>OZ245829.1:3412500-4920361 GCA_965228625.1 Hyphomicrobiales bacterium | reverse complement strand
CGTTTCGATATAAGGCGAGTAGTTCTGCCATTTGGGATCGTATTCGGAGTCGCCGCGACCGCGATAATCCAGGCAGTAGACATCACGTGGACTGCTGCTCTCGCGCGACAACCGCACGGCAAGCGTGTGAAAGTCCTTTGAATTGCGCGTCAGCCCGGCAAGGCACAGGGCAGGCCGTCCCGCTTTCTGACCATTGGTCAGCCGGGCCGGGTAATGCCGCGCATACAGCCGAAGATCATCGTGGGACGAGTAGAACACCTCGTTCCACTCCCTCTCTCGCTCAGTCTCGCCCATATGTAACGAAATCAGATCAGTTGTTCGCGGCGTTCGCCGACGTGCTTGCCTGTTCGGCGAATTTGGAGTGGCCGCGATTGAGATCTTCCCACAACCGCAATGCCCGCTCCGAACCATTCAGGCGCGCCCTGAAAATCTGCACTCCGGTGAGGACCTTCTTGATGTAGTTCCGGGTTTCGGTGAACGGAACGCGCTCGACCCAGTCGATCGCATCGACGTCAGGACGGCGGGGGTCGCCGAATTCCCTGGTCCAGTCCCGGACCCGGCCGCCGCCGGCATTGTAGGCGACGAGGGTGAGGATGTACGAGCCCCGGTAACTGTTGATCAAGTCGCCGAGGTGGGCGACGCCGAGCATTGCGTTGTAGGAGGGGTCCGCAGTCAGCGCCGAACGCCGGTAACGTACCTTGTGCTGGCGTGCGATCGCACGCGCGGTGTTCGGCATGATCTGCATCAGGCCGCGCGCGCCCACCGGGCTCTTGGCGGCGGGATTGAACTCGCTTTCCTGGCGGGACAACGCTAGGAGGAGGGCTTCTTCAACCGGGTCGTTGATCTTCTTGTAATCGGGAAACATGTGGGTCGGATATGCCAGCTCGGCGAGCGGCAGGCCGCGGTTGAGGGCTATCTTGCTGAGACGCACGCTCGAATGCGGCTGATCGAAATGATGCGCGAGCCGGGCCAGCAGCACGCCTTCCACCGGGTCCTCGATCGTCCGCGCAAGCTGGTGGAAGAACAGAGGGGCGAGCTTCTCAAGGCCGACGGCGCGCATGACGGCGATGGCCTGCAATGCGTCGCGGGACTTGAACCGCTCAAGATCCTCATCCGTGGGTTTCGGCGCCGGCGGAAGGTGCAACGCGGCGTGGCTGGGATCGAGGGTCTGGGCCGCGAGCTGCCCGTAATAGGTAAGCGGGAGCTTTGCAGCCGCCTGATAGTGCGCAATTGCCTCTTTGTCCTTTTCGAGAGCCACGGATGTTCGCCCAAGCCAGTACTCGGCCTTCGCCGTCGTCTTCGGACCGAAGGCCGCCGTGCGCAGCGCCAGGAAATGCTCCATGGCGACTTCCGGCTTGTCGAGGAAACGCAACGCGATCCAACCAGAGAGGAATTTCGCTTCGTAGTAGTGTTTGCCGGACAGGGGCTCATGGTTGCTGGCGATCTTGTAGGCGATCTCCGGATGCCCGGCATTCAGCGCCTTGCGGACGTTTATCCGGCGCTCGATCCACCACTCGTTGATTTCAATGAGCGCATCGGGATCCCGCGGAGCGGCTTTCAGCAGCTTCCAGGCCTCTTCCGCCTTCTTGTGACGGCGTAGCCACTGGATCCGCGAGAAATAGAAGCCGACGTCGTCCTTTTTGGCCGACTCCGGAATGCCGGCGAGCAGGGTCTTGGCTTTCTTCTGACGCCTGACAACCGCGATGCGGGCATTGATCTTCTTGCGCTCCATCTCGTCGAGATGCTTCGCCGTACGCAGAACCGACTTGATTTTGCTCTTCCTGTCGAGCAGCAGCAGACGGTCGACGCGGGCCTTGTGATCCTTGTCCGTCAGATGCTTGCCGAACCGGGCGAGAATGATCTTTTCGTTTGCCGGGCCGAGATCGTGTTGGCGCCACGCCTCGCTGATCAGGCGCTTGGCCTTGGCCTCGTCGCCCGATGCCAGATGCGCGCCGGCCAGCGCCGCCTTGCCCGGCCCCGTAGCCGGTCTGCCCTCGCCGAAGAAGGCCTTGACGGTTGTCGGATCGGATTTGCGTTTGAGAAGCGCCTCCTCGGCATTCAGCAAAAGACGCTTCTGGCTCGGCCAATCGGGATTGGCGAGGCGGAACTGGGCAATCTTGTGCGGGTCCCCGGTGCTTCCCCGCCGCCGGTAATAGTACCACTGACCGAGTTTGCGCGCCGTCGGGTCCTTGATCCGTGCGAGCGAAGACCGCGCATCCGAGAAACGCCCGCGATAGACGGCATTCACCGTCGCCTTGACGGCTCGCTTGTCTGAGGCGCTCAGGTCGTACTCGAGCAACTCGCCGATCCGCGCAAGCGTCCCGGACGGTGCTTCCGGCTTCCGCTTCGGCAGCACGACGTTCGAGGCCGCCGCCACCGCAGCGCTCCTGACCGTACCCGGTTTCCTCCTGGGCGGAACGAGATCGGGATGAGGCGAGGCGGCCGCCTTGCTGGGCTCGGAATCGGGCTTCGGTTCCGGCGTCGCGACCTCAGGTTTGGCAGCGGGTTCAGCGCCGGGTTGAGGTGCATTGGCGGGCGGCGCGGCGTCGGGGTTTGGTGTCGCGTCAGGGGTGGCTTCCGACACGGGCTCCTGCGCGGGCGGCGCGACATCCGTCTCCGTTGTCGGGTCCTGCGCATCTGCCGGCTCGGATTCCTGTGCCGGCAGCGCGGCGTCCTTCTTCGGTAGCGCAGCCTGCTGGGTCTCGGTCTGCGGAGTCGAGGTCTGCGGCGCTTCGGGGTTCGGAGCTTGTGGCTGCACCGTCGCGGCATCCGGCTCTTCGACCTCTTCCGGCGGCGCAACCTTCGCCACCAGTTCGTCAAGGGTCACGGGTTTGCGGCCGGGAACGCGTGCCGGCACCGGGATTCCTGAAGCGGTCGAGGCAGGGGCCGGCGCGAGCAATGCCGGTTTTTTGTCCGGGACAGCGACTTGCGGCTGAGGGGGCGGCGAGGCGGCACGTTTGGGATTGCGGTCCGGAGGGGGAACCTTCGCCGGTTTCGCCCACGACTCCGCCAATGACACGGCGCAAAAGCACATGGCCGCAAACACTGCTATCGCCGTCGTGGACGCGGATTTCAACATCACTAGCCGCAATGGTCCTGTCAGTGCCCCTTGTTGGTTAGGATATAGGGTACGGACACAGGGAATGCACGGGGTTGCTGCTCAAGATCATTCGGGACTGGCAAAAATGTCACAGCCGCCATTCGCGGCGGCTGAGCGCGTTTCATCCCGGAGAACAACCTCACACCACATAAGTTACCAAATCACGAATCTCGCGAACCGCAGTTTCGATCAAAATCCGGCGGAATGATGACCTTGATTTATCATAGGATTCCCAATTTCTTGCCCGGCTGCGGCCAAGCGACTATTGTCCAAGCCAAATTGCCTAACCATTGATGCAGTCGAGCATGAGGGTGGCTGGCCGGGCTGCCGGGAGTAAGTTCAACTATGAGGTTCAAGGGGTCCTTCACCGCGCTGATCACGCCATTCAAAAATGGCGGTATCGACGAGCAGGCCTTCCAGAAGTTCGTGGAATGGCAGATCGATCAGGGCAGCCATGGCCTCGTTCCCGTGGGCACCACCGGCGAATCGCCGACCCTGAGCCATGACGAGCACAAACGCGTGGTGGAGCTTTGCATCGAAACCGCCGCCGGCCGCGTGCCGGTGATCGCCGGCGCGGGATCGAACAGCACGGTCGAGGCCGTCGACTTTTCGCGCCATGCCGAAAAGGCCGGAGCCAACGGCGTGCTGATCGTGACGCCGTACTACAACAAGCCGACCCAGGAAGGCCTGTACCAGCACTACAAGGCCATCAATGATGCGATCGGGATACCGATCATAATCTACAACATCCCGGGACGCAGCGTGATCGACATGTCGGTCGACACCATGGCGCGTCTGTTCAAGCTCAAGAACATCTGCGGGGTGAAGGACGCCACCGCCGACATGGCCCGGGCCAGCCAGCAGCGCGGCGCGATGGGACCGAAGTTCAACCAGCTCACGGGGGAGGACGCATCCGCGCTCGGGTTCATGGCGCACGGTGGCGACGGCGCAATCTCGGTGACCGCGAATGTCGCGCCCGCCCATTGCGCCGAGTTCCAGAACGCCTGCCTAGAAGGCGATTTCGGGCGCGCGCTGGAAATCCAGGACAGGCTGATGCCGCTGCACGACGCCATGTTCGTCGAGTCCAATCCCGGCCCCGTGAAGTATGCAGCCGAACGCCTCGGGCTCTGCAGCTCGAACACCCGGCTGCCACTCGCGCCGCTGTCGGATGCCGCGAAGAAGATCGTCGATGATGCGCTTGTTTCCGCCGGCATTCTGAATGGCTAGAAGCTCTTCGGAGGCCAGCCATGGCGAACAAGGGCGGTAACCGCAAGGTGGTCGCCGACAACCGGAAAGCGCGACGCAACTACGAAATAGAGGAAACCTACGAAGCGGGTCTGGTTCTGTCGGGCACCGAGGTGAAGTCGCTGCGCACCGGCAAGGCGAATATCTCCGACGCCTATGCGTCGGAGGAGGGCGGGGAGCTGTTCCTCTACAATGCCTATATCCCCGAATATCTTCAGGCCAACCGCTTCAATCACTCGCCGCGCCGTCCGCGCAAGCTGCTGTTGCACCGTCGGGAGATCCACAAACTGATTGTCGGCATTCAGCGGGAGGGCATGACCGTCGTACCCCTGAAGCTCTATTTCAACGATCGCGGCATTGCCAAGCTCGAACTCGCGCTTGCGAAAGGCCGGAAGCTCCACGACAAGCGGCAGGTCGAACGCAAACGCGACTGGGACCGGCAGAAAGCAAGGCTGATGCGCGAGAAGGGCTAAACGGCGGATTGGCTCCCGTACAATTCGCCATTTGGCCCTTGTTTGCGGATGACGCATGCCGGAAAACCGGCATCGACCCTGTCGAGAACGTAAGTCACCGGGTCAATCGCGCCAGGGATGAGACGCCATGACCAAGAACCTGCTTGAACTGCCAACCGATTTGCCGGTGCCGGAGGACGACGGCGCCGCGGCGCACCTGGCCGGAATGCAGATGCCGGATATCGCGCTGCCGTCAACGGCCGGCGGCGCCGTCATGTTGTCCGGGTTTACCGGGCGAACCGTTGTCTATGCCTATCCGCGCACCGGCGTGCCCGGTGAAAAAGCGCTTGACGAAAACTGGGAGATGATCCCCGGCGCGCGCGGATGCACGCCGCAGTCCTGCGCGTTTCGCGATCACCACAAGGAACTCGGTGACGCCGGAGCGCGGGTATTCGGACTGAGCACACAGGATACCGCGTTCCAGAGAGAGGCCGCCGAGCGCCTGCACCTGCCATTCCAATTGTTGAGCGATGACCGGCTCGAGCTGACGCGCGCGCTCAGCCTTCCGACAATGGTCGTCGCCGATGTGACGCTGATGAAACGCTTCACGCTCGTCGTGCGTGACGGCGCGATCGAGCATGCGTTCTATCCGGTCTTCCCGCCGGACAAGCATGCCGAGGCTGTCCTTGCCTGGCTGACCGACAATCCGGCCTGACCGGCAAACGCGTACCCGTTACAGGATACCCTTTTCGGCGTCCTCGATATCGTATCCGAGCTTGTCGAGACCGTCTTCGAGATAGTCGGCGAGCATCGGCTCGCCGAGCACATAGTCCTCGGTTTTGTTCACGCGCTCGGTCCGCGCCGTCGAGAGGGCTTCCTGGAACTCCTCGGGCAGGAAGGACCCGCGTCCGACCCACATCAACGCCACGAGATGGACCTGTTCGTCTTCATTCAGATTGGCAATGAATTCCGCCAGCTCGCTGCGCGTTGCATCAGAGGCCCGATCTTCAAGGATCGAATCGGAGTCTTCGCCGCCTTTGCTGCCTTCATCGTCCCACGCGGCGACCTTGCCGTCATATTCGCGCGCCCTGACGATGATGTGCGCGACCTTTTCCGGGGCAATTTCAAGCATCGCTCATGGCTCCCATGATCACCTGACACGGACCGATGCTAGCGCGGAAGGGGGGTACCTGTCTTGATCTGTGACAAGCTGACGGCGGATCAGGCGAGATGCCTGCGAATGGTGTCGAACACCTGCTCGAACATCTCCGGCGTCAGGCGCCCGGTGTTGGTGTTGTAGCGGGAGCAATGATAGCTGTTCACAAGCACATACCCCTGCTCGAGTTCGTGGGTTGCGCAATGCGCGAAGCGAAAGGCGGACTTCCGGTAGCCAAGCGCCGCGAGCGTGCTTTCATGGGCGATGCGGCCAAGCGCGAGAATGACCGAAAGCCGGGGCAACTGCGCGATGCGAGCCGCCAGAAAAACGCTGCAATTCCGCATCTCCTCCGTCGTCGGCTTGTTCTGGGGCGGGACGCAGCGCACGGCATTGGTGATCATGCAGTCCCGCAACGTCAGCCCGTCGCCCGCGTGCTTAGCATAGGTTCCGGATGAGAAGCCGTGCTGTTCGAGGGTGGCGTACAGCAGATCACCCGCGTAGTCGCCGGTGAAGGGGCGGCCCGTCTTGTTGGCACCCTGCAGACCCGGCGCCAGGCCGACGATGAGCAGACGCGCGTCGTCTGGCCCGAAGGAGGGCACCGGTGCGTTGAACCAGTCTGCATGCGCCACGGCGTTCTGCGCGCGAAAAGCAGTCAGCCGCGTACACTGCCGGCAATCGTGCGGCGGCTCGGCTTGATCGTTCTCGGAAACCGGGGTGTTCACGCTCAGGCAGCGTGGTCGTCGAGTTCGTTGTCGAACGCCTCGTCGTCGAATTCAGGTGCCCCGCCGTCGGTATCTCCGGAATCGCGGCCGATTTCGTTCTCGAGATCCGCCAGATCGATGAAATGGTCGGCCTGACGCCGCAGCTCGTCGGCAATCATCGGCGGTTGCGACACCAGGGTGGAAACGATGCTGACGCGCTTGCCGCGCTCCTGCAGCGCCTCGACCAGACTGCGGAAATCGCCGTCTCCGGAAAAGATGATGAGGTGATCAAGGTGATCGGCCAGCTCCATGGCGCCAACCGTCAGCTCGATATCCATGTTGCCCTTGATCTTGCGGCGGCCCGAGGAATCGGTGAATTCCTTGGTCGGCTTCGTGACCATTGTGTAGCCGTTGTAGTCGAGCCAATCGACCAGCGGGCGAATGGACGAGTATTCCTGATCCTCCGCAAGCGCCGTGTAGTAGAGCGCGCGAATCAGCCGGCCCTTGGCGCGAAAAATCTCAAGCAGCTTCTTGTAATCAATGTCGAACCCGAGCGACCGCGCGGTAGCGTAGAGATTGGCCCCGTCGATGAAGAGCGCAATACGTTCATTGGGATAAATATTCATTCCAAAACACCTCGTACCGAACCGGCGTTCGGCAAAAATTTACGGATATCCGGGCAATTGGCGGGACCGGCTCCAGTAGAATCCAATGGTATAACAATGCGCGCGAATTAAGGCATCTTGCGTTTCAGCGGAGAACCGGAACCGTGATCCTGATCGGATTGGGGTCGAACCGTGCCGGTGCATGGGGCGACCCTCAAACAACAGTGAAGAGGGCCGTTGATGTGTTCGGCGGTACCGCTGGAACGCGCATCCTGCGCCAATCCGGATTGTACCTCACCGCAGGCGTAGGGCCAGGCCGTCCGGGTGTCTTCGTTAATGCGGTGATTGCAGTCGAATGCCATTGCGGGCCGGATGCCCTGCTGCGCCGGCTCAAGATGATCGAGCGCGCGGCAGGACCGCGCTCGTCCCGGAGGTGGGGGCCGAGACCGCTCGATCTCGACATCCTGGACTATCGCGGCCGTATCGTCGGCCGGCGTGCCCACGATCGCCTGAACACCGCGGCGCTGAGAAACCGGCTATTCCTTCCGCACCCGTTGATGCACGAACGGCCCTTCGTTCTCGCGCCGCTCGACGAGATTGCGCCCGCGTGGCGTCATCCTGTCCTGAAGATCACCGCTCGCCAGTTGTGGACCCGGTTGCGTGATATGCGCTCCGGCCGGGTGCTGAAGCGCATGTAAGAGGATGTTAAACGTGGCACGGGACAATGGCTTGCGTTGATGAAAAAGAGCGCATAAAAGAAGGCGTAACTCTCATACATTTCGAGGAATCGACCAATGGCACGCGTCACTGTCGAAGATTGCGTCGACAAAGTTTCGAACCGTTTCCAGCTCGTGCTCCTTGCGAGCCACCGCGCGCGCACGATTTCCGCGGGTTCACCGATCACGGTGGAGCGCGACAACGACAAGAACCCCGTCGTCGCCCTGCGCGAGATCGCCGAAGAGACCGTCTCGCCGGAGGACGTCAACGAGGACCTCATTCACTCGCTTCAGAAGTATGTTGAGGTGGATGAGCCGGAACCGGAAGAAGTGCCGCTGATGGCGCCCGACAGCGTTGCACCGGTGCTCGCCCACGATGACCCGTCGACGGATACGACAATCGACCGGATGACGGAGGAAGAGCTGCTTCGGGGCCTTGAGAGTTTGGCGTCGGGTGATTCATCGAATGCGGGCCAGCGGAGCAGATAGCGCCAGCGCACCAGTAAGAGGCGCAAGCCCTGGGCCCGCTTTCGAGTCCCTTTCATTTCGGCTGAAATTTTCGACCATCGCCGTCTTGCGGTACGCTGTTGGCGTAGCTGCGGTGGGGTCGTCATGCTCACGTTGTGGGTTCGCGCAATGATGCGGCAATACGAACTCGTGGAGCGGGTCAAAGCCTATGACCCGCATGCCGACGAGGCGCTGCTGAACCGCGCCTACGTGTACGCCATGCAGATGCATGGACAGCAGAAACGGGCGTCGGGCGACCCCTACATCTCTCATCCCCTCGAGGTCGCCGCCATACTGGCCGACCTCAAGCTCGACGACGCGACGATCGCCAGCGCGCTCCTGCACGATACGATCGAGGACACCTCGGCAACGCGCGACGACATCGACGAACTCTTTGGCGAAGAGATCGGCTCGCTCGTCGATGGGCTCACGAAAATCGCCAAGCTCGATCTCGTCACCCGCAAGGCGGAGCAGGCGGAGAATTTCCGCAAACTGCTGATTGCCATCACCAGCGATGTCCGGGTTTTGCTCGTCAAGCTGGCTGACCGCCTGCACAACATGCGCACTCTGCAACATGTGCGTCCCGAGAAGCGCAAGCGGATCGCCGAGGAAACCATGGACATCTATGCGCCGCTCGCAGGGCGCATGGGAATGCAATGGCTTCGGGAGGAGATGGAGGATCTGTCCTTCAAGACCCTCAACCCGGACGCCTACGACATTCTGGTCAAGCGGCTCGGCGCTCTGCGCAAGTCCAACAAGGGGCTGATCGAGGAAATCCAGACGGCGCTGAAGGAGGAACTGGCGAAAAGCAAGATCAAGGCGGAGGTCATCAGCCGGGAAAAGAAACCCTATTCCGTCTGGCGCAAGATGGAACGAAAGCAGATCTCGCTGGAGCAGCTTTCGGACATTTACGGGTTCCGGGTGATCGTCAAGAAACCCCGCGACTGCTATGCCGTGCTCGGAGCCGTTCATACGCGCTGGCGCATGGTCCCGGGGCGTTTCAAAGACCATATCTCCACACCCAAGCAGAACGATTACCAGTCCATCCACACAACGGTCGTTGGCCCGCGTCATCAGCGTGTCGAACTGCAAATCCGCACCGAACAGATGCACCGGGTTGCCGAATACGGCATCGCCGCGCACGCGCTCTACAAGGACTCCGCCAACGGAAATGGCAGCGAGAGCGGTCGGAGAAAGTCACTAACGCTCACTGAGGAAAGCAACGCATATAGATGGTTGCGCCGTCTTGTTGATATGTTGCTTGAAGGTGACAATCCTGAAGAATTCCTCGAGCACACCAAGCTGGAGCTGTTCCACGATCAGGTGTTCTGCTTCACGCCGAAGGGCCTGCTCATTGCGCTGGCGCAGGGGGCGACGCCGATCGATTTCGCCTACGCCGTGCACACCGACATCGGAAATTCCTGTGTCGGCTGCAAGATCAACGGGCGCACCATGCCGCTGATGACCGAGTTGAAGAACGGCGATGAGGTCGAGATCCTAACGTCCAAGTCTCAGGTGCCGCCGGCAGCGTGGGAGCGGATCGTCGTCACCGGCAAGGCACGTTCCGCTATTCGCCGCGCTAACAAGGAAGCTCTGCGCATCCAGTACGGAAAGCTTGGGCGCGAGATCCTGACGCGCGCCTTCGACCGGGTCGGCAAGAGCTATCGCAAGTCGACGATTGAACGCATTCTGCCGCGCCTGTCGCAGAAGACCGTCGACGACGTTCTGACGGCGGTCGGACGCGGTGAACTGCCGTCGGCCGACGTGCTGCAGGCCGCTTTTCCCGACATCCCGCGACCCGAACCGCCCAAACGCCGCGTCGTGAAACGCAATGACGAGGGATGGTTCGGACTGAGCAAGGCGATCGGCCTGAAGTTCCGGATGCCAGGGACCGGCAACCGCAAAGGGAGCAAGGGAACGGACGGCATACCCATCAAGGGGCTGCGCGGAAGTTTGCCCGTGAAGTTCACGGAACATGGCGGCGCGGTCCCGGGCGATCGCATCGTCGGGATCATGACGCCGGGTGAGGGGATCACGATCTACCCGATCCATTCCGAGGCCCTGAGCGCGTTCGACGATCAGCCGGAACGCTGGATCGACGTGCGGTGGGACATCGACGAAAGTAATACGGACCGGTTTCCCGCACAGATCGAGGTTACGGGCATCAATGAGCCGGGGACACTTGCGCAGATCGCGCAGACCATCGGTGAAAGCGGCGGCAACATCCACAACATCAAGATGCAGCACGAGACGGAGGACTACACCTCCATGCTGATCGACCTCGAGGTTTGGGACCTGACGCACCTCAACGAGATCATTTCCGGCCTCAGAGCGCGGTCGGTTGTCAGCGCCGTGAAGCGGTCGCACGAATAGGACGAAAAACGAAAACCAAACTCTTCAACGGCCGCAACGTGGCGATGCGGACACCAGACAAGATCAGCGGGGCTCCATGACAAAAGACGAGTTGCTAGATGAAATGCGCGCGGCCGAGGCACTTCTGGAAGGGCACTTCGTGCTCTCCTCCGGAAATCACAGCAATGCCTATGTCCAGTGCGCACGCTTCCTCATGGATGCCGACCGGGCGGAGCGGGCGTGCGCGGCGCTCGCGGAGATGGTCCGGGCACGTGTCGGTGACATCGATCTGGTGTTCTCGCCCGCCATGGGCGGCGTCGTGATCGGCTACGAGATGGGCCGCCAACTCGGCGCCCCGTCAATCTTCTTCGAGCGGGTCGACGGAGAGTTCGTGCTGCGGCGCGGATTCGAGGTGCCGGCGGAGGCGCGTTGCCTGATGGTCGAAGATGTTGTCACCACGGGTCTGTCCTCGCGCGAGTGCATTGCGGCAGCGCGCAAGCATGGCGCCGACGTGGTCGCCGGGTGCTGTCTCATCGATCGCTCGAACGGACAGGCCGACATCGGTGTTCCGCTTGTCGCACTGGCAGTGGTCGATATGCCGATCTTCGCGCCCGACGAGATCCCGCCGCACTTGCGGGACGTCCCCGCTGTAAAGCCCGGGAGCCGTGGGCTAAAATAAGGCCGCGATTTGTTGTCGCTGGGGTAACAGGCGCTGTTTACTATACCTATATGTTGACTCCATAAAACGGCCATTGTGCGGGGTATTTTCAAAAAGCATATGCGGTAGAGGGTATTTTATGCTGTTTGGGCGTCGTAATCCGCCGCGTATTGGCGAAAAACTCAGGATCTGGTTGTGGCCTCGCCGCAACTGGAGCCGGTCGATGCGCTATGTGGCGCACCGGATGCGCCGGTTGCGCGCGACGCCGTATGCCATAGCGGCGGGTTGCGCGGCAGGCGTCTTCGCGGCCTTTACGCCGTTCCTCGGCATGCACTTCATTCTCGCCGGGGTGCTGGCCTGGATTGCCCGCGGCAGCATCATTGCGGCGGCACTTGGCACGTTCATCGGAAACCCGCTGACCTTTCCCTTTATCTGGTTCGCATCCTACAAGCTCGGTGCCTGGATGCTCGGAATGAGTGGCGATATCAAAAATATCGACCTCAGCGGCGGCATCTTCGACAAATCGCTCGATCAGCTCTGGCCTTTGGTGAAACCGATGACCATCGGCGGGCTCCCAATGGGTCTCGTCGCGGCGACAATTGCCTATTTTGTCGCCAAAAAGGCCTCGGAAGCCTATAGAGAGAAGCGCCGCCTGCGTCAGCAGCGCGGGGTCGGATCCCGTCAGCCGGCTGAAGCCTGACGTAACTGAAAATCGGAGCGTGTGATGAGCCCTAATTCTCCCACGGCGCCCTTCTTGCGCCTCGGCGTGAACATTGATCATGTGGCGACCATCCGGAATGCGCGCGGCGGCTCGCACCCGGACCCGGTTCGGGCGGCCCACCTGGCCACCGAGGCGGGCGCAGACGGCATTACGGCGCATCTGCGCGAGGATCGCCGACACATTTCCGACGACGATATCGCACGCCTGATGTCGGAGATCACGCTGCCGTTGAACTTCGAGATGGCCGTGACCGACGAGATGCTCGATATCGCACTCAAGAACAGGCCCAACGCGTGTTGCCTGGTTCCCGAACGCCGGCAGGAAGTCACGACCGAGGGCGGGCTTGATGTCCTGTCGATGTCGGACCACCTGCCGCAGTTCATTTCACGCGTGAAGGACGCGGGCATCCGCGTTTCGCTCTTTGTCGACCCGGATGAGGCGCAGATCGAGGCATCGGCGGTCGCGGGCGCCGACATCGTCGAGTTGCACACCGGACCCTATTGCCATGCCGCAATCGACGGTAACCAGGCACATATACAGGCCGAGATCGACAAGCTCGCGAGAAATGCGCAAGCGGCTGCGTCAGCCGGGCTCGAGGTTCATGCAGGCCACGGTCTGACTTTCGATACCGTTCATGCGGTGGCCGCGATGCCGGAGATCGTCGAACTGAACATCGGTCATTTCCTGATCGGCGAAGCGATTTTCGGTGGACTCCACTCGACGATCGGTCGTATGCGCGCTTTGATGGACAAGGCCCGCGCCGCGGCCACCGGCCAGGCAAGCGCGTGAGGCACACGTCTCGATCATGATCATCGGGCTTGGAAACGACCTCATCGATATCCGGCGCATCGAGAAGACCATTGAGAAGTATGGGGATCGCTTTCTGGCCCGAATTTTCACCGAGATCGAGCGCGAGCGCTCCGAACGGCGTAATCAGCGCGCCGCGTCCTACGCCAAACGGTTTGCCGCAAAGGAGGCTTGCTCGAAAGCGCTCGGAACCGGGATCCGCAGCGGCGTGTTCTGGCGTGACATGGGCGTGGTGAACCTCCCGTCGGGCCGCCCGACCCTTACGCTGACCGGCGGCGCCGCCGTACAACTGGAGAAGATCACGCCGGACGGCTGCGTCGCCCGCATCGACCTGACCATCACCGACGACTTCCCGCTGGCACAAGCGATCGTGATTATCTCCGCCGTTCCTGACGGCGTACATGTGTGACGGTCAGGCACCCCATGCGGCGCGGGCAACGGTTTGCGTTGGTTCGTTTGAGCCGCTATAGGGGCGCAGGCCGAAACCACGAAATGGCTGGAAGATGAAAAAGGACCGCGAATCCATGAGCGTTGACGCTGAGACGAAGAAAAGCCGGAGCGGCGGGTTTTCGGATACGATCCGCGTCATCATCCATGCGCTGATCCTTGCCATGATCGTGCGTGTCTTTTTCTATCAGCCGTTCAACATTCCGTCCGGATCGATGATCCCGACCCTTCTTGTCGGCGACTATCTGTTCGTCTCGAAATTCAGTTACGGTTACTCGCGCTACTCGTTTCCGTTCTCGCCGGACCTGTTCGAGGGCCGGGTCTGGGCGTCCGATCCAGAGCGCGGCGACGTCGCCGTGTTCAAGCTGCCGCGTGACAACGAGACCGATTACATCAAGCGCGTTGTCGGACTTCCGGGAGACGAGATCCAGATGGTCTCGGGCGTGCTGCACATCAACGGCAAGGCGGTCAACCGAAAGCGCATCGACGACTTCATCATGCGCGACGCATTCGGAAACGTCCGCCGAGTGGCCCAATACGAAGAGACCTTGCCCAACGGGGTGAAGTACCCGGTTCTTGATCTCGTGCAAAGGGGTATGGGCGACAACACCGGTGTCTACAAGGTGCCCGAGGGGCATTATTTCATGATGGGCGACAACCGCGACAACTCAACCGACAGTCGTTCAACGGGCCAGGTGGGCTACGTTCCGCTCGAGAACTTCATCGGGCGCGCCGAGATCATCTTCTTCTCGGCCGGCGGCGATGCGCCCTTCTGGGAGTTCTGGCGTTGGCCGGGCTCCATAAGATGGGGCAGGTTCTTTCAACTGGTCGACTAGGCTCTAGGTGACGTCTGCCGCTTCAAGAAAACTCGACACGCTTGCCAACAAGCTCGGCCACACCTTCGCCGACCAGGACCTCCTGAGCCGCGCATTGACGCATTCAAGTGCGAAGGTGCGGATGCCGAATGTCCGCGACTATGAACGCCTGGAGTTTCTCGGCGACCGCGTGCTCGGGCTCGCGGTTGCTGAAATGCTGCTCGCAAAATTCCCCAAGGCCGATGAAGGCGAACTGGCGCGGCGCTTCAATCGGCTCGTACAGAAAGACACGTGCGCCAAGGTGGCGGAAGAAATCGGTCTTGGCGACTATGTCATCATGAGCGCCAATGAGGCGAGCAGCGGCGGGCGCGCCAAGCGCAAGATCCTTGGCGATGCCTGCGAAGCGGTGCTCGGAGCATTGTTCCTCGACGGCGGCTACGACGTTACCCGAGAGGTCATCAGCCGCTATTGGTCCGGCCGGCTTTCCGATGACGCGGCGCCGCTCAGGGACGCGAAGACGGCTCTGCAGGAATGGGCCCAGGGCCGGGGCTTCGACCTCCCGCAATACGAGGTTGCATCACGGGCGGGGCCGGACCACGAGCCCCACTTCACGACTAGCGTGAAAGTGGGCGGGTTGGCGCCCGCAACGGGAGACGGCGCAAGCAAGCGCGCCGCCCAGCAGGCCGCCGCAAAAGCGATGCTTGTCCGTGAGGGTGTGTGGAAAGATGCAGACTGAGATTGCCAGGCAGAGATGTGCGGTCGTTGCCCTGATCGGCACGCCGAACGCGGGGAAATCCACGCTGGTCAACCAATTGACCGGCGCCAAGGTCTCCATCGTCACCCACAAGGTTCAGACCACACGTGCACGTATCCGCGGCATCGCCCTTGAAGGCAACAGTCAGCTCGTTCTCGTCGACACTCCCGGCATATTCGCACCTAAGCGCCGTCTCGACCGGGCCATGGTCGAAGCGGCCTGGGGCGGGGCGCGCGACGCCGACATGACCGTGTTGCTGATCGACGCGGCGAAAGGGCTCGATGCCGACAGCGAAGGCATCATCGGGGGCCTTTCGGATATCGCCGGAGGCAAGATCCTCGTCTTGAACAAGGTCGATCTCGTCAAGAAGAACACGCTGCTGGACCTGACCGCATCCGTTACCGGTCGAGCCGCATTCGACGCGACCTTCATGATCTCCGCGCTGCGGGGGGAAGGTGTGCGCGACCTCAAGGCGTACCTTGCCGAACATGCTCCGCCCGGTCCGTGGCTCTATCCCGAAGACCAGATATCCGACGCGCCGTTGCGGCACCTCGCGGCCGAGATTACGCGCGAGAAGCTGACCTTGCGCCTGCATCAGGAACTGCCCTACGCCTCGACAGTCGAGACAACGCTCTGGAAAGAACTGAAAAAGGGGCGCATCCGCATCGAACAGACCATCTATGTCATGCGCGACAGCCAGAAGAAGATCGTGCTGGGCAAGAACGGGCAGACCATCAAGACGATTTCGATGGAGGCCCGCAAGGAACTGTCGGAGATCCTGGAAAAACCCGTCGACCTCTTTCTTTTCGTCAAGGTCAGGCAGAAGTGGGGAGATGACCCGGAGCGGTACGCGGAAATGGGGCTGGAGTATCCAAAGGACTAGGAAGGCGCGCGGCTGCCATGCAGTGGACCGACGAAGGTATTGTTCTTTCTTCCCAGCCGCACGGCGAAACGAGTGCCATCGTCGAGGTCCTGACGCGCGAGCATGGCCGCCATCTCGGGCTCGTCCACGGTGGCCGTTCGAAACGGCTCCGTCCGGTCCTCCAGACGGGAAATGTGGTGCGGGCAGAATGGCGTGCGAGGCTCGCTGAACACCTCGGCAAGTATACCGTCGAGCTCCTCGAAGCCTATGCGGCAAGGGTTCTCGACGACCGTTCCACGCTCGCCGGGCTGAACACGCTGACCGCGCTCGCCCGTTTGCTGCCCGAGCGCGAACCGCATCAGCCGCTCTATACGGCCACCCGGCTTGTCCTCGACGCGCTTGCGGAAGGCGAACACTGGCCGGCACTCCTCGTCAGGTGGGAGTTGGCGCTGCTGGACGAACTCGGTTTCGGTCTCGATCTCAACGAATGCGCGGCAACTGGCGTGCGCGAGGGCCTGGTCTATGTGTCTCCGAAAAGCGGGCGTGCGGTCAGCCGTGACGCCGGTGCACCGTACGAAGCCAGGCTTCTCGCTCTTCCGGCGTTCCTTTTGCCCGGCAATGGCGGCCGTGCCGCTCCGACGGAGCAGGATATCGCCGACGGATTCGCCCTGACCGGGTACTTCTTTGAGAAGAATATCTGGCGGCCACGCAACATGACGCCACCGCAGGTGCGCGAACGCCTCGTCGTGCACCTCGCCCGCCGCAGCGAGGCGTGAAGACGGCGCCATGCAAGGGCGTTGTGCGACTCACCTGCTTGAGCTAATCGTGGTTTATGGGTGAACACGACACGATCGACGGCTCCAGCGAATCCGTCGGCCTCCGCGAAGCGCTGGAGGAACGCTACCTCGCTTACGCGCTGTCCACGATCATGCACCGGGCATTGCCCGATGTGAGGGACGGGCTCAAGCCGGTGCACCGGCGCCTTCTTTACGCGATGCAGCAGTTGAAGCTCGACCCGGAAGGCGGCTTCAAGAAGTGCGCCCGCGTCGTCGGCGACGTGATCGGCAAGTTCCATCCGCACGGCGACCAGGCCGTCTATGACGCGCTCGTCCGACTGGCTCAGGATTTCGCGGTGCGCTATCCGTTGATCGAAGGGCAGGGCAACTTCGGCAACATCGACGGCGATAACGCCGCGGCGATGCGCTATACGGAAGCGAAGCTCACTGATGTCGCGGCGGCGTTGCTGGAAGACATCGGCGATGACACCGTCGACTTCCGCGAGACCTATGACGGCGAGGAGACCGAACCGTCCGTCCTGCCTGCGAATTTCCCGAACGTTCTCGCGAACGGCGCATCCGGCATCGCCGTCGGCATGGCAACGAACATCCCGCCCCACAATGCGGGCGAGCTGTGCGACGCGGCGCTGCACCTGATCAAGTATCCCAATGCCCGGGTCGAGAAGCTCGTCGAATACGTGCCCGGACCGGATCTTCCCACCGGCGGCATCATCGTCGAGCCCAGGGACTCGATCATCGAGGCCTACAAGACCGGACGCGGCGGGTTCAGGGTGCGTGCGCGCTGGGAGAAGGAGGATCTGGGCCGCGGAAGCTATCAGATCGTCGTGACCGAAATTCCGTATCAGGTGCAGAAGGCGCGCCTGATCGAAAAGATCGCCGATCTCATGCAGGCGAAAAAACTGCCCCTGCTGGCTGACATCCGCGATGAGTCGGCGGAAGAGATCCGCCTCGTCCTGGAACCGAAGAACCGGACGGTGGAGCCTGAAATCCTGATGGAATCGCTGTTCAAGGTCACGGACCTCGAAGCACGCGTTCCGCTCAACATGAATGTGCTGAGCCGCGGCAAGATCCCCAACGTGATCGGCCTGCGGCAGGTGCTCCGCGAATGGCTCGATCACCGTCAGGTTGTTCTCATCCGCCGCTCGAAAGATCGGCTGGCCAAGATCGAACGCCGGCTCGAGGTGCTCGACGGTTACCTGATCGCCTATCTCAACCTCGACGAAGTAATCCGCATCATCCGCTATGAGGACGAGCCGAAGAAGGAACTGATGCGCACCTTCAAGCTGACGGATGTGCAGGCCGAGGCGATACTCAATATGCGCCTGCGGTCGTTGCGCAAGCTGGAGGAGATGGAAATCCGCACCGAGTATGACGGGCTCAAGGCGGAGAAGAAGGACCTCAATGCGCTCCTGAAATCGGAAGACAAGCAGTGGGCGCAGATCGCGTCGGAAATCAAGGAGATCAGGGCGAAGTTCGGACAGAAAACCGAACTCGGCCGCCGCCGGACCGGTTTCGCCGACGCGCCCGACGTCGAGGTCGAAATCGCGTCGGCCATGATCGAGAAAGAACCGGTCACGGTGGTGCTGTCGGAGAAGGGCTGGATCCGCGCCATGCGCGGGCATCTCGATGACACGTCGGGACTGCAATTCAAGGAAGGCGACGAACTCAAGCGCGCACGACCGGCTCAAACGACCGACACGCTCGTGTTGTTCGCCACCAACGGCAAGTTCTATTCGCTTGCCGCCGACAAGCTTCCGGGCGGACGCGGACACGGTGAACCGGTGCGCCTGATGGTCGAGCTCGACGAGAACCACGATATCGTCGAGATGTTCGTGCACCAGCCAGGCAGGAAGCTCCTTGTCGCATCGAGCGCCGGTTACGGCTTCGTCGTCAATGAAGACGATGTCGTGGCCATGACCCGCAAGGGCAAACAGGTGCTCAACGTTTCGCCGCCGGACGAGGCCGTCGTCTGCACGCCGGCCGGCGGGGACATGATCGCCGTCATCGGCGAGAACCGAAAACTGCTGTGCTTCAAGCTGGATGAGGTGAACGAGATGTCGCGCGGGCGCGGCGTGCGCCTGCAGCGCTACAAGGACGGTGGCCTTGCCGACGTGAAGACCTACGGCAAGAAAGAAGGGCTCACCTGGATCGACTCGTCCAACCGGACCTGGACCGTCACCGACCTGAAGGACTGGACCGGAACGCGGGGGCAGGCCGGACGGTTGCCGCCCAAGGGCTTCCCGAAGAGCAACCATTTCGGGCCGAAATTC
Organism: Hyphomicrobiales bacterium; assembly: GCA_965228625.1. Taxonomy (GTDB): domain Bacteria; phylum Pseudomonadota; class Alphaproteobacteria; order Rhizobiales; family Methyloligellaceae; genus UBA2767. The sequence goes on along the minus strand of OZ245829.1, from coordinate 4,901,396 downwards.
TGAACGAGGGACGAAGCATCCCGGAGTTCAACGCAAATGACCGTATCATTGAGACCAGCACGGACCGAGGACGCGCCGGACGTGCGTTCGCTCATTCGCGCGGCCTATCGGATGTACGTCTCCCGCATGGACCGCGAACCTGCACCGATGCTCGCCGACTATCACGCCCTGGTCGCGCAAGGCGTGGTCACGGTGGCCTGCGTCGACGACAATGTTGCCGGCGCGTTGATCTGCTATCCGCGCGGACAGGCATTGCATGTCGAGAACGTCGGCGTCAGTCCGGACTTCCAGGGACACGGCATCGGCAAAGTGCTCATGCGCGAAGCGGAAGAACAGGCACGCACCCACAGCCTCGGCAGAATTGAGCTCTACACAAACGAAGTCATGACCGAGAACATCCCGTTCTACGAGGCGCTCGGCTACGTGATCGTTGATCGTGCCGAACAGGACGGGTACCAGCGGATCTTTTTCGAAAAGCGACTCTAGAGCCTATCGTCGAACCCAGCCGTCAGACGTCAGGAACTCCTGCGGACTGAAGCGGGTCTTGTATCCCATCTTCGGCGATCCCTCGATCCAGTAACCGAGATAGACGTAAGGCAGCCCGAGCTGCCGCGCGAAATCCACGTGCTCGAGGATCATGTGGGTCCCGAGGCTGCGTGCCGAGAGAGCGGGATCGAAGAAACTGTAGACCATGGAGATGCCGTCGCTGAGCCGATCGCACAGGGCAACGGCAACGAGAGCGCGCTCGTCGCTGTCCTCGTAAAAGTCCGACTCTTCCGGCAGCAACCTGGCGGGAACACGGTACTCGGTCAGGAACGTGTTGACGACGCTGTCCTCGATCATCATCGCGTAGTCGAGAACCGTCATGTCGGCCATGCCGCCGTCGCCGTGGCGATGGTCGATATAGGATCGGAACAGCGAATACTGTTCCGAGGTCGGCACCGGTCCGCAGCGGCGAATATTGAGATCGTTGTTCGCCTGCCGTACCCGCTTGAAACTACGCCGCGGCTCAAACTCATCCGCCACGATCCGAACCGGAACACACGCGGTGCAGCCATCGCAGTAGGGCGTATAGGCAATATTCTGGCTGCGGCGAAACCCGCCCTTGAGCAACCGGTCGATCAGCTTGCTGGACCGGCCGTGCGAGAGATGCGTGAACAGTTTCCGCTCAAGGCGCCCGGGAAGATAGGGACAGGGCTGCGCCGTCGTGATGTAGAACTGCGGAAAATCAGTCTTGTGTTCGCTCACAGGGTTTCCGTTCCCTCAAGGTTCGGTTTCAGCTTCTGATCGATGAGCCCTACATAGAAAAATAAAGCGGCGCAAAAAGAGAATATGCGAGCCAGATAAGAACGATCAAGGGCAACCCTGCGATCATGAAATCACGAAAGCGATAATGTCCGGGACCCATCACGATAAGGTTGGTCTGATAGGCGATCGGCGTCGCAAATGAGCAATTGAGCGCAAAGATCAGCCCGTAAACGAAAGGCGTTGGATCCGCACCGATTTGGCTGGCCGCGCTGACGACAATGGGCGCGAACAGCGCGCCCGTGGCGTGATTGCTGAGAAAGTTCGTCAGTATTGCGACAAGCAGGAAAAGCGCGGACAGCAGCATCACCGGGCCGTAGCCGGAGAAGACGGTCACGACCTGACGCGCCAGGTACTCGGCCCCGCCGGTCGCTTCCAGCGCCACCGCCATGGCGAAAGCGGCGCCGATGAGCAGGAATATTCGCCCGTCGAAGGCCCGCGCCGCCTGCGGCACGGTCAGCGCCCCGACCAGCACCATCCCGATGGCTCCGCCTATCGCGGCGATGGCAATCGGAACCAGGCCGCTCGCCGCAGCAAAGATCATCGCGGAGAAGACGATCATCGCACTCTTGGCATGATGCGGCACCGGCAGCTCGGCGCGGGAGCGCGCCAGCAACAGCAAATCGCGATGCTCTCGCAGACCTCTGACCGACCCGGGCGTGCCCAGCAGCAGGAGAACGTCGCCGGCCACAAGGCGAATCTTGTGAAACGGGTCGTGCATCATCCGGCTGTGGCGTTCGATGCCGAGCAGCGTGCAACCGGTATCGAATCGAAATCGCTCAGGTCGCAATGTCCGACCGATGCGCGGAGAGCCCGGCGCGATCACGGCTTCGGTCATGATCAGGCGCTCGCGTTCACCCCGTTCGGCCACGCCTTCGTCTGCTGGCAGCTCCTCCATGTTCGCAAGATCGCCGATCACCGAGCGGTCGCGGCTGATCGCTTCGAGGAGGTTGCGCCGGGTCGCGGCGATCATCAGCACGTCGCCCTTTTGCAGCGTCAGATCCTCGAATGGCGGCAGCACCGAGCGGCCGGACCTTTGCACCAGCTTGACGGTCATGTGATGCAGCCCCGGGAACAGACCCGCGACCGATTTGGTGCCGATCCAGGGGTGGTTTTCGTTCAGGGTGATCTGCGCGATGAAATGCTTGCCGCGTTCCCCGTCGGTCTGGCCGAGCGCCGGACTCGGCTTGATTAGACGCGGCACGACGAAGATGACGTAGAGACCGCCAAGACTGGCGAGCAGCAGACCCGGTACCGTGAAATCGAAGAAGTTGATTGTCGGCACGCCGTTCGCCTCCGCCACCGTGGCCGCCACCAGGTTCGCTGACGATCCGATCAGAGTGGTCATCCCGCCGAGGATGGCGATGAAACTGAGCGGCATCAGCACATGGGCCGCGGTCTTGCCGAGGCGTGCCGCGAGAGCGCTCAGGATCGGAATGAACAGGATCACCACCGGCGTGTTGTTGAGGAAGGCGCTGAGAAGCGCCGCAATGACGAGGATGACGGGAAGGGCGGCGGCCGGCGCAATCTTGATCAGTCCACGGAACATTTCTGTGGATTTCTCGATTGTCCCGGTCTGAATCAGGGCCTGACCGACCATGAGCAACGCAAGGATCGTGAACACGACGGGGTTCGCGAACCCCATCAGAAGAGTGGTGATGTTCACCGGGGTCGGACCCGATGTCACGTTCAGCGGGAAGAAATGAAAGAGCGTGAGCAGCGCCAGAACGGTTAGCGCTGCGGACAGTTCCAGCGGAATGCGCTCGATTGCAAAAAGAACAACGGCGGCAATGATGATCGCGAACGTGACCCACATATGGGCCTGTTCAATGCCGGGGAACAAGCTCATGCCCCGGATACTAGGGCAGAATCACCCTGCCATCGCCACCAATCTCACGTGGATGTGGAAAGCTCTCTAGAGGCGTCTGTAAACCTCGGCCCGCTCGTCGGAATTGATGACGACGACTCCGGCCAGGAAATCATGCAGGCAGCGCTTGCGCGCATTGAACGGGGCGATGAGCAGCACAAGCGGCGTGATGACCGTAACCGAGATGTAGAACAGCACCGCATGAAACGCGCCGAGAAGCGCATACATGCGCGCACCGTACCAGGTTCGCATCTGCAAATCGGTTACGCGCATGCCGATGGTCGCAGACTGGGGCGCGCTGAGCGTGATGGCGCTGTAGGCAAGCGCGATCACCGGAAAAGCGAGGCCGAGCAGGAGCCAGGCCAGCCCGAGCGTGAAAATCCCGGCGACCAGCACCACCATATAGGCCACGATGGTCAGCGAAAAAATGATCACCACATCGATCAGAAACGCCAAGACGCGGCGGCTCAGCACGCCTTCGAAATACTCGCTCTGCGAGACCGGATCGTAGGCGTGAGGCTTGTCCGCCATTTCGAAGCTCACGTCCTGCTGGCCTTGATTGCGGGCCGACTCGGTTGCCATGGATTTTTGAACCTCCTGCAAGGGTCAATCGCGACCTTACAGATGGTGACGATGGACAGGCGGGGCAAGGGCCGGTCCGGTCGGCCCCCTAGAATGCGCCGAACGCGCCATCGGAGCCGGAGCGCCGTTCGACCTTGAATCCGGCCTTGCGCATTTCGTCCATGACCTGTGCCGCATGGGCGGCGTCCTTGGTCTCGAGGACGATATCGAGCGTTGCGCCTTTTGCCGGCACATCGAGAAATGTCCGGCGATGTGAAACCTCGAGGATGTTCGCACCCGCCTTGCCGAGCATGGACGCGATCGATCCAAGCTCGCCCGGCTTGTCCGTGATCCTCAACCGAAGCGAGACGATTTTCTCCTCGTTCTGGAGACCGCGTACCACTATCGAGGCGAGCATGCGCGGATCGATGTTCCCGCCTGTCAGCACAACTCCGACCTTCTTGCCTTTGAACCGTTCCGGCTCTCTGGAAATCGCTGCAAGAGCAGCCGCACCAGCCCCTTCCGCCGTTGTTTTCTGGATTGTCTGGAGCGTGCAAACCGCACGCTCAATCTCCGCCTCATCGACGAGGATGATGTCGGAAACGAGATCCCGCACAATCGGCATCGTCAGCTCGCCGGCCTTCTTGACGGCAATGCCCTCGGCGAGGGTCTGCCCCCCGCAAGTCGGCTCCTCGCCACGCACCCCATGATGCATCGAGGGGAAGAACTCCGCTTCGACACCGATGATCTCGATGCCGGGTTTCAGTGCCTTTGCGGCGATTGCGCAACCGGCAATCAACCCGCCACCGCCAATCGGAACGATGATCATGTCGAGGTCCGGCTGGTCGGCAAGCATCTCGAGGCCGACCGTGCCCTGGCCGGTAATGACCAGCGGGTCGTCATACGGGTGTACGAAAGTGAGATTGCGCTCTCTTGCGATTTTATCGGCGGTCCCGCGCGACTCGGTCAGCGTTTCTCCGGCAAGAACGACTTCCGCGCCGAGGGCTTCGGTATTCCCGATTTTCACGAACGGCGTGCCCTCCGGCATGACGATGACGGCAGGGATGTCCAGCCGGCTCGCATGATAGGCGACAGCCTGCGCGTGATTGCCCGCCGAGATCGCAATGACGCCGCGCTTGCGCTCCTCGCCGGTGAGTGAATCGAGCTTGAGGTAAGCGCCGCGATCCTTGAACGAATTGGTGAACTGGAGATTCTCGTACTTGATGAAGATCTCCGCGCCGGTCAGAGCGGAGAGCTTGGACGCCGCGATCAACGGCGTGCGAACCACATGTCCCTTGAGGACGTCCGCCGCGCTCTGGATATCTGCCAGTGATGTGGCATATGCGGGCGACTTCTCCTCGGCAACCGCCACCTCACCGGGCCTGCGTGATGAGACGGGCGGCCTGGGGCGCGAAGTAACTCAGAATGCCGTCGGCCCCTGCGCGCTTGAAGGCGATGAGGCTCTCCAGAATGACGCGGTCGCCGTCGAGCCAGCCGTTTTTCGCCGCCGCCATCAGCATCGCGTATTCACCGGACACCTGGTACACGAATGTGGGCATCGCGAAGGTGTCCTTCACGCGGCGCACGATGTCGAGATAGGGGAGGCCGGGTTTGACCATCACCATGTCCGCGCCTTCGCCCACGTCGAGTTCGACCTCGCGCAGCGCCTCGTCTGTATTCGACGGATCCATCTGATAGGTGCGCTTGTCACCCTTCAGGGTTGCGGTGGAACCGGTCGCATCACGGAACGGGCCGTAGAACGCAGACGCGTATTTGGCGGCATAGGCCATGATCTGCGTGTCCGTGTGCCCGGCCTGCTCCAGGGCCGTCCGGATCGCGCCGACGCGTCCATCCATCATGTCCGACGGCGCGATGATGTCCGCGCCCGCCTCGGTCTGTACGAGCGCCTGGCGTACCAGTGCGTCGAGCGAACGGTCATTGTCGATCTGGTCGCCGCTCAGCAAGCCGTCATGACCATGGCTCGTGTAGGGGTCGAGTGCGACATCGCAGATCAGACCGATTTGCGGCACTTTTTCCTTAATCGCGCGGACCGCCTGGCAGACGAGATTGTCCGCATTGAACGCCTGGGATCCGGCGTCGTCCCGCAGCGCCGGTTCGGTATAGGGAAAAACCGCCATGGCCGGGATGTTCAAGTCCGCCGCCTCGAATGCCGCCTCCACAGCCTGATCCACGGACAGCCGGTCCACGCCGGGCATGGAGTCGACCGGCGTGCGCACGTTTTCGCCATCCACGACGAAAATTGGCCAGATCAGGTCATCGCAGGTAAGCGTGTTTTCCGCGACCAACCGGCGTGACCAGTCGGCCCGGCGGTTGCGCCGCATGCGGACAGACGGGAAGCCCGGCCCGCCTGCCTCGTCGGAGGGAACGGTCGTGGTTTCGTCTCTTTTGGCGCGCTCGGCGCCAAGTGAAATGGGGCGGTTGGTGGAGGACATGGCAGAACACAACTTGGTTTACGTTCAAGTCCGAAAACCTATCACTCCCCGAACCGTCAAACCAGTCCGCTTGGCCAGGAACGTTACCGGCTTGGCGGCAACGCACAGCTACTCGCAATAGTTGCTGCGTTTGCGCGCCGCGAGGTCATAGTGGAAGTGATCCTTGTGTGCCGCGTTGGCGAGCGGTCCCAGAACCGTCCCGAACAGCCTGCACGCGCCGTCGTGAATCTCGAACAGGAACGCGGATTCCGGCCGGTAGGGCGGCTCCTCGGGAGCATCCTCCGTCCCCGTGCCTTCCGGCTTGTCTTCGGTCTTTTCGATCGCCGTGCCTTCCGCCGGACCCGGCGGTTTGCCGTCCTTTCCGGTGTGCACGACTCCGGTCTCGGGAGCCTTTGCGACCGACGTGTCAGCGGACGCTTCGTTTACGGCAGACTTGGGTGCGCTCTCTTCGGGCAGCTTTTCAGGCGGCAATGCCCAATCATCCAGCACGCTGACCGTCTTGCCATCCGCCGTCTTGAACGACGCCATATCGAGCGCATTGGCGTGTGCGTGCTCGGAGATCCGTTTGCCCGGCGCATTGTAGCGGTTGCGGCAGACATAGGAGGCCACGTTCCGGATCGAAACAATGTCACTGCCCAGGTGCTTCCGCGCGGACGGCTGAACAACATCATCGACCCAGGCACTCAATGTTGCGGCCAATCCGCATGTCACGCGCGCAGGCGGATCGATGGATATCTTGCGTTCCTTGCCGACGGACCGCAGCTTGATCGGCGCCGGCGCGCCGCAAACACCCTCGCGGATCGGCGCCAACGGCTCGTAATCGACGCCGATGTCGGCCAGCATCATTTCGCAGCGGTCGGTTTCGGCCTGGATCTCCTGCGCGGTCCATTCGGGCGCCTCCCTATCGCGCGGATGCGGGGGAGGGGGTGGTTCGAGCCGCTTCGGATTGCGCACCGGCAGGGGCACATCCACCGCGGCAGAATCCGGTTTTTCCGGTTCGGGGGCGTGCGCCGTGACCGCACCCGGCATGTTCGGGTTGCGCACCGGCGGGGGCACTTCCACTACGGCGGCGTCCGGTTTTTCGGGCGCAGGGGCCTGCGCCGTGACCGCGCACGGCATGCAGACAAGTGCTGCAACAAGTAAAGCGGATCGTCCTGACATCGTCAGCGTATTCCGGCAGTTGCGAAGAATCGTCAAAAATGCGGCGCTACACCTTGAGGAATTGTGCCGCCGGTGTATAGCTCCTGACCGCCGGATTGCGGTCATGTATGAGATGGGGACCCATGAGCGAAAACCAAGAACTGTTGCTGGAACAGCGCGACCGGTGCGGCGTGGCGACCCTGAACCGTCCAAAGGCGCTCAACGCACTGAACTACGACATGATCGCCGACCTCGAGGCCTCCTACATAAAATGGGCGGTGGACCCGTATGTCTACGGAGCAATCCTGCAATCGACATCGGACCGGGCGTTCTGCAGCGGCGGCGATCTCAAGGCGATCTACGAGGCGAAAACGTCCGGCAATATCGACACGATCCTGGAGAAATACACCAGCGAGTATCAGCACAACTGGACGCTCGACCGGTTCATGAAGCCGCACGTGGCGCTGATGGACGGCATCGTTTTCGGCGGCGGGGTCGGCGCGTCGCTCTACGGCACCCACAAGGTCGCCGGTGAGAATTACAGCTTTGCCATGCCGGAGGTGCGCATTGGTTTCTTTCCGGATATCGGCGCCACCTTCTTTCTGCCGCGCTTGCCCGGACAGATCGGGTTGTACCTCGCCCTCACGGGGAACGCGATCGATCGCGCCGATGCATACGCGCTGGGGCTTCTGACCCATTGCATCGACGCGTCCGAGTTCGACGCCATTTGCGACGCCATGTCCGACGCGGAACCGATCGATCCGGTGCTCGACAGCCGGCACGTGGACCCCGGCCCCTCCGAGCTCCTCAATATGCAGTATCAGATCGACCGGCACTTCTCGCATGCATCCGTCGAGGACATTCTCGCATCCCTCGACAGCGCTGACGGTGATGAACGCAAGTGGGCAGCCGATACCGCGGCGGCAATCCGCAAGAATTCGCCGCTCAGTCTCAAGGTCGCGTTCCGCCAGGTTACCGCATTCGGCCGTTTGTCTCTCGACGCCGCCCTGATCATCGAAGCGCGTGTCGCCTATGCCTTTTTGACGGGGGATGAGCTCTATGAGGGTGTTCGCGCCCTGCTGGTGGAAAAGGACGGCGAACCGAACTGGTCACCGAAACGCCTCGAGGATGTGAGCGACGAGGCGGTTGACGCGATCTTCGCCGGAAAGGACGTTCCGGGCTTCCGGCCGGTGAACCCGTTTGCCTGAACTTCCGTCCCGCCTGTTTACGGGATTTTAAGCTATCCCCTTAAGCCCATCTTAGCCCGCCTCGCGTACTCTCCTGTCGCATAAGGGGAGACTTACAAACAAAAGAGGCAGGTATGAGCGTCGCATATGACATGACTCATGAGGAGCCGGTCGATAACAACAATATCAAGGACCAGTACCTCAAATCGCTCCGGATGATCGAGCGGCTGCATCGGCTGTTGCTCGACGTCATCAAGGACGAGTTCGAGCGTCTCGGACATTCGAAGGTGAACAGCGTGCAAGCTTTGCTGCTGTTCAACATCGGGGATGCGGAATTGACCGCGGGCGAGCTGAGAAGCCGTGGCTACTATCTCGGTTCGAACGTGTCGTACAACCTGAAAAAGCTCGTTGAGGCCGGGTATATCCTTCACCAGCGCTCGACAAGCGACCGCCGTTCGGTGCGGGTCAGCTTGACCGAGAAGGGTAAGGAAATCTGCCAGGTGATCAACGATCTTTATGACCGGCAAATGAAGTCGCTCGAGAAGGTTGGCGGCATCAATGGTGCAGACCTTGATGCGATGAACGATTCGCTGTTCCGCATGGAACGCTTCTGGGGTGATCAGATCCGCTATCGGTTGTGATTTGATACATCTGTCAGCCACCTTCGCCCCCGGGGTCTTCTGACCCCGGGGGTTTTTCATGTTTTGCACAGGGCTCGCGAATTTTCGCCAAAATCCATTGTCAGTGTGCGAGCGCGAATCGGGGAAGACTCACGGCACGCATGGCCGAACTCACGCGCAATAACGAAAATGAGACAACCAGTCGGGCTTTGTTAACCACCCGGAGCCTATGGTAATGAAACAGCGCGTTATTTTGCTGCCCGGAAGGGCCCCGGAAGTGAGGACAGTAGAAGTGCCGGTCAAGGTTTTGCGTACGACCAGAAAATCAATCACCCACATCGTTGTCGGCATCGCTCTCATCACCACGCTCGTGGTGGCGCGCGGAGCGTCGGCTGACGTCGGCTCGGAACGATGGGGCCAGAACTGGGGTAATCCGGACCGCTTGTACGGGTCTCACGATCGCCCGCTCAGACGGTCCTGGGAAGCTCAGCTTCCCGTTGGCCACCCGACGCTCTCGAAATCCAACCTCGCGCCGCTCTCGGCCGCGATCAAGCAGTACCAAGCGATCGTTGCCAGTGGCGGATGGAAGCCGATCCCGATGCTGCGGCTGAGGCAGGGCACTCGCCATCGTGCCGTGGTTCTCCTTCGCCGGCGTCTCGAGCTGAGCCGCGATCTGCCACCCTCCCGCCGATACTCGGCACGATACGACTATCGTGTGAGCGAGGGGATCAGGCGGTTTCAGGTACGTCATGGATTGAAGCCGACCGGCGCCCTCGACAAATCCACGATCCTTGCGCTGAACGTTCCGGCCAAGGCACGGTTGCAGCAGCTCAAGACCAATCTTGCGCGCCTGCGCAAACACTCGAACTCCGCAGCCAAGAAATACGTGGTCGTCAACATCCCCGCGGCGCAGATAGAGGCGGTGGAAAACGACCAGGTGATTTCGCGGCATGCCGCGGTCGTCGGCAAGGTGGATCGCAGGACACCCATCCTGCGCAGCCATATCCACCAGATCAATTTCAACCCGTACTGGAACATCCCGCAGAGCATCGTCCGCAAGGATCTGGTGCCCAAGGCACGTCTGTACGCGCATCGGGGAAAGGACATCCTGAGCGAGTACCGCATCGATGCGTTCAAGGGCGGCAAGAAACTGGATCCGCGCAGCATCAACTGGAACTCGCCGGCAGTCTATTCGTACCGGTACCGCCAGGAGCCGTGGAAAGACAACTCCATGGGCTTTGTGAAGATCAATTTCCACAACGCCCATTCCGTGTACATGCACGACACGCCGTCCAAGAGCCTGTTCGCGCGCAACTTCCGTGCGCACAGTTCGGGATGCGTTCGGGTTCAGAACGTCAAACAACTCGTTACCTGGTTGCTGCAACCAAATAGCGGCTGGGATTTCGGAAAGGTCGCGCAACTGGAACAGAACGGCGTGCGGAAGGATGTTTCGCTCAAACGCCGCGTTCCGGTGTACTTCGTTTACGTCACCGCATGGGCCACGAAAGACGGAACGGTGAACTTCCGCCGCGACATCTACGGCCGCGACCGGGTCGGCGCCACAGCCTCGGCATATTAACCTGGATCAATGTCACAAACGCTTCGCCGTGTGAGAATTCCATCGCAGTTCCGCTGCAATGGCATTCTTCGCGCTGCCGCGACGAAATAGGCTGTTGGCGGGTGCGTGTATTTTTGGGAGATTGGAACGGTTATAATGTAATCTGCCGGTACGGGAAAAAAAGAAAAGGCAGCCGGACGGCAGGGAACAGGTGACCCCGGAGACTGAGTGATCGTCATGGACTACAAGAAAACGTTTGCTGATGCGTTGAAATCCATCAGGGATGAGGGCCGATATCGCGAGTTCGCGGATATCAAGCGGCGTTGCGGCAATTTCCCGAAGGCGGAGCACTTCTCGGAAAGCGGCACCCGTGACATCAAGGTCTGGTGCAGCAACGACTATCTCGGCATGGGCCAGAATGCCCGTGTCAGGGAAGCGATGCACGAAGCCATCGACAGCGCCGGCGCCGGCTCGGGCGGCACCCGAAACATTTCGGGCACCACCCATTATCACGTCGAACTCGAGCGCGAACTCGCCGATCTGCATGGCAAAGAGGCGGCCCTGCTGTTCACGTCCGGATATGTCGGAAACGACGCGTCCATCAGCACGATTGTACAATTGCTGCCCGGGTGCGTGATCTTCTCGGACGAGAAGAACCACGCCTCGATGATTGCCGGCATCCGCCATGGCGGCGGTCCGAAGCATATCTGGCGCCACAACGATCTCGGACATCTCGAGGAGTTGTTGAAGCAGCACGATCTCGAGACGCCGAAACTCATCGCATTCGAGTCCGTTTATTCCATGGACGGCCATATGGCGCCGATTGCCGACATTTGCGACCTGGCCGACAAGTACAACGCCATGACCTATCTCGACGAGGTTCATGCCGTTGGCCTGTACGGATCGCGCGGCGGCGGCGTTGCCGAACGCGACGGCGTCATGGACCGGATCGATGTCATTGAAGGGACCCTGGCGAAGGGTTTCGGCATTATGGGCGGCTACATCGCTGCAAGCGCCGACATCGTCGATGCCATCCGCTCTTTCGCACCGGCCTTTATCTTCACCACGTCTCTGGCACCGGCAATCGTGGCTGGCGCGCTGACGAGCGTCAGACATCTGAAGGTGAGCCAGATCGAACGCGAGCGCCATCAGGAACGTGCACGGACCCTGAAACAGCGGTTGCGCGAAGCCGGCCTTCCGCTGATGGAGAATCCGAGCCACATCGTGCCCGTCATGGTGGGCGATCCGGTGCGGTGCAAGGCCCTGACGGACGCGCTGATGGACCGTTTCGGCATTTACGTGCAGCCGATCAACTATCCGACCGTCCCGCGCGGGACCGAGCGCATCCGGCTGACGCCGGGACCGCTCCATTCCGACGCCGATATCGACCATCTCGTCGACGCACTCAACGTGCTGTGGGGCGAGATGGACCTGAGGCGTGCCGCATAGGGGCGGCGACAGCGAAGGGCCGGAATCGGACCGGGTTGCCGGTCCGAACGGCGAGATTTACATCGAATACAAGCAACTCGGGCAGGCGATGAAGGTGATCGCCGTCGACGCGGCCACGGGTATCGAGGTCACGATCATGGGCCCGGCGAGCGCCGCCCTGACGGACCTGCAGCGCGTGGCGGTTCGCAAACTGCGCGCGCAACTTGAGAAGGATGCGGGTGAGGGCGGGTCCGGCACGTCGGACTCCGACGCCGAGGATGACCAGGACACGGGCGGAACGTCCGGATCCAAGGGCTGGATCGCCTAGGCTGCAGACTCATAAAATGCTGGCGTGTCTCGGACATGGATGAAGCGCAGGTATTTGTCATATGCGGACGTTTGTTCGGATGTCCGCTCCATAAAACACACATGCAAATGCTTGATCCAAAGCATACTTCCCCGACCGTGGAGCCAGTCTGGTGAAACGAATTTCAGCAATTGAAATCTGTATACGCTTCATGACTCTACAAGCCTTAGGGTTCGGCGCCTTCATCTTCGAAAATCTCTTCAACCGTTCGCTCAAACAGCCGCGCGATCTTGAACGCCAGCGGCAATGACGGGTCATATTTACCATTCTCGATTGCGTTGACAGAGTTCCTCGAAACGCCGATCTCCTTGGCGAGATCAGCCTGCGTCCAGCGTCGTTCAGCGCGCAAAACTCGAATATTGTTTTTCATCTTTGTTTCAGACGCATGCGCCCATTACCGTTTAGATGCCCACCAAGTCCAATGGCTCATGATGAATACAGCGCACAACACAATGACGGAAAACGTTACGCCCAATCCGAAGCCAGCCGCGGCAGGCGTTAATCCGCTTCCTGAAAACGCTGTTATGCTTGTGATCACACGCTGAATATCAGGCGTTGCGATCATTAGCGCCACAAATGCGAGGGTGAGGGGAACACCGACCCCACTCGCTGCTGCAAGCGCGTATCTCAGGCTCGCCGATTTCAGTTCATCGCTCCCGCGAAAGATCGAGATGAAAATCCATGCCGACCACATGACACACAGAACCATGAAGATGACGGTGACGAAGAACGGCGGGGCAAAGACCCAAATATAGGCGACGCCAAGAAAGATGACGATAGACGCCAATATCTGAGATTTCGTAGAGGTGTGCATGAAAAGCTCCCTTAACAATATGACAAGGTCACTTGTCATATTTTCCGAAGGGATGTCAAGCGCTCTCTGCACTCATGACCGCCGCTCGTCCACGGAATGAACGGTGGAGCGAATGTTTGGACGGTTTAGGGATTTGCGCCGCATCGGGACCCGGTACGATGAGCGGTCAGGTGTTTTCCATTCCGCAGTATGCCTTGCAGCCGCAGTCAGCGACCGGTCATGAATGCAGGGCCTCGTCCTTGCCAAACATCCGCGACGCGAACTCCGGGTAGGTCTCCCGGATTTCTTCACCGACGGGACCGCGGATGAGCTCGATCCACTCCGGGCTCGGCATCTCCGTCTCAGGCACTTCACCCCCATCCGGCATGTCGAATTCGAACCCGGTTTCCCGCTCGATCTCCTGCATGGTGTGGCCGGGGTGAATGCTTTTCAGCCGGAAGCGCTCCGCATCCCTGTCGAAATCGAATACGCAACGACCCGTGACCAGGGCGAATGGCCCGCCGGGGCGATAGACGTTCGGGGCGGACACGCCCGGCGCGCTGATGAAGTCCACTTTCGGCACCAGGGCACGCGGTGAATGATCCTGCCGGAACAGAATGACACGCGGCACGACGAAATAGAGATAGGCGGATCCGAACGATCCGGGGAAGCGCGCCTTGGGCTTGTCCGGATCGCCGATGGACACGAGATTGATGTTCGCCCGACCGTCGATCTGCGCACCGCTCAGAAAAAACGCATCGATCCGGCCCTGCGCGGCGCAATCGAACAGCTCCCGGGCACCGTCCGTGAAAGTCGGATTGGAAACGCGCCCTAGCAGCGAGACCCGCAACGCACCACCCGTCAACCGACGCGCGAGCAGCGCCGCTGATCCCGGCACCGGCGAAGCGGCCCCGACGGCGACATGGGACAGGCCGGACAGCATCCGGGCAATGGCCGCGATCATCACCTCTTCGGTGCGGATTTCAGTCATTCGGCGGCCGCCTTGCCGAATACCCATCGATCGGTGTAGGCGTCGAACCCCTGCTGGGTCTTTGCCATTTGCGCGTATTGGGCCAGATGCGGCGCGTCGCGCTCATAGAGATGCGGCACGCCAAGCGGCCAGGCGCCGCGCTCGGCCGGCGCGAGGCCCGTAACATACAGCGCGGGGATCGTCCCCGCCGCCGTTTCCGGATCGTCCAGAAGGTCAGTCTCGACGATTTCCTCCACCGTCGCGTAGGCGTTCGCGGAGGCGTGCGCCATCATCATCAGTTCGCGCCGCAGGCCGATCCATACATTGCCGTTGCGGTCCGCCTTGGCGGCATGGAACAGCGTCACGTCCGGCCGGATGGCGGGCAGATAAACGATCGGATCGTCATCGGCGAACGGGTTCTGGCCGAGATGCCAGTCCATGCGCCGGGCCAAGATATCGGAGCCGATGATGCCGCGCAGCGGCATGAAGGGAATACCCTTCTCGCTCGCCTGCAAGGCGGCGTGAATCGCCGGGCACGTCGTATCGCGCATCCTGACTTTCTGCTGCTTGATGGCCTCGGTGAAGCGCGGCGCGAGCCCCTGTTCGCCGAGTGTCACCGCAGCCGCCTCGATCTCGGCGACACACCCGGACCCGATGAGCAGCTCCGCCTGAATGCCGAACTGGGGTACGCCGAGGAGACGCAGATTCCTGGCGCCGCGTCGCACGAGCGCGCGAATCGTTTCCATTGAGCACGGCGCATATTCGGGGGGCAGTGCGAGCAGGGCACCATCCGGGATCCGGGCGGCTATTTCTTCGGCAGATGTGAGAATTTCAGTCATGAGCTGCACATTATTTCGCGGGTGAACGATTGAGGCAACCGGAACCGCCAAACTGTTGTTGGGAAACGTTCGCCATTGCTTGGAGTCGGTTTACAACATGTGGTAAGTGGCTCGCGGAGCGGAGCACGCACAACCACACCGTCTTATACGACAAGGAACTTAACGATGTCAGTTGCCGATGCTGCAGAATATGAGGGACGAGTCCCGGGATTCTTCGTGCGGACAATTGCCGAAAGCGATCCGGAAATCCGGGATGCGATCGAAGGTGAGCTTGGACGTCAGCAGAACGAGATTGAACTGATTGCGTCCGAGAACATTGTATCCCGGGCGGTTCTGGAAGCGGCCGGCTCGGTCATGACCAACAAGTACGCTGAAGGCTATCCGGGTCGCCGGTACTACGGCGGCTGCGAATATGTCGATGTCGCGGAGCGGCTCGCCATCGAGCGGGTGACACGTCTTTTCGGCTGCGGGTTCGCAAACGTGCAGGCCAACTCCGGCTCGCAGGCGAATCAGGGCGCGTTCATGGCGCTCGCAAAGCCCGGCGACACCATCCTGGGCCTCAGCCTCGCGGCCGGCGGACACCTGACCCACGGCGCACCGCCCAATCAGTCGGGCAAGTGGTTCAATGCCGTGCAGTACGGGGTGCGCCGCGAGGATGACCTGATCGACTTTGATGAGGTCGAGAGGCTTGCGCAGGAACACAAGCCGCAGATCATCATTGCCGGCGGTTCCGCCTATCCGCGGATCATCGACTTTGCCAAGTTCCGCGAAATTGCCGATGCCGTCGGGGCGTACTTCCTGGTCGATATGGCGCATTTCGCCGGGCTCGTTGCCGCCGGCGTCCACCCAAGCCCGTTCCCCCACGCCCATGTGGCGACGTCGACGACGCACAAGACCCTGCGCGGACCGCGCGGCGGTCTGATCCTGACCAACGATGAAGCCCTGGCGAAGAAGATCAATTCCGCGATCTTTCCCGGCATACAGGGCGGCCCGTTCATGCACATCATCGCGGCAAAGGCCGTCGCGTTCCATGAAGCACTGCAACCGTCCTTCAAGATTTACGCACAACAGGTCGTGGACAATGCGCGCGCGCTCGGGACCACGCTTCAGGAAGGCGGTCTCGATCTCGTGTCCGGCGGGACGGATACGCATCTCCTGCTCGTCGACCTGCGTCCCAAGAAACTGACGGGACGCGACGCCGAAGCGGCGCTCGGCCGCGCCAACATCACCTGCAACAAGAACGGCGTGCCGTTCGATCCGGAGAAGCCTATGGTCACCTCGGGCATCCGCCTGGGAACGCCGGCGGGCACGACGCGCGGGTTCGGCATCGGCGAGTTCCAGGCGGTCGGCAGGATGATCATCGAGGTTCTCGACGGACTGGGCGCAAACGGCCCGGACGGCAATGCCGATGTCGAAGCCGCCGTGAAGCAGAATGCCGTCGACCTGTGCGGCCGGTTCCCGATCTATCCGACCGGCGTGGGAACCTGAAGCTCAAGGTTGCGCGTCCGTCGGACCGCCGGATCAGGGAGGGAGCAACATGCGGTGTCCATATTGCGGGAGCACCAACACGCAGGTGAAGGATTCGCGCCCCTCCGAGGACCATACCGCGATCCGCCGCCGCCGCGTCTGCGCCGATTGCAGTGGCCGTTTCACGACCTTTGAGCGCGTGCAGCTCCGGGAACTCACGGTGGTCAAGAAGAACGGCCGGCGGGCGCCGTTCGACCGCGACAAGCTGATGCGGTCGATTCAGATCGCATTGCGCAAGCGCTCCGTCGATCCGGAACGCGTGGAACGCATGGTCAGCGGCATCGTCCGGCGTCTGGAAAACATGGGAGACGGCGACATCAAATCGCAAACCATCGGGCGCCTCGTCATGGAGGGCCTCAAGGGGCTCGATGACGTCGCCTATGTGCGATTTGCGTCGGTCTACAAGAACTTCCGCGAAGCCCGCGACTTCGAGGCACTGCTCGGCGAACTCGCCGGGGAAGACGAGCCGGAAGACGCCATGCCCGATACGCATGAAGACTGACCGGCTCCCGACCCGACCCTTCAAGGGCACGTAGGGATGCCAGAACACGATGCTGCATACATGCGCACGGCCTTTGCGTTTGCGCGCCGCGCGCTCGGGCGGACCCGGCCCAATCCCGCCGTCGGGGCGGTGATCGTCAAAACCGGTGGATCGAGGGACGAGGTGATCGCCTGCGCCCATACGATGCCTACCGGCCGCCCGCACGCGGAGCAGGTCGCACTGGCGCAGGCCGGCGACGCAGCACGGGGCGCAACGCTATATGTAACCCTCGAACCGTGCGCCCACTACGGCAAGACCCCGCCATGCGCCGACGCGATCGTGGAGGCGGGCGTCTCCCGTGTGGTCGTGTCGGTCCACGATCCGGATCCGCGGGTCGCCGGCCGGGGCATCGCCAAGCTCCGGGACGCGGGCTTGAAAGTTGATGAGAGCTTTCTGCAGGAAGAGGGCGCCGACATTGCTCGCGGGCACATCCTGCGCGTGACGGCGAACAGGCCGCTCGTTCAGCTCAAGCTTGCCGTCGGATCGGACGGCCTTATTCCACGCGGCCGTGACGGCGCACCGGTATGGGCAACGGGCGAAAACGCGCGCGCCCACGGCCATCTGCTGCGCGCACGCGCCGATGCCATTCTCGTTGGCCACGGTACGGTCTCCGCGGATGATCCCTCGCTCACCTGCCGGCTGCCGGGAATGGCCGAAGAGTCTCCCGTGCGCGTCGTCCTGTGCAGCGCACTCGATATCCCCGTCTCGGCGAAGATGCTCACGGAACTGGACACCGCGCCGGTGTGGGTCATCGGGTCGGGAGAGGCGGGATCGGAGGCCGAGGACGCGCTGACGGCTGCCGGCGCGGACGTGCTGCGCGCGCGCGGACATAAAGGCTCCGGCCTCGACATCGAAAGCGTGTTGTCCGCGCTCGCCGAACGCGGCGTCACCCGGCTGCTTGTCGAAGGCGGCCCGAACGTCGCCGCAAGTTTCTGGAAAGCGGGCTTGGTAGATGAAATCTACCTGTACAAGGGACCTGAGCCGGCCGGCGCCGACGGCATACCTGCTCTTGCCACGGAGAGCCTTGAAGTGATTGAACATGCCCAGAGTTACGTGAGAGAAGTCAGCCGCGATCTCGGACGTGATACGCTCGATATCTATCGCCGCAGGGACAGATAAGCCTCGATGTTCACAGGCCTCGTCACAGACATCGGATCCGTACGGCACGCCGAAAAGGGACGGTTCGAGCTCGGGTGCGGATACGCCCTCGATCAGGACAGCATCGGCGCATCCATCGCCTGCGATGGTTGCTGCCTTACGGTCGTCGAGGTGAAACCGGGCGAGGGCGACTTCCAGTGCGTGTTTGCCGTCGATGTCTCCAACGAGACGCTATCCAAGACCACTCTTGGCGCCTGGGCTTCCCGGCGGAGGGTCAATCTCGAGCGTTCGCTCACGCCGAGCAGCGAACTCGGCGGGCACATCGTCACCGGACACGTCGACGGAATCGCGGCAATCGTCTCGCGAGAGCCGGACGGAGACTCAATGCGCTTTGCCGTCGAGGTTGAAGATCATCTCGCCAGGTTCATCGCACCCAAGGGCAGTGTCGCGCTCAACGGCGTGTCGCTTACGGTTAACGACGTTGACGGGTCACGTTTTGGTGTCAATCTGATCCCGCATACGCTCCAGGTCACCACCTGGGGCGACCTTGCCGCGGGTGATCGGATCAATGTCGAAGTAGACCTTCTGGCCCGGTATGTGGCAAGGATCACGGAAAGTGACCGTTAGCAGGATCTGTCGATTGTGAGTATCGCCGCGGAAGAGCAGGACACCAGTTTCCTATCGTCCATCGAGGATGTCCTGGATGACGCGCGCAACGGGCGCATGTTCATCCTCGTCGACGCGGAAGACCGCGAGAACGAGGGCGACCTCGTGATACCGGCGCAAATGGCCACGCCTGACGCCATCAACTTCATGGCGAAGCATGGGCGCGGCCTGATCTGCCTTGCGCTCACAGGCGCGCGCGCCAGCGACCTCAATCTCGATTTGATGGCGCGCCACAACAACGAGTCCCGGCACCAGACCGCCTTTACGGTGTCCATCGAAGCACGCGAGGGCATTTCAACCGGCATTTCAGCCCATGACCGGGCGCGGACCATCGCCGTCGCCATAGACCCGACACGCGGACCTGAGAATATCTCCACGCCCGGCCACGTGTTTCCGCTGATCGCGCGCGAGGGCGGCGTGCTCATGCGCGCGGGACACACCGAAGCCGCGGTCGACCTGGCGCGTCTTGCCGGGCTCTACCCGGCCGGCGTGATCTGCGAGATCATGAATGACGACGGCACGATGGCGCGGATGCCCGATCTGGTTGCGTTCGCGCAGCGGCACGGTCTCAAGGTCGCGACCATCGCCGACCTCATCGCCTACCGCCGCAAGCACGACAGCATCGTGCGCTGCGTTGCCGAAACGCAGGTCGAAAGCAGCTATGGCGGCGATTTCGCCATGCGCGTCTACCGCACCACGGAAGGTCCGTCCGAGGAACATATCGCGCTTGTCAAAGGGGACCTTTCCAAGGGCGGCCCGGTTCTGGTTCGGGTGCACGCCTGCAGCACGCTGAGCGATGTTCTGGGCATCACGGAAAAGGGGTGCGAGGGCTCGCTCGTTCACAAGGCAATGCAGATGATCGCGGAGGAGGGCCGGGGCGTTCTGGTGTTGATCCGGGACATCTGGCCGCATGCCGTCACGGACTCGCTGAAGTCCGACGAGGTCCGCGAGGACGAACGGCGCGACAGCGAAAAGAACCGCCTGCTCGAAGTCGGCATCGGATCCCAGATCCTTCACGATCTTGGCGTGCGCGATATGATCCTCCTCACCAATTCACCGCAGAGAAAGGTGGTCGGGCTTGAAGGCTACGGGCTGCAGATTGCCGACTACCGCCGTCTCGACTAGGAATCTCCATGGCCAAACTCGCGCAATCAGTCCTGATCATTGAAGCGCGCTTCTACGACGACATCGCCAACGAACTCGCCCGCGGTGCCACCGAAGAGCTGCGCCGGCGCGGCATCGGTTTCGAGCGCGTCGCGGTACCGGGCGCGCTCGAGGTCCCGGTCGCGCTGAGCATCGCGCTGAATGCGAAAATGGTCGGCCCCAACGGAAGGCACGACGGATGCGTTGCGCTGGGATGTGTCATTCGCGGGGAAACCTCGCACTACGATATCGTCGCGAACGAATCCGCGCGCGGGATCATGGAATTCGGCGTGGAGCATGGCATTGCCGTCGGCAACGGCATTCTCACGGTCGACAATCGCGAACAGGCCTGGGCCCGGGCGAGCGTCGACGGCGGAAACAAGGGTGCGGCGGCCGCGGGCGCGTGCGCGGCACTGATGGAGCTTGCGAGCGACCTTGAGCGAAAGTCGGGCCGGTGAACGCGCCGACTGAGGATCGCGTCGATCAGCCGGACGCGCCGCGCTCCGCCACGCGAAGCGCCGCGCGGTTGTCGGCGGTGCAGGCGCTTTACCAGATGGATATGACCGGCATCGACGCGAACGACGTCGTCAGCGAGTTCGAGCAGCACCGTCTCGACGAGATCGCGAAGTCGATCGGCGCGCCGGACGCGGATACGACCTTGTTCAGGGACATCGTGCTCGGCGTGGTTCGCGAGCAGCAGGCGATTGACCCCGTTCTCGACGCACATCTTGCCGAAGGCTGGCGTCTCGCCCGGATCGACAGCATCCTGCGCGCGATCCTGCGCTCCGCCGCGTTCGAACTCGCGCTCAGGGACGATATTCCCGCGAAAGCCGTGATCAACGAATATGTCGATATCGCGCACGCCTATTTCGGTGCTGAGGAACCCAAGGTCGTGAACGGCATTCTCGATCACCTGGCCCGCTCGCGCCGCCCGCAGGAGTTCGAGCAAAAGAGCGATGAGTGACACGCCGCGCATAGGCGAAGCGGACATCATCGAACGATATTTCGCACCGCTGGCAGCCGATACTCCCGGCGCCTTCCACCTGAGCGACGATGCAGGCCTGGTCAGGCCGCCTGACGGCATGGATGTCGTCATGACAACGGACGTCGTCGTGAGCGGTGTCCACTTTCTCCAGGACTCCGATGCGCGGGACGTGGCGTTCAAGGCACTTGCCGTGAACGTTTCGGATCTGTGCGCAAAAGGCGCGCCGCCGGCGGTCTATCTTCTGTCGCTGGCCCTGCCGGGCGCTCCCGATACGGCCTGGTTAGAAGGTGCGCGCGCGGGATTGTCCGAGGCGCAGAAGGCGTTCGGCTGCACGCTCCTCGGCGGCGACACGGTCAGGACGCCCGGACCTCTTTCCCTGTCCGTCACCGCGGCGGGATTTGTGCCCAGCGGACGAATGGTGCGTCGGTCCGGTGCGGGCGAGGGCGATTTGGTCTATGTGACCGGCACGATCGGCGATGCGGTCCTCGGGCTGAAGCTGCGCCGGTCGCCCGAAGCAGCACCCGATGATCTCACCGATGAGCAACGCGCCTCTCTTCGCAGGAGGTACGAACGGCCCGGCCCGCGTCTGGCGGCCATCGAGCCGGTCCGGCTCCATGCCAGCGCGGCGATGGACGTCTCCGACGGGCTCGCGGGCGACTTCGGCAAACTCTGTGCGGCATCCGAAGTCGGCGGGGTCATCGAGGCGCAGAAGGTTCCGGTTTCGGAGGCCGCCGCACATTGGCTCGAACGGGAACCCGAGATACTGGGTGCGCTCATCACCGGGGGCGACGACTACGAAATCCTGCTGACGGTTCCTGAAAGCGCTTCGGCGGCGTTTGAAGAGGATTGCGAGAGTGCAGGTGTGCCGGTCTCGCGGATCGGACGGATCGTCCCGGCCGGCGAGGGCGTTCACGTTCGTGACGCCGACGGGACGTCCCTGGCTCTGGGAACGAAAAGTTTCGCCCATTTCTGATTCTTCGTTTGTCTTCCGATCACGGAGCGCGCATAAACCGCGCGCTATGACCACCTCCGAGGCAATCTCCAACCAACCCGTCAGTGACGACGGACGGGCGCGACGCAACGCGCTGATCCTCTCGCTCGCGCAGGGGCTGTTTTTCATCGCGGCGTCGATCCAGGCCACGGTGACCGGGTTGGTCGGACATGTGCTGGCCGACGACAAGTCGCTGGCGACCTTGCCAATTACCGCTCTGGTTCTCGGCTCGCTCGTTACCACGGTGCCTGCGTCCATGTTCATGCGGCAGGTGGGTCGCCGCATCGGGTTTCAGCTTGGCGCGGCCCTCGGAGCGCTGAGTTCGATCATTGCCACCTATGCCATCTACGATCGCTCATTCTGGCTGTTCTGTTTCGCCATTTTTCTTGCCGGCGCCTATCAGGCCTCCGCGCAGTATTACCGGTTCGCCGCGACGGACACCGCCAGCGCGGCTTTCCGTCCGCGCGCCATTTCCTGGGTCCTCGCCGGTGGGCTGTTGGCGGCCATCGTCGGTCCGCAACTCGTGATCTACACCAAGGATGCGCTGGCGCCGGTTACGTTCGCGGGCGTGTTCGTCGCCTCCGCCGCCGCATCACTGCTCGCGATCGCGGTCCTGTCGCTGGTGAACATCCCGAAAGCTCCGAGGGCCGCACCTGATGGAACGCCGCCGCGGCCGCTGCGTGAAATCCTCAAGCAGCCGAAACTCCGCATCGCCATCTTCAGCGGAATGGTGAGCTATGGCTCGATGACCTATCTGATGACGGCGACGCCGTTGGCGATGGTCGCGTGCAATCATTCGGTTGATTCGGCCGCCTGGGCCATCCAGTGGCACGTGCTGGCGATGTTTGCGCCGAGTTTCGTGACCGGCAGGCTGATCGACCGGTTCGGGCGTGAGCACGTGGTTCTGGCCGGGCTGCTGCTCCTTGCGGCTGCCGGGCTCGTCGCGCACGCCGGAATTTCCCTGTGGCATTTCAATCTCGCGATGATCCTGCTCGGCGTCGGCTGGAACCTGGGCTACATCGGCTCGACCACGATGGTGACCGATTGCCACCGGCCCGAGGAGCGCAACAAGGTGCAGGCGGTCAATGAATTCATGGTGTTCGGCCTGCTCGCATTCGCCTCGTTCTTCTCCGGAAAACTGCTCCACGAGACGGGCTGGGAAACGGTCACGATCTCCTATCTGCCGTTTGTCGTGCTGGCGGCCGGGCTGGTCCTGATGCTGAGCCTGCGCGAGGCGCGTTGGGGACCAATGTCGAACCGTTCCTGACGGAGCGAAACACCTTTTCCCGGTCCGACCAAAGTCGTGGCCTCAAATGTTGCGTTGCACACTCAATTTTGGCATGTTCCGCGCGGCTTTCGGTGCGGGCCGGGCTTGGGGGAATTCCATTCGGCGCAAGTTCAAACGTCGCTAAACCTATCCCGCAATACTTTCCCGCGGCTATCGAACCTATCCAGAACAGGGACGGTCATTATGAACACGGTTCTTTACCTGATCATCGCCTGTGGTGCGCTTTCCATTGTCTATGGCATTTGGGCCGTTCAATCGGTGATGTCGGCAGACGCCGGCAACAAGCGCATGCAGGAGATCGCCGGTGCGATCCAGGAGGGCGCACAGGCTTATCTGACACGGCAGTACACGACGATTGCGATTGCCGGTGTCGTCATCTTCTTCATCGTGGCGTGGTTGCTTTCCTTTACCACGGCCATCGGATTTCTCATCGGCGCAGCACTTTCGGGTGCCGCCGGATTCATCGGCATGCTCGTTTCGGTTCGCGCCAATGTGCGCACGACCCAGGCTGCCAGCGAGAGCCTCGGGGCGGGGCTTGAGATCGCCTTCAGATCCGGAGCGGTCACCGGCATGCTCGTCGCCGGTCTCGCGCTGCTATCGGTGACGGTCTACTACGCTTATCTCACCATCGGCGCCGGTTACTCGCCCGATGACCGCGTGGTGGTCGATTCGCTGGTCGCCCTTGGTTTCGGCGCGTCGCTGATTTCGATCTTCGCCCGTCTCGGCGGCGGCATCTTCACAAAGGGCGCCGACGTCGGCGGCGACCTCGTCGGTAAGGTCGAGGCCGGCATTCCGGAGGACGATCCGCGCAATCCCGCGACCATCGCGGACAATGTCGGGGACAATGTCGGTGACTGCGCGGGCATGGCCGCCGACCTTTTCGAAACCTATGCCGTGACCGTCGTGGCGACGATGGTGCTGGCATCCATCTTTTTCTCCGGCACGAATGCAGTCGAACCGATGATGGTCTACCCGCTGGCGATTGGCGGCGCCTGCGTCGTGACGTCGATCATCGGCACGTTCTTCGTGAAGCTGGGCCCGAGCCAGTCGATCATGGGCGCGCTCTACAAGGGCTTCATCGCCGCCGGCGTCTTGTCGCTGTTCGCGATCCTCGGCGTGACGCATTACATGCTCGGACTGGGCACGGAGTTCACGGCACTCGGACAGACCTTTACCGGTCTCGATCTTTTCTGGTGCGCGCTCACCGGACTGGTCGTCACCACGCTGATCATCGTCATCACCGAGTACTACACCGGCACCAACTACCGCCCGGTTCAGTCCGTTGCCGCGGCGTCGGTGACGGGGCACGGAACCAACGTGATCCAGGGCCTCGCCGTGTCGTTGGAAGCGACCGCGCTGCCCGCAATCGTCATCATTCTCGGCATCGTCATAACCTACTCGCTGGCCGGGCTGTTCGGCATCGCCATTGCGGTGACGACCATGCTGGCACTCGCGGGCGTGGTCGTGGCGCTTGATGCGTTCGGACCGGTTACCGACAATGCCGGCGGCATCGCTGAAATGGCCAACCTCAAGGAGGACGTGCGCAATACAACGGACGCACTCGATGCGGTCGGGAACACCACCAAGGCGGTGACCAAGGGCTACGCCATCGGCTCGGCGGGTCTCGGCGCCCTGGTTCTGTTCGCTGCATATACCGAAGACCTGAAGTTCTTTATCTCCAGGGCGAACGAGACAGGCGGCCAGATGTTCGGCTATTTCCAGGGCGTGGAGCTCGATTTCTCCCTGTCCAACCCCTACGTCGTGGTCGGTCTCTTCCTCGGCGGTCTGCTGCCTTATCTGTTCGGCGCCATGGGCATGATGGCGGTCGGACGCGCCGGCGGCGCGATCGTCGAAGAGGTGCGCCGTCAGTTCAAGGAGAAGCCCGGCATCATGAAGGGCAAGGACAAGCCCGACTACGGCAAGGCGGTCGACCTTCTGACCCGCGCGGCGATCAAGGAGATGATGATCCCGTCATTGCTGCCGGTGCTGTCTCCGGTGGTCTGCTTTGTCCTCGTCAACCTGGTGGCGGGCAAGTCGGCGGCCTTCTCGGCGGTGGGCGCCATGCTGCTCGGCGTGATCGTGACGGGCCTGTTTGTCGCGATCTCCATGACCGCGGGCGGCGGCGCCTGGGACAACGCCAAGAAGTACATCGAGGACGGCAACTATGGCGGCAAGGGCTCAGAAGCCCACAAGGCCGCGGTCACGGGCGACACGGTGGGTGATCCCTACAAGGACACCGCCGGCCCCGCCGTCAACCCGATGATCAAGATCACGAACATCGTCGCGTTGCTGCTGCTGGCCGTGCTGGCGCACTGACCGCGACGCATTTTGGTGACGCAAAGAGAAAAGGCCCCGCCGGGAGCGGGGCCTTTTTTCGTGAACTTTGATCAGTAGCCCGGGCCCGGGTCCGCGTTCTGTATCAGGGACCGGCGGTTCGCGATATTACCGAAGAGCTGTTCGAGTGCGGTCAGCTTCTTGCCGTAGGTCGGTGTTTCGCCACTGGCGAAGTCGATCACCCGGCCGTCCTTGAGCCCGAAATGGCCGACTTCCCTGACGGTCTGGTTCTGGTCGAAATAGACGGCGACGATCTTGCGGTCGACGACCTTGGGGCGACCCATGGGCAATGTCTTGCGGGTGCTGGAAATGTAGTAAAACACCCTGCCGTCCATAGTACCGGTCGTCGTGGGCGTACCCAGTGTCAGGCGTACCTGATCCTGCGACATGCCGGGTTGGATCTGCTCAAGGTCAACGTCCGTGAAAAGGTGTCCGTGGCGGTCGATCTGACCGGCGCAGCCTGAGACCAGCAATGCTGCGGCAAACAGCACGGCAATGCGCGCGCGCTTGCGCTTCGGCCCTTCGGATATGTGCAAATGTTCCATTTCAGCTCGTGCGCCCCTGGGCTCCCGGACCCCTAACCTCGCATTGCCATACAATTGCGATTGGATCATTTTGCGGCAATCGGTCAATAACGCGGCGATTCTTCGCTGCGGACAACGTTTAAGAAGCTCGGTTAGGGAGTATCATCTTCCCGGCATGTTAAACTGGCTGTCCAGACGCGCAAAACGCAAGCGGAATGCGCACGATATTTATGGCTCCATTGTGACGCTGTCGCGGTCGCCGGCGCTTTACACCGAACTGGCGGTTCCCGACACTCTCGAGGCGCGGTTTGAGGTCCTCATGCTGCACGTGTTCCTGTTCGTGGGCCGCATCCAAAATGACGAAGAGGACGCGCGACCGCTGGCGCAGGAGGTCGTCGATTTGTTTTTCGCCGATCTCGATACCACATCCCGTGAATTGGGCGTGGGCGACATGGTCGTGCCCAAGAAGATGCGCAACCTGGCGGGCGTCTATCACGAGCGCATGACGCAATATGGAAGCGCCCTCAAGGCTGATGACAGGAGTGACCTGTCAAAAGAATTCAAACAAATCGTCTATCATGATGACGAATCAGCAGAACGGCATGCCGCAATGCTCTCCGATTACGCTTGGAATCTGATGCAGGAACTGTCGGGTACACCGCTCGGCAAGCTGAGCTCGGTTCATGAGCGCTTCGGCGCACAAAAGGGATGATGACTATGACCGTCGAACAGACCGTACATGCGGAACACGAAGACACGTTCTCGCGTACATACAAGGCAACGGAAGTCCCTGCCGCCGGCATCACGGACTCCATTGAAGCGACGCCCCGGCAGCGCGCGTCCGTCGCCGAACTGCTCGGCCTGGTCGAGCTGTCGTCATTTGACGTGGACTTCCGGCTGATCAGTTGCGGCTTGAGGCGCTTCAAGCTTTCGGGGCGGCTGACGGCGGACCTCGTTCAAAACTGCGTCGTCACGCTCGAGCCGGTCAAGAGCCGGATCGAGGAAGCATTCGAGGTCGAGTTCTGGCCGCTGGACGAAGTAGAGCAACTGGAGGCAGGCGAAGGCCCGGAAGACGCGGACGTGCCGCTGGACGGCCCGGAACCGCTTCCCGAGACCGGTCTGATCGATGTCGGACAGGTCGCCTACGAAGTGCTTGCGTCGGCAATTGATCCGTACCCGCGCAAACCGGGCGCGGAGTTCTCCTGGGCGGAAAACGCCAAAGAAGATGACAGTCAGGAAGGGAATAAACCCTTTGCAAATCTGGATGTTATGCTGCGCCGCAACGATCCGGGTTTAAGCTAGACAACACCGGAAAAACGCAGTTTCCGGTTGTTTCAACAAGCCAATCCGCTATTTTCGGGGCGTCTTTTACGCGCAAGGGGGGCGGGCAGCGAACGGATTCGCACGCCTTATCGCTTGCCTAAAGCCTGGTTGTGCAATTGGCGGTTTCAAACACCATATCGCTCGATGTCATGGGTGGGGATCATGGAGCCGAAGTGGTCATCCCCGGTGCCGAGCTGTCGCTGGTACGTCATCCGGACATCCGATACATCCTGTTCGGCGACGAAGCACTGATCGGCGAGCAGCTCTCCAAATACAGCAATCTCGCGACCAAAGCCGAGATCGTACATACCGACGTGGCCATCTCCATGGATGCCAAGCCCAGCCAGGCGTTACGCCAGGGGCGCTGGAAAAGCAGCATGTGGAAGGCCATCGAGGCCGTCCGTGATGGCGAGGCGGGCGCGGTCATCTCCGCGGGCAACACCGGCGCCCTGATGGCAATGTCGAAATTCTGCCTGAAAACGCTGCCCGAGATCGAGCGTCCGGCCATAGCCGCCATCTGGCCGACGGTCGACGCGGAATGCATCGTACTGGACGTCGGTGCGAATGTCGGCGCCGATGCCCGTCAGCTTGTGGATTTCGCCATGATGGGATCAGCCATGGCGCGGGCGCTGTTCTCGCAGGAACGTCCGACCGTCGGATTGCTCAATATCGGCGTTGAGGAAATCAAGGGTCTGGAGGAGGTGCGCAAGGCGGGAACGGCCTTGCGCGAGTGCGACCCGCCTTTCGACTATCACGGCTTCATCGAGGGCGACGATGTCGGCCAGGGGGCGGTCGATGTGGTTGTTACGGAAGGATTTTCCGGCAATATTGCGCTGAAGACTGCGGAAGGCACGGCCCGTCAGATCGCGGCCTATCTGCGCGCCGCCATGAGCCGTTCGCCTATGGCGCGCGTCGGCGCGGTTCTGGCCAGCGGAGCGTTCAAGGCGCTTAAGGAAAAGATGGATCCGCGGCAACTCAACGGTGGTGTTTTCCTCGGACTCAACGGAATAGTTATCAAGAGTCACGGCGGAACCGACGCGACGGGGTTTGCGAGCGCGATCGATCTCGGCTACGACATGGCGCAGAGTGGCCTTGTGGATCGACTGACTGGCGATATTGAAAAGTTCCACGCCTCTCTCAATATGGAGAACATGGCGAAATGAGTGGAGTATCCTGACGTGACCCTTATTCGGTCCGTCATCACGGGATGCGGTGGCTATCTGCCGGAAACCGTGTTGACCAACAATGATCTCGCAAAGATCGTTGACACAACCGACGAGTGGATCGTCGAACGCACCGGCATTCGCGAACGGCGCATCGCGGCCGAGGGCGAGTTGACCTCCGACCTCGGCACCGCTGCGGCCGAACAGGCGCTTGAGCGGGCCGAAACGGATGCCCGCGACATCGACCTCATCGTGCTCGCGACATCGACACCCGACAACACGTTCCCGGCGACGGCGGTCTCCATTCAGGCCAATCTCGGCATCTCCCATGGCGCCGCGTTCGATCTGCAGGCGGTGTGTTCCGGCTTTGTGTTTGCCCTTGCCACCGCGGACAATTTCCTCAAATCCGGACAGTACAAGCGCGCGTTGGTGATCGGTGCGGAAACCTATTCACGCATCCTCGACTGGGAAGACCGGGGAACATGCGTCTTGTTCGGTGACGGCGCCGGGGCGCTTGTTCTCGAAGCGCGGAAACTGAACGGCGCCGGCCTCGAACGCGGAATCCTGAAATCCGAGCTGCGCTCCGACGGGCGCCACAAGGACAAGCTCTTCGTCGACGGCGGCCCGTCATCGACCGGCACGGTCGGCCATCTGAGAATGCACGGGCGGGAGGTCTTCCGGCACGCGGTGACGAACATCGCCGACGTGATCACCGAAACTCTGACGGACAGCGGCTATACCGCGGACGACATCGACTGGTTCGTTCCGCATCAGGCGAACAAGCGGATTCTCGACGGCACGGCTCGCAAGATCGGCCTTGATCCGAAAAAGGTGGTCATGACGGTCGAAAACCACGCCAACACCTCCGCTGCATCGATTCCGCTGGCCCTGAACACGGCGCTGGAGGATGGCCGGCTGCAAGAGAATCAGCTTGTCCTCATGGAAGCCATGGGCGGCGGATTCACATGGGGCGCCGTGCTCGCGCGCTGGTAGCAATCGCACCATTTTTGCACGCGTTTCCGGTTCATCGCCGAGGGGCTGCGCACCGTTTCAAATCGTGGAATGCGCGGCATCAAAGCCACAATCATCAGAAATCGTAGGGAAAACGGGTATCTGCCGTTGACCCTGATTTGTCTTGTCCTTTAGCATCACGCCGCAGAGCAGTGACGTTTTGAGGCGCAAAATCATGGCTGGAAAGACGTTGACACGGGCCGACCTTGCGGAGGCGGTGTTCCAAAAAGTTGGACTTCCGCGAAATGAGTCGGCAGAATTGGTCGAATTGGTGTTAAAAGAGATCTCGCGAAGTCTTGAACGCGGATCGCCCGTCAAGCTTTCTTCTTTTGGGTCTTTTGGTATTCGGGAGAAGAATGAAAGAATCGGGCGCAATCCCAAGACGGGAGAGGAGGTTCCGATTACACCACGTCGTGTGCTTGTGTTTCGCGCAAGCAACATCATGAAAGAGAGAGTGAACGACACACTGACGAAGAAAAACGCCGCGAGCTAGCACGCTCGACACAGGGGGGGATGGCAGTTGCCGAAAGCACCGGAGGCCTTTCGAACGATCAGCGAAGTTGCCGTTGAGCTGGATGTACCAAAACATGTTCTCAGATTTTGGGAAGGAAAGTTCTCCCAGTTGCGCCCCCTGAAACGCGGCGGCGGACGGCGATACTACCGTCCGGAGGACGTCGAACTGCTGCGCGGAATTCGCTACCTGCTTTACGAAGACAAGTACACGATCAAGGGTGTTCAGCGCATCCTGCGGGAGCAGGGCGTGCGTCACGTCATGGATTGCTGGCGCGAGACCGCGAGCGGTTCGGACCGCGCGGCGGTAAAGGACATTCCCGATGTCGCCGCCGATGTGGCCCTGGGCGCGTCGCATGACAGCCAGGCCGGCGCTGGCGGCGATGGCCTGAGCCCGAAGCAGGTCAACCAGCTCAAGGACATGCTTTCCGAGCTTGCCGAGTGCAAGAAGCTGCTGGAAACGGCCAAAAGCTAGTCGAACCTGCCGCAGCCGGTTTCCGGCCAAGATGAGATTGACGCGCGCGCGTTAAGCAGGCAAAACCAGAGACCTTGGGACGGAGCGTGGCGCAGCCCGGTTAGCGCACCGGTCTGGGGGACCGGGGGTCGCGAGTTCAAATCTCGCCGCTCCGACCATTCTTTTTCCAGAAATTCGGGACAACAGCGTCACAGTTTATGTGACACTGAAATCACCAAAGTGACGATGGTATTGGCAGGCGACAAATTCGGTAGCTTCTGAAGCGGCGAGAGATGAGGACGAGGCCACCGTTGCCGCCGCACGGAACCTAGCAACCTATCAGGAGGGCAGTTGCCAGGTCTCCCGTTTGGTTGCCCCTACAACCTCGATTCCTTTTTTGCCCATTGTGTCTGTGACCGGGATCGTCTCCAGGAACACGCCCTCGACCGGGAGGACGATCGGAGGAACGCAACCGATCACCTCAATTTCCCAATACTCCGGTTGGGCTGGGTAATAGACCGGACACAATGATGCTCTGATAGAGATACTGCTAAGCGTTCCGCCGACAGTCAGAAACCATGTTTCCGGTTTGAGTCCCGGCACGACTTCAAAGTGTTGGAAATCAATTAGACTACAGGTCTTTGAGGGATTGGCCCCGGCCAACGGAAACGCGTCGTCTCCGCCAATTTGGAACGGAAGTTCCCCCGCCTTTGGGAATCCATCATCGCCGCCCAGACGGCGCGACTGTCGGTTGTCTGGATCTGGTTTGGCAGGCATCACTATTCCTCCTCATTACTTGGTGAGAATTACTGATACCCTAATTTTGACTGCCGACTGTTCGAATGTCTACAATATTTATTTTGCATTGCGGTGGTTTTTTTGTTTTGACGGTATAATTGATTTTCCGTTGTACAGAGTCATCTGCATGAAATCTTGATTGCAGCGGAATCGCATTGCTACTATCTCAGGTCTGCGGGACCGGGGGTCGCGAGTTCAAATCTCGCCGCTCCGACCATTTTTTCCCGGCATATCGAATGACGGTTCGCCCGCCCCAGGTGCCGCAGCCACGAGGCCCCAGATCAATCCCATCAGGATGTAGAACAGCCGCCAGTGATCGGTGTCGATGACGATGCCCTCGAGCGCGAGACCGGCGAAAGCCGACAGCAGAACGATGGCGTAGCCCTGCAACGGCCCACGGCGCAGCGCGTGCCGGAAAGCCGCCACCAGCGTCGTCAGAACAAGCCCGAGATAGGCAAATCCACCGAGCCAGCCATTGTTCAGGAACATGCTCAGATAGATGTTGTGAGCGTCTTCATTGTCGAATGTGCGGCCGAACTCGAGGGCACCGATGCCCAGCGGATGCGCGGCAATCACGCCGAGTGCCTTCAACTGGCCGGCAAACCGGCCATCGGGACCGAGATCGTATGACTGGGACAGGCTCGCCCGTTCGCTGAAGAGGGCGGCGATCGTCTCCACCTGTAGCGCTGCGAACAGCCCGAGAATGGCCGAACACCCGGCAAAGAACGCGATCACGAGCAGCTTGATGCGCAGCCTGTTGGACGGGGCGGCCACGAACAGCACGTAGCCGTACACCAGCAGGGCGACGGCGCCGTTGAACCAGGCACCGCGTGAAAAGCTGATCAGCAATCCGAGCGCGATCACGCCGGTGAAGGCCGCGTTGAGGAGTACGCGCGATGGCCGGCCGGCGATCATTCCATGCAGGCAGTAGAGCAGAGGGGGAACGAGAAACGGCCCGTAGACATTGGGATCCTTGAAAAAGCCGCGAGCGCGATCGAATTTCGTGAACAGACTTCTCGCCCCCGGCAGAACGTCGAAATAGCCGAGCAACCCGGCGACCGCCGCAATCAGGGCACCGAAGGTGAGGGCCGACATGATCAGGCGGACATGGCGTTCGGGGCTCTTGGCGACGAAAGCCGCGACCAGGACGGCGGACAGCGAAAGATAGATCGAAATCGCCGCGTGCTTGATCGAGACATCGAGCGTACCGGACTTCATCGACGAGATCAGGCCTCCGGCGCCGATCAGCAGCCAGATAATAAGAAAGCCGTTGATGCCGGGTGGAAACGCGGTCAGGCGCACCATCGGCAGAAGCACGACCAGCCCCACCATCAGCACGTCGTAGGGTGCCGGATCGGTGAAGACGATGGAGGAGGAGCAGATCGTCAGCCAGACGATCGCGAGGCTCAGCCCCTGCGCCGTGGCGGGCGCGGCAGGTCCATGAAATCCAAGGGTGCTAACCGCTGAAGGCTGGCCCGCAATCATGGATTGCCGCCCTCCGACTCAATAGGCGTTTTCCGCCTTGATCAACGCAAACGGCGTCATCAGCAGAATGTAGAGATCGAGGAAGATTGACCAGTTCTCGATGTAGTACAGATCGTGCTCGACCCGGTGTTCCAGTTTCTCGTGGGTGTCGGTTTCGCCGCGCCAGCCGTTGATCTGCGCCCAGCCGGTGATACCGGGCTTCACCCGGTGGCGCGCGAAATAGCCATCCACCACGTCGGCGTAGAGCCGGTCCGCGGCCTTCGCCTGCAGCGCGTGCGGACGCGGGCCGACGAGCGACAACTCGCCCTTGAGCACGTTGAAAAGTTGCGGGAGTTCGTCGAGGCTCGTCTTGCGGATGAACCGGCCGACGCGGGTCACGCGGTCATCGTCCTTGGTCACGAGCCTTGCCGCGTTGGCGTCCGACTTGTCGGAATACATCGATCGGAACTTGTAGACCTCGATCAGCTCGTTGTTGAAACCGTGGCGTTTCTGCTTAAAGAAAACGGGGCCCGGACTGTCGAGCTTCACCGCCAGCGCGATCAGCGCCATCAGCGGCGACAGGAGCAGCACCAGCGTGCTCGCGACCACCTTGTCGAACACCCATTTGACGACATAGTCCCAGTCGGTGATCGCCTTGTCCTGCATGTCGATGAACGGAACATTGCCGATGTAGGAGTAGGCGCGCGGGCGGAAGCGCAGCTTGTTCGTGTGCGCCGACAGGCGAATGTCGACGGGCAGCACCCAGAGTTTCTGGTAGAGCTCGAGCAGGCGCTTTTCCGCGGTGATGGGCAGCGTCAGGATCAGCAGGTCAAGCCGCTTGTCGCGCCCGAATTCGATCAGTTCATCCACATTTCCGAGCCGCGGATATCCGGCGATCCGGTCGGAGACGCGCTTGCCGTCGCGGTCGTCGAACACGCCGTAAATCCGGATGTCCGTATCGCGCGATGCTTCAAGCGCCTTGATCAGCTTGTGGGCAGCCCGACCGCCGCCGACGATGACGGCGCGGCGGTTCAGCCGCCCGAGCCGGCTCCAGTTGCGCACCGCGATGCACAAGGCAATGCGGAAGATCACGAGAGCCGACAGCCCGCTGACGTACCAGGAGGCAACCCAGAAACGCGAGTACTCCTGGCCGAGCTTTGTGAAGAACGCGATCGCCATCAACACGGCGAAGATCAGTGTCCAGCCGGCGCAGACGCGACCGATCTGCCGAAACAGGCTCGAGAATATCGAGATGTCGTATAGCCGCAGGGCCTGGAAGCTCAGAACCGATCCGGCCGCGGCGACAAGAATCGCGACACCGTAGAGGATCTGCCCGAACTGATCCTCCGGCAACGCCCCCCCGTGGATGTAGGACAGGAAGATCCCGTAGCCGAGACCCGCAATCAACAGGAACTCGATCAGCCGGGCGCTGCCGGTCACGACCTGCGGCGATATCAGGCTGGCACCTGACGAGAATTGGAAGTTTCCAAGACGCGGCCTCGGGGCGGCGCGCCGCTCCGTCGAGCTGCGCGCGTGGCTGCGGCGATCCTGCAGTGAATTGTCTGAGGCGGAAATGTCAGACATCAGCTTGTGACCCGAACTTTACACAGAGCGGCAATCCGGCACCGTGTCTCCCCTGAAAGCATGTCCCCCGCGGTCTTTCGTCCGCCGAGACCCATGATGAGGAATATCAGCAAGTGCTCTGGGAACGCTTAACCGCGCATCGGACCCGGTCGGTGTTTCGGGATATGGTTAAGTGTGCGTTGCCCCGCGTATCAGCGGTGCACACGGGCACTCACCGCGCCGGATCGAGCAGCCGGCTCACATAGAAGTGGGTGATGTAGCGCGTCATCCCCGAGACGGTGAACCTCTCCGACACGGTGGACTGGAGCTCCGCCGCGCGCGCGGCGAACACGGCCGGATCATTGAGAAACGCCATCATCTGCGTGGCGAGCGCCCCGATGTCGTCGGACGGGATCAGTTGAACGTCCGTTCCGGCCGTGATCTCGGGAATGCCCCCGACATGTGTCGCAATGATCGGCATGCGGGCGGCGGCTGCTTCCAGCACCACATAGGGCAGGGACTCCAGACGCGAGGGAACAACAAGACATTGCCCCCTCGGAAACGCGGCGCGCGCGGCCACATGCCCGGCGAACGTGACCGCATCAGTGAGGTCGAGCTTGCGCGCAAGCGCCTTGAATTTTCTCTCGTCGGGTCCCGTTCCGGCAATGAAGACGGCTGCGGGTCGCTTTTGGCGCACCTCGGCGAGCGCCTGGAGGAGAATGTCGACGCCTTTCAGGTGCCGCAACTCGCCGACGAAAACGAACTCCGCCGCGTCGACGTCGAGGACGATGTCGTAGAACTCCTGGGGCCGGAGACCGTTCAGCACGATGCGCATTTCACACTGGGGCTTGCCGACCTGAGCCTCGTAGAGACGGGCCGCGTAGTCGCTTTCGAAAATCAGGCCGTCGGTGAACTCCGCCAGTTTGCGTTCGAGAGCCATGAAAATCCGCCCCTTGAGGCTCGCCGGGCTGTAATGCAATGCGCCGCCATGGGGCGTGTAGAAGACGCGCAGCTCCTGGCCCGCCTGTTTCAGCGACCTGGCGGCGAGACGGGCATAGGCGCCACCCTTGGCGCCGTGTCCGTGCAGGACCTGCGCCTCGGTCCGCTGGGCGACGCGCTTGACAGCCAGCGTGGCGGTGGCATCGCGCAGCCCCAGTTGCCGGCTCATCCTGACGCGGGTGACACCGAGATCGCAGACGGTCTCGGCAAGGTTTCGCAGAGCGGATTCAGCGGCTTCGCCGTAATTCTTCGCATCGCATATGATGCCGACGCGATTTCCCATGTCCGTCTGCTCGGCCGCCAGATCGGACACGTGGCGGAACAGGCCGCCAATCGGCGCCCGTAAGCAATGGAGAATTGCAAGAGATCCGCTCACGAGTGCGTCGCGCGTTTCACCTGGCCGCTATCCTAGAAAAAACGTTCTTTCACGTTGATCGTATCGCCCGGACGAATGGGCCAACTGAGGGGAACTTTCCTGGTCTCCGCCGCGCCGTTCACCGACCGTGTAAGCCAAACACGGGACTTTCTTGCCCGCGGCGTGAACCCGCCGGCGATGGCGACTGCCGTCTGTACCGTCATGCCTGCAACATAGGGGTATTGGCCGGCGTTGCGAACCTCTCCGAGTATGAAAAACGGCCTGTGACGCTCAACCTCGACCGTCACCTTGGGATCCTTCACATATTTGCGCCGCAGGGCAGCGGCGATGCGATCCTCCAGCTCGAACGTTGTCGACCCGCGCGCCGGAACGGCGCCGATGAGCGGAAGCGACACGAAACCGCTGGCATCCACGAGATAGATCCGTGAGAGGTTCTCCTGACCGAACACGATGACGCGCAACTGGTCACCGGGACCAAGCCGATAGGGTGCCTCCGGCGATGACGGCGCATATCCGACCGGGACCGGGGCAACCGCCGGGCCTGGAGTTGCAGCCGGCACAACGTCCGGATGCAGTGCCATTGGCCGCGCCGGCGCGTTCACCGGTATGCTGGTCCGCAGCGTGACACCGGCCGTGGGCGCGCCGGAAGGGTTTGTCGCGTTGCAGCCTGCAAGCAACATGGACAGCGCGGCGGTGAAAACGGCAAGGCGGCCAGTCATTTGAGCCCAACGTGCGTCAAAGAAATCGATTCTCGAATACGAGTCGTTTGTAGGCCCAGCATGGTTAACAAACGTTAAGCAGCCGTGCCGTGTTGACCCATTGCTTAAGTCTTTGGTTACCCGGAATCGCTACAACTCCAGGTAACAAGTACCAATTGCGTGAGTATCGATATGTACCCGACTGCGAGGCCCGGCGTTTCCGAGGATATTGAGATTGCGGCGCTTCTTCGCGCCGTAAACCGGCGAAAACTCCCGATTGCAATCCTCGCCATCATGGCCGGGGTGATCACATACATGTCGCTGAGCTTTGTGACGCCGCTCTATTCGTCACAGGCGCGCATTATCATCGAACGGGAAGACACCTCTTTCACGCGCCCGACCGCATCCACAACATCGCAAAACGACCTCAGCACGCTCATGGACAAGGAGGCGGTATCGAGCCAGGTTCAGGTGCTGTTGTCGCGCGACCTCGCCAGGAGCGTCGTCAGTGACCTCAAGCTCGATCAGGACCCCGAATTCAACAAGAGCGCCGGAAGCTGGGGCGTTTCGAGTCTTCTCTCGCGCTTTGCGCCGTCCGGTTCGAAATCCCGGCAAGAGGCCCGGCAGGAACGCGTGGTCGACGCGTTTCTCGACCGGCTGTCCGTGTACCAGGTGCAGGGATCGCGTGTGATCGCAATCGACTTCGAATCGCGTAATCCGCAGACGGCTGCGAAAGCCGCCAACACGCTGGCGGAGAACTACCTGGTATGGCAGCAGCGCGAAAAACTGCAGCAGACGAAACAGGCCAGCGCCTGGTTGAGCGCTCAGATCAAGGACCTGACGCAGAAGGTGGAGGATGCGGACATCAAGGCGGAGAAGTTCCGCTCATCCAGCGGGCTCCTGCAGGGCAGGGACAATACCAGCCTCGACTCGCAACAGCTCTCCGAGCTCAACAGCCAGCTCATTCTGGCCAAGGCGAACCGGACGGAGGCGGAAGCGCGCGCGGCCCTCATCCAGAAAATGCTCAAGGACAAGGGCGACGTCGACGATGCGGCGGATGTCCTCAATTCGCGTCTGATCCAGCGCCTGCTTGAGCAACGCATCCAGGTCCAGCGGACGCTGGCGGAGCTGTCGGCCACGCTGTTGCCGTCGCATCCGCGTATCCAGCAGCTCAACTCCGAGCTCGCCGACTTGCGGCGGCAGATCCGGCAGGAAGCCCGCAAGGTCGTCTCCAGTCTGGAAAGCGAAGCTGAAATCGCGGGCGCCCGCGAAACCTCGCTGCGCGACAGCCTTGCGGAACTGAAGAACACGGCATCGAAGGCGAATGAAAGCCAGATCAGGCTGCGTGCCCTCGAACGGGAAGCGGCGGCGAACCGCGAAGTGCTGGAATCCTATCTGACGCGATATCGCGAGGCGACGACGCGCAGCGACACGTCGTCGGTCCCGGCCCATGCCAGCATCATTTCCCGGGCCCACGTCGCCAGCAAACCGTCCTTCCCGAAGAAGGGTCCGCTGGCTCTGCTGGCCACAGCCGCCATCGCTCTGTTGGGAATTGCCTACTCGGTGGCGCACGAGTTGATCGTCCCGCAACAGTCCGTCGCGCGGCGCGATTTCGAGCCGGCTTCGCAACAGGGGCAGCAGCAGATGGATGTCCCGGAAACACGGTACCAATCGGAGCGTCCCGGATATGAGGTGCTGAGGTCCGGCAAAAGCCTGGCCAATGCACTTGGGACGTACGGCAGCAACCGCGTCCTCGTTGTCGCGGCCTCATCCGGGGTCGAGACCGCGGCACAAGCCGTGGATGTTGCACGCGGCTTCGCGGCGAAGGGCAAAAGCGTCATCCTGGTCGATGCACTCGAACAGGGTGACCATGTGGCACTCGCCCTCGATCTGCCGGAGTCACCCGGCGTCGCCGAGCTTCAATCGGGCACGACGCGCTTTGAAGACGCGGTCCGCCGTGACCCCGGCTCGGACCTGCATCTCATCTCCGGCACAATGACCCCGCGACAGGCCACACCGCTCCAGACCCAGGCGTTCGCCCGGATGCTCACGGCGCTCGAGGCGGCATATGACGTCGTTCTCGTCTATGTCGGCATCAACGAGTTCGGCCACGTCATAAGTCTTCCCTCGCGTGCACCGAGCGACGTCGCGATTGTGACGGCTTCCGTGGAGTATTCGGAGAAGGCGCGTTGGCTGGCGGATCGCATTCTCGACGACGGCCTGCCCGTGCAGCATGTCTTTGTCATCGAGCAGAACAACGGCTCGCTGTTGACGCTTCCCCAACTGGCCTTCATGCGGCGCGCGCCGGCCGCCTGAACTGATTGCGGTGCTGGAAGGCTAAGATGTTCCGTACAGTCTGCGGCGGGTCGCTTGCGCAAACGTCCAGAGGGCGGGGCGCGTCTTGATGAACCGCTTTGCCGCCGTCAGTAACGCCGTCGGCGCCGTCAAAAAATACCCGCGCTCGTCGAAGGCAATGCTGCTCTGAAAGAGCGGCGTGCTGACATCGCACCATTCGTTTTTGTGACGCGCGTCGCCGGCACCCATGTCGAAGAAGTTCAATCCCTTGCGGCACGCGTCTTCGATCTGTTTGTGCAGCAGCAACGCACCCGGGGAGAATTTGCGCATAGGACCGTCATGGATCGACGTGAGGAGCGTGGTAAAGGCGTCCTTGAAGAATATCCCGCAGGAAATGGCCGCGTATTGATCGCCGGCCTTCAGATAGGCGATCTCGAGCGTGCCGTGTTGCCCGGTCGGCCAGGAGGCAAGCTCGTGGTAGAAGGCCCGGCTCGGCCCGTCGGCGAAGACGTCGGCGATCCCTTGCTCGGCGAACTGCACCGCCTTTTGCCGGAAAAACTCTTCAAGCAGGCCACGGCGTTCATCCGCCGATTTCGCCCAGCCGATCGTCACGTCGCACTCTTCGCGCAGCCGCCGGTCCTTGCGGCGCAGCGTATTACGGGATTTGCCGCTGAAGCGGTTGCGATAGAGCGTATCAAAGTCCTGATCGAGCAGAATGGCGTGCCCGTCGTTCGCGCTCGGACGGTGCGGCAGAAGCGCCATCGGATTGGGCATGCCGTCCCGCTCCACGGGCTGATTTTCGAAACGCGCGGCATTCGCGCCGATCAGCCCGGCCGCATGATTGAGAAGGGCGCGCATGTCTTCACTCGAAACGCGCAAGGCGAAATTCGGATCGAACACGCCCATGTTGTAGTTGGACTGCTCGGCGCCGATCCAATGCAGGCAACGTATGCCGTAGACATCGGCAACCTCGAAGGGCCAGACGAATTGAACGTCGCCGTCCTCGGCATGTCCGCACACGATGGCCGGCTCAGCTCCCTCGGGTCTTGAGACCAATCGAAACCACGCGTCCGCCCGGGCGTAGGTTTGCGCATGGGCGCAGACGCCGCGCGTCTCGAGCGCGCGCCATTGGTTTTCGATAGCCTGAAAATTACGAAAAACGGTCAGACGCAGTCGTCCGGCCGATGTTTGCAGGGCGCTGATACACGGCGCGGACGCAAGTCCGTCTGCCTGTTTTTGCCGCTGCAATGGCATGGAAACCACTGCCATCTGACACTCCAAACGCGATACTAACTGCGACCCATGCCAATCGCCCCCGTGGTCAAGGCTTTCTCAAGGAACGTCTGAGATGCTTGGCACCAATCAGCCGACGATGCCTGCAAGTGGTTAAATTGCGGTTGAGGCTCGTTCACAAACGTGTAGTCGGGGAGAATGGTCTTGAAGTCGGACGTACTGAAGTCGGGGCTCCGGGCACTCTATTATTCCGGCGCGCACCATGTGTTGGCGCCGTTTTCCCAGGGGATCGGCCTGATTTTCATGCTGCACCAGGTTTCGCGCCAACGCCCAAGCCCGTTCGCCGCGAACCGCGGGCTGATGGTCACACCTGAGTTCCTGGATCTGGTCCTGAACGAAGT
Source organism: Hyphomicrobiales bacterium (assembly GCA_965228625.1). Classification (GTDB taxonomy): domain Bacteria; phylum Pseudomonadota; class Alphaproteobacteria; order Rhizobiales; family Methyloligellaceae; genus UBA2767. The sequence goes on along the minus strand of OZ245829.1, from coordinate 4,860,923 downwards.
GAAGGCCGCCGGGATCGATATCGTCTCGCTCGACGAGGCCACCGACCGTATTCGTACGGGCGGTGAGGGCCGGCGGTTTGCGTGTTTCACGCTGGATGATGGCTACAGGGACAACCTGCAGCAGGCCTATCCGATCTTCACCAGGCATCAAGCACCCTTCGCGATCTACGTGCCGTCCGACTATCCGGACGGCAAAGGCGACCTGTGGTGGTTTGCCGTTGAGAAGGCGGTGCTCGCGCAGGACGTTGTCGAGATCGAGGCCCCCGGCGGCGTCGAACGCATCCCGGCAAAGTCCGATGCGGAAAAGCAACAGGCTTTCAACCGCATATACAGCCATCTGCGGAACATGAACGAGGATGATGCCCGGCGGACCGTTGCGCGCATGTGCGCCGCGGCCGGCGTGGACACGGAGCGGCTCTGCCGCGAACTGGTGATGACGTGGGACGAGATCCGTGAACTCAATGCCAATCCTCTCGTGACCATCGGCGCGCACACCAAATCCCACTATGCGCTTGCCAGGTTGCCGGAACAGCGGGCGCGCGACGAGATGCAGCGCGGCGCGGACCGCCTGGCGGAGGAAATCGGCGCGTGGCCGTTACATCTGAGCTACCCTTACGGCGACGCCAACAGCGCCGGACCGCGGGAGTTCCGGATCGCCGCGGAGCTCGGGTTCAAGACTGCGGTGACGACGCGCAAAGGCGTGATCCATCCGGAACATGCCGACCATCTGACGGCGCTTCCGCGCGTCTCGCTCAACGGCGAGTATCAGTCGAAGGTGTTCACGCGGCTGTTCATGAGCGGCGCGCCGTTTGCCCTTTGGAACGGGTTTCGCAAGGTCGACGCCGCCTAGAGCCTCGATGATCAATCCGGTTTCTGCATCCAGCGCACGAGCAGACCGGCGGGGATGACCCACAACAATCCCGCGACCAGGAAGTAGAGCCACTGCATCGACTTCGATTCGATGATGAGCTGAGAGGCACCGATAGCCATCGCAAGCATTGCGTAAAGGGTGAGAAACGCAAGCAATACAATGGTGCCGAGGAACTTCCGTGTCCGGTTCGTCATGCGGCCAACCCTATCAGGCTGTCACCATGCGGCAACATGTACAGTTGGTCGCACGTCTCGCGGAAGGTTGTATGTTGGCGCAACGACAAACCTCTGGAAAAAACCCACGGATGAGCGTCGCCGCCGATACCGCAGTGCCGAGAGATGAGTCCGCCGTACGCGTCTGGCTCTACTGCATGTGCGCGCTGATCTTCGCGATGATCCTCGTCGGAGGCGCGACACGGCTGACGGATTCGGGACTGTCCATAACCGAGTGGCAGCCGATCCTGGGTATTGTTCCTCCGCTGAGTGATGCCGCCTGGCAGGAGGCCTTCGACAAGTACAGGCAGATCCCGGAATACCAGATCATCAACAAGGGCATGAGCCTGTCGGAGTTCAAGTTCATCTACTGGTGGGAGTGGGGCCACCGGTTCCTCGGACGCATGATTGGCTTCGCGTTCCTGATCCCGTTCCTCTACTTCTGGGTGCGGGGCTACCTGACCCGGCCGATGATCCCGAAACTCGTGATCATGTTCGTGCTGGGCGGGCTGCAGGGCGCGCTCGGCTGGTACATGGTGATGAGCGGCCTCGTGGAGCGCACCGATGTCAGCCAGTACCGGCTCGCCGCGCACCTTTCAGCCGCCGTGCTGATCTTCGGTTACATATTCTGGGTTGCTTTGCGCATGGGGCAGGACGAGACCGGGCGGACCGCGGTCTCCTCAGGCCTGAAGGTCTCCGCAATCGGCCTGACCGTGGCCGTGTTCATCCAGATCGCGCTCGGCGCCTTTGTCGCCGGACTTGACGCGGGACAGGGTTACAACACCTGGCCGCTCATGGACGGCGCAATCGTGCCGTCCGGACTGGGCGTCATGTCGCCCTGGTATCTCAACCTGTTCGAGAACGCGTTGACGGTACAATTCAACCACCGGGTGGCCGCCTACATCGTCCTGATCTGGGCGTTTGTCCATGCCGGCTTGGCGATCGCGCGATCGGAGCCCGGTCCCATCGCCGTCAGCGCCGGCTTGCTCGGCGTTGCCACGCTCGTACAGGTGGTTATCGGCATCGCGACGCTGCTTGCGCATGTGCCGCTGTCCCTGGCGCTGTTACACCAGGGCGTCGCGGTCGTGCTATTCGCGGTTCTCCTCTGGCACCTCACTCTGCTTGTGCCAGGGCCTGCTCCAGATCACCGATGATGTCCTGAACGTCCTCAATCCCGACCGACAAACGCACCACATCGTCACCTGCGCCCGCCGCCTCGCGCTGCTCAGGCGTCAACTGGCTGTGGGTGGTGGATGCCGGGTGGATGATCAGGCTGCGCGTATCGCCGATATTCGCCAGGTGACTGAACAGATTGACGTTGCTGACCAGCTTGACGCCAGCATCGAAGCCGCCCTTGAGGCCGAATGTGAACACGGCGCCCGCGCCCTTGGGCACGTACTTCTTCGCCAGCGCGTTGGAGGGATCGTCCTTCAGCCCCGCATAGCTCACCCAGGAAACCTGGTCCTGCTTCTGCAGCCACTCGGCGACCGCAAGCGCGTTGTCGCAATGGCGCTGCATCCGCAGGCCGAGCGTCTCGATCCCGTTCAGGATCAGGAACGCGTTCATCGGCGAGATGCATGGGCCCAGATCACGCAGCCCCAGAACGCGGCAGGCTATGGCAAAAGCGAAGTCGCCGAACGTCTCGGCCAGCTTCATGCCGTTATAGCTCTCGCAGGGTTCTGAGAGGGTGGGATACTTGCCGCTCGCCATCCAGTCGAACGTGCCGCAATCGACAATCATGCCACCGATCGAGTTGCCCTGACCGCCGAGGAACTTCGTCAGCGAATAGACGATGATATCCGCGCCATGTTCCTTCGGCTTCCACAGATAGGGCGTCGCCATGGTGTTATCGACAATGAGCGGAACACCTGCCTTCTTGGCGATTTTCGAGATCGCTTCGATGTCGACGACGACACCGCCGGGATTGGCGAGCGACTCGACAAAGATCGCCTTCACCTTGTCGTCCAGCGCCGCCTCGAAGGTCTCCGGTTTCGTTGTATCTGCCCATACGACTTCCCAGCCGAATTTCTTGAAGGAGTGATTGAACTGGTTGATCGATCCGCCGTAGAGCTGGCGGCCGGCGATGAACTTGTCGCCCGGCTCGAGCAGCGTGTGGAACACGATCTTCTGCGCGGCGTGGCCCGAGGCCACCGCAAGCGCCGCTGTGCCGCCGTCGAGCGCCGCGACGCGTTCCTCCAGCACGCCTTGCGTCGGGTTCATGATGCGGGTGTAGATGTTGCCGAACGCCTGCAGTGCAAACAGCGATGCGGCATGATCCACGTCATCGAACACGTAGGACGTCGTCTGGTAGATCGGCGTTGCTCGCGCCCCGGTTGCCGGATCGGGCTGTGCACCGGCATGGATGGCAAGTGTATTGAAGGCAGGCGTGTTCTGATCACTCATGGGTCCGTCCTAACGTCACAGAAAATCACTTCGTATCAGAGGTGAGGAGCTTGTAGCTCGCAAAGCAGAAGAAGGTGCCGAGCGCGATTTCAATCCAGCGCCGCGCGGATCGATACGCCGCAACCATGGGCGATGTCGAGAACAAAATCGCATAGGCGAGGTGGCCGCCAACGGACATGGCCGTTGTTCCGAGTACGATGGATGCACCGACCCAGAAAGGCGCACCGGCGTCGACGCCGAGGGACATGATCGCGACCCAGGTCAGGGCCGCCTTCGGGTTGGTCATCTGGATCAGCAAACCGCGCCTGAAGTAGAGCAGGGGGCTGCCCTCGTCGCCCACTTCACTGACGAGTATCTCGTCGTTGCGTGCAGCCGAGCGGAACGCCTTGAAGGCAAGCCACAGGAGATAGGCGGCACCCACGATTTTGATGGCGGTCAACGCCGACGCGTAGAGAGACAGGAGTGCGGTCAGGCCGAACAGCGTCAGCAGGCCCCAGACAAACGAGCCGCTTGCGATCCCGAGCGCGAGGGCCTTGCCCGATTGCCGGTCGACGGCCATCGAGGTACCGATGACCGAGAGTATGTTCGGTCCCGGGCTGAACATGCCAAGCATGAATGCGCCGTAGGCTATGAGAATACCCGGCAGATAGATCGCGATCTGGTCCATTTTCTCCCCCTCGATGTCGGATTGCCGCTACCGCAAAACGCGATGTTGCACGCCCTTCGGCGCCAGCTTTGGCCGGACGCTCGAGATGGCCCGCGAATTGACGCCGGCCCAGCCGATTTCACCGGAAAGCCGTGCATATTCGATCTTCGGACAGCGGTTCATCACCACCTGCAGTCCCGCCGCCTCGGCCAACCGCGCGGCCTCGTCGTTGCGAACGCCAAGCTGCATCCAAACGACTTTGGCGCCAATCTCCACGGCTTCTTCGGTGATGGCCAATGCGGCCTCGGAGTTGCGGAAGATGTCGACGACGTCGATCGCGTCCGGGATGTCTTTCAGCGATGCATAGACGTCCTGGCCGAGAATCTGCCCGCCCGCCTGGCCCGGATTGACCGGCACAATCCTGTATCCCTTGTCGAGCAGGTATTTCACGACGAAATAGCTCGGCCGGACCGGGTTGGCGCTGGCACCGACGACCGCGAACGAGCGGACGGAATTGAGAATGCCGCGAATATAGTCGTCTGTGTAGGTGTCGTGGTTCATGAAAGAACGCGAGCCGGCATCAGGAATCCCGCCACTGGGGATCGCGTTTCTCGAGGAAGGCGCTGAGCCCTTCTTTTGCGTCATGGAGCATCATGTTCTTTGCCATGGCCCACCCGGCCGTGTCGTAGGCCTCGCCCAGCGGCGCGTCGATCTGCTCGTAGAACGCCTTCTTGCCCATGGAGATGGCGGCGGCCGACTTCGAGGCGATTTTCTCTGCCAGGTCGAGCGTGAGGTTCATCACGTCGGCGCGCGGAACGACACGGTTGACGAGGCCGAACTGGAGCGCGTCCTCCGCCCCGACCATTTCGCCGAGTAGCAGCATTTCCATAGCGCGTTTGCGTCCGACATTGCGGGCGACCGCCACGGCGGGCGTGGAGCAGAACAACCCGATGTGAACACCGGGCGTGCAGAACTCTGCCTCCTCGCTGGCGACCGCCAGATCGCATGTCGCAACAAGCTGGCAGCCGGCTGCCGTGGCGGTTCCTTCAACCGCCGCCAGCACCGGTTTGGGACTTTTCACGATCGCGCTCATTACCGATGAGCTAGCCGCAAACGTCTTGTCGAAGAACGCCTGGCCGCCGTCTTCGTCGCCACGGCGCTGTTCGAGCTCACGGATATCGTGACCGGCACAGAACACGGGTCCGTTCCCCGCGATAACGATCGCCTTTTTCGATGGCGAATCAGACAGTTCGACAAGTTGTCTGAGCAATGCGTCGAGCAGTTCGACAGACAGGCTGTTGCGCGCATCAGGACGGTTCATGGTCAGAACCGCAATGGGCCCGTGGTCCTCTCGCAGGAGCACACCTTCGTTCTTGGGAGCGGGATCAGGCATCGTTCTGTTCAACTCGGCGCACTGTTTGAGCCACCATAGTCCAGAGCCGTCAGAAGTCCATCTTGACGTTTCCCTTTCCTTATTTTCCATGTGCAATAGATTGGCGCGGTCCGCGGGCGAGCGATGGAAGGCGCGAACTGGCATGGCAATGGCTGAGAACACCGAAGAGACGCCGCAACTGGCGATGACCGCCACTCAGCTCGCGGCGTATCTCGAAGAGGTCTTCCCCGAGCTGCAGGCGAACGGGCCTGCGATCCATGTCGAGCATGTCGAGCCCTACAGGGCGCGTCTGCGGATGGAATTCATGGAGTCGGAGCTGCGGCCGGGAGGCACGCTCTCCGGACCGACCATGTTCAAGCTCGCCGACGTCGGATTCTACGGCTGCCTTCTCGCCATGATCGGCCCGGTCCCGCTGGCGGTCACGACAAATATGAGCATCAATTTCATCCGCAAACCGGCCCGGAGCGACCTGCTGGCCGAGGTTCGTATTCTCAAGCTCGGCAAGCGGCTCGCGGTCGGTGAGGTGTTCCTCTATTCGGACGGCAGCGAAGAGCCGGTCGCACACGTCACCGGAACCTATTCGATCCCGCCGCCCGACGAGCGGTAGAGGCTACTGGGCATCCAGTACTGATGTAATCTGCGGCAGCATGCTCTTGATAAGCGTAACGTTTTCCGGCTTCGGCTGCAGAGTTTTGGCGAAGGCCATCTGCTGCTGCATCATCGCCTTGATCTGCGCCTTCTGCTCCGCACTCATGTTCGGATCCTTGTCGATCTCATCCAGTGCCTTCTGCGCCTGTGGCGCAAGTCCCCCGGGCTTCTCGCCAGACCTGACGAAGCTGTAGGTGATGGCCACCGTCTGGGCGACCTTGAGCCATTCGGGAAAACTCGAAAAGCCGTTGGCGCTGAGGATCTTCTGCATCTCGGCATGCGCCGCCTGGTATTGGAACAGCCTTGAAGCCGCGTCCATCGGTCCGGCGTCCGCGTTCTGTCCCTTGTCATATTTCTTACCGAGCGTGTTGAACTCGGGCAGGGTTTTGACGAACCCGTCGACCTGCGCCTTTGTCAGTGTCACCTGCTCGAGCTGCATCATCGGGCCCGGCTGAGGAGACTGGGCGTGCAGCGCGGGCGTGTTGAAGGTCAGAAACAGGGCAAGGACGAGTGATGCGATCAGTCCGTGCTTTCCCAGCCTTCCGCGATGTCGCGACATTCGAACACTCCTTTTCAGTTTGACCCGGTGACATGACGACTGCTCAGTCACACATTGCAATCATGGTGCAACGACAATTTCATGACCAAGGCAATTCCCGCCGGCGAAATGGGATAACGGCCGCATCTTAATGCGGTATCATTTTACCGTTATAATAAATCGCTGTAATATCTCGATTTTCTTGCATCAAAGTGCTTGACCAGGCGAGAAGAAACCCATAGAAAATCGCCGAGAATTCTGCTGCATATCGTGGATGCCAAACAAAAGTTTCCGGCGCAAGGCCGGGCCGCCCACGACTGTTCGGGAAGTGTGAGAATGAAAACGTATACGGCAAAGCCGGCAGACGTTGAAAAACAATGGGTTCTGATTGATGCCGAAGGGCTGGTGGTCGGCCGGCTGGCGGCGTTGATCGCAACGCGTCTGCGCGGCAAGCACAAACCGTCCTTTACCCCCAACGTTGATTGTGGAGATCACGTGGTGGTGGTGAATGCAGACAAGATCGCCATGACCGGCAAAAAGAAGACCGACAAGACCTATTACCGCCATACCGGCTATCCTGGCGGGATCAAGAGCACCACTGCCGGTGAGATCCTTTCCGGCAAATATCCCGAGCGGGTGTTGCTCAAAGCCGTTGAACGCATGCTGCCGAGCGGTCCGCTCGGTCGCAAGCAATTCAGCAATCTGCGGGTCTACGCGAGCGCCGAGCATCCCCACGAGGCACAGTCGCCGGTCGCCCTCGATGTCGCCGGGCTGAATGCAAAGAACAAGAGGAGCGCGTAGCCGACATGGCCGATGAAGAAGTTAAGACCCTTGAAGATCTCGGCGAGCTGACCGGGCAGGGGAGCGGCGAGGATGGTCCGGCCCCGGTGGAGGCGCCCGTCTACGAGCAGAAACTCGACGAGCATGGTCGCGCATACGCGACCGGCAAGCGCAAGGACGCGGTCGCTCGCGTCTGGCTCAAGCCGGGTGCGGGTCGCATCGAGATCAACGGCAAGGAGCACGCCGAGTATTTCGCCCGGCCCGTCCTGCAGATGATCCTGAAGCAGCCCATTGCGGCGGCCGACCGTGTCGACCAGTACGATATCAACGTCACGGTCCGAGGCGGCGGTCTTTCCGGACAGGCCGGCGCCGTGCGCCATGGCATTTCCAAGGCGCTGACCCACTACGAGCCGGAATTGCGCGGCGTGTTGAAGAAGGGTGGTTTCCTCACCCGCGACGCGCGCGTCGTCGAGCGCAAGAAGTACGGCAAGGCGAAAGCGCGCCGCAGCTTCCAGTTCTCGAAACGGTAAGCTTCCCGGAAAACGGATCGATTGTATGATCGGGCGTCTCTTGAGGGAGGCGCCCGATTTGTTTTGAAACGGCAGGTCATCAAGGGGATCACCATGACCGCAAAAGTGTTCATAGACGGCGGGGCCGGGACGACCGGTCTGCAGATCAAATCCCGGCTTGAGGGACGGAGCGATCTGACGCTCCTGCATCTCAATGATGACGAACGCAAGGACACCGCCCGGCGCAAGGAGATGCTGAATGAAGCGGACCTGGCCGTCCTGTGCCTGCCCGATGATGCGGCACGGGAATCCGTGTCGCTGATCGACAACCCGGAGACAAGGGTCGTCGACGCGTCGACCGCCCATCGCACGGCGCCGGGCTGGGTCTACGGGTTCCCGGAGTACGAACCCGGTCACGCGGACGCCATCGCCGCGGCAAAGCGCGTCGCCAATCCGGGCTGCTATGCGATCTCATCGGTTGCCGTCGTTCACCCGCTGATAACGGCGGGACTCCTGCCGGCGGACTGGCCGGTCACCATCAATGCCATTTCAGGCTATTCGGGCGGCGGCAAGTCGCTGATCGCGGAGTTCGAGGAAAGCGGGTCGGAGACCTACACCGATGCGCCGTTCTTCACCTATGGGCACACGCTGTCGCACAAGCACATTCCGGAAATCACGCAATGGGGCGGCCTTGAGCACACACCGGTCTTCGTGCCCAGCGTCGGACGGTTCGCGCAAGGCATGATCGTTCAGGTTCCGCTGGCGCTCTGGTCCATTCCGGGCGCCAGCAAGCCGGCGGATGTCCATGACGCACTGGCCGGGCACTATGCCGGCAGACGCTATGTCAGCGTCGTTCCGCTGGAGGAAACCCGGGACATGATCCGCCTGACACCGGAAATCCTCAACGGCACCAACGAGCTGCGGCTCCATGTCTTCGGCAACGAGGAAACCGGCCAGGCCGTGGTCATGGCGCTGCTCGACAATCTCGGCAAGGGCGCGTCGGGTCAGGCGGTCCAGAACCTCAACATCATGCTGGGCCTCGAGGAGAGCGCAGGACTCTAGCCCGTGCCGAGTTCTGCGCGCGGGAACACCTCGTCCTGCATATCGGAGGTACGGCTCCTGACGAACGAACCCGGGGCGTCCTCGATCGGCTTGAGCTTGCCGTCACCCGGCTTGCGCGCCTCGATCATCTTGCCGGAGTGACCGGCAAGCCACTCCGCCCAGTCCGGCCACCAGGACCCGGGATGTTCCTTGGCGTTCTCGATCCATGTTTCCAGGTTCTCCGCCTGGCCTTTCTTCGAAGTCGGCTTCTTGCCCGTCCAGTACTGATACTTCTTTTTCTCCGGCGGGTTGACGACGCCGGCGATATGCCCGGACCCGGCAAGCACGAACCGGACAGGACCGGAGAACATTTTCGCGCCGTTGAACACCGACTCCGCCGGCGCGATATGGTCTTCACGCGTCGCGAGCTCGTAGATCGGGATCGCGACCTTGCCGAGTTTGAGCTTCTCGCCACCGAGGCTCATCTCGCCATTGGCCAGAGTGTTGTTGTGATAGAACTCGCGCAGGTAGAAGGCATGGTTGGCCGCCGGCATACGCGTCGAATCCGAGTTCCAGTACAGCAGGTCGAACGGAAACGGCTTCTTGCCGAGCAGGTAGTTGTTGACCACATACGGCCAGATCAGGTCACGCGGCCGCAGCATGTTGAACACCGTCGCCATGCGCGCGCCTTCGAGGTAGCCGCGCTCCGTCATCATCTCCTCGAGCGACTTTAGCTGGGCGTCGTCGATAAACACCAGCAAATCGCCCGCCCGCGTGAAGTCGACCTGTGTCGTCAGGAACGTCGCGCTGGCAATCCTGTCGTCATCCTTGGCCGCCATGTAGGCGAGGGTGGACGCCAGCAGGGTGCCGCCGACGCAGTAGCCGAGCGCATTGACCTTGGACTCGCCGGTCGCCTTCTGCACCGCGCTCACGGCTTCGAGCACGCCGTCGATCATGTAGTCCTCGAACGTCTTGTGCGACAGCTCCTCGTCCGGGTTGACCCACGAGACGATGAAGACCGAGAAGCCCTGGGCAACAGCCCATGAGATGAATGATTTCTGGGGCACGAGATCGAGAATGTAGAACTTGTTGATCCACGGCGGAATGACCAGCAGCGGCACCTTGTGGACCTCCTCGGTCGCCGGCGCATACTGGATGAGCTGGAAGATGTCATTCTGGAAGATCACCTTGCCGGGCGTGATCGCGAGGTTCTTGCCGACCTCGAACGCCTCGTGATCGGTCTGACGGATGCGCAGCAGATCCTTCGAGCGGCTGAGATCATCCGCGAGCTGCGCCATGCCGTTGACCAGGTTCTCGCCGTTGGTCGCCAGCGTCTCGCGCATCACTTCCGGGTTGGTGAAGACGAAGTTTGACGGCGACATCGCACTGGCGATCTGGTTGACATAGAACTCGGCACGCCGCTTGGTCTGTTCATCCAGACCCTCGACATTCTCGACCATGTCCTCGACCCAGTTCGCGGTCAGCAGATAGGCCTGTTTCCAGAAGTCGAAATACTGCCGGTCGTTCCAGTCCGCATCCTTGAAACGGGCATCGCCCGGTGCGGCGGAAACGACGGGCTCGACATCCTCACCGAGAAACCGGCGCACGGACCGTCCCCAGAGGTCGGCATAGCTGCTCATCAGTTTGCCCTGCGCGCTGACGAGCTTCGCCGGGTCGCTGACCCACTGTTTCGCAACCTGGCCCAGCACCTTCGCCGCCTCGCTGGCGCCGCTGGCCGCGCTGTAGGGGCCGCTCTCCGAAGAAGCCGACCTGTTCGCGACGCTGCTCAGCACACGCCCGCTTTCCTCCATCAGCCGGGCAATATTCTGCGCCAGCGCCTGCGGATCGCGAAAAGTGAACTCGTCCGCGTTCCCATTTCCGTCAGATGTGTGGTCGTTCGAACCGGTTTTGGCCATACCCGTGCCCTATGTTTTCCCTATCTTAAGAATATGCATGGTTAGCTCAGACGGCAATTTGCACTTTCGACCATTGGTCGGTTGATTCTGATGCGATTTGCGGTTTAGCTCTGCCTTGCTGTCCGGCGCGTGACATATACGGATCGCGAGCGTTTAACCGGTGTTTGACCGTGAAGCAACCATCCTGAAGCCATGCAAATTTTTGGCCGACTTCCAATAACTTTGTGTGCCCTGATAATGGCAGGGTTAACGGCAGGGTGCGCCGTTGAGTCCTATCCGGGTCTCGGAAGCTCCAATGAGCTCAAGGCACCGGTGCTCACCAGTGACGAGCAGAAGGAAGTGATTCGGGATTTGAACGCGGCGAAAGAGCAGCACCGCGCCCCCGGAAGCGCGGAAGAACAAAAGACGCAGTGAATCCGGGCTTGCGCCCGCAAAACCCCTGACATTCCTCGCCATTGTGGCCACCGTTCCGCGGTGGACCGACGAACGTTTTGCTTGATGAAACGCGGATTTCCCGTCTTTATTCGCAACAACGTCATATACCGGGAACGCGAGCACACGCACGCCCCAGGCGCGGGATCGAATTTTGCAGGAATTTCATAGGATAAAGCGGCTGCCGCCTTACGTCTTCGAGGAAGTGAACAGCCTCAAGGCAAAGGCACGCGCGCGCGGCGACGACATCATCGATTTCGGAATGGGCAATCCCGACATGCCGACCCCGAAACACATCGTCGACAAGCTGGTGGAAACCGTCGGCGATCCGCGCACCAATCGCTATTCCGCCTCGCGCGGCATTCCCGGGCTGCGGCGTGCACAGGCGGCATATTATCAGCGGCGTTTCGGCGTGAAGCTCGACCCCGATACCGAGGTGGTCGCGACGCTTGGCTCGAAAGAGGGTTTCGCCAACATGGCGCAGGCCATTACCGCGCCGGGCGACCAGATCCTCGTTCCGAACCCCACTTATCCGATCCACGAATTCGGATTCATTATTTCCGGCGGAAGCATCCGCCATCTGCCGGTCAGCACCGACGAGGAATTCCTGAGCCATGTCGACCGGGCGGTCCGCCACTCGATTCCGAAGCCGACTGCGCTCGTGCTCAATTTCCCGGCGAACCCGACAGCGCAAGTCGCTGATCTGGATTTCTATTCTGAGATCGTGACATACGCAAAACGCAACGATCTGATCCTCTTGAGCGACATTGCCTATGCCGAGATCTATTACGACGGCAATCCGCCGCCGTCGCTGCTGCAGGTGCCGGGCGCGATGGATATTTCCGTCGAGTTCAGCTCGCTATCGAAGACCTATGCCATGCCCGGCTGGCGCATCGGTTTCGCCGTCGGCAATGCGCGTCTGATCGCGGCACTCGCCCGGGTCAAATCCTATCTCGACTACGGCGCGTTTACGCCGGTCCAGGTGGCCGCCACCGCCGCCCTCAACGGACCCCAGGACTGCGTTGACGACATCCGTGCGATCTACCAGTCGCGGCGCGACTGCCTCGTGGAAACTCTGGAGCGGGCCGGCTGGCCGATCCCGTCGCCCGCCGCGACCATGTTCGCGTGGGCGCCGCTGCCGCGAGAGTTTGCAGCGCTCGGTTCGCTTGAATTCTCAAAGCTGCTGCTTGAAAGAGCGCATGTGGCCGTTTCCCCGGGCATCGGCTTCGGGGAGTACGGCGAGGGCTTCGTGCGCATCGCACTTGTCGAGAACGAACAGCGCATCCGCCAGGCGGCGCGAAACATCAAGAAATTCCTGTCCGAACCGGTCGATTCCATGCACAACGTCATCCCCATCGCGTCGTCACGGAATCGCTCCAACTGATTGCAGCATATGAGTACCGCACTGAAACTTGGCATCGCCGGCCTCGGAAATGTCGGCACCGGCGCCGTTGAGCTGATCTGTGCCCACGGCAACGCGTTTGCCTCGCGCGCCGGGCGCGGTGTGGAAATCGCCGCTGTTTCCGCGCGCGACCGGCTGAAGAACCGCAGCATTGATGTCTCGCCCTACACCTGGTTCGATGACCCGGTGGAAATGGCGGCGGCCGACACGGTCGACGTGTTCGTCGAACTGATCGGCGGCGAGGCCGGCATAGCGAAGGCGGCCGTGGAGGCGGCGCTGCAATCGGGCAAACACGTGGTGACGGCGAACAAGGCGTTGCTGGCCAATCACGGCGTCGAACTGGCGCGGCTGGCCGACGAGAATTCCGTGGCGCTCAATTTCGAAGCCGCGGTCGCCGGCGGTATTCCGGCAATCAAGACGATCCGCGAGAGTCTGCTGGCCAACGACATTTCGCGCGTCTACGGCATCCTGAACGGAACCTGCAATTACATCCTGACGCGCATGCAGAAAGAGGCGCGCGCTTTCGCGGACGTGCTCGAGGACGCGCAGCATGCGGGCTACGCCGAGGCCGATCCGAGTTTCGACGTCGGTGGATTTGATACCGCGCACAAGCTCTCATTGCTGACGACGCTGGCGTTCGGGGTCGAAACATCCTTCGACACGATCTATGTGGAGGGCATCGAGTCGATCTCCCTTGCCGACATCGAAGCCGCGGATGAACTGGGATACAGGATCAAATTGCTCGGCGTCGCGCTCAGGACCGACAGCGGCATCGAACAGCGCGTTCATCCGACGATGGTGCCGAAGAACACCGCCATAGCCGAAGTCGACGGCGCCACCAACTGCGTGGCCTTCGACGGCGATTTTTCCGGAGACATCATGCTCATCGGTCCCGGCGCCGGCGCGCATCCGACCGCGTCGGCGGTGCTCAGCGATGTGCTCGACATCGCAAAGGGGACCGTGCTCCCGCCCTTCGCGCGGCGAACGGCGGACCTTACGCCCTACAAGCGGGCCCGCATGCGTGCCCACGAGGGCGGCTACTACATCCGCCTGTCGGTTTTTGACCGGCCCGGCGCCTTCGCGGCCATCGCCGGGCGCATGGCGGACGAGGGAATTTCCCTCGAAAGCATCGTCCAGCGCCGGCCGCCGTCGGCCTTGCCGGGCATCGATGCAAAACTGGATGACGGCGCACCGTTGCCAGTTGTGATGATCACGCATAAGACAACGGAAGCGGCCATTCGCACCGCCCTCGAGAAGATCGAGAAGGAGGGCAACGTGAATGAAAAACCGCAGATGATAAGAATAGAGAAGTTGTGAATTCTGTTCGGCACGGTTCTCCGTGCCGCGCCGCAGAGGGGGGCACGAATATGGCGAAAAAGGCTGACGCGAAATCCGAATTGAGCCGGATGCTCACTCTCGAAATCGCGCGCGTCACCGAGGCCGCAGCGGTTGCGGCGGCCAAGCTGCGTGGCCGTGGCGATGAGATGGCGGCCGACCAGACCGCGGTCGACGCCATGCGCCGCGAGCTCAACAAGCTGCCGATCAAGGGACGGATTGTGATCGGCGAGGGTGAGCGCGACGAAGCGCCAATGCTCTATATCGGAGAGGAAGTGGGGTTGGGCGAAGGGCCCGAGGTCGACATTGCCGTGGACCCGCTTGAAGGCACGACGATCTGCGCGAAAGCGGAACCGAACGCGCTTGCCGTTGTCGCTTTCGCCGAGAGGGGCTCCCTGTTGCACGCGCCGGACATTTACATGGACAAAATTGCAATCGGCCCCGGATACGAGCCCGGGCTCGTCGACCTCGACGCGTCGCCAAAGGACAACCTGACGGCGCTCGCGAAGGCCAAGGGCGTGCCCGTCGACAACATCACGGCGTGCATCCTGGACCGCCCGCGTCATGCCAAGCTGATCGAGGGGGTCCGGGAAACCGGCGCGGCAATCCGTCTCATCGGCGACGGCGACATCGCCGGCGTGATCCATACGGCCAACGCCGCGGAGACCGGTATCGACATCTATATGGGCATCGGCGGTGCGCCCGAGGGCGTGCTCGCCGCCGGGGCGTTGCGCTGCATCGGCGGACAGATGCAGGCGCGGCTTTACGCGATGAACGACCATCACCGCGAACGCGTCGCCGAGGTCGGAATCGAGGATATCGACCGCAAGTACACGATGGAGGAAATGGCGTCCGGTGACGTTCTCTTCGCCGCCACCGGTGTCACAAACGGCTCCATGCTGCGCGGCGTGCAGTTCAAATCCGGCGGCATGTCCACCGAAACCGTTGTCATGCGGGCGAAAACCAACACGGTTCGATGGATCAAGACCGAGCACGGCGCCAATAAGCCGTCGTAAGGACCTGGGTGGACCCCCGAATCGTCCTATGACAGGGGGAGGAGGTCTTTTCCCGATGTCAGCCCTTGGCGCATACGCCGTCAATGAGCCCACGCGTTCCGACGCGTTGCTTCGCGTCGAGCGGTCCGCCCGTGGCCTGCGATGGGTCGACCGTCTCGTGCCGGAACGGGAAAACGTCGCTATGGCGCTCGCCCAGAGGGGCGGCCTCCCGGATATCGTGGCCCGCGTCCTCGCGGCACGGGGCGCGGACCCCGAGGGGCTGGATGAATTCCTCAATCCGACCCTCAAGGCATTGATGCCGGACCCGTCGGGTCTGCGCGATATGGAGCGGGCGGCGGAGCGCTTCGCCCGGGCGATCCGTGACAAGGAGTCTATCGCGGTCTTCGGAGACTATGATGTCGACGGCGGATCAAGCGTTGCGCTGATCCGCCGGTTTCTCGCCGCGCACGGTCACGATGCCCGGCCCTATATTCCCGACAGGATGCTGGAGGGATACGGACCCAACGTCACGGCGTTCGAAGAGCTCGTCGGTGATGGCGCGCAGCTTATCATTACGGTCGATTGCGGCACCGTCGCCCACGCACCGCTCGCACGGGCGCGCGAGCTTGGAGCGGAGGTGATCGTCATTGACCATCACCAGGCCGACGAACAGCTTCCCGATGCGCTGGCGATCGTCAATCCGAACCGGTTGGACGATGTTTCGGGCCAGGGCCATCTTTCCGCTTGCGGCGTCGCGTTCCTGTTTCTTGTCGCGACGGCCCGGACGTTGCGCGAAACGAGCTGGTATGGCGACGGCATCAGCCCGGCTGATCTGATGCAGTGGCTCGATCTGGTGGCGCTGGCGACCGTATGCGACGTGGTGCCGCTCACCGGGTTCAACCGCGCCCTGGTGAACCGCGGCCTCGAGGTCCTGCGGATGCGGCGCAATGCGGGTCTTCGCGCGCTTTGCGATACCGTCGGTCTGACGGCGGCGCCCACGACCTATCATCTCGGCTTCGTCCTTGGACCCCGGCTCAATGCGGGAGGACGCATCGGCCGCGCGGATCTTGCGATGCAGTTGTTGTCGACCGATGACGAACCGAAGGCACTCGAGATCGCAGCCACCCTCCATCGCCTGAATGCAGAACGCCGCGCAATGCAGGACGCGCTCGAGCAAGAGGCGCTGAGCCAGGCCGGCGCGCGCCTTGAGGCATCGCCCGACGCGTCGGTCTCGTTCGCGCATGGCGACGGATGGCACAAGGGCGTGGTTGGCCTGGTCGCCTCGCACCTCGTCGAGAATTTCCGGCGTCCGGCGCTCGCCGTCGCATGGGAACACGGCGGGACAGGCGCCGGTTCGGCACGATCGATCGCCGGTGTGGATATCGGCGCGGCCGTCCGGGCGGCGGTGGAGGCCGGACATCTTGAGCGCGGCGGCGGTCACGAAATGGCCGCGGGATTCTCGCTTGCCAAAGACAAGGCCGACGGCTTTTTCGAGTTTCTCGAGAACACTCTTCGTGCATCGGTAACGACGGCCAGGGAACAGGACAGTCTCAAGATCGACGGCGCCCTGATGGCAGCCAGTGCGACGCTGGATTTCATGGCACTTCTGGACAAGGCGGGCCCATTCGGCGCCGGAAACCCGCAACCACGGTTCGCGTTCCCGGCGCACCGCTGCACCTTCGCCAAGATCGTCGGCGAGAAGCACGTGCGCTGCACGCTCGGCGCCAGCGACGGCAGTCGCCTGGACGCCGTCGCCTTCAATTCCGCCGCGTCACCGGTCGGGGAAATCCTGCTGAATTCGGACGGAATGCCGATCCACGTCGCCGGGCGCCTGCGGCGCAGCGAGTGGGGAGGGCGGGAGAAAATCGAGCTGCACATCGAGGATGCGGCCGACCCGAAACGGTCTGCCCGATAGGCCCTTCGATTGGAGCCTTTTCGATCGATCGGGAAGCGGAGTTGTCTCGGATCTGATCGGGAAGGCTCTGATCTTGCAACCTTCCAGAATCCAATTTATATGAGCGGCGTGGTCACGCCCCCTTCGTCTATCGGTTAGGACGCCAGGTTTTCAACCTGGAAAGAGCGGTTCGATTCCGCTAGGGGGTGCCACGCCGCATTCCGTTTTGTCGGATACCGCGGCCTACCAATGGCCGGAATTCTCCATCGACGCCCACGGCTCTTTCTTCGGCAGGGCATCGCCCTTCTGCAGCAATTCGACGGAAATGTTGTCCGGGGACCGGACAAACGCCATCCGGCCGTCGCGTGGCGGCCGGTTGATCGTGACGCCCGCCTCCATCAGCCGCTCGCACGCCGCGTAGATATCGTCGACCCGGTACGCCAGATGGCCGAAGTTGCGGCCTTCGCCGTAATCCTCCGGATCCCAGTTGTAGGTCAGCTCGACCTGGGCGTCCTCGTCGCCGGGTGCCGCGAGAAAGATGAGGGTATAGCGTCCGGCCTCGTCCTCGCGCCGGCGCAATTCCTTCAGGCCGAGCGCGTCGCAGTAGAATTTCAGGGATTCGTCCACATCGCTAACGCGAACCATCGTGTGCAGATACTTCATGCCGCAGTCCTGTCATGTGTTGAAGTTATTGGTGATCCGGCAGCCAGAAGACCGCCTTCGATCACACATTTTAACGCCACACGCCGCAGGCTCCTAGCGCCGTGCGCATAACATAATCGTGGCGCGAATCACCCGGGATTCCCCAAGAATCGGTCTCCCGGGCGCGGTTTATGTTTCACGCCCTCAGGTCACCTTGCTGATTCGTTGATGAATTGGGGAAAAGTCCCGGTCGAGCGTGTCCATTTTGCAACAGCTTGGACACGCAGTTTGACAAAAAATGGTCACGCCGAATATTCAGGCCGAAATTGCACACGTCTATTTCTTACGGAAAAACAGATGGTTCCAGAGGGCAGATACCAGATTGAATTCACTTTACGCACCTGTGCGAAATTTTCCGTGGCAATTTAGTACTGGCCTCCATCGGCGTCGGTGGTATTTTTGGGTCGAAGGCTGTGTCTGGCACAAGAACTCTGACGAGCGGGCCGGACGTGAAAAATAGCGGGGGTGTTGCGGCATGGGGGCCAAAGGCTCACCATTTAGCGGAGATGTCTCGCCGATTGATGAGGCGACTCTAGACGCTTCCGCAGATGTTATAGAGATTTCCGGCGCGATTAAGTGGTTCGACGCGGCAAAAGGCTACGGCTTTATTGTGCCTGACAACGGCATGGCCGATGTTTTACTGCACGTTACCGTCTTGCGCCGTGACGGCCATCAGACCGCCTATGAAGGCGCGCGCGTCGTCTGTCAGGTGCTCCGCCAACCGCGGGGGTTGCAGGCATTCCGCATTCTGGAGATGGATGAAAGCACGGCAATTCATCCCTCACAGTTGCCACAACGCACGCACGTCAAGGTCATTCCCGAAGGTGACTTTGAAACCGCTGAAGTTAAGTGGTTCAATAAGATCCGCGGATATGGTTTCTTGACGCGTGGCCCAGATACACCCGACATCTTCGTGCACATGGAAACTCTGCGCCGGTTCGGATTCGCCGAATTACGACCCGGCCAGCAGGTTCTCGTCCGTTTTGGAAACGGTCCCAAGGGCCTCATGGCGGCGGAACTCAAGCCTGATACCGCGACAACCCTGCCGGACAGCGACAACTAGCCGTTCCTTCCGACCGTTCTGGCCGGACATGACATGTGGCCGCATCCATACCGCGGGCCATGTCGCATGCGCCTGGCTTGTCGCGATCCTCGTCGTCTGCATGGTTTGCGCCGGCGCTGCCGCCCAGGAACCCTTTGCGAAGGAGCGCCTGGCGGTCACCACCTCGAGCGGAAACCACGTGTTCGATGTCGAGGTCGCGAAGACGCGGGAGCAGCAGTCCCGCGGCCTGATGTTTCGCCGCACCCTCGGCGCCCGCAGCGGCATGCTGTTCGTTTACGAGGAACCGCAGTTCGTCTCCATGTGGATGCGGAACACCTATATCCCTCTGGACATGATCTTCATCCGCGCCGACGGCAAGGTTCATCGTATCGAGGCGTCGGCCGAACCGCTCTCCGAGCGCATCATCGGATCGGGCGAAAAGGTCACCGCCGTTCTCGAACTGGCCGGGGGAACGGCCGCCCGGATCGGATTGAAGCCGGGAGACGTGGTAACCCATCCGCATTTCAAGACCGCGCAGCGCTGACGCACCGATTGAGGTTCGCTTGTCGGGAGCATGTGAAACGTGTAATTCACAATTTGCGGGCAGACTCGGATGTTGCGGCGGGAATCAGCGGCAGCATCGGGTGTCCGCGTCGGGGCATGGCGCAGTCTGGTAGCGCACCTGCTTTGGGAGCAGGGGGTCGCAAGTTCGAATCTTGCTGCCCCGACCATCGGTTTCGCAAACGCCCGGACGGGCGCTGATCGAGCGGGAAGGAACATGGTTGCACGCATCTACAAACCGGCCAAAACCGCGATGCAATCCGGGACGGCGGCAACGAAGAAGTGGATCCTCGAGTTTCAGCCGGAGGCGCGGCGGGAAGTCGAACCGCTGATGGGATGGACCAGCTCCCGGGACATGAAATCGCAGATCCGCATGCGCTTCTCGACCAAGGAAGAGGCGATCGACTACGCACGGCGCAACGGGATTGCGTTCGTGGTTCGCGAGCCGAAACCGCGCAAGCTCGTGTCGAAGTCCTACGCCGACAATTTCAAGTATGGGCGGATCGGGTCCTGGACCCATTGAAACCGCCCTCGGAGTGACGCGTCCGCGACGGCGTGAAATGGCGCGGACCCTGACGGTCCCGTAGCTCAACTGGATAGAGCAGCGGACTTCTAATCCGCAGGTTGCAGGTTCGAGTCCTGCCGGGATCGCCACGTCTTTTCATTGTACGGCCCGTTTCTCGCCAGTCGCCCAACGTCTCCTCGCCCCGCTAGTCCGCCACGCCGGTGTTGTACATCACCAGTTGCACCTTCCAGTCATCCCCTTCGCGCCGAAGCGCCATCATCTGCTTGAAACGGGATTGTCCCCAGACGATGTGGCTGGTGACGACCACCAGGTCGCCGCGGCCCTCCACGCGCCAGTCGCTGAAGCTGAAGCTGTCGGCAGCGGGAAAGCCCTCGCGGGCGAAGGTGAGGATCTGGTCCCGGCCCACCAGCGTCGCATGACCGGGCGGCATGAGAAGTGCGTCCTCGGTCCAGTAGCTGATCCATGTGCCGTATTTCTTGTCGAGCAGGGCCTGGGTCCAGTTGACGATGGTCGCTTCGACGGCTTCGGTCTCGGTGAAGCTGCGCGCGGCCTCCAACGCGGCCTGGAGCTCTTTCTTGGTGTCTTCCGCCGCCTTGCGCATCTCCTCGGCAGCTTCCTTGATGGCTTCGCCGACTTTCTCGCCGGCCTGCCTCATGGCTTCGCCTGCGTCCTTGACGGCGTCCTGACCGGCCGCGGGGCCGGAGAGCGCAAATGTGAAGGACACGAGGCAAGCGGCAAGGGCGAGGACAATTCTGCGTTGCATGGCAACCTCCTGTGATCTGCTTAGAGCCCGTTGGACCAAAATAGGGCTTTGGATGACGCCTGAGTGAAGGCCGGCCGCCGGTGACGGCTCAGGGCACCTCGTGCACGACGACATTGCCCTCGATGACCTCGGTCGGCACGTCGAAATCCGTGATCGTGTCCGCAGCCCAGGCCACCGCGCGCCGGGTCGACTCGTCCGCGGCGGCCTTGTCTTCAAAGATGCTGATGGTCGAGACCAGGTCATCGCTGACGATGATCGTGTAGCCGATGAATCCCGGCATTTGCCGGATGATCGGAACGAAATCCTCCTTGCCCTGCCGGGCGAGCGCATCGGCGTGCGGACCCTTCACTTTATGATGTCGAATGACGGCGTACATATTCGTGCGTTCCCTCTATTGCCGGCTCCATATCTCGTACGCCGGATGTCGGACGGCGGGAGCTCTTCGATCCAAACGCCAAGGCGCCGCGGCGCTTTTACTTTTCACGGGCCCGGTCGAGCGCATCCGAAATGCCCGGAGACTTGTCGCCGTGATGATGGACAATCTTCCAGACGCCGTCTTCCCGGTGATAGATGTTCGTGACGCGAGAGTTCACACCCAACGGTTCCCCGGCAATTGAGAACTGCGCGTGCTCAACGCCCACTTCGTATGCGGTATCCCCGGCGACCCGAACAAGCTGGTCCGTCAATTCGACCTGACCACCTGTGCTCGACCTGGCCACTTCGTCAAAAGACGCTTTGACCTGCTCCCAGCCGACTTGCCGGCCACCAATCGGGTGCATCGTCGTCACGGTCGAACTGTGGGACCAGATGTCTCCCAGTGAACTGGCATCACCGGCGAGCATACGGTTCAATGCCGCGTAGAATTCCTTGGAGGCCGATCGAACGTCTTCCTCGGTTGTCATGACTTGTACTCCGTGACCTCGAGATAGGGTCGACAGGGGCAGTGTTTCTCCCAACCCCGCGCGCCGGTCGCAGCTTAACCCGCCTCCGCCCGCGCAACCACCGGCCAGGCCGCATTTTCAGGGTGCCGGCGTCGTGCCGCTTCGGGCGCGGCAAGGATCGCCGCGCGTCAGGAAACGGGCATTTTGCGCAACGCGTCTCAGCCGACGTCGCGCAGCCTCGCGAAGCCGGCATCCAGGTCGGCCTTCAAATCGTCGACGCTCTCCAGACCAATGAAGAAACGGACCGCCGGGCCGTCCGCGCTCCAGCGCGTCACCGACCTGTATCCCGCCGGATCGAAGGGAAGGGCGAGACTCTCGTATCCGCCCCAGGAGGCGCCCATCCCGAACAGCTCCAGGCCGTCCATCATGGCCGCCACCGCGGCATCAGAGCAGGGCTTGAGGATGATGGAGAACAGGCCGCTGGCGCCTGTAAAGTCACGCTTCCAGATCTCATGACCCGGATCATCGGCGCGCGCCGGATGCAGCACGCCTGCGACCTCCGGACGTTGCGCCAGCCAATCGGCGACCTCGAGACCCGCGTGCCAATGTCGCTCCATGCGCAGGGCGAGCGTCCGCAGACCCCGAAGACAGAGCTGCGCGTCCTCCGGACCGGGGTTCTGCCCGAGATCTCCGTGAATGAGGCGCAGTTGTTCGGCGTGGGCCGATGTGGTGGTGACGGTTCCGAGATTGACGTCGGAATGACCGCCGAAATACTTGGTTCCGGCGTGTATCACAACGTCGGCGCCGAGTTTCAGCGGGTTGTGGTAAAGCGGCGTGCCCCACGTGTTGTCGGCAACGACAACGATGCTGCGATTGCGTCCGTGGGCGGCACTGGCGATGGCCGGCAGATCCTGCATCTCGAAGGTCTGAGAGCCGGGCGTTTCCGTATAGACGAGCTGCGTGTTGTCCTGGATGAGGTCGGCAATACCGGAACCGACATGCGGGTCGTAGTAGGTGACGTCGACGCCGAAGCGTTTCAGGGTCCGTTCGCAGATGACGCGAACCGGCTGATAGACGCTGTCCGTCACGAGGATATGCCCGCCGGCACTGGTGAAGGCGAGCAGCGTCGTCGCGCACGAGGAGAGCCCCGACGACGTTGCGACCGTGTGCGCGCCGCCTTCGAGTTCGCTGATCGACTCTTCAAGCGACCGCACGGTCGGCGAACCGCGCCTGCCATAGGTGTATTTCTGGTTCTTGGCCTTGAGCTTTTCAACGCTCGGATACAGGACCGTTGAACCGCGATAGAGAGGTGGATTGACGAAGCCGTAATACTCGCTGGGGCTCCGCCCCATATGCATCAGTTTTGTTTCGATCCCTTGCGAAGCATCCGACTTCGTGTCGGCTTTTTTTGATTTGGCCATGCCCTGCGCCCTGCTGAAGACAAAAAACGGGTTTGATCAGTCAAAATGCCGGCAGTCAAGCCCTTGACCGAAAGACGGCAATTGAATGAGAGTGCGGCTGGCGTTCAGAACGTGCAACGACGGCAAACAGCGACGGCCTATTCGGCGGCATGTGTCTTCACAAGATTGCATGGAAACGAATGCGCACCGCACATGCCTGATGGATGACTTCAGTGAAATGAGTACAAAAATGAAATGGATCGTCCGGGCGATGCTGGTTGCATGCGCCGCTTTTCTTTCCGGCGGACACGGACACGCCGCAACTCTTGATGACGTGAAGGCAAAGGGCTTTGTGTCCTGCGGCGTCAATCACGGGCTGCCCGGTTTCTCCAGCAGCGACGCACAAGGCAACTGGCAGGGTATGGACGCGGATTTGTGCCGCGGTCTTGCCGCGGCAATCTTCGCGGATCCCGACAAGGTGAAGTTTGTCCCTTTGACGGCCAAGGAGCGCTTCACCGCGCTTCAGTCGGGCGAGGTGGACATTCTTTCGCGCAACACCACCTGGACCATGACGCGCGATACCGCGCTGGGTCTGCATTTCGCAGGCGTCACCTACTATGACGGCCAGGGCTTCATGGTGCACAAGAAGCTAGGCGTCGGCAGCGTGCTCGAGTTGTCCGGCGCCACGATCTGCACCCAGGCGGGCACGACGACGGAGATGAATGTCGGCGACTTCTTCGATACCAGGAACATGCGGTTCAATCTCCTGACGTTCGACAAGACGGAAGAAACGGTTCAGGCCTACGAATCCGGACAGTGCAACGCGTTCACCGCCGATGCGTCCCAGCTTTACGCCTTTCGGCTCAATCTCGCGGAGCCGGACGATCACATTGTCCTTCCGGAGATCATTTCCAAGGAACCGCTCGGGCCGGTTGTGCGGCAGGGCGACGATCAGTGGTTCAACCTCGTGAAATGGACCGTGTTCGCGCTGATCGAGGCCGAGGAACTCGGCATCACAAGCGCCAACATCGACGAGAAACGCGCGTCGGAGAACCCCGCCGTGCGCCGGTTGCTCGGCGCGGAGGGCGATCTCGGCCGCAAGCTCGGCCTCGACAACAACTGGGCCGTGCGCCTGATCAAGGCGGTCGGCAATTACGGCGAGATGTTCGACCGCAATATCGGCGAGGGATCGCCGCTCAACATTGCGCGCGGCATCAACCGGCTCTGGTCGAACGGCGGCATCCTTTACGCCCCGCCATTGCGCTAGTTGTGCTGGACTTCAATTTTCAATTCGACCAATGCTAAGGTGACCGAAGCTGACCTCGGGCAGGAGATCAAGGGGGACTTACATGGGTAAAGCACCAGCCGCCAGGAAACCGGCCGCGAAGAAACCGAGCGCGCGGGCGAGCAACGGCAATGGTTCCGATGAACATGTCATGGAGATCAGCGACGAGATCGCCATCGAAATCACCGGGATGCACAAATGGTTCGGCAATTTCCATGTGCTGAGGGATATCAATCTGACGGTGAACAAGGGCGAGCGGATCGTCATCTGCGGCCCGTCCGGTTCGGGCAAGTCGACGCTGATCCGCTGCATCAACCGGCTGGAGGAACACCAGCAGGGTGACATCGTCGTCGACGGCATCGAGCTGACCGGCGATCTGAAGAAGATCGACGAAATCCGACGTGAAGTCGGCATGGTGTTCCAGCATTTCAACCTGTTTCCGCACCTGACGATCCTCGAAAACTGCACGCTCGGCCCCATCTGGGTTCGCAACATGCCGAAGGAGGAAGCCGAGGAAACCGCAATGAAGTACCTGGAGCGGGTGCAGATCCCCGAACAGGCGCTGAAATATCCCGGTCAGCTCTCTGGCGGTCAGCAGCAGCGCGTCGCGATCGCCCGGTCCTTGTGCATGTCGCCGAAGATCATGCTGTTCGACGAACCGACTTCGGCACTCGATCCGGAAATGATCAAGGAAGTGCTCGACGTGATGGTCAATCTCGCTCATGAGGGCATGACCATGCTGGTGGTGACCCACGAGATGGGCTTTGCCCGCGAGGTCGCGAACCGGGTGATCTTCATGGACGAGGGGCAGATCATCGAGCAGAACGAGCCGGAGCCGTTCTTCTCCAACCCGCAGCACGAGCGCACCAAGCTGTTCCTGAGCCAGATCCTGATCTAGGCGAAGACCAACACCCTAGGTGTCCTGCGCCGCGGTCCCCGTTGCGATCGGAAGGGCGTCGTCGGCGCCCCATTCGCTCCACGAGCCGTCATACACGGACGTCTTGCGGTGGCCGAGAACGGCCAGCGCCAAAGCGAGGATGCTCGCTGTCACGCCGGAGCCGCATGTCGTCGCAACCGGTTTCGCCAGATCGACGCCGGCCTGCTCGAACACCGTTTTCAGCTCGTCCGCCGATTTCAGCGTACCGTCATCCTTGAGCAGATCGGCGTAGTGCAGATTGAGCGATCCGGGGATGTGACCCGAACGCAGGCCCGCACGCGGCTCGGGTGCTTCACCGCGAAACCGCTCCGCCGAGCGGGCATCGACAATCTGCTCCGCGTCGTTCTTTGAACTCGCCAGCATATCGTCGCGGTCCCGGATCAGCTCGCCGATCCGCCGTGCGGTGAAATGGCGTTCCGTGCGCACGGCCGGCGGACCGTCTTCAAGCGGCAGTCTTTCGCGTTTCCACTTGGCGAGCCCACCATTGAGTAGCCCGACGTCGTCCTTGCCCATGGCGCGGAACGTCCACCACACGCGGGCGGCCGAGAACATGCCGTCCGCGTCATAGACGACGACGCGCATACCGTCGCCAATGCCCATCTTCCGCATGCGGGAAGAGAACTTTTCGGGACTCGGAAGCATGTGGGGCAGGGAAGAGGTCTCGTCCGAAATCTCGTCGATATCGAAGAACACCGCACCGGGGATCCGCGCCTCGAGGTACTCTTCATAAGGATTGCGAGGGCTGTCCGGCAGGTACCAGCTCGCATCGATGACCACAATATCGGGCGCGTCGAGATGCGCGGCCAACCAGTCCGTCTCGACAAGCCATTTCGCCGAATGATCGTTCATGCCCGTTGTCCCTCGTGAAACCGATCCGCCAAGCTATCAGCTCACGGCGATCCGTACCCTGCGGTTTTTTGCGCCCTTTTTCTCGATCTTGCTGACGTCAACCGTGCCGATCTCGTTTGTGCGCGCCACGTGCGTGCCGCCGCACGGTTGAAGGTCCAAGTCGCCGACGGCGATCAGCCGGACCTTTCCGGAGCCCATCGGCGGCTTGACCGACATGGTCCGCACCAGGTCGGGCTGGGCTTCCAGTTCCTCGTCGGTGATCCAGCGGATCGCCACCTCGTGGTCCTGGGCGATAAGCTTGTTGAGCTCATCCGTCAGCGCTTCCTTGTCGAGGCCGGCATCGGGGATATCGAAATCGAGGCGGCCCTCTCCCTGGCCGATCGACCCGCCAGTGACCGGGTAGGGCAGGATGGCGCACAACAGATGAAGCGCTGTATGCACCCGCATATGGGCATAGCGCTTTTTCCAGTCGACAATGCACTGGACCGTTTCGCCGACCGTCGGCACGTCCTGTCCATCGCCGGGTACATGCACGATCGCGCTGCGGTCCTTCTCGTAAACCGTCGTTGCAATCTCTGTATGCGATCCGTCGGAACGCTTGAGCTTGCCGGCGTCGCCCGGCTGCCCGCCTCCCGACGGATAGAACACCGTGCGGTCGAGAATGATCCCGCCCAGGTCGTTGATTGCCGTGACTTTCGCCTCGCATGACTTGGCGTAGCTGTTGTCGCGGAACAGTTCTTTCGTAAGGCTCATCGGTGTCTCCCTCACCACCTGTCCGCCATCTAGACCTTGACGTCCGGGATATCCGGCGCCGGACTTTCGAGCCACGGCGGAACCGGCAGTCCCTTCTCCTTGAGAAAGGCCGGGTTGTAGAGCTTGCTCTGGTAGCGGCTGCCGTGGTCGCAAAGAATGGTCACGATCGTATGGCCTGGCCCCATCTCCTTGGCGAGACGAATGGCGCCGGCAACGTTGATGCCGGTCGACCCGCCCATCAGCAGCCCTTCCGTCTCGGCGAGTTCAAATACGATCGGGATCGCCTCATCGTCGGGAATGATGTACGGGTGGTCGACCCTGACGTCCTCGACGATGCACGTCGAACGGCCGAGGCCGATGCCCTCCGAAATCGACCCGCCCTCGGACGCCTTCGCCTCGCCGGTGGAGAACAGCGAGTACATCGCCGCGCCGCGAGGGTCGGCACAACCGATCACGACGGCATTCGACTTCTCGCGCAGAAACGTCGAGACGCCGGCAAGGGTGCCGCCGGTCCCCACCGCGCAGATGAAGCCATCGATCTTGCCGCCGGTCTGCTCCCAGATTTCCGGACCTGTCGTCGTGTAGTGCGCCGCGCGGTTGTCCATGTTGTTCCACTGGTCCGCGAACAGAACGCCGTTGGGCTCGGTCTCGGCGAGTTTGTCCGCCAACCGCCGTGCGATGTGCTGATAGTTGTTCGGATCCTTGTAGGGCAGGGCCGGCACCTCGATCAGTTCGGCACCGCCGAGGCGCAGCGTATCCTTCTTTTCCTGGCTCTGCGTCTCGGGGATGACGATCCACGTCCGGTAGCCGCGAGCGCGGGCCACGAGCGCTATGCCGATGCCGGTATTGCCGGCGGTGCCCTCGACGATCAGCCCGCCGGGCTTCAGGTCGCCGCGGCGCTCGGCCTCCAATATCATGTGCCGTGCCGGACGGTCCTTTACCGATTGGCCGGGATTGAGAAATTCGGCCTTGCCGAGAATGGTGCAGCCGGTCAACTCGGACGGCCCGCGCAGCTTGATGAGCGGCGTGTTGCCAATCGCCTCGACAACGCTGTCTCTAATGTCCAAGGAAATCTGCCTTTTGGTGATGGGGTGATTTTTGCAGTGGTGCCGATGAGTCTACAAATGGCGCGGCTAGGCTTCAACCTCAAACCAGGTGGCCATGCCGCCGGCCTGATGTTCCAGCATGTGACAGTGCAGCATCCACTTTCCCGGGTTATCCGCAACGAAATAGACGGTGCGCGTTTCGTTCGCCTCCATGAGGAGCGTGTCGCGCCAGGCGGCATCGGCGTCCGCTTCCCGGAAATGGTGTCCGTGAAAGTGCATCGCGTGCGGCCAGCGCGTGTCGTTGACCATACGCACCGCGACCGTCTGCCCACGCTTCGCGGTGAACAGCGGCGTTCCCGGCATTCCCGCAACGCCGTTGAAGGCCCAGACAAGTCCATGTTCGCGCACAAGTTCGCGAATACCGAAGGTTTGTCCCTTGTGGACGATCTGGTCGACTCGCCCCATGGCGCCGCCCGTCATCACCAGATCGACCTTTTTTGCCGCGCCCATGTCGGGTTCGGGTATCCCGTTGCTTGCGAGCCGCGGCGTGGCGGGGTTGGCAGGCAGCGCTTCATCCGGACCGTAGACAAAGCGCGCGGCGACCAGACGGCTTTGAGAGACCTCCGTGATCGCCTGCGTCGCACCGGGTGCGCCGGTCATGAGAATGAAAAGGTCGACCCGCTGCCCCGGCGCCAGCGTCGCCACCTCGTTCCTGAGCGGATGCGGAGAGACGGGCTGCCCGTCGATTGCCAGCACCTGGGGTTTGAGGTCTTCGAACCGCAACGCCAGAACCCGCGCGTTGCAGGTGTTGATCAGGCGGAGACGCAGGCGCTCACCGGACCGCACCCTGAACTCGGCAAGCGGCTGTCCGTTGATCGCCAGGATGTTGCCGAGCCGCCCGGCGTGCGCGCGGTCGCGAATCGATCCGAAACTGGCCTCATGGATCCGGCCGTCTTCCTCCAGTCGCCAGTCATCGGCGATGACGATGAGGTCCTGATCGACGTCCGGCGCATCGTGCTCCTCCACAATCAACGCGCCGTAAAGGCCGCGCGCGACCTGTTCCCATGACCGGTTATGCGGGTGGTACCAGAAGGTCCCCGCGTCCGGCACCGTGAAGCGGTAGTCGAACGTCTCCCCGGGCGGAACCGGGTCCTGCGTCAGGCCGGCGACGCCGTCCATGGCGTTTGCGATCCGGATTCCATGCCAGTGGATCGTTGTCGGTTGCGAGAGCTTGTTCCGGAAACGCACCCAGACCTCGCCGCCCTGCCTGGCGCGCAAAACGGGGCCCGGCACGCGTCCGTCATATCCCCAGATTGCCGTTTCGGCGTCGGATGTCTCGAGGAGATTGGCCTTTCCCGGACGGGCCTCGAGAAGGATCGGCCCACCGGAAAGAGCGGCAGATACCCGCGAAACGCCGCTCACCGATAGGGTAGCGGCGGATGCGGACGCGGCAAGAAACTGTCTGCGTGTTGGATGAATGGAACTCATGTTCTTCCCTTTGGATACTGAGAATATGCAGAGGGCGCGCCGCATTGCCAGCGCATTGCATCAGGCGAAGAGTTGCGTTCTCTTCCGGCGCATACGATATGTCGCTGCAAGAGGCTAGCCGCGATTGAATCCTGTGTGATATAGGAGGCGCGTCCGGCAGCGGGCGTGGTGGAATTGGTAGACACGCCAGATTTAGGATCTGGTGGCTTCGGCCGTGGGGGTTCAAGTCCCTCCGCCCGCACCACAAAGTCTCCGATTTCCAGGAACAGCGCCTGCTACATTCCCGAAGCAGCTTTACATTTGGCAAGACAACCCGAAGCAAGACCGTCATGGAAGTTATTGAAACCACATCGGATGGCCTGAAACGCGAACTCAAGGTCAAGATCGCCGCCAGCGAACTCAACGAACGCCTGTCCAAACGGCTCGATGAGCTGAAAACGCAGGTCAATCTGAAAGGATTCCGGCCCGGCAAGGTGCCGGTCGACCACCTGCGAAAGGTCTATGGCCGGTCGGTCATGGCGGAGATCCTCGAACAGACGATCTCCGAGAGCACGCAGAAGGCGATTGCCGACCGCAAGGAGCGTCCGGCATTGGATCCGGATATCTCGGTGACCGAGGACAGCGAAGAGATCGAGAAGGTCATCGCGGGCGATTCCGACCTGGACTACACCATTTCATTCGAGGTGCTCCCCAATATCGAAATCGCCGATCTCACCAAGCTCAAGCTTGAGAAGCCGGTGGTCGAGGTCAATGACGAGGAGGTCGACAACAGCCTGAAGCGGATCCACGAAGACGCCGTCACATACAAGAAGAAGGCAAAGAAGGACGCGAAGGCGGAGGAGGGCGACCAGGTCACGATCGATTATGAGGGCAAGATCGACGGCAAGGCTTTTGATGGCGGTACCGCGGAGGATGCTCCCGTGGTGCTCGGCAAGGGCACCTTCATTCCCGGTTTCGAGGAGGGGTTGAAGGGCGTGAAGGCCGGCGACAAGAAGACCATCGACTGTACGTTTCCGAAGGACTACCCGGCGAAGGAACTGGCCGGCAAGAAGGCGAAGTTCGACATCACCGTCAAGGAGATCGCCGGGCCGGAACTGGCAAAGCTGGACGATGAGTTCGCAAAGAAGCTGGGCTACGACACGCTTGCCGGATTGCGCGATGCGGTCGAGGCGCGCGTCAAGGAAGAGTACGAGTCCGTCTCGAAGGCGCGCCTGAAGCGCGAGCTTCTCGACAATCTCGACAAGACGCACAAGTTCGAGGTGCCGGCGACGCTCGTCGAGCGCGAATTCGAGTCCGTCTGGCAGCAGGTCAATGCGGAGTTGGAGAAGGCCGGCCGCACCTTCGAGGATGAGGACACGACCGAGGAGAAGGCCCGCAAGGAATATGAGGAGCTTGCGGAGCGGCGCGTGCGCCTCGGCCTCGTACTCTCGGATATTGGCGAGAAGAGCGAAATCAAGATCACCGACGAGGAAGTCAACCAGGCGCTCATGCAACGCGTTCAGCAGTTCCCCGGTCAGGAGCGCGAAGTGTTCGATTTTTATCAGAAGAACCCGCAGGCGGTGGCGGAGTTGCGGGTGCCGATTTTCGAGAACAAGGTCATCGACCACATCCTCGACCAGGCGAGCGTGGAGGAAAAGAAGGTCACGGTCGAAGAGCTGTTGAAGAGCGCGGAAGACGACGACGAGAGCTGATCACCGCCGGGGTATCGCGGCCGGCTCGACGTGACGGATCACGGCGCTCGCATCCTGTAAGCCGGGGCAAGGACGTTGCCCTGGCGTTTTGTCAATATTGTCCAGGACCACCGCGAATCGGCTAACAGTATGGCCGGGCGCGAGATCGTCCAGCAGATCGCCCGCCAGGAATGGGTGTTGGAACAAGGAGCAATGCGTATGCAAGACCCAGTCGACACTTACATGAACACGCTCGTGCCCATGGTTGTCGAGCAGACGAACCGCGGCGAGCGCGCCTACGATATCTACTCCCGCCTGCTCAAGGAGCGGATCATCTTCGTCACCGGCGTGATCGAGGACCACATGGCGTCTCTCGTGACGGCACAACTGTTGTATCTCGAGGCGGACAACCCCAAGAAGGAAATCGCCATGTACATCAATTCGCCGGGCGGGATCGTCACGTCGGGAATGG
This sequence comes from Hyphomicrobiales bacterium, assembly GCA_965228625.1. GTDB lineage: Bacteria > Pseudomonadota > Alphaproteobacteria > Rhizobiales > Methyloligellaceae > UBA2767. The sequence goes on along the minus strand of OZ245829.1, from coordinate 4,829,533 downwards.
CGATGTACGACACCATGCAGTTCATCCGCCCGCCGGTCTCCACCCTGTGCACGGGCCAGGCGGCGTCGATGGGCTCGCTGCTGCTGACGGCCGGTGAAAAGGACATGCGCTTCGCATTGCCCAATGCCCGCATCATGCTGCACCAGCCTTCCGGCGGTTTTCAGGGGCAGGCGAGTGACATCGAGCGTCATGCCGAGGACATCATCAAGACCAAGCGCCGGTTGAACGAGATCTACGTTCAACACACCGGGCAGAACTTCGAAACGATTGAAACCACGCTCGATCGCGACTACTTCATGAATGCGGAAGAGGCGAAGGAGTTCGGGATCGTTGACGATGTCATTTTGAAACGTGCGTCATCGGAAGACGAGCCAGAAGAGGACAAAACGGAAAATAGTGGGGATTGATGTTCCCGATCCGCGCGATTGACGAAAAAGTGGCCCGGGTCTTGCTGCGCAAACGGACATGTTTCTGTTAACATCACGGAAAAATGCTGAGGCTGTAACCCACCGGCGCGCAAAAACCGCCTACATTGACGTTCAGACGGAACATGACGCAGAGCGAATGGCCGCGTGCCCGGACGCGGGATGGCCGTCAGGAATTTGGTTAAGATCGGGAGCGATGTGAGCCATTGAATTAATCAATTCTTGATCAATGAACGAATAGCATGTTGAGTTCACAGGGTTGGGGTTCTTCCCACCTCACATTCGGCCTTCACGGGCTTGGCGAACCAAGGCAGCAGGTCCGCTGGACAAACGGCGGTTTTGTCGTCAGCTTTGTGCCCAGAGCGGACCAGGATGAGTAGAATGAGCAAATCCAGCGGTAACGATTCCAAGAACACTTTGTATTGTTCCTTCTGCGGGAAAAGCCAGCACGAGGTTCGCAAACTCATTGCCGGACCGACCGTGTTCATCTGCGATGAATGCGTTGAACTGTGCATGGACATCATTCGCGAGGAGAACAAGAGCTCGCTGGTCAAGTCGAGCGACGGCGTGCCCACGCCGACCGAGATTTGCACCGTCCTGGACGACTATGTGATCGGCCAGGATCACGCCAAGCGCGTTCTCTCCGTCGCCGTCCACAACCACTACAAGCGGCTCAATCACTCCGGAAAGAACGCGGATGTCGAGCTGGCCAAATCCAACATTCTCCTGATCGGCCCGACCGGCTGCGGCAAGACCTTGCTCGCGCAGACGCTGGCCCGCATCCTCGACGTGCCGTTCACGATGGCCGATGCGACGACCCTGACCGAGGCCGGTTACGTCGGCGAAGACGTCGAGAACATCATTCTCAAGCTGCTGCAGGCGGCCGACTACAATGTCGAGCGCGCCCAGCGCGGCATCGTCTATATCGACGAGGTCGACAAGATTTCCCGGAAGTCCGACAACCCGTCGATCACCCGGGACGTGTCGGGCGAGGGCGTGCAGCAGGCGCTGCTCAAGATCATGGAAGGGACCGTTGCCAGCGTTCCGCCGCAGGGCGGACGCAAACATCCGCAGCAGGAGTTCCTGCAAGTCGACACGACCAACATCCTTTTCATTTGCGGCGGTGCGTTTGCCGGTCTTGAAAAGATCATCTCGCAACGCGGCCGCACCACATCGATCGGTTTCGGCGCCACGGTGGAATCCGATGACGAGCGCAAGATGGGCGAATTGCTCAAGGGCGTGGAACCGGAGGACCTGCTGAGGTTTGGCCTCATTCCGGAGTTCATCGGCCGTGTCCCCGTCATCGCCACGCTCGAGGACCTCGACGAGGACGCCCTGGTCAAGATTCTGATGGAGCCGAAGAACGCGCTGGTGAAGCAGTATCAGCGGCTGTTCGAAATGGAAGACGTACAGCTCACGTTCTCGGACGAGGCGCTTTCAGGCATCGCCCGCAAGGCAATCGAACGCAAGACCGGCGCGCGCGGTCTGCGGTCCATCATGGAGGGCATTCTGCTCGACACGATGTTCGATCTGCCGAGCTTCAAGGGCATTGAGGAAATCGTGATCAGCCCGGAAGTTGTGGAAGGTTCGGCGCGTCCGTTGCGGATTTATTCCGAGCGCGCCGAGGAAATCGAATCCAGCGCTTGAACGTGAGGCCGCGGCTTCCTACATCTCTTCTTGCCTAAGCCAACGAATCTTAACCATCATGAAGCCGCGCACTGGTCTTAACGCTAGTGGCGCGGTCGCTTGACTTCAGGCTTAGCGTGGCGTCCACCTATTGGTGAATTGTCTTTTTTGGAAGTCGGCTGCGTCAACGTGTCCGGACATTGGGACGCGAGGCGCGTATATTGAATCATAGACGGATTCTAAAGTCCGCAAGCGTTGAAACAGAGGCAGATCGCGTCAGCCAGGACAGAGACATGAGCACAGAAAAAGAACAGACTCCCGCCAAACCCAAGAGTGGCGACACCTATCCGGTTCTGCCGCTCCGGGACATTGTGGTGTTCCCGCACATGATCGTGCCGCTCTTCGTCGGCCGTGAGAAATCGATCAATGCGCTTGAAGAGGTGACGCAGAACGAGAAGCAAATCCTCCTCGTGGCGCAGAAGAATGCGGGCGACGACGAACCCTCGACCGATGACATCTACATGGTGGGTACGCTCGCCTCCGTGTTGCAGCTCCTGAAACTGCCGGACGGAACGGTCAAGGTCCTCGTTGAGGGTACTGAACGCGTCAATATTTCCAACTACATCGAGAACGATGACTATTTCGAGGCGTCCATCGATCTGATCGACGAGGACCTCGGTTCGAGCGACGAAGTCGAGGCGCTGGCCCGGTCCGCCGTTGCACAGTTTGAAAGCTATGTCCGGCTGAACAAGAAGATCTCGCCGGAGGTGCTCGGCACGGTTACCCAGATCGACGACTATTCGAAACTGGCCGATACGATCGCGTCGCATCTGGCGATCAAGATCGCGGACAAGCAGGAAATCCTCGAGACCGAGTCCGTCTCGGCGCGGCTGGAACGTGTCTACGCGCTGATGGAGAGCGAGATCTCGGTCCTTCAGGTCGAGAAGAAGATCCGTTCGCGCGTGAAGCGCCAGATGGAGAAGACCCAGCGCGAGTACTATCTGAATGAGCAGATGAAGGCCATTCAGAAGGAACTCGGCGACGCCGAAGACGGGCGTGACGATATCTCCGAACTGGAAGAGAAGATCGAGTCCACGCGACTGTCGAAAGAGGCCAAGGAGAAAGCCACTGCGGAGCTGAAGAAGCTCAAGCAGATGAGCCCGATGTCGGCTGAAGCCACGGTCGTGCGCAATTATCTGGATTGGCTGCTCAACATTCCGTGGGGCGTGAAGGGCAAGATCAAGAAGGATCTGGACGAAGCCCAGAAGATTCTCGACGAGGACCACTACGGTCTGGAGAAGGTCAAGGACCGCATCATCGAATATCTGGCGGTCCAGGCGCGCACCAACAAGCTCAAAGGCCCGATCCTGTGTCTCGTCGGCCCTCCCGGTGTCGGCAAGACCTCGCTCGGCCAGTCGATCGCGCGGGCGACGGGCCGCGAGTTCGTCCGCATGTCGCTGGGCGGCGTGCGCGACGAAGCGGAAATCCGCGGTCACCGGCGCACCTATATCGGCTCGATGCCCGGCAAGGTCATCCAGTCGATGAAAAAGGCCAAAAAGACCAACCCGCTGTTCCTGCTCGACGAAATCGACAAGATGGGTGCCGACTTCCGCGGCGACCCGGCGTCCGCGTTGCTGGAGGTGCTCGATCCGGAACAGAACAACGCGTTCAACGACCACTATCTCGAGGTCGACTACGATCTGTCGAACGTCCTGTTCGTGACGACGGCGAACACGCTGAACATCCCGCCGGCCCTGATGGACCGGATGGAGATCATCCGCATCGCCGGCTACACCGAGGACGAGAAGGTGCAGATCGCGCGCCGTCATCTCATTCCGGAGCTGCTCAAGTCGCATGGCCTCTCCGAAGAGGAGTGGATCATCGAGGACGGCGCACTGCTGGAAGTCATCCGCCGTTACACGCGCGAGGCCGGGGTGCGGAACCTCGAGCGCGAGCTCGCCAAGCTGGCGCGGAAGTCCGTGAAGGAGCTGCTGACGTCCGACAATAAGTCCGTCACGGTTACGAAGGACAATCTGGAGGACTATCTCAGCATTCCGAAATTCCGCTACGGCGAGACGGAGCGCGAAGACCTCGTCGGCGTCGTCACCGGGCTTGCGTGGACCGAAACCGGCGGCGAGTTGCTGACGGTCGAAGGCGTCATGATGCCCGGCAAGGGCAAGATGACGGTGACCGGCAACCTGCGCGACGTCATGAAGGAGTCCATTCAGGCCGCGAACGCTTACGTCAAATCGCGGAGTATCGATTTCGGTATCGAGCCGCCGCTGTTCGACAAGCGCGACATCCACGTCCACGTGCCGGAGGGCGCGACGCCGAAAGACGGCCCGTCGGCGGGTGTCGCTATGGTTACCGCGATCATTTCGATCATGACCGGAATTGCGGTGCGCAAGGATGTCGCCATGACCGGAGAGATCACGTTGCGCGGCCGCGTCTTCCCGATTGGCGGTCTGAAAGAAAAATTGCTCGCGGCGATGCGCGGTGGCGTGAAGACGGTCATTATTCCGGAAGAAAACGCGAAGGAACTGGCTGAAATTCCTGATGAAGTGAAGAACAGCCTTGAAATTGTTCCGGTTTCTCAGATGGATGAGGTGATCAAGATCGCGCTGGTGAGCAAGCCGGAACCGATCGAGTGGGACGAGGAAGCAGCGGCTAAAGCAGCGGCCGTCGCAGGCGACGAAGACGCCGGAACCGGGCTGACCGCACACTGATCTGTGTGCGGAATCGGCCCGAATCGGGCGTTTGGCGCGTTAATCCTGTTGTCAAACTCTTTACACATTTACGCGTTTTTGCCGGTTTTCCGGGATTTTTTCCGGTATTATGAAATCGAGTCGTTAGCGATTCGGGTACAACCGGAATGCGTTAACAAGTGCGATTAGCGACTCGTGCGAAACAACAATCGAAAGGACAGATCCGTGAACAAGACAGAGCTGGTCTCCCTGGTTGCGCAGAATGCGCAAATCTCAAAGGATGCGGCAGCTGAGGCGGTCGATGCGACCTTCGACGGAATTGCCAGCGCCTTAAGGTCAGGCGACACCGTTCGGATTGTCGGTTTTGGCAACTTTCAGGTTGCACACCGCAAGGCGTCGACTGGTCGCAACCCGCGGACCGGAGAGACAATTCAGATCCCGGCTTCCCGGGTTCCGAAATTCAAGGCTGGTAAGGCGCTCAAGGAGGCCGTCAACGACTAGGCGTCGTCCAGCATCGGAAACGAAGACCCCGCCTTTCCAGGCGGGGTTTTCATTTGCCCACTTGTCATCGCGCATTGGCGCACCTAAGTCGTGGGCGTGACGGTGGGGCGGTTAGCTCAGCTGGGAGAGCGCCTGGTTTACACCCAGGAGGTCGGCAGTTCGATCCTGTCACCGCCCACCATTAGAGCCTCTTCGACCAAATCGCTCGGGTTTGATCGAAGAGGCTCTTGTTGATTGACTTGACCATGAACACGCGCTGTCATACACCGGTGCGGTCTTGGAGGCATCGGGGTCAAAAGGCCCCGCTTCAAGGGGGTGTAGCTCAGTTTGGTTAGAGCGCCGGCCTGTCACGCCGGAGGCCGCGGGTTCGAGTCCCGTCACTCCCGCCACCAGCACCTGATTTCGTAACAGTTTTTGTTGCCTTTTCACCGCACCGACACCTGCGGCGCGCATTCACTTGCCTTGCCAAATCAGGTGAGTTAAAGCGAGAGCGGCACGACCAATTTCCGAACCTCCGATTGAAGCAAGGGGGTACTTTCCATTACAGTGTTTGCGTTGCAACAAAGACCATGCACCGGCGCGTCCGTGGCAGAACGCGACATCGCAAACCGACCGCCGTCTTGTTTGCTGACCGCTGAGCCGACGCGCCCAAGCCAGGTGAGGCCATGAACGAATTGCTTTTGCAGTATCTGCCTGTCGCGATCTTTATCGGCGTCTCGTTGGTCATCGGCTTGGTGCTGATGGCCGCTCCGTTCTTCGTCGCGGTCTCGAACCCCGATCCGGAGAAAGTCTCGGCCTATGAGTGCGGCTTCAAGGCGTTCGACGATGCGCGCATGAAATTCGACGTGCGCTTCTATCTCGTCGCGCTCCTGTTCATCATCTTCGATCTCGAGGTGGCGTTCTTGTTTCCGTGGGCCGTGTCGTTCAAGGAAGTGGGCACCTTCGGGTTCTGGTCGGTGATGGTCTTCCTCGGCATTCTCACCATCGGTTTCATCTATGAATGGCGGAAAGGGGCTCTCGAATGGGATTGATCCCGTCACCGGTCTTTGATCACCGCCGCGACGGTTCGTCGCCGGCAAGCTCCGAGGCCCCTCCGTTCTTCACGGAGATCTCGAACGAGCTTGCGGACAAGGGCTTCCTGGTCACGTCGACCGACGACCTCATCAACTGGGCGCGTACCGGCTCGCTGATGTGGATGACATTCGGCCTTGCCTGTTGTGCGGTCGAAATGATGCAGGCCTCGATGCCGCGCTACGATGTGGAGCGTTTCGGCTTCGCGCCTCGCGCCAGCCCGCGCCAGTCGGACGTGATCATCGTCGCCGGTACGTTGACCAACAAGATGGCGCCGGCCATCCGCAAGGTTTACGACCAGATGCCGGAGCCGAGATACGTGATCTCCATGGGAAGCTGCGCCAATGGCGGCGGCTACTATCACTACTCCTATTCCGTCGTGCGGGGATGCGACCGCGTCTTGCCGGTCGACATCTATGTTCCGGGGTGTCCGCCGACCGCCGAAGCGCTGGTCTACGGCATCCTGCTTCTTCAGCAGAAAATTCGCCGAACCGGCACCATTGAACGCTAGGCACAAGGAAGGCGAGCGGCGGCAAAGATGGACGCGGGCTTGAGAGACCTTGGGGAGTTTGTTGCCGAGTCGCTGGGCGACGAGGCCGTTCGCACGTGGCAGGTCGCCTATGGCGAGCTGACGCTGGAAGTGTCCCGGGAACACGTCGCCGACGCCATCAAGTTCCTGAAAAGCGATGCCCGTTGCCTGTTCGATTGTCTGATCGACATCGCCGGCGTTGATTATCCGGATCGCGCCGACAGGTTCGACGTCGTCTACCATCTCCTCAGCCCGCGCCAGAATATGCGTATCCGCGTCAAGACGAGCACCGACGAAGCCACTCCGGTGCCGAGCGTCGTCGATGTCTTTCCGGCGGCCAACTGGTTCGAACGCGAGGCCTTCGACCTCTACGGAATTCTCTTTTCGGACCACCCCGACTTGCGTCGCATCCTCACCGACTACGGCTTCCAGGGACACCCGCTGCGCAAGGACTTCCCCCTGACCGGATTCGTCGAGGTGCGATATGACGAAGATCAAAAACGCGTCGTCTACGAGCCGGTAAAACTAGCTCAGGAGTTCCGGAACTTCGACGCCATCAGCCCCTGGGAAGGAACCGACTATGTTCTTCCCGGTGATGAGAAGGCGGGCGAGGGCGGCAATGGGAGTACGGCGTCATGACGCTTCGGCGCGACGATCATCCGATCCGGTGGACGATCGGCGGCGACTGCGGTCGTTTATCGGCCGGCGCAGCCTGCGCGCGAGACAACGCGTAACTGAGACGAACGATGGCAGAAACGGAAATCCGCAATTTCACCATCAACTTCGGACCGCAGCATCCGGCGGCGCACGGCGTGCTACGTCTTGTGCTCGAGCTGGACGGTGAAGTCGTGGAGCGGGTCGATCCGCATATCGGGCTGCTGCATCGCGGCACCGAAAAGCTGATCGAACACAAGACATATCTTCAGGCGATCCCCTATTTCGACCGGCTCGACTATGTCGCGCCCATGAACCAGGAACATGCATTCGCGCTCGCCGCGGAAAAACTGCTGGGCATAAGCGTGCCCCTGCGCGGACAGTTGATCCGCGTGCTCTATTCCGAGATCGGCCGGTTGCTGTCGCATCTGCTCAACGTCACGACGCAGGCACTCGACGTGGGCGCCCTGACGCCGCCGCTCTGGGGTTTCGAGGAACGCGAGAAGCTGATGATCTTCTACGAGCGCGCCTCGGGATCGCGCATGCATGCGGCGTATTTCCGCCCGGGTGGCGTACATCAGGATCTGCCGCCGGAGCTCATCGACGATATCGAGGCCTTCTGCGATCCGTTCCTGCAGGTGCTCGACGATATCGAGGGGTTGCTGACGGACAACCGCATCTTCAAGCAACGCAATGTCGACATCGCGGTGGTCTCACTCGAGGACGCGTTCGCGTGGGGCTTCTCCGGCGTCATGGTGCGCGGTTCCGGTGCCGCGTGGGATCTGCGCAAGGCGCAGCCCTATGAGTGCTACAACGACCTCGAATTCGACATTCCGGTCGGCAAGAACGGCGATTGCTACGACCGCTATCTGATCCGCATGGAGGAGATGCGCCAGTCGGTCCGGATCATGCGGCAATGCTGCGAGAAGCTGCGCGGGCAGGGCGGTCCCGTCTCCACGCCGAACCAGAAGATCGTGCCGCCGAAGCGCGGCGAGATGAAGCGCTCGATGGAGGCGCTGATCCATCACTTCAAGCTCTACACGGAAGGCTACCACGTGCCCGCCGGAGAAGTTTACGCCGCGGTCGAGGCGCCGAAGGGTGAGTTCGGTGTCTATCTGGTCTCCGACGGCACCAACCGTCCTTACAGATGCAAGATCAGGGCGCCGGGATATGCCCACCTGCAGGCCATGGATTTCCTGTGCAAGGGCCACATGCTCGCCGACGTCGCCGCGATCCTGGGCTCGCTGGACATCGTGTTCGGGGAGGTCGACCGATGAGCGTATGGAACATTTGGACGTTCACGCTGTTGGCAACCGCAATCTGCATTGGATTTGTCGCATTGTTCGCGATGGCCTCGTCATCTGACTGGCAGCCATACTGGCCAGCGTACATTGAATGGTTCGGTTATCTGCTGGCGGTGTATTCTCCGAAAATCGCAGCGATAATCGCTGCGGGCATCACCTTTATTTCTTTGGAGAAGAAGTTCGGTCGGCTTGCCACGACACTCAGCGCGGTAGTTGTGTTTGCAGTCGTGTTTGGCGGTGGAAACTATGTCATTCGGAGCGCAATGAAGGACGTTGCGTTTTCTCCTCAGATTGAAGCGAAAAAGGACGAACTGCACGGTGCCGGAAGGAAGGCTCTCGAAATGCAGCGCAATTTGCTGTCCGGTGCGCGCGAACTCGTTGGCCAAAACTCGGTTGGGTCGAATGGAGTATCGCAATGAGCGTGCGCCGCCTTGATCCCGTCCAGCCGGAGACCTTCAAGTTCTCGGCCGCGAACCTCAAATGGGCCAGGGAACAGATGAAGAAGTTCCCCAAGGGCCGCCAGGCGTCCGCGGTGATCCCGCTGCTCTGGCGCGCGCAGGAGCAGCATGGCGGGTGGCTGCCGGAACCGGCACTTCGGGCCGTGGCCGAGCTGCTCGACATGGCCTACATCCGGGTCTACGAGGTCGCCACCTTCTACACCATGTTCAACCTGTCACCGGTGGGCAAATATTTCGTCCAGTTGTGCGGGACGACGCCATGCTGGCTGCGCGGCGCCGACGACCTAAAGGACGTCTGCCGGCGTGTGATTGGCGAACAGCAGCACGTGACCGAAGACGGCCTGTTCTCCTGGCTCGAGGTCGAATGCCTCGGCGCGTGCACAAATGCGCCGATGGTGCAGATCAACAAGGACTACTACGAAGACCTGACGGCTGAGAGTTTCGAGCAGCTCCTTGCGGATCTGAAAGCCGGCAAGGAGGTGAAACCGGGGCCGCAGAACGGCCGCCACTTCTCCTGTCCCGAAGGTGGTCCGACCACGCTCCTGAACGGAGCCGGCAGCGCGAAAAAAGGCGGTGCGGCGAAGACGACGCGCACCACGAAACGCAAGCCGGCAACGACGAGAACCAAGAGAGCCTCCGCGAGAGGCGCGAAGTAATGCTGAAAGATGAAGATCGCATTTTCCGTAACCTCTACGGATTTGAGGACTGGAGCCTCAAGGGCGCCAAGAAACGCGGTGCGTGGAGAGGCACGAAAAAGATCCTCGAGAAGGGCCGCGACTGGATCATCGAGGAGATCAAGGCGTCCGGCCTGCGCGGGCGCGGCGGAGCCGGATTTCCGACCGGCCTGAAGTGGTCCTTCATGCCCAAGGAGTCTGATGGACGGCCACACTATCTCGTTGTTAACGCAGATGAATCCGAGCCCGGCACGTGCAAGGACCGGGAGATCATGCGGCACGATCCGCACCTGCTGATCGAGGGGTGCCTGATCGCGAGCTTCGCCATGGGCGCCCACGTCTCATACATCTATATCCGTGGTGAGTTCATTCACGAACGCGAGCGCCTGCAGGCAGCCATCGACGAAGCCTACGAGGCCAAGCTGATCGGCAAGAACAACGTCCACGGATACGACTTCGACCTTTATCTCCACCACGGCGCCGGCGCCTATATCTGCGGCGAGGAGACGGCGCTGCTGGAAAGCCTTGAAGGGAAGAAGGGCCAGCCGCGCCTGAAGCCGCCGTTCCCGGCCAATGCCGGCCTCTACGGCGCACCGACCACGGTCAACAATGTCGAGAGCATCGCCGTCGCACCGGACATTCTGCGCCGCGGCGCGAGTTGGTTCGCCGGACTCGGCCGCCCGAACAACACCGGCACCAAGCTGTTCTGCATTTCAGGTCACGTGAACAAGCCGTGCAATGTCGAGGAGGAAATGGGCATCACGCTCAAGGAACTGCTCGACCGTCATGCCGGCGGCGTGCGAGGCGGATGGGACAATCTGCTCGCTGTTATTCCGGGCGGGTCATCGGTGCGATGTCTGCCTCAGGACTGTTGTCAGTCGTTGCATATGGATTTCGATTCCCTGGCCGCGCTCAAATCCGGTCTCGGAACGGCGGCGGTCATCGTCATGGACAAGAGCACCGACATCATCCGCGCCATTGCCCGCCTGTCCTATTTCTACAAGCACGAGAGTTGCGGCCAGTGCACGCCGTGCCGCGAAGGGACGGGGTGGATGTACCGCGTTCTTGACCGCATGGCGCGCGGCGAGGCGGAGAAACGCGAAATCGACATGCTGCTCGAAGTGACCTATCAGGTCGAGGGCCACACGATCTGTGCGTTGGGGGACGCGGCCGCCTGGCCGGTGCAGGGACTGATCACGCATTTCCGCCATGTCATCGAAGAGCGAATCGATCAATACAGCGCCAATCCCAAGCCGGAAGGTGCCGTACGTGAACCGGCGGCGGCGGAGTAACAGGAGAGATTTTGTCAGGCTATGCCGAAACTCATCATCGACGGTAACGAGATCGAGGTCGCGGACGGCATCACGCTGATCCAGGCCTGCGAGGAAGCCGGGGTCGAAATCCCGCGCTTCTGTTACCACGAACGCCTGTCGATCGCCGGAAACTGCCGCATGTGTCTGGTGGAGGTCGTTGACGCGCCGAAACCGGTGGCGTCCTGCGCCATGGGCGTGAATGAACTGCGCCCAGGACGCGACGGCGGACCGCCGGAAATCCGCACCAACTCCGAAACCGTGAAGAAGGCGCGCGAAGGCGTGATGGAGTTCCTTCTGATCAATCACCCGCTCGACTGCCCCATCTGCGATCAGGGCGGGGAATGCGATCTCCAGGATCAGGCCATGGCCTTTGGCGTCGACGGCAGCCGGTTCGTCGAGAACAAGCGCGCCGTCGAAGACAAGAACATCGGACCGCTGATCAAGACGATCATGACCCGGTGTATTCACTGTACGCGCTGCGTCCGCTTCATGACCGAGATCGCGGGCGTCGAAGAACTCGGGATGACGGGGCGTGGCGAGGACGCGGAAATCACGACCTATCTGGAACAGGGCATGGTGTCGGAGCTTTCCGGCAACGTGATCGACCTGTGCCCCGTGGGCGCGCTCACGTCGAAACCGTACGCCTTCGCCGCCCGGCCTTGGGAGCTGCGCAAGACGGAATCCATAGACGTCATGGATGCCGTCGGCAGCAACATCCGCGTCGACACGCGCGGGCGCGAAGTCATGCGCATCCTGCCGCGCAACAATGACGACGTGAACGAGGAATGGATTTCCGACAAGACGCGGTTCGTGTGGGATGGCCTGCGGACGCAACGTCTCGACCAGCCTTATGTGCGTGTCCGGGGCAAGCTGAAGCCGGCGACCTGGAACGACGCGTTCGCGGCGATCGCGCGCAAGGTAAAAGGTCTGAGCGGTTCCAAGCTCGCGGCCATCGCCGGAGACCTTGCCGGCGCGGAGGACATGTACGCCCTCAAGGATCTGATGATGCGCCTGAGATCCGCCAACATCGATTGCCGGCAGGACGGCGCAAAGATCGATCCCGCGAAGGGCCGTGCGGGCTATCTCTTCAATTCCGGCATTGCCGCTCTTGAGGAAGCGGACGCGCTTCTGCTCGTCGGCACCGATCCCCGCTGGGAAGCGGCAGTACTCAATTCACGTATCCGCAGGCGATGGCGCGCGGGGGCGATCAAGGTGGGCCTGATCGGTCAGGAAACCGATCTCACTTACGAACACGACTATATCGGCGCGGGCCCGCAGTCCCTCGCCGACGTCGCCGGCGGCAAGCACGACTTCTTCAAGACGCTCAAGGGCGCCAAGCGGCCCATGATCATTGTCGGCAGCGGCGCGCTCGCGCGCGCCGACGGCGCCGCTGTCATGGCTCAAGCGGCCAAGCTTGCCGACGCCGCCGGCGTCGTCAAAGGTGACTGGAACGGGTTTAACGTCCTACACCACGCCGCATCCCGCGTTGCCGGCCTCGATCTCGGTTTTGTGCCCGGCAAGGGCGGGCTCGATACGGCGGGCATTCTCACCGCGGCGCAGTCGGGCAAGGTCGAGGTCGTGTTCCTCCTCGGAGCCGACGAAATCGATATGGCGGACCTCGGTAAGGCCTTCGTCGTGTATTTGGGGACGCACGGGGATGCCGGCGCGCACCGCGCCGACGTCATCCTGCCCGGCGCCGCGTATACGGAGAAGAGCGCGATCTACGTCAACACCGAGGGTCGCCCGCAGATGGCGGATCGCGCGATATTCCCGCCGGGCGATGCGCGCGAGGACTGGGCAATCCTGCGGGCTCTATCCGCCGAACTTGGCGTTCCGCTTGAATTTGACAGTCTCGCCGAACTCAGAAGCGCGATGTTTGCCGAGTATCCGCACCTGGCGATGGTCGATGTGATCCAGCAGGGCGACGGCCTTGATCTCAAGAAGCTCGGCGCGGGCGGCACACGCATCGGCAAGCAGCCCTTCGCGCGGACGGTCACCGACTTCTATCTGACCAATCCGATCACGCGCGCCTCGGCAATCATGAGCGAGCTCAGCGCCATGAAGGCGGGAGAGGAAAAGACCGGCACCGATGGCTGAGTTCTTCTGGGCATATGTCTGGCCGGTCCTGGTGATCGCAGCACACAGCGTGCTGTTATTGGTGGTTCTGCTGGTTCTGATCGCGTTCCTGCTGCTCGCCGACCGCAAGATCTGGGCCGCCGTGCAGCTTCGCCGCGGCCCGAACGTGGTCGGCCCGTTCGGACTTCTCCAGTCCTTTGCCGACTTCCTGAAATTCATCCTGAAGGAGCCGGTCGTGCCGGCGGGCGCCAACAAGGGCGTGTTCCTGCTCGCGCCCGTGGTCTCCGCCGTGCTGGCCCTGTCCGCATGGGCAGTGATTCCGGTGAGCCCGGGCTGGGCGGTTGCCAACATCAATGTCGGCATACTCTACGTGTTCGCCATTTCATCCCTCGAGGTCTACGGCGTCATCATGGGCGGCTGGGCATCCAACTCGAAATACCCGTTTCTCGGCGCCCTGCGATCGGCAGCCCAGATGGTGTCGTACGAGGTGTCCATCGGCTTTGTGATCATCTCCGTGCTGCTGTGCGTCGGGTCGCTGAACCTGACGGAAATCGTGCTGGCGCAGCAGGGCAGCCTCGGCATGTTCAACTGGTTCTGGCTGCCGCTGTTCCCGCTCTTCATCATCTTCTTCGTATCGGCGCTCGCCGAGACGAACCGCCCCCCGTTCGACCTGCCTGAGGCAGAGTCCGAACTCGTCGCGGGCTTCATGGTCGAATACTCCTCCACTCCTTATCTGCTGTTCATGCTGGGCGAGTATGTGGCCATCGTTCTCATGTGCGCCCTGACCACGATCCTGTTCCTCGGCGGCTGGCTGCCGCCGTTCGACATCGCGCCTTTCAACTGGCTGCCCGGTGTCTTCTGGTTCGTGTTCAAGGTCGTGTTCGTGTTCTTCATGTTTTCCATGGTCAAGGCGATCGTTCCGCGCTACCGCTACGATCAGCTCATGCGGCTGGGATGGAAGGTGTTCCTGCCTCTTTCCCTGTTCATGATCGTTGCGGTCGCTTCGGTCCTGCACTTCTTCGACCTTGCACCATGAGTGAAAGGAAAAATTGAGATGGCCAGCGTTGTTCAGGCGGCGAAATCGTTGCTCCTGCTGGAGTTTGCGTCCGCGTTCTGGCTCGGTATGAAATACTTCTTCAAGCCGAAGGCCACCGTGAACTATCCCTTTGAGAAAGGTCCGCTCAGCCCGCGCTTTCGCGGCGAGCATGCCCTCAGGCGTTATCCGAACGGAGAGGAGCGCTGCATCGCCTGCAAGCTGTGCGAGGCGATCTGCCCGGCGCAGGCCATCACCATCGAAGCGGGTCCGCGGCGCAATGACGGCACCCGGCGCACCACCCGCTACGACATCGACATGGTAAAATGCATCTATTGCGGTTTCTGCCAGGAAGCCTGTCCCGTCGACGCCATCGTCGAGGGACCGAACTTCGAATTTGCGGTCGAAACCCGCGAAGAACTCTATTACGACAAGGAGCGGCTGCTGGAGAACGGCGACCGCTGGGAACGGGAGATCGCAAAAAACATTTCCCTCGACGCGCCGTACCGTTAAAGCGGGTCATTCTGGGGGACACGGAACGGACGCATGATTGTCGCAGACGCCTTTTTCTATCTGTTCGCCACGGTGTGCGTGGTCTCTGGCCTGATGGTCATTTCCGCGCGCAATCCCGTGCACGCGGTGCTGTTCCTGATTCTCGCGTTCGTCAATTCCGCGGGCCTGTTCATTCTGCTCGGCGCCGAGTTTCTGGCGCTCATTCTCGTCGTCGTCTATGTCGGCGCGGTGGCCGTGCTGTTCCTGTTCGTGGTGATGATGCTCGACGTGGATTTCGCCGAGCTGCGGGCGGGCTATATTGCCTATCTGCCCGTCGGCGCGCTGGTCGGCATCGTCATGCTCATCGAGCTCATTCTGGTTCTGGGCGCCTGGGCGATCACGCCGGAGGTGGCCGCGCACGTCACGACACCCACGCCGCCGCAGGCGGAGATTTCCAACACCGAAGCGATCGGCCGGGTCCTCTACACGAAGTACGTCTATTTCTTCCAGGCCGCCGGCATCGTTCTGCTGATCGCCATGATCGGCGCCATCGTCCTCACGCTGCATCACAAGGAAGGCGTCAAGCGGCAGAAGATCGCCGAGCAGGTGGCACGCCGGCGCGAGGATGCCATCGAAGTGCGTGAAGTCGAACCGGGGCAGGGGCTGTAGGAGGCGCGCGATGTTGACCGTAGGACTCCCGCACTATCTCACCCTTGCCGCGATCCTGTTCACGCTCGGCATTTTCGGCATCTTTCTCAACCGCAAGAACGTTATCGTCATCCTCATGTCGATCGAGCTTATGTTGCTCGCGGTGAACATCAACTTCGTCGCTTTCTCCGCTTTTCTCGGCGATCTCGTCGGCCAGGTGTTCGCGCTGCTCGTGCTCACCGTCGCCGCGGCGGAGGCCGCCATTGGCCTCGCCATCGTCGTCGTTTACTTCCGCAACCGCGGCTCCATCGCGGTTGAAGACATCAACATGATGAAGGGGTAGGGGGGATGTATTACGCCATCGTCTTCCTGCCCCTCGCCGGGGCACTGATTGCCGGATTCTTCGGCCGCCTGATCGGCGCGCGCGCCAGCGAAATCGTCACCAGCACGTTTCTGGTGATCGCCGCGGTCCTTTCGTGGCTGGCATTTTTCCAGGTCGGCCTCGACGGACAGGACGCGCGGATCGAGATCTTCCGCTGGGTCACGTCCGGCGAATTGCAGGTTTCGTGGGCGCTCAGGATCGACACGCTCACTGCCGTCATGCTGGTGGTCGTCAACACCATCTCCAGCCTCGTGCACATCTATTCCATCGGCTACATGTCGCATGACCCGCACAGGCCGCGCTTCTTCGCCTACCTGTCACTGTTCACCTTCGCCATGCTGATGCTGGTGACGGCCGACAACTTCCTGCAGATGTTCTTCGGCTGGGAAGGCGTCGGGCTGATGTCGTATCTGCTGATCGGCTTCTGGTACCAGAAACCTGAGGCGAACGCGGCGGCGATCAAAGCGTTTGTCGTGAACCGCGTCGGTGACTTCGGCTTCGCGCTCGGCATCTTCGCGGTGTTCTACGTTTTCGGCGCCATTCAGTTCGATACCGTGTTTGCCGCCGCGCCCGATCAGGTCGGAAAAACATTCAACTTCCTCGGCTGGGAGGTCGACGTTCTGACCACCATCTGCCTGCTGTTGTTCATGGGCGCGATGGGCAAGTCGGCGCAGTTCCTGCTCCACACCTGGTTGCCCGATGCCATGGAGGGCCCCACACCGGTGTCCGCCCTCATTCACGCGGCCACCATGGTGACGGCCGGCGTGTTCATGGTGGCGCGGCTCTCACCCATGTTCGAGTTTTCGCCGACCGCACTCGCGGTCGTCACATTGGTCGGCGCGACGACGGCGTTCTTCGCCGCCACCGTCGGCCTGGTCCAGAACGACATCAAACGGGTGGTCGCATACTCGACCTGTTCGCAGCTCGGCTACATGTTCGTCGCCATCGGCGTCGGCGCATACGCGGCGGGTATCTTCCACCTCTTCACCCACGCCTTCTTCAAGGCGCTGCTGTTCCTGGGCTCGGGTTCGGTCATCCATGCCCTGCACGATGAGCAGGACATGCGCCACATGGGCGGGCTCCGCAAGGTCCTGCCCTATACCTGGATTGCCATGCTGGTCGGCACCCTTGCGCTGACCGGAATGCCGATCCTCGCCGGGTACTACTCCAAGGACGCGATCATTGAAGCGGCGTATGTCTCCCAAAGCGGGATCAGCTCCTATGCCTTTGTGTTGACGGTATTCGCCGCGCTACTGACCTCGTTCTACTCGTGGCGGCTGATGTTCATGACGTTCCACGGAAAAAACCGCTCCGAGCCGGAAGTGTTCAAAAAGGCGCATGAATCGCCGCTGATTATCCTCGTTCCCCTGGGACTGCTGGTTATCGGATCGATTTGCGCGGGCTTCCTGTTCAAGGGCTTCTTCATTGGGCACGAATACCAGGAATTCTGGCGCACCTCGCTGTTCACGCTGCCGTCCAACACGATCATCGATGACTTGCATAACGTGCCGGCCCTCGTGAAGTTCTCGCCGGCCATCATGATGGCAACAGGGTTCCTCGTCGCGTTCCTGTTCTACAAGGTCACGCCGGCGGCGCCGGCGAACCTCGCCGAAGCGTTCCGTCCGCTCTACCTGTTCCTTCTGCACAAATGGTATTTCGACGAGCTCTACGACGCGATCTTCACGCGTCCCGCCTTCCGCATCGGACGTTTCCTCTGGAAGAAGGGCGACGGGGCGACTATTGACGGCCTCGGCCCCGACGGCGTGGCCGCGCGCGTGCTCGACGTCACCAAGGGCATGATCCGGCTGCAGAGCGGCTACGTGTATCACTACGCCTTCGCCATGCTTATCGGCGTGGCGCTGCTCATCACCTACTTCATGTTCGCACCGGGGGCCGGCCAATGACCATTGGATGGCCCATACTTTCGGCGGTTATCTTCCTGCCGCTGCTCGGCGCCGCCTTCATCCTGGCCATTCGCGGCGATGATGAGATTGCGATCCGAAATGCCCGCTACGTGGCGCTGTGGACGACCCTGATCACGTTCCTGCTGTCACTGGTGATCTGGGTCGAGTTCGACCCCACCACGCATGTTTTCCAGTTTGAGGAGAAATACGCGTGGCTTGGCGGCGCCATCAACTACCGGGTCGGCGTCGACGGCATCTCCATGCTGTTCGTCATTCTCACCACGTTTCTCATGCCGCTCTGTATCCTCGCAAGCTGGACCGCCATCCAGTCGCGCGTGAAGGAATACATGGTGGCATTCCTCGTGCTGGAGACGCTGATGGTCGGCGTCTTCTGTGCGCTCGACCTCGTGGTGTTCTACCTGTTCTTCGAGGGCGGCCTGATCCCGATGTTCCTCATCATTGGGGTCTGGGGCGGCCAGCGGCGGGTCTATGCGAGCTTCAAGTTCTTCCTCTACACGCTGCTCGGCTCGGTGCTAATGCTGCTGGCCATCATGGCCATGTACTGGGAAGCGGGCACCACCGACATTCCGACGCTGCTCGCCTACAAGTTCCCGCCCGAGATGCAGCCCTGGCTGTGGTTCGCGTTTCTCGCATCCTTCGCCGTCAAGATGCCGATGTGGCCGGTCCACACCTGGCTGCCTGACGCGCACGTGGAAGCGCCCACCGCCGGCTCCGTGGTCCTGGCCGCCGTGCTGCTGAAGATGGGCGGCTACGGGTTCCTGCGTTTCTCCATCCCGATGTTCCCATTGGCGTCGGAACAGTTCGCGCCGCTCATTTTCCTGCTGTCCGTCGTCGCGATCATCTACACCTCGCTCGTTGCATTGGCGCAGGAAGACGTGAAGAAGCTCATCGCCTATTCCTCGGTCGCGCATATGGGCTTCGTCACCATGGGCATCTTCACGCTGACGACGCAGGGCCTTGAAGGCGGCATCTTCCAGATGCTCAGCCACGGCATTGTCTCGGCCGCATTGTTCCTCTGCGTCGGCGTCATCTACGACCGAATGCACACGCGCCAGATCGACGCCTATGGCGGCCTCGTCAACCGCATGCCGCTCTACGCATTCTGTTTCATGGTGTTCACCATGGCCAATGTCGGCCTGCCGGGCACCAGCGGCTTCATCGGCGAGTTCCTGACCCTTGTCGGCGCGTTCCGTGTCAACACATGGGTGGCCTTCCTTGCGACCACCGGCGTGATCCTCTCGGCGGCCTATGCCCTGTGGCTCTACCGCCGCGTGATCTTCGGTTCGTTGGAGAAACCGGAGCTCAAGGGTATTACCGACCTCGAACCGCGCGAAGTGCTGGTCATGGCACCGCTCGTGATCCTGACCATCCTTTTCGGCTTCTATCCGGCACCGCTGCTCGACGTCATGGCCGTTTCGGTCCAGAACCTGATCAAGAATTACGAAGCCGCGCTGGCCGCTGCGCAGCAGGCTTCATTCGCGATGGCGCGATAGGGACGCGATATGAACGAAACCGCCCCGATTTCCCCGTTCGTAACTTATCTTCTGGCCCTGCCGGAGGTGATGCTCGCCGTCGGCGCGATGGTTTTGCTGATGGTGGGGGCCTTTAGAGGCGAACGCGCAACCAACGCCATAAACTGGGCAGCCATCGTCTTGCTTCTGCTGGCTGCGGTCCTGGTGCTGCTCCTGCCGTCAACGGGAAAAGTATTGTTCGACGGGGCGTTTATCGTCGATTCCTTCGCGCGATTCATGAAGGTTCTTACGCTTATCGGTTCTGCCGCGGCGATTTTCATGTCGTTCGACTATATGCGGCGCGCGCGGCTCGAGAAGTTCGAGTATCCCATTCTCATCATGCTCGCCACCGTCGGCATGATGATGATGATCTCGGCGAACGACCTGATCGCGCTCTATCTGGGCCTGGAGGTGCAGAGTCTTGCGCTTTATGTGATCGCCGCGTTTCGAACCGACTCGGTGCGCTCGAGCGAGGCAGGCCTGAAGTACTTCGTCCTCGGTGCATTGTCTTCCGGCATGCTGCTTTACGGGTGCTCGCTGATCTACGGCTTCACCGGAACCACCGGCTTCCCGGGCATCGCCGCCGCCGCCACACTCGGCGAAACCAATCTCGGCCTCATCTTCGGCCTCGTCTTCTTCCTGGCCGGGCTGGCGTTCAAGGTGTCCGCGGTTCCGTTCCATATGTGGACGCCCGATGTCTATGAGGGCGCGCCGACGCCGGTGACGGCGTTTTTCGCGGCCGCGCCAAAGGTGGCCGCCATGGCCATGTTCCTGCGCGCGGTGCTCACCGCATTCCCGGAAATCACGCCGCAATGGCAGCAAATCGTCGTGTTCCTCGCAATCGCCTCGATGCTTCTCGGTGCTTTCGCGGCGATCGGACAGACCGACATAAAGCGGCTGATGGCCTACAGCTCTATCGGCCACATGGGATATGCGCTGGTCGGTCTTGCCGCGGGCAACGCGGCGGGCGCGCAGTCGGTGATCATTTATCTCGCCATCTATCTCGTCATGAACCTCGGGGTTTTCGCCTGCATTCTTTCCATGCGCCGCAGCGACGGAATGGTCGAGGATATCGACGAGCTCTCGGGCCTCTCGCAAAACAGTCCGGCGATGGCATTCCTTTTGGCGATGTTGCTGTTCTCCCTCGCCGGCATCCCGCCGCTGGCAGGGTTTTTCGCGAAGTTCTATGTATTCCTGGCGGCCATCAACGCCGGCCTGTACACGCTCGCCGTGATTGGCGTCCTCTCAAGCGTGGTCGGCGCCTACTATTATCTGCGCATCGTCAAGATCATGTATTTCGACGAGCCGGCGGAGAAGTTCGAGACCATGCCCGGTCGGCTACAGGCCGTACTCGCGGTTTCAGGTGGCCTGGTCACACTGTTCTTCTTCCATCCATCGCCGTTGGTTTCCGCTGCAAGCGCGGCGGCGAAGTCTCTGTTCTGAGCGCATGGGAACCGACCGCGTCGCGCTTCCGGACAGTTTTCGCCTCCAGTTTCATCACGAACTCGATTCAACCAACGCAGAGGGGCTGCGCCTGCTGGCAGGCGGTGAGGCAGAAAACCTCTGGATCTGGGCGCTGCACCAAACCGGCGGGCGCGGGCGGCACGGGCGGTCCTGGCAATCCCTTGAAGGCAATCTGTTCGCAAGCCTGTTGCTGCGGCCGCGGTGTGACGCGCGCACGGCATCGCAACTGGGCTTCGTCGGGGCGATCGCGGTCCATGACGCCGTTGCCGAACTGGCCGCGGAGGAACAAGCCGATCTTGCGCTCAAATGGCCAAACGACCTGCTGCTGAACGGAAAGAAGGCCGCGGGGTTACTGCTGGAAAGCACGTCCGACGGCGACGGCCGTTTATCCCTCGTCATGGGCATCGGGCTCAATCTCGCCGCGCACCCGCCAGACGTGCCGTTCCCCGCAACCGATCTGGCGTGTCACGGAATCGCGGCAAGCCCGCACGAAGCCATGCAGCAACTGGCGCGGGCGATGGCGAGATGGTTGACCGTGTGGAACGAGGGGCGCGGCTTTGCGCGTGTCCGGGTCGCCTGGGACGAACGATCCCTGGCGAAGGGAACGGCGCTCCAGGTCCGCATCGCCGAAGAGCGGTTGAACGGCTCGTACCAGGGACTGGACGAGAACGGAGGCCTTATCCTCGCCCGGACCGACGGCTCCGAAAGGCGCATAACAACTGGCGAGGTTTTCCCGCTATAACGGCGGCTCAGCAACAATTCACGCATCCTATATGGCCAAAAAGACATCCAAATCTCAATCCGAACTCGTCTTTCTTCCTCTTGGCGGAGTCGGTGAGATTGGCATGAACCTGTACCTCTACGGCGTCGGCCCGCCGCACCGGCGCCGCTGGCTGATGGTGGATCTCGGCGTGACCTTTGCCGGGCCCCTCGAGCCCGGCATCGATCTCATCCTGCCGGACATCCGGTTCATCGAGGAAGAGCGAGACAACCTCGCCGGCATCGTCCTGACCCATGCTCACGAAGATCACTTCGGGGCCGTCATGATGCTGTGGCCGCGGCTGCGTGCTCCGCTCTACGCAACGCCTTTCACCGCCGCGCTGCTGCGCGCAAAACTGATCGAGGAGGGGCGGGAAGGCGAAATCCCCATCGAGGAAGTACCCTGCCGGTCCAGGCTCGAGATCGGACCCTTCGGGGTCGAAATGGTCGATATGGCGCATTCGATACCTGAAACCAGCGCCCTGCTCATCGAGACCGAGGCGGGTACGGTGTTTCACTCGAGCGACTGGAAACTCGATGCCACGCCGGTGGTCGGCGCCGCCACGGACGAAAGCCGCATCAGGGAAATCGGCAAGAACGGCATCGACGCATTGATCTGCGATTCGACCAACGCCACGCATGAAGGCCTGTCGGCGTCGGAGGGTGACGTTGCGAAGACACTCGCCGATATCGTGGAGGGCGCACCGCATCGGGTGGCCATTACCACTTTTGCCTCCAATGTCGCGCGGCTGCGCTCGGCATTGGAGGCGGCCGCATCGGCCAACCGGCATGTCGTCATCGTCGGGCGCGCCATGAAGCGGGTCATTCAGGTGGCTGAGGAGACGGGCCACCTTCCATCCGGTTACGACATCCTCACGGAGGACGACTACGGACACCTGCCGCGCGAGACAGTACTCGCATTGTGCACGGGGAGCCAGGGGGAGGGGCGTGCGGCACTTTCCCGGATCGCCGCGGACGCGCATCCGCGCGTGACGTTCGCCCGCGGCGACATGGTGCTGTTCTCCAGCCGGACCATCCCCGGCAACGAGAAGGCCATCGGACGGGTTCAGAACAATCTGGTCGATCGTGGGATCGAGGTTATCACCGATTCTGACGCGCTCATTCACGTGTCGGGACATCCGCGGCGCGGTGAACTCGAGCAACTCTACGAATGGACGAAGCCGAAGGCGCTCGTACCGATGCATGGTGAATCGCGCCATCTCGAAGCGCAGGCCGAGCTGGCAAGGTCGCACGGTATCGCGCACGTCGTCGCCGGGCGCAACGGCTCCCTCATTCGGCTCTGCCCCGGACCCGCGGAAATGATCGACGAGGCACCGGCGGGGCGTCTTTATCTCGACGGAAAGGTTCTTGTTTTCGCGGGGGAGGGGCCGGTCGAGGAGCGCCGCCGCCTCAGCTTCGGCGGTGCGGTCGTGGTTTCGATCGTAATGAATGCCAAAGGCGACCTGATGGCCGACCCGCAGGTGACCGCCACGGGCATACCGATGGCCAACGGGGACGGAGTTTCATTCGAGGAGCTGATGCTCAATGCGGCACTCGGCGTGCTCGACGGTCTGCCGCGTCCGCGCCGGCGCGACAGCGCGCTCGTCGCGGAGGCCGTCCGCAGGGCCGTGCGCGGCGAGGTGAACGCCCATTGGGGCAAAAAGCCGCCCTGCAGTGTTATGGTGACGGTGATATAGACGCCCGCGCGCTATACAATCCCGTTACAACCAATTCGGAGTTGTCATGATCGGACGCCTCAATCATATCGCCATTGCCGTTCCCGACCTCGAAGCCGCGACGGCGCTCTACCGCGACACGCTGGGTGCGCAGGTTTCAGACGCGGTACCGCAACCCGATCACGGCGTCACGACCGTGTTCATCGAACTGCCCAACACCAAGGTGGAACTCCTTGAACCGCTTGGCGAAGGCTCGCCGATCGCCAACTTCCTCGAACGCAACCCGGCGGGCGGCATTCATCATATCTGCTATGAGGTGGACGACATCATGGGTGCGCGCGACCGGCTGCAGCAAGAAGGCCTGCGCGTCCTGGGCGATGGCGAACCGAAAATCGGCGCCCACGGCAAACCGGTTCTGTTCCTGCACCCGAAAGATCTGACGGGCACGCTGGTCGAGCTGGAAGAAGCCTGAGAGCCGAACAGGAGCCGCTATGAGCCTGATTTTCGCAGTGGCGATCTACTTCGTTATCTGGTGGATCGTCTTGTTCGCCATTCTGCCGTGGGGGGTCAGGACGCAGGAGGAGGCCGGCGAGGTCATCCCCGGCACGGCTGAAAGCGCCCCCGTCACGCCGAAACTGGGCGCAAAGCTGCTGGCGACAACGATTGCGGCCGCCGTCGTTTTCGCGATCATCTACTGGCTTGTCGCCGGCGGCAGCGTAACCCTGGACGACATCCCGTTCCTGCCGCGCTTCGAGAAGGCGAGCGAGCAGTAAGCGCACACCTTCAACACACCTTCAGGTTGTGGTGAGATTTCCAAACCGGCAAAAAAAAGAAGCAAGGTCCAAAGACCTTGCTTCGCAGTCAATTGGCTCCTGACTTTGCAGCCTGTAAGTGCAAACACCCTGCTCGAACGCAAAACTGGCAAGAGGCACTTCAGATGAAGCCGCGCTCACATTCTCTCATCGAAAATGGAGCGCTCGGAGCTGTCTTCCTCCCAAGACTTGGACCAAATACTACGCCTCTTAACGAGGCTGTGACATGTTCAGGTCCAGAACAGACATATCTTTTTTTTTGGCACCCTATCGAAACGCCGAAGGCTTGTCATTTTCTTTTTTCGTCTGTGTACGGATCAAGTGTTACAATGCCCTGACGACGTTGCAATTTATTGTTTATAATCATCATCTTAAACCTCTTTCACTCATACGATTATGAAACTAAAATTTCATTAAGGAAGGCCACGAAAAAAGACGCGGTTTGAACGGCACAATTAGGGGCGCATTAAGCGCCATGTGCTACCCATTCGTGCCATGAAGTACGAAGCACGTTTCATCGACCAGTCGCTGATCTATCTGCTCGCGATCGCGTTCGCGCTGGCCATTCTGCTGACGCCGCACCCGGTGATGAGCGGAGCCTACATGTCGGGCGGCGGCGGTTCTCACGCGCCGCGCTGGTCGAATGACTTTCAGCTCCAGCAGGGACTGATCGCGCATCCGGATTGCGTCACCCTGGCACCCGGGGCAGGCGCCGACTACATCCCCGGACGTGACGCGTATGGGCGCCCGGTTCCGCCCGCAGATACATTGCAACCGCTGATGAACACGCTTCCCGGCGTCGACCTCGATATCAAGCTCGGCAAAAAGCACTTTGGCGACAAGACCGTGAAGCTGTATGCGGACGGATACGGTTATGATCCCGTCATCGACCAGTTCACTCTCAACGGTCAGCCGATGCAGCGGGATTGCCTCCCCTGGCCAAAGTAAGTTATTAGCGCCTCATTTGTAGCTGCTGATCCGGTCGCGGATTCGTCATGGGAGACCTCTCGCAACAGAGGTCCTTTTTTCGGATTTGCGCCTCGTCAGCGCCCCGGCCAGGAAGCGAAGGCAGCGCCCATGAGGCTCAGCCAGTATTTTTTGCCCATTCTGCGTGAGGATCCCAAGGAAGCGGAGATCGTTTCGCACCGGTTGATGCTGCGCACGGGCATGATCCGGCAGTCGAGCGCCGGCATCTATTCGTGGTTGCCGCTTGGATATCGCGTGCTGAGGAAAATCGAGCAGATCGTCCGCGAGGAGCAGAACCGCGCAGGCGCACTCGAGATGCTGATGCCGACCATCCAGCCCGCCGACATCTGGCGTGAAAGCGGACGCTATGAAGACTACGGCAAGGAGATGCTGCGCATTACCGACCGGCATGAGCGCGACATGCTGTACGGCCCCACCAACGAGGAACAGATCACCGAAATCTTCCGGGATTCGGTCAAGTCGTATCGCGATCTGCCGCGCATCCTCTATCATATCCAGTGGAAGTTCCGGGACGAGATCAGACCCCGGTTCGGCGTGATGCGCGGCCGCGAGTTCCTGATGAAGGATTCCTATTCCTTCGACCTGTCGCCCGAGGACGCGCGTGTGTCGTACAACAAGATGTTCGTCGCCTACCTGCGGACGTTCGAGCGGATGGGCCTGAAATCAATCCCCATGGCGGCGGATACCGGTCCCATTGGTGGCGATCTCAGCCACGAATTCATTGTTCTCGCCGACACCGGAGAAAGCCAGGTCTATTGCGACCGGGATCTGATTGAGGGCAGCGCGCCTGCCGATGACATCGATTTCGAGGCCGACCTCACGCCGATCGTCAAGTCCTGGACGAGCAAGTATGCGGCGACCGACGAAAAACACGACCCTGACCAATTCGAAAAGGAAGTCCCGGAAGAAAAACGGGTTTCCGCGCGCGGCATTGAAGTCGGCCACATTTTCTACTTCGGCACAAAATACACTGAACCCATGAATTGCCGCGTCCAGGGTCCGGACGGAAAAATGGTCACCATCGAGTGCGGATCCTACGGCATCGGCGTGTCGCGTCTCGTCGGCGCCATCATCGAGGCTAGCCATGACGACGACGGCATCGTCTGGCCCGACCCTGTCGCGCCGTTTCACGTTGCACTCGTCAATTTGAAAGCAAATGATGCAGAAACCGATACGGCATGCGATGACCTGTATGGCAAGCTGCGCGAGGCCGGCTTCGACGTGCTGTATGACGATACGGACGAGCGCGCCGGCGCGAAGTTCGCGACGATGGATTTGATCGGCCTCCCATGGCAGATCATCGTCGGACCCCGCGGGCTCAAGCAGGGCGAGGTGGAGATCAAGCGGCGCGCAACCGGTGAGCGAGAAACATTGACACCGGAGGCCGCGCTCAATCGTATACTCGACGGAGCAGCCTGAAACCGGGAGCAGCCAGAACACGGCGATGAGCGACGTCACGCAGACAAGGCCTTTCGCGCCATATGAATGGATGCTTGCCGCGCGCTATCTGCGCGCCCGGCGCAAGGAGGGATTCATTTCCGTCATTGCCGGGTTCTCCTTCCTCGGCATCATGCTCGGCGTTGCGACACTGATCATTGTCCTTTCGGTGATGAACGGGTTCCGCAACGAGTTGTTCGACAAGATCCTCGGCCTGAACGGACATGTCGTCATTCACTCCATGACCGGCAGGTTCACCGACTACGACGAAGTCGCGGAGCGGCTGCGCAAGGTGGAGGGCGTCAAGCGCGTCCTGCCGCTGATCGAAGGGCAGGCCATGGTCTCGACGACGTCGCTGGCCAACGGCGCGCTGATCCGGGGGATGTCGGAGACGGGCCTGAAATCGCTCACCGCCATCTCCGAGAATATCCGGGCCGGGAGCCTCGATGAATTCGACGACGGCACAGGCGTCGCCATGGGAACGCGGCTCGCCAATCAACTGCGCGTGAAAGTCGGCGACAAGATTTCGCTTCTGGCGCCGCGTGGCGCGACAACGCCGTTCGGCACCGCACCACGGGTCAAGCGCTACAATGTGAGCGCCATTTTCGAGATGGGCATGTCCGAGTACGACAACTCGATCATCTTCATGCCGCTCGGCGAGGCGCAACGCTATTTCAACAAGCCCAAGATGGTTTCGGTGCTCGAGGTGGTGGTCGACCACCCGGACAGGGTCGGCGAGCTGCGCCCACCCATTATCGAGGCGGGCGGCCCGACCATCTATGTGACGGACTGGCGGCAGCGCAACGCGAGTTTCTTCAGCGCATTGCAGGTCGAACGGAACGTGATGTTCCTGATCCTGACGCTGATCGTCCTCGTTGCCGCACTGAACATCATCTCCGGGCTGATCATGCTGGTGAAGGACAAGGGCGCGGACATTGCCATCCTACGGACGATGGGGGCCACGCGCGGCACGATCATGCGCGTGTTTTTCATCACCGGTGCGAGCATCGGCGTTGTCGGGACGCTCGCCGGACTGATCCTCGGGATCGTCGTGTGCCTGAACGCGGAATCGATCCGCCAGTTCATTTCCTACATTACCAGCACGGACCTGTTTTCGCCGGAGCTGTACTACCTCTCGCAACTGCCGGCGGAGATCGACACGGGCGAGGTCGTGACGGTGGTGACCATGGCGCTTGTGCTTTCGGTGCTGGCGACGCTCTATCCGTCATGGCGGGCCAGCACGCTCGATCCCGTCGAAGCGCTTCGGTACGAGTAGTGCCAGTGGACAGCGGCACGCGCATACCTATTTTGAGCCTCCGGGGGCTGTCCCTGACCTATGGTCAGGGCGAGCGCCGTATCGAGATCCTCAAAGAGGCGTCCGGTGACGTATACAGCGGCGAGGCAGTCGGCCTCCTTGGCCCGTCGGGCGCCGGCAAGTCGTCTCTTCTGCATATCCTCGGGCTGCTGGATCAGCCGAATGAAGGGCAGATCCTGCTCGAGGGTGAGGACTGCGTCACCAAGTCGGATACGGAACGCACCTTGCTGCGCCGGGCGAAGCTCGGATTCGTCTATCAGTTCCATCATCTTCTTCCCGAGTTCAACGCCCTGGAGAACGTTGTGCTGCCGCAATTGATCCTCGGCGTGCCGAAGGCGGACGCCGAGGCGCGGGCGCGCGAAATCCTCGAAGGTCTCGGTCTCGGCGCCCGGCTCGATCACCGGCCAGCGCAGCTTTCCGGCGGTGAACAACAGCGCGTTGCCATCGCCCGCGCCGTGGCCAATTCGCCCAAGGTGCTGCTGGCCGACGAGCCCACCGGAAACCTCGACCCGGACACCGCGGAAGTCGTCTTCGACCAGTTGATGGCGCTCGTCCAGGACTCCGGCGTGACCGCCATCATTGCCACCCACAATCTCGACATCGCCCGGCGCATGACCCGGATCTGGAAGCTCGATCACGGCAAGATCGCCGAGACGTTGCCTGTTGACATCTAGTTGACAGCGCGCGCGGGGGCCGTGCGCCGCCTTGCCTGCCGGGCCGAATCCGGCAATGTGTTGAGGCTCAGTCGAAGGGGGAAACACCATGCCGGATGCACAGATGACGCGTCCTTTCGTGCATTTGCGCGTGCATTCCGCCTATTCGCTTCTTGAAGGCGCCCTGACGATTTCCCAGCTCGCCGATTTGGCGGTGGCGAACGACATGCCGGCGCTTGGAATCGCCGACCGCGACAACCTGTTCGGTGCGCTCGAGTTTTCCGAAACCCTCGCCGCCGCCGGCGTGCAGCCGATCATCGGCTGTTCGATTTGCGTGCATTTCGCGGATGCGACGTCCAATGGCACGCAAGGAAACGGGCAGGGCGAAGGACCGTCACAAATCGGTGCAAACGGGGGGTACCTCGTACTGCTGGCGAAGAACGAGGCCGGCTACGCCAACCTGTTGCGGCTCACCAGCTCGGCCTTCCTCGACCATCCCGACGCCAGCGATATCCACGTCACCATTGATGAACTGCGCGAGAACGCGTCGGATCTGATCGCGCTCAGCGGCGGACCGGAAGGTCCGGTCGACCGCGCCATCGCGGCCGGCAACGAACACCTGGCGCGGCAGAGACTCGGGTTGCTGCGGGACCTGTTCGCGGACCGGCTCTACGTCGAACTGCAGCGCCACGATCTCGAAGAAGAGCGGCGCGTGGAACCCGACCTGATCGCGCTTGCCCATGACCTGGAGCTGCCGCTGGTTGCAACCAACCAGCCCTATTTCGCCAGGCAGGACGATTTCGAGGCGCATGATGCGCTGATCTGCATCGCCGAGGGCACCTACATCAGCGTCGACGAACGGCGCCGGCTCAGCCCGCAGCACCATTTCAAGTCGACGAAGGAGATGTCCGATCTGTTCGCCGACCTGCCGGAGGCGATCGAGAACACCATCGAAATCGCCCAGAGATGTGCTTACCGGCCGCTCCTGCGTGACCCGATCCTGCCGCAATGGGTGAAGGAGGGGTCGGAAGACCAGAAGAGCGCCGAAGCGAAGGAGCTGAAGGCCCAGGCGGAAGAGGGGTTGAAGCGCCGTTTGCGCGAGGAGGGCCTCGCCGAGGGCTTCGAGGAGGCGGCCTACTGGGAGCGGCTTGAGCTCGAGCTCGGGAT
Organism: Hyphomicrobiales bacterium; assembly: GCA_965228625.1. Lineage (GTDB taxonomy): Bacteria > Pseudomonadota > Alphaproteobacteria > Rhizobiales > Methyloligellaceae > UBA2767. The sequence goes on along the minus strand of OZ245829.1, from coordinate 4,799,936 downwards.
CATCTCGCGCATGGCTTATGCGGGGTACTTTTTGATTGTCGCCGACTTCATCCAGTGGGCGAAGAACGCCGACATTCCCGTAGGGCCCGGACGTGGCTCGGGTGCCGGCTCGCTCGTCGCATGGGCGCTGACCATCACCGACCTCGATCCGATGCGCTTCGGATTGCTGTTCGAGCGGTTTCTCAACCCGGAACGCGTGTCCATGCCGGACTTCGATATCGATTTCTGCCAGGACCGGCGCGACGAGGTCATCGCCTATGTACAGCAGAAGTACGGGAATGACCGTGTTGCCCAGATCATCACCTTCGGAAAACTGCAGGCACGGGCGGTGTTGCGCGACGTCGGCCGGGTGCTGCAGATGCCCTACGGTCATGTCGACCGACTGTGCAAGATGGTGCCGGCGGACCCGGCGAATCCGGTCAGCCTGCCCGCCGCCATCGCGGGAGAGCCGCGGCTGCAGGAGGAACGCGACCGCGAGGAGATCGTGGCGCGGCTGCTGGACATCGGACAAAGACTGGAAGGGCTCTACCGACACGCCTCCACACATGCCGCCGGCATCGTCATCGGCGACAGGCCCTTGACGGAGCTGGTGCCGCTCTATCGCGATCCGCGCTCGAACCTGCCCGCCACGCAGTTCAACATGAAGTGGGTCGAAGCGGCAGGTCTCGTCAAGTTCGACTTCCTCGGGCTCAAGACCCTGACCGTGATCGAAATGACGAAGGAGCTGATCATCGAGCGCGGCGACGACATCGACCCGGCCCGCATTCCCCTCGACGATCACCAGACATTCGCGCTGCTTTCCGAAGCGGAGACGGTAGGCGTGTTCCAGTTGGAAAGCGCGGGCATGCGAGAGGCGCTGCGGAAGCTCAAGCCGGACCGTTTCGAGGACATCATCGCCATGGTCGCTCTCTACCGGCCGGGCCCGATGGCGAACATTGAGTCGTTCATCAACCGGAAACACGGCACGGAGGAGGTGGACTACCTGCATCCTTTGATCCAGCCGATCCTGGAAGAGACGTACGGCATCATCATCTACCAGGAGCAGGTGATGCAGATTGCCCAGGTCCTTTCCGGCTATTCGCTCGGAGAAGCCGATCTGCTGCGCCGTGCCATGGGCAAGAAGATCAAGAAGGAGATGGACGAACAGCGTGCGCGCTTCGTGGACGGTGCGGTTGCCAACGATGTCGACAAGGGGAGAGCGGAGTTCATATTCGAACTGGTCGCCAAGTTCGCGGGATACGGCTTCAACAAGTCCCATGCCGCCGCCTACGCGCTGATCGCCTACCAGACCGCATATCTCAAGGCGAATTACCAGGTCGAGTTTCTCGCCGCGTCGATGACGCTCGATATGGGCAATACGGACAAGCTGAACGTGTTCGTGCAGGATGCCCGCCGCGCGGGGATTTCGGTCGAGCCGCCCTGCGTGAACACCTCTCAGGCCGATTTCAGTCCCCACGACCGCGCCATCCGTTACGCGCTGGGCGCGCTGAAGAACATGGGCCGCGCCGCGGCGGAAACCATCGTTGCCGAGCGGGACGAAAACGGCGCGTTCAAGAGTCTCACCGACTTCGCGCACCGTCTGAACGCGCGTGCCGTCAACAAGCGTGGCCTCGAGGCCCTGATCGCGGCCGGCGCGCTGGACCGGTTCGATGCCGACCGGGGCAAGCTGTTTGCGAATGGCGACCGGCTGCTGCGGTGCGCCGCGAACCCGGAACACGACGACCAGAACGATCTTTTTGGAGAAGAGGCGGAGCGCGAGCTCATTCTGCGGGATGCCGAGCCGTGGCTGCCGATGGACCGGCTGACGCGCGAGCAGGAGGCAATCGGGTTCTTCGTCTCCGGTCATCCGCTCGATCAGTACCAGGCGGTTCTGCGCGAGCACGGCATCGCGAGCTGGGCCGAATTCAGCGCGCGTGCGGGCTCCGGCACGGCGGCCGAACGCATCGCCGGCGTCATCTCCTACCGCCAGGAACGTACGTCGGCCCGCGGCAATCGTTTTGCCTTCGTTGGACTGTCCGACCAGACCGGCCAGTTCGAGGCGATCGTCTTTTCCGAACTGCTGGCGTCGCATTCCGACATCCTCGCGCCTGGCACGCCGGTCCTCGTCGACGTTGAGGCGGAGGGCGAGGCGGACGCCATGAGAGCACGCATCACTGGGGTGGAGCCCCTGGAAGCGCTCGCGACCCGCACGCAGAAAGGCATGCGGATCGTCGTCGATGACCCCGCCTCGCTCAAGCAGGTGCAGGAACGTCTGTGCGAGAACGGCGACGGCAGGGTGTGGCTTGTGTTGCGCCTGAACGATGTCGGCCGTGAGCTTGAAGTGGAGATTCCCGGCAAATTCGACGTCTCGCCGAACGGAGCGGGCGCCCTCAGCGTCATTCCGGGGGTGAAGGCCATCGAACCGGTTCTGGCCGGCAGCGGCCGCACTGCCGGGAACGGCCTCCGGGCGCGCTCACTCTCACTTGCAAACGCCTGAGTTCGCGCCTATAAGGCGTGCCATCACACACGCGAATGCCAAGCGGCAGGCTTTTTTCGGCGCAAGCTGAACATTGGAGCACTGCCACTTTCCGGTGCGTCGCAGGCAACTGACGGCGTCGACTCATTCGCGGAGGTTCAACCGGAAGAAGGAGCGCAGTCATGGCACTGCCGACGTTCAACATGCGCGAACTGCTCGAAGCAGGCGTGCATTTCGGCCATCAGTCACACCGTTGGAATCCGAAAATGGCGCCGTACATTTTCGGTGCCCGAAACAACATTCATATCATAGACTTGGCACAAACCGTTCCACTGCTTCATCAGGCTCTGGTGACGGTTTCAGACACGATTGCCCGGGGCGGGCGTGTGCTGTTCGTCGGCACGAAACGCCAGGCATCGGACGCCGTCGCGCAAAGCGCCCGTCAGTCCGCCCAGTACTTCATCAATCATCGCTGGCTTGGCGGCACGCTGACCAACTGGCAGACGATTTCAAAGTCGATCAAGCGGCTTCGCACCCTCGAGGAACTGCTGGACGGCGAAGGGCAGGGCCTGACCAAGAAAGAACTTCTGCAGCTCACCCGCGAGCGCGACAAGATCGAGCGGGCTCTCGGCGGCATCAAGGACATCGGCGGGCTGCCCGACCTGTTGTTCGTGATCGACACGAACAAGGAATCGATCGCAGTTGCCGAGGCGCGCAAACTGAAAATCCCGGTGATCGCGATCGTCGACACGAATTGCGACCCCGACGAAGTCGACTTTCCGATTCCCGGAAACGACGATGCCGGGCGGGCGATCGCGCTGTATTGCGACCTGATTTCGCGGGCGGCCATCGACGGCATCGAACGGGCACAGGGTGCGGCCGGCGTCGACATCGGCGAGGCCGAGGCGCCACCGGCGGAGGAAACGCTGGCAGCGGCTGACGGCGAAGCGGAAACGCCACCCGCCGCGGCGGAAAAACCCGCCCCCGATACGGCGGCGGAGGAGCCGGTGAAGGCCGACAACAAGGCCGAGGCGCCCAAGCCGAAAAAGGACGAAAAGCCGAGTGCCAAGACGGCCGACGGCGACAAGAAGGATGCCAAGAAAGACGCGGAACCTGCGGCCGCGCCGAAGAAGAGCGCAACTGCGTTCGAAGGCCTCAAGAAGCCGGATGGCGAGGCGGATGATCTCAAGGCCCTGACCGGGGTTGGACCCGTGCTGGAAAAGAGCCTCAACGACTTCGGGATTTATCACTACCGGCAGATCGGTGCGCTCAAGAAGGCCGAGATCGCGGAGATCGACGAGGCGCTGAATCTCAAAGGCCGCATCGAGCGCGATGACTGGGTCAAGCAGGCCAAGGAACTGGCCAAGGCGTAACGAACCGGACGTGTCAGTCGAGTGCGTACCAGACACATGAATTACAACCTGATTCCATAGGATACGGATATGGCGACCATTTCAGCAGCGATGGTGAAGGAACTGCGTGAGAAGACCGGCGCAGGTATGATGGACTGCAAGACGGCCCTGAACGAAAACGGCGGCGACATGGAAGCCGCTGTCGACTGGCTCAGGACCAAGGGTCTTGCCAGTGCCGCGAAGAAGGCCGGCCGCGTGGCCGCGGAAGGCCTCGTCGGTATTGCCACGGACGGCACGACCGGAGCGGTTGTCGAGGTGAACTCGGAGACCGATTTCGTGGCGCGCAACGAACAGTTTCAGGAAATGGTCTCGAAGATTGCCCATCTCGCCCTCAAGGCGAAGGACACGCAGGAACTCGAGGCGATGGCTTACGGCGATGGCGGCCTGTCCGTTGCCGAGCAGCTCAAGGAAATGGTCGGAACGATTGGCGAGAACATGATCTTGCGGCGATCGCAGCGCGTTGAGGTCGGCGAGGGCGTGATCGGCCACTACATGCACAACGCCGCCGCCACCGGTTTGGGCAAGATCGGCGTGCTTGTCGGCCTTGAGTCTTCGGGTGACAAGGCGAAGCTCGACGAACTCGGCCGCAAGCTTGCGATGCATGTTGCAGCGGCCAATCCGATCGCCGTCACGGAGGCGGACATCAATCCCGATGTCATCGAGCGCGAACGCACCGTATTGAGCGAACAGGCGCGTGAGTCGGGCAAACCCGAGAACATCATCGAAAAGATGGTCGAGGGGCGGCTCCGCAAGTACTACGAGGAAGTGGCGCTGATGTCTCAGGTCTACGTCATTGACGGCGAAAGCAAGGTCGGCGATGCGATAAAGGCTGCCGAAGGCGAGATCGGTGCCCCGGTGAAGGTCACAGGCTTCGCAAGGTTTGCTCTGGGCGAGGGTGTGGAAAAGGAAGAAGACGATTTTGCCGCTGAAGTCGCCGCGGCGGCGGCCGGCAGTTGAGACCTTCAACTTCGGACATCTTCTGTAAATTCCGTACTTTAGGCCTCAATCACCCTTGCCGATGGCAATCCAATTCCCATAATTAACAGATGGTCCGGCCACCGGACCATGAGGGTTTGGGAGGAAGGAAGCTGCGCACCCCGGTTGGTAACGTCGCTCGGCTCGAAACTGTTTGTTTGGCTTTGTCCCGACGTATACCTATCGTACCGGGATTGCCCGGCCGGCGGACCACGCCCTGCCCATCCGTCGGGGCCCGCCGCGTTTCGTGGGAGTGAGACGATGTCAAAGTTCGATCTTAAAGACTTGCAACGGCGCATGGATGGCGCGTTCAACGTGCTGAAACAGGAGTTTGGAAGTTTGCGAACGGGCCGTGCAAACGCCAGCCTGCTGGATCCGGTTACGGTCGATGCCTATGGAACGCCGATGCCGCTCAATCAGCTCGCGACCATCACGGTCCCGGAGCCGCGCACGATAAACGTGCAGGTATGGGACAAATCTCAGGTCGATGCGGTCGACAAGGCGATCCGGGAGTCCGGTCTCGGCCTCAATCCGATCGGCGAGGGGCAGGTGCTGCGCATCCCGATACCGGAGCTCAACGAGGAGCGGCGCCAGGAACTGGCGAAGCAGGCCGCCAAATATGCGGAACAGGCGCGCGTGGCTGTGAGAAACGTCCGGCGCGACGGTATGGAACAGCTCAAACGGCAGGAAAAGGCCGGGGAAATGGGCCAGGACGAACAGCATACGCACGGTGCCGAAGTGCAGGACATAACCGACTCGGTCATAAAGAAGATCGATGAGGCACTGTCGGCGAAAGAAGAGGAAATCATGCAGGTCTGATTGACAGACCGGCGATTGCGGACAGGCACCACCTGTCAGTCTGAGACAGCGAGGCACTCACTCCCCGTGACCATGCTAGACCAAACCGTCGAGCAAACGTCCATCGAAGACGACATGCCCGAGCATGTCGCGATCATCATGGATGGCAACGGCCGCTGGGCCGCGGAACGGGAGCTCAGCCGAACCGAGGGGCACAAGCGTGGCGTGGAAAGCGTGCGCGGCGTGGTGCACGCGGCGATCGAGATGGGGCTACGGCATCTCACGCTCTTCAGCTTCTCCTCGGAGAACTGGTCTCGGCCGCCGTCGGAAGTGCGCGATCTCATGTCGCTTTTGCGGCGTTTCATCCGGACGGACCTGGCGGATCTGCACAAGCACGGCGTCAAGATTCGCGTCATCGGCAAGCGGACCGGGATCGAGGGGGACATAATCCGGCTGATCGAGGATGCAGTTGCCCTGACCAGGGACAATTCCGGACTGCAGCTCACCGTCGCATTCAACTATGGATCGCGGGATGAAATCGCGCGTGCGGCCAAACGTATTGCCGAACAGGTGAAGGCAGGAAACCTGGACAGCGAAGAAATCTGCCCGGACCTGTTTGGCGAATATCTCGACACGTCAGGGCTGCCGGATCCCGATCTTCTTATCCGCACCAGCGGGGAACAGCGGCTCTCGAACTTTCTGCTCTGGCAATGCGCCTACACGGAGTTTGTGTTCGTTGACACCTATTGGCCCGACTTCACACGGTCGAACCTGGAAGATGCCATTTCGACGTTCCGCAACCGGGAACGGCGATTCGGCGGATTGCAGGCGAGGTCCACAGCGTGAACAACGCGTCGCAGCGGCCGGAAAACAATCGAACAGCCCCGCAAGGTGAATTGGTTCAACGCCTCGGCTCCGCCGCGGTACTGGCGATTGTCGTCACGCTCCTCACGATCGCCGGATTGTGGCCATTCGCACTGATGATGGCCGCGGGCGCCGTGATCCTGGCCCGGGAGTGGGGCCGGCTTGTGCGCGAAGAGACATGGGATGCGATCTTTTTCGTTCATGCTGCCAGCGCGGCAGCGGCGTGTTTGCTGGCCGCTGCCCAGAACAGCGCGTGGCCAATATTCGGTGCGCTTGCGGCGGGTTGCACCGCGGTTGCGCTTCTGGCCCGGGGAAGGCCGCATCAGATCTGGTCCATTCTCGGTGTCGCCTATGTCGGCATTCCACTCTCACTGCTCGTCGTGTTCCGCGCCGACCCGTCCTTGGGGCTGGCTGCGGTACTGTTCGTGTTCCTTATCGTCGCCGCGACCGACAGCGCCGCCTATTTCGTCGGCCGGACGTTACGCGGCCCGAAGCTTGCGCCGGCCATCTCGCCGGGCAAAACCTGGTCCGGCTTTGCGGGTGGGCTCGTGTTTCCGACGGCCCTGGCGTGTGGGTTTGCATTGTGGCTTGGCGGCACATCGGTGCTCGGCCTGACCCTGGCGGGCGCGGGATTGGCGCTTGCGAGCCAGATCGGAGACTTGATGGAATCTGCTGTAAAGCGCAGGTTCAACGTCAAGGATTCGGGACGCCTGCTTCCGGGCCATGGCGGATTGCTGGACCGCGCCGACGGCCTCATCGGTGCCGTTCTTGCGGCCGGGTGTCTGGCGGCGACACGTGATACGGTTACTCCTTCTCAAGCAATTTTAATTTGGCCATAGACAAGATTTCGGGCATTGCTTTGAGAGAGTTCGCAGAGAACGGATTGACGCACATGGGTACAGCAACCGCGATTGCCAATTCCGCGGAGACGCAAACGCCACGCCGGATTAGCATTCTCGGAGCGACCGGTTCCATCGGGTGCTCGACTCTTGATCTCATTGGCCGTGACCCGGACAGTTACGATGTCGTTGCCTTGACGGCGCACAACAACGCGGAGCAACTGGCGCGTCTGGCCATCGAGCACAATGCCGAGTTGGCGGTGCTCGCCGGCGCCGATGGTTATGAGGACCTGAAGTCCGCGCTCGCCGGTTCTGGCGTCGAGGCCGCCGCTGGCCCCGAGGCCCTGATGGAGGCGGTCGAGCGGCCCGCCGACTGGACAATGGCCGCAATCACCGGATGTGCGGGGCTACGGCCGACCTTGAAGGCGGTGGAGCAGGGAACCTGCGTCGCCCTGGCGAACAAGGAATGTCTCGTATCCGCCGGCGATCTTTTCATGAAGGCGGTGGACCGCGCCGGTACGCGGCTTCTTCCGGTCGATTCCGAGCACTCCGCCGCCTATCAGGCAATCGACCCTGGTGTGTCCACGGCCATCGAGAAGATCTCGCTGACCGCGTCGGGCGGTCCGTTCCGGACCTGGACAGCGAAACAAATGGCTTCCGCGACATTGGAAGACGCCCTGAATCACCCGACATGGTCCATGGGTCGGAAGATCACCGTCGATTCGGCCACTTTGATGAATAAAGGACTTGAGCTCATTGAAGCATTTCACCTCTTTCCGGTGGACGCGCACCAGCTCGACGTCGTTATTCACCCCCAGTCCATCGTGCATTGTCTGGTCGAATACGCGGACGGTTCGGTGCTCGCACAGATGAGTTCACCGGACATGCGCACGCCGATCGCCTATTCGCTCGCCTGGCCGGAACGCATGTGGGCTCCGACCGAGCGGCTCGATCTGGCACAGGTGGGTTCACTTACTTTTGAAGCACCGGACAAAGACCGCTTTCCGTGCCTGCGACTGGCGCAAGACGTGATGATGGCCGATAATGGGACGACGACGGTCCTCAATGCAGCCAATGAAATTGCGGTTGAGGCCTTCCTTGAAGGCAGGATAGGGTTCGCGCGCATCGCGGCGCTTGTGGCGGATACGGTCGATGCGGCATTGCGCGATGGTATCGCCAAGCCGGAGACACTGGCCGACGTGTTCGGGCTCGATGATCTGGGCCGCGGGTTGGCACGATCGTTGCTGTCGGATAAGAGCAAAAGTTAAGAGCAAGCGTCGCGTTCGGTCGTCGCAGAATTCCAGCAGGAGCATTGGCTAATGGATGCAATTGGCGCGTTGACGGGGTTTGGAGACACGGTGTTCACGTATCTCATTCCGTTCTTGTTCGTGTTGACCATCGTGGTGTTCTTCCACGAACTCGGCCATTTCCTTGTCGCGCGGTGGTGCAATGTGACGGTTCGCGTTTTCTCGGTCGGTTTTGGGCCCGAGATTTTCGGGTTCTACGACAAAAAGGGCACGAGATGGCGGTTTTCCTGGATCCCGCTTGGCGGATACGTCAAATTTCTCGGAGACGAGAACGCGGCCAGTGTCCCGGACAAGGACGCCGCCGAAAAGCTGACTGAAGAAGAACGTCAAGGCAGTTTTCACGAAAAATCGCTTGCGCAGCGCGCGGCCGTGGTGGCGGCCGGTCCGATCGCCAATTTCCTGCTCGCCATCGTCATTTTCGCCTTCATGTTCACCTTCGTCGGGCAACGTCAGACCTTGCCCATCGTTGATGCGGTCCAACCCGAGAGCGCCGCTGCGGCGGCCGGCTTCGAAAAGGGCGACCGAATCGTCAGCATTGACGGCGAACCTATTGAAAACTTTTCCGAAATGCAGCGCATCGTCAGCATAAGCGCCGAGCAGCCACTCGCGATCGTCGTGAAACGTGGCGATTCGGAAGTGACGCTTAATGCAACGCCGCGCAAGCAGGAAACCAAGGACGTATTCGGCAACACGATACGTCGCGGCATTCTCGGCATTCAGCGCAGTGCGTCCCAGGAAGACTGGGTGCTGAAAAAATATGATCCCGCAACGGCGGTCTGGCTCGGCACGCAAGAGACGTATTTCGTCATTTCCCGGACGCTAATCTATCTCTACGACGTGGTTACCGGGCGGGAAAAGGCCGATCAGCTCGGCGGACCGATCAGAATCGCACAAGTTTCCGGACAGGTGGCGTCGGCGGGCTTCTTTGCGTTGCTGAATCTGGCGGCGATTCTTTCTGTCAGCATCGGGCTTATTAACCTCTTCCCAATTCCGATGTTGGATGGCGGGCACTTGTTGTTTTATTCCATTGAAGCGGTCAGGGGACGTCCGCTCAGTGAACGTAGTCAGGAAATAGGCTTTAGGATTGGCCTAGCACTCGTGCTTATGCTAATGATCTTCGCGACTTGGAACGACGTGATTCACCTGACTTCACTGTAGATCAAACGATCAAAAAACGGCGGGCTCCCTAGGACAGGCAACTGCTTGTCCTGGTTGGGAAAAACGAACAAAAAACGGCCACAAAGCAATGTCCTTCTGGCGCTGGTTAGGCATTGCGTCCGTGGGTACGGCGTAGCAGGGGAAAAACAATAAGAATGCGCGTACTAGAGCGAGGGGCAAGGGGCATAGCCGCCGCACTGGTGCTGTTCGCCGCTATCCCATTCACAGCGGTTCTCGGCATGACAGTTGGCGTAACCGTTGCGCATGCGCAAGACGGCGTCATCCGTACGATTCGTGTTGAAGGCAACCGGCGCGTGGAACCGGAAACGGTTCGCTCCTACCTTCAGTTTTCCCCCGGCAGCCGTTATGACCCCGCGAAGGTCAACGAATCCCTCAAATCCCTGTTCGCAACCGGTCTGTTTTCGGACGTGAAAATCATAAGGAGCGGCAGTTCCGTCATCGTCCGGGTGGTCGAGAACCCGATCGTGAATCAGGTCGCGTTCGAAGGGAACCGCGAGGTCAAGGACGACACGCTGGCGGCGGAAGTCCAGTCGAAATCGCGCTCGGTTTTCACCCGCGCACGCGTTCAGGCCGATGTACAGCGCATTCTCAATGTCTACCGCCGTGGCGGCCGGTTTGCAGTTCAGGTCGAACCGAAGATCATCAGACGCGAACACAACCGTGTCGACCTCGTCTTCGAGATTTCCGAAGGTCCGAAAACCACCGTCGAGAGCATCAGCTTCGTCGGCAATGAGTCGTTTACCGATTCGACACTGCGGGAAGTTGTCACCACGACCGAAACGGGTCTGATGAGCTTTCTGAGGCCCACCAACATTTATGACCCGGACCGGCTCAATCTGGACCGCGAATTGCTGCGTCAGTACTACCTCAAGAACGGGTATGCCGACGCGCGCATCATTTCGGCCACCGCCGATCTCGACAGCGCTGGCCGGGGTTTCTTCATCAATTTCACGATCGATGAGGGGGAACAGTACCGGTTCGGCACGATCGACATCGAAACCACGCTGGTGTCTCTCGATACCGAAGCGCTTCGGGACAAGATCGAGACCAAGCCGGGCAAGATCTACGACGCCTCCAAGATCGACAAGACGTTGGAGAACATGACGCTCGAGACGGCGGCGCTCGGATATGCGTTTGCCAGGGTGCGGCCGCGGATCGATCGCGATCCGGTTGCCCGCGTCATCTCAATCACCTACGTGATCGAGGAGGGGCCGCGGGTCTATATCGAGCGGATCGATATCGTCGGCAACGTACGTACGCTCGACAAGGTTATCCGCCGCGAATTCCGTCTCGCCGAGGGTGATGCCTACAACCGCCTGCTGGTCGACGCGGCGCGCCGGCGTCTGACCCGTCTGCAGTTCTTCAAGAAAGTCACGATCACCAACGAACCGGGCAGCGCACCGGACCGCGTGATACTGGTGGTGAGAGTCGAGGAACAGCCGACCGGCGAACTGTCGTTGGGCGGCGGCTATTCGACCACGAGCGGGCCCGTTATCGATGTCAGCCTGTCGGAACGCAACCTTCTCGGGCGCGGACAGTTCGTCCGCTTGAAACTGCTGGGCGGGTTCGACGACCTCAACATCAACTTCTCGTTCACCGAGCCCAGGTTCCTGGGCCGTAACATGTCGGCCGGCTTCGACGTGTTCCACATTCGGCGTGACCGGCAGGACGAATCGTCGTTCAGCTCGAAAAGCACGGGCGGAACCATCCGGTTCGGCATCCCGCTTAATGAAAACTGGACGATCAACCCGACTTACCAGCTCGTGCAGCAGGAGATCTTCGACGTCCAGAACGATGCGTCCATCGCGATCCGCAACGCGGAAGGTACCACGCTCGTGTCGTCCGTCGGGTACAGCCTGGTCTACGACACGCGGAACGATGTGCGAAATCCCTCGCGCGGCCTGTATTTCGGTTTCTCGCAGGAACTGGCCGGCGTCGGCGGTGATGTGAAATTCATTCGCAGCGAGGCTGACGCCCGCGCGTACTATCCGATCCGCAAGAAGGTCGTGCTCGCGGGCCGCATCCAGGGCGGTTACGTCGAAGGCTATGGTGGTGAGGATGTCCGTATTCTCGATTTGTTCTTCAAGGGCGGCGAGACCATCCGGGGTTTTGACACATCCGGTATCGGCCCGCGCGACCTGACCCCCGGCACCGACAATGATGCCCTCGGCGGCAAGATTTTTGCCGCCAGCACGCTTGAGCTGCGTTTCCCACTTCCCAAGGTACCGGAAAGGTTCGGCCTTTCTGCCGCGACGTTCTTTGACGCTGCGACGCTATACGATACAGGGGACCTCGGCCCGACGCCCCCAGCCGTGATCGGCGACAGCAGCAAGATCAGAACGTCGGTCGGGTTCAGCCTGATCTGGCAGTCGCCGCTTGGACCTTTGCGCGCCGATATCGCACAGGCTCTGACGTCAGAGTCCTATGATGAAGAGAAAATATTCCATTTTGGCGCCGCAGCCCGCTTCTGATCTGCTAAACAGCTAATCCATTCCGCCTGGAAATCCAGCCAATGCTTGTCATTGGTGTCGGACGGAGAACACGCGTCATGGAACATCCCGGGTTTTTTGAGCGAGCAGGTCCGTTCGCCCTCGGCGAGATCATTGAGCGAGCGGAAGCCGAGCCGGGTCCGGATGCGGACCTCGGGCTGGAAATCCAGAACGTGCTGCCCCTGGACGCAGCATCGCAGGGACATCTCTCGTTCTTCGACAACACGAAGTACCTCAAGAGCTTTCTCGAGACCGAGGCGGCAGCGTGTTTCGTCGCCGAACGCTATGCGGAGCGCGCGCCCGAGACCACCGCGACGCTGCTCACCGACCAGCCTTATCGTTCGTTCGCATTGGCACTCGCCATGTTCTACCCGGACGCGCTCAAGCCGATTTCAGTCGGTCCGGGAAGCGAGCGGTTCGCAGGCGGCGTGCACGAGTCGGCGACGCTGGAAGAAGGTGTCGTGGTCGAACCGAATGCAACGGTCGGCCCCGGTGCACGCATCGGCGCCGGAACCGTCATAGCCGCGGGGGCGTATGTCGGATACCGCGTTCATATCGGGCGGAATTCGTACATCGGACCTAGCGTCTCGCTGACAAACGCGATCGTCGGCGATGGCGTCATCCTTCATGGTGGTGTACGCGTCGGCCAGGATGGTTTCGGCTTTGCCCCGGGACCGAAAGGCCATTTGAAAGTCCCGCAGATCGGGCGCGTGATTATCGAAGACGACGTCGAGATCGGCAGCAACTCGACAGTTGATCGCGGCGCTTTGCGAGATACCGTCATCGGGGCCGGAACAAAAATTGATAATCTGGTCCAAATCGGGCACAACGTCGTCATCGGACGCATGTGCGTGATCGTCTCTCATGTTGGCATAGCCGGATCCGCGGAACTGGGCGATGGCGTCGTTCTCGGCGGTCAGGTAGGAATAATCGGCCACGTCAAGGTCGGTTCGGGTGCACAGATAGCGGCGACAAGCAGTGTTCGTACGGATGTGCCTCCCGGCGCCAAATGGGGCGGTACCCCGGCCAAACCTCTATCGGTCTGGTTTCGGGAAATCGCGACCGTACAGAGAATTTCGGAGGAACGTATAGCGGCCCGCAGAAAAGGTGACCGTTCCCAACCTTAGTGGGCTTTAGGAAGGCTGAAGAAGATGGAGCGCGGGAAATGAACGAGTCAGGGAGCTCGGCGAAAGCGAGCAACAGTATCGACATCGCGCGGATAATGCAGCTCCTGCCGCACCGCTATCCGTTCTTGCTGGTCGACAAGATCATCGAAATGGATGGTGACAGTTCCGCGGTCGGCGTCAAGAACGTGACCTACAACGAGCAGTTCTTTCAGGGACACTTTCCCTCGCATCCGGTGATGCCGGGAGTCCTGATTATCGAAGGTATGGCACAAACCGCAGGCGCGCTCTGCGTCGCCAATCTCGAAGAGAATTACGAACCCAGCCTGGTTTACTTCATGGCCATCGACAGGGCGCGATTCCGCAAGCCGGTCATGCCTGGCGATACGCTCTATTACCATATGAAGAAAGTCAGAAACCGCGGGCGCGTCTGGCGGTTCAAAGGCGAAGCAAAAGTCGACGGACAGGTCGTGGCAGAATCCGAGATCAGCGCCATGATTGTCGACTCCGAAGAGTAGAGCAACGCGGCACAATCAATGTCCAACATACATTCGAGTTCTGTCGTCGATCCCAAGGCGAAAGTGGGATCGGGTGTCCAGATCGGTCCGTTCTGCGTTATCGGTCCCGATGTCACGATCGGCGATGGTTGCACGCTCCATTCTCATGTCGTCATTGAAGGTCAGACGACACTCGGCGCGAATTGCGAGGTTTTTCCCTTCGCATCGTTGGGCCACATCCCCCAGGACATGAAGTACGGGGGCGAGGAAAGCGAACTCGTTATCGGCGATAACAACCGAATTCGCGAATATGTGACCATGAACCCGGGCACGGAGGGTGGGGGACTTGTGACACGGGTCGGCGCCGACTGCCTGTTCATGGCCCAGTCCCATGTTGCGCATGATTGCGTCATCGGCGATCACGTCATCATGGCAAACGGCGCGACCCTCGCCGGCCACTGTGTCGTCGGCGACTATGCCATCCTCGGCGGCCTTTCGGCGGTACACCAGTTCGTCCGCATCGGTGAACATGCGTTCATCGGCGGGATGTCCGGTGTTGAGAACGATGTCATTCCTTACGGAATGATGATTGGCCCGCGTGCCAGCCTGAAAGGTCTCAACGTCATCGGTATCAGGCGCCGCGGATTCGATCGCGAGCAGTTAAGAAATCTGCGGGAAGCATACGACTCGCTGTTTGCCGACGAGGGCACGCTCGTGGAACGTGTCGACGCGGTTGAAAAGGCGTTTCCGGACGACGAGTATGTGACGAGCATTCTCGATTTCATCCGTGCCGACTCGTCCCGGTCGCTTTCCGTTCCGAGACCGGATTCCGGCTGAGCCTAAACCCCACGCTTTCAAGGCTGCCATGGCCACGTCAGGAGAGACACAACCCGCCGGATTGAGCATTATCGCCGGTGGCGGCGACATGCCGATCGCCGTGGCGCGGGCGGCCCAGGCTGCCGGCAAGCCGTTGCACATCTTCGGTATCACCGGGGCCGCGGACCGCTCGATCGAGTCCTATCCGCACGACTGGATCAATTTCGGTCACATCGGCAAGATCCTGTCGGTTTCGCGCGCCAAGAACTGCCGGGAGATGGTCATCGTCGGCGCGGTAAGGCGGCCGCGTTTCAGGGATTTGCGTATTGATTTCGGGGCCTTGATCAACCTGCCGTCTCTGTTCGGCTGGACCGTCGGCGGCGACAATTCGGTGCTGACAGGTATAATACACTTCTTCGAGAGCAAAGGATTCACCGTGGTCGGTGCACACGAGATTGCCCCTGAATTGCTGGCAGGGCCGGAGATATTCACCAGGCGGAAACCCGGCAAAACGGACAAGACCGACATCTCCGTCGGCCTGAAGGTAATCAAGGCACTCGGCGCACTCGACGTCGGTCAGGCCGCCGTCGTAGCCAATCGCTACGTACTCGCGGTCGAAGCGGCAGAGGGCACCGACCGCATGCTGCAGCGTTGCAAAGACCTCAACAGGTGGTGGAAGCGCGGGCGGCGCTCCGGCGTCTTGATCAAGTGCGCCAAACCCGGGCAGGAGAGGCGTATCGACCTGCCCACGGTCGGACCGGACACTATCGCGCGCGCCGCGGAAGCGGGGCTTGCCGGCATCGCCATCGCGGCGAATGACGTACTCATCGTCAACCGCGACGCATTCGTGGCCGCGGCGGACGACGCCGGACTTTTCGTGATCGGCATCGACACGGACACCACCGACCCCGCATGACCGCCGACCGCGACGAGCTTCGCCTTTTCGTGGTTGCCGGTGAGCATTCCGGCGACCAGCTTGGCGGACCGCTCCTCGCGGCCCTTCACGACATGTCCGACCGGCCGCTCAGCCTTTCCGGCGTAGGCGGCGAGGCGATGGCGGCGCAGGGATGCGGATCTCTGTTTCCCCTGTCCGAGGTCGCAGTCATGGGACCGATTGCGATCCTCGGGCGCTTGCCGAAGCTGATCAGGCGCGTTCATGAAACGGTCGACGCCGCGGTCGCCATGCGCCCGCATGCGCTCATCATTCTCGACAGTCCCGAATTCACCCATGCGGTGGCCAAGCGGGTACGGCGAAAGCTCCCGGACCTGCCGGTGATTGACTACGTGTCTCCGAGCGTGTGGGCGTGGCGGCCCGGCCGCGCACGCAGGATGCGCAGATATGTCGACCATGTGCTTGCGATCCTGCCTTTCGAGCCGGAGGCGCACCGGCGGCTGGGAGGTCCGGATTGCACCTATATCGGCCACCCGCTCATAGAGCGCATCGACTGGATCAGAAGCCGGGACACGCAAGCCTTCAGGAAGAGACTCAACCTCGATGCGGAGCGGCCGCTCCTTGTCGTGCTGCCGGGAAGCCGGGCGACCGAGGTCAACCGGCTGACAGGCGTCTTCGGAGAGACGGTCGCGCGCATTGTCGCGCGGAAAGGTCCGGTCGACGTGGTGATGCCCGCGGCTTCCGGGGTCGAACATCTGATCGAGCAGCGTCTGTCCGATTGGACGGTGAAGCCGCATGTTCTGCGAGGTGAAGAGGACAAATTCAGTGCGTTCCGCGCCGCGGACGCGGCGCTCGCCGCTTCAGGCACGGTGACGCTCGAACTTGCCCTGGCGCAGACGCCGATGGTCGTCAGCTATCGCACCGAGGCGATCGTGGCGATGTTCATGTGGATGCTGAAGGCGCATTCCATCGTGCTGCCGAACCTGGTCCTCGGAGAAAACGTCTTCCCGGAGTATGTCCAGGGTGCGTGCAACCCCGAGACCCTGTCGGATGCGATGTTGCCGCTTCTCGACGCGAAGAATCCCGAGTTCAAAAGGCAAATGGCCGCCCTGCAAGGAATCGACGAACGAATGAAGCTCCCGTCCGGCACGCCCAGCACGCGCGCAGCACGCATCGTGCTCGACTTGGCATTAGCGGACCGGACGGCCCCGGTATAGGCTCGTTAGCCGCGATCCTTCACGGGCACGTAGGGGCGCTCCTCCGGACCGGTATAGAGCTGGCGCGGACGGCCGATACGCTGCTCGGGATCCTCGATCATCTCCTTCCACTGGGCGATCCAGCCGACTGTCCGCGCGACGGCGAAAAGCACGGTGAACATGGACGTCGGGAAGCCCAGCGCCCGCAGCGTGATGCCGGAATAGAAGTCGATGTTGGGATAGAGCTTGCGGTCGACGAAATACTCGTCCTCCAGAGCGATCTTCTCCAGCTCCAGGGCGACCTTCAGCGTGGGATCCCTGTCGTGACCGATCGCATGCAGGACCTCGTGGGTGTTCTTCTGCATGATCTTCGCGCGCGGATCATAGTTCTTGTAGACCCTGTGCCCGAAGCCCATCAGACGGAACGGGTCGTCCTTGTCCTTTGCACGCTCGATGAATTCGGGGATGCGGTCGACACTGCCGATCTCCTCGAGCATCCGCAGCGCAGCTTCGTTGGCGCCACCGTGGGCCGGGCCCCAAAGGCACGCGATACCGGCGGAGATGCAGCCGAACGGATTGGCGCCGGAAGAGCCGGCAAGGCGAACCGTCGACGTCGAGGCATTCTGCTCGTGATCCGCATGCAGAATGAAAATATTGTCCATGGCCTCGGCGAACACCGGATTAGGCTCGTATTTGTCGCACGGGACCGCAAAGCACATGTGCAGGAAGTTCGCCGCGTATTCCAGGTCGTTGCGCGGATACATGAACGGCTGACCGATGGAGTACTTGTAGGCCATCGCCGCGATTGTCGGCATCTTGGCAATCATGCGGATCGCGGCGATTTCGCGCTGCATGGGATCGTTGATGTCGGTGGAGTCGTGATAGAAGGCCGACAACGCGCCGACCACGCCGACCATGATGGCCATCGGGTGCGCATCCCGGCGGAAACCGGTGTAAAACCGCGTCATTTGTTCATGCACCATCGTGTGCATGGTCACCCGCTCGTCGAAGTCCTCCTGCTGCGCCTTGGTCGGAAGCTCGCCGTAAAGTAGCAGGTGGCAGGTCTCAAGGAAGTTGCCGTGCTCGGCGAGGTCCGTGATCGGATAGCCGCGATACAGCAATAGCCCCTCGTCGCCGTCAATATACGTAATCTTGGATTCGCAACTCGCCGTCGACGTAAAGCCGGGGTCGTAGGTGAAGCGTCCGGTGTCGCCGTAGAGCCGGGTGATATCGATGACATCGGGTCCAAGCGTTCCCTCGTGCATCGGCAAGGGATAATCCTCGCCATCGAGCAACAGGTTGGCCGATTTCTGATTGTCCTTCGACGAAGCAAGTTCTTGGGTATCGCCCGCTGTGCTCATGCAGACCTCCTTCACAAGGTCCCCCCGGAGCACGATTGCAAGACACTCGTCGGGGACCGCCATGTTTTCGATTGAAGACTTGCCCCATTGCCTAATCGATTTCGGGTGGCTGGGCAAGATCACCTTAGGACGCAGGACTTATTCGCCTGTTTTTTGTGCAGAATCATGAAGAAAACGCGGATTTTCGGGATTCTTCAGCTTTTTTGATCCACAATCCGTGCAATAGCCTCATCCTTGCCGAGCGCAAAAACCACGTCGAAAATACCCGGAGAAGTGGTGCGACCAGTCAATGACGCACGCAAAGGTTGCGCAATCTTGCCAAGCTTCAGATCTGCCTCATCGGCATATTGGCGGATGGCCTGCTCGATCGCCGCCACCGACCAGTTTTCGACCTGATTGAGGGGCTCCACCAGCCCCTGAATGACACGACGGCCGTCCGCATCGAGCAATGCGGCCGCTTTCTCATCCATGTCGAGCGGACGCTTCACAAAGACGAACCGGCCGTTGCTCAGCACATCGACAAGCGTCTTGGCCCGTTCCTTCAGACCGGGCATGGCGTGGGCCAGCCGCTTCCAGCCCTCGTCATCCTCCGCGTTCGGCGGCTGGTCTTCGGCTGCCAGTTCAGGCACCAGGTCCCGTGCGGTTTCGGCCAGCACGTTGTCGTCCGCCTGCCGGATGTAGTGGGCATTGAGGTTTTCGAGCTTGTCGAAATCAAAGCGGGCGGGGGAGCGTCCGATCTCGAGCAGATCGAACCACTCGATCATCTGTTCCGTGGAGAAGATCTCATCGTCGCCATGGCTCCATCCGAGGCGCACAAGGTAGTTGCGCAGGGCTTCCGGCAGATAACCCATTGTTCGGTACGCCTGGACGCTCAGCGCGCCGTGGCGTTTGGAGAGTTTGGCGCCATCCGGGCCGTGAATGAGGGGCACGTGAGCGAAAACCGGGACGTCCCATCCCAGAGCCTCGTAGATCTGCGCCTGACGGCTGGCGTTGGTCAGGTGATCGGCGCCGCGAATGGCGTGCGTCACGCCCATATCGTGATCGTCCACGACCACGGCGAAATTGTAGGTCGGTGTTCCGTCGCTGCGCTGAATGATCAGATCATCGAGATCCTTGTTCGCGACGGTGACCGGTCCCATCACCTGGTCGTCGATGACGGTCTCGCCGTCCTCCGGGCTCCTGAACCTGATGGCCGGCTCGACCCCCGCCGGCGCGTCGGACGGATCGCGGTCGCGCCACAAGCCGTTATAGACCGCGGTGCGTCCTTCCGCGTGCGCCTGTTGGCGCATCTCTTCCAGCTCTTCAGGCGTCGCATAGCATTTGTAGGCGAGGCCTTTCTCCAGCAGCTCGGCGACCATCTCCTGATGCCGGACAACGCGGCAGTGCTGATAGACAGGCTCGCCGTCCCATTCGAGGCCAAGCCAGGACATTCCATCGAGGATCGCGTCTATCGCCTCCTTGGTCGAGCGTTTGCGGTCGGTGTCCTCGATCCGCAGCAGCATCCGGCCATCTCGGCCCTTGGCATAGAGCCAGTTGAAAAGCGCGGTGCGCGCACCTCCAATGTGCAGAAAACCGGTGGGCGAGGGCGCAAACCGGGTCACCACGCCTTTGCTCATTACGCTGCTCCGTGTCCATGCAGAGGTTGTCGCTGAACGTCTTGGCGGCCGGGGAAACCACCCGGAAGGAGGTTCAGGTCTTGTTGCGCGCCGATGTAGCATAGGTCCGGGGTCTGCGTTAAGTGCGTAGACGGCGCGCGGGACGGGGTTATGTGGCGGCGAGCCGGCATTGAGAACGGGCAGGGCGGGCAGGGGCTCGCCGCACGCGTGTTTGCGTCGCTCGGCGCGGTGCTCGAGGACGAGGCCGACCGCTGGTTCCTCTGGTTGCCGGTACTGTTCGGCATCGGCATTGGCATCTACTTCTCGTTTCAGTTCGAACCGGGCGCCCTGACCGTTGCCGGGATCATCATTGCTGCAGTGAGCCTGTGCCTGTTGACGCGGAACAGCCGGCTTTGGTGGCTGCTGAACACCGCCTTGCTCGTCGCCGCACTCGGCTTTGCCGACGCCAAACTCAGAACTGCGCTCGTCGCACAGCCGGTGCTTGAGAAACCGCGAACGCTGACGGTCCGCGGCTGGGTCGAGCGCACCGAAGCCCGGCTGCCCAGTGGCGCGCGCATCACCCTTCGTGTGTTTGACATTCCGCACTTCGAGGACGCAGTTCCCGGACGCATTCGCTTCATCAGCCGATTTGATGACATCCCCCGGACGGGTACGGCCGTCGAAGTCCGCGCGCGGCTCAATCCGGTCCCGGATCCGGTTATGCCCGGCGGATTCGATTTCGCCCGCAAGGCGTACTATTCGGGACTCGGCGCGGTGGGGTTCGCTGTTGCGCCATCCAAGCTCCTCCGCACCGTGCCGGAACCCCCGTTCATGCTGCAGGTGACATCCGCGATCGATCGGTTGCGGCACGCGGTTGAAGACCGCATCACCGCTGCTCTTCCAGGCCGGACGGGCGCCGTCGCCGCCGCGCTGATCACCGGTGAACGCGGCCGCATCCCCGAGGACGTACTCCAGTCCCTGCGGGATACGGGGCTGGCGCACATGCTGGCGATTTCCGGCATGCATATGGCCCTGATGGCGGGATCCCTGTTCTTGATTTTGCGGGCCGTCGCGGCAGCGATCCCCGCACTCGCGTTGCGTTACCCCATCAAGAAATGGGCCGCCGTTCTGGCCCTTGCCGGCGCCGCTTTCTATCTCGTCCTATCGGGCGGTTCGATCGCCACGCAGCGCGCCTTTCTGATGGCCGCAATCGTCTTCACCGCCATCCTGATCGACCGGCCCGCGCTGACCCTGCGCAACGTGGCAATTGCGGCGCTTGTCATCCTCGTCTTCTTCCCCGAAAGCCTGCTCGACGTCTCGTTCCAGATGTCGTTTGCCGCGGTGACCGCGCTTGTCGCGGTCTATGAGCGCGTCGAACGCACCGGCTGGAGTTCCCCTCCGGCCTCACCCGTTCACTGGGCCGCGCGCAAGTCGGTCTGGTATCTCGCCGGCATCGCCTTCACCACGCTCGTCGCCAGCATCGCCGTGGCGCCCTTCGCCGCATTTCATTTTCACAAGCTCGCCCAGTACAGCCTGCTGGCCAATCTCGCGACCATGCCCGTCTTCGCGCTCATTGTGATGCCCTCGGCGCTCGTGGTTCTCGTCCTCATGCCGTTCGGCCTGGAGAATTTGCCGCTTCACGCCATGTCATGGGGGATCGATCACGTTCTCTACGTCGCGGCGGAAATCTCGCGCTGGGAGGGCGCCACGATCGAGGTCGCCACCATGCCGACGCTCTCCTTGCTGGCGCTAGTTGGAGGCGGGCTGTGGCTTTGCCTGTGGCGCGGCCGGTGGCGTCTCGCCGGACTGGGCATCGCGGCACTCGGACTGGTCCACCTCGGAAGCCTGCCCAAACCCGACCTGCTTGTCGATCGCGAGGGAAAGATCGTCGCCATGCGAACCAATGGCGACAGGCTCGCCTTTTCCGGAGGCACCAGAAACAACTACAGCATCGGCCAGTGGCTCAAAGCCGATGGTGATCCGCGTGACCCGGCTGCCGTGTTGAAGGCGCGCGGGTTTCGCTGCGATGAACTGGCCTGCGCCGGTTCGGTGAAAGGCAAGAGTGTCGCGTTCGTCCGCCACCCGGCTGCGCTGGAGGAAGAATGCGCGCGCGCGGACATCGTCATTTCGCGGTTGCCGGTCGGACGTTCGTGCCGCAAGACGCGGGTAAGCGTGGACGTGATCGATATTCTCGAACGCGGCGCGCATGCCCTCTATCTCGACGGACAATCGATACGGATCGAAACGGTCGCGGAGCAACGCGGAACCCGGCCATGGTCAGGCAACCGCAAACGGATACGCAAACCGGACCGGCGACGGGACACGGACGGCACCGCCCATGCCGAGGAACAGGGAGAGGAAAACCGCTAGAAAACCGCGCTCCGGCGGCCAATACTAATAGACGCGGATGAGACCGACGAGCGTGCCCTGCACGTCGACCCTGTCGGGGCCGAAGATGCGCGTCTCGTATGCCGGGTTGGCCGCCTCGAGGGCGACGGAATCGCCGCGCCGGCGCAGCCTTTTCAGGGTCGCTTCCTCGCGGTCGACGAGGGCCACCACGATCTCGCCGGAATTCGCGCTGTCGCCGCGGCGGATGATAACCACGTCGCCATCCAGAATGCCCGCCTCGATCATCGAGTCACCCTTGACCTCCAGCGCGAAGTGCTCACCGGGCGTCAGCAACTCCGGCGGGACCTCGATGGTCCGGTCGGCATGCTGAATGGCTTCGATGGGGACGCCTGCGGCGATCCGGCCCATGACCGGAACGGCGACATTGGCGGGCGAAGGGACACCATCGTCCTCTTTGCGCACGCGGCCCAGGCTGCCTTCGATCACGCTCGGCGAGAAACCGCGTCCACCGCCGCCGAATCCCTGACCAACGGATTCCGGGAGCTTGAGGATTTCGAGCGCGCGCGCCCTGTGGGGGAGACGGCGGATGAACCCGCGCTCCTCAAGTGCGGTGATCAGCCGGTGAATGCCCGATTTTGATTTCAGATCGAGCGCCTCTTTCATTTCGTCGAACGAAGGTGGAACACCTGACTCTTTCACCCGCTCGTGTATGAACATGAGCAGTTCTTTTTGTTTTCTCGTCAGCATATCAACCTCTTGCTTGCTCGCAGTGTCATCTCGGCCACATCGCTCAAACTAGATACAAGATATGGACAAATCGTGAACATATATACATGTTCTAGTTGCGTTCCGCAAGTGCCTCTGGTTGCACTCCGCAAATCTCTCTACTTGCCGTTCGGGAAATGCCGTTCTGGTGGCCAAATGCGCGGCGCACTCGGGCTAGAAGTCGAGGGGTAGGATTTCGACCGTGTCGCCGGTCCGGGCGGCGGGTGCGTTGGGAGCACGCACGATCAGGCAGTCGGCCTGCGAAAGCGGCGCCATCAGCGAACTGTCCTGCGAGCGAACAGGGGCGACACGCGTTTCGCCGTTCGAGCCGCGCTCATACGTCGCCCGCATGTAATGCTGGCGGGGCCCGTTTTGCTCCAGCGCACGGGCCAGAACGGCCGTCAGGGGTGTCGAGTCCGCGCGGTCGACACCGAGCAGGCGTTCGATCATCGGCACGAGAAAGATGCGTGAACAGACGAGCGCGGAGACCGGATTGCCCGGCACGCCGAGGACGCGCTGTCCGCCCATCTGACCGAACATCAGCGGTTTGCCCGGACGCATGGCGATGCGCCAGAAATCGAGCGACATGCCGGCGTTTCGCAGCGCATCCTGAACCAGATCGTGCTCGCCGACCGATGCTCCGCCAATCGTCACGAGGATGTCGGCATCTCTCGCTTCGGAAATGCGTTCGGCGAGGCTTTCCGCCGTGTCCCGGGCGATTCCGAGCGCGCGCGGCGCGCCGCCGGCCGCCCGGATCAACTCCGCCAGCCCGTAGGGGATCGACGAGACGATCTGGCCGGGCTGCAGATCATCGCCCGGCATGACAAGCTCATCGCCTGTTGCCAGCATGGCGACGACCGGCCTGCGGCGCACGCCGAAGCCGGTCACGTTCATCGCTGCCGCCAGGGTCAGATCGCGCGCATTGAGCCTTCTGCCCGTCGCGAGCAACTTGTCACCCTCGGCAAAGTCGAATCCCCGGGGCCGGATAAAAACGCCGTGCTCGGCGCCTTCGTTGACCGTCACGTGTTCGCCGTCCCGTACCGCGTCTTCCTGTATGACGATCGCGTCGGCGCCGTCCGGAACGGCGCCGCCGGTGAAGATCCGCACTGCCTCGCCCGCGCCGACCTTTCCGTCCCACGGGTGACCCGCGGCAGCCTCACCGACGATCCTGAGCGAACAGGGCACCTGCGCCACGTCTTCGGCACGTACGGCGTAGCCGTCCATGGCCGAGGCGTCGAACGGGGGCTGCGTCACCCGCGCGGCCACGCCGTCGGCAAGGACGCGTCCGAATCCCTCTTCGAGGGACACTGTTTCCTTTTCGGTTGGTTCCAGACCGGCGACGACACGGGCGAGCGCATCCTCGACGCTCAACAGGGGCGGACGAGGTGTGTTCACGGCTCTGCTTTGAAATAGCCGGACCGCCCGCCCGACTTCTCCAGCAAACGGACATTGGAAAAACTCATGCCCCGGTCAACGGCCTTCACCATGTCGTAGATCGTCAGGCACGCGACCGAAACCGCCGTCAGGGCCTCCATCTCCACCCCGGTCTTGCCCGAGAGCTTAACGAACGCGCTCACCCGGATGCCTGCAGGGTCGGCCGAGGGCTCGAACTCAACGATCACCTGCGAAAGCGCAAGAGGGTGGCAGAGGGGGATAAGTTCATGGGTACGTTTCGCCGCCATGATACCGGCGATGCGTGCCGTCCCCAGCACGTCGCCCTTCTTCGCGTCGCCTTTTTTGATGAGTTCGAGAGTTTCCGGCAGCATGGAGACGAACCCTTCGGCAACTGCGGTGCGAACCGTTTCCTCCTTGGCGTCGACGTCGACCATATGCGCTTCGCCGCGCTCGTTCAGGTGGGTCAGGGACTTGTCGGTCATTGGGCTGCGGTTCCCTGAACTTGTTCGGCCGGGGTGAGCAGCGCGCGCGTCGCCGCTGCGACATCGTCCTGGCGCATCAGGCTCTCGCCCACCAGGAATGCTTTGACGCCGAACGGTTGAAGGCCGGCGATGTCCTGAGGCGTGAAGATGCCGCTTTCCGATACGACGATGCGATCGCCCGACACCCTGGTTGCCAGCCGTTTCGTCGTATCGAGCGTGGTCTCGAAGGTGGTCAGATCGCGGTTGTTGATGCCGAGCAGCCGGGCGTCCAGGGCCAAAGCACGATCTAGCTCCGCTTCGTTGTGCACCTCAACCAGCGCGTCCATACCCCAGTCCCGGGCCGCGGAAGCGAGGTCTCGCGCCTGGTTATCGGACACGGATGCCATGATGACCAGGATGCAGTCGGCGCCCCACGCCCGCGCCTCGACGACCTGATACGGTTCGAGCATGAAATCCTTGCGCAGCACCGGAAGCGCGCAGGCGGCGCGCGCGCTTTTGAGGAAATCCGGATGCCCCTGGAACGAGGGCGTATCGGTCAGGACAGAAAGGCATGCCGCGCCGCCGGCCTGATATGCCGCGGCGAGGGCAGGGGGATCGAAATCCGCGCGGATCAGGCCCTTCGAAGGACTCGCCTTCTTGATCTCGGCGACAAGGGCGGATTTGCCTTCGCCAATCCTTGCGGCAATGGCGTCGGCAAAACCGCGCACAGGGCCCGCCTCGCGGGCCTGAGCTTCGAGATCCGATAAAGGCCGAACCGCCCTGGCGGCGGCGATCTCCTCGCGCTTGTAAGCGTTGATCTTGTCGAGAATGTTGGCCATTGCTCTCAAGCGTTGGTGATACGCACCAGATCGTCAAGCGCCTTGCGCGCCGCGCCGGTGTCGATGGCGTTTGCCGCGCGTTCGGCACCCTCTTTCAGGTCCCTGGCGACGCCGGCGACAATCAGGGCTGCCGCAGCGTTCAGGATCACAATATCCCGGAAAGCGGACGGCTTGCCATCGAGCAACCCCTTGAGCGCATCGGCATTCTCGTCCGCCTCGCCGCCAACCAGATCATCGGGCTCTGCGACCGCAAGCCCGGCGTCGTCCGGCGTGACCTCGAACGTGGTCACCTTGCCGTCCTTCAACTCAGCGACGTAAGTGGTACCGGTCGTTGTCAGTTCATCGAGGCCATCGCTGCCATGAACGATCCAGACGCGGTCGGACCCCAGATTGCGCAGCACCTCGGCCAGCGGCACCAGCCAGTCGCGCGAATAGACGCCGATCACCTGATGCCTGGTGCCGGCGGGGTTCGCGAGCGGGCCGAGAATGTTGAAGATCGTCCGCATGCCGAGCTCCGCGCGGACCGGCCCCACATGCCGCATTGCGGCGTGATGCTTCGGCGCGAACATGAACCCGACCCCGGCTTCCTCGATCGCCCTGGCGACCACGTCCGGTCCGACGTCGAGATTGACGCCAAGTGCGGCGAGCACATCGGCCGAGCCTGACTTCGACGAAACCGATTTGTTTCCGTGTTTCGCGACCGGCACGCCGGCCCCGGCGGCAACGAATGCCGCACAGGTTGAAATGTTGTAGGTCCCTTTGGCGTCACCACCCGTCCCACAGGTGTCGATCGCGCCCTTCGGTGCGGAGACCGTCGCTGCCTTTGCGCGCATGGTGCGCGCCGCGCCGGTGATCTCGTCGACCGACTCGCCGCGCAACCGCAACGCCATAAGGAACGCACCCATCTGCGCCGGCGTCGCGTCCCCCGACATCATGATGGCGAAGGCCTCCGCCGCTTCCTCGGCCGTCAGCGCCTGGCCTTCGGCGGTCTTGATGATGAATTGTGCGAACTCGGACATGGCAGCAACCCCTCAAACCGCAACCATCGCGGCGTCCAGCGACTCCGCGGGTCCGTGTTTGATGCCCGCGATGTCGAGGAAATTCGCAAGCAGCGTGTGGCCGTATTGCGAGGCAATGCTTTCGGGATGGAACTGCACACCGTGCAGCGCATACTCTTTGTGCTGGAGCCCCATGATGACGCCGCCATCGGTCTCCGCCGTGACTTCGAAACAATCGGGCAGGGAGCCCCGTTCGACGACGAGCGAGTGGTAGCGCGTGGCGTCGAACGCCGCCGGCAGACCGGCGAAGACACCGGCCCCGGTGTTTCGTGGGCTCGCTTCGTCCGCGCCGAGGACCCGGATCGTCGACAGCTTGCCGTGCATCAGCTTCGGCGCGCGAACGATCTTCCCGCCGAACGCCTGGCCGATCGCCTGATGGCCGAGACAGACGCCCAGTACCGGAATATCCGCAGCCGCCCGTTTGACGAGATCGAGGCAGATGCCGGCCTCGTTCGGCGTGCATGGTCCGGGCGACAGGACGATCGCCTTCGGCGCTTCATCGAGCACCTTATCCACGTTCACCTTGTCATTGCGGTAGACGCGGCACTCGGCGCCCAGCTCTCCGAGGAAGTGCACCAGGTTGTAGGTAAAGCTGTCGTAGTTGTCGATCAGGGTCAGCATGATGCTGTTCTAAAGCGTTTGCCGGCGCGTCCGTCAAGCCATGTTGCGCCGGACAATGAACGGATCTCGGCTCTTGCTACGATTTCTTGAGCTCACGCGGCACAACGAAACGCCGCAAATGCCCGGCGCCCGCGGCCACCGTCGTCCACGGCCCGTCAAAGTCGATGACCGCGAGCGCGGCGGTCGGATATTTGAACCGCAGGGCCTCGAAGTCCGCTTCGTCGCCCGCGCCGGACAGGTTCAGGGCAAGCGCGTGCATGCCGGGATTGTGTCCAACCAGCATGGCGTGATCGATCGTGTCGTCGAGGGACTGAAGGGCGCCCAGCATGTCCCGCGGGCCTGCGTGATAAAGGCGGTCCTCGAATCGGATCTCCGGGGACGACGTCCACTCACGCGCCGCCAGCTCAAGGGTCTGCCGCGCGCGCACAGCCGTCGAGCACAGCACGATGTCGGGCTCCAGGCCTTCGGCGGCCATGTAACGGCCCATGCGCGGGGCAGCTTTCTCTCCGCGCGGCGCGAGCGGTCTGTCGAAGTCGTCCAATCCCGGATTGTCCCAGGCCGATTTTGCGTGCCGAAAGAGCGAGAGTTTGACCATCGTATCGTCTCAGCCGCGATTGGCGCCGGTGGCGAAACGCACCGCTTCGTCGGCGGCGCGGAAGAGCGCCTTCGCCTTGTTCTCGCACTCCGCCTGCTCGGATTCCGGAACGGAGTCGGCGACAATGCCGGCCCCGGCCTGCACGTGCATCACGCCATCCTTCACGATCGACGTGCGCAGAACGATGCAACTGTCCATATCGCCGTTGGCGGAGAAGTAACCCACACACCCGGCGTAGATGCCGCGCTTGTCATGTTCCAGCTCATCGATGATCTCCATGGCGCGAACCTTCGGCGCACCCGACAGCGTTCCCGCCGGAAATGCCGCGGTTAGTGCATCAATCGAATCGTGCTTCGCGTCGAGCGCGCCAACCACATTGGAGACGATGTGCATCACGTGGCTGTAGTATTCGAGGAAGAAGCTGTCCGTGACCCGCACCGATCCGATCTCGGCGACGCGGCCCAAATCGTTGCGGCCAAGGTCAAGCAGCATGAGGTGTTCGGCCCGTTCCTTCGGGTCGCCCAGCAGCTCTTCCGCAAGCGCTTCGTCCTCCTGACGCGTCTGGCCGCGCGGACGTGTTCCGGCGATGGGGCGGATCGTGACCTCGCCGGCGCGCACCCGTACGAGGATCTCCGGACTCGAGCCGACCACCGAGAAACCGTCGAGATTGAGAAAATACAGGAACGGGGAGGGGTTGACCCGCCGCAGCGCCCGGTAGAGCGCGAATGGCGGCAGGGTGAACGGCGCCGAAAAGCGCTGGCTGAGCACCACCTGGAACACGTCTCCGGCGGCAATGTACTCCTTGCCGCGCCTGACGATGTCCATGTAGTTCTCCGGCGTCGTATTCGATACCGGTTCCGGCGCCGGCAGGTCCGAATGGTCGAGGCGGGCCGAATGCGGCAGCGCTGAGTCCAGCCGGAACAACGCCTCGCGAAGCCGTTCAACGGCGCGATTGTAGGCGTTTTCCGCCGAGGCGTCCGGCGAAGGCCGGACTGGCGTAACGGCGATGATCTCATCCTTGACCGCGTCGAAGATCACCATGATCGTCGGGCGGACGAGGATCGCGTCGGGCACGTCGAGCGGATCGGGATTCTCGTGCGGCAAGTGCTCCACCAGCCGAACCATGTCATAGCCCATATAGCCGAACACGCCCGCGGCCATCGGCGGCAGTTCTTCAGGCAGATCGATGCGCGACTCGGCGATCAGTGCGCGGAGAGCGGCGAGGGTCCCGCCTTCGCACGGCACATACCGACCGTCCTGTTGAGGGGCGGTGTTGATTTCCGCCGTGTCGCCATGGGCGCGCCAGATGATATCGGGATCGAATCCGATGATCGAGTAACGCCCGCGCACGGCGCCGCCTTCGACCGACTCGAAAAGAAAGCTGTAGGGTCGTTCGTCAGCCAGCTTGAGGAATGCGGAAACCGGGGTTTCCAGATCGGCGACCAGACGCGTCCAGACCACCTGGGGCGTGCCGGCGTCGTACTTTCCGGTGAACGCGTCGAGCGATGGTTCGATTTCGCCAATGCCGGGCAGATTGAACATTGAGGTCATGGGACCCGGCCATGTTTGCTAGAAGCTGCCGCGTTGACCGCCGCCGATGCTGCCACGGGCGAGTTGCCCTGACCGTGCCTGCTGGAAAATCTCGTCATTGATGCTCACACCGAACTCGTCCTGCAGCTCGCGAATGTACTGGACCCTCAAGTCGTCGCCGACCTCGATCTCGGCCGACCGCAGCATGGCCTGCTGCGCACTTGCATCCAGAGCGTCGGGGACTTTTACCTCAGCCACCTGGAATAGGACACGATTCTTTCCATCCTCGGTGGAGGCGGAGCCGAACTGGCCTTCCTTGAGCGCAAAGGCCTGCTGGATCGCCGCCGGCGGCAGGCCGGAATTGCGTGATGAGCGCTTGAGCGGCTCCGTCTTCTTCTCTTCCGTACCGAATTCCTCAGCCAGCTTCACAAGCGGTTCGCCACCGCGCAGGCGGTCGACAAGCTCCTGTCCCTTGTTGACGAGGATCGTGCGTTCCTGGTTTTCGCGCCACTTTTCCGCGGCCTCCTGTTTCACGTCGTCCAGATCCTTCTGCCGCTGCGGCACGACTTCCAGGACTTCGTACCAGATGTAGCCGCGGTCCTGCGTTTCCTCAGGATCGGTCTCCACATTGGCGTCGGCCGCGAAAACCTCCTGCAAGACGCGCGGTTCTTTGGCGAAGATATCAACCGTCTTGCCGGCCTCGTCGCGTCCGCGCGCATCGACGGCGTCGATCTGGACAAACTTCAGATCGAGCTTGTTCGCCACCTCGGCGAGCGTCGCGCCCGTCGCGCGTTCATCCTCGATCTTGTCATACGCGTCGAGGATCGTCTCGGCGGCGCGCTGCGTCGCGAGCAGCTTCCGGATGGTGTCTTTCTCGTCCTCGAAGGTCTTGACGACAGCGGGTTCTATCTTGGTGACCTTGGCGATCACCGTGGCAAGGCCGCCCTCGATCGGTTCGCTGATCTGATCGAGTGGCAACGCGAAGATCGCATCGGCCACCTTGTCATCGGCGAGCTGGGATTTCGGAATGACGCCGAGATCAACGTCACCTTCGGTCAGATCGCGTTCCTTGGCGACTTCCATGAAGTCGGCGCCCTCTTCCAACCGCTTATGCGCGGCATCGGCGCTCGCCTTGTCCGGAAAGGGGATCTGCAGGACGTGACGGCGCTCCGGCTGGCCGAACCGTGACTTGTTGCTTTCGAAATAGCTTTTCTGGTCTTCCTCGCTGACCTCGACATCTGCAGCCAGGGTCTCCGGTGTCATGACGAGCAGGCCGACCTTGCGATATTCGGGAGCGCGGAATTCGCTCTTGTGCGCATTGTAATACTCCCGGACCTGCTCATCGGTTGGTTCGCCAACCGAGCCGAGCTTGTCGAACGGAACGGTCACGTAGTTCAATTGCCGCGTTTCATTCCGGTATTTGTTGACCGCATTGAGCAGAGTCCTGGGAACCTGAGCGGTTCGACCGACGGTCTCCGTGATCTGGTTGATGGTGAGCGCGCGCTGCTGGCGCAGGTAATACGCCTCGGGGCTCAGATTGTTGGCGAGGAGAATGCGGTAGAAGATCTCGCTGTTGAAATTACCGCTCTGATCCCTGAAGCCAGGTTCGCGCCTGGTGTAGGCGACGACCGCGTCCTGCGATACACCGAGCCCCAACTGCTGGGCCTGATTCTCAAGGGCTGCGTCGCCGATCATCCGGCCGAGGATCTGCCGGTCGACCTGAAGCGCGCGCGCATCTTCAAACGAGATGTTCCGACCGGCGCGCGTGCTGAGATTCGTGATTTCACGCTGTAGCTCGTCCTGGTAGATCTCGGCGGGGATCTCCATATCTCCGACCGTCGCCACGTTTTGCGTTCCATACCCGCCAAACCCGCTGACGCCCCAAACGGCGAAACTCACGACCAGGAGGCCGATGAGAATCTTGACGATCCAGCTACCGGTACTTTTTCGCAGTGCATCCAACATCGTTTGAACTCTTCATCTGGATTGAGATTTGCCCGCGAGACTGCCGCCTTGAAATGCGTCCCGTTTTGGTCAAGTTTGCGAGGCGCGAACATCATAAGAAGCAGGGCTGTTCACAGCAAGTTACCTGCGGTTCATTTCGCGTGACCGTTAACAGAAATAACTCCACGATCAACCGTAGCAGTATCAGCGCAAATTCAGCAAAATCAACGGGGTCAGACCTATGACACAACTGCGTCCTCTCGTCGCCGGTAACTGGAAAATGAACGGGTTGCGAGCATCGTGGGATGAAGCCGAGCGCCTTGCCGGTTCCCTGGCCGACCACCCCTCGCTTGCGGCGGACGTCATGCTCTGTCCGCCGAGCACGCTCATTTCCCGGTTCGCGGACGGCCTGTCCGGTTCCAGCCTGTTGATCGGCGGGCAGGACTGCCACACGGAAGTATCGGGCGCCCATACGGGCGATATCGCCGCCGAAATGCTGGCCGATGCGGGCGCAACGGCGGTGATTGTCGGCCATTCCGAACGCCGTACCGACCATGACGAGACAAACGAACTGGTTCGCGCCAAGGCCGGCGCCGCGCACAGGGCCGGGCTTACGGCAATCATCTGCATCGGCGAGACCGAAGCACAACGCAAGGGCGGCGAGACGCTCGACGTCGTCGGCACGCAGCTTGCCGGCTCGCTTCCCGACGGCGCAACCGCCACAAACACGGTCATCGCCTACGAACCGGTCTGGGCCATCGGCACCGGACTCACGCCGACGGTGGACGACGTTGCCGAAGTCCACGCGCACATCCGCTCCGAACTGACGGGCAAGCTGGGTGAGGAGGGGGATCGGATGCGAATCCTGTACGGGGGCTCGGTCAAACCCGGAAACGCGGCCGAACTGATGGGCGTTGCCAATGTCAACGGCGCGCTTGTCGGCGGCGCCAGTCTGAAGGCGGACGATTTCTGGGGGATCGCGTCCGTGTATCTGGCGGATTGACGAAGATTCTCTTCACAATTGCGTCCGATGTACTGGCGAACTCAAATCGCGTTCGCTAACGTGTCGCGCGCCGACCGGTCTCGAGGTCCAACGATGCGGGTTACAGAACTGGTGAATCTTCGCTTTCCCCTGACGGCAGCCATCGCGGCGTCCGTCATGCTTGTATTGCCGAGCGCTTCTTTCTCCAAGCCCTTGACCAGCGGAGCCTGTGTCGAGCTCGTGAATGAGCACGCCAGGCTCCTGAAGACCGGCGTCGAGACTCACATGAAAGGCGATCCCGCCGTTGCCAGCTCGACCCTGAAACCGGAACAGCTCGCCAATATCGATAGGTTCTTGTTCATCGAGGGACAGCTCCGGTTCCGGTGTCCGGAAGTCCGCCTGCCGGGTCTCGGCGTCCCCGCGACGTCCGAGGCACAGGCAGCCAAATTCCAGAAACGGGCGAAACAGGAGGCAGCCGCACACAGGGCGAGCCAGGCGAAAAAACCGAAAGGCCCGGCTGTTCCACTACCTGATCGAAATCCGAAACGACAGGCCAACGCAGCGAGCTGACGGGACCCGAATTTTGGCGCACCGGACTGGCCAAACCGGGACTGCTCCTGTAAAAGGCGACCGACAAAGTCCCCCAATTTGTATGAACTGAGACGAACTCATGGCGACTGTTCTATTGGTCATTCACATCATGATCGCCGCGGCCCTTGTGGGCCTCGTGTTGCTGCAACGATCCGAGGGGGGCGCGCTCGGGATCGGCGGCGGTGGCGGCGGCGGCGGCGGCGGGTTCATGAGCGGCCGGGGTGCGGCCAATCTCCTGACCCGCGTTACGGCGCTGTTTGCGGCTGCGTTCTTCGTCACCAGTATCCTGCTGACGCTTGTCGCGCAGCGCGAAGCGGGCACCGGCGGCACCGGTCTGGACAGGTTCATCCTTCCCGATACGCCGGGACAGTCGGCTCCGGGCGGTGGAACGAGCCCGCTTGAAGGCCTGCAGTTGCCGACCGACGAACAGCCTCAGACCCCGCAAGCTCCGCAAGGCCCGCAAGTCCCGCAATCTCAATAGTTCCGGGGCGATGGCTCAGGTGCGGGTCGAAAAAGCCTGGGCAAAAAGTGTCGTACGCTGGATTATTGGGCTTCGAATCACGGAACGCTTTGTGTATCCTGCAGGCCCATGGCGCGGTATCTGTTCATCACCGGCGGCGTGGTTTCCTCACTCGGAAAAGGGCTCGCATCTGCGGCATTGGGCGCGCTTCTGCAGGCGCGCGGGTACAAGGTTCGTCTCCGCAAGCTCGATCCCTATCTGAACGTCGATCCGGGAACCATGAGCCCGTACCAGCACGGCGAGGTATTCGTCACCGACGACGGGGCGGAAACCGACCTGGATCTCGGGCATTACGAACGCTTCACCGGCGTGCCGTGCAGCCAGCAGGACAACATCACGTCGGGACGGATTTACCAGAACGTTCTCAACAAGGAACGGCGCGGTGACTATCTCGGCGGAACCGTTCAGGTCATTCCGCACGTCACCGACGAGATCAAGGAATTCGTCCTGTCCGGAAACGAAGGCGTCGATTTCGTGCTGTGCGAAATCGGCGGGACGGTCGGCGACATCGAGGGATTGCCGTTCTTCGAAGCCATTCGCCAGCTCAGGAACGAGCTGCCGCGCGGCCAGACGGCGTTCATGCATCTCACGCTCGTGCCGTTCATCAGCAGCGCCGGCGAGCTCAAGACCAAGCCGACACAGCATTCGGTCAAGGAATTGCGGTCGATCGGCATTCAGCCGGACGTGCTTCTGTGCCGCTGCGACCGCCCGATCCCCGAGGACGAACGGCGCAAAATCGCGCTCTTTTGTAACGTGCGCGACTCATCGGTCATCCAGGCGCTCGATGTCTCGACCATTTACGATGTTCCGGTCGCCTATCACGAAGAGGGGCTGGACCGCGAAGTCCTGGCGGCCTTCGGCATTGAAGATGCGCCCGCGCCGGACCTTGCGCGCTGGGAAAGGATCTCGCGCCGCATTGCAAGTCCGGAAGGCGAGGTCCGCGTTGCGGTGGTCGGCAAGTACACCGGCCTCAAGGACGCCTACAAGTCGCTGCACGAAGCGCTCGTCCATGGCGGCATCGCCAACAAGGTGAAGGTCAATCTCGACTGGATCGAGTCGGAGATTTTCGAGTCGGACGACCCCGGCGCGCGTCTCGGCGAGGTCCACGGGATCCTGGTGCCCGGCGGGTTCGGGGAGCGGGGGGCGGAAGGCAAGATCCGCGCGGCGGGTTTCGCACGGCAACGGGATGTGCCGTATTTCGGCATCTGTTTCGGCATGCAGATGGCGGTGATCGAAGCGGCGCGCAATCTCGCCGATATACCGGACGCCGGATCGACGGAATTCGGACCGACCGATGAACCCGTCGTCGGTCTGATGACGGAGTGGATGAAGGGCAACGAACTCGAAAAGCGTGAGGCCAATGGCGACCTGGGGGGCACCATGCGGCTCGGCGCCTACAGGGCGCAACTGGCCAAGGGGAGCCGGGTTGCGGAGATCTACGGATCGACCGAGATTTCCGAGCGTCACCGGCACCGCTACGAGGTGAACATGCGTTACCGCAACAAGCTTGAAGGCGCGGGCCTGCGTTTCTCCGGCATTTCCCCAGACGGGCTGTTGCCGGAAATCGTCGAGATCCCGGGGCATCCCTGGTTCGTGGGCGTGCAGTACCATCCCGAGCTCAAGTCACGGCCGTTCGAACCGCATCCCTTGTTCGCCTCTTTCATCGAAGCCGCGGTCGAACAGAGCAGGCTTGTCTGACCCCCGGTCTGCAGGAGTAAAAGGTATGATCTATCACGCCTCGATCCCGGCGATGGATCCGGAACGGGTGGCGTCGGTGCTGGCGGAGCTCCTTTCGGGCAAGTCGTTCGACTTCCATGCATTTCGCAAGTCCCGGATCGTCGTCACCGGTGACAGGTACGGAACGGCTATCGAAGTCTATCCTCATACGAGTGAGCTCATTGCCGGCGAAACGATGGTTTCCGCCCGTCCGAGCAAACGCGGGAGCAGCCACAGCAGCACCCATCTGGCGGTCGCGTGCCCGCTGGACAAGGAATCGATTTTCGAGATCTGCGCAAGGGAAGGGTGGCTGGCGCGTGAGTGCGACAGAGGCCCGTTCCGGTTGATCGAAGTCTGGATCGAGGGCAATTTCCTGATCGAGCTGTTTCCGCCCGATCTTCAGCAGACCTACCTTGACGCCATGACGATCGAAAACTGGGACCGCTGGACGCAATGAGCACACCGACCCTCAAATCCAATCCCGTTGTCCGCGTGGCGCAGGTGGAGATCGGCAATTCGCGTCCGCTCGCCGTTTTCGCCGGACCGTGTGCCATGGAATCGCGCGCCCATGCGCTCGAGACCGCGTCGGCGTTGAAGGAAATCGCCGAAAAACTCGGCATCGGCTTGATTTACAAGTCCTCTTTCGACAAGGCGAACCGGACGAGCGTCTCCAGCGCGCGCGGCGTCGGGCTGAAAGAGGGGCTTCCCATATTCGCGGAAATCCGGGAAAGCCTGGGACTTCCGGTGGTGACGGACGTCCACGAGCGCGAGCAATGCGCACCGGTCGGTGAAGTGGTCGACGTCCTGCAGATACCGGCATTCCTGTGCCGGCAGACCGACCTGCTGACAGCAGCCGCCAAAACAGGTCGGGTGATCAAGGTCAAGAAGGGCCAGTTCCTTGCGCCATGGGACATGAAGAACGTGGTGGCAAAGGTCCTCGAAGCGGGCAATTCGAACATCCTGGTGACCGAACGCGGCGCGAGCTTTGGTTACAACACGCTGGTCTCGGACATGCGGGCCCTGCCGATACTCGCGGAGACCGGCTGTCCGGTCGTGTTCGACGCGACCCATTCCGTGCAGCAACCGGGAGGTCAAGGCACGTCCAGCGGAGGTCAGCGCGAGTTCGTGCCGGTGCTGGCGCGCGCCGCAGTCGCGGTCGGCGTCGCCGCGTTGTTCATCGAGACGCACCCCGATCCCGATTCCGCGCCGTCGGACGGACCCAATATGGTTCCGATGAAGGAGCTGGAGGGCCTGCTCGGACACCTTGTCGCGCTCGACCGCGTGGCCAAGGGCGCGGCGTCCTAATCAGGCATCTGTTCGCAATGGCGCGCGCGATCCGCGGGGCTTTGTCCGATTGCCGCTTGGGCGGATTGAACCTATCCTTTGATGCAGTGATCACGACTGAATTCCGCTGGAACAGCGCATGACCGGTTCATCCCGTCAGCCGATGGACAAAACGCTTGCCGAAGCCGTGGCCCTGCACAAGCAGGGGCAGTTCGAGCGCGCCTTCAAGGCATATCGCAAGTTCCTCAAGCGCGCGCCGGCGCATCCCGACGCCTTGATTCTCGGCGGACAGGCGGCGTTCCTGTCCGGTCACCAGAACGAAGCGCTGCGCTGGTTGACGTCAGCGGCGCAGAACAATCCGGAGAACCCGGACGCCCCCTATAACCTGGGGGTCCTGTATCAATCCCTCGGCGATACCCACAAGGCGCTCGATGCGTTCCGCGCGGCGGTCAAGGCAGGACCGCAATTCGCGCCGGCGCACTACAATATGGCCATGGCACTTCATGAGCTGGGGCGCGGCGAAGAGGCCCTGGAGCATTTCGACAAGACCGTCGCCGTCGAGCCACGCCACGCGGAAGCGCACGCCAGCAAGGCTTATGCATTGCGCATGATGGGACGCGTGCCCGAAGCGATCGACTCCTACAAGAGATCGCTCAGCCTGTCGGAACGAAACGCCAAGGCCTGGGTCGGGATCGGTTCGTGCCTTCAGGAAGTCGGCAAGCTCGACGACGCGTTCACCGCACACCGCAATGGCATGGCCGTCGATCCGGACTACCCCGACGCGGCGAGCAATCTTGCCGACGTGCTCGTGCAGATGGACCGCCCCAAGGACGCCATTCGCGCCTGCGACGCCTATCTCGGCCGCCATCCCGGTGATGCCGGGGTCCTCGCGGCGAAGTCCATCGCCCTGAACGAGGCCGGCGAAAAGGAGGCGTACTCCACGCTCGTCGATCTCGAGAAGTTCGTCCGGCCGATCCTGCATGAGCCTCCGGACGGATACGATACGATCGATGCGTTCAACGCGGCACTCAACCAACATGTGATGTCGCACCAGACCCTGGTCACGGCGCCTTCGAGCCACACGACCATGAACGGCAAGCAGACGGGCAGCCTCAACGCCGGCGCCAAGGGACCGATCGAGGCACTGGAGACCCTGATCGAGAAAGGGATCGGGCAATATGTCGACGGCGTGGCGGACGCCGACACGCACCCGATCGTCGCCCACCGCCCGGGCAAGTACGAGCTGTCGATTTGGGGCACGGTTCTCGAGGGCGAGGGCTTTCAGGCCCCGCACATCCACCCGTCAGGCTGGCTGAGCGGCGTCTACTATCCGCAGGTGCCGAAGATCGTGGAGGACGAGGATAACAAATATGGCTGGATCGAGTTCGGCCAGCCCGGACCCGAATATCATTTCTCGAAGGCGACGGAGCTCCGGCTGATCAGACCGGAACCGGGCATAATGGTCATGTTCCCGAGTTACATGTTTCACCGGACGATACCGTTCCAGTCCGATGAGACACGGATCAGCATCGCTTTTGACGTGGTGCCCGTCTAAGCCTAGGAGACGGGAGCGACCAGCTCGCTCTCGCGATCGTTCCACCGCCATAACGAGTCGTTGGTGATGCGGGTGCCGCCCATCCACCGGTCAATGCGCGCATGTTCGGCATAGTCGGTGCCGCCGCCAAGAACCTGAAAGCCGAGCGGAGTGAGACCGATCGTGCTTTGCAGATAGGCCATGAATTCATCATGGCCCATCTCCGGAGCGAAGCGGCGGTCCAGACCCTCGATCAGCCGGGCCGGCTCCGAGGCGAGCCCGTCGAGCCATGTCCAGAAGCTCCAGTCCCCCATGAAGGCGGCTTCTTCCATGCGCTCGACCGCACCGAAAAGGTCGCGCGGCGTGTTCACGCCGTCGTTGATGGCGACGAGGACCTGGTGCTGGGTGCGGGCGAGGCCGGTGTTCGCGTCGGGCAACTCCTGCAGCATCCGCCGCACGGCCTGTTCGAGATAGGGCAGGGCCTTGAGGTCTTCCGACAGAAGTGCCGCGAACGGTTTCGGGTCGGATTGCCGGAACGCGGTCCAGACCTGGCTCGCGAGCGCAAGCTGTTGCTCGCTGACAGGCGTCTGCAGCCGAACGAGATCAGCGAGCTGTTCAACCGACTGCGTACCGAGAAAGTCATCGGACTGCACAAGTTGCAGTCCGGCCCCGCGGCCCGGTGTCCCGAAGAACCAGTCAAGAATCTGAATGAGTTGGAGCTGGTCGTAGAGATCGTGCTCGAACCACAGAGTCACCGTTTCGAACGACTCGTAGTGCGCAAGACCTCTGTCGCGCGCGCGAAAGTTCTCCCGCAACGCGTCCGGCGTGCCCCAGCCGCGCTCGGAGAGAAAGTCCGCGCGCAGCTCGGACAGTTCTTCGAGATCGGCGGTTATCGGAACCGGACCGTCGTGCAGGACATCGCGCCAGGGCAGCACCTCGGTGCCGGAAAAGGCCTTGCGCAACAGCTCGCCCGCAGCATCGCCGTTGGTGATGATCAGATCGTAGCCCGGTTGCAGTGCATCGCTCATGCGGTCAACCGCGCCCGCGATAGGGCGCGACGCCCTGATCGGGGACCCACAGGCCGTCGGGCAGGGTACCCGTCGTCCAGAACACGTCGATGGGAATGCCGCCGCGCGGATACCAGTACCCGCCGATCCGCAGCCATCGTGGTTCGATCTCGTCCGTAATCCGCTTGCCTATTGCGACGGTGCAATCCTCGTGGAAGGCGCCGTGATTGCGGAAGCTCGTCAGGTAGAGCTTGAGCGACTTCGACTCCAGCAGCCATTTGTCCGGAACGTAGTCGATGACCAGTTGCGCAAAGTCCGGCTGACCCGTCACGGGACAGATCGACGTGAATTCCGGACAGGTGAAACGCGTCAGGTAGTCGGTGTCGGCATGCGGATTGGCCACGCGTTCGAGCACCGCGTCTTCGGGCGACGCCGGTATGGCCGTCTCCTTGCCCAGCAGCGTGAGGTTTTCCGTTTTGCCGGCCATGGCGGCTCGCACTCAGCCCGTCGAGGCTGCCCCCGGACCCGCATAGACACATCCTTCGCCGCATGTGTCGCGCGAGATAACGATTTCGGCAAGGCCCGGCACGCGGTTGTGCAGCCGATCCCACATCCATCTCGTGATCAGCTCAAGGGTCGGATTGTCGAGACCCTCGATATTGTTCAGGAAGTTATGGTCGAGCATGACGCGCATGTCCTCAAGCGCGTCCTCCAGATCGTCGAAATGAATTATGAGGCCTGTTTCGGGATCGGGTTCACCGTCCACACTCACGCGCACGCGGAACGAGTGCCCGTGGATGCGGGCATTCGGATGTCCCTCGGGGGCGGAGGGCAGATAGTGAGCGCCCTCGAATGTGAATTCCTTGTATATGCGCATGGCAAACGCTCTTTACGGGATTTTCGTCTCCATTTCCAGAGACCTGATCACGCAATTCCGATCAGCTTGTGGGTCTGGATGCTGAGCCGCCATTTCGGGTTTTCCAGGCAATAGGACAGGGCGGCTCCCATGTTCGACACCCGTGCATCGCTGTCCATCGGCTGCAGAAGGAACGACCGGAAATCCAGGCCGTCCATCTGCTCGGGCGCGATCCCGTCCTGCGGATACACCAGTTTCAATTCGTCACCCGATCGTTGCACGAGATCGGCGCCCGCCTTGGGGCTCACGCAAATCCAGTCGATCGTGCGCAGCACAGGCAACGTGCCGTTGGTCTCGATGGCGATTTCGAATCCCGCGCCGTGCAGCGCGTCGATCAACGGCTGATCGACCTGCAGCATCGGCTCCCCACCGGTGAGCACGATCAGGGGCCGCACGCCGTTTGTGGC
Organism: Hyphomicrobiales bacterium; assembly: GCA_965228625.1. GTDB lineage: Bacteria > Pseudomonadota > Alphaproteobacteria > Rhizobiales > Methyloligellaceae > UBA2767. The sequence continues at coordinate 4,759,623 of OZ245829.1, read as the reverse complement.
CACGCCCCAGACGTCCCTGCAGGCACGGGCCAGATCATCGGCGGTCTCGAACTTTCCGCCCCCCGGTCCGTCGGTGCCCACGAACTCAGTATCGCAAAAACGGCATACGGCCTTGGCGCGGTCTTTCTCGAGGCCGGACCAGAGATTGCAGCCGGCAAAGCGGCAGAACACGGCGCGGCGGCCGCTTTGCATGCCTTCGCCCTGCAGCGTCAGAAAGATTTCCTTGACCGAATACATCTCTTTTTTGCGTCAATGCGGGCTATTGTACATCCGCAGATTCTGTGGCCATTTCAGACCATTGAAAAAACCCGCTCGCACGCAACTCGCACGCCGGGCATGACCCGCATCCATATCCCCACACATGGCGCTTGTCCCGCACACCGCGGTAACAGGTGTGGGTGTGTTCAACAATCAGCTCAATCAGTCCGGCGCCCCCGAGCGTCTCCGCCAGCTCCCACGTTTGCGCCTTCGACAGGTACATCAGCGGCGTTTCGATGACGAAGTCGGTTTCCGTGCCCAACCGGATTGCATGGGCCAGCGACTGGAGGGTCTCGTTCCGGCAATCGGGATAGCCGGAATAGTCGGTCTCGCACATGCCGCCGACGAGCGTTCTCAACCCTCGGCGGTACCCGAGCGCCGCTGCATAGGTGAAGAACAGCAGGTTGCGGCCCGGAACGAACGTGTTGGGCAGGCCATTCTCCTGCATTGCAATCTCGACATCCCGGGTGAGCGCGGTCTCGCTGACCTTCGCCAGTCCGGGTATTTCGATCATATGATCTTCGCCGAGGCGCTTCCCCCAGTCCGCGAACCGGTGTGCCATTTCCGCGCGCACGCTTTGCCGGCAGGCGAGCTCGACATCGTGGCGCTGACCGTAATCGAATCCGACGGTTTCGACATGATCGAACCGCCGTAGCGCCCATGCCAGGCACACGGTCGAATCCTGCCCGCCCGAATACAGCACGAGCGCCGTGGAGCCTTTGCCATCGCCAGTTTTCATGTCGCTCTTGAGATCAATTATCCCGCCGCCGGGACGGATCGATTCTCCGCCCTTTTACACGACGCGGCTTTCGGTTAAGAGGGTCCGCGAATTCTCGCACGAACCGCGGCACCCCCGCAACTCGGTCTCCTTACCTGAGGGAACAATCACATGACAGCGATTCTGGAAATCGTCGGGCGCGAAATCCTCGACAGCCGCGGCAATCCGACCGTCGAGGTGGACGTGGTCCTGGAAGACGGATCCATGGGGCGCGCCGGCGTGCCCTCCGGCGCCTCGACCGGCGCATTCGAGGCACACGAGTTGCGCGACCGAGACCCGAAGCGCTACCTCGGCAAGGGCGTCCGCAAGGCGGTCGACGCGGTCAACGGCGAGATCGCCAAGGCGCTCAAGGACCTTGAGGCGGAGGATCAGCTCGGCATCGACCGCCTGCTCGTGGAGCTCGACGGATCCGCGACTAAGGAACGGCTCGGTGCGAACGCGATCCTCGGCGTCTCGCTCGCCATCGCCAAGGCCGCGGCCATGGCAAGCGATCTGCCCGTCTACCGCTATCTCGGCGGCGTCGACGCACATGTCCTTCCGGTGCCGATGATGAACATCATCAATGGCGGCGCGCATGCCGACAATCCGATCGACTTCCAGGAATTCATGATCATGCCCGTCGGCGCGGAGACGTTGACGGAAGCGGTTCGTGTCGGCGCGGAGGTATTCCACACCTTGCGCGGCGCCCTGTCCGACGAAAGCCACCACACCAATGTCGGCGATGAAGGCGGGTTCGCGCCGCATCTTGATAGCGCAACCCACGCCCTCGATTTCATCATGAAATCCATCGAGGCGGCTGGATACAAGGCGGGAGACGACGTGGTGATCGCCCTCGACCCGGCCTCCACCGAATTCTACAAGGACGGCAAGTATGAACTGACCGGCGAGGGCAAGACCCTCGACGCCGGCGGCATGGTCGATCTCTATACCGATCTCGTCGCGAAGTACCCCATCGTCTCGATCGAGGACGGCATGGCCGAGGAGGACTGGGACGGCTGGAAAGCGCTGACGGCGGCTATTGGCGACAAATGCCAGCTTGTCGGCGATGATCTGTTCGTGACCAACCCGGAACGCCTGGCGCGCGGCATCGCCGAGCACGCCGCCAATTCAATCCTCGTCAAGGTGAACCAGATCGGCACGCTGACCGAGGCCCTGGAGGCGGTTTCCATGGCGCAACGCGCCGCATTTACCGCCGTGATCTCGCATCGCTCCGGCGAAACCGAGGACGCGACCATCTCCGATATTGCCGTCGCGACCAATGCCGGTCAGATCAAGACCGGATCGCTGTCGCGGTCGGACCGGCTGGCTAAATACAATCAGCTCCTCCGGATCGAGGAGGAACTCGGGATCAGCGCAGCCTACGCAGGCAGGTCCGTGTTGCGGAGCGGTCAATAACTTCTGCTTAAGACAATGGCCATAGCCTGAGGGTTCGGCTCAGGTTGCTGGGGAACGATTGCCTGAGCCCTGCTTATTGGGGAATGCCCATCTTTCGGGCAAGCAGGCGGGTCCAAAATGTCCCTTCGTCAAGCGTGCGTGTCGCTCATCTGCCTCGGGCTGCTGGGCTACTTCAGCTATCACATGTTCGTTGGCGAATTCGGCCTTGAATCGCGGGCACGGCTGCTGACGGAAATCAAGACACTCGAAGGAGAGCGCAGGGGCCTGCAGGCCCTGCGCCAGCGTATCGAGCGGGACGTCTCGCTGATGCGCGCCGACAAGCTCGATCCGGACATGCTGGACGAGCGCGCGCGGGCAGTGTTGAACTTCTCGCATCCCGACGAGATCGTCATCATGACAAATCCGGGCGCGGCGTTGCCGAAGCCGTAGGCGCGGATGCCGATTGGCTGCCCGGCAATTCTTGCATATCTCGTTTTCCCGATTTTTTTCAGAACCCTAGACTGGTCAGGTCGGGCTCCCGCCGAACTGGCATATCCGGTTCAGTTCGTGTACCTTTTTCGCCGTTAGGGAGGAGTTCAGGGAGGCTTGGTTACGTTGTCGGATGAACGCGCCGGAGCCGCGAGGCTTCAAGATATCGAACAGGACGGCGTCGCGGCGGGAGTCGCGAGCATTGTGGAAACTGCCGCACAGGAACCCCAGATTGCCGAGTTCACGGCCGAAGAAGAGCGCAAGGCGTATCGCGACATGCTGCTCATTCGCCGGTTCGAGGAGAAGGCGGGTCAGCTTTATGGCATGGGTTTCATCGGCGGCTTCTGTCACCTGTACATTGGACAGGAAGCCGTTGTCACCGGGATGCAGATGGCCATCAAGGACGGTGATCAGGTCATAACGACCTACCGCGATCACGGCCACATGCTGGCCTGCGGCATGGACCCGAAAGGCGTGATGGCGGAACTCACCGGCCGCCGCGGTGGTTACTCCAAGGGCAAGGGCGGTTCCATGCACATGTTCTCGGTGGAAGCCAGCTTCTACGGCGGTCACGGCATCGTCGGTGCGTCCGCACCGCTCGGGACCGGACTTGCCTTCGCCAACAAGTACCGCGGCAACGACCACGTCTGCCTCACCTATTTCGGCGACGGCTCCGCCAACCAGGGGCAGGTCTACGAGTCCTTCAACATGGCCAAACTCTGGGACCTGCCGGTCATCTACGTCATCGAAAACAACAAATACGCGATGGGTACCAGCGTCGAGCGGTCCTCCTCCACGACCGATCTCTCGCAGCGGGGCAGAAGCTTCGATATTCCGGGTGAGCAGGTGGACGGCATGGACGTGCGCGCCGTGAAAGCGGCAGGGGACAAGGTGGTGAAGCGGGCCCGTGAAGGACACGGGCCTTATATTTTGGAGATGCTCACCTACCGCTATCGCGGCCATTCCATGTCCGACCCGGCCAAGTACCGGAGCAAGGAAGAGGTCAAGAAAATGCGCACCGAGTCCGACCCGATCGAGCAGGTGCGCGCACGCATGCTCGAAAAGGGCTTCGCGCAGGAGGACGAACTCAAGGAGATCGACAAGGAGGTCCGCGCCATCGTCAACGAAGCGGCGGAGTTCTCCCAGAGCGATCCCGAGCCCGATACGTCGGAGCTCTATACCGACATCCTGAAGACGTGATGACCGCCGCGTAAGGCCTGAGGGGAGGCAACAGACAATATGGCGACCGAAATTCTAATGCCGGCGCTTTCGCCCACAATGGAAGAGGGGACGCTGGCCAAGTGGCTGGTGAAAGAAGGCGACGACGTACAGTCCGGCGATGTGATCGCGGAAATCGAAACCGACAAGGCAACCATGGAGGTTGAGGCGGTCGACGAAGGCAAGCTGGCCAAGATCCTCATTCCCGAGGGTACGGAGAACGTGAAGGTCAACACGCCGATCGCCATCATTGCCGAGGAAGGCGAAGATGTCTCGGCGGCGGCTGCGGCCACGGCGCCCGAGCCGGCGGCCGAGCAGACCGCCGCGCCCGCCGACGCCCCCGCCGCACCGGCAGAGCCGGAACCCCGGCCCGAAGTTGCTGCGCCCGCCGTCAGCGCGGCGGCGGACCCCGAGCTGCCCGCAGGCACCGAGACCGCATCCATGACCGTGCGCGAGGCGTTGCGCGACGCCATGGCCGAAGAGATGCGCAAGGATGAAAACGTCTTCGTCATGGGCGAGGAGGTGGCGGAGTACCAGGGCGCCTACAAGGTGACCCAGGGTCTGCTTGACGAATTCGGCGATCGCCGCGTGATCGACACGCCGATCACCGAGCACGGTTTTTGCGGCGTCGGCGTCGGCGCCGCATTTGCGGGCCTCAAGCCGATCGTCGAGTTCATGACCTGGAACTTCGCCATGCAGGCCATCGATCACATCATCAACTCGGCGGCCAAGACCCTGTATATGTCGGGCGGGCAGATGGGATGCCCCATCGTCTTCCGCGGACCGAACGGCGCGGCTGCCCGTGTTGCCGCCCAGCACAGCCAGTGCTTTTCCGCCTGGTACGCGCACGTGCCCGGGCTGAAGGTGATCGCACCCTACACGGCGTCGGACGCCAAAGGCCTGCTCAAGGCGGCCATCCGCGATCCGAACCCGGTCATTTTTCTGGAGAACGAGATCCTTTACGGGCAGAGCTTCGACGTTCCCCAGAACGATGAATGGGTGCTGCCCATCGGCAAGGCGCGTATCGCGCGCGAGGGTAGCGATGTCACCATCGTCTCTTTCTCGCGCGGCATGACCTACTGCCTCGACGCGGCGGAGGTGCTCGCCGGCGAGGGTATCGAGGCCGAAGTCATTGATCTTCGCACGGTGCGTCCGCTGGACATGGAAACCATAGTCGCGTCGGTCCGGAAGACCAACCGGATCGTCACGGTCGAGGAAGCGTGGCCGGTCTGCTCGGTGGGCAGCGAAATCTGCGCGGCGGTCACCCGTGAGGCATTCGATTATCTCGATGCGCCGCCGACGCAGGTGTCGGGCGCCGACGTGCCGATGCCCTATGCGGCAAACCTCGAACTGCTGGCGCTGCCGAGCGCCGGCCAGGTCGCCGATGCGGCGCGCGCCGTGTGTTACGCAACATGAAAGCGGCGAGACGCGTTCTGACAAGTCTGCGGAGGCCACATGCCCATTGAAATCCTTATGCCCGCGCTTTCCCCCACCATGGAAGACGGCACGCTTGCCAAGTGGATGGTCAAGGAGGGAGACACCGTCCAGTCGGGCGACGTGATCGCGGAGATCGAAACCGACAAGGCGACCATGGAGGTCGAGGCGGTCGATGAAGGTACCATCGGCAAAATCCTGATTGCGGAAGGCACCGAGCACGTCGCCGTCAACAAGCCCATCGCCGTCCTGCTGGAGGAGGGCGAGGATGCAAGCGCACTGGAGGGCGCGGCAACCGCTGCCGCCGCACAAGACGCTCCGCCCGCGCCGAGCACCCCTCCGCCGCCGGAGCCCGCACCGGCGCCGGCACCGCAGGCCGAAGCTAAACCTGCGCCTGCGCCCACCCCTGCGCCGGCGCCTGCATCGAAATCCAACGGCCAGGCCGGCCGGGTATTCGCATCTCCTCTGGCCAAGCGTCTGGCAAAGGACGGCAATATCGACCTGTCGCAACTGACCGGAACCGGGCCGCACGGGCGCATCGTCAAGCACGACGTGGAGGAGGCGCTCAAATCCGGCACGGCACCGGCGCCGGCGCAGGCGCCGTCCGCGGGTCAGGTCATGCCGGCCCCGACGACCGCCAGTGCCGCGGTTCCGGCGATGCCCGATGATGAAATTCTCTCGCTTTACGAGGCCGGTTCCTACGAGGTCGTTCCACACGACAACATGCGCCGCATCATCGCCGAGCGGCTCACGATGGCGAAGTCGACAATCCCGCATTTCTATCTGAGCGTCGATTGCCGGCTCGATGAACTGCTTGCCGCGCGCCAGCGCCTCAATGCCATGAGCCCGGCGGAGGGTCCGAACGCTTTCAAGATTTCCGTAAACGACATGATCATCAAGGCGATGGCGATGGCGCTGCAGAAGGTGCCGAACGCGAACGCCACATGGACCGAGCAAGGCACGTTGCGCCACCGCTCCTCGGATATCGGCGTGGCTGTGGCGATCGACGGCGGCCTGTTCACCCCGGTCATTCGACACGCGGAAGTGAAAAGCATGTCCGAGATCTCAAACGAGATGAAGGACCTCGCGGCGCGTGCACGCAACAGGCGCCTCGCCCCGCACGAATATCAGGGCGGCACCACCTCGATCTCCAATCTCGGCATGATGGGCATCAAGACGTTCGATGCGGTGATCAATCCGCCGCACGCTTCCATCCTGGCGGTCGGAGCAGGGGAGAAACGCCCGGTCATCAAGAACGACACTATTGAAATCGCAACGATGATGAGTTGCACCCTGTCGTGTGACCACCGCGTCATCGATGGCGCGCTCGGCGCGGAATTGCTCGATGCCTTCAAGGGGTTCATCGAGGAACCCGTGACCATGCTGGTCTGACGCCAGCATGCCCTGCCGCGTCAAACACTCTCACCATTCCCTTTGCAAGAAAGATCCGGAATGACTGACACTTCGTTCGATATTGCCGTTATCGGTGGCGGGCCCGGCGGGTACGTCGCGGCGATCCGCGCCGCGCAGCTCGGGCTCAAGACATGCGTGATCGAGCGCGAGCATCTGGGTGGCATCTGCCTCAACTGGGGCTGCATCCCGACCAAGGCTCTTCTGCGCACGTCGGAGATATTTCACCTGATGCACCGCGCCGAGGAATTCGGCTTGTCTGTCAATGACGTAAGCTTCGACATTCAGAAAGTCGTGCAACGCAGCCGAAAAGTCTCAGCCAAACTCACAGGCGGCGTCGGTTACCTCATGAAAAAGAACAAGATTACGGTCTTTGACGGCGAGGCGAAGCTGAAAGGCAAGGGCGGCATCGCGATCACCGGCAAGGACGGCGCGCTGCCCGACGTACAGGCCAAGCATATCATCGTCGCAACCGGCGCGCGGGCGCGAACGCTGCCCAATCTCGAGCCTGACGGCAAGCTTGTCTGGACCTACAAGGAAGCGATGATCCCCGACACCATGCCGAAATCGCTGCTGGTCGTGGGATCCGGCGCGATCGGCATCGAGTTCGCCAGCTTCTACCGCACGCTCGGAGCGGAGGTCACGGTCGTCGAGATCATGGACCGGATCCTGCCGGTCGAGGATGAGGAGATTTCCGGCCTCGCCCACAAATCCTTCGAGAAGCAGGGGATGAAGATCCTGACCGGCACCTCGGTCGAGAAGCTGGACAAGGGCGCGGACAGCGTCTCGGTGACGCTGAAGAAGGCGGACGGCAGCACGGAAACGACGACCGTCGAGCGCGTGATTCTCGCCATCGGCATCACCGGGAACATCGAAGGCATCGGGCTCGAGGAAACCGGCGTGAAGACCGACCGCGGTCACATCGTCATCGATCAGTGGTGCCGGACCACCGCCGCCGAGAGCATTTTCGCGATCGGTGACGTCGCCGGGCCGCCGTGGCTTGCCCACAAGGCGAGTCACGAGGGCGTTCTCTGCGTGGAGAAGATCGCCGGCGTCGATGGCGTTCACCCGCTGGACGTCTCAAACGTTCCGGGATGCACCTATTGCGCACCGCAGGTCGCAAGCGTCGGCATGACGGAAAAAAAGGCGATCGAGGCCGGGCACGAGGTCAAGGTCGGGCGCTTCCCCTACCAGGGCAACGGCAAGGCCATTGCCCTCGGCGAGACCGACGGGCTGATCAAGACCGTGTTCGACGCGAAAACGGGTGAGCTCCTGGGCGCTCACATGATAGGCGCGGAGGTCACCGAGCTCATTCAGGGATACGGTGTCGCCCGAACGCTGGAGACGACCGAAGTCGAGTTGATGCACGCGATCTTCCCGCATCCCACGCTGTCGGAGATGATGCACGAGTCGGTGCTCGACGCCTACGGACGGGTCATGCATATATGACGCACGGTTCGCTCACGGTTATCGATGGTAGGCGGCGGCGAGGGATGCGGCGATGGAACAGCAGGGATTCATGGCGATGCCAGGGGTCGGTTTCTTCGGAATGCTCGTGATCGGACTTCTGGCCGGTTACATCGCGGAAAAGGTTACCGCGAGCGACCATGGCCTGTTCACCAATCTGATCGTCGGCATTGCCGGGTCGTTCGTCGGCGGTACGCTCGCAAACGTTCTCGGTGTCCAGGTGTACGGATTTTTCGCATCGCTGATCACCGCGTCGATCGGCGCGGTCATTCTTCTGTTTGTCTGGCGCAAGGTGACCGCCGGATAAGACGGTGTCCCGAGCGCGACTGCGTACGTCATTGCTGAACCCAACAGAGGGAGCACATCATGGAACTCATCATCTTTCTCGTCGTCGGCCTGATCGCGGGATTCCTCGCCGCGCGCGTCATGGGAAAGAACCAGGACCTGCTCACCAATCTCATCGTCGGCGTCGTCGGTGCGGTGGTGGGCGGCGTGATCGCCGGACTGCTTGGGCTCGGCGCGGTCAACATTCTCGGCCGCATCATCATCGCGACGCTTGGCGCCATCTTGTGCCTGTATGTCTGGCAGAGGTACAAGACGAGCTGAGGCCGCTGTCGGCCGAGTCGAGTGAGAGTTGAGGCGATGGACCTGTTGCATCTGTCCATGTTTGTATTGGTTGGACTTGGCGCCGGACACATCGCTCACAAGGTCAGCGAGGGTGCGATCCCGGTCGGCGTGGCTTACGGACTGGGTCTTGCCGGCGCACTTTTCGGCGGTATCGGCGCGACGGTCGCAGGCATGACGTTCTATAATCTGGCCGGCCGCATGGTGGTGGGCCTGGGCTGCGCAACGGTGCTCATTCTGCTTTGGCGGCAGTTCCGCCTGCTGTGAGGCCGGATTTGGCAAATAGGCAACGATGGTAACCATTCTCGATACGGTATCGCGGTCCAAGGATGACCGCCCGCGTCATCCCGAGAAGCAGGGCCGGCCGGACACGCCCGTCCTGCGCAAGCCGGACTGGATCCGCGTGAAGGCGCCCGGGTCGCCGGTCTACAACGAGACCCGGCGCATCATCCGCGACAACAACCTGCACACCGTGTGCGAAGAGGCGGGCTGTCCCAACATCGGCGAGTGCTGGTCGAAGCGGCATGCGACGATGATGATCATGGGCGACACCTGTACCCGCGCCTGTGCTTTCTGCAACGTGCGGACCGGTCAGCCGGACCCGCTCGATCCGGACGAACCGGAAAACGTCGCCCGCGCGGTCGAGCGGCTCGGCCTCAAGCATGTCGTCATCACATCCGTTGACCGGGATGACCTGGACGACGGCGGGGCAGGGCATTTCTCGGCCGTGATCTCCGCCATCCGGAACCGCTCGCCGGAGACCACGATTGAGGTGCTGACGCCCGACTTCCTGCGCAAGGACGGGGCCATCGACACCGTCATCGATGCACGACCGGACGTGTTCAACCACAATCTCGAGACCGTGCCGTCGCTCTATCTCTCGATCCGTCCGGGCGCGCGCTACTTCCATTCCCTCAGGCTCCTGCAGCAGGTGAAGGAGCGTGACCCGTCGATGTTCACCAAGTCGGGCATCATGGTCGGGTTGGGCGAGGAACGCCATGAGGTGTTGCAGGTCATGGACGACCTACGCTCCGCGGGCGTCGACTTCCTGACCATCGGCCAGTATCTCCAGCCGACCCGCAAGCACGCCGCCGTCGACCGCTTCGTCACGCCGGATGAGTTCAAGTCCTATGAGCGGATGGCATACGGCAAGGGCTTCCTGCTCGTGTCCTCCAGTCCGCTGACGCGTTCTTCCTATCATGCGGACGAGGATTTTCAGCGGTTGCGGGATGCGCGCAACGCGGTACTTTCCGACTAGTCGTGGCACGCCCGGATATTCCATGAGGACATTCCAGAACAAGCGCCGTGTCGCACATTCCGCGCAGGACATGTTTGCCCTGGTCGCCGACATCGAACGCTATCCGGAATTCGTCCCGCTGTGCCGGGCGCTGAAGCTGCGCAACCGGCATGAGCAGGACGGGCGCGAGGTGCTGATCGCCGACATGACCGTCGCCTACAAGATGTTGCGCGAAACCTTCACCAGCCGTGTGACGCTGGACCGGGCCGCCAACCGGATTCTCGTCGAGTATCTCGACGGGCCGTTTACCCACCTTGAAAACAAGTGGACGTTCCGCGATACGGGCAAGGGAACGAGCGAGATAGACTTCTATCTCGCTTACGAATTCAAATCGCGGTCGCTCCAGCTTCTGATGGGTGCGATGTTCGATCAGGCGTTTCGCAAGTTCGCCGAGGCCTTCGAGAAACGCGCGGATGTCGTCTACGGCCGCAAGCAGGACGAAGCGCATACGCCGGCTGCGTCGTCCTGACGGCGAACCTCTGCCAAGCCGGTCACAGCACCGAACGGATAAGCGCGAAAGCCGTCTCGACGGATTTCTCGCGCACCACGCTACGGCCGATATCCCCGTACGTCTCTTTGACGGGCCTGGTTCGCCCGTCACGCCGGGCGACCGCGAAATGCACCAGGCCCACCGGCTTCTCGAGGCTGCCGCCGCCCGGGCCCGCAACACCGGTGACGGACACGGCGACGTCCGCGCCGGAATGCGCAACCGCGCCTTCCGCCATCGCGCACGCAACCTCTTCACTCACGGCACCGTGCTGTTCGATCAGCGCCGGCGCAACGCCAAGCATCTGGATTTTCGCGTCGTTCGAGTAGGTTACGAAACCGCGCTCAAACACATCTGATGATCCGGCCACCTCTGTCAGATAGGCGCTGATGAGGCCACCAGTGCAGGATTCCGCGGTGGCAAGCATCAGCTTTTTTGTGCGAAGCGTGTCGAGCAATTGGCGAGCCTGTTCAACAAGTTCCGGGGACATCCTCGCCTCCCGCATCAATCGAGCCGAAGGGTCGCGGTCGCCTGCGCGGCGATGCCTTCGCGCCGTCCCGTGAAGCCGAGACCCTCGGTCGTCGTGGCTTTCACGCTGACACGCCCGGGCTCGACTTCCAAAATCTCCGCAACGCGTTGGCGCATCGCCTCGCGATGCGGGCCGATCTTGGGCGCTTCGCAGATCAGCGTGACGTCGACATTGACAATGTTGCCGCCGCGCGCCCGCACCCGTGTCGCCGCATCGCGCAGGAACTCGTCGGACGCGGCGCCCTTCCATTTCGGATCACTCGGCGGGAAATGGGCGCCGATATCGCCGTCGCCGATCGCACCCAGCAGCGCATCGGTCAGCGCGTGAAGTCCGACATCGGCATCCGAATGGCCGGCGAGAGCCCGGTCGTGCGTGACCCGGACCCCGCACAGCATCACGTGGTCGCCATCACAGAAGGCATGCACGTCGTATCCGTGTCCGGAGCGAACTTCGCCTGTTCGCTCGTCTCCGATCCGCATCTGCCGTTCGGCTGTCTCGAAATCCTCGCCCGTCGTCAGCTTCACGTTGGCCTCCGCGCCTTCGACCAGCACGACATCGAGCCCGTGCCACTCGGCAATGGCGGAGTCGTCGGTAAAGTCCTCCTTGCCGGCGCGCCATGCCGCCTCGTGTGCCGCGCGCAACTTCGCAAACCGGAAACCCTGGGGTGTCTGCGCCCGCCACAATCCCGCGCGCGGGATCGTCGCCGACACATTTCCACCGTCCGCCTTCTTCAGCGTGTCGGTGACGGGGAGGGCAGGGACCACGCCCTCGCTCTTGTCGAGCGCGGTGATGACCCGATCTATCAGCGCGGCATCGGCGAACGGTCTGGCGGCGTCGTGCACCAGCACGTTTGCCGGGGCGCGATCCGCAAGACCTTCCAGGCCGGCCCGGACAGACTCCTGCCGCGTAGCGCCACCGGTCACGGGTTCGATCAGCTTATCACCGAAATCACCCGCGAGCGTGTTGAAGCGGTCCCGGTCCGCATCGTGAATGACCGTCAGGACCCGATCGACGCGTGGATGGTCAACAAAGTGCGCAAGCGTTCGCGCAAGCACCGGTGTACCGCCGACCGGCCTGTACTGTTTCGGTATGTCGCTCGAACCGGCGCGGGTCCCGCGGCCCGCGGCAACGATCACCACTGCGGTTTCCACTGCTCCAACAATCCTTTATCCGTTGCGGTCCCCCTGAAAGCGCGACTGTACCGGCACCTTCAAGGCCATACCAGCGTTAAGCCTGTTACCGGCTTGGCGCGTATTGCATTGCACAAAAGTCGATTTCCGCTTAATGTGCCCACGATGTAAGCAAACGAAATTCTGTCTATTTTTTGTGCACGAATGGTGATGTCGTCTTTGCCGCTGAATGATGCCGCCTTGGCCGCCGAGCCGATCACGGTCGGTGATGTGACCCTGCCGAACCGCGTTTTTCTCGCGCCGATGTCGGGGATCACGGATCTGCCGTTCCGCAAGCTCGCGCAAAAGCTCGGCGCGGGGCTGGTGGTGACGGAGATGGTGGCGAGCCATTCCCTGGTCAACGAACGCGAGGAGGAGCTGCGTCGCGTCACCAAAGGTGACGAGCGGCCTTTCGTGATTCAACTGGCCGGGCGCGAAGCCCGCTGGATGGCCGAGGGTGCGCGCATCGCCGAGGGGCGCGGCGCCGACATCATCGACATCAATATGGGATGTCCGGCCAAGCAGGTCACACGCGGGCAGTCAGGATCCGCGCTGATGCGCGATCTTGACCACGCCCTCGGCCTCATCGATGCCACCGTTGCCGCGGTCAAGGTGCCGGTCACGCTGAAGATGCGGATGGGCTGGGACCATGACACGCTGAACGCACCGGAGCTTGCCAGACGCGCGCAGGAGGCCGGCGTCAGGATGATCACTGTGCACGGGCGTACCCGCTGCCAGTTCTTCAAAGGCACCGCGGACTGGAACTTCGTTGCACGGGTAAAGCGCGCCGTCAGCATTCCGGTCATCGTCAATGGAGACGTGCGCTCGATGCAGGACATCCGCACGGCCCTGGCGTGCTCGAAGGCGGACGGCGTGATGGTCGGGCGCGGATGCTACGGACGCCCCTGGTTTCCCGGCGCGGCCGTGAGGGCGGCAAGGGCGGGGACCCGCAACGCCATAGAGCCCGACTCTCAGGAGCAGAAGGCCATCGCGCTTGAACACTACGAGGCGATGCTCACGCATTACGGCCGCGCATTCGGCGTCCGCAACGCGCGCAAGCATCTGGGCTGGTACGTGGAGCAGGGCGCACGGGCGCCTGAAGCGCAGAAACCGTGGCGCGCACGCCTGTGCCGGTCGGATTGCCCGAACGAAGTCCGCCGGGCTCTCAGTGAGTTTTACGACAGCCGCATTCCGGAAGCCGCATGAACACTGTCACGAATGCAACGCCGCTCGACTCAGGAAAGGCGGGTGCCGCGCACCTGGCCCTGAACCTCCTGGACGGCCTCCCGCACCCCGTCTTGCTGATTTCAGTCGACGACACGATCGAGTATGCGAACGCGGCGGCGGAGGATTTCTTTCGGGCCAGCATCGCCGTCCTGCGCCGCCAGTCCCTCGTCGACATCGCCGCTTTCGGCAGCCCGTTGCTTGCCCTCGTCGACCATGTTCGCCGGCATGGCTCGAAGGTGAATGAGTATGGTGTCGATCTCGGCTCGCCCAAGAACGGGGGCCGACGCCTTGTCGATGTTCATTGCGGCCCCGTGGCCGAGGCGCAGGGCAAGATCATGGTCGTGCTGCAACAGCGCAGCATGGCGCAGATGATCGAGCGCCAGCTCACGCATCGCGGAGCAGCCCGTTCCGTCTCCGGTCTTGCGGCCGTACTCGCTCACGAAATCAAGAATCCGCTCTCCGGAATTCGCGGCGCCGCCCAACTCCTGGAGAGTGCAATCGACGACGAGGACCGGTCGCTGACGCAGCTCATCTGCAGCGAGTCGGACCGCATCTGCAATCTGGTTGACCGTATGGAGGTGTTCGGCGACGAGCGCCCGATGACCAAGGAGGCGGTCAATATCCATGACGTTCTGGATCACGTGAAGAAGATCGCTGAAGCAGGATTCGCAAGCCACATCAATATTTTGGAAGAATACGATCCCTCGCTTCCGGCAATTCCCGGATCGCGGGACAAGCTGATCCAGGCGTTCCTCAACCTGATCAAGAACGCCGCCGAAGCGATCGGCGAGGACCGCAGCGACGGGACCATCGTCCTGAGCACGGCGTTTCGGCCGGGCGTCCGGCTTTCCCTGCCGGGCTCCTCGACCCGCATATCCCTGCCGCTCGAGATCGCCATCAAGGACAACGGACCCGGCGTCGCGCCGGAGCTGCGGCCGCATCTGTTCGAACCGTTTGTCACGACCAAATCGTCGGGCAACGGCCTTGGCCTCGCGCTCGTCGCCAAGTTCATCGGCGACCACGGCGGCATTATCGAATGCGACAGTTCGGCCCGAGGCACGACATTCCGGGCATTGATGCCCATGCAAAGCACGGCAGCAGCGATCACTGAGACCGAGGATTCTGCATGACGAAAGGAAATATCCTTATCGCGGACGACGACGCGGCGATCCGCACTGTCCTGAACCAGGCGCTGGCGCGGGCCGGATATGTGCCGCGCGCCACCGGCAATGCCGCGACCCTGTGGCAATGGGTTTCCCAGGGCCTCGGCGACCTCGTGGTCACCGATGTGGTCATGCCCGACGAAAACGCGTTTGACCTGATCCCGAAGGTCAAGAAGCTGCGTCCGGATCTGCCGATTGTGGTGATGAGCGCCCAGAACACCTTGATGACCGCGATCACGGCGGCGGAATGCGGCGCCTACGAGTACCTGCCCAAACCGTTTGACCTGAACGAGCTGGTGTCCATCGTCGGCAGGGCGCTCGCGGAGCCGCGCGCCAAGCCGCAGCCCGCGCGCGAACCGCGCGGCGATGATCTTCCGCTGATCGGCCGCTCCACACCGATGCAGGAAATCTACCGTGTCCTGGCGCGGCTGACGCAAACCGATCTGACGGCAATGATCACCGGCGAGTCCGGCACCGGCAAGGAACTTGTCGCGCGGGCGCTCCATGACTATGGATTGCGCCGCAAGGGGCCGTTCGTCGCCATCAACATGGCGGCCATCCCGCGCGAGCTGATCGAGTCAGAGCTGTTCGGCCATGAGAAGGGAGCCTTCACCGGCGCCCAGACGCGCCATGTCGGCCGGTTCGAGCAGGCGGAGGGCGGCACGCTGTTCCTCGACGAGATCGGCGACATGCCGATGGAGGCGCAGACACGCCTGCTGCGCGTGTTGCAGGAAGGCGAATACACGACCGTCGGCGGACGCACGCCGATCAAGACCAATGTCCGCATCATCGCCGCCACCCATCGCGACCTGCAGCACCAGATCGATCAGGGCCTGTTCCGCGAGGATCTGTTCTACCGGCTGAACGTCGTCCCGTTGCGCATGCCGCCGGTTCGCGAGCGCAAGGAGGACATCGGAGATCTGGCGCGGCATTTTCTGCGTCAGGCCGAGACCGAGGGTCTGCCAGCCAAGAGCATCGACAGCGCCGCGATCGAACGGATGAAACAGCACAACTGGCCGGGTAATGTCCGTGAACTCGAGAACCTCGTGCGCCGGCTCGCCGCGCTCTACACGCAGGACACGATCACGTCCGAACTCGTCGAGACGGAACTCGCCAGCAACGTCGCTGCGCCATTCGAGAACGGCGAGGCCCAGGACGACGACATCGGCCAGTCGCTCGAGCGGTATATGGCGGACTATTTCTCCAGCTTTGGCAGCGAGCTGCCGCCGCCCGGACTCTACCAGCGCGTGCTGCGAATGGTGGAGCCGCCGCTGATCAACGCGGCTCTCGCGGCAACGCGCGGCAACCAGATTCGCGCGTCTGAACTGCTTGGCCTGAATCGCAACACGCTGCGCAAGAAAATCCGCGATCTGGACCTCAAGGTGATCCGCTCATCGGGCTGAGACTCCCGGGCTTTGGCCGGTTTCGCAGCGTTCATGCTGTTGTCCAAATTTCGCAACAATTTGTCGCCAATGTGCAACATTGTGGTTATTTTGCATCAGGGGCTCGGATGCGCTGGGATGCGCTCTGACCACAGATCAAGCGAGACTCTGCGACATTTTTTTCGCTTTCTGCCCAAATCCGGGCCCTTGAATCCGGCAAATAGCCTGTGCGCCGCGGCGAGTGGCGGACGCAAATGGGCGGGAGGCCCTGATTTATGGTTTCGTATGCGGTTGAGCGCAGTGACGGCAAAGGCTCCCGCCTGAAAAACTGGGGCAACACGACCGGCAAACCCGCATTCTATTTCGGCGTCGGACTCGTCGTCCTGTCGATCCTGTGCGGGCTTGCGACGTACCTGATTCTCACCGGGCTCACGCCCATCGTGCCGAACCATTCGGTCGTCGTCACGGTGCTGTTGATCAATGTCGTGCTTGCGCTTGGCATGATCGGACTGATCGCCTGGCAGGTGATGGGGCTTTGGATTGCGAGACGGCGGCAACAGGCCGGCGCGCGTCTTCACGTGCGCATTGTCAGCCTTTTCAGCGTTATCGCCGTTTTGCCGGCGATCCTGCTGGCCGCCTTTGCCAGTGAGTCCCTGGACCGCGGTCTCGATCACTGGTTTTCAAAGCGAACGCAACTTATCGTCCAGAACTCTGTCGACGTCGCGACGGCCTATCTCAACGAACACGGACAGGTCATCCGCTCCGACGTGATCTCGATGGCGGCCGATATCGACGCGGCCGCCAATCTGGTCCGCACCAAGCCGAAGAGCTTCGGCCGGTTTCTCGCCGCGCAGGCGACGATCCGCTCGATCCCGGTGGCCTACATCATCGACGACAACGCCACGCTCCTGGCGTCAGCGGGCAAGCTGTACCAGGAGCCGTATGTTCCACCGTCGGAAAGCGACATGGAAAAGGCGCGAGATGGACAGGCGGTCATTATCCCGCCGGGCAAGAGCAACAAGGTCACTGCCATCAAGAAGCTGGAGGATTTCCAGGACAGCTATCTTTACATCGTGCGCCCCGTGAACCCCCAGGTCATTCAGCACCTGCGCGAGACGCGGGCAAGTGTCCGGGAGTATCAGGCTCTTTCCGAGCGCCGCACCGACGTTCAGATCGCTTTCGCCCTGATGTATGTGGCCATCGCCCTGACGCTCCTGCTGGCGGCGATCTGGGCCGGCCTTTGGTTTGCGAACCGGTTGGTCGCGCCGATCCGCCAGCTCATCGGCGCTGCGGAGCAGGTGTCGAAGGGTGACCTCGATGTGCAGGTCCCGACCGACGAGCCGGAGGGCGACCTCAGGCGGCTGGGCACGACCTTCAACGACATGACGCACAAGCTGCAGGTTCAGCGCGGTCAGCTCGTCGATACCAACGCCATGCTCGACGAGCGCCGCAGGTTCATCGAAACGGTGCTCTCCGGCGTCACGGCGGGCGTTATCGGCCTCGACACCAAGGGCATCGTGACCCTGGCCAACCCGTCGGCCGAAGCGCTGCTCGCCAGCGGCAAGAAACAGCTTGTCGGCAAGAACATTGCCAGCGCGGTGCCGGAGTTCGCGAAGCTGTTCGAACGCGGCCGCAAGCAAAGCCGCAAGCCGGTTCTCGATCAGATCCATCTCGTGCGCGGCGGCCAGGAGCGGAACTTCGCCGTGCGCGTCTCGAGCGAGCGCTCCGGAAGCACGGAATACGGCTATGTGATCACCTTCGACGATGTGACCGAGCTTGTCACGGCGCAGCGCTCAACCGCCTGGGCCGACATCGCCCGGCGTATCGCGCACGAGATCAAGAACCCGCTGACCCCGATCCAGCTTTCCGCCGAACGGATCCGGCGCAAATATGGTGACTCGATCACCGAGGACCGGGAAGTCTTCGACCGGTGTACCGACACCATCATCCGGCAGGTCGAGGACATCGGCCGCATGGTCGACGAGTTCTCGGCCTTTGCCCGCATGCCGAAGCCGAACATGGAGCACTGCGACGTCAGCGAGATCGTGCGCGAGGCGGTCTTCCTGTTCCAGGTCAGTCATCCCGATATCAATTTCGAGGTCGACCTGCCGGCAAAGCCGGTCTTCATGAACTGCGATCGCAGGCTGATGTCGCAAGCCGTTACCAACCTTGTAAAAAATGCGAGTGAAGCAATCGAACCGGATGCCGGTGTGAAAGGCGAGATCACCGCGCGAATCCGCACCCGTTCCGGTCGGGTCATCATCGAGGTAATCGACAACGGCAAGGGCCTTCCGAAAGAGAACCGCAATCGACTCGTGGAGCCCTACATGACGACGCGGGAGAAAGGCACCGGTCTCGGGTTGGCGATCGTGCAGAAAATCACCGAACAGCATGGCGGCAAGTTGCAGCTCCGCGATGCGCCCAAACGCAGCGGGAAGGGCGGGGGGGCCTGTGTCAGGCTTGACCTTCCTGCGGCAAGCGAGGTGGCGGCGTCGGATTCGCCCGAGGAGAAAAGCAAACCGGCGGCACCCAAAAAGTCCACAAAATCCAGGGCATCGACCAAATCCAGAGCCCGAACCTCTGGAAAACGCGCTCCCGCGAACCGAAATACGAAACGGAAGCGCGGCAAACAGCGAACCCCCGAAGATGAAGGAGTGACTCATGGCGTCTGACATTCTCATCGTGGACGACGAGACCGACATTCGTGAGCTCATTTCAGGGATACTCGAAGACGAGGGGCACGGGACGCGGCTGGCCAAGGACAGCACCGAGGCGTTGGCGGCGATCGAGGAGCGGCGCCCGTCCCTGATCATTCTCGATATCTGGTTGCAGGGGAGCGAACTGGACGGACTGGAGCTTCTCGACCGCATCAAGAAATCTCACCCGGAGCTCTCCATTGTCATCATCTCCGGTCACGGGAACATCGAAACGGCGGTCGCGGCGATCAAACGCGGTGCCTACGACTATATCGAAAAGCCGTTCAAGGCCGATCGTCTCGTACTGGTGACGACCCGCGCCCTGGAAGCGTCGGCGCTGAAACGCGAAAACCGCCAGCTCAAGGAGAAAAGCACGCAAAGCTCTGAAATGATCGGGAAATCGAGCGCAATGAACCACCTGCGGCAGGCCATTGATAAGGTTGCGCCGACCAACAGCAGGGTGCTCATCAGCGGCCCCTCGGGTTCCGGGAAGGAGCTGGCCGCCCGCGTGCTTCATGAAAGCTCGACCCGCAAGGAAGCCCCGTTCGTGGCACTGAACGCGGCGGCGATGGCGCCGGACCGCGTCGAGATCGAATTGTTCGGCACCGAAGAAGGGACCAGCGGCCAGCACAAGGTCGGAGCGCTCGAGGAGGCGCATGGCGGCACCTTGTATATCGATGAAGTCGCCGACATGCCGATGGAGACGCAGGGCAAGGTTCTGCGCGTCCTGGTTGAACAGAAGTTCCAGAGGCTTGGCGGCGGACCGAAGGTCCACGTCGAGGTCCGGATCGTGTCGTCAACGAGCCGCAACCTTGAGCAGGAGATCCGCGACGGCAATTTCCGCGAAGACCTGTTTCACAGGTTGAGCGTCGTGCCGCTGGCGGTGCCGGCGCTGTCCGAACGGCGCGAGGATATTCCTTCCCTGGTCAAGTATTTCGTCGAGCAACTCGCCGTCGCGTCCGGGCTGCAGCCGCGGCGCATCGGCGACGACGCCATGGCCGTGCTGCAGTCGCATGACTGGCCGGGCAATGTGCGCCAGCTTCGCAATAATGTCGAACGCCTGCTGATCCTGAGCGGCGGCGACCCGAAAACCCCCATCAATGTCGACATGCTGCCCGACGAGATCG
Organism: Hyphomicrobiales bacterium; assembly: GCA_965228625.1. Taxonomy (GTDB): domain Bacteria; phylum Pseudomonadota; class Alphaproteobacteria; order Rhizobiales; family Methyloligellaceae; genus UBA2767. The sequence continues at coordinate 4,739,494 of OZ245829.1, read as the reverse complement.
CCAACCCGGTGCCGCTCTCCCAGGAACGCAGCTCGGGCGAGCAACTGATGTCGCTGCCGCTGCGCGATGCCCGGGAGATTTTCGAACGCGAATACCTGGTTGCGCAGATCAACCGTTTCGGCGGAAACATCTCGCGCACCGCTGAATTCGTCGGCATGGAGCGCTCCGCCCTGCACCGCAAACTGCGTGGTCTCGGCGTACCGTCAGGCGACCGTCCTGCACAGGTGCGTTAATCTCACCGCTTGAGATTACCGATTAATTACAGTTAGTTAGTATTTTTTGGCCCACAATACGGCCAGCTGCGCTATACCTTGCAACCTCGCGAGGGGGTGCGGCTGGAAACCTTAGGGGCAAGGCAACATGAAGGTCCTTATCTGCGGGGCCGGCCAAGTCGGCTTCGGAATCGCTGAGCGCCTGTCGGCTGAAGAGAACGACGTTTCCATCATCGACAATTCCCCCGGTCTCATCCAGCGGGTGAGCGATATCCTCGACGTGCGCGGATTCGTCGGGCACGGATCGCATCCGGACGTGCTTGACCAGGCCGGGGCGCCGGATGCCGACATGATCATCGCCGTGACGCTGTACGACGAGGTCAATATGGTCGCCTGTCAGGTCGCCCACTCGCTGTTCAACATACCGACGAAGATCGCGCGCGTGAGGTCGCAGAGCTATCTCGAATCCCACTGGCGCGATCTCTTTTCCCGCGAACACATGCCGATCGACGTCATCATCTCGCCGGAGATCGAGGTCGGTGACATGGTTCTGCGGCGGCTGAGCCTGCCGGGTGCGTTCGAAACGGTGAGCTTCGGCGACGGCCTGATCAGCGTGGTCGGCGTGACGTGCGAGGAGGACTGCCCGGTCGTCGACACCCCTCTGAAGCAGCTCACCGAACTGTTTCCCGATCTTCCGGCGGTTGTGGTCGCGGTGGTCCGCGAAGGTCAGCTCTTCGTGCCGCGCGGCGCAGATCAACTGCTCGCCGGCGACGACGCCTATTTCGTGGCGCCCAACGATCAGGTGGAACGCACGCTGAAGATCTTCGGGCATGACGAGGAACAGGCGCGGCGGGTCGTTATCGCCGGCGGCGGCAACATCGGGCTCTACGTCGCCAAGCGTCTGGAAGACCTGCACAACGCCGTCCGTCTCAAGGTCGTCGAAGCGGAACGCGAACGCGCGGTCGAGATTGCGGAGGAACTCAACAAGACGGTCGTGCTCAACGGCAGCGCGCTCGATGAAGACGTGCTGAAGGAAGCCGACGTCACCAACGCCGACACAATGGTCGCGCTGACGAATGACGACCAGGTGAACATTCTGTCCTGCATCATGGCGGAGCGGCTGGGTTGTGAGCGCTCCCTGTGTCTGCTCAACAATACGAGCTACACGGATATGGTGCGCTCGCTCGGCATCGAAGCCAGCATCAACCCGCGGGCGATCACCGTGTCCCGCGTCCTGCAGCATGTGCGCCGCGGCCGGATACGCGCCGTGCATTCGATCCAGAACGGGGCAGGGGAGATGATCGAGGCGGAGGCCTTGGAGACGTCTCCGCTTGTGGGCAAACCGCTCAAGGACATCGATCTGCCGGACGGCCTTCGGATCGGCGCGATCCTGCGCGAAGGCGAGGTCCGGATTCCCGACGGAACAACTGAAATTCTCGCGCACGATCGAGTGGTGATGTTCGCGACGGCCGAGAGCGTTCACGACGTCGAGCAGATGTTTCGCGTCAGTCTCGAATTCTTTTAGGGATCGGCGCCGCAATGCGCGCAGTCGCAGTGCTCTACATCCTCGGCTGGGTCCTGGCGGTCATTTCGGCCGCGATGATCGTACCCGCGATGTTCGCGGTCGCCGTCGATTCGATCGTTCATGTGCAGGCATTCGTGGTGCCCGCCGTCACGGTCGGTTTCATCGCCGGATGCCTCATTATCGCCTTCAGGAGCCGCGGCGTCTTTGCCGACCGCAGACAGAGCATCCTGTTATTGACGCTCGTCTGGATCGTCGTACCCGCCGCCGCCGCGTTGCCGTTCTACACCTCGGGCTTTCCGGCAGACGCGGCGAGCGCGTTCTTCGAGGCGACATCGGGCTTTACGACGACCGGCGCCACGACGCTTTCCGATCTCTCACAGGTTCCTGCCAGCGTCATCGTGTGGCGCGCCTTGCTGCAGTGGCTCGGCGGGCTGACGACACTGATCATGCTGGCGGCGCTCCTGGCTCCGCTGTCGGGGACCGCGTTGCACGACCGCCAACTGAGGCTGGTAGGGCACAGCGCGCATGGAACCATTCCGCATTTGAGAGAGGCTGTTCGCGAGATCACGCCGCTTTACACCGCGCTCACCGCCGCCTGCTTCTCCGCGCTCGCCATTTCGGGTATTCCGCCGTTCGATGCCTTTTGCCTGGCGCTCTCGACGCTTTCGACCGGCGGTTTCATGCCGCGCGACGGAACGATCGCGCTCTACGGCTCGCCGCTCGCGGAGGTCATCCTTGCCTTCTTCATGATCGTCGGCGCCGTCAGCATCATCTGGGTACGGGCAATCTTCCAGGGGCGCTGGACGATCGTGCGCGAGACGCACGAACCGGTATGGATATTCTGGAGCGTCGGCATTCTCGGCACCCTGCTGGCAATTGCGCTCGCGGTCCGGGCGGGCGATCTGAGCCTGTGGGTTCTCTGGCACACGTTCACACTCGGTCTGGCCACCGTCGCTTCGGTGATCTCTACGACCGGTTTCGCCATTTCGGAGCAAACGCAGATCCTGTTTCCTTACATGGTACTGCTGTGCCTTTGCATCGTGGGAGGCGGCAGGTTCTCCACCGCCGGCGGATTGAAGGCCTACCGTGTGATATCGATGATGCGGCAGCTCGGGCGCGAGTTCCGGCTGCTCGTCTACCCCCATGGCGTCCGCCCGGCACGCCAGGCGACCGAAGCCATCGACACCGAGATGACCAAATCGACGTGGATCATGCTGACCGCGTTCATGCTGATCATCGGTGTCATCGCCATGCTGGTGGCCTGGAGCGGCGTTCCCTTTTCCGGCGCGCTGCTTGCCGCGACCGGGGCCGTGTCCAACATCGGGCCGGCCTATGAGTTCGCACGCATCGCCGAATACCCGGACGCGCCCACCTACGGGGAGATGGGCGCGTTCGCGCAACTTGTCCTGTGCGCCGGGATGGTGTTCGGCCGGGTCGAAATCCTCGCATTGCTTGCGATCTTCAATGTGCTTTTCTGGCGCGACTGACGCCGCGTGAATTCTTCCGACACCTTGGGGCCCGTGTTGCACCGCGTCCGCGCCGCTCGGGGACCGCACCACGCGGCCACGGCTGCGGTTCGTGGATTCAATTTTGAGTTGAAAGAAAAAAAGTGATTCTAGCGCTCAATTTGGTTATGGTTTTCAGGCGCTTAACGAGGGTCGAATTTTTGCGGCTTGCGGTGATCCGCTGCATTGGCGTCTAATAGTGGCGAATCGACAAAGCTGTGAAATGCAATTCTCAGAAGAGGTGCTATAGTACCAAAAAATAGGTAATTTTTCGCCAATAGAAAAAGACGGAATACTCATGGCTGCAGAAAGATCTCAAAGCCTTCAGGACATTTTTCTAAACCACGTCAGAAAGAGTAAGACTCCGCTCACGATTTTTCTTGTTAACGGCGTAAAACTGCAGGGCGTCGTGACCTGGTTCGATAATTTCTGCGTGCTTCTTCGCCGCGACGGCCACTCACAGTTGGTGTATAAACACGCCATATCGACGATCATGCCCGGTCAGCCGATTCAGTTGCTGGACGGTGAGGAGCAAGGCGAAGAAGGATAAAACCGGTCAGTGCGCAGCGTTGATCCGAACAAACTCAAGTCGGGCTCAAACGATACTTCGCAGAAAGGGCAGGGGCTTGATACCAGGCTCGCGCCGACGCGGGCCATGGTGCTGTGCCCAATCCTGCGCGGTCCCGCACAAAAGCCCGCGGCAACGCCGCGGCCGGTTTCGCTCGCCCGAAAGCCTGTGAACGAAAACCGCGCCGAGCCCGCGCGGCTCGGCGAAGCTGTGGGCCTGGCGCATGCTATCGACCTGAACGTCATCAGCAGCGGTGTCATCCCGGTGGCACGGCCGCGGCCCGGCACATTGTTCGGGAAGGGCAAGGTCGAAGAGCTCAAAGGCATTATCGCCGCCGAAGGCGTAGAGCTGGTCATCGTCGATCATGCGCTCGCACCCGTTCAGCAGCGCAATCTCGAACGGACGTGGAAGGCGAAGGTGCTCGACCGGACCGGATTGATCCTCGAGATATTCGGCGAGCGCGCCCACACGCGGGAAGGACGCCTTCAGGTGGAGCTGGCCCACCTGGTCTACCAGAAGAGCAGGCTGGTCCGGAGCTGGACCCACCTGGAGCGCCAGCGCGGTGGCGTCGGGTTTCTGGGCGGTCCCGGCGAGACGCAAATCGAGGCCGACCGCCGCGCCTTGCAGGACAAGATCGTCCGCATTCGGCGCGAACTCGATCAGGTCAAGCGCACGCGCGCGCTGCACCGGGAGGGCCGCAAGCGTGTCCCGTATCCCACCGTTGCACTGGTCGGCTACACCAATGCGGGCAAGTCGACCTTGTTCAATGCCCTGACAGGTGCGGGCGTCGAGGCAAAGGACCAGCTCTTTGCGACGCTGGACCCGACCATGCGCGAAGTCTCGTTCGCGCAGGGAACGAAGGCGATCGTGTCTGACACGGTCGGGTTCATCTCGAATCTGCCCACCGGCCTCATTGCCGCGTTCCGCGCCACGCTGGAGGAGGTGCTCGAGGCTGACCTCATCCTGCACGTTCGCGATATTTCGAGCGACGAAACCGAGGCGCAGCGCGAAGACGTCGAGCAGGTGCTGGAAGAGCTCGGTGTCGACATTACGCAAGCTGACACGCATGTGGTGGAAGTCTGGAACAAGATTGACCTGCTGGATGCCGAGGACGCCGTGGAAGTCCGCAACATGGCGGCCCGAAAAGGTGCCTTATGCGTATCCGCCACGACCGGTGCCGGCCTGGATGCGCTGCGCGCCGCGATCGAGGACAAGCTGAGCGACCGGGCCAAGCTGGTCACGCTCTCGCTCGATCCCGCGGAAGGCGCGTTGATGAGTTGGCTGCATGACAATGCACACGTGCTCAGTTCGCAGACAAACGACAAGGGTCAGACGACGGTTCGGTTGCGCATTTCGCCGGAAAAACTCGAGCGCTTCAATCGCCGCCGCGGCGGCACGCCTGTCGCCGCCGCGTGACGCTATCCGCCGCCGTCACTTCTTTTCCGAGAGTTTCGCTTCGTTCCAAAGCCGGTCCATTTCCTCAAGGTCCGAGCTTTCGGGGGTGCGTCCGTCCTGCGCAAGCCTGGCCTCGATTGCGGCAAACCGGCGGATGAACTTGGCGTTCGCCTGACGCAGCGCATCCTCCGGATCAAGCTTGAGATGGCGCGCGAGATTGGCCATCACGAACAGCAGGTCGCCGAATTCCTCGGCGATGTCCTCGCGGTTGCCGGAACCGTTGCTCAACGCATCTTCGAGTTCCGCGAACTCCTCACGGGCTTTTTCGAACACCGGTTTCATGGACGGCCAGTCGAACCCGACGCGCGCGGCCTTGTCCTGGAGTTTCACCGCACGAACCAGCGCGGGCAGGGCGAGCGGAACCTCCGTCAGGACACCTCCTTCATCGCCGGCCGGCGGCGCTGAGCCGGATTGGTCCGCGGCCTTCTCCTGCGCCTTCATCCGCTCCCACAATCCGTCGAGGTCCACATTGGCGCGTTCCTGCTCATCACCGAACACGTGCGGATGCCGGCGGATCATCTTCGTGCAGATCGCCGCAACCACGTCATTGAAGGCAAACGCGCCGTCTTCCTCGGCCATGCGCGCGTGATAGACGACCTGCAGCAACAGATCGCCAAGCTCGTCCTTCAGGGCATTAAGATCTTCACGTTCGATCGCGTCGGCGACTTCGTAGGCTTCCTCAATGGTGTAGGGGGCGATGGTCGAGAACGTCTGTTCGAGGTCCCACGGACAGCCGGTATCGGGCGTGCGCAACGCCGCCATGATCGAGAGGAGGTCGGTGATGTCGCCGCTGGCCTTAACCAATTAACCGTTTAACCTTCTGACTTATCTAAACGAATTCGGGGCCAATTCGCATAATGTATATTATGTCAAATTGGATATGTTCCTGTATTTTGCTGCGGACGCGAGACGGCGTGGCGCTGCACACAGGCCCCGCCCTCAATCCTCGTCGTCCTCGGCAATGAGCCGGTTCAACAGCCGCACGCCGAAACCTGATCCCCAACTCTGATTGATCTCCGTCTTCGGCGACCCCATGCCGGTACCGGCAATGTCGAGATGCGCCCAGGGTGTCCCCTCTTTGATGAACCGCTGCAGGAATTGGGCAGCGGTGATGGAGCCCCCCCACCGTCCGCCGATGTTCTTCATGTCGGCGACGTCGGACTTGATCAGCTCGTCGTATTTGGGCCCCAGCGGCAAGCGCCAGACCTTCTCGCCGACCTCGTTCCCTGCCTTGGACAGCTTGTCGCTCAGCTTGTCGTCGTTGGAGAACAGGCCTGCATGCTCATTGCCAAGCGCAACGAGAATGGCGCCCGTCAACGTCGCCAGGTTCACGATCCATTTCGGCTTGTACTTCTCCTGGGCGTACCAGAGCACGTCGGCGAGCACGAGCCGCCCTTCGGCGTCGGTGTTAAGAATTTCGACGGTCTGGCCGGACATCGAACGCACGATATCGCCGGGCCGCGTCGCGTTGCCGCTCGGCATGTTCTCAACGAGCCCGATCAGCCCGACCGCGTTAACCTTCGCCTTGCGCGCGGCAAGGGCGTGCATCAGCCCGACCACGCAGGCCGCGCCCGCCATGTCGCCCTTCATGTCGCCCATGCCGGCGGCCGGCTTGATCGAGATGCCGCCGGTATCGAAGGTGACGCCCTTCCCGACGATGGCAACCGGCTTGCGGCTCTTGTCCTTGGCGCCCTTCCATTCCATCACCGCCATGTAGCTGGGGCGCTCGCTCCCCTGCCCCACGGCCAGCAGCGATTCCATGCCCTGCTTGCGCATGGCTTTCTCGTCGAGAACTTGAACCTTCACGCCGAGCTTGGTGAGTGCCTTGGCACGGTCGGCGAACTCCTTGGGCCCGAGCACATTGGCCGGCTCGTTCACGAGATCGCGCGCGACGTCGATTCCCTCCCCGACCGCTCTGTCACCGGCAAATCGGCGCCGTGCGGTCGCCGCCTTGGCGCACTGGATGGTGAGGCGGTTCAAATCCGTGTCATTATTGCCACTCTCGTCATCTTTTTTCGCCGATTTCGTCTTGTATTTGTCGAACTTGTAGCCGCGAAGCATCGCACCCAAACCGACGTCAGCCGCCTGCTCCGGGGTAACCGCATGGGGGCGCTTCGGGCGTTCGAGCACAACCGTCGCATTGGGACCGTCACGCCCGGAGAGCCTGCCTCTGATCGCACCTCCGAGGCTCACCCAGTCGTTCTCCGCATAGTCCTTGAGCGTGCCGACGCCGACGATAAGGACCCGTGAAAGCCCTGATTCACCGGGGACGATGAGGTCGAGTGCCGACTTCTTTTTTCCTTTGAATTTCCGCTCTTTAATAGCTTTTGTTAAGACACCACCGCTGGCTTTGTCGAGCGCCTTTCCGGCGGGAGACAGGGTCGGTCCGTCTTCTGCGAGAAGGATGGCAACACCCTGCTTCGGCAAAGCGATATCGGCAAAAGAAATAGCTGTTGGTTTGCTCATGAGAAAGCCTTTTTGGCATCCGACCGGACCGGCGCTCACGGACAAGCAACGCGAGTCGCGGGGGCGGGCCGGACAGGTGAAGAAAAATCCGCGTCTGTCGGTAACTAAATAGTGTTTGTCCCGAAGGCAAGACCCTCAATTTCCGGTCGAATTTCCGCCATGTTGGCGTGGTGGAAATTTCAATTACAACATGGACATGGCACGCCGGAGCCTTGGGGGAAAACAGGCAGGGTCCGGACAGAATGACGGGGAGCTTGTCGGGTCTTTCATGGACCTCTTCAGCCGCTATCTTTTTCGTCAGCTTGCGAGCAGTTTTCTGCTGATTGTTGCAACGCTGACGACAATCGTCTGGCTCGCCAGCGCGCTCGCCAAGCTCGAGCTGCTGACGACCCAGGGGCAGTCGCTTGTCCTGCTCCTGAAAATGACGACGCTCGCCCTGCCCGCGCTCGTCGCCATTATTGCGCCGATCGCTTTTCTCGTTGCCTGCCTTTACACGTTCGACCGGCTGAACGGCGACAGCGAACTCATCATCATGTCCGCGGCCGGCGCACCGATCTGGCGGTTCGCATATCCGTGCCTGGCGCTTGGCGGCGTACTGGCCCTGATTGTCCTGATTCTCAATTTGTTTGTGACGCCGGCAAGCCTGCGCGAGTTGCGCTCGCACATCAATCAGGTCCGCACCGACCTGATCGCCCAGGTCCTCCAGCCGGGCCGGTTTTCAGCGCCGGAGCGCGGCCTGACGTTCCATATCCGCGACCGCGCCCTGAACGGAGAACTCATCGGTCTGATCATTCATGACACCCGCGACAAGAAGCAGGCCATGACCTATCTCGCCGACCGCGGCCAGATCATCACGAACGACGAGGGGTCGTACATGATCATGCGGGACGGTCATATCCACCGCCAGGAGAGCGAAAAGAAGGACGAGAGCGTCCAGATCGTTGCATTTGAGCAATACATTTTCGACATCACCCAATACGGCCCGAAATCTGAAGCGGGCAGCCTGCGGCGCGGCGAACTGTACCCTGGAGAACTGATCAATCCGGATCCCAACAACCAGCACTATGCGCGCGCGCCCGGACGGTTCCGCGCCGAGTTACATGAAAGGTTCTCCACGGCGCTTTACCCCATTGTCTACGTCATGATTGTGCTCAATTTCATGGGGAATCCGAAGACCGTTCGAGAGAATCGATGGTCATCTGTGGCGCTGGCATTCGGCACTGCGGTTTTGCTACGGGCAGCCGGTGTCGCGGCGACGAATTTGCTTGCCCTGAACCCTGCCGCAATCGTGCTCGTATACGGGATTCCAATCGGTGCGATTATCGTTGCAGGCTTTACGGCAACCGTTAGAATGGCACCCTATACACGGCTTAGAATCAGTCTGGACGCATCGGGCAAGCTCCAGAATTTCAACGATAAATTCATGGCCGTGATGGGGGTTAAGACCGAAAACAACGGCGGACGCGTGGGATGACTGCTGGGTGGACCTTTGCGCGCTACGTTTCGTGGCGTTTTCTGATAGCCATTTTGGCTGTCACGCTGGTCTGCGTCCTGTTGATTTTCCTTGCCGACATGATCGAATTGCTGCGCCGCGCCGGCAAGAGGGACGGCACCTCGGTGAGCGCCGGAGCGCTGGTGATGATCTCGCTTCTTCGCCTTCCCGCCCGGACGGAAATCGTCATCCCGTTTTCCGTGTTGATCGGCTCCATTGCGGCACTCCTGATGCTGAGCCGGAAGTCGGAACTTGTCGTCGCGCGCGCTTCCGGCATGTCCGTCTGGCAGTTCATTGCCCCGGGGATCTTCGTCGCCGTGGCGATCGGTATGTTCATGATGATGGTTTACTCGCCGTTGTCCTCCTATGCCCGAGGGATTTCGGAGAGCTTGTATGCGAATGCCTTTGGCAAGGAGGCGTCGCTCCTCGACACACGCTCCGCGGGGTCCTGGTTGCGCCAGGATGGCGTCGATGGCCAGTCCGTGATGCACGCGAACATCGTCAGCAACCGCGGACTTTCGTTGAGTGGCGTCAGCGTCTGGCATTTCGACACGGACAAGAACTTTGCCGAGCGCGTCGAGGCGGAGTCCGCCGAATTGCACAAGGGCTACTGGGTCCTCAAGGATGCCACCGTGAGCGCGCCCGGACGTGAGCCGGCATTCTACGAAAGCTACCTGGTCAGCACGCACCTCACGCCGACCCACGTGAATGACAGCCTGGGCACGGTGTCGTCCGTCTCGTTCTGGGAACTCCCGGATTTCATTGACCTTGCCGACAAGGCGGGGCTTCCGGCCACCCGGCACAAGATGAGGTACCAGATCCTTCTGTCGTTGCCGTTGCTGCTGGTGGTGATGGTCCTGCTCGCGGCGACCTGTTCGCTGCAGTCCTTCCGTTTCGGAAAAGTGCAGACAATGGCCATTGTCGGACTGGCCTCGGGCTTCGTGTTTTTCATGTTCCGGGAGGTTTCACACAATATCGGAAGATCGGGACTCGCCGCGCCGGAGGTCGCGGCATGGGCGCCTGCGGTAATCGGCACCTTGCTGGCGGCAACGGTGCTGCTGCATCGGGAGGACGGCTGACCGTGATGCAGCAGCTTAGGCATACACTTCGCTCTGCGATCCGGGCGCTGACCCCCGCCCGGATGACGCACGCCTGGGATAGCAATGCGGCGCTGTCTATCGCGGCGCGGATTCTGCTCGCATTCGTCGCAAGCTTCACCTACGCGGCGGTGCAGCCCGGTGCGCGGGCGCAGTCGCCGATCGACGCGGCCCAGCAGGTGGACTCGACCCTGCCGATGCTGCTCCAGGCCGACCAGATGATCTACGACAACCAGAACAACAGGGTGATCGCCCAGGGCAATGTCGAGATCTACTACAACAACTACACCCTGCTCGCCGACAAGGTGATTTACGAGCGCGGCAACAACATCCTGCGGGCGGAAGGAAACGTCCGCATCAAGGAGCCGACCGGCGCGCTCATCAAGTCGAACCGGTTCACCCTCACCGATGATTTCCGTGACGGATTCATCCAGTCGCTCAAGATCGTCACCGAGCAGGATGCCCGGATTGCCGCGGCAAGTGCCACGCGCCAGAAGGGCGACGTGACGGTATTCGACAGCGCCGTGTTCACACCGTGCAAGCCGTGCGAGGACAATCCGGACAAGCCGCCGACGTGGCAGATCAAAGCCAAGAAGATCATCCACAAGAAGTCGGAAGCCACGATCGAATACGAGGACGCCTCATTCGAGATGTGGGGCGTGCCGATCATGAAGCTGCCCTACTTCAAGCACGCCGACCCGTCGGTTAAGCGCAAGTCCGGCTTCCTGATCCCGCGCTTCGGCAGCTCGGACGATCTCGGCTTCGTCGCCGAGACCCCGTACTACTTCGCGCTCGCGCCGAATTACGACTTCACGTTCTCGCCGATGTACACCTCCGAGCAGGGTGTGTTGTTCAAGGGGAACTGGCGCCACCGGACGCGCAACGGCACGTACGACGTCAATCTATACGGCATCGATCAGCAGGACCCGGACCAGAATTTCTCAACCAGTGACAGGGACTTCCGCGGTTCGATTGACACCCGAGGCGACTTCCGCATCAACAGGTACTGGACCTGGGGCTGGGATGTTACGGCGGAAACCGACGATACGTTCCGCCGTTTCTACGACATCGACAATATCCTCGCGACAGACCGGATCTCGCAAGGCTACCTGGTTGGCCAGTACGACCGGAACTACTTCGATGCCCGGATTTACCATTTCGGCGGTCTGACCTTCTCCGACACCACCAACTCGGAGCCGGCGGTCCACCCGATCATCGACTACAACTACATCTTCTCCGACCCGGTGCTCGGCGGCGAACTCAGTTTCGATACCAACATCATGAGCCTGACCCGCGACGACAACGGCACGGATTCAAACCGGCTGGTCACGGAGGTCAAATGGCGCAAGCAGATCATTGACCGGCGCGGGCAGGTCATAACGCCCTTCGCGAATGCGCGTGGCGACATCTACGACAATTCGTCATTTGTCGATCCGTGGACAGGCGAAGCGGAATCGGGCGGTACGACGTTGCGCGGGACGGCATCGGCCGGCGTCGAATACCGCTTCCCGTTTGTTCGTAATACCGCGAGCGCCGCCCATATCTTCGAGCCGATTGCCCAGGTCATTGCCCGACCCACGACCGTCGATCAGTTCGATGTGCCGAACGAGGACTCGCGCAGTCTCGTGTTCGATGACACGCTGCTGTTCGACCTCGACAAGTTCTCCGGATACGACCGTATCGAAAGCGGAACGCGGGCCAATGTCGGTGTTCGCTATACCCTGCAGCGCTACTCGGGCGGATATGCCCAGGCCGTGTTCGGCCAGAGCTACCAGATCGCGGGCGACAACGATTTCACCGCCGACAGCGGTCTCGGCACGGATACGTCGGACTACGTCGCAGGTGTCTACATTCAGCCACTCCGGTATTTCGGTTTCGTGGCCCAGGCCCGGTTCGACGAGGACGATTTCTCGGTGCGCCGGACCGATCTGTCCGCAACCGCAAGCTATGGCGCCGCACGTGGCTCGGTTGTCTATGCGAACCTGAACGCTCAGCCCACGCTCGGCATACCGACGGATCGCGAGGAGGTGCAGGGTTCGGGATCGCTGCGGCTTGTTGAGAACTGGTATCTCGTCGGCAAGATGCGTTACGACATAGAGGGGTCGCAACGCATTTCCGACTCATTGGGCATCAAGTATGCCGACGATTGTTTCGCCCTGACGGTCACTTATGAAGAGACCTTCATCCGTGATCGTGATATCGAACCGAACGAGTCCGTGATGGTCAGGTTCGAGTTCAAACACCTCGGCGCGTTTGATCTGAGAACGGGAATCGACTCCGAATCGTGAGCGAAAGACCCGTCGGAACTGGCATTTGATATCTGGTAGCGAGTTGATCAGGCATCATGACGATTGATTCACATCTGAAGCGACTGGGCGCGATGGCACTTCTTCTGGCCGCCGTGATATTGCTTGCCGCGCCGGATGCGCGCGCGCAGAGCGAGCAATCGATCGTCGCGCTGGTGAACGATGAGCCCATCACGAACTATGACATCACGCAGCGGATGCGGTTGCTGAAAGTCACGGCCCGCAGGGAGCCCTCGGCTGCCTTGCGCAAAGAGGTCATCGAGGACCTGATCTCCGAGCGCATCCAGACGCAGGAAGCCACAAAGACCGGCGTCGTTGTCTCCGATGATCAAATCAATCAGGTTCTGGATCGCGTGGCGCAGTCCAACAATCTGAACCGTGACCAGTTGATGGCGTCCCTCGCCCAGCTCGGTGTCAACGCATCGACCATGAAGGAACAGATCCGGGCACGCATCGCGTGGCGCAGTGTTGTGCAGCAGAAATTCAGAGGCCAGGTCTCCGTCAACGCGTCTCAGATCGACGAGGCGCTTTCGGAAGAAGAGCCCACGGAAGGAACCACGAAGGCAACCGAGTTTCAGTTGCAACGTGTCCGGCTCGAACTGCCCGAGAGCCCGGATCAGCGCACAATCGCCAACCGTTTCGTCGAGGCCGAGCAGTTGCGCAGGCGTATTACCTCGTGCACCAATATCGAGCAGGTCGTGGGGCGTGTGCGCAGGACATCGGTCAAGTCCGTCGGCCGCAAGACTGCGCAGCAGCTTATCCAGCCGACCCGGGCAATCCTTCTCGCGACCGAAGACGGACGCACGACCCCGCCGACCATTACGTCTTCGGGTATCGAGCTCTATGCCGTTTGTGCGCGTCGCTCCGTGGTGCGCAACGAAAAGCAGCGGCGTGAGGTGCGCACCAAGCTGCTATCGCAGGAATACAATATTCTCGCGCGGCGGCATCTAAGGGACTTGCGTCAAGATGCGTTCGTGGAATACCGCTAGGGGCCAGATTATCCGTTACGGCAAACATGGCACCGGCATGCGATGCGCCCCCATTCAACAGTAAACACGTCCTCTCCCCTCGCCCTCACCATGGGTGACCCGGCGGGTATCGGCCCCGATTGTACGGTCCTGGCCTGGGCGGAACGGGCCCGGACGGACTTGCCGCCATTCACCGCCATCGGCGATCCGGACGTGTTTTCGGCGCGTGCCGAAACTCTCGGATTGGATGTGCCGGTGAAGGAAGTTCGCGGGCCCGAGGATGCACGTGCGACTTTCACGCAGGCGCTTCCGGTCTATCCTCTGAGCGTGCCGGGCCCGGTCACGCCAGGCGTCCCGCAAAGCTCCAGCGCATCTGTGATCATCCAGGCGATCGAGGAAGGCTTTGAATGGACGCGAGAGCGGCGCGCCGCGGCCCTGGTGACGAACCCCATCAACAAGAAGCTGCTGTCGGACTCAGGCTTCTCCCATCCCGGCCATACCGAGTTTCTCGCCGAGTTGTGTGGTGACGGCACAACGGCCCCGCGCCCCGTCATGTTGCTCACGAGCGGCGCGCTCCGTGTCATCCCGGTGACCGTTCATATCCCGCTCAAGGACGTTCCGGCAACGCTCAGCGAGCCGCTCATTGTCGAAACGGTCGAGATCGCGGCGGGTGCCTTCCGTCGCCTGTTCGGCATCTCCGCACCCCGTATCGCCGTTACCGGACTGAACCCCCACGCCGGCGAAGACGGCACGCTCGGCCGTGAGGAATTGACCACCATCATTCCGGCGATAGACACGCTGAAGGCCAAGGGAATCGACGTCACCGGCCCCCTGTCGGCGGACGCGGTCTTCCAGGAGCGTGTTCGCGCACGATACGACGCCATCGTTGCCATGTATCATGATCAGGCACTGATACCGGTGAAGACCCTGGCCTTCGACATGACGGTCAATACGACCCTCGGCCTGCCCGTCATTCGCACAAGCCCCGACCATGGCACCGCCTATGCGCTGGCCGGGAGCGGCAAGGCCCATCCGGGCAGTCTGGTCGAGGCATTGCGGCTCGCCGACACCATGGCCAGCCGTCAGCTCGAAACCACGTGACCGGCACGCCCGACGGCCTTCCCACTTTGAGCGAGGTTATCCGTGCGCATGGGCTCTCCGCGCGCAAGAGCCTCGGGCAGAACTTCATCCTCGATCTGAACCTCACCCGCCGCATCGCCCGGGCCGCCGGTCCGCTCGAAGGCATCAACGTGGTTGAAGTCGGCGCCGGCCCCGGCGGACTGACACGTGCCCTCCTTCTGGAAGGTGCCGCCACCGTGACCGCCATCGAGCGCGACGCGCGCTGCCTGCCCGCTCTCGAGCAGATCTGCGAGCGTTATCCCGACAGGCTCAGGATCGTCGAAGGCGACGCGCTTGAAACCGACCTCTCGGTGATTGCGCCCTCCCCCACCCGCATCGTTGCCAACCTGCCCTACGGTGCGTCGACGGAGTTGCTCGTGCACTGGCTCAGCGCCGAGCCGTGGCCGCCGTGGTATGACCGGATGGTGCTGATGTTCCAGCGCGAGGTCGCGCAGCGCATCGTGTCGGAGCCGAACACCAAGAGCTACGGTCGGCTGTCGGTCCTGGCGCAATGGCGCACCCGGGCGCGGACGGTGCTGACCCTGCCGGCGCGCGCCTTCACGCCCGCGCCGAAGGTCGAGTCGAGCCTCGTCGAATTCGTACCCGTCGGCGAACCCGAAGACGCCGGATCACGCGCCGTATTCGAGCGGGTTGTCGCCGCCGCGTTCGGCCAGCGCCGCAAGATGCTCAGGCAGAGCCTGAAGATCCTCATGCCGGCACCCGAAGAAATGCTTGAAGCCGCAGGCATCGACCCCACCCTGCGCGCCGAAGCCCTGTCGGTCGATCAGTTCTGCGCACTGAGCCGGGCCTGGCATGAGAAAATACAATAATATCAGGTGTCTAAAGCTACTTTCTAGAGATCGGACTGAAGTTGCCTGACGAAACCCGTCAGTCCGCTCCGCCGGGTCCGCCGCAGCCTTTCCGCGGCAAGAATGCTGTGCAGCTCCTGCAGGCTCTCGGACACGTTGTGATTGACGATGACGTAGTCATATTCGGCCCAGTGGCTCAGCTCGTCGGACGCCTTGCTCATGCGGCCTGCCACGACGTCCGGAGGATCCTGCGCCCGTGTTTTAAGCCGTTCCGCGAGGGCGGTCGCCGAAGGCGGCAGGATGAAGACGCTGACCAGGTCATCGCCCATGTTCTCGCGCAACTGCTGGGTGCCCTGCCAATCGATGTCGAACAGCACGTCCTGGCCGTCACGAAGCGCCTTTTCGACGGGTTGTCGCGGGGTTCCATACAGATTGTCGAAGACGCGCGCCCACTCGAGGAGCTCTTTGCCGTCGCGCATGGCGACGAAGTCCGCCTCGCTGCGGAAAATGTAGTCTTCGCCGTCGACCTCGCCGGGCCGCATCGGCCGCGTGGTGACGGACACCGACATTTCGATACCGGGTTCGGCCTCGAGCAGTTTCCGCGACAGCGTTGTCTTTCCCGCCCCGGAGGGCGACGAGAGCACGAGCATCAGACCGCGCCGGTCTATGTCCGGTGTCGCCTTACTCAATATTCTGCGCCTGTTCGCGCAGGCGGTCGATCGCGGCCTTCAGTGCAAGGCCCGCCTGGGTGATTTCGGTATCGTTCGATTTCGAGCAGATCGTGTTGGCCTCCCTGTTGAACTCCTGGGTGAGGAATTCGAAACGGCGCCCGACCGGCTCGTCCGCTGAAAGCAGATCCCGGGCCGCCGCAATGTGAGCCTTGAGACGCGCGATCTCTTCCTCCACATCTGCCTTCGCTGCAAGCAGAACGGCCTCCTGGTGCAAGCGTTGTTCATCCAGACTGGACGCCTCTTCCAGGAGCCTGGCGACTTGTTCGCGAAGCCTTTTCGCAATCGCCTCCGGCGTGCGCGCGGGGGCGCGTTCGATCGTCTCCACGAGCGTCTCGACTTCCGTCAGCAACGCCTCGATTGCCGCCGCCAGATGACTGCCCTCATCGCACCGCGCTTGTCGGACGCCATCCACGGCCGCCTCAAAACTGCTCAGGACCGCATCCAGGCGCGCCTGTGTTTCAGCTTCGCTTTCCTCGTCCTCGACCAGTTCGACGACACCACGCATGGACAGCAGACCATCGAGGGTCGGCGGCGCCACATTGGCGATCTCGCGCGCCTTTTCGGCGGCATCGGCAACTTGCCGAAACATGTTTTCGTTGAGCCGTGCGACGACCTCAGACGTGTCGCGCTGCATCGTCAGCGTTATGTTGCAATTGCCGCGCGCCAGCCGCGATTTGCAGGCTTCGCGTATCGGTTGTTCAAGCCTGTCGTGACCGGGCGGCAGGCGCAGCCGGATATCCAGCCCGCGGCCATTCACGGTCCGGATTTCCCATGCCCATCCGTACTGGCCGTGGCGGCCGTCGCTGCGGCCGAACCCGGTCATGCTCTTCAGCGGCATTGATAGCCCCCCTGCCCCGATCAGGTTTTGAACGCAGATACCGGCACGTCCCTGCCGCCTGTCCGCGACTCACCCAAATCCGCCCGAACTTTACGTCCTGGCCGGTCCGCCAACAAGCCGTCAGCCGACATGATCCGCGCTCGGACTGTGTGCTTTTTCTGGCTTACCGGCCCGGCTTGCGCTTCGGCAGCGGGATCTCGCCGGGCGTGCCGGGATTGGCCGTCGCGGCGGTCGCAGGTGCTGATGCCGTGGGCACGGACGCAACCGGGGCGGCGGCCGGCGGAGCTGCCGGTGGTGCCGTCGGCACGACGGCGGCGTCACCCGGTTGCGGAAGTCTGATGTTCAAACCTTCAAGAACACTGCTGTCGACGCCGCCCGGTGCCGACTCTGCAGCCAGTCCCGAGACTGCCGGGTTCGTCGCCACCTGGCCCTGCGGGGGTGTCCCCGCCGGCAACTGCGCGGCACCAGGCGTTCCCGCCGGGGCCTGCTCGCCAGCTGCGGCGTTTGCCGCAGCAAGCGCCTTCGCTTTTGCTTCCGCCTCCGCCTTTTCACGACGCTCGCGCTCGATCCTGCGCCAGACGGCAACGTTCTGGTTGTGCTTTGCGAGCGTCGGAGCGAAGGCATGGCCACCGGTGCCGTCAGCAACGAAAAAGAGATCGGTGGTCTCGGCCGGGTTGAGCACTGCCTCGATGGCCGCCCTGCCCGGATTGGCGATCGGCGTCGGCGTCAGCCCCTTGATCTTGTACGTGTTGTACGGCGTTTCCCGCTGCAGTTCGCTTCTCAGTATGCCGCGTCCGAGTTTGCCTTTGCCGCCCACCAGGCCGTAGATCACCGTCGGGTCCGACTGCAAAGGGATGCCCCTGTTCAGCCGGTTGACGAAAACGCCGGCGATGCGCGCCCGTTCATCCGCGCGGCCCGTCTCCTTTTCGACGATCGACGCGAGAATGATGGCCTCCTGCGGGGTCGAGATCGGCAGACCGGGTTTGCGGGTTTTCCAGAGCCGCGTCACGAACTTCTGCTGCTCTGCCTGCATGCGGTCAATCAGGTCCTGGCGTGTCATGTGGCGCGAGAACTTGTACGTATCTGGCAACAGGGTCCCCTCCGCGGGGA
This sequence comes from Hyphomicrobiales bacterium, assembly GCA_965228625.1. Taxonomy (GTDB): domain Bacteria; phylum Pseudomonadota; class Alphaproteobacteria; order Rhizobiales; family Methyloligellaceae; genus UBA2767. The sequence continues at coordinate 4,721,293 of OZ245829.1, read as the reverse complement.
TCGCCTTGATCTCGCCTTTCAGCATTTCGTGGCCGTTCAGCCGCCCGACGACCTGTTCGCTGGTAAGGCCCTCGGGAATGCTGACCTTGTGGAGGACCGCACGTCCTTCGACCAGCTTGTCCAGGACATCGCGCATGCTCGCATGCTTGCGGATCTCGTATTCGCCAGCCTTCAGGTCAGCCTGCACGTTGAAGTAGTACGCGCTTCCGACAAAGGTGATGCGGTCGGAAATGATGCTCTCGCGTTCCAGCCGCTCGGCGATTGCACGAAGCCCCTCCCCCTTGGGAATCACGAAAACGGTTGAGTGGGAAAGCGGACCGGGCGCATCGAACTGCTTCTTCCCGTAATAGACCAGTCCCAGAAAGCCCAAAAACGCGACGACCGCCAAGGTCATCGCACCGTTTATCAGCATCAGAAACGGATGTGTGCGCCGGCGCTTGCGCCCGCTCGGAGGCTCCGGCGCGCGCGCCGGTTCAAGGGCCTCCGCGGGACTGCGTGCCCGGAACCCGTCATTGAGGTCGTCATTGGCCGCCATGGCGTTCAACCCGTCTTTCGGGCCGTTGCCATAGAGGTAGTCGCCATGATTCGACATGATTGAGCTTATACCTGTTTCAACCGTAAAAATTCCACGCCAATTATGGCGAAAGGACGGTTGTCCGGCGCCGAATGCTATCAGAATTTTGCGAGGATCAGGCCGCCACGCGCCTGAGTATCAGCGAAGCGTTGGTCCCGCCGAAGCCGAATGAATTGCTGAGAACCGTATCGATCTGCCGCTCGCGCGCTTCGTGCGGAACCAGGTCGATCACCGTTTCGACGGAGGGTTTGTCGAGGTTGAGTGTCGGCGGCGCAACGTTGTCGCGGATGGACAGCACCGAGAATATGGTCTCGACCGCGCCCGCCGCACCGAGCAAGTGGCCGATTGCCGACTTGGTCGACGACATGGAAAGCTTGCCCGACGCATTTCCGAAAAGCCGCTCCACGGCTGCGAGCTCGATTTCATCGCCCATCGGCGTCGACGTGCCGTGGGCGTTGATGTAGTCGATGTCGGAAGGCTCCAGGCTTGCGCGTTTTATCGCCGCCTGCATGCAGCGCATTGCGCCGTCGCCGGATTCCGCCGGTGCGGTAATGTGAAACGCGTCGCCGCTCAGCCCGTAACCGATGACCTCGCCGTAGATCTTCGCGCCGCGCGCGCGCGCATGCTCGAGTTCCTCCAGAACGACGATGCCCGCGCCCTCACCCATGACGAAGCCATCCCGGTCTTCATCATACGGTCGGGACGCGCGTTGCGGCTCATCGTTGAAGTGGGTCGAGAGCGCCCGGCAGGCGGCAAACCCGGCAATGGAAAGCCGGCAGACAGGCGATTCGGAACCACCTGCGACCATCACGTCCGCATCATCCAGCGCAATCAGGCGCGCGGCATCTCCGACCGCGTGCGCGCCGGTCGAACAGGCCGTCACGACCGAGTGGTTCGGTCCTTTGAGCTGGTGCCGGATCGACACCTGACCCGACGCCAAGTTGATCAATCTGCCCGGAATAAAGAAGGGACTTATGCGGCGTGGACCCTTTTCGGCCATGAGCAGTGACGTCTGCTCGATGCCCTGGAGCCCGCCGATACCCGAGCCGATGAGAACGCCCGAACGGTCCTGCTGCTCTTTCGTTTCGGGATGCCAGTCGGCATCGTCCAGGGCCTGGTCGGCGGCCGCCATCGCGAAGACGATGAAGTCGTCGACCTTGCGTTGCTCCTTGGGCTCCATCCAGTCGTCGGGATTGTAGGTGCCGTCGGATCCGTCACCGCGCGGGATTTCGCACGCGACCTGACAGGAAAGGTCTGAGACGTCAAAACTCTCGATTCGCTTGGCCGCGTTCTCGCCCGCCTTCAATCGCGACCACGTCTGCTCGACCCCGCACCCGAGGGGAGAGACGATTCCCAAGCCCGTTATGACGACACGTCGCATGTTCAATCGCACGCCTGATTAGAGTGCCCGGCCCGAAACGCTCGCCGGACAGAGTAGCCGCCAGCCCGGTTCGATGCAGGTCGCCGCGTCCCGCACCGCTACATCTACAGTGTCTTTGATGGATTGGCGATCCCGAGATCGAATCTTAAGAGCTGTTCTTCTCGAGAAACTTGATGGCATCCCCGACCGTGAGGATGGTTTCAGCGGCGTCGTCCGGAATCTCGCAACCGAACTCTTCTTCAAAGGCCATCACCAGTTCAACAGTGTCGAGACTGTCGGCACCGAGATCATCGATGAAGCTGGCGTTCTCGGACACCTTGTCCGCCTCAACGCCAAGATGCTCCACGACAATTTTGCTTACGCGTTCTGCAATGTCACTCATGTTATTGCCTCACCATAGTCGTTCTCAAACTCCCGATTTGCCGGCAAATGCCACCAGTTCACGCTGCGATACTCCAATTTTGGCCACAAGCCAAGCGGTTGATTGTCCGGGATTTGTGGACGGTCGGCAGTTTCTCTCCCCCCGGAAAGTGGCCGCTTCGTATCACACTTTATTTAGGTTGGCCAGAATGCCTGTGATCGGTCCGTTTCCTCCACAATACAAACGCTTTTTCCGCAGTTTTCCTTACGCCATCATCATCCCGCCATTCACATGAAGGGTGTGGCCGGTCACGTAGCCCGCCTCGTCGCTGGCCAGGTAAATCGCCGCCGACGCAATGTCGTCCGGCTTTCCGAACGTGCTGGTCGGAATTGCCGTATGGATCGCTTCGAGCTGCTTCTCGTTCAGCACGGCGGTCATCGGTGTTTCGATAAATCCGGGCGCGATGCAATTGGCCGTGATGCCTCGTGTGGCGACCTCGCGCGCGAGCGACTTGGTCATGCCGATCATCCCCGCCTTGGCTGCCGCGTAGTTCGGCTGACCCGGGTTGCCGATCATCCCGCTGATGGAGGCAATGTTGACCACGCGCCCGAACCGGCGCCGCATCATGCCCCGCAGCACCCCGCGCGTAAGCAGGAAGACCGACGTCAGATTGACGGCAATGACCTCATCCCACTCCTCGTCGGTCATGCGCATATACAGATTGTCGCGCGTGATCCCGGCATTGTTGACCACGATATCAACCTGGCCGACAGCCTGCTCGGCATCTTCCGCGAGTTTCGCAATCGCCTCGCGATCATGCAGATCGCAGGGGAGCGGATGCACGCCCTCGCCCATGTCTTCCGCAAGCTCGTTGAGCTTCTCCGCGCGCGTGCCCGAAATCGCAACCGATGCACCCTGCGCACGCAGCGCCCGGGCGATCGCCTCGCCGATGCCGCCACTGGCGCCGGTCACGATCGCGCCTTTTCCTGTCAGATCGAACATTGTTCCTCTTCCTCCCCCTACGCCGTACTGAGCTTTTCCGCGGCCGCCTCGACCTCGTCCGGGGTTCCGACCGAATTCGCTTCCAGCGACCGTTCGATCCGCCTGGCGAGCCCGGTCAGGACGCGTCCGGCGCCAATTTCGTAAAGGGTCGTCACACCGGCGCCGGCCATATAGAGAACGGACTCGCGCCATCTGACCGCCCCCGTCACCTGTTCGACGAGGCGTTTGCGAATCTCTTCCGGATCGGTGATCTCCCCGGCAACCACATTGGCGATGAGCGGCACCGCCGGCGACTTGATTTCCACCTCGGCAAGGGCCTCGGCCATGGCATCGGCCGCCGGTTGCATCAGTGCGCAATGGAACGGGGCACTGACAGGCAGCAGGACGGCACGCCGTGCGCCGAACTCGGGCGCCAGTTCGACCGCGCGTTCCACCGCCGCCTTCGATCCGGAGACCACGACCTGTCCCGGGGCGTTGTCGTTGGCCGCCTGGCACACGTCGCCCTCCGCCGCCGCTTCGGCGAGGTTTTGCGCCTCCGGCAAATCGAGCCCGAGAAGCGCCGCCATCGCCCCCTCGCCCACCGGCACGGCCGCCTGCATGGATTTTCCGCGGATCTTCAGCAACCTCGCGGTATCGGCAATGCTCAACGCGCCGGACGCCGCCAGCGCGGAGTATTCGCCGAGCGAATGCCCGGCGACGAACCTGGCCGTGCTTTTCAGCGGAATACCCTTCTCGTTTTCCAGGACACGCGCGGCAGCCACCGACACCGCCATCAGCGCGGGCTGTGCATTCTCCGTCAACGTCAGCGTGTCTTCGGGCCCCTCCCATGCGATCTGCGACAGCTTCTGGCCCAGCGCCTCGTCGACTTCCTCGAATACGTGACGTGCGCTCTCGAAACTCTGCGCCAGCTCGGCACCCATGCCGACCTGCTGACTTCCCTGACCCGGAAACGTGTAAGCAATCGTCATTCTGACAATCCGAACTGCACTGCTTGGAGGTTCGATCGGGGCCTGTGCCCACGTGAATTTCCGCGCCAAAGACACCGTTTGCCTCTCCCTGTCAAGCGCGCGGGCGGTCAATCATGGCTCATCGTCGGAATCCGCCCGGATTCCGGACTTTTGCGCAATGTCGATAGCGCTTGCAAAGCAGCGTCAAACGCGTATAAGTCCGCTTTCACAGCCCGGCTGGAGGCTGAACGGAAGTCGGTGGATTTCCCGTGTCTCCGCTCTTTAGGGTCCCTTTTTTGAGCCTTTCCTGATTTCGGCTCAAAGAGGCTTTGCGCCGGGCAGACAAAACGAAAGGAAAGGCTGCATCCATGCCGCTCTATGAACACGTCTTGCTAGGCCGTCAGGACATTTCGCCCCAGCAGTTCGAGTCGCTCGTCGAGACATACCAGTCCATCATCAAGGACAATGGCGGCTCGGTCGAGAAGACCGAGATGTGGGGTCTGAAGAACCTCGCCTACAAGATCAAGAAGAACCGCAAGGCGCATTTCGCGCTGATGAACATCGATTCTCCGCACGATGCGGTCGCGGAGATGGAACGGCAGATGGGTCTGTCGACCGATGTCATCCGCTTTCTGACCCTACGGGTCGATGAGCTCGACGAAGGCCCGTCGGCGATGATGAAGCGCGGCGACCGCGACGACCGGCGCGGCGGCCGCAGGGACCACCGGGACCGCGACTCGCGCCCGGCACCTGCGAAACCGGCACCGGCGAAGGAAGCCGCCCCGGCGGCGGCATCCGGTACAAGTGAGAGCGCCAGCACAACGGACAAAGCCGCGGACAGCAAGCCGAACGGCGAAGACGCCGGGAAAGAGGAGTAACGCGCATGGCCACCGGACCGAGACGCCGCCCCTTCTATCGCCGGCGCAAGACCTGCCCGTTTTCGAGCGACGCAGCGCCGAAGATCGATTACAAGGACGTCAAACTGCTGCAGCGTTACGTCTCCGAGCGCGGTAAAATCGTGCCGAGCCGGATCACGGCGGTTTCGGCGAAGAAGCAGAGAGAGCTGGCGAAAGCCATTAAACGCGCACGTTTCCTTGGACTGATCCCCTACGTCATAAAGTAGCGGGGCCGGACCAAGAACGGCGTTGACCGACTGGTTGGGGCGGACGATCGCGATCTGCCTCTAACCGCACCAACTCAGGGCGGGACAGCTTACGGCATGAACTCACCGATCCTCATAGGACTCGTCGCAGGACTGGTATCCGCCGTCCTGTTTGCATCGACGCTCATCAGTACGTGGGCAATCGTGCTGTTCTACGTGACCGCATTGCCCGGCTTCATTGCCGGTCTCGGTTGGGGCACCCAGGCCGTGATCGTGTCGGCGCTTGTCGGCTCGGGAATGGTCGGCGTCGTGATGGCCCCTATTGCCGGCCTCGGATACTTCCTCACCCTTGGTCTCCCGGTTGCCGTGCTTTGCTATTTTGCCCTTCTCGGCAGGCCCGTAAACGAAAACGCGGTTGTCGAGCACGGCGCCGCAGGCGCCGCGCCGGCGGGCCGGATCGAGTGGTATCCCCCGGGGCGCGTTGTCGCCTGGGCCACGCTGATGGCCGGTGGAATTGCGGCGCTGAGCGTGCCGTTGTTCGGCATGGACATCGAAACCTACCGCAACAATCTGAAAGAGATTCTGGACAGGACGTTCTTCAGCCAGATGCCGGACGGCGCGCCGCCCGGCATGAGCAAGGAGGATATGGCGCCGGTGGTCGAGCTTCTGATCCGGGCGCTGCCGGCGGCGTCGGCCATCCTCTGGTTGACGGTCATGCTGCTGAACATGTGGACCGCGGGGCGGATCATGACCGCGTCGGGGCGTGCAATCCGGCCCTGGCCCGACTTCACAATGATGAGCTACCCGCCCCACTTCGCACTCGGGTTCGTGGCGTCGCTGCTCGGCACCTTCGCCCCGGGCATTCTCAGTGTCATCGCCACCGGGTTTGCCGGCGCGTTCCTGCTGGCCTACGTGCTGCTGGGCCTCGTTGTGCTCCATGTTCTGGCGCGCAATTCCCCGTTCAAGATCGTGGCCCTGGGGGCTCTTTATCTGGGGATCATTCTTTTCGGCTGGGTGGCGCTGGTGGTGGCGATCATCGGCATAGGCGAGCCGGTGTTTCGCCTGCGCCAGCGGTCACTGGGCGCACCGCCGCGCTCAAAGAACGATTGAATCTACTTGGATAACCAACAGATATTCTTGGAAAAACTATCGGAGAGACATCATGCAAGTGATCCTATTGGAGCGGATTGGAAGGCTCGGACAGATGGGCGATATCGTAAACGTCAAGGACGGCTACGCGCGCAACTATCTGCTGCCCAAGGGAAAGGCGCTGCGGGCGACCGATGCCAACAAGGAACGGTTCGAGAGTGAACGCTCGCAGCTCGAAGCGCGCAATCTGGAACTCAAGTCCGAAGCGGAAGGCGTCGCCGGCAAACTGGACAGTCAGAGTTTCGTGGCCATTCGTCAGGCCGGTGATACCGGTCAGCTCTACGGCTCCGTCTCGACCCGCGATATTGCGGACCTGATCACCGAGGCCGGGTTCTCGGTGGCACGCCACCAGGTTCAGCTCGACAAGCCGATCAAGGTTCTCGGCGTTCACCCGCTACGCGTCACCCTGCACCCCGAGGTGATCGTGACGGTCAATGTCAACGTGGCCCGATCCGAGGACGAAGCCGAACGGCAGGCGCGCGGCGAGGATGTCACCGTCGAGGTCGAGGAGCTCGATGAGGACGAGACGATTGCCGCCGAAGAGGTCTTCGAGGACGAAGAGCTCGCCAAGCAGGCGGAGGAAGCTCTTGAAGCCGAGGCCGCCGACGAAGCCGAAGCACAGGAAGGCTCCGAGGCTGCCGAAGAGCCGGGCGACGCGCCGGGCGATGAGGCTGGTGACGAGTCATCGCAAGACGAGGCGGATGCGCCAAAAGAGTAGGACCGTTTCGACCGTCAGTTCACCGGTCATGGCCATGGCGGTTGCGTGGAAGCGCCGCCGGCATGCACACTGGTTGCAGCACGGCTGATTCGCAACGCGACGCAAGCCCGACAATTAACGCAATTCACGTAATACACAGGCGTGGAAGGTTTATTTCGCGCCAGTCGGCTTTCCCATTTCGCGAATCGGAATTGTGCGTATTGTCGAAACCATGGAACCGGCCCAGACCAACATCGCCAACCTCGTTGAAGAGGACGAAGCGCCTTTCCGCGCGGCGCCTCACAACATCGAGGCGGAGCAGGCACTTCTGGGCGCCGTTCTCGTGAACAACGACGCCTGCGACAGGGTCTCCGGCTTCCTGCAAGCGAACCACTTCTTCGATCCGCTGCACGGACGCATTTATGAGTCAGCGCTCAAACTGATCTCGGCCGGCAAACGCGCGTCACCGATCACGCTCAAGACCTTCTTCGAGCACGAGGAGCCGCTCAGCACGGACCTGACCGTGCCGCAGTATCTCGGACGGCTTGCCGCAAACGCGACGACGGTCATCAATGCGGAGGACTACGGACGCACGGTCTACGACCTGGCGATACGGCGCGACCTCATCTTCATCGGCGAGGACATGGTGAACCTCGCCTATGACGCGCCCGTGGATGCGCCGCCTTCCGTGCAGATCGAGGATGCCGAGCAGCGGCTGTTTGAGCTCGCGGAAACCGGCAAATATGGTTCGGGCTTCGAGGCGTTTACGTCCGCCCTCACCGACTCCATCGACATGGCGGCCAACGCCTATCGCCGCGACGGCGGACTGAGCGGCATTGCCACCGGCTTCAAGGATCTCGATCAGAAGATGGGCGGCCTGCAGCCGTCGGATCTGCTGATCATCGCCGGACGCCCATCCATGGGCAAATCCGCCTTCGCCAGCAACATCGCATTCCACGTGGCACAGGCCTACAAGACCGAGCAGCGGCCGGACGGCACCGAGGGTGTGGCGGATGGCGGCGTTGTCGGCTTTTTCTCCCTGGAAATGTCGGCAGAGCAACTGGCGACACGAATTGTTGCCGAACAGGCGGCGATACCTTCCGAACGCATTCGGCGGGGAAAGATCGACAAGGACGAGTTCGACCGTCTCGTGGAGGCGGCGCAAGCGCTGCAGTCTCTCCCGCTTTACATCGATGAGACCGGCGGCATCTCGGTCGCCCAGCTTGCCGCGCGGGCGCGCCGGCTCAAGCGCCAGAAGGGCCTCGGCCTGATCATCGTCGACTATCTGCAACTGCTGACCGGATCGACGCGGCGGGCGTCGGAAGGCCGGGTGCAGGAGATCACCGAGATCACCACGCGTCTGAAGGCACTGGCGAAGGAGTTGAACGTGCCGATCATCGCCCTCTCCCAGCTTTCGCGTCAGGTGGAGCAGCGCGAGGACAAGCGCCCGCAGCTTGCCGACCTCCGGGAATCGGGTTCGATCGAGCAGGATGCGGATGTGGTCATTTTCATCTTTCGCGAGGAGTACTATGTTGAGCGGCGTCAGCCGCGCGAAGGGACCGCGGAGCATTTGACCTGGCAGGACGAAATGGCGACCGTGGAAGGCTTGGCCGAGGCCATCATCGCAAAGCAGCGCCATGGGCCGACCGGGACGGTGCGCATGCAGTTCCAGGCGGATGTGACGCGTTTCAGCGACTACGTGCCCGCAAGTCACCTGCCGGAACGCATGGAATAACCACAAAGCGGCGCGCGCGATGCCGACACTTTCCAATCCTTCTCATCTCGGGTCCGCGAGCGAAACGGCCAGTGCCGTGCTCGCCGTCGATCTCAACGCCCTGCAGGCCAACTACCGCTCGCTCAGGCAACTTGCGGGGGACGCCGAGTGCGCCGCCGTCGTCAAAGCGAACGCCTACGGGACGGGCGGAACACAGGCGGTGCGTGCGTTGACGCGGGCCGGATGCAAAACGTTCTTCGTCGCCGTCTTCAATGAAGCCGAGACCGTCCGTGCCGCGGCGCCTGACGCCACGATCTACGTGTTGAACGGCGTGTCTCGCGGGGCCGGTCCCGCGTTCGCCGCCGCCGAAGCCCGACCTGTACTCTCCAGCCTTGAGGAAGTCGGGGACTGGGCCGCGTTCTGTAAACACGCGGGAACGCGCTTTCCGGCGGCGATCCAGGTCGACACCGGCATGCACAGGCTCGGCCTGACGCGCGCGGAGGTGGACCAGCTCGCAGCCAGCCCGCAATTGCTTGAGGCCTTCACGCCGGCCCTGGTCATGAGCCATCTGGCCTGCGCCGACGAGCCCGACCATCCGATGAACGCGGATCAGCTCGCGGCCTTCAACGAGCTGCGTGCGCTGCTTCCGGCACTGCCGACCTGTTTCGCCAATTCGGGCGGCATTCATCTCGGCCCCTCCTACCACTTCGACATGGTGCGCGCCGGCTTCTCAATGTATGGGGGGCGCGCGGTCACCGGACGCAAGCCGCTGGCTCCGGTCGTCCAGTTGCACGCACGCATCACGCAAATCCATGAGGCCCCGGCCGGACGGACAGTGGGCTACGGTGCGGCACACACTCTGGAACGCCCGACCCGGGTGGCGACACTGACGCTTGGCTACGCCGACGGCATCTTCCGGTATCTCGGCGCGCACAACACGAAGACGGGCCTAACGGGCTACATCGATGGTCATCCCGCACCCGCCCTCGGCCGCGTGTCGATGGATCTCATTACGCTCGATGTGACGAGGTTGCCCGAGGGAGTTGCCCATCGCGGTGCGTGGGTCGAGATCATCGGACCAAATTGCAGCATCGACGATCTGGCCGACCAGGCGGAAACGATCGGCTACGAGATCCTGACCAGCCTCGGGGCCCGCGCCGAGCGCGTCTATCTCGGCGGCGAGGCGGACACCGATTGATGGCCAAGGCGACCACAGCCTATGTGTGCCAGGAGTGTGGCGCCAGCTCCGCGCAATGGTCCGGCAAATGCCCCAGTTGCGGCGCCTGGAACACGCTTGTCGAGGAGGTCACCGGCGGACGCGGGCCGGAGGCGCGCCCCCGCGGCGGCAAGGCGGCCTCCCTTGAGCCGCTCGACGCCGATGTTCCCGACGCGCCGCGGATTTCCAGCCAGATCGGCGAACTCGACCGGGTCGCGGGCGGCGGCCTTGTTCCGGGGTCCGCCATCCTTGTCGGCGGCGATCCCGGGATCGGCAAATCGACGCTGCTGTTGCAGGCAGCCGCCAGACTTGCCGCCGCCGGACACACCAGCGTGTACTTCTCCGGTGAAGAGGCCACGGCCCAGGTGCGCCTGCGCGCCAAGCGGCTCGGCGTCGCGTCGGCCCCGGTCGGCCTGGCGGCGGAAACAAGCCTCGCCAATATTCTCAAGACCCTCGGCGACAAGAAAAACCAGCCCGACCTCGTCATCATCGACTCCATCCAGACCCTGTGGTCGGACCTGCTCGAATCCGCGCCCGGCACCGTGGCGCAGGTGCGGGCCTGCTCACAAGCGCTGGTGCGCCATGCCAAGCGATCAGGCGCGGCGCTGATCCTCGTCGGCCATGTCACGAAGGACGGCCAGATCGCCGGTCCCAAGGTGGTCGAGCATATGGTCGACACCGTTCTCTACTTCGAAGGAGACGGCGCTCACCAGTACCGGATACTGCGCGCGGTGAAGAATCGCTTCGGTCCCGCCGATGAAATCGGCGTCTTCGAGATGCGCGGCGACGGCTTGCAGGAGGTCGCCAACCCCTCCGAGCTGTTTCTCGGCGACCGTGACACGGTCAGTTCGGGTGCGGCCGTGTTCGCCGGGATGGAGGGCACCCGGCCCGTGCTCGTCGAGATTCAGGCGCTCGTCGCCCCCTCCCCGCTCGGCACGCCGCGCCGCGCGGTCGTCGGGTGGGACTCGAGCCGCCTCGCCATGATCCTGGCGGTGCTCGAAGCGCGGTGCGGGCTGATCCTCGGCACCCACGATGTCTATCTCAACGTCGCCGGAGGCCTCAAGATTACCGATCCCGCCGCCGACCTGGCGGTCGCGGCTGCCCTTGTTTCGTCGTTTTCTGGTGCTGCGCTCGACCCCGGCAACATTTTCTTTGGAGAGGTTGGTCTCTCCGGGGGCGTACGTCCGGTGGGCCATATGGCTGCCCGTTTGAAGGAAGCCGAGAAGCTTGGTTTCACCGGCGCCTCGGTTCCGGCGAAGCTTGGTTCGGATGCACACAATTCTGGGTTGCAGCTTGATCATGTCGCGCGATTGTCGGAGCTGACGGACAAATTGATGCCACAGGGACAATCCTGACGGAGCGTCCGTTCACAGCACTTGAGTTCGATGCGGGATACGCTTATGAGCTTGTTGCCATTTCCTGTTCCCCCCGCCTAGGACACAAGGAATCGTGTTAGATTTCAGCCTGCCGAAAGGACACCGCACATGCCGTTCTCCTGGCTCGACGTAATCCTCGCCGCGATCATGCTCATCTCAGGCCTTCTCGCCATGCTGCGGGGGCTGACGCGCGAAGTCCTTTCCATTCTGTCCTGGGCCGTCGCCGCCGTTGCCACCCTTTTCTTCTTCCCGATGTATCAGGCGCAGGCGAGGGAATATATCGAACCGGCCCTGCTCGCCGATGCCGTCCTCGCCGGCGGCATTTTTCTTGTCGTTCTCATCGTGGTCAGCCTGATCACGGTGCGCATTTCCGACAGCGTCCTCGACAGCCGGATCGGCGCGCTCGATCGCTCTCTTGGATTCCTGTTCGGACTGGCGCGCGGCCTCGTCCTCGTGGTCATCGCCTATCTCTTCTTCACATGGCTCGTGCCCGAGGACACGCAGCCGGAGTGGATCAAGACGGCACGTTCCCTGCCGATCCTGAAGGAGACGGGCGCGGCAATTGTTTCGTTGTTACCGGAGGATCCCGCATCGGCGCTGCCGGGCATCGGAAGGGAACAGGATGCGACACCGCCCGATGCGCAACAGCAGGCACCGGGCCAGCAGCCACCTGCGCAGCAGCAACCGCCGGCGCAGCAGACGCCGCCCGCCAATCCGGATCAACGATCAGATGTTGATAACGGGTCACGTGTGGCAGTGATTTCCAAACCTTTTCATGATATGAGTCCCTCGTCTCGCAGATAACGTGAGAACAACCGTGCCTCAAAAAATTGCGAAGCCTGAAAACGACAGACCAAAATACGAAACTGGCCTGCGCGTCGCCTGCGGTGTTTTCGGTATCTTCGACCATGAAGATGCCGCCACACTGACCGCACTCGGCCTGCACGCCCTGCAACATCGCGGGCAGGAATCGGCCGGCATCGTCGCCTTTGACGGCAGCCACTACCATACGGAACGGCGCATCGGTCTCGTCGGTGATCATTTCACGAAAGAGTCCGTGATCTCACGGCTCAAGGGCGACTGCGCGATCGGCCATGTGCGCTATTCGACCACCGGCGAGACGGTGATACGCAACATCCAGCCGTTGTTCTCCGATCTGGACGCCGGCGGCTTTGCGCTGTGCCACAACGGCAACCTGACCAACGCCCTCACGTTGCGCAAGAAGCTCATCAAGGAAGGCGCGATCTTCCAGTCCACCACCGACACGGAAGTCATCACGCATCTTGTGGCCCGCAGCGGCAAACGCCATTTTGTCGAGCGGTTCATCGACGCCCTGCTTCAGATCGAAGGCGGGTACGCGCTGGTCGGCATGACCAACAAAAAGCTGATCGGCGCACGCGACCCGCTCGGCATTCGCCCGCTGGTCCTCGGTGAACTCGACGGACGCTACGTTCTGGCGTCGGAAACCTGCGCCTTCGACATCATCGGCGCCAAATTCGTGCGCGAGATCGACAATGGCGAAGTGGTGATCATCACCAAGGATGGTCTCGAGAGCCACCGGCCCTTCCCGAAAAGCGCGCCGCGCCCATGTATCTTCGAGTACATCTACTTCGCCCGCCCGGATTCCATCATCGGCGGGCATTGCGTTTATGAGCTCCGCAAGGAGATGGGCAAGCAGCTCGCGCGCGAGTCCGGTGTCGAGGCCGATGTCGTTATCCCGGTGCCTGATTCCGGGGTGCCCGCGGCCATCGGATACGCTCAGGAGTCCGGCATCCCGTTCGAGCTCGGCATCATCAGAAATCACTATGTGGGCCGCACATTCATCGAACCGGAGCAGCGCATCCGCGCGCTCGGTGTGCGCCTCAAGCACAGCGCGACACGATGTGAGATCGAAGGCAAGCGCGTGGTCATGATCGATGATTCCATCGTGCGCGGCACCACTTCGGTGAAGCTGGTGCGCATGATGTACGAGGCCGGCGCGAAGGAGGTGCATATGCGCATCGCCAGCCCGCCGATCACCCATCCGGACTTCTACGGCATCGACACTCCCGACCAGGAAAAGCTTCTCGCCGCGACCCACGATCTCAAGAGTATGTGCGATTACATCGGCGCAGGCTCCCTCGCCTTCCTGTCGATTGAAGGCATCTACAGGGCGATGGGCTACGAGAAGCGCAATCCCGATGTGCCGCAGTTCACCGACCATTGCTTCACCGGGGATTATCCGACGCGGCTGCGCGATCGCGAAGGTCCGGACCTGCAACGCCAGCTTTCGCTTCTTGCTGAGGTCGGGTAGCGCATCACCGCTCCCCTTCGGCCTGTTTTCCTAACACCATGTCCGAACAACGCCTGAAAGACCGCATCGCACTTGTCACCGGTGCGTCCCGGGGTATCGGACGCGCCGTGTCGCTGGCCTTTGCCCGCGAAGGCGCGCACGTGATCGCGGTTGCCCGCAGCGCCGGAGCGCTTGAGGAGCTCGACGATGACATTCAGGCATCCGGCGGGTCCGCCACCCTGTTGCGGCTGAACCTTGCCCATGGTCCCAAGGTCGACGCCCTCGGGCCGACGCTGTTCGAGCGCTGGCAGAAGCTGGACGTGGTGGTCGGCAACGCCGGCATTCTGGGGCCGCTCTCGCCGCTCGGCCACGTCTCCGAGAAGGACTGGAACGACGTGCTCAACATCAACCTCACAGCCAACTGGCGGCTGATCCGCACACTCGACCCGCTGCTGCGGAAATCCGATGCGGGCCGCGCCATCTTCGTGACATCGGGCGCACCGCGGAAATGCCGCGCCTATTGGGGTCCCTATTCGGTGTCCAAGGCGGGCGTCGAAGCGCTGGTGCGGACCTACGCGTCCGAGGTGGCCAACACGTCCGTTCGGGCCAACCTCGTGAACCCGGGTCCCGTGGCCACGGCCATGCGCGCCAGGGCGATGCCCGGTGAGGATCCGGAAACCTTGCCGAAGCCGGACGCTCTGGCGGAAACATTCATCCGGCTTGCCCTGCCCGCCTGCACGGACAATGGCGAAATCGTTGATTTCCAGTGAGTTGCAGACCGGGCCCTAACTCGTAGCTTCGATAATCATGCCGTCATAGGCCGGCTCGATATGCGGCGGAAGCTGAGCCTTCAGTGTGTCGTAGTCGAGGTCCGTGTGCATGTGGGTCAGGATGGCCCGCTTGGGTCTGATTTTCTCAATGGCGCGAAGCGATTCCTCGAGACTGAAGTGGCTTGGATGCGGCGTGAGGCGCAGCGCATCGACGATCCACACGTCGAGGTCTTCGAGGTATTCGTATGCTTCTTCCGGCAATCCTTTGATATCGCAGGAATAAGCGACGTTGCCGAAGCGGTAGCCGATGGACATCATCTCCCCGTGGTACTGGGGATAGGAGCACACCGGGATGGCTCCGCCTTCCCCTTCTATCTCAAAGCCTTGCCCGACTTCGATCAGGTTCATGTTGAGGATCGGCGGATAGGAACTGCCCTCTTTGGTCCGGAAACAATAGGCGAACCGGTTCTCGAGCGCCTTGCGCGTGGGCGTGTCGCAATAGATCTGAACCCGTTGCCGGCCGTTGATCGCGACCACCCGTAAGTCATCAATGCCGTGGGTGTGGTCGGCATGGTCATGGGTGTAGAGCACACCATCGATCCAGGAAACGCCGGCAGTGAGGAGCTGCTGGCGGACATCGGGCGACGTATCGATCAGAACCGTGGTCTTGCCGCCTTCGCCCTCCTGCTCCACCAGCATCGAGCACCGCAAGCGGATGTTCTTCGCGTTCGCCGGATCGCAGTTGCCCCAGTCGCCGCCGATCCGGGGCACGCCGCCGGACGTGCCGCAACCGAGAATCGTGAATTTCAACGTCATGCGGCGGCGCCGTCTCGCGGCCGTGTGGCCCTGTCGAACAGGCGGAAGAAATTGTCGGTTGTCGCCGCCGCCAGTTCGTCCCGGGAGACGCCCTTGACCTCCGCCAGTTTCGCCGCGGTGTGCACCACGTTGGCGGGCTCGTTCTTCTTGCCGCGCATCGGCTCGGGCGCAAGGTATGGCGCGTCCGTCTCCACAAGAAGGCGATCCAGCGGAACGCTTGCCGCGATTTCACGCAGCTCGTCCGAGTTCTTGAAGGTGATCACACCGGAAAAGGAAATGTAGAGGCCGAGGTCGAGGCCACGCCGTGCAAGGCCGGGTCCTGCGGTAAAACAATGGAGCACCGCCTTGAACGGCCCCTTCTCCATTTCCTCCTCGAGGATTTGCGCCGTGTCCTCATCCGCATCGCGGGTGTGGATGATCAGCGGCAGGCCCGTGTCGCGGGCCGCCGTGATGTGCCTGCGGAACCCTGCCGCCTGATCTTCGCGGGGCGCGTTGTCGCGATAGTAGTCGAGACCGGCCTCGCCAATGGCGACCACCTTGGGCTTCTCCGAATGCGCGAGAATCTCGTCGATCATCACATCGCGCTCTTCATCCGCATAGTGCGGATGGGTGCCGACGGAGCAGAAGATGTTCTCATGCGCTTCGGCGATCGCGTGGACCTGTTCGAACCGGCGCACGCGCGTGCAGATGGTCATGAGCGTTCGGATATCGGCATTCCTGGCGCGCGCCAGCACATCGTCGAGCTGGTCGGACAGGTAGGGAAAATCGAGATGGCAATGGCTGTCGACGAGCATCAGGACGCCGCCTCTTCCTGCTCCACATAGCGCGGGAACACCGCTTCCGGCTTCGGCAATGCCGTTCCGGCTTTCAGTCGCCCCGCTTCGCCCAGATGCGCGAAGTCACGGGCGTCCTCGGGCACACCAAGAAGATCGAGAATCCGGGCCGCAGATGCCGGAATGGCCGGCTGCGCCAGGATCGCGATTTCACGCACCGTCTCGGCGGTCACGTACAAGACCGTGTTCATCCGTTCCGGATCGGTCTTCTTGAGCGCCCAGGGCTCGGCATTCGCGAAATAGCGATTGGCATCGGCCACGACCTGCCAGACCGCCTCGATGGCTCTGTGGATCGCCTGCTCATCCATGGCGGCGCGCGCAGTCTCGATCATCGCATCGGCGGCGGCAAGGAGCGTCTTGTCCTCCTCGCCAAGTTCACCCGGCACCGGCACCTTGCCTTCGCAATTCTTGGCGATCATCGACAGCGAACGCTGCGCGAGATTGCCGAGGTCGTTGGCAAGGTCGGCGTTGATGCGGTTGACGATGGCCTCGTGGCTGTAATTGCCGTCGCGTCCGAACGGAACCTCACGCAGCAGGAAATATCTGAGCTGATCGACACCGTAGTGATCGGCCAGGTCGAACGGATCGATCACGTTGCCGACCGACTTCGACATCTTCTCGCCGCGGTTGAACAGGAAGCCGTGGGCGAAGACCCGCTTCGGCGGCTCGATCCCGGCGGACATCAGAAACGCCGGCCAGTAGACTGCGTGGAACCGGATGATGTCCTTGCCGATGACGTGCACGTCGGCCGGCCAGTATCTCCTGAAGCTCGGCGAGTCCTCATCCGGGAAACCGACGCCGGTGATGTAGTTGGTCAGGGCGTCGACCCACACATACATGATGTGGCGTTCGTCGTCCGGGACCTTGACGCCCCAGTCGAACGTCGTGCGCGAAATCGACAGGTCCTGAAGGCCGCGCTCGACGAACGACACGACCTCGTTCCGCCGCACGTCGGGGCCGATGAACTCCGGGTGTGCCTTGTAGTGCTCCAGCAGCTTGTCCTGATACCCGCTGAGGCGGAAGAAATAGCTCTCCTCCTCGACCCACTCGACGGGTGTGCCTTGCGGCGACAGCTTCTCGCCGTCCTCCGTGTCGCTGAGCTCGCTCTCGTCGTAATAGGCTTCGTCGCGCACCGAGTACCAGCCGGAATAGGTGTCGAGATAGATATCTCCGTTCGCGGCCATGCGCTTCCAGATCTCGACGCTGGCAGCCAGATGCCGGTCCTCGCGCGTTCTGATGAAATCGTCGTTGGAACAGTTCAGCCGGGCGCACATCTCCCGGAACAGAGGTGTGTTCTTGTCGGCAAGCTCCGCCGTCGTGACGCCCAAATCGCGGGCGGTCTTGACCATCTTGAGGCCATGCTCATCGGTGCCCGTCAGGAAGAAGACGTCGTAACCGTCGAGCCGCTTGAACCGCGCGATCGCATCGGTCGCTACGGCCTCGTAGGCGTGACCGATATGCGGTTCGCCGTTGGGATAGGAGATCGCGGTCGTGACGTAAAAGGCGGGTTTTTCGCCCATGGCGTTGAATGCGGTTGTCTCACCCGGCGGGACGACTGGGAGGTGTCGGCCGGAGCCTATTGCAGCGCATCCCGGGCCGTCTCTTCGAGTTGGAAAAACGTCCCGAGAACGAGGTTTTTACGGTCGAGGTTCAACACATCGGCTTCCGCCTTCGTGCGCCGCACTGTTTCCCACAAGCGCGCCCATTTCGCAAGGGCGGGCTGCCCCTGCAACCGGGCAGCAATCGGTTCCTCGTTTCGGGTTGCGCCCTGCCCGGTCGCCGCATGGGTCGCGATGCGCGCCAGCGCATCCTCTGCCAGGCTGAAAAACAACTCGTAGGAGGCTTCGCGCCCCGGCGCACCCAGCGTGTCGGCAAGTTCGTGCACCGCCTGGCGGTCCACATTCGGCAAGCCATCCATCAGCGTCATGAGCCGGGCATACAATTCGTCGCCGCCCCCCGCCAGAAGCTGGAGCGCCCGTCTGACGCTGCCGTGTGCAAGCGGCAGAACATTGCGGATCCGCTCCTCATCGGGCCGGTCGAGTCCGGCACTCTCGAATGCGCTGTCGATTGCAGCGCGGAGTTCGGGTTCGTCGAGCGGTGCAAAACGCAGGACCTGGCTTCGCGATCGTATCGTCCCCGGCAAACGCCCCGGAGCGGAACACACCATCAGAAAGACGCATCGCGGCGGAGGTTCCTCGAGATTCTTCAGTAGTGCGTTGGCCGCGGCGGCATTCATCTCATCCGCGCGATCGATGATGACGACCCGCCACGCGTCGCCCGCCGTATGACCGAAGAACCGTGTGAGGCGGCGCACGTCGGACACGGATACCGCCGTCGCCAGCCGCTTCCTGTCCGGCTGCCACGCGCGACGCAGGACCAGAAGGTGCGGATGCGACAGGGCGGAAACCTGGGAGAAGGTCGGATGATCCGGCGGGATCGCCATCGTCGCGGCGTCCGACACATGCCCGTCTGTCCGGGCGAGCAGGAAGCGTGCGAAGCGGTACGCCAGGGTGGCCTTGCCGACGCCTTCAGGTCCGGCCAGCAGCCAGGCATGGTGCAGGCGGTTCGCGCCGTAGGCATCGAGCAGCATACGCTCCGCCGCGCTGTGACCCACGAGCCTGGATACGTTTCTCGGATGGGCAAACCCTTCAAGTCGGTCGGCCTCGGGTATGGTATCGGCTTCGGTCATGGATCCAGGCGCTCGACCACGGCGTTCCACACTTCTTCCGCGACCGCGCTCTCCGCCTCCTGGGCATCGATCACCACGCAGCGGTCGGGTGCATCCGCCGCAATCTGCAGGAACCCTGCACGCAACGCTTCATGGAACCGGCCCGACATGCCCTCGAACCGGTCCGCCTCCCCGTTTCCGCCGTCCTCGGCATTCTCGATGTTGCGCGCGTGCGCCCGCTTCAGCCCGGCCTCGGCCGGAAGATCGAGTATCACGGTCAGGTCAGGGCGGGCCGTGCCCACCGCCACCCGGTTCAGGGCACGGATAAGCGTGGGCCTGACGCCGCCCGCCGCGCCCTGATAGGCGACCGTCGAGTCGGCGAAGCGGTCACAGACAACCCATTCGCCCCGGTCCAGGGCCGGCCGGATGACGTCGCGGACATGATCGTCACGCGCCGCGCAGAACAGCACCGCCTCCCCCATTGCGCCATATTGCTTGGCCTTGCCGGAAAGCAACAGATCCCGGATTTTCTCGCCGCGCTTCGTCCCGCCCGGTTCGCGTGTTTCGACGACGCCGTGACCGACCGACCGCAAACGCTCGGCAAGCAGCCGCGCCTGGGTCGACTTGCCGGCGCCCTCGCCGCCTTCGAACGTTATGAATTTCGCAGATGCCAAAGCGATGCACTCCGGGCCCTCGCGCAGTCCGGGCATTGGCTGTTCACCAGGAGTTTTACTAAAGGATCCAGCCGAAGGCGAGGTGCAGAAGGGATTCCACCCCTTTCATCCACATTGGTCCCTCGCCGATGTCCTCGGCGGCATAGAGCGGTATCTCGTTGACGGCGTTGTTGGTCGTCGTGACCCTCAGCATCGCCACCTGATCGCCTTTCTTGATTGGCGGTTTCAGGGGGCCTTCATAGATGATCGAAGCCTTGATCTTGCGGCTGGACGTGCGCGGCAGGAGAATGCTCACGTCGCCCTTGCCCTTCAGGTCCACATACCGCTTGGTGCCGCCCCATACGAGCGCGTCGCCAATCGTCTCATCCGCGTCGAACAGCTTCCACTGCTTGAAGCTCCTGAAGCCCCACTCGAGGAGCTTCCGGCCCTCCGCCTGGCGCTCCTTCTTGTTCTTCAGGCCGTTGACGACCACCACCAGACGCTGTCCGCGCCTCTCGGTGGATGCGACGAGGCCGAAGCCGGACTGGCGTATGTAGCCGGTCTTCAGGCCGTCGGCGGCGACGGTGTCGTAAATCAGCGGGTTGCGGTTGTAGAAGACGTGCTTGCGATACCGGTATTCCTTCTGTCCGAAGTAGTGATAGTACTCCGGGTATTCCTTGATCACGTGCAGCGCGAGTTTTCCGAGATCGCGGGCGGTCATCATGTGGTCGGGATGGTAAAGCCCCGTCGAGTTCCGGAAGGTCGAGTCCTTCAGTCCGATCTTCTTGCCGTATTCGTTCATGAGATCGGCAAAGGCCTCTTCCGAACCGGCCATGCCTTCCGCGACGATGATGCAGGCGTCGTTGCCGGACTGTACCGCGATGCCCTGCAGCAAATCGCCGAGCGTGGCGCTTTTGTTCAGGGGGACGAACATGGCGGAGGTGCCCGACGGGGCGCCGCCGGTACGCCAGGCATTGACGCTCGTTGTGAACTCGTCATCCATCGACAGGCGCCCGTCTCTGAGCGCCCGGAAGATGATGGCCATGGTCATGACCTTGCTCATGCTGGCCGGCGGCATCAACTCGTCCGCGTTCTTCTCATACAGGACAGAGTTCGTGTTGGCGTCCATCAGGATCGCCCACTTCGCCTTGGTTTCGAAGTTGTTCTGAGCAATTGCGTGGCCCGCGGCCGACACGCACACCATGAACGCCACGGCGAACGAAAGACACAGGCGATTGAAAAATCCCATCCGTAACCCGGCAAATAGCGTTGGCGAAACCCGCATCCTGGAGCGCCGTTTTCGCCGCCGACGCAACCCGGATACACTAGCGACAAGCAGCGCGCAAAATCAACACGCGAGCCCTCACGAACCCGTTCGCACCACGTGAATTCGTCTATTGGGTGACCATGTAGGCATCGTGCAGACCGATGCTCACCACTTCACGGAGCGTCTGGTCGGCATCATGACGCCACGCATAGGGTCCGAGGCGCACCCTGTACCGGGCATCGCGCCCTTCGCCGACCTGCATCACGCGCGAGGGGCCGATTTCGGACAGTCTCCGGTTCAGGTCGTCCGCCGCCGATTTGCTGGCGAACGATGACGCCTGCACGAAGTACATGCGGTGCGCGGCGGGTTGTGACCGCTGGACGGCGCCGGCAACGGCCTTGCCCCGGCTCTTCGGTCCCGATTGCGGGTTGTCCGGAATGGAGCCCACGACGATCGGGTCGCTCTGGAGCGCCGCCACGGTCGCACTTGCGATTTCGGTCCTTTGCGCCGGCGTCTTGCGTGTGCCCGTGCGGTTCGCAACACGCGCCCAGCTCTGGCTCGCATATATCTGCCGTTCATAGGAGTCATCGCCGTTCAGGGGTGCCGGCCCGAGGTATCTGACGCGCACCTTGACCGTGCCATCGCGTTCAAAACCGAGCGCCCGCGCTGACCGGCGCGACAGATCGATGATGCGATCATGCGCGTAGGGCCCGCGATCGTTGACCCGCAGGACAAGCGCGCGCCCGTTGCGCATGTTCGTCACATGCACGTAGCTCGGCATCGGCAAGGTGGGATGGGCCGCCGTCAGCGCGTTCATGTCATAGATTTCGCCGTTGGCGGTGTAGCGGCCGTGAAACAGCTCGCCATACCAGGACGCGACGCCGACGCGGTTGTAGTTCGGCTGCTTCTTGGGCCGGTACCACCGGCCACCGATCTTGTACGGATTTCCGACCTTGTAGCGTCCGCCGCCCTTCGGCACGGGCTGCCCGAGCGCCACGACCCGCTTCGACAGTGTCTGACTTGAGGATTTCTTGCCGCGCGAACACCCCGCCACCATGAGCGCGGCGAGCAGCGTGAAAATGAGCGCCAGCAACATGCCCTTGCGGGCAAGACCATCCACACTACAGGATGAAGCGGCTCCCGCCGCACCTGCGCCGACCGGCGCTGACATACGCAACATCTGACTCCGACCCCGCCTAACGCAAGACTGATAGGCATGTCCGGGCCGGGAACGCGAAAACGGCTCCCGAACACCGGTCCCGGCATCAACTGTTCCGCGAGAACGTTAGGATAAGGTGAATCTTGTGGCGGCCGCGTGCCGCCCCTACTCCGCTGCGCGCGCCGTTTCATCGCTCGCGATGACACCGCCGGCCTTCAGCAATTGCGCAATCTCGTCGTCCGAATAGCCGATCTCGGCGAGGACTTCCCGCGTATGCTGGCCGAAGAGCGGCGCCGGACGGACCACACCGCCGGGCGTCCCGGACAGCTTGACCGGCAACCCGACGGTCTGGACACGGCCAGCAACCGGATGGTCCGTGGCAGGGACCATCTCGCGCGCGATTGCCTGCGGGTCGTGCTGCATCTCCTTGATCGAGAGTACCGGCCCGGCCGGCAGGCCGGCATCTTCGAGCAGCTCGAGCCACTCGGCCGTCGTGCGTTCCCTGAAGTGCACCGTCAGCACCTCGACCAGAGCGTCAAGATTGGCCATTCGTGCGTTGTTCTGGGCGAACCGCGCATCTTCGGCCAGTTCCGGCGCCTCGAGACACGCCAGAAGCCGTTCCCAGTTGCGCTGGTTCGCGGCGCCGATATTGATCCAGCCGTCCTTCGTCTCGAAGGTCTGGTAGGGCGCGTTGAGCGGATGCGCCGTGCCCATGCGCCCGGGCGACTCACCGGTCGCAAAGCAGATCGCCGACTGCCAGTAGGTATGGGTAATCGCGGCCTCGAACAGGGACGTATCCACGCGCTGGCCCTCCCCGGTCTTCTGCTTGTGCGCGTAGGCCGCGATACATCCCATGGCGCCGAGGATGCCCGCGGTCGTATCGCTGACCGGTGCGCCGACCTTCGCCGGACCGCGGTCGACCTCGCCGGTGATGTCCATCAGTCCGGCCATGCCCTGGGCAATCAGGTCGAAACCGCCACGGTCCTTGTAGGGACCGGTGCGACCGAAACCGGAGATCTCACAATAGATCAGTCCCGGATTGACCTTCCGGAGTTCTTCGTAGCCGAGCCCGAGTTTCTCCATCGTGTCGCGGCGGTAGTTCTCGATCAGCACGTCCGCGTCCTCGACGAGGCGCAGAAGCACCTGCCTGCCCGCCTCGGACTTGAGGTCGAGGGCGATGCCCCGCTTGTTGCGGTTCATCATCAGGAACGCGGCGGGTTCGCCGTTGATCTCCGGTGGAAGGAAACGGCGGGAATCGTCGCCACCATTGGCTTTTTCGACCTTGATAACGTCGGCGCCCAGGTCGGCGAGCATCAGACCGCATACGGGCCCCGCCATGATGTGCGCGAGCTCGATGACGCGCATATCCTTCAGCGGACCCTTGCGTTGCGTGCCCATGGTCTATGTTCCGCTCCAGTTCGCCTTGCGCTTGGCGAGGAAGGCTTCAAGCCCCTCTCGGAAGTCGTTGCTGCCGTAACACATGTCAATGAGGTCCTTGTCGTCGATCTCCGGCTGCGCCGCGCTCATCCGGCGGAACATCTCCTTGGTCACGCGAAGCGTGATCGGCGCCATCGTCGCTATCTCATCGGCCAGGGCCTTCGCGCAGCCGAACATGGTCTCCGCATCATCATAGAGCTCGGTGATCAGATCGATCTCGAACGCCTCTTCCGCCTCGATGAGACGTGAGGTCAGAATGAGCTCCCGGGTCCGTCCTTCCCCCAGCAGCGCGCACATGCGCTGCAGGCTTGCAATCGACAGGCAGTTGCCAAGGGTGCGGGCGATCGGGAAACCGAACCGCAGGTCACGCGTTCCGACGCGGATGTCGCACAGGCCGGCGATCGCCGCCCCGCCCCCGGTGCATGCGCCGCAGATGGCGGCAATAGTAGGGACCGGGCAGGCCTCTATGTCGGCCATCACGCCGTCCATCTTGCTCTCGTAGGCAAGCCCGTCCTCGCCGCCGTTGAAATTCCGGAATAGCGAGATGTCCGTTCCGGCGGCGAATGCCTTTTCTCCGGCGCCGCGGATGATGATGGCACGCGGACCGGCCTTGGGATCGACGCTGCGGCAGTATTCCGACAGCCGGTCATACATCTCGAAGGTCAGCGCGTTTCGCTTCTCGGGGCGGTTCAGCGTGACGGTCGCGACCGGACCGTCCTGCTCGATCAGGATGACGTCTTCACTCATGGGGACGTTTTCGGCCTATTTGCCCAAAAAGTCCATCGCCGCCTGCACACCGCCCTTGTTATGCGGCACACCGGCGATGCCGAGGCCCATCTCGACTCCGGCGAGCGTACCGAGCAGCGTGAGATCGTTGAAGTCGCCGAGATGCCCGATGCGGAACACCTTGCCGGCAACCTTGGTGAGCCCTGTCCCGAGCGACATGTCGAACCGGTCGAGAATGACGTTGCGCACCATGTCGGCATCGTGGCCGTCCGGCACCAGGATCGCCGTCAACGAGCTGGAATACTCCTTCGGCTCCAGGCACAGCACTTCGAGCCCCCAGTGATTGACGGCGATGCGCGTGGCTTCCGCATGCCGGTCGTGCCGGGCAAACACATTGTCGAGCCCCTCCTCGAACAGCATGTCGGCGGCTTCCGACAGGCCGTAGAGCAGGTTCGTTGCCGGCGTATAGGGAAAGAAGCCGTTGCCGTTGGCGCTCAGCATGTCGCCCCAGTCCCAGTAGGACCTGGGCAGTTGCGACGCCTTTGACGCCTCGAGCGCCTTTTCGCTCAATGCATTGAAACCGAGCCCCGGCGGCAGCATGAGACCCTTCTGCGAGCCGCCGACGGTGACGTCGACGCCCCACTCGTCGTGGCGGTAGTCGATCGAAGCCAGCGAGGAAATGGTGTCGACCATGTAGAGCGCGGGATGATTTGACGCGTCGATGGCTTTGCGGATTTCGCCGATGCGGGACGTGCAACCGGTCGCCGTCTCATTGTGGACGACGCAGACGGCCTTGATCTCGTGGTTCGTGTCCTCCGCCAGACGCGCGCCGATCGCCTCAGGGTCGGCAGCGTGGCGCCAGTCACCGGCGAGGAATTCCGGTTCGAGCCCGAGCTTCTCGGCGATGCCCTTCCACAGGGTCGCGAAATGCCCGCTCTCATACATGAGCACCTTGTCGCCCGGCGAAAGCGTGTTGGTCAGCGCCGCCTCCCACGCCCCGGTTCCCGAGGACGGATAGATGATCACCGGCCCCTCGCACTTGAAGATCTTCTGGCAGTCCGCCAGCACCTTCTTTCCGAGCTTGGCAAATTCGGGACCGCGGTGATCCATGGTCGGCATGTCGATGGCCCGAAGCACCCGGTCGGGCACATTTGTCGGTCCGGGAATCTGCAAAAAGTGTCGTCCGGCGGTCCGTGCCATGGTCTTGTCTCTCCTGATCGCTTTGATGGCCGTCAACGCGTCATCGCAGCCGCTCAGCCCCTTTTCCCCGGAATTCGGGGCATTTCAGAGCTTGCGGCGTGACGGCCTTTCGATGTAATATTGAATTATGAATTCATTATACATGTCAAGTGCTGATGTGACTCTCGAGGCGCGGCTGCGCGATGCGATCGAGGGAGACGTGCTTTTCGACGCCTTTTCGCGGGGGCGTTATGCGACGGATGCGTCGATCTACCAGATCATGCCTTTCGGCGTTGTCGTGCCGAAGACCGACGCGGACCTGGCCGCCATCGTCGAGATCGCGAACGAAGAGGGCCTGGCGCTCCTGCCCCGCGGCGGCGCCACGTCGCAGAGCGGCCAGACCGTCGGCGAAGCGCTGGTGGTGGATTTCACGAAATACCTGCGCAACATCCTGGCGCTCGACCCGGAGGCGCGGACCTGCACGGTGCAGCCGGGCATCGTGCTCGACCAGCTCAATGCCCAGCTCAAACAGCACGGCCTGTGGTTCCCCGTGGACGTGTCGACCGCGAGCCGCGCCACCATCGGCGGCATGACTGGCAACAATTCCTGCGGCACCCGGTCGATCCGCTACGGCATCATGCGCGACAATGTCACCGCCATCGACGCCATCCTCGTCGACGGGACCCAGGCGCGTTTCGGCGAGGTGCCGAGGAATCTCGACCGGCTCAATGCCCCCTCCCCGGCGCTCGAACTCATGCGCGACCTGATCACGCTCGGGCGCAAGAAAAAGGCCCAGATCAACAAGGCGTTTCCGGCCGTCTCGCGGCGTGTCGGCGGTTACTTGCTGGATACGCTTGTTTCAACGCGCGAAGAACCGGTCAACCTCGCCGGCATCCTGATCGGCTCGGAAGGCACGCTCGCCGTCTCCCGCGCCATCGATCTGAATCTGTCGCCGCTGCCGAAGAACAAGGCGCTCGGTGTCTGCCATTTCCCGACCTTTCGCAAGGCGATGGAGGCGGCCCAGCATATCGTCGAACTCGGACCCACCGCGGTCGAGCTCGTCGACCGCACGCTGCTGGACCTGGCGCGGGACATTCCGATGTTCAAGGCGACGGTCAACCGTTTCGTGCGGGGCGAACCGGAGGCACTGCTGTTCACCGAGTTCGCCGAGGACAACCAGGTCGAGAACCTGCGCCGTCTGAAAGAGCTGGACGAACTGATGCGCGACCTCGGCCACAAGAACGCCGTCGTCGAAGCCGTCGGCGCGGACTTCCAGAAGGCGATCTGGGAGGTGCGCAAGTCCGGCCTGAACATCATGATGAGCATGAAGTCGGACGGCAAACCGGTCTCGTTCATCGAGGACTGCGCCGTCCCGCTCGAACATCTCGCCGACTACACCGAGCGCCTGACCGAAGTGTTCGAGAAGCACGGCACCAAGGGCACCTGGTACGCCCACGCCTCCGTGGGCTGCCTGCACGTGCGGCCGGTTCTCAACCTCAAGCTCGAAAAGGACGCCGCGACCATGCGGGACATCGCCGAGGAAGCGTTCGAGATGGTGCGCGAATACAAGGGCGCGCATTCGGGTGAGCATGGCGACGGGCTGGTGCGGTCCGAGTTCCACGAGCCCATGTACGGCAAGAAGACGGTCGACCTTTTCGAGCAGGTGAAGGACCTGTTCGACCCTCAAGCGCACATGAACCCCGGCAAGATCGTGCGCGCGCCGAGGATGAACGACCGCAGCCTGTTCCGCTACAAGGCCGACTACAAAGTGCCTGATCTGAATACCGGCCTCGACTGGTCGGCATGGACGGGCGCGGGGAACGGTTTTCAGGGCGCCATCGAGATGTGCAACAACAACGGCGCCTGCCGCAAGTTCGACGCCGGCGTCATGTGCCCGTCCTACCGCGTCACCCGCAACGAGAAGGACGTGACGCGCGGCCGGGCCAACACCCTGCGGCTCGCCATCTCGGGACAGCTCGGCCCCGATGCCCTCACTTCTCCCGAGATGCACGAGACCATGAAGCACTGCGTGTCGTGCAAGGCGTGCCGGCGCGAATGCCCGACCGGCGTCGACATGGCGAAGATGAAGATCGAGGTGCAACGCGCCCGTGTCGAGCGGCATGGCCTCACGCTTCACGACAGGCTGGTGGCCTATCTGCCGCGGACCGCGCGCATCGCTTCGCGCCTACCCTGGGCTTTCAACCTGCGCGACACGATCCCGGGTCTCGCCAGGGCCATGGAAGGCCTGACCGGTTTCACGGCGAAGCGCGCCCTGCCCCGCTGGCGGTTCGACGCGTTCCGGGCGCGCGGACCTTTCGGCGATGAAGACGGCCGCGAGATCGTATTGTTCGCCGACACGTTCAACCGCTATTTCGAGCCGGAGACAGTGCGGGCGGCGATCAGGGTTCTGACCGCATCCGGCGCACGCGTTCACATCGCCGGCGGCAACCGTTTTCGTCCCTTGTGCTGCGGGCGCACCTACCTGACTGCAGGTCTGATCGATCGCGCCCGCTCCGAGGCGCGGCGGTTCCTCGAAGCGATCAGGCCGCATCTCGACGCCGGCCATCCGGTGATCGGCCTCGAGCCGAGCTGCCTTTTCACGCTCAGGGACGAGTTCCCATCGCTCTTGCCGAGCGACGAGACCGAACGACTGGCGGAACGCGCCGTGCTGCTGGAAGAGTATCTGATGAACGAGAAGAGCGCGAAACGGCTCAAGCTCGACCTCAGACCACAGGCCGATCCGATCCTGCTGCATGGCCACTGCCACCAGAAATCCTTCGCCGCCATGGACGCGGTGGTCGGGGCCCTGGAGCTCATTCCCGAGGCGCAGGTTGAGACGGTGCAGTCGAGCTGTTGCGGCATGGCCGGGGCCTATGGCTACGGCACCGATACCTACGAGATGTCCATGGCCATGGGCGAGCTTTCGCTGCTGCCGGCGGTGCGCGCGGCGGACGAGAATACCGTGCTCGCGGCGGACGGCTTTTCGTGCCGCCACCAGATCGACGACGGGACCGGACGCGAGGCGCACCATGTGGCGCGCATTCTCGATCAGGCGCTGGCGAAATCCGACGACATGGGAGGTTAAGCGATGGCCCAGGACGAAACCGCAACCCTCCCCCGCGCCGAGCCTATCGTCCGGCGCACCCTCCACGACGAGCTGCTGGAGCGTCTGCGACAGATGATCATCGACGGCGAACTGGTGCCCGGGTCCAAGGTGCCCGAGAAGGATCTGTGCGCACGCTTCGGCGTCTCACGCACACCCTTGCGCGAAGCGCTCAAGGTGCTGGCCAATGAAGGGCTGGTGACGCTCACCCCCAACCGCGGCGCGATGATCGCCGACCTCACGCTGGAGGATCTGGAAGAGACCTTCCCGGTCATGGGCGCGCTGGAGGCCCTCTCCGGCGAGATGGCCTGCGCCAACATCACCGATGCGGAGATCGCCGAGATCCGCACACTGCACGAGGAAATGGTCGACCAATACGAAGCGCGCGACCTCAAGGCCTATTTCGGCACCAACCAGCAGATCCACGAGCGAATTCTAGCCGCCGCGCGGAACCAGACCCTGTCCACGCTCTATCGCGGCCTTGAAGGCCGCATCCGCCAGGCGCGTTACATTGCCAACATGTCGGACCTGCGCTGGGCCCAGGCGGTCGGGGAGCACGCCCGGATGCTCGAAGCGCTCGAATCTCGGGACGGCGCGGCCCTCGCCGCGATCATGAAGACGCACCTTGAGAACAAGTTCGAGACGGTCAAGGAAGCGCTCCTGTCCCGCAAAGAGGACTGATCCCTTTTCATCAGCCGCCATTGCCGATATCAGGGGTTAACCTGTTGCTCGATTTGCGGCATTAAGCTCAGCGACGGATGGGTGGCCGAGTGGTTGAAGGCACTGGTCTTGAAAACCAGCAGGCGTGCAAGCGTCTCGTGGGTTCGAATCCCACCCCATCCGCCAGACATCCTCATGAAACACGTCGCCAATGTCAGGGCTGGCTTCGGCTAGCCCCTTTGCTTTATGGCAATTGCCAAAAAGACAGAGTCTGATTGCGATGTGGCCAATTGCTCTATAGGTTCCGCCTTCGCTGAGACAAACTCACAACATTTCCCTGAACGTGAACCAGTTGGAAACGTCCGCATGAAACATCATTTCGGAGTCATAACGGCCATGCTGATCGTTGGCTTGTTGTGGTGCATGCCCGCGCAAGCCCAACAGGTGGCCGGGGAAGTCGAGCGCCAGAAAGGCACCGCGAGCCGCAGCGCGGCCGGCAGCACCAACGATCTGGCGCAGGGCGGCCGTGTCTTCGTCGGTGACGAGATTCGCACCGGTGCAGGTGCGCGGCTGCAAATCCGTTTCGGCGACCAGTCTAGCCTGACCCTGGGTGAGAATGCCCGCATCACCATCAACCAGTTCGTCTACAAACCCGACGGGGACTCCAACCAGGGGCTGGCGATCCTGAAAGGCGTGTTCCGCTTTTCCACGGGCGAAATTGGCAAGCGAACGCCGGGCAGTATCGCCTTCACGACACCGGTGGCGACCGTCGGCATCCGAGGCACCGTGTTCCTGGGTGGCGAACTGGCGGTGGGCATGCCGCCCGGTCAGCAGCGTTACGGCTTCCAGGTCAACGAAGGCTCAATCGAGGTGACCTCCCCCGGCGGATCGGTTGTGCTCGACGAACCGGGTGAAGGCACCTTCCTGCCTCTCACCGGCATCGCCGCCCCGACTCCCGTCCGCCAATGGACTGACGCGGCAACCTCCGAGGCTGAGGCCGCCCTCGCGTTCTAACAGCCGATAAAACGGGCGGCCCCACAAAAAACTCGGACGTGATCTCTTTTTCTCAATTGCTCGTGAGAGCCGGTCGTCGTGCTCCTCGCTTTCTGTAACAACTAAAGCATCAGTTTGCGCATAGCGCGCGCCCACTCGAGCGGCACAGGGAACGGGAGATTGTCGCTGGCAATGAAACGCAAAGGTAAAAAGTCTCGGCGACCGCGAAGAAGCGGAAAGATAGCCAACCTCGCGAGCGGTTACACCAACGGCTCATCCGCAAAGGCGACCAGCCGCCGCGATGCTCTTCTAAGCCTGCGGTCCTGGGGCGTTCTTGGCCTAATTGCCGCGGGCGGTGGGTGGTACCTTGTGAGGGAGGTCACGACAGCGCTCGCAGAAAACGATCTTAGCCAGGTCGGAAATGGCACGCCCACCGTCGTTCAGATTCACGACCCGGAGTGTCTGCTCTGTCGAGCGCTACAGAGTGAGACTCGTGACGCGCTCTGTGACCTTGACGATGATGAGTTGCAATATCTGGTCGCAAACTTGCGCACTGCCAACGGCCGTAAATTCGCGGCCGCGCACGGCGTTGGTAATGTCACGTTGCTGCTTTTCGACGGTGATGGGCAGCGGCAGCGCATTCTAAGCGGCGTCCGAAACAGCGATTCCCTAGAGGAAATCTTCCGCAACCATATCCAGCAGTCTCGCAAGAACTGAAAGGACTGCACCAAATCAACTGTCCAACTGGCCTTTACAGGGAGCTAGCTTCCAAAGGCATGTCACGGCACACCCAGACTAACCGAAAC
Organism: Hyphomicrobiales bacterium; assembly: GCA_965228625.1. Taxonomy (GTDB): domain Bacteria; phylum Pseudomonadota; class Alphaproteobacteria; order Rhizobiales; family Methyloligellaceae; genus UBA2767. Next base: position 4,690,432 of record OZ245829.1, on the reverse strand, counting down.
ACGCACACACGGGCGAATTTCGATAAGCTGCAGTACAGAGTTGAAGTCGGCCCGGGCCGACACGATCTGACAAATTCGGGGGCCGACGGACAAGACTATGACCCGGTGCGAATCCTGGATGAGTGGCGAGTGGTCGAGACCCCCGAAAGCACGTTCCACCCGTCATCCGCGGCCAACCGGAACGGAGTGCAGCCACGGCACCCAGGACGGTGCAGATGGCGACTGTGATGAGAATTTCCGACGTCATGTAGCGCCCTCGCCTTCATATTCGGAACGCGAGAGCTGGAAAGAGAGCCAAAGCACAACCGTTCATTTGTGGGCCAGACAGGAGACGGGGCTAGAAGCCCTTATTTTTCAGAGCCGTTTGGCGGACACCCCATCCGCCAGAAAACCGTCTCCCGATACCCACGTGTGTCCGCCTGGCGGGGCCGACCCGACGCGGCCAGTGCAAGACGCGAATGGCCGCTCCTTATGCAAGGCCGAAGTGTAGAGAATTGAGATCAGTTGTTCTCTCGTGCTAGAGGCTCGTCCTCTCAAAATCCAACATCGCTGAGCAGAGGAAACGCGTGAAAGCTCTGGTACTTGAAGGCGAGCGCCGACTGATACTCGAAGACGTAAGTGACCCGGCGGACGGATCGGGATTGGAACTCATAGACGTTGAAGTCACCAGCATCGGCGGCAGCGAGTATCTCGGCTACAGCAATCCCGGCATACGCGCTCTTCCAAACATCATGGGGCATGGATTTGCCGGGAGAACGAAAGACGGCCGGCGTGTGGCCGTAAACCCGGTCCAGGGCTGTGGTCGTTGCAGTTACTGCGAAGCCGGGCACCAACAGCTTTGCGACTCATGGACACTTATCGGCGTTCAATCTGATGGCGGTTTCGCGGAGCTGGCTTCAGTTCCCCAGCATACGATTGTCGACCTGCCCGACAGCCTGAGCTGGGAACAGGCGGCATTCGTCGAACCGTTCGCCAACTCGGTCAATGCATGGGAACTGTCCGAAGCGGGCAAGGACGATGCCGTGGCAGTGATAGGCGCCGGTGGTCTCGGGCTGGGCGTCGTGGCATGCGCCGTTGCGGCGGGTTGTGATCAGGTGGCCGTTTCCGACCTGTCGAGCGCACGGCTGTCGGCCGGAAAACAGCTCGGAGCAACCGAAATCGATCCGACCGGACCCTATGATGTTGTTTTCGACACCGTAGGCTCCAAAGAGACGCGAGATGCCGCATTCAGAATGACGCGCAAACTCGGGACCGTCGTGCTGTTGGGGTTTGCAAGTCCGTCCCTGGAGTTCAATGCTTCGGAACTGATAAGGAGCCAGAAGCGCGTTATCGGCTCGTTCGCATATTCGTCGAAGCAATTCGTTGCGGCTATCGGGTTCGCCGAACGCACCCGGTCGGATTGGGTGAAGAACGTATCGTTCTCAAATGTAGAGCCCCTTCTCAATCAGTATCTTGATGGCGATTTTTCCGTGGTGAAAGCAGCACTACGTCCGGGTTCGTAGCATGACACAGGTTGTCGGCCCCGATACCTGATCGGACGCGTGCTGCAGGCGGCCGGTAAATGGCCGCGCCCAATGGCTAATCGCACTTGAGATCGAACCGGTAGACCGGCGCATCCCCGGCATCTCCGCTGATGGTTCCGCTCACCCTGGCGAATGCACCGGTTCCGCCCAGAACAGCCTCTACGATTTTTTCCTCAATGCCGAGCGGTCGGGTGTCGTTGGTTCGGTGGTAGAGGTCGGCGGTGTAAAGCCTGTCGCCGTTGGGGAAGACCCAGACGGGGTCACCGCGGAAGGTATGAACGCCGTCCTTGCCGACCGCGACAATCTTGGAGCGGAAGTAAACCTTGATGACGTCATTCGTTCGCGGATCGGTAAAGTCCATGGTCCCGGTCCTGACATCACCAATCGAGTCGCCTTTGGGCGCCTCATCGATCAGGGTCACGGTTTTCGCGCCACCGATCAGCTCGAAATTGCCGCAATAGGCTTCGGAGCCGAGCGTTGGTGAGCTGAAAACGCCTAAAGCAAGAGCGATCATCGGAAGACTCGGCACTGTGCATGATCTCATGGGTTCATCTCCATCTTGCAGTCGAACATCGCCCGTGGCCTCGCCCATGTCGAGCAAGGCCGCAAGGATAACGCAAAGTCACACCTTTGACGTGTGCCGATTGAACCGACCCCAAAAAGAGGGCCACAGGCCGAACACGTGAAAGTCAGGTGACGGGCCGCGGGTTGAGCGGCCGACCGTATCAAGGTCGCAAGCTCGGGCGCTGGCCATTGCACCGGCCGCTATTCAATTGGGGAATGGAAAACAAGGCCAGCCCCCCGGGATGACTGGCCCTGCATGCTCTGCAAACGAACCGCCCCGAGCCCTTGGGAAATTCAATCGGGGCGATCGTCTGGTCAACGAGCGATGTCACTCTCCATGCTGATTCGGGCGTGGTCGTGGCGCGTGGCCATTTGCGTATGATGGCCATGCGTTCCTCAGGTCAACCCGGACCATTTCCGGCGCGCCTATTGCAGGGAAAACTCGCCCGGATAGACGTAGGACAACACGATCAACCACAGGATAAGGCTGACGATCGATGCCGCGGTCGTCAGCGAAACCGTGCCCGCGACCAGTTCTTCCGACTGATGATACTGCTTGGCGAGAATGAACTCGCTCTTTGCCGTCGGCACTGCGGCTGCGACGACGGCGACAATCGTCAGCAGCGGATCCAGGCCAATGATTCGCGCTGCCGCGAAAACCAGAATCGGAACGATCAGCAATTTGACGGCCGACGCGAAGATGATGGTCGTGCCACTTTTCAGCAAGGCGTCCGGCTTGATCGACATGCCGATCGCGAACAGCGCGCAAGGTGTCAGTGCCGCTCCCAGCAGGTCCAAATAGTCGGTCATGATTTTCGGCAGGGACAGCGGCGTGATCGCATATGCGACCCCGAGGAGCACTGACAGGATGATAGGGTTCAGGAGGGTGTTCTTTAGATGGGTGAGCGCAGACCCACCGCTGTCCGAACCCTTAGCTTCGGCGGCTTCGAGCAGAAACACCTGGACCAGGAACAAAGCGACGACAATGACGTTTGTGATTGCCGAGAGGACAATGATCTTGTGCCCGAACAGCGAATGAAGAAGTGGCAGGCCGATGATCGCCGTGTTCGACCCGACGCAGATGGTTGCCAGCATCGTCGCCGATCCCAGCGCCATGTTACGCCAGAAGAGCGAGCCGAGGAGGATTAACACGAACAAGACCGCAACCACGCCGCCATATGCCGCGATGAAGGGCCAGTTCAACAGGCTGTCGATCTGCTCCTGGGCGATGACCACGAAGAGCAACGCTGGGATCGCGACGTAATAGACGAACTGGATGAGGGCGCCGCCGAGAGTCTCTGGGAGGATGCCGAACCGGGCAAAGAGATAGCCTGTCACCACTACCGCAAAAACCGGCAGAATGAGGTTGATGACTTCCAATTTCACCCCTCCAGTTTGCCCGTTATGACTGTTCCACTATGCGGTGCTGATCAGCGTCAAGGACAAATGACTGAATTGAAACAGGCCCTTTGGTCGTATTGACACGGGAGCGCCGCGCCGAATGCGTGGAGCGGGCTGTGAGCGTCTCCATATCAACGCGCCTTACCAGTGGGGACAGCAGCGCTCGCCTTGCGCCGGTGCCCATATTTGTTTTGCCTGACATGCGGTCATATCTCATACTATTCGCGGGCTGGAGGGACCAATGCGAATTGTGAACTGGTTTATGCTGGGTGGAATTCTGCTGGCTGGTCTGGCAGGCCAGAGCACCGTTGCACATGCTGCACCCTTTACGGTTGTCGGCGACAGCGACGGTCTCGTTTCAAGCGACCACGGCCTTCTCAGCAAGGCGTCCGGATGCCACCACTATCGGCAGTATCACTACGTCAAGAAAAAGCGGCATCCGATGTGGCACAAGCATCTATCCGACTGCACGGCTGTTCCGGCCAGACCGCCGATCAACCGGGGCATCATCTACAGGGATGGCCTGGGTTACTACTGCCATCCCGAGTGGCGGAAGCATCGCCACCCCACGTTCGGCAAGACCTGGCACAGACATGCGGGACGACACTGCGTTGTGAGTCCCGGATGGGGACGCAAAGGCGCACCACGCGCCCGTTGCCGCAGGATCAGCGGTTCATGGGTCTGTAAGTAACCGCCTGGCCGCCTGATCTTCTCAGCCAGTTTTTGAACCTGTTCAGGGCCACACTAGGTCCAGTCATCACGGGGCTGTCTTCGGCGCAGTCCCGAGTCCCGTCTTTGGCGGGCGCGCGCGAAACGCCGGCGCTCAGTTTGCCGACGGTTGCGGGGCCGACTTTTCGAGATTTTCGATTCTGGCCTGCTGGTCCTTGATGATCTGTGATTGCTCCTCGACCTGCAGTTTGAGGCGGTCAGCTTCCGCCTGTGACTGCTCCAGTTTCAGAGTGGCTTCCTCAAGCCTTTTTGCGGAAATCTGCAGATCCCCCTGCAGCTCACCCAGCCTCGTCTGATGGTTGTCGATTGTCTTTGTTTTCTCCTCACTCACGCCCTTGAGTGTCGTCAGTTCCAACACTGCACCTTCTGCCTTCTTCACGGCCTCTGAGAGCCGGGTTTCAAGGTCCGTGACCTTTTTCGCTGCCTCTGAATGCCGAGTTTCGAGGTCCGTGATCTTTTTCGCTGCGTCTGCATGCCGGGTTTCGAGGTCTGTGACTTTTTTCACGGCCTCTGAATGCTGGGTTTCCAGGTCTGCGACCTTTTTCGCGGCTTCGGAATGCTGAGTTTCAAGGTCAGTTACCTTCTTGGAATGCTGTGTCTGAGTGTTCGACAGTTCCGACTTGATCGTCGAAAGCTCCTGCCTCACTTTGCTGGTTTCGTCGTTCGCATACGCGTAACCGATCGCAAGGCCCAAAATAACCCCTAGTATCCCTATAACCCACGGCCTTTTCTCAGCCATCATTCACCTCACTGCCACCAGCTCGAGCCACGGCTCGAAACCATACCCTGGAAGAGCGGGAGGGTGCCCCCCTCCCGAACTGGCAACCATAGCGTGCTGAACGACAACGTGTCACGCAAGGTTGACACTCATAGATTTGGTGAACGGATCGTTTCCGCGCCGCCAACCGGATCTTAGGAATTTTGTGCTTTGATGAACGGGTATGGTTCTGACGTGGGGCAATGAACTGTATGTGGTCCGCTCATGCGGGAAGTTCTCGATACCTTGATGGTCAGCGTTCCTCTCGCCGGGTTCTACATTCCGGTGGCCGTTCTCGTGTTCGCTGGCCTTCTGCTGGTCACCGCAGCCACGCGCAACACGACGTGGGCCATTCTTGGCGCCGTCATGCTCTTCTTCTTCGAATTGTTCCTGCCCGCGCTCAACAGGCTTTAGAGCCATGACGGAGACGACCCCCGCATGCGGGGGGGACGCGGGGGCCGTCAGCGGAATGGCTATAGATACGCAATACTGGATACGCGAGTGGCCTCGAAAGTACCGTAGGCCGAGACCATGACGCATAGGTGACTTCGGCCTGCCGGCAGCGGCAAAAGGCCGGCACGGGAAGCCCCTCGCCTCATGTTGTTTTTTGTTTCATCATGAGAAGCCTTGGCCGACATGTTCGGAACGCGAATGCCCGGACTTCGGCGCCCTGAACTTCGATTGTCGCGAGAACACCTCCCATGACCGCTTTCTGTGAGGACGCCTGGCAGCGGAACCTGCCGCTCTATCAGTCCACCCTCAATCTCCCCTTCAACCGCGAACTCGCCGCCGGCACGCTCAGCGCCGAAAGGTTCCGCCACTACATGATCCAGGATGCCCATTATCTGGAGGCCTTCGCGCGCGGACTGGCCCTGGCGTCCGCCAAGGGATGGACAGCGGACCATATCGTTCAGTTCGCGAGCGCCGCAGAGACCGCCATCGTTGTCGAGCGGTCGCTGCACAACGACTACTTTCAGGAGTTCGGTGTCACGGACGCAGACTTCGTGGCGACCGAGCGATCGCCTGCTTGCGAGCACTATGTCAGCTATCTGCTGAGCACCACAGCGCTGGAACCGTTTGAGGTGGCGCTCGCCGCCCTGCTGCCGTGCTTCTGGATCTACCGGGAAGTCGGCAACGCGATCCATGCCGAGGCCGGTTCCGACAACCGTTACCGCGCATGGATCGACACCTATGCCGGTGAGGATTTCAGCACCGCGGTCGACGCCGTCATCAAGGTCGTCGACGAGGTCGCGGACAAGACGTCGGAACGCACGCGCGCCCGCATGCATCAGGCCTACAGGCGGTCCGCGCAGCTTGAATGGATGTTCTGGGACAGCGCCTATCGCCTGGACGACTGGCCGGTCGGCTGACCGCTTTCCGGCGCGCTGCTTTGCGGTCTACGACCCCTTGACCCGGCTGTCTTCCGAGATCCCGCGGCGCTCCTGCGGGACGACGGGCTGCATCGACGACGTGGCTCGGCCCCTCAGGCGTCCGGCGGACGCAGCCCCGCGGGGCCGGCGTCGTGGATGCGCCGGAGGCAATTGCGGCAGTTTCGATTTCGCCGCCGGCGCTGGCGCCGGCGGCGGCGTGGATGGCCGCTTGGCCTGCTCGATATCGGAGAGGGCTTCCAGCAACGGGTTCTCGGAATGCCGCGACCTGCCCTCAAAACAGCTCTCGTCGGCAAGCTTCAGGGAGCGATGGCAGATGTCAGACGCGGCATGAGATCCGGACTCGAGCGACACGTGCATGGCATTGATCGGCCCGGAGACGCGTCCGTAGACGGTCACGTTTTCGGCGACAATTCCGCCGGCAACCTGTCCGCCGTCGCAGATGTTGATATTGGTGCAGAACACGTGGCCCTGCACGTTCCCCTGGACCTGCACATTACCGTTGGAGATGATGTTTCCGACGATCGTAACCTCGTCGCCTACGACGATTGCCGTCATGCCAGTGGCCCCCTCTTAATCCAGCGTCTCGCATTGCCGAATCCTGAGCTTTACAATGTGTTAAGTGCGGTTAACGAACCGTAAATAAGTGTCCTGATCCCGGGCAGAAAGAAAGGGATCTAACCGCCCGACACCATGCGCCAGAGCGCGGCGAGGCTCTCGCGGGCGCGTTCGCGGTGGGTCAGGTAACGCGCATGCGCCGTCGGCGGCGCGTCCGGTGCGAGCTCAAAGTAGTCATAGCGAACACCGTCAGCAACAAGAACCGCACGGAATTTTCAGCCTCTTCTAGTGGAAATATTTGTGTAGCTATTCTGGATAAATCCATGTCTTCCGTCTTATTGTCTTTAATCGGGAGGCGGCATGTCGTTATCGCTATCAGAAGCAAAGCAACAACTCCTGTCCGGAAAGTCACTGTCTTGGGCGAAGTACGGAGACCACAAAGCTGGATCAGTGCACCTGGAAAATGCTGGAGCACGTCGGCTGTTTCACTATCTTCTCTCTTGCAACCAATTAAAGGTCGCGGAAGCAAGCGAAACACTATTCGATGATCTGATTGCAGCTTGGGAGAACACCGCCTTTGACCCGGCGGACACGATCACTCCGAGCAAGTCTGTTTCCGCGACCGGACCTTGGCGGCTTGCTCGCGTGGAGACTTCTGGTTTTGGCGGTCTCAACTTCGTTGATGGGCCAACTTTCGTCATGCCATTCGAAGGTGAGAACTGGTGCTTGGAAGGCCAAAATGGCTCCGGCAAAACATCGGTCGCGAGCGCAATCATCTGGGCGCTCACCGGATATCGGTGCCGTGATCAGGATGGCCTTGTTTTAGAGCAGGGCGTCCGCACCCCGGTTTACGACGAGTCCGGTGCCAAGATTGGCGATTGGCCTGCTGTCGTAGCCTATCCCACTAGCCCAGCCGAATTGGCGGGTACTGCTGAGACGTGGGTCAGGCTCACCTTTCACGATCCAGACGGCAATGTCGCCGAAGCATATCGGAGACTAGTTGCCCCACCCGATGTGGATCCCGACATCAAATCAAAGATCGATCCAGAATTGCTGGCAATGCCCCAACTGCTCGAGGTCGGATTGTTGATGCCTGCCCGGCTTTCCCGAATCGGCTTCGGGGAAAAAAGTCAATCCATATACGAAGCGGTGAAGCTACTGACTGGCCTGGACCAGCTTGCTTCAATTGCCGAGGGAGCTTCGAATTTCTCGCACAAAGCGAAACGGTTTAGGAAGTATGCGGTCGACAACGGTATCGACGCGATTGAGACAAAGTTGGAGCTTTACATTGCCCGTGCAATTGAAGAGTCGAAGAAGGTAGGATTTGACCTGAAGATTGTCGGCAAGCGGGAAGAAAAGGAATACGCTCAAGAGCTGCGCGGCATCGCCCAGAGCGCGGCGAAGCAAGCGGCAAAACACCTCGAAGTGCTTGAATCCGATATTGCCGACAATCTCGACACGAACATCGCCTCCGACCGAACCAATATCAAGAACGCGGTGAGTCGTGCGCGGGGCATTCTCCAGGAGAGTTCAAAAGGGGTTGTCGTATTTGATGCTTGGAAAGCACTAGGGGTTGCGCAAAGAGATTCCAGGTTCCAGATGGTGCCGGATGTTCTCGGCAGGGTGAAGGAAGAACTGGCCGATGCGATCTTGTGGGACAAACGCCAAAGCGAGGATCACAAGCTTCGACTCAAGGCCTTGGCATCTCGCTTTTTCGACCCAGCACCGCATTCTCACGAGGACCCAGACTGCCCACTTTGCGAAAGCAAGCTGTCCGGTGAAAAACGCCAAGCCTTGGCAGCAGAGCTCACCGAATTAAAGACCGCCGCAGAAACCGCCGAGCGCAAACTTGCCGATGTTTGTGTTGCGCTTGAGAAAAAAATTCACGAATTGCTCCCGCAGGATCTCGACGCACATTTCACTCTCTTGGTCGCAATGCAGCCGCGTGACGCGTTTCTAGCGGCTGCGAAAGAGCGCTTCTCAGAAGCGCCGCCCTTCTCCACGGTACTGATTGGAATGGCAGAGTTAGCCACGGAATTAGCGACAACAGTCAGTGAAAAGTTGCCGGAATTCACCCATGTGGAGGCGCCGCCGCAATTCGACGTACCTTCCAACGCCAAAGACCTTCTCAATTACATTCTTGAAGTGGAGCGCGTCTTTGCGTTGGTGAGTTGGTGGCAAACCCATCGCGACCAGTTCGTAGCAGCTTGGAGCGAACTGAAAGGCATCGCGCCAGACGAGGGTAGCGTGCCAGTACGCAGTCTGGAGGGCAAGCTAGGATCACTTGAGGCGGCACTTGAAAAAGCAACGCCGTTGGATGATCTGGCTAAAGCCTTAAATGAAGCGGCGGTCGAAGCTGACAAATGGCTTCCCGTCTATGAGAGACAGCTCGTCCGTGAAGCAATCGCTGAGGCGTTGAAACCATTAAAGGACCTGCGCGGACTGGTAGCAACAGCAACGGCGAGCTCGATTTCTTCGCTGTCGACCCGGATGAAAGCGGTGCTTGAGCGAATTCACTTTCGCGAACGGCTATCATTTGAGGATGCTGCGATCAGCAAAAAGACAGTTCACATCTCGGGAAGCTTCGACAAAGGTGTTCGAATCGACGCATCCGTAGTCGCCAACAGTTCTTGGCTGCGGGCAATACTATGGTCGTTCATCATCGCACTCCGTGAACAGACGATTGAAGCCGCCGAGGCGAATCCGTTTCCACTATTGGTGCTTGATGATCCGCAGACATCCTTCGATCAGCGCAATAAGCGCAAGTGGGCGGAAGAGATCGCACGGCTCGGCAACACCAATTCTGCCTCACTGGAGGCAGCGCAGGTCCTGATCATTACGTACGAGAGGCAGTTCTTCCAGATGTTAGTCAATTCAGAGAAATTGACCGGTCAACAAGGTCTGGTCGTGCGGCTGTGCGACACTTCGAAGGTCACAACAGTCATTTTCGGAGGCAGCCTCGCCCGCTCATATGACGATGCCGTTGCCTCGAACAACGATGAAAAAGGACATGCCTATGTTGGAGAAGTACGGACTTATTGTGAGGGGTTGCTCAAGATTATGCTCAGAGCCGAGGGGCCCGAAGTCTGCAACATGTCGATCGATCAACTCGCCGAGATAATGAAACTGCGCCGGGAAGGCAGCGTGCCGCCTTTCACCAATCCATCATTCCAGAAATTGCTCGACTTGATCGCGGGCGGCGGCGGCGGCAAGCCAATGCAGTTCATAAACGAAGCGCATCATAACTTTGACGGGACAATCGGCGTTGCTCAGGCATCAGATGTACGTGATTTTTGGGAAAAAAAGCTTCAGTCACAACTACACACCTGTTTCAAGATCTTTGCAGAGTTCGAGGCTTATGTGGGCGAACCGCGATTGTTTTCGTGGATGGAAAATGTGGTGGATTTACCCGCGAGCAATGCGGAAGAGATGAAAAAGAACCGTCTGCTGCATACAGGTGTGGCGACGGCTGCTAAAACTGACGGTCGTGCAGGTGACGGACTAATAACAATGGAGGACTTGCCCGAAGCGCAACAAATAACGCTCCACAACCACACGGCCTATCAGGTTGCTTCCAGCACGCTCGACCCTGTCGCCGACATTGGCGACATCATCATTGTGAGCAAGTATGCGAAAGTCCGTTCACGAAATCTCGTTGTAACGGCTTTTGAGAACCAACTCTTGGCGCGACGCTACAACGAAACAGAGGTTCACCCGCATGTCGCAGTGCTGACTGGTCAGACCACCGATCCGACGACTCTTGTCGAGCCCGTAATTGCGCCTAAGGAGAGAATTAGCCCACAAAAGATTGTTGGCACGCTATTCGCCAAATCCAAGCTGCCCATTCCGCCTAAGGACGAGAACGCTGAGTTCATTGCGCTGACAGATACGACAGTCGTCAGAGCCATGCTCCAGAATGCGAAGCTTTTCAAGGTTAGCGGACGAAGCGCGGAGCCGGTGGCACTGGATGGTCAGTTCATTATGACCCATCCAATTGACATGACGACCGATATCACCGAGCAGATGTCTGGGCGACCGGTTATTGCTGTCGATGAAACAGGCGCCCGCTATTTCAAACGATTTCAACCACAAGGCAACATGATTGTGCTGGAGAGTCTGAATTCGGATGGCATGGCGCCAGCCGAATTATTGAGCTTTGAAAGAGAACAAGGATTTCCAAAGCTCTCAAAACTAATGGAAGTAGTTGGCGTACTTTTTGAGCTTCCTTAAACAGACGGAGGTATCTGACCAAAGTGATCCGAAGGGGCCATGGCCGTCGCCGGCTCCGTGATGTCCTGCGCAACTAATTGACCGTCTCTTTCAGACAACATGCTCAACGGCCCGACACCATGCGCCAGAGCGCGGCGAGGCTCTCGCGGGCGCGTTCGCGGTGGGTCAGGTAACGCGCATGCGCCGTCGGCGGCGCGTCCGGTGCGAGCTCGATCGACCAGAGCGCGCTCATGGTGTTCGGCACGAACGAATACCGGACATCGATGATGCGGTTGGGGTGTTCCGGGTCCTCGGCCACGAAGCCCTTGCTGAACCAGTGGAACCGCTCGACGTCCCGGGCCTGTTGCGAGGCCGGATCGAGCCACGGCAGGTCACGGGTCTGATCGAGTTTCGCGGCCGAAACCCCGGGGAACACTTTCGGCCAGATGTTGGCGCGCACGGCATCGATATAGAACCTGTCGCCCGTCTCGTAGATCGTCTTCCAGACCAGGATGTTGCCGAAGCTCGGCTTCACCTGCAGGCGAACCGGATCGTGCCCGCGGGAGGCGGCGACTTCGCGGCCCATGGCCAGCGCCGCCTGGTGCTGCAGCAGGCCGAGCGTCAGATAAACGGCTGCCCACACAAGAGCGATCCGCGCCAACACCGGTTTCTTGAGAAGCCCGGCGAGAACGACCAGCAGCAACACCGGTATCGTGAACAGCGGATCGACGATGGAGATGATGCTCCAGGAAAACCGCTCATTGCTGAATGGCCAGAACAGCATCGTGCCGTAGGACGTGAAGGTATCGAGCAGCGGATGGGTGGCGTAGCCAAGCGCACAGAACAGAAAAGTCTGCGCAAACGGCAGCCGCCAGCGTCGCCCCAGGATCCAGTGGAGCGCCAGCGCACACAGCAAGCCGCCGACCGGAATGAAGATCAGCGAATGGGTGAACTGGCGGTGGTACTCGAGAAACAGCAGCGGGTCGGTCTCGGAGCGGAAAAAGACGTCGACGTCGGCCGCCATGCCGGCGACGAACCCCAGGATGCCGGCGATGCCGACCTGGACGTCGTTGCGCGTCGCCTGCGGTAGCGCCGCGCCGACCGCGCCTTGTGTCAGCGGATCCATGTGTAAGTGGTGCTCATGCGTTGTGAAAATGCGTGACGGCGACGCCGGTTGCTCACTCCAGGGGTTGTACGGCCACGAGCGCGCGGTAGATTTCCCGTTTCGCGTCGTCCGTAAGGCACTCGATCTCGACGGCCGCCACAAAGTCCGGCTCGTCTTCGGCGCGGAACGGCATGTCCTCGCTCTCCTTCCACGCCCGCGCGACGTTCTTGAGGATTTTCTTGCCAAGGTCAATCAGCTTGGGGCGGATTTCCGTGGTGAGGTCAGGCGCATCCTGCGGCGCCTTTGACGGATCCTGCGTCCAGCGCTCCATCCAGCAGGACTGGATCTCTTTCGCCGCCGCGATCTGGGCTTCGAAGAACGCACTCACACTGGACCCGTCGATGCGCACGGCTTGCGCGTTGCCGACCGAGGATTGCAGGACCTTTTTCTCGCGTTCGAGATCCTCGACGGGCACGTTGCGCAGCGCCTTCCAGGCTGCGACCGGCTTCATCAGGGCGAGCCGGTCGCGAATGCCGTCGAACACCGCCGTCTTGACCGGGTCCGCCGCGCTTGCGGGCACCGTACCCGCCAGCATCGCGACCGCGAGCGCAAGGATGACCCATCCTCTCATCATTCTGCGTACCCGAACGCGTCTATGAACGGCTGCAGCCGGTTCATGTACGGCCTGATGTGTTGCTCATAGCGGCGCCAACGGCCGCGCGCATGGGTGTAAATCCCGCTGGTGACCTGGGTGTAGCTCGGCGTCTTGATGTTCCGCGTTCTGGCGTGGCTGTCGAACTTGAGCACCGCGTCGTCCCAGGGCAACCCGACAAAGTCGAGAAGACCGCGCGCGGTCTCTTCCAGATCGTCGACAAGCCCTTCATAGCGAACCCGGAACACCTTGATCGGCAAAACTTTTTCATAACGCTGCCACAGCCGCATGACGTTGGAGTAGAGCTGCGTCGTGTCGTCCAGGGTCAGGAAGTTCGACATGCCGGCATTCAGTTCGAACATCTGCATGAAGCAGCTCAGACACGCATCGCACGGATGGCGCAGGCAAAGAACGAACCTGGCGTCGGGAAACAGACGGTGGATCGCGGCCGCCTCCACCAGATTGAGCGGCATCTTGTCGACGAGCAGGGACCCCGGCTGACGCGTGATGAACGCATCGGCCGTTTCGAAATAGACGCGCCGGAGCCGCGCGATCTGTTCGGGCGTGAGGCTGGCGATGATGTCCGGATACTGCGCGCCGCTCTTAACGAGGCTCGCCCGCACCTTCTGCATCATCGGTTCCTCTTCGAGCACCTGGATGCCGGGATGGCCGTCGAGGATCTGATCGAGGAGCGTCGTGCCGGATCTCGGGAAGCCGACCACGAACAACGGCGACGGCGCGTCGGGCACCGCATCACCGGTTGACTCCCACCCGGAGACCCAGTCCGCAGTGACCAGGTCGAGATGATGATCGACATAATCGACCATCACCTGCTTGTCGTTTTCGCGCGCCTGCCAGCCTTGCGCCGCGGCCTCGTTGCCCTTGACGAAACAGGCATACGCCTCATCCGCGTTCCCCAGCCGGTCATGCACCCGCCCGAGATCGAAGTAGCGGGCCGTCACCAGATCCGGCGAAACGCCGCCGTCCATAGGCAATCCCTGAAGGATGTCGCGCGCGTCCTCATGGTCTCCGTTGCGGAAGGCGATGCGGGCGGAAATGATCGACAGACCAATGTGATCGGGCGCGAGCTTCAACCCCTTTGTGACATTTGCACTTGCTTCCGCAAGGTCATTGGATTTCTCCAGAACCAGCGACGAGACGTACAGGTTTTCGGCGCTGCCCGGTTTGAGCCTCAGCGCTTCGGCGGCGTTTGCGCGGGCCTTTACATGGTCGCCCGCTTCCTGATGGATGACGGCCAACAGCCGGTACGCATTGTCGTCTTTGCCGTCCTGCGTGAGCGCCCGCTTCAGAAGGGCAATAGCCTCCTCCGCCTGGCCCATGCCATGCCTGACCTCGGCGAGGCAGCACAACGCCTTGTGCATGTCCGGTTGGAGCTCGAGCGCACGGGTGAAGTGCGTTTCCGCCCGGTCCAGTCGATCCGCCGCGGCGTGCATGATGCCCACCTGAAATTGGACCTCGGGATTGTCCGGTTCGAGCTTGAGCGCGTCGGACAGGGCGCCGGCGGCGGCTTCCGGATCGCCATGCGCCAGCAAGGTCTGGCCGAGCGCGATATGGACATTGACGTCACCCGGCGTCTGCGTGATCAGGTGCCGGTACTCGCCGGCGGCCTCGGCCAGCCTGTTTTCATCCTGCAGCGCGTTAGCAAGGTTGAACCGCGCATTGGTCATCGCCGGATCGAGCCGGACCGCCCTGGACAGCATCTCCACGGCGCGGCCGGGATCACCGTCCTTGTGAAAGGCACAGCCGAGAAGGTTCAAAAGGGCGGCATTTTCGGGAACGCGCTTCACGGCCTGCGAGAGATATTTCACCGCAACCTTCGGCCGATCCGTCTCCATGGCGATATAGCCAAGAACGTGCAGAACGTCCGGGATGCCCGGATGGCGCTTGTTGATGCGCAGCAGCGACTTCTCGGCGGACTTCGTTTGACCGGCGCGGAACTTCGCCACCGCGGCGTTGAATTCCTGCTCGAGAGTGGCCATCAGCGTGCTTACAGTTCCGGCATGGCCCACCCGGACAAGGGCGCGATGGCGCCGGAGCGGGCCCTTTCCATCTTGTCCCGATACGGCTCGGCGCATCCGCGATCGTCTCCGAGATCGGGGATCTCCGCTTTGGACGCATCCAGGCCGCAGAACGCGGCAACGCGTCTCAACGTCGCCTTCGGATCGCCCACCAGATCCTCGTAAGCGACGCGCAGGCACACGCCATGAAGCGCATCAGCCCAGGCGTCCGAGAGCCGCGCGTAAATGTCGAGCTGATCGTAAATGCCTGAAACGTTGTAGGAATACGGGTTCGACCCGTCGGAAAAGTACCGCTCGTAGATCCTGAATGCGGCATCGTCGGGGTCGCGGGAGAGGAACACGATCTTCGTGCTCTGCGCGGTCTCGGCGATCCGGCCGAGATCCGGAAGCAGGTCCGAGTTCGTGCACGTCAGTACATCTGCACCCCGTGCACGCGCCCTGGTCGCCCGCGCATAGGTCTTTGTGAACTGACGGTGCATCGATGTCGGGAGTTGACCGGGATAGTTGAGCGGAAGGAATCCGTTGGATGTGGCCGTCTCTCGCGCCGCGACCTGCACCAACTCATGCCCGTAGCCCATCGCGACACCATCGACGGCGCCGATCAGCCGCTCCAGCGCCGATTTTCCACTCGCGGGCGGCCCGAGAATGAACAGCGAGAGCGGCCCCTGCTCGCTGATGTCGTCAACAGGCGCACCGGCGAAGATCCAGTCGGAGGCGCGCTGGATGATGCTCTCATCCGCGTCGCGAAGCTGTTGTTTCACCTCTTGATAGCCACCGCCCATTTCCGAATTTGCGGTTTCAAGGTGTTGCCAGGCTTCCTCGTGCTCCCCTGACCGGCCAAGCAGTGCGGCGCGCGCGAAATCACGAAATGCCGCGAACTTTCGCCCCTCCTCTTCGGACCCGAAAGTCGGCGTATCGTCGCCAAGCGCCTGCAGCTCCTCGAGCAGTGTTTTGGCCTGCACCGCATCCGCGACATGGCTCAGACGATACAGGGCTTCCACATGATCGAGCGCTGACAGTCCGCCTTTGATTTCCGCGGACAGAATCGGAATTGCCTCTTTGGCGTTGCCGGCGGCGAGATGGCAGAGCCCCAGCAGGAACCCGGCGTCGTCGGACCCGTTCGCCGCAGACCGAGCCTGTTCCAGATGGGTGATGGCGGCGCCGTAGTCGCGTTGGCGGTGGCAGACCCGGCCGAGCAGCATGTGTGCTGCACGCGCGACATCTTCATCCGGCGACAACTCAAGCGCACGTTCCGCGGTCCGGCGCGCGAGATCGTCCGATCCGAGTTCGAAATACACGCCCGCAAGGTCGGTCATGACCGCGGGATCGTCCTCTGACAGCATCGACGCCCGCACGAAGCACGGCAGCGCGGCGTCATGATTCTTCTCCGCGAGATAGGCCCGCCCAAGGGCTCTTAGCGCCTCGACATATTCCGGATGGGCGCCGAGCAATTCCCGGCACAGATCCAGCGCCTCGGTAATCCGTCCCGTCTCTATGAGGCGGTTTGCGTCATCGAGTTGGCGTCTGGCCTGAACGGCGGCCGGAGGCGACTTGAACGGGATATCCTTGACTTCTGCCATGCGGGAACGCGCGTGCGGTTGACCGACGTACCTTCATAAAACGATCGAACGCGACTTATGCCATATCGCGTCCCAGAACCAAGACTATTTTTCCAACGCGGTGCTCCGCGCCGCACCGAGATTTGTGTGGTCTGCGATGCCTGTTTATGGCAGAGGTATTCGTCAGCACAGCGGCCTGACCGTTTCGTTCCATCTCAGGCAATTCCATGTCACACCCGGTTTCGCAGTACTCCGTCCAGCAGGTGCAGGAAGCACATCAGGAACTGTCTCGGGTCAGCACGCTTCTCGATTCCGGCGATACCGACGGCGCGATCGACGCCTGCACCAAGCTGATCGAGGCCTATCCGGATTATGCCAGGGCACACGTCATGGCAGGCTCCATCTTCATGCGGCACGGCAATTTCGCGGCCGCATTGCCGAACTTTGTCCGCGCGCTCCTGATCAATCCGAACGATGGTGAGCTGCTGTACAACCTCGGATGGGTCTATCTTGAGCTCGGCGCCATGGGCAACGCGTCCGAGGCGTTGGAGCGTTGTGTTTCGCTTATGCCGGAATCGCCGGTGCCGCGCTATCTCCTCGGCGAGGTCGCGGTATCGCAAGGGCAATTCGACCGAGCCGTGGAATTGCTCGAGGAGGCGGTGCGCCTCGACCCGGCGAATGCCGGGCCGGCAATTCGCCTCGCATATTGTCTGCTCAAGACCGGCCGCCATGAAGACGCCGTGAAACGACTCCAGCAAGTCTGGGCAAGGTCGCCGTCCCATGACGAGCAGGCCCTGATCTTTCAGATATTGGGCGAGTTCCCCTCGCTTGAAGACGAATTGGGAGTTCTTGAACAGACCCGCGGTCACGTGGAGACGTCATCGCCGACCGGAGGACCGGCCTTTGTGGCTGATATTCCTCTGCATGAGATCGCGCGGGATTTCGCCGTCGGAATAGACCTGGCGCGAAAACAAAAGTACCGCGACGCCTGGGACACACTCACCTCGGTCAACAAGAGAATTGCGGACGCCACGCAGGAACAGCGCGATATCTACTTCAGACAGCAGGAAGAGCTTCTCGGGAAAGCCGAAGACTGGACACCCCGGCCCCGCGCGTTGCCCGACGGGGCCTCAACGGGTCCAGTGCCGCTGTTTGTTCTGGGACCGTCCCGTTCCGGCAAATCGACCCTTGAAGAGCTGGTCGCCCGGTTGGGCGGAACCCATGCGGGACTTGAGAACTCGCTCGTGACCGACATTGCTCAGCATATCTCCACACGCAACGGCTTCCTGACCGAAGCGCTGCTGGTGAACACGCCGAGCGAGCTTGACGACAAGATCTCCGCCCTGTTCCACGAACGGCTCTCGGAAATGTCGAACGGTGCAGAACTGGTCACGATAACGCATCCCGGTGCCATATCGGATGTCGGGCGGCTGTCGGACCTGTTCGGGAATGCAAAGTTTGTGTTCCTGAAACGCAATCACGACGATGCGGCGTTTCGCATTTTCTCCTATCTCTACCAGGAGAATACCAACCAGTTTGCCTACGATATCAAGGACATATACCGATATCTTGAACTGCACGACCGGATGGCCGACGTCTGGACGGAGAAGATCGCAGACCGCGCCCTCGTCGTCTCGTACGAAGACATGGTGAGCGATCCTCACGCAACGCTGAACCGCGTCGCCGATCTCTGCGGCATGAAGCCGCCGGCGAAACTCGATGTGGAGATATCCCGGGACGTGGAATGCGCCGCGCCGTACCTGGATTGGCTGCGCGACGCCCGCGACGGGACCAGCTAGCCGCCGATGCGCGCCGTGCCGCGGCGACCGTCACTGCGAACCCACGTGACCTTGTCACCCTGGCGGGTCAGCTTGTAGCAATACGATTTCTTGTCCAGCCAGTTGTTCCAGCGCTGGCAAAGCTGGTGCTTGGAGATCCACCACCGCCCCGCATCCGCCGGCTTGTTGCCGCCCGCGAACGCTGCGGCAAGCGCCTGCAGCTTGCCGTTCATGGTGCCGTTTGACCGGTATGAAATCGGAACGACGATGCCGCTTGTGTTGAGATAGACCGTCTTGCCGGCCACGGCCTTGCGCAATTCCGTGCCGGACATGTGGCTCGACGTGGAGGCGTCGGCAATTCCGGTTACGGCGAGGCTCAGGCCCACGCAAAAAAGAAGTCGTTTCATTGGGGAGAAACCTTGTTGATTGACTGTCTCGCAATAAGGGCGCGGACATGGCTCCGAAAAAGTGACAATTTTTTGGCAATGCACATGAACAATCGCCAATGCGCCGCCCGCTCGCTCAAATGCAATGCGCGCGCCATTCGCCCGTCAAACGCTGATCCAGACAGAACGAACCTCAAGAACATCACTTAACATGTTGATATATATGATTTTCCCTGAGCCACGCGTATTGCGCTCCGACGTCCGGGTCACGCCGGGTTAACCATCACACGCATCCGATTGGTCAGTTTGTCACATTCGCTGGCCCGAAACGGGATGACCGTTCCAACCCGAGACCGCACATTCTATTGCGAGTCGCGGCCGAGATAGGTTCGCGCCAAACCGACACCGACAAGATAGACGCCAACGAGGACGAATATCGCCCGCGCGCCCCCAGTTCCAGGGAACCCCGCAATGGTTTCGTACAACGCGGCAAGCGACCAGACCAAGACGGCAACCAGGGTCGGCACGCGCCACAGCTTCGAGCGAAGGGGGTGGACCCATTTCAACGGCAGGACCGTCGCAACCGTCAGCAGGATCACTGCCGGAATCACGACATTCGCGCCGGCGTCGAAAACGAACGCGTAAAGGCACACGACGTTCCAAATGGCTGGAAAACCTACGAAAAATCCGTCCTTGGTCTTGCTTGTCGTATCTGCGAAGTGAAACAGCGAGCCGAGAAGGATCATTGCGCCGACAGCCGGCGCAAACATGTCGCCGAGCCGTCCGCTTTCCATCAGGATGTATGCAGGCACGACGCAATAGGTCAGATAATCGACAATGAGATCGAGCGTCACGCCGCTGAAACGGGGAAGAACCTTGTCCACCTGGATCCATCGGGCCATCGGACCGTCGATCGCATCGATCACCGCCGCGGCACCAAGCCATAAAAAGGCGGCGCGCCAGTCGTGCGACGCCGCGTTGTGCAAGGCAAAAAGACCGCAAACGGCTCCGGAGGCAGTCAGCAGATGAACGGCAACAGCGTAGATCTTCGGGCGCATCGCTCGTCTTCGACCCTCCCCTTATTGCGCCGAAAACCGGTGTTTTGGCGCATGCTCTTCGGGCCATCGGCGCGCCGCGCCGCGGTCCTTTGCAGGTGGAATGGTCAGATTACGGAGGAATCGCGCGGAATTGGCAAGACGCGAAGCCGTTGTTTCACCGATCACATTCGGTCCGGGATCAGAATCGACGCTTCACCTTGCCCATGATTCTGAGATCATCATCTCCCGGGCTCACGTCATTGGTGAAGCCGAGCTCCGTGTCATTCTCTTCCGGCGCTCCGTACATGAGATCAAGCCCGAAATTGAGCTTCGGCATGGTCAACTTCCCCAATCCTGGGATTTTGATACCGCGTTGTTGCTTTTCGTCCGGCTGAGAGCTTTTCGTCTGAGTTTCAAGGGAAAGGCCGGGCGAAACCGCAGGTGCGGTCACTTGCGGCGGGGCCGCCGGTGAGGAAGCTTGAGGAAGCGGTGTCTGTTCGAACGCATTTGCACCCGACGCCGCGAAGGCGCAGAACGCAATGGTACATACTTTGATCGCGAATCGTCTGCGAAACACCGGATCTTCTCCTCATCTATAAGATCGTCCGATGAGATCAACAATTCAAGCATGTAATACGCGCTCTTAAGGCATTGCTAATTCAGGTGGTTTTTCGGTTCAAGAAAATAGGGCGTGGCGGATTTGCCACGTATTGACGCGATGTCCGGTCAATTTCGGTCCATGCCGGCCGGACCGACCGATGGGCAAAGAAAAAGCCGCCCCCGAAGGGGCGGCTTCTGATTTCGTTGCTGAGCCTGAGGCTTAGAACTTCATCCGAGCGCCGGCCAGGAAGAAGTCGAGATCATCCAGGCTAACCGTTCCCGGGATATCGTCGTCATACTCGTGGTGCGAGTATGCCAGGTACAGCTCAAGTGCAGCAGAGTCGATGTTCTGCACGAAGGCCACGCCCCAGGATTCGGTCTCGTCACCAGAAACGAGCTTGTCTTCGTTCTGTGCGTACTGAACCGAGATGCTCGTCTTGCCGTGAGAGTTCCAGCGGCGAGAGATGCCGAGTTTCACGAACCACCAGTTCTGGTCGAAGTTGTTGCTTCCGGCCTCATCGTCTTCGGCATAGCCGAGGGTGAGGTTCAGACCCGACGGGGTGTGAATGCACGAACCCGAGGTGCTGTAACGCCAGAAGTCATCATCCGCGGCGTTCGTGTCATGCGCAATACCGCCTGCCCATGCACAACGAACCGAGTTCCACTCTTTCTTGAACCGCAGGGCACCATCCCAGAAGTCGTCGGCGCCATACGAGGTCGAGAAAGTGAATCCGCCGAAGGACGGCGTGTCGTAGCGAATGCGGTTCCGACGGCTCAGACCATCAAGCTGGTTGTAAACGTCGCCGAGGCTAACGCCCGAGAAGCCGCCGCCAGCCGTACGGAACTGGAAGGCACCGCCGACGTCGCCCATGCCCGCATATTGAGCAACGGACGTACCGGACAGATCGACTTCCGAAGTACCGTTCGAAGCGGTGTCGCCCTTACCGAGTGACAGCTTGCCGAGGGTCTCGTCCTTGAGCCAGACTTCCGTCCAGCGCATGTCGGTGACCTGACCTGCTTCAGCTTCGCCCGAGTCGCCCGTGCCATACGGGCTGTTGGAAACCGAGTTACCAATCGTGTTGGCAAGAGCGCGACAGCTCGCACCGACGAAGTCCGTGTTGTTACAGTTCGCGACCGTGCTCGAGTTGTTCTGGATGAACCAGTCCGCCTCGATCCGGAAACCGGCTGTGCGGCCCGGGCTGATCGTCGCGGAGCCCGTGATACGGAAACGCGAGTTCGAGTTCTCAACGTCAACGAAGTAGACGTCGCTGTCTTCACCGTCGTCCCACCACAGGATACCACGGTTGACTTGACCTGAAAGCTTCACCGAAACCTTACGATTGCCCTTCCGGACAGTCGTGGCTTCGAGCTCAGCTACACGCTCTTCGAGGTCCGCGCAGCAGTCGCCGCCCAGATCGGCCGCCTGGGCAGGCGCCAGGGCAATACCGCCCGTGAACAAACCGGCCGCCGCGGCGATGGCCAAACGACTAGTCGTTTGCTTAAGTCCCCCAATCATTGTCCATCTCCACTTGTTCTTTTGACCAAAGGTTGATTTCAAAACAGGTTGTCTCGTGGACCTCTGTCCTGAACGCCAAGCCAAGCCTCCAATCGCGTTGGCTTGTGCTGACTTGCTGATATGCCTACCCAATGCCCCTGGAAACGTAAACTGAAATGCACCATTCCTCTCGCATTCTCTTAAAGCGTGTGGCATTTACGCCACGTCGATGGATTTGAGGTCTCTTTTTACTGCGTTTCGCGCTCGGAAATCCCTTCTCACCCCCAATTCCAGCCACCACCATCGCATGTATAGATGAGATCTTCTCAATCATGCGGCAGAAACGAGCGCGCAGAGAAAACAAATCGTACGCTTCGACAACCATTAGAAATCCAAAAATCAGAGTTGGTTTAGAGAAAAGGCTATAATACTCTGCGAAAAATTCGGAACCACGGAGCTGTTCCAAACGCACCGAGTCGCATTTATATTTTCCATTGCTTTCTCCAGAATCGGTTTTTTCTCATTCCAACTCATCGCCTCTCGACTCCGCGAGCCTGCTCCGGAAAACCCGTTCATTCCGGCACGAGGCACGTGCAATGTGGGCCCGGAACCGCGTTTGGCGTTGTCGAAATACGACAACATTGCGGCAAGCGGGCGAGAATCGCCAGCGTATGCCCGATTATCGCGGTTCGACTCCCCCCGAAGCCGGCAGATTCTATAGGAAAGCACGGAGAATCGGTCTGGTTTTCGCGAAAATCCACAGATCTGCGCCGGGAATCACCCGTTATGACGGTGTCGTCTCGCCGCACCGGCCAGCAAAGCGTTGCCGCTCGTGCGCGCAAACGGCTAAATTGCGGGTCAAGACAGCCCCGTTTCGTTGTTCCGTCAGTGACCGGACGGTCGCGAAAGACAGAAAGACTCAGCAAAACCGTGGCCCAACCAACCGACAATCCCGATTCGCGTGAGCTGCAGGCATTGTTTGAGGATGCGGCCGCGGCCCATCGTCAGGGTGAGTTTGCCGCCGCTGCCGAGCAATATGCGCATCTCCTGACGAAAATCCCCGACCACCCGCAGATCCTGAACATGTACGGGCTTGCACGCGCCGAGTTGAACGATCTGGCAGCGGCAGAGCAAGCCATTGAAAAAGCAACAAAAAACAACCCGAAATACGTAGATGCCTGGCTCAATCTCGGCGTCATCCGGCAGCGCGCGGGCGGCCTCGAGGGCGCCGCAGACGCGTATGCACAGGTGCGCAAACTTGAACCGAATTCTCCGGTGGGACACGTAAACTACGGTAATATTTGTCAATTACTGCAGCGCTTCGAAGATGCCGCGTCGGCTTATGCGCGGGCATTGACGATTACGCCAAACGATTCGGGTGTCTGGAGCAGTGTTTCGCGGGCCCATTTGTACGCCGGCAACTGGGAAAAGGCACTCGAAGCAACCGATCGTTGCCTTGCGCTTTCACCCGGTAATACGGGGGCGCTGGCGATTCGCTCGGCCGCGCTGCTTGAGCTGAACAGGCCTGATGAGCTTGCCGAGCTCGTGGATTTCGACCGGTTGATCGAATCGCGGGACTTCACGCCCCCGTCCGGCTTCGCAAACATCGCCGAGTTCAACGCCGCGCTGTGCGCGCACTGCACTGCGCATCCGAGCCTGACATATGAACCCAGCGAAAACACCACCATGAAGGGGCATCAGACGGGAAATCTGTCCAAGGACGAGGATCAGGGGCCGATTGCGCATCTGCTGGCGATGATCGACGACGCGGTTCGCGACTACCAGAAGGCGCACCCGATCGATCCGTCCCACCCGTTCCTGACCAGGCAGCCGAAGCAGTGGACGTACGACATCTGGGCCACCGTACTCGGCTCGCAGGGCCACCAGGCCCCGCATATTCATCGGTCCGGCTGGCTGAGCGGCTGCTACTACGCCAGGATTCCGGATGTGATTTCGTCTGAGTCGTCCAACCGCGCCGGTTGGATCGAGTTCGGGCGCCCGCAGGACAACGCGAACGCGTCCGCGACACCGAGCGTGCGTTCGTATGCGCCACATGAAGGAATGGTCGTGCTGTTCCCCTCATATTTCTATCATCGCACCGAACCGTTCGATTCCGACGAGATGCGTATTTCGATCGCATTCGATATCATACCGGCCGAATGACACATCCAGACTATGAAGCCTTGGTGGTGGGCGCGGGACCCGCCGGTCTGACAGCGGCGGTGGCCCTGGCCGTTTCCGGTGTTCGGACGGCCGTTGCCGGGCCGCCCTTTTCGCCGGACCCGGAACGGCCCGACACGCGCACCACGGCACTCTTGCGCGCGTCGGTGGACCTGCTCCGGAATGTCGGTGTGTGGGACACATGCAAGCCCAAGGCCGCGCCGTTGGACATTATCCGTATCATCGACGACACCGGCCGGCTTGCCCGCGCACCGGAAGTCGCGTTCAACGCCGATGAAATCGGCGGCGAGCCCTTCGGTTTCAATATTCCCAACACGGCGCTCGTGGCAGCGCTTTATGCACGCGCGGAAACCCTGCCCAATCTCGACGTGATCGAAACCGAAGCGGCGACATCTATAGAGCCGCGCCATGAGGCAGTGTCGGTCACGCTTGCCGAGGGATCGGACATTTCGGCCCGGCTCGTCACCGGCGCGGACGGGCGCAAGTCGCTGTGCCGCGAGTCAGCCGGCCTGACAACGAGCTCGTGGAGCTATCCGCAGGTCGCCATCGCCTGCAATTTCGAACACACCGACCCGCATCACAATGCATCGAACGAGTTCCACAGGCCGGCGGGGCCGTTTACGACGGTCCCCCTGCCCGGCAACGCGTCAAGCCTGGTCTGGGTTGAAACCGCCGAAGAGGTGGACCGGCTTCTCGCCCTTTCCGATGAAGACCTGGCGGCGGAGATCGAGAAACGGTCTTACGGGTGCCTCGGCGCGGTGTCGTCCGTCGGCCCGCGGGCGGCTTTTCCCTTGTCCGGAATGCGCGTTCAAAACTATGCCGCAAACCGCATTGCGCTCGTTGGCGAGGCCGCCCACGTCATCCCGCCGATCGGCGCGCAGGGACTGAACCTCGGGTTCAGGGACGCCGCTGTTCTGGCGGAGTGCGCGCAACGGGGAATCGAACGCGAGGGCGATCCGGGCGCGCTCACTGTCCTGAGCGCCTACAATCGGGCACGCAGCGCGGATGTCATGTCGCGCACGCTCGCGGTCGATCTGCTCAACCGAACGCTGATCTCCGGGTTTGTTCCGCTTCATCTCGCGCGCGGCATCGGTCTGCATCTGCTTGCAAACCTGGCCCCGTTGCGGCGGCTGGTGATGCGCGAAGGTATCGCACCCCAATTTGGTTTGCCGAGACTGATGCAACAGTCCGTACCCGCAGGCATGTGAGCGCCAGTCCTGTTGCGCCAGTCCTGTTGCGGCGTTCCGCCTCTTGACGGCGGCGGGCGGCACTGGCAACAGACGCGTCGATGTCTTTCCCGAATACCGCGCGCGCAACCGGCACCACCCAGGTTTGAGTCTCCATGCCCTGGTCCCTGAAAATCAGATATTGGTTAGAATATGCGTTGCTGCGCACCGTCATCGGATTCGTTCGCCTGTTTCCGCTCGACATGGCAACGAACGTTTCGGCGCGCCTGACGCAGATGGTGTCCCGCGGCAGCCGTCGGCACAAGAACGCCCTGGCCAATCTCAAGATCGCCTACCCCGAGATGTCCGAAGAGGAACGCGAGGCCATCGTGATGGACATGTGGGACAATATCGGGCGCGTGATCGTCGAGACGATGCAGATGGACAGAATCCTGGCGGATCCCGAGCGCATCGAGGTCGAGAACATGGCCCTCGTCACGCGTTACAAGGACAAGATGGGCGCTGTCATTGCCGGGACGATGCACTTCGGCAACTGGGAGCTCGCGGTTTGGCCTTTGACGCTTGCGGGATCGCCGACCGCCGCCGTCTATCGGCTCATCAACAACCCTTACGTTGACGCCTATATGCAGGAGAAGCGCAAGACGCTTTATCCCGGCGGCCTGTTCGGCAAAGCCGGTTACAAGGGACGGGCAACCGGTTTCGAAACAGCCCGGATGCTCGGCCGCCTCCTGCGCCACCGTGGCCGCAACGATACGGCCTCGCTCGGTTTCGTCGCCGACGTCTATGATCGCAACGGCGTAACGGTTCCGTTCTTCGGGCAGGACGTGAAATTCACGCCTTTCCCCTGCCTGCTGGCGCGTCGCCTCAACGCACGCATGTGGATCGGACGTTGCGAAAGGCTGGGCAAGCAATCGCGTTTCCGAATCAACGCGGTCGAGGTGAAGATCCCGAAGACCGACAATGAGGAGGAAGATATTCGCGCGATTGCGGCGAGCGTATACGGACAATTCGAACAATGGATCCGGGAAAACCCCGGTCAGTTCATGTGGTCGAACAAGCGATTTGTCTGATACAGCGACGAGACCGCCAATACGCGTTGGGCTTTTCAGGAGCGCGATATGACAGCAGCCAGCAAACACCCGCGGAAATTCTTCTCGCCCCTTGCGATCGGCGCACCGGAACCGCCGCGCGAGCTTCCCGTGCGACTCGAACGGATGATCCATTTCATACCCCCGCATATCGAGAAGATCCGCGCCAAGGCGGGCGACCTCGCAAAGCAGGTCGATGTGCTGCTTGGCAACCTGGAGGACGCCATTCCCGCCGACGCGAAGACACAGGCGCGCGACGGGTTCATCGAGATGGCAGAGACGAACGAGTTCGGCCAGACCGGGCTCTGGGTGCGCATGAACACGCTCTCAAGCCCCTGGGCGCTCGACGATGTGACGCAGTTGGTCTCGCGGGTTGGAAACAAGCTGGATGTGGTCATGCTGCCGATGGTCGAAGGCCCCTGGGACATCCACTATCTCGATCAGTTGCTTGCGCAACTCGAGGCGGCACACGGCGTGACCCGGCCGATCCTCATCCACGCCATTCTGGAGACTGCCGAAGGCGTGAAGAACGTGGAAGCCATCGCCGGCGCAAGCCCGCGCATGCACGGCATGAGCCTCGGACCCGCCGACCTTGCCGCATCTCGCGGCATGAAGACGACCCGTGTCGGCGGCGGCCATCCGGCCTACGGTGTATTGGCAGATGCCGGTGATGCTGCCGAATCGAGGTTCTTCCACCAGCAGGATCTGTGGCACTACACGATCGCGAAGATGGTGGACGCCTGCGCCTCGGCGGGGATCAAGCCGTTTTACGGACCGTTCGGCGATTTTGCGGACGAAGCGGCGTGTGAGGCCCAGTTCCGGAACGCCTTCCTGCAAGGCTGCCTCGGCGCGTGGTCGCTCCACCCAAGCCAAATCGACATCGCCAAGCGCGTGTTCAGTCCGGACCCGAACGAGGTCGCGTTCGCCCGCAAGATCCTTGAGGCGATGCCCGACGGCACCGGGGCCGTCATGATCGACGGCAAGATGCAGGATGACGCAACCTGGAAGCAGGCCAAGGTCATGGTCGACCTGGCGGAACTCGTTGCGCAAAAGGATCCGGAGCGCGGTGCTGCCTATGGATTCTAAACGTAATCCACAGCGCTCCTGTTGACAGGTGTCGAAGGAGCGCGGGATAAGTGTGCGGCGGGAGGCCGGCGCAAACTGCGCGACTGATAACGGTGCTATCTTGAGAACAGCCAAGTACCAGATCGGACAGATCGTACGCCACCGCGTCTACCCGTTCCGCGGTGTCATTTTCGACGTCGATCCGACATTCAACAATACGGAAGACTGGTGGCTGTCCATTCCGCCGGAAATCCGGCCGAGCAAGGACCAGCCCTTCTATCATCTGTTCGCGGAGAACGATGAAACGGAATACGTCGCCTATGTCTCGGAGCAGAATCTCCTGCCTGACGAATCAGGCGAGCCTCTCAGGCACCCCGACATCCCCGAAGTCTTCGAAGGTCCGGAAAACGGCATCTACCGTTTTCGCGGCGAGCAGAGCCACTAGAAAAGCGCACCCGCACTCCAAGTGACACGCACCCAGGCAGGCTTATTGGAGTCTGCGAGGTTGAGCCGGTGCCTGTTGCTGAGGTTGAGGCTGAGGCTGAGGCTGAGCGCCCGGCTGGGCACCGGGCTGCGACGCACCTTTGTTCTTTGCCGCTTCCGCAGCCTTTTTCGCCAGTTCCACCTGGCGCGCGCGGATCATTTCGAACATTTCCTTCCGCGCCTGCGCGTAGGCCTTAGGATCAATCGAAGGTCCCTCCAATGCGCGTGTGAAGCCGCCCAAAGAGACCTGGAAACCGACTCGCTTCTGCCCGACGTCGATCGTCTTGATCGTCAGCGTGCCGCCCTTCTTGAACGCCTCGATAATCTCGTCGGTCACCGGTGCCTGCGCCACGCAGCCGATTGACGTGCAATAGTTGTATCCGATCTTGAGCGGCTCTTTGTCGTCCACCTGCATGATGAGGCCCGGCTTGAGCAACCGGCCCAGCGGCACCATGAACATCATGATCTTCTGCGGCTCGCCCTCGATCTCGCGAATCGCTGCAGAGATGAGCGGCAGTCCCGTGTTGGGATGCAGACGCTCGTGATGCGTCAGGCAGACATTGACCTTCTGCTCTTTTGCCTTTTGCTGCTGGCACAGCTTGACCCAGGAACTCTCTTGCGCACCTCCGCCTGGTGCGGCACCGGCCTGCGGTTGTTGTGCGGGCTGTTGCGCATGCCCGGCCGCGTTCACAAAAAGGGCACCCGCGAATGCTAACGAGGCCAGACTGGTCTTTCCTGCCACGGGGAGAATTCGGCCCATCGCCGAAAGAGAAGTCAACATCACAATAGCCCTTTCCTTCACTCTGCAACGTGGCGCGACAACCCAGTTCGAAATGAGGTTTTGCCGTCCCGGAACTGCGCAGTGCGCCTGAATACATCTAAATGAGGCGATCCCGTGACAACCGTCCGCACGTGTTGCGCGCCTCGACGTGCTATGGTGTGCTGCATCCGCCAGTCCCGAGACAGACGTCACCTCAAATTCGCCGCTCTTCCGAGGAATTGCTTTTGTCCGACTCCTCGCCTAAACGGAGGGTTCATGAGCCTGCGCGACCACATCTATAACTGGGCTTTCACCTGCGTGAAAGCCCTTATGTGTGCGGTACTCGTTCACAGTTTCGCGTCCATCCCGCTGCATGCCGAGCCGGCGCATGGAATCGCCATGCACGGTAAGCCTTTGCATCCACCAGGCTTCAGCCACGTCAGTTACGTTAACCCCGATGCACCCAAGGGCGGCAGGGTCACCTTCGCCACTCTCGGCACGTTCGACAGTCTGAACCCGCTTATTGTCAAGGGTGTGGCTGCCGCAGGCGTTCGCGCTTACGTTGTCGAAAGCCTGATGGCGCGCGCCTATGATGAACCTTTCTCGCTGTACGGGCTGCTTGCCGAGAGCATTGACACTCCCGACGACCGAAGCTGGGTCGCCTTCACGCTGCGCGAGGAGGCGCGTTTCTCGGACGGAAAGCCGGTCACCGTCGAGGACGTCCTGTTCTCGCATGCGCTGCTGCGTGACAAGGGCCGTCCGAATCACCGCACCTACTATTCGAAGGTCTCGAAAGCGGAGAAGACCGGTCCGCGCACCGTCAAGTTCACGTTCGATGCCCAGGGCGATCGGGAAATGCCCCTGATCATGGGGTTGATGCCAATCCTGCCACGACACGCCGTTTCGGCCGACGGATTCGAGTCGACGTCACTCACCCCACCGGTCGGCAGCGGACCGTACCGCGTCACCGAGGTCGTACCCGGCAGTCACGTGGTCTACACCCGCAATCCGGACTACTGGGGCAAGGACCTCGGCATCAACGCCGGCCGGTTCAACTTCGATGAGATCAAGTACGAGTATTACCGGGACGACGACCCGATGTTTCAGGCCTTCCAGAAGGGTCTGTTCCAGCTTTGGCCGGAGTCGGATTCGGCGCGCTGGGCCCGCGGCTACAATTTTCCCGCCTTCAGGGATGGCCGCGTTGTCAAGGAAGAGTTCCCGGTCTCCGTTCCATCCGGCATGTCCGCGCTGGTTTTCAACACGCGCCGACCGTTGTTCATGGACATCCGCGTACGCGAAGCGCTGACGTACATGCTGGATTTCCAGTGGCTGAACAAGAACTACTATTTCGATCTGTACTCGCGCACGCAGAGCTTCTTCGACCGCTCGGTGCTGTCCTCACATGGCCGCCCGGCGGACGATCGTGAGCGCGAGCTGCTGGGTCCGTTCAAGGGCGCAGTTGCGCCCGCCATCATGGACGGCACGTACAGCCTGCCGGTGAGCGACGGAACGGGCCGCAACCGGGCGAACCGCCGCAAGGCATTGGCGCTTCTGAAGCAAGCCGGATACGTCCTGAAAGACGGCAAACTGATCAACGCCGAATCGGGTGCCCATTTCGCGTTCGAGATTCTCGCAGTCAGCGGCGGACAGCAGCGGCTGTTTCTGAAGTTTATCGACGCTCTGAAAGGCCTTGGCATCGACGCACGTCTGCGACTTGTCGATTCGGCCCAGTATCAGCGCCGCCGCCAGACGTTCGATTTCGATATGATCCAGGCTTTCTGGTACGCCTCCCTGTCACCCGGGAACGAGCAATTGTTCCGGTGGAGTTCGAAAAGCGCGGATGCCGAAGGGTCTTTCAACTATGCCGGCGTGAAGAACCCGGCGGCCGACGCTATGATCTCTGCGCTGCTGGCGGCGAAGACCGAGGACAATTTCGTGTCGGCTGTGCGTGCCCTCGACCGGGTGTTGTTGTCCGGTCATTATGTTATTCCTCTGTTCCATCAGAAGTCACAGTGGATTGCGCGCTGGAAACAGCTCGCGCATCCTGAAAAGACCTCTTTGTACGGTTACCGCGTTGACACATGGTGGATTGACCGCCCCGGTGGCTAGTCCGAGCTGGCGCGCATTCTGAGTCTGTGCAATGCCGGATTGCGTCGGGCCGTTCCGAATGCTGCGGATCGAATGAGAATGGATCAAGACGAATCGGTTCGGATCGAAATCTCCGACGACCTGGGGAACAGCCAGGGCAACGTCGAAACCGCCTTACGCGAACGCGCCCGCCGCCATGGGGACAGGCTGCTGTTCGCCGATGCGCCGGACCGCGCCGAACGCGGGCTCGGCGCGCCGCGGGAGATGAGCTACCTGCAAGCCGACGCCGCCGTGAACCGCCTCTGCGAACGATTCCGAACGGCCGGCTTGCGAGACGGTGACATTCTCGCCGTCCAGACGCCGAACACGATCGAAGCGCCTTTGCTGCTCCTGGCCGCGTGGCGGTGCGGTCTGGTTCCCTGCCTGATGCCGCTGTTGTGGCGGTTCGACGAAATCGATCACGCCTTCGCCCGGATCAAGCCAGCCGCGGCGGTCGGCTGCGTGCGTTACGGCGGAGAGCACACGGCCGAGGTTCTGGGAGAGGCCGCGGCAAAGCATATGAGCGTCCTGCATGTGTTCGCCTTTGGCGGCGAAACGCCGGACGACATTGCGCCGCTCGACGGTGTCTTCGCCGGCGAAGACGCCGATGCGGCTCGCGGCGCGGAACCGCCGGAGAGCGGCGTCCAGAATTCCGGGCAAACCGCCGTCATCACCTGGTCGATTTCGGACCGCGGCGCATACCCCCTGCCCCGCACTCACGGCGAACTGATGGCGCTTGCGCGTTACTTCGGAGAGGTGCTGAAGCTCAGGCGGAGCGACATCGTGCTCAACCCCTACCCGTTCCTTGGTGCACACGCCCTCGCCGGCCAGTTGGCCGCGCCGCTGCTTGCGGGCTCCCAGGTCAGGCTCCATCTGCCCTTTGATTTCGACGTGTTCGTCCGCCAGCTCGAGGAAGAGGACGTCACCTATACCGCGGTCCCCGCGCCGGTGATCGCAGCACTTGAGGAACGCCATGACCTGCGGACCGGCAGTCTGAAACTCAATCGCATCGGCTGCGTCTGGCCCAATCCGCACCTGGCCGGGCCGGACCCGTCGCAACCCGAAGCGCCGGTGCCCGTCTTTGACATACACGGTTTTGCCGAGCGGGCGGTTGTCGTGCACGAGCGCGCGCCGGGTTCCGATCCGTCGCTTCTGCCGCTTGGAAAGGTCCATGTCGCAGGAGAGGACGACGAACAGCGGGACGAGCCCGTGTTGGAGACGCGTGTGCGCGGATGCGTCGAGAAGCACAACGACCAGCAGGTTCTGAAAGGTACGCTGATCGTGCGCGGCACGAGCGTACCCACAAGGTCGGATGTCTTCGCGGACGAGGAGGATGAGGCCGAGTTGGTGCCGCAATCCGATGCCCATGGATTCATCGACACCGGTATCGGCTGTTTCGTCGATGAGACGCTGGGCAACCAGTTTCGCTGCCGGAAGAGCGAGGACGTGATCTACCATGGCGGTGCCGCCATATCCGCACCTGAACTCGACCGGCTTTACGGAGAGTTTGGCGACTTTCTCGATGCGGCGGCATTCGTCCTCGATGACGCCGTGATGGGCGAACGCATCCTTGCCGCCGTCGTCCCGCGCCCCGATCAGGCGCCGTCGCTCAAGCGACTCAAGGACTTTCTGGCGGAGCGCCGCGTTGCGCCCCACAAAGCGCCCGAGCAGCTCGTGATTGTGAAGGCCATACCTCGCGACACCGACGGCTCGGTCTTGCGCGAGAAAATCCTCGCGCAGCTTTAAAGCCCCTTCCGCAACGGATTTGTCATGTACGGCTATCGCGGCGATCTCCCTCCCGACCAGTTCAATATGGCACGGTACTGTCTCGAGACAGGCGCGGTGCGGCCCGCAGACAAGACCGGTCTCGTTGTGGTCAGGAGTGTCGAGGATCCGGACGATACCGAAAACTGGACCTATGGCGCACTGGAGGATGCGGTCCTGCGGATCGCCGCGGCGCTACGCGCCGATGGCCTTCAGCCGGGCGACCGGCTCGTCATCAGGCTTGCCAATACCAGCGATTACGCGCTCCTGTTTTTCGGGGCGATCGCCGCCGGCCTGGTGCCGCTGCCGGCATCGAGTGTGCTCAGTGCGCGCGAGGTCCATTTCATTCTCGAGGATTGCGGCGCGCGGGCGCTGGCGATGACGCCCGACCTGCCGGTCGGCGATATCCCCGAAGGCGTGAAGGTCTATACGCCGGCGGACGTACAGTCGCTGCGCACCGGCGCCGAGCGCGCCGACTACGCAGCCACCCGCGCCGACGATCCGGCGTTTCTGATCTACACGTCGGGTACGACCGCGCGGCCGAAAGGCGTCCTGCACGCCCAGCGCAGTGTCTGGGGTCGTCGGCCCATGTATGAGGGATGGTACGGGATCAATTCACGGGACCGCATGCTCCACGCCGGTGCGTTCAACTGGACGTACACGCTTGGCACGGGTCTGTGCGATCCGTGGATCAATGGCGCGACGGCACTTGTCTACACCGGCGAGAAGGACCCGGCGGTCTGGCTGAGGCTGATGGCCCAGCACGAGGCCACGATGTTCGCTGCCGTGCCGACGCTTTACCGGCAGATCCTGAAGTATGGCGACCTCGAAGCCGGCATGCCGCCGTCGCTGCGCCACGGTCTCACCGCGGGCGAAACCCTGCCGCAGGATCTCGCGGAGGAATGGCGGAAGCAGACCGGCACGGTGCTTTATGAAGCGCTCGGCATGAGCGAGGTCTCCACCTACATCTCGTCGAGCCCCTCGGTGCCGCCAAGGCCCGGCAAGGTCGGCAAGGCGCAACAGGGCCGCGAGGTTGCCATTCTCCCGACCGATGGCCGGACCGACCCGCTGCCGCGTGGTGAGGACGGTCTGATCGCCGTGCACCGAACCGACCCGGCCCTGATGCTGGGATACTGGAACCGGCCCGAGGAAGAGGCGGCGGTCATGCGCGGCGAGTGGTTCTGCGGCGGCGATATCGGCGTCATGGACGAGGATGGCTACATCACCCATCTGGGACGCAACGATGATCTGATGAATGCCCTCGGGTTCCGGGTCTCGCCGCTCGAAGTCGAGCAGGCCCTGAGCGCACACCCCGACATTGCCGAAGTCGCCGTGACCGAGATTCCGGTCCGCAAGAATGTGAGCGTGATCGGCGCGTTTGTGGTCATGCGCGACGGCGCCTCGCCCGACGAGACCCGGCTCCATGCGTTGGCGGAAGAGAAACTCGCCGCCTACAAGATGCCGCGTGAATATGTGTTCCTGGACGCCCTGCCGCGCACGCCGAACGGCAAGGTCAGACGCGGCGAACTGCGCCGTGTCTACGGGGAGAAGCCGGCGTAGGACCGTCATGCTTTATGAAATCTTAAGGCAATCTGCCTGACACTCCACTTGAGGTGTGCACGGGGCGCACCGGAGTGGATGGGAAGTGACGGAATGCAAGGTCCAGCGCGCGTTCTGATTGTCGGCGATGACACCGGCACGGATACGAAACTCGAGGAAACCCTCACAGAAGCCGGTTTCGAATGTGCAATCAGCGGCATTGCGCAAGGGGTCGCCGAGCTGTGCGGGACCCGGCAACCCGACATTGTCGTGCTCAATATGCAAAGCCCCGATGCGCGGAAAGACCCGGAGACATATTTCGCGCTGGCCAAGACGCTCAAGGCGAGCGCACTGTCCAGCCGGATGCGCACCATGCTTGTCGGCACGAACCGGGACGTGAAACTGGAAGGCGCGGCCGACGACATTGACGACATCCTGATCGGCGATCTGAATCCCGAGCAGATCTGTCATCGCGTGAGATCGCTGATCCGTCTCAACACCATGCACGAGGAACTCGTGCGGCGCCTGAACACCTCGGCGAAGTACGGATTCGATGCACCGGCCCCGATCGTGCCGCCGGACATGATGGAGAACGCGACCATCATGGTGCTCGGCGACCCGGCCCAGTTCGCTATGATCGAAAACGCGCTTTCGAAGCAGGCGACGCTGGTCGGCGCGCTAAGCGACGCGACCGCGCTCGACTATCTTGCACGCCGGAGCTTCGATGCCGTGATCATCAGCACGGCCGACACGGTCGAGCCGCATCTGCAGTTTGTCCGCGATGTGCGGCAGCAGTCACGCTTGTACAACCTGCCCGTGCTCACGATGGTTTCGCCGAACGAGCTTGCCGACTGCAGGAAGCTCTACGAGGCCGGGGTCACGGACGCGCTCGCCAAACCCTGTTCCGACGAGGAACTCAGGATACGGGTCAACCTGCTGGTCCGCGAATCCCGTTTCCGGACCTCGCTCAAGAAAATCTACCAGGAGGCCAAGCACCTCGCGACGAGCGACGCGCTGACCGGCCTCTACAGCCGCGGCTTCCTGCTCGAGCATCTTTCGACAATGGTCAATGACGCGAAGCGCACCAGCCAGAGTTTCACCCTGGCAACGCTTTCGATTGCGAACATTGACGAAATCAATGCCGAGCTCGGATATGCCGGCGGCGACCGGATCATTCGCCAGGTGGGTGAAGTCGTGTCGCTGCTGATCCGCGGTGAAGACCTGGCGGCCCGCTACTCCGGATCCAGGATCGTCATCGCCCTGCCCGACACGGCTGTCGAAGGCGCCAAGATCGCGATCCAGCGCATCACCGGCGTCGTGGCCCACACCGAGTTTGCCGTGGAAGGACACCATGCGCCGGTCTTTGTAAGGCTGGACACGCGGCTTGCCGGATTCCAGGACGGCGACACGGCCGAGTCCCTGGTTGGCCGCAGCCAGAACGTGGACCTCAAGGCGGCAGCCTGATAACAAGCACATTCCCGTTTGCACGCGCGACGCCATGGCGGAGCTGCTCTCCGTCATTCGACGCGTTGCGCCCGCTTGAGGAATGCCCGATGCGTGAAATGGATAGGATGACGGTCGACGTGGTCTCCGACGTGATGTGTCCGTGGTGTTACATCGGCAAGCGTCGGCTCGATCGCGCCCAGGTCATGGCGCCGGAGGTCGAACCGCTGGTACGCTGGCGCCCCTTTCAACTCGATGCCACGATCCCGCCCGAGGGCATGGACCGCCAGGAATACCTGGACAAGAAGTTCGGACGCGAACAGGCGACGGAGATTTACAAGAAGATCTACGAGGCGGGCGAAACCGAGGGCATTATTTTCGCCTTCGACCGGATCGCAAAATCACCGAACACCATCAACGCGCACCGCCTGATCCGCTGGGCCCAGCCCGGCCACCAGCAGGATGTCGTCGTCGACCGCCTGTTCGAACTGTTCTTCTGCGAAGGCGAGGATATCGGCCAGGACGTGGTCCTGCTCGAAGCCGCGCGGGACGCGGAAATGGACGTCGAGCTGGTTCAGGAAGTGCTCGCCACGGACCGCGACGTTGAGGGCGTCAAGAAGGAAATCCAGCTCGCTCAGGACCTGGGCGTCCAGGGCGTCCCGACCTTCATCATCAACCAGCAGCACGTTCTGGTCGGCGCGCAGCCCGCTGAAGTGCTCGCCGACGCGCTGGTGCAGATTTCCCAGGAGCCGGACTTCGGCTCGGAAATGGAGGAGATGGGCTAGGGCCTCAGGCCGCCTCGCGGGCCTTTTCCGCAAGATCGGCGAGCTCGCGGACGGTCGCGCGGGTGCCCTGCAGACGCTGTTCAGCACTCTCCCAGCTTGCCTTCACCACCAGCTTGTGATCGGGCTGCAGGCGCATGCGACCGGTCCGCTGGGTGATGAGGCCGATCAGGCCGTCGGGATTCTCGAAGTGATTGTCGCGGAAGCCGATCACCGCGCCACGCGGGCCGGCATCCACGTCGGCAATGTTTGCACGCCGACAAAATGCTTTAATTTGAACGACTTCCAGAAGATGTTTCACTTCTTCCGGCAGTTCTCCGAAGCGATCAACCAGCTCCGCCGCAAATCCCTCGATATCCTGGACCTCGGTCAGGTCCGAGAGCCGCCGGTACAGGCCGAGCCGCAATTGCAGGTCCGGAACGTAGTTCTCCGGGATCAGAACCGACGTGCCGAGCGAGATACGCGGTGACCATTGCTCCTCCGGCAACTCGGTCTCCCCGCCTCTGAGGCTGGCGACCGCCTCCTCAAGCATCGCCTGATAGAGTTCGAACCCGACCTCCTTGATGTGGCCGGATTGTTCCTCGCCGAGCAGGTTGCCCGCGCCGCGGATGTCCAGGTCGTGGCTGGCGAGGGAAAACCCGGCGCCGAGCGTATCCAGCGACTGCAGAACCTTGAGCCGTTTTTCCGCCGTCGGTGTCAGCTTCGTATCTTCAGGCAACGTGAAATAGGCATAGGCCCGTGTCTTGGAGCGTCCGACGCGGCCGCGGAGCTGGTAAAGCTGCGACAGGCCGAAGCGATCGGAACGGTGCACGATGAGGGTGTTGGCGGTCGCGATGTCGAGACCGGACTCGATGATGGTCGTGCTCAACAGCACATCGTACTGGCGGTCGTAGAAACCGCTCATGACGTCCTCGAGCTGTCCCGCGGCCATTTGACCGTGTGCGCGGGCAACTTTCAGCTCCGGCACATACTCGGCAAGGAACGTGCCCACCTCATCGAGATCGGAGATGCGCGGGCACACATAGAAGCTCTGCCCGCCGCGAAAGCGCTCGCGCAACAACGCCTCACGCAGGATCATGGGATCGAACGGCGTCACGAACGTGCGGACCGCAAGACGGTCCACGGGGGGTGTGGCGATGAGCGAGAGCTTGCGCACACCGGACAGGGCGAGTTGCAGGGTCCGCGGGATCGGCGTCGCGCTCAATGTCAGCACGTGCACGTCGTCGCGCAACTGCTTCAGGCGCTCCTTGTGCTGCACGCCGAAGTGCTGCTCCTCGTCGATGATCAGCAATCCGAGATCAGCGAACTCGATCGACTTGCCGAGCAAGGCATGGGTGCCGATGACGATATCGACCTGTCCGTTTTTGAGCCCCTCCTTGACCGCGTTCAGGTCGCGCGTACTGACCATGCGCGACGCCTGCGCGATCCTGACCGGCAGTCCGGCGAACCGTTCGGCGAATGTCTGGGTGTGCTGACGGGCGAGCAAGGTGGTCGGTGCCACCACGGCCACCTGTTTTCCGGCCATCACCGTGACGAGCGCCGACCGCAAGGCGACTTCCGTTTTTCCAAAACCCACATCGCCGCAAATGAGCCGGTCCATGGGCCGCCCGGAGGCCAGGTCTTCGAGCACGTCGGTGATGCTCGTTGCCTGGTCTTCCGTTTCCTCGTACGGGAATTGCGCGCAGAATTCCTGATAGACGCCCTCCGGCGGGCTGAGCACGGGGGCGTGTTTCATTTCCCGCGCTGCGGCGACCTTGATCAGCTTCTCGGCAATGTCCCGGATGCGTTGCTTCAGCCGTGCCTTGCGGGACTGCCAGGCGACACCGCCCAGCTTGTCGAGTTGCGCTCCGGCCTCGTCGGAACCGTACCGCGTCAGGAGTTCGATATTCTCCACCGGCAGGTAGAGGCGGTCGCCGCCCTGATAAATGAGCTCCATGCAGTCGTGCGGCGCGCCGGCGGCGTCGATGGTCTTGAGGCCTTCGAAGCGGGCGATGCCGTGCTCCGCGTGAACGACGAGATCGCCCGAGGCCAGGCTCGAAACCTCGGTGAGCGCGTCGGCCGCACGACGGGTCGGGCGTCGCCGAATGAGCCGGTCGCCGAGAATGTCCTGCTCCGCCACCACGGCAAGACCCGGCGCCTCGAACCCGGCCTCCAGGCCAAGCACGGCCAGCGCTGTCTGTCCCGTCGCAAGATCCTCAACGCCCGAGAAATCATCGACGGCGCTCACCGACTGCAAACCGTGATCGCTCAACAGGCCGCCGAGACGCTCGCGCGCGCCGGTGCTCCAGGACGCGACGATGACCTGCCTGGACCTCTTGTTCAGATCGCCGATGTGCTGCACCACCGCGTCGAAGACATTGGTCCCCTCCTGCGCCCGCTCCGCCGCGAAGGAGCGGCCGGCGCGGCCCTCGAGCGAGATGACCTGGCCGGCGGATGTCCCCTCCGGCACCTCGAAGGGGGAAAACGTGACCACGTGGCGGTCCTCGAATTCTTCCTTCCACGCCGTCTCGTCAAGGAACATGCGCTCCGGCGGGATCGGCTTGTAAGGCGGGGCGCCGAAGTTCTTCTGCTCGAGCGATTTCGCGCGCGACTGGTAATGATCGGCAATCTGCTCGGTGCGTTCGGCGCGCGCCTCCTCGACCAGCGCATCACAGGTGATCCAGGCACCCGGGACGTAGTCGAACAGGCTATCGAGCTCACCGTGGAACAACGGCAACCAGTGCTCCATCCCCTGGTAGCGCGCGCCCGCGGAGATGGCCTCATAGAGAGGGTCGGCGCTGGTGACGGGCCCGAACAGCTCGACGTAACGTTGCCGGAACGCCGTGACCGTATCGGGACCCAGAACCGCCTCGCTCACAGGCAGCAAGACGACCTCGTCGAGGCTGCTTGTGGTGCGTTGCGTGTCGGTATCGAACTCGCGAATGGTCTCTAGCGTGTCGCCAAAGAAATCGAGCCGTACCGGCCGCGTTCTGCCCGGCGGAAACAGGTCGGCTATACCGCCGCGCACGGCATACTCGCCCGGCTCGATGACGTTGCCGGTCCGCACGTAACCGCTCGACTCCAACTGCTCCGTCAGTGCGTCCAGACCGTCCGAGGCGCCGGGCCGCAGGCGAAGCACCGATTTCTCCATGAAGGCACGCGGCGGAACCATCTGGATCGCGGCGTTGACGCTGGTGAGAACGATGACCGCCTGATCCGCCTGCCCGTCTCGCGCCTCGACGAGCGCCGCCAGCGCCGCCAACCGCCGGCTTGCAATTTCGGCATTGGGGGCAATCCGGTCATAGGGCACACAGTCCCAGGCCGGGAACACGACCGTCCGGACCCGTCCGCTGCCGAAGAACTCGATTGCGGCCTGCAACGTCGCCATACGCTTGTCGTCGCGCGCGATGTGCAGCACCGTGGCGGGGCGGCCGGCGTCCTCGGCATTCAGCGCGGCCGCGATTTCCGCCAGCGCCAACCCGTCCAGCCCCTCCGGCGCCGCCGAAAGGGTCAGGGTGCGCTGCGATGCCAGAATCTGATCAATTGGCAGGCGTGGAGTCATGCCTCGGTTACCGCGTGTCGCCACTGGCCGTTACTACGGGCAGTACCTCTCTATAGATCATGAAAGCGTTTCAAACGTTCAACAAACTCGCCGGCGAGGCCCTGAGGCGTTTCCGCACCCGGCGTCAGCAGCCAATAGTGGATGTCCGGATCGGGCAGGCCGAGAAACTCTTCGAAGGCTGCCAGGTCTGACTCCGACATTGCCGCAAGTTCGGCCTCCGCGAACCGTCCGAGCAGCAAGTCGAGTTCTTTCGTTCCGCGATGTCCAGCGCGATACATGACGCGCTTGCGGCGGATCTCTAAATCATTGATTGCGTCAATCATAGGGTCCAAGGTCGTCTGCCAGCGGGCGTCGCGTTGTCCTGCGCGCCATATAACGTCCCGGCGGCGATCTGTCAGCCGCCTAAGGCGCAATTGTCCTTTGCGATGTCCTCAAAAGAAAGCCGATCGGTTCAAATGCGGCCTCACATTCTCACACCGCTGTTCGCCGACCTGAAGGACCTGCAGGGCATCGGACCGCGTCTGCAGAAACTCCTCAAGCGGTTGCTGGCTCCGCATGCGCGCCAGGGTGAGGCCAAGATCGTCGACCTGTTGTTTCATTTCCCGGTCTCGCTGATTGACCGGCGGGCGCGTCCGAAAATCGCGCAAGCCGTGCCCGGTCAGATCGCGACGATGGCCGTGGAGGTTGTCGAACACCGCCCGCCGCCACGCGGGCAACGCCGTGTCCCCTATCGTGTGGTGTGCAGCGACGACACCGGGTTTATCGAACTTGTCTTCTTTCACGCCAAGGCCGATTACCTCGAAAAGCAACTGCCCGTCGGCGGGACGCGGATCATCTCGGGGCGGGTCGAGGAATATGGCGGACGGCTGCAAATGCCCCACCCCGATCACATCCTCTCCGAAGCCGAACTCGCCACGCTGCCATTGCTGGAGCCCGTCTATCCGCTGACGGCGGGGCTGTCGGCCAAGGTTGCGCGCAGGGCCGCCGAGCAGGCGGTCGAGCGTTTGCCCGACTTGCCGGAATGGCAGGACCCCGCATGGCTTGCGCAACAGCACTGGACGTCCTTCCGGGACTCGGTCCGCGCCGCCCACGCGCCGCATTCTGAGGAGGATCTGCTGCCATCAAGTCCCGCGCATCGCCGCCTCGCGTTCGATGAGCTTCTGGCCAATCAGTTGGCACTGGCTCTGGTGCGACGGCGTCTGCGCAAGACCACGGGCCGCGTGCTCAAGGGTGACGGCGCCGTGCGCCGAAAAATCCTCCGGAACCTGCCGTTCGAGCTGACGCGGTCGCAAGCCCATGTCATGGACGAGATCGAGGCCGACATGGCCGAGCCGGTGCGGATGCTGCGGCTGCTGCAGGGAGATGTCGGCAGCGGCAAGACGGTCGTCGCGCTGCTGACCATGGGGATTGCCATCGAGGCCGGAGCCCAGGCAGCGCTGATGGCGCCGACCGAACTGCTCGCGCGCCAGCACCTCAACACTCTTTTGGAGATCGCCGGGCCCGCGGGCATCCGCGTGGCACTGCTGACGGGCCGGGAGAAAGGCAAGACGCGCTCCGAAACGCTGGACGCCCTTGCGCAAGGCGATATCGATATCCTCGTCGGCACCCACGCCCTGTTTCAGGAGGGTGTCGATTTCAAGGACCTCGCCGTCGCCGTGATCGACGAACAGCACCGCTTCGGCGTGCATCAGCGTCTCGCGCTGCAGGCCAAGAGCGCCGCCGCCGGGATCGATGTACTGGTGATGACGGCAACTCCGATTCCGCGAACGCTGCTGTTGACCCACTACGGCGATATGGAGGTCTCCAAACTTCTCGAGAAACCGGCCGGACGCAAGCCGGTCGCCACCCGCGCGATGCCAGTCGACCGGCTGAACGAAATTCTCGATCGGCTGGAAGCGGCATTGGCGTCCGGCGCACAGGTCTATTGGGTCTGTCCGTTGGTGGAAGAGTCCGACGCCCTCGACGCAACGGCGGCAGAGGAACGCTACGCCGCGCTCAAGGCACGTTTCGGCGACAGGGTCGCCCTCGTTCACGGGCAAATGTCCGGCAAGGACAAGGACACC
The DNA here is from genome assembly GCA_965228625.1 of Hyphomicrobiales bacterium. Classification (GTDB taxonomy): domain Bacteria; phylum Pseudomonadota; class Alphaproteobacteria; order Rhizobiales; family Methyloligellaceae; genus UBA2767. Next base: position 4,648,629 of record OZ245829.1, on the reverse strand, counting down.
GCGATGAACGCGTTTGCAAATGGCGACGTCTCCATCCTGGTTGCGACCACCGTCATCGAAGTCGGCGTCGACGTGCCCAACGCGACGATCATGGTCATCGAACACGCGGAGCGTTTCGGCCTGGCGCAACTGCACCAGTTAAGGGGGCGCGTCGGGCGCGGAGCCGAACAGTCGGCATGTATCCTGATGTACAAGCCGCCCTTGACCGAAACGGCGCGCGCGCGGCTCAACGCGTTGCGCGAATCCGAAGACGGTTTCAAGATCGCCGAAGACGACTTGCGTCTGCGCGGCGGCGGCGAAGTTCTCGGAACCCGCCAAAGCGGCATGCCGGAATTCCGCGTGGCCTCTCTCCCGCGCGACGAGGCCCTGCTGGGCGCTGCGCGCGACGACGCCCGGCTCATTCTCACCAACGATCCGGAACTCTCGGGCGCTCGTGGAGAGGCGTTGCGCGTGTTGCTCTACCTGTTCGAGCGTGATGAAGCCGTCCGCCTTCTGAAGGCGGGCTAGGCTGCTACTCTGCCGGTTCGGCCTCTTTGGCCGGACGCTTTCGACGCGAGCGGGCGTCCTTGGCGAGCTCCTTGAGTTCTTCCTGATAGGGCGGAACCACAAGGCCGGCCGAAATCACCAGCTTGGCCGCTTCCTCCACGGACATGTCCAGCACAATTACGTCCTTCTCGGGTACGAACAGGAGAAACCCGGAGGTGGGATTGGGCGTCGTCGGCAGGAAGATGCTGAGCAGCGTCTCCCCTTCCCGCACCTTCTTGTCGATCTCGCCCTTGGTTGTCGTCGAGACGAACACGATGGCATAGAGCCCCTTGCGGGGATACTCGATCAGGCCGACCTTCTGGAAGGAGGCGCTCGACTGCGACAGAACCGTTTCGAAGATCTGCTTCAGTGCACCGTAGACATTGCGCACCACGGGCATCCTGTCGAGCATCAGCTCGCCGTAGCTGACGAGCGTCCGACCGAACAGATTGGCGGTCAAGGCGCCGACAATGACGAGGACGGTCATCGAGAAAATGAGCCCGACGCCGGGGACCGTGAACGGGAGATAGGTTTCCGGCAGATAGGTGACCGGCACCCACGGCTTCACCCAGCCGTCGATCAGATTGATGAACCACCAGACGACATACAGCGTGATGCCGACGGGACCGACGATGATCAGTCCAGTCAGGAAATAGTTTCGCAAGCGCGAACCGAGATGCAGCGGTGCCTTGCCGTCGGCGCCGGTCAGCAACTTGAGCGGATCCTGTTCCGCACCGTGATCCTGATCCGATGCGTCATCTGCGCGTTTTCGCGATTTCCGCTTTGCCACCATGTCTAGCGGTACTCCGATGGATAAGGGATGAACTTAGCGCAGCCTATACGATGCAGCGCCACGCACCGATGCCCCCCTGTCCTTGCGCCACAAACACCCAGCACTCTACCACAATGGGTATGCGCAACCCATTCAACAAGGGTCGTGGTCGCGAATTACCACCAACATTTGGTATACGTGCCTTGGATCTTGCCTTACTGCGCAAGCAGAAAGCAGTCGAGGCCGCCGCTCTTGAAATTTCGGCACAGTTGCTGCGTGGCGGCTTTGTCGGCAAACGGCCCGAGCTGCACCCGGTAGAAGGTCCCGAGGCCGCCCAAATCGGTTTTGACGATATTCGGCTGATAACTGCCAAGCAGGGCCCCGTGTTTTGCCTGCAATCGTTTCCAGGTTGCCTGCGCTTCGGCGTCGCTCCGTAGCGCCGCGAGCTGAATGCGGTAACCGCCTCCACTGGTCGTCGTTCGCGGCGCGGCCGCAGGCGCTGCGGCCTGTGGGGCCGCAGCCGTGCGGCGGGCCGGCGACGGTGTCGAGACCTGCGAACTCCAGCTTGGGGCCGGTGCGCGTGCGGCACTGGTGGTCTGCCGCCACTGCGGCGGAGCAGAAGCTGCCGGCGTCGGCGGCGGTGGTGCGGCCTGGGTGGCCGCCGGAGCGGCAGCGGTCTGCTGCGTGTCGCCCCTGCGAGTCACATTCTCGCGCAGACCTCTGAACCAGCGGCCAACCCTGGTGCCGGATTCCTCGTCCTGAGAATCCTGAGACTGGGCCGGCGCGGGGGCCGGGGCCGACTGTTGCTGCGCCACCGATGTGTCCCAGTTCGTTCGCGCCGAGTCCGAGGACCGGGGGGTACGGCTTGGCGGCGGTGTCTGCGCACGAGGCTGAGGCTGTGTCTGCCTTCGGGTTTCCTGGGGCAGGATCGAGGTTCGGAACTGCGGGATCTGCTCCTCGCGCGCCGGTGCGCTGCTTTGGGTCTGGAACGACGCTGTGCGTTGTGCGTTCGATGATCGCGAGGTTGGCGCCGGTTGCGATGCTGCCGTTTGCGAGCTGGTTGCGAATGTGGGAACCGAATCGCGGGCACGCCGGTTATTCGAACGCGGCGAGGTGCGTGATGGCGATGCGCTTCCGGACGAGGCTGAGCTGGTTGCAAAGGTCGGCACGCTGCCGCCGCTACCCGATGAACGCGGCGTTTGCGGCGAGCGCGCGATCTGCTGGTCGCTCACGCCCCCGCTGCGGGCGCGGGAAATGTCGGCGCGGGCAAGATCGTTCATGCCTACCGCTTCATAGGCCTTGCCCCGGCTGAGATACGCCTTCGCCCGTTCCGCGCTCGTGAGGCCGGAGAGATAGAGGGCACTGGTGATATCGGCGATCGCCTGCGCCGGCTGGCCGGCCTTCTCGTGCGCGACACCGCGCATATAGAGCGCCTTGGCGACCGCCGCGCTTTCCAGCTCGGGACTCCTCAGAACCTTGCCGAAATGCCCCACGGCCGCCCGGTACTTCTCGTTCGCCAGGGCTTTCTGACCGGCCTGGAATTGCGCACCTGCCTGATTGTCCTCCGGCGATTGCGCATACGCCGAAGGCGCACCGGCAAACGTCGCCAGCGCCGCGGACAGAGCAAGAGCTGTAATTCGCGTCCTTCGCATCAATAGGCCTGTATGAGCGGCTCGCATCCGATCTCGTGAATGAACACAACGCTTCTGAAACACAAGGATTCAGGCGAAAGCGAGGCCGGTCACGAAGCTGCGGGGAATCATAGCACGTCCGCGCTCAAACGCAGACAACCACGACGCGAATTCCTATTCCACGGTTACCGACTTGGCCAGATTGCGCGGCTGGTCCACGTCCGTCCCCATGAACACCGCCGTATGATAGGCGATGAGCTGCATCGGCAGTGCATAGATCAGGGGCGTCGTGATCGGATGCGTCGGCGGCAGTTGGATGGCCGTCATCACGTCGCACCCGGCGGCACTCTCGGAACCATCGCTGATGAAGACGATCTGCCCGCCGCGCGCGGCCACTTCCTGGACGTTCGATACCGTCTTTTCGAACATTTCGTCCTGCGGCGCCACGACGACCACAGGAACCGTCTCGTCGATCAGGGCGATCGGTCCGTGCTTGAGTTCCCCGGCGGCATATCCTTCGGCATGAATGTAGGAGATTTCCTTCAGTTTGAGCGCGCCTTCAAGGGCCACGGGGTAGTTGATCCCGCGGCCGAGATAGAGCACGTCCTGCGCCTTGGACAAGGAGTGCGAGAGGGCTTCGTAGAGCGACTCATCGCGCAGCATGGCCGACATGTGGCGCGGCACTTCCGCCAGCGCGGAGATCAGTTCCGCTTCTTTGTCGCCGTCGATCTTGCCACGCGCGCGCGCCATCGCGATTGCCAGACACCCCAAGACCGCAAGCTGGCAGGTAAAGGCCTTGGTCGAGGCGACACCGATCTCGGGTCCGGCGAGGGTCGGCAAGACCGCGTCCGATTCCCGCGCGATCGAGGACTCGCGGACATTGACAATCGATGCAATGCGCTGGTCCTGACTTTGGCAATACCGCATCGCGGCGAGCGTGTCCGCCGTTTCTCCCGATTGTGAAATGAACAGGGCGAGGCTGCCGGGTTCCAGCGGGATCTCGCGGTAGCGGAACTCCGACGCTACGTCGATTTCCACCGGCACGCGGGCGAGCCTTTCGAACCAGTACTTGGCGACAAGCCCGGCATAATAGGCCGTGCCGCAGGCGGAGATGGAAATGCGGTTGACCGAGGCCAGATCGATCGGCATGTCCGGCATGTGGATCTGGGAATTCGAGAAATCGATGTAGTTCGCCAGCGTTTGCGCAACCACCTCGGGCTGTTCGTGGATTTCCTTTGCCATGAAGTGCCGGTGATTGCCCTTGTCAACCAGAAGGGCGGAGGCGACGGACTTCTGCACCGGTCGCTCGACCGGCTGCCCGTTGCGATCGCGAATCGCCAGTCCGTTGCGGGTCAGCACGGCCCAGTCGCCGTCATCGAGATAACAGATCGAGTTGGTGAACGGCGCGAGCGCGATGGCGTCGGACCCCAGATACATCTCCCCATTGCCGAATCCGATGGCGAGCGGGCTGCCCTGCCGGGCGGCAATCATCAGATCATCGTGATCCCGGAAAATGAAGGCGACTGCAAACGCGCCCTGCAGCCGCTGCAGAGTATGCTGAACGGCCACCGCCGGATCGTGACCCTGTTCGAGTTCCCGATTCACCAGATGAGCGATCAGCTCGGTATCGGTATCGGTCGACAGCGGCGCGCCATGCGCGAGCAATTCGTTGCGCAACTCCTTGAAGTTCTCGATGATGCCGTTGTGCACGACCGACACGCGGTCGGCCATGTGCGGATGGGCATTCGTCTCGGTCGGCGCGCCGTGAGTGGCCCAGCGCGTATGGCCGATACCGAGCCGGCCGCTCAGGGGTTCGCTGGCAAGCCGCGCCTCGAGATTGAAGAGCTTTCCTTCCGCCCGGCGCCGATCCAGGCTGCCATTCTCAACCGTGGCCACGCCGGCCGAATCGTATCCGCGGTACTCCAGCCGCTTGAGCGCCTCTACGAGGCGGCCGGCAACCGGCTCCGTACCAAGTATTCCAACAATCCCACACATGAAACTCGCATCCTGATGACCGTCACAACCGACACGAGAGTCGGCTCCGCCTACCTAATGGCGTGACCGCAAGTCGCGCAAGTCAAGAGCTGTTACTTTTTATTTCCTGTTCCACGCCCGTGTCGCGCACGCATTCTGGCCGCCCAGCCCTCGCGCTGGTCGAGGGGACTTCTCGTCAACACCAGGGCGTCGGCGGGAACATCCTTGGACAGCACGCTTCCCGATCCGACATAGACGCCATCACCGATCCTGATGGGCGCCACCAGTGCCGTGTTCGAGCCGATAAACGCACCCGGTCCGATTTCGGTGCGATGTTTGGCGAAACCGTCATAGTTGCAGGTGATTGTTCCGGCACCGATATTTGCGGCGGCACCGACATGGGCGTCGCCGACATAGGACAGGTGATTGGCCTTCGATCCCTTGTCCAGGGTCGAGTTCTTGATTTCGACGAAATTTCCGACGCGAACATTCTCTCCGAGCTGCACACCGGGGCGGAGCCGTGAAAACGGGCCGACGATCGCATCCTTGCCCACATGCGATTCCTCGATATACGTGAACGAACGGATGCGGGCGCCCTCGTCTACCGTCACTCCCGGCCCGAACACGACGTTCGGCTCGATGACCGCATCCCGGCCGATCTTCGTGTCGGAGGACAGGAAGACGGTTTCCGGAGCGATCAGGGTTACCCCGGCCTCCATCGCCGCGCGGCGCAGCCGGGCCTGTACCTCGGCCTCGGCCTCGGCAAGCTGAACCTTGGAATTCACACCCATCACTTCCTCCTCGGGACATACCACCACTCCGGTCTTCAGCCCGTCATCGCGGGCAATCTCGACCGCGTCGGTCAGGTAGTATTCTCCCTTTGCATTGTCGTTTCCGATCCGCTCGAGCAGGCCAAGAAGGTTCTCGCCGCGAAAAGCGAAAACACCGGAATTGCACAGGCGCACCTTCCGCTCCTGGTCCGTTGCATCCTTCTCCTCCCGCACGGCGACAAGCGTGCCTTCGGCGTCGGTGATGAGCCGTCCGTATCCGGTTGGATCATGTGCTTCGAAACCGAGAACCGCGATGTCCGCGCCTTCGTCCAACGTGGCGAGGATCCGGCGGATGGTCTCCGGGCGCAGCAGTGGCGTGTCGGCATAGAGGATGATCACGTCTCCGGTGAAATCCTCGAATGCTGCGCGGGCGGCGAGCACCGCATGCCCTGTGCCGAGCTGCTCTTCCTGCACGTAAACCCCGGTATCCGGGTGAACGGCACGGGCCGCATCGCGGACCGCGTCCATGCCGGGTGCGACGACCACCGCGATGTCACCGAGGCCACTTTCCAGCGCCGTCTCCATGACCCGCCCCAACATCGGCTGGCCGGCAACTTCATGCAGAACCTTCGGGCGCGCCGACTTCATGCGGGTCCCCTGACCGGCTGCAAGAACAAGCGCGAGTGATGATCTTTGGCTCATGGCTAAACCGTTGCGAGGCAGAGAAAAGAACCAGACTGAACGAGCTGAAATCGTACCGGACGCCGGGTCACGGCGGGATGCCTTCCAATAGCGCAATCGCCGGTAGAAGGGAACTTTCACGGAGCGCAGGCACATTGACCGCCCGGCGAGACTCAGACAAGTTTTGATTCGGTTGCAGGGTCTCGGTCCACAACCGGACGCTTTTGCCCGTGATGCGAGGGGGCGGGAAGCAAATCATGACGGCGGCTTTGACGCGACGATTGTATGTTGCTGCCTGGGCTCTGCTGGGCACCATCTCGCTCGGCTACTTCTTCGTGCTTTTCCAGAACACCTTTCAGCCCGCTGCCGACAACGCCGTGGCGTCGGCAGCGCCACCAGGTGGGACGGAGCATCGTGTATCGCCGCCAACAGCTTCCACTGACCCGGGCGTCACCGGCGCGCTGGCGCATATGCGCCAGGAAATCGATCGCCTCAGGACATCTCTGGACACGGCGAACAGGGAAAAGGCGGCGCTGCAGGCGCACGTCCGTGCGCTCGAGGCCACCTATGGTCCTTCGACGGCGTCGATCCCGCCGCAGACAAGAAGGCCGCGCGCCGATGATGTGCTGCGCGATCAGAACAGTCCCGGGGCGAGCCGGACGGGACCGCGTCCGAACGTCAACGTGACGATGCTGCCCATGCCCAATGACGGCTTTGACGACGTCATCCCCGAATCCCCCCTGCCGATCGCGAGCCGCCAGAAACCAAGGCGGACGCAGTTTGCCGTCGAGCTTGGCTCCAGGCTGACCGCGGCGATGCTCGAGGGGCGATGGAGCGACCTTGTCGGGCGCCACGGGGCTCTGCTGCAGGATCTGCAGCCACACGCGGTTCGGATCGCGTCGGCGCGCGGTGAAAAACGCTACAGCCTGATTGCGGGCCCGTTCAAGAACGCGGCCGGCGCGGCGGTACTTTGCGCGCGGCTGAGCGCCGCCGGCACCACGTGCGAGGGAACGGTGTTTTCCGGCAAGCCGCTGAAGACGCTGGCGTCCAGGTAGGCTACCACTCGCCTGCCGAGGAACAACTGTACGTTCAGAGCCGGCGGTATGTGTTTTTGCAGTTGGCTTACCGAGCCTTACGCGGCCATTCGACCTTGTGAGAGGCCCATTCTGACGGGGCGACCACGTTGTATTTGCCGCCCTGAATCTGGCGCAACACCATGGGCTTGGCGATATTGTTGCCGGCCTTGGAGAACCTGATGTTGCCGTAGAAGGTCTTCATGTCGGTTGCGGCGATCGCATCACGGACCTTGTCCGGGTCGAGAGACTGCGCGCGCGTGAACGCGTCATGCCAGACGAGCACCGCGGCCGAAGCCTGAGCCGACTGATAAGGCACGTTTTTGTAATCCTTGAACTCCGCCTTGAAGGCCTTGTCGTACTCGGCAGCCGTGCCGAAATACGGGCCCTTGTAGCTCAGCGTCTCCGCCCACTGCGTTGGGCAGAGAATGCCGTCGGCGACCTCCGGGAACTTCTCTGTGACCTTCGCTGCCTCACAGTGCGTGATGGCAATCATCGGCGTCTCGATCTTCAGTTCGCCGATCTGACGGAACGCGGTCGCGGCACCTTTCGAGTGACCCGAAACCACGAGGAGATCAGGTTTCAGCGCCCTGACTTTCGTCAGCGTGGCCGACATATCAGAGAGATCGCGCGGCAGCTTGTCGTCAATCACGACCTTCAGCCCGTGCTTTCTCACATTGTCGAGAACGCCGGCGCGGACATCGAGCGAGAACGGATCACTCTCAAACGCCATGGCGACTTTCACGTCACCCGGCTCCTTGCCGTTTTTGCTGGCGATCTCCGCGGCAAGCGCAACGGAGCTGGCGAGGTACTGCTCGGAGGTCGACAGCACCGCGAATAGGTACTTGTATCCTTTGTTGAAGAGCGAGCGGGACGCACCTTCGGCTTCGACCATCGGGACCTTGTACTTCTCCATGACCGGAGCGGCCGCCTTTGTGGTGGCCGAGCTGTACGGGCCGAGGAAGTACTTGATGCCGTCCTGCTTGATCAGACGCTCGAGGAGCTGAGCGGTACGGGCCGGGACCGATTCGTCGTCATAGTACTTGATCTTGAAGTTGTAACAGTTGTCACCAATCTTGACGCCGCCCATCTCGTTGATCTTCTTGACGGCAATGTCATACCCTTTCTTCGCATGAATGCCGTTGGTCGCGTATTTGCCGGTAAACGAGATTGCGGAACCGAGAATGATCTCGTCGCAAGCGGCATACGCAACTGATGATGTTCCCATCATCGCCACGCTCGTGGCGGCAGCCAGCGTCCACGTTTTGAGCTGACGCATAGGTTTCCTCCTTAGGATCGAAGTCTGAAACTTCACGGGTTTTTCAGCCCGTATTTCAGCTCAGACCCGGCCTGACCGGTCCCCCTCGCGGCGTGCGCGCAATCGGGCCAGACTTGGCCCAAAGTAAACAATGTCCAGACACCCCCGCAATCTTAACCCACAAGGGTTAACTTATTGAAAAAAGACCTTTTAGCCACTCACTTCCGGCTCCGGCGCCCGTCCCGGAACAGCGAGTTCCACGCGGTGAGTGCAGCAGACCACTTACAGGCTTTGTGCGTTGAACGTATCGCACTGGCGGACGTCGCCACTGTCGAGGCCACGCTTGAACCAGCGCACACGCTGCTTCGACGTGCCGTGGGTGAATGCGTCCGGGACGACGCGGCCTTGGGTGCGCCGCTGGATGGTATCATCGCCGATGGCGCTCGCCGCGTTCAACCCTTCCTCAACGTCGCCGGGTTCCAGAATCTGCTTGGCGCGGTCGGCGCGATGCGCCCATACGCCTGCCAGACAATCGGCTTGCAGCTCCATTCGCACTTGCAGGGCGTTGCCCTGACGCTGACTCATGCGGGACTTGGCGCGTTGCACCTTTTCCGCGACGCCAAGCAGGGTCTGAACATGATGCCCGACCTCATGCGCAATGACGTAGGCTTGCGCGAAATCGCCCGGTGCGCCGAAACGGGTCCTCATCTCCTTGTAGAAGGACAGGTCGATGTAGACCTTCTGGTCGAGCGGGCAATAGAACGGCCCCATGGCCGCGACGCCGACACCGCACCCCGACCGGGTGGACCCTGAAAAGATGACCATCTTCGGTTCACGGTACTGCCGGCCCATTTGCTTGAAGATCTCGTGCCAGACGTCTTCTGTGTCTGCAAGAACGACCGAGATGAATTTCTTGAGCTCATCGTCACCCTGGGACCCGGGCGCCTGAACCGGAGCGCGCCCTGCCGAGCGCGGCGAGGTGGACGGCCTGGTATCGCCCGGCAGCCGGATGTCCGGCATCTGAATGTCGGGACCACCCGTCGGCTGCGGGCCACCCTGAAGGATGACACGCGGGTCGACGCCGAAAAACAGCATCAGTCCGACGATTATAAGCAGCCCGACAATGCCAATGCCGCCGCGCCTGCCGCCGCCGCCGCCGCGTCCACCGCCCGGAAACGGAAAGCGCACGCGCCGCCCTCGTCCCATGGGAAACGGGAATCCGCCGGGACCGCTCTCCCCTCGGCGATCCTCTACATTGTCGCTCTCCCGGCGACCTCGCCACCGAACCATTCTTGACCCCTTGTGCCGTTGCCCGACCCGAAACCGGAAGCGCCAATCTTCACCATTCGCGGTGGCGAGCGGTCGCGTGTCCTGGGCGCATTTCTGCACGTGATGGTGGCAGTGGCAAGACGCAAACCGGCATCAACGGGACGCCGGCGACACGACCTGTCTACTCGGACGGTTCCTTGAACGTGGCCGCGTACCGGTCGCGCAGCTCGTTCTTCTGGATCTTGCCCATGGCATTGCGCGGCAGGGCATCGACGAAGGCAACGCGTTTGGGCTGTTTGAAACGCGCAAGGGTGTCGCTCAGGGAGGAGATCACCGTCTCCTCGTCCAGCATTTCACCCGACTTGCACGCGACAACAGCCATCACGCCTTCGCCGAAATCCGGATGCGGGACGCCGATGACCGCGGACTCGGCCACCGCCGGCAATTCGTCGATGGCGGCCTCGATCTCGGCCGGATAGACGTTGAAACCGCCGGAGATGATGAGGTCCTTGTCACGGCCAACAATGTTGAGATAGCCCTGCTCGTCGATCATCCCGAGATCACCGGTCACGAAGAATCCGTCGTCGCGGAAGTCTTCGGCGGTCTTGTCCGGCATCTGCCAATAGCCCTTGAAGACGTTGGGGCCGCGCACTTCGATGTCGCCAACTTCACCGGTTCCGAGTTGCTTCCCGCTTTCAGGGTCGGCAATGCGAACCTCGATGCCAGGCAACGGGAAACCGACCGTACCTGCGCGGCGCGCACCGTCGTACGGGTTCGAGGTGATCATCCCCGTTTCCGTCATGCCGTACCGCTCGAGAATCGCGTAACCGGTGCGGAGTTCGAACTCCCGGTGGACGTCCGGTGACAGGGGCGCGGACCCGGAAATAAACACCCGCATGTGCTTGACCAGATCCCGCGTCAGGCCTTCGCAGGCCAAAAGACGGGAGTAGAACGTCGGCACGCCCATCATCAGCGTCGCCTGGGGCAGCAGTTCCAGGACTTCCTCGGCGTCGAACCTGGGAAGAAAGATCATCGACGCGCCGGCATACAGCACGGTGTTGGACGCCGTGAACAGCCCATGGGTATGGTAGATCGGAAGCGCGTGGAGCAGCCTGTCGTCTGACGTGAACGCCCATGTCCTGGCGAGGGCTTCGGCATTCGACGACAGGTTCCTGTGCGTCAGCATGGCCCCCTTGGCACGTCCCGTCGTGCCGGACGTGTAGAGGATCGCGGCCAGATCGTCGGCCTCGCACGGCAATTCCTCAAACGCCGTCGGAGCCGCGTCGACGCGTTCGAGAAGGGTACCGCTCGCCCCGTCGTCGGCGAGTGTCTCCACCTTGGCCTCGCCGGCAATAGCACGGATGTCGGTCTCCTTCGACGGGCTGCAGAGCACGACTTTCGGCTCCGCGTCACCGAGAAAGTAGCTGATTTCCGCGGGCGTATAGGCCGTGTTCAGCGGCAAGAACGCCGCGCCAGCGCGAACCGCGCCGAGATAAGCCATCAATGCCTCGGTGCTTTTCTGCACCTGGACCGCGATCCGGTCACCCGGAGCGAGACCCAATGCACGCAGAGCATTCGCATATTGCGCCGATCGCGCAAGCATATCGGCGTAGCTGATGAGCCGGCCGCTGCGGGTCTGGAGGAATGTGGTTGTGAGATCGTCGGGAAAGTTCTTTTTCAGGATGCTGAAGAAATTATCATTCATCGGCACCTACGGTCGCATTCTTCGGAATGTCAGCCTCCCTGCGCTTCTTCTGCGTTCTTGCTTTGGTGGACGAACTGAGTAGTGACCTGACGGACTTGGACGCGGCGATTTCCCCGTCGTTCACGTAGGCTTCGTGATTGGGCTCGATGTCGCGCAGGTCGTAGAGGTAATTCACCATGATGCCGTGGGATTGGCGCAGACCCTTGGCCGACTTGTCTCCCAGCCAGTTTATCCGTTCAAGCCGCGCACCGTTGCCGAGATGGAACCGGGCCACCGGATCGATGGGTCTGCCGTTCCGCGTTTTCTCCGTCAGGAAATACTCCGCGGCGAGCGGCATCAGCGCTTCCTTCAGACGTTCCTGATGCTCGGCATGCGCAGCCCAACTGGCATCGGACAACTGGTCCTGTATGTTCGGGTCGATCACGTCGGCATACTCGTTCGTTGTCCGCACGATCCATGCGGCAAAACGCGGTGCCGGGGAAAGCGTGACGAAGGTCTTCAGCGAGGGGACCTCTTTCGTCAGATCCTCGACCACCTGTTTGATGAGGAAGTTGCCGAACGAAATGCCCTGCAAGCCCTTCTGGCAGTTCGAGATTGAGTAGAACACGGCCGTGTTCGGCTGCTTGTGGGAGGTTTCGCCGGACTCCCCGTCCTTCGCCGCCAGCAGCTCCTGGATCGAGGCGGGAATGTTCTCGGTAAGCGCGACCTCCACGAAAATAAGCGGTTCATCCACCAGAGAGGGGTGGAAAAAGCCGAAACAGCGCCGGTCGGCGGGGTCCAGGCGCCGGCGCAAGTCCTCCCAGCCGCGGATTTGGTGGACGGCCTCATACTCGATGATCTTCTCGAGCGTCGACGCCGACGTTGACCAGTCGATGCGCCGCAGGACGAGAAAACCACGGTTGAACCAGGACGCCAGCAGATGCATCAGATCGGCGTCGACGGCGGCGAGCTCGGGCGCCTGCGGCAAGAAACGAAGCAGGTCCGCCCGCAGGGCGACGATGCTGCCGGTTGCCCCCGGGGCGAGATTCAGGCGGCGGAAGAACTCCTGGCGTGGCGACGCGACGGCCGTTTCAAGCGCGCCGAGTGTCTGCGGCGAAGGATTGTCCAGATAGTCGCGCGCGGAGTCCGCGACCCGGGTTTCGTCAGGCGTCAGCGCGTCCAGAAGAAATTCGAAGAACTCGCGCTTCTCCTCGTCCGTTGCACCGCGGTAGGCCGCCAGGATCTCGCCGGCAAGCGCCACCCCGGACGCCTCGCCGCGCTCGGACTGCAATGCGCTTGAGAGGTCTTTCAACGCCGCTGCCGATCGATCTTCCGCAGACCCCTCGAGCAGGGACCGCCCACGTTCGGCGATGGAATTCAGCAGCTCCTGAAAGAAAGAAACATTCACGGCCGAATTCCTCTCCCGGGACTCACAGTTGCAATTCTGTTCAGCGGGCGACTCGCGATAACTGGCATTGTGTATCCCACGTCGCAACAGGAAATTCGCATGTTCGGCCCGTCACCACAATCAGCCAATTGGACAAAGCGACCTTACATTCCGGCACCGTAAGAAATTGTGACCGCAGAGAAAAGTGGAGTTTGAGTCCGGTCTGGCTGGGCACCACGCAGGCCAAACAGCGTCAACCGACGGTGGAAGATTGCAACCTTGAATGTGAAAGGGCGGAAGATTCGATTGTGCACAAAAGAAGAAGGCAGGGCACAAAGGCCCTACCCTCCCCTAATTCCCGCTGTCTGATCGCCGCTAAGCGCCCGTTCGGCGGAAATATCCCGGAAATCTCGGCGGTCCAAATCAGATCTCTCCTATCGAACCGCCTCGATTTCCACGAGAGCCATACAGATCATCCCAACCGAGGTCGAAACTCCCCATACAGCCACGGGCAATCGACTTCCCGTCTTGTTTAACGTCGCGTCCGTTTACGACGCAGATCCGACTAATGGCCTTAAGCCGAACCCGATAACAACTCCCTTGGGGTCATCGTCGCCGGTGTCGTTCGTTTGGCCCCCGCCTTCGTGTTCCCACTTTCGTGTTCCCACTCCGGTGCGGGCCTCCCGCCCAAACCAGCGCCAAGTCCTGAGGGCGCTGCTTAAGCCGTCCTCGGCAACGGACGGCCTCGGACTTGCCGTGTCCTGAGTTAACTTCGATCTGTCACCCGAGGGAGACATCTCTCCGATAACCTGAGAAGACGTTAGCGTGATTCGCGCCGCGTGCCATTGGCGCAATCGGCAAGGCTGCGCGTTATCCCCGTTTTCCACTATTTCCACAGCCTGTGGATAACTTCCGCCTAACCGCAGTCCAGCTCCTTGAAATAGAACCACCGCGTGAAAAACCACTCGCCGCTTTTGAAGTCTTTCTCAACGCAGGTCTGGTAGTGGGCGCCGCATTTTTCCTTGGCGTTGCTCCAGGCCTCGGACTGGTCGGGGTGTTTGATCTTGCCCTTGCAGCGAACGAATTCGTTGCGGCACGCCTGCAGTGCCTTGCAAAGATACTTGTCGCGCTCGCTTTGCGGCGTGGTCGCCGGCGACGCACTTCGGTCTTTTTTCTGCTGCACCGCCGTCTGCGTGCCCGGTGCGGGTTTGCGCGGTTTTCGCGCGGGCGCGCGGGGTTCCGTCCTGACCTGCCGGCCGGCCGGTGCCTTCCTTTTCTTCGGCTCGCCATGGCGAATGGCCGGCAAGGGCACTTCCGGCCCGGCCTCCCCGGCGTATCCGTCCTGCGCGTATGCCGGCGACGGGACAAGAGCTCCGAATCCCCACACAAGCACAACGATGAGCAACGCTCCGACTGCGCGCCACATTCCTACGCCCTCTACAAACTCCACATCTCTGTCGCGCGGCTTACCCCGACGCACCACTGTTATTTGCGGACGCGGTCACATGCAAGCCCGCTTGTTTTTGCTTCTACGCGCCGGCGCCGCTTTGACCGTCCGGGATGCTGGCCGGCCCGTACCAGGCCGTCCGATTCGATCCGCCAGCCTCGCCGAACCCGCCATCGAGCACCCACAATTGCGTTCCCAGATCGAAGTGCCACCACTCATAAGGGTAGTTGGCGAACCCGGCCTCCCTCATGGCCCAGTACAACACGCGCCTGTTGCGCAACGCCGCCACGTCGCTGGCGGAAAGCGCGTGCTGCGCGCCGCCCGCATCTTCGAGCTTGCGCTCGAAATGCGCGGTGTGACTGACCTCGGAAGGATCATCGAACACGCCGCCGAAATAGACGGGGTCGGCTGATTCAAGCAGCCGCAGCGTGGTGTCGACGGCGCCGCCGGTCACGTGGACGGGCCACTTCGTCGAATCCTCCGGGTCATAGTGGCGGGGGTCGGAGCAATATGTTCCGGCGAATTCTTCGCATGCCTTCATACTCGGTTGATCGAGCGCGTTTTTTGCCTCCTCAATAAAGAAAGACCAGAGCTCCTCCTGAACCGCCACGGGCCGAAACCCGTCGAGCACGAACAACTCAAGCCCGTACGGCGCCAGCGTGGCGTTCACGTCGACAAGACGCTCCGCAACCGACTTCCGGCACCAGACGTTGTGCAGAGCTGAGGGGAATGATCGGTAATATGGCGCGTTCTGTTTGTCGGTTCGCGCATAGTATCCCTCACCCGCAATGCCAAAATCGGCGAGATCCACCAGCGGCTCACCGAAGCGGGAATCCGCGGCGTCCACGGGAACCGATTTGTAGTCGAGCGCCGTCGGTGAATGATCTCTCCAGGGGATCGGTGGAAGGTCGGCAATGCTCATGTCGTCCGCGATTCGGGCGTTTGGAGCCGATCGGTCACCGGCAAACGGCGCTTAACGCAATGGCGGCGCGTAGAGAATCCCGCCGTTGGTCCACAGCGCATTGAGGCCGCGCTCCAGCTTAAGCGGGCTGTCCTTACCGACATTGCGGTTGAAGATCTCCGCGTAGTTGCCGACCGCGGCGATGACGTTTTTCGCCCAATCCTCGCCGAGTCCCATCTTCTTGCCTGCCGCCTGCAGTGCCTCCGGCGGAATCGTGTCGGGCATTTCGTCGGCCGTCTCGGAACTCCAACCGGCCTCCTCTGCATTGATCAGCAGGAACAGCGTCCAGCGGATCAACTCGGCCCAGACCGCGTCATCCTGCCGGACAACCGGCCCCAACGGCTCCTTTGAAATGACCTCGGGCAGCAACATGTGGTCGTCGGGCTCGGCCAGCCGGGTCCGCACCGATGCAAGCGCCGAGCGATCCGACGTATAGGCGGTGCACTCTCCCCGCTCATAGGCCTTGACCGCCCCTTCGCGTTTTTCGAACTCCAGAATCTCGACATTCATCCGGTTGCGCTCGAAGAACCCTTTGGTGTTGGCAAGTGTCGTCGTTCCGGCGAGCACGCAGATCTTCGCACCGGACAACTCCAGCGCGCTGGACAAACCGTTTTCGACGTTGGTCATGAATCCCTGACCGTCATAGTAGCTGACGCCGGCGAATGTGAGCGCCGTGTCCACGTCCCGCCCAAGGGTCCACGTCGTATTGCGTGAGAGCACATCGATCTTGCCGTCGCGGAGCGCATCGAACCGTTCCACGGCGCTGAGCGGCACGTAGTCCACCTTGTCGGCGTCGCCGAAAATCGCCGCCGAAACCGCGCGGCAGAAGTCGACGTCGAAACCGCTCCAGGTGTTGCCGTCGCCGGGCGAGGAAAAACCGGCGAGGCCTTCACTGACACCGCACAGGATCTTGCCGCGGTCGGTGACCGACTTGAGCGTATCGGGTTGCGCCGCGGCAGGGCCCAGACCGATCACGGCGAGAACGGCAATAACGGTGGCCATGGTCGCCAACAGGCGGGTGGAACTCTTCAATTCAACGCTCCTCACCTTTTCAAACGCGCACCTGTTTACAGCCTTTCGGCACTTCGTCTAGGGGGCGACACTTCGGGACCCGGAGTCCCATTTCGCCAGCCGCGCGCCGCTCGCGGCGGTGCCGTCCTTGTCGTAAATGTCGATCCGGAAGTTGGCGGTCCCGCCATTGCTCGCCCATGCCGACAGGTACATGAAATGTACGGGCACGGGTCGTGGCAGTTTGACGGTTTGCTGCTGTCCCGACTGCGTCATCTGCGCGACGCGCGCCGGCTGGCTCTGCATCAGCCACGCCGCCACGTCCTGCACGCGCTCCACCCGGACGCAACCGGCGCTGTAGGGCCGCAGATGGAAGCGGAACAGCTTCTTCAGCGGCGTGTCGTGCATGTAGACGATATGCCGGTTCGGCATGTCGAGCCTGATCAGGCCAAGCGCGTTCTGAGGACCCGGGTCCTGTCGGAACACGTACCGCTTGCCCTGTGGCGCCCACCAGTTGACCTGCGCCGGATTGATCTCGGCGCCGCCCCAGCTCGTGTAGACGCGGATGCGTTCCTTCGTCAGATATTGCGGATCCTTCTTGACCGCGGGAATGAGCGCGCGGCGCGCGATGGATTGCGGGACGTGCCAATGCGGCAGGAAATTCACCGCCCGCACGCCTGCGGAAACCTCCGGCGTCGGGGTCGCCGGTTTGCCGACGACCACGCGGCTCGAGACCTGTACCTGCCCGCCGGACACCGCCTGCAACTCGTAGCCGGGGATGTTCACGACGATATACTTCCGGCCCTTGGTGCGCGCGAGCATCCGCCGCAGGCGCTGGCGGTTGAGCCGAAGCTGGTGCAGCCGGTGTTGTGCGGACACGTTCAGCGCCTTCAGCGTGAACCGGTTCACCTCACCCGAAGGGGTCAGGCCATGCCGGGTCTGAAACCGCACCACCGCGTCGTGCACCCCGCGGTCGAACCCGACCGCTCTCCGTCCGGTTGCGGCGTAGTCGCCGCTCGCCGCCAGGCGCTTCCGCAGCAGTGCGACGCGCTTGCCCTTGGAGCCGAACTTCAGTTTGGGACCGGCTGGAATCGGGGACCATCCGCCGGCGGCCACGATCTGTTCATACTGCAGGATGGCCTGCCCAATCGCCTGGTCCGTCGCGCGGCTGATCAGGAGGTCGCCGGTAATCGGCGGTGGCGGCCGGTTGGCCCGGTTCGCACGGCCGGGACGGGGCTCCGACGACCCGCTGAAGCTGTTGTCGCCGAATGGTTGCCACTGCGACTGAGCGGCGGTCGGCGGCAAGGTGCCCGCAATCAGCACCGCCCCCACCACAACGCCAACCCGAACACTCAAACCCGACACGTGTGAGGTCCCCTGCCTTGCAACCGGTGTCGGCATACTGGCATCGAACACGGACACGGTCCAGTTCACCTCGACCCGATCACTCGAGATTTGATCGCGGCGGGAATGGCTTAGGGTCAGCCGCGTCCGTTGCTTCGGTCACTGCCGTGCGGCTTTTGCCCGGTCCGCCAGACTCGCCAGGCTGCCGTCCTGGGACAGTAAGACTGCGACAGGTCTGGTGGTCTGGAAGTTCGAAAACACGATCATGACGATGACGGTCAGCGGCACCGCAAGGAACATGCCGGTGATCCCCCAGATCGCGCCCCAGACGAACAGCGAAAGCACGACCACGAACTGGCTGAGGTTAAGCGACCGACCGGCGAGCCGTGGCTGCAGCAGCGATCCCACGGCCATCTCGATGAGCCCGATCACGAAGAAAAGCGTCAGCGCCTCGGCAAACCCCTGGAACTGCACCACGGCGAACAAGGCCGGAAGGGCCGTCGCGAGTATGGAACCGATGGTCGGGATGAAGTTCAGGATGAAGATCAGAAAGGCCCAGAACGCCAGATGGTCGAGACCAACCCACTGCATCACCGCGTAGGACAGCCCGGCCGTAAGGGCGCTCACCACCGTCATGATCCAGATGTACTTCTGGACGTCATGGGCGATGGCCGAGAGAATGCCGCGCACCAGGTCGCGGCGTTTGTCGTCGCGAATGAGCGCCTTCAGCTTGAGATCGAAGAACTGCTGCTCGACCAGTAGAAAGACGACATACAGCATGACCACGCCGAGCTGGCCGGAAAAGCTCGCGGTCGTGCTGACGATCTTGCCAAGGAGTTGCTCGATGCCGATGGTATCGAAGAACTTGTTCAATACATCGGAATTCGACACGCCGATCCAATCCGCCACCTTGTCGACCAGAGGATTGAGGCTAGAGCTGAAATCGATCCGCCGCGCACTCATGGCGCTGACATTGCGGATTATCAGGTCAACGACCAGCACGCCGGAGCCGAGGATCACGACGACGGAAAGGAACAGCGCCAGAGACCGGGGCAACCGGCTGCCGCCTAAGGGGATCCGGCTGATGCCTGTGGCGATTGCGTTGATCAGGAACCAGATCAGCATGGCCACCGCCAACGGCACGAACACGTCGGAACCGTTGACGAGCAGGATCAGGGCGATCAGCGCAAGGGCGGAGATCAGGAACCCCCGCATCAGGCCGTCCATGTCGCGACGTTCGATCAAAGCACCACGTCCCTGCCTGTCGATCGCACCTACCGATACATGGATTCGGTCCGCCACGCCCGCGGGAATTGCGCGCCACCTCCTTACGGCGAATTCATGGACGGGCCCGAACGTATGGGGTTAGGGTGCGGCAGATTCAGTGCTGATCCCTTCATCAAGGAAAGAGAGGAGAGTTCCGTGTCGTTTCGAAAGGTTCAGGCCATCGGCGCCTGTGTACTGTTTGCCGCCGCGACGCTGTTTGCGACGGCGGAACCGGCTTCGGCAAACAAGTCGAGCTACTGCGCGTCATACGCGCATGATTACGCCAAGCGCAACACATCCGGCCAGGTCGTCGGCGGCGCCATCACCGGCGCGATCGGCGGTGCGCTGCTCGGCGGGATCATCCGCGGCTCGAAAGGCGCAGGCGTCGGCGCGGCCATCGGCGGCGGCGCGGGTGCGGTGACCGGCGGGTCCCGTAAGTCGAAGAACTACAACAAGCTCTACAACCGCGCCTACAACAACTGCATGCGCTACTACTAGCGCGGCCGCGTTGGGAGCGAATATGGATATGAAAAAACCAGTCGACACGATTTGGGAGAGAGTTGTGAGAAATCTATTCATCGGAACCGCGGCCGCCGCGTTGCTGGCCATCGCCCCGTTCACGCCGGCACAGGCCGAAATGTCGGACGTCGAAGTCAATTTCGTCAAAGCCGACAAGGACGGTGATTTTGCGCTGGACCTTGGCGAGGTGCTGGTGATCACCATCACGCACTTCAAGGACGGCGACACCGACAAGGACGGAAAGATCAGCAAGGAAGAGGCCGGTGAGCACGGCGACCACCCGGAGTTCGCCGACAGTGACACCGACAAGGACGGCGCCATCGGCATGGAAGAGGCCATCGCCGAGAAGATCGCCGACTTCAAGGCCGCCGACACGGACGGCGATGGTTCCCTGACCATCGACGAGGTGCGCAAGCACCAGCAAGGCAACTAGAGAACCCGGCACAACGGCGCGCGTGCAAACGCGCGCCGATGGCGGACACACGCGTCACTTCTGTCGGCGGTAAACCACCGTGTACACCACCGGATGCGGCGCCGTCTCCATGTAGGTGAACTCGATCTCGTCGGGCCCGAGTACCTCGCCAATAAGAATGCCCCTGTCTTCGACCTCTACCAATCGCAAGGTATCGCCATCCGACGATAACGCCCCGATGAACGGTTCCGAGGCGCTTGTCGTCAGCCGGTTGCCGATGTAGCCGGGATCCTTGTCTTCTGGTGACCGCCAGGTTTTGACTCCCTTCAACAGATTGCCTTTCACCTCTTCGATGACCATCGTGAAAATCCGCGGCGTTTCGACAATCTTGTTTTCGGATTTCAGCGCGACCATGGTTTCGCCGACCCAAGTGCCGACGAGGTCGCAGTCGAAATTGAACGTGTAGACCGCGCCGCCCTGATCGTTCAGTTGAAACTCGACCTCGCCGCGCGCATTCGCATAAGCGCCCGAACCGCCGATGATCTGCACGGTATTGGGATGACCCATCATCTCCTTTGGCGGAAGATCCCTGAAGGACGCAACCGGCAGATTGAAATCTCGCGCCCCGAACACGGTGCCGTTCGAGAACTCATATACATATTTGGTTGAGCGGCGCGCGGTTCCGTTCTGCTTGCTAACCGCGTCGACCGTGCCGATGAAGAACATCTCGGCGACCGTTTTGCCGGCCGCGTTATTCAGTGTGCGGGTACCGACAACGCTGTCGCCAACGCTGACTTCGCCATTGGCGTCCATATCGTTGAAGTTCGACTCGTGGCTTGCCGCCGAGCTGGACAGTGTGAAGGTCCCGCAGGCTGCCCGGCTCTCGCCGCTTGAGAAGGTCATCACGCCTGTTGCCAATAGAGCGGCCGAAAACACCCGTAACATTTCAGTCTCCTTTGCCAAAATCCCTCAGCCAGGTCCCAAGCCCGAGCTTTTGCCATGGCAGAACACGAATCATATTAGGACAATACTTGGCATTTCGATGACTATGACAGACGCACGGTGATGGTCCGCTCACCGTCGATGAGGCGCGCATGCACCAGCAAGGTAACTAGAGAACCCGGCACATCGGCGCGCGTGCAAACGCGCGCCGTTACTCTCTTGCATCATGTGTGCCGGAACAAACGGTAGGCACGCGAGGAGGCTCTAAATCTCCATCACGATCCGGCCGTCAATATCGCCCTGCTTCATGCGTGCGAAGATTGAATTGATATCGTCCAGGGTCTCGGTGGTGTAGTGCGCGGCGACCTTGCCTCCGGCAGCGAATGCCAGCGACTCGGTGAGGTCGTTGCGCGTACCGACAATCGAGCCACGAATCGTCTTGCGCGTCAGCACCACATCGAAGATCGGCAGTTCGAACCCGCCTGGCGGCAATCCGACCAGACTCATGGTTCCTCCGCGCGCCAGCATGCCGAGCCCTTGCGAGAAGGAAGATGTGGAGACGGCCGTCACCAACACACCCTCCACGCCGCCGCCCTTCTGCGCCTCGGCGGCGGGATCGATTTCTGCCGCGTTGATCACCTGATCAGCGCCCAGTTTGTCGGCCAGTGCCAGCTTTTCATCGGCAATGTCGACGGCGACCACATACAGGCCCATGGCCTTGGCGTATTGCACGGCCATGTGGCCAAGCCCGCCGATGCCCATGATCGCGACCGTATCGCCCGGCTTCGTGTCGGTCTCCTTGAGGCCTTTGTAGACCGTGACGCCGGCGCAGAGCACGGGTGCCGCGGGTTCGAAGTCGAGACCGTCTGGCAGGTGGCCCACATAGTCAGGGTCGGCCAACACATACTCCGCGAACCCGCCATTGACCGAATATCCGGTGTTCTGCTGATCGGTGCACAATGTCTCCCAGCCGCCGCAGCAATGGTGGCAGTGCCCGCAGGCAGTGTGCAGCCATGGCACGCCCACGCGGTCGCCTTCTTTCACTGCGGTGACGCCGCTTCCCACTTCGGCGACGACGCCTACGCCCTCATGGCCCGGGATGAAGGGAAGTGACGGCTTCACCGGCCAGTCCCCGCTTGCCGCATGCAGATCGGTGTGACAGACGCCCGAGGCCTCGATCTTCACGACGATCTTGCCGGGCGTCGTTTCCGGTTTTTCGACTTCGCGGATATCCAGCGGTTTGCCGAATTCGCTAACAACGGCTGCTTTCATCCTGGCCATGGCCAATCTTGCCTCCTCTTCCAGGCTTGTTCTTTTCCGAGACGTTCCCGGTTGCACATGTCGGGAATATGACAATCACGGGAATGTTTGATTGGCCAACCAAGCCGCCACCGATCCATTTGCGCGCCCGCAGCAACGCCAGGTCCCGCGTCAACCAACTTGAGCGAAGACAACCAGAAATAGGCGTCGACACAATCTGTGGTTGTATACTTTTTGGCTAGACAGGCACTGGTTGAGTTCGCTTTTTCTCTGACCTAGAGTGATTGATGAAGGCGGGAGGTCTGTAATGCGTACAAGTATCAGGAGCGTTGTGTTTGCCGCTCTACTGTTCATTCCCGCCACAACCTTTGCCGAAAATAAGAAATGCGACCGATATTCCGGGCTGCCGAGTGGCGGCACGGACACCGCTGGCATGGCCTATGTTCCAGGTGGTGCGTTCCGCATGGGCTCGGATGACCAAAGACCGGAAGAGCGGCATGCCCATAGTGTCCGCGTCGACGGTTTCTGGATCGACCGGCACGAAGTCACCAACGCGCAGTTTCGTGAATTCGTGGACGCGACAGGCTATGTGACACTCGCCGAGCGCGGGCTCGATCCGCAATCCCGGCCAGGCGTGCCGAAGCTCCTGCTCGAGCCGGGTGCAATTGTCTTCATCAAGCCGACGGCGCTACGGCCCGGAGCACGGCTCAGCAGTTGGTGGCAATATGTGAAGGGTGCGAACTGGCGCCGTCCCACGGGTCCCGGCAGTTCAATTGAAGGCAAGGACAACCACCCGGTCATTCACATTGCTTACCAGGACGCCAATGCATATGCGAAGTGGCGCGGCCGCAGCCTGCCCACGGAAGCCCAGTGGGAGTTTGCGGCACTTGGCGGACGCGATGCGTCGGAAGACTGGTCAAAGCCTTTCGACAAGGACGGCAACCCGACCGCGAATACCTGGCAAGGCATTTTTCCGATCATCAATTCCAGGGATGACGGCTACGAAACCACGGCCCCGGTGGGGTGCTTCCCGGCGAACGGCTACGGCCTGAAAGACATGCTCGGCAATGTCTGGGAATGGACGCGCGACTGGTACCGGCGCGGCCATCGCCGCGAGGCCGCACAGAATCCCGCCGGCCCCGCACTCCATCTCATCCGGCTTGCGCCTGGCCAGGCGCCACGGCGCGTGATCAAGGGCGGGTCCTATCTGTGTGCATCGAATTTCTGCGCGCGTTACCGCCCCTCGGCCCGCCAGCCGCAGGAGGTGGATCTGGGCGCCGCGCATGTTGGGTTCCGAACGGTTCTGAATCGCCCCCTCAAGGAGGCTCAGAAATAAAGGCCGCGGAAGACGGCCAACGCATTGTGTTGGAGATCATGTTGTTAAACGCGGAGGTTCAAACATGAGAGACACCCGAAGTGCTGCCGGCTTCGTCACCGTCTTCTTTGCTGCGACATTGCTGCTGGCTTTGACGATCGCGTCCGGAGCGTACGCACAGGACAAGAAGCCCAACATCCTGGTGATATGGGGCGACGATATCGGGCAATCGAACATCAGCGCCTACACATTCGGCCTGATGGGGTACCGGACGCCGAATATCGACCGCATTGCCAAGGAAGGCATGATGTTCACCGACTATTACGGCGAACAATCCTGCACGGCGGGACGGTCATCCTACATCATGGGCCAAAGCGTCTTCCGGACCGGCCTTTCCAAGGTCGGCCTCCCCGGGGCGGAACTCGGCATGCGGAAGGAAGATCCGACCATCGCCGGCCTGCTCAAGGCGCAGGGCTACGTCACGGGACAGTTCGGCAAGAATCATCTTGGCGACAAGGACGAGCATCTGCCCACAAACCACGGCTTCGACGAGTTCCTCGGAAATCTCTACCACCTGAACGCGGAGGAAGAGCCGGAGAACGAGGACTATCCGAAGGATCCGAAGTTCCGCGAGCGTTTCGGCCCGCGCGGCGTGATCAAGTCATCGGCTGATGGGAACATCGAGGACACGGGCCCGCTGACCAAAAAACGCATGGAAACGGTCGACGACGAAACCGTCGATGCGGCCCTGAATTTCATCGATCGGGCGCACAAGTCCGGCAAGCCCTTCTATGTCTGGTGGAACGGCACGCGCATGCATTTCCGGACGCATGTCAAGGATTCGCTGCGCGGCATTTCCGGTCAGGACGAGTACTCCGACGGAATGGTCGAACATGACAGGCATGTCGGCCTGCTCCTCAAGAAACTTGATGAGCTCGGCATTGCCGACAACACCATCGTTCACTACTCCACCGACAACGGGCCGCACATGAACACATGGCCCGACGCCGCCATGACCCCGTTCTTCGGCGAGAAGAACACGAACTGGGAAGGCGGCTGGCGCGTGCCTTCGATGGTACGCTGGCCCGGCAAGATCAAGGCGGGCAGCGTCTCCAACCAGATCATGCATCACATGGACTGGTTGCCGACATATCTGGCGGCGGCCGGTGAGCCGAACATCAAGGAGAAGCTCCTCGCGGGCGGCGTCAAGGCGATCGGCCGAGACTATAATGTCCATCTCGATGGCTACAACTTCCTGCCTTATCTGACGGGCGAGGAAGAAAAGGGACCGCGTAACGAGATCTTCTACTTCTCTGACGACGGAGATCTCACAGCCCTTCGCTACAATGACTGGAAGATGCTCTTCCTGGAGCAGAAGTCCTACACGACCTTGCGCGCCTGGATGGAGCCGTGGACGCCGCTGCGCGTTCCGCTGATCGTCAATCTGCGGCGCGATCCCTATGAGCGGGCCTACAGGACGTCCAATACGTACTATGACTGGCTGCTCGATCGGGCGTATCTGCTCGTACCGGCGCAGGCCTATGTGGCGGACTTCCTCAAGACCTTCGAGAAATTCCCGCCACGGCAGAAGGCCGCCAGCTTCTCCCTCGATCAGGTGATGGAGAAGATGCAGTCAAACGTCGGCTCTCAATAGACGCCCGTATTGCTGCAACCTGACACGACGAAGCCCGCGCCGCGTCGAACGGCGCGGGTCATCAATCCAATCAAGGTCATATCGTTTTCGATGACAGTCCACGACCAGATACTTGACCTGAGGGCGCGCATGCAGCGCTCGATCATCGGTCAGGAACAGGTGGTCGAGCGGCTGATCATCGGTCTTCTCGCGGACGGCAATCTGCTCGTCGAAGGCTTGCCCGGCCTGGCGAAAACGCGCGCCATCAAGAGCCTGGCGGCCAACCTCGCCGCCAACTTCAGCCGCATCCAGTTCACGCCGGACCTGCTGCCCGCCGACGTGACCGGCACCGAGATTTACTACTCCGCCGGCGGCAAGGGACAGTTCAAGTTTCAACCCGGCCCCATCTTCGGAAACATCGTTCTTGCCGACGAGATCAATCGTGCGCCGGCCAAGGTGCAGGCGGCGTTGCTGGAGGCGATGGAAGAACGACAGGTGACGGTCGCGGGCACCACGCACAAGATGCCCGGGTTGTTCATGGTCATGGCGACCCAGAACCCGATCGAGCAGGAGGGGACGTATCCCCTGCCCGAAGCGCAAATGGACCGGTTTCTCATGCACGTCATGATCGGTTACGGGACGGAAGAAGCGGAAGGCCAGATCATTCGCCTGGTGCGCGGCGAGGCCAACCCGTCCTCGTCGGCAAAGAAGAAGAAGGAAACGCCGGTCCCGCAAAAAGCCGTGTTCGATGCGCGAAAGGAAATCGCGAAGGTCCATTCGACCGAGGCCATCGAGAGCTACATTGTCGACCTGATTTTCGCGACACGCTACCCGGAACGCTATTCAGACAAGCTCAAAAGCTGGATCGAAGTGGGGGCCAGTCCGAGGGGCGGTATCGCACTCGACAGGTGCGCCCGTGTCCACGCATGGCTGCAGGGCAACGACTATGTCTCGCCGGATGACGTGCGAGCCATCGTGCACAACGTCCTGCGCCACCGCCTCATCCCGAGCTACGAGGCCAGTGCCGAGGGTGTAACAACCGATCACATCATCAAGGAAATCGTCACGAAAGTTGCCGTGCCGTAGCCACGAGACCGGAGCATGACACAAGGCGTCCATGCAGACCTTGAAAGCCTGATTGCCCTGAAACATCAGGGCCAGGGCTTCTCGTTCCTGCCGCGCCAGCCGATTCACAGTCTGCTTGCGGGTCAGAAGGCGTCGCGCCTACGCGGCCGCGGTCTCAATTTCGAGGAGATCCGCAACTACCTGCCCGGCGACGACATCCGCAACATCGACTGGAAGGTCACGGCCCGCATGCGTGAGCCGCACACGCGGGTCTATACGGAGGAGCGTGATCGCCCGGTCCTGCTGATTGTCGACCAGCGCCTGAACATGTTTTTCGGCAGCCAGCGCGCCATGAAATCCGTGACGGCGGCTGAAGCTGCCGCACTCGGAGCCTGGCGTGTCGTCGGCGTCGGCGACCGGGTCGGCGCCATCATCTTCAACGATACGGAGACGGTTGAAGTGCGGCCATATCGCAGCACCCGGACCGTCATGCGGATCCTCGGCGCGATCGTCACGCAGAATGGCGCGCTGCGGTCGGACAGTACCGAAGTCTCGCGGCCGGAGCGCCTGAACGAGGTCCTGGAACGCGCCTGCCGACTGGTGAAGCATGACGCCCTGGTTTGCATCATCAGCGATTTCAATGGCGCCGACGAGGATTCAAAGCGCCTGATCACGCGGCTCGGGCGTCATAATGATGTGCTTGCGGCCCTCGTCTACGACCCCCTCGAGGCAGAGCTTCCGGACCTGGGGCCCCTCGTCGTCGGCGATGGCGAACTGCAGGTGGAAGTCGATTCCGGCGATGCGAAATTGCGAGAGCGCTTTGCCGGTGTTTTCGCCGACCGGCTCACGGAAATACGGCAATTCCTGCTGAAGCGCGAGATTCCCGTGCTGCCGCTCCATACCGGACAACCGGTCCCGGCGCAGGTTCGCAAGCTGCTCGGATACAGGCCGCGGAGAGGTGTGCGATGACCGACCAACCCGGCACCGCGCCCTCGTCGGCCGAACTGTTCGGGTCCAACCGCATGTGGGGCCTCAAGGAACTGCCGCTCCCGGAACCGGTAAGCTGGTGGCCCCAGACAACAGGCTGGTATGTCCTCGCCGTCATTCTCGTGGCCGCCGCTGTCTGGCTGGGATTGCACCTGCGGAGTCGCTATCGGCGCAACGCGTATCGCCGCGAAGGCCTCGCCGAACTGGAGGCGATGAGTGCCGATCCGACCTCGGTTGCGGGATTGCCGTTCCTGCTGCGCAAATCGGCGCTGGCGGCAGCGGCACGCGATGACGTGGCCGTTCTCAGGGGGAACGACTGGATCCGGTGGCTGAACCGGAGTGCCGGCCGTGACCTCTTCACGGTGGAAGATGGAGCATCACTGGATCGGCTGGCCTATGCCGGAGAGTCGACTGCCTGGCTGGATGAAACGACCACCCGACATCTGCTCGATGCCAGCAAAGCATGGATGAGGTATCACCGTGCTGCAGTTTGAGTTCCCATGGGCATTCGCGCTGCTCCCTTTGCCCTTTCTGGTGTACTGGCTGACGCCGGAATTCCGCGACAGGGGCGAAGCCTTGCGTGCTCCCTTCTTCGGACGCCTTGTCGCAATCACCGGGCAGCGACCTCAGTCCGGCGCCGTTGTGCTGCGCAAGACCTGGCTGCAGCGGGCCAACGGTCTGCTGACGTGGCTGCTGGTCGTCATTGCGCTGGCGCGTCCCGTCTGGGCCGGTGAGCCGATCATCCAGGAAAAGGCGGCGCGCGACATGATGCTGATCGTCGATCTTTCGGGCTCCATGGATGAACAGGATTTCGCCGATGCCTCGGGCGAGAAGATCACCCGCCTTGACGCGGTAAAGCTGGTGCTGCGCGATTTCGTTGCGCGCCGTAAAGGCGACCGGCTTGGGCTGGCGGTCTTCGGCGATGCGGCATTTCCGCAGGCGACGTTCACCGAGGACCATCGGACGATCCTCCAGCTCCTGGAAGAGCTGCAGACCGGCATGGCCGGGCCAAAGACGATGATCGGTGATGCCATCGGCCTGACGGTCCGGCTGTTCGATGCGAGCTCGACGCAGAACAAGGTCGCGATCTTGCTGACGGACGGCAACGACACCGGAAGCCAGATGCCCGTTGCCCGTGCGGCGACGATCGCGGCGGAGAAAGGCATCACGATCCACACCATCGCCATGGGCGACCCGACGACCGTCGGCGAACAGGAGCTCGACCTCGAAACTCTGCGGGGCATCTCGAACACGACCGGAGGCGGCTTCTTTCTCGCGCTCGACCGGGGCGAACTCGAGAGCATTTACGCCGAACTGGACAAGCTGGAACCGGCAAAATTCGACACACTGAGTTACCGGCCCAAACGCCCTCTTTTTCACTATCCGCTTGCCGCATTGGTCATTTGCAACATGCTGCTCGCAGGGGTGATGCTCGTCCGTGCGCGGCGTCAGGAGCGTGCCCATGCCTGATGCCGGTCTCGAGCAGTTCCACTTCCTGCGCCCCGCCTGGCTGCTCATCATCCCGTTTGCGATCTGGCTCCATTTACGGCTGCGGCGCAGTTTCAGCGCTGCCCTCGTATGGAAGTCGGTGATCGCGCCAAACCTGCTGGAAAGCCTCACCGTCGGGGGCAAGGAGGCCAGGCGGCTCAGGCCGTATCAGCTCATGACGGCCGCGCTTGTGCTGGCTTCCGTGGCGCTCGCCGGACCAACCTGGCAGCGTGAAATCACGCCTTTCACCGAAGACCGCGCACCTCTCATCGTCGCACTGGAGCTGACCCCGACCATGCTTGGTGTCGACCAGCCGCCAAGCCGGCTCGAACGTGCCAAGCAAAAGCTGCGGGATCTGCTCGAACGCAGGAAGGGCGCGCGGACCGCGGTCATCGGTTATGCGGGCAGCGCCCATGCGGTGCTGCCGCTGACCGACGATATCCGACTGATTGAGGTCTACCTCGAATCCCTGACGCCGGACCTGATGCCACGCGAAGGCGACGATGCGACGACCGCCCTCGCCCTTGCGCAAACGATGCTCGCCGAGGAAGGAGCCGCCGGCACGATCCTGTTCATGACGGACGGTATAGACCGCACGCACGCGCCACGGTTCGCCGAGCACAGCGATACGCACAAGGATCAGATGATGTTCCTCGCCTTCGGGACGGCCGTCGGCGGTCCCATCGCCGACAGCGGCATAGGCGGACCGTCCTTCGGTCTGGTGGACGGAAGTGCGCCGGGTGTGGACATGGGCGGCATCAATGCGGTTGCCACGGCGGCGGGCGGCAGTGTCTCTCAGGCGACGCCAGACACCGCGGATGTCGAGGCGCTGTCCCGGCAAATCCGGAGCCACCTTGTCAACACCATTCAGCAGGACGAACGGCTGCAATGGCGCGACTTTGGTTATGTGCTCGTATGGCCGCTCGCGTTCATTCTTCTGCTGTGGGCCCGCCGCGGCTGGACCGTGAACTGGGTGTAGCCGATGAAGACGCACGCCCTCATCGTCTCGTGCCTGCTCTTGCTGCCGACCCCGGCCCTTGGCGACGGCTTCGTCGACTGGTGGCTAACGCCCGATCAGCAAGGGCGGCTCTACTTTGAGCGCGAGGATTTCCAGAAATCCGCCCGCGCCTTCGAGCAGACCGAGTGGAAGGCCATCGCCTTCTATCGGGCCGGCGACTTCGCCAATGCGGCGGCACTCTTTCAGAACATCGAAACGCCGGAAGGCCGGTTCTATCTCGGCAATGCGCTTGCCAAGCAGGAGAAGCTCGCGCCGGCCATCGCCGCCTACAAGGAGGCGCTGGCGCTGAAGCCGGACTTTCCGGAAGCGACATTCAATCTCGAATGGGTGGAGGGCCTGCTTCGGCAGGATCAGAAGGAATACGAGGATGCCGGTGGCACCGGCGGCAAGCTCGGCGCCGACAGGGTCGTGTTCGACGAACGCGGCGCGCGCGGCAAGGCCGAGATGTCGGCGCAGCAACTTCAGGCAGAGAAAGGCCTGACCGATGCGCAGCTCCAGGAGATTTGGATGCGCCGCGTCCAGACGACGCCGGGCGACTTTCTGAAATACAAGTTCTCGTTTCAGGTCCGGAACCAGGATGCAGACGCGTCAAATGCAGGAGGGTCGTCGCCATGAGGACGGTTGTTGCATTCCTCGCACTCCTTTTCGCGGGTCCGGCGGTTGCACAGACGCCGGGCGAACCGGCCGCTGCGCCCGACGTGACGGTCCGGGCTTATCTCGAACCGGACAAGGACATCTATGTCGGTCAGCTCGTACGCCTGTGGGTCGAGGTGACGACGTCGACCTGGTTCTCCAAGGCGCCGCGCTATCCGGAGCTTCAGCTTGAAGGGGCAATCGTTCTCATGCCGGAACAGCTCGGTGTGAACTTCACCGATCGCGTCGGCGGTTCCACGCGCACCGGCCAACGGCAACGCTACGCAATTATCCCGCAGCGCGAGGGCGCACTGGAGATTCCGCGCCTCGCCATCACGACCTCCGTTTCAGTCGACGCCAAACCGTCAGACCCTGTCACGCTGCAGACGGACGCGCTCACACTCACGGCCATCATGCCACCCGGCGCGCAGGATCTTGAGCAGGTCCTCACGACGGGCAATCTGGCGGTGGAGGAATCCTATGATCGTGAGTTCGCGGACCTGAAAGTCGGCGATTCGATCACCCGCGCGGTCACGCTTCGTGGCGACGACACCTTTGCGCTCGCCTTGCCTGCGACCCGGTTTCCAACCGTGTCCGGTGCGCGCGCCTATCCCGCCCAGCCGATCCTCGAGGACACCGTGAACCGTGGGCAGTATCGCGCGAAGCGAACGGACGCCGTGACTTATGTGCTGGAGCGGGAAGGAGTTGCAGAACTCCCCGAGATCGCGGTGCGCTGGTGGAACCCGGAAAGCAAGGAAATCGAAGAGGAGATCCTGCCGGCGGTCGAAATCGCCGTTGCCGCCAATCCGGATTACCGGCCCACGACGGATTTACCTGGTGCCACCGTGTCCGCAGCACAGAAGCTGAGAATCGCCGTTGCCGGAGCTCTCGACTGGCTGCGCGCGAACATTGCCTGGCTCACGATGGCTGCAATCGCCGCTTATCTGCTGCTGCTGGCAATTCGGCGTTTCGGCCCGCCGCTCCTCGAAAGGTGGAACCATTGGCGGGAGCAATCGCGTCAGTCGGAAGCACGGTTCTTTGCCGACTTCCGCCGTGCCTGCCAATCGGGCGATAGCGACGCGATCGTCAGCCGTTTCTGGAAATGGCTGGACCGGCTCTCACCGGCTGACAGGGCGGCATCTCTTGAACACATGCCGGCGAAATCCGACAAGTCCGGGTTCCGCGAGTTTGCCAACCGCGTTTCTTCGGCTCGGTATGGCGCGGGAGCCGGCGAACCGCCCTCAAGCGCGGACGTTCTCCAGCAGGTCACTCGTCTTCGGCGTCAGATGCAGGACGGTGGACCTGCGCCACGCAAGCATCGCGACACGCTCAATCCCCGGTCATCCGAGAGCATCCGGGAGGGGCGATCGCAATGAACTCTCACAGGCGCCACATGGCGCCTTCCGCGAGCAGTTTCCGGAACCGACAAAGGGAGGAAAAACCATGAATTCCATGCGAATTGGCCTGTTGCTGGGACTTCTTGTACTGGTCACCAACGTCGGTGCTTTCTCGTCGCGCGCCGCCGAGGGCCCCCTTCCGTCCTGGAACGACGGGCCGGCAAAAAAGACAATCGTCGAGTTCGTTGAAAAGGTCACGCGCGAGGGCGGTCCTGACTATGTGGCGCCGGACGAACGTATCGCCGTATTCGACAATGACGGCACGCTCTGGAGCGAGCAGCCCATGTATGTCCAGCTTGCATTTGCGTTCGACCGCATAAGGGCGCTCGCCGACAAACATCCGGAATGGAAGGACGAGCAGCCGTACAAGGCAGCGCTCGAGAACGATATTCCGACACTCTTCAAGTCCGGAGAGCGCCGTGTGATTGAACTGATCATGGCGAGCCATTCCGGCATGTCGGTAAAGGAATTCAGGAAAACCAGCGCCGAGTGGATCGCGAGCGCAAAGAACCCGAACACCGGCAAGTCCTACACGGAGATGGTCTATCAGCCGATGCTGGAGCTGCTGGCCTATCTGCGCGCCAACGGCTTCAAGACATTCATTGTGTCCGGCGGCGGGATCGATTTCATGCGAACGTGGACGGAAAGAGTCTACGGAATTCCTCCCGAGCAGGTGATCGGCTCGAGCCTCAAGGTCGAGTACAAGCTCGTCGATGGCGTCCCGATATTGTCCAGGCTGTCTGAACTCAACCTCATTTCCGACAAGGCGGGCAAGCCGGTCGGCATTTATTATGACATCGGACGACGTCCCATTGCTGCGTTCGGCAACTCGGACGGCGATATCGAGATGCTCAACTGGACGACATCAGGCGATGGTGCGCGGCTTGGCATGCTGGTCCACCATGACGACGCCGTGCGGGAGGTGGCATACGACCGCAAATCGTATATCGGCCGGCTCGACCGCGGGCTGGATGAGGCTCCGGGAAAGGGGTGGACGATCGTCAGCATGAAGTCCGACTGGAAATGCATTTTCCCGTACGCTTGCGCGAAACCGTCTTCCGCCGAAGACAAGAAGAAATAACGTCCCCAAATCACATCGCGATGGCGGCCCCTGCCCCGTTCTCGAACACCGTGGCGCGAAATCGCGAATGCCGATCCGAGCTGGATCAGCATCTCACCACGCCGAGCGGAAGGGTCGCCGGGAAAACCACGAAATCGCCTTCAAGCCGGCCGTCGGCGTCAAACACGTGGAGCCGGCGAAGCGACGTGGAAACCCGCGAGGTCAAGGATTTCGGCGGGAGGCTCGTGAGCGAATGAATTCATATATTCATATATGTATTGATTTCACCCAAAGGCAGGACTAGTCTTTCGGGAATAAAAAAACCCGTGAACGTTGGCCAAACTGGTTCCGGGAAATCTGGGAGAAGCGCAACTTGACCGATATGAATCCGGCAATCGAAATCCGACCACGGGCCTGACGGCCGTGGCCTTAACCGGTTCATTCATATTCTTCCGATGCCCCTGGGATAGGTCCAACCTGTCGCCCTGTGGAGATCCGCCGCGAAGACGATTTTTGCTTCGCTGAAGATTGGCCACCGGCTTCCGGACCGCCGGCCGCGTTTGCGCAGAAGCGTAAGGATGGTGAGATCGATCAGATCGCCAACCATAAACTTACAAAGGGGGAGAACCTTGACGATCAGATCAAGGCCTCACTGACAGTAAAACCGAGCGACGGCAGGTCCTGTGCGGATCTGGCGGCCGCGTGTGTCTGATTAGATGTAGGGAGGAATCTAATGACTAAGGCCAAAAATCTGCTGTTGGCAGGCAAGAAGCTGCTTTTCGGGGTGGCCATTGCCTCACTCGCCTTCGCGGGCACCGCCAAGGCCCAGTGCGACAACTGCACCAACGAAGATCCAAAGGAAATTCTGCTCAAGCTCATTGACCAGACCAAGTCCCCGTACCTTACCCAGAGTCCCCAGAATCTCATGATGATGGACGACAATCCGGCCTACTTCGTGGTCGACGACGGCGAGGCTTTGTTCGGGCAGAAGCGCGGACCAAAGAACGTAACGCTCGAGCAGTGTGACTTCGGCAAGGGACCCGGCGTGCTCGATGGCGCCTATGCGGAAATGCCGCGTTACTTCAAGGATACCGGCAAAGTCATGCACCTTGAGACGCGTCTCGTGCACTGCATGAAGACGATCCAGGGCTTCTCCAAAGATGACCCGGAAATGAAGAACAAGAACGAAATCCGCGCCCTGATGGCTTATATCGGCGCCCGGTCCAACGGCTACAAGTGGAACCCGCCGATGGATCATCCCCTGGAAAAGGCGATGCGCGATGCCGGCGAAGTCATTTTCTACCGGCGCGCCAGCTTGCTCGACTTTAGCTGCAACACCTGCCATGGCGAGGCCGGCAAGAAGATCCGCGCCTCGGTGCTCCCGAGCGTGAAAGAGCCCAAGGAATGGACCAAGGCGGTTTCCTGGCCAGCCCGGCGAGTCGGCAGGGCGACCAACGCACGCACCCCCTCTCAGCGCCTGGGAGGCTGCAATTGGCAAATGCGCAACGGCAAGATCAATGGCAACTCGGATGCTGCCATTGCCGTGTTCAGTTTCTGGACGGACGCGGCGCGCGGCGAGCCTGCAATCCTGCCCGACCTGAAGCGCTGATCACGACAGCATAAAGCCTAGGAGCACCGATTATGTACCGCAAGATGACCCACAAACCGGG
This sequence comes from Hyphomicrobiales bacterium, assembly GCA_965228625.1. Taxonomy (GTDB): domain Bacteria; phylum Pseudomonadota; class Alphaproteobacteria; order Rhizobiales; family Methyloligellaceae; genus UBA2767. The sequence continues at coordinate 4,614,180 of OZ245829.1, read as the reverse complement.
GCTTATTGCTCTTGTCTCACTGTTTCTGCTCGCATCTGCCGGCGGGTATGCCATGGCCGGCTCGGGCAAGAAAGCCGACTACACGACCATGAGCCCCGAGGAGCTCGCCGAATACCTGATCTTCGAGGCGAAGGGTTACAATATCGACGAGAAGACCCAGGAAGGCGGCACCGTTCGCGACCGCCTGACCCAGGACGAACTCCAGAAAACCTGTTCCGCACTAAAAGGCGAGCCGATCGACAGCGCCACGGCGCAGAAAGTGACCCAACTGGCCGCGAAATCCCTGGTCTATCCGAAAAACGGCATAAAACTCGGCGACTGGAAGAAAGGCCAGGCCCTGGCGGAAAACGCGTTCGGTTTCCGGGTGGGCAACAAGGTGGATGACCACAGCAAGCGTGAAACCGGAGGCATGTGCATGAACTGCCACCAGCTCGAACCGGCAAAGGTGGATCGTTCCGGCACGGTCGGCCCGAGCCTGATCGCGTACGGTAAGTCGCTTGGCAAGAGCGAGGAGTCGATGAAGCATGCCTACGAGGCCATCTACAATCCCCATGCGCTCTTCCCGTGCACCAACATGCCGCGTTTCGGCGTCAATGGGCTGCTTACTCAGGAGAAGATTGCGGACCTCATGGCCTATCTCCTGGATCCGGAGTCCCCGGTGAACAAATAGGCCGGCGTCAGGCTTCCGACGAAGCAGACCGCAAAAGGAAAAGAGAACGCAAAGACCGTCTGACGACGCACATGTCTCGCCCATCCGCGGGACATGTGCGTCATGCTCGGCCGCACTTCATGCGCCGGCGAGATAGTCCCGGCTGTCGAAAGCTGATGCCGTGAGATTGTGATGATGGTCTTGTGGGCCGCAAAGCAGCCTCTTTGGCGGAACTGAGTCACATCTGCTGATCAATGACGACAGCAACCCGCTTGCCGGCCTCCGGCGGCGGACCGGCGAGCGTCTTTGTCAGGAAGACGACCGTGTCGCCGCTCCGCGCCACCGACTTGAGTTCCTCGATGGCGATCTTCTTGCCGTCCGTCACGATCGCGGCGTTCGGCGGGTCTTTGACGAAGCTGTCCTTGCCCGCGTCCCAGACCTTTTCGATGAACGTGCCGACGGTGATGGCACGAACCAGGCGTTCGGGACGGTCGGAGAAGGCGATCACGGTCGGATCGGGCCTGATGGCGAGCTTGGTTTGGCTCGCCATCTCGACTTCGCCGGTCATCACGAACAGCCAGGACGGCTTGTCTGCCGCGGCAGCGTTTGCCGGCGACAGCCCGACCACGAGCAAGACGAGTGCGAGAAATCTCATAAAGGTCATTACGAGAGTATCTCCCGGTAGAACCCCGCAAGGGGGTTTGAGGCCCCTACCCTCCTGTCACACAAGCGGCTTTCGGGGCGATGATCTCCGGCGCCCGGACAAGGCGAAGCTTGTGGCCGCCGACTTCCGTCAGGTACATTCGAAGGTTTGTATGGCGGGTGGTTGGATCGAGGGTGAGCGGACCGTTCGGCGTGGCGTATTCAAGGCCGGATAGTCCTGATATCGCCGCATCGCGAGAAACCGAGCCGGCCCGTTCGCACGCGGCCTTGAGAGCAATGATCGCGTTGTAATGCGTCACCGCATAGGCACTGACCGCTGCGGTCGCGCCGGCCATCGCCCGCGCGCGTTCCACGAAGTTGCGCGTCCCGTCCGACGGGTCGGTCTCGAGAAAGGGGACACAACCGTAGGCCTTTATGCTTCGAGCCGCTTGCTCGGACCGCGTATAGAGCGCGACCGTATCGAGAAGCCCGAGCGAGACCCCGGGAAAAAGTCCCGCGCGATCCGCGGCGGCCACGAATTCCTCATGCGGCGTGCCCGGCAAGGCAAGCAGCAGGATGCCGGCCCCGCTCGATCTGATCTCCGTGACCACCGGCCCGTAGTCGGACAGCCCCGCCAGCGGGATGAAGCGCCGACCCGCCACGGTCCCGCCGCGATCGGCAACGATCTCGGCGCAACTGTCAAACATCCTGGCGGGCCACACATAGTCAGCACCGAGCATGAAGACGCTGCCCTGCGCCGTGTCGAGGAGATAGTTCACCAGGGGCCCCGCTACCTGGTTTGGCACGCTGTTGAAATAGAACAGGGTGTCGCCGCAATCGCCGCCTTCGTAGTCCGTCGCGTAAAGCAGCGGCGTGCCTGACATGACCATTGTCGGAGATATGGCATTCCTCGAAGCCGAGGTGATTGGGCCGGCGACCGCCAGTATCCCTTTGTCTGCCGTCAGCGTTTTGGCCGCCTTTTCAGCCAGGCTCGGCTCGGCGACATCGTCATGATAGCCAATCTCGAGTGTCCGGCCCAAAACGCCGCCGGCCGCATTGATCTCGTTCCGTGCAAGCTCCAGCCCCAGTCTTGCTTGCTGGCCGAACAGGCTCAGCTTGCCGGTCAGGGGCAGGACGGCACCGATACGAAATGTGGTCTCGCTTGCACGGACCGCAGGCGCTGCGACAATCGCGCTGCATGCCAGAGCGGTCACGGCCGTCCCCCGGACGAAGCTGCGGCGGTCAAGGTCCTTCGCGGTGCTTCTGAAGGATCGGCTTCGCTTCATTCCAGCCCTTACACATCTGTCAGCTAAGTGCCAATTGCCGACTTTGCGGGCGTGCGCCTCCAGCGTCCGCCCTTAGCCGACAAGGTCGCATTGTTTCCAAGCCCAAGTCACGATGTTATCTCGACGAGAACGACTATTGATACGCATCAATGCGGTGAATGCTCCATCTGCACTAGACTCGGTAGAGATCTGAAGAGAGCAAATGTGCCTTCAGAACATGTTGGTCAATTGGCAAAAAGATACGATCGGGAGCGATTGGAAGACGGGCGCAAGGGTACTCAGAATGATTGGTTTACTGCTACCGATCATCCTGCTCCCAGGTCATCCGGCGAGCGCTGACGATATCTCCGATTGCACGAGGGGGAATGCGGATCAAAGGATCAAGAGCTGTTCGAGGATCTTGGGTTTCGAAGGGTTGGATGATCTCGCACTTTCACACGTGTACAACAATCGGGGGATCGGTTTCGGACAGAAACAGCTATTCGACCTCGCTATTTCGGATTTCTCAGCAGCGATCCGGCTTTCACCGGAAAACTACCAAGCCTATCGCAATCGCGGAAACGCATACTATCAAAAGGGCATTTTGCATAAGGCTTTCAGCGATTACACAAAGGCAATAGAGCTGAAGCCCGACCTTGATTATGCATATTTCAGACGCGCTCTGATTTACTATCGAACGGGCCAGTTTGAATCCGCCCTGACAGATCTGAACCGGTCCATCGAACTTAACGACAGCCATGCGTATGCGTACAACAATCGGGGACTTGTTCACGAGGCAATGAATCAGAAGAGCAAGGCGATAGCCGACTATGAGAAGGCTCTGGAACTTGATCCCACACTTGATGAGGCTCGACAGAACTTATCGCGCCTTGCTCCAAATGCCCTTCTGAATGAGCAAAAACTGGCTGGCTCAGCGCTGGTTGCCAATCCACATGCGGTTCCTGAACCTCGACCGGCCATGACGACAATATACGGCTCGACGCCGATCAGATAACTGTCATCGGCCGCTTCCCGTCCGGCCTTCATTTACGCAGGGGGCGGTTGCCGCGCCAGTTGTCGTCACGAAGCAGGAGCAGCGGCACAAGCAATTGCTTGCGGAGAGTCGCGCGAAGCGGAAGGGGGCGTGACTTGGCGCACGTAACAAAAGCGAGTGATTCGAGGCAATTTATGGCCGACAGATCGACGCGTATAGAGTGCAAGAGCGGCGCTCAAATGAATGAAATAGAGATCGCGCCTGAGATGGTTGAGGCGGGTCTTACGGAGCTTGATGATTATGAGCGTGGCGAAGACTTGCCTTCGGCAGTGGTGAGCAGGATTTACAGCGTCATGGCTGAAGCGGCAGCTTCTTCGTCCATTCCTCAAGACGAATCCTCACAGCCTTTATGTCTTTTGCTGTTTGGGCGGTCTCGTCGATCGTCGCAACATAGAACGTCCGTTTTACGCCCTTACCCTGCCGGGCTGTGGTGCGGGTTATGCTTTGGTCTTTCGGGCCACGCATGCTCCACTCATCGTGGATTATTACATTGCGCCAATATCGCTGCTCATTGGCCTCCTTCCGAATTTCGTCCCATTCCGTGATCAGATCGTCTTCGAGTGGAATCGCTCGTGCTGTTGAGCCAATTATTTCAAGACACGGAAGGTACGAAAGATGAGCAGTCACTGCCGCTTGCCGGTCAAAATCGATTGTGCAAATCCCCAAAAGTCTCGCGAGCGTTTCCTTGAGCTTGTATTCGAGGTGCGACCATTCGATGGCCACGCGGCCAACTTCTGTGAGATGACCGTCTGTTAGATCAAATAATTTGCTGACAGGGAACGGCATTGAACGAGCGCCTCTCAGATAAGGGAAATTGAACGTCGCCGCGACGAGGTAATGAAGCGCATGCTCAAGACGCCGCCCAAACCTCATCACAAAATCGGCGGCAAGCAGAAACCTAAAGCAAAGAAAAAGTCCGACAAATAAATATCCAGTTAGCAGCGGTTGCTGTAAGCGGCGGGCCTCGCCACCAGCAGTTTTCCGTTTGGCTTGCGAAATTCATCGGGAAGGATGTGTTGCCGGATACGGCCTGCTGTCAGTTTGAACGTGCGGTCCAAGCCCACTGTATTAACTAAATCGCGTGCCTCGGAATATCGTTTTGGTGGCGTTATGAGCAGCAACCGTCGATCTGGGAATGCGGTCTTGAAGCGCTTTGCGAGCGGGACTTGATCGCTGTCAGCCGTAATTAGGAAGGCCTTTTCAAAGGTGCCTTCAAAGCCGTCCGCGATCATTGACACAGCAATTCCAACGTCGCTTTGTTTTTCGGAATAGTTTCGGCAATAGTCGCCTTTCTCGTGGCAAAACTTTGGAGGTCGGTCAAACGTTCCTCTGTGCACATTCACTCCGGTATGCTCAAGAGCATCGATGTATGCCACATGTCGGGCCCGCTTGGCCTTGTCCCAGCGGTTTATCGCAGTGAAATAATTGATAGTTGAGAGCCGGTCCCCATCGCGCAAATATGATTGGCAGAGACTTGCGAGATCAACCCATTTGAGGCGGTTGTCCCTCAGATCGTCTATCGCGTGATAGAGGTTAAATCCGTCGATATAGAATGAGACCGAACGAAGAGCCTTGGAACGAAAAGAGGCCTCCGCCGTTTCCGACTTTGGCCTCTTAACCGCCGAGGCCTGCTCGGCGGGTGGATGCATATTATATATCATATCTGGCCGTCAATTTCTAGGGTATGTCGTATCCTCTTCCGATTTTCAAAGTTTGAAAACACCTACTACGACGCGCTTCACCACTTCGTGGGCTGTCTATTTTTGTGTTGTTTTTTCCAACGCATGAAGCGCAGCATCTTCTGCTTAGGCGTACGCGGCTTCACTAGTCCGCTGATAGGTCATGCGACCCGTGACGAACGAGAGGAGAACGGAACAGGGGCCGTCCTCCTCTTCTTTAAGTCAATAAGCCGACAATGCTCAGAACGTAAGCCTCTTAGCGGGCCCGTTACTCTGGTTTTGGGTCTTGATCTTGATGCAAGTCGTACTGCCGCTGCCGGACTGTTATTTTGCTAGCATCCAAGGTTCTCTAGCGCCGTGTCATATGCTACTTCCAAATCATAACGCTTGAATATACCAAAAACGCTGGCTTTACGTTCGATGTGAAGCTTGCACAATCTTGTATTTAATCTTGAAAACATATCAAAATGGTGAATAGATTTATTTAGTTTTTCACGTACCTTTTTTTGTTTTTCTTTAAATGTGAATGACTGGTTTTTCTCCAAAATACCGGCCTGCACAGCATAGGCTTTAGCAATATTCAGATGAGCTACAGGCCCGGCGCTCACAGAAAATATTGCATTCATACACGTTATATACTTGTCCATATCTTCGACCATATGCTTATCCATATATTTCCGCATCAATATTTTTGCGCAGCGCAAGTTATGGACTATATAGGTTTTTCTAGGGCCATTGTATCCCGTCCGCGCTAACTTGTATGCATTTTTAATGGCGCTGGCTGCGTCAGTCCAATATTCTTCTCTCTTGAACTTGTTCTTATCTGGTTGTTGTGATAAGTGCAAAAGTGCTCCATAAAGCAATCTGTATTCAACATAGCTTTTATTTGGAGCTGGCCCTAATTCATCTACAACACTTCTCCTGCCATCTTTCTTTGTGGCGTAATTTACCAATGCGTTATGCAACCTCTTTGCCGATTCCAATTCTTCCTTGACGACTTTCGGATATATGCCTGTTTTTTCGCAGGATTTCCTTTGAAATTTGTTTCCAGATTCCGAAATTAATCTACTCAGACCCACAATTGGGCCCCCCTCACTCAGTTGCGACAAGTCGGTTGCCATTATTTTATATCTTAGCTCGGCCAAACCAGTAACAATATCTTGGTGTAATATTGCGCATATTTCTTTCTTCACTTCTGTTTCCAGCTCCTGGAGACAGCTAAATACGTCTTGAGCGGTTGACTTTTCTCCCAAGTTAGCGGCGCAACCGACTGCAAGGGCGGACGGCGCTAACATTACAATGGCACCAATCAACAGTAATGCTGCCGCTATTTTGCGCACTGTAGCCATCTCCAAAACGGCCAATCAAGCTGACACTTTCCAAGCTCGACTGCCTGGCCCGCCACTGCAATGCCTTCCTCGCGGCCCGCGCCGTGCAAGTTAGCGCTCGGCCCATTCATGTACAAATTGAGAAGTTCATTGATATCTATCTTAATTTCGGGCTTTATGCAGATAAGGTACAAAGTCCGCTCCCAAACATATAACTTGTGATTGTTATCATAGTCCTTGAGCGTGTCCTTATTAAATTTCTTGTATTCTCCCTCGATGTCTGCGTTGGCTCCAGTAAGACGGCCAATCAAACCACTAATTTCACCTTCCATTTTGCCCTTAAAAACTTCCTCGATATCCTGGCTTTTCGAAGGTTCCAAGGCCTTGCACGGATCGTCTGCAATCGAGCTACTCGGTAATATAACCGCTAAGATAAGAATGGCTAATGTGATCCGCATTCTTCACCTCCACTTGCGTCCAGTGGCTCAACTATATCACATTTACATGGGAATTATAGCCTTTAGAGATGTCAGCGAACAAAGATAGGGCCAATTGCTTGGCGTCAAATATTCGGCAACTCATGGCACAACTCAGACAGTCCAAACCCATCGCGATTATGTCCGCTGACTAGGTAAATGCGGAAACTTGATCGGGTCCGGGAAACGCTCTGGCCAGGCGGGAAATGGTTTGGCCAGTTGAAAGAGCTATAGCGCCGCCTTGTAATTTCGGCGATACGTCACAGCCATGAGTCGGCTCGTTTATCTCTTCACCACATTTGATGGGCGTATTTCCCGTAAGGACTGGTGGATCGGCACGCTGATAATTCTGACCATCGACATCGTTGTAAGCTATCTGCTTTTCGGTGGATTTTTTGCTAGGGCAACCGCCAAGCCTACCCTTTTGAAGGTCGCATGGAGCTTAATGTTGCTCGCTCCATCGGCGGCGCTGATGTTCAAGCGGTTGAACGACCGAGGATACACATATTTGCCGGGATGCATATCTGTCAGCCTTTCGATGGCAGCAATTATCTCGTCCTATTTTGGCGTCGCTCCGCGCAACTGGGAGAGTTTCGGACTTTTGGAGTGGGTCATTCTTTTTCCGGCGTTCATGTATCAGTTTTTGATCTTTCTCGATAATGCACTTCTGAAAGGGACCGCCGGCCCGAACCAACACGGACCGGATCCGCTTAACCCCAAGAGTTAACCGTCCCTAATTCCTCATTTAAGTTCCAGTTTTGTTCTTTTGCTCGTATCGTCGCCTTATCATGGCGGCTGACGACAACACGGAACTGGAACTCACATTCACACTCAAGCTCTCCCTCAAGCGGAGCCCCTTCATCGTCAAACGGCTGGACGAGAGACGCGGAGCGGATGTCTTCGAGGAGATTGCCCGGCGGCAAGCCAGAGAACTTCTCAAGCGGTGGACTATGAAGAAGAAGTCGCCTCTCCCGCCGCATGGGGTTTGAGGCGTTTAATAAGGTTGAAGTTGTTGTTGCCATGAATGCGAGGGAATTGTGATGCGGATGAGCGTATTAGTGCCAGACTCGGAGGTACTGCTGTTAATGGCACCGGAAGAATTGGCTGGCGTGCTCATCGTAGTTTTTCTGGATCAGGAAAAAGTGCATTTGACGAACTTTGTTGGGTCGGTTGCTGACGAGTATCCCCAGCTTGATAAACACGCGATTTTTCGGGCGATCGCGGAGGCCGTGGGCGTGGCTTGAGGGTCAGGACATGTTGGTATGGCCCGATGGAGCGAACGTGCCCAACGAATGGCGATGTCTCAGTCGTCGCGCCATAAAAATTGGTAACCGAGAGGGCTTGGCCAACTACGCTAAAGCGTCAATGCTGCCAAAGGACCTCTTGCATACCTCCATCACGAAAAAGGCCTTGGTGTCGTTTCAGCGGAGGGAATACGACACAGCCGTATTCCAAGCATTCAAGATTCAAGGAAGTCGAAGTCGTTGTACGTGCAGCGGGTAACTATGGTGATAGCAAGATAGGCGTTGACTTGGCTCGAGAGGCATTTCACCCAGACAAGGGGCCACTCACCAAGTTGGAAGATCCCAAGGGTGAGCGTGAGGCGCTTATGCACCTTTTCGCCGGCGCAATCGGCTCATACAAGAATCCACACAGCCATCGATCCGTAATCATCGATGATCCAGTTGACGGAGTTGAAATGATCATGCTGGCCAATCATCTGCTGCGTATCGTCGATAGTCGCTCTCAAGAAGTTGGTCACGCAAGCTAGTGCCGTTGAGAAGCTGACTGCGCGGAAGCAACACTGATGAGTCCGCTTGAACAGTGTAAACGCAATCTGGCAATGTGTTTCCTTAGCTTTTGATCAAGCGAGGTGTGCAATGGTTGGCCCAGAAATTGTAACCGGTGTTGCAGGACTATTTATAGGTGGCATACTGACTTTGCTGGGTACGTTCCTGAATACTAGGCATACAACCCAAGGAGCACGAAGACAACAAGCCTCCACGACTGCTCGTTCAGAGTTTGAGATCATTACTGAGAAATATCCAGATATTACCTTGGGCTATTTGGTCCATTATCACTTCCGTTTGATTGAGTTTCAGGAGGGCAAAATCAATCTGGAGAGTTTCAAGAACGATATGTTCAATTTCTCGGAAAACGATCCGCTGCTATCTAAAATGCAAGGGACGGGAACTGTCTGACGAGACGCCGATTGCAAGAATTAAGGAAGCTCGCGGGCTTTGGCCTTCCGAAGACCAATTTATCCTGCAGTATGCCGCGATGAGAAAATAGCTCTGCCAGAATCGGCGCCAAATTGCTCGCTCTTGGTTGCTATATGGTAGCTAGCGGGGAATCTGGCTTTTGGGCGGCGGTCTTAAGTCGTTGAAAAAGTGGTGAGCCCGGTAGGAATCGAACCTACGACCCACTGATTAAAAGTCAAACCAGAATATAACAAAAACAACAGCTTACCAGTCTGACAACCGACAAATCAGGGTCATTTTATGGGCAAAGTCTGGCAACTTCAGAAAGGCACGTTGTCATCTTCCTCCAGACCCGCAAACAAACCCTGCTGATCTTGTTTGATTTGCGCTTTGACCTGTGCTGCCAAGGGGTTCTTCGTAACGTCAGTCTGTTTGTCGATAAGGTTCAAATAAAAGCTAGCGACATCAGGATCAGTGAGTATCCAACTCACTTGAGAGTTTCCGAGTGCCGTTAACAAAAGGTCTTCTATCTCGGCCTCACTAAATGACGAATAGGCCATTAGAGACGCAATCGCCGTGTGTGTTGATTGAAAACTACCGCTACCCACAAGCGCTTGAACGGCGCCCCGTCGATCGAAATCTTCCGGAACTTTGATTTCAGGAAAATGCGCTTTCAAGAATGGTGCGAGCCCTTGGTGAAGCTCCAATTGTCCAGACTTCTCCCAACGCCACTCATCCGCGAGAAAGTCGTGAGGCCTGTCATCCGCCAACGGCGAACAGAAATCTCGATCAGCAGACACTAGAATTAGATCAGATTTGTGGGGCAGCACCGCCAGCAGGGCTTCCCAGTGTACCCGATCGCCCAACTTCCCCGGCTTGCCTGGAGGGTTATCAAACTCGACGCGGCGTCTAGCCTTCTTAAGTATAGTTTTTGTAACTGCTGTCTTTTGTGCCGCATTTAGAAAACGACCGATCAATCCATCAGCATGAAGCTTGTTTTCGGCGGCTGCTTCCTTCACTTCGGCCAGTAAATCCTGCTTCATTTTTGAGGCCTTTCGAAGCAGATCGACCAGCTCCCTAAATCCATTCATTCCTTCGGCAATTCGAGGCAGATTAGTTTGCAGTCCCTGTCCAAGAAGCTTTACAGAGTCTCGAATACGCAACTCGCGATTTCGTTTAATCTCATCGATCAACAATTCGTTGGTATATAGAATTATTTCGCCTTTCTCAGCAGCTGCATTGAGTTTTTCGAGTTCATTTAATGTGTCATCGCTCTGTGAGTAATACGAAAGCAGGACGTTCGTATCGATAAAGGCATGTTTAGCGCTCATCGCTCCTGAACCCAATGCAGTTCGACAAGTGATTGTGGTGAATCCCGCTCATGTTGCCCCACAACAATCGAAGTACAATCACAACCTAACTCAGCGGGCTTGGCAACAAGATTGCGTTAAAAAAAGATCTGACGGCCAACGTGGAGAACCAGTTGCATGGTTCAGACCTATCGATCGCTTCCCCAGATCGCAAGAGCGTCTCAGCAACTGATTCATAGTCAGTTACTAGTCTGACGGAATAACGCGAATCTGCATGTGATTGCCGCAAGTTGCACGGCCCAGCTCAGAATCGTGCAACTAAACCGCGCCTGTCAGACTTTTTTGTCAGACTTTTTGCCCGGATTCTTTTAAACGGGTTTCTGAGCTAAATGCTTCAATTAATTGAAAAAGCTGGTGAGCCCGGTAGGAATCGAACCTACGACCCACTGATTAAAAGTCAGTTGCTCTACCAACTGAGCTACGGGCCCACGGGGGTGAAAACGCGCCGGACCATACGGGCGGTCGCCGATTCCGGTCAAGGGGCGATTTGGCGTTATCCGCCAATGACACGCGATTTTCACGGTTGGTGTCAATTCTACCTAGGCGCGTTCTGTTTTGTGTGACACAAGGGCAGTGACGACTCTGACATATCACTTCCCTTGCGGTCGCCCGCGCAACCGGCCGCGACCTCTCGGGGCCCTCTCCCATGACAAAGGTACAGCCCGGACCCGTGCGCGTTCCCGCGGCCAACGGCGCGGGGCACGAGAACCACATTCTTGCCATCGGCCTGATGTGCGGCGCGGTGACGATCTTCGCGGGCCTCGACGCGGCCGCGAAATACCTGACGGACGAGTTGCAGATGCCGGTTCTGCAGATCGTGTGGGTCCGGTTCTTCTTTCACACGGTGCTGACGGTTCTGGTATTCGGGCTGATCATGGGACGCGAAGTCGTGCGGTCCTCGAAACCCGGCCACCAGTTCGTCCGCAGCATGCTGGTGGCCATCACCACCGCGTTCAACTTTGCCGCGATCACGTATCTGCAGCTCGACCAGACCGTCACGATCTTCTTCCTGACGCCGCTTCTGGTGGCCGCACTCGCGGGTCCGATCCTCGGTGAATGGGTCGGCTGGCGCCGCCTGCTGGCGATCATCGCCGGATTTGCCGGCGTTCTGCTGGTCACGCGCCCGGGCTTCGGCGGCATACACTGGGCGGTCGTCTATGCCTTCGGAGCGATCGTCACCTACTCGCTCTACAGTATCCACACGCGGTTCATGGCCGGGCACGATTCAGCCGAAGTGAACCTGTTCTACACCTCCATCGCCGGCACGGTATTGTGCGCACCATTCGCGATCGTCGAATGGCAGTGGCCCGCGGAAGGTCTCGTGTGGGTGTTGTTCGTCTGGCTCGGACTGACCGGCATGGTCGGCCACTGGATGTTGATCCTGGCGCTCAAATACGCGCCTGCTCCCGTTGTCGCGCCGTTCATCTATGCCGGACTGTTGTCGATGATCGCGCTCGGATATCTGGTGTTCGGGGACGTGCCCAGTGCATGGACGCTGGCCGGCGGGGCCGTCGTCATCGGGTCCGGGCTTTATCTGCTGTATCGCGAGCGCCGTCTGCAGCCCTGAGAAATCGCATGCAGCCCTTGGATTCACTTGCCCGCATACCTATCTGAACGTTAACATATAAAGACGGACCCTGAAAAAGGGACGGGGCATTGCCGTTGGGAGGCAGGATAATGAAAGCTCTCACGGCAGTCGCCATGACGGCGATGTTGGTGGCTTTCGGCATTACAGGGGCCCAAGCCACTGATAAAACAGCGAAACTGACTGATCCGGCCACGTCCGGACAGTCCGAGGTTGCGCCACTCGGTGCGGTCGAAAAGGCGTCGATTCCGGTTGGAATCGGGCGGACTGGACTGTCCAAGACCGAACTGGAGCGCATTCGCGGATCCGTTCGCAACCAGATTCAGGCAATGAGCGCACGCGATGCGGCCGGCGCCTATGCCCTTCTGACCCCGATCATCCAGGATTTTTACAAGAATTCCAAAGGGTTCCTGCAGGCATTGACGACGCAGCTCAAGCCGCTGTCAAACGCGAAGTCATTCTCTTTCGCCGAAGTGGTTCGTGAGGACACCGACGCCCTGCAGAGCGTGACCATCACCGACGACCAGGGACGCGAGTGGAACGCGCAGTTCCGCTTGCAGCGCCAGAGCGACGGCCGCTGGGCCATCGCCGGATGCCTGGTCGAGCCGGTCAACGGCCATCGGGTCTGAGAAACGCCGATATCACGTAATCTTGTTCAGTCAGCCCTCGTCCTGACCCGACCCATTGAGCCGCGCCAGCGTGGTTTCCGCGAAATCCTCAAAACGCCCTTCCCGGATCGCCTCGCGCATCCGCCCCATCAAATCCTGATAAAAATGCACGTTGGCCCAACTGATCAGCATTGGGCCAAGCAGCTCGTGACACTTGACGAGATGATGCAGATAGGCGCGTGAGTAGTCGCGTGCGGCGGGACACATACTCTTCTCATCCAGTGGCCGGGGGTCGTCGCCGTAGCGCGCGTTGCGCAAGTTCACCTTCCCGTCCCACGTGAACGCCTGGCCGTGGCGCCCCGAGCGGGTCGGCATCACGCAGTCGAACATGTCGATGCCGCGGGCGACCGAGAGGATCAGGTCCTCCGGCGTCCCCACCCCCATCAGATAACGCGGCTTGTCCTCGGGCAGGACCGGAACCGTTACGTCGAGCGTTTGCAGCATCAGCTCCTGGCCCTCGCCCACCGCGAGGCCGCCGACGGCATAGCCGTCGAATTCGACATCAAGCAACTGCCGCGCGGACGCTTCGCGCAGGTCGGCATGCACCCCTCCCTGCACGATGCCGAACAGAGCCTCTCCGGGTTTGCCGTGTTGCGCGAAAGCGGCTTTTGAGCGTTCCGCCCAGCGCATGGAGAGTTCCATGGACGATCTGGCCTCCGCCTTCTCGCACGGGTACCGCGTGCACTCGTCGAACACCATCTGGATATCGGCGCCGAGCAGGCACTGGATCTCGACCGAACGTTCCGGCGTCAGTTCGTGCTTGCTGCCGTCAATATGGGACTGGAAGGTCACGCCGTCTTCACTGATCTTCCGCAGCTTGGCGAGCGACATCACCTGGTAGCCCCCGGAATCGGTGAGGATCGGCCCGTGCCAATTCATGAAGGTGTGCAGGCCTCCCAGTTTCGCAACTTCTTCCGCACCCGGCCGCAGCATCAGGTGATAGGTGTTCCCGAGGACGATGTCCGACCCGGTCTGGCGGACCGTTTCAGGGAACATTGCTTTCACCGTGGCGGCCGTGCCCACGGGCATGAAGGCAGGCGTCGCGACGGGTCCGTGCGGCGTCGTGATTTTGCCGCAGCGCGCGGCGCCGTCTTTCGCATGAACGTTGAGGGAGAAACTGGCGGTCATGTGATCAGGACGGCTCCAGGAAACAGGCGTCGCCATAGGAATAGAACCTGTAGCCGTTTTCAATGGCATGGGCATAGGCCTGTTTCATGGTCTCAAGCCCGCACAGCGCGGACACCAGCATGAAAAGGGTTGAGCGCGGCAGATGGAAGTTGGTGAGCATGGCGTCGATCGCCTTGAAGCGGTAGCCCGGCGTGATGAAGATGTCCGTCTCGCCCTTGAAGGGATGAATCTGGCCGGTCTCGTCGGCGGCGCTCTCGAGCACCCGAAGTGATGTGGAGCCCACCGCGACGATGCGCCCCCCGCGCGCATGCACGCGATTGAGCGCGTCGGCAACGGCGGTATCCATTTCGCAATGCTCGGCATGCATGCGGTGCTCGCGCGTATCGTCGACCTTGACCGGCAGGAAGGTGCCCGCGCCTACATGCAAGGTCACGAAGTGCTCTTCGATGCCTTTTTCGCGCAGGTCCTCCAGCAGCTCTTCCGTGAAGTGGAGACCCGCCGTCGGCGCGGCAACGGCGCCGCGCACGCGCGCATAGACCGTCTGATAGTCCTCCACATCCTCGCTGTCCGGTGCCCGGCGCGAGGAAATGTAGGGTGGCAGCGGCATTTTCCCAAGCGTGGCAATGGCTTCGTCGAGTGCACTGCCATGGAAATCGAAGACGAGCGTGATCTCACCGCCCTCTTCCCGTCTGCTCTCAACCCGCGCCCATAACGTGCCCTGCAGGCATGTATTTTCGATGTTGCCGAAGGAAATCCGGTCATCGGCGCGCAGGCGCTTCGCCGGACGCGCCAGGGCCTTCCATCGGCCGGCATCGAGCGGTTCGATAAGCGTCACGGAGACGTTCGCCGCCGCGTCGCCGCGATGCCGGACGCCGCTCAGTTGGGCCGGGATCACGCGTGTGTCGTTGAATACGAGCGCGTCGCCGGGATCGAGGATCGCTGGCAGATCGCGCACCCCCCTGTCCCGGAACGGTTCCGCCGCACGCGGATTGATGCACAGCATGCGCGCCGCGTCGCGCGGGTGCACCGGCCGCAGGGCGATGCGCTCTTCCGGCAGGACAAAGTCGAAATCGTCAACGCGCACGTGGGTCTTCCGCGCCGCTCACGGCCGCTCGGTCACTCGGCGTCGGCCGCGACCCGCATGGAGATGATCTTGTCCGGATCCGAAACGGGCTCGCCGCGCTTGATCTTGTCGACATTGTCCATGCCGTCCACGACCTTGCCCCAGACCGTGTACTCCCGGTTGAGGAACGGGGCGTCCGCAAAGCAGATGAAGAACTGGCTGTCGGCGCTGTCCGGGTTCGCCGCGCGGGCCATGGACGCGGTGCCGCGAACGTGCGGCTCGTCGTTGAACTCGGCCTTCAGGTTCTGGCCCGAGCCGCCGGTACCCGTTCCCTGAGGGCAGCCGGTCTGCGCCATGAACCCGTCGATCACCCTGTGAAAGACGATGCCGTCATAGAACTTGTCGCGTGCAAGCTCCTTGATGCGCGCGCAGTGGTTTGGCGCGAGGTCGGGGCGCAATTCGATGGTGACCGGACCTTGCGTCGTTTCCATGATCAGTGTGTTTTCGGGATCGTTCGTTGCCATATTCTTCGCTCGCTTTCTGGGACCCCCGGGGGGCCGTGTGTCACATGAGCGACAGTGATGAGCGAGCGCACCGCGCGCGTCAAGGCATCAGGCAGAAGACGCAGATCTACGCGCCGGTTCGTACGGTCCGAACGCCCGCCAATCGGGAAACGGAATTGACCCGGATTTGGTCGAGAAAGCCCTAACGGCTTGCCGGTTCCTTCAGGACCGAATGATCCTTGGCGTCGGCGGCGACGGTGACCTTCACCATCTTGTCCGGATTGGTGACAAGTCCGTTGCGGCGCCGGTCGCCCTTCTTGATCGCATCGACCCGGTCCATGCCGCGGATGACCTCTCCCCACACCGTATACTGTCCGTTCAGATGGGAGGATTCATCGAGCACGATGAAGAACTGGGAGTTCGCGCTGTTCGGATCCCGCGTGCGCGCCGCGCCGACCGTCCCGCGCTTGAAGGGGGTCTGGGAAAACTCGGCCTTCAGGTCCGGATACTTCGAGCCGCCCATGCCGGTTCCTTCCGGGTCGCCCGTCTGCGCCATGAACCCGTCGAGCACGCGATGGAACACGACGCCGTCGTAGAACCCCTCCCGGGCCAGCTTCTTCACCCGCGCCACATGACCCGGCGCGAGGTCGGGGCGGAGCTGGATGGCGATGCGGCCGTCCTTGGTATCGATGTAGAGAATGTTCTCCTTGTCGAGCGCCGGCGCTTGAGCCAACGCGGCGCCCGCGGTGAACAGGCTGACGGCGAGAACGAGCACAATCTTTTTCAGCATTGTCATGGGAACCTGCCTTGGAGTTTTGTCTTTCGAGATAGATATGGTGGTGCAGACGTTTCACGCGTTGCCGAAGCGGTCCCTGAGACGCGCGGCCACCGAATCCGGCACGAATGCGGACGCATTACCACCCATGGATGCAATCTGGCGCACAAGCGTGCCCGCGATATGGCGGACCTGCGGCGACGAAGCGAGAAACACCGTCTCGATGTCCGGCGCCATGGTGCCGTTCATGCCCGCCATCTGCATCTCGTAATCGAAGTCGCCTGAATCCCGCAATCCGCGAATGATGACATTCGCGCCGGCCGCGCGCGCGGCGTCGACGGTCAGCTTGTCGAACGTCTCGACGTCGATCTCGGTCCCGGTCTTCTTCGCGAGCTCCGCGACCTCGGCCTCGATCATCCTGACCCGGTCCTCCACCGTGAACAGCGGCTTCTTGCCGTGGTGCACGCCCACGGCAATGACGAGCCGGTCGACGAAGTTCGCCGCCCGTTCGATGATGTCCAGGTGGCCGACGGTCAGCGGATCGAAGCTGCCGGGGTAGAAGCCGATATGGGCCATGGAATTCCTTTCCGGGGTGGCGCGTCAGGCCCGTCGTGTCAGGGCGAGCCAGAGACCGCCGCCAATGAGAACCGAGCCCGAAACGCGCGCAAGCAGCCTGGCGCGCGACGGCGCGACGAACCAGGCACGGCCAAGTCCGGCCGCAATGCCCCACCCCGCATCAAGCATGGAGGCCATGGCGACGAATACCGCGCTCATGACAAGCAACTGGAATTGTGCCGGGAGCGCGGGGTCGACGAATTGCGGCAGAAAGGCCGTGAAGAATGCGATGGTCTTGGGATTGAAGATGGCAACCCAGAAGCCGCGGACGAAATCCACCTTGGTCGGCGTAACGGGCTTCTCCGGAACACTGTCGCCGGACCGCCACGCCTGAATGCCGAGCCAGATCAGGTAGGCGGCGCCGGCCCACCGCAGCACTTCGAACAGCACGGCGGAGTGGTTCAGCACCCAGCTCAGCCCCAGCGCGATTGCCGCGATCAGAACGCCGTTGCCGACCGCCGTGCCCGCGACGGTCACGAGGGCCGCGCGAACGCCCCGGGTCGCACCGGTGGCAATCACGAGCGTGACGATGGGTCCGGGCGACACGATCAGTATGGCGCTGATGAGAACGAAAGCCGTGAAGAGTTCGAAGTTCATGGGACCGCAAGACCTTCCTGACCAGAGTTGGCTGCCGCCACACCAAGCCCGCAGCGGCGCAAAAGGTCAACCGGATTCTTGCGCGCCGTCATCCGCGTTCTCGTCGCCCTCCGGCTCCCCGTTCTGGTCCTCCTCGGGAATGCCCTCGACATACATGACGCGTTCGTCCTCGGACGTGTCGAAGACGATCACGCCCTGGGTCGACCGCCCGATGATGGAGATATCGTCGACCGGAATGCGGATGAGCTGCCCCTTGTCGGTGACGAGCATGACCTCCCCGCCCTGCTCGATCGGGAATGACGCAACCAGCCTGCCATTGCGGTCATTCACGGTCATAGCGATGATGCCCTTGCCGCCGCGGCCCGAGACCCGGTACTCGTAGGCCGACGAGCGCTTGCCGTAGCCGTTTTCCGACACCGTCAGGATGAACTCCTCCTGCGCACCGAGTTCGGCGTACCGCTCCTGCGGAAGCTCGGCGGTTTCCGTCTCTTCAAGGTCCGTGGTTTCCTCTGGAACGTCCGGATGGTCGCCATTGGCCGCGCGCCGGATCGCGTTGGCCTGGCGCACATATTCGTTGCGCTCGGCCGGTGACGCGTCGACGTGGCGCAGGATCGCCATGGAGATCAGTTCGTCTCCCTTGTCGAGCTTGATCCCGCGCACGCCGACGGACGTACGTCCGGAGAACACACGCACGTCCGTGGCCGGGAAACGGATCGCCTTGCCACCCGCCGTCGTCAGCAGCACGTCGTCGTTCTCGGTGCAGATATCGACCCGCAGAATGTGATCGCCCTCGTTGAGCTTCATGGCGATCTTGCCGTTCTGGCGCACCTCGACGAAGTCCGACAGCTTGTTGCGGCGGACGTTGCCGCTTTCGGTGGCGAACATCACGTCGAGCGACGACCAGGACTCCTCGTCCTCGGGCAGCGGCATGATTGTCGTGATGCGCTCGTCGGTCTCGAGCGGCAGAAGGTTAATGAGCGCCTTGCCGCGCGCCTGGGGCGCCGCAACGGGCAGACGCCAGACCTTCATCTTGTAGACCATGCCGCGCGAGGAGAAGAACAGCACCGGCGTGTGGGTGTTGACGATAAAGATGCTGGTGACGAAGTCTTCCTCGCGGGTCGCCATTCCCGCACGCCCCTTGCCGCCGCGCCGTTGCGCCCGGTAGGTGGAAAGCGGAACGCGCTTGATGTAGCCCTTGTGCGACACGGTCACGACCATGTCTTCGCGCTGGATCAGATCCTCGTCTTCGACGTCGGCGTCGGCCTCGACGATCTCTGTGCGCCGCGGCGTGTCGAATTCATCGCGAATGGCTGTGAGTTCGTCCTTCACGATGCCGATGATACGCGCACGGGACCGCAGGATATCGAGGTAATCCTCGATCTGCTCGCCAAGGCTCTTGAGTTCGTCGCCGATCTCGTCGCGGCCGAGCGCGGTCAGACGCTGCAGGCGCAACTCGAGAATGGCCCGCGCCTGTTCCTCGGACAGCCGCACAGTGCCGTCGCTCGACACCCGGTGACGGGGGTCCGCGATCAGCTCGACCAGCGGCGCCACATCGCGGGCGGGCCAGTCGCGCGAGGTCAACGCCTCGCGCGCGGCGGCCGGATCGGGCGCGGCGCGGATCAGGGCGATCACCTCATCCACATTGGCGACGGCGATGGCCAGGCCGACGAGAATGTGGGCGCGGTCGCGCGCCTTCGCCAGGAGATGCTTGGTGCGCCGGCTGACGACCACTTCCCGGAAATCCGCAAACGCCTGGATCAGGTCGCGCAGGTTGAGCTGTTCGGGACGTCCGCCGTTCAGCGCCACGAAGTTGCAGCCGAAACTCGTCTGCAGCGGCGAGAAGCGATAGAGCTGGTTAA
This sequence comes from Hyphomicrobiales bacterium, assembly GCA_965228625.1. GTDB lineage: Bacteria > Pseudomonadota > Alphaproteobacteria > Rhizobiales > Methyloligellaceae > UBA2767. Next base: position 4,594,723 of record OZ245829.1, on the reverse strand, counting down.
GCACGACGTCGGAAACCGCGTCGCGGCGAAGCTCGATGACGACGCGCATGCCGTCCCGGTCGGACTCGTCGCGAATGTCGCCGATCCCCTCGATGCGCTTGTCGCGCACGAGCTCGGCGATCTTCTCGATCATCGACGACTTGTTCACCTGATACGGAATCTCGGTGATGATCAGCGCCTCGCGGTCGCGCGGCATGGGTTCGACCGCAACGCGCCCGCGCATGACGACCGATCCGCGCCCTGTGGCGTAAGCCGAGCGGATGCCCGAGCGCCCGAGGATCAGCCCGCCGGTCGGGAAATCCGGCCCCGGAACGATCTCGTTCAGCTCCGGCACCGTGATCGCCGGATTGTCGAGATAGGCGATGCAGGCATTGATCACCTCGCCGAGATTGTGCGGCGGGATGTTGGTCGCCATGCCGACGGCGATGCCGCCGGCGCCGTTGACGAGCAGGTTGGGAAAGCGCGCCGGCAGCACCGACGGTTCCGTCTCCGACCCGTCATAGTTCTCGTTGAAATCGACCGTGTCCTTGTCGAGGTCTTCCAGCAGCGAGTGCGCGACCTTTTCGAGCCGGCATTCGGTGTACCGCATGGCGGCGGGCGGATCTCCGTCGACGGAACCGAAATTGCCCTGCCCGTCGATCAGCGGCAGGCGCAGGGAAAAATCCTGCGCCATGCGCACCAGGGCATCGTAAATGGCCGTGTCGCCGTGCGGGTGGTACTTACCGATCACATCGCCGACGACGCGGGCGGACTTGCGGTATGGCCGGTTCCAGTCATACCCGTTCTCGTGCATCGAGTAGAGGATGCGCCGGTGAACGGGCTTGAGGCCGTCGCGCACGTCCGGCAGCGCCCGCGAAACGATCACGCTCATGGCGTAATCGAGATACGACCGCTTCATCTCGTCGGAGATGGAAATCGGATGAATATCCGACGGGTCCTCAGGTCCCTCACCGCCCGGCGGCGGCATGTCGTTGACGTCTGACAAGGCTTAAGCCCGCATCTTGTTTCTGGCGCGAAACCGGCTCCCTGAGCAGTCAATGGGCTGCGCGCGCTTCGGTTTGCGAGGAGGGAGCGGAACACCGTGAGAAGTGACCATTATTATAGCCGATATCGGTGCCCAACCGCAACGTCAGCGCGCAGAAAAACGGCCGTTCAACTGCATAATTTTATGTTCTAAATCAATTACTTACGGTAAGCGCGCAATCACGTCGCCAGGCCCCTATTGCGGAACCTGTACGCGCATCTCCGCTCCGCCCCATTTGTGCACCGAATCGTGGGCGCGAACGGTCACCTCGTTGACACCTTCCGGGATGCGTACGCCCGGCAAGGAACGGGTAAAGGGCTGCTCGTTTTCGTGCGGATGCGCCAGTTTGCGGGTGCCCAGAACGGTCCCGTCGGGACCGACCACCTCCCATGCGTCGGCATAGTGGTTCCACCCCTCATCGGCGTGGCGGACGGTCACGTCGAAGCGGTACGTGCCGGTTCCCTCCTTGATGATCTTGACGCCGACGACGTCGGCTTCGCCGGAATGCCCGTGCACCGGCATCAACGCGAAGCACAGGCCAACGCCCGCGGCACACATGCTTTTCCAATGTCTGATCATCCAGCCGAACTCCCGTTCCGGTGAGGTCATGCAATCTAACATCTCCCGGCCACCGCAGAAGACCAATGTCGATCACGTTTGTCTCGTTTGTAGTTCCACCCGAGGCAAACGTGATCTAGGGTCGCGCATACGCACAACCGCATTCAGCCTCGTCCGGCACTGCCCATGAGAATAACCGACGCGGAGACCCCTCGCCTGCTGCTCGACCCGGAGCGGCTGCAGAGGAACATCGACACCATGGCCGCCCGGTGTGCCGAACTCGGCGTGACACTGCGCCCGCATTTGAAGACGCCCAAGTCCGTGAAGGTCGCAGAGTGCGCCGTTCCCGACAAGGCGGGTCCCATCACTGTTTCCACGCTGCGCGAGGCGGAGGCTTTCGCCGAAGCCGGATACACGGACATCCTGTGCGCGGCCGCGACCGCCCCGACGAAACTGGCCCATGCCGACCGCATCCAGCGCGACACCCAGGCGCGCGTTATTCTCGCGACGGACAGCGTGGACCTGGTCGAGGCGGCGGATGCGAAAGCGGACGAGCTCGGCGCCACGTTCGATTTCCTGATCGAGATCGACTGCGGCGAACATCGTTCGGGCGTCCAGCCCGCATCTCCGGAGCTTCTGGCCATCGCCGGCGCGTTAGCCACGTCGAAGAACCTCAAGCTCGCCGGCGTCATGACCCATGCGGGACATTCCTACGCGCTCGACGACCCGGAGAAGATCGCCGACCTGGCCGAGGTGGAACGTGCGGCAGCCGTCGACTCGGCCGAGGCGCTGCGCGCGGCGGGCCATGACTGCCGGATCGTCAGCGTCGGGTCGACGCCGACCGTCCTGTACGCCCGTCACCTCGACGGCGTCACCGAAGCGCGCGCCGGCGTCTATCTGTTCTGGGATCTGGCGCAGTATTCGCGCAACATCTGCACCCTCGACGACATCGCGGTCACGGTGCTCGCGACCGTCATCGGCCACAACCGCGCCGGACAGAGCCTCGTCCTCGATTCCGGTGCGCTGGCCCTGTCGAAGGACGACAGCTCCAACACCTTCGCCCCGGACACCAGATACGGCTATCTGTGCGATGCGGACACGCTCGCGCGGCATGAAGGGCTCAGCGTGGACAAGGTGTATCAGGAACACGGCATCGTGCCGGTGCCGGACGAGGCCTGGTTTGACCGGTTGCCGGTCGGCGCGCAGGTCCGCGTCATGCCGGTACACACCTGCATGACCTGTGCCGCCTACGACGCCTACGACGTGGTGCGTGACGGGGAAATCGCGGAAACCTGGCCACGGGTCAACGGCTGGTAGGGCATGGCTGCGAAGGGATCGAAAAAGGTCATCTACGCCGCCCTCGTGGGCAACGGCCTCATCGCCATCACGAAGTTCATCGCCGCAACCATCACCGGATCGTCCGCCATGTTCTCCGAGGCGGTGCATTCGGTCGTGGACACCGGCAACCAGGGCCTTCTGCTTCACGGCATCAAGCGCTCTAAGCGCCCGCCCGACGCCGCCCACCCGTTCGGTTACGGCTCGGAGATCTACTTCTGGAGTTTTGTCGTCGCCATTCTCATCTTCGGCCTTGGCGCCGGTATCTCGTTCTACGAAGGCATCCAGAAGCTGCTCCATCCCCACCCGATCACGTCGCCTTACATCAACTACATCGTGCTGGGGCTCGCCATGGTGTTCGAGGCGGTCGCCTGGTGGATCGCCTACAAGGAGTTCGGCAAGGTGCGCGGCAATTTCGGCATTTTCGAAGCCGTCCAGCGCTCCAAGGACCCGACCATCTTCACGGTGCTGTTCGAGGACACGGCAGCCATGCTGGGGTTGATCGCCGCGCTGATCGGCGTCGCCTGCGCCGACATGCTGGACATCGCCTGGGCCGACGGCGCCGCCTCAGTCGTGATCGGCATCATCCTCGCCGGCACCGCCTCGCTGCTCGCCTACGAGACCAAGGGCCTGCTGATCGGCGAGGCGGCGAGCCGCGGACTCAGGCAGGGCGTGCGCGGCATTGTCGGGCGCTCGAACGCCGTGCGCCATATCAACGAGATGCGCACCATGCACCTGGCGCCCAACGACATTCTGCTGGCGCTCAGCCTCGATTTTCATGACGAGTTGAGCGCGGGACGGGTGGAGCAGACGATCTACAAGCTGGAGAAGGACATCAAGGCGCGCTTTCCGGACATCAAACGCCTGTTCATCGAGGTCCAGTCCGAGCGCGATCATGACCGCGAAGAAGCGACCGAGCGCCGCATTCAGCGGGCCGAGCGCAAAAACGGTTAGCCGGGCTTCGCGAGGCTTGCGAGAGACGCAGGAGCGGACACGAGATGATGTACTACGAGTGGATTGCAGCCGCCCTTCTGGTCATCGTCGTCTATATGCTTCTCGGTTACCTGTGGGCCTGGTGGAAGGGGCGCAAGTAGCCATGGTCTGCCGCCTGGGCGTTTCGATCACTGCACCATGGCGATGGACGGGACGCCGACCGAACGGACAATGACCGAACAGACAATGACCGAACAGACAATAACTGAACGGATAATGACTGGTGGCTGCCAGTGTGGAGCCGTTCGATACGAGGTTACCGCACCTCTGCAAGACATCTATATCTGCCACTGCGCCGAATGCCGGAAGCAATCCGCATCCGCCTTCGGCATTTCAGTGATCGTGAGCAGCTCCGACGTCCGGCTGGTTCAAGGGGAGCTGAAGCGCTGGTCGCGCGTCGCCGACAGCGGACGGACGATCGCGTGCTTCTTCTGTCCGGAATGCGGATCGCGCGTGTGGCACGGCGACAAGGAGACGGCCGAGACCATCAGCATAAAGGGCGGCTCGTTCGACGAACCGCCCGACATCGCGTCCGCCGTTCACATCTGGACGGACCGCAAGCTCCCCGGAGTCGTGATTCCCGATGACGCCGTGCGTTTTGGCCGGGAGCCGGACTGACGCCCACGGCGCCGGACGCCGACGATCAACGGGCCCAATAAAGACCGCGCAACCCTAGAACGGGATTTCGTCGTCGATTTCCTTGTCGAACGACCCGCCGGAATCCATCGGCCCGGACTTGCCGAAATTGCCGCCATTGCCGTTCGATCCGGCATAGTCGCCGGAACCGCTGCTCGCGCGTGAATCGAGCATGGTCAGCGACGAGTTGAAGCCCTGCAGCACCACTTCCGTGGTGTAGCGTTCCTGGCCGCTCTGATCCTCCCACTTGCGGGTCTGAAGCTGCCCTTCCAGGTAAACCTTGGAGCCCTTCCTCAGATATTGCTCGGCAATTCGGCATAGACCTTCGTTGAATATGACGACGCGGTGCCACTCGGTCCGCTCACGCCGCTCGCCCGAAGACTTATCGCGCCAGCTCTCGGTGGTCGCGACGCGCAGATTGGCGACCGGGCGCCCGTCCTGCGTGCTTCTGATTTCCGGGTCCGCGCCCAGATTTCCGATAAGAATCACCTTGTTGACCGATCCGGCCATTGTCTGTTCCTTTCCGGCTCCGTTTAGCGTTTGTTAACCCTGAAGCCCCCATATCGGCTGCAGAGCGCTGCATCTCCCGGCGCCGCAACTGCCACACCCGTTCGAATCGCGATCAGATTAGCCCGCCATCTGAACAAACCGCCACAACACTTATGCTCCTGTCCACACTTGTCGAATCCTGTCCACAACCCATATCCGGCATGACACTTGCGTAACAATTGCGAGAAATGCGCATATGTTCACGTTATGTTCCAGTATAAACACACGATCGCCGCAATGCAATGGCTATTCCGCGCCCTCCGCGCGAGAACTGTGGCCCGTACGCAACGCTTGCACGCGAAGTGTCCCGTTTCGAGCCCCTTAGCAACCATTTGAGAGAAAAATCATGGCCAACACGGCTGCCATTGCTTATGAGCGGCAAATAGCTCAGACCGGGTCCGCGCCCGAAGGCCGGGCCGACTCCGCAGAACCGGTCGACCTTGAAAGCGGAGACTTTATGAGTCCCGAAGCACGACGCAAACGCCAGAAAGAGCGCGCCCGCATCATGGGCCGGGGGCCGTTCGGCTTCTCGCGCAAAACCTGGCCGTTCGTGAAAGTTCTCATCGGTAACTGGCTGTTTGCGCTGGTCTATTACATCGGCATGAAGCAGATCATCGAGTGGCGGCCGGAGTCGTGGACGGCGATCGACCGGCTGGTGCTGATGATCCAGTGCTCGATCTACGCGGTGCTGCCGGCCGTGCTCGCCATCGCCATCGTTGCCGCGCAGCGGCTCAATCCGGACATGTGGGTCGGGCAGAAGGTCAAGCCCAACTCGGCCCTCGACATCAACACCCGTTTCATCCTTAACACGACCGAACAGTTCATCCTGTTCGTGGTCGGCCTTGGCGGCATCGCGCTCTATGCGCCACACATGGAAGGCCACTCGATCCCGATCCTGACGTCGCTGTTCCTGATCGGACGCGTCCTGTTCTGGGTTGGCTATCACAAGAACCCCTACCTCAGGGCGTTCGGCTTCGGCCTCACCTTCTACCCGACGGTCGGTGTCTTCATCTGGCTGCTGGTGCGGATGCTCACCGGGATCGCGATTCCCATCTAGCCGAGATCACAATTCCCAACTGGTTGAAAGGCGGCCCCCGGGCCGCCTTTCTGTTGACATGTGAGTTGTGCCATCTTGTGCCCGAGGGCGCGCCGGTCTAATCCGGAGCAAGCCCTGAGGCGTAAGTGCACAATGTCGTCCAAGACCATTTCCATCCGCGGCGCGCGCGAGCACAATCTCAAAGGCGTCGACCTTGAGCTGCCGCGCGAGAAGCTGATCGTCATCACCGGCCTGTCGGGGTCGGGGAAGTCGTCGCTCGCCTTCGACACCATCTATGCCGAAGGCCAGCGCCGCTACGTGGAATCGCTCTCCGCCTATGCGCGCCAGTTCCTGGAGATGATGCAGAAGCCGGACGTGGACCATATCGAGGGCCTTTCGCCCGCCATCTCCATCGAACAGAAGACCACCAGCCGCAACCCGCGCTCGACCGTCGGCACCGTTACCGAGATCTACGACTATATGCGGCTGCTCTATGCCCGCGTCGGGGTGCCCTACTCGCCGGCGACCGGACTTCCCATCGAGAGCCAGACCGTCAGCCAGATGGTCGACCGGGTACTGGAGCTGGAGGAAGGCACACGTCTCTACCTGCTGGCGCCGATCGTGCGCGGCCGCAAGGGCGAATACCGCAAGGAACTCGCCGAGCTGATGAAGAAGGGCTTCCAGCGGGTCAAGATCGACGGGCAGTTCTACGAGATCGCCGAGGCGCCGGCGCTGGACAAGAAGTTCACCCACGACATCGACGTGGTGGTCGACCGGCTGGTGGTGCGCGACGACATCGCCACGCGGCTGGCGGACTCGCTCGAAACCGCACTGGCGCTCACGGACGGGGTGGCCATCGCCGAGCTTGCGGACAAGCCGCTCGACCAGGCGCAACTGGATTCCGCCAATATGGGGCGCAACGAAACCCACGAGCGGATCATCTTCTCCGCGCGCTTCGCCTGCCCGGTCTCCGGTTTCACCATCGACGAGATCGAGCCGCGCCTGTTCTCCTTCAACAACCCCTACGGCGCCTGCCCGTCCTGCGACGGGCTCGGGACCGAACTGCGTTTCGAGCCGGATTTGGTCGTACCGGACGGGAACCTGAGCCTGCGCCAGGGCGTCATCGTGCCCTGGGCCAAGACCGGGGCCACCTCCCCCTATTACGCGCAGACGCTGGAAGCCATCGCCGCCCATTACAAGGTGAAGATGAGCGAACCCTGGAACGAGCTGCCGGAGCACGTGCGCGACGCGATCCTGTTCGGCTCGGGCGAGGAGGCGATCACTTTCACCTACGAGGACGGAACGCGCAGCTACACGACGACCAAGCCGTTCGAGGGCGTGATCAACAACATCCAGCGGCGCTGGCAGGAGACCGAATCCAACTGGGTGCGCGATGAACTCTCCCGCTACCAGTCGGACCATCCCTGCCAGGCCTGCGAGGGCTACCGGCTCAAACCCCAGGCGCTGGCCGTGAAGATCGCCGACCTGCACATCGGCCAGGTGACGGAAATGTCGATCCGCGCCGCGGGCGCGTGGTTCGACGCCTTGCCGGACAAGCTCACAGACAAACAGAACGAGATCGCCACGCGCATCCTCAAGGAGATTCGCGAGCGGCTGAAGTTCCTCAACGACGTCGGCCTCGATTATCTCACCCTGTCGCGCGCCTCGCGCACGCTGTCCGGCGGCGAGAGCCAACGCATCCGCCTCGCCAGCCAGATCGGCTCCGGCCTCACGGGGGTGCTCTACGTGCTGGACGAACCCTCGATCGGCCTGCACCAGCGCGACAACGCCCGGCTGCTCGACACGCTCAAGCACCTGCGCGACCTCGGCAACACGGTGATCGTCGTCGAGCATGACGAGGACGCGATCCTGACCGCCGACCACGTGGTCGACATGGGTCTGGGCGCCGGCATCCACGGCGGTGAGGTCGTGGCCGAAGGCGGCCCCAAGAAGATCATGGGCAACGCCCACAGCCTCACGGGCCAATACCTGACGGGCATGATGCAGATCCCCCTGCCCCCGCAGCGTCGCAAGATCTCCGACACGCGCAAGCTCACCGTGGTGGGGGCCAAGGGCAACAACCTGCAGGACGTGACGGCGGAGATCCCGCTCTCCACCTTCACCTGCATCACCGGCGTGTCCGGCGGCGGCAAGTCGACGCTTCTCATCGAGACGCTCTACAAGGCGGTGGCGCGCAAGCTGTCGGGCTCACGCGATCATCCGGCCGAGCACGATCACATCGAGGGCATGGAACACCTCGACAAGATCATCGACATCGACCAGAGCCCGATCGGGCGCACGCCGCGCTCCAACCCGGCGACCTATACCGGCGCCTTCACGCCGATCCGCGAGTGGTTCGCCGAACTGCCGGAGGCACGGGCGCGCGGCTACAAGCCTGGGCGGTTCTCGTTCAACGTGAAAGGCGGGCGCTGCGAGGCGTGCCAGGGCGACGGGCTGATCAAGATCGAGATGCACTTTCTGCCCGACGTCTATGTCACCTGCGACCAGTGCAAGGGCAAGCGCTACAACCGCGAGACGCTGGAGATCAAGTTCAAGGGCAAGTCCATCGCCGACATTCTCGACATGACGGTCGAGGAAGGCGCGGAGTTCTTCAAGGCCGTGCCGTCGGTGCGCGACAAGCTGGAGACGCTGAAGCGCGTCGGCCTCGACTACATCAAGATCGGCCAGCAGGCGACGACGCTGTCCGGCGGCGAGGCGCAGCGCGTCAAACTGTCGAAGGAGCTGTCGCGCCGGGCCACGGGCCGCACCCTCTACATTCTCGATGAGCCGACCACGGGGCTCCACTTCCACGACGTGGCCAAACTGCTCGACGTGCTGCACGAACTGGTCGACCAGGGCAACACGGTTGTGGTCATCGAGCACAATCTGGAAGTGATCAAGACCGCCGACTGGATCGTCGACCTCGGCCCCGAGGGCGGCGACGCGGGCGGGCGCATCGTCGCCGCCGGCACGCCGGAAGAGGTCGCCCGGGCGCCCGACAGCTATACGGGCCAGTTCCTCAAAGGTCTGTTCAAGCGCCGGCCCACCGCGTCACCGCGCGACAAGAAGCGGGCGCAAGCGGCGGAGTAGGCCCTGGTCCGCACCATCATCGTGCGCAAGGGCGGAATTGGGCGTAGGCGGTGGATTCGCTCCACACGGCCTTAGGACTGGATTCCGGATCGCGGCGCATAGCAACCGACTGGACGTTGGAACGGCTCCGGCTGCGCCTTGTCCGGAATGACGATTCTGCAATCTCGCTTTTTCGGCACATGTATTGGCTTTCATTCCGGCGAAAGCCGGAATCCAGAAACGGTACCGGAATGTTCCCCTTTGCCACCCGTTTTCCGCCCCACGACCCCCAAAACCCGCCATTCTGTGACCCGCATCACTCATGATGTGCGTCGGCGCGCCCATTTCTCGGATATTCGGACGGATATCTCTTTGCGAGAAGGAGCGCCTACCATGAATACCCGCACGATCTTCAAAACCGCGATGCTGGCCGCAGTGGCCGCCGCACCCCTGTTCGCCGCGACCGCCCAGACCGCGTCCGCGCAGCAAGTCGTGGCCGCGACCTGTCCCCAGGGCTACACCCTTTCCGGCAGCAGCTGTGTCCGGCGCGCCCCGGCGCCGACCTGCCCTTCCGGCTTTGTCTATTCCAAGGGCCAGTGCGTCGCCGGCAGAATTGAGTCCGCGTCAGCTACCGCGTCGGCTTCGAACGGTCCGTGGGCCTTCGTCACCCGCGAAGCCTTCGGCGTCAAACGGGCGGAAGAGCTCGACGGCGCGAATTTCTGCGCCCCCGCCGACTCAGCCTCGGCGGATGCCGCGGCGAAGTTCTTCAAGGACAAGGGCCTGAACGCCACCCACGTCAAGGCCAAGGACAATCGCGAGGCGATCGAGACATATCAGAAGTTCGACTGCGACGTTCTCGTCGTTGCGGACGTTACCGCCCAGTCCACCGCCGACAGCCTGAAGCCCAAGGGCGACCACCTGGTCCTGCCGGAGAAGCTCGCCAGCCTGGAGCCCGCAAAGACCGAGCCCGTCGCTGCTCCGGTCCAGCCCGTCGTCGCTCCGGTCAAGCCGGCGCCGAAGCCGCGGACGCCGCCGAAGACCGTCAAGAAGAAGAAGCCGAAGCCCAAGCCCAAGAAGACCGTCCGCAGAAAGCCCCGGTGCTCGGCGATCCGCTATGCGTATTCGAGTGGCAACACCTGTGCCTGCGCCGGCCCGCGGGTCTTCACCGGACGCGCCTGCGTGCGCCCGAGATGGTACTAGGCACAGCCTGAAACGATCTGGAAGTCCGCCACGCCCCGGCCGTCCATGCGCCGGGGCGTTTTCATTGGAACGCTGGATACTGACGCTCTCTATCGTCATTCCCGCGAAGGCGGGAATCCAAAGCGAACTCTCAAGAGATCTCGTCGCTCAAGTCCTGCCACTCGGAGTTTCCACGCACGATCTCGCGGATCTTCCAGGCGCGATTCCATTTCTTTATCTGCTTCTCGCGCATGATCGCGCTCTCCATGGTCGCATGCGCCTCGTACCAAACCAGCCGCGTGACGCCATACCGCTTCGAAAACCCGCCGAGATCACCCGATCTATGCTGCACGATACGGCGCGGCAGATTGCTCGTCACACCGATGTACAGCGTGCCGTTCTTGCGACTTGCGAGCATGTAGACGCATGGTGATTTGTTCATGGCATCTGCTGCATTGGATTCCCGCCTTCGCGGGAATGACGAGTCTATGGCGAGGACCAAGAAACACATCAAACAGACGTTGTGAGCGTCCCCCTCAGTCCCTGACCCGGCCGACGATGCCGGCGGCTTCGAACAGGTATTTCAGCACCGCGAAAATGAAGGCCGTGCTCACACCGAACAGGATGATGCCGTTGGCCGCCTCCAGCCCGCTCAGCACCTGCCAGCGCGGGCCGAGCGTGATATCGCCATAGCCGAGAGTGGTGAAGGTGACAGTGGAGAAATAGAGCGCGCGCCCGAGGTCGTCGAATTCGCCGAGCATCATGTAGAGCGCGGCCCAAAGCCAGATCTCGACCGTGTGTAGGACAAACACGCCGAGAACGGCGGCAACGAACATGCGGATCGCCCAGACGTAGCCGTGACGGCCGGTCCGTACATTGGGGTGCCGGCGCAGCCACGCAACGGTGCCCAGTATCCCGCCGATGTGGAGCACGACGGTGACGGCGATCATCGCCGTCCCGAGAAGCAGTTGTCCCCAAAGCATGGTTCCCCCAAGCAGTTTTCCACAGTGTAGGCCGTCCATTGTAGCCGCGAATGCGCCATCGTTGCGAAGTCACCCCTTCCCCGCTTGCACGCCCGCGTGAATCGTTCCTAGATTGACCGCACCGGATCAATCATCGGCCGGCGCGAGACCGCCGGCGTCACAGGGGGCGATTCCATGAAAAAGTTCGGGGCAGTCTTCGCGGCTGCGTATCTGGCGGCACTCATTGGCAGCATCTCGGGTGCGCATGCGCACACCGCCGAGCAATGCAAGAAGGAACTCAAAACCTACGCGTCGATGTGCAAGTTCAGCCCGACCGCCTGGATTCTGGGGATGTGCAAGAACAAGAAAGCGCAGACCTGGTGCACCAACAAGAAGCTGCACGACGAGAAGTTCCACAAGTAAAGGCCTGACGGCGCGGCCCGCCCGGCGGTGGCCGCGCCTTGTTGTTCGATGCAAAGCCCCGGGGCCTGATCCGGGGACCGGAACCTCGCGTCCATGGACCCCCGCCTTCGCGGGGATGACGAGTCTATGGCGGGGGCGATATGTGTTTGACAGCGCCAAATGGACCCCCGCCTTCGCGGGGGTTTCGAGAACTCGAAGCAAACTCTCCGAAATTCCTGCGAAGGCAGGAATCCATCCTGCCGACCAACTGCACAGCGCGCCGACTGGCTGATCACACACACGGAGCTTGCAATCCCCGGCGCGACGTGATGATCGTTTGGGCCTGTTCGGTCGGATCACATGTCGGAATACGGAACGGGCGCGGTCCGGATGCCTGAAACCCAGGACGACTTCTACAAGACGCTTGCCGGGTTCACCGAGTTCGCGCGCGTCACCGACCTCTCGCTCTACCGACCAATCCCCGAGGACTGGCACATGGTGATGGCCGACATCACCGGCTCCACCAAAGCGATCAAAGAGGGACGCTACAAGGACGTGAACCTGATGGGCGCGGCGTGCATCACCGCCGTGCTCAACGCCTTGCCCGGCGTCAGCGTGCCTTACGTGTTCGGCGGCGACGGCGCCACCATGGCCGTGCCGGCATCGGCCGTGGGCAAGATCAGGCCGGCGCTCGGCGCGGCGCGCAAGCTCTCCCGCGACCGGTTCGGCCTCGAACTGCGCGCAGGTGTCGTACCGGTCGCCGACGTGCGGCGCGCCGGGGCCGACGTGCTGGTGGCGAAGTTCGAGCTGAGCCCCGGAAACGCAATGGCCATGTTCACAGGCGGCGGCGTGCAGCTCGTCGACGACCTGATCAAGGGGCCGGACGGCGAGGAACGGTATGCGGTCCCCTGGCCGCAGGACGATACGCCCCCGGACCTCGAGGGCCTGTCGTGCCGCTGGGAGCCGCTCAAATCCTGCCGTGGCACCATGATGAGCATGCTGGTGCACGCCACGGGAAAATCCGGGGCGGACGATATCGCCATCTACCGCGAGGTGATCGACGGCGTCGCCGGGATCTTCGACGACGATCCGGTGACCGCGAGCCCGGTCAGCGCCGCCAATATGGTGTTCCGGTGGCCGCCCTCGGGGCTCCCCAGCGAAGCCAAGCTGTTCGCCGGCACCAGCCAGCGCGTGCGCAAATGGATGTGGATCTACGGCACCAGCCTGGTGCAGTTCTTTCTCGAACGCTTCGACAAGTCCGCGGGCGATTACAACGCACCCGTCTACCGCAAGGAGTTGCGCGCCAACTCCGATTTCCGCCGTTTCGACGACACGCTGCGCATGATCCTCGACTGTCCGCTGGACACGGCCACGGCGATCGAATCCTTCTTCGAGGACCTGCACGACCAGGGCAAGATTGCCTTCGGCGTGCACCGTTCCGAGCACGCGCTGATGACCTGCCTGGTGTTTTCGCTCACCAAGGGCGAGCACGTGCATTTCGTCGACGGCTCGGACGGCGGGTTCACCACCGCCGCGGTCCAGCTCAAGGCGCAATTGAAGGAGCTGGCCGACCGGCGGATGACAAGCTGACGGTGTTCGGCGGGCTCAGCCGGCCGCCGTCTCGAAAGGCTCATGCCGCATCAGGCGCAGGAGGCGATACCCGATATTGGTGAGATGCCCGCTTTCCTTGCGCGCGGTCATCGTAAGCTGATCCTGCCAGCTCCCGATCGAGGTTTCCGTTCCGAGCGTTTCATAGGCCATGGCCCATCCTTCAAAAGCGCGCTCGTCGATCTCGCCGGTATGAAAGACCGTCACCTGAGAATGCCGGCTGTCCTCCTTGATGATGGCGAAGAGCTTATCCACGTGCTCCTTCGGCCCTTCCAGGAGCTGGAGGAACTTGCGGCCGTTGAAGAACAGCACACCGGTGACGTTGCATTGTATGTTGCGGGCCCGCGCCCGGACGAGCAACTCCTCCACACCGCCCTCGTCGAACGTGGCGGTTGCGATGCTGGAGTAGAGCAGCTCATACAACATGGTACGCTCCGCTGCGAGCCGCTCAGCGAACGGAACAAAATCGGCCCCCTCAACCCCCTGTACAGGCGAAGACGCCCCGGCGTAATGAAGCGATTCGCAGTAACCTATTATCTCTTCGACCGCGCCGGTCTTCAACTCGGCCGATAAGATCGCACACGTCAATCGGGAAACAGAATTGCCTCGGATTTGGTCGAAGAGGATCTATTGCTGCGGCACGCCCGGCGTTTGCGGACCGGTGCTGTAAGGCTCCGCCGCGGCACGCGCCTTTTCAAGCTCCACCTCGGTCGCTTCCAACTCCGCCCGCGTACCGTCGAGCGCCGTCTGCAGGGCGAGGACCTCTTCCTTCAGCTTCCTGACCTGCCCCTGCGCCCGGCGGGCCGACCGTGCCTGTTTTTGCACTTTGGCGAGTTGGGCTTCCAGCTCGGTCACACGCTTGGCGGCTTCCTCGGCACCCGTTTTGGCCTGCTCCTCGCCGCGCGAGAACTCCGCCAGGCGCTTGCCCTGCTCGGCCAGCTCCCTGATCACCTGTTCCTTGTCCGCCTGTGCTTGCGCCTGGGCCGCGAGCGCGGCCTCCAGCTTCAGCTCGGCCTCCTTGGCGCTGGCCTGCAGCTCGCGCAACTCGCCGCGCGCCATGAACATGCCAACGCCCGTGTAGACGAGAAGCGCTGCCAGGAGAGCGAGGGCCACCCAGATACGGCGCGACACGCCCACGACCCGCGTTTGCGGATCGACGGCCTGTCCCGGCTGTCCGCCCTGCCCCCCGGGTTCCGCCGGCTGCGCCGGCTGTCGACTCCCACTCATTCGTCTCACACCCCCTGTGAGCCACCTGCCGTTCGATGCCGGGCATTCTGCCACTGCGTGCCATCCAGAACAACTTGGTGCCGGGAAACGGACAAAGGAAAGCCGCCGGTGCGCGGGGGGAAACGCACCGGCGGCTCGGCATGGCGAACGCGCTAGACCGGGATGGAGGGCGGCTTGCGCGCTCGCCCAGGGATTGAGTTCGATACTGGAACTCGCTGGACGGCCACTGACACACGTTTGACGCGCGAGACGTGGAAAAGGTTCAACGTGTGCTTTAAAAAAAGCGCAGAGCGCGTAAAACGTGTGTGTTAGAGCCTGCGGCGCGAAAATTTGCCAAGGCGCGGCGGTCGCAGGCATATTACCGGCGCTGGCCGATGTGCGATTGTGAAGGAGGCTCACATGGCGGGGACGGCGCTACTGCCGCATCTGGCACGGGTATGCATCATGGGTGCGGTGATCGCCGTTGCGGCATTGATCGGCGGGGCAGACGCGCAAATCGGCAACCCGGCGGTCGGCAAACTTCCCTATTCACCGATTCCCGGCCAGGCGCAGCCGACCGGGTTGTGGGACAAGCCGAACGAGGCCTGCATGACCCACTGCAAGGTGCATGTCGACAAGGGGTGCTTCAAGCGGCTGTCGGAGAAGAACCCCGCCGCCGATCCGGCGTCGATCCAGGAGCAGTGCGAAGAGAAATTCTCCCTCTGCCTCTACGATTGCATGTGCGACACCTGCGACGAGAACCAGATCATCATCCGGCAGTAGGCGTCACACCGGCGGACCCTTACTTCACCGCGACGACAGCGATCTCGACAAGGATTTCCGGAACCGCAAGCTTGGCCTCGACGCAGGCGCGCGCGGGAAGGTTCTCGCCGCCGGTCCACTCGTTCCAGGCGACGTTCACGCCGTCACGCAAGCGGATTTCAGGCACCCAGATCGTCGCGGAGAGAATCTTGGATTTATCCGTGCCCGCGAGCGCCAGCACACGGTCGATCTCGGCCAGGACCTCCCGCGTCTGCCCCGTCACGTCCTGATCGCGGTCGTCGGGTGTGATGCCGGCGGTGAAGACCAACCCACCACCCTCAACGACCTTGGACAGAATTCCATGTGACTCGTGACGTACGACGCTCATCGGCGCATCTCCCGTGTTGGATCTTGTTTAAGTCTTCAAGCCGGCTTTGCGGCGAACCGAGCGCACCATAGTGGAGGATGCCGTCATACGAAAGTCGATATGACGCAATTGCGTGTCCGACCCGCGATTCCAGCGCAAATATGACCAATCCGTTTACCAGCCATGCGCCTGGAACAACCCTGTTGTGCATCGCAGCATCTGGTGGCCGCACATGCGAAGCACTACGTAGGAGAGCAAGCATGAGTCGCGGAAAGAGCCTCCGCGGCCGTTGAAATTGAAGGAAAAGAACAATGGCAATCGTCAGTTCAATCTTGAACTATCTGCGATGTGAGTTCGGTTACCGATCCACCCGCAGACAATTGCAGGAGCTCGATGACCGGACCCTCCAGGACATCGGCCTGCGGCGCGACGAGATCGACGGGCTTGCTATGAAGCTTCGCGAGGAGGCCCGCGCGAACCATGCAGCGGAAGCCCACAATCGCCGTAACGAAAAGGCCCACAAGCGTGGTGTCGGCGGCGGTGGACTGGCCGCGCAGAACTAAAGCTCACGCGCAAAACGCATACGAAAAGGCCCGGCAACCGATTTGGTTGCCGGGCCTTTTTCTTGGAGCCGCCTCGATCAGGTTGTCGAATCGGGCAGGCTGTCCAGATCCTTGATGTACCATTCCTCGAGCTTCACAACCGCCGGGTTTTCCCCGTTCTTGAAGATCCAGGAGTCGACAGCGTATTTCTGGCCCGTTCCCTCTTCCTTGAGGATGGCGGTCCAGTGCGGCCAGTTCTTCACGCCGCGCCAGATGCGCCCCTTGGCGATCGGGATTTCCACGGTGTGCTGTTTGATCAGTCCGCGTTTGCGCAGGAACAGGAGATAGCTCGTCGTGTTGGTCGCCTCGTCGACGCAATCCTGCTGCGTCGGATCACCCGAGGCGCGGAAATCCATTCCCGGACGGTCGGCCGACGTGCCGATGCGTTTGCCGACTTCCGTTTCCATCCAGCCGATCGCGTAGGCAACGGCCCTTCGCTCCTGGTGCGGCGAGTTGCCCTTTTTGACCTTGCGCATCAGCGCCGCGATCTGGGCCACGTCTCTTTCACTGAAGATGACCCGGGTTGTTTTCTGGCAGCCATAGGCGTGGCAGACCGTCACCGCGTGCCTGCTCGGCGCCTGGGCGCCCCAGTCGGCCAGATGCCGCGTCGGCGGACCTTTCTGCTCATAGGTGCAGCCGGCCAGAAACACCGGCGCAACAATGGCAAAAACCGCTAGAGATTTTGCACGCATCAGCCCCAAAACCCGTCTGAGAGTCCGCAATCCGCTCGATTCATATTCCAGAAGCTCAAATCTATATCAAATCAAACTTCTGTAGGAAATATTGAGCGATTGAGACCGTGCCGATTTTTCCATAAGTTGTCGCATCATGGCCACACCCCCTAAACCCGACCCGATCCACGTTATTGGCGGCGGACTGGCCGGCTCCGAGGCCGCCTGGCAGGCGGCGCAGGCCGGCGTGCCGGTCGTTCTGCATGAAATGCGCCCCGACCGCATGACGGAAGCGCACAAGACCGGCGGTTTTGCGGAGCTGGTGTGTTCCAACTCGTTTCGTTCCGACGATGCGGAGAGCAACGCCGTCGGTCTGCTGCACGAGGAGATGCGGCGGGCGGACTCGCTGATCATGGCGGCCGGCGACGCCCACAAACTGCCCGCCGGCGGCGCCCTGGCGGTCGATCGCGACGATTTCTCCGATCACGTTTCGGAGAAGCTGAGCGCCCATCCGCTGATCGAGATCGCCCGCGGCGAGGTTGCGGGAACGCCGCCGCCTGAGTGGAGTTCGGTCATTATCGCGACAGGTCCGCTGACGTCGCCCGCGCTGAGTGAGGCGATACGCAAACTCACCGGCGAGGATGAACTGGCCTTCTTCGACGCCATCGCGCCGATCATCCACAAGGACTCCATCGACATGGACGTCTGCTGGTTCCAGTCGCGCTACGACAAGGCAGGTCCCGGCGGCACCGGCGCCGACTACATCAACTGTCCGCTCGATGAAGCGCAGTACAACGCGTTCATCGACGCCTTGCTGGCCGGCGACAAGACCGAGTTCCGCGACTGGGAGAAGGACACGCCCTACTTCGAGGGCTGCCTGCCGATCGAGGTGATGGCGGAACGCGGGCGCGAGACCCTGCGCCACGGCCCGATGAAGCCGGTGGGACTGACCAATCCGCACGATCCCGACACCAAGCCGCATGCGGTTGCCCAGCTTCGCCAGGACAATGCGCTCGGCACGCTCTGGAACATGGTCGGGTTTCAGACCAAGCTGAAATATGGGGCCCAGACCGGGATATTCCGACTCATTCCGGGCCTTGGGAACGCGGTGTTCGCCCGCCTTGGCGGACTGCATCGCAACACGTTCCTGAACAGTCCGAAGGTGCTGGACGGCACGCTCCGTCTCAAGGCCGATCCGCGCCTGCGCTTTGCCGGCCAGATCACCGGTGTCGAGGGATATGTGGAATCGGCCGCCATCGGCTTGCTCACGGGACGTTTCGCCGCCGCCGAGCGGCACGGACGCGCGCCCGCCCTGCCGCCCGCGACAACGGCCATGGGGGCGCTGATCAACCACATCACCGGCGGGCATATCGCGCATGACGACGTATCCGGATCCCGCAGTTTCCAGCCGATGAACGTGAATTTCGGGCTGTTCCCGCCGGTCGACCTGCCCGCCGCACAGGACGGAAAACGCCTGCGCGGCAAGGAGAAAGGCCGCGCCCGCAAGCGCGCGCAGAGCGCCCGGGCGCTCCGGGACATCGACGCCTGGCTCGGCCGGACCGCGCAGGTGGCCGCAGAGTAGCCGGCGTCAGTTCTTTCTGAGCAACAGCCAGCCGCGCGCCAGGCGAATCTCGACGCTTTCATCGCTGATCTTTCCCCACAAGTTTTCAACGAGAAACACGCTTCTTTGGTCTGCGTCACGGGCGGCAATGCGGAACGGCACAAGCGCATTGATATGTTGCATGGTTGTAGCACTTCGTGGCCCTCTCAGTGTCACCGCCTTGCGGGCCGTGGCCTCAAGGTCGAACTGCAGTTGTTCACTGTCCCCAAGCCGCACGGTCACGACGTTGTTCTCAAAGTCCACGGAAAGCGTGCCCCCGTCCTTAACGGCGAGCTGGGGCCCTTTGGCACCGCGCATCAGGGCGATCGGCCCGACCATCTGGTCAAACCCGGAAGCCTCCACGGAGATCGGACGCACCGCGGTGAAGTTCAGATGCTCCGCGTCGGTGATAATGTGCGTTCCCTGCGGTGCACCAAACTGCAGCAAGATATCCCTTGTGATCCTTGCCATGCTCGCGCCGGGCTGGAACGGAGACTTCTCCATGGCCGCGAACCAGCCTTTCAGTTCAAAAAGATGCCCCTCGCTTTCGAGATATCGCACGATCGATGTGGCGCGCCGGCCCTCGGCACGCGGCATCGGTTGGTCGGCGTCGGCAACGACGACCTGCCCGTCCTTCATCCGGCCATGCCGCTCGAGCAGCTCCGCGAGCTGCGCCGTCTGGCTGCGAACAGACAGCCCGACCGCGCCCCATGGTCCGAAGGACGCCACAAACAGGGCGAACGCGAGCGTGGCCGGGAGGACGCGCAGATCCCTCACGCCCCTGCGGACCAGAAACCAGATTCCGAGGACGGCAAACCACACGCCGACGATGGCGACCATGTAGCGATCGTCGGTCACGCCGTATTGCACGATCCGTTCATAGAGGGCGAGAAACAGCAGTGCCACCGGACCGAGAATCATCCAGAACCAGTGCCGCCAGAAGAAGGCGACCAGTGGTCCGGACGCGGTTCGACCTGGCCAGGCGAACAGAGCGGTCAGCGTCATCAGCGCGCCGTAGGCGAGCACCATTAGCCCGAGTTGCCCCTCAGGCAGCACGCCGTCAACGGCGATCTTCACCGCATAGGCATAAAGGATCGCGGTGTAGAAGAGGAGAAGCGGCACCAGAATGTATTTGACGATGACCGCAACGGCCCGCGATGTGAACTCCTTCTGCTCGCCTTCCTGGACGGTTTCTGAAAAGTCACGCGGCGTCAGAGACAGCCAGTTGAGCGGCGCAATCAGACCAAATGCGACGGACCAGATCTTCTCATGGGTCGTGTCCGGAAAGTTGACCTCGAACAGCAGTTCGAACGTCTCGACGATCAGCGACAGCCCGCCGGCAGACAACAATGCACCGACAAGGGACAATCCGGCGCCGAGCCACAAATGATGGTTGAACTGCCAGAAGGCCGCATTTGGCGCATCGCCCACGCGCACATAGGCGGCAAGCCCGACGAGAATCGCCACGCTCACATACAGGACATACGGCTCCAACGAGAACAGCACCGATTGGTAGAAAAGAAGCGCGATAACCATAAATCCCGCCAACTCGACGGTGAAACGCGGCACACGGCTCCATTCATGGCGCTCCGCGTAGAGGCTCACGGCAAACGACCAGAGGAATGCGGTTCCGAGACCCAAGGAGACCCGCATCCACGCATCACCGCTCAATCCGAAAAACGCCTTGGCGTCGAACAGAGACAACAGGGTGAACACCACGGCGGCCAGCGACGCCAGCGGGAAGCGGCGCACTGCCGCGCCGACGTCAGGGGTGAAGGACTTGAGCGCGTTCAGAAGTGAATTTCGCGTAAGGGGCATGGTGAATCTCGCATATGAGGCACCGCCACCGGACCCACGGCGCGCGCCGTCTTCTAGTTACGACATTTGGCGATTCTGCGGCTCCGAGCGCGATCAAAAGCGGCCCACGCGCGCGGCAAGCCAGAGCCGCAGGAATCGGGTCAATGGATTAATATCGGCGATTTCGTGCAACGGACGATGATCCAAATGGGTGGCAGCCCGAAGATATGGCTCGACCAATGCCAAAGGGGCGAATACGCACCGCCCCGCTTTCGACGCTTCTGCCAAATGCCGGCGCGCCTCACCAAACGAGGTTCGCGCGGATTGCGCCAACTCGGTGATCAGACCGCGCACGCCATCGCTCTCCTCGCCGGCGAGGATTTGCTCGGCGAGAACACTGTGTTCGTTGAGTGTCGCGAGCGGCAACATCACCCTCCCCGCTGCCGCATCACGCGGCAAGGCGCAAAGCAGACGCGCCATCCCGTACGCGGCCCCTGCCGCATTCGCGACGTTTGTTTCGGTGCTTGCGAGGACCTGTGCGCTCAGTGCAAACAGCGCACCGTCGACCTTGTAAAGATACGCGTTGAGCGCCTGCACGTCGGCGAACCCGCCGCCATCCAGGTCGGCGCTGCGGGCGTCGATCATTCCAAGCAGGAGCGGTTTTGAAAGCTCATGGGCACGGATGGTCTGTGTGAGTGCGTCGGCGAGCGGCGCGCCGGTCTTCACGTCCGTGTCTGCACCATCAAGCGCGTCGCGCCACCATTGCAGACGGATCTCGCCCAGGGCCGGCTCGCTCACGGCATCACAAATGCGCGCCAGTTCCGCGTTGAAAGCGTACAGGGTGATCAGGGCCGGTCGTGAGGGCTTCGGCGCAAGACGCGCCGTGAGGAAGCGGTCGGGATCATGAAGACGCAACTGCGCCGCGAAAGCGTGCGTCTCCAGCGGGTCAGTCAACGGGCTCGAGCCTCCTTCCCGCCGGTTCAATCGTCCTATTCGACCGCCAACAAGGCAGCAGCCACCGCGCGCGCCTCCCCCAGCAATACATTGTAAGTCCGGCACGCCGCGCCGGTATCCATGATTTCCAAACCGACGCCGGCGTCAAGGAAGGCTCGTGAGATTTCTGGCTGCGGAACAAGCCGCCTCTCGCCTGTGCCGAACAACAGGAAGTCGATGCCCGAGGCTTCACCGAATACGCGCGAAAACGCCTGTGCATCGACGTCCGCGAACGTCCCGGGCGCCCAGCCATACATGCCACTCGGCAGGATCAGCAATGCACCCCGGTGGCTGGTTTCGGCGAAGCGAAAGCCGTGGTCGCCATAGGCGTCGATCGGCGCGCGTTCCGGAAAAAACGGGGTCTGCTCGCTCATGCGGTTCTGGAAGCCAAGTGCTCAGCCGCGCTCCGTCGCAGGCTCTTTGACCTTGGACCGGCCGAGACCCGACCACTCGCGTTTCACGCCAAGCCAGAGCAACAGAGGCGCGGCCACGAAAATCGACGAATAGGTGCCGACCACGACACCCCAAATCATCGCAAAGGTGAAGCCGCGAATGACCTCGCCGCCGAAAACGTAAAGCGAACCCAATGCGATCAGCGTTGTGACCGACGTCAGGATCGTCCGCGACAGCGTATCGTTGATCGATACGTCCAAAAGCTGGTCCAGCGGCATCTTCTTGTATTTCCGCAAATTCTCGCGCACACGGTCATAGACCACGACCGTGTCGTTCAGCGAGTACCCGACAATGGTCAGGATGGCCGCGATGATCGAAAGGTTGAATTCGAGCTGCAACAGGCAGAACAGGCCGATGGTCAGCACCACGTCGTGGACGAGCGCCGCGACCGCGCCGATCGAAAACTGCCATTCGAAGCGAAACCAGATGTAGACCAGCACCGCGAAGATCGCGACGAGAACGGCTATCGTGCCCGACTGGATCAATTCCCCGGAAACCGTGGGTCCGACCACTTCGACACGACGGTAGTCAACCGTATCACCGAGCGCTTCCTTGACCTTCTGGATGGCGATTTGCTGGCTCGCGTCGCCGCCTTCCTGCGTACCGATGCGGATCAGGACATCGTCAGGCGCACCGAACTCCTGGATCTGGACTTCGCCCAGGCCGAGCCCGTTCATTTGCGAGCGCATTTCGGCGAGGTTCACCGGGCCGGCCTTGTTCTTGATCTCGATCATCGTGCCGCCCTTGAAGTCGATGCCGTAATTCAGCCCGGCCGTGAGGAACAGGGCGATGGATGCAACGATGAGCAGGCTCGACGCGATCAGCGAGATGAAGCGCCAGCGAATAAACGGGACGTGCGTGTTAGAGGGTACGAACCTTATGCCTCTCATGGGACGCGACCTCTAGATTGGGACTTCCTGCGGCCGGCGGGTGCGCACCCATTGCGCAACCAACAACCGTGTCAGGGTAAATGCGGTGAATACTGATGTGAGAATGCCGATCGAGAGCGTGACGGCGAATCCGCGGATGGGACCTGAACCAAGCCAGAACAGCACGATCGCGGCAATGAATGTCGTGATATTGGCATCGAGAATCGTGCTGAGGGCACGCGAATAACCGGAATCGATGGACGCAATCACCGATTTTCCGGCCCGGGCCTCTTCCCGGATACGCTCGAAAATCAGCACGTTGGCATCGACCGCCATGCCGATCGTCAGCACGATTCCGGCAATACCGGGCAGTGTCAACGTTGCCTGCAACTGGGACAGAACCCCGAACAGCAGGGCGATGTTGACGATCAGCGCGATGTTCGCGAAAACGCCGAATAACCCGTACGAAATCAGAATGAAACCGATGACGGCGCCAAGACCGATCATCGCGGCGACCTTGCCCGATGCCACGGAGTCGGCGCCCAGGCTCGCACCGACGGTGCGTTCCTCGAGGATTGTCAGCTTGGCCGGCAGCGCGCCGGAACGCAGCAGCACGGCAAGGTCGTTGGCTTCCTGTACGGTGAAATTGCCGCTGATCTGACCGGACCCGCCGAGGATCGGCTCGCGGATGACCGGAGCGGAGATCACCTTGTTGTCGAGAACGATGGCGAACGGGCGGCCGACATTCTGCTGCGTCGCGCGACCGAACCTCCGCGCCCCGGCTGTATCGAAGCGGAAGGTCACGACCGGTTCGTTGGTCCGCTGATCGAAGCCCGGCTGCGCGTCGACCAGATTCTCGCCGGAGACGAGCGCGCGCGCCTGCAAGAGGTACGCCGACGAAAACCCGTCTTCCGACGGAACCAAAATCGTGCCCGGTGGTGCCTTGCCGGTTTGCTGCGCTTCCTGAACGTTCCCCGTCGTGTCAACGAGGTGGAAGGTGAGCTTGCCGGTCTCGCCCACAAGCGCCTTCAGGCGCGCCACGTCACGGATACCTGGAACCTGGACGAGGATCCGGTCGCGGCCCTGGCGCTGAATGACGGGTTCCGTCGTACCGAACGCGTCGATGCGGCGGCGCACGGTCTCGATCGAGGACTCGATCGCCGAACTGACCCGCTGGAACAGACCCGGTTCGGTGATTTCCAGCGTAATCTGGTTGCCGCTCTGGGACACATCGAGCGTGTTGCCCTGCTGGCCGGTGAAAACAAGGCCGGTATTCAACGGTTGGGAAATCTGCTCCAGGGCCGTCAATGCCTGTTCCATGTTCGCCTGATCGCGGATACGCACGATGACGGACTTGTTGGCTTCGGAGATGCGCAGACCCGTATAGCCGATCCGGTCCCCGCGCAGCGTATCGCGCACCTCGCCCTGGATGTCCTTGAGCCAGTCCTCGACAAGCGCCTTCTCGTCCATCTGGTAGAGAAGATGCGCGCCGCCCTGCAGATCGAGCCCAAGATTGATCTGCTTGGCTGGAACCCACTCCGGCAGCGCCTCGAGCTGCTTCTGCGAAAACAGGTTCGGCAGTGCCGCGAGGAGCCCGCAGAACGCAACGAGCAGGACGAGAATGATCTTCCATTTGGCGAAATGGAGCATGACGGTTTGTTCTCAACGGATCGGCAAAGGAGCTCCCCGCTCCTGAAACCAACTCTATTTCTTCTCGGCGACGGGTTCGGTTTTGCCGCGCACGTCCGAAATGGTCGACCGGACCACCTTGACCTTCACCCCTTGCGCGACCTGCACCTCGACTTCCGCGTCGTCGACCTTCGTTACCTTACCGACCAGCCCGCCCGCGGTCACCACCGTATCGCCGCGCCGCAACGCGGCCACCATCTCACGGTGCTCCTTGACGCGCCGCTGCTGCGGGCGAATGAGCAGGAAATACATGATGACGAAAATCAGTATGAAAGGCAGTATCTGTATGAAAAAGTCACCACCGCCGGGCGCGCCCTGTGCGTAAGCCGGTGTGATCAGCATTGTGAACTCCTTGGATCAAAATTCTCTGGACGCGGCCTCGGGTCCAACCCCGCATCCGGTGAAATGTGCTTTCTCGGTTAGGCCGATTGGGCGCGACTATACTGGCGTCTCCCGGCTTTGCAACTGCTTGTGCGACAACCATTTAACACGCGGCAGCCCGCATTTCGCGCTCCCGGAGTAAATTGTGCGCCAGCGCGGCGTTATCAACCCATTTGCGCAAAAACCCTTTGAATCCGCGATGGAAACGGCTATCGGTCAGGCATGAACTTCGAGGAACCCGTGAGCGGTCTGCTGACCCGCATCGCCGCCGCTCTGGAGCGGCTGGCGCCGGCGCCCGCGCCGCGTATCGATTTCGACGCAGGTTCCGCCTTCATTTGGCAGGCGGACCCGGAAGCGTTCCTGCCCGTCGACGAAGTCAACCGCATCCCGCTGTCACTGCTGAAGGGCATCGACAGGATGTCGGATATCCTGATCGAGAACACCGAGCGGTTTGCGCGCGGTCTGCCGGCCAACAACGCGCTTCTGTGGGGCGCCAGGGGCATGGGCAAGAGTTCCCTCGTAAAGGCGGTTCACGCCGAGATCGAGCACGGCTCGCGTGAAGAAGGCGATGGAGAGAATCCCCGGAGCGACCTGAAATTGATCGAGATTCACCGCGAGGATATCGCCTCGCTGCCGCAGTGCCTGCAACACCTGCGGCACTCCGATCACCGCTTCATCGTGTTCTGTGATGATCTGTCATTCGACGCGGACGACACCACGTACAAGTCGCTCAAGGCGGTCCTCGAGGGCGGCATCGAGGGGCGCCCGCAAAACGTGATCTTTTATGCCACGTCGAACCGGCGCCATCTGATGCCGCGCGACATGCTCGAGAACGAGCGGTCAACCGCCATCACCCCGTCGGAAGCGGTTGAAGAGAAGGTCTCCCTCTCCGACCGGTTCGGCCTGTGGATCGGATTCCACAAGTGCAGCCAGTCCGAATACCTCGATATGGTCCACGCCTATGCGGACCACTTCAAGCTCGGCGTCGGCAAGGATGAGCTGGAGCGCGAGGCCCTGGAGTGGGCGGCGACGCGGGGCAGCCGTTCGGGCCGCGTCGCCTGGCAATTCATACAGGATATCGCCGGACGCCTCGGCAAGCACCTCGACGTCTAGCTGTTCGCCATGTAGGACAGCGGGTTGACGGGTTTTGAGCCCTTGCGCAGCTCGAAGTGCAGTTGCGGCTGGCTCACATTGCCGGTTTGACCCGCCTTCGAGATAACCTGCCCGCGCCGCACCGTATCGCCGCGTTTCACCAGCAGCTTGTCATTATGCGCATAGGCCGTCACCCAGTTGTTGGAATGGCGGATGAGAATCAGGTTTCCGTACGGCTCGAGCTCGCTGCCGGCATAGGCCACGACACCGTTCTCGGCGGCCTTGACGGCCGTCCCCTTGGGCACGGCGACGTTGATCCCGTCATTATGCTTGCCGTTCGGCTTCTTCCCGAAGCCGGACACGATGCGTCCCCTCACCGGCCAGCGGAACTGGTTGGCGGTCATGGGCTCCGGCGACGGCAGGGTTTTTGTGCGCGCCGCGACTTTCTTTTTCGGCACGGCTCCGGGGATGTCGACTGCTGCCGGCTTGGTCCGTGCCGGGTTCGTCCGTGCCGGGTTCGAGATCGGAATCGGTACGCTCGGTCCGCGCGATGCCACGCGTACCGGCGCCGGCGACGGAACGGCTTCCGGGGCCGACTGCGCCGGGATCGTCAATTCCTGACCGACACGAAGGATCGAGCGCTTCGACAGACCATTGGCGCGCAACAGATCGTCCGTCGAGACGCCATGGGCCCGGGCAATCTTGGACGAGGAATCGCCGCGCCGTACGGCGTATGTCTTGCCGGACACCGCGGGTGCACCGGGACCCGCCCCGGGGATGATGACTTGCTGGCCGACGCTGAGGCGCGTGCTGCGCATGTTGTTGGCGGACTTGATCTCGTTGACCGAGACGCCGTAGCGCCTGGAGAGCTTGTAGAGCGTGTCGCCGCGCTGGACGCTAACCGTTTGCGGTGCCGGGGGCGGCTCCACCGGCGTCGGCGCCTTGTACTCGACCTGCGGTGGCGGTGGCGGCGCGTAAGGCTGCGGCGCGCGCTGCGGCGTCTGGTACTGAGGCTGGCGGGATTGGGCTTGCGGCCTCACGGGGATCGTCTGGACTCGCGTCGGATCGGCGGCGGCATATTGCTGCGCGGAAGGTGGCGGCGGCAGGTCGCGGCGTTCGACGCTCGACGCCCTGGCGGACGTCCCGCTGCCGTAAATCGGCTCCGCGGGAATCGGCGACAGCGATGCCGTCGTGATCGAGCTGTCGGCTTCGCCGTTGGCGAACATGGGATAGTCGAATCTGGAAACGCCGTTGCTGCACGCGGCAAGCAAGACAATTGAACTCGCGCACAATGCAAAACCCGCAGCTTTGCGCACGCCAAGTTCCCAAACCGTGATGTGAGAAACACAGCGCATGGTGGCACCCCTCCTTCTTGAGGAAAGTAAAGCGCGCCACCAGTAAATAACTTGTTAAGGAGTATTCTTCCCGCGCGGAAAATTCACCGAAACACACCGCGGACCATCATACGCGACGGTTCCGGGCCCTGCGGATCCGCGCAAATCGCCCCGTCCTACTGCGGTAGAGCGCGTTGTTCGGCGAGGCGCGGGTCTGCGGAATAGGTCTCCGCAAGCTCCGCATTCGACGGCGGATCATGCTTCTCGGCGGACTTCTTGGTCAGCCCAAAGACCGGAAACTCGAACCCTGTCATGTTGGCCGCGCTGCAGCCCGCCAGGGACATAGCCATGACGAGCGCGCCTGCGAGGCTGACATACCGGACCGTGGACCGTGAAGCCGTGTTGTGTTGCGTCACGTGCATCAATGTGGCCTTCCTCGGCTGGGATTAGAACGCCCAACATGTAAACAAGCCCTTAATCTGCCCGCGTCGAAATCCAATTCTGAAACAGGAATGCGGCTGCAATTGCTTGGCGTTGCCGCGATTTGTGTCTTTGCCGTGACGATTTGCAGGCATGGCCTGATGCGATGCGTGAGTTCAGGCCTTCTTCTTCTGCTTGCGCGGATTGACGCGTCCCTTGACCAGCGGCACGAACCGGACCGGTAACAACTCCCTCTGCTCAAGCCCCTTCTCGGTCTTGTCGATCTGCACGAGAAACTGGGTTTCGCGCGTTGCGCCGAGCGGCAGGACCATGCGTCCGCCCGGCTTGAGTTGGTCAAGCAGAGCCGCGGGCGGCTCGGGGGCCGCGGCCGTGATGATGATGCGGTCATACGGTGCTTTCGGCGGCCAGCCGATCCAGCCGTCGCCGATGATGGTCGTCACGTTCTTGATCCCGAGCTTGTCGAAGTTCCTGACTGCCTTCTTCTGAAGCTCCTTGTACCGTTCGATCGTGTAAACGTGCGCGCAAAGATGCGACAGGATCGCGGCCTGGTACCCCGACCCCGTGCCGATCTCGAGCACGGTGTGATCCGCATCGACACCGAGTTTCTCGGTCATGTAGGCGACGACATAGGGCTGCGAGATGGTCTGCCCGCAGGCGATCGGCAGGGCGGTATCCTCATAGGCCTGGTCGACAAACGCGGTGTCGACGAATTCCTCACGCGAGACAAGTTCCATGGCGCGAAGCACGCGCGTATCGTTGATGCCGTGTTTGCGCAGCATCATGATGAGGCTGACCTGTTTCAGCGCGTCAGTCATCGGATTCGATTACCCAAGATCCCCGCCCCTCGGTGCGGACGGCTGTTATTATTATCCGATTATTCTGGCCGAACTTCCGTTTTTATCGCGATTCGCAACGATCGGCGCTCCACCATGTCACCGCGACGGTTGCATCAATCGGCAAGGGCCTCGGCGAGCTGCTCCGCAACGTTCCTGTGTGTGAGATTGAGGTTGAGCGGCGTGACGGAGATGCGCCCGGTATAGATCGCCCACAGATCCGTACCTTCTTTGGGTTTTGAAGGCCGTCGTTTGAACCCGAGCCAGTAATAGGGATTGCCACGCGTATCCATCCGGTCCTCGATTGTCAGCAGGTCCGGATTGCGGCGCCCCTGTTCGGTCACCACGACCCCTTCGATATCCTCCGGTTCGCGATCAGGAAAATTTATGTTGAGAACAACGTCGTCCGGAATCCCGGTATCGAGCAGCCGTTTTATCAGCTCGCTGCCATGCACCATCGGCGTCTGCCACTTCAGGATTCGTGTCTTGTCCTTGTCGTAGCTGTAAGCAAGGCTCAAGGCCATGGACGGCACGCCGAGGAGATTACCCTCGAACGCACCGGCGATGGTGCCCGAATAGGTGACGTCGTCCGCCATGTTCTGACCGGCATTGACGCCGGAGAGGACAAGATCGGGCGGCTTGTCCAGCAGCAGATAGCGGACCCCCATGATCACGCAGTCCGTCGGCGTTCCCTTGACCGCGTAAAGCCGCTCATCGATTTCCCTCAAGCGCAGAGGTTCATGCAGGGACAGGGAATGCGACGCGCCGCTCTGGTCGGTCTCCGGCGCCACGGTCCAGATGTCGTCGGACAGTTCGCTGGCGATCTGCTGCAGCACGTCGAGGCCCGGCGCATTGATGCCGTCGTCATTGGTGATCAGGATCCGCATGACCGTTTGCGCCCCTATGCTGCGGCGATCATGTCGAGGCCGCCCATGTAGGGCCGCAGTGCTTCCGGAATGGCGATCGAGCCGTCCTCCTGCTGGTTGTTTTCCATGATCGCGATCATGGTGCGCCCGACGGCAAGGCCGGAACCGTTGAGCGTGTGCACGAACCGCAGCTCCTTCTCGCCCCTGACCCGGTAGCGCGCGTTCATGCGGCGGGCCTGAAAGTCGCCGCACACCGAACAGCTCGATATCTCCCGGTAGGTGTCCTGCCCCGGCAGCCACACCTCGATGTCGTATGTCTTGCGCGCGCCGAAACCCATGTCGCCGGTGCACAGCACAACGGTGTGATACGGCAGTTCGAGCCGCTGCAGGATTTGCTCGGCGCAATTGGTCATGCGTTCGAGTTCTTCGAGCGCCTGGCCCTCGGTGGTGATGGAGACCAGCTCCACCTTGGAGAACTGATGCTGGCGGATCATTCCGCGCGTGTCCTTGCCGGCCGCACCCGCCTCGGCCCGGAAGCACGGCGTCCACGCGGTCATGCGCAGCGGCAGGTTGTCTTCCTCGACAATCGACTCGCGCACCATGTTGGTCAGGGGCACCTCGGCGGTCGGGATGAGCCAATGGTCATTCTGAGTTACGAACAAGTCATCGGCGAACTTCGGAAGCTGCCCGGTGCCGAAAAGCGCGTCGCCCCTTACGAGGGCCGGCGGCAGGGTTTCCCGATAACCGAACTCGTCCGTGTGGATGTCGAGCATGAAAGACGCGAGAGCGCGCTCAAGCCGCGCCAGCGCGCCGCGCAGCACCACGAACCGCGCGCCTGAGAGCTTCGCTGCGGTCTCGAAATCCATCAGTCCGAGCGCCTCGCCGAGCTCGAAATGCTGCTTCGGCGCGAACCCGAATGACGGCTTGTCACCCCATGTACGCACCACCACGTTTGCGCTTTCATCCTCGCCTTCAGGCACGTCATCGAGCGGCGCGTTCGGCAGGCCGGACAGCGCGTCCCGCAGGGTGGTGTCGACGCGCCGTTCCTCCTCCTCGCCTGACTGGATGACGTCCTTGGCCTGCGCGACCTCGTCCATCAGCTTCTGCGCCGTGGCCTCGTCGCCGCTCGCCTTTGCCTTGCCGATCTCCTTCGACGCGGCATTGCGCTTCGCCTGCGCCTCCTGCAGCTTCTGCACAAGGACGCGACGTTCCTCATCGATTTTCAGGATGGCGGCGGCCTGAGGCTCAAGACCGCGCTTCGCCAGCGCGGCATCGAACCCGTCAGGGTCTTCGCGAATCCATTTCAGATCGTACACGACGGCAGGCTCCGGATTGCTGGAATCATCCGTGTCGGAGACACGGGCCTTCGTATACACGTGGGTAGGTGGAGGCGTCCAGCTACGCTTGGACAAGTGACAAGATCAGACCGTCTCGCCGGCTGCCGAGTCGTCGTCCTCCGCTTCGCGTTTCGCCTGTGCTTCGGCGCGTTTCTTCTCCACCAGCTTCACCGACTGGATCGACAGCTCGTAGAGGAGCAGCGTCGGTAGAGCGAGACCGATCTGGCTGATCGGATCGGGCGGGGTGAGAAAGGCAGCGACGGCGAACACGCCGACGACGGCGTATTTCCGTTTCGCCTTGAGCCCCTCCGACGTGGCGAGGCCGGCACGCGCAAGAAGCGTGAGCAGCACCGGAAGCTGGAAGCAAAGGCCGAACGCCAGGATCAGCGTCATGATCAGGCTGAGATACTCGCTGACCCGGGCGGTCAGATGGATCTGAACCTGCGTGTCGCCGGTTTGCTGCATGGACAGGAAGAACGCCATCGCCAGCGGCATGACCACGTAATAGACCAGCGCGCCGCCCATGATGAACAGGATCGGCGTGGCGAGCAGAAACGGCAGAAACGCCTGACGCTCGTTCTTGTACAGGCCCGGCGCGACGAACATGTAGACCTGTGAGGCCAGCACCGGAAATGCGATGAAGATGGCGCCGAAAAGGGACAGCTTGAGTTCGGTGAAGAAGAACTCCTGCGGCGCGGTATAGATCATCTCGATGCGGGTATCGCCACCGACTGCCTGGCGATAGGGATAGAGCAGAATGTTGTAGATCTGCTTGGCGAAGATGAAGCAGGCGATGAAGCAGACCGCGATCGCGGCAAGGCTCCACATCAGCCGCTTGCGCAGCTCGACGAGATGCTCGATCAGCGGTGCCTTCGTGGCGTCGAGATCTTCCTGGCTCACGGCCTAGTCTCCGCTTTTTTCCGCGCCGGCCTTGGGTTTGGATTTCTTTGTTGCACCGGTGCTGTCGCCTGCCGTTTCCGGTTCCTTGCTCTTCGGCGTGTCGGTCGGCTCCTTGATATCGACCCCGCTCCTGATTTCGTCCGCCGTTTCCTTCAGCGGCGCGAGGCTCTCACTCACCGTATCCTTGATCTGATTGACCGGGTTCATGTCCGCGGCGTCTTTCAGCGACGTGCGCAACTCATCAAGCTCGCTCTCGCGGATCGCTTCGTCGAATTGTGACCGGAACTCGTTGGCGGTGCTGCGCAACTGATTGGCGTAGCGCCCGAGAGACCGCAACATGCGCGGCAAGTCCTTCGGGCCGACGACAATAATCGCGACCACGGCAATGATGAGCAGTTCAGTCCAGCCGATATCGAACATGGGAACCTCCGCCAGCGGGCGAGCCCTGATACGCGTTCGTGATAAGACGGATTGTCAAACGGCGAATGCGCCGGCGTCGCTGTAGGCCCGCTGCCTAGCTGGCTTTGGCCTTGCTGCCGCCAGACGATTTGGCCGTTTTCTCGGGCTTGGCGGCCTCGTCATGCTCGATCGACTTCACGGGCTCGGACGCGTCCGCCTGGTCGTCCGACATGCCTTTCTTGAAGCTCTTGATGCCCTTCGCGACATCGCCCATCAGCTCGGAAATCTTGCCGCGTCCGAACAGAAGAACAAGCAGAAGAACCACAATGACGATCTGCCATACTCCAATCGTGCCCATTACACGCATGCTCCTTCAAAGAAATTTCTGCCGAGTTTGCACATGATCACATGAACGCCTGGATCGGCGAAAGTGAATTCGCGTCCACTAAGGCCTTGCTTCCATTCCGGCGCCAGAGCCCGCTCTTGTGATCTCAACTCAAGTCGCCGCACTATTGCAGAAAGGATACACACCCGCAACACGGTGGGGCATGCCAGCGTTAAGGGCGCGGAACCACCGGTAGACTAGTCGTCTCCCTCGTCTTCGGATTCGGCAGGAAACACGAGGATATCCGCGGGGGTGACCTTCACGCCCACGTCGGTCCCCTGCTGTTTCGCCTCCGCGTCCCGCACGCGCGCAAACAGCGGCTCCTCGAAACCTTCAACGCCGATTTCGAGCAACGCCGTGTCCCCGAGAAAGCGCGTCGTCAGAACGCGGCCGGCCAGGCCTTTGCCTGAAGGAAGCAGTTGGACGTCACGCTGGCGTATGCAGGCCACCGCGCTCTGGCCGTTGGCAAGGCCCTTGGCCGCACACTTGCCGAACGGCGTATCAGCTTTGCCGTCCTTCACGACGACGGGAATCTCGTTGAGATCCGAGAACATCCGCGCGGTGTGAATGCTGGCGGGTGAGTGATAAATTTCCTGCGGCGCTCCGACTTGCAACAGACGGCCCGCGCGCATGATGCCGATGCGGTTTCCCACACGCATGGCCTCCTCGCAGGAGTGCGTCACAAGCATGCAGGTGGCGCGCGTCTCCTTCAGAATCGCGAGCGTTTCCTCACGCATTTCGTCGCGCAGGCGCGTATCCAGGCCCGAAAACGGTTCATCCATCATCAGAACGCCGGGCCGTGGCGCGATGGCCCGCGCCAGCGCCACCCGCTGCTGCTCGCCGCCGGAGAGAATATGCGGGTACTCATCAGCGTATCTGGCCAGCCCCACCCGCTCGAGCGCAGCGCGCGCAACCCGCCGCGCATCCTCCTTCGATAACGCCTTGAGCCCGAACGCCGCGTTTTCGAGCAGGGTCAAATGCGGAAAAAGCGCGAAGTCCTGGAACATCAGCCCGACCCCGCGTCTCTCCGGCGGCACGTTTGTGTCCGTGCTGCCGACAACCGCGTCGTTGATGAGAATGCGCCCGCCGGTCGGGCGCTCAAGACCGGCGGTCAGCCGCAGCAGGGTCGTCTTGCCGCATCCCGACGGGCCGAGAAGACATATGATTTCACCGGGCTCGACATCGAGGCTCAGATCGCGCACGGCAAGCGTCGAACCGAAACGGCGCTCGACATTGTCATAGGTGAGACGCGCCGCGATCGAGGCCGCGGCGGACCCGCGCTCGCCCCAGCTCGTAAAGGCCGCCCTGCCGGCACGTTTTGATGTCTGACCGAATAACACC
Organism: Hyphomicrobiales bacterium; assembly: GCA_965228625.1. Lineage (GTDB taxonomy): Bacteria > Pseudomonadota > Alphaproteobacteria > Rhizobiales > Methyloligellaceae > UBA2767. The sequence continues at coordinate 4,561,054 of OZ245829.1, read as the reverse complement.
AAGCCTACTTACGCGACACGAACCACCGCGTGCAAGCCCGCCGTCATGTACGGCCCGCGGCCTTGGTTCAGGCGTCAATCCCGACCGCCGCCCTCCACGTTTTCGTGGGATGCCTCCTCAACCGGCGCGTCGTCCTCCAGCGGATCCTCGTCTTCGCCGAGGTCCTCGGCATCGTCCGGATGCGGGACGCTGAAGCCCGGCGGCAAATTGCCATCGAGCAGCCCGGCGCCCTTCAATTCGTCGAGCCCGGGCAGATCCGCGATCGTGTCGAAGCCGAAATGCTCGAGAAAGCCCTGGGTCGTACCGTACGTCACCGGGCGGCCCGGGGCGCGGCGGCGTCCGCGCATCCGGATCCAGCCGGTTTCGAGCAGAACATCCAGCGTGCCCTTCGACGTGGCGACGCCGCGAATTTCCTCGATCTCCGCGCGGGTGACGGGCTGGTGGTAGGCGATGATCGAGAGCGTCTCCAGCGCGGCGCGCGAAAGACGCCGCTGCTCGACGGCAAAACGCTGCAGCAGAAAGGACAGATCATCGGCGGTGCGAAATGTCCATTTGCCGGCCGTGCGTATCAGGTTTATGCCGCGCCCCGCGTAAGAGGCCTGAAGCTCCTCGATGAGTGCGCGGATGTCCTCTCCTTCCGGGATGTGCTCCGCGAGCTGTTCCTCCGTCAGCGGCTCTCCCGCAGCGAACAGCAGGGCCTCGAGCACGCGCAGCTTTTCGCCCCGGTCGGCGGATGGCAGACGGGTCACGTTCTCGGGCAACGGCAGAGGCAACGTCACGCCGTCCTGCGTGCCCTGCGCCTCATCTGCCGAGGTCTCCGGAATCTCGTTCCCGTCTTTCGGGTCGTCCACGTTCACGTCTTTCATGTCTCGGTCCCGCTGCTTTCACGTTTGCGAATGAACAATGGCGCAAATGCGCTTTCCTGACGCAACTCGGTCGCACCTTCACGTGTCATTTCGAGAGATGCGCTGAAGGAACTCGCGAGCGCAGAGCGCCGCAAGTCCGGTGCCTCCATATACTGCAGAATCAGGGCATCGATCGGTGCCCAATCAACAGATGTCCCCAGCACTTTCTCAAGTGTTTCGCGCGCATCCTGAATTGAAATCACGGGCCGCGCGGTGAAATGAATGGTGTCGATCGCGGCCCGCTGCCGCTGGTTGGCATAGGCCTTGAGCAAGTCATAGATGTTCGCGTCGTACTTGCTCTCGCGCACCAGCTTGATGCCTTCCGGCAAACCGCGGGCGAAGAAATCGCGTCCCAGCCGATTGCGGTTCAGCAGCTTGGCGGCCGCCTCGCGCATCGCATCCAGTCGCCGCAGCCGGTGCGCCAGTTGTGCCGCCAGTTCTTCACCGGTCGGCTCGTCCTCGCCCTCCTCGTCCGGGAGCAAAAGCTTGGATTTGAGGAAGGCAAGCCATGCCGCCATCACCAGATAGTCGGCGGCGATTTCCAGACGCAGGCTGCGCGCCTGCTCGATGAAATCGAGATATTGCTGCGCGAGGTCGAGGATCGAGAGTTTGGTCAGATCGAGCTTGTGCTCGCGGACCAATGCCAGCAGCAGGTCCAGCGGGCCTTCAAACCCGTCGATATCGACCACGAATGTCTGGCTGCGCGGCGGCGCGTCAAACGCTTCCACGTGGTCCAGCTCCTCGGAAGCCGAGTTGCCGAGATTGTCGTCCGGTTGACCTGTCACCGTTTTGTCCGTCCTGGCTATGCGAACTCGGTGGTCACCACATCGAGCATCGCGAGCGCTTTTTCCCGGTCATACGTCGATGGCGGCTTCAATCTGTCGATTGCGGCGCGAAACCGCGCCTCGCCGTCACCGTGAAGACCGGGCACCACGCGGGCAACCCGCGTCATGTCTTCGAACACGCCACTGCAGTGCAGAACGACGTCACAGCCCGCTGCAAGTACGGCCCCGGCGCGCTCCTCGGGCGTGCCCGAAAGCGCCGCCATATCCAGATCGTCGCTCATGACCAGTCCCTTTATGCCGAGCCGTCCGCGAATCACTTCCGACATTATAAACGGTGAAACGGTTGCGGGGGCGTCTTCGTCGAACGCGTGCAAGACCACGTGCGCGGTCATGGCAAGTGGCATGTCGGCCAGCGCCTCGAATGGCCGGAAGTCCGTGGCCTCCAGCTCGTCGGCCGAGGCGTCGATGACCGGCAGCTCCTTGTGGCTGTCGGCGCGGGCGCGGCCGTGCCCCGGCACGTGCTTGATCACCGGGAGTATGCCCGCTTCCAGAAAGCTCTCCGCCACCGTACGGGCCAGCGCAATGATCGTGTCCGGGTCGTCTCCGTAGCTCCTGTCGCCGATAATCTCATGGGCGCCGGGCACAGGCACATCCAGAACCGGGGCGCAGTCCGTGTTGATTCCCACTTCGTGAAGGTCTTCCGCCATCAACCGCGTGACAAGGTGCGCCGCTTCCAGCGCTTTTTCGGCGTCTTCGGCATACAAGGCGGCGAAGGCGCGCGCCGGCGGATAGGCCCGCCATTCCGGCGGTTTCATGCGCTGGACGCGTCCGCCTTCCTGATCGACCAGGACAAGCAGATCGTCCCCCGCACAGGAACGCGCCTCCTCCGTCAGGCGGCTGATTTGCGCCCGGGAGATGCAATTGCGTGCGAACAGGATCAACCCGCAAGGGCGCTCGTCACGCAGAAACGTGCGCTCATTGTCCGTGAGTTCGGGACCGGAACATCCGCAAATGAAAGCCTTGTGCACCATCAGGCGGGCTTATCGGCCGCGCCCGCACCGGTCAAGCGCCCATTCGGCGTATCAAGAGCTTTGTGCCGGACTACTGCGCCCGCACAAGGCAGCTCCGCATGCCGGCGTTCTTGAGCTGGCCGCATAGCGAGCTCGCAACCTGCTTGCTCTCGACCGGACCAACGTTCAGCCGATACCAGACCCCCTTGTTCCCGAGGTCTGCGCGCTTGATGATCGGACGGTATCCGCTGAGCAAACGCGGGTATTTCTGCTGAATGTCCGCAAACGCGGCCAGTGCATCGGTCTGGCTCTTCCGCGCGGCCACCTGAACCACATAGCTTCCCGATGCGGCTGCAGGCTGGGCGGCAGCCTGTTGCGGTGCAGCCGGCACCTGCGGTTTCTGCACCGGAGGCGGTGCGATTGCGGCCGGTGGCGTGACAGCGGCCTGCTGCTGTGGCGCAGGCGTGGTGCTTGCGGTCGTCGCCGGCACCGATCCGGGCTGTGCCGCCGGTTGCGGGATTGCCGGCACGGCCGGTTGTCCCGGAGGCACGGCGGCCGGAGCCTGAGACGGCGCGCCGGCGGCAAGCTGCGTTTGAGCGGGCTGCGTGGTCGCCGGCGTCGGGTATCTCATGGCGACCGTTCCGTCCGACCCGATCACGACACCGGGCGTTGCGGACGCCGGCGCCTGAGGCGTCGCCGCCTCGATGGTTCCGTCGGGACGAACCGTCAGGGTCTTCACCTTGCGCGGTCCACCGGGCACCGCGGCGCTCGGCTGCGACGGCTGCGTCGCGTCTGGCGTCGTCACCGCCGCGGTTGCGGCAGCGGCCACGTCTTCTTGCCGCGGCTTGATCTTGACAACCTCGTCGCTCTCATTGCCGCCGAGGCGCTCGTAAATCTTCTTGTTGGCGTGCGGGAATTCCTTGCCGCCGGGGTTATCCGGCGCGACCTTGACCGGCCGGCTGTCCGCCTGAATGAGCGGAGGCTTGCCTGCCTTCGCGATATCGGAATCGCCGCCGATCTTGTAGGCGAATGCGAGAGCGCCGCCCAGGGCAAGCACACCCACGAGACCGCTTCCCGCAATCAGCATCTTGCGGCCGCGGCCGCCCTTGGATTCGGCGTCTTGCGCGGCAGCCTCGGCGCCGAGGAAATCCGCATCCGCCGGCGCCTGCTGCATGTGCTCCGGCTGTTGCGCGTGCTGATCGAGGAACGGGTGTTCTTCCGGCTGCGGCTCGCCCGGCTGTTCGAACGCACCGAGCGGAATTTCCGGGTGCTGATCGTAAGTCGCCTCGAACGTCTGGAGCGCGCCCGGCTCCGCGGCACCCGAAACATGAGCGGCCGGGTCCATCGGCTCGATAACCTCCGCCTGATGAATATCAGCCTGATGAACATCGGGCTGACGAAAATCGGCCGGATGAACTTCGGGCTGATGAACTTCGGGCTGATGGACTTCAGGCTGATGGATATCCGGTGAGCGAATTTCGGTCTGGTGAAGCGCACCGGCGTCGAGGTGTTCCTGACCCGTCTGGCCGGTCTGGAATGCCGCTTCGTCAAACACGTTCGGCTCGTGCATGAAGCTCTGCATTTCGTCCGCCGCCGGCGGCACCTCATTCACCGGCGCGGCAGGCGCAGGCGCGGCAGCAGCCTCCGGTGCGGTCGTGCTTGCAAGATAGTCCGGCACGGGATGATCTGTTTCCGGCGCGAAGGGGTCGATCTCGGTCACGAGGTGGTCGCCGCCATGTTGTGGCGAAACGGAATAGCTTTGCTCGGGAATCTCGGTATGCGGCACCACCGGCTCCGCCGGAATGAGCTCCGGCACCGGTTCGGCCTCGGGCTGCACATCGGCCTGCCCGGCTTGACCGCCATCTTGCGGCTGGCTCCCGACAGGCTGGTAACCCTGCATCTGTCCGAATGCAGCCAGGCCCGGCAGACCTTGAGCCGGTTGATTCGCGGCGTTCGGCGCGGACGACGGCTTTTTCGGGTTGATCGAAGTGGTCGGCTCGTTGGAGGGGCCGGTCCCCTCTTCAGTTATCGACATGTTGATACTTCCCTCGAACTCAACTCCGTCGGCCTCGTCAGAGTCATCTTGTTAGCGCATTTCGCGGATTGGTTGGACACCAAGAATTCGCAGCCCATTTGCCAAAACCTCGGCAATCGATGATACAAGCGCAATTCGAGCCTCGGTTAAATCTCGGTTCGCATCGTTAATAAAACGTAATTGTGGCAACTCTTTGCCTCGGTTCCACAAGCTGTGAAAGTCTCCCGCAAGTTCATGCAAGTAAAACGCGATCCTGTGTGGCTCATGCGCCAAAGCAGATGATTCAACGACGCGCGGAAATTGAGAAATTCTCCTCACCAGTGCCAGCTCATCTTCGCTCTGCAAAAGTGAAAGCTTCAATTTTACTGGGTCTAGACTTTCCGGTTTTAGATCCGGAAAAACCTCAAGGGTGTTCCGGAACACGGAGTACGCACGCGCATGTGCATATTGCACGTAGAAAACCGGGTTGTCACGAGACTGTTCCGTCACCTTCACAAAATCGAAATCAAGCGGTGCATCATTCTTGCGGTAGAGCATCATGAACCGGACGGGGCCGGGTCCGACTTCGTCCACGACTTCACGCAATGTGACGAACTCGCCCGCCCGTTTTGACATCTTGACCGGTTCGCCGCCGCGAAACAGGCGCACAAGCTGACAGATCTTGACGTCCAGCTCGGCCTCACCTCCCGTCACCGCCTTGACCGCCGCCCGCATACGCTTCACGTAGCCGCCGTGATCCGCGCCCCAGACGTCGATCATGTTGCGGAAACCGCGTTTGAACTTGTCGTTGTGATACGCGATGTCCGAGGCAAAATAGGTGTAGGTCCCGTCCGATTTCATCAGGGCGCGGTCGACATCGTCACCGAACTCCGTCGCCCGGAACAGGGTCTGCTCGCGGTCTTCCCAGTCGTCGGGGAGCTTGCCCTTCGGCGGCGGAAGGCGCCCTTCATAGATCAGACCCTTCTCCCGCAATTCCTCGACCGTTTCGGCGACCTTGTCGGTCGGCCCCGCGATCAACGAACGTTCCGAGAAAAAGTGCTCCTGGTCAATGTCGAGCGCGGCGAGGTCATCCTTGATGAGCGCGAGCATGGCGTCGATCGCGTCAGCGCGGACAACAGGCAGCCATTCGGTCTCATCGGCGTCGAGCAGGCTCTCGCCGTACTTTGCGGCGAGCTGTTCCCCCACCGGCTTCAGATAGTCGCCGGGATAATGCCCCTCGGGAATATCACCGACATCGCGTCCGAGCGCCTCGCGATAGCGCATATATGCGGAGCGTGCGAGCACGTCGACCTGCGCACCAGCGTCATTGACATAGTATTCCGTCGTCACGTCGAAGCCGGTGAACTCGAGCAGGGCGGCGAGCGCGTCGCCGAAGACGGCACCCCTGACGTGACCGACGTGAAGCGGTCCCGTCGGGTTGGCGGACACATACTCCACATTGACCGCCTCGCCTGCGCCGGTCCTGCTGCGGCCGAAGTCGCCACGAAGCTCCAGTACGGACGTCAGGACGCGTGGCCAGAACGTCGACGCAACCCGGATATTGATGAATCCGGGCCCCGCCACCTCGACATGCGCCACGTCGTCGTCCTCCCCCAGCACCGCGGCAAGCTTCTCCGCGAGATCGCGCGGCGGCATCTTGGCCTGTTTGGCAAGAACCATGGCCGCATTGGTGGCGACGTCTCCGTGCGCGGGGTCGCGCGGCGGCTCCGCCGTGACCCCGCGAGCCTTCACGTCATCCGGCAAGGTGCCGTCTGCCTTGAGGGCATCCAGCGCCGCGAAAATACGGTCGGAAAAGTACGCATAGAGGTTCATGGCAGCGGCGGTTAGCGCAAATCGGGGGTGCGGTCAAACAGTCGCCGGTGCTCGCGAATTGCATATCTGTCCGTCATGCCGGCTATGAAGTCGCAGATATGCGTCGCACGCTCGAGTTCATCGGTTCCCTCAGCCCGCGCGAACCAGTGATCCGGCATCGTGTCGGGCTGCGTCATGTACCTGGAGAACAGGTCACGCACGATCTGCGCCGCGTCGTCCATGATGCGCGTGATCCGGTCACTGCGATACACCCACGACAGCAGAAAGAAGCGCAGCTCGTCGCACGCCGTGTTCATATGATCGGAAAACGAGACAATCGCGGACCCGGCGTTGCGAACGTCTTCGGCGTTTTCGGGGTTGAGCGTATCGAGCCGGGCACAGGCCTCTGCCACAACATCATTGACCATGCGTGTGATGAGACGGCGACTGATCTCGTAGATGAGCCGGGTCTTGTCGAGGTCGGGATAAGCCGAGCGGATCTCATCGATCACCTCGCCAGCGAGCGGCACCTGGGCAAGATCTTCAAGGGTGTAGGCGTCCGCGCGAAACCCGTCGTCAATATCGTGATTGTTGTAGGCGATGTCGTCCGCCAGAGCGGCCACCTGGGCCTCCATGCCGGGATAGGATGCAAGCTCAAGGTCCTGAACCGCATTGTAGGTCTTCAGGGCCCGCGGCACGCCGGCCTCCGCGTAAACACCGGTCGCAACGCCGTCGGCGTCGACGACGGGGCCGTTATGCTTCGCCAGGCCTTCGAGGCACTCCCAGGTCAGGTTGAGCCCGTCGAAGGCGGCGTATTTGCGCTCCAGGGCGGTCACGACCCGCAGGCTCTGCCCGTTGTGATCGAACCCTCCGTAGTCCGCCATGACACCGTCGAGCGCGCGTTCGCCTGCATGGCCGAACGGCGGATGGCCGAGGTCGTGCGCCAGAGCAATCGCTTCCGCCAGGTCCTCGTCCAGCGCGAGAGTGCGGGCGATCGCCCGAGCGATCTGGGCCACTTCCAGGGAATGGGTCAGCCGCGATCGGTAGTGGTCTCCCTCGTGATAGACGAAAACCTGGGTCTTGTGGTTGAGACGGCGAAATGCGGTGCAATGGACGATTCGATCGCGGTCGCGCTGGAAGTCGGATCGTGTCGGACTGGGGTCCTCACCATGCAGGCGGCCCCGGCTCTGCGCCGCATGGCAGGCGAAATCGGCAAGCCGTCGGCCCCCCGAATGTCCCGCGATGTCTCGACCCTGTTCCGTCATCACCGATTGACAACCACTTTCCGGTACTTATCTTCAGTAGAGAAATACGCGCCAGGCATCACAAGAACGCGGCAAACAACCGCATCGCCTGCGCAACGCAGAGTTAACGACAAAGACCTAACGCCACATGGACACCAAAGCCATCACCGTTTCCGACCGCGCTGCAACGCAAATCGCGCAGATCATCGCGAACGAGGACAAAAACAGCATGCTGCGGGTATCCGTCGAAGGCGGCGGATGCTCGGGCTTCCAGTACAAGTTCGAGCTCGTCAGCGCACAAGAGGCGGACGATCTCGCAATCGAGAAGAACGGTGTTCTTGTGCTCGTCGACCCGGTCTCGCAAATGTACATGGAAGGCAGCGAGATCGATTTTGCCGACGAACTCATCGGCGCGGCCTTCAAGGTGAACAATCCGAACGCGACGGCTTCGTGTGGCTGCGGTACCAGCTTTTCGCTTTAAGCCGGTCCTGCAAACGACCGATCTGCCTCATTTTTCCGGATAGTTGCGCGCCCAGACATCACCGAAACGCTCGATCGCTCTTGTTGCGTCGGCAATCGCAACCAGGCCCGGCGTGTTTTCCTCAAACCATGGGCGGCGCGGCAGCCAGTGGGTCATCGCGCAGATATAGAGGTCGATCGCGGAAAGACGATCTCCCAGAAACCAGGGACCGTCAGCCTCCTCGCTCAACGCCAGATACAGGCCTTTGGCGCGATCGCACACCGCATCGGCAAATCCGGCCCGGGCCCTCTCGACGCCGACGAAGCGTTCCGGCGCATCCATATAGGTGTATGCCGGGTAGATGTTGCTCACGACAAACAGCAGCCACCTGAGGAAACGTGCGCGCTCCCGGCTGCGGGGTGAAGGTACAAGATCATCGCTCCCCTGCTCTTCCGACAGCCAGAGCGTGATGGCTGCGCTCTCGGTCATCACCTGGCCGTCCGGCAGGACAAGAACAGGGACCTGGCCGGCCGGGTTCAGTGTCTTGATCTTCGCGAGCGCCGTATCGTCCTTGAACAGATCGCCGGCATCCATGAATTCGAAGGGAAGCCTGTACCAGGCGAGCTGCGCCTCGATCAGCGCCGATCCCCATCCCTTGTGCCCGTATAGCCGCAGCGTTCCCATCCGCGGACCCTATCATCCGACCGGTGCTGTGCAAGCGAACATCACTTGTGCACATCTTTGAGGCTTGGAGATGTCGGCAAACCGTTGTTAAGGTTCAGATTATGCCTTTTGGCAATGCGCGATCCTGCAACGGAGTGGCGGCGATGAAAGAAAGAGGGGTTTCTTGAAGCACGCAGCAACCCTTAGACCCACGCCTCCCCCGCTGCTGTCAGGATACGACGCGAACGACTTCTATTGCGAGATGATGGGCCAAGACGGCCTGCCGCATACCCAGGACATCAGAAACCGGTTGAACGCGCTCGATGTCGCCGCGTTGCGCCAGCGGGCGCGGTCCGCCGAGCAGGAACTGTTCGATCTCGGCATCACGTTCACGGTCTACTCGGACCGCGATGCGATCGACAGGGTGCTGCCGTTCGACGTCATTCCACGGGTGCTTTCACCGGACGACTGGAAGACGATCGAGACGGGCGTCAAACAGCGGGTGGCGGCGCTCAACGCGTTTCTTCACGACATCTATCACGAGCAGCACGTCCTCAAGGACGGCATCATTCCCGCCGAACTCGTGCTCGGCAATGACGACTACCGCGAGGAGATGCGCGACGTTCACGTGCCACAAGGGACTTACGTACACATCTGCGGCACCGACATCGTGCGCGACGAGAAAGGTGACTTCCGCGTCCTGGAAGACAATGCGCGTTGCCCGTCCGGCGTCTCCTACGTCATCGAGAACCGGCATTTGATGATGCGGGCATTTCCCGATCTTGCCGAAGGCATCGCCATTGCCGACGTGGACTCCTACGGGGCGCAGCTCGCCCGCGCCATGGCCGCGGTCGCGCCGCAGGGCGTGCCCTACCCGACTGTCGTCCTGCTCTCGCCCGGCGTCTACAATTCGGCCTATTTCGAGCACGTCTATCTGGCCCGCGAGATGGGGGCACCGCTTGTCGAAGGGCAGGATCTCGTTGTCGAGAACGACAAGGTCTACATGCGCACGACCAACGGCCTCGAAGAGGTTCACGTCATCTATCGCCGCATCGACGACGCGTTTCTCGATCCGGAGGCGTTTCGGGCCGACTCGATGCTCGGCGTCCCCGGCCTGTTCGCCGCGTACCGCAAAGGCAATGTGACACTCGCGAATGCGGTCGGCACCGGCGTCGCTGACGACAAGGCCGTCTACGCTTATATGCCGCGGATCATTCGCTACTATCTCCATGAGGACCCGATCCTGGAGAACGTGCCGACCAACATCTGCCGGGAGACCGACGGGCTCAAGTTCACGCTGGACAACCTCGACAAGCTCGTCACGAAGCCCGTTGGCGAGGCCGGCGGGTACGGCGTCGTCATCGGCCCACGCGCATCCAAGCGCGAACTGAGGGAGCTGAAATCGAAGCTCAGGAAGGACCCGTCGAACTACATCAGTCAGCCGATGGTGCGGCTCTCGGTCTGTCCCACACTCGTCGGACGGGCAATCGAGCCCCGTCATGTCGACCTGCGTCCCTTCGCACTGACCGGGGACAGCACCTGGGTGCTGCCGGGCGGCCTGACCCGCGTCGCGCTCAAGCGCGGCTCCCTTGTCGTCAACTCGTCGCAGGGCGGCGGCTCAAAGGATACCTGGGTCCTTGTCTAGTCTGCTTGCACGATTCGCCGGCAACATCTTCTGGCTCGGCCGCTACCTGGAGCGCGCGGAGAACATCGCCCGCATCCTGCATATCAACGAGACCTACGGCCGGGACGATCCGCAGGGGCCCGACTGGCGCCGCGTGCTGCGTCTCTACTCCGATGAGAAGCGCTTCCTCGACGAGCATGATGATACCGGTCCGCCCTCCGTTCTGCGGTTCTATGTGCTCGACCGCGCCAATCCGTCCTCGATCTCCTGGGCCATCGCCGGAGCGCGGGAGAATGCGCGCTCGGTGCGCCATCTCATCAGCACGGAGATGTGGACGCAGCTCAATATCTTTGCCAGTGAGATCCGCACGCTCGGGCAGCGCGACCTGCGCGTCAACACGCTTTCATCGGCGGCCAATCTGGTGATCACCGGCTGCCAGACGTTCGAGGGCATCGCCGAGGGGACCTTCTTCCGCGGCGAGCCGTGGTGCTTCTACCAGATCGGCAAGTATATCGAGCGCGCCGATCAGACGACGCGCGTGCTGGACATCAGCTTCGACCGGCTGTTGCTGGACAAGGATGACGCCCTCGCGCTGGTCCAGTGGAACCTGCTGTTGCGGTCGGTCTCCGCCTACCACGCTTACCGCGGCCGGCACCCGGGCGTGTCGCGGCCGCACGATATCGCCGCTTTCCTTCTTTACGACACCGAGTTCCCGCGCGCGGTCGCTCTGTGCGTCCAGCGCCTGACGGAGCGGCTCCAGGACATCGAAACGCGCCATGGCAGCAGGCGGGACTCCGGCGTCGAGACCGCGCGCCGGGCGCTGGAATTCTCGCTCGAGACGGGACCGGGTTCAGAATTGACGCCAAAGCAACTGCACGGGTTTCTCGACGGACTGCAGGTCGAGCTCGGCAACGTCTCCAACGCAATACGGCAGGCCTACTTTGTCTAAATCAATTGCAACGATTGGCGGCAGCCGCATACCAGCTTTGCAGCGTTTCACCGAAGATGGTGATTGCGCCGCGAAACGCGGCTCTGATAAAAAAACTGCGCGCGGTAAGAGATTCGTTGGGGCGATGAGGGACTGACGTGCAACGGCTGACTGTCACACACCGGACAAATTATCGCTATCGCCGATCAGTGAACTTCGGCGAGCATCGCCTGATGTTCCGCCCACGCGACACCCACGATCTGCGCCTGCTCGACGCCACCCTTTCCATCGAGCCCCAGGCCGAGCTGCGCTGGCTGCACGATGTGTTCGGAAACTCCGTGACCGTGGCGGCGTTCCTCGGACCGTCCGACACGCTGCGGTTCGAATCGAAGATCGTCATCGACCGCTATCCGCTGCCGGACGTCGACTTCTCCATCGAGCCCTTTGCGCAGCAGATCCCGTTTAGCTACCCGGCAAGCGAAATACCCGACCTCGGGCGGACCATCGAGCGGCATTACGCCGACGCCGACCGAATCGTCACCGAATGGACGCGGAGCGTTCTTGAGCGCAACGGCTCGAACGATACCGAGGCCTTCCTGCGGGCCATAAACACCGCAATCCGCGATGAGTTCACCTATCGGCGGCGCGAGGAACCGGGCGTGCAGTCCCCGGTCGTGACGTTGAAATCCCGCAGCGGATCGTGCCGCGACTATGCGCTGTTCATGATGGAGGCGGTCCGCAGCGTCGGGCTCGCGGCGCGCTTCGTCAGCGGTTACCTCTACGACCCGGCGCTGGACGGGCTGGAGAGCGATATCACGGGCGCCGGTTCGACCCACGCCTGGATCCAGGTCTACCTGCCGGGTGCGGGATGGATCGAGTTCGATCCGACAAATGCGACCGTGGGCGGCCACAACCTCGTACCGGTGGCGGTGGCTCGCGAACCGGGACAGGCCATGCCCGTTTCCGGCACGTTCGACGGATCGTCGGAGGACTTCATGGAGATGAACGTCGAAGTGACGGTTCATTCCCTGCGTATGATCGAGAGCGTGGCCTAACCCAAAAGGCCCCGCAAATCACTGGGCCTCCCGGTGTCATATCTCGGAATTCTCTAAGGACACGTCGCCTGCGGCCCGACATCGAAGCCGAAGGAGCCGTTCTGCGCACCGCTGTCGCAGAACTGGCCGCCGAACGTGCCGTTGAAAGTGTTACCACCGCCGGCAAGCGTGTGCGTGTTGTTGTCGATTTCGATCACACTGCCCCCGAATGTCCCGCTAAAGGTGGTGTTGTTCATGGTGACAACGTTGTTGTTGTTGCTGATCTCTATGCCATCATCGATGGAATTTGTAACCGTCATGTTGCTGATGTTCACCACGTTGCCGGCGCCGAAAAGATCGATTCCATCGAAAACAGTATTTGAGATTTGGACGTTGCGGATGGTGACGTCGTTGAAGTCTTGCATTTCGATGCCGTCACGCATGCCCTGCGCGCCACCGGCAAGTGTCGTATCCAGGATCCTGACTTTTGCGTTGTTGTTGCCGATGTCGATCCCTTCGGAACCCGAGTTCACGATCTTCGTATTGGCGATCAGAACATCGCTATTGTTGTTGTCAATGTGGATGGCCTCCTGAAAGGTATCCCTGATGGTCGCTCCGTCGATTACAACGTTGGTGTTCTGATTGAACATGCGCACCCCCATAGACCCGGCATTTTCAATCTGAATGTTCTGGAGGGTCAGATTCGCGTTTTCATCAATGAACGAAATGCCGTGGAATCCCGTATTCTTGATGACGCTGTCGCGCACCGAGACATTCTCATTCACGAAGCCAAATGCGATGCCATCGAACGCTGTATTGGCCACCTTCACGGACTGCAAGGACACATCACGGTTGGAGTTGGCGAAGATTATCCCCTGCTGAGCGGTATTGCGGATAACCACACCGCTGATCGAGACGTTTCGGTTGTCATCATTAACCCCGATGCCTTGACCGACATTCATGTCTACGATGCGAACGTCATGAATGCCAACGTCTCTGTTTTCGGATCCAATGAGAATACCGGCGTCTGCATCGTTGATGGTTGAATTCCAGATTTCAACGTTTCTGCTGGAGTCTAAGGTGCGAATTCCGGTGCCGCCGATTTTTGTGATGTGGAGCTGGTCCACAAAAACATTTCGGTTGCTGTTGCCGAAACTGACGCCGTCTTGGGCGGAATTCGAAATCGCCGTGTCGGCAATGCGGATATTCGAGTTGTCGTCGTCGAAGAAGATGGCGTGGTAACCCATCTTGCTGATGTCCATCTGCTCGATGACCACGTTGTCGAGTCCTTGATTTTGTGGTTGCCGAAGTGCCTGGTTGCCGAACACAGAGTTGTTCTGATCGCCAACACCGCGAATATTGAGACCTGCAACATGCGTGTTATCGGCAAGCGTAATGGCACCCGTGTCGAAATTGCCGTCATAAGTGAAGAGCGTCGGACGGCTGCCGGGTGCCCGAAAGCCTGCGACGGTGCCGGTGCGCGCTCCGCGCATGAGGATCGTACTGGCGCCGCCCTGGACCGTCTGGTTCTTCTGGAGCTGCTGGCCGTCCGTCGCTGAGACGTCAATGCGCTGGCTGCCCTTCTGCAGGATGATGAGCCGGTTGCCGCCCTTGTCGACCGCATTGGCGAACTGGTTGGCGTTGCTGGCGAAGCTGACCGCGTTCATCGCCACATTGGTGGCATCGTCGATGACGCTCTCTTCCTTGCTCTGGACTGTGATGATATCGGTGTCGCGCTCAAGACCCTCGATCATTCTGAGTTCCTGGGCATTGAGAGAGGCCGTGCGCAAGGCCGCATCGGACCCGCGTGCGCCGAATGGAACGCGTAATCTGGCGCCGATCTCGAATTTCCTGTCGCGGACCTCGTCATAGGAGAGTTCGCTCTCGATCGTCAGGCGCGAGCCAGGTAGCGCGGACACGATGTCGTTGATGCGGTATTCCAGACGCCCCTTGGGACCCGCCACCTTGTCGATGGCGTCGTCATCGTCGAACCAGAAGCCGCCCACATAGCCTCTCAACTCATGGCGCTTCGCGGCCGCCGGGGCGTCCTTCGATCCACCGCCGCCTCGACTGCGGCCGAACAGGAGCATACCGACTTCACCGTCGACGCCGTTGAGCGCCACTTCTTCGCCGCCGACCATGAGAATGTTGTTGCCGCGCAGAAACACCTCGGCCAGTCCCGGCGAACCCTTGGGATCGGTGACTGGTACGTAACCGTTGACGCGGACGTCGAAGCGTTCCGAAAGCGCTTCGACGCCGAACGACACCTGATGGAACCTGTTATCCACTTCCGTGTCGCGGATGTCCCAGCCGGCCCAGAGCCCCAGGTTCCAGCCAGACGGCAGCATCTGCCGATAACCTAACGCGAGGTTCGCTTCCTGCACGTCCTCTTCGAAGAGTTTTCCTCTGGCATCGAGGAAGAACAGCGTCGTAGCCGATTGCATCAAAGGCGTGAACAGGACGATTTCGCCGCGGCTCGAATCATCCGTACCGTAGAAGCCGCCCAGCTCCCACCAGCCCACGAACTTGCCGGAGCCGCCGAAGTCGCCGGTTGCGCGCGCAGGCGCGATCCAAATGAGTGCCAAAAATGTGCAAACGAGCGGAAACGCCGCCCAGCGTGAAACACGTGTCGTCAACGCTCAGCCCCCCGATTCAAATATTTAAATCAGTGTGTTAGCGATTGAATCGCCAACTTGACTGATTGGAGTCTCTCACCGTAACTTTGGTGGAGCAAGAACCGTCGGCGCAATCGTACAGTGCAGCAATGCACAACAACGCCGTTGATGAGTTACTGAATCAGGCGACAACGAAAGTGGGCGGAATGCCGGGGAGGAAGGTCCGTGGAGTGGGATGATCTTCGTTACGTCTTGGCCGCGGCGCGGTCCGGTTCCTTCTTCGGTGCGTCGAAGCTCCTGAAAGTCTCGCACACCACGGTCGGCCGACGGATCAAGGCCCTGGAGACCGACCTCGGCAAGGCGCTTTTCCGGCGCGACCGGGAGGGGTGCGAACCGACCGAGGTCGCTCTGCGCCTTTTGCCACTGGCGGAGCGGGTCGAAAGCGAGATGCGCGATGTCGGGCGACTGGCGGCGGGCGCGTCGGAAGAGGCGACCGGCCTCGTAGAGGTGCACACGGGAACATGGATCCTGCGCCGCCTGCTGGTTCCGGCCCTGCCCGCCTTTCACGCCGACTACCCGAGGGTTCGGCTTCACTTTGTCGGCGACGTTATCGAACCCGCACCGATCAAGGCGGTCCCGGTGGTCTCGCTCCGGGTCTCCGTCATGGCGGGGCGCGGCGATATCGAAACGGCGCTCGCTGATTTCAACTATTCGGTATTCGCACCGCGCGGAACAGATGCCGGTTCGCTTCCCTGGGCTACGAGCTACGGCGGCCAGGTCATGCTGTCGCCATACAAGTGGCTTCTCGACCAGGATGTGCCGGAGGACCGTGTCTCCCTGTTTGTCGACGACGCGGACCTGGTGGCCGCGGCCATCAGTACGGGAAAGTTCAAAGGCCTGATCCCCGACATTGTCGGTCAGTCCGTTGCGGGCATCGGTCGTGTGACGGAGGGCGCCCCCGACCTGGTGTGCACGATGCGCGCCATCGTTGCCCGCCACGTCGCGACCCGTCCGGAGGTGCGCGCCGTTCTGTCATGGCTGGAGGAAACAATCTCTACCGCCGCGCTGAGACAATGAGACAGAACGGCTATTGACGGCGACACTTTGGTGCGGCGTATGTTGGCCGTCTCATTGCCCCGTGCTAAGAGCAATGCGAACCCCGGTCGCCCGAGAACCCCATGAAAATCGCCACCTGGAACATCAACGGCATCAAGGCGCGTCTCGACGGCCTCGTGACGTGGCTCGAGCAGGCAAACCCGGACGTCGCGTGCCTCCAGGAAATCAAGTCCCAGGACGAGGGCTTTCCCTCGGAACGGTTCGAGGAACTCGGCTACAATGTCGCCGTTCACGGACAGAAGGGATTCAACGGCGTCGCGATTCTCTCAAAGATGCCGTTCGACGAAGTGAAGTCGGGACTTCCCGGCGACGAGAGCGACGAGCAGGCGCGCTATCTGGAAGGGGTCTTCTCCGTCGATAGCGGCGTGGTGCGGGTGGCGTCGATCTATCTGCCGAACGGCAACCCGGTCGACACCGACAAGTTTCCGTACAAGCTGAGCTGGATGGACCGTTTGCACGATCATGCGCGTGACCTGCTGAAGCTGGAGGAGCCGTTTGTCCTGGCCGGCGACTACAACGCCATCCCCACGCCGGAGGATGTCTACGACCCGCAGGCATGGGAAGACGACGCCCTGTTCCGTCCGGAAACGCGCGGACAGTTTCGTGCTCTTCTCAATCTCGGGCTGACGGACGCCTACAGGGCCTGTCACTACGAGGCGCACCAATACACGTTCTGGGACTATCAGCGCGGCGCATGGCAGAAGGACAACGGCATTCGCATCGACCACCTGCTTCTGTCGCCTCAGGCGACGGACCGCCTGCAGGGCTGCGAGATCGACCGGTTTACGCGCGGCTGGGAGAAGCCGTCCGATCACGTTCCGGTTTGGATTGATTTGAAAACAGGCTGAAACGCCGCCCAGAGCCCAGAGCCTAACGCGGCGCGGGCGCTGAAACGCCTTCGACACCCGCCTTGGTCAGGTCGGCCGCCGCGGTGGCCTTCTCGGTCGTATCCACCACCTCGCCCTTCGCAACGTCCTCTTCGACGCGCTTGTCGACCTTCTTCGGCGTCGTGTCGGACGCGGTCGTCACGGCTTTGGGATTGCCCATTTGGCCCTGCCACGCCAGGACCAGCTTGGCTGCGCCGTCACGCTCGGGCTGATGCGCACTGGCCATGGCGCCGTTGTACAGGTCCCCGATCCAGCGCGCTTCGTTGCCGGCAGACGCGTTCTGCCTTGCAAGCGCCAGCAGGGCGAGGCCCTTCGCCGGTTGACGCGGAACATCCTCCGCGCCGCGCCAGAGCAGGTCGCCAAGGATTGCCTGGGACTTCGCATGTCTCTTGTTCGCGGCATTCACAAGCCAATTGAGAGCAAGACGGGCATTTCGTTCGACACCCTCGCCATCGAGGTACATCTGCGCCAGATTGCTCTGTGCTTCGGCGTTGCCGAAATAGCTCGCGGCATAGCGCAGAACGCTCACTGCCTGACGTGCATCCGGCTTGACGGTGCTGCCGGGAATGCCGGTCCGGTAGTAGTTGCCCAGCGCCACAAATGCCTGCGCGAGCCCCGCCGCCTTCGGATCGTACGGCCGGACGTTCACATGCTCGGTGATGATCTTCAGATAAAGCTCGAACGCCTTGACGTCGTCATGCTCGACGCCGATCCCGCCGGCATACATCCGTGCGAGCTTGAGCTGGGAATCGAAGTCCCCGCGCCGCGCCGCGGATTCAAGATCACGTCGCGCCGTTTCGTGTTGCGATGTTGCCGTCTTGCCCAGAGCGCCGGCCTGACTCATCTCGGCGGCGGCGAGCTGCGGCTTCGTGCCGGGCAAGCTCAACGTGCCGATGAGTCCGGCGACTGCCAGCGTCGCAACGGATGCTGTCAGCCATCTAGACATTGGCGTAACACTCGACTTCACTCTTGCCTCCAGGATGGGTCACGGCGCCCGTCCGGGCCGCCCCGACCTGGTCTGCATACTTCCACAACGCACCACTCTTGTAGGGATTGTCCGGCGCCTCCCAGGCTTTGCGACGTTCTTCTAATTCCTCGTCGCTAAGCTGGACGTCGAGCGAACCCTCTATAGCATCTATGGTGATCACGTCGCCGTCTTTCAAGAGCCCGATCGGTCCGCCGACCGCTGCTTCGGGCCCGACATGGCCGATGCAAAAGCCCCTCGTCGCGCCGGAAAACCGGCCGTCGGTGATCAACGCAACCCTGTCGCCCATGCCCTGACCATAGAGTGCGGCCGTCGTCGCCAGCATTTCGCGCATGCCCGGCCCGCCTTTGGGACCTTCATAGCGAATGACGAGAACGTCGCCTTCCTTATAGTTGCGATTGGTCACCGCCTCGAAGCAGGCCTCTTCATGGTCGAAACAACGCGCAGGCCCCGAGAACTTCTGGTTTTCGAGACCGGCGACCTTCACGATCGCGCCGTCCGGGGCAAGATTGCCTTTCAATCCGACGACGCCACCGGTCGGCGTGATCGGATTGTTCGCCGGATAGACGACATCCTGTTCGGCGTTCCACGGCACGCTTTTGAGGTTTTCCGCAATCGTACGCCCGGTCACGGTCAGGCAGTCGCCGTGCATGAAGCCGTGATCCAGCAGCGTTTTCATCAGCAGTGGAATGCCACCCGCCTCGAACAGGTCCTTGGCCACATACTTGCCGCCCGGCTTGAGGTCGGCGATGTACGGCGTCTTCTTGAAAATCTCCGCGACGTCGAACAGATCGAAATCGATGCCGCACTCGTTGGCAATCGCCGGCAGGTGCAGTGCCGCATTGGTCGAGCCGCCGGAGGCCGCCACGACCGTCGCGGCGTTTTCCAGCGCCGGGCGGGTCACGATATCGCGCGGCCGGATTTCCCGGGCCAACAGTTCCATGACCTTCTCGCCCGCCGCCATGCAGAACTGGTCGCGCATCTCGTAAGGCGCCGGAGCACCGGCGGAATACGGCAAGGCGATGCCGATCGCCTCGGACACCGTCGCCATGGTGTTGGCTGTGAACTGTGCGCCGCACGCGCCGGCGGACGGACAGGCCACCTGCTCCAGTTCCTCCAGGTCCTCGTCCGACATTTCGCCGACGGAGTGCATGCCGACGGCTTCGTAGACATCCTGAACGGTGACCGGTTTGCCCTTGAAGGTTCCCGGAAGAATGGAACCGCCGTAGATGAAGACAGACGGCACGTTCAAGCGGCACATGGCCATCATCATGCCGGGAAGTGACTTGTCGCAACCGGCCAGGCCGACCAGCGCATCGTAGCAGTGCCCCCGCATGGACAGCTCGACGGAATCGGCGATGACTTCCCGCGATGCCAGTGAGGCCTTCATGCCCTGGTGGCCCATGGCGATGCCGTCGGTCACGGTGATCGTGCAGAATTCCCGCGGCGTCCCGCTGGCGTGAGCAACGCCTTTCTTCACCACCTGCGCCTGGCGCATCAGAGCGATGTTGCATGGCGCCGACTCGTTCCAGCATGTGGCAACACCGACGAGCGGTTGGTGAATCTCCTCACCACTCAGGCCCATCGCATACAGGAACGCGCGGTGCGGAGCCCTTTTCGGCCCCTCCGTTACATGCCGGCTTGGCAAACGGGATTTATCGAACGTCCTGACGTCCATTGGCGACGTCGGCCTCCTCGTATCTTTATTGTGTCCATCGTTACGCCGCTTCCGGCGCACCTGCTTTCCTTTAAACTACCCGCTTCGTGCCCAGCAGAACACTTCTGCATGAGCGGAAAGCCGCGTTGGACGCCTCCAGGACACATATCGCCCAACGACATGAGGCGGATAATTGTGTGTGTTTATGGCGCAATAGAGGCGGGTTGTTGCGGATGCGCAACAGCTTGGTAAAAAAACAACACGGATCTGTGAGCGGCACGGAATCCGGGGTCAATGTGCCATATGCCGGTAAAGAAAACGCGAAAGGCGTGAAATTGGGATTCCAATCAGGCGCAATCTGTCCTATTTCTCCCGCGATTGCCGGATAACAACAATGACACGGCCACAGCGCCCTTGCGCATTGCGAGGCTTGTTTTTGAAGCCCACGTAGATGTCTCTGAACGCCACACTCTCAGCCGCGCCTGAAAAAGGCTATCTGTCGGATGCCGTGCGCCGCGACGGGCCGTTTCGGCCGTTCGCGTCGGATCCCGGCTGGAGCGAAGCCTGGTGGTGGCTCGGCATTCCGGTGCTCATCGCCATTCTTCTTGTGATGACAGCGACGTTTGCACCGGACTTCTATACCCGCCGCATTCTTCCCGAGGGTTACGGTGCTCTTGAGGTGTCCCATTTTTTCATCCCGCTTGCGGGTTTGATCATTGCCGTGCGACTGCTGTTTCTGCCGTTTGTGCGGCAGCGCAGACTTGTTGTCGTGTTCCTGTGTTTTTCCGCGCTTGCCTGCTTGTACATCGCCGGAGAAGAGCACAGTTGGGGCCAGCACTTCTTCAACTGGGAAACGCCGGAATACTGGGCGCAAATCAATCGCCAGCAGGAAACGAACCTGCACAACACGCTACACCTGTTCGACAAAAAGCCGCGCATTCTGCTGGAACTGGGCGTGGTGATCGGCGGTCTGATCATCCCCGCGCTCGCGCGCTTCCGCGCGCAGGTCCGGAGCAACCGCTGGTCATTGTTCCTGCCGGCCGATGCGATGGTGCCAACCGCCATCTGCGCCGTACTGTTCAAGGCGTCGGACGTGATGTTGCAAAACTTCCAGGTCTCGCTCGTTCCGCGTCCGTCGGAGGCAATAGAGTTCTTCCTCTACCTGTTCATCCTCTACTACCTGATCATTTTCGCACGGCGAATCAAGGAATTGCAGCGAGAGGCTCAGTCCGGATAGGGCTTCGTCAGCCGACTCAGCCTGCAGCTTGCAGGCGTTTCAGCGCGTCATTCAGCTTGGCCTCGACCGCCTCGGCGTCGGCCTTGCGCTGACGCTGCTCCTCGACGACATGCTCCGGCGCGCGCGAGACGAAGTTCTCATTGGCAAGCTTGGCGGATAGCTGCTTGATCTCCGCGCCCACCTTGCCGATTTCGCGGTTCAGCCGTTCCGTCTCTGCGGAGATATCGATCACGCCTTCCAGCGGCAGCGCAAACGTCGTCTCGTCTATGACGAACTGAACCGAGCCTTTGGGGGCTTCGTCGGCGCCGGTGATGCCGTCAAGCCGGGCGAGCGTCCTCAGCGCCTCGGCATTGGCCTCCATGCGCTTGCACGTGGTCTGACCGGCGTCGATTGCGACGACGGGAATTCGGGCGCCCGCGGGGACATTCATTTCCGCGCGTATGGAGCGGACCTCGCTGACCATGCGCGTGACCCAGTCGAATTCGGCGTCGGCCTGCGGGTCGATCAGTCCCTGATCCGCCGGCCATTCCGCGAGGATCAGCATGGTCTCGCGCTTCGGTCCCGTTTCTCCCAGCCGCTCCCACAACTCCTCGGTGATAAACGGCATGAACGGATGCAGCAGGGCCAGCGCCTTGTCGAAGGCCCAGGCCGCCGCGGCACGCGTTTCCGCCTTCGCCGCCTCGTCGTCACCCTGCAAGGCCGGTTTGATCAGCTCGACATACCAGTCACAGAAGACATGCCAGACGAAACGATAGATGGCGCCCGCCGCGTCGTTGAACCGGTAAGCCTCGATACCGGCCGTCACCGCGGCGGCAGCCTTCTCGACCTCACCGGCAATCCAGCGATTGACTCCCTGGTCCAGGTTCTTCGGATCGAAATCAGCCGTGCGCACGCACGCGTTCATCTCCAGGAAACGCGCCGCATTCCAGATCTTGGTGCCGAAGTTGCGGTAGCCCTCGACCCGGCTGTTGGCGACCTTGACGTCACGCCCCTGCGCCGCCATCGCCGCCATGGTGAAGCGCAGCGCATCCGCGCCGTAGTCGTCGATCAGAACAAGGGGATCGATGATGTTCCCCTTGGACTTGGACATTTTCTGCCCCTTCTCGTCCTTGACGATGGCGTGGATGTAGACCGTGTGGAACGGCACCTCCTTCATGAAGTGCAGTCCCATCATCATCATGCGGGCCACCCAGAAAAAGATGATGTCGTGGGCCGTGCTGAGCACGTCGGTCTTGTAGTAGCGTTTGAGCTCCGGCGTCTCGTCCGGCCAGCCGAGCGTCGAAAACGGCCAAAGTGCGGAAGAAAACCACGTGTCGAGCACGTCGGGATCACGTTCAAGCGGCTTGTCCTCGCCATAGTGCTTGCGCGCGAGGTCCCTCGCCTCGTCCTCATCGTGGGCGACGAACACCTCGCCGTCCGGCCCGTACCAGGCCGGAATCTGGTGCCCCCACCATAGCTGGCGCGACACACACCACGGCTGGATGTTCCGCATCCACTCGAAATAGGTCTTCTCCCAGTTCTTCGGGACAAAGACCGTCTCCCCTTTCTCGACCGCCTCGATGGCCGGCCTGGCGAGTGTTTCGGCGTCGGCGAACCACTGGTCCGTCAGCATTGGCTCAATGACGTCTTTCGAGCGGTCGCCAAAGGGCTGCATGATTCGCTTGTCTTCGACCTCGATCATCAGCCCCTCTGCATCGATGTCGGCGACCACGCGCTTGCGCGCTTCCAACCGGTCGAGACCGCGATACTCGTCGGGTACAAGGTTGATCGTGTCGACATATTTGACGTCCGGCTCGCCGCCATCCCGGACAAGCGCCATAGCCGCCGCTGCAGCCTCGGCATAGGGCGCGCCATCGTCCCGCATATACGCCTTTTCATCCATCAGGCGATACAGCGGAATCTTGTTGCGCCGTGCGACGGCATAGTCGTTGAAATCATGTGCGCCGGTGATCTTGACCGCACCGGATCCAAATTCGGGATCGGGATAATCGTCGGTGATGATCGGGATGAGGCGCCGGTGTTCTTTTGGACCAACCGGGATTTCACAGAGCCTGCCGACAATTGGCGCGTAACGCTCATCTTCAGGATGAACCGCAACCGCGCCATCGCCCAGCATCGTCTCCGGGCGCGTCGTGGCAATGGAAATAAAGTCGCGGGTCTCGCTTAAGACGATGTTGCCGTCCGCATCCTTCTCGACATATTCGTATGTCTCCCCGCCCTCGAGCGGATACTTGAAATGCCACATATTGCCGTCGACCTCGATGTTCTCCACCTCGAGGTCTGAAATCGCCGTCTCGAATGTCGGGTCCCAGTTGACGAGACGCTTGTCCTTGTAGATCAGGCCCTCGCGGTAAAGCTCGACGAACACCTTCAGCACGGCCTCGTTCAGGCCGTCATCCATGGTGAAGCGCTCGCGCGACCAGTCGCACGAGGCGCCGAGGCGGCGGAGCTGATTGGTGATCGTCCCGCCGGACTCTTCCTTCCAGGCCCAGACACGCTCGACGAACGCTTCTCGGCCCATCGCGCGCCGGTCCGGCTGCTGGTGTTCCATGAGCTGCCGCTCGACGACCATCTGCGTTGCTATGCCCGCATGATCGGTGCCCGGCTGCCACAGCACGTCCTTGCCGCGCATCCGCTCGAAACGTATGAGAATGTCCTGAAGCGTGTTGTTCAGCGCATGGCCCATGTGTAACGAGCCGGTGACGTTGGGCGGCGGAATGACGATACAGTAAGGCTCGGCGTCAACACGGTCCGGCCGGCCGCATTCGAAGGCACCCGCCTGCTCCCAGGCGGCATAGATTCTGCTCTCGATGTCTGAGGGTCTGTAGGTCTTGTCGAGCATGGCACCGGTCGCCGGTTTCGCGGGCTGAATTCATGGGACGCGGTGTGGTGGTAAGCCATGTCCCGGCTGGCGTGTCAACAGTGGCGAGTGCTCAAACAGGCTCTGACGAACCCACAAACGAAAACCGGGGCTGCTAGAGCCTTGTCGATCGAATCGGAGCCATTCTGACGGATCGCTTTTGCGACAAGGTCAAGCAAAGGCCCGTGGCGCGTACCCGGGCGTACGGGCTAGGGGCTTTGCGCCGGGATTGGCGCAAAATCGCCCGTCCCAAAGGGTTTCCGATTGGCGGACGCCCGCCGGCGAAACGGCCTTGCCCGATGCGCTGCATCGCGCCGCGACCGTTTCGGCGACGGATCGCACACACCAATCGAGAAACAGAATTGACTCGGATTCGTTCGATAAGGCTCTTGGCCCCGGTTGGAGTCTCCAAACTGCGTTGGCGATCCGAGAAAAACGTGCCGGTCGTCAGCCCTTGTCCGGCTTCGCACCGCCTGACGTGACCTCGTCCTTCACCGCATCCTGGACGATGCGCTCCATATTGTCGTCCAGCCATTCGCGGAGCATTGGCCGCAGCATGTCCTTGACACTGTCCTCCAGCGTCCGGCCGCCTTCCGTAGCGGCCGCAGCCGCTTCTTCGACTTCCGGTTCTTCGGCAGCGGCCGGCTCGTCAGCCGCCTGCCCGACCGCGGTGGCGGCAACAGCTTCAGCCGCGGACACCTCCATGCTCACGCTCTCGGCCTCAACGGACACCTCTGCCTCTGCCTCCACCGGCGCCTCAGGCGCGAGGTCGGGCATGGTCATCGCCGCCTCCTCGGCGGTCTTCGGCGGTTCGCCCATGATTGCGTCGGCCGCGTCATCCGCCTCGAGGCCGGCCGGCTGCACGTCGGCCATCACGCTTGAGGCTTCCTCGTCCGCGGCGGCATCGGCAAGCGGAACGTTGGGCAGTTCTATGGAGGGTGACTGTTCGCCTTGATCGGCGGCGCCTTCCGGCGCGCCGACGCCTGGCTCGCTCATCGCTGCGAATTCGGCGTCCAGATCCGGCGCAGCGGCCGTTGGTTGCGGCTCCGGCTCCGGCGGCGCAACGGCCTCCGGCTGTCCGAGAAGCGCACTCAATTCATCGCCACTCGGCGGGCCTGAGGATGGCTCCGGCGCAGGCGGGATGTCCGCAGGTGCATCCTGAACGCCCGCTTCGGCCAAAAGGTCCGAAATATTCGGTTCGCCTGCGGCCTCAGCCGACGCAACCGGTGCTTCCGGTGCGGTTCCGGCCTCGGCAACGGTCGCCGCAAGCGCATCCTGCAAGGCATCGCCCTGCGGTGGCGCCGGCGGAGCCTCGGCGGCCGGCGCCTCGGGCGCGGCAGCTTCCTGATTCTCGACAACCTTGGTCAGATCGAGAATATCATCCGGCGGCTCGGTCGGCTCCGGCGCTTCATTCAGTGCTTTTGCAAGATCATCGGACAGGACATCGCTCGTCGGCTCCTCGCTCGCCGGTGCGGCTGCCTGACCTGTCTCGCCTTCAGGTTGTGCTCCCTCACCCGGTTCGTCGTCCGAGATAATCTTCCGAATCGACGCCAAGATTTCATCCATTGTCGGCTCTGGCGCCTGCTCTGAACTGCTCATCGTGAATTCCTTGTGCCGCGTCTGTCAGCCACCGTCCCCGTTGGATGGCTTCCTTGGTGAATACCTTAACACACACGTTAACCGCAAGTCATGCGAACGGGCGAAGGCCCTCCAGGTTCATTATGGTTAACGCCGTCCTGTTTCGCGCCTGAACTGCTCGCGTTCAGCTCTGTCAGCATACGTACCAAACAACTTGTGCTTGATCTTGTCGTAATAGGCCATCGGGTCATAGTACTGGACCGGCAGACGCAGGAAATGCGCGTCGAGCCGTCCGATTGCGGCCAGCAGCGTGTAGGCGGCAACCACCCGGTCGCGTTGCGTGCTGACGAGCGCCACCTGCGAGTCCAGCAACTCCTGCTCCGCGTCGAGCACGTCGAGAAGCGTACGCTGTCCGACCTTTTCCTCTTCCTTCACGCCGTTCAGCGCGATCTTGTTGGCCCGCACCTGCTCCTGGTCGGAGATGATCTGCGCCCGCGCCGCGACGAGCCGCCCCCACGCGGCGATCACATCGGCCTGGGCCTGTGCGCGGGCTTCGTCGATCTCACGCCTGCGCTGTGCATTGACCTGACGCGCCTGACGCGCACGCGACGAGGGTTCGCCGCGCGTGTAAAGCGGCACCCTGAGACGGCCGGTAATCCGGCGTTCGCTCTGTTTCTCGAGCGAAACCGAAGGCTCGAAAGAGTCCGAGATCGTCGCCTCGACGCTCAGCTCCGGCAACATTTCGCCGATGACCTGCTTGATCGCGTAACGCGACGCTTCTTCCGCGAAAAGAGCCGCCACGATGTTCGGGTTTTCCGCGCCGGAAATTCCCAGTGCGCCCTGCAGGACGCGCGGCAACAGGGATTCGATCGATGGCGGCTCGATGAGGTTGCTCGGCGGGTTACCGATGATCTGCTGATAGGCCGCCCGGCTCGTCTTGAGATTCGATTGCGCCAGGCTGAGGTCCGAAACCGCACCGCTGCGCCGTGCTTCGGACTGTGCCACGTCGGTCTTCGTCACCTCGCCGACCTCGAACCGGTCCTCGGTCGCCTTCTGCTGTTCGCTCAGCACGCGGACATTGCTTTCCCGCAGCCGGACGATGGCCTGGTCGCGATAGACGTCCATATAGGCCGTGACCCCGTCGAGAAGCACGGTTTGCTCGGCATCGCGCAGATTGGCGCGGCCCGACTGGATCGTCGCCTCCGCCTCGCGAATGGCGTTCAGGGTGCGAAAGCCCCTGAACAGCGTCTGGCTGAGGGTCAGCGAGAGGTTCTTGGGATGATGCGTTCCGCCGGAGTTGAAACCGCCCGTCGTCGTTGAGCGGGCCTTGGGATCGGGGTTCGTGTTGCGATAACCCGTATCGGCTTCACCGGTCAGCGAGGGCCGGAAATTCGACCGCGCCTGCGAGATCTCCTCATCCGTTGCACGCAGCGCGGCGCGTTCGGCATTGAGTGTGGGGTTGGTCATGTAGGCGGACGCCAGCGCCTGGGCAAGCGATTCGGCGCCTGCCGGCGAATGCGCGGCAAGAACCAGAAGCGTCATTGCAAGACACAGCAAGGCGCGTCGCGCAAAGCGCGAGCGACCCTTACTCATATGAGAACGCATCGTTGTGCCCTGACCCAAGAGCTGCCCTCACACACCCGCCATTAAACGCGCGCGGGTGTCCGAAATGTCCCGTCTAAACATTTGGCCCGCAGGATAGTCATTCAGATGCCCGCAAGAAAGAACTTTTCCCGTTTCACGCGCAGACGAGTTCGCGAGTGTGGAGTCCGGGCAACACTCCGCCGGCCATTGTGGCGTGATTTGGACGATCAAACGGCGATCGGTCCGTAAATTATGGCAAATGACTGGAAACAGCTAGAAAATGAACTCTTTGGCCTTGGCGAATCCGGGCAATTGTGGACCGCCGGCGTCAAATGCGGGGCGGTGACTGATCCGCGTCCCGCTCTTGCGGTACAGATACGCCCGGCCGAAATCGTTCTCGGCGACGATCGTCACCAGCCGCCCGCCATCCTTGAGCTGGTCCAGCAGGCCTTTCGGGACGACGGGGACGGACCCGTTCAGGAGAATCACGTCGAACGGGCCTTCGCTCTCATAGCCTTCATTGAGCGGACCGGTCACGATGGCGGCATTGTCGACTTCCAGGTCCATCAACGCCTCGCCGGCCTGCTCCGCGATCCGCTCATCCGCCTCGAGGCCGACGACCGATTCGGCCAGACGGGCAAGAACCGCCGTCGAGTAACCGGTGGCGCAGCCGACGTCGAGCACCAGGTCGCCGGAGCGGACGTCCGCAAGCTGAATGAGGCGTGCGAGCGGCATCGGTGCGAGAAGGCGCCGCGACGGCGCGACCTCGATTTCCTCTTCCATGTAGGCCAGCGCCTGCAGCGGCGTGGGAACGAAGCGCTCGCGCGGAACGTCGGACAACGCGCGCAAGAGATTTTCGTCCGTGACCTGGTTGGGCCGAATCTGCGACTCGACCATATTGAATCGCGCGACCGCGTATTCGCTCATTGCAGCTCTCCCATGCCCGTTTCTCAGTTCCGGATTTGCGTCGCTTTGTCAAGCAACGCCGCGATTGGATGAACGGACGCGCACAAGATCGCCCGGTGTGACGTACCGCGCCTTGACTGCGGTTTTGCCAAGTGATTGATAGGCGCTCGAAGGCCACGTGGCGGAGTGGTTACGCAGCGGACTGCAAATCCGTTTACCCCGGTTCGATTCCGGGCGTGGCCTCCAATCCCGGCGTTTCAGGCCTTTGAATAGCCCCCGCCATTACCATTGCCATCGTCCTTGTCGTTGCCGCGCCGCCGGCCCCACCAGACCTCGATCCGCCGCCGCCAACGCCGCACGATCGGCAGATCGACCGAGAGGATCAGAAGGCCGAGCGGTATCATCCAGAAACCAAGCACCGGCAGAAAGCCGAGCAGCCCGCCGACGATCAGCCCCAGGCCGAGCGCCATGCGGATGAGCCGCGAGCGGGGCAGCTCGAAACTTCGGTTGCCAAGTCTGATCTTCGCGGCCATGGAAAGTGGTCCGACTCCGGTTCTTGCGCAGTGACATCACCGTATTCGTACGCAAATGCAACGCATTTGGGTTACCGCACCGCAACTCACAATGGCCGCGTGAAGTGACACTTTGAAAAAGGTGCATTTCTTGGTCTGGAATGATGCGAACGCATTTGCTATAGCGGGTGCGGCTTGCGCGCCTGAAAGGTGCTCGCATTCCCCGGTAGCTCAGTTGGTAGAGCAAGCGGCTGTTAACCGCTGGGTCGCTGGTTCGAGTCCGGCCCGGGGAGCCACCTTCTTTCAGTGAGTTAGCTCAAAAATCTTGGGCTTTTGTGTTTTCGCAAGTCGCGCCTAGGCGTTGCAGCAGGCGTTAGAGCGACTACGGTATTTTGCTAGGTCGACTGCCAAATCTGATTGAGGTGGCACAAGGAACTCGGAGCGTTCGAATGAGCGCGAATCGATATCTGCTGAGCATTTTGAGGCGCGAGGCGGTCAACACTGGTGCCAACTCACCGGTTCGCGGCGTCATGAATGCACTGAGGCCCGAAATAGTGCAATGGGCCGGTGGAAACCTGCAGAGCTTTGTACCGAGCGGTTCGTTCATGAAGGGAACCGCAAACCAAAGCGGCACTGACATAGATCTCTTCATTTCGCTTTCACCGAAAACCCCAGACGCCCTGAAGGAGATATACAAAAAGCTATACTGCCGAATGGATGAACTCGGGTACTTCCCCGTGATGCAGAACGTTTCAGTAAGAGTTCATGTAAGGGGCTACAAAGTTGATCTCGTTCCCGGCAAACGCCAAGACTCGCGGACCAACGATCATAGCCTCTATCGGCGCAAGGCCGATACCTGGACCAAAACCAATGTTGCAAAGCACGTGGCCCAAGTTCGTCGAGCGAGGCGTCTTAGTGAAACACGCGTCATCAAACTCTGGCGTGACCAGAATGGACTCGACTTCCCATCCTTCTATCTTGAACTCACTGTGATTCACGCGCTGAAGGGCGGAATTGTCGGGAATCTGACGAATAACGTGGGAGTCGTTTTGGAGTACCTAAGGGACAAATTTGTTTCTGCCCGCGTTGTAGATCCTGCGAACACGAACAACATCATTTCTGATGACCTTACCGTTGCCGAGCGTACGAGAATTCAATGGCAGGCGGCGACAGCACTTAATGGAACGTGGGTGGATCTCGTGAAATGACTGATTGGTCGCTGCCAAACC
Organism: Hyphomicrobiales bacterium; assembly: GCA_965228625.1. Taxonomy (GTDB): domain Bacteria; phylum Pseudomonadota; class Alphaproteobacteria; order Rhizobiales; family Methyloligellaceae; genus UBA2767. The sequence continues at coordinate 4,531,409 of OZ245829.1, read as the reverse complement.
TGCTAGCGAAACTACACTCTGGAGTGGAGAAAGACCTAGCCGATGCGCGAGAAGCTATCGGGCATCCCGGTTCGAAGGGTAGCGCCAGTGAAAACGTATGGTTGACTTTGTTACGTAAGCATCTCCCTGCGAGATATCAGGTCGATTCCGCACACGTGGTCGACAGCAAGAACAACTTTAGCGATCAAATCGATATTGCGATCTATGATCGGCATTATACACCCATCATCTTTGAGTTCGAAGGACAAGTGGTCCTTCCTGCTGAAAGCATCTACGCCGTGTTTGAGGCAAAGCAGTCGATAAATTCGGACCAAGTCCGATACGCACAAAACAAGGTCGCGAGCGTGCGGCGTCTTCATCGCACAAACCTCCCAGTGCGACATGCTGGTGGCATAGTAAACGAACCGGAACTCCCGAGTCCCGTTCTCGGTGGATTAGTGTCGTTTGAGAGTGATTGGAAATCCCCACTCGGTGACCCCTTGCTCAAAGCACTAGAGGACAACGATAAACTCAATCGACTTGACCTTGGCTGCGTTGCTGCGCATGGCATTTTCGTTTGTGATCGTTTTGGACAAACGGTCGCGACACATCATGGCAAGGCTGTAACGAGGTTTCTTCTCGAATTGATGGCTCGTCTGCGAGACATGGGCACAGTTCCGGTGATTGATGTGCGTGCGTATGCGTCTTGGTTGCGCTGAGGTTCGCGAGCTACAAGTTTTGAATTGATCGCCGCGCGGCACTCCATGACAGCGCACGAACTACCACTGCACGTGAACACGTCTTCACCCCCATCATGTCGCTTCCTATAAGCCCACCGGGATAGATCTCTGGCAATATACGAATATCGTTGCCACTACATTTGCTGTTCACCGTTGGGTCGCTGGTTCGAATCCGGCCGGAGAGCTACTCAACAACAAGGGCTTTTGCGAAACCACGTTAGCCTTTCTCTTTTCCTCAGTTTTGATGGCCCTCAACTGGTATCGGCCTCCCAAATCCCCCAGAAAGCATCCGCGCTTTCGCGATACACATCCATCTGGTTGTCCAGCTCAATCATCACAGTCCCCGCACCAAATGATAGCTGCTCCCAAATCGCGCATGTGACTCGGGTAACGCCGAACAAATCATCGTATCGGGGGAGCTCGTTATTTGTTGGCTGTGCCCAGTGTGCGAGTTGCTTGTCACGCATATTCTTGAGAAGCGTTAGACGCGGATCGGATGCTGCCGAATCGAACAACCTTATGACTTCAGCCAACCGAGCGTGCCGATCTAGTGAAGCTTCTTCGTCAATGTGATCACGAAGAAAATTGACTGCTGCGCGAAGATGAAGATCGCCATTGCGATGGACGGGGGCATATGCCCTAACAACCATTAAATGAAGCCGAAAGAACGCGCTGTCTCTCAGCAACCTAGCAGCCCTGCCCGCGTCGCTATCGTTTAGTGGCCCGATAACAGAGGCACGGTTTGACCGCTCTATGGTTTCGATAGCAGCAAGACACGAAATACCATCAGAGTAACCGTCCGCGGCAACCTGTCGAAGCGTATTCCAATCGCGGACACCGCCGATTGAATCTGAAGATGTCATTTCGCACCTATTAGAAACGAACATGAAAAAGAAACATCATCGCATCTCAGAGTTCTACCTTCGGCATTTTGCAACTTTGGATCCGAAGGAAGAAATTTGGACCTACGATCTCGAGTCCGACACGGTTCGTTCATCAACGGCCGAAGCGACAGGCTACGAGAAGCACCTCTATAGTGTGACGCTGCCAGACGGCACGCGTTATGCTGATATTGAAGATCAGATTGCCAATGTCGAATCTGCGGCAGCTCCTGTGCACCTGAAGCTGATACGTGGCGAGAAAATATCCAGACAAGAGCGGGCCAATTACGCAAGCTTCATGGCCCTCATGTTGGTGCGTACTGATGCCTTTCGTCAGCAATACGCAGAGGGAATAGTCGGTACTCTGCAGTTACGGAACTTCCTCGCAGCCAGTGACGATGACGCCTTCGATAACCTAGTCGAGACCTACGAACAAGACACCGGAAAGATGCTTTCGGACGAGGACAGGCAGCACCTGCGCGACGGGATGTTGAATCCGCAGAATTTTCATATCGACGTTCGGAAAGACTTTACGCTGTCCGCATTGGGTGTGCATGAAAAGCTAGCGCCGCTTTTCGACAAGATGAGCTGGGCGATACTCCGTATTCCGCCGCCCCGCTTTCTGATCACCAGCGACAATCCGCTTGTGTATGGAGTACCAAAACCAGATCAACATCCTTTCTACGGTGGAGGACTGGCGGACAAGAAGGTCGAGGTGACGCTCCCCCTCTCTTCTCAGAAGTGCTTACTGGCCACTTGGAACGAGTACAAGGGTGTCCCTGTTGTCGATGCCGGGCGCGAAGAGGTCAAAGAGCTAAACCGCTATCGCGCGATCAACGCCATGCGTTATTTGTACGCCCCGAAACGAGACACGGGAATTCATGCACTTGGAAAGAAGTACGCACACATCAAGCCAGGCCTTAGAATTAGCGGAGCCGGGCCAGATAAGTACTCTTCGGTAAAGATGAAACGGCGACTCAAGGGAGAAAAAGCGGACCCGGCAGCGGATCACTGACCCGACTTGTGCCCACGCTACGAACCCAACCTCTCCGGCCGAGAACAAATGTGGCTCAGTGGCCCTACAGCGGACTCATTGAATTCTCAGAAAGTGGATGGCCGGCCCGGGGAGCCAACTCTCACAATCCATTTGCGCACCACGCGGGAAAGTTGCGTTCAAACGCCGGGGCGTATAAACCCTCCCGCACGCTGGTGTCCGATCACGCCAGGGGTATTGGCTGTCCGAGAGCATCAGCCAATGGCGGGCCGTCCGGCGTACTGGGTCACAGTGCATGCGAGCGTTGAAGAAAATTGCATCCGTTCCGGTGGCCGTCGCACTTTGCGTCGCGGCGCTGTGGGGGATTTGCGCGATCAGCGTGGCGACCCTCTATCCGACGGCGTCGCAGTCGACCAGCGCATACCGGTTGGCTTCTTTCTCCGGCAACGCCCTCGCCTTCGTGAACAAATTGCAGCAGGAACGGGCGGCAGCATCCGCTTATCTCGCGACGCACGGGAATGCCAAGTCCGCCATCCGACTCAACAAGTCCGCCAACCGATTCAAGAAGAATATGAATGGCACCGACCGGCGCCATGAGATGTTCCGCAAATCGGTCGGGCGGTTCAACAGCGATGATTACGGAACCGAGCTGACCGCGGCGTTGAGGGAGGCGGATGCGCTTTTCGCCGGTTTGGGCAGCGTACGCACGCGCATTCTCGACTCAGCCGTCAGCGCCGAGGACGCCATTGCGTACTACACCAAGATCATATCGATGGTCTCCAAATCGATTTTTCTGCTTGAAACACAGCCGCTTGATGACGACGCATCCGATCGATCACGGAAGGCCTATGTTAGCCTTGTCAGAGCGGCCGAGTTGTCATCTCAGGATATGGCGGATGGCCTTGCTTTTCTTGGCAGCCGGAACAAGGGACGCGAACCCGGCGAATCCCGGCCACAGGTCTCCGAAGCCGAACAGGGATTGCTTTCGAAGTATCAATCTCTGGCAACCGCTGAACCACTCGCCTTGTTCGAGGCCTGGTCTCAATCGGAGGCCAAGTCCGCTACGGACGAGATGCGCAAAAACATGGCCAGGGAGTCAAACGAGGCATCCGCCGGCAGGACATACACGGTCGGAGAATGGTTCCGGGTGTTTCGCGGAAGTCTGGTGGGGCTGTTCAAAATCGAGTTGGCTCAGCAGCAGAGCTTCGTCAAGAAGGTCAGCGATGACGCCGCCCGCGCTGCCTACCTTTTCGTCACCCTGACATTTGGCGCGGGCCTGGCAACCCTGGTTGCCGTAACGTGGTTTCGACCTGCCTATTTCCGCCATGGCCTTCTTGCCTTGCTGATATTCGGCAATATCGCTCTCATTGCCTGGGCGACCACGGTCGGTGCGGACTGGCTGGTCAAGGAAAGCGGCCCGATCGAGAGCCTTCAGGCCGTCGCACTGGCCGCCGCGTTTTTCATTTTCTGCGCCAACACCGCGAACACCAAGGGGGCGGCGCGCGTTGCCGCGATCATCTTCACCTGCGCATGTTTTCTTCTGTTTTTCAGGGAGTTCGATTTCAGGGTTTACGGCGCGCCTGAATGGTTGGTGACGGCGTCGTCGGGCACCGGCCGCAGGATCCTGTTTGTGGCCATCATTGCGGTACTGACCGTCTATGTCGCGACCCAGTGGCGACTCTTTACAGCAATGGTCCGCCCCTTCCTGAAATGGGATGCGTGGCCGCTGCTGCTGTGGCTGCCGCTGTTGCTTACGGGCGAGCTGATAGAAGTCGTGACTCACAACACCCGAAAGGACGCGTCGTTCGGCTATTGGGGGAACGGGCAGTTCTGGGAAGAACTGTTCGAACTCGACGCCTATCTCGTGCTGCTGTTCGGGGCCTATGTCTTCGCAGAGATATTCGGCCTGCGGACGAAGCAGGAGAGCCTGTCGCGCCTGGAGTCATGCAAGCACGCTTTCGCCGCAAGGAAGTCGTGAACGAGGATTGACCGCGGATCCCGGTCTACCGGAACAACCAGTCAAACAGATCGCCGCCGCTCGGCTGGCGCCGACGTTGACGCGGCCGCTGACGCGGTCGTGGATAGGGCTGAGCGCCCCTCGACCACCAGTTTTCTGACGAATAGAACTGATCGCCCTGCTGGCCGTAGCTTTGGGCGGGCGCCTTGCGAAGCGCGACCTTGTTGGCGACGCCGTCCGGATCCGTCACTTCCACGGAGCCGAGTTGCCATTTCCATTCCGACTTGCGGTCGCCCCAGGCGTGCGGCTCGACGGCCGCGACCTTCGACTTCCACAGATCCACGACCGCCGTGTACTCATAGTCACCGCCGCTCTGGTCGCGCAGAACGCCGGCGCGGTAGCGCAGCAGTCCGATGCCGCGCAGGCTTTGATACTTCACGAGCGACCAGTCGACGATTTCGGGCACGCCGGGCCCGTACATCTCAAGCCTGACACGCACCTTGGGAAAACGGCGGTTGGTTGCGATATACCCGCCATCCCGGGTTTCGCTGACGACCCACCCCTTCACCGGCTCACCCAGAGGTTCGGGGCGGGACGGCGGCGGCACCTCGACGCCGAGCTTCTTCAGCCGCGAACGCGGCAAAGGCATTCGGGGATCGACCTCAAGGGCCGTTTGATAGTCTTTGATTGCGTCGTCGACGCGATCCAGCTTCTGGTATATCTGGCCACGCACCGAAAGCGCGCGCGTGTGTTTCGGATTCAGTGACACGGCCTTTTCCGCGTCCTCCAGACCCTCCTCCGGCGAACCGAGCCAAAGATGGGTTGACGCACGCTCGGCCAACGCGACCACATTCTCGGGATCGATGTCCAGAGCCGTCGACAAGTCGTCAGTCGCCTTGGCAAACTGCCTGACCCTGAGATACGCGGTACCACGCTGCTGATACGCTTCCGCATTTTGCGGATCGAGGGTGATGGCTTTCGACAGATCCTTGACCGCGGAATTGTAGCGGCGCGTACGCGCGTAAGCGCTTCCGCGGGCGAAATACAACTCCGCCTGATCCGGCCGTTGCGCAATCAGTTCCGTGTAATCCCGCACCGCGGAATTATCGCGCCCGAGCTTCAGATAGGCGGCGCCGCGGTTTTCCCGCGCGCCGGGATACTTGGCATTGAGCGCCAGTGCACGGGAGAAGTCCCGCACCCCGGCAAACGGCCGCCCCAGGTTGGTATGCGCCCTGCCGCGGCCATTGTAGGGCACCGCGTTGGTCGGCATGAGCTGAACCGCCTTGCGGAAGTCCTTCAGCGCATCCTCGGTGCGCTCCAGCGCCATGTAGGCGTTGCCGCGGTTGTTGTAGGCGGCGCCGTAGCTCGGAGCGAGCTCGATGGCGCGGGTGAAATCGAGGATGGCCTGTTCCGCTTCGCCCAGCTCCATCAGGGCATTGCCACGATTGTTGTAGACAATGGCGTAATCGGGAAACAGCACGACCGCCTTGTTGAAGTCGGCGATCGCCGCGCGCGCCTGCTTCAGCCGCCACTTGGCGACGCCGCGGTCGTTCAGGATGTTGGCACGGCGCACGTCGGCGAGCTGATCGCTTTTCAACGCCTCGTCGAATGATGATATCGCGGCCTCGTACTTGCCGCGCAGGAGATTTGCCGCCCCTTCCCGGGCGCGCAACACGGAGTCCTCCGTCGCCGCCTGCGCGGCGGGCGCAACGGCCAACAGCAGGCCGCCAATGATCATAGCGATGCGTCTCATCGCCGAACCTTCCGCCAAATCACTTAATGAACAGCCGGGCTCGCAAGTCCGACATCCGATTCTTTGTCATTTGCTGGCGCCGTCGTCAACAATCGGTCATAGTCGCGACCATGAATGGCCAATGCGGCCATCACGGGGCAGACGAGCCATATCCGTTCGTCTGCCTCCTGTCTTGAATGGGATGGAGTTCTGGACGTGGGTGTCGGACGATACATGCGCTTGGCGAGCGTGTTTCTGGCACTTTTGCTGGCGCTCGCGTTTCCGGGCCGCGCCAACGAAACACGTGCGACACTCGATGAAATGATCGGCCAGATGCTGCTCGTCGGGTTCAACGGCACATCGGCGAACGGCGCGACCGCCAAGCGAATCGCCGGGCAGATTGCCAAGGGACAGATCGGCGGCGTGATCCTGTTCGACCGGAACATCCGTTCACCAAGGCAAGTTCGCACGCTGACAGCGAAATTCCGCAATGCCGGTCATCCGCTCGTACCGATCATCTCCGTCGATCAGGAAGGCGGAAAGGTGCAGCGCCTGTCTCGCAAGAACGGGTTCGCCTCCTATCCGACAGCGCGGACGATTGCGCGGAAATACAGCCCCGAACAGGCGCTGAGCATTTACCGAAAGATGGCGGGGGAGCTTTCGCGGGCCGGGTTCAACATGAACTACGGACCGGTCGTCGATCTCAATCTCAACCGCCGCAACCCGATCATCGCCCGCCTGGGCCGCAGCTACGGCGCCGACCCGAATCAGGTGATCGCCTATGCGCGCGCCTTCATCCAGGCGCACCGCGAGGCCAATATCCTCACTTCCGTCAAGCACTTCCCGGGCCACGGCAGCAGCAGCACCGATAGCCACAAGCAATTCGTCGACATTTCGAGAACATGGCAGGATATCGAGATCGCGCCTTATCAGGTGCTCGCACGTGAGGGCGCCATAGACACGGTGATGGTCGGGCATCTGTATCACCGCGCGATCTCGGGCAACAAAAGGGTGCCGGCGACACTGACCGCAAATGCCGTTGACGGCTGGCTGCGCGACCGCGTCGGTTTCCAGGGGGTGGTGATCACCGACGATCTGGAGATGGCCGCGATCCGCAAGCACAACAATCTCAAGACGACCCTGATAAAGGCCGTTCAAAGCGGCAACGATATTCTGCTTTTCGGCGCGGCCGGTTCCAACCCCAAGTTCGTGCCCAGGGCGACCAGGATTCTGCGCGACGCGGTGAACGACGGCACCATTCCCATCGAGCGTATCGCCAGGTCTTACAACCGCATCAAGCGGCTGAAAGAAGGACTCGCGGCGCGATCCGCACCGGCCGGCGTCACTCAGTAGGACCGTCGTATCCGTCGAGGGCCGCAAGAACCGATGGCAGCATCTCCGGCAGGTCCTCGGCGATCAGTCCGGGTCCGAACCGTTCGGCCGCTTCACCATGCAGCCACACGGCGGCGCAAGCGGCTTCGAAGTCCGGCATATGCTGCGCGAGCAGCCCCGCAACCAATCCCGCCAATACGTCGCCGGAGCCCGCGGTCGCCGTCCAGGGCGGTGCGTTGGCATTGATCGCCGCGCGTCCGTCGGGGTGGGCGATCACGGTGTCCGGTCCCTTGAGGACGACGATTGCGCCGCTGCGCGCGGCCGCCTCACGCGCGCTTTCAACTTTCGATTGAGCCCGTCCCGGCGCCCCGAACAGCCGCGTGAACTCACCCTCATGCGGCGTGAGCACGACGGGCGCGGTTCGCCTGGCGATCGGCCCGAACAGGGTTTTCGCGCCTTTCTCGAACGAGGTCAGCGCGTCGGCATCGAGGACACAGCCGGCCTTGCTCTTGAGTGCCGCAAGGACAAGATCGCGCGTCGCCTTGCCGACGCCGGCTCCCGGGCCGAGCAGCACGGCGTTCTTGCGGGCGTCCTTGAGAATGGCGCTGAGCCCTTTCGCACCGCTGAATGACTGGACCATGACGGCTGTCGAGTTGGCAGCGTTGACGGCTGTCGCAGCCTTGCTGCCGGCAAGCGTGACGAGCCCGGCTCCGACCCGCAGCGCTCCGCGGGCCCCCAGTCGCGCCGCGCCGGTCGCCTCCGCACCCCCTGACACGGCGACGACATGGCCGCGCGCGTATTTGTGACCTTCGACGCGGGGCCACGGAAAATCCCGCACCCACAGATCCGGCACGTTGGCGAATGTCCGCGGCGCGACCACCTCGAGCACATTGGGCCCGATGCCGATATCGGCAACACGCGTCTTGCCGCAATGGGCCCGGCCCGGCAGCAACAGGTGGCCCGGTTTCAGACGAAAGAACGTGACGGTTGCGGTGGCGGTGAGCGCCACTCCCCTCACCTGCCCGGTGGTTCCGTCGATGCCGCTGGGGACATCGACCGCGACCACGATCGCTCCGCTTTGGTCGACGGCTTCGATGGTGCGCGCCGGAACACCGGTCACGTTGCGGGTCAATCCCGCGCCGAACACGGCATCCACAATGACCTCGGCATCCTCGACGCACGTCGGGTCCAGCGTTTCGACCGAGCCGTCCCACAAGCCCGCCATGTGCGCGGCATCTCCCGTCAGGGCCTTCACGTCGCCGAGCAGAGCGAGCCGCACGATGTAACCGCGCGACTTCAGAAGTCGCGCCGCCACGAAGCCGTCACCGCCATTGTTGCCCGGCCCGCACAACACCACGACCCGGTCGGCATCGGGCGCCAGCCGGACGACCTCGTCGGCGACCGCCTGTCCGGCATTCTCCATCAGAACGAGACCCGGCGTTCCCGCATCGATCGTCAGACGGTCGGCCTGACCCATCTCCTGCGTCGTCAGGAGTTCAACTTCTTTTGCAGCGCTGTTCGCCAGGCCGTTCATTCGTATTGCGAAAGTTCGATGAGATTGCCGTCGGGGTCGCGGCAGTAGATCGACAGCAGTTTGCCCTTCGCTCCTGTTCGCGGCACCGGGCCCTCGATGATGGTGACACCCTCCGCATCGAGCCGCAGCTTTGCGGCTTCAAGGTTGGGTACGATGAAGCACAGATCGCCCGAACCGGGCGTCGGATGGACGGCCTTCGGTTCGAACTCGTTTCCGGCCTCGTGCAGGTTGATTTTCTGCGATCCGAATTTGAGCGCGGTTCGGCCGCCGGCGAAGATATCGCGCTGCATGCCCAGAGCCTTCACATAGAACGCGCACGTCGCCTCGATGTCCGCGACGGTGAGGACGAGATGATCGAGCCCGATAACACTCATCGCACGCTCCCTTGGCGCCGCCCGCGCCGGGGACATGCATATTTTTTAGGCAAACTGCACAAGAAAGCATCAGGATCTGCCGAAAAAACCGCACCTTCCGGTTTTCCCACCTCGTAAAACAATGAAATCATTGGTTTTTTTCTCACGAACGCAGTTGGCACGCTGCCTGCTAGAGTGGGAGGACCCTTCATGACACACGCGGCTTCACGCGTATCCGGGCCACGGGAAAATCAATGAAAAAAATCGAGGCGATCATCAAGCCATTCAAGTTGGATGAGGTCAAGGAAGCGCTGCAGGAGATCGGCTTGCAGGGCATCACCGTTACGGAGGCCAAGGGATTTGGCCGGCAAAAAGGACAGACGGAGCTCTATCGCGGCGCCGAATATGTCGTCGACTTTCTCCCCAAGGTGAAGGTCGAGGTCGTTCTTGACGACGACATGGTCGAAAAGGCCGTGGAGACCATCCTCAACTCCGCCAAGACGGGGCGCATTGGCGATGGAAAGATATTCGTTTCCTCGATCGAGGAAGCGATACGCATTCGCACCGGCGAGTCCGGATCGGAAGCGATTTAGAGCGCACGTGTCCGGCATTGAGCCGGCGCGTGCAGGTTTGAGTGAAACGAAAGGAAATCACTGCCGGGGCCAATGCCCCGGGTTAACAGGGGAGTAAAATGGCAGACGCAAGTAAGGTTCTCAAACTGATCAAAGATGACGACGTCAAGTTCGTTGACCTGAGGTTCAGCGATCCGCGTGGCAAGATGCAGCATCTCACCATGGACGTGACGGCCATGGACGAAGCGGCATTTGCCGACGGCATCATGTTCGACGGGTCGTCGATCGCCGGCTGGAAGGACATCTCCCAGTCGGACATGGCGCTTATGCCCGACCCCGATACGGCCACGCTCGATCCGTTCTTCGCGCAAACGACGCTGGCCATCTTCTGCGACATTGTCGAGCCGACGACCGGTGAGCTCTACGAGCGCGACCCGCGCGGCACGGCGAAGAAGGCGGAAGCCTATTTGCAGCAGACGGGCATCGGCGACACGGCCTATTTCGGACCGGAAGCCGAGTTCTTCATTTTCGACGACGTGCGCTTTGTCTCCGACCCGTACAATTGCGGTTTCAAACTCGACTCGACCGAGCTGCCCTCCAACATGGACACCGAGTACGAGATGGGCAATCTGGGGCATCGTCCGCGCACCAAGGGCGGGTATTTCCCGGTTCCGCCGGTCGACTCCTGCCAGGACATCCGCTCGGAAATGCTGTCCGTCATGAGCGAGATGGGCGTCATCGTCGAAAAGCACCACCACGAAGTCGGCGCCGCGCAGCACGAGCTCGGCATAAAATTCGACAAGCTGGTGACGATCGCCGACAAGCTGCAGATCTACAAATATGTGGTTCACAACGTCTCGCAGGCTTACGGCAAGACGGCGACCTTCATGCCGAAGCCGGTGTTCGGCGACAACGGCACGGGCATGCATTGCCACCAGTCGATCTTCAAGGGTGACGATGCGGTCTTCGCCGGCAACAAATATGCCGACCTGTCGGAGACCTGCCTGCACTATATCGGCGGCATCCTGAAGCACGCCAAGACGCTCAACGCCTTCACCAACCCGTCGACCAACTCCTACAAGCGTCTGGTCCCGGGCTACGAGGCGCCGGTTCTGCTGGCCTACTCGGCCCGCAACCGGTCCGCGTCATGCCGTATTCCGCATGTCGCAAATCCGAAAGGCAAGCGCGTCGAAGTGCGCTTCCCGGACCCGACCGCCAATCCGTATCTCGCCTTCGCGGCGATGCTGATGGCCGGCCTGGACGGAATCGAGAACAAGATCGATCCCGGCGATCCGATGGACAAGAACCTGTACGACCTGCCGCCGGAAGAGCTGGAAGGCATTCCGACCGTGTGCGGCTCGCTGCGCGAGGCCTGCGACTGCCTCGACGGCGACCGTGACTTCCTCAAGAAGGGCGGCGTGTTCTCGGACGACCAGATCGACGGCTATCTCGAGCTGAAGATGGAAGAGGTCGAGGCGTTCGAAATGATGCCGCACCCGATCGAGTTCGACATGTACTACAGCGTCTGATACGCACGGATCTCGAAAGAGGAAATGGGGCGGCCGTTGAACGGACCGCCCCATTTTTTTGCCCCGCCGATGTCGGACCCTGCAGATCAGCACCTTTCGGCGCTTCCCCTCGATCTGCCCGCCTGGCCAGCGGTGATCCGGCGTGAGGCTCCCCCCGAAAAAACGTCAATTCCCCAATGCGTCGTCAGGCGACGACAAAGACCGCACCGATAAGGCAGATCATCGCCAGCATGGCGTAATTGCTCCGCCGTTTGCGATCCGTCCAATCGCGCACCATCTGTGGAACCCCCGAAACGACAAACCTCGCCATGGACGCGAAGCCGAGCAGTCCAATCGCGGCAAGCACGTAGAACGGCAAATCGCCCGGATTCTGCATCGCATAGCCGCTTGTCGAGGCGAGCATCTGACCCGTGACGGTGCTTGCGCTCACGAACGTGAAGATCGAGACGAGCCCCAGACACAGCAGGAACGCGTACCTGAACAGGATGTACATGACCCCCAACCCTTTTCCCGTTTTACGGGTAGAAGAGTAGCAACCGGACGTAAAAGAAGGCGTAACCGGTAGGGTTATCAATTCCTGAAACGGGATGCAGGGATGAAACAGTCTTCATGCGCCCGGAGGTGCTTTCGCACTTCGGTGTTTGCCCCGCGTGACGGACTGACAAGAAACCACAAAATACGCGCGCTAGGCTTGAGACACGCCAGCCCGGACTGCCGGCGTCAGGACGCGAGGATGAAACGATGGGCACAAGCAAAGCGCCGCCCGCACAAGACGGCAGCACCAGCTTCGACGACGCGCTCGAAGCCATAGAGGAGATCCCGAGCAATCGCTCCGGCGCGACACCGATCGGCGAGATCCTGGCGCGCCGATATTCCCGCCGGACGCTGATGAAGCTGGGGCTTGCGGCCGGAGCCGCCGCCACCCAGGCGCATCCGCTCGTTGCCCTGGCATCGGCCACCGGCACCCAACAATCCGCATTCGATTTGCGGGGAACCAAACATGGCGTGACGGCCGACGCGGCGATCTCTCCCGATCACGATTACCAGATCCTGCTGAAATGGGGAGACCCGTTGTTCGCCGGCGTGCCTGAGTTCGATCCGCGCAAACAAACGGAAGAGAAACAGGCGCGCCAGTTCGGTTACAACAACGACTTCATCGCCTTCTTTCCCTTGCCGGCAGACTCGAATGCGAGCAGCCGCGGCCTGCTCTGCGTGAACCACGAATACACGAGCGCCGGTATGATGTTCCCGGGGCTCGGGCATTTCCGCGATCCGGATTTCCTCGAACGGGTGAGCAGGGAGCAGGCCGAGATCGAGATGGCAGCGCATGGCGTCTCGGTCGTCGCTGTCGCGCGCGGGCCCGACGGCCAGTGGCAGGTTGACCGTTCATCGCCGCTGAACCGGCGCATCACCGCAAACCGCACCTATATGCGCGTATCCGGTCCGGCCGCAGGCCACCGAAGGATGAAGACCAGCGAAGATCCGACCGGCAAACGGGTTCTCGGGACGGTCAACAATTGCGCCGGCGGCGTCACACCGTGGGGCACATATCTGATGGCCGAGGAGAACTTCAATTTCTACTTTGCCGGAGAGGTTGCGGGACATCGCGAGGAACGCAACTACAAGCGCTTCGGGATCGGTCTCTACGGTGTCTATAACGCGTGGTCGCGCTTTCACGACCGTTTCGACGTCAACAAGGAACCGAACGAGGCGAACCGGTTCGGCTGGATCGTCGAGGTGAACCCGTTCGACCCGAATTCCGAACCGGTCAAACGCACCGCGCTGGGGCGCTTCAAGCACGAGGGCGCATCGCCCATCGTCAACGAACGCGACGGACGACTGGTCGTCTATATGGGGGACGATCAACGGTTCGACTATGTCTACCGTTTCGTCTCCGACGCGGCCGTCTCGCCCAATCCGGCCTTGAACACCGACCTCCTCGATAAGGGCATCCTCTACGTTGCCAGGTTTTCAGAGGAGTCACTCGTTTGGCTGCCACTCGTCTATGGACATGGCCCGCTCACACCGGCCAACGATTTTCACGGCCAGGCCGATGTGATGATCGAAACCCGCCGTGCCGCGGACCTGCTCGGCGCGACGCCGATGGACCGGCCCGAGGACGTACAGCCCCACCCGCGCACCGGCACCGTCTACGTGATGCTCACCAACAACACCCGTCGGCCCGAGGGCGGGGAGAACGCGCCGAATCCGCGCGCGAACAACACGTTCGGCCATATCATCGAACTCCTCCCGCCGAACGGTGACCATACCGCGGACACGTTCGGCTGGCGCATGCTCGTCAAGTGCGGTCCGTTCGGACAAGCGGATTCGAGCTGGAACACCCTCACCGACCGGGACAGTGGCTGGTTTGCGGCGCCCGACAATTGCGCGATCGATCCACAGGGACGGCTCTGGGTGACGACGGACCAGGGCGACAAGTTTCCGCAGACGGATACCAGCGACGGCATTTGGGCCGTCGAGACGTCAGGGGAGCGGCGCGCGACCGCGCAGATGCTGTACCGTTCGCCCGTGGGCGCCGAGATCACCGGACCGGAATTCACGCCGGACGGTGAAACGCTTTTCATCGCAGTCCAGCACCCCGGTGTCGACGTGAGGAACGACTACACCGCACCGGACGGCACGGTGTTCGGGGGCAAGCCGACATTCGACCACCCGGCAACGCGCTGGCCCGACTTTAAGCCGGGCGTTCCGCCGCGGCCCTCGGTCGTCGCCATTACCCGCAAGGGCGGCGGCAAGATCGGGTGAGGATGTCGCGAAGTGCCGATTCCCGGCCAATGTTCCCGATTGCGGCAATTTGGGAGTTGACGGACGCGTCTTTTCTGCGCGACCATTTCTCATCCATCCTGACAAGGAGGTTTAAGAAAATGACACCTCCGGGCCATACGAGGCCGTCCCGCGTTTAGGTCGCGCGGGCTGCCCGCGAGCACTCCGGGCAGGCCTTTCTGGGACGGCAATCCAAACCTACAATTTGCTGAAATTCGAAAAGTGCAAAGGCTGGAGTGTGTCGTCTCACTCGGCCAAGAGTTGGGCGAACGTTGAGGTCCCCTCTCTCCACCAGGTGCACTTGAGCAGCCCGGTTTTCCGGGCGGGGCGTGACAAGAGGCAGGTCGAAAGGCCGGAGCAGCGTCGGAGTTTCGGATATCCGAACGCATGTGACCCGCGAACCTTCCCTGCAAGACGCACAAAGAGCCCCATCTCAGAACCCAACGCAAACCCCGCCGGGTTGGGAAACCCCGGCGGGGTTTGTCGTGTTCATGCGGGACACGCGTGGCTCGTTTTCCGGTCGCAAGATTACGGCGCGCGAATCTGAAATAGTCGATATAACGAAGGCTCACGGGCCCCGAAACATCTGCGAGACCTCTCCCGCACCATGAACCCTTCCATCATCGTCGCACTGGTGCTTGTCGCCACCGCCGGGCTGGCGCTGGAGATCGGGTTTTCCAGCGCCATCGCCGAAATTCTCGCAGGCGTTGCGCTCGGCTATTTTTTCGAGGATATCGATCAGCTCGAATGGGTCCGTTTTCTCGGCAATCTCGGGCTTCTCGGTTTGATGTTCCTTGCCGGTTTCGAGGTCGATATCAACCGCCTGCGAAAGACGTGGCGGGCCAGCACCGGCATCGGCATCGCATCATTGACCGCTCCCATGAGCGGCGTCTTCCTGGTGTGTTATTACGGGTTCGGCCTGGCGCCGAAAACCGCCGCCCTGATGGCGATCGGCATGTCGACGACGTCGCTGGCTCTCATCTACCACGCGCTCAAGGAGCGCGGTGATCTGCGCGAGGACTTCGGCCAGACCGTGCTCGGCGCCGCGACGGTGGTCGACGTGCTGAGCATGTTCGCGCTTGCCCTGCTGCTCGGCGAAGTCGGATCCGGCACGCTGATCGTGCTCCTGGTTCTGGTCCCGACCATCTTCGGCCTGCCGCGGATCGGCGCCTGGATCTTCAGGCGCTACAAAGGCTCGATCGTCGAGTTCGAGTTGCGTTTCCTCATGGTGCTGCTCATTTCAATGGGCTTCATGACGGACCATGTGGGCGGCATTCACCCCGCCGTCATCGCCTTCGGCATGGGACTCATCATGGCTGAGGTGGTCGAGAAGCATGGTGAGGTCGAGGAGAAGCTGCGCGCCATCGTGTTCGGGCTGTTGGCGCCCGTCTTCTTCCTTCACGCCGGCATGAAGATCGATCTGCGGCTTATGAGCAGTGACCTGCTGCTCCAGTTCGTGATCCTGCTCGTGCTGGCGGTCAGCCTGAAATTCGCCGGCACGGCGCTTGCGGCGCGGTGGCTGATCGGGCACTCCGCCGTCTACATGGGCTTGTTGTTCAACTACCGACTGGCATTCGGAATCGCGACGGCCACGGTCGGCCTCAGATCTGGCCTCATTTCCGAGGGACAATACTCGATCATCATGCTGGTGATCGTGTGCAGCGCCTTTCTCCCCGCGATCTTCCTGCGCGACAAACCCAACGAATTGAACGATCCGGAGAAGTGACGCGCGGGTTTACCGCCGGCTCGCAGGGGATCGCATGAGGACGCGGCCGCGCCCCCGCGTTTCGGTTCCGTTCTTGAAAAACGCGCAATCGCGTGGCACCAACGCAACTGTACCGGGCAAAAGAGATTCGCAGGGCCAACCACGGAGACACTGGCAGCACATGGCAGCATCGCGCGATCTGTTTGCAAAACTCGAAGAAGAGCTGGATGCAAAGCCCATCGCATCGAAAAAAGGCGCACGCGGCAAGCCAAAGGCAAAGGGCAAAGCGGCCAAGGGCGACGGGACCTATACCGCAGCCGACATCGAGGTCCTGGAAGGACTTGAGCCGGTACGCCGCCGTCCGGCGATGTATATCGGCGGGACCGACGAAAAGGCGCTGCATCACCTGTTTGCCGAGGTTATCGACAATGCCATGGACGAGGCCGTCGCCGGCCACGCCAACTGGATCGACGTGCACCTCGACAAGGACGGTTGGCTGACGGTCACCGATAATGGCCGCGGCATCCCGGTCGATCCGCATCCGAAATACAAAGACAAGTCGGCGCTGGAAGTGATCATGACGACGCTCCATGCCGGCGGCAAGTTCGACTCCAAGGTCTACGACACCTCGGGCGGTCTGCACGGTGTCGGCGTGTCGGTCGTGAATGCGCTCGCGGAATGCCTGGAGGTCGAGGTTGCCCGCTCACGCCAGCTATACCGGCAAACCTACCAGCGCGGGATACCGGACGGACCGCTGGAAAACCTCGGCGAGATCAAGAACCGGCGCGGCACCAAGGTGCGCTTTCTTCCCGACACGGAGATCTTCGGCGACAAGGCGGCGTTCAGGCCGGCACGCCTGTTCCGCATGGCGCGCTCGAAAGCATATCTGTTCGGCGGCGTCGAAATCCGCTGGTCGTGCGATCCGGCCCTGCTCGACGCCAAGGACGAAACGCCTGCGGAGGCGATCTTCCATTTCCCCGGCGGTCTGAAGGATTTTCTGGAAAGCCGTATCCACGGACAGACGACGGTCACCAACGAGATCTTCTCCGGCAAGATCGAGAAGAAGGGCGGACACGGCACCGTCGAATGGGCGGTAAGCTGGGTCGGCAGCACGGACGGATTTCTGAACTCGTACTGCAACACCGTTCCCACGCCTGAGGGCGGCACCCACGAGGCCGGCTTGCGCGCGGCCCTGACCAAGGGACTGCGCAATTACGGCGAACTTGCCGGCAACAAACGCACGGCACAGATCACCGCCGACGATGTGCTGGGCACCTCCGCCGGCATGTTGTCGGTGTTCATCCGTGAGCCGGAGTTTCAGGGTCAGACCAAGGACAAGCTGGCAACAACCGAAGCCTCGCGCATTGTCGAGACGGCAGTGCGTGACGCGTTCGAGCATTGGCTGACGGCAAGCCCCAATCAGGCCAACAAGCTGGTGGATTGGGTTGTCGAGCGCGCCGAAGAACGTATTCGCCGGCGGCGCGAACGCGAGGTCAACCGGAAGACCGCCGTGCGGAAACTGCGGCTGCCCGGAAAGCTTGCCGACTGTTCCCAGAACGCGGCCGACGGCTCGGAGATCTTCATCGTCGAGGGGGACTCGGCGGGCGGGTCGGCGAAGCAGGCGCGGGATCGCGCAACCCAGGCGGTCCTGCCGTTGCGCGGCAAGATCCTCAACGTTGAGAGCGCGACGTCGGCGAAGAAGGCGGACAACCAGTTGCTCAACGACCTGACCCTCGCGCTCGGGTGCGGCACGGGCGCGACTTACCGGGAGGACGACTTGCGCTACGAGCGCGTCATCATCATGACGGACGCGGATGTTGACGGCGCACACATCGCCTCGCTCCTGCTCACCTTCTTTCACCGTGAGATGCCGGAACTGATTGCGAACGGCCATTTGTATCTGGCCGTTCCGCCGCTCTACCGGCTGGCGCAGGGCGCGAAGACCCTGTATGCGCGAGACGACGCCCACAAGGATCAGTTGCTCGAGACCGAGTTCACCGGCCGCGGCAAGGTTGAAGTCGGCCGTTTCAAGGGATTGGGCGAGATGCTTCCCAGACAGCTCAAGGAAACGACCATGGACCCGGCCCGGCGCGCATTGCTGCGCGTCCAGATTGCCGAGGACGACCGTGCCGGAACATCGAAAGCCGTCCGGCAGCTTATGGGCAACAAGGCGGAAGCGCGTTTCCGCTTCATCCAGGAAAACGCGGAGTTCGCCGAAGAACTCGACATCTGATCGGCCCGCGCTTGACGCGCGTCATGGCGCGCGAGCAGAGATTCAGCCAACCTTCGCCGCGAGACCTGTATCTGGACGCGGACACATGTGGCGTCGGTTTCTTCTTTCTGTTTTTGCGGCGACCGCCGCCTTGAGTGGCGGCGCGCCTGCCCAGGTCATCGACCCCCATGCCGTTTACGAGGACCGCTGCGCCCGGTGCCATGCGGAGCACAGCGGAGACTTCTCCCGCAAGACCATGATCGCCCGTCCGGACGGCGAACTGGTCGGACGCGAAACGGGCGAACCGGTGCGAGGCTTCCTTGCTCATCACCGCGGCAGCCCTTCACAAGGTGAAATCGCCGCGCTGGTCGAAATGTTCACGCTTCAGCTCAGGACCGGCGGACTCTACAAGGACAAATGCGGTATCTGCCACAAGAGCGCGAAGCGGCTCGCGCGGGTGCGTCTTGACGTCCGTGATGACCGCCTCGTCGACCGGGTCACCGGCCGGAATGTCACCGCGTTCCTCTT
This sequence comes from Hyphomicrobiales bacterium, assembly GCA_965228625.1. Classification (GTDB taxonomy): domain Bacteria; phylum Pseudomonadota; class Alphaproteobacteria; order Rhizobiales; family Methyloligellaceae; genus UBA2767. The sequence goes on along the minus strand of OZ245829.1, from coordinate 4,512,577 downwards.
TGACCACGGGCGACTCGACCCGGACGAGGCGCGGTTGATCGATGACATGCTGCGCTGGCAACTGAAGACGGCCGGCCGCTAAAGCCTCGCGTCGAGGAATGACCGGATTGCGTCATTCACGGCTTCGGGTTGCTCGATGGTCGAAAGGTGCCCGCAGTCGTCGATGACGACCAGTTCGGCGCCGGGGATTCCCTGCGCGATCTCACGTGAGAGTTCCGGCGGTGTGAGCGTGTCGTGGGCACCGACAATCACCAGGGTGGGAACATCGATGCCACGCAGCATCTCGCGCGAGTCGGCACGGCTCATGATCGCCGCCTGTTGCGTGAGATACGCCTCGGCACCGGTGTCGCGGGCCATTTTGCGTACAGTCGTCCTGAGATCCTCGCGCCCGAGATTCGTCTCACCCAGAAACGCGGGCAATAGCGTTTCGGAAAGTGCGTCCATGCCCTCCGTCCGGGCGATCTCGATCAGCGCCTTGCGGCGTTCGGTCTGTTCCGCCGTATCGGCGCGCGCACTGGTGTTCAGCAGGATGAAGGCCTCGAACCGCCCGGGCGCCTGGCGCATCATTTCAAATCCTATGTATCCGCCCATCGACAAACCGGCATAGATGAAACGGTCCGGCGCATTTTCGAGGATGCGCGCGGCAACGGCTGAAAGCGTGTCATCGTGGTGATGTTCGCCGATCGAGATGGCGTGGGCGTCACCGAGCGCCGTGCGCTGAGCGGCGAACAAGTCCGCCGTGCACAGCAATCCCGGCACAAAAACGACATCGACCATTGGCTCAACCTTTCCGGAGCGCTCGCGTCACAACCAGCGCGGCACCCTCTTCTTGTAGGCGAGATAGGTTTCGCCGAACTCCTCCTCGAGGAACGTCTCCTCGCGCTCGATCACGCCCTTTCTCAGGACCGAGATGGCTACGGGAAGGAACAGCAACGCCCACCCTGTCGTCAGGGCGATCGACAGACCGACATAGAACATGATGAGCGCGATATAGATCGGGTTGCGTGAGACGGCGTACAGACCGTTGGTGACCAGCGCATCGGTCGGCTGGTCCACTGGTACCGATGTGCCTGCTTCGGTGAACTGCGAAACGGCTTTCGCGGCAATGCCGACGGCAATAACGGCGAGCCCAAGCCCGATCCAGATCGGACGCGCGGTGCCCCCGGCAAGCCCCGGACCGAGGGGCCAGATAAGCTCCAGCAGACAACCGGCGACGAAGGTTCCGAGGAACAGAATCGGCGGCTGAACCAGCACATCGGCATGACGCTCGTTCACGGTGTCAGGGTCTCTCATGACGGTCCCTTCTGCGTGGGTTCTATAGAACATGGGCATGTCCGGTTGAGCAACAAATCGACCTGAGATTTTGGTAATTTGACAAAATGATCGCGCCGCCTATGCTCCGCCACATTCAACAGTCGCAGAGGCGCCGATTCGGACGGAGCGCATGACATTCCTGATGCTCGGATATTGAGGTCGGCCTGCGACGGCAAGAACGGCATCGCTGTATGACATTCGACACTCTCGGCCTTAGCGACAAGGTTCTCTCAGCAGTTTCTCGCGCGGGCTACGAGACCCCGACCCCCATTCAAAGCAAAGCCATTCCCGTTGCGCTTGAAGGCCGCGACGTTTTGGGAATCGCGCAGACTGGAACCGGCAAGACGGCCTCATTCGTCCTGCCCATGCTGACGCGACTGGAACGCGGGCGCGCACGGGCGCGCATGCCCCGCTCCCTGATATTGGAGCCGACCCGGGAGTTGGCGGCGCAGGTGGTGAACGAATTCGAGACCCTGGGCGCGGAGCACAAGCTGACGGTCGCCCTTCTCATCGGCGGCGTGTCCTTCGACGAGCAGGACCGCAAGCTCGACCGCGGCGCGGACGTGCTGATCGCAACGCCGGGCCGTCTGCTCGACCATTTCGAACGCGGCAAGCTGCTCCTGACCGGCGTCGAGATTTTTGTCATCGACGAAGCCGACCGGATGCTCGACATGGGTTTCATCCCGGACATCGAGCGCATATCCAGCCTGATACCGCCGCGGCGTCAGACCCTGTTCTTCTCGGCGACCATGCCGCCGGAGATCACCCGTCTTGCCGGCACCTTCCTGCGCAATCCGGAGCGGATCGAGGTCGCGCCGCCGAGCACCACCGTGGACTCCATCCAGCAGGTGTTGTGCTACGTGCCGAAAGTCCCGAAGGAAAAGCGCGCAGCGCTGCGCAAGATCATGTCCGAACAGGACGTGAAAAATGCGATTATCTTCTGCAACCGCAAGCGCGATGTCGCCATTCTGGAACGGTCCCTCAAGAAGCACGGCTTCAATGCCGAAGCGATCCACGGCGACCTGAGCCAGCACCAACGGATGGCGACGCTCGATGCCTTTCGCAACGGGGAAATCACTTTCCTGGCGGCAAGCGACGTCGCGGCGCGCGGTCTGGATATCCCCGAGGTCAGCCACATCTTTAATTACGACGTGCCCGTGCAGCCGGAAGACTATGTTCACAGGATCGGACGTACCGGCCGGGCCGGCCGCAAGGGCTACGCCGCGACATTGGTGACATCGGAGGATTTGCGCGCCGTATCGGCAATCGAGAGGCTTGTGCGCAAGAACATCGACTGGCTTGGCGAGCCTCCGTCGTCGCGCGGCCGGGACGAGCGCGCGCGCAAGGGGCGCAGACGCGGCCGCGACAAGTCGAAAGACCGCGCCGGCCCGAACCGGAAGAAGGCAGCCGCGCCGACGGGCAAGAAAAGGCGCGCGCCAGAGGAAAAACGGGCGGGAAAAAACACGGATTCCCAACGAAATGCGCCGCCGAAAGAAGCCCAACGCAAGCAGGCACAGGTCGTCGGACTGGGCGATCACGTGCCGGATTTCCTAAAACGTCCTGCTCGGCCTTAACTCTAGGTTTTCCGCGTCTTTTTACAGCCTATTAATACCCCTCCTTCAATGTTCTGATAGATCGGCACGCTGCCTCGGCAGCCGTTTGCCATTTGGCGCGCCGATTTGGGCCAACAGATACGAGAGGGTGGACCTTGGATACACCTTCGCAATCCATAAGCACGCCAGCAAATTCCGTTGCTGACGACGATGGCTTCGCCAGATCCATCGCCCTTGGCGAGCGCGCCCTCAATCTGTTGAAGCAGCTTCGCGCCTCGGCGAAACCGCGCAATTACGAGCTGTTCTATTGTTTCACCAAGGGCACGAACAAGGAATTCTGTGACGCCTTGCGCCGGGCGATACAGAAGGACGCCCGCCTCACCGAAGAGGCGGCCGAACGCCTCTACCATGCCTATCTGGCCGACAACGACGTCACCTCCCGTGTCAGCGAGGTCGGCTCGCAGATCGGCGATGAGATGAGCGACATCATGTCGTTGATCAATTCGGCGACGACAAAGGCAGGCGAATACGGTGAATCGCTGCAGGGTCTCAACGACAAGCTCCCGACCATTCGCTCTCCGCAGCAACTCAAGGAAATGCTGACGGAACTGTTTGAGAGCACTAAGGAAATGGCGGAGCTCAACAAGGCGCTCGAGCGGCGTCTGGTGGAGTCGAAGGCGCAGATCGACGAATTGCACATGAAGCTTGAGCTCACGCGGCTCGAGAACTTCACCGATGAGCTCACCGGGTTGACGACGCGCAAGCGGTTCGACCAGATCCTCGATCTGGAAATGCAGCAGGCAGAAGAAGCCGGCGAGCCGCTGTCGCTGCTGCTGATCGATATCGACAACTTCAAGGCATTCAACGACGCGCACGGTCATCAGACGGGCGACCAGGTGCTGCGTCTGGTCGGGCAGACATTGAAGACCAATGTCAAGGGACGCGACTGGGCGGCGAGATACGGCGGCGAGGAGTTCGCCGTCCTTCTGCCGAAGACCACCCTGAAGGCTGCCGTGACCGTGGCGCAGCAGTTTCGGGTGGCGGTGAAGACAAAGGAGCTGGTCAAGAAATCGACCAAGGCGAGCCTCGGTCATGTCACGCTTTCGATCGGCGTCGCCTGCTATCGAAAGGGCGAGAACGCCCTTGAATTCATCGATCGCGCCGACATGTTGCTCTACGCGGCAAAAGAAGCGGGCCGCGACAACGTGCAGGCCGAAGCCGGGGTCCCCAAAATTCACGCCGCGTGAGCAGGCAAGATCCGGCTACTTTCGCTTTTTTGACCTCTGCGCCGCCGCATAGGCCTTCCGGGCCCAGTCCACAAACAGCTCCGGATCGTCGTAAGTCGATTCCGGCAGTTCCCAGTATGACATGCTGACCGGCTTGCCTTTTCCGGTATAGGTGAACGGCTTCATGCCCTCGGCCTCGAAGTCGCCGCGGTTGCCTTCATCGACCTTGAGATAGAGCGTGTCGTCCGCGATCAGCGCGAACATCAGACCGTCATGGAACACGCCGCCGCCGCCGAACATGGACCGGATGGACACCGGGCCGAAGCCCGCAAACAGATCAACCAGAAATGCCTTGTATTCTTCGCTGACGGGCATTGGCCGAGACCTCCCGACCCTCGCGCGATCGCTTCGCCCTAAGAGACGTGAGCGGGCTTCTCGAACTCGTCAAGTTTGTCTTCGCTCGCCGGCGTGATCTGCACCGACAGGCCGCAACCGCAAGCGTCCGTCTGGTTCGGGTTCTCGAAAACGAACCCGGCGGAAAGCTTGTCGACCTGATAGTCCATCTTCGAACCGAGCAGAAACAGGATTGCCTTGGGGTCGACGAAAATCGTCGCGCCCTTGTCCTCGACCATGTCGTCCGCCGGATCCGGGGTTTCGACAAAATCGAGCGTGTACTCCATTCCGACGCATCCGGCGTTCTTCACGCCGACGCGCACGCCGGCCACGGGCTTCTCCGAGCCGGCGACGATCTGCTTGATCCTCTCGGCTGCCGCGTCGGTCAATGTCATGACCTTCAGTTTGCTAGGCGATGTGTTCATGAGACTCAAATGGCATTGGGTTGCGCGGTCGTCAAGGGACCGACGTTACTAGAACATGTTCAAGGCGATTTGTGCTTCCTCCGACATTCGGCCGGGGTCCCACGGTGGATCGAATACGAGATTGACCTTGACGTGGCCGACACCGGACACGGATGACACCGCATTTTCGACCCATACGGGCATATCGCCGGCAACCGGACATCCCGGTGCGGTAAGGGTCATGTCGATCTCGACATTGCGGTCGTCATCCAGATCAATCCGGTAAATCAGCCCCAGCTCGTAGATGTCGACCGGAATCTCGGGATCGTAAACGGTCTTGATCGCGGCAACCATCTCGTTCGTCAGGCGCTCGATCTCTTCCGTGCTGAGGGCGGACACTTGTTCAGCCGTATTGCTTCTCGCGGACTGAAGCGTTTCCGCACAGGGTTCCGGCAGTTCGTGACCGTCAGTGATGTTCTCGGTCAGTTTCGGGTCTTCCATCATTCCCCTCTCGCAATCTCCCCCTTACGCGAAGAAGTCCTGCGCCTTGATAAGCGCATTGGCCAGCGCGTCAACTTCGTCTTCCGTGTTGTAGAGCGCAAACGACGCCCGGCAGGTCGACGTCACACCAAACCGCGCCAACAGGGGCTCGGCGCAATGGGTCCCGGCACGCACCGCAATGCCCGACCGGTCAATGATCGTGCTGACATCGTGGGCGTGCGCCCCCTCCATCGCAAAGGAGATGATGCTGCCCTTGTCTTTCGCGGTTCCGAACATCCTCAGCGAATTAATCTCGCTCAGTCGCTGATGCGCATAGGCGAGGACCCGGTCCTCATGCGCCTTGATCCGGTCGTGACCGATGCCCATGATGTATTCCAAGGCCGCGCCGAGGCCGATCGCCTGAACGATCGCCGGGGTTCCGGCCTCGAAGCGATGCGGCGGGTCGGCATAGGTGACCGTGTCAGTGGCCACCGTTCCAATCATTTCGCCGCCACCCTGATAGGGCGGCATGGCCTGCAGATGCTCCTTCTTCGCGTAGAGCACGCCGATACCGGTCGGCCCGTAGAGCTTATGGCCGGTGAAGACATAGAAGTCGCAATCCAGGTCCTGGACATCGACCGGCAGATGCACCGCGCTCTGCGCGCCGTCGAAGAGCACCGGAATACCCCGCTCATGCGCCAGCCGGACCACCTCTTTCGCCGGAACGATTGTCCCGAGCGCGTTCGACATGTGAGTGACGGCCACCATCTTGGTGCGCGGGGTCAGGAGCTTCTCGAACTCCTCGATCAGGAAATCGCCCTCGTCCGAGACCGGCGCCCATTTGAGGACGGCGCCGTTGCGTTCACGGTGGAAATGCCACGGCACGATGTTCGAGTGGTGCTCCATTATGGTGAGGACGATTTCATCGCCCTCGCCGATCACCATGCCGCCGAAACTCTGCGCCACTAGATTGACGGCTTCGGTCGCGTTGCGGGTGAAGATGATCTCGTCCGTCGACGGCGCATTGATGTAGGCCCGCACGGTTTCGCGCGCCTTCTCGTAGTTTTCCGTCGCCGTGTTGGAGAGATAATGCAAACCCCGGTGCACATTCGCATATTCGTGCGCATAGGCGTTCTGGATCGCGTCCAGAACCGCCTTCGGCTTCTGGGCGGAAGCGGCATTGTCCAGATAGACGAGCGGCTTGCCGTGGATCTCCCGCGACAGGATCGGAAAATCGGCGCGGATACGCTCCACGTCGAAGTCAGCCGTTGCCGCCTCGGGCATCACACTCCGCACCATGGTATCGGCCATCTTCAGTTTCCCTTACTCACCTTTAAGCCATGTTGACGTCAGCGCGGCAAACACTTCCCGGACGTCGTCCTGCTCGATTTTGTCGAGGGCCTCACCGATAAACGCTTCGATCAGGAGCGCGCGCGCCTGCGGCTCCGGTATGCCGCGAGCCCGTAGATAGAACAGCAGGTCTTCGTCAACCTGACCGGATGTCGAACCGTGACCGCAGACAACGTCATCGGCGAAGATCTCGAGTTCAGGTTTGGAATCGAACTCGGCCGCTTCCGAGAGAAGAAGCCCGTGGGCGATCTGATGACCGTCCGACTTCTGCGCGTCCCGTTGCACGTTGACCTTGCACTGGACAATACCGCGCGCCTCGTCGTCGAGCACGAGTTTGAAGAACTCACGGCTTTCGCATTCCGGTACGGCGTGGTCGATGACCATCGTGGTGTCGTCATGCTGCGTGGCGCGGCTCAACACCGCCCCGCTCACATGCGAAAGGCCGCCCTCGCCCGCGAAATGCACGAAGATCTGATTGCGCGCGACACCGGCACCGGTCGAGAACTGAAACGCCCGATATGTCGCGTTCGCATCCAGGCGCGTCATCCAGGTCGAGAGATGCGCCGTCTCGGCGTTCTCGCTCTGCAGCTTGATGTGGTGCACTTCCGCCTTTTCGCCGGCCACCAGTTCGGTCACCGCGTTGCGCTGAACAGGCGTCTCGGAATTTCCGGTGTAACTCTCCAGCAGCGTGACAACGGCGCCCGCGCCGACATGCACGACGTTGCGCGTCGCAAGACCGGCCGCGTCTTTCACCGCCGCGACGTGAACGAGGTGAAGGGGCTTTTCGATCTTCGCACCGTCGGACACGCGGACGATGACGCCTCCGGTCATCAGCGCCGCGTTCAGCGCGACGATTGTATCGTTCTCCTGCGGGGCGATCTGCCCCAGCGTGCGCTGCAACCAGTCCGACGGATCTGAAAGCGCCTCCGACAGCGATTTCACTTCCACCTGTCCGCCGAGCCCGTCCAGGTCGGACAGCTCTTCACGGAAATGGCCGTTGACGACAACGATGCGGTGGCAGTCGAGCCCGGCGACGTGCTCGCCGAGTGCTGCGTCGATGTTCTCGGCGGTCAGCGCCTCTCCGAGAGATGGTGCCGGCGGATAGGCGTCCTTCAGCAGGGCGCGCAGATCGGTGTACTTCCACTCCTCGACCCGGCGATGCGGCAGTCCCGCGGACGCATAGGTCTTCCAGGCGCCCTCGCGCATCACCTTGGTCCAGGCAACGTCGGCTCCGGGCAAATTCGGCATACCCGTCTCGAACTGGTCGGCGAGCTCCTGCTCAGCCTTTGTTTTCAATACTTCCGTGGCCATGATCGGTTATCCGGTTCCCTAAGCTGCCTTTTCGCCAAATTCGGCATAGCCCGACTCTTCAAGCTCAAGCGCCAGCTCCTTGCCGCCGGAACGCACGATCTTGCCGTGGGACAGGACGTGCACCTGATCCGGCACGATGTAGTTCAGCAGGCGCTGATAATGGGTGATCACCAGCATGGCCCGGTCTTCGCCGCGCAGCTTGTTCACGCCATCGGCCACGATCTTCAGGGCATCGATGTCGAGGCCCGAGTCGGTTTCATCGAGCACGCACAGTGTGGGCTCGAGAAGCGACATCTGCAGAATTTCCTGCCGCTTTTTCTCGCCGCCGGAAAAGCCGACATTCAACGGCCGCTTCAGCTTGTCGTCGGCAACGCCGAGCTCTTTCGCCTTTTCCTTGACGATGCGCATGAAGTCCGGTGTCGAGAGTTCCTCCTCGCCGCGCGCCTTGCGCAATGCGTTCATGGCCGTGCGCAGAAACGTCATGGTCGCGACACCGGGAATCTCGATCGGATACTGAAAGGCGAGAAAGACGCCGGCGGCCGCCCGCTCGTCGGGCTCCATCTCGGTGACGTCTTCGCCGTTCCAGTGGATCGATCCTTCGGTGATCTCGTAGTCCTCTTTGCCCGCGAGCACATAGGCGAGTGTCGATTTGCCGGACCCGTTCGGCCCCATGATCGCGTGCACTTCTCCTTTCGGGATCGTCAAATCGATGCCGTTCAGGATTTCGGCGTCATCCTCGGGAATCTTGACGTGAAGGTTCTTGATTTCGAGCATTTTTCAATTCGTTCCGCTTGCTAGTGTTTTACGTTTCCGGGCCGTCCGCCCGCACTCATTCTTCAGCTTCCGTCTGCGTCTTACGCCACGTCCGCCAGGCTTCAAAGCCCATGGTGGCCGCGGCAAGCGCAAAGATGATCCATCCCATCGAAATCCCGAATGTCGGGTCCTTCAGGCCGGAGGCCTCGGCCACCGCGATGGCGACGAAGAACAGTGATCCGACGATCTGGATCCACATCTTTGTGTTCAAACTCACTTTTCTCTCGACAGCTCACTGCTGTTCATTTTTGCCCCAGCGCCAACGCCACGCACCGTCTGTCTTGATCCAGCACAGCCAGACAAATGCAGCAGTCGTGGCAGTCACTACCGCAACCCACAGAGTGATATTGTCGCTTGGCAACTTTTGCCCGCTCGCTGCTGGCAAGACGAGCCACTGCAGAGTGATCGCCAGCACAAACAGAATGAACGCACCGGTTGCCAGCCATCCTTTCCAGTTGCTTGGCTCGGCCCCATAGCCGTAACTTTTGGGCCGGAACCAGTATTTCTGCGCAGCGGCCATTAGCCCACGCTTCCTTCCAGCGAGATGCCGATCAGGCGCTGCGTTTCGGCCATGAACTCCATGGGCAGCTTCTGGATCACGTCCCGTACGAAGCCGTTGACGATGAGCGCCACCGCCTCTTCCTCGTTCATGCCGCGGGCCTGGCAATAGAAGAGCTGATCCTCGGAGATCTTCGATGTCGTCGCTTCGTGCTCGAACATCGCCGAGGAGTTCTTCGCCTCGATATAGGGGATGGTATGGGCGCCGCATTTGTCGCCGATCAGCAGCGAGTCGCACGCGGTGAAGTTGCGCGCGCCGGTGGCCTTGCGATGCGCCGACACAAGCCCGCGATAGGTGTTGTCGGAATGTCCGGCGGCGATGCCCTTCGATATGATCCGGCTGGTGGTGTTCTTGCCCAGATGGATCATCTTGGTCCCGGAATCCACCTGCTGATAGCCGTTCGAGATCGCGATCGAGTAGAACTCGCCGACCGAGTTGTCACCGCGCAGGATGCAACTCGGATACTTCCAGGTGATCGCCGAACCGGTCTCGACTTGCGTCCACGAGATCTTCGAGTTCTTGCCGCGGCAGTCTCCGCGCTTGGTCACGAAGTTGTAGACGCCGCCCTTGCCTTCCTTGTCGCCCGGGTACCAGTTCTGCACCGTCGAATACTTGATCTCGGCGTCGTCTAGGGCAATGAGCTCGACCACCGCCGCATGAAGCTGGTTCTCGTCGCGCATCGGCGCGGTGCACCCTTCCAGGTAGCTCACATACGAGCCCTTGTCGGCGATGATAAGCGTACGCTCGAACTGGCCGGTGTCCTTCTCGTTGATGCGGAAATAGGTCGACAGCTCCATCGGGCAGCGCACGCCCTCCGGCACGTAGACAAAGCTGCCGTCCGAGAACACCGCCGAGTTCAGCGTGGCGTAGAAGTTGTCCGACGTCGGAACCACCGTGCCGAGATACTTCTTCACCAGTTCGGGATGCTCGCGTACCGCCTCGGAGATTGAGCAGAAGATCACACCCGCCTTGGCGAGCTCCTCCTTGAATGTCGTCACAACCGAAACAGAGTCGAAAACGGCGTCGATGGCCACCTTGCCTGAACCGTATTCGCCACCGTCAATACCGGCCTCTTCGTCGAGCTGGCTCGGCTCGCCCTGCTTGCGCACGCCCGCCAGAATTTCCTGTTCCTTCAGCGGGATACCGAGCTTGGCGTAAGTCTCCAGAAGCTCCGGATCGACCTCGTCCAGGCTCTTCGGCCCCTCGGTCGATTTCGGCGCGGCATAGTAATAGAGATCCTGGAAGTCGATCTTCGGGTAGTGCACGCGCGACCATTTCGGCTCATCCATGGTGAGCCAGCGCTTGAACGCGCCGAGGCGCCATTCGAGCATCCACTCCGGTTCGCCCTTCTTTTCGGAGATGAACCGGACGATGTCCTCGTTCAGGCCCTTCGGCGCCTTGACCGTCTCGATGTCGGTTTCGAAACCGTACTTGTACTTGTCGACGTCGATTTCTCGGACTTGCTCGACCGTTTCTTGTACTGCTGGCATTAGCTGGTCCTGCCTCTTCCTTTCAGATCTATACCTGCCGGATCCGCGATCGGATCACGCGACGTCCCGGCGCTCCTCATGCTGTTTCGTAATGTCCGCCCAGGCTTGCAGAAAACGATCGATGTCGCTTTCCGTCGTGTCCCATCCGAGACTGACGCGGATCGTCGACTCCGCCACCTCCGGCGGTGCGTTGACCGCCTCGAGCACATGGCTCTTGGAAACCTTGCCGGACGAGCAGGCCGAACCGGCGCTCACGGCAACGCCTGCGAGGTCGAGCGCAATCACGAGCGTCTCGGCCTTGCTGCCCGACAATGCCAGAGAGGCGGTGTTGGGAAGGCGCGCGGGCGCCGCGGCAAACAAACTGACGGTGTTCGGCATCACCGACGCTTCGTGCTCGATCCGGTCGCGCATGCGCTGCAATTCGTCCATGCGGGCCAAATCCCGCAGAGCGCATTCCGCCGCCGTGCCGAAGCCGACAATACCCGGCACATTCTCGGTACCGGCCCGCCGGCCCTTTTCCTGTCCGCCGCCATGCATCAGAGCAGGGATCTTGACGCCGCCTCGAATGATCAGCGCGCCGACGCCCTTCGGGCCGCCGATCTTGTGCGCCGACAGCGACATGAAATCCACGTCCAGCGCAGAGAAATTCACCGGCACGCGTCCGGCCGCCTGAACCGCATCGGTGTGTACGGAGAACCCCTTTTCCCTCGCAATTTCGACAATGTGTTCAAGGGGTTGAACAACGCCGGTTTCGCCATTGGCGAACTGGACCGAGACCAGCGGATTGGTGAAGTGCTGCCCGGAGCGGTCAAGCGCTTCCAGGTCCTGCGCGAACTTCGCGCAATCCACCTGGCCGTCCGTCAGGGCGGACAGCTCGATCATCTGTCGGCCGGTTCGCGCAACCGCGTTGCGCGCGGCCGCCAAAACTGAGTCGTGCTCCATGGCCGATACGGCGATCAGGTCCCAGTCCCCGGCAGTAACGGTCTGGTTGGATTCGCTTGCCCCGCTGGTGAACACGACCTCGCCCGGCTCACATCCGGCGAGCGCGGCCACCTGCGCCCTGGCTCGCTCGACCGCGGCCCGAGCCTTTCGGCCTTCTTCGTGAACGGATGAGGGATTGCCGAATACGGACAATGCGTCCGCCGTCGCCGTGCGGACTTCAGGACGCAGCGGCGCGGTCGCATTGTAATCGAGATACGTACGCCCGCTCATTGCCCGCTCGCCGCGCGTTGCGGCGTCCCGTTCTCGGAATTCTCCGCGGCGCGTGCCACGGCCTGTTGCGCCATTTCCTTGGCCGTCGCGTTGTCCACCACGTCACCGAGAGACACGCCACCGAGAAAGACGACGATATGGTCGCCAAGGGCCCGCCACAGATCATGGGTCAGACAACGGGTGTCGCCGACGCAGCCGATGCTGTCGTCGAGATGGCAGCGGGTCATCTTCACCGGTTCCTCGACGGCCTCCATGATCGCTGAAATCATGATGTTGTGTGCGTCGCGCGCAAGCCGGTAGCCGCCGCCCGGACCGCGCACGCTCTCTACGAGGCCGGCCCGGCGCAGCTTGACGAACAGTTGTTCCAGATATGCGAGGGAGAGCTTTTGACGCTCGGAAATGGCGGCAAGCCGTACGGGTTTGCCGTCCGAATGTCGGGCCAGATCGGCCATCGCCATCACGGCGTATCGGCCTTTCGAACTCAGTTGCATCTGTCTACCGAACGCAAACCGTTCACCCTGTGCCTCTGACCCCTTGCATCGGCCCCCCTTGCCTGTGCTATGAAGCGCCGTCGCAGGCAGATGTCAGCGGCTGAGAGTCTGTTGTTTTGAACAATTCTAAATCTAGGGTGGTATATAGAATTCCTGAGTACTGGAGTCAAGTATTCTCCAGCGCGCGGGGCCATCGAGATTCAATTCACGCGAATCTCGTCCGAACCACCTTGGTCGGCGCCGGCCGATAAGGCCTGTCCGATAGAGTTTAAAGTCACCGGGGTTCCATGCCTGAAGTCATCATTAGCGGACCGGCAGGCCGAATTGAGGCCCGTTACCATCACGAGCCTGCGCCTGACGCGCCTGTAGCCATCATCCTCCACCCGCACCCGCAATTCGGCGGGACCATGAACAACCAGATCGTGTATCAGCTCTATTACACGTTCGTGCGCCGCAAGTTCTCGGTGTTGCGCTTCAATTTCCGCGGCGTCGGGCGCAGCCAGGGCCTGTTCGACAATGGGCCCGGTGAATTGTCCGACGCGGCGACGGCGCTGGACTGGATGCAGGGCTACAACCCGGATTCCAAATTTTGCTGGATTGCGGGCGTTTCGTTCGGATCGTGGATTTCCATGCAGCTTCTGATGCGCCGCCCGGAAATCGAAGGGTTCATCTCCGTTGCCCCGCCGGCGAACCTGTATGACTTCAGCTTCCTCGCACCGTGCCCCTCCTCCGGCCTCATGATCAACGGAGCGGAGGACCGCGTGGTGTCGACCGAGGCCGTGGCGAGCCTGGTCGAAAGGCTGAAGACGCAAAAGGGCGTCGTCATCGACCATCAGGTCGTGCCCAAGGCCAACCACTTCTTCGAAAACGAAGTCGATGAGCTGATGACGTATATCGACACCTATCTCGACAAGCGTCTGGCCAAGCGTGAGGAATCCGCAGCCTGATTTCCGCCGGTTTCCGGGACGATCGGGACGCGTGGCGGCAGCATGCATTGCGATGCGCGTGATACGCGCTTTCGGATCAACGAACAGCGGCGCATCTGCAAATTGGCCGCGGTAAGTGCAATTCCCAAACAAACCTGATACATGGCCAGATGATCACGAGAATCATCGCAACGCAGATCGAACAAGCCACGAGCCCCGCGCGATGACCGCATACAAATCAGACTTCCTGCAGACCCTGTCCGAACGCGGCTACATTCATCAATGCACCGATGAGGCGGCGCTCGACGCGGCCGCCGCGAAAGGTCCCATCTGCGCCTATATCGGTTTCGATTGCACCGCGCCGAGCCTTCATGTCGGGAGCCTTCTCGGCATCATGATGCTGCGCAAGCTGCAGCAGGCCGGACACAAGCCCATCGTGCTGATGGGCGGCGGCACCACCAAGGTGGGCGATCCGTCCGGCAAGGATGAGTCGCGGCAGCTCCTGACCGATGAGGATATTGCCGCCAACATGGCCGGCATCCACGACGTGTTCGCAAAGTTCCTGACGTTCGGCGACGGTGCGACCGACGCGATGATGGTCAACAACGCCGACTGGCTGGAAGAGCTCAACTACATCAGTTTCCTGCGCGACTACGGCCGGCATTTCACGGTCAACCGCATGCTGAGTTTCGACTCGGTCAAGACGCGGCTCGAACGCGAACAGCCCCTCACCTTCCTCGAGTTCAACTACATGATCCTGCAGGCTTATGATTTCCTCGAGCTGCACCGCCGTCACGACTGCGCGCTGCAGATGGGCGGGTCCGATCAGTGGGGGAATATCGTCAACGGCATCGAACTCTCACGGCGCGTCGACGGCGCGGAACTCTACGGGCTGACCACGGCTCTGCTGACCACGGCGTCCGGCGCCAAGATGGGCAAGACCGCCGCGGGCGCGGTGTGGCTCAACGCCGATATGCTGTCCCCCTACGACTACTGGCAATACTGGCGCAACACCGAGGACGCCGACGTCGGCCGGTTCCTCAGGTTGTTCACCGAATTGCCGCTCGACGAGATTGCGCGGCTCGAGGCTTTGCAGGGGGCCGATCTCAACGAGGCCAAGAAAACCCTCGCCACCGAGGCGACACGGCTCGCACATGGCGACGCGGCGGCCGAGCAGGCCGCTGAAACGGCACGGCAGACCTTCGAGCACGGGGCACTCGCCGACGGTCTGCCGACGCTCGACATCGATCCGGCCAAACTCAAGGAGGGCATCGGCATCCTCACGCTCGCCGTCGAGGCAGGCCTTGCATCCACGAACGGCGAGGCGCGACGCGCCGTCTCCAACAACGCGATCGCCGTCAACGGCGTTCGCGTGACCGACCCGAAGCACGAAGTCGGCGAGGCCGACCTGATCGAGGACGGTGCAATCAAACTGTCATTCGGGAAAAAGCGGCACGTGCTCATCCGCCCGGCTTAGAAAGAGCTTCGTCAGTTCGAAGGGCCGAACCGCTCCGGATCATAGGGTCTTGACGGCTGGGGCTGCGTTCCCGGTATCGGCGGTTGTGCGAGGGCAGTTGGCGGCCGCCCGGAAAACTCGAAAATCTGGCGGAAGATGCCCGGTGCGACCATCGACATCGGGTTGACGCGAACGCGTGGATCGGCGGCGGGGCCCTTGACCGCGTAGGTGATGCCAAGCACGCCTTCGCCGCGCCGCCCGACAAGCAGGTTGCCGAGTATCGGAATCGAACCGAACGCCGAATTCAGTCCATAGAGAGGAACGAAGGTTCCACCCAGGTCCACATACTTGGTTTTGAAGTTCACGGTGCCGCGCAAGGTCGCGCCAAGTTGCGGGCCGTTGATGTACGAATCATGCAGAACGAACTGACCGCGACCGACCGAGAACGGCACTTCGAGCTGATTGAACGGGATGCGCTGGCGGCGCGCGACGCGCTCCTGACGCCCCCGTGCATCGAAGGAAACGCCGGGATCGTCGCCGGCGTTCGAAATCACCTCCGACACGACTTTGTCACCGAGGATCGCAAAGTCGCGCGCCCACAAGGTGCCGCGTTTCTCGGCCAGGCCCTGTCGATCCAGCGTGACCCGCAAAGAGGCCTGGCCACCCTCCATTCTCGGATAGAATCCGATCAGCCGAAACGCGGAACCGGCGTCCTCGCTCTCCGCCAGAAGCACCCTTTCACCCTGCCCTCCATCGACCAGTTGCACGGCAACGGGTGATGTCCCGTCAAGCTGCGCCCTGGTTTGCAGTTTGACGAGGCGCCCGTCCCGTTTCGCAAGGTCGATGGAGACGTCCTTGGCCGTCGTATCGAAGAAACCGACAATCGTTCCCACGCGCGCGCTCAGATCGAGGCCGAACTTGCTGGTCCCTGCTTCGGGGTCCTCGGAGAGTTGTCCGGACGAAAACAGCGAACGGAAGAACTGGCGGCCGTCATAGGTCGGACCGTTCGCCTGGACTTCCCAGACATTGTCCTCGCGCAATTGCCCTTTCACCTCCAGATGCGTGATCACATTGAAGGAGAAGTCCGGGAAGAAGAAGGCGTTGGGCTTTTCGTCCGCTCCGAGCGAGATCCACCCGTCGATCGCGATGTCGTCGCCGACAATCCGGAAATTCTGAAGCTCGGTGTTGCCTTCGACGCCCTTGCCCAGATCGAAGCTCAGGACCGCGGCCTTGCCGCGCGGCTTGCTCCATCCGACATTGGCAAGAACAAGCTCCGCGTTTCCAAGATCTGCCTGAAGACGCAACTTTTTGGGTTTTTCGGGCGTTCCCGGTGCCTGCTCAACAGACACGACGGTCGGAACGGGCCCGCGCAGCATGTGGTTGATATCAAGCCCGAACTTCTTGCGCGCCTCCTCGTCCAGCACCGCGCTTACGCGCAGATCAGGCTGCTTTTCAGCCGGAGCATCGAAGAAGCGTTGCCAGGCCAAAACAGCCGGAACACCGTTCAGCATGATGTCGCCACGCGCTTCGAGCGCTTTTTCCGAAACGTTGAAGGTGATCGCACCATTGCGCACTTTCTTTCCGCCGAAGGCGTCGTCGGAGACGGCGTTGCGCAGGTCGGCCCGGCCCTGAAGCGTAATGTGATCGAACTCCAGGTCCTTGATGAGCGGGAGCTGAATCTTGAAGTGGCCGGTGGTGTCTCCCCTGATATCCTTCCCGTTAAGCCCCGCCTCGGTGACGTAACCCAGAGGCTCCTGATCCAACAATTCCAAAACCGCCGCGGCAGCGCCTCTTGACGTGAAGGCGATCTCACCTTTCTGGGGATCTGGCCGCAGGTCGTCGATGGTGAAGGACCCAGCACCCAGCGCCACTTGCCGGCCGGTGGGCAGGACGACCCATCCGTCCGGTACGTCCATCGCCATCCGGCGGCCGCGAACTCTCAATGTCACGTCACCCGTCTGCACCGGCGGCATGCGCGGAATGTAGTGGATCTCGAGACCGGTCGCCGCAACGTCGAGCAGAACCGACGCATCGGCGACGTCGCCGCCCTGTTCGATCTTCGCCAGTTCACCGGCGGCCAGGTCGATTTCGAAAGAGCCCCCGGAGACGTGGCCCGCGGTCACACGCTCGCCAACCCATTCGCGGGCACCTCCGGCGAGGAACTTCGGCCAGATCTGTTTCAGCGTCGTCAATGGCATCGAGCTGATGTTGCCGGCGAGCTTGATTTCCGGCGAACCCGGAGCATCCAGAATCGAGCCGGCAAATGTGATCGAACCGTCCTCCATCTGCAGCACGAATTTCTGCAGCATCGTCCGGCCGGCTTTGGCGTCGTAGCTTCCCTGCGCCCTCCAGCGCTTGACCTCCGCCTGGCCAAGGCCGAACTCCGTTGCGCCGAAGACTGCGTCGTCGGCCTTCAGATCAAACACCCAAACGGAGTTTCCGTTCGCATCGGTTTCGGCCGTGATCGAGCCGGACACGGTGGCATGGCTCTGTCCCCAAACGAGTTTGGACGGAAAAATCCGGATGCGGTTCCGCTTGGCGTCATAGCGCACATGCAGCTCGCCCTTGTCGATTTGCATCGGGCGCTTGGTGTCCCAGGGCATCACAATCCGGCCGGGCGCCACATTGAGCTTCGCTTCCGCCCCGAGCCACTCGCCCGAGGTGGAAAGCTCGATGCTGGTATCCGCGGACACGGGAAGCTCCAGGGACTGCAGCGCCGTGAACCCGGGGAAATTGGGCGCAATGCCGGCCGGAATCAGATCTTCGATCAGCGCCGAAAACGTCAGAAGCTGTTTTTTTGAGGACTGCTCGGTGCGGAAATTGAATTTCCACGGGCCGCTGGCCGACGATATTTCGCCCTCGCCGAGAATAATGCTGTGCCGTTTGCCATGATCGAGGTCGATGGCGAAATCGGGAACCTGCCAGAAGCTCTGCGTCCCGTCGCGGTCAAAAACCACAACGGCATCGCGAACTCCGAATCGGGAAAGAAAAGAGCTCGCCGTCGTCCGCTTGCGCGCCTGATCGAACGCTGCCGCCACCGTGCGGGTGATATTGATTTCCTTGCCCGAACCGACAATCGGCATGCCCTGTTTGACAACCGCGGACCCCGTCGCGGCATCGGGCACGGGCCGGGAAGGCGCCTGCCCCGCGCTGTTCGAAAGCGGCGGCTCCGTGCCTGGCGAATCAGCGCGTGAGAAGGAAAGCGACAAACCACCTTCGTCCGTGTGGAACAGCAACAGGCGCGGTCCGATGAAATCGACGCTTCCCGGCGCAATGCGTCCGGACAGCAGGGCACGTCCGCTCAAGCCGATGGCAGCCAGCGGTGCTTGTGCAACAACCGCACCCTGGCCGTCGATCAGGCGGATGTTGCGCAGCCGGAAGTTGACGCCGGGGCCCTCCTTGGCGCGCTGGATAATCGCATCATCAATCTTGACCTCGAGATCCACCATCTCGCGGTTTATGGCGTCCTCCATCACCGGAACGAGGGACGAAAGCGACATCGGTCCCTGATTCAGACGACCATATGCGAGCGCGAGGACCACGGAGCCGACGACGAAAAGTCCGGCGAAAATCTCAAGTGTCAAAACGAGTGAGCGCCGTGACAGGTGACCCAGTCCGACCTGCACCGGCTCCGGGATATGGCGCACGAGATCACGGCCCTTCGCGGCGTGAAGCTCGACGAGAGCCCGTCCCTTCTTCGTCAGTTTGATCAGATCACGCGCCATATTCCATCGAACCCGGGAACGTTTTCTTGTTCACGGCGCGGCCATCGCCATTGCATTCCCGCCACCAGCCGTAAAGCCTCCCACTTCGCGCGGACTTTGTTGCGCCGTCTCGACATTACGAGAGCGCCCCGATTGCCGCCCACTTTCGCACATGCCGATGCCACACGAATATGAACTTTACGACCTGTCCCCCTAATCTTATTACTTCAAAATCCAATGGCTATGGCAGGTCAGAGTACATTCCCGCGTAGCTGCAAAAATCGACAAAAGGAAGGCGAAATTCGTATGGTTGATGAAGGAGATAAGGCGCCCGATTTCGAACTGGAAAGTGACGACGGCGGAACGATCCGGTTGAGTGAACTCAAGGGCAACCCGGTTGTGGTGTATTTTTATCCCAAGGACGATACCAGCGGTTGCACCAAGGAAGCGATAGCCTTTACCGAGCTCGCGCCCGAATTCGCCAAACTCGGCGCCCGAATCATCGGCATCTCGCCGGATACCGTGAAAAGCCATCAAAAATTCAAAACGAAGCACAACCTGAACGTGGAACTCGCGGCCGATACCGAGAAGACCGCCGCAGAGGCTTACGGTGTTTGGGTCAGCAAAAGCATGTATGGCCGCCAATATATGGGCGTCGAGCGTTCAACATTCCTCGTCGACAAGGATGGAACACTCGCCAAGGTGTGGCGGAAGGTGAAAGTACCCGGCCATGCAGAAGATGTTCTTCAATCAGTTCAATCGCTTACTGCGTAGAACTCATGTATTATTGAAGCTGTGGGAGAATACCGAATTCATCTCCGAAACCCCATGACAATGAACGGCCAACTGGCTATTCTCAAAAAGCGCGGTTAGGGGCCGGATTGGGGAATTCGTTACCAGCGCCAAGTAGCATTTGTGTTCGCGTAGCAGGCGGCGCGTGCGAACTCGTCTGGTTGCTGCACAAAAAGCGGCGTTGCAGCACCAAACGCCCGACGGTCATGCCGGTCCGAGTACCGCCGGCTGGAGGATAAGTTGAATGTTCACGAGAAAACCGGATCGCGGGGATGAAAAACCGGAACCGACGGAGCGCCTGGAAACGGAAAAGCGCCTGGAGACACCGTCGGAAACGTCATCCGCTGCACCACTGAAACTCACAACTCCCCTCAAGGGTACAAGCCAGATGGCCCCATCGATCATCGGAGAGGATCTGACCGTTGAAGGCAATGTCATCTCGAAAGGCGAGGTGCAGCTCGAAGGCGAGATCAAGGGAGACGTCAGGTGTGCGTCTCTGGTTGTCGGAGACAAGGCGCTTGTCGAGGGCAATGTCGGGGCGGATGACGTCATCGTGCGCGGACGCGTGATTGGATCCGTGCGCGGACACAGGGTGACGCTTCAGTCGAACTCCCATGTCGAAGGCGACGTGTTCCATCAGTCGCTTGCGATCGAACAAGGCGCCTACTTCGAAGGCAAGTCCCGACGCGCCGAAGAGCCCCTTGCCGATATGCAGCTCGGTCCGAAAGACAAGGACAAGGGACGCACGGGTCCGGACACGCGCGCGGCCGATGCGCAGGCTGAGAAGAGCAACGACGACAACCCGCCGAAGTCGCCGAGGGCTGCAGAGTAGGCCCCGGCGCCCGGGAACGGCCGGCCGCTCAGTGATTCGCACGAGCGCCGCCTAATCAAGATCCTTGACGTCTGCGCCCTCGCCGCCGTGAACGCGTTGCGCGAGGGCCGCCTCGATGAAGGCGTCGATGTCGCCGTCAAGAACGGCAGTCGGGTTGGAGCTCTCGACGCCCGTGCGCAGATCCTTCACCATCTGATAGGGCTGCAGGACGTAGGACCGGATCTGATGTCCCCAGCCGATATCCGTTTTCGCGGCCGCCTGCGCCTGCGCCTCTTCCTCGCGCCGTTGAAGCTCCGCCTCGTAAAGGCGGGCGCGCAGCATATCCCATGCGGTCGCGCGGTTCTTGTGCTGCGAACGTTCATTCTGACACTGGACGACAATGCCGGTCGGCAGATGCGTAATGCGCACGGCGCTGTCGGTCGTGTTGACGTGCTGCCCTCCGGCTCCGCTCGCGCGGTAGGTGTCGATGCGTACGTCCTTGTCCTCGATCTCGATGTCGATCGACTGATCGATGACCGGAAACACCCATACAGACGCGAAACTCGTATGCCGGCGCGCGTTGGAGTCGAAGGGAGAAATCCTGACGAGCCGGTGCACACCGGACTCCGTCTTCGCCCAGCCATAGCCATTACGGCCCTCGATCAGCAACGTCGCCGACTTGATCCCGGCTTCCTCGCCCGGGCTTGAGCCGATCAGGGTGCATTTGTATCCGCGGCTTTCGGCCCAGCGCATGTACATGCGCATGAGCATCTGCGCCCAGTCCTGGCTCTCGGTTCCACCGGCGCCGGCGTGGATCTCCACGTAACAGTCATTGGCGTCGGCCTCGCCGGAAAGAAGCGTTTCGACTTCTTTCTTTTGTGCTTCCTTGTGGAGCTTTTCCAGGGACGTTTCGGCCTCGGCGATCACCTCCGCATCGTTTTCGGACTCACCGAGCTCGATAAGCTGCACATTGTCTTCGAGCTCCTGGGCAAGCCGGTCGAAACTCGACAACGCATCTTCCAGGCCCTGCCGCTGGCGCATGATCTTCTGCGCTTCCCCGGTATCGTTCCAGAAGTTCGGATCCTCAGCCTTCTGGTTCAGTTCCGCCAGTTGATCCCGCGCCCGATCGGGGTCAAAGATGCCTCCTCAGCAGGTCCAGCGACTGCTTTATTTGATCGACGATTGTCTGGGTTTCCGCGCGCATGATATCGCCTGTGTTCTGTCTCGACAGTCGGATCGCGTCTCGGCGCAACGTGCGTACCGAAATGCAGAGAAGCCAATCCGCTGAAACGGGGGTCTTGAGCTAGTACAGCCCGCCGGGAGACGGCCGCGTGAACCAGCCACCTCCTCCGCCGTCGCGGGCCGGAACAGGCGGCGCCGGCGCACGCACGAAGCGCGGCGGCTCCGTGCCCGGCTTGAACGCCTCGAGGATCGCTCTCGGATCGCTTCCCGCGGACCGGAAGCCCGTTGACCGGTTGATCTGCACGAGTTGCAGGCCCGGAGGAATACGGAACGGAATCGCCGGCTGCGCCTTTAGGGCATCAATCATGAAGTCGCGGAACACCGGCGCGGCCACACCACCGCCGGTCGCGTCCCTGCCCATTCGTCTCGGCTGGTCAAAACCGATGAAGACACCGACCGCGAGGTCGGGGCCGAAGCCGACGAACCATGCATCCTTGTAGTCGTTGGTGGTCCCCGTCTTTCCGGCCATCGGCTTGCCAACCGCCTTGATGCGCGTCGCCGTCCCGCGCTGGACGACGCCTTCCATCATGGACGTGACCTGATAGGCCGTATGCGGATCGATGATCTGCGTGCGATCGTCGTTCAGGACAGGCTCTTCCTGACTGTCCCAACCGCGCGTTCTGCATTCAGGACAGTCGCGCGTGTCGTGGCGCCAGATCGTCCGCCCGTAGCGATCCTGGATCCGGTCGATGAAGGTCGCCGTGACCTTCTTGCCACCATTTGCGAACACCGAATAGGCCGAGATCATCTTCATCAGCGTGGTCTCGCCGGCGCCGAGCGCCATCGGCAGGACCGGCAGGAGGTTGTCGTAAACCCCGAACCGGCGCGCATATTCGGCAATGAGCGGCATGCCGAGATCCTGCGCGAGACGAACGGTCATCAGGTTCCGCGACTTCTCGATGCCGAGCCGCAATGTCGACGGACCGTAGAACTTCTTCGAGTAGTTCTCCGGGCACCATCTCGGACGACCGCGCGCGGCCTCGAGGCAGAAGGGAGCGTCGAGCACCACGCTCGCCGGCGTATAACCGTTGTCCAGCGCGGCCGCATAGACGATCGGCTTGAACGACGAACCGGGCTGCCTTTGCGCCTGTGTTGCGCGGTCGAACTCGCTCGTGTTGAAGCTGAATCCGCCCACAATTGCCAATACGCGCCCCGTATGAGGATCCATGGCAACCAGCGCGCCCTCGACGGCGGGTATTTGCATGAGCTGCCATTGTCCGGCAACTGTCGCGCCCTCCTTGTCGACAGCGGGCGCCACATAGACCACGTCGCCTACTTTCAAGGGCGCCTTCTTGTTCCTCGGACGAATCCACTTGAGGTTCTCGTAGGTGACGATGCCGCCTTCGCGCTTCTCTTCGATCTTTCCGGACGGGAGCCTGTTCGGGCGCAATCCGACGGTAACCTTACCGCCCTCGACCTTGAGCACCACCGAAAGCCGCCAATCTCCGATGTCGCTCGGAATCTTGATCTTGCTCAGCGTCTCACCCCAGTCGCCTGCCGGATCGATCGTCTGAACCGGCCCGCGCCAACCGTGGCGCCTGTCATAACGGACGAGGCCTTTCACCAGCGCCTTGCGGGCCTGGCGTTGCATGACGGGGTCGAGCGTCGCACGGACCGAGAGGCCACCGCCGTAGAGCTTGTCGCGTCCATAGGTGTTCTCGAGCTCGCGGCGCACCTCTTCGGCGAAGAACTCCGCCGCGAATATGTGCGCGCCGAGCGGCCGCGGATTCACATTGAGGGGCTGCGCCTTCGCAGCCTCGGCCTCCTCCTCGGTGACGTAGCCGTTCTCGACCATGCGATCGATCACCCAGTTGCGCCGGCCCAGCGCCCGTTCCGTTTTGCGGAACGGGTGATAGTTGTTCGGCGCCTTCGGCAAGGCTGCAAGATAGGCGACATCCGAGAGGTTCAGTTCGTTGAGCGCCTTGCCCCAATAGTTGAGGCCCGCGGCTGCCACACCGTAGGATTTCAGACCCAGGAAAATCTCGTTCAGATAGAGTTCGAGGATCTGCTCCTTGGTGAAGGCGCGTTCGATGCGGATTGCCAGAATGGCTTCCTTGATCTTGCGTTCGAACGTCACGTCGCTCGTCAGCAGGAAGTTCTTCGCGACCTGCTGGGTGATGGTCGACGCGCCGACCAGCCGCCGCCCGCTCTTGATATTGTTGACATTGGTTATCGCCGCCCGGGCGATGCCCTGGAAGTCGATACCGCCATGCTGAAAGAAGTTCTTGTCTTCCGCCGCCATGAACGCCTGAATGAGTTTTTCCGGTATGGCGTTGATCGGAACATAGATACGCCGCTCGGTGGCGTACTCGGCGATGAGACTGCCGTCGCTGGCATGAACGCGGGTCATCACCGGCGGCTCGTACTTCGCCAGTACCTCGTAGTCCGGCAGGTCCTTGGAAACATTCCACAGGAGGAATGCCACCGCCGCCGAGGCGGCAACGAACAGGATCATGCCGACGGCGAACAAATACCCTATCAAACGAAGAACCGGGTTACGGCGCCGCCGACGCGGCTTCTCCTCCGGCGGTTTTATCGGGGCGGTTATGTCCATGAGCGTCCGTTTCGTCTCGCTGTGTCAAAACAGACGGCGACGCGCCGTCTCGTACGCTTAAGTCACCACTTCCTATTGCGACGCCACCTTAATGGCAACCCTAGCAAGGATTATGGCGACAAATCGATTGTACACCGGCATTTTCACAAATGTTCCTTCAACCGCTCGTCGGTTGGCCCGTTTCCCGGTTTTTCGAATTATATCAAACAGTTAAAACGGCTTGCGCGCCATCTGCCTGGCGAAATAGGTATCCACCGCTTTTGCAACCGCCGTCGCCACGCCGCTGCGCCAGGTCGAAGAGGTCAACCGTTTCACGTCACTGGGGTTGGTAATGAACCCGAGTTCGAGCAGAACGGACGGCACGTCGGGCGCCTTGAGGACGCGAAAGCCGGCGAACCTCCGCGCCTTCTTGCGGATGTTGGTCTTGGCGGAGATTCCGTCCAGCAGCGTATCGGCGAAATTGATCGAGAGGTTCTTGGTTTCCCGTTGTGCCAGATCGATCAGAATGTTGGTGACATCGTTCGACTCCGGCGGCAATTCCACACCTGCAATGATGTCCGCACGGTTCTCTTTCGCGGCAAGGGCCTTGGCTTCCGCGTCCGATGCATCTTCCGACAGCGTGTAGACCCCGGCGCCCGTGACCCTTCTCGCGTTTCGCCCAGGTATCGCGTCAGCATGCACCGAGATGAACAGATCTGCTCCGTTCTGCCGCCCGAACTCCACCCGCTTGCGCAACGAGATATACGTGTCCTGCGACCGGGTCATGAGCACCTTGTAGCGGCCCGAGGCCTCGAGCTTGCGCTTCAGCGTTTTGGAGAACTTGAGCACAACGTCCTTTTCCTTGAGGCCGGACCTGGCGACGGCGCCGGGGTCGATACCGCCATGCCCGGGATCGATCACGATGATGCGTTTGGAGCTTGCCGACTTGCGGCGTTTGGGGTTCGGCAAGGGCGGCCCGCTCGCCTGGCTGCGCGGGCGTTTCGCGGCAAGCTTTTTGCGGCGCTCGGCCTGCTTGGCCACGAATGTCTTCCTGTCGGTCTTGACGAGTTCGACAACCAGTCGAGGCGGTTGCCCGTTGGACGCGGGCCATATCGATGACTTGTCCACGAGCACCGGAGACGTGACATCGAGAATGATGCGCACGCCGAACGGTTCGACACGACCGTACCGGAAGCCCTTGACCAGCCCCCGGCCCTTCTTGCCCCGTCCGGCAGGAAAGTTCAGTTTCACGTCGGACAAATCGATGACGACTCGATAGGGATCGGCGAGGGTGCGAACTCCGAATTTGGCATTTTTCGAGAGCACCGTGACGAAACGCGTCCGGTTGGCATCACCGCCCAGCCGCGCGTCTTTCGCCACCGGTTCAGCCGCGACCGCGTCACGCGCATCAAGGAACAGGGTGGCATGAAAGATGCTCGCCAGGATCGCAAAAGCGATCGCCGTTACGCGCTTTACGCTCAAGCGTCCAATTGGTGCGCCAACAAACATACGGCCCTGTTCGCGATCCATCGAGATACAGTCTGAACGGGACTCGGCCTTTGCAGACACCAGCGCCGAATCGTCCGCCTGGATATCTTTGGCACCATGCTAGAGGCAATCCGTTAATTCAATACTGTGAATTGACAAACACCGGTGCGGTCGGCTCTTGCCAAGTCCGCCACTCACCCCTTACAAGGAAATCTCGCACGGTGACGCCCGGACTAACATGTGGGTTCCTAAGGGCAGAATCGGGCGCAACCAAGATGATCCAGGATTGAAAGTGTGCTCATGAACCTCCACATGATCATCGTGAGGCATGTAAATCCGAATACATCTTGTAATCGAGAGTTTCACGCTCCCGCCCTTTTTCTTGAGGATATTGAAGGTGGGAGCGCGTTTAATGGTGCAAGGCGCGCGGGCGCATGAACTTGCATGTTTTTGAGGCCGTATCTGCGGCAAATCCAATACCCGGCTTCGGCCGGTAAAGGAATATGACAGTAACCGGTTCCAACATACCTTCGGCACTCGCAATTTCCGGTGCGGCACACCATGCCGCCGCACATCTTGTCGACTTGCCGGGTGGAGGCCGCGACAGCGCCTTCGCACAGAGGTTAGCTGGAACCCCCGAGAACATCGCACATGGACGCCAGGCATGGGCTGGGCACGAGAGCCCGCCCGCAGTTGACGTTGGCCGCGTCCGTGTGCCGGAGCTTGCAAATTATGAGCAGCAAAATGCTTATCGATGCTGCACACCCCGAAGAGACGCGAGTCGTCGTGGTGCGCGGCAACAAACTCGAGGATTTTGATTTCGAATCAGCCACAAGGAAGCAACTCAGAGGGAATATATATCTAGCCAAAGTCACACGTGTCGAACCGTCACTTCAGGCCGCTTTCGTCGATTACGGCGGAAATCGGCACGGCTTCCTGGCATTCAACGAAATTCATCCTGACTATTATCAGATCCCGATCGCCGACCGTCAGGCGCTTCTAGAAGAAGAAGCGCAAGAGCAGATCAAGGCGCAGGCCGAAGAGGCCGCGCATGACGATGCGCAGTCCTCGTCGCGGGGATCGAAAAGGAAGAAGAAGACATCCAAAAAGTCCAAGGCCGCCAAAAAGGGCGGCTCGGGCGACGAAGCCGCCAACGGCGCTGAGGATGGCGAGGCTATTGCTCTGGAGGCGGCCGACCTCAGCGAGACCGTTTCCGAGGAAGCGACTGCCGAGGAAGACGAGACCGCCGACGCGGATGCACCTGCCAACGGCAACGGCGCCAGCGTTGAGTCGGTCGGATCGGAAGACGCGCTCGAAGAGCTGCCCGTCCGCCGCACACGCCGCCGGCGCAACTACAAGATCCAGGAAGTCATCAAGCGCCGCCAGATCATCCTGGTTCAGGTGGTGAAGGAAGAACGGGGCAACAAGGGTGCCGCGCTCACCACCTATATCTCGCTTGCCGGCCGCTACACCGTGCTGATGCCGAACACCGCCCGCGGTGGCGGCATTTCACGCAAGATCACCAATCCGACCGACCGCAAGCGTTTGCGCAAGATCGCCGGTGATCTCGAGGTGCCGCTCGGAATGGGTCTGATCATCCGGACGGCAGGGGCGTCACGCACGAAGGCCGAAATCAAGCGCGACTTCGAATATCTGCTGCGCATGTGGGAGAACATCCGCGATCTGACGTTGAAGTCGACCGCCCCTACCCTCGTCTACGAAGAGGGCAACCTGATCAAACGCTCCATCCGGGACCTCTACGGCAAGGAGATCGACGGCGTCCTTGTCGCCGGCGACGAGGCCTACAAGGAAGCCAAGGGCTTCATGAAGCTGTTGATGCCGAGTCATGCGAAGAACGTTCAGCCGTACAAGGACCCGGAGCCGATTTTCGTCCGCCATCAGATCGAGCGGCAACTGAGCGCGATATTCCTGCCCCACGTCACGCTGAGATCCGGCGGCTACATCGTCATCAATCAGACCGAGGCGCTTGTCTCGATCGACGTCAACTCCGGCAAATCGACACGCGAGCATTCGATTGAGGATACGGCGCTCAGGACGAACCAGGAGGCGGCGGAGGAGATCGCGCGCCAACTGCGCCTGCGCGACCTCGCCGGTCTTATCGTCATCGATTTCATCGACATGGAGGAACGACGGAACAATCGGGCGGTCGAGCGGCGGCTGAAGGACGCGCTCAAATCGGACCGCGCGCGCATTCAGGTGGGCCGCATCAGCCCGTTCGGATTGCTCGAAATGTCGCGGCAACGGCTTCGCGCCGGGCTGCTCGAAGGCAGCACCGAGCGTTGCGAGGTTTGCCAGGGAACGGGCATCGTTCGCTCCACGGAGTCGGTCTCGCTCGACATCCTCCGCACCATCGAGGATACGCTTCTCAATCAGGGCGCACGCCACCTGGTGGCGACGTCCAGCTACTCGGCAGCGCTTTACATCCTCAACCACAAGCGCCCGCATCTCAAGGATATGGAGGCGCGCTATGGCGTGAACATCGCGGTTGCCGGAAATGACCAACTGCACGGCGCCAATTTCACAGTTGAGGAAGACACCTCTGCAAGCGCCGAGCGCGCCGTGCAGGCAACTGCCGTTCAAATTGACGACACGACACAGTTCAGCGCCGAAGAGGAAGAAGCCGGGCAGAAGAAATCCCGCCGTCGGCGCCGGCGGCGCGGCCGCGGCGACCATGATGAAGCCGCCGTTGAAGCCGACTCGGCGGATCGCCGCGAGAGCGAAGACACCGCGGAAGCGCGCGGTGGCGATGCGGAGGAACGCGAAGACGGCACCCGGCGTCCACGGCGCCGGGGCCGGCGCGGCGGGCGGCGCTCGCGCGGCGGCCGGTCGCGCGCAACACCGGCCGTGGAGGCTTCGGAAGCAGGACCAGACGTCGTCGCCGAACCCGGTGACGACGACAGTAGCGAAACCGGCCAGGCAGTCGCGGCTGCCGCGGACATGACGGAGACCGTGACGGCCGAACCGGAACCCGAAGAGAAGCCCAAGCGCAAACCACGGCGGGCGGCTTCCGACAAGGCCTCCAAAAAGGCCGACGCGGAAACCGAAGAGCCGAAGAAGCGGGCGTCGCGCTCGACGAAGAAGAAGTCCGCCAAGGCTGAGAAAAGCAAAGCCTCCGGCGATGCCGAGGGCGAACAACCGGCTGCAAGCGAAGGCAACGGCAGCACGGAATGGAGCGGTGAGACCGCGCCCGAGACCGCCGCGGAACCGAAGGATTCGGGCGCACCCGAACCAGCGGCCGACGAGGGCAAACCGGATACAGCCGACATGCCCGACGCGCCGCGTCGAACGGGATGGTGGCAACGTCGCGCGTAGAACCGTAGCTTCCTGATCCGGAACCGCCGGTCCGCCCCGGGCGGCAAGGTCGCGCGCTCAGACGTTGCGCCGGGACCAGTCCCGCAATCGCCGGGCGGCCTCGCGTATGCGATCGGTTTTTCCGGAGTAACAGAACCGCAGATGGTGTTTGCCGCGCGCGTCGTCGAAATCGACACCAGGCGTCACGGCAACACCGCACTCTTCGAGGATTTTCCGGGCAAGCTCGGCGCTGTCGTCGGTCAGATTGCGGACGTCGGCATAGAGGTAGAACGCGCCGTCCGCCGGCAGGATTTCGGTAAAGCCGGCTTCGGGAAGCTCCTGAAGAAGCATGTCGCGATTGGTCCGGTAGACGGCCTTGTTGGCTTCCAGTTCGTCATAGGCATCGAACGCCGCGATGGCCGCGTATTGCGAGATCGCCGGCGCGCAGATGAACAGGTTCTGCGCCAGCCTCTCCACGGGACGCACCAATGCTTCGGGCACGACCATCCAGCCAATGCGCCAACCGGTCATCGAGAAGTACTTTGAGAAACTGTTGATGACGATCGCGTTGTCGGAACAGGACAGTGCCGTCTTCGCCGGCTCCTCGAAATCGAGCCCGTGATAGATCTCGTCGGAAATGAACCAGAGCTTGTGCGCCTCGCAGGCCCGCGCGAGCTGGCGTAGCGCGTCGCCGATCAGCATCGTCCCGGTCGGGTTCGCCGGGCTCGCCAGCAACAGCGCGTCGAGCGGTGTCAGCGCGTGCAGCTCTGCGAGCCCGTCCGCCGTGGGCATCCACCTGGTGTCCGCTCCGGTTTCGAGGATGGCGGCCTCAGCGCCGAGCGCCTTGAGGATATGCCGGTAGCAGGGATAGCCGGGGCTCGGGATTGCGACCCGCGCGCCGGGATCGAGAATGGCGAGAAAAGCCAGAATAAACGCCGCCGACGATCCGGATGTCACCGCCACGCGCGCCGGCGAAATGCTGATGCCGTATTGCCTCTCGTAGTGCCCGGCGATGCGTTCGCGCAGTTCCGGGAGCCCGAGCGCATCGGTATAGCCGAGCGTGAAGGTGTCGAGCGCCTTGTGTGCCGCTTCGACGACCCGGGCAGGGGCCGGCGTGCCCGGCTGCCCCACCTCCATGTGAATGATGTCGTCGCCCGCGGCGGTTCTCTCGTTGGCCATACGCAGCACATCCATGACGATGAACGGGTCGATGCTGCTGCGCGCGGACAAGGGCCGGGGCAGACCGTCTTCATCGAGGGCGCCGCCCCCTGGTTTCAAACTTGGCATGACCGCCTTTCCAACTCAGGAGTTCATTACAAATGAGGGAAAATCATAGATCGGCCACTGTATCGTCCTATTTCGTCCGATCAATGTGCATGGTCGGCTGGTGGCCGGCATTTGCGAGACGACGGCGGCTCCTGTCACACTTCGGAGGTGACGGCACATCACAAATGCGCGGGTGGCGTTGACCCGCTGAGTGAGGCCTTTTACTGTTGCGAGATCGATAGATCATTTTGCCGCGGCTTCTAAGCATCTGATCTATCTACAGAAAGCTTTGATTCACGATACGAAACGAACCATGATCGTCCCGGGAACGAATGCACATCGCGGGCCCGCAGCAAAACGCCGCCTGCTCTTCATGGGCGCGCGGCTCCTGCGGTGCACTCTGACGGTCGTACTGGCGATCTCGTTGTTCGCGGCGTCGGCAACATCCGCGCGTGCGGCCGGGCTCATCCGCGATGCCGAGATCGAGACTTTGCTGCGGGACTATTCACGGCCGATATTCAAGGCAGCGGGATTGGCCCGCCAGAATGTCCGCATTCATTTGATCGGTGCGCGCAGCTTCAACGCTTTCGTGGTCGATGGCCGCAACATGTTCTTTCATGTCGGCACGTTGATGCGGTCGGATACGCCGAACCAGGTGATCGGCGTCATTGCCCATGAAGCGGGCCACATCGCCGGTGGACATCTCTCGCGATTGCGCCAGGCGGTCAGCAGCGCGCAGACGACCTCGCTGATGCTGCGGGTTCTGATTTTGGCCGCGACCGCCGCGGGCGCCGCCGCCGGCGCCAATGTCGGTGCCGCGGGCGCCGGTGCCCTGCTCGGCGGTGAAGGCATTGCACAGCGATACGTCCTTTCCTATCGCCGGGCCGAGGAGGCATCCGCGGACCAGGCCGCCCTCAGCTACCTCAACGCCACGCAGCAATCGGCGAAAGGCATGCTCGATACCTTCAGGTATCTTGCCGACCAGAACCTCGGGTCCCTGAAATACGCGGACCCGTATGTGCAGAGCCATCCGTTTCCGCAGCAGCGGATCGCCAATTTGCGCGAGCAGGCCCGACGCAGCCCCTACTTCGACAAGCGCGATCCGGCCATTCTGCAGATTCGCCACGACATGATGCGGGCAAAACTGTCGGGCTTTCTCGACAATCCGCAGACCGTGTTGAACCGGTATCCGAACTCCGACCAGTCCACGCAGGCCCGGTATGCGCGGGCCATCGCGACCTATCGCCGGTCCGGCCTCAATGCCTTTCTTCCGCAAATCGACGCATTGCTGCAGCAACAGCCGGCCAACCCGTATTTCCACGAGCTGAAAGGCCAGTTTCTTTTCAAAAGCGGTGAGTCGCGCCGCGCCGTACCGCCGCTCAGGAAGGCGGTTGAACTGGCGCCCGACGAACCCCTGATACGTCTGCTGTTAGCACAAGCTTTACTCGCCTACGCCCAGAATACACAGCAGGCCAACCTGGCGCTCGTTGACGAGGTCATCTCGCACCTGCGCCGGGCTTTGGTGAAAGAGACATGCTCGGCCATGGGTTATCGTCAACTGGCGACCGCTTACGGGCTGAAGCGGGACACTGCGAACGCGATGCTGGCATCCGCGTTCGCATACCAGTATGAAGGCAAGCCGGACCTTGCCAAACGACAGGCGAGAGACGCCAAGAAGATCTTCTCGCCGGGGTCGAGAAACTGGTTGAAAGCCGACGACATTCTGAAAGTGAAACACTCTGGCTGCTAACGACAGGACGTACCCTTGAGCAAATCCACCTCCCCTTCGAATGCGAACAGTTCAGGCTCGAAGCAGTACATCGTTCCCGCGATCGTCGGTGCCGTTGTCTCGGTAGCGGTCTTCGCACTGCTTCTCACCGTTTCGCCCGGCGTGATCACTGAACCGGTACAGGAAGCCGCACCGGAGCAGGCTGTCGCCGAAAAGCCGGCGGCAAGCGACGAAGCGCTGAGCGAGAGCCAGCTTGCAGAAGTCGAGAAGACCGTTCGGGAATACCTTCTCAAGAACCCGCAAATCCTCATCCAGATGTCGGAGTCGCTGGAGCGCCACCAGGCAGAGCAACGCGAAAAGCAGATCAGGACCGCCATCTCCGAAAACGCCGACATGATTTTCCGTGACAATTTCGGGCTTGAGGCGGGCGATCCGGAAGGCGACGTCACGATCGTCGAGTTTTCCGATTACAACTGCCCGTACTGCAAGCGCGCGTTCAACGCGGTGACGAAACTGCTCGACTCGGACAAGAAGGTGCGTGTGATCCTGAAGGAGTTTCCCATCTTCGGCGAGCGGTCCGAAGCTGCCGCGCGCGTCGCCATCGCCGCGAAAAACCAGGGCAAGTATTTTGAAATGCACGCCGCCTTGCTGCAGAACCGCGGCCAGAACAACGAGCAGACGGCGCTGCGGCTGGCGGAACGCATCGGTCTCGACGTCGAAAAGCTGCGCGAGGACATGAACTCCGAGGAAACGACGAAGATCATCCGCGAAACGCGCGAGCTCGGCAATAAGCTCGGAATCCAGGGCACACCCTTCTATCTGGTCGGAGACCGGACCATCCCGGGCGCACCTGACGATCTGTACGAAGTGTTCAAGCAGAACGTCGATGACGTGCGCAAGAACGGATGCAAGGCGACCTGTTGACCAACGCGCCAGTCTGTTTTTGCAACACTGCGAGAAAACTGGTACACGGGCGCCCGGCAGGTCCGCAAACGTTTGCGTGCGGCGGCTGCCACTAGGAACCTCGTCCGTACCGTCGGCGCACCATGGCCAAACCCATCTACGTTCTAAACGGACCCAACCTGAACCTGCTCGGACAACGCGAACCGGAGGTCTATGGCCGCGACACGCTTGACGATGTTCGGGACAGGGTCACGGCCCGCGCCAGCGACTTTGGGTTGTCGATCGAGTTTCTCCAGTCCAACAAGGAAGGCGAGCTCGTGGACTGGATCCAGGATGCACGCACGAAGGCCGACGGGTTGATCATCAACGCGGGTGCCTATACGCACACCTCTGTTGCAATACTCGATGCCCTGCTTGCCGCCGATATTCCTTGCGTCGAGGTTCACCTGTCGAACATCTTTCAGCGAGAAGAGTTTCGGCATCATTCTTACATCTCGGCCGCCTGCGTCGGGGTGATCTGCGGCTTCGGTGTCAAGAGCTACGAATTGGCGGTCGAAGCGCTGGCGGAACGGCTTGAGGCAAACAAGGACTGACGACACTGCCCGTTGCGGGCGCGACGCGGAGTTTGGAATGACGGACAAGAAGAAGACAGGCAAAACCTCCGCTGTTGACGCGGACGTAATTCGCGAACTTGCAGACCTTCTGGGTGAAACGGGGCTGACGGAAATCGAGATCGAGCACAAGGACTTGCGGGTACGCGTCGCGCGCGCCGCCGCGGGCGCCGTGGCGAACGTGGTCCCAGCGCCCGCCGCGCCGCCGCCCCCTGCCGCTCCCCCGCCGGCTCCGGCCGCGAGCGATGGTGGTCAGGAAGGCACATTGGCAAGCCATCCCGGCACCGTGGTCTCTCCGATGGTCGGGACCGCATACCGCGCGCCCGAACCCGGTGCTGCGCCCTTCATCGAGGTCGGCGCTACGGTGACGGAAGGTCAGACGGTCATGATCGTCGAGGCAATGAAGACCATGAACCACATACCCTCTCCGCGCTCCGGCAAGGTCCTTGAGATCCTCGTCGAGGATGGTCAGCCGGTCGAGTTCGGCGAGCCGCTCGTTGTGATCGAGTAGGCGCGCCTCAACCACGGACCCCTGATGGACAGTTTCCATGTTTGACAAGATCCTCATCGCCAACCGCGGGGAAATCGCGCTGCGTGTTCTACGCGCGTGCAAGGAGCTCGGAATTGCCTCGGTCGCCGTCCACTCCACGGCCGATGCCGACGCCATGCATGTCAGGCTGGCCGACGAGAGTGTCTGCATCGGCTCTCCAAGGCCCGTGGACAGTTATCTGAACATCCCGCAAATCGTTGCCGCATGTGAAATCACAAATGCGGACGCCGTACATCCCGGATACGGATTCCTGGCCGAAAATGCGCGCTTCGCCGAAATCCTCGAGGAGCACAAGATCACCTTTATCGGCCCGACGTCTGAACACATCAGCGTCATGGGCGACAAGATCGAGGCGAAGACAACCGCCAAGGCCCTCGGGCTGCCGGTCGTCCCGGGATCCGACGGCGCGGTGGGCGCCGACAACGACGCCAAGGCGGTCGCCGAGGGCATCGGCTATCCGGTTCTGATCAAGGCGGCGGCAGGCGGCGGCGGGCGCGGCATGAAGATCGCCGAAACCGCCGAAGACCTCGAGACCGCCATCTCCACTGCGCGCGCCGAATCCAAAGCCGCGTTCGGGGACGATACGCTCTACATGGAGAAATTTCTCGGCAAGCCGAGGCATATTGAAATCCAGGTCATCGGCGACGGCCAGGGAAATGCAGCGCATCTCGGGGAACGCGATTGCTCGCTTCAGCGTCGTCATCAGAAAGTGTGGGAAGAAGCGCTCTCCCCTGCCCTGAACGATGACGAGCGCGCGCGCATTGGCGGCATCGTGGCGCAAGCCATGCAGGAATTGAACTACCGTGGCGCGGGTACCGTGGAATTCCTGTACGAGAACGGCGAGTTCTATTTCATCGAGATGAACACACGCCTCCAGGTCGAGCATCCGGTCACCGAGATGATCACCGGAATAGACCTTGTCATCGAGCAAATCCGGATCGCGTCCGGCGCGCCGCTGAGTTTCCGGCAGGAAGACGTGACGTTCAACGGCCACGCCATCGAGTGCCGGATCAACGCGGAACACCCCGAAACGTTCATCCCCTCACCGGGCCTGATCAAACAGTTCCATCCGCCGGGCGGCCTTGGGGTCCGTGTCGATTCCGGAGCTTATGCGGGTTACATGATCCCGCCTTACTATGACAGCCTGATCGGCAAGCTCATCGTGCACGCGCGCAACCGCAACGAATGCCTGATGCGTCTGAAGCGGGCCCTGAGCGAGTTCGTGATCGAGGGCGTGGATACCACGATACCGTTGTTCTCTGCGCTCATGTCCGAGCCCGACATCGTCAATGGCTCTTACGACATCCATTGGCTCGAAAATTATCTGAAAAAGTCCTAGTTTAGATTCGGCACTGCAAAAAAGACCGACGCGAGCGATGGCTTCCATCAACGACATCATGGTCGATATCACACCGCAGGTCCTGCTCAAGGCCTATGCGTGTGGCATCTTCCCCATGGCGGAAAGTGCTGAAGACAGTGCGTTGTACTGGATCGAGCCGGAACGCAGGGGCATCCTGCCGCTCGATACCATTCACGTGCCACGCCGGCTCGCGCGGACAATCCGAAAGCAACAGTTCGAAGTTCGCATCGATCATGATTTTGAAGCGGTGATCGACGGCTGCGCGGAACCCCAGCCCGGGCGACAGACCACCTGGATCAACAAGCGCATTCGCTCGCTCTATGGCGAGCTGTTCGATCTTGGGCACTGCCATACGGTCGAAGTCTGGAACGAAGGCCGTTT
This sequence comes from Hyphomicrobiales bacterium, assembly GCA_965228625.1. Classification (GTDB taxonomy): domain Bacteria; phylum Pseudomonadota; class Alphaproteobacteria; order Rhizobiales; family Methyloligellaceae; genus UBA2767. Next base: position 4,476,917 of record OZ245829.1, on the reverse strand, counting down.
GCTCGGCGGTCTGTACGGGGTTCGCCTCGGCGGTGCGTTTTTCGGAGAGAGCATGTTTTCGCGCGGGCGCGATGCCAGCAAGATCGCACTGGTCTATCTCGCGGCACGCCTGAAGTACGGCGGTTTCACCCTGCTCGATACCCAGTTTCTCACTGAGCATCTGGTCCGGTTCGGGGCGATCGAAGTTTCGCGCGAGGCGTTCCAGCGTCAGTTGGACGGCGCGTTGCTCGGTGCCGGCGAGTTCTCCAGATTGCCCTCCGACTGCGGCGGCGCGTTCGTCTTGCAGCTCGTCAGCCAGACATCGAACACCGGGTGCTCCACCGCGTGAAGCCCCGGGCTTTGCGCGAACATCCAGCCGGTGAAGATGCGGTGCTTCTCGCCTGAAAGCTTGATCTCCTCCACCTCGACAAAGGCAGATGTCAATGGCGGCTCGGTCGGCGGACGGGTGTAGCAAACCCGCGGCGTCACCGTCAGTGCCCCGAACTTGACGGTATTGCCAACCGGAATCTCCAGTGGCGAAATGCGCGCGGTGACTTTGTCGAGGGCCGCAAACACCGCAACCGGGTTCTCGACCTTCTGAGCGTACGCCGGTGTCGGCCAGATCGCGCAAGCAACGAGAAACACATACAGCAATCCGCAAACCGTTGCGCCTATCCGAGTGTGGGTCATTGCCTCGCCTGAATCCTTGTTCATGGTCCTGGAGCCTTTTCGATCAAATCCGGGTTTGATCATTGCGGTCGTGGATCGGAGTGCGGGTGTTTCAATCGGGACGATGGCAAGAGGAAGGCAACCTTGCATCTTAAAAGTCGTTAAGGGCGCGACCACTGGCCAAGCGCGCTGCTAGTCCGGCCGCCACGGCTGATAATCGCCCGTCGCGGGAGGCCGGTCGCCCGGAACGAGCGTGCTGCCGCGCGGCCGGTAGGCCGCCGGTGATCCGGTCATGTTCGGTTGGTGCGGCTTTTGCCAGGACTTTGGTGTGTACTGTTCGTCCGTCGGCGGATCATCAACGGTGTAGTGCAGCCAGCCGTGCCAGTCAGGTGGCACCTTGGACGCCTCGGCGAGATCACGGTAGATGACCCAGCGTCGCGAGCCGTTGCGCTCACGATAGTAACGGTTGCCGAACTCGTCCTCGCCAACCAGTACCCCTTTGCGGAACGTGAAAAGACGCGTCCCGTAGGTGTTGCCGGTCCACCACGCGAATATCTCTTTGAGAAGTCCCATATCAGTTTGCCGCCTGAGGCCTCGAACGCGGGCCGGACTATGACGGTTTCGCATCACGCTGTCCAGATGTGGGAGAACCAAGCGGCATCTTGCTTTCCACCATGTTGCGGGGGCGAAGCGCCTGCCGGATTGCCCGCGTGCTACTTTTTTAATCACCCTGCGGCCAAAGTCTCCTTGCCTGTGGAATGAAATGCGCTACGATATCTATGGGGGTTATCAGGAAAGGTTATATTGCGCTGACAAGTCATCGTCGGGGCTGACAATTTTCAGTTCACCTCCAAGATCACAGTGATCCCTAGCGGGCGGGACCTCGTTCTTTGGCAATCGAAATCGAACGCAAATTCCTCGTGGTGGATTCTTCCTGGCGCTGGTCCTTGAAGCGCGCGCGTCTTATTCACCAGGGGTATCTGACAACCGGCGACGCCGTCAGCGTGCGCGTGCGAATCATTGATGAAACGGCAGCGACCCTGACCGTAAAATCTCCCAAATCCGGATTGAGCCGTTTCGAATTCGAGCAGGAGATATCCCTGCGCGAAGGTCAGACCCTGATGGAAATGTGCAACGGAAATGCAATCGAGAAGGCGCGGTATGACGTCGAAAGCGGCGGAAGCGTCTGGGAGATCGACGCCTATCTCGGCCGCAATCGCGGACTGGTCGTCGCCGAGATCGAACTGCGGGATGAAGCACAGAGCTTCGAACATCCCCCGTGGCTCGGAGAGGAAATCACGGGCATGCCGCAGTATCAGAACACGTACCTCGCCCTACGGCCCTTCCAGACATGGCCCGCGCATGTCCAGAGACTGGAAGCGGTGCGGCCCTAGAGCCTAATTTATTGAAATATCGGGGTTTTCTGGCTAGGCGGCGCGCGCCGCCTCGCCATTGGTTACTTTCTCGCCGTCATAGTCATGCACGCCCCTGCCGACCGCATAGCAGGCCAGGCGCACATATTTCGGAATGGTGATCTGTTTCCCGTCCCGCTCGCCTTTTTCGTAGTATTGAATCATCCGCTTCTTCAGCCCGAGCAACTCCGCCGCCTCCTTCTGCTTCAGGCCGAGCGATTTTCTCCACTGCCGAAACTGTTTTGGCGTCATGGTCTCGCACTCAGAACTCGTCATGTTGATCTCCCAAGCGCAGATTGTCACACGGCTTACGCAAAGTCCAAATACAAATGTGCACTGGTTGCGCTTTTGCCCTTGACTTTAGCGCACTGAGTGCACACATTCCCGATCAAGGCGCACTTAGTGCATATGAAACGTTAATTCGGGTCAGGCGCCACTGGCCCAGCAGAAGAGAAGGATGACCGTTATGCTGTCCCACCTTGTTATGGCGCGCTCCGCCTTGGGGATTGCGTCACCGGATGTCTCACGGCACGCCACGTTCCGATGCCAGTTTGGCGCTCTTCGGCGCAGACTGATTGATGCCGTGTTGCGGATAACGGGTCGGTCTCAAGCACTCGCAAAACACTAAGCGAGACTGCATCGATCCTTGAAACTGGAGGGGGCTCTCGGGCCCCCTCTTTTTGTCTGTGTAGACACTGAAACCGATCCAGGTCAGGGGAGCGCAAATACCTGATCACCGACGGCGTGGGGCCGGCTTTACGGCTACTCGAATCGGTGTAAGCTCGGCCCGTCGTCAAGTACCGCTGTCTGATCCGCATCCGCCGGACATTTCAGGTCAGTACAGTTCCAAATTTCCCCATGATTTCCACAGCTTGTGCAAAGGTTCTTGCACAGGATGTGATTGTCGTGCCCACAACATTTAGCGTATTTTAACCTCCGCCATACTATATCTTGACGCGGCATCAGAATCGCGCGACGGTGCTGGTTCTTCGGGCGAGCAATTGCCCGGTGTTCTCTGAACGGGCTGTACCGCGTTGCACACTTCCGGTTCGCACGGGCCACTGCGCTCGGCACACTTTTCAAAGCGAACCGGCAGGGATGACGGCGTGCGCGCGAGTGGCAACACGAAGTAGCGGGAGGCGGTTGATCGCCTCCAAACGAGTAAAGCGAATTCGAAACGCCCGAGATGCAGCGGGCGTTCGGGAATAGCAAAAGAGGCGGTAAGCCTCGTGCGGGGATCGCGTCAAACAGAACGGCATGGGCCGTTGTTATGTCAACGGTTGGATTTGCGCGTGAGTGACGCGTTCCATCAGGAATTGGGGGTTTGAATACGATGCGCATCGAGAGGCGATTCACGGAAGAAGGGAAATCTCCCTATGACGCAATTGAGTTTCGGGACGCGGCCAGTGAAATCCGCAACCCGGACGGTTCCGTCGTCTTCCAACTAGAGAGTTTTGCGGTTCCGGCCCACTGGAGCCAGGTCGCGTCGGACATTCTGGCGCAGAAATATTTCCGCAAGGCGGGCGTTCCGGCCAAGCTGAAGCGGGTCGAGGAAAACACGGTTCCGTCTTGGCTGTGGCGTTTCGAGGCCGACGACGAGGCACTTGCAGAGCTGGCCGAGGAGGAACGCTTCGGCAGTGAAACGGACGCGCGGCAGGTCTTTGACCGTCTGGCCGGCACCTGGACCTATTGGGGCTGGAAAGGCGGGTACTTCTCAAGCGAGGAAGACGCCCGCGCATTCTTTGATGAACACCGATACATGCTGGCCATGCAGATGGCGGCGCCCAACTCCCCACAATGGTTCAACACCGGCCTGCACTGGGCCTATGGCATCGACGGCCCGAGCCAGGGCCACTTCTATGTCGACTACAAGACCGGCGAGCTGCGCCTGTCCGAAACGGCCTACGAACACCCCCAGCCGCATGCATGCTTCATCCAGTCGATCGAAGACGATCTGGTCAACGAAAACGGCATCATGGATCTTTGGGTGCGCGAAGCGCGCCTGTTCAAATACGGCTCCGGCACCGGCTCGAACTTCTCCTACCTGCGCGGCGAAAACGAACCGCTGTCCGGCGGAGGAAAGTCCTCCGGCCTGATGAGCTTCCTGCGCATCGGCGACCGTGCCGCCGGCGCCATCAAGTCGGGCGGCACAACCCGCCGCGCCGCGAAGATGGTCGTGGTCGACGTCGACCATCCGGATATCGAGAACTACATCAACTGGAAGGTGCGCGAGGAACAGAAAGTCGCGGCGCTTGTCACGGGCTCGAGGATCTGTGCTGAACGGCTGAGCGCGGTGATGAAGGCGTGCATCAATTGCGACGCCGATGGCGACGACTGCTTCGTCCCGAAAAAGAACCCGGCGCTGAAGCGGGAGATACGCGCGGCGCGCAAGGCCAACGTGCCGGACAACTACATACAGCGGGTGATCCAGTTCGCGCGCCAGGGCTACGAGTCGATCGACTTCCGCACCTACGACACCGACTGGGACTCGGAAGCCTATCTCACAGTTTCGGGGCAGAACTCCAACAACTCGGTGCGCGTCACCGACGAGTTCCTGCAGGCCGTCGAAGCGGGCGGCGACTGGAAGCTGATCCGCCGCACCGACGGCGAGATCGCGGAAACAATCAATGCCCGCGAACTGTGGGAATCGATCGGCCATGCCGCCTGGGCGTGCGCGGATCCCGGCATCCAGTTCCACACCACGGTCAATGACTGGCACACCTGCCCGGCAAGCGGCGAGATTCGCGCATCCAACCCGTGCTCGGAGTACATGTTCCTCGACGACACGGCCTGCAATCTCGCCTCGCTCAATCTCATGACGTTCCGCCAGGAAGACGGCGCGTTCGACGTGGAGAGATTCGAACATGCCGTGCGGCTCTGGACCATCGTGCTCGAAATCTCCGTGCTGATGGCGCAGTTCCCCTCACGCCAGATCGCCGAGCTCTCTTACGTGTACCGCACGCTCGGCCTCGGCTATGCCAATATCGGCGGGCTCCTGATGGCCGACGGCATTCCCTACGACTCAGAGGAAGGCCGCGCGATCTGCGGCGCCATCACGGCGCTGATGACCGGCATCTCCTACGCCACGTCGGCACAGATGGCGGGCGAGCTCGGCCCCTTCGACGGCTACAAGAAGAACGCGAAGCACATGTTGCGGGTGGTCCGTAACCATCGCCGCGCCGCTCACGGCAAGGCGGACGGTTACGAGAAACTCGCCACCAATCCCGTGCCGCTCGACCACAAGGCCTGCCCGGACAAGACGCTGGTCGCGCATGCGGCCGCCGCCTGGGACTGTGCGCTGGAGCTTGGCCGCGAGCATGGCTTCCGCAACGCCCAGGCAAGCGTCATCGCGCCCACGGGCACCATCGGGCTTGTGATGGACTGCGACACGACCGGGATCGAGCCGGACTTCGCACTGGTGAAGTTCAAGAAACTCGCCGGCGGCGGGTACTTCAAGATCATCAACCGCACGGTCCCGCAGGCATTGCGGACCCTCGGCTACGATGAGGAGACGATCACCGGCATCATCGACTATGCGGTCGGCCACGGAACGCTTGAACACGCGCCCGGCGTCAATCACGAGGCACTCAGGGCCAAGGGGTTCACCGACGAGATCCTCGAAGCCCTGGAAGGTGCGCTCAAGAGCGCATTCGACATCAAGTTCGCGTTCAACAAGTGGACGCTCGGCGAGGAGTTCTGCACCGGCGCGCTCGGCCTCGACGCGGAACTCCTTGACGAGGCCGAGTTCGACCTGTTGAGCGAAATCGGGTTCACGAGATCCGAGATCGAGGACGCCAACCTGCATTGCTGCGGCGCGATGACCCTTGAAGGCGCACCGGGCCTCAAGGACGAACACCTTGCAGTGTTCGACTGCGCCAATCCGTGCGGCAAGACGGGCACGCGCTACCTCTCCTGGGAGAGCCACATCCGCATGATGGCGGCCGCACAGCCGTTCATCTCCGGCGCCATCTCCAAGACCATCAACATGCCGAACGACGCGACCGTTCAGGACTGCAAGGACGCCTACAACCTCTCCTGGCGTCTCGCCCTGAAGGCCAATGCGCTCTACCGGGACGGCTCCAAGCTGTCGCAACCTCTCAACGCGCAGGTGCTCGGACAGGACGAGGACGAGCAGGACGAGGCGCTCGAAGCGGTCGCCAGCGACCAGCCGGCAGTGCAGCGCGCCGAAATCGTTGCGGAGAAGATCGTCGAGCGGGTGGTCGAACGCGTGCGGGAGAAGGCGGAGCGCGAGCGCCTGCCCGACCGGCGCAAGAGCTACACGCAAAAAGCCATCGTCGGCGGCCACAAGGTCTATCTGCATACCGGCGAGTATGACGATGGCCGCCTCGGCGAGATCTTCATCGATATGCACAAGGAAGGCGCCGCCTTCCGCTCGTTGATGAACAACTTCGCCATCGCCGTTTCGGTCGGCCTGCAATATGGCGTGCCGCTGGAGGAATTCGTCGACGCGTTCACCTTCACGCGCTTCGAGCCCGCCGGCCTCGTGCAGGGCAACGACTCGATCAAGAACGCAACGTCGATCCTCGACTACATCTTCCGCGAACTGGCCGTGTCCTATCTCGCCCGGCACGAGCTTGCCCATGTCGACCCGTCGGAGGTCACCGGCACCGGACTTGGCGCCGGGGTCAAGGAAGGCAAGAGCGACACCGACGCTGCGGCACAATTCGTCTCTCACGGGTTCACCCGCGGCCAGCTCAAGGACAAGCTGGTCGTGGTGGCGGGGCAGACTGCCGGGGCAACTGCGGTGGCAGCGGGGGGTGGATCGTCGGACGTATCCCAAAGCACGAGTTCCTCCCTTACGTCCGACAATTTGTCACCACAGCCGCGCAGCCTTGGTGCTGCGGCGGCGGTCGAGGAGGTTCTCTCCCCTCCGACCGCCGCCAACCTCGACACGGGGCTCGCGGAGCGCAGTGAGACCGACCTCATCATGGAGGCCCGCGTGAAGGGCTATGAGGGCGAAGCGTGCGGCGAGTGCGGCAACTTCACGCTGGTGCGCAACGGCACATGCCTCAAATGCGACACGTGCGGCGCGACGAGCGGGTGCAGTTGATGACACGCCGGCAACGCTGAGACCCCGGACGCGATCCGGGGTCCACTGAGGGTTAGACAACGAAACCCCCGCTTTCGCGGGGGTTTCTTTTTGCCGGCGGGTTGCATCGGTTCGGATTTGGTCGAGAAGGCTCTAACGCCGGCGGATCATCCGTGTCCGCGTGGTGCCGGTGAACGACTTCGCGGACCGCGCGCTGGTGCGCTTGAAGCTCCTCTTCGCTTTGCGCCTCTGGGCGGTGGCCGCAGCCGCCTGTTGCTTCTTAAGCCGAGCGGCAATCGCGCGTTGCCTGGCGGCCTTCTTTGCCGCGGCACGCCTCACAGCTTCGGCCTTCAGCTTCATCTTCCGCGCCTTGATTGCGGCGTCGCGAATGCGCTTCCGCTCAGCCGCCTTCTTCGCCGCGATCAGGGCCTTCCGGCGCTTTTCGGCTTGCAGCTTGCGGTTCCGCTCACGCTCTGCCGCCCGCTTGCGCTCGTCATCGGCGTTGGTGCGGATGATCGTGTCTGACGGCTTGGGCGCATGGGTCGGCGGGGTCGTCAGATCGCGCGTCGCCGGATCGAACGTCGTGTCGACCGGAGGCAGCGGCAGCGGGAAGGCATTGCCGTCGTCCGGATTGAAGGGACCCGTCGGCGGCGCGGTCTGGATGCCGCCCGGGCTGTCGAGCGCGACCGTGCTCTGCTCGGTCTCGCAATTGACGACGTATTTGCGCCAGCCGGACATCTTCTTGCCGTTGTAGATCACCGTGTTGGCGACGCTGCCGTCATAGTTCAGCGCCGGCATGGTCACCTTGTTCTTGTAGGCGACGAGACGGAAAAACCCGACATATTGCTGCATGCCGGTGTCGTTGCCGGTATTGCTGGACCCCAGTGACGTCGCCGGGTTGAACCCGTCCGCGCCGCCGCCCGGATTGAACATCAAAGAACCGTCAGAAATCCCGTGGCCATTGGCACCGCCCGGGCCGTTCGCCGCAACGGCACCCGCCATCGGAATGCTCATGAAATCGGTCATCTCCTTCTTCCAGTGTCCGCCATAGGCGGGCTGGTTGGTCGTGACCTGAAATTCGGTCGAGGTCCAGTTGTGCTGACCCGAAACGTCCTTGTGTTCCACATAGGTCTTGAGCGTGGCGCCGATGTTCGTCACCCAGCGCATGTCGAGGTTGAGCCCCATGGGGCAGGAACCGGTGTAAACCAGCGGTCCGCCGACCACGCCTGCGCCGCCCGTCGACAGGCCAAGCTCGACCTGCGTGATTTCCGCAGCGGGCAGCTCGGCGGATTCATCCGCGGGAAGCAGCGGTTCTGCCCGCGTGAACGGCTCGCAGATCACCTTGACCGGAAAGTTTGTGGTCAGCGTATCCTCATGCCAGTCGAGACCTTCTGACCAGAATCCAGGGTCGGGTGTCACACTCTGGATCACGAGGGAGAGCGGGACCTGCGTTTCGGTTTCGAACTGCGGCTGCTCCTGGGAAAATTTGTTCAGACCGGCATTGCACGCGGCAATGATCTCTTCGCGCTCACCGGCCGACAAATGAAGCCAACTGCCAGTCAGCGTGCCTTCATGCGAATGTTGAGTGTCCGGCGCAATTGTTCCACTGTCGAAAATTGCGTGGTTGTGGACATCGATCGGGTTGCCTTGAACCACCCGGACGCGATTGAGGGTGTGTCCGCCGGGATTGGACTTGGCATTCAAAATGACAGGAAATTCGATAAAGCCCAGGCCCGGCTTGATCTTTGTCCACGTCTCATTGTCGCCTGATACAACGCGGATGGCGCCCAGGGTATCACCCGTTGCCATCAGGCTACCGGTGGCCTGATCAATCGGATTGTCAAACGCCGCGACATCACCCGCAGCAGTGGCAAGGCCCAAAGCCAAAGCAGAGACACCTGATATCAGCGCGGTTTTCGTCAATTTCTTCAGCATCTTGTCCTCCCGAGATGGAGTTCCGGTGGAAGGCGGCTGAACGGCCTGATGTGTCGGAAACGAAAGCGTCCATCCCGCCCGCTTGGGTATTGGTCGCGGCAGGTAGCAAAAAGGTTCAATGCAACCCTGAATTGTCTTCTCGCGAGCAAGAGACGCGCCCCGCCGTAAGCGGAGCGCGCCTGTCTTTCGATACGCTTTTGGATCCTAACGCCGGCGGATCATCCGCGTCCGCGTGGCGCCACTGTTGCGCGACGAACGGCGCTTCTTGCTCTTCTTCTTTTTCTTCTTCGGCTTCTGGAGCGTCCGCGCCGGCGGCGCAACCTTGAACTTCGGCTTTCCGGAGTTCACCGACGAACCACCCTTCTTCGGCGGAACGACCCTCGCCTTCTTCACGCAGTTCCAGGCATTCCTACCGACCCGGACCTTCTTGCGGTCGCGTGAGCAGTAACAAGTTTTGTTGCGAACAACACCGTTCCTGCAGGAGATCCGGCGCGGCGGATCGGCGATCACCTTCGGACCTGTGCTCGGCGGTGTCCTGGGCGGATCGACCACGACCCGGTCACAACGCCACTTGTTCTTGCCGAACCGCACCTTCTTGTGCCGTCGCGGGCAAAAGCACTGCGCGTTGCGGACGGTACCCCGCAGGCAGACGATGCGCACCGGATCGACGATCACGTTCGGACCGGTGCCCGGCGGCGTGCGCGGCGGGTCCACGACGAGCGGATCACAGCGCCACTTGTTGCGCCCAATTTGCTGCTTTTTATGAGTACGCGGACAGAAGCAGGTGTTGTTGCGTACGACACCATTCCTGCAAACGACGCGCACCGGATCGACGATCACATTCGGGCCCGTGCTCGGAGGCACGTCGCGCGGCGGATCGACAACGATGGTCGGCTTGGGTTCATTGTGCGTCGGATTGGGGTCCGCCGTGAAATCCGTTGTCACCGGATCGAAGGTCGGTTTGTAGCAACGGAAGAGATGGCCCTTCAGGGCATGGATCTTGGTCTTGCCGGGTGACACGCTTTTCAGCGCACAATTGGCCTGGGTGGTCTTGTCGATGTCGAACTCGACATAGGCCGGGGCAACGTAGCCGCCCTTCCCGTCCGGCACCGGCTGAGCCACGCCGGAGAAATGGCCGTTGGTGCAGTCGAGAGAATAGTGGACGTTGGTTTCCATGTTCATCGAAAAGTTGATGAGCGCCTTGCCCTTGCGCGGACATTTCGTGCCCGTGTTGTCGATGAACGAGAAATCGCCCTTGATGTCGAGGCACTCGACCTTGAGCGGCTTCTGGTCTCCGACCGACGGGTCGTTGACGACCTTCAGGATCATGTTCTGATCGAACGCACCCATGGTGAGCGTCCTCTTGCGGCGCGCCACATATTTATCGCCCTCGCGGATCGCATAAGCGATGCCCTGGGTCACGACCAGACCGCCCTGGGTCTCGATCTTGTAGGGAATGTCACCGGGACGACTGGCGTAGAAGACGGCCTCCTCGTCGACCTTCTTCTTGCACGTCAGCTTGCTCTCCACCTTGTAGGAGAGCCAGGCGCTCGAGACCTTGAATGGCGGACAATCGACGTTGATGGTCTTCTTCGGGCTCTTTCCGCCGCCGATGACCTTGATCTGGAAGGTGTGCGATCCCGGATCCAGCTTGTAGCGCTGCATCCGCTCGATGCGGTACCAGGTCTTGCCGAACAGCGAGACCTTGCGCGCCGTTATCTCGATCGGTTCGGACTTCGATCCGTTGTGAATCACCCGGAACCGGCCGGTCATGGGCTTCTCATAATCGATGTAGGCCGTCACCTCGGTGTCCTTCGGGCAGGTATTGCCTTTCTGTTTCACACGGATGTCAACGCTGACGGGTTTCGGCGTCGGGTTCGTCGAACGGCAGACGACTTTGACCGGAACGGCTCTTTGGTCCGTGAAGTCGACCGCCACTGCTCCACCTGAGTCGAATCCGCGCTCATTGAATTTCAGGCCGAGCGTGACCATCAGATAGTGCGTGAAGCTGGTGTCCGCGGTCTTGCCGCGCGCATGATCGTTACAAATCCTGAAGATGTTCGCGGCCTGGACATTCGGTGAAAGCCCCTGCGGAATATCACTCGCCGACACGTCGAATGAGAGATCGTCCTTGATCTGCTTCGTCGTGGACACGAGGGCGAAAGCCAATGACTTGAATGCGCTCGAACCGCACTGTCCCGGACCGCACACGCCCATAAAAACATTGTAGCCCTGGAGCTTTCCGGACTTCATTTTGACGTCGATATTTCCCTCGAACTTCAGGTTGTTGGATTCGAGCCTGGAGTAACGTTCGCCATCTTCGGCGATGACGATCAGTTTCCCGGTCGACGTCAGGTTGAGCCGCGCGTGTTCGACTTTCGGGGCCGCCTGCGAGGCCGAGGAGACGAACATGAGGGCGGCCGTGACGACCATGAATTTTGCTATTTTCTTCAGCATCTTACCCTCCTGAGATGGAGTTTCAGTGGAAGGCGGCTGAACGGCGCTGAAAATCTGATCTGGATGAGCGTTCCTGCCGCCCGCATGACCCTTGGTCGCGGGCGGAGGCGAAAAGGTTCAATTCTGGGTAGAAAAAAGGGCCGCGGCTGCGGCCCAAGTGTCAGAGATCAATCGGTTCTCTTGCCTGCCTAGCCAAAGAGGCCCGGAAGCAGCAGTAGCGAACCGAAGTTCTTGGTCTTTACGACGAGTATGATGACCTTGGTCGCAACCATGGGACGCTCCTTCGTTTCAGAGTTCACTGCTATGGCTTTTGGTCGCCGTGGACTGTGAAAAGGTTCAGGTGCCCCGGGGTCACCTTCCCCGGAAACGAGCACGCTCAGGCCTTTTTCGGATCCGGCGCGTAGATGATTGCCGCGCGCAGCAGCAGATAGAGCATCACGCCGTTCAGGATATGCCAGAACGGATGGGTGCCGAGATAAATCGTCTGATCGCCCATCTGCCTGACCATGCAGCCGATGGCGTGTTCGCCGTCGCCTGGCCAGCCGTCGATTGTACGCAGCACGAGGGAGACGAAGAACACGCAGGTGGCCGACAGCACCAGGTCCGTGGCCGGGTGTTTGCGCCGATAAAGGATCGCACCGACCACGATGAGCGAGAGGAGCGCCGGCGCGTAGGCGAGCGAGCCGTTGAAGGACCCGCCTATCGCCCGGCATGCTTCGACCTGGAAGATGAAGCCGCACTCGAACATGGTGACCGAAAGAGCTACCACCCCGAAGGTGACCAGTAGCGCCATCGGCAGGGACAGGCCGAGGAACCACCTCAGGGCCATAATCATGTAGGAGCCGACGAAGAGGACAATCGGGATCACATCGGCCAGGCTCGACCACAGCGTCGCATAGGTATGAAACAGGAAGCTGCCCACACCGATCGTCATCAGCAGAAAGATCAGGCAGACGATCACCACGCCGCCCCGCTCGGGGCGGTGAATGCGGAAGTCGGCAAAGGCAAACGCGGCCGCGAACAGAAATGCCAGATTGGACATGGCATTGAGCGGCTCGGCCCAGAAATCAGGATTGAGCGCGCGCTCGCAATAGCAACTGATCTGATCCCAGGATGACAGGCCCGGCGTCCCGCACGGCTTGACCATTCGCAGACGCCCCTCAGCCCGCGCTCGCGGCGGCCGGCGGTCGCACCTCGGACGCCGCGTCGGCGAAGCCTTCCGCCTCCAGCATCCGCCATACCGCGTCCAGCGCATCGGTGAGATTGTCTTCATCGATCGACCGCAACACGAGCTGCGTGCCGAATGTGTCCTTTTCGTAGAACGGATAGCTGCCCATCTGCACATCCGGATAGGCTTCCTGAACCCGGCCCAATCCGGGGGCGACCGCGCCTTCGGGCCGTTCCACGCGCACCGTGCGAGAGATCATCTTCGCTCCGGTACGCAGGCGCGGGGCGACGTCATCGAGCATGACCTGCATGATGCGCGGAACGCCGGCCATGACAATCACGTTCCCGATCATGAAGCCCGGCGCCGCGGAGACCGAATTCGCGACAAGCTCGCCACCTTCGGGGATGCGCGCCATGCGTTTGCGCGCCGGCGTGAACTCGCCCGGCCCGTAGCGTTTTTCCATGACCGCGACCGCACGCGTGTCCACGTCGATGGGAACGCCGAACGCTTTCGCGACCGCATCGGCGGTAATGTCGTCGTGGGTCGGACCGATGCCGCCGGTCGTGAACACATAGTCGTAGCTCGCCCGCAGGGCATTCACAGCCGCCACGATGTTCTCCTCAACGTCGGCCACAATTCGTACTTCAGTCAGTTGGATGCCGATTGCCGTCAGATAGTCGGCAATGTAACCGATATTCTTGTCTTTGGTACGACCCGAAAGAATTTCATCGCCGATAACCATCAAGGCCGCCGTCACGATCTTCTCGCCGTTCTCGTCCGTCTTTTCCGACACGCCTCTTCCTTCTGCGTAGGCCCCGTTCGGAAGGTCCTGAGACCGTACCGATCGTGTCTTGCGGCCCGGCCCTTGCCTCCCTAAGGTCCCCTGCCATGCAATTTCCCGCTCCCCTGATACCCGGTCAACTGATCAAGCGCTACAAGCGGTTTCTCGCCGACGTCAAATTTGAAGACGGCTCGATGACGACCGCCCATTGCGCCAATCCCGGATCGATGCTCGGCCTCGCGGAGCCCGGATCTACCGTCTGGATGTCCGAAAGCGACAATCCCAAGCGCAAGCTGAAGTACTCCTGGGAACTCGTCGAGGTCGACCTCGGCGCCGGACCGACGCTCGTCGGCATCAACACGTCTCATCCCAATCCGCTCGTCGCGGAAGCCATCCAGTCGGGCGTCATCACGGAACTCTCCGGTTATCCAGCCCTGCGTCGCGAAGTGAAATACGGCGTCAGCAGCCGCATCGACATTCTTCTCGAAGATAACGCACTAAACCGCTGTTATGTAGAGATAAAGAATGTCCATTTGATGCGGGAGAGCGGACATGCGGAGTTCCCCGACTCGGTCACGGCGCGCGGCGCGAAGCACCTTGGCGAGCTGGCAAACATGGTGCGCGAAGGACATCGTGCGGTGATGGTCTACCTCATCCAGCGCAACGACGCGGAGCAATTCTCCCTGGCACGCGACATCGATCCGGCCTATGGCGAAGCGTTCGATGCGGCGAAACAGGCCGGCGTCGAAGCCCTCGCCTATAGCTGCGCGATTTCACCGAGCGGCATCGATGTGGTGAAGCGTATCCCGATTGAGGATTAGGTGCATTTTTTCCCCACAACCGGAGTTCCATGTGCTGTGAAGTGTTGCGACTTACTGCAAGAGACCTTAAGTCTCGTGTTGGAACAGTCCTTCAACTGAGCGGACCTGAACGTGAACCTTGAAATCGCATACACCAAGGGGCTCGACGCCAAGATAAAGCTTCATGGCGGCGAGGCATTCGAGGGCATGCGGCGCGCCGGACAGCTCACCGCGCGCGCGCTCGACATGCTCGTGAAGGAAGTCAAACCAGGCATCACGACCGAATCACTCGACGACCTGGTTTACGAATACGCCATGGATCATGGCGCAATTCCGGCACCGCTCAACTATCGCGGTTTCACCAAATCGATCTGCACGTCCCTCAACCACGTCGTCTGCCACGGCATTCCGGGACCGCGCATTCTTCGCGACGGCGATATCCTGAATATCGACGTCACCCTGATCGTTGATGGCTGGCACGGCGATTCGAGCAGGATGTATCCGGTGGGCAAGATCTCGCGCGCCGCGGAACGGCTGATCGCGGTGACCTATGAAGCGCTGATGCGCGGCGTCAATGCGGTCGCGCCCGGCAGGCATATTGGTGACATCGGCGCGGCCATCCAGTCTTTCGCGGAGGGCGAGCGGTGCAGCGTGGTACGCGACTTCTGCGGACACGGGATCGGTCAGGTCTTCCACGACCGCCCGAACGTGCTTCACTACGGCCGCGCTGGCGAAGGCATCGAACTGCAGCCGGGGATGCTGTTCACGATCGAGCCGATGATCAATCTCGGCAAGCCCCAGGTCAAAATCAAATCCGACGGCTGGACCGCGGTGACGCGCGACCGCTCCCTGTCCGCCCAGTTCGAGCATACGGTCGGGGTCACCGATACCGGCGTCGAGGTCTTCACCATCTCGCCCGCAGGTTTGCATCAGCCGCCCTACGACCCTGCCTGAACCAGGCATGTCCTCCAAGGACACCGTGAAATCGGATTTTGTCGGCCATCGCAGCCGGCTGCGGCAACGCTTTCGCGATGGCGGCGGAGATGCGCTCCCCGACTACGAGTTGCTTGAGCTTGTTCTGTTCCGCGCTTTGCAGCGGCAGGACACGAAACCCCTGGCCAAGCGCCTGATCGGCACCTTCGGCTCTTTCGCGGAAACGGTCAGCGCTCCGGAAACACGGCTTGCCGAGGTCTCCGGCGTCGGCGACGCCGTCATTACAGAGCTCAAGCTGATTCACAGCGCCGCTCTGCGTTTCATGAGAGGCGAAGTGATGGAACGCCCTGTGCTCGACTCCTGGTCGGCGGTCCTCGCCTACTGTCGCGCCGCGATGGCTTTCGCCGACAAGGAGCAGTTCCGCATCCTGTTCCTCGACAAGCGCAATCACATCATCGCCGACGAAGTGCAGCAGGAGGGAACGGTCGATCACACGCCGGTTTATGTGCGCGAAGTGGTCAAGCGGGCGCTCGAACTTTCGGCCACGGCGATCATCCTCGTCCACAACCATCCCTCCGGCGACCCGACCCCGTCGCGCATGGACATCGACATGACCAGACAGATTGCCGACGCGGCCAAGTCGCTCGGGATCGTCATCCATGACCACATCATCGTCGGCAAGGATGGCCACGCCAGCCTGCGCGATCTGGATCTGATCTGACGTGAAGAAACAGGTATATCTAGTCGGTCTCGACCGTGATCGCATCGCCGGGGTTCACCGCCGAGAGCGCGCGCACATCATCGAGGGCCCGGCCCCAGATGTTGCACGGGCTGGCAAGCCGCGTCTCGTCATCGTGCGAGATCGGGGTGCGGCCGAAGCCGATCGCGATCGCGTTTCCATCCGGCCAGAACGCGATTTCTCCCGGCTCGACAACATCGCGGGCGTTCGCCTCGCGCGCCACGCTCACGGGGGTCGAAAAATACACCTCCTCGCCCCAGGTCTGGGCGCTCGATTGAAACGGGACGGCGCCGAGGATGGCCTGCGCCGTTGGCGTCTCGAGAACCTCAACGCGGATGGTGATGCCGCCGGCGGTTATCCTGACTTCGCTCAATGACCTCTCCTGATTGTGATTTGCGTGCACAAAATTGACCCATAACACACTTATACCGGACTGGCAGCGCAGCAGGTGCGGGCAGTTTGACGGCCAGATTAGGGGGTTAAGTTAATTATGTTACGACGTACTCCGGATAGTGAGCTGACTGTCAGACCAGTCAATCGGCTTGACGTAGAATTGACGTCCCTTGCCACTGCCGTTCCATCGCACGGCTATTCTCAGGATGAGGTCTGCGCACACGCGCGCCGGATCTTTCCCGAGCTTGAGCATCTTGAGAGCGTGTTCACGAATACAGGTATCGCGCATCGTCACTCCTGCGTACCGCTCGAATGGTTCTTCGAACCGCATGACTGGGTCGACCGAAACGCGGTTTTCGAGGAGGCTGCACTGGACCTGTTGGAGCGGGCGGCGCGGGAAGCCATGGAGAAGGCAGGCGCCCGGCCAGACGAGATCGGCGCCATTGTGACCGTATCGACGACGGGGTTGAGCGTTCCGACTCTCGACGCCAGACTCCTTCACCGTCTCCAGCTTGATCCCACGACGGAACGCCTGCCCGTCTTCGGGCTCGGCTGCGCCGGCGGCGTCTCCGGGATGGCGCGCGCCGCGCGTCTCGCAACCACTCTGGATGACCAATATGTCCTGATGCTCTGCGTGGAACTTTGCACGCTCAGCTTCCGGCAGGATGACGAAAACAAGCTCAACTACATCTCGACCGCTCTGTTCGGCGACGGAGCGGCAGCGCTGCTCGTGAAGGCCAATGGCCATGACCGAAATGAATCGCCGGGCATCGGGAACATACTTGCGGTCGGTGAGTACAACTGGCCGGATACGCTCGACATGATGGGCTGGTCCATCGAGCAGGATGGTTTCGGTGTGGTCATGAGCACGAGGATCCCCCAATTCGCCCGAAGCGGCCTGCGTTCGGCCGCGGAGACGTTTCTCGCAAAGCATGGATACGGGTTCGCAGACCTGGCGGGGCTCGTTGCGCACCCGGGCGGTCGCAAAGTCATCGATGCCATCACCGATGCGCTCGACCTTGACGATGACGCATTGGCGCATTCCTGGGACGTTCTGCGCGACTACGGCAACATGTCCTCGCCAACCGTGCTGTTTGTCCTCGACCGGACCGTGGCGACGCGCCGTCACGGGCCACATCTGATGATCGCATTCGGGCCCGGATTCACGGTTTCGTTTGCACTGATCGACCTTTCGCGGACATAGTCCTCGCCATGTTTGGAATCGCACAAATCGTGGCCTTGCTGCTGCTCGCGCAGCGCGGCCTGGAAGAGATCTACTCCGCCGCCAATACCAAGCGGCTGCTGGCGGAGGGCGCCCGCGAGGTGGGAGCGCAGTATTATCCCGTCGTCGCCACCGCCCATCTGGGATGGATCGCCGGGATCTTTCTGCTGATATCGCCGAGCGCACCGGTCTACTGGCCGTTGCTGGTGCTATACGTGATGTTGCAGGGTGTCCGCTATTGGATCATCGCTTCGCTCGGACGGTACTGGACGCACCGCATCATCACTCTCGACACCGCGCCCGTCGTGACGCACGGCCCGTATCGGTTTACCCGCCACCCGAACTATGCCGTCACGCTGATTGAGACCCTGCTGTTACCGCTCGCGTTTGGCGCCTGGGGTTTCGCGCTCATCATGACCGCGATCTGGGCCGCGGTGCTGCATTACAAGATATTGCTGGAAGATGCGGCGATCGCCGACAGGCGTGCCGGGGGCGATGCGACCGGCGCTACGCCGGGGACGGCCCGAAAATCAGAACAGCATTGAGCCCGCCGAAGGCAAACGAGTTCGACATGGCGTATGTCACCTCGCGCTCGCGGGCCTCATTGGGCGTGTAGTCGAGGTCGCATTCCGGGTCCGGCTCCTCGTAGCCGATGGTCGGCGGAACGATGTTCTCCTCAATCGACTTGATCGCGGCGACGGCTTCAACGCCGCCTCCCGCGCCGAGGCAATGGCCATGCATCGACTTGGTCGACGAAATCGAGAGGTTGTTGGCGGCGTTGCCGAAGACGCGCCGGATCGCACGGGTTTCGTTCACGTCGTTCACGGCCGTCGCGGTCCCGTGCGCATTGATGTAATCAATCTCGCCTGGCGAGAGACCGGCATCGTCGAGCGCGATCTGCATTGCGCTCGAGGCACCCTCGATAGACGGGTTGACCATGTCCGCCGCATCCGACGTCATCCCGTAACCGACGATCTCGGCAAGGATGTTGGCACCGCGGGCCTTGGCATACTCATACTCTTCAAGCACGAACACACCCGCGCCTTCACCGAGAACGGTGCCGTTCCGGTTCTTGGCGAACGGGAACAGTCCGTCCGGGCTGAGCACACGCATGGCCTGCCAAGCCCGTGTGGTCCCCCAATTGAGCGATGCCTCCGCGGCCCCACCGATTCCGAGATCGCACAGACCTTCGCGGATCATCCGGTAGACGACCCCGATGGAATGCGGCGCGGTGGAACACGCACTCACGACACCGAAACACGGACCCGTAATGCCGTACTCGATGCTGACATGGGCGGCAGCGGACGAGCCGATGGTCTTCAGGAGCGTCAGCGGATGCGTGGCCCGCTTCTTCTCCTCAAACAGGGCCTTGTAGGATCCCTCCATGGTGGTGATGCCACCGATGCCCGATCCGATGATGCAGGCGGCGCGATACGACTCGTCGCCATTGAGCGGGAAATCCACGCCCGACTGCTTAACGGCCTCGTCCGCGGCACAACCGGCGAACTGCGAATACCGGTCGGCCAGCAGGAACTGCTTGGACTGGCAGCGTTCCTTCGGATCGAAGTCGTTCACCTCGCCGGCGATGGTGATGTAGAGCTCGTCGGTCGGGAAGAGCTGTACCTCGCCGATCCCGCACTCGCCCTTTTTGAGCGCGCTCCAAAAAGCGTCCTGCCCGATCCCGACCGATGAAACCACACCTTGGCCGGTCACTACGACGCGCCTGCGATCCTTAGGCTGTGCCATATATCTGAGAATGTAATTGGACTGCACACATGATCCGCGAGCGCGGTGTGTGCCCAGTCGTTGCTAAGCTGCGGCTCCGGAAGACTTGCTTTCGGCAATGATGGATTTCACCTTGTCGACGACCGAGCCGACCGTCGCGAAATCCTCGACCTCTTCGTTCGCGTTGTATGGAATCTCGATACCAAACGTGTCTTCGATATCGAACACGATGACAGCGAGGTCCAGAGATTCAATGTCAAGATCAGTCAGAGGCGTATCCAACGCTATCGAGTCGGACGGCTCCTTCATATTCTTCTTGAGAATATCGATGATCTTGGTGGCCACTTCGTCCATATCGCTCTCCCTGCCCCGTAGTATGATGGCGGAGCTTCGTCATATTTCCCAAACTGCTAATGCAATCGGTATGTTTGGGCAAGCCGCGCGTTCACTTAGTCCTAAATTCGGACTAAGTCTAGGGTGACGCGTACATGAAACAATCTGTCGCATCAACACCGGCACGCAGGCTAACCCGTTCGCTTTTCGTCTCCATTTGGACATCCTGAACGACAATTGCAAGTGATGAAGGCATATTTGGGTTAAGATCAAACCGTTGGAAGGCGACCGCAGTCCGGAACCGCGTGTGCCGCTCTCGAGGCGCACACGTCGGACCCCGGGTTGCATACAGAAAGCCAGACGATTCGGCCAATGACAAAATCCCGCAAAACGACCGCGAAGCAATCATCCTCCCGCAAGCCTGCACACCCGTGGCTCAAGGCCTATCCGGAGGGTGTGGTCTGGGATGCACAGTTCCCGGCCGAGCCCCTGAACGCCGTTTTGGAGCGGACCGTTGAACGATGCGGGGACAAGACCTGTACATATTTTATCGGAAAAACAATCACTTATTCTGAAATCGGCAAACTGGTCGACCGTTGCGCGAAGGGCCTGCAGGACATCGGCGTCAAAAAGGGCACCAAGGTGGGTCTGCTGCTCCCCAACTGTCCCGCCTACGTCATTTTCTATTTCGGCATTCTGAAAGCCGGCGGAACCGTCGTGAACTGCAATCCCCTCTACACGACCGAGGAGCTGGACCATCAACTGCGGGACAGCGAGACGGCTTTGCTGGTCACGCTGGATCTCGCGGTCCTTTTCGAAAAGGCGGAAGGCCTGCTTGCGGACGGGACTTTGGAGAAGGTAATCGTCTGTTCGTTCACGGACATGCTGACCACCGTGAAGGGCCTGCTGTTCCGCTTGCTGAAGTCGAAGAATCTGGCCAGCCTGCACAACTCCAAGCTGCAATCACGAATCATTTCAGAACGTAACATTCTCGACAATGGGGGGGACCCGGCCCCGGTCGACATCGACCCGGACAAGGACATCGCGGTCCTTCAGTACACGGGCGGCACGACCGGCATACCGAAGGCCGCGATGCTCACCCACGCCAATCTCTCGGTCAACATCCAGCAGGTAAACGCATGGTGCGCCAATTTGCTGGATGACGACGAGCGCATTCTGGCGATCCTTCCCCTGTTCCACGTCTTTGCGATGACCTCGGTACTGAATTTCGGCGTCGCCAACGGGTACGAAATGGTTCTGATGCCGCGCTTCGACATCGATGAAGCGCTGAAACTGATTGCCAAGACGCGGCCTACGATCTTCCCGGGCGTTCCGACCATCTACAACGCCATTCTGCACCATCCGAAGACTGCGTCTCTCGACCTGTCATCGCTGAAGTTCTGTATCTCCGGTGGTGCGGCCCTGCCGATTGAGGTGAAGCGCGCCTTCGAGGAGGTTTCCGGATGCGCCCTGGTCGAGGGGTACGGGTTGAGCGAGACGTCTCCGGTCGCAACTTGCAATCCGCCGCACACGTCCACCGTTGAAGGGTCCATCGGTCTGCCTTTGCCGGCGACCATGATCTCGGTCCGCTCCATTGACGATCCGACCAAGGAAATGGACCTGGGCGAGAACGGCGAAATCTGTATCGCCGGCCCTCAGGTCATGCCCGGTTACTGGCAAAAGCCGGACGAGACGAAGAATGCGTTCACCGGTGAGTACTTCCGTTCAGGCGACGTTGGTTACATGGACGAGAACGGTTTCATCTTCATCGTCGACCGCCTCAAGGACATGATCAACGCGGCCGGATTCAAGATCTATCCGCGCCAGATCGAAGAAGCGATCATTCAGCATGCGGCGGTCGAAGAAGTCACCGTCATTGGCGTGGAAGACGAGTATCGCGGCGAAGCTCCCGCCGCCTTCATCAAGCTGCGCAAGGGGCATACGGCGACGCGCGAAGAGATCCTCAGCTTTCTGAAACCGAAGATCTCCAAGATCGAAATGCCGCGCGATATCGAGTTCCGCGACGAGTTGCCGAAAACGATGATTGGCAAACTGTCGAAAAAGGAACTGCGCGAGGAGCGTGCCGCGACCGCTAACGCCGACGAATGAGGCAGTCGGCCCCCGCGGACTTCAACCGCTGGCAGAAATTGACGGCCGCACTCTGCTGCGCCATCGGCCCGACCCCAACCCGATACCAGACACCGCGCTGACCAAGATCGGCGCGGAGAACCTCGGGCCGCAGCCCACCGAGCAATTGCGGGTAGCGCCGTTGCAGGTCACTGAATGCACGCAGGGCCTCGTTCTGGCTCTGCCGCGCTGCAACCTGCACCAGATATCCGCCCGTGCGCGGGATCGCTGCCGTGACGGCCGGCGGTGGAGGTGGCGCAACCGTCCGGCGCGCCGGTGCCGGCGGACGGGCCTGTGGACGCGGCTGGGCCTGAGGACGAGGCTGTGCCCGCTGCTGCACCTGTGGTGCACGCGCCTGCACTTGCGGTTGTACCGGAGCGGGACGCGCGGCGGCCGGCGGCGGAACCGGAGCCGGCCTTGCGACCCGTGGTGCCGGCGGAGGCGCCGGCCGGGCAACGCGTGGTGCGGCTGGTGGAGCGGTCTGGACAGCCGGCTTCTTCGCGACCTGCATGGCCGGCGCCGGCTGGTTCAGGGGCTGCGTCTTAGTCCAATACTTGGTCCGGCACGGCCACCCGCTCGACAGACAGCCGCGTATCTCGACCCTGTCCTCGTGCACCTTGAGGTGCTTCAGGTAATAGACTTTCCCGACTTCCGGATCGTAGATCTGACCCTGCCAGGTGCTGGGGGCGATCTTCTTGGTGTTGAGCAGCACGTCGATGCCGACGACCTGCCGACCGCGCAGTGACGGGTCGGGATTGAGAATGTCGCGCCAGGGCTGACCCTTCTCGTCGTTGGGCTCCTTGAGCCAAACAATCTTGCCGCACAGGCTTTCCTCACCGCACTCCTGGAGTACGATTTTGCCCTTCTTGTCGGTATTGAGCCAGGTTCCCAAATTCGCTTGCGCGTCGGCTGGAGCCGAGACGACGAAACCCGCCGCCAGGATCACCACAGCCGATTGCAGACCCACGCGAACCTTTCGCGCCCGCCTGCTGCCCCCGCTTTGCAAGTTCGGTCCGGTCACTTCTCAGTCCTTTCAAGCCGATCTGTTGAGTACCGCCTATGCGCTCCCGGAACTTCCTCCGTGTTCGTCCGATTGTGCCGAATCAGGTGATTTTGTCTGCAAATCGGTTGAGCCAGCCTTAACGGAGGCCATTTTTTCCTGAGCGCTTTCCAATATTGCCGACACGCCCATACCACCGGCGGTGCACACCGATATAAGGCCTTTCGCCGTCGGTTTCGAGGCCAATAACTTGGCCAATGACCCCAATATTCTACCGCCAGTCGCGGCAAAAGGATGGCCAAACGCTATGCTCGACCCCTTTACGTTCAATTTGTGGCGGTCGATGGAACCGAGCGGCGCGTCCTTGCCAAGCATGCGTTTGCAGTACTCCGGCGACTCCCAGGCCTTCAGCGTGCACAACACCTGCGCGGCGAATGCCTCGTGAATCTCGTAATAGTCGAAGTCCTGCAGTTTCAGGCCGGCCCGGTCGATCATTTTCGACACGGCAATGGTCGGCGCCATCAGGAGCCCTTCACCGGCGACATAGTCTATCGCCCAGTGTTGCCCGTGGGTCAAATATGCCGCCACCGGCAGATTGCGCGCCGCGGCCCACTCCTCCGAGGCGAGAAGAACCGCCGATGCGCCATCGGTCAGGGGCGTCGAATTCGCCGCAGTCAGCGTGCCGCGCTTCGAGCGCTCGAAGGCCGGTTTGAGATCGGCCATCGATTTCAGATCGATGTCCGCCCGAAGATTGTCGTCGCGAAACACGCCGGCGCACGGCACCAGCAGGTCGTCCTGAAAACCCTCATCGTAGGAGGCGGCGGCGTGTTTGTGGCTGTGATAGGCGAGTTCGTCCTGCGCCTCACGCGGGATCTGCCATTCCTGAGCCATCAACTCACAATGCTGCCCCATGCTGAGCCCGGTTCGCGGCTCGGCCACGCTGGGTGGCTCGGGTGCGAGCTCGCCCGGTGAAAACCCTTTAAAAACAGATATCTTTTCCTTGAGGCTGCGGGCGCGCGAAAGCCGGATCAGGCGATGCGCGAACTTGCGGCGGAACACGATGGCGGAGTCGGAAACCGTATCGGAGCCGCAGGCAATACCGCACTCGATCGCGCCTGTGGCGATCTTGGCGCTGATGCCCAACGCCGCCTGCAGGCTGGTGCCGCAGGCCTGCATCATCGTCACGCCCGGCGTGGACGGCGCGAGCGTGCTGCCGACCACGGCTTCGCGCGTCAGGTTCCAGTCCTTTGCGTGGGTGACGACGGCGCCGCCGGTCACCTCGTCGACATGCGCGCCTGCGAGGCCGTAACGGGCCGCCAGCCCGTCGAGCACCGTAACGAGCATCTCCAGATTGGTCAGTTCCGCATACGCCCCATAGGACCGGCAAAATGGGATACGTACGCCGCCGACGACTGCAACTCGCCGCATCGCTGTTTCCGCCATGGCCGTCCTCCGGAGCCTCAGGCCGCTTCCGAAGCGGGCCTGTTCCGATTCCTGTAATGCAATGGCCCGCCCCGGAACGGAGCAAAGCCGGTACCGAAGATGACACCCGCATCGACGTGATCGGCGCTTTCCACAATGCGCTCGGAGAGCGCGCGCTCACACTCGTCGATCAGCGGCTTTACCAGATCGCGTCCGAGAGTCACAAGGTCATCTTCGTCGAAAGAGACCTTCTGGCGTTTCGGTTTGCCCTTGTCCCAGACATAGAAGCCCTCGCCGGTTTTCTTCCCGAGCTTGCCGCTGACGACCAGGCGGTCGAGCTCGCTGTCGGCGACGGGACCGAGCCCCAACGTCTCCGCGACATGCTTGCAGATGTCGAGCCCGACCACGTCGCACAGTTCGAGGGGGCCCATCGGCATGCCGAAATTGATGGCCGCCTGATCGATCTTCTCGCGCGGCTCGCCCTCCTGATAGCGCCGCACGGCGTCCAGCATGTACGGCGCCAGCACCCGATTGACGAGGAAACCCGGACAGCTTTTGACGATAAGGGGAAACTTGCGGATGTCGGTGACGAACGCGCAGCCCTTGAGCACTTCCGCGTCCCGGCTTCCGTCCCCCTTGATGACTTCCACCAGGGGCAACTGCGGAACCGGATTGAAGAAGTGCAACCCGATGAGCCGGCCGGGATCCTTCAGCGTCTGGGCAATATCCTCGATCTTCAAAGACGAGGTGTTGGTGGCGAGGACCGCGCCCGGCTTGATCTT
Organism: Hyphomicrobiales bacterium; assembly: GCA_965228625.1. Classification (GTDB taxonomy): domain Bacteria; phylum Pseudomonadota; class Alphaproteobacteria; order Rhizobiales; family Methyloligellaceae; genus UBA2767. Next base: position 4,451,990 of record OZ245829.1, on the reverse strand, counting down.
GGTTTCCAGATCCGCAAACACCTTTTGCTTGATCTCGAGTTTCTCGACGATCGCCTCGATGATCACGTCGGCGCGGCCGATATGCTTGCCGTCCTTGTCGGAGATCAGGCGCGCGACCGCCGCATCGACGTCCCGCTTCGACCGGAAGCGCTTCCTGAACAGGCCCTTTGCCTGAACCATCGCCTTTTTGAGCTGGTCTTCATTCAGATCCTGGAGGCTGGCCTGCATGCCGCACACCACGCACCACGCCGCAATGTCCGCACCCATCGTGCCGGCGCCGACCACGTGAACCCGCAGCGGCTTGAACGTGCCCTTCGGCGCTTCGTTCTTCAGCATCTCCGTAAGCCGGAACACGCGTCGCAGATTGCGTGCCGTGTCGCTGGTCATGAGCGGTGCGAAGAGGCGCGTCTCCGCAGCCTTCATGCGCCGCCGGCTGTCGCCGAAATCGGAAAACAGCTCGATCAGTTTGAACGGCGCGGGATAGTGATCTTCGCGCACCTTCTCGGCCGTCTTCTTTCGCATCTGCTTGGCCAGGAACTCACGAAGCGGTGCCTTGCACATGAACTTCTTCCACCAGGCCGCGCCCTTTGACTTGCGCTTTTGCAGCACGGCCTTGCGCGCCGCCCATCTGAGCCGATGGTGGGTCGGTACGAGCTGGTCGACGATGCCGATGGCGCGCGCCGGACCGGGCCGCAACATCCGGCCCGTCAGCATCATCTGCATTGCCGACATGGCACCGGCGAGCTCGATCGAGCGCACGGTGCCGTTGAGACCGGGAAAGATGCCCAACTTCACTTCCGGAAAGCCGAGCCGTGTCCCCTCTTCGCGGTCGGCGATGCGATAGTGACAGGCCATCGCGAGCTCGAGACCACCGCCGAGGCAATAACCGTGGATCGCCGCGACAACCGGAACGCGGAGCTTCTCGATGCGGTCGAACAGCGCGATCGTCGCCGCCACCGCCTCGGCGACCTGCTCGGTGTCTCCGAGATTGTCGAATTCGCGAATATCGGCTCCGGCAATGAAATTGTCCTTGCCGGATATGAGCACCAGGCCGCGGACCTCGCCCTTGTCGGCTACATCCTCCACCTTGGCGACGATCGCAGCCAGCTCCAGGGTCGGTCGGTGACCGAGCGAATTCATCGACTCGCCCTCGCGGTCAAAAACGGCCCAGGCGATTTGTTCAAAATCGATTTCGAACCGCCAGTCCTTGAGGTCTTTGACGTCCGGCGGGGACGTCTGGACGTCCACAGGGGGTGTGTCTGTCATTCGGCTGCCAGGCTTTTGCTTTCAGGACTTTTTTTGGTTTCAGAACTCTTTTTGGTTTCGGAACTCTTTTTGGTTTCGGAACTCTTGTAGTGCGGAACGACTTCTGCCGGATCAAAATCATCGACCGCGATAACGCGGGCCACCAGGTCTTCCAGGTCCTTCAGTGCTTTCGCCTCATCTTCGGAAATCGCGCCGGCCTTCTGCGCATCCGCGACCCAGTCGTTGGCGTGGGTGCGGCGGATAATGCCGGACCGGACCGCCTTTTCAAGCTTCTTGTCGGCCTCCTGCGCAGCAACGATCTTCGCGAGCGTATGCTCCAGAATACCCTGGGCGTCGCTCGGATCGTCGGTGATGTAGATGTCGCGCGTCAGACGATCGCGCACCTCCCCGGGCTCCAGCACGGCGCGCGCGAGGTCCTTGCCGAGCCGGTCGGGTGCCGGGCGCCGGCGTGCGCCATAGGGAAACGCCAGCGGGTAGATCAGGTAGCGCACCGGCGTCACGGGGAAATTGTCGAGCACGCCCTTGATCGCCTGTTGGAACCTGTAGAGGCAGTTGGCGGCGCAATAGTCCACGATCTTGCGATCCGCCGATGGCTGGCCGTCATCCTCGAACCGTTTCAGGACGCAGGACAACAGATAGAGCTCCGACAGGGCGTCGGCGAGCCTTCCGGTGATCTTCTGTTTGGTCTTCAGACCACCGCCAAGACCGACCACACTCACATCGGCCACCAGCGCAAAGGTGCGCGCGCTGCGCGCAAGCTGGCGATACCACCGCCTGGTCGCGCGCGCCTGCGATGGCGCGCTCGCGAGATATCCGCCCGTCAGATTGTGGAAAAGGGACCCGAAAATGTTGGCGACCATGTAGGCCGCGTGCCCTTCGAACGCCTTCTCGAACTCGTCAATCCCGATCTCGGGATCATGCTCGCGCAACGCCAGTATCTCCTTGTAAAGCCAGGGATGACTGCGAAGCGCCCCTTGCGCGAAGGTGATCAGCGTCCGGGTGAGGATGTTCGCGCCCTCGACCGTGATCGCAACGGGCGCCGCCTGATATGCCGTCTGCAGGTAGTTGGACGGTCCATCACAGATCGCGCGGCCGCCATGAATGTCGAACGCGTCGTTGATGGCCCGGCGCATGCGTTCCGTCGTCTGGTACTTGAGGATCGCGGAGATGACGGAAGGCTTCTCGCCCGCCGTGACCATGGACGCGGTCACCGATCGTCCCGCCTCGTTCACATACGCCGTCTCGACGAGACGGGCGAGCGGTTCCTCGATGCCCTCCATGAACCCGATCGGCAGGCCGAACTGCTTTCGGATGCGGGCATAGGCCGACGTCGTGCGCAGCGCCGACTTCGCCGCCGCCGTGCTGGACGCTGGCAGCGAAATGGACCGTCCTTCCGAGAGACATTCCATGAGCATGCGCCAGCCCTGCCCGATGCCCTCCCGGCCGCCGACGACCCAGTCGAGCGGGATGAACACGTCCTTGCCCCAGTTCGGGCCGTTCGGAAAGGCAACGCCGCCGGGAAGATGCCGGCGTCCGATTTCCACGCCCTCATGATCGGTCGGAATGAGCGCGACCGTGATGCCGAGTTCCTCTTCGCCGCCGAGGAGCCCATCCGGATCGACCGCGATGAACGCAAGGCCGAGCAACGTGGCATTGGGCCCGAGCGAGATGTACCGTTTCTCCCAATTGAGCTTCAGGCCGAGCGTTTCCTTTGCGCCGACCTTCTGCTTGCACACGACGCCGATGTCGCGCATCGCCGCCGCGTCGGAACCCGACGTCGGCCCGGTCAGACCGAAGCAGGGTATCTCCTTGCCCGTGGCGAGGCGCTTAAGGTATTTCGTCTTCTGCTTCTCCGTACCGTAGCGCTCGATCAGTTCGCCCGGACCGAGTGAATTCGGCACCATGACGATGACGGCGACATCCGGGCAGCGGGACGCGATCTTGCCGATGATCAGCGATTGTGCCTGCGCGGAGAAGCCGAGGCCCCCGTGATCCTTGGAGATGAGCATCCCGAGAAAGCCCTTCTCGGAGACGAATTTCCAGACCTCCTTGGGAATATCGCACCGGTTATGGCGAATATCCCAGTCGTCGAGCATCCGGCAAAGCTCCTCCGTCGGACCTTCGAGGAATTCGCGCTCTTCGGCGGAAAGCGTCGGCGGCCTGACATCCGCCAGGCGCGCCCAGTCGGGTGCGCCGGAGAACAGCTCCGCGTCCCAGCCGATGGTGCCCGCCTCGAGCGCTTCCTGCTCGGTTTCGGAAACGCGGGGCATGATCTTCTTCAGCGCATTGTATGCCGGCTCGATGACGACGCGGCGGCGCACGTCCGGCATGGCGAGCGCCCCGAGAAGTACGGCAAGCAGCCATCCGACCCAGGCGCCGGAAGAGAACGAGAGGACGGGCTCGAAGAACGGCAGACCGACCTGTGCGAGCAGCGCCAGAACGGCAACCACCGCAGCCCAAATCGACAGCGGCGCCTGACGCAAGGCCAAGAAGACGATCGCCGCGAAACATACAATTACATATACGAGCGCCGACATGGCCGTTCTCTCCTTTTCCGGCGCCCCCCGGAAGCCCCTGCTATTGTTTAACCCCTCGCACTAATGAAAGAAACAGGATTTCTGGCAGTCCGGATGCGGCGTCAACATCAACTCTTCTCACACGTTTAAAAACACCTGATTTCAAACGCGCATGCTCACGTCTCGACGTATGTGACGGTTGTTCTTCGCCTGCGAATTGGATAAGCGTGTGCAATCGCGCGCGATCAGGATCATGTGCATTTTTGAACAGGGAAACAAATATGGCTGAAGATCCAATTCCGGCACAACTCGGGCCGTACGAAGTCGAAGTCCAGGAAGGACGCCGGTACGCCTGGTGCCGATGCGGGCGCTCCGAGAAACAGCCCTTCTGCGACGGCACCCACAAAGGGACCGGCATAGAGCCGCTGGTGTTCACGGCGGAGAAGACCGAGACCGTCTACCTTTGCGGTTGCAAGGACACGGGCGACCCTCCGTTCTGCGACGGATCGCACAACCTCCTTTAGACACCCCCAGCCTACCTCCGAGACCTCCCCGCGGTTGCAAGGAACCGTTGTAAGCAGCGGGCCGATTTGATTTAGTAGTCACTGCGATGGACTGGCATTGCCGGCATTGCGGGGGGAATATGGAATATTTCGTTCAGCAGTTGATCAATGGGCTCACCTTGGGCGCCATCTACGGCCTGATCGCCATCGGCTACACGATGGTCTACGGCATCATCGGAATGATCAACTTCGCCCATGGCGACATTTTCATGGTGGGTGCGTTCATCGCCCTCATCATGTTCATATTCCTGCTGTCCGTCGGGCTCACCTTCATACCGCTCGCCCTGCTCATTGTGCTCATCGTATCGATGGCGTTCACCTCTGTCTGGGGGTGGACCGTGGAGCGTGTCGCCTACCGGCCATTGCGGGAGTCCTTTCGGCTTGCGCCCCTGATCACGGCCATCGGCATGTCCATAGTCCTGCAGAACTTCGTGCAGATCACTCAGGGCGCACGGGTGAAGCCGCTGCAGCCGCTGATCACCGGCGGGTTCGAGGTCATGGAGCGCGACGGCTTCGTGGTCAATCTGAGCTACATGCAGATCCTCATCATCGTGCTCACGGTCGTGCTCATGTGGGTCTTCACGCTGCTCATCAGCCGCACCTCGCTCGGCCGTGCCCAGCGGGCATGCGAGCAGGACCGGGTGATGGCGGCGCTGTCCGGCGTCAATGTCGACCGGACGATCTCCCTGACGTTTGTGATGGGCGCCGCGCTCGCGGCGGTCGCCGGCGTCATGTACCTGCTCTATTACGGCGTCATCGATTTCTACATCGGCTTCATCGCCGGCATCAAAGCATTCACCGCCGCGGTGCTCGGCGGCATCGGCTCGCTTCCCGGCGCCATGCTCGGCGGCATGATCATCGGCCTGATCGAGGTCTTCTGGTCCGCCTATTTCACCATCGAGTACAAGGATGTGGCGGCGTTCTCAATGCTCGCGCTGGTGCTGATCTTCCTGCCTTCTGGCCTGCTCGGCCGCCCCGAAGTGGAGAAGGTGTAGGGTTTGGCGCAATCTGCAACACCATTGTCCACCCGTCTGCCCGAAGCGCTCAAGGATGCCGCGATCGCCGCGTTCATCTCTCTAGCGCTGTTCGCATTCATTGTCGGCATACGCACGGTCGATGACCCCGGCAAGCTCCTGCTCGCGCCCCGGCCCTGGCTTCTCGCCGGTGCGGTCGGTGCGGTATTCGTCGGACGGCTGCTGCTGAACCTGTTTTTCTGGGGCCGCGGCGGCGCGCAGACGCAGACGGCGTTGGCGCCGATGTTCGCGCCCGTGGGCCGGATGTTCGACAAGGTGTCGCCGTGGTTGACCCCTGCCCTGGTGGCATTCGCGGTCACGCTTCCGTTTTTGCCCTTCACCGACCGCTACATCCTCGACGTGGCGATCATGGTCATGACCTACATCATGCTCGGCTGGGGTCTGAACGTCGTGGTCGGGCTGGCCGGGCTTCTCGACCTCGGCTATGTCGCGTTCTACGCGGTCGGGGCCTATTCCTACGCCCTTGTCGCGACCCACTTCGGGCTGTCGTTCTGGGTGGCTCTGCCGCTGGCCGGTCTGCTCGCGGCGTTGTGGGGGATCATTCTCGGATTTCCGGTGCTCCGGCTCAGGGGCGATTATCTCGCCATTGTGACGCTGGCATTCGGCGAGATCATCCGCATCGTTCTCATCAACTGGTACTCGCTGACAAACGGCCCCGACGGCATCACGCGGATTCCCCGTCCGACCTTTTTCGGACTGGAGCTGACGCGGCGCGGCGAACCCTCGTTCCATGAGTTCTTCGGCATCCCCTACTCGCCGATGAACCGCATCATCTATCTGTTCTACATCATCCTCGTACTGGCGCTCATCACCAACTTCATTACCACCCGACTGCGCCGTCTGCCGCTCGGGCGCGCATGGGAGGCCTTGCGGGAGGATGAGATCGCGTGCCGCTCTCTCGGCATCAACACGCGCAACACGAAGCTCTCCGCGTTTTCGATCGGCGCCATGTTCGGCGGGTTCGCCGGGAGCTTTTTCGCAACCCGCCAGGGCTTCATTTCACCGGAGTCGTTCACATTCATCGAGTCGGCGATCATCCTCGCCATCGTCGTGCTCGGCGGCATGGGCAGCCAGATCGGCGTGGTGATCGCGGCGATCGTGATGATCGGCGGGTTCGAGCTGTTTCGTGAACTCGAGCAGTACCGCATGCTCATGTTCGGCCTTGCGATGGTGCTGATCATGATCTGGCGCCCGCGTGGCCTCATCACGTCACGCGAACCTTCCGTCTACCTGAAGGAAAGGAAGGCCGTCTCCGGTGAACTTGTGCAGGAGGGCAAGGGATGAGTGCGTCCTGGGAGAAGGACCCGATTCTGCGCGTGCGTCACCTCACCATGCGTTTCGGCGGTCTGGTGGCCATCGACAATCTGTCCTTCGAGGCCGGCCGCAACGACATCACCGCCCTGATCGGTCCGAACGGCGCCGGAAAGACCACGGTCTTCAATTGCATCACCGGGTTCTACAAGCCGACCGAAGGCATGGTTCAGATGACCCATGATGACGGGCGCGAGTATCTGCTGGAACGGCTCGACGATCACGTCATCGCGCGCGAGGCGCGGGTCGCCCGGACGTTCCAGAACATCCGGCTGTTCGGCGGCATGACGGTGCTGGAGAACCTGATGGTCGCGCAGCACAACCCGCTGGTGCATGCCTCCCGTTTCGCGATCGCCGGCCTGTTCGGATTGTCGGGATACAAAAGGGCTGAGCGCGAGGCGGTCGAGCGTTCCAAGCACTGGCTGGAAAAGATCAATCTCGTCGACCGGGCCGACGATCCGGCGGCCGACCTTCCCTACGGCGCCCAGCGGCGACTGGAGATTGCGCGCGCCATGTGCATGCAACCGCTGTTGTTGTGCCTCGACGAGCCCGCGGCCGGCCTGAACCCGCGCGAATCCGATCAGCTCAACCGGTTGCTGCTCGACATTCGCGAGGAGGAAGGCATTGCCATCCTCCTGATCGAGCATGACATGAGCGTGGTGATGGAGATCTCGGACCACATCGCCGTGCTCGACTACGGCATCAAGATTTCCGACGGCACACCGGACTTCGTGCGCTCGGACCCCCATGTGATCGCGGCATATCTCGGCGTCGAGGACGAGGAGGTCGCCTGAGCCATGGCCGGCAAGCCGATCCTTCTCGAGGCCAAGGGCGTCACCGCGTTCTACGGCAAAATCCAGGCGCTCCGCGGTGTCGACATCGAAGTGAAAGAGGGAGAGATCGTCACCCTCATCGGAGCGAACGGCGCGGGCAAGTCCACGCTCATGATGACCATCTGCGGCCGCCCGCAGGCACGCGACGGCTCGATCACGTTCGAGGGCCGCGACATCACGCGCATGCCGACCTACGACATCATGCGGCTCGGCCTTGCGCAGGCGCCGGAAGGGCGGCGCATCTTCCCGCGCATGACGGTTCTGGAGAATCTCCAGATCGGTGCGAAACTGACCGAGGACAAGTACTACGACGAGGACCTGGAGGAGGTCTTCACCCTGTTTCCGATCCTCAAGCAGCGCGCGGAGCAACGCGGCGGCACGCTCTCGGGGGGCGAACAGCAGATGCTGGCGATCGGCCGCGCGCTCATGGGGCGCCCCAAGCTCCTATTGCTTGACGAACCCTCGCTCGGCCTTGCGCCGCTGATCGTCAAACAGATCTTCTCGGTTATCGGCGACCTGAACCGTGAACGGGGTCTGACCGTGTTTCTCGTCGAGCAGAACGCGTTTCACGCGCTGAAACTCGCGCATCGCGGCTATGTCATGGTGAATGGCGAGATCACGCTGCAGGGCACGGGCAAGAGCCTGCTCGCCAAGGAAGAGATCCGCGCCGCCTATCTTGAAGGCGGGCGGCACTAGAACGAAAGGAATCCGGTCGGCGCACTATGGGAGTCATTTGGGAGACATCATTCTGGGTGTTTTTCTTCCTGACGGTGGTCATCGGCGGTGGTGCGTCGTTTGCGACCGGCCGGGCGCTGGCGCTCAAATGGCGGCCGTTCCGGGAAGTCATCATCTACAGTTGCCTGCTTGGTCTCGCCGACCGGTTTCTCCACTGGGGATTGTTTCTCGACAGGCCGCTCGACGTCTACAAGGGCGATATCCTGTCCGTGCATTTTTACCTTGTCGACACCGCGGTCCTGATGGCATTCGCCAGCGTCGCCTACCGTATGACGCAGGCCAGTTGCATGGCGACGCAGTATCCCTGGCTCTATCGCAAGACGGGTCCGTTCACATGGGCGGCGCGCGAGGACGCAAAGGACTGACATGTCTGCTTGTTGGAGATTCGAACTATATTTTTTGCCCTATTTTTCAGTCTATAATCTCAACGCTCGAATTTTGCGCCGCAGCTTCAAGCCGCGGCGCAAGTAACAGGGAGGATGATTCCTATGCGCAAACTAGTACTGGGCGCATTGGCGCTCACTGTCGCGCTGATGTTCTCCGCGTCTGCGCGCGCGGAAATGAATGTCGCCGTCGTCGGTCCGCTCACGGGCGGGTATGCCAGCTTCGGTGAGCAGATGAAGGCCGGTGCCGAACTGGCCGTTGAAGACATTAATGCGGCTGGCGGTGTTCTCGGCCAGAAGCTCAAACTCATTGCTGCTGACGACGCCTGCGACCCGAAACAGGCCGTTGCCGTCGCCAACAAACTCGCCGGCGACAAGGTTGTCTTCGTTGCCGGGCATTTTTGCTCTGGTTCTTCGATTCCGGCGTCCGCGGTTTATGCGGAAGAGGGAATTCTGCAGATCTCACCGGCATCGACCAATCCCAAATTCACCGACGAACGCCCCGGCAACAACATCTTCCGCGTCTGCGGTCGCGATGACCAGCAGGGCAGCGTTGCCGGCGCCTATCTGAAGAAGAACTTCGGTGACAAAAAAGTGGCGGTTGTCCATGACAAGCAGGCCTACTCGAAGGGTCTTGCCGACGAGACCAAGAAGGCGATGAACGCCGCCGGTCTCAAGGAAGTCATGTATGAAACCGTGACGCCGGGCGAGAAGGACTACAACGCGCTTGTCTCGAAACTGAAGCAGGCCGGCGTCGATGTCCTGTACTATGGTGGCTATCATCCGGAAGCCGGTCTTATCGTGCGCCAGATGCGCGCCCAGGGCATGGACACATTGCTCGTGTCCGGCGATGCGCTGGTGACCGCCGACTACTGGAAGATCACCGGCCCCGACGGCGAAGGCACCTTGATGACGTTTTCGCCCGACCCGCGGAAAAATCCCGCGGCGGCCGCGCTTGTGAAGCGTTTCCGCGAAAAGAACATCGAGCCTGAAGGCTACGTTCTTTACACCTATGCTGCATTCCAGACCTGGAAGCAGGCTGTGGAAACGGCCAAGAGCACGGATCCCGACAAGGTCTCCAAGGCTCTGCACGCCGGGACGTTCAAGACCGTCATCGGCGACTTCACGTTCGACAAGAAGGGCGATCCGAGCCTTCCGCCGTACGCCTTCTTCAAGTGGTCGAAAGGCGAATACGAGCAGATCAACTGATCTGCGAACAAACGAAACCGGGAAAGCCCGCCACACCGGCGGGCTTTTTCATTTGTCCGTTTTGTCCCCGGATTTCAGTTCGCTGGCGAATTCTTTCTCGAGTTCTTTCTCAAGCCGCAGCAGGTCATCGGGAACCGGCATGCCGAACGCACGGATCTCGGAAAGCTTCTCCCTGAGCTGCATGTAGAACTCATGCCTGTCCTCGGGGAGGTTTTCCATCTGGGTCAGAAGCAGGTTGAGCTCCGCCTCCAATTCGGTCAAATCCATGAATGTTCTCCTCTTTCGCAGATTTGCGTTGCCAGCGCGCCGACAATAGACCTCATCACGCCTGTCGTGGCATGGTCTGCGGTCCGATCCCTTGCCCGAGATCAAACGGAGCAATCAACTTGCCCCCAGCCTCCCGCCGCAACCTTATCACGGATGTTGCCGGCCTTACGGTCGGAAACGCGCATGACGACAAACTGCGATCCGGCGTGACGGTTCTGCTGTGCGACACGCCGGCAACGGCAGCGGTGGATGTGCGCGGCGGTGGACCGGGTACGCGCGACGTCATGGCGTTGCATCCCGAGGGCACAGTCCAGGAAATTCATGCGCTTTCCCTGTCCGGAGGATCGGCATTCGGCCTCGACGCTGCGACCGGCGTACAGAGTTATCTGCGCGAAAGGGGCATCGGTTTTGCCGTTGGCGATGCCTGTGTGCCGATCGTCCCCCAGGCCATCCTGTTCGACCTTCTGAACGGCGGCGAAAAGGACTGGGGACGGCGCCCTCCCTATCAGGATCTGGGCTATGCAGCCTGCGCGGCAGCCGGTCCCGAGTTTGACCTCGGAACCGTGGGCGCGGGCTACGGCGCATCCACCTGCAATCTGAAGGGCGGCCTTGGCAGCGCGTCGTCTCGTACAGAAGGCGGGATAACGGTTGGTGCCATCGCCGCCGTAAACGCGGTCGGCTCGGTCACTATCGGCGATGGTCCGCATTTCTGGGCGGCTCCGTTCGAAGTTAACTCCGAGTTCGGTGGAAGGGGCTTGCCGGACCCTTTCCCGGCCGATGCAACGACACCTCGCCTCAAGGGCGGTCCCGGGGAAAACACCACGCTCGTTATCGTCGCGACGGACGCCGAACTGGATCGTCTCATGCTGCGGCGGCTGGCGATCATGGCGCATACCGGAATGGCGCGCGCCGTCTATCCGGCGCATTGCCCGCTCGACGGGGATATCGTGTTTTCCCTGTCGACCGGAACCAAACCCTTGGCCGATCCGTTTGTCGGACTGTCGGAGTTGGGGTCGGTTGCTGCAAACGTGGTCGCGCGTGCAATCGCGCGCGGTGTGTATGAGGCGACGTCTTTCACAGGTGAGCCGCAGGGCCAGCCCACATACACGGAAAAGTTCAAAGGCGGCGACACATGACCATTCGGTCCGGATTACGCCGTTCGGCCGGCGCCCTTGCGGCTATCCTGTTTTATGCCGGCGGCGCAGGCGCCGGCGATCAGGCCGAACGCCACGTGCTCGGTTTCTCGCCCGACGGGAGCACCTTCGCCTTCGAGCAGTTCGGCGTTCAGGACGGCTCCGGTTTCCCGTATTCGGACATTTTCGTTATCGACACGCTCAAGGGTCGCCCGATCGAAGGCTCACCGTTTGTCGCCTTTCTGCGCGATGAACGCGCCGAGGTGAAATGGGCGCGGCGCGATGCCATGACCCAGGCCGGGAACACGTTACGGGAGCGGGTCATATCGCATCCCGGCCGGCTGCTTGCGAGCAATCCTCCTGAGGAAGTCTCCGCCGACCCGCACAAGGTCGTGGTGAATGTGAACCCGGATCCGATCGCGCCACCGGAGCTCTGGACATTCACTATTCGGGAGAAGACCTTCAGGAACCCCATATGCACGGCGTTCGTGAACGACGAGCAGCAGGGGTTCACACTGACCATGCAGAAGGACGGCGAACAGCCACGGATCCTGCATGACGACACCTCGATTCCGGAGGACCGCATTTGCGCGGTCCGCTATGCCATCTCGGATGTCGTGCTCCATGATCCCAAAGGTGGCAAACGGGTTTTCGCCGTTCTCATCAGCGTGTTCAAGCACGGTTTCGAAGGCCCGGACCGACGGTTCCTTGCAGTAACGGCTCAAGTGCCCTAACACGTGGCTGAGACCTGCAATTGCGGCCCGTACCGTTGCGTGTTTAGGTTCGGCGGACGGGCAAATCAGACACATTTCCGAGGGAGTCCACAATGGAAGAGAGTGGTTTTGGCCGTGGCGTGGGATTCGTTCTCGCGGTGCTCTTTTCAGCGGTCATGGGCGCGTGCCTGATTGCCGTTCTCGTGGCCGACTATATGGAGCCGGGCCGCATCATGAGCGAACAGGCACGGGTGACACTGCGGATCTGCGGCATCGCCGGCACGGTCGCCGGCCTCCTCGCATGGTGGCTCCAGCGGTTTGCCGCGCATCGCGGTATTGCCGTGCGGTTTTTCTACGGCCTGATCATTTTCCTGCTGGTGTTTTGCGCCCTGGGAGGATTGCTCGAGGTCGGCAGCAACTTTCTCCTGAACCCCGGACCGCATGACTACAGCCCGTCAGGCCTCTACTGGGCGTCGCTCGGCGGCTTCTATACCTTTGCGTTTTTCCTGGTCAGCTCGTTCAATCTCGGCCTGCTCGGCGTGCTGATCGCACCGGGAATCATCCTTGCGCTTGTGGGACCGCGCGAAATCCCGTGAGCGCGCCGCAATTGAGTGCGCACGCGCGCTCTGCTAGACCAACTCCAGCACGCAACCAGCCACCGGGCCCACCATGATTCCCCGTTACACCCGTGCTCCCATGGCAAAGATCTGGGAGCCGGAAACCAAATATCGCATCTGGTTCGAGATCGAGGCCCACGCCTGCGACGCCATGGCCGAGCTCGGCATCGTGCCGAAGGAGGCGGCTGACGCCATATGGGAGCGAGGCGGTTTCGATGTCGACCGCATCGACGAGATCGAGGCCGAAGTCAAACACGACGTGATCGCCTTCCTCACCAGCCTCGCGGAACATGTCGGCGAGGAAGCCCGGTTCGTGCATCAGGGTCTCACCTCATCCGACGTACTCGACACGTGCTTCAACATTCAGCTCGTGCGCGCATCCGACATTCTCCTTGAGGACCTGGATGAGGTGCTGGCCGCGCTGAAACGGCGCGCCTTCGAGCACAAGGACACGATCTGCATCGGCCGCAGCCACGGCATTCACGCCGAGCCGACCACCTTCGGCCTCAAGATGGCGCAGGCCTACGCCGAGTTCTCCCGCGCCAAAGAGCGTCTCGAGGCGGCCCGGAAGGAAGTCGCGACCTGCGCGATCTCGGGTCCCGTCGGGACGTTTGCGACCGTCGACCCCCGTGTCGAGGTGCATGTGGCGGAGAAACTCGGGCTCGCGCCTGAACCCATTTCAACACAAGTGATCCCGCGCGACCGGCATGCCATGTACTTCGCGACGCTCGGGGTCATCGCGTCGTCCATCGAGCGGCTGGCCACGGAGATCCGCCACCTGCAACGCACCGAGGTGCTGGAAGCGGAGGAGTATTTCTCGCAAGGCCAGAAAGGCTCCTCCTCCATGCCGCACAAGCGCAATCCGGTGCTGACGGAGAACCTCACCGGCCTCGCCCGGCTGGTCCGCTCCGCGGTGACGCCGGCCATGGAAAACGTGGCGTTGTGGCATGAGCGCGACATTTCGCACTCGTCCGTCGAGCGCGGCATTGCGCCCGATGCGACCGTCCATCTCGACTTTGCGCTCGCCCGCCTCGCCGGAGTGATCGACAAGCTCATCGTCTATCCCAAACGCATGAAGGCAAACCTCGATGCGCTCGGCGGGCTCGTACACTCACAACGCGTGCTTCTGGCCCTGACACAGGCCGGCGTCAGCCGCGAGGACGCCTACCGGCTGGTGCAGCGCAACGCGATGAAGGTGTGGGAGAAGAACAAGGACTTCAAGACGGAGCTTCTGAACGACAAGGAGGTCCTGAAGGCCCTGTCGAAAAAGGAGATCCGCGAGAAGTTCGATCTCGGCTACCACACCGAGAATGTCGACGAGATATTCAAACGCGTGTTCGGCGAGGTCTAGAGCCTCTTCGCTTCACTCGCTTGGCGCCGTTTCTGCGATCGAGGCCCGCGCGGCGAGCTTCGCCTCCCAGGTGCACAGCTTCGGATGACCGGTTCGCCAGTCCAGCTCAGGCAGAAGACGTTCCATCTGCAACGCGCAGATGAGCGTGATCTGCACCATGTTCAACGCGCCCTGAAGACACGCATGGTCCACGTCCCGTTCCCAGAGCGCGGCCAGCCTTTGGCCGCGGGCGGCCTCATGAGCGAAGAGGGTCGGCGAGCGGTCCGCTTCCGGGCGGTAGAACTCGCGGCGCCACACCGACAGTCCGTCGAGCATGCTGCGGGCCTGTGCCTCGAGCCGTCTGAAGGTAAGGTGATCGGTGCCGGACGGCACACCGAGGATCGGGTCGCCGTCGACGGCGTCGAGATAGGCGCAGATCAGTTCGGACCCTTCAAGACCGGTTGCCTCGTCGAGCACCAGGTACGGCACGCGTCCCGACGGATTGATCGCATAATAGGGGCTGTCCGGTTCGCGTGTCCGCGCGGCGATCAGTTCAACGGACTCTGAGAGGTTTTTCTCCAGAACGGCGATCCGCGCCATGCGTGCATATGGCGACAGGGGTGTGAAATAGAGCTTCATTCCATGTCCCGGAATGACGTCACCACCTCACGCGCCGCACCCTCCAGCAATCCCATGTCCGTGCCGATCGCGACCAGATCCCATCCGGCCTTGACCAGAGGTTTGGCGAAATCCGCGTCATTGGCATAAATCGCAGCAAAAACATCGCGTTGTTTGGCCGATTTCAGAATCAGATCGCAGGCGTCAACCACCTCGCGCGCACGGATGTCGCGCCTGCCCGTGAGGGCCGTGGCGAGATCGTTGGGCCCGACGAGAACCATGTCGAGGCCGTCCACGGCGAGAATGTCTTCAAGGTTCTCCATGGCGGCTCTGGTTTCGATCTGCACGCACGCGATGGTCCAGGCGTTCACCGCCCCGAGATCATCATGCGACGTCATCAGCCGGCCGCGATATGGCCCCCAGCTCCGCATGCCGGCCGGCGCGTACTTCACCGCGCGCACGCACGCCCGGGTATCGGCCGCGCTTTCGACCAGAGGGACAACAACGCCCTGCGCCCCTGCATCCAGGGCCGCGCCGATCAGCCCCGCGTCGGGACCCTGCGGGCGCACCAGAGCAGGCAGCCCCGCGGCACGCGCCGCGATCAGGCAGTTCACCAGATCTTCGTGGGTCGTCAGGCCGTGCTGCTGGTCGAGGAGAACGGCATCATATCCCGCCTCCCCCATCTGCTCGACGATGTGGGGCACACCGTAGCCAAGCCACGCCAGCAATTTGGGAGCCTGACCCGACAGTGACTGGCGGAGCGACATCGCTGACGTCATGGAAGCAAGCTCCGCCCGGCCGGCGCCGGCTTACTCGCGTTCGTTTTCGATCTGCTTGACCGCTTCGTCCATCAGTTCGTCCATGTTGCGGCGGATCTGATGGTCGGACTGCTCGATGCTGGCTTCATCGAAATCACCGCGGATCTTGCGGAACACATCCTCTTCCCCCGGCTCTTCAAGGTCGGCCAGCACCACGCCCTTGGCGTACTCGTCCGCGTCGTCACCGGTCTTTCCCATGAGCTCGGCGGCCCATAATCCCAGCAGCTTGTTGCGACGGGCTGTCGCCTTGAATCTCAGTTCCGCATCATGCGCGAATTTCTTCTCGTAGCCTTTTTCTCGTTCGTCGAATGAACTCATTGCCAGTCTCTCCTGAAAAGCAGCCGGCGGAACAGAACAACCAGAGCCCGCTCGCCGTCAGAGCCTCGTCTTTCGCGCAGGGATAGCCCGGTGCGGAAGGCAAATCAACTGCCCCCCTCGCCGTTATTTGTTGCTCACGTCTTGCGATTGTTTCTTTGAGAACGTTCCGCTAGGTTCATGGCATCATTCAGGCGATTCCCGTGGGCATGCGAACGAATTGGCGCAGGGCGGCACAGAGGCGAATTGAAAATCTTCCGAAACAGGTGGTTCTCAGCGCGGCATTCCACGGCACCCGTGGCACGCATTTGAGAGATCCCTTCCTGACTAGAAGACCGAAAGGACGCATCCATGAGCCGGGGGCGGCGCGTTTACGAGGGCAAGGCGAAGATCCTTTACGAGGGGCCCGAGCCGGGGACGCTCGTCCAGCACTTCAAGGACGACGCGACGGCCTTCAATAAGAAGAAGCATGACCGGATCGAGGGCAAGGGTGTCCTGAACAACCGGATCTCCGAGTACCTGTTCCAGAAGCTCGGCGAGATGGGTATCCCGACGCACTTCGTGAAGCGCCTGAACATGCGCGAGCAACTGATCCGTGCGGTTGAGATCATTCCGGTAGAGGTCGTGGTCAGGAACGTGGCCGCCGGCGAAATCGTCAAACGGCTCGGGCTTGATGAGGGAACACAGCTTCCGCGCTCGATCGTCGAGTTCAATTACAAGTCCGACGAACTGGACGACCCGATCGTTTCCGAGGAACACATCACGGCGTTCGGCTGGGCCAATCCGCAGGAGATCGACGAGATGATCGCCCTCTCCCTGCGCATCAACGACTTCCTTTCGGGCCTGTTTCTCGGCGTCGGAATCCGGCTGGTCGACTTCAAGATCGAATTCGGGCGGCTCATCGAGAACGACATGATGCGCATTGTGCTCGCCGACGAGATCAGCCCCGACTGCTGCCGGCTGTGGGATATCGAAACCCAGGACAAGATGGACAAGGACAGGTTCCGCGAGGACCTCGGCGGCCTCATCGAGGCCTACAGGGAGGTCGCACGCCGGCTTGGCCTGTTCATCGAGAACCGGCCGGGCGACGGAACCGGACCGGTGCTGGTCAGCTCCAAGTAAAGACGCGTTTCCATGTAACTCATTCAATCGGACCCGAAGACACCATGAAGGCCCGCATCAAGATCACTTTGAAAAACGGCGTGCTCGACCCGCAGGGCAAGGCCATCGCGCACGCGCTCGACGCCCTTGGATTCAACGGCGTCGGTGATGTCCGGCAAGGAAAATACATTGAGCTCGAGCTCGACGAGACCGACCCCGCGGCAGCGGAAGACACGGTGAAGCGGATGTGCGAGCAGCTTCTCGCCAACACGGTCATTGAGAATTACGCCTACGAGCTGGAGGCATCATGAAGGCGAGCGTAATCGTCTTTCCCGGCTCCAACTGCGACCGGGATGTCGCCGTGAGCCTCAAGGCGGCGACCGGGCGCAAGCCGGCCATGGTGTGGCATCGCGAGACCAGCGTGCCAGACAGCGACCTGATCGTTCTTCCCGGTGGGTTCTCCTATGGCGACTATCTGCGTTCGGGCGCGATGGCGGCGCACTCGCCGATCATGCGCGATGTCGTCAAAAAGGCGCAGGCCGGCACACCCGTGCTCGGCATCTGCAACGGCTTTCATCTTTTGACCGAGTCCGGTTTGCTGCCCGGCGTGCTGATGCGCAATGCCTCGCTCAAATTCATCTGCCGGGACGTGCTGCTCAAGGTCGAGCGTAACGACACCGATTTCACCCGCGGCTACGACGAGGGACAGGTGATCCGCATCCCGATCGCCCATCACGACGGAAACTACTTTGCGGACACCGAGACGCTCGATCGCCTCGAAGGCGAAAACCTCGTTGCCTTCCGTTATTGCGATCCTTCGGGTGCGCTCACCGAAACGGCCAATCCCAACGGGTCGCAGCGCAGCATTGCCGGACTCTACAATGCGGAAGGAACCGTGCTTGGTCTCATGCCGCACCCGGAACGGCTGGCCGATCCGGCGCTCGGCGGAACCGACGGCAAACCGATGTTTGCATCCCTCGTCGAGGCACTTCACTGATGACCGCGCAAGCCATGGCACTGACGCCGGAGCTCGTTGCCGAGCACGGGCTGACGGCGGAGGAATATGAACGCATCATCGGCATCCTCGGGCGCGAACCGAGCCTCACCGAGCTCGGCATCTTTTCCGTCATGTGGTCGGAACACTGCTCTTACAAATCGTCCAAGGTGTGGCTCAAGACGCTGCCGACCGAGGGACCCCAGGTCATCCAGGGCCCGGGCGAGAACGCCGGGATCGTCGATCTCGGCGACGGTCACGCCGCCATCTTCAAGATGGAGAGCCACAACCATCCCTCGTTCATCGAGCCCTATCAGGGAGCGGCCACCGGTGTCGGCGGCATCATGCGCGACGTCTTCACCATGGGCGCACGCCCGGTGGCGAACCTGAACGCGCTGCGGTTCGGCGATCCCGATCATCCCAAGACACGGCATCTGGTGTCCGGCGTCGTGGCCGGCATTGGCGGCTACGGCAACTGTGTCGGCGTTCCGACCATCGGCGGCGACGTTAATTTCGATCCCGGATACAACGGCAACATTCTCGTCAACGCCATGTGCGTCGGTCTCGCCGACGCCGACCGCATCTTCTATTCCGCGGCCAGGGGCGTCGGACTGCCGGTGGTCTATGTCGGCTCGAAGACGGGCCGCGACGGCATCCACGGCGCCACCATGGCATCCGCCGAGTTCGACGACGACTCGGATGAAAAGCGCCCGACCGTACAGGTCGGCGACCCGTTCACCGAAAAGCTGCTTATCGAGGCATGTCTGGAGCTGATGGCGGAAGATGCAATCATCGCGATCCAGGACATGGGGGCGGCCGGCCTGACATCGTCGTCCGTGGAGATGGCGGACAAGGGTGGCGTCGGTTTCGATCTCGATCTCGATCACGTGCCCTGCCGCGAGGGCGGCATGACGGCATACGAGATGATGCTGTCGGAAAGCCAGGAGCGCATGCTGATGGTGCTGAAGCCCGGCGCCGAGGACACGGCGCGGGCGATCTTCGAGAAGTGGGAGCTGGATTTCGCGGTCGTCGGCGTCACGACCGATACCGGCCGGCTGACCGTGACCCACGAGGGCCGCGTCGAGGCGGACATGCCGGTCGGCGCCCTCGCCGACTCCGCACCTGAGTACAAGCGTCCGTGGACCCTGACCGATCCGCCAGCCCCGGTCGCGGTCGAAGACGTTCCGGCGCCGAACAGCCTGGCTGAGACCCTCGAAACGCTGATGGAATCACCGCATCTCTGCTCGCGCCGCTGGGTGTGGGAGCAGTACGACCACATGGTCATGGGCGACACCGTGCGCCGCCCCGGAGGCGACGCGGCGGTCGTGCGCGTGCACGGCACCACCAAGGGCATCGCCGCGACATGTGACGTGACACCCCGCTACTGCGCGGCCGATCCGCGGGAGGGCGGGAAGCAGGCCGTGGCGGAGGCCTGGCGCAACCTGACTGCGGTGGGCGCCGATCCGCTCGCGATCACCGACTGCATGAATTTCGGCAACCCCGAGCGACCGGAGATCATGGGACAATTCGCCGGCTGCATCGAGGGCATGCGCGAGGCGTGTGCGGCACTCGACTTTCCCGTCGTGTCCGGCAACGTCTCGCTCTACAACGAGACCAACGGCGTGGCCATCCCGCCGACGCCGGCCATCGGCGGCGTCGGGCTGGTCCCCGATATCGCCCGATTGAGCGACATCGCGTTGAAAAGTGCGGGGGAAAAAGTCCTTCTCCTCGGTGCGGAGAATGGTCATCTCGGCCAATCGCTTTACATGGATGTCATCCTGAACCGGCGCGAAGGCACGCCGCCGCCGGTCGATCTCGATGCGGAACGCGCAACCGGCGATTTCGTGCGCGCGCTTGTCCGGGACGGCGTTGTGAGCGCCGTTCACGACGTGTCCGACGGGGGAGTGCTGGTCGCACTTGCGGAGATGGCGCTTGCCGGCGGCATCGGCGTCGAACTTGCGCCATATGAAGGCGTTCTGCCGCCGCACGCAGTCCTGTTCGGCGAAGATCAGGCGCGCTATCTCATCGCCACGGACCGGCCGGAAGACATCGCCGAACGCGCGCAACAGGCAGGGATTCCCTGCCGCGAAATCGCGACTGTTGGCGGTGAGACGATCAGTCTACCTGATGAGGATTCTGTCGCGCTCACGCGGCTCAGAAATCTTCACGAAGGCTGGTTGCCGAGCTATATGACCTCACAGTAGTATCGGGCACGAGCAAGGAGGCTCCCCCTTCGATGCCCATGGACCAGAATGAAATCGTGCGGCTGATCAAGAAGAAGCTGCCGGATGCCGATGTATCGATCCGCGATCTCGCGGGCGATGGCGACCATTATGCGGCGACCATCGTCTCGGAGGCGTTTCGCGGCAAGACGCGGGTTCAGCAGCACCAACTGGTCTATGAGGCCCTTGAAGGTAACATGGGCGGCGCGCTTCATGCGCTCGCGCTGCAGACCTCCGCGCCGGAGAGCTGAGAAGGATTGAACGGACGATGAGCGAACAAAAGGTTCACGACTGGATTGCAAAGAAGGTCGCCAACGACGACGTGGTGCTGTTCATGAAGGGCACGCGCCAGTTTCCCCAATGCGGATTCTCCAGCCAGGTCGTGCAAATCCTGGATTATCTCGCGGTCGAGTATGCAGAGGTCAACGTTCTCGATGACCTCGGCGTGCGTGAGGGCATCAAGAGCTACACGAACTGGCCGACCATCCCTCAGCTTTACGTCAAGGGCGAGTTTGTCGGTGGCTGCGACATCATCCGGGAGATGTTCCAGGACGGTGAATTGCAGGACCTGCTGACGAACAAGGAAATCTCCCACAACAAGCAGACCTTGTCGGCCTAGGCAGCGGCAACCCGCTTCAGTTCCGACCCCTGCTCTCTCCGCGCGCCGGCTGCGGTGCGCTTGCGCACGCGTGCGCGTCCTCGCACTGGCAACCGTGGTAATTTCAGCCGTCTCGCGCCGCGGATGCGCCCGTTTCGTGGTTTTTTGCGTGGTATTTCCCTACCGCCGTTGACTCCCCACGGCGAGTTCCCAAATTGCCGCCAACTCCCGACACATGAACCAGGAGGGGCGTGGCAATGGCCTATGTCGACTGGAAAATCAAAGGACCGAAAATCGCATCCTGCAGTTGCGATTACGGCTGCCCGTGCGAGTTCAACGGACGTCCGACCGAAGGCCTGTGCGAGGGGCTGGAAGCTCACCGTATTGACGAGGGCTGGTTCGGCGACGTCCGTCTCGACGGCCTGATCTATGCCGCCCGTTACCGCTGGCCGGGCGCCGTCCATGAGGGCCGCGGCGTCGTCCAGGGCGTCATCGACAAGCGCGCGACCGACGCGCAGATCGAGGCCCTGTTCACGATCCTCGACGGCAAGGAACAGGCGCCGACGACGGTTTTCAACATCTACGGCTCGACCATCGAGACCGAGCTCGATCCGGTCTTCTCCGAGATCGAATTCGAATGCGATTTCGCAAGCGGAACCGGTGGCTTCAACGTGCCGGGTCTCATGGAGCTGCAGATGGAGCCCATCCGCAACCCTGTGACCGATGCCCGGCATCCGGCGAAGATCGTGCTCCCGGAAGGTTTTGAATTCCGCGAGGCACATATGGCCTCCGGCACGTTCAACGCCAATGGCGACGAACTCGCCCTCGACCGCGCCGGCCGCTACGGCGCGCTGACCTACGTCGCCTACGGGCCACACGGGATCATCGACGAAGAGAGCGCGCCAGCCGTCTGGCGTGCGTAGTCCGCGGCGCGCCTGTGCCGCGACGCCGAACCGGGAGAGAACGATGACAGTTTGGGAAATCCAGGCGGATGAGCTTGTGAACTGCAACTGCGCCTATGGCTGCCCGTGCCAGTTCAATGCCCTGCCGACCTATGGCAATTGCGCGGCTATTGCCTCCTACAAGATCAAGAAGGGGCATTTCGGCGGCGTGAAGCTCGACGGGCTCCATGTGGTCGGCACTTTCTGGTGGCCCGGCGCGATCCACGAAGGCGGAGGCAAGGCCTTCCTGATCATTGACGAGCGCGCGGACGAGGCACAGCGCGCAGCACTTCTGTCGATCCTGTCGGGCGAGCACACCGAACCGGGCAAGACGATCTGGAACGTGTTCTCAGCCACCTTTGATGAAGTGTTCGATCCTGAGTTCAAGGCGATCGAGATCGACGTCGATGTGGAAGCGCGCACCGGACGGGTGAATGTCGACGGCCTTGTCGAAATGACGGGCGAGCCGATCATGAACCCCGTGACCGGTGCTGAACATCGTGCACGGATCGACCTCACCGACGGCTTCGAGTACACGATCGCCGAGATGGGCAGCGCATCGGGAACCGCCAGGGGACCGATTCCGCTCGAATTCAAGGACAGTTACGGTCAGTTTGCTCACATCCATCTGAGCAACGCCGGCATCGTGCGCGCGTGAAGGATTTCGGTCGTTGAACACGCACGACATAACCGCGGCCGAACGTCTCCTCGCCAGGGATCAGACCATAACCATTGCCGGTCTGATCACGCTGACGGTGCTCGCCTGGGTCTGGGTTGTCATCGGCGCCGGCACCGGCATGAGCACAATCGCCATGACCACTTTCGAGTTCCCGCCGCCGGTGCGTCCCGGCATGGTCATGGCGTGGACGCCCGCCTATGCGGTGATCATGTTCTTCATGTGGTGGGTGATGATGATCGCGATGATGATCCCCAGCGCCGCGCCGATGATCCTGCTCTACGCCCGCGTTGCCCGACATGCGCAGCAACGCGGCCAGATGGCGCCGGGCGGCCTGCCGACATCCGAGTTCGTCGCCGGGTATCTCGCGTCCTGGTTCGTTTTCAGCCTCGCGGCGACCCTCGCGCAGTGGGGGCTCGAACGGGCCGGGCTGCTGCACCAGATGCTGATGTGGAGCACCAGCGCGACGCTGACCGGCGTCCTGCTGATCGCCGCCGGCCTATACCAGCTCACGCCGCTCAAGGCGGCATGCCTCGAGCATTGCCGCTCTCCGGCGAGCTACCTGTCACGCCACTGGCGCGACGGCCGGACTGGCGCCTTCCGCATGGGCCTGGCGCACGGAACCTACTGCCTCGGCTGTTGCGCCGTCCTGATGGCGCTGCTGTTCGCCGGCGGCGTGATGAACCTGGTGTGGATCGCCGGCTTGGCGATCGTGGTGCTGATCGAGAAAGTCGCCCCCTGGGGCGTCTGGTTCGCGCACGCGCTTGCCGCCGTCATGATCGGCGCCGGTGCCTGGATGCTGCTGGGCGGCGCGCTTTAGCCCGGCAGTCGTCACAAAAACAAAAGGCCGCCTGCAAGGGCGGCCTTTGTGATGTGTGCAAACGCTTACGCGCGGCGGACTAACGTGAGTAATACTCGATGACCAGATTCGGCTCCATCATGACCGGATAGGGCACATCGGAGAGAACCGGCACCCTGTTCAGGCTGGCCTTGAGCTTGCCGTGATCGACGTCGATATAGTCGGGCACGTCACGCTCCGCGCTCTGTGACGCCTCGAGCACGAGCCCCATGTCCCGGGAGCGCTCGCGCACTTCGATGATGTCGCCGACCTTGCAGCGATAGCTCGGGATGTTGACCCGTTTGCCGTTCACCGTCACATGTCCGTGATTGACGAACTGGCGCGCCGAGAAAACCGTGGGCACGAACTTCGCGCGGTAGACAAGCGCATCAAGCCGGCGCTCGAGCAGCCCGATCAGGTTTTCGCTGGTATCGCCCTTGAGGCGTTCGGCCTCGCGGTAAATCGACTTGAACTGCTTCTCGGTGATGTTGCCGTAATGGCCTTTCAGCTTCTGTTTGGCCCTGAGCTGAATGCCGTAATCCGATGTCTTGCCACGGCGCCGCTGGCCGTGCTCGCCCGGACCGTACTCACGTTTGTTGACCGGGCTTTTCGGACGCCCCCAGATGTTTTCACCCAGGCGGCGGTCAATCTTGTATTTGGCGCGTACGCGCTTTGTCATTTTCCAACTCCTCGTCAGCGTTCCATGGTCAGAACGCTCCCTCCTTCGCCACAGCGCTGGTCTTGGTTCCGCGCCATCGCCGACAGGCGATACCTCTCGATATCTCCACGGGTGCGTATGATTTGCGGGCGAATGCCGCCCGCGCGCGCTCTGTTACACGCACTTTCGTGCAAGTGTCAATTCCCGAAGCTGCAGGGGCTCGACCGGACCGCAGACGGACGGTACGAAACTACTGCGCGGATGCCAGCGCCTTGATGTCCGCCTGCACCTCCGACTTCACGCGTTCGCGCTCCTGGGGCGAGCAGACATACTCTTTTCTCACGTCCTTGGTTTCGTCGTCCGGCTTCTCAGCCTCGTCACCGGCCTGAATGCTGCCGGTCATGATGAGGCCGGTGGTCGCGTGCAGCAACTCGATGAAGATGAACTGGTAGGACGTCCACTTATGAACCGCCCTTTCATGCTTCATGATGTTGCCGAAGTGCTCACGCTCGAGGTCCTTCATTCCGCACAGGTCGGCGCGTGCGGACAAGGACGCATGGCGGATGATGCGGCGCGCGTCCTCGATCGGGATCATGAACTTGAGCGGCTCGTCACGTTCCAGTTTCACGGTGCTCCCGTCGCGCTTCGGCACGGATTCCGGCAGGGCGGCGAATGCGTAGCCCATGATCACCCGCACCGCGCGATCGCTCGGCTTCTTCTTTTCCGTTTGTTCCTCCGGCGGCTTCGCCTGAGGACCCGCCGTCGTTTGTGCCGCAACCGTCATACCGGTGCCGGAAGAGAGGCCGAGCCCGAGACCGAGCGCACCGGCGCAAATCAAACGCAACAGTTTCTTCGTCATTCTCCGTCCTCGCGTCTTTGTGGGCGGCAAGCTAACAACTTTAACCGCCATCGCAACCCCAAAATCGGGGCGGAACTAAGGCACGTCCTGTCTTGCCTTGCGCGCGCGTGTCAGGGACGAAACGACGCCGCGCAGGGTTCGAACCTCCTGCTCCGTCGCGCCTGCCCGCAGGAACAGATTGCGCAGGTTTTGCACCATCTGCGGGCGCTTCTCCGGCGGATAGAGAAACCCCGCGGCATCGAGCTCGCCCTCGAGATGCTCGAAGAAGGCGACCAGTTCGGCACGGGTGGCCGGGCGCGTACGATGCATCTGCATGCCCTCCCGCGCCGGACCGTCAAATTCCGTCTGACGTCCCAGAACCCCGCCTTCCGCTTGCCGGAACCACTCATACGCGACGATCAGAACCGCCTGCGCCAGATTGAGGGACGCGAATTTCGGATTGACCGGCGCCATGACGAGCGCATCCGCCAGGGCAACGTCGTCATTGTCGAGGCCCGACTGTTCCGACCCGAACAGAATGCCGCACTTCTGGCCCTCCGCAATCCGGCTGCGCAGCTCCGCGGCCGCGCTCGCCGGCGAGAGAACGTGCTTCACTGTGTCACGGGTCCGTGCCGTGGTTGCACACACATAGTTCAGGTCGGTGATGGCCGCCGCGGTTCCTTCAAAAATCCCGGCCTCGTTCAATACGCCGTCGGCACCCGCCGCGGCGGACTGAGCTTCAGGGTTTGGCCAGCCGTCGCGCGGCGCCACGAGGCGCAGGTCGGCAAGCGCAAAATTGGCCATGGCCCGGGCCGTCATGCCGATGTTCTGGCCAAGCTGGGGCTTGACGAGAACGATCGCCGGCGTGGCGGATTTCGCCTTTTCGGCGCGTGTGGAAGCTTCGGAGTCTGTTCCGGAGGTGGACGCCATTTTTCACGCCAATTCAATACGGTCCGCTGGCTGGCCGCGACACACTTGCAGGCGACGATTTTTCGCCTTTCGGCTCCTTCCTAACGGCCCGGCACAATGCTATAGGGGGGCCGCATTCGCAACCACCTCGCGCTCACACAATCTAGCCGCATCACGCTCAGGACCTTCGGTGATGCGCAATTCAGACACCCTTTCATCGCGGAGACCGAAACAAGATGGCCAAGATCAAAGTCGAAAACCCGGTCGTTGAACTCGACGGCGACGAGATGACCCGGATCATCTGGAAGTTCATCAAGGAGAAGCTGATCCACCCCTATCTCGACATTGATCTGAAGTATTACGACCTCGGCATCGAACATCGCGACGAAACCGACGACCAGGTGACGATCGATGCCGCGGAGGCCATCAAGAAGTACGGCGTTGGCGTCAAGTGCGCCACGATCACCCCGGACGAGGACCGCGTCGAGGAGTTCGGCCTCAAGAAAATGTGGCGCTCGCCCAACGGAACCATCCGCAACATCCTCGGCGGCGTCATCTTCCGCGAGCCGATCATCTGCCAGAACGTCCCCCGGCTTGTACCCGGCTGGACGCAGCCGATGATCATCGGCCGTCACGCTTTCGGCGATCAGTACCGGGCCACGGATTTCGTGGTGCCGGGCAAGGGCAAGATGACGATCAAGTGGGAAGCCGAGGACGGATCGGAAAAGATCGAGCAGGAGGTGTATGACTTTCCCGGCGGCGGCGTCGCGCTGTCCATGTACAATCTCGACGACTCGATCCGCGACTTCGCCCGCGCCAGCATGAACTACGCGCTGACGCGCAAATACCCGCTCTACATGTCGACCAAGAACACGATCCTCAAGGCTTATGACGGACGCTTCAAGGACCTGTTCCAGGAAGTCTTCGACGACGAATTCGTGGCCAAGTTCGACGACGCCGGCATCACCTACGAGCACCGGCTGATCGACGATATGGTGGCGGCCGCGCTCAAATGGTCGGGCGGCTTCGTCTGGGCGTGCAAGAACTATGACGGCGACGTGCAGTCCGACACGGTGGCGCAGGGGTTCGGCTCGCTCGGCCTGATGACCAGCGTGCTGATGACACCGGAGGGTGATGTGGTGGAATCGGAGGCCGCGCACGGGACCGTGACGCGCCACTACCGTGCGCATCAGAAGGGCGAGGAGACATCAACCAATTCAACGGCGTCGATCTTCGCGTGGACGCGCGGGCTGAAGCATCGCGCCAAGCTCGATGACAATGCCGACCTGGCGAATTTCGCCGAGACCCTGGAGAAGGTCGTCGTCGACACCATCGAGTCCGGGTCGATGACCAAGGACCTGGCGCTGCTGGTGGGAGACGAGCAGGCCTGGCTTTCGACCACGGGCTTCCTCGACAAGATCGATGAGAACCTGCAGAAGGCGATGAGCTGACGCCAGGACAAACCAGCCGTCGCACTCACACTTATGGCTGGGTTTTCTGTTTCTCGTCCTCTTTGCGTCGTGCCTCGGCGATGGCACGCACCTCCGTGAGCAGTTCCGGCTCGCGGTGGCAAAGGTTCTCGAAATCCTCCTTTTCGAGCACCAGGAGGCGGCAGTTCGTCACCGCCGTGACATTGTGCTCGCGCCGCCGCCGGTACAATAGCGCCATCTCGCCGAAGAACTCGCCCTCCCCCAGGCGAATCTGCTCGTTTTCCAGCTCGACCACCACCTCGCCTGAGGCAATGATGTACATGGCGTCGGCGTCCTCGCCGATGCGCATGATCGGCTGCCCGGTATGGTAGGTGCGCGAATAGAGCAGCGCGCCGATCTGCGCGACCGTGCCTGCCTTCAGATGCGAGAAGATCGGAACGCTGGCGACCATGCCCCAACTGATCACGAACTCGCGGCGGTTGGCCTCGCGGCTGAACCCCGTTGCGAGGATGCCGATCGGCAGCGCGAACATGCCGAGCCCGAACAACATCATCAGTCCGCCGAACATCTTGCCGAAATGCGTTACGGGAACGACATCGCCGTAACCCACCGTGGTCAACGTCGCGAGCGCCCACCAGGCCGCGGCGGGAATGCTGCCGAAGGCGTCCGGTTGCGCCTCGCGTTCGATGAAATAGATCCCCGTCGACGCAAAGACCAGCAGCGTCAGCATGACCAGCAACGCGCCATAGAGCGCACGCCGCTCGTTCGAGATGACACGCCCGAGGGCAACCAGGCCCGGCGAGTAGCGCGCCAGTTTGAGGAACCGGAACAGCCTGAGAATTCGCAGCACGCGCAGATCGATGCTGAACAGAAACGCCAGATAGAACGGCGCGATCGCGAGGAGGTCGATGATCAGCAGCGGGCGCACGGCGAATCTCAGCCGCGCGCGCCACGCCGGCAAGGCATGGAGCATCGGCACCTCAACGCAGCTCCACAGCCGCAGCACATATTCGATCGTGAAGATGATCACGGACACGACGTTGAACAGATCAAGCGCGTCGCCATAGGTGTCATAGATGTGCGGTACGGTCCCAGCGGCGAACGCGATCACGTTCATGACGATGAGCGCCACGAGAGCAGCGTTGATGCCCTTCGCCAGCGGATCGAAGTCGGACCCGTATTCGAGGATGTCGTGGACGCGCTGGCGCAGACTGGCCGGCCCGCGAAGGCCGGTCACGCTTCTGGGGATCGAAGGGTCAGGCACCCGCCTGCTCGCTGAGCGCCTGGGCAATGGCCTCAAGCGCGGCGTCCGCCTTGGCGGCATCCGGTCCGCCCGCCTGCGCCATGTCGGGACGTCCCCCGCCGCCCTTTCCGCCGAGCGCCTCCGCGCCGGTCTTGACCAGGTCCACCGCGCTGTAGCTCGACGTCAGGTCGTCCGTGACGCCGACGACGATGCCCGCCTTGCCTTCATCATTGACGCCGATGATGGCGACGATGCCCGAGCCGATCTGTTTCTTGCCGTCGTCGACCAGCCCGCGCAGATCCTTGGGCGATACGCCCTCGATCTTGCGAGCAAGCAGTTTCACGTCACCGAGCGTCTGGACAGCGTCGTCGCCGCCATTGCCGCCGCCGCCGAGCGCGAGCTGTTTGCGGGCTTCCGCTGCCGCGCGTTCCAGCTTCTTGCGCTCATCAAGAAGCTGTTCGATGCGCGGTACCAGATCGTCCGCCTTGATGCGCAGCAGTTCCGCCGCCTCGCGCAGGCGGGTATCCTGCCCCGTCAGGTAGCCGCGCGCGCCCTCACCGGTCAGCGCCTCGATACGGCGCACACCGGCCGCGACCGCGCCCTCTGCGATGATCTTGACGAGGCCGATATCGCCGGTGCGCCGCACATGGGTGCCGCCGCACAGCTCGACCGAATAGGTCTTTCCCGCGTGGTCGCCTTCAATGCCGGTGCCCATCGACACCACGCGCACTTCCTCGCCGTATTTCTCGCCGAACAGGGCGAGCGCCCCGGCCTCGATCGCGTCATCCACGTCCATCAGCCGCGTCTCGACCGCCTGGTTCTGCAGGACGATGGCATTGGCCATATCCTCGACGCGCGCGATCTCGTCCGCACTCATCGGTTTGGGATGGGAGAAATCGAAGCGCAGCCGCGTCGGTTCGACCAGCGATCCCTTCTGCGCCACGTGGGTGCCCAGCACCTCGCGCAGCGCCTCATGCAGCAGATGCGTCGCGGAGTGGTTGGCGCGGGTCGCGGTGCGTGCGCCGTGATCGACGTCGAGTTCCGCCGCCTCTCCCGGAGACAACGTCCCCTCCTCGACGATGCCGATATGGACGAACAGGTCGCCCGCCCGTTTCTGGGTGTCGTGCACGCGGAACCGTGCGCCCTCTGCCGTCGTGATGACGCCGCGGTCGCCGATCTGGCCGCCGGACTCGCCATAGAACGGCGTCTGGTTGAGGATCAGGGTGCCCTCGTCCCCCTTGGTCAGTGTCCCGGCCGGTTTGCCGTCTTTCACCAGGGCGAGGATTTCGCCTTCGGCCGTTTCGGTTTCGTAGCCGAGGAACTCGGTTGCGCCGTGCTCCTCTTTCAGGTCGAACCAGACCTGCTCGGTGGCGGTGTCGCCGGAACCGGCCCAGGCCTTGCGCGCATCCTCCCGTTGCTTCTCCATCGCCGCGTCGAACTGGCTGAGGTCAACCTCGATGCCGCGCGACTTGAGCGCGTCCTGCGTCAGGTCGAGCGGGAAGCCGTAGGTGTCATAGAGCTTGAACGCCACATCGCCGGACATGGTATCGCCGAACTTCAGATCGCCGGACGCCTCGTCGAGCAACTGGATGCCGCGTTCCAGCGTCTTGCGGAAGCGTGTTTCCTCCAGATGCAGCGTCTCCGTGACCAGGGGTTCGGCGCGCACGAGCTCCGGGAAGGCCTGTCCCATCTCGCGCACCAGCACCGGCACCAGCTTGTGCATCAGCGGTTCCCTGGCGCCGAGCAGGTGTGCGTGGCGCATGCCACGGCGCATGATGCGGCGGAGCACGTAGCCGCGCCCCTCGTTCGACGGCAATACACCATCGGAAATCAGGAACGACGAGGCGCGCAGGTGATCGGCGATCACACGGTGGCTCGCCTTGTGCTCGCCCTTGGCCGCGACGCCGGTCTCATCTTCCGACGCCGCAATCAGCGCGGTGAACAAATCGATCTCGTAGTTGTCGTGGGTGCCCTGCAGGACGGCCGAGATGCGCTCGAGCCCCATCCCAGTGTCGATCGACGGCTTGGGCAGATCGACCCGCTCATCCGGCGTCACCTGCTCGAACTGCATGAAGACCAGGTTCCAGATCTCGATGAACCGGTCGCCGTCCTCGTCGGGCGATCCGGGCGGCCCCCCGGCAATGTGTTCGCCATGGTCGAAGAAGATCTCCGAACACGGTCCACAGGGTCCGGTGTCCCCCATGGCCCAGAAATTGTCCGATGTGGGGATTCGCAGGATCTTGTCCTCCGGCAGCCCGGCAATCTTCTTCCACAGATCGAAGGCCTGATCGTCCTCGGCGTAGACGGTGACCAGCAGACGCTTGGGATCGAGGCCGAAATCCTTGGTGACCAGGTTCCAGGCGAGCTCGATGGCGACATCCTTGAAATAGTCACCGAAGGAAAAGTTCCCCAGCATCTCGAAAAAGGTGTGGTGACGTGCCGTATAGCCGACATTGTCGAGATCGTTGTGCTTGCCGCCGGCGCGCACGCACTTCTGGCTGGTGACGGCCCGGTTGTAGGGACGCGTCTCCGCGCCCGTGAACACGTTCTTGAACTGCACCATCCCGGCATTGGTGAACAGCAACGTGGGATCGTTGCGCGGGACAAGCGGGCTTGAGTCGACGATCTCGTGGCCGTGGCGCGCGAAATAGTCGAGGAAGTGTTTGCGAATCTCGTTGACGCCGGTCATATGCCTGAAATGCCTGAATTCAGTGTGGTGACGCAAGCCCTGTCATCGCCGCGTCACGGATCAAGCCGGTTTTAAAGTTGCCGACAACCCCTGTCCAGCGATGCCGGCTTGCCTCCAGCCGGTCAGAGGATGCGGAATAGCGCCACGGCTACGAAAAAACCCGGGCACGTGGGGTCGTGCCCGGGGTCCTTGCTTGGGAGGGTCTGGTGCGTGTGGGGTTGGGGTCCGACCCTCTTTGGGGGAGCTTGGAGTAAGCCCTGAATTCCTTCTGACGGCAGCCTATCCGGTCTTCGCCTCCGGCTCGTCCTTGGGCGGTTTCGCGCCGCCGGCGAGTTTCTCGACGTTGGGCGCGTCTTCGGCATCGTCGTCTGTGTCTTCCAGTTCCGACTCGTCGAACTCGTCCGGAGTCAGACCGGCGTCGGCGCGGATCTTGCGCTCGATCTCGTCGGCGAACTCGGTGTTCTCCTTCAGATAGTGCTTGGCGTTCTCGCGGCCCTGCCCGATGCGGGTGGAGTCGTAGGAGTACCAGGAGCCGGACTTCTCGACGACGTTGGCCTTGACGCCGAGATCGAGCAGTTCGCCGGTCTTGGAAATGCCTTCGCCATACATGATGTCGAACTCGACCTGGCGGAACGGCGGCGCCACCTTGTTCTTGACCACCTTGACCCGCGTCTGGTTGCCGACGACCTCGTCGCGTTCCTTGATCTGGCCGATGCGGCGGATGTCGAGGCGCACCGACGCGTAGAACTTCAGCGCATTGCCGCCGGAAGTGGTTTCGGGCGAGCCGAACATGACGCCGATCTTCATGCGGATCTGGTTGATGAAGATGACCATGCAGCGCGACTTGGAAATCGAGGCGGTGAGCTTGCGCAGGGCCTGGCTCATGAGCCGCGCCTGCAGTCCGGGGAGCGAATCCCCCATCTCGCCTTCCAGTTCCGCGCGCGGGGTAAGCGCGGCGACGGAGTCGATCACCAGCACGTCGATGGCGCCCGAGCGCACCAGCGTGTCGGCGATCTCGAGCGCCTGTTCGCCGGTGTCGGGCTGGGAAATCAGCAGATCCTCGACATTGACGCCGAGCTTCTTGGCGTAGACCGGATCGAGCGCGTGCTCTGCGTCGACGAAGGCGCACACGCCGCCTTTTTTCTGCGCCTCGGCCACGGTGTGCAGCGCCAGCGTGGTTTTGCCGGAGGATTCCGGCCCGTAGATCTCGACGATGCGCCCGCGCGGCAGGCCGCCGATGCCGAGCGCCATGTCGAGGCCGAGAGACCCGGTGGAGATCGCCTCCACCTCAACGAGAGCTTCGCCCTGCCCGAGCCGCATGACCGAGCCCTTGCCGAATGACCGCTCGATCTGTGCCAGCGCGGCGGACAGCGCCTTTTCCTTGTCCATATTGTCTCCCTCGACGAGGCGGAGTGCCGGTTCTGTCATTGGTCCCTCTCCTTATTCCACAGGTTGCGCCGTACTGGCAATTTGATCGCGCCGCGCCGGCATCTGAGCTTCAATGTACATATTTTGTTCTAATTTGCAAGAGAGACCTTAACAAACTGATAACGCGTGATTTTTAGTGTTATGTTCCGCTTGTGTTCAAGAGAGTCCTGACAAACGGCCGCGTGCCGGCGTCCGCAGACCCCGGGCTCCGAAAGGCCGAATCTCCTGCGCGGAACAGACCGGAAACACTCGCGCCTTTCGAGACGGGAAAAAACCATGCAGAATCATTTGTTAAGGGGCTGCGGACATTCTCACAGTGTTAGAAGGAAGTTCTAACAGCGTTAGACCACGCAGGAGTAATCCATGATGGCGGTTAAGCCAAACGGCGCTATTTGCGCTATCCGTGAGCAGGTAATCGAGGACCCGGTGTCGGGTCTGACACTGCAATTCATTCATATGCCTGACAGCGATGCCCCGGTGCGTCTTCGAATTCACGGCGACTTGCCGCACGGGAACCGTGAAATCTTGTTCAATCATGATGGAGTTGAAGCGGGAGCAGGAACCGCGCTCAACGGCTCCTGCCGCCCATCTTGGCTCAAGGAGGTCTCCTAGCCCAACCGGTTGTTACAACGCGGCAGGCGGCCATGAATGGCCATGTGCTCTTTCTGGAGTTCCTCTTCGCGGGTGATCGGGTAGTCCGTGACCTCCCGGCGGTAGTGGGTTGCCCCTTGTGTGCACGCCCCTTCGTCACCGCGGTAGTGTGACTGGAGGCGGCTGCGGATTGTGACACCGCTGCCGGAGGCGCGACCAATGTAGATGGTCTCATTACCATCGTACAATTTGTACACGCCCGAATCTGCCGGAGCGGCGTTCACGTTCTTCTGCATAAAGGGATACAAATCCCCTCCAATACCCATTTTATACCTCATGGGTTGCGGAGCCGGACCTTGACAGCAACAGTGTTAGACCGCACCTTGCGATGGTAGCTTTGGGCTGTCTCCCGCGCCCGACTCTCGGGTTGACTGATGCGGGTATCAGACTAAGAGCCGATTGAGGGCCGCTTCGTTTCCGTTCCAAGGGCTATGAAGCGGCCCCTCCTTTGTCCTCGCCTGCGCCGCGTCGGCTGGCCGCAGTGCAGGCTCTTGCCCTTCTGGTCATGGCTGTCCTTTTTGCGTTAACGGAGTCAGTATAGCACCACCAATCTCTCGCGCAAGCCCTTCTCGCTCGTTTCTCTCTTTTGGCTAGCCATCGTGGGTATTTGATGGTATAAGGGGGGCCAAGTTGAGAGAAGGAGGCATGCCGTGGCGCGTGTGCGAAGTCCGAATTATCCGAACATCAGCCTTCCGGCTGCGATTGATCGCGTTCGGAAGGTCCACAGCCTTGAGAATCAAAACGAGGTAGACCGCGAATCTTTCGTCAAGATTCTCGGTTATTCAAGCATGAGTGGCCCAGCCTCCAAGGCATTGTCATCATTGAATAAATATGGACTCATAACGAAAGCTGGCACCGGTGAGGTGAAGGTTTCCGATTTGGCGATGGACATCATGTACGGGGAGGCGGGCCAAAAGGAAGACGCAATTGAGAAGGCGGCGAATACGCCTTCCCTGTTTGCGGAGATTAACGCGAAGTGGCCGGAACACCCGCCGAGCAATGAGAATCTGCGTAGCTATCTAGCGCGGCGCGGTTTCTCGTTAAAGGTGTTAGATCAAGTCATCGGCGCCTATCGAGAGACAATGAGCCTTGTTTCCGACGAATCAGCAGGGTATGATTCTGAACCGATCACACAAGGGTCTGCAAAGGGTATAATAATGGAAACTGATACCGCTCTCCCCGTCACACCAGTGCTATCACGAGGCGAGCCTGGAGACGATTATCGAGTGTCCCTCACAGCAAGTGGCATTGAGGGCACGTTCTCAATCACAAGCAAGAAAAAGCTGGAGCAATTGATTACAACGCTTCAACGAAATGCGGCTGGCCTCAGTGATGGTGGTGAAAACGGCGCATCGTCTGATGAGCAACGGCGACGTGAAGATGAGGAATTGGCACGGATACAACGGGAAGATGATTTTCCCGATTCCTAGATTGAAGGACACTCATGATCAGCTCACTGACTAACTGACCAAATGAGAATATTCGCGGCGAGTCCGCAATCACTATTTCATTAGCGATTTCAGTAAATTCGGACACTATCCTTCAATATAGTACAGCACCTTCCTGACAAATGGCCGCGTGCCGGCACCCACAGACGCCGGGCTCTGAAAGGCCGAATCTCTTGCGCGGAATAGACCGGAAACACCGGCCGACTCACCCCTCCACCAGCGCCGCCGCGAGTTCCTTGAAGTCAGCCACGATCAGGTCCGGCTGGTGCGGCGTCTCGCCGAAGGGGCGTTTGCGCCGGTCGATGAAGGCGGTGCGCATGCCGAAGGATTTGGCGCCCACGCAGTCGAAGGCGTGGTTGGCGACGAACAGGCAGCTTGAGCGGTCCTCCCCGGTCAGCTCTTCCGCGGTGGCATAGGTTTTCCAGTGCGGCTTGAAGTAGCCCGCCTCTTGCACCGAGATGACGTGATCGAACGGGAAGCCGATATGCGGCCCGGCGGCTTCCAGCATGTCGCGGTCGCCGTTCGACAGGATCGCCAGCTTGAAGCCGCCCGCGCGCAGCCGCTCCAGGGCCGCGATGACGTCAGGGAAGGGTTTGAGCGATTCGATCTGGCTCACCAGCCAGCGCACCTCGTCCTGCGTGTAGGAAATGTCGCACCGGTCCATGACGTAGGAGACGGCACGGTGGCCGATCTGGCGGTAGGGCGTGTGGCCGCGGTCGCACAGCGCGTCGATCATCGAGTTCTCGAAATGGGTGCGGCGCCACCAGGTGACGAAGCGGTGCGCCTCGCCGTCCCACCCCTTCTCCTTGAGAAACGGCGTGACCGCCTCGGTCAGCCCCTGCTGCATGTCGACGATGGTCCCGTACTGGTCGAAGACGAGGATCCTGATTTCGCGCGCCAGCTCAGCAGTCGATGCCATGTCTCTTTTCCCCTTGAGTAAATTTGCGGACGGAGACGAGACTTAACGGGAATTTACCCGTTCGACCAATCATCAAATACCCATGCGGTATCACGCCGGTTTATATCCGGGTTGACATTTCGGCGCCGCGCGCGCCCCATCCCCTCCCCCAATATTCACCTTGAAGGATTCGGAACCATGAGCGCAAAGGGCGCGATACGGGCCGGTATCGGCGGCTGGGTCTTCGACCCCTGGCGCGGCACGTTCTTTCCCGAAGGCCTCGCCAAGACGAAACACTTGCACCATGCGAGCCGGCAACTGCCGACGATCGAGATCAACGGCACGTTCTATCGCGGCCAGAAGCCGGAGACCTTCGCCAAGTGGGCCGCGGAGACGCCCGACGGGTTCGTCTTTTCACTGAAAGGCCACCGGGCCATCTCCAACCGGCGCGAGCTTGCGCTGGCAAAAGAGTCGATCGAGATCTTCTTCACCACCGGCATCGAGAACCTGGGCGATCGGCTCGGCCCCATTCTCTGGCAGTTCCGGGCGACAAAGCAGTTCGACGCGGAGGATATTGACGCCTTTCTCGCCCTGCTGCCGAGGGAGGCGGGCGATATCCCCCTGCGGCACGTGCTCGAGGTACGCCATCCGTCCTTCATCTGTCCGCAATTCGTGGAACTGGCGGCGAAACACAAGGTGGCGATCTGCAACGCCGACCATGAAACCTATCCGGCGATCCCCGATGTGACGGCCGATTTCGTCTATCTGCGGCTGCAGAACGGCGACGAGACGGTGCCGACGTGCTACACGCCGGCGGCGCTCGATGACTGGGCGGGCCACGCGAAAACCTGGGCCGAGGGCGGACAGCCGGACAGCGTGCCGCTGGCCATCCCGTCCCGCGCGCCGGACAAAAGCCCACGCGACGTCTTCGTCTATTTCATCAACAAGGGCAAAATCCGCGCGCCGCAAGCGGCCATGGCGTTCATGGAGCGCGTTAGCTAACGGGCGAAGCCCTCTGATACTCATCATGATTTCGC
This sequence comes from Hyphomicrobiales bacterium, assembly GCA_965228625.1. GTDB lineage: Bacteria > Pseudomonadota > Alphaproteobacteria > Rhizobiales > Methyloligellaceae > UBA2767. The sequence continues at coordinate 4,415,730 of OZ245829.1, read as the reverse complement.
ATCGTCGGCGGGGCGCGATACGGGGCGGGGTCTCGCGAACATGTTGCTTGTCCCGGTACAGGCGGCACTCCTAAGATTGCGTCCGACACGCGCCCAGGAGATCAGGACCATGCCCGAAGCACAGCCACACGTCATTCGCGCCCCGTTGCAGTTCATGGTGCCGATGGACGAGAAACCACAGGTCATCATGTCAATGAACCAGGCGGAGGCGAACGAGCGCACCGGTGAATTCCAGATCACCGAGCTCGAGATCGCCGATGCGCGCGGTCTCGCCGAACAGCCAACGCTTGACCGCGAGGGGTTTGAACTCGTGACCGCCCCCACCCGGGTCACCGACTTCTACGACGAGGACCAGATCACCGGCATCTACTATCCGGAGTGCATCGCCCTGCTGAAGGCCGAAACCGGCGCCCGCGAGGTCCACATCTTCGACCACACGCTGCGGGTGCAGGACACGGGCAAGCGCGAGGCGCACGGCACACGTCTGCCGGTGCCGATCGTGCACAACGATTACACTGAAAAATCCGGGCCCCAGCGGGTGCGCGATCTGCTGGAGCCCGAAAAGGCCGAACGGTTCCTCGCCGGGCGGTTTGCCATGGTCAATGTGTGGCGTTCGTTCGGAACGTCGGCGGAAGCCTTTCCGCTCGCATCGGCGGACGGACGGACGATTCCACAGGAGGACTATATCGCCGTCGACATCGTCTATCACGACCGCACGGGCGAGATTTACCAGAACGCGCATTCGCCCGGACAGCGCTGGTACTACTTTTCCGACATGGTTCCAAACGAGGCGATTTTGCTGAAATGCTTCGATACCGCGCAGGACGGGCGCACGCGCTACACGGCGCATACGGGCTTTGAGAACCCGAACGCACCGGACGGGACACCGCCGCGGGAGAGCATCGAGGTCCGCACCCTGCTCGCGTTCGATTAGCTGGCACGCAGCGTCCTAGCCGACCTCGAGGCGTGCCGGCGTCCAGCGTTCGCGGCGACGCTGGCGGCGCCCCGCTTCATCCTCACCCTCGTAAACGGTAGGCTGCGCCTGCGGAAACCGTGCCCGGTCGTCGAGCGCGACCGACATCAGCGTGGCAAACCCTTTTTTATCGTCGGGGTCAGGCATGAACGCGGCTACGTACACGCCGCATTCCCGGCAGATGAGAAAGTCGGCCGCCTTCAATCCGAACTGATAGCGGTTGAGCAGCGATCCGTCGCGGACGGAAATGGCCAGATCACCGTCCGGATCGGAGACGGCGGACGTGTTGTGCTTGCGGCAGAAATCGCACTGGCAGGCCCTGGGCGTCGTCTCTTCCGGGGCAACGCCGGTCGTATAAAGCACGGAAATGTTGCCGCAATGGCATCCGCCGGTGTGCTTGGCCATGGTCACCTCCCATCCAGATGGATTTACTCCAAAGCTGGCACGATGAAAAGTCCGTGGCGGCGCTTAATTACGCAATGATTACAGATAGTTGGTCAAGGACAGTGGAAAAGTTTCGTTTCAGCACACGGATAAATCGTAAGTAACCACGTAAGGAAACCTTAAGGCGAAATTGCTACCGTCGGTCGGCTGTTCAGTAGAGTACGGGGCGCACACGTGACAGTTTCCGTCATCGCGGAGAACAACGTCGAATCGCACCTTCCGCCCGTTGGCGAAATCGTGTCGATCAATGGCACGCGCGCGCGGGTTCTCATGGCAAGAAGCGAGGACGGCGCCCGGCTGCGCGCAGACGAACACCCATATGTCGGTACGGTCGTCACCGTCGATACGGGCAACGCGATCGTGCTGTGTCTGATCACAGCCATGAGTGTCGCGGATGCCGAGAGCGACCCGGACCTCGCCGGCAATCGCATGATGGACGTGGAACTCGTGGGCGAGCTTCCGCGCCAGGAGGACGGCTATCTGTGCACCTTCCGCCGCGGTGTCTCCATCTATCCCCGGCTTGGCGACCTGATCCATTTGCCGAGCCGCAAGGTGCTGGAGAAGGCCTATTATTTCGGCAGCTTCGACGGTGTCGAGATCGGCCAGATTCATCAGGACCCCACCATTCCGGCGGTGATCAAGGTGAACGAGATGCTGGGCAAGCATTTCGCCATTCTCGGGTCGACCGGTACGGGCAAGTCCTGCGCCGTTGCATTGATCCTGCGCCAGTTCCTCGCCAAGCAGCCGAAATCCCACATCGTACTCGTCGACCCGCACAACGAGTATGGCGGCTGCTTCGAAGAGCAGGGGCACGTCCTCAGGCTCGACAATCTGCGCCTCCCGTTCTGGTTTCTCAATTTCGACGAGATCGTCGAAATCGTCCTCGGCGGCGACGAGGAGTACGGATCGGAAATCGAGCTGCTGCGTGAATTCATTCCCGCGGCGAAGCGTCAATTCGCGGCCAACCACGGCCGGGAGTCGCGCCTGCTGCAGCGCAGTGTTTCGCGGCGGGAACGCTACTCCGTCGATGTTCCGGTGCCTTACCGGATTTCCGATCTGGTGGATCTGATCCGCAACCAGATGGGACTTCTGGAAACGCAGAAGGACTTGCGCCCTTACAAGCATCTCATTGCCCGTATCGAAGGCGTCATGCAGGACCCGCGCTACAATTTCATGTTCGGCAAGATGCTGATCGAGGACAATCTGGGCGAGATCCTCAAGCAGATCTTCCGCATTCCCGTGCGGGGCAAGCCGATCACGATCATCCAGCTCACCGGATTGCCCGAGGAGATCATCAACGTCATCGTCTCCATTCTGGCGCGCCTCGCCTTCGACCTCGCGGTGTGGAGCGAGGGCAAGGTGCCGATCACGTTCGTTTGCGAGGAAGCGCATCGCTACGTGCCGCGCGACAAGGATGCGGGATTTGAGCCGACGAAGCGGATCATTTCACGTATTGCAAAGGAAGGCCGGAAATACGGGATCGCCCTGTGCGTGGTCAGCCAGCGTCCCGGAGATATCGACCCGACGATCCTGTCGCAATGCAGCACGATCTTCACCATGCGACTTTCGAACGAGCGCGATCAGCAGATCGTGAAGTCGGCGGTCTCCGATGCCGCCGAAAGCCTGCTCCGGTTCCTGCCGTCTCTCGGCACCCGTGAGACGATCACCTTCGGCGAGGGCGTCACCCTACCCTCGCGGATCATGCTTGCCGAGCTTCCCGCAAGCGCGCTGCCAAAAGGCGCGAGCGCGCATCTGGAGACCGACAGCGATTTCGAGGCCGACCCGTCGGTCGTCGACAACGCGATCATGAAGTGGCGCTCGGTCGGAAGCGACGTCGAGTCGCTCATTGTTCCCGATACCGGCGCGACACCTGCGAACCCCACGCCGCCTCACGGCGCGTCCGCGCAGCCCGGTGGCGCGCCACCCGCGATGCCTCCCGGTGTACCGCCCGCACCGCCGAACGCGACGCTCGCATCACAGGGCCACCCCGGCGCCACACAAGACGAGACCGGCCTTCGGCGCCCGCCGGAGCAACCGGGACAGATCCTGAACCCGAACGCCCCGGTCGGCATCGCTCGGCGCGCTCCGGCCCAGCCTCAGCCCGGGCAGCCCGCGCCGAATGCGCCGGACCATCTCAAGCCGCGACCATAATATGATCTGGATCATTTGATCTTCCTCGGCCAGATTTCGCCGAGCGATTCTGCATGTCGACTTGCCCGACCGGCGCATGTTAGAGCCTCTTCGACCAAATCGGAGCCATTCTGACGGAGCGATTTTGCGACAAGATCAAGCAAAGGCCCGTGGCGCGTACCTGACGCGTACGGGCAAGGGGCTTTGCGCCGGGATTGGCGCAAAAGCGCCCGTCCCATTCGGGTTTCCGATTGGCGGACGCCCGCCGGCGAAACGGCCTTGCCCGATGCGCTGCATCGCGCCGCAACCGTTTCGGCGCCGGATCGCACACGCCAATCGAGAAACAGAATTGACGCTGATTTGGTCGAAAAGGCTCTAAGCCTCGCCGCCGAACCGAGGAGAGACGCATACCCATGCGCCCGATCATTTCCGTGCAGGATCTCACCAAGACGTATGAAGGCGGCTTCACGGCCCTGAAGAACATCAACCTTGATATTCACAAGGGCGAGATCTTCGGGCTTCTGGGCCCGAACGGCGCCGGGAAAACGACGCTCATCAGCATCATCTGCGGCATCGTCAATCCCGGGGAAGGCTCGGTCACCGTCGACGGCTTCGACATCATTCGCGACTACCGCGAGACGCGCTCGCGCATCGGACTGGTGCCGCAGGAGCTGACGACCGATGCGTTCGAGACGGTCTGGGCCACGGTGAGCTTCACCCGGGGGCTGTTCGGGAAACCGTCAAACCCGGCGCATATCGAAAAGGTGCTCAAGGCGCTTTCGCTCTGGGACAAGAAGGACTCCAAGATCGTGACGCTGTCAGGCGGCATGAAGCGCCGCGTGCTGATTGCCAAGGCCCTGTCGCACGAACCTGAGATCCTGTTTCTGGACGAGCCGACCGCGGGCGTCGACGTCGAGCTGAGGCAGGATATGTGGAATGTCGTGAGGGAGCTGCGATCGTCCGGCGTCACCATTATTCTCACCACCCATTACATCGAGGAAGCGGAGCAGATGGCCGACCGCATCGGCGTCATCAACAATGGCGAGATCATCGTTGTCGAGGAGAAGAAGGAATTGATGCGCAAGCTCGGCATCAAGCAGCTTACCCTGGACCTGCAGTCGAAACTCACGAAGCTGCCGGCCGCGCTCAACAACCACAAACTGGAGTTGTCGGAAGACGGCAGGCATCTCGTCTACACCTACGACACCATGGCCGAGCGGACGGGCATCACGTCCTTTCTGAACGATGTCAGCAAGGCCGGCATCAAGTTCAAGGACATTCACACCAATCAGAGCTCGCTGGAAGATATCTTTGTCACCCTTGTGAAGAGGTCGTCATGAACTGGCGCGCAATCTTTGCGATCTACAAATTCGAGATGGCCCGGACGGGCCGGACGCTGGGCCAGAGCATCGTGTCCCCTGTCATCTCGACTGTGCTGTATTTCGTCGTCTTCGGTTCGGCGATCGGATCGCGCATCACCGAAGTCGAAGGCGTAAGCTACGGCTCTTTCATCGTGCCGGGACTGATCATGTTGTCGGTTCTGACGCAGAGCATCGCCAACGCCTCCTTCGGTATCTATTTTCCGCGCTTCGTCGGCACCATCTACGAAATCCTCTCCGCACCGGTCTCGTTTCTGGAGATCGTGATCGGTTATGTCGGCGCGGCCGCCACCAAATCGCTGATCGTCGGCACGATCATCCTTGCGACCGCCGGCTTCTTCGTACCCCTGAACGTCGCGCACCCGGTCTGGATGGCGTTTTTTCTGGTGCTCACCGCGATCACGTTTTCCCTGCTCGGGTTCATCATCGGCATCTGGGCGGACAACTTCGAGAAACTGCAGATCATCCCGTTGCTGGTGATCACACCGCTCGTGTTTCTGGGTGGCAGCTTCTACTCCATCTCGATGCTTCCGCCGTTCTGGCAGACCGTCTCGCTGTTCAACCCGGTCGTCTATCTCATCAGCGGGTTTCGCTGGAGCTTCTACGAGATCGCCGACGTTTCGCTCGGCGTGAGCCTTGGCATGATCACGTTCTTTCTGGCAGCGTGCATGACGATCGTATGGTGGATTTTCAGAACCGGTTACCAGTTGAAAACTTGAGGTGTTGGGAGGTCATTCATGAAACCGAGAATTGTGCGCGCCGGAGAAGGCGAAACCAAACAGGCTCCGGCGGACTGGTTCGTGGGAACCGTCTGGCAGGACAAGGTGTTCGAGCCGGAGGACCCCTCGCACCTCAGGGCGACGCGCGTGACCTTTACGCCCGGAGCCCGGACCAACTGGCACACCCATGCGCTGGGCCAGGTTCTCTACGTTCTCTCCGGCGTCGGGCGTTACCAGCTCGAAGGCGAGCCGGTTCAGGAGATTCTTCCCGGTGACACGGTCGTCATCCCTCCCGACGCGCGCCACTGGCATGGCGCCGCTCCCGACCACATGATGTGTCATCTGGCCTTGGCGTCGTCCGACGAGTCGGGTGCGGTGGCCGACTGGATGGAGCCGGTGAGCGACGAGGACTACACGGCACCGCCGCAAAAGGGCTGACGCGCATAGGCGCGTCTTCTTTCCTTCCACGCCCCCCTCACCTATGCTCGTCGCGATTCTGCCGAGTCGCACGAGAAGGGGACGCAGCATGCCTGCCACGAAAGCCTCGTCGCAGAAACACGAAGGTGCGGCTCTTGTTCTCGTCACCGCCTGCGTCGCCTCTTTCGTCGTCGCCTACAACAACACGGCGATCATGACGGCCCTGCCGGCCCTGAAATCCGATTTCGACATGGATGCGGTCTCCCTGCAATGGGTGATGAACAGCTATCTGCTCGCCGCCGCAAGCCTGGTCGTCGTCATGGGGCGGTTTTCCGACATCTTCGGCAAGATGCGCCTGTTTCTGTTCGGCGTGATCGTGTTCGCGATCTCATCATTCATTCTGATCTTCTCGGAAGACAGCTTGATGTTGCTCGTCCTCCGGTTTGTACAAGGGATCGGCGCATCTTCGGTGTTCAGCAACTCCGCTGCCCTGATCAACGTGACGAGCCCCGAGAAGGACCGCCCCTTCGCGATCGGCATTTGGGCGGGGGTAATCACGTTCGGCATCGGGGTCGGACCCCTGTTCGGCGGGTTCTTTACGGACGTATTCAGCTGGCGGTTGATCTTCGCGACCGATGTCTTTCTGTTGCTGGTTTCGCTGGGACTGGCGTGGCGCCTTCTGAGTCTCGGAATTGTCACGCCACAGGCCGAAAAACGCGAGTCGGTCGACTATTTGGGCACCGCGCTCATTACCATAACGCTCATCTCGCTGGTCTACGCAATCAGCTATGGCAAGATCGCCGGATGGACATCTCCGACAATCCTGGCGGCCTTCGCGGTGGGCGTTACGGGGGCAGTGATCTTTTACATCGCCGAACACCGGATCAAGACTCCGCTCGTGCATTTCGGGTTGTTCGAGTGTCGGCCCTATGTCGGCGCGACCATCGCCATGTTCGTCGTCGGATACACACTTTTCGGCTGCTTTTTCTTCTTCAATCTCTTCCTGCAATCTCCGAACAGCCTTCATCTCACCGCCATTTCCGCCGGCCTTGCGGTGCTTCCGATATCGATCCCGATGCTGCTCATCTCGGTATTCGTGCCGAAGAGGCTGCAGCGTGAACACTTCAGATGGGCCATTGCGGCGGGCATGCTTGCAATGGCCATCGGCATTGGACTGATGTCGTTGTCCACCAACCAGACCACCTATGCCGACATCTGGTGGAAGTTCGCGATCCTGGGCTGCGGTTTCGGCCTGACGTTCCCTCTGGTTCCGACGGTGGGACTGCGGGACCTCGCCGACGACAATACGGGGCAAGGGGCCGGCGTCATCAACACCTGTCTGTTCATCGGTGCGATCCTCGGCGTGGTCGTTGGCGGCCTGATTACCGCCAACGTGGCGCACGAGATGGTTGCGAGCGCCATACAGGTCCTGCCCGACAAGCCCACTGTGAGCGTGGAAGTGATCCATCAGCTCGCGCATGGTTCCGCGAGTGACGTGAAGGCCGCCCTGGCGAACTTTTCGTCGGGTGACGCGGACCGGCTCAAGTCGACGCTTGCCGATCTCGAGGACGACACCTTTGACGCGGTGATGATCTCCATGGCGTTGGTCTCGCTGATCGGTATGGCAGCCAGCATCGTTATGATGCGCGACCGGCCGATCGGTCCGATTGCCTGAGCACTCAACCGTCTATTTTTTCTGTCGAAGCAAACTGCGGCGAGGGTCCGCTAATAATCGGTGAACGGAGCCGCCTTGAACTCCGCCATCTCCTCGCAGACCCGCGTGTGCCGGAGAAGGTTTGGATAAGGTTCACTCCCGCCGCTCGAACGTCCGGTGAGGTGCTCCGGATTCTTGTTGGAGATGAAAGTCACGGCCGCGGCAGATGCGATGTCGGCGTGCGAGATGTCATTCCCCGCCACAAACCCCTTGTCCGGCGTATGCCGCTCCAGCCAAGCCAGGCTCGCGCCGATCTGCGCGAGGACGCGGTCGACGCGCGGCTGGTCGATCTTGTCGGACGGGCGGCGCACGGTCTCGGTGCGAAACTCCACCGCCTTCTCCGCAAGTCCGACGGCGACGCCCACATGGGCAAGCGCGCCAGCCCGCGCATCCAACGCGGAAGGCCACAGCGACTTCCCCTCGCCCGCCACCCGGTCGAGATGGTCAAGGATGAGCGTCGAATCGGCCAGCACGGTGCCGTCATCGAGCGTCAGTGCCGGGACCTTGCCGAGCGGGTTCACGCGCAGCAGATCATCGAAATCGCCATAGGCCGAGATGACGTTGTGCCGGTACGGCAGCCCGTAGAAATTGAGCGCGACCGCGACGCGGCGCACGAAGGGCGAGTCGAGCTGGCCGGTGAGGATCATCTCGCGTCCTCGACCGCCGCCTCGTAGCCGAAACGCTCAAAATAGCCGGCCCAGCGCGCGATGATCTTCTTCCGCAGGTCATCGGGCAGCTCGAAGACGTTTGGGGTATAGGACCCTTTTTCGGACAGATAGGCCTTCACCGCACCTTCCGCGCGGGCGTAGTCGCCGAGATCAAGCTGCCGGTAGATGTCCTTCAGAATCGTCTCCGGGGTCTCGGCGAGATCCTCGTAGCGGACCTCGACGAGATGTCCCTCCGGAATGAGGTGCCTGTCTTCCTCGTAGCGTTTGAACACCGTCTCGAAAACGGAGAAGACGAAGCCCTCCATCCAGGGATCGTCATGCGCCGGATTGTGCAGGCCCTGAACCGAGTCGAGCGATTTCCAGAGCTTCACCGTGGACGGGTAGATCGCCAGCGGATTGCGCGAGATGTGGACGAATTTCGCGTCGGGGAACAGCTTCAGCAGCGTCTTCACGCGGGCCGTGTGCGCCGGCGACTTCATCACCAGCCGCTTCTTCTGCTTCAGCGAGAGGCGCTTGATGAACCACAGGAAGCCCCGCTCCCAGTCCCTTCGCTCTTCATCGCTCAGACTGACGAGATCGAGGTACTCCATGTCCTGCGGACCATGCCGCGGCCATGCGAGCGTGACGTAATGGGTGCCCATGCCGAGATTGGCGAACGCGAACTCGTCCTCCTGCGGCCGGTCGACGCCGACGGCCACATTGTCCATCGGGCGGCGCTTGGGGAGGAACACGTTGAACCATTTTCGCACCGCACCGCCGGTCAACAGAAAGTGGTTCGGGAAAAAACACTGATACGTGGTCGGATACCCGTGTTCGGGATCGCAGGCGAGCAGGTCATGCAGATAGGTCGTGCCGGAGCGCCAGTGCCCGAGCACGAAAATGGGAGCCGTATCAATCTTGTGGCGATTTGCCTGCACGCCGTATATCAACTCCGACACGACGTAAAAAAGAGAGTTGAACGGCGCCCAGATCGTGACGGTGAGAATGTTCGGCAGGCAATTCAGCGTCACGTCGAACCGGCCGCGCGCGAGAAGCCGGAACCACGTCAGGACACCCATGCCGTGCCAGAAATAGAGCAGCCAGCCGCCCTCGCGATGCACCTTCATCGGCGCGCGAACCTTCTTCCAGAACTTCTTCCACTTCTTGTTCCGGCGCGGCTTGTCGATGTTTTGGTCGTTCATACGGCGCTCACTTTACGGCCCGCACTTGTTAGACGGAAACGCCGACCGGGGGAAGATCGCAAGCCGCCGCAAGCACCACTCGACTGGCGACCCGCGCTATGGCCTAATCCGGACCATGTGGAAACGTCTCGCAGCACTGACCGCGCTGGTTGCGATAACTGCGCTGGCCGTGGCATCGGGATCACACCTGTCGGCGCAGGTCCTGCCCGACACGGAGAGCGTGGAGACACCGGCCTGCGGTCCGCGCGTCCTCGTCGAGTATACCGACGACAACCCGGACTATTTCATCGTCAAGAACCGCTCCGCCGAAGGCTGGTCGCTGGAGCTGATCGCCTTCGACCTTACGTCCTCGGTTGGCAATCTGGTGTTCGATCCCGAAACGGGCGGAGCCGGCGTTGGTGACGCCGCCGCGTTCGTACCCGATGCGACGACGGCCATAAGGCTGCTCGGAACCGTCCCGGCAGAAGACGGCGGACGAACGCTGTCACTGCGCTTTGAGAACTTCGTGGCCAGCCGCGACTACACGTTCCGCATCGATCTTGACGCGGCTCCATCCGGGCAGGGGCGCACCTGGGTCTTGCCGGTCGACATGACCGGAACGCGGTTGCTGGCGGAACTGCGGGGCCCGAGGGGACAGAGCGACAGGATCGACGCGGTGTTCGATGCCAATGCCGAGGCGGATACGGGCGCAGGTGGCTGCGTCTGACGGGTCAATCGGAAGCCCGTCCCGGCGGAACGTCATAAACATTTAGTTTTTGCTCGATTGTGACAGCAAGCTCTGTCCTAATCTGGTCGATGCGACGGACATCCAATATTGCGCGTGCTGTTTCGGCGGTGATTGTGCTCCTGGTGGCCCCGGCGGCCCCCGCGCAAACCGGTGACCCGGTTCCCGGGACGACATCTTCCTGCGGACCGCGTTTCAAGATGGTCTACAAAACGGGATATCCCGCCACATTCCTCATCGAAAATCTGAGTTCGCCGGGATGGATGCTGCAGGGGCTGACGATCGATCTCAGTCCCTCGTTCGGCGACGCCGTGTTCAATCCGAAACCGGGCGCCATCGGAAGAGATGCGCCGGATGCCTTCTACCAGGTCAAATCCGGCGGCTCCGAGATCGGCCTTCGCCAACCTGCGTCCCTGACACCGGACAACCGGGTTCTAACCTTGTCCTTTACGGCGTTCCCACCGAAGGAAAAGATTGCGTTCCTGATTGACCTTGACGACAAATCGCTGATTTCCGCGCGCGGACCCCGCCGTGTCACTTACGGCGAACTGGCCGGCGCGACGGTCAGCGCGCGTATGAAGGGATCGAAGAAGTATCCCGCCCATGTCGAGGCGACGTTCAATCAGACCGGTCTGGCCGACTCCGCGGCGGAAGGCTGCACCTAGAGCCTTTTCGACCAAATCGGAGCCATTCCGATCTATTCCTCGAGCACTTTCTTCACTGCCGCGGCAAGCTCCTTGAGCGAAAACGGTTTGGGCAGGAAGGTGAAGGAGTCCTCGCCTTCGAGGTTCTTCTTGAACGCGTCTTCGGCATAGCCGGATATGAAGATGAATTTGATGTCCTTGCCGTGCTCGCGCAACTTGTTCAGCAGCGTCGGTCCGTCCATCTCCGGCATGACCACGTCGGAGATCACCAGATTGACCTCGCCGCCGTGCTCCTCGAACACTTCAAGCGCCTCCGCCCCCGTTTCCGCCTGCAGGACGGTGTAGCCGCGCCCTTCGAGCGCCCGCGCGGCGAAGCTTCTGACCGCCTCTTCGTCCTCCACGAGCAGGATCGTGCCCGAGCCGGTCAAATCGCTCGCGGTCTGCTTTTTCTCTGGTGCGGCTTCCTCCGCTTCGACCACTTCCTCCACGTCATCGCCGACATGGCGCGGCAGATAGATCCGGAAAGAGGTGCCCTTTCCGTCCCCGTCCGAATGCGGATAGACGTAGCCGCCCGTCTGCTTGATGATTCCGTAGACCGTGGAAAGCCCCAGACCCGTACCCTTGCCCACTTCCTTGGTGGAGAAGAACGGCTCGAAGATCTTCTCCATCACCTCCGGCGGCATTCCCATGCCGGTATCCGTAACCTCGCACAGAACGTACTCGCCGTGCTCCATACCCTTGTGGTCAAGTTTCTCCGACTCGCGCTCGGTGACGTTCGCCGTGCGGATCGTAAGCTTGCCGCCGTCAGGCATGGCATCTCGGGCGTTGACGGCAAGATTGATGACCACCTGCTCGAACTGATGCAGGTCGGCCGTGACAAGCCAGAGGTCGCGTCCGTGCTGGAGATCAAGCTCGATTTTCTCACCCAGCAGGCGGCCGAGCAGAATTGTCAGGTCCGCCAACACATCGTTCAGGGACAGAACCTGCGGGCGCAGCCGCTGCTGGCGCGAGAACGCGAGCAGTTGCCGGACCAGGCCCGCGGCCCGGTTCGCGTTCTGCTTGATGTTCATGATGTCCTGAAACGCCGGGTCCGTCGGACGGTGATTGGCGAGGAGGAGATCGGAAAACCCGATAATCGCGGTCAGGACGTTGTTGAAGTCATGTGCAATGCCGCCGGCGAGCTGTCCGACCGCCTGCATCTTCTGGCTTTGTGCGAACTGGAGCTCGAGCGCCCGCTGATCGGTCGTATCGATGGCGTGAACGAGAACCGTCATCCCCTCGCCATCGTCGGCGGCAGCGGCGCTGAAGAAGAACCTGCCACTGCGCTCGCCCTGGTCGCCGAACACGAGATCGACAGGTTCGATGTCGGCGTGGCCCGCGCGCGCGGCGTCGATCGCCTTCAGGAGCGGACCTCTGTTGTCGTTGGCGACGAGATCGGCAAGTGCCGTCCGACCGGGTTCGAACGCGGCCCCCGACCGCGCCAGCATCCGGGAAAACGCCGAGTTCATCTCATCGACCCGGCCCTTGTCGTCGACCGTTGCGATGGCGATCGGTGCGGCATGAAACATGCGCGAGAACCGCGCGCGCATCGACCCTGCTTGCGCCTCGGACTCGCCGTCCAGGGCATGGTCGAGAACGATCATGCGCGTGAACTCGCCGTCGCCCGGAGCGGGCGGTCGATACAGAATACGGACAGCGAAGCTCGTTCCGTCGCGGCGCACCAGATCGGTCTCGATTTCGTCCTTTTTCGGCATGCCCTTGCCGTGGGCCTCGGCCGTGAGCGGGCCGGTGTCGCCGATGATCACATCCCCCAGGCTCAACTTGCCGTCGGCAACGTCGGAGAGGTCATGACCGAGCCAGCGCGCCATGGTGGCGTTCATGTACGTGATCGTGCCGGACGGTTTGGCAGACAGAAATCCCGCGGGCGCGTGATCGAGATAGTCGACCATCTGTTGCAGGCTTGCGAACGCGCTGTCGTCCTTGCGCCGTTCTCCGGTGATATCGTCGACCAGCCAGAGCGTGTGGGCGGATCTGGAGCCCCGGCCCGGGCGGATCGGAACCTGCCGGACGGAGACGCGGAACCAGCGCATGCCGTCGTCGTCGCCCGCCGCCCCTTCCGGAACCGCATGCGGGAACTCTTCCTCCCAGGCATTTCCCTGCCGCGCGGCGCGCGCGAGACGGAACAGTTTTTCGCTGACACGCGGATCGCTTGAGAAATGCCGCTCGACTGTCGGCGTGCCGGCTTCCTCCGGTATGCCGATGATCCGGTGATAAGCCTCGTTGGCGTAGACCACCTGGCCGCGGGGCGTGGTTACGAGCGCACCATACGGCAAATGATCGAGCAGGGTCCGGGTCAGGTCGTCGCGCTCGGTGCGTTCCGAAAACCGCAACAGACCGACCGCTCCGGCGAACAGCGCGAAGACACCGATGACCGAGAGCCCGCCCAGCACGGCAAGAACATATGGTTCGGCGACATCCCGGTTCAGCATCGCCAGCGCCACCGCGGCGACGGCCAGCCCGACCGCCAGGAGCACCAGCAGGCCAATGCCGCTGTCGCGGCTGTCGGCTTCACCGGAACGTTCCGATGCCGGCATTTGCGCGTCGATGTCGCTCATAGGCGCAAACTATCCGATTCTATGCGTTGCCGCGCACCGAAAAGTGTTGCGCTGTCGCCAATGTGAGGCGCCAAATTCTAATGGCGCGCGCGCCCTTGCCCGTGCCTGCGCAGCCGCATCACGTAGCCGATAACCTCCGCGACCGCCTTGTAGTGCTCCGGCGGAACTTCGTCGTCGATCTCAACGCCGGCGTGCAACGTGCGGGCAAGCGGCGGGTTTTCGACGATCGGAATGTCGTGCTCCCTGGCAAGCTCGCGGATCTTGAGGGCAACGTTGTCGACGCCCTTCGCGACGCAAACCGGTGCATCCATGCCCGCCTCGTATTCAAGAGCGACCGAATAGTGCGTCGGGTTGGTGATGACGACGGCGGCGCGCGGCACGTTTTGCATCATCCGTTTGCGGCCCCGCTCGATGCGGACCTGCCGCAGTTTGGCGCGGACCTGCGGGTCGCCCTCGAGCTGCTTGTACTCGTCGCGCAGCTCCTTGATGGTCATGCGCTGCTTCTCCCACCATTTGTGCTTCTGCCAGGCAAAGTCGAGCGCAGCGACGATCGACAGGATCGCAACGACGCCGATCATGACCTTGATCGCCATATCCTGCGTCACGTCCAGAAGTGCTGAAGGATCGAGCAGAACGAGCGCATCGAGCTTGTCGCGGTTGGGCCAGACGATCACCAGGATGACCGTCGAAACGATGACGAGCTTGGCGATGCCCTTGGCAAAATTGACCAGGCTCGTTGACGAGAACAGGCGCTTGAACCCGGCCAACGGTGAGATTTTTGACAATTTCGGCTGGACCGGCTCCCAGGAGAAGAGCGGGCGATGCTGCACCAGGTTGCCGGCCAGTCCGGCGAGGATGAACAGAATGAACGGGATGGCAACCGCGGCCAGAACCGCGGTCAGGAGATTCCACAGATTGGCGCGCAGTCCCTCGCCGCTGACGGGCAGCTCGTGCGCCTGCGCCAGCATGATCTTCAGCGTCCCGGCGATCGATGCGGCCATATCCTTGGAGAAAACCGTCAGCACCAGGACGGCGCCGATCATGAGGAACCAGCTATTGACCTCCTGGCTCTTCGCGACGTCGCCCTTCTTGTGCGCATCGTCGAGCTTCTTCTGGGTCGGCTCTTCTGTCTTTTCGTGTTGTTCCGGATTCTCGGCCATACCCTCTCCTTACGCGCGCGCCATCACACCAGGTAGGGCTCGAGCGCCTCGCCGAAATAATCGAGGTACCAGAGCATGAAGGTGCCGAGCAGCAGCATGAACAGCAGAATGCCGAGCATGATGTTGAGCGGGAGGGCGAGGAAGAACACGTGCACCTGCGGGATCAGCCGCGACAGCACGCCGATGCCGAGATAGAAGATCAGGCCGAATGCCAGGAAGGGCCCGGTCAGTTGTATGGCGATGCGGAACCCCTTCGACAGCGTCTCGACGGCGACCTCGGCGAAGTCGCCTGTGGGGAAAACCCCGCCCGGCTTGAAGAGCTGATAGCTGTCATAGATGGCTGACAGCAGCAGGTGGTGGAGGTCGGTCGCGAAAATCAGCGCGACGGACAGAACCGACAGAAACGAGCCGAACAGGGTCGATTGCGTGCCGTTCGCCGGATCGACATTCTGCGCGAAGGCCAGTCCGCTCTGAAAGGCGATGACTGATCCCACCACCTGGATGGCGCTGACAATGAGACGGACGGCCATGCCGATCGCGATCCCGATCAGGACCTCGCGCACAATCGCGACGAGCATGCCGTAAAGGCTGTCGGGCAGCTCGGGAAAAGCCGTGTTGACAAGAGGATAGAGGATCATACTGAGCGCCAGTGCGAACACCAGCCGGATGCGCGTGGGGACGGTTCTGTCACCGATGCCCGGCAGCGCCATAGTCATGGCGCCGATGCGCGCAAAGATCAGCAGAAATGCGAATGCGGTCTGCGGCAGGAAATCGAGCGAAATGGTCATCGCCCGTCAGCCGCCGACAATATGCTGGGCTATCCGGTTCATGTAACCCGCCAGCGCGGTGCCCATGAACGGCAGCGCGACCAGCATCGTCAGGAAAATGGCGATGATCTTCGGGATGAAGACGAGCGTCATTTCCTGTATCTGCGTCAGCGCCTGGAACAAGGCGATGACGACGCCGACGATCAGTCCGACGATCATCAGCGGACCGGCCACCTTTAACAGCGTCCAGATCCCGTCACGGGCAACGTCGAGAATTTCTGCCCCGCTCATCTTTCCCCTCCCCTGTCCGGAAAGCCGTGCGTACGGCCTCCGTCAGATCGGCATGTTCAGAATTTCCTGATAGGCGGAGATCACACGGTCCCGCACGGTGACGAGGGTCTCGACCGCCAGCTCGGTTTCCGCGACCGCGGTGACGAGATCGACCACGTCGGTCTTGCCGTTGGCCATGTCGATCGCCTTGTTCTCCGTCGCCGCGCCGCTCTCCGCGACGTTGGACAGGACCGCTTCGACAACGTCCCCGAAACTGGTCTTGTCCGGGTCATCGGCGACGCGTCCCGCGCCGTTTCGCATGTTGTCGGCTATGTCCGCGATCGAGGTATAGGCACCCGCGGCGGCTGATGGCGTCGTCGACATGGTCTAGCTCTCCCTCTTTCCGGTCACGATCACGCGCGCAGGATTTCCAGCGTCCGCGACAGCATGCGGCGCGTTGCGCTGATCACGTTCAGGTTCGCCTGATAGCTGCGTTGTGCTTCGCGCATGTCCATCCCCTCGACCAGTGAGTTGACGTTGGGGACCAGCACGTACCCCTTGTCGTCCGCGGCCGGATGACCGGGCTCGTACCGCCGTCCGAAGTCGCTTTGATCGATCAGAATCCGTCCCGCCTTTACGGTCTTCACCCCGAGCTCGCGATTGATCTCCTGGGTGAATGTCGGAATGCGCCGGCGGTAAGGCTGGCCCTCCGGTGTCTGCGCCGTCGAGTTCGCGTTTGCGAGGTTCTCGGCAATGACCCGCATGCGTCCGCTCTGGGCCTTGAGGCCCGAGGCCGCGATCTTCATTGAAGCCATCAAATCCATGTTTTCGTTCCCGAATTTACTGAAGCTGTTTCACGAACCCGGTCCTAGCGGCCGCGTCCGACTGCCGTCTTGAGAAGCCCAAGCGAACGCGCGTAAAGCGATGACGCGACCTGGAAGTCGAACTGGTTGGCCGACACCTTGATCATCTGCTCTTCCAGAACCACGGAGTTGCCCGCCGGCGTCGTTTCCCACCCCTTGGCCCCGTCGCTCGTGAAGCCATTGCCCGCCGGGCTGATGATCCCGCCCGCGAAATGCGCCCGGTGCGTGCGCGCGGCGTTGACGCCTGCGAGCTGCGGCGCAAGCACGCGATCGCGCGTGTTCATCGGCTTGAGATCCGACGGACGAAAGTCAGGCGTATCCGCGTTCGCGACGTTATGCGCCAGCACGCTCTGGCGTGACTGGTGCCAATTCATCTTGGTTTTCAGAATGCCCAAAAGGGACAAGTCGGCGAATGCCACGTCTTCCTCGCAAGAATCGTTAACAGGACCGCCTTTGCCGTCAGCCGTCTGGGAAAACTTTGCCGCCTTCAGGGTTAAAATGTCGTTAAAATGCCGCTATACGTTGCTTCAAGTCTGCACGGTTTAAGAAATGCGGCCAGCCAGGCGGGGACAATTAACCATTTGTTAGGGCTACGTACGGCAATTTTTGCCTACCGACGTTAACCATACGCCGCGTAAGGCAAGGCCGTTGCGGTGGACTGTGTGAGTGCTCATGCCAACCGATCTGAATACCCTCATCGTTTACGCGATCGCCTTCTTGTTTGTCATCGCGTTGATACTCATCGGCGCGCGGCTGTTGCGCGGCGCCGGTTCCAGGGGCAATTCGGGACCGAGCTTTTTGCGCGGCAGGGAACGGCGCCTCGGTGTCGTTGAGGCGGCTTCGGTCGACGGGCGCAGAAAGCTGATCCTGCTCAAGCGGGACAATGTCGAGCATCTCATTATGACCGGAGGCCCCGTGGACGTGGTGGTCGAGACCGGCATCGAAGGTCCATACGCTTCAAAATCATCAACTGACGAACCTCGGCAACCGACGTTCGAAAAGCCGAAGGATGATGGTCAAGTCGTTATCGCGCGCGATAAGGAACCTGCGACATCATCCGATGACAAAGACCCATAGGCTTTACCGCACGCCCTCTCGCATCGCAGCGATACTGCTTCCCGCAGCGGCCATTGCATTGCTGGCTTTCGCCAGCCCCGCGATTGCCCAGAACGTGACAATCGGCTTCGGCGAAGGTGCCGGCGTCACCGAACGCGCGATTCAAATGATCGCGCTGATCACCATTCTCAGCCTGGCGCCGTCGATCCTCGTGATGGTCACCTCATTCACGCGGATCGTCGTGGTTCTCTCCCTGTTGCGAACGGCCATCGGCGTGCAGCAGTCGCCGCCGAACGCGGTCGTGATCTCACTCGCGCTGTTTCTCACCGCTTTCGTCATGGCGCCCGTTTTCCAGCAGTCCTACGACGCCGGCATCAAGCCCCTGATCGAGGATCAGATCGAGCTCGACGAGGCGTTCGAACGGGCCGCCAAGCCGATCCGCCTGTTCATGCTGTCCCATGTGCGGGAGAAGGACCTGGGTCTGTTCGTCGATCTAGCCGGAGAGGACAAGCCGGAAAACCCGGAAGACATCTCCCTGCGCGTTCTGGTTCCGGCGTTCATGATCTCCGAACTCAAACGCGCCTTCGAAATCGGCTTCCTGCTGTTCGTCCCGTTCATCGTGATCGACATGGTCGTCGCATCGGTGCTGATGTCGATGGGCATGATGATGCTGCCGCCCATCATCATTTCCCTCCCCTTCAAGCTGATCTTCTTCGTGCTTGTCGATGGATGGCATCTCGTCGCGGGCAGCCTTGTGCAGAGCTACGCGAACTGACGACGCCCTTCGCGTCGGATTGCCAAGGCTCTAGCCAGCCTGTCCGCCCGGTGCGGTCGCGCTGGTCTTTGGCTTGGGCTTCGTGTCGTAGCGGGCGCGGAACTCTTTCATAAAGGCGTCGAGCGTGTCGATCGCCGCGATTTCCTTGGCCAGGTTGCGAAACGCCACGTCCTTTTGTTTGACCGGTCGGGTCACGACGAGGAAGGAATCCGCGTCGGCGGTCTTGACCAGCTTCGGGTAGTACTTCTTGCGCATGCGGTCGAGCGCGAACTGATCGTCCGCGAGTGAATAGGCGATTGCCGCGCGCAGGACATCGAACCGGTCCTGCTCGTTCAGCGGCTCAGGCTCACGCCAGCGCCCCCCGAGCATCTTCTCGAGCTGCATGCCTGCGTCTTTCCACTGCTGCGCCGACCAATACGCGTCGGCTTTCAGCCGTTCGACATTGTCCCCGTCCATGGTGTTGAGGATCTCGACCGCCGCGGCGGCCCGGCCAAGCTCACCAAGCGCCCGCGCCTCGAGCAGGTTCCGGCTGTGCTGCATCTCCTCCGGCAATCCGGCCTGACGCGTCTGACGGATCACACGCAGCGCGAGGTCGGGTTTGTGGTTCATGAGATGCACCATGGCCAGCCGCGTCGCGACCTGCGCGCGGGCTGCGCCTTTCAGCCGTTTGTGCACCTGGTGGTCCAGCAGCTCACTGGCCTGATCGAGAAGATCCACCGAGACCAGGCGGTCGGCGAGACCCCGGATCATCTCATCGCCCAACCGGCCGACCGGCGTCAGCTCGCGGTAGTCGTAGAACAGGCTCAGCGATTTGACGGCGTCCATCCGATCGCTCTCGCCGTGCAGGAACAGGTTCTTGAAGACCTGCTTCATGTCATCCTGGATATGCAGCGCCAGCTTGCGATCGGGAAACGCCTCGATGCTGTTGCGCATCATGGTGAACGCGTCGCGATAGCGCTTTTCCCTTACGTAGAGATCCGTCAGCACCCGGAGCGTGCGCAGCTCGATGT
This sequence comes from Hyphomicrobiales bacterium, assembly GCA_965228625.1. Taxonomy (GTDB): domain Bacteria; phylum Pseudomonadota; class Alphaproteobacteria; order Rhizobiales; family Methyloligellaceae; genus UBA2767. The sequence continues at coordinate 4,396,221 of OZ245829.1, read as the reverse complement.
CATCGCCGCGCCAGAAAAGCTGCAGACCCTCCAGGGTCTTGAGAGCCTCGTCGACCTTGATCGTACCGCTCTGCAGATCGAGCACGGTCGCGTGCAACCGCGCCTCGGCGACGACATGCCCCACATCGCTCTTCAAGGCGGTCGCATACGCCTCGCGCGCCTCCTCCTTCCGGCCGATACGATCGAGATAGCGTCCGCTCAACAGGTCGAACTCGGCCTTGATCGTCACCGGCAGGTTGTCGCGCGGCATCGCGTTGAGGTCCTCCGCAGCGCGGGTGAGCTTGCCGGACTCGAGCGCCGCACGCACGGCCGCGAGGCGGAAGCGCGCCTTCACGTCGTCCGGATAGGCATTCAGTGCGTCATATCCCTCGCGGAGCTGGTATAGCGCCTCGCTCCAGTTCTGCTCCTTCGATGCAATCAATCCCCGCCAGAGTGACGCATCGATATCGTTCGCCAATGCGTGCACTTCGAAATCCTTCCGGGCCTCCCCGACGCGACCCATTGATGCACGCGTCGCCCCGCGCAAGGCCCGATATGCGGGATCGCTTTCAATCTCCGGGTCCGCGCTTGCCATGCGGTTCAGAAGGCCGGACGCCTCCGGATGGAAACCGTTCGCGGTGTACAGCGTCGCCAGATCGAAGCGTTTCGCATTCATCTGATCCCGCGCCGCATGCGCGATCTCGCGCTGCATGTCGTGAATTGTCTCGGACAGTTTTCCGGGCGACGCGATGCGCCAGCGGTTGAAGTTGATGTATCCGGCGCGCGCGGTGTTGCGGAGCGGCTTCTTGCCGGCCACGTATTGGTTGACGTTTCCCGCGGACAGGGTCAAGCCGTCCTTGCGCGTGATCAGCACCTCATCGAGATAGAGGCGTACGGCAATGTCGTCGCTGTGCGGCCGGATGGCGATGCCGTGCGCAGTCGGCAAGGCTTCGAAATCCACCAGCTCATGCGGCTTGGCGACATGCCGCTGCGGCGGCAACGCCGTCACCACGGCAAGGCGGTCGCCGACCTCCGGATCGTTCAGCCAGTGGACGCGGCCGAAGTCTTTCATCGCCACCTTTATCAGCGATCGTTTGTCCTTGCGCAGCGCGCGGCTGAGATGCAATGCGGTGGTCTTGCCCGTTGCCATGTCGCCCACCGTCAGATGCCACCCATTGTTCGAGTGAGCGACGTGGGCAAGCTGCGGTTGTCCAAACGTCATGCGAATGTATTGCGCATCGCCAAACCGGACCTGGGAGACATCCTTCAGAATGCCGCCCTTTTGCGTATCGAGCCCAGCAAGATCGAGGGGTGCCCCGCTGTCGAAGACCGCCCAGAGATCACGTCCGCGCCGAAAAACCGCCGCCGCTACGGGTTTGTCGAACTGAAACGTGAACCGCAGACTTTCGCCCGCACGGTTTGCGCTTGTGGCGTCGGAGGACGGCGCGCCCACACCTGCGGACACACCCGCGCCGGCGCTTTCTCCAGAATGGATGGTGGAACCTGAATTGGATTGGGTGGCCGTGATTGTCGCCGGTTCTCGACTTTCATCCTGCGCCGTAGGGGAGTCTTTCGGAACATCCGGGCTGACGGGCTCGTCGTTTGCAAACGATGCGCCGGAAAGAACGGCCGGATCGATGTCGCGTGTCGTGACGGACGCGTTACGCCCGCCCTGGTCCGCGCCAATCTCCTGACCCCGCCGCGTTCGCTTGCCGCTGAAAACGGTCACCTCCGACCGGCGCCCGGATGCTGCGTCGGTGCCGTTGCCCGATGCCGTGCTCTTCGCGATCTTGTCCGACACCGAAAGCGCGGCGGACGTCGCCGCTGCGTCCACGCCGGTCAGGTCGACGACGTAGGTCAACCCTTCCCGAAAGCCGCGGACACCCACATCTTCATCGATGACCAGGTTGACGAACATGCCGTCTTCGGTGACCCGTGATCCTGCTTCATGGAGGAATTTCGGCGGATCCGCTCTGAGCTGCGAGAAATCGACGGGTGCGGACTTGTTGAACTTCAGAAGGACTTTCCGGCCGTCACGGGTGAGGTTGACGGTGACGAACTTATTCCAGTCGAAAACCAGGCGTGTGAAGGTCGGATGGCGCGCGACCCTGACTTCCACCTTGTAGGGAGTCTTTGCCGCTTTGCGCTGCGCCGCTTCTTCGGCGGCCCGGCGCTCGGCCTCAACGGCCTTCTGCGAGAGCGCCTTCAAGGTCGCGACTGGCAGGGGCGGCGGCAGGCCCTTCCACTCGGGCGGAAGAAGATCGACGAAGAGTTCCGTCCCCGCCTCCATGATGTTCACCTGGTAAGAGCGCTTCAGCGCAAACCGGAGCGCCTTGCCGTCGGGATCGCGCCGCACCAGACCGACATATTCAGGAATTGTCTCAAGGACGCTGGTCGCGTCCACTTCCACCGGTTCGTCAAACGAGAGCACGAGGATGCCGGAGTTCAGCTCTTCCTGAAATCCCGGCAGTTCGGAAAAGCCGATCACGATCCGGGCGAACCCCGCCTCCTTGCTGGAGCGCACCTTGCCGCTGATATCGGCAAGGACCGGGTTGATCGCCGCAAGAAGGAAGATCGCGGCAAGCGAAAAAATGACGATCAGCCATGCGGAATACTCCAGGATCCACAGGAGGTTGATCCTGCGCGATCCCGAGTCGCGTGTACCCGCGTCGTCTTCGCTCAGCCTGTCCGTCATCTCGCAACCCAAACGCCGCTTTTCCAAACGCGCGTACTTGATTGAAAAGACGTCCGAAATCCGCCGGATGGTCCGGCCCCTCAGGCTAGTAAAAAAACAGTTAAAGTCCCCTTAAGATTGGTTGTATCCGATGGGGGTTCTCGCGCACTTCAGTCCGGCCTCGCGTGGCCGACCTGCCTAGCGGCCGGAGATCTTGGGCAGCGTGTCCGGCGACGGCGTGACGCGCCGGCCAGAGTGCGCGATTTCGAGCGTCAGACGCTCGGCCGCGGCCGGCTTCATGGCCGCCAGGATCGCTGACATCACGCGCGGTTTCATGTTCCGGACAAGCCCGGTCAGGACATTCATGTCCAGCCTGTCGAAAATGCGCGCCGCGTCCTTCGGCTTCATGTTGGAGTACATCTGCACGAGCCGTTGATATTCCGCCTTCCGGCCGTCGTCGCGCTTCTTGAGCTCACCTTCGATCCGGGATTCGATCACCTTGAGCTCGGCAATCTTCGCTTCGACGCGCTTCTGCGCCGCCTTGAGCAGGTTTTCCCGCAGCTCGAGCTCGCGCGCGCGCTTGTCGAGCGTTTTGCGCCGGTTCGCCAGGCCTTCGAGAATCGCCCGCTCCGCTTTCGTCTTGCGGCTGGCGGGATCGAGAACCGGCCCGGCGACGTCCTTGGTCGACGTATCCGCCCTATCCCGCGCCGGCTTTGGCTCGGCATCCTGCGAGGCGGACGCATCGGCGGCCTCGGGCGTCGCTGCCTCTTGCGTGCTTTCATTGCCCGCCTGCTCGCTCGCAGGAGGCGTTTGCGCCGCCGCCCCTTCTTCGGCGGGCGTGCCCGGATCGCTTTCGTCTGCCGCCGGCCGCGCGTCGGCAGCGTTCTGCGCGACCGCCGGCGCGGCGCCGGACAACACGTAACCGCCGCTGAACAACAACCCAACCGACTTCAATATCAGCAGGCAAAGACCGGCGAAGACCAGCAACGGGAGTATCCGCACATTGTCCATCAGGCGGCCTTCCCGGTCCCGTGCCGCGTTCCGGGCTGCGGCGTCGCTTCGCCGCGCCGTTGCGCGTTGAGAAGGCCGATCCCGACCTGACTGTGGCGGATGGGTTGGCTCGCCGGCGGGTTTTGCGCGGCACCGGCGCTTTCAGGTGCGCGTGCGGGCTGTCCGCGCGTCACGGCGGACAGCTTCAGCAGCAGCGCTTCACCCTTCTCGACATTGGTTCTGATCTGTTCGTCAAGTTCGCGCACCCGTTCGATCTGCTGTGCGAGCGAGCGGTCTGCGTTCTGGGCACCCTGCCGCAGGCCGGCGATCGCGTGCTCGGCCTGGTTGGTCGCGACATGGAGTTCGCGCACGATGGTCTTCAGTTCGGACTGGTCGGAGCGCAATTGCACCAGCTTTCTGTTCACCAGGATGCAATAGGCGATCGTCACGGCCAGCAACACCGCGACGAGCAGTTCGATCATGATGCCCAGCAACGACCCGCCCATTCTAGACGGCCTCCGCCAGCGGCTCGCCAGCCGGTGTTTCGTGTGACCGGGCCTCTTTCGGCTTTGAAACCCCGCCCGCGACTCGCACGGCGATGTTCCCGCCTGTGCGCCCCATGCTGCCGCTGAGCAGCGGAATTCCACCGCAGCGCAATTGCACCGGATCATCGGGCCCGCAATTAAGGAGCACGGTTTCGCCCACTTCCAGTTCCATGACCTTTCTCAGCGGCAGCGTCATTTCGTCGAGCACCGCTTCCAGGCGGACATTCGTCTGGTAGATTTCCGTCGCCAGGTGGCTCTCCCAGATATTGTCGTGCCCGAACTTCTCGCCCATGAAGCCCTGCAACAGGAGCTCCCGGATGGGCTCAAGCGTCGCGTAAGGAAGCAGCACCTCAATTCGCCCGCCGCGGTCTTCCATGTCGATGCGCAGCTTGATCAGGACGGCGGCATTGGCCTGCCGCGCGATCGCCGCGAAACGCGGATTGGTTTCAAGCCGCTCAAGCTCGAACTTGACCGGCGAAAGCGGCTCAAACGCGAGCTCCGCATCTTCGAGCAAGATGCTGATAAGGCGCTTCATCAGATTGGTTTCGATGGATGTATAGGGGCGGCCCTCGACCCGGACGGCAGGTGCGCCGCGACCGCCGAGCAGGACATCGACGATCGAGTAGATCAGGTTGGAGTCGACCGTCATGAGGGCGTTGTTTTCCCACTCGACCGCCTTGAAGACGGCGATCATCGCCGGCAGCGGGATCGAGTTGAGATAGTCTCCGAACCGCATGGTCGAGATGTTGTCGAGGGAAACCTCGACATTGTCCGACGTGAAATTCCTCAGGCTGGTCGTCAGCAACCGGACCATACGGTCGAACACGATCTCCAGCATCGGCAGGCGTTCATACGACACCATGGCCGAATTGATGATCGCGCGGATGCCGCTGGTGTCGGTGAGCGACTGTTCGTCAAGGTCGAAACCGAGCAGGCTGTCGATTTCATCCTGGTTGAGAACCCGTTCGCCGCCGGACTTTTCCCCTTCCTGGATATCGTTGTCGTCGATCATCGCGGCCCACTGCGCCGCAACGTCCTCGTCAAAACCTTCTACGCCCTCGCCATCGATATCCTCATCGCCCAGGGCCGCGCCCCACTCGGCGGCCAGCGCATCTTGGTCCAAATCGTCAGCCATGCCTGATCCCAATCCTATTGGACGATGATTTCATTGAACAAAACACGCGAAACCCGATGCGGGTGTATCTCCAGATTCACCCGACGCAACAGTTCTTCCTTGAGCCTGTAGATGCCGGCGGAACCTTCCAGATCGCTGCTGCGAAGCTCGCGCAGGTAGAGCTGAAACATGTCCATCACGCGCGGCATGGTCGGCTTGAGGGCGTCGAGAACCTTCTGGTCGGGAGCCTCCAGCGAAATCTTCAGTTTCAGATATTGCGCGCGCTTTTCCCGCGAACTCAGGTTCACGACCATTTCCGGCAGATTGTAATAGACCTTCGGCTTGCTCGGCGCCTCGACGAACTCGTCCTGCGAAGGCTCGAAGTGGCCATAGGCGAAGTACGCCCCGCCACCAAGCAGCGCCAGAAGCGGTACGGCCAGAATGGCGATCTTCTTCGGGCTCAGACGCAGCTTCGACGTCTTGGCTTGCTGTTTTTCCTCACCGCCGTCAGCGTCGCCGCTCTGACCCGCCGTTTCGGGCGCATCTTTTTCTTCGGTTTCCGGTTGTTCGGGCTCGTCTGCCATCCAATTGAGCTCCACCAAGCGCCTTACGGGCGAAAAGCGACCTCGCGACCGCCAACCCGGTTCAACATCCATTTATCGGTGTGTTGGTTAATGAATGGTTGCCAGAAGCGCGCCAGGCGGCAATTTTTGCCGGGTCGATGTTGCCGCCCCGGCAGGCGCGAACCAGAGCTTGAAACCCCTAATCGGCTGAAATCCCACAAAAACCCAGGTGGCATAGTCTGTGCAACACAACCGATGCCGCTCCGGACCCGTTCGTCCGATCCGTATTGCGTCGCGGCGGTGCGCTTACAAACGCAAACCGGATCGCGAAAGATGGAAAACGCCCTACTCATCGGACTGTCTCGTCAAGTCGCTCTCAGGCGACAGATGGACGTCGTGGCCAACAATCTGGCGAACATGAATACCGCCGGTTACAAGGCCGGCAGCATGATGTTCGAAGAGCACCTCATGCCGATCGCGGAAATGAACGAGTTGACCGGCCGGGACCGTAAAGTCTCCTTTGTTCTGGACAGCGCGGTCTACAGGTCGTTCTCCGAAGGCCATTTCGAACAATCGGGAAATGAGCTCGACGTCGCCATTTCAGGCGACGGGTGGCTGGTCGTCCAGACGCCGGACGGCGACCGCTACACGCGCAATGGGCAGTTGAAACTGAACGCCGACGGGCAACTTGTTTCGCCTGCGGGCTATCCGGTCATGGGAGAAGGCGGACCGATCACCTTTGGCCCGAATGAGGCCGGTATCGAGATCGCGGCCGACGGCACGATATCAACAAGTGAGGGACAGAGGGGCCGGCTGCGCGTGGTGCAGTTCGAAAACAATGCCGCGCTGAAGAAAGAAGGCGAAACACTGTTCACGACCAACCTGCAACCCGATGCGGCGGAAAACGTCCGGGTTCTTCAGGGTGTCGTGGAAAAATCGAACGTCCAGCCCATTGCCGAGTTGACCCGCATGATCGAGACGGTTCGCGCCTACACCTCCGTATCGCAAACGGTCAGCCAGGCGCAGGATCTCCGGCGCGATGCCATCGAGCGTCTCGGCACGCCGCCGCGTGGGTAGTGATCTGATGCGCGCATCGACAAGAAAGGCCGGAAAGGAAAACCATCGATGAAATCCCTTCAGATAGCGGCTACGGGCATGATGGCTCAGGAGCTGAACGTCGAGGTCATCTCCAACAACATCGCCAATATGCGCACCACGGGATTCAAGCGCGTGCGGGCGGAGTTCCAGGACCTTCTCTACCAGGACCTGCGCCGCGTCGGCTCGGAGTCATCGGATTCGGGCACCATCGTGCCGACCGGCATTCAACTCGGCTTCGGCGTCAAGACAGGCGCCACGTCGCGCGTGATGAGCCAGGGCAATCTGACCAATACCGAGAAAGAGCTCGATGTCGCAATTCGTGGCGAGGGTTTCTTTGCGATTACGCTCCCCAACGGCCAGACGGCCTATACCCGTGACGGATCGTTCGAAATGGACGCCGAAGGCCGCCTCGTCACACTCGACGGCTATGAGGTCGAGCCGGGCCTTACCATTCCCGACAACGCCCGCTCGATCACCATCAACCGCACCGGCGGCGTCGAGGTGGTGGTCGGCGACAGCACCACACCTCAACAAGTCGGCCAGCTCACCCTCGCCCGGTTCGTCAACACCGCGGGCCTCAGGGCAATCGGCGACAATCTGTATCTGGAGACCCCGTCGAGCGGCACCGCAACGGAGGGCAATCCGGGTGACGCCGGCTTCGGAGATGTTCTCCAGAAGTTTCTTGAATCCGCCAATGTGAACGCCGTGGCGGAACTGTCGGACCTGATCTCGGCGCAACGCGCATACGAGATGAATGCGCGGGTGATCAGCGCATCCGACGAGATGATGTCGGCGACCACGAACATTCTGAGATAGGGCAGCGATGACGGCACTTAGAGACATGACGGCACGGCGGGCGGGCAAGGCGGCAGGCTTCTGGCTGATCGGCGCCCTCGCCTTCATACTCACAGCCATTCCCACCACGCAGGCCGAACCGCTTCTTCGCGAACAGATCAAGGTCTACAGCGACGTGGTGACGCTCGGCGACATGTTCGAGAATGCGGGCGACGCCGCACTCACACCGGTGTTCCGGTCTCCGGAGCTGGGGACACATGGCATCGTCGGCGCCAGGAGGGTGATGGCTGCGGCCCGTCATCACGGGCTCGAGTGGCAGAACCGCGGCGATATCGTCGAGGTATCCGTGCACCGGCCGAGCCGCCTCGTCACCCTCGATGAGATCCGTGACGCCATCAGCAAGCACATCGGCAGCGCCGATGGCGTGTGGTCGGTATCGTTCGCTCACGGCGCCAAGGCCTTTCACGTCGATCCGAGGGTCAAGGGTTTGCCCGGGATCAAGTCCCTCGACATGCGGCGCGACACCGGGCGCTTCCGCGCGGTCATCTCCTTCGGCAACGCTGAGAATCAGGCATCGGAGCGCACCTTCACGGGGCGTGCCTACCGCTCGATTGACGCCGTTGTCCCGGCGGCCGCGATCAAGCGCGGCGAGACCATCCGGAAGGAGGATCTGAAGATCGCGCGCCTGCCAAGGTCACGCGTTGCGAGCTCGGCGTATACGCAGATGGCGAACCTCGTCGGCATGGCCGCGAAGAAACAGCTCCTTCCCGGGCGGGCAATCACGCGCAGCGACGTCGAGCCGCCGAAGCTCGTGAAGCGGAACAGCCTGGTGACGATCGTCTACAAGACGAACGGCATGATCCTGAAGACGATGGGACGCGCTCTCGGCGACGGCGCGCGCGGCGAGATGGTCTCCGTACAGAACATTCAGTCCAAACGCACGGTCGAGGCGGAAGTGACGGCCGCCGGTATCGTATCCGTCTCCGGAAGCCGAAAAGCGCCGGCCGGTGCGGCGGTCCGGACCTCGCGCAACCGCGCCGGTCCGAACACGAACGTCATCAGATAGTCTGAGGAAGAGTAGGTAACAATGCGGTTCAAGTGTTGGTTGACGGCAGTCGTCATCACCGCCCAACTCGGCGGGTGCAGTGCCTTTGACAGGCTGGGCAACATCGGCGAGACGCCGAAGCTTTCCGCCATCGAAAACCCCGTGATGCAGCCCGGATACCGGCCGGTTTCGATGCCCATGCCGGTCCCCGAGCGGGTGAGCTACAGTCCCAACTCGCTGTGGCGGACCGGTGCGCGGGCGTTCTTCGAGGATCAGCGCGCACGCCGCGTCGGCGACATCCTCACCGTGATCGTCGAGATCACCGACAAGGCGGAACTCGAGAACTCGACAAACCGCGGGCGCGACAATTCCGAGAGCGCGTCCATTCCCAAGCTCGGCGGCTGGGAGGAACTGCTGAAGAAGGTCCTGCCGAAGGACGTCGACCTCAACGATTTTGTGAACGCCACGAGCAACTCAAAGAGTGACGGCGACGGCGGGATCGACCGGGAGGAGACGATCACCACCAGGATCGCCGCGGTCGTCACCCAGATCCTTCCCAACGGCAACATGGTCATCGAGGGACGCCAGGAGGTCCGCGTGAACTTCGAGATGCGCGAGCTGATCGTCGCCGGTGTCGTCCGCCCGGAAGACATCACGTCGGAAAACACGATTCCGATTTCGAAGATCGCCGAGGCGCGCGTGTCTTACGGCGGCCGCGGCCAGATCACGGACGTACAGCAGCCGCGCTACGGACAGCAGTTCCTCGACATCGTCCTGCCGTTCTAGAGCCTCTGAGCAGGCTTGAGATCTGCGCCCCGTCCGTGACGTCCGGCACGGGGCGCGGAACCGGCGCGCTTTCGGCTACTCGTCGCGGTAGACGCGCTCGCGCCGTTCGTGCTGCTCCTGAGCCTCGAGGCTCAAGGTCGCGATCGGGCGCGCGTCGAGACGTTTGAGCCCGATCGGCTCGCCGGTCTCCTCGCAGTAGCCGTATGTACCGTTCTCGATGCGCTCGAGTGCTGCATCGATCTTGGCGATCAGCTTGCGCTGGCGGTCACGCGCCCGCAGCTCCAGGGCCCTGTCGGCCTCGGACGTGGCCCGGTCGGCAATGTCCGCGTGCTTTTCCGATTCGTCCTGAAGGCTCTGCAAGGTCATGCGGTTGGACCGCAGAATCTCTTCCTTCCACGTCTCCAGCTTGTCGCGGAAATAGGTCTGCTGACGCTTGCTCATAAACGGTTCGTCGTCAGTCGGGCGATAGTTTGCGGGCAATTTCCTGCGCGCCGCCGGCTTGGCCTTGGCGGACTTGGCAGCTTTTGCCTTCGTTTTCGCCTTCGCCTTTGTCTTGGTCTTCGCAGTCATGACACCCAGTATTTTCTCGGGTTTTCACTCCCTGATCCGGAGATCAGAGGCGGGCACCGAGTCGCTATTTGCGTGATTCGTCCGGCGCCCTGCCAATCAGGTGCACCGTATTTAAGGAAGTCAGGTTCGAAGTCAAGAAATCAGACGGCTGCGTGGATTTTGTGACAGACCTTGGATTCCGGCGGTTTCTGAGCGTTTTCGCCGCAGTTCACGATTATGTCAGGCGGCATCACGTTTGAGCTTCGCCAGCTCCACGCGCGCGCGCAAATCGATCTGTCTGAGCACGTCATTCAGGCCTGGATCGTCGTCAACAGAGTACTGTTTTTCAACGGTTTTTCGCAACTGCGCCAGATCCGACTCCTTGATGTGGCCGGAGAGCACGCCGACTTTCAGATCGTCCAGCAGGTCGAGAATGCGGTCCCCCGTCTCGACCGCCTGGCGACGGCGGTCGTTCGCATCATCGACGGCCTGAAGTGCCACGATTGTATCGATACTGCTGATCTGCGCCGGTCCTGAAACCTCACGGCGGGGAACCGACTTCCGCGCGTTTGGAAGTTCGAAATCGCCCCCGCGTGACCCCGCACCGCGTCGGGTCTTGCCCGCCTGTGCGGCATTTGACCGCCGTGTCTGGGATACCCGCATCGTCCTCGCCCCGGAATTGTGCCCTTATGCGGTCAAATTATTTCTCCGCCCATGCTTAAGGATGCGTTAAGGGCCGGTAAATTTTGCCCAGTTGCGGGCAGAACTTGCAGCTTCGATCCGGGACAGTCCGACGCCCGAAATATTTTCTCATTATAATTCAGGGTGTTAACAGTGGGGATCATTCCCCGCCACTCTGGCACGAGTTTCGCTTAACCATGACGGGACACAACAGCGCGCACGCGCATTATGCGGATGGGGAAACGCATTGAACACACGAAGGATGCACAGAACGCGGCGACCCGGCCCCGCCAGAGCCCTTTTGACGCTGCTCATGCTGGCAATCGTTGCCTGGACGTCGCTCGCGCCCGGAACCGCCGGCGCGACGTCGCGAATCAAGGATCTCGTCGACTTCGAAGGCATTCGTGAAAACCAGCTTGTCGGTTACGGCCTCGTCGTCGGCCTGAACGGCACCGGGGATTCGCTGCGCAATGCGCCGTTCACGCGCCAGAGCCTCCAGGCCATGCTTGAGCGTCTCGGCATCAATACAAGGGACGCAGACCTGCGGACAGCCAATGTCGCCGCCGTGATGGTCACCGCCAATCTGCCCCCGTTTTCAACACAGGGCACGCGCATCGACGTCTCGGTCAGCGCCCTTGGCGACGCGACCAGCCTTCAGGGTGGCATGTTGCTCGTCACGCCACTGCACGGCGCCGACGGCGAAGTCTACGCGGTCGGCCAGGGGTCGGTCGCCGTGGCCGGCTTCGCCGCCGAAGGCGACGCGGCCTCCATCACCCGGGGTGTTCCCACCGTCGGGCGCATCGCGAACGGCGCGATCGTCGAGCGCGAGCTCCATTTTCGCCTGGCGCACCAGCGCAGCATGCGTCTCGCACTGCGCAACCCGGACCTGACGACGGCGAAGCGGATCGCGTCCGCCATCAACACCTTTACCTCTTACAGGCTGGCCCACACCGAAGACCCGGCCACGGTCTCGCTCAGCCTGCCCAAGGAATATCCCGGAACCATCGTACAGATGCTGACGGAGATCGAGCAGCTCCGGATCGAACCCGACCAGGTGGCAAAGGTCGTGATCGACGAGGCGAGCGGGGTCATCGTCATGGGACGTGACGTGCGCGTCAGCACGGTTGCCGTCGCACAGGGCAACCTCACCGTCACCATCACGGAAACGCCGCAGGTGAGCCAGCCGACACCCTTCTCCGAAACGGGCGAGACGGTCGTCGTTCCGCGCACCCAGGTCGCCGCGGACGATGAAAACCAGCACAGGCTCGCAGTGATCCCCGAGGGCGTCACGCTTCATGAGCTGGTCGACGGATTGAATGCGCTTGGCATCGGGCCACGTGACATGATTTCCATCCTCCAGGCCATCAAGGCGTCCGGCGCGCTTCAGGCCGAGATCGAGGTGATGTGATGGACGCCGCCCTCGCCACCGCCGCCGCGCAACTGAACCGCACGGTCAACGCTTCGTCACAGACGGGCGCCGGCGCGCAGGTCGCCCGAAAGGCCGCGGAAGAATTCGAATCGGTCTTTCTGACCACCATGCTCGAAGGCATGTTTACCGGGCTCGATGCCAAACCGCCGTTCGGCGGCGGGTCGACCGAGAAGACATACCGTTCATTGCTGGTGACGGAATACGCCAAGCAGATTGCCGGCAATGGCGGAATTGGAATTGCTGACCAGATTACGCGCGACCTGATCGCGCTTCAGGAGGACGCGCAGAAATGACGCTGAACCAGAACACGCCCCCCACCCCCGAGATCCCGCGCATCGAGACGACGGAAGCCGCGCAAGCTCTGTGCAAGCGCATTCTCGAAACGACGACCGACCTCATAGACCTGCTCGACCGTGAGACGGCCATGCTGAAGAAGGGCAAGCCGGGTGAACTGGAATCGGTCCACGTGCGCAAGGCGGCGCTCAACGCCCTGATCACGCGGGACATGTCGGTTTTCCGCCGTGACGCGGAATTCATCACCATGGCGGCGCCGGACGAAATCAGTGCGATCAAGGATCAGCACGCGCAGTTCCAGAAATCCCTGGATGCCAACAAGGATGCGCTCGTCGCCATGAAAGCCGTCTCGGAGTCGCTCCTCCACACCATCGCTACCCGCGCCAAGACACGTTCCGCAGGCCCGGAAGTCTATGGCCAGGATGCCGATGTCAGCGTGGGCGATGCGTCCGGACGCTCGGCGATCTCAGTCAATACCGTTCTCTGAAATCCGCGCGCCCGGAGGTCCAGGCGGCAAGCGGTGTGCACACCGGCCCGGTAACCAAGGGTTTACCCTGCCCGCCGCGACCGACCCGCATTAACCATCGCTTTCCACTTCTCCCGTACAACGTCACGAGCTGGCGGGGGCACATTCGTCAGCAGAACATCGGAACGACTTGAGCCTGAAAAGGTGCGTCAATTCGGCAGGTTAAGCCGGATTAGTATTAACACCTCATTAGGCTTAATTCGTGATGATGCGTGTCATGTTCCAGGAGGGACATGTGTTTGGAGTAACCCAGAAAAGGAACTACAGCCATGGCTGCTGACATTACTCTCTCCTCTGCGGTGCGCAACAACCTCTTGTCACTGCAGAATACAGCCGATCTTCTCGGCCGGACGCAGGAGCGTCTCGCGACAGGCCTGAAGGTCAACAGCGCGCTTGACGATCCGACGGCGTTCTTTACGGCTTCATCACTGAATGCCCGTGCCGGCGACCTCAATCGCCTGCTCGACTCGGTCGGCAACGCACTGCAGACGATCGTTGCAGCCGACGAAGGCCTCTCGGCGATCACCAAGCTGGTCGAGACCGCACAGGCGAACGTGCGTCAGGCGCTTCAGAAGCCGGGTATCGCGAATGCGCAGGTTACCGGAACCGGTGCCGGCGTCACAGCGGATACCGCTGCCAGCTTCACGGCCACGACGGCCACGCTTCTGGCCGACCAGAACGCGGTTGAAGAAGGCACCGGCGGCTTCGGACCGGCTGCTGCGGGTTCGTTCGACCTGAACGGCAACGCCGTCAACTTCGTCGGCGGCGAGTCCATTGCGGCCGCCCAGGCGTTGATTCAGGGTGTCGCGGACGCCAACGGCGTGAACGTCACCGTGAGCAACGATGGCACCAACCTGACCATCACCGCGGACGACGCCGACACAGCGATCACGCTCAACAACGACTCTGGCGGCGTGCTTGCCGGTCTCGGTCTCGACACGACCAACAGCACCGCACAGCGCAACCTGCTGACCCAGGTCGGCGCGCTGAACGGTCAGACGCTGACGGTCACGGTTGGAGACCAGTCCACGCAGGTCATCACCTTCGGCACCGGCGCCAACGAGGTCTCGACCCTGGCGGAGCTGAATGGGGCCAATGGTCTCGGCGGCCTCACCGGTCTGTCGACGGCTTCGGTCAACGCCACGAACGGCAACATCTCTCTGCAGGCTTCGAGCACGTCGGAGGATATTGTCGTCGGCGGTTCCGCCGCGGTGACCCAGACCAGCTTTGGTCTGACAGCCGGTCAGACGATCGAGCCGGGTAACACGACGCTTGGCGCGTTGACGCCGGGTTCGACGCTGACGGTCACGGTTGGAAGCAACACCACGACCACGGTGACCTTCGGGACCGGTACGGACGTCGGCAACCTGCGTGATCTGAACGCCGCGCTTGCCGGTCTTGCCGGTGGTACCGCCTCAGTGGATGGTTCGGGCAACCTGTCGGTGACGGCTGCCAACAACACGGACTCGATCACCATCGGCGGCTCGACGTCGCTGGCGACGTTCGGGGTTACGGCTGGTGCGACCGCGCCGGGCAACAACGCCGACCGTGCGGCTCTGGAAACGGAATTCAACAACCTCCGGACCCAGATCGACGAGTTGGCGGCTGACGCGAGCTTCAACGGTAACAACCTCCTCGACGGCGACAACCTGACGGTTATCTTCAACGAGGAAGGCACCAGCACGCTGTCGATCACCGGCGTCACGTTCGACTCGGCCGGTCTCGGCATCAACGCCGCGGCAACCGACTCGTTCCAGTCGGACTCGTCGTTGAACTCGATCCTCGGTGAGCTCGGCAATGCCATCGACTCCCTGCGTCAGCAGGCGTCGACCTTCGGCTCGAACCTGTCGATCGTCGAGATCCGCCAGGACTTCACCAAGAACCTGATCAACACGCTTGAGACCGGTGCAGCGAACCTGACGCTGGCCGATGCCAACGAGGAAGGCGCCAACACGCTGGCCCTTCAGACACGGCAGCAGCTCTCGTCTGTCGCCCTGTCGCTGGCGTCTCAGGCCGATCAGAACGTGCTCCGCCTCTTCTAAGCGGCGCAAACACGTTCACGCAAAATCCGGCGGCGGGGTCTTCCCCGCCGCCTTTTTCTTTGGCCGCCTCCTGACACTCTCCGCCGAAGATGCCCAAAAATCCGGCATCCCTTAACTGCGCGTTAGCACTAACAAAACATAATCAGTCCCGCTGCAAAGGCCCGGAAAAAGGGTCCGGATCCTGTTCGAACCGCAGCATGAGGCGGTCTGAAAAATGGCACTCAAAGTCGAAATCAAACCACGTGAACGCATCATCGTCGGCAATGCCGTCATCACCAATGACGGCAACCGCGCACGGCTCATCGTTGAGGGAGATGCGCCGATTCTTCGCGAGAAAGATATTTTGCGGCCCGACGATGCCGACACGCCGTGCAAGAAGATCTATCTGCTTGTTCAGATGATGTACCTCGCGGAGGACCCGCGCATACATCACGATCTGTATTTCCAGTTGATCAGGGATATGCAGACCGCGGCGCCGAGTACCATGCCTCAGATCGATCGGATCAACGACCAGATATTAACCGGCTCCTACTATAAGGCCCTCAAGGAAGCCAAGGCTCTTATCGCGTACGAAAGGGAATTGTTGGAAAATGCAGAATGCCTATGAGGCCTACAAAGAGACGGCGACGGCAACCACGGCTCCACGGCAACTCGAAGCGTCACTTTTGCTGAAAGCGGCGTCCCAACTGCAGCAGGTTCATGATAGCTGGTCCGATGACCGGTCCATGCTCTACTCCGTCCTGCACTACAACCGGCGGCTCTGGACGGTCTTCGTCGGCGCGGTCGCCAAGGAAGACAGCCCGCTTCCATTGGAAATCCGGAACAACGTGGCATCGCTCGGCGTGTTCATCTTCAAACACACCATGGAGCTCCAGCAGGACCCCACGCCGGAGAAGCTCAAGACGCTGATAAACATCAACAAGGAAATCGCCGCTGGCCTCAATGCGGCTGCCTGATCGATGATCTGAATTCGCCATTGAGCATGGCAACAGCACAACACGGAACGCTGCCTCTCAGTACGCAGAGGCGGCGTTTTTCATTTGGCTGATCGAAAGTCTACAGGAAGTTCAGGATCGAAAGACTGCTGAGGCTGACGGACACCTGCAGGCTGGCCTCCAGGCGTGTCTGCAGCGAGAGGATCTGCGCGCTGACCTCGTAGATATCGGCGTTCTCGGCTTCACCGATGATATCCCGCATCAGGCTGTCGCTGGCCTTGTGGCGATCGTTCGTCTGTCCCATGACCGTCTTGGATACGGTCAATTCGGTGATGATGTCGTCCACGGCCTGTGCCGTGCCTTGGAACGACAAATTGGTGCCCACCCGCAGGCGCATCTCGTGATACCGGTCGCCGGAATTGGGGTCGTTCGGGTCGAACACCTCCGACGTCACGGCGGCGAATGTCTTCATCACTTCGCGGAGCGCGTCCTCATTGGCCCGCGCCCCGTAGGAAACGCTGATGGCATCGTCGACCTTAGCCGACGCGCTCTGCCGCGCACTGGTCGAGGACACCTCGCCCGTATACCAGAAAACGGTATCGGCCGTCGTCGCGTTGACAAGCGCGGTGGCGGTGTCGAACGGCGGTCCGTCAACCCGCTGTGGCGGCGTGGTTTCATCAAAATCGAAGAAGTCGTCTGTCGCGGCGAACAGGGACGCGGCGCTGAGTGAACGCTGCGCTTCCGTCTGGATTTCGCTGTCCAGTGCCGCCTGAAAGTTTGCCGCCGTTTCGTCGGCGTCCGCGCCGATCAGAAATTCGCCGGCGGAAACGGGTCCGGTCTCACGCGCGGTGAGCGGCATGTCGTGGGTCGTGCCGTCTGGCAGGTCGAACGTGAACTGAATGCTCTCGCCGTCCTGGGGAAGCGTCGCCGAAAACGACACATCGATCGACGGCGGCGTACCCGACGGTCCCGTTACCGTGGTGCCGCTGAGCGTCGAGGTCGCGCCGTTGAGCTTGAAACCGAACGGGCTTCCGTCCACGTCCTCCGACAGCGTCGCGGTCCCCGTGGGATTGGCGACCGCGCCGGCCGTCAGGCCGGCGAGCGCCGCTGCGCCGGCGTCGATGTCCGCGATCGTGATCGCATCGGTGGCGTTGGTCGCGGTAAGCTGGAGCTGGTTGCCGCCGACGATCGACGCGACGTCGGCGCCGAAAGCGGCATCGATCGCCGTCTCCAGGACCGCGAGCGTATCCGACCCGCCGTCGGAAACATCGAAGGTCTGGGTGTTGCCACCGATGTCGATGGTGAACTGGGCCGTCGCCGGCCCGCCAATGTCACCCGGTGTCGCAACGACGCCGCCAAGGATCGAGGCCTCCGGCCCGCCGAGCACGAGTCGCCCTCGCCCGTCGGCGCCGAGATCGGCCTGGCGGCGTTCCGAGGAGACCTGGTTGAATCCGGCGCGCCCGCCGCTGCCGTTCAGGATCTCCGTCGCATCGACGACCGGATTGTCCTCGACCGCGCGGCCTCCGAAGAAATGGCGGCCATCGATTTCCGTATTGAGGAGAGCAACTGTCTCGTCAAATCGCGCGGCAACCTCCGTCTGGAAGGCCGTCTTGCCCGTCGAGAGGACGTCGAAGCCCACCTCGAGCGCGCCGGACCGGCTCTCCGACGCGAGTTCGCGAACCCGGTCAAGCGACTGCAGCATGATGTCGAGGCGGATATCCAGGATCGAGATCGTGCTGGTGAAGCCCTTGATCTGGGTAAGTTCCGCGCGGGTCGAGAGCACCTGCGAACGCTGCAGTCCCAGATCGCCATAGGTCTGCACTTTCTTGCCGGTGGCGAGCTGAAGCTGCAGGTCCTCGAGCGCCTTTCGCGTATCAGCGATCGACTTCTCGAGGCCGAGGGTTGGAGACAGAACACTGACTGACGGCATCTACGATCCCCTAGCCGATGGCAAGAAGTACATCGAACAGTTCGTCGACGACCTGGACGATCCGGGCGTTGGCGGCAAAGGAGTTCTGCAGTTCGATGAGCTGCGCCATTTCCTTGTTGATGTCGACCGCGGCGTCGTCCTGGAAGCGTTCCTGCAACGCAGTGACGACGATCTCCTGGGCGATCATCTCGCTGTTTGCCTGATCAGCGCGTCCCGTCTGCAGACTGACGATGCGTTGCGCATAGCTGACGATCGACCCGCTGTATGGACCGGACGACTGGCCGATACCGGCGGCGGGCGAGAAATCGAACGTTGCCGAACTCAGGCGTTCGAGCAGCTCGGTCGGACGCGCCGCGTCACCGAGCGGCGTCTGCGGCGATGTCGCGTAGCGCACCAGCAGTTCGTTGTCCTGGACAACCGCCGCGTTGACGGCAATGCGCGAGGCGAACCCGAGCTTCTGGCCAATCCCGTCGAGGCTGCCGGTATAGGGTGTCGATGCGGCGCCACCATCGACGAACAGCGGCAGCTCGACGCCGTTATCCTGGACCGCCGTCGAGGTTATGCTCGCGGTGATACCGTTCACATCCGACGTGGCGGCGAGCCCGTCGTCAACGATGCGCAGCGTCGTGCCGGCCGGGTTGGAGGCCACCAGCGCAATGCCGAGGCCGGTCAATGCGGTGTTGATGTCGGTCGCCGCCGCGGCCACGCCGCCGGCAAAGCTGATGCCGATGACCGTGTCGTTCGGATCCGGGGTGGCATCGTTGGAAAGCGGCAATACGGTCGGATCCTCGACGCGAATGATCGTCAGGGTTTGCGGTGTTCCGCCCTGCGTATAGTTGACGGTGATGGGGTTGCCCGCGAGCAGTCCGGCCGTATCGATGTCAAAGCCGTCCGGAGGACCGGCGGGCGCCGCCGTTCCGTCGACGGTTCTGGTGGAAAGCGAGATGGCAAGGGCGTGGGCCAATTCGTCGAGCTGCGCCTGGGCCTCGACAAGAGTCTCGTCGCGCATCTCGATCAGGCCGCCGATCCGGCCCGAATCGAGAATGCCGTTGCGGATCAGGTCGATCGAGAACCCGTTGGCGGCATTGAGCGTCACCGTGCCGACGCCGCGCTCGGCAGGGTTGTCGCTGTACAGCGTTGTGGCGTTGATATCGCCACGCTGATCGAAGGTCAGTTGCACCGGGATACCTTCAAGCAACGCGTTTCCGCTGCGCGTGAAGACCGAAACCACACCGTTGTCAGCCTCGTGGATTCGCACGTCCAGGTGTCTGGTGATGACATCGATGAACTTGTCGCGCTCATCCAGCAGGTCGGCGGGCGGAAACGGACCCGACGACTGGCTGCCCAACGTCTGGTTGATGGTCGCCAGTTGCTGGAGCGCCTCGTTGACCTCGTCAATGGCGACGGCGATGGAGTCCTCCGCGAGCTGGCGCATGGTCTGCACGTCCGCGGAGAGCTGGCGAAGCTGCTGTGCCAGCACCTCGGCGCTGGCGACCGCGCCCTGGCGCACGGAGAAATTCTCCGGCGACGCCGTGAGCTGCTGAAGCGACTGGACCAACTCGTTCATCAGCGTGTCGAGACCGGTCGGACCGCCCGGTGCCCCGAACAACTGATCCAGACTTGTCAGATAGTCTCGCCGCACCTCGATGTCGCCCAGGGCCGACATTTCGGTGCGTAGCTGGGTCTGGACGAACTCATCGATGATCCGGCGTGTATCCAGGCTGCGAACACCGAGACTGGTCGTCCCGGAGATGAAGTTCTCCTGAGCGTGAGACTTGGTCGTGTAGCCCGGCGTGTCCGCATTGGCGACATTGCGGGCGACGACATCCATCGCCGACTGGGTCGCACCCATCCCCGACGACGCAATGCTCAGTATACTTGCCAGTCCCATCTATTCGCCCTTCGGCATCGACTGGAGCTCGGCGTGAACGTTTTTGCCGATACCCAGTCCGCAGGTCCCATGCGCTACCTGATCATGTTCAGTGCTTCCGAAACCATCTCGTCCGCAGTGGAGATGATCCGCGTGTTCGCGGCATAGGCCTGCTGCGTCACGATCAGTTTCGTGAATTCATCGGCAATGTCGGTGTTCGATCCCTCAAGCGCGGACCCGACCACGCTTCCCAGCGCACCGATGATCGGGGGCCCGGATTCAGCCGTCGCGCGAAACGCACCGCCATCGGACTTGGACAAACCGCCGTCGCCGTTGAAGCTGGCAAGGGTGATCTCGGCAAGGTCCACAGTGCGCCCGTTGGTGTAGCTCGCCACCACGCGTCCCTCTTCGGAGACACTGATGCCGACGAGTTCACCCGCTGCGAAGCCGTCCTGATTGATATCGTTGACCTTTGCCACGCCGTTGGTATCGGCAAATTGCGTGATACCGTTGCTGCCATGGTTGATCGTGATATTCCCCAGATTGACACCGTTTACGGTCAGACCCGTGACCGTGGTCGACGCGATCGGCGGGTTGAGCTGGCTATCGGCTCCGAAGGTGTAGTCGACGCCTGCGTTCCGCCACATGGGGTTCGCGCCCGTCGCCGCTGAATCCTCCAGATAGAACAGGTTCCACGTGTCGCTGCCGCCGGTCAGCGCAGTGTCGACCTTCGCCCAACGGAACTGGATGTTCACGGTTGCGCCCGCCTGATCGAATGCGGTTATGGCGCCACCCGCGATCGAATCGTCGATGAACTGCGACTCATCGGCAGCCTGGATGAACTCATCGTTGCCGACCGTGGGGTCGTTCGCATAGTTCGCGGGATCGAGCAATTCACTGTCCGGCACATCCGGGTCGGCATTGGCGGTCAACGGATAGGCTGCGAGGTTGGCGCGATAGACCATCTGCGTCGTCGCACTCGCCGGCAAAAAGTCGTTGGAGATGCGAATGACCTCGGGCGACGAGCCGGACGGGTTCCCGGTCACGGGATCTATCGGAAGGCCCTTGAGGAAGTATCCGGCCGAGTTCACGAGGAAACCGTTCTGGTCGAACTCGAAGTCACCTCGGCGGGTGTAGAGGTCCTCGCTGCCGAACACGGGCAGACCGTCAATCGTGTCGGTCTGATCGCCGATGATGAAATATCCATCGCCGTTGATAGCGATGTGCGTCGGAACCTCCGAATTGGAGATATCGCCTTGAATCGTGTTTGTCGGTCGGGAAAAGGCATTGACGACGCCGAGTGCCTGCTGCCGCGACGGGCTGTCGGCAACGAAATCGGCAAACGAGGCGTCACTGCGCTTGTAACCGGTTGTCTGAGAGTTTGCGATGTTATCGGAGATCCTCTCCAGAGCATACGATTGGGCACGAAGCCCCGTAATCGCCGTGGTCATCGCGCCAAAGATACCCATGAAACTCCTCCATCACTTCTGGACGCGGCCGGTAGATCTCGGCCAAACGCAACTTGATCTGCCCCTCCCGTAGCAAGGACGGGGCCACAATTTTTATTGTTATATATCAAAGCATTAGATCGCGCCGCCTTGTACAGACAGCGGCTGTAACCGGCAAGATTTGCCGGTTGCGGCAAGGATTTCCCGGTTCGAGCCGTGCACATCCGCGCAAAAGCCGGCCCTGTCCCGTCGACATGGTGAATGGAATATGAACGCGGCCTTCAAGGCCGGTTCAGGCCCGCCGACCTACCCTTTCAACACTGCCGATTGAAGGGAGCACAGAACAATGATTGCGACAGGGAGCAAGTTGAGCGGGCTGGATTTCTGCAAGGGATTGGCGCTGATCGCCATGATTTATGGCGCTCTTGCCGTCCTTTGCCTGATCCTGGTGGCTATTTGAGGCAAAAAAACACTGGAAATCCGCCGTTTTTTTCAGGTATCAGCTTGAATTGTAGAAACCCGTTCCTACATAAGTTCTACGGTTAATAAAGTGTTAACCTCTTGAACGGGACATTGAGGGAGGATCACATGGCCCAGGATTTCAACCGCGGAATCATGATGCTGGGATTGATGATCGGCGCTGTGGTAAGCATGACTGTTATTTCGTCGCTGATCAGCTAGGCAACTTCAAAGGAAGCCGTTGCACGCCCGTTTCTCGTTCTCTGCAGCACGCTTGCGGCCAACACCCACTGGGTCGCATATTCCGTTTTTCTATCATGCGAGGTCTTGTTGAAGGCTTCGGATGTGACGGATACCGCGGCCGACGTCCTGCGCAATGTCGGCGCATTTGCCCATGATCTTGTCCGCCCGACCGTTCGGCTCGGTGTGACGGGCCTGTCCCGGGCCGGCAAGACCGTTTTCATAACATCGCTTATTCACAACCTGCTGGCCGGCGGACGCCTGCCGTTCTTCGATCCCGTTGCGCAAGGCCGGCTGCGTCGCGCCTATCTGGAACCGCAGCCCGACGACGACGTCCCGCGTTTCGACTATGAGCGTCATCTGGCCGATTTGCTCGGATCACCGCCAAAGTGGCCGCAGAGCACGCGCCGCCTGAGCCAACTCCGCCTGACGCTGGAGTTTGAGCCGGTGGGCTTCCTCGACCGCAACCTCGGCCGCGACCGGCTGCATGTGGATATTGTCGACTATCCTGGCGAGTGGCTTCTCGATCTTCCGCTGCTCAACCAGTCTTACGACGCCTGGTCCGCGCGCGAACTCGAGATGGCACAGGAGCCGAATCGCGCGGCGCTCTCGGGCAACCTTCTGAAACTGCTTGGCCGTCTGGATCCGCTCGGTGAGGCAAAGGAAGACGACGCGAAGCGCGCGGCGGAGGCCTTTACCGCCTATCTCCGTGATTGCCGCGAGAAGGGCGACGCGGCTGTCGTCCCGCCAGGCCGTTTCCTGATGCCCGGTGAATTTGAAGGATCCCCTGCGCTGACCTTTGCACCATTGCATTCGCCAACAGACGCGGAACCGTCGCGCAATTCGCTCTGGGGCATGATGGCGCGGCGCTACGAAGCCTACAAATCCCGTATCGTCAAACCGTTCTTCCGCGATCACTTCTCCCGCCTTGACCGCCAGATCGTTCTCGTCGACGCCTTGACGGCGCTTAATGGCGGGCGTGACACCCTGCACGACCTGGAGCGGGCGCTCACCGACATCCTGAGATGTTTCCGGCCGGGATCGAACAGTTGGCTGTCGACGGTTCTCTATCGCCGCATCGACAAGATCCTGTTTGCCGCAACCAAGGCCGATCATCTGCATCACACCAGTCACGACCGGCTCGAAGCCATCGTGCGGCGGCTCGCGCACGACGCCATCGATCGCGCGAACTTTGCCGGCGCGGAGATCGAGGTCGTCGCGCTTGCGTCCGTGCGCGCGACCCGTGAAGGCACGGCACAAGTGCAGGGTGAGGAGTTGCCCTGTATCTTCGGTTATCCGCTGAACGGTGAGAGGGTCGGCAACCGCACCTTTGACGGGAACGAGGAATACGGGATCTTTCCCGGCGATCTGCCGCGGGACGGCGAAGAGCTGGAGGCCTTTCTCGGGAACCCGGGCGATGACAACCAAGTCAATGTCGTGCGGTTCAGGCCGCCCGACCCGCCACGCGGCCAATCGGACAAGCCTGCGGCGCTGCCCCATATCCGGCTGGACCGCGCGTTGAACTTTCTGCTCGGAGACAAGATGGCGTGACGACACCGACGAAATCAAAACGCGCACCGCGCGCTTTTGCGCAGGACGACCCGAACCTCGTCGTGCGCGAGACGCCGGAGGCCGACGCCGATGACCTCGTGCCCACCGAGACCGCGACAGCGCCGGAGATGCCGGCGCCGTACACGCCGCGCGGTGTGAGATGGGGCGGCATCCTTCTTGGCGCGTTGGGTGGCCTTGTCGCCATCGGTGCCGGGCTGTGGCTGAATGACCTGGTAGCGGGTCTGCTTACGCGGCAGGACTGGATCGGCTGGGCGGCGCTCGGCTTGCTCGGCCTCGCCGCATTCTCGGCGGTCGTCATCATCGCTCGTGAACTCTGGGCATTGTTCCGTCTGCGCAAACTGGGAAAACTGCGCCAGAAAGCGGACGACGCGGTCCGCAAAGAGGACAAGGACCTGGCCAAACAGGTGACGGCCGACCTGCAGGGCCTCTATCGCTCGCGGCCGGACCTGTCATGGGCCCAGGCACGCCTGAAGGAGCACGATTCCGAGTTCATGAACGCGATCGAGGCGCTGAGCCTGTCCGAGCGTGAACTCATGACGCCGCTGGACACGGAAGCGCGGCAGGTCATCGCAACAGCAGCGAAGCGGGTTTCGGTCGTGACCGCGATCAGTCCGGTCGCCGTTCTCGACATGATTGTCGTTGCCGCGCAGAACGTGCAGATGTTGCGCGGCATCGCCACCGTCTACGGGGTGCGGCCGGGAACCTTCGGGCTGTTCAAGCTGGCGCGCATGGTCGTGACCCACATCGCGCTGACCGGCGGCATCGCTCTTGGCGACGATCTCATTCAGCAGATGATCGGCCACCGGCTGATGGCGAAGCTCTCGGCGCGTCTGGGAGAAGGATTGTTCAACGGCGCGCTGACGGCACGGATCGGGCTCGCGACGATCGAGGTCTGCCGGCCCCTGCCCTTCATCAAGGCCAACCCGCCGCGTCTGCGCACGCTGCTGGCCGATGTGGCCCGTCAGGTCGCCGGCAAGTCCCAATCCTGACGTCAGGCACCAGCCAGAACTCTTTCAGTCAACCCGGCGACGTTCTGGCGGAACGTACTAATTCAGAGGCTCTAGTTCAGCACCTGGCAGCCATCGACCTTGGTGCGCTGTTTCTGCCCGTCGGCCATGGTCAGCGTGATGGTGATTTCCTTGGCGCAGGCAAGACTGCCGAAGCGCGCACGAAAACCACCCTCCGCGCGGTCCGATTCCCGCACTTTCGGGGTGGCGGACGGCGCATCATACTCATAGGCGACGGATTTGACGTTCTTGAGCGCACCACTTGGCGCCTCAAGCCACACTTCGAAGCGGTAGAGGATGTTGCCCTGGGTATCGACTCCACCGAGAAACTCCCAGGCTTGCGACTTCACCCAACTGTTGATTGCGGAAGCAGACGGAAGCGCGCCTCCGCTCGATGACTGGGGCGCGGGCGCGGATTCCGGTGGAAGCGCGGCGGTCTCGCCCGGTATCCGCCATGGGAGTTGCCGTTTCGGCTCGTCCTGCGCGGCCGGCTGGGTCGAATCGGGTTCGGTTGCCTCCTGCGGCTTGCGAACCGGGTTCGGTGGCGCGGGCGCGGCGGGCGTCACGACTTCAGGTTCAGGCGACGGGACCGGTGCGGCGGGCGCAACGGCATCAGGTTCGGGCAACTGGGCCGGTGCGCCGGGCAGTACGGGCGTTATGCCCCTGGTCCGAGGTTCGGGACCCGGGACGGCAACAGAGACCGGAGGCGCGATCGGGACGGCAGGCTGCGTTGGCGCGGGCGGCACGACCGGTACGACGGTCGGGCCCGCAACCCTGGGAAAATTGCTGATGACCGGCGGCGCGTTGTTTGTAATCGGGTCGACCGTATCGCGCAGTTTGGGCACATGTCTGGCAACCTGCGTCACGCCTCCGGATTCAATCTCCGGTGGCGCCGGCAGGACGACCAACAGAACGATGAACGCGAGAACGCACAGCCCCAGGGCCTTGATTACAAACGGCAAGGTACGCCGCCGCGCCTTTTCGGCATTTTTGGTTTTTGCCACTCACGACCCCTGTCACAACTGCCGCGCGACCCGCCCTCTTGCGCGACGCCGCCAATAACACCGTACGGCCCCTCGCGCCGTCAATAGGCTACCGAAACTCCGGGATACGGAACGCCAAACCACGCGCACGTTATCACTGTTCCTACCAGAACAGGCCCGGCTCGTTGAGAAAGAGTCTTTCCGTCGCCGTCGTCTTCCTGCCGAGCACCGCATTACGGTGCGGGAACCGGCCAAACCGCTCGATCACCATCTTGTGCTTTTCCGCAAAATCGATCTGCTCAACGTCGCCAAGGGACCGGAACAGCTCGACCGATTGTGCCTGTATCTCCGGCTCCTCCGAATGCTGAAACGGCATGTAGAGGAACGTACGTTGTTCGTCCGTCAGTTTCTTGTCTTCTCCCGAGGCGATCGTGCCCTGGGCAATTTTCAGCGCCTTTACGTCCGTGCCGTAGGCCCGCGGATCGTCGCGGAAAATATTGCGGGGGAACTGGTCGAGCACGATCACGGCGGCGAGCCGGCCCTGCGGCGTCGACAGCCAGCTATCCGGCACCTCGTCCGCCAGTCGCAGATACAGCGAAGCAAAACGCACCGTGATTTCCCGGTCCACCGTCTCATCCCGCGTCCACCATTGGTCAGGAGCGAGAGCGCCGTACCAGAAACGCAGCACGTCACGCACTTCTTCCGGCAGATCGTCTTGCGTCATCGCACTCTTTCAAATATCACGGAACCCGTCTCTCATTTTGGTCAAGACTTTCTGGCAAATCCGTGTTGTCGCGGTCGACAGGCACGTCAGAGCTGTGGACACAATTTGACCACGAGTTGGTATTGTACCGACAGGAGCAAAGAGGCGCGAGGTCGCGGAGCGAGTGATGGCATTGAGGCCGTCAACACTGACTATCTTGACATGTATTGCGTTGGCGGGTTGCGGTGCCCGGCTCGGCGGGGATTCGACGCCTGCAAGCGAGGCCGCGGCCCTTCCCAAGCCGTCTACGCCGTCGGAGCGTGCCGTGCAGGTCGCCTGGACGGCTGCGAATGCGCGTTATTGCGCGTTCGGCCTGAACCCGCAGAAACTCAAAAGCGACTATCTCAACTGGGAACGCGGTCAAGGCGCGTCCTCGGAGACCATCCAGACGCTCAACTCCACCTACGACAAGGCGTTCCTCGCGTTTTATGACAAGGTCAAGGAAACGCCGGGTTATTGCAGCAAGGCCAAGATCGAGGAGATCCGGCCCGAGATCAATCGCCATCTGGCCGGTGATTACTCGCCGAAAAAGAAAGTAGAAGAAAAACCGCAGGAGGAAGTTAAGCTGCCGGCCCCGTCAGTTCGCGAAGGCGACTACAGTCTGGATGAGGCTCTTACACCCACGGATAGCAGGTAGGGCTGCAACGCGCCGCGAGATTTCTCAATCTCCGAACGAGCCTGCACGGTGACGTGCGTGTCACTTCCCAAATAGCTGTTTGGCGTAACGGATCGTGATCAACAGCGCGAGCGCGCCGAACGCGCCGGCGCTGAGCCAGAGCAATACAGTCCACAGTGATACCCAGCTCTCGATGCTCATGCCGCACCCTTTTCCCGGCGAGCGACACGGCCCTCGCTGAGCGACCCGACGACGAATCCCACGAGGGAAAGGCCAATGGCGGCAAATCCGATCATCGGACTTGAAACGCCCTCAAGTCCGAGCGCCGTCTTGATGGGCGAAAGCGCCACGACGGCCGTGAACCCGAGAACGAGCGCCCAGAGCGCGCCGCGCCGCGTCGCGCCCTTCCAGTACAGTCCGCCGGCGAGGAGGACGATGCCGGAGCAGAAATAGATGGAACCGGAAACGGCGAGATAGTCCCAGATGTCCTCGCGGCCCTCATAGATAAGGCCCCAATAGAGCTCGTACAGGGCGATCACCACGATGAGGATCCGGGTCCCCCACTTCTGCGCGCGCTCATTGTCGACCGTACCGAATACGGGCCCGAGCACATCACGGGAAAGGATTGAAGCCCAACAGAACAGATAGCTGTCCTGGGTCGACATGAAAGAGGCGAACATCGCGACCGCCAGGAAGGCGAGCAGCCATGACGGCATGGCGTGGCCGAGCATGAGCGGGGTCGCGACGAGGTCGGCGTCGCTGCCGTGGCCCGACAACAGTTCCGAACCGCCGATCGCCGGAATATTGAAATAGCAGAAGGCGAGAACCCCGAGGAAGGCGGGAATGATCATGCGGGACAGGAAGATCACGCTGGAGATGAGATAGGCGCGCTGAACCGTCTCCTCTTTCTCGATGCACAGGGCGCGCGAAAGCGCCGTCGGCCAGATCGCCGCGGACACGACGCCGGCGACGAGAATCATCCAGAGCACGTAGCTCAGCCCGAAGCTTTCATTCGCAAACGGGTCGAAGCCACCGACGCCCTTGTGTTCCTTGACGAGCGAAACCGCCTGATCCAGCGGAATGAGGCGAGTGAGAAAGATGACGGCAAAGACCAGTCCCGCTGCCAGAAGGACGAACTGGAACACGTCGGTGATGATCACCGAGCGCATGCCCCCATAGCAGGTATAAATCACCGCAACCGCGATCAGGGTGATCATGAGGACGTTCACATTCACTTCCGCACCGTTCGCCGACAGCATGGCGGCGAGAAACAGGGAGGCGACCTTGAGGAAAAGCCCCATGTTCAGAATGCCGCCCATGGCCATGACGATCGCTCCGAACACGCGGATGTCCCGCCCGTAGCGCTGCTCGTAATATTCCGGAAGCGTCAGAACCCCGGTTCGGCGAATAGGTTTGACGACGAAGCCAAGCGCGCCGACGAACACACAGCCCACAAGCGCGGCAAGGCCGATATGAAACGCCGCGAATCCCTCGTTGAACCCCTTCTGGGCATTATAGGCGATGGTGATAAGGCCGATTTCGGTGGCGCCCAGGGTGGCAATGGCCGTTCCGAGCCCGAGGTCGCGCCCCGAAACAAAAAACTCCGTCAGGCCGCTCGCGTGGCGCGCCTTGCCACGGTGAGCGAACAGGATGGCCGCCACATAGGCAAGGGAAAACAGTGCGAGATAGGTCAGCGTCGAGTTGGCCACGGCAGTCCCCCCGTATTCCGTGGCCAGTTTGCAGCCTCAATGAGACGAAGAAAAGCCGGAACCTCGTTGAAATGGCGACCAGACTTTACTCGGCGTCCGAGGGACTCACGTGCTTGCGCAGATCGATTGACCTGCCTTTTGAAACCGGTGCGGCCGGAACTCCGGTATCCCCGACAGGCGTTTTCCCGCCCGACAATTGCTCGTTGATCGCATCGGCAACGGCCCGCAGCTTGTCCTCCGGAAGCTCGCCGGCAAGCAACATCGCCAATCCGCGATGCGTCCACGTCCCAAGCGAAAGCTTGCCCTGCTCGCGAACATGGATCGGCTGAGCAACGTCCGTGGATGCTTTCACGTAAAGCGCAAGCGGTGACCCGGCGCGGGGCAGATACGCGACCTGCGCGAATGGCACGCCATCGCGCTGCAGCATCTGCGCGCGCTGGAACACCAGGTTGTCGGCGCTCAAGTCGGGAATACTGAATTCCTTCCCGAACACTTTCGAGATCTTGAAGCCCACCAGATCGGCGTTTCCTTCTCCAAGCAGGCTGGTGGAAAACGTATCGCGGCTGAGCAGCGTGTGCGCGCGCGCGACATCGTCCGCCCAGCTCGGCAGTGCCGGCGCCTGCGGTGTCGCGGCCGGCGCTGAAGCCTCCGGCGCCTCGGGTGGAATCACGATTACGGTCTCGAACGGTTCCGCCTGCAACTGGTCGTAGAGCAGATATCCGCCGGCGGCTCCCGCAACCACGCCGCCAAGGCCGACCCACACAAACGTCAGGGACCGGACGAGAAGCGGCCCGACCAGTCCGAGCGGTGTGAGCGCGGCGGCCCGGCGCAGGAAAGTGCGAAGCGGGTCGCGGATTTTGAACGTGGCCGGCTCGGCCAGCGTGCGCGTCTGTTCTTCCGGCGGCGTGGGTTCACCCGCCATCATCGCATCAAAGGCAGTCTCCAGATGTGCGCGCGCCGCTTTCAGGGCTTCCACCCGTTGGGCCGCGACCTGATCTTCCTCGAGAACCCGCTTGATCGCCTTCGACTGATCCTTGGCCAACTGCCCTTCGGCGTAGGCCACCAGGAGTTCGTCCTTGAGTTCCGTCATCAACCCGTCCGCCTGTCGATCCGTTGCAACTGCTGAACGTCCGCCTCGTGACCGCCGATACCGTCGAGCCAGTCGGCACGTTCAACGAAGGAGGCCAAGGCCCGGCTGACCCGGGCCAGAACGGTTTGTGCGTCGGTGTCGAGAATGGTTGCGGCATCATCATATGAAAGGCTCTCGCCCCAGATCAGCATCGCGGCGGAGCGCTGCTGCGGCGGCAGCTTGACGAGAATCTCGGCAACCTCGGTAATGCGGACGTCCGGACATAGACGTCGGTCACGTTCGAAAATGGACGGATCCGCCCGCACTTGTGCGATCGGCGAATTGTGCGACCTCAGATCCCTGAGCCACTCATCGTGCAATCGTCGGAAGGCCCAGATGTCGAACGCCGTACCCTGCTGGTACGTCTCGTCCTCATCGAGCATTTTGTTGCAGGTGTTTCGCAAGAGCATGTCGGCGCTCTCGCCATCCCCCGCCAGAACCAATGCAAATCGCCGCAGCCGCGGCAACAACATAATCAGCTTGTTGCGTACGGCCGTACGCAACGCCTTGGTGTGCGCCATCAATCCCCACCGCATCTTCTGGTCGACGCAATACAGACCGGCCTTCAGGGCGCCCTCGCATCAATCAATGATTCGCCCTGCGAATCAGTAAGATATCACATTTTCGATCATTTCGGCTTTTCGTAATTCTCATCAAGCAGACGAGACGTGCGTCGGCCCTACCCGGCGTGACGTGCCTGTGGGAATAGGCTAAGAGCTAGGTTTGCGTGTGAGAGATCGACTCTTTGCCGGGACCAGCAATGGCGGACACCGACAATAAAGAGGTCAGGGTGCAGACAGCATCCGAGCCGAAGCCGCCGCACGTGCCGGACGCACCGGCGCCGGAACCACGCGCCGCGGCGGCGCAGGCCAAGCAGGAGCCTCCGGCCCCGCAAGACGGGCCGCCTTCCGAAGTCGCGGACACCACGCCCCCACACGACACAACGGACACCGAGCAGCTCGACAAGGAGCGGTCGGACAAGGAGCAGTCGGACAAGGAGCAGTCGGACAAGGAGCAGTCGGACAAGGCGCAGCCGGATAAGGCGCAGCCGGATAAGGAGCAGTCGGACAAGGAGCAGTCGGACAAGGAGCTTGCCGCGCGGCTCAAGCGGCTGGAGCGGCAGCTTCGTCGCACCGTCACCAAGACACGCCAGGTCACCCAACGCGGCGGAGCACGTGCCAAGGCCACGGCCGGCCCGGCCCTGTCAAAGACCGCCGCGGGCTTGCGAAAGGGAAGCGAGCGCGGCGGCCTTGCGCTTGGCACCTTCTATCGCACGCGCGTCAAACCGTTTCTCTCCCGGGCCGCCGCAACCGCCGCCAGCCGCCTGAACAGAACGGCTCTTGCGCGGGACTATCGTCGATTTCTGCTCCTTGCACACAGATACGGTCCCGACCGAACCGTCGAACAGCTCTGCTTCGTGCCGACGGCGGAACATATTCCGCTCTCGATCGTCCGCGTTCCACATCAACTGCGCCGCTCGGGGCACGACTACCGTCCGACGCCGCGCCTCGTGTTCGAGTGGGCGATGGACCTGCTGCCCGGTCCCGTCGAGCGGCACACGTTTATTGACTATGGCGCGGGGCGCGGCCGGGTCCTGCTGATGGCGTCCCATTTTCCGTTCGAGAAAGTAACGGGAGCGGAGATTGCCGAAGAACTCGCCAACGATTGCCGACTGAATATCGCGCAGTACCCGCGTTCGCTCATGAAATGCCGCGACGTGGAATGCGAGCACACGAGCGCCTTGCGTCTTCCCATTCCGGAAGGCGACATCGTCTTCTATCTCAACAACCCCTTCGACCGCTCAATGCTCGAGCGCGTGATCGCGCAGGTCGTCCGTTCCTACAAACAGGACCCGCGCGCGCTCTACGTCGTCTGCGTCGATATCGACGCGGATGACCTGTTCACGGATACGGGCGTCTTCGTGCGGATTCCTCCATCCATGCGGCAGCGACTCAGAATCAGGGCATTCAGTCCTTACGCGATCGCCGTCTACCGCACGATCTATCAGTCACCGCCGGAGGATGACGGCCGGGGCGCGGAAGAACACCACGATGATGCCGCGGCGAAGCACCCGGATCAGCATACTTAGGCGCACCCGAAACCGGCTGCGGCCTTATCTCAATCACGCACGACCAGGACCGAGCATTTCGCGTGGCGCACCACCTTGGCCGCCGTCGACCCGAGCAGGTAGTCGGAGATGTCCGGCCGGTGCGAGGCGATGACGATGAGATCGGCCCCGGAGCTTTCGGCCGCGTCGATAATCTCGTGATAGGTCTGTCCGTGGGCAGTCCTGATTTCGTACGAGCCGTCGGTGAGCTTGTGCTTGCTGGAGAGTTCGTCCAGCATCTTCGCCGCGCTTTTCTGCATGTCATCCATGTAGTCCGTTGGCAAGCGGTCGGCGACGAGGTTGGGAATGTCGGCGACGACATTGAGCAGGACCAATGTGGCGCCCGTGCAGTCGGCCATTTCCACGGCCTTCACCAGGCTGGCCTCACCCGAATCCGACTGCGACAGGTCGATAGGTACGAGAATTTTCTTGAACATTCTGCCCTCCCCCGGCGGATAACCGTTCAGTATGCGCGACAATAAAGACCGAGAATACGCGCGGTTGCAAATGGTTGATGGCGGGGATCAGGCAGTACTGGCCGTCGACGGTAACGAGCCGTTACGCAAGCACCAGGTCAAAGGTGTAGCTCGCCACATCTCCGCCGGGGCGAACCCGTGCGGTCGCCGCATCATGAACCAGACGGCTCTTGAGGCTGCGATAGAGGAAATCCCGTTCGTTCAGCGGGTCTCCCGGAAAGTACATCTGCGTGACGAGTTGCCCGATCTTGTCATGCAAAACCCGGAAATGGATGTGCGGCGTGCGCAGACCGCCACCGGTATCGTACGGGCCGGGACGTATGGTGCGAAAGCGGTAGGCGCCGCCGGCACGGGTGCGAACCGCGCCGTATCCCTGAAAGTGGCGATCGCGCGCCGTCGCGCCACCGCGGTCCGCGGGGTGGAAATAGCGCCCGTTCATGTCCGCCTGCCAGATCTCGACGACCGCGTTTTCGAGCGCCGTGCCTTTCACCGACAGGACCCGGCCCGAGACCTCGATGATCTCACCGGAGGCAATGTCCTTCGTATCTCCGATCCGGGTCAGATCGGCGTCCGCGTCCGCGGGCTTCACTCTCGGATAGAACGGCCCCGCCATTTGCGGTGGTGTCGGCGCGAGGTCCGCGCGCGCCGCCCGGGCGACGATCAGCCCGGCCGCGCCGGCGATCAGTCCACGGCGTGTGAAAAGGACGTCCTTTGCCCAATGTTTCATGCTTCTTGGCTAGCGTCCCAGCCCGGCAATTGAAAGGCGAAGCGGGCACATGTCCCGGTCAAAATACGGTGAAAAGCGCTATTTCACGCCGAGCTTCTTCTGCAGGCTCGACGAGGAAGTCGTGTACTGAAACACGTATTTGGCATCGGGATAGACATAACGGTGCGCCTGCTTCGCCATCAGCGCCGCCTCGTGAAACCCGGACAGAATGAGCTTGAGCTTGCCGGGATACGTGTTGATGTCGCCGATGGCGAAGATGCCTTCGGTGCTGGTCTCGAACTTCTCCGTATCGACCGGAACGAGGTTCTCATGGAGATTGAGACCCCAGTTTGCGACCGGTCCCAGCTTCATCGTCAGCCCGAAGAACGGAAGCATCACATCGCACTGCGTGCGCACCATCTCACCGTCCTTGCGGCGAATGCTGACCGCGTCGAGGTCTGCATCGTCGCCGTGCAGCTCCATCACTTGGCCGATCACGAAGTCCATCTCGCCTGCGTCGACCAGCGCCCGCATCTTGTTCACCGAGTCCGGAGCGGCGCGAAACTCCTCGCGCCGGTGCACGAGGATGATCCGCTCGGCGACAGGATGAAGCGCATGCGTCCAGTCGAGCGCGGAGTCGCCACCCCCGGCAATCACGATGGTCTTGCCCTGGAAATCATCGATCTGGCGAACCGAATAGAACACCGACGTCTCTTCAAACCGTTCGATATCCTTGAGCGGCGGTCGTTTCGGCGTAAAGGATCCGCCGCCGGCGGCAATGACGACGACGGTTGCCTCGAATTCGGTTCCGATATCGGTCTTGAGGCGAAAGCCGCCGCCTGGCCTGGGCTCGAGCTCGTCCACGCGCTGCTGCAAATGGAAGGTCGGGCCGAACGGCTTGATCTGTTCCATCAACCGGTCGGTGAGTTCCTGCCCCGATACGACCGGAAGAGCCGGAATATCGTAGATGGGTTTCTCGGGATAAAGCTCGGCGCATTGGCCGCCGGGCTTGTCCAGGATATCGATCAGATGCGCCTTGATGTCGAGCAGGCCGAGTTCGAACACCGCGAACAGCCCGACCGGACCCGCACCAATTATCACCGCGTCGGTTTTGATTACGTCACCAGACATGCTTCCCGAGCCTGTTCTTCTCAGAATTGCTTCTCAGGCACCTGCACCACGAGCCCGTCGAGTTCGTCCGTGACCTTGATCTGGCAGCTCAATCTGCTCGACTCGCGCACATCAAACGCGAAATCGAGCATGTCCTCTTCCATTTCGTCGGGCTGGCCCGTTGTTTCGCGCCAGGCGTCATCGACATAAACGTGGCACGTGGCGCACGAGCACGCCCCGCCGCATTCAGCCTCGATACCCGGCACTGCGTTCTTGATTGCGGCTTCCATGACGGTCATGCCGGCTTCGGCTTCGACCTCATGTTTGGTGCCGTCATGCTCGATATAGGTGATCTTTGGCATAGCCTTCAGAGCGCCCGGTCGTCATTGCTGCTGTGCGGGTGATGTGGGAAACGCGCACAGAACGCCTCGGGGCGCCTTGTCGACCGTCTCCGCATTGCCAGCGAAACCAGCACCGTATAGGGCAATCGCTCAGGTTTTGCCAGAGCAAAGGTCCTGTACACAACACGAGGCACCCGACGGGCGCGGGACATTCGCCGGCGCGTGGCGACGGCGGCGCGTTATGCATCGTGAGCCCGACTGCCCAGGATGTCGTCGATACAGAGGTTGGTCTGGCCGATCAGCGCTGCCAGCTCGCGCTGTGCGCCCCGGTGATCTTCGCTGTGCGGTTCGCCGGCGAGGCGTTCCGCCGCCTCGGCCCGTCGCGCCACATCCATCGCCCCGACGCTGCGCGCCGACCCCTTGATGGTGTGAGCGGCGTCGCTCCACGCTTTTTCGTCAGACGCATCCTGTAACCGCTTCAGGTAGACCTCCGACTGGCTTCGGAACAACGCCAGAACCTCTTCCTGCAGCGATTGATTGCCGAGCGTGTACCGCTCCAGGTGTTCAAGGTCGATGGCAATGCCCCGATCGGCGCCGGCTCCGGCAGGCGTCGCATCCTCGGCGGGCTTGTCGTGAAAACCCATGACTCCACATCCCCTTCCGCAGATCATACGCGCCGTCTGCCCGCGCCTATTCCGCGCGGACGAGCCCGCGGCCCTTCGCACACACCGCCCGGCCCGACTCCTACACCCTAGCGAAGCCCTCATAAGATGCGGTTAAGTCTTGAAAATACGCTACCGATCTGCCTTCGAACGCGTTCGGGGCAACTGTAGCCTGTCATGGTAAACAAGAGAATTAAAGTATTATAATTCAATGCTTTAAATCAAACAAACTCACCTTGAATCTCACAAGGATGTTGCAAAAACTACCTTTCTTTGGCCTCAAATCCGTACTAGGTATGGTGAACAAATATCAAATGCGGGCGGGCTGGTTCCTTTGAGTGGGTACAGGGTCGGTGCGCGTTTGAATAATGCGTATGAGTAAAATCTGCGCGCGATGCAGAAAGAGTGGGTTCGCCGGTACGGGGGCGCGTGATCCCTTCAGGGGGATGGACACGCAGGTGCTATGGTGATTGCGACGGGTGACCCGGGGATATTTGGGTATGGCGCAGGAACAAAAAAAGCCAGCGGTTGAGGCCAAGAGCACGGCGGCTAAACGCGACGACAAGAAACCTGTCGCGAAAGAGGCCGACGCGAAGAAAGAGCCGGCAAAGACATCCGGCAAGACCGCGAGCAAGACTACTGAAAAGGCTTCGAGCCGGGCCGACAAACTTTCCGAAAAGCTCGCCGATACACTGGCGTCCACGACGCCTAAGGATAAACCGCAGAGCGACGATCCCAAGACGGCCGGCCCCGAATTCGAGCCGCCGCGGCGCGCGGCAGCTCCCGCCCGCGAGCGGATCGCGGCAAATGACGACCTCCCCTCGATCGGCGGCCTGATCTACGCGCTTCAGCAACGTCCCTCGCGTACACCGTTCTACGTAGCGTTCGGCGCATCGATCGCCTGGGTGTTCCTGTGTCTCGGCGCGGCTCTTTTCCTTTTCAACGAGCGTCTTTCGGGACTCTCCAGCGGCGGCGACATGGTGCGGGACCCGGCGGCGCTGACATTGGGCGCCACCATGTTCGTGCCGGTCGCGCTTTTCTGGTTCCTTGCCCTGCTGATCTGGCGCGCCCAGGAGCTGCGCCTGATGGCATCGGCCATGACCGAAGTGGCCGTACGCCTTGCCGAACCGGACAAGATGGCGGCGCAATCGGTTGCGTCGCTCGGGCAGACGATCCGCCGGCAGGTTGCGGCGATGAACGATGCGATTTCCCGCGCGCTCGGCCGCGCCGGTGAACTGGAGGCCCTCGTCCATAACGAGGTTGCCGCTCTGGAACGCTCTTACAGCGAGAACGAACTGCGCATCCGCGGGCTGATCGATGAACTCGCAAGCGAGCGGGACGCGCTCTCGAACAACAGCGAACGCGTGATGGAAACCCTGCGCGGCGTCGGAAGCCAGGTCTCCAAGGATGTCGCGGACGCTGGAGATCAGGCGACCAAGTCGCTCGCCAGCGCCACGTCGACGCTGGCCAACTCGCTGAGCGCCCGGGGCAGCAAGATCACCGAAGCCATCAGCGCCGCCGGCACGGCCGTCGACAACAAGATGGCGGAACGCGGAAACGCCATCACCCAGCAGTTGAGCAATCAGGGTGAAAGCGTCACCAAGATGCTCGACAACGCGGGCAACAACGTTTCCGCCGCTCTCCACGCGGCGACCAAGAAGGTCACCGATGTCGTCGACGTGAAGTCGAACCAGCTCGTCAATTCGCTGTCCGCCATCGGCAATCAACTGGTGCAGGATATCCCCGGGCTCCTCGACCGGCTCGACGGAGAACAAAAGCGCCTCAGCAACATCATTTCCGGCGCCAGCAAGAACTTCACCGCGCTCGAGGCCGCCCTCGCGGAGCGGACAACGCACCTGGACGGAACGCTCAAGAACCGCACCGAAGAGCTCAAGGCGACGCTTGCCGATCGCATCAAGGCGCTCGACAGCACGGTGCAGCAACAGACCAAATCGCTCGAGTCGATGGTCAACAATCAGGCGAAGACCATCGAAGGAACCGTCGGCAAGCTTCAGACCGCGGTCCAGCACCAGGCCGCATCGATCGACTTGACCGTGAACAATCAGGCGAAGGCCATCGAAGGCACCGTCGGCAAGCTTCATTCCGCGGTTCAGGAACAGGCCGCTTCGATCGACACGGCGGTCACCAGCCAGGCGAAGGCTATTGCGGGTACCGTCGGCAAGCTTCAGTCCGCGGTGCAGAACCAGGCCGCGTCGATCGACGCGATGGTCACAAACCAGACGAAGGCCATCGAAGGCACCGTCGGCAAGCTTCAGTCCGCGGTGCAGAACCAGGCCAAGGCCATCGAGGACACCGTTCAAAGCCAG
Source organism: Hyphomicrobiales bacterium (assembly GCA_965228625.1). Lineage (GTDB taxonomy): Bacteria > Pseudomonadota > Alphaproteobacteria > Rhizobiales > Methyloligellaceae > UBA2767. Next base: position 4,358,721 of record OZ245829.1, on the reverse strand, counting down.
GCCCGTTCAATCGAAAACAGTGTTACGCAGCAGGCGCGCGCCATCGAGAGCAGCGTCTCCGAGCAAGCCGCGTCCCTCGCCTCGTCCATGAATGAGCAGGCCAAGACCATCGAAGGCACCATTCAGGGCCAGGCCAAGGCCATCGAGAGCACGATGACCAAGAACAGCATGACGATCAGTCAGGTGTTCGCGGAGGGAACGGACGCGATCCGCAAGACGACCGAGTACATGTCGCAGCAGTCGGATCAGGCCAACACCAACATGACGGCGCAGATGGAAGGCCTGCGTGGCGTATCCGGCAAACTGCTCAAGCAGGTTCACAGCCTGACCGATCGTTTCGAGACGCAGGGTCAGGCCATCATGTCGGCGTCGCAAGCGCTTGATTCATCCAACGCGCAGATCGACTCCATCCTCGAACGTCGCCACGCGGAGATCGCGAGCCTTCTGGATACCGTGAGCACGAAGGCGCAGGCGCTGGACCAGATGATGCGGTCCTATTCCGGCATCATCGAGGGATCTCTGGTGCAGGTCGAGGAGCGCGCCATGCAGATCACCGCGTCGCTTGCGCAGGAGACCACCGCACAGGCCGACTCCACCATCAAGGAAATCGAGCGGCTGCGCAGCTCCGCCCGCCAGCATACCGAGCAGGCGGTGGCCGAGCTGACCGGCGGTTTCCAGTCCATCACCAGCGAGGTGGCCGATCAGCTCGGGACGCTGACCTCGCGCTTCGGCGAAACCACGCGCGAGATCCGGCAAACCGCCAGCTCGACCGCCGGCGAAATCGAGGAAACGCGCCAGGAACTCACACGGCGCATGCAAGGCTTGCCCGAAGCCACACTTCAGAGTCAGGAGGCGGTGCGCAAGGCGGTTTCCGATCAGCTCAAGGCTCTCGGCACATTGTCGGCACTTTCAACGGGTGCGGGCAGCGCTGCCCCGCCGACGCCGCCGGCATCGCCTGCACCTCAGAGCGCGCAGCCGGCCCTGCCGCCTGCGGCCGGATACGGCAGCGCGGCGTCTTCCGCGTCGTCGAAATCGACGGACGACATTTCATCCGTCACCGCGGACCTCGCCAGCCAGCTCGGCAGCGCCGCGACCACGCAACCGCAGCCGCCTGCGCAACAGACCCCGCCGGAGCCGCCACGCGGCGCATCCTCAGGGTTGGGCGTCACCATGCGCACACCGCCGTCCGCGAAGCAGGATGACCGTTGGTCGGTTGGCGACCTGCTGGCCCGTGCCTCCGGCCCCGACATCACAACTCCTCCCTCGCCTCCGTCGTCAGGCTCGGCATCGTATGACGCGACTGCTGCGTCCGGAATCGAGTTGCGCCTGAACGACATTGCGAGCGCCATCGACCAGAACACGGCCAGTGCCGTCTGGCAGCGGTTCCGCCGCGGCGAGCGCGATATCTTCAACCGTCAGCTCTACACCAGCCAGGGACAGGCGACGTTCGACGAGATCACGACGCGCTATCAGCGCGATGCAACATTCCGCGCCACCGTTGACCGCTATATCGGCGACTTCGAGCGCCTGCTGTCGGACGCCGAGCGCAAGGGCCAGAACGGCCAGACCATCGACAATTATCTCGTGTCGGAGACAGGCCGGGTCTATCTCATGCTGGCGCACGCAAGCGGCCGCTTGCAGTAAGTCTCACGCCCACACCCATTAGACGGATTCGCAGGGTTCGGCGCGCAACGACGCGTGGCCGTTCAATTCGGCGATCCTGTTTGGGATTGAATGTTTCCGGAGTGTGGGCCTTAACGGGCCCGCGCCGCTAGCGTCTGTTCTTGGCGACCCAGGGGACGACCTTATGGACGACGTTCTCGAACGCCTGATTGAGCGAGACAACCATCTGATCGACGTCTTTCGGACTGGTGCCGACCCGTGCGTCGAAGCGCCGTGATGCCACCATCCGGCCGTTGTCGCCGTCGATGACCTTCACAAACAGGCTGGCGTGGGCTTCGGCCTGCCCCTGATTGACCTCGACCTGAAACGCCTGAACCTGGGTGGAAAGCTCGAAGTCCGCGTCGAGACGATCGGCGCGCGACCCGACGGCGCTCACAAGGCCGGCATTCTGGAAGGCCTCGACCATCCGCGCCTGCATCAGCCGCGGCAGCCGGTCCGACCAGGCGGCCCCCTTGTAATAGGCGACACGCGGTCCGCTCTTCACCATGATTCGGTCGGTCTCGAGAGATCGGATCGCCGAGGGTTCATCGACAACGAGCTGGAACTTCGCGGGCCGCGGCGCAGTAAGCGTCATGACGCGCGGCGCTGCCAGATCATAGGTGGCCGGCGGCGATGTGCCATTGCCGAGGCAGCCGGCGAGCAGAGCACCCGACAGCGACAGCGCCGTTGCAGTTATGAGATTACGCGGCCGCATAGACCACTTGTCCCCCATCGCAATTGTATCTGAACCGGAATCTGGAAAAACCGGCAGAACCCCCTACTGTGACGGATTGTATTCCGGGACGCTCGATCCTCCAAACAAAAAACTTTGCGGATTTCGCTCGATCTGTTCCAGAACACGGTCCAAAGAACGCGCTGCGCGCCGTCCGTCCCGCATGAAAAGTTCAAATTCCTTCAGGCCATCCTTGGCGAATCGGGTCAGCCCATCGGCGCTGTCACCATAGGCTTTGTCCAGTTTTTGGGCCAAAGCCCTGAAAGACTGCGCCGCTTCCTGCGCCTGTGCGAGAAACGACTGGCCGTCGTCGGTCAGGTGTTTCGAGATGTTGTCCACCGACCGTTCGATCTTGTCCGCAACACGGCGAATCTGCGCCGTCAACTCGCGCGCATCGCGGATTACCGTGTCGATATCGTCCTTTCGCTCATCGAGCATACTGGTAAATGATTCGACATTGGTGATCGTGTTGCGGATGGAATCCTGATTGTCGGCGACCACGTCATTGAGGCGTATCAGCAGCGCATTGGCGTTGCTCATGACCTCCGGCGCGGCATCAAACAGGGACTGCGTGCTCGCCCGATCGGCCCGGATGACGGGAATACTGTCATCCGCGCTTGCCGTCAGCAGCGGGGCATCGGGGGTGCCCGCGGTCAACTGGATGGCCGATCCGCCTGTCAGGCCCTGTGATTCGATCCGCGCCCGCGAGTTCGTCCGCACCGGCGTTGCGCCATCGATGCCGATCAGCACCCGCACAAGGCGCGAATCGACGGGGTCGAGGGACATGCCCTGCACCTTGCCGACGCGGATACCGTTGAAGAGGACATTGCTGGCCGTGGAGATGCCGCTGACGCCTCCCTCAAAGACGATCTGGTATCGCTTTTCGCCGCCCGAGCCGAAGCTCTGCATCCAGTAAACGAAACCGAATCCGGCGGCGAGGACCGCCAGCACGAAGGCGCCGATCACCAGATAGTTGGCTTTGGTTTCCATCAGGCCGTCCGTCTCTAGGTCAGCGCGGCACGCGCACGCGCGCCGCAGAAATATTCCTCAATCCAGGGATGCATCGGCTGTGCGCGCAACTCCTCCGGCGTCCCCGTTCTCACGATTTTCTTGTCTGCCAGCACCGCCACCCGATCGCATACGGTAAAGATGCTGTCGAGGTCGTGGGTTACCATATAGACCGTGAGACCCAACGTCTGCTGCAATTTTCTGATCAACTGGTCGAATGCCGATGCGCCGATGGGATCGAGACCCGCCGTCGGCTCATCGAGAAACACGATCTCCGGGTCCAGCGACAACGCCCGCGCCAGCCCGGCACGCTTTCGCATCCCGCCGGACAGCTCCGACGGGAATTTGTGCGCCGCGTCGGACGGCAATCCCACCATGGCCAGTTTCAGGTACGCCAGGTCATCCATGATCGACTGCGGCAGCTCGAGATGCTCACGCATGGGGACCTGGATGTTTTGCAGCACCGTGAGTGAAGAAAACAGCGCACCGTCCTGAAACAGCACGCCCCACCGCGATTCCATGTCGACCTTTTCCGCGCGGCTCAATTCGCTCGTATCCCGGCCGAACACGCTGATCGAGCCGGCATCCGGCGTGACAAGCCCGGTGATGACCCGCAGCAGAACCGACTTGCCCTGCCCCGAACCGCCGACGATGCCGATGATCTCGCCGCGCCGGACATCGAGATTGAGATTGTCCCAGATCTGCTGCGTGCCGAACCGTTTGGCCAATCCGCGCACGGAGATGATCGGTATGTCTTGGTCACGTACGGCTACGTTCGATGCCATCGTCACACTCCGATCGCCGAAAGGAACATGGCGAACAGGGCATCGAAAACAATAACCAGGAAGATCGCCTTGACCACAGCACTCGTTACATGGAACCCGAGCGACTCCGCGCTCCCTGAGACCTTGAGGCCCTCCAGGCACCCTACCAGCCCGATGATCAGGGCTGCGAACGGCGCCTTGACCATGCCGGCCATGAAGTGGCGCATGTCCACAGTGGCGTGCAGGGCGTCGATATAGGTGGCGGCATCCAGCCCGAGCATCATTCTCGCCATGATGCCCCCGCCGACCAGACACATCATGTTGCCGATAAACGTCAGCAGGGGCAGAACGACAATGAGCGCGAGAACGCGCGGCGCCACCAGCGTTTCCATCGGGTCGATGCCCAGCGTCCGCATGGCGTCGATCTCCTCGCGCATTTTCATGGACCCGATTTCGGCGGTGAAGGCCGATCCTGAACGGCCGGCAACCATGATGGCGGTCAGCAGGACGCCGACCTCACGCAAAGACAGAATACCGACCATGTTCACGGCAAACGTTTCCGCACCGAAGCGTTCAAGCTGGACCACGCCCTGCTGCATCACCACGGCACCGATGAGCAGGCAGATGAGGGCGATGATCGGCACCGCCCGGAAGCCCGCGTGATCGATGTGGTGGATGAACGAGTGAGGACGAAACCGCCATGGCTGCGCGATCATGCGCGCAAACGTCACCATGAGGTGGCCGAGAAAACTGGTGATGAGAACGGCATCGTTCGCAACCGAGGTCATCGCTTTCGACCAGTCCCCGGCCATGTTCGAGAGAAAGCCGCCCGAGCCTGTCTCCATGCGTTGCTCGTCGCCGCGCGCACGGACCTCGTCCAACAGGATCTCGAAACTCTCCGTCGCACCGACGAAGTGCGTTTTCAGCCCGTGCTGCTCCCAAAGCTGCACGGTACGCTGGAGCAGCCATGCACCGGCGGTATCGAGCTGATCGATCCCGGAGATGTCCACCTCGCCGGTGAAATCGGGTGTCGGCGGAATGGGGACGTTCAAACGCTGCAGGCCCGAATCGAGAGCCGTCGCCTCGCGAACCGTCCATGATCCGGTCGCGACGAGGCAGAAGGCGGTTCCGCGCAGCTCAACCCTGTAGCCGGGGGCGGCCACCTGCGTCGGCAGCATAACGCCTTGATCTCGTTTCAGCATTTCAGTTTGCCCGTCGCGCCAAAGTCGGTTTCACCGCACTCTACCATCCGCCGTTTTTGCCGGAAACCTGTGTTGAATGAAAGGCGTGCGATTACGCGACTGACACGAGCTTCTCGCCGTGCCAGAGGCGGGCGAGCAGCAGCGCGGCAACAAGCGCGACGACGCCAACGCCTGACATGACCAGATAGGCGGATGCGCCGAGCGCGGCATAGAGAGGGCCCGAGGCAAGCAGAGCCGCGCCCATGGCAATGCCGATCGCAAGCGACGCATACACCCCCTGCGCCGTACTGGCCGCCTCGGGCGGGGTCGCATCGGTGATGAAATGGACGGCGCCCAGATGCGCCGCCCCGAATGTGAGACCATGCAGCGTCTGCACCACGAACAACAGCCACAAGGGCGGCGAGAACGCGGTGATTGCCCAGCGTATGGCCGCCGCCAGAGCGGCAAGACAGATCAGATGGACGGCGCTGAACCTGCGAACCACGCGCCCGGACACCATGAACAGAAGGATCTCGGCGACGACGCCCGTCGTCCACAGCGCGCCGATGACGGTCGGCGAGATGTTCTGCGCCTGCCAGTTGATCGTCCCGAATGCGTAATAGATGCCATGGGACCCCTGGACCAGGCCCGCCGCAAACAGGAACAGCAGGAAGAGCGGCGCGCGCGCCAGGGCAAGCGCGGTCTGAACCCTCAGCGGCGGCGGCGCCGTCGCCTTTCGAACACGGCCCCTGCCCTGCGGCCGCGGCAGGACATAGGCGCTGGCAAGGATGCACACGGTGGAGGCGATCATGAGCCAGAGCACGGATGGCGCCCCCCACCACTGCAGCGCGAGACCGCCGCCGAAACTCGCCGCGATGAAGGTCAGGGATCCCCAAAGCCGCATGCGCCCGTAGTCATGACCCTCGCGGCGCACTCCGTCCATCGCCACGGCTTCCGTCACGGGCATGATGCTGGTCCAGGCGATTGCCGCCAGAACCGCCACCGCCAGAACCGCCCAGAACCCATATGCCAGTGTGAACAACAGATAGCCGAGCAATGTGCCCCAGGACAAAAGGATGATCGCCAGGCGCCTGTCCCCCATACGATCTGCGGCAAATGAAATGACGGGCGTGGACGCCACGCGGACGACCATGGGCGCGGAAAGAATGATGCCGATCTCTCCGGGCGAGAGGCCGCGCCAGTCCAGCCAAACCGGGAAGTAGGGCAGATGAAAACCGATCAGGAGAAAGACGGTCCCGTAGAACAGCGACACCCTGACGGTGAAGCTGGAAAGCCGGCCGTCGCGTGACTGTCTGGAGGGCGCGTCATTCATTTTCCGGCTATACGATTCCCTAACATATTGCCCCAATAATCGGTGACGAGGACCCGAATCACATACACTTCAACTGTTCATTTGAACCGAAATCATTGCGCCGGACCGCCTTCATGAAGAATTCGAACGCACCTTCGCCTTTACGCGCTGCGGACTATGAAGCGATTGAGGCCGCATTGCTAGAATCAGTCCGGGGCCGGTGGTTTCTGGCGGAATTCTCCAAAAGAAACCGCAGCGCCGACACGAATATGCTTCTCGACGCGATCAGCAAGCTCGAGGCAACCGTCCTCAAGCCGAATGCCGAGCAGCCGGATGCCGCCATCCGGCGTGACCTGATCGAAATGGCGGAAGCGATTTCCCGGACCCGCAAGGAAATCGCGGCGATGGGCACGGCCGAGCAGGAGGACTCCAAGTTCACGTCAGCCACCGAAGAACTCGATGCGATCGTCGAGTCGACGGAAAAGGCGACGTCGGACATCCTCGAGGCGGCCGAAGACGTTCAGGAACTTGCCTGGCTGCTGCGCGAAAAAGGCACCGATGACGAGGCCTGCGATCGCCTCGACGCACGGGCGACGGATATCTACACGGCCTGCTCCTTTCAGGATCTGACGGGCCAGCGCACAAGCAAGGTGGTCAAGACCCTGCGTTTCCTGGAGAAGCGCGTGACCTCCATGATCGACATCTGGGGTCTTGATGACATTGCGGTCCAGGACCGCGCCCTGGGCGAGGACGAGCGGCCCGACGCGCATCTGCTCAACGGCCCGGCGCTGGGCGATCAGGGCGTGGATCAGGGCGAAGTGGATCAGATGCTCCGCGAGAGCCACGCCGATCAGCCGAGCGGCACAGTGCTGGCTCCGGAAGACAGCGAGGCGCCTCCGGGAGGAATTCTGGAGGCGGAGGACTTTCCCGTCGCCGCCGAGGTGCCCGACGGTGCGTCCGAGAATGCAGCTCAGCAAACGCATACTGAAGCACCCGTGTCCGGTCAGGCTTCGGAAGCCGCAAACAACACCGTTGCCGGTGAGGTCGACGCGGCCGACTTTTCCAAGCCCGAGGACCTGAAGGCCGACCAACTCAACAGCGTGCAGAAAACCGCGTTGTTCAGCTAGAGGTCCGGACCGCTAGGCCGCGGCAAGGATCTCCGCAAACTGATCGCCATCGACATTTCCGCCTGACAGCATCAGTGCGATGATCCGGCCTTGCGTGGGGATGCGGCCGTTCAGCAAGGCCGCCAGCGCCGCGGCTCCGCCGGGCTCCAGAACCAATTTGAGCTCCTTGAACGCGAAACGGATGGCGTCGCGGACTTCATCGTCGCTCACATCGAGTGCACCCGACAACAGCGTCGAGTTGATCTGAAACGTCAGCGCGCCCGGCATCGGCGCCAACAGCGCGTCACAGATCGAACCGGAGACCTTTTCGTTGCGCTCGCGGTTGCCTGACGCAAGCGAGCGCGCATGGTCGTCAAATCCCCGCGGCTCGACCGCGTAAACCTCGATGTCCGGCTGCAGGTGTTTGGCCGCGAGCGCAAGGCCCGCGATCAGCCCGCCGCCGCCGCACGGCGCCATCAGGCAGTCTGGACGCAGGCCCCGCGCCTCCGCCTGGCGCATCAGCTCAAGTCCCGACGTCCCCTGGCCGGCGATGATATCCGGATGATCGTAGGGCGAGATGAAACATGCACCGCGTTCGCTGGATATCTCGGCCGCGATCTTCTCCCGGTCTTCGGTGTGCCGGTCGTAGGTGACCACCTCGGCGCCGGCGGCGCGGGTGCGCGAGAGTTTTATCTCCGGCGCGTCCTGCGGCATCACGATCGTTGCCGGCATGTTGCAGAGCCGTGCCGCCTCCGCCATCCCGCCGGCATGGTTCCCCGAGGAACACGCGGTCACGCCGCCCGGCCATTCGTCCCGAGAGAGCCTAGAGACCGCGTTGTAGGCGCCACGGAACTTGAAGGCCCCCATGCGCTGCAGGTTTTCAGGCTTTATCAGCACACGTGCACCGGTTCGCTCGTTCAGGACCGCGGATTCAAGCAACGGCGTCTCAATCGCGGTTCCCGAAAGCCGCTCCAGCGCGGAGCTAACGTCTTCAAATGTCGGCACTTTTTGAGCTTGCATGGGTCTTTCCGGATTTTTTCTCGAAAAAGTTCATTAACACACTTGAAATCATGTTTGGTGACCCCAAATCAAGGGGGACCAAAGAGTTCCCCCAAGCGCTTCCCCCCCCCACGCAGCGCTTGATTAAGCTGAAAGACCCGGATACCCACCGGGTCTTTTTTTTTGCCTTGTCGCGCAAAGTTCAGACTGCACGATGAAACCGTCGATCTTGCGACAGATGCGTTCCATGCCTATTGGCGTTAGATTGACTGTCCGTTCCAAACCAATCTCACAACAACCAACGAGAACCGAGGGAGAAACCCCATGGATTTAGGAATTGCCGGACGCACGGCGATCGTCTGCGCGTCGAGCCGCGGGCTGGGAAAGGCGTGCGCGCATTCGCTGGCCCAGGCCGGCGTCAATGTCATCATAAACGGCCGGGACGAGGCCACACTTGCGGCAACGGCCGAAGACATTGCAGCGGACACGGACGTCAAGATCACGCCGGTCGTGGCAGACGTCTCGACGCCGGAAGGCCAGCGCGCGCTGCTCGCCGCGGCCCCCGAGCCGGATATCCTCGTCAACAACAATGGCGGGCCGCCGCGCAAGGACTACAAGGAACTCTCGCGTGACGCGATGATCGACGGGGTCGTCATGAACATGGTGACACCCATCGAACTGATCCAGGCGGTGATCGACCCGATGGTCGAACGCAAGTTCGGCCGGATCGTCAATATCACCTCGGCCTCCGTCAAACGCCCCCTCACCGGCCTCGATCTCTCCTCGGGCGCCCGCGCCGGACTGACGGCGTTTTTGTCGGGCGTCGCGCGGCAGGTCGCCGCCAGCAACGTCACGATCAACAACATACTGCCCGGCGCCTTCGATACCGACCGCCTGCGCTCGGGGCTGCAGGCGACGGCGTCCATGCTGGACAAGCCCCTCGATGAGTTTTCCGCCGAACGTATGGCGGAAATCCCGAGCGGGCGGTTCGGATACCCGGATGAGTTCGGCAAGGCGTGCGCGTTCCTGTGCAGCGTCCATGCGGGCTACATCACCGGTCAGAACCTGCTGATCGACGGCGGGGCCTATCACGGCTCGTTCTAGGGCTTTTTTGGGGCCACGACGGGGATTGGCGGCGACGGACGGCCTGCGGCAGGAAGAAGCACCCCCGGGCCTTTACGGGCGCGGCGGAGAAACCTACTTTTGGAGTGTCCAAAAAGAAGAAATCGGTCCGGGGGTACCGGACCGATTCCCTGCATGTAACGAGCCTGGACCCTGCCTATAAAGCCGGGGTTCGGGCTCGCCCCCCCAATTGACCTTTCGGTGGCGCCGCGTCGGTTTCGACGGAGTGTTTGTCTGAAGCGCCAGTTAAACCGTGACCCCTTTATTCCAAAGCTGCCGCGCCAATTCAACTGCCCGGACTCACTCTGTCAGGATGTGTGACGTTGCTGCAACAGCGGCGGATGTGCCCGCGAGAGCGCGTTTTTTACGCCTGATCCGGATAGGCCAGAATCCTGTTTTTACACTTAAAAACAGATGGTTAAGGCAATAAATCTGCACCTGAATCTTACCGTCAGCACCGCCGCGTCATGCCACCGGCCGGCGAAACGCGCGCCGAGGCGTGTTCCGGCGCGCGGTCGTTTTTCATCGCTATGTGGCAGTTGTGCAACGCTCCGGCGGCCGCCTCCGCGGCAAAAGCCTCGATCAGGCCGCGCGTTGGGGCTCGCGCTCGGCCAAAAACGACTCGATCCGGTCGATTGCAGCGGCGATGTTATCCAGGCTGTTGGCGCAGGAAATACGGATGAATCCCGCGCCGTACTCGCCGAAATCCGTGCCGGCTATGGTCGCAACGCCCGCATCGTCCAGCAGCGTTGTGGCGAGGGTCCGCTCGTCCCATCCGGTCCCGGTGATGTTCGGAAAGGCGTAGAAAGCGCCTTTCGGGACCGCGCAGCGTATGCCGGCCACACGGTTCATGCGGTCCGCAACGAAAGCCCGCCGCTCGTCGAACGCCGTGACCATTTCCGCGACGCATTCCTGCGGCCCCTCCAGCGCGGCGATGCCTGCCCACTGGCTGGCGGCGTTGACGCAGGAATGGCTGTTGACCGCCAGACGTCGGACATGATCGACCAGGGCTTCCGGCCAAACCCCGTAGCCAAGCCGCCATCCCGTCATCGCGTAGGTCTTGCTCCAGCCGTCGAGCAGGATGACCCTGTCACGCAGGCCTTCGTAAGTCAGCAGGCTCTTGTGCGGCAGCCCGTCATACGTCATCTGGCCATAAATCTCGTCGGACAGGATGGCGACATCGGGCCAGCGCTCCAGTCCGCTCACCAGCTTGTCGATCTCCTCCGCCGGGGTCACGCCGCCGGTCGGGTTCGCCGGAGAATTGAGAATGATCAGCCGTGTCGCCGGCGTCACGCGCTCCAGCAGTTCCTCGGCGGAAAACCCGAAGCCGTTTTCCTCGCGGATCGGCAGCGGAACCGCCGTCGCCTCCGAATAATCGATGACCGAACGGTAGATCGGGAAGCCGGGGTCCGGGCAAATGATCTCGGCGCCGGGTGCGGCGAACATCAGAATCGCAAAGAACATGGTCGGCTTGCCGCCCGGCATGACCACGATGTGCCCCGGATCGACCTCCACTCCGAGGCGGCGATGAATGTCGGCGGCCACGGCTTCGCGCAACGGCGGAATGCCGAGTGCAGGCGTGTAGCCGTGATGACCGTCGCGTAACGCCTTGATCGCCGCCTCGACGATATGCGGCGGCGTCGGAAAGTCCGGCTGGCCTATGCCGAGGTTGATGATATCGCGCCCCTGTGCCTCAAGGTCGGCGGCTCTGGCGAGCACGGCGAAGGCGTTTTCATCGCCGAGGCGCGCAAGGTTTTCGGCAAGCTTGACCATGGCCGTTATCTGGCCGCCTTACGGGACGCCCTCGCCAGGCCGAACTTCTGCGCGGCGAGGACGATGGCCGGCAGGATCAGAAGATCACCCAGGATGGCGGCGGTGAGCGTGGTCATGAACAACTGACCGAACAGCCGCATGGACGGCAAGTCGGACAGAATGGTTGCCGACAGGCCGACGATCAGGACGATTGTGGTGAGCAACAGAACGGGGCCGATGCGCGATATGGTCTCGGTGACGCCGTCAACGAGATTGGGCGTCCGCGATGTCTCCAGTTGCAACCGGTTGAGAAAATGTATGGTGTCGTCGACGGCAATGCCGAACGCCACCGTCAGGGCTATGACGCTGGCATATTCAAGCCCACCGCCGATGAGATAGAGCAATGCGCCGGCCGTGACGATCGGGAACAGGTTCGGGAAGATCGACAGCAGCAGCACCTTGAACGACCGGAATGCGATGCCGATGACCAGGATCACCACCACGATGGCGGCGATCAGCCCGCGGTTGAGCTGACGGATCATTTCCGAGCTGCGAAGCGCCGAAACGGCGGACAGTCCCGTTACCGTGAACGTCACCTCGGGGTACTGCGCCCGCAAGTCGGCGAGGCTGGCATCGAGCTTCTGCAGGACCGGCACCGTGTCCTCCGCGTCGAGGTTGGGCAAACGCCCTGTCACCAACGCCGAGGTTTCGTCTTTGGAGATGAACCGCTCGACCACATGCTCCGGCATACGTTCGATATAATCGGCAAGAACACCCGGGCCTATCTCACCGGCATTGATCAGCCATTGCCGTAATGTCTCGACGGACCAGACATTGCCGACACCGGCCTGGGTTTCGATTAGGTCGTGTGCCGCGGCCAGGGCATCCACGATCCCCTCATCCGTGACCTTCTTGCCCTCGGGCCACTCCAGCATGATGTGAACCGGGTGCGCGCCTGTGAGCTTTGCGTCCAGCCGCTCCGTCGTGGCGATGGACTGTTTGGTGTCGGGCACCTGATCGCTGAGCCGGTAGCGCGGCTCGAGCTGCAGGTGCAAGGCCGTGAAGACGAACACGCTGGCGAGGCCGATAATGGCAAGCGCGTTGTAGTGGTTCTTCATCCATCCGGCGAAATCGGTACAGATCCGCTCGAGCCAGGCGATGGCCTGGTTTCGCGACCCTTCGGTTCGCATGAACTCCTTCTCGTCGCGGAAAAGGAGAATGACCAGGATCGGCAGAAGGACGATCACGGTCACAAAGGCGAGCAGGGTCGCCAGCGCCGCGGCGATGCCGAAGGTCCGGATCATCACCGAATCGGTGAGCACGAGCGACATGAACGCGATCGACGTGGTGATCGAAGTCAGGACGCAGGCCGGTCCGACAGTCAGAATCGCGTGCCGCGCCGCCGCGAACCGGTCATCCCCCTGCCCCAGCCGGCGGCGAATCGAGAACACCATGTGCATGGCGTCGGTGAAGGCAATGACCATGACCAGCGGCGGGATGACGTTGATGAACGTATTGAGCTGGAGGCCTGTCCAGCCGAGCAGACCCATGGCCCACAGAACCGCGATGGCCGGGCACAGCGAGGTAATGAACACCAGCTTGATGCGCCGGAAGAAGGCGAAACAGATCAGCATGCCGACGAGAAAACCGGTGCCGTTGTAGATCAACCGGTCGCGGCTGATCGCCTGCCGGATTTCGAGCTGCATGACCGGCGCACCGGTTAGCTGCACCCGCAGTCCCTCCGGCTCCAGGACCTCCCTGGAGATCTGTTCGATCTCGCTGATGGATTCCACGAGCCCCTTTTTAAAGACCTTTTCCTGGTCGAGAGACAGGATCAGCAGGGTCAGTTGGCTGCCGCCATCGGGCTTTGACAGAAGCTTGCCGCCGATCAGCGGATGATCGACGACGCGCTTTGCCAACTCGTCGAACTCCTCGCCGCGCGGAAGCTCGGTCGGAAGAAGCGGCGGCGGATAACCGGTTTCGTCAGGTGCCTCCCGCATCGAGAATATGGAAAGAATGCCCTCGACGGTCTCAGCCAACTGCATGTCCAGATGCAGGGACCGGACGTGTTCCAGCGTGTCCGGATTCATCAGATCATCTGACTCGATGACCACGAGCACGTCGAACTCGCTGGTCGGGAACTGCTCGCTCATCTTCTTGTAGTTGTCGAACTCGATCGAGTCGGAGTGGAACAGTTCCGAGAGCGTGTGGTTAGTCTTGAGATAGGGAATGCCGAACGCACAAAACACGGAAAACGCGGCCAGAAGCGCCAGAACCGGCAACGGCCACCGAACGGCTGGGAGCCCCATGCGTTCAAGTCCGAAGCCTAGTGAGTTCATGAGCGATTCATCTGGTGACGCGGCCGGGTACTGCGCGCAATCTGAATAGAGTGTTTTGCCCTGCGAATCAGAACCGCAACGTTGCGGCTCCTCCCTCCGGCGCGCATCATGCAGAAAAACTCGCAAAAAGGGAACAAATATGAAGCTCTTGCGGTATGGATCTGCGGGTTCGGAGAAACCCGGCCTGCTGGGACCGGACGGTGAAATCCGCGACCTTTCCGATCATGTCGACGACATTGCCGGCGACACGCTGAGTGATGCCGGGCTTGCAAAGCTGTCCGAGGTCGATGTCTCGAATCTGCCTGTAATCAAGGGGAATCCACGGCTTGGCCCCCCGGTCGGCGGGGTCCAGAAATTCGTCGGGATCGGGTTGAACTTCTCGGACCACGCGAAAGAGGCCGGATTGCCGATTCCCCATGAGCCGATCCTCTTCACCAAGGCGGTTTCGTCACTCTCGGGACCGAATGACGACATTGTGTTTCCCCCGGGCGCCTACAAGGCCGACTGGGAGGCGGAACTGGCGATCATCATCGGGAAGAAGGCGACTCGCATCAGCGAGACCGAGGCGCTCGGCCATGTGGCGGGCTATGCCGTCTGCAACGACGTTTCGGAGCGCTCTTACCAGTTCGACAGCACCGGCGACTGGTCGAAGGGAAAGAGCCACGATACCTGGGGACCGGTCGGCCCCTGGCTGGTGACGCGGGACGAGGTGCCGGACCCGCACGCGCTCGAACTCTGGCTCGACGTCAACGGCGAGCGGATGCAATCCGGCACCACCGAAACCATGATCTTCTCGGTTGCGGAACTTGTGAGCTACACGAGCAAGTTCATGACCCTTCATCCGGGCGACATCATCACCACCGGAACGCCGCCCGGCGTGGCCATGGGGCGGGACCCGCAGCCCTGGCTCAAGCATGGCGACGTCATCACCCTGGGCGTGGACGGATTGGGCGCGCAACGGCAGAACGTCGTTTTCCTGTGAGGTCAGCTGTCTTCCCACACGTCATGGAAGTGATGAACCGGACCTGACCCCGATCCCACTTCAAGCTCATCCGCCGACGCAAGCGACTCATAGAGATAGGCCTTGGCGCGTTCGCATGCGGACTCAAGCGTCAATCCCCTGGCCAGGCCGGCGGCGATCGCCGAAGCAAGCGTGCATCCGGTTCCATGCGTGTTGTGGGTCTGGACCCGCGGCGTGGCGAGCCGCTTATGCGTCTTGCCGTCCCACAGAATATCGACCGCCTCCGCGCCGCCACCATGTCCACCCTTGATCAGAACGGCGTCGCAACCACGTGCATGCAACCGCTTGGCCTGGTCGGCCATTTCGGTCCCGTCGGCGGCGGGAGCATCGTCGAGAAGTCGCGCCGCCTCGAGAAGGTTGGGCGTGATGACATCGGCCATGGGAAGCAGCCGGTCGCCCAGAATGGCCTCCGCCTGCTCTTCGAGAAGCGGATCGCCGCTGGTTGCGACCATCACAGGGTCCAGCACGATCGGAACGTCCTTGATCGGGGCCAGGCGTTCGGCAATCGCCTGAACCGAGTCCGCGCCGCCGGCCATGCCGATCTTGATGGCCCCGACATCGAGATCGCCGAGGACCGCATCCAGTTGCGCGGCGACGAACTCGCCGGGCACCAGGTGAATATCGTCGACTCCCCGGGTGTTCTGCGCGGTGAGCGCGGTGATGACGCTCGCGCCGTAGACGCCGAGCGCGGAGAACGTCTTCAGATCGGCCTGGATGCCGGCACCGCCCGAACTGTCGGAGCCGGCGATTGTGAGTGCAATGGGTGACATGGGCCGCATTATTCGTATACCGCGCACCGCGCGGCAAGCACCCTCAGCCGATTAGCGCGAGCGACGGGAACATCTCGAGCAGCCAGAGCGCAATCACGGTCATGGAACCGGTCAGGAACATGACGCCGGTCACGACGAGCATGCCGCCCATGACCTTCTCGACCGTGCCCAGGTGTTTCCGGAAGCGTTGCAGGAAACCCATGAACGGGCGGAAGGCAAACGCGGCAAGGACGAACGGGATGCCGAGGCCCAGCGAATAGGTCGCGAGCAGGCTGATGCCTTGTCCAACGGTGTTCTCCGCGGCTGCGACGGCGAGGATGGCGGCGAGCACCGGACCGATGCACGGTGTCCAGCCGAACGCAAACGCGATCCCCACGAGGTAGGCCCCCGCGAGGCCAGCAGGTGCCGCGAGCGAATTGTGCCGGACTTCGCGGTACAGGAACGGAATCTTGAAGAGGCCGAGAAAATGCAGTCCGACGATAATGATGGCCGCGCCGGCGATCTTGGCCAGAAGTCCCAGGTTCTCCGCAACAAGCTGGCCGATGAATGTTGCCGTCGCGCCGAGCATTACGAACACGGTCGTGAAACCGAGGACAAAGGCCATCGAAGCCATCACCACCTTCGTGTTGACGCCCTGCGCCGCCTCATCCTCGCCGCTCAACTGCTCGAACGTGGTTCCGCCAAGGAAACACAGATATGGCGGCACCAGCGGCAGCACGCATGGCGACAGAAAGCTGATAAGCCCTGCCAGCAATGCGCCGATGTAGGTCACATCCATGAGTGATCGCGTTTCTTTATCTCTCGAAACCGGTTGATTGGCCGGAGCTTTTTAACGCCCGGAGAGTGGGCCGGACTCGCTTGCCAATCAATAAACGTCGCAATCACAATTGCGCCAGTGAACTTGTGGTCATTTGACTGCTTCTTACACCTGTTTTTGCTACTCACGAACCGCGGGCGTTTCCACCGTAAGACCACTCGCCCGCCAGGCGAGGTAGAGCTCGAGATTGGTCAGATCGTCGGAGCCGGCCCTGAGAGGATTGGCACGCACGCGCGCAAGACACTGGTTGACCTGACGCAACAAGGAGCCCGTCCCGTCCCAGCTTTTTCGATAAGCGGGGAAGCCGTTGGCGTGCCCCTGACTCAGCTTGTCCGCGCGGTAGAGTTTGCCCGCGTGCTTTTCATGGCACCCGGCGCAGGAGATGTTGAGCTGACCGCGGCGGGACGTGTAGTAGCGCTTTCCCTTGTCGAGAAACGGTCTCAGCGGGCCTTCACCGGTCACGTTGATCGCCATGCCATTCGATTGACGCCGCACGTAAATGCTGAGCGCCAGATACGGCTCGGACTCCGGCTTCAGCGCCGGTGCCTGCATGAACTTCTCGCGGCACAAATTGATGCGCGCCTCGAGTGTCAGAGGTTTCTTTGCCAACGCGAAATAGGCCGGATAGTTCGCCGCGGCGCCGCGCATGGAGTTGGACGCATCCCCGTGGCAGGACTCGCAGGACTTTTCGGCACGGCCCGCCACCTTCTTCCAGAGGGCCTCGCCCTGTGCATACAATTCAAATGCCGGATTGGCGTCATCATCGTCCTGCAACTGGCGCGCCTCGGACGATGCGTAGTGATAGCCCGACCACAGCTCCGTCAGCGGGTGGTCATCTGTCGCGGGCTTGACCGGCTCGGTCTTTCCATCGGCAGCCGCAGCCGCGTGCCACAGGCAGGCGAGTGTCAGACCCGCACCGAGAAGCGTGAGGATCCTCACTTCAGCCCCTCCAGATACGCCACGATGTCCTCGATCGCCTGAGCTGACAGCATCACCTTTTGCCGGCAGGCGCGCGAGACATCGTTCAGACCTTTGCGCACGTGATAGGCGGGCATGACCGTATCGGCGTCAGGGAACGCCCTGCCGGGGTCTACGATGATCATGCGCAGTTCCGCCACGGTGTAACGGGCGCCTACCCCGTCCAACGGCGGACCGAGATCGCCGTGGTTGCCGTACACCTTCACGCTCTCGGCGTCGTTCCGGTCGACCTTCTCCTGCACCCCGGCAACGGCGTGGCAAGCGAGACAGTTGCCCCTGCCGGGATGAACAAGCGCCTCCAGTCCCTTCTCCGCGTCGCCGGACTTGCCGGTCAGCGGCTTCGCGATCGCCGCCGGCAATGCCGTTCCTTTTTCCACCTTGTAGCCGGCAAGCTTCGCGCTCGCGCCGGCGCTGCATGCGGGCGGCTTCGGCACCTGCCCGGCCCTGCGCTGTTGTGCCGGCGCGTCGACGGCCATCGCCACCGTCAGGACGGCGGCGGCACAAACCGCACCTGTTTTCGCGATGATCCGTCCCATGCCTCCCCCGCGTGATGGGTCGCCACAAAGAACAGGAAAGGTGCGGCAAGATCAAGATTGCGGGCGCACGTCGCGAATGCTGGCGATCAGATCATTCAATTCCGAGAAATGGTCGACGATGCCGTGGCTCTCGAGCTCATGCACCGGGGTGCGGGTATAGCCGAACGTGACCAGAATGACGGGGATTCCAGCCGCCTTTGCCGCGCCCGCATCCGCGGGACTGTCCCCGATCATCACCGCGTCACCGGGATCGCTTCCAAGATCTTCGACGGCTTTCAGGAGCGGCGCCGGATCCGGCTTCTTGACGGGCAAGGTGTCGCCGCCGATCACGGCGCCGAATAGGTGGGCCACCTCCAGCGCCTCGAGAATCGTGCGCGACACAGCCTCCGGCTTGTTGGTGCAAACACCGAGGCGGATGTCGTTTCCGTGGTGGTACTCGAGCACGTCCCGCACGCCGGGAAACAGCCGGGTCTTGTTCGCCGACCTTGGCACATAGTGCTCCAGGTACACGGCAAACAATTCCTCAACGCGGTCCGCATCGCGGGCCTCGTCACGCGCCGTGAGTGCACGCTCGATGAGCAATGGAATGCCGCCGCCGATCATCTGCATGACGTCCTCGACGTCGAACGGATCGATCCTCTCCCGGCCGAGCACGTGGTTGAGCGAGTCGGTGATGTCCGGTGCGCTGTGCACGAGCGTCCCGTCGAGGTCGAACAGAATTGCGCGGGGCCAGGACATTCAGTGAGCCGGCCCTTCGCTATTGAACCGACGTCGCGCTGGTGCGGATCGCGGCAATGTTGTCGGCATACTTTCCGTCATTGAAAACGGCGGAACCGGCCACCAGGACATTGGCGCCCGCATGGGAAACCATCGGCGCGGTTTCGGGATTGACGCCGCCGTCCACCTCCAGGTCGATCGGGCGGTCGCCGATCATCTCCCGCAAGCGCGCGATCTTGTCACACTGCGCCTCGATGAATTTCTGTCCGCCGAAGCCGGGATTGACCGTCATCACCAGGATCAGATCGAGCTTGTCCAGCACATACTCGATGCTGCTCTCGCTGGTCGCGGGATTGAGCGATACGCCGGCCTTCTTGCCGAGCCCCCGGATCACCTGCAACGACCGGTCGAGATGCTCGTCGGCTTCCGCGTGCACGGTGATGATGTCGGAGCCGGCCTTCGCGAACGCTTCGAGATACGGCGCCGCCGGATTGATCATCAGATGCACGTCGAGCACCTTTTTCGTATGCGGGCGGATGGCTTCGACGACGCAGGGTCCGAACGTCAGATTGGGCACGAAATGTCCATCCATGACGTCGACATGCACCCAGTCGCATCCACCCGCGTCAATGGCGCGGACCTCCTCTCCAAGCTTTGCAAAATCGGCGGAAAGGATCGATGGTGCGATCAGGATGTTCTCGGTCATGGGTGCGCCCTCCGCAGTCGCATCTTCCGTGTCCTACTGTGCCAGCCCGCATGGCACAAGCGCGAATGGAAAAAAACGCCTGAAATCGGTCGATTACGATGAGTCGCGTGGAAAAACACCTGATACCGCCGGGCCATGGCCGGGCCTTCGAAATGCGCACCCGGGCAACGCTCACCGTGACGTTGAGCGAGGGTCCGCAGGTGGCCGACATGTGGGCGTTTCGGCCACCCGATCTCGATGAGTTCCTCTCCTGCGAGCATACGCGGTCGTGTCTTGAAAGGCTGCGGCCGGCCGTCGGCGATGCGCTCTACTCGAACCGGCGTCGACCGCTCCTGACGGTCATCGAGGATACCTCGCCCGGCGTGCACGATTTGCTGCTGTCCGCCTGCGACCCGGAACGCTATGCCCTCCTTGGCCACAAAGGGCCGCATCGCAACTGTGCGGACAATCTGTGCGAAGCCCTCGCCGCGCTCGACCTGTCGGCACCGGAGCTGCCGAGCCCGGTCAACCTGTTTGAAAATGTCGGAATTGACGGGCATGGCCGTCTCGAGATCCATCCTCCGGTCGCCCGCAAAGGAGACGCGATCTCGCTTCGGGCGGAACAGGATCTGGTGGCCGTCGTGTCGGCCTGTCCGATGGACATCGCGCCGACCAACGGCGACGACAGGCGGCCGAAGGCCATAACTGTTTCAATCAGTTTTTCCGCGGAATAGAGTTTCCCCGTCACCAGTGCCGCTTATACTCGCGGCGTTCTTGTCGCGGTTGCGTCCGCACCCGGCTGCACTTCAATGGAAACGGAAAATGCCATGGCAGCGAAGCCAGACGTTCTTGTGATCATTCCCGTCCGCCCGGACCAGATGAAGATGCTGGAGGCGGCCTACACGCTCCATCGCTATGACAGGGCCGAAGACCGGGACGCCTTTCTCGGCGAGGTCGGGGACAGGATACGCGGCGTCGTCAGTATGGGGATTTCACCCTTCACGGAAGAGATGATGGGCGCCATGCCGAACCTGGAAATCGTCGCCCTGGGCAGCGTCGGCTACGACACCATCGACGTCGAGGCCTGCCGTGCGCGCGGGGTCCCCGTAACCAACACGCCGGATGTGCTGACCAGCGATGTTGCCGACCTGGCAATGGCCCTGACCTTCGATACGCTGCGCGGCTATTCGCGAGGGGAACGGTATGTCCGCGAGGGGCGATGGCGCGATGAAGGCTTCATGGCGCCGACCACATCACTCACGGGCAAGACGATGGGCATTGTCGGTCTTGGCCGGATCGGCAAGGCCATCGCCCGGCGGGCCGAGGCGTTCGAAATGTCGATTGCCTATCACGGCCGAAGTCGGCAATCCGATGTTCCCTACGCCTTTCACGAAACGCCCGTCGCGCTGGCAACGGCAAGCGACGTTCTGGTTCTGGCATGTCCAGGGGGCAACGCAACACGCGGGCTGGTCGACCGTGCCGTGCTCGACGCCCTTGGACCGGATGGTCATCTCGTCAACATTTCCCGTGGGTCAGTGGTCGACGAGCCCGAGCTGTTGAAAGCGCTTCAGGAGAACCGCATCGCCGGTGCGGCCCTCGATGTGTTCGACAACGAGCCGGCTATCAATGAGGACTTTTTCACGCTCGACAATGTGGTGCTGCAGCCGCATGTGGGCAGCGCGACGCGGGAGACACGCGGCGCGATGGCGCAGCTCGTGGTCGACAATCTGGAGGCGCACTTCGCCGGCAAGCCGCTACTCACGCCGGTCTAGGGATTGAGGCCGATGCCGACGCCTGGTGTCTCTCCAGCGGGATGTCGCGGACGGACCATCACGCATCGAAATCATCACTGCCTGAGTGCAATACCGATGGCTCGCTGACGCTGTCTCGACTGGAACAGGCAGCGGTCAATTCGACTGTCGCGGTGGCTTGTAGCGTTGGCGCGCTTCCTCGAACCCGTCCTGGAAGCCCTTCGTGTATCCAAAATCGTGTCCGTAGCACCAGGCCATGCATGATGCGCCGAGGACCAGAATTCCACAGACTACAGCGGAGATGATGATTACCGTCGTCATCGGCGGCCGCTCACCTTTCCGGAGCTCGCCTGATTGAACCGCCACGCTTCCTGAAGCGGCCGTTTCCCCGAGAACGTCAACAAGCCACGCAAATGATTGAACGGACAAGCCGGCCTTGCAACGAACCAACGCGTGAATGTGCCCCGCATCGCAACTTTGGGCGAATGAGCGCAGCCATCCAGGCAAGCAAGCTGCAAGATGGCGAGCGGCAACCGATGACCGCAATGTTCATCACATTGTCAGGTGTCGCAATTGCCGGCGCCATCGCGGCGTTTCCGGCGTGCATCATCGGCTACGGGCGCAGGGTTCGCGTCGGTTGCGAGCCCGGTCATGTCGAAGCCCTTCATAACGCCCTTGATGGAGTGGTCGGGCCAGAACAGTTTTTGTTCTCAGACTTTTCTGGCTTCATGAATCACCCCACCGCCCGTCACATCACCTCAACCTTGAGCTTCACTACAACCCTCTGTGCAAAGCTGTTCTCCTATGAACGCTGAAATGTGTGACGATCAAAAAACGTATATTTGATGATTAAAATCAGTATTACATCTAGTACTTTTCTAATACGGTGCTGCATAAAATAGTATCTTTCCTCAGGAGTTAGTGTTCCGTCTTCATATATTCCAAAACCTCCAAGCGTGAAAATTACGTTAGAGTCGAAAGGGAACAATATTTTTGAGATTTGAGACAAAATCTCAAAGAAGAAAAAATATGTAACAATAACAAAGAGCCCAAATGGCCCGAATATGAAATATTTTAGGTATGATCCTTTCGAAAATATTGAATATAGATTATGTATCAAAAGCAACAATATATATGAAATCATCACGTAGTTGAGCGTGCTTCTGTGAACAAAGTCGTATACCGATAACCCCGGCATTCGCAGTAAATGCAGGCACATCCTGGACAGAAGATCAACAAGGACAACAATTGCAGACAACAACGCAACGCGTATGATCTTGTCCTTGTTTCGATCCAGGAAGCCCGAAATCACTATCTAAGCCCTCCGCATCCTGGGCGTTCCGTCGACCATGCCGGGATGCCTGGTCGCGCCTTCGGGAGAGACTTGTGACCCGTGGTTTATGAGCATTTCCCCCTCCCCGCCGTAAGGGGCGAAGATGTCGGCCGCTCACAGCCCGTCGCCACGTCGCCGACCGCAGTCAGATAATGGGGACGGCTACCAAAAACCGATTGGCGCTTGCCCGAGAGAGATCTCCAGGCAAGGGAATGTGCGTAAACCGTCCCCATTGTTTGCCGGCTATTCCATTTGCTTTTGGCTTTCTACGTCATCAGCCATTCTTTTTCCTGCTGGGAGCAATGAACGCGGCATATACGATGATGGAAAAACTGAGGAAAAAGGCCAATATATTCAGTTGAATAGCTGTAAAATATTCATGAGCACCAAAATACACATATAGTATAGATGCAATGTAATACAGTCCCCCAAAATTTGCCAGAATGCAGTACAAAATATAGATCGGCCATATCGAAAGCCCAAATACGGACAATACAACCAGATTGCTTTGCCTTTTTATAATCCAAAGACTAAATGGAATATACCACAAGACGTAAACTAACAGCATATATATTATAATGAGATTATTCGGAAAAATTCCAGGATTCATGATTACTGTTAAAATCGGCAGAATTGCCGGTAAAACTCCAAAAATAACAAAGCATCGCAGAAAGGCGTAATTCAGCACCAGACTGGACATCCATTTATTTGTCGGGGGATTGTCGGGCAATTTTCTTACGTATCTTCTTGTTGGGTCAGATCGCGGAAACTCAGAACGTCATCTTGTATGCAGACGACTCAACCAGTTCGTATCGTTCGTCTCCCAACCTTATTTTTACCTTCAATTTCTCGGAGCTGGATATCATGTAGATAAAATAGTTTCGCACCAACGTAATATCGAATTGTATTACTGTATTTTGTAATTTCTGACGATCGACTATGAACAATATTTTGGAATTGCTAACGTTTAAGCTATCAATGAATTTGTTCCACCCATCTCTTGCAATAATTTCATTCGTTGCGTCCGTTAAATCGACCAATTGATACGGCCAATTGGGAACTTCCGTAGCATCTTTCGACATGGAAAGATCCAATATCTCACCCAGGATCCTGTTTTTGGACATATTCTCAGGAAGACTTCCATAAATCATGATGAGTGCTATCAAAATTAGTGAAACTGCGGCGACCTTGTACTTCATCGCGCTTACGAGTGTATTCCGATGATGGCATCATGACCGCACTTGATCATTGGACGTCCGCCATACCCGGCATCCCGTCGGCCGGCCCGAGATACTTGATGCTCCGGTCCGGGAAGCCTCGTGACGCGGGGCCTTTCAGCACGTCCCCCTGACCGCCATAGGAGGCGATGCACGTCTGGCGGTTGATTCGAAGGCGGCTCATACCGCCAATTTAAGCACCTGCCGCGTCTCTCAGAACGACCCATACGGGTGGCGGCGGTCCGTTATGCTGCATAAAACCGAGTGGCGAACTGGACTCACAACGACGCACGGGTGTCGACCGGCGCCTATCGTTTCTCCGGCGGGATATCGCGAACGCGCCCGACGAACGCCGCAATGTTGTCGCGGTCGTATTTCAGGTGCTTGCGCGTCTGCGACGGCGGATGGGTTCCGAGAAAGACGCCCTTGCGCCATTCCGTTTGCGGCCGGATCGGCCGCGGCATGAACCCGCCTCCGCAATTGGGGCACACATTGTGCAGGTGATCGCCGACACAGTCGGCGCAGAACGTGCACTCATAGCTGCAGATGTAGGCTTCCGGGGAGTCCGGCGGCAGGTCCCTGTCGCAATACTCGCAGTTCGGTCTGAGCTCAAGCATTTCACCCCCTTGAACACGTTCCCTGTTTCGCAACCCAACCTACATGCCATGGGGCGGTCGCCAAAAGGTCCATTTCCTGGGATGTCGTGCGAATTGGCACCAGGCTTCGCGAGCCTAACCGGTCCGCAGCGCCGCGACGCCCGGGAGCTCCTTGCCTTCGAGCCACTCCAGGAAGGCGCCCCCGGCGGTCGAGACATAGGTGAAATCACCCGTCACCCCGGCCTCGTTGAGCGCGGCAACGGTATCGCCTCCGCCGGCCACCGTCGTCAGCCTGCCCTCCTTCGTGAGCTGCGCCGCCGCGCGGGCGAGTTCGAACGTGCCCGCACCGAAGGGATCGATCTCGAAGGCCCCGAGCGGGCCGTTCCACAGAAGCGTTTTGAGGTCGGTCAGGCGCGATTGAAGGGCCGCGCAGGTCTCGGGGCCGACATCGAGAATCATGCCGTCCGCGGGCACATCGTCCAGCGCACACACCTGGCTCGCCGCGCCGGCCGCGAATTCCTTCGCCACCACCACATCGGACGGCAGCATGACCTCGCATGCCGACTTTTCGGCGGCGTCCATGATCTCACGGGCCGTATCCGCAAGGTCAGGCTCGCAGAGCGATTTTCCGACATCCACACCGCGCGCGTAGAGAAACGTATTGGCCATGCCACCGCCGATGATCACGCAGTCGAGCTTCTTCACCAGGTTGGTGAGAACCGGGATCTTGGTGGAGACCTTGGCACCGCCGACGACCGCGCCCACGGGCCGCTCGGGCTGCTCCAGCACGCGCGTCAGCGCGTCGACCTCCGCGGCCATCTGCAGTCCGGCAAAAGCGGGCAACGCGCAGGCGATGCCCACGGTCGAGGCATTGGCCCGGTGGGAAACGGAGAAGGCATCGTTGACGAACATCTCGCCGAGGTGCGCCAGTTCCGCGGTGAACGCCGGGTCGTCGCTCTCTTCTCCGGGGTGGAACCGGGTGTTTTCGAGCACCAGGACCTCGCCGTCGCCAAGCGCTCCGATTGCCTGTTCCGCCTCGGCGCCGATGCAGTCGCCGGCAAAGTGCACGGTCGTCTCCGGCAGCAATCCGTCGAGTGTTTCGGCCACGGGCTTCAGCGACATGTCGGGAACGCGTTTGCCCTTCGGGCGGCCGAAGTGAGACAGCAGGATCACCTTGGCGCCGCGCGATGCGAGCGAGCGGATGGTCGGCAGAACGCGCTCGAGACGGGTCGCATCGCTCACCGCGCCATCCTGCATCGGCACGTTCATATCGGCGCGGACAAGCACGCGCTTGCCCGCAACGTCGGCATCTTCAATGGAGCGAAACGCACTCATTCCCGGCTCACATCCGTTTGCCTGCCTCGCGCCTACTTCGCACAAAGTTCCTTCGCGGCGTCGGCAACCGCATCTGAGGTGATGCCGAAATGCTCGTAGAGATGGCCGCCGGGCGCCGACGCGCCGAAGCTCGACATGCCGACGAAGCGCCCCTCTTCGCCCAACCAGCGGTCCCATCCGAGACGGCTGGCCGCTTCCACGGCGACACGCGGCGCGGAACCCAGCACCTCCGCCTGATAGGCGGCGTCCTGCATTGCGAACAGTTCCCAGCACGGCATGGACACCACCGCCGCCCTGATGCCGTCCTTGGCGAGCGTCTCGGCGGCGTCGACCGCGACCTCCATCTCCGAACCGGTGGCCAGCAACGTCACGTCGCGATCGCCGTCGGTGTCACGCAGGACATAGGCGCCGCGGGCACAGAGGTTTTCGTCGGTGTTCTCGGTCCGAAGCGTCGGCAGGCCCTGCCGGCTCAAGGTCAGGATTGACGGCGTCGCCGGCGTGCCGAGCGCAAGTTCCCAGCACTCGGCGCACTCGACCGCATCCGCGGGCCGGTAGACATCGAGGTTCGGCATGGCGCGAAGGCTTGCCAGATGCTCGACCGGCTGATGCGTCGGTCCGTCCTCGCCGAGGCCGATGGAATCGTGCGTCATGACGTAGATCACGCGCTGCTCCATCAGCGCCGAGAGGCGGATGGATGGCCGGCAATAGTCCGTGAAGACCAGGAACGTGCCGCCATACGGCACGATGCCGCCATGCAGCGCCATGCCGTTCATGGCGGCGGCCATGCCGTGCTCGCGCACGCCGTAGCGGACATAGGAGCCGGAAAAGTCGTTTGGCGCGATATCGTTATGGTGGCTCGTCAATGTGCCAACCGAACCTGTGAGGTCGGCGGAGCCGCCGATCATCCCGGGTACGACCGGCACCAGCTTCTCGAGCACTTTCTGTGACGATACCCGCGTTGCGATTTTGGGGGCCTCTGACGAGAAGTCCGATTTCACGTCTCTGACGGTCCGTGTGATCGCCTCAGCAACCTCCGCGTCTATCGTGTTTCCGAGCCGCGCGTCCGGCACGCCGGCGGCGTCGCACCGCTTGGTCCACGCTTCGCGCTGGGCGGATCCGCGTGCGCCCACGGCCCGCCACGCATCGAGGATCTCGTCCGGCACATGGAACGGCTCATGGGGCCACTCAAGCTCGCCACGCGCACCGGCGATTTCCTCGTCACCGAGGGGCGCGCCATGGGTCGAGGCCGTACCCTGCTTGGTCGGCGCGCCGTAGCCGATGGTCGTCTCGCAGGCAATCAGCGACGGGCGATCCGATTTCCGCGCCGCCTCGATCGCCGCGGCGACGGCGTCCGGATCATGTCCGTCGACCCGTGTCGTCTCCCATCCCGAAGCCTCGAAGCGCTTCAACTGGTCGTCCGATTCGGCCATCTCCGTCGGGCCGTCGATGCAGATCTTGTTGTCGTCGAACAGCACGATCAGTTTGGAAAGCCGCAGATGCCCGGCAAGCGATATCGCCTCCTGGCTGATGCCTTCCATCAGGCAGCCGTCGCCGGCGATGACGTAGGTGTAGTGGTCGACGACATCGTCTCCGAGACGATTATTCAGGATGCGTTCCGCCAGCGCCATGCCGACGGCATTGCCGAGGCCCTGGCCGAGCGGTCCCGTGGTCGTTTCGATGCCGGGCGCATGGCCGTATTCGGGATGCCCGGCCGTTTTCGAGCCAAGCTGCCGGAAGTCCTTCAGTTGCTCCAGGTCCATGCCGGGCGTTCCGGTGAGATAGAGCAGGGAGTAGAGCAGCATCGAGCCGTGTCCGGCGGACAGGACGAACCGGTCGCGATCGGGCCAGTCGGGCGCGGAGGCATCGAACTCCAGAAATCGCGTGAAAAGGACGGTGGCGACGTCGGCAAGCCCCATGGGCGCGCCCGGATGACCGGAATTGGCTTTCTGTACTGCGTCCATCGACAGCGCGCGGATCGCGTTTGCCATGTCCCGGTGAGATACTTCCTGTTGGGGGCTTTGTGTTGCCAGTGCTTCCGTCATTCGCCACTCCCGTCCGTGCGCGCCTCGTCCGTTCATCATTTTTTCGGCCAACAACACCACCCCGCCCCCTCAGGTCAAGGGGGGCAGATGACGCAGCCCGACGCGCTTGTGCAAAACCCCGCCCGACGGGCAAGCGGCACATCGCCCCCTTGCCCTTATCCGGCAAACCGACTTAGGTCCCTCTCTATGCGCGTCTTTATCACAGGTACAGACACCGATGTCGGCAAGACCGTCGCCTCCGCCTGGGCGATGGTCCATACGGGCGCGCGTTACTGGAAACCGGTGCAGGCGGGCCTCGACCAGACCGACGAGGCAACGGTGCGTGCGCTGAGCGAAGCGGAAGACGCGCGCTTCGTCGCCACCGCCTATTCCCTGCCCGAACCGCTTTCGCCGCACGAGGCGGCGCGGCGCGCGGGGGTCCGTATCGATGCCGCTTCGCTCGCGGTGCCCGCAGATGGCCCCCTTATCGTCGAGGGTGCCGGCGGCCTCATGGTGCCGCTCAACGACGAGTGTCTTATCATTGATTTGATTAAACAATTCGGACTTCCGGCAATCCTCGTCTGCCGCACGACACTGGGGACCATCAACCATTCCCTGCTGTCGATCGCGGCATTGCGCGCCCGGGACATTCCCATCGCCGGCGTCATCCTGTGCGGGCCGGATATCCCGCACAACCGCGCGGCGATCGAAACCTATGGCGAGGTCCCGGTCATCGCCCATATCCCGCCGCTCGATCCCTTGACTCGCTCGGCCCTTGAAGCTGTAACGCCCGAAGTCGATCTGATGGCGCTCTAGACGCCCTCCTGCTCCCGAAAGGTCCTTTGTTGAGCGATACCCTCGAACGCGACAGACGCCACGTCTGGCATCCCTTCACCCAGCATGCGAGCGAACGCGATCCGGTTGTCGTCACGCGGGCGGAAGGCGCGTCCCTGTTCGACGAGCAGGGAAACGAGCTCCTCGACCTGATTTCGTCCTGGTGGACATGCGTGCACGGTCACGCCCACCCGGCCCTGGTCGAAACGCTGCACACGCAGGCACAGACACTGGAGCACGTGATGTTCGCCGGATTCACCCATCCCCCGGCGGCGAACCTGTCCTTCGAGCTGAGCCGGCGTCTGCCCGGCGACCTCAACCGGGTATTCTTCTCCGACAATGGGTCATCCTCGGTCGAGGTGGCGCTGAAGCTCGCCTACCAGTATCACCGCAACAAGGGCGACATGGAGCGGACCGCGTTCATGGCCCTCGACGGCGCCTATCACGGCGACACGCTCGGAGCCATGTCGCTGGGGCGCGGCTCGAACTTCTTCACGCTTTACGAGGGGCTGATGTGCGACGTACACGTCATCCCGAACGCGCCGGTCTGGGACGGCTGCAACGATATCGACGAGCGGGAAGCGGCTGCCCTGGAGGCCCTGGCCGCCGCGCTCGACCGACACGGACAAACAACGGCGGCTCTGGTCATCGAGCCGATGATGCAGGGTGCGAGCGGGTTCCGGTTCGCGCGCGCTCCGTTCGTCAGGAAAATGAGCGAAATGGCGCGCGACGCGGGCCTGCTCGTCATATACGACGAAGTGGCCACCGGGTTCGGCCGCACCGGTGCGCTGTTCGCGTGCGAGAAGACCGGTTTCGTGCCCGATATTGTCTGCCTTTCCAAGGGATTGACGGCCGGTGTCCTGCCGATGGCGGTCACGATCGCCCGAGACACGGTGTTCGAGGCTTTTCTGAGCGACACATTCGACACGGCCCTCGCGCACGGCCATACATTCACGGCGAACCCGCTCGCCTGCGCCGTCGCGCTCACGTCGCTTGAGCTGTTCGACACGGAGAACACGCTTCAGCGGATCGCGCATATCGAGACGCGGCACAAAGACCAGTTGGCGGCGCTCCGGGACCATCCGCGCGTCGAACGACCGCGCGCCCAGGGACCCGTGCTGGCGTTCGAGCTCTCGGGCTCCGAAGGACACTACAAGACCGACGATGGCGAGCGGTTGCGCGACTGGTACCTGAAAAACGGTCTGAACATCCGCCCGCTCGGACCCACCGTCTATCTGATGCCACCTTACTGCATCACGGACGATGAACTCACCCGCGCCTATGCCGGGATGTTCGAGGGCCTGAACCGGCTCTAGAGCCTAGCCGATCAAATCGGAACCATTCTGACGGACTTCGCCGCTGGCGCGGAGCACGAACGCGATCACCTCGGCGACCGCCTCGTACAGCTCCATGGGGATGCGTTCATCGAGCTCCACACCGCTCAGCGCCTCGGCCAGATGGGCATTCGACTCGATGACGACACCGTGCTCGGCGGCAACGGCGATGATCTGCTCCGCGACCGACCCGTACCCCTTGGCCGTGACGCGGGGCGCCTCGCGGGTGCCGACCTCATATTCGAGCGCAACCGCCAGTGCGTGTTCGTCCATGCCGGTCATGAGCAATTGTCCATGAAGGCGCCGACGGGCTTGTTGGCCTGCGGTGGATGACCGGCGCGGCAACGCAGCGTTCCCGGATTGAGGCCGCGCGCATCGAGCGCGGTCTCGAGATCGCCCAGCGCCGCGTTCAACGCCTCCGCCGTCTCGTCGCGCTCGGCCCAGAGCATGACGTGGGTCTTGCCGCCGCGCAGCGACACCGTGGCACCCACCTCGCCCGTCCGCGTGAAGTGAATTGAGAAGCGCATCTTCCATTGCTCGTCCCGCTCGACGTCGGCGCCGTGCCCGCCGTCACGCAGGATCTGGAACTGTCCGACGCTCAGTTCACCGCCGAACATCAGGGGCAGCTCGATATTGAGTTCGGCGGGGGCAGTCGCGACCTGACCTGTCCGCATCACGGCATCGGGTAGAGAAGAGATCTGCGTCAGCCGGGTGCGCGCAAGCGCCGCCTCGGTCTGGCCGAGGAGCCGGGCGCCCGTTTCCGTGTTCGGCGGCAGGGGTTGCGGCTGCGGTCCGGGCCGCTCCGCGCGTGGTGATGCGCCGGGTGTCGGCGGTGGCGGGCGGTTCGCTGTCGGAAGCTTCGGCTCGGCCTCGTTCCCGAGCCAGGTCTTGAGCGCCCCGCGCAAGCCGAGCAGGTTGGCCTTGATATCTCCCTGCGGTGGGGCCTGGCCCGTACTCTTGAGCAGCGCGCTTTCATAGAGAACACCGGACCGGTTGAACGCCTGCTTCAGTGCCGCGCCGTCCAGCGGCTTGCCATCCAGCGGCACGCGGGCCGCGAGGAGGTCGGCGCCGGCCCGGGCGACCGGCTTCGGCAGATTGGCGAGCTTGGTACCGAGACCGGCCAGCGTCGTGAACAGGGTCGTGATGCTGTCCTGGCGCGCGACGGCGCTCTGCGCGGTCTGATGCACCGCCTGTTGCAGCGGCGAAGGGCTCACGGCTCGCACGGGCGGCGTCAGCCCCGACGGCTCACGGACCTGCGAAGCCCGCGCGCTCGTTTCGGGCACGAGCACGGGCCGCACCTGCCCGTCCGACACCTGGCGGTCGAGACGCAACACCGTGCCGGGCGCAAGCGGCGTCGCCGCGCCGGGTCGAACCGCCGCCGTATCACGCCCCGCTGCAACGCCACCCACCGGCGCCGGGTTGGGTTGCGAAGCCGAGTGCGCGGTGAGCGTCTGCGGCACAGCGCCCGATCCGTTCGTCGTCGCCGGAACCGGTCGCGCTTGTGCAGGTGCTGGACCCGCTGCCGCGGTCGAGGTCAACGCGGGCTGGTTTTGCGGAGGCGATTGCAGCGCAGGTGCCTGCTGCGTATTCGCAGGCGACGGAGGCGTCGCCGGTTGCGCGGCTGCCTGTGTTGCCTGCGCCTGTGCCGGTGCCGACGCGACCGGTAACTGAGACGGCGGTATTGGTGCCGGTTGCGCGTTGGTCTGCGGGGTCACGGGAGTCTGAGCCGGCGCCGGCAGGACCGTCAGCCGCGTATTGGGTCCGGTCCCCTGTACGAGCAGGCGGATGAGCGCGCCTTCCTGCAGTTTCAGCGCCGCGGAGATATCGATGGGCTGGTTCGCGATGACGATCTGCGCCGATCCGCCCTGCCCCGACTGCACGACACGCGCCTCGACCACCTGGCCCGACCTCAGCGCCAGGGCCTCAAGAACCGAATTGTCTGAAACAGGCAGCGGTGCCGCCGCCACGGGAAGGGAAATCGCCACGTACTCGTTACCTCGTCGCTACCGGAGCGATCGTGGCGGATTATGGTTAACGCAAACTAACTGATTTGCAGGTCCGGCAATCTTCACGCCAAATCCCCGATCACATAAGATCGGACGTCGGTGTTTGGAGACTGTGCAAGGCGATGCGCCACAAAACCGTCGATCTGGATACGTTCCTGGAAGGCCTGCCGGAGGAAACCGCGGCCAAGGCCCGGGCCGCGGCGGCGCGCATCGACGAGCTTGAACATGCCGCGGAACGTATCGGCGCGTCGGACCGGCGCTTCCTCATTCTCTTCGTGCTCGCCGGCGTCTTTGGCATCGGCGGCGCGGTATTCGCACTTGGCGGGTTCAATATGCTCAAAGGCGGCGAAGCCACCGCCCTGGAATTCCTCGTACTGGCAATGGCCGGCGCCTTTCCCCTCCTCATCCTGATTTACTCGCTGCGGATGAAGGAACGCACGAAGATCGATCACGAGAAATTCCAGATCATCGAGACCTATTTCCTGCCTTACGGCGCGATCTATCTGCCGCCGGGACCGGATCGCCGGACCGGCCTTGTCGCCATTTCGCCCAGCACCCACCCCTGGCGAAAAGCAGACCCCAACAGCAAGAAGCGTGCAGGCTGGTACTGGTAAAGGCGCGGACTCTCGACTTCGAAGGCCGCTACGCCGGGACCTTTCCATAAACGATGCGCCAGGTCGCCCGTGCGTCGTGCTCGTCTTCGAACCTTTGCAGAGCCATGCGCAGGGTGCCCGGCGGCAGCGGCGTGTAGCCCGGCCGCGGCGTGGTCGCGCCGATGCCCTTGAGGGTCTGAAGGAACGCCAACCCGCTCTTGTAGCGAATGGCCCGGTCTTCCCGGCTCGCGACATGCGGCAATTCCGGCATCTCGACACCGCCATGCGGCAGGCTGAAACTCTGAAGGACGGCCCGCCACTCGGCGAGCGAGCCCTGCGCCGGCGCGGCATAAAGAATGTGTCCGCCCGGCTTCAGCAGCCCTTTGAGGGTGCGCAAGCCGCCACGCGGGTCACCGAACCACTGCAGCGTCATCGAAAGGACGATGAGGTCGTACGGCCCCCGGCAGTCCGGCGCCTCGCCGTCCATGGTTCGAAAGCTGACGGATCGGCCGTTTTCGCTTTTGTGGCGGGTCCGGCACTGAGCAACCATTTCCGGCGCCAGGTCGGTGATGAGAAATTCACCGTGCGGATAGCGCTCCAGCAGATGCCGCGTCATGAACCCGGTTCCGCATCCGATCTCGAGGACCTGCGGGTTTTCGAGCGCCGGCAAAAGCTTCGCGAGCTGTGCGGCAACGCGTGCCTGCAGGCCGGCGTGGCGCTCGTATGTGCTGGCCGCTCTGGAAAAACGCGCGGCGATGCGTTGGTTACGGCTCGATGGCATCAGCGAATGTCCTGATGTGTTTCGCGCACCATTCGGGCTCGCTCATTTGCAGCATGTGACCACCGTCAGGGTGCCAGTGGAGCTCCGCGGCACCGTTGCCCCAGATTGCCTCGGTCGCCTCCTTGCGCACGACGCGGTCGTTCTTCGCCGCGAGCGCCAGAACGGGCGCATCGAGCGCCCTCAGCTCGGGGCCCGTATCCCACATCGCGATCCAGTCCAGTCCGCCGCGCAGACCGCCGGCGTCGATGTCCCAGCCGGCGGTCAGATCCGCCACGCCGATACTCTGCCAGAATTGCTCCATCTGCGCCCGCGCGTCGTGGCGCATTCCTTCGCGCATCCCGGCGAGCACGTCCTGCGGCACATATTTGTGCAGGCAGTCGAATCCGGCAATGGAGACAAGCCCGCGGATGGGCCGGACACCGTGCTTGAGCAGCCACATGACGCCGAAGGAATGGCCGACACACAGTGCGTCCGGCGGAAATACACTTGCACCTCGCGGCCCCCCGCGGACGAAGCCAAGATCGACCAGGTGCACGTCGTGGTCGTCGAAATAGGGCACGAGCTTGTCCCAGACGGCGGCATGGCAGCCCCAGCCATGTACAAATACAATGTTCATGCCGTCGCTACGCGTTCTTGCGCCGTCTTCGCCGCGAGCACGTCCAGAAGACCGTCGACATCCGCGTCGCGATGGGCGGCGGAAAAGGCCAGACGAAGCCGCGCGGTGCCCTTCGGCACCGTCGGCGGACGGATCGCGGTGGCCCAGTATCCCGCGTCCCTAAGTTGCCGGCTCAGGGACAGCGTGGTGTCGGCCTCCCCGACGATCAGCGGGACAATCTGCGTTGCGGACGAACCCGTGTCGAACCCGCGCTCGCCGACCCGCGTGCGGAAGCGCACCGCGAGCCCCGCCACATGCGACCGTTCCTCGTCGAGGCCGGCGACAAGATCGAGGCTCGCGTCGATGGCGCCAAGCACCGCCGGCGGCAACGCGGTCGAATAGATAAGCCCGGTGCAGCGGTTGACCAGATAATCGCGCACGGCCTGCGAGCTCGCGACATAGGCGCCGTAACTCCCCATGGCCTTTGAGAAGGTGCCGATCACGATGTGCGCGCCGTCGCTCAGTCCCTTGCCGCCCTCGCCGAGCACGCCCGTTGCATGGGCGTCGTCGCAAATGAGCGTTGCATCGTGACGGTCCGCCAGCCGGGCAAGATCGTCCATCGGTGCAACATCACCGTCCATCGAGAACACGCTCTCGGTCAGAATGAATTTCGGCCTGCTGTCGTCGCCATATTTCTCTAGCAGACTGGCGAGATGGCCTGCATCGCAATGGCGGTACCTGTGCTGGCGCACCCCGGCGGCCTGGCAGCCGAAATGCATGCTGGCATGGTCGAGGCGGTCGGAGAATACGAGCGGTTCCGCGCCCAGGACCTGTTTGTCGAAAAGGGCCTGCAGCACCGCCGCGTTGGTCTGAAACCCGGAGGCCATGACGAGCGCCGCCGGCATCTGCTTGATTGCGGAGATCTTGCGCTCGATCCCTTCGAACAGATCAAGGTTTCCGGTGACGAGCCGCGAGGCCCCCGCCCCCGCTCCGTAGCGCTCGGCCCACTCCCGCGCCCGCGCGATCAGCAACGGGTGATTGGACAGGCCGAGATAGTCGTTGCCCGAGAAATTGACGTATTGCCGCCCGCCAGACGTGATCGCTCCCGGCGCATGCGGAACCACATGGGTGAGGTCCCGCGCGAGGCCCGAACGGCGGCGCGCATCAAGCCAGTCTCTATAACGACTTTCGCTTGCGTCCATGTTCTTGTATTACCGGAGCGCTGTACACGCGGCAATCATGCCCAGGAAATAATGCCACGCCCATGCCCCCCAACGGTCACCAGAATCAAGAGAATTCCACTCCCGCACCGCGCAACCCGGAAGCGCTTCGGTTCGACTGGAGCGTGGACGAGATCCTGTCCATCCTGCAATCGCCCCTCGTCGGTCTCGTACACCGCGCGCAGTCCGTCCACCGGGTGTATCACGAGGAAGGCACCGTCCAGCTCGCCAGCCTGCTGTCGATCAAGACCGGC
Organism: Hyphomicrobiales bacterium; assembly: GCA_965228625.1. Lineage (GTDB taxonomy): Bacteria > Pseudomonadota > Alphaproteobacteria > Rhizobiales > Methyloligellaceae > UBA2767. Next base: position 4,323,349 of record OZ245829.1, on the reverse strand, counting down.
GCGTGCCCGGAGGATTGCAAATACTGCCCGCAGTCGGCGCATTACGCGAAAAAGACCGGACTGGAGCGGGAAACCCTGCTCGACGTCGACACAGTGCTGGAGCGGGCGCGCGCGGCCAAGGCTGCCGGTGCGACGCGGTTCTGCATGGGCGCGGCGTGGCGCGAGGTGCGCGACGGACCCGATTTCGACCGTGTCCTGGAGATGGTGTCCGGCGTGCGCGAGATGGGCATGGAGGCCTGCGTCACCCTCGGCATGCTGACCCAGGAACAGGCGGACCGGCTCGCCGAGGCCGGGCTCACGGCCTACAACCACAACATCGATACTTCGCCGGAGTTCTACTCCGAGATCATCTCCACCCGGACATATCAGGACCGGATCGAGACCATCGCCCGCGTCCGCAAGTCGAACATCGACGTGTGCTGCGGCGGCATCATCGGCATGGGTGAAAGCGAGCGCGACCGCGCCGCCATGCTGCAGGTTCTGGCGACAATGGACCCGCACCCTGAAAGCGTGCCGATCAACGCGCTGGTCGCGGTACCGGGTACGCCGCTGGAGAACCGCAAGCCGGTGGAGCCCACCGAAATGGTTCGCATGATCGCGACGGCGCGGATCATCATGCCGAAATCGCGGGTGCGGTTGTCGGCCGGACGGCAGAGCCTGTCCCGCGAAGGTCAGATCCTGTGCCTGCTGGCAGGCGCGAACTCCATCTTCTACGGGGAAAAACTGCTGACGACACCCAATCCGGAAACGGATGAGGATATCGAGATGATCCGCGATGCCGGCTTGAACGTGCTCGAAGCGGACAGACAAGGGAGTTAGGCCATGGGGCGCATTGTCTACGTGAACGGTGAATACGTGCCGGAGGAAGAGGCGAAGATCTCGATCTTCGACCGCGCCTTCCTGTTCGCCGATGGTGTCTACGAGGTGACCGCCGTGATCGACGGCAAGCTCGTCGACTACGAACCGCACATGCAGCGCCTGGACCGGTCGCTCAAAGAGCTGGACATGGGGAAGCCCCTCTCCGACGACGAGTTGCGCGCCATGCATATGGAGCTCATCAGGCACAACAACATCACCGAAGGGTTGATCTACATGCAGATCACCCGCGGTGTGGCGGAGCGCGATTTCGCCTATCCGGAGGAAGCCGAACAGACGATCATCGCCTTCACCCAGGTGAAGGAGCTCGTCGATCCGGCGAAGGCGAAAACCGGGATCAGGATCATCTCCATTCCCGATATCCGCTGGCATCGCCGCGACATCAAGTCGACCGGCATGCTCGCCCAGGCCATGGGCAAAGAGGCGTCAAAGCGGGCCGGCGTCGATGACGCGTGGATGGTGGAAGACGGGGTCGTGACCGAGGGCACCTCCAACACCGCATTTATTGTCGTCGACGGCAACCACCTGGTGACGCGGCCCCTCTCCAACAAGATCCTGCCCGGGATCACCCGCCGCACGATCCTCAAGCTGGCGGAAACCGGCGAAATCTCCTTCGACGAACGCGAGTTCACGATCGACGAGGCCAAGGATGCATCGGAAGCCTTCCTAACGAGCGCATCGAGCTTCGTGATGCCGGTCGTCGAGATCGACGGTGTGAAGATTGGTGGCGGCCAGCCCGGTCCGATCACGCGCAAGCTTCGGGACATGTATATCGAGGCGGCCAGAAACGGGTGAGTCCGGGGCCGGCACAGCCGGATACGTTTCGTTAACCATATTCGGCTAATTTAAGAATCAGCGGGACGCCACAGCGCACCGCCATACATGACCCCCCTGATACGTTACGACTGCAAATGTCGGCCCGGTGCCCCCAGCACCGGGCCGAAACTTTTGCGCGGTCCCCAATTCGCAATGTTCAGAGGTAAAGCTTGAAGCCGACATGGGTGGGCTGAAAGCCGATCCGCTCGTAGAACTTGAGCGCGTCGGGCCTCTGCTTGTTGCTGGTGAGCTGCACCATCCGGCATTGCCGCTCCCGGGCAAGCGCAATGGCGTGCTCGATGATTGCGCGGCCGAGCCCCTGCCCCTGATGGCTGTCGGCAACCCTGACCGCTTCGATGAGCGCCCGTGTGCCCCCTTCGAAACTCAGATTGGCGATGAACGTCACCTGGAGGCAGCCGATGACGCGTCCCTCATCTTCAGCCACGATGACGAAGTTGTTCGGGTCGACGTCGATCTCCCTGAAGGCGCGGGCATAGGGCGCGAGCGATCCGTCACCGGATTCCCGCGTTGCGCCCAGAGGATCATCCGCCATGAGGGCGACGATCGCGGTGAGGTCCTCTTCCCGCGCGGGCCTGAATGTCACTTCGGTCATGGAGTGCACCTCCGTCCCCGTCCGGCACCTCTATGGATAGAGTTCGAAACCGGCATGGGTCAGCTTGAATCCGAGCCCCTCATAGAACTTGATCGCCTCGACCCGGTTCCTGTTGCTGTTCAGTTGCACCATCGTACAGCCATGTTCCCTGGCAAGCCCGATCGCGTGTTCCATGAACGCACGGCCGAGCCCCTTTCCCTGATGGCTGTCGGCGATCCGCACCGCTTCGATCAGCGCCCGCCGTCCGCCCTCGAAACGCAGATTGGCGACGAAGGTGAGCTGCAGACTGCCGACCACGCGTCCCTGATCTTCCGCGACGACGACAAGATTGTTGGGGTCGGCGTCGAGGGCCTCGAAGGCCTGACGATAGGACTCAAGCGAGCGGTCACCCAGATTGCGCGCCGCGCCATGCGGATCGTCCATGAAGAGCGCGACGATGGCCGTGAGATCGTCCTCGCGTGCGGGTCTGAAGATCACCGATGTCATCCGATCAGCCTCCGTCCGTGCCGGATGAGCCAATGCTCTTTATACATTCGGTCTCGGAGTTGCGCGCCTTATCTCATGGCACCGGCGCCAATGCCAGCCCGCCGGTAGATTTTGCATGAGCAGCAAGTGACCCGTTGATTTTCATGGATTTTTGCGGGATTCTGTAAATTCTGCGGGATTCTGCAGGACGTCGACACCAGGTCGGTGAAGTTCCAGCCCATGAAGGACAGGCGATGGCGCAATATGCGGGAGAATATCTGACGACCAAAGAGGTCGCGGAGCTGCTGCGCATCAAGGAGCGCAAGGTCTACGACCTCGCGGCTTCCGGCGACATCCCGTGCACGCGCGCGCTCGGCAAACTGCTGTTCCAGCGCACCGCGCTCGACGCATGGCTCGCGCGGCACGGCTCCGGCGACATGGGCACGCCGGCCGTCTTCCCGACCGTGTTTCTCGGCAGTCACGATCCGCTTCTGGAATGGGCGCTGCGAGAATCGGGCTCCGGCGTGGCCACGTTCTTTGACGGCAGTCTCGACGGGCTGGAGCGCCTCGCGGACGCCGAGGGTATCGGCACGGGACTACACATTTACGACCGGGACACGGACGAGTGGAATGTCCCGGCGGTGCGATCACGGTTCGTCGGTAAGCCGGTGGTTTTGGTGGAGTGGGCCTGGCGCGAGCGCGGACTCATCGTGCCGCCGGAAAACCCGAAGACCATCGAAGGCATGGCTGACCTGAAAGGACTGAGCCTCGTCCCCCGGCAGGCGCAGGCCGGCAGCCAGGTGTTGCTGTCGCACCTTCTGGACGATGCCGGGCTCAAAGGCGCGGTCGATTTCACCCATGCCGCGCGCACCGAGACCGATGCGGCGCTGGCCGTGCTCGAAGGACAGGCGGACGCCGCCTTTGGGCTGCTCTCGGTCGCGAAACAGTATCGGCTGGATTTCGTGCCGGTCATACGCGAACGTTTCGATCTGCTCGTGTGGCGCAGCGAGTGGTTCGAGCCGCCGTTTCAGAAACTGTTGGAACTATGCCGTGGCCCGGTTTTCGCCGAACGCGTGAGCGCCCTCGAGGGGCACGATGTCTCGGGCCTCGGAACCGTCCACTTCAACGGGAAATAACCGTCCTATTTCGGGCGCGACGCGGGCCCCAGCAGCTCGTCAACCTGCTGGTTCGTCAGGGTGACGTGATAGAAGAGCTCGTAGAAGCGGCGCGTCTCCTCGGGCAGGTCCATCGGAAAGAGCTGCGGGTAGAGCACGTGCACCATCCACCGCAGGCCCATCAGCCGGTTGACCGAGGGCGGGCGGTCGATCCAGCCGAAGGGCTTGGACGGGCTGAGATAGACGCGCTTGTTTTTCACCGCGTCGACCTTGGCCCAGACCGGGCTCTTCCAGATCGCTTCATAGAAGTTCGGATCCCACGTCACGACAACCTCGGGGTTGGCCAGCAGGATCTTCTCCATAGTCATCTGCACCAGGCCCTGGCGGCCCGGCACCTCGCCAACGACGTTGCGTCCCCCGGCCCGCTCGAGAATCTCGGTATTGATCGAGCCGATCGCGCCGCTTTCAAGGCCGTCCGCCCGGCGGGCGAGATAGACGCGCGGGCGCTTCTCTTCCGGAATACCTTTCAGGATCTCGTCGATCTGCTCGAACAGCCGCTCGGCATACCGGGCCTGGACCTCGGCCACCTCGTATCGCCCGAGGATCTTGCCGAGAAGACGAAGTGCCGCCGGCGTCGCCTCGAACCGTCCATCAATCAGGATGTTGGGGATGCCAGTCTGCGCCTGCACCCGATTGGCAAGGGAAATGTATGTATCGCGCAGGGAGCCGAAATCGACGATCAGATCGGGTTTTTCGCGGATGACGACCTCGAGGTTCGCGGTCCCGCCGCGTCCCGTCAGCCTGCCGACCTCGGGGAGGTTCCGGAACGGCTCGGCGATATATGGCAGTTCGTCCCGCGTCAGAGCCCGTGGCCAGCCGATCATCATGTCAGGCGCCAGCGCGTAAACGAACACCGCCGCCGGCGGGCCGGATGCATATAACCGGCTTACGTGCTCAGGCACCTCGACGGTACGGCCAGCCGAGTCGGTAACGCTCCCGGCCATCGCCGGAAACGGCATCAGAAAAGCCAGTAAGATCAGGAGATAACGCATGGAACCTTGACCCCCTACCTCAAACGCGCGTCAGGCCCCGAGAATGACCTCGCTGGCCTTGATGATAACGGACACTTCCTTGCCCTCGGCAAGGCCAAGCTCGTCCGCGGAATCGACGGTTATCGTCGAGGTAATCACATTGCCGCCGCCGATGTCGACGCTGATCTGCGCGGCCACGGCGCCTTTTTTCACGTTCGTGACCTTGCCCTTGAGAATGTTACGCGCGCTGAGTTTCATCTGACTATCTCCTGGAACTGGGAGCGGCGGACCTAGCTCTGGCCCTTGCCGGCGTTGGGGAAGAAAAGCTGCTTGCCGCCGAGCTTGTAATCGCCAATGGCCTTCTGGCCGTCGCGGCTCACCAGCCAGTCGATGAACTTCTGACCCGCAGCCTGGTTGACGCTCGGACACCTTTTCGGATTGACCAGGATGACGCCGTACTGGTTGAAGAGATCGTCATCGCCCTCGACCAGAATCTTGTAGTCGCCCTTGTTCCTGAAGCTGATCCAGGTGGCGCGGTCGGTCATGACATAGGCGCCCATGCCGACGCCGGTATTGAGCGTGGCGCCCATACCCGAGCCGGTCTCGCGATACCACTTGCCGCTCCCGGACGCAGGATCAACGCCCGATGCCTGCCAGAGACGCCGCTCCTTCTTGTGTGTGCCGGAGTTGTCGCCGCGTGACGCGAAGGTCGCCTTCGCCTCCGATATCTTCTTCATCGCGGCCGGGGCGTTGTTCATGCCGGCGACCCTGGCCGGGTCGGATGGCGGGCCGACGATGATGAAATCGTTGTACATGACGTCGGACCGTTTGACGCCGTAACCGTCCTTCACGAATTTCTCCTCGGCCGGCCTGGCGTGCACCAGCAGCACGTCGCCATCGCAGTTCTGCGCGTTCTTGATGGCCTGCCCCGTGCCGACGGCAACCACGTTGACCTGGATGCCGGTCTTGTCCTTGAAGATCGGAAGCAGGTGCTTGTAGAGCCCTGAATTCTGCGTCGAAGTCGTCGACTGAACGATGATCGACTGGTCGGCCTGTACCGCTCCGGCCATCAGCCAGACGCTCCCGGCGACGGCAACTCCGATCTTCATAAACTCAAAGCACTTCATGGAATTAATCCCTTGTTTTTATTGACTTTCAAATCACAGAACGAGGCGTCCCGCGAGGTAGTCTCCGGCCGCGCGTGACACCGGCCGCTCGAAAAACTCCTGCGCCGGCGCACGCTCGACGACCCGGCCCTGGTGCATGAAGACGACGTCGTCGCCGAGCCGGCGCGCCTGACCGATGTCATGGGTGATGAAGATGATCTTCACGCCGCGGTCACGCGCCGACAGGACGGTTTCCTCGATCGCCAGAACCGATCCGGGATCGAGGCTCGCCGTCGCCTCGTCGAGGAACAGCACTTCCGGGTCAGCCGCGAGCGCGCGGGCGATTGCCAGGCGCTGGCGCTCCCCACCCGAAAGCAGCCGGGCCGGCTGGCGCGCCTTGTCGGCGAGCCCGGCCTCCTCGAGGATCTGCATGCAGCGCGCATGTCCGTTGCCGCCGTGAAGGCGCAGCGCAAAGGCGATGTTCGCTTCCACCGACCGCCGCAGCAGGACCGGTGTCTGGAATACCATCGCCTGCCGCTTGCGCGTTTCTTCACTCAAGGGACGCCCGCCCCAGAGGATCTCTCCGGCGGTCGGCTCCAGCATGCCGTGGAGCAGCCGGACAAGAATGCTCTTGCCCGCACCGTTCGGACCCATGACGACCGTCACGGCACCCGGTCCGAGCTCGAGATCGACGTGATCGATCAGCAGTTCGCCGCCGGCCTCGAAGCACACGCCCCGCGCATCGCACGGCAGCACGGGCGGCTCGTCCGTCCGGTCAAAATCGGGCGCAACCTCGCCTTCGTATCTGGTTAGCGTATCAAGCATAGGAGTACCTCGTAGCGGTCATGCGCAGGGCCATGACGCCCGCATTGATCACCAGCGCGATCAGCAGCAGCACCATTCCGAGCGCCAGCGCCAGCGCCAGATCGCCCCTGGACGTCTCCAGCGCGATGGCGGTTGTCATGACGCGGGTGAGATGGTCGATGTTGCCGCCGACGATGATCACGGCCCCGACCTCGGCGACCGCGCGTCCGAAGCCGGCGAGCGCGACCGTCAGCAGCGAATAGCGCGCGTCCCAGAGCAATGTCGCGATGGCGGTGCGAGCGGGAACGCACATGGAGCGGAACTGCTCGGCATATTCCCCATGCAGGTCTTCAATCACCTGCCGCGAGAGCGCGGCGATGATGGGCGTGATCAGGATCGTCTGGGCAATGATCATGGCGGTCGGGGTGTAGAGCAGCCCGAGCCACCCGAACGGCCCCGCGCGCGACAGCATCAGATAGACGCACAGCCCGACGACCACCGGCGGCAGGCCCATGAGCGCGTTCAGCAGGATGATCAGCGCCCCGCGTCCGCGGAACCGGCTCATGCCGAGGGCGGCGCCGATCGGCAGCGCGATGGCGCAGGAAACCGCCATCGCCATCAGGCTGACGCGCAGGGACAGGCCGATGATTTCCATCAGATCCGCGTCGCCCGACCACAAGAGCTGAAAGGCGAGAGAGAAAGCCTGTCCAAAATCCTGCATTATTTTGCAAAATTTCCTGAAATTGCAGAATTATGCGTTCTCTCCCTTTATACCGCGCAAAACGCGCGGAAATCCAGAGACTTCGCGGCGAGAAATTCAGTTTGGACGGGCAAGAGAAAATCCGGGCGCGCGGATGACACCCGGATTTCAGGATCTGTTATGTCGCCCGGCGCCTAGACCGGCCAGGGCAGTGAGTAGGTCTTCACATTGGTGAAGAACTTCATCGCCTCGAGCACGCCTTCCTTGACACCATTGCCGGAGTCCTTGATGCCGCCGAACGGCGACATCTCGATCCTGTAACCCGGCGCCTCCCAGATGTTGACGGTGCCCACGTTCAGCCCGTCGATGAAGCTGGTGATCCGGTCCAGCCTGTTGGTGCACACGCCGGCGGACAGACCGAAAGGCGTCGAGTTGGAAATTGCCATGACCTCGGCGTCGTCATTCGGCACGCGGACGATCGGAACCACCGGACCGAACGTCTCCTCGAACACGAGCTCGCTGTCGTGGGGCACGTGATCGACGACGATCGGCGGTAACAGCGCGCCCTGCCTGCCCGGATCGTACAGAACCTTCGCGCCCTGCTTCTCGGCATCGTAGACGCGGCGCTCGAAGGTCGCCGCGGCCTCTTCGTGGATGACACAGCCGAGTTGGGTCTCGGGATCCTGCGGGTCGCCGAACTTGATGGCCTCCGCCTTGCCGACGATCAGAGGAACCAGCGCGTCGGCGATATCCTCCTGCACGAGAATACGCTTCACCGCCGTGCAGCGCTGGCCCGAGTTTCCGGTCGCCCCGGCAACCGCCACGGACGCGGCCTTGTCGAGATCGACCGGGTCGAGATCGTTCAGCACGATCAGCGGGTCATTGCCGCCAAGCTCGAGCGCGGCGCGCTTGTAGCCGGCCTTCCCGGCAATGATCTTGCCGACCGCAACGCCGCCGGTGAAGGTGACGATATCGATGTTCTCGTTGACGACCATCTCCTCGCCGATGTCCTTCGGCCAGCCGGTGACGATCTGGAACATCTCCGGCGGCAGGCCGGCTTCATAGAGAATGTCGGCCAGAGTGATCGCCGTCAGCGGCGTGAGCTCGGTCGGCTTGCAGACGACGCAATTGTTGGTGGCGATGGCCGGCGCGATCTTGTGCGCCACCATGTTGAGCGGATGATTGAACGGCGTGATCGCCGAAATGGCGCGCACCGGCTCGCGCTTGGTGTAGATCTTCCGATCCTTGCCGTGAGGCGTCAGGTCACAGGAGAAGATCTGTCCGTCGTCGAGAATGGCGAGCTGGCCGGCGAGCGTGAACACGTCGTATGACCGTCCGGTCTCGTAGAGCGAATGCTGCTTGCAGATACCAAGTTCAAGCGTGAGCACGTCGGCGATGGCCTCGCGTCGTTCGCGAATGAGTTCCGCCGCTCTGAACAGGATCTGCTGGCGCTCGTAGCGACTGAGCTTCGGCGTGTAGTTCGCCGCGATCTCGAACGCCTCGCGGGCATGTTCCGTCCCGCCGGCCGGCACGGTGCCGATGACCTCGTTGGTGTAGGGATACCGCACCTCGATGACGTCCTTGGTCTCGACGCGGCGACCGCCGATGCGCATCGCTTCCCTTACGACCTGCTGCTTGACTGACATCTCGTTCATTGTCTTGGCTCCTACTCCGCCGCTTGCGCCGCCTGCGCGATGTGATTGAGGCCGATCGAAAAGGCGTCGAAGTTGCGCAGCGGCTGATGCAGGTTCGCCGTCCGGCGATTGACCACGATCGGAATTTCCTGCTCGGTGATGCCGCCGTGTGACCGCAGCGGCTCCTTCAATGCCGAAAGATCGTGTTCCGTCTCCCGCGTGCCCAGAACCTTGCTGTCACGCGAGACGACGATGAGATCGCCGAGGCGATCGTTCGGAAGCTCGAACTCCTCGCAGCCGCGCGCATTGTCGTACACGACATGGATGCCGGGCATGGCGGCGATGCGGGCGGCAAGCGCCTGCGCATCAACCGAGCTGTCGAGATACACGGTCGCGAACGAGCCGAGGGCCCCGTGATGCACGACGTACGGGTCGGTGATCGGCAGGATCACCTTGGTCGCGCCGGCGCCGAGCCATTCGTCGAGCTGATCCTGCAAATAGATCACGTCAGGCGTCCCGTCGGCATTGGTCTTCGCCTTCATGCCGTGATCGGCCGTCAGCACGATGATGGCGCCGGCCGCGTCCAGCTCGCCGAGATATTTGTCCATCATGATGTAGAACGCGTTCGCGCCGTCGGTATCGGGTGCAAACTTGTGCTGCACGTAATCCGTCGTCGACAGGTACATGAGGTCCGGCTTGAATGTCTCAAGGAGCTTGACGCCGGCGGCAAAGACGAACTCGGACAGTTCCGCGGAATAGACCTCCGGAACGTCCATGCCGACCAGTTCGCACACTTTCTCAATGCCGTGTTCGGCCAGCGTCGCCTCGTCCGACTTCTCGGATGAGAACGAAATCGCCGTTCCGTCGAAGACGAGATTGTTGCCCAGCAGCCGCCGCAGCTTGTCCTTCGCGGTAACGACGGCCACCCTCGCGCCGGCCTTCTGAAACGCTTCGAAGATCGTCGGCGCCCGCAGGAACTTCGGGTCGTTCATCATGACCTCTTCGCCGGTCTCAGTGTCGAGGAAGAAGTTCCCGGAAATGCCATGAACCGCCGGCGGCGTGCCCGTCACGATCGACAGGTTGTTCGGATTGGTGAAGCTCGGCACCACCGACAGCCCCCGCAGGTTTTCGCCCTTCCCGATGATCGCGTCGAGGTTCGGCATCAGTCCCCGGGCGCGCGCCTCCTCCATGTAATCCGGCTCGCTGCCGTCGCAGCAGATCACGACAAGGGGATTGCTCGGCCAATCGTAACTGCGGCCGTTCACGGTCACGGGGCTCTTTTGCGTCATCGGCGAGACGTCCTTTGGAGGCGATGGGGATGGCGATTGACAACACCATAGCATCGCCGCTTACATCAAGAAAAATTGGATTTCTTGCATTGGTCATTTACTGAATAGATGTATCACAAGTGGCTTCAGGCGTTTCACTACGTGGTCAAGCTCGGCGGTTTCACCGACGCCGCGGCACATCTGCATGTCGGCCAGCCAACGATTTCCACCCATGTGGGCAATCTGGAAAAGCACTTCGGTGTTCAGCTTCTGCATCGCCGCAAGCGGCAGATACAGCTCACGCCGGAGGGCGAGAATCTCTATGCCATCACCAGTGACATCTTCGGCCACGAACAGGAGGCGATCGACTATCTGAGATCGCTCAAGACGCTCGGCGCGGGCGAGCTCAAGTTCAGCGCCGTCCGCCCTTACGACGTCATGGAACTGCTCGTGGCGCTGCGGGAGAAGTGGCCCGGCATCAAATGTTCGGTGCAGCTTCGCTCCAGCGAGAGCATCATTGACGACCTCAAGCAGTTTCGCAGCGACATCGGTATCGTCAGCCGGGCATTCGAGGACGCCGAAATCCACTCCGTGTTCTACCGTCGCCACGAGGTTTACGTCGTGGTGAACCGGACCCATCCACTCGCCGAGCGCAAGCATATCCGGCTTGCCGATCTCGACGGCGAAGACATGGTGGTCCGCACCGCCCGCTCGACAACGCAGGCGGCGTTCGACCGCGCCGCGGCGGAGGCGGGCATCACCATCAGCCCGGTGTTCGAGATGGACAGCCGCGAGGGCGTACGCGAGGCGGTCATCCGCAATATGGGGATCGGCGTCATTTCCGAAACCGTCTATGCGCCGCACGAGGACATTCGTCCTCTGACCGTCGACGACGCGGACATCTTCACCCGCGCCTATATCGTGTGCCTGGCGTCACGAAAGAACCGGCCGCTGATCAAGGATTTCCTCAGGTTGACCCGTCGACTGATCGACGAGCAGTCGACATAGCGTGACGCGGCGGATGCGCGTTCACGCGGACACATCACCGCGCCGACACATTGTGAGCGCGGCCTGCCATAATCATCCGTGCCTCAAGATATCCCGAGCTATGGCATCACCGCTGATCCATGCCGCCTCGACCCGTGCGCCAAGGCACCAGTCGCCGCCGGCATAAAGCGTGTTGGACGCATTGCAGACGAACGGGCGACCGAGCGGCTGAACGACCCTTGCATAGCGCCATCGGTGTGCGGCCGCATGGCGTACGTCGCCCTCTGCAACCACGAGCCTGTCGCAAAACAATGGCAACATCCTCGCCGCAATCGCATCAAAGTCGAGTTCGAGATGCTCGGCACTCCACGCGGGATTGGCCTGCGCAACCCAGCAACCCTTGACCGGACGGTCACATTTGCTGCTGTCGTTGGCGATCCACGCGATCGCGTCTTCCGGATCAGACCGCGTGACGAAACCCGGCTCCACGCTGGGCGGAAGCCGAGCCATCAGTGTGAGGCAGGGCTCGTACCGTATCCTCGAAATCTCTGACGCAACCGGTTCTACCGGACCCAGAAGAGCTACGGTCTGCGGTGCCGGCGTGGTGACGACGATACGGCTGAAATGGTGTTCTTCCCCGTTGATGAGGAGCCTCCAACCAAGAGCCGTATGCGATATGCCGGTTACTTGTTCGCCCTGCCGCACGTCGAGTCCGGCGGCGAGATGCTTGGCCAGCGCATTCATGCCCGGGATTCCGACGTAGCGCGCCTTGGGCGCGTCACTATCCCAACGCGCGGCCACGCCGGATTCTGCCATGCCTTGCATGAACGATTGAAAGTCCGCACTGCGCGCGGTGGCGTACTGAGCACCGTGATCGAACTGGGCGCCCTCTGCCGCGCGTCGTGTAGCCGTGCGTCCGCCCACGCCGCGTCCCTTGTCGAACACGACCGGCGACCAGCCTGCATCCGCAAGGCGTCGAGCACATGCCAGTCCGGCGATACCGGATCCAACAATCCCAACTCGATCCATCTCCGACATCACCGCACCCCGAGGTCCTGCAAAAGCTTGGGTATCTTTGCCTTGACCTTGAAGAAACCGTGTGTGGCGGGCGCAGGTGGCACGGTGACTTCTCAAAACGTCAGGGACGATTGACATATCGCCCGTGGGTTACGCAGCGGAGAGAAATTCGGATGACCTGGGCAGACCGGCGAGCAGCCGGTGTGCCTGACCCGCGCCCGTTCAAAAGCGGTCGCCGAAATTGGACAAGAATGACGTCCGCTCTTGATCGGAAACGGGTCTGGCTCAAAACTGTCATTGCGCCCGGTTTTGATGATCCGACCGGCGCCACGGGCCGTAACGCCAGCCGAAGCTCCTGTCCCGACTCTGGAGACCGAAAATGCCACTCGACACAGTTGTCTACCCCGAAGACCCGCGCACCCTCGAATGCAAGGACATCGCCGACACCGAGGGCATGCCCGGCCTGTTCGATCCGGTGCAGATCGGCGCCTGGAACCTGCCGCATCGCGTGGTCATGGCCCCGCTCACCCGCTCACGCGCCGGCCACGAGCGCATCCCCAACGAGATGATGGCAACCTATTACGGTCAGCGTGCCTCGGCGGCCTTGATCATCACCGAGGCAACCATCGTTTCACCGCAAGGTGCCGGCTACGCCTTCACACCGGGCATCTATTCCGATGACCAGGTCGCGGGCTGGAAGAACGTCGTCGAGGCCGTGAAATCGCGGGGCGGCCACATCATCTGCCAGCTCTGGCATTGCGGACGGATTTCGCATTCGTCGATGCAGCCGGATGGTGCGACGCCCGTCGCGCCCTCGGCGGTCAAGCCCGGCGAGAGCGCCGGACAGGCGTTTACGGAGACTGGATGGCATCCGTTCGAGACGCCGCGCGCCCTCGAGCTGCCGGAGATCGCCGAGACGATCGCCGACTTCCGGAAAGCGGCAGAGAACGCCAAGGTGGCCGGCTTCGACGGTGTGGAGGTGCACGGGGCCAATGGCTATCTCATCGACCAGTTCCTGTGCGACGGCACCAACAAACGCGACGACGCCTATGGCGGCAGTGTGGAAAACCGGGCGCGGTTCCTGCTCGAGGTGGTCGACGCGGTCGGCGAGATCTGGACCTCGGACCGGATCGGCGTCCGCCTGTCCCCATGGGGTGCATTCCTCGACTGCAGCGACAGCGATCCCGGGGCGATCTACGGTCACGTCGCGCGCGACCTGAACCGGCGCGGCCTTGCCTATCTCTCCATCGTCGAGCGCGAATGGCTTGGCGAGCAGGCCCCGGAAAAGGACGACACGATCCCGCCGTCCATCACCGCCTTCGTACACGAGCATTACACGGGCAATATGCTCTCGGCGGGTGGCTACACCTGCAAATCGGCGTGCGCCATGATCCAGTCGGGCGCGGCCGATCTGGTCGCGTTCGGCAAGGCGTTCATCGCCAACCCGGACCTCGTCGAGCGACTCAAGGCTCACGCGCCGCTCAACGAGGCAGACCGCGATACGTTCTACGGTGGCGGCGAGAAGGGCTACATCGACTATCCGTTCATGGGCAGCACCGTCGCGTAGCGTCACGGCCCGCGGTCTGGCGTGGCGGGAATAGGCTCCGGCCGCTGGTCTTACGAGAAGAACAGTTTTTCCAGCTCACCGGCTGCGGATTGCATAATCGGGACCTGGTCCTGCACCAGCTTGATCGGCTTGCGCGTTGTGAGCGCATGGGTCGAGAGGCATGCGCACAAGGCTCCATTCTCGTTACGAATGGGAACCGACGCCCCGACCATGTCGTCGAACCATTCCTCATTGTCGAGCGCGTAGCCCTGCTCGCTGATCTTCTTGAGTTCCTTGGCGAATTTTTCCTTCTTCGTGATCGTGTTGCGGGCGCGATTTCCCCTATCGATGCTCTCGAAAACCCGCAACGCGGCATCGGGCTCGAACGTACTCAGGAACAGTTTGCCGGACGCACAGCAGTACAGGGGCAGCGGATCGCCGATCGTCAGATTGATCTGGAATGGCCAGTGGGACTCGACGCGGTCGAAATAGATCAGTTTCGTGCCTTCGGGAACCGAGAGACTCACGGTCTCATCGAGCTCGCTCGAGAGCTTCTTGAGGATGGCCCGCCGTTCCGTGACGCGCGGCTCATATTGAAGGCTGTTCAGAACCAGGGCGCGCAGGCGGGATCCCGGTATCAGCCCACCCGATGGCGCAGGCGCCACAAATCCCTCTTCCTCCAGCGCGTTCACCAGGCGGTAGACCGTCGGCAGCGGAATAGAGAGCTGCTCGGAAAGATGTGCCGACGTCGCCGCCTGCGGGTTTTGGCAAATCGCCTCCAGCACTTCGAGAATGCGCCGCGGAGATGTTCTTCTTCCCTTTGGTGCCATCGCTGTTCCTGACCGTTCTGGCTCGAGATATCTGCTGTGAATCCTATGACAGCGTTGGAATGGAGAATTCCGGACCTGCCGTTTCGCCGGTTGGCCAGGTGAGAGTCGCAGTCTTCAGTTTGCTGTAGAAGCGGATGCCTTCCGGCCCATGCATGTGATGATCGCCGAACAGCGAGTTCTTCCATCCGCCGAAACTGTGATACGCAACCGGAACAGGGATCGGAACGTTGACGCCGACCATGCCGATCTTGCTGCGCTCTATGAAATGTCGCGCGACACCGCCATTGTTTGTGAACAACGCAGCACCGTTCCCGAGCTCATGCTGATTTACGAGCGACAATGCCTCACCGTATTGCTGTGTTCTTACGATGCCCAGAACGGGCCCGAATATCTCTTCCTTGTAGATCGTCATGTCGGGGGTGACGTGGTCGAAGATGCAAGGCCCCAGGAAGTAGCCATCCTCATAGCCCTGAAGCGAGATGTTGCGGCCGTCGGCGACGAGCTTGGCACCCTCCTGTTCGCCTTTCTCAATATAGCCCAGGACTTTGTCAAGGTGTGCCCGTGTATTGAGCGGTCCATAGTCGCACTCGGTATCCGTGTATGGTCCGACTTTCAGTTTCGAGGCGGCATCCACGAGTGAATCGCGCACGCGGTCGCTGGTTTCATCGCCCACGCAGACCGCAAGCGAAATCGCCATGCAGCGTTCACCGGCGGAACCGAAGGCGGAGCCGATGAGCGCATCGGTGACGCCGCCGATATCTGCATCCGGCATCACGATCATGTGGTTCTTGGCGCCACCGAGAGCCTGAACGCGCTTGTTGTTCGCCGACCCTGTCTGGAAAATGTACTCCGCGATCGGCGTCGAACCGACGAAGCTGACCGCCTGAACGCGCGGGTCCGTGAGCAGCGCATCAACCGCTTCCTTGTCGCCGTTGACGACATTGACGACACCTCCCGGGCAGCCGGCCTCATGCGCCAGTTCGACGAGCCGCAAGGGACAGCTTGGATCCTTCTCGGACGGCTTCAGGATGAACGTGTTGCCGCAAACCAGAGCGATCGGCATCATCCACAAAGGCACCATTGCCGGGAAGTTGAATGGCGTGATGCCGACGCACACGCCAAGCGGCTGCCGAAGATTGAAGCTGTCGACGCCCGACCCGACATTGGCCGAATACTCGCCCTTCAACAGTTGCGGAATTCCGCACGCGAATTCAACGACCTCGATGCCCCGGGTTATGGACCCGCGGGCGTCATCAAGGGTCTTGCCGTGCTCGCGTGAGACCAGTTCCGCGAGCTCATCCATATGTGCGCTCACCAGTTCCTTGAAGCGGAACATGATGCGGGCGCGGTTGATGGGGGTCCGGCTCGACCATTCCTCGAAGGCGGCCTGCGCCGCCTCGGTTGCTGATGCGACGGTTACTGCATCCGCGAGCTCGACTTCGGCGATCTGCTCGCCCGTCGCAGGATTGAATATGGGCCCTGTGCGGCTTCGCTTTTCCGACGTCCGATTGCCATCAATCAAATGACCGATCCGGTTCACTGGCGCCTCCAACTCTGGTGACTGAAATCGCCCGTAGCCTAGCGCGCGCCCCGTGAGATGAAAAGCTTAAATGAGAAAATTTTTATCAAATAATTGACACGGTCGTTTTGTCGCAGCTAAGGTTGGCGCGTGGCACCGAGGGCTCAAGGCGGGAATTTCAGACGTCAGCCCGGGCGCCGGATAGGCAACGATATGCGAGAGACTGTTCGAGTTTGTATGCCGCGCTTCCTCCAGGTCGGGAGAGGCAGCGTGCAGCACATTCCGGAGATTCTTTCCAAAATCGAGAGCGCCAGCCGTCCCCTGATCGTGACCGACAAGATGATGGTCCGTCACGGATATGCCGATCAGGTCAGGAGCGCACTTGCCGAACAGGACGTTCATTGCGGACTCTTTGACGGGGCTGTCCCGGACCCGACCGACGAAATCGTCCATGAGGGCATCGACGCGCTTGAGGCGGGGAATCATGACTGCGTTATCGGGCTCGGCGGAGGCAGTCCGCTTGATACCGCCAAGGCGATCGCCGTCATGGCGCAACATGGTCGTGATCTGCTCGACTACCGACCACCGAAGGAATTCAATGCGCCCGGCCTGGACATGGTTGCAATTCCAACCACCGCCGGAACCGGGTCGGAGGTCACGCATCACACGGTCATCGTTCACGCCGCGACAAAGGAGAAGATCTCCTGTCGTGGAGAGGCCTTCGTACCGACCGCGGCCATTGTCGATTTCGAACTCACACTTTCAAAGCCGCGCAGGCTCATCGCCGACAACGCGCTCGACACCCTGACCCATGCGATCGAAGGCTATGTCAGCAGAAAGCGAACGGCGTTCTCAGACCGGATGGCGCTCGACTGCATGCGTCTCGTCGGGGCGTTTGTCCAGCGCGCCTACAGTGACGTCGAAGACATCGAGGCGCGTGAATACCTGATGCTCGCGGCGACCTTGGGCGGGCTCGCATTCTCCAATTCATCCATCTGCCTCGTGCACGCCATGAGCAGACCGCTCGGCAGCCTGTTCAAAGTTCCCCACGGCATGAGCAACGCCATGCTTCTGCCGACGGTGACTGAATTCTCGCTGGGATCCGCACACGACCGTTATGCCGACTGCGGTCGCGCTATCGGATTGGCGGAGCCGGGCGACAGTGATGCCACGGCGAACAGGAAGCTTATCGACGGCCTCTATGCTTATAACGAAAAAATGGCCGTCCCATCCATGTCGGACTTCGGCATTGATAAGACTGCATTTGAGCAAGCGCTCGATCAAATGGCGGACGATGCGCTGCGCTCAGGTGCGCCCAACCACAACCCGCGAATCCCAGACAAGCAGGAAATCAAGGGCCTGTTTGTGCAGGCTTGGTCGTGAGGTTGAGGACGAAAAAGCAAAAAGAGAGTCCAGCCTGTTCACTCAGGGTCCAGCCGGAAGCCTGGAGCCATCAAAAGGAGGAAGTTTGATGACAAAGCAAAGAACAAGCGCACAAAAAAGGTCAGGACGGCGGGGATTGCTGTTCGCGGCCGCTGCAGCGCTCCTGTTCGCGTTTGCGCCTGTTGGTGAGGCCAGCGCGCAGGACAAGATCCGCTGGAAAGTCCAGTCCACATTCAACACCGGATGGCCTGCGCTTGGTGATCCAATTGCCAATGTCGCCAAGATGCTTAAAGACGCAACGGACGGTCGTATTCAGCTCAAGGTCTATGAGCCAGGCAAGATTGTGCCGCCCCTGGAGATTTCTCCGTCCATTAGCTCGGGCGACCTTCCAGCCGCCTACAACTATCTGGCCTACGATCAGGGCAGGATTCCTTCGGCGGTTCTATTCTCCGCCGTCCCCTTCGGCATGGAGCCGTGGGAGTACGCCGCGTGGTGGTTCGAGGGCGAGGGATCCAAGCTTGCCGAAGAGATCTACCACAAACGCAATATTCATCCGCTGTTGTGCAGCACGATCGGGCCGGAAACCGCAGGCTGGTACAGGAAGCCGATCAAGTCCCTCGACGATCTCAAGGGGTTGAAGATCCGGTTCTCAGGCCTTGGTGGCATGGTGCTCAACAAGATCGGCGCGTCGGCAACGCTGATGGCCGGCGGCGAGATATTTGCTGCGCTCGAAAAAGGTACGCTCGATGCGACCGAATACTCCATGCCCGCCATAGACGAGGTGCTCGGGTTCCACAAGATCGCCAAGTACAATCTGTTTCCTGGCTGGCATCAGGTTTCGACATCGACCCACCTGCTGATCAATCTGGATGAGTGGAAGAAGTTGAGCCCGTCCGATCAGGCGCTGTTCAAGATGGCCTGCACCGCCGCCACGATGCGTGCAATCACCACCGGGGAAGCGCTCCAGGGCAAACAGATCATGACGTTCGAAGAAAAGGGCGTCACACCTGCAAAGCTCCCTGACAGCGTTATCCAGGAGCTGAAGAGGGTCACTGCGGAGGTGATGGCCGAGGAAGCGGCCAAGGACGCAGACTTCAAGCGCGTCTGGGAATCCCAGCAGGAGTTCAGCAAGCAGTATCAGGTCTGGAAAAACTGGGGCTATCTGCCGCGCGACTTCCAATAGGCCAAGCCTTCTGTGACCTCCCGATGGCGACGCCACGCAGAAGAACCCCGCAGCCGGTTTGGCCGGCTGCGGGGCGGCCATCGGGCAAACCGACGGATCAAACTTTGGTGCGGTATCCGCGTGCAGTTACACTTTGCCATGAGCGATTGAAATCAGTTGGGGGGAAGCTGCCGTGACGTCGGATCCTTCGCAACACACGTCCGGTCTGAGCGAGGAAGACCTCTACGAAGAGCCCGGCCACCACGAATTCAGGCTGCGGGAGATCGGGCTGACACGTGTCATTGACCGTTTCATCTACGCCGTTGGCGAAGTCTTCAACTGGATCTGGATCGTCCTCGTCGCGGTCATTATTCTCAACGTCATCCTGCGCTATGTCTTCAGCCGCGGGATGATCGAGCTCGAAGAGCTGCAGTGGTATCTTTACTGCATCGGCTGGCTCATCGGCCTTTCCTACACATTCATTTTCGACGGACATGTCCGGGTCGATGTGCTCCACGAGATGTTGCCGTACAAGGGCAAACTGTGGTTCGAGCTCGCCGGATTGGTGTGCCTTTTTCTGCCATTCGTCATTGCGGTCATCATCTGGGGATTGCCGTTTTTCGAGCTCTCGTGGACGACCAATGAACGCTCCACATCGGCCAACGGCCTCCCGGCGCGCTGGATCGTCAAAGGTTTCCTCCTTTTCGCTTTCTTTCTGTTGGCATTGGCCGGTTTCTCGCGGCTTGTGAAGGTGCTCGTCACCCTTGCGTACGGACCGCCACCCAACGGACCCGCCACCTCCGGCGCGGCGCGCGGCTAGGCGGTTATGATGGAATTCGAAGCCAATCACTACATGGCTGTTGCGATGTTCGTTTCGTTCATCGTGCTCATTTTCATGGGCTACCCCGTTGCCTGGCTCATGGGCGGACTGGCCATCATCTTCACCGCCATCTCGGTCTTTTCGGACGCCTATCTCGACACGTTTTTCGGCGTCGACTGGGGGTACAGCCGGATCGTCGTGACGCGCATTTATGCGGTGATGAACAACTGGGTCCTGGTGGCGCTCCCGATGTTCGTCTTCATGGGCATCATGCTGGACCGATCGGCCATCGCCGAAGATCTCATGACTGATTTGAGCAAGCTTTTCGGGCGGGTCAGGGGCGGACTGGCGATCACCGTTGTTTTCATCGGCGTGCTCCTCGCCGCCTCAACCGGCATCATCGGGGCGGCAGTGGTCCTTCTGGCAATCCTCGGCATTCCGCTGATGCTGAAACAGAAATACAGCCCCGAACTCGCCTGCGGCGTCGTCTGCGCAACCGGCACGCTCGGTATCCTCATCCCGCCGAGCATCATGCTCGTCATGATGGGCGATCAGATCCGCATCTCGGTCGGCGATCTCTTCATGGGTGCGGTGTTTCCCGGCCTGCTGCTCGGGCTCCTCTACGCGATCTATATTCTGACCTACGCCTGGATCAGGCCACAGGCGGCCCCCGCGCCGGATGACGCCGAGACCGTCAACTGGCGCATCCTTTTCAACGTGCTGCGATCGACAATCCCACCCGCGGCACTGATATTCATCGTGCTTGGGAGCATCTTCTTCGGCATCGCTACGCCAACAGAAGCCTCTGGTGTCGGAGCACTCGGCGCAACCTTGCTGGCGCTCGCGCGCGGCCGTCTGTCTCTCAAGGGACTGCACGGGGTGGTGCAGCAAACGACCAAGACAACCGCGTATATCTTCGCCTTGTTCGTCGGCGCTACCGCATACTCTCTCGTACTCCGGGGCTACGGGGGGGACGAAGTGATCGAGGGCATTCTGACCGGACTGCCGTTTGGAACCGACGGCGTGGTTATCTTCGTCCTGGTTTCGGCATTCTTCCTCGGGTTCTTCCTCGACTGGATAGAAATCACCCTCATCATCCTGCCGCTTGTGGCACCAGTCATGGCCGATCTCGGTGTGAACCTGGTTTGGTTTACGGTCATGTTTGCCGTCTGCCTGCAGACCTCATTCATCACACCGCCCGTGGGCTTCGCCCTCTTCTACATGAAAGGAGTTGCGCCGAAAGGCGTCACCATCACGACGGTCTACAAGGGCGTCATACCGTTCATCGCTCTGCAGGCGATCGGCGTGGCGAGTGTCTTCTATTTGCCCGAGCTGGTTACGTGGCTGCCTGAGGTCGCTTACGGCAAATGAGCGTTTGCGGATAACCGGACGACCGGTCAACGCAGTGACGGCCCCGACCAGACGGAGAGATGATCGGTCGGATCAGGGCGATCGTCGCGCCTTGCCGGCTTGACCGGCGTACCGATACAGATGAACCCGACCAGGTCTTCAGTGTCGGTCAGGCCGAGGGCCGCGCAGAGCTTCCGGTCGCGCGTTTTGGCACCGCTGACCAGCCGCGCGCCATAACCGAATGCGTGCGCGACCAGCAGCAGGTTCTGAACCGCGGCCCCGACCGATATGAATTGCTCGTGCACGGGAATGTCGCAATTGCCGTCGATACGAGCGACCACCGCGACGAGCCCCGGCGCACGCGCCGCGCGGTCACGCTCACGCTCCAGATCGGCGACGGAGCAATCCGGATCCTTGCGCCGCTTGGCTTCGGCGAACAATTCGCCGAGGGCGTCCCGCCCCGCATCGGCAATGCGGATGAAACGCCAGGGCCGCAACCGGCCATGATCGGGCGCGGACACGGCCGCCCTGATCATGGTCTCGAGCTCAACGTCGGCCGGCCCGGGTGGCGCCAGCAGCTTCGGTGATGTCGAATGCCGCGAGCTAATCCATGCCGCGGCTTCGGAGCCACCCCCTCCCTGTTCGGTGAACAGGGTTGCACGGGGCCAGGAAATCGTGCGGCGATCAGTCTTGCGAACCATGCCGGCCTCCTATTGCCCGTCTCTCTTCAGGTAAGCCTGCATGGCCCTGGCCGTCTCTTTCGCCGATGACGTCTTTTGCGGTCCGACGGCGGCCTTTTCCTTCTGATCGTAGGCGCCCTTGGGCAGTTTGTGCGCGATGCCCTTGTGGCAGTCGATGCAGGTCTTGCCGTCATCGAACCCCTCCTCGTGCCGGTCGGCGCTGCGCGTTTCCTGCTTCTCCAGGTCCATGGACTCGAAATCGTGGCAGTTCCGGCATTCGCGCGAGTCGGTTGCCTTCATCGAAGCCCAGACGAGCTCGGCCAGCTGCAGCCGCTTGGCATCGAACTTCTCGGGCGTATCGATCGAGCCGATGAAGTGATGATAGAGCTCGTTGGTCGCACGGATCTTGCGGATCACCTTGTGGATCCATTCTTTCGGCACATGGCAGTCCGCACACACCGCACGGACTCCCGTGCGGTTATTGTAATGAATTGTCTCGGTGTACTCCTCATACACATTGTCGCGCATTTCGTGGCAGGAGATGCAGAAGGTCTCGGTGTTCGTGGCCTCCATGGCCCAGTTGAACCCACCCCAGAAGATCACGCCGGCAAACACGCCGACCACGAGCAGCGCGCCGGTTGAATAGCGCGCGCTCGGCGTGGTGAACCACGACCAGAGCCGTCGCACAAATCCCGGTTTCTTGTCTTTGTTCGGCGATTTCGCCATCGGTCTTGTTCCCCCGTTTGTGCGCGCAAGCGCGTCTGCGGACCGGTTTCCGGCGCACCGGACCCGATCCGGGTCCGGTGCCAACCGGGATACGCGGGGCCCGCCGGCCTATTTGGACTTGAACGTGTTCTCGACGATCGGATTCGCGTTGGACTGCGGCACATGACACTGGCTGCAGAAGTAGCGCCGCATGTTCAGCGTCTCCATCTTCGTTCCGTCGGCGGCAATGAAGTGGCTGTCAGCTACCAGGGGCGCGTTTTCCTCCTTGTAGGTGTCCGGTCCGTGGCACCTCATGCAGGTGTTCACCTCAATCGTGATCTGGTCCTTGTCGATCTTGTGCGGGATAAGCGGCGGTTGCTCCTTCCAGTCACGCTTGAAGCCCTCATCCTCGGTCACCTGCCGCCGCCGGTCGGGCGCGGTTGCCTTGGCATCGAGTGGCTTGTCCCCGCGCAGAGACGTCACCTGTGCCGTGCCCGGCACGCTCCACGTCAGACCGCCGATCATCAAGGCGGCTGCGAGCATCAGCATCGTTCTCATCCTACCCTCCTTCGTCGCTCGCTTCGCCGTCCCGTCGTGAACATCACTGTTCGCCACCCGGACGGCATCCGCGAAACCTCTATGAGCCGGCCTTTCCTTCAGCCGGCGTGATCCACTCCTGCGGCCGGCGCACCGCCGGGAACCGCAGACCGAAATTGAAAACATCCTCCGGGCAGACATCGATACAGCGCCCGCAATTGGTGCAGTCGCCCGAATAAATCACCGTGCTCGTGCCCTCCTTGCCTCTGAGCGCCGGCGAGATGACATGCGGCTCGGGGCAGACGGCAAAACACTCCATGCAGTTGTCGCAGGCCTCACGGCGGTCGGCGCGGGCGCGGATCAGGCTGCCGCGTCCGATGAGCGCGTAGGCCGCACCCATGGGACAGACATGGCCGCACCAGCCGCGCTGCAGGACGAACAGATCGAACAGGAATATACCGAGCACGACGGCCCAGCCTGCGCCCATGCCGAAGATCAGGCCGCGGTAGAGGACCGAAACGGGATTGACGAGTTCATAGGCCAGCGTGCCCGTGAGCGCCGCCACGATCAGCACCATGGCCAGAACCCAATAGCGGATGTTACGGCTGATATGCGTGTTCGACTTGATCGCCAGACGCCGCCGCACCCAGTAGGCCGCGTCGGTCACGAAGTTCATGGGG
Organism: Hyphomicrobiales bacterium; assembly: GCA_965228625.1. GTDB lineage: Bacteria > Pseudomonadota > Alphaproteobacteria > Rhizobiales > Methyloligellaceae > UBA2767. Next base: position 4,299,705 of record OZ245829.1, on the reverse strand, counting down.
CAGACCCACGAGCAATAGACACGCCCTCCGACAATGAGGAAGAACACGGCGATCACCGCCGCGCCGATGACGGCGGTGCTGGCGATGCCGAAGAACCCTGCGGCAAGAATCTGCAGGAACAACAACGGATCGGTCATCGGGATCGTGTCGAGCAATGAGCTCGAGGCGATGTTGCCCTTCAGAATCCATATGCCGAACCAGGGGCCGGACATGAACATGGCGAGTATGGCGATCTGGCTGAAGCGCCGCAGCGCCAGCCATTTGTATGCTGCAATCCAGCCCTTCTGGACCACCGCGTCCTTGCCGATATCCCGGTCCGGGGTCGCCATCACTTTGCCTCCGGAATACCGCGCCGGAGCGTTTCAAGCGCGCTCTCGGAGGGCGGAGGTGCATCGGGAGCCGGTGCGGCCTTGTCGGTCACGAGACCGCGCCCGCCATGGTCATATGTGACACCTTCCGGCAGGTTGTAACGGTGCTCGGGATCGGGGGCGACAAGGCTCTCGCCCTTGTCCTTCTTCTGCTCCCAGCCGAGTCGGTAATGCTCGCCCAGTTCCCCCTTGGCGAGGCGCGTCGGCAGAACCTTGATCGCGGCCTCGTCGAGAATGCACGCCTTCTCGCACAGACCGCACCCGGTGCAGGCTTCCGAATAAACGACGGGCTCGAAGAAAGCGTGTTTGCCCGAGCGTGGATTGGTCCGGTACTCCAGCTTGATCGCCTCGCCGCGCACCGGGCAGATGTTGAAACAGACCTCGCAGCGCAGGCCCTGGAACGCGATGCAGGTTTCCTTGTCGATCAGAACCGCGAGGCCCATCCGGGCCTTGGTGATGTCGGTCAGGGCATGATCGAGCGCGCCGGTCGGACATGCGGGGACGCAGGGAATGTCCTCGCACATCTCACACGGGCCGGTGCGCGCGGTGAAGTACGGCGTGCCGCTGGCGACGTTCTCGCCCAACTCCGCCAGTTTGAGAATGTCGTAGGGGCAGTCACGCACGCACAGCCCGCATCGCACGCACGAGGCGAGGAACTCGTCCTCGGGCAGCGCGCCCGGCGGCCGGATAGCGTCCGCGGGAAGCGATTTCGCCCCTTCCGCGTGCATGGCCACGACGAGACCGACCAGACCGACGCCACAGGCGGTTTTCGCGGTGTCCGCGAGAAACCGTCTGCGGTTTATCGGCCGTGTCCTTGTGCTCTTTTCGACCGGTCTGTCGTTCATCGCTCCGGCTCCGGGCGCGTGTTGCGCTCTAGGCCTTCTCCACCTTGCAGGCGCACTTCTTGTAATCCGTCTCCTTGGAGAGCGGGTCGGTCTGGTCGAGCGTCAGCTTGTTGACCAGACGGCTCGGATCGAAGAACGCGATGAAGACGAGCCCCTCCGGCGGTTTGTTCCGGCCGCGCGTGTCGACCCGCGTGGTGACCTCGCCACGCCGTGTGGAGAGCTTCACCTTGGAGCCGTTGCGCAGCTTGCGCGCCTTGGCATCCTTCGGGTTCATGTAGAGAACCGCGTCCGGATAGGCCCGGTGGAGCTCAGGCACACGCTTCGTCATCGATCCCGAATGCCAGTGCTCGAGCACGCGCCCGGTGCACAGCCACAGATCGTATTCCTTGTCCGGTGGCTCGGCGGCCGGCTCGTACGGCGCGGTGATGATGTTCGCCCTGCCGTCCGGCTTGCCGTAGAAGTTGACGCCCTCGCCCTTCTTGACGTGCGGGTCGTAACCCTCGCGGAAGCGCCACAAGGTTTCCTTGCCGTCGATGATCGGCCAGCGCAGTCCACGCGTCTTGTGATAGGCATCGTAGTCCGCCATCTCGTGACCCTTCTTCGGGATGCCGGGTACCGAGTTGAACAGCCTGTACTCTTCGAACAGACCCTTCTGGACGTAGAAGCCGAGGAGCTCGGATTCATCGTTACCGTAGCTGTTTCCCGCCTCGTCGGTTACCTGCGGCGCGGGGAACTTGTCGACCTCTCCGTTGGCGTAGAGCACCTCGTAGAGGGTCTTGTCGGCAACGTCCGGTTTCTGCGCGATCAGCTCGTCCGGCCACACGTCTTTCACCTTGACGTATTTCGAGAACTCGATGATCTGCCAGACATCGGAGCGCGCTTCGCCTGGCGCCTTGACCTGCTGGCGCCAGAACTGCGTGCGCCGCTCGGCATTGCCGTAGGCACCTTCCTTCTCCGTCCACATGGCCGTGGGCAGGATGAGGTCGGCCCCCATCGCCGAGACGGTCGGATACGGATCCGAGACAGTGATGAAGTTGTCCGGGTTCCGCCAGCCGGGATACCCCTCGTCGTTCATGTTGGGTGCGGCCTGCAGGTTGTTGTTACACATGACCCAGAAGCAGTTCATCTTGCCGTCCTTGAGGGCCCGGTGCATGGCGACCGCATGGATCAGCGTCTTGCCCAGCTTCTTGTCGTTCGCACGCGGGATCGTGCCTTCCGGCAGGTTCCATGTCTTTTCCGCGAACTTGCAATGCTCGTCCTTTGCGACCACGAGATCGGCGGGCAGACGATGGGTGAAGGTACCCACCTCACGCGCCGTGCCGCAGGCCGAGGGCTGTCCCGTCAGCGAGAACGGGCTGTTACCGGGCTCGGCGATTTTGCCCATCAGCAGATGAATGTTGTAGACGAGCCCGTTCACCCACACGCCGCGGGTGTGCTGGTTGAAGCCCATGGTCCAGTAGGACGCGACCTTCTTCTTCGGGTCGGCATAGGCCTTGGCCAGCTTTTCGAGCTGCTCCGGCGGAACCTTGCTCAGCTTCGACGTGTATTCGAGCGTATAAGGCTCGACCGACTTCGCGTACTCCTCGAAGCTGATCTTCGAAAGCTTGCCCTTGCCGCGATTCTTCGCCGCCTTCTCGCGCGGGTCGTTGTCCCGCAGCCCGTAACCGATATCGGTCGGCGTCTTGGTGAAGTTGACGTGCTTGTCCAGGAAGTCTTTGTCGTAGGCCTTGTTCTGGATGATGTAGTTGGCGATGTAGTTGGCGATCGCCAGGTCGGTCTGCGGCTCGAACACCATGCTGTTGTCGGACAGCTCGAAATTCCGGTTTTCGAATGTCGACAGCACGTGCACCTCGCATCCCGGCTTGGTCAGGCGCGTATTGGTGAGCCGCGACCACAGAATGGGATGCATTTCGGCCATGTTCGCGCCCCACAGCACGAACACGTCCGCATGCTCCAGGTCATCGTAGCAGCCCGCCGGCTCGTCGATGCCGAAGGCGCGCATGAACGCACCTACCGCCGAGGCCATGCAGTGGCGGGCATTGGGCTCCAGGCTGTTGGAGCGGAAGCCGGCCTTGAGGAGTTTCTGGGCGGCATAACCTTCCCAGATGGTCCATTGGCCCGAGCCGAACATGCCGATGCCCTTCGGCCCCTTGGCCTTGCGGGCGGCGACCCACTTCTCGGCCATGGTCTTGAAGGCTTCGTCCCAGCTCACCTCCTCGAACTCGCCGTTCTTGTCGTACTGGCCGTTCTTCTTGCGCAGCAGCGGCTTGGTCAGCCGGTCCTTGCCGTACATGATCTTGGTCAGGAAATAACCCTTGATGCAGTTCAGGCCCTTGTTCACCGGCGCGTCGGGGTCGCCCTGGCTGGCAACGACCTGTCCGTCCTTGACACCGACAAGAACGCTGCAGCCGGTGCCGCAGAACCGGCACACCGCCTTGTCCCAGCGAATGCCGTCGGCACTTTGTGCCGTGGCCGGGTTGATGGCAGGCGCCGCCAGACCCGCGGCCGATGCGGTTGCCGCAACCGCGCTCTGCTTCAGGAAGTCACGTCTCGATGCGGAATAACCCATCTCCCTTGCTCCTCTATCTCATTCCCGAGCGGCGGACGGATCCGCGCTCTCATCCTCTTCCCTGTGGTGGAACACCAGCGCGGCGGAAAGCACACCGTCCATCTGGTGAATCTCGAGAACGGCGTCGCCCGGGTCCGATCCGTCGACATCCTCGACGGTGACCACGAAGCGGCCGTCCTTTGTCATTTCGTGCACCTCGACACCCGCGAGCGCGGCGAGCTGTTCGGCAACGTCGCTGATCCGCTCCGGATTGGCGTGCACAAGGAGGCCGTTGATATTCACCGGACACCTCCTTCCGCCGTTTGCCGGCGCATATCGATGGCATCATTGGGGCAGATCGCGGCGCACGCGCCACATCCCGTGCATCGCGTTTCGTCGACGAGCGGCAGGGAACGGCCCTGCGTCATCAGCCGGAAACGGATGGCGCCCGCCTCACAGTTTTCATCGCACGCGCGGCAGGTGATCCCGTTGAACGAGAGGCAGGTACCCTTGATGTGGGCCGTCACGTGCCACGCCTCGGCCTCGTCCAGGCTCAAAGCGCCCGTCGGACAGGCTTCCGCACATGCGCCGCAAAATGTGCATGACGCCTTGCCGAAGTGGAGCATCGGGAATCCGGCCGCGTCATGTCCGATCACCTGCGTCGGGCATGCCGTTACGCACTTGTCGCAGCGATCACAGAGGTCGCGGAATGTGCTTTCGGGAAGGCTGTACGGGGGGCGTAAAACCTCCTGCGCCGGCATCATCCGGCCCCGTAACAATTCTGCTCGGCTGACTGAACCGTGCATCACGTTTGCCTCGCGGGCGCTTGCGAAACGCGGTCTTCGACGTCTCGTACGCCCCATTTCAGATCGTGTCGAATTGTCCCACGTTTGCCCGCGGCGGACATTGACTGCGGTTAAGCTCGACGCTCGGCAATTGGGCTAAGAACCCCGCTCGACACGCATTTGCAGGAGGACCAGAAAGATGGCGGAGAAACTCCCCAAGGCCGTCGAGAGCCTGATGGAGAAACACGAGGATGTCTGGAAGGCCTACGCGCAGCTCGGTGCGGCTGTCGCCGAGGCCGGCCCGCTCGACGCCAAGACACGCCGTCTGGTCAAGCTGGCACTGGCCATCGGCGGGGCATCGGAGGGAGCCGTGCACTCCCATGTCCGGCGCGGGCTGGCCGAAGGGTGTTCGGCGGACGAGCTTCACCAGGTTGCCATTCTCGCCATTCCGACCCTCGGGCTGCCCCGTTGCATGGCGGCGCGTACCTGGATCGAGGATGTCCTGAGCAAGGCGTGAGGCCTTCAACCGGACCGGCGCAACGGCCGGTCCTGCGAACCAGGCGTTACGCGGCGGTCTGCAGCTCCTTCAGGATGCGCAGCCGCTCGACGGCGTCGGCCGCGAACTGCTGCGCGGCGGCGCTGACCTCGAGGTCCAGCGAGGTCTCGAACACGCGATCGTAGTAGTCGAAGATGCGGTCCGCCTCGATGGCGACCTTCGCCACGCCGCCCGCGGTTACGGGTCCGTCCGAGCCTGGCTCGAACGACACGCTTTCGAGCCGCTTCAGGGCATTTCGCAGACGCCGCGGCGGTTCCGTCGGCTTCACGGTACGTTCCAGGCCGCCGACCAGCTCACCGGTCGGTCCGATCACCCGGGCAAGCTCGGTTGCAGAATCCTCAAATCGCAGGCACAGCCCCAGAAAGTACCGTTCGACCGCCAGCGCAACGTGCGCAAAATCCTCGAACGTGTCGATCCGCCTGATATCCGGAAACTGCGCGACGCTGTTCGCCAGCCGATCCGCGTGAAACGCAAGCCGCCGCCGGACGCGGTAACGCGCGGCCCGATCCAGGCTTGCGCGCGCCTCGACGCCGAGCGCGTTCCGCAAATCCTCGTTGTCGATCGGGATGCTCAGGGACGTCAGGTCCTCGAAAAGCTGAACCTCGTTGCGCACGGCATATGCCCAGACCGCATAGGCGTTCCAGACGGCGGCAAGCGCGGGTTCGTCAATCTTGCTGCCCTCCGTAGAGGCCGGCGCGTCGGCATTGGGAATGTCCCGTGCCGGACTCGCCGTATCACCCTCCGCGATGAGTGTCCGAAAGATGTCCTCGAGGTCCTGCGCGCCAATCTTTGCCATCTCCGACGCGAGGCACTCGTAAAGCTCGACGAGGCGCCTTCGCATCGCATGCACCACCGTGTCGAACGCGACCCGGTCGGTGATCAATTGACGGCGTCGTGTCGTGGTCATGACGGGCATCGGATTGAAGCAGCAATGCAGCCGATCTTCGCATCGTTCGCGTGCGGCCGGGTTAACCATAGTCAATTCTGCGGCGCGCTCGCGGCGCTACCATCAATGACAGGATCTTTTGCGCGCCCCGCACTCCTGAAAGAGAGTGCTCATCAAGCGGCATTGCCGCGAGAAGGCCATGCAGCACAACGCAGTTTCCAGGTGGCTTGTCTTCGTCGCGCTGGCGCTTGCATTCGCCTTCGCGGGATCGCACACCGGACACGCTCAGGGACAACAGGGACAGTTTGACCGGCTGATCGGCAAGCTCGATTTGCAGCGCGTTTTTCCCGGCGCCGCACGGACAGGACGTCCGGAAGGCAGTCCGCCGGTTGCTCCGGTCGAGATCGATGGAAAGACCGCCGGCTACGTTTTCCTGAACTCCGATTTCGCGGGCGCCACGGGCTACTCCGGCAAGCCCATCCACGTGCTCGTCGGCCTGGACCTGGCCGGCAAGATCACCGGCGCGCAGCTTGTGAAGCACTACGAACCGATCGTCCTCATCGGCATTCCGGAATCGAAGATAACCGAGGTCATTGACGGCTATACGGGCCGCGACATCGTCTCCCTGGCGAAAGGCACGCCACAGGACCACAAGATCGATATCGTCAGCGGCGCGACCGTGACCATCATGGTCATCGACGACAGCATTCTGCGCTCCGCCATCAAGGTGGCCCGCCGTTTCGGACTTGGCGGCCTCGAACCGGAAGTGAGCGCGTCCGCCGGTCCGAAACGTGAACTCATCGACAGCGGGCAATCGGCGGAAGCATGGGCAAAGCTGGTCGGCGACGGCTCGGTGCGCACGCTGAACATCTCGATCGACGACATCAACACCGCCTTCGCGCAGTCCGGAGACGCTATCGCCGCCCAAAGGCGCGAGGACGGCAATCCGGATGATGTGTTCATTCACTTGAGCGCAGGGCTCGTCTCCGTTCCCACGATCGGGCTCAGCCTGCTGGGCAAGAACGAGTTCGCCAACCTCAAGAAGTCGCTCACGCCCGACCAGCAAGCGATCGTGCTCGCCGGGCGCGGACGGTATTCATTCCGCGGATCCGGCTTCGTACGCGGCGGCATCTTCGACCGGATCCAGTTGATCCAGGGCGATCACTCGGTCCGCTTCCGCGACAAGGACTACAAACGGCTGCGGCAGGTCGCGGCGGAGGGCGCTCCGGAGTTTCAGGAGGTCGCGCTGTTCACGCTGCCCAAGGGCGCTGAATTCGATCCGACGGAGCCGTGGCGCATAGAGCTCCTCGTCGGCCGCGCCACCGGTCCGACCGACAAGGCATTCCTGACGTTCGATCTGGGCTATCGGACACCCGACAGGTTCATGCGGGTGATTCCCGACAAGACGGCTGCCACCGCGCCCGACGTGCGGGCGAGCGCGGGCGTGAGCACCGCCTCGGCGCTGGGCTCGACACCGGTCTGGAAACGGTTGTGGCACGAAAAGACCGTCGAGGTGATCATCCTCGCGGTCGCGCTGGCAATCCTGACGCTCATCTTTTTCTTCCAGGACTGGCTCGTCCGCCATGCCCGGTTGGCCGACTGGGTGCGGCTGGGATTTCTCACCTTCACGCTGTTCGCGATCGGGTTCTACGCCAATGCCCAGCTCTCGGTCGTCAATGTGATGACCTTCTTCAATTCGCTGATCACAGATTTCCGCTGGGAGTATTTCCTGCTCGAGCCGCTGATCTTCACGCTCTGGTTCGCCGTCGCCGCCTCGCTCATGTTCTGGGGCCGCGGAGCCTTCTGCGGCTGGCTTTGCCCGTTCGGCGCGCTTCAGGAACTCCTGAACCGGGTGGCGAAAGCCGTGCGGATCCCTCAGGTCGAAGTGCCGTGGGGGCTGCACGAGCGCGTCTGGGCCTTCAAATACGTGATCTTCCTGCTGCTGTTCGGCGTGTCCCTCTATTCGCTGTCACTGGCCGAGCAGCTTGCCGAGGTCGAACCGTTCAAGACCGCCATCATCCTGAAGTTCGAGCGCGAGTGGCCGTTCGTCCTTTTTGCCGGTTCGCTTCTGTTTGCGGGCCTGTTCATCGAACGCTTCTACTGCCGCTATCTGTGTGCGCTCGGTGCGGCGCTCGCCATCCCCGGGAAGCTGCGCCTGTTCGAGTGGCTCAAGCGCTACCCGCAATGCGGCAAACCGTGCCAGCGCTGCGCCGCGGAGTGCATGGTTCAGGCCATTCATCCGACCGGACAGATCAACCCGAATGAGTGTCTCTACTGCCTGCACTGCCAGGTGGTTTATCACGACGCGCACAATTGCCCGGTCGTCATTCAACAGCGTCTTCGTGCCGAGCGCCGCGCGCTTTCACCGCTGGCGGGCGGCACATCCACCTCCAGCCAGGCGTCATCGCCAAGGGGCCGGAAGACCCCGGTGCGGACGCCCAAGGCTTCAACCACGTGAACGTTTTCAAGAGAAGGAGTTGACCCATGGCCAATCTCAAACACCTCAAGGAGAAGAAAGCGAAAGCGCTGATGAACCGGCGCGACGTTCTCAAGACGCCGGCCAAGATTGCCGCGCTCGGCACGCTTGCCGCCGCCGGCGGCGCGACCGGCGGCGTGCTCTCGGCCGGCCTGCTCGGCACGGCGCAGGCCGCGGAACCGGGCAAGGCCCATGTCGGCCCTGGCGAGCTTGATGAGTATTACGGGTTCTGGTCGAGTGGCCAGACCGGCGAGTTGCGGATTGTCGGTGTCCCCTCGATGCGCGAACTGATGCGGGTCCCGGTGTTCAACCGGTGCAGCGCCACCGGCTGGGGCCAGACCAATGAGAGCATCAAGATCCTGACCGAGGGTCTCCTGCCGGAAACCAGGGAGTATCTCGCCTCGCACGGAGGGGTGTGGATGAATGGGGATTTGCATCACCCGCACATGTCGTTCACCGACGGCACCTATGACGGACGCTACCTTTTCATGAACGACAAGGCGAACACGCGCGTTGCGCGCGTCCGCTGCGACGTCATGAAATGCGACAAGATCATCGAGATTCCCAATGCCGCCGACATTCACGGCATGCGGCCGCAGAAGTTTCCGAGGACCGGATACATCTTTGCCAACGGCGAGCATCGCATTCCGATCCCCAACGACGGCAAGATCCTCGACGATCCGTCGAAGTATCACTCGATCTTCACGGCCATCGACGGCGACAAGATGGAGGTTGCCTGGCAGGTCCTCGTCGACGGGAACCTGGACAATTGCGACGCCGACTACCAGGGCCTGTACGCGTTTTCGACCTGCTACAACGGCGAGGAAGGCGTCACGCTCGAGGAAATGACGGCCAACGAACAGGACTGGGCGGTCGTCTTCGACGTCAAGGCCATCGAGGCCGCGGTGAAGAATGGTGACTTCGAGGAAATCAGCGGTGTGCCGGTCGTCGACGGGAAGAAGGGATCGAAATATACCCGTTACATTCCGATCTCGAACAGCCCGCACGGCTGCAATACCGCGCCGGATGGCCGGCACGTGGTTATCAACGGCAAGCTGTCGCCGACCGTTTCGGTCATCGATGTCACGAAATTGCCGGACGTGTTTGCCGACAAGATCAAGCCGCGCGACTGCATCGTCGCCGAGCCCGAACTGGGCCTGGGGCCGTTGCATACGACGTTCGACGACAAGGGTAATGCCTACACCACCCTGTTCCTCGACAGCCAGATGGTGAAGTGGGACATCGACAAGGCGAAGCAGGCTTATCAGGGCAAGAAGGTCGACCCGATCATTGAAAAGGTCGACGTCCACTACCAGCCGGGCCACAACCACGCTTCCATGGGCGAGACCAAGGAGAGCGACGGCAAGTGGCTTGTGTCGTTGAACAAGTTCTCCAAGGACCGCTTCATCAATGTCGGACCGCTCAAGCCCGAGAACGAGCAGCTCATCGACATCTCCGGTGACAAGCTGAAAGTGGTCCATGACGGTCCGACCTTCGCCGAGCCGCACGACTGCATCATCGTCCGCACCGACATCGTCAACCCGAAAACGGCGTGGGAGCGCGACGACCCGACCTGGGAAGACGCGCGTGAGCAGGCCAAAAAGGACGGCGTCGATCTGGACTGGGGTGAGAACGTCATTCGCGACGGCAACAAGGTGCGCGTCTACATGCACTCGGTCGCTCCGAAATTCAGCCTCAACAAGTTCACTGTCAAACAGGGCGACGAGGTCACCATCTACGTCACCAACATGGACGACGTGGATGACCTGACCCACGGCTTCTGCCTCGCCAATTACGGCGTCGCCATGGAGGTTGCCCCGCTGGCCACGGCGTCCGTCACGTTCACGGCGGACAGGCCCGGCGTACACTGGTTCTATTGCCAGTGGTTCTGCCACGCCCTGCACATGGAGATGCGCGGCCGCATGATGGTGGAGCCGAGGGCCGCATAAATGAAGACGCTGCGTCCGCTCAGATTGGGCCGCTCTGCGGCGGCGGGGCTCCTCGCCCTGCTCGCCGCGAGCGTCGCCCTGCCCTGCGCGGGCGCGGCAAAAACCTGGGACGTGGAGCCGGGCGGCACGCACCTTTCGCAAGCGCTTGCGCTTGCCGCACCCGGCGACCGTCTCAACCTGCGCCCGGGCGTTCATCGCGGCCCGGTGGTCGTCAGCACGCCCGTTGAGATCGCAGGCGCACCCGGCGCGATCGTCGAGGGAGACGGCAACGGACGCGTCATCACCGTCGATGCCCCGGACGTGACATTGCGCGGCCTGGAGGTGCGCAACTCGGGCGGCCTTCTCGAAACCGAGGACAGCGGCATCTTCGTCACGAAGAAGGGCGACCGGGCCCGTGTCGAAGACAACACGCTGACCGGCAACCTGATCGGGATCTACCTGAAGGGTCCCGAGGATGCACGCGTCTCTGGCAACCGGGTGCATGGCCGCGAGGATCTGCGCCTCAACGAGCGCGGCAACGGCATACATCTGTGGAACACGCCGGGCTCGGTCATTGAAAACAATGACGTTTCCGGCGGCCGCGACGGCATCTTCGTGACCACGAGCAAGCGCAACGTATTTCGCGGCAACCGCTTCCGCAATGTCCGTTTTGCCGTCCACTACATGTACACGAACGACAGCGAGGTCAGCGGCAACGTCTCGGTCGGCAACCACCTCGGTTACGCGATCATGTACTCCTCGCGCATCCGGGTTGCCGGTAACCGCTCCGAGGGCGACCGGGACCGCGGCATTCTCCTCAACTACGCGAACCGGTCGGAGTTCACCGGCAACAGCGTGACCGGCGGAGCCGAGAAGTGCGTTTTCATCTACAACGCCAACAGGAACAGTTTCCGGGACAACCGCTTCGAAGGGTGCGGCATCGGCATTCATTTCACGGCCGGATCGGAACGCAATGTCATCTCCGGCAATGCGATCGTCTCCAACCGGACGCAGGTCAAATATGTGGGCTCCCGTTATGTCGAATGGTCGGAGAACGGCCGCGGCAACTACTGGAGCGACAATCTCGGCTTCGACCTCGATGGCGACGGCCGCGCGGATCAACCCTACCGCCCCAACGACCTCGTCGATCAGCTCGTCTGGCGGCACCCGTCGGCGAAACTCCTGCTGACCAGTCCCGCGGTGCAGATGCTGCGCTGGGCCCAGTCGGCGCTTCCCGCCCTCTTTCCCGGCGGTGTGACCGACAGCGCCCCTCTCATGCGCCCGCCTGCTTTACAGGCTCATGAGGAGAAGTGAGATGGCCGCGGACCGCAGAATGCCGGAGACACCCGTGAACAAACGCGCCGCGCCCGACGTGACGGATGCGGGTTTCGCAGTCGAACTCGACCGCGTGTCGAAGGCCTATGGCCGGCAGAGGGTCCTGGAGGAGATCAACCTCGCCATTGCGCCGGGCGAATGCCTGGCATTGCTCGGGCCGAACGGCGCCGGCAAGACCACGCTGTTCAAGCTGATGCTGGGGCTGGTGCGCCCCGACGGCGGCGCACTCGAGATCGATGGCGTGTCGTCGACCGCGCCTGCCTTCCGCTCTCAGCGCGGGGCCATCGGGTTTCTTCCCGAGAACGTGTCCTTCCATGACGCCATGACCGGCAAGGAGCTTCTGACATTCTACGCGCGCCTGAAAGGCGCATCCGCGGCGCAGTGTCCGGAACTCCTGGAACGGGTCGGGCTTGCCGACGCCGCGTCACGGCGCGTCGCCACCTACTCGAAAGGCATGCGGCAACGGCTGGGCCTCGCCCAGGCGCTGCTCGGGCGACCGCGCCTTCTCGTCCTCGACGAGCCGACAACGGGCCTCGACGCGGCCCTGCGACAGACCTTTTTCGACATCCTGCGCAACTTCAAGGAAGCGGGCGTCACGATTCTCATCTCCTCCCACGCCCTCACCGAGATCGAGGCGCGCGCCGACCGTTACGCCATCCTTCAGGGCGGCCGGATCGCCGCCATCGGCGCACTGGACGCACTTCAGCAGGAGAGCGGCCTGCCGGTCCGCATTCGCGTGCGGCTTCCGGCAAACAAGGTGGGCGCCCTGCGCAAGATCGCCGGTGACAGGGGCACGCTGACCTCACAGCCGGATGGACGCGTGGAAATCGCATGCGCGCCCGCCGACAAGGTCCCCCTGATGCGCGATATCCTGTCGTCGCCGCTTGCCGTGTCGGACATGGAGGCCCGTTCATCGAGCCTCGAGGACGTTTACGCGCACTTCGCAAGCCGGGGAGCCGGAACATGAGCGTCGTACTGACACTGGCCATGAAGGAGTTCCGCGACGGCATGCGAAACCGCTGGGTCGCGGCCACCATCGTCCTGCTGGCCGGCCTGACGCTTGCCGTAGCCCTGCTCGGCTCCGCGCCCGTCGGCACGACCAAGGCCTCGAACCTCGCGGTGATCGTCGCGAGCCTCTCCAGCCTCTCCGTTTACCTGGTGCCTCTGATCGCGCTGATGCTGGCCTATGATGCGATCGTCGGCGAGGCGGAGCGCGGGACGCTGCTCCTTCTCCTGTCCTATCCGGTCAGCCGGTGGCAGATCATCACTGGCAAGTTCCTCGGCCATCTGGCGATCCTGACCGTTGCAATCGTGGTCGGCTACGGGGCAACCGCGGCCATTGCGTCCTATTCGCTCATTGCCGCGGGCGAGATCGGGCCGCTTGTATCTCTCATCGGCAGCTCGATCCTGCTCGCCGCGGTCTTCCTCGCGCTCGGCTATCTTCTCAGCGCCACGGCGCGCGAGCGTGCGACGGCGGCCGGGATGGCGGTGGCCCTCTGGCTGGTGATGGTGCTTCTCTACGACTTTGCGCTCATCGGCATCTTGCTGGCCGACTCGGGCCAACTTATCGGGGAACAGACCTTCGCGAGCCTGATGGTTCTGAACCCGGCTGACGCCTTCCGCATCTTCAATCTGGGCCAGCTCGGCGTCGGTTCCGTCGCCGGGCTCGGAGGGCTCGGCGCCTCCGTCGCGATACCGCCCGCGGTGGCGCTTGCATCAATGGCGCTGTGGGTGCTTGGCGGCGGCGCACTGGCCTACATCCGGTTCGGCAGGAGGGATCCATGAGATCAATCGCTTCGAAACTCGTCGTCTGCGCGGCTCTGGTGTTTGCGCTGACCGGATGCCTGGAAGAGACCACGGCAGAGCTGCCGCCGCCGCAGGAGATCACGCGCGATGCGGTCGGGCATTACTGCGGCATGATCGTGGTGGACCATCCCGGGCCCAAGGCCCAGCTCTTCATTGCGGGTCTGGAACACCCCGTCTGGTTTTCATCGGTCCGCGATGCGTTCGCCTTCATGAAACTTCCCGGCGAGGCCAAGAACGTGCGCGCCATCTACGTCAACGACATGGGGAAAGCCACGAACTGGACCGCCCCCGAAGCGGGAACCTGGATCGATGCGCGCAACGCGCACTTCGTGCTCGGCAGCGACAAGCGCGGCGGCATGGGCATGAAGGAGACCGTGCCTTTCAGCAACAAGAAAGCGGCGAACGATTTCATCACGCGGCACGGCGGAACCCTGGTCGAATTCTCAGGCGTTCCGGACGATTACGTGCTCGGTGACGACGAGGCACCCGCCCCGCGTGGCAGTCACAACGAACATCACCGGGATGACGGCGCGAAAAAGGAAGGCAGTCAAAGCTGATGCAGCGCGGATCGCATTTGAACCGCCGGCGCATGCTGCAGGTGACCGCCGCGGCGTGCGGCACACTCCTGCTCCCTGCGAGCGCGCGGACCGGAACCGGGCATCTCACGCCGGTCTCATGGCGCGGTATCGCACTGGGCGCTCCGTCAGAAATCAAGCTCTATGCGGAGAGCGAGGCCGCGGCCCGCCCGGTCCTGCAACGCACGGTCGCGGAGATCCGACGGCTGGAGGCCGTGTTCAGCCTCTACAGGCCCGCCTCCGCCCTCTCCCGGCTCAACCGGGATGGCCGGCTTCGCCATCCGCCGCTTGATCTTGTCCGCCTGGTGAGCACGGCGAAAGGAATCAGCGCGGCGACAGGCGGCGCGTTCGATCCGACCATCCAGCCGCTCTGGACACTCTATGCGGAGCACTTCGCGCGCGACCCGCAGGCACACCGCGGCCCAGACCCTTCAGCGCTGGCGCGCGCCGTCACCCTTGTCGACTGCTCACGCGTGAACGTGGCGGAGGACCTGATCGCCTTCGACCGCCCGGGCATGGCACTCAGCCTCAACGGGGTCGCACAGGGCTACATCACCGACCGCGTCGCCGACATCCTGCGCCGGAGCGGCTTCGAGAACGTGCTGGTCAATCTCGGCGAGATCCGCGCCCTCGGATCTCACCCCGCGGGCCGGCCCTGGAATGTCGGCATCGATGCCGCGGACGGCGGGGACCACGAGCAGCGGACGATCGCCCTTTCGAACCGGGCGATCGCGACGTCGGCACCGCTGGCGACACCCATCGACGCCGCGGGCCGCGCCCATCACCTGTTCGACCCGCACAGCGGCATATGCGCCAACTTTCATAAAGCCGTGACCGTGACCGCCGACACGGCGACGATTGCCGACGCCTGGTCGACGGCGTTCGCGGTGATGCCCTGGGAAAAGGTCAGAACGCTTGCCGGCACGCGGACCGGTCTCGAAGTCCTGTCGCTTGACAGCGGTGGAGACTGGCGCTCGGTATTAAGGGGACAGTTTACTTAATTCAGCCTGCGTCGTGAGCATCTGCACCAGTCGGATTGGGAATTAAGTAAACTGTCCCCTTAATACGCCGGCGAAGATTGCCGTTGCCTAATACCCGACGCCCGCGTCACGCAGGACCGCATCCATGTCGTGAAAATGGATATGCCGGTCGTCGACCTTGAGCAGCCCGTCGTCTTCGATCCGGCGGATGAGACGCGAGACAGATTCCGGCTTGGCGCCGATCAGGTCCGCCAGCTCCTTCTTCTTGATCGGCAGCACCAGCGTCGGACTGCCCTTCTCGTCGCGTTGTCCGAGCTGCTCATAAAAGACCGCCAGCACGTGCAGGAACCTGGATCGCATGGTCATGGTCAGGCTGCGCGCATATTCGCCCTCGACGGTGCTCAGATCCTCGAGCGCGTGCGCGAGGAACTTCTCGCCGAGAAGCGGGTTGTTTTCCAGCAGCTTCCGGAGCATCGACCGCTCGATGAAGCAGGCGACGCTCGGCGACAGCACCTCGGCGGTATTGAAATGGTCGCTTTTCGTCAGGTAGGCACGGTACCCGATCGTGCTGCCGCTCTGGCACAGGCGCAGCAGCACCGACTTTCCGTTCTCGTCGATCTGACGCAAACCGACCAGACCGGATTGAAGGCAATACAGGCCATCGCCGTCATCGCCCTGCATGTAGAGTGTTTCACCCGGCGCGTAGAACCGTCGACGCTTCGACTGGTCGAGCAGGACAACCTGCTCGTCGTTCAGCGCCTCCCATTCGGTCGTCAGGCGGGACGGGCAGACGGCACAACCGCCGGAAGAATCGGAGCATAATTTAGGCATGGAAGACGCCCTTCACACGTATTTGACCCACAAGCGGCGGTCTTCCGGCACCCAGATTGACTGAAGTCAATTAAACGCGCGAAGCGATCTGCCAGTCTGATCGGCGATGATCGCAACCCTCCCAACCGCTGCCGCCGGTTCGACCAGCGATGAAGAGCTGGCCGTGGAGGCGGCAGAGCACATGATCGACCGTTTTGGCGATCGCGCCTTAACCGAGGTCAAGCAGCGCATTGCCGAACTCGATTTTTATGGCGAATCCGGCACCAGAGACCTCTGGAACCGGATTTACGAGATCGTCGAAGGCCTCTTGCGGCAGATGTCGGACCCGACGCAACACTGAGCGGGCGGCCAGCGCCGGCGCCCAAAAAGCTCTTCCCGAACCCCCAAGCCCTCGCCCAAAAATGCCTGAAAACTGGTCACATGACGCCTGACCGGGCGGTTTGGCCGCGTTGAGCGGCCCGGGCACGCCCGTGCCCGTCGCAATGCGACGTCATGCTTTTGTCGGCAAGCCCTGTAACCTTTGGCACCCGGCTGGCATCCAATGCGCAGTGCCCGGCGTAGAAACTCCATCTGGCACGCCGCGTGCAAATCCTTTGATTCAACAGACAACCCGCCACCCGCCGAAGGACACGTATCTGAAATGAAACGCGACGAGATTCTGAGCCTGCCGTCGATGCCGCCCGGGAACCCGAGCTATCCCCGCGGGCCCTACCGCTTCATCGACCGCGAGTACTTCATTGCGGCCTATGAGAGCGACCCCGACGCCATCCGCCAGGCCGTGCCCGAGCCGCTGGAGCCGGACGGAAGCAACCAGGTGTTCTATGAGTGGATCGAGATGCCCGACAGCTCCGGTTTCGGTAGCTATTCCGAGTCCGGCATCGTCATCCCCTGTCTTCTCGATGGCGACCCCGTCAACTACACCGCGCAGATGTACCTGAACGACGAGCCGCCGATCACCGCGGGCCGCGAGATATGGGGCTTTCCGAAACGCTGGGGCGAGCCGAGGCTGCGCGTCGAGAAGGACACGCTGACGGGCACGCTGGATTATTCCGGCCAGCGCGTGGCGCTGGGAACGATGGTCTACAAGCACGAGAACCTGTGCCGCGACCCGGAAGAGTGCGCCAAACGGCTCGAAAAGACCCAGGTGAACCTGAAACTGCTGCCCGACGTGACCGGCGAACCGCTCGTGGCGCAGCTCGTCGCCTACGAACTGACCGACATCACCGTGAAGGGGTTCTGGGGTGGCCCGGCGCGCCTGCACCTGATACCGCACGTCAATGCACCGGTTGCGGACCTGCCGGTCCGGGCCAACGTCGGCGGGCTGCACTTCATCGTCGATACGACACTGCCCTATGGCCGGGTCGTCCACGACTACCTCGCCTGACCGAGTTTCAACCCCATGGGAGTAAGAGAAATGCTGAAAGGCAAGAACGCAATCGTGACCGGCTCGACAAGCGGGATCGGGCTCGGCATTGCCCAGGCGCTGGCCGGGGCCGGCGCCAATGTGATGCTGAACGGACTGGGCGACGCCGGCGAAATCGAGACGGTTCGTGCCGGCCTGGAAAAGGACAGCGGCATCAAGGTTTTGTACTCGCCGGCGAACATGATGAACCGGGAGGATATCCTGAAGATGGTCGAGGATGCGGGCGCGGCGTTCGGCTCGGTCGACATCCTCGTGAACAATGCCGGCATCCAGCATGTCGAGGCCATCGAGACGTTTCCGCCGGAGAAATGGGACGCGATCATCGCCATCAATCTCTCCGCCGCCTTCCACGGCATGGGCGCGGCGATTCCGGCCATGAAGGAGCGCGGCTACGGCCGGATCATCAACATCGCCTCGGCGCACGCGCTGGTCGCATCGCCCTTCAAGTCCGCCTATGTGGCCGCCAAGCACGGCATCGCCGGCCTGACGAAAACCGTGGCCCTCGAAGTCGCGGAATCCGGCATCACCGTCAACGCGATCGCGCCCGGCTACGTGCTCACGCCGCTTGTCGAGAAGCAGATCCCCGATACGGCGAAAGCGCGCGGCATCACCGAGGAGGAAGTCAAACGCGACGTTCTCCTGGAGGCGCAGCCGACCAAGCAGTTCGTGACCGTCGAGCAGCTCGGCGCGCTGGCCGTGTTCCTGTGCGGCGAGGAGGCCGCCTCGATGACCGGCACGATCCTGCCGGTGGACGGCGGATGGACCGCGCAATGAGCCCCAAACGCAAAAACGGCAAAGGGGCCAAGGCGGCCAAGACGCCGAAGATGGTCAACATCGCCCTGCAGGGCGGCGGCGCCCACGGCGCGTTCACCTGGGGCGTGCTCGACTATCTGTTCGAGGATAAGCGGATCGGGCTCGAGGCCATCAGCGGCACGAGCGCCGGCACCATGAACGCGGTCGTCGTGGCGGACGGTCTGATGAAGGACGGTCCCGACGGCGCGCGCCAGGCCCTGGAGGACTTCTGGCACGCCGTCAGCAAGCTCGGCGCGCGCAGCCCCATACAGCGCTCGCCGCTCAACGCCTTCATGGGCGACTGGAGCCTCGACAGTTCTCCCGGCTACCTGTTCTTCGACCATCTGACGCGCATGGTGTCGCCCTACCAGTTGAACCCGGTCAATCACAATCCGCTTCAGGATCTCGTCGAATCCCAGGTCGATTTCGACCGCGTCGCCAAATGCGACCGGGTCAAGCTGTTCGTCTCCGCGACCAACGTCCACACCGGGCGCGTCCGGGTGTTCGCCCACGACGAGATTTCGGCGGATGTGGTGATGGCGTCGGCCTGCCTGCCCTACATGTTCCATGCCGTGGAGATCGATGGCGTGCCCTACTGGGACGGCGGCTATATGGGCAACCCGGTCCTGTTTCCATTCTTCGACGCCTGCGCGTCCCGCGACCTGGTCCTCATCCAGATCAACCCGATCGAGCGCAAGGTCACGCCGAAGTCGGCGCAGGAGATCTTCAACCGCATGAACGAGATCACGTTCAACAGCTCGCTGCTCAAGGAGCTGCGCGCCATCGAGTTCGTCGCAAGGCTCATCGACGACGGCAAGCTGGACAAGGACGACTACAAGCAGGTGCTGCTGCACCGGATCGACGGCGGCGAGGAGATGCTGGCGCTGTCCGCCTCCAGCAAGCTCAACACGGAATGGGCATTTCTGCTGCACCTGCGCGACATCGGGCGGGCCGCCGCGCAAAGCTGGCTCGACGCCAATATCGGCAAGATCGGCAAGGATTCCAGCGTGGACATTCGCGGCATGTTTGACGCGTGAGAGTGCGGAAAAGGCGTGAGTGACCGCGCGGGCCGTCAGAGCGCGCGTCCCATTTTCAGCAGATCGCCGAGCCCGTGCAGCAGCGTCCCGTTCTGGCGATCCCAGGTGAGTTTCCGTTCGACGCTCGCTGCGACCTGGGCGGCGGCGTCGATGCCGCTTTCGGCGGTCTCCATGTCCTTGATCTGCTCGGCCGGAAAGCTCTCGACGATGTAGGCCAGTTCCGCGGCGGTGATCATGACAGCGGTGCGAGTGCCGGCCTCGGTCGCCTCGTCCAGCGCGGCCGCGACCACGTCCTCGTTGATGTCGTGGCGTACCAGATGAAGCAGGTCGCTCAGGAGGTCGAGCAGCCGGTCGAGCCGGGCGGCGCGGCGCTGGTCCTCGATGACCACGTCGAGCCCGGCGGCCTGCCGGTCGTCGCCGATGAGGCCCCGCTTCCGCAGCACCAGGTTCTCGACCGTGATCAGGAAGGCGCTCCAGGCCTCGAACCACGCCTCGTTGGAGATGTTGCGATCCATGTCGTCGCCCTCCGCCGCGTCACGACCGAATGATGGACCGGCGGGGTTGCGAGGCACAAGGGAAAGGGGGGCGGTGTGGGGGAGAGGTGGGGGGTGCGAGGCGCTCGGAGCGGCTTCGATCAGGGCGATTGAATCTCTATCCGCGTGTGTTGCTGGCCGGAGGTTGTCAAACGCAACAACTCTCGATGAGTTGACACCGCTGATCTAATCAAAAAGTCGTAGGCGCACGGGGACTCGAACCCCGGACCCGCGGAGCGCCCATCAGTGGGTCAAACATCTAAAAAGATCCAAAATCAGTACTTTATACGCGCAAACTGAAAGTTGGGCACGGCAGGATTCGCACTGAGGGCGCGTTCTCGATAGTTGCACAAGTTAACCATCGAGGAAGAACATTCGTGCCGCTAGTCGGGTGGATGCGTCAGCGTACTGAATCTCAGGCTTCGGATGCAAAGCGGATTTTCTGGCCAAGACCGAAACAGGTCCCTCACCGTACCAAAGCGAATATTCTAGCCCAGCCGGAAATATACCAAGTTGTACGGGGTTGAAAGTGTCAACATGTGGCTGCTAGTGCATGTAGCCCATTTAGACATTCAACGTGCAATCCAAAGCTCCTGTTTCATCGATAGCTAAGTTCGCGATCAGCTTTGTTCGACCACGGAGAACTGAGGCAGATAGCGATAGATGCTGTTGAAGTGATCTCTCTCCTCTTTCGGTATCCAATTAAGATCCGTGGAGCTCGCTAGATCCGGAAGTCTACGTTCCATTTCGCTAATCTCAAATGGTGTGACAAGCGGGATCTTAATTCGGAATGGAACAGCAGCGGTTCTAACATAAGGCAATGCGCCAAACTCGCAGATTTCCAGAGTCTCATTGTCCTGCTCTGCCACAACGATCCAACCAACAGTGACCATTGGTGCGCCGTCTGCGTATTTGAAAAAACAAAGTTGATGCACAAGCCGTCTTTTGGCTGGGTCTGCCTCACCGGCGTCCGCATCCGATACAGACTTCTGAAGGAGAGCCCCCAAAACGGACCGCCCAAATTCGGCATATTTGGCCCCGTCAAAATCTACTGCCCGCGCATCCTCTGGAACAAAGTCTGAGAATTCGTCCTTGAGAAATTTCAGACTCTTATCGCGGTTTTTCTTGTTTCTTCTTGGAAATGCGTCGGTAAATGTGACGCCAATAAATGTACCGCTTTGCGCTGTTCTGCCAATTGTTGCTATGTCATTGGCAATTGATCGACAGAGGCCAACATCATAGTCGAGCCAGACAAGCGACCGCTTCTTGAAGTCGAGCGTGGAGAGAACTTTGCTCGAATGGCCAAAATGCAGGTCGAGCCCAGCATAGGGATTATTCCGAGTGAACCGAAGTTGTTCATCAGGATCGTCCGTCTGTTCAATGCTAACGAGATCACTGATGCCCAGCCATTTGTGGACCATCCGAAAGTCAACGAACGCCACTGAGCCGAAACCAACATATTGATAGGTCTCAATTGGAGCGAACCGCATACGTTTAAAGAGATCGATAAGCATTATGCGTTCAGCATGCTTCGCAGGTCTCAGCCGGTAGTCGATTTTCTTATAGGTTCCAGGCAAATCAGTCTTCCTCGACCAAGTTCATATAGGCGTAGTCGAAGGATTTCTCCCCTAAATCCCTGTTGTTCTTTGCGTCCAATGCATCCTTCAGCAGATCAGCATCGGCCTTCGGCCTCTGATAGCTAATGCGGGAGAGCGGAGGACCGCGGCGCGGCGGTGCAGTGAATTCGAACGATTTGCGCTCCGGGAGCCTCTCTAGTGCAACGGAAGTGGCTTGCCGGAGAGAAACGCTCAGCACTTTGTCGGCCTCTTCGAAATCTTTTTCGGCATCAAGGTTGTTGAGAAAATCAATCACTGGTCTAGTGATATCGATAAGCCTGCCTTGCAACCTACGATACGCATCTGATTCTAGATTGAGCCCCGTCTTTGTCGTGTTCCAGGGGAGGATTGTGGCATCAGCCGAGTCAAGAAATGCATATCCACGAAATCGGCTGAATTGACCGTGGAACTTTGGAATCCCCACACCATCTTCGGTAATTTCATCCCAACCGGTAGTAGCTCCCTGATCTGAATCGAGGATACATCGACCATTACAGAAAACATACCAGCCCGCGTGTGCGTTACTTGAGTCTCCGACTCCAGCATATAGCCGAGTAATGAGAGGAGATTCGCCGCCTAGGTCATCTTCAAAACGGCGAAAGGCAGGAGTGATACCTTCACCGTCTTTCAACTGCCACTCCGTAGGAATTATAACTTCGTCGTTCAATGATATTGAGAGGCCCAGACGTAGCGGATGCTGCTGCACCGTACGAATGTCCTGCCTCAATTTACTAACGAATGCTTCCTGAGCAAACAAAGATGCTACGGCAGAATCAAGTTGTGTGACTTCGATATCTGTTCCCGTTTCCTCAAGCGGATGCTCACCCACAACGAGGTCTTTGATATCGAAATCCCAAACAAAATCGTTGTCGGCCCACGTCGGCACATCGACTTCGACCTTGAAACTATGCTCCGGTTCTGTTGAGGAGACGCTGAACTTGTCGCCCATCTTGAACAGGGCGCGCTTCATTCCAACGCCGAATTGTCCGACGGAGTGGGACGTCGGCTCGAAGCCCTTTGCCCTGCCAAATTTGAAGGCGTATTTGCGGGCGATGTCGAGAGGAATACCGCCGCAGTTGTCCTTTATGCGGAACTCATCTGCGCTCAGCTCAATCTTGACCCACAAATCCGTGTAATCTGCGTCTGGTCCCGGTCGCAGTCGTTTTGCCCCGTCAATACAGTTGTCGACCAGGTCCTGAATTGCCTGATCTAGTTGGATATCCCTAATAATGATCTCGACAAAGAATGCCTTGGTCGGGGAAGCATCGGCTTTGGATAGATCATCCTCGTCTGTCGGAACGAACTTTGCCAAAAATAACCTTCCCTCAATATTTTATGATCACTCGCATATTCTACGAGCTATTTTCGAGCAATCCACTCTTTTCGTTTCTAAAATTCCAGTGAACCGACTTCTTATTTCCCACTGAATTGTTGCCGGTGAATAGCCATGTATTTTTGCAGTGGCCACAGTCGAGTATCGTTGGGCAACAGTATCGGCTTCATGAAAGGCACAAATAAATCTCTGAGTTTGTGAGGAATTTTGGCATTCGAAACGAGAAGTCTATAATCATGGTCAAGCGAAATCAGGTGATTGTCGAACAACCAATGCACCGTAGCGGACAGCGCGATCCCATTCTGCACGATATCCGGACCGTCTGATTCAACTGGCAATATATGAGCAGCCTGCACCTCTGATTGCCCCTTGCTATTCACTATCTTCAGGCCTGTTATGGCACAACGATTGCCATAGGCAACGCATACCGCACGCCTAAAGCTGGCATCGCGGATTTTCCGGTTCACCAAGATTTTTGCAATGCGGCGTTCAACTACGCGCTTATGAGGATCCAACAGCTCCCAAGTCGAAGCGTCGACGTCGTCTGCTTCAAGACCGAAAATTGTTGCGTTTGTCGGGTCCAGAGTATCCGAAAATCCTGACTCCACAATTGCAGCGAAATCTTCTTCTCCGACCTCGCGGACAGATTTGCCGCGAAGGTAAAGACCCACGGTTGATACATTCTCGATCTCTCGCAGAGCTGCTTCGGCATATCGACCGTCAACCCTCCAGGCGACCGGATCATCAAAAAAAAGAAAGTCGTCGATTTCCGCGTAGTTGTAACCTGGTTTGGTCGGATCCGGGGTAATGCTCGTAATACGGCCTACTCCAATATACGCAATCCCTGTTCCGGCAGCTCTTGGAGATCGGAAAATTACCCAATCACCGATGCACTTGCTAATTGTACTCAGATACCTAGGAGGGAAATGGTAACGGCTAGCGATTTCGTCGTCGTAAGCTGATTGTGGCTTGGTATCCAGGATCGCCTTCATCGCGGCACCAGTCCCCACACTCAAATTGAAAAAATGCGTTCCAGGCGATTGGCGAGACTCTCTGGCGATTTCGTCTCACATTCCCATATTACGCCGACTGTCCATCCGAGGTCAGCTAACGCCGCAATGTTCTTCCTATCCCGGGCGACATTTTTGTCGAACTTTTCCTGCCAATATCGCACACGTGTTTTCGGCGTGCTGGCCTTTGCGCAGTTTTCATGTCGATGCCAAAAGCAACCGTGAACGAAGATTGCCGTACGGTGTTTCGGGAATACGAGATCCGGCCTTCCCGGAAGATCGCCTCGATGCAATCGAAAACGCAGACCCATTGCATGAGCAGCACGCCGAACACGCAGCTCGGGAAGCGTGTTCTTCGACCGCACGCGCGACATCAACCTTGATCGGCGCTCGGGAGAAAGCCGATCAGTCATTCCCTACTCCGCTGCCTCAAGACTTGCTGAACATGCAGAACCAGTGCTCACCACACATACTCGCTTCATTGCGCGAAAAATGGCTTCGGCGACAAATGGCGAAACGCTATTCCCTATCATCCTAAAGCTGTGCCAAATCGTCGAATGGAATCGATGCTCGTCTGAGAATCCCTGCAACCTTGCTGCCTCACGCACAGTTATCACACGCGGAAGTTCCGGATGAATTGGGCGGACCGATTGATACGATCCTTTGTCGGACCCTGTGCCTGCCCGCAGCGTTGGACATTGCGCGGTCCAAGATAAGCGCGGATGGCGCCCCACGTTGTCGATGCCTCCCTGGGGAATGGTCTTAAACCGTTCCGATACAGCCTGACTATGATTGGTCAATCTGTGGCCCGTGAACATCAAGTTTTCGGAACGGAGTTTTGTTGCGTAGGTCGACAATTCCTTCCCTGCGGGCAACTCCCATACATCGAAACCGTCTTCATCTTCGCAGACGAAGCAGCCATCCGCCAAATCGCTGATCGCCTCTTTGACCGTCGCCGAGGGCGCACGAAAGTCTTCAATATCGCTCAACGAGAGAGGATCGCAGCTAACGGGATCATATCCGATCATGAAAACCCGTTTTCTCTTGGTAGCTGCCCCGTAATCGGCAGCATCAAGAACAAGCGGCCCCAAAACGTCGTACTTGCTCGCTATGGAATCAACAGCGGCATCTAGAACCAACCTTGCCTCTCCTTGGCCAAGGCCAACAACGTTTTCCATGACAAAGAACGATGGCCGCAGTTCATCCACTAGCCTGAAAAAATGTCCCAGCAGCAATCGCCGCGGATCATTTATGTCTCTTCTACCGATACTGCTAAAGCCCTGGCAGGGAGGACCGCCGAAAACACCGTCTACCCTTCCTCCGACAAGCTGTTCGATTTCAGCACCGGATACCTCCGACAGGTCCGCAGTTCTTAGTTTCGTATTCGGAAAGTTGTAGGCAAAAGAGGATGTTAGTATTGGATCAACATCAATGGCGGCATGGACAGATAGACCCGCACGGTGCGCTCCCGTAGAGAATCCGCCGGTTCCAGAATATAGATCTACCAGCTTCACTCGAATCACCCCCTGCAATACTCGAGAGAATCACATCTTATTCGGCTTACAGAACAATGTGCTGAAATTTGTTGAAGGAATGGTAGGCGCACGGGGACTCGAACCCCGGA
This sequence comes from Hyphomicrobiales bacterium, assembly GCA_965228625.1. Lineage (GTDB taxonomy): Bacteria > Pseudomonadota > Alphaproteobacteria > Rhizobiales > Methyloligellaceae > UBA2767. The sequence goes on along the minus strand of OZ245829.1, from coordinate 4,274,418 downwards.
CCCGCTGATTAAGAGTCAGCTGCTCTACCAACTGAGCTATGCGCCTGAAAGGGGTGGACAGGACGAGGTCGTCCTTCACGCCTTTCCCATATCATTCAAGGTGCGAGCCTGTCCAGCAGACAGGAGCCCGCGCGTCAGAACAGTCCGATCTCGTGGCGGCGGAGCCGCGTGCGGCGGTGCACATGGGCGTTGAGCACCAGGCCGAAGCCGAACATCAGCGTGATCATCGACGTGCCGCCGTATGACACCAGCGGCAGCGGCACGCCGACCACGGGCACGAGCCCCAACACCATCGCCACGTTGATGAACACATAGACGAACAGGGTGATGCCGACGCCGGCGGCGACAAGGCGCGCGAACTGGCTGCGGCAGCGCACCGCCATGTAGACGATGGAGAGCAGCACCAGCAGGTAGACGATCAGCAGGCTGACCGTGCCGATGAACCCCATCTCCTCGGCGAACATGGTGAAGATGAAGTCGGTGTGCTTCTCGGGCAGGAAATCGAGCTGGCTCTGCGTGCCCTGCATGTAGCCCTTGCCGGTCACGCCGCCGGACCCCACCGCGATCTTGGACTGCAGGATGTGGTAGCCCGCACCCAGCGGGTCCTTGCCCGGATCGATGAAGGTCAGCACCCGCGCCTGCTGGTACTCGTGCAGCAGGTTCCAGACGAAGGGAACCGCGCCGAGGACGCCGACAATGCCGAACACGAAATAGATCCAGCTCGCGCCGGCGAGGAACAGGAGGCCGCCGCCGACGGCCGCGAACAGCACCGCCGTGCCGAGGTCGGGCTGCATGACCACGAGGCCGACAGGCACGAGGATCATCAGCACCGGGATCATGAGCGCCAGCGGGTTCGAGATGTGCCGGGACGGAAGCCATTCAAAGTAGCGCGCGAGCGCGAGCACGAGCGCCACCTTCATCAGCTCCGCCGGCTGGAAGCTGAAGCTGCCGAACTGCAGCCAGCGCTGCGCGCCGCCGGACTCCACGCCGATCAGCGGCACCGCCGCCAGCAGGGCGAGCGCGACGAAGTAGACCGGATAGGCGAGCTTCACCCAGACCCGGATGTCGGTAAGCGCGACCGCGAACAGCAGCCCGAGGCCGAGGCAGTAGCGGATCACGTGGGCCTCCGCCCACGGATCGAACGAACCGCCGGCGACCGAATAGAGCGCCGCCGCGCCGACGCAGGCGAGGCAGGAGATCAGCAGCACAAAGACCCAGTTGAAGGCGAGCAGTTTCTCGCCGAAGCTCAGGCGGGGCGCTTCGAGGGGTCCGGCGAACATCTCAGCCCTCCCCTCCGCTTGCCGCGCCGCCCGCCGTCCTGCGCTCCGTGTCGCGGGCGATATAGGCGGGCTTGGAGACGGGATCGCGCTCCATCAGCGCCGTCATGATATCGCGCACCACGGGCGAGGCGGCGCGCGAGCCGCTGCCGCCATGCTCGACGATCGCGGCCACCGCGTAGCGCGGATTGTCCGCCGGCGCATAGCCGACGAACAGGCCGTGGTCGCGCTGGTGCCATTTCAATGAACTGCTCTTGCGCCCGCTGGAGGCGGAATGCACCTGGGAGGTGCCGGTCTTGCCGGCCATCTCGACGCCGGCGATCGGCAGCCGCGCGCGGCCCGCCGTGCCGCCGCCTTCATTGACCACCGCCCACATGCCCTCGCGCACGATCTCCAGGTGCTCCGGTTTGATATCGAGCGGCTCGGCTTCTTCCACCTGCTCGTCGGGGCCGGGCCGGACGATGCGCGGCACGATGGCGCGTCCCGTCGCGATGCGCGCGGTCATCACGGCGAGCTGCAAGGGCGTCGTCAGCACGAACCCCTGCCCGATGCCGGCGATGATGGTCTCGCCGCCATACCAGGGCTTGCCGAGGGTTGCCCGCTTCCAACCCGGCGTCGGCATGACGCCCGGCTTCTGCAGCGGCAGGCCGCAGTCATAGGTCTGGCCGAGGCCGAGCGTGTGCCCCATGGCCGAGAGCTTCGTAATGCCGATGCGCTTCGCGACGTTGTAGAAGAACACGTCGCAGGACTCCTTGAGCGCCTTGCGCACGTTCGTCGCCCGATGGCCGCGCTTCTTCCAGCAGCCGAAGTAGTGGTTGGAGTAGGAAAAGCCGCCATAGCAGTGGAACCGCGTCTTTTGCGTGATCACGCCCGCCTCGAGGCCGGCCAGCGCGGTGACCATCTTGAAGGTCGACCCCGGCGGGTACTGACCGCGGATGGTCCTGTTGGTGAGCGGGTCGTCCTCGGCATCGGACATGGACTGCCACTCCCCGTCGCCGAGGCCGTAGACGATGTCGTTGGGATCGAAGCTCGGCGTCGACGCCATCACCAGGATCTCGCCGGTGCGGACATCCATGCCGACGGCGGCGGCACGGCGCTCGTCCTTCAGCCGCTCCATGGCCGCCTTCTGGCACTCGGCGTCGATCGTCAGCACAACGTCCCGCCCCGGCTCGCTGGCCAGCGTCTCCAGCTTGCGCATGGCGTTCCCGTGGGCGTCCACCTCCAGCTTTACGACGCCGGCCTTGCCGCGCAGCTTCGGCTCCAGGCCTTTTTCCACGCCCGACTTGCCGACGCGAAAACCGGGCAGCCGGGTGACCGGAGCCTCGTTGACCTCTTCCCGGTCGGCGGCGCCGACATAGCCGACGATGTGCCCCATGTTGTGCCCGCCGTGATACTCGCGCACGGAGAGGATGTCGGTGCGAACACCCGGCAGCCCAGGCGTCATGACGTTGATCTGCGCGAACTGACGCCAGCTCAGCGTGTCGTCGACAACGATCGGGATGTACGGGCTCTGCCGGCGGGCAAGCCGCAGCACGCGGGCGCGCACGTTCTGCGAGATGGCGATGATCTCCTCCAGACGGTCGAGCGAGTCCACAAGGTCCTGGGAGAGCTCGGGCACGACGAACACGCGCATGGTGTCCCTGTTGGTGGCGACGGGCTCGCCGAAGCGGTCGAAGATCAGCCCGCGGCGCGGCGCGAGCAACTGGATGTTGATGCGGTTTTCTTCCGCAAGCAGGCTGTATTTGGAGGATTCGACCACCTGCAACTGGCGCAACCGCCAGCCGAGCACGCCGAACAGGCCGACCTGCGCGCTGCCGAGCATGAGCGCGCGGCGGGTGAACCGCCGGTTCCGGATCTTCACGTCGCGCGACTCGGCCATGACCTAGCGCCTCGCCGTGAAGATGGTCGGCCGCTCGAGCTCGAGGGAGCGGCGCATGGGCCAGGCGACGAGCGGGAACAGCGCGATCGCCGTGACGCTCGCGATCAGCATGGGCTGCCAGTCGATCACCCGCACGAAGTAGAGCGACGCAAGGCCCCAGCCGGAGACCGACGCGGCCACCGCGGTTCCGGCGAAGGCGATCCAGATACCGCCGAAATCGCGCGGCTTGGTGCGTCTGCGGTAGAGCCCCGCGAGCGTGTAGGTCAGCAGGAAGATTGCCGCCCAGTATCCGAGCGGTCCGGCGGTCAGGACGTCCATGATCAGTCCGCCGGCGAAGACCGAAAGCGCGGGAAGCTCATGGCCCCGCTGCACGGTCAGAACGAAGACGAGAATGATCAGGAGGAGCGGGAGAATGAAGATCGCCGAATCCGGCAGCGCCCACGGCACGGCGGCGATGACCACCGCGACCAGGAGAATCGTGCTCGGCATTATCCTCTTTATCAACCGTCCAACTCCTCAAGGCCCCTCAGCGGGCCTGAACCTCTTCCTTCGCCTTGACGTGCTTGTTGCGCAGTTCTCCCGCCGCCGGCGGTTCCGCGTCATCGCCCTTGGCCGAAGCGATCGTGTCGCCCGGCGCGTCCTGTTTGTCGCGCTCGGCGATCACCGGCGAGTCGTAGAAAATGACGCTCACATATTCGAGCTCGCCGAGCTTTGCGTTGGTCTGCACCCGGTAGGGCTCGGCGGACCGCGACACGACGCCGATCTGAAGCCCGCGCGGCAGCATGCCTCCGTGCCCCGAGGTCGAGACCGCGTCGCCCTCGTAGACGGTGGCGCTGTTGGGCAGGAACTCGAGCCGCGGTTCGCCGGTGTTGTCGCCGACGAGCACCGCGCGGATGGCGGCGGGACCGACGACAACCGGGATCCGGCTGTTCAGGTCGTTGATGAGAATGGCCCGCGAGGCGGTGTCGCCGGAATGCACGATGCGGCCGATGAAACCGTCACCGTCGACGACCGCATAGCCGTTGCGCACGCCCTGCTCACGTCCCAGATTGACGAGGACGCTCTTCGCGAACGGTCCGCGCGCATCGGCGATCACATGACCGCTGGCGTATCTGAGCGCGGTCTCCTCGACCGCATTGAGCAGCGTATTCATGTGCTCCAGCCGGCGCTCCAGGCGCTGGGCGCGCCACTGCCAGATCTTCAGCTTCTGGTTCTCTTCCTTGAGGCGATCGATCTCGTCGAACAGTTCCAGATAGTCGACGAGCTGCTCCCTGCTGTGGCGCACGTAAACCGCCGGCTGCGACGCGGCATGCAGAATGGGAGAAACGAGATCCGTGAAAAGCCCGCGAACCTCGCGGATCTGGTCGTTCTCGAGCCGGCTGAAGACAAGCAGGACAAGGCTGGCGAAATAGAGCGCGAAAAGCAGCCAGCCTCCCATGGAGGACCTTCGGCGTCTCTGGCTCAGATATGCGGCTTTCCTGGTACGCATAAACGCTCACTCGACAACGCGGAACTATCCGCGTTCTGACGCGGGGCACCCGCCGCGCCGAATGGCGCCCCCAACTGACTTCCGACTTGTTGCACCTCCACCCCGCCAACACGGGCGGCGGCGTTACTGAACGTGTTCCAGCAACTCCTTGATCTCGTCGACGCGCTCGAGCGCCTCACCGGTCCCGACGGCAACGCACCGCAGCGGGTCTTCCGGAATGATGTATTTGACGCCGGTGTCGCGGCCGAGCTTCGCGTCGATCTTGTGAAGCAGCGCCCCGCCACCGGTCAGATAGACCCCGTCATCATAGATGTCGGCCGCCAGCTCCGGCTCGATCAGCTCCAGCGCGACGCTGACGCCTTCGGCAATGCGCGCGAGCGGCAGCGACAGCGCCTCGGCAATATCCGTCGGCGCAAGGGTGATCTCACCGGGAATGCCCTTCTTCAGGTCGCGTCCCTTGATGTGGATGTCGACCGCCTTGCCGTTGGCCCGGGTGACCGCGGTCCCCGCCTCGATCTTGATCTTCTCGGCGCTGTTCTGGCCGATCAGCATGTTGTGCTTCTGGCGGAGGTAGCTGACGATGGCGTCATCGAACGCGTTGCCGGCGGTGCGGATCGAGCGTGAATAGATCACGCCGCCGAGGGAGACCACGGCAATGTCGGTGGTTCCGCCGCCGATATCGACGACCATCGCGCCGCGCGGCGCCGACACCGGAAGCCCGACCCCGATCGCCGCGGCCACCGGCTCCTGGATCAGGAAGACCTTGCGCGCGCCCGCCGACAGGGCCGCCTCCTGAACGGCGCGGCGTTCGACCGGCGTCGCTTCCGCCGGCACGCAGATCATCACTTTCGGGCTGGTCAGGGTCCGGCGGTTGTGAACGAGGCGGATGAAATGCTTGATCATCTCCTCCGCGGCAACGAAGTCGGCGATGACGCCGTCGCGCATGGGCTGGACCGTCTGCACGGTATCCGGCGTGCGGCCGAGCATGTCCTTCGCTTCGCGGCCGACGGCGATGACCTTCTGCGGTCCCTGGTCGGCGCTGAACGCGACGACGGAGGGCTCATCAAGGACAACCCCTTTTCCCGGCACGAAGACGAGCGTGTTGGCCGTGCCAAGATCGATGGCCATGTCGTTGGAAATGAATCCGACGAGACCGGAAAACATCGGGAAAGCGCCTCCCGTACGCCACACATTACGCGAGCAGTTGCGGTCAGCCCCTGCACCAGGATACGGCCCAGTTGCTCGCCATCGGTTCCCGCTTGTGCTCAAAAAACTCGATTTCATCTTGGGGCATTTTTTGGGCGTGAGCAATGGATGGCAGCGAGATTCCGGCCTCTCAACGGCAATTATGGTTTACACGCGAAGCGGGTGGACGGGCCCGCGCGCTCCCGCCGCGCTTAAGGCCACGGCGCTATGTCCTCAAAGTCAAAAGGAAAACGGCCGGAGGAGACCTCCGGCCGCGTGTCAACAGAGCCCCGAAGGGCCTGTGAATTTTTTATGACGCCATCATGCTCTTCGGCGCGGTCTTGGCGCGCTTGACGATCAGCTTGTTGAGCGCGCTGACGTAGGCGCGGGCCGAAGCGACCATGGTGTCGGTGTCGGCACCGCGGCCCGTCACCGTCTTGCCGGCTTCCTCGAGCCGAACGCTGACCTCGGCCTGGGCGTCGGTGCCCTCCGTTACCGCGTGCACCTGGTAGAGCGGCAGGCGGGCGTCGTGCGGGACGATGTCCTTGATGGCATTGAAGATGGCATCGACCGGACCGTCGCCGCCCGCTTCGCGGGTGTGGTGGGTCCCTTCGACGTCGAGCGTAATGGTCGCCTTCTGCGGACCGCCGGTGCCGGCAATCACGGTCAGCGCGACAACCTTGATCCGGTCGTCGGCGCTCGCCATCTCATCGTCGACCAGCGCCTCGATGTCTTCATCGAAGACGTGCTTCTTCTTGTCGGCCAGATCCTTGAAGCGCACGAACGCGTCCTCGAACGCGTTCTCGCCGATCTCGTAGCCCATCTCCTTGAGCTTCTCGCGGAACGCATGGCGGCCGGAGTGCTTGCCCATGACCAGCGAGGACTCCTTTAGGCCGACGCTTTCCGGCGTCATGATCTCGTAGGTCTGGTTGTGCTTCAGCATGCCGTCCTGGTGGATCCCGGACTCGTGCGCAAAAGCGTTCTTGCCGACGATCGCCTTGTTGTACTGCACCGGGAACGCGGTCACGCCGGCCACGAGCTTCGAGGCGCGCGTGATCATCTCCGGGTCCACCCCAGTCCAGTGCGGAATGATGTCGTTGCGCACGTTCTTGGCCATGACGATCTCTTCGAGCGCGGCGTTGCCCGCACGCTCGCCGATGCCGTTGATCGTGCACTCGATCTGCCGCGCGCCGGCCCGCACGCCCGCCAGCGAGTTGGCGACGGCCAGGCCGAGGTCGTTGTGGCAGTGCGTCGAGAAGATGACCTTGTCGGCGCCGGGCACCTTCTCGATCAGCATTCTCATGAGGTCGTAATACTCGTCGGGAACCGAATAGCCGACCGTGTCGGGAATGTTGATCGTCGTGGCACCGGCCTTGATGGCGGCCTCGACGCAGCGGCACAGGAAGTCATGGTCGGTGCGCGTCGCATCTTCGGCCGACCACTCGACGTCGTCGGCATGGTTGCGGGCGCGCTGCACGCTGGACGTCACCGCGTCCAACACGTCGCTCGGCTCCATCTGGAGCTTGTACTTCATGTGCACGGGGCTGGTGGAGATGAAGGTGTGAACGCGTGGGCGTTTGGCGTGCTTGATGGCTTCGCCGGCGCGGTCGATGTCCTTGCGGCCGGCCCGCGCCAGACCCGCGACGACCGCGTTCTTCGTGATCTTGGCAATCTCCGAGACCGCCTCGAAATCGCCGTTCGATGCGATCGGGAACCCGGCCTCGATCACGTCGACGCCCATTTCATCGAGCACCTCGGCGACCTGGAGCTTCTCCTCCAGGGTCATGGACGCGCCGGGAGACTGCTCGCCGTCGCGCAGGGTCGTGTCGAATATGATGACGCGGTCCTCGGGCTTGCCCTTGGCCTGCGTCCGTTTCGATTTCTTTTTCGAAGTCATGTGTCCGGTCCTGTATTTGGCCGGGTCCGGAGTTCGCGGACTCCCGGCTCACCTATCGGTTCAGCTTTGTGAAGATTGTCTCCCCTGAGGACCCGTCCCGCATGCCATGCCGGACCGTCGGAGCTCAGGGGCTCATAAGGAGAAGCTGGCCGATAAGGAGGCCGGCGATGAGAAGCAGCAGTGCGGCCTGGATTGCCGCGTCGTTTCCGCGGTCCAGTTTGGCGGCTTTTGCCGTCCGCCTGTTCGCCTTGCGCTGTCTCATCATCTCAACTTACCCGATAGAACGGGCCCGGGGGATCAGATTTGCATGGGACAATTAAACCACGCAGTTCTTAACGCCCTGTTAACCAAGCACGGTGACGGAAATCTAGTGCGCCCGGCGGCGAAGCGCAAGCCCAATGCGCGGTCAGGTCCGCCCTCAGTCGGCGATCGTCCCGCCCATCACCGAGACCGCGTGACCGCCGATCCGGACCTTGGTGAGCTTGCCCCCCTCCATCTCGATCTCGTGGAAGATTTCGCTGGCCCTTCCCATTTCGTAGCCCTGCTCGATGATACCGGCGTGGATTCCGTCCGGCGGCTTGTCGAACTTGGCCACCGGGCCGGCGAACCCGGCTGCTGCCGCACCCGTTGCCGGGTCTTCCGGAATGCCCATTGTCGGCGCGAACATGCGGGCGTGGAACGCCGCGTCCTGATGCACGGTCTGGCGGCAGTAGAGGAAGGCGTTGGGATGATCGTGGTCGCCGAACGCTTCACGCCAGTGCTGAACCTGCGGCGCGGCGCGGCCGATAATCTCCAGGTTTGCGACCGGGACATAGGTGAACGGCACGCCGGAGGAAAACTGGGTGGCGACGTGGTTTTCGAAACCGATATCGTTCGGCGAGAGCCCCAGAGCCGCCGCCAGCCGGTCGTTCGGGCTCGGCCTGCCCGTCTCCTCCGGCAGGACCGGCACGTCGAATTCGGCAAACGCGGCCTCGCCCGGCCGGAATCGCACGCCGACCCGCACCGGGCCGACGCCTTCCTCGAGCACGATGATGGCGTCTTCCTCGCGGTCCGAATTGCCGATCTTCTGCGAAGCCAGGTAGATGGCCGTCCCGACGGTGGGGTGCCCGGCAAACGGCAGCTCGCGCCCGGGCGTGAAGATGCGCACCTTGGCACTGTGCGCCGGGTTTTCCGGCGGCAGAATGAACACGGTCTCGGAGAGGTTGAACTCCCGCGCGATGCGCTGCATGTCGTCACCCTCGAGGCCGCTGCCGTCAGGCACGATCGCCAGCGGGTTGCCGGCGAACCGCGTATCGGTAAAGACATCGAGTGTTTGGAACTTGCGCGGCATGTGCCCCTCCTTCAGCCGCGCTGACCATACTCAAATCGCTGCCGGAAACAACAAAAAGACCTCACCAAGCAGTGGCAAGTTGTGGAGGGTTTACGGTGGCGGGAAAGCGGGTTTCGACTAGCGCGCGGTGTTCCAGAGCTTGACCGCGCCGGAATAGAGCGCACCGCCGATCACGCATGGCACGGCCACGCCGGGGATGCCGCTGGCACTTGCGACCACGCATCCGGTGGCGATGGCGACGGAGCCCGCATAGCTGGCGTTCGTCCACTCCGTGTCGCCGGGATGCTTGGCCTTGATCTTGTCGATCGCAGCCTTGGCCTGCTTTTGAACCCGATCGGCCTGGAAGGTCTCAGCCGCCTCAATCACCTCTTTCAGGGGCTCGGCGACTTCGGGGGGCTGGTACTGCAGTTCCATCTTGTACAGGGAGAGCAACCCGCGATCGCGTTCCGCATTGGCGGTCAGGGTCCATTTCGCCATGTTGCCGGCGGTGATCTTCCGCACCGCGTCCTTGCCTTCCTCGCTGTTGAAGGCGGCCCGGAGCTTGGACCAGGAGAACTTGTCGGAACCGCGCACGTCGTTGGACCACGGCAGAGCGGTGATGATCCTGATGACCGGCGCGTTGTACCCGGTGGCGGCGTAATACCCCCACAAGGCGTCGATGACGAACGCACCGTCGTCCAGGCCGAGCTCATCGAGCGTCTTCTCCTTGCCGGAGATGTAGTCGTTGATCAGCGGCCTGCGCAGCGGCATGCGCTTTTCGAACTTGGACATCAGCCGCGGCCATTCCGGAATCCCCGAATAGGCGATGGCGCGAATGATGATGCCCTGCTCCTTCGCCGGCATCGGGAACATGCGCGTGATGAGCCGTTCGGCTTTCGACTGGTTGGAGCCGAGAACGCCGGCAATGAAACCGATCAGCAGGCCGGCATCTTCCTGTTTCTTGAAAAGACCGAGCGTGTGCATCGCCTTCACGGCGGCGGGCACGTCATGGGGCTGCGGGTTTTTGCGGTAGTCGTTGATCCACTGCAGCAGCCGGTCGGCATTGGAAAACCGCGCATCGTAAGACTGCGCGGGCGCGGAGACCACGAGAAACAGAACGGCAAACACCACGGTGCCCAAGGAACGCATACACATCTCCCCGTACACCCCCCACCCCCGAAAACAATCGGGCGAACGGCACGCGCTTCTTGGTTTTTGCTTGAAGTTGAGGCGGTTACCGCTGCGGTATGGCTAAAGGAGCCAGATATTGATGTCAATTTAGTGGCAACGCGGTGAACGATTATGGTTAACGCGTACCCAGCCATATCGTGACGAATGCGCGTCAACGCAATTCCGCCGGAATCCGGCATCACACTGGGCGTACCGGTCAAGACCGGCCCCCATTCCCTTACGAGGAGGAATAAAGATGCTTCGTAAAGCAGTACTCGTCGCGGCCACGGCCGCGTTTCTCGCGACACCGGCGTTTGCCGCAAGCTGTCCGAAACACATGGCGGACATCGATGCCGCGATGAAGACCGCGCAATTGAACGAGGCCGACAAGGCCAAGGTCATGGAGCTGCGGAAAAAGGGTGAAGAGCAGCACAATGCCGGCGATCACGACTCGTCGGTGAAAACGCTCGGCGAAGCCAAGAAGATCCTCGGCATCAACTAGCAATTTGCCAGGGTTTTTGCGCAATTTCGGCGTGGGTTGCCCAACCCGCGCCACTTTTTTTCCCTGTTTCGGGCCACAAGCCAACACGTTTGGCCATTAGCCTCCATGACAAGTGGGTGCAGTGCAGAGGTAACTTTCGCGGCGCCCGTCTCGTTTCAATGAGTTAAGCGGAGTTCAATAATGACGGGGAAGTTTCTGGGGCGCCTGGCTGTAGCCAAGGTTGGATTGTTATTCGCACTCGCTAGCGGACCCGCGACTGCGGCGGACCTTGGCGGCAAAGTACCGGTGCCCGAACCCTTGCCGATCGAAAAGAGCCTGGCATGGACCGGTCTCTACCTCGGCGGACATCTCGGTGGCGTCATCGACGGAGACGACGATTTCACCGGCGGTCTCCAACTCGGATACAACTGGCAAAGCGGAAATCTCGTCTTCGGTCCTGAAGGCGATATCAGCTTTGCCGACGACACCTTCGGCACCGTGCGCGGGCGTCTCGGCGTCGCGCACCGCAACTGGCTGTTCTATGGAACCGGCGGTGTGGCGATCGACGATTCCGACACCGGTTACGTCGTCGGCGGCGGCATCGACTACAAGGTCGCCTCGCAGATGAGCATTGGTGTCGACGCCCTCTACTACGACATCGACGACGATTTCACGGTCGTGCGCGGCCGGCTGAACTGGCATTTCGGCGGCGGAGCCCTGAGATAGTCACAAGCAATACCCTGACGGGTGGGGCACACCGAATGGGCAGAACGCGGAGCGTGTCGCGCTCCGCGTTCCTTTTTTTGACGAAATGAGAAAACGCCCGGGTGATCGGCCCGGGCGCTTGTTTTTGTTCCGAATGAGCGATTGCGCCGGCTAATTCTTCGCCTTGTCGACCAGCGCGCCCTCCGAGATCCACGGCATCATCGCCCGCAGCCGCGCGCCGACCTCTTCGCATTCATGCTGATCGGCGGCGAGACGCATCGCCTTGAACGAGGTCTGGTTGACCTTGTTCTCCAGCATCCAGTCCTTGGTGAACCGCCCGGTCTGGATGTCGGCGAGGATTTCCTTCATGCGCGCCTTGGTCTCCGCGTTGATCACCCGCGGACCCGAGACGTACTCGCCGTATTCGGCGGTGTTGGAAACCGAATAGTTCATGTTGGCGATGCCGCCTTCATAGATCAGGTCGACAATCAGCTTCATCTCGTGCAGGCACTCGAAATACGCCATCTCCGGGGCGTAACCGGCTTCGACCAGCGTCTCGTAACCGGCGCGCATGAGCTCGACCACGCCGCCGCAGAGCACCGCCTGCTCGCCGAACAGGTCCGTCTCGCATTCCTCTCGGAAAGTGGTTTCGATGATACCGGCGCGGCCGCCGCCGATCGCCGCCGCATAGGACAGAGCGAGGTCGTGTCCATTGCCGGAATTGTCCTGGGCGATAGCCATCAGGCAGGGCAGACCGGCGCCGCGCACATATTCCGACCGCACCGTATGGCCCGGGCCCTTCGGCGCGCACATGAGGATGTCGAGGTCCTGGCGCGGGTTGATCAGGTTGAAATGGACGTTGAGACCGTGCGCGAAGAACAGCGCCGCGCCCTTGGTCATGTTGCCATGCAGGTGATCGTTGTAGATGTCGGCCTGCAGCTCATCGGGCGTCAGCATCATCATCACGTCGGCCCACTTCGCGGCGTCGGCCACGTTCATGACCTTGAAGCCCTCCCCTTCCGCCTTCTTGATCGAACCCGAACCCTCGCGCAATGCGACGATGACGTCCTTCACACCGGAGTCGCGCAGGTTCAGCGCATGGGCGTGGCCCTGGCTGCCATAGCCGATGACGGCGACTTTCTTGGACTTGATGAGATTGAGATCGGCGTCGCGATCATAATAAACGCGCATAACACATGCCCCTTTTGGTCAATGACTGAATTGAATTGTCGTGGCGGAATGCCCCTCGGGCGTACCTTTACATCGCTTCCTTGCCGCGGCCAATGGCGGCGATACCCGTCCGCGCCACCTCGACGAGGCCGAGCGGCTGCATGAGCGTGATGAACTGCTCGATCTTGTTGAGCCGTCCGGTGATCTCGAACACGAAGTGCTCGGTCGAGGCATCGATGACCTGCGCGCGAAACGCCTCGGCCAGTCTGAGCGCTTCGACCCGCGCGTCACCCTTGCCGGCCACCTTTACCAGGGCGAGCTCGCGCTCCAGCGGATTGCCATCAACGGTGAGGTCCGTCACGCTGTGAATCGGCACCAACCGCTCGAGCTGATGGATGATCTGCTCGATGACCATCGGCGTGCCCGTCGTCACCATGGTGATGCGCGACAGGTGCGACTCGTGCTCGGTCTCCGACACGGTCAGGGAATCGATGTTGTAGCCGCGCCCGGAAAACAGGCCGATGACCCGCGCGAGGACGCCCGGCTCGTTGTCCACCAACACGGACAGCGTGTGGCTTTCGCTCGTCTGCTTGAATGTCGCGCTCGGATAATGACTTTGTGCGGTTGACGTACTCATGGGTTTCGCCCGTGCTGAACTGATGAATGGCGCGCCGAAGCGACCGGTCGGGGTCCGCGGCGCGGAAACACTGCGCCACGGCAGAAGCGGTTTACACCAGTACCTTGCCTTCCTCGGAAATCGCGCCCTCGAGGTCACCCTCCTCGACCGCGTCGCCGAGCAGCATGTTGTTGTGGGCCTCTCCCGAAGGGATCATCGGGTAGCAGTTGGCCACCTTGTCCACGACACAGTCGAAGATGACGGGCTTCTTCACCTTGATCATTTCCCTGATCGCGTCGTCGAGTTCGGCCGGTTTCTCGGCACGGATACCGACGCACTGATAGGCCTCGGCGAGCTTGACGAAATCGGGCAGCGCCTCGGTGTAGCTGTGGGCGTAGCGTCCGCCATGCAGCAATTCCTGCCATTGCCGGACCATGCCCATGTACTGGTTGTTCAGGATGAAGATCTTGATCGGCAGATCGAATTGAACCGCGGTCGACATTTCCTGCATGGTCATCAGCACAGAGGCTTCGCCGGCGACATCGATGACGAGCGCATCCGGATGCGCCATCTGCACCCCGACGGCGGCAGGCAGACCATAGCCCATGGTGCCGAGACCGCCGCTGGTCATCCAGCGGTTCGGTTCCTCGAAATGATAGTGCTGGGCTGCCCACATCTGGTGCTGGCCCACCTCGGTGGTGATGAACGTCTCCTGATCCTTGGTCAGTTCGTAGAGCCGCTCGATCGCGTATTGCGGCATGATGACATCATCACGGTTCTTGTAGTTGAGGCTTTTGCGCGCGCGCCATTTGTCGATCTGCTGCCACCACTCCTTGAGGGCGTTCTTATCCAGATCCGGTGAGCGCGCCTTCCAGACGCGAATGATCTCCTCGAGCACGTGGCCGACATCGCCGATGATCGGCAGATCGACATGCACGTTCTTGTTGATCGACGAGGGGTCGATGTCGATATGAATCTTCTTCGAGCCCGGCGAAAACGCATCCAGCCGTCCGGTGATGCGGTCGTCGAAACGCGCCCCGATACAGACCATGACGTCGCAATCGTGCATCGCCATGTTGGCCTCATAGGTGCCGTGCATGCCGAGCATGCCCAGCCATTCCTTCCCCGACGCCGGATAGGCGCCGAGCCCCATCAGCGTCGATGTGATCGGAAAGCCCGTCAGCCTGACAAGCTCGCGCAGGAGCTGGCTGGCGGCGGGCCCGGAATTGATGACGCCGCCACCGCTGTACAGGATCGGCTTTTTGGCGCCCGCCATCAGGTCCACCGCCGCCCGGATCGCGTCCTGGCTGCCGGTCACCGTCGGCCGGTAGGTCTTGTGCTTGACGTTGGACGGGCCGACATATTCCCCGGACGCGAACTGGATGTCCTTGGGGATGTCGACCACGACCGGGCCGGGACGGCCGGCGGTCGCGACGTAGAACGCCTCGTGCATGACCCGCGCAAGGTCGTTGACGTCCTTGACCAGATAGTTGTGCTTCGTGCAGGGCCGCGTGATGCCGACCGTGTCGCACTCCTGGAACGCGTCATTGCCGATCAGATGCGTCGGCACCTGACCGGTGATGCACACGATCGGGATGGAATCCATGAGCGCGTCGGTCAGGCCCGTCACCGCGTTGGTCGCACCGGGACCCGACGTGACGAGAACGACACCGGGTTTGCCGGTCGAGCGGGCATAGCCTTCCGCGGCATGGACCGCGCCCTGCTCGTGCCGCACCAGGACATGCTGGATATCGTTGCGCTGGAAAATCTCGTCGTAAATGGGCAGTACGGCGCCACCGGGATAGCCGAAAATATGTTCAACACCCTGATCGGCCAACGCCTTCAGGACCATCTCTGCCCCGGTCATTTCGCGAGCCATCTACCCATGCTCCATTGTTGTTTGCCAGACGCGCAATTTCACCCGCCGGCCTCGTCAATTCAATATATCCGTTTGCATCAGGCGCGAGCGCCCTCGTCCGGTCAGCCCATGGCGAACCGGCGGCGCACCGTATCGCCGCCGAGCCTGAGGGTCAACAGTCAAACATCAACAAATGAAAAAATATTTGACGCAAAACTTTTCGATTCTTGCTTTTCGAGCCGTTGCCACGAAATCATGTTGCTTTTGGCCCATGTCTCCTGGCGTTTGGCGTAGCGCCGCGTGTCGGTCTTGACGCGTTCGACGGCCTCATCCTCGGTCAGACGTCCAAGCAACATGTCCATCAGCGGCTTCACCCCGTGGGCGCGCATCACCGGCAGGTCCGGGTCGAGGTTTTGTGCCGCAAGCGCCTTGACCTCCTCAAGCGCGCCTTCCGACAGCATGGCGTCGAAGCGGGCGTTGATGCGGGCATAGAGCTCCTCGCGCGGACGGCTGACGAAAAACCGGACGGTCTCCGCTTCGCGCAGGACGGGAGCGCCTGCCTCCTTCTGCCACGCCGCAAGCGAGCGTCCGGTTGCGTCGAAGACCTCGAGCGCGCGGACGATACGCTGGGGATCGGACGGCCGGAGCTGAGAGGCAGTTTCCGGATCACACGCGCGCAACCGGGCATGCAAGTCTTCGGCGGACATCTCGCTCGCGGCTTCGCGCCAGCGCTCGCGCACGTCTTCCGGGATGTCGGGCACCGGCGAGAGGCCCTCGAGCAGCGCCTTGAAGTAGAGCCCCGAGCCGCCGGTGATGATCGGCAGTTTCCCCTGAGCCTCCGCGTCTTTGAGCGTGCCGCTGACATCTTGGAGCCAACGGCCCACCGAATAGGCGTCCGTCGAAGGCACGAACCCGTAGAGCGCATGAGGTGCCCGCGCCTCCTCCTCGGCGCTCGGGCGCGCACTCAGGACCCGCACATCCCGGTAGACCTGCTTGGAGTCGGCATTGATGACCACGCCGTCGAGGGCCTGTGCGACCTCAAGTGCGGCAGCCGACTTGCCGCTGGCAGTCGGCCCTGCAATAAGGATGGCGCGAAAACCTGACATGGGCTCTCTCCTAGGCGGTTCGGGCCCTCAATTTCAACCGGAACCAGGTTCCGGCATCATATTCGGGAGTATCACATGGCCCAGCTCGCCCGCCGCGCATGGGTGCCGGACGCTTGCGAGGACTTCGTTCAGGACGTTGCCCAGCAGTGTGCGGACAGCGAAGTGAACGCCATCGCCGACGAGATCTCCGAGCTGGTCGAGCAGAACCTGGTCATTCATGACCGCGAATGCATCAATCTCAATCCGGCCACCAACACCATGAACCCGAGAGCGGAAGCCGTGCTTGCGCAGGGACTCGGGGCCCGCCCCTCGCTTGGCTATCCCGGCGACAAATACGAGATGGGACTGGAGGCGATCGAGCGCATCGAGGTGATTGCGGCGGAACTCGCGGCTGAGGTGTTCGGCGCAGAATATGCAGAGATCCGCGTGGGATCTGGTTCGCTGGCCAACCTTTACGGGTTCATGGCGACGGCGAAGCCGGGCGACGCGATCATCGTGCAGCCGGCAGATATCGGCGGCCACATCACGCATCACGAAGCAGGCGCCGCGGGCCTCTATGGCCTCGACATTCACATGGGCCCTGTCGATGGGGAGCAATACACCGTCGACCTCGACGGCCTGCGCGATCTCGCCAGGCGCGTCCAACCGAAGCTCATCACCCTCGCCGGAAGCCTCAACCTCACGCCGCACCCGGTGCGCGAGGTCAGGGACATTGCCGACGAGGTCGGCGCACACGTTCTTTACGATGCTGCTCACCTGTGCGGCATGATCGCGGGACGCCAGTGGCAGCAGCCGCTCGAGGAAGGCGCCCACCTCATGACCATGAGCACCTACAAGAGCCTCGGCGGGCCGGCGTCGGGCCTCATCGTGACAAACGATGCGAAACTGGCTAAGCGGCTGGACGCAATCGCCTTTCCCGGCCTCACGGCAAATTTCGATATCGCCAAGTCCGCCGCCCTCGCCTTCACCATGCTCGACTGGAAGGTGTTCGGCGAGGCCTACGCCAGGGAAATGGGGGAAAGCGCGCGGACACTGGCGCAGGCGCTCGCAAATGAAGGTGTGCCCGTGTTCGCCGCCGACCGCGGCTTCACGCAGTCGCACCAGTTTGCCGTGGAGGCTGCCAGTTATGGCGGCGGGCAGACGCTGGCCAAGACCCTGCGGCGCGCGAACATCCTGACATGCGGGATCGGCCTGCCGCTGCCCCCGGTCGAGGGGGACGTCAACGGATTGAGGCTGGGAACGCCGGAGGTGGTGCGCTGGGGCATGACCGCGCGCGACATGCCGGAGCTCGCCGAACTGATGGCCCATGTCATGGTCCGCAACGAAACGCCGGAACTGGTGCGCCAGCAGGTCGTCGAGCTGCGGAAGCGGTTCGGCACCCTCACATTCATCCGCTAGCCGCCCGGAACGATCCCTTGACGCACATCCTGACATTGATAGGCGGCCCGGCAGGCGGGCTCGATGACTCCCTCGTCGATCGTGTCCGCGCGATACTGCCCCGGTCAGGCGAACCCGACTGGCTGTCCCCCGGCGAGGCGTGCGACGTACCATTCGAGTTTGAACAGGACGGGGATCTCGAGAACCTGCGCGCCGATGTGCATCGCTGCCTGGCCAGCGCTCCCGTCGATGTCGTCCTGCAGCCGGCGCGCGACCGGCGCAAGCACCTGCTCGTCGCCGATATGGATTCCACGCTCATTGGCCAGGAGTGCATCGACGAGCTGGCGGACTTTGCCGGCCTCAAGCCCAAGGTCGCGGCCATCACCGAACGCGCCATGCGCGGCGAGCTCGAGTTCGAGTCCGCCCTGCGCGAACGCGTGTCGCTGCTCGAGGGGCTCGATGAAGCCGTCCTGGACCGTGTCTTTGACGAACGCATCACGCTCAATCCGGGCGCCCGTACGCTCGCCTGTACGATGCGCGCGCACGGTGCAAAGACGGTCATCGTCTCCGGCGGCTTCACCTTCTTCACCCGACGGGTGGCGGAAGCTGCCGGATTTGAAATAGACCAGGCCAACACGCTTGAAATCGCCGGCGGCAGGCTGACCGGCCGGGTGACCGAGCCCATTCTCGGACGGCAGGCGAAATTCGAGGCGCTGCGGCAGCATCGCGACGCGCTTTCGCTTGCGCCCTCACAGACGCTCGGCGTGGGCGACGGTGCCAATGACCTGGCGATGCTGCAGGAGGCGGGACTGGGCGTCGCCTATCGCGCCAAGCCGATCGTGGCCGAACAGGCGGACGCGGGCATCGAGCACGCCGACCTCACGGCCCTGCTCTTTGCGCAAGGATATCGCCGCGAGGACTTCTCGGAAGACTAGAGTCGTTTCGATCAGCTTTCGACGGGAACCGCCACGAAGCGCAATTCGCCCTTGCCGTCGGCGATCAGAAGCAGAACCGACTTCTTGCCGGACTTCTTCTTCTCCGCGACCTGGGTCTTCACTTCGTCAGGCGTTTTCACCTTGGTGCCCTGCACCTCGACGATCACCTGCCCGGCGGCGATGCTCTTCTGCGCCGCGTCGCTTTCCGGACTCACCTCGGTGATCACGACGCCGCTGACTTTCTTGTCGATCTTGAACTTGGTCCGCAATTCGTCCGTCATTTCCGAGAGCGAGAGCCCAAGCAGGGAAGTCTTCTCGGCTTCCTTCTCCTCGGTCTTGGCGGCCACCTTCGTCGGTGTCTCCTTCATGCGGCCGATCGTGACCGTCACGGTCTCGCGCTTGTCGTCACGCAGGATCACCACATCGACGGTCTTGCCGATCGAGGTCCGCGCGACCAACTTCGGCAGGATGCGCATGCTCTCCACTTCCTTGCCGTCAAACAGGAGAATAACGTCGCCGACCTTTATGCCGGCCTTTTCCGCGGGGCTGTCCGGCGTGACGCTTGCCACCAGCGCGCCTGTCGGCTTCTCCATGCCGAGGCTCTCGGCGATGCTGTCCGTGACGCTCTGAATGCGCACACCCAGCAGGCCGCGCCGCGTCTCGCCGAAGCGGCGCAACTGGTCGATGACGTGGGTGGCCGTGTTCGAAGGAACGGCAAAGCCGATGCCGATCGAACCGCCGGTCGGAGAGATAATCGCGGTGTTCAGACCGATAACCTCGCCATCCATGTTGAACAGCGGTCCGCCGGAGTTACCCCGGTTGATCGCCGCGTCCGTCTGGATGAACTCGTCATACGGGCCGGAGTTGATGTCGCGTTTCTTGGCCGAAATGATGCCGAGCGTCACGGTACCGCCGAGGCCGAAGGGGTTGCCGATGGCCATGACCCAGTCACCGGTCCGCATCTTGTTCGAATCGCCGAAGTTCAGCGCCTTCAGCGGCTTGTCGGACTTGACCTGAAGCAAGGCGATGTCCGTCTTGGAATCGGTTCCGAGGACCTTTTCCACCTTCAGCTTCGTGTTGTCATTGAAGTTGACGAAAATCTCGTCCGCACCGTCGATCACGTGGTTGTTCGTCACGATTATGCCGCTCGCGTCAATCACGAAGCCGGAGCCAAGCGAATTCACCCGCCGCGGCCGGTTTGGACGGCGCTGATTGTTGAAAAAATCCTCAAAGAAATCCTCGAACGGCGAACCCTTCGGCACCCGCGGCAGCGGGATGCCCTGCGACCCCTTCACGGTCTGCGTCGTCGAAATGTTGACAACCGCCTCCTGAAGCCGCTCCGCCAGATCGGCGACGGACTTGGGACCCCGTATCTCGATCTGCGAGTACGCCCTGGACGTCATCGCCAGTACGAGAATTGTCGCGCACAGGAGCACGAAACCGGCGATGATATACGCCGGGTGTCCGCTTCGACTTGCCTGTGCCTCGGACCGGGCCTGTGCCTTGGATCGGGTTGAAACAGGAAATGCGTTACCGGTTCTCATTGGTCGTCTCTCCGACATGCTCATGAAGTCGCCCGGACCAGCCGGACATGTTGGATCTTGTTCGGCACGATAATAGCGCAAAATGGCCGTCTTTCGCCCATCAAACTAAAAGGCCCACAAAGCTTTGAACAGCCCTCTTTATCTCAGCCTCTGATCAGCCAGACAATGAGTACACCGCCCGCCACGGCGATTGCACCGGCGGTGCGCAAACTCGATTCCGGCATTTCAGATGCCGTCTCGAGCATGCGCCTGCCGAAACCCGGCGCCAACGCCCACAACAAACCTTCAATGACCAGAACGAGCCCGACTGCGACCAGCAAGTCGTCCATTACTGTTCGGGTTGCTGCCCAGTCTGTCGACCCTGCGGATCCTTGAGGTAACGGAAGAAGTCACTGTCGGGCGTTATGACCAGCGTCGTATCGGTGCCTTCAAGGCTCTTGGGATAGGCCTGCATCGAGCGGTAGAAGGCAAAGAACTCCGGATCTCGCTGGAACGCGTCCGCAAACACCTTGTTACGCTGCGCATCGCCCTGGCCACGTACGATCTCCGACTCACGTTTGGCCTTGGATACCATCTCGACGGCCTCTCGATCCGCTTGCGCACGAATGCGACGCTCTTCCGCTCGACCGATCGAGCGCAGGTCCTGGGCTTCAGCCTCACGTTCGGATTTCATGCGCGCATAAGTGTCGTTCAGAACATCAGGCATGAGGTCCGTCCGGCGGATCCTGACGTCGACGATCTCCACACCCAGAGAGCGGGCGTCGTCGCGCACCGAGTCTCGGATTTCAGTCATCATTGCCGAACGGTCCTTGGACAGGGCCGCATCAAATGTGCGCTTGCCGTAGGTCTGTCTGAGCGCCGCGTCGAGGCGGGTCTCAAGCCGGTCACGCATGCGAAGCTCGCTTGCCTGGACCGTCTCACGGAACCTGCGCGGATCGACGATCTTCAACATCATGATCGCGTCCACATTGTATCTCCGTCCGTCGACGACCTGCACGCTCTTGTCGAGGCTCTCAAAGAAGAGCAAGCGCTTGTCGACATAGACGAGTTCTTCCACGATCGGCATTTTGAAATGCAGACCGGGCTCGGTTATCGTCCGCTGGATTTCACCAAGCCTGATGACCAGCGCGTTTTCGCGCTCATCGACGGTGAACATCGACGAATAGGCGACGAAAAGCGCAGCCGCGACAAGAACGCCGAGAAAGATCTTAATTCCGTTTCGCATTACTGCCTCCCGGTCTGCTGTGCTTGACCCGCGCGGGCGCGTTTCGCGACCTCGGGAAGCGGGAGATAGGGCACGACGCCCGATCCGCCTTGCTGACCCTGTTCGATGATGACCTTGGGCGCTTTCGAGTAGACCTCTTCAAGCGTTTCCAGGAACAGCCGCTTGCGCGTCACGTCCTTGGCCTTCGAGTATTCGTCATAGACGGACACGAAACGCTGCGCTTCACCTTCCGCCTCGTTCACGACACGTGCCTTGTACGCTTTCGCGTCTTCCACGATCTTGGAGGACTCACCACGCGCTTCGCCGAGCACCTTGTTGCGGTATCTCTCTGCCTCCCGGATGAACTGGTTCTGGTTCTGCTCGGCGCGCTGAACTTCCTCGAACGCGTCGATCACCGCCGGTGGCGGGTCAGCCTTCTCCAGCTTCACGCCGGTGATGAGAATGCCGGTGTTGTACTTGTCGAGCGTGGACTGGATCAGGTCCCGGACCTGGTTCTGCGCCTCCAGGCGACCCTGGGTACGGATTTGCTCGGCCGGTGTGCGACCGACAACCTCGCGCATCGCGCTTTCCGCAACGTAGCGAACCAGAAGCTCCGGATCGCGTACATTAAACAAGTACTTCTCTGCGTTCGAGATCCGCCAGAGGACGGAGAACTTGATATCGACGATGTTCTGATCGCCAGCGAGCATCAGGCCTTCTTGCGATCCGCCACGCGACGACACGCCGAAATTGAGCTGGTTCTCTGCCTGGACCTTCGGCTTTTCGACGGTCTCAATCGGCCAGATGACGAAATGAAGTCCCGGCGGAGTCGAACGCGCGAACTCGCCGAAGCGCAGCACGACGCCCTCTTCTTCCGGGCCAACCGTATAGAAACAGTTCATCAGCCAGATGCCGATTACGCCGAGGACGGCGATTCCCCAAATGAACTTGTTGCTGCCGCCACCGGGCATCGCCTGGCGCAGCCGGTCCTGTCCTTTCCGGAGCATTTCCTCGAGATCCGGCGCCGGTCCTCCTCCTCCGCCGCCGCCGCCACCGCCGGGCGGGCGCTGACCCCAGGGGCCGCCGCCGCCGCTTTTCCATCCGCCGCCCCCGCCGCTTTGATTGCTCCAAGGCATGTTGGTACGTCCTGTTTTGATTGTCGCGATTTTTCGATGATTTTGCTGTGCCGCCAAGTGCAGCGCAACACCGGTACGTCGGTTTTTTTTGGCTCAAGACCTTTGTGACTTGTTGCCTTCCGGCACGGACCGGCAGAGTTCTTCGGTTTATAGGACACTCCCGTCCGAGAAACAATGCGACCCCGGCAGGTCTGTGTCCTTTTCACTCAATCTTTTTCGCGAACACCTGTGCGGTCAAGACCGTCAGGCGAATTGTGTCATCAAAATGTTATGACCGAACGGATCGACTTTCCGGCGTGCATCAGGTCGAAAGCGTCGTTGATCTTGTCCAACTCCATGGTGTGGGTGATGAGATCGTCGATATTGATCTTGCCGTCCATGTACCAGTCGACGATCTTCGGCACGTCGGTGCGACCCTTTGCCCCGCCGAAGGCCGTGCCGCGCCAGTTTCGGCCCGTGACCAACTGGAACGGCCGCGTTGCGATTTCAGCGCCGGCGGGCGCGACACCGATAATAACCGAGGTTCCCCATCCCTTGTGGCAGCACTCGAGCGCCTGGCGCATCACCTCGACATTGCCGATGCATTCGAAGGAATAATCGGCACCGCCCTTGGTGAGATCGACGAGATACGGCACCAGGTCGCCCTCGACTTCGTTGGGGTTCACGAAGTGTGTCATGCCGAACTTCTCGGCAATGTCCTTGCGATCCGGATTGATGTCCACGCCGACGATCATGTCGGCGCCGGCAATGCGCGCGCCCTGGATGACGTTTAGGCCGATACCGCCCAGACCGAAGATGACCACATTGTCGCCGGGCTCGACCTTCGCCGTGTTCATGACCGCGCCGATGCCCGTCGTCACACCGCAACCGATGTAACAGATCTTCTCGAACGGCGCGTCCTCGCGAACCTTGGCGAGCGCGATCTCGGGAACCACCGTGTAGTTGGAGAAAGTCGACGTGCCCATATAGTGAAAGATCTTGTCGCCGCCCGCCGAGAACCGGCTGGTCCCGTCGGGCATGACGCCCTGCCCCTGGGTTTCACGGATCGCCTGGCAAAGGTTGGTCTTACCGGACGTGCAGTAGTCGCATTGCCGGCACTCGGGCGTGTAGAGCGGGATGACATGGTCGCCCTTCTTCAGGCTCGTTACGTCCTTGCCCACCTCGACAACGACACCGGCGCCCTCATGGCCGAGAATCGCGGGAAAGATGCCTTCCGGATCGGCACCGGACAGCGTGAATTCGTCCGTGTGACACACCCCCGTCGCCTTGATCTCGACGAGGCACTCACCGTCCTTCGGCGCGTCAAGATCAACTTCCGTCACTTCAAGGGGTTTGCCGGCCGCCGTCGCGACCGCTGCACGCGTCTTCATGAATGACCCTCCCGGAATTCGTCTTTTTGGATACGCACTAAGACCAAGTCTGGCAGCGTGCGCATCGGAGGGCAACCGTCATTGATATGCGCCGACGCGTTAATGCCTGTAGGCCAGCCGCAGTGTTCCCCAGCGCCGCCCCCGGACCATGATCGGGCTGTTCAGCTCCTTCATGACCACGAACTTGCCGCCGCCCATATCACGCCGGTAGGTCTGAAGCAGGACCGGTTTCTCGTTTCGTGCCGCGCGCAGCCCCGTCCGGTCGTCGAATATCCTCCGGTTCCGGCAGTTCGCCATGTTCCAGACCGGATCATCGCCCTGGGGCTGGGAGAACTTCTTGTTGTGCGTGGGCAGATAGGCGTTTCTGTCCACGGCCGCGCAATAGACAATGTGCTCGTCGCTTTCGAGGATGGCCTCCTGAATGGACGGCAACGCACGATCGGTGAACTCGGTGAAACGGGCCATCACCTGTTCCGGGTCGGTGCCGGGTATCGGTTGGTAGTCGTCGTCGAACAGGGCCTCAACCGAGATTTCGCCCGCGGCGACCGCATCCGTGAAAACCTCGCCGATCTCACGCGCGCGCTCGACGACCATCTCGATGTACCGGCTGTCCGGCGTGTGCAGGCCCGACATCGGCACGCCGAGAACGAGTTCATCGGTCGTGTCGGCGATCGTTCGCAGCTCATTGCTGGCATCGCACAATGACTGGGCGGCGCCCGACATGCCGTCCGACACGGCACTGAAGGCTTCGGAGAAATGCTCGCAGGTCGAGCTGACCTCCCCGCTCGCGGTCTCGATTTCCGATGTCGAGGATTCGATTTCGCTGATCGCCGACCCGACCGTGTCCAGAATGGACGTGAACGATCCCGCCCGTTCTCCGACCATTTCGGCCGTTGAAACCGCGCGGTTGCTGCTGTCGGAGAGGACGCGGAATCCGGCCTTGATCTTGGCGAGGGTTGCATCGATCTGCTCGGTGGCCTCGGAGGTGTGTTGCGCCAGTTGCTTGACCTCGCTTGCAACGATCGCAAAACCCTTCCCGGCTTCGCCGGCCCGTGCCGCCTCGATCGTTGCATTGAGCGCCAGCAGATTCGTCTGGCGTGCGATCTGGTCGATCATGCCTGTGACTTCGCTGACACTCTCGACCGCACCGCGTACATCGGCCATCTGCGATTCGAACGACTTCACGTCGTCGATCAGGGACGCGATCGAATCGATGGCCGTATCCGCTTCCCCGCGCGAAGTCGTGAGTTCGTTGCCCATCTTCTGCGAGACGTTGCGCGCATTGCCGATGCGGCCATTGATGGTGTTGGAGCAGTCCTTCACCTGCTGCAGCCGGTCCCCCAGAACCTCGAAAGTTTCAAGATCCTGCGCGGAATTCTGCGCTGTCAGCTCGATGGCTCCGGCAATGTCGGCCATGCCGAGGCCGAATGTTCCCAGCTCACCCGCGATCTTGTCGAGCATGGCGCGCAGTTTCGCCGCGTCGGAACCGTTCACATGATCGTCCTGATCGGCAGCCTCCGCTTCTTGACCTGTGGCCTCCTCTGACGGGACCTCGATTTCGTCGCTCACCGGCCGGAGACTGGAGTCTTTCATTTCCCGCTCCAAGAATGATTTCCGCAAGAGTTGCGTAGACATACGCAATTCGCGCTTAAGTTTTAGTCATTCGTCTTAGAAATGTGTTACCGGACGATCAATATTCGGCCTGAAAAAATCGCGTCGAATATCGTGCCGTTTTTCGCCTTTTGCGATATTGACTGTATAAATACTCGCAAAAGTTGTAGTGACGCCGGATTTGCCGAACAGGTGTCAGGCCAAGCGTTCGAGCGTGACGAAGCTGTAATCGGCACCGTCCCTGGGCCCGGCGGCATGGCGTTCGCGGGAAATTTCTCGCCATTCCGTCCTGTCGAAGTCCGGAAAGAACGTATCGCCCTCGGGCTCCGCGTGAACTTCGGTCAGATAGATGATGTCGGCGACGGGAAGCGTCAGCGCGTAGATTTCCGCCCCGCCGATGACGGCAATCTCGTCCGCGCCGCGTGCAGCCGCCTTTTCCCGCGCCAGCGCAAGCGCGTCCTCAAGCTCCGAGACGACGAAGACGCCCGGCCACTCCAGACCCGACGTGCGGGTGATCACGATGTTGTCGCGGCCATCAAGTGGCTTGCCGATGGACTCAAACGTCCGCCGTCCCATGATCAGCGGCTTGTTCATGGTCACGTTGCGGAAGAACTTCAGATCGGAAGAGAGCCGCCACGGCAGTTTGCCGCTTCTGCCGATGACGCCGTTCTCGGCAATGGCGACGACCAGCGCGATACGCACACCATTTGTCGACATCTACACAGCGACCTTGGCTTTGATATGCGGGTGAGGGTCGTATCCGATCAGTTCGAAGTCGTCATAGACGAAGTCGAAGATCGACCCCACCTCCGGATTGATCTCCATCGTCGGCAACGGGCGCGGGTCGCGCGCGAGTTGCAGGTCCGCCTGTTCGAGATGGTTGAGGTAGAGATGGGCGTCGCCGAAGGTGTGAATGAATTCGCCGGGCTCAAGCCCCGTGACCTGGGCCACCATTTGCGTCATCAGCGCATAGGACGCGATGTTGAACGGTACGCCGAGAAAGATATCGGCCGACCGCTGATATAGCTGGCAGGAGAGCTTGCCCTCCGCGACCCAGAACTGAAACAGGCAATGGCATGGACTGAGGGCCATGTCGTCGAGCTCGGCCACGTTCCACGCGGAGATCACATGCCGCCGTGAATCCGGATTGACCTTCAACTCCGAAATGAGCGCGCTGATCTGATCCACCTGCGTTCCGTCCGGGCGCGGCCATGAGCGCCATTGCCGGCCGTAAACCGGACCGAGGTCGCCGTCCTCGTCCGCCCACTCGTCCCAGATCGATATGCCATGGCGCTTGAGATATTCGATGTTGGTGTCTCCGGAGAGAAACCACAGCAACTCGTGAACAATGGATTTGAGATGCAGCTTCTTGGTCGTGACCATCGGGAAGCCGTCGCTCAAGTCGAAGCGCATCTGGTAGCCGAACACGGACAACGTGCCGGTGCCGGTGCGGTCTTCTTTGCGCACGCCGTTACGGCGCACGTGCGCCATCAGGTCGAGATATTGCTGCATGCGGCGCACACTAGCGCGATTCTCAGGCGATTCGCGAGCCCCGCGGACATGCACTAAAACCTCGCAAATGCACGATCCCGATCTGCCGGGACGCGCACACCATCACCAGCCTAGATGGGCTCGCCGTCTCCGTCTTCGAGGCAGCTCATTTCGTGATGGACGACTTCGAACCCGAGCTTCGCATGTTTCGCGAAGACGTCGATGGTCCCGTCAATATCGCCGCGCATCTTGGCGACGAATTTCTGGCACTCGACCTTTTTCACAAAAGACTCGGGGAACTGACCCACCATCATGGCGATGGGCTGGGTACTCGAGGTCATGAAGAGAACGAGAACAGCTTTCCACATCAGGTTTCTCCTTTGTTGTGGTCGGTTCGTTCTCCTCCCTATGTTTGCCTCTCTTTGCCGGAGGCGCCGTCAGAAAACGCCGATCCTCGGCGTTTTGAATTGCATCAGAGATCCAGCTTGGACCGGAACTCTTTACCATTTGTAAACGTATCTTTTTGTGCACCGCAACATAATTGCCCGGCCGAGATGCGCTTTTCCGCAAACTGTGTCCCGTCGGCAACTGTTATGATATGGTCCGAACCGACGGAGCGAGGCAGACAGTTTTTCACCTCATTACGATGACCAGGCCTGTTCAAATCCTTGGCTATACGGCACTCGTGCTGTTGGCGCTGGCGGCATCGCCGTTCGCGGCCCGGGCCCAGACCGTGCAGGGGCTCGATGCGCCGGGCGCCGGCGAGGGTCAAGGTACCACCGCCAATCCGGGGCCGCCTTCCTCGTTCATCATCGAGCCGGACGCGCAGATCCAGGGCGACCGTATCAAGCAACAGACATACCGGTCTCAGGCGATCGGCAAGAACCGGAACTGGGATCTCGACATCGGCCGATTCCAGCCGCCGATCAATGAGGATCCCAACGGACTGGCGGAAGACCTGGAAGACAACGACTACTCCGGCATGCGCCTGCGCCTGCCCTTCCGCGGCCGCACCGGCCAATAGGCAAAAGCACTTCCGCCCTGACGCCCGGTAGCGGCGGGCGACGTGTCTCTTTAAAATCCTTCGGGTTCAAGCCACCGATCATCAATCTCCCGAGACCCGAAAGACGTATCGCCCATGAGCAAGCCCACCGTTCTGGTCACCCGCAAATTGCCTGAAGCCGTCGAGGCCCGCCTTGCGCGGGACTATGACGCCAGGCTCAATCCGGACGATGCGCTCTATGAGCGGGAGGAACTGATCGCGCGGGCGCAGGGCGCTGACGCAATCCTGCCGTGCCATACCGAGCATTTCGACGCGGAGGTGTTCGACCGGCTTCCGAAGTCGGTGAAGATCATCGCCAACTTCTCGGTGGGCTACGACCATGTCGACACCGACGCCGCCAGGACGGCGGGTGTTGTCGTGACGAACACGCCCGACGTTCTATCCGACGCGACCGCGGAGATCGTAATGCTCCTGATGCTCGGTGCTGCGCGCCGGGCGGGCGAGGGCGAAAAGCTCGTTCGGACAGCGGCGTGGAAGGACTGGAGCCCGGCCTTCATGGTCGGGACCCAGGTGACCGGCAAGACACTCGGGATCATCGGGCTCGGGCGGGTCGGCAAGGTGGTGGCCAAACGCGCGCGCGGCTTCGACATGAAGATCCTGTACCACAACCCGTCCCGCAAGACGGACGAAGACGAACTGGGCGCCGTATTCTACGAGACACTCGAGGACATGCTGCCCCACTGCCAGTTCCTGTCGCTGAACGCACCCAACCTGCCCTCGACCCGTGGCCTGTTGAACGCCGAACGCATCGCGCTGCTGCCCGAGGGCGCCATTGTTGTCAACGCGGCACGCGGCACTCTGGTGGATGATGACGCCCTGATCGCCGGACTGAAGGCGGGCAAGCCCGCAGCCGCCGGGCTCGATGTCTTCAACAATGAACCCGGCATCGACCCGCGCTACAAGGATCTGCCCAACACGTTCCTGCTGCCGCATATCGGATCCGCTACCGCCGAGACACGGGACGCGATGGGCTTCCGGGCACTGGACAATCTGGATGCGTTCTTTGCCGGAAAGGAACCGGGCGACCGGGTCGCGTAATGTCGCCAACCGGCCGTCCCCGAGGGAAACCGCTACGCTACGGCATCGAAGGGGCAAGAACCGATGTTTGAGAATGATCTGCTGAAGGGAAAGCGGGCGCTGATCACCGGTGGCGGAACCGGGCTCGGCAAGAGCATCGGCCGCCGTTTCGCCGCGCTGGGAGCCGATCTCGTCATCTGTGGCCGCCGCGTCGAAAAGCTTCAGGAGACCAAGGAAGAGTTCGAGCAAGAGACCAACTCCACGGTCACGGTGCAGCAATGCGATGTCCGGGACCCGGATGCTGTCGAGGCGATGTTTTCCGCAATCTGGGAGGATGCGCCGCTCGATATTCTCGTGAACAATGCGGCGGGCAACTTCATCGCGCAGACGAAGGAACTTTCACATCGGGCGATCGACGCGATCCTCGGCATCGTCTTGCATGGTTCGGCCTATTGCTCCGTCGCCTGCGGACGACGCTGGATCGACGCGGACCATCGGGGCGTCATTCTGAACATTCTCACCACGTCCGCCCTCTATGGCGCACCATTCCAGGTGCCCTCCGCAATGGCCAAGGCCGGCGTGGCCTCGATGACCCGCAGCCTGGCAGTGGAATGGGGTCCAAGGGGCATTCGGTCGGTTGCCATAGCGCCGGGCCCCTTCCCCACCGAAGGCGCCATGTCGCGTTTGCGGCCCGATGACCTCGATGCCTTCCCCATGACCGATGACATTCCTCTGCGTCGCGTCGGCGAGCATTCGGAGCTCGCGGACCTCGCGGCCTTCCTGGTCAGCGATCAGGCCGGCTTCATCAACGGCGAGATTGTCGTGATTGACGGCGGCAAGTCGCTGCAGGGCATCCAAAGCTCGGCGGTCCAGACCATGCAGGACTGGGATGATGCGAAGTGGGCCGAGATCGCAAAGAAGACCCGCGGCCGTTGATACTTCGCCTGCGCGCCGGCCATGCACTGATCACAACACTGCCCTGCTTTTTCACTGGGTATTCTTCCCGGCTGAATTGCTGTATCCGCGCGCAGTACAACCGGTCGGGGCGAATGCGTCATGCCTTCCCTGAGCCACCTCATTCCGCTCTTCATCGCAGCCGGCATCCTGCTGGCCGGAAACGGCATTCAGGGCACGCTGGTCACGCTACGCGCGGACGCGGAAGGGTTCAGTCCCGCGCTGATCGGTCTGCTCGGCACCGCGTATTTCGCGGGGTTCGCCGTTTCGTGCATCGTGACGCCGCAGTTTATCCGCCGGGTCGGGCATATCCGGGTTTTTGCCGCCCTGGCGACCATCGCGTCCGCCGGAACGCTTGCGCTCGTTCTGTTGATCGATCCCTATGTCTGGCTTCTGATCCGGTTCGCGATGGGTTTCTGTTTCTCCGGACTGTTTACCGTGATGGAGAGCTGGCTCAATGCGAGCTCGAAGAACACCGATCGCGGGCGGGTATTCAGCATTTACCGGATGGTCGATCTCGGCGCGGTCGCGGGCACCCAATTCCTGTTGCCTCTTTTCGGCACGGGTGGCTTTGAGCTGTTCGCCATCACCGCGATTTTGTTCTCGCTGTCTCTGGTGCCGGTGTCCCTCGCCGACCGGTCCAGCCCCAAGCCGCCGGGCAAATTCAACTTCAATCTGAAAGACGTCTGGATCATCTCCCCGCTTGCCTGTCTCGGCTGTCTGACGCTCGGGCTGACAAACGCGTCCTTTCGTCTGATCGGCCCGCTCTACGCGGAACGGATGGGACTGGACACCGCGGCCATCGCGACCTTCATTGCTCTCAACATCATCGGCGGCGCCCTGCTGCAGTATCCGCTCGGATATCTCTCCGACCGGTATGACCGGCGCTGGCTGGTGATCATTGCGACGCTTGGCGCGGCCCTCGCCGGGTTCTTCCTCACATGGGTGCCGCAGGGTGCGGTCAACTCGATCTACTTCGGGTCGTTCCTGTTCGGCGCCTTCGCCATTCCGCTCTACTCTCTCTCAGTGGCACACGCCAACGACCGCGCCGAGCCAGGTCAGTATGTGCTCGTCGCCGCTGGCCTGATCTTCATCTACGCGGTCGGGGCCAGTATCGGTCCATTGATCGGGTCCGTTGTGATCGAGCACTTCGGCGCGCCTGCCTTCTTCACCTATACGAGCCTGATGCACGCCTCGCTGCTCCTGGCTACGTTGTTCAGAATGACGAAACGTCCCCGCGTTTCGGAAGGGGCCCGAAAACGTTTCGCCATGTTGCTGCGCACGTCCCCGATGATCGCGAAGTTGGCGCCCCGCAACGGCACACCACCGAAGACCTGAAGGCGGCACACCCCCCGACCGCAGAAATTGGGCCGCGTGCGGCCCGTAAATCTTTTTTTTGCCCTCTTGTCGGCATATATATGGGGTGCCGGCTTTGGTCGGCTATGGCGATAAACGGGCGTTGTAATAAACCCATCGGACCCGGGGGCAGTACCCGGCGCCTCCACCATATACTGCTTACCGCCGTACGAGAGATGGCGGTATTTGATGGGGGCGAACCAGGATCGACGAGGGCGTAAAGAACGTACTTTCGCTCGGCATGGTACCACCGTTATCGGACCGCCATAATAGTTGCAAACGACAACTATGCTGAGGCACGTCTCGCTGCTTAGTCAGTGCGACAGTCTCGAAATTAAGCCCTGACCTTTTGCAAGGTCAGGCGCGGTTCCGGAGGGCACCGGGCAACAGAAGCCCTCCACTCGTACCGCGTGGGGTAAGACTTCCTGCCTTTGCCAAAAGCGGTCGTGACGGGACTGAGGGAAAGCGCTGAACGAGGCCATGGCTGAGGATCAGATCAGATATGACGTGCTGACGCAGGAAGCACTGCGCGGCGTGGTGAGGACGGTATTGGATCGGATCGCCCAATCGGGTCTTCCCGGAGACCATCACCTCTACATTGCATTCGAGACGCGGGCGCCCGGCGTCGCCATCTCAGAGCGGCTGCGGGACCAGTACCCCGAAGAGATGACCATCGTGCTGCAGCACCAGTTCTGGGATCTCGAGGTGTCCGACAACCGCTTCGAGGTGAAGTTGTCCTTCAACAACATCCCCGAGCGGCTCGTCGTTCCCTTCCTCGCCATCAAGGCGTTCTATGATCCGAGCGTGCAATTCGGGCTGCAATTCGGAAACCAGGGCGCCGCAAACGACGCCGACCGCGGCCTCGGAGACCTTCCGGCCCTGTCCGAGGAAAGCGACGATGCGGCCGGCGTTCCGGCCGTCGCCGATGGAACCGGTGGGCAGTCCGGCGCGGATACGGGCGCCGCCTCGGGCGGTGGCATGGACAGCGACACGCAGGACAATCCGGTCGCCGACGTGGTCGAGCTCGACGCCTTCCGGAAGAAGAGCTGACACCGACACAACCCCTCCCTGTTTTTTCTCTGCAGAGCTAATTTCGCGGCGGCCGTAACGCGTGCTTCAAACCGTGCGCGCCTTGCGCTACACAATCGGCGTGCCGCGCGGGCACGGACCCAGGAGCGAGACATGACCAAGACGCGAACCGAGACCGACTCTTTTGGCCCCCTCGAAGTGCAGGATGACCGATATTGGGGCGCGCAAACCCAACGCTCGCTCGGCAACTTCAAGATCGGCGGTGAGACCATGCCACGGTCGCTCGTGCGCGCGCTCGGCATCGTCAAGCTCTGCGCAGCGCGCACAAACATGGCCCACGATCACATCGAGGACGAATTGGGCGACGCGATTGCCGCAGCGGCACTGGAGGTGGCTGAGGGAAAGCTGAACGATCATTTTCCGCTGGTCGTGTGGCAGACGGGTTCGGGCACCCAGTCGAACATGAACGCCAATGAAGTGATCGCCAACCGGGCCATTGAAATCCTTGGCGGCACCATCGGCGCCAAGGATCCGGTCCATCCGAACGATCACGTGAACCGCTCCCAATCCTCCAACGATACGTTTCCGACGGCGATGCATATCGCCACGGCCGAGGAAACCGTGCACGCGCTCATTCCGGCCCTGCAGAAATTACGCAACGCGCTGAACGACAAGGCCGAGGAATGGAAGGACATCATCAAGATCGGGCGTACGCATACGCAGGATGCGACGCCTGTGACCCTCGGGCAGGAGTTCTCCGGCTACACGGTCATGGTCGAAAACGGCATCCGTCGCGTCGAACAGGCGCTGCCGTCGATTTACGAGCTCGCCCAGGGCGGCACGGCAGTGGGCACCGGCCTCAACACCAAAACCGGCTTCGCCGAGAAGTTCGCCGAGGAGGTCGCCAGTTTCACCAAGCTGCCGTTCGTGACCGCGCCGAACAAGTTCGAGGCCCTGGGCACCCATGACGCGATGGTCGAAATGTCCGGGGCGTTGAACACGGTGGCCGTGAGCCTGTTCAAGATCGCCAACGACATTCGCTTCCTCGGCTCCGGCCCACGCTCCGGTCTGGGCGAACTCGAGCTGCCGGAAAACGAGCCCGGATCGTCCATCATGCCGGGCAAGGTCAATCCCACGCAATGCGAAGCCCTGTCCATGGTGTGCACCAAGGTCATGGGCAACCAGACCACCTGCACCATCGCCGGCAGCCAGGGTCACTTCGAACTCAACGTCTACAAGCCCGTGATCGCCTTCGTGGTTTTGCAATCCATCCAGCTTCTCGCCGATGCGAGTGTGAGTTTCACCGACAATTGCGTCGTCGGCATCAAAGCCAACCGCGAGCGCATTGCCGATCTGATGGAGCGTTCGCTGATGCTGGTCACCGCGCTTGCCCCCGAGATCGGCTACGACAAGGCAACGGAAATCGCCAAGGCCGCGCACAAGAACGGCACGACGCTGCGCGAGGAAGCGTTGCGCCTTGGATATGTAAGTGAAGCCGACTTCGACCGGATCGTGCGGCCGCAGGACATGATCGGACCGAGCGACTGACCGGCGTGCCGATGACCGGCAGACCCAAGAAACGGTCCTTGACCATCGCCGGGCATCGCACGAGCGTCTCCCTGGAAGACGACTTCTGGGACGCGCTTTACGAAATGGCCTACGCCAAGGGCCGGTCGGTCCCGCAGCTCATCGCCGAGATCGACACGCAGCGCGGTGATTACGGCCTCTCGAGCGCGATCCGCAGCGCGGTGCTGGCGCACTTCAGGTCGCCGCCGGCGGCAAACGAAAACTGACGCCGGTCAGTTCCCTGTTTCGGCAAACGGATCGAAGCGCGGTTCGCGCCGACGTGGCGGTGGCTCGGTCAACGGCGGTAGCGGCTGGATCTGCCCGCCGGGAACCCCATACTGTGGCGGAAACTGCGGCGGCGCTTGCGCCGATCCGGGAACACCATATGGGCTCGATGGGCCCGGCGGCTGCTGCCATGGCAGATTGCCGGGCCGTGGCGGGACATTCTCATTGGGCAATGGTTGAGGCACGGCCTCCGAATATGGCGACGTTGCCGGGGGCTGCGCAGGAATTCCCGGTCTCGGGACCGGAGCCGTTGGCCTGCGCGCAGCACTTGCCGGCGGCGGGGCCGGAGCCGGCCTGACCGTATTGACCGGCGGCGGCGCAGGCGGCTTGCGCCTCGGTGGCGGTGCCGGTTGCACCGGGACGGTCGGCGGAACAGCAGCGACGGGCGGAGGTGCCGTAGGGACTTGTTGATTCTGCGGCGGGCGCGCAGACGCCGGCGGCGGCGCGGGCGCATTTACGCCGGGTATGACCGGCTCGACGGGCGCGGGCCGTGAAGAGCCTGGCTGAACGGCCGGCGAAGGCGCAGGCTCGGCCTGAGGCTGGGTCGGCGGCGTCCGCGCGGCCTCTTGCACCTGCGGCGTCTCCGGTGGCTTCACCGCCGGCGCCGGAGGGGCCGCAGTATTGTTTGCGCCCGGTGCGACATCGAGCTTCTCGAGACGCTCGACGTCCTGTTCCATTTTGCGGATGGTCACGTAACGCGCCAGATTGGCGGTATCGATTTTCGGCCTGAGCTTTCCGACATCCCCCACGGGACCCGCAAACACGAGCGAGACCCGCGGTTTCGCGTCACTGCTGGCGCTGTCTGCAGATTGCAGGGCCCACTCGCTGTCGAGCTGGAGATTGGAAAGCTGCAGGTAACTCGCGACCGTTACGCGCCCTTCCGCATCGCTGAGCGCCAGTTTGTCGAACTCGACGATACCGTTCCGGATGCTGAACGGCGCCTTGATCTGCGAGAACGACATTTTCGAGTTCTTCATGCTGTCGGCAACGCGGCGCCCGAGGGCGGTTTCATCGACCTTGTCTTTTTCGCGCTGGGCCGAGACCGCCGCGGCATGCGCCGCACCGAGCGAAAAACCGTTGATATTGCCATCGCCGATCGCCACCTCGCCGAGCCCGCTCAGCCCGGCAGCGAGGCCTGCCGGCGTGAGCCCGACGCCTCTGAACGAGAGACTGAGGTCCGCCGGCGCATTGACCAGCGGGTTTCCGCCGGAGCCGATGATGATCTGCCCCAGTTGCAGGCCGCTTGCATTCGCCTGCGCATCCAGCGACACGCCTTCGCCGCGCGCTGTCAGCGTACCGTTCGCCTTGAGCGTTCCGCCATACACGTTGCCTTCAAGATTTGCGATCCGAAGCGCGCCATTGGAGAGCTTCGCCTGCAGGTTCGCCTTGTCGATGACCAGACCGCCGGTGAGCCGCAAGCGGTCGGTGGTCAATGACAGCGAACCGTTCGCCCGCGTAAGCTGGCTTGCACGGAACGGCACGTCCGGCCAATAGGTGCCCGTGCCCGAAACGCCGCGGATGCTCTGATCGGTCTGCCCTTCCGGCTGCCACGCGACAAGCGGGGCAAGGATCTGCGGCAGCGATGCGGCATTCGACGCAAACTGCGCCGAGATCGACGGACGCTCCTTGCCCACCGACACCGTTGCCTCGCCGTTGAACTGGGCACCGCCAACATCGCCCTGGACATTGGCGAATCGGTACGTCCCGTCGGACGTTTCCACGTCGGCGCTGAAGCTTGCCGCATGCGACCGATGTCCGGGCGCCACCCTAATGCCGAACAGCGAAAGACCGACCCCGGTGTTTGTGGCGCTCATCGCCGTCTTTCCTGAGAACGCGCTTCCGGCATCCGTCGATTTGTAGGAGCCGTTGGTCTCCCAGTTGGCGCCGGCCGCCTTCAGAACACCTCTCACCGCCAGCCCCGTTTCCGGCACGCCGCTGGCCTCGAGTGAAACCGTGCCTCCGCCTTCGACGAAGACCGCGGGGTCCGTTCTGTCCAGACGCGGCTGTAGCTGCTGCAGCAGATCCAGACCGGACTTGTTCGTCAGGCTTGCATTGACCGCAAGCTGGCTCGATCGCCACGCCGCCGGTGTCCCCTGCAAATCGATCTTTGCCGCGAGCTGGCTCGCGCCGAGAGAGCCTTCGAGCTGAACCTCAAGGCCCGCCTGTTCGGATTGTACGGAGCGAACGGCGCTTGTCAGTTTGAGCGGTACCAGGCTCGACAGTTGTCCGGCGGAACGCTCGGCGACCTGCGGTATGTCCAGAAATTCCGCAAGGGACGCCAATCCCTCGGCGTCCGGCGCACTCACCGCGAAGGTCAGGCTGCCTTTGGGTTTACCGTCGAGGTCACTCAATTGGCCGCCGGCTTGAATCTTGACGTTGGATTTGGAGGACAGATCGAGCTTGCGAACATCGAGAGCGCCATTTTGCAGCGTGAGCTTGGCGTCAAGCGAGCTCTCGCCCAGACCCGCGAAGGAGACGGCACCAATGCTCACATCCGCGTCCGCACGCATGCCGGTCAGCCAGCCGAGGCCCCCGGATGAGCCTGCCGCGCTCGCGTCCTGGGTGCCGGCGTCATCCGCGACAAGGCCCCACAGCGATCTCGCCGATGCGCCCGCGCCGAGCACCTTGGCAAGGTCCATCCGGTCGCTCTTGAGCGCCACGGAAATCGCTGCCTGTTCGCCTCCAACGTAGCTGAAGGCGCCGTCAAAGGCGGAGTCGAGCAGGCTTCCCTCGATGCGTTCCAGTGCGACCTGCTGCGGTCCCGCAACGAGCGTGCCCGCCAGCGTGAAGGCGCCGGTCTGCCGTGTTGCATCGGGCGCCGAGGTAACCCCGGCCCACCGCAGCAAGCGCGACAGTGTCCGGCCCTGTACCGAGACCGGACCTTTGAAAACGGGTGCTTCGGCCGTGCCGGTGAGACTGCCGCTCATTCTGAAACGGGCGTTCCCCGGCAATCGCGCGGAGAGCCGTGAAAGCTCAATCACACCGTTTTCGGCCGACAGCTCGACCTGCACGCTGTTCACGAGATCACCGGCGATCACGGCCTGATCGAGAAAAACCTTGAAAGCCCCCTTCTCGACGCCGCCGCCGCGCCGCAGCACTTCCCTGGCAAGGGCCCCGAGCGCCGCGTTCAGTTTCGGCGCGGCCTTGTCGTCGGACATCACCCAGCTATCGAGATCGACCCAACGGGAGGAAAACGTGCCGCCGACGACCAGCCCCTTCTGGTAGTTCAGGTCGAGAAGCCCGCGCACGGTTTGCGGCTTGTTGTTCTTGGTGACGGTCAACTCGGTCTCGGTGAACTGCGCGCCGACGAGGCCCGCCAGCAGGTCCGACTTGATTTCGAACGGTGCCGCCGCCCTTTGTGTCTCCTCCTCGCCTTCCGCCACGGGCGTATCGTCCGCCAACCGGCCGCGGAACGTGCCCTTGAACACGGGTATTGCGCCGAGCCCGCGAACATGGCCGTCAATGGCATAGGTCTCTTTGGCCTCCGGACTGCGAACGCTGGCGCTGAGCCGGAATTCGCCGTTTGCTTCCTTGCGGCCCGTCGAGAACCGCACGTCACGGGTCTTGCCGTTCTGCGCAAAGCTGCCGACGAATTTGTACGGGCCTTGTAGCGAACTCGCGCTCAGCTCACCGTTGAGATTGTCGATTGCCACCGTCGGCTCGTTGCCGCCGCGCCAGAGATTAATCGTCGCTCCGCTCACCTTGACCGAACTGAGCGCCACTTCCCTGGGGATGAACGGCAGGTCGGCTGCCTCGCCGCCGATGTTCGACCAGTTTCCTGAGCCGTCATCGGCAATGCGCAGGTTGACGACCGGCTGATCGATCTCGACCGCGCGTGCTTCAATCGTTCCGCGCAGCAAAGGCGGCACGGCAAGCCACACCGTGAAAGATCGCGCCGCGGCAATCGGTGTCTCGAACTTGCCGTTCGCATCCGCCACGTTGATGGTTTCGAACCGCACCACCGGTGCCGGCAAAAGCGTGAGAGAAACATCGCCGCCGACATCGACCTGACGGCCGATCAGTTTCGAAGCCTGCTGCTCGAAGACGTCACGGTAGTCGTTCCAGTCGACGAAATAGGGCGCAACGAACAGCGCGCTCAACGCCAGAACGACGAGACTGCCAAGAAAAAGCAGAAATGAATTCATACCGTTACGTCCTAAGGGCTCACTGACTCACGGCACCGAAATGTCGCCGAATCAGCTCTCGCATCGGCCACCTTCAAACTACAACCGCTCAACTGAGTTCAACCACCTTACCGGGATTAAAAATGTTGTGAGGGTCGAGCGACTTTTTTATGGCGCGCATGACTTCAATACCAGACCCGTGTTCGGCACGCATGTATTTCAGTTTGCCCATGCCGACACCGTGTTCGCCCGTGCACGTCCCCTCCATGGCAAGCGCCCGCTTTACAAGCCTGTCCAGGAAACGCTCCGCCGCCTCAACCTCCTTGGCATCGTCCATATCGATCAGCGGGATCACGTGGAAATTCCCGTCTCCGATATGCCCGACAATCGGCGCTACCAGTCCCAACGTCTCAATGTCGTTCTTGGTTTCGCAAACGCATTCCGCAAGACGCGATATGGGCACGCAAACGTCGGTCGCGATGGCATCCGCTCCGGGCCGGTATGTGCGTGCCGCCCAGTAGGCTTCGTGGCGCGCCTCCCACAACCGGTTGCGGTCTTCCGTGCGTTCCGCCCACTGGAAACCGCCACCGCCAAAGTCCGCGGCGATTTCGGAGAAGATCTCGACCTCCTCTCGCGTGGACGCTGCGGAGCCGTGAAACTCCAGGAACAGGGTCGGCGAGGGTTTCAGCTCAAGGCCGGAATGGACGTTGCACGCCTCGACCTGCACCTCGTCAAGCAGCTCATAGCGTGCCAGCCCGAGCCCCATCTGGATCGCGGTGATAACCGCATCGCAGGCGCCCTTGATCGAATCGAACGGGCACACCGCGGAGAGGATGGATTCCGGCACCCCGTGAAGGCGCAGGGTCAACTCGGTGATCACGCCGAGGGTCCCCTCGGAACCAACCAGCAAGTGGGTGAGGTCGTATCCGGCCGACGACTTTCGCGCGCGGCGTGCCGTCTTCACAACCGATCCGTCGGCCATGACCGCCGTCAGATTGAGCACGGCGTCGCGCATGGTTCCGTATCGGACCGCATTGGTGCCCGATGCGCGGGTCGCCGCCATGCCGCCGAGCGTCGCGTCCGCGCCCGGGTCGACCGGGAAGAACAGGCCGGTGTCGCGCAGATGGTCGTTGAGCTGCTTGCGCGTGACACCCGCTTGCACGACGCAATCAAGGTCCTCCTGGTGAACGGCCAGAACCGCGTTCATGCGCGAGAAATCGAGGGAGACGCCGCCGTGCGGCGCATTCAGATGGCCTTCGAGCGAGGTTCCCGCGCCGAACGGAATGACCGGTACGCGATGCGCCGCGCACAGCTTCACGATATCGACGACCTCCTCCGTGCTCTCGACAAAGACAACGGCGTCGGGCGGCTGGTTGGGCAACCACGTCAATGTGTTTGCATGCTGTTCACGCACCGCTTCGGCCGTGGACAGTCGTTCGCCGAATTGCTCCCGCAATTCGTCGACGACCACAGCATGCGCTGCAGAATCTGACTGTTCGGCAATAAGCGCCGCCACCGGTTTCGCCTCCTTACCCTCGCCTTTATCGGAACGTCACCGCAGTGTAGCAAATTGGAGGGCTTGGCCGAAAGAGATAGGACACGTAACCTGACCATCGAGTCGCATCGAGGGTAAACATCAGGTGTCCCACCCGGCACCTGTTTGACGCGCTTAGGAAAGACCAGAGGATGGTCGACGCACCACATCCCGGGCGGCACGGCGGAGAGAGTACGGTGACGCCGCCTGCCGATGAATCGAAGTCCCCTCACGGTGTGAAACACGCGATCGAATGGCTGGTGCACCTCATTCGCGACCGGATGATCCCGAACATTCGGGAATTCCTGACCACCCGCCAGTTTCTGGTCTGGATCCTCGCCTTCTTTATCGGCATCGGCTCGGCCTATCTCGCCATCTTGTTCCGCAAGCTCATTGGCCTCGTGCAGTATCCCTGGCTGGGCACGACGACGGAGAACGTATTCACGGCAGCAAGCGAAATCCAATGGTGGGTCATCTTGCTCGCGCCGACCCTCGGCGGTCTCGCAGTCGGCCTGTTTCTCCAATATGTGCAGCCGGGACGCCGCGCCCTGGGCGTTGCCGACGTGATCGAGGCACGCGCCCTGCTCGGCTGCCGCATACCTCTCAAGGCGGGGCTGGGGAGCGCCCTGATCTCGGCCGTTTCGCTGGGCGCCGGCGCAAGCGCAGGCCGCGAGGGACCGGTGGTCCATCTCGGCGCCACGCTCGCGTCCTTTCTCGAGGATGCCTTCAAGCTGCCGGCCGCGGCGCGGCGAACGCTTCTTGCGTGCGGCGTGGCGGCGGCCGTTTCAGCATCGTTCAACGCGCCGATCGCCGGCGTCCTGTTCGCGCATGAGGTGATCCTTGCGCATTACGCGCTGCGCGCCTTCGTTCCGATCGTCATCTCCAGCGTGGCCGCAACCGTGATCGCGCGCATTCACCTCGGCGACTTTCCCGCCTTCTTCGTGCCTGAATATGCAATCACGTCCTACTGGGAGTTCCCCGCCTTCGCCCTGCTCGGCCTGACCTGCGCCGGCGTGGCAATCGCGTTTCAGTTCGCGATCGTCGCGAGTGACCGCGTTGCCCGGTCGGTTGACGTGCCGCTGTGGACGCGGCCCGTCATCGGCGGGCTCATGGTTGGCGCGCTTGCAATATCGTTTCCGCACATCCTCGGCGTCGGATATGACGCCATGGACGGCGCCCTGAGACAGCAACTCCCGCTTTACCTGCTGCTTGTGCTTCTCGTGCTCAAGACCGTGGCGACAGCCATCACCCTCGCGAGCCGGTTCGGCGGCGGGGTCTTTTCGCCATCCCTCTACCTCGGTGCCATGTGCGGCGGCGCCTTCGGACTGATCGCGGCGAGCGTGTTTCCCGACGTCGCATCCGGCCACGGTCTTTACGCGATCATCGGAATGGGCGCGGTGACCGCGGCCGTGCTCGGCGCCCCGATCTCCACGACCGTCATCGTTTTCGAGCTCACCGGCGGTTATGAGATGACCATCGCGCTGTTGCTCGCAGTATCGATTTCGACCGGACTCACCCAGGCGGTGCATGGTCAGGGCTTTTTCCAGTACCAGTTGGCGGCGCGCGGTATCTTTCTCAAGGAAGGTCCGCACAAGCACATCTCGCGAAGCCTCAAGGTCGGCCAGTTCATGATCCCGGTCGAAAAAGCCGTGTCCGATGCCATGGCCGGTCTTGAAGAGAACGCCACCTGGCTGACCCCGGAAGACACGGTCGAGGCTGCGCTTCGCGCCTTCGACAGGACGGGCAATCAACGCCTGCCGGTCGTGCAAAGCGGAGACACGAGCAAGCTCGCGGGCTGGGTCGATCACATTGACACCGTCAACGCCTACAACAGGGCGCTGATCGAGGCGAGCGAGGAAGAGCACAAATAGATGGTTCAGGTGCCTTAACTCGGCTGCGTCAATGCTATAGTCACGGCTTCATGACAAAGATTCGCGCAAACACCGTCGCCGTCCCGGAGGGCGAGGCCGAACCCGATGCGGCGAAAGGCCTCTCGCTTTCCGCACGGGCGATGGCCCGGCCGGCCTACCTCGACGGCCTGAATGACGCCCAGAGCGAAGCGG
Source organism: Hyphomicrobiales bacterium (assembly GCA_965228625.1). GTDB lineage: Bacteria > Pseudomonadota > Alphaproteobacteria > Rhizobiales > Methyloligellaceae > UBA2767. The sequence goes on along the minus strand of OZ245829.1, from coordinate 4,232,617 downwards.
TGACCGAACTCGACGGCCCGGTTCTCGTTCTCGCGGGTGCCGGCACCGGAAAGACCCGTGTTCTCACCACCCGGATTGCACACATTCTCGCCACGGGACGCGCCCGTCCCGGTCAGATCCTCGCCGTCACCTTCACGAACAAGGCAGCGCGCGAAATGCGCGCGCGCATCGGCACGCTGATCGGCGCACAGGTCGAAGGCATGCCCTGGCTCGGCACCTTTCACGCAACCTCGGCGCGCATCCTGCGGCGGCACGCGGAACTGGTCGATCTCACCTCCGGGTTCACCATCCTCGACACCGACGACCAGATCAGGCTGCTGAAGCAGCTTCTCGAAGCGGAGAACATCGACGAGAAAAGATGGCCCGCCCGTCAGCTTGCCGCCTACATCGACAACTGGAAGAACCGCGGGCTCCTGCCCGACAAGGTGCAGGACGGGGAATCGTTCGTTTATGCGGAAGGGCGAGGTGCCGCGCTCTACGCGCAGTATCAGGCACGGCTGAAGGATCTGAACGCCGTCGATTTCGGCGACCTTTTGCTCGAGTGCCTGCGGCTGTTTCAGGAGAACCCCGACGTGCTCGCCGAGTACCGGGACCGCTTCCGGTACATATTGGTGGACGAGTATCAGGACACCAACGTCGCCCAGTATCTCTGGTTGCGGCTTCTGGCGCAGGGCGGTGGAAATGTGTGCTGCGTCGGCGACGACGACCAGTCGATCTATGGCTGGCGCGGCGCGGAGGTGGGCAACATCCTCCGCTTCGAGCATGACTTTCCGGGCGCCACAGTGGTCAGGCTTGAACAGAATTACCGCTCGACCGGACATATTCTCAATGCCGCCTCGGCGCTCATCGCCAACAACCGGGACCGGCTGGGCAAGACCCTCCACACCGAGGATCACGAGGGCGACAAGGTCAAACTGCAGGGGTGTTGGGACGACGAGGAAGAGGCGCGCTCGGTATGCGAGGACATCGAGCAGCTACAGCGCCAGGGCCATACGCTCAACGAGATTGCCATTCTCGTGCGCGCCTCGTTCCAGATGCGCGCGTTCGAGGACCGCTTCGTCACCCTCGGCCTCGACTATCGCGTGATCGGCGGGCCGCGCTTCTATGAACGCCAGGAAATCCGCGATGCGACGGCGTATTTCGAGGCAACGCTCAACCCGTCCAACGACCTGAAATTCGAACGCATCGTCAATACGCCGCGCCGCGGTCTCGGCGAGAGCACGCTCAATATCCTGCACACCCATGCCCGCAGCCAGTCGATCCCGTTGATGCAGGCCGCGCGGACCCTGGCGGAAACGGAAGAGCTCAAGCCCGCGCAACGCCGCTCGCTTGGCGACCTGCTGGCGCAGTTTGACCGCTGGCGCGCCCTGGCCGACACCATGCCACACACGGAGCTGGCGGAGCTCATTCTCGACGAGTCCGGCTATACGGCCATGTGGCAGAACGACAAGTCGCCAAAGGCGGCGAGCCGTCTCGACAACCTCAAAGAGCTGATCCGGGTGATGGAGGAATACGATTCCCTCGCCGGTTTCCTTGAACACGTCTCGCTGGTCATGGATCGCGACGGAGACGACGGCGAGGACATGATCAACCTGATGACCCTGCACAGCGCCAAGGGGCTCGAGTTCGACACGGTGTTTTTGCCCGGCTGGGAGGACGGCCTGTTTCCGCACCAGCGCAGCCTGGATGAATCCGGCGCGGCCGGTCTGGAGGAGGAGCGCCGCCTGGCCCATGTCGGCCTGACCCGGGCAAAAAAGCGCGCAAAGATCACCTTTGCGCAGAACCGGCGCACACATGGACTTTGGCAGCAGGCGATTCCGTCTCGCTTCATCGATGAACTGCCCGAGGACAGCGTCGAGGTCGAGGAATCGACGAACCAGTATGGCGGCTACGGCATGAGCCGCTTCGACCAGCAGGAGTCGTTCCTGACCGGAGATTACGGCACGCCCGGCTGGCAGCGCGCCCGCGCGCGCAAGGCAAGGGGCGGACAGGTCAGCTCCGCGCCGACACTGGACGGTGAGTATCGCGTCATTGCCTCGGAAACGGCGGACAGTTCGAGCTTCCAGCTTGGCGAACGCATCTTCCACCAGAAATTCGGTTATGGCGCCATCACCCGGATCGACGGCAACAAGCTGACCGTCGACTTCGAGAAGGCGGGGCAGAAGAAGGTGGTCGACAGCTTCGTTGAGCGCCACTGACGTCCGAGACTGACCGCGGCGCGCACCCGGCAATCGCTTTGGGCCATCCACCCACATACCGCATCTGCGTGACGCTGGATGAAGCGGGAGCCCGGCAGGCCGAGACATATTTGAGCGAAGTGCATTTTCCGCCGCCGGCCGCGGTCGGGCTGACGGAGCGGGCCGACGGGACCTGGCACGTCGACGCCTATTTCGAATGCGCTCCGGACATGGACGCCTTGCTGGCGGGCCTTCGGGATTTCGGCCTGGATTTTGCCAAGCCTGAACTGGAACGACTGGAGGACGCAGACTGGGTCGCGCGGAGCCAGCGCGGATTACATCCCGTCCGGGCAGGACGTTTTCTCGTTCACGGCAGTCACGACAAAAGGCCAGCACGAGCCAGCCGCTGGGCGATCGAGATCGATGCCGGGCAGGCGTTCGGCACCGCACATCACGGGTCGACGCTCGGATGCCTGTACGCGATCAACGACCTTGCGAAACGCGGGTCGTTCTCGAATGTCCTTGATATCGGAACAGGTTCCGGCGTTCTTGCAATCGCCGCCGCCAAGGTCTGGCGCGCCAACGTCATCGCGACCGATATCGATCCGGTTTCGATCAAGGTCGCGCGCGAGAATTGCCGCATCAACGGTGTGCTTGGCAATGTACGCGCCAGCGTCGCCGCCGGGATCGATCATCCGCTGGTGCGTGCCGGCGCACCTTACGACCTCATCACGGCCAATATCCTGGCCAAACCGCTGACGTCGATGGCGCGCGCTGTCGCAACGGTGGTGACGCCGGGGGGGATCATTGTGTTGTCGGGGATTACCCGTGAGCAGGCGGGGCGCGTCGCGGCAGCCTATGGCGCCGCCGGATTTTCGCGCCTCCGCCAGATCACCGTGTCAGGTTGGGTGACGTTAACGCTCGTTCGCGCTGTCCGTCGGCCTTAGCCGCGGCGAAGTCGCGCAATATCAGCCGGTGAATAACCGAGCTCTTGAAGATACCGATCATCAAGCCCGCGGAAGTGCATGGCTACGCGCCGGCGTGCTTCCTTTTCCTGGGCCATAATGATGTTCGAGAAGAACCGGCTCAGCCACCCGCCGAACGATGAGCCCGGCTGTGAGCCTGAAACATCACCTCTGAAGGTTGTTGCAGTCATGGCAGTCACCTTTGGTTTCGCTCTGCCAACCGGAATGGCCAGCATTGTTGAATCATAGATAGTCGTATTCGACTTTCGGCGTAATGGGTTTCGCTGCAACGCAGCAATGCGCGCCGCGCATGACCATGTTCACGCTTTCTTTCGAATCTGCGCCTCGGCCAAAGCTGTCGTTGATCCACTTCCGGGAACCTCCTACAAACCGCTGTCATGTTTCAGACATTCGAGAACATTGCCGATCCGTCCAAGGGCAAGACACGTGTCGCGGAGCTGCGAAAGGCGCTGAAGACGCGCGGGCTTGCCGCGTTTCTCGTGCCGCGCGCCGACGAGTATCAGAACGAGTACACGCCGCCGAGCGCGGAGCGGCTGTTCTGGCTGACCGGTTTTTCCGGATCCGCCGGAAGCGCAATCATCGCGCGGAAGTCCGCCGTTCTCTTCGTCGATGGACGGTACACGCTTCAGGCGGCACAGCAGGTCGACACGAACGTCTTCGATATTCTTCAGGTGCCGCAGAGCGACCCCGCGGACTGGCTGAAGAAGACCCTCAAGAAGGGGGATGTGCTCGGATATGACCCCCGTCTGCACACGGTCAACGCCATCGAACGCCTGACGAAAACGCTGAAAGAGATCGGCGCAACGCTGGAAGCTCAGGACGCCAATCCGATCGATGCCATATGGAAGAGGCGCCCTGCCCAGCCGCAAGAACCCGTATCGCTGCACCCGCTCGAATTCGCCGGGGTTCCCGCGGCGAAAAAGATCGCGGCCATACAGAAGGACCTCCGCAAGGCGAAAGTCGGCGCGGTTGTTCTAGCCTCGCCGGAGTCGATCTGCTGGCTGCTGAATATCCGCGGGCAGGACGTGCCGCACACGCCGCTTGTTCTTTGCTACGCGATTGTCCCGGCGAAAGGACGTGTCGATCTGTTCATTGATCCAGAGAAAATCTCTCCGGCGGTCCGGAAGCATCTTTCGAAAGACGCGCGGATCCGGAAAACAGGGGAAATCGCGAAGGCGCTGGATGCGCTCGGCAAGGCCGAGGCGCGCGTGCAACTCGACCCGAACCGGGCCGCGCAATGGTTTGCCGGACGGCTGTCCAACGCCGGCGCCGAAGTGGTGCATAAACCCGATCCGTGTCTCGTTCCGAAAGCAAAAAAGAACGCGGTGGAGATCGCCGGTTCCCGCGCGGCGCACAAGCGCGATGGTGCGGCGGTCTGCCGGTTCCTCGCCTGGCTCGACAGCAACTCGGGTCGCGGCAAACTGGACGAGATCAAAGCGGCGAAAAAACTCGAGGCCTTCCGCGCGGAGACGGGCAAGCTCAAGGAGATCAGCTTCGACACCATCTCCGGCGCCGGCGCGAACGGCGCGATCGTCCACTACCGGGTGAGCAAGGCAACCAATGCGAAACTCGAACCCGGCACGCTGTATCTCGTCGATTCCGGCGCCCAGTACCTTGACGGTACGACCGACATCACGCGGACGGTCGCGGTCGGCGAGCCGACGCCGGACATGCGGCGCCATTTCACGCTGGTTCTCAAGGGCCACATCGCCATCGCTGTCGCCCGGTTCCCAAAGGGGACACGCGGAACCGACCTCGACCCGCTGGCCCGCGAGCCCTTGTGGCAGGCGGGGCTCGATTACGATCATGGAACCGGCCACGGCATCGGCAGTTATCTGAGCGTCCATGAGGGACCGCAGAACATCGCCAAGCGCGGCGTGGCACCCCTGGAGCCGGGCATGATCTGCTCCAACGAACCGGGCTATTACCGCGAAGGCGCCTACGGCATCCGCATCGAGAACCTCGTGCTCGTGACCGGGCCGCGAAAAGTCCGCGGCGGCGACCGGCCGATGATGGGCTTCGAAACATTGACCCTTGCGCCGATCGACCTTCGGCTGGTCGATACGTCCCTGCTCTCAGGCGATGAACTGCGTTGGCTCAACGCCTACCATGCCCGCGTGCGCAAGGAGATCACCCCCGAGCTGAAAGGCCGGGACAAGGCATGGCTCGAACAGGCCACGCGCCCTCTGGAGGTCTCATGACTGGTATCATGCTGATAACCGGCGGCAGCCGGGGTATTGGCGCGGCGACCGCACGCCTCGCCGCGCAGAACGGCTATGACGTCTGCGTCAACTATACCTCCGCCCGTGAGCAGGCCGAGCAGGTCGTCGCGGACGTCGAGCAGGCCGGTGCAAAGGGCCTTGCCGTTCAGGCCGACGTCTCGGATGCCAACGGCGTCGAGCGGCTGTTTCATATCTGCGATCTCGAGCTCGGGACACTTGCCGTTCTTGTCAACAACGCCGGCATTCTCGAACCGCAGGCGCGGCTGGAGGACATCACCGGCGATCGCATCGACCGGGTGTTCGCCGTGAACGTACGCGGCGCGTTCCTGTGCGCGCGCGAGGCGGTGAAACGCATGTCGACCAAACACGGCGGTTCAGGCGGCGCGATCGTCAACGTGTCTTCGATCGCATCGCGGCTCGGAAGCCCAAACGAATACATCGATTACGCCGCGTCCAAGGGCGCGATCGATGCCATGACGCTCGGCCTCGCGAAGGAGGTCGGCGGCGAGGGCATCCGCGTCAACGCGGTGCGCCCCGGCATCATCGAAACGGAAATCCACGCCTCCGGCGGGGAACCCGGCCGCGTGGAGCGGATCGCCCCCACCCTGCCGATGGGCCGCGGCGGCACGGCGGAAGAAGTCGCCGAAGCCATTCTCTGGCTCGCCTCCGACAAGGCCTCCTACGTTACGGGCAGCTTCACCGACATCGGCGGCGGGCGGTAGCGCCCTCTTCGAAGAACTGGATTCCGGCTGAAGCCTGCACCCGCGAAGGCGGGTGCCGGAATGACAAATGGCAGAGGTGCTCGGTCAGGTCTCCCCAACCAGATCGAACCAGTCGTCCTCGCTCAGCACCTGAACGCCGAGGTCCTGCGCCTTCTTGAGCTTCGAGCCCGCCGCCTCGCCGGCAACCACGTAGTCCGTCTTGGACGACACGGAGCCCGCAACTTTCGCGCCGTAACGTTCCGCCATGACCTTGGCTTCGGACCGCGACAGGCGGTCGAGCGACCCGGTGAAGACGACCGTCTTGCCGGTGACGGGCGACGCGCGCTCCTCGGTCTCGAACGGCTCCGGCGTCACTTCGACCAGCAGCGCGTCGAGCACTTCGTTGTTGTGCGCCTCGGCAAAGAACTCGATGAGGGCGTCGGCCACCACCTGACCGATGCCGTCGATATTGTTCAGGTCCTCATATGCGGCGCTCTGGTGATCGGCGGCGGCGCGCATGGCGTCACGTACCGCATCGAAGGTGCCGTAGCTCTTGGCCAGAAGCCGCGCAGTGGTCTCGCCGATGTGACGGATGCCAAGCGCGTAGATGAAGCGGTCGAGCGAGATGCTGCGCCGTTCGTTGATCGCCGCAAAGAGGTTCGCGACGGATTGCTCCCCCCATCCTTCCTTCTCCTGCAGCGGCTTGTCGGTACGGGCGTTGCGCGCCTCGAGCGTGAAGATGTCGGCCGGCTTCATCACCCGCCCCTCGGTGTAGAACGCCTCGATCTGCTTGGCCCCCAGCCCCTCGATGTCGTAGGCGTTGCGGGAAACGAAATGCTTCAGCCGTTCGACCGCCTGTGCCGGACAGATGAGCCCGCCGGTGCAGCGCCGCACCACGTCCTCGCGGCCCGTCTTGGGATGAATCTCGCGCACCGCGTGGCTGCCGCACGCCGGGCAGACCTTGGGAAACTCGAATGGTTTCAGGCCCTTGGGACGCCTCTCCTCGACGACGGAAAGAACCTGCGGAATGACGTCACCGGCACGCTGGATCACCACCGTGTCGCCGATGCGCACGTCCTTGCGGGCAATCTCGTCCTCATTGTGCAGCGTTGCATTCTGGACGACGACACCGCCGACGGTCACCGGCTCCAGCTTGGCAACCGGTGTCAGCGCGCCGGTCCGGCCGACCTGGATCTCGATGTCATTGAGCACGGTCATCGCCTTCTCGGCGGGAAATTTGTGGGCGATGGCCCAGCGCGGCGCGCGTGACACGAAACCAAGCCGTTCCTGAAGGTCGAGGCGATCGACCTTGTAGACGACGCCGTCGATGTCGTAGCCGAGTGTCGCCCGCTCCGCTTCGAAGTCCGCGTGGGCGGCGATCAGCTCCTCGACGCGGGTGCACAGCCGGGTCAGCGGATTGATCGGCAAGCCCCACTCCCCCATTGCGGCCAGAACACCCATCTGCGTGTCGGCCGGCAGGGCGCTCACCTCGCCCCAGGTGTAGGCAAAGAAGTGGAGTTTGCGCGACGCCGTGACGGCAGGGTCGAGCTGGCGCAGCGAGCCGGACGCCGTGTTCCGCGGGTTCACATAGGTCTGCTTCCCGGCTGCTTCCTGCGCCGCGTTCAGTTCCGCGAAGTCCGCGTGCAGCATGAAGATCTCGCCGCGCGCCTCGAAGACATCGGGCACGTTGGGGCCTTCGAGCTCATTGGGAATGTCCTCGATGGTACGCACATTGGCCGTGACGTTCTCACCCGTCGTCCCGTCGCCCCGGGTCGCGCCAAGCACCAGCTTGCCTTGCTCGTAACGCAGCGAGATCGAAAGCCCGTCGATCTTGGGCTCGGCGGTGAACGCGGCGCGATCGGCTTCACCCTTCTTGAAGAAGCGGCGAACGCGGTCCACAAAATCGCGCACGTCCTCGTCGCTGAAGGCGTTGCCGAGCGAAAGCATGGGCACCGAGTGGGTGACCTTGGCAAAGGTATCGGACGGTTCCACGCCGACGCGCTGGCTTGGACTGTCGGGCCGGACCAAATCCGGGAAACGCGCCTCGATGGCCTCGTTGCGCAGGCGCAGCGCGTCATAGTCCGCGTCGGAGATCTCCGGCGCGTCTTGCGCGTAGTAGAGTTGATCGTGATGGGCGATCTCCCGCGCCAGCCGCGCCAGCTCCGCTTCGGCCTGCGCCTGGGAAAGCGCCTCGACCTTCAGGTCCGCAAACTGTTCCGCCGGGCCGCTCAACGCGCGCCTCCAATCAGGCGGTCCGCGGCGGCACGCGCTTCGTCGGTGACGGTCTGGCCGGCAAGCATTCTGGCGATCTCCTCGCGCCGCGACGGCTCATCGAGGGCGGTCACACGCGTCGCCACGGCCTCATCACCGCGGCCTGAGACCGCTTCCTTGGAAATGCGCAGATGCCCCGCCGCATGGGCAGCAACCTGCGGCGCATGGGTCACGGCCATCACCTGCAACCCGCCGGCAAGCTTGGCCAGGCGTTCGCCGATGGCCGCGGCCGTGGCGCCGCCGACGCCGGTGTCGATCTCATCGAAAACCAGCGTGGGCGCACTGCCGCGCGCGGCGAGAACGACCTTGAGCGCCAGAATGAAGCGTGCCAGTTCGCCACCCGAAGCGACCTTCATCAGCGGGCCCGGCTCGGTGCCAGGATTGGTCTGCACCTGGAAGGCAACACGGTCCAGACCGCTCGGTCCCCCCTCTTCCGGCTCACTCGTCGTTACATCGGTGCTGAAGCGCGCCTTCTCGAGCTTGAGAGGCGGGAGTTCCGCCATCACGGACTGATCGAGGCGGCCTGCGGCCTCGTGGCGCTTCCCGCTCAGGTCAAGAGCGGCCTCCCGATAAGCGGCGCCGGCCTGCGCCTCGGCTTTTTTGAGATCCTCAAGCGCCTGCTCGCCGGCATCGAGTGCCGCAAGTTCCCCCTCCAGCTTCCGGATCAGATCCGGAAGATCGGGGACCGCCACCTTGTGCTTGCGCGCAAGCGCCCTCAAGGCAAACAGACGCTCTTCGGCCTGCTCAAGCGCTTTCGGTTCAAACTGCGTCGCGACCAGAGCCTGCTCGATGCGGTCCCGCGCGTCGTTGATTTCGTTGAGGACGCGCTCCAGCGCGCCCGTGATGGGCCGAAGCACCTCCTCGGTTTCCGGTCCCTGGCGCTCCAGCTTGCGCAGGGCCGCTCCGAGACGGGCATGGGCCGTGCCGTCACCGGCAAGCGCATCCTGCGCCTCCTCCAGGTCGCGCGCGATCTTCTCCGCATGCATCATCAACTGGCGTTGCTGCGCCAGCGTTTCCTCCTCGTCGGCCTTCGGATCGAGCGTCGTCAGCTCATCAAGCGCATGGGTGAGATAGTCGGCGTTCTCGCGCACCGCCGCGATCTGCGCTTCCTTGTCCTGAAGCCGTTGGCGAGCATCCATCCAGCGCTCATATGTGTCGGCGAGCGCGTGGGCCTCGACCGTCAGACCGGCAAAGGCATCAAGAAGATCACGGTGCGTCGCCGCATCTGTGAGAGCGCGGTCGTCATGCTGGCCGTGAATTTCGACGAGCGCGGTGCCGACACGCTTGAGAAGCTGCACCGAGACCGGCTCGTCATTGACGAATGCACGCGTGCGCCCGTCACTCGACTGGACGCGCCGCAGGATCAGGTCGTCCTCGACCGTGATACCGTTGTCTTCAAGCAGGGCGTTGACGGGATGGTCCCGGCCGGGGTCGAACACTGCCGTAACCTGGCCCTGATCGACGCTCTTGCGCACCAGCGCCGCATCGCCCCGGGCACCGAGGGCGAGCGCGAAGGCATCAAGCAATATGGATTTGCCGGCACCGGTTTCGCCCGTCATGACCGACAGGCCGTCACCGAACTCCAGATCAAGCCGGTCAATCAGAACAATGTCTCGGATGTTCAGGGCGGTCAGCATGGCGCCCCCCTGATTTCGCCTCCAGCCCTTGGGCCGTCAAGTGTGGTTAGCTCGACCGCGGCCGGACGTTGCGCCAGGCGCGGCTGATCCAGGACCCCTGATCCTCGTGCGGCTCCAGCCCGTCGCTTTTCAGCAGCTTGTATGAGTACTGGTACCACTTGCTTTCCGGAAAGTTGTGCCCAAGAACGGCCGTCGCCGTCTGTGCCTCCGACGTCACACCAAGCGCCATATAGGCTTCCGCAACGCGCATCAAGGCCTCTTCCACGTGTGCGGTCTGTTGGAACTTGGTGATGACCACCCGGTAGCGGTTGATGGCGGCGAGGTAGTTGTGTTGCTCGAGATAATAGCGGGCGACCTTCATCTCCGCCGCGGCCAGCATGTCGACAGTGATCTTCGCCCGGTTTCTCGCCCTTGCGGCATATGGACTGTCCGGATAGCGGCGGACGAGAACCTCAAGCGCCTTCAACGCCTCGCGCGTGCGATTCTGGTCACGCGCGGGATCGGTGATGCGGTCATAGTGGGAACTGGCGATGACGTGCTGGGCGAGAGCCGCCTCCTTGGTGCCCGGATGCAGGGTGGTATAGCGTTTTGCCGCCTGCACTGCCTCGGGGTGCATTCCCGCCTTGTAGTACGAATAGGCCGACATCACGATCGCGCGCCGGGCGTATGGCGAATAGGGATGGTCGCGGTCGACTTCCTCAAACTTCTTGGCCGCCTCCCGGAAATCGCCCTTGTCCATGAATGCGTCGGCCTGCGCATAGATCACGTTCGGCGGGTCACCGCTGCTGACATTTTCCTTGTCGCGCGACGCACAGCCGGAGGCCATTGCGGCGCACAGAAGTACCGCAACCAGTGCTGATCTGATGGCAAACGGCCCGTTAGTCACGTGCACCCCACGCAATCCCGCCAAAGCGGGGACGATTGAACATGTCTTTGACAGTCAAGGCTGACCCGGTTGTTCCCAAAACGCATGCCGGCGTCGGCGCCGTCCTTGTAACCCAAGTGCCAGCCCCATGTCAGTATTGGAACACGCCGATTGTGGTGATTTTGGGCCGTTGCGGCAAGAGGTTAACAGGTCGGCGCGTTAACCAAAGCGGACGCACCGTCCCGTTCGCGAAAGAACCCTGGAAATGTCCCGTATCGATCTAACTGTGGTCCGCGGCATAGTTGGCGGCGACGGCGCCGAACCCTGCCTCGGCGTGGAGAACCTCGCGGCGACGCGGCGCTTCGACGACCGTCCATGCGCTTTCGTCTGCCAGAAGTGCCTTGACCACCAGGCTGTTCAGGCGATGCCCGCCGCGCTGCGAGCGGTACGCACCGAGAAGCGGCAAGCCGGCAAGCGCCAGATCGCCGACGGCGTCCAGAGCCTTGTGGCGGACGAACTCGTCCGCGAAGCGAAGACCTTCGGGGTTGATGACCCGGTCATCGCCAATGGCGACCGTGTTGTCGAGCGCGGCGCCGAGCGCAAGGCCGGCGGCCCAAAGGCTCTCGACATCCTTCATGAAACCGAATGTGCGTGCCCTGGACAGCTCGTCGCGGAACGTGTCCGGCGTAATCTCAAGGCGAATGCGCTGTTTACCGATCAGCGGGGTGTCGAACTCGATCCCAACATCCACGAGAAAACCGTTGTGCGGTGTGAGCTCGCCCCAGGCCTGGCCGTCCTCGACACGGATGGGCTTGAGAACCTTGATGAACCGGCGCGGCGTGAGCTGCTCGCGAATACCCGCCTCGTCAATGGCATCAACGAACGGCTTGGAACTGCCGTCCATGATCGGGACTTCTCCGCTGTCGATTTCGACGCGGACGTTGTCGACGGCGAGTGCGCGTAAAGCGGCAAGAAGATGCTCAACCGTCGCCACACTCGTGCCATTCCCGTCGCTCAGGACCGTGCACAAGGTGACGTTGGAAATCGCATGGCAGGACGCCGGAACCTCAACCTCGCCATCGGCGCGGTCGGGTACGACAAAACAGATGCCGGTGTCCGGGTCTGCTGGTGAAAGATGGATTGAAACGGGTGCGCCGGTGTGGACGCCTGTCCCGGTTAGCGAGATGTCACTGGCAAGTGTGGTTTGCCGGTCTCTGAAAAAGCGCATCATAGCCGAAGTGTCGTTCCCCAAAATGGGCCAAGACGTAAATCCTGAGCCCCCCAATCTGGATTTGACCGCCCCCGACACTTCAAAAATGTAACGAACTGACTGCGTGCCTGTTTAACTCAGGTCTATGTTGCAGAACACTCCGAAACGCGTCCGTGTCTGGACGACACTCGGGCACCATAACTCGTGATTCTGCGCGCCGACAAATCACGGATATTTTCAATCTGTTACAAAAGTTGCAACATTTCCGCCTTTCCGAAAACCATTTATTTTCAATTCGTTAACGGGCAAGCAGAGCGCCAGACCGGTGGACCTGGCGCTTTGCAAGCCTAGTTTGCCTGACGTTTCAGAAATGCCGGTATCTCCAAATCGGCATTATCCTGATGTGTGGGCGACTGATTCGCGGCCGGTTTCGGCGTGCCTGCGGCGCGGCTGATCCGTTTTCGGGAGGTCGTTTCACCGGCTGCCTTGTGCGTACCGGTCGATTGACCGGTCGTTTCAACACCGGTTGGTTTCGGGGAATCCATGGCTGGCTCCTTGTCACGTGCGATTTCTGGCTTCTGTTTCCTTCCGCCGCCGAATCCGGTAAGACGCTCCAACAAACCGACCTTCTTCTTCTGCTCCTGAACACCGACGGCAGGCGCTTCACCGTGCTGCGCCTTCATGGCCCGCTGGGCGACCGGTGGAAAGTCCTCGATGTTCGGCATGCGCCGGGGCGCCGCCTTGGCAACGGAGGGTGGTTGCGGAACGAAAGTCGCGGGCTGTTCTTCCACGGCCTTTTTGCCGACGGGCTTGACCGCCGGCTGCGGCGCGCGTTTCTCGATCGTCACGTCCTCGCCGCTCTTCCAGACCGGGTTGTCTCCGCCTTTGGCCGCGGCGGCATCGCCGCTGCCCTGCTGGCCGTCGACCACCTTGTTTTTTGCCGGCTGCAACGCGGCAATACGCTCGGTCAGTTTGGCAACCGTATCGTCGGCCGTAGGCTTGGTATCGGCAGCAGCCTTTTCGGCCTCGGCGTCGGCGCCTTTCGCGGCGGCCTCGCCCCGCAATCCGGTGGCGACGACGGAGACACGGATCTTGCCGTCGAGGCTCTTGTCGAAGGTTGCGCCAAGAATGATGTTGGCGCTGGCGTCTACCTCCTCGCGGATCCGCGATGCGGCTTCATCGACCTCGTAGAGCGTCAGATCGCTGCCGCCGGTGATCGAGATCAGCAGGCCATGGGCGCCCCGCATCGAGACGTCATCCAGCAGCGGATTGGAAATCGCCGATTCGGCGGCTTCGATCGCCCGCTGCTCACCGGAGGATTCGCCGGTTCCCATCATCGCCTTGCCCATGCTCGACATGATCGCCTTGACGTCGGCGAAATCGAGATTGATCAGGCCTTCCTTCACCATCAGGTCGGTGATGCAGGCGACGCCCGAATGCAGGACCTCGTCGGCCATCGCGAAGGCGTCGGCAAACGTCGTCTTTTCCGTTGCCACGCGGAACAGGTTCTGGTTCGGAATGACGATCAAAGTGTCGACATACTTCTCCAGCTCCTCAAGGCCGCTCTCGGCGGTGTCCATGCGGTGCTGACCTTCAAACTGGAAGGGCTTGGTGACGACACCGACGGTGAGGATGCCCTCCTCCTTCGATGCCTGTGCGATCACGGGCGCCGCGCCGGTGCCGGTGCCACCGCCCATGCCGGCGGTGATGAACGCCATGTGCGACCCGGCAAGCTGCGCCTTGATGTCGGCGATGGCTTCCTCAGCGGCCGCACCGCCGATGTCCGGCTTCGAACCGGCGCCCAGTCCTTCGGTGATGTGCGCGCCCATCTGGATGCGACGTTCCGCCAGCGACGTGGCGAGCGCCTGAGCGTCGGTGTTGGCGACCACGAACTGGACTCCCTCCAGCCCGGCGTTGATCATGTTGTTGACCGCGTTGCCCCCGGCGCCGCCGACGCCGAAAACAGTGATCCGCGGCTTGAGTTCCGTCAAATCGGGTACTTTGAGGTTGATGGTCATGGCGATCCTATTTTTTCATCTCGTCAGCGTTGGTTGCGGTGGGGTTCATGGTCGAATGTCCGGGAGGGGACCCGGACAAATGCGCGGCGCGCCGCAAATCACACGTCATGCGCATCTCAAAAACTCTCCCTGATCCACTGACCGACACGCGAGAAATACCCCGTGCCTGTCGTGAGCATCCGCGTCTGTGAACACGGGCCGGTTTCGGCCGGCTCCCGCATCACGTATTGCAGAAGCCCGGTTGCGGTCGTGAAGGCGGGTCCGACGCCCTGCTCCGGCAATCCCGGAAGGTGTCGCGGCCGCCCCAGTCGAACGGATTTCGAGAAAATGCGCGCAGCGTAGTTCGACAAGCCGGCAAGCTGGCTTGCACCACCGGTCAGCACGATGTGCTGTCCCGCCACGTCGCGAACGCCGGCCGATTCGAGCCGGTCGCGCGCGGTCTCCAGGATCTCCTCGATCCTGTCCTGAACCAGTTGGGCGATCTGTGCCTTGGATGTTTCGTTGAACTGCGGGGCGTCGTGTTCGCCCATGACGGGGTAGGAAATGATCTCCCCCTCATCCGAAGCCGCGGCGAACGCGCAGCCGTGCAGCGTCTTGATGCGCTCGGCTTCCTCGAGCGGCGTCGAAAGGTGCCGTGCCAGGTCGAGCGAGATGTGGTTGCCGCCAAGGGCAATCGCATCGCAATACGCGAATTGACCGTCCGCGAGCACCGAAATGCCGGTGGTGCCCGCTCCCATGTCGATACATGTCACGCCGAGCTTGGCTTCCGCGTCCGAGATCGCGGAAAGGCTGCTCGCATAAGGCGCGGCCACAAGACCGGCCACGGAGAGATGGGAGCGTTCCACGCACAGCATCAGATTGCGGATCGGCGGATGGTCGGCGGAGACGGCGTGAACGTCGACGTTCAGCCGGTCGGCGATCATGCCGCGCGGATCGCTGACCGAGTCTTCGTCGTCCAGCCGATATCCGGTGGCAAGCAGGTGCAGCACCAACCGGTTGTCGCGCTCGGCGTATTCACGGCCGGCGGTCATGACCTTGTTGATGTCGTGCTGTCTGACCGACTCCGAAGCGATCGCGACACCCGCGGAAAAAACGTCGCTCTTCACGCGCCCGCAGGATACCGACACAAAGACCTCGTCGATGATCTTGCCGGCCATGCGCTCCGCCTGGTCGACCGCCGCCCGGATGGCCTGTTCGGCCGTGTCCATTTGCACGACGACACCGCTCTTGATGCCCTGGGAGCGCTGATGCCCGAAGCCGATCACACGCATCTGCGTGGTCTGCCCGGTTTGCGCGAGATAGTCCGGCGCGGGAACCGGCTTGGCGATCATGCAGCAGACTTTGCTCGATCCGACATCCAGGATGGCGACGAGACCAGAGCGTTTCGCGTTATGTCCGTTGCGGCGGTCCATCTTCAGGTCCAACGTCTCCTTACGTATCCCGCCCCAGCCGGCGGTTCGTGCGCCTGGGGGCGCTGAAAGCCGAATCACGGCGTTTCGCGGCGTCCGGCGCGAGGCGGATGGTGACGCGGTCGGAAAGACGCAGGTCTACCGAAACCGCGTCTCCGGACAGGATCTTGTGACGGGCGTCCAGCTCCGCGACCTTCTTGAGCGCGCGCGCCGGATCATCTTCGGGAAGCCGGATCTCGAGGCCATTCTCGAGCTTGAGATTCCACCGCCGGTCGGCAACCCGGACAGCGGCTTGAACCTTGCTCTTGATCTGCGGCCAGTGCGCAAGCTCATCCAGCAATTCACGCGCATTCGATGCCGCACCGTCGCCGACGATCAGCGGCAGATCGGCATAGGTGCGCCGCTTCATCTTCTTGAGAACCTCGCCGTCCTGATCCACCAGATGCAGCGCCGACTTGTGTTGCCAGACCGCGTAGGGCGCGCGCTCCTCGATAACGACGTGGAGCTGTGACGGCAGCAGACGCATGACCTGCGCCCGGCGCACGAGCGGGAGCTCCTCCAACCTTTCTTTTGCGGCCGCGGTATTGAAGGCGAGCGTCGATGTGCGCGAATCAAATCCCAGCGCCCTGGCGATGTCCCGGTCGCTGGTGTGCCTCTGGCCCTCGATGGTCACACGCTCGACCGCAAACCCGGCGCTGACCATGATCGCCGACACGTGCCTGGTGGCAAATTCCGCAGTCGGCTCCGCGTAGTCGCCGACGGCCAGGCCATAGATGCCGGCCACGCATACGAAGCCCGCCGTGGCAACGCGCCACGGGCGCGAGAAGTGGAACGGCAGCGCCACGCGCAGCCGCCGCTGGCCCGGTTTCTGCGACCAGCCTCGCCAACTGTGGGTCAAGGACAGCGGAATTCCAAAACCGCGCCGCCCGTTCCTTTTCGGGCCGCGGTTTCGAAATTTCTTACTGTTACCTTTTCCCTCGTTTCTCTTGCCGCCTAGCGGTTGCAAGATGCGTCCTCCACCATCCAGCGCACCAGTTCACCAAAACTCAGGCCCGCATGGGCCGCCAGCTCGGGGACCAGTGACGTTGCTGTCATGCCGGGCTGCGTGTTCACCTCAAGACAGAAAACCCGGTCATCACGCGCGGAACTTTCATCAAAAATGAAATCCGCACGGCTGACCCCACGGCAACCCAGAGCCTCGTGAGCCTTGAGTGCTAGCTTCCTAACCAATTGGTAAACATTTGGTGAAATTTGCGCCGGGAGGACGTGTTTTGAGCCTCCAGGAGCGTATTTGGCCTCATAGTTGTAGAAGGAGAGACCTTCGGCGGGAATGATCTCGGTAACGCCGAGGGCTTCATCGCCCATGACGGCGCACGTCAACTCCCGGCCGGGGACGAAACACTCGACCATCACGTCATCGCCGAGTTTCCAGTCCGAAGAGGTGAGTTCCTGCGGCGGATGCGCGTGATCCTCCCGCACAATGTGGACGCCGACACTGGATCCTTCCGCAATCGGCTTGATCACGTATGGCGGCTCCATGACGTGCGCTTTTGCCGCAACGGAACGCGGCACGATCTTGTGCTCGGCCACCGGAATTCCTGCGGCCCGAAAAGCGGCCTTGGAAAGTTCCTTGTTCATGGCAAGCGCCGACGCCAGGACGCCTGAATGGGTATACGGAATCTGGAGAATTTCGAGCACGCCCTGCACGGT
This sequence comes from Hyphomicrobiales bacterium, assembly GCA_965228625.1. Classification (GTDB taxonomy): domain Bacteria; phylum Pseudomonadota; class Alphaproteobacteria; order Rhizobiales; family Methyloligellaceae; genus UBA2767. Next base: position 4,215,411 of record OZ245829.1, on the reverse strand, counting down.
TCCGTCTTCGCCCAGCGGACCGTGCAGCGAATTGAACACGACGTCCGGCGACACCTCTTTGAGACGCAACGCGATGTCGCGATCCATGTCGATTCGCGTGACCTTGTAGCCCTCGCCTTCGAGGGCGTCGGCGCAATCATTACCCGAGGAAAGGGAGACCTCACGCTCCGAAGACAAGCCGCCGAGCAGTACGGCAACGTGTTCGAACTTTCGTGTCATCCCATGTCCTCCGGGACCTCTCCCGCCGCGGTCAGGCCGAGACGACGGATCTCCCACTCCAGTTCGACGCCACTGTTTTCCTTCACGCGGGCACGCACGGTCTCGCCGAGTTCCTCGATCTCGGCGCCGCTTGCTCCGCCCTCATTGATAAGAAAATTGCAGTGCTTTTCCGAAACGCTGGCGCCGCCGATTCGCAGGCCGCGGCACCCGGCCGCGTCGATCAGCTCCCAGGCACTACGGCCCGGCGGGTTCTTGAAGGTGCTGCCGCCGGTGCGGGCTTTGACCGGCTGCGCCTGTTCGCGGTACTCGGCCACCTCGTTCATCTCGGCCTGGATTTCCGCGCGCACGCCTTTCTCGCCCTGAAACAGAGCCTCCGAAAAGATCAAACCGTCGGGTACGCCGCAATGGCGGTAGCTGAAACCCATGTCCGCGTTGCTCAAAACGTGGACTTTGCCCGAACGGTCGACCGCGCGGGCCTCCACCAGCACGTCCTTTGTCTCGCGCCCGTGCGCGCCTCCGTTCATCCTGAGCGCACCGCCGATGGAACCCGGAATGCCGCGGTAGAAAGACAAACCGGCAATACCGGCGTCGGCGGCCGCGCGCGCCACCTTGACGTCGGGTACGGCTGACCCGGCGCGAACACGATGGCCATCTTCCACCACGATGTGACCAAATCCGCGGCCGAGCCGAATCACCACGCCGGGTATGCCGCCGTCGCGCACCAGAAGGTTCGATCCGAGGCCGATGATCGTGACCGGCACCTCGGCCGACAGTCCCGAGAAGAAATATGCCAGATCGTCCTCGTCCGCCGGCGTGAACAGCACCTGGGCCGGACCGCCGACGCGAAACCAGGTAATGTCCGACAGCGGCGCATTGGCCTTGAGACGGCCCCTGAGGTCCGGCAGGTCTGCCGACAGCCCGGGTGTCAGATCGGCGAATCCCGAGCCGCTCATTCCGCCGCCGGCTTCAATTGGTTCAACCGTTCCGGAAGGGCGTGCATCCACTCGGTAATCGTGCCTGCGCCCAGCCCGATGACCAGATCGCCCGGTTGGACGCTCGCCGCCACGACCTCGGGCAATTGGCTGTCGTCGTCAATGGCGAACACGCTGTCGTGCCCCTGCCGTTTGAGCCCCTCGATGAGTGAATCGCGATCCGCACCATCGATCGGCTGCTCTCCAGCCGAATAGACAGGGGTCACGATGACCGTATCGGCGTCCGAAAAACAGGTGCAGAAATCGCCGAACAGGTTTTTCAGGCGGGTGTAGCGATGCGGCTGCACGACGGCGACAACCCGTGACTGCGTGGCGCCGCGGGCGGCGTTGAGGACCGAGGCGATCTCCACGGGATGGTGGGCATAGTCGTCGTATACGGGCACGCCGTTCCACCGGCCGGTCAGAGTGAAACGGCGGGACACGCCGCCGAACTTCTCCAGCGACGAGCGGATATCCTTGTCGGATATGCCGATCTCCATCGCCACGCCGAGCGCCGCCAGTGCATTGAGCGCGTTGTATTGCCCCGGAATCGGCAACCGCAGATCCTTCAAGGACCGCGCACCTCCCGGGGCGTCCGCGCTGATATCGACGTCAAAGACCGAACAGCCGTTCTCGGCGCGGTAATTGGAAAGACGCAGATCGGCATCGTCCGCGACACCGTATGTCAGCACGCGTTGTCCACGCTGGGCACGGCCGACCTGCGCGATCATCTCCCGCACAATCGGGTGGTCGAGCCCGGCAACCAGCAGACCGTAAAACGGTACGTTGTCGAAGTAGGTCTTGAACGCCCCGTGCAGCGCCTCGAGCGACTGCCAGTAATCCATGTGTTCGGGATCGATGTTCGTTACGACGCTGATGCGGCTTGGCAGTGCGAGGAACGTTCCGTCTGATTCGTCCGCCTCGACCACCATCCATTCGCCCTTGCCGATGCGCGCATTGGAACCCCAGTTCTGTATGATCCCACCGGTGATCACGGTCGGGTCGAGATCGGCCAGTTGCAGGACCTCGGCGATCAGCGAGGTGGTCGTGGTCTTCCCGTGCGTCCCCGTAACAGACACGGTGGAGCACTCGCGCATGAGTTCGGCCAGCATCTCCGCGCGGCTGAGAACCGGAAGGTTACGCTCCCGCGCAACGGCAAGTTCCGGATTGTCATCCTTAACCGCGCTCGAAAGCACCACGAACGCCGCGCCGTCGATGTTGGCCGGATCGTGGCCGATGAAGCAGGTCACGCCCTTGTCCCTGAGACGGCGCACATTGGCGCTGTCCTTCAGGTCGCTGCCGCGCACCTCATAGCCACGGTCATGCAGAACCTCGGCGATGGCACTCATGCCGATACCGCCGATGCCGACAACATGAAACGGACCGATTTTGCGGGGCATTCGCATGTACGCAACTCCTCCCGTTTCCCGGTCGCTGACCGGGCGGGGCGCCCGTCAACGCCCGAGTTCTTCGACGACGTCGGCGAGTTTCGCCACGGCTGCCGGCTCGCCGATGCCGCGAGCGGCCTGCGCCGCCTGGGCAAGAGCATCCGGGTCTGCCGACAGGCGGCTGATCTCTTTCCTCAAGCGCTCCGGTGTGAAGTTCTTCTGCTCCAAACACCAGCCACCGCCAACGTCCTGGACGCGTGTTGCATTCTCAAGCTGATCATTGTCAAGGGCGTGCGGCAAAGGAACGTAAATGGCAGGACGTCCCAGCACGGTCGTTTCCGCGACCGTTGAAGCACCCGAACGGGCCACGACGAGATGCGCCGCGGCCATGCGTTTCGGCAGATCACCGAAGAACGTGTTGAGTTCGGCGGAGATGCCGGCGGCCTCATACGCGGCTCGGACACGGTCCATATCTTCTTCGCGAACCTGCTGGACCAGGCTGATCCGGCGCCGGGTTTCGTCCGGCAGCCCGGCCAGCGACTCCGGGACGATATCGGCAAAGACACGGGCCCCCTGGCTGCCGCCGAACACGAGCAGCGAAAGGGAGTCGGACTCGCCCGGTGGCCCATACGAGGCCGCCGCTTCGAGGACGGCGTCCCTGACCGGCATGCCGACAACCTGGATCTTGTCCGGATCGACGCTTTCGAGGTGTTTGGTCCGTTCGAACGTCACGGCGATCTTGCTCGAAAGGCGGGACAGCAGGCGGTTTGCGCGGCCCATCACCGCATTCGCCTCGTGGACGATGAACGGCACGCCCGTCAATCGCGCCGCCAGCAAGGGCGGCACCGTCGGATACCCGCCGAAGCCAACCATCACGGATGGTTTCGCGTCCTTGATCAGCGCGCGCGCATCGAACACACCGCGCAGAAGCGTCGCAACGGTACGCGCGACGGCCACCGGAGACCGGCCGCGCAGGGTCGCGGACGGCACCTGGTGCGCGGCCCGTCCGGGAAAGTCGATCCCGTACTGGTCGGCGCGCACATCGGTGATGAGGTCGACGTCATAGCCGCGTCGGCCGAGTTCCTCGGTCAGCGCAAATGCCGGAAACAGATGCCCGCCGGTTCCGCCGGCGGCGATCATGACGAGCGGCTTGCTCACGCCTCGGCCCCGCGCGGGGCCTCCGCCGCCTCGTCGGAGACCCTGCTGAAACGTTCCGCCCGCGGGCGCCGCCGCGTCAGGCCGATGACGAAGCCCATGGTCAGTGCCATGGAAAGCAGCGACGAACCGCCATAGGAAATGAAGGGAAGCGTCATGCCTTTTGCCGGCAACAGGCCGACATTAACCGCCATGTTGATGAGGGCCTGCAATCCGAACAGGGATACCAGTCCGACGGTCGCCATCCGGATGAAGCCATCCGTCTCGCCGTGAACCCGCACCATGGCGCGCAGCACCACGAACGCAAACACGACGACGATCACGAGACAGGTGATCAGACCGAATTCCTCGGCAACCACGGCAAAGACAAAATCCGCATGAGAATCCGGCAGGACCTGCTTGACCGTGCCCTCGCCGGGGCCGGTGCCGAACCAGCCGCCGCTGCGAAACGCCTCGATCGCGCGATCTGTCTGGTAGGTGTCGCCGCTCGACGGGTTGAAGAAGCGGTCGAAACGCCCGGCCACATGCGGCACGGTGAAATAGGCGATCACGCCGGACATCAGCAGACCCACGCCCAACAGGCCAACCCAGGCGACCGGCATGCCGGCGAGGAAAAACAGGCCGCCCCAGACGAGACTGACGAGCAGCGCCTGCCCGAAATCCGGCTGCAGGACCAGCAGCGTGACGAAGACCACGTAGCAAAGAACGGCCAGCGGCAGGCTCGGCACGTCATCGCGTTGCTGCGTCTCGGAGAACAGCCAGGCGCTCACCACGACGAAGGCCGGCTTGGCGAATTCCGAAGGCTGGATTGAAAAGCCGCCCACTTGCAGCCACCGCGACGCTCCCTTGATTTCGGCACCGAGCCAGATCGTGGCAACCATCAGCGCGAGGCAGCCAACGAACAATGCCAGGCTGAACCGGCGGATCAAGCGGGGACCGAGCAGCGACGTCGCCACCAGCACCAGAAGTGCGGGAACGATCGCCACCGCATGACGTTTGAAGAAATGGAAGGTCTCGAGGTCGAGCCGGCTGGCGACCGACGGGCTGGCGGCAAGAGAGAGGACGACCCCGCCTGCCATCAACAGAATGACGGCGGCAAACAGCAGGCGGTCGACGGTGAACCACCAATCGGACAGAACACTGCGATCCGACCGGGCAAACCTCATGCGGCCTCGCTTGCAGACATGACGATCCCCTCGAGCCCCGACACGAGCTGTTTGAACGCGTCTCCGCGCACCGCGAAACTGCGAAACTGATCAAACGACGCGCAGGCCGGTGAAAGCAGGACCACGGCTTCGGTCAAACCGCTCGCAGCCGCATCGGCGGCGGCGGCAGGAACGGCCTTTTCCAGGGTTTCACACACGGCGTAATCAACGTGACCGTCGAGCGCGCGCGCGAATTCCGGTGCCGCCTCGCCAACAAGATAGGCGCGGGAGATGCGTGGAAAATATTCACTCAGGCCTTCGATGCCACCCTCCTTCGCAAGCCCTCCGGCAATCCAGAAGATGTTGTCAAAACTTGCCAACGCATGCGCAGCAGCATCCGCATTTGTGCCCTTAGAATCGTTAACGAATAGGACATTGCCGAGGCGGCCGACCTCTTCCATGCGGTGCTCGAGACCCGGAAACGTGCGCAACCCCTCGACGATTTCCGGCACGTCCAGCCCGAGACCGCGCGCCAGCGCAAAGGCCACGGCCGCGTTCTGGGCATTGTGTTCGCCCCGCAGCGAGCCGATCCCCGCAAGGTCAACCCGCGCGGTTTCGACGCCCCCTCGCGTCTCGGTGAGCACGCCTCCCGAAGCTCGAACACCGTCCGTGACGGGCGTTTTCACGGAAACCTGCGCCACATCGTATGGTCCCGGCAGCGCGCCTGTGATTTTTCGGCAGAGCGCGTCGTCGATACCGACGACGGCCCGGCCCGAAGGCGACAGGTGGGAGAAGATCCGTGACTTGACGGCCGCGTAGTTTTCCAGAGTTCCGTGGCGATCGAGGTGATCCGGCGTGATGTTCAGAAGCGCGGCTGCGTCCGCCTTCAGCCCGGGCGTCAGATCGATCTGATAGGACGAGAATTCGATCACATAAACCGCGTCGTCCGCGAAAGGCGGTAACTCGAGGATCGCGGTGCCGATATTGCCGCCGAGTGCGGTCTCGAGGCCCGCGCTTTTCAGAATGTGCGCCATCAGCGCCGCGGTCGTGGATTTGCCGTTGGTGCCGGTAATCGCCACCACGCGGGCTCCGGAACCGAGCCGCTCAAGCTCGCGAAAGAACAACTCCGTGTCGCCGATGATCTCCACGCTGGCCGCTTGCGCCAGCGCAACGGTCCAGTGCGGCGCCGGATGCGTCAACGGCACGCCGGGCGACAGGATGAGGGCCGAGACGCCGCTCCAGTCAACCTTGCGCAGATCCGCAACTTCAAGGCCCTCCGACGCCGCCGTCTCTCTGGCGGCCTCGGCATCATCCCACGCGAGCACCCGCGCATCGCCCGCCCGCAAGGCCCGCGCGGCGGCAATGCCGCTCAGACCGAGGCCGAACAGAGCGACGGTTTTTCCTGCGAACACATGGACCGGAATCATGACCGCAATCTTAGCGCAGTTTGAGCGTCGCCAGCCCTATCATCGCCAGTACGATCGCGATGATCCAGAAACGGATCACAATCGTCGGCTCCTTCCAGCCCTTCTGCTCGAAGTGGTGGTGCAGCGGCGCCATTCGGAAAACCCGCTTTCCGGTGAGCCTGAATGAAACCACCTGCACGATCACCGAGACGGTCTCCAGGACGAACAACCCTCCAACGATGGCGAGGACGATTTCGTGCTTGATGGCGACGGCGATTGCGCCGAGCGAACCACCCAGCGCGAGGGAGCCGGTATCGCCCATGAAGATCGTTGCCGGCGGTGCGTTGAACCACAGAAAGCCGAGGCCGGCGCCAACGAGCGCGCCGCAGATTACCGCGAGCTCGCCCGCGCCCTGAACGAAATGGATCTGTAGATGGTCGGCAAAGACCTTGTTGCCGACAAGGTAGGTGATGGCACCGAAGGTGGCAGCCGCGATCATGACCGGGACGATTGCGAGACCGTCGAGGCCGTCGGTCAGGTTCACCGCATTGCCGGCGCCGACGATGACGAACCCGCCGAGCAAGATGAAAAAGGGCCCGAGGTCGATGATCACGTTCTTGAAGAACGGGACGGTCAGGGACGTCGAGAACGGCTCGGTGCCGAGCTTGACGATGGTGTAGACGGCGAGCATCGCAATGCCGGTTTCGAGCGCGATCCTCACCCTGCCCGGGAATCCCTTCGTCGAGCGCGTCGTCACCTTGAGATAATCGTCGTAAAGTCCGATTGCGCCGTAGCTCAACGTGACCATCAGCACGATCCACACATACGCGTTGGACAGGTTGGCCCATAGCAGTGTGGCGACGGAGACCCCCATCAGGATCATCAGCCCGCCCATGGTCGGCGTGCCCTGTTTTCCGACGATGTGGCTCACGGGGCCGTCGTCGCGGATGGGCTGTCCGCGCCCCTGCTTGACCCGCAGCGCGTTGATCAGCGCCGGTCCGAACAGGAACACCAGCAACAGCGCCGTCATGGTGGCGGCACCGGTCCGAAACGTGATGTAGCGAAAGACGTTGAAGAGCTGAACTTGGTCAGAGAACTGAACCAGCCACTGAAGCATATTTGCTTTCCCTCCCGAAACCTCCGGTCGTCAATCGACCGGAGCGCCCCGCTCCGCGAGATGCGAGCGGAGCGCATCGACCAGCGGCCCCATTCTGCTGCCGAGAGAGCCCTTGATCATGACAACATCGCCGGCCTGCACCGTTTCGAGCAGGCGTTCGGTCAGCTCGTCAGAACTCTCGGCATATGCCCCGCGCCGTGATCCGGGCAAGGCATAGTAAAGCGCGCGCATATACGGCCCGCACGCAAAGACTACATCTACCCCCGCGCCGTCAACCGGATCGGCAAGGTCGGCGTGGAGGTCCATCGACGTCTCCCCAAGTTCGAGCATGTCGCCGAGAACGGCAATACGGCGCGGCAGATCATTGCGCGGCACCTCTGCAAGCGCGGCCAGCGCGGCGCGCATCGAGGCGGGGTTGGCGTTATAGCTCTCGTCGATCAGAGCGACCGTGCCGCCGTCCAGATCGAACCGGGACCGGGCGCCGCGGCCAACCGGTGCCGCATAGGACGCGAGTGCCGTGGCCGCCTTTTCGAGATCGGCCCCGACCGCATCGACCGCGGCCAGAACGGCCAGCGAATTCATAACCAGGTGCCGGCCCGGCGCCCCGATCCTGTAGCTGACGGCTTTGCCGCAAATCTCCGCCTCGACCCGTGAACCACTGTCCTCACTCACCATCCGGATCAGGCGTGCGTCGGCGTCATCCGTTGAGCCGAATGGAATGAACCGCTCCGCCCCCGCTTCTTCCGCACGGGCGGCAAGTCGCTCGAAATGCGGATTGTCGGCGTTGAGAATGGCGGTCCCGCCGCTCTCGAGCCCCTGGAAAATCTCCGCCTTGGCCTCAGCGATCTGCTCGACCGATTCGAAGAACTCGAGATGCACAGGTTCAACCGTCGTGATGATCGCCACGTGCGGACGGACCAGCCGCGTCAGGGGTGTGATCTCGCCCGGATGGTTCATGCCGATTTCGAAAACGCCGTATTCGGCGCTCGGCGCAAAGTTCGCAAGCGTCAGCGGTACGCCCCAGTGATTGTTGTAGGATTTTTGCGAGGCGTGGGTCTCGCCCGACGGGGCGAGCGCCAGCCGCAACGCCTCCTTGGTGCCGGTCTTGCCGACGCTGCCGGTGATGGCGATCACGCGTGCCGAGCTTCGTGCTCGAGCGGCGGATCCGAGCTGGCCGAGTGCCGCGAGCGTATCGGGGACGCGGATCAGCGGACCCGGTGCCGGTCCGATGTCTGCGTCTTTCGCGACCAGAGCGGCAACCGCTCCGGCGTCAAATGCCGTTCCGACAAAGTCATGCCCGTCCAGATTGTCGCCGCGTATGGCGGCAAAAAGCGCGCCCGCCTCGAGCGTCCGGCTGTCGAAGGAGACGCTTTCGATGTCCGGCGTCCCTTTTCCTTCCACGCGCCCGCCGGTTGCCGAAAGGGCGTCCGCAAATGTCCACAATACTCGCGTCACGGCGCGCCCTCCCTTTCCAGAACCTCTGCCACCGCCTCGTGATCACTGAACGGAAGCACTGTCTCGCCCACAATCTGGCCCTGTTCATGACCCTTGCCGGCAACCACCAGAACATCCCCTGCCTCGAGACCGGCAATAGCCGTTTCGATCGCCTCGGCCCGGTCGGCAATCTCGCGGGCATCCGGCGCGGCTTTCAGAATATCCGCGCGAACGGCTGCCGGGTCCTCACCGCGGGGATTGTCGTCGGTCACGATCACCACATCGGCCATTTGTGTGGCGATTTCTCCCATTTCGGGGCGTTTGCCCTTGTCGCGGTCCCCGCCACAACCGAACACCACCGCAAGCCGTCCGCTGGCATAGGGCCTGAGCGCGTCGAGCACTTTGGCCAGGGCATCCGGCTTGTGCGAATAATCGACGAACACCGGCGCGCCCCGAGACGTCATGCCGACGAGTTCCAGACGGCCCCTTGCGCCGGACAGGTTTTCCAACAATGGAAGGACGTCTTCGGCCTCAGCGCCGCACGCCATGCACAGCCCGGCCGCCACAAGCGCATTCGAGGCCTGGAACTCTCCCACGAGCGGCAACATGACATCGCAAACGCCACCGGCATGTTCGACACGCAGGCGCTGCGCAAATCCATCGCGCTCCGCCGCGATCAATCTGAGCGTTTCACCCGCCCTGCCGACGGCAATCAACGGCAGGCGTCTTTGCCTGGCGACCGCAACAACCGCATCGGCCACGTCGGAGTCGACGTTCACGACCGCGGGTGATCCTTCTGCGAGAAGCGTGTCGAACAAGCGGAGCTTCTGTCTGAGATAGTCCTCGACGCTCGGATGGTAATCGAGATGGTCGCGCGAGAGGTTCGTGAAGGCGGCGGCCGCGAAGCGCACACCGTCGAGGCGCCGCTGCTGAAGGCCGTGGCTTGAGGCTTCAAGCGCCAGATGCGTGACGCCTTGATCCGTCAGATCCACCAGCGCCCTATGAAGGGCAACCGGGTCCGGTGTCGTCAGACCGGCCTTTCCGGGACCGGACGGCGTTTCGATACCGATCGTTCCGAGGCTTGCCGCCTGGTGCCCCATGGCCCGCCACAACTGGCGAACATAAGACACGATCGAAGACTTGCCGCTTGTGCCGGTGACCGCGACAACGGTTTCAGGCTGTCCGTGGAAAAAGCGCGCCGCCATGAGGGCAAAGGCGCGGCGGGGATCGGCATCCTCGATCACCGCAACACGGTTTCCTGCCGCAATCGGTGCGCCTTGTGGAAGGAGTATGGCTGCCGCTCCCTTCTCCAGGGCCTGCGGAATGAATTTTGCGCCGTCTGTCCGTGTGCCCGGCAGCGCCGCGAACAGGAAGCCCGGAGCGACCTCGCGACTGTCCGCGGTCAGTCCGAGAACGTCGACCCGCGATACCTCGTCGGGCAGCGAATGCCCCGCCCCGGCAAGCTCACCTAATTTCATCGCAAGTCCAGCGAAGTCGCGTGCGCGGACAGATTCCGGCGTCTCATCGCCCGTTAATAGGAAGCGCGGACGTGTTCGTCAAACCGCTTGCGTTTGCGCTCGATCACCGGTGTGACGCCGAGCATCGGTCCGATGCGTTCGACGATGCGCCCGGCCGTTGGGGCCGCATTCAGACCCGCCGTCGCCTGCCCGTTGGTTTCGGCCACGCGTTGCGGTTCGTCCAAAACAACGAGGACCAGATATTCCGGCGCGTCCATCGGGAACATGCCCAAAAACGACGTCATCAAGGCCGTGCGCGAGTACCGGCCATTGACCACCTTTTCGGCGGTCCCGGTCTTGCCGCCGACGCGATAGCCGGCGATGTCGGCGCGGCGGCCCGAACCCTTCTGAACGTTGAGCCGCAGCAGATAGCGCATCAGGTCGCTGGTCTGCAGGCTGATCACGCGCTTCGACTGAATCCGCGCTTCGTCGCGCGTGCGGGCGAGGAATGTGGGGGCGACCTTGTAGCCGCCATTGACCAGGGTCGCCGCCGAGCTCGCCAGTTGCAGCGGCGTCACCGAGACACCGTGTCCGAAGGCGATGGTAATCGTGTTCAGACGCGACCAGTTTCTCGGTACGATCGGCGCCGCGGTCGGTCCCATTTCCGTCTCCATGCGGCCAAGCAGTCCGAGACGCGCGAGGAACTCCCTGTGACGCTTGCGGCCCATGTCGAGCGCCATCTTCGCCGAGCCGATATTCGAGGAGTAGATGAAGATCTCGGGCACGCTCAACCAGCGTCGCTTGGCGTGAAAATCGTTGATCGTAAACGAGGCGACCTTGAGCGGGTGGGTGGCGTCATAGCCCTTGTCGAGCGATGTGACGCCGCTGTCGAGCGCACCTGCGGTCGTGAACACCTTGAAGACGGAACCCATTTCGTAGACGCCGGATGTCACCCGGTTGAAACGGTTCTTGTCGAGGGCCTGTTTGCGGCGGTTCGGGTCATAGTCCGGCAGCGAGGCCATCGCCACGATCTCTCCCGAATGCACGTCGAGCACGAGGCCGGCGGCGGCCTTTGCCTTGTAACGTTTCATGGCCCCGACCAGCTCGGTATGGACCGCGTGCTGCACGCTCAAATCGACCGAAAGACGAACCGGTGGCGGCCCTTCATCGCCCCAGGACGGGTTGCTCGAGGGCCCGCCGGTCCGGTCGACATAGGTTTCGATGCCGGCGAGGCCGCGATTGTCGACATCGACAAATCCGAGCACATGCGAGGCCGTCGCGCCGGCGGGATAAACACGATGCGGCTCCTGGACGAAATCGAGTCCCGGCAGGCCAAGCTCGTGAACCTTCGCCTGCTGACGCGGGGTCAGCTCGCGGGCGACCCAGGCAAATTTGCCCTCGCCTTCCAGGCGCTTGCGCAAGGCGCGCGGCTTGATGTCCTTCAGAACCGTGGACAGTTGCTCGACCGTTGTATCCGGGTCGGTGACACGGCTCGGATTGGCGAACAGGGATCCGGCCAGAATATCGGTCGCGAGCATGCGTCCCTGACGATCGACGATATCGGGGCGGTGCATCGCGGATGACAACTGGCTCCATTTCGGACCAGCGCCGGCGTCCGTCGGGACGATGCCCAGTGTTACGAGGCGCGTTGCGACAAGCGCAAAACCGAGCGCGAAGAAAACCGACATCAGGCCGGCGCGCGCGCGCGTTCTGGTCTTCAGGGCCGTGTCGCGCCTGAAAACCAGGTGGGGCCGAAGGCCCGCCATGAAATCCCCCGAGATCATCCGATGCGACTCCTAATGGATGGCGGCTTGGCGTTCGCTGTCGGGCAAAGACCGCCCCAGCATGCGCGCTGCCACCTCGGCGGGTGTCGGCTCGCGGATGGCGTCGTACTGTTTATGCGTCAGGATCTGGTTCGCCTTCATCGGCTGCAGACCCAGGTGCTTGCGCGCAAGCTTGGCGATGCGTTCCGGCCGGTTCAGATGACTCCATTCGGCCCGCAGGACCGCCAACGCATCGCGTTCCGCGCGGATGGACGATTTCAGCTCCGCGACGCGTTGCGTCAGCTCGCGCGATTCATATTTGAGTTCGTAGATGACAAAGGCTGCGGCGACGACAAACGTCGCCAAGAGAAGATTGACCACACGCATGATACTCAGACCCCAATACTGATTTGCATTCTGAACTAGATTACGTTTACAGAGAGTTGCGGCACCCCCAATCCTTCGATTTCTTCCGGAAACGGCTCTGCGGACGTCCGTTCTCCAGCGCGCAGGCGCGCCGACCGTGCCCGCGGGTTGAGCCGGATCTCGTTCGCGCTCGGGCTGATCGCCTTGCGGAAAAGCATGCGAAACGACGGCGGCCGTTCAGTCTGTGCGCTGACCGGCGCGTGGCGCGAAGGCCGACCGGTCTTGCCGGAACGGCTCGCCAGAAAGCGCTTCACGATCCGGTCTTCCAGCGAATGAAACGTCACCACCACGAGCCGGCCGCCTTCGGCAAGCAGCCGCTCGGAGGCGAACAGGCCATTCACCAGCTCTTCCATCTCGCCGTTGACGAACAGGCGCAGCGCCTGAAACGTCCGGGTCGCCGGATGCTTGGTCTCGTCGTGGCGCCGTCCGAGCACGCCGGCAACGATTTCGGCGAGTTCGCTCGTGCGGTCGATGGCGCGCTTTTCGCGCTCCGCGACAATGGCGCGGGCGATCGCACGGGCACGGCGCTCTTCCCCGAGCACGGAGATCACCTGCGCGAGATCGCGCTCCGCGAGCGAGTTCACGACATCCGCCGCGCTGGGTCCCGACTTCGACATGCGCATGTCGAGAGGCCCGTCGCCCTGGAAGGAGAATCCCCGGTCGGGCTGGTCGAGCTGCATGGAGGAAACGCCGAGGTCGAACGTGATCCCGTCGGCGCGTGCGATGCCGTTTGCCTGCGCGATGTCTCCAAGCCCGCCAAACGCCCCCTGGACCAGGGTCAGACGTCCTTCCGCCTGTTGCTCGAGTTTCCGGCCCGCGGCAACGGCCTCAGGGTCCTTGTCGATGGCGAGCACAATGCACCTGGCACTCTCCAGCAGTGCCTGGGTCGCGCCGCCCGCGCCAAACGTTCCGTCGATGTAGATGCCGTTGTCCCGGGGGGCCAGCGCGTCAATCGTCTCGGAGAGCAGCACAGGAACATGACGGACCGGTCCGCCAGCAGCACCCGTGCCCGTGGTGCCGCGATCCGTCATCGTTCCCGTGCCCCCTCAGTGTCACCGGATTTGCGGTGACCCGCGCCAAGCAGGTGCTTGAACTCATTGAGTTTCTTGCGCCCTGCACTGAACTGATCACGAAACTTTTCGGGCTCCCAGATCTGAAACTTGTCGCCAAGGCCGACGAAGGTCGCCCTGGAGGAAATCCCCGCGTGCTCGCAGAGACGTTCCGGAATCTTGATGCGACCATCCTGGTCAACCGAGATGACTTCGCTGGCGCCAAAAAGCGCCATTGCGAGATGGTCGCGCTCGTCTGAATAGGGGGCAATGCCCTCGAGGAGCGACTGAATCTTGTCGACAAGGCGCTGGCCACCCGCGTCCAGCGCTTCGTCATCCAGCGAGGGATAGCAATAGATGCCCTCAAAACCGTCTTTGGCGAGGACAGTGCGGAAGGAGACCGGGACGGAAACCCGTCCCTTGGCATCGATCTTATTTGTGAATGTGGACACAAACTGGTCCATCTCCCCCTCGTTTTCCTTCGGCTGCTACGCAAGGACAACTTGGCCGTCGGTACGGCGCCCTGTCGCCGTCGCTCTAGGTCATGGGGTGGAGGAGAGACGCCGGGCTCCCGTGGCCTCGTAGGAGTTCAGGCTTGTTGCCTCTCCCCCAATAACCCCAATCCGAACGGGCAAATTTGGGATAGCATGGGATATTATGGGCGTCAATGGTCAGTTCTGGAAAAATAAGGGTAAATGATGGGTAAATCGCCCGAAATTCGCGAAATCGACCGATGGCGGGTTTCAGACAGGGTTAAGGAGGGATTGAAATGCCGCGCCGCGCGTCGCCGGGGCCATCTGCACTTGATAAACGCGCGCGCCCGTGAAAGGGTCGATCCGTTGGGCGCGCCGTCATGGCGCGGCCCCAATATGCGGATAACCCGAATTCCATGAGAGCCGTCGCGAAATCGCTGCTGCTGACGTGTCTGACACTGGCCTTTGTAATGTGTTCGGCCGTCTATCAGAGCGGTCACGCGGACGTGCGATACGCGCCTGTCTATGACGGGACGAAAACGATCAAGCTCGCATATCGCGATAGCGGCACCGGCTCACCGGTGGTTCTGCTCCACGGGTTCGGCGCAAGCTCATACACCTGGCGGCACGTGGAGCCTGCGCTCGTGGCGGCGGGGCATCGTGTCCTGACGGTCGACCTCAAAGGCTTCGGATTGTCGGATAAGCCGCTCGACGAAAACTACTCGATCTTCGACCAGGCGGTTCTGATCTCGGATTTCATCGACCGCCTCGGTCTGAAAAGGGTCACGCTTGTCGGCCATTCGCTCGGCGGCGGGGTCGCCCTGGCGCTCACGCTGCATGACGATCCGAAAAAGCGCAAACGGATTTCCCGTCTCATTCTCATCGATACGGTGGCGTACGCGCAGAACATTCCGATTGCGTTCAACATCCTGCGCACACCGGTGATCGGCAAGTTGGGGAGCCGGCTCGTTCCCCTCGACGTGCAGACGCGCGTCGCGCTGCGCCTCGCCTATTACGACAATTCGAAATTCAGTGAGACCGATGTGAAACGCTACGCCGATCCGCTGAAGGACAAGGGCAGCCGCCACGCGATGATCCAGACCGCGCGGCAGATCATGCCCGAGAACCTCCCCGAGCTGTCCCGGCGGTACAAGACGATCAAGATCCCGACACTGATCATCTGGTGCGACCACGACAAGGTCATCAAACCGCATATCGGCCTGCGCCTGCACAAGGACATGCCCAATTCGGATTTCCGCGTGATCGGCAATTGCGGCCACCTCCCCCAGGAAGAGCAGCCGCAGGATACGATCCGCCTGCTCCAGGCGTTCCTCAAAAAATAGCCGAAGCGTCAACTGGATTCGCGCACGGGATTGCCGCTCCGCCAGACCTCGCGGATGACTTCGCCGAGCCGGTGAAACCGCTCCGGCCGCGTGTCCGACGACCGCCAAAGAAGTCCGATCTTCCGCGCCGGCTCGGGCTCGAGATGACACAGCGTCAGGGGTGTATCGGAGCGTACTTCAACCGGCACCGCCATCTCCGGCAGCAATGTGCTGCCATAACCGTTCGCGACCATCTGCAAAACGGTGGTAAGGCTCGTGGCGCCGAATTTCGCCATTTCGCCCTCGCCCACCGCGCCGCAAACCGCAAGCGCCTGATCGCGCAGGCAGTGACCCTCCTCGAGCAGGATCAGCTTCTCGGCGCGCAATTCCTCCACCTCGATCGTTTCCGGCATGGGCACGCCCTCGGGCATCGCCAGCAGGAAGCGGTCCTGGAAAAGGACCTCCGTATCGAAGCGGTCATCACCCGCCGGCAGGGCCAGCAAGGCGACGTCGAGAGCGCCCTCGGCCACGTCTTCGAGAAGGTGCGCGGTCTGTGCCTCGTGCAACGTCAGATCGAGTTCGGGAAAACGCCGCTGCAGTTCGGGCAGCGCCGCCGGCAGGATGTACGGCGCAACCGTCGGTATCACGCCGAGCGAGAGCCGGCGGCCGAGTTCGCCGCCCCTGTCGCTGGCAATGTCCTCAAGCTCCCTGATCTTGAGCAGGATTTCACCTGCGCGTTCGGCAACGTCTTCGCCCTCGCCCGTGAGCCGCACGCCGTTCTTGCGCTGCTCGATGAGCGCCACGTCTAGTTCCGCTTCGAACTCCTTGATCTGCATGCTCAGCGCGGGCTGACTGATGTTGCACATCTGCGCCGCGCGGCCGAAATGGCGCGTCTCCGCGAGCGCCTTGAAATAGCGAAGCTGACGAACGGTCACCATGTGCCTTGCCCGATTTGGATGCTGATAAGTTTTTCTAATCGAAAATTGAATTTAATACAATTGGACCTTATCGGTCACAACGACCACATTAAGGTCGTGCTTAAAGACACAAACCAGTAAAGGGTACACCCCGTCAGAGAGGCCAACCCTCGCAAACGAATTACCAAGCGCCCCCGGAAAGAAAGCGGTCAGCACGTTGCCCTGCCCCCCCTTAGGAACGCGCTGACCAGGTGCGACTTGCCCGTCGCACTGGCGCAGACGGCCGGATCCCGATGTCCTCCAAACAGTGCGGGACCGGCCGTTTACTTTTCAACGAGAGAGTTCCTCCGAAAACTGGAAGGCCGGCCCGCGGTTTCCCGCGGACCGGCCATACAAGATACGCCAGTTTGCCTGTAAGCCGGGTTCTGTCCCCCCGCCGGAAGACCTGGGTCGGCCGGCGGGATGGATGACCATTCATCTGGGACGCACCTTGCGGGGCGCCTCGTGCAACCAACCCGGATGATCAAGCCTGGAGGCGGGCCCGGCGCGAACGCCTCGTCATCCCTATTCGGTTTTGCTCCCGGTGGGGTTTGCCGTGCCGCATCTGTTGCCAGACACGCGGTGCGCTCTTACCGCACCCTTTCACCCTTACCTCGCCCGCAAGTCTTCGACTTGTCGGCGGGGCGGTTTGCTTTCTGTGGCACTTTCCCTGGGGTCACCCCCGCCGGACGTTATCCGGCACCGTGCTTCCATGGAGCCCGGACTTTCCTCTCCGCAATCGCGGTACACAACACGCTTTCCGCGTCGCGGAGCGGCCATCCAGCCAACTGGCATGGAAAGAATAAGGGAATTTGCGGCGTTTAAGTCAAGTCCGGAGCTTGAGGGTTAACTGACGGTTTGCAAAAGAGAAACCGGTCAGAAGGCTAAGGCATCACGGCACGCGGCGACCTTCGCCCTGATCTCGTCGACCGGATAACCCGCATATCCCATCAACAGCCCGTTGCGTGACCCCGCGCGCAAGGTGAGCTGGCTGAGCGGCCGGACGATGACCCCGCGCGCGCCGAAGGCCCGCGCCACCGAGACGTCACTCGCTTCCCGTGGCAACTCGGCGACGAGTTGCATGCCGCCGGCCGGCCGATTGACGCGGACATGGTCGCCGAAGTGCGCGCCGAGGGCGGAAATCAGCGCTTCCTGTCGTTCCTCGTAAAGCGCACAGGTCCGCCGGACATGGGCACGCAAATGCCCCTCCTCGATGAAGTGCGCCAGGGCAAGTTGAACGACCGCCGGCGCAATATGGCCGGTGTTGCGCTGGAGCGACCGCAACGACTCCACGAGCGGGGGTGGTACCACGGCGTAGCCCACGCGAATCCCGGGCTGGAGGATCTTCGAAAACGTCCCGACATAGAGAACACGGCCCGACGGATCGAGGCCCTGCAAGGCAGCGACCGGGCGCCCCTGAAACTGGAACTCGCTGTCATAGTCGTCCTCGATGATGAAGGCACCGTGCCGGGTTGCGGATTCAAGCAGTTCCAGACGGCGCGCAAGCGGCATGAGAGTGCCGGTCGGGTACTGGTGCGAGGGGGTGACGTAGATCAGCCGGGGCCGCGGGTAATCACCGGAAGGATTGAGACCGTCCGCGTCGACTGGCACGGGAACAAGCGTCGCGCCTGTTCCGGAAAACGCGGCGCGCGCGCCGAGATACCCGGGATCTTCGACCCACACCCTGTCGCGCGGATTGAGCATGGCGCGCGCGAGCAGGTCGATCGCACCCTGCGCCGACGAGGTGACGACGATCTGCTCCGGGTCGGCCTGGACGCCGCGCATCTCGAGCAGATGCTCGCTCAATGCATCGCGCAGGCGCCGCAGCCCCCACGTCGCCCCGTATGCCAGCGCCTCGGCGCTCAACTCCTGGCTGGCGCGCCGGAGCAGGCGTGCCCAGAGGTCGCGGGGAAATGATCCAAGATCGGGGATGCCCGGCATGAAGGCGCGCGGGCTTTCGCCGCCGACGGTTCCGCGCCAGATCGCCGCCATCTGGCCTGCCGCATCGGAAAGCCGGTAGTCCGGCACCGCGCCATCGGGTTCGCGCCGGGCGGCCCGCATAAGATCGCGATGAAGCTCCCCGGACACAACCGTGCCCGCGCCCTGCCGCGTTTCGAGGAAGCCTTCCGCGGCAAGCTGCTCGAGGGCCGTCAGAACCGTATTGCGGGCGATGCCGAGTTGAGCGGCCATGGACCGGCTCGCGGGAATCCGCGTTCCCGCAGGCAATTGACCGTTCAGAATGGCGTTCCGGAGCTGCGTGTAGAGTTGCCGGTAAAGGGACGCGGGCGCGGCCCGCTCCAAGTCGACAATCCCGGAGAGTGCGTCAAGCAAATTGGCCCCACAAGAATTTCGATAATGGACCTTTTGATAGGGCCTAATACGACGCTATGTGGCACAAAACAAGCCCCATCGATTGGAAGCCGGTGACATGGAAACCTATGAGAAATCGAAACTCAACAAGATCCGCGTCAGCAAACGGGCCGCGTATGACCGGCAGACCGTGCACGCGATACTGGACGCGGGTCTCGTTGCCCATGTCGGCTTTGTCGACAAGGACTGGCCCATGGTCATCCCGATGATCTATGCGCGCATCGGTGAAACGCTCTATCTTCATGGCGCCAAGGCGGCGCGGTTTGCCAAGGCGATGGGCAAGGGGCTACCGGTGTGCATTACGGTCACCCACCTCGATGGTCTCGTGCTCGCCCGTTCCGCGTTCCATTCCTCGGTCAACTATCGATCCGTGGTCGTGCACGGTCACGCGCTGCCGGTGACCGATCCGGACGAGAAAACAAAGGCCCTCACCGAGATCACCGATCACATCGCGCCGAACCGGTGGGCCGAGGCCCGCGAAATGAACGCGAAGGAACTCAAGAGCACCGGGGTGATCGCCGTTCCGATGGAGCACGCGGCCGCGAAGGTCCGCACCGGCGGACCGATCGACGATGAGGAAGATTACGACCTCCAGATCTGGGGTGGCGTCGTGCCCGTCCGCCAGGTGCTCGATCCGCCCGAAGACGATGGCCGGCTCGCGCCCGGTACCGAGGTGCCTCAGTCGATCCGGAAAGTGCTGATGCGCAATTCCGGCTGACCTCGCCGCCCGGCTGACCTAAACTCCGGTCATGGATGCCACAGACCGAGACCTCGTCGCACGTTTGAGCTGGGATGAGGTTGCGGCGCGCATCCAGGCGGGCGCCGCGGCGGTGCTGCCGATCGGCGCCGGCGCCAAGGAGCACGGCTTTCACATGCCGATGGAGACCGACCGTATCCAGGCCGACTGGCTCGCCGGGGTCGTGTGCCAGAACGTCGACGCCCTCGCCTGGCCGACACTGACCTACGGTTTTTACCCGGCATTCGTGAACTACGCCGGCTCGGTGAGCCTGTCGAGACGGACGTTCAGCCTCACCGTGCGCGAGATCATCGAGGGCGTCGCCCGGTTCGGCGCGCGGCAGATCCTGGTCATCGACACCGGTATTTCGACGCTGCGACCGGTCGCTGACGCCATCGAGTCGAGTGGCCACGCGGGACTCACGCACCATCTGCGCATTCACGAAGGGCCACGGTATCGCGAGACCGCGGCGCGGCTGTGCGAGCAGGCCGAAGGCAGCCATGCCGACGAGCTGGAGACGGCGCGGATGCTGGCGTTGGCGCCCGGCTCGGTCAACATGGGCCGTGCCGTCGCCTCACCGCCCGGCAAAGGCGGCGCGGACGGCCCCCTGAACCCGTACGATCCGGAATCACCGAACTACAGTCCGAGCGGAAGCTGGGGCGACCCGACACTGGCCACGCGCGAAAAGGGGCAGGCCCTGCTCGAGGCAATGGCCACCGATGTCGCGGAAATGGCCCGCAAGGCCGTCAGTCTTTAGGCGCGCTTCAGCCTGATTTGCCGTCCACGGCGATGGCGCGTGGGCCGCCACGCTCGATGTCGTTCAGATGGGGACGGCTCTTTGCGTCGGCTGACGTGGACATGAAGCCATCGAGCTGCTTGAGCAACGCGATGTGCGACTGCTGCATCTGGATTTCCAGCGTTTTGGTCTTGATGTCGTCTTCCGCCTTGGAAATCAGGTGATTGATGCGGCGGCGGGCCTCTTCGCCATTGTCGGCCATGCCGCAAACCTGTTCGGCGAAACTTGCGAGTGTCCTCAGACGGTCCAGTTCATTCTTGATCATTTGCTTGACTCCCTCACGCAATACGTTTTGCCGTCGTCTCGCTCGCGGTGCCGACAAAAGCGCACGAGTGCGGCGAAACTGAGGGAATTACATGGCAAACACGCGGCCCGCGCCCCGATTTCCGCGAAATTCGCGAGCACAAGCGCCCGCGCGATCCCGCCGCTGGAGAATGCCGGTTGCTCTAGCTTGTTGACGGTAGCGCGCTCAGCAGCCGGTCGAGCGTCTCGCGGGTCGATGCGTCGGCGCATCCGTCCACACGGGCCTGCCGCCAATGCCGCTGGAAGGCGCGCACGACCTTCGTTGTCGCATCGTCATAGACACCATTGTCGTCAATTCCGTAGCCGAGCTTTTGCAGGTTTCTCTGCAGCTCGGCAATCCCCGGACCTTCATCGCCCTCGGCGAACGCCGTATCCGGGCCGATGGGCTCCGGCTCGACCCAGAGTCCGGCGCCGGCATGCGCCAGCCGCCGCCAGTCGAATTTCTCGCCTGGATCCGCCTTGCGGCCGGGCGCGACGTCGGAATGGGCCAACACCCGCTGCGCCGGTATCGCGCGCCGTTGAATGATGTCGATACAGAGGGCTTCAACGGCGAGCATCTGCTCTTCAGGAAAATCCGGATATCCGAACTCGTGCCCGGGATTGTGGATCTCGATCCCGATGGAACAGGAATTGATGTCCGTGTCTCCGGCCCAGAAGGAGGCGCCCGCGTGCCAAGCACGCATCTCCTCATACACCATCTGCGTGATCCGGCCCTCCTCGTCCACGAGATAGTGGCACGAGACCTTCGATTCCTCGGCGGTCAGCCAGGCAAGCGCGCCCTCCGCACTTTCCATGCCGGTATAGTGGAGCAGCAGCAGATCGGGCGCGCGGTTTTCCTTGCGCGGCTCGAAATTCGGGGATGGACAAAAGAGCGTAACGAGAGCGCTGTCGGCGGTGTCCGTCAAATCCCCCGTTCCTTGGCGATCTCGTTATAGGCCTCGTTGATGGCGGCGACCTTTTCCGTCGCAAGGGCTATGAACTCCTCCGGCACGCCGCGCGCGAGCAGCTTGTCGGGATGATTGTCCGCGATGAGCTTGCGGTAATGGGTCTTGAGATCTTCGTTGGAAATCTCCGGGGTCACCTCGAGGACGTCATACGGATTGCGCTTGTCGGACGCCACGTGGCGTGCCCTGATGTACTTGAACTCGGTATCGGAGAAACCGAACCGTTTCGCGACTTCCTCAAGGTAGGCCTCTTCCGCCGGATGCATGACCTCGTCGGCTCCGGCGATATGGAACAGTCCGTCGAGAATGTCCTCGAGGAGCTTCCTGTTGTCCTTGAACATGCCGGCGAGCTGATCCGCATAGGCCTCGTAACCGGCGACATCCTGCTTCGCCAGATTGAACACGCGGGCGACGTTCTTCATCTCGCCTTCCGGCACCTTGAAGACGTCCTTGAACGCGTTCACCTCATCGGCCGTCACGACGCCGTCGGCCTTGGCCATCTTCGCGCCGAGCGCGATCACGCCAACCGTAAACGCAACCTGATTTTCCCCACCGGAGGCATCGCCGCCGTCCTTATCGCGATCAATCGCGAAATGACCAGCGAAACCTCCCAAAAGAGCGCCAATAGGACCGCCCACAGCCAGCCCCGCAGCGGCACCCGCCAATTTTCCCCAGATCGACATGTGCTGCAGCATACGCATTTTTTTCCGAAATGCATGCGAAGATTTTGGGCACTGTCACAATGCGTTGGCCGCTTCGGAGCAGAGGTGCTAGAAGCAGCAATCCGGCATGGCTCCGCGCCGTCTCGCGGCCGTTCCAACCAACACCTTCACGAGGATCATCTCATGCAGAGTGCCGAGCGCACAGGGCTTGTCCTTGGGCTGGTCGCGGTCGTCTGTTTCGGCCTGACGCTGCCTGCGACACGCATTGCCCTCACCGGCCTCGATCCCTGGTTGATCGGGCTCGGGCGGGGTGTCGTCGCCGGTGTCTGCGCCGCGGTGATACTCGCGGCCACACGGGCGAAGTGGCCGCCGCGGGAGTCCTGGCGTGATCTGTTCATCACCGCGGGCGGTGTCGTTCTCGGGTTTCCGCTGTTCGCGACCCTGGCCATGCAATATGCCCCCGCCGCGCACGGCGCGGTCGTCCTCGCGATCCTGCCGCTGATGACCGCCGTCGGCGGAGTCCTGGTGGCGGGCGAACGGCCGTCGACCGGGTTCTGGATCTGCAGCATCGCCGGCACGATTGCCGTGCTCGCATTCACCCTTCTGGAAGGCGCCGGTGAGGAAGGGTTTCACGCCGCCGACCTGCTGCTCGCCGCCGCGATCATCACCGTCGCGGTCGGCTACGCGGCCGGCGGCAAGCTCGCGCGGACCATGGGCGGTTGGCAGGTCATCTGTTGGGCACTGGTCATTTCCGCGCCCGTTCTGCTGGCGATCCTCCTGTTGCATGGAACGCCGGTCAACTGGAACGCGCCCGCCGAGGCGTGGCTCGGCTTCCTCTACCTCGCCCTGATCAGCCAGTTCCTCGCGTTCTTCGCCTGGTACCAGGGCATGGCGCTCGGCGGTGTCGCGAGAGTCGGCCAGCTTCAGCTCCTGCAGACATTCGTGACGCTCGGAGCCGCGCCTTTGCTGCTCGGTGAAACGATCACGACGTTGCAGATCGTGTTCGCCATCCTGGTGGTGGCCATCGTCGCAATCGGACGCAACATGCGGGTTGCCCGCCCGACCGTCTGACGCGTTCAGGGTTTCGGCTTCATGGCCATGAAGGTCTCAGGCGGCGTCCACGTACCCTCGATATACGTGTTGGCCCACCGGCACATCTCCTGCAATACGGGCAGTAGCGCGCGGCCCGCGGGCGTCAGGCTGTAGGCGTAACGGACGGGCCGCGTCTGATACGGCTCTTTCACGATGATGCCCTGTTGCTCCAGTTTGCGCAGACGCGCCGCGAGCAGGTTTGTCGGCACGCCTTCCGGCGATTCGCAGAACTGGTTGTAGCGCTGTTTGCCGGTAAGCAGATCGCGAATGAGCACCAGGGACCACTTGTCGCCAACGATGTCGAGCGCGCTCGCGATGGGGCAGGACGATCGCTCGCGCCCCCCTTGCACCGCGGTATCTGTCTGGATCATGGCCAAGCCCTCTCCATACGGAATGATTCGTCACTTGAATAACACAAGCGACTCTGTTACTCACCAGATGTTGTAACTTTACTTTTTCAAGTGACTAACAGAGGGAGGAACGATCCATGACCACCGAGTTCACCGGCGGCTGCCTGTGCGGCGCCGTTCAGTACAAGGCAACCGCGGCCCCGCAGCTCGGCGGGCATTGCCATTGCGTTGACTGCCGCAAATCGAGCGGAACGGGCCACGGTTCGCACATGATGATGAATGCGGACGACGTCGAGATCACGGGCGAGGCGAAGCACTTCGACAAACCAGCCGACAGCGGCAATATCGTCAGCCGCTACTTCTGCGGCATTTGCGGCGGTCCGGTTTATTCGACCAATTCAGGCATGCCGGGCTTCGTCTTCCTGCGCGCCTCGAGCCTCGACGATCCGGAGGTCTTCACTGCCGGAATGATCGTTTACACACGCGCCGCTCCGAGCTGGGACATGATGGACACATCTCTGCCGAGCTTCGAGGGCATGCCCCCCGACCTGCCGGGCTAACATCACCCCTACCCTCCCGCGGACGTCGTGAAGAAGGCGGCGGGACGAAGAAACTTCCGTTCCGGCTATTGACTGCCGCGGCAATCGCAATTGGTATCTGGCTGATCATGACCATGCAGGGAATGCCTGCCGCCTGAGCGGCGGGCGTTCTCCATGACCCATTCGCGCCCGGGATGGCGCCACTTGTCGTCATCCGCGCTCTTGAGAGGCCGGAACGTGAGTCGCGTTCGAAATCCGCTTGACGCCTTGCGGAACACCATGCGCCGGCAAATTCGCGCCGACGAGGGCGACGCGCTGCGCGCGCTCATCGATCTTGCCGGCCTGGCTCCGGCGGACCGCGAAGCGATCGCCGCAGTTGCCGCCGGGTTTGTTGAATCGATCAGGTCCCAGTCCAGCCCGCGACTGCTGGAGAGCTTCCTCGACGAGTACGGCCTCACCACGCAAGAGGGCATCGCGCTGATGTGCCTCGCCGAGGCGCTTCTTCGCGTGCCCGATGCCGAGACCATCGATGCGCTCATCGAGGACAAGATCGCCCCTTCCGACTGGGGCCGGCATCTCGGTCAGTCCAGCTCGTCTCTCGTCAACGCTTCCACATGGGCACTGCTTCTGACGGGCAAGGTTCTCGAGGAAGACGATCAGGGTCTCATCGGCGCACTGCATGGCGCGGTCAAGCGTCTGAGCGAACCGGTGATCCGCGTCGCAGTCAGCAGCGCGATCCGTGAGCTCGGCAGCCAGTTCGTCCTCGGCCGCGACATCGAGGAAGCCATGGCACGGGCGCAGAGCAACGAGCGCGCAGGCTACACCTACTCCTATGACATGCTCGGCGAAGCGGCATGCACCGCGGAGGATGCGGTACGCTACGCGCAGTCCTATGCGCACGCCATCGAGGCGATCGGCGCCGTGGCGGAAACCGATGATATCCGGGACAATCCGGGCATTTCAGTCAAATTGTCCGCGCTCCATCCGCGCTACGAATTCGCCAAGCGCGCACGTGTTCTCGAGGAACTCGTGCCGCGCACCCTGCAGCTCGCCCAGAAGGCCCGCGCCGCGCGGCTCGGCTTCAACATCGACGCAGAGGAAACCGACCGGCTTGATCTTTCACTCGATGTCATCGAGGCGGTTCTGTCGGATGCCTCCCTCGCCGGCTGGGATGGTTTCGGCGTGGTGGTGCAGACCTACAGCCAGCGCGCCCCGTACTTCATCGACTGGCTCTACGCGCTGGCGCAGAAGCTCGATCGCAGGATCATGGTGCGCCTGGTGAAAGGCGCCTACTGGGACACCGAGATCAAGCACGCGCAGACGCTCGGCCTCGACGGATTTCCCGTCTTCACCCGCAAGCCCAGCACCGACGTGTCCTACATCGCCAACGCGCGAAAGCTGCTCGGCATGAACGACCGCATCTACCCGCAGTTCGCGACCCACAATGCGCATACGGCGGCGGCGATCCTGCACATGGCCGACGATCACGCCCAGTTCGAGTTTCAGCGCCTGCACGGCATGGGCGAGGCGCTGCACAATCACCTCCGTGAGACGTTTGCGACACGATGCCGGATCTACGCCCCGGTCGGCGCCCACAAGGATCTGCTCGCCTATCTCGTGCGCCGCCTTCTCGAGAACGGCGCCAACAGCTCCTTCGTCAATCAGATCGTCGACGAGGAGGTCCCGCCCGAAACCGTCGCGGCGGACCCTTTCGAGGTGGCGGAGGGTTATGCCAACCATCCCCGCAATCCGCATATACGCGAGCCGGCCGACCTGTTCCGCCCGGAACGGCAGAACTCTCATGGCCTGGACCTGACGGACCCGCTTCAGGTCGCCCGGACCGATGAAGCTCGCGGCCGGTTCGCCGGACATCAGTGGCAGGCCGGTCCGATCCTCGCCGCGGACTCCGCCGGCGGACCGGAGCGGAAGATCTTCAATCCGGCGAACCCGAACGAACAGGTCGGGATTGCGTTCGAATGCGGCAGCGAGGACATCGAGGCAGCGCTTGCGGCTGCCGCGCCGTGGGACGCGCCAGGCGCCGAGCGGGCGGAAGCCCTCAGACGCGCCGCCGGTCTCTACGAGGAACACGCATCCGAGTTCTTTGCGCTCGCCGCCCGTGAGGCCGGGAAGACGCTGGCCGACTGCGTCAGTGAAGTGCGGGAAGCGGTCGACTTCCTGCGCTACTATGCGGCCGAGATCGAACGCGTCGATCCGCGCGAACCGTGCGGCGTTTTCACCTGCATCTCACCCTGGAATTTTCCGCTGGCGATCTTCACCGGCCAGATCTCGGCCGCCCTCGCCGCCGGCAACGGCGTCCTGGCCAAGCCGGCGGAAGCCACGCCGCTGATCGCCTTTCGTGCCGTCCAGTTGCTTCACGAGGCGGGCGTTCCGGCCAACGCGCTGCAACTGCTGCCCGGAGACGGTCCGAGTGTGGGCGCCGTCCTGTGTGCCGACCCGCGCGTTGCCGGTGTCTGTTTCACGGGATCAACGCAAACGGCCCAGCTCATCAACCGCACCATGGCCGCGCAGCTCGATCCCGGCGCACCTCTGATCGCCGAGACCGGCGGCATCAATGCCATGATCGTCGACAGCACGGCCCTTCCCGAGCAGGCCGTCCGGGACATCGTCGCATCGGCCTTCCAGAGCGCCGGTCAGCGCTGTTCGGCGCTGCGTGTTCTGTACCTGCAGGAAGACGTGGCGGAGCCCATGCAGGACATGCTGTTCGGCGCGATGGATGAACTCACCGTCGGAGACCCGTGGCAGCTTTCAACCGATATCGGACCCGTCATCGACAACGCGTCACATCAGAGGATCACCACCCACATCGATCGCGCGCGGAAGTCCGGGTCCGTCCTGAAGGAGCTGCATGCGCCCGTGGACGGCCACTTCGTGCCTCCGACCGCATTGGGTGTTCCATCCATTGCTGATGTCGGGGAAGAGATCTTCGGACCGGTGCTCCACATCGCAACCTTCGCGGCGGACGAGATCAACGACGTCATCACGGCCATCAATGCCACCGGCTACGGTCTCACCTTCGGGCTGCATTCGCGGATCGACGACCGGGTTCAGGACATGGTCGAGCATCTGCGCGTCGGCAACATCTACGTCAACCGCAATCAGATCGGCGCGGTCGTCGGGTCTCAGCCCTTCGGCGGCGAAGGACTCTCCGGTACGGGCCCGAAGGCCGGCGGTCCGCACTACGTCCGACGATTCGCCATGGCCGACCGGCCCCGCAACGAGGTACCGTCGGGTGCCCCCATCACGCTTGAGACCCTCCAGTCGGCGATCGATGCACGCGCCGGTGAAATCAGCCGCACGGCATGCTCGGTATCGGACCTGCCGGGCCCGACCGGAGAATCGAACCGGCTGTCGCTGTATCCGCGCGGCCTCATTCTCTGCGCGGGACCGGATGCCGAGGCCGCGCATCGCCAAGCCGCCGAGGCCCGCGCGCAGGGCTGCACCGCCCTGCCCGCCGCTCCGGGCGTCGAAGACGGCCTCGACGGCGTCATCGAACCCGGCATGCTAACCCGTGTCACCGGCTTCCAAGGCATCGCATATTGGGGGCCCGGGGACGTTCAACGTGCCATCCGCGAGGCGCTCGCGGAACGCGACGGCGCGCTGCTCCCGCTCATCTGCGAACGCGGCGAAGCGGACCGGTACGTGATCGAACGTCACGTCTGCGTCGACACGACGGCGTCCGGAGGCAATGCTGCGCTTCTGGCGGCAAGCGACTAGATTACTTCAGGAATCTATGGGCAGTTTCGCGTTAACCTAAAGAGTTGTATTGTTTCCTCAGTGCACGGGAGAACGCGTAGACTTTGAAAACTCCGGACGAGACTCACCCCAAAAATGTCCGAATTCTGAATTATGGAAAAAAAGCACAGCTGACTCGCGAGAAAATGACATGTCTGGTTTAGGACTGAACTTCTTTCGTCGCTCGGAACCGGCGGAAACTGCCCCGATCGAGACGAACGGGAACCAACAGGCCGCCCAGCGCCCGACGGCTCCATCTGACGTGCCCGAGAAAGTCCAGGACGCCTACGGTCAGGCGCTGTTTCTCGTTGAACGCAGCCCCAGGGCCTCCGGCGCGCTGTCGCGATATTGCCTGCAACAGATCATCCGGGATTTCTGGGGTCTGGAGACCGAGAACCAGGGATTGCTTTCCGACGAACTGGATTTCATATCGGAGATGATCGCCGAGGAGACGCGCGACTCGATACAGTGTGTCCGCGAATTCGGCTCGATCGACTACCATTTCTCCCAGGACCGGGACATGATGGTGGACACCACGATCGAGGAAGCCCGGATGCTTCTCGCTCTGGTGCAGCTTCTTTTCCAGGAATGGTACGCCGAGCGCTACAAGCGCAAGACCCGCTACGAAACAATCCGCCGTATGGCCGAGATCGCCCAAAACACGCACGAAGAGGCGATGCGCGCGGAAGAAATCGCGGCGGCGCAAGCGGCGGATGGAGAAGATGAGGCGCCGCCTGCGTCGGACGAGGACACCGTCAACGCATCGGAAGAGGACTCCTCCAAGGAGAAGGAGCCCGACAACGATGATGAACCGGATGCGCCAAAGCTCGAAGCTGTTCGCGCAACCGGAAGCTGACGCCGACCTTGAGCTTCGGCTTAGTGCCGGCGCAGCTCAATTACTAGCCTGAAACGCTATTCCGCCAGCACGTTCACGAGCGCCTGGACGTCATCGTTGTGGTCGCGCACATAGGATCGGAACATCCGGCGCTGAAACGGCGTCAGCCAGAACCCGAATATGCTGGCGTCGAGCACCTTGAACTTGCCGTCGGACTGCACGATTTTCCACTTCACCCGGTAGGACGAGCCGCCCGCAAGGGTGATCTTGCTCTTGAGCGTGATCGCCCCGTCATTATGGTATTTCGGCCGGTAAAACTCCGCCGTTTCGATCTGATAGTATCGTGACTGCATGGCGGCGTAGCGCGCCATGAAGTTCGTGACCGCGTCGTAATACGTCTCCGCGTCGGCATCGGACAGAGCGGAGATATAAGACCCCAGCGAATAATCCCCGATACTCTCCACATCGACATTGTCGCGGATCAGGTTCTCGAGTTCCGATCTGTCGATGGTCTTGTTGGCCTTGATTGCGGTCTCGGCAAGACCGTTCATGAAACTGAGCACCGCGCCGCCGCGGACCTCCGCGACAGCGGAAACATGCACAGAGGCCAGCAGAAACGCCGCAATGAGTGCGAAGAAGACGGCCCGGGCCAGCATCGAGCGATTGCCGCTCCAACCGGCGCTCTTGACCCCGCCAACCAGACGGCGAACAGAAACGGCCCTCGCCCCAGACTGAAACATGATGATCTCCCCGAATGCGCTGCATTCTTTCGTGCAACGGCAACTTGACCCGATGCTTCGCAGGATAGGGCAAGGAGTTTGCCAAACGCTTAGTTTGCGTCCTGCAATCCGCGGGAAAAAATTCACGTCTCATCAACGATACCGCCTGCCCCCTCGGACAGGCGGCGAACGGCCTTCGGTACAACTTGAGAGAGAACCGCACGACGCCGGGTCCGGGGCATGTTCCAGCCTCAACGTGCGGCGTCCGTGCAACTGTCGCGCAAGATTGCCGGAACGTACTCGAACAAAAGATCGACCCTGCCGCCAACCAAATCTCCGCTCGCATCAATATTCCGGCCCAACGAATTTGACAGGGTTAGGATTAATACTTAATTTTTATAGTTAATTTCCGTTTTTTAATTATGCACTCTGTTTTTATTTTACTAAGAATCATCAGCATGTTTGCCTGATACATTGATTGAAAGCGTGCCCGCACCACAAGCGATTGATAGATTTAACGATATCTTGAACATATGGGCGGATAAAAATGGTTACGACGGAAGGTAATGACGGGCCCGAAACGTATGGGCCGGTCATCAGGAAAAAGGTCGACCTGATGAAAGCGGACGACGGGCGGTTCAACGACCCCGCCGAAACGCGCCTGATTCGCCTTGCCGGGACCCTTCTGTCCCGTTCGAACGCGCTCGAAAACCGCATTATCGCCATCGAGAGCGCAACTCAGACGTGCAATTGCGCCATGGTCGTATCCGAAGCCGTCCTGGAACTTCTGTCGCAGTGCGCGGGCATCCTGGAAAAGATCAGGGTTTCCCCGGACATGGAATCACGGATGATCCTGGCCGAATACTTCTCCAAGGTCCTCCAGCAGATAGACGCCGTCGTGCTCGAGGCCAGCTACGATGGCAAGAATCTTGCTCTCAATGACAGCATCACGATCTGCACCGATACGGCGCGCGGCAGTGGCTTTCTGATCGAGGGCATGGACATGAGCAGTCAGGGAATGGAGCTGTCCCCGCTCAAGCCCGACAATCTCTCCAGCGCCGCGGTCGTCGAGCGGCTGCTGAAAACGGAACAGGCCATCAACAAACTGAAGGCGTATTCGTACAGCTACACCACCGTTTCCGAGATGCTCAACACGCACATGGCATTCACGCGAAGGATGATCGACATCTTCAATGACGGCAGCGACCGGATCAACAGTTCGCGCGCCGGCCAGGATGCGATCGCGCATGTCCTGTCCGAAATCTGCGGACTGCCGTCCAACGACGATGACGCCCCTGAAGGCGGCGCCGCCGGCGGTGGCCAGGGCTCCGGTCCGGACTATTCGGGGCGGGAGACCGGCGAACGCTCCGCCAGGCCGGGCGGGTTCGTGACGCGCGGCTACAACTACTGACGCCAACGGCGTTTACGGAGCGTCCTTGCGAAACGGAACATTGAGATCAATCGAACAGACGTAACTGAGTTGTTGGGGAGGCCAAATTGGCACACGCAAAAGACCAAAAGGGAAAATCGAAGTACTTCGATTATTCGTCGAATGAACCGGTGACCGGGTCATCCGACGACTCTGCGCTTTCCGGGATGCGCGGCCAATCACGAAATACGATGGGTCGCGGAGCCCAAAGATCCGGTTCGCCGCTCGAGCGCGCTGCGGCGTGCGAGGAGCGTGCCCTGCGACTGACCGCCGTGGTCGAGCGCCTGCAAGAGTCCGGCCGGTCGGTGCGGCTTGCCATGAGCGCCGCCGAGGCCGTTGAACAGTTGCTGCGCGAAGCCACCCGGCTGCTCGAGACCGGACGGCGGCATTCAAGCCCGGTTGGCCGTGAAACGCTCACCCAGGCATATCTTGAGATCATCCGACAGGTCGACGCCATCGCCGCCGACGCGGAGTTCGACGGCTTGAACTACGCGACAGGCGACACGGTCGACGTGGCGTTCGACAACGACGGACGCAGCTCCTTGAGAATCGAGAGCTTCGAGCTCACGGCCAAATCGCTCGGCCTGAACTTGGAACAGGTCGACCTTTCGTCCGATGCGAACCTGGTTCGGGAGATGATGCTGATCGAGGACGCCCGCAACACCATCACGAGGCGCAAGATCCGTATCGAGATGGCGCTCTCGGTTCTGGAGAGCCGTGTCGAGTTCTCGCAGAGCAAGATGCGTTCGCTGCAAAGCGTCAGCGAGGCGCTGGTGCAGGACGGACGCGCCCATGTGGCCATTCAGGAGATCGCCGCGCGGCGCGTCGCCATGGACAAGTCCAGACGGTCGAGGACCCACGGCATCAGCAAGGACCAGGTCAGGAACGACAACGAAGAGTCGTTCGCCCGGCGGGCGATGCGGGAAGACGAGGATGGCTCCGGCGTCGAACCGGCACCGGATATCGACGGTCTGCCCGATGACAAGGACCTGGAAACGGAGATGGACGAGCTGCAGTCGCTGATCACCCGTCTCGACGACGAGCCAGACAACGAGCTGGACCGTTACACGATGGAACTGACGCGCATCCTCGACGAGGAATCCTATCTGAACCTCTGGATGAAATACGAGCGGGGCGACACGAAGGTCTTCGTCGCCCATCTGGCCAAGCACTACGGGCCGGACCTCATCAAGAAGGCCAAGGATTGCTACGCGGACGAAGAAGCGTTCAGGCTGGTCGCCGACACCTATATGCGGCACTACGAGACCAGTCTCGAAGAGACCATCTCCGACGACGTGTCTCCGACCGACAAGATCGATCTGTGCCTGAAGACGGACTACGGCAAGATCTACATTCTCCTCGCCCGGGCCGTCGGCATGGTGTGAGTGGACGCTTAAACCACAATTACTGAAGATCAAAAGACTTCGCCTCGTGCCTTGAGGTGCGGGGCGGATCGCATGCGGCTGCCAATGGCCCATACTGAAGACGACCATCAATGATCAAATAGATTGATTTCTCTTCAATCGCTAACGGTAGAATTCTTTTGGCGGAGGAGGTCCGTACGAATTCTCTCTTGGGTCGTTGCAGCTAAAGAACTTATGAAACACGCGCTCACTTTTTCTCAAAAAGACCGGATAAAACACCCTCCATATAGCGAGGCCACTTTCATCTTGATCGTGCAGACGTCGAGTGGAAAGTGACCCATGAAAGATCAAAAAAGTGGGAGTCCAGAATTGAAATAGGAACTTTGAATTCGTCTTCGTATGATGCAATCCGGACGCAATCATCAAAGGAAACAACACAAATATCCAAAGAATACAAAATCGGAAAAACATTTGACCCACAGTTATTCGACCGCTGTATGACAAGAACGTTCGGAAAAACCAGCGTATCGGCATGAATACTATTTTAAAAATCGATTGAATATACATGATGTAAGACTGCATATATCCGTCCTACTCATACCATCCACAAATGTCAAAGCGGTCGGTATCGTGGATAGATATCATCGGAATGCCGTGATCGATGTCGCGGTAGCGCTTGGCAATCAGTCGCTTAGTCTCACAGCCATAGTCTCTCCGCCCGATCGAGTTCAGTCCAGCTCGTCGTGATCTCGCGGCTTCCACCGCCTGCCTTCGCGCGCCTTGCAGAATTTTGTGGACATCAGCCGCCCACTTGTAGCTTTCTCCCTTGCTTGGCTTTGACGAGGGAACGGCGACGCAATGACCGGCGCGGGGAACGGGTCCGACAAATGGCATTTCTGGATTGACCGGGGCGGCACGTTCACGGACGTGGTCGCCCGGGCGCCGTCCGGCGAAATCCGCGCCCGCAAGCTGCTGTCGGAAAACCCGGAAAGCTACGAGGACGCGGCATTACAGGGCATTCGCGAGTTCTTCGGCATTGCCGGTGACGCACTCATCCCGTCGGAAAAGATCGCCACCGTCAAGATGGGCACCACGGTCGCGACCAACGCGCTGCTCGAGCGCCAGGGCGAACGCGTTCTGCTGCTGGTGACGCAGGGGTTCCGCGACGCGCTCGAGATCGGCTACCAGGCACGGCCCGACATCTTCGCGCGGCGGATCATCAAGCCGGAGATGCTTTATGACCGTGTCGCGGAGGTGCCGGAACGCGTCCGCGCGGACGGCACGCTCGACGTGCCGCTGGACGAAGATGTTGCAAGGGACG
This sequence comes from Hyphomicrobiales bacterium, assembly GCA_965228625.1. Lineage (GTDB taxonomy): Bacteria > Pseudomonadota > Alphaproteobacteria > Rhizobiales > Methyloligellaceae > UBA2767. The sequence goes on along the minus strand of OZ245829.1, from coordinate 4,181,917 downwards.
CACTGCAGTCCGCTTACGATGACGGCATCCGCTCGGTTGCGATCGTCTTCATGCATGCCTACGCCTTCCCCGCTCACGAGCAAAAGATCGTAACGCTGGCGGAGCGGACCGGCTTCACCCAGGTCTCGGCCAGTCACCAGGCGAGCCCCCTCATCAAGCTTGTCGGGCGCGGCGACACCGCTGTCGTCGACGCCTATCTCTCGCCGATCCTGCGCCGCTACGTGAACAAGGTCTCCGGCGAACTGCACGCATCCGGCGGTGACCCGCGGCTCATGTTCATGACGAGCGCGGGCGGGCTCACCGCCGCGGACCTGTTTCAGGGCAAGGACGCGATCCTGTCCGGCCCGGCCGGCGGCGTCGTCGGCGCGGTCGAAACCGGGCGCATCGCCGGTCTTGGGAAGATCATCGGCTTCGATATGGGCGGCACGTCCACGGACGTCTCGCACTATGCCGGTGCGCTCGAACGCAGCTTCGAGACGGAGGTCGCGGGCGTGCGCATGCGCGCACCGATGATGCGCATTCATACGGTTGCGGCCGGCGGCGGCTCGATCCTGCACTTCGACGGCGCCCGGTTCCGCGTCGGCCCGGACTCGGCCGGCGCCGATCCCGGACCGCGCTGTTACCGCCGCGCGGGTCCGTTGACCGTCACCGACGCCAACGTGATGGTCGGCAAGCTGAACGCCAGCTATTTCCCGGAGATTTTCGGCCCGGATCAGAACCAGCCCCTCGACATGGACGCCGTCCGCAAGGGTTTCGACGAACTTGCCGCCGAACTTGGCGATGGCCGCGCACCGGAGGAAATCGCCGACGGTTTTCTGCGGATCGCGGTCGAGAACATGGCCAACGCCATCAAGACGATCTCGATCCAGCGCGGATACGACGTGACCGACTATGCGCTCGCCTCGTTCGGCGGCGCCGGCGGTCAGCACGCCTGCATGATCGCGGATATCCTCGGCATGGAGACCATCCACATGCACCCGTTGTCGGGCGTGCTGTCGGCCTACGGTATGGGGCTCGCCGACGTCCGTGCATCGCGCCAGCACGCGGTGGAGCAGGCGCTTGACGAGGAAACGCTTGCACACATCCGCGCGCAGGCCGACGGCCTGGCAGAGGAAAACCGGAAAGAACTGGCCGCGCAGGACGTGGCGCCCGGCGACATGGAGACCGAGGTTCGCGTGCATCTGCGTTACGCGGGCACGGACACCGCCCTGCCCGTCCTGATCGCTTCGCTTGGCGACATGCGGGCCGCGTTCGAGCGCGCCTACATGCAGCAATTCGGGTTCACCGATCCGGCCCGCACCATCGTGATCGAAGCCATCGAGGTGGAAACCTCGGGCGGTGGGGCCGACATCGAGGAGCCGGCCCTATCGTTGCACGGCGCCGCCGCGCCCGAGCCGCACCAAACGACGCGATTCTACTCTGCACGCACATGGCACGACGCCGCCGTCTACCTCCGCGCGCAGCTCAGGCCCGGAAACAGCGTCGCCGGGCCCGCGTTGATCATTGAAGACCACCAGACCGTCGTCGTGGAGCCGGGATGGAGCGCCAGGGTCACCGACCATGACCATCTGCTACTCACCCGCAGCGTGCCGCGCGAGCGCCAAGACGCTATCGGCACGAAGGCGGACCCGGTCATGCTCGAGGTGTTCAACAACCTGTTCATGTCGATTGCCGAACAGATGGGCGTGGCGCTGCAAAACACGGCGCAGTCGGTGAACATCAAGGAGCGGCTCGATTTCTCCTGCGCCATTTTCAACGGCGAGGGTCAGCTCGTGGCCAACGCGCCCCATGTCCCCGTGCATCTCGGTTCCATGGACCGCTCCGTCGAGACGATCATCCGCGACAATGAGGGCAAGCTCCGCGCCGGCGACGTGTACATGATCAACGCGCCGTACAATGGCGGAACCCACCTGCCCGACATCACTGTGGTGACACCGGTGTTTGATGAAACCGGCAAGGACATTCTCTTCTACGTGGCGAGCCGCGGCCATCATGCCGACGTGGGCGGTATCACGCCGGGGTCAATGAGCCCGAACGCCACCACCATCAACGAAGAAGGCATCTACATCGACAATTTCCTGCTCGTCGAAGACGGCAGGTTCCGCGAGAATGCGACCCGGTCCCTTCTCATCGAGGCGACGTATCCGGCGCGCAGTCCGGACGCCAACATCGCTGATCTGAAGGCACAGGTCGCGGCCAACGAAAAAGGCGTGCAGGAGCTGCGCAAAATGGTCGCCCATTTCGGCCTCGAAACCGTCCACGCCTATATGGGTCACGTCCAGGACAATGCCGAAGAGAGCGTGCGCCGGGTAATCGATGTCCTGAAGGAATCGACCTTCCAGGTGGAAATGGACCAGGGCACGCATATCCGCGTGGCCATCCGCGTCGACAAGAAGGCACGCCGCGCAACGATCGATTTCACCGGCACCAGCCCCGAGCAGGGCAACAACTTCAACGCCCCGGAACCGGTGACGCGCGCCGCCGTGCTTTACGTGTTCCGCGTGATGGTGGATGACCGTATCCCGCTGAACGCCGGTTGCCTGAAACCGATCGACATCGTTCTGCCCGAAGACTGCATGCTCTCGCCGGAGTACCCGGCGGCCGTTGTCGCGGGAAATGTCGAGACCAGCCAGATCATCACCAATTGCCTGTTCGCGGCACTCGGCGCCATGGGTCCCTCGCAGGGAACCATGAACAACCTGACCTTCGGCAACGACCGGCATCAGTATTACGAGACCATCTGCTCGGGCTCGCCGGCGGGGCCCGGCTTCGACGGCACCGACGCGGTGCACGTTCACATGACGAACACGCGCCTGACGGATCCGGAAATCCTCGAATTGCGCTATCCGGTCCTGCTTGAGGACTTCCATATCCGCGGGGGCTCCGGAGGCCGGGGCAAATGGCATGCGGGAAATGGCATCTCCCGCACCATCCGTTTCCTCGAGCGGATGGACTGCGCGATCCTCTCCGGCTACCGCGATGTTCAGCCCTACGGGCTTGAAGGCGGCCAAGCGGGGGAATGCGGCACGAACACGGTCCGCCGGGGTGATGGACGTGAGGAGAACCTCGAAGGGTGTGCTCAGACCGTTCTCGACCCGGGCGACGCGATCATCATCAGGACGCCGACCGGTGGCGGGTTCGGTGCTGCTGGATAAGAAAAGCGCGGGGCAAGGCCCCGCGCCAATTTCTCAGGGAGGAATTGTGTTTCCGGGCATTTAGCCGGTTTGTGGGACTGTCCCCGCATTGTCGTCCGGATTTTCCGGCTTCTTCCCGTTAGATTTGCGCTCGTCCATGAACTGGTCGAACTCGGCCTTGTCGCGCGCCGCGCGCAGGCGCTCCAGGAACGACCGAAACTCCTCGGCCTCGTCTTCCAACCGCCGCAGTGTTTCCTCTCGATATTCATCGAAAGCCGCGTTACCGGTGGAGTGAAATGCCGTCCGTGCGCGATTCCACTTCTTTTCCGCCTTATTCTTCCAATTGCGCGATTTGCATCCCATGCGTCCACTCCATATCAAATAGAACAAGAGCGCCAGGCCAATCGGCCAGAAGACGATGAAGCTCACCACCATCAGGGTGATCCAGGCGGGCTTGCCGTAATCGTCAAGCGTCTGCACTACGTCCATTTGGGTCCTCGTTTTGTTAATGTGATTAACATTAACATAAATGGGCATTCCGGCGCCGGAGTCAAGGCTGCGTTTGCGGAAAATCACGGGGTGCGGCGGCGCGCCTCACTTCGCGCACAAGGAATATACGTCCGGGCCCCTACTCATCCGTCGGGATGATGCCGAGCCCCTTGAGATAGATGAGCATGCACGCCTCCAGGATCTCCTCTCCCGTCAGCGGCACCTTTCCGCGACAGGGTTTGCCCTCGGCGAACAGCGTCGCAATGCCGTGGCTCATGGCCCAGACATGCAGGCTCATCAGCGCCCCAGGCGGGAGCTTTGCGTCGGGGGCGGTCTGTGCCACCGCGGCCGTGATGCGCCGGAGCACATCGAAGGCGCGGTCCGCCGCGGCCTTGAGCTCCGGGGACTCATCGACCGACAGACCGGCCTCGAACATCGCCGCGTAGCTCGCCGGCTCCTCCCTCGCGAAAGCGAGGTAGGCACGCCCGACATTTTCAAAAGCCTGTATCGGCGACGGTCCGCCCTCGTCCCAGGCGGCCTCGAGGCGGTCGGCAAACTGCTCGAACCCGGATTTGGCAACTTCGGCCAGCAGGGCCTCGCGGTCGCGAAAATGCCGGTAAGGTGCGGCCGCGCTGACGCCGGCAAGGCGCGCGGCTTCGGTCAGCGAGAACCCGGCAGCGCCCTGTTGCTTGATCAACTGGCGCGCGGCCTCCAGCAGCGCCTGTCGCAGATTGCCGTGGTGATAGCCACGGCGTCCGCGGTCATGCCGTCCTCGAGATGCCATGTTAACCGCTTTTACTTCATACCGTGGGCATGCGCAAAGCGCCGTATGGCAGACACCCTTAACGGCGCTCGTCCGAACCGCGTCTTCAGCGTGATGAATTCGGTTACATGACGGATACGAATTAGCCGCACTCAACCGGTTGTCGGCGTGAGCACGCCGTCCCACATCGGTCGCAACACCCAGCAATTTTCAGAGTGATGCCCCCGAGGGGCATCGCCCGCGGAGCATTTCATGAGCATAGCGCAAGCACACAACGAAAACACCGAATTCGTTGATTTCTGGAACGAAATTCTCGTTCCCAAGTTCGTCAGGTACCGTCACATTCTCGTCGGTGGTCTGACGCAACACAGCGCCAGGATTCTCCCCAATCTCGATGTCGCCGAGGGCGATGACGTCGTCGATGTCGGCTGCGGCTTCGGCGATACGGCAATCGAACTCGCGGAGATGGTCGGCGAGCGCGGCTCCGTCCTCGGCCTCGACTGCTGCAATGCGTTTCTCGAGTTCGGCCGCAAGGATGCGGAGGCCGAAGGGATTCGCAACATCGAATTCGTGGCGGCCGACGTTCAGACCTTTCCGTTCCAGCCCGTTCACGATTTCTGCTTCTCGCGGTTCGGAACGCAGTTCTTCGAGAATCCGGTCGCCGGTCTGCGTTCAATGCTGAAGTCGCTGAAGCCGAACGGCGTCATGACGATGATCGTGTGGCGGACAATCCACGACAATCCATGGCTGGGCATTCCGAAGGACGTTGTCATGGGACTCCTGCCACTGCCGGGAGAGGACGCGCGCACCTGCGGTCCGGGACCGTTTTCCATGTCCGATTCCGACATGGTGACATCACAGCTCAGAATCGCCGGCTACGAAGCCATCGAATTCGAGCGTGTCGACGTCCCCCTGATGGTCGGAAACACGCTCGATGACGCCGTGGAATTCCAGCTCGCCCTCGGACCCGCCGGAGAGGTCTACCGCGAGGCGGGAGATCTCGCTGTGGCGCGCCATGACGAGATCGTGGCCGCGCTGAAGGAAGAGCTCAGGAAGCATGAAACGCCGGGCGGCATCATCATGGATTCAAGTTCCTGGGTCGTCAGCGCGCGAAATCCGGGCTAGCTGAGCGCAGGCTAGTCCTGGTAACCGAGCCATTCGTTCCAGAGCTTTTCGCCGATCTGGCAATCGATACGCGGCGGCGCCATCCATGGCGCCGCCTGCGCCCGCATCAGCGTGGCCGGCGCACCCGATATCTCACGGATCAGCTTGCGGCGGATGGCACGCGCGAAGTTCTTTTCCTCACGCACCGGAACGATGAAGGCGCCGGGCCCGCCGATGACGCAATCCTCATAATAGACGTCGAGTTTCTCGAGGTCGAAAAACCCGGGCGCCTGCCCGACGCGCAGCATGACGGGCAATCCGTTGATCGTGATGCCACGCTTGACGACCTCGTCTCGCGCTCTGGTGACGATGATGCCCTGATTGTTCGGACCATCGCCGGAGACATCGATGACGCGGCGGGTCCCTTTGAACCCGTTGTCCTCGAACAGTGCGGCGGAAAACAGCATGGCCGTCGAAATCGACGTGAGCGGCAGCGCGGTCAGCCTGCGCCTGCCCAGGAGCTCGGCAAACCGGTCTGCAGTTTCCCTACCGTCGACAAGGGTCCATGGTACCTTGACGTTCTGGAACTCCATGCCGCCCCACTCGACAAAGATGACGGCGATCTTCTTGTGCAATCCGGTCTCGATCGCGTGCAAGACCTCGGGATCGCGAAATGCGTCCACGTAACCCTGAAGCTGCAACCGCTGCTCGAAACTGTCCATGGACAGAGAAACGTCCACGGCGAGGACCAGTTCGAGATCGACCTCGACGTCCGCCGCAGACGCGGCACGCGCGCTGACAATCAGAGCAAAAACAACCATCAACAGATGAACGAGGCGTCGGCGTATCATGTGACAGAGCGTACGCCAGACGCACTTGTTCTCCGAAACAAAAACTTGTGCCTTGCGTAGGTGCCGCGTTCGGCCCTATAGCCGCTTAAGGTCATGTTAGCCACATCGCGATCGCGGGTATTGACCGAAGTGTTTCACCGCCGCACTTTCACCCAAGGTTGCAAAAGCACCAGCAGCAAGAGGCACTTGCTTTGAAGCTCGCCACGGTCATTGGACCCGACAGCCGACCGCACATCGGCGCGCTGATTGAGAATGACAGGGCCATAGCCTTGCTGCAGGCCGGTGTCACCGCGCTGGAAGGCGCGCCGGTGCCCTATTTCAACAGCATGCTGTCGTTCCTCCAGGCCGGCGCGGAGGCACAATACAAGGCTTTCGTCGTTCAGGATTTCGTGGCGGAGCAAAAGCCGGCGAGCGCGGTCATGCCGATTTCCGGCACGACCTTTCTCAGTCCCCTTCCGATACCTGAGTCCGTGCGCGACGCCATGTCGTTCGAGCAGCATATCATCAACTCGATCCGCGTGGTCGGACTGGGTCCCTACGCCAAGATCGATGAGACCATCGAAAAGTGGTTCGGGCGCCGGCGATCCCTTGCCTACCAGTTCAACAAGGCCTGGTATGAGCGTCCGATCTTCTACAAGAGCAACCGGTTTTCGGTCGTCGGCCACGGCGCGGTTGTGCGCATGCCGGCCTATACGGGTGCGTTCGACTATGAGCTGGAATGGGGCATCATCATCGGCAAGGCGGGACGCGACATCCCCCTGTCGGCGGCACGCGATCACATTGCCGGATACACGATTTTCAACGACTTCTCGGCGCGCGATATCCAGATGAAGGAGATGAAGGGCCGTCTCGGGCCGGCCAAGGGCAAGGACTTCGACACGGGCAACGCCATCGGACCGTGGCTCGTGACGCCGGACGATATTCCCGAACCCTACAATCTGACCATGACGGCCCGGGTGAACGGCGAGGAATGGTCGCGCGGGTCGACGAGCGACATGCATTGGACCTTTGAGAAGCTCATCTCCTACATTTCTCAATCTGAGACCCTATATCCGGGGGAGTTTATCGGATCAGGCACGTGTTCGGGCAAGCTCGGCAAAGGATCGGGCCTCGAACTCGGGCGAACGCTCAATGCGGGCGACGTGGTCGAGCTTGAGGTCGAGAAGATCGGCATCCTGCGCAATCGCGTCGCGCCGCCGGTCAAGGCTATTCCCCCACCGGCGCCCGCCAAACGGTGAATATGACCGCACACAAGGTCAGATGCATTGCCCCGACCGGCGCCAAGCGGACCCGCTTTCGCGAAACGCCCCTGTATGAGGAAGGGCTGTGGGATCTCGGCAACGATCTTTATGCCTGGATCGTGCCCAACGGATCATGGGGCGAATCCAATGCCGGTCTGGTCACCGGCGACGGTGAATCCCTGTTGATCGACACGCTTTGGGACCTGCGGTACACGCAGACGATGCTGGACGCGATGGCCCCGTTCTTTCGCAAGGCACCGCTGACGACACTGGTCAATACACATGCCGACGGCGATCATTTCTGGGGAAACCAGCTCGTCGATGCGCAGGTCGAATCCATCACGTCCGAAGCGGCACGTGCGGAGATGGACCTTCACAAACCGTCATCGATGCTGGCCTTTGCCCGGCTCGGCGGCGCCCTTCAGGCAATCCCGCTCGGCCCCACGCGCAAGGTGGGGCACTGGTTCAACACCATGTGCCTGCCCTACGCCTTCGACGAGGTCATTCACACGCCGGCGACGTCGACGTTCTCGGGGAGTGCATGGCGGGAGATCGGCGGCAGGCGTGTACAGCTCATCGAGGTTGGACCCGCGCACACGACAGGCGACCTCATGGTCCATGTTCCCGACGCGGCGACCCTGTTCACCGGCGATATCCTGTTCATCGGTTCCACACCTGTCATGTGGGCAGGCCCGGTCGAGAACTGGCTCAAGGCCCTCGACCTCATTCTCGATCTCGATGCCGAGATCATCGTGCCGGGGCATGGACCGGTCACCGACAAATCCGGCGTCCGAACGGTCAAGTCCTACTGGGAGTATACGCATGGTGCGGCGCGAGCCTTGTTCGACAAGGGTGTGCCGGAGCAGGAGGCTGCGCAGCGCATTCTGCAGAGTCCCGAGTTCGGCAAACTGGTCTTCGCGAACTGGGACTCGCCTGAACGCATGATGACCAATGTTCACGTCCTGTACCGCCACTATAACGGGCGGCCGGGCCATCTTTCCGTTGTGGCCAAGGTGAACATGATGCGCAAGCAGGCCTTGCTGGCGTATAAGCTGCCGAACGCGAAACCAACGGTCATGCGCCGCGAGGATGCCTCGCTCTGAGGCAAGTCCGGCGACCAACACTCCAAAGTGGGGAAACCCCGGCATGCGACCCAACAGGATGAAAGCGAAGTTCGCGGGCGACGAGCCGGCATTCGGCCTCTCGGTCATGATCCCCTCGCCGCAAATGGTCGAGATGGCGGGCGGGCTTGGCTTCGACTGGGTGCTCATCGACTGCGAGCACGGCACAATCTCGCTGGAAAGCGTGGAGCTGATGGTCATGGCCGCTGAGGCCGCCGGCATCACACCGATCGTGCGACCACCCACCAAGAGCCCGCGCGAGATCATGGCCGTGATGGATATCGGCGCGATGGGGGTCCAGGTCCCGCACGTCAATACGGGCGAAGACGCACGCAGCGCCGTTGCCGCGGTCAAGTATCACCCCGCCGGTAACCGGTCCATGGCCGCCGGCATTCGCGCCCAGGGTTACGGCCTGGGCACCTCCGGCGACGACTATGTCGAGGCAGCAAACCGGGAGACGCTTGTGTGCGTCCAGCTTGAGGACCCCGAGGCGATCGCGAACGCGGACGACATTCTCAGGGTCGACGGTATAGACGTGTTCTTCATTGGCCCGTCGGACTTGTCCCAGGCCATGGGGCACCCCGGCAATGCCAAGGCGCCGGAGGTCGCGCAGGCGATCGACGAGACCCTGGCGAAGATCACCGCGGCGGGGCAGACCCCCGGAATGCCGGGCACCACGGACAACCTGCCCGACATTCTTTCCAAGGGTGTGCGCTACATCTACGCTCACGTGCCGCGCCTGCTAAACGCCGCGGCTTCAGACTACTTCGCCGCCGCTAAGAGGGCACGCGGATGAGCGCGCTTGACGATCCGAAGGTTCAGAGCGTCCTTGAGCGTGAACATGCCCGCGCCGAGAGCGACGGCGAGCGCCTCTCGCCGCTCCGCGACAAGATCGATGCGGCCAAGGCTGACGGAACTTTCACCTACGACATGTATCCCGCCAACGTCTATCTCGCCATCGAGCCCGACATGGGCCGGTTCCTGAACCTGTGCGCGCGCGGCATCGACGCCAGATGCATCGTCGAGTTCGGCACCTCGTTCGGCATTTCCACGATCTACCTCGCCGCCGCCGCCCGCGAGACCGGCGGACGCGTCATCGGCTCGGAGCTGGAGCCTTCCAAGGCCGAGCGTGCGCGGGCCAATCTCGAGGAGGCCGGGTTGGCGGACGTCGTCGACATCCGTGTCGGCGATGCGATGGAAACGCTTGCAGAGATGGATTCAACCATCGACCTGCTGTTTCTCGACGGGTGGAAGGACCTCTATGTGCCGGTCACGCAATTGCTGGAGAAGAACCTGCGCCATGGTGCGCTGGTGCTGGCCGATAACATCCACACCTCCCACGCCGGGATAGACGCCTTCGTCGAGCACATGCGGCGCGACGGCGGCCCGTTTCACTCGGTCACGCTGCCCTTCGAGAGCGGGCTGCACTACTCCTACTATCACAAGCCGTGAAGGGGCCGTCGGCCCGCGCCGGATCGCTCAGCGCTTGCAGGGTTGGGCTTCCGCCCGGCAGCGCCAGACATGCGCATCCCCGTCAAAGTCACAGGTCATCTTGTGGCCCATGGCGAGAGCCCAGCTCCCCCAACGCCGGCCATACTCAAACTTTGTGAATCGCATCCAGTCGCGAATGGCCTTGACTTGCGCCTCGATGACATCGGCATTGGCGCCGTTGGCGGCATGAATATGCGGTTTCTTGAACTCCGTTCGGCAGATCTTCCCGTTGGTGTACATCGTGGGAACGCTGATGGCTCCGGCATCCGGAACCGCGGCGAGAAGCGGCAGCAGCAACCCAAGTCCTGCCAGCGACACTTTCAAAACAATGCAACGCATACTCGCACCCCGATTGGGATCTGGTCGAGAAGGCTCTCGTCGATGCGGTATGGTTACCGAAAAGGTCTAAACGAACCGTGAGCGCCGGGCCGCCGGTGCGCCACACTAAGTGTCGGCCGAGGAACTGCTCGAATGATGGGTGGGCCGCGGAGCCTTGCTATTCGGCGGCGGCTTGCGGGCGCACGACCTGTTCCCGGTCGGGAGCACTTGTTTTTGCCTGCGCCTTTGCGCGCTCCGCCATGATCCGGGCCTGCGCCTCGATGACCGCTTTCTTGTCACCGGGATAGCCGAACGCCGCGATGAAGCGCTCTTTCCAGGTCTTCGCGTTGCGCACATCACGAATGAGATTGCCCCATTCATTGAAGGCGATCTTGAAAGGATTGACCGACGTCAGCCGTTGCACCAGCCCGTAGTCGCAGGGCTCGTCTTCAAGTTCCTCCTGGAACGTGCCGAACATGCGGTCCCAGATGATCAGGATGCCCGCGTAATTCTTGTCGAGATAGATCGGATTGCGCGAGTGGTGTACCCGGTGGTGGGACGGCGTGTTGAGAATGAACTCGAGGGGCCGCCACAATTTGCCGATCATGTCGGTGTGAATCCACGCCTGCCAGACAAGGCTCAGGGCGTATGTCGTGATCACAGCCGAAGGCGGGAAGCCGATCAGGACCAGAGGCAGGTGCATCAGCCAGGTACCGACGAGGAGTCCCGTCCAGCCGAGTCGGAAGTTCATGAAGACGTTCATGCGGTTGCCGGAGTGATGCACAGCGTGATCCGCCCACATCCAGCGTATCTCGTGCTTGAACCGGTGCATCCAGTAGTAGATGAAATCGGCGCCGACAAATACCAGAACCCACGACCACCACTTGGTCATGTCGAACGTGTAGATTCGCATGTCGTAGACAACGACATACAGGCCGGCGAGCACAAAGATCATAACCGGTTTGGCGATTGCCCGTCCGATAGCGATGCCCACCGAGGCGGCGGCTTCCGCCGCACCGTAGTCCTCCTCGCGCACGAACTTGCGCCAGAATATCTCGCAGAAAACGAGCAGCAGAAACGCCGTCAGCAACTCAGGGTTGCGGATGACGATCGAGTACGGGCTGTCGCCGAGAATGTTCGAGGCGTCATTCATGAATCACTTGGAGGTTTTCCCATAGCCAACCCTGCGCAAATATATACAGGCCCGCGCAGCATATGACTAGCTGGCGGGCCTGAAACCGGTGGGTTGAATTGCGCCTCAACCCGTGGCGCGTTGTCGCTCTATCTGCCGCGATTATCGCCTTCGATGCCTTCAAGGCCGGCGCACGCGGAGCCGACGCGGATATCGCCGGCCAACAGGAAGCAGATGTCCTGCTTGATGTTCGGATTTGTCCGTATCTGCCGGAACGTGACCTTCGAACCCGCGCTTTGCGCGACCTTCGCAAGGTTGTAGTCCTCACAATACGGGGTGACGTGCAGACCGCCGCCCGGGATGACCTGTGCGGTTCCCCGGCACTGGATCGCGGCTTCGGCCCGGGGAGTCATGCCGGCGGCGGACAGTACGGCCGCCGTGAGCAACGTGCTTGCGACGAGCGAGAGGTTTTTGGGGTATGCAAGTGATTTCATCAGCTTAAGTATCTCCTCTTTCCCTCGAAATTAAGCCCCGCGTTGGCTTGAAGCTGGGTTTGCACGGCCTCACGTTCAACACACGTTTGCGCGCGCGGCACAAACATTTCCGTGACCGCGCGTCGCCGCGGTCGGCGGAAGTTGGCTGAAATGCCACTCGCAGTATCTGATGCTGGTCGTGACGGTCTGGTCCTGCCTGACGCCGCTATGTGTTTTCGAGCCGGCTGGTCCGTCAACTCACATTGAAGACCACGCGGCCGCGGACCTTGCCCTCGACGATCTGCGGCGCGAGCTCGAGGACATCCTCCAGCGGATGAGCCACGGCCATAGCCCTGAGCTTGCCGACCTCCAGATCCTTGGCCAACCGCTCCCAGGCCTGCACGCGGCGCGCCTTCGGCGCCATGATCGATTCGACCCCTTGAAGCGTGATCCCGCGCAGGATGAACGGCATCACGCTTGTGGGAAGATCCGGTCCTTGCGCCAGCCCGCAGGCGGCGACACAGCCGTAGTATTTCGTCTGGCTCAGAACATTCGCCAGTGTGGTGCTGCCCACCGAGTCGATGGCGCCGGCCCAGCGTTCCTTGCCGAGCATCGACGGCTTGCCGCCCAACTCCGCGCGATCCACGATCTCCGACGCACCGAGATATTTCAGATAATCCTCCTCCTCGGTCCGCCCGGTCGATGCGACGACGTCGTAGCCGAGCTTGGAAAGGACGGCGATGGCAACGCTGCCGACGCCGCCGGACGCGCCGGTGACCAGCACCTGTCCGCTGTCGGGCTTGATGCCGTGATCCTCGAGCGCCAGGACGCAGAGCATTGCCGTATACCCGGCCGTGCCGATGGCCATGGCGTCGGAGCAATTGAACTGTTTCGGGATCGGCACGACCCAGTCGGCGCTGACCCGCGCCAGCTCCGCGTAACCGCCGTAATGGGTCTCGCTCAAACCCCATCCGTTGACGGTGACGTTGTCACCCTTCTTGAAATCCGAGCTCTTGGAAGACTCAACGGTCCCGGCCAGATCGACGCCAGGGATCATCGGCCATTTGCGAATGATCGGCGCTTTTCCCGTAATCGCGAGCCCGTCTTTATAGTTCAGGGTGGAATGCGTCACCCGGATGGTGACATCACCCTCCATCAGGTCGTCCTCGGTCATTTCAACCCAATCGACCGACTGCCCCTCGTCCGTTTTTGTCGCCAGAAGCGCCTTGAAACCCGCCATGAGCCCACCCTTTGTGATACTTCCTGTTGTTCAGTCCGCGCGCCGTCCAAACACACAAGTGCAGACCAATGCCCTGTTTGGCAAGCGGAATTTCTGTATGCGAAGGCTGCGTACCCGTTGAAGCCGCGTCTGCATCGACGCTGTGCCGGCGCTCATTATGCACAATTGTTGCATCGCACCAATATGGTGCAGCGCGTCAACGAATCCGTATTGCAATGTAATCCGGAGTCTCCTTACACTTTTGTCTAATGCGCTGAGGCGCGACCACCGGAAAGGAGGCTTCCGATGGGAGTGACAGCTAGACTGACAACATTCGCCACTATCGTGGCGATCGGATTTCTGACCGCGATCATTCTCGGCATGCTTTAAGCCCCCCAAGGCTTGTGCCTCCATCAATTGATTTGTGGCCTAAGTCAGGAACGGGCAAAACCGAAATCCGAACAAAAAACCGAAAGGCCGCCCACACGGGCGGCCTTTCTTATTCTGGCGCTTACGGCTCGCTTTTATGACAGCAGTCCGCGGACCTCGTGAAGAAAGGTCGCGATCTCGTCTTCCGAATTGTAATAGTGCGGCGACACGCGGACGGTGTTCGGCAACGATCGCGCCATCGCATCGAGCAACGTGCTTGCCGGACGCGACGCACTGACATTGATGTTCCGTTCACGCAGCGCCGCGGCGATATCGGCCGCCTCCACCCGATCGTGAGAGAACGTGACGATCGCGCATTGCTCGGCGCCGATGTCGCGAAGGGTGACGCCGTCAATCCTGGCCAGGTCCGCCCGCAACTGGTCCGCGAGACCAAAGGCGCGGGTTTGGATCGCATCGAGGCCGACCTCCATCGCGTAGTCCGCTGCCGCTCCAAGTCCCAGATGCAGTGCGAAGGCGCTTTCCCAGTTCTCGAAACGGCGCGCGTCGGGCCGCATCTCGTATTTACCGGGTGCCGTCCAGGTGGCGCCGAACAGATCCAGCATGTACGGCTCAAGACCCTCGAGCCTGTCCTTTCTGACGTAGAGAAATCCGCTGCCACGCGGACCGCGCAGGAACTTCCGCGCCGTCGCCGACAGGTAGTCGCAGCCGAGCGTCTCGACATCGACCGGCATCTGGCCGACCGCCTGACAGGCATCCAGCAGGTACGGAATGCCGTGAGACCGCGCGATGGCGCCAATCTCCGCCGCCGGATTGACGAGGCCGCCATTTGTGGGGATCCAGGTGATCGCGATCAGCTTCACCCGGTCATCGATCATCGCCTCCAGCGCCTGCGGATCGGTTGCGCCCGACCCGTCGCTCGGGATGACGTCTATGACAACGCCGGTCCGCTTCGCCATTTGCAGGTAGGCGATGTAATTCGCGGCATACTCGGCCTGCGCCGTGAGAATGCGATCGCCTTCGGAGAAGTCCTGCGCGAAGAACGCCCACTGCCAGGCAACGGTCGCGTTCTCGGCAAAGGCGATTTCCGAGACATCGGCGCCGATCAAGCGCGCGACCGAGTCGTAGGCGGCAAGAATGCGCGCCTCTTCCCGGGCCTTGGCCTCATAGCCGCCGATTTGCGCCTCGAGGTCCAGGTGCTCCTTCACGGCTTCGAGCACGCTTTTCGGCATGAGTCCCGCGCCCGCATTGTTCAGGTGGACGCGGTTCCCGGTGCCCGGCGTGTCGGCGCGCGCCGCCTCAAGGTCGATCACTGAGCCCATTCATCTCCCAAACCGCCGACCCTGGACCGAAGCGCCTTAACGGCAATCCCGCGCGTTACCCAAAATCAACTCGCCCGTCGCCTCCTTCATCACGCACGAACGGCCCGGATTGCCCTCGGGCTCCGGAACTCCGGGCGCCAGCACGAACGGAATGCTTTTATATTGAGCAAGTCCCGCCGGGAAGTGCATCTTGCGCAAAATCTGAAACTTGCTTGGTACCTCGCGGTATGTCGGCTCAATTCCGTCGCGAAGTTTGATCGTCGTGTTTCGGTTTGGATTGACGACCTGGAGGCCGCCCAACGAAACGACGCGATCGGTCTCAAGCACACGCAACGCACCTTCATCGAGCAATTGCGCAAGTCCTGCCAACCTCGGGAGAACCTTGTAGCTCGCAGCCGGCACGCGAGAGACGACGTCCTTCGCATCGATGCGAACAACACCACCGGGATGCGTCCTCAGCATCTCGACCCACATCGCTTTCGCTTCGGTGTTCTTTGGCTCCGGTAGCGTGTTTGCGTAGGCCGTGGTCTGGTCGACGATCCCTGTCGGTATGCTGATGGCGGCCAGTCTTTTCAGAGCATGCGAGTAGTCCGCGTCCCGACCTGCGAACGGCTTCAGGACAACGGGCATCCTCGGTCTACCGGGTCGTGCAGGCCTTGAAACAAAGTCGATGCAATTCCGGACCGGGGCGATATGCACCTTGGATCGTGGAACACCGACCACGCCGCTGTGCGGGGCGCTCTTGCTGCGCATGCGCGTTTGGTTCACGACAACTTTGCGCAGCCGGTCAGTCGAACCCGAGACCTGCCAGATCATGGAGCCGATGCTGTTCAAAACCAGATACAAGGGCTCAGCGCCTTTCTCGATCCAGATATTGGCGACGCTTACGGAGTGATCGTCACCGCCCAATCCGACGCTGGACAAGGCCTTGCCTCCACGCGCACTAAGCAAGACGACCTTGTCCTCCGCGTTTGCCTCCGGAAACGCACAGGTTTCGGCCCTTTTGCGGTATTTCTCCGCAAGGTGCTGCTCCTTTCGTGCGGCACGCTGCGCGTTCTTGAGCCCGGAGGCAAGCCGCGCGAGGGCCGCAATCTCTTCCTTGGAGAATTTGCCGTCACCGTTGCTGTCAATGGACCGAAGAACCCGGTCCGCAGCAGTCTTGAACTCGCCGATCTCGACGACTCCGTTGCCATCGGCGTCAAGCGTCATCGGAACCCGTCCGCTTGGGACAGTCGATCTGGGTAGTGCCGACATCTCGGCGCGAATTACCCCAAGAATCTCCGAAAACTCGACATTGCCGTTTCCGTCCAGATCCGATCTGAGGGCCTTTTCAACGAGTTTCTTCTTCGTCTCGGACACTTGATCGGGGGTCGGAAGAAGAATGATGCCGCCGTGACGGATCGCCTTGCGCGCATCCCTTCCGAAAAAGCGGTTCAGCTCTTCGGAAGTGACCACGCCGTCACCGTCAAGATCACGCATCAACCATCTCGTCATTCTCTGCGCACGAGAACTGGCCTCAATGATCTGAACGTGCAGTGTGTAGTCGGATTTTGAAACGCCGCCGCCATTCAAATCGGATCCGGCATACAGGCGCAGCAAATGGTCTTTGGCATCGTCAATTGTGTTCCCCGCCTTGACGCTGCGAGCGGCCTGCAGGACAAGCCAATCGTCTCCGGTGAATTTCGTACGGTCTTGGGCAAATGACGCATTCGCAACAATTGCGGAAAAGAGAATTGTGACGACGGCTGGTTTCAGAAAACTGCTCGCGACGCGTGAAGACATGTTGGCCCCATTCAATTGAATCCGCGAATTACTCGAATTTCACTACTTCCAAGACGTAATGAACGTATTACTTGGTGTGAGAATTCCGGGATCACGTTTAATGGGGTCTAATAAAATACAAGCAAAAGTCGCGTTTTCGAGCCGAAACTATCCTATAGGTTGCACTCTCTACGCCGCCGCGGGCGCAAACGCCTTTGGATCATAATTCAGGATCGGCGCGAGCCAGCGTTCCGCCTCATCCACTGTCCAGCCCTTGCGACGGGCGTAGTCCTCGACCTGATCGCGTTCGATCTTGCCGACGCCGAAATAGTGGCTGTCGGGATGGGAGAAATAGAGTCCGGACACGGCAGCGCCCGGCCACATTGCGTAGCTCTCGGTGAGCTTTATACCGGCTTGGCTTTCCGCGTCCAGCAGGTCGAACAGGGTCCGCTTCTCCGTATGATCGGGCTGCGCCGGATAGCCGGGGGCGGGACGGATACCCTGATACTTTTCAGCAATCAGCTCCTCGTTGGTCAGGGCTTCCTCCGGCGCATAGGCCCACAATTCCTTGCGCACTTTCTGGTGCATCATCTCCGCGAACGCCTCCGCCAACCTGTCGGCGAGCGCTTTCAGCATGATCTTGGAATAGTCGTCATGCTCGTCCTCGAAGCGCTTCAGGTGCGGTTCCTCGCCAAGCCCGGTGGTGACGGCAAAGCCGCCGATGTAGTCGGCAAGGCCGGTCTCTTTCGGCGCGATGAAGTCCGCCAGCGCGGTGTTCGCGCGGCCCCTGTCCCGCGCCATCTGCTGGCGCAGGGAATGCAGCAACGTCAGCCGGGTTTTGCGGTCCTCATCCGTATAGAGCTCGACATCGTCATCGCCGATCGCGTTCGCGGGCCAGAAGCCGACGACACCGTTCGCCGTGAGCCATTTTTCATCGATGATCTGATCGAGCATGACCTGGGCGTCCTCGAACAGCGAACGCGCGGCCTCACCGTATCTGTCGTCCAGGAGGATGCGCGGATATTGTCCTTTCATCTCCCATGTCGAGAAAAACGGCGTCCAGTCAATGAAGGGGCGCAGCTCGTTGTAATCCACATCGGCGAAGAGACGCGTGCCCGTGAAAGTCGGTTTCGGCGGGACATATGTGGTCCAGTCGATGGCGACCTTGTTCCGCCGCGCATCCCGAAGTGAGGCCCGTTGCTTGGCCTTCTGTCCCCGCGCATGCCCTTCCGCGACGCGCGCATAGTCCTGACGCACGCGCGAAACGTAGGGTTCGCACTCGTCCTCCGACAACAGGTTTGACGCGACGCCGACGGCGCGGCTCGCATCGGGCACATAGATGGCCTGGCCCCGGTTGTAGTTGGGATCGATCTTGACCGCGGTGTGGACCTGGCTCGTCGTCGCCCCGCCGATGAGAAGCGGTATATCGAAGCCCTCGCGCTCCATCTCGGCGGCCACGTGACACATCTCGTCGAGGCTCGGGGTGATCAAACCGGACAGACCAATGATGTCGACGCTCCGCTCGCGCGCCGTCTCCAGAATGGTCTGGCTCGGCACCATGACGCCGAGGTCGATGACCTCGTAATTGTTGCACTGGAGCACGACGCCGACGATGTTCTTGCCGATGTCGTGCACGTCGCCCTTGACCGTTGCGAGCAGGATTTTGCCCGCGGCGGGTGCGTGCTCGATACCGAGGTCTTTCTTCTCCTGCTCCATATACGGCATCAGGTAGGCGACGGCCTTCTTCATCACCCGCGCCGACTTCACCACCTGAGGCAGGAACATCTTGCCCGAACCGAACAGGTCGCCGACCACGTTCATGCCGTCCATCAGCGGTCCTTCGATCACATGCAGGGGCCGCTCGACGCCCTGCCGCGCCTCTTCGGTGTCGTCGACGATGTAGGTCTCGATGCCGTTGACGAGCGCATGGGTCAACCGTTCGCCCACGGACGCTTCGCGCCAGGTCAGGTCCTCCTCGCGTTTCTGCCCGCCCTGCCCCTTGTAGCGGCTCGCCGCATCGAGTAGCCGGTCGGTCGCATCCGGACGGCGGTTGAGAACCACGTCCTCGACCAGTTCGCGGAGCTCGGGCTTGATGTCCTCGTAGATCGCGAGCTGGCCGGCATTGACGATGCCCATGTCCATGCCCGCCTGGATTGCGTGATAGAGAAACACCGAGTGCATCGCTTCGCGCACGAGATTGTTGCCGCGGAACGCAAAGGACAGGTTGGAGACACCGCCGGACACGTGTGCGTATGGCAGTTTCTCCCGGATCTGACGCGTCGCATCGATGAAGGCGAGCGCGTATTCGTTGTGCTCCTCGATGCCGGTCGCAACGGCGAAGATGTTCGGATCAAAGATGATGTCTTCCGGCGGGAAGCCGACTTTCTCGGTCAGCAGCTTGTAGGCGCGTTCGCAGATGGCGAACTTGCGCTCGGCGGTCTCCGCCTGACCCGTCTCGTCGAACGCCATGACGACAACGGCGGCGCCGTAGGCAAGGACCATTTCCGCCTGCTCAAGGAACGGTTCCTCGCCTTCCTTCAGGCTGATGGAATTAACGATGCCCTTGCCCTGGACGCATTTCAACCCGGCCTCGATTACCGACCATTTGGACGAGTCGATCATCACGGGCACGCGCGAGATGTCCGGCTCCGATGCGATCAGGTTCAGGAACGTGGCCATCGCCTGCTCGGAGTCGAGCAGCCCCTCGTCCATGTTCACATCGATGATCTGTGCGCCGTTCTCGACCTGCTCGCGGGCGACGTCGAGACCCGCCGAATAGTCACCGGCCTCGATCAGCTTTCGGAATTTTGCCGATCCGGTGACGTTCGTGCGTTCGCCGATATTGATGAATGTCGAGCCTGCGGTTCCGGTCATAACTCCATACTTTCCTGATGATTCACGCGACCGAAGGCTACGTGTGCACGAAGGGCTCGAGGCCGGAAAGCCGCATTTCGTGGCTTAGTTCCGGAACCTTGCGCGGGGGATACTTGGCGACGGCCTGTGCCAGCAGGCGAATATGCTCCGGCGTCGTGCCGCAGCATCCGCCGACGATGTTGACCAGCCCGTCGCGCGCCCACTCCTGGAGCTGCGGCGCAAACTGCTCGGGCGTCTCGTCATACTCTCCGAGTTCGTTCGGCAGGCCGGCGTTCGGATAGGCGGAAACGAGCGCCTCCGCCTCGTCCGCCAGATCGGCCACTGCCGGCCGCAACTGTTCCGCACCGAAGGAACAGTTCATGCCGATGGAGAACGGCTTCAGGTGCCGGACCGAGTACCAGAACGCTTCCGGCGTCTGACCCGACAGGTTGCGCCCGGAAAGATCGGTGATCGTGCCCGAGAGCATGATTGGCAGTTCAACCCCGAGTTCGGCGAACACCTTTTTGACCGCAAAACCGGCGGCCTTGGCGTTCAGCGTATCGAAGATTGTCTCGATCAGCAGGGTATCGCACCCGCCGTCGATCAGGCCACGCGTTTGCTCGCCATACGATTCCACCAGCTCATCGAAGGTGACGTTCCGGAACCCCGGATCGTTCACATCAGGCGAAATCGAAGCCGTCCGGTTGGTCGGACCGATCGCGCCGGCGACGAAGCGCGGCTTGTCGGGCGTCTTCTCATACCAGGCGTCTGCCGCTTCGCGGGCCAGGCGCGTCGCGGCAACGTTCAACTCATAGGCGATCGACTCCAGCCCGTAGTCGGATTGGGAAATCGACGTTGCGTTGAACGTGTTCGTCTCGACGATGTCGGCGCCTGCCTCGAGAAAGGCGTCGTGAATCTCGCGGACCACATGTGGCTGCGTCAGGACGAGAAGGTCATTGTTGCCTTTCAGGTCCTTTTCCCAGTCCGTGAACCGCTCACCGCGATACTCCGCCTCATCGAGCTTGTAGCTCTGGATCATGGTGCCGAACGCCCCGTCCATGACCAGAATGCGTTTTTCCGCTTCCTCTTTCAGAGCCGTGATGCGTTCATCCCGGTTCATGTTTGCAACTCCTTCTTGGCGTGAGTCTTGTTCTCGGCGTCAGCCCTGGGCCTGAGTCCGAGCAGATGACAGATGGCGAATACCAGGTCGGCGCGGTTCAACGTGTAGAAATGAAACTCCGTGACGCCCTGCGCGGCCAGGTCCTGCACCTGTTCGGCCGCGACGGTCGCGGCTACGAGCTTGCGCGTTTCCGGGTCGTCATCAAGGCCCTCATACTGACGTGCTATTCGGCTCGGCATATGCGTACCGCAGGAGGCCGCGAACTTGGCGATCTGCTTGTAATTGTGGATCGGGATCAATCCGGGCGTGATAGGAATGTCGATCCCGCGCGCCCGCACGCGGTCGAGATAGCGGAAATAGAGATCGTTGTCGAAGAAGAACTGGGTGATGGCACGTTCGGCGCCGGCGTCGACCTTCGCCTGAAGCATATCGATATCCGCGTCGAAATCCTTGCTGTCAGGGTGTTTTTCCGGATAGGCGGAAACGGAAACCTCGAAATCCCCGACCTGCCGTATGCCGGCGACGAGTTCCGCCGCGTTGGCGTAACCGCGCGCGTGTGGCGCGTATTTCGCGTAGCCCTCGGGAGGGTCGCCGCGCAGCGCCACGATGTGGCGCACACCGAGATCCCAGTAGGACCTGATCACTTCGTCGACGTCCTCGCGGCTCGCGGCCACGCAGGTGAGGTGTGCCGCGGGCGTAAGGCTCGTTTCCTGCAGAATGCGGGCAATGGTCGCGTGCGTGCGCTCGCGGGTCGATCCGCCCGCGCCGTAGGTCACCGACACGAAATGCGGATCGAGCGGATGCAGACGGTGGATCGAATCCCAGAGGACTCCCTCCATCTTTTCCGTCTTGGGCGGAAAGAACTCGAACGACACCTTGATGTCCCGTTCCGTCGGTTCCGGCCTGCTTTTGGTCGTGTCCAGCATCATGACGCCCCTTCCAACTCCATCGCGGCCGGTTCCGCATCGTGCTTGGGCGCCCCGCCCGGCTTGTCGGCGACCCAGAACGAAACGGTCAGCTTTTGCGCCCCTTCGTCCCGTGCGGGCCGCAGATCGCGTTGCGTCTTCAGTTTTAACCCGGCACCGGTAACCCAATCCTCAACATGCGCAGACTCCAGACCGAGGCGGCGATGCGCGTGCTCTTCGCGCAGGAACTCCAGCGCGTGCGGCGCTAAGTCCACAATCAGCAAACGACCGCCAGGCATCAGGATCCGCGCCGCCTCCTGGAGCGCCGCCGCCGGATCGTCCAGATAGTGCAGAACCTGATGGAGAATGACCGCATCCGCCTCGCCATCGGCAAATGCAACGCCGAACAGGTCGCCATACCGGACCTGGCAATGTCCGAGCTGTGCCGCCTCGAGCTTTGCACGGGCATAGGCGAGCATGTCGCGGTTGAGATCGACGCCTATGGCCCGTCTGGCGCGCGGCGCGAACAGTTCGAGCATGCGGCCCGTACCCGTTCCGAGATCGACGAGACATTCGAACGGTCCCGTGCCAAGCGCATCGAGGATCGCCGCCTCGACCTGATCCTCGGCCAGATGCAGGCTGCGGATGGCATCCCACTCCGCGGCATTGTCCTTGAAATAGGCCTGGGCCGCCTCGGCCCGTTCCCGCAGGACGGCATCCGCACGCGCGCGGTCGCGCTCGAGCTCCGGCGCTGAAGAATCCAGCGACTCCACGATGGCTCTGGCCATGGAAGCCTGCGCGCCACGCGCGGCCAGCCGGAAATAGACCCAGCTTCCCTCGCGGAAACGCTCGATCAAACCGGCATCGGTCAGGAGCTTGAGATGCCGGGAGATACGCGGCTGGCTTTGCCCCATGATCCGCGTGAGATCCTTCACATTGAGTTCGCCCGACGCGAGCAGCGCCAGCAGGCGCAGCCGGGTCGCCTCTCCGGCCGCCTTCAACGCCGACAACAGCGCGCCGGCGGTCATTTTTCCGGACGCCGCAGCCCGCAAATCCGGCGTGAATTCCAAATCCTGTTGATCGTCAGCCATGGTCCCTGATCCAACACGCTGCCACGCACGCGCATTTGCCGCGTTTCGTGCACGCAGATTAGACTGAAACATATAAATATGTCTTTATATGTCAAGCCTGCCGCTGGCAATGTGGAAAGCTGCGGGCATGAAAAAAGCCGACGGCCCCGAATTCGCGGGGCACCGCCGGCACTGTTGTACGCTGTATCTGTCCCGTTTACTTCACGGTGACGGTGATCACCTCACTCTCGATCGGCTTGTCATGCGGGATGTGGTTATGGTCCGCGACCAGGAGCTGCAGGGTATGCTGCCCGGGGCTCAGGGTGATCGTGGCTTCGGTCTGTCCGCCACCGAAATGCTTGTGCTTGTCGTCCGCGGGGATGGGGGCGTTGTAGTCCTCAAGTTTCTGGTCGATCAGCAAATGGTGGTGGCCGGTCTTTTCTTTTTCGACGCCGGCCGGAGCAACGCCCATGCCGGAGAGGCCGAACTTGATCGTTACCGGGTTGGAGACGGTGGCGCCGTTGGCAGGCTCAATGAAATACACCTTGGCGCCTTCGGGAGCTTTGGTCCGATCGTCGGAAAGCGCAGCGCCGGTACCAAGCCCCAACGCAACAGCCACAACAAACGCATATTTGAGCATTGCTATCTTCCTCCCTGTACTGAACGATTTTCGGTCCTTCCAAAATGTCAGCGCGGCAAGCCGATGTAAATACGAGGCGCGGTCTACCGCGCCGACTTTCCCGGTGAGGAGCGGGAAACAGCACGTGTCCGCCCGCTCCAGCCGGAATTTTGGGCGACTTTCATCGAACTTGTCTGGATTTGGGCAAATTCGATGGATAGATTGGGCTCGATTCCACTCGCTGCCAGGTGAAAAATTGCGGCACGACACACGAAAACTCCTGTTTCACCTTGTACCGCTCGCCGGGCTCTTCTTCCTGCTTGTATCCGCGGTTCCCGACGCCGCCCGCGCGGACCGGCCCGCCGCCTTCATGAAACAGGCCGGCATGCAGATGATCGCCGCGGCCCGCTCGCGCTCGCACGAGATGATGACGGCCGTCATTCAACGCTATTCCGACCTTCCCGGCATCGGCCTGTTCTCGCTCGGCTCCTATCGCGCGCACCTGCGGAGCAGCCAGCGCAGAGCTTATTACGAAGGCGTCGCCCGGTTCATGGCGCGCTACTTCATCGACCAGGCCGGCCAGTTCCCGGTCGCCAAATTCCAGGTCGTCACGCAGAGCACGAAAACGAATTGGGGCTACAAGGTCGACAGCCAGGTCACGCTCACCAGCGGGGAAATCCACCGCCTGCGGTGGGACGTGGTCCCGCGTTCGGGCAGCTACAAGGTGCGCGACGTCTCCATCCTCGGCGTCTGGATCACACCGATTTCGATGGTGAGCCAGCAAAAGAACCTGTTCGAGGACTATATCCGCGACAATGGCGGCAAGGTCTCAGCCCTCATCTGGGCCCTCGGGAGCTGATTCCGAGAGCCTTGTCGATCAATTCGAAAAGGCGCTAGCGACTGAACCGCTTGTACTTGATGCGTTTCGGGATGATCGAATCGTCGCCGAGGCGGCGTTTCTTGTCTTCTTCGTAGTCCGCGAAATTGCCTTCGAACCATTCCACGTGGCTGTCGCCTTCGAAGGCGAGCATGTGGGTAGCGATGCGGTCGAGGAAGAAGCGGTCATGGCTGATGACCACGGCGCAGCCGGCGAAATCCTCCAGCGCCGCCTCAAGTGCCGAGAGCGTCTCGGTGTCGAGGTCGTTGGTCGGCTCGTCGAGCAGAAGCAGGTTGGCGCCGGACTTCAGCATGTTCGCCAGATGCACCCGATTACGCTCACCGCCGGAGAGATTGCCGACCTTCTGCTGCTGGTCGCCGCCCTTGAAGTTGAACCAGCTCACATAGGCGCGTGATTGCACCTCGCGCGGGCCCAGCTCGATGATGTCGTTGCCGCCGGAAATCTCCTCCCACACGGTCTTGGAGTCGTCGAGCGCGTCGCGGCTCTGGTCCACGTAACCCAGTTTCACCGTGTCGCCGATGCGGATATCGCCGCCGTCGGGCTGTTCCTCTCCGGTGATCATCCGGAACAGGGTCGTCTTGCCCGCGCCGTTCGGGCCGATGACGCCGACAATGCCGCCGGGAGGAAGTTTGAAGTTCAGGTCCTCGATCAGCAACCGCTCGTCGAACCCCTTGTTCAGACCCTCCGCCTCGATCACCAGATCGCCGAGCCGGGGTCCCGGCGGGATCTGGATCTGCGCCTTGCGCCGCTCCTGTTTGCCGGCCTGCTCCAGCAGTTCGTCATAGGCGCGATAGCGCGCCTTCGACTTCGCCTGCCGCGCGCGCGGCGAGGCCTGGATCCATTCGAGCTCGCGGGCCAGCGTCTTCTGGCGGGCGTCTTCCTCGCGCTCCTCCTGCGCCAGCCGTTTCGACTTCTGCTGCAGCCACGACGAATAGTTGCCTTCGTAGGGGATACCCTGCCCGCGGTCGATCTCGAGGGTCCAGCCGGTGATGTTGTCGAGGAAGTAGCGGTCGTGGGTCACCATGATCACGCAGCCGGGATAGGCCTGCAGGTGACCTTCGAGCCAGGCAACGGTTTCCGCATCGAGATGGTTGGTCGGCTCGTCGAGCAGGAGGATATCGGGCTGCGCCAGCAGCAGACGGCACAGCGCCACGCGCCGCCGCTCGCCGCCGGAAAGCTTGGTCACGTCGGCATCGCCGTCCGGACAGCGCAACGCGTCCATCGCCATTTCCACCTTTGAATCCAGGTCCCAAAGGTCCTGGGCTTCGATCTTGTCCTGAAGCTCGGCCATCTCCTCCGCGGTTTCGTCGGAGTAGTTCATGGCGAGCTCGTTGTAGCGCTCCAGCATGGCCTTCTTCTCGCCCACGCCCTCCATGACGTTGCCGGTCACGTCCTTTTCCGCGTCGAGTTCCGGCTCCTGCGGCAGGTAGCCGACATTGATGCCTTCCGCCGCCCACGACTCGCCGGTGAACTCGGTGTCGATACCGGCCATGATCTTCATGAGCGTCGACTTGCCGGCGCCATTGACGCCGACCACGCCGATCTTGGCATCGGGGAGAAAGGCAAGGGTGATGTCCTTGAGCACCTGTTTGCTCGGCCCGTAGCTCTTGGAGAGCCGGTTCATCACATAGACATATTGTGGCGTGGCCATCGTCGTCCTTCGATCAGGGGAAAGGGAAATCTGGCGGCCTTCTAGCCAACCACAAACGGCCGCACAAGCCGCAATATGAAGCGATTCTGTGGTCAAGATCTTTGACCCAACTGAACTGGGGAAGGATTGTCTCTCGGTTAGTCGTCTTCAACGGTAGTCTCTGATGAATCGGGGGCCGGCAGCTTTGGTTGAGTCTCTTCGGCGCCAATTTCCTTTAAATCTTGCGCAGTTTTAGCGCGACCAAAGATCTTTACGATTCGCTCCATCAGCTTCGCCAACGGTTCTAACCTCTCAGAGGCCTCGCCAAGTGTGTTCGATACGTCAAGAAACCGCGCCAACAGTGTATCCAAGCGAGTTTTGCTTCGATCAATCTCGTACTGGAGCGCTTCAAGCCGTTTGAAGATCGCATCTTTCTTATTGTTATCAATATCTGATGCTCTAACAATTTTCCTAATCTTTTCAATCAATTTTGATATTTGATCGCGGTCATCTTTCTGGAATTCAATATAAGCTATGCTGCTTGTGTCTCCAGATCTATGTCTTTGGATTTTTATTCTATTTGTTATGAAAGAAACTTTTGTTCTAAATGATCTATACCAATCCTTAAAATCGTTATCTTTCGGTGGAACCGAAGTAGACAAATCAAAATTTAGATTCGAAGCACTGATAAAAGCAATTACTGCGGTTACATAATCTCTTTCATATCTATAATCTTCTGTCGCTGATGCCAAAATGTCATATTTTTCTCGTATTCTTGTTTCGAAAATAGAAAAAGCAAGCTCGTCATCTTCGGGCAAGTCTTGCAACGCATCATCAACAATCCGCCCCTCACTATTTGCCATTCTCCTGCACTCCTACCAACGGTTGTGCTATCTCGCACATTGGGATCAGCTTTGGAACTCTTCCTAATATTTCAGCTGATACCCAACATGAATCGAAATCTCAAACCTTGGCGCCTAAAATGAACCCTTGGTTTCTGCGTAGCGACAAGGTTTCGAATCACACAGGTCTATCTCCAAGTTAGAAACAAATATCGGGGATTTGACACCTCATTCGCTCACTATCCGAACGGGACGCCTGTGAAGAAGTAGCCGCCGAGGCCGACCGTGAAGATCAGATTCCCGTAGAGCGCGTGTTCAAGGCACACGCCCCAGAAGGAGCGGTAGGTGAAATAGCGGTAGGCGAAAATCAGGCCGCCGGCGAAGCTGACGATGATCGTGACCCAGCTCTCGAAGATCAGGTGGCTGTAGGCGAACAGAACGGCATTGATGAAGATGGCGAGCGCGAAATTGCCGCGGAAGAGCTTGAGGTAGCGATGTGCGAAAAGCACCCGGTACATGATCTCCTGCGCCGTGACTGACACAAGCGGGTAGAGCGCCATGACCGCAAGCCAGAGACCGGGACTGTAATGCGGGAAGCCGAAAAACTGCGCCGGGTGCAGGAAATAGGCAACCGCCACGATGAGACTGCCCAATACGGCGAACAGCGTCGCGATACTTGCAAGTTCCGACCGCGAGACGGGGGCAAGAACCAGCGTGCGCCAACTGAAGGTCTTGTCCAGGCTCAGAACAACCACGAACGCGAGGAACACGGGCCCCAGCACGCCAAGCAATGGAACACCGGCCTCGTAGATCAGCGCATATGCTCCGAGCGGCGCCACCGCGTAGATGGCGACCATCTCGATGAGCAACCGGAGACGGGACGGCTCGTTCCGGACGGTCTGCGCGGCGTACTGCATGCGTCCTACGTTAGCGCCCAATAGGCAAAGCGCCACCCCGGTCTTACGACCGGGATGGCGCCGTCCTCCCACTCTCCCCCTCCTGGGTTCGGCAGATCAGCCGCGCCGGCCCCTCCGGCCCCGATTGTTGAAGCTGCGCTTGCTGTTGCCCCGCTTCATTGATTTGCGGCTTCCCTGGCTCTTCAGGGGCACGGCCTTCTTGCGAACCTTGCCTCGCCAATGCTTGGTCTTGGTGTTGCTGCCGCCGCCGAAGGATTTGCGGGACAGGTCGCGCGTGAACTTCGGTTTGCCCTGCTTGAGCTGAAAGGTCTTTTGGCGCGGCTGGGACTTCTGGATCTGTTTGGACTTGCGGCGCGGCTGCAGGTTCTCCCTGGTGATGCCCGCCGGGCGGCGCACCTTCGAGCGGTCCTGGCCGATCGGCTTCTTACCGCCGACCGGGCGGCCCCAGATGGACCGGTCATTGCCGATGGGTTTCTTCCCGCCGACCGGGCGGCCGGCGAGGGACCGGTCATTGCCGATGGGCTTCCTGCCACCGACGGGACGGCCCGCCAGCGAGCGGTCGTTCACCGCCTTGCCCTGCTTGGTGAGGTTTCCGCCGACCTTGTTGCCCGGGTAGTTCGGGTAGTCGCGCTTGGGCGGATAGTTCGGATAGGTCCGCTTGCGTTCCTGCGGCGTCTTCGAGCCCTGGTGTCCGGGCACGTTCCGGGTTTCGCCCTTGCGGAGGGTCTTGGTGGTCGCCTTGCCCACCGGGCGGCCCTGCCGCGTGACCTTGGGCGTCTGCCCCCTGGCCGGCTTCAGGTTCTCCTTCGTGATGCCCTGAACCGGCGCCGTCGAGCCTTTCTGCGCGAGCGGCACGGTGTTCCGGCCCGCGGGCTTACCCTTCTGCAGGGTGATCCGGGACGTCAGGCCCGCACCCGGTTTGGTGCGTTCCAGCGGTATACTCTGCACCGGCGCCCTGTTCTTCGGCGTCCGGTTCACCAGGCCCTGGGCCAGCGGGTTGCCGTTCTGGCCCCATTGACCGGGCCGATAGCCCGGGTTGCGCGGCGGCACCGGCGTCAGCTTGCCGGTCATCAACTTGTCGCGGGTCTTCCGGGCGGCGTCCTGGGCGGAGTCGATGATCTTGCGTTTGACCCGGTCTTTCACGCCATTGTAGCTGTTCGCGGCATCTACGAGCTTTCCTATATCTCCTTCCGCATTACGCCACCTTTTCTCGTGCTCCTCCGCGTCATAGGTTCCTCTGGCTTTGCTGATGGTATAGTCGAGCCCTTCAGCCAACCCATAGACCGGCCGCACATGCGCCTGGCCGACGGCATCACGACCAAAGTCGCGAACCGCCTTCTTCGCACGCCGCACGGTCTTGTGTGCCTTGTATGCGGCACCACCCACTTTCTTGGCGCCTTTGGCCACGCCCTTGCCCACCTTCTTGGCGGCGCCGGTGATATCGCTCAGTCCGAACGCCTGCGCATCATACGCGGTCAGTGGTACGGAAACGGCGGTCATCGTGCCCGCGGAGCCCAGCGTAATGCCGAGCACCAGCGCGGTTCGCACCGCCGTGGAATTGATCTTGGTCATGTCTTCCTCCTGTCAGTTCCTGGACGCCGTTCATGGGGCGGCGTCATGCCTGGGACAGGAGGTGGGGCGCGAACCGGACTCCGGGTACCGAACTCGGGGTCAGTGTACAGACGGAACTTTTCTATCTGTTTTTCAGATAGTTACCGTTGATCGCCCCGCGAAAGGCAGTCGGGTGAATTTTGGATGCACCCCTTGGCTGTACTCGTGGTCGGTTAATCGCGGACGGTTGCTTCCATCTGGCGGGGCAACAGTGATCCCTGCGCGACGAGCGACCCTCCGGCCTTTCGACCGGAGTGACGCCCGCGAAGCCGCTCTCCTCCTTCTCAACCGTGTGGGTCAGCCGGCACGGAAACCAGACCCGGCGCCAACGGCTTCCGTGTTTCTTTTGTGTAACAATTTCCGTGTGTTACTTGAAAATCCGGCGCGCGCGCTCATCTAGGCGGAAAGCCCGGTCGGGCCTTCAACCGCACTCATGGTCGGTGAAATGGACGCCGTTTCAGAGATGACGCGTGATCAAAACTCCGTTGCCCGCCCGCGCAAGGGCGAGATGCGAGAGCTGCTCCTGCAGCTCGCCGAGGAGGCGGCGCTGCGCAAGAGCTTCGCGAACATCTCGCTCGACGAACTTGCGGCCGAGGCGGGCATCTCGAAAAGCGGATTCCTCTATCACTTCAAGAGCAAGAACGCGCTCGGCCTCGCCCTCGTCCAGCGCTGCACGGAACGGCAGATGACGATGCTGGACGACATGTTCCTGCGCGCCGACGAGCTGCACGAGGACCCGCTGCACTGCTATCTCATTGCCATCAAGCTGTTCTCGGAAATGATCGAGAACGACGCGACGTTCAATCACGGCTTTCTCGTCAACGCCTACACGTTCCAGGACCAGTACCACATCAAGGGCATCCGCGAGATCGGGCTCGGGCTGCTGGAGCGCAACCGCGGCGGCATCATCGCGCGGCTCAAACGCATCGCGAAAAAGTACCCGCCTCGCGACGACGTCGACATCATCGCACTTGCCGAGATGACCCTCTCCATCGTCGAAGGCGGCATGATCATCTCGGCCATGCTCGGCGACCGCACCTACCTGCCCCGCCAGCTGAAGATCTACCACAGTTTGATCTGCCAGAGCTTCGCCCAGGCCTGAGGCTCGGTCCATCCACCGTGCGTGAAAAGCGCTTGCGGAATCATGCGAAGCACTTCAAGCTCGCCTCCTATCGTCAACAACCGAAAGGAGGTGATCCAGTGTCTCATTGTCATCATTCGCGAGAGTTTCTCGCGCGGACCTGGAATCTCGCCTCTGCCGAGATTCAATAGCACTCCTGTTTCAGCTAGAGCGGTCCGTTAGAAGACTTTCGCGGAGCAGACAATGGAAGGGCTGCCACCGGATATCGGGGCAGCCCTTCTTGCTTTTAAGGCCAGGACCCAGGTGTAGTCAGCCGGTCTCCAGTTCGTAGCCGGCCGCCTGCCAGTCCTTCTTGCCGCCGGCATAAATAGCGACATCCGTATAGCCAAGCGCTTCCAGCGCATCGGCTGCTTCATGGGAATTGCGGCAGGTTTCGCTGGCGCAGTAGACGACGATGGCCGCGTCCTTGTCGGGGATGAGGCGCGGCGCGCACGCCTTTACCGCATCATGCGGCATGTGTTTCGCACCGGGCAAGTGCCCGTCTACAAAGTACTTTTCCGGAAGCGCCTCGAGCAGGACCGGTGAGCGTCCGGTAACGATGTTCGTATGCAATTGGTCACGTGAGATGGTTTTCGCCATGGGGGATACTCCTGTCTATTTTGTTGCATTCGCAACTAAATAGGCATTAGTTGATGCAATTGCAACAAAATTGTTCTACCCCTCACGCATGGCCAAACGACTTGCAGAAAAGACCGTGACGGCATGGGCGCGTCTCGTCCGCGCCAGCCAGTCGGTGATTGGCGCCATCGAGGCCGACCTGAAAAGGTCAGGGTTCCCGCCGCTCGACTGGTACGACGTTCTGCTCGAGCTGGAGCGTGCCGGCGGCGAACTGCGTCCGCGCGAGATCGCCAGCCACACGCTCTTCGCCCGCTACAGCGTCACGCGCCTCGTCGACCGGATGGAGCGCGACGGCCTCGTGACCCGTGCCGTCTGTGCGGAGGACGCCCGCGGCCAGGTGGTCCGGTTGACGGACAAGGGCCGCAGGGTGCGCCAGGAGATGTGGCCCGCATACGGGGAAGCGATACAGCGCCACTTCGCCGAACGGCTCACGGCGAAGGAGGCGGAGGAGCTTTCGCGTATCTTGAACAAGTTCGTGGTCTAGACCGCGAAGAGGCCGGGGAGCTTTTCCTTCAATTGTCCGGCGAGCCGGTCGAGCGGATTTTCCCGCAACGGCCTGATCTCCGACAGGGCCGCACCGAAGCGCTCCGGGGTCAACTCGGCGATCGGCAGGAACCGGCACCAGTCGTTCTCGAGCATCATGGCGCGGTACTCCCCCTCCTCCTCCTTGAACGAATGGCGCTCGGGCGAAACGCCGACGACAGGCAGGCGTACCCAGATGCTCTCCGAGATCATGGTGCTGGAATCCTCGCTGCACACGACCGCGTCGGCGCGGGAAAAGATCTTCTCGAGCGTGCCCGGACCTGCGTGGCGGTAGTCGGTGAAGTCCGCCACCGTGTCCTTGTCCTTGGCGAGCTCGAACGCGGCCTCGGCAATCTGCGACGCCGTGCGGCGCGAGGTGGAGACGAGCCAGCGCGTGCCCCATGCGCGCGACACCGCGCGGACGAAATCGAACAGGGCCGACCATTCCTCGTCGCGATACTTGAAGAGACCGGAATTGCCGCCGACCAGCAGGCCGCAGATCTTCGGGGGCCGGTCCGCGCTGATGCGCGGAACGCGCTTTGGCCGCCCGAGCGCATCGGGATCGAGCGCGGAGGGCTTGAGCGTGACGAGATACGGGTCCTGCCCCTCGTCCTTCGCGTAGGAGCTCACGATCAGCGAAAAGTTTTCGACGCCCACCTTGCGCCGCGAACCGATGAAAATGTTCTCCGTATCGAGCAGGCGCCTGGCGGCGACGTTGGCGGGCAGCGTGTCGCCGCCGGACGAGATCACCAGGTCGGCGGGGCCGAGGGAGGCCGGCTCGAGCTTGTAGGCAAGCCTCAGGAACCCGGCCGGCGTCAGGGTCCTGGAGGTCGACAGCATGCGCAGGGTGCGCCCGGGTATGGTCCGGCGGCGGCGGATCACGACCCGCTGCTCCTCGACCGGTCTCAGCCGCGCCAGCGCCGCGATCACCCCGTCCGCCAGATGATAATGGCCGGGCCGGTCGTCGGAGAGATGCAGGATACGCAATGAATTCATGAACTTGACGTCTTACGCGAAATCTCGGGCTCCGAATCCGCCGGCACCCGGTCATACCCCATTCGCGCGCATCTCGGCAAACCGGCAAATCGTCCCGTGTCTGCTCACTGCTTCCCCTTCACCGCGGCCTCGCGGCGGAACAGGTAGAGCCCGGCGACCGTGATGATGGCCGCGCCGCCAAGGGTCCACACGGACGGCCACACATGCCAGAGCACGACGTCGACGGCCACGCCCCAGACGATCGCCGTGTAGTTGAACGGCGTGACGATGGAGGCTTCGCCGATACGCAGCGAATGGGCGATGAGGAGCTGCCCCAGTGCGCCGAACACGGCCGCCGCAACGAACAGGATCCACAGTTCCGTGGGCGGCGTCTTCCACACCCAG
The DNA here is from genome assembly GCA_965228625.1 of Hyphomicrobiales bacterium. GTDB lineage: Bacteria > Pseudomonadota > Alphaproteobacteria > Rhizobiales > Methyloligellaceae > UBA2767. Next base: position 4,148,985 of record OZ245829.1, on the reverse strand, counting down.
GGCTGTGCCGCGCCGGCGATCAGCGTTCCCGCCACCATGTAGAAGAAGGTGGTCGCAGACGGATTGTCGGTCTTTCCCAGCGTGCGCACAGTGAGGATGGTGACGGCCCACATCACCGTGCCGACGACGACCATCAGGCCCGGAAACCCGACCTGCCCGATGGGCCCGAGCGCGACGACGACGCCGACGAAGCCGACGAGAATCGCCGTCCAGCGCCGCCAACCCACGGTCTCCTTCAGCACCGGCACCGCCAGCGCCGCCACGAACAGCGGCGTCGCCTGCGAGATCACGGTGACCTCGCCCACGGGCAGATGCTGGACGCCGTAGTAGTAACAGGTCACCCCGGCGATGCCGGAGAAGGACCTCAGGAGCTGCAGGCCCGGCCGCTTGGTCTTGAGCGTCGCCACCCCGCCGTCGCGCAGGACGAAGGGGATCAGCACGAAGGCCGCGATCAGGTTGCGGATAAAGGTGACCTGGATGGCGTTATAGTCGGGACCGATCAGCTTCACCGCCGCATTCATGGCGACCAGCATCGCCACGGCGATGATCATGATGGCGATAGCAAGGGCCGGCCTGTCTGCGTGCCGGGTGCTCATGGGTCCTCGACTTGGCTCTGTGGTGGCGTGGGAACGAACCGAATGCGCGAAGCGCGCGCTGGCAATCCAGAAACCCGGTCATACCCCATTTGGCGCAGCCGACAAATGCTCACTTCGCCTGACCGTCCCTCAGCCTGTCTTCTTCGCAGTCGCCTCGCGGCGGAAGATATAGAGCCCTGCGAGGGTGATGATGACGGCGCCACTGAGCGTCCAGGCGGTCGGAAACACGTGCCAGATGACGAGATCGGCAAACATGCCGAAGATGATGGCGGTGTAGTTGAAGGGCGTGACGATAGAGGCCTCGCCGATGCGCAGCGCATGGGCAACCAGCAACTGCCCGAAGGCGCCGAATACACCCGCCGCCACAAACAGGATCCAGAGATCACCCGGCGGTGTCTCCCACACCCAGGGCTGGAGTGCACCGGTCATCAGGGTGCCGAACACCATGTAGTAGAAGGTGGTTGCTGCCGGACGTTCGGTCTTGCCCAGAAGGCGCACGGTGAGGAGCGTGACGGCCCACAGGAACGCGCCCAACACGACAACAAGACCGGGCGTGCCGACCTGGCCCACGGGTCCGAGCGTGACGACAACGCCGATGAAGCCGAGAAGGATCGCCGACCAGCGTCGCCAGCCGACCGATTCCCCGAGAACCGGCACCGCGAGGGCGGCGACGAACAGTGGTGCGGCCTGGGAGATAACCGTCACCTCGCCGACGGAGATGCGTTGCACGCCGTAGTAATAGCAGGCGATCCCCGTGATCCCGCAAAAGGCGCGGACGAGCTGGAGGCCCGGCTTTCGGAACCGGAACGAGGCCGCGCCGCCGTCCCGCAGCACGAAGGGAACGAGCACCAGGACCGCGATCAGATTGCGGATGAAGACGACCTGGATGGCGTTGGTGTCCGGACCGATGAGCTTGACGCACACATTGGTCATGACGAGCGCGAAGACCGCGATGATCATGGTGGCAATTGCCAGGGCCGGCCTGTCGGTGTGCCGGGTGCTCATGGGTCCTCGACTTGGCTCGGCGGTTTTGCGGGATGCGCGCAGGAGCGGGATCAGGAAATGTGGTGGGCCCGGCAGGACTCGAACCTGCAACCAGACGGTTATGAGCCGTCGGCTCTAACCAGTTGAGCTACGGGCCCCCTTGGGTTTGTCGCCCGCAGGTCCTATATCAGAGTTTCACGGCTCGGCGAAGCGGCTCGCGCGTGCGCATGTGCGCGTCTACCCAGTCGCCGGCGTGATGCCCCGCATCGATACGACGGCCAACACGCATACAAGAAAGAACACGCCACATGATCCGTTCCCTCGCTCCCCTCGCCCTCGCCTTCACGCTCCTCGCGGTGCCCGCATCCGAGGCCCTGGCCAAGGCCGACAAGCCCTTCGTCCGCGTCACCGGCGCCGGCTCCGCCTCCGCCAAGCCCGATATCGCCACCATCTCCATCGGCGTGGTCTCGGACGGCACGACGGCCGCCGAGGCGCTTGAGAAGAACACCGCGGCCATGAGCCGCGTGATGGTCGAGCTCAAGGGCCAGAAGATCGAGGAAAAGGATATCCAGACCACCAACTTCTCGGTGAACCCGAGACTGCAGTACTACAAGGACGGCAAACCGCCGACGGTCGAGGGCTACCAGGTGGTGAACTCGGTGCGCGTCATCGTGCGCGACCTCGACAATCTCGGCAACGTGCTCGACCAGGCGGTGAGCTCGGGCTCGAACCAGATGAACGGCATCCAGTTCGGCGTCGACGACCCGCAGGACGTTGAGGACAAGGCCCGCGAGGACGCCATGGCCGACGCCGCCCGCAAGGCCGCGCTCTATGCCAAGAGCGCCAAGGCCAAGCTCGGCAAGGTGATGAATATCACCGAGGGGCTGATCACCCGTCCGCCGCCGCGCCCGATGTTTGCCCGCGCGGCGCGGTCCGAGGCCGCGCCCGTGCCCGTGGCCCCGGGCGAGCAGAAGATCAGCGCGCGCGTGACGGTAACGTATGAGCTGAAGAACTGACGGGTTCCGGCCTGTTGCCAGCGCCTTAAGGGATCGTCACCCCCGGATTTCTGTTCCGCTGGCCTATCGGCGTGTGGAACGGTCATGGAATGGATTGCCGTCTAAGCCTGCACCCGCGTAGGCGGGTGCGGGAATGACGAAGTAGGAAAGACCGGCAGGACCAAAAACACGAATTCCCGGACCGTGTGCGCGGAACGCGCATCACGTGATCCGGGATCCAGCGTGAGACGTGGCGAAGCCGCAAATGGACTCCCGCCTTCGCGGGAGTTTCGGTGACGTGTGAAGGCGAACACGGATCGTCACCCCCGGATTCAGTCCGGGGGTCCATTCCACTGGCCCTTCAGCGCATGTCGCGGTCACGGGATGGATCACCGGGACAAGCCCGGTGATGACGGGTAGAGAATGTTGGAGCACTCGGATTCACCCACAATCGTCATTCCGGCGAAAGCCGGAATCCAATCGTGACGTGCCGCACGCACCAGCGTTACCCAATCACCTCGATCTCGCCGAAGCCGAACCGTTCCGCGGGCAATATCCCCTTCTCCGTGTCGGCGTTGGTCGCCTCTTCCTGGGCGACCTTCTCGATCGACGCGGCGAGGATCTGGTCGGCGCGCTCCAGCGGCACCACGCACACCCCGTCGTCGTCGCCGATCACAATGTCGCCGGGACGCACCGGGCAGCCGCCGCAGGAGACGTGCCCGTCGATGACGCCGCCGAACCCCTTGTGCGGACCCGCCGGCACCACCGCACTGGAGAAACACGGCAGGCCGAGCTCGATGATCTCCGCCACGTCGCGCACCGCGCCGTGCACCACCAGCCCGCCGACCTGCTGCCGCACCGCGGCGCGGGTCATGATGCCGCCCCAGATGGCGGTGTCGGCGAAGCCGCCGGCGTCGACGACGATGACCTCCCCGGGCCGCGTCATGCCGATGAGTGCGTGCACGGCGGAATTGTCGCCGACCATGCAGGTGACGGTCCGCGCCTGCCCGACCACGCGCATGCCCTGCGCCACCGGCTTGATCGCGCCGGCCATGACCTGGGTGCGGTTCATGCAGTCGGAGACGATGGCCGGCGGATAGTCGCGCCATTTCTCCAGCTCGGCTGCGTCGAGGGTCTTGAAGTCGGTCTTGTAGCGTTGGATGGGCATGGGTTTCGTCCCCTGGGAAGTGTTCGTTCTTGCTGGTGAGGTCTCGCGCGGAGTGCGCCCCCGCCCGGTGGCTTAGCACAGTTGGGCGCGGGCCTCGCGACTATTTTGAAGACGCCTCCGCTTCGTCCGCGGGTTGCGCCCGCTTGTCGCCCTCATCCGCCAGCCGGGCGAAATCGTCGAACGAGACCGCATGGGAGACGAAGGGATTGTGGCTCGCGCCGAGCTTGGCGTAGAAGCCTTGCGCGTTCTTGTCCCAGGTTTCGGAGACCCACCAGAGGAACTTGAGCTGCCGCGCCCGCGCGAGCGACGCGACCGCCGCCACCAGCGCCCGCGCGACCCCCTGCCGCCGGGCTTGCTCGACCACGTAGAGGTCGGCCATGTAAGCGCCGCGCTGGGCGTAAGACGTCTCGTAGGATTCCTGGAACAGCGCGTAGCCGACGAGGTCGCCGTCCTGCTCGGCGACCAGCACCGTGTGCGCGCTGCCGTCAACGAAGATGTCGCGCCGGAGCGCGTCGGCGGAAATGTTCTCGGTGGGCTCCTTCAGGTGCGCGGCCAGCGCCCGCATGAGCTCGGCCACCACCTCGGCGTCGTCGCGCCCGGCCTGTCTTATGGAGAAGTCGCGTGCCGTCATGGGGCGCCACCATGCAAGAGCGCGCGCGGCTTGTCGAGCGCAGTGCGCGCGTCTGTGCTAACCCCATGAATTCTTGGGCAAATGCCCCGCCAGATCGTATTTATGGATGAAGCGGGATCTCAGAAGAAAACCGGATCCCGCTATACCTGATCCCGCTCTATAGGGTTGAAGCGGGATCGGACGGAAAACCGGTTCCCACTTTTCCTGATCCCGCTTTAAGCCGCCTTGGTGGACTTGGACTGTGCCGAACCGGACGACGCAGGCTCGCTCGCCGTTGCGCTTGTGTCGGTCTTGCCGTTGGCCTTCCGCTCCAGGGCGGCCTTCTTGTCCTTGTCGACCATCTTGGAGCGGCCGTCGAACACCGCGCCTTTCTCCATCGACAGCGAGGTGTGGTAGATGTCCCCCAGCACGTGCGCCTGCGACTTCAGCACCACGTCGTCGCCGCGGATCGGGCCCTCGACGCGGCCGTCGACGACGACGGAGTCCGCCGACACGGAGCCGGTGATCTCCGCATTGGGGCCGATCACCAGCGAGGTGCATTGCAGGTCGCCGTTGATCTTGCCGTGGACACGGACGAACCCGTCCGCGATGACCTTTCCCTCGATTTTCAGGCTGGCAGCGATAAGGGTTTCTTCGCTTTCACTACTGTCACTCGAACCAAACATGAATACTCTTCCTCTTCGTGGCGCACGCTCGCGCCCGTCCCGTTACGCGCGTGGCCGCAGCCGCCGCCAGGCCGCGATCTACCCCTTGGACGCCACACGCTTGATAGTTCTCACGGATTTATGGCCGACGCAATGTTCCGCGCCCGATTCCCGTCGCGAAACCGACACAAGTGTGCCCTTTTTGACACGGGATGGTTGTGGGGTGGGGGGTGGGTGGTCGTATGGGCGGCATGAGTATGAAAAAGTCAGCGAATTGGACAATGCCATTCTACAAAAACGACGGCTTCGTCCAACGCCAAGTGATAGTCCAAAATCTAACATTGTTTATGATGGGGAGGTTGTCGAAATGAAAGCTAAGAGAAGCCACATTCCTCATTCAAAACAAATAAGGTCCAAATCTGAAGTCTCGAAATTGCCATAAGAATCAGTAAATTATTGATAATTCTATACTCAGATAGAATGCGAAATATTTAATTGAACTGCGAATCTAAATTCGTCAATATTATATATAATTCCATAATTGGAATGACAGAAATATTATCAAAATCCAATAAAAAAGAAATATGGGTGAACTAGATATAAGGATTTGGGAAGTCGGCGCGGGCCTTTGTGTTCGAATCAAGACCCCGAATGGCCAAAATCACATAATTGATGCGGGTAGATCTGACGATTTTTCGCCAGCTGAGCACATTTACAAATACCACTGGAATGATGACGATGAGCTAAATTATCTGATAATAAGCCATCAAGATAGCGATCATGTAGCTGACCTCCCAAATATAAGGAAGTATCTCGGAGATCCAAAAACACTCCTGAGAAATAAATCCGTTCCCGATGATCAGAAATATGGTCTGTTAAGAAGACTCTACCAGAAAATTCTGAAATTTTTCGACGAAAAATATACCGTTTCAACGCCTTGGGAGACTGATCCAAGCAATCCAGCCAACAATGGCGGTGTTAGAATAGAGCATAAAAGATTAGACTGGGCCGATGCGGAGACAATAAACAACTCATCTATTGTTGTTGCGTATGAATATAAGGGGGTAGTTGTTATTTTTCCTGGAGATATCGAGAGTGATGGGTGGGATAAACTTATCTCTAAGAACCCGAGGATTTTTGAGAATCTGTTGGCTCACTCAGAAATCGTAGTATTGGTGGCTCCACATCATGGTAGGGCCAATGGATATTCACAAAACATGATAGACTATCTGAAACCACATCTAATTGTCATAAGCGATGGGTTTGGAGCAGGTGAAACGGATCCGCGATTTCGAACGTGCGCATTAGGTCTCATCATCAACGGCAAAGAAACGAAGTACATAACGACCAAGACGAAAGGCAGAAAACGGATTACCATCAAGTCTGACGGAAGTATGGAGATCCATGAAGCCGACTAGCTTGGGCAACGTCGGACTTGCCCTTTCAGGTGGTGGTACTCGAGCGGTCGCATTCCATTTGGGAGTATTGAAGTGGTTGGATTGCGAGGGTCTATGGAGCCAGATTTCCTATTTATCAACTGTTTCAGGCGGCAGCCTCGCCGTTGGCTTGGCATTCGCGGCCAACGGCGGGAATTGGCCGAGTACAGGACAGTTTAGAGATGTTGTACTTCCAGTTTGTCGCGAATGGCTTACGACCCAGTCAATACAAACGCGATTTGTGTTCAGCTGTCTTAGAAGACCTTGGGAACTAACTCGGGGACGAGCCCACATCCTAGCGCGGACGCTTAGACAGAGTTGGTCGTTCAACCAAACCCTTCAGGACCTGCCCGACTCGCCAGTTTGGAGGATTAACTGTACTTGCTACGAGTCCGGCAAAAACTGGCGTTTTTCAAAAGAAAAAATGGGTGACTATGTAGTTGGCTATGCCGCAACCCCAAATCTGCAAATCTGTGAAGCAATAGCAGCTTCTGCTGCGGTTCCAGGCCTAATTGGTCCGTTAAAACTGCACGTTAAACAACAAACATTCGAGCAACGCAGCTTCGGAGAAAGAATGCGTGAAGGCTCAAATCTGAAGTTGGATAAGGTCCATCTATGGGATGGTGCTGTCTACGAGAATCTGGGGTTAGAGCCGATTTTCAAAGGCAACAGATTTAAGCACGGTGTGGATTTCTTGATCATTTCAGACGCATCACTTGCGGTTTCCTTGGAACTAGGCAGACAATCCCGGGCGATACAGCTTCATCGCCCCCTACTCCGCCTGTTAGATATCTCGGTGGACCAAGTTCGCGCCTTACGAGCACGGTGGATTGTTTCCTATTTTCGAGAGAATCCGAACTCAGGAATGTTCTTAAGGCTTGGAAATACGCCAAAGTATATCTTTGAGAGCGCAAATAGACCTGTACCCGCTGAACATCAATCGGAATCAAATAGGCAAATTATCCGTAGCCTTGCGCGCATTCAGACCAGTTTGCGCCGGATGAAACCAACCACATTCGACGAATTGGTCGAACATGGTTTCGAGACGGCAGAATCAACCTTCGCCGCCTATCACACTCCATCGGGCTAAATCTATGGAACGAAAAGAGTATTTAGAATACCGATCAAGTGCTGCGCAAAACGCGAAGGAGGAGATCGGCAAATACGATTTTCAAGTTTTACTTCTATCTTCTGGTGCAATAACTATATCACTTACTTTTTACGACAAGATCGCAGGAACTGAGGACCCCGAATATACATTTTTTTTAATTTTTTCTTGGATTTTATTTGGCGCAAGTCTAATTAGCGTTCTAGCGTCGCACTACTTTGCATTCAAGTCGTATCATTTTGACATAAAACAGATTGATACAGCCTATGATGAGGGAGAATCATATTCTTGGAAATCAAATCCTTGGAGTAAGACGACTGAAATAGCGAATCTGTTATCCTTCGGATTGTTCGTAGCAGGCGCGATTAGCTTAATGTGTTTTGCGTACTCCAATCTGGGAGATTGATCTGGAATGGCAAAAAGTACAAAGCAGGAGAACCTAGGGTTTTCCATAGACACCAATGGCAGCATCAGTGTTCGCCCACCAAGACCGCAAAGCAAGCCGACGGGTAGCGAAGGAACTAACAAACCCACTGGGCAAGGCGCAAATGTCGGTTCGAACAACGGATCATGACTTCAACGTCGACCAAACCAGGAGGTGGTGCTGGAGCCCCTAGTGCTCCACCGCCAAGACCTCCCAAACCGAAACCTGGGCCGAACCGAGTGCGCAAATAGCATTTTGCTCGTCGAACTGTTTTGAGTTATTGCCCCTACCGCGACCGCGCAGCACCCCGTGTCGTCCGGGCGGCGGACTTGATGTGGCTGGGCGCGCCGAACTGGCGGCCCGGGCCGCCCTTGGCGTCGGCGCGTGAGGGGCGCTGTTCCTTTGCCGCCTGCGGCTCGGCATCGTCGGACGTCTCGTCCTTCTTCTTGCGGTTGGCCAGCTTGGCCATGGTGCGCGCCTTGGCGCGGGCCCGTGCTTTCGCCTTGCTCATGGTCGGGTTCCTTTTTCGATAGCGGCTTCGCCAACTCTTGCGCTGGATCCCGGATCACCGGTCCCTTGTTTGCGCGCCTCCGGCACGACGCGCCTTCTGCGCGCACGGTCCGGGAATTCGTGTGTTTTACGCGTCGTCACCCGGCTTGTCCCGGTGATCCATTCCGTGACCGCGCGGCGCGCTGAAGGGTCAGTGGAATGGACCCCCGGACTGAATCCGGGGGTGACAGTTCTTTAAACGGCTGCGGCCTGAATATCCAGTCGGTTCCAATTACCGAAACTCCTGCGAAGGCAGGAGTCCAGTTGCGGCTTCGCCAACTCTCACGATGGATCCCGGATCACGTGACACGCCTTCGGTGTGCACTGTCCGGGAATTCGATCAGTTATCCAGGAACGAGCGCAGCTTGCGGCTCCGCGACGGGTGCTTCAGCTTCCTGAGTGCCTTGGCCTCGATCTGGCGGATGCGTTCGCGGGTGACCGAGAACTGCTGGCCGACCTCTTCCAGCGTGTGGTCGGTGTTCATGCCGATGCCGAAGCGCATGCGCAGCACGCGTTCCTCGCGCGGGGTGAGCGAGGCGAGCACGCGGGTGGTGGTCTCGCGCAGGTTCGCCTGGATCGCCGCGTCGATGGGCAGCACCGCGTTCTTGTCCTCGATGAAATCGCCGAGATAGGAATCTTCCTCGTCACCAATGGGCGTCTCGAGGCTGATCGGCTCCTTGGCGATCTTCAGCACCTTGCGCACCTTCTCCAGCGGCAGCGCCAGCTTGGCGGCCAGTTCCTCCGGCGTCGGCTCGCGGCCGATCTCGTGCAGCATCTGCCGCGAGGTGCGCACGATCTTGTTGATGGTCTCGATCATGTGCACCGGGATGCGGATGGTGCGCGCCTGGTCGGCGATGGAGCGGGTGATCGCCTGGCGGATCCACCAGGTGGCGTAGGTGGAGAACTTGTAGCCGCGGCGGTATTCGAACTTGTCGACCGCCTTCATCAGGCCGATGTTGCCTTCCTGGATCAGGTCCAGGAACTGCAGGCCGCGGTTGGTGTATTTCTTGGCGATGGAGATGACGAGGCGCAGGTTCGCTTCCACCATCTCCTTCTTGGCGATGCGCGCCTCGCGCTCGCCCTTCTGCACCACGCGGACGATGCGCCGGAACTCGGCGATCTCAAGGCCCGTCTCGGTGGCGAGGTTCTGGATCTCGCCGCGGATGTCTTTGATGCCGTCGCGCTCGGACTTAACGAACTTCTCCCACCCCGACTTCTTCAGCCGACCGACGCGGCGCAGCCAGTTGGGGTCGAGCTCGTTGCCCTGATATTCCTCGAGGAAGTCGCCGCGGTCGACGGAGTAGCTGTCGGCGAGGCGCATCAGACGCCCCTCGAAGCCGACGAGGCGGCGGTTGATGCCGTAGAGCTGGTCGACCAGGGCCTCGATGCGGTTGTTGTTGAGCGACAGGGACTTCACGTTCTTGACGATGTCGTCCTTGAGCGCGCCGTAGCGGCGCTGCTGGCTGGTCGAGAGCGAGTCGTTCTTCATCGCCTTCTCGACGAGCTGGTCCTGCAGGCGGCGCAGCTTCTTGTAGTCACCGGCGATGGCGTCGAAGGTCTCCAGGACGCCGGGCTTGAGCTCCGCTTCCATGGCCGCGAGCGACAGGGAATTCTCCATGTCGTCGTCGTCGTCCTCGTCGTCCTCGCCCTCGCCTTCACCGTCCTCGCCGTCGGCGTTCTCGTCGCGCGGCGCGGCGGACGGCTGCTCGTGAGCCGGCTGGGCCGAACCATTGGTCGCGGCGCCATTGGCGCCAGCGCCGTTCGCGCCGGAGGCACCCTCGGCCCCTTCCGCCTGCTCGCCTTCCGGCTTCACTTCCGGCATCTGCTTGGCGTCGGGGCCGGCGTAGGTGGCTTCGAGATCGATGATGTCGCGCAGCAGGATGCGCCCGTCATTGAGCTCGTCGCGCCAGATGATGATGGCCTGGAAGGTGAGCGGGCTTTCGCACAGTCCGGCGATCATCGCCTCGCGGCCCGCCTCGATGCGCTTGGCGATGGCGATCTCGCCCTCGCGGGAGAGCAACTCGACCGAGCCCATCTCGCGCAAATACATGCGCACCGGATCGTCGGTGCGCTCGCTCGGAGTGGATGTGGTGGTGGTCTTGGCCGGTGTCTGCTGGTTGACAATCGCCGGGCGCTGTTCGCCAGCTCCCGCGTTGTTGTCGTTGTCGGCCTCGTCGCTGTCTTCGGACTCGACCACGTTCACGCCCATGTCGGCGAACATCGACATGGTGTCCTCGATCTGCTCGGACGAGACCTCTTCCGACGGCAGGACCGAGTTGATCTCTTCATAGGTCACGTAGCCGCGTTGCTTGGCGGTCTTGATGAGCTTCTTGACCGCGGCGTCGGACATGTCGAGCAGCGGGCCATCGCTGCCCTCGCCCGAGGAGGCGTCGCGTTCTTCTACCTGTGCTGTTTTTGTCGCCATGATGATACGTTGTTCCTTGTACGCGAGACTTTTGCTCGCGGTTCATATCCGCGCGATAAGAGCGGTCCGGTTCCCGTTGCCGCAAACCACACTACCTAGCGGTAACACCCTTAAATCCTGATTAACCAAACGAGGCGCCCCCTCTGAGGCCTCATGCCAGCGGATCGCCCGTCCGGCCTGACTCCTCGCCATAGCCCTCAATGCTGGCCTCCACGCCTTCCAGATCCGTAAGCTGCCTGCGAATGTCGCATAGCCGTTCAAACGCGCTATCGCTTCCTTCTTCCTGGAAAGCGTGCTGCGCCGCCTCAAGTTCCCGTCCCAGTTCCACCGACTTGCGGTGGAGGGCCAGAATTTGCCGCCACCCGGTCTCTACGTCCGACCGGGACGCTTCGGGTTCGGCAAACCAATCACTCTTGTGTGTTATGGCGCGGTCGACCTGGGCCACGATTGCGCCACTCTTGCTCTCCCTCAATTGTGTACGAAACGCTTCGAAGTCAAGAGGTTTGTCGCCAATTGTAAAGGTGAGCATTTCGTCACGCAACGCTTCCAGACGCCGATTCCGGAAGCTCAGCGAGGCGATCTGTTCGGCGTCGCGCTCAAACAGCCACGGATGATTGAACAATGTGCGCAGGATCAGCGCCTCACGGGAGGCGATTTCCGACGCCCCGCGCACCATCGCGCTGCGCTTCAGGCTTTCGCTCGCACCGCCATATTCCCAGGGTTCCTGGCGGTTTCGCGGGCCCGATCCGCGGTTTCCCGTGCGGTCGAGGCGGACGCGCGACGTCCGTTTGGTCGGGCCCGGCGCGCGCTTGACCGGCTGGTCGGTCAGCCACAGGCGCTTGAGATGGACCGCGATCTCCTCGCCGTAGTGGCGGCGCACGCGTTTGTGGGAAATCTGCTTCAACAGTTGCGCGAGGCGGTCTTCGAGCGCGGCGCGGCGTTCCGGCGTCGAGAAATCGCCCGCCTCAACTTCCCGCGACCACAGGACGTGGGCGAGCGGAAAGGCCTTGTCGATGAGGCCGCGGAACGCCTCGGCGCCGTTCTCGGCGAGATAATCGTCCGGGTCCTGGCCACGCGGGAGAAAGCAGAATTTGAGGCTCTTTCCGGGCTCGAGCAGCGGCAGGGCGGTGTCGACCGCGCGGTAGGCAGCCTTTCGCCCGGCATCATCGCCGTCGAAGCAGAGCACCGGTTCGGAGCCCATGCGCCACAGCAGGCGCAACTGGTCCTCGGTGAGCGCGGTGCCGAGGGGTGCGACCGCATTGGGAAAGCCCGCCTGGGAGAGCGCGATCACGTCCATGTAGCCCTCGACCACGAGGATCTGCTCGCGCTCGAAGGCGGCCTGGCGCGCCGCACCGACATTGAACAGCACATAGCCCTTGTGGAACAGCGGCGTCTCCGGCGAGTTGACGTATTTCGCCTTCATCGCGTCCGACAGGGCGCGGCCGCCGAAGGCGATCACCTGGCCCTTCTGATCGGTGATGGGAAAGATCAGCCGTTCGCGGAAGCGGTCGTAGGAGACGGGAATGTCGTCGCCGGCGATGATCAGCCCGGCCTCGGCCATCTCCTCCGCGCTGTAGCCCTTGGCCGCCAGATGCTCCTTGAGCCCGTGGCGATCGCGCCCGCCGTACCCGAGGCGGAAGGTGGCGACGGTCTTCTCGCTGACCCCGCGCCCGCGCAGATAGTCGCGCGCGCTCCGTCCCTGACTGTCAGCCAACGCAGCCTCGAAGAACCGGCACGCCGCCTCCATCGCCATACGCAGACGGTCGCGCACCTTCTCTCGCGCCTGCGCCTGCGGCGTGGGCTTCGGCATGTCGAGGCCCGCCTCGCGCGCCAACTGCTCCACGCTCTCCGGAAACGACAGCCCTTCCGTCTTCTGCAGGAAGGTGAAGATGTCGCCGTGCTCGCCCGAGGCGAAGCAGTGATAAAAACCCTTCTGGTCGTTGACCGTGAAGGACGGTGTCTTCTCCTGCTTGAAGGGGCTCAGGCCGATGAACTCGCGGCCCTGCCGTTTCAGCTTCACGCGCTTGGCCACCACCTGGCTCACCGGCAGGCGGGTGCGGATTTCATCAAGAAACGAAGGGTCGAAGCGCATCAGGTCCGCAAAAACGAATCGAATCATCGATTCGGAGAAAGTTACGCGATTCGCAATCGTCAGCGAATCACTCGAATAGGGTTGCCCCCGCTATTCACTATTGACGTTCGTACAGACGAAATGTATATACATTCACTTCTCCGGACGGGCGTCCCGGTTAAATGGGAAATGCGATGGCCAAGACTGGTCGGCCCGGAACCCCGTTCAATGCATTCGAATGGGATGAGCAAAAACGACAACACAATATCGTACAGCACGGTATCGATTTCGAGGACGCGGCTAGGGTATTTGAAAGAGAGATCCTTCGCGTGCGATCGGATCGCGAGGGAGAGGTTCGCTACGTGGCCTTGGGACTTCTCGACGATGTCGAGATCGCCGTTGTCTACACAGTCAGAAGTAACGTTTGCCGATTGATCTCGGCACGAAGGGCAGGCCAGGATGAGCGAAAAGCATATTACGAAGCGCTCGGCGGAAGAGCTGAAGAAGGGCAAGACTGATTTCGCGCTCGTGCGCGGATTGTCCGATGAAGAGATCGCTTCAGCAGTTGCCGATGATCCCGGCGCGGCGGCCATGAAGATTGACTGGTCGAAGGCAGAACTCGTGACTCCGACGAGGAAAAGGCCCGTCAGCATTCGACTGGACGAGGACATAGTCGCTTATTTCAAAAAGATGGGGCGCGGCTACCAGACCCGCATCAATGCCGTCCTGCGCAGCTATATGGAACACCGGCAAGGCGAGAAAAACTGACGGCGATCCGAACGTGCCCTTACGCCACCAGCATCTTGAGGTGGCGCACGAACGGCTGATAGGCGTCGAAGACTCTCACCCGCGGCGGCAACCGGTCCGCGACGGTCGCCGCGTGCGCGCCGATGCCCGCCCAAAGCGCAACGTCCTCCGGCAGCGCATTGTCGAGCGCGATCAGCTCCTCGACGGGGTCCCTCTCTGACACATCGTGCACGAGGCTGACCGCGAGGCCGCGCATCTCCATCTTCTTGATGTTCCGCACGAGATCGGGCACCGGCATGTCGGGCCCGAAATACTGACAGTTGAAGCGTTCTGCAGTGGCGATATAGCAGGCCATCAACGCGCCCAGCTCGTGGCGTTCGCCGCTCAGGGTGGTGAATGCGATGCGCGGTCCGGTCGCCGATGCCTGCATGATCGCCATCGCCGACAGGAGGTGCTGGCGCATGATCCCGGACAGGGTGTGTTCCTGACCGACGTCGATCTTGCCCTGTTCCCAGAGATTGCCGATGCTGCGCAGCGTCGGCGACAGCACATTGTCCGCGAGCACTGCCGGCGGATATTGCGTCATCGCCGATCCGACCAGAATCCGGAACCACTCCGGATCATAGTCCTCGATCGCCTTCAGGAGCGCCCGGGCGGTGCGTTGCTCTTCGCCCTCCGTGGCGCGCGGCTCGTCCTGTGTTTTGAGCGCACGCAGCGCCGCGTCATCGAGCTCCGCCAGCCGGCTGATGGTGTGGCCGGTCCGGACAAGCGCCGCGATCAGGCACAGACGGTCGACGTCGGCGTCGGAGTAGACGCGCCGCCCGTTACTGTCGCGCGCGGGCGTCAGGATGTTGTATCGGCGTTCCCACGACCGGATGGTCTCGGGTTTGACGCCGGCAAGTGCGGAAATCGCTTTGACCGAATGCATGTCGCCTCTTACACCACCTTTGCGTGCATGAAAATCCGATTAAACGCACAGATTGCATACAAATTCTCTATCAAAGCATAGCCCACCTATATCAAAGGCGCGACAATTTGTACAGGTTTTGCACAATTAAACTGTTGTTCAGACCTTGTGCGTACAACCATGCCGGGTGTTCGACGGCAAACACCACCAACATGCCCGGCGAGGCATGCGGCGGAATCAATGCGCCGTCGAGGAACCTGAGAGGGGGGACTCCCGATGGGCATGGCTTGCGAGCGAGATTCGGCACATGACGGCAACGTATGCCGGCCGCCGCTTCACATTCAAATCAAGATTGCGAGTCTCAGACTGCGTCACCTGGCGCAGGAGATGATCCGCACCCTTGAGAAAGTGAACGGCCAGATCCCGCACAGGATCCCCGAGGCATATACGGAGTTCTATCGCGCAGCCTTGATGCGGCTCGATGGGCTCGACCTCGAAAAACCGAGCGCGTTCGGATCGGTTCACGACATCGCAGCCGAACTCATGGGTGTGCATCAGGCGGTCTTCGCCATGTACTTCGACCCCGCGCGCACGACAGGCAAAGGCGGAAGAACCGCGCCGATGGCGCTGAACTAACGGCTTGAAATGTTCATGTTGGATAAGGATTGGGTGAGATGAGTAAGTTGTCAGTTGGCAAAGGATTTGGAAGCATCAGCCTGGGGGCAAAGATCTTCGCGCTTCTGGGCTTCTGTATGGGGCTGGTCGTGCTCGTGGGCGGGGTCAGCGTGTGGCAGATGATGAAGATCGGCCACGAGATCGAGGGCATCGCCGAGCGCGACCTGCCGCTGACGCAGGCGCTGACCAACGTCACGGTTCACCAACTCGAACAGGGCATTCAGGTCGAGCGCGGCATCCGGTACGGCCAGGACTTCGGCGCGGCCGGTTCACGTCAGGACTTCGACCAGGCGGTCAAGAAGTTCGAAGGCTTCGGCGCCAAGGTCGACGAGGAAATCCTGATCGCGCAGAAGCTCGCCAAGGCGGCGCTGGCCGGTGCCGCGACCGAGGAGGGACGCAAGCTCTTCGGAGAGACGGCGGACAAGCTCGACAAGATCGCGACCGAGCACAAGGAGTTCAACAAACACGGCGCGGAAGTCTTCGAGGCGATGCGCGCGGGCCGTTCCGATGAGATTCGCGGGCTGCTCGACACGGTCGCCAAGGAGGAGGAGCACCTGAACCACGCCCTTGAGGAAATGCTGATCAAGGTCGAAGGCTTCACCGCAAAGGCGGCGCTCACAGCGGAAGCCGATGAGAAACTCGCGCTGAAGCTGATCGCCATTATTTCCGTGATCGCCCTCGTTGTCGGCTCGGTGTTCGGCTACCTGCTCGTGAAGCGCTCGGTCATTCGGCCGCTGAACGAGATCGTCAACGGCATCGATGCGCTGACGAAAGGCGACACGACCCAGGACGTCCGCGTCTACAGCAACGACGAGGTCGGCGCCGTGGCCAAGGCATACGGCGTGTTCCGCGAGACGACGATCAAGGCCAAGGAGCTCGAGGCGGATCAGCAGCGGCAGAAAGAGCGTGCCGAAGAGGAGCAGCGCCGGATGATGAACGAGCTCGCCGACGACTTCGAGTCGAGCGTGGGCGGCGTCATCGATACGGTGTCCTCAGCCTCGGCCGAGCTTAACAGCACCGCGCAGGCGATGCAGGGCATTTCCGAGCAGACCAACAACCGCGCGGTCGCTGTCGCCAGCGCCTCAGAGGAGGCTTCGGCGAACGTGCAGACGGTCGCCGCCGCCGCCGAGGAAATGGCTGCCTCGATCGACGAGATCAACCAGCGCATGGCGAAGGCCTCGGAGGTCTCGCGGCGCGCGGTGGAGACGGTCGACGTGACCGGCTCGCAGGTCGACAGCCTGGCCGAGACGGCCAACCGGATCGGCGAGGTGGTGAGCATGATCTCGGAGATCGCCGAGCAAACCAACCTGCTGGCGCTGAACGCCACCATCGAGTCGGCACGCGCCGGGGAAGCCGGCAAGGGCTTCGCGGTTGTCGCCGGAGAGGTGAAGGAACTCGCCAGCCAGACGGCAAAGGCGACCGAGAGCATCAACGGCCAGATCGCGGAGATCCAGGCGAAGACGCGCGAAGCGGTCGACTCCATTACCGGCATCTCCAACGTCATTCGCGAGCTGGACGAAACGTCCACGGCGATTGCCGCGGCGATGGAGGAGCAGGGCTCCGCCACGCAGGAGATCTCGCGCAATGTTCAGGAAGCAGCGGCCGGCACCAGCGAAGTGACCGAGAACATCTCCGGCGTCACGCAGGCGGCGCAGGAGTCCGGCACGGCATCGAGCCAGGTCACGGGCGCGGCCGGCGAGCTCTCGCAGCAGTCCGAGATGCTCAAGACGAAGGTCGACCAGTTCATCGAACGGGTTCGCGCCGCCTGAACCAGATCCCGACCGGAGCCCGCCAGGACGGGCTCCGAACGTCACGACAAGGCGCCCCGCCACACTCTGGCGGGGCGTTTTTTAGGGGGCTGCGAGGTGCTCGGCAAAGAAGGCGAGCGTGCGTTCGCGCGCCAGCTTCGCGCTCGCCTCGTCATACGAGTCGCGCTGGTCGCAATTGAACCCGTGTCCGGCCGGGTAAAGGTAGATGGGGATGTCCGGATGCGCGGCCCTGACCTTCTCGACGCCCTTGAGCGGGATCGACGCATCCGTCTCGCCGAAATGCAGCATGACCGGATGGCGCGGCGTCTCGTCCGCCATGTCCGGAATGAGCCCGCCGTAATAGCCGACGGCCGCGGCCACATCGTCGAGACGCGTCGCCGCGCTCCATGCCAGTGACCCGCCCCAGCAATATCCCACGACGCCGACCGGCAGCCCGGCAAGCGCCTTGACCGCCGCGTCCATGTCGCGGACCGCATCGTCATAATCGATCTTTGCGCGGATCTCGCGGCCCTTGTCCACATGCTCGGACGAATAGCCGAGCTCGATGCCGTGGTCGACGCGATTGAAAAGGGCCGGCGCCAGTGCGACATACCCGTCCGCCGCAAATCCGTCGGCGACGGAGCGGATGTGGCTGTTGACGCCGAAGATCTCCTGGATCACCACCAGAGCACCGCGCGGTGTACCCGGCGGCTCCGCCCGATAGCCCGTGAGTTTGTGTCCGTCGGTGGTTTCGATGTCGATGGTCGTGCCCATTGGTGTCCCCTCTCCCGGCGCCCGGTTTGCAGGCATGTCGCACGATCCGGGCCGGAGTGACAACTCTCTCTTTTTTGCGCCTGTCCGAACGTGCCCTCACCTTCCACGTTTGAAACGTGAGGCGCCCCTGCTAGACTTCGTCAAAACTCGGGAGACCCGGACACGTCATGCACGCAGCACTTTCAGTGGTTCACCATATTGCCTTGAGGCCGTTCGTCGCGTCGGCGGCCTTTGTCTTTTTCGCACTGGGTGCGCCGTTGGACGGCCCGGCGACCGCCATCGCCGCCGATGACAGCGAGAAGCCGCCGGAGATCATCGCGTCGCACATCCGCACGCAAGGGTATGAATGCGACAAACCGAAGAGTGCGGTGCGCGACAAAAAAGCGTCCAAACCGGACGAGCCGGTCTGGACGCTCGAATGCGAAAACGCCACCTATCGCGTGCGGGAGATCCCCGACCAGGCGGCCAAGGTCGAACGCCTCGACTAGGTTTCAGGCGTCCCGACCACTCAAGCTCTTCAATAGCAGCGGTGATAGCGCATGCAGCCACGGAAGTTCGGGCCGCCGGCACCCCATCTCGCCGCACACCGCGACGCCCATCTGACGCAGCGGCCGCCGCCATACACCGGGCCGTAATAGGGCCGATATGGCCGGTAGTACGGGCGATATGGACGATAATAGTAAGGGCGATAGGGTCGATAGTAACCGTAGTATGGGCGCGGGCCCACATAGACGCCAACGCGCGGGCCCCAGTACCCGAAGGATACGTGACCGGCTTCCGAAGGCGTGGGCGAAGAAAAGGCCATCAGCGCAAATGCACCGACGGCCGCAATCAGAGGCAAGGACCGGATTTTCATCGACTGAACTCCAACGATACCAGACCCGAGATATAGGGATCACAATTTCGTATGCAAATGTGAAATGTCACATGCGGTTAACCAAACAATACCGTAAAACCCTTGCAGGCAGCCGGTCTCGCCGAACACAAAAAGCTGAAATGCTTGTCCGAAGCTGATCCATGACACGCGTCGCGCACCTGTTTCTCGCCCTCGTCACTTTGTGCATGTCCCACACGGTCGTGGCGGCGGCTGACCGGATTTCCGAACGCAATTCGGCCATGGCCCGGATGGGCGCCATCACGATGACATCCGGCAAGAAGCTGCCCTACTACCGTACCGTCTCGATGACGGAGAAGAACGAAACCATAAAGACCGTACTCATCATCGTGCCCGGCGGTGAATCGAACGGACCGGGTTACTTCGCCGCCGGTATCGAGGCGGCTCGCGGCGCCGGCGCGCTGCCGACCACAGCGGTCGTCACGCCGCAATTCCAGATGGCGCGGCAGAATCCGAGGCAGGACGAGCTCTACTGGACAAGCCACTGGCAGCAGGGCGCGGACTCCCTCGACGGTTCGCAGACCAGCTCCTTCGCCGTGCTCGACCGCATCCTCGAACTTGCGGTTGCCAGCTTTCCGAACGCATCGCGTGTCGTGCTGGCCGGTCACTCCTCGGGTGGTCAGATCATCAACCGGTACATCGCGGTCGGCAGCGCGATCGCCGACCACAAATCGATTGTGTTCGTGGTGATGAACCCCTCGTCATATCTCTATGTGGACGACCGCCGGATGCAGAGCGACGGATCCTATGCCCCGCTCGCCAATGCCGCAGCGGTGTGTCCGGGCTACAACCACTGGAAATACGGCCTCGTGGGCCCGCCGCCCTATGCGGCCAAGCTCTCCGTCGATGAAATCCGCAACCGCATGTTCCGCCGCAAGGTGGTGTTTCTTGCCGGCAGCGCCGACACGCTGACCGGTGACGGCGTGGACCACCGCTGCCCGGCCCTGGTGCAGGGCAAGACGCGTCTGGATCGCACGCTCAATTACTGGGGATATGTGCAGACGTTTCCCCAATGGAAGGAAAACGCCACCTTGTCCATCGTGCCCGGCATCGGGCATTCCGGTGGTGAGCTGATCCGGTCATCGCAGTTCCGGAACATTGTCTTTAAGAACTAGGATGGCACGAACCCGAAGCCACCTCCTCCAGCAAACAAGAACACAGAGGATCCGATCGATGACGAATCCCGTCGACGACGCAATCACGACCCGCCGCTCCGTCAGGGCGTTTCTTCCAACCCCCGTTCCGCGCGAGACGGTCGAGCACATCCTGGCCGTGGCCAGCCGGGCGCCAAGCGGCACCAACACCCAACCCTGGAAGGTGCGCGTGCTCTCCGGAGACGCCAAGGACCGTCTCTGCGAGGCGGCACTGCATGCCCACACCACCGAGCCGGACGCCCACACCTATTCCTACACATATTATCCGGCCACGATCCCCGAGCCGTACATCTCACGCCGGCGAAAGGTCGGCTGGGATCTCTACGGTCTGCTGGGGATCAAGAAGGGCGAGCGCGAGAAGACGCATCGCCAGCACGGGCGCAACTATGTGTTCTTCGATGCGCCGGTCGGTCTCATCTTCACCATCGACAAGGCCCTCGAACAGGGCAGTTGGCTCGATTTCGGCATGTTCATACAGAACGTGATGATCGCGGCGCGCGCACAGGGGCTGCACAGTTGCCCCCAGGCCGCCTGGGTCAAGTTCCATCGGGTCGTTATCGATGTCCTCGACATCCCCGACACCGAGGAAGTCGTCTGCGGCATGGCGCTAGGATATATCGATGATTCCGCACCCGAGAACGCGCTCGTCACCGAACGCGAACCCGTGGCCGGCTTCGCCACGTTCGACGGGTTCTAGGGCGTTTTCGGCATATTCGGTTCCGACCATACGGCGCGTCGCGCATCATCGTCGCCTGCTCAATTGACACGGTTATTTTTTATTGTTAAACGATAAATTATGGCTGTTTCACATGTCAGGAGTGATTGATGATGTCAGATCAGAGGGCGATCCGGGCCCGGTCCATGCAACGCATCCGCCGCCTTTCGCTCATCATGCAGATCGTCGTTGTGGCGGGGGCCGTGTTCGCGGAACTCGGTCTCGTATGGGTCTGGATATCGCCGACGATCGTGCAAGACCTCGTGGTCTCCAGGCTTCAGATTCCGGTCGCCGATGTGTCCCTGGACGGACCGACCCGCGCGCTCGGATTTCTCATCTCCTCGCTGCCGCTGATGGTGATCTTCTTCGCCCTCTATCAGGCGTTCCTGCTGTTTGCCGGATACAGAAAGGGCGAGATATTCACATGCGACGCCAGCCGCCGGCTGCGCCGCATCGCACTCGCGATCATCGCCGCCGTTCTCATGAGCCCGCTTGTTCAGGCCGCCTTGAGCGTACTGCTGACGGCCGGCGCGGCGCCGGGGCGCCGGCATCTGGTTCTGCAGTTCTCCTTCAACGACTATCTGGTGGCCGCCCTCGGCGGACTGCTGCTCGCCATCGCGCTCGTCATGGCCGAAGCGGTGCGCATCGCCAAAGAGAACCGGGAGATCATCTGACCGGCATGCCGATTGTCGTGACCCTCGATGTGATGCTGGCGAAGCGCAAGATGCGCTCGCGCGAACTGTCCGAGCGGATCGGCATCACCGAGCAGAACGTGTCGCTCCTGAAATCCGGCAAGGTGAAGGGCGTCCGGTTCGAGACGCTTGAAAAGATCTGCCGGGTCCTCGATTGCCAGCCCGGCGACATCCTCGAATTCCGATCCGACACACCGGACCGGCGACCGGAATAAAAAAGGAGCTACCCGCAGCGCTCCTGGATTTCCGCCTTTACGATCTGGCTGGCCTTGGAGAAGTCCATCTGGCCGGCAAAACGCTCTTTGAGCATGCCCATGGTTCTTCCCATGTCCTTGAGCCCCTCGCACCCGACCTCTTCCATGACGCCGAGAACCGCGTTCTTGATTTCGTCCTCGGTCAGTTGCTTCGGCAGGAAGGACTGGATGATCTCGATCTCCTCCTGCTCCTGCTGTGCGAGCTCCGGGCGACCGCCTTCGGTGTAGGTTTTGATCGACTCGTTACGCTGCTTGACCATTTTCGCGAGGATCTCCATGACCTCGGTGTCCGACACGCATTTCTGGTCGTGCGAGCGGGCGGCGATATCGCGGTCCTTGATCGCGGCATTGATCAGCCGCAGCGTCGACATGCGGCGCTTGTCCTGCAGCTTTACAGCCGACTTGAGCGCCTCGTTGATTTTATCACGCATGAGAATCTTCGTTTCGCAGTTGCGATGCGGACATAGGTTAATGCAAGGCTGACGCGAAACGCAACGAGTTTTTTTGATCTAACATATTGATTTTATTTAATAATAAATCTTTCTGGATAGGTTGACCCTAAGCTGGCCTTCCCTTAGTCTCCCGCCAATTTGGCTGCCGGCACGCACGCGAAAAGGCCTCTCGCAACATGAGCACCACGTCCCAAGACGCAAAAAAAACAGGCGCGTCAGACGGTTGGTTCGCACCCCGTCGCACGGCGGTTCTGGTTCTTGCGGACGGCACCGTGATCGAAGGTGCCGGTGTCGGCGCGACAGGACACGCCGTCGGCGAAGTGTGCTTCAATACCGCGATGACGGGCTATCAGGAGATTCTCACAGATCCCTCCTATGCCGGACAGATCATCACCTTCACGTTTCCCCATATCGGCAATGTCGGCGCCAACCCGGACGATATCGAAACGTCGAATCTCGCGGCCAAATCAGGCGTGCGGGGCTGCGTCCTACGCGCGGCGATAACGGATCCGTCGAATTATCGCGCGGCCGGACACCTGGACGACTGGCTGAAGGCGCGAGGGATCATCGGCATAAGCGGCATCGATACCCGCGCACTGACGGTGCAGATCCGTCAGAACGGCATGCCCAATGCCGTCATTGCACACGACGAAAACGGCGCGTTCGATCTCGACACCCTGAAACGCGAAGCTGCCGCGTGGCCGGGAATCGACGGGATGGACCTGGCGAAAGACGTAACCTGCGGCCAGTCCTATGAATGGGACGAAACACTGTGGACGCACGAGAGTGGGTTCGGCCGCCAGCAAGACCCGGAATTCCACGTCGTCGCCGTTGATTACGGCCTGAAACGCAACATCCTGCGTTGCCTGGCCAGCGCCGGCTGCAAGGTGACCGTGGTACCGGCGGAAAGCACCGCGGAGGATATTCTCGCCCGCAACCCGGACGGCATCTTTCTGTCGAACGGTCCGGGCGACCCCGCAGCCACGGGTGAATACGCCGTACCCGAAATCGAGAAACTGGTGGCCTCCGGTCTGCCCCTCTTCGGCATTTGCCTCGGCCACCAGATGCTGGCCCTCGCGCTCGGGGCGAAAACGACGAAAATGCACCAGGGCCATCACGGCGCGAACCATCCGGTGAAGGACTTCACCACCGAGAAGGTGGAGATCACCTCGATGAATCACGGCTTCACGGTCGACCGCGAGACCCTGCCGGCATCAGTGGAAGAAACACATGTTTCGCTGTTTGACGGTTCGAATTGCGGCATACGCCTGAAGGACAAGCCCGTCTTCTCGGTGCAGTATCACCCGGAGGCTTCGCCCGGGCCGCAGGACAGCCACTATCTGTTCCGCAGGTTTGTGAACCTGATCCGCGCGGAAAACGGCAACAAGCTGCACGACGAGCACCAGCCCCTGGCTGGATAGCGACGCGCGGCTTTGCGCCCAATTGCGGCCATTCGCCCCCTTTCGCGCCTTGGTCTGTGAAGGCAGAGTTCAATCGCATGTATTTTTCTACCCCTCTTAGGCTCCTTCTGATTGTCTTCCTGGCAGTCGTTCTTGCGGCACCACTCCGCGCCAACGACAAACCGCCCTGGGACGATTGGCAGTCAACCCTGCTCAAAGAGCACCCGCTGACCGGCAAGATCTGGTCGACCCGGGACGAACGCTTCGTCACGCCCGAGGTTGTCGCCAAGGCTGTCGCCGATGCACGGTTCGTGCTTCTCGGCGAGGTGCACGACAATGCCGATCATCACCGGCTTCAGGCCTGGCTGATCGAAAAGGCCGCGAACGACCGCAAGCCGGCGGTGGTGATGGAAATGATCAGCCGTGCCGAAGCGACGGCGCTCCGGGACTATCTCGATCAGCCGCAGGCCGATGCGGCGGGCCTGGGGGATGCTGTGAAGTGGAATGCGCGCGGCTGGCCGGACTGGCGCATCTATCAGCCCATCGCCGAGACGTCGCTCCGCCTGAAGCTGCCGCTTCACGCCGGCGATATCGACCGCCCGACGCTCAGAAAGGTCGGTAGAGGCGGGATGGACAAGCTCGATGCCGACGTCCGAACCTCGCTGCTGCTCGATACGCCTCTCGGCGCGGCGCTGGAAGAGGCCCTGCTCGATGAACTGTTCGACTCCCATTGCCGGCTCATGCCGCGCGGTGCGATGGGCGGCATGCTCCACGTTCAACGGTTGCGCGATGCCGTCCTCGCGGACAGCGTAATCAGCGCCGCGGGGAACGGGAGCGCCATTCTGATTGCGGGCAACGGACATGTGCAGGCGGACCGCGCAGTACCCTGGTATCTGACGCGACGCGCACCGGACGCAGGTATCGTCACCGTGATGTTGCTGGAGGCGGATCAGGCGGCCAAGGTCCCGAAAGATCTGATTCCGAAGAGCCCGGAGGCGAAGCCGGTCGCGGACTTCATCTGGTTCACGCCGCGGGTCGACCGCGAAGATCCCTGCGAGCAGTTGCGCAAGAGATTCGGAAAGCCGAAATAGGGCCCGCGCACCTACTCAGCGGCGAGCGACGACGATTTGGCTTTCCAGCCTCCGGTTTCGAGCGCCGTATCCCTTGCGATGTGGCGGATTTCCGCACTCAGCTCCTCATCGTCAATGGCGCGGGCCAGGGTCATGCCGCCGATGCACAGCGTCGCCATCGCGATTGCGCGCCGGCGCGCCTCGCCGCGATTCTCCTGGCTCGCCTCGAACAGGCCGATCATCGCCTCCAGCACGCGCCGGTAGGCTTGCCTGACCGGTTCGCCGCCGCGCGCCGTGTCGGACGGCAAGGCGACGAGCGGACAGGACTCCTCGATGTCCTGAAAATGCTGATCGGACAGATACGAATTGATGATGATCTCGGACAAACGCGAGGGCGGCAGGGTGAAGTCGATTTCCTTGCCGTCCGCGGTCATCTTCTCGCACTCCAGGGTCATCGAGATGGCTTCCGCGTAGAGCTCATCCTTGTTCGAGAAGTGATTGTAGAAGCCGCCGCGCGTGAGCCCCGCATGGGCCATGATCTCGTCGATGGATACTTCCGTGAAACCGCGCCGATTGAACAGCCTTCGCGCGCTGCCGACGATCCGCGCACGGGTCTCTGCTTTGTGTTCAGCGGTGTAAGGCATTGTTTTCCAGATCCTTTTCTTCCATCCCGGGCGTCAGACAACCCACCTTAGCGCGGATTCAGAAAATGTTCTTGAACATATTTAGATTGCCCCAACAATGCCTGTCCGAGGTCACGGGCTCGCCCCCCGATTGCTGTCCGATGGCCCGTACCACCTGCATTTTGAGTTGAGGAGGAAAACTCATGCCGTCCATCCCTGAAGGCTTTCACACCATCACGCCCTACATCGTCGTAACCGACGGGAATGCCGCGCTTGACCTTTACGAAAAGGCCCTTGGCGCGGAGGTTCTCGGCAAGCTGATGATGCCGGGTTCCGACAAGGTCATGCACGCGTCACTGCAGGTCGGAACGTCCAAACTTTTTGTGAGCGATGAAAACCCGGACATGGGCATGATGGCGCCCAAATCGGAGGTCGGTACGCGCTTTTATCTTTACGTCGAAGATGTCGATGCCGCCCACAAACGGGCGACCGATGCCGGCCTGAAGGAGATGTTCGCTCCGGAAGATGCGTTCTGGGGTGACCGTACGTCCGTTCTCGAAGACCCGTGGGGCCATCGCTGGACGCTGGCGACGCACGTCAAGGACATCTCGACCGAAGAGATGACGGAAGCCATGGCGGCCATGGCCGACTAGAACGCGCCGGCTGTCTTCGCTGACACGCACAGTTCGAACTCTTGCATTCACCCTACCCCGGGAGGAAACACCCATGTCCGACGTCACCCTGATCGGTCCCGATTTCAGCACCTATGTCCGCACCGCGCGGATCGCGTGCATCGAAAAGGGCATAACCCACGACCTCAACACCGACCATCTGAGCAGCCCGGAGTCGCTGCAGTCGGAAGCGCATCTCGCCCTGCATCCTTTCGGCCGCATTCCCGTCATGCTGCATGACGATTTCCGCCTGTTCGAGACGTCGGCCATCTGCCGGTACATCGATGCCACCTTCGAGGGTCCGGCTCTGATCCCCTCCGAGCGGCGCCAGGCCGCGCTCATGGAACAGTGGATCAGCGCCTATAACGACTACGTCAATCCGGCGGTTCTGCGCCGCCACATCCTGCCATATGCCTTCCCCAAGGGCCCCGACGGCCAACCCGACCGGGAGGTCATCGACGCCGCCCTGCCGGAAGTTGCCGATGTTCTGAGCGTACTCAACTCGACGCTCGAAACCGGCCCGTTCCTGCTCGGGCAGACGCCCACGATCGCGGACTTCTTCCTGTTGCCGGCAATCGATTACCTGCGCACCACTCCTGAGGGGCCGGACCTCCTCGCCGCCGCGCCGAACGTGCTGCGCCATCGCGACGCGTTTGCCGAACGCAAGAGCTACACCGAGAGCCTGCCCAAGCAGCTCAGGCAGGCAGCATAGGCCGCTCCCGCGCGGCATACACGATCAATGGCGGCCGGGAACCGGGTTCCCGGCCGTTCTGCACACCCCGGATAGGCCGGTCTTCCCGCATGACAATTAATGCGGGACTCCTGTTGCTCTTGGAGCCTGTTCGTATATAAGCGCGTGCGAGACGCACGGACGCGCCCTTTCAATGCCAAAACGCACAGACATAGAGTCGATCCTGATCATAGGAGCCGGCCCGATCGTTATCGGCCAGGCTTGCGAGTTCGACTATTCCGGCACCCAGGCCTGCAAGGCGCTCAAGGAAGAGGGCTACCGGATCATCCTGGTCAACTCGAACCCGGCGACGATCATGACCGATCCCGATCTCGCCGACGCCACATATGTCGAGCCGATCACGCCCGAAATCGTCGCCCAGATCATCGAGAAGGAACGCCCCGACGCCGTCCTGCCGACCATGGGCGGACAGACCGGCCTCAACACCACCCTTTCGCTCAACAAGATGGGCGTTCTGGAGAAATTCGGCGTCGAGATGATCGGCGCGCGCGCCGAGGCCATCGACAAGGCGGAAGACCGCGAGCTGTTCCGGAACGCGATGACCAAAATCGGGCTCGAGACGCCGCGGGCGAGCATCGCGCACGACCTCTCGCAGGCGCTGCAAGGGCTGGAGAAGGTCGGCCTTCCCGCCATCATCCGCCCGTCCTTCACGCTCGGCGGAACGGGCGGAGGCATCGCGTACAATCGCGAAGAATTTCTGAAGATCGTCGAGGGCGGGCTCGACGCCTCGCCGACTACCGAGGTGCTGATCGAGGAGTCTGTGCTCGGGTGGAAGGAATACGAGATGGAGGTCGTTCGCGACAGGGACGACAACTGCATCATCATCTGCTCGATCGAGAACGTGGACCCGATGGGCGTCCATACGGGGGATTCAATTACCGTCGCCCCTGCCCTGACGCTGACCGACAGGGAATACCAGATCATGCGCAACGCCTCTCTCGCGGTCCTGCGGGAGATCGGCGTTGAAACCGGTGGATCGAACGTTCAGTTCGCCATCAATCCCGATGACGGCCGGCTTGTCGTGATCGAGATGAACCCGCGCGTGTCGCGCTCCTCCGCACTTGCGTCCAAGGCGACCGGGTTTCCCATTGCCAAGGTCGCGGCGCGGCTCGCCGTCGGATACACGCTCGATGAGCTTGAGAACGACATCACGGGCGGCGCGACGCCCGCCTCGTTCGAGCCGACCATCGACTATGTCGTAACGAAGATCCCGCGTTTTGCGTTCGACAAGTTCCCGGGCGCGGAGCCGATGCTCACCACCTCGATGAAGTCGGTCGGCGAAGCCATGGCCATCGGCCGGACCTTCGCGGAATCGATGCAGAAGGCGCTGCGCTCGATGGAGACCGGTCTCACCGGTTTCGACGAGGTCGAGTTTGAAGGCATGGGCCAGGGCGACGACAAGAACGTCATACGCTCGGTTCTGAGCGCGGCAACGCCTGATCGCATTCTGAAAGTGGCGCATGCCCTGAGGCTCGGCGTGTCGCCGGAGCTGGTTCACGAATACTGCAAGATCGACCCCTGGTTCCTCGAGCAGATCAAGCACGTCGTCGATCTCGAAGGGCGCGTCCGCGAGGAGGGGCTGCCGAAAGACGCCGAGACCCTGCGGCAGCTCAAGGCGCTGGGCTTTTCCGATGAACGGCTCGCCGCGCTCGCCGGCGTGACGCCGCAACAGGTCGCCGCCCACCGCGACAAAGCCGGTGTCCATCCCGTCTACAAGCGCGTCGACACCTGCGCCGCCGAGTTCGCCTCGCCCACGGCCTACATGTATTCGACCTACGAGACCGGTCTCACGGAGTCTCCGGTCTGCGAGGCCGACCCGTCGGACCGCGAGAAGATCATCATCCTGGGTGGCGGCCCGAACCGCATCGGCCAGGGCATCGAGTTCGACTATTGCTGTTGCCACGCCGCCTTCGCGCTCGCCGACGCCGGTTTTGAAACCATCATGGTGAACTGCAATCCGGAAACGGTTTCCACCGACTACGACACGTCCGACCGGCTTTACTTCGAACCGCTGACCGAGGAAGACGTCCTGGAAATCGTGCGCACCGAGCAGGCCAACGGGACGCTGAAAGGCGTCATCGTGCAGTTTGGCGGTCAGACGCCCTTGAAGTTGGCGGCGGCGCTCTCGCGGGAAAACGTGCCGATCCTCGGCACTTCGCCGGATGCGATCGACCTTGCCGAGGACCGGGACCGCTTCAAGGCGCTGATCGACGAGCTGGGGCTGACGCAGCCGCGAAACGGCATTGCGCGCTCCGCGGACGAAGCGCGCAAGATTGCGGAGGAAATCGGCTATCCGGTCGTGATCCGCCCCTCCTATGTGCTGGGCGGCCGCGCCATGGAGATCGTCCACGATACCAGCCAGCTCGACCGCTACATCGCCGAAGCCGTTATCGTTTCGGGGACGAGCCCGGTCCTGATCGACAGTTATCTGCGCGACGCGACGGAAGTCGACGTGGATGTGCTCGCCGACGGCAAGGACATGTTCGTGGCCGGCGTCATGGAGCACATCGAGGAAGCCGGCGTTCACTCCGGAGACAGCGCATGCTCACTCCCGCCCCATTCCTTGCCGGACAGGATCATCGATGAGCTGAAGCAGCAAAGCGAAGCCCTCGCCAGGGCGCTTGGCGTCGTCGGGCTGATGAATGTGCAGTTCGCCGTGAAAGGCGATGAAATCTTCCTTATAGAAGTCAATCCGCGCGCCAGCCGGACCGTGCCGTTCGTGGCCAAGGCCATCGGCATTCCCGTCGCCGGTATCGCCTCGCGGATCATGGCGGGCGCCCCGCTGGCCGGCTTTGGGCTCAGCGAGCGCAAGCTCGACCACATCGCCGTCAAGGAGGCCGTCTTTCCGTTCGCGCGGTTCCCCGGCGTCGACCCCATTCTCGGTCCGGAGATGCGCTCGACCGGCGAGGTCATGGGCATCGACCGCGACTATGCTACCGCCTTTGCCAAGAGCCAGACCGTCGGCAGTTCCAGGCTGCCGGTGTCCGGAACCGTATTCGTGTCGGTCAAGGACGCGGACAAGGACGCGATCGTTCCGAGCGTCAGCGCACTCCAGAACATGGGGTTCAACGTCATTGCCACCGGCGGCACGAAGCGGCACCTGGAAGCGCACGGGATATCGTGCACCAAGGTCAACAAGGTTCTCGAAGGGCGGCCGCACATCGTCGACGCCATGAAGAACGGCGATGTCGATCTGGTCTTCAATACGACCGAGGGGGCGAAGGCGCTCGCCGACAGCACGTCGCTGCGCCGGACGGCCTTGCTCTATCACATCCCCTATTATACAACCCTGCAGGGCGCACTGGCCGCGACCAAGGCCATTCAGGCTGTGAGCACTGATCGCTTGAATGTCGCGCCACTTCAGAGCTACGTTTCAGGGTAGAACTGGTAACTTCGAACGGTGTTGTTGACGCACCTCGCGGGGGGTGTTGCCCAACATACTTGAATCGACAGCAAGGCATTGCCGGGAAACGCGTTATGGACGCCCGGCGAGAGAATGGGATTCGTTATGGAAAAGGTGCCAATGACCGCGGAGGGTTACGCGGCGGTAGAAACAGAGCTCAAGCACTTGAAGACGGTTGAGCGCCCGCGCATCATCGCAGCGATTGCTGAAGCTCGCGCGCATGGCGACCTGTCGGAGAATGCCGAGTATCACGCCGCCAAGGAACAACAGGGTCTGACCGAGGCACGCGTCGCCGAGCTGGAGGACAAGCTCTCCCGCGCGGACGTTATCGACATCTCCAAGCTCTCCGGCAACGAGGTCAAGTTCGGCGCCACCGTCACACTGATCGATGAGGACACCGAAGCGAAGGTCAAGTACCAGATCGTTGGTGAGGTTGAAGCCGACGTCAAGGCGAACAAGATATCGATCACCTCCCCCATCGCACGCGCGCTGATCGGCAAGACAAAGGGTGACTCCGTCGAGGTTTCGACGCCCGGCGGCGGCAAGTGCTACGAAATCATGGCGGTGAAATTCGCCTGACACTGCGAAACGCAACCCCCATCATATGCCGTGAGCGGCACGGCGCGTGCCCTTACGCACGACCCTCAATCGTGCATTGTATCGCCCGAACTCACAATCTATGGGCGTTCATTAGCAAATCGTTCAACTCTTGGTGGCAGCGTTTACCATCATGGCCTGAAGAACGCGCAGGGTTCGCGCAATCTCACCTGGACCGATCGTCATGCAGAACGCGAAATCGTGCCTGGCTGAAATCGAGTCGCTCTCGACCAGTACGTCGAGCGAGACACGCCGCGAGCTGTTGCGCCGGGTGACCGACCTGTTCTTCCTGACAAGCGAGCAGCACACGCCGAACGACGCGGTGGTATTTGGCAATGTCATGGAGCGGATTGCCTACGAGCTGGAGATCGAGGCGCGCGCCGAGCTCTCCGGGCGCATCAGCGAAATCGACAAGGCTCCGCATCATCTTGTCTGTCGTCTGGCCAGCGACGAGATCGCGGTCGCCAAGCCGGTGCTGGAGCGATCACAGGCGCTCACCGACACCGATTTGATTCAGATCGCGAAGTCCAGGGGACAAACGCACCTCCACGCCATTTCAAAGCGTCCGACCCTGTCGGCTCCGGTCACGGATGTGATCGTTGAGCGCGGCGAATCCGATGTTCTTGTCGAGGTTACGAAAAACAAGGGTGCCGAGTTCTCCGACGGCGGCATCAACAAGCTTGCGCAAAAGGCACGTCAGGACGGACACCTGCTGACGGCGCTTGGCAAGCGGACCGATCTTCCCGCCGATATCAAGGAGGACATCAAGAGGCGCGTAGCCGAGAAGATCAAGGCAGAGATCCTCGACCGCGATATCGACACCAACATGGACGAAATCGACGCGCTGGTTGACAAGAGCGCCGCCAATCTCGATTTCGACGCATTCAAATCCTCCGACGCGGACCTGCGTGCCCGCGCGCAGAGCGACGAGCTCGGCGAGCAGGACATCCTGGAACACGCCAACGCCGGCCGACTCAATGAGCTGGTTCATGCGCTTTCGGTGCTTTCGGGGCTCGACACCCGCATGGTTTCGCATTGTCTGCTCAAGGCGGAGGTCGCGGCGCTCGGCATTCTCTGCAAGGCGAACAACTTCGAGGGCAGCACGTTTCTGGCGCTGATCAAGACTCGCAATGCCGACCAACGGCTCCGCTCCGCCGACATTGCCCGGGCGATGCGCGACTACGAGACCTTGAGCGTCGAGAATGCGGGCCGGACACTGCGTTTTCTCAAGGTGCGATACAAAGCATCCGCCGAACAGAATCAGGCTTCGTAACTGCGCGCCGCAATTGCGTACAGCACGCTGCTGACGCGCCGCGAATGCCTTGAAAGCCGCATGTCCGTTCGGGACTGTCCGGCGGACGCTCTTAGGCGTTTGTTAGACAACCGGTGCTACATTTTTTGCGGTCAAACTGGTGATTGGGGATAACCGGATGCAAGACACGCGCGGTTGCCTGCTCGAACTCCAGAAACTGGCGTCGAGCGATACGGAGGCAGACCGGGCTGAAACCCTGAGCTGCGTAACCGACCTGTTCTTCATGACGTCCGACGAGCAGGACGAAACGGTCGTGGCCGTGTTCGGGGACGTGATGGAGCGCCTTGCCTATCAATTGGAGGCGACCGCACGCATCAAGCTCGCCGAGCGTCTGGCAAGCTACCAGAACGCACCGCACGGCCTGGTCAGCCGACTTGCCGAGGACGAGATCGGCGTGGCACGCCCTGTTCTTGAGAACTCCACATGTCTTAAAGACTCAGACCTGGTCGAAATCGCGAAGACGCGGGGGCAGGATCATCTCCTGGCCATCTCCAACCGCCGAACGCTCAGTGCCGAGGTGACCGACATCGTCGTGGAGCTGGGCGACGAGTCGGTCCTGGAAAACGTCGCCAAGAACCAGGGCGCAACGTTTTCCCGGGAAGGCATGGGTCAGCTTGCCCGTCGCGCCAACGACAATCCGGATCTCTATGCGGTTTTGGAACTGCGGACGGATCTGCCCGAAGACATCCTTGCCGAACTGAAACAGACCGTCGCACACCGGCTGAAACAGGAAATCGCCGACATTCCGATCAGCATCAGCGGAGCGGAAATCGACGCGATCATCGAAGCCAAGGCGGCGCAGATGAACCTTCTTTCGCCCGGCGAACTGGAGGGCGACGAAGAAAACGCCGCCGGGAGTTCCCAGGTCACGGAGAGCATGGTCGTGGCCTTCGCCCGCACGCGAAAGCTCACCGAAGCCATACAATCCCTGTCATTGATCAGCGGCCTGTCGTTCAAGCGCGTCGCGCACTGCCTGCTGTCAGCGGACCTTTCGGCGCTGGCCGTGCTGTGCAAGGCGAACGGTTTTGCCAACACGACCTTTGCCGCGCTGATGCAGGCGCGTTCTGCTTCAAATCCCTCGTCGATCCAGGTCGTCGCCGATGCCATGAGACGCTACGATATGCTGGACGCGGAGACCGCGCGGCGTGCCATCGAAACCGTGCAACTCAAGGAAGCGAAAATCGAGTGCTCTTGATACCCGGTTGCCTGCCGGTCAGCACTGCGCAAAGCGACAACAGCACGCAATGGTTGCGTGGATCAAAACTATACAATTGTCATATATATTAGGGCATTAGAAACCACCTCCTGAGACACTGAGCTTTACTCTAAGCCGATGTGGGATTGGGATGGTCCGCGCGCGCGAATGCCTCGACGAGATCGCCGACCTGATGAGCTCGGATGGCGAGAGCAAGCCTGACGAGTTGTTGGACAAGGTCGCCGATCTTTATCTGATGACTGCTGGACGTCAGTCCGCGGACGAGCGCTCGGCGTTTGGCGACGTCATGGCGCGCATGGCCAGTTCCGTCGATCCGCTTTCACGCGCGCGCTTCGCCGAGCGCATGGCGACCGCCGATCCGGCTCCGAACTGCCTTTTGCACCAGCTCGCGCGGGACGAGATTTGCGTCGCAAGACCCATTCTTCAGTATTCGCCCGGCTTGCGTGAGGGCGACCTCGTCTCAATCACATCGGAAGTGGGCCAGGATCATCTGGTCGCAACAGCCCACAGGCTCGATCTGACATACCCGGTAACCGACATCCTCGTGCGACGCGGTGAACCGCGTGTGCTTCAGGCGATCGTGCAGAATGTGAGCGCCGAGCTTTCACCGGACAGCATCGCCGAACTGAAGAACGTGGTGGAAGACCATGCGGAGCTCGAGAACACCCTGAGAATGCGCCGCGACGTTTCATCCAACCCGATCCACCGCCTGAGACGGCTCGCCGCATCCGATTTCTGGCAGAACGTCACGCAGTCGCTTCTGATGACGGACGAGGCCAGCCAGCCGGAACAGAAGGCGGCCGCCCTTTCCGGCGAACCGGAAGGCGTGGAGAGCGAACCGGAAGAGAACGAAGCGTCCGGTGAGGCGCACCAACCGGGTGAAGAGGAGCCGGAGGAAAAGCCGCGCCTTCAGGGTGCCGCACTTGAACGACACCTGGTCGAAGCGGCCAAGGCCAGGGACCTCCCGGTGGTCGTTGAGGCCTTGTCGGAGATCGCCGGACTGGACGAAGCAATGATCACGCATTGCCTCTGCGAGGCGCATGTCTCCGCGCTCATGGTTCTGTGCAAGGCAAACCGGCTCGCGCCGGCGACGTTTACAGCGGTTATGCAGTTCCGCGAAGCGAAAACCGAAACACCGATAACCGATTTTGTCGGCCTGATGCGCCGTTACGAAGGCATGACTCCCGACACGGCCGGCAAGATCATTCGCTTTTCCAAGAAGCAGGGCCAGATGAAGGATGCAGGTCCAGCCGTATCGGAAGAGTGAGCCGCGCGGCTAGGACGGAGCATCATAAATCGGAATTCCCGGCTCGAACTTTGACCGACGTATTGCCAATGACGTCTTGACGCTGTCGACGTTCGGCGCCGCCGTCAGGTCGTTGATAATGAAATCCTGAAAGGCGCTGAGCTCGGGCGCCACGCATTTCAGGATGAAATCGATCTCCCCGGACAGCATGAAGCACTCGCGCACCAACGGCCACTTGCCCGCACGTTCCTCAAACGCGACCAGATCGGCTTCCGACTGGCGATGGAGCCCGACCATGGCGAACGCCATGACGTCGAACCCGGACTTTTTCTCGTCAATCAGTGCGCAATACCCGTCGATGACGCCCGCTTCCTCCAGAGCACGCACGCGGCGCAGGCATGGCGGCGCGGAAATGCCGACCCTGCGCGCCAGCTCGACATTGGTCATCCGGCCGTTGGATTGTAACTCCTTGAGGATCAGCCAGTCGGTCTTGTCGAGACGCGCAGCAATCATCGTGCCGAGATACCTCTCAATTGCCAGATACGGCTGCTCCCGGGGGGCGGCGTCGTTGGCAATGGACAGCCGCAATGATGAGCCGTTAAAAGCACGCAAGCGAACAAACCAAGGTTCGGCCCAGCCCGCGCGCTCGGAGCAATGATATTACTCGAATGCGAATAATCTGCAAACAGAGCGGCCAATTGACGTCTCATTTATTTCTTCAAGGGGAGTCATAGGGTTTGCCCGAACCACGCGACTCCCGACCGGACTCAAGTGGAAAACCCGCCGAGGGCCAGGTTACGGCCCCTCCCCGGTATCCGTTGCAGGGGCGGCGTGCCTGGATCATCACCGACGGCAAGGCGGGTATGGAGGTCCAGGTCATGGGCGTTGCCCAGGCCCTGAAGACGGATATTGCGGTCAAGCGCGTCAGTCCACGCGGACTCTGGCGCCTGCTGGCGCCATGGATCGGCGTCGATCCGCGCGAAGGTTTCGGCAAGGCGGCTGGTCAATTTGCTCCGCCGTGGCCGGATATTGCCCTGGCAACGGGACGGCTCAGCATTCCGGCCCTGCGCGCGATCAGAAAGGCATCGCCGGGGACCTACACCGTCATCATCCAGGACCCGCGAACCGGCGCGAACAGCGCCGATTTCATCGCCGTTCCCGCGCATGACCGCCTGACAGGCGAAAACGTGATGCACACGCTGACGGCGCCGCACAGATTTTCGCCCCAACGTCTGAAAGAGCTGCGGCGGCAGGTTCCCGAAGAGATCGCCGGCCTGCCGGAGCCGCGGGTGACGGTCGTCCTCGGGGGACCGAACTCCATCTACAAATTCACAGCCGAAGATAGCGCCCGGCTCGGGGCCTCTCTCGCTTCACTTGCTGCGCTCGGTGCAAGCTTCCTGATCACGGCATCCCGGCGCACACCCGATCACGCCTTAAAGGCGGTCGAGGACGCCACCGCCGCGTCCCCGAGACTGATGTGGTCCGGCAGCGGCGAGAACCCCTACGAGAATTGGCTTGCCCATGGCGACATGTTCATCGTCACCGCGGACTCCATCAATATGACAGGAGAGGCCTGCGCCACCGGCAAGCCGGTTTATGTCTTCGAGCCCGCCGGCGGCTCGGCGAAGTTCGACCGCTTTCATGAGAGTTTGCGTCGATATGGCGCAACGAGGCGCCTGCCCGAGCGCTTCGAACAGCTTGAAAGCTGGACCTACGTGCCGTTAGATTCCGCGTCTCAAATCGCCGGGGAAATCGAGCGGCGCTGGAGCGAAAAACAGGCATTTTCTGTCGGGGAATAACACCAATGGTCCAGTTGAACATCGACCTGCTGAAGAAAGCCGACCTGCGGACCGATCCATTCGAATACACGATCGTGCCCGGTTTCCTGCCGCCCTCGAGCCTCGACGAGATCATGTCCGATTATCCCGCGCTCAAGGGCGGTTCATATCCGCTCGACAGCGTCGACGTCCCGACAGGCGTGCAGAGCCTCGTCGATCAGCTCGACGGACCGGACTTCGAAACCGCGATCGCGGAGAAGTTCGGCGTTCCGCTCACCGGCCAGCCGAAAATGTACTCCTTGCGCGGCTACTGCCGGAGCAGCGACGGAAAGATCCATACGGACTCCAAGGACAAGATCATCACGGTGCTGCTGTATCTCAACAAGGACTGGGCGCACGACGGCGGCAAACTGCGCATGCTGCGAAACGGCAAGGACCTGGAGGATTTCGCGGAAGAAGTGCCGCCCGACAACGGTACGTTGCTTGTGTTCAAACGCTCGGACCGCTCATGGCATGGCCATGGTCCGTTCGAAGGAAAGCGCTGCTCCATTCAGATGAACTGGATGACGTCGGAAGGCGCACGCGGTTTCCACAAACTGCGCCACTCGATTTCCGCCAGGGTCAAAAAGATCACGGCGGCGGAGTGAGCAGGCCCGTCCGGCTTTACCGGCGAGACCCAGCTCACCGCATTGCAAAGACATCCATCGCCAGAACGCCGTAGGCGCTGCCATCAAGCACGAGCATGGGTAAGCCGTGGGAGACGAAAAGTGAGAGAAGCGGTCCCGTCATGGATTTCGATGCTCCGGTTGGTAAGGCGCGCGACTAGCGCGCGCCTGCCATGTTGACCGCCGGCGTGCGCAGCTGCCACGCGCCGCCGCCCACCATTGCCTGCACCACCAGCGTGAGCAGCCAGAAAGCTGGGAATTCCCAGCCACCGTTCTCGTTTGAGAACAACCATCCGTTGCCGGCATGGGTGTAGGTCGCACCGATGAGTATCGGAATGAACGCCAGGGCGACCAGACGGGTTTGAAAGCCGACGATGAGCGCGATTCCGCCCAGTATTTCCGCGGCGATCACCAGGTAGGCAAAGAAACCTGGAAATCCAAGGGATTCAAAAAAGGCGACTGTGCCCGGGATCGTAAAGACGAAGATCTTGAGCAGGCCGTGGGCGAGAGTCATAACCCCCAATCCCAGCCGAAGCAGAAGCGCGCCGTAAGGTGTCCAAGTCTCGGTGTTCATGTCGTTCTCCAGTTTTCATGCGTTCGCGTTTCAAGCGGACCTCGATGCCCGCGCTGACACTGAGCTAATGTCTCTGCTTGGAGAAATAATCTTCTGTTTGATGAAAAGATTATCCTGTTTTATAGGATAATAATGGACCAACTTCTCGCCATGCGGGTTTTCGTGGAAGTGGTAGAGGCGGATAGCTTCACTTCGGCCGCCAAAAGGCTCGAACTGTCGCGGACGATGACCTCCAAGCACGTCATGGACCTGGAGCACCATCTCAAGGCTCGACTGCTCAACCGGACGACCCGCAGCCTGAGTCTCACGAGCGCCGGCCGCGTCTACTTTGAACGCGCCAAACAAGTCCTTACGGCAATCGACGAAGCGGACGACGAAGTGGCGCGACAGTCGCTGACGCCGCACGGCACGCTCCGGGTCAACGCGCCTATGTCGTTTGGCATCACCCATGTAGCGCCGCAGCTCACTGCCTACATGGAACGTTATCCCGACGTTGAAGTGGAGCTTACGCTGAATGATCGCGTCGTCGACCTGGTCGACGAAGGATACGACGTTGCCGTGCGCATCGGTGAACTTGCAGAGTCAAGCCTGATCGCACGTCGGTTGGCCGCCAGCCGTCTGATCGCATGCGCCGCGCCTGCTTACCTGAAGAGGCACGCGTCTCCAGAGCATCCATCCGACCTCGCCCAACACGTCTGCCTCGGTTACGCGCACGGCGATACGCGCGAACGATGGCGGTTCACCCGTGCCGGGAGCGAGATCTCCGTGAAGGTCAAATCACGCCTTGTGAGCAACAATGGCGATGCGCTTATGGCCGCCGCGATATCGGGACTGGGAGTTATTCTGCAGCCCGCGTTCATTGTTAATGATGCTCTCGCGACGGGCGCGTTGCGCAGGATCCTCTCAAAGTTCGATGCAGGTGTGCTCGGAGTGCATGCCGTCTATCCGCACACCCGACTGTTGTCCGCGCGCGTTCGAACGTTCATCGATCATCTCGCCGTTTGCTACGCGAATGAGACTTGGGAGGCCGACGTCACTTCGCCGACCTAACGGCTGAGCGGGAAATCGGATTTGCCGGCGCGCGGCCGTTTGCAACCTCACAATTCCGCCCACAATTCTTCAAATTCCGGTGCATCTGTATGTGTAGGCTGATCGTCTCTGTAGAGAGCATTGCGCTCACTCGCGGTCCAAGACCGCAACACATCACCAAGTAACCGACGGGAGGATTTACTCATGAAAATGACGAAGACGTCTGGTGTGACGATTGCCGCTGCCGCCGCCGCGCTTGTGATCGGTGGTGCCGTTGCCGTGCCGAGCTCGGCACAGGCACAGGAAAAGGTTCAGTGCTACGGCGTGAACTCTTGTAAGGGCCAGGGCGCGTGCAAGACCGCCAAGAACGACTGCAAGGGCAAGAATGCCTGCAAGGGCCAGGGCTTCGTGTCGCTGACGAAGGCCGAGTGTGACGCCAAAGGTGGCAAGACCACACAAAGCTGATCGCCCCCGATGATTACGCCGACCCGCCGGCCTGCGCCGGCGGGTCACGCGTCAACCCGACAAGCGCCCCAATATGAGCCAGAGCGCACAAAAGCCTGAATTCATCGGCTTCGGCCTCGGTCTCCGGCCGGTCCATTATCCCGAGATTCTCGATCACGATCCGCCGGTCGACTGGTTCGAGGCGATATCGGAAAACTACATGATCCCGGGTGGCCAGCCCCTGCAGATCCTGGAACGCATTCGTGCGCGCTACCCCATTGTCATGCATGGCGTGTCGCTGTCGATTGCCTCGACCGCCGCGCTCAACATGGATTATCTCGCCGCGCTCAAGGGCCTGGCGGAACGGTTCGAGCCGCGCTGGATTTCCGATCATCTGTGCTGGACCGGCGTGCACGGCGTCAATCTGCACGACCTGTTACCGGTGCCCTACACGCAGGAGGCGCTCGATCATGTTTCCTCCCGCGTCCATCAGGTGCAGGACTATCTGGGCCGCCCCCTGACCCTGGAGAACGTCTCCAGCTATGTCAGCTTCGGGCGCTCGGAGATGCCGGAGTGGGAATTCATCGCCGAGCTCACCCGGCGCACGGGATGCTGGCTGCTGTTTGACGTCAACAACGTCTATGTCAGCGCCTTCAACCACGAGTACGATCCCAAGGACTTCATTGACGGGATCCCCGCGGACCGGGTTCTGCAGTTCCATGTTGCGGGGCATTCCCACATGGAGACGCACATCATCGATACCCACGATGCGCCCGTGTGCGACGACGTCTGGGAGCTTTATCGCTATGCACTGCACCGCTTCGGTCCGGTATCGACAATCATCGAACGCGACGACGACATTCCGCCGCTGGCCGAGCTTGTTGATGAGCTCGATGTCGCACGAAGGATTGCGGCCGAGGTCCTGAGCAAAGCCAAGGCCCCCGTGAACGCATGAAAGACCTTGCGAGCCTTCAGGACGAGTTCCAGCGCGCCGTGATCGACGGCGACGATGCCGTCCTTGGCGAGCTGCTCGACACGTCGAAAGAGAACCGAGCCGTCCTCCTGAACGTATACAGACATGCGTATACGGAGCGACTCATGGAATTCCTTTCGAACGACTACGAAAAACTCAACAATTACATGGGCGATGATCACTTTCGCCAGATGGCACGCGGCTTTGTTGGCGGGCACCCCTCGGCCACGCCAAACGCGCGGTGGTTTGGCACGAAACTGCCCGAGTTCTTGCGCAAATCCGAACCATACAGGGCCTTGCCGGAACTCGGCGACCTCGCCGACCTCGAACGCGCGCTCAACGATGTGTTTGACGCCCCCGACGCACCGATGGTCACTTTGGCCGATCTGTCGGTGATCCCGCCCGAATCCTGGCCGCAACTGACGTTCAAGCCCCACCCCGCGACGCGGCGGCTCGACCAATCGACCAACGCCG
Organism: Hyphomicrobiales bacterium; assembly: GCA_965228625.1. Lineage (GTDB taxonomy): Bacteria > Pseudomonadota > Alphaproteobacteria > Rhizobiales > Methyloligellaceae > UBA2767. The sequence continues at coordinate 4,108,715 of OZ245829.1, read as the reverse complement.
CCGACATCTGGCGGGCATTGCACAACGAAGAAACGCCTCCCGAGAGCAAGACACCGGGCGAAACGCGGCAGCTGATCGTTTACCGGTCGAACGGAATGGCGTCCTTCCGGCCCCTTCCCTCTGATGAGGCGATGATGTGGGACGAGGCGGCCAAGGGTGTGCGCTTCTCCGTTCTGTGCGAGATGCTGTCGATCTATGGCGGCGAAGATAACGCGGCGACACGGGCGGCGCAGCACCTGCAAAGCTGGATCAACGCGGGCCTTTTGACGCGCGTCGCGCCGGACGGCTAGGGCGTTTTCGATCACGTCGGAGCCATTCTGTTTCTTGATTGGCGCGTAAGGTGCGTTGTCGAATCGGCTCTAGAAGTCCGTTGTAAATTCCGAACTGAGGCGGCCGCGCAAATCGTCGATGGCGCGGAAACAATCGACGAGGTACTGGCGCTCGCGCTTCGACAGGCGCGCCTTGGGCACGAAATTGCCGACGGTCTTTTGCGCCCTGAAATCATTGAGTTGCTGGCGCAGCAGCAGACGCGTGATGTGGTCCAGGCCGCCGATCAGGTAGTCGTACTGGTCGTTGTCGATGGCCTCGCGCTCGTGAAGTTCCGATAGCCGCTCGAAGGTCGAGGTTTCGGGGATGCCGTACTTCAGGGCCAGCAGACGCGCGGATTCCACGAGCGGCAGCGTACCGCGGTACTTCAGGTTGATGAGCCCCTTGCGTCCGTCGACCGTTTCCGTCTCGAGCCGCCCGAACCAGCCAAGCGCGACCGTGTGGTCCTCCTGAATGGAAAACATGTCTTTCAGGAAACCCGGATTGCGGGCTCCCATTTCCGTCACGAAGTCTCTCAGCTCCTTGGAGAACTCGAAATCGCCGAAGGCGTGCGCATAGTCGAAGAAGATGTCGCAGTAACGCAATGTCGCCGGTGACCGCGACTGCATCCAGTAGGTGATCTGCTCGCGCCACTGGCTGCGCGTCTTGCGCCAGACGGGATTGGTCGCCATCACGTAGCCGCGGCACAACGGCAACCCGACCGCGTCGAGTTCCTTCGTCATCCGATCGGCAAGCTCGATGAAGAACGGTTCGATCTTCTTCTGATGCCTGTCGGGATAGTCGTCGAGGATGAACGCGTTGTCCTGGTCGGGAAACAGGAAATTCTCGCCGCGTCCGCCGGAGCCGAGGATGATCAGCGAGAAATCGACCGGCGGCTTGCCCCACTTCTTCTCCGAGGCCATGGCCTCCAGGTGATTGCGCAGGATGCGCCTGTGGATGTCGCGGTTGATGTCCGTGAGCAGTGACTGCACTTCCGGCACCGGCACGCCGTCGTCGAACAACGCCTCCGCCAGTTCCACCTGCGCCGCCTTGACCGCGCGCAATCCCTCCACCGTCGCCTCATGGGTCAGCATGCGCATGAGCTCAAGCGTCTCTTCCGACAGGAACGACAACGCCTCGCTCAGGGACAGCATCCCGCAGACATGCCCGCGCTCGTTCAGCACCGGGATGTGCCGCATCGACCGCCGCCGCATGAACGCGACCGCGTGGTAGAGATAGTCCGTGCTCTGGATGCTGATCACAGGCGACGTCATGATCTTCGAAACGGGCGTGCGCGGCGTCGCCTTGAATGCGATCCGTCGGGTGACGTCCTGCTCGGTAACGATGCCGACGGGCCGGCGGCGGGAGTTGATGACGATGGCGCATGTCGCCCTCTCCTCCTGCATGCGCGTGACGACTTCCTTGACGGACGTGGTCGGCGCGACAAGAACCGGCGGGTCGCCCAAACGGTCTTTCACGATGCGTCGGAAGATCTCGGTCTGCGTGCTCATGGCCCCATCCTAACCCGCCGAAGACAATAATGATTTGACGTTTGCCGGCAACGCTTCCGGATGCGCGGAATTTTCTTACGTGGCGCGCCTGCCGAACAGCAGGATAACAGTGAGGGGCACGACGAAACCGATCAGAACCGCGGTGACCACGAGCATGGGGATGTCCGCGTACTCGCCCCGGTTCACCTCGAAAATCCAGTTGAGGTACTTGGTCTGCAACTGACCAGCCACGAGCGCCAGGTTCATGAGCGACGCCATCAACGCGAACCATGTCGCGCGCCGGCCAGCCGGCGCATGGATGGCGACGAGTGTCAGCATCGGGATCATCGAAAGCTGCGCGAACGGTGACTCCGCCGCGGTGTTGATCAGGGCGATCGTGCGCGCACCGAAGCCGAACATCTCCTGCGTCCAGAGATCGATCCTGTAGGCAAGCCCGATCGCCGGCAAGGAGAGGACGGTGTACAGAACGGTCAGGATGAGCAGGACGTTCGCCACGGGCCGGCGGGTGATCGTGTCCGCCAGCAGCCAGATGCCCGCCATGGCGAGCCCGGCGCTGATCTGAGCCAGGGTCCCGTAAAACGCCTCATCGAACCCGAGTTCATCGATCGTGAACCAGGTGTAGCCTTCCCCCACCAATGGCGTTGACCGGAACACGAAAATGATAATGGCCGCATAGAAGATCTTGCGGCGCGCATCCGCGTTCAGGTCACCCGTCACGCGTGCAAGCATGGCGATGACGACGACCATCGACACGACGAAGATGACCTCCTGGCTGTACGGCACGCCACCGAGGCCGAGCCCGGCGACGACGGCTCCGAACGCGAATCCCCCGCCGAGAATGCGCCAGTCGATGGGCTTGCGCGGAACCTTCTGCAATCGGACCAGCAGCGCACCGGTGACCGAGATCGCGGGGACGGCAAGCCCGAGCAGGAACACGGTCTGGTAGGCATAGATTTTCGCCAGAAGCCCGCTCAGCCCGGCAACGGCAAAGATCCCGAAGGACAGCGCCAGGCGGCCTAGAACCTGCACCATGGCAAGCTCCCGCTCGACGTCCTTTTTCGGCCTCGGGGTTCCGTCGGGATTCTCCCGGTCCACCACTTCGGTGCTCATGGCGTCGGCGACCACGTCCTGCAGCACGATGCCGATGACGATGGACAGCTTGGCAGCGACATAGAGCGCGTCCAGGCTGTATGCCGGGAACCAGTTGCCGGCTGCGCCCGCGAGGATCAGCAGGCCGGCGGCGACGAGTGAAGCGCCGAGAAAAACATAGATGCGTCGCTGCGACCCGAACAGCGCGACCGAATCGACGATCTGGCCGAACACCATCTTGATGGTCCAGGGCAGTGTGAGCCAGACACCGAGCGCGGCAAGGTCGGCGGGCGTCATGTTCAGCGCCTGCTTGATCCAGAAACTCTCGGCGATGCCGACAAGCCCGAGCGCGCCATAGGCGAAATAGACCATCAGCAGCGGCAGGTAGCGCAGCCGCATGGCCCGGATCGGAGCGACGACCGCCGCCTTCAGCCGGTCCGAGAATGTCCTGACCGGTACGTCGACAGCAGTACCCGCGCCTGACGCATTCGAGGGGGACATCAGACCGTTTCCGGGAACAACACGTGACTATGCATCGAAAAGGACAGTGCGAGTGGCGAGCTATTGCTCAGCTGCCAATGCGCGCTTGACGGCCGCGCGTTCCGAAACACGCTGCCGGTGATCCACAACCTTCGGAATGCGCTTGGGATCGACACCGTCGCCCTCCAGCCAGCGCGCCACTGTGAACAGATAGGGATCGCAGACCGTATAGGCGTCTCCCATGACCCAAGGGCCCTTCAGAATATCATGCTCGATCAGATCGAAACACGCCCCGACGGTCTCCGGGACCTTGCGCTGCATCGCGGCGATCGAATGGGCATCATCGGCATCGACCCAACGGTGACCGCGCATGCGATGTGCGTGGGCGACATGCAGCGTCGAACAAAGATAGCTGTTGAAGGACTGGACCTGGGCAAAGCCGAACGGATCATCGAGCAATGCCAATTCGGGCCGGTTGGCGTTCTGGCAGATGAACACCAGGATGGCGGGCGTCTCCGTCAGGATGCCCCGATCTGTCACCAGCGCGGGAACACGACCCTTGGGATTGACCTCCAGAAACTCCGGTTTTTGTTGATCCTTGTTGGAGAAATCAACGCGCACGGGTTCATATGTGGCTTCGACCTCCTCCAGCACGATGTGCGAGGCAAGCGCACAGGTGCCCGGTGCATAGAACAGCTTGAGCATTCGATCTTTCCCGAAATTACCACCGGATATCGATGCACCGGCATGCATGGGAGTAGCATCAGCGCTCATGGCGCGGCAATTGATAACCCGCCCTTGCCTCGCCCGGCGAACTTTGCTGATCTGGTCGTCCACTGATCCGATCTGATCGCCCGGGACGCATTCCCTTGACAGGTACCGATACATTCGATTTGTCCGGCCGTACGGCCTTCGTCACCGGCGCGTCGTCGGGATTGGGGCGGCACTTTGCGATGACACTGGCCGGCGCCGGCGCCAGGGTCGCGCTTGCCGCCCGGCGCGCCGACAATCTCGGCGAGGCCGTGCAACAGATTGAATCCGGAGGCGGAAAGGCGCTGGCCGTCCCGCTCGACGTAACCGATCCGGACGCGGTCGCACCGGCTTTCGACACGGCGGAAAGTGCGCTCGGGCCGCTCGACATTCTCGTCACCGCCGCCGGCGTACCGTCCGGCGCGTTCTTTACCGACATGCCGGACGAAGAGTGGCGCGCGGTGATGGACGTCAACCTCGACGGCGTGTTCCGTACGGCGCGCGAAGCCGCCCGCCGGATGCGGATGCACGGCAATGGAGGCTCGATCATCAACATCGCGTCCATTCTCGGTTTCGGCGTCCTCAAGGGGGTTTCGGCCTACGCCGTCTCCAAAGCCGCCATCGTCCAGCTCACCCGCGCCATGGCGCTCGAACTGGCCCGGGACAAGATCCGCGTGAACGCCCTCGCACCCGGCTATTTCGCCACGGACATGAACGCGGCGTTTCTCGAAACCGAAGCGGGTAAGCGATTGATTTCTCGCGTTCCGCAGGCGCGGGTCGGTGAGCCGTCCGAGCTTGACGGCGCTCTTCTGTTGCTTGCGTCGGACGCCGGATCGTTTATCACCGGTGCGGTGATCCCCGTCGACGGCGGGGCGCTCCTGTCCATGAGTTAGAGTTCGTCCAATGATTGATTTTGCGCTTTCCCCGGAAGTCGAAGACGTGCGGCAGCGCACGCGGAGCTTCGTCGCCGAACACATTCTGCCGCTCGAGGATGACCGGGACAATTACGACGAGCACGAGAACATCCGTCTCGACCTGTGCGACGAGGTCCGCGCCAAGGTAAAGGACGCCGGGCTGTGGTGCCCGCAGGTACCGAAGGAGCGCGGTGGCATGGGGCTGTCCTTCGTCGGCCAGGCGGTCATGTACGAAGAGGCGAACTACTCGATCTTCGGCCCGGTCTGTTTCAACTGCGCCGCTCCCGACGACGGCAACATGCGTGTTCTCAACCAGGTCGGCACCGAAGAGCAGAAAGAGAAATGGCTCGATCCGATCATCTCCGGGGAAACCCGCGGCGCCATCGTCATGACCGAGCCGCATCCGGGCGGAGGGTCGGACCCGACCATGATCCGCACCAGCGCGACGCCGAAGGGCAATGGCGAGACATGGGTCGTGAACGGCCGCAAGTGGTTTATCACCGGCGCCGGCGTCGCCGACCATTTCATTCTGATCGCGCGCACCTCGGACGAACCGCGCCGCGAGCTGTCCGCCTTCATGGTGCACAAGGAGACGCCCGGCGTCGAAATCGTGCGCAAGGTGCCGATCATGGGACCCGAGGAACATGGCGGCCATTGCGAACTAACCTTCACCGACGTGGAGATTCCCGACGAGAACCGCCTGCTGGAAATCGGGCGTGGCATGAAGGTGGCGCAGATGCGTCTCGGCCCCGCGCGCCTCACCCACTGCATGCGCTGGCTCGGGCTATCCGAGCGCTGCATGAAGATCGCCCAGGACTACATCGACGTGCGCGAGGGGTTTGGCGTCAAGCTTGCCGACCGGGAGTCGGTCCAGCTCATGATGGGGGACATGGCCAAGGAGATCCACATCGGCAGGCTGCTGGTGATGAATGCGGCATGGAAGCTCGATCAGGGCGACTTCGCGCGCAAGGAGGTCTCCATGGCGAAGGTCCATTGCGCCAACATGCTGCACAAGGTTGTGGATACGGCCATTCAGCTCAACGGCGCGCGTGGATACTCGAAGGATACGATCCTCGAGTGGATTTACCGCTATGCGCGACAGGCCCGCATTCTCGATGGCGCGGACGAGGTTCACAAGATGGTGCTGGCGAACACCTACCGCGCCGAGGGCCGGGACTTCTGGAGCTGGGGCTCGCCGTCCTGATGGCGCATGACACCCGGCCCCGCACGCTCGATCCGCAAAACCTCGGGAGTTTGCAAGACTGGCTCGCCGCCCAACTTGGCGCGGATGCGGTCAAGATCGAAGAGCGGGAGCTGCTGTCCGGCGGGGCAATCGGCGAGAATTGGCGTATCGGCGTTCATGTCGCGGGCGGTGAGCAGTCCGGTGTGCGCAACTGGGTGCTGCGGACAGATGCCGCGTCCCGCCTTCCAATCAGTCACAACCGCGCCGACGAGTATGCTTGCCTGTTGGCGGCTCACGGGGCCGGCGCACGGGTGCCCGAACCGATCGCCGTCGCACGTGATGCCGCGATCATTGGCGCGCCGTTCATGATCGTCGGCGAGGTCGCGGGATACGCGCAGGCCCGGGACATGGTCCGGGATCCGATCTTCGAGCAAAAAGGCGACGACCTTGCGGAAGCGCTCGGGCGCGAGCTCGCCAAGATACACTCCGTCCGTCCACCGGACCAAGCGCTTGAATTCATGGACGTTCCAGCCCGGGCCGCGGCCCTCGAACAGGTCGCGCAGATGCGCGCCGGCCTCGACACCGTGTCAGAACCGCGCCCGGCGCTCGAATACGTTCTGTGCTGGCTGGAGCGCCACGCGCCGGAAACCGAAACGGTCGTGTTCTGTCACGGTGATTTTCGCACCGGCAATTTCATGGCCGAGGACGGAAATCTGACCGCAATCCTGGATTTCGAGTTTGCGCATTGGGGAGACCGGCATATCGATATCGGCTGGTTCTGCGCCCGCTGCTGGCGCTTCGGCGCGGACGCGCGCGAAGCCGGCGGCATTGGATCGCGCACGGCGTTTTATCGTGGCTATAATGGCGAGAGCGACGTCCCGGTCGACGAGACGCTCGTGCCTTATTGGGAGATACTGGCGGCGGCCCGCTGGGCCGTGGTGGCGCTGCTGCAGGGAGAACGGCATGTCACCGGGGGCGAGCAGTCGATCGAGCTGCTGCTGACCGGAATCCGCGCGCCGGAGATGGAGCACGAGGCACTGCAGGGCATTGCGGCACTGGGGGGAAGCGCATGAACGATCAGATCTCGAAGGCCCGGGCACTAATGGACATCGCCGGCACGACCTATCTGGAGGAGATCCTGCCGGCATTACCGGCGGAGAAGCGCTACGTCGCCGCGATGACCGCAAACGCCATCGGGATCGCGCAGCGGCGGTTATCGGAACCCGACCCGTCCGGACCTTTGCTTGCGGCGTGCGGGGCCGAGAGCCTCGCGGCTTTGGCCACATCGATCCGTGACGGAGGCGTCACGCGAATGGACGAGGACGCGTTACGCAACAGCCTGCTCACCTATCTCGAGGCCGAACTGGCGATCACCAATCCCCGCTTTCTGGAACGGCGCAGGGGCTGACGCGCGATGACGTACGGGGGACCGGAACTCGTCAAGCGCCCGGCCAACCACGTGCCGCTGACGCCTGTGAGCTTCCTGACCCGCGCGGCGCAATTCTGGGCCGACAGAACCGCCGTCATCGACAATGACCGCACGTTCACCTACGGCGAGTTCGCCGCCCGCTGCCGCCGCCTCGCCCACGCCCTCGCCGAACGCGGCGTCGGGCGCGGCGATACGGTCGCCATACTCGCCGCCAACTCGCCCGCCCTGCTCGAAGCGCACTATGCCGTTCCCATGCTGGGGGCCGTGCTCAATCCCATCAACATCCGTCTCGACAAGGGCGCGATTGCCTTTTGTCTTCAGCATGGTGAAGCGAAGCTCTTTCTTGCCGACAGAGGGTTTCGCGACACCATCGCGCCAGCGCTCGAAGAGATGAGCGACGCGCCGCCGGTGATTGACATCGCCGATCCCGAGCAACCCGATCTCGAAGCCATCGGCACCGAGGAGTATGAGGACGTCCTCGCCGCAGCGGACGACGCATTCGACCCGCCCGGATCGGAGGACGAGTGGGACCCGATCTGTCTCCTGTATACGTCCGGCACCACCGGCGATCCGAAAGGCGCGGTCTACAGCCATCGCGGCGCATATCTGTCCGCACTGTCCAACGCGCTGACCTTCCAGCTCGACCACGAGAGCGTCTATCTGTGGACGTTGCCCATGTTCCATTGCTCAGGCTGGACGTACACGTGGGGTGTAACCGCGGCGGGCGGCACACATGTCTGCCTGCGCAAGGTCGATCCGAAGCGTATCTTCGAGCTGATCGGCACGCATCGGGTGACGCATATGTGCGGCGCGCCGATCATCCTGAACCTGCTGGTACATGCCCCGGAAAACGAGAAACGCACGTTTCCGCAGCCGGTCAAGGTCGCAACCGGCGGCGCGGCGCCCCCCTCGACGATCATCCGGGAAATGGAGCGGCTCGGGTTCGAGGTGCTGCACCTTTACGGCACGACGGAAACTTACGGTCCCTCTACGTTTTGCGCACCGAACGTGACGTGGCAGACACTCGAGGAACACGGCCGCCACGCCCATATGGCGCGGCAGGGCATTTCCTACCCGATGATCGAGGACATGATCGTGGCCGACCCGGTCACGGCCGAGCCTGTGCCGCGTGACGGCGAGACCATCGGCGAGATCATGGTGCGCGGCAACTCGGTCATGAAGGGCTATCTCAAGAACCCGCAAACAACGGACGACGCATTGCGCGACGGCTGGTACCACTCCGGCGACCTCGCCGTCTGGCATCAGGACGGCTACTTCGAGGTCAAGGACCGCGCCCGGGACATCATTATTACCGGCGGCGAAAACGTATCGTCCCTGGAGGTCGAAGAGGTGCTTTACCGGCATCCCGATGTGATGGAGGCGGCGGTGGTCGCGCGGCCGGATGAAAAGTGGGGCGAGACGGTGTGCGCCTTCATCGACCTGAAGCCGGGCGCGAACGATATCGCGCCCGAGGCGATCATCGCGTTTTGCCGCGAAAATCTCGCAGGCTTCAAATGTCCGCGACATGTGGTATTTGGAGCGTTGCCGAAAACCTCGACGGGGAAAATCCAGAAGTTCCGTCTTCGCGAAATGGCAATGCAGACATGAGAGGCTGCCGATGGCTTCTTTTCCGCCTGCGCTGCTCAGGGGCTATAAGGGCTTCAAACAAGGCCGGTATACCCTTGAGAGTGAACGCTATGAGGAACTCGCTGCCGAAGGGCAATCACCGGAAAGCCTGGTGATTTGCTGTTGCGACTCGCGCGCCGCGCCGGAAACGGTTTTCGACGCGCGGCCCGGCGAGATATTTGTCCTGCGCAACGTGGCGAACCTGGTGCCGCCCTACACGCCCGACGGCGAATACCGGTCCACCTCCGCCGCGATCGAGTTCGCCGTGCAGAGCCTGAAGGTGAAACACATTGTCGTCATGGGCCATGGCCGGTGCGGCGGCATCAAGGCGGCTCTCGATCCCGATTCCGAACCACTCGCGCCCGGCGATTTCATCGGCAAATGGATGGAGCTGCTGGCGCCCGCGGCACAGTCCGTCAGCGCAAACGAACTGATGACCGAGAGCGAACGGCAGACCGCGCTGGAGCGCATTTCGATCCGCAACTCGATCGAAAACCTGAGATCGTTCCCCTATGTCGCCGATCGCGAAAGGACGGGTAAACTGGAACTGCACGGCGCCTGGTTCGACATCTCGAGCGGTGAATTGTGGACGCTCGATCCGGAAACCGGCGACTTTCAGGCGGCGCCGGAGGACTAGACCGGACAGCCTTACTTTGCGGAAGCAGCCTCTTCGTCGAATTTGGACGAGCGTCCCTGTGCCAGAGCGGTCAGACCACCCAAAATATCGTCGAACGTGCGTTCGCGGCCCGTGTCGATTGTCACCGACGCGGTCATGCCGGCGCGCAACGGCGGAGCGTCCGCAAGTTCGAGAAGTTCGAGCCGAACGGGCAGCCGCTGCACCACCTTGACCCAGTTTCCGGAGGCGTTCTGCGGCGGCAGGATGGCAAATTCGGCACCGGTTGCCGGCGAGATGCTCCTCACCCTGGCCCGCCAGACCACACCGGGATAGGTGTCGAGTTCGATCGTCGCGGTCTGTCCGACACGGACGTGGGTGAGCTCGGTTTCCTTGAAGTTCGCGTCGACCCAGGGCGATTTGTCGGTGACAATCGCGAACAGCGGTTCCGACGCGCTGACCTGTTCGCCTGTCACCAGCGGAACGGTGACAACGGTGCCGTTGGACGGCGCCTTGACGGCCGTGCGTTCCAGATCAAGCTTGGCCTTCTCGACGGCGGCGATTTTGGCCCGGACCAGCGGGTGTTCATCCACCGGGCGGCTCGGGACGCCACCGAGCGAGGCCCTTATGCGCTGGATTTTCTGCCGCGCCATGTCCACGCGGTCGGTCGCCGCATTGGCGTCGTTCTCGAGTTCATCTCCCCTGGTCTCGGCAATGATTCCGCGCTTGGCCAGGGTCCTCTGCCGCTCATAGCGCTTGCGGTAATAGGCGGCCCTGTCCTGCGCTTCTTCCAGTTCCTGGTGCGCTTCGTCGAGCGTCGCGCGCAGGGTTTCGACGTCCTGGCGCGCGGCGTCGAGCTCGGCTTGCGCACGCGACAGCGCGATTTCGAACGGCTGCGGGTCGACCTTGACCAGCACGTCGCCCTGATTGACCTGCATGTGGGCGTGCGCCCGCACCTCGACCGCCCTGCCGGACACTTCCGCGGCGAGCTTGGCGATGTCGGTCTTTACGTACGCGTTCTCGGTCGAAACGTAGCGCGCGCCCTGCAACCAGTAGAATCCCGCCGCCGCGATCGCCATGGCCGGCACGATGATCAGCAGGACAATACGCGTCACTACGCGCGCGAACCGTCCTTTTGGCCGGGCCTGTGTCTCAACCTGCTCGGGCAGGCCGGAAACGACAGCCGGCGACACACTTGTCTCGGCCTGCTCCGCCTGCGTCTTGCGCGGTTTTGCCGGCGTCTTCGTTGTTCGTTTCCTAGGCATCCTGGGTCTCAAGCCGGGCGGGTTCGATGAGATCGTTCTCTTCGGCCATCTCCTGCAATCGCCGCTTCACCTCGATCAGAAGATCCGTCAACTGCTCACGCTCCTTGCGGTTGAGGCCGGAGAGCTCTTCCTCGACCATGGCTTCCGCAAGCGGCCCGATCGTGTCGTGGATCCTCCGGCCCGCTTCGGTGAGATAGATCCGGTTGATGCGCCGGTCGGCGCTGTCGGCCCGCCGCTCGAGCCAGCCGTTTTGCTCCAGCCGGTCGATCAGCCGTCCCGCTGTCGCCTTCTCGATTTCCAGCATATCCGCCAGCTCCGACTGGCTGACGCCGGGTTGGGCCTGGAGCCGCCGCAGCACCAACCATTGCGCGCGCGTGAAACCGAGTTTGCGCACACGCCGGTCGAATACCGTGCGCTGTAATCGCGCGGCATCCTGGATCAGCGATGCCAGATATCTTCCTTCTGAAAGCCGCAAATCAGACCTCGCAAAAATTAGTAAGCATCGTTACTATTGCCTAGCATACATTCAATAGGGTTACGAATTCAAGCATGGCGACCGAAACAACCGTCGATTTCACGATCGACGATCAGGAGAACAATCTCTCCCCTGCGCGACGTGCGGTCATCCTGTTCACCGTGACCCTGAGCGCGACCCTCTACAGCACGACCATACTCGTCGTTTCGACCATCCTGCCCCAGCTCCAGGGGACCATGTCGGCCACGGCCGACGAGATCACCTGGACGATGACCTTCAACATACTGGCCACGGCTGTCGTCACACCGATGACGGGCTGGCTGGTCGCCCGCCTCGGCAAGCGTTCGGTGATGTTGTGGTCCGTAACCGGTTTCACCGTCGCGACCTATTTTTGCGGCACCGCGACTTCGCTCGAAGAACTGATCTTCTGGCGCATCGTCCAGGGGGCCGTCGGCGCGCCGATGACGCCGCTCACCCAGACCATCACGCTCGATACGTATCCCAAGCGCCAGCACGGCGTCGCAATCGGCCTGTTCGGCATCGGCGTGGTGCTCGGCGCTTTTCTCGGGCCCGTGATCGGTGGGGTGATGGCGGAAGTCGCGACATGGCGCTGGGCGTTCTACGCGCTCGTACCGGTTGGCGTCATTGCCGTTGCGGGACTGTATTTTGCCTTGCCGAAGGACAAGCCGGAGGGGCATGCGCCGCTCGACTGGACCGGCTTCATCCTGCTGTCGGTCGCCATTGCCTGCATGCAGCTCGTGCTGTCGCGCGGCCAGCGGCTGGACTGGTTCGACTCCACCGAAATTCAGCTCGAGACCTTCATCGCCATTCTCGCCTTCTACCTGTTCGTCGCGCACAGTCTCACGGCGCGGAAGCCATTTCTTGATCTCAAGCTGCTGCGAAATCGCAATTACGCGCTCGGGCTGGTGCTCGTGTTCATATACGGCATGCTCAACTTCACGCCGATGGTGGTGCTGCCCTCGCTGTTGCGCGACCACGTCGGCTATCCCGATTCCCTGATCGGTTACGTGCTCGGATCACGCGGTTTCGGCGCCATGATCGGGTTCTTCACGGCCATGTTCATCGGCCAGAGATACCCGCGAAAGAGCATGCTTGCCGGTTTCAGCGCTCTGGTCATATCCGGGTACTGGCTGACCACGTTCGATCTGAACGTGACCCTCACCGAGCTCGTTCTGAACGGCATCGTTCAGGGTCTGGCGGTCGGCACGATCTGGGTCCCGTTGACGATCGCCACCTTCTCGACGCTGCCTGCGTCGGCCCGCGCCGAAACGTCCTCCGTCTTCCATCTGTTGCGCAACATCGGCTCGAGTGTCTTCATTTCGCTCACGGTTAACGAGATTATCCGTTCCACGGCCATGAACTACGAGCACATGACCGAGCAGATCACGCCGTTCTCGAAGCCGCTGTTGCTGCCCTGGGTGAGCGGCGGATGGAGTGCCGATGACGTGGAATCGCTGGCGCGGCTGTCGGACGAAATGGCGCGTCAGGCGGCGATGATCAGCTATCTGAACGCGTTCGGCATCTTTACCATGGTCTCAGCCGCCGCGATCCCGCTCATTCTTTTGGTTGCACGTACCCCGAAAAACTCATCGTGAGCGGGTGTGAAGCTTTTTGATTGCAACAAGATACACGCAGACGGGTAGACTGCCGCGCCATGATCGAAACCCTGTCCAAACGTCTCACTGCAGGTGATGCGCTTGTCGGCTGGACCGTTGTCGGGTGCGGGCTTCTGACCGCCTGCGTCGTCCTGACCCTTGCCTCTTCCCTGTTCGGGTACGACTACGCGGTCAAGGACATGCCGGTGTTCTGGCTCGCCGGCGGGCTCGCCGGTGCCGGCGTTCTTTATCTCGCCCTGCCGGTCATCATCCGCGCGTCGACACAGATCCCCGCGCCGTCCGTCCGGCAGCTTCTGTGGCTCATCCTCGGAGTGGGACTGGCGATGCGGCTCGTTCTTTTTGCAAGCGAGCCCGCACTTGAGGACGACTACCAGCGTTATCTGTGGGACGGCGCCGTCACCGCCCATGGGCTCAGCCCCTATGCCGCCTCCCCCGAAGCGGCCATGAAGGCGGACCCCGAGGCGACGGATCTCGGGCAGCTCGGTAAAGAATCGGGTCTGGTGCTCGGCCGCGTCAATCACCCCGAACTGCGGACGCTCTATCCGCCGGTCGCGCAGGGCGCGTTCGCCCTTTCGCACTGGCTCGCGCCATGGAACCTCGCCGGATGGCGCGCGCTGCTTCTGCTCGCGGATATTGCCGCCGTCGCCCTGCTGCTTCTGCTGCTGCGCGATCTGGGGCGGTCTCCGCTCTGGGCCGCGCTCTACTGGTGGAACCCGATCGTACTGAAGGAAGTGTACAATTCGGCGCACATGGATGCCCTGCTGCCACCGCTGTTGCTCGGCGCCCTCGTGCTCTCCCTTCGCAACCGGCCGGTCGTTGCAACGGCGAGCCTCACGCTCGCCGCCGGCATCAAGATCTGGCCGGTGATCCTGCTGCCTCTTGTCTGGCGGAAATGCATTGATCAGCCCCGTACGCTGATCCTCGGGATTGCGCTTGCAGCGACCGGATGCGCGCTCTTCGCCTGGCCACTGGTGACCGCGGGACTTGATCAGTCATCCGGTCTGGTTGCCTACGCCGACAGGTGGACGACGAACAGCGCCCTCTCACCGCTGATTGTCGAAGCGTCGCGCTGGGTCGTCGATATGCTCGGCACTGACGCACTCCGGCCGGCCTTCCTGGCGCGGGCGTTCATCGCCCTGGCGCTCGGCGCAATCGTGCTGTGGCAATGCTCGCGGCCCGCGGCAAACGCGCAAGCGGAAGCAGACAAATGGCTGATTGTGGCCGCGGCCATGTTCCTGCTCTCTCCGGCGCAGTTCCCCTGGTACTATCTTTGGGTCCTGCCGTTCCTCGCCCTGCGTCCGGTTCCGGGGCTTTTGCTGCTCACGGTCACCTTGCCGTTCTACTACAGCGCCTTCTATTTCCTGTCCCACGACGCCTATACGGTCTTCAAACACGGCCTTGTCTGGTTGATCTGGCTGCCGGTCTGGGGCGTACTGATCTGGGAGGGACGGCATTCCATCGCTGCATCCGTGCGACCCCCGAACTACGTTAAGAATGCAGAGGAAACCTCATGAAACATGGCAAGCGCATCAGTGTCGTCATTCCCGCGCTCAACGAAGCGAATGCGATTTCGCGCGTAATTGCCGATATCCCGGATTGGGTCGACGAAGTCGTGGTTGCCGATAACGGGTCCACCGACGGGACGCCGGACATCGCGCGCGAAAGCGGTGCACGGGTCGTATTCGAGGCCGAGCGCGGCTATGGCGCGGCGTGCCTCGCAGGCATCGCAGCCTGCGACAACGCGGATGTCATCGTCTTTCTCGACGGCGACTATTCGGACCACCCGGATGAGCTCGGCAAGGTCGTTGAGCCCGTCGCCACAGGCGCGTGCGAGTTCGTTGTTGGCTCGCGTGTCACCGGCAATGCGAAGCGCGGCGCACTGACGATCCAACAGCGGTTCGGCAACTGGCTCGCCTGCAAGCTGATGAACGGGCTGTGGCGCACCTGTTATACCGATCTCGGGCCGTTCCGTGCGATCGACGCGCGGGCCCTGCGCCGCCTCGGCATGCAGGACCGGACTTATGGCTGGACGGTTGAAATGCAGATCAAGGCCGCCCTCCTCGGCCTGAGCGTTACCGAAGTGCCGGTGAGCTACCGCCCGCGGATCGGTGTCTCGAAGATCTCCGGTACGATCAAGGGGACGATCCTGGCGGGGACCAAGATCCTCGGCCTCATCGGCCGCTATGCGCTGAAGCCCCGTCTGCCGGAGCCCGCGTCACTCAGGTGAGGTTCGCGCCATCTCGCCGCGTTTCACCAACTGCCCCCAATGGGAGTCGAACGGGTGCACGAAGTCCGTTTGCCCCTTGGTGTTCACAAGCGGGCGGCGTTCGTTGTGCCAGGCAAAGATACCGCCATCGAGATTGTAGACGGCTTTCGCGCCCTGCTCCCTGAGGGCGGCCTGCACGCGCGCGGCAAGGCGCGATGAGCGGACACCGACGGAACAATAGAAGATCACCGTCTTGCCCTGCACCCGTTCGCCGAACCGGTTCATGAATGTCCAGCGCCAGATGTCCGGGTCGACCCGCTCCGCGCCAGCAAGATGGCTGACGGAAAATTCATCCTCCTCGCGCACGTCGAAAAGAAGCACGTCGGGCCGCCGCGCCATCTGCGCGGCAAAGGTCTGTGTTGACAGGTGTGACACGCCGCCATAGTCGCGGGTCACCTGCGCGCGCACGGTTTCAAGATTGAAAGGGTCGCGCGCATGCAAGTCGCTGCCCAGCGAAACCGTAACGGCAACAAGCAACGCGGCGATGACGAAAAAGCGTTTACTCATGGCTAAACACCTATCTTGAACATACGCCTCAGGCAATTGTCCGGGTGCTTGTCGGGTGTTCACGTTTCAGCTAGTGTTAATTGCTTCCTGAGCAGAAAGCGGCGCCCTGCAGGCGCCGTTTCGCATTTGCGGGAGGCCTTCGTGGCGAACGACGCAACACCAGTCGGGGCGCAACTTTCCGGATCAAATCACCTGAGTGCGGAACTGCGCGAGCTTGCGCGCGCGCTCTTTGACGAGTTCCGCGAGATGTCGTTCGACGGCGTTGGCATCAGCCGCGAAACCTACGGCCCCGGCGAAACGCGGGCGATTGAGGTCATCGAGCAGCTCGGCAAGGATCACGGCCTCTCCACGCATTGGGATGCGGCGCGCAACCTGATCGTGCGTCTCGAAGGCCGCGAGCCCGATCTGCCCGTCGTCGCATCGGGTTCGCATCTCGACAGCGTGCCACAGGGCGGAAATTTCGACGGGGCGGCCGGCGTCATTGCATCGTTGCTCGCGCTTCTGGCGGCGAAGGACCGGGAAACACCGCGCCGGCCCATGGAGCTTTTCGTGCTGCGCGGCGAGGAAAGCGCCTGGTATGGCGGCCCGTGCTACTTCGGCTCGCGCGCGCTTTTCGGTCTCCTGGCGGAGAGCGACCTGCAAAGCCGCCATCGCCAGTCCGGCAACACGCTTGAACACCACATGGCGGCCTGCAGCGTCGACCTTGCTCCCATCAAAGCCGGGCATCCGCTGATGTACGCGCAGCGTCTTCATTGCTGGGTCGAGCTTCATATCGAGCAGGGACCGGTCCTGATCGCGCGTGAGAAGCCCGTCGGGCTCGTTACCGGTATTCGCGGGAACGTTCGCCATCGCCGGGTCGTGTGTCGCGGTGAGGCGGCCCATTCAGGCGCCGTGCCGAGATGGCTGCGCCATGACGCGGTGCTGGCCATGTCGGAATTGCTGATGCGCATCGACGAGCACTGGCGCATTCTGCTCGAGTGGGGCGAGGACCTGGTGGTGACGTCCGGCATTGTCGAGACCAACAAGGACGAGCATGCCGTCTCGCGCGTTCCGGGCGAAGTGACGTTTGCACTGGAGTACCGCAGCCAGGACACCAAGACGCTGCAGTCGTTCGGCAACCTGATCGAGAACGAGTGCAAGCAGATCGGCGAACGGCGCGGCGTGACGTTCGACCTGGGGGAAAGGGTCTATACCGAGCCCGCGCGAATGAGCGATTCCGTGGTTTCGTTGCTCGGAACCCAAGCCGAGGCCGCCGGCATTGAATACGAGATCATGCCGTCCGGCGCCGGCCACGATTCCGCGATCTTCGCCAATCAGGGCATTCCGTCCGCGATGGTGTTTGTGCGCAACGACAAGGGCAGCCACAATCCGCATGAGGCGATGGAGTACGAGGATTTCTTTGCCGGGGCCGAGGTGGTATCGCGGGCGCTATGGCAGGCGGCGAACGATGCGGAGGAGATGCAAAGGTGAGCGAGAGCGAAACGTCCGCGCTTGAGGCCGCGCAGCTTCTGCTCAACGAGCAGGTCGTCTACATCCGCGCCAGCGGAGATCCGTTCTTCTTTTCATCCGGCTGGGCGAGCCCCGTGTTCATCGACATCAAGCGGCTTATCGCGCGGCCCGGTGCGCGCACGCGGCTGCTGGAACTCACGCTCGACAAGATCGAACTGGAAATCGGCAGCAAGGCATTCGAGCAGATTGCAGGGTGCGAGCTGGCCGGCGTGCCGTTCGCCGCCATGGTTGCCGACCGCCTCGCCTGTCCACTGGTCGTTGCGTTGAAACAGGCCAAGGGCTTCGGGCGGCTTGCGCAATGCGAAGGCGATTTCGAACCTGGCGCCCCTACCCTCCTGATCGACGACGTCACAACCGACGGACGGACGAAGACAACGTTCAAGCAGGCACTTGAACGTGCTGAAGCGCGGGTCGTCGGCATCTTCGTCCTGTTTGCCTACAACATCTTTCCGGGCCACGCGCGGACGATCGCCCTGACCACGCTGGGTGACATCATCTCCGCGGCGGAAAGGAGCAGCGCGCTGGACGCGTCCGCGCTTTCGGCGCTCCAGACCTATGCCGATGACGCGGCCACGTGGTCGCGCCGCCACGGCGGCATCGGACTGGACGAGCGGACATAGTTCTTCTGATGAGCTTACTGAAATGCCGAAATAACGAAATATTTCCCAATTAAAAAAACCGATTATTCGGAAATGTATGTTGAAGTCTGAACTAGATTCCTAATTCGCTTCGAATTTCTAAATTAGGCTTCAACCTGAAGTCATGTCTGCCATTGAACATATCCGCGCCTGGTTCGGCGGCCGGATTTCGCGCAAGACCTGGTGGATCTGGTTCATCGCGCTGTTTCTGGCCGGAACGGGAATTGTCCTGGCCTTTGGCCTTCAGTCCTTCGACCCGAACGATCTTCAGCAATTCAGGCCGTCGCCGTGGCAGACGCTTGCCGCTGTCCTGCTCTTCCTCCCAGCGCTCACGATCACACTCAAGCGCCTCAATGACCGAAATCACCCAAAATGGATTGGATATGTCTGGGGCGGCCTTGGCGTGCTTCAGCTCTTCTCACCTTACCTCGGCGTTCTCGAAAACCCGCTGAGCCCGACGAAAACGGACTGGGCCGTGATGTTTCCGGCATTGCTTTTCAATCTGTGGGTGTTCATCGACAACGGCTTTCTCAAAGGGACGGCCGGAGCGAACCGATACGGACCCGACCCGCTCGCACCCACGGCATCGCAGTCAGGCCCTGTACGAGTTCCTCATGTGACGAAACAGTCCGGACGGACATGGGGCGCCTTGGCGCGCAATTTCATTGTCGGGCTTTGCGCAGCCATGGCCCTCCTTTACATCATGCTGCCGTATTCGGGTCTGCAGAGAACAGCAACTCTGGTGGTCGAGGCCCTGATACACGGTCAACTCGGTAATCTTGAAGAAGACATGCAGGCCAACCCGGCGGGGTGGAAAGCGTTCCAGGCGGGCAAGGAGGCGGCCAGAAAGAAAGACTACGGGAACGCCGTAACGCACTATGACGCCGCGCTTGCATCCTATGGCGCTGAAACCGGGGCCGCCGGCCGGGTCCACATGTGGCGCGGACATGCGCTAACCCGCCTTCGCCGGTGGGACGATGCGCTGAAGGACTATAGCGCGGCTATAGAGATTGATCCCGACGCATCGGCGCTCCGCTACTCGTCGCGCGCCTACGTCTACAGACAACTCCATCATGACGAGAAGGCGCTGAGCGACTATGACGAGGCAATCGCTCGATGGCCCGGCTATCCGGACTACTATTTGCGGCGCGGCAGCGTGTTGGAAAACCTCAAACGCCCAAAGGAAGCGCTGGCGTCTTATGACAAGGCCATCGAGGTCGCGCATGATGATTACAAGGACATCAAGCAAACACACGACCTTTACACGCAGGCCAATCGCTTTCTGAAATCGATGGATCTGTCGAAGTTCGAACCGCTCGTGCAGCGCGCGGCCGAGGACCGCGACAAGGACATCGGAAAGGCGAGCTTTAGGCGCGGCATGGTGCTGACCAAAATGGGGCGGCACGATGATGCGCTCGCAGCCTTCAACGAGTCGGTTCGACTTCGCCCCGACAACTACTTTGGATATGTGAATCGCGGCTGGCTTCATGAAAAGCAAGGCGACATTGCCGCCGCGAAAGCCGACTACGAGAAGGCGGCAGAACTGAAAAAGCCGAATGATTGGCTGAACCGCGCGCTCAAGAGGATCAGGTCGAAGTCCGAATAGTTTTCGCTAATCCTCGTCTCCGTCATCATCGTGCAGGAAATCGAGGTTGGGCGTTTGCCGCGCCTTGCGCAGGTCCGTCGCGCGGCGCAGCACGTTCGGCCCGAAACGCTCCTTCAGATCGTCGATGGCCGTTTCGAGCCGGCGGGGACGTTTCGGCGCGGAGAACAGGTCCGCCTGGTCCTTCTCTTCCTGGCGCACCAGATCGTAGGCGGCGAGTCCCACCAGCCGGAACGGCCCGGGATGATCAAAGTTCTTCAGGATCAGTGTCGCATCGTTGAACAGCGCATCAGCAACGTCGGTCGGCTGCCGGCGGCGGTGCTGCCGCGTGAGGATCTGGAATCCGGACGTCTTGAGTTTCACGCGCACGCCGTAGGCCAGATAGCGCTTGCGCCGCAGCCGCCGCCCGATTTCCTCCGCCGACCGGCGCAGGTAGCGCGCGATCTCGTTGCGGTCGGATATGTCCTCGCTCAAGGTCCGCTCGGAGCCGATGCTTTTGGATTTGCGGCGGCCTTCGACCCGGCGCGGATCCTGCGCCCGCGCCAGAGCGAAGAAGTGGTTGCCGACGCGTCCGAGCTTCTGTGCCAGCCAGGCGGGATCGGCTGCCGCCACCTGCCCGATGGTCTCAAGGCCGATGGCGTGCAGGCGTTTTTCCGTCTTCGGCCCCACCCCCCAAAGACGCGATACGGGGAGCGGTGCGAGCCAGGCCTGCGCGTCGTCGGGCGGGACAATGGTCAAGCCGTCCGGTTTCCGGAAATCGCTTGCGACCTTGGCGACGTATTTGGTGCCCGAAACGCCGACCGAAACGGTCAGCCCTCCCGTCGCCTCGCGTACCGCTTCCTTCAGCATCAGACCCATCGCACGCGGGTCCCCGAACAGGTGGTCCGTGCCGGTCAGATCGAGAAACGCTTCATCGAGGCTGATCGCCTCCACCTGGGGCGAAAAGTCGGCGAATACGCCCATGATCGTCTTCGAAACTTCGGTGTATCGCTCGAAGCGCGGGCGCACGATCACCGCATCGGGGCAGCGTCGCCGCGCCTTAGCCATGGCGAGCGCACTTCCCACGTTATAGGGCCGCGCTTCGTAGCTTGCGGTAAGCACGACACCGCGGTCGCTTGGCGGGCCGACAAGGACCGGCTTACCGCGCAATGACGGATCATCGAGCTGCTCGATGGCCGCGTAGAACGCGTCCATGTCGGCATGGACGATCGTCTTCGGCCAGTCTGACATATCGCCGGGCATCGTGAATCGCGATTAGACGCGCCCGCAACCGGCCGGTCAAATCGCGTTTGTCCGGACCCGGCCCGGCTGTTTGTGCCAGGGGGCTCCTAGTGCAGCGTCTCCATCAGCCGGCGCATCAGCCGCATGCGCGGGACGAGCGACGAGATCAGCAGATGCTCGTGCAAGGTGTGCGCCCCTTCGCCGTCCACGCCGAGACCATCGAGAACGGGGAGATTCGCGGCAAGAAAATTGCCGTCACTGCCGCCGCCGGTAAACGTTCCGACAAGCTCGAACCCGATTTCCGCCGCCAGCTCCTTGGCGTGGGCGAACAGATCGCGGATCGCCTGTGTTTCCTCGAAGGGCGGGCGGGTCATGCCACCATCGACTGTGAACGACACGTCCGGGCTGAACGAGTCCAGGTTCTGGACCCAGGAGATCATCTCCTCGGCCACGTCCAGGTCGCGGAAACGGAAATCCAGCGAAGCTGTACAGTTTTCCGGGATTGTATTGGCCGCCGTACCACCCTGGATCATGCCGACATTGACGGTGAAATTGCGGTCGTAGTCCGTCCGGCCCTCGATGCGCTCGATCTGCTTTGCCATTTCGAGGATGGCGCTGCGTCCCTCCTTGTGGCGGCTGCCGGAATGCGCCGGGCGCCCATGCGCGCGCATGATGAACCGGGCCGAGCCCTGCCGTCCGGTGACGATCTTGCCGCCGTCACGCGCGGGCTCGGTGACCAGCACATATTTGGCGTGCTCACCGGCGGCCTCGATGTGTTTGCGCGACGTTGTGCTGCCGGTTTCCTCGTCGGACACGAACAGGAAACGTATGGGAAGGTCGGACTCCCATCCACTCTGCACCAGGGTACGGTAGGCCGTGAGGCCGAGATAGGCGCCGCCTTTCATGTCGTAGATCCCGGGGCCATAGGCCTTGTCGCCCTCAACGCGGATCGGCAGCTCTTCAAGCGTGCCGACGGGATGAACCGTATCGAGATGCGAGAGCATCAGTATGCCCTTGCCGTCCCCACCCCAGGGCGAAGACACCGAAACATGGCTCGCGCGGCCCTCCTCGCCCGGAATGCGCTCGATCTTGCAATCGAGGTCCGTGAAGGCTTCGGACACGATATCCATCATCTGCTCGACACGGCCGGCGTCGCTGGTCGGGCTCTCGACTTTGACCCATTCCTGAATCCCGGAAAGAATCTCTTCGGACGACGGCGTTTCCATGGTTACAAACTCCTTCTTGTAGCGGGCCCGAACGCGCGTCAGGCCGTGTTGTTGTCGTTCAAATGGCATGCGGAGAGACGCCCCGGTGCGATCTCCTTCAGGGCGGGCGCTTCGGTCCGGCAGCGCTCGAAAGCGTGCGGACAGCGCGGGTGGAAATGGCAGCCGCTGGGGGGGTTGATCGCGGAAGGGATTTCGCCCTTGATGGGATGGAAATCGCGTTTGCGCTGGTCGAGCCGCGGCACCTCGGCGAGAAGCGCCTGGGAGTAAGGGTGGTTCGGCTTCGCAAACAGCTCCTCCGCGGGCGCGGATTCGACGATCCGGCCGAGATACATGATCATCACCCGGTCGGAGATGTGCTCGACCACGCCGAGGTCGTGGCTGATGAAAAGGTAGGTGAGATCGAACTCCTCGCGCAGGTCCATGAACAGGTTCAGCACCTGTGCCTGGATCGACACGTCGAGGGCGGCAATCGCTTCGTCGCACACGAGAAACTCGGGCCGCACGGCGAGCGCCCGGGCGATGCCGATGCGCTGGCGCTGTCCGCCGGAAAACTGATGCGGGTAACGGCGTTTGAACTCCGGATCGAGCCCGACCCGGTTCAGCATTTCATCGACATATCCGTCGAGTTCGTTGCGCGGCACGATGCCGTGCACCGACGGCGCCTCGCCGATGATTCCGGCGACGCGCTGGCGCGGATTGAGCGACGCAAACGGATCCTGAAAGATCATCTGCACCGCGAGCTTCGCGCGCTGCGCCTCCGCCCCTTCCAATTCATCGACGTTACGGCCATTGAAAGATATCTGCCCGGACGTCGGCTCCAGAATACCGGCGATCATCCGTCCGATGGTGGACTTCCCGCAGCCCGACTCCCCGACCAGACCGACCACCTCGCCCTTTGCGACCTGAAGGTCGACGCCGTCGACCGCATGAACGACCTGCTCATGGACCGGCGCGCCGAGCTTGCCGGCGATACGCCCGGCCAGGTCCGGGCGCTTGACGAACCGCTTCGTCAGCTCTTTCGTTTCGATCATTGCCGTCACGACGTCGCCTCGGCGGTCTGCGGATGAAAGCACCTGACCGAGCGTCCGCGCACCGGATGCGTCGGTCCCGGTTCGTCCAGGCATTGCCGATCGTCGAAATTGCAGCGGTTTCGAAACGCGCAGCCCGGCGGCAGGTTGAGCAATGACGGCGTCATGCCCGGTATCTGGTTCAGGCGCTGACCGCGCTTGTTGTGGCTCGGCACCGAGCCGATAAGACCGATCGTATAGGGATGGAGCGGGTGGTCGATCACGTCGTCGGCCTTGCCTTCTTCCACGATGCGGCCCGCATACATGACGCAGATATGGTCGGCGAGACCCGCGACCACGGCCAGATCGTGGGTAATCCAGATCAGCGCCGTGCCGGTCCTGCGGCACAGGTTCTGCGCCTCGTAGATGATCTGGGCCTGAATGGTCACGTCGAGGGCGGTCGTCGGCTCGTCGGCGATGATGAGGTCCGGCTTGTTCAGAAAAGCGATGGCGATGGCGACGCGCTGGCGCATGCCGCCGGAGAGCTGATGCGGGTAGGTCTTGAGCCTCTCCTCAGGCGAGGGAATGCCGACCTGCCCGAGCGCGTCGCGCGCCTCTTGCCATGCGGTCTGGGAGTCCACGTCGCGGTGCGCCCTGATCGCTTCGGTCATCTGGGTATCGATGCGCAGGACCGGGTTGAGGGTCATCATCGGGTCCTGGAAGATCATGGCGATGCGGTTGCCGCGGAGTTTCTGCAACCGGTCCTCGCCCGCGCCGACCAGTTCCTCGCCCTTGAACTTGATCGATCCCGAAGCGATCCGGCCCGGCGGGTCAATGAGGCCGACGATGGAGAAACCGGTCACCGATTTCCCCGATCCGGACTCGCCGACCAGGCCCATGACCTCACCGCTCCTGACCTCGAAGCTGACATCATCGACCGCTTTCACCACGCCCAGCTTGGTGTGGAAGTGCGTGCGCAGATCGTGCACGGCGAGGGTCGGCGCGTTTGATTTGCTCATCGATCGAGCCGCGGATTGAGAACGTCGCGGAGCTGATCGCCGACAAGGTTGATCGAGACGATCGTTATCAGCAGCGCGATGCCGGGGAAGAAGCTGATCCAGTAACGCCCGCTCAACATGTACTCGAACCCGTTCGAGATCAGCAGGCCGAGCGACGGTTCGGTTTGCGGCAGGCCGACGCCGAGGAACGACAGCGTCGCCTCGAGGGCAATGGCGTGCGCCGTCTGCACGGTGCCGACGACGATCAGCGGCGCCAGACAGTTCGGAAGGATGTGCCGGAACAGAATGCGGTTGCGGCTCAAGCCGAGGCAAACGCCCGCCTCCACATACTCCTTTGACCGTTCGACCAGCGCCGTGCCACGCACGGTCCGCGCGTAGTAGGCCCACTGCACGGTCACCAGCGCGATCATGATCTTGTCGACGCCCTTGCCGAACACCGCCAGCAGCATCAGCGCGATCAGGATCGCCGGAAACGAAAGCTGGATATCGACGATGCGCATGATCACGGCATCGACCCGTCCGCCGGCATAGGCGGCAATGAGGCCGACGGCGGATCCGATCACCAGGGCGATGAAACCGCTCATGACACCAACCGACAGCGAGATCCGCAGACCGTACAGAATGGCACTGAACAGATCGCGGCCCGCCCCGTCGGTGCCGAGCAGGAACGTGTAACCGAACTCGCTTTTTGTCCCCGGCGGCAGCCTGGAATCGAGAACGCTGACTTGAGCCAGATCGTACGGGTTCTGGGGCGCGATCAACGGCGCGAAGACGGCAACGAAAATGATCAAGACCAGCGTGATAAGTGCAACGGTCGCGATCTTGCTCTCCAGGAAGTCGGCGCGAAACCGCTGGAACGGCGTCTGCACGAGTGCACGTTCGTACTGCTCGTCGGCAAGCTCGACTTCGGTCTGCTCAACGCTCGTCATGCTTTTCGCTCTCCCAGGCGCACGCGCGGATCGAGGATCGAATAAAGGATATCGACGATCAGATTGAGGGTGACGAACAACAGCACGATGATGATGAGGTACGCCACGATCACCGGCCGGTCGAGCTGCTGGATCGAGTCAATCAGCAGCTTGCCCATACCGGGCCAGGCGAAAATGGTTTCGGTGACCACCGAGAACGCCACCAGGCTTCCGAATTCCAGCCCGATGACCGTGACCACGGGAATGAGAATGTTCTTGAGCAGATGAACGAAAATGACGCGGTGGGGCGACAGGCCCTTGGCACGAGCGAACTTGATGTAGTCCTGATGGATCGCCTCGCGCGTTCCCGCGCGCGTCAACCGGATCACGAGCGATATTTTCAGCAAGGCCAGATTGAGCGCCGGCATGAAGATGTGTTGGAGCCCGTTCAGCGTGAAGAGGCTCGACGTGATACCGAGGAACGTCGCGGTCTCGCCGCGCCCTGTGGAAGGCAGCCATCCGAGCATCACGGCAAACACCATGATCATCATCAGCCCCACCCAGAAGGTCGGCAGCGAAAAGCCGAGGATCGACCCGGCCATGATCGTACGGGACGCGGTCGATTCCGGCCTCAGCCCGGCATAGAGCCCGAGCGGAATGCCCAGGAATATCGCCATCAGCAACGCGGTTAAGGCGAGTTCGAGCGTCGCCGGCATGCGCTGAATGATGAGCTGAAGCGCCGGCTCGCCGAAGATGAAAGACTTGCCGAGATTGCCGGTGATCGCGTTCTTGAGGAAGAACAGATACTGCTCGCCGATCGGCTTATCGAGGCCGAGCGCGCGGATCGCCGCCTCGATGTCTTCCTGATCGGCTTCCGGATTGATCAGCATGTCGACGGGATCGCCGACGACATTGACGCCGAAAAACACGATGACGGACATGACGAGCACGACCACCACGCTCTGCATGAGCCTGCGGATCACGTATGCCGTCATGCGTCCCTCCTCGATGACATGCCGCGAAAATGATACGCGCCGGCCCTTGCAAGGGCCGGCGCGCCTGGGTCTGGGCGATTACTCCTCAACCACACCGACAGCCATGGTGGCTTCGTCGGTGCGGGCCTTGTACTTCAGGCCCTTGCGGGTTCCCCACGTGTTGACCTGATAGTGCAGCGGAATGATCGCGACGTCTTCGATCGCCACTTCCGTGGCCTTCGCCAGCAGATCCTGACGCTTGGCGTCATCCACCGTCGAAAGGGCGGTCTCGATCAGCTTGTCGACTTCCGGGTTTGAATACCGGCCACGGTTCGACGCGCCGAAGCCCTTGCTCTTGTCGTGCGTGTGGATCAGCGACTTGAGCGGCGAGGACGCTTCACCGGAACCCGCGCCCCAGCCGACGAGGATGAAGCTGAACTCCGGAGTCTTGTCCGGGCCGCCACGCGACGCGCGCTTGAAGTACACCGAACGCGGCATGGTGACGACTTCCGTCTTGATGCCGACGCGCGTCAGCATCTGCGCCACGGCCTCCGCGATCTTCGCGTCGTTGATGTAGCGGTCGTTGGGTCCGTGAATGGTGAGCTCGAACCCATCCTTGAGCCCGGCCTCCGCGAGGAGCTTCTTCGCCGCTTCCGGATCATAGTCGACCGGCTTCAGGTTGGGCGAGACGCCGAAGAAGCCTTCGGGCAGAAGCTGTCCGGCCTTGATCGCCACGTCTTCCATCACGCGGTCAACGATGGCGTCGCGGTTGATCGACTTGGAGATCGCCTTGCGGACGCGCTGGTCCTTGAGCGGGTTCTTGATGTCGCCGCCGCCCTTGGCTTTCACGAACGGAGATTTGTCGCGATTGTGGTCGAGGTGCAGGTAGATCACGCGGTTCGAGACGCCCTGGCTGAGCGAGACCTTCGGCTCTTTCTTCAGCCGCTCGATATCCGTGGTCGGCACCTGGGCGATCATGTCGACATCGCCGGCCAGCAGGGCCGCGACGCGCGAGGGCGAAGACTTGATCGGCTTCAGGGTCACTTCCTCCCAGACCGGCTTGTCGCCCCAGTAGTCGTCGTTGCGGACAAATACGAACCGGTCACCCGGCACATATTCCTTGAACTTGAACGGCCCCGTTCCAATCGCGGCCTTGCCGGAATTATAGTCTTCCGTGTTCGCGCCCTCGCCGTTCTTCTTCGACACGATCGAGAACGTCGACATGTCGTTCGGCATCAGCGGATAAGGCTCAGGTGTCTTGATGTGCACAGTATGGTCGTCGACTTTGACGGCCTCTTTGCCCTTCAGATAGGTGCCGAAGCCGGATGGGCTGTTCGGCACATTGACGGCACGCGTGAAGGTGAAGACAACATCGTCCGCGGTGAACGGTGAACCGTCATGCCACTTCGCGTCTTCGCGCAGCTTGAATTCCCAGGTGGTGTCGTTAATCGGCTTCCAGGACACCGCGAGACCGGGAACAAGCGCCTGGTTCTCGTCGGTGTGCACAAGCCGGTCGAAGATGTGCCGCGCCAGAGCGTTGTTGGGCGACAGATTGTGAAAATGCGGGTCGATCGACGTCGGTTCGGACGCCAGGCCGATCTTGAGATCCTTGGCGAGCGCCGGAGCCGAGAAGGCGATCAGCACCGCGAAAAATGCAGCGAATATCACTTTGACACGAGACATACGCTTTACTCCTCCCTTGGCAGTTTAGATTGTGCTGAGTCTGCCCGCACTGCACTGGCGCGGGCATGAGTGGAGGCAGCGTAAACGAAGTTTTTGTGCAACGGAAGAATTTGTCTATGCGTTTTGGTTCTAGAATTAGAACCATTGAGCCAGATATACTTCGGATTGCCGCAGATAGGATCCGTTCCACCGCAACGGCTGTTCATGAGAGCCAACTGGCACAGTTTGCGAGAGTATGAAGCGCTCCGTGCAATGATTGTCACGGGAACCACGACGGCCGCCGGACGTCAGCTCGGCATTTCCCAGTCAGCGGTGAGTCGGGCCATCGCCAAGCTCGAAGCCCGTCTCAACCGAACGCTCTTCATCAGGGAAGATGGCCGCATGCAGCCGACTGCGGAAGCGATCGTCCTCAACGAGACGCTCAATCCTATCTTTGACTCCCTCAACCAAATTCACGGCACGGTCCAAACGAGCGGGAAGCGCCGAACACTACGTATTGCGTCACCGCCAACGATCGCGCACCGTTTCCTGCAAAGCAGGATCGGCCTTTTCGTCAACCGGTCAGGCAATGTCAGCGTCGATTTCGAGATTTGCGCGTCCGATGTGCTCGAGAAAGGCATATTGGAGGGGCGCTTTGATATTGTCGTCTCCGATATCGTACCCCGCGACCCCGGCGTGAAAGTCGTCCCGTTTCGCAGATCGAAAATGATATGCGCGATGCCGCTCGACCATTGGCTGTGCAGCAAGAAAGTGGTTCGCCCCGAGCATCTGGAGGGTCAATCACTGGTTGTCATGACCAAGCGTCAGGCGAGCCGTACGACCATCAATCAACTGCTCTTGAAGGCCGGCGTTGAGGCCAACATTATTATCGAGACGTCGACAGTCGTGTCGGCGATTGAATTTGTCCGGCTTGGTCTCGGCGTGACCCTGTTGAATCCGTTTCCGGTCGCACTGACCCTCGCCAATGACATCGCGATCCGGGCTTTTGAACCGGGATTCGAATACCAGACCTCATTTCTGATGCCGGCCGGAAAACCGCAAAGTTCGACGGTTCGTTCGTTCATGCGTCACATCCGTGCAACCACACCCGATGACGCCTGGTCACAGGCTTGCCGATGAATTGGCTCGGGCAAACTGCTCAAGGCGCGTTCTCCACCGCAAATCGAACCTGATCTCAAAATGAGCGATTTCCAGAAGAAACAAAATTCCCTATGAACCCGCTCCGGGTGCCAAACAGGAGTGCTCCGGCATGACCTGTTGGTCGGGCCGGTGGTAAGATGACAGCAATTGCGTATGGAAAGGGACACCCCATGACAACCGATCTCGAAGCCTTGACCGAGCATGACATGGGGGAGGATTGCCCGGTGTGCCGGACCCAGGACCTCGTCGACGCGGTCCTCCTGCCGGCGGCGGCGGCGTGGGAGCAGAGAAACGGCCTGCCGCGTCTTTCGCTTGCCCTTCACGGTGCCGCGGGACTGCTTGGCGCGCTTCTTGAGGAAGGCGTTCCGCGCGACGAGCTGGAGCGAACGCTCTCCGAACTGCTCGATGAAATCGAGCAGCAAATCCTCGAGGACACCACCATGGGTGGCCCGCCGCAAGGGACGGCATAACCGCTTCGGTTCAACGCCCTGACGGCCTTCCACTCAGCCCGGACCGGCCAGCATGGCCGCACCTCCCCGCATCCGAGATTCACTGTGGGTGCGGCTAGCGAACCCGCTCAAGCCGGACGGTCCTGCCGAGAAACGACATGCCGAAGAACCCGCGCATCACGAGATCGCCGTTCTCCAGCCAGAGCTTGCCCTTGATGGTTCTGCCGTTGACCGGGTTGTTCACCTCGCCATCGACCCATTTGTCTTTTCCGTCAAAACGAAAGTTCCGCATGATTGTCCGGCCTACGGAGCTTTGACCGTTCGTCGGCGCCGTCTCCCAGACAACGCGGCCTGTGAAGGTCGAACCCGTCTGGGTGATTTCGACCTTTCGTGTTTTGTCCGGATTCCAATAAACGCCGACGATTGCTTTTGCCTTGTCGGCCAGCGCCATATCGATCGGCATCGCGACAATGACGAGCGTTAGTGCTGCGAGGGCGGATCGCCAGAGTGCCATGATCATCTCCCTTTCATTCAGGCGGCTGGTTGCGGACCCGGCTGGCCGAGCTTGCGCATCGCCTCGTCAGGCGAGAAGCGCGTTCGCAAACCCGGGTTCCCTGCGGATCCTTTCATGTCTAACGGTGAAGGACTGGCCCATCAGTCGCACGACGAGGTGTGAAATCTCAGGTTCGGCGGAAACGTCGGAATCGCTCGGGGCTTGACCATGACGCCCGATCGGAGACGCGGACCCTACGCGCCGTAGCCGCAGCGCTTTGCCCAGGGCAGCAGCAGCGGCAGGACCGGTCGCATTTGCTCGCGATAACGTTCCCACCGGCCTCGGGCCCGTGTGTAGAGAGGCTGCGTCACCTGATCATAGCTGGGCGTATTGACCTTGCCCCGGCGACGAGCGGTCTCCGCGTAGTCCTGCACGCCATCGTCCCAGCCTACTCCCAGGAAATCCAACGCCGGGGCGAGC
This sequence comes from Hyphomicrobiales bacterium, assembly GCA_965228625.1. GTDB lineage: Bacteria > Pseudomonadota > Alphaproteobacteria > Rhizobiales > Methyloligellaceae > UBA2767. Next base: position 4,078,314 of record OZ245829.1, on the reverse strand, counting down.
GTTTCCTCGAACGCCTCCACCAGTCTCTCATAGCGCACCGTATGGACCGCCAGCGGCAGGACCGCCCGATATTGCCGCCAGAGGCTCATGACCTTGTCGTAAAGACGGGCGGCATCCTCCAGATCCAGGAGATTGGCCATGGCGTCATTGTGCCCGAAGTTCCGCATGAAGCAGCTCAGCACGCAGTCACACGGATGCCGCTGTACGAAGAGAAAGCGCGCCTGCGGGAAGACCCGCTGAATGAGGCCCGCATGGACGATGTACAGGGGCATCTTGTCGATGGCGATGACGGACCGGTCTTGCGGCTCCAGGTGTTTGTCCAGTTCGGCGAAATAGGTTTTGCGCAGTTCCGACAATTGGGGCGGATCGAGGTCCGCCAGGCCATACGGATAGCCTATGGGAAACCCGAGAACATTCGCCATGCCGATCACAGTCGGCTTTTCCTCGACGACGGTGATGGTGCCGTGACTGCGCAATATGGTGTCCAGCAAGGTGGTGCCGGAGCGCGGAAATCCCACCAGGAAAACCGGATCAGGCCGCCCGTCACTGCTTTCAGCCGCTTGCCAGTCCGCAATCCAGCCGGCCGTAAAGCGTTTGGCCAGGACGTCGATCTGGTCCAGGTAACGCCCTGCGTCGGATCTTCTCGCCTCGGGCGTATCCCTGGAGCGGAGATTGCCTTCTCTGAAGTAGTCGAATGCCGCTTCCACGTCGTCCAGCCTGTCGCACAGCTCACCGAGCAGATACGCCCGTTCGACAAGAAAGCGTGTGTTGTCTTCATCGGGAGGTTCACTCACCTCTTCCAGAACGGCCCGCGCCGCGGCGTAGTCGCCGTCCCGTTTGAGAAGTTGCGCCTCTCCGAGAGCAAGGCGTGGGTGGCCCCGGCAGTTCCGTCTGGCTTTGGTCAGCGCCTCGCGCAAGGCTTCGGTCCGATTGCTCTTCTCCAGCACTTCAACCAGATTGCAGTGCGCCAGGACGGAATCGGGCTTGATGGCGAGCGCCCTCCGGTAGCTGGTCTCAGCCTCCTCCACGCGACCCAGGACCCGTAATGCAACGCCCAGGGTGTTGTGTGCGTCGGTGTCATGGGGGTTGATGGCGACGGCCCTGGAGATCAGTTCCACGGCACGGGAATTGTTACCCGCGTGGTGAGCGATTTCGCCAAGCAGGTGCAACGCGTCAGGCTGATTGGGGTCGGTCTGCAGGATCTGTTGGCAGCGGCTCTCTGCCTGAGCCAGGCGACCCGCAGCGTAGTGTTGCCTGGCCAGATCCAGCGTTTGTCGGTGCGGTGAATTCCGGTGTCCAGAGCGGGCATGTGCCGTATGGCGCGACCGCGCCTTCTTGGCCTCGTTCTTGGCCAATTTCTGCCGCCGGCGTCTTTCAGCCCTGTTCATGTACCGCGTACTTTCCGCGAACAGACCCTATCAACCGCAACGCAGATGAGCGTCTCTGCGATGAAGAGCGCACCTCCCGCTTATGACATAGCGGACGGCTCCTCCACTGAGATCGCGATGCGTCACATTGTTGGTAATACGGGAAAACGCCGAAAGTCCGGCGTTGGCCCCTGGCGGGCTCGCCGAAGATGCGGGGTCATGTTCGCAATTGGTGGCTCGGTCTACCCTCCCGGCATAAGTCGAGGAGAACCGCCCTCGGAGCAACCGCCGCGCCTCTCAACTTTCGCGTGATCCCGGCCGTTCGCGCCCGGAATGCGTTTCAAAAAAACTCCCGTTTGGGTCCGAAACGCTCCCGGAATGAGGCGAATCCCTTCGCGACACCAATCGATAAAAACACAACAAGAAAAGTCGACTCTGAACGTCATGTTTATCAGTAGATCGACGGGGGCGTCAGCGATGACAGCAGCACTCATTCTCGTGGTCTTGACGGCAACGTCAGCGGGTGGCGTTTCGGCCGCATTCGTGAACGGTCTCGATGCGCCAACCTGCAAGGAACGTGGTGAGTCCGTTCGCGCGATCCTGGAGTCAGGCAATGTCGGGATTTTAAGGCTCGGTTGCTTCCAGGGTACGGCGACCTTCGAGAAATTCACGCATGGCACGGATCCCGATGCACCGCGCCACACCTATCGGGTCACGCTCAACGGGGACAGCGTCACCGTGGCGCCCGTCAAGGACGTGGCGTCCTGCAAGGAAGGATCGGCGCAGAACGCAACCGGGAAAACCGGCGAACAACATTGCGTGACGTCGACACAGAAGATGCTGAGCAACGCGCCGGCGCCGAAGGGGTAAGCCGACCCCGGCAAGAAACACAACAAGAATTCAAATGTGATTGGGGACATACGGGGGACTATCTGATGTACACGGGACCGAACCACGCGCGTCGTCCGCGGACGGAGCGCAATTGCAGAGCCCTGGGCGCATCCGCCATTGCTATTTGCGCCGCGTCCTTCGCGCTCATCGGACTGCATGACGAGGCGCACGCGCAGCTTATCGAACTCGATGAACTCACGGTTATCGGGACGCGGACGGAGGGCACGGTCCAGGACAATCCGCGTTCGGTCAGCGTCGTCGACCAGCAACAGCTCGAGCGGCAGGCGCCGCTCAGTGTCGGTGAGGCGATCCGCGATGTTCCCGGCGTTGAACTGGTCGACAGCTCGGTCCCGGGAATGAAACGGCTGCGCATTCGCGGTGAGTCCTCGCGTCGCGTCACCGTCCTGCTCGACGGACAGGAAATCACAGACCACTCCACCTACGGGACACCGATCCTCATCAACCCGGCGGCCATCGAGCGCATCGACGTCCTGCGCGGTCCGGCATCGGTGCTCTACGGCGCCAAGGCCATCGGCGGCGTCGTTGACATCATCACCAAGAAAGGCGTCCCCGGCAAAGCCGTCGAGGTCGAGCTTGGCGGCACCTATTATTCCGGAACGTCAGGGTGGCAAGGCTGGGCGAGCGCCGGCGGAACGCTCGGGAATTTCGACTATCGCATCACCGGCGGAATCGCCGAGCATGACGACCAGAAAACGCCGAACGGCGAGTTCACCAACACGGGCCGCCTTGAGACCACCGCGTGGGACACCGACGACATCTCGGCCCACTTCGGCTACACCTTCGGTGCCGAGCGCAACCACTATTTTGCGGTCAAGGCCCAGCAGTACCGGCTCGATACAGAGACCTGGAAGGACCCGGAATCGATCGACGGACGCATCCCCGATATTGAGGGAGTCACGGACTTTTCAATCGACCTTCCGCAACGCGATCTCAAAAAGGTCGGTGTCTACTATGATGCCAAAGACCTTGGTGGTCCCGTCGCCAAGGTGCATTTCGATGCCTATTACCAGACGATCGACAGGCTCTTCGAGAACAACGTCGAGCAGTTTACCCCGGCGTCTTTCATCCCGTTCCCGCCGCCTTTTGGCACCGTCATTCCCGCCTCGTTTACCGACGTGCGGTCCACGTCCGACGACACCATCACCAACTATGGAGCCACCGGACAGATCGACCTGGAAGCGTTCAGGAACCACTACACAATCGTCGGTGTCCAGTACCTCGCCGACGTCCTGGAGACGGACAAGACGTCGACCGTCAATATCACGCCGCCGCCCGCTTTCGCGCCACCGGGCCTGTTTCCGATCGAGAATGCCAGCTTCCAGGAGGCGCGGATCAATACCTTCTCCGTATTCGCGCAGGATGACTGGGAACTGATCCCCGATCTGAACCTGATCACAGGCGTGCGTTACAATCACATCGAGACCAAGCTTGAAGAGTCGCGAAGCACCCAGGCGGCATTGGCTCCGGGCTCGGAAACACAACTCGAGACGTCAACCAGCGTCGCCCTGGTCTATACGGGCATCGAGAACACCACGCTGCGCGCGCTCTATTCCTCCGGCTACATCAATCCCACGCTTCTGCAGAGCTTCGGGCGGACAAGCGCCGGCGGAGAGACGGTTTACGGCAACCCCGACCTGAAACTGGAGACGGCCAACAACTACGAGCTGGGTCTACGCTATGACGGAGAGCACCTCGCCGTTGACGTGGCCGGTTTCTATACGAAGTCGAAGGACTATATCACCGACATTGCCTGCTCGCCGACAGGCGTGACCTGTCCTGAGATTGCTGCTCTCGGCGTTCCGAACAGGGTTTACGTGAACGTGGACGAGGCGACCACCTGGGGCGTCGAAATGGTCACGCAATACACAATTCCAGGCACGCGCGTCACGCCTTACGTCACCGGGGCATATACGCGCCGGCGTCTCGATTTCACGGACTTCTCGACGTACAACACGAACGTCCCGCGACTGTCGGGCCGCTTCGGGCTGCGCGTCGAGCGGCAAATCCGCGGCATCAACGCCTGGGCCGACCTGTTCGCCCGCGCTTCGACGGACGTGAAGGAAACGCTGCCTGATGATGACGGCCCGGAGACGGACGAGGTCGATGGTTGGGCAACGCTGAACCTCGCCTTTGGCGGCACCTACGGCCCGAACGACAAGTATCGCCTTGTTGTCGAACTCAACAACCTCACCGACGAGGAGTACCGGCCGCTGACCGATGCGCTGCCGGGCGTCGGGCGTAGCGTCGCCGTGACGGCCGCGGTCAAGTTCTGACAACCCGAGGCGCGCGAGGCGAAACGGCGTCTCGGTTGGCGTGAGGTCGCGCGCAACAGCGCCCGGCTACGCATCGGCACGACGAATGGAGAGGCGGCGCGTGCAGTTTGCCCGCCGTCGCGGGTTACCCGAATGCCTGGCTCGCCAGGGCGAATATGCGGGGCGGTTTTGGTGGATCGTTCGGTCCGACTGCGCGCGCCATGGTCACGACACTGTCGACCTTCGGGAGACCTCGAGAGGCAAGCCACTCGGACAATCCGTTCGACGAAGGTGTATCCACCCGCACGAAGCCATCCGAATGCCGGTCTATCCAGTCGCTGATGAGCGCGCGAGCGACTTGCTCGTCATCGGCAACGACCGGCCCGATCACATGGCCACGCCCGAAACGCCGGCACAGGGCATAACCATCCATCCGGCCGTCTGTTTCCGAAATCAGGCCTTCGCCGTCTGCGATGATCCGGCGAAGAAGCATCTCGCGCTGCCAGCCGGTTGCCCGGGCATCCAGAGCAACCGCGTCCGCGATGTCGTCATGGCTCAACGCGCGAATGCGCCCTCCGTAAAACGTCACATCGCGGCCGTTGTGGTGCGGAACACCCTGATGCTGGCAAACCATGCCCACTTCCCGAAAGCCCATTTTGGTGTAAAGCGGCAGACCTTCCCTGGTGGCATTCAGAAAGACCACCCTTGCCCCCGTCTCGGCAAGCGCGGCCTCCATCAATCGCCGTCCGTGTCCCTGTCCCTGCCGGCCGGGAGAAACGATAATCGAGCCAAGCGTCGCGTGGCTTTCGCCAAACGGCCACCACATGATCGAACCGAAGACACTGCTCCCGTCGAGCGCAACAAGGCCGTGACCGAGATCAAGCGCCATCGCCCAGTCCTCGATCCGATACGGCCAGCCCACGGACGCCGACAGCGCATGCGCGTCAGCGAGATGACCGGGTTCCATCCGGGCGATCAACTGCGGCATCGTGTTAAGCGTCCCGGTATCACAGCACGACGTCGAAGCCTTCGAAGTTGGGATGGCCCTGGTAGAGGCCCTTGGTGTTGCCGGCGTCGCGATGCGCAGCGCGGAAATGCTCCGACCGGGTCCAGTCCTCGAACGCCTGTCGCGAAGCCCAGATCGTGTGCGACGAATAGAGCGTGTGGTCATCCGCTTCCGGCCCGCGAAGAAGACGGAACTCGACGAACCCCTCGACCTGATCGAGACGCGAGTCGCGGGACTTCCATACCTCCTCGAAGTCCTCCTCGCGTCCCTTGGTCACCTGGAAGCGGTTCATGGCGATAAACATGCGCAAACCTCGTTATCTGTGTTGTGAATTGCCTGGCGTGGGTTGATCGCTGCCGGGTGCGAACCGGGATCTCAAGCGCACCCTTACGGACGGTTGTTCAGTTGACGGACTGTGGTTTCGACCACCATCTGTCGGCATAGGAAGGATACACGCCCGGGACCTTTTCGGGATGGGCAAACTTGTCCCAATGCGCGAGCCGGAGCACGTCCCATAAGGACCGGTGCGCCAGTTTGTCGCGGGAGAGCGGGCGTGGCGTGCATCAGACCTCCTAAAGGGTCGGGGTTGCTCGCGATGGCTGGAACGCAACTTCCTGATATTCCTGACCATTCGATCCGCGGAAACCGCACCTTAGAATTAGAATAGATCTAAGATATTGATTTAATTACAAACTTTTGAGAATAAAACATGCCTTAATGTGTTGACATTACCGCGATCGGCGGGTCTCTAGCTCCTAGGATCCAATGGCAACGCGTATCGCGGCTTGCCGAAAAGCGAATCTGAAACCGGGGCTTTGAACCCCGCTTATTGGAGGAGTACTGAAAGAAATGCCGATGAAAGTCTCTCGTATCGGGGCCGCATTGCGCGCGGCCGTGTCAACCCGCGTCCTTGCCCGTGTTGGATTGATGGCGGTTGTTGCCGGCCCGCTTGTCGCGATCGGTCACCCCGCACTCGCTGATGGCGAACTCAACCTTTACTCGTCGCGCCACTACGACACGGACGAAAATCTCTACAACGAATTTACCAAGAAGACCGGTATCAAGATCAACCGCATCGAGGACAAGGCGAGCGCTCTTATGAAGCGCATCGAGGCGGAAGGGGCCAACAGCCCTGCCGATGTGTTGCTCACGGTGGATATCGGCCGGCTTTGGGCGGCCGAACAGGGTGGCATGCTTCAGCCGATCAAGTCCGACACCTTGGACAAGGCCATTCCCGATTATCTGCGCGATCCGGATGGAAACTGGTACGGCTTCTCGAGCCGTGCGCGCGTCATTTTCTATGACAAGGACAAGGTCAAGAATCCCCCCAAGACCTACCAGGATCTGGCCGACCCCAGCTTCAAGGGGATGATCTGCACCCGGTCGAGCTCCAACATCTACATGTTGTCGCTGCTCGCCGGCCTGATCGAGCACCTTGGTGAAGACAAGGCCAAGGAGTGGGCCAAGGCGGTCTACGAAAACCGTGCCCGTGATCCGCAGGGCGGCGATACGGACCAGCTCCGCGGTATCGCGTCGGGTGAGTGCGCCATCGCGGTCTCCAACACCTATTACTTTGCCCGCGCGCTCAGAAAAGACGTGCGCGACCTGAGCGGAAAGACCGACAAGATCGGTATCGTCTTCCCCAATCAGGGTTCGTTCGGCGCCCACGTCAATATCTCGGGTGGTGGTGTTGCGAAGAACGCCCCCAACAAGGAAAACGCCGTCAAGTTCCTGGAGTATCTCGCCAGCAAGCCGGCTCAGAGCTATTTTGCCGCCGGCAACGACGAGTACCCGGTTGTAAAGGGCGTGGCCAAGGCCGCGAGCGTCGGAAAGCTCGGTGAATTCAAGGCCGATACGCAGAACCTGGACAAGCTCGGTGCAAACCAGGCAAAGGCCCAGAAGATCTACAACGAGGTTGGCTACAAGTAGCTCCCCTTAAACAGGTCTGGGACGGTTGGCCAACCGTCCCCGGCCGCACGGCTTATACCGGTCGCTGCGGGGATAGAATCCACGCAGCGGCCACTTCCGTTTTAACGACTGCCCAATGTCGAGCCCTTGACACTCACGAATTCAGTTAATCGGACGGACTCACCTTCTCAATCCCGTCCCGCGCCGGCGGCGCGCACGGGGCGTAACTGGCTTGGCGCCCTCGCCCTTTCAATCGCCGTCGTGCTTATGGCCCCGGTGGTCTGGGTTGCCTTTTCCATCTTCGCCGATGACCAGGGCACCCTCGCCCATCTGGCGAACACCGTCCTGCCGGGCTACGTGATCAACACACTGGTGCTGATAGTGGGCGTCGGCGTTGGCGTCCTCATTGTTGGGACGGCCACGGCCTGGCTGGTGACCATGTGCCAGTTTCCGGGCCGGCGTTTCTTCGAGTGGGCGCTGATTATACCCCTTGCGATCCCCGCCTATATCCTGGCCTACGCCTATACCGACCTCTTGTCCCATCCCGGTTTCGTGCAATCGACATTGCGGGATCTGACCGGCTGGGGGCCTCGCGACTATTGGTTCCCGAACATCCGGTCGTTGGGCGGCGCGATCGCCATGTTCATTTTCGTTCTTTACCCTTACGTCTACCTGCTCGCCCGCACCGCCTTTCTCGAACAGTCGACGTGCTATGGCGAGGTCAGCCGCACGCTCGGGCACACGGCCTTTCAGAGTTTCCGCAAGGTGTCGCTGCCTCTGGCGCGACCGGCGATCGCGGGTGGCGTCTCTCTCGCACTCATGGAAACCCTCGCGGATTTCGGCACGGTCGCTCATTTCGGCGTCCACACCTTTACGACGGGCATCTACCAGGCGTGGCTTTCCATGGACGATCTGATTGCCGCCGGCCAGCTCGCGACCATGCTGCTGGCCTTCGTTCTCACGGTCGTCGTGATCGAGCGCGCGGAACGGCGGCGCGCCAGGTTCCACCAAAGCCGGCGTGTTCGCGACCTCCAATGCTATCGTCTGTCCGGCGCACGGGCCTGGCTCGCGACACTCGCCTGTCTCGCGCCGGTCCTGCTCGGGTTCATCATACCCGTCGCCATCCTGGTCAATCTCAGCATTGTCGACGGACACAACCTGTTCACGGCTCGCTATGCCATCCTGATCGGCAATTCGCTGCAACTCGGATTTTTCGCGGCGCTTGCCGCCGTCGCGCCGGCGCTCGTGCTTGCCTATGCCGCGCGTATCGCGCCCGGTGCGCTCAGCCAGGCGGCCGGACGCCTGGCCAATCTCGGCTATGCCGTGCCCGGATCGGTCATCGCGGTCGGGATACTGATGCCGCTGGCGACATTCGACAATGCGGTGGACGAGTTCATGCAGGCGACGTTTGGAATTTCGACGGGCCTCCTGCTCACGGGCACCTTGGCCGCATTGATCTTCGCCTATGTCGTGCGCTTCATGGCGGTTGCGCTGACGACCGTCGAGGCCAGTCTTGCGAAGATTCCCGCGTCCATGGACGACGCGGCCCGCACCCTTGGTCAGAACCAGTTCGGAACGTTGCGGCGAATTCACATACCGCTGTTGTCCGGCGGGCTGATGACCGCAGGATTGATGGTCTTCATCGATGTCATGAAGGAGTTGCCGGCAACGCTCATTCTGCGCCCCTTCAACTACGACACTCTGGCCATTCAGGCATATCGGCTGGCATCCGACGAACGGTTGGCCCAGGCTTCGACACCGTCGCTTGTCCTCGTCGCGGCGGGCCTCATTCCGGTGATCATTCTGAGCCGGCGTATCATGACGACACGCGCCGGTCGCCGGACAGGCACGAGTCAACTCAAGGCGGATCCCGCGTATTAGCGCCCGCAACGGGAGAAGGCACGAGACAGTGTGGTAGAACCCGTCGCTTACAATGTCTCAGCCCTCGCGTCGGTGAAACTCTACATAGAAGCGCACCTCTCCCAACGCGGCCACCTTGTGACGCTCGCACGGCTCGACGATCTTGGGAGGTTCTCCCGGCTCCAGTATCTGGGTGTGTTCGGGTTGGTATGACGTGAAGGCTAACTGGCCTTCAAGGATATGAATGACGCCCCATACCCCCGGCTTCGTCTGATGATCCTCGCCAAAGCCGGCGGGAAGCGTGTCCTTGTCGAATACGGGCGTCCGTTTGTAGGCCACAAGACCTGCGGGTAGGTGTTTGATCATCGAATCATCGGCCGGCTGCAGTTTGTCGGATCTGGCAGAGGCATTCCCGCTCAGTCGGTGCGCACCGCTCGTTTACGGTGCCGGAAATAGGCGAAGACGGTTAATGCCGCCAATGCAACGACGGCGAAGATGAGGCCGTGTTCGATCGAGTCGGCGGCGGCGATCGCTCCGGACAGACCGACGATGACCAGGATGTGTTTTACCAGGCAGAGCATGAACACCACCACGGTCGACGTCAGGCTCGTTGTGAAAAACCTGTCCTTGAAGAGTGGCTTGGGGCTCGGTGCTTCGGTCATTTTTCGCGTGCTCCTGCAGGGGACCTATTTCAGGGCCGTTATGGCAATGGCGTTCAGGTGCGAACGATACTTGTGAAACGTCCGGCGCATCATCAGGACGCGGGAACGTGCATCGCGGTCGCTCAGCACGTTCTTGACGAAGCGGAGGGCATTGAAGAGACCTTCATCCGCCACGAGCCGCGTCGGACGCAGGAGATTCATCGGTGCGTGGGCCACCTTCCTGATCCTGAATCCCGCTTTCGTCAGCGCTTCACACCATTCGCTTTCCGTCAGTGGCCGCGCGCCGACATGAATAGCCGCGGACAGTGTGTCTTCGATGTCCTTCTTGACGGCCTTTGGTGCGTCGTCGGGAATGATCATGAGCTCATGTATCGCGTAGCGTCCGCCGCGTTTGAGAACCCGGTGCGCCTCCTTCATGATCTGCAGCTTGCGCTCCCGGGAGTTCATGGAGAGCATGGCCTCACCGAGCACAACCGTGGCAGACGATGCGCGCAGTCCGGTCTTCTCCGCCGCGCCAACGCGGATGCTGGTGTTCGGTGCATCGGGTATCTGGCGCTCGGTCCAGGCGGCCGCGGCCTTGTCCCGCTCCACACCGACATAGGACCGCGGACTGTTTTCAAGGATCATCCGTGCGGTCAGGCCGAGACCGGGCGCGAGCTCGACCACATCGTCCTTCTCGGAGATGTCGAGATCGGTCAGCAGAGCCTCGGTCATTGCCAGACCGCCCGGCCTCAGCACTCTCTTGCCGAGGCGTGCGAGAAGCCAGTGCCCGGGCATCTTCTGCGTGTTGAGCTGCGCACCCGGCAGCTCTATGGCTGAACCACTTTCATGCGAAACCATTTCGCAACCCGTCCTCTACATTCTGACTCTCAGACCGACGTTGAATGCGCGCCCATCGCCGGGAAGAAAAGCCGCCTGATCCGGCCGCGCCACATCGGTGATCAAAGTCGACGAGGCGTAGACTTCGTCGAAAACGTTTCTCACCTCGCCGTAGAGCGCGAACTTTTCGTTGATGTTTCGCGATGTGCGGAAGTTGAAGACCGACCATTCCTCATTGAAGAGCGTGTTCGCATTGTCGACCGGGGTCTTGTCCGGCCGCCAATAGACCTCGCCCTCGACATACCAGTCCGGCGTCACGAAGTAGCGCAACGCAGCGACCACGTTGTGCCTCGGCGCGCCGGCCAGTCGGTTGTCTCCATGTACCGGATCGCCGTCGAACTTGAAGTCCTGATAGGTGTATGCGATGCGGCCGCTCAGCCGTTTGGAGATTTGCGTCGACAGTCCGAGTTCAACGCCGAAATGGGTGGTCTTGTCGGCATTGACGGCACCCAGGGAAACGCCGGATGCATCGCGCAGGTTCAGGAGTTCGTCCTCGACCCACGAAAAATACGTCACCGCATCCCATGCAACGCTTCCGCTTTGACCTCTCCAGCCGCCTTCAATCGTGGTCGCGGTCTGTTCGTCGAGATCGGGCGTTGCGAAGGCGACACGCGGCATGCCCATGGCCGGTGATCCGGGGCTGAAGAACGGCGACCCGTTGATGGTCGCCAGCAGGTCGTCATGCGTCGGAGGCTCGAAGCTGCGGCTGAGGGCAACGAAGACGGTGCTGTCGGGATTGGCATCGAACGTCAGTCCGATGCTCGGGCTCCACCCGGAATAACTGCGGGAATAGCTCGTGTCCTGCGGCAGCGCAAAGGCCGTCTGAAAGGCGCCGGTAACCGGATTGAACCCGGCCACGGGGCGAGGTCCCAACCCGAACTGATCGTCGTTGTCGCGTGTCGCATGGGAGTACGAGATCGCCGGCGAAAGCGTGAGGTTGGCCGCAATCGGGATATGCGCGCCCGCATAGAGGGACAGCGTCGTCGCATCGAGTTCACTGTCGCCGAACCTGGCACCCTGCGTCCCGGCGATATTCAGGAAGTTCTCCCGGTCGGCGGAGCCGTCCACGTAGAGGGCCGTCGCTTCGAACAAGGGCAGCGGACGGGATGGGTCCGGGGCGTAGGAATAGCGGACCACGGTCGTAAAATCACCGCCATCGGTATCGCGAATTCCGCCTGCGATCGGGAACCGGAAGGAGTCGTCCGTATGGGCGTATCCGAACCCGGCGTCGAAGAGATGCGCGCCGAATGTCGCCGACGTGCGAGAGCCTACCCTGAACTGATCGGCTTCTCGTTTCGGCCGGTCGCGCACGACGTTCGGCCCGGGATTCGTGATGATAAGCGCCGGTGGCGGCGGCGTGACGGTCGGGCCGGCATAAATCTGTTTCGGGTTCTGCTCGAGTGCCGCCCGCGTCAGCGGTCCGGCGACGTCGAAATCGATGTCCGTGTATCCGACGTAGACGCGCGTGCTGATATTCTCGTTCAGTTCCACGCCCGAGTTCAGGTTCACGTTCAGTCGTTCGGAATCGTTGTAGACGCGGAAACCATCGCGCGTCGAATGGCTGACCTGCCCGAATATGTCCATGGTTTCGTTGGACGCGCCCGCCTGCCCTGCGGTTGTGAGCTGGCCGAAGCTGCCGCCCTCGACGGCGCCGCCGGCTCCCGGTTCTGTCGTGCCATTGGGCGATGTGAAGTTGATCGCACCGCCGAGCACGGTTGCACCGAGACGGTTGGCCGTATATCCGCGATAGATCTCGGTGAACTGCGCCTGGCGCGGGTCGGCCAGACCAACGATGTACGAGCCATCCGCGCGATTGAGGGGCAATCCATCCTGCAAGACGAGCACACCGCGCTCAACCGGGTTCTGCTGCAATCCGGATCCGCGAATCTGAATCCGCGGCTGATCATTGCCGCCGAAGAAGTTCTGGACCACCACGCCCGGCACCAGATTGAGCGTGTCACCGATCGTGACATTCGCTCGGCCCTCGAGTTCGGCGCTGGTGATGATCGCGGTTCCGCCGGCCATGGCTTCGAGGCGTTGGCGCGCGACATCTTCCTGCGTGAAACCTGCCAGCGTATCCGCTTCCAAACCGACACCGTCGGTCCCACTCTGTCCGGGCTGAACCGTGCCGCCCTGCACGACGATCGTATCGAGTGTCACCGTCGCGCCCGGCGAAGCCGACTGTGAAAAGACCGGCTCTGCCATAAGAACAGCCGCAATCCCCAGAACTGACACGGTTGCCGGAAGGTGATTGCGGCATTGCCGTATTCGACCGTTGACGGGCTGGTGCGGCCGGCAGCCCGGATTGCCGCCGGCGCGATTCTGCTGATGTTGAGTGGTCATGCTCCCCCGTTCCAGATTGATTTGCGCCGTCTCGAGCGCGCCATCCTTCGCAGCGCGATATCCGGAACACGGCCAAGCGGTGTGAGCCGGAATGTCACTGCCCCCAATGCCATAGGGACAGATTGATCATTCCTGATCGCCTCAATCCGGGAGAAATACTCCTCAAAAAGGATGTTTTTGGCGGTGCTTCAGCCGAAGCCAGGGGAGGTGCAGACGAATGAAACGCTAGAGCATTTGCGACGGCAGGCGCCGGTACTCTGCGGGATTACGCCCGAAGTGCAGCCTGAATGCGCGGGCAAACTGACTTGGGCTCGCGAAGCCGACCTCAAGCGCGATCCTGGCGATGCCGAGGGAACTGTGCGCCAGCAGATCACGGGCCGCCTCAAGGCGGACGCGGCGCGAGTAGCTGGCGATGGTTGTCTCGTAGAGGCACTTGAAGCACCGCTTGAGATCGCTCTCGTTCATACCAATCAGGGTGCTGAGCTCGGCGATCGTCGGAGGATTGTCCAGCCGCTGGCGAAGTATCTCCGCCGCCTGCCGGGTTCTGTTGGTGGCCTTTGGATGCAGTGAGGATGTCCACTCCTGATTTCGATCCGGCAGCGTGTACTTCCCATAGGCCCAGGACAGGATCGCAAGAAAGGACCGCTCCACCCTCAGGGCATCAATGTCATGGTCGACATGGGCATTGAGCAATGATCGCGCGATGGCGCTCCCGGTATTGTCGAACTCCAGTTCGAGGTCATCCGATTGCCCGTTCGAGGCGCTGCCATCGAGCAGAAAGCGCGCCACCTCGCAGTTTGGTCCCTGGGGGCACGATGCACACCATTCGGGGGAGAAATACACAAGCACGGCGAGGCAACCGGCGGAGGATGCCGAACCGAATTTCACGATCCGCTCGGGCGAAGCATCGAACTGCCGCAAGATATGCAGTTTGCCGTTTGTCAGTTGCCGTGACTTACGCCCGGCGGCGACCCGCGCCTCGCCGGTGAAGTTGACGCAAAAGTGGGTCCCCGGAGCCTCAAGAGACACGGCAGAATTGCACTGCGGTCCCGGACGAATCACGGTGAGATGAGCCTTGTCCCGCAATGCGACGGTGGTCGTCGATTCCGACGCATCGGATTGCCTGGTGGCACGAAGCTCCTCGTTGGCAAAAATGTCGCTGGCGCCAGTGTCCATTTCAGCAAGCCGTTGACACAACGGCTGACAAGTTGATTTCAACGACCGCGCATGGTCTGTCCAAAATGCAATTTAACATGACATTAATTGTCATGTTAAGAGAGCACAGCGGCGGATGGTCGCAACGGACCGACATCAAAAAAAGAGTGAACGAAAGCGCGCCCCAAACGTCTTATAGAAGGATAAAGTGTTCTTGCCGCAATCCGTTGCCGACGCTCCAGGAAACTCCGCGGGGTGTTGGTGTGGACCGGCGTATCGGTTTTTCAGTGGTCTGTTGCGCCCGGTCTAAAAGATGATATTTTGTGTAATCTTTTGCGCGGTCTCATTGCGTGAGTTACGGATTGGCTTCCCGTGCACGAAATTAGCGCCGATCAAATTGAGGATTGCGCCTTCCAAGTGCTGGTTCACTCAAACTCACGCATGAGCATACCGGCAAACTCAAGCGAGAAGACACAAGACGTGGGGCGTGCATATCACCGATGTGGTTGCGGAGTTGCGTAGGGGGAAACATGGCGGTCTTGAATCGGGTTTCGACGGGTTTTGGCGCTTTGCTTGTGATATTGGCCCTGACCCTGCCCGCCACGGGCGCTCCGGCACAAACATCCGACAAGGGAGTCGTCATCGAGCTCAACCGGCTAAGCCCGGTGAAGAATGCCTGCCGTATGAGCCTGGTGTTCACGAACATGATGGATGTCCCCGTTGATGCGCTCGCGATCGAGACGGTGCTTTTCAACAAGCAGGATTCGGTCGAACGGTTCCTGGTCCTGAAATCCCGTCCGCTGACCCCGAAGAAGATCCGGGTGCAGCAATTCGATGTCGCAGGCGTGCCGTGTGACGGGTTCGGAAAGCTGCTGCTGAACGATGTCAAGGAATGCAAGGTGGCAGACCTGGATCCCGGTGCCTGCCTTGAACGGATCAAACCGTCGAGCAAGGCCGGCGTCCCATTCATTTCAACAGCAACGAACTGAGAGCCGGCTCCATGACCAACGCCTTGCAAGGCAATCCAACGCTCGCGCAGGCCGCGCCCGTGCCTGACGCGCAATCCGGCGCCGATGCCGCGCAGTCCGGCGGCGGTGGAACCGCAATCCCTCAACAACCCACTCCCCCTGCCCTGCAGCCGGGCGGTGAGGAAACCCGTATTACTCCGGTTCCGGAAACGCCGGCGGAACCCGTGGCTCCACGGGACGCCCGCGCGGAGACGGTGGATATTCAGATCGAGACCGAACCTGCGGAACAGGGCGTCGCAGAATCCCTGTTCGGCGGCATATCCGGCTTTGTCGAGCTTGGCGGGCCGGTGGTCGCCCTCCTCCTCGTCTTGTCCGTGTTTGCGCTGACGATCATCCTGGTGAAGCTCTGGCAGTTCTATGTGTCAGGAGGCGCGTCCAACAAGAAGGTGTCCCGGGCGGTGTCTGTCTGGCTCGGCCAGGATTATGAGCAAGCCGTCGGCGAAACCGGAAAACTGAGCGGGCCGGTGGCGAAGGTCGTGCACTACGCCATGGCCGGCGCCGCGGCGCGGCGCGACGACCGGCATCTGCGTGAAGAGACGGAACACCTGGCCGCTTCGGAAATCTCCTCGCTGCGGTCTTACCTGCGCGGCCTTGAGGCCGTCGTTCAGGTGGCGCCTTTGCTCGGGCTTTTCGGCACTGTCCTTGGAATGATCGAAGCATTCAGGTCGTTGCAGGCGGCCGGGGCTCAGGTCAATCCCGCCGACCTGGCAGGCGGTATCTGGGTCGCGCTGCTGACAACGGCCGTCGGTCTTGCCATCGCCATGCCGGTATCGCTGGTGCTCTACTGGTTCGAAAGCCACATCGCCAAGGTGAAAGCGGCAATGGAGCTGTTCGCAACCGAGGTCATGACCAATCCGCCTGCCCGCGTCGTGAAACCGGTCCAAGGCGCGCGCGTGCGGCTTGCAGCCGCTGCCGAGGGGAAAAATGCGGATTGAGGATACCGCCGGAGGCAAGCGACGGCTGAGCCTGACGCCAATCATCGACGTTGTGTTTCTGCTGCTGCTGTTCTTCATGCTCGCCTCGACATTCACGCGTTTCGCCAATGTCGAGATCGGCTTGGCGGGCAAGGTGATCGCGACGTCAACGGAGAACCAGCCTCCGATCGTTCTGATTTCCGTCAAGAAGGGCGCGGCCTATTCGGTCAACGGGCAGCCGGTTGAGTTGCAGGGAATTCAGGCGGCGCTTTCCGAAGCCGCGACCGACGGCGAGGCGCGCATCATTGTGCGCCCGGCAGAGGATGCACTTGCCGAGGACATTGTCCGTGCCGTCGAACAATCCCGGGCGACCAAGCTCGGGCCCGTCATCATGATGAAATAGAGACCGCTGCATATGAAGGTACCGGCAGAGACATCGCGAGAGTCAGGGGATCAGAACATCGTCCCGATGATCAATATCATCTTCCTGTTGCTGATCTTCTTTCTGCTTTCCGGAACGCTGAGCCAGCGGCCGCCATTCGAGCTCGATCCGGTCTCCACGACGCTGCAACCGCCTTCGGAGGCGCCGAATGACGGCCTCTTCGTCTCGGCTCGCGGCGATTTGTTTTATCGCGGACAGGTTGTCAGCGTGACGACGCTTGCTCAGACGGCGGCGGCAAGTGATGGTCCCTTGGAGGTCGTTGTTGACCGCCGGCTGCCGGGTGGAACGTTGTTTCCGATCCTGGAGGCACTCGCGAAGGCGGGTCACGACAAAATACGTCTGGTCACCGAGCGGAGCGTTGCGGAATGAGGGTCAAGGCACGCTATTGGGCCGTGGCAATCGGTCTTTCCGTCGGCGTTCACGTTGCGGTTTTCGCCAACAGCAATCGGGCGTCGCAGTCGGCGATGCCCGCGTCGGCGGGCGCCCCTGCCGCGATATGGGGTATTGCCGCCACCCAGATGGTGGAAAGCGTCGAGCCCGTGGAAAACGTGCCGGAACCGATTCAACCGCAAGAGCAGACGGAAGTGAGGGAGGTCGATCAGCGCATCGAAATGAAGGAGTCGAAAGAGCTGGCGGCTCTACCGCAGGCACTTTCGGAAACCGCGCCCAGCGTGATCTCGGAAAGTCCGGTCGAGGAGGAGATTCCGACTGAAATCCTCGAACCCGTGCAGGAGACGAAAGCACTCGAGCCGAAACCCGAGAAGGAGCCCAAGAAGAAGAAAAAGAAGAAAAGCAAGGTCAAAAAGCGGACGGCCAGCCGCGGCGGACCGATCGGGCAGCGGGCTGGAAACTTGGGGCGCAGTTCAAACAGCGGCGCCGGCCGCGCCAGCACCGCCAATTATTCCAGTCGCGTCCTGGCACATCTGAGGCGCCACAAACGCCATCCGGGTGGACGCGCGTCCGGAACCGTTCGGATGGTATTCGTCCTCGGGTCGAACGGCTCACTGCGTTCAGTCAGGATCTCCGGGCGCTCCGGCAACGCATCGCTTGATTCCGCGGCGCTTGCGATGGTTCGACGCGCGTCCCCATTTCCCTCGTTTCCCGCCGGAATCGGCAAATCAAGTATGACCTTCTCGGTACCGGTACGGTTTTCGCGGTGATCGCGGTACCGTGCTATTGTCTGCCGCACGCAGAAGTGGAGCCAAGTCGATGAGACTTACCAAGCAGAGTGGGTATGCCGTACGTATCGTCATCCATTGCGCTCTTGCAAACGGGGAGCTGTCGCGTATCGCGGACATTGCGGAGCAATACAACATCACCAAGAACAATATTGCCAAGACCGTACCGGTGCTCGTCAGGCAGGGGATCATCGATGGCGTGCGCGGTCGAAACGGCGGCATCCGGCTTGCGCGTCCAGCCGCAGAAATCTCCGTCGGAGAGATTGTCCGGGCGATTGAATCAACCGTCGTCGAGGCGGAGAATTTCGGCGGCGAGAAGGCTGGCAGCTCAGCGGGAAAGGCGGCGCCGATCAACCAGGTGCTCGATGAGGCGCTGGAGGCATTCGTCTCGGTCCTGGATCAGCACAGCATCGCGGACATGATGCCAAAGTCGGGCAAGTCAAAGACGCTCGCGTTTGCGGCGACCCCGGAAAACGGGTCCGTGCGCCGGTCCAAACCCGTCCCGCGCAAGACGCACACCCGAAAAAGAACGCGCCCGGGAACGACCGCGTAACCCACGCCGTCGCGCCGGTTGTTCAATTCACTCCGGGAATTTGGGGATCGAGCCTCGCTGCGTCAGGGAAGAAATGGTACCGCCGCCTAGAATCGAACTAGGGACCTCTTGATCCACAATCAAGCGCTCTAACCAACTGAGCTACGGCGGCACAGACGCTCCCGGGGGCGCTCCCGCGGGCGCGTGCAACGTAAGCGCAAGGGCGCGATCATGCAACCATGCTGCGTCGCGAACGTAACGCTTGCCGGCACATGCAAGAAGGCCCGGAGCGATGGAGCACTCCGGGCCTTCCGGCACGTAAATACTTTGAGGGGTACGCTACTGACAAAGGCTACGCTTACGCGCCTGCCGTTCCCGGCAAGTCATAACTTACGCAACGCCACTACCTGATACGATACGCTACAAGCAACACAGGCCGAATCACGCGGCCCGCGCAGCAGACTGTACCCTTCCTATGTTACCGCGAGACGGCCTTGTCAATAGACCGGGTCACATGCTCCTTCAGCGGGTCCGTCGTCTTCGACGCGATCTGCGTCGACAACTCGCGGATCTCTTCCGCCTGGGCTGCAATCGTCTCGAAATGCTTGCGCACGAACGCGCTCTGCAATTCCATGATCTCGGCGACGTTCTTGGCGCCCGCGATGTCCTTGGCGAGGTCAAAGCTGGTGTTGAGGTTGGTCTGCGCGATGTCGATCACCTTGCGGTTGATCGCGGCCGCGCCCTGCCCGGCCTGATCAATGGATTTCTCAAGCACCTCAACGGCCTCTTCCATCGCATCCTTGGCGCTCTCGTAGGCGTCGCGGCTCTGCTTGACCGTCTTCTCCGCAACCGTGCGGACAGCTTCCGGTACAGCCACGTCAAGCCCGGCAAACGCTTCGTTGGTGCTGGCCTCGACCGCCTTCAGCGTCTCCGCGGTGGCCTCAACCGTTTCCTTGGCTTCCTGAACGCCATTTCCATTCAAATCCGACATCGTTCTATCCTCGATTTGTCATTCATGTTGCCGCACGGGCCCGCACCCGGCGGTGATCAAACTGCGCGCCGCCCATTGCGGCACCTCGTAATATAGGCCGGATTTTTTGCATTGCAACAAAAAATATTGCGCTGCAGCATAGCCGATGGGCTGTGGACGACGGAGCGATTTCACAGTATTCAGGAATTACTGCGCTTTTTTGAACCGACGGGCATCGGCTCAAAACCGACATGTAAGGCTGAACGCGCCGAATTTCGCGTTCGGCGGACAGTTTTACGCGAAGGGTTCCTGGCGCCCCGCGCGTATCGGCTGTCCCTTGGAAATGGCCTCAAAGCGATGGGACGACACCGTAAACCGAACGGCCGAACCGCGGGCAACGACAACCGCGAGGCGCTGGCCAAGATCGCCCGCCTGATCGCCGTCCCCGACGAAAACGAGGACACCGCGCGCCCCGAGGACGAAGTCGCCGAGGAGTCCCAGGAGGGGGCACAGGCGCTCGCGCTGCTTCAGGAACCAGGCGCCGCCGTGCTTCTGGAAGCGCTGCCCGCGGGGCTCGCCGTCTGCAATGGCACTGATCTGATCCGGCTGAACAGCGCCTTCGCGCTGGCGTTCGGATACGGCTCCAGCGAGGACCTGCAGAATGCCGGCGGACTTGCGGCAATCTTCCCTGCCGCGTCGAAGCAGTTGAAGAAGCAACTTCAGACGCAGGCCTCCGATGCCTCACGTCCGATCGATCTGGACGCGCGCTCGCGCAGCGGTCGGGAGTTCTGCGTGCCCGTGGCGGTCCACCCGATTGCATCCGACGGATCGGAGCAGACCGCGCTCCTGGTCCTGCACCCCCGCAAACCGCTCCAGGATGAACCGGAGCGGGAGGCGGACAACGACGATCATCGTGCCGCGAACGCGTCGACGGCGGAAGCCATACGCACTGCCAAACCGGCACCAAAACGCAAGAAAGCGCGCAAGCCTCGCAAGGCAAAGGTTGAAATTCCGGAGCCGCTGCCGACGAAGAAGGCCGATTTCCTCGCCAAGGTGAGCCATGAACTGCGCACGCCGCTCAACTCGATCATCGGCTTCGCGGAGCTTATGAAGGACGAGCAGCTCGGACCGGTCGGCAATGATCGTTATCGGGGGTACATCCGTGACATTCACGAAAGCGGCATGTACGCGCTCAGCCTTGTGAACGACCTGCTCGATCTCTCCAAGATCGAAGCCGGTGAGTTCGAGCTCAACTTCACCGCAGTCGACATCAACGACGTTGCAGGTGAGAGCGTGCATTCGATGCAACCTCAGGCTCAGCGTCGGCGCGTCTTGCTGCGGACGGATCTCGAGGAGGACCTGCCGCTCGTGCTTGCCGACCGGCGGTCGATCAAGCAGATCATTCTCAATCTCGTCTCCAATGCCATCAAGTTCACCGATTCCGGTGGACAGGTCATTGTGTCCACCCAGCAAACGAGCTCCGGCGGCGTCAAGATTCGCGTTCACGACACGGGTATCGGCATGTCCGAGGACGAGATCGAAGTGGCCATGCAACCGTTTCAGCAGCCCGACACGGCACCCCGCAAACAGGTCGGAACCGGCCTCGGCCTGCCCCTGACGAAGGCCCTCGTCGAGGCCAATCGCGCCATGTTCAAACTGCGCAGCACGTCCGATGCCGGCACGCGCATCGATGTCACGTTCGCCGCGGACAGAATCGCGAAGTCACGCGAGGGTTAGTCGCGCCTCTCCGGAATCGCCTCCAGCACCTGTTGGAGAAATGCGCTGTGGTCCCACGCGTTGCGCCGGCGTGAAAGCCCGAGGCGGACAACGACAAGGTCGCGTGAAGGAATCACGGCGATCATCTGCCCGTCGTGACCGAGCATGTAGAAGGCGTCATCCGGGAGCTCGTAATCTCCCGCGGACCTGGGCCGCAGAAACGCGGGCACGTCGAGCCAGAGATGGGCGCCGTATTCGTCTTGCGAACCGGGTGTCGGCGAGAGGGACTGGCGCACCCAGCCTTCGGGGAGAACCCGTTTGCCCTGCCACACGCCGTCGTTCA
Organism: Hyphomicrobiales bacterium; assembly: GCA_965228625.1. Lineage (GTDB taxonomy): Bacteria > Pseudomonadota > Alphaproteobacteria > Rhizobiales > Methyloligellaceae > UBA2767. The sequence goes on along the minus strand of OZ245829.1, from coordinate 4,056,847 downwards.
GATAGAGAAGGCCGAACCGCGCCCAGTCCCGCGCCGAGGCATAAACAAAGGCCGGCGCGAGAAAGGTGCCCGCCGCATCGGGCTCGATGATCGCGCTTGTCATGCCGAGGGGCGCGAACAGAGCGCGATACGGGTAGGCGAAATAGTCTGCCTGCGATCCACCGATCGCCTTGCGCATGGCACTCGCCAGGAGCGTTGTTGAACCGCTGGCATAAAACCAGGACCTGCCGACCGGACCGACCAGCTCTTCCGTCTTTGCGTAAGCCGCGCTGTCGCCCTTGAGAAACAGCATCGTGCGAACGTCCGACAGCATGCGCGTGTGCGGTTGGTCAAAGTCGAGCCCGCTGACCATGCGTAGCAGGTTGTCGACGGTGATGGTGGAACGTTGGTCACCGTTTCCACTCCATTCGGTGAAGAGGCGATCCTGTTCCAGGCTCATACGCTTGTCGGCGACGAGCGTCCCGACCAGCGCGTTGAGAACGCTCTTGCCGATGGACCAGCCGAGCTGCGGCGTATCGGGCGCGAAGCCGTCCGCGTAGCGCTCGGCGATGATGCGCTCCCCGTGCACCACCACCACGGCGCGGGTCCGCCGCGGCCGCTGTTTTGGAAAAGGTTCCGCAAAAGCGTCGTCGACGGCTCTGGTGAGCCGCGCCAGGTCAACGCCGGCGGATACGGCTCCCGGCTCCACGCCGCTGCCCTCGGGCCACAGCGTCGACGAATGGCCCGCCGGCGCGGGCGGGGAGAAGTCCGCCACCTGCTCCATCAGGGTGTCGACCGTCGCGTCGGTCACCAGCGAACAGCCGAGCCCCGGCCGATAGACGGCTTCGCGGGAGGCCAAACCGAATATGGACGCACGCACCGTCTTGCGTTCGCGGTCGATGTCCGCACCCCAGTGACGAAGGAAGGTCGTCATGTCAGCCATCACGTCGCCCGCGACGACCTTTTGTTCGTCACGGCCCGCAATGAACACGCCGGAGCACAGGGTCTTCGCGTAGTAGGCCGACCCGACCGACATGACGCGGCTGGAGTGCCAATACAGGTAGCCGATGATCGCCGCGGTGATAACGGCCATGACAACGATGGCGGCAATCTTCGTGATGTTCTTCTGCGGCTTGTCTGCCATCACCCGGTTGTTTCTGCGGTTCTTACCTGCGAAGGCCATGCTCACACGCGCGTCTCATCGGATCGCCACGTGCAAGGTCCAGGCGTCATGCACCCGTCGCGGCCAATTCACCGCACATCCTCAGGGCGCATGCAAGTTACAATTCGGCTGCGGCAAATCGCCCGGAGGCGGCAGATTTGGAGTGCCGTTCGCACCCCGCAAAGACTGAAGTGAATTACATGCGAACTGTTCGCAATTAGTGTCTACTTCATGTATTTTGAAATGTATAATTCTTCAATATTTAAATTTTTCCTACACAAATCTAGTTAGAACCATTCTAATCAAAGTTCTTTTGAATTAGAAGAATTCTAATATTGTGCTTTTCCGCAAATTACATTTGACAAACCAGAGAAATACGGGCTGAGTTCGTGTCGAGTGACGCGCTTCGATCGCATGGCCGTCGCGCACGATTATGCCGATACCGGGGCCTTGAACCCCGACTATTGGAGGAGTGAGCATGACATCCCTGACCATCCGGCAGGCAAGCCGTGTTGCAGCAGTGTCCCTTTTGCGACCGTTGCATTCGGTTCCGTTGCCCAAGCGGCCGCCAAGCTGGTCGACAAGGTCGGCAACGACACTGGCCCCAACTCCTAGATTTCTCGAAAAGCAAGCCCTCCCAGACTTGCTTTGAGACAGGCGTGCCGGGCTGACAACTGCCGCGCAGTCCGGCACGCCTTGTAACAAAGAGTGGAAAGAAACGTGAAAGGATCCAGCAACATGACGCTTCGGAAGAGAGGTCCCTCGCCGACGCGGCGCGTTCACAGGCCGGAGACGGCATTTGATCCGATGAAAAGCCCGGAACGTCTCGTCGGGCTTGGATTTCGATGCTGGATCGCCGGTTATGAAACCCAGGACATCAATTGCTGGGAGACCGGCTGGAACACGTTCGCGAATGAACTGGGTCCGGCTCATGCAAAGGCCGCCATCACCGAGCTTTCGTGCTGGGTACGCATGGTGCACGTCAAGGCATGCCGGAGGATTTCCTACTTCCCCTTCGGCTGCAAAGGCTTCTGCCGCGACGAATGCATGGCGATTTCAATGATTGCCGCCGGCCAGCATTCCGCGTGCCCGGCCATGCGCGCCTGTGCATTTGCCCTGTTGAATTCAAGCGACATTGACGGCGTGGTGGACTCTGCGACCAATTTTGCCGAGGTTCTGAAAGACGCCGGGCATGTTCTTTCCGGACACTCCATATGCGACACCGCAGCCCTCACCGATGGCGGGCTCGCGCATACCGCTCGCATGAAGCATTGAAGTCGTTCCGCCGCGCCGTCCGGCGGACGATCATCATTAAGGCCGCGTTCACGAAACTGCGGCATGGTCCGAGGGTTGGCAAATCCGCCCGCCGGGGCGAAAGGCAAGGACGGCATCCATGTCTGCACAGACCTCCACCGCACGCACGTCGTCGGATGGCGCACCCGAGGCAATCGAAAAGACCCATGAAGAGCTTCGCAGCCTCACGGAACAAATCGGCCGTGTCTCCGGTGTCGCGGAGCAGATCCAGGCAATTGCGCGCCAGACCAACCTTCTCGCGCTGAACGCGACCATCGAAGCGGCGCGCGCCGGGGAAGCGGGCAAGGGATTTGCCGTTGTCGCCGGAGAGGTCAAGGTGCTGGCCGGCCAGACCAGCGAAGCGACTGACCTCATCGCCGAGATCCTGGAAACGCTGAATCACCATACGGACGAGCTTTCCAAGCACAGCGCCGCGCTTTCCGATCTGTTTGCCGATACCGTCCAAAACGGGCACGATGCGCCGGTTCCAAACCCGGAGCCGACACCGTCGGCGCCGCATGAGCACGCGGCCTTCGAGGCGGAGCCGCAACCTGCGTACGACCCCGCACCCATGACGGACTCGCTTCCAGAACCCGAACCGGCCGCCGAGGCGGGGCCCGCAACAGACCTGCCGGGCGTAACGGCGGCGCAAAGGCAACTCGTTCAGGAGACATTCGCGCTTGTCGAGCGGATTGCCGAACAGGCAGCGGAAATGTTCTACAACCGGCTGTTCGAGATCGATCCCGAGCTGAGATCCCTGTTCCCGGAAGATATGAGCGAGCAGCACAAAAAGCTGATGTCGACACTCTCGGTCGTCGTCGCCGGGCTCAACACACCCGAAAGGATCATTCCAGCGGCACAGGTGCTCGGCCAGCGCCACAAGGAGTACGGGGTGATCGACGCACATTACGACACGGTCGCGCAGGCCCTGTTGTGGACGCTCGAACAAGGCCTCGGTGACAAGTTCACCGATGATGTGCGGGACGCGTGGGTCGCCGTCTATACCGTACTCGCAACCACGATGCAGACGGCCGGACCGCCCGAGGCGGATGACGCGTAAGGTTCAAGCTAGTCTTCACCCTCGTCCGCAGGCGCACTCTGTAGCTGGCCGTAATTCTCGACGCCGATCGCCTTCAGATTGTCGAGCTGCGTCTCGAGCCAGTCGATGTGGCCTTCCTCATCCTTGAGAAGGCTTTCGAACAGGTTCATGGACACGTAATCCTCGGCCTTCCGGCACACCTCGCGGGCTTCCTGGTAGAGCTTGCGGGCGCTGTATTCCGCCTTCAGGTCACACTCGAGAACCTCCTTGATGTTCTCGCCGATCATCAGAGGATCGAGTTCCTGCATGTTGGGAAATCCTTCCAGCATCAGGATACGCTCGACCAGCGAATCCGCGTGCTCCATTTCCTCGATGGATTCCTCACGCTGTTTCTTGGCCAGCCGCGTGAAGCCCCAATCGTCCAACAAGCGATAGTGCAGCCAGTACTGATTGACCGCGGTCAATTCATGGCGCAATGACTTGTTGAGGTATTCGATGACCTTCTTGTCACCCTTCATGGGAGCCTCCTTGCAGGATTGGGAGCGATCAGTGCTCGTGGTAGGCGGACTATTAACCCGCTGGCACGGCTTGTCAATTAGTTTAGAATAGCTCTAAAGAGAGGCGAGCTGATCGTCGGCGCGCTCTTGCTCGTTTTCGGCTTCGATTGCTTCGCGGTGCGCGTGCATCAGCTCGACCACGTTGACAAGGCACGTGCCGCATTTGGGGCGGACACCAATCGCGCGGTAGATCATCCCCGGCGTGAGAACAACGTCAGGATCTGAAACGATCAGTTCTTCAACAGTCGCCTTGATCTCGGCGCTGGAGATCACGTTACAGGAACAAATAATCATGGGATCTGGGCGGCGACCTCGGGCCGAAAATCAAACTCGCAATTCGGGCAAATTCCGAAACAATTCAAGAGCTTCGGGATTTGCGAGTGCTTCCTTGTTCTTGACCTCCCGGCCATGCACGATATTGCGCACCGCCAGCTCGGTGATCTTACCCGATTTTGTCCGCGGGATGTCCGAAACTTGTACGATTTTTGCCGGCACGTGGCGGGGACTTGCGCCCTTGCGAATGCGGGCCTTGATGCGCGCCTCCAGGTCTTCGTCGAGCATGGTTCCTTCCGCCAAGACGACGAAGAGCACGACGCGAACGTCGTGGTCCCAGTCCTGGCCGATGACGAGTGCTTCGGAGATTTCAGGCAACTGCTCGACCTGGCGATAGATCTCCGCGGTGCCGATTCGCACGCCGCCGGGATTGAGCGTGGCATCGGAGCGCCCGTGAATGATCATGCCCCCATGCTCGGTCCACTCGGCGAAATCGCCGTGATGCCAGACATTGTCGAACCGGGAGAAGTAGGCGCCGAAGTACTTCTTTCCATCCGGGTCGTTCCAGAACCCGACCGGCATCGACGGGAACGAGCGGGTGCACACCAGCTCGCCCTTGCCCGATTCCATCGGGTTTCCTGCATCGTCGAAAACATCAACCGCCATTCCGAGGCCGGGCCCCTGTACCTCGCCGCGCCAGACGGGCAGCATCGGATTACCCAGAACAAAGCACGAGACGATATCCGTGCCGCCGGCGATCGAGGCCAGATGAACGTCCCGCTTGATGTTCTCGTAAACGTAGTCGAACCCTTCCGGCGCCAGGGGCGAGCCGGTTGAGCAGATCATCCTGACGCTGGACAGATCATGCGTCTCACGCGGACACGAACCGGCGTTGCGCAACGCGTCGATGAATTTGGCGGATGTCCCGAAGACATTGATGCGTTCCGCCTCGGCGAAATCAAACAACCGCTTGCCGTTGTCGAACATGGGCGCGCCGTCATAGAGCAGCACCGTCGCACCGCTCGCCAGGCCCGAAACCAGCCAGTTCCACATCATCCAGCCGCAAGTCGTGAAATAGAACAGCCGATCCCCCGGGCGGACGTCGCAGTGAAACTGGTGCTCCTTCATGTGCTGCAGAAGCGCCCCGCCCGCACTGTGCACGATGCATTTGGGCGCGCCGGTCGTCCCCGACGAAAACAGGATGTAGACCGGGTGGTCGAAGGCAAAGCGCTCGAACTCCACATCGCGGGCCGGAAACTCCCCAAGTGCTGCGTCCCATTCCACGGCCCTTTCGACACGTGTCGCGGTGCCGCTGGTCCCGTCCAGACCCGGCACCAATATTGCCCTTTCGACGGTCGGCAACTGTTCCAGCACCTCGACAATCCGATCGGCAACGGAATGTCCTTTGCCGTTGAACCGGTAGCCTTCGCAGGCGATGAACAGCTTCGGCTCGATCTGGCCGAAACGGTCGAGGACACCTTGCACGCCGAAGTCGGGCGAACATGAACTCCACACCGCACCGAGCGACGCCGCGGCAAGGAAAGCGATGATTGTCTCGGGCATGTTCGGCATCATGGCGGCGACGCGGTCGCCAGCCTGCAGGCCCATCGCCGCAAAGGCCTGCTGGGCCTGCGACACGCTCGCTTGCAGCTCCTCCCAGCTCAGCTCACGCCGGGTGCCGTCCTCGCCCCCGAAAATCAGGGCCGGTGTCCTTGCGTCTTTTGAACGCAGAAGGTTCTCGGCGAAATTCAGCCTGGCGGCCGGAAAGAAACGGGCGCCAGGCATTTTGTCACCGTCGATGATGAACGGTGCGCCGCCCATCTCCCCGACAACGCCGCAATATTGCCAAAGCGCGGGCCAGAACGCCTCCGGCGCATCAATGGAGAAACGGTGGAGCCCGTCCGAATCAGTCGCCTCCGAAATCCCCGCCTCGCGCAGATGCGCCATGAAACGCGCCATGTTGCAGTCGGCGACCTGCTCCGGCGTCGGGGTCCATAACGGCATGTTCATGTTTTGCACCCGTCCATCAAACGACTCTTCTGTTGGTAGTGGCATCGAACTCTCGTAATTTTCGTGCAAACAGTTTAGAACAGGAATGTCACTGACGGGACAAGCTGGCTAGAGATTCTGCTGACGGCACACCTTAATCGGCAATATACCAACGTCCCGATTTTTCTGGTGTAATTCCATATCTGCAGACATCCGGCTCGTCGCGCGGCGAATGTGCGAAGCATGCGAGTTACGATGGTACAGCAAACGCATTTCAGGATCGGATTGCTCGCCGTATTGCTCGTTGGTCTGATCGTGACGGGCTACTTCATCGTCAGGCCGTTGTTCCTGAACGAGCGCTCGATTCGCATTGCTCTCACCGAAAACATGAGAGAGTGGACCGGAGGCACGCTTACGGTAAGCGGCCCCGTCCGGCTGAGCTATTTCCCGCGTCTGCAACTGGAACTGAACAAGGTGCGCATGGCGGGGATCAAGAGCATCGCGTCGGTCGATGAAATTCAGGCCGAGCGTGTCGATGTCAGGCTCGGACTCGGTTCCCTGATCTCCGGCGATCCGGTGGTCGACCGGGTCACCTTCATTGATCCGATCGTTCAGGCCCGCACGGCAGGCGCGGTGGCGGCTGCCGCCAAGACCGCCGGCGCTTCGGCCGCGTTTGCGGCACTCGCGCGCGCACCGTTCGAGCAGATTGCCATCGAGAACGGCCAGATCTTCGTATCCGGTCCGCAAACGAAGGAGCAGTTTGACGGCGTCGCGGTCAGGCTCAACATTTCCGCACCGGACGGTTCGCTCTCGAGCCGGGGACGGTTCTCATGGCGCGGCGAGGACATCACGTTCCGCCACAACAGCGGGACGGCCGAAAAGACGGGCAAGGCGGTGCGTGCTCCGATCGAGATCAGCGTCGAAGGCAGCCTTCTGGCAGCGGAGGTCGAGGGAACGGCGACCCTGGATTCGGGTCTGAAGATCGACGGCGACATGGATCTGCAGGTTCCCGACCTGCCAAAATTCGCAAAATGGACCGGCGTGCTATTGCCTGACGACATGCAAGGCGGCGCCTTCGCCGCAAGCGGGACATTCCATTGGGCAGGCCACAGGATCGGGTTCGATCAGGGCACGTTCGCACTGGACGGCAACCGGGCGCTTGGTGCAGTCGCGATTGAGTTCGGCGGTCCGCGCCCCCAGATCGAAGGCACGCTGGCACTCCAAAGGCTCGATCTGACGCGATACTTTCATCCCCAGCCTGCGGAACAGGGTTCGGACGACGCAGCGGACGGCCGCCAGCACGCGCAAGCCGTTCAAATGGATTTCCCCCTGCTGCACCACGTCAATGTCGACTTGAGGATATCGACAACCGAATTGACGGCCGGGCGACTGAGCGTCGGTCAAAGCGCGCTCTCGGTTGTTCTGAACGCGGGACGTCTCGCCGCGGACATTGCGGTGTTCGATATATGCGGTGGCAACGGAAACGGGCGCTTCGAATTCGACGCCACTGTTCCCGATTCGGCGTTTCGCGCAACAACCACCTTGACCAACGTCCTCGCCGAATCCTGCATAGGGCTTTTCACATCACAGTCCCCCGTGAAAGGGCGTGCCGATGTGTCTGCTGAATTGACAAGCAATGGACGCGTCGCGGAGGATCTGATCGCCGGCCTCAACGGCAAGGCGACCATCGAGATTGCCGAAGGGCAGATTGCCTTGGATGCCATGGCGCTTCTCGCCGACCTCAAGGCCGGCCCGATCACCGGATGGCAGGCCGCCAGCAGCGGTGACGTGGAATTCCGCGAGCTTTCAGGCGAGCTGTTGTTCCGCCGCGGCGAGGTGTACACCGATTCCCTGTCGTTCATCCTCGCACCCAACGTCTTGCGTGCCGAAGGTGCCGTCGGTTTGATTCGACGAGATCTCGACCTGCGGCTGAAGATCGCGAAAGCGGACGAAGTCGAGGCCTCAGCCGCGGCCGGGCCCGAACAGGAGCTTGTCGGCACGATCGTCATCAAAGGGCCATGGTCGGAACCCACATTTCGCCTCGAACCGCCGAAGTCCAGCGCCGGACTGGCGCCTTCTCGCGAGGCATCCCGGGCAGCGTGGCTCGGTCAATACCGATAGTCGACAATGTGAGGCGATAGCGGGTGCTTCCTTGGAACTTCGGGATTCGCATGCTCGTCGTTGCATTCGCAACGGCGTCGATGGCGTTTTCGGTTCCTGCCGACGCGGAGCCGGACGAGTCTGATGAAGTCGCCGTTGAGAGCGCAGGCGAGCGCCCGGACAATGGGAGTTCGTCGGACGCGAGTGACCCCGAGCCCAAGACGGACGAAGCCAAAGCCTCTCCTGCACCTTCCACGGGCGCCGGCGAAAAGTCCGAAACGAACGATGAGGCGGTAGCGGGGAAAGACACACCAGAGACTGAAAAGCCGGACAAGCTCACGGTCGCGTCGTGGGGCGGCGCATATGGCGAATCGCAGCGGCGCGCCTATTTCGCGCCGTTCCAGAGCGAGTCGGGAATTGCCATACAGGCCGTCTCGCATAACGGCAAGTTCGAAGCCCTGGACCCGGACAACGCAAACAAGCCCAAATGGGACGTCATCGACCTGAACGCAAAGGCGCTTGATCAGGCCTGTCGCGATGGATGGCTGGAGAAAGTCGACGTCGCGGCCCTGGCCGCGGCAAATGACGGAACCGCCGTTCGCGATGATTTCTTTCCCGGCAGTCTGCACGAATGCGGAGTTCCGAGCGTCGCGTGGTCTTCGGTGATCGTGTTCGACGAGCGTGCATTCAAAAGGAAGCGTGCCCCGAAGTCGGCCAGTGATTTCTTCGACGTCAAACGGTTCCCCGGCAAGCGTGCGCTGCCGAGAGGCACGAAATACACATTTGAGCTGGCGCTTCTCGCCGATGGGGTCGACACCGAAGATGTCTATGACGTCCTGGCGACCGATGACGGTATCGGCCGCGCCTTGAAGCAACTGGACGCCATTCGCAATCATATTGTCTGGTGGGACCGGGCGTATGAACCTCTGGCGCTGCTCGAGAACGGCCAGGCCTCCATGGCGGTCGCCTTCAACGGCCGGGTCTTTTCCGCGATTGTCGCGGACAGCAGACCCTTCGGCATCATTTGGGATGGACAGATATTCGATGTCGATCTGTGGGCCATCCCCAAGGGCACACCGAACGTGAAGTCTGCGCTGAACTTCATCGCCTTCGCCACGCAGCCGGCTCAGTTGGCCAAACAGGCAGGCTGGTTTCCATACGGGCCGATGCGCAAATCCGCCGTCGAACTCGTCGGGCGGCACCCCGAGGTGAATGTGGACATGTCGGCCTTCATTCCGACCTCGGCACCCAATTTCAAACGCGCGCTGCGCCTGAATGCAGCCTGGTGGAAAGAGAATGGGGGGCGCGTGCAGGAGCGTTTCAAGGTCTGGTTGATAGGTGATGGAGGTTCGGCTGATAGCGGCGCCGATGCCGAAAGCGAAAACGCGTTGCGGTAGACGTCACGGCGCGCCAAAACGCGCAAAACCGAATTGTATTGCCTGTCACATATCTGCAACGACTCGGCCGCCGGATCACTGGGTTTTAAGCAGTGCCGAACTTCCGGTTTTGGTTTCCCGGCGGAAGGAGGTCGCAGGCCGGTGAACACCGCAGATGACAAATGAGCGCCGTGCCGTAGCCGATTGATCCTCCATCAAGAACCAAAATCTGTGATTGCACGCGCACGTATCGACGCAACTTTATGGTGTGCGAATGTTCGAGACCCCATGTCATGAGTCGGCGCCTCGAAGGCCACCGGAACAGGTGTGGATGAACGGAAAAAAATGCGTCACAAAAACGCAATGTTCGTTGATTTGGACAAGGCCATACGTCATGCTCGTTTTCGTGACGCGGGGTTGGAATCAGCCCGGCCTTGCAAAGGGTCGGAGCATTCGCTGCCACGTTCGACTGGGCCAGAGAGGGCGACCAAGGCTCATTTGGAAGCGCATGGATTGCGCGGAGATGGGCTTTGATGGGGCGACTCGGATCTCTTCCGGCGCCAGAAAAAATGCGGGGGTGAACTGCCGGTACAGCGTACCGGCAGTTCCTTTTTCGGGACCCGACTTTCTCTCCCTTTTCGTTTTCCGGATGATGACACGGCGGCCGGACATGCTTCACAAAGCAACCCTTGTTTCGAAGCGTGCATTGGGTACATTTTTCGCGGTCTTGAGCTGTGCGGCGTGGAATTGGCATTCCCGTCACGCATGTCCGCAGACGCTGAACCCGGAATACTGTGCACCGGGTCTGGTTGAGGGAAATTGAGGTGCGCGCATCAGGTCTGCGGTTGGGGCTTCTTCTTGCTCTTTCGGGCTGGTACGCCGTCCTTTCCGCGGACGCTTCCGCACAGGTGCAACAGACGTCGCGCGCCAAACCTGACACCGCCATCCCGGCTGCAGCGGTTCAGTCTGAGCGGGTCGCTCGGCCCGAGCGACACACTCTGAGCACCGATGGCCTCGAGGGAACCGTCACGGTGTTGCGGACCGGACAGCCGTTTCCCGTCGGCGGTTCGGCATTTGCCCAGATCAAGGTTTCCAACAAGACCAAGCGAAAGAGCGTCGACGCGGAACTGGTGCTCAAAGCAGAGACGGCAGCCATCCTGAACGTCAGCGGCAGCCGACTGGACATTCGCGACCATGGCGGCGAACGCGTTGCCAGATTGAAGCAGGTCAGAAAAGGCAGGCCGCGCACCGTCACGGTCGAAATGAAGCTGCAGGAGCCCGGGACACCGGGAGAGAACGGCCTGCAAAACAAGCTGCACGTGACATTGAGGACACCCGGCGGGACCGGAGAGACGACGACGCTCGGCTGGGATGTGGCCAATTGCGCCGGTGGATTCTATTCGGAAATCGTGAAGGTGCGTGAAGGATCGGGCGCGGGCATATCGGAGGCACTGAAGGCTGTTCGAACGCGCGACAAATCACGGCCGGGCCGATGGCTTTTTCCGCCGAAGCTCGGACGGGCGCGCGCGAAAAGGAGATGCGTCCGCCGCGTCCGCAGATGGAGCTACCAGCGCGGCCGCTACGTTTACCGCTGCACCCGCTACAGGACGATCAGGCCAAAGCCGGCCGTCGTCTCGGGTGCTGCGCCGGTCGAGTACGAGCGAAGCGTCTTCCGCTTTGCCGGGTCCTTCGTGCGCTCGCGTACCCTGGACAGTGCGCTCGACCGCCGGCGCGACACCGGCTGGGCAACGCACCGTGTTTCGCAAAACCTCAAAGGATTTCTGCAGCAGGACAGCACGCCGGCGATCTGTACCGGAGCAATCCAGTTCTTCAACTATTTCGATGACAAAATGACCGGCTTCGTGAAACGTACCGAGAAGTTCGACGACATGGCGGACAAGTCGCAACGCCTGGCCGTTCTGCGTACCGAGGAAGCGCTCACCGCCGCGCGAATCGCGGAAGCGAAAAAGGCGGAACCGGGAGGCCATCCGGGCTGGGGCACGGAACCGCTCGACCTTCCTCAGGCGCCCGAAAGGGAGGGGCCGAAGCACCAGATCGAGAAACTCGCGCAAACGACCGGAGACGCACAGCTCGGTCAGCGCGTCGCGAACGCCGAGGACACGTTCTCGGCCCTCAAGATCATGTCACGTTACTACAGGAGCGATGCGGGCAAGGCGCTCGACAAGACGGCGCGCGCGGCGATGTACCGGGCGCTTTCCGCAATCGAGGCGGCGGACTATATCGGTGCGGTTGATCGTCGGTATTCCGATCTGCATCATGCGCTTATCGGTTCCATGGAGACGCTGCGACAGGCGCACAGCCGCTCGTGCACCTGCGATGGCTAGAGCCATTTCGAACTGAGCCCCCGGAACAACTTAAAGCTGTATTTTACAACCGCGACTCTCGGGGATTCGGTCACGAATCACCAAAGCCGTCGGAGCAATTCGTCGTGAAAATATGAGATTTCCCCAAGGCGCAAAGATTAAGCCACTGATTTGAATAACGTTTACTGTGCACTCCCATGCTTCGACCATCGGCTCATTGACCGTTTGCGGGAAAGGGTTTTGCATGGCAGCCAGACAGCCCTGTAGGCAATGAAATGGGGGATTCCGCGCAGCATGTGGCTTCTCCGGACGTTTCGCGGGTTGTCTGAGCTTTAATCAGGGGGAGACGTGACCCATGAAAGCGGAAGTCATTTGGCTTTTCATCTTCGTCCTCCTGTACTGGGCGTATTGCATCTACTGGGGTGTCAGAGGTGCAATGACGGCCAAGACAGCGAGTGACTACTTCATCGCTGGACGGGGCATTTCCATCTGGGTGTTTGTGCTGGCTGCGACGGCCACATCATTCTCCGGATGGACGTTTATGGGCCATCCCGGCCTTATTTACCGGGATGGATTCCAATATGCGTACGCTTCGTTCTACGCCATTACGATCCCGTTTACGGGCGTGATGTTCCTGAAGCGCCAGTGGATGCTGGGCAAACGCTTCGGGTTCGTGACACCAGGCGAAATGTTCTCTGAATACTTCAGAGGGGATGCAATTCGTCTGCTTGTCGTCGTCGTGGCACTCTGTTTCTCGATCCCGTATCTGGGCTTGCAACTGCGGGCTTCGGGCTTCCTGTTCAACGTGCTGACCGATGATCTTTTCTCGGTTGACGTTGGCATGTGGATGCTGTCCGCGGTGGTGTTCCTTTATGTCGCATCGGGCGGTCTGCGCGCTGTGGCCTATGTGGACACGCTGCAGTGCATCCTGCTCGCCTTCGGCATCATCGCGATCGGAATTATCGCGCTGAGCTATATCGGAGGCTGGGACAGGCTCAACGAAGGCATTGCAGCGCTTGCCGAAATGGACGAGAACCGGACGCCTGACGGGTATAGCCATTATGTTGCTGTGCCCGGCGTGATCCAGTTCGTCGCGGCGGGACCGAAAGCCGTCGGCGGTGCATGGACAGGTGTGATGATCCTCACCTACATGTTCGCGCTGATGGGCATCCATTCCTCGCCGGCGTTCTCGATGTGGGCGTTCTCCAACAAGAACCCCGAACCGTTTGCCCCGCAGCAGGTCTGGGCCTCTGCATTCGGTATTGGCTTCATCCTGTTCACATTCACCGCGATCCAGGGTATCGGCGGCCACTTCCTGGGTGCCGACCTTGCATTCGCGGAGAGGTTCCCGGAACTCACCAACAATGTGATGGGTGCCGGGCTTCAGGGGAAGGACCTGATGGAGTCGCCCGGCAAGCAGGGCATGCTCGTTCCTCAGTTGATCCATCTCATGGGCGATTCCGCGCCATGGCTGGTGGGTCTGCTGGCGGTGTGTGCGCTTGCAGCTATGCAGTCGACAGGTGCTGCCTATATGTCAACCGCGGGCGGCATGCTCACGCGCGACATTCTCAAGCACTTCATCATGCCCAACGCATCGCATGGCGTTCAGAAGTTCTGGGGCCGTGTCGGTGTCGGCGTGATCGTGGTTGCAGCGCTTATCGTGGCAACGACCTCGCGGGATGCTCTCGTGTTGCTCGGCGGCCTCGCGGTCGCCTTCGGCTTCCAGATGTATCCGGCTCTGATGTCGGTCTGCTACTATCCGTGGCTGACCCGTCAGGGCATCACGGTCGGCCTGTTCCTCGGCATCATCGCGGTGATGTGCACCGAGACCATCGGACAAAGCTGGTTCGGTATTACTGCCTGGGGCCGCTGGCCGCTGACCATGCATTCGGCCTTCTGGGGCATCCTGTTCAATCTGGGTGCTGCCGTTCTCATTTCCGCGGTGACGCAGAATGAGGACGACATGAAGCACAAGATGAAGTTCCACAAATTCCTGCAGGAGCATGCAGGCCTGTCGCCGGAGAAGCAGAAGCTGATCCCGACGGCCTGGATCATCACGCTGGTGTGGTTCTTCTTCGGCATCGGTCCCGGTGTGGTCATTGGCAACTGGATCTTTGGTGACCCGAACGGTGGCGTCGACGCATGGACATTTGGCATTCCCTCAATCTGGGCATGGCAAATCCTGTGGTGGATCCTTGGCGTCTTCATGATGTGGTTCCTCGCATACAAGATGGAGATGTCGACCGTCCCGGAAAAAGAGGTTACGGCTCTTGTGGAGGACATTGGCGACCTTGGCGAAGGCAAGGCCCGCCTCGATCTCGACAAGCCATAGACCTTGAGCGATACGACAACGGAGGGCCGCCGCATTGGCGGCCCTCTTTCGTTGCGCCGTTCACCGCTGGTAGGATGCACATTCGAAGCGAACGAGACGTCAATCCGGTGACATGAAATGAACAGCCAGCTCACATGGTTTCTGGTTTGGAGCGCCCTGCTCGCCGCAATGCTGTTCATTCCCGTCAGCAAACTCGTCTGGACGCTGAGCGTCAGGCGTCAGGAGCGAAAACTCGAGCGGAAGCTCGATGAAACCGAGGTCAAGGGACAGCTTCAGCGAGCACGCTTTCTGTCCGCGTTCCTCGTGATCGTGTTCGCGCTTCTATTCAACGGCAACATTTTCGGATTTCCCGGTGCCAGATGAGTCAAAGCCAGGGACCTCTCTACAACATGCTGAAATGGGTGGCGATCTGCGGCGCCGTGCTGTGGCTCGGCTATGAGATCTACCGGCATTTCGCGGGCATGGGACCGGGTGATGTCCTCTATATCGACGGCAACAATGTGTTCAAGGATGGCCACTACGAACGCGCCTCGGAGTATTTCCAGAGCGCCCTTGAGGAGAACCCGAAGCACGGGGCGGCGATACGCGGACTGGCAAACAGTTATGTGCAGCTTGAGCGCTACGACGACGCCTTGCGCACCATCGACAGGGCCATCGTTCTCGAACCGGAGTTCGCGGGAAACTATGCGCTGCGCGGGATCATCTACGACCATCAGGGCCAGCACAAACTGGCAATGACGGATTACGAGAAGTCACTGACGATGGACCCGTCGGTCGCCGACGGCATGCATTGGCTCACCCGTCTTCTCTATAATGTGCAGGAGCGCCCGCCGACGGTGAAAGACCGGCTCGAGTATCTCAAGAAACAGTTTGCCTTGCCTCCCGAGCAGCGCGTTCTCAGCGATCCTGAGCAGGACAAGAAACAACGTCCCTACGAACGGTAACGGGCCAAAAGCCGAAAGACCGCTACCAGACCTGCAGGATGTTGTGCAGCAGGAAGCGGAAGCAGAACAGCAGGGCAATGGCGCCGAACAACAGGTGCACCCAGGGACGGTCACCGTCCTTGTCCCGGTAGGTCAATCCATGAAAAGCGACAAATCCGGTTCCGGCGACCAACAGCCAGTCCACCCACGTTCCACCCATGCGCCCGTCCACCTCTTCAGAGACTTCTCAATCAGGTGGGTCTCAATAGCACGGCGGGAACATGCATTGTAGCTTGAGGACCTGAGCGGCACTTTCGCCCAGAACGAACATCAGGATGAGTGCGCCGACGATCCACATGATCGCTTCGAGTCCCTTGTTCACCTGCTCGCGCGTCGCCGCCTGCTCGACAATGCCGTAGTCCTCGGGGTCAAGGGTCCCTTCCTGGTCCTGTTTCAGGATTTTCTTGCAGAAATGGCGCACCCACGGCGGGACGATGTCGTTGAACATGTAGCCGGTGAAGTATTTCTCGATTGTCTGTTCTTCACCCGCCTCGCCGAACCATTCCTCGTAGGCGAGCTCGAACACCTTGAACTCACCGACGCTCAGCAGCGATGAGGCGCGCAGAACCGACCAAACATCGTTCGGGATCTTCTTCTCGTCGAAATAGCGGCGGTCTTCCGCTTCGGGAGTGGTCATGAGTCTGCCGTCATCACTAGCCACATTCAATCGACGCCAATCACGCATCTTATCGGCGCGTGTGGTGACGTGGAAGGGCACCCCCAACTCCTCGCGTATGTTTGATCGGCAATCGGGCCTAAGTGTGACTGCGTTGAGCCTGTCGTCCGGTCCGCATCGGTCCGTGCGCAACGGACATGGCCTGGCTTCCGCCGTAACGCCTCACGCGGCCAGAGCCTCCGTGGGCTCGGTAAAATCGTATCCGAGGTCGTCAGCGACCGCCTGATACGTCACCTTTCCACGATAGACGTTCAGTCCCTCGAGCAGATGCGGGTTGCTCAACAAGGCCGCGTTTACGCCCTTGTTCGCAATCTGGAGAGTGAACGGCAGCGTCACGTTGTTGAGCGCATAGGTCGAGGTACGCGCGACGGCCCCCGGCATATTCGCCACGCAATAGTGCACCACGCCGTCCACAACATAGGTCGGCTCGGCATGGGTCGTCGGTTTCGCCGTTTCGAAGCACCCGCCCTGATCGATTGCCACGTCGACAAGGACGGAACCGGGGCGCATGCGCGAGACCTGATCGCGACTGACGAGTTTCGGGGCCTTGGCGCCGGGAACCAGGACGCCGCCGATCACCAGATCGGCGTCGAGCACCTGTTCTTCGATGGTGAGCGCGGTGGAATACAGTGTCTTGATCCGGCCGCCGAAGCGCACCACGAGCGCGCGCATCGTGTCGACGTTGCGGTCGATAACCGTGACGTCGGCACCCAGTCCGATCGCCATGTAAGCGGCATTCTCACCGACGACGCCGCCGCCGATGATGACAACCTTGGCCGGCGCGACGCCGGGAACGCCGCCGATCAGGATGCCGGCGCCACCCGGCTCTTTCTCCAGACAGTGGGCACCGGCCTGGATCGACATCCGTCCGGCGACCTGGGACATCGGTGCGAGAAGCGGCAACCCGCCATGCGCGTCGGTCACGGTCTCGTAGGCGATACAGATTGCACCGCTGTCGACCAGGTCCTTTGTCTGCTCGGGGTCGGGCGCGAGATGAAGATAGGTGAACAGGATCTGCCCGTCCCGAAGCAGGGACCGCTCTCCCGCCTGCGGCTCCTTGACCTTCACGATCATGTCCGCACGCGCGAAGACGTCCTCCGCGGCATCCGCGATCTCCGCGCCCGCGGCGCGATAATCGTCATCGCTCGCACCGATCCCGATTCCCGCGTTCGTCTCGACCACGGCCTCATGGCCGTGGTTCACCACTTCGCGCACGCTCGCCGGTGTCATGCCGACGCGGTATTCGTGCACCTTGACTTCCTTGGGGACACCAAGCCGCATTATTCTTCACTCCTCTTATCTCAGGCTTTGTCTTCAGGACGTGTGGCTGTCGCCGTCGCCTATATGGCACCACGCTCCACGCGCGCTCCATAGTGCCAGATGGCCATTTTTTTCCGGACCAGCCTGGCCTGTGCCATGTCAGGTTATCGCCGTCCGCAAAGCTTCTCGCTGTCGATCAGTTCGGCGAGACGCCGGATGCCGGGTCCGATCATCTCGGAATCGATCGACGAAAATCCAAGACGAAACTCGGGAACACCGCCCTGCGCATTTGAGAAGTAAACCCGGCCGGGTTCAATGATAATGCCCGCTTTCAGAGCCTCCCGCGCCAATTGGTCGCTGTCGAGTCCCTTCGGGCCGGTCACCCAGTAGCTCGATCCGCCGAATGTCGGCATGCGGCTGGACTGCGGCAGATGCGTCTCGAGCGCGTCTCGCATCGCTTCCCACCGCAACCGGTAGGCCCGCTCCAGGCGCTTGATCAGCGCGTCGTGGTAACCGAGCGACAGGAAAAGCGCGACCGCGCGCTGGTTGTTGTTCGGTGTATGGCGCACCATCAGGCGCCGCAATGCTCTCAACTCGTCGACGAGTTCCCTGGGAGCGACGAGGAATCCCATGCGAAGCCCCGGAAACAGGGTCTTGGACAGCGATCCGACATAGATGACGCGCCCGTCGCGGTCCGTGGATTTGAGGGCCGGACACGGCTCACCGATGTAGTTCGTCTCGAACTCGTAATCGTCCTCGACGATGACCAGGTCGTGGGCGCGAGCCGCCTCCAGCAATTCGAGCCGGCGATCGCGCGGCATTGTTACGGTTGTCGGGAATTGATGACTTGGCGTGGTGAAGACGATGTCGGCGCGGCTCAGCCGGTCGTCCACCACCAGCCCGTCGTGATCGACTTCCACCGGCATCATGCGGTCGGTGCGCAGGCGGAAGATGTTCCGCATGTCGGGATAGCCGGGCTCCTCCATCGCCACCACGGTTTCGCGCGTGACCAGGAGGCTGGCGATCAGGTAGAGCGCATTCTGTGCGCCGAGTGTGACCAGAATCTCGTCATCGCGCGCCATGATCCCGCGCCGCGGAAGAATCCGCGTCCTGATCTGTTCGACCAGCATCGGGTCGTCGCGGTCGCGAAAGTCGCTCGTCCAGGCATCGATCCATTGTTTGCCGAGCGCCTGACGATTGCACTCGCGCCACTCGGCGATGGGGAAAAGTTTGTGGTCGACCTGGCCGTAGATGAACGGATAAGGAAATTCCTGCCAGTTCGCCGGCTTGTGGATGTTGTCCTGGACGCTCGGATGCACACGGAACCGTGCCTCCCAGTCGGGCGCGGACGTTTCGTCGGCGCCGTGAAGGGGCGGGCTTTCAACCCTGCCGTTCAGGATCTCCTCGTTGACGTAGTAGCCGGACCGCTCCCGGGCGACGATGTAGCCGTCATCGATCAGGCCTTGATAAGCGAGAACGACGGTGTTCCGGGAAACGCCAAGCCGCCGGGCCATCTGCCGGCTCGACGGGATGCGGTCATGGATCGGGAGTTGGCCGCCGAGAATCGCCGATACGAGGACTTCCCGTATCTGCGCCTGCAGGCTCATTTTGCCGGTCGACGGCAGCTGAAACAGTGACTCACGCATCGTCTGGCCCCACCGAAACCCGGAAATTGGCTCTAGGATGAGTCCAAAATCAGAGAGTAGCTTGATCATCGGATTTGAACAAGCCGGCGGGCAGGTGTGTCCGCCGGGGTTGACTGGTGACGTGCGCGGCGTTTGTGTGAACACCGTGCACATATTTTGCGCGGGAAACAGGGAAAATGCAGTACACGGCCAATACCCTCGAACACCACTGGATGCCGTTCACGGCCAACAGAGAATTCAAGGATGCTCCACGGCTTGTCGTGAAGAGCAAGGGCGTCGAGCTATGGGACCACAACGGGAACCGTCTGCTCGACGGCTCATCGGGTCTGTTTTGCGTGGCCGCCGGCCACGGACGCGAGCAAATCGCCTCTGCGGTTCACGCTGCATTGCTGGAGAACGACTACACGGCGCCCTTCAACCTCGCTCAGCCGACGTCCTTCGAGCTTGCGCGCATGGTCGCCGCCATCACGCCGGAGGAAATCAATCACGTCTTCTTCACCAACTCGGGCTCGGAGTCGATCGATACGGCGCTCAAGATCTGCATGGCCTATCACCGCGCCCGCTCGGAAGGCCAGCGCACGCGTTTCGTCTCGCGCGAACGCGCCTATCACGGCGTCAATATCGGCGGCACCTCGCTCTCCGGTATGGTCAAGAACCGCGAAACGTTCACCGGCGTCATGCCCAACGTGGTGTGCATGCGGCACACCTGGCTTGAGGAGAACCGGTTTACGCGCGGCCAGCCTGAGCATGGCGCCGAACTGGCCGAGGACCTGCAACGCATGGTCGACACCTATGGCGGAACGACCATCGCGGCCTGCTTCGTCGAGCCGATCGCCGGATCGACGGGAACGCTGATCCCGCCGAAGGGCTATCTGCAGCGCCTGCGCGAAATCTGCGACGCCAACGGCATACTGCTCGTGTTCGACGAAGTGATCACCGGGTTCGGCCGACTGGGCAAACCGTTCGCGGCACAGGCGTTCGGCGTCACGCCGGACATCATGACCATGGCCAAGGCGCTCACCAACGGCGCGCAGCCGATGGGTGCGGTGGCCGTGCGCGACGAGATTTACGAAACCATCGTCAATGCGGCACCCGAAGGTGCGATCGAGCTGTTCCACGGCTACACCTACTCCGGCCACCCGGCAGCGTGCGCGGCGGGAATCGCGGCACAGAAGATCTACCAGGACGAGAAGCTGTTCGACCGGGCCGGCGACATGTCGGACTATTTCCTGGACAAGGTGTTCACGCTCCAGGACATCGATCTCGTGAGCGACATTCGCGGCTACGGCATGATGACCGGCATCGACGTGAAACCGGGGGTTGTGCCGGGCATTCGCGGAACGAAGCTCCAGAAGGCCCTTTTCCACAACGGGATCCATATCAAGTTCACCGGCGACTCCGGAATTTTCGCCCCGCCGCTTGTGACGACGCACGAGCAGATCGACGAGATGGTCGCCCTGGTGCGCGAAACACTGGAGACGTTCAAGGACTAAAAAAGCATCACGGAATGGGGGGCGGCGACTAGAAAAAGTGCAGAAAAACAGGAAGTTTGCTGGACCCGACCACCAGATCGTAGAACAATAGAAGAGAGTTTTTCGTATCCAAGTAGGGAGGAACGAGTATGAAAAATATCTTGTCAACTGTAGCCGGTTTTGTGCTGGCGCTGACGCTCACCTTTACCGGTGCGCGGGCAGCGGAAGTGACCATCGGCTATCAACAAGTCTTCAATCCGTGGAAGGTGGCGATCGCGAACGGCGATTTCGAGAAAGCCACCGGCTACAAGATCAACTGGAAGAAATTCGACTCCGGCGCAAAGGTCATCACGGCCATGGCGTCCGGCGACGTGGACATCGCGATGGCCGGTTCCAGCCCGATTGCTGCGGGCGTGAGCCGTGGTCTGCCGATCAAGCTTTTCTGGATCGTCGAGAACATCAACGACGCCGAGGCACTGGTTGTGCGCGACGGGTCGGGCATCGAAAAGCCGGCGGACCTCAAGGGCAAAAAGCTCGGCGTGCCCTTCGTTTCCACGACGCACTTCCACACGCTGTTCGCTCTCGAGGTGAACAACATCGACCCGAAGGAAGTGAAACTCCTCAACATGCAGCCGAACTCGATCGCCGCAGCCTGGGAACGCGGCGATATCGATGCGGCGTTCATCTGGGATCCGGCGCTCAGCCGCATCAAGAAGAACGGCAAGGTGCTGCTCACATCCGGTGACCTGTCGAAACTCGGCAAGGCCACGTTCGACGGCATGATCGTCACCAACAACTTCGCCGGCGAGAACGCAAAGTTCATGTGCCAGTTCGTTAAGGGCATGTCCGCTGCGGACGCGGCGTACCGTGACAATCCCGGGAACTTCGGACCGGGCTCCGACAACGCCAAGAAGATCGTGAAGATGGTCGGCGGTGACGACAAGGACGTCGCCGGCGTGCTCGCGCTTTACGACTTCCCGGACCTCAAGGCGCAGGCCTCCAATGCCTGGCTTGCCGGCGGTAAGGAAGGCGGTGCCGCGAAAGCCCTCTTCTTCACATCAGAGTTTCTGAAGAAGGAGAAGAAGGTCGATGATCTGCTGCCGGATTACGGAGCGGTCGTAACCGACAAGTTCGTCAAAGCAGCGCTAGCAGGCGATTGCTGAAAACGCGTATCGCGAGGCGGCCTCTAACGAGGCCGCCTTTTTTCTTTTCATCTCTCTTTCAAGAGACCTGGAGGCGACCAAATGGCTCAGGTCAAAACACGATCCAAAACCAAACAGGCCAAGACCACCCCGAAAAAGGGCAACGGCTCGACGGCCGAAACTGAACAGTCCACTCTGCGGGCTGAGGAAGTTACCGTCATCTATCCGACCGCGCTCGGCGAAGGTGTCCATGCTCTGGAGAAAGTTTCGCTCTCCATGGGCCCGGGAGATTTCGTCGTCGCCCTCGGCGCATCCGGTTGCGGCAAGACGACCTTCCTGAACCTTCTGGCGGGCTTCATACAACCAACCCACGGACAGGTGACGCTCGGCGGCAAACCGATCACCGGCCCGGGCGCCGACCGCGGCGTGGTGTTTCAGAAGCACGCGCTTCTGCCATGGCTCAAGGTTCTCCAGAACGTCACCTTCGGGCTGAAGCTTCAGGGGGTGGCGCGGGAGCAACGCCGCGAGATGGCGCGCAAATACATCAATCTCGTCGGTCTGAAGGACTTCGAAGACAAGAACATCTACGAGTTGTCCGGCGGCATGCAGCAGCGCGTCGGCCTCGCCCGCGCGCTTACCAGCGACCCGGCCGCCCTGCTCATGGACGAGCCGCTCGGCGCCCTCGACGCGCTGACCCGCGACAACATGCAGGAGCTCATTCTCGATGTGTGGCGGGAAACCCACAAGGCGATCTTCTTCATCACGCACAGCGTCGAGGAGGCACTGTTTCTCGCGACCAAGTTGATCGTCATGTCGCCGCGTCCGGGCCGTATCACCCACGAATACGACCTCGACTTCTGTCATCGCTTCTTCGAATGCCGGGACGCACGCAAGGTCAAGTCCATGCCCGACTTCATCAAGATGCGCGAGGAGATCATCACGATCATTCGCGGCGACGAGCTGGAAGGGGGGAACATCCATGTCTGACATAACCGTGCGCGAAGGCGCTTACTTATCCCGGTTCGGAAAGATCTTTTCGGCCGGTCCGGTGAGGCCGGGCGACTCCTACGGGGCGCCGGGCGTAGGCAATTCCACATCCATTGCGGTTGCCACGGCCATTGCCCTTTTCGGAGTGTGGTGGGTTGTCACCACACCCGTATTCGGGCCGATGATCCAGCCGCTGTTTCTGCCCTCGCCCGCGCAGGTCTGGGACAAGTTCATCTCCGTCTCGGTTGAGGGCTATCAGGACCGCACGCTGGGCGAACACACCTGGGCCAGCACGCAGCGCATCTTCATTGCGTTCTTCCTGGCCGCCATCATCGGAATTCCCATCGGCATCGCCATGGCGACCAATCGCGTCTTTCGCGGCATCTTCGACCCGCCGATCGAGTTCTACCGTCCGCTGCCGCCGCTCGGCTACCTGCCGCTGACCGTCATCTGGTTCGGTATCGGCGAGACGCAAAAGCTGGTGCTGCTGTTCCTGGCAATGTTCGCACCCATGGTTCTCAATACCCGGGCCGGGGTGCGATCGGTGGCCATCGAGCAGATTCATGCCGCCTATTCCCTCGGCGCCACCCGTGCGCAGGTCCTGTGGCACGTCATACTCAAGGGGGCCATGCCGGAGATTCTGACCGGCATGCGTATCGGCATTGGCTTCGGATGGACAACCCTGGTCGCCGCCGAGCTGGTCGCGACAGAGGAAGGTCTCGGCGCAATGATCATGAGCGCGTCGGAGTTCCTCGTTACCTCGGTGGTCATCATGGGTATCATCGTCATCGGTATCATCGCCTACTCGTTCGACCTGTTCATGCGATGGATCGAGAAAAAGGTGGTTCCCTGGAAGGGTCGCGTTTAGACAGAAGACGCCGGTTCCCCTGGAACCGGCGTTTTTCATGACGGCGCACCATGAGTAAGAGCTCATCCGGCACGTTCCGCCGTATCGTCTGGCCGCTCGCCATCGCCGAGACCATTGTCTGGGCGGCGATGTACTACTCCTTTCCCGCGCTCCTTCTGGAGTGGGAGATGGAGTTCGGCTGGTCGAAGACGGAGCTGACCGGCGCCGTCACCCTCTCATTGCTCGTCTCAGCCGCCTCATCCCCGTTTGCCGGCCGGATTATTGACCACGGACACGGGCGTATCCTCCTGACCGGCGGCGCGCTCAGCGGCGCGGTCCTGCTCGTGTTGCTGTCACAGGTGACGGCGCTCTGGCAGTTCTATGCAGTATGGATTCTGCTCGGACTGGCAATGGCCGGATGTCTCTACGACGCGTGCTTCGCCATCCTCACCCACACTATGCGCGAACAGGCCAAGCGCGCCATCACCCTCGTCACGCTGGTCGCGGGTCTCGCGGGGACCGTATCCTTCCCGAGTGCCAATGCCCTCGCCGCCGTGTTCGGCTGGCGCGTGGCACTGATTGTCTTCGCGGTGGTTGTTGTCGTGGTTGCGGTTCCCCTTTTCTGGAGCGCCTCCGGACGCGCGCATACCCAGCCGCACCACGACCCGTTGCCGGTCGGCCGCAAAAAGGACGCGGCCCAGCGGATGATCCGCTCGCCCCTGTTCTGGTGCCTGTCGCTGTGTTTCGTCACCATGGCCATCAATCACGGCGTCATCATCAACCACCTTCTGCCCATTCTCGACGCGCGCGGCGTGCACAAGGAAACCGCCATCCTTGCCATTTCGATGATCGGACCCATGCAGGTGGCGGGCCGGCTCGCCATGATGGCCGCGGAGCGGCACGTGTCGACGAGCATAATTTTCATGTGCTGCGCCGCGGCGGCCGCAATTGCGTCGCTTTCGCTTTACGGTGCCGTGGCGGTGCCTGCACTATTGGTCAGCTTCGTTCTCCTGCAGGGCGCCGGACACGGCGTCGTCAGCATCGTGCGTCCGGTGATCATCGCCGACTATCTGGGCCGGCAGGACTTCGGGCTCGTCTCCGGCGTGCTGGCGTCCGTCTTTCTTGTCGGCTATGCCGTCGCCCCGACAATCGGCTCGGTGATCTGGGAATGGGGCGGATACGACCGGGTGATCCTGTTCACCCTTGCGATGGCACTCGTCGCGTTTGCAGTGCTGGTCATTGCCCGACTGATCGCCGGACGTTAGTGCCCGCCGCCGAAGCGCCTAGCGGAACGACTTGTTGATCTTTTCCAGCGCGGCGCTGCCCGGACACAGATCGTCCATCGCCACCGCGTTCAGCGGTTCGCGCGTCGTGCCCAGAAGCGTATGCATGTCCGCCTCGTCCTCGTCGATATAAAGCAACCCGGTCACGACCTGACCACGGTCGTAGCGTTTCCTCAGGGTCGCAAGCGCGCTGTTGGCGTCGCGGGGATCGTATTCGTGGTCGAGCTTGTGCAGACGCATCTGCGAGCCATCATGCATGGGCACGCTGACGGTCTCCCCTTCCGCGTATTCAGCGGTGATTTCCTGCAACTTCGGAACATAGTCGAGCCGGCCCAGCACCTCGTTGTGGGTACGAACATGGCCATAGCTCTTGGTCGACTCGTCATGGTCGTTGAACGTGACGCAGGGCGAAATGATGTCGAGGAAGGCGAAGCCGTTATACCGCAGCGCGGCCTTGATCAGCGGCACGAGCTGCTGCTTGTCGCCGGAAAATCCGCGTCCGACGAATCCGGCACCGAGCTGGATCGCGAGCGTGCACAGATCGATCGACTCGAACAGGTTCGCCTCGCCCTTTTTCGACTTCGATATCTTGTCGTTCGTCGCCGAGAACTGCCCCTTGGTCAGACCATAAGTGCCGTTGTTCTCGACGATGTAGGCCATGTTTATCCGCCGGCGCATGGCGTGGCAGAACTGCCCGAGGCCGATGGACGCCGTGTCGCCGTCGCCCGATACGCCCAAATAGATGAGCTCACGGTTGGCGAGGTTGGCGCCGGTTGCGATGGACGGCATACGCCCGTGCACGGAGTTGAATCCGTGACTGCGGTTCAGGAAATATGTCGGCGTCTTCGAGGAGCAGCCGATGCCGGAGAGCTTCGCCAGCCGGTGCGCGGGAAGGTCGAGCTCGAAACATGCCTCGATAATCGCCGCGGAAACCGAGTCATGCCCGCATCCCGCGCACAGCGTTGAAAGCAATCCCTCATAGTCGCGGCGCGTCAGACCCAGCTCGTTCTTGGGGAGATTGGGGTGTTTCACCACGGGTTTTTTCATATAGGTCATGGTGTCAGGCTCTCCTTGCGCCCTTACATCGCCCGCATCGAAAGCTGCATCGCCTCGGCAACCGACTTGTCTGCCTCGATCACCGTTTCGATCCGGCGCCGCACCCATTCGGCCGTGAGCGGCATGCCGTCATAGCTCAGGATCGGGATCAGCTTCTCGCCCGGAATGCCGGCCTCGGTCATCAGCAATGACCGCATCTGACCGTCGCGGTTCTGCTCGACGACAAAAATGCGTTCGTGCTGGTCGGCGAACCTCTTCACCTGCTTGCCGAACGGAAAGGCGCGCAGCCGCATGGCGTTGAGCTTGTAGCCTTCACGCGCCAGCAGTTCCGTCGCCTCGCGGACGGCCGCTTCGGTCGAGCCGAAATTGATAAGGCCCAGCTTGCTCGTCCGGCCGCTCTTGCGGATCACGGGTTTGGGAACGATCTGCGCGGCGGTCGCGAATTTGCGGGTCAGCCGGTCCAGGTTCTCCGCGTTGATCGTCCCGTCCTCGGTATAGGTCGCGAACGCGTCATGGGACGACCCGCGCGTGAAGAAAGCGCCTTTGGTCGGATGCGTGCCCGGAAGTGTGCGATACGGGATGCCGTCACCGTCGACATCCCAGTAACGTCCGAATTGCTTTGCCTTGTCGAGCATTTCCGCGGTCATCACCTTGCCGCGGTCATGAGCATGCGCGTCGTTCCACTCCAGCGGCTTCGTGATCCATTCGTTCATGCCGATATCGAGATCGCTCATAACGATCACCGGTGTCTGCAGCCGTTCGGCGAGATCAAAGGCTTCCACGCTCAGGTCAAAGCACTCCTTCGGGTCGGACGGAAACAGCAGGATCTGCTTGGTATCGCCGTGGGACGCGTAGGCGCATGCGGTGACATCCGACTGCTGCGTGCGGGTCGGCATGCCCGTAGACGGGCCGCCGCGCTGGACATCGAATAGAACCAGAGGGACTTCCGCAAAATAGGCGAGGCCGATGAACTCGGCCATCAGCGATATGCCGGGGCCCGATGTCGAAGTGAAAGCCCGCGCGCCGTTCCACCCTGCCCCGATCACGATGCCGATGGCGGCAAGTTCGTCCTCGGCCTGCACGACCGCGACCTGGCGTTTGCCGTCCTTGTCGGCCCGGAGGCCCTTGGCGTACTTCTCGAACGCTTCCGCGAGCGAGGTCGACGGGGTGATCGGATACCAGGCGGCAACCGTCGCGCCGGCGTAGACGCAGCCGAGCGCGGCGGCTTCGTTGCCGGTGATCATGATCCGCTCGCTGTCCGCCCTGCCCTTCTTCACGCGAATGGGAAGCGGGGCGTCGAAGTGCTTCTTTGCGTAGTCCCGCCCCATTCTCAGGGCTTTGATATTGGGCTTGACCAGGTGGTCCTTGCCCTTGAAGCGGTCGCGAACCACCTTCTTCACGACCTCGAAATCCATGTCGAGCAACACCGTCAGAGCGCCAACATACACGACGTTCTTGAAAAGCTGACGCTCGCGCGGGCTTTCGAAGACTTCCGCGCACATCCGCGCGATCGGTATCCCCAGTATCGTGATGTCCTGCCTGGAGAACGGTCGCGGCAGGCTGGAATCGTAGATCAGAAAGCCGCCCGGCGAAATTTCGGCGACATCCTGCGAGTAGGTCTGTGCGTTCATGGCCACCATGATGTCGACGCCGTCGCGGCGCGCGGTGCGGCCCGTCTGCGTCACGCGGACCTCGTACCAGGTGGGCAGACCCTGAATGTTCGAGGGAAAGATGTTCTTCGGCACAACGCCAAGACCCATGCGGAACAGGGACTTCGCAAACAGCAGGTTGGCGCTGGCCGAGCCGGAGCCGTTCACGTTGGCGAACTTGACGACGAAATCGAAGGACCGCTTCATTTGATATACGCCATACAATTGGGTTGCCCGGCGGAGTTCGCCTGGCGTTCCACATAGGTGAACTTCTGCATGTCCCACGCCCCCGTCGGACATCGCTCGGCGCACAGGCCGCAGTGCAGGCACAGGTCTTCATCCTTCGCCATGATGCGGCCCGTCTTGAGGGCGCCGGAAACGTAAAGATCCTGGGTGAGGTTCTTTGCCGGCACGCGCAGGCGCGCGCGCAGATCGTTTTCCTCGCCGTTTTTCGTGAAATTGATGCAGTCCACGGGGCAGATGTCGACACAGGCGTCGCACTCGATGCACAGATCGCGCACGAAAACCGTCTGGACATCGCAGTTCAGGCACCGTTCCGCCTCGAGATAGGCGAGTTCGTCGTCAAATCCGAGCTCGACCTCGGCTTTCAGGTCCTTGAGCGTGACCTTCTGATCCTGATGCGGAACGGCGAACCGCGCATCCTCCGAATAGTCGTTGTCATAGGCCCATTCGTGGATGCCCATCTTCTGGCTGGCAAGGCTTGCGCCCGGCGGCGGCCGGTCGTCGGTCAAGCTCTTGCCATGGCAAAAGAGATCGATGGAAATGGCCGCCTGATGGCCGTGCGCCACGGCCCAGATAATGTTCTCTGGGCCCCAAGCGGCGTCCCCGCCGAAGAAGATACCCGGCCTGGTCGACATCATCGTCCTATTGTCAACGGTCGGCATTTCCCAGTCGTTAAAATCTATGCCGATGTCGCGCTCGATCCACGGGAAGGCATTGTCCTGACCGATTGCCATCAACACGTCATCGCACTCGAAGACCACTTCTTCGCCCGTGGGCACCAGCGTGCGTTTGCCGTCCTCGGCATATTCCGCTTCCACGCGCGCGAACCTGACGCCCTTGAGCTTGCCGTTCTCGACCAGGAACTCCTTAGGCTGATGATTGTCGAAGACCGGAATGCCCTCCCTTTCGGCATCCTCGATCTCCCAGTCGGACGCCTTCATGTCGGCGCGGGGCGAGCGCACGGTCACCCGCACGTCCTTGCCGCCGAGCCGAAGTGCGGAGCGGCAGCAATCCATGGCCGTGTTTCCACCGCCGATCACGACCACGCGTTTGCCGATCTTCTTGGTGTGTTCGAAGGCGATGGATGTGAGCCAGTCGATGCCGATGTGAATGCGCGCGTCACCTTCCTCGCGGCCGGGAATCATCAGATCCTTGCCTCGCGGCGCACCCGTACCGACGAACACCGCGTCGAATTCCTCCTCGAGCAGCGCTTTCAGACTGGTGATCTCCTCGCCGAACCGGGTCTCGACGCCCATATCGAGGATGTAGCCGATTTCCTCGTCGATCACGTTTTCGGGCAACCGGAATGGCGGAATGTTCGTCCGCATCAGTCCGCCACCGCGCGGATCCTTCTCGAACAGAACGCAGCTATACCCGAGCGGCATCAGATCGCGCGCCACGGTGAGCGAAGCGGGACCGGCGCCGATCAGCGCGATGCGCTTGCCGTTCTTCTTCCTCGGGATCTTGGGCAGCAATCCGGAGATGTCATCGCGATAGTCCGCCGCAACCCGTTTCAGCCTGCAGATCGCGACGGGTTTCTCTTCGAGCCGTCCCCGCCGGCATGCCGGTTCGCACGGCCGGTCGCAAGTGCGGCCGAGAATGCCCGGAAAGACGTTTGATTCCCAATTGAGCATATAGGCGTCGGTGTAACGCCCCTGCGCGATCAGCCGGATATATTCGGGTACGGGTGTGTGTGCCGGACATGCCCACTGGCAGTCCACCACCTTGTGGAAGTAATTCGGGTCTGTGATGTCCGTCGGCCGCATACCGCGCGGCTTGACGGTGACATCGGATGAGCTCATCAGCCCAACACCTCAGGCCGCAGCAGCGCCAGCGACCTTCGCCCTGTGTTTGGACGGCACCCGTCTCGTTCGGGTTAGACGCGCCGTCCGTTCCTCCCAATCAAGGCGGGACATCGAATCCCGCCGGTGCTCCATTCCGTATCGAATCAGACCCTTTCCGAAGACGCAAGTTACAAACGCAAATTTGATGAATACGAATTGGTAAGGGGCGGTCATCAGGTCGCACGTTCGCCAAGGATTTATCCGTTAAATATGGGGGTCGACGGACCTATATGACTCTTTAGTGGCATGGCCGTACCGCGCAAGAAACCCGCTTCCCGACCCGCCCCGACGCCGATCTTCACGGTCGAGGGACTGACCAAGGTTTACCATACGGGTGAGGTCGAAATTCATGCGCTCGCAGGGGTCGATCTTGCGCTCTACGAGAGTGAGCTCGCGGTTCTGCTTGGTCCCTCCGGCAGCGGCAAATCGACATTGCTGAACATTCTCGGTGGGCTGGACACGGCAACCGCCGGCACGGCCCGGTTTCGCGACGCTGAAATTACAAGCATGGCGGAGCGGGAACTCACCCGGTACCGGCGCGACCATGTGGGTTTTGTCTTTCAGTTCTACAATCTCATCCCCAGCCTGAGCGCGCGCGAGAACGTCTCGCTGGTGACGGAGATTTCGCGTCACCCGATGAAGCCGGAGGAGGCGCTCACGCTGGTCGGCCTCGGGCACAGGCTCGACCATTTCCCGGCCCAGCTTTCCGGCGGTGAGCAACAGCGCGTCGCCATCGCCCGCGCGATCGCCAAGCGCCCCGAGGTTCTGCTGTGCGACGAGCCCACGGGTGCCCTCGACTCCAAGACCGGCGTTCAGGTACTGGAAGCGCTGACCTCGGTCAACGAGGAGCTCGGCACGTCCACTGCCGTCATCACTCACAATGTCGCCATCGCCGGCATCGCCCACCGGGTGTTTCACTTCGGTGACGGCCGGATCGTGCGCACCAAGGTCAACAAGACGCGGATTGCGCCGTCGCAGGTCAAATGGTGACGGCCCCATGAGCACGCTCGACAAGAAACTCATGCGGGACGTCGTTCGGCTCTGGGCGCAGGCCCTCGCCATTGCGCTTGTCCTCGCGGCGGGCGTCGCGACTCTGATCCTGGCGGTGGGCGCGTACCGGTCGCTTGAGGAGACCCGGTCCGCATATTATGAGCGCTATCGCTTTGCCGATGTTTTCGCGACGGCCAAACGCGTTCCCGAGTTCGTCGAGCAGCAGGTCCTGGAGATTCCCGGCGTCGCCGCGGCGGAGGCGCGCATATCCGAATTCGCATTGCTCGACATCGCGGACATGGTCGAGCCGGCCACCGGCATGGCGCTGTCCCTGCCGGATCACCACGAGCTGCGGCTCAACCGGACCTATCTGCGTGAAGGACGGTTTCCGGAACCGGGCCGGGTGGACGAGGTGGTCGTCAACGAGGCGTTCGCGAAAGCCCACAAATTCGAGCTCGGATCCGAGTTTCACGCCATCCTGAACGGCTACAAGCGGCCGCTGCGCATCGTCGGGATCGCCCTATCGCCTGAGTTCATCTATGCGCTCGGTCCCGGCGATCTCATCCCCGATGACCGGCGGTTCGGCGTGTTGTGGATGTCGGAGAAGGCGCTTGCCGCCATGTACGACCTCGAGGGCGCCTTCAATTCGGTGAGCATCAAGCTGCTGCGGGACGCGCGCGAGGATGAAGTCATCCAGCAACTGGATACGCTTCTGGAGCGATACGGCGGAACGGGCGCCTATGGCCGCAAGGACCAGACGAGCCATGCCTTTATCGATGCCGAGCTGAAGCAATTGAGATCCATGGCGCAGATCATCCCGCCGATCTTTCTGCTGGTGTCCGCGTTCCTGATCAACATCACCCTGTCCCGACTGATTGCCCTCGAACGGGAGCAGATCGGTCTTCTGAAGGCACTCGGCTACTCGGCGTTTGCCGTCGGCTGGCACTATGTGAAGCTGGTCCTGATCATCGCCGGCGTCGGGATTGCCATCGGCGCCGCCGCGGGCACCTGGCTTGGTCAGGGCCTGACCCGGCTCTACGGCGATTTCTTCCACTTCCCCTTCCTGATTTTCCATCGCGGGATGGACATCTACGCCATCGCGGCCGGCATCTCTCTCGCCACCGCCCTTGCCGGCGGAATTCGCGGCGTCTACGCGGCACTGACGCTTCCGCCCGCCGTCGCCATGTCGCCGCCGGTTCCGACGCACTACACCCACCTCGCATTCGAGAAACTGCGGGTTTTCCGCCATTTCAGCCAACTCACGATCATGGCGGTGCGCCACATCGTGCGCTGGCCGATCCGCTCCGGCCTCACCGTTCTCGGCATCGCCATGAGCGGATCGCTGCTCATCACCGCATTGTTCTCCATCGATTCCATCGACTACATGGTCGACGTGATCTACTTCCGCGCCGACCGTCAGGACGCGACCGTCAACTTCGCCGACGAGCGTCCGCTCAGCGTCCTTCAGTCGGTGGAGCACCTGCCCGGCGTGTTGGCGGCTGAGCCTTACCGGTCCGTCGCGGTGCGGCTGCGGCACGGACATCGTCAACGCAAACTCGCCATCACCGGCAAGCCGCCGGGCGCGGATCTGAGCCGCGTGCTCGGGCGCAATGACGAGCCGGTCGAAATTCCCGAGAGCGGGCTCCTGGTAAGCGAGCGCGTCGCCAAGCTTCTCAACCTGAAACGCGGCGACACGGTCGACGTGGAGATACTCGATGCGAGCCGCGTGCGCGGCCCGCCGGACATGAAGGTCGACCCGTTCCGGCTCAGGCTGACCTATGAGGACAGACCGGCGGACTTCTCGGCCGCGGGATTGCGCAAGAACACACGCCGCGTGCAGATCTCCGGGGTCATCCAATCCTATCTCGGCCTCGCCGTGTTCATGGATATCCGCGCGCTCAACGAGCTGCTCGACGAAAGCCCCGTCGTGACCGGCGTTCACGTCGCGATCGACACGAGCCGCACCGATGAGCTGTTCAAGAAGGTCAAGGAGCTGCCGGCCGTGTCGGCCATCGCGCTGCAGGGCGTGTCGTTGCGCAAGTTCCGCGAGACGCTGGCAACGAACATCTACATCATGACGGCGGTCTACGTTGTCCTGAGCGTCATCATCGCGTTCGGCGTCGTGTACAACTCCGCGCGGATACAGCTTTCCGAGCGCGCGCGCGAGTTCGCAAGTCTCAGGGTACTCGGCTTCTCAAAGGCCGAGGTATCCCATGTCCTTCTGCTGGAACTGGGCCTGCTGGTAGCCGCCGCCGTTCCGCTGGCCTGGGTCATCGGCTACGGCCTGGCCTGGGCGACGGTGCAGGGCTTCGAAAGCGACCTCTATTCGGTTCCATTCGTCATCACGCCGAACACATACGCCTTGTCCACCCTTGTGGTGCTGGCCGCCGCCGGCGTGTCGGCATTCATGGTCCGCCGCCGCGTCGACCGGCTGAACATGATCGAGGCGCTTAAAACCCGGGAATAGACACATGAACTCAAGCTGGATCAAACGCATCATCGGCGGTGTCATTGTCCTCGCGATTGTCGGCATGTTCGCCTACGCGCTCATGCCGCAGCCCGTCCTGGTCGATACGGCCGTGATTGGAAAGGGACCGCTGACGGTGACGGTCGATGAGGAAGGCGAAACGCGCATTCGCGAGATCTACGTGGTATCCGCGCCGATCGACGGCAAGGTGCTGCGTTCGCCGCGGGAGATCGGCGACAAGGTGGAAAAGGACAAGACGCTGCTCGCCATCATCGAGCCGGGCGACCCGTCCTTCCTCGATGTCCGCGCCCGCCGCGAGCTGGAGGCGAGTGTTGCAGCCAATGAAGCCGCGGTCCGGCGAACGCAAACCGAGATCATTCGTGCCGAGTCCGAGCTCAGGTTCGCACAAAGCGACCTGAAACGGGCCGAGTCGCTCGCCGAACGCGGAACGGTTTCCCAGCGCACGCTCGAAAAGGCCAAACTCGACGTCGACGTGCGCAAATCCGCCCTTGAGGAGGCGCACGCCAACCTGGAACTGCGCAAACAGGAACTGGAGAGCGCCAAGGCGCGGCTGATCGGGCCCGAACACACGGCCCAGAAAGCCCAGGACGGCTCGTGCTGCGTCGAGGTCCGCGCGCCGGTGAGCGGCCGCGTCCTCGAAATCGACAAGGAAAGCGAGCAGGTCGTCAAGGCCGGCGAACCGCTGCTGCGCATTGGCGATCCGAAAGACCTCGAAATCGTCGTCGATCTGCTTTCCACCGATGCGGTCAAGGTCACAGAGGGCGCGGACGCGGTGATTGAAGGCTGGGGCGGATTGGTCGCCCTGCCCGCGCGTGTCCGCCGGGTTGATCCGGCCGGTTTCACCAAGGTTTCCGCTCTGGGTATCGAGGAGCAAAGGGTCAACACCATTCTCGACCTGACGATTCCACGCGACAAGCTGCCCGGTCTCGGACACGATTTCCGGGTGTTCGTACGTATCACCGTGTGGGACTCGGAAGATGCGCTGAAGGTTCCCTTGAGCGCACTGTTCCGCCAGGGCCAGAGCTGGGCCGTCTTCGAAGTGCGGGACGGGACGGCGAAGACCACGCCGGTGAAGATCGGCCAGCGGAACACCCGCGAAGCGCACATCGTCGAAGGTCTGAAGCCGGGGGCACGGGTCATCCTGCACCCCAGCGACCGGGTCGAGGACGGCACGGCGGTGGAAGAGCGGGCAACGGCGAAACCGTCCTGAATCTTCGTTTTCCCGGAGCTTGGCCCGACCGCGCGCGCCGCGCCGACCCGCCTCTTCATCTCGCAGGAATGTGAGCGGTTTTCCTGCAATTGAGTGCGCGCCTGCCCCTGCCCGCGCACATTCCGTAACGGAATGACAGAAATGCGCTCCAATGAAGAATTTCATGCCGATTGGGAAACGTGTTTGAAAATTTATTCTAATTTTCTGACTTGATTTTCGATAAAAAAGAAAAATATTCTACCTGCAGCGGATCAAGGAGCGAATTTCCCCGGCGGACGACAGACCCCTGATGCGGATGTGCATCGCGGACAAGCAGGATTCTCATCATGGCAAAGAAGATCAAAGGCCCTCAGGTCCTAACGGCCAACCTCCTGAGCGACGGCATGGTCGTGTTTCTCGGCAGTGACGGGACATGGCGCGCCAGTATCGATGCGGCGGACCTGGCGCAGACCGAGGACGGCGCGGCCGCCCTTGAGGCACGGGCGGCCGTGTTCGTTCGCACCAACCACATCGTCGACCCGTATCTCATTGCCGTCGAGGATACCGGCTCCGGCCTCGTCCCGGTCGAGTTCCGCGAACGGCGGCGGATCGCCGGGCCCAGCGTTCAACCATTCTTCAATGGCCAGCCGAACGGCCGCCTGGCGTTCGCCGGTTAGGACACCTCTGCCATGTACAGATATGACGAGTTCGACACCACCTTCGTGCGCCAGCGCGTGGACCAGTTCCGTGACCAGGTGAACCGCCGCGTCGCCGGTGAGCTCACCGAAGAACAGTTCCGCCCGCTGCGGCTGATGAACGGACTGTACCTGCAGCTTCATGCCTACATGCTGCGCGTTGCCGTTCCCTACGGTACGCTCAATTCGCGGCAGATGCGCCAGCTCGCCTTCATCGCCGAAGAGTACGACCGGGGCTACGGGCATTTCACCACCCGGCAGAACATCCAGTTCAATTGGCCGAAGCTGCCGGACGTTCCGGATATTCTCGAGCATCTCGCCGATGTCGAGATGCACGCCATCCAGACGAGCGGCAACTGCATCCGCAATGTGACCGCCGACCAGTGGGCCGGCGCCGCCGCGGACGAGTTCGAAGACCCGCGCCCCTATGCGGAGCTGATGCGGCAATGGTCGAGCCTGCATCCGGAATTCTCGTTTCTGCCGCGCAAGTTCAAGATCGCGGTCACCGGAGCTGCCGCAGACCGCGCGGCGATCGCCTATCACGATATCGGCCTGCGGCTGAAACGGAACGCGGGCGGTGAGATCGGTTTCGAGGTGCTCGTCGGTGGCGGCATGGGTCGCACGCCGATGCTGGCGGTCACGGTCCGCGACTGGCTGCCGAGAGAAGAGCTGCTCGCCTATCTCGAGGCGATCATGCGCGTCTACAATCTGCATGGCCGGCGCGACAACAAGTACAAGGCGCGGATCAAGATCCTCGTCCACGAACTGGGCGCGGAGGAGTTCACACGCCAGGTCGAGGACGAATATGCCCGCATCGATGCGCCGCGCGTCATGCCGCCGGCGCAGGAGCTCGCCCGCATCAAGGCCTACTTCGCGCCGCCCGTTTATGAAGATCTTCCGGATCAGTCTCCCGAGCTCGCCCGGCACATGAATGATGATGCGGACTTCGCACAGTGGGTCGATCGCAATGTGGTCGCGCACAAGCAAGCGGGATACGCGATCGTCAACATTTCGCTCAAACCCGTGGGCGGTGTTCCAGGCGACGCATCGGCGGACCAGATGCGTGCGGTAGCCGATCTCGCCGAAGAGAAGTCACTCGACGAGATCCGCGTGACGCACGAGCAGAACCTCGTGCTGCCCCATGTGCGCAAGTCCGATCTCTATGAGATCTGGGAGTCCCTGAAAACGCATGATCTGGCCGACGCCAATATCGGCCTCGCGACCGACATCATCTCGTGCCCGGGCCTCGACTACTGCGCACTCGCGACCGCGCGTTCGATCCCGATCTCACAGGATATCTCGCGCCGTCTCGGTGACATCACGCGCCAGCGAGACGTCGGCGATCTCAAGATCAAGATATCCGGCTGCATCAATGCCTGCGGCCACCACCATGCCGGGCATATCGGGATTCTCGGCCTGGAGAAGCGCGGCGAGGAGTACTACCAGATCACGCTCGGCGGCAGCGGCGACGAGAACGCCTCGATCGGTGAGATCATCGGTCCCGGCTTCTCTAGCGAAACCGTGACCGATGCCGTGGAAACCATTGTCGACACCTATGTGGGCCTGAGACAGGACGGCGAGACGTTTCTTGACGCCTATCGCCGCGTCGGCCCCGACCCCTTCAAGGAGGCTGTTTATGCCGCTCATTAAAGATGGACGGTTCGTCCAGGACAGTTGGACTGTCCTGCCGGACGACACCGAGATCCCTGAGGCCGGGGACGTCATCGTTCCTCTGGAACGCTACCTTGCCGAAATGGACGTGCTGAACCGGCGCGTCGGCCGCGTCGGCGTGGCGCTGGAGAACACCGCGGACCCGGAAGACATCGCGTCTTACCTGAGCGATATCGATTTGATTTCACTCACCTTTCCCGCGTTCACGGACGGCCGCGCCTACTCCCAGGCCCGGCAATTGCGCCACCATTTGGGATATGTGGGCGAATTGCGCGCAACCGGCAATGTGCTCGCCGATCAGGCAGGATTCCTCACGCAGGTCGGCTTCGACGCCTTCGAGGTGCCGTCCGATCAGTCGCTTGACGTCTGGAACAAGGCGAGCGGTTCCGTGACCCTTGCCTATCAACGCGGCTATGAGGGTAGCCGAAAGACGCGCGACAAATTGCAGACTTCCCCTGCCCCGCAACTCCCTCCAAATTGCGCAGCCGTGGCCGAGCAACCGGTACCCGCCTAGGCAGCGGACCGGCGCAAACGGCCCGTCGGCTCAACAGCAGAATCTCTGGATAGTGGACAGATGACGTACGCCGTTACGGAAGCCTGCATCAACTGCAAATTCACCGACTGCGTCGAGGTGTGCCCGGTCGATTGTTTCTACGAGGGTGAGAACATGCTCGTGATCCACCCCGACGAGTGCATCGATTGCGGCGTATGCGAGCCGGAGTGCCCGGAGGAAGCGATCATCGCCGATACCGAACCGGGTGCGGACAAATGGGTTGCGCTGAACCAGAAATATTCCGAGATTTGGCCGAACATCACCGAACGCAAGGATCCGCCCGCGGACGCAGAGGAATGGTCCGGCAAACGGGACAAGATGGATTATATTTCCCCGGCGCCCGCTTCCGCCTAGAATAGGCTACCGTAAGAGACCGAGACCGATGGCCGAACTTTCAGTCGCTTCCGGCGCGGCGGATACCGCGCGCAATACGCCACTGGTTGTACGCTTCGCCGGCGATTCCGGCGACGGCATCCAGCTTGCCGGCCTGGAGTTCGCCAAATCCACGGCGGAAGCGAAATCCGACTTCATGACCTTTCCGGACTATCCGGCGGAAATCCGCGCGCCAGCGGGCACGCTGTTCGGCGTTTCCGCCTATCAGATCCAGTTCGATTCCGGCGAGGTGCTGACGCCGGGCGATGAAGCGGACGTGCTGGTCGCCTTCAATCCGGCGGCGCTGAAGACCAATCTTCAGCACCTCAAACCCGGCGGCGTCCTGGTCGTCGACGAAACCCACTTTGACGCCCGCGGCCTGAAGAAGGCGAAACTCGAGACACACCCGCTCGAGGACGGTTCGCTCGACGGATATCAGTTGATC
Source organism: Hyphomicrobiales bacterium (assembly GCA_965228625.1). Taxonomy (GTDB): domain Bacteria; phylum Pseudomonadota; class Alphaproteobacteria; order Rhizobiales; family Methyloligellaceae; genus UBA2767. The sequence continues at coordinate 4,018,932 of OZ245829.1, read as the reverse complement.
ACCGCCGACGTGGTGAAACGGACCATCGAGGCCCTCGCCCCGCTTGAGCTCGGGCGGAAACAGGCGACGCGTGCGAAGAACTTCTGGGTCCTCGGCCTGGTCTATTGGCTGTTCGGACGCCCCCTCGACGCCACGGAAGAGTGGCTCACGACAAAATTCCGGAAAACGCCTGAGGTGGCGGAGGCCAACATCATGGCGCTCAAGGCCGGCCACGCCTACGCCGAGACCGTCGAGCTGTCCGCAGTCCGGGATTTTGCGGAACCGCGCATTGCCAAGGGCAAGAACAGATCGCGCATCATTTCCGGGACGCAGGCGATGGCCTATGGCATCGCCGCGATTTCCGCGCTTGGCAAACGTGACGTGGTCTATTGCTCCTATCCGATCACACCTGCGTCGATCCTGCTGCACGCCCTCGCCCGGTTCGAGGCCGGCATCCGGACCTTTCAGGCGGAGGACGAAATCGCCGCGGTGTCGGCGGCGCTTGGTGCATCCTATGCCGGCTCACTCGGCATCACCGCCAGCTCGGGGCCCGGTCTGTCGCTGAAGACGGAGGCGATGGGCCTCGGCGTTGCGGTCGAATTGCCGCTCATTGTCATAGATGTCCAGCGCGGCGGCCCCTCGACCGGCATGCCCACGAAGCCGGAACAGTCGGATCTTTCCATGGCCGTGTACGGCCGGCATGGCGAAGCGCCGGTCCCGGTTCTCGCGCCTGCGACGCCCGACGAGTGTTTCTGGATCATGCTGGAGGCCGCACGCACCGCGATCGGCGCCATGACGCCTGTCATCGTGCTGTCGGACGCCTATCTCGCGAATGCCGCGTCGGACTGGGAACTGCCGGACATCGACGCCATTCCCGATATCGACTGGCCGGAACACAAGCCAAACGGCGCCGACTTCCAGCCCTTCGCCCGCGATCCCGAGACGCTCGCGCGCCCCTGGGTTGCGCCCGGCACGCCGGGGCACGCGCACCGGATCGGCGGCATCGAGAAGTCGTCAGGGGATGGGCACATCTCCTATGACCCTGACAATCATGAGGAAATGACACGGCTGCGGGCCGAGAAGATCAACCGCCTCGCCTCACGCTGGCCGGAGGCCGGGATCGAGGACGGACCCGAGGATGGCGATCTGCTGGTGATCGGTTGGGGCTCGACCTATGGATCCATCGCACAGGCGGTTAGGGAGTTGAATGCCGAGGGCAAACGGATAGCCCATGTGCATCTGCGCCACCTCAATCCGCTGCCGCGCGGTCTGCCGGAGTTGCTCGACAGGTTTCCTCATGCGGTTACGGTTGAATTGAATACCGGCCAGCTCTGCTCGATGCTGCGCAGCGCGTATCTCAAGCCCGTGGAGTGCATCTCCCAGGTCAACGGACTGCCGTTCCAGGTCTCGAGACTGCGCGATGAATTCACCAGGCGTCTGGAGGCGCTCGTGACATGAACGTCATGGATATCAAGCAACTCACGGCGAACGACTTTGGGTCCGATCAGGAAGTCCGCTGGTGTCCGGGCTGCGGCGACTACGCGATCCTGAAAGTGGTCAAGACCGTGCTGGCGGATATTGGCCGCTCACCCGACGAGGTCGTGTTTGTTGCCGGAATTGGTTGCGCCGCGCGTTTCCCCTATTACCTCTCGACCTACGGCTTTCACACGATCCACGGCCGGGCAGCCGCCGTCGCGACCGGCGTCAAGCTGGCCAACCCCGATCTCGATGTCTGGGTGGTCGGCGGCGACGGCGATTTCATGTCGATCGGCGGCAATCACACGCTTCATGCATTGCGCCGCAACGTCGACCTGAACCTGTTGCTCTTCAACAACGCCATCTACGGGCTCACCAAGGGCCAGTACTCGCCGACATCGCCGGTCGGAACCCGGTCCCCGAGCACGCCCGGAGGCTCTGTGGAGCAACCGGTCAACGCCGCGAGCTTCGCGCTCGGCGCCGGTGCCAAGTTCGTCGCGCGCGGCGCCGATACGCTGCAGACGCACTTACCGACGGTGCTCAAGCGCGCCCACGACTACAAGGGCGCCTCTTTCGTCGAGATTCTGCAGAACTGCATCGTCTATCATGACGGCGCGTTTGGTGCGATCAACGACCGGTCGGAGTCACAGAACGTCACCGTCCGCCTCGAGCACGGTCAGCCGATGCTGTTCGGCAAGGAGGACGACAAGGCGCTCGTCTTCAACGAGCAGAAGGGCACGTTCGAGGTCGCGGATGTGTCGGAGCTCAAGAGCGAAGCGGACGTGGCGGTCCATGACGAGACCAACATCGACCGTGCCTTTGCCCTAGCGCAGATGGAGCAACCGGGCCACCCGGTGCCGCTGGGTGTGCTTTATGCGGAACCGTGCCCGGACTTTGTCGAGGCGCGGGGCTTCACCGGCACCCGGAGTGCGTGGGACCGCAACGCACTAAAAGCACTGCTTTAGACACCCGTTCTTTATCCGGCACGGCCCAGCGATTGACGGGAGTCAAAGCGCGTACACAGCCTTCGGCGCAGTATGTTGTGTGCTGCCAATGTGTAACGCCAAGGACGGTCATCAACCGTGAAACCAGTCAAGACATGCATCCTCGTCGCCGACGGCGCGCATGCCCGCGTCTACCTCAATACGGGCCCCAATCAGGGAATTGGCGAGGTCGGACGATTTGCGCGCGACCTCGATCTCAAGGCGAGCCGCGACATCGACGCCGACCGGCCGGGCCGCACATTCGACTCCGGCGGCGAGGGACGTCACGCGATGGAGCCGCCGACCGATGCAAAACGCCACGCAAAGCAGGAGTTCCATCGTGAGCTGGCGGCCGATATCGAAACAGCCCTGAAGGCGGGCGAATTCGACCGGCTCGTCATCGTGGCCGCCCCGGCAACGCTGGGAGATCTGCGGCAGGAATTCTCAAAGACGGTCACCGACAAGATCCACGGCGAAATTCCCAAGAACCTGGTCAAGGCGGACCAACAGGAGCTGTTGGACCAGCTCGGCACCGTACTTCCGGTGTAGCGGCGAACGCGCGGACGCGGTCAGCGTATCGTCGTCACATGATTGTCCCAGGCGAATGCGTGCTCGCCCAGCTCCGTGACGCTGGTCCCGTTCGCGGAAGCAAAGCGGCCGCTCCCGCTGGTCAGAATGAACCCTGGATTGCCTTGCCGGCCGGCAACGCCGCTGGCATCTACGAAGGTCCCAAGGCCGGCGAACCGCCTGGACCCCACGTCGAAGTAGAGCACGACCCCGCCGCGCGGTGATGTCGCCGCGGCGGTTTCTCCAGATCTGTCCACCGCCACCGACGCGACATATCCTTTGAGACGTGCATTCGCGTCCTGCGGCGCCTCTGCAAGCGTCAGCGCCTCACCCCGTTTGTGGAATCCGACGAGCACGGGACGCGCGTTCTTCGCACCCTTGTGCTGGCAACCGAACACGACCGCGCCGTGTGCGCACACGGCGAGATGACGGATGGAAACCCGGTGCATGTGTCGGGGCAGCTCGTGGCGCTCCAGCACATCGCCGGTCCGGGTGTCGATATAGGCGAGGTTCGGCGTCATGGTTTCGAGATTGAGCGGTGTGCGGCCGTGATCGGGATGCGTCTCGATCCCGCCGTTCGCCACGACCAATGTCCGTCCATCGGACAACAGCGCGGCATCGTGGGGGCCGACGCCGCCGGAATGAAACTCGCCGATCCGGCGATAGTCCGCACCGGCATCCCGCACTCCGATGACGCCGCGGGCATGCGCATAGTCGTTCTCGGTCGAATACAGAAGACGGCCATCAGCCGAAAACGCGCCATGTCCGTAGAAGTGCCGCCCACGCGATGCGGCAAACACGGTCGGCTCTGCTCGCCCCTCGACGCCGAACGCCACCGCGAACGTACCCGGACGGCGCGCGAACACGATGCATTCCCTCGTGCCCGGCCTCTGCAGGCAGGAGTGACCCCGACCGGGTAACGCGGTCCTGGCGACAATCCCGGTTTCGGGCGAGAAAAACGCGGCCGAATACGTCCCGTCCGCCTCGCGCAGTGCGGCCGCGTAGAGGTCGCTCGCTTCGGCGCGCAAAGACGATGGCAGGAACGGCACCACAGGTGCAGCCGCCAGCATGCGCAGGATATGTCTCCGCTCAATCGCCATCGAGTGCGTTGAACCCCAGACTGAGGCCCGCGGCTTCGCTGAGGACTCGGCGCGTCTGCTCGCGCGCGTTCTTCAGCGGAAAACCCGAGGCCAGGAAGCGGTCTTCGGCTTCGCGGTTCACGGGAACCGCGCTCATGGGTTGCTCCACGCTCTTGAGGTGATTCAAGGCCAGGTTGAGCTCGAAAAAGATCGTTTCGCCCAAGCCCTGTTTGTGGGTCTCGATCCGGTCGCGAAGCCCGCCGGCGACATAAAGCATCATCATGCCCTCCAGTTTCGCCGCGAGGAACTGGGTCGATAGCCCTGCGGGCTCGAAAGCCGCGCGGGTGCGCCGCGACGTCTTTGGGCTGAGGCCCAACGGCCCGGCGATCTCGATATCGCGCAGCCTCTCGAGGCCGACCAGAAATGCCTTGGCAATCTCCAATGTGACTTCGCGCTCGTCGAGATAGGCAGGGTTGTCAGCGCCCGGTGTAAGGAAGACAGCCGCATATCCATTCCCGTCATCCCAGGCGGACTGAATGCCCTCGATGATGTTGACGAGATTCGCCGCAATGGCATTGAGATAACCGCAACGGTAGTCCCGCGCGGGACCGGGAGATGCGAACTCCTCTGCACCCTTTCCGAACAGGAGGATCTCGGCAGCGCCCAAGCCCTGGAGCGCGACGCTTCTGTCCGCCAGCGATACAGGATCGAGCGAGCGTGCGTCTTTCTTTGCAAGCGTCGTCCGAACCTGGCGTCTGCCAAGACCCTTGCGATCAGGCCAATAGAACACCCGCGCGTGGCGGCGTTCATCCATCACCGGTCCGAACTGCATATGCTCGATGCGCCCCCAAGCCAGCACGAGGTCGCGGAAAGCGCCTTTCAGCGCGTCAGTCGGTTGGCCTGGCGCAGCATCGCAAAACGCCTTTGCCTCCGCGCTGAGTGCACGCGCCGCCTCAAGAAGCCTATAGTATCCGGGCCGGACGTGGTTCTCGACGATCAGTCGGGCAAGTCCCTTGTGATCGAAAGATTGCGCATTGGCCGGCGCGGCCGGGCTCACGGCAACAAGCCCCGCGAAGAGAGCGATCAGAAAGCTCCGGCGCTGCATCGTCATCAGAGAGACTTCACGAAAGCGATGAGACGGTCCCTGTCCGCCCTGGACAGGGCGGTGAAAGCGTCGCGCGCGGACCGTGCTTCTCCATCATGCCACAGGATGGCCTCGGTCAGGTTGCGCGCACGCCCATCATGCAGATAGAAGCTGTGCCCGTTGACGACCGGCGTCAGACCGATGCCCCACAACGGAGGCGTGCGCCACTCCCGCCCGTTGGCAACGCCTTCGGGACGGTTGTCGGCGAGGCCTTCGCCCATATCGTGCAACAGCATGTCGGTGTACGGCCAGATGAGCTGATTTGAAAGATGCGGCTGGGCCGGCATTTTTCCGGTCATGAACTTGGGCCGGTGACAGGCTGCACATCCCACGTTGTAGAACAGCTCTTTGCCCGCGAGCACATCAGGGTGCGCCGCATCGCGCCGGCGCGGCACGGCGAGATTCTGCGCATAGAAGGTCACCAGGTCGAGGAACTTCTCCCCGGCTTCTACGCCCTCTTTCTCGGAATCGCCGTTTCGCGCGTTCATGCAATCGGTCTGGCTTTCCGTGCAGTCGCCGGAAGATTTGCGAACCATTGGGGTTGAGATGCCGATATCGCCGGCGAACGCTTCCGCCGACTGCTGGCGCACTGTCGGCGCACCCGCCTTCCATCCGAACCGCCCGAGTGCCGGCTTCTCGTCCGCAATCGACCAGACCTCGTTTGCGCGACCGGAAACACCGTCGCCGTCCTTGTCGTCAGGATCGGCAAGCGCGCGAATCTGGTCCTCGGGGATCGCCTCCAGCAGTCCGAGGCCGATCATCTGGTTGGCGACGCGCGGCGAGATCATGACCTCCGGGTGGAGTGGCCCGTATCCGGGCTGATCGATCGTGTAGCGCGGTCTTCTGAGTGTGACTGTTTCTCCGTCGGGAAAAGTAAACGGCGCCTCCTCATACTCGATGCGCATCTTCCCTTCCGAGCTGTGCCCCTGGATCGCAAAGTCCTGGAGCTGTCCGCCATAGGTCGGCTCGGGGACAACGTTGATCTTTCGGGCCGCGAGCAGCGCCCGGTCGGCATCCGTCTGCGGCGGTATGGAAAGGCGCAGGAACATGGACGTCGCGTCGTCGTCGGGAAAATTGGCCTCCGGCGGATGTCCGCGCCCATCTTTCAGATGGCAACGCTGACACGACCGCGCGTTGAAAACCGGACCAAGCCCGTCCGAGGACTTTGTCGAAGACGGCGGCGAGACCCACAGCTTGCGGAAAATCCCGTTGCCGACCTTGAAGTCCAGCTCCTTGCGGAACGGCATGTTTCCGGACGCATGCGAAAACGCATTGGCATTGTCGACGCTCTTTCGGGAGGTCGCTTCACCGCCGGGGAATTCCTCGCCCGATTCCGGTTTCGAGAAATCCCGTGTCAGTGGCGGCGGTAGTTTCGGCTCCGCTGCCGTAGCCTGGCCATTGGGTTTGTGGTGAAGAATTCCGGCCACGAGGGTGAACGCCAAGCCGACGACAATCGCGGCAATCGCGCCCGAAAGCGGGCTTATTCGACTCATCTACTGCCTTACCTCGCGCACGTGACGCTCAATCAACCATTAGCCCCCCTTTTGGCCGATTTTCTCTGCTCAGCCAACTAACGGTCTCTTGTATCGAACTCAAATGTCTTCGCCAGCAGGAATCCGACCGTGTGGTTATCGACGTTTTCTTCAACGTGATACTTGTACGCTCCGTCGAGCGCCCATCCGTTGCGCAGTTCGACCCCGGCGGATACCTGCAACTGCTTGTCCTCGAAATCCTCATCCCCGAAGACATTGCGAGGCCGGCCCGTGTAGTAGACAGCACAACGTTGCATTTGCCGCCGGACACCATGGCGCCGCCCGGACCCGGCCTGGCGTTCAACCTTTCACTTTGTCCGGATCGTCGAGGCTGTCCGAGCCCTCGAACTCGATGGATTTCAGGTCGAGCGCGGCGATGGCGCGTTCGATGGCCTTGGTCTGTTCCAGCAGGGCATCAATGGCCGCCTGGACAACGGCATTCCCCTCCTTGTTCCCCTCGCCGATCATCTGGTCATACGCCTCGACCGTTTCAGCGCGTTTGACCATCGCAGCCATGTCCGCGAGCGTCTTGTCAAGCGCCGCCCTCAGTGCCTTGTCGACATCCGGGGACTTGGCCTTGACCAGATCGGAGACGCTGGCCCCCGAAAAGGTCGATCCGTCGAAGCGCTTGTAACGTCCGAGATAGACGTTCTGCATGCCGACCTGATTGTAATAGTGGGAATTGTGCGTGTTGTCGGAGAAGCAGTCATGCTCCTCTTCCGGATCATGGATCAGCAGACCGAGCTTCATCCGCTCGCCCGCGAGTTCACCATAGGACAAGCTGCCGAGACCGGTGAAGATGCGGGTCAACGCGATCGCGTCCGGGCTGCCCATCAGTTCTTTGCGGGCCGGACCGTCAGGCGCCCACTGCGCGACAATCCAGTTCAAGTCATCGATCAGGAGGTCCGTGACGACGCGCAGATACTCGGCGCGACGCTCGCAGTTTCCGTTGGTGCAGTTCTCGGGATCGTAGTCCGTCGCCGGTCGGTTTCCCGCACCCTTATCGGTACCGTTCAGATCCTGTCCCCAGAGCATGAACTCCACGGCATGATATCCGGTCGCGACATTCGCTTCGATTTCACCGGCTTCGTGCAGCACGTTGGTCAGCAGCGACTTGGTAATCTTCGGGACCTCGATCTGCTGCCCGCCGATCTTCAGGCTCTTGTTGGCGATGATGTTGGCGGCATAGAGTTCGTTTTCATCGGACTCGGTGCCGTAGATGTCGGCGACATAGTCGATGAGCCCTTCATCGAGCGGCCAGGCATTGACCTTGCCCTCCCAGTCATCCACGACCGGATTACCAAAACGGAAGACTTCGGTCTGCTGATAGGGAACGCGGGCGGCCAGCCAGGCGTCCCTTGCCGCCTGCAGGGTCTTGTCGTCGGGCTTGGCAAGGAGAGCGTCAATCGCGGTTTGGAGTTCCTTTGCGGTGAGAAGGGAGTCCTCGTATCCCGCATGGGCGATATCGGCGTAGGTCTTGACGACGTCCTTGACGGAGACCTTCGCCCAAGCCTGCGTGGCCAGGGCAATGAAAATTCCGGCAATGACGAATGTGTACAGGGCGCGACACGAGGCGCACCGAAAAACTGAAGCGATCATCTTTTTCCCCCAATAGTCGAGGTTCAAGGCCCCGGCATCGGATTGACGTTGGTGGACCGACTCTCGAAGGTCCATGTGAACACAGCGGTTTGAATTGATGAAGTCAATTGTCATCTTTTAACAGAATGTCGAAAAGCGCCAACTAAATCAATATCTTAGACTTGTTCTAAGTTATCCAAGTGGATCGGATCTTGCGAATTGCCACGTGAATCCAAGGCACTAGCGGACCGGAGCACGCACGCGGGCAGTCAGCGAATACGATTTGGTTGTGGCGATTTGCCGCAAAAGAGACACTGACCAACCCATGCCTGCGCCATTCGGCGTCAGGTGCGCAAAGACGGGCTCATTCCCCTGGCGCGAAGTGGAGAGATCACTTGGCGTTCTTCTTGAACTCATCGTGGAACTCTTCGAGCACCTTTCGGGTGAATTTTCCGATCGCCGCATAATCCGCGTCGGTGAGGTTGGCGAGCGACACGCGAACGGATGCATCGACCACCTCAAACCCCTTGCCCGGCAGCAGTACCACCCCAGTCTCGTCGGCGAGACGGAACAAGAAGTCGGTGCCGCGATCGCCCGCGCTGAACCACTTGGCGAAGGCATCCCCGAAGAGCCGGCGGCCCAGCTTCTCGAGATCGATCAGATAGTAGTAGTGCACTTCGTTTTCGCTCTGGTCCGCCTTGATTCCGATATTGTTGCAAAGGGTTGCGAACCGGTGCCGGATGATCCGCTTGGCGCCGTTCTTGTAACGGCTCTCGAGGTCCATCAGGCCGGACAGCGCGAACAGGGTCATCTGCAGTTGCTGCGGCGTCGACAGGCCAGCGGTGTGGTTGAGGGCAACCGCGCGGCTGTCGGCCACCAGCCGGTCGATGAACCGGATCTCCCGCGGTTTCGTCGCAAGCGACGAATAGCGTTGGTCGAGGTCTTTCTTCGCCTTTTCGGGAAGCGCGGCGAGCGCATCATCGAACGCATTGTCGTCATGGAGGGCCATGGCGCCGAGACGCCACCCGGTTGCGCCGAAATACTTCGAGAAGGAATAGACGCACATGGTGTTGCGCGGGCATTTGGCGAACAGCGAGACGAAGTCGTCAGCAAACGTGCCGTAGACGTCGTCGGTGACAATGAAAAGATCCGGCCGCTTCGTCTCGATGAGCTTCGCAAGCGCATCCAGTCCCGCATCCGAGAGCTTGACCGACGGCGGATTGGCCGGATTGACCAGGCAGAAGATCTTGATGGACGGGTCTTCGAGCTTCTTGAGCTCGGATGCCGGAATCTGCCAGTCCTCCTCCTCGTCCATCCGCACGTCGATCATCGGCATCTCGTATTCCGGCAATGGCGGAATTTCCAGATAGGGCGAGAAAATGGGCGTCGCCAATGCAATCTTGTCGCCCGGCTGGATGAGGTGGTTGAAGCGCATCGTCTCGAAGACATATGTCATGGCCGCCGTCCCGCCTTCGGTCGCGAAGATCGAGAAGTCGCCGCCGATGCGCGGCGCGCTGCCATACATCTCCTGCTCGAGATACGCTTTCACGATGGCTTCTGCATAGGCCAGCATGCGCGGCGGAACGGGATAGTTGCAGCCGAGAAAGGCGGAGACCGCCTCGGCCAAAAATTCCTCCTGATCGAGACCGAGCCGATCTCTCACATAGGTGATCGCCGACAGAAGGAATTTCACGCCCTCGGTATCTTCGTGCCCCTGGGCGAACGTCTCGTAGCGCTCGACCATGCCCTTCTGCTCCGGCAGGCCGCCGAAACCGCTGTTGAGGTAGGCGTAGGAACGCTCCGCCTCGCGGATGGCGAAATCACCAAGCCGCAGAAACGCGCGCCGCGGCAGGGTCGCCAGGAAGTTCGGGTTGCCGCGCCCGGCATTGAGCATCATCCGTTCGGAGTCGGATGACGCGATTTCAATCAGCTTGTCCTTGAGCTCGAATGGGCTGAGCTTGGCGTATGCACTGAGATCCAGGTCGGCCATTGCAGACACTCCTCACTAAAGATCGCTAGCCGGCATTCTTGGTTATGATGCCGACGATGAGCGGCCCCCATAGGGTCAGAAAGACGTTCGCCACGGCATAGGTGACCGTGAAGATCGGGACCGGTGTAGCGTTTCCAGCCTTCGACAGCAGTGCGGCAAAACCCGGATTGGCACTGCGCCCGCCGACGAGACAGGCCAGGGCCTCGATCGGGTTGCGTATCTTCAGAACGTAATATGAGAAATAGAAAACAACGATCTGGGGGATGATCGTTACCGCGACTCCGAGCAGCAAAAGCGTCAAACCGAACTTCTGGATCGTGACGAAGGCCTGTGGTCCGGCCGTCAGACCCACGACGGCAACGAACACCGCGAGGCCAAAGTCGCGCAGGAAGTTCGATGCACCGGTCGGCAGCGCGGCGAAACGCGGGTGCGTGCTGCGCAGCCATCCGAACAGCAGTCCGGAAAGAAGGCATCCGCCGCCGGTGCCCAGCGTGACGGGAACGCCTGCGAGCTTGACCGTGCCCATCCCCACAAGAATACCGAGCGCCATGCCGAACCCGAAGAAGATGAAGTCGGTGATCGCGCCTCCCGGTATCTTGTAACCGATTTTCGCTTCAACCCGGTCGAGGTCCTTCGGGGTGCCGACAAGATGGAGCTCATCGCCCTGACGCAGGTGCAGTCCGGGCAAAAGGGGCAAGTCGTGACCCGCCCGCCTGATGCGGATCGCGTAAATGCCGCGCCGCAGATCGGCGCTCACATTGTCATTGATCTCCTGGATGGTGTGACCGGCGAGCAGCTTGTTGGTCAGAATGATCTCCCGCGCCTCCTCGACCAACTGAAATCCCGCAGGCGCCTGAACTTCCGTCCCGAGATACCCTTCCGTCTTCGCTAGTTCGGATATCAGGCCGGTGACGGCGACAATATCGCCCGACTTGATCTTGGTCTGATCCGTCAGGTCGAGCTCTTTGCCATTGCGGAAGATCGCCTCGATCTTCGTCTTGAACATATTGCCATGAGCCGCCGAGACGGTCGTGCCGTTCGCCTTGCTGGACGCGGCGACCTTGTAGACCCGGGTCGAAACGCGCTTGATGGCATCGAACTGACCCGGGTCAAGCTCGGGACGGCCGCCTGAGATGGACCGGGCCAGCTTGACCGCCTCCGTTCGGATGTCCCATCCCATCACCATGGGGATGAACCACGTGGCGACGATGATCGGCCCGAGGGATCCGAAGATGTAGGTCACCGCATATCCGACGGCGACGTTGGTCTGCATCGTCTTGATCTGCTCCGGTGACACGTCAAGCTTGGAAATCGCGTCGCCAGCGGTACCCAGGATCGCCGATTGCGTAAGCCCGCCGGCGGCGAGTCCGGCCGCCGTTCCGCGGTCGAGATCGAACATCCACGCCGCCGCCAGAACGCAGAGCAGACCGACGAAGCACATGACGAATGCGGAAATGAGTTGATTGACCGTCTGCCTGTTGATCGACTGGAAGAACTGTGGACCGCCCTGGTAGCCGACGGCGTAGATGAACAGGGCAAAGAACACCGTCTTGATGCTGGGGTCGAGCTTGATGTCGAGCTGGCCGATCAGCACCCCGACGATCAGCGTACCCGCGACACCGCCGAGCACGAAGCGGCCGACCGTGAACTTTCCGAGGATGTAGCCGAGTCCGACGGTGATGAAGAGTGCAAGGAGCGGCGCTGCGTCAAACAGCTTGTCGAGCAATTCCATTGGTCCTCCCGCACCGGGCAGCGGTTCCGATCGGAGAAAATTTCCGGAGATTTATAACGGGTTGCCTTCCAGACAAACAGGAAATCGAAGGAATTCTACCTATGGTTGATTACGATTCAACGTGAGCCACGGCCTTGATCTCGCTCAACCCAGGTTCCCGGGGGCTCGACGCGGGTGCCCCAGAGCTTCCGGCGGACAAACCGGTAGTAGGCCTCCGCGTCGTAGAGCTCCACCGCCAGGCGCAGATTGAGCGCGCTCAGGCGGCCGATCGCCGAAAGCAGCGTATAGCTCGCAACCACCACGTTGCGATCATCCACGACGAGCTGAACCCGGGACGACAACGCCGTCTGTTGCGCGTTTAGCACGTCCAGCACGGTCCGTGTGCCCGCCTTTTCCTCGCGGCGTGTTCCCTCAAGGGCGGTATCGTTCGCCGTGGCCGCGACACGGTTCGAGATGAGTTGCGCGCGCGCGGAGGCGAGTTGCGACCATGCGGATACCACGCCGGAACGCACCTGCAGGCGGGCCTGACGCACCTCCTCCTGCCGCTGGAACAGGGTCTGCTTGGCCTGGCGCACCTGCGAGGACGGCGCACCCCCCTGGTACAAGGGAACCGTCATCCGGACGAAGGCAGAGGTATCGCTTTTCTCCTCGACGATGCTGGAGGAGTCGAGCTCACGTGAATGCTGGAGCTGCAAATCGACCTGCGGAAGCATCTTGCCGCGCGCGGCGGCCACCGCATTGCGGGCGGCTTCCTCCTGAAACAACGCGGAGACGACCGCCGGATGCTCGCGTTGCGAGATCTCGATCGCCTCGCCAAGTGTACGCGGAAGCAATCGGGCGATTGACGCCGGCTGCCGAAGCACACCGGGACGCCGCCCGATCACCTCGAAATACGTCGCTTCACTCGACTTGAGCTGGCCGCGGGCGCCCTCAAGGGCCGCCGTCGAGGCCGCGCGCTGTGCCTTCGATTGCGCAAGATCGGTCTCCGTCAATGCGCCGGCATTGAAACGCCTCTCGTTGGATGCCAGATAATCCGTGAGAACAGTCACGTTGTTTCTCTGCAGCCCGACCGTCGCCTGATTCTGGATCACATCCATGTAGGCGGTCGCGGCATTGAGCAGCGTCGTCTGTTCGGTGTTGCGCAGGCTCTCGCGGGCGGCAAGCACATTGGCTTCGGCTTCGCGCACCGTGTTGATGGTCTGAAACCCGCGAAACAGCGGCTGGTTCAGCGTGAGGGCATAGCCACGCGGGTCGTCACGGCTGTCGAGATCAATCTCGCGGCCAAACTCATCCAGGATGTTCCGGCGAAGCGGCCGGGTGAGTGTGAGGTCACGGTCCACGTGACCTGCCTGAGCCTGTCCCGTGATTGAGGGCCGGAATCCCGATCGCGCCTGTGGAACGTTTTCGTCGGTCGCACGCAATTGCGCCCGCGCCGCCTGCAATTCCGGATTGTTGGTATAGGCCAATGCAAGGGCGGCATTCAGTGTTTCGGCATGCGCGGACGTGGCCGCGCAGAGAAGCAGCGCGCCCGAGAGAGCGCCGGCCGCCATTTGCCTCCGGCGATGTAGAATTCCCGGTCCGACTGCACGAATGATCCGCATTCCGACCCGCCCCCAACGCGACTGACCATCAGACGCCACTGCGCCCGAAAGCGCGCAAACAAAACGACGGCCAGCCTTTTCGCACAGCCCCCGTCCGTCCGGCCACTATAGCCGCTGACCGATACGGCTTGAAGGATAAAGGCCGCGGCGGGCATTTCTGTGTCCACAGGAAGGGGAGCCTAGGTTGCTTTTGCCTTTGGTTTCGCCTTCGGCTGCGTGCCGTATTTTTCGCGCATGGTCTGGAACGCGTAGTAGAGCACCGGGATATAGAACAGGCCGACGATCGAATCGAAGATCATTCCCGAGAAGACGACAACACCGATCGAAATCCGGCTCGAGGCGCCGGCGCCGGTTGCGAAGACCAACGGCAACACACCGATAATGAAACACACACCCGTCATGGTGACAGGACGGAAGCGCACGCGCGCAGAACTCATCGCCGCCTCGTAGATCGACTCGCCCTCCTCGCGACGAACGCGGGAGAACTCGACCAGCATGATGGCTTTCTTGGCCGCCAAACCGATCAGCAGCACGATGCCGATCTGCGCATAGAGGTTGTTGTTGAGCAAAGATATCAGCGCGAGCGGCAGCATCGCGCCGAACACGGCGAAGATCGCGGACAGCATGACCGCCACGGGCAGGCTCCAGCTCTCATACTGCGCAACGAGGAACAGGTAGGCGAACAGGAAGGCGAACAGGAAGATGTAGATCATCAGGCCGGACGCCTTGACCTCCTGGAAGGACATGCCGGTCCATTCGACTTCGTAGCCTTCCGGCAGCACGCTGTCGGCAATCTCATCGATCGCGGCAATGGCCTGCCCGGTGCTGTACCCGGTTGCCGTCATGCCCTGCAGCGGCGCGGTCTGGACCAGGTTGTACCGGTTCACGGCTTCCGGACCGATCACCGATTTCATCTCGACCATTGCCGCCAGAGGCACCATGTCGCCCTGCGGGTTGCGAACCTGGATCCGGCCGATATCCGTCAGGGAATCGCGGTACTTCGCATCGGCTGAAATGATGACCCAGTATTGCTCGTCAAACAGGTTGAAGTTGTTGACGTACGCACTCCCCAGATTGGCCTTCAGGGCGTCAAAAATCGTGCTGACCGGAATACCGAGCGACTCGGCCTTCACCCGATCGATTTCCAGGAAATACTGCGGTGCGCCCGCTGAAAGCGTGGTGAAGAAACGCAAGAATTCCGGCCGTTCGTTGGCGGCAACGACAAGCGCCCGCGTGACCGAGGCGAGGTCCTGTATCGGGCGCCCGGCATTGTCCTGGAGCTGGCCCGTGACACCACCGCTTAGCCCCAGCCCGTCGATCGGCGGCAGTGGAAGCACAAAGGCTTCGGCCTCCGGAACCGTCGCCAGCTTCGCGTCCATGCGTTCAAGAATATTGAACCATCTGAGCTCCGAACTCGTCCGCTCGCTCCACGGCGTCAGGATCGGAATGATCAGCGCGTAATTGGAGCCGGCGCCGGCAAGGATGCTGTATCCGGTCACCGAAATCACATCCTGAACGCCGTCCATGTCCCTGATCATGGTCGACATCTTCGCCGCAACCTCGTCCGTGCGGCGCAGCGCCGCGCCATCGGGAAGCTGTACGTTCACCAGCAGAACGCCCTTGTCCTCGAGCGGCACGAAACCGGTCGGAACTTTCGCGATCATGAAGACCGTACCGGCGAAAAATGCGACGAGGATAATCATCGCGAGCACCAGCCGCGCGAGCAGAAACTCCACGATCTTGACGTAGACGTTCCGGCATTTCTCGACAAAGTTCGGGAACAGCGCCAACAGGCCGCGCGGAGCGGCCGGCTTCTTTTTCAGCAACGTGACGCAAAGAACCGGTCCCAGTGTCAGCGCATTGATGGCGGAGAGCGTGAAGGCAATGGTGATGGTCAGTGCGAACTGCAAATAGACTTCACCCGTTATGCCGGGGAAGAAGCAGACCGGTACGAACACGGCGAGCAGGACAAAGGTCGTGGCGATGATCGGCCGCGTGACCTGGTTCATGGCCTTGATCGTCGCTTCGCGCGGAGGGAGTCCCTCTTCCTCCATGATGCGTTCGACGTTTTCGGTGATGACAATGGAATCGTCGACGACCAGCGTAATTGCGAGAATGATCGCGAAGAGCGTGATCAGGTTGGCGGAAAACCCGATGATGTAGAGCACAGCGACGGTTCCGATCAGCGAGACCGGGATTCCGATGGCCGGGATCAGCGTCGAGCGCCAGTTCGTCAGGAACAGGAACGTCACGCCGATGACGAGACCACCGGTAATGGCCAGCGTCTTGACGATCTCGTCAACCGATTCACGCACCGCCTTGGTAATGTCATAGAGGAGCTTGTATTCCACATCCTCCGGGAATGATTTTTCGAGGACCTTGATCTCGGAATAGATCTGACTGGCAACGTCGAGTGCATTGGCGCCCGAGGCCTGATAGATGGCGATAGATGCCGCCGGCGTGTTGTTGAGCGCCGAATTCGCGGCGTATGACCGCGACCCGAGTTCCACGCGAGCAACATCCTTCACGCGCACCATCGAGCCATCCGGGTTCGCGCGTACGATGATGTTCTCGAACTCGTTGACCGAGTCGAGGCGACCCTTCGCCTGCAGGGTGAACTGAAACTCCGATTGGGCACCGTAAGGCGGCGCACCGATCTGGCCCGCCGATGCTTCCAGGCTCTGCGACTGGATGGCGTTCGAAACGTCCGTGGACGTCAGATTGAGCGCGGTGAGCTTGTCGGGATCGATCCAGACCCGCATGGAATAGTCGAGCGGGCCGAATTGGGACACGCTTCCGACGCCCGGAATTCGGGCCAGCGCGTCCTGCATGTTGATCGTCGCGTAGTTGCTGAGAAAGATCTCATCGTGCGTGCTGTTGGGCGAGATCAGATTGATCACCAGCAGCATGCTGCTCGACTGCTTCTTTGTCGTGACGCCCTGCTGAACCACCGACTGCGGGAGCTGCGGCGTGGCGAGCGATACCCGGTTCTGCACGTTGACCGCGGCGATATCCGGGTCGGTTCCGACCGCAAAAGTCACGGTGAGCTGATAGGTGCCGTTGTTCGAACTGGTCGACGACATGTAGATCATGTTGTCGACGCCATTGACCTGCGTCTCGATGGGCACGGCCACCGACTTCGCAATGTCCGACGCGTTGGCGCCTGGATACTGCGCGTTCACGACAACCTGCGGCGGGGCGATGTCCGGGTACTCGGAAATCGGGATGAAATAGATCGCGATCGCACCGACGATGGTGATCACGATCGAAATTACGAATGCGAATTTCGGCCGGTCAATGAAGAACTCCGACAGCATCGGGTCAACTCTGCTTCTGTTTCTGCTTCACCGGATTGACGACCACGCCGGGGGTCACCTTCTGTATGCCCTGGACGATCACGCGTTCGCCTTCCTTGAGCCCATCCTCGACGACCCAGTCGATCCCGACCTGCTCCCCCAGCTTGACGGATCGTTTGACGACCTTGTCGTTCTGGTTGACCACCAGCACATATGAGCCGGTCTGGTCGTTCTGCAGCGCAATCTGCGGCACAACGATGGCGGTCTTCGTCTTGTCGGATCTCAGAGTGACGTTGACGAACTGGCCCGGAATCAGGATGTGGTCGGGGTTGTCGAACACAGCGCGCACTTCGATCGTGTCCGTGCCCTGCCCGATCTCGATACCGACATAATCCAGTGTTCCGGGCTTCGCATAGGTGCTGCCGTCGGCAAGCTCGAGGTGCGGCGTGAGCGATGTCTTCGTCTCTTTCACCAGCCCCGCCTTGCGCGCCTCGATGAGATCTCGTTCGCTGACGAAGAACGTCACATAGATCGGATCGAGGCTGACGATCGTCGCCAGCGTCCCGGCGCTCGGCCCGACCAGGTTGCCGACATCGACATTCGCCGCACTGATGCGACCGTCGATCGGACTGCGGATTTCGGTGTAGCCGAGATTGAGACTGGATGCCGCCAGCCCGGCTTTCGCCTTTTGCACGTTCGCCTTGGCCACATCGCGGTTTGCGACTGCGGCATCGAGCGCCTGCTGGGTGATGTCGTTGGTGGCCGCGAGGCCCTTGTCGCGCTCGAAGTCGACCTCGGCCTGCTTGAGTTGCGCCTGCGCTCCCGCGACATCGGCCTTGCTCTGGGAGACCGCCGCCTTGTAGGCGGCCTGCTCGATCACGAACAGGAGATCGCCCTTCTTGACGAATCCGCCTTCCTTGAAGTTGCGCTGCTCGAGCGTTCCTTCAACGCGCGCGGTCAGGCGTACGGTCTTGACCGCGTTGACGCGGCCCACATAAACGCGCTGCTTGGCCACGTCCCGATTGGTCACGGTGGCAACGATGACACTTGGTTTCGACGTCGACGTCGTGTCGCTGCCACTGCTGTTGTTGCTCTTGTCCGCCGCGTAGGCCGCAGCCCCGAACAACAACGCCGCAATCAATCCGAGATGAACACCGCGCATTCGCAAAACCATCGCCCATGTCCGAGATATCGACCGACAAATGTATAGGATCGCAAATGTGTGACAAGTGTGGTCGTGCTGCATCACCGAGGTTCGGTCAGCCGCGGTTTTCCGTTACTGCAGCGCCGTCAGGACCTGAAAAAGAAGTGGAACCGTGACGATGGATGCAATCGTTGTGAAGAACACGATCTTGCTGCCGAGGCGGGCATCGCAGCCATAAGCGCTGCACAGGATGACCGCCAAAGTCGAAGCGGGCATTGCGCCCTCCAGCACCAGGACGTCCACCTGCCAGTCCTTGAGATCAAGCGTATGTTCCTGGATCCATAA
Source organism: Hyphomicrobiales bacterium (assembly GCA_965228625.1). Taxonomy (GTDB): domain Bacteria; phylum Pseudomonadota; class Alphaproteobacteria; order Rhizobiales; family Methyloligellaceae; genus UBA2767. Next base: position 4,000,486 of record OZ245829.1, on the reverse strand, counting down.
AACGAGCGGCATGATGATCAGCTTCACAACGCCGACACCTGCCGCCACCACAATCGTTGCGCGCAGCGCTTCGAGCCGCAGCAACAGACCAAACGCCAGCGTCACCATGAACGTGTTGGCGGCGCCGAGGACATGAATGCCATCGAGAACGCTCTTGAATGTCGGGTGTTCGATGACACCGAAAACGAGGGTGATCGTAATCCCGGAAATGAATGACAGAAAAATCGGCGAGTAGAAGTATTTGATCGCGGATTTGAGGCGCCCTTCAGGAGCCGCATCCGTGCTCCCGTAGTACAGGGCGATCAGCGGTCCGAGCGTGAACAATATCGGCTGAACACCCAAGCTTGAGATCACGACCGCCTCGGCCATGGCAGCCTCGTGATGAGGGAACACCTGGGAGATCAACGCAAAGCCCAGTAGCGACGAACTGCCGATCCCGGAACACAGGACAATGGCGCCCATTGCCGGTGCATCCGCCTTCAGGAGGCGCCCGAAAACCCATCCGAGCGCGAGGCAGATCAAGGTCGCAATCGCCATGAACCCGGCCAGTTCCAGTTCCGCCCAATGCAGCTCGGTCCGCGCCATGGACACGAAGATCAGGGCCGGCAACGTGACGTTGGTGATGAGCCTGGAGAAGATCTCTCCGTCGTCCTCGTCGAGCAGTCCGACGCGACGCAACAGCATCGCAAAGCAGATCAGCAAAAGCAGGACGATGATCGAAGAAACAATGCGGAAGTGAATGTCCATGCGCGCCGTCCCCCCAACTGCGCTCGCGCATGACCCATCCCGACGTCACATCATGCGATCATGCAGATCAAACATAATCCAGATGCTGCCGAGAACCATGATGAAAATCAGAAAGGCGGCAAAGAACAGGGCCGCCAGGTTCTCGTGCGGCGTGTGCTTGAAATCCAGATGCAGGAAGTAGCGCAGGTGCACGCCGACCTGGATGATCGCGGCGACGGCGATCGCGATCAACGCCGGCAGCCTGGGCAGCAGCCCAAACGCAACGATCGCAAACGGGATCGCGGTCAGGATAACGGCAAGAACAAGTCCCGTTCCGTATGCGCTCCGCGTCGGCGTGTGTTGCGAACCGGCGTTATCCATCGAGCACTCCGGGAAGATAGACGACAGAGAAAATGGCGATCCACACAATGTCGAGGAAATGCCAGAACAAGCCGAGCCGGTAGAGGCGCGATGCGACCGGTGCGGTCAGCCCCTTGGTCATCACCTGAACGCACATGACGACAATGCAGAACAGGCCGAAGCTGACATGCAGTCCGTGCGTGCCGACCAGTGTGAAGAAGGCTGACAGAAACCCGCTTCTGTCCGGCCCTGCGCCGGCGGCGATCATGCCGGCGAACTCGTTGAGTTCCAGGGCAACAAAGGCCGCGCCGAGCACGAACGTTACCACGAGCCACCTGACCACGCCGTTCCGGTCGCCGGACACCATCGCCACGGTGGCCATTCCGAACGTTGCACTGCTTGTGAGCAGCAGCATGGTTTCCACGAATGCCCGCGAAAGGCTGAACAGCTCCTTGCCTCCCGGTCCTCCGGCGGTGTTCTCAGCAAGCACGATGTAGGTGGCGAACAGCAGCGCGAAGATGATCGCGTCGCTCATCAGGTAGACCCAGAAGCCGAATGCCTTCTCGTCGCGCCCGTCGATTGGGAGGGGCGCGCTCGCCCCGGACGTTGTGCCGGGTCCCGTGTTCATCGCACGGTCCCTTGTATGGGCGCGCCCGGAACGATTTCCTCGCTTTCGGGGAGGACGATGCGCGGCGCATTGGCAACATCACGGTAGTGCCGGTCCTCGATCTGCTCGATCTCCTTCGCCGTGAGGCGGTACTCGTTGTCGTCCTCGCTGCTCAGGATGACGAGCGCAATGGCCATCACGATTGCGCACGCAATCGCCGCCCACCAGATGTGCCAGACCATGGCGAAACCGAACAGGAACGCAAAACCGCCGACGATAATGCCGACCGGGCTGTTCTTGGGAAGGTAGATATCCTCGTATTTCTCGGGCCGCTCATAGGCGATGCCGCGTTCCTTCATGTCCTGAAACGCGTCCCGTTCCCGCACCAGCGGAATGACGGCGAAATTGTATACGGGCGGCGGCGAAGACGTTGACCATTCGAGCGTCCGGCCAAGCCAGGGATCGCCGGTCAGGTCGCGCGCCTGATCGCGCTGGCGAATGCTGACGATCAGTTGGACCGCCAGACAGAGAATGCCGAGAAGGATGATGCAGGCCCCAATCGCAGCGATGATCAGGTGCGGCTGCCACTCCGGAATGTCGTAGTGCTCCATCCGCCGCGGCATGCCCAGCAGGCCGAGCACGTAGAGCGGCATGAAGGCCAGATAGAAACCGATGATCCAGCACCAGAACGATCGTTTGCCCCATTTCTCGTTCAGGCGGAATCCGAACGCCTTGGGGAACCAGAACTGGTATCCGGCGAGGTAGCCGAACAGGACCCCGGGGATGATCATGTTGTGGAAATGCGCGACCAGGAACGTGGTGTTGTGCATCAGGTAATCCACCGGCGGCAGCGCCAGCAGGACACCTGACATGCCGCCGATCACGAAGGTCGCCATGAAGCCCAGGGTCCAAAGCATCGGCGAATGAAACTGGATGCGTCCGCGATACATCGTGAACAGCCAGTCGAACACCTTCACCCCGGTCGGCACGGCAATGATCATGGTCATGATGCCGAAGAACGCGTTGACGTTCGCGCTCGAGCCCATCGTGAAGAAATGGTGCAGCCACACCATAAAGGAGAGACAACCGATGGCCGTGGTGGCGTAGACCAGCGACGTGTATCCGAACAGCCTCTTGCCGGAGAAGGTCGTGACGACGTGGGAAAAAACGCCGAACGCCGGAAGGATCAGGATGTACACCTCCGGGTGCCCCCAGATCCAGAACAGGTTGGCGAACATCATCATGTTGCCGCCGTCTTCGTTGGTGAAGAAATGCATGCCGACCATACGGTCCAACTCGAGCAGCGCCGCCGATACGGTCAGGGCCGGAAACGAGAACACGACCAGTACGCTTGCCGTCAGCACCGTCCAGGTGAACAGCGGCATGCACATCAATGTCATGCCGGGCGCACGCTTCTTGAAGATCGTGGCGACGAAGTTGATCCCGGTCATGGTCGAGCCGACGCCGCTGATGAGCACGGCGAAAGACCAGTAATCGACACCGACATCGGGGCTGTACTCGATGCCGGAATATGGCGGGTATGCGGTCCACCCGGCCGTGGAAAACTTGCCGATCACCAGCGACACCATGACGAGTGCGGCACCGGCGGCGTTGAGCCAGAGGCTCAGGGAGTTCATGTAGGGAAACGACACGTCGCGGGCGCCGATCTGAAGCGGAACAACGAGATTCATCAGACCCGACATGAACGGCATCGCCACGAAAAAGATCATGATGGTGCCGTGAGAGCTGAAGATCTGATCGAAGTGATCGGCCGGAAGATAGCCTTCCGAATTGAGCGCGACCGCCTGCTGGGCCCGCATCATGATGGCATCGACGAAGCCGCGCAGCAGCATGACGAGCGCGAGAACGATGTACATAATGCCGATGCGCTTGTGGTCGACGCTGGTGAGCCATTCGCGCCACAGATAGCCCCACAGGCGGAACCAGGTAATCACGGCCATGACGGCGAGGGCGCCGAGCACGGTGACGGCCGCGCCGCCCATGGCGACCCAGCTATAGAACGGCAGGGCGTCGATTGTGAGCTTACCGAGCATACGACCTGTCTAAATCCGCCACCCGGCACACCGAATTTGCCGCGAGCATTCCATAGGGATTGTATTTCGAGATCGTCGCCGCGAAGAGGCCCGTCGCGTAGGACGCGTAGTAGGTCACCGGGTGCGCCTCGCTCGGCTTTGCCAGCTTTTCGTAGGTGATGAGGTCGAGCGTTTCGGATGACGTGCGGACCTTTTCCACCCAGGCGTCGAAATCCTCGCGCTTGACGGAGCGTGCCTCGAAGCGCTGATCGGAGAAGCCGGCGCCGCTATATTGAACGTTCCCACCCCGAAACTTGCCGGGCTCATAGGCCAGCAGGTTGAGCTCCGTGCGCATGCCCGCCATGGCATAGATCTGACCGCCGAGGCCCGGGATGAAAAACGAGTTCATGACGGTATCGGACGTGATTTTGACCCTGAGCGGCGCCCCGGCCGGGAAGACGAGCTCGTTGACAACGGCGATGTTCTGCTCCGGATACAGAAACACCCACTTCCAGTCCTGCGCGATGGCCCGTACTTCGAGGGTCTTCTCGGTTGAAGGAATCGGCTTGTAGGGATCCAGCGAGTGGGTGAACACCCAGGCGTGGTAGCCCACGCCAGCGACGATCATCATCGGGATCGCCCAGATCACGGCATCCAGTTTGGCCGAATAGGACCACTCGGGCATATATGTCGCGTCATCGTTCGAAGCGCGAAACCGCCATGCGAACCACAACGTCATGACGATGACGGGCACGACGACGATCAGCATGATCGCGGACGTTCGCACGATGAGGTCGCGCTGATCGCTGGCAATCGGCCCGGCCGGGTCGAGAATTGCGGAGTCTCTCACCCCGCAACCGGCGGCGAGCAGCACCAGCGCCAGAGGCAGAATTGCGCGCCCATATGCCGATCTTGTGCCCAGTGTTTTCACCCGTCAGCGCGACATGAGATGAATCGGTATAAGCGGTTTTTCGTGCGAATTAAAGAAGTGACCCTGCGGCTATTTGTTTTGGAACCTTCGTTTTTCGGCCATTTTTGTCGCGCAGGGATGCACCGTAACCACAACCGATCCGGTGCATCGTCACGCTGAAAACCGTCACGGTCGTGCATGCGCAGCGCCTCGACAATTCGAACCTTCAGACGCGCGCCCGCACCTGGAATTCCGCGGAGCACGTAGCCGTTTGCAGGCTGGACTTGGACGGTTGTTCACGTGATGATGCCGCCGGTTTTCGATCAGATTCGTCACAAGACGTTGAATCCATTTGACAGTTGCCGCGCAAACGGAGGACCGACCGAGATGATGACCGCAGCGATGCTACTGCTGACGTTGAGCTGCATATTCCTGTGGTGGAACAAGGCCCAGTGGGTGTGGCTGCCGGTCATGGCGGCCCTGATCATCGGCATTGCCATTTTCGTGCAGGACGTTGATTTCTCCACCAACCTGGGGGTCCAGCTATGAGAGAAGGCATCCTGTCGCCAGAGCTCGAGCGCGTCCTCAATCTCTTCGGCATGCTGGGGATCATCGGCGTGATCCTCGGATCATATGTCTACCAGTTCTCCTATCGTGAGCTGCCCTGCACACTCTGCCTGCTGCAGCGCGTCGCCATGATCGGGGTCGCAGTCGGCGCCGCCATGAATCTGATGATCGGCCCGGATGCCCGCCACTACGCGGTGTGCCTGCTTTCTGCCGTGTTCGGCATGGCCGTGGCGATCCGGCAATCGCTGCTGCACATGAACCCTTTCTTTGACAAGAAGACCGGGCAGCCGACGCTCGAAGCCACCTCCAATCCGCCTTTCGGCCAGGAGGTCTTCGGCCTGAACCTCTATATCTGGAGCGTCATCATTTTCATGGTCGTGTTCCTGGTGATTGGCTTCGTTCAGCTCATCCGGGACCCTTCGACCTGGCCTGCCCGCGAACCGGCCTGGCTGTCCCGCCTCGCCTCACTTGGTGTCGGGCTTCTGACGATCGTCATTGCCTCGCAGGCCATACTGGTCTTCATGGAATGCGGGTTCGGCGACTGCCCGAATGACGGCGGCTGGAACTGGTGGATCTTCCGCTCGTCAACCTGATCTTGGTTTTGACCTGTATTGGCGTCCGGCCCTGGCGCGCGGACAGCTTTCCATGCGCGTGCGGCAGGTCGATGCCGCGCCGTTTGGACTCTTCCTCGAGCTTTGAAATCAGGTGCTTACGGCTGCTGTCGAAGTCACCGGCGGGTTTTCCCCGCGCCATGGCGAGACGTTCGACCCCGAACGAAGCGACCTCCAGTTTGCTCGTCGGCACCTTTTCGCTTTCAAAGAGAAACTCGCCGATCTCGTAGTATCCCGCCGGGGGATAGTTCAACGTCTCCGGCAATGGCGTCCCCTCCGGCGCGTAATGAAACGATGCGCAGTGGTTGCCCGGCGCGGCGGGATGTCCCTTGGGGCTGAAGAAACCGGAGCCGTCACCGGCCTTTCGGGCTTCGTCGATTGACCGATAGATCACCTGGCTTTCGGTTATTCCATGAGGTTCGAGCAACTTGACGTAGGGCTTGAATTTCTCAGTTGAAACGAAAGCCAGGCGCTCGGGCTTGAAGCCGGCGTCGCGAACAAGAAAACCAAGCGCCTGATCGAATATCTCTCCGGGATAGGCAGGCGCGTTGTTCCGGAACGAGAGAATGTGGAAGTAGGCCAACACGCCCGGTTCGTGTCCCCGGTCCAGATCCTCAAGCCGCCCGCATCCCTGCATCACGAACCATTTTTCCGGTTCGTTGCCCGGGTCATCCATATGGTATTCATTCAGCCCCGTATAAAGCAGGCCGCCATTGAATCCGTGCGGCCGGATAAGGTCGACGGGCTCGATCATCTTGTAGCCGAGATCGGCGAAATGTCGTGCGAGTCCCGTTGCATCGTCAGCAGCCAGCGCCGGCATGGCTTTGAAGACATCCGCCAACGCTGCAGCGGCCGCCACGCCCGCACTGGTTTTCATGAATGCACGTCTGTCGATGGACATGAGTCGAGCCTCCCACTTCACACTCTGGGTTCAGGCCGTCTCGCGCCGATCACAAAGCGTTGCAAGGCGGCCGGCCGGCTCAATCATAGCGCAGAAAAGTGGTCATGCGCCTTCGGCAGATCGACGCCCAGGCGCTTAGCTTCTTCCTCAAGTCTTGCCAGGAGTCGTTTACGGCTCGATTCAAAATCTCCTGCGGGCTTGCCCTGCGCCATCGTCAGCCGTTCGATACCGAACAGAGCCACCTCCGCCTTGCTGGCCGGTGCTTGCTCGTCCTTGAACGCATACTCGCCGATCTCGAAGAACCCGGCGGGCGGATAGCTGGAGCGCTCCGGGATCGGCATATCGTCCGGGATATAGTGAAATGAAGCCGTCAGAATCTGCGGCGTTTCCGGGTAACCCTTCGGACTGAAAAACCCCGACCCGTCACCGGCTTTTCGCGCCTCACTCAGCTTGCGAAAAACAACCTGCGCTTCGCCAATCCCAAATGGCTCAAGTTGTTTGAGGAACGGTCGGAATTTCTCCGTCGACACCAGCAACAATCTGTCGGGTTTGAAACCGGCCTTCCGTACAAGGAACTCCAGCGATTGATCCAGCACCTGTCCGGGATATGCCGGGGCGTTGTTTCTGAAGGCAAGAACATGGAAATAGGCCAACACGCCCGGTTCATGCTTTTTGGTTATGTCCTCGACACGGGAACAATCCTGCAGGACGAACCATTTTTCGGGCTCGCCGTTCGGCGAATCCGCGTGATAATCGTGGACATAGTCGAAGGCCACACCACCGTTAAATCGATGCGGCGTAATGAGACTTGCTTGAGGAAAGCCCTGATAGCCCATCCCCGCAAGATGCTTGGTCAGCCCCTCGGCGGTTCCGGCCGCCGACGCAAGCGACCCGGTGAGCGTATCAGGCAGAACTGCGAGGGTGGCCGCTCCGGCGCCTGTCTTCAGAAGCGTTCTTCGATCGACGGTCATGGACGTCTCCTCGGCAACTAAACTCTCTTGAGTGCCGCGTCCGCGCGGTCGCCTCGACCGCCCATCAACGCCTCAACCCACCCCGGCAGCGAGAAATGACGCCGCAAGACGCCGTCGATGGAGAACGCGCCGGCACCGCTATAGCAAAACGACAGGATCAGGACGATCCAGAGCACCGGATACTCCCACCCGCCGCCGGGGCTCGCCCAGATGAAACCCATTGTGAAATGGCTCCCCATCAGCGTTGCAATCAGGAGGTAAAGTGCGGAGCCGAGACTGGCCAGCCTTGTCAGCAGACCAAGGCCAATACCGATCGCGGCACCCAATTCGCACAGTCCTGCCAGCCAGACCAGAAAATCGGGTGCCGGTGTGCCGAGTTGCTCGAACGCTTTCACGTCATCCATGTGTGGACCGGCTCCGGCGAACAGTTTCTCGGTGAAATGCGGGACGAAGTCGAGGCCGATATAGAGGCGAATGAATGTGAGGTGCCAGTCCGCAAGGCTCATACTTGCAAGGCCCGCCGGCGCAGTCGCGGCACCAGCGAGACTTTGCCGCGCCGTGCCGAAGAACTCCACAACATACACCGCGAAGGCCAGCAACAGCGTATATGTGATTACGTCAGCCTGATAAATGCCGGCAATCCTCCAGCCCACGAGGAGCGTGAAGAGCCCGAGCAGAAAGCCGAGAACCCTGACACGAGACGCAACGAGAACGGACGCAACAAGGGACAATGTCAGCCAGATGATCACGAAAACCCTGGCTTCGATTGGCATTTGCGATCCGACACCTGCGAATGCCGCATAAAGAGCGGCCAGCAGGCCCAAAGCAACGAAGACAGAGCTGGCGATGGTCAGTCGATTGAGATTGAGCATTTCTGAAAGTGTCCGTTGGCTGGAACCTGAGTGAATACTGCTGTCCTCAACGCGCCGTCGGCAAAGGCCGCAACAAGCGCCATGGACACGGCGAGTCCGATTGTCTCATTTTCTTTTCTCATCATCCATCGTGGGCAAACACCCTCTGCAAGGCAGACCGGCTTTTTTCAATTTCGAGGAAAGGTTGCATACTGTCGATAGTTACCATGCAAACTCAAAAGATATGTGGTGGGGCATATGACAAACCACGTCGTACTCATTCATGGCGCATTCGCAGGTCCCTGGTGCCTGGATACGTACAAGGGCTTCCTCGAGGCGCGGGGCTGGACCTGCCATGCGCCGGCGCTGCGCTTTCACGGCGGCGACCCGAAGGCCGAGCCTGATCCCGCTTTCGCGGACACCAGCATCGCCGACTATACGTCCGACATCGCGAATTTCGTGGAGACGCTCGACACGCCTCCGATCCTGCTCGGGCATGCCGTTGGCGGTCTGGTGGCCCAGCAGGTCGCGGCAAAGGGGCTCGCCCGCGGCCTCGTGCTCATCAACCCGAATGCCGCCTGGGGCATGCTTCCGGAAACGGACGACGAACGCGCGGTTGCCCGCTCGTTCATGGAGATGGGTCCATTCTGGAAGCAACCGATGCGCATTACCTTCGACCTCATTGCACCGTTTGCATTCAACAAGCTGGACGAGAAAACACAGCACGACGTGTTCGAGCGCCTGGGCCCGGAATCCGGCCGCGTCATGTTCGAGATGTTCTTCTGGATGTTTGACGACCATCGCGCAATCGCGGTCGATTTCGACAAGGTCACCTGCCCGGTTCTCGTCGTCTCGGGCGAAGAAGACCGGGCCGTGCGCCACGCCGTCGGCCGCGAGATCGCCGACAAATACGGCGACCGCGGCACGTTTTATCTCGCCAAGGGCCATGCGCACTATCTTTTCATGGAGCCGGGATGGGAAGACGTTGCAGCCATATGCGCCGACTGGATGGAAGGCACCCATGAACGCCGACAGTGAAGATCCGAAGGTCGACTATGCCGACGTCCGGGACGACTTCGAGTTCTTCCTCGCGCATTCGACGGAGACGGACGCGCAGATCAAGGCCATGGTTCCGCATCTTCAATGGTTGTCCGGCCGGGCCGAGCCGCCGCGATTTCTCGATTTCGGCTGCGGCACCGGTGACTTCACCGCGCAGTTGCTGGGTGCGCTTGAGCCGCCGCCCGACAATCTGGACCTGTTCCTTGTTGAACCGGTGGAAGAGCATCGGCAAAGAGCGGAGCAGGCGCTGTTGCCCTACGCGAAGTTGTTGTCGGAATCGGCGCCATATCTTGAATCTCTAAAGGCGACCAGCTTCGATCTGATCCTGGCAAATCACAGCATCTACTACCTGACCGCTCCGGAAGTTCTCGATCTGGCGGACCGTGTCGCGCCGGACGGTATGCTTCTGGTCGCCCTGCAGGACACCAGGAGCGCGCTCGCAAAGATCTGGCTGGAGTCCTGCAAGCTGTCGGGCGAGGCGTTTCCGTTTCTTCTGTCAGACGATGTCGAGCAGCTCTTTCGCCAGCACAATATTCCATTCGACCGTGAGATCGTCGCCTACAGGATCGAGTTCCCCGACACCGCCGAAAACCGCTACCGCGTGCTTCACTTTCTGTTCGGCACCTATCTCGACAGAATACCAAAGGAACAGGCGCTGGCCTTTTTCGACCCCCACATGCATGCCGGAGCAATACGGATCGACACCGAGTACCCGCATCTGATCGTGCGGCGCCGTTAGAGCCGAACACAACTCACTGTTTAGATTGCGTGTCCGTGTCAGAAACGACGATCGACAGGTCGATGCTGTGTCCTGCGTCGTGAAGGGCTTTCCGGACTTCCTGGATTCGCTTGCGAAGTCGCCCGACGGACCTGTGCCGCGTCGGCGAAAGCGTGATTTCGACATGGGGGTATTGGCCGGAGCGCCGCGTACGGATGTCCACCAGGTCCTCTGTTGCGTGCGAGGTGCCGGCGAGGGCTTCGGTCAATTGGTTTTCCAGTGATTCTCCGATCGGTGCGTCAAGCAGGTCCGGCAGGCTGCGGACAATCATGGAGACGCCGGAGAGCACCATGAATGCCGAGACGAACGCCGCGCCGACCGCATCGAGAACAAGGGCAATCACCGGGTCCGATGCCAGCGCGCCGATGGTGAGGGTGACCTGGAGCAACAGGGAGTTTCCGAGTTTCACGCCCCGCGCTTTGAGCTGCGCCCGGAAGATATCGGAATCATCTTCCCGGGAGGCGGAGAACATCGCGTAAAACGAGAGCGCATTAACCAGCAAGTTGATCGCATTGACGATGGCGGCGAATGCCAGTCCCAGAGGCGTTGGCGCCAATTCGGTCGAGAACACCGATTCCACGACCTTGCTGGCGACCCACAAACCGCTCGCTGTCAAACCGAGCCCGATCATAAGCCAGACGAACTGCTCAACCTTGCCGATGCCGAACTTGAAGTGCCGCAGGCGGTCGCGATGCACCGCACCCAGCAGCCACAGCGAGTAAATCTCCACCGCGGTCATGAGGACCGAACGCACTGCCTCGCTCAGAAGGGTAAGAGATCCGGTGATGATGGCAAAAACGATCTGCAGACAAACGATGCCCATGTCGGCAACGGTTGTGTAAATAATTGAGAGTTCCTTTGCCCGCTCCTCGGCGGTCGGCTCACGCGCTTCTTGCCCGAGCAGCTTCACAGGCGCAGCCTTGCCCGGATGACGTCGAGGAGTCCGACGTCGGGAAACTCGACATAGGCGGCACGCCCCACGGGACAGACGCCGTCGCCCAGCTTCGATGAATCGAGCCGTACTATGACCTGGGCGACACCCTCATGCCTCCCCTTCGACAGGGCTGCCAGATTGTGCTCATCGAGCGTCGCGGTCGACCCGCGCGTCAAAAGAACTTCCGCCTCGCGCGTCTGCGGTTCACCCTCGAGAATGACGGTTGCCTTCATACCCTGCTTGATGAGCGGCAGTTCGGCATCGCTCACCGGCACGTCGACCAGAACGATCGAGCAGTCCACCCACCTGGCAATCACATCACCGGCGGCGACCCGGGCGCCGGGTGGAACGTCGATGCTCAGCAACACCGCTCCTGCCGGAACGGAGACGACCGCACGGGAGAGGCGTGCCAGATCGGCCTCAGCACTCTCATGCGCTGCCATCGCCTCCTGGAGTTCGACTTTCATCTCGTGGAGCTGATTCTGGGCGCGATAGCGCTGAACCTGCAGACCGGTATCATTGACCTGCGCCCAGGCCGGGTCGGAACCGTCATCTTCGATGAATATGCCGTCGTTGGCCGCGTTTCGCCGCACGCGGGCAAATGCCTGCTTCGCCTCCAGGTCGGTCCGACTCATCTGCGCGCCGGCAAGGCGCAGTTGCAGTTCGTCCAATGCGCCTAGTGCTGCTTCATCACTCGTGGACTGGGCGCGCTGGCGCGCGATCATGCGCTCAAGGATCGAGACGCGCTCGGCGGTAACGGCGAGTTCGCGTTCCAGTCCTTCGAGCGTGCTGTCCAGTTCGGCGCGAAAGATCTCGGCATACCTTTCTCTTTGCGACGCCTGCCGCGCTTCCAGTTGTTTCAGATTGCCGATGAACGACTCGATGTCCTCCGCACGGGTGCGCGTCAGCTCGATCTTGTCCTTGGCGCGTGCAACCCGCGCCTTCTCCGCGAAGAGCTGATCGTTCTCGATTGTCGCCAGGTGCCCGTCCGCGCCGATCTCCGAGTTCACCGAGGGAATCTCGGAAACGATCTTTCCGGCAATCGGTGCGGTCGTCACGCGCGCCCATGACGTCACCGATGCATCGCGCACGAAGACGGACTGCAAATAGGGTCCGAGGATCCACGCCGAATAGACGAGAAAAATGGTGATTCCGATGCCGTATACCCAACGGCTGGAAAGGGAGGAAAGCTTCAGCGGCATGGTGCGTAACGCTAAGGCGCAAAGATACAACCTGCAAGAATAATGGACGCCCGACCAGTGTCTTGTCGGTTACTCCATCAGGTCGGTGAGTGCTTTGCCGTCCACGCCTTTGCAACATCGAGCACACGGTCGATATCATCTTCCGTGTTGTAGATATGCAATGCGAGGCGAACCATGCCGCGGCGAATGGTGTGGACCACGTCATGCTCGCTCAGACAGGCGGAAAGCGACGTGACCATCGGATCATCCGACGTGTCATGCCCACCCGCGCCGACTTTGCCGATGCTGATGATGCTGCTGGTGTGTGCACCCGCTTCTCCGCCGGGCACCGGAAGGCCAAGTTCGAGCACCCCATCGATCAGGCGTTTCGCGAGACCAAGCACGTGCGCCTCGATTACCTGCGTGCCGATGCCGTTCAGGATCGCCAGGCTCTGATCCGCCACGACGGCTCCCGGATAATTGTAGTTGCCGACATCGAAACGGCGGGCCGCCGGCATGAGAGAATAATTGTCGGAACCGAAGGCGGCCTCATGCGCGTCGCCCAGGTCGACGCCGAAACGCGCGAGATAAGCCGGTGTCATGCGTTCCGCCCACGCGCGGCGGCAGTACAGAAAGCCCATGCCATAGAGACCGCAGAGCCCTTTTTGCGTCGAGACCGCAAGCCCGTCGACCTTCAGGGCGCCGACATCCGTATCGAGAATGCCCGCCGACTGAACCGCGTCCGCCAGGAGAAACACGTCTCGCTCGCGGCAGACATCTCCGACGGTCGCAACGTCGGTCCGAAAGCCCGGGGAAAAACTCACCGTCGGGAGGGTGACGAGCCGTGTGCGCCCATCCATCGCGTCGATCAGTCCGTGCACATCGACATGTCCTTCGCGTTGGGGAACCGACCGCACGTCCACGCCCATCCGCTCGCGAAGGTTGAGCCATGGATAGACGTTGTTCGGGTGTTCCACATCAAGGCAAACGACAACATTGTCGCCGGGCTGCCAGTCCATTGCGGCGGCAATGATGTTCAGGCCTTCCGAGACGTTCTTCGTGAACGCCACTTCGTCCGCCTCACATTTGATCAGGCGTCCGAAGGATGCACGGGTGCGTTCAATGCATGAAAACAGCGCGTTCTTGTCGGTTGTTCCGTCCTGCAGGCCATCCAGGTGGTCATCGAGCGCCTCTCGCGCGGGCACCGGAAGAAGCCCACGCGTGCAGGTGCTGAGATACGTATGTTCGCGGCTGCCGGGAAACAGTGCTTGCAGGTCCACCGGATCGCTGCTGTATCGAAACTGCTCGTTCACAGGTCCCTCCCCCTCAGTGCACCGGCGATCCTAGAGCCTTTGCCACCAAATCCGAGTCAATTCTGTTTCTTGATTGGCACTGTCATAAACTTCATTCGTCCGGCCGCGGCATTTAGCCACGCGGATTCGTCCTTTGTGCGATCACTTATCCGACAAGTCACACTGACAATGCCCATAAGTATGAATGGTTGGAGCCGTATGCACCCCGTGATTAAACTGAGGACACCAACAGCACTGATACGAAAATGTCACAAAAGACGGATATCGCCGTTCAGTGCAGGGGATTTTTGGAGGAAAACATGTATCGAAAGTCTGTATTGCGCGGTCTCGCGGTTTCGGCTTGCGCAGCATTTGCCACGGTTCTGCTGATCAACCAGCCCGCCAGCGCCGCGGATTGCCCGCGCGGCACGCTGGACAAGGCCTATTGCGACAAGGATGGTGACCTCGTCGCGGATCTGCCCGCCGACAAGAGCAAGATCGTCAATCCCGATACCATCATCTTTTCTTATACACCCGTCGAAGACCCGGCGGTGTATCAGAAAGTTTGGGACGGATTCATCAAGCACATGGCCGAGGTCACCGGCAAGAAGGTCGTCTTCTTTCCTGTCCAGTCCTACGCCGCTCAATATGAGGCGATGCGTTCGGGCCGTCTGCACATCGCCGGCGTGAATACCGGTGGCAACCCGGTCGCGGTCAACTGCGCAGGGTTCGTGCCGTTCGCGATGATGGCATCGAAGGACGGCTCGTTCGGCTACGAGATGGAAATCCTCGTGCCTGCCGACAGTGCGATCAAGTCTCCGTCCGACATCAAGGGCAAGAGCCTCGCCTTTACGTCGCCCACATCGAACTCGGGCTTCAAGGCTCCGTCGGCGATCCTGAAGGCTGACTTCGGCCTCGAAGCCGAGAAGGACTTCAAGCCGGCCTTCTCGGGCAAGCATGACAACTCGATCCTCGGCGTCGCCAACAAGGACTATGAGGCCGCGGCAGTCGCGAACTCGGTTCTGAACCGCATGATCGACCGGAAGGTCGTGGACCCGAGCAAGATCAAGTCCATCTACAAGTCGCAAACGTTCCCGACAACGGGTTACGGCCATGCGCACAATCTCGACCCGAAACTCGTCGAGAAGATCAAGGAAGCGTTCTTTACCTTCCCGTGGGAGGGCTCCGACCTTCAGAAGGAATTCAAGAAGGAAGGCAAGTTCATTCCCATCGTTTACAAGAAGGACTGGGACATCATTCGCAAGATCGACAAGGCGAACGGCGTGTCCTACGCTTGCAAGTAACCTGATGAAAAGACCGTCCGGTCCCGCATTATTCGCGGGCCGGACGGTACCATCACTTCGAATGGGCAAGGTGGGGGCGGCCCAATGCTCAAGCTTGCAGGCCTGACCAAACGATATCCGACGGGCGATCTCGCATTGAAGGATATCGACCTGGAAGTGCCGGACAGCCAGGTGATGGCCCTCATTGGCCCTTCCGGCGCCGGCAAATCGACCTTGATCCGCTGCGTCAACCGGCTGGTCGAACCCACTTCGGGCCAAGTCTACCTGAACGAGACCGAACTCACCTCGCTCAATCAGGGACAGTTGCGCAGGGCGCGCCGGCGCATGGGCATGATCTTCCAGGAGTATGCGCTGGTCGAGCGTCTGTCGGTGATGGAGAACGTGCTGTCGGGCCGCCTCGGTTACGTCAGTTTCTGGCGCAGTTGGTTCCGCAAGTATCCGCAATCGGATATCGACGAGGCGTTCCGACTTCTGGAGCGTGTCGGTCTCGATCACATGGTCGACAAGCGCGCCGACGAGCTGTCCGGTGGACAACGCCAGCGCGTCGGCATCTGCCGCGCCCTCATCCAGAACCCGGAGCTGCTTCTCGTCGACGAGCCGACCGCTTCGCTCGACCCCAAGACCTCGCGGCAAATCATGCGGCTTATCGTCGAGCTGTGCGAGGAACGCGGGCTCGCGTCGATCGTGAACATTCACGACGTTATGCTGGCGCAGATGTTCGCGCAGCGTATCGTCGGCCTGCAGCTCGGCGAGATCGTCTATGACGGGCCGCCCGACGGTCTGACGCCGGATGTGCTCACGAGCATTTACGGCGAGGAGGACTGGGAGGCGACAATCGGCAAGGTCGAGGACGATGATCAGGAACCGGGCGAGGAGGTCGACGAGCATGACGAGGATCACCACGGCCCGGAACTGGACCGTGACCGCATGGCCGGCCTGACCTGAGCGTCAAATCGATGAGCGACGTCGCCATAACGCCCCGGCGCTGGAAAAAGCCGCCCTTCATCAAACGGGCGTGGCTGCGCTGGACCCTCGCGCTCGGCGCCGCCCTTTATCTCGCCGTGGCGTTCGGAACGACCGACGTGAACTGGACGCGCGTCTGGGACGGCCTGCCCCGCGGGCAGCAGTTCATTGCTGCGTTTTTCCCGCCCGACTTCGTCAGCCGATGGGATGAAATCGTCGACGGCATCTACGAAAGCCTGTGGATGACCGTCACCTCGACGGTCGTCGGTATTGCCATCTCGATTCCCGTCGGCCTGGGCGCGGCGCGCAACCTCGCGCCTGCTCCCGTCTACTATTTCTGCCGCGGGATCCTCGCCGTATCGCGCAGCTTCCAGGAGGTCATCCTCGCCATCTTCTTCGTCAAGCTGTTCGGCTTCGGCCCGTTTGCCGGGTTTGTGACCCTCGCCTTCGCGACCATCGGCTTTTACGGAAAGCTGCTGGCGGAAGACATCGAGGACATGGACCCCTCCCAGGCCGAGGCGGTGCGCGCAACCGGTGCGGGATGGTTCCAGTGGCTCAACTACGGCGTCCAGCCGCAGGTCATGCCGCGCATGATCGGGCTGGGTCTCTACCGGCTGGACATCAATTTCCGTGAGTCCGCGGTCGTCGGCATCGTCGGCGGGGGCGGGATCGGTGCAACGCTGAACACCGCATTCGACCGCTACGAATTCGACTCCGCCGCCGCGATCCTTCTCATCATCATCGGCATCGTCATGATGGTCGAGTACACCTCGGGCTTTGTCCGGAAATGGGTGCAGTGATGCCGGTCGTTGAGCACAGTTCCGTGAAGCAGTGGCAGCGCCGCGAGACCACTGCCCAGCTTGCCGTCTGGTTCGGATGGCTCGTGTTGGTGGCGATTTTCGTGATCTGCTGGCAGCTCATCTCCGAGAAGACGGTCTGGATGTTCGTCTGGGACGCCCACGAGCAGGCGGGTGATCTCGGCAGCCGTATGGTGCCCCCGGACTGGGAGTACATGTCGCGCCTGTGGTGGCCGCTCTGGGATACGTTGAACATCGCGACGCTGGGCACGCTCCTCGCCATCATTCTCGCCGTGCCGGTCGCCTTTTGTGCCGCCCGCAACACCACCCCGAGTGCTGCGTTCGTGCGGCCCGTGGCCCTGTTCATCATCGTCGCGTCGCGGTCGATCAATTCGCTGATCTGGGCATTGATGCTGGTCACGATCGTCGGGCCCGGAGTTTTCGCAGGCATCATCGCCATCGGCCTGAGATCCATCGGCTTCTGCGCCAAGCTCCTGTATGAAGCGATCGAGGAGATCGACGAAAACCAGGTGGAGGCGGTGACGGCCACCGGCGCCAGTCGCGCCCAGGTCATCAGCTATGGAGTATGGCCACAGGTTCTGCCGGCGTTCGCCGGCATTTCCGTCTTCCGCTGGGACATCAACATCCGCGAGTCAACAGTGCTCGGGCTGGTCGGCGCGGGCGGGATCGGACTGCAGCTCAACGCGTCCATCATGAGCCTCGCCTGGACGCAGGTTTCGCTCATCCTGCTGGTCATTATCCTGACGGTTATCGTCAGCGAATGGGTGTCCGCCCAGGTCCGTCACGCCATCATTTGAGTGCGAGGATGCGTTCGGCAAGCTCTGAGAATCCGGCTCCGCGGGCGTGCCCGGTTATCCATGCGGGCACGGCATCACATTGATCCAGCAGCTCCCGCAGGTTCGCAACGCCGACCGCATTCGTGAAGAACCGGAACATGGGCGCGTCGTTCGGCGAGTCTCCGATGAACGTGAAGCCGGCCGCGTCCCTGTCCAGATCCGTCGCGAACTGCTCGGCCATCAGCCGTTTGGTCATCGTCAGCTTGTCGAAATCCCCAAACCAGCCGTTTACATGGATCGAACTCACCTTCGCCGTCGCGCCATGACGGGCGAAGACCTCGGTGATGCGCCGGATGTCCGTTCTGTCGAGCGGGGCGACATCCTCGCAAAAATCGATAGCGAGATCATTGATGCGAAAAGCCTGATCGGCCGAAACCGCCGCACCGGGCACCTCGGCCAGCACCTCGTCCCGGATCGCCTCAAGTCTCCGGGCGTTTCGAGCCCGCTTTTCGTGATCGTCCGCATAGGTCCGGATCATGCGCCGCGCGTCTTCGTCGTACCGGAAGTAGAACGCGCCGTTCTCGCCGACGACGGCGTCGACGGGCCACTGCCGCGCAATCATGTCACACCATCCCGCCGGACGGCCGGTGATCGGGACGCACAGCAGCCCCGCGGCACGCAAACGTTCCATCGCGTCGAACACGCCGGAGGTGACGCGTCCGTTGGTCGTGATGGTATCGTCAATGTCGCAGAATACGCCGCGGACCCCGCGCCAGATCTCATCCGGACTGGATGACAGGGGTTTTGGTGTGGTCAATGCAATTTTCCTGTGTCGCAATCGGGAAAAATAATATCAGGTAACACCATGTACGATATCGCAATCATCGGTGGTGGCATCAACGGATGCGGAATTGCCCGTGACGCCGCGGGACGCGGCCTGTCCGTTCTGCTGGCGGAAATGGATGATCTCGCAAGCGGGACCTCGTCCTGGTCGACGAAGCTGATCCACGGCGGTTTGCGCTATCTCGAGCACTACGCATTCCGGCTGGTGCGCAAGTCGCTCAAGGAACGCGAAGTGTTGTGGGCGATGGCACCGCATATCATTCACCCCGCCCGTTTCGTGCTGCCGCACCACACGGGCATGCGCCCCGCCTGGCAGCTTCGCCTCGGCCTGTTTCTTTACGACCATATCGGCGGACGCGACAAGCTGCCCGCGTCTTGCGCCGTTGATCTGACGAAAAACGCGGCCGGCGAGCCGCTTCAACCGGAGTTCAAAACGGGTTTCGAATATTCGGATTGCCGCGCGGATGACGCGCGGCTCGTCGTTCTCAACGCCCAGGACGCGGTGGACCGCGGCGCCGATATCCGCACGCGTTCGAAGGTGACCAAGGCTCAGCGGGAGTCCGACCACTGGCGGCTCACCCTGCGGGACAAGACGTCGAACAAGACCAGGACCGAGCAGGCGCGACTGCTCATCAACGCGGCGGGCCCGTGGGTCGACCACGTGCTGCGCGAAGCGCTTGGACACAACACCGCGTCGAACGTGCGGCTGGTACAGGGCAGCCACATCGTCGTCCCGCGCCTGTACGACGGGACGCAGTGTTACATTTTCCAGAATAGCGACGAGCGGATCGTCTTCGCGATTCCGTTCGAAAACGAGTTTATGCTGGTCGGAACGACCGACGAGGACTATCGGGGTGACCCGGGCAAGGTCAGCATCACGCCGGATGAAATCGATTATCTCTGCGGCGCGGTAAACCATTATTTTCAAAAGACAATCGCGCCACAGGACGTCGTATGGAGCTTTTCCGGCGTGCGCCCCCTCTTCAATGACGAGGCCTCAAAGGCGCAGGAGGTCACGCGCGACTACGTGCTGCGGAGCGAGGGCGGTGCCGGTCAAGCCGGTCTGTTGAACGTGTTCGGCGGCAAGCTGACAACCTATCGCCGGCTTGCCGAAGAGGCGACCGACACGATCTGCAGCGAGCTCGGCAAGGACGCAGGCGCCTGGACGGCGGGCGCGGCCCTGCCTGGCGGTGAGTTTCCGGTGGACAGCTTCGACACGGAGGCCTCGATCCTGCATGACACCTTCCCCTGGGCGTTTCGGTCGCACACAGACCGTCTGATGGGCACCTACGGTCTGCGCGCGCACACGATCCTGAACGACGCGGAGTGCTATGAGGACCTCGGCACCTGTTTCGGAGCTGATCTTTACGAGCGCGAAGTGGCCTACCTCATGGAAAAGGAATTCGTTCAAACGGCTGACGATGTCCTTTGGCGGCGCACCAAACTTGGTCTGCGGTTCGCTTCCGACGAACGCAAGGAATTGGACAAGTGGATGCGCTCGAAACGCACCGCCGGTTGACCTGCAAGTCCGGATCGAGACGGGCGCGACCGTGCGTGCTGCCGGGACCTTCTTGTCCGAAACGGCCCAACGACGCCGCTAACGCACCACGAGCACCGAGCACTGCGCATGCCTGACAACGCGCGCGGCGGTTGATCCGAGGAGGTAGTCATGCCAGTCGGGACGATGCGACGCGACGATGATCAGATCGGCGCCCTTTTCCTCGGCAACGGCAATAATGGTGGACGGCGGGTGCCCGTCACGCACCACGGCATCGACATCGCCGCCCGCAAGGCTGGCCATGGTATCGAGCTCGCTCTTGGCATGCTCGAGAATCTTCTTGTGTGCACCGGAGGGAAGGTCCGCCGAGACGTGCGCCGGTACATCCTCAACCACATTCAGCAGAACGATCGAGGCGCCCTTGTCCGCCAGAGCCTTTGCCACATCGATCATCGGTTTTCCCTGCTCGACATGAGCGAGATCGATCGGAACGAGTATGGTCTTGTACATGGTCGTTCTCCTTTGTGCGTGGTGGGTTCGACTGCGGCTGCTAACCGGAGGCTTCGCGTTGGAACGGCGGCTTCACCGGGCCACCATGACCGAGTTTTCGGCACGGTCCAGGACCTTGAACGCGATGCTGTTTGAGAAAATCTGGCGCCAGCCCGAGCGCCTCTGGAACCGGGATACGACGATCACCGAGTACTTCTTTCCCTCCTCAACAATGATGGAAACGGGATCGCCGACGCGCACGGTCTCGCCCGAAACGCGTACCCCGACCTTCTCTATTTCCCGCTTGGCGGATGCCACGGCCCGTTTCGCCGCCTTCAGGCCGCTTTCGTTCTTGGCAACCGACAACAGGTAAACGGGACAGGCGCAGCGGGCGGCAATTTCCGCATCCTTGCGTGCGGAGAGGATCGATCCTCTATGCTCACTGACACAGACGAGGTGGCCGTGGCTTTCCTCGAGCGCCCGCGTCACAAGCACCGAGCCGACATGCTCGCGGGCAACACGGTCGGTGATGGCCGGCGTAATATGCCCGGGACCGGACTCGTCGTCGGAGTCGTTCCTGGCGATCATCACCAGATCGAATTCACCGAGCTGTGCCTCATCGAGAATCCCGTATGCGACGGAAGGCGCAACCAAAAGCCGGAGGACGATCGAGCGCCCCGTCGGACAGGAGTAAACGATCGCATTGTCGCCCAGCGGATCGCCGGTCACGTCGACATGCGCGAATTCGGTCTCCCAATCCTTGTCCAGCCAGCCGAGTTCGACCAGGAGCTCGCGGCCGCGTTTCAGCGCGGCCATGCCGGGCAACTCCAGGCCCCAGTCGAGAAGGTTTTCCCTCACGACAGAAATCTGCAGGCCGCCCGTTCTCAATCCCTGATCGATCGGGCGGACATAGAGAAGCGTCAGGTCGGCATCGGTGCCCGAGCCGATGCGCACCGCATATTTCAGCGCCTCGAGGGATTCTTCCGATTCATCGATGCACACCAGAATGCTGAAGCGCGGCGGTTCCTTGGGCTTGCGCGCCCGGCTCTTGGGCTTCGGTTTTTGCGGCTTTTGTGGTGTTTTCGCCTTCGCCGCGGGTCTGTTTTTCGCTGCTGTGCGTGCCATGTCTAGAGCCCCACCAAAGGCCAGTAGAACGCTGCCGACAAGATCAGCAGGATGGTCGATACCACCACCATCCTGTATCCGACCAAAAGAAAATCGGTCGTCTTGAGATAACCGGATGCGTAGACGATCGTGCATGCCGGCGTCCCGATCACCGTGAGGTACGCAAAGGCGGACGAGATCGCCGTGATGAACCCGATCAGCAACGGGCTCTCACCGGCTGCGGTTGCCATCTTGAGCGTGATCGGGCCGAGAACGGCGACGGCGGCGCCATTCGACATGGTGTTCGTCACACCGGTCGTCAGCACGGAGACCGCCGTCCACAAGGGCAAGCCGCCATCCACCCCGAGCGGAGTCAGGAGACTGAGGAAACTGTTCGCGACCCACAGCGCGGCGCCGCTGTCCTTCATCTGCACGCCGAGGGAAATGGCGGCCGCGTAGAGCAACACCACACCCCAGTTGACGCCGGAGTTCACGTCCTCCCACTGAACCAGACCGATCACGAGGAAAACAACGGCGCCGAATATGGCGACGGTACCGAGGCCAAGCGTGTCGGAGAAGTTCAGCCAGCCGCACAGAACGAGGGCGAAGGCCAGGACCGATACCCAGTCCGCCGCCTTCATCGGTCCTTCGGAGCGGATTTGCTCACGCAGCTTCACGACCGCGCGGGAGATGTTCGAGTATTCCGGTTTGAACGTGTAGAGAAGAATAAGCGTGACGAAAGGGAGCTGGATGAGGAATACCGGATAGCAGTAGAGCATCCATGTGACGTAATCGACCAGGTACCGCGCCGTTTCGGGACTGGTCGGGTCATAGAAGAACTCTTTCCAGTAGCCGATCATGATGGCGTTGCGCGCGCCGCCCGACGGGGTGCCGATACCGGCGACCGAACAGCCGTAGCAGATTGAGAACAAAAGCACCGCCGCGAGTCCGCGGACCTTTCTCGCATCGTCGGAGGTCAGCGTGACGAGCGTGATCGCGACCGGCAGCATCATCGCCGCAACCGTGTGCTCGCCGATGAAAGACGCCAGTATCCCGGACACCAGTGAGATACCGATGCACACGCTCGATGTCCGCGTGCCCGTCATGCGCACGATCTGATAGGCGATCCGTTTGTCCAGTTTCTGTTTCACCACAGCAACCGCAAGCATCAGCGACCCCATGATAAACAGGACGGAATCGCTCATCAGACTCTTGGCGACGGATGTCGAGTCGATACCGAGCAGGACGACCTGACCGAGAATGATCATCAACGCCACGGTCGGAAGCGGGACCGGCTCGGTCACGAAAAGGATGATTGCGACAATCGACATGGACAGCAGGATCAGACCGCGCTTGTCCAAGCCTTCGGGCGGCGGCAGGGTCATGAGCGCAGCGCCTATGGCCAGGGCGATAAAGAAC
Source organism: Hyphomicrobiales bacterium (assembly GCA_965228625.1). Classification (GTDB taxonomy): domain Bacteria; phylum Pseudomonadota; class Alphaproteobacteria; order Rhizobiales; family Methyloligellaceae; genus UBA2767. The sequence continues at coordinate 3,977,491 of OZ245829.1, read as the reverse complement.
CACCGTTTCTCCCAGAGAAACGTCCCGAAACCGCGAACGACTGGCGTTCGGCGGCGCTGGGCTGCGTGTCCCAGTGTTCTGTCTAGCCTGGCCTGAACTGCCGGATGCATTGTTGTCTCCCCTGCCGTCTGATCTTTGTGCCCCCCGACTATGCCTCCTGTTCACCGTAGAAGAGCGTCACCACGTGCTGCGCTTCCGCGAAAAAAAGCCACCGCTCAATCAGTATACCGGCAGCGGCGCTGATTGCCGCAATCATCACCCAAAGACCGCTCGCCAGGCCCGATGTGAGCAACGGCATCGCCGTCGCCGCGATGGGAATGGCAAACCCGAAAACCATGGAAAGCCCGCGCAGGGTGCGCGCATGCTTGCGGCCGACGCGATATCCCATCTCCCGCATGACGAAATTCGGCGTGCTGTGCGCCGCTTCGAAGGCCCTCACGTCGCCGAAGCGGCCGAGCCCCGTCGCACGCCCGGCGGTGTGGGTCCTGGTCTCGGCATCCGCCGCAAACCAGTAGGCGAGTTTGGTGAGCATCGCGACCGCGAGCAGGATGATCGCCATCCAGAATGACCAGCCGTTCGCATACCCGAACACAACCAGGAGCAGGTTGAGCAGCACCGCTCCCGTTGCCGCAGCAATCAGAACGTATAACGGCGCCACCTGCGGCATGTGCCATTGGCGCACGGTCTTGAGCGATGCGTAGATCATGCCGGTACAATAAACGGTCACGATCGAGCAGCCGATCCCCAGCCAACCCAGCAAAGCCCATATCCAGTGACCGGTCCATTCAAGGAACCAGCCGAGCGCGAACAGTCCGGTCGGAACGTAGGTTGCGACGGCCATCACGCCCTCGCGCGACAGCCAGGAGGTCCGCCATTGCGAAAACGCGCCCAATGCGCGCTCCGGGTGGCCGAGGTGAAACGTGGACGCGAGCAGCCCCCCGGTGATCAGCGCAAACGAGACAAGAAAGCCGACAAATCCAAGCCACGGGTTCAGCGGCACGAGGTTCAACAACCCGGCAAGCGACAACAGAGAGAGCAGCCCGTATCCCGCGCCGGACGCCGTCGTAAACAAGATGACGGAATAGGCGGGATGCATGACGTGTTCCCTCCGTTACCGCGACAGGACCTGATCAGCCCAGGCGAAGAAACGATCCGCGGCGGACGACTTGCCCGATTTGCCCGAAGGCTGTGCCTCGAGCGGCTCCTCGGCCGGAACCGACCGGGCTTCGCGCGGCGGCAGGTACTTGTTCACCGGGCGATAGCCCATTTCGGGGAGGAGGTCATAGCCGCCACGGTCGCGCACGAGCTGCGATACGTCACTGTCCGGATCGCCGAGGTCGCCGAAATGGCGCGCCCCGGTAGGGCAGGCCCGCACGCAGGCCGGGATGCGGTCTCGCGGTTCGAGGTTGTCGTTGTAGATGCGGTCGACGCACAAGGTACACTTCTTCATGACGCCGTCGTCATAGTCATACTCGCGCGCGCCGTAGGGACAGGCCCACGAACAGAGTTTGCACCCGATGCAGGTGTCCGGATTGACGAGCACGATGCCGTCTTCCTCGCGCTTGTAGGAGGCGCCGGTCGGACAGACGGTCACGCAATCCGGCGTCTCGCAATGCAGGCAGGAGCGCGGGAAATGGACGGTTCGTCCCTCCGGCCCCGAGCCGACCTCGTAGCCGTGAACGCGATTGAGCCAGGCGCCGTGCGGATCGGCCCCGTAGGGATCCTCATCGGTCAGCGGCGCGGAGTAACCGCCCGTGTTCCACTCCTTGCAGCTCGTCACGCAGGCCTGACAGCCGACACAAATGTCGAGGTCGATGACCAGCCCCAGTTTCTTGTCCGTTTTGCGAGGAAGCGATGTCATCGGGAGCCGTCCCCTGCCGGGCTCTTGCGACGAAACTCGGCGCCGAAACGCAGCACCTTGGGGATCTTGACGTCGAAGGGGCGTTCGACCGGTTCAAACAGCGGAGACGTCTCGTGAATGTCGGCACCGCTCGCCTTCTCGATGCTGACCTTGAGATCGTACCACGCCGCCTGCCCGGTCACGGGATCGGAGTTCGAATATCGGTATCCGCCATCGCGCTCCGGCAGAAGCTCGGCGATGAGGTGGTTGAGCAGGAACCCCTGATTGGATTCCGGCGCATCGTCATCAAGCATCCACGCCCCCTGCCGCTTGCCGATGGCATTCCATGTCCAGACCGTGTCGGGGTTCACGCCGTCCATCAGCTTGACCTGACAGCGAACGCGGCCGATGTGGCTGGACACCCAGACCCAGTCATGGTCCTCGAGATCCAGCTTTCGGCCGAGATCGTGGTGCATGTAAAGCCTGTTCGCGGCGGTGATTTGCCGCAACCACGCATTCTGCGACCCCCAGGAATGGTACATGTGCATGGGGCGCTGGGTGATGGCATGGAGCGGAAACGCCTTTGGATCCGTCATGCTGTCCTCGAAAGGCTCATACCAGAACGGCAGCGGATCGAAGTACGCCTTGATGCGCTCGCGGTGTTCCGCCGGCGGCACGATTTCCCCGTGGCCGTCCGCGGCAAGCCGGAACTTCTGCATCGGCTCGAGATAAAGCTGAAAGATTGTCGGCCGCGGCTCGACGCGGAACCCCATCTTGACCGCGAAATCGAGATAGTCCGCATTCGCATGCTTGAAGTACTTCAGGCCCGGTTCGAGCTCATGGAACCAGAAACAGCCGTTCTCGATGTACTTCTCCAATTGCTTCGGGTTTGTGTTGCCGGTGCCGATCTCTTTTCCGTCTTTGCCGCGCCAGCCGGCGAGCGGTCCGAGGCCCGGCTTGCGCTCGTGATTGACGATATAGTCCGGATATCCGCCCGGATATTTCGGGCTGCCGTCCTTGTTGGTGAACTCGGGCAATCCAAGCCGCCCACCGAGATCGATGAGCACCTCCTGAAACGAGCGGACGTCGCGGTCGGGCTGCACGACCGGCTGGCGAATGGCGTCCGCCGGGCCGTCGGCTTCCGATATCGGCCGGTCGAGCAGCGAGATGCAGTCCCACCGCTCGAGGTAAGTCGTGTCGGGCAGGATCAGATCGGCGTAGGCAACCGTCTCGGAAAAGTACGAGTCCGCGTAGATGAATTTGGGGATCTTGTACTCGCCCGTCTCCGGATCCTTCTCCGTCAAATACCTCAGCGTGTCCGGAACATTCATCGCCGAGTTCCAACCCATATTCGCCATATACATGAACAGGACGTCGATCGGATATGGATCGCTGAGAGCGGCGTTTGTGATGACCATGTGCATCAGTCCGTGCGCGGCCAACGGCGCGTCCCAGGTGAACGCCTTGTCTATGCGGATGGGCTGGCCATCGTCATCGAGAAGCAGGTCCTCGGGCGATTCCGGAAAACCGAGATGCGGCCCGCCCAGCGGCTCGCGCGGAGCGACTTCCTTCGTTCTGCCGGTCGGCTTCAGCCAGGGCGGTGCCTGTTTGGGATATGGCGCCTTGTACCGGAAGCCGCCAGGACAATCGATGCTGCCGAGAAGGATCTGCAGGATGTGGATCAGCCGGCAGGTGTGAAATCCGTTGGAATGCGCCGAGATCCCGCGCATGGCGTGCATGCTGACGGGCCGGCCGATCATCTTGTCGTGCTTGCGTCCGGCCCAATCGGTCCAGGGAACGTCCAGGACCACCTCCTCCTCGAAGGCCGCACGCGCCATTTCAGCCGCGAGACGCCTTATCGTCTCCGCCGAGATACCGGTCTTTACGGCCACGGCCTCCGGGGCATACTCATCCGACAGAAATCGGTCCGCCAGCAGGCTCAGCGAGGTGACCGCCTTGCGCCCGCCCGGAAGCTCGAATTCGCCGACCATAGCCGGAGCAATGTCCGGCGACATGGCGTTGACGAGCTTGTTTTTCTTCTTGTCGAACGCGAGCGGATTGCCCTGCTTGTCGCGGGCGAACAGTCCGTCATCCGCCGCGCCCTTGTCCTGGATCACCAGCCACGGCGCGTTGGTGTAGCGAACGAGATAGTCCAGATCGATCTTCTGCGCCTTCATCAATTCATGGATGAGCGCGCCCACGAACAGTCCGTCGGTGCCGGGCTTGATTCCCACCCACTCGTCCGCGATCGCGCTGTAACCGGTGCGGACAGGATTGACGGAGACGAACTTTCCGCCTTTGCCCTTGAGTTTGCCGATGCCCCGCTTGATCGGATTGGACGCGTGGTCCTCGGCAACGCCGAACATCACAAAATAGCGGGTGTGTTCCCAGTCCGGGTCGCCGAACTCCCAGAACGCGCCGCCGAACGTGTAAAGACCGGCAGCCGCCATATTCACCGAGCAAAAGCCGCCATGCGCGGCAAAATTCGGCGTTCCGAACTGCATCGCCCAGTAGCCGGTAAGCGATTGCGACTGGTCGCGGCCGGTGAAAAAGGCGAGCTTGCGCGGATCGTTGTCGCGCACCTCGCCAAGCCAGTCGGTGGCGATTTTCATCGCCTCGTCCCAGGAAATCTCCTTGAACTCGCCCTTGCCGCGTTCGCCGACACGCAGCAACGGCGTGCGCAAGCGGGCTGGAGAATAGTGCTGCATGATGCCGGCCGAGCCTTTTCCGCACAGCACGCCGCCATTCACCGGATGGTCGAGATTACCGTCGATGTAGCGGACCTTGCCGTCACGCAGATAGACCTTGATGCCGCACCGGCAAGCGCACATGTAGCAGGTCGTCGTCTTGACCTCGTCGGCGACTTTCGCGGACGTATCGACAAAAGGCTGGTCGAGGCCTGTCTTCTCGGCGCACATCGATCAGGTCCCCGTGCGCTCGGATGCCGGCTTTGCCGGTTCAGGCCGGGATGTCGTCTCTTCCGCCGCCGATTCTGCCATGTGATGCTGATACACGGCGGCAAGTGCCGCGGACGCCATGCGTGCCGCCGGCGGGTCCGCCCGGCTCGTCAGCAACACCGGAACCCTGGCGCCCGTGACAATGCCCGCCGCGCAGGCGTTCATGAAGTGGACCATGGCCTTGAACAGGGCATTGCCGGCGGCAATCTCGGGAACCACAATGGCATCGGCGTGTCCGGCGACGGGATTGGTTATGCCCTTGATCCTCGCCGACTCCGGCGAGACCGCCAGGTCGAACGCCAGCGGACCGAAAACGTCGGCGGCGTCGATTTCGCCGGCGGCCCATTCGCTCAGCCGCGCCGCATGCATGCTCGACGGAACGGCGTCGGTCGCTTCCTCCGTCGCCGAAAGCAACGCGACCTTCGGTCTTGAAATGCCGAGCGACCGGGCAACGTCGATGCAATTGAGGATGATCGCCTGATGCGTCTCCTCGTCAGGCGCCACGTTCAACGCGGCATCGCTGATAAGCAAGGGCTGCTGCCGGGCGGGAAGAAACATGGCGAAGACGTGCGCCAGCCGGCGGCCGGTCCTCAGGCCGACCTTCTTGTTCAGCACGGCCCGCATCAGGGTGTTCGTGTGGACGTGGCCCTTCATGACCGCCGAGACGTCCCCCGACCCGGCTGCAATTGCCGCTTCCGTCGCCGCGACGCTCTCGTCGTCCGCGTCCACGATCTCCAGACCGGATACATCCCAGTTGAGAGAACTCGCTGCGGCCTCGATGTCGTCCCGCCGTCCGAACAGAACGGGTTCGAGAATTCCCGCATCGCTTGCAAGCTGGACGCTCTCCATCACCAGACGCGTGCCGGCATTCACGATGGCCGTGCGCATAGGAGGCAGCCCCGAGGCCGCATCAACGAGAAAACTCGGACATTGGACCGTTGCTTCAGTCGACACGTTTGACCACTTTCAATTCAGCGCGAATACGCCCCGGATTCCCCCATAACGACGCGCCATGCATCCGCGTCCACGCCGATGACGCCGCCTTCGTCGCAACCCGAATTGTTGCAACACACCATGCGCAAGCGCGTTACGCGCCCTGCTGCGGACGCATGTCCTTCGGGTCGATTCCCGCCACCTCGACCGGCTTGGTCATGGCATCACGGCGGAACGGCTCACCGAGTTCCTGATTGAGTACGACCTCGATCAGCGTGGTGACGTTGTCTTCCATCTGCTCCTTGATGGCCGTTTCAAGTGCGCTTTTGACCTCGTCGGGTGTCTTGACCTGGACACCTTTCAGCCCGCAGGCGTCCGCCACCTTGGCGTAATCGACGCCGACATTGAGCTCGGTGCCGACGAAGTTGTCCTCAAACCAGAGCGTCGTGTTCCGCTTTTCCGCGCCCCATTGATAGTTTCGGAAGACCACCATCGTGATTGCCGGCCAGTCATTGCGACCGCACGCGGTCAGCTCGTTCATCGAAATACCGAACGCGCCATCGCCTGCAAATCCGACACAGGGCACGTCCGGACAACCGATCTTGGCGCCGAGAATTGCCGGAAGTCCGTATCCACAAGGTCCGAACATGCCGGGTGCAAGATATTTGCGGCCCTTCTCGAATGTCGGGTAAGCGTTGCCGATGGCGCAGTTGTTGCCGATGTCGGTCGACATAATCGCATCAGACGGCAGCGCGGACTGGATAGCCCGCCAGGCCTGACGCGGGCTCATGCGGTCGGGCTCGCGTTTGCGCGCACGCTCGTTCCAGGTGATCCCGGGATCATCCTGCTCGTGATCCATGGACGACAGTTCCTGCAGCCACTTGGATTTCGTCGTCGCGATCAGGTCCTTCCGCTTGTCCCGATCCTTGTCGCCCGCACTTTTGGAAAGTTGCTCCAGGATCTGTTCGGCAACCAACTTGGCGTCGCCCTGAATGCCGACCGTCACTTTCTTGGTGAGCCCGATCCGGTCGGCATTGATATCGACCTGAATGACCTTTGCGTCCTTGGGCCAGTAGTCAATTTGATATCCCGGCATTGTCGAATACGGGTTCAACCGGTTCCCCAGTGCGAGCACGACGTCTGCCTTGGAGATAAGGTCCATCGCCGCTTTCGAGCCATTGTAGCCAAGCGGCCCGACCGAAAGCGGATGTGACCCGGGAAAGGCGTCATTGTGCTGATAGTTGCAGCATACGGGTGCATCCAGACGTTCCGCGAGCTTCGCCGATGCGTCGATGGCACCTGCGAGGATCACGCCCGCACCGTTCAGAATGACAGGAAACTTCGCGTCAGAGAGCAGCTTCGCCGCGGCGGCAATACCCTCGGAGTCACCGCGCTGATGCCCAAGATTGATAATCTGCGGCAGTTCGATATCGACAACCTTCGTCCACATGTCGCGCGGTATGTTGATCTGCGCCGGCGCCGACCCTCGCCAGGCCTTTTCGATCACGCGATTGAGGACTTCCGCGATGCGCGAAGGGTCCCGGACCTCTTCCTGGTAACAGACCGTGTCCTCGAACATGGCCATCTGCTTGATTTCCTGAAACCCGCCCTGCCCGATGGTCTTGTTGGCGGCCTGCGGCGTCACCAACAGCAACGGCGTGTGGTTCCAGTACGCGGTGATGATCGGCGTCACGATATTCGTGATGCCGGGTCCGTTCTGGGCAACCGCCATCGACATCTTGCCCGTAGCGCGGGTGTATCCGTCCGCGCTCATGCCGGCATTGACCTCATGCGCACAGTCCCAGAACTTGATCCCGGCCGCCGGAAACAAATCGGATATCGGCATCATTGCCGAACCGATGATTCCGAACGCATGCTCGATACCATGCATTTGCAGGACCTTCACGAAGGCCTCTTCCGTCGTCATCTTGGTCATTGCCTGACTACTCCCCCAATAAATCCAAAGACACGCGCGGCAATTCGAAGATCGCTCGTTCGTTCAGTCCGCCCTGGCCTTGCGTCTGTGATCGTGATCACGAGGCGCTCAAACAGCGCCACAATAGTCCATGATCACCATGCGGTCAGTTTAGGACACAGAACGTCAAAAATGAAATTTTTTTTTCCATTTTTGCTGCTCGACCGGCGTCGTGCCGCACGACATATTTCGTGGGCGGCAAGCGCCGCCACGCACCACTTTTTACACTAGATTTGCGATGCAAAATCAAACGCTTTCCGAGACCTTCGGGAACGGCATATGCGCGCATCCTCTGCGCGGATTCAAACCGTCCGGGGATTCCAGCGGCTGGCGCAAAGTTACGCGCCGGGATGATCTCCACGCATCAGGTGGGCGATCTGGTCGGCGGCATGCATGAGGGCGGGCAACCGCGCGACCGCATCCTTCATCTTGATGCGCAGTTTGGGGCCATGGAGCGCAAGGCCGGCGCAGAAGCGCCCGGCGGGATCGATAATCGGCACCGCCACGGCGACAAGACCCTCGATGAACTCTTCATTGTCCGTCGCGTAACCCCGCTTGCGTATCTTCGCAAGCTCCGCCTTTAGCTTCTTTATGGAGACAATCGACCGGCGCGTATACTTGCTGAGTTCCATGCTCTCGAGAACGCGGTCCGCCATTTCCGGTTCCAGATAGCTGAGATAGAGCTTTCCGCTCGCGGTGCAATGCATCGGCACGTGCGTCCCGGCGGGAAGCTGGAGACGCAGCGGCCACTGCGACTCGACACGCTCCGCATAAATCATGCGCGCGCCGTCAGGCACGGAAATGTTGCAGGTCTCCCCCACCTGCTGCACCAGCTTCTCCATGATCGCGCGGCGGTCGAGATCGAAATGCGAGCCGGAAAAGATCTGACCGGCGAGTTCGAACAGCCGCGGCCCGCCGAGCAGGCGCTTGCCGTCGATCTCGTACTGAAGGAGCCGCTCCTCCAGCAACATCTTGCACAGACGATGCGTGGTTGCGGCCGGCAATCCGACGATGCGGGAAATCTGTGCCGCCGTCATCGGCGAGTTGGCGCGCACCACCGCCTCTATGATCGCGAACACGCGAAGAAACGATGTGCCCTTGTCACGCGTCGCCGGCTTTTCTGCAATGTCGTAAGTTGTGTCTTTCACCTTTGGACTATTCCCGACCGGTCTCCGCGCCTAGCATATCTATCGGCTCATCCTCCGAAATGCCTAAAAAAAGGGCAATTTCTCGTTCGATTTCAACTACCTGTTGCATAGTCGTCTCTGACATTCAAGGCCATCGCAAGACGCCAAGTGCCGCAGCCGCACGACCGGCACATCTGGTCAATCGAAAACCGATGCGCGCCAGACACTTTGCCCGCGAAAGCGTGTCGCAATCGCGGGCAAAGTCTGGAGATGGCGGCACCGTTTGTCTGGACTTCCGGTGCGCGCGCAGCATGATTCGTAACCGTGGCGCCTATCTGCCACTGCCCTGGAAGCTGACCAGATAGGTCGACAGCTCCGGTATCAGCGCCACGACGATCCATACCGCGGTCAATGCCAGCAGGTAGGGCACCGTGTATTTCAGGATTCTGAAATACGGTATGCCCGTGATTCCGCTGGCGACATACAGGTTGAGCCCGTATGGCGGCGTGATGAACCCGATGGCGTCACCGATCAGGAAGATCACCGCGAAGTGGATCGGGTCCACGCCGATGCCTGCCGCGATCGGCGCCAGGATCGGTGCGAGGATGATCGTGTTCGGAAGACTCTCCAGAATCGTTCCGGCGATCAGCACGATCCCCATGCAGGCGAACAAGATCGCGTAGTACCCGCCAAGATTTTCCAGCATGGCGGTCACGAAGGCGTTGGCCCCGAGCAACGACAGCAACTGTTGCATGACCACTGATATGGCGATCAACGGGCACAGCATTCCGGTGATTTGCCCGGACCGCATGATGATGTCCGGCAGTTCCTTGAAAGAGAATCCCGGAACCAGGAGCGACGAGCCCACGCCGGTATTGTCGAGGCTCCCATCTCGCGGCAAGTTAAGTCGCTGGGCAAACGGATACATGAACAGGCCGACCAGAAGACAGAAGCCTGCGGTGACGCCCGCCGCCTCGGTCGGCGAGAACTTGCCCGTGTAGATCCCCCACACCACAAGGCCGATCGCGAAAAAACCGAGCCACGCGCCGATGGCGCTGCTGATGATCCGGTTGATCTGAAGCTTGATGATCTCGCCCCAGCCAAACCGTTTGCACATCGCCCAGCAGGCGAATTGCATGGCGATCACCATCAGGAGCCCGGGGACCATGCCGCCAAGGAACAGATCGCTGATCGAGAGGTTCAGCAGGAAGCCGTAAACGATGAAAATGATACTCGGCGGGATGATGATGCCGACCGTTCCACCGGCGGCGACCGTCGCCGCGGCGAAGTTGGGATCGTATTTGGTCTTGGTCATCTCCGGGTGCATGATCGACCCGATAGTCGCCGTCGTTGCCGAGTTCGAACCGGAGATGGCAGCGAACATGCCACAGGCGCCAAGCGCCGACATGCCCATGCCGCCACGCACCCAGCCAAGCACGGAATAGGCGAAGTCCGACATCCGCTTGGCGATGCCAGCGTGATTGATCAGGTCACCGGTGAGGATGAACAGCGGCAAAGCCAGCAAGCCGAAGAAGTTAAGCCCCTCGTAGAGCGTCACTCCGATGTTCGCCAGCGTGAAGTCGATGACGATGCTGACGCCAACCACCCACAGGCTGATGATCAGGAAAATCGGTATCCCCATCACAAAGAGAACGGTGACGCCGAGCGAGATAAGCGTGATCCATAAACCTTCCATGATTCCGCCCCCCTTACGCGTTCGCCTCGTCGGCGACTTTGATCGGCAAGGGCTCGCGGTTGCGGAACTTGCGGATGTCCTCGAGAAGATTTCGGGTGACGCGGTAGATCACCAGTCCGAAACCGATGGGAGTGGCCAGGTAGAACCACCACTGCTGCACGTCGTCGGTGCCCTGAACGATCGCGAAGTTGTCCCTGGCGATCATCACCTGCTCCACCGCGTAGTAGATGACGAGGATCGAAAACCCGATCCAGACGATGTGATCGACCATCAGACAGAAGAACTGCCCCGTATAGGGCAGCCTCATTCGAAATTCTTCAAAACGGAGATGACTGCGCAGCTTGCAATTGTAGGCGCAACCGATCCAGGTGACCCACAAGAACAGGTAAATCGGGATCGTTGAACTCCACGGCGCCTGCTGGCCGAACGCAAACCGTCGGATGACCTCGACGAAAATGATCGCCGTCATCACGACGTAACTGAAGAGAATGATGATCTTCTCTATATTGTCGTCAAGCCACTTGAACATTTCGACACCCCCTCATGGAAATAGGTTGCAACGTTTGCGCACCGCGCATCGGCGCGGACACCTCACGTGCGTGGCATGGCTTGTGTGGGAATTGACCTCCCCTTTTTTGGTGTGTGCGCTGCCCCGGATCGAATCCGGGACAGCGCCCAACTTAAGGCGATACAAGCCTTAGGAGGATTTCCACCAACGGCGCGGTTCGACGTTTTCCGCCTTGGTATCCCTCGGGATCTCCCGCGCGATGTCGTAGATGAACTTGTAAGTGTCCATCCCGCCGGACCAACCGTTCAGACGCTCACGCCACTTGGCCCACGGCTCGGGCTGGAACTCCGGTGAGCACATCTGCTCGGCTTCCTTCTTGGCCTCATCGGAGAGCCACGCCACGCGCACATTATGCTGGTCGAACAGTGTGCCTGGCAGCGTCGGATTGGAGAAGCCGACCGTGTTCACCAGCGATGCCTCGTTGGCCGCCTGGACGTGAACCTGTGTCAGAAACGCGGATTCCATGACGGCGTCCTGCAGCTCGCCACCCAGGGAGTCGAACTTCTTGCCGTTCATGGCGGTGTGCTCTGTGCCGCAGAAGAACTCGAGGTTCACCGACTGCGAGACGACCGGCGACATATTCGCGTAGGCCACGGCCGCCGCCCAGGTTTCCGCACCGTCGATCAGGCCCTGCTTGAGACCATCGAGGGTCTCCGCCCAGGCAATCGGGGTCGGGTTAAGGTTCATGAGCTGCATGGCGATACGGCCAAGCTGCGTGCCCGTGACGCGGTTCTTGGTGCCGGCAAGGTCCGTGACGCTCTTGACGAGCGGCTTGTCCTTCCACCCCAGCCCAAGCTGGATGCCGCGCAGTTCCGCGTGGCTGAACAGGAACTCGACGTTGTGCCGCTTCCGCATCTGGTCGCGCAGCACCTTCTGGCTGCCCGGATGATACAGGAAGTAATACTGCGACGCGCGGCTCGGGAACATGTAGGCGTAGTCGAGCACGTTCAGATAAGGCGCGCCGCCGGCCGAGTTCTGCGTCGAGGCCGCGTACAGATCGACGATGCCCTGCTGCGTCTTCTTCACGCAGTCGAGCTGACCGCAAATCTGGTTGTTGCCGATGAACTCGATACGGATCGCACCGTCCGTGCGTTCCTCGACGTCGTTGACGAATTGCAGGCAGCCTGCGCGTTCGATCAAAAGATTTCGTTCGTTGAAACCGGCCGCACCGAATTTCAGCGTGTGTTTCGCCTTGTTTTTGAAGCGCTTTTCGTAGGTCGAGTTTGCAGCCTCGGCGAGACGCGAGAATGTGACGGCCCCAGTCAGACCGCCGGCTGCCAACAGCGTCGACGTGATACCGAAGTGTTTGGTCAGCCTTAGGAGATCGCGACGCGAGACCCCCTGTAGTTTGTCGAGCAACATTCCATTTCCTCCCTTTCTCACTCATCAAAAATGAGATTAATTTTTTCATTATTGCACTCATTCATGCGGATATGCAACTCTATTGGTCGGCCACGCATGACGAGCCGCGTTCACTGGTGAAGCACGGGTGCCTCTTGAGCAAGTGAACGGTTCGTAAGGGAGGACTGGGTGACACAATCAGTTGGGGTTTTTGATTACATCGTCGCCGGCGCCGGATCCGCCGGCTGTGTTCTGGCAAACCGGCTCAGCGCCGACGGCCGTTTCAGCGTTCTTCTGCTCGAGGCGGGCGGACGGGACATCAATCCGTGGATCCACGTGCCCGTCGGTTACTTCAAGACGCTGCACAATCCGAAGACGGACTGGTGCTACAAGACGCAGGCCGATCCCGGGCTCAATGGCCGCAGCATCGACTGGCCGCGCGGGCGCACGCTCGGCGGGTCCAGTTCCATCAACGGCCTGCTCTATATCCGCGGACAACATGAAGACTATGATCACTGGCGCCAGCTCGGTAACGCCGGCTGGTCATTCGAGGACGTTCTGCCGTACTTCCGGCGCGCCGAAGACCAGGAGAACGGTGAGTGCGAGTATCACGGCGCCGGAGGCCCGTTGTCGGTTTCCAACATGCGGGCGCAGCGGGATGTGTGCGAGGCGCTCATCGACGCCGCCGGAGAGCTCGATATTCCACGCAACAGCGACTTCAACGGCGCGACGCAGGAAGGCGCAGGTTACTTTCAGCTTACGGCGCGAAACGGGCGCCGCTGCTCAACCGCCGTTGCCTATCTCAATCCGGCACGCGGCCGCACCAACCTGAAGATCGTCACCAACGCCCATGTCGAGACGTTTCTGTTCGCGGATGACGACAGCACCGAGGTCAAGGGCATCAATTTCAGCGTCAACGGCCGTCCGCATCACGCAACCTTGCGCCCCGGTGGCGAGGTGGTGCTCGCTGCCGGTGCTATCGGATCTCCGCAGGTGCTGCAGCTTTCGGGCGTCGGGCCCGGTGATGTGCTGCAGAACAGCGCGATCAAGGTGCGCAAGGAGCTCAAGGGGGTCGGCAAGAACCTGCAGGACCATCTGCAGATCCGCATGATTTACGAAGTCAACGTTCCTACGCTCAATGACGAAATCAACAACTTCTTCCGCCGGATGCTGATCGGCATGCAGTACGTCTTCGCTCGAAAGGGCCCGATGGCCATGGGCGCGAGCCAGGTCTGCATCTTCTGCAAGACCCGCGACGAACTGGAACGGCCGGACATCCAGTTCCATTTCCAGCCTTTGAGCGCCGACAAGCCCGGCATCGAGATGCATCCGTTCTCGGGGATCACCATGTCGGTTTGCCAGTTGCGGCCCGAAAGCCGCGGCCGTATCGACGTCGTGTCCCCGGATCCGTTGGATCACCCCGAGATCCATCCGAACTACCTGTCGGAGAAGACAGACCAGGAAACGGCGATTGCGGGAATGCGGGTTTCACGCTCGCTGACGGAAACCGATGCCATGTCCAGGTTCATCGTTCGCGAAGTGCTCCCAGGCAAAAAGGCCCAGAGTGACGACGAGTTGCTCGATATGGCGCGCAACATCTCGCAGACGATCTACCATCCCACCAGCACCTGCAAGATGGGCCGCGAGGACGATGTCATGTCGGTGGTCGACGAGCGGCTGCGTATTCACGGGCTGAAGGGCGCCCGGATTGCGGATGCCTCGGTCATGCCGGTGATCGTGTCGGGCAATACGAATGCGCCGACGATCATGATCGGCGAGAAGGCCAGCGACATGATGCTCGAGGACAGCGCGATCTAGTTGCGGCCGAGACAGACTCAGTCCCGCGGCGTGCCTTTGAGTTCTTTCGTTTTCGGGTCGTATTTGCCCCGCAGTTCGTCCATGCAGCTATGCGACCACAGGGGCACGCCTGCGATATAGCCGGCGCGACCGAGAAGATGCGCGGCGATTGGCGCCGTAAAGAGCAGGAAGACAAGACCTGCCATGGCGCGGGCGGCGACCTCCAAACTCTGCGCTTCAAGTGCCAGCGCAATCAGGATCAGGCCGGCGCCGAGCGTTCCTGCTTTTGTGGCGGCATGCATACGCACGTAAAGATCGGGCAACCGAACAAGGCCGATCCCCGCGATCAGGGAGAAGGCCGCCCCGATGATGATGATCACGCCGCCGATGAACTCAATCACGTCTTTTCTCCCGATTCAGAGCCCGGTATCGGGTGATCTGATGGTTTGATTTGCGCGCTTCGATAAATGTGCCGGGCGAAAGCAACCGTCGCCAGGAAGCCCACCAGCGCCAGGGCGATTGCAACGTCGAGATAGGCATACTCCTTCGTTGCGACGGCGATAACGCCAATGAACGCAATCCCGAGCAACGCCAGCATGTCGAGGGCGACGACCCGGTCAGCGAAGGTCGGCCCGCGCAACAGCCTGTACACGGTAAGCGCCAATGAGATGAACATCGCGCCGAGGGCAATGTTGACGGACCAATCGAGGAAGGTCTTGCCAAATTCCTCCATAGCGCTACTCAACAACCTCCTTGATAAGACGCTCGAAACCGTCCTTGATCTCGCGGCGTAGCGCCTCCGGATCATCTACATTCATGGCGTGAATGTAGAGAGTGGAACGGTCCGTCGAGACATCAACGCTGAGCGTACCGGGCGTCAGGCTGATCAGGTTGGCGAGCAGCATCACTTCCACATCCTGTTCGACGTCCAGGGGAAGCGCAATAATCGCCGGCCGAAAGTCCATTTTTGGGCTGATCGTATCGCGCGCGACCCGCACGGCAGACAAACACAACTCTGCCACAAACAGCCAGATGAGGCGCAGGATGCGAACGGGTCGGTTGAAGTTGTGTTCGTCGAACCGGTGGCGCACCAACCAGAGCGAGAAGAACCCGAGCGCGAATCCCACCATCAGGTTCGCAGGTTCGAAACTGGCGGTTACGGCGCCCCAGACGAGCGCGAGAATGAGATTGAGCAAAAACAGGTTCATGGACGGCTTTCCCCATTGCGCACTTCGTCGAGAACCACGTCAACATAGGTCTTCTGCGATAGAAGTTCGGACGCTGCGCGCATGGACACGTCGACGACGGGCGCGGGGTAGAGCCCCAGTGCGATGGTCAGTAACGCCAGCGCCCCCAGCGCGCCATTCAGAACAAGGCCGCCCTGTCGCGCGTCCGGCGCGGGCGACGGCGCATCTTCAGGCGCGGCGCGCCAGAAAACAAGGGCGAAGGTTCTGCCAACGGCCAGCATCGTCAAAAAGCCGGCGATGAGAATACCGGCGACCAGGGCGTAGGCGCCAGCCTCAAGTCCGGCCTGGACAAGATAGACCTTCGGCCAGAATCCCGCGAAAGGCGGAATGCCGACAAGAGACAGCCCCGCCAGAAGAAACGCGACGCTGAGAAAAGGCGCGCCCTTGTACAGGCCGGAGAGTTTTTCTATCTCCGAACCGGCGCCGGCACGCGTCACGAGGCCCGCCGCCATGAACAGCGCGGCGGAAATAATGATGGAGTGGACGATATAGAAGATGGCGCCGAGAAGCGCCCTGTCCGTGCCGATGGCAAGGCCCGCGACCATCACGCCCACGCCGCTGACGACCGTAAAGGAGACAAACCGCCGGATGTCGGATTCAGCAAGCGCGCCGAGCGCACCCAGCACCATGGTCGCCAGCGCCGCCCAGACCATGGCCTCGCGCGCAAGGTCGGCGCCGTCGGGGAATACAACGAGAAAGACCCTGACCAGGGAATAGACGCCAACCTTGGTCAACAATGCGGCGAAGATCGCCGACACCGCGGGCAGCGGTGTGTGATATGCCGCCGGCAGCCAGAAATAGAGCGGGAAGAGAGCCGCCTTCATTCCCAACGAGACGAGGAACAACAACGCCACGGTCTCCAGCGTTGCATCCTGCGGCAAGGCGGCGACCTTGGCGGACAGATCGGCCATGTTCAGCGTACCGGTCATGCCGTAAAGCAGACCGATGGCGATAAGCAGAAAGGTCGTCGCCAGAAGATTGAGAAACGCGTATTTCACCGCGCCGTCGATCTGCTCGCGCCGGCCGCCCAGGACAATCAGACCGAATGAGGAAATCAGCGTGACTTCGAACCACACATAAAGGTTGAAGATATCGCTGGTGAGAAACGCCCCGGCGACCCCCGTCATAAGTGCCAGGACAAGCGGAAAGAAGCCCGCGCGCTGGTAATCCCCGGACATCTCGCCAAGACTGTAAATCACAATCACCAGCGCCACGAGACTGGCGGCCACGGTGAGCCCGGCGCCGAAGACGTCGGCCACCAGGGCAATGCCGAACGGCGCAGGCCAACCGCCCATTGACATGACCACGGGCCCGTTGCTCCAGACATGGCCGAACAGCAGAACCGCGGAGACAAGCTGGGCGGCAACGCCGAGAAGACCGATGAACGCCTGCGCGCGGCCATGACCCCAGGCAGCGACCGCGAGCGACGCGGCGAGGATAGGAAGCAGAACCGGCCAGACGACAAGCCAGTTCCCCGAGTCCGCGATCATGGGCTCAGACATCGCGGCCCCGCAATCGCGCCGGCGCCGGCGCGGGTTCGGCATCCCGCATCTCGTCCGTATCGACCGTGCCCAGCGTCTGATACGCGCGATAGGCGAGGACGAGCAGAAATGCGAACAACGAGAAACTGATAACGATGGCCGTCAGGATCAACGCCTGTGGAAGAGGATTTGCGAAACCGGGCTCCGCAAACTCCATGGCTGCCGGGATCAGGGGCGGCTGCTCGCGCGTCAGCCGGCCGGCCACGAAGATCAAAAGATGGGTGGCGTTGCCAAGAACGAAGATCCCCAGGACCAAGCGTATCAGCGATCCGGACAGCATGAGATAAACGCTGAAGGCGAAAAGAACTCCGACAACGATGGAGAAAGCGCTTTCCATCATTGTTCACTCTCCTCTAGGCCGAGAATGATGGAGACGATGGCGCCGACGACAACCATGTAAACGCCGATGTCGAACAAAACGACCGTGGACAGATATTTCAGGTCCGGCTTGAAATCGGGGAACCACCACTGGCCGGTCATGAAGGCGTCCCCGAACAGGATCGATGCAACACCGCTCAGTCCCGCCAGAAAGAGGCCGGCGCCGGCAATCGCGATAGGGGGAACAATCAGCGCGCGCCGGATCGCATTGGCGCCTTCGGAAATGATATAGGTGGAAAAAGCGGACGCGCCGATCAGACCGCCGATGAAGCCGCCGCCGGGCTCATTGTGGCCGCGCAACAAGACGTAGATCGAAAACAGAACCGTCAGGCCGACCAGAAACGGCGTCGCCGTGCGCAGGATCAACGAGTTCATTTCGCTTTCTCCTTGTCAGTCGCGGACGTCGATGCCGCCCGCCGTCCACCGAATGCGAGAAGACCCAGAACCGCGACGCCGGCGATCACCACGACGGCAATCTCGCCAAAGGTGTCGAGGGCGCGGAAGTCGACCAAGATGACGTTGACGATGTTGCGGCCATAGGCCTCGGTGTAGCTTCTCTCGGCGAAGTACTCGCTGAGGGTGAGGTTCAGCGGTCGGCTTGTGATCGACAGCAGCACCATGGCGATCGCAACGCCGATGACGGTCCCGATCGCGCTGTCGCGCACGGCGCGCGGCCATCCGCGCCAGTCAATGCCCTGCACCGGCAATCGCGCAATGACGAGGGCGAGGATCACAACCGACAGCGTCTCGACCATGAGCTGGGTGAATGCGAGGTCCGGCGCGCCGAACATCAGGAACACGAACGCCACGGCGAGACCGAGCACGCCCATGGACAGGATGGCGATGAGGCGCGACCGGGTGATCATGATCGCCAGCCCGCCGGCAATCGTCAGCAACGCCACGCACCAGACGTAGAATTCCTTGGGCGCGACGATCAATTGCGCGTCGCTGCCCATAAAGAACTTGGGAACGGCCAGGACGGCCGCAAGCACCAGAAAACTCACCAGGAGGTAGCGACGCAGAGAGCCGGTCTGAAGCACGGCAGTCGCGCTGCGCGCCAGCGCCACCACGCCGTCCATGAACTGGTCATACCCCTTGTCGGGACCCCAGAGCCTGTCCAGCGTGCGCGCCAGGAATTCCTGCAAGACCGTTGCGCGCCAGAAAATCGCCGCGCCCAGCGCCACCGTCACGAGGCTGAGGAACAACGGCGCCGTGAAGCCGCCCCAGAGATAGAGGTCGACCACCATCGGCGCGTCGGACGCCGCCAATGCAGCAGGTCTGATGAACAGTGTCTCGGTTAGGACGTTGAAATATCCGGCCGGCAGTCCGATGACCGACAGGACAACCGGCCCGAGCCACAGGGATGGGGTTCCCTCGTGGGCAGGCTTCGGCGTCTCGCTTGGTTTGCCGAGAAACGGTTTTGCGCCGACCAGAAAAGCCACCGCAAACAGCAAGGCGCTGCCGATCACGGCAACGCTGGTGATTGCCAGCGGCCAGATACCGGCCAGGGTCGCCTTGTAAGCAAACTCCTTTGCGATAAAGCCGATGAATGGCGCCAGGCCCGCCATCGACAGGGCTGCCAGGACGGACGCAGCAGCGGTGACCGGCATGGCACGCCCCAGCCCGGACAGTCTGCCGATTTCGCGCGTACCCGTTCCGTGATCGATGCAGCCCGCCGCCATGAAGAGCGCACCCTTGAACAGGGCATGGGCGAAGAGATAGATCATCGCCGCCTGCAGGGCGATTTCATGGCCGAGACCGATAAGGAAGACCAATAACCCGAGACTGGCCACCGTCGTCTGGGCCAGCATCAGCTTGAGGTCGGTGTTCCGCAGCGCCAGAACCGCGCCGGTGAGAAAGGTTGCCGCGCCGAAAACGACCAGCGTGACCTGCCAGACGTCCGTGCCGCCAAGGCCCGGATTCACCCGCGCCAACAGGTAAACACCGGCCTTCACCATGGTCGCGGAATGCAGATAGGCGCTGACGGGTGTCGGCGCTTCCATGGCATTGGGCAGCCAGAAACTGAACGGCACCTGAGCCGATTTCGTGAAGGCGGCCGCCAGCACGAGGATCAGGATCGTGAGATACATCGGATGGTTGCGAAGGACGTCGTCGCCGCTCAGCAGCGTCGACAGCTCCATGGATCCGCCGACCTGCGCCATCAACAGCAGTCCCGCCAAAAGTGCCAGCCCGCCGCCGCCCGTCACGACCAGCGCCTGAACGGCCGCGCGGCGAGACCGCGGACTTTCGTGATTGAAGCCGATCAACAGGAACGACGTAACCGATGTCAGCTCCCAGAAAACGAACAAGGTGATGACATCATCCGAAAGCACCAGCCCGAGCATCGAGCCCATGAACATGAGGATGAACATCAGGAAGCGGCCGAGATCGGGATGGCCCTTGAGATATGCCCCGGCGTAAAGGACGATGAAGGTGCCGATGCCGCTGATCAGAAGCGCGAACAAAAGGCTCAAGCCATCCACATAGAATGACAGATTCATTCCGGTCCCGGGCACCCACGGCGTGCTGAAGGACAACGCACCGCCGGCGGCGACCACGCCGAGGAACTGGGCGAAGTAAAGGGTGAGACCAGCCGGCAGCAGCGCCAGCACCCAGCCTGTCATGGGGCCGCTCACGCGCCGGACGGTCGGCGCGAATATCGCCAGAACAAAAGGCGCCAGCAGAGCAGTAAGCATCAGCGTTCAATTTCCCCTGTTTCGGCGGGAGATTTTCGCCGGACGCGCGCAAGAGAAGCCGGACCGGCGAAGTAAAAAAGGAGCCCCATTCAAGAAAAGCCGCATTCCCTGCCGGGCGTGCGGCTTCGCCAACACCCTTGCTTTAAGCCGCCAACACGAGATCACGGCAGATAGCGCAGGAGAATTATCTTCTTTCGATGCAAGGCGAAAGGTCTATGACGGTTTTTTTATCGCCACCCCGTCCCCGAACAGCACGCTCTGAAACGGCGCTTTGCAGCAGGGAGATGCGGAGCTGTGGACCCCTTGGCCGCGCATGCCCCTCACCCCCGATCCGACATCCATTCCCGGCGCCATCAGCCATGCGGCAACAACAATGCTGCGTTGCACAATGATCCCTGTTGTCGGGCCATCGGATCAAATATTTTTTGAGACAGCCGACTCATCAAGACGGCGGCAATTGGCCCGTTCCAGTGATTGGAGAAAAGCAATGGCTAATCAGACCGGACAGCTCACCGACGCCGAATACGATGCGCTGATGAAGAATGCGCGGCATGCCCGCGGAGGCACGTTCCTCGATCACGTCGCGCTTCTGGTCGCGGCCCTGCGCAAGCTGGTCCCGACCCGCTGACACAGGACAGGCGCGCGCCCGCTCGGCGCGCGCCTGCTCCGATGACATTCCGCTCTTGAGAGAGATGGTTCCCAGAAGCGACCGGCATCACCGCGAACCATTGTGTTCGGTATGTGCCGGAACCAATCACTCATCAAAGTCTCTCATGGGCCATGCAATTCTGTGACATTGACTCGAGAATTGGGTGCTTATTTCGTAAGGCCGTAATTTTTCATTTCTTGCATGGCTCTTGCCAGTTCAGCGATAGAGTGCGTACTGCCATTTGCCCGTGATTTATCGTAGTTTTTGATTTCGGTTGTAGGCAATGCTGTTAGGAGTGATGGAACATCTCCGGGGGCGCGATACGCCCTCCAAGTACCGGCCGGGTTCGCTTCAAGCATAGCGACATTTTCATTGCCGGATGCAGGTGCAGAATCAAATGTCACTGCATCCGCGCCCGTTTCGGTTCGGGCAATCCGTGCCAATCTCCCACCCATTGAATGACCCACAAATGTCAGTTTGCGACCTGGATAGTCATTAGCTGCCTTGCGGGCGATACCTTTTGCCCAATCCGTTTGACCAGATTCAAAACCATAGAAGGGTCCAAGATTCGTAAAGGCCCATTCACGGGTCTTGCTCCAGAATCCGTCTTCACTCGTGCCTTGAAAGGCGACCACGATTTCACCTGTCTTCGACTCATAGATGCTCGCCGCATTTGAGCCGGTATTCTTGTTTGTGTAAGGTATCGTCTCAATACGACTCCAGCCTTCGATTTCCAGTTTCTCGCTTGGATTGTATGCGGCTGACGCCAAAGATGCATAATCTGCGTCGTTGACGATGCTCTGAATGGTTTGTTGATCATGGCCATATAGCTGCCAAAGCTTGTCCCTTTCGGTTAGGTCTTCGCGCGACGTTGGTTTGGTCGTTGTCGTTGGATGTATCTGCGGCAGCGAAATCGATGGTCGATCACGGTACCTGTTGGAGCCAAGGGCTGCACCTTGGGTGAAGTCAGGCCCTTCACCTTTGCCTTGCGTCAAGACGGGCCCCTTGCCCTTGCCTTGCGTCAAGACGGACCCTTCGCCCTTGCCCTGCGTCGAGACAGGCCCCTCACCTTTGCCCTGCGTGAAGACAGCCCCTTCGCCCTTGCCCTGCGTCAGGACGGGCCCCTTGCCTTTGCCCTGCGTCAGGACGGGACCTTGGCCTTTGCCCTGCGTCAGGACGGGCCCTTGGCCTTTGCCCTGGGTCAGGACGGCGCCTTCACCTTTGCCCTGCGTCAGGACGGGCCCTTGGCCCTTGCCTTGCGTGAAGACAGGCCCTTGGCCTCTGCCCTGCGTCAGGACGGGCCCTTGGCCTCTGCCCTGCGTCAGGACGGGCCCTTGGCCCTTGCCTTGCGTGAAGACAGGCCCTCTGCCTTTGCCCTGCGTCAGGACGGGCCCTTTGCCTTTGCCCTGCGTCAGGACGGGCCCCTTGCCTTTGCCCTGCGTCAAGACGGGCCCTTGGCCTTTGCCCTGGGTCAGGACGGGCCCTTGGCCCTTGCCTTGCGTGAAGACAGGCCCTTGGCCTTTGCCCTGCGTCAGGACGGGCCCTTGGCCCTTGCCTTGCGTGAAGACAGGCCCTCTGCCTTTGCCCTGCGTCAGGACGGGCCCCTTGCCTTTGCCCTGCGTCAGGACGGGGCCTTCGCCTTTGCCCTGCGTCAAGACGGGCCCTTGGCCTTTGCCCTGGGTCAGGACGGCGCCTTCGCCCTTGCCCTGCGTCAGGACGGGCCCTTGGCCCTTGCCTTGCGTGAAGACAGGCCCTCTGCCTTTGCCCTGCGTCAGGACGGGCCCTTCGCCCTTGCCTTGCGTGAAGACAGGCCCTCTGCCTTTGCCCTGCGTCAGGACGGGCCCTTCGCCCTTGCCTTGCGTGAAGACAGGCCCTCTGCCTTTGCCCTGGGTCAAAGTGCGTCCTTGTGTGACCACACGAGGAGTTCGCCTATAGGTTTGTGATGCCTGCCTCAGCTTGATTCTTAAGTTTGTTATGGTCTCCCGAATTTGCTCCCGCTGCCGCACAACGGGGAGCATTGCTTTCTTGATTTCCAACTGTTTCGTGACGAGAGACAGTTTTTCTTCGAGGTCGTTGGTTGCCTGGGCCTTGGCCGCCAGTGCGGCTACTTGTTTGTTCGCTTTGTCCAAGCGCCGTTCCGCCAGTTTCTCTACTGCCCTGGCATCTTTGAGCATTGCGCGTATGCGCTTCATTTCTTTTCTGACCGCAGACCGAGCCCTATTTCCGGGACTGCTTTGGGTGGGTTCGAACGGTGCAGAAGAAGACGGATTTAGTTGATTTCCACCCCTCGCCGGATGACCGGATCGGCATCGAAATCTTAGTTGGCCGCGATCTTCATAGGTTACGGCCGGTGCACCATTGGCGCACACACAATCCTTTGCTCCGAAGCCGCCAGAAACCCAGCGACCAGGACAATCTGGCAAAAGCTGTGCACTGACGATCGAGGGTGACAATAAAATTGCTAAGACGAAGCACACTAGGGCAAATCGAGCTTGGGACGATGTAAATTGCATAATCTGTCGATTTGCAATCATCGACATTTTTTCAGTCCGCTTTGCTAGTTGAAGTTGTCCCTACAACGCCGAGCGTTATTGCCAGAAGGTGCATCACCGTCGGCACGAGTGGTATGACGTTCATGCCTGGCATTAAGTCAAAGACCATTGCTAAAACAGGAAATACTGCGAGCCATTTTTTGTCGATATTCACACCTCTGAACCATGCGAGCGCTACCAATAATGCCAAACAGGCCAAGTGGATCAAAAACAATGGTTGAAGCAATCCCAAGACCGCCGCGCTTGCCGCGTTCATGATCAACGAATTTGAGCCCAGATACGGCAACAGGTAAGTCGGCAACATTAGAACAATGTACGAAGCCACATAAACGGCTGGATTAGCGACGGCCGTAGCAATTTGGCTTGAGACGCTTTGTGAATTGGGCGCTCCGCCTGTTGACTCTGAGGCGATCTTGTTTTCGTCGGGTTCCCGACTACGGCCCTTATCATTGTTTTCTAGCTTACCCTCATTTAGGGCCTGTTTCTCATCTGTGGCTTGTTCTTCATCTGGAGCCTTATCCTCATCCGAGGCATTTTCCTTATTGGAAGCCTGGTCAACATCTGAGGCCTGCTCCTCATCCAAAAATTCTTTTGCGTCGATGGATTTTGTGGAAATGAGCGAACTCGTTGAGGCTAGTCTTGGCGCAGCTTGTCTAGGGGACAAACTTAGGCCAAATGGGACTCGGAGGTTTCCCTGTCTCCACTGGAAATAGGCCACTATTCCCAAGGCCATAGTCAAAAAGGCAGCAAAGGCACTGATCAACAGTGAAGCCCCTTGAAGCCCAGCCGCAGAAAGCTGATTTTGCTTGGCGACGATCTTTCTGAGTTCATCCGGCTTTGCTGCTGAATGCGCGAACGCCTTTTCACACGCCTGTGTATTATTCGACCGCTGGCATAAATTGTAGAAACTGAGAAAAGCTTCTCTTTGAGCCTTTTCCTTAGCCTCGCGCCATCGGCGATGCTCTTCAGCGCGACGTTCTTGTTCGAGCCGTGCCTTTTCGCGAATCTCCTTCTCCAGCCGTGCCTTTTCGCGAATCTCCTTCTCCAGCCGCGCCTTTTCGCGCTCAAGTTGTCTTATTTTGGTTTGCGCATCGTGTTGGCGCTGTTGTTGAACTCGCGGCGCTTCGATCTCTCTGCTCTGGGTGCGCTTCGTCGCAAGGCTATTGCCTTGACCATGCTTTCCTCGAATTAAATCATCACGTCTATTCCGCAGATTTTCCCAACTTTGTTTGTCAATGACGTTCGGGTTAGCGATATAGATCTTTATAGCACTCTCACAGTCATCCAAATCTGACCTGTTAAAGCAGCCGCGCCAATGCGGAAGCATTGCATTGTAGGATACGGCTTTTGCCCTAACTTTTAATACGTGAGATCTACCAGCAGGGGAAAGGTTGTATGCAAGCGCTTTGTTACAAGCTGAAACATTGTGATTTTTATCGCAATCAGCGATTAGAGAATTGAGTTTTCTTAGGACCTTCTTTTTCTGCTTCCTCTGTTGCTCTCGCTGATAATTTTGCAAACTCCAATTTAAGAGGCCCTCTATCGCGTTCCCAGTAGATTGAGCAACTACTGAATTACCAACGAGAATGCTGGCCAAAATCGATGATGCCACGAATAATCCAAATAATTTCGTCCAATATTTCATTCTTCAAGCTCACCCGAACGCAACGGGCAACATAGTCACGTGAACCAGAAAAATTATGGTTGTTCTTGGATTGGCGCTTCTCATGATCTGCTATCTAAATTTGCGCTTGTCTCTGAGTCAAATTGAAGCGATGAAATCACTCATAACCGGTGAATAATTTCGCATTCAGCAAATCATCTGAGAGTTGTATCCACCGGACGTGTTTGCACGCGGCGACAAAATAAATGAAGACTAAGCCTAGTACTGGATTGATTAGGCAACGAGTCCGCCGTGCGTCATCAGCGGCACGCGGAACGGAGATCAGCCAATGTCCGCTTCACTCCCAAATGCGGACATCCTATCCGCTCGGGCAACAGTCGTATCTCGTTGGACCAACTCAGCGTCCCCAATAGCCAATCCCACACAGTACGGGGCAGCGGGTCTTTGGTTGCAAGTGGATTGGCTTGGCGTCAGGCCAGATTATGAAATGTGATGGTGCCAATGGGCGAAATCGCCCCCCGACACACGGAACTCCTGCTAGCTGAAACCCACTTAGCGTTTCTTCCACACTGATGTGTCAAAAGCTCCCGCGAACGCTGCGAGTGGACCCGGTCACCGAGTTTTTGGCCATATGGCTGCTCTTCATTAGCGAGTGGACGGCATCACTGCGAAGCATTTGTGTTCCGCTCGTGCCCGAACCCGTCATCGAACCATCACTTAACGACGGTACCCGCCAACGGGCCTCTCGTTTGACCCTCACAAACATCAGGCCTTATGGGCTCACGGTCTCCGGACATGGGGAAGTGGCTTGCGATTAGGTTTTTCCCGCTTATCGTGACCGAGTGTCATGACGAGGATAAACCCCGATGGACTCTCCCGTTTTCATGCAACCAGACCCCCTGATCTTTGTTGGCGTGTGCGACTGGGCCGGCATCGTGCGCGGCAAGGCATTTCCGGAGGCCGATGTCGGCGTACGGCTGAAGAAGGGCGTGGGACTGACCCACTCCAACATTATGATGTCGTGTTTCGGGCCGATCTACACGACACCGTTCGGCACGTCGGGAGATCTGATCATCCGGCCGGATCCACAAATGCGGGTCGAAGTGCCTTTCGAGGACGGGACAGTCGAGCGGTTCTATCTCGGCGATATCGTCAACACGGACGGAAGCGCGTGGGAGTTCTGTCCGCGGACGTTTCTGGCACGGGCGCTGGAGGCGCTGGCGAAGTTCGACCTCAGGGTCATGGCGAGCTTCGAACACGAATTCATGTTGACGGGTGTGGAGGACCGGCCGGGGGCAACCTATGCGCTGGACTCCTTCCGGCGGCAAGGTGGCTTTGGCGAAGCGCTGATGGGGGCGATGCGCATGGCGGGCTTCAAACCGGACAGCTTCCTGCCCGAGTACGGGCCGCGGCAGTTTGAGGCAACGGTCGCGCCGGAGGACGGCTTGCGGGCCGCGGATGCCGCGGTGGTCCTTCGCGAGATGGCGCGTGCGGTTGCCTGGCGTATGGAGCAAAGGGCGATCTTCTCGCCAATTCTGGCACCGGACGGGATCGGCAATGGCACACATATCCATATGAGCCTGTGGGACGGGGGCACACCGACGACATCCGACCCCGATGCGGCATACGGGATTTCGGCGCGCACAGCACCGTTCTTCGCTGGCGTGCTTGCGCATCTGCCGGCGCTTTGCGCGTTCACCGCGCCTTCGGTCGCGTCCTACTATCGCCTGACGCCAAATCGCTGGGCACCGGTGCACGCAGATCTCAACGTGCAGGACCGCGGGGCGGCGCTGCGTGTCGCGCCCGTTTTCACGGCCTCGCCCGAGGAGCCGGCGCAACAGTTCAATGTCGAGTATCGCGTGGCGGACGGGTCGAACTGCCCCTATCTCGCACTCGGCGCAGTCATCTGGGCCGGCGTCGACGGGCTGGCACGCGGGCTCGAACTGCCGCCGCCCGATACGCAAGCGCCATTGCTGCCGCGCTCGCTCGATGAGGCGCTCGATGCACTAGAGGCCGATGAGCTGGCCGCATCGTGGTGGAACGCCGACGCCAAATCGGCCTATCTCACCTTCAAGCGCGCCGAGATCGAGGCCCTGAAAGGCGCCACGCCGGAAGAGATCTGCGATCGCTACGCGGAGGTTTACTGATGCGACATGCGCATAAACACATCCGGCGAGAAGCGGCATGACGGATTTCGGATTATCGCGCGATGTGCCGGTGCGGCGCGGGGCAACGGCGCTCCTGTTCGTTGACGTACAGAATTACTCGATGGAAGGCGGCGGCCAGTCCGCGGGGCTTACGCCCGACGAGATTGCGGCGCGCTATGGGTATTTCTTCCGCGCCATGCGCGAACAGGCGATTCCGAACATGCAACGCCTCCAGTCGGCCTGCCGGGAGGTCGGCGTGGAAGTCCTGTACACGGTGATCGAAAGCCTGACATTGGACGGCCGCGACATGGGGCTCGACTACAAGATCTCCGGATTGTTCTGTCCCAGGGGCTCGCGCGACGCACAGGTGCTCGATGCGATCGCACCCGAGGGCGATGAGATCGTCGTGCCAAAGACGTCGTCGTCGCCGTTTATCTCGACCAACATCCACTACCTCCTGGGCAATCTCGGCGTGAAGCATCTGATCGTGAGCGGGGTGCTGACGGACCAGTGCATTGACTCCACCGTGCGCGATGCCTGTGACTACGGCTACCTGGTGACCCTGGTCACGGACGCCTGCGCGGCGTTGAACGAAAAGCAGCACGCGACGTCGATCGCGAACAATCGAGGCTATTGCCGTCAACGCACGACGGACGAGATGGTTGCGGAATTGGCGTCCCTGGCCGCGGACGGCGCTTGAGGACTTCCGTTCCCAGGTGAATGGGTTGCCCGTCCGGGTCAAAAAGGCCGACGTGGCCTTCCGGCATCGGCCAGGTCCGCTGTACAGCCTTGGACCGCCTTCCGTGCGCCAAATTTCCGGATCGGGCCGGCAAGCGGTCATAAACCGGCGGGGCGAACGATGTCCGCTAAGTGCCAAGAGCAGTCATTCGCGGCGACGAAACTTGCTACCTTCGAGTTTGCGAGACCGGAAACATCTGCCCCATGATAACCTTTGCGGAGCTTGCCACCGATGATGTGCTTGGGACGGCCCCTGCCCGGCTCAGCCGCGGCTGGCGAGATTGCCTAAGGTGTTCCAAGCCCGGATGTTGGGCCTGAGAAGGGTATCGTTGTGCGCGTCGTTGTCTTGAGAATCGAGGAAATTTACGTTCCAACCGAGCGCCGCAAGGAACTTGATCCCGAAAAGGTCGAGGCCGTTGCCGAGGAGATCATGGATGAGGCGGAAGAGCGGCCCATCCAGGTGCGCCCCGGGAAGGGCCGCTACGTTTTGATCAAGGGTGTTCACCGCCTGGAAGCGCGCAAGGCGCTCGGGGAGGAGACGATTCAGGCATTCATCGTTAGCGCCCGCCGTCATTGAGGCTTCGGGGCCGGAGAGCACCCACGGCTGCCAGGCAATAGAAATGCAGTCAGGCACGCCATGAAGCCGGTATGCCTGCCCGGTGACTGACGTAACCGATCGATTTCCCTCTGGTCTGGCTATTCTCGACATCGGTCTTCGGGGGCGAGGGTTCCGCGTCCGTCGCATACCGTATGCCGATCACGACAAGCACAGCCATGAATCCGGCCATGACCAGCTTCCATGCGTCCCGGCGCTGCTTTAGGCCGGGCCAACCGATGGGTTTGATGAGCTGGATGCAAGCCACCGCCGCGAAGAAGACCATGACGAATTTAGCCACACCGTGCTCCTGATGCCTTTCAGTCGGGGAAGGCTCAAACCGACATTTCCAAAATGGACTTCGAGTCCATGGCGATGGTAGCCAAATCCCACCCCCATCGGGATAGTTCTCCCTCCGCAACCGTCTGATAGCCCGTTAGTGGTGGGTTGGCCGTGCCCAACGGACGTTCGATTGGCGATGTTCTTGAGAATGAGCCGTTTGGCTATCGACTACCCTGCAATTTGTCGAACGCCCGGCGGAAAGCCCGGCCGGCGGCATATGCGCGGTCATCTTCCTTGGCGATCTGCTTGGCTTCCGCAACAACGACGCGAGCGCCTTTGAGCACCTTCTCCCTTGCCTCCGGATCGGACGCAGCCTTTTGTGCAACGTAGCGGGCAACTTTGCGCAGCAGAAACGACATCGGAACACAGTAACCATTTCGAGCGATTTCCACCAGACAGGACATTAGCGGCGACAGATGCCGGTCGAGAGGTGCGCAGGCGGCCATAAGCATTGGTCGGACCGGGCTGGAGAGCCTCGCCTTGATGTGAATTCATGCAGCTTGAATTGTCGCGGCAGAAGATTCAAACGAGCCAGAGCGAGCGTCTTCGTCTCACTCCTACGATACCTTGGACAACGCCTTCAGACGTGACCGAATATACTTTGCGGCAGACCTGTAGTGGCTTGGTCCGGCAGCTTCCGCCCAGCGACCGGGTGTCCAATCGTTGTTTGCGCCTTTCATCGGCCCAACATAGAGATCGGCATCGCCATGCTCGTGGATGAAAGCCATCAGTGCGCGATGACGGTCTGCAAGGAGTGCACGAGCCTCGTCCCAGCCAATACCTGCCTGCCTTGCCCGCAGTTCGCCATTGTACTTCTTGAGCTCATTCCATTTATAGCCTTCGGCCGGGAAATGGACCGTTTTGCCCTCAAGCCCATCGGCATACCAGCCAAGAAACAGGTCGATCCAGTGGGCACGATGCGCAATCACGTCCTTGATCGACGTATCGTCGCTGTCCTTGGCAAGGGCAACGGCTGGCGCCAAAGGTTCGATCAGCTTTTCGAGCTTGGCGAATTCCTTCTCGGTGATTGCAAGCAATTCACGCTGCGATTTGGCTGGCATATCGACACCCCGGCTTAGAAGACGCTGGTCTATTGAGCACGGCGAGAAACGCCATGATTGAGGTCAAGCCCACGGCAGCGCTGCCTTGAGCTGATGTCATCGTTCGCAATCTTTCCCATGCGGCAGCTCCGGATCATTAGCTGACGCACATCCCAGGCAGCAAAACACGACCGCTCTACATCTGATAGCAGCCACTTTGACCTTCAAGGCGGCAAGTCGGCCAAGTGGCAAAAGCAGCCGGATGTCAATTTGATCTGGTTTAATGCGAGCCTCGGTTCAACTTCAAATCGCTATTTCAGATCACTTATTGAGCATCGGGTTATTTGACCTGTGTGAACTGCTCCTTTTGCTCGCGGTTCAAGAACCATAGCTTCGGCGTCTAGATGCCTTTCGGGGCAGCCGTCCCCAGCATCAAAAACGGAATCTGGAAAGACCCCGTAAGCCCGTTCATCTCTTGGCAATCCGGGTTCAACGGAAACGTAAAGGCCTCGGACAACGGTCCGAGGCCTTTTGGTTCGATTGGCTGCGCGCTCTTAGCTCTGATTGAACGGGAGCGATGAGTGATGCAGGATGATTTGCAGTTTGCGATCCTCCATCTGCTTCAGCCCGAAGGTGTATTCTACCTTTACTTCGGAGCCATCCGGTTTGGTAAAGTAGTAGTTGCCCATAGCGAGAGCCATGTCGCCGCTGATTATCGTGCCTTCGTTTTCCCAGCGGACATTCGTATAAGGCGCGATCGCAAAACCGCCGTCTTCTTCAATGCTGCCGCCGACGAAATAGGACAGGGCTTCATCGAAGGAGCCCCGAAATTGGTCTTTGCTGGCCAGCGTCGGCTTGAACAGAACCCGAGTTTTGCCATAGGCGTAGAACTGCTGGATGTGCTTTTTGGCTGCGGCTTTGTAGTCGCCGCCTGCGGTATGGATGGAATGGATCCGATACTCACGATCCCTTTACCCCATGCGGTTTTGAACTCGGTGACCTTATCGGCCGTGAGCGCCGGTGCACTGGTTGCCTGGGCAGCTCCCGTGATGGCAAACGTCGCGACGGTGGCGGAAAGAATGGCGGTTTTCAGCACGTGATATCTCCTGTGAGAGCGGGTTAACGAGTGGTTTGGTCTTGCGTCCGCCAGAACATGGATCGATGCGATCAATAAAACCAATTGAAAGAAAATTGGAATTCTATAGCCTAAAGGCATGGATATATCCGGACCCGCGCGCCCAACCTTGCGCCAAATGCAATACTTTGTTGCCGTTTCGGATCACCGCGCGTTTGGCGCGGCGGCCAAGGCACTTGCGGTTAGCCAACCAAGCCTCTCGAAACAACTGGCAACCATGGAACATGAGCTCGGCGCGACTTTGTTCGAGCGCACGTCGCGTCAGGTGCGCCTAACATCGACCGGGGAGAAGTTGCTGCCCATGGCCCGAGCCATTCTGCGGGATCTGCACGAATTCCGGTCGGCGGCCAGGGGCGATATGGGCTTATTCGGGGACCGCCTTGCCATCGGGGTTTTGCCGTCGATTGGCGCGTATTTCATGCCGGCCGTGAGCCGGCGGCTGCACGAACGGTTTCCATACCTCAGAATGACGGTTGAAGAAGGGGCAACCTCCTATCTTCTCACGAAATTGCGGGAAGGAAATCTCGACGCAGTCATCGGTACGCCAACCAACGATCCGGCTTTCGAGGGTCGGACACTTTTTTCCGAGACACTGTGGGCATGTGCCGCCGCAGATGATTCCCTTTCATCCGAACGCGGACCTCTGACCCTGGAAGACCTGATTGATAAACCCTTGCTGACGCTGAGCGGGGAGTTCCGGCTGGCCGAACTGGTCGAACGGTTGGCACGGCTCGCCGGCACCTTCGTAAGCCGGGATTACAAAGGGTCTAGTCTCGATGCCGTTCGCCAAATGGCGGTGATGGGTGCGGGTGTCGCCGTTCTGCCATCACTATACGCGCTGGCGGAAGCAGTGCGCGAACCGGACTTCATCGTCAGGCGAATCGATCATCCGGAAGCCTTGCACGAGATCGCGCTGATCTGGCGCCAGTCTTCGCCGCTCCGCGATGACTGCAAGGAATTGGCCGGGCACCTAATTGCCGTTAAACGCGCCATACGCGAAGCGCGCCCTGATCAGTTCCGGTGACGAAAGATGGACATCTGAGTGTACGGTGCATGAGGTCCACCTCAGGTCCTCAGCTGACGCACATCCCAGCAGCAAAACACGACCGCTCTACGTCTGATAGCAGCCACTCTGACCTTCACGGCGGCAAGTTCGCTAAGTGCCAGAAGCGGACTTTTCACCCACGCAACGGAAGCGCAGCGATCACGTCCGCTGTTTTTACGACGGTCGCGACATTCTGCATCGCGTGATTTATCGACGCGTTGTGCAATTCGGCATTCATAGTCGAACATCCGTCTTCCGGAATGACCATTCGGTAGCCCTTGTCTGCGCCGGTGCGGGCGGTCTGCTCGATGGACATGTTGGTCCACGCACCGGATTCGATGACCGTCGTGCGGCCGGTGGCCTCGCGTCGGCTGTACATCCACAAGCGACATCGAATCCTCAAGCGTATGTTTCACAAGCAATCGGCATATCCGGAGTATTTCTAGAACGGATGCCGTTCGATCCAATGCCGCGCGATATCAGCGCGCCGGCACACCCATACGTCGTCGAACCCGGCGATGTAACTCAGCAGACGCTTCAGTCCCGCAGCCCTCGCGGGGTGTCCCATGATACGCATATGCAGCCCGACGGACATCATCTTCGGCGCCGTTCCGCCTTCTTCGTAGAGCATGTCAAACCCGTCCTTGATAAACTGGAAATAGTCGTCTGCCGTGGCAATGGAACCGCGCATGAACAGAACGTCGTTGTTGGTTAGGGTATACGGCACGATGAGGTGCGGCTTGCTATCGACTTCGGTCCAAAAAGGCAGGTCATCAGCGTACGAGTCAGAGTCGTAGATGAACCCACCTTCCTCAACCAACAGCCGCCGCGTGTTTTCGCTTGGCGCGTAGCGGCAGTACCAGCCGAGCGGCCGTTCGCCTATGGTGCGCTCAAGCGATGCGACAGCACGCTGGATGTGCTCCCGTTCGGTTGCCTCATCGAGCTCATAGTGCTTGAACCAGCGCCAGCCGTGACAGCACACATCATACCCGGCCTCTTTTATCGCTTCGGTCGCATCGGGATTGCGTTCCAGCGCCAAGGCGCAACCGAAGATTGTTACCGGCATGTTGTGCGCCGAAAATAGTCGCAACAAGCGCCAAAATCCCGCCCGGCTGCCATATTCGAACATCGACTCAGCACCAAGATTTCGCGCACCGGGTGCAAACACCACGCCAGCATTCTCGGTCAGACCGGTTTCTGTCTGGTCCTCTCCATCGAAAATCGATCCTTCGGAGCCTTCTTCAAAATTGATCACAAAATTGACCGCCAGACGCGCCTTGCCCGGCCATTGCGGATCAGGTGGATTGGCGCCATATCCGATTAGGTCTCGGGGGCACTTCGAAGCCATCGCATTTTCCTTTTGCAGACATTCCTATTTTGGAATGCTTTCACACCTTACGCAGTGCGAGCGCTACTGCGCCAGTGAAGCTGGTCTGGACATGACCGGCCAAGCTTTCAAGTCAGTCAGGATTGACGCTGCAATGTCCGCATTGGGTCATTGGCAGAAGCCTTAAATCAGTAGGACAATGTCCGCTACGCGATCGCTAGTCGCAACACGAGCATCGAGCTGCCGCTATTTTCAAGATGGGTGAGCTTCCTCACGTGGTTTTCCGCTTGCGGCGCCGGTTGAGCAGACCCTACGCTTCGGACGTGTCGGTGAGAGGAGTAACGTGCGCGTTGTGTCGAACCTTTCTCCTCATCACCTGGTCCGCCTCAGCTCCCAATCTCTCAAGTCTGTGTGCCCCCACTTGAGCGGTGCGGTTTGTTCCCAGTCGCCAAGATGTTGCGATCAACGGCGCATTGTGAGCCATGAAAGTTACATCCAGATTCCATAAGATACTGACGACGGTTGCGGTTTCAGCATTCTGTGTTGTCACGGCTGCGCTGCTGCTGCCGGGCTACTACAAGAACGCCACGACACCGCGACCAACAGCGTACGAGCACTACCTCACCGAGTTCATTGAAAGACGCCAGCGCGTATTTGGGGTCAACCGTCCATTTGGCCGCCTGCCCGCCAAGACGCAATTAGGCGAAATGGAAAAGTTCGAATGTGCCCGGTCTGCCGATGCTCGGCGCGAATTTTCATGGCGCGGAGCCAGAGAGCTGGTTTTCGATTGCGCGGTCGTGTTCACGGACACGGAGAACCGGCGTTGGGCCTCTGTTATTCGACTCGCTCATGATGGGAAAACACCCCCGGAGGGGTATTCGTGGAACTCATCTGCGCACATCGATAAAGCGGAGATCCTGATTGATCTCGGCATTATTCCGCTCAAATGAAGGTCGGTCGGAACACCAATCCAATCTGTAGCCCGACGCCCATTTTCGCGCATGGCGGACATTGATCCGGAGCCAATGGATGTTGCACGTCAATCCCATGACGAGGAGCACACGACACCGTCATAGAAGATGGCGATGTTCTGGACAGCCTCCGCGAACACGTCCAGGTCAGTCAGTTGTCGGGAGCGCAGATCCGCAACAAAGACGCCAATCAATCCGCCGGTGTTCTATGCGCCGCGTGGGGGCTCGTGTATCATTTTGCGTCGGCGAACACGCAGTGTTGACTGTGCCATAGGTCAATCGCCGTCGATCCGGTGCGCCGGGATACGCCAAGAAAAGGAACTTCAGCCATGCCACGCGTAATTCGACGCCTCCTCTGCGTCGCGCTCCTGTCACTCATCGCGTTATCACCGAATGCGGCGGCCGTTGCTGCCGAAAAGAACACTGAAGATCCGGATGTTCTGAAGGTCGTCTACCATGCGGACTTCGCAGACCCCAGGCGATTCAGTGCGATGCTGACGAGCATTTACAACATGGCGACAACCTACGAAGACATGTTCGTCGACTATGACATACGCATTGTATTCGTGGCGCATGGCATCCGCTTCATTACGGACGATCACCTCAAAGGTACGCCTTTCGCCACGGATGCGGCACTCGCAGAGCGAAGAGAGAACCTGCGCGGCAGATTGAGATCTCTGCATTCGACCAAAGGTGTGAAACTGGAACTGTGCGAAATCACACGCAAAGCGGTCACTCTCGATAAGGACAAGCTTTACAAGATGGTCGATTACGTACCGTCGGGCGTTGTGCGTATTGCCGAACTGCAGCGCAAGGGTTACGCGTATCTCAAGATCGAATGAGCGCTACCGGGATCGAACCGTGGGCAACAGATGTTCACGCATGAAATTCGCTGACCTTAGATTCATGTCCTTGGTCGCAAGGTCATCGGCAAAGGTGCGTACTCTGGGCGGACGGAAATCAAACGCGCGCCCGACGCCCGGATATGTGACCAGGCGCACGTTCCTGCCTGCCTGTTTCATATGTTGAACCGCTGTTTCGATCGAGCGCCGGCGCTGGTACTGCTCATACTCGCCGATGAAAATCAATGTCGGAATGGTCAGCCTGTCTGCTTCGCTGGCATAGCGATAAACTTGCATGGGCTCGCCCGCATTCGGGTTTTGCCAGTGCGGATAGGATGAGACGTAACAGGCTACATCCTTTTTCTGCCGATCAAACTTGACGGCAACGCGCAGCGTGTAATAGCCGCCGCGCGTGTGGCTGAAGAGGCAAACCTTCGATGTCGATATGTCGGGCTGCTTGAGGAGGAAATCGACGCCTGCATTCACATCGCTCTCGGTCACTTCAAGATGCTCGATCGGCCGGGTATCGATAAAACGTGCCGAGTAGACATCAGGCGCAAGGACCACGAAGCCACGCGCCGAAATGCGGCGTGCAAGTCGCTTTACGAGATCATCAAGTCCCCGACGGCCATGCTGAAACAGTACGCCCGGGTAACGGTCTTTCCCCTTGGGACGAAACAGCACCGCGGGGACTTCGGTCCCATCTGCGGGGTTTATGTATGGCGCATCGCGCTCAACAATTTCGTGGTTGGCGGGCACATCGAGAATGCCGTTGTCGTACCAGGCATCATCCCACCAGAACTTTTTTGCAACCGGAAGTGTGTTGACCGGTGCCTCCTGCGCCCGGCCCACGGCCGTATCCGACGCATCCGCACCCGAGGGTGACAAATTCTGAGCGAGTACCGGTGTGGCGAACAGGATGGCAAGCAACCCCAAGAATCCTCCCAGACCAGCCTGCTTCATGTGCGCCTCGCTAGCTTAGAATCCCGACGGCATCGTTCGGGGTGACTTTGACGTTCTTCTTTGCCGCCAAGGAGTACTCTGCGACATCCCGGATGGCCGGACTTTCCGTTACCATCCTTGACCTCGCTGACTGTAGCACAAGATGAGTGAAGGGTGCTCGCTACGGAGGGAAGCTGGATGGGTGGTTTCAAGACAGCGGCAGCCGCTCATCACCCATTGATGCTATGTCCACGAATTAACCCGGAACGGGGAACACCAAAAAATAGGTATGTGTGAGAGGGCTTGAGCTGCGCTATCAGGCCGCACATGCGAGCGGCTGAGTTTTACGGTAGCACCGTATGGTCGGAATGTCCGCTTCGGGTCAGAAGCGGTAATTCTACTCGACCATCCGTTGGGTCCGCTCGACGTCACAAGGCGGTCGCGTTGCATTTGTCTTGGAGGTAGGGCAAATCCACAATTTCAGATTCCGCCAGCCCGACATGAAGGAAATACAAATGCTACTCGACATCCGCACCTATCGCTGTAAACCCGGAACCTTGGCGTCGCATCTCAACCTGTATGAAAAGCACGGGAAAGCGCCCCAGTTTCGCTGCCTCGGAGAGCCGCTTTGCTACCTCAAGGGTGAAACCGGCAATCCGAACGAATACACGCATATCTGGGTCTACGAGAGTGCGGGCGACCGTGAAGCCAAGCGCGCCGTCCTTTGGGCCGACGAGGAATGGCTGGCCTACACGCGCTTGAGCGCGGAATTGGGTGCGCTCGAAAGTCAGACGAACAAGCTGATGACCCCGGTCAGCTTCTGCCCGCTTGTCACCAAACGGTAGGGTTCATTGAGATCCGGTAGTATTGGGGTTACGAGATAGCCCCTTAATTGAGGGCCAAAAGCGAAATGGTCCACGCAAAAATCAGGAACGGCATCGCGGGTTCCGAACGACCAGGATATTGCACATTTGAGGCCGAAAAGCTTGAGCGGTTGGTTGTTGCAAAGGCCCGATCTGCCAGGCCGAAGACCCCGTTTGAGAAGTCCCGGAAACGCGGCGCTCGAAAGATCAGCTAGCGCATCTAGTGATTAACCTGGACAGCGGCTTCACGCTCCGCGCTTACCAACGCTTCTTTCCAGTCGCCCCTGTGCACTGAAACGATCTGTCCATTCCTGGAGACAAAAAAGATGGGGGGATACACGATGTCGAGCTGTTTTCCAGCAATCCGCAACAGTGCATCGGTGTCTCCATAAGATCCGAGCTTGGCGACGTCGACAGTCTTGTCGATCATATTTACCGAAACGCCGAATCCGGTTGATTTGGCGGAGGCATTAACGACCGGAAGGCCGCTTCGCTTGAAAGCTATGCATGGTCCACAATCCGATGCTCCATAGAAGTGAAATGTAACTGACGTGGTTTTCGCTTCATTGGAGCTTGCAAAGAACCCTGCCAAAAAGACGAACGCCAAGACTGATGCGGCAAGAATTCTGGTCATCTCCGGTCACCTTATAGGCTGCATGTCGCGTAGTTGATGAACTTCAATTCGGCGAAGAGAAATGTCAAACGGCGGCTTCGCGAACCGCGCAATCCTCCCTACGAGCCCGTCCACGAGTTGGTCAACTCTTGTTTCAGCATCTTCACGCGATTGTGCATGACATGAGCGCCCCCCCAGTGATGGACCTTTCAGGTCTGCGCTTAGAGCAGACTCAAACTACTTTCATACTTGGAGTATTTCGGCTTCGGGTCATTAGCTGCTATCGGCCTGAGCCTTCAGCACGGCTGCTTCACGCCGGATAGCAGACATTGAATGGTTGGACTTCCGCTTAGTGCAGCAAAGCAGTTGTACTGCTGGTCGTCTCACTAGGGCAGTTTCGTGGCAAATGCGGTCATGCTACGTCACGTGTTTGATGCGCTGGGCATAGCCGCGTCTTCTGCCTTTCTGAGCGCATGGCGATCTGCGGAATCGCTCATTTCGCGGAGACGTTCGTGCA
Source organism: Hyphomicrobiales bacterium (assembly GCA_965228625.1). GTDB lineage: Bacteria > Pseudomonadota > Alphaproteobacteria > Rhizobiales > Methyloligellaceae > UBA2767. Next base: position 3,939,453 of record OZ245829.1, on the reverse strand, counting down.
AACCACTGACGATGGAACGAAGACTTTGAGGAAACCGGACAACTGGGGTTGGAAAGCGCGGATTGGCATGTTCATTGTCAGCAGTGAGGCCGTGCCGGAAGCCGAGTGGTGGGCGATGCTTCCATCGGGAGTCTCGGTGCACGCTGCGCGTATAAAGGCGCCGACGCCATGGGCTCGGTGGGCGGGTGCCGGGGCAGGTGTCGAACTCGAGGAAGATCTGGAGAGGGGCGCGAAGCAATTTGCCGCGATGCGGCTATCGGCGGTCGTGGTCGGGCATAGTTCCAGTAGCATTGCAGGTGGCAAGGGATGGGACGATGCCGTCGTCGACAAGCTCTCCCAGCTTGTTGCGCCCGATACCGTCGTGACGACAAGTGGTCTGGACTGCCAGGCCGCCCTGCGAGCCTCGCACGTCGATCGGCCATTCCTGGTTTTTCCGGCATGGTTTGGTGAGGAAGCAATGGAAAACGGCGTGAAGTACTTCGCAGATCATGGGTTTCGCCCTGCGGGGCACATGCGGATCGACCCGGGCAGGAAATGGAGAGACCTGAACCCAAGAGACCTCTATCCTCAAGGCATGGGGTTCGAGCAGGACGTCGAGGCACTCTATGTGCAGGTCCGGTCCGCTAGCCCACGCGAGGCTGACAGTGTCTTGCTCGTGGGGACGGGCCTGCGCTGTGTCTCAATTCTAGAGGCATTGGAACAGGACCTGCAGCGACCGGTCATTTCCGCCAACCAGGCGAGCTTGTGGCACTGCATGCGAAGATCAGGTGTGCGTGAGCCGGTCACCGGATACGGCAATCTGTTGTCGCTCTAGCCGTGGCTGCGCACCGACGGAAGAGCCATAGAGGCTATCGCCGTTTGCCGACAACTCGGACAGGGTGGGGCGTGCAAAATCTCGCCACTACGAAGGTCTGCTTCGGGTCATTAGCTGACGCACATCCCAGCAGCAAAACACGACCGCTCTACGTCCGATAACAGCCTCTTTGACCTTCACGGCGGCAAGTCAGCTAAGTGCCAGGAGCGGACATGGGGCATGCCTTGCCTCCGCGAAGCCTCGGCAACGTCATAGTGGCCCTCACTTTTCCTGTTGTGCTCTGGCTTGTTCCCCTTCTGGAGCCGCGTTGCCTTCCCGGCCTCGACCAAGTTTGCAATCCGCTTCAGTTCCCGATCACTTTGTGGCTTGCTCATGGCGTTCTACCTCTACTGGACCTCTTGCCGTGCCCACGGAATATTGCCCCGGCCATTGGCGCACCATGACCCTCCCGCTACCGATGCCCTCACTTCTCTTGAGAATGATCCCACCGATAAGCCTTCCACCATTCATCCCTGAGGACCTTTACCATTTCTTCGGAGTTCGGAACGGCAATTACGGCGCCACTTTGGAGCAGTTTCTTGACCGATTCCGGCAACTTGTCCCACTCCGTGCTGATGCTTGGCCTCACGCGCAAATCCGCAATCACATCGCGCTTGGTTGGATCGAAGATCACGTAAGTATCGAATTTGCCCGATTGCGCAGCATTCATCACTTCGGGATCACTCGACCATTGCTTGATCGTCTGCACGCTGTAACCATGCTCGCGCAACAAGCCGACCGGATCGGCTTCTATCTTTTTCAGCAAGCGATCCATTGCCTCGTCGCTGAACTTGTCATAAAGCTTGCTAACCCTCGCAACGCTTGACTCAAGGGTCGTCAGCCGAGGCTCTATCTTTTCGATTTTGCCCGTCACCTCGCGCTTAACGTCGTTTGATGTCCTGGTGATGTGTGTCTCTAGGGGGTCATGGACAAGCTGGTCGAAGGCAAATAGAAGCCCGACCAGCCCTGCCAGAACGCCCACGACTGTAGCGGTGGCTTTGCCCCACCTTTCCCATCTAGATTTCGATTGCGGTGCAGGCTCTTGAACCGCCGGCGCGCCGGCCGATGGTGCAGCTTCTTGAACCGTCTGCGGCGCTGGGGTCTTTGCCGGTTTGCTGCGTGTCGGTTTTCTACGTGTTGATTTTCTAGGCGTTGAATTTCTTGGTGTCGGCTTTCGTACCATATTGCTGCCAGTCCTCCGGGGCGTAAGACATGCCATTTCAAATCAAGCGATCATGCGCGCTCGATCACGGCAAAGTGCTGAACGCCGTGAGACGCACTGATCCTTGCAACACTTATTCGTAGCGATCCTTCGGACAGAGATAAGTGATGTTCATCACAATTTTGCGCTTTCTCGGATTCGGGCAATGTCCGCTTCGGGTCATTAGCCGACGTGGCGTACTGAAAACATCCAGGTCGGCTTTGCGCCCGAATGCCAACATTCGCCCGCTGCCGGCGACCCGATGTCTGCTCAGCAACCCGACGCGGCCATCAGAAGTGACGGCCAATACCGTCGGCTCAGGCCTGCGGAGACGCGTTTGCGCGGCGTGTCCATGCAGGAAGGAATGCCATGGCGTCGCCCACGGGCCCGGGGACGATCGCCGGGTTGAGCCGGGCGAGTCGCTCGTGCAGCGACCGGTCCTCGAAGGCAGTGAGCACCTCGTTCGCACCCCCGACAAGTTCGCCGCCAACGAAGACCTGTGGCACCGTACGTACACCGGTCCGCGCGAACAGCGCCCTCAGAATCTCACCGCCTCGATCGCCTTCCCGGAACCTGGCGCCATCGACATCGATAGAGCGGAGGTCAATGCCGGCGCGCGCAAACAGCCTTCGGACCGACCAGCAGAACTCGCACCACTCGAACCCGAACATCACGACAGGTTCCGCCGCGCTGAGGATCGCTTGCTCGACGAAGGCGACCGCCTCCGGTGAAGTTTCCGGTGCCGGCCGATCATTATCATGCCCAGCCCTGCGGCGGACGGACGGCACGGAGGCCGCAATTTCTCGCTCGGCATCGGTCATCTCCTCGGGAACGTCCTCAAAGAGCGGTGTCGAAAGATAGCGCTCGCCCGTGTCGGGGATCATGGCGAGGATACGCGCGCCTTCAGGCGCCGTCTCGGCAATCTGGAGCGCTGCTGCGAGCGTCGCGCCACCGCTAATGCCGCAGAAGATTCCCTCGTGAGCCGCGAGATCTTGTGCCAGCCGGAGCGCATCGTGCCCCGAGATTGGCTCAAACCGGTCAATGAGAGCCGCCTCGTGCGCATCACCAGCGAGCTTGGGCACAAAGTCCGGCGACCAACCCTGCACCGGATGAGCCCTGGAATTAGGATGGCTCCGGGCGGCCGCGCCGTCGGGACGGCGTTCCTGGGCGATGTCGCTGTTCAGGATCTGCGAGTTCTCGGGCTCGGCAACCACGATCGTTGTCCGCGGGCTCTCCGCCTTTAGCACACGCGCGACGCCCTTCAGGGTGCCGCCCGTGCCGAATCCGGTGATCCAGTAGTCGAGGCCGATATCTGCAAAATCGGCCAGGATTTCACGGGCCGTGGTGGCCGAATGGATATCGGCATTGGCATTGTTCTCGAACTGGCGGCAGAAAAACCAGCCATGCTTTTCTGCCAGCCGCTCCGCCATGGAGAACATGCCGGTGCCACGCTCTGCGGCCGAAGTCAGCACCACTTTGGCGCCGAGAAAGCGCATCAGCTTGCGCCGTTCGATACTGAAATTCTCCGCCATCACGATGACAAGCGGATAGCCCTTCTGCGCACAGACCATCGCCAGCCCGATCCCGGTATTGCCTGATGTCGCCTCGATCACTGTTTGGCCGGGCCTGAGCTCGCCCGAGCGCTCTGCCGCCTCAATCATCGAGAGGGCCATCCGATCCTTCACTGAGCCCATGGGATTGAACGACTCGAGCTTGCCGTAAAGCTGGACATGAGCCGGACCGAGATTATTGATCCGTACCACCGGCGTGTGGCCAACAGTTTCAAGAATCGAACCGAACGGTCCGCGGCACGTCATGCCCGGCGGCATGACACGGTGCCGCGCATCTGCGGAAGGGTCGGTCTTGGATACGAACATGTTGTTCTCCTTCATGCGGCGCGTCGCGCATCGAGGTGGCATAAGAGATGCGCCGCCAGATCCTTGGCGTCAGCGCCGACACCCGAAATCTGGTGCGATCGGCGGCGGCGCATGAAGGTGAGACCCATGGCGTAGAGCCCCGGCGCGGCGACCACGCCGCCGCGATGTCGAAGCCGTCCGCGCGCATCGAACACGGGTACGTCCAGCCAACGGAAGTCGGGCCGGTAACCGGTCGCCCACATGATCGTGCCGATCGCACCGTCGGTCAGACTCAGGCTCAGCGCCGGAACGGCCGGAAGGACAGTCGGGGCCGGACGCTCCGGTGCCGGTAGCTCATTGTCGAGACCGCGTTCCGTCACCCATTCGTCGATCGTGTCGAGAAGGCGATACATCTTGAGGTCGGCCGAGGTGCAGGCATTCGCCAGACCGCCGGAGAACAGCGCCACGCCGTCGCGGATGCCCATCATGCTGCCTACGATCTCAATGCCACGTTTTTGCAAGGCGTTGAGGTCGACCGGATCCGGGCCGCCGACGATCTGCGGCGAAGGCGTGCGGCGGGCGCGCTGCAGATCATCGACCTCGTCGAACCGCTCATCCAGGAGGCCGATGGCATCCAGCCACCACTCCACATCGCGGCCGCGATAGTTGCGTGGAAGGCGGGTGTGCCAGCCCACGGCCAGCGTCACGGCTCGTCCCGACTCCTGAATCTCGCGGGCGAGTTGGACGCCCGACGCCGAGGCGCCGACCACCAGCACGCCGCCTTCCGGAAGGTCATCCGGCCGTTTGTAGGCTGACGGCGTGGTCTGAAAGACTCCGGTCGGTACGCCAGCGGAGAGTTCAGGAATATTCGGCCGGGTGCAGGCGCCGGTCGCCAGCACCAGCGCCATACAGCCAATCGGTCCCTGGTTGGTGTCGACGTGGAACCCGGTACTCGCTCGACTCACCCTGAGAACTTCCGTGTCGGCCTGTACGGGTGCGTCGATGTGCCGGGCATAGGCGTCGATCCGCCCCACCAATTCCGACACGGTCATGTAACCGTGCGGGTCAGCGCCGCGGTAGGGCGCTCCGGGCAAGCCATTGGCCCAGTTGGGCGTCAGCAGCCGGAGACTGTCCCACCGGTCCTTTCGCCAGGCGCTAGCGATCTCACCGCGCTCGAAGACAAGGTGATCTACCTCAAGCGACGACAGTGCCTGGCTCATGGCGAGACCGGCCTGGCCGGCCCCGACAATGACGGTTTCGACAGTTCTCACAGGTACTCACTCCTGCGTCGGCGGACCTGCGCCGCGCTAGGCGACGCTGACGTGGACGTTGGTGGGGTTGGTAACGGTGTCGAAGACGGCTGAACGCTTCTGCGACTGGGCGACGAGCGCAGCGATCTCTTCGGGACTTGCATCCGCGTCGATCTGAAAGGAGACGCGAATTGCGCTAAAGCCATTGCGCACATCCGGTTCGATGCCGAGGATGCCGGCCATATCCATGTCGCCTTCGACGGTCGCCCTCACCGAGTGAAGCTGAATTCCGCGGTTCTGCGCGACGGCGGCGATGCCCGCGGTCAGGCAGCCGGCCAGTGCCGACAGGGCGACCTCAGCCGGCGTCGCCCCCTTGTCCGTCGCCTCGAATTGTTCTGGATGGTCGGCTTCGATCGTATGCGGCGCCTTGCGGGCCTGGTCTTCGCCGAGGCCGAAGAAGTTGTCCACGGTCGTGCGACTCTGCGCTCCGTCGAGCCACTCGCAACTCGCCCGCCAAGTGAACTGGCCAGCCTCCGGCGCGTTCGTGATGGCCTCGCGCGCAGCGAGCAGCGCCTCCACATTGACGCCATTGTCTACGCTCTTTTTCGTAGTTTGAGTGCTCATATGATTTCCTTTCAGATTCTGTGTTTGGTCGGGAACCGGGCCTCCCGCGACCGCGGGAGGTAACGGCGATACTTCGCGGCGGTCTTACCGGTCACTTCTCTCGTGCATACGCAGACGAGTTAGCGGCGGAGTGGCCTTCCTTCAATGACGCAAAGTCCGGAAAACATGACCGAAATGCCAGAGTGCACGCGTTGGACGCGGCAGCCGTGCGCTGTAAGTGACGACGATGGTCGGCGTGGCAGAGATCGCCCATCGTGTCAGCTATCATGCGCTCGAAGCGTTCTCCCGAGCGTTCAGGCGAGTGAGCGACCAGTCGCCGGCGGATTGACGGCTGACAAAGAACACTCAACGTTTGCAGTTGCCCCGCTAGGGGCGCTCGGCAGCCACAAGCGGAATGGCAGGGCAGAATTGGATAAGCCAGATGGGGTTTGACGACGACATCGCCCCTCTCGCCCAGTTTCGAAGACCTGGCCCGGGAACAAGTGTGTGATGCTTTCGCGCAAACAACTTGTTTTTACATCGGAAATGAGAGGCAAGTCGTAAGCAATATTCTACCACAGATTGTCATGCCATATTCTTGCCAGTTTGCCGTGTTATTAAGGGTTCAAGTTAGGTTCCGAATATTGACCGTTTTCAGTTCTTGGCTGAACAAGCGGAGCGGGTCGACGCCATGTCAGTGTGCGATCTCGGAGTCCATATCGAAGACCATCGTGCCGCGCCGTTGAGCGCGGTGACCGTCCTCCTCGAGGACGAGACCGGCAAGCAATACGAGCTGATGCCGCTAACGGATGGCGAATACGAGGCCACCAACTTGCAGCCGGGCCGTTATCGCGTCCGCATCTCCAAGCGCGGCTTCCAGACAGAAGAGTACGTCGTCGATCTTGAGAAAGGTCGTAACAGCCTTGCTGTGAGCCTCGGCAAAAAGGGGCAACCCTATTTTCTCGCAAACCGGAGGAAAGTCTATTTCGAGCCGGTCGAGGGGCAAGTGTTGCTCGCCGTCCGCGGACGTGATGCGCAGCAGCGCACAACTCAAGCACTTGGCGCGCGCCAGCTCGTGAGCACCGACGCTTCGCGGTTGGAATCGCCGGACGTGCGCCGGAGCCAGCTCAGCTTCGTCGCAGTCGACCTCGAGCCGAATGCAACCGAGGCGCAAGGCGAGGTCCGAGCGGTTCTTCGCGAGCTTGAGGACTCCGGCCTGCGAGTGATTCCGGCGCGAGTCATCAAGCGCGGCGACTCCCCGCTCCAGGGTCTGACCAACCAACTTCTGGTGCGATTTGATGACGAGGTTGCGGAAGCTGACGTCTCCGAGGTCGCAGCGCGACACGGTCTGGCCGTGAAGCGCCGCGTGTCCAGCGCGGGCAACGCCTATCTGTTGAGCACCGATGACTTCCCAACCTACGACCTGCTCGACACAGCTCGCCAGCTCCTGGACGAACCTACGGTCATTCTCGCCGAGCCGGACGTGTTGGTCGAGATCATGCCCGACCAGTACACACCAAACGATGCGCTCTTCAACCTCCAGAACCACCTACCGCTGATCAACTGCGATGACGCCTGGGAGATCCTGGGCGACTACGACACCGATCTCCGTGGCGGCAGTCCTGACGTCTGCATCGCGGTTTTCGACCCCGATGGCGTAACCCCCAACCACCCCGATTTAACCGCCAACCTCACCGATGGCACGTCCAAGCTGATCACCAGCTTCGACTTCGTATCAATGAGCACCCAGACCGTCGCCAACCTGGACGGTGACCACGGCACACAGTGCGCGGGAACTGCCACCGCTGCTTTCGACGACAACCGGGGAATCGCCGGAGTGGCTCCGAACTGTCATCTCATCGGCGCCGAGTTGCCGAGCCCGGCAACAGGCATCGAGATGGCTGACGCCTTTTTGTGGGCGGCCGGGATCGACAACGGCAACACGGACCCCGCCTTCCCCGCCTTTCCCAGCCAACCGGCTGACGTCATCTCCAATTCCTGGGGCAGTACCGGCACCGCCCTTTCGGCCGCCCTCCAGAGTGCGTTCGATCGGTTGACCGACGAGGGCCGCAACGGCAAGGGGTGCATCGTCACCTTTTCGGTGGGCAACCTCGGCTACGTCCAGTTCAGTAATCAGCGAACCTATGCGGCCTACAACCGCACGATTGCTGTGGGCGCGAGCATCAACTCCAATCCCACCTCCCCGGTCAACAGTTCTCAGGCTGACCCCAACGGCAATTTCAACAACATCGCAGTGGCGGTTGATACCAGGGCGCTTTACAGCCCGTGGGGGCCGGAACTCGACATCGTGGCCCCGAGCCACACCTGCTATCCACCGGGTGGCGGACTGACCGATCCGACGACGACGAGCGTGCGTGTGGGGACCGGGGCGCTCGACGGCTGCCCCGGGGCGGCCGTGTGTAACGACTACGCCACCTCCTTCGGAGGCACCAGCCACGCATCGCCGACGATTGCCGGCACGGCAGCCCTGATCATGTCCGCCAATCCCCTGCTTTCCTGGGAAGAAGTACGCGAGATCCTGCGCAGGACCGCCGTACGGATCGATGCCGCGAACAATGACCCAATCGGTCAGTGGGTCGACAACGACGGTGACGGCATCGCCGAGTTCAGCCAGTGGTACGGCTACGGCCGCGTCGACACCGCGGCTGCGGTCGAAGAGGCACTGCTTCTCTATGTAGCGCAACTCTTGCAGCTTGATGCCATCAGAGCGGCCTGAACCAGAGACGAACGAGGAGGAACAGACATGCGGAACTACGCCAAGCTCAAAAGCCTTGGAGAGCTTCCGGTAGGAAAAAAGGCCACGGCGCAACAGATCAAGAAAGCGGCGGGAGCACTCGCCAGCGCCCTGAAGAAAGAGAGCTCCGCCCGTCGAATGAGGTTCGTGTTGCTGGACAAGGGCAAGAAGACCACGTTCAGCATCGATCACGGTGGCGGCAAGTCCAAGGCATCCCGCAATGCCAGGGGCAAGGCCGACTTCGAAGTCCGCGGCTCCAACGAGACGCTGAGCGAGATCGGCGCCGGTCGCTTGTCGCCCATAGACGCGTATCTCACAGGCCGGCTGGAGATCCACGGTGACCTCGAGTACGGCAAGCGCATTTACGCCCGGCTGGCCGCCCGCGGCCGGCAGGACCTCTAAACATGCCAGGGGAATGAGCAATGGCTGAGACAAAGGGAAGAATCGACAACATTAGTCTTTTCGAAGAATTCTGCTGCGTCAGGGTGCTGGAGACCGATTCCGGCGACGCGACCGTCCTCCTCCTCTGGTCTTACTTTACGCAGGAGGACAATGCCAGGAACCGCCTGCTCCACGGCCAATTTCTGTCGCTCACCCGAGACGCGCAGGCGGGAAACCGTCTCGTGACGTTCGGCCATCCAGACGGGTCTGCGTTGGTGGAGTCGCTCATCGTGGAGTGAGCGTCGCAACCGCAACGAGATTGCGCCAGAGGATGTCGTTTGCTGCCTTGCCCCGACCGGCGAGACCGTTACGTGGGCCGGATCATTGAAAAGAGGAGATGGTGCCCAGGGGCGGTGCGCCTCGTACGAATGAGATCAGGGAGTTAGAAATTTTTGGGACACAACAGGTTCCCATCGTCTCTTAATCGGGTCTTTCGGCTGTGTCCCACTCGGAGCTCCTATCAGGAGAGTCCCGAACCGGACAATATGCCGAAGATGCAACGTCCTCACTCTTTGTAGTCAGCTCGCTCAAAAACAGCAGACACACATGCTTGTCAGGCCCGGCTTGCGAAATCTGCAAGCGGAGTTCGACTGCTGGTCGTTCTCTGAATAAGGCGAGGTATCATCCCCGCGACCCCAAGGCCGCGATCACGTCTGCCGTCTTGACGACCGTCGCAACGTTCTGCATCGCGTAGTTGATCGACGCGTTGTGCCATTCCGCGTTCATCGTCGAACACCCGTCTTCCGCAATGACCATCCGGTAGCCCTTGTCCGCCCCGGTCCGGGCCGTGTGCTCGATGGACATGTTGGTCCATGCGCCGGTTTCGATGACCGTTGTGCGGCCTGTCGCCTTCAGCACCGTCTCGAGGTTGGAGCCCTCCCAGGCACTCATCCGGTTCTTGATGACAACATGATCCCCCGGTTGGGCTTCGAGCCCGGGAACCGGCTCCGCGCCCCATGTGCCGCGCACCAGCGCCTTTTCATCCCGAATGCCCTCGAACAATGGCGCATTCATCGGGATTCCGGGAGCCCCGGCCTCCACATTGAACCAGACATGAATGACCGGAACATCAGCCGCCCGGCAGGCGTCCGCCAGCCGCCGGACGTTTTCAATGCAGTTCTGCTCCTTGCAGTGTGCCGGCGATCCTGACGCGGCGAAGGCGCCGCCCTCCATGACGACGTCATTCTGGAGGTCCTGAATGATCAGGGCGCAATCCGATGCGCGAAGCCAGGACAGGGATGGTGGCGATGCGGTCGCAGCCGGCTCGGCTGTAACGGGGGGCGGACTTGCAGCCCGGGCTGCCGTCGCCGTCATTCCCTGCCGCGCCCGCATGAACGGTTCGTTGCGGGGGCCGACCTTGGTTTGCACGGAATAGAGCGACGTCGTCGCGCACATGAACAGTGTCCGCCAGTCCTCGCCGCCCCAATGCAGGTTGGCGACCAGCTCGGGCACCTCGACGATTCCGATGTGGTCGCCGGCGGTGTCGTAAACCCAGACGCCGCCGGGAGCCGTGACCCATACGTTCCCCTGCATGTCGCATTTCATGCCGTCGGGGAGCCCGGGCTTCAGCGAATCCTTGAGGCCGGAGGCAAAGATGCGCCCGTTCTCCAGTCGCCCGTCCCCGGTCACGTCATAAACACGGATGTTCGCCTGCACCGTGTCGTTGATGTACATCCGCGTTTCATCCGGCGAGAAACACAGACCGTTGGGCTGCGTGAACAGGTAGCGATCGACCATGAGCTGCGGGTCATCCGCGCCGGCGCCGGGCGCCACCTTGTAGACCCCCTGGAACCCCTGCTGGACCGGGCGCTCGACACCGTAATGCGGCATCCGGCCATAGGTCGGGTCCGTGAACCAGATCGAGCCGTCCGACTTTACACAGACGTCGTTGGGGCTGTTGAGCTCCCTGCCCTCGAAGTGACTGGCGAGAACACCTCGCGTGCCGTCAGGCCTGAAAAGGGCAAGCTGGGACGTGGCGTGCTCGCAGACAATCAGGTTGAGATCCGCATCGTAGGTCATGCCATTGCCCTTGTTGGACGGGTGCATCACCTCGCGAACGCCATGCCGGTCCCAACGACGCCTCGTGTCCGCCGGCATGTCGGAAAACAACAGGTACTGATCCACAGGATGCCAGATCGGGCCTTCGGTAAAGGTAAAGCCGCTCCCCAGTTGAGAGAGGGGGGCGTGCTCGCCGATCAGCTCGTAGAATTTCGGATGGACTGCAACATTTCCCATCGTCGCTCTCCCCGTGGACCGATCCTTTCAGCTCAGGCCGGGAACCAGTTGCGCGCCGGCAATGTCTCGGTGGTCGGGCCGGGCACAGCCATTCCCAGCCGGCCGGTCACATGCTGGTTCTCGATCTTTGCCGGACGGTCGTGGACCGGAAGCAGGAAGGTGTAGTTGTTGAGCAGCTTCTTGATGGCGCCTTTCTCTTCGCGCTTCGACCCGGCGTGGTTGCCGGTCACGCGCGGCTCCATCCAGTTGTTGGTGTAGACGTGGTTCACGATCTGGTCGTTGAAGTCGTAGATCACATCGCCACAGATGCATGCCAGCCCTTCTGCCGTCTCGACGATCACGTTCATCGACCCTTCCGTGTGCGCGCCTGCGGCTTCGCACCAGACCCCCGGTATGATCTCCTCCGCGCCGGAAATCTCCAGATCGAGAAACCGCATGGCCTCCGGCTCGTAGATGCGCTCAACGAGGTGGAGAATGTCCGGCTTGGGGTATTGCGGATACATGATCCCCGAGACGGAGAACTCCATCTCCTTGCGGTTGATGACCACCGTCGTGTTCATCGGAAACAGGTCGTCCTTGCCCGCGTGATCGATGTGCAGGTGGGTGTGCAGGATGTAGCGAATGTCGCCCAGCTTCAGACCGTGTTTCGCCAGTTGGTTCTCGATCATGTTGTCGTGGTACTGGAGGCCCCGCATGCCGAGCGACTCCATGATCGCGTTGTCACGGTATCCGGTGTCGACCAGTACCGGGTATTGCCCGCCGAGAATGAGGAAGCCGTAGACAGGAACCCGGCGGACACGGCCGCATTCGTGACCGAGCACCAGGAAGCTCGTCTCCAACTCAATGTCGCCGTAATCGAGCACATGGATTTCCAAAGCCATTGGTTGTGTCTCCTTTCATTTCTCGGACTGCACCGGCCCGATCTTCACTGGCTAGAGTCGATAGACCCGTGTCGCTGTATCGCGGAAAATGGCGTTTCGTTTCGTGTCCGGAAGTTCGGATACGCTCGCGCGGAACGCGGTCACCAGCTCGCCGAAACTGGTCCACAATTTTTCGATGGGGAAGTTCGAGCCGAACAGGCAGCGGTTCGCGCCGAAGACGTCGATGCTAGTGTTCACGATCCGGTTGATGTGATCGGGGTCGTTGCGGTGGATGAAGGTTCCCAGGCCCGACAGCTTGCAAACCACGTTCTCCTCTTCGGCGAGATGTTTGAGACCGGCAAGCCAAGCCGCACGGCCTTTTTTCGAAAGATCCTCCGGCATGCCCGCGTGCTGCAGGACAAACGTGACGTCGGGACAGGCGCGCGCCAGCTTGGCCGCATCCTTCATCTGGCTTGTGAACACCTGGAGATCGAAGCTCCAGTCGTAATCGGCCAGATGGGCGATGTTTCGCTGAACCACCGGGTCGGCCGGCAGATCCGCGCGCGCTGCAAACCTGTAAAGTGGGTTTTCGTGCCAGTGGAATTGCTGCCGGATGCCGCGCATCAGCGGATAGGAGGTGAGCTTGTCGAGCTGCGGGCGGACATCCTCGACCGTGAAATCCGCATAGGCCACCAGACCGTGAGGCCAACCCGTCTCGTCGGCTGTGGACTGAACCCATGCGGCCTCGTCCGCAAACCAGTTGGGCGCCCAATTCGCCTGCACATAGACGGATTTGGCTATACCGGCCTCCTTGACGTCCGCCAGATACTCGCTGACCGGATAGTCGCGCTTGATGCCGTCATACGGACCGAAGATGCGCGGCTGCATCGGTCCGAGAAGCCAGGGCAGATCGGTCTGCCGCCAGATATGGTGGTGGGAATCGACGATCGTCTTCATGCGGCTTCCTTTGCCATCGCCAGAACACGTTCACACAAGGCTTGCATCGAACCGCCGGCGCCCAGGACATCCAGGTGGGGAAGAACCGACTGAAGGGCGCTGGTCTCCGGCGCGAACGCGGTGTCTCCGGCGAGCGGCGTCAGCCACACGACGCGCCACGCCAGTCGTGAAAGCTTCTCCACGGATTCCGTCATGGTTGAGTGATCGCCGCGCTCCAGGCCGTCGGACAGCACAACGACGGCGGCCCCGCGCGCAAATCCGGCAAAGCGCGGAATTGAAAGAAATGCATTCAGGGCATCGCCAAGCCTGGTTCCCGAGTCCCAGTCGACGACGATGCTCGAGGCCCGCTCCAGCGCCTGCGCCCTGTTGCGCGTGCGCATGGCCTGGGTCACGCGCGTCAAACGCGTCCCGATCGTGAACACTTCCACCGTTCTTCCGGACTGAACAAGTGCGTGCGCGAAACGCATACAGGCGTCGGTCTGATCTTTCATGGATCCCGATACATCGACCAGCAGGACGATCCGCCGGTGGCGCCGCGTCCGCGACAGTCTCGGGAGATCAATCACCTCGCCGTCGAACCGGACCGCCTGGCGCAATGCCCTGCGCATGTCGAGGAAGTCGCCGCGCCGCTTGGGTGCGCGGCGTGAAGACTTGCGTTGCGGCAACCGGCTCGGGGCAACCCGCCGGAAGTTCCGCAGGACCGTTGCTTCGTCCACCGCCGCGAATCCCCTTGCGACCAGCGCTTCGGCCCGGGTCGCCTCGGCGCCCGAGTCGCGGCCTTCATCCACCTCCGGAGGTTGGTCCTCTTCAACGACATCGTCGCCAACCATGATCTCGTCATCGTCGGCAGCGCCCGGCGCGGCGGCAGCGACCGTCTGCCCCATGAAGTGCAGACGAAACAGCGCATCAAATTCGGCGTGTCGTTCGGGGGGTGGCGCGAGCGTCGCGCGTGCCGCGCGGTGAATGTCCAGCATGCTCGAAGGGCCGAGCAGGCCGACCGCTTCGATGAAACTCATGGTCTGGTCCGGCGCGACGGCGAAGCCGTTGTCGCGAAGCCGCGCGGCGAAACCGACAAACGGCCGGGCGGCCGTCGGCAAGGTGTGGGCGTCGCTCATGCCGCCGCCCCCGTGATCACGGCGTCGATCCGGTCCCGCATGTAGACCAGGTCGTCCTGATCCTTGAGCGCCGTCCCGATCGAGCGCTTGAAGGCCTCCGGCCAGTCGGCGCCCTGCGCGTTCAGGAGTGTGGCGGCCTCCGCCCACTCGACGGTTTCCGCGACACCCGGCGGCTTCGCCAATGGCTCGCCGCGCAACTGGCCGACGGCGGCAACCACCTTGTCGGCCGTATCGCGCGCCACGGAGCTGGCACGCATCATCACAATTCGCGCTTCACGTTCCGCATCCGGATACTCAATCCAGTGATAGACGCATCTGCGCCGAAGTGCTTCGTGCAGTTCTCGCGTCCTGTTCGAGGTCAGAATGACGACGGGGCGCTGGGCGGCGCGGATGGTACCCCGCTCCGGAATTGAGATCTGGAAGTCCGAGAGAAACTCGAGCAGGAACGCTTCAAACTCCTGATCGGAGCGGTCGATTTCGTCGATCAACAGTTCCGCATTCGCGCCCGATTGCAGGGCATCGAGCATCGGGCGCGCGATCAGGAACTCGTCCCTGTAGATGTTGACGTGCTCGTCACCGGCCTGACGGATGGCCAGCATCTGGCGGGGATAGTTCCATTCATAGAGCGCCGCGCTCGCGTCGATGCCCTCATAGCACTGCAGACGAATGAGACGACGCCCGAGAACCGATGCAATCGCCTTGGCCGCCTCCGTCTTGCCGACGCCCGGAGCACCCTCCAGCAGAAGCGGCTTGCCGAGCGCCAATGCGAGATAGGCCGAGGTCGAAAGCGCGTCGTCCGCAAGATACTGCGCGGCCAGCAGCGCTTCATGCAGCTCAAGCGGTGAATTGATCCCCCCTATGTTGGATTGAACCGGCATCGGCCGCGCGACTCCTAGCTTTGTCCCTGTGGCTGGGCACCGCCATTGGCCTGAATGCCTCGTAGCACCTTCTCCGGCGTGACCGGCAGTTCATCCACGCGCACGCCGACGGCGTTGAAAACTGCATTGGCGACAGCCGGCAGAACCGGGTTTGCGCACATCTCGCCAGGCCCCTTGCCGCCGAACGGACCGTCCGGCGCCGGCCGCTCGAGAACGGCGATATTGTGCTCCGCGATGTCGCCCGGTCCCGGCATCAGATAGTGATTGAAGTCGGTCGGCCCGTGCGAGCGATCCGGGTAGTAGGGTTCGGTTGTTTCCCACAAAGCGTGGCTCATCCCCATCCAGGCTCCCCCTACGAGCTGCTGCTCGACGAGCTTGGGATTGAGCGCGCGACCCACCTCATAGGCGGAGTTGATCCGGACAACCGAAACCTCACCGGTTTCGTCATCCACTTCGACGTCCACCACGAGTGCGGCATGGGCGTAACAGGAGACGGGTGTCATTTCGCCGGTCTCGGCGTCGACATCCGACAGCGGAATCAGGAAGATCCCGCGCCCCGACACGGTCTTTCCATGCTTGAACTGCGCTGCGAGACACGCGTCCGACGTCGAGATTGACCGCGAGGGCGCGCCGCGGACATGAATGTTGCCCTTGCCGTCCGTCTCGAGATCATCCGCATTGACCTCGAGTTCCTCGGCGGCCGCCTCCAGCATGATCGCGCGCGCTTCCCGGGCGGCCTGGATGACCGCGTTGCCGACGCGGTGCGTTCCGCGCGACGCAAACGACCCCATGCAGTGCGGACCGGTATCGCTGTCTGCCGTATCCACATATACGTCCTCCACCGGAACGCCGAGCGTTTCGGCGGCAATCTGCCGGGTGACGGATTTCATGCCCTGGCCGAGATCGATCGATGACAGGGCGACCGCGAATTTCCCATCCGGATTGGAGTGAACCAGCGCCTGGCTCGGGTCACCGCCGAGATTCATGCCGATCGGATAGTTGATGCAGGCGAAGCCGCGTCCCTTGTGAATGGCCATTGCTCAACGTCTCCTGAAGCCTGAGTTCGATGCGAACCGGCTGTAGCCCGGCCGGTTGATGGGACGGGATTTCGTTCGGGTCGGAGCCCCCTCCGGTGGCTGCGCGGGCGCTGTTGGGGGTGCCGGAGACGGCGGGGGCGTCGGTGTTGGCGGTTCGGACGGCGCCGGTGGTTGCGACGCGGCTTGCGGTGGCGGTGCAGGCTGCGGCGGAGCCGCGGCCGGCGGCGGTGGAGCCGTCTGCGGTATCGTGGCCGGCGGCGCCTGAACAGGGGGCGGCGGCTCGGATGGCGGCAGTATGGTCGTTCTGCCCTCACCCGTTCGGCCAGAACGCCGCTCCCCGATCCTGCCCGTCTCGTCCGTGACCGTATTCGGGATCCTTGCGCGTTCCCCGCCGCCATCCCTCAGCGACGACATCTGCCTGAACTCGTCCCGGATGCCCCAACCCGCTTTCTCAGCGGCGACCTGGCAGCACTCGATGAGCGCGCAGTTCTTGGCCTCGCGCCGGTGTGCCTTCATGTCTCCGTCGCGGTAGGCATTGAGGATGCGCAGCTCGACCGGATCCATGCCGATCTCGTGCGCGACCTTGTCCATGTGACACTCGATGGCAAAGTCGGCGCCGGTGACGCCGAAGCCGCGCATCGCGGTTGCCGGTGTCCGGTTGGTGTAGACGCAGAAGACATCCGCCGAGACGTTCGGGATCGTATACGGGCCCGGAAGGTGCGCCGTGCCCTTGATGATCGCGTAGCTGGACAGCCGCGTATACGCGCCGGCGTCGAAATAGCCGGTGAATTTGCGGGCGATGATGCGCCCGTCATTCATCACTCCGTCCTTGATGTACCAGCGCTCGGCGCCGCGTGGCGCGCCGACCTGCATTTCCTCCTCCCGGTCCCAGACGAAACGGCATGGCTTGCCGGTGAGCATGCAGGCCAGGATGGCCATCGGTTCAACGATGCTGTCGACCTTGCCGCCGAAGCCGCCGCCGACGGTTCCGCCGATGAAGTGGAGCCGGTTCGACGCAACGTTCAACAGCTTCGCCGTTGTCCCGAGAGAGAAGAACAGGGCCTGCGTCGAGGTGTAGCAGACGATCCTGTCGTTGGTTTCCGGCGCGGCGATCGCACCGTTCGTCTCGACCGGCGCCTGCTCGATCGGCGACATCTGGTAGCGCCCTTCGACGATCCTGTCGGCCTGCGCAAACGCCGTCTCGACATCGCCGAAACGCAGTTTCTGATGATCGTACTTGTCGTGATAGTCGAACGTGTTGTTCGGATAGGTCTCGTTGACGACAGGGGCGCCGGGCTTGATGGCTTCCTCGGGATCGAGCACGTGCGGGAGCACCTCATAGTCGACCCTGACGGCGGCCACCGCGTCCTGCGCCTGGCGTTCGGATTCCGCCACGATCGCCAGGACCGGCTCGCCGGCATAGGCAACCTTCTGCGTGGAAATCAGCGGTTCGTCGTCTCTGCCGAAATGCAGAATACTGAGAAGCGTGTTGAGATTGTTGGGAACGTCCTCTCCACGGATGATCCGCACCACGCCCGGCATGCGCTCGGCTTGCGAATAGTCGATCGACCGGATTCGGGCGTGGTGATGCGGGCTGCGTACGCAGCGCACATGCAACAGGCCGTGAAAGAGATGGTCGTCGAAAAACGGGGATCTTCCGGTGACGTGACCCAATATGTCCTGACGCCGTGTCGGCTTGCCGATCTCGTTGAGATTGTCATCGCGCTCGTCGGCAAACAGCTCTTTTCGGAATTCGATGGCCATCTCCGCGCCCCTATGCCGAACGCCGCGCGGCGCCACGTTGAGCGGCGTCGAGAATGGCGTTGATGATGGGTTCGTAGCCGGTACAACGGCAGATGTTGCCGGAAATGGCCTCGACAACGTCCTCGCGCGTCGGCGCAGGGTTGCGGTCGAGAAGCGCTTTTGCCGCCATCAGCATGCCCGGCGTGCAAAAACCGCACTGCGCGGCAAAATGCTCCATGAAGGCTTCCTGCAGCGCATGCAGGTCGGCGCCATCAGCCAGTCCTGACGTTGTCTCCACGCGCCGTCCTTCAACGGTCTCCGCGAGGGTGAGGCAACTCAAGACCGGCTCGCCATCGAGCAGCACGGTGCACGCTCCGCACGTTCCCTGCGCGCAGCCGTATTTCGGCGACAGATCGTGAAGTTCGCGACGCAGCACATCGAGCAGGTTCTGGCCGTCGTGGACGTGAAACGCCTTCGGCGTGCCATTGAGCTGGAACTGAACGGGCTTGCGATCCATGAGCTCGACTCCTTACCGCTCAAGCAAAAGGCGTTTCAGATGCACGGCTGCAATCTGTTGCCGGTACCAGGACGACGCCAGCGGATCGGTTGGAACGTCGAGACCACTGGTCGCCGCGCCGACGGCCTGGGCAATGCCCGCCTCGTCGAGCGCCTGGCCCTCAAGCGCCCGTTCCACCGCGGCAATGCGCATCGGTGACGGCCCCATCGATCCATACGCAACGCGCGCATTCGAGACCCGCCCCGATTGCCGGGGCAAATGCGCCGCTATGGTCATAAGCGAGACACCCTTCGGCTTGATGCGGGTCACTTTCCTGAAACGGAACGTCTCGCGTTGCGGACGCCGCAGGGCAACGGAAGTCACGAGCGGAGGCGGCTGCTGCCCTCTGTCGCGCAAAACCTCCGCCAGATCCCGCGCCGGGGTCGTCGTGCCACCGGCGAGCTTGACCTTGGCGTCAAGCGCCAGAAGCGCGGTCGCGAAGTCGCCGTAAGGGTGTGGGGCAAAAATGTTCCCGCCCACCGTCGCCATGTTGCGGATTGCGGGACCGCCGACGGCCCGGGCGGCGGGATGGAGAAACTCCAATGCCGGATCCGCCAAAATCTCCCGCATGGTCACGGCGGCGCCGAGCTCAATGTCATCCCCCTGAGAGCGAACCTCCCGCAACGATGGATCGGTTGCGCGCAATATCGATGTGAATGACTGATCGCCCTCGTTGACCGCGCGCATAATCAGCGTGCCGCCACCGAAAAACCGTGCATTTCGATCGCCCGCGAGAGCCTGCGCGGCCTCATCGGCTGTCGAAAACGTTCTGACGCTCACTCCCATACTCTTCTCCGAACCGCTCAATGCACGGCGGCCAACTCGCTCCGAATTGCTTCAAATCCCGCCTCGTAGATGTGCGAACCGACCAGATCCACCATCTCCTGTTCCTCGCCCTCAAGGGTGTTGAACGAACCTTCCCAGCGCCAGAATGTGCGGTCGCCGTCGGTGACCGGCAGCAACCGGACTTCGGCGACGTAATTGAACAGCGGAATCGGCGTATCAAGGAGGCAATAGGTGTAGGTCAGGTCGATGTCCGAGAGCGTGAGCAGCTGTTCGCGGATCGTCTCGCCGCCGGTCAGATAAAACCGTCTCACACACCCGACCATGTCCGATGAATGGCCACGCTCGATCTGACTGTCGGTGACGGCGGGATGCCACCGTTCATGGCCGTTGAAATCGCGCAGCACCTCCCACACCTGATCGACGGGGTAATCCAGAATCGTGCTTTTGATGACACGCACCATCAGACTCTACCGCCCGCCAAAGTGGCGTTTGAGGGCGTCGAAGCCGCCCTGAAAGACGTTCTGACCAATGCCGTCGACGAGATCCTCCTCGTTCTCCGGGCTGCAGTCGAACTCCGCCGACCACTCGATGAAACAGCGATCGCCGTCGCTGATCGGTGTCATCCGCAAGGTCGCGACGTAGTTTTCGAGCGGCATCGGACTCTCGAGGATCGCGTAAGTGCAAAACATGTCGTAGTCGCTCAGCGCCAGCAGTTGTTCGCGGATCTGGTCACCGTTCTGCAGCCGGAAGTCCCGGATACAGCCAACTCTGTCGGAAGGCTCTCCATTCTCGATCTGGCTCTCAGCAATACGCGGATGCCATCGCGGCAGCGCATTGAAGTCGCGCACGTGCTCCCAGACGGTCTTTGCCGGTGAGTCGATGACGCTTGAGACATACACGCGGGCCATCACGTCACCTACTTGTCCGACTGCGGCGCGGCGCCGCCGGAATCGGAACCGCCGTCGTTGTCCGGAGCGTCGTTGTCGTTGCCGCGATCCTCTTCACCGCCCTCTCCACCGCCCTCACCACCGGCACGGCGTTGGAACTCACGCGCGATCCGCTGCATGTCGGAAGCTTCGCGTATCAGGCCCGGCTGCTTCGACAGGTTCGAACCATCGATGCCGATGTCGGATAACAAGCTGTCGACGAGCGGTGCCTGGACGCGATAGCGCAAGGCCGAGTTGATGACTTCGTCCGTGGCGTTCTTGGCATCGCCATCCCCGCCTCCGCCCATGCCGTCGAGCTGCATGATGCGGATGTCCTGAATCTTCTCCAGCGGCTTGACGGAAGCCGCGACGATACCTTCGACGTGCTCGAGAAGCTTGCGGCGGAACAACGAGTAACGGGCCTCCTCCGTGAGCACGTTTTCGGCTTCGTTGAGCAGGCGCTGGGCTTCCGCCTCGACCGCCGCGCGCACGCGCTCTGCTTCCGCGGCGATGCGTTTTTCCTCGGCGGCCTTTTCCGCCATGACGACATCGACGCTCCTGCGGCGGTTGGCTTCTTCCGTTTCGCGGGCGGTCTGGACACGCTCCTCGGCCTCGATCGCCAAGGCGCGCGCAGCATCCGCCTCCGCCTGTGCCGCGGATTGTTCGAGCGAAAGCTTGTACAGCGCCACGGCTTTTTCCATTTCCGCAGCCTCGATGGCACGTTCGCGGCCGACCTCCAGCCGGCGCCGTTCTGTCTGGTGAGAGATACGGGCTTCGTCGAGGCCTCTCTCGGACGAAATGTGGGCCCGCTCGATCTCTTCCTGCGAGGCGATTTCGGCCTCACGCAGGGCCTGCACACGGGCGACCTCGAGCTGCTCTTGTGCCCGACGGCGCTCGAGGCGGGCGGCGTCGAGCGCTTGCTCCCGCCCCACATCGGTACGCTCGACGTCGCGTTGCGCGTTGAGCTCCGCCTGCTTGGTCTTCGCGTCGGCCGCAACGCGTTCCTGCTTGCTCGCCGCAATCGCGACCTGGCGCTGCTCGTCGGCCTCCTCGATCGACTGTTTTCGGGCGATCTCGAGCATTTCGCGCGATTTGGAGGACTCGATACGGGCGCTGTCCAGGCCCAGGTCAACCGAGATGCGATCGCGCTCGACCTTGTCGCGCTTGGCGATATCGCGGGCTTCGATGACTTCGTCGCGGGAGATCTCACGGTCCCGCGTATCCTGCTCGGCGGCTATTCGCTCTGCAGCGACAAGTTTGTCTTGTGCGATGCGGGCCGCCTGGATCGCCCCCTCAGCCGCGACCTGCGCTTCGTCCAACGCCTTGTTCCTGGCAATCTCCAGCGAGCGCACTTCCTCATCGCGCGCGATACGGCCACGTGACGTTTCTTTCTCGTTCTCGATACGGGTCCGCTCGACTTCATTGTGAGACGCGACCTCGGCCGTCTCGACTTCCTCGTTACGCTTGATTTCCCGCACGCGGATTTCCGATTCCGCGACCAGGCGCTCGGCGTCCACTCTCTTGCGTTGTTCGATCCGTGCGGCTTCCGTGGCCTGATCGGCTTCGACTTCGCGAAGGGTCGTCGCCTCGGAACGGGCAATCCGTTCTGCGTCGATTTTGGCCTGTTGCACGAGCCGGGCGGTTTCCGTCTCTTCGGCGGCCGAGATCTGAGCGACGTCCACGGCACGATTGCGCGAGATTTCACGCTCACGCATATCCTGCTCATAGGCGATCCGTTCCGCGGCGAGCTGCTTGTCCTGCGCGATACGTGCCGCCTCCGTTGCAAGGTGAGCCGCAATGCTTGCTTCCTCCAGCGCCTTCTCACGCTCGATCTCAAGCTCGCGGACCCTTCTGCTCGACGTAATCCTCTCCGAATTGATTGCCTGCTCCTGCGCGATACGGAGTTTCTCGGTTACCTCGCGTGCCGCGATATTCGCCTCGTCGATCGAGCGGGTCCGCTCGATCTCTCGCCGCTGCGTCTCTTCCTCATTTGCGATACGGGCCTCGGTGACCGCACGTTCCTGGTCAATGCGCGCGCGCTCGGTCGCCTCGGCGGCGGCGATTTCGGCAGCCTCGATCGTTTTGCGCCGCTCGATCTCCAGCGCCTGAACCTCTCGTTCGTTCGAGATGCGGGTTTCGTTGACCTGCCGCTCCTGCTCGATGCGCGCCCGTTCCGTCTTTTCCCGGGCTGAAATCTCGGCAGCCTCGACCGCTTGCTGACGCTCGATTTCCTGCTGTCTGATCCCGCGCTCGCTGGCGATCCGCTTTTCGCTGATCTGATGTTCCTGATCGATGCGCTGTTTCTCGATCTGCTCGCGTGCCTGGATCTGCGCCTGCTCGGCTTCCGTTTCGCGCTCGGCCCGCTCCCGCGTCACCTCGGCGCGCTGCTGGGCCCTGCGAAACTCGACTTCCTGTTCCTGGGCGAGCCGTGCTTCCTCGCTCTGGCGCTCGATCTCGAGCGTCTGCTTTTCCGCTTCGAGGTTGCGTGCGCGGATGCTGATCATCGACTCCTGTTCGATGTCATTGCGCTGCTTGCGCTTGGCCTCGATGTCGTCGATGAGACGTGTCAGACCTTCCGCATCGAACCTGTTCGACGGATTGAAGAAGTCGAGATCGGTCTGATCGATGTCGGTGATGGCAACGGATTCCAGTTCCAGGCCGTTCAGGTCGAGCCCTTCCTGGGCCATCTCGCGAACGCGCTGGACATAGTCCCCGCGCTGCTCGTGCATTTCCTCCATCGACATTTCCGCCGCGACCGAACGCAGAGCGGAAATGAACTTGCCGGACAGCAACTCATGCAGCCGGTTCTGTTCGAGCGTACGCCGTCCCAGGGTCGCGGCGGCAATGGACACCGCCTCACGGGTCTGGCGCACGCGCACGTAGAATTCGGCTTCGACGTCGACACGCATACGATCCTTGGTGATCAGTGCGTCGTCCTTTTCGCGCACGACCTCCAGTTGAAGCGTGTTCATGTTCACGGGAGTGATGTCGTGAATGATCGGCCAGACGAACGCGCCGCCATCAATAACGACCTTCTCCCCGAGGAAACCCGTTCGGACGAAGGCCACTTCCTTGGTCGAGCGGCGATACAGCCAGTTCATCACCCAGTAGATGATGGCAATGACAATAACCGCCAGAATGAGCCAGAGAATGAGCTGGCCGATAAGCTGTCCGGTCATTTCCTTCCTCCCGAGATCGTCGCCTTGCGACGTTTGCAGGCCAAAACCATCAGGCTGACGCGATCTCTTTGAACATTCTGGTCTGTGCCGTCAGCGCCTCCTCGGCTGGCAAACGCTCCATTGAGGACGCGCCATAAAACCCATGACAGTTCGATGTGTTACGGAGCACAAATTCGGCATCGCCGGGCATCGCCACGGGTCCGCCATGGACGAGAACGATGACGTCCTTGTTGACCTTCATCGCTGATTCGGCCCATGCATCTACCTTCGCCGGGCAGTCCTGCAACGTCAAAGCCGTTTCCGCACCTATCGAGCCTCCGGTGGTGAGCCCCAGATGGCACACGATGATGTCCGCCCCGGCCTTCGCCATGGCTGCGGCGTCGTCTTCTGAAAAGACGTAGGGCGTGGTCAGCATATCCTTGGCATGCGCCTTCGCGATCATGTCGATCTCGAGCGAAAAGGACATGCCGGTTTCCTCCAGATTGGCTCTGAACGTGCCGTCGATCAGCCCGACCGTGGGGAAATTCTGGACGCCAGCGAAACCGATACGTTTGAGCTCGTCCAGAAACACGTCCATGTCACGGAACGGATCCGTTCCGTTCACGCCCGCGAGGACCGGCGTCTTCGTGACGACCGGAAGCACCTCCGACGCCATTTCCACTACGATCTGGTTCGCGTCGCCGTAAGGCATGAGCCCGGCGAGCGAACCGCGCCCTGCCATGCGATAGCGGCCGGAATTGTAGATGACGATCAGGTCGATGCCCCCGGCTTCCTCGCATTTGGCCGAAAGCCCGGTGCCTGCCCCGCCGCCGATAATCGGTTCCCCGCTCTTGATCATGGAGCGGAACTTTTCGACCAATGCACTGCGTTCAAAACGCGCCATACTCAATTCCTTGCCTGTTGTTGCGCGGACCCGCGACCGCCATGCAACGCGTAGAACGTGCTCACGATTTCGTCCGAGAATTCCGGGTCGTTGATGTTGTGCGGAACCTTGATGAGCTGGCGGGCCGACGTCTGGGTGACCGTGCGTTCCAGCGCGTCGAACAAGGCCTTGTCCGCTGCCGGGTCGTGAAACGCCTGGCCCGGCGCGTCGAGCAGCGAAACACCGCCTTCGGGCAGAAAGAACCGGACCGGGCCTTCCATCTCGTTCAGCCGCTCCCCGATCCAGCGGCCCATACGCTCGTTCTCCTCGGGCGTCGTCCGCATCAGCGTGACCTGCGGGTTATGCTCGTAGAACGTCCGGCCGCTGTATTTGTCAGGCACGGATTCCGGTGGGCCGAAATTGACCATGTCGAGCGCGCCGCAGGCGCCCACGTAAGGCATGCGCGTGCGGATGATGGCGCCGAACCGGTCCTCGGTCGCCGCAAAGACACCGCCCATGAAGTAGTCACAGACTTCCGTCGTGGTGATGTCGATGACGCCCTTCAACATGCCCGAGTCGACCAGTTTCTCCATGCACTGGCCGCCGATGCCGGTAGCGTGAAAGACGAGGCAATCGAACTCGCTGTCGAGGGCTGCGGTCACCTGCTGCACACACGGTGTCGTGACGCCGAACATGGTCAGCCCGACCGCCGGCTTTTCGTGCGATTCGGCTCGCGCGCTCCGCTCATCTCCGCCGGCGCTGCGGGCATTGACCATCCCGCAAATAGCATGCGCGCCATTGCCGAGTATTTCGCGGGTGATGGAGTTCAGACCCTGAACGTCCGCCACGGAGTGCAGCATGAGAATGTCGGACGGGCCGACATACTTCTGCACGTCCCCGGAGGCGACCGTTGAGATCATGATTTTCGGGATCCCGAGCGGCAGCGCGCGCATGGCCGGGGCGACGATTGCCGTGCCGCCCGATCCGGCGGCGCTGATGATGCCGGCGATGCCTGACTGCCGCGCGATCCAGCGCTCGAATGCGATGGTCATGCCGGCCACGGACGTGCCGCGGTCACTGGTGAACACGCCCGAAGCACCGCGCGGATGGAACGCAGCCACCTGATGCGGCGGAACCTCTGCGCTCGATTGCTTTCCCGATGTCGAGAGATCGACAATGCGCACCGGGATGCCCTTGGACTTGATGATGTCGCGAATGAACCTGAGTTCCGCGCCCTTGGTATCAAGTGTGCCCGCCACCAGGACCACATCCTGCCCGGTTGTCGACAGCGGTCGAAGATCGACTTTCTCCGCGGCTGCGCTTGTACGCATCGCGCTGGAGTCGGTACGCGCCGCCGCCTCGATGCGGCGGACCGGTGCGGGAGGCGTCCATCGTGTCGGGATTTGGGGATTCGAAATGTAGATCTTCGGCGTCCCGCGCGCCCGGGCGTCGGCATCGGATGCGGACACATCCGCCAAATCGTCCATTGCCGGCAGATCCGCGTCACCGTGACGGCCGACGCCGAGCAGGTTCTGCTGCAGTTCGCGGTCGGCGGACAGCCGGCTCGCGTCCATGATGCGGTTGATCCGGCCGTTGACCATGATGGCGACGTTTTCGGAGACCGCGGTCGCCACCCCGATGTTCTGTTCGATCAACAGAACGTCGATATCCGACTCCTCGCCGAGATGGAGCAGAATGTCGTCCACCTGCGCGACGATGACCGGCGCCAACCCTTCCGTCGGTTCGTCCATGACAAGCAGACGGGGATTCAGCAGGAGCGCGCGCGAGATCGCCAGCATCTGCTGCTCGCCGCCCGAGAGCTGGCTGCCGTAGTTGCTCCGGCGCTCCGCGAGCCGCGGAAAGGTGGAGTAGATGCGGTCCATGGACCAGTCACCTTCATGCCCAGCCGAAACCAGACGCAAATGCTCGTCAACTGTCAGGGAGGGCCACAATCTTCGGCCCTGCGGCACATAACCAATGCCAAGACGGGCAATGTCGGCAGTCGGCATGTTGGTGATCGTCCGGCCCGCAAGACGGATGGTGCCGGAGCTGACGGGAACCAGTCCCATGATGGCCTGGCACAGGGTCGTCTTGCCCATCCCGTTGCGGCCGACGACGGACAAGACACCGTGTTCAAGGGTCAGATCGACGCCCTGCAGGGCGTGAGATGACCCGTAGTAGACATTGAGGCCGCGTATTTCGAGGATCGGCTCAGCCATGGGAGAACTCTCCCCCGAGATACAATTCCTGCACCTCCGGATCGGCTTCGATTTCGTTCGGTTTGCCCTCTTTGAAGACGCGGCCGTTGTGCATCATCGTGACGCTCTCCGAGACGCGCAGAGCCACGTCCATGTCATGCTCGATGATGATGTAGCCCATATGTTCGGGCAAACCGCTGAGGATCTCGATCAGGTCGCGCCGCTCCGCGGGCGACAATCCGGCAGCGGGCTCGTCAAACAGGATGAAGCGCGGCGCGCCGGCCAGCGCCAGGGCAATCTCAAGCTGACGCTGTTGCCCGTAGGACAGCTTGGAGACGAGCGTGTCCCGCTCATCGTCAAGATGCACGGCACGCGCAAGCTCGATCGCGGAGTGCATCAGCGCATCGTTCCGGCGTGGTCGCAACAGCGAAAACCGGGCGCGCGACACCCCCCGGCACGCGAGATAGATGTTGTCGATCACGCTCAAACCGCCAAACAGCAGCGAGATCTGATAGGTGCGGCGCAGTCCGCGCCGAATGCGTTCGTGCGGCGGAAAACGTGTGACGTCCTCGCCGAACAGACGGATCGTTCCCGAGGTGGGCAGAAAATCGCCGGTAATGCAGTTGAACAGCGTGGTCTTGCCGGCGCCGTTCGATCCGAGCACGGCCCGGCGCTCGCCCGGCCGGACCGTGAGCGTGACATCGTCGAGCGCGGCAAGCGCACCAAACAGACGGCTGACTCCACGCAGTTCCAGGGCGTTTGCTGTCCCCGCCGACGTCAGGTTCTGGGCGACGGCGACGTTCATATCCTGTCCTCCCTGGATTCAGGTGGTCTGGACGTGAGATCGCGCGACGCCAGCCGCGACTTGAACCTGTCCCACAGGCCGAGCACACCGTCCGGAGACCAGAATACGATCACCAGGAATCCCAGGCCGATCAGAAGCTGAAAGCGCTCGCCGGACAGCCCGATTGAAACGAGAAAATCGAGCGCAAAGGTCCGCAGCACCACATAGATCAGTGCGCCGATGAACGGACCGATCGGCCGGCCGAGGCCGCCGACCACGGCGATGATCAGTATGTCGATGACCGGACCAATTCCCGCCGTTCCGGGCGATACCTGCGCGTTCAGCCAGACAAGAAGAACGCCTGCCACCGCGGCAATTGCACTCGCGAAAGCATATGCCGCAATCCGGTGCAGGGTCACGTTGTAACCGAGCGCTTCCATGCGCCGCGCATTGTCGCGCACGCCCTGCAAGGCGAGCCCGAACGGGGCCCTCGAGACATAAAGGACGATCAGATAGGCGACCACCGCCCAGAACAATGCGAGATAGTAAAATGGAACGGGATTGCGCCAGTTCACGCCAAACAGCTCCGGCGGCAGGACACCGTTGAACCCGCTGAACCCGTTGAAGATCACGTAATTCTGGCGCGTGAAGTAGAAAAACGCGGAGGCGATCGCCAGTGTGATCATGATCATGTAGATGCCTTCGGTTCGCACGGCGAGCGCGCCGGCAAGCGTTCCGAAAGCCGTCGCGATCAGCAGTGCGATCGGCACGGCCACCCACCAGGGCCAGCCCAGGGACACCTGATCGATGGCGCTGTGGCCAAAAATGGCCACCATATAGGCCGCGCAGGCCGCGACCGACATCTGCACCAGGCTGACCATTCCGCCGTAACCGGCGAGGAACATCAGGCTCAAGGCGATCATGCCGAGGATGAAGGACCATCCGAAGATCTGGAACAGCACGAAATCACTGGCGAACGCCGGCATGAAAATCAGAATCGCACCCACGACCCAGTACGCTGGCGGGATCTGTGCCGGTGAATAGACGGGCCATCTCCGGTCCGCCGGCAATGCGCGCGTCTCGCTCGAATGTTCGGTCACGGCCATCGCGTCAACTCCGGTTCCCCAACAGGCCCTGCGGGCGGAACGCGAGCACTAGAACCAAGATCAGAAATGTCAGGACGACCGCGTAGGTCGGCATGTACACCGAGCCGAATTGCTCTGCCAATCCAATGAGCAGCGCCCCCAACGCCGCCCCGGGGATCGACCCCATGCCGCCGACAATCACCACCACGAGCGAGGCAAGCAGAAAGCGGATGTCCTCGCCCGGCGCGAGCGACTGGAACGTACCGCCGACCACGCCTGCGACGCCTGCCAGCCCCGCCCCGAACGCGAAAACGATAACGAAGACGTGCTGAATGCGGACGCCAGTCGCCGAGAGCATATCGCGGTCATCGACGCCGGCCCGCACCAGCATGCCGACGCGTGTCCTGTTGAGCGCCAACCACATCGCTACGCCGATTACGACGGCGGCCACAAGGATGACAATTCGAACGACCGGATATTTGAGGTAGACGATGTCGCCGCTGCTTTTCACGGCAGAAACGAGCGGCAGCGTAACGGGTCCGGAGAGCACTTCCGGGGTGAGAATCTGGTAAAAATCCCCACCCCAGATCCAAAGCAGAAGGTCGGCAAAGACGATCGAGAAACCGATCGTGACGAGGGTCTGGCGCAGGTCTTCTCCCTCCATCCGCCGGAAGACCAGGACCTGCAGCAGGACGCCGACGGCGGCGACCACAATGAATGCAACGACGAAGCTGAGAAGCCACCAGCCCGTGGACTCCGCTATCTCGTACCCGATGTAGCCCCCGAACAGATAAAGCGAACCGTGGGCAAGGTTGACGTTTTTCATCAACCCGAAGATCAGCGTAAAACCGCTGGCAACGAGGAAGTACAGCGCCCCCAGCGTGATGCCGTTGAGCAACGCATTCAGAAAGATCTTCTTGCGGCCGAAGGTCTCGACGAAGCCCGGCGGCCATGGCGCGACAATCGCCCACACGAATATGGCAGCCAAGAGCGCAATAATCAGAGACCAGATCGGATTGCGCTGTACGAATTCCCTCATTGCCGGCCTTTGGTCAAAGGCTTCGCAAATGCCGGGTTTACGACATACCGGGCGTCTCCGCGGTGTTTGCCCAAATCATCCTCCCAGGATTCGAGCGCGCGCATTGCGCATCGGGAATTCGAGATATGATAGAAGCTGTTACCGCGAATCGCATACCCGACAGTATGAAGGGTATACCTTTCAGTCTCGAACGACGATAATTGAACGCGATTTCGCCCGGTCAGGCGGCCATTTGCACGACGCGGCGATAGTTCGACGGCGGTATGCCGACGTTCGATATGAAGAAACGCGTGAAACTCGCCTGTGAGGAAAACCCGAGATCGAGCCCGATTGATGTCACTGCATCACTGGACGACGTCAGCATGTCGATGGCGGTCTCCATGCGCAGCGTATTGAGGTAAATATTCGGCGTAAGACCAGTGTTTTCGCGGAAAAGCTTGAAGAAATGCGGGCGTGAAAGGCCGGCATCGCGTGCTATTGCATCGAACGAGATACCCTCTCCTTCGCCGATCCTGGACTTCATGAGACCGATTGATTTCCTGATGCGAAAATCGCTTGGCGCCGCACAGGGCAAATTCACGTGGTCGTCCTTGTTAGTCCACTGCCAGCTTTGCTCGAACGAGCCTTGCGTAAGCTCGAAAAGATACCCGTCCAGCAAGTGCGTTTCGGCACCTTCCAACAGCAGATAGGTGACGCGTTTCACCAGCTCCGTGATGCTTGGCGTCATTTCGATGACGGAGCGGCCGAAACGGAGCCCGTATTGCGCTGACCGCGCCATATGCAGGAACCACTCGGGACGGATGTACAAGACAAGCGAAAACGAGCCGTGCTCGATGTCACCGGAATGGTAGCTATGCGGTTGCCAGGGGTTGATCGCAGTCGCGAAATCGGGTGTCAGAACATGCGGTTCGTCGCAAATGCGAATGGTCGGGTAGCGGCCCGACACATAGAAAATCAGATGCCCTTCCCGATGGGCGTGGGTCGCCATATCGCGGTCTTGCAGATACAGGCTGGCACGGCCAAACGAGCCGTGGCACAAGGCGATTGCTTTACTCATTCCTCCCAATCCTCCGCATTTTGCGGTGGTTTTCGTTCTTAAGTCTCGCCTTTCGTTTCATGATGATGGAAATTGAGGCGATTTGGCAAGTGGTTTGCCTATTTCAGCGCCATTGCACGTGTGTCTCCGGTTCACGGATTCACGTAGGCGGTCTTCACGCTGGTATGGAATTCGGCCGCATAACTCCCCTGCTCGCGCGGCCCGAAGCTTGAGCCTTTCATGCCACCGAACGGCACGTGGTAGTCCACACCCGCGGTCGGCAGGTTGACCATCACCATGCCGGCCTGTGCGTTTCGCCTGAAGTGTGCTGCATGTTTCAGGCTGGTCGTGCATATCCCTGCGGACAGGCCGAATTCCGTATCATTCGCCACGTGCAAGGCCTCGTCATAATCCCTGACCCGGATGACGCCCGCCACCGGTCCGAAAATTTCGTCGCGATTGATCTGCATATCGTTGGTCGTATCCGTGAACAGGGCCGGCTGCAGATAGAAACCGGGCTTGTCACGGGCCAGCACCTCGCCACCGGCCCGCAGGGACGCTCCCTCACGCCGACCGATCTCGATGTAGCGCAGATCCTGCTGCAGTTGCGCATCATCGACGACAGGGCCAATGTCCGTGTTTTCGTCCAGCGCATCTCCGACGACGAGCTTTTGAATCCGTTCGGAGCAGGCTTCAACGAACCTGCCATATATGCCTTCGGTCACGACCAGTCGCGATGAAGCCGTGCATCGCTGGCCGGTCGAATAGAAGGCGCCGTTCACCGCGCAATCCACCGCCGTGTCGAGATCGGCATCATCCAGCACGACCAGCGGGTTTTTGCCGCCCATTTCGAGCTGGAATTTGCGCATGACCCGCACACTGGCTTCCGCCACGCGCGATCCGGTCGCCTGCGACCCGGTAAAGGTAATCGCCTTTACGCGCGGGCTGTCGAGGATCGCCTGTCCGACAACCGAACCGGGACCGACGACAAGGTTGAGCGTTCCCGGCGGCATGCCTGCGCGATGCAGAATGTCGACAATGACCCACGCACATCCGGGCACGAGTTCCGCGGGCTTGAAGACGACCGTGTTGCCGTAGCAAATGGCCGGCGCGATCTTCCAGGCGGGGATCGCGATCGGAAAATTCCACGGTGTGATCACACCCACCACACCCACCGGCTCGCGCGAGATCTCCACCTCGATGCCCGGCCTCACCGAGGCAAGTTTTTCACCTTTGAGACGCAGACACTCGCCGGCGAAAAAGCCGAAAATCTGGGCCGCACGGATTGTCTCGCCAATGCCTTCCGCAAGGGTCTTGCCCTCCTCGCGCGAGAGCAGGCGACCAATTTCATCGCGGCGCTCGAATATCTCGGTGCTCGCCTGCTGGAGAATGTCATGGCGCTGCTGTATGCCACTCCGACCCCAGTCGGCTGCTGCGTCCTCAGCCGCCCGGATCGCCGCGGATACGTCCTCTTTCGAAGCAACCGCATAGTCGCCGACGACATCATTCGTGTCGGACGGGTTGATGTTCGCCACGGTATTCCCGCCGCCGCGCCACTCGCCCGCGATCAGATTGCGCTTAACGTCGCCGCTCATGTCGAAACCTCACTTGCTAGAATGCCGCCTGAAGCAGCTGACGATAGTCGCCCACGGTGGCCTTGCGTGGATTTGTCGAGCTGGTGTGATCCTTTTCCGACTGCACCGCCGATCTTTCGATCTCGTCTTCGGTGATCCCCAACTCTCGCAGCCGGGTTGGCAGACCCAGCTCCGAAACGAGGTTCGTCAGGGTTGACGCGATGTCAGCTTTTTCAGGCAGTCCCATGGCAAATTTCAACGCGCCGTAACGCTCACCGACCGCGGGTTCATTGAAACGAAGGACGTGCGGAAGAAGGATCGCGTTGAGAATACCGTGATGCAGCGAGTGACCGGGCAAGCCACCGAGTGCGTGGCTCATCGCATGCACGCCGCCCAACCCCTTCTGAAATGCCAAAGCGCCGTTCAGTGCCGCCGCCATCATTTCCCGACGTGCGTCTATGTCCGATCCGTCTCCGGTCGCCTGCCGGATATTCGACGCCGCCCGTTTCAGGCCTTCAATGGCGATGCCGTCCGCAGGGGGATTGTAGGCAGTCGAAATGTAGGTCTCGACGCAATGCGTGATTGCGTCCATCCCCGTTGCCGCCGTTATGGAGGGCGGCAATGTGAGCGTCATTGTTGCGTCGCAGATTGCGGCTTTCGGAATCAGGAACGGGCTGAGAATTCCCAGTTTCCGGTTGTCCCGCAGAACGATGACGGCGCCGCGACCAACCTCGGACCCCGTTCCCGCGGTGGTCGGAATGGCGATCACGGGAGGCAGGGTGTCCTTGATGCGGGCGGTGCCGCCTTCGACGGCCGCATAGGAGACGAGTTCTCCGCCGTGACTGGCGAGCAATGCCACGGCTTTTGTCAGGTCCATGGCCGATCCGCCGCCGAGCGCGATCAGCCCGTCACATTCGTTCTCGCGATAAACCTCGAGGGCGTCGATGCAGGCATCCTCGGTTGGATTCTCGGGCGTATCCGTGAAAACGGTAACTCCCGTCTTCGTGTCGAAAGCACCCAGGACCCGGTCGAGCAGACCCGCACTCGCCACCCCTTCATCGGTGATGACAAGCGCATGGCTGATCGCGTTCGCGATGCACTCTGCCCTCAGCGCGTCTTCGGCGACATCGTCCGCGAAATGGATACGCGTCAAATAGGTTATGAGCGACATGTGGCGGCCCGCCAAATGGCTCCCGGGAACTCGATCTTCCTATCCGTGCGGCAACAAAGAAGGACTGCATCGATCGAAGCGGAGGGTTTTTCGTCTGAAACCCTCCACCTCGATCGCGCAGGAAGGAGGATCAGAGCTTCTTGCACTCCGGCACGTCCCGGCTTGGAAGTCCGATCTTCTTGAACTTCGCCGGATCAATGTTCAGTTGCTGGTTCACGTTCGGTACGATTTTCACAAGCTTGTTTTTCAGGTTTCCACCCTCTTCGACAACCTCGGTCACGAAGTTGTCGCCAATGGCCTGACGGTTCTTGTCGAGCTTGATCTTACCGTTCGGAGCATCCAGTTCCAGATTGGTCAGGCATGCGCGAAATGCCTTCTGCCCGTCATCCAGTTTGCCGCCGACCTTGTCGAGGCAGATCTTGGCAGCCGACATGGCGTTATAGTAGCCGGTCGCCAGAAGCGAGGGGCTCGGGAAGCGCTTGTCCGGCGGAAAGGCGTCCTGATAGGCCTTCACGTAAGCCTGCCACTTCGGGTTGTCCCACGTGTCCGCCTGCGGTCCCGAACCCGGCGTTCCGATCAGAGCCTTCTTTGCGTTGCCCTTGGAACTCAGAACGGTGCTGTCGATCATGATGCTGCCGCCGATCAGCTTGGCATCGCCGCCGGCCTGCTGATACTGATTCAGGAAATTGACGGCGTCACCGCCGCCAAGACCGAGATAGATGGCGTCCACATCATCCGGCAGCGCGGCAATGATCGAACCAAAATCCTTCGTCCCGAGCGGAACCCAGAAACGTTCTGTGATCTCGCCGCCGGCATTGCAGAACTCGACCGCGAACCCGAAAACCTGGGTGTAGATGAACGAGTAGTCCTCGCCGATCGTCGCAACCTTCTTGTAGCCCTTGTCATTGTAGACATAGTTGCCGAGACCCGCCGACCACTGCGCACCGTCGGTGTTGAAGCGGAAGAAGTTCTCGGACGGATTGACGTAAGTCGTTTCCTGCGCACCGGAACTCCCGTTTATGAATGTCACCTGCGGCTGGGTCTTGGAATAATCGCGGATGGCGATGCCTTCCGAACCTGAAAGCGGCCCGATGACGATATCGACCTTGTCCTGCTCGACGATCTTGCGTGCGGCACGAAGCGCGCTGTCGGGACTTGCGTCCGTTGACGCGATGATCAGCTCGATATCGCGCCCGCCGGCCTTGTTGCCGGCCTGTTTCAGTGCGGTCTTGAGACCGCGAACGCCATCCTCCCCAAGGACGGTGTAGGTGCCTTCGAGGGTTGCGAGAACCCCGATCTTCAATTTGTCAGCCGATTCAGCGGGCTGGGCTGCAAAAAGCGCGACCGCAGCCACGGTCGACAGAAGCCATTTACGCATGTCAGATTTCCTCCCTGTTTGCACCTGAGATATGCGGCTTGTTGCATTCCGCCGTCTTTTCTCCGCGCGAAAATTGGCGCGTTATCAGGGATTCTACAGGGCGTCAGGGGAGCGAACGATGTCGTGCAGTGAGCACTTATAACTCTAAGTCTCTTTTTTTGATGACGCGGCGATCTCAAACAAGGATCGGCGGAACCGATGGTGTGCGCCCGTGTCAGAGCTTTCAGAGCAACCCACGCTCAGAGAGGTTGCGCATCAATGCGCCGGTTCCGAACGTCCAGGATGGCGCCCGATCACAGAAGTCGACGCGATTGGCCAGCGCGCCGAGTTCCGGGCAGGAAATCCGGACCAGATCGCCGACCTTGTGCGTGAACCCCTCTCCGGCAACATCCCGGTCTTCGATCGGCGCAAACATTGTCCCGGCGAACAACACGAAACCATCCGGGTACTGGTGGTTCGGGCCGATCGTCTGACCGACCAGATCGGTGATATCGCGACTGATTTCCTTCATTGAGCTCTCACCGGCCAAAGCAAAACCGTCTTCGGTTCCGACCACGCTCAACGTGATGGTCGTGTTGCGAAGCTGGTCGAGCGACAGGGTTTCATCGAGCAAACGGATGAAGGGACCAATCGCTGTCGACGCGTTGTTGTCCTTCGACTTGCCAAGGAGCAGTGCGCTACGCCCCTCAAAATCCCTGAGATTCACGTCGTTGCCCAGGGTCGCGCCTTTGATCTCGCCTTTCGAGTTCACCGCAACAACGAGCTCGGGCTCGGGATTGTTCCATGTCGAGTCGCGGCGGATGCCGATCGTTGCACCGACACCCACGGCACTCGTCGGCGGCGCCTTGGTGAAAATCTCCGCGTCCGGTCCGATACCGACTTCGAGATATTGGGACCAGGCGCCTTGCGCAATGAGATGCGCCTTCAACTTCATTGCCGCATCCGATCCCGGGACGATCTTTGACAGATCCGAACCAATCACGCCTACAATCTCTGTCCGGATCGCCTCCGCCTTGGCGGCATCGCCGCGCGCCTGTTCCTCGATCACGCGCTCAAGCATGCTCCTCGCGAACGTCACTCCCGCCGCCTTGATCGGCTGCAGGTCGACGGGTGCGAGGAAGAAAGGCTTGGCCGGTTCGCGCTCATCATCCGCGCTGTTTGCGAGCAGCGTCTCAAGGTCGCCGACACGCGCGCCCTCGGATCGCGCAATGGCGACCGGATCGTCCACATCCAGCAATTCGGACATTGTTCCGGCGTGCCCGCTGAGATCGAAAACTCCGCCCTCGCGGATCGCCACGATGGACGGACCGGGCGGATCACCCGGCATCCAGGCGCGCCCTACGAGCGTTCCTCCGGTGCCATCGGCAGGCAACACCGCCTCGGGTGTCAGAAGATCGCGCATGTGGTCTTCGTCGGCTGTCATGTTGCATTGGTGCTAGCACACATACGTGCCGGCAAAATATCCGTCGGTCTGGAATTGCCGGGTCGACAATCGAACACAACAGGAGCCGCGCGGCGCAGTCAAAGCTGGCGCTGCAGTCGGATCGGGGATGGCTGCCTTTCGAGGGCCTGTCAGGTGTCTGCTTCAGGTCAGGAGCGGGATCCCGAGACGTGCAGCCAACGCGTTCGTCTCGAGCCGAGAACGGGCGTCTGAATATCAGCTAACCGGTGATGTAAAGCTCCAGCTGTTCAATGACGAACTTCTGATCGCTTATGATGCTCTTGACCAGGTCGCCTATCGAGACGATGCCGACCACTTTCTTGTGGTCAAGCACGGGCAGATGCCTCACCGCTTTGTCGGTCATGACAGCCATGCATTCTTCGACCGATTGATCAGGCCACGCGCAGACCACCCGCGTTGACATGATCTCTCCTACGGTCGTTTTCGGGGACGATCTGCCTTTCAGAAAAACGTTCCGCGCATAGTGCCGTTCAGAGACGATACCGACCAGTTTCCCGTCGTCCAGTACGACAAGCGACCCGACATCGTGATCGGCCATCTTCTTGATGGCTGCCAACACTGTGTCGTCCGGTCCAATCGACAGGACCTCGTGTCCCTTCTGATCGAGCAATTGCCGTACAGTTGCCATTTGCTTCTGTGTAGACCTGCTGCGCAGTCCGGCCAGTTTGTACCTTTTGATGCCCGACGGCAAATTCCGTGTGCATACGGATCAATTCGTGAACAATCGAAAAGAGACCTGGCGCGGCCGTGGCGAGGGACATTTTAGCCAAACAGGCTTTCGCCCACGCCGAACGGGGAGCGTCGCTCGAATGTCGATGTTTCGAAGTTGAGACCGAGGTCGCTGGCGCGCCGCCATGACGCGTCGAGTTCGGCGCGCGTCGGCCGGCGGGCGATCTCCGCATATCTGTCGCGGTATTTCGCACTTCCCGGATTGCAGAAATTGTCGGGATGATACTGCGCCATGACATTGACCGGTGCAGCCGGCACATGTTCCGCGATCCACTCCAGCACCGGATAGGTGCAGCATTCGACATGGTTCGGCATCACCAGGTGGCGAATGGTGAACTCCTCACCCCAGTTCTCCAGAAACGCGATGTTGCGCGTCACCTTCTCCCAGTAGCGCGGCGTCCGAGCCAGGGTGATGGCACAGCGCCCGGGACCGAACTTCAGGTCCGGAAGCCACACATCGGTGAGAACGCGAAGGATCTGCATCGCATCTTTGGTGATGAAGAAGTTGCTGTTCCACAGGATCGGCACGTTCACGACGCCATCGTAGAGCGCGGCGCCGGGTGCCTCTTCAAACCAGTGGAAGCGATCAGCTTTCGTCCGGCGCGCCCGGCCCAGATCTTCCGCAGATGGCGTGAAGCCGCGCCCCAGAAGCGCGATTGCATCCACGATCGCATGCAGGTGGATCACCACCTCGCCACCGACCCAGTTGATGTTATGACAGCCTTCCTTCGCGAGCAGCCAGGCCATCGCTGCTAGCGTCCGCGGGTCGGCGACCTCTCCATTGTCCTTGTCTGTGCTGATGTCGCCGTTCTGACAGAAGGCACAGCGCATGTTGCAGGAGGTAAAGAAGATGGTGCCCGAGCCCTGGGTGCCGCGATAGTAAAGCTCCTCTCCCGTGTGATGGAAATGCGTGCTGACCCGAGCCGCAGAGCCGAGCTTGCAGGCCCCGAGCTTGGTGCCCGCGGACCGGTCGACGCGGCAGTTCCATGGGCAGAAGTTGCAGTGCGCCAGCATGCGGTAGGCGAGCTCCCGGCAAAGCTCCAGGAGACTCGGTCCCCCGGCTGCGCGTGGTAGCGCGGCGCCCGTACGGATTGCTTGCCAGCGATCGAGAAAAGCCGGGACCAGGCGGTCGAACTCGGCCCAGAGCGCGTCTTCGTCGCTCGCCGCAAGGTCAAGGTCCGTGCCGACCGTCGCGGCAATCCGGAATTTCGCCGGTTGCCGGTTCTCCGCGACCTCGACATACCAATCAAGCGCGTCGCTCAACGCCGTGTCGTTGAAGATGCTGAGGTGTTCGAGTTTGCTCATTGCGACATCCTCGCAAACGCAAGAGTGCTACGCCGTCATGCCATCCGTCCAGCCCCCTAAACTGCTCTCGTCGCTCCAGATTTCCAGACTGCCTCAAAGGTCTGACATCAATTGGCGATCGATCGATGTCCGGAGAGAGCCAATCGCGGACCTTCGCGGCAGTTGCAAAATGGAGAGTTCCGGCGACCTGGAGCGAACGTTCGGAGTGACCATACGCGGCGGAACGCTCTTCTACGTCATTGAGACATTCCACGCCCAATGCTCACCGAATGCTGATGCAAACGTGATTGGCACCACAAAAATCGACGCCGATACGTAATTGTGGCGGTACGCGTTGCTTCTTGTCTGAAAATCGTCCTGACTGAACTGTGCACCGGGGACAGCACGGGCGAACATTCTGAGTGCTTATGCATCTGTGAACCGAACTTGTACGTCTGGGAATAAAACAGGTGCGTGAAAGGTCCTGCTATGGCATCGGCAATTGGCTTTAAGTCCCCCATCTTGTTAGTGGCTTCGTTGGTTGCGCTTTCTCTGTTCTGGTTCGATGCTGTGCGGGCCCAGGAAGCCGGGCCGCTGCCAGCCCATGTGGTTGAGAAATACGGCAAACCTCCCGCGGTACCGAAAGGCCCGCTGTCCGAGGAACTGCAATCGGCTGTGCAGGTGGCCTTTGTCGACAGTATGAAGCAATCGATCTGGGGCAGCGATCAGACGATAGCCCTGGAAAAAATCAAAGAGTCGAAAGATCCCCGGATTGCCTGGCTGATCAGTGATTTGATGCGCTTTATCTCTCAGCGCAGGGTCCAGGCTGAACTCCGTGATGCAGCCTCCAAATTGCTGGGCAAGGCGTTTCCAAGTGCAAATCTATGGGGAAACGTCACCGATCATCTCATTGCATGGGATATTCCGGCGCCACCCGATTATTTGCGGGCGAAGCGAGCCATTTTTACGAGTGTTGTTCCTGAATGGGACAAGATCTTTGTTGAGGGCGATATCGACTGGAGGCACGTTTCGTGGGGAGGTGTGCTGATCGACGATCGCAAGTACGACACGACAGATGTACCGTGCAACTGCATTCCCGCCGCAGACAACCCCAAAGTGAGCAGCGCGAAAGACGCCACGTGGCTTAAGGACGAGGATATTGTTTTCGGTATTGAGGTAAACGGCGAATACCGGGCATATCCGCGGCGCATTATGGAAGTGCGCGAGATGGTCAACGATACCTTGGGCGGACGACATCTTGGAATTCCATATTGCACTTTGTGCGGCGCAGCGCAGGCCTACTTCACGGATCAACTGCCCGAGGGAATTGACCGGCCAATACTGCGCACCTCAGGACTGTTAATCCGGTCCAACAAGGTGATGTACGACGTCAACACGTATTCGGTTTTTGATACGTTTCGGGGCGACGCGGTGACGGGCCCCTTGGCGGAAAAGAAGCTGCAACTGAAGCAAGCAAGCGTCGTCACCACCGATTGGGGTACGTGGAAGAAGGCCCACCCTGAGACAACGGTGCTGGTCGAGTCGTTGGCACTTGGCCGTGATTTTGACTTTCGAAATACACGGGATGCCAATGGTCCGATTTTTCCGATCGGTGATGTCGACCCACGTCTCCCGGTTCATGAGGACGTCATTGGCGTTATCGCAGCATCGGGCAAGCCGGTGGCGTTTCAGCGGAGCAAGGCATTCGTGGCGTTGAAAAGAGGCGATGTCATCGCATATGAGAACGTCCGGCTGAAACTCGATGCTGGCGGTATAAGAGCTGTAGATGCAGATGGTTCTGATCTTGGCAGCCATCAGGCATTCTGGTTTGCCTGGTCGCAGTTTCATCCTCAAACCGCACTCTGGCCCGGGTAGTGCTCCGACCCGGCAAGATGCGTTCGCCCTGCGCTCCAGAGCGGACGCGCGGACAAAGCCGGCGCGGAACTCGAGACCCGAGTCGTCCGACGTGATTGAATCATTTCATGCCCAATGAAAGCGCGGCAGTCAGCCGATCAGATGCATCTGCGGATCTGCGATTGTGCTGAAACTGGAGCGCGAACTGACAAGCTCATAGTAGCGGCGGATGTTCGGAAATTCGGGGGCGTCGACTTGCAACAGGGCCCATCTGTGCACACGAATGGTCATTGGAATGTCGCCGATGGTCCAGGAGTCCGATGCGATGTGCCGCGTCTCTCCAAGCTGCGCATCCACAATGTGCCACGCCCTGATTAGCCGGGCACGAGCCTCCTCGGCAATCAGCGGGTCGCGCCGTTCCTCGGGGAGACGAATCGTGTGCTCGACAAGCTTGTGCATTGGAGGAATGAGTTCATTGTTCTCCCACATCATCCAGCGGCTTGCAGAACCGAAGACCTCGGCGCTTTCCCCGTAGCACTTTCCCGGGTCGTACTTCATCGCCAGGTACTGGACGATTGCATTGGACTCCCAAAGAACGAACCCGTTGTCGTCGATGGTTGGCACCGTTCCATTCGGATTCATGGCCAGATACTCAGGTGTGTGCACAACGCCAAAGGCCGTGTTCCCCTTTGCGACATGTCCTTTGGCCCCCATGGTTGCACTCGCCAATGTGAGCTCAAACGGCAATTGCAGCTCGGACAGTGCCATGAGCACTTTCTGTGTCCTGGCCGAAGACGGTCTCCCCCAAAGCTTTATCGTCATGTACCTTCGCTCCAAGCGCCGTTCTGTTGCCGACACATTTCTCTGTCGCAAAGTCCTCCTGGGCGATGCGCAGCAGGTCCTCCTGAAGGAAGACACCGGATCATCGAACGACAATGACTCGTTTCTTCCAAGAAGCCTTGATTATCGCAGATTTGCCTCGAGTTGGGCCGGGGCATTGAACGGCAAGTGGTGCCCAGGGGCGGAATCGAACCACCGACACGCGGATTTTCAGTCCGCTGCTCTACCAACTGAGCTACCTGGGCTTACCTGTTTGCATCCGTTCGACGGCGCGTGTTTTGCACGCCTGCAGCCGCCGCAAACCGGTTGGGGCGGGATGGCTTATAAGCAATCGTTCCGGTGCTGTCGAGTCGCATGGGTCCGCTCGAAAACCCGCCCGATGCGTCGCGAATATTCCCGGGACGCTCACGCCTCGTCCGGGTCGGTATCGGACGGCGAGGCCGGCTGGCCGGGAATGGCGTAGCGGCCGTCGAGCCAGCGACCGAGATCGATGTCGGCGCACCGTTTGGAGCAGAACGGCCGGTAGTCCTGCGTCACCGGATTGCTGCACACCGCGCATTTGGGTGCGCGCGGCTTGCCCGGCTTGCGCGGGCCTC
This sequence comes from Hyphomicrobiales bacterium, assembly GCA_965228625.1. Lineage (GTDB taxonomy): Bacteria > Pseudomonadota > Alphaproteobacteria > Rhizobiales > Methyloligellaceae > UBA2767. The sequence goes on along the minus strand of OZ245829.1, from coordinate 3,898,330 downwards.
CGCCACCAGGGGCTTTTTCGGCGGGTTTCATTGCTCGTCCACCTCCGCGGAGTTCAGCCAGTTGAAATAGACCGGGAAGCCCTCTCCCTGGAGCATACCGACGACCTCGGTCAGCGGCAGGCCCACGACATTCGTATACGACCCCACGATCTTCTTCACGAAGGCGCCGGCAATGCCCTGTATGGCGTAGGCGCCGGCCTTGCCGCGCCACTCTCCGCTCGCGAGATAGCTCTCCATCTCGTCGTTGCTCAGCCGTTTCATGCGCACGCGCGTCTCGACGACCTGATGGCGGATGTCGCCGCCGGGAAGAACCAGGCAGACGGCGGTATAGACGCGGTGCGAGCGCCCCGAGAGCAATTGCAGGGCGGCGGCGGCCTCGTCCAGCAGGTCCGTCTTGGACAGCACGCGGCGCCCGACGGCCACCGTCGTGTCGGCGGTGAGAATGTAGGCACCGCGCAACTGCTCGTCCTTCTTCGCCAGACCATATGCGGTGTCGGCCTTGGCGCGGGCGAGGCGGCGAACGAGGGTGCGTGGCACTTCGCCCTTCTTCGGTGTCTCGTCGATTGTCGCCGGGCGGAGGAAATCGGGCTCGATACCGGCCTGCTGGAGAAGCGCCAGCCTGCGCGGCGAGGCACTTGCCAGAATGAGCCGGGGCCGCCCGGACGGCCCGCGGCCACGCTTGCGTCCGCGGCCTGCCGCGGCGCCCTTTCGGCTCGCTCCGCGCGCGGAGAGCCTATTTGAAGCGGTAAGTAATGCGGCCCTTGGTGAGATCATAGGGTGTCATCTCGACCAAAACCTTGTCGCCCGCAAGGACACGAATCCGGTTCTTGCGCATGCGTCCGGCAGTGTGTGCAATGATTTCGTGATCATTTTCAAGCTTGACCCGGAACGTCGCGTTCGGAAGCAGTTCCGTAACGACGCCGGGGAACTCCAGCAGTTCTTCCTTTGCCATAAATCTCCCTTCCGTGAGGATCTTGCGCGCGACAATGAGCGCGCGCGGGTGCAAAATCAAGGTTGTTGCTCACTTTTGGCTTAATTGCAGGTTGCCGCGCCTCAGACGACGGGTCCGCCGGACAATGCGAAGCGGTTCTTGATGCGTTCCATGAGCTGATCCCGGCAGGCCCGGTATGCGTCCATGATCTGTTCCCGGCTGCCGGTCGCCAGCGACGGATCGAGCGTCGGCCAGTATTCGACGTCCACGGCCATGGTCCGGGTCAGCTCCAGCGCCTGGTGATGTGCCTCGGGCGTCAGGGTCACGATCAGGTCGAACAGCGTGTCGTGCAGGTCCGACAGGGTAATGGGCTCGTGCCCGGAGATGTCGATACCGACCTCGTCCATTGCCGCAATGGCGAACGGATCGTTTTCGCCCATGCGGACGCCTGCCGATTTGGCATAGACCCGATAGTTCGTGAGGTGTCGCATGAGCGCGGAAGCCATCGGCGAGCGAATGGAGTTCATGCCGCAAGCAAAGAGGACCGCATCCGGCAACTCCTCGGGCTTCGCCACGTCCACGGCGTCAGCCCTTCCAGTGCAGCGCGCAAATCAGCGTGAACAACCGGCGCGCCGTATCGAAGTCCGTTTTGATCTTGCCGTCGAGACGCTTCATCAGAAGCTGGGTGCCCTCGTTATGCAACCCGCGGCGCCCCATATCGAGCGCCTCGATGCGGCTCGGCGGCGCCGTCTTGATGGCTTCATAGTAGCTCTCGCACACCATGAAATAGTCCTTGACGATCTTCCGGAACGGCGAGAGCGACAGCATGAAACTGGTGATGTGCTTGGCCTTCTCGTCGCCGACGGCAAAGACCAGCCGGTTCTCCGATATCGAGATATGGAGCGTGTACGGCCCCTCGTCGTCCCGTTCCTCCAGGTCGAACGAGTTCTCCTCCAGAAGATCGAAGATCGCGACCTTGCGCTCGTGCTCCACATCCGGCGTCCGGCGCCCGACCGAGTTTTCATCGAGGGTGATCTGAACGAGGCGCGAAGGGTCCCGGGGGTTTTCGGAGCCGTCCGTCATGGCTCTATGTCGCCGCCTTGCTGGACCGGGTGCACATGTCTCAGCGCTCCCGGTTCAGACGGATCGCCACCGAGCGGCTGTGCGCCTCGAGACCCTCGGCCTTTGCCAGCGCCATGGCGCTCGGCGCGAGCTGCGCCAGCGACTCGGGAGCCAGCTTGAGGACGGAGGACCGTTTCATGAAATCGAGCACCCCGAGGCCTGAAGAGAATCGGGCGCTGCGGGCGGTCGGCAGCACATGATTGGGCCCGGCCACGTAATCGCCGATGACCTCCGGAGTATAGCGTCCCAAAAAGATCGCGCCCGCGTTTCGAACCCGCTCGATGAGGGCATCGGGATCCTGCGTCGCAATCTCCAGATGCTCAGGCGCCACCCGGTCGACGAGCGCCGGCGTCTCTTCGAGATCGCCTACGACGATGATGGCACCGAACCGGGCCCAGCTTTCTCCGGCAATCTCACCGCGCGACAACTGCTTGAGTTGCCGCTCGACCGCATCGGCGACCGCATCGGCGAATTCGGCGCTGTCGGTCATCAGGATCGACTGCGCCGAGGTATCGTGTTCCGCCTGTGCGAGCAGGTCCGCCGCGATCCAGTCCGGATCGTTCTCAGCATCGGCGACAACAAGCACCTCGGACGGTCCGGCGATCATGTCGATGCCGACCGTGCCGAACACCTGGCGTTTCGCCGCCGCGACATAGGCATTGCCCGGCCCGACGATCACGCTCACCGGCGCAACCGACGGCGTTCCATACGCCAGCGCGGCAACCGCCTGGGCCCCGCCGATCCGGTAAATCTCCTGCACGCCCGCAAGCCGGGCAGCGGCGAACACCAGGGGATTGATCTCGCCGTCCGGAGTCGGGACGACCATGGCGATGCGGTCCACGCCGGCGACCCGTGCCGGCACCGCATTCATCAGCACCGAGCTCGGATAGCTTGCGGTTCCACCGGGAACATAGAGCCCTGCCGCCTCGACAGCCGTCCAGCGGGTGCCGAGCGTTGCGCCCGTCTCGTCCTCGTAAAGGTCGTCACGCGGAAGCTGACGCGCGTGATGCGCGCTGATGCGCTCATGGGCGAATTCGAGTGCCGCCAGCGTTTCCGGATCCACCTTGGCGACCGCCTCGTCGATCTCCGCATCGGCGACGCGCAGGTCAGCCGGCTCAAGATCCACCCGATCGAATCTGCGCGTCAGCTCGATCAGGGCGTCGTCACCGCGCCGGCGCACATCGTCGATGATCTCGCGAACCGCCGCGTCGACGTCTTCTGAAACTTCCCGTTTCATGGTCAGCAGATCCGAGAACCGCGCCTCAAAATCTCCTGAACCGCTGTCCAGCCGCATGACCATGGGGGTGTTCCTTACAATTTCAGGTCTCGGCAGCGGCGTCGCCGCCGTCTTCGTGCTCCGGTAGGTTTTTTGTTTTCCAGGCCGGTCCCAGGTCGCGCATTTCCGTTTCGATGCACTCGACATGCAGCCGGATCGCGCCGCCACCGGCAAACACCAGCGTGATGTACCCTTCCGGTTTGTTGTCTTCGTCGAACTGGACCGCCAGCAATTCGAGCACGGCGTCCTTCGCGCCCAATTCGATTTTCTTGAACTTGGCACTCAGCACGCGGTCGAACCGCAACGCGGTGCGCAGGCGCTGGAACTCCTTCTTTGACCGCTTGCCGCCATCACCCGCGCCAACCCAGTCGAAGCGGTTCACGACCATTGCAAAGCGGCTGTCGGATGGAACATAGGCGATGTCCTCGATCCGCAGCACCGCATCCTGCAGATGGGCGGAGATGACCTGCAGATCCTCCGGGTCAAGCGCCAACAGTTTCAACTGTTGCATCAGTACAAGCATCCCTCGTTGTTCAGCCGCCGCGGACAGAGTTTAACCGTGATGGTCGGCGCTTGTGATAACGGGGGAGACGCGATCATGCAACGGGGTGGCTTGTGCAGTTGAGGCGTCAAGCCGACAGGCGTTCGATGCGCGCGCCGCACCTGCCGAGCTTTTCCTCGATCCGCTCAAAACCGCGATCGAGGTGATAGACGCGGTTGATGACGGTCTCGCCTTCGGCCGCCAGTCCGGCAATCACAAGGGAAACCGAGGCCCGCAGGTCGGTTGCCATGACCTGGGCACCGCGCAGGCCCTTGACGCCCGAGACGCGCGCCACATCGCCATCGAGTGCGATTTCCGCGCCGAGGCGCGCCAGCTCCTGCACATGCATGAAGCGGTTCTCGAAAATGGTCTCGCGGATGGTCGACGTCCCGTCCGCCACCGACATCAGCGCCATGAGCTGCGCCTGAAGATCGGTCGGAAACCCCGGGAAGGGCTGCGTTTCGACTTTCACCGGCTTCAATCCCGCGCCGTTACGCGCGACGCGAATGCCCCGATTGGTCGCGGTGATTTCGACACCCGCCGCCTGCAGCACCTCGAGTGGTTCCTCAAGCAGATCGGCGCGCGCATTGTCGAGCATGACATCGCCGCCGGTCGCAGCCACCGCCATCGCGTAAGTTCCCGTCTCGATCCGATCCGGCAGGACTGTGTGTTCCGCACCGTTGAGGACGTCCGCACCCTGTATGGTCAATGTGGACGTGCCGATGCCGTCGATTGCCGCACCCATCTTCACGAGGCATTCGGCAACGTCGCCGACTTCGGGTTCGCGCGCGGCGTTTTCGATGCGCGTCTCTCCCTTCGCCAGTGCCGCCGCCATCAGCGCATTGTGGGTGGCTCCGACGGAGACTTTCGAAAACGCGATCGGCGCACCCTTCAAGCCCTTCGGCGCCCTGGCGATGACGTAACCGTCTTCGAGATCGATCTCGGCGCCGAGGGCGCGGATCGCCTCCAGATGCATATCGACCGGCCGCGTCCCGATGGCGCATCCGCCCGGCAGCGACACCTTGGCTTCACCCATGCGCGCGACCAAGGGACCGAGCACCCAGAAGCTGGCACGCATCCGCGAGACCATCTCGTAGGGCGCAACGGTATCGACGATGTTCTTGGCCGTCAGGTGGAAGGTCTGCCCGAGCCCCTGGACGTCGCCCGGACGCTTACCGGCAATCGCCAGGTCGACCCCATGGTTTCCGAGAATACGGCCAAGCGTCACCACGTCGGCGAGCTGCGGTACGTTCTTGAGCGTCAGCGTGTCTTCCGTCAGCAGGCTTGCAATCATCAGGGGCAGCGTCGCGTTTTTTGCACCGCTGATCGGAATCGAACCTTCCAGCCGCGAGCCGCCAATCACCCGAATTCTATCCATGCCGATCCCTCACTTCTTCCCGTTCCCAGAGCTGCACAGGACCCGTCCATTTTCAAAAACCGACATATTAGACTGCCGGTTGACACGCGGCCAGTGCCTGACCTGTGGGTTATGTTGACAAAGTTACCGGCCCGTCTTGGGGGGTCGTGCACTACCCTTCTTCTGCGCGGACGTTACATCCCTGGCCTTGCGCCGTTTCAGATTGGCGCGCAACTGCGCCGCGAGCCGCGCCCTGCGCTCTGTTTTCGTTGCATTCTTGCTCTTTTTTCCTGAACTCACCTGCCCAGTATACCGGCAATTCGCCGGACGTCTTCACACCCCGGAGTGGTGATCCGATCAGTTCTGACCCGGAATCGCGTCAATGAGAGGTCCACCAGGCGGCGACACGACGTCATCCCCCGGAGATGTTACCGGCGGAATGTCGTCTATCGGAGATGGCGGAGGTGTGGGATCAACCCTCGGCGCCGGTGGAGACGGCGGGAAGGTGATGTCCAGATCCCGGGAATCAAGCGCGTCGTTGAGTTCACGCCGCTGGTTCGGGTCGGGTTCGTTGCTGTCAAAGATGAACTGAAGACCGGCATCGAGGTCAAGCGTCGGGCCGGTCCAGTCACTCGGACCACCGATAACACCGATCGCCGAGACGGTGATGAACTGCCCCGCCTGAAGCGTGACGGACGCGCCGTTGGTCGTGGTCACCACCACCGTTCCTTCGACGACGACGAGCACCAGGCTCCCGTCGGCGGCGATGTAGCCTTCGACGATGGTTCCCCGCAGGCCGACGGTCGCGACGGGCGTCTTGATGGTGTACCCGCCGGGCTGGGCGGATCCGGAGACGAAGCGGAAGGATCCCTGCAACGCATTGACGACCACGTCGCCTGTGCGCGTGGCCGGATTGTAAACGAAGCGGTCGAGCGTCACGCGAGAGCTCGCGCCGATTGTCAGGCTCGTTTCGTCCCTGAACAGCAATTGGGTGGAACTCGCGGCGCCGGTTGAAATGATCTCGTTCTGAAACACACCGGAGCCGACCTGAATGACGCGGACCTGGCCGCCGGCCGACCCGTTCACATCATTCTTGACCACGGACGCCACGCCGATGCGCGCGGCATGCGCTTGCCCCGATCCGCAGACCAGCGCAACGAACAGCACGAGCAACGACAATGCGCGCAGCATCTAGAATCTCCTCACGGTGCGGCCGCCGACCACGTGATTTTCGAAATCCTCGGTCGAATCGTTCGAGTCGTTGTGCTCGTAGCGATAGTCGAAGCGGAGATCGAACTGGGATCTGCCCACATTCGGCAGGATCACATGCGCGGTGGGCATGATCAGCGTATCCTCGCGGTCCCTGGTACCGAACGCCACGTTCTGATCGTAGTCGCGCTGGAAGACGCCGATGCCGCCGCCGAGATAGACGCGGCGCTTGGCGATGGGCTTGTAGTAGACGAGGCGCCCGCCATACTCGACGTAGTCGCCCGGAAACAGCGTGTTCTGGAAGACCCGGCCGGGTCCGTTGCCGCCGGGCTCCGAATACCGGAAATGCGGCAGGACGTAGAGACTGTCACCGGACTTGAACACGTTCGGCCGGACGAAATTGCCGTTCACCTCGACGATAAGGCCGTCCGATCCGCCGAAGTCGGAATTCGTTTCCCTGTGCTTGACCGCAACCGTAACGTCCTGCGTGGCGCCCATCGCCACGCGCTCGAGCGTGAACTTGATCAGGCCGTCATAATAGAGCCATTCGTCATCAAGCCAGGCGCCCGCCGTGCCCGGCGCGATATGCAGGCGTGTCTTTGTGCCGAGATCAATCACCGGCCCGGTGATCAGCGAGACATAGGCATCGTCCAGATCGTCGATTTCGAACTGCAGGTGCCCGCCCGCCTTTCCGACCGTGCGCCAGCGATGCCCCGAGATCGTGCGTTCATCGAACATCAGCAGGCTCGCTTCGAACGCGACGTCCTCCTCCTTGAACGGCGATCCGCCGGGAACCTGCCGGGGATTTGATTCGTAGACGAACCCGGTTGAGAGCGTGAACGCCGTGACGCTCGGCTGGAGCCGGCGTTTCGCACGGTTATAAGCGCGGATCACCTGCCTGTTGTTGGGGTCCTGGGCGAGAACGCGCTCATACGCCGCGAGTGCCTTTCGCGTCTCGCCGCGCGCCATGGCAAGCTCGGCATAGCGCAGGTTGAGCGACGGATTTGCCGGCTCGGCGAGCAATTGTCCAAAGACGATGTCCAGTTCATCCGCCAGCGCCTGACGCGGCAGCAGTGCGAGGGTGCAGAGCAGACACATTACGCTCAGCACGGCCCGAACGGCGGCACTCAAACGACAGTCATTGCTGGTCAAAAAACGCATCCGTCTCGCTCTCGATCCCGAACTCGCAAGAGAAGCAGCCTGTTTCGCGACTACAGCATATATGAGCGCGCAATCTGCCTTTTCAAATGCGGCGTGCAAATGACAAATGTGACTGAAGCGAAACGATTTTTTGACGAATGTGACCGAACTACAACAAAATCGCCCTGCGGTTGCAGAAATTCCGAATTTCGTGCCCGATTTCTGCCTGCTTGCACCGATTGAACCGCTATGGCAGTGTCGCCGCGATTTTCGACACCGTGCGTTCCGAATCTCAATCGCCCACGTAGCTCAGGGGTAGAGCACTCCCTTGGTAAGGGAGAGGTCGAGTGTTCAATTCACTCCGTGGGCACCATCAAATCCGGCCTGTTTCGAAACAACCGCGCGCGCATCACGCCGAATGCAGTCTCGGGATCGGTTTTCACGCTTCCAGTAACACGACCTCGCTCGGTCTGGCATCGCTGCCGGCCTTGTACTCTGCGATCTTCTCAAGGACGGCCACGACCTCGTTCTTGAGGCCCATGAGCTGAGCATTAAGGCTCCGAGTGCGCCCCGTACGTGCCTGTTCTTCGAGCCGGTCGCATGCAGCGCCGAGCCGCATCGCGCCGATATTCCGCGCCATCGATTTGAGTGCGTGTGCGGCGTCACCGATTTGCTCTTCGCCGCCATCCCGGGCCGTCTCCGCGATCTTGAGCAGCGCCGCCGGTGCATGCTCTTCGAACAACATGAGCACACGCAAGACCAGCTCACCGGCCTCGTCGAGGCTGCAACCGATTGCCTCGCACAGCACGGTTTCATCGATCACCGGTGTTGAGTCCCCGGTGGCCGGTCCGGCCGTCGCGTCGCTATCGGGTCCGCTCTGATCAGTGGTCGCCGCAGCCGACGATTGGCGCAGCTCCTCAGGCAGGAATTGCTCGAAGGTCTCCACCAGGTCGGTGATGCGAAAAGGCTTGGTCAAGTAGCCGTCCATGCCGGCATTGCGCCACTCATCCGCCTTGCCACCGGCGGCGTGGGCCGTCAGCGCGACGATCGGAACGCGCCGCCCGCTGCCCGCTTCGGATGCACGAATGTGCCGCGTGGCTTCGAACCCGTCCATTTCCGGCATGCTGCAGTCCATGAAAATGACATGATAGATCTTTGCGGTCGCCGCACGCACCGCCGCGGCGCCGTCCTCGACCAGGTCCGGCAGCACAGACATCTGCTTGAGCGCCTCCGCCACCACCTCCCGGTTGACCGGGCTGTCGTCCGCGACGAGCACATCCGCGCCCTCGTAGGTGGGAGGTTTCGTGCTCTGGTGCCTTTCGAGCAGCGATCGGCCGCGGGGCGAGCCCGCGTCCAGCCGGTCCACGAGATCGTTCATGGCGTTTCGCGAGACCGGCTGCATCAGGATATCGTGCGCCCGGTCCGTCCGGATCAGATCATCGGAATGCACATCGCCGAGCCGGGAAACGCAGACGAGAGCGGGTTTGCCGCCGGCACGGGCCTGCGCGGGCGGCACCGTCGCGATCCGTTCCGGTTCGGCGAGAGCCGCGTCCACGTCCGCGATTGCCACATTCACAAGATCGCCCTCCGGCACCTGGATCACTTCGATGCCGCGGTCCGACAGATAGGCCGCAATCGCCTGGGATGTCGCCTCTCCGTTCACCGAGACAACGCATTTGAGCAGCGAACCCGTCGTTTTCTGCCCTTGCAGTTCCGCCGATCCTTCGGCCTCCGCGCAGGGAATTGCGAAGCAAAACTCGGACCCCTCGCCTTCCCTGCTCGTTGCCGAGATTTCGCCGTCCATGGCGGCAACGAGGCGTTTGCAGATCGCAAGGCCCAGTCCGGTGCCGCCGAACCGGCGCGTCGTGGACTGGTCGGCCTGCGAGAAGGATTCAAACACGGTCGCCAGCTTGTGTTCCGGAATGCCAATGCCGGTATCCTGAACCGCGAAACGAATGGCTGGCCTCTCGGACACGGATGTGACAGTGACGACGACCTTGACGTATCCGGAATCGGTGAACTTCAAGGCGTTGTTGACGAGGTTCGACAGGATCTGATTGAGGCGGACCGGATCGCCGGTGATGAACCGTGGCACCTGGGGTGCGACGTATCCCGCGAGGTCGATCCCCTTGCTGGACGCCTTGTCCCAGAACAGGTTGAGCACGTCGTCGACGATGCCCGACGGGTCGAGACTGATCTGCTCAATGTCCATCTTGCCCGACTCGATTTTCGAGAAATCGAGGATGTCGTTGATGATGGTGAGCAGGCTCTGTCCCGACTTGACCACCACATCGGCGTAGCGGCGGTACCGCTCGGCGAGATTGGCGGATGCGAGCAGCTCGGCCATCACCAGCATGCCGTTCATCGGTGTACGGATTTCATGGCTCATTGTGGCGAGAAAGTCCGACTTGGCGGCGTTCGCGTCTTCCGCGACCTCCTTGGCAACCCGCAGATCGCGGGTGCGCTCGTCAACCGTATGCTCCAGTTCCTCGCGATGGTGGGCAAGACGCTCGTCCCGCGCGCGGATTTGCGCCAGCATCTTGTTGAACGTCGAAACGAGGACGCCGGTCTCGTCGTCCGAGACGTGCTCGACGGATTTTTCGAAATCCTGAGAGCGTTCCACCTCGAACATCGTCTGCGTCAGCTTGCGCAGCGGTTCCGTAATGCGCCGCTGCAGCTTCAGCGCAATGATCACGCCGATCGCCCCGGACAGAAGCGCTGCGGCAAGCCCGGTAAGCAGCCCCTCGACCAGGCTCCGGCGCAGGTCGTCCGTCTTCACCAGCACGGTCAGATAGCCGACCTTCTCACCTCCCTTGATGATATCGACTCTCACGTCGAGAGACGAACGCATGAAGATGGGAAGGTCGCTGCCTTCTTCGAGCGCGACCCCCGTGCCGAGGGCGGCGAGCATCTCCCCTGACAGGTCCTCAACCTTTGCGTGTGAGAACGACGGAATCTTGCCGATCGCACGCAGGGTCCTGAGCACGCCGATGCGGTCGCCCGCCGCAACGGCGTCTGCCGACGAAGCGGCGAAGACGTTGGCAGTGCCGGTAATTTCCGCCGTCTTGATCTCAAGATAACGTGCGGTCTCACGCCAGCTATTGGCTGCCGTCACCAGGAGGATCGTGGTCACGATCCCGGTGAGGACGACCCCGATAATCTTGCGCCGGATGCTCGATCGCACCTGAGGCGTTGCGTCTGGATTGTCACGAGACACGCGCTCTTTCCCCGGCGTGGCACTGAGAATTGCACGCCATGGTAGAAGAACGTGGTTAATCGTCCCTTCCCGACCGGGCAGCCATTCAAGGACCTATGAACGGTCGCGTCCAGACTGCGAGGAGTTTACCGAATTACAATCTATGGTTGTTTTAATCGCACGTTACTACCGAGGCCAGAAGGCTTTCAGGGGACGCGGGAATGGCGGCGACAGGGAGTTGGGCGCGTACACTCGCCCGTACTTTGGGCATTTTTGCGCGCGACGCGCGGGGCGTGTCCGCGATCGTGTTTGCAATGCTGCTGCCGGTGCTCATTCTGGTGACCGGCGGCGTCATAGACTATGCCAGCCTCTCGGTACAGAAGGAGAAGCTACAGGCTGCATCCGATGCGGCCGCGATTGCCGCGGCGCGTGAGCTGCACCTGGCCAATATCAACCCTGCCCGCCTCCAGCCAATTGCGGAGAGCGTGATCAATGCAAATCTTGGCGACAGTGCAGCCGGTGTCGTGGTCAATACCTCGGCGACTGCCGAGCCACTTTCAGTCACGGTGGACCTGAGGCAGGACTATTCCGGCTTTTTCACCCGGCAATTCATGAATACGCAACTCGGGGCGCGCTCCGTCGCCCGCGTTTCGGGAGGCACGGCGCTCTGTGTTCTTGCGCTCGATGATAATGCGCGCGCCAGCATCGCCCTCGAGATGAGCGCCCGGATGACGGGCAACGAATGCGCCGTCTATTCGAACTCGGGAAGCTCATCAGGAATAGCGTCCAGAAGTGGCGCGCGGCTCGAAGCACGGTTGATTTGTTCGCGTGGCGGCGTCGAAGGTGGTGCTTCGAATTTCGAACCGGAGGCACTGACCGACTGTCCGCCGATGGAAGATCCATTGGCCAATCGGCCAGCGCCGCCAATTGGCTCATGTACTGAAACGGATTTGAACATCGGTGGCGTAAAGGCCAACCAGGGACAACAGGTCAGCGGGCTCAACCATGAAACCAAGGCCGAATCCAAGGGCAGGGAAGAAAAGACGAAAAAGAAATCCGAAACGGCACCCCCGGGAGACGGCCAGCACGTTACCCTCAGGCCCGGCACCTATTGCGGCGGTATTGCGATCGGTGGCGCATCGCACGTGACACTGCAACCCGGAATCTACGTCATCAAGGACGGACCGCTGTTCGTGTCAGAATTCGCAACGCTGCAAGGAAAGAATGTCGGCTTCTATTTTGTGGGCAAGAAAGCCACGCTGTTCTTGAATGCCAACACGACGATCAGCCTGGCCGCGCCGGAGAGCGGACCCATGGCCGGGTTGCTGTTCTTCCAGGATCGCAGTGCCAAGCTGAACGAGCGTTTCAGCATTCTGAGTGATGATGCCCGCGTACTTGAAGGCACGCTCTATCTGCCGCGGGCGCATCTCTACATCGATGCCGACGAGCCGATCGCCGACCGTTCCGCCTATACGGTCATCATTGCCAACAGCATGTCGCTGTTCGCGGGACCGCACGTGGTGCTCAACACCGACTACGATGCAACCGACGTCCCGGTTCCAAACGGTATCGCGCACGACCGCGTCATCACCTTGACGGAGTAAAAAGACTTGTTCTTGGGGCAGAAGATGCAACCAGACCAGACAAAAAGCCGGACCATCCACAACGTCCTGATCGTGGACGACGATCCGATCCTGTGCGCCATTGTGGAGCGGCATTTTCGCAAGCGCGTAGCGGGCGAGGTCACGATCGCGCATGACGGGCTTCAAGCGCTCGAGATCATCGACAGCGGCGTCAATGCGCCGGATTTCATCCTGTGTGACCTGAAGATGCCGAACATGGACGGCCTGGAGTTCCTCAGGCATCTGGAGCGCCGGAACTATGGCGGCGCGATCGGCATTCTGAGCGGAGAACATGAGTCCGTGGTCGGGCTGGCCCAGTCACTGGCACGCGCGCACAAGCTCAATGTCGTCGGCAAGCTCCAGAAACCCCTCAATGCCCACAAACTTGACACGCTCATTGAGGTGGCACGCGACATGGTGCGCGCGCCGGCGAGGCAGTTTGATGCGCTGATCTCGGATGAAGACCTGTATCGGGGGATCGCGAACAACCAGATTATCGCGTTTCACCAGCCGAAGGTTGATGCGCAAACCGGTCAGTTCGTGGGTACCGAGGCCCTCGCCCGATGGAGCCACCCCGAATGGGGGATTGTGCCACCTTCGCTCTTTATCCCTGTGGCGGAGGAGAGCGGCCTGATAGAGCGCCTGACATTCGAGGTCTTCAACAACGCAATCAGGCATCTCCAGCAATGGAAACTCGGGGGCATCTCGGCCTGCTGCTCCATCAACCTCAGCCCGCAAATCCTGACCAACATCAATATCCCGGACGAGATTTCCGGTCGCGTCGACGCCGCCGGACTGGCGCGCGAGCAGATCGTGCTGGAAATCACCGAGGCCAGCCTTCTGAAAAAGGACGTGGTGCCGATGGAGGTCCTGGCGCGCCTGCGGGTCAAGGGTTTCGATCTCTCGGTCGATGACTTCGGCACCGGGCACTCGAACATCGAAATGCTGCGGACCTTTCCTTTTTCGGAACTGAAGATTGACCGGTCGTTCGTGGCGAAAATGCTGGACGATGGATTTGCTGCCGAAAGTGTCCGTGCCAGTGTCGAGCTTGGCAGGCGGCTGAACCTTCGCCTGGTCGCGGAGGGCGTTGAAACCCCCACCGTTGCTGCCGCGGTCAGACGGATGGGCATCGATCATATCCAGGGTTTTCTGTACGGGAAACCCATGCCCGGGGACGAGGTGCCGCGTTGGCTCAACGCGCGCCAGAACCCGAATGCCTATCGGACCGTCGCGGCGCGTTAGGTCTCAGCAATCGGTTCGGTAGCAGCCCGGTCCGCGCGCCGGACTATCCTACTTCTTCACAAGCGCGTCGCGGATCTCTTCGAGCAACTGCACTTCCTTGGGCGGCTCAGGCTCTTCTTCCGGTTTCTCCTCCTGCTCGCGCTTGAGCTGGTTCATCGACTTGATGACCATGAACAGGGCGAACGCGACGATCAGGAAACTGATGATCGCATTGATGAAGAGCCCGACATTCAGCGTCACGGCACCCGCATCCTGCGCCGCCTTGAGCGTTTCAAAGCTCCCGCCCTTGAGCGTGATGAAGATGTTGGAGAAATCGACGCCGCCCGTGACCAGTCCGACGATCGGCATGATGATGTCGCCGACCAGCGACTTGACGATCGACGTGAACGCGGCCCCGATGACGATGCCGACCGCCATGTCGACCACGTTGCCGCGCATGGCGAATTCCTTGAACTCCTTCAACATGACTTGGTGTTCCCTCTCTCTCGTTGCAGACCCGCCTCCAGGAGGCTCTAGCTCGCACGAAGCGTGCCGTCAAAATCAAATACACGCAATAGTTGCATTTGGTGTGGCGATCCGCTCGCCGCGTGTCCATGCGCCCCTCCCCCCATGCGTAAACCACGTCTCGCCCGAGACTCGCGGTCGGCCAGAACACATTGTAAGCTCTTGAGCCAACCGAAAAATCTTGTCCCATGTGCGGCGAGCCGTGCGGGACGAAGCAGGATTCGAGCCCCATGATTGACGGCTGGATCATCATCACCGCGGCGCTGGCCTATCTGGGCTTTCTCTTCGGCGTCGCCTATTTCGGTGATCGGCAGGCCAAATCGAGACCGTCAACCAAGAGCCGTCCCGCGATCTATGCCCTCTCGCTCGCGGTGTACTGCACGTCATGGACGTTTTTCGGCAGCGTCGGCCTGTCCGCGACCACCGGCTACAACTTCATCCCCGTCTATATCGGACCGATCATCATGTTCGCGGTCGGCTGGCCGCTGGTGATCCGGATCATCCGGCTGTCCAAGACCCAGAACATCACCTCTATCGCCGACTTCATCGCCGCGCGTTACGGCAAGAACCCGACGCTTGCCGCCATCGTGACGGTGATCGCGGTCGCCGGCACGCTCCCCTACATCGCCCTGCAGCTCAAGGCCGTTGCGGAGTCCGTCACCACCATCATCGGTCCCGTCGGCGGTGGTCCCGATGCCGCGCTGTCAGGCACGCCGCTGGGCGATATCGCCTTCATCGTCGCGGTGCTGATGGCGCTGTTCGCGATCCTTTTCGGCACCCGTCACATCGATGCCACGGAGCACCAGGAAGGCCTGATCCTGGCCATCGCGACGGAGTCGATCGTCAAGATTCTCGCGTTTCTGCTGGTCGGCGCCTACATCACGTTCAGCATGTTCGGCGGCCTCGGGCCGCTTCTCGAACGCGCCGCGGAAACGCCGCAGATCTCGGAACTGTTCACCCGCGGTTTCAACGGCGGCGCGTGGATCACCGTCACGTTCCTGTCGCTCGTCTGCATCATCCTGCTACCGCGCCAATTCCATGTCACGGTGGTCGAGAACAACTCGGAAACCGAGGTGCGCCGGGCGGCCTGGCTGTTTCCCCTCTACCTCATCGCGATCAATATCTTTGTGGTGCCGATCGCCATCGCCGGACTGCTGACGTTCCCGAACGGCGAAGTTTCGGCCGACATGTTCGTGCTGGCCCTGCCGCTTTCAGACGGTGCCCAGTTCGTCACGCTCGCGGCCTTTATCGGCGGGCTTTCGGCTGCCACGGCGATGGTGATTGTGGCGACCGTCGCGCTCTCCATCATGATCTCCAACGATCTGGTCGTCCCGTTGCTGCTGCGCAGGCAGTTCCTCAACGTGACGGCGCGCGAGGATCTCAGCACCTCGCTCCTGAACATTCGCCGCTCGGCGATCTTCGCGATTCTCATTCTGGCCTACATCTTCTACCGGATGATCGGCGGCGCCGGCGCGCTTGCGTCTATCGGCTTGCTGTCGTTCGCGGCGATTGCCCAGTTTGCACCGGCGTTCTTCGGCGGGCTCGTCTGGCGCCGCGGGACGGCGCGCGGCGCCATTGCCGGCATCGTTGCGGGCTTCATTCTGTGGGCATATACGCTCCTCATTCCCGCATTCGTACAGTCCGGACTTCTGGCGAACGACATTCTGGTGAACGGTCCATTCGGCCTCGGCCTGCTCAAGCCGCAGGAGCTCTTCAATTTCGAGTTCGAGCCGGTGCCGCATGGCGTTTTCTGGAGCCTGTTGTTCAACATCGTCGCCTACATCACGGTCTCGCTGTTGCGCTCGCCGGAACCGATCGAGCGGCTTCAGGCCAACGTCTTCATTCAGGATGAGCTTGTGCGCCCGCAGACACCGGGCTTCCGTCTGTGGCGGACGTCGATCACGGTCGAGGAACTCCAGAAAACCGCCGGGCGCTATGTCGGCGAGGAACGTGCGAGGCGATCCTTCAAGGAGTACGCCTCGTCCAGAAACGAGGACCTGCATCCCAGTTCCGAGGCCGACGTTCATCTGTTGCGTTATACGGAGCATCTCCTTGCCAGCGCCGTCGGCACCGCATCGTCGCGCCTCGTGCTGTCCCTGCTCCTGCGGCGCCGCGCGGTCGGCGTCAAATCCGCGCAAAGGCTGCTCGACGATGCATCCGAGGCCATCCAGTACAACCGCGATCTGCTGCAGTCGGCGCTGGACCAGGTCCGGCAGGGGATTTCGGTGTACGACAAGGACATGCGGCTGATCTGCTGGAACCGTCAGTTCCGCGAAATCCTCAGTCTTCCGCAGGAGTTCGGCCGGATCGGTGTGCCGCTGGACGAGATCATGCGGCATTGCGCCGAGCGCGGCGACCTCGGCGAGGGGAACACGGAAGACCTCGTTTCAGACCGCATCCACAAACTCGCGGTGACCCAGGAGACATTTCAGGAACGGGTGAGCCCGGCCGGACGGGTCGTTGAAGTGCGCACCAACTCCATGCCGCAAGGCGGCATCGTCACCACGTACACCGACATCACCGACCGGGTCGAAGCCGCCGAGGCTCTGGCGCGCGCCAACGAGACGCTGGAACGCCGCGTGCGCGAGCGCACGGCGGAGCTTACCAAGGTGAACCGCGAGCTTGCCAAGGCGAAGGCCAAAGCCGACGACGCCAATCTCGGCAAGACGCGGTTTCTCGCCGCGGCAAGCCATGACATTCTCCAGCCGCTGAACGCGGCGCGGCTCTACACCACGTCCCTCGTCGAACGCAAAAGGCGCGGCGAGGACGGGCGCCTCATTCGCAACGTCGATGCGTCCCTCGAAGCGGTCGAGGAGATCCTCGGCACGCTGCTCGACATCTCTCGCCTCGACGCCGGCGCCATGAAGCCGGAAATCAGCGTGTTTCCGGTTGCAGACCTGCTGATGCAGCTCAAGCTCGAGTTCGAACCGATGGCCAAGGACAGGGGGCTCGACCTGCGCGTGCACACCTCCAGCCTTTCGGTTGAGTCCGACCGCCGGCTGCTGCGCCGTGTTCTGCAGAACCTGATTTCCAACGCCATCAAATACACCGATCAGGGGCGCGTGGTGCTCGGGTGCCGCAGGCGGTCCGCCGATCGGCTCGAAGTGCAGATCTGCGATACCGGGCCGGGCATTCCGAAGAACAAGCAGCGCGAGATCTTCAAGGAGTTCCAGCGTCTCAACACCAACAGCGTCGGCACGCACGGTCTCGGTCTCGGACTGTCGATCGTCGAACGCATCGGGCGGATTCTCGACCACGACGTGCGACTTGAATCCCGCAGTCGCCTGGGGTCCGTCTTTTCCGTCATTCTGCCTGTCGCCGAGCCGCGCGTGCAACGCCGCGCCGGCGCCCCGCGCTCGGTAGCCGGACAGATCGCCGGCTGCACGGCACTGTGTCTCGATAACGAACCGGCGATTCTGGAGGGTATGGAGACACTGCTGACCGGATGGGGCTGCCACGTTCTGAAGGCGACCGGATCCGATGATGCGGTGGCCCAGGTGCGGGCAAGCTCACGTCCGCCGGAGATCATCCTCGCCGACTATCACCTGGACGGGGAAACCGGCATTGATGCCGTTCGCGCGGTGCGAAGCGAGCTCGGATTTGACGTTCCCGCAGTTGTCATCACAGCCGACCGCTCACGGGAGGTACAGGAGCTGGTGCGTGCGGAAGGATTGCAGCTTTTGCGGAAACCCCTGCGGCCCGCCTCCCTCAGAGCAGTGATGGCACAGTCGCGCATCCGCCAGGCGGCCGCCGAATAGGCTCTAATCCTGCGTCGATATGCTGACGGTCAGTTGCGTGACGGTTCAGTCGGGCACCGCCTGCCAGTCCTGACCCTCGATCTTGCCCACCGCAATCACCGCCTGGGTCCGGCTGTCGACACCGAGTTTCTGCAGAATGGCCGAAACATGCGCCTTGATCGTCGCCTCGGATACGCTGAGCTTGTAGGCGATCTGCTTGTTGAGCAGCCCTTCCCCCAACATCATGAGGACACGCACCTGCTGCGGCGTGAGCGTGGCAAGCCGGGAAACCAGGTCGGCCGTCTCTCCGTCGCCATCTCCGGTCAGATCAAGATCCGGGGGCGTCCAGACTTCGCCCTCCAGGACCGCGCGCACCGCCTCGCGGATGGTCTCGACGGGAAGAGACTTGGGAATGAACCCCGACGCCCCGAACTCGATGCAGCGGCGGATGGCGTGCGGGTCCTCGTTGGCCGAAACGACAACCACCGGGATTTCCGGGTATTGCGCGCGCAGATACATCAGTCCGGAGAAACCCTTGACCCCGGGCATGGCGAGGTCGAGCAAGATCAGGTCGGTCTCCGCGTTCTGCTCCAGTGCGCCGGCAATGCCGTCGAGCGAACCCGCCTCTGATATCTTCAAATCGCTAAAACTGTCGCTGAGCGCCTGACGCAGCGCGTCTCGAAACAGCGGATGGTCGTCGACGATGATGATGCTGTGGGCGGCCATCTTTCTGGGTTTCCCGGTTATTGCGATTTTGCGGCGGCGGAAGCGCACTGTCCCCAAACGATCGCCTCAGCGCCACAACGCGCAGTGTAGATTAAAAAAGTCAGCAAATTCAATGAAACGAAGTATGCACATGTGAACAGCGAGAGCCGCGTCCTCGCCTGCGCCCCGTTTCAAGGCTTTGCTTACCACCGCAAGACTGATAACCCTCGTCCATCTCGACTTCGCAGCCGTAACGGCGGAGGACAACACGCCCGATGATTGATGAAGATCAACGCACCAGGTACTGGGTCTATACCTTTGCCCTCGCCATTGGAGTCAGCGCCCTTGTTGCGGTCTGTGCCTTCGTTTTGCCGCTGTTCGCCCTAGAACTCAACGCAGATTCCGTTCTCGGGTTTCCACTCGGCTATTATTTCGCCGCACAGGGCATGATGATCATCGTGATTGTCGCAGTCTTCTGGGGCGTCGGCCGGCAGTCCGAGACCGACAGGAAGTTTGGCGCCACCGACGATATGTGACCGCAAGACCCCAAGTCCGCACCCGCAAGTCCACTCCGATGTCGCTGCAGAACCAATACCGCCCGCTGAACCCGAGACTGGGGACGCATTACGCGATCTTCGTGAGCGCGTTTACGTCGCTCTTGCTCGTCCTCGCCCTGCTGGAGCAGCTCGGCGCACCGAAGCTGTGGCTCAGCCACGCCATGATCGTCATTCCGCTGCTGTTGTACCTTGCCATCGCGGTACTGACGCGGACGCTCGATCTGCATGAGTTCTTCTGCGCCAGCCGACGTATGCCGCCGGTATTCGGCGGGCTCGCGCTCGCCGTCACCGCCATCGGCGGCGTCGGACTGTTCGCTCTCACCGGGAGCCTCTACCTGATCGGGTTCGACGCCCTCGCGCTGGCCATTGGCCTGATCTCCGGCTTCGCCCTGAGTGCGGTGCTGTTCATTCCGTTTCTGCGGAAAACCGGCGCCTACACACTTCCAGGGTTCTTTCGCCTGCGCTACGGCAGCGCCACGCTCGGCGCCGTGGCGGGCCTGCTCGTTCTGCCTCCCGTGGTCATCCTGCTGGCCGCGGAACTCCGCATCGGCGCATTCGTGACCTCGCTGTTTGCATCCGTGTCATTCGAGGCGGCGGTGTTCTGCGGTGCGGGGCTGATCATCGCCACGCTCGTGATCGGCGGACTGCGCTCGCTCGGCTGGACACAGAGCGTCCAGTACACGGTCGTCATGGGCGGGCTGCTCGTTCCCCTGGTCGTGGTTTCCATACAGGTAACCAACCTCCCGCTACCGCAGTTGACCTATGGATGGTTGCTGGAACGTCTCTCGATCAACGAGGTCGCTCTGGGGACATCGGCATCCACCCCGCCGCCGATGCTCGAGGGGCTTCCCGGCGAGCTGCCGGAGCCCTCGACGAAACCGTTTCTGCAGCCGTTCGGCGCCCTCTCGCGAACCGATTTCGCGTTCCTTGCATTTTGCGTGCTCGCCGGGGTCGCGGCGATGCCGAGTCTCCTACTGCGCGCGGGCAGCGCAATCACGACGGAGCAGTCGCGCCGGCTGATGGGCTGGGGCACGTTGTTCGTCGGGTTCTTTCTGATCACCGCACCGGCCTACGCCGTATTTGCCAAGTACTCCGTGCTGGAGCAGATCGTCGGGATCACGCCCTCGGACCTGCCTGCCTGGATCGGCAGCCTGCGCAACGCCGGACTTGCCGACTTCACCGACCGGAACGCCGACGGAGTGATCAGCGCGGCCGAGTTGCTCATCTCGCGCGACGGCGTTGCACTGTCACTCCCGATCGTGGCCGGACTTCCCTTTATCCTCGTCGTCTTCGCAGCAACCGCCGGCATTGCCGCAACGCTGGCGGCGGGGGCGGCCCACGCATTCGCTGCCGGAAGCGCCATCAGCGACGATCTCTACAATGGTCTCATCCACCGCTCCGCCAGCCATGGAAAGCGCCTGATCGTGGCGCGCCTCGCCATGGTCATTCTGACGATCGGCGCGGCCTGGTACGTGACGACCAACGACTTCGACGTATTGCGGGCGGCCATCGCCGCGTTCTCGCTCGCCGGCGCAACGTTTCTCCCCGCGCTTATGCTCTCCATCTGGTGGAAACGAACCACGAAATGGGGGGCGCTCGCCGCCATGCTTGCCGGCGCCTCGGTTGCCGCTGCGCATATGGCGTTGCAGCTCACAGGGGCGGGCACGCTCTTCCCGGCGTTGAGCGGTGAGTTGGCGGCCATCCTCGGCGTTCCGGCCGGATTTGTCGCCGGTACGGCAGTCAGTCTCCTCACGCCGCAACCCACGCCGCAGATGAAGGCGCTCGTCGACGACATGCGCGACCCCAGCGGCGAGGCGCTGTTCGACAAGGCCATACGGCTGGCGCCGTTCCGGAAGCGTCCGAGCCTGCCCGACGCGCCGCAGATTGCTCAGGGCAAGCCCGAGGACACGCGCGATGCCACGGCTTGATCTGTATCCGGAAATCACCCCGTACAACTCAGGCCGCCTCAAAGTCTCGGACCTTCACGAGATCTACTTCGAGGAATGCGGCAATCCGGACGGGGCACCGGCTCTGATGGTTCATGGCGGACCGGGCGGCGGCTCGAACCCGACCATGCGGCGCTACCACGATCCGGATCACTATCGCATCATCCTGCTCGACCAGCGCGGTTGCGGCAGGTCCACGCCGCATGCGGAGCTTGAGGAAAACACGACCTGGGATCTCGTCGCGGACATGGAGCGCCTTCGGGAGTACCTCGGCCTGAAGCGCTGGCAGTTGCTCGGCGGCTCATGGGGCTCCACGCTCTCATTGGCCTATGCCCAGACCCATCCCGATCGCGTCAGCGAGCTCATCTTGCGGGGCATTTTCACGCTCAGGCGGAAGGAACTCGAATGGTTCTATCAGGAGGGCTGTAGCTGGGTGTTCCCTGACGCCTTCGAGGCATATCTGGCGCCCATTCCCGAAGATGAACGCGGCGATATGATCGCCGCGTATCACAGGCGGCTCACGGGCGACGATGCGCAGGCCCGGCTTGAAGCTGCCCGCGCCTGGAGCGTGTGGGAGGGCACGACCTTGTCGCTTCTGCCGGACGCGGCACGCGTCAAGCACTTTGCCCAGGACGACTATGCCCTCGCCTTTGCCCGGATCGAGAGCCACTACTTCATGAATGGCGGCTTTTTCGAGCAGGACGACCAGCTCATCGCAAATGCCGGCAAGCTGAAGGGCATTCCCGGCGTCATCGTGCACGGCCGGTACGACATCGTAACGCCGCTCAAGAGTGCCTGGGAGTTGTCGAAGGCGTGGCCAGAGGCGGACCTGAGGGTCGTCGTGGATTCCGGACACGCCATGACCGAGCCGGGTATCGTTCACGAACTTGTATCGGCGACCCGCGCCTTCGGACCCGAAAAGGCCTGAGCACGCCGCCGTTTTATGTCTCGTGTCCGGTCCCGATAAAGGTCAGCATGATGCGCCTGTCGTGCGGCGCGTCGCGGTGCTCCACCAGATAGACCCCCTGCCAGATCCCCAGTTCCATGCGCCCGTGCGCGACAGGAACCGACAGGGCGGTTGACGTCACCATCGATCGGATATGGGACGGCATGTCGTCGGGACCTTCGCTCGAGTGCCGATAGGCATGATCGCGCGGCGCCATGCGGTCAAGAGCGTCGGACAGATCGCGGAGCACATCCGGATCGGCGTTCTCCTGGATCGTAAGCGAGGCCGAGGTGTGCGTGATGAAGACGTTCAGCAAACCGTCAGCGGCCTGCTGATCGGCAAGCCAGCTATTGATGTCACGAGTGATGTTGGTGAAACCGGGTCCGCGCGTCGTGAATGCGAGCGCTCCTGCGGTATGGTGCGTCACAGGCTGCATTGACTGAAAGGCACTCCCTTTGTGCTGTTCGGCACGCGCGTCGAACGCGATTTCTGACAAACTGGCCCACAGCCAGGCCCCGACGCAAGTCCGATTGCGCCACGGTTGTGACCGAAAACAGCACAACTCTTAACGCAATCTTTACCCATCGCTGAAAGCGTAGGCATCGTCACGTCTGTCCGTAGTCGCGTCCCGGACATCGGCCGTTCTCGCGTTTTTCAGGCACAGGGGTCAGCAATCGCAATTGCGGAGGCGGCGCCCCGAAATCGGCGGGACCGAAATGGCGTTACGCCCGTTGGAGATGGGATGACTTTTGAGGCAGATCACGCCGCGGTCGGATCGGAAAGCACCCGGTCGACGGCAGCAGAAAGGGAAGGAAGCTCCGCGGAGCCTCCAGCCATTCAGATCAAGATGCCGAACTCCGACTCACGGCCCCGGCCCCGCATGCGCAACCGCCCCCAGACGAAAAACCTGGGCGGACTCGAGCAACTCTTGCGGAGTCTCGTGAAACGGCTCGATGAGAATGACCGTCGTTACAGCGAGGCGCTTGGCGGGCTCAACGATCGGCTCAACGCGCTTTCAGATCGCGCACAGGCCGTCAGCAGCGGCGAGACCGGTGAAACCGGCGCCGCACTCGACCGCCTGCGCCAACAGGCCAGTTCCCTCGCGGAGCAGGTCGGCGCGGTCGATACATCGCACAAGGCGCAGCAGAGTGAATTTGCGGCAAACGGTGACGAGACGCCCTTCTTCAACCGCGCCAACGACGACCTTCCGCGCCCCGATTTCGGCGACAATCAGCTCAACAAGAACTTCGCTGAAGTCACCGAAAAGCTCGAACGGTCTCTTGCGGAGCGGGAACCTGCGCGCGACTTCGACGCGTTG
Source organism: Hyphomicrobiales bacterium (assembly GCA_965228625.1). Lineage (GTDB taxonomy): Bacteria > Pseudomonadota > Alphaproteobacteria > Rhizobiales > Methyloligellaceae > UBA2767. Next base: position 3,874,981 of record OZ245829.1, on the reverse strand, counting down.
TCCGCGCAAATGGACGCCCTGGCGCGTCGCTTTGACACCGCGATGGATGAGCGGAAAGACCTGGCGGCACTGGAGAAGATCGAGTCCCAGCTCAACACGCTGACAGCGGGATTCACGGAGGCACAGCGCAACTACGAGAAGGTCGACGCGATCGAAGGCCATCTGATCAATCTGCTGCGCTGGGCGAAATCGACAGGCTTGCCGAACCAGAACAGCAAGGACGAGGGCCGCCTTGCCGCAATCGAACAGGCCCTGATCGATCTGAGCGCCAGCGCGCGGGAAATGGACTCGCGGACCGTCAGCACGCTCGAGGCCATGAACGAGGCGTTACATTCCCTCGCCGCACATGCCAGCACGACGCCGACCGGGGCCGTACCGCCTCCGCCGCCGGAGACCTTCGACGTGCCCCCCTCGCAACCCGCGCCCCAGGCACACACCAGCGCATCGGAACCTGAAGACCCGCCACAGCCCACTGTCCCCCCTCCCTCGGAGCCGGGCAGCGTCTGGTCGGAGGCCGCCAAAAGCGCTTACAAGAACCTTGGCGCCACCATTCCGGACTACCAACCGCCCTCGAGCAAATCCGAACCAGTCGCGCCCCAGGGGCCGGTACCGGGTCCGAGCACCAACGGGATCGATGAGCGGCAAGACAGTGATGCGGCGTTCGAAGCCGACAGTGATTTCATCGCGTCGGCCCGGCGTGCGGCAGCCGCGGCAGCGGCGCAACAACCGTCCGCAACGCCATCCGCCTCGTCGTCACGCTCCAAGTGGAGTTTCGCCAACGTATCGTCCGGGGCGCTGTCGTCCGTCGCATCATCCGGGGACAAGAAAACCCGCCCGATCCTTGTCATCGCGGCGGTCCTGTTGCTCATTTTGAGCGCGGGCTTGCTGTTTTCGCGATTGAACTCCACTCCTGACACCCAGCCGGGCGTCGACGCGCCGCAAACCCCGCCGCAATCCGCCGCTCCCGAAGCCGACGGCGCGGCCGGGAAACCGCCGGCAAAACAGAAGCCCGACGCAACGCCACAGAAATCCGGGCAGACGACCACGCCCGATGGCAATCAGCATTCGGGACAGTTGCACAAGACACCTGCCACGACGCCACGCCGGACAGCGCCGCAACCGAAACAGACCGTGAGCAACCAGCGCGCACCGGTTCAGGTGTCCCCGACGCGGGTCGCAGTCGCGCCCGGGCAGCAAATCACGACAGCGACGCTGCTCGCCTCGCTGCCGCCGGAGGTCCGTAACCCGGTTCCGCCGGACGTAACCATGGAAATCAAGGACCCCGCGCCGCGCGAAGATGCAGCGCTTCAGAGCGATCCGGTTGCGCGAACCGGACCGGCGCTGGTACCCGCCGCACCCGTTGTGCCGAACACGACCGCCCTGCCGCAACCGAGGCGGGCGCCGGTCCCGGCAATGCCAATGCAGCGCGCCCCGAACCGTCCGAACACGATCGACAGCGCGCCGGCCAACGAAGTCGGCGCCGCGACAAACGGCACGCGTGAGGTGATGCCGCCCGCGCGTATCGGCCCGCAATCGCTGAGGGTCGCAGCCGCCCGCCACAACCCGGAGGCCCAGGTCGAGGTCGGCTCGCGTTACGCCAAGGGCATCGGTGTTCCCAAGGACCTCAAGAAAGCTGCCGAATGGTACATGCGCGCCGCCGCACAAGGTCATGCGCCCGCACAGTACCGTCTCGCGGCGATGCATGAGCGCGGGCACGGCGTGAAAAAGGACGAGGGCGTCGCCCAGACCTGGTATCGGCGCGCCGCCGAACTCGGCAACGTCCGCGCCATGCACAATCTGGCGGTGCTGTATACGAGGCGCACCGCCGGCAAAGCCGACTTCACGTCGGCCAAGAACTGGTTCCATCAAGCGGCACGCCACGGACTTGCCGACAGCCAGTTCAATCTCGGCATTCTGTTTGAAAACGGCCTGGGCACCCGCAAGAACATCACGGAAGCCTATAAGTGGTTCACACTCGCCGCACAGCAGGGAGACGCGGAGGCGCGCAAGCGGCGCGAGGCGATCAGGCCGCGACTTCCGGCGAAGTCGCTGCTCGCGGCGGAGAAGGCCATTCGCACCTGGAAAAAGGTGCCCGCAAGCCCCGACGCGAATCGCACCGGCCCACCACGAGGCGGCTGGCAGAACGTCGGCGCCGCACCCGAGGCGCGCGTCACAAGCGCCGACCTCGTTACCCGCGCACAGAAACTGCTGAACAAGCTCGGTTACGATGCCGGCGCTGCCGACGGCCGCCTTGGGCCGCAAACGAAATCCGCGATCCGCAGGTTCCAGACCCGCTCCGGAAACGCCGGCGACGGAACCGTGACACCGGCGCTGCTGCGGCAACTTGAAGCGCTGGCAAGCTAGTCGCGGCGTCGAACAGGACGTTTCGTCTATCGAGACGGATGGTTTCGAGAAATTAGACACCCACCCCATTGACTTATGCCGATTCCGGGCGTTTAACGGGCGTCTTCCGGACAGTCACCGGGTTATCTGCTTTCGCAGGCGAAACGTAGCTCTCGCCCTGTCCATGAAACGCTCCGCGCACGGGGTACGGCGCCCGGAATCGCAAGCACTGGCCGATGTTCGATATCTATCTCCCCATCGCCGAGTTGTCGGTGAATCTCCTGGTTATTCTGGGAATGGGAGGTGCGGTCGGGTTCCTTTCGGGCATGTTCGGCGTCGGCGGCGGATTCCTCATGACGCCGTTGCTGATCTTCCTCGGCATCCCGCCGGCCGTCGCGGTCGGCACCGAGGCCAATCAGATCGTCGCGTCATCGGTTTCAGGCGCGCTCGCCCAGTGGCGCCGCGGCAATGTCGACGTGAAAATGGGGACCGTCCTGCTGATCGGCGGCATCATCGGCGCGGTCGTTGGCGTGCAGCTCGTCAAGGTGTTGCGCGAGATCGGACAGGTCGATCTCATTATCTCCCTGAGCTACGTGATCTTTCTCGGCATCATCGGAACACTGATGCTGATCGAGAGCGTACGCGCCATACGCCGGGTGCGCGCCGGCGGGCCCGTCTCCATGCGCCGTCCCGGACAGCACAACTGGGTGCACGGCCTGCCGCTCAAAATGCGGTTCAAGCATTCAAAGCTCTACATCAGCGCCATTCCGCCGCTCGTGCTTGGTGCATTCGTCGGCGTGCTCGCCGCGATCATGGGCGTCGGCGGCGGGTTCATCATGGTCCCGGCCATGATCTACCTGCTGCGGATGCCGACCAATGTGGTGGTCGGAACCTCGCTGTTTCAGATTATTTTCGTCACCGCGGCGGTGACCGTTCTGCATTCGGTCACCAACCAGACCGTTGATGTCCTGCTGGCGCTGATCCTGATGATCGGCGGCGTGATCGGCGCGCAATTCGGGGCACGGGCCGGGCAGCATCTCAAGGGTGAGCAATTGCGTGCCCTGCTCGCCCTGATGGTCCTCGCCGTCTGCCTCAGGCTGCTGTTTGATCTTGTGGTCGAGCCCGACGAGCTGTTCAGCGTCGGCCCGGCGCTTGGAGCGCACTGATGACTTGGCGCGGCATACTGGTCCTCGTGACGACGTTCTGGCTGCTGGCCGGGTCCGTGGCCGCGCAAGACCAGACGGAGCAGATCGAATCCGACATCTCGTTCCGGAACATCGCGATCGAATCCAACTTCACCGGGCAGCGGATCGTCATTTTCGGAACCATCGAGAACAGCCAGCATTCGGAGTTCGAAACGTCGCTGTACGACATCGTTGTGGCGATCCGCGGACCCAAGGAAACCATCGTCATCCGGAAAAAATCGCGCATCGCCGGAATCTGGATCAATGCCGATGCCTACACCTACGCGAACGTGCCCGGATACTATGCGGTGCTGTCCACCCGGCCCCTTGGCGAGATTGCCAATCTGACCGTCCTGAACGCCTACGGGCTGGGCTTCAGCAGTCTCAACCTCAGGCCGCTTGGCCCGAACGCACCGGCAGCGGCCGCCGACGGCAGTCTGAACGTGTTTCGCTCGGCGGTGGTCCGGATCAGACAGGAAGACGGCCTGTTCTCCTATAAGCCGGAAGGCGTGACCTTCGTCGGACGGAACCTGTTCCGCGCGACGATCGACCTGCCCGCAAGCGTGCCGGTCGGCCAATATGCGACCGACGTTTACCTGCTGCGCAACGGCACCGTGCTCAGCCACAATCGCAGCCAGCTCAAAATCCACAAGCAGGGCTTCGAGCGTTTCGTCTATTCCGCCGCGTTCGACCACCCGCTTCTTTACGGCATCGCCGCGGTCATCATTGCGATTTTCGCCGGGCTCATGGCGTCGGTGATGACGCGGCGCGACTGATCCGCGAAGGCTGGCGCCTAGTCGCGCAGAAGCTGTCGTTTTGCGAGCGGATAGACCTCCGACCGGCCCAGCATCCAGACGTGGAACTCGCCGCTTTCGAAAAGCGACGTGAACGCCTTGTTCAGGACATTGAGGCCGCCCGTATAGGCGCCGAAAGCGGGAACAATCAGGCGCGAACCGTTGGAGACGAAGCACTTGCGCCGGACGCTCGCGCCGCGGCGGGTCAACCGTGCGACCGGATGCAGGTGTCCCGCGACCTCGAACGACCTGGCGCCGCCGGTCGGCTCATGGCGGAACTTGATGCCGTCAATGCTCAAGGCCGGGCAGATGGTTCCGTCGAGCCAGTCCGGGAGGACGGGATCATGATTGCCTGTCACCCAGTACCATTCGCGGCCCTGGCGCATGATCCGCAGGCGGTCCCGGTCCTTCTGCGGCAGCCGGTCGGCCGCCGCCTGGTCATGAAAACTGTCACCGAGCGCGATCACGCGATCGGGGTCGAACCTGTCGAGCACGCCTGCAAGGCGCACGAGCGTCGAACGGGAGTCATAGGGCGGCAACAGACTGCCCTTGCGCGCGGCGGCCGAACCTTTCTCCAGATGCAGGTCGGCGACAATCAGCGTCCTCTGCTCGGCCCAGTAGAGAGCCCCGGACGCATCGGTCGAAAAGTGCTTTCCACAAACGAGAATGTCAGCCCCGCGCTCGCCGTGTAGGGGCAGCGGGGCGTCAAGCCCGAGTTTCGCCTGCCGGCTCATGCCGCATAGCCTCCTCAATCAGTTGGTCTGCCGCTTCTCGCATCAGGTCTTCACGGGCCTCGCCGTGAACAGGTTCACGCCCGATTTCGAGCATGACCGGAACAGCCAGCGGAGATACCTGATCCAGGACACTATGCCTGATTCGGCCCCTGATGCGCTTCAGGAACGTGCCCACCCGGCCGATATCGAGCAATCCGGTCCCTGCGTCCGCCCATGCCGCCCGCAACAGCACGTGATCCGGTTCATGCTCTCTAAGCACGTCATAAATAAGGTCTGATGACACCGTGACCTGCCGTCCGGACTTCTCCTTGCCCGGATGACGGCGCTCAATCAGCCCTGCAATCACCGCACAGACGCGAAACGTGCGCTTCATGAGTGCCGACTCGGCAAGCCAGGCGTCGAGGTCATCGCCCAGCATGTCTTCGTCGAATAATTGCCCGAGTGGCAGCGTCCCCGACCGCATCATCGCGCTCATGTCGCCAAGTCCCCAGATCGCGAGCGCGTACTCGCTCGCAACGAAGCCCAGGGGGCGCGCGCCGGCGCGTTCGAGCCGGCGCGTGAGCAGCATCCCCAGCGTCTGGTGGGCCAGCCGTCCTTCGAAGGGATAGCAGACCAGGTAGTGTTTCCGTGCTCGCGGAAAAGTCTCCACCAGCATCTCTTCCGGCCTTGGAATGATGGATTTCAGCCGCTGAACCTCGAGCCATTCGGAAACCTGCCCCGGAAGCCGCGGCCAGAACGAGGGGTCGGCGAGCATCCGGCGCACGCGGTCCGCCAGATAGGTGGAGAGCGGGAACTTGCCACCCATATAGGACGGAACCCGCGCTTCGGTATCTCCCGACCGGCTGGCGATCACCTCCATTTCGCGCAGCGCCTCGAACCGCAGGACCTCACCGGCGAAAATGAAGGTGTCGCCCGGCACGAGCTGCTCGACGAACACCTCCTCGATCTCTCCGAGCACCCGCCCGCCGCGTGGCGGTCCGGTGCCCGACTTGCGCGCCCGGCCGAGCCGCACCTTCAGCATCGGCGCCTCGACAATGGTTCCCACATTGAGGCGGTATTGCTGGGCGACACGCGGATGCGGAACGCGGTAGCGCCCGTCCGCGGTCGGGCGCAAACGGGCGTATCTCTCATAGGTCCTGAGCGCATATCCGCCTGTCGCGACGAACTCGACGACCTTGTCGAAGGTTTCGCGGGAGAGGTCGGCGTAGGGCGCGGCACTCTTCACCTCGGCGAACAGCTCGTCGGGCGCGAACGGGTCCGAGCACGCCATCCCAAGCACGTGCTGCGCGAGTACGTCGAGACCGCCCGTCCGCGCCACCGGCGTGTCCTGCGCCCCTTCCGCCGCTGCATCAAGTGCGGCGCGGCATTCCAGCACCTCGAACCGGTTGGCCGGAACCAGCAGCGCGTTGCTCGGTTCGTCGAGCCGGTGATTGGCGCGGCCGATACGCTGTGCCAGACGGCTGGCGCCTTTCGGCGCGCCGATATTAATCACCAGATCCACGTCGCCCCAGTCGATCCCGAGATCCAGCGTCGAGGTGCAGACAACCGCGCGCAGCCTGCCCTCGACCATCGCCGCCTCGATCTTGCGGCGCTGCGAGACGTCGAGCGACCCGTGATGCAGGGCGATCGGCAGATTGTCCTCGTTGATGTGCCACAGGGACTGGAACACCATCTCGGCCTGCGAGCGCGTGTTCACGAAGATCAGGCTGGTGCGGTGTTCCTGGATCGCCGCATAGATATCGCCGAGCGCGTAGCGCGCAGAATGCCCCGACCAGGGAAACCGTTCCTCGGAGGCGAGAATACGCACGCGCGCCGCCGCCCCGCCGCCCGCATTGATAATTTCCGCCAGATGTCGGACGCGACCTTCCACGCCTTGTGGAGACAGGAACGCGCGCAGTTCGGAGGGCCGCGCGACCGTTGCCGACAGCCCGATCTCGATGGCCTCGGGCGCAAGCTTGCGCAGGCGGGCGATGCCCAGGCTCAGCAAATCGCCGCGCTTGGACGTGACCAGCGAGTGCAGTTCGTCAAGCACGACATTGCGGAGCCCGGAGAACATCTTGCCCGCATCCTTGTGGGACAGCAGCAGGGCCACCTGCTCCGGCGTGGTCATCAGAATATCGGGAGGCGCATAGCGCTGGCGCTGTCGGCGCGACTGCGGTGTGTCGCCCGTCCGGGTTTCCAGGGAGATATCAAGCCCCATGTCCTCGACAGGCGCACGCAGATTGCGCGCCACATCGACGGCGAGCGCCTTGAGCGGCGAGATGTAAAGCGTATGGACGCCGCGACGCGTGCGCCGGCCCGCCCGTTCGAGATCGATCAGGCTGGGCAGAAAGCCCGCAAGCGTCTTGCCGCCTCCGGTCGGTGCGACCAGCAGTGTGGAGCGGCGGGCGGTCGCATGTTGCAGCAATGCAAGCTGGTGTTCCCGTGGGCGCCATCCGCGCGACGCAAACCACGCGGCGAAGCGTTCGGGGAGAACGCCGCCGTCGGGCGTGTCGGGATCAATGTCTGTCTCCTGCGGACTTGAAGCCTGCTGTCGCATTCCCACATTCTATATGGTAAGCCGTGATGCGCATGCACGCTCATGCGCAAATTCGAAAATCTTGGAGTGCAATGATGGAACGTTTCTTCGGCGGCAACCCGGGCGTCGTGCTGATTCGTCTGGCCGTGATTTCGCTGATTGTCGGCATTCTGTTGTCGGCGCTCGGCCTGAGCCCGTACGACATCGTCAATTCCATCAAGACGCTGGCGCTGCGCATCTACGACATGGGCTTCGACGCCATCGAGTGGGTGTTCCGCTATTTCCTGCTGGGCGCGGTCATCGTGTTCCCCATCTGGCTCATTTCCCGGCTGATGAAGGTGGCCGGCAAAGGTGACGCCGCAGGTTCCGCGCACACGCCGCCCAGCCGAACGGACTGATGCCGTCCGACCATAGCCCCGCGCCATGAGCGCGCCCGTCGCAACGGAGGGAAGCGGCGGGCCCGGGAAGCTTCAACCTGAACGACAAGGATCCGACCGGCTCGGCAACGGTCAGGTGCTGGCCATTGCCGTTCCCATCATCCTGTCGAATGTCACGACGCCCCTGATCGGCCTCGTCGACACCGCCGTGCTCGGCCAGCTCGGCGACCCACACTACATCGGCGGTGTCGCCGTCGGGGCGATGCTGTTCTCGCTGCTCTACTGGGCGTTCGCCTTCCTGCGGATGGGAACGACCGGCCTCACCGCCCAGGCCGAAGGCGGCGGCGATTTCAGCGAGGTTACGGCGACGCTCATGCGGGCGCTGCTGATTGCCGGCGTCGCGGGGGTATTGCTGATCGCCACGCAGATCCCGGTGTCTGCCATCGCGTTTTCTCTCATCAACGGATCCGAGGCGGTGGAGGCGAGCGCGGCGGAGTACTTCTCCATCCGCATCTGGGCGGCACCGGCGGCTCTGACCAATTTCGCCCTGCTTGGCTGGTTCATCGGTATGAGCCGCGCGCCGACGGCTTTCATTCTGCAACTCCTCCTCAACGGCCTCAACGCGATCCTTGACGCCTGGTTCGTCCTCGGCCTCGGACTCGGTGTGAAGGGCGTTGCCTACGGCACGATCATCGCCGAGGTGATTGCCGCCGGCGTCGGCCTGTGGCTGGCCCTGCGGCTGATCCGCAGCCGCGGCGTCGTTTTCGACAGGGCGCGGATCATGAACAGCGCGGCTCTGCGGCGCATGCTTGCGATCAACCGCGACATCATGATCCGCACGGTGAGCGTCCTGTTCGCCTTCAGTTGGTTCACCGCCAAGTCGGCGGAAGCCGGTGACATCGCGCTCGCGGCCAATGCGATCCTGATCAATCTCACGCACACTGCCGCCTATTTCCTCGACGGTTTCGCGTTCGCCGCCGAAACGCTGGCCGGCCAGGCGATCGGCGCGCAGCGCTACGCCCGGTTCAAGGATGCCGTGCGCCTGTCCACGATCTGGGCCGTCATCTTCAGTGTGTTCGCAACCATCGCCTTCTGGTTCGGCGGCGGCTATCTCATTGATTTCTTGACGGTAAACGAAGAAGTCCGGGCGACTGCGAGGCTCTATCTCGGCTGGGCGGCAATCGTTCCCGTGGCTGGCGTCATGGCGTACCAGTTCGACGGCATCTTCATCGGCGCGACCCGAACCGCCGACATGCGCAACATGATGCTGCTCAGCCTGGCCGTCTTCATGGTGATGTGGGCGGTCCTGACGCCGATCTTCGGCAATCATGGACTGTGGGCGGCGATGGTGATTTTTCTGAGTCTGCGCGCGCTGACACTCGGTGCACGATACCCGGCGCTCGTCCGCTCGTCCTTTCCGGCCACCCGGTAATGTCCCAAATTGGTGCCTGCGCCTGCTTCTGTGTTAGGTCACACCAGTCGAAACGCACTTCCAACCGGCCTCCCGCTCGCCCGGCATCTGACGTGACATGAGTGACAACGAATCCAGCTTCGATCCCGCGCGCCACCGGATGATCACCGAGCAGCGCTGGCTCGACGATTTCCGGATCGGCGAGTGCTTCGCGCTGCCGAGCCGGACGATGACCGACGCGTCCGGGTAACGCATGACGCCACTGAAAGGCATAACGGTCATCGACCTGAGCAAGGTGTTCGCCGGTCCGCTGTGCACGCAATATCTCGGCGACCTGGGCGCCGACGTGATCAAGGTCGAGCCGGTCGGTGTCGGCGACGACACGCGGACGTGGGAGCCCCGTGAGAAGGGTCAATCCTCTCCCTTTCTCGCATTCAACCGCAACAAGCGCTCGCTGGCGCTCGACCTGAAAACCGACGAGGGCCGTGCGATCGTCCACGCGCTGGTGAAGAAGGCCGATATCGTCATTCAGGGATTCAAAGGCGGAACGGCCGAAAAGCTCGGCGTGGACTATGACAGCCTGAAAGACCTGAACGAGGCGCTGATTTACTGCGAGATTTCCGGATACGGCCTCGAAGGGCCGCTGGCGGGCGAGCCCGGCTATGACGTCATGCTGCAGGCCTTCAGCGGCATGATCAGCACCATTGGGGAGCCGGACGGATCACGCGTGCGGGTCAGCTTCTCTCCGGTCGACCTCGGTACGGGAATGCTGGGCGTGAGCGGGATCCTCGCCGCTTTGCTGGAGCGCGGGCGCACCGGAAAAGGCGCACACATCGAGCTCGCTCTGCTGGACTCCGCCATGGCGGAGATGGCGTATCTCGCGCAGAACTACTGGATGACCGGCACGCCGCCGAAGGCCCTTGGCAGCCGGCACGGCTCGCTCGCGCCCTATCAGGCCTTCAGCGCGGCGGACGGCGATCTGATGATCGGCGCCGGAAACGACGCGCAATGGCGCCGCCTGTGTGACGTGCTCGGCCTTGAGTCGTATCGCGACGACCCCCGGTTCGCGTCCAATTCCGACCGGGTCGCGCGCATGGACGACACCGCCGCATTGGTTCAGGACGTCGTCGGCGGAAAGCCGATCGCCCACTGGCTCGACGCCCTGCGGGCCGCCGGCATTCCATGCGCCCCCATCCACACGCTCGATCAGGCGCTGGCGCACCCGCAGCTTGCGGCGCGCGGGCTTGTGGTCGAGGCCGATCATCCGGTTCTCGGGCCGATCAGCCACATCGGCTTGCCGATCCGGTTTGAAGGCGCGCCGCGCCAAAACCCCAATCCGCCGCCATTGCTGGGCGAACACAGCGCCGAAATACTGGCGGAGCTTGGTTTCGATGCCGACGCCATTGCGGACCTCGCCGAGCGCGGTGTCATCGGCTGTCATGACAAGGAGACGACAAAATCATGAGCGATGACGCAAAGGTTCACTACCAGGTATCGGACCATATCGCAGAGATCGTACTCGACCGGCCGCCGCTCAACGCATTCTCCGTTCCCTTTCTCGACGACATTCTCTCGGCATTCAGGCGGGCTGCCGCGGACGACGAAGCGCGGGCCGTGATCCTGCGAAGCGCCCTGCCCAATCGGTTTTGTGCCGGTCTCGACCTCGACATCATTCTCGGCAAGTCGGGGCTCGACGTGCGGCAGTTCCTGCAGAAGCTCTATATCGACCTGTGGGACGTCCAGACAAAGATGGGCAAGCCGACGATCGCCGCCGTCCACGGCGCCGCCCGCGGCGGCGGCATGACGCTGGCCATCTCCTGCGATGTGATCATGGCCGCCGACAGCGCCACGTTCGGATACCCGGAAATAGACCTGGCCGTCCTGCCGGCCATCCATTTCGCGCACCTCCCGCGTATCGTCGGACGGTATCGGGCGTTCGAGTTGCTGTTCACCGGACGGACTTTCGACGCCGCCGAAGCGGCGCAACTCGGCCTGGTGTCCCGCGTGGTCGAAAAGGATGCGTTGCGCGACGAAGCGCGTGAACTGGCGGCAACCTTCGCCTCTAAATCACCGACCGCGATGCGCATCGGCCGCGCGGCCTTCATGCGCGCCACCGACCTCGACTATACGCGCAGCGTCGCCAATGCGGTCGAGGACTTCTGCAACATCGCTGTCACGCCCGACGCGCAGGAAGGTCTCACCGCGTTTCTGGAGAAACGCAAGCCGAACTGGGGATAGTTTCACTGCGAAGAGCTATGCGCCGCGAGAAACTGGTGGACCTGGCTGATTGACATCGATCCTTCGCCGACACCGGAGGCCACCCGCTTGATCGAGCCCGCCCTCACGTCGCCGACGGCAAACACACCGGGTATTGTCGTCTCCAGCATCATCGGATCCCGCTCCGGCTGCCATGCCGCGTCACCGACCACATCGAGACCCGTACGCACGAAGCCCTTGTCGTCCAGGCCGACGCAATCCTCAAGCCAGTCCGTATTCGGCACCGCGCCGATCATGAGGAAGACATGGCGGATGGGCCGGGTTTCGCTTCTTCCGCTCTGGTTGTCGGTCCAGGTCACGCCTTCGAGATGATGGCCCCCTTCCATAGCGGTGATCTCGGTATGGGTGTGCAGCGTGATGTTGGCCGAGGATTCGATCCGGCCGACGAGATAGTCCGACATCGTCGCGCCGAGGCCGCTTCCCCGCACAAGGATGTGCACATGGGACGCGTGCCCCGACATGAACACAGCCGCCTGTCCAGCCGAATTGCCGCCGCCGACGACAATGATCTCCTCGTCCTTGCAGAAGGCGGATTCCATGGCCGTCGCCGCATAGTAGACACCGGCATTGTCGAACGTACGCGCATTGTCGATGCCGAGGGTCCGGTATGTGGCCCCGGACGCGACAACCACCGCCTTCGCAATAATCCGGCCGCCGCTGCACAGGTCGATGCCGAACGGCGCGCCAGTGGAACAGTCGATATGCCGCGCCGAGTGCGGGAGCAGGATCTTCGCGCCGAATTTCTGTGCCTGAACCTGCGCGCGTCCGGCGAGCGCCTGGCCGGAGATACCGGTTGGGAATCCGAGATAGTTTTCGATTTTCGAGCTCGTTCCGGCCTGCCCGCCGGGAGCGTCATGCTCGAGCAAGATCGTCTTCAGACCTTCCGATGCCGCGTAGACCGCCGCGGAAAGTCCGGCAGGACCCGCGCCGACGATCGCCACATCGTACACGTCTTCATGGTCGATCACCTCGGCGAGCCCGAGGGCTTCGGCAAGAGCGTAGTTGTCCGGGTTGGTCAGAACCTGTTCGCCAAGATGGATCAGGACGGCGGGAAGATCACCCTTTTCGAGCCCATACTTCGCCAGGAGTTCGTCGCATGCGCCCGCGCTGCAATCCAAGGTCTCGATCGGGTACCCGTTGCGGCGGAGAAACCGTTCGATCCGCACGGCGTCAGCCGACTTGTCCATGCTCAGCAGCGTGACCGAGCCCTGCTTGTGAGAGATCAGGCCGACGCGCCGCAGGATGAAGGCCCGGGTGATGATCTCGCCGATATCCGGCTCCGCCACCATCAGCTTGCGGAAACTCGCCCGGTCGACCCGAATGATCGTACCGTCCTCGCCCATGCGGCCGCCGACCAGGATCTGCCGGTCGTTGAACAGATCCAGTTCGCCGGTGAACTGGTTCTCGCCATGCACGGTAAAGACGTTCAAGCCGTCCCGGCGGTGTTCGTAGATCTCGATGCTGCCCTTCAGGACGACGAAAAAGTCGACCGTGCGCTCGCCACGCTCGAACAGGACCGTACCCTTCGGCAGCGACTCAACCTTGCCGAACGGTTTGATCCGCTCCACCTGTTCATCGCTCAGTTTCGCAAAAGTCTGTTGCTGGCGGACATAGGGGTCGGTCGGCTCCAGCCGGTCGCGTTCGGGCAGAATATTCGCGGATGTCATGTCACTCTCACTGATCGGGGGGTCGAGACCTGCGCGCGGTTCTCCGAATTCGTTTACGCAACAGACCGCCCGCCGGATTACGCACGCCAAATCAGGCGTAGCTGTGCCGACGTGTCAACCCCACAGCTCCGCCTGGGGCGGCGCGATCAGGCTGCCGTCGAAGCGTATCGGCGGTTCGCGGTCCTTCGCCAGCAGCAGCGGGCCATCGAGATCGACGACCTCCGCGCCCTGCGCGACGAGATGCGCCGGCGCCATGGAGAGTGACGTTCCCAACATGCAGCCGACCATGATGCCGAAGCCCATGCGTTCCGCTTCGGCCTTGAGGGCGAGTGCTTCGGTCAACCCGCCGGTCTTGTCGAGCTTGATGTTGACCAGATCATACCGGCCTGCGAGGTCGCCGAGGGACGCGCGGTCGTGGCAGGATTCATCGGCGCAGACCGGGACCGGCCGCTCGATATCGGCGAGAGCCGCATCCTCGGCGGCGGGCAGAGGCTGCTCGATCATCTTCACGCCGAGCTTCGCGAGTTCGGGTGAAAGTGCCGAATACGCCTCAAGGGTCCAGCCTTCGTTGGCGTCCACGATGAGAGCGGACTCCGGCGCGCCCTCGCGCACCGCCCTGACGCGGTCGAGATCGTCCGGACCGGCAAGCTTCAGCTTCAGCAGGGGACGCGCGGCGTTGTCCCGCGCTGCCTGCTGCATGGCCTGCGGCGTATCGAGGGAAAGAGTGTAGGCGCTCGTCAGCGCCACCGGCTCGCCGCATCCGGCCAGCTCCCAGACCCGTTTGCCCGTCCGTTTTGCCTCGAGGTCCCAAAAGGCACAGTCGAGCGCGTTGCGCGCCGCGCCCGGCGGCAACACCTCCTGAAGCTCCGACCGGTCAAGACCCGACAAAACGCGGTCCGCCAGGTCCTCGATCTGCGCCTTCACGCTTTCGACGCTCTCCCCGTACCGCGCATAGGGCACGCACTCACCGCGCCCCTCCGTGTCGCCGTCCACCAGCCGGGCGACGAGGACGGTCGCTTCGGTGCGCGAGCCGCGCGAGATCGTGAACGCGCCGCGCACCGGCCACGTCTCGACCGTGACGTCCAGCGATGTCATCAGATGAGGCCGTCGACGATCAGGTCGACGCCGGTGCGCATAGGATCGACCGCGGGAAGGCCGAGCCGCGTGCTGATCTGGGCGAGGAAGGCGAACGCCTCGTCCTCGCCGAGCCGCGAAGTGTCCACCGACACGCCGACGAATTTGACGTTCGGATTGGTGAGCGATGCGACCTGCAGATTGGCTTCCATGCAGTCTTCAAGGCCGGGCAAGGGGTAGTGTGGCAGCCCGCGCATATGCGTGCGCGTGGGTTCATGGCAGAGCACCAGGGCGTCGGGTTGCGCCCCGTGCAACAAACCTGTGGACACGCCTGCATAGGAGGCATGGAACAGCGAGCCCTGCCCCTCGATGATGTCCCAGTGATCGGCGTCGTTCGCCGGCGAGATGGCCTCGATGGCGCCGGAAATGAAGTCGGCCACGACGGCATCGACCGAGACGCCTTCGCCGGTGATGAGGATGCCGGTCTGCCCAGTCGCGCGAAACGTCGCCTTCATTTCCCGGGCATGCATTTCCTTCTCAATGGCAAGAGCGGTGTACATCTTGCCGCACGAACAGTCCGTGCCGACGGGCAGGAGCCGTTTGCCGGAGCGCTTTTCGCCGTTTGCGACGGGAAAGGTCTCGTCAGAATGGCGCACGTCGGAGATCTGGCGCTTCTTGCGCTTCGCCGTTCGCGCCAGCGCGGGCACATCGGCGAGCTTGTTGTGCAAGCCGGCGGCGAGATCCAGCCCGGCGTTGAGCGCCTGCTTCAGGACCTCGATCCAGTCATCCGATATGACGCCGCCGCGATTGGCGACCCCGACCACGAGCGTCTTTGCGCCGGCGTCCACCGCCTGCTTGATGGTGATGTCCTCAAGCCCGGCATCCGCGTTGCAGCCTTCCATACGGAGCTGCCCGACACAGTTCTCCGGATGCCAGTCGCAGATCCCGATGGCGGTCTTCGCGGCGAGCTGGTCGGCGGCATCGCCCAGAAACAGCAGATAAGGCTTCTCGATCTTCATTCCGCGCCCCCGATGCGGACCATCATGGCCGGCTCCGCATCCTAGACAATTTCCAACACGTTTTCCGGCGGACGCCCGAGCGCCGCCTTGTCGCCCTTGATGACGATCGGGCGTTCGATCAGGATCGGGTTCCCGACCATCGCCGTGATCAGGGCCGTGTCGGACAGATTGTCGTCCGCAAGTTCCAGTTCCTTGTAGATCTTCTCGCCGCGGCGGATAACGTCACGCGGGCCAAGGTTGAGCTTGCTCAGGATACTCTTGAACTCCTCCGCGCTCGGCGGGGTCTCCAGATAGTCGACGATTTCGGGTTCAATGCCCTTGCCGCGCAGCAGGTTGAGCGTCGCGCGCGATTTGGAGCATCGCGGGTTATGCAGAATTTTGACAGACATTGCGTTTTCTCGCTCGGTTTCAACCCGATCCCTTCTCAGACCACTCACGCGCCTTCGAACCGATCAGGTCGGTGATTGATTGCGCTCCCGCACGCTCGATACCGGCCACAAACGCCGATTTGATCCGGCCGATCAAACCCGGTCCCGCATATACGAGACCGGTGTAAAGCTGGATAAGCGAGGCGCCGGCTTCGATCTTGCCAAGTGCCGTCGCACCCGACGTGATGCCACCGACACCAATGAGCGGGACCGCTCCTCGGGTGTGCACATACACCTTTGCCAGCAGTCGTGTCGAGCGTTCATAGAGCGGTGCGCCGGATAGACCGCCCTCCTCGGAGGCGTAAGCCCTGGATGTCAGGTTGCCCCGATCCAGGGTGGTGTTGGATACGATGATGCCGTCCACGCCGTGCCTTGCAAGGATGTCGCAAATCGGCGCAACCTCGTCGTCGGCGATATCCGGTGAGAGTTTCACGGTCACCGGATGGGTTTTTGCACCGGCTTGTTTCAATTCACCGCGCTTGTCCATCAGCTTGCCGAGAAGCCGGTCGAGTTCCTCTTCCATGTGAAAATCGCGCAAGCCCGGCGTGTTCGGCGAGGAGATGTTGACGGTCAGATAATCGGCCACCGGCGCAAACGTTTCGAGGCCGGCCACGTAGTCCGCATCGCGGTCCGCGCTGTCCTTGTTGGCGCCGATATTGACCCCGACCACGCCCTGGTGGGCACGGCTCTGAAGACGTTGCAGGCGCGCAAGCACGGCCGCATGTCCTTCGCTGTTGAAGCCGAGACGGTTGATCATACCGCTGTCCTCGGGCAGGCGGAAAACGCGCGGCTGGGGATTTCCGGCCTGTGGGCGCGGCGTCACGGTTCCGATCTCGGCAAACCCGAAACCCGAGTTGAGGATTTCCGACGGGACCCGGGCATCCTTGTCGAAACCCGCGGCGATTCCGATCGGGTTCGGAAACGACAGACCCCAGATCGTCTGCGCCAGCCGCGGATCATCGGTTTCGCTCCGGCGCGGATAGAGACCCGTCTCCAGCGCGCGCAGCGTGAGCTCATGCGCCTTCTCCGGATCGAGGGTGCGCAGGAACGGGAGGGCGAAGTCGGCAAGCGCGGGTATCATCTCAACACGCCTTCCGGAAAAACATGGCGACCGTCGCTTTCGAGCGGGAGCGGTGTCACGGCGTCAACGGTCCGGGTATCGAGCGGTCCATATAGGTGCGGAAAAAGGTCTCCGCCGCGCGACGGCTCCCACCGCAGCGCCGACCCAAGCTGACGTGCGTCGACCGCCACCAGGACAAGGTCGTCCTGACCTGCGAAGTGTTTCGCCGCGGTCTCGGCAAGCTGATACGCGGCGGACAGGTGGATGAAACCGTCCTCCAGGTCGATCGGCGCGCCTTGGTAGACGCCAGCCTGCTCCGCCTGCTCCCAAGCGGCGCGCGGGCAGATTTTGTAAACAATCTCGCTCATGGGTCCCGAACCGGCTGGCGCAGCCTAATGCCTTTTCCGCCCCGATTGAAGCGCATGGCCCTCGAGACCGGCAGGGTCTCGTCGCCGTGCGAGTCCACGGCATCCGACCGGGCAAAAAAAACCGCCGGAGGGAAAACCCCGGCGGCTGCCGCTAGTACACCTTTTGTGGGTGCGTTATTGCGCGAGTTGAATGTTGGTGGCTTGCTTGCCACGCCCGCGCGGGTCATCTTCAATGTCAAACGTGACCTTGTCACCCTCATCAATGCTCGGCACGCCGGAACGCTCGAGGGCAGTAACGTGAACGAACACGTCCTTGCTCCCGTCTTCAGGCGTAATGAAGCCGAAACCGCGAGAGTGATTGAAGAATTTTACGGTGCCATTGGTGGCCATAGGGATATTCCTTTCCCGTCAAATTAATTGGATAGGCACAAAACGAGCCCCCGGAGGCGTGCGTCCTGCATGGTTACTCTCAGTTGTCGGGAAAGTGATTCAGTCTCAAAGACAGTCATTTAACCAGATAGTTGAGAGGGCGCACCTATCCAAATTCTCAATGCGCCGATGAGGTCCATATGGGACCTCGATCACGAAAGTGCAAACAAAAAAAAGCACCCATTTTCGATTCGCAAAATGGGGTAAACGGGCGAAGATGGCGCAACGCCCGGCTCTATCCTGCTGACATCGGTCAGACGGCCTCGCTATTTCTTGCGTCGCGAGAACTCCGTTTCGCCGCCTTCAGCCAGAATCTTGGCCTGTTTGACCCAGTCGTCACGCTGAATGCGTCCCTTGAAATTCAGCTTGTCGTCCACCTCCTCGATGTCCGCGGCCTTCCACTCGGCAATCTGCTGGAAACTGGTCACGCCCAGGCCGTGCAGCTTCTTTTCAAGGGCCGGCCCGACGCCGGAAATCTTCTTCAGATCGTCTTTCTTCTTCGCCGATGTCCTGGCTTTGGCCGGCGCCGCCTTCTTTTTCGAAGCCGCCGGCTTTGCCTTGGCAGGCGCCGGTTTCGGCTCCGGGGCCCGCTCAGGTGCCGGTTCGGGGATGCGCTCCGGCGCCGGTTCCGATTCCGCAGACCGGGGCCGGCGGCCGCTCGCCATGTACCCGAAGATGACGCCAAGCAGCAGCATAACGATGGCGCCGATTACAGTTGTTGAACTCATCTCCATCTCCCGCTCAATTTCTCAACCGCTGCGTCCGAAGGGTGCAGACTACGCGCGGCCCAGCTTCAATCCGATCAAGAACCCGATGATCAAAGCGATCAACCAAACCAAGATTTCTCCGCCTGTCATGGCGACCTCCACAAGTGCAATGTCTAAAGGCTGATGGTTACGCGCCACCACCGCGTCAACCCGGGGGAACACTTACCACAGTGCAGTCCCATTCACACCCCTTGCGCGGCCCCGTGAGCGGATTTGCCCAACAAAAAACGCGAGAATCTCTTCGGTCAAACCCGGGTCAGTTCTGTTTCCGATTCGATCGAGAAGGCACTATAGGCCCCGCCACAAGACGAGCGCGGCGAGGCTCGCCGTGCCTGCCGCCACGCCGGGCATGACCCGCCAGCGCATCAGCACGAAAACCGCCGCGCCGATTGCACACGCCAGGATGCGGTCGCCGAGCGGGACCTCGGCCAGTGCGGTCGATGGTTGCAGGATGGCGCGGACCATGAGGCCGCCGACAAGAGCCTGCGTGACGCAAACGCACCAGTCGAACAGCGGCGTGTCGATTTCGATGCGCCCCGAGAGCAAAGCGCCCAGCGCGCGCCAGATCGACGACGCGGCAAAGCCGATTACGAGCAAGCCCCACGGTGTTTCGAAGAAGCTCACGAGCGCTCACTCCGGCTGCGGTCGCGCAAACGCGCGGCCAAAAAACCCAGGGTCCCGAACACCAGACCGCCGACGATCAGACCCAGTTCGCTGTTCCATTGCATGAAAAGCGGAACGCCTATTCCGCCAAACACCAGCGCCAGCCGGCTGGACAGCTTGGGCGACGTCGCCATGGTCATCGCGACGAACAGCGGTGTGAGCAGAAGCAGCGAGAGGCCGACCGCCGGGTGCAGGCCGACCGTCATCTCGTACCCGATCCAGGTGCCGAACAACGCGGCAACGAGCAGCACCAGGCAAAACGCCACGTAATACGGCATGCGCTCGGCCGGTTCGAGCTTGCGGCCGACGATGGTGATCTGCACCCAGGACATCGGCGAGAGAAGCTGGGCCAGCAGAATCTGGTTCCACTGGAAGCCGGGCCGTTTGCGGATCATCGGTATCGCCGAGACCGCCATCGGCAGGTTCCGGAAGCCGATCGCCAGCAGCGTGACGAGAACCAGGAGCGGCGAGCTGCCCGACGCGATCAGTTCCGCAAACCCCATCAGCACCGGCATCGCCCAGATGGTCACCACCGATACCAGCGTCAGCAGAAGATCGAGACCCGCCTCACGCGCCATCACGCCGTATCCGGTCAGCGCGGCAATGGGGCCGAGCATGGGCATGCGCAGGCTGTCCCGCAGCCCCAGTCGAAATCCCGACCGCCCCTGTTGCTCGGAGTCAGCCATCCGCCTGGCGCCCGGTGCCGGCGTTATTCCACCGCATCGGCGATGGCCTTGCCGCAGGTCACGGTGTCGGCCGGACCGCCGAGATCACGCGTGCGCAGCTTTTCTTCCGCCAGCACCGTCTCTATGGCCTTGACGATCGCGTTGGCCGCATCGGTGTGCCCGAGATGCTCCAGCATCATCGCCGCGGTCCAGATCTGGCCGACCGGATTGGCAATGCCCTCGCCGGCGATGTCGGGGGCGGAGCCATGGACCGGTTCGAACAGCGAGGGGTGCTTGCGTTCGGGATTGATGTTCCCGGCCGGCGCGATGCCGATGGTCCCCGTGCAGGCCGGTCCCAGATCCGACAGGATGTCGCCGAACAGGTTCGAGGCCACGACCACGTCGAACAGATCGGGGCTGAGCACAAACCGGGCGGCGAGAATATCGATGTGATACTGATCCCAGCGCACGTCCGGATAGTCTTCCGCCATCGCCTTCACCCGCTCGTCCCAGTACGGCATGGTGATGGCGATGCCGTTTGACTTGGTGGCCGAGGTCAGGTGCTTCTTCTCGCGCTTCTGGGCCACATCGAACGCATATTTGAGGACGCGGTCGACACCGTGGCGCGTCATCACCGTTTCCTGCACGCAGAACTCGCGGTCGGTGCCCTCAAACATGCGCCCGCCGATGGCCGAATACTCGCCTTCGGTGTTCTCGCGCACGACGAGAAAGTCGATGTCGCCCGGTTCGCGGTTTGCAAGCGGCGCGGGGACGCCCGGCATCAGCCGGACCGGCCGCAGATTGACATACTGGTCGAATTCGCGCCGAAACAGGATCAGCGAGCCCCACAGCGATACATGATCCGGCACCTTGTCGGGCCAGCCCACCGCGCCGAAAAACAGGGCGTCATGGGTTTCGACCTGCGGCTTCCAATTCTCGGGCATCATCCGGCCGTGTTTCTCGTAGTAGTCGCACGACGCGAAATCGAACTCGTCGAAGCGCAGATCGAGATCGTACTTCTTCGCCGCCGCCTCAAGCACGCGCACCCCTTCCGGCACCACCTCCTTGCCGATGCCGTCGCCCGGAATCACGGCGATACGGCTGGCATTGGACCCTGATGAACTCGCTGGCATGATGTTTCTCTCCCCACGCAAACCGTTACGAAATCCGCATCGGGTCATGGACGCCGGGGCCTGCGGAGTCAAATCAGAACTCCTTTGCACCGCGTACATCTCATGGAATCGTGAAGCGTCGCCATTCCCTGGCCGAGCGAATGACCGGGCATCTGTGCTAATGTCCGCGTGCCGGACAGATCCGTCGCCGGCCGCCGTAAGCAGACGACAATGAACCGCGACCTCCATCGACTCGCCGCCTGGTTTTTTGCCGGAGTACTCGTGGTCTGGCTGGCGGCGATGGCGTTTGTGCTCACAACGGCGCAGCAGCCGAGCGAGGGGCGTGTCGCCGTTGTCTTCCCGCCGTCAGTAACGGACGCGCAGGCCATATCCGTCATCACCCGGGCCGGGTCCCGCCCGATCGGCCAGGGATGGCTGCGCTGGGTCTGGGCGGTCGACCTCGACGAGGGCAATGCGGAGCGCCTCGAAGATGCGGGCGCGATGCTGGTGATCCGGGAGTTCGCGGTCGTCGCGGCGCTCGGCTGCGCCGGCGCAGCGTATCAGCCGGCGGGGCCGTTGCGCATCACGGGCGAACGCAAGACGCAGTGACCGTCCTGAAGCGCGACCGTTACCAGCGGCATCCGCACCAGCGGCGGCGCACCTTCCGGCATCCGCTGTAGACGTATCCGTATGCCGGGTAGGACGGGCCAACGTAAGTGTAGCCGTAGGCCGGTGCCGTGTAGGTGTAGGAATAGGTCGAGACCCGCGGATAGGTCGTGTAAGTGGTCGGGCCCGTATAGTGGTAGACCGGAGCGTAGGCCGGTTTGCGCGGGTGATAGGCCGTGCCGTTCTTGTAGGACTGGTATCCATGGCCCTTGCCATAGGCACGATAGTCTGGATCACCACCGGCTGACGCCGGCGCCGCCAGCAGGAGCGCGGCGAGCGCGCCGGCCGTGCAGAAGACAGACAGGTTTTTCATTTCGATCCTCCCAAATGTGCTCAAATCGGACGCGCGGCCTGCTCGACGGTTCGAGATTAGGTGCCAATGCGCGCCGGTCTCAATTTCTGCTTTGCGGCATGATTAATCCGGGCATGAAGATCTATAGAATTCAATCAGTTAAGCCGTTCACCCGAACAGCCGAAGGACGTCGGCTTCCGAACGCTGGGTGATGGAAAAACTTGCCGCCGCGAGACTGGTACGGGTCTCCAGGGCGAGCAGGTTCGCACCCTCCTCATTGGGATCGGCGAGGGTCAGCTTCGCGGCGCCGCTCTGCAGCGTGTCGCGGAGCCTGGTGTTGAAGTCGTTGCGGATGTCGATGACGGACAGGTCCGTGGCGAACCGGGCGGACAATCCGCGCAGCGAGCCGAGTGCGCCTTTCAGATCGGCCCGCGCCGCGGAGATGTCGGCATCGGATCGGAAGCCGTTGGCCGCGCGGGAAATACCGAGACCAGCCGCGTCGGAGTTCGCGCCCTGCAGCGTCAGGGACGACGACCCGTCCGCATTGAACTGCACGACGGGCGAGTCGCCGGTCAGCAGGTTGACGCCGAGAAACGAGGAATCGCCTGCCAACTGGTCGATCTGTGTCAGAACCGCATCGAACTCCGCCGCCCTGGTGGCCCGCGCCGGGCTCGTTCCGGTGCTCTGGTCGAACGTGCCTGCGGTGATGCCGAGCCCGGCGAGCGGCGCCCCAGAAACCTCACTCAGTACGAGGTTTTCGCCGTTGGTCGTCGAAATCTGCAGTTCGCCGCCGCTGGTGAAACTCGCCGAGACATTGTCGATGGCATTGAGCTGCGCCAGCAGGTCATCCGGCGTATCGCCGCTGCTGACGGTCACGGTCACGGCGGCGCCGGTTCCGGACTGAACGGAGAACTGGTCGCCATCCGAGACGCCGGCAAGGTTGGTCACGTCCGATTGCGCCGCCACATCGACCGTACCGGTCGCCGTCGGATCGGGCGCGGGCAGAGCGGCGGCGGAGTTGACGATACCTTCGGCCAGTTGAACGAGACGCTGCAGCGCGCGGCCGCCGACCTCGGCGGCCCTGACGGTGCCGATCCTGGTGCTGACCGTGTCCATCACGCGGTTGAGGTCACCGGCGCGGTCGTTGAGCGCCTTGGCGGTGAAGAACGCGGTCGGCCCGTCGCTCGCGCGGTTGATTTTGAGGCCCGCGGCGAGACGTTCGGACGTCCGGCCAAACAGATCGTTGAACGATTGCAGCCGCTGAATGCCTGTTCGCGCGCTGTTGGACAGAAACGGCGTGTCCATGCTTCCCTCCGGCACAGTGGGCCGTGCCGGCACGGGCGGTCTGCCCGGTCTCCCGGCATCAGCCCCATTCCACCGATCCTTGTACCAGACGCGCGTTAGCGCGCCGTCAAGGTGCCCGCGCAAATGCTCTGAGAATTTTCGATAAATTTTAAGGACTTGCACGGTGCGAATTGGTGCGCATTGCGGGAACAAACTACTCCGCTGGCCCCACGTCCTGAATCCGACTAATCTCCGGGGTCAGCGCCGGTCCCGGGGGCGAAGCCGTGCGCCGGGCAGCTTGCCGCGATCCGATCTCTCAGCGCTCCACGCAGGTTTGAAGAAGAAGCACGCATGTTCGATTCGCAGATGTTTCCGCTCATCGCCGCCTTCGTCATCGTCGCGGCGATCCTCATTCCGTGTATCGCGTTGTTCATCGTCTACCGGCGTTACAAGAAGCTCGCCAAGACGCTTCCCAGTCCGTTCACCATCCAGCAGACCGGCGAGGAAACGCTGGTGGAGCGCCAGCAGGCCCTCACCTCGAACCTGCTGGAGGGTTGGTCTAAACTGCCCGCCGACGAGGTCGAGGCCAGCCGACATGCGCTGTGGACGGCGATGCTGCTGGAGGCCTCGTCTGACGGCAGCATCGATCACCGGGAGATGAAGTTCGTGTCAGACCTGTTCGGCCGGATGTCCGGCGAGGAAATGAACTTCCGTCCCGTGATTCATGCCGCGGAACTTGTCGAGCGCGACAAGAAGGCGGCGTTGGCGGAGATCGCCAAGGCGCGCGGCGTCAGCGAGGCGTCGAAGGAGCATATTCTCGCGGGTGCCTTTCTCGTCACCATCTGCGACCATGCCCTGACGGAGGCCGAAACGGCGTGTCTCGGCGACATTGCTGGCGCGCTCGGCCTCTCGCAGCGCGAACGCAAGGCCATGTTCGCCGGCATCACCGAGCGGTTCGGACTATAGGGATCGTGTAGGGAGCCGAAGCAAGTTCATGCGTACACTTCGGAAATTCGCCTGGATTAGCTGCCTTCTGGCGTGTGCGTGCGTTCAGTTCGCGCTTCCCCTGAACGCGCGCGAGCAGGTGGACGTGGAGCTCGTATTCATGGCGGACGCGTCCATTTCCATCGACGACGCGGAGATCAAGTTTCAGCGTCAGGGCTATGCGGACGCCATGCGGCATCCAGAGGTGTTGTCGGCCATCGCACGGGGGCCGCTGGGGAAGATTGCCGTCACGTTCATCGAGTGGGCCGACTACAAATCGCAGGACCCGGTGGTGCCGTGGATGGTCATTGACGGGGCGGCGAGTGCGGAGGTGTTCGCGCGCACCCTTATGGGACGCGACCGTGTGACATACGGCATGAATGCGATCGGCGCCGCCCTTGCCGAGGGAACGCGCCAGATCACCGGGAACGGTTATGACGGCCTGCGCAAGATCATCGACTTTTCCGCCGACAGCGCCAACAATTGGTCCGGCATGCCCATCGAACAAGGCCGCGCGCAGGCTCTTGCCGAGGGCATCACCATCAACGGGCTCGCCGTCATGTGCCGCGAAGACGACTGCAGCGGGCGCCCGGTCGAGTACGATCTGGAAGAGGCCTTCACAAAACGCATCATTGGCGGTCCGGGCAGCTTTGTCATAACCGCCGACAGCGCAACACGCTTCGCCGAGGCCGTCCGCCGCAAGCTCATTCTCGAACTTGCGTCGCTGGACCACGAATGAGTCCGGCTGGAGGCCCGCGCATCGGGCTGATAACCTCTGGCGCGACGATTGGACAGGGACAGGAAGATGAAAAGCGCGTTTGAAGAGGTCATGGCAATACGCGGCGCGGGCCTGCCGGATGATGGCGAAGTGACGATCACCGGCACGGACCCCGTCCTCCCGACGCGTTTCAGGATTGGCGAGACCTGCGCGGCGGTACTGGCCGGAATTGGCGTGGCCGTGTCCGACATCTGGGAGATGAAGACCGGCCGCCGTCAGGACGTTGCGATCGACGCGCGCCACGCCGCGGCCTGCCTGCGCAGCTCCCGCTACATGCAGCGTCCCAATGCGGACGGCCGTTTCGAGCTGATCCGCAACGAGCAGCACGAGGCCATGATCAAGCTCACCCAGCCCTGGCCGACAAAGGACGGGCGCTGGTTCCTGCCGCATTTCGGCCTGCCGAACCTGAGAGCGCGCGTGCTTGACGTGCTCGAATGCGATGCGGCGCCCGCCTCCGTCGCCGACGCGGTTTCGCGGTGGAATGCGCTGGATCTGGAAGACGCAATCGACGGAGCGCGTGCCTGCGGCGCCATGGTGCGGTCGCACAAGGAATGGCAAGAGCATGCGCACGGGCAGGTTCTCCGCGCGAAACCGATTGTCGAGATTTTCAAGGTCGGCGACAGCGATCCCGAACCCTTCCCGCAGGGCGATCGACCTTTGAGCGGCATCCGCGCCCTCGACCTGACCCGCATCCTGGCCGGACCGATTGCCGCGCGGACCCTTGCCGAGCACGGCGCGGATGTCCTGATGGTCACGGCCGAAGCCCTGCCACAGATCGAAGAGCACGTTATCGATACAAGTCACGGCAAGCGAAGCTGCTTTCTCGATCTCAAGACGCGCGATGGCGTAGACCGCCTGAAAGCGCTGGTGGCTGACGCCGACGTGTTTTCGCAAGGGTACCGTCCGGGCGCGCTCAGCGCTCTCGGGTTCGGCCCGGAGGCGTTGGCGGAACTTCGCCCGGGCATCGTAACCCTTTCGATCAGTTGCTTCGGCGCCGATGGCCCCTTCAGCCACCGCGCCGGCTGGGAGCAGGTGGCCCAGACGGTGACGGGTATCTGCCATGAGGGAAGCGAGGACCGGCCCGCGCTGCTTCCGGGCGCCGCCTGCGATTACACCACGGGCTACCTCGGCGCTTACGGCGTGTTGCTGGCGCTGGCGCGGCGCGCGCGCGAAGGCGGCAGCTATCACGTGCGGGTCTCGCTGTGCCAGTCGGGCATGTTCATCCACCGGCAGGGCAAGGTGGATGGCGACGTGGCGGATCTGGATCTCGACGAAGACGAACTCGACGCCATTCGCATCGAAACGCATCCCGCCTCCGGGCCGCTTCGGCATCTCGGGCCAATACTGAACATGTCGCAGACGCCTGCGCGCTGGACCCGGCCGACGCCTGTCCTTGGAGGCGACAAGCCCGAATGGATCAGCGCATCAGTCCCCGCCGAGGCGGCGGAGTAATCGAAAAGGCTCTAATGCACCGCGACGCAGGTGCATTGAACCAGCCGGCACACCTGCTGCGACACGCTGCCGAACGCCACCGCCTCGATCTGGCGCAGGCCCCGGGTGCCCATGACAATCGTGTCCACGTCCTCTGAATCGGCCGCCGACGCAATCGCCTCCGCCGCCGTACCGTCGCCGAGCGGCAGGGCTTGCGCCGTCACGCCACGCGCCGAGGCGCGGATCGTCGCCCGGTTGAGCACATGCTCACCGATTGCCCGCAGCAGGTCCTCATTGACCGGGCGTTCCGGGGCGCCGCGTTCGGCCATCAGCTCTTCCGCCGAATGGGGAGGTTCCGGCGCCGCGGCAAGCGCGGCGAGTTCTTCGGCCACGCGTTCGTCGGCAACCGCCAGTTCAGGCAGTCGCAGGAGTTCATCGGGCTCCTTGTCGCGCAGCAGGACGTGCAGGACCTTGATATCGGCGCCGTGCATCTCCGCCAGGTCCAGCGCGAGATCGAGCGCTTTTTCAGCGGGAACGGATCCGTCTGTCGGTACAAGAATGGTGTTCATTGTCACATCCCCGAAATACAGTGTGCGAACGGCCGGGCCAGGCCCGGCCAAACATCGCATTATCGCCCGATAGTAGGGCGATTTCATTGATAGACGTCAAGCAGTTGGCCGAAACCAGGCCCGGATAGACGTTTTCAAGTTCAAGTCAGAATTCCGCCTCAGGAACGCGTCCCGGACCGAACCGGTTCTCACCCTCGGTTCCCGGCTGAACCATCCAGTAGATCAGCACGAGCAGGCCGATGATCGGGATCAGCACCAGAAAGAACCACCAACCGGACCGGTCGATGTCATGCAGCCGCCTCACCGCAACCGCGAGCCCGGGCAAGAGCAACCCCAGGCCGACGATCATGGTGACCGGCTGCCCGGACTCCTCGCCGAATGGCGGCAGGCCCAAAGCGGGCGCGATCACATAGGCATCGATCATGTTGGTGATGAGGCTCACCACCGTTGCGAACAGCACCCACCACCAGTATTCCGGCCGTGCGGCGCGCCCGGAGAAGGTCGCGTATTTCGAGAAACACGTCCTGACCGCATCCGTGAACGTCATGGCTACCCCCTGGCTAAGGCAGGCAACCTACCACCATAGATTGCAGTTGTCCCGGCTGTTCCCGCGGCGTCACGCCTTCTCGCGCTCGATGGCATCGCGGATGAACTGATGCGCTTCTTCCGCCTCGCCCCAGCGCACGACCTTGACCCATTTGTCTTTCTCCAGGTCCTTGTAGTGCTCGAAGAAGTGGCCGATCTGGTTGATCAGGATCTCCGGCAGATCGCGATAGGAGGAGATGTCGCGGTAGAAGGGTGAAAGATCATCGTGCGGCACGGCGAGGATCTTCTCATCGAGGCCTTTTTCGTCCTGCATCACCAACACGCCGATGGGCCGCGAGCGCAGGATTGCACCCGGCATGACGGGAACCTGTCCGACAACCAGAATATCGACGGGATCACCGTCCTCCGACAATGTGTGCGGCAGGAACCCGTAATTGGCGGGATAGTGCATCGGTGTGTGCAGGAACCGGTCGACGACCATCGCGCCGGATTTCTTGTCGAGTTCGTACTTGATCGGCACGCCGCCATGCGGGATCTCGATGATCGCGTTGACGTCGTACGGCGCGTTCTGGCCGACCGGAATGGCTTCGATACGCATCTGCGCCCCCCTTTGTTCGAAATGACGCGCGCAACCTTATCACGCGGCGCTCAGGTCTTCGCCCTAGGCAAGGATTCAATTGCGCTATGTTGGATTGGCTAGAACGTTACACAATACAGAGAAACTCGTCCGATCCTAAAATACGGCCAACCCTAATCGGTTCCGTGGATTATGTATTACACGCAATTTCAAAGCAGACCGAACGGGTTCAGAGACGGCTTATACAAATTTTATTTATCTTATTCTGATTATACGTTCCAATTAGACAAATAACTCAATTATAATTATCCAACACATAAATGATAATTTTTCACTTCTGATACTCACAAATCGATTCGAATATCACAAAATACAATTTCACAGTAAATCTATATGTCAAGTTAAATGAAATTACTATTTTTCGATATTTTCTTTTACCCAATTATAAATCTTGGATACTCTTGTATAGACCCCATATTTATTTGGTGCGGCGCAGCCTTCGCCCCAACTCACGATACCTGCTAGTGAAAACCCCCCTTTTTGATCAAATACAACAAATGGTCCACCGCTATCACCCTGGCATGAATCCTTGCCACCAACGGCGAAACCAGCACATATCATTTGATCGGTGATCGAGCCCGCATATGCTGCGGGGCCGTTACAAGATTGATTTGAAACAACCTGAACTCCGACATGCTGTAGTACATCGGAGGTTGATCCACCAACACTTGTTAATCCCCAACCGCTGACGGTGCCTAAGACCCCGACGGGAACGAGTTTCTCTTCATTATTCGGACCAATCAACTTGATAGGTACAACGTCCATAACATCTTTTGTTCGCAAGAGCGCCACATCGTTATCAAATGACGACGCATCCCACTGTTCATGCAATATTATTTCTTCGACTGCGGTCGATTGACGGGACTCGCTCAGGATATTTGTACCGAAAAAGACTGTAATGGAAGTCGGTTTTGTACTCCCGTCAACACAATGAGCTGCAGTCAGCACCCAATTCCTCGCAATAACTGAGCCTCCGCAAAAATGACCAATCGATGCCGGTACATTTCTCAAACCGATCGACACTTGCCAAGGATACGCGCCAATTGGTGCAGGAGTTCCACCAATAATCCTCGGATCAAGTTTCAGGGTGCGCTCGCCCTCCCGCGCAAATGCATATACGTCCTTTTGAATGACCGGCAACAACTGTTTTCGGCCTTTCGCTTCTTCGTTCCTTTGGTCCTTCGGCTGCGGCCCCAACTTATCAAGTTGCTTTGCACCTTCTTGCAACCATGCATTTTGTGAAGAAGATATGAGCAATCCACCCGCAAGAACAATTAAACCAACATTCTTCCAAATACGCATCTTTCACAACTCCCTGTCGCCAGCTACACTATCTGTTCTCACAACCTGTTTGACCGCTAATAACACAATTAATCCATCCATAATACGATGGGAGATGTGCATAAATACCGGGCTTCAAAGTAGCACCACATTGATCGCCCCAACTTACAACACCAACAAGAAATGGATTGCCATTTTTGTCTAATGCTAGAAGAGGCCCTCCGCTATCCCCCTGACAAGCATCAGCGCCATTGCCTAGTGCACAAATCATCTTGTTATCAATGAGTCCTGGGTAATATTTTTCACCGCATTCCGCCACGTTGACCTTTTTTAGAGTCAAGTATCTTAGTCTTTCTGATAAATAATTTAAACGCGATCCAGGCTTACCCCACCCAAGAACAATTACATTATCTGATATGTAGTGCATATCAACGGGCTTGACAATAAATATATCGCTTATTGAATGTATGTTCTCATTCGTCTCGACCAAAGCGAGATCGTTTATCAGTGTATTAAATGCAGTTTGGCTAAAATTGGGATGAATTATGATTCTTTTTGCTTGATATATCGTTCCCCCCTCATTCAATTGGTATCCAGTTCGAATTTGGATCTTTTTTGGATCACTTACTGCCGTACTGGATCCGTCCCTTTTCACTACACAATGTGCGGCAGTCAAAACCCACCTCTTACCGATCTTTGAGCCTCCGCAGAAATGGCCTCCCAATGCGTGACTTAGCCCCTTGTGGCCGATTGAAACGACCCAATCAAAACCGTTGCCTTTCGGCACTTCGGGTGCATCATGATTTGAGCTGTTGGGTTGAATACTTGAGGGATCATTCTGTGTCGGATACTGAACTGTGGGCAAAGGCTGCTGAGATTGGACGCCATAAGCTGAAGCAATGACAAAAATCAAAACGAAAATACAGATCAGAGTATGATTTTCAACGGTTCGCATTTATCGTTTGCTCAATCCACTTTCTGTAATGCGCAAGTTTTGTGTAAACACCGGGCCTTCTTTTTCTTGCACAACCCTCTCCCCATGATACGATCCCTACTAATTTCGGCCGGCCTGAACCGAACGAAATAAGACCACTGCCACTGAATCCACGGCATGCATCTATTGCTGAGCGCTCAGCGTGGGCACACAGCATGTCATCACGGATGCGGCCAGCATACCAAGACGGACTGTTGCACAGCGCTGTCTCAATCAAATTCATATCTATTTGCACAAGCTTGCTTCGAACTTCACCAGATTCATATAGTGAACCCCACCCAAAAACCTTGAAATCTGAATTTTCGCGAAATTCATCGGATATATTTAATGATGGTAGCCTATTCGCATTTATTTTTATCCGATTTTTTATCTCAATCAAAGCTATGGCAGCCTGGAAATCTATCTTTTTATTTAGATAATCTCTTCCAGTAAATGACGGATGAACTATAATATTTTTAATATCATACTTTAACGCTAGATTTAAATCACCAGAACCATGCAATATTTTGATGTCAGACGTATTAGTCTGTGAATTTCCATCTCCGTCCACCACGCATATTGCCGATGTGACAAGCCAATTAGGGCGAATAAGGACAGCCCCGCAAAAGTAACCTAACGTGTTGCTAGCATTCGGACCCAACCAAACTGCCAGACCAGCGACCCAAGGTGCCACGAAATGTGGCGCAACACTTCG
Organism: Hyphomicrobiales bacterium; assembly: GCA_965228625.1. GTDB lineage: Bacteria > Pseudomonadota > Alphaproteobacteria > Rhizobiales > Methyloligellaceae > UBA2767. The sequence continues at coordinate 3,843,935 of OZ245829.1, read as the reverse complement.
GTTTGACAGACGGTTCTTTTTAAATAATTCAGCGGGCTCTAGGTCTTCAATTTCAGATGAAGGCTCGGCGCTCTTTCGTGTATCCTCATAGATTGAGCCAAATGATTGATCGTCAAATGGTTTGAATATCTCCTGAACTGCCTTGTCGCGGGATGATTGGCCCACCGCTAAGCCACTCGTTAGGAGCAAAAATAGCGATGATATTAAGAGCCATCTGATCATGCCGCCCCATCCGAACGCACGAAAATAGATTCAAAATAAATCAAGATGCCATATAATCAATATGTATTTAGTATTGTCAATATATAACAGCATTTTCAAACTCAGCTGTGTACTAAATGCCCTACTTAACATTTGGAATATGGTGCGAGCAATTTATCTATTTGGTTTTATATCAAAGTAGCTATCGGTCTTTATAATTTAGCTATGAGTTTTTTCGGAACATATAGCGAAACTTATGCGATGTGATTTGCGCTCAGGTCTTCGCCCTTGAGCACGCGCTCGATCAGGGCGCGGGTTTCCTTCACCCCGTAGAGCTCGACGAAGTTGCCGAAGCGCGGTCCCTGAGACTGGCCGAGCAGGACCTCATAGAGTGCCTTGAACCAGGCACGCAGGTTCTCGAAGTCATGCGCCTTGCCGACTTCATAGACCACATTCTGGATGTCTTCGCCGCTCGCCCCTTCCGGAACTCCGGCGAGCCGCGCGTCGAGATCGGCAAGGGCGGCGCGCTCCAAATCGCTCGGCGCCCGGTACCGTTTCGCGGGCCGGACGAAATCGTGGAAATACCTGATGGCGTATCCCACCAGGTGATCCAGCAGCGGGTGTTCTTCCGGCGTCGCACCGGGCGCGTAGCGCTGAATGAAGCCCCACAGCACCGCCGGCTCCTCCGAGTTCGACGCGCTGACGAGATTGAGCAGCAGGTTGAAGCTGATCGGCAACTCGGCCCGCGGCGGGCGTCCTGAGTGAATGTGCCAGACCGGGTTCGCGAACTGCTTGTCCGTATCCTGGTCCGGATAGCTCGAAAGATGGGCGAGATATTCGTCGACCGCCTTCGGAATCACGTCGAAATACAAGCGCTTGGCCTTGCGCGGGCTCTGGAACATGTAAAGCGCCAGGCTTTCCGGCGAGGCATAGGTCAGCCATTCCTCGATGGTCAGGCCATTGCCCTTGGACTTGGAGATCTTCTGCGCGTTCTCGTCGAGAAACAGCTCATAGGAGAAGCCTTCGGGCGGAACCGCACCGAGGATGCGCGCGATCGCCCCGGAAAGGCGGACGCTGTCGATCAGGTCCTTCCCGGCCATTTCATAGTCAACGCCGAGCGCGACCCAGCGCATGGCCCAGTCCGCCTTCCATTGGCATTTGACCGCGCCGCCGGTGACGGGCGTCGTCATTTCCTCCGACGTTTCCGGATCGACATAAGTCACCGTACCCGCCTTCGGATCACGTGCGATCATCGGCACCTGCAACACGCGCCCCGTACGCGGACACAGCGGCAGAAACGGCGAATAGGTCTTGCGCCGCTCCTCACCGAGCGTCGGCAGGATGACGTTCATCACCTTGTCGTAGTTCTCGAGAATTTTCAGCAGCGTCTCATCGAAACGCCCCGAGCGGTAGCACTCGGTCGCGGAGAAGAACTCGTACTCGAACCCGAACGTGTCGAGAAACGCCTTCAGCCGGTTGTTGTTGTGGGCGCCGAAGCTGGTGTCGGTCTGAAACGGATCGGGCACCGAGGTGAGCGGCTTGTCGAGATGCGGCGCGATCATGTGGCCGTTCGGGATGTTGTCGGGCACCTTGCGCAGGCCGTCCATATCGTCGGAGAAACAGATCAGCCGCGTCGGCCACTCATCCTGCGTCAGTACGCGGAAGGCGTAGCGGACCATGGTCGTGCGCGCGACCTCGCCGAATGTGCCGATATGCGGAAGGCCGGACGGACCGTAACCCGTCTCGAACAGCACGGTTTCCGGGCGTTTGGGAAGCTTTTCAAGGCGCGCAAGCAGTTTGCGGGCCTCGTCGAACGGCCACGCCTTGCTTTCCCCGGCTAGTTCCGCAGACTTCTCGTTGAACACGTCACCCATGATGGGGCGAACCTATGCGTGCGGCCGGTTTGCGTCAATCTTCCGGCGGGTCGGCGGCGGTTGACGCGCGGGCCAATTAGGGCACATACAAACCTTGACCATTCCGCCGCAATCTCTACATCTGCTCGCTCAAAGAAACATACCTCGCAAAAGCCGCATCCGGGAGCCTCGCTCATGCCGAACCTGAACCACCACGAAGCGCTCATTTACGTCATGGTCGCAATGGCCGCGGTCGACCGTCACATGACCGATTCCGAATTCACGCGTATCGGGCAGATGGTCTCGCACCTTCCGATCTTTTCCGACTATGACCCTGACAACCTCATGGAAACGGCGAAGAACTGCGGCCAGATGCTGTCAAGCTCGAACGGTCTCGACGAGACGCTCGCGCGCATCGGCACGTCGGTTCCCGACAAGCTCCGCGAAACGGCATACGCCCTTGCCGTCGAAGTGGCGGCGGCCGATCTCAAGGTGACGCAGGAAGAGCTGCGGCTGCTCGCGCTGATCGGCGAAACGCTGAAACTCGACAAGCTGATCATGGCCGGTATCGAGCGCGGTGCCCGCGCCCGGCACGCGACCCTGTAAGACCGGGCATCGGGGTACACACCATGTCGCGTAAAGTCGTCATCACCTGCGCGCTGACCGGCTCGCAGGACACCAGTGCAAAGAACCCGGCCGTGCCGGCAACACCGCAGGAAATTGCAACTTCGGCGATCGACGCCGCGAATGCGGGCGCATCGGTCGTCCACATCCATGTCCGGGACCCGGAAACCAGGCTCGCCAGCATGGAGGAGCACCTCTATGCGGAGACGGTCGACCGGATCACAGACTCCGGCACCAATGTCATCATCAACCTGACCACCGGTCCGGGCGCCCGTTTTGTGCCCGGCAAGGACGACCCGGCGGTTCCGGATGCCGCGACCACGCTGAAAAGCCCGGCGGAGCGCGTGAAGCACATTCTGTCGATCAAGCCGCCGATCTGCACGCTCGACGTGGCGTCGTTCAATTTCGGCGAGCAGGTGTTCGTCAACACGCCGGAGCATCTGCGCGAGATGGGCGACATGATCACCGCCGCCGGCGTCAAACCGGAGCTGGAGGCGTTCGACACGGGCCATGTCGTCCTGGCGAACCGCCTGATTGCGGACGGCCACCTGAAGGAGCCGCCGCTGTTCCAGCTTTGCCTCGGCATTTCCTACGCCGCCCCGGCGACGCCGGAGTCGCTCCTGCATATGCGCGACATGCTCCCCGCGAATGCGGTCTGGTCCGCTTTCGGGATTTCGCAGTACCAGTTCCCCATGGTCGCTGCCACGGTCGTCTCCGGCGGGCATGTCCGCGTCGGACTGGAGGACAATCTGTACATGGAGCGCGGCGTTCTTGCCCCCTCAAACGCGGCATTGGTGGAGCGCGCGGCACGGATCATCCGCGAAATCGGCGCCGAGGTCGCCACGCCGGACGAGGCGCGCGAAATCTTCGGCGTCTAGGGCGTTTTCGATCGAATTTGACGCTTTCTGGCCGGGTCAGTCCAGTTATCGGGCGATCTTTGCAGGCGTGACACCAAAGGCCTTGCGGAACGCGGCCGTGAACGCGCTGGCGCTCTCATAGCCATTGGCATGCGCCACCCGCCCGATCGGCTCGCCGCGTACGATCGCCTCCATCGCATTGTGGAACCGCACGCGCTGGCGCCATTGCGCAAATGTCAGCCCGACTTCATTTGCGAAAAGCCGGGACAGGGTCCGCGCACTTGCGCCCGCCACTTCCGCCCACTGGTCCAGCGTTTCGCTGCGCGACGGATCGTCGAGCAGTTCCCGGCAAAGCCGTTTGAGACGATCGTCCCGGGGCATGGGAATGACCAACTGGAGGCGGCGCGCGCACGCCAGCTCATCGAGTATGAGCAACGCCAGCCAGCCTCCGCGCCCGTCCTCCTCGTAGAGCAGCGGCTCGTCGAGAAGGGCCAGAATGAGCGCACGCAACAACGGGGAGATGTCCAGAACCACCGGCGCTTGGGGAAGCTCCGGATGAGAGCCGGCCCGGATGTAGAGGGTGCGCATCTCCACATTGCCCTTGAGGGCCACGCCGTGCTCCAGTCCCGCCGGAACGTAGAGCGCGCGATGCGGCGGAACGATCCATGCCTCCCGCGCCGTCGCCACGCGCATCACGCCCTCAATGGCGTACAGCACCTGATCGCGTTCATGCGCGTGCGGTGGGATCGTGTCGCCGGCGGAAAAGCTCTTGGCCATGGCGGCGACCGCGCGCGGCACGGCCTGGTAATCGTCGGGGTCCGTGCTGCGGACATACGGATCGTCTGGTCCACCGCTCGACATCAACTGAAATAGTATCGAACGGCTGCCATTCAATCAAATGGCCCCCCATGTTGAGGAGTCCATCATGGTCCGAAATTCCCAAGATGACCGGTACTCGACGATTTTTGGCATGACATAGTCAGTTCGCCAGGCCTAAAATTCCCTTCGAAATCAATGGAATCAATAATCCGGGGATCGCCGGGCAATGTCGCAGCAGCGGATACATTTCGCGTTCCTGAACGCCGGGCATTTTCTTGATCACTTCTTCATGCTCGTGTTCGCGACCGTCGCCGCGCTCACGCTGACGCGGGAATGGGGGTTGTCCTACGCGCAACTCATCCCTTACGCGACGCCCGGATTCATCGCCTTCGGCGTCTGCGCTATCCCCGCCGGATGGCTCGCCGACAAGTGGAGTCGCCGCGGCATGATGGCAGTTTTCTTCATCGGTATCGGGGCGTGCTCGATCCTGACGGCCCTCGCCGAAACGCCGATGCAGATGGGCCTGGCGCTGTTTGCCATGGGTGTGTTCGCGGCCATCTATCATCCAGTGGGAATTCCGCTCGTGATCGAAGACCGCGACAGGACGGGACTGCCCATCGCCATCAACGGCGTTTACGGCAATCTGGGCGTTGCAAGTGCCGCCCTGATCACCGGGTTCATGATCGACACTGTCGGATGGCGCGCCGCGTTCGTCTGGCCCGGCGTCATCTCGATCCTCATCGGCATCGCCTATATCTGGCTCGTGGGGATCGCGCCGGAGCGCAGCCAGACCGCACCGAAGAAGAAAAAGGCCGGCGGCGCCAAGAGCAGCTATCAGGGCATGTCGATCATCCGGCTTTTCGCAATCATTCTGTTCACGACCGCCCTGGGCGGCATCATTTTCCAGTCCACGACCTTTGCTCTTCCAAAAGTGCTGGATGAAAGACTGGACGGTCTCGCCGTGTCCGCGACGATGGTCGGCTGGTATGCCTTTCTGGTGTTTGCCGTCGCCGCATTGGCGCAGCTCGTGGTCGGCTATTTGCTGGACCGGCACTCCGCACGGGCGGTCTTCATCGGCGTCGCAGCGCTTCAGGCGGTTTTCTTTGCGCTCATGCCAGGGCTGCACGACGTGGCGGCACTCGTTGTGGCGGTCGCGTTCATGTTGGCCGTATTTGGCCAGATCCCGATCAATGATGTGCTGACCGGCCGGCTGGCCGCGGGTGAGTGGCGCAGCCGTGTCTTCGCGCTCCGCTATATCGTTACCTTTTCCGCCCTGTCCGCATCGATCCCGATGATCGCGTGGATTCATGCGAATTGGGGCTTCGATCGCCTGTTCATGCTGCTCGCGGCCGTCGCACTGTGCATCCTTCTGGCCGTATTGTTCCTTCCACGCGCCATTCCGGCCCGGACACAGCCCGCAGCCGCCGAATAGGCGACGCCCGACTTACCAAAACGTAATGAAATGCCCGTTCCCGGCGCAACGGATTGACGCGTGTCGCTCCGTTTCACTCCTACAAGGGAACCCTTTGTTGTCCGGTTCTCGCGGCAACCTCCAAGGAGAATATTTTATGCGTAAACGCACAACACTCGCACTGATGGCGGGCGCGTTCGCCGTCGCAGGCGTCGCCAGCATTTCAAGCCTCGCGGTCGCGGATTCCCGCGGCTCGTATGGCGGCGGCTATCACGGCGCCGGCAAGCACGGGAAAGCGCATCACGGCGGCTGGCACAAACGCGGCAAACGCGCCGGCAAGGGCATGTACCGCATGATCGCCCGCTTCGACGCCAATGACGATGGCAAGCTGACCCAGGAAGAGGTCGACACGACCCGCAAGGACATCTTCGCCAAGCACGATGCCAACACGGACGGCAAGCTCAGCCTTGAAGAGTTCGAGGCGCTTTGGGTCGATTTCACCAACCGGCGCATGGTGCGCGCCTTCCAGCGCATCGACACGGACGGTGACGCGGTGATCACGCTCGAGGAGTATCAGGCACCGTTCAAGAATATGGTGTCGCGGCGCGACCGCAACGACGACAACGTTCTTGATGCCGAAGATCGCCGCGGCAAGAAGCATCGCGGTCGTGGTGCCGGCTGGATGATGGAGCGCTTCGACGCCAACAAGGATGGCAAGCTCACCCAGGAGGAGATCGACACGGCGCGCAAGGACATCTTCGCCAAGCACGACGCCAACAATGACGGCAAGCTGGATCTGGATGAGTTCAAGGCCCGCTGGGTCGAGTTCACCGAGCGGCGCAAGGTCCGCGGCTTCCAGCGCATCGACACCGACGGCGATGCCGGCATTACCGTCGAGGAATATCTGGAGCCGTTCTCATCGGTCGTGTCCCGTATGGACCGCAATGACGATGGCGTGCTGGACAAGGCCGACAGAAAGCGCGGCCGGCAAAAAGGCCCAGGCGCTGGTGACAGTGATCAGCGCTAAGGGCTCCGGCGGCACGAGCCCCCGTGGTGGCATGGGTCCACGTGGCGGCTAACCGGCTGCTCCCGAGCAGCTGATGTGACGGCGGCGCCCAGCCTCCGGGCGCCGCCGTTTTCTATTGCATTTTTTTACGGCCTCGCCGTCAGCATCTGCGGTACAGGCCCTGCGGCGATATTCACCGAGATTTCCCGCAGCAGTTTGTTGCGCATGCCGATCACGATGTCCGTGTAGTCGGCCACGGTCATCACGAACGCGCCGGCGCCGCCGATGACGTGCTCGAAATAGTAGTGATGCAGGAACGGTTCGTCGGTGAGAATGGTCAGACCGTTCACGGTAATGCCCTCGTTCGTAACCATGTCCCGAACGAGCTCCGGCGGAATTCCCGAGTTGTTTGCACCGTCGCCCGACACATCGATCGACTTGCGCCGCCCCTCATAGACGTTTCGCCGGATCAGCCGTTCGCTGAACCTGAGAACGCCGCCGATGCCGGTGCTGTCACCGAAACTGCGTTCCTCGCTTGCCACAATCGCATCGGAAAAGGCGAATGCGGTCGCCTGGTCCTTGAGAACGGACCACGGCACGACCTGGCGTTGTTCGTTGACCGAACTCCAGTGCACCACCGTCGCGGCGACGCCGCCGGACGGGCTGGTGCCGACGATGGCGGCAATGACCGCGGGGTCTCGAAACGCCTTCACCAGCCCTTCGATCTGCAGATTGTATTCCCGGCTGTCGACACTTCCGGACGTATCAATCGCCAGCACGAGTTCCAAATCCACGGGGATCGTGCCTTGCGCGAAAACCCGCTGATCGGACCCGAATAGTCCGCCCCAAAGGGCAGCCAGGTAAAACCAAACCCCAATATGCCGAAACATGAATCGCATCTTCCTCATACGAAAGTCTATCGGTTCCGAGGCACTCGGCAAAGCGGTCGGTATAAACTCGCTGTGAATTTGTTGAATTCCGGACATGTGCCACAGCGTCCGTTGACCATCCTGATCGGAGTTCGCTGAGTCATTTGTGCGGTCTTACGCGTGCTCCGCCCACGCGGCGATGGCGTCGCAGGCAGCGCCCCAGTTCTGCTCGGCCGAACGCCCCGACTTCTTTCGCGGGACCAGATTGTGGTCCCCGTCTTCGGCCCAATGGACCGAGACTGACGCAGGCAAACCGTAGCCGGGGATTTCCTCCAGGCCGCCGAAAGGATCGCGCGTTCCCTGGGCGATGAACACGGGCACCGTGAGATCCATGAGATGCGCGGTTCGCAGTTTCTCCGGGCGACCGGGCGGATGGAAAGGGTAGCCGAGACACAAAAGGCCGGTGACTCGGCCCACTTCGAACTCCTCCTGTGCAATCAGGCTTGCGACGCGCCCGCCAAGGGATTTGCCGCCGATTATGAGGCGACGCGTGGAGCCGAGTGCGCCAATAGCCTCTGCGTACTCTTCGATCAGCCGCTCGGCGCGCGGCGGCGGACGTTTGCCTGCTCCGTGCCGGCGTTCCGCCATATAGGCGAATTCGAACCGGGCCACAGCGAGACCGCGCGCCGCCAGGCCTTCGGCAAACGCCGTCATGAACGGCGTGTCCATTGCGGCTCCGGCGCCATGCGCAAGAAGAACGTGTATGGGTGCTGCCTGCTTGCCGTCTCTCAGGAATTTGACCGCCATGAGATGAATTATCTCATCCCGGTGACGATGCCGCCACGTTATATAGACGCATATGGACACACTGGCTGCATATGGCATCAGCGAGGCAGCGCTGAGACTCGCCGCGTTTCTGGGTATCTTCCTGGTCATGGCCGGGCTCGAGCTGGCGATTCCCCGGCGCAAACCGCGCCACACGAAGTGGCGGCGCTGGGCCACAAACCTGACGATCGCCGGGATTGATGCCGCAATCGTGCGGTTGATGGCCCTGCTCGCGGTGCCGGTGGCCGCCGTTGCGGCCGCCGTATGGGCACAAGCCAACGGCTGGGGTCTCCTCAACTGGCTGGACGTTCCGGGATGGATCGCCCTGCCCCTGGCCGTCATCGTCCTCGATCTGGCGATCTACGCGCAGCACGTGGCCTCCCACAAGTTCCCGATCCTGTGGCGGCTGCACAAGGTCCACCATACAGACGTCGAATTCGACGTCACGACCGCGGTGCGTTTCCATCCGATAGAGATCGCGCTGTCGATGTTGTGGAAAATCGTGGTGGTTATGGCGCTCGGCGCCTCGCCCTGGGCCGTGATCCTGTTCGAGGTCATCCTCAACGGATGCGCGATGTTCAATCACGCCAACATCACGCTCCCCGGCTGGCTCGACCGGATCGTGCGGCTGGTCCTGGTCACGCCGGACATGCACCGCGTGCACCATTCGGTCTACCGAAGCGAGCACGACATGAATTACGGCTTCAATCTCTCGATCTGGGACAGGCTGTTCGGCACCTACAAGGCGCAACCGCACGACGGACACGTGAACATGGTCATCGGCCAGAAAAGCCACCTGAACGAAAATCCGACCAGGCTGGGCTGGAGTCTCCGTCTGCCGTTCCGGCGTCCCAGCGGCACCGAATACGACATCGATCAGAAGAAGCTCAGCGGGAAGTAACGCAGGTGCAGTTCTTCGAACTGCCCTTCGCTGCGGACGAGGAACAGCCCGTAGTTCAATGCGTCGCGCAGTTTCCGGTCGCCCTTGCGAACGGCGATGCCGATGCCCTCGCCGAAATACTTGCTTTCCGTGAACGGTCCGCCGCGGAACTCGCAACACCCGTTCGAGTCGGTGCCGTTCAGCCAGAACATCAGCGACACACCGTCGCCGAACAGCATATCCACTGAACCGTTGCGCAGAGCCGCCTTCGCCTCGTCCATCGTGCCGTGCCGGACGATGTCCGACGTCGCAAAGAAGTCACCGAGATAGGCTTCGTGAGCGGTTTGCCCGACGACGCCGATTTTCTTGCCGGCGAGTTTCTCCGGCGTTACCGCCTTGATCGGGCTCGACTTCAACATCACGAAACGGGCCGGCGTGTGGTAATAACTGTCAGTGAAATCAGCCTGTTGCAGGGCCTTCTCGCTGACGCGCATGGAGGCGATGACCGCGTCCGCCTCGCCCTCCCGGAGTGCTTCCAGGAGCCGGTTCCACGGCAACTGGCGGATCGAGCATTCGACCGACAACTCATCGCACAGGGCGCGCGCGAGATCGACGTTGAAGCCGGTGAGCTCGCCCTCCTCGTCGAGATAATTGAACGGCGGGTAGTCGTTGTCCGTCACAAAGCGGATCTGCTCCAGGTCGAGCAGGTCGGGCTTCGGCACGCGCAGGGTGGGCTCCTGAACCTCCTCCGCCACCTCACCCTCAGGTTCCGGTGTCTGCTCCTGTCCGACAAGCGTTCCGGCCGGGACAAGCGCCAGCGCCAGCACGGCGAGGAGCGTGCGCATCTGTTTCATGACCAACATGATTGGCGCATCATACCCGCGCGCTACCGCCTCGCAAGAGGGTGCGCATCCCGACAACCCTTTCCTAGAGCCTTTGTTAACCTTCATGCTGCAGGGTCGAATCGAGACCACGTACCGCCGCGTAAACTGGCCCGATGTCCTCGACCAAGATCGATTTTGCCCGCCTGCGGGTTCTCGTTGTGGAGAACCACGCGCTCATGCGCCGTTTGCTGGGCGAAATGCTGTGGGGCTTCGGCATCCAACACGTACGCTTTGCACGCGATGTGCCCGACTCGATCGAGTTCATCTACGGCGAACCGTTTGACCTTGTGATCCTTGATTTCTTTCTGGATGAACTGGACGGCGCCGATTTCGCGAAATTCGTGCGTTTCGACGACAGCTGCATAAACCGTCAGGTGCCGATCCTGTTGATCACCGCCACGCCCGATCACCGAAAGGTTGCGAAGGTTCTCGACGCCGGCATCGATGCCATGCTGGCGAAACCCATTGCCGCCAAAGACCTATTTGACCGCATCCGCGCAATGTTGGCGAACCCGCAGCCCTTCGTGATCACGAACGAATATGTCGGTCCGGCGCGCCGGCGCGGCCGTCCGGCCATTGCCCGCCGTCCGGGCACAGCCACATTCAAGGCAAGCGCGCTCGCGAACGCGCGGCGCCTGCAGCCAAAACCCGCCGTCGAGGACGGTTTTCTGTTCTAGATTTTCTGCCGGCGTTCGTTCAGACCGGCTGCGACGCCATTCTTTCCTCGAACAGGGCTCTCACGTCGTCCGGCGGAACAACGCTTTCGCGCAGTTTTGTGTTGAAGAAGCAATTCACGCTTCCCGCGGTCGCCACGCATCGCTCGTCGGTGAAAAGGCCGTATGACGTCGTGAATGATTTCGTGCCGACCCGCTCGAGGCGTCCGCCGACGTCGACAACACCCGGGTAAGTGAACTCACCCTTGTAGTCGATTTCGAGATGCACCAGCGCGAAGTCCAGTTCCGGATACTTTTCCTGCAAAAGAAACGGGCGAATGAGCATGGTGCGGCTCGCCTCGACATAGGCCGCGACGGCGACGTTGTTCACATGCCCGAGCGGATCCTGGTCGGAAAAGCGGATGGTTACCCCCGTCCAGTGATCGAAGGTTTCCCGGCGTGTGAGATCAATCGGACGGACGGTCTCGTTCATCGTGGTCCCGGCTCCCGGGCCGAAGACTCCGGTTGCGTCAGAACGCATCCGGCCGGCCAACCTGTTCGTATGGAGCGGGTGAAGGGAATCGAACCCTCGACACCGAGCTTGGGAAGCTCGTGCTCTACCACTGAGCTACACCCGCGAAACTCGAGTGTATCGGTTCTATCATGTGTGCCTTGAAGCGGGAAGCCGCGGGATATCTGGCGACGAACGAGTAATAATGTTGTGATGATCGGCGGGCTATCAATGTGTTAGCGTCCGCCGCGCCGCGCAAAAGGAACTTTCTAACGCTGCCATGACGGAAATCTCCATCGAAACAGAGGCACGGACGCGTGTTCGGTCCCGGGCCAAATTTGCCGACCCGGATTTGACGGCGAAAGGCGAAACGCGGGCGCAGGTTGCGCTTGAGCGACTCGACACCCTGTGGATCAACACGGGCACGCTCTGCAACATCGAGTGCGTAAACTGCTACATCGAGTCGAGCCCGGAGAATGACCGGCTCGTCTATATGCGCGCCGACGAGGCCGCGGCTTTTTTTGACGAGATCGCGGCGCTGGACCTGGGAACCCGCGAGATCGGGTTCACTGGCGGTGAACCCTTCATGAACCCCGACATGCTCGCGATGGCGAAAGACGCGCTCGCTCGCGGCCACGAGGTCCTGGTCCTGACCAACGCCATGCAACCGATGCAGCGCAAGCGCATCCTGGCGGGATTGCTGGAGTTGCTGAACGTCTATGGTTCGAAACTCACCTTGCGCGTCAGCCTGGATCACTACACCCGCGAGCTGCACGAGACCGAGCGCGGCCCGCGCACGTGGGAAAGAGCGCTTGATGGCGTTGACTGGCTCTCCGATAACGGGTTCCGCATCGCGATTGCCGGCCGAACGTGCTGGAACGAAAGCGAGGAGGCCGCACGCCGCGGTTACGCCAAACTCATCGCCGAGCGCGGCTGGCGCCTGGACGCGCAAGACCCGGGTGAGGTCATGCTGTTTCCGGAGATGGACGCAACGCTCGATGTTCCGGAAATCACGACCGGCTGCTGGAGCCTTCTCGGGGTTGAACCGTCCGATGTCATGTGTGCAAGCAGCCGCATGGTCGTCAAACGGAAGGGCGAGGACCGGCCCACGGTGCTGCCCTGTACCCTTCTACCCTACGACCGGGCCTTCGACATGGGGTCAACGCTGAAAGAGGCCGCCGGCACGCACGGCGGCATGTTCGACCGGGGCGCGGTCAAACTGTGCCACCCGCATTGTTCGCGCTTCTGCGTTCTCGGCGGCGGGAGCTGTTCGGCATAGGCGATCTAGGGCGAGCGGTAACTCACATAGAGAAGCATCGCCGCGAAGATCACGAACGCGGTGCATACCATGCCCAGATAAAGAATTTCCCCTTCGGTCACTTTCTTGGCCCTCATAAAGTTGCGGAAGAAACTATTCGCGAGGCGGCATGAGGGTTCCTTGATCTGGATCAACGGTTGTATACTCCCGATTCTTCATGATTTGGTTGTATTTGCGTCGAGTGCTCAGCGTACGTTGATCGGGACCCGAGCGGATCCTGCGGCGGCCAGGAGGCCCCTTGCCGGCAGACGTGAAGACAGACGCGCCCGAAAAGCCGGGCGGCAAGACCGAAAGAACCGTGGCCGACGGGTTCGCGGAGTTCGCGGACTCGCTGGCGCCGAAATATGCCGAATGCGCCGCGGCGGAAGCCAACCTCACGGCCATCGAGCGCTGTCTTAAGTCCGAATTCGATATGCAGTATCTGGCACCGTACGGGTCGACCGGCCACGGCACGCATGTGAACGGCTGCAGCGCGTCGGACTGCTTCGCCGTCATCCCGACGGAAAAGCTGTTTGAAGATTCCCTCAAGTCGCTGAACGAAGTTCACGCGGTACTCAAAGACCAATTCCCCGACACCTCGATCGCCGATGGACGTCCCGTGATCGTCATACCGTTCGGCGAACAACTCAGCGATCGCCATCACATTGTGCCGGCCTTCGTGCAACCTTCGCAGGACGAGTTCGACATCTACGCCGTGCCGGCGCCGCGCGGGCGATGGGTGCGCATCAGCCCCGGCGCCCACAGCGCCTGGCTGAATGCACTCGACCGGGATCTGAACTCGAACCTCAAACCCTTCGTCCGCATGGTGAAGGCGTGGAGCTATTTCAACGATCAGCCGATCTGGTCGTACTATCTCGAGCTATGCGTCGCGGATTTCTTCAAGAACGACGCCGCGATCCTGTATTCGGTCGATTTGAACAATTTTTTCAATTACTTGCATGCGAGACACCTGGCCGCGTTTGACGCCGCCGCCGGGTGCAGCGAACCGGTGTACGGCACGAGTATCGCCGGTAAAGAGCGCGCGAAGGAAGCCATCGCCGCGGCCGTCGAGTTCTCCAACAATGCGCGGACCTGTGAGACCCGCGGCCAGGTTGCCGACGCGTTCTACTGGTGGCGCAAGATGTTCGACTGGCGGTTCGCGTCCTGGTGAGCCGGAACCTGTCTGCCGCGCCGGAACGGCACAACTGATCCTGCCTCAGGTTCTTGCGAGACCGGTCAATCGCGCTATGGTCCGTGGCTCGGCTCGCTTGCGTTGCAAATCCAGAAAACTCAGATCGGGAGGACACCACGGTGGAAACCAAACCGCTTGCCGGCAAGACGGCGCTCGTCACGGGCGCGGCCCGCAACATCGGGCGGGCCATCGCGCTTTCGCTCGCCGATGCCGGCGCCAATATCATCGTCAACACGTTGCAGGATCGCCCGGCCGCCGACGCCGTTGCCGAGGAGCTCACCGAACTTGGCGCCGGGACCCTTGTTTGCGTGGCGGACGTGACCGACCGGGACGCCGTTTTCGCCATGGCCGAGGCCGGACGAGAGAAATTCGGTGCCGTCGACATTCTCATCGCCAACGCGTCGGCCAGGGGTCAGGTCGACTTCCTCGACATGACCTATGAGGACTGGCGGCGCGTGATCGACATTTCACTGGACGGCGCGTTTCATTGCGCCCAGGCGACGTTGCCGATGATGGTGGAACGCGGCTGGGGGCGCATCGTGACCCTGGGCGGGTTTGCCTGGCACACCGGGACGCCCCGCCGGGCCAACAATCTCACCGGCAAAGCCGGCCTGACCGGATTCACCCGCGCTCTGGCCGTTGAGTTCGGTGATCGCGGGATTACCGCCAACGTCGTTTCACCGGGCGCCGTCGACACGGTGCGACCGGCATCCGCCGGTGCGCTGCCCTCGCGGGAAAACCTGCCGCCGGTTCCGCGCAAGGCAACGGTCGAAGAGATCGCCTCGGCGACACGGTTCCTTTGCCTGCCTGAGCAGGGCTATGTCACGGGGCAGATCATTCATGTGAACGGCGGCGCCTATATGGGCACCTGAACAAGCGCCGCGCGACGGGCGCCAATGTGTGCCGGACTCTATTTGCCCTTAGAAATCAGGGCAGTACAGTCCGCCCCGGAAATCGCGCAACGGATTCTGCCGACCGCAACTTGCGGACCTGCGCTCACCTGAAATGCTTGGACAGTTTGAGGCCCTGAGCCTGATAGTGGGAGCCGATGTCCTGTCCGTAGACCTGAGCCGGCGCCTCGGTCAGCGGTTCGTAGATCAGCCGGCCGATGATCTGGCCATCTTCGAGGATGAACGGCACCTTGTGGCTGCGCACCTCGAGAACCGCCTTCGACCCCTCGCCGCCTGCTCCGGAATAACCGAAACCGGGATCGAAGAAGCCGGCATAGTGGACCCGGAACTCGCCGACGAGCGGGTTGAACGGGACCATTTCCGCCGCATGGGTCGGCGGCACGGCCACGGCTTCCTTCGAGGCAAGGATATAGAACTGGTCCGGATCGAGGATCAGCCGCGTTTGCTCGCCCGCGTGAATCGGCTCCCAGAAGTCGTTGATGTCATATGCGCCGGGCGCATCCACATCGACCACGCCGGTGTGCCGTTTGGCCCGGTAGCCGATGAAACCGGAATCCGGATCGCCCGCCAGATCGACGGAAAGGTCGATGCCACCGGCATGCTCCGTCGCCGCGCTCGCTTGCGGCATGCCGCCTTCACGGAACCTCACCTGTGACAGGCGCGACCCCGTGCGCACCAGCACCGGGAACGTCTGCGGACAGATCTCGGCATAGAGCGGACCGGCATAACCGGCATCGGCCTGGTCGAACGCCTGGGCCCGATCGGCGATGACACGGGTGAAGACATCGAGCCGCCCGGTCGAACTCTTCGGATTGCAGGCCGCGCTCAGGCCCTCCGGGAGCTTGAGGGATTCCAGCAACGGCACGAGATACACGCATCCCACTTCCAGAACCGCACCGTCCTTCAGGTCGATCTCGTGGAGCGCGAGCGAGCTGAGCTTTTCGGCAACGGGCATTTGCGGCCCCGGCAGGAAGCTGGCACGGATGCGGAAGGCTTTTTCGCCGAGCCGGAGGTCGAGGCTCGCGGGCTGAATCTGCCCCTCAACGGCGGGCGTCGCCAGATCGATGGCGCCATCCGCGATCAGTGCCTCGATGGCCTGACAGGGCAGAATATAGCCTTCGGCGGGCAACGCGTCGGATGTCGGCTTTTGGTCGGCGAGAGCCATGGCCCCGTCTCCTCCTGCAGATCGTGTAGACCAACACTTCCTTGACGCCAAGGCCGCTTATCTGCTTAATCCACATCTCACCGTGGTGATTTGGGCCGGCCGGCTTGCAGCCACGTTAAACAACTCGCTAAAAGGCCGCGGACGCGTCACCCGGTCATTTGCGAGAGCATGGCCGGGATTTTTTGTGCGCGAAGATGCGCCGAGCGTACCAGATGGAGCAGAAAATGGCTGAAAAACAGGAGCATACCGACCGCAGCAAGGATTGGAAGCCGGCCACGGAACTGGTGCACGGCGGAACCATGAGAAGCCAGTTCGGGGAAATGTCCGAGGCCATGTTTCTGACGTCCGGATACGCCTACGCCTCGGCCGAGCAGGCCGAAGCCCGGTTCAAGGGCGACCTGGAGGGCTTTGTCTACACCCGGTATTCCAACCCGACCGTGCGCATGTTCGAAGAGCGCATGTGCGGGCTCGAAGGTGCGGAAGATGCGCGAGGAACGGCGAGCGGGATGGCCGCGGTCACGGCCGCGCTGATGTCCCACCTCAAGGCCGGCGATCATGTGGTGGCGGGCCGCGTTCTGTTCGGTTCGTGTCTCTATGTCATCGAGAACATTCTGCCGAAGTTCGGCGTCGAGACGACGCTTGTCGACGGCCGCGACCTCAGCGCCTGGGAAGCGGCAATCCGGCCCAATACGCGCGCGGTGTTTTTCGAGACGCCCACCAATCCGACGCTTGAACTGGTCGATATCGAAGCCGTCTGCAAACTGGCGCACGATGCCGGGGCGCTCGCCTTCATCGACAATGTCTTTGCCACCCCCATGCTGCAGCGGCCGATGGAACTCGGCGCCGACGTGGTCGTCTATTCGGCAACCAAGCATATCGACGGTCAGGGCCGTTGCATGGGCGGTATCGTGCTCGGAAGCTCCGACTACATCGACGACACGTTTCACGACTTCTACAAGCATACCGGACCGTCGATGAGCCCGTTCAACGCCTGGGTCATGCTCAAGTCGCTCGAGACGCTCCCGATCCGGGTCGACCGGTCGTGCAGCAGCGCCGCGCGGGTCGCCGATTTTCTCGGCGATCATCCGAAAGTCGCCCGCGTCGTTTATCCCGGCCGCAAGGACCACCCGCAGTATGACCTCGCAAAGAAGCAGATGGCAGCCGGCGGCCCCCTGGTGGCGCTCGAGATCGAGGGTGGCAAGGACGCAGCCTTCTCCTTCATGGACGGCCTTGAGATCTTCAAGATCACCAACAATCTCGGCGATTCAAAGAGCCTGGTCACGCACCCGGCGACGACGACCCACCAGCGCCTCGGCCCCGAAGGCCGCGCGGAGATCGGCATCACCGACGGAACCCTGCGTCTGTCGGTCGGGCTTGAGGATCCGGACGACCTTCTCGCCGATCTCGACCGGGCACTCTCGGCCTAGGATATCGCGCACGGATTGGAATAGACTCCTCTCGCGGATCGAATCGGTCCGGTGGGGGCATTCATGATCGAACTCAGGCCCATCCTGCTTGTCGTCGGCGTTCTGCTGGCAACGCTCGGCTGCGCCATGATGATCCCCGCGCTCTACGATCTGGCGGTCGGCAACGACGACTGGCAGATTTTCGCCGCGTCGGCCACGCTGACGCTGTTTGTCGGCATCGGTCTCGCCTTCGCCAACCGCGGCCGGACCGAGAACTTCACCATCAAGCAGGCGTTCCTGCTCACCAACATCGCGTGGATATCCCTGACCGCGTTCGGCGCATTTCCGTTCGCCTGGTCGCAGCTCGATGTGAGCTATACCGACGCGTTCTTCGAGTCGATGTCAGGCATCACCACCACCGGCGCAACGATCCTGACCGATCTGAACAACGCGCCGCCGGGCATTCTGCTGTGGCGCGGCCTGCTGCAATGGCTCGGCGGTCTCGGCATCATCGTCATGGCGATTTCGATCCTGCCGATCCTGCAGGTCGGCGGCATGCAGCTTTTTCGTGTCGAGGGGTTCGAGACCGAAGGCAAGCTGATGCCCCGTGCCACACAGATCGCGGGGTCGCTGACGACCCTCTACGTCGTCATCACCGCCGTGTGCGCGATTGCCTATCACGTGGCCGGCATGACCATTTTCGACGCCGTCGTGCACTCGATGACGACAATCGCGACCGGGGGCTACTCCACCCGCGATGCCTCAATCGCCTATTTCTCGTCGCCCGCCATCGAAGTCGTGGCCATTGTCTTCATGATCGTCGGCTCGCTGCCGTTCGTGCTTTACCTGAAGGAAATACGCGGCGGGCGCGGCGCGATCTTCTCCGATTCCCAGGTGCGATGGTTTTTCGGAACCGTCGCCATTTTCGTCCTGCTCGCGGTCATGGCCTATCAGCCGAGCCAGCCCGAACCGGCCACCACCCGGTACATCACGATCGTCTTCAACGTGGTTTCCATCATGACCGGAACCGGTTACGCGACAACCGCGTACGACACGTGGAGCAGCATGGCGATCGTGGTGTTTTTCGTGCTCATGTTCATTGGCGGCTGTTCGGGGTCCACATCCTGCGGCATCAAGATCTTCCGGTTCCAGGTGATCTTCGAGATGATCCGCTGCCGCCTGCAATCGGTGATCTACCCGCAGGGCGTGTTCGTGGAGCGTTACAACGGCGCGCCGATTCCCGATACCGTCACCAGCGCGGTGATGGGGTTCTTCTTTCTTTTCATGCTGTGCTTCGCGGTGATTGCCACGCTGCTGTCATTGTTGGGGCTGGACACGGTGACGGCCCTCTCGGCCGCGGCCTCGGCGGTGGCCAATGTCGGGCCGGGGCTCGGGCAGATTGTCGGCCCCGTCGGCAACTACGCCGCCCTGCCCGACGCG
This sequence comes from Hyphomicrobiales bacterium, assembly GCA_965228625.1. Lineage (GTDB taxonomy): Bacteria > Pseudomonadota > Alphaproteobacteria > Rhizobiales > Methyloligellaceae > UBA2767. Next base: position 3,825,131 of record OZ245829.1, on the reverse strand, counting down.
GCAAAGTGGATCCTGTGTGTCGGCATGCTGCTTGGCCGGCTGGAGATCCTGACGGTTCTCGTGCTGCTCACGCCGACTTTCTGGCGGGCGTAAATCCGAACCACACGAGCACGGCACGTGTCATGCGGCCGATATCACCGCCGATGCCGATCAGGCTGGGCACGAGGATCAGCACCAGCACCGTGGCGGCGGCCAGACCGAACACCATGGTCACGGCCATCGGGATCAGGAACTGGGCCTGGCGGCTGGTTTCGAACAGCAGCGGCGTGAGGCCGCCGATCGTCGTCAGCGAGGTCAAAAGCACCGCCCTGAGGCGATCCTGTGATGCGCCGACCGATGCTTCCTCGAGCGTATTGCCGTCCTTCAGACGGCGCACAACCTGGGTCACGAGTATGATGGAGTCATTCACGAGGATTCCGGACAGGCCGAGCAGACCGATCATCGAGATGATCGTCAGCGGATAGCCCATCGCCATATGCCCCAGGATCGCGCCGACCACGCCGAACGGTATGATCGCCATGACCGCGAAGGGCTTGGCATAGCTGCCGAAAACCCAGGCGAGGATGATGTAGATGATGATCAGCGACAGCATCGCGCCAAGGCGCAGGTCGGCAAACGACTTCGACTGCTCCTCGGCACGTCCCTTGAACTCGTAGCGCAGCTTGTACTTCTTGGCGAGCGCCGGGAGAACGCTCTCGTCGAGTTTGGCCACGACATCGGTAACCGAGGTGACGTCTCCGTCAATCGTACCCGTCACGGCGACGGTGCGTCGCCCATCGACGCGCTGGATCACCGAAAAGCCCGACTTTTCCCGGATCTCCACCACTTCGCTCAACGGCACACGGTCGCCTTCGGGACTACGCAGGTAGAGTTGTTGCAGCGCGTAGGGCCCGGCGACTTCCTGAAGCCGTTTCACGCGAACGGTGATCTCCTCGTCGCCGCGTGCAAACCGCGTGGCGACTGCGCCTTCAAACGCATTGCGCACCTGGACACCGACATTCTCCGACGTGAAGCCGAGCGCCGAACCGCGCGGTGTGACCTCCAGGATAAGCTCCTGACGGCCGTAAGGAAGGTCGTCGTTTACCGCCGTGACACCGGGAAACCCCGAAAGCTCGTTTCGCAAATCGAGCGCCGCCGCTTTCAGATCGGCGACGGGCGCGTCCTGCAAGCGAACATCGATGTCGCGGCCGGGAGGTCCGCCGCGCCGCTCGGTTATGACGACCTTCTCCACGCCGGGAATGTTCGGCAGCAGCTCGCGCCATGCGCTGACTATCTCGCGCGTCGGCAGGGTGCGCTCCTCGCTTGGCGTGAGTTGCACTTCGAGCTTGGCGAGATTTTCGCCGCGCGACCGCCCGCTGACCCCAAGCGTGGTGAACGCGTTCACCACCAGCGGCTCCTTCTCGCCGCCGAGCCTGTCTTCCGCGGTGTAGAGGGCCTGCTCGATGCTGTTGAGTGCATCGCGCTGCTCGCCGCGCGGCGTGCCGGCGCCGAACACGATTGATGCGGTGACGTTCTCCGACTCCGGTGACGGGAAGAAGTGAAACTTCACCCGTCCGCCGGCGATCAGTCCAATGCTCAAGATCAGCATGGCGACCATGAAGGCGAGGGTCGTGTAGCGCCAATTGTACGACGTCGTGACGATGCGGCGGAAGGCACCGTCGCGGAATCGGTTCAACGTGGCGTCAAACGCCTTGCGGAACCGGTTCCCGCCGCGGTCTATCTTGCCGAAGCCGTGTCTGAGATGGCCGGGCAGAATGAGGAAGCACTCGATCAGGCTGGCAACCAGGACGGCGAAAACCACGAGTGGAATCGCCGACATGATGTCGCCGATCTGGTCACGAATGAGGAAGATCGGGAAGAAGGCTGCCTGTGTCGTCAGAGTCGCCGCAACCACGGGCAACAGCATCCGGGTCGCGCCCCGCTCGGCGGCCTCGATGCGGCTGTCGCCCATCGCCTGCCGCGTGGCGGTGTGTTCGCCGACGACAATGGCGTCGTCGACGATGATGCCGAGCATCATGATGAGCGCGAACATGGAGACCATGTTGATTGTCTGGCCGCTCGCATACATCACCGCCAGCGTCGCCATCAGCGCCACAGGAATGCCCGCGGCGACCCAGAATGCCACCCGGGCATCAAGAAAAATGAAAAGGATGATGAGGACCAGCGCGAGCCCCTGAAGTCCGTTCTTGACCAGGATACCCAACCGTTGCTGCACGAACCGGCCGCGCACGTCGTAGACCGAGACCTCAAGGTCCTTCGGCAGTTCCGCCCGCACCTCGTCCATGTAGGTCGTGAGAACGTTCATGGTCTGCAGCGTGTCGGCAGCCAGGGCGCGCTGCACGTTCAACTCGATCGCCTGACCGGTGCTCTGCTGTCCGATCGTCTGGTCGCGCTCGAACTCAGTCGAAATGCTGGCAATCTCGTCGAGACGGATCTTCTCACCCGTAAGCCCCGATCTGACCTCGATCTCCGAGATCGTCTCCGGTGTCTTGCGGTCGGCGCGGGACCGCAATTGCATTTCGACGTCGCCTTCGAGAATTCCGGACGGCAGGTCTTGCGTTTCCTCGCGAATGCGCGTGGCGATATCGCCGAGTGAGAGTTCCAGCCGGCGCAACTCGCGTTCGCGGACTTTCACCCAGATTTCCTCGTCGCGCGCGCCGCTGAGCGTCACCTTGTCGATACCCGCATCAAGCAGACCGTCACGGATCTCCTTGGCGTAGTACTTCAACTCCTTTTCGGAGTAGGGACCGGAGACAGCGATCTTGGCGACCGGCTCGAAGAACGTGATCCGTGTGATAACGGGCTCTTCGGAATCCTCCGGCAGCGTCGTGACGCCGTCCACCGCCTGCTGCACGTCGGATTGCGCCTTTTGCATCTCCGTGCCGGCCTTGAATTCGAGCGTGATTGTACCGGCGCCTTCGCGCGCAACCGAGCGCACCTCGTCGATATCATCGAGAAACCTGAGCTCGGGCTCGACCGCGTCGAGGATGTTCTCCTCCACGTCCTCGGCGCTCGCGCCGGGCCATGCGATCGAAACCGTGATCTGCGGTATCTCGATTGTCGGAAAGAACTGGGTGTTCAGCTTCGTGAGGGCGAAGAAGCCAATGGCGATCATCGCCGCCATCAGCAGGTTCGATGCCGTTGGGTGGTGCACGAAGAGCCGGATCAGCCCATGCGCCGACGTTCTCTCCGTTTCCAAGGGATCAACGCTCCTCGACGCGCAGCCCGTCCTTCGCACCCGACAGGCGTGTGATGATCACTTTCTCGCCCGGGTCGATCTGACCACGCACAAGGATCTGGTCCTTGGCTGCGCCGACGAGTTCGACATCACGGGATTTCAGACGGCCATCGGCGATGACGAAGACGCGCTCATTTCCATAGAGCGCGGTCGGCGGAAGCCGCGACACCCGCTCATATGCGCGATCCGGCATGCGCACCTCGACGAACGCGCCGGGACGGATCGCCGTCGGCTGATTGGGATCGTCGAGCCGTGCATAGATTTCGACGCCGCCTTTCTCGGCAGCGATTTCCGCACCGACGCGCTCAATGTGCGCCGGGTACGTGATCGGCGTATCGCCGACATGCCAGAGCACCTCCACTGGCCTGCCGATCAGCGTCTTTTCGCTGGAGACGATCCGGCCGTACTGACGGTCGGAGAGCGTGAAGCGGACATCGACCCAGTTCTTGTCGATCAGGGTCGCCACCTGGTCGTTGGCGCCGACAATCCGCCCCTTTTCCGCGGTCACGTTCGTCACATAGGCATCGAACGGGGCTTCAAGCACGGTGTCTTCGAGATTGCGGTTGGCCTGCCTCACCTTCCATTCGAGCTGCTTGATCACAGCGCGCTGTTGCGCCGCCTTCGCCTGCTGGATCTCGAGGTTATTGATGCGCTGTTCCAGCCCCTGCTCGCGCTCGGAGACGATCAAGCGGCGATCATCCGCGGTCTTTTCCGACACCGTCCCGCGCTGCGCAAGCGGGACGGCGCGCTCCAGATCGCGTTGGGCAATTTCGAGCTGGGTCCGGGCATGGTCGAGGGCGTCGCGCTCATTCGCGATCCCGGCTTCGATTTCACGGACCTTGGCCTTCGCCTCGGCGAGCTTCGCTTCGGCCTCGTCGAGCGCGCCCTCATATTCGAACGGATCAAGGCGAAGCAGGACCGCGCCCTGACTGACGACGGCACCCTCACGCATCTGCGGGCCGGTCTCGAGCACTTCACCCGCGACCAGCGCGCGCAACTCGACCCGGCGCCCGGCCACGGTCCGACCGTACAGTTTGAGGTAGGGCTGATAAGACCCGACATCCGCCGCGATCGTTTTGACGGGCCAGATCTTCTCCTGCAATGGCCGCTGCGGCACGCTCGGTTTGGTGGCCTCCAACCCGACGAACGATATGACGCCGGCCGCGATGACGCAGATCGGGGCGAGCACCTTCGCTGACTGGATCAGCACCCGGCGGGCGCGCGACCGTTCCCGCGCCGGCTCTGCCGACGCGGGCGCATCCGATGCTGTTTGGCGACGTACGCGCGAGTTTTGCTTTCGAGCAGGTGCCATGTTCCCAGATCTTGCAACATTGCTCGTTCGAGCGTTGACTCTCCATTATACGCGAATTTCGAGCTGATTCCGGCGCGCGCTTTCAAATATCCGCGCGAGGGTAAAAATCGACCGGTTTCCGCTGCGTTACGCAGAAAAAATACGGCCTCGGCGAAGAATTGGTTCACCTCTCCCCTTGCGCAACCACGGCAACCCGGCCATTTTCTGCCCCTGCATGTGAACCGGAGAGTTTTGGTGGCCGCCCAAGTCCTGACCGCAGCAGAAATGCTCGAAAAACTGGTGGCGTTCGATACCACGAGCGCCAAGACGAACATTCCGCTCATCGAGTTCGTCGAGGCGTATCTCTCGTCGCACAACGTGGCGTCGCAACGGGTGCCGACGGAAGATGGCCAGAAATCGAGTCTGCACGCCGTCATCGGGCCGAAGGACGTGCCGGGCTTCGGCCTGTCCGGTCACACCGACGTCGTTCCCGTGGAGGGCCAGGACTGGACGTCGGACCCCTTCACGCTGACCAAACGCGGCAGCCGCCTGTTCGGCCGTGGAACATGCGACATGAAAGGTTTCGTCGCGTGCATCCTCGCCCACGTTCCGGCTTTCAAGGCGCGCGACCTCAAGACGCCCATTCACCTGTTGCTGTCGTATGACGAGGAGGTCGGATGCAAGGGCGTGCGGCCGATGATCTCGGAACTTGGGACGCAGCTTCCCGCCCCGCGCGCCGTGTTCGTGGGCGAGCCGACATCCATGCGGGTCGTTGACGCGCACAAGAGCGTGCACGCCTTCGAAACCGTCGTCACCGGACGGGAGTCCCATTCGAGCAAGCCGCATCTCGGCGCCAACGCGATCATGGCCGCCGGCGAGCTGATCTCCGAGCTGACACGCATCGATCTGGAGATGCAGGCCCGCGCCGACGGCCCGCGCTTCGATCCCCCCTACACAAATGTCGCCGTCACCGTCATCGACGGCGGGACAGCCCGAAATATCACCGCACGCGAGTGCAGATTCACCTGGATGTTCCGTACCGTGCCGGCAACGGAACCGGCGGAGATCATCGATCGGTTCGAGAGATTCGCCCAGGAGCAGGTGTTGCCGCTCCTGAAAAAGACCTACGATGGCGCATCCATCGTCACGGTACGCACGAGTGATGTTCCCTCGCTCAACGCGCCCGAGGGCTCCGAGGCTGTTTCGCTTGCCCTCAATCTTGCCGGGCAAAACGAGCGCTTTGCCGTATCCTACGGAACGGAAGGCGGCCTGTTCGAGCGCGCCGGATTTCCATCCGTGGTGATCGGCCCCGGGAACATCGCACAGGCGCACGCGGCCGATGAATTCATCGAGGAAAGCGAGCTCGAGAAGTGCAGCGCCTTTCTCGACAGGCTCGCCGATCATGCAGAAACACAGTGAGGCCGTGCGTGAAAATCGCCATTCTCGATGACTATTTCGACACCATCCGCAACCTCAAATGCTTTGAAAAGCTGAACGGCCACGACGTCACGGTCTGGAACGATCACGTTCAGGATGACGATGTGCTGGCGGACCGCCTGGCGGACACCGAGGCGCTGGTTCTGATCCGCGAGCGGACAAAGATCCAGGCACCTTTGATCGAGCGCCTGCCGAATCTCAAACTGATCAGCCAGCGCAGCGTCTATCCCCATATCGACGTTGAGGCGTGCACCCGCCACGGCGTGATCCTGTCCTCAAGCCAACACCCGGGCTCACCGTCCTATGCGACGGCGGAGCTGACCTGGGGGCTGATCCTTGCGGCCATGCGCCAGATCCCGCAGCAAATGGAGTCGATTAAGGTCGGAAACTGGCAGATGGGTGTGGGCCGGACCCTGCGCGGACGCACCCTCGGCATCTTCGGGTATGGCCGCATCGGCAAGGCGGTCGCGGACTATGGCAAGGCGTTTGGCATGAACGTCGTGATCTGGGCGAGCGAGGCCTCGCGCGAGCGCGCGCGTCAGGACGGCGAGACCGTCGCTGAGAGCAAGCAGGCGTTTTTTTCCGGATGCGACATCATTTCCCTGCATCTGCGCCTGTACGATTCCACGCGGGGGATCGTCACGGCTGATGATCTGGCGCAGATGAAGCCTGACTCGGTACTGGTGAATACAAGCCGGGCTCCGCTTGTCGAAGAGGGCGCCCTGGTCGAGGCGCTGCGTGTCGGCCGGCCCGGCATGGCGGCCGTCGACGTGTACGAGCACGAGCCCGTACGCGATACGAGCTATCCGTTGTTCTCCATGCCCAACGTCATCTGTACGCCTCATATCGGTTACGTGACCGAGGATGAATGGGAGTTACAGTTCAGCGAAATCTTCGACCAGATCCTCGCCTATGAGTCCGGCAAGCCGATCAACGTCATCAACACCGAAGTCCTGAAAGGCTAGCGCCGGCGCGCCGCTTTCTTGCGTTCCGCGGGCACTTCCGGTTCCCGCTTCCCGCCCCCGAACCGCTCGCATTGCGCCAGCCGCTTCTCTTCGTCGCCGACATAGTCGCGCGTCAGAGGGACGGCATCCTGCTGGTGCGCAAGCTGGATCTGGAAGACGACAAGCCCCTGATACCGGAACGAGGCCTCCGATCCGGCAAGGTAGAACTCCCACATGCGGCAGAACCGTTCGCCCTTGAGGCGGGTCGCCTCGTCCCAGTGATCGCGGAACCGCGCACGCCAGTGCCTGAGTGTTTCCGCATAGTGCAGGCGCAACACCTCGATATCGCAGACCACGAGGCCGGAAGACTCGATATGCGGCATGATCTCGCTCAACGCTGGCAGAGAACCTCCTGGAAAGATGTAACGCTTGATGAACGGGTTGGTCGGCGCCGGGCCCGGTGCCCGGCCAATGGTGTGGAGCATTGCCACGCCGTCCGACTTCAGGAGATCACTGAGGCGGCGGAAGAACGTGCGGTAGTGATGAACGCCCACATGCTCGAACATGCCGACCGAGACGATCTTGTCGAACTGACCCTTTGTCTCACGATAGTCCTCGAGCCTGAAGGTAGCGCGATCGGGCCGGGGACCCTCTTGAGCCCGGGCACGCGCGACCTTGAGCTGTTCGCGGCTGAGCGTGATGCCGGTGACATCGGCACCGGACACCCGCGCGAGGTAGATTCCCAATCCGCCCCAACCGCAGCCGATGTCGAGTACCTTGTCCCGGGGCTGGATCAAAAGCTTTGCCGCCAAATGGCGCTTCTTGACAAGTTGCGCCGTGTCGAGGTCCGTCTCCGGTGTCTCGAAATAGGCGCACGAGTATTGCTGATCGGTGTCAAGAAACATGCGGTAAATCTCAGGTTCAATGTCGTAGTGCGCGGCGGCGTTGCGCCGGGCGCGCGCGATCGGATTGAACTGATCGATACGGCGTATCAGCCAGCGGGGAATATTGAACGCCCACGTCCACGGCGGCAGCGGCGCTTCCTCCGCATTGCTGAGCAATATCGCGATGAACCGGTAGAGCCCGCCCTCTTCAACGACCAGCCGCCCATCCATATAGGCTTCGCAGATGGCGAGCCAAGGATCGACCGCAATCTTGATTTCCGTCCAGCGGTCGGTAACGCGGACCGCACTGCGCTCTCCGGTTCCGTCGCCGAACCGGTGCACTTCGCCGCGCGTGTCGGTGATCGCGAGATCACCTTTCCTTATGACAACTTCAAACGCGTATCTGAATGGACCAAACATCGTTCTGCACTTTGCAGAAGCCGCAAGTTACAAGGCCGTCCACGACTTTAGTCTAACACCAAATTGTGGCCTTTCGTCCAGTTCAAAAGAACAACGCGTCGTCCAGTGCACTTGTCAGTACTGCCGAACCGGTACCGCGTTCACGGCAAAAAGAGCCAGTAACATCAAGATTTCTAAGGAAAACTGGGCGTCTAGTTCGATGTTCCAGGCGCCTGTTCAAAGTCGGCGGGATCGAACTCGTATGTCGCATTGCAGAACTGGCAGGTCACGCGAATACGGCCATCCTCGGCCATTTCGTCACGCTCGGCGGCGCTGAAATTGTTCAGCATGGACTTCACACGGTCGGCAGAACAGCCGCACTGAAAAGCGAGAGATCGCGACTCGAAAACGCGCACGTGCTCATCGTGGAACAGACGGTAGATCAACCGTTCCGGGGCCAGAAGCGGGTCGACCAGTTCCTGATCCTGGACCGTCTCCGCGAGTATCACGGCGCGGTTCCAGCCGTCCTCATCCGAGACCTTTTCCGGAACGCCATGGCCGCCCTCGCGGGTCAGATGCTGAACCATCAGGCCTCCGGCGCGCCAGCTCCAGTGATCCTGTTTCGCTCCCCCGCCCGATACGTTCGCGCTGTAATGGCGTGCGACGGCAACACGGATGAATGTCGGCAACTGCTCCGATTGGCGGAAATAAGCGTCGGCCGCCTCGTTCAGATTGCCGCCTTCAAGCGCCACGACACCCTGATAATTGTCCATGCCCGGACCGCGCTCGATGGTCATGGCCAGATGTCCCGAGCCGAGCAGATCTCCGGGCTCGGCCTCGCCCTTGGCCTCCAGCGCGGCAACCGCTTCCGCGTCGAAGCCCGCGTAGCCGCGCAAGGTCCCCGACGACCCGTAGTCAACGACAAGCATATTGACCGGGCCGTCCGTCTTGGTCTGGAACGTGAACTTTCCGTCGAATTTGAGGGACGCGCCAAGCATGGCGGTCAGGGCCACGGCTTCGCCGAGTAGCTTGCAGACGGGCTCCGGATAATCGTGCCCGCGCAGGATCTCGTCGACCGCCGGGCCAAGCCGCACCAGGCGGCCGCTCACACCCGCCCGGTCCGCCTGAAACGGCAACACCAGATCATCCGCGGCGGCGGAATCGGCAGGCGGTCGCGTTTGTGCTGCTTCCATGTTCAATCACATCACTCCGAAGCACCAGGCGAGAATCGCCTTTTGTGCATGGAGCCGGTTCTCCGCTTCGTCGAACACCACGGACTGCGGTCCGTCGATCACCTCCGCGGTCACTTCATCGCCCCTGTGCGCCGGCAGGCAATGCATGAAAATCGCATCCTTGTCGGCGAGCGCCATCAGGTTCCCATCCACCTGAAACGGTGTCAGCAACTCCTTGCGCTTCACCGCATCCTTGTCGCCCATGGAGACCCACACGTCGGTGACGATCGCGTGTGCGCCCTCGGCGGCCTCCGCGGGCGACTGCGTAACGTCGACCTTACCCCCCTCCTTCTGTACCCAGTCGAGAAGTCCGGGGTCCGGCGCAAGTTCGCGCGGACAGGCAATATGCAGAGAAAAGCCAAACCGGACAGCGGCGTGCATCCACGAGTTGGCAACGTTGTTGGCATCTCCGATCCACGCCACCTTCTGCCCGGCAATGGAGCCGCGCGCCTCCTCGAAGGTCATGACATCCGCCATGATCTGACAGGGATGCGACCAGTCCGTCAGCCCGTTGATCACCGGAACACTCGCGAACTCGGCCAGTTCCGTCACTTTGGAATGCGCATCGGTCCGCACCATGATCCCGTCCACGTAACGCGACAGGACCCGTGCGGTATCGGCCACGGTCTCGCCGCGCCCAAGCTGGGTTTCTCCGCTGTTGAGTACAAGCGTCTGACCGCCGAGCTGGCGCATCGCAACATCGAACGAAACGCGCGTGCGGGTCGACGGCTTGTCGAACATCAGCGCCAGAACCGACGTCGGCGGCAATTCCACCGGGTCCGAATTGCCGCGTTGCTGCTTGAGCGCGCGCGCATTGGCAACAAGCTGCTGCAGCGTCTGCGTATCGAGCGCGTCGATATCCAGGAAATGCCGGACCGCCATTTCCCTCAGGCTCCCGCCTGCTCTGTTGCGGCCGCGGCAACCTTTTCACACGCCGTCTCGAGCCGTTCGCATGCCATATCGATGTGATCGGGTTCCACCGTCAGTGGCGGGAGCATGCGAACGACATTGTCGCCCGCAGGCACCGTCAGCAGCCGCTCCTCAAACAAGGCATCGATCAGCTTCTGGCCGGGCACCTTGCACTTCACGCCGAGCATGAGGCCCTCGCCGCGGATCGTCTCGATGACATCGGGATGGCCGTCGCAGATGCCGGCAAGCTTCTGCTTGAGCCGCGTGCCCATGTCCCGGACATGATCGAGGAACCCGGGCGCGAGCACCACGTCGAGCACGGCATTGCCGACAGCCATGGCCAGCGGATTGCCTCCAAAAGTGGAGCCGTGCGTTCCGGCGGTCAGGCCGACCGCGGCCTCTTTGGTCGCGAGGCATGCGCCCATGGGAAACCCGCCGCCGATGCCCTTGGCGATCGCCATGATATCCGGCGTGGTTCCGGCCCATTCGTGCGCAAACAGCTTGCCGGTTCGGCCGATGCCACACTGAACCTCGTCGAAAATGAGCAGCAATCCGTGTTCATCCGCCAGATCCCGCAAGTCGCGGAAGAATTTCCACGGCACGGTCAATATGCCACCTTCACCGAGCAAGGGCTCGATGGCGATAGCGGCGGTTTCGTCGGTTATGGCCGCCCGCACGGCGTCGAGATCGTTGAGCGGAACCTGGTCGAAGCCCTCAACCTGCGGACCGAAACCCTCCAGATGCTTGGCCTGGCCGCCGGCGGCAATGGTCGCCAGGGTTCGTCCGTGGAAGGCCCCTTCGAACGTGATGATCCGGTAGCGTTTGTCGTTGCCGTGCGCGGAGTGATACTTCCGCGCCATCTTGATGGCGCATTCCATTGCCTCGGCGCCGGAATTGGCGAAGAACGCCTGGTCCGCGAAGGTCACGGCAGCGAGACGGTCCGCGAGCCGCTCCTGCCCCGGGATGTGATACAGGTTCGAGGTGTGCCAGAGCTTGTGTGCCTGATCGGACAGGGCTTCGACAAGCGCAGGATGGCAATGTCCCAGGGACACGACGGCGACGCCGGCGCCGAAATCCAGGTATTTCTCGCCTTCGGCGGTCTCAAGAAACACGCCCTCGCCCTTTACAAAGGCCAGATCGGCGCGCGCATAGGTGGGGATAACAGCGCTCATGACAGTCACTTTACGTTTGCGGAACCAAAAAAGCCGCCAGAGCGGTGGCGGCATCGCTACACGGCGATACTAAGCCAACGCCGCGCCCTGTCAATTCGGCCACACCCGCCGGACTTTATGCAGAATTCGTCCACCAGTGCCTTCTTTTCTGGGGAAAGTCGTGGCAGAATTCAAACAATCGGTGGAAAAGCCGGGCCCAGGACGGGCGGGCGCTTGCCGGACTTTTTCCCGATGGTGTACCTTTACGTTTCGTCGGCCACGCGATCTACGGGATCGCTCACCGGTCGGCGGTGACCTCACGTAAGAGTTGGCGTTGAAGCCGGGCCGCCCTTTCGCGGCAGCGGAAGGAGTCTGAGTCCGATAACAGGCAACTACTAAGAAGGAGGCATGGCCCCATGGCGTGGACTGACGAGCGCGTCGAAATACTAAAAAAACTTTGGGCAGAAGGACTTAGCGCCAGCCAGATCGCCAACCGGCTTGGTGGTGTCACGCGCAACGCGGTTATCGGCAAGGTGCATCGCCTTGGACTGTCCGGCCGTACGACCACATCGCGGGCGAAAGCGCCGCGTACGCGACGCAGGGCGACGCATGCGCAAAACCGGGCCGTCAGACCGCAATTACGCAGCCACGGGAACCTCGCGCTCAAGCCCGCCTATGAACACGACGTGGAGGAACACGTCGAAGTCATGCCGGCCACGATCCAGGAGCTTGTGATACCGGTCGATGAGCGTGCCAGCATTCTCACGCTCGATGAATCGAAATGCCGGTGGCCGATCGGCGACCCGGGCGACGAGGACTTCCATTTCTGCGGACGCAGTTGCGATGTCGGTACTCCCTATTGCGAATATCACTCGCGCATTGCCTATCAACCCGCGCAATCGCGCCGCAAGGCATCGCGCGGCTGAACCCATATCATCGACCCGGGGGCGAACTGGGAAGACGCGAAACTGGCGCATCCGGTCCATTACCGGGGCGCCATTTTCTTTTCCGCTGTCGCCACGGACTGTTCTTATATGCGTGCTTCGGCATAAGATTGCCGGTCCGACCGGGGAGCGCGTATTGTGAGTGACACGTCTGTAACGTCAAAGCCCACCATCGACTACGATTCACTTGATCTCGACGACCCCGTTGTTCCTGCCGTGATCGAGGATGCGGCGTTTGCGAGCGGCGGCTACCCCTATGCGGACCGCATGCCGCGCAAGGCCTATGACGGTGAATTGCGCCTGCTCCAGATCGAGCTTCTGAAGCTTCAAAGCTGGGCGCAGGAGACCGGTGAGCGCATCGTGATCGTGTTCGAGGGGCGCGACGCCGCCGGCAAGGGCGGAAACATCAAGCGCTTCATGCAACACCTCAACCCGCGCCACGCGCGCGTCGTGGCATTGACCAAACCGACCGAGGCGGAGCGTGGTCAATGGTACTTCCAGCGCTACGTCGCGCACCTGCCGACCGCCGGCGACATGGCCCTGTTCGACCGGTCCTGGTACAACCGCGCGGGTGTGGAGCCGGTTATGGGGTTCTGCACGCCGGAGCAGAGCGAGAAATTTCTCGAAGAAGTGCCGGAGTTTGAGTCCGCGCTCGTCCGGGACGGGATCAGCTTGTTCAAGTTCTGGCTGACCGTAGGCCGGGCCATGCAGTGGAGACGCTTTCACGCCCGCAAGCATGACCCGCTCAAATCGTGGAAGCTCTCATCTATCGACTATGCGTCGATTCCCAAATGGGACGACTACACGGCTGCCCGCGACGCCATGTTCAAGCGCTCGCACACGGACGCGGCGCCCTGGACCGTCATCCGCGCCAACGACAAGCGCCGGGCCCGGCTGAGCACGATTCGCACGGTGCTGACGGCTCTTGACTATGCGGGAAAAGATGCAAATGTCGTCGGCAACCCCGACTCCAAGATTGCAGGATCGGACGACCGGTTCTTTGCAGACGCCTGAGCGCCCTCATGTCCCCGACGACTTATCCTACAGTGAATGCTGAGCGGTTGTGGCAGCGCCACATGGATATGGCCAGGATCGGCGGCACACCGGGCGGGGGCGTGCACCGCCTGGCCTTGTCGCCGGAGGACATCGAAGCGCACGTCCTGCTGGTGCAGTGGGCAGAGGCGCGGAACTTCTCCGTCGCGCTTGATCCCATGGGCAACATGTTCCTCCGGCGTGAAGGCAGCGATCCGTCCCTGCCGCCGGTTTCCAGCGGTTCCCACACCGATACCCAGCGCTATGCGGGGCGTTTCGACGGCATAACCGGCGTTCTCACCGCATTCGAAGCGCTGGAGACAATAGACGAGGCGGGCATTGAGACCCGCTACCCGCTCGAGGTCGCCATCTGGAACAATGAGGAAGGCGCGCGTTTCACGCCGGCCTGCATGGGATCAGCCGCTTATGTTGGCTTCACCACGCTCGACGACATGCTCTCCCGGCAGGATGAGCAGCAGATCACCATGGGCGCATGCGTTGCGGAGCTGGCGAAAGCCCTGCCGCAGGCTGCGAAACGAGAGCTCGGCGCGCGGGTCGCCTTCTTCATCGAGTCGCATATCGAACAAGGTGTTAGGCTCGAAGAGAGCGGCAACACCATCGGATCCGTCACGGGGATGCAGGGCTACCGACGGTTCGCGATCGAGGTGATCGGCGAGGACGCGCATTCGGGAACAACGCCGCGGGCCAGGCGCAAGGATGCGTTTGTCGCCGCAACGGACATGACCCATGCGCTGCGCGACGTCCTTTGGGATGAGCAGGACGAAATGCGTTACACGATCGGGTGTTTCGACGTGCTCCCCGGTGGCGTTTCGGTCGTTCCTGGACAGGTGAATTTCTACGTCGATGTGCGTTACCACGACAAGGCGACACTGGATCGGCTCGCCAAAGAGGTGCCCGAGATCTGCAAGGCCCATGCCGGTCCCTGTGAGATGAAGATCGTTGACACGTTTTCCGTTGATCCGATGGAATTCCCGGAGGATGTGATCGCCGGCATCGAGACCGCGGCGGAGCGGCACGGCTACGGCCATGAACGCATGTACTCCTATGCCGGTCACGACGCGCGCCATATAGCGCGCATCTGCCCGGCAGGCATGTTGTTCATCCCGTGCTGGAAGGGCATCAGCCACAATGAGGCCGAGCGCGCGGAGCCGGAACACGTCGCGGCGGCGGCGCAGGTGATTTCGGACATATTGATTGACCGGGCCTGTTCCTAGGTCCAAACAATTTTCGGCCCGGACGTGAATTGGCCGATCCGTTGAAAGAGTGCACCCCCATGACCTCACACATCCTGCATCGCCAGACCAAAAAGCCGATGCCAACCGTCACGCGCGGCGAAGGCGTCTACCTGTTCGACGCGGACGGGAACCGCTACCTCGACGGCTCCGGCGGGGCGGCCGTATCGTGCCTCGGGCACGGGCATCCGCGCGTGGTTCAGGCCATCAAAGACCAGGTCGACAAGGTCGCGTTCGCCCATACGAGCTTTTTCACCAATGCGCCGGCCGAAGAGCTTGCGGAATTCTTGTGCCAACGCGCACCGGGAAAATACGGCCGGGTGGCCTTCGTCGCCGGCGGGTCGGAAGCGATGGAAGCCGCGCTCAAGATCGCCCGGCAGGTCCACGTCGAACGTGGGGAAGACAAACGCACACACTTCATTGCCCGCCGACAGTCCTATCACGGCGCGACGCTCGGGGCGATGAGCGTCGGCTATCATGCACAGCGTCGCGAGCCCTTCATTGCCATGCTGACGAAAAACACGAGCCATATCTCACCCGCATATGCCTATCGCCACCAGAAGCCGGACGAGAGCGCGGAAGAATACGGCGTACGGGCGGCGCAGGAGCTGGAAGACGAAATCGTTCGGATTGGCGCCGAGAAGGTAGCGGCTTTCGTGGCCGAGACCGTCTCCGGATCGAGCGTCGGCGTGGTGCCCCCGCCGCCTGGTTACTTCCGGGAGATCCGCCGCATCTGCGATGAGCACGGCGTGATGCTGATCCTCGACGAGGTGATGTGCGGCATGGGACGCACGGGCACGCTTTTCGCGTGCGAACAGGACGGGGTCGAACCGGACATGGTGGCGGTCGCCAAGGGTCTGGGTGCCGGCTACCAACCGATTGGCGCGACGCTTGTCGCCTCGCAATACGCCGATGCCATCGTCGGCGGCAGCGGCACGCTCAAACACACCCACACCTATATGGCGCACCCGACCGCCTGCGCGGCGGCCCTGGCCGTTCAGAAGGTGATCGAGGACGAGGATCTCCTGCCGCAGGTGCGCGTCAGAGGGGAAACGGCGATGAAGCAGCTCCACGACAAGCTGGGTCAGCACGCACATGTGGGCGACATTCGCGGACGCGGACTGTTTATCGGCATTGAACTGGTGCTGGACCGCGAATCCAAGGAGCCGTTTGCGCCGGAACTGAACATCGCGGGCCGCGTCAAGGAAGCCGCATTCGAGAATGGTCTGATCTGCTATCCCAACGCGACAAGCGCGGATGGCGAGCGCGGCGACCACGTTCTGCTGGCTCCACCGTTCATCATATCGGAGAGCGAACTGGATGAACTGACCGACAAGCTGGCACGTAGTCTGGATGAGGTCACGTCCGCGTTGCACTGAAGCTGAGGTGTCGTTGGCGAGACGAACCGCTGAAATGGATGAGCTTGAAAAGGCATACTACCGGAACAAGATGCGACAACGCCCGTCTCGTGAGGAAATCGTCAGACCTGGCCCCGGCCAGGAATCCGTGTGGGATTATCCGCGCCCGCCACGGGTTGCGCGCATCGGCAAGCCGGCGGAAGTCCGTCTCAACGGGCGCGTTGTCGCCGCCAGTGACCGGCCTCTGAAAGTCATGGAGACGGCCTCGCCGCCGACCTACTACTTCCCGCCCGAGGACGTCGACCTCTCGTGTCTTCTTGAAGGCGATCGCCGCACCTTTTGCGAATGGAAGGGAGAGGCCACCTATTGGCATGTCGTGGTCGACGGCGTTCGCGTCGACAACGCCGCGTGGTCGTATCCCGATCCGGCAAGAGACTCCGGTGAGTGCGCGCAATTGCGCGGGTATTTCGCGTTCTATCCAACCGAGCTCGATTGCACGCTTGGCGAACACAAAATCGATCCGCAGCAGGGCGGCTTCTATGGTGGATGGATCACGCCCGACATCACCGGACCGTTCAAGGGCGCACCGGGCACGCGGGGCTGGTAAGGGAGCGGCCCCGCGCCATGACCTGACGCGAGGCCGCTGATTTCATTCGCAAAATCCGGCCCTACGCGGCCTGTTCCTTACGCTGCCGGCCCCGCTGCATGAAGATAATCAGGCCGAGCAGCAGAAGCGCCGGGATGTAGAAAAGCTCCTTTGGCATCCGGTCGGCCGGCACCTTCACCTCAAGGATTTCCCAATCCAGGTCGATCTTCTGCTGTTGCGCAAAACCGCCGAACTCCACATTGTCAACCAGCGTCTTGCCGTCCTCGTCGCGGACTTCGAGGCCTGCCACGGTCCTCAACCGCTCGGCCCCGTCTCCCGCTGCTCCCAGAGGCAGTTCAACCGTTTTTGTGACGATCTTGCCGGAAATGTTCTCCCCGGAAACGACCACACGCAAGCTGCCGTCCGGAGGCGACTCACCGGCGATTTTCACAATGTCCGCGGGCGGCGCATTGTTGAACGGCGCATGCACCTGATCAAGCCAGAAGCCCGGCCGGAAGAGGGTAAATGCGATAAGCAGCAATGCGAGGCTCTCCCACACGCGATTGCGCACGATGAAGTACTGCTGCGTCGCCGCCGCGAATAAGAGCATTGCAGTCACCGCGACAATGAAAATGAACACCGCCTGCATCAGGGTTACATCGATCAGCAGCAACTCCGTGTTGAAAATGAAAAGGAACGGCAGGATCGCCGTCCGGATGTCATACATGAAGCCCTGGATGCCCGTCCTGATCGGATCGCCGCGCGATATGGCTGCCGCGGCAAAGGCCGCAAGGCCGACAGGCGGCGTATCGTCGGCAAGAATGCCGAAATAGAAGACGAACATGTGCACGGCGATGAGTGGCACAATCAGGCCCGATTGTGCGCCAACCGAGACAATGACCGGCGCCATCAGCGACGACACGACGATGTAGTTCGCCGTCGTCGGCAACCCCATGCCGAGAATCAGGCTCAGGACCGCGACGAAGAACAGCATCAGCATCAGGTGGCCGCCGGAAATGAACTCAACGAATTCACCCATCACCTGATGGGCGCCCGTCAGCGAGATCGTCCCGACGATGATACCCGCCGTACCCGTGGCCACGGCGATGCCGATCATGTTTCGCGCGCCGGCGATGAAGCCGTCAATCATCTGGTCGAAACCGTGCTTGACGCCCGCCATGAGCCGGTCGCCCTGACCTCTGAAAAACGCTTTCACGGAATGTTGCGTCAGAATGATCAGGATCATCGAAAGCGTCGCCCAGTAGGCCGACAAGCCGGGCGAGAACCGCTCGATCATCAGGCACCAGATCAGCACGACCAGCGGCAGCAGGAAATAGAAGCCGGTCCGCGCGGTGGCTCCGACCGCCGGCAGAGTCGTCAGCGGCGCGTTCGGATCGTCGACCTCGAGGTCCGGCACTTTCGACGCGTACCAGGCGAGGAACAGATAGGCGATGAGGAACCAGACCGTCACCGCGTAGAACGTCGCGTCCCCGAACACGTCCTTCGTCCAGCCGAGGCCGTAGTAGATGATGGCCGCGAGCGCGACGACGCCGACGAACCCGCCGAGCGCGTTGGTCAGCTTCTTGGCCAGCGTGTTGACCGGTCCAGACCTCTCCATGCCTTTCAGGCCGAGTTTCAGGGCCTCAAGATGGACGATATAGACGAGCGCGATGTAGGAGATGACCGCCGGCAGAAAGGCGTGGCGGACAACGTCCAGATAACTGATTCCCACATATTCCACCATCAGGAACGCGGCTGCGCCCATAACCGGCGGTGTGAGCTGTCCGTTCGTCGACGACGCGACCTCGACCGCACCGGCCTTCTCGGCCGGGAAGCCGACCCGCTTCATCAGCGGTATCGTGAACGTGCCGGTGGTCACCGTGTTGGCGATCGACGAGCCGGATATCAGGCCGGTCATCGCCGAGGAAACGACCGCGGCCTTCGCCGGACCGCCGCGCAGATGGCCGAGCAGCGAGAACGAGACCTTGATGAAGTAGTTGCCGGCCCCCGCCTTGTCGAGCAACGAGCCGAACAAAACGAACAGGAAGACCATCGACGTCGACACGCCGAGCGCGACGCCGAACACGCCTTCGGTCTGCATCCAGTAGTGCCACAGTGCCTTGCCGAGGGACGCGCCCTTCCACTGTATGACCTCGGGTATGAAATCCCGGTCCCCGAAGAACGTGTACATCATGAACACGGATGCCACGACCACCAGGGGCAGGCCGAGCGATCTGTACGTGGCGGTCAGAATGACAAACAGCCCTATGCACGAAATCACCATATCGGACGTGCTGGATATGCCGGCGCGTTCCGCAATGCCGGCACTGGCAAATATCAAATACATACAGGCGGTAACGCCCGCCAAAGCAAGGACCCAGTCATACCAGGGGATGTGGTCGCGCGGACTTGACTTGAACAGCGGAAAGGCCGTCGCCGCGAGAAACATGGCGAACGCCAGATGGATGGCCCGGCCCTGATCGGAATTCAGTGTGAAATTTATGCCTGTCAGCTCTGTGAGCAGGAAAGGAAAGTTCGACGCGTAGTAAATCTGGAAGAGCGACCACAACAGGGCGACCCCTGTTATCAGTTTGCCTTGCCAATTTGCTGGATTACGTGCGCCGGTATCGATTTCCGCGACCATCCTGGCGGCGGCATCGTCGTCTTCGACTGGAGCTGACACTGCTCCGGGCGCCTCTTTCAGCGCCTGTTCCTTTTTCTTCGCCATCAAACCCCCCTCCCAGCCCCGAACAGGGCAAATCGCTGGCTTGCCGGTACGAAAAACGGAGGGGCGAAAACCGCCCCTCCGAATATGTCACCTGAGCAACTACATCAGGCCAAGCTCCTTGTAAGCCTTGACCGCGCCGGGATGCAGCGGGGCGGACAGACCATCCTTCATCATTTCCTTGGGATCAAGGTTGTTGAACGCCGGATGCAGCTTCTTGAAGTCGTCGATGTTCGAGAAGACAGCCTTCACGAGTTCATAGACCACTTCGTCCGGAACCTTGGCGCTGGTCACGAAAGTCGCGCCCACGCCGTAGGTGTTGATCGGCTTGTCATTGCCGGAGTACATGCCACCCGGAATGGTGGCTTTGCGGTAGTACGGCTTGTCGGCAATGAGCTTGTCGATGGCCGGCCCCGACACGTCGACGATCAGCGCGTTGCACGAGGCGACGGCTTCCTTGGTCGACGCAGAGGGATGACCGACGAGCCAGAAATAGGCGTCGATCTTGTTGTCGCAGAGTGCCTGGGACATCTCGGCCGACTTCAGCTCAGAGGCCAGCTTGAGGTCGGAGCGCTTCCAACCAAGCGCACCTTCGAGGACTTCCCACGTGCCGCGGGTACCTGAACCCGGGTTGCCGATGTTCAGGCGCTTGCCCTTGGCGTCGGTCAGGGTCTTGATGCCGGAATCGCGGCGCGCCAGAACCGTCACCGGCTCCGGATGCACTGAGAAGACGGCCCGCAGATCCTTGAAGGGACCCTTGTCCTTGAACTTCGAGGTGCCGTTGTAGGCATGATATTGCCAATCCGACTGGGCGACGCCGAATTCCAGCTCGCCCGCACGAATGTTGTTGATGTTGTAGATCGATCCACCCGTTGACTCGACCGAGCAACGGATCTTGTGCTCCTTGCGGTTCTTGTTGACCAAACGGCAGATGGCACCACCGGTCGGGTAGTACACGCCCGTCACGCCGCCGGTACCAATGCTGATGAATTTGGTCTCAGCCTTGGCTTCAGCAGTTACGAGCGCACCGCCCAGAGCCAGTACTCCGGCAAGTGCCACTACTCTACCTTTTGCGGTAAATGGCATATTGTCCTCCCTATACCAATTCAGACTTTTCCGTCGCAATAACGCGGGCGCGGCAGTACGCACGCCCTTTGTGCGACGATGCGGCATATTATTAACGGAAATGCGGAGAAGATGTAACCGCCGGAAGTATAACTCCTGTTAATAGTAAAGTCCGCGATTCCATGCCTTTACGGCCCTGCCATGGGTTCCCGCTCCAGACCTTTTTCATCAAGCTCGTCCAGATAGTCCTGCCAGCGGTCCTCGTACGACGCGCCGAGCTCGAGCAGATACTCCCACGAATAGAGACCGGTATCATGACCGTCGTCGAAAACGACCCGGACCGCATAGTTTCCGATCGGCTCGAGGGCCTTCACCCGCACGTGTTTCTTTCCAGGTACGGTGACACGCTGGTCGGGGCTGTGGCCCTGAACCTCGGCGCTCGGGCTCAGGACGCGCAGGAACTCCGCGGCGTAGGAGAACTTGCGGCCGTCATCGAACGTGACATTCAATGTGTCCTTCTCGGGGTTCAGGCGTATTTCGGTGGGCCAGACGGAATTTTGATGAGTCATGACAGCTTTTCAGACGCTACAATGGCGGATTATTGTTGATCGGTCGGTTGCACGTTTCCAGCCGACGTTAGTGGCCCCGTGGGGGGAATGCAATCGTGGCCGCGCGTAGCGTGAGACCCAAATCCAGGATGACGACGCCGCACGCTATGAGACTGCTGAGAGTCCTCTTTCCGGTTCTCTTTCTGTTTGCGCTGGGCAGCGTTTCCGCGCCCGCGTCACAGATGGAGCCGGACATGCCGCCCGGCCAGGACCCCGGCGGCATTGCGGTGGCGATCATCGATTCCGGCGTTAATTACACCCTGGAGAGAATTGCCGGCCGGCTTGCGCGGGACGAACAAGGCGAGTGCCTTGGCTACGACTTTCACGACAACGACCGAAAGCCGTTCGACCTTGTCCCGGGCCAGAAGCCAGGCAGCGGGCGCCATCACGGCACCCGTGTCGCCGGAATCTTTCTGCGCGAGGCGCCACAGGCCCGCCTGATCCCCTATCGCTATCGCGCCCACTCGTTCGAAACCTTTGCGGAGATCGTCGACGCGATTGCGGAAAGCCCGGCCCGCATCGTGATCATGTCGCTCGGCGGCTACCAGAAGAAGGACTGGGAGCGATTCCGGAAGGCGGCGGAGGCCAATCCGGATATCCTGTTCATCATTTCGGCCGGCAATGACGGGCGAAACGTGGACGAAAAGCCGATCTACCCGTCGGGCTTCAAGCTCGACAACGCGTTGGTCGTCGCCTCGACCGATGCCTTCGGCCGCCTCCCGCTCGCCTCCAACTGGGGACCGGAAACCGTCGACGTCTCGACGCCCGGCGAAGGCATCGAGACCTTCGACCACACCGGCGCGAAGACCTTCGTTTCCGGGTCGAGTTTCGCCGTTCCCCGTATCGCCGCGCTCGCGGCCCGGTTCAAGGCGATCAATCCCGACTGGAGTGCGCAGGACATCAAGTCGGCGATTGTCGCGCTCGCCGGCCCCTCGCCGGGAGACCGGACGCAACGCACCAAGTATGGCTGGATCGCGAACCCGGCACTGGCCGGACCGGCGACGCAATGAAAGCCCGAGCTAGCGAGCGGGCGATTTGAGGAAGTTCCGGGCGGCTTCGAGCTGGTTCGGCGCGTGCTTCTCGATCAGCGCGAGTGCGCGGTCAATCAGCTCCTGATCGTCTGTCGACTTGGCGACATGAAGCGCCACCGGGTGGATGGTCCGTTCTTCCGGGATGACATCGAGGAGCCACAGCACGTGCGGCTTCGCATCATCCAGCCTTCTGGCGAACCGGAGGGCAATGACGAGCCCGAGCCGGGAATTGATGGCGTTGGGATCCTTCTCGATGGATCGCTCAAAGAACTCAACCGACTCGTCTAGCCGCCGCTGACGGCCGAGAAACTGTCCGGCAAGATCATATAGCTGGCGGTTGTCGCTTGCGGCACAGGACGTCTTGACCACCTCGACGAACCTGTCAGGCGCGTTTCTGCCGACCCGCTGTGCTTTCTCAAGCATCAATGTGCATTCGCGCACGTGTTTACCGATCGACGCGCTCGTTTCAGCCTGCGCCGGGCCGCTTTGCGCGCGGAGCGCGCTGATCTGGCTCGCGGGAACCGCTTCGAAACGGCCTTCACCGCCGGATGCATTGATGCCGACAAGCTCGCCCTTGGCATTGACGAGCGCGCCACCGCTGTTTCCGGGTTGGTTGTATGCGGAGTGGTGAAGCCGCGCATATGGCTTGCCCGGCGCGGGCGTCAACAACACCCGTCCCTTCGCATAGACCTCCACGCGCCGTTTCGAAATATCCTGGCCGACGGACCAAAGATCCCCCGATACATCATCACCGGTTTTCAGGGTCGGCCCGTCAGGAAGATCGGCTCGCACAAGAATGAGGTCTCCGCGAAATCCGGTCGGCTCGACTTTACCTTTCACGCGCCCGCCGTCGGGCAGCACGATATCCACTTCGGTTTTGTCGGCGACCGCGTGTCGGTTGGTGAGCAACAGATCGGAACCGATGCGCACGGCGCTGGCGACCGGGTCAAAAGCGGATATGCCGAAGACGGCGGCACGCGCGTCGCATACCGGCTGCGGTGCCTTGCAGCTTTCCTGTGCGTTGACCGGGGACTGCGTCGACAAAAACATGGCAGCGACGCAAGCACCCGCGACGCGTGACAGCTTCGGGCCCGAACGAGTAACATCAGCGCGCAAGTTCATCACCATTGGAGCGCCGACCTTGGACGAACCCGAAACAGACAAACGATCGCGCAACGAGCGCCGCGTCGCCCGCAAGGAAGGCGAACTCGACACCACAGCCTTTCTCAAGCTTGCCGACAAGTTCATCGACCTCGCAAACCGCGAGAACCGGAACGTGAAGGCGACCCAGCTACACATGGCATTCCTTTTCGCTGCGGCGCGGTACAACGCCTATGTCGCGAAGTCCGTCACCAATGTGGATGAGCATGAGAAGTTCGTGGATCATATGGTGAACCAGTACCGCGAGATGCTGCGCCAGCATCTTGCCGACGAGACGCTCGAGCCCCCGCGTTAGAGCCTTTTCGATCAAATGCGCCGCTCCAGCGTGTTCGCGATGTCCACATGCCCGGCCATCCGCGCGGCTTCGCCAGCGGTCCAGCCGTCATTGGCCTTGATGGTCGGGTCGGCGCCTCGCCCGACGAGGTATTCGACCATGTTCTTCAGTCCGTTGTTCGCGGCCCACATCAGCGCAGTCGACCCGTCATCCCCGTTGCGGCCATTGATGTCGGCGCCCTTGTCCAGCAGGAGTTGCACGATCACGTCATGGCCGCCGCGTGCGGCGAGCATCAGCGGTCGCCGTCCGTCCACAGCCACGCGGTTCGGGTCGGCGCCGGCATCGAGCAGCAACCGCGCCGTCTCGTGCAGTCCGGCGCGCACCGCTTGCGTGAGTGCGGTGAACTTGTCCGAACCGCCTTCCACCCTGGCACCGGCTTTCAACAAACGCCGCACCGGCGCGGGATGCTCACGCCCGGCGGCAATGATGAGTGCGGTGCGCCCGTCTTTCGTCTCGGCATCGACAGCGACGTTCTCCGAGAGAATGAGCGAAACCTTGGCAACCTGTCCGGAGTCCACGGCGGACATCAGCGGCGTGTAACCGTCCCGCGCCCGCTGCTCCGGGTCGGCCCCCGCGACCAGAAGCTCGGCAACCATCTCGGCGGACCGGTGCTTGGTGCTTGAAAGGGCGTGATGGAGTGCGGAAAGTCCGCGCTTCGTATCGACCGTCTTCACATCGGCGCCGGCGGCCAGTATGGCCGTGACGCTGTCGGGCCGGTCGCTTTTCGCCGCGACAATCAGCGGTGTCTGACCGTTGCGTGTTTCCGCCGTCTTGACCCCGGCACCCGCTTTCAGCAGTTGCTGCACCGTCCTGTCTTGATCGCGCAGCGCCGCCTCCATCAGCGGCGTCCAGCCGGTCTTGTTCGCCTGGTTGACGTCGGCGCCGCGCGCCAGAAGCAAGTCGATGATCTCGGTTCGCCCGTTCGATGCCGCAACCATCAACGCCGTGTAGCCGTTGCCGGTCGCCGCATTGGGGTCGATCCCCTTGTTGAGCAGTGTGACGATCACATCGAGCCGGTTGGCCTCGGTTGCCGCCATCAGCATCTCGACGTCGCTCAGGACGCGCCCCTGGGCTTCGTTCCGCAAATCCTGCGCAACAGACACGTGGGCGCCGCTCAGGGACATGAGCGCGGTCAGCAGCAGCGCGACGAACGCGCTAGGTCGTGTCACCTTTCGGATCAGGCTCTGCGGTGTCGGAACCACCGTCACTCTCATCTTGCGATATACGTGTCTCGTCGCCGAAATCGTCGCCGTCCTCCATGTCCTCGACATCCATGTCGTCCGCGTCATCGACATCGGCATCCGGCGTCTCTTCGTCGGGTGCGTCGGACCCGACCGTACGGGCCTCTTCGCTGTAGCTGGCGAGGCGTTCCTCCTCCGTAAGATAACCCGAGCCGACCTTGTAGCTGCTTGAAAAAGCCTTCACGACCATGGCGGCGTCGGTAAAATCCTCGTCATAATCGTTCAGGCCGTCGATGTTGGCGAGAACCGGGTTCGATTGCCACAGCATCCGCAAGGCGCGGCGGCGCACCGCCTCCGGGACGCCCTTCTTCATGAACTGGGTGTAGTCGGATCCGTAGTGCAACGACTCGAAATCGAAGTTCTCCCAATCGGATGGCTCCCTAGACGCTTCGGCCGGGTTGGCCTGGTCGGACGCGGCCTCCCCAGTGGTTGCCTGTGGCTCGCCCTGTTCCGGCAATGCGGCCCTCTCCACGGGCACTTCGCCATCGGCCTCGCCGACCGGCGCGGCGTCCTTGGGCTTCAGTGGCTCGGTGCGCATGCGGCCGGGCTTGTGTTGTGGTTCCGGCTGCTTCTTCTGCAGGCCGCCGTCCCGCGCCTCCACCTTCCGCCGCGACCAGCGCGAGAGAAAGTCGTTGTCGCGCTCACTCATGGCCGTTTCCCTGCCTCATCCGCTTGCGCAACTCGAAAATCGGTTCCTGCCCGAATTTATGCTCCTCGACATTGACCTCAGAGCGCTTTCGCTTCTTGAACTTCTCTTCCGCGTGATGTTCGTCGACAAATTGGCTGACGAACGCGAATACCGGCTCCGGCATCTCCACCGGTTCGACGATCTGCTCACCGGAATCCAGATAGTCCGCCGCCTCGTATGGTGAGGCGGTGACGAGATGCACGTCGTAAGGGAATTCGCCCTCGTCATCATCATTCAAAATGACGAAGAGAACCGGCTCGCGCCCCTCCAGATTGTACTTGTAGGACTCGGTTTCCTTGCGATGGAGTTCAAGTGCGATCGTCCGCGCATAGTAGTGCACCCAACCCTCACCGCGCCGCAGCTCGGTCCAGTCATCCATCGCCCGCGCTCCGGGCAGCACTCCGACAGGCCGCCAGATATGGTCCTCCCATTCACTGTCGATGTCTTCGCGCGCGATGACCACGCCGACCTGTATCGAAACGGCTGACGGCATTCGTCTATCGTTTCCTAAATCGTTTCGCTCGGGGCGCAAAAAACACCCGCTCGGGGCTGCTTGTAGCAGTGCGCAAAAAAATATAATACCCTTCAACCAAATGCACACCTGATTTGGAAATTATTTCCATAGAATATTATTTCTCTATTGAAATCAGAGGGTTAAGGAACACGAAAATTATGGCTTTCAAAGTGAAGGACCGTCGGCTTCTGGTCTGCGACTGCGAGAAGAGCATGACGCTCGACGGGAACGCCCTGAAGGGCTGCATCGGCGGCGACGGCGATCTTTCCGTCTATTCGAATTTGTGCCGGACGCAACTCGAATCCTTCGGCGCCGCGCTCGATTCCGGCGAGCCGATGATGGTCGCCTGCACCCAGGAAGCGCCGCTGTTTCGCGAACTGGCAGACGAGAAAGGCGGCGCGGACATCGTGTTCGCCAACATCCGCGAGCGCGCCGGATGGAGCGACGCAAAAAAGGCGGCCTTGCCGAAGATGGCGGCGCTGCTGGCCGAGGCCGCCCACGTTCCCGCATCGACCGGCACCACGCCAATCGTGTCGGAGGGCGTTTGCCTCGTCTATGGCGCCGGTCAGGCGGCGATGGACGTGGCCGAGCAGCTTGCGGGCCGGCTCAATGTCTCGCTCATGCTGACCGACGCAGCGGACGTCATTCCGCCAAGCACCGTCAACGTGCCGATCTATAAGGGCCGGATCACCGCCGCGCGCGGCTCGCTCGGTTCGTTCGAAATCACCGTTGACGACTACGCGCCTGTCAGTCCGTCATCGAAGGATCGGCTGAACTTCCTGATGGAACGCAACGGCGCAAGCTCGAAATGCGATCTCATCTTCGACATGTCCGGAGGCACGCCGCTGTTCGCCGCGGCGGCCCGGCGCGACGGTTACTTTCATGTCGACCCCGACCATCCGGCCGGAGTCGCCAAGGCGATGTTCGATATCTCCGACCTGGTCGGTGAGTTCGAGAAGCCGCTCTACGTCTCCTACGACGTCGATATCTGCGCCCATTCCAGAAGCGGAAAGGTCGGCTGCAGCAACTGCCTCGACAATTGCCCCGTCTCCGCGATTACGCCGGACGGCGACGGCGTAAGCATCGACCATTTGATCTGCGGCGGCTGCGGCAATTGCAGCGCGACCTGCCCCACAGGGGCTGTCAGCTACGCGCTTCCACAACGCACGGACGTCATCGCACGCATGCAGATCCTCGCGGACGCCTATCTCGAGGCCGGCGGAAAAGACCCCGTGCTGCTGTTCCACGACGAGACCCACGGGGCCGGACTCATTTCCGCAATAGCGCGTTTCGGCAGGGGACTACCGGCCAACATCCTGCCTCTTTCGCTCTATTCGGTGACCCAGATCGGCCATGATGCCCTGCTCGCAGCCATCGTGTCGGGATTCGGCCGGGTGGTGGTGCTGGGGCCACCGCAGCGTCAGGACGAATTGCCCGCGCTCGAAGGACAGATCGCCTTGTCCAACACATTTCTCGGGGGCCTGGGTTACGGCGACGAGGACCGGATCTCTCTCCTCGTCGAACAGGATCCAGATGCGGTTGAGACCGCGCTGCACGAACTTCCGAAAGTGAACGGCGCCGCGAGGTCGTCGTTCACCGCACTCGGCGGCAAACGCGAGATTGCACGAACGGTCCTCGACAAGCTCAACGAGAACGCACCGGCACCTGCTGAAATCCTCGCGCTTCCCGACGCGGCACCCTACGGGCGGATCCAGATCGATGTCGAGGGGTGCACCCTTTGCCTGGCCTGCGTCGGCGCCTGCCCGGCGGACGCGCTCGGGGACAGTCCCGATCAGCCACAGGTGCGGTTTACCGAGGCGGCGTGTGTCCAGTGCGGGCTTTGCGCGACCACCTGCCCGGAAAGCGTGATCACTCTTCAACCACAGTACAACTTCACCGGTGGCGCCCTCTCGTCGGAAATTCTGAACGAGGATGAGCCCTTCGCGTGTATCTCGTGCGGCAAGCTGTTCGGGAGCAAAGCTGCCATCGAGCGAGTGTCCGAATCGCTCGGGGGCAAGCACTGGATGTTCCAGGAAGAGGATCAGATCAAGCTCATACAGATGTGCGAGGACTGCCGCGTCATTGCCATTTCCGAGAAAGGCAACGACCCCTTCGCAAAGGGAACACCACCCAAAGTTCGTACGACGGACGATTATCTGGCGGCCGAGGAGCAAGCCCGCGCAACGGGCAAATTGCCGGAAGACTTCCTCGACTAAGCCGGTAACGGGCCAAGTCGCGGGTCAGCCGGTCACGTGCGTGGCGAGGGCGGTCCGGCGAGCCCGCCCGGCACGAGCACCAGCGCGAGCCAGGCAATCACGGTCAGGCCCTGCCCCAACCGTGGCGTGAGCAGCAAAGCCGCCAGTAAGATCACCACACTCACCGCCAGCGTGGTCGGCCATCCGGGCAGGCCGATATGGCGGATCCGCTTTGCGCAGATATTCAGCTCGGCGAACAGAAAGGCGAGCCCGGCGGCCCAGATCACGAGGATGAATGGAAGCCCGAGGTCGTCGCGCAGGCTGGTCTGCGTATCCTCAACACCGTTGCCGCCCAGGTGATCGGCAACGCCGAGGCCAAGACCGGCCAGCAGGCCGGCCGTGATGAAAACAACAAAGAGCAGCAGCCAATAGGCCAGAAAACCGAGCCGCCCTAGGCGCTCGTCTCTCAACCCGCCAAAATAGATATCGAGCATGCGGTCTCCTGGCTGTCCTCATCCATTGAGTGCCATGCGCCTTCCTTGGAAAGCGCAAAGGTATCATGACGTTACGCGGCGCCACCAGCCGCCGCGACGGGCCGGAACGGATCGCGGCGCGGTCCGGATGCGCATCGCCGCCTCAAAGCTCTCTCACATCTTTTTCAGGCGCCGGATCGCAACTCTTTCGCCCCGCACCCCGTTTCTGGGTTCGAGCGTGCAGAACACGCGGACAAAGGCCGGCATGGTTCCTCCCAAGCCTTGATCCGGCAGATTGAAACGAATGGAGTGAAGACAATGAAAACGACAATTGGTGCCCTCGCAGTTGCTGTTGCCCTTTTTGCCGGTATCGCCGGCGCAAGTGCCATGCCGACGCACGAAAAGCCGTTCGATTTTGAAACGGTTTTCGAGCCGATGAATTAGAGCCTTGTCGAAAAGGTTCTGACATTTTTTTACGGTCGATCGACCCCAGGGGCGGGCTCATACTAGCCCGCCTCTTTTTTTGTTTGGCGCCACTGAGGCGAACCGGGATCACGCCTGCTGGGGCAGCGGCATGTTGGTCAGCAGGTTCTGTGGCTTCATCTTGACGATCTTGTCCTCGGACATGGCAAGCCCGAGATAGATCGGCTTGCCGCGCATCGCATCGACCACCGCGTTCTCGTCTTGCACCCACATCCGGAACAAGGCGACGATCCGCTGGCTGTCACCTTCCGAAATCTCCTGTCCCTCATAAAGGGCGTTGAGGATCTGTGTCGCCTCTTTGTCGAGGCCGATGTGCCACCTCCACTGCTCATCCTTCAAGGACTGGCGTGGCTCGACCCGCACATCGAGGTTCAGGAAATGACGCATCCACGCCTCGATGACGCGGGCGAACGCATCAAGCGCGGGCTGGGTGAAGCGGAAGTCGACGACCATGTCGAAACGGTCCGAGCGCTCCCAATACAGATCCTTGTTGTCTTCATCGAGTACGTCGAGCTCGACCTTGCGCAACGGCGTCTCGCTCTCGACGAGAAGCTGACCGAGACTGCCGAGACCGCCGGTCGCGGCGTGCATGGAAACGGTCTCCTCGTCTGCAAGCATGATCATACCGTCGTCGGTGCTGACGCTCTGGTCCCGGAAAAAGACCTCAGCCGCCCGCAATCTGATCGGGTCCCCACAATCCTTGAGTACATTGCGGATAATGAGATGGACCATCTGGTCGATAAACACCGGCGGGACATTCGCTTGTTGAGCTCGCATCATTTTCAGATACGCACCTTCGATGGTTCCCGCCGCTCTGAGATGATCGCGAAAACCGAGAACCACTTCATAGTTATAGGCGGCGTCCTGGTCCGCGAGCTTCTCCAGCCGGTCCTTCGGCACATCGAGGAATGGCTCGGCCATCAGATCCTCGAAGAGCTTCACCTCCTCGTCGCAGGAGGTGTCGATGGGATGGACCTCGGGCCGGGTGTAGTAAGCGCGCAGAAAGTCCGGCGTCACCTCGAGCCAGCCATCGCCATTGACTTCAACGAGGTGCATGCCCGCCGATTTCCAGAAATCATTCATCGTCTTCGACCACGTTCCAGATCCGCGTGTGCATGGGGTGGGTATCCGGCGCCTTCATGGTGCGGAATTCCTCTTTGATCTGACCATCCTCGGAAAAGCGGCGCTGCACCGTGAAGATGGTATTGATCAGCGAGTCCTTGCACAGATCGAGCACGAATTGCGCCTCCTCGCGTGCCGCGGGCAGCGCCGCCTCTTCGTCCGGTGCGCCATATCTCTCGACGAAGTGCCGGGCGAGACGCCGCTCCACGTCCTCGAGGTCTTCCTCGCCGAATTCGGCAACGGATGCGAATGTTGATCGGCCGAAGCTTGCCAGCGACAGGAATCCGTTCGCAAACGCCTGTTTGGTTTTCCCCGTGACGGCCTCCGGTTCGCACGCGGCAAACTCGAACGCGCCGGACACGGCCCATTCGTCCGGCTCCGCAGCGCGTTCAAAGACGTTCTCATCCGACGGGTCGAATCGTATGGTCCTCAGGAATTTCATACCGAGCGAACCCGCCGCCTACCCTGTCGGAAACTCGAAGACGTCGAGCAACATGGCAGCGCGTGTGCTTCCGTCAGACTGCACAAGCAGATTGCCGCTGTCATCGAGCCCCTGCATCAGCCCGCTGACGGTTTCACCCGCAACCGTCACGCTGATATGCGCATCGCGTTCCTCGGCGCGAAACAG
The DNA here is from genome assembly GCA_965228625.1 of Hyphomicrobiales bacterium. GTDB lineage: Bacteria > Pseudomonadota > Alphaproteobacteria > Rhizobiales > Methyloligellaceae > UBA2767. The sequence goes on along the minus strand of OZ245829.1, from coordinate 3,794,205 downwards.
CCATGACCCATGGACGGATTTGAACCCGTCCTCGTTCCAATCGTTGAGCCAAGTCAGGAAGTGCCGACAGTAGGACTCGATGACCTCGGTGCGCGTGAGTTCGGCGCACCCTTCTTCTGAAAGCCAGGTCTGATCGGGCACGTCGCCGGGCTCGGGTTCACTGTCTTCGCGGCGGTGGCGAAGCCAAAGGCCGATGACCATCCAGTCCGGAACGGATGCCGCATCGCGTTTTCCACCTGCGGCGGCACGCAGGTTTCCGGCAATGGCGCCGTTGACGCGGATATCGCCGGGCCAGGTGAACGTGACACCCACCTGCGGCGGGGTGATCGCGCCGAGACAGTCGCCGATGGCCGCCATCGAGACGGGAAGCATCTGCACCGCTGTCTCCATTGAAACTTCCGGCTCGAGAACGATGGCGAGGTCGATGCGCGATGCATGGCGGCTCCAAACGACGTCCCCGGCCCCGAGTTCGCCCGCGGCTGCGCGCTCGCACGCGGTCTTGAACGCGCTTTCAGTGCCTGCCACGTCGTGCCCTTTGAGCAATGGCGGGAGTGTCGGGTCCGGCTGGTGCATGAGTGTCGTTGTCGGGAATCGTCGCCTGCGCGGGCGTCAACCCGTCTCGATTTCGCCTTCGACCGTATGGTTCAGATCGGTGCCTTCGACGGTGAGGACCATCTTCACCTTGATGTTGCCGTTGGTCGTAACTTCGCCTTCGCGCACGACCTTCTCAATCTGCTGCTGCGAGGTGACGCCGACCTGCTTGAGGAATTTCCTCAGCGACATGTTGAACCGTTCTTCATCCATTTGCTTCTTCTCCCAGTTTGGCGGCCGGACCGGTCCGCCTATTTCACCAATCGGAGCTTTTGGGTTGCTCCGTCTCGCACGATCTCGATCTCCAGTTCATCCGCCCGCAGCAGCAGGGACATGGCGCTGATGAAATCCGCCGGTTTGCGAACCCGCCGCCCCCCGGCATGCACAATGATGTCTCCCTCCGCCAATCCGGCGCGTTCGGCCAGTGATCCGGACCTCATGGAGACGACGCGTGCCCCGAGCCTGCCGGTCTCACCGTTCGCGGGCACGCTCTCGAGCCGCATGCCGCTGATCGGCCGTTCGACACGCCCCCGATCGCGAAGCTGGCGCGCGACGTTCTGCGTCAACGGAGCCGAAACAGCAAAATTGACACCGATATTGGCGTCGGATGTCTTCGTGAAGATCGCGGACAACAGTCCGACGAACTCCCCCTTGTCCGTCACCAGCGCGCCGCCCGACGCCCCGGGATTGACCGCCGCGTCGGTCTGCAAAAAGTCCTCGACGCGATTGAAACCAATCCCGGCCTTGTTGAGGCCGGATACCACACCGCATGTGACAGACAGGCCGAGACCGAACGCGTTACCGATGGCACACACTTTGTCTCCCAAGCCAGGCACCCCGGCCTTCACCGTGATTGCAGGAAGTGCGGCATCGATCGACAGCGTCGCAATGTCCGTTGCCCGATCCCGTCCGGCGAGACGCGCCTCCAGTATCCGCCCGTCGCGCGTACGCACCCGGATCGCGCGCGCCTTGTCGACCACATGGAGCGCCGTGACGATCGTCTTTCCATCGAGTACGACCACGCCGCTGCCCTCGGGCGCTTCGGTGCGTCTGACATCGGGCGGCCAATCCGGCAGCACGCTCACGACCGATTGCATGGCCTGGTCAAGCGTCTCGGCAACGGCTGCGGGCGGCAGAATTGCCGCAAGCGTCCCACCGACAAGCGCGATGAGAGCTGCTCGCGCTCTGCCACACCAGCGCGCACTAAAGCCGGACGTTGCCACTCGACGACGAGAAGATGCTTTCAGCCGACATATCGATGGAGTTGAGGCCGACTGCGGCGGCGGCGGTAATCACCACCAGCGCGACCATTCCCATCCAAAATGCCTTCATGTCACTGCTCCTTCGAACCCTCTTTTTTCGTTTTGCCTTTTTCCGCACCCTTGCGGGTCTCGGCGGGATCGCCGTCCTCCGTCGCAACCTTGAGGTAGGCAATCAGCGCCTCACGCTTTTCAGGATCGGCGATCTTCTGCAACGGCATCTTGGTCCCGGGCGTGTAATGATCGGGTCCCAGTCCGAACAGAAGGCTGATCGTTTCCTCATTCCAGACTATATCAGAATGTTTCAGGGCATCCGAATAGGGGTAGCCGGGCAGCGAGCCCGCCTTGCGGCCGAAAACCTTGTAAAGCGTGGGTCCGGCACGATTTCCGCCGTTCGACGTCAGGGTATGGCATAGCGAGCATTTCCGTGCGAACTGACGTTCCCCAAGATCCGCCGTCGTCTCCACTTCGAAGCGTCGCGGAAATGGCCCCGAAATCGCTTCGAACGGTTTGCGCGGGCTGACCTGCCAGCGGGTCACGAAATCATCCTTGCCGCCATAGTAGAGCGATGCGCCAATCGCGCCGAAATCCATCGCCCAGATCGGACCGCGCGGATCCTCGTACTCCTCGATCTGCGCCCAGTCGCCGATACGTACGACACGGATGATGCCGACCACATCGCCGCCGTTTTTCTGAAATCCTGACAGTGCCAGCAGGCCAGGCTTTTTCTGAACCGCAGTCGCGAGATACGGGCCCTGGATGCTCTCGAATTCATGGACAAGCTCGCCCGTCGCCCCGTCAATGACAAGCGCCTTGCCATTCAGAGCACCCAACACCAGGTGGTCGTCGCCGGGAAGCCGTCGCAGCGTGTTGATGCCGAATCCGTGGCGATAGAGCACGCGATTGAGTTCACCGCTGTCGCTGGCCCAGGTTCGCACCGTGCCGTCATAGCCTGCCGAAAAAACGGTCTTGCCGTCACGGGAGAACGTAACGCCGTTCACCGGCCCCTTGTGACCCTTGAGTACCGGGCCTGGTTTCAGGGTCTTCAGATTCCACAAACGGATGGTTCGGTCCGAGCTGGACGATGCCGCCCACTCTCCTTCCGGGGAAAGCGCGAGTGCAATGACCTCGGCTTCATGACCCTTGAACGTATGAACGGCCTTGCCCGTGCTGAGGTCCCAGACCCGGATTTCGCCGCCGCCTGCCGAAAGGGCGCGGTCTTCACCGGGCAGGAACGCAACCGCCTTGACCCACCCGTCGTGATTGTCAAAGCGGAGCAGTTCTTTCGGCTCGTCCCCGCTGATGTCCCACAGCATCATCGAATAATCGAAACTGCCGGTGAGCGCGCGCGTCTTGTCTGAATTGAGCCGGATCGCGTGCACGGGCCCGCCATGACCGACAAGATTCCCGTCTCTCGGGGCCGCCGTCGATGCTTCGGGTGACGTAGCTTGCGCTTTAACGGACGTTGCTGCGAGACGATCGGCGGCATGCGTGCGCTCCAGCGGGGAAAGAGCGATCGTTGGGGCGAGGAAGGCGGAGACTGCCAACGCAACGGCGCCGATGCCCCTGCGCACCCGCACTGTGCGTGCTCGTTCCCGAGATGCCGAACGTATGGTTGTCATGATGGGTCCGAACAGGCGGTCATCGGTGAAGCCGTGCAAGCAAGACCCGATCAGGTCCCGCCTGCACGTGCAATGAACTTTACTCAGCAGGCGCGGCGGCTTTCGCCCCGCCTTTGCGGCGCCCTTTACTGCGCGCCTTGCCACGAGACTGGATTACTTCTTTCGCCCAGATCGAATGGTGCTCCTTGGCCCAGTTCTCGTCGACCTCGCCGGACCCCATCGCATCGAACGCGCCCTCCATCCCGATCGTGCCGATATAAATGTGGGCAATGACGACCATGATCAGAACAAACGAAACGACCGTGTGCCAGAGAGTTGCGAGCTGCATTTCCTGCAACGGTGTCAGGTCGGTCGGAAGGCCCAAACCGAACACGTTCAGGATCGCGAATGCCCCCGCGAACATCGATGTCTGGAACGGGAACAACATCGCGATGCCCGTCAGCGAGAGAAGGATGCCGCCGAGAATCACCAGCCAGAACAGGATTTTCTGTCCTGCATTGAACTTCTTGGACGGCGGGTGGCTGCCCTTCACGAACATACCGCCGCCGCGTGCCAGCCATTGCAGATCATACTTGTTCGGGAAGTTCTCCTTGATCCAGAGAACGAAGACCATCACCAGCGAGACCATGAAGGCAAAGGCGACATAGTTGTGCGACCATTTGCTGACACGGGCGATTTCCGCAAACACCTCCGGACCGAGAACCGGCATCATAAAGTACCTGCCGTAGGAAATGATGAGGCCGGAGACTGCCAGGATAATGAACGAAACCGCGAGCAACCAATGGCCCATGCGCTCGATATCACGGAAGCGCGTGATTGTCCGTCCGCTCATGCCGTGATCGACCATGATCCGGCCGCGGCCCAGATAGAACAAGGTGAGCACGAGCACCACGGCAGCGAGACCGATCACACCCCATGTCGAAATCGGTCCTTTCTTTATGCCCCTCCAGAGCTCTCCCTCGGACTGGATATACTGGCCGGCCTGCTTGTCGGGTATGGATACCGTTCCCCTCCCGCCCTGCCGGATGGCGCGCCAGGTCTCTGAGGCTGAGAGGTTTCCGAGCGCGCCGCCAGGCACTTCGCCTTCTTGGGGCGTCGCGGATTGCACAGCCCCGGCCGGTGGGCGCACATTGCTTTGCGCGTGCGCCTGATGCGGATCGACAATCTCCAGCGCAAACGTCGTGCCGACGGCAATCATTGCCAGCACAGCGAGCTGCACCACCCACCATCTGCCTTTCGAAATCGCCATCATCTCACTTCCTCCCGTTGTGCTTATTTCGCAATGCGCATGCCGCGCTGCCGCAACGCATCGACTTGTTCTTTCGTGAGCTCGGTGTCCGCCTTGCCACGATAAGTCCCCTTTTCAAAACTCAACGGCCGGCTTGTTTCCTGACAGCCTGCAAGAACCATAAGGCTGGCCAAGGCGACGCCATAGACAATCGCTCGCATCGATCTCTCCTGAGTCCCAGAGAACTTCAATAAGATAACTGATCGTTTGCCATCCTGCACCTTAGACACAGGTCTGAGCATCAACGATCAAATCCATATACACAAAACAGCAATATCGGGCTTGAGTATGTGTTTGTGTCGAATCGTATGGGAAGAGGGGCGGCTCCTGAGAGCCGCCCCATCCATTTGTGTGCCTAGGCACCTTTGCCTGGGTACGCGCGTCCCCAGCCCCATGCACCGGAGCCGAAGCCACGCGCGACAACGCGCTCGCGGTAGATGTTGGAGACGACATCGCCGTCACCAGCAAGCAGTGCCTTGGTTGCGCACATCTCGGCGCAAAGCGGCAGTGTGCCTTCCGCAAGACGGTTACGGCCGTACTTCTTGAACTCCGCATCAGACTTGTCGGCCTCCGGACCACCGGCGCAGAAGGTACATTTGTCCATCTTGCCGCGTGAACCGAAGTTTCCGACCTGCGGGAATTGCGGCGCGCCGAACGGGCACGCATAGAAGCAATAACCACAGCCGATGCAAAGGTCCTTGGAGTGCAGCACCACACCTTCATCGGTCTGGTAGAAGCAATCCACTGGACATACCGCCATGCAGGGCGCATCCGAACAATGCATGCAAGCGACCGAGATTGACCTCTCGCCCGGCTTGCCGTCATTGATCGTCACGACCCGGCGGCGATTGATGCCCCAGGGGACCTCGTTCTCGTTCTTGCACGCCGTAACACACGCGTTGCACTCGATGCAGCGTTCTGCATCACAAAGGAATGTCATCCTAGCAGCCATCGCGTGTACTCCTTATGCCTTGGTGACCTTGCAGAGAGACACTTTCGTCTCCTGCATGTTGGTCACGGAGTCATATCCGTAGGTGAAGGCCGTATTGCAGGCCTCGCCGAGCACATATGGATCGGCGCCTTCGGGATATTTGCTCCTCAGGTCCTTGCCTTGGAAATGGCCACCATAGTGGAACGGCATGAAGACAACGCCCCTGCCGACCCGTTCGGTTACCATGGCCATCACCTTGACCTTCGCCTTCTCGGCACCCTCGACCCAGACCATCTGGCCATCCTTGATGCCCAGATCGTTCGCGTCCCCCGGATTGATTTCAACAAACATGTCTTGCTGAAGCTCCGCGAGCCACGGGTTGGACCGAGTTTCGTCACCGCCGCCCTCGTACTCGACGAGGCGCCCCGATGTCATGATGAGCGGATATTCTTTCGTGAAATCCTGCTCCTGGATCGAGGCATAGCGGGTCGGAAGGCGATACATCTGCCGGTCGGAGTACGTGGCGTACTTGTCCAGCAGATCACGCCGGTTGGTGTACAACGGTTCGCGATGGAGCGGCACCGGATCCGGGAAGTTCCAGACCACGGTTCGTGCCTTCGCGTTACCGAAAGGCGCGCAACCATGCTTGATCGCGACGCGCTGGATACCGCCCGAGAGGTCGGTCTTCCAGTTGGTCTTGTCGCCGGCGATCTTTTCGATGGTCGCTTTCTCTTCCGCCGTGAGGTCGCTGTCCCAGCCAAGCTTCTTGAGCATGGCCATGGTGAACTCCGGATGCCCATCCTTGATCTCGTTTCCGACCGGATAGGACACGCCTTCGTTCCCGCCTTCGGCAAGCAGATTGCCTCCGCCCCACTTGTCCGGTGCTTTCACACCGAAACGGGCGCGGAAGTTCAAGCCGCCTTCGGCGACAGGCTTCGACGGATCGTACAGGTTTGGTGTGCCCGGGTGCTTCATCTCTGCAGTACCCCAGCACGGCCATGGCAGACCATAGAAGTCACCATCGGCAGGTCCACCGTTCGCGAGGAGGGTGGTCTTGTCGAAGGTATGCTGGTTGGCCATGTGCAATTTCAGCCGGTCCGGAGACTGGCCGGTGTACCCGATCGTCCACATGCCCTTGTTGAACTCAAGGGTCGTGTCCTCGACATTCGGCTCGTCGTTCTCGACTTTGATGTTCTTGAACATCTCTTTCTCGAACCCGAACTTCTTGGCGAGTTTGTACATGATCGTATGATCGGGCAGGCTTTCGAAGAGCGGATCAACCACCTTCTCACGCCATTGCAGCGAACGGTTTGACGCGGTCACCGACCCGTAGGTCTCGTACTGCGTCGTGGCCGGCAGCAGATACACACCGTCGGTGCGATCGTGCATGACGGCACTGACCGTCGGGAAGGGATCGATGACGACGAGAAGATCGAGCTTCTCGAACGCCTTCTTCATCTCGATACCACGCGTCTGCGAGTTCGGCGCATGTCCCCAGAACACCATGGCCCGGAGATTGTCCGGCTGGTCCATCTTGCTCTTGTCTTCGAGGACGCCGTCGACCCAGCGCGATACCGGGATACCCTTCGACTGCATCAGTTTTTCCGATGCGAAACGGCCCTTGAGATAGTCGTAGTCGACATCCCAAACGCGCGCCCAGTGCATCCACGAGCCTTTCTTCAGGCCGTAGTAGCCCGGAAGAGTGTGCGAAAGCACGCCGAAGTCGGTCGCACCCTGCACGTTGTCATGGCCGCGGAAGATGTTGGCGCCACCACCCGTCCGGCCGATATTGCCGAGCGCCAGCTGCAGGATGCAGTAGGCACGGGTGTTGTTGTTGCCGTTCGTGTGCTGCGTGCCACCCATGCACCAGACGATGGTCCCTGGCTTGTTGGTGGCGAGCGTGCGGGCCACACGGCGAAGCTGCGAACCTGGCGTTCCGGTGACCCGTTCGGTCTCTTCCGGTGTCCATTTCTTCACTTCTTCGCGGATGTACTCCATGCCCCAGACACGCTGGCGGATGTACTCCTTGTCCTCCCAGCCATTCTCGAAGATGTGCCAGAGAATGCCCCAGATGAGGCCGACATCCGTGCCCGGACGGAAGCGAACATATTCCGTCGCGTGCGCCGCGGTCCGCGTAAAGCGCGGATCACACACAATCAAGGCAGCATTGTTCTGCTCTTTCGCCTTCAGCAGATGCATGACGGCGACGGGATGAGCTTCGGTCGGGTTTGAGCCGACAAGGATCATCGCCTTGGAATTGTGGATGTCATTGTAGGAGTTCGTCATCGCACCGTAGCCCCAGGTGTTGGCAACACCCGCAACCGTGGTGGAGTGACAGATCCGAGCCTGATGGTCTCCGTTGTTGGAGCCCCAGAAGGCATAGAACTTACGGAAAAGGTAGGCCTGTTCGTTCGAGTGTTTCGCCGAACCGAGCCAGTAGACCGAGTCGGGACCGGACTCTTTGCGGATGGCGAGCATCTTGTCGCCAACCTCGTTGATCGCCTGATCCCAGCTGATCTTCTTCCATTTTCCGCCTTCGAGCTTGGTCGGGTACTTCAGGCGCCGCTCGCCATGGGCGTGCTCGCGCACCGAAGCGCCCTTGGCGCAATGCGCACCAAGGTTGAACGGGCTGTCGAAGCCGGGCTCTTGCCCGGTCCAAACGCCGTTCTGTACCTCCGCCAGAACCGTGCAGCCAACCGAACAGTGCGTGCAGACCGATTTCTTGATCTCCACCGCACCGCTACCGGCGGATGCCGCTTCGGCTTTGGTAACCATACCACTGCGCAAGCCTGTTACGGCAGCGAGACCGCCAATGGCCAGTCCCGAATTGCGCAGGAAGGTGCGCCGGTCAACGGCGCCACCGGTCAGCTCGCTGATGGCAGACGACAAACGGGGGCCATTCGCAACCCCGTTTACCTTCTTCCTTAGCATCGCTTCCTCCTTCCAAATACGCTCCGAGAGGATCGGAGCAAGGCCCCTGCGAATGCAGGGATAATCCAATCACGTCATCGTCCGGCTAGAACCGGGCGAGGTCGTAATAGGTCTTGATGTGGTCGCTCTCCTTGTAGAGACGACCAGTTTCATCGGCAGGTGTGCTTGCCTCGGCCACCTTCTTGCCACTTACGAGCGCAACACCGCCAGCGACGGTGCCCGCACCCGCAAGTTTCAAGAAATTGCGGCGGTCAGCATTTGCACGATCACACTTAGCTTTCATGCTCTGCCTCCTTTGATTTGACGGGCGGCCATTCGCTACGCCCGCCTTCCCCAGCCGCGTCTAGGACATGGAAAAAGCCGTCGTTTCAATCTCGATGAAAGTCCGGCCGACTGTCCCTAACGCCGCATAGAGAACTGATGACTTCGCGCCCTCTAGGTCCGCGAAGAAATGACCTGCCCAGCTTGAAATGTGGGCTTCGAAAAACCTTTTCTGTTCCGCCAGCGTCGCCGGCTCACCAAACTCGCCGGTGATCAGCCCCGCCATCATGTCCATGAGGGCAGCGACATGATCCTCCGGTTCCTTGACGTCCTGGGAGCGTCGGATGCCGAGCTGTGCCATGTCGTTGCGCAGCTTGGACAGCGGCTTTTCGTGAAGAAATCCCGTCAGATAGTATGACCCGTACGGCAACAGCTCGCCCCGCCCGACACCAATGAACAGGTCCTGGAACTCCTGCTCGACCTGCGCGGGATCGGTTTTTGCCGCGAGCTTGCCGAACGACTGGATCGACTTGCCGAGGTCGGTGTCGTCGCCGTTCATTTCGGAAATGTTCTTCAGCAACGATTGATCAGGTGGTGCAGCCAGCAAGCGCGCCAAAAATCGATACATTTGCGCGCGCAGCGCATCTTCCTGAGCGAGAGCGGTAGACATCTCCCGCGTTGCCTCATCAACGGGCATTCACAAGTTCCTCCCAGACGGCCGAAAGGCCGCACGTGTCGCAGTGTGCAGATGGGCCGCACCAAACGCAACGCGTCAGCTTTTATATAGCAGAAAAACAATTGTGCGGAATAGGTTGTAATCGAACCAACTCAGGGGGTCCGACCAGTGAATTCGACTGACGGACAAGAAAGACATTTATATATAATAACATCAGATACTTATGCGATTTCATCAGACCGCGGAAAGACCGCGAAAGCGGGTCGACAAACAGTCTGCCCTGCGCATTAAACTTTCGACATCTGAATGGGCTTGATCGGACCGCTTCCGCTGTTAAGCTGCGGTGAGCGCGCAGTACCTTTCGGAGTTTCCTCGAAACTTGCAGCGACCATTCCGGCGTCACGACCGTGGCCCAGACAGCAGGATTGCGCTAAAGGGTTGTATGTTATGACATTTTCTGGCCCCGTCGACTCCGGCAACACACAGATGATCGATCCGTTCGGACGCCACGTGACTTATCTGCGCGTCTCGGTAACGGACAGGTGCGACTTCCGCTGCGTCTACTGCATGTCGGAAAACATGACGTTCCTGCCTAAGAAGGACCTTCTGACCCTTGAGGAACTGGACCGGCTGTGCACCGCATTCGTCGCCAAGGGCGTGCGCAAACTGAGAATCACGGGCGGTGAACCGCTCGTTCGCAAGAACATCATCTGGCTGTTTGAAGCCCTGTCGCGGCACCTCCAAGCCGGCGCGCTTGACGAGCTGACACTGACCACGAACGGCAGTCAGCTTCCCCGGTTCGCCGGCCGATTGGCCGACTGCGGGGTGAAGCGGGTCAACGTTTCGCTGGATTCGCTGGTGCCCGAGAAGTTCAAGACGATCACGCGCTGGGGCAACTTCGAACAGGTCATGCAAGGCATCGATGCGGCCCGGGCGGCCGGACTTCACGTCAAGATCAATGCCGTTGCGCTGAAAGGCGTCAACGACGACGAGTATGACGAGATGATCCGCTGGACCCATGGCCATGGCATGGACCTGACGTTCATCGAGGCTATGCCGATGGGCGATATCGACGGCGACCGTTCCGACCAGTATCTGCCGCTCTCTGTGGTCCGCGCGCGCCTCATGGACAAGTGGACGCTCACGGACATCCCTTACAAGACCGGCGGCCCCGCCCGCTATGTCGAGGTCGCCGAGACGGGCGGCAGGATCGGCTTCATCACGCCCATGACCCACAATTTCTGCGAGTCCTGCAACCGGGTCAGGGTGACATGCACCGGAACGCTGTATATGTGCCTCGGTCAGGATGACGCGGCAGATCTGCGCGGGCCGCTGCGGTCTGACGAAAGCGACCGGCTGCTGTCAGCCGCAATCGACGAGGCCATCTCCCGCAAACCGAAGGGGCATGATTTCGTCATTGACCGGCGTACGAACCGGCCATCAGTCTCGCGTCACATGTCCGTAACCGGCGGCTGACCTTCGCCCAACCGCAGTTCGGCGCGATCTGCAATGTTTGCCACTCCCGATCAATCTCGCCCGTTATTTGGCGGAAACAGAGTTCTTCTGTACAAAGCCTAATAAAACTCCGCCTAAACAGATCGTTAATCATATTTATTACGCCGATGTTTACGTGCCTCCTCTAGGCTTCCCGCGACGGCAAAAAATCCGCGGGGCCGGACAGGGATGTCCAAGTTCTTTTCGTTCAGGCGCGATTTCCTAGCGTTGCTCAGCTTCATCATGCTGGGCGTCGGCATGCTTTGCGTCGGGGTTTTGGCATCGACCTCGGTCAAGGATGCACAGTTGATGCGTGACGGGCGTTCGGAGGCGATGCGCTGGGCCGACGAACTGCTGCGTATCGTCGACGCTGCGCCTGTCAACGCAAGTCAGGCTTTCCTCAACGACGAGTTCTTTGTCCGCCGCGCGACGATGTTCTCGCGCGTTTTCGCCTTCGACGTCTTCGACAAGGATCAGAAGCTGTTCTATTCGACCGGGCCGGCGGACTGGAACCTGACCGAGCAGTCCTTCGAAATACTGGACTCACCGGTCACCCGGTACCATCTGGCCCTGGGCGAGACGACGACGAAACTTCACGCGGATGACGGCTCGGGCAACCACTCGCACTATGCGTCGGTCGTCATTCCGGTCAATTCGGTCAATGGCTATCTCGGATCCATCGTCGCCTTCGTCGAACAGTCCGAGCAGGCGGAAAGCCTGGCAAACTCTTTCAAGTTCATCGCCGGCATGACCGGCGCCATGCTGCTTCTGGCTTTCGGCACCTTCTCCTATATCGTGTTGCGCAAGACGCGCGACCGGGCAGAGGCGGAGGAGCGCGTGCGGTTCCTGTCCGGCCACGACGAACTGACCGGTCTGCCGAACCGCAGATCGTTTGACGCGCATCTGGTCGAGGCGCTGGGTGACTGCAACGAGTCCGGGCAATATCTTGCGACGGTGGTCATCGACGTCGACCGCTTCAAGGATATCAACGATGCGATGGGACACAGCGCGGGTGACTCGGTGCTGCGTTACATCACCGAGCTGTTGAAATCCAACATTCGCGACGGAGATTTTGCCGCGCGCATCGGCAGCGACCAGTTCGCGTTGGCGCTCTCTTCACTGAAGCGGCCCGAGCAGGCGGCGGTCTATGTCGCCACGCTGAGCGAGGCGCTGTCGGCCCCGGTCTGGATCAACGGCGAGCAGATCGTCTGCGCCGTCTCCATCGGTGCGGCGATTGCGCCGGGGGACGCGGAGGATGCGACAGTCCTCATGCGCCACGCCAATCTGGCGCTTGGCCGCGCCAAGGCAGACGGCGGAAACACGTTCAAGTTCTTCGAGCAGGGAATGGACACCGCCTTCATTCGCCGGCGCGACTGCGAAATCGATCTCCGCCGCGCAATCGATTCCGACCAGTTCGAGCTGCACTATCAGCCACAGGTCGATCTGAATTCCGAGACGATTTGCGGTTACGAGGCACTCATTCGCTGGGTTCATCCCCGCGACGGGGTTGTCTCGCCCGGCTATTTCATTCCTCTCGCCGAGGAAACGGAAATGATCATTCCGATCGGAAAATGGGTGCTGCACCAGGCCTGCCGGGATGCTGCCGCCTGGCCACGGCCGCTGAAGGTCTCGGTCAACCTCTCGCCGGTGCAGTTCAAGCCCGGCGATTTCGTCGAACTGGTCAAGAGCGCACTGGATGCATCGGCGCTCGATCCCAGCCGCCTTGAGCTCGAGATCACCGAGAGCCTTCTGATCAGCTCGACCGGTCAGGTTGTCGAGGACCTCGAACAACTGCGCGACCTCGGCGTATCCATCGCCATGGATGATTTCGGGACGGGCTACTCGAGCCTGAGCTACATCTCCAGCTTCCCGTTCAACAAGATCAAGATCGATAAATCGTTTGTCAGATCGATGGGCCGCGACAACGCGATCATGGGCATCGTCAGATGCATCATCGCCATGGGACGGTCGCTCGGCGTGGCCATCACCGCGGAGGGTGTCGAGACGCTCGAGCAGAGAGAAATTCTCAAGACGCTCGGATGCACCCAGGCCCAGGGCTTTCTCTACGGGCGGCCGATGAGCGGCACCAAGTGCGTCGAGCAGATCTCGTCTCAGCAGCGGATCGTTCCCGAGCAGGCATCAGACGCGGCCACAGCCGGTGGCGCGGCCTGACGCAGAGGACCGGATCCAGAGCCTTTTCGATCAAGTGCGTAGCGGCACCGGCGCTCGCATTCAGGTTTCGATGACGATTTCCGGCGCGGCGCGTGTCCCCTGCTCCTGCTCGATACCGGCCCAGGCCCGATCGGCAATTTTGCAATAGATCTCGGCTTGGGGCGAATCCGGGTCGGAGATCACGATCGGCTGGCCACTGTCCGATTTCTCGCGGATTTCCATGTGCAGCGGCACTTCGCCGAGGAACGGAACACCGAGTTTCTCCGCTTCCGTCCGCGCCCCGCCATGACCGAAAATATCGGAGCGCTCTCCGCAATTCGGACACAGGAAGTAGCTCATATTCTCGATGATCCCGAGTACCGGCACGTCGACACGTCGGAACATGTTCAATCCCTTGCGTGCGTCGATCAGGGCCAGGTCCTGCGGTGTCGACACGATCACGGCGCCGGCAAGCGGCACCTGCTGCGCCATGGTGAGTTGTGCGTCGCCCGTTCCAGGCGGCATGTCCACGACGAGGACATCCAGCTCACCCCAGGCCACTTCCTTGAGCATCTGCGTCAGCGCCGACATCACCATGGGACCGCGCCAGATCATGGGCGTGTCCTCTTCGACCAGAAAGCCCATGGACATGACCTTCAGTCCGTAACCTTCCATCGGCTTCAGAATGTTGCCGTGAACCGGCTGCGGCCGGCCCGTGATGCCGAGAAGGCGCGGCATCGAGGGGCCGTAGATATCGGCATCGAGGACACCGGTTCTGAGCCCGTTCGACTGGAAGGCCAGCGCGAGATTGACGGATGTGGTCGACTTTCCGACGCCGCCCTTGCCGGAGGCGACGGCAATGATGTGCTTCACGCCGGGAACGCCCGCAATCTTGGGCGCACCGCCTGCACCGGGTGCGCCGACGCCGCCGCCCATCGGAGGGGGTGGCGCGCCCGGACCGCCCATTGAACCCGCCGCCGGAGACTGCGGTGCCGAAGGTTGCGGTGCAGATGCAGAACCCGCCTCACGGTCGGCCGTAAGAGATACGGTTGCCGAGCCCACGCCGGGCATCTGCGTCACAACCGTCTCTGCGGCCTGGCGCAGCGGCTCCAGCTCATCCGCCCGGGACGGATCGACCGAAATTGCGAAGTAAACCTTGTCTTTGTGGATCACGATCTCGGAGACCAGCCCGAGTTCGACGATGTTGTCGGAAAGGTCCGGCCCCTTCACCCGTCTGAGTTCGCCGAGCACGTCCTCTTTTGTGACAGCCACCGCTTCACCGTTTCCTGAATTGTTGTTGGCCTTGTCTGCCATTGCCTCGTCCCGCGCGCCCGCGCCCGGCCTGGAGCAGGTGACGGACGCATGCTGTTGGTGATTTTTTTGAGCTCGCGCGCATTTAGCACATATTTTCGTCAGCCCACAAATAGCTGTCCCGGCAATAAATAGACTTGCAGTCTGCGTCATTCGGGCGCTGATGGCTTGCGCGGGCGCGGGCACAAGTTCTAGTTTCAGCGCACACGAATTCCGGCTGAAGCCGGTTGGCCACGGAGCTGCTTGACGTGAAAGAGTTTTTTATCGGTCCCGACCCGGACGATCCGCGCCTCTCCGTCCCGGTCACGGGGCGTGATCAGAATGGCGCCGAGATCGAGACGCATGTGGTGACCGAGCGACCGTTGACGCTGTTCCTGAACGGTCAGGAAATCGTCACCATGATGACGATCGGCGACTATCCCGATCTGCTGGCGGCCGGATATCTGTTCAATCAGAACATGCTGCGCGCGGACGACGACATTACCGCGATCGAGTATGACGACGATCTGGATGTCGTCGTGGTGCGGACCAGGCGCGAAACGGACTACGAGGAAAAACTCAAGAAGAAGACGCAGACGTCCGGGTGCGCCCAGGGAACAGTATTCGGCGATCTGATGGAAGAGTTTGAGGAAACGCAACTCGATCCGAACGCGCGGGTTCACACGTCCTGGCTGTACGAGCTGCAGAAGAAGATCAACACCGCACCGTCGCTCTATCTCAAGGCGGGCGCCATCCATGGCTGCGTCCTTTGCCGAAAGGACGAGCCCCTGATCTATGTCGAGGACGTGGGGCGCCATAACGCGGTCGACAAGATCGCCGGCTACATGATCCTCAACGACCTCGCTCCCGAGGACAAGATCTTCTACACGACCGGCCGGCTGACGTCGGAGATGGTCATCAAGACCGTGAAGATGGGCATCCCGGTGCTGTGCTCTCGCTCCGGTTTCACCGCCTGGGGCGTGGACCTGGCCCGGCAGGCGGGGCTCACGCTTATCGGACGGATGCGCGGACGCCGGTTTGTGGTGCTCTCCGGCGAAAACCGCCTCGTCTACGACGCCGACCCGTCAAGCGTCGCCGAAGAATCCGCCAAGCACGCCCGCAAGGCGAGCCAGCCCGAGGAGGCGATCTGAAAGAGACGTGAACACGGCTTCCGCAGATAAGTCCGATCCCGTCATCGGGTTGTTGCTCGCAGGCGGTCAGGCCCGCCGCATGGGCGGCGGCGACAAATGCCTGCTGCAACTGGCCGGCAAGCCGCTCCTTGCGCACGTGATCGAGCGGCTTGGGCCGCAAACGGAGGCGCTGGTGCTGAACGCCAATGGCGACCCGGCACGCTTTGCCGCGTTCGACCATCCGGTCGTCGCCGACCCGGTGGAGGGCTTTGCCGGTCCGTTGGCCGGCGTGTTGGCGGGCTTTCTGTGGGCGCGGGAGAACATGCCGCAGGCCCGCTGGGTCGTCACGGCGGCGACGGACACGCCGTTCTTCCCGCGGGATCTCGTTTCCCGTCTGATGGACGCCACGGAGGATCGCTATCCGGCCATTGCGCTCGCCGCATCCGGCGGACGGCTGCACCCGGTGTTCGGGCTGTGGCCGACGGCTCTTGCCGATGACCTGAACGACGCCCTGGTGTCCGGCACGCGCAAGGTTCTTCACTGGACGGACCGCCACACGACGGTGACGGCGGAATTCTCCGACATGAATATTGGCGGCAGCGCGCTTGATCCGTTCTTCAACGCCAACCGCCCGGACGACCTGGCGCGCGCCGAAGCGCTGCTTTCGGAGGACATTCGCTCATGAGCCAGCGCGTCTTTGGTGTCACCGGCTGGAAGAACTCCGGGAAAACCACGCTGATGGCGCGGCTCGTGGAGGAGTTCACGCGGCGCGGCTTCACGGTATCGGCGCTGAAGCACGCGCACCACACCTTCGATATCGATCATCCGGGCCGGGATTCCTACCGGTTCCGCGAGGCCGGCGCACGTCAGGTTGCGCTTGTCTCGCCGAAGCGCTGGGCGATCATGCATGAGTTGCGCGATGAGGATAAGCCGCCGATGGAGGAAGTGCTCGCGCATATCGCACCGTGCGATCTCATTCTGGTCGAAGGCTACAAGAAGTCGGCGTTTCCGAAGATTGAGGCGAGGTCGTCGCGTTCGCTGACCCAGGAACCGCTTTCCGATAACGATCCGCATATCGTTGCAATTGCCTTTGAAGACGAAACCCGGACCAACGGATTGCCCGGCTTTGACATCAACGACATTACGGGGATTGCGGACTTCATTGCCGACCACGTCGGACTGACGTCCCAGGTTTCGGAGAAGGATGACGCGCAAGCTTCGTGACGACTGCTTTTTGCACGATTCCGACCGGCTGATGCATGCGGAAGCGATCGCGATCCTGCGCGAGCGCGTCACGCCTGTCGTCGGCGTAGAGGAACTGGCGCTTGATGACACGCCGGACCGCATGCTGGCCGAAGACGTTGTCGCACCCCGCGATATTCCCGCGCACACCAACGCGGCCGTTGACGGATATGCATTCGCCTACGCCGATTACGACGCCAAGAACGGCAACGCGCTGAAGGTCACCGCTCGGGCTGCCGCCGGTCATGCGGTAACAGACCCCCTCGAGCAGGGTTCCGCGGTCCGCATATTCACTGGGGCCGCCATGCCCGAGGGGACCGACAGCGTGGTCATGCAGGAGGACACCGAAACCGAGTCCCGAAACGGAGAAATCTGGGTGACGATCCCGGGCGGCCTGAAGCCCGGCGCGAACTGCCGGCTTGCCGGCGAGGATGTGAAGGAAGGCGAGGTGGTGCTGCACGCCGGAAGCAGGCTTCGTCCCCAGGACACCGCATCGGCGGCCGCGGCAGGCAAGGGAACGCTGGCCTGTTACAGGCGCCCGCGCGTTGGCGTGTATTCCACCGGCGATGAAGTCATCCGGCCCGGCGCGAAGCTGGAGCCGGGCCAGGTTTACGATGCGAACGCACCGATGCTGACCGGACTGATCGAGGCGGCCGGGGCGGAATGCAATGATCTCGGGGTTTTGCCGGACGAAATGGACGCCGTTCTTGAGAGCCTCAGGCGCGCGGCGGAAGACTATGACGTGGTGATTACGTCGGGCGGTGCCAGCCGCGGCGATGAAGACCACGTCGTATCGGCAATCGAGACGCTGGGTGCCTTGCGAATGTGGCAGATCGCGATCAAGCCGGGGCGCCCGATGGCGTTCGGGCAAATCGGTGATTGCGTTCATCTGGGCCTGCCCGGCAATCCGGTCGCGGTGTTCGTCTGCTTCCTGCTTTATGTGCAGCCGGTGCTTGTCCGGCTTGGCGGAGGCGCCTGGCCGGAGCCCGCGCGTTTTCCGCTGAAGGCCGCCTTCTCGGTACCGAAGAAAAAGACGGGGCGGCGCGAGTTCTGGCGTGGATTCCTGACGTCGGATCAGGGCGGAACGCTTCGGGCCGGCAAGTTCGACCGCGACGGATCGGGCCTTATCACGGGGCTGCGCGAGGCCGACGGCCTTATCGAGGTCGGCGAGGACGTGAGCGAAGTCCGGGAAGGCGACGAAGTCGCATTCATCCCGTTCACCGAATTCGGCATTCGCCGCTTCTGACGGCGCGCGATGCGGGAGTACAGCATAGGCGCGCCTTTGGGGCTCGAGGCGGTGATTCCCGCCGACCTGATCGAGCATTTGGTGAAGGCCGGGCGGCAACGGGCATTCGAAAAGAACGAAACGATCTATCGGCAGGGCGAGAGCGCCGACCATATCTATTTGCTGCTCTCCGGCCGGGCAAAGACGGTGCTGGTTGCGCCGAACGGTCAGGAAGCCCTGCTGCGCATCCATCTGCCGCGCAACATCCTGGGGCTCACCGCACTGGCAAGCGATCCCGTGCGCGATGCGGACGCGATCGCCGTTGAGGCGATCGAGACCGCCGCTCTCACGCGTGACGAACTGCGTGCCCTGATGCGCGAGGATCCACGGCTCGCCGAGCACCTGATCGAGCTTCTGGTGAACCGCATGACCGACTTCCATTTCCGGGTCGGCGAGATGATGGGCCAGTCGGTCGAGCAACGGCTGGCGCGCGCGCTTCTGGCCCTGTCGGAACCGGACCCGAGCGCAAGCGAGGAGCCACGGCGCGGCGTCGTCACACTGACCCATGAAGAGCTTGCGAGCCTTCTCAACACGCGCCGCCCCACGATCACCGCCGCCGTAAACCGGCTCGCCGAGAGCGGGCTGATCCGCAAATCGGGCCGTAGGCTGTCCGTTGTCGATCCCGACGGTCTCAGCGCGCTCTACAAGGGTGCGGAAGAATAATCGCCTGCGTAACGTCATCTGGCTGACAGACGCGCAGTTTCCTCCCGCGCCATGTTCGCGCGTATCCGACACCGTTGCCGAGACAACGGGCCAGGGAGGAAAAGAGAATGACCGATACAGCCACTCAAGACGCGACCGGCACCGAACACGCTCCGGAGCTGCGTCCGCTCACACCGAATGTCGGCATGGAAGTCTGCGGGATAGACCTCTCCGGGCCATCGCAGGCAGACCTCGCGTTCATCGTCGACGCCTTCAACACCCACGGCGCATTACTGTTTCGTGACCAGCGCCTGAGCAACGAACAATTGGTCGGTTTCAGCCGGAACCTCGGCGACCTGGATGAAGCTCCGGTCAACGAGAACGGACAGACCGCGGTACCCGGTCTGCCGGAACTCTATGTCATCTCCAACATCGAAGGCGCCGACGGCGCGCCCATCGGCAGTCTCGGCTCCGGCGAGGCCGCCTGGCATACCGACATGTCGTATCTGCCCAACCCGCCCGATGCGTCGCTGCTTTATGCGATCGAGATCCCGCCGACCGGCGGCGATACATGGATCGCCAACATGTATGCGGCACTCGATCACATGCCGGCGGAATTGCGCGAACGAATCGAGGGACGCGCCATCAAGCATGACGGGACGTACAATTCGGGTGGATATGTTCGCAAGGGCTTGGTCGCCAATGACGACCCCCTCACCTGCGAAGGTACGCTGCATCCGGCCATCTGCGCACATCCGGCAACCGGCAGACCGGTGCTCTATCTTGGACGGCGCCGCAATGCCTATGTCGACGGGCTGAGCCTGGAAGAGTCCGAAACGCTACTCGACGACCTGTGGGCCCACGCAACGCAGTCCGCGTTTTGCCATGCCCACAAATGGCGGATCGGCGATGTGCTGATGTGGGACAACCGCGCCACGCTGCATCGGCGCGACGAGTTCGACGCGACGGCGCGAAGGCTGATGCACAGAACCCAGGTGCGGGGGAAGTCGGCTCCGCGCGCGACCTAGAGCGAGTGTGCCCGACTGCCCGCTCAAATTCACACACATTGCAAGGCTTCCTTAACTCTATCCGGTTATCACTTCGAATAACCGGTTCGTTCGTATTGCGTAAAAGGACCGGTCTGAAGGGGGCAACCGGAGATGCACCTAAATGCTCATCAACAGTCGGGATCCGAAGGGTCAAGTTCAGGCTGAGTCGCTTCTTGAAAGCCGACAGAATTCGTATTTTCAGCGCTACATCGAATGGCTGGACGAGGCCGGACCGACCTCACGGGAGGCGCGGCTTGTGTCGATCATCGCGCGCTCGCCGATGTCGACCGTCATGCTGGCCATGCAGGCGGCGGCGGATGACCTGCGGAAGCAGAATGTCGAGGTGCGGGTCGTCTTCTCCGACGTGGACCCCGAGAAGGCCCTGCGGTCGGCCTGGCGGGCCATGAAGATGCTGGCGCCCGACCGGGAGCATACCGACCTGGTGCGGTGGGCAAACGCCCCGGCGGTTCTCGAAGCCCACGAGCAGATGATCATGGGCGATCGCATGTGCTGGCTCGGTGATGCCATGCGCCGTGAGCCGGGACGCCGCGACGCGTTCGATATCTTTGAGGCGGACGCGCTCGGCAATTGCTCTCTCGCCCTCAAATCGTATGCCGGGATGTGGCGGCATGCGCAGCCGGTCCCCAAATGGCTGCTGCGGGACTCCGGCGGCCACAAACAGGGCGCGTCGTTCGCAGGACCCGAGCCGAAGGCGCTCGCGACCCTGTCGTTCTTCCGGCAGCTTCAGAAACCGGACACACTCTGCCATTAGCGGGCGGCGCACTCTTGAAATAATTTTGATCTCGAACGCGAGGCAGATTGCCCTCGCTTAAGCCTCTTTAAACCAGGCGCTGATTAGGTTGTGGTCTGATTGATCATCAACCAAGGCGTGTGAGGCGTTCGAAATGTTGCGTCAGGCAATCCTCGCCGCGGTCCTGTGTCCGTTTTGTCTCGTCGGCACCTCTGACGGGATGGCGAGCGAAAAGCAGTCCGCGAACAAGCAGGCAGAAAGCAAGGCGAACCAGTCGCCGGCCTGTCACAAGAGAATAATCATAAGAGGGCGCCCGCACCGCATCAGTACAGTTGCCGGCCTTAACGCTATCCGCGTGTGGGCGCAGGAAGCCATGAAACACGGCGACGCCTACGGCATGTGGCACAATGCCAGGGGCTCCAGCGTCAAGTGCGAAAAGCTGCCACGATCGGACTACTACGCGTGCTTCGCCGAGGGAAAACCCTGCCGGTCGATCGAAGGCGAAGCGTTGTCCTCCACCAATTGAGGCGGGCGACTTCGCTCAGGCTGCATGGCAGTTCCACGATTGCGATCTCAACCGGTCCGGCTATATGAAGGGGGCCGCGCTCTTGCGCGTACCCATCCGGATCAACCCGTTGATGTCCATATTGAAACGAGCTCTGGATTTCTCGGCCGCGCTTCTCGGCCTGATCCTTCTGTCGCCGGTCATTCTCGTTATCGGCCTGGTCGTGCGACTGACGTCTTCAGGCCCCGTGATCTTTCGCCAGCAGCGGATCGGCCTGAACGAGCATCCTTTCGTCTGCTACAAGTTCCGCACCATGTATCCGGGCACGGCGGAGCGCGCGACGCACGAGATCGGTGAGAGCGCCATCACGCCGGTCGGCAGGTTCCTGCGGAAGTTCAAGCTCGACGAGCTGCCGCAACTCTGGAACGTGCTGCGCGGTGAGATGAGCCTGGTCGGGCCACGCCCGTGTCTCCCGGTGCAGCAGGAGCTGATCGAGGAGCGTCGCAGTCGGGACGTGTTTTCCGTGCGCCCGGGGATCACGGGATTGGCCCAGGTGGAGGGGATCGATATGTCGGAGCCGAGGCGGCTGGCGGAGCGCGACGCCGACTATGTCAGGATGCAGAACGTGCCGCTCGACATCAGGCTGCTGTTCAGGACCATCGTCCAGACCTAGACGTGCCCGGCTACGGTACGAGCACCCGGTATTCCCCGTTTGGCGCGTGCTCGCCTTTCGCGCCGCGCGCAATCATTTTCGCAAACCGGTCCGCGACTTCGTGGGTGTAGTGCATCGGGTCCCAATAGTTCGTGTCCCGCACCGTTATCGGCGAGTCGATCATGAAATCAAGGACCGTGGTGTTGGGGTAGCGCCTGGCAATGCTGCTGATCCGCTTCTTGCACTCATCCCACTTGGCGCCCTTCTCCGTATCCGGCTCTGACTGGATATGCCGGTGGTAGGGCACGAACGCCAGAACCTTCCTTGCATCGCGCGAGACCGCTCCAAGCAACGCGTCGAGAAGCCGATGGCTTTCAAACTCCCAATCCTCCCGATCGAAGGTCCTTGGCCGCTTTGTCTTCGCGGAGACCTTCCGAAGCGTAGGCTTGGACCTGCCGTAGATGTTCTTTCTCGCGCGCTTCAGATCGTACTTCTTCAACGGTGGCAGAAAGTCCGCGTAACCATCCCGGCCATACCGTTCAGATCGCACGCCCATCAGATATCCGGCCTGCCGAACCGTGTCCTCGAAGGTTCTGAACTCGATCATGTTCGGCAGGTCATTCCACGGGTTTGCGTCATACATCCACTCCGGGAAAGCCCGGAACGTGTATTTTTCCGATGCTCCGACTTCGCACCAGACCCGGTCCAAACCGACAATCAGGCCACGTTGTCCGGCACGGCTTTTCGCGAACAGCGTGCCGATGCGAACCTGCTCGTACGGCGTGCCGCTGTTCATGGACAGGTTTGCGAAACGTGCGCCGAGCTCCGCATCCAGTATTTCCGGTTTCAGAAGGCGCGTGGTCGAGGTGCCGATGACGATGCTGTCAAACGCCGGATCCCGCGCGATGGCGGGATAGGAGTAACGCTGATTGGTCGCGATCGGCGCGCGCTCAAACGTCGGCGAGTACGGCAGATTGCCATACGGATTGATGATCCACACGGACACGAAGAGCACTGCCGCAATGGCAGCGATGCTGACGATCAGGGTTTTCCAATACGTTCTCCAGTTCACTGAACCCGGCCCGACCTAGAATTGGAAGTAGATGAACTCGGCGTGATCGCCCGACCCGACAAGAATCGCACACACGACAAGCGCCGATGCCGTGGCGAACGCGGCCCATGGCGTGTCGTAGCGGCGCTCCAGCGCGACATCCTGACTGCTCGGTCCGATGAGCGCAACCGCGGCGCCGACGAGAAGGATGTAGGCGGGCCCGCCATATTCCGCGGCCTCAAGACTGAAACCATTGAATCCAAACATACTTTCCATGACCGACATGGCCTCGCCGAAGCTCTCGGCCCGGAACAGCACCCATCCCGTTATCACAAAGAGCATGGTCACGGCCCAGGCCACGGGGGCAGGCATGCGCAATTTCGAGAGCCGGCTCCACCACGCGTGCGCGGCGAGACCGAAACCGTGCATCAGCCCCCACGCCACGAACGTCCAACCCGCGCCGTGCCAGAGACCGCCGAGGAACATCGTGACGGTGAGCGCGATGGATTGCCGTTTGAGCCCGTGCCGTCCACCGCCAAGAGGAATGTAGAGGTAGTCCCGCAGGAAATGCGACAGGGTCATATGCCAGCGCCGCCAGAACTCCCGTATGGTCGTTGCCCGGTAAGGCACGTTGAAATTGAACGGCAGCCTCAGGCCGAACATCAATGCCAGCCCGATCGCCATGTCGGAGTAGCCGGAGAAATCGAAGTAGATCTGGAAGGTGAAAGCCAGCGCCGCCACCCACGCGTCGACAAGTGAGAGAGACGCCGTGGCCGCGGACGCGAAGAGCGGATCGGAAATGCGCGCCGCGGTGTCCGCAATCAGGACTTTCTTGACCAGTCCAATTGCCAGCAATGTCGCTCCGCGCGACAGGCGTTCATGCATGCCCGGCCGGTCCGGAGGCGCATCAAGCTGGTAGATCAGTTCGTTGTGCCGGACGATTGGCCCCGCGATGAGCTGGGGAAAGAAGCTCACATAGAGGGCGTACTCCCGAAATCCGTACTCCGGCGCCTCCCCCTTGTACCGGTCGGCGAGATACGAAATCTGCTGAAACGTGAAAAAGCTGATGCCGAGCGGCAGAATGATGTTCCACGGCGTATGCTGTTCACCGAACAGCCAGGCGAGCGAGCTTGCGAAGAAATCCGCATATTTGAACACGCCGATGAGCAGCAGATTGAGGCCGATACCTGCAGCAAAAACACCTTTTCTGCCATGCGCCCGGATCGATTTTGCGAACAGCCAGTTGGCACATATCGAGAAGATCAAGAGCGGCAGCAGCCGGTAGTCCCAATAGCCGTAGAAGAACAGCGAGGCGCAGATCAGGAACCATTCGCGCTGCGCCCGATGTTTCGCGAACAGGTAGTAGCCGGCAAGCGTCACCGGAAGGAACACGAGAAGAAACGCTTGCGAGTTGAACAGCATTCAGCATGCCTGTGCTATTGGAAAGGCCCCCGCAGTTGTTATACCGGGCCACGGCCCGCCGGGCCCGCTTTTTCCGCGTGGGCCGGATCCTGTTTTGCACCGATTTGCCCATGTCCCGACCAAACGCCACCCGCATTGTCCTATTCGGCGCAACCGGCCGCGTCGGAGCGCTGCTTGCGCAGAGGATCGCCGGTGACGGACACGCCTTGCTGTGCATCGGCCGCAACGGAGACGCGCTTCGCCGATTGCCGGGAGAGCACGCGGTGCTCGATCTCGACCGGTCGGAGGGTGATGAGCGCATGATCCGCACCGGCGATATCGTCATCAACGCCGTGCATGCCCGTTACACATCGTGCATCGCCGGAATGTGCCCGCCGGACATCGCCCGGCTCATCGTCATCGGATCAACCCGCTATCTGAGCCGCATTCCGGACCGCAAGGCGGACGAGGTGCGCGCGGCGGTCGCATACCTCCACGGGTCCGGTCTTCCCTGGGTCGTGCTCCATCCGACGATGATCTACGGCGCCGAGGGCGAAAACAACGTGCAGCGCATGGCCAAACTCATCCGCCGTTTCCATGTCATTCCGATGCCCGGCGGCGGGCGGGCGCTGATTCAGCCCGTTCATGTCCTCGACGTGGTGGAAGCGGTCGTGCGCACCATAGAGCGGCCCGAGGCGCAGAACACCGAAATCGACGTTGGCGGCCCGCAAGCCCTCCCCTATTGGCAGTTCCTCCAGGCCATCGCGCACGCCAACGATACCTGGGTGAAGGTGTTGCCGCTTCCCCTGCCGCTTGTGCGGCTCGCGGCCCGGATCACGGCGGCTCTGCCGGGTGTCCCGACGATCCGGGACGCCGAGGTGTTGCGGCTTCAGGAAGACAAGAACGTCGATATCGCTCCGCTGGAACGCGCGCTCGGCCTGCGGCCGCGCACGCTGCAGGATGGCCTGCAACTGACGTTCGGTCCGCAGCGCGCGGACCAATAGGCAATCAGAGGCCCAGAGAGCGGATCTGCCGGGCGACGACCTTGCGCTCGTCGTAAAAATCCAGCGCACGCGCCCTGCCCGCCTTCCCAAACGCCGCGCGCCTCTTCTGATCCGCGACGAGCGATGAAAGCGCGGATGCCAGAGCGTCCGGATCATTGACCTCCACGAGCAGGCCGGTCTCACCGTCCACGACTTCCTCGCGGCTGCCGCGGATATTCGTCGCGACCACCGGGAGTTCGCACATCATCGCCTCGATGATCGAGCGCGGCATACCCTCCCGGTGCGATGCCAGAACGTAGATGTCCGCCGCCCGCATCAGGTCCGGTACATCGCTCCGGTAACCGAGGACGTGGATGCGGTCCTTCAGTTCCGGATCCGCCTGCGCTTGCGCCAGGGCCTCCTCGATGCTCCCGGCATGATCGCTTTCAAGCCGCTCGCCGACCACCCACAAGTCCGCGTCGACACTGCGCATCGCCGTGATCAGCTCCGGGAACCCCTTCTCCGCAACGAGCCTGCCAATGGTCAGAATGGCGATACGGTCGTCCGGCGTGCCGAGGCCGCGCCGGGTCTTTGCGCGCTCGCCAGGCGTTCCGTTGTCGTGAAAGACCGTCGTATCGACGCCATTGCCGATCGCCTCGATATGACCCCCCGAGATGAGCCGCAAGCGCCGCGCCGTTTCCGCATCCTCCGCGGACTGCGTGAACAGCACGTCCGTCGTCCGCCCAGCGAGCCATTCGAGCGCGACGAATAGGGCGCGCTTCGGCCAGGCCATCCGATCGTGAAAATAGAAGCCGTGCGCTGTATATGCGATGCACGGCACACCGGCGCGCCAGGCCGCCAGGCGTCCGACAAGCGCCGCGACCGGATTATGGACATGCACGATGTCGAACTGCTCGCGGCGGAACATCCGTGCAAGTTCTCGCGCCGCGCGCATGTGTTTAAGAACGTTGAAACTGCGATCGATCGTGATCGGTTCGACGCGAAATCCCTCGTCACGGGCCTTGTCGGCAAATGGGCCCTCCGAGCAGAAAGCCACGACGTCATGGCCTCCGTCCCGCATGCCGCGCAGCAAGGGCATGAGAAAGTGGTACAGCGTGAAATCGAGGTTGCACAACTGGCAGATTTTTTTTCGCGAGTCAGACATGGGCCGCCGGGTCTACCTGCTGACTCTCTGCGCATCGGCCCAACACTGCAGCATCAACACGCTCCAGAGCGGCAACGGCCACGAGCGCGCACCGCTCAGATGCTCCGCCCAGACCCGCTGAACCGGCTGGGGTTCGACGAGGCCGTTTCTTTTCAACGCTTCGGGTGACAGCAGATCGCTCGCCCATTCCTTCAATGGTCCGCGCAGCCATTCATCGATCGGCACCGCAAACCCCATCTTGCGCCGCTTGATCAGCTCGGCGGGAACATATTGCCCAAGCACCTGCCGCAATATCCGCTTTCCCTGTCCGCCACCCACCTTGAACGCGCGCGGCAGCGTCCACGCGAACTCGACGACACGATGATCCAGCATCGGCACCCTCACCTCAAGCGACACGGCCATGCTCGCCCGGTCCACCTTCGTCAGAATGTCGTCCGGCAGGTACGTGGCCGTGTCGACATACTGCATCCGCGAGACAAAGTCCGGGATGCGCTCGCGCAGGCTCTCGTCCCAGGCGAGCGTCCTGTATTCCTGCACACCGGGCATGAGCTCCTGCGGCGTGTTCCAGTGGCTGATCAGCCGCTGGTAGAACCGCTCCTGTCCGGCACCGAGGCAGTCCGCGAGCTTGTGGAGTTTTTCGCCGACAAGCGCCGGGCGCAGCGACTTGGGCGCGAGCCGCGCGACCATGTTCCACGACGCCGGCGATACGGTCCGGATGGCGCGTGCGAGCGAACACCGCAGCACGCAGGGGCTTTTGAAAAGCGGCCAGTCGTACCTGTCCGCCATGAAATACCGGGTATAGCCGCCGAACAATTCGTCGCCGCCGTCACCCGACAGGGCGACGGTGACATGCTGCCGGGTGAGCCGCGAAACAAGGTAGGTGGGAATCTGCGAGGAGTCGGCAAACGGTTCGTCATAGTATTCCGGCAGTGACGGGATCACGTCGCGCGCTTCTTCGGACGTTGCATAGAGCTCGGTGTGCGCGGTTCCCAGATGCCGGGCGATGGCCGCGGCGTCCTGCGCCTCGTCGAACCCGTCCTGCGAGAACCCGATCGAATAGGTGCGCACCGGTCTGTTCGACCGCGCCTGCATCAGCGCAACAATCGTGGAGGAATCGATGCCGCCGGAGAGAAACGCACCGAGCGGCACGTCGGAGATCATGCGTCTCGAAACGGCATCGCCCAGAAGTTCGACAAGCTGGTCGCAGGCTTCTCGCTCGCCACCCTGGAACGTCTGCGCAAGCCCCGCCCGGGCAACATCGTCCAGAGACCAGTAGGTCCCGATCCGTGGTTCCTGATCCGGTTCGGCAATCAGGAACTTGCCCGGCTCAAGCTTCCGGACGTCCTGATAGATTGCGTACGGCGCCGGGACGTATGTGTGGCGCAGATATGAGGCAACGGCATTGCGGTCGATCCGTGCAACGAACCCGGGATGTGCCCTGAGCGCCTTGAGCTCCGAGCCGAACAGCAGAAGTCCGTCCTGGAGTGACCAGTAAAGCGGCTTGATGCCGAGGCGGTCCCGCGCAAGAACGAGGCGCCTTTCGCGCTTGTCCCATAGCGCCAGCGCGAACATGCCGATTAGACGTTCGAAAGCGCCGGGCACGCCCCAGACGGCGCAGGCCTCCACAATCACCTCGGTGTCGGAATGGCCACGAAAGGCGCGTCCCTCTTTCTCCAGCTCGCTCCTGAGTTCAACGGCGTTGTAGACCTCGCCATTGTAGGCAAGCACGTATCGTCCGCAGGACGACGTCATCGGCTGGTGCCCGGCATCCGACAGATCGATGATGGCGAGCCTGCGGTTGCCAAGGGCGATGCCGTCGGCACCGTCAAACCACACCCCGCCGTCGTCCGGACCGCGGTGTATGAGCGTATCGGTCATCGACCGGATATGCTCTTCCGCCGCACCTGTTTGGACGGCGCCCGCGCCCAGAAAACCGGCTATTCCGCACATCCGTTGCGCCCGTTGCTGAACATCCTGCTGTTCATACGTCAGATTCATTGCAGCGCAAGCGCGAAAAGACTATGAGATTCGGGCCATTGCGTTACGCGGACTCGTCGCGAGTGTTCTTCTCCGCACACCTGACCAGCAAACTTCAGACTATTGTTGTCCATGAACACACCCGAAATCGCGGAACGGTTCACCGGCACGAAGACGTGGCACACGGTTCTGCAGTCTGCAGTGATGCTGCTCCTGTTCATGGTGCCGCAAATGCCGCGGCAGGACGTCTGGTTTCCGTTTTTTTTCGGACTGATCTCGCTGTTCTTCTTTGTCTTCGTGGAGAGGAACATCCGCTCGGCCCTCGAGGAACATGAGGATCGCTGGTTCACGGCGGCACTGCTCGGGTTTTGCGGTTATCTGTTTCTGAATTCGCTGTGGTCGCAGCTCCCCGCGGTCGCTCTCGGCAAAGCGGTCTTCGTGCTGTGCATGGTCTTGCTGGCGCCGTTCGTCGCCAGGGCGTTCGCCCTGCAATCCCGCACAACCATGGAGCGGACCGCCCTGTGTGCGCTGGTCGGTGCCGTGATCGGGTCGATCATCACGTCGGTGGAATTCTCCACCGATCATCTGATCGGGCGAATGCTCTATGCGAGTTTTCCCGATATCCGTCCCGGCGACAAAACTCTGGACCTGTTCGTGATGGAAAACGGGCGGTTGGTCCAACTGCCTGAAACCGAATTTCGACGCTACGACGGGAATGTGATCGTGGAGATCGCTTCATCGGCGCTGAACCGGATCCACTCGCTCCGTCTGCTGCTGCTGTGGCCGATACTCTTTCTCGCGATTTACTACGTGCGGAGAAGGATCGGCGTCGCCGTCGCCGCGTTTCTTGCACTCGCCGCGGCTTACACCGTCTTCGCAGGCGACAGCCAGACCGCTCAGGTCGCCCTGGTCCTGAGCGCCGCCACCTTCGTTGCCGCGCTTGTTTGGGCCAACGCCGTCCATTGGGCTCTGCTCAGCGCCTGGTGTATTGCCGTTGTGCTCGCGATTCCCTTGTCGATCGCACCCTATGCAGCGGGCCTGCACAAGCTGAAATGGATTTCGCCCAGCTTCCGGGACCGGATGATCATCTGGGAGTTTACCAGCGAGCAGGCGATCAAATCACCGATTGTCGGGGTCGGTATCCGCTCCACGCGTGTCCTCGCCAAGGAGTTCAAGAAAACACAAGCAAAAGATCCGGATTACATCAGACCGAAGCGACTCGGCCTGCATTCACACAACAATTTCGTCCAGGTCTGGTTCGAGCTTGGCGCAATCGGAGCTGCGTTCATCCTCGCCATCGGCGTCGGCCTGCTCCAAACCATCAGGCGGCTTGTGCCCACCGTAAAGCCCTATGCCTACGCGACATTCGTTGCGGCATGCATTGTCGCCGCATTCGGCTGGGGGTTGTGGCAGACGTGGTTGTTGGCCGGTTATGCTCTTGCGACAATGATGGTGGCGTTCATGAACAGTTACGCCAGGATCGTCGGGCTGCCCTCGCCACGTGCCAAATGAAAACAAGACCGACTCCGGGTTGACCGAAAAGGCCCTACTGCGCCGGAACCGTCTGCAAGGCGTCGTGAAGCGCGGCCGCGCGATGGCTGTAGGTGTGCTGGTCCATCACGAATTCATAAGCCGCATCAGCGATTTCCGCGCGGATCGCGGGCTCCTTGAACCGCGCGATCACGTCTTCAAGGTTTGAATGGTCGGGCGCGACGGCGAGGTAGTGCCTGTCGGCCTCCAGAATGTCATTGTACCGCCCCTCGATCAGGATCTGGCAGGTCTTGGTGCCGACGGCATCGAAATGGCGCGAGCTGATCGCCTTTGAATAGGCGGGGCACCGCGGAGCATCCTTGAAGAAGAGTTCGTTGAGCTCCTCGAAGTCGAGCTGAGAATCCTCGAATGCCGCGTATTTCACGGGCCCGCGCCGCAGCACCCATCCGATCATCGACTTGACCGGCAGCGGCAACCGCCGCACGACGTGGCGCAACGGTGCGGCATCATCAATGACGAGGCCGGCGCGGTTCGCGTTGACATGTTCAAAGACGCGGCGCACCAGCGCGTCGTCACGATCGAGAAACCAGCTCCCTGCCTCGCTGGAAACCGTCCCCCGGCAGGATGCGAGATAACGAGCCCAGTCCTCCCGCACGAACCGCTTCTCGAAATCGATATCGACGTCCAGCCCGTGTCTGGCACCTTCACGGGCGAAATAGTCGATGATTTCGTTGCGCTCCTGATCACCCAGGAGTGGAGAGTACCGGAAGTTCCGAACCCCGATGTCACGCGCCCGTTTCGCTCCGTCCGGTCCCGGTGCGTATGCGTCGGGATTGAGGGCATGCGGCAGCGCGATCACTTTGGGAACGATGTCCTCATAGAGATAGTCACCGGCCTCCTTGAGGAGCTGCGTGGCGATGATATCCGGCCGGCACGCCTGCAACAGTTCACGCTTCTCGGCCATGGGCGCGTAGGGTGAATTGAATTCATTGCCGACGAAGGCGACAAGCCGCGCGCCGGAACGATCCCGCAGCACGTCGGACAGCCGTTTGATGTCCTGCGTCGTATCGCCGAAGCAACTGTGCAGCAGCACGACAGCGTCGCAATTCGCAAGCTTGCGTTCGAGCGCCGCAGGCTCCAGTCCGAGAATGTTGCAGACTTCCGCTGAAAAAAGCGTCGAGGACGTCAGACAGTCAGCCCAGTCATCGTAATAGGCCGCACGGTGCGGATAGATGAGCGTGAGAGCAAGAGTTCGCAGTCTGCTTTCCGACGACGACATCGCACGACATCTGCATCACAGCGCGCCGAGCAGAGCGTTCACCACACGGTCCTGCATCTTCTCGTCGAGATAGGGATGCATGGGCAGGCTCAGGACCTCGGTCGCAAGCCGCTCCGATACGCCCAAGCCGCTCGCCGGAACCGGGTAGTCGCGATAAGCCGTCTGGTGATGCAGCGGCTTCGGGTAGTAGATCGCCGTCGGGATACCTTGCGCCTTAAGCGACGCCGCGAGCGGGTCGCGCCTTTCCGCGGGGACGCGCAAGGTGTACTGGGCCCACACTGACGTCAGTCCGGTCGGGATCACGGGCACCGCGATACCGTTGTTTCCCGACAGAGCCGTATTGTAGCGGGACGCGACCTTGTTCCGTTCCTCGACCTCATCGGCAAAAATCTTCAGTTTTTCGATGAGAATGGCAGCCTGCAGCGTGTCGAGCCGACCGTTAATGCCGATGCGAACATTGTCGTATTTGTCGGTTCCCTTGCCGTGCACGCGAATGCTCTCGAGCCGGGCCGCGAGGTCGTCATCGTCGGTGAGTATCGCACCGCCGTCGCCATAGCAGCCGAGCGGCTTGGCGGGGAAGAAACTGGTGGCGGTGGCAAGGCTCAGCTTGCCGACCTTGCGGTCCTTGTACGCCGCACCGAAGCCCTGCGCCGCATCGTCGAGCACCCACATGCCGTTCGCCTCCGCAAAGCGCTCAATCGCGTCATAGTCCGCCGGCAGGCCGAAGAGATCGACGGCCATGATCGCACGCGGCGTGAGCCCGGCTGCCTTGGCCGCGTCAGAAGCCGCCTCAAGCCCGTCCGGGTCCAGATTGAAGGTGTCTTCGCGCACATCCGCAAACACAGGCGTCGCGCCGAGCAATGCGATGACTTCGGGCGTCGCGGTGAACGTGAAGGCCGGACATATGACCGCGTCGCCCGGACCGATATCCTGCGCCATCAGCACCATGAGAAGCGCATCGGTACCGCTTGAACAGGAGACCGCATGCGCAGCGCCGCTGAACGTGGTGAGGTCCTGCTCGAATGCGCGCACCTCCGGCCCCATGATGTATTTGCCGTGTTCGAGCACGCGCGCAATGGCCTTGTCGAGCTCGGGCCGGATGCGGGCCTGTTGCGCGGCAAGGTCGATAAACGCCAGCGGCGCAGGTGGTTCCGTCTCGCGGTCAGGCATCTTCGAGAGCGAGGTGGTCATCGCCGAGCTCCTTGTATCGGGTTCCATCAATCGGGCAGATCAGGTCGGCGCCAAGCTTCGCGCCCGCCCTGCTCATCCAGCCAATCCGTTTTGCCGGAACGCCGGCCATGAGCGCATAGGCCGGCACATCGTCCGTGACAACCGCACCGGCCGCTATGAAGCAGTATTCGCCCAGCGTGTGGCCGCACACGATCGTCGAGTTGGCGCCGATCGTTGCGCCCCGTTTCACGAGGGTCTGCAGGAACTCATCCTTGCGCTCGATCTCGGAACGGGGATTGTTGACATTCGTGAACACGCAGGACGGTCCGCAGAAGACGCCGTCTTCGAGCGTCACGCCCTGGTAGACGGAAACATTGTTCTGGATCTTGACCTTGTCGCCGACCGAAACCTTGGGGCCGATAACGACGTTCTGGCCGATACTGCAGGCCTTGCCGATCGCGACATCACCGAGGACATGCGAGAAGTGCCAGATGCGTGTGCCTTCGCCAATGGTGACGCCCTCGTCCACATACGCCGACTCATGGATCATCACGCCGGGGTGTTCGCCCACGACTCGTTGCGTAACCGACGGCGTTCCCGCGTCGTTGCTTCCGGCGCGCATCTTTTGCAGCGCCCTGCTCGCCGCCGTCAGAACGCTCAATACGCGCGCGCCCTCCCGTCCGTCCGTCCGTGGCGTCGTCCCGTCCCTGACGCACTCCAGAAAATGCTGGCACTCGAGTTTGAGCGGCTCGAACTCCTCCAGAGGCACCGGCTTTTCATCCGCCTTGTTGGCCGTCGGAGTGTTTTCCTTCCACGCGACCTTGTGCGGATAGACGATCAGCTTTCTGTCCCAGGTTTCACCGTCATTGAACACGGCCATCGCCTCGTCGCCGACCACAACCAGTTTTTGCTCCTTGAACGGGTGCAGCCAGGAGACGAAGACATGCGCGCGTTCGCCGTTCGGAAAACCGAGGTGCATCATGGTGACGTCGGCAATCGACTCATGCAGGTGATATGATCCGACCGCGTCGACCGAGTTCGGTTCGGACCCGATGAGAGACAGGATCATGGATACATCATGCGGCGCAAAGGACCACATGATGTCCTCCTCCCGCCTGATCTTCCCCAGGTTCAGCCGGTTGGAATAAATGTACTGAAGGCGGCCGAGCGCGCCTTCACGAACCAGGTCTTTCAATCTGAGAAAGGCCGGATGGTATTGCAGCAGGTGGCCGACCATGAGCCGGCGGTCAAAGCGGTCGGCGAGATCACACAGCTCCGCCGCCTCCGATCCCTCGAGCGCCAGCGGTTTCTCGACATAGGTGTGTTTTCCGGCCTCGAGGGCCCGCTTCGCGAGAGTGTGATGATGAATCGCGGGCGCCGCGATTACGACGCCATCGATCGCCGGATCGGAAAGCGCGGTCTCGAGCTCCAGAACACGGCCGCCATGTTGCGCCACAAGTGAATTGGCCGTGTCGGCATTCGGTTCGACGATCGCCTCGAGCGCGCCAAGCTCGGCGAAGTTACGGACAAGGTTCTTTCCCCAACCGCCGCATCCAATGACCGCGACCTTGACCTCCTGCACCGGCGACGTCGTGCGGCTTTCCGGGGAAACCAGATCATCCTGCATCAGTTGCGTGTCCTTACGCCTTCAGAAGGTTCTCGCCCGACAGTCCGGCGCGAGAAAACGCGTTACGCGTATCGATGACGAGACCGGAGTGTTCGCCAATCAGGGCATAGTCCACGTCATCATGATCTGTGGCGACCAGCACGGCATCATAGGATTTCAGTTGATCGGGATCGAGCTGGACCGAGCGGCGGCCGGCAAGTTCCGCGTGCTCGCGTGTTGGCGGTATCACCGGGATGAAGGGATCATAATAATCCGCCGTCGCACCGCGTTCTTCGATCAGGTTAATCAGGGTAAGCGACGGGCTTTCACGCATGTCATCGACGTTCTTCTTGTAAGCAATGCCGACGACGAGGACCCGCGCACCGTTGAGAGCTTTCTGCCGGCGTTCGCTGAGCGTATCGCGCAACCTGTTGACCACGTGCAACGGCATGTCGCGGTTGATCTGGCCGGCGAGCTCGATGAACCGTGTCGAAAGCCCGTACTCCCGCGCCTTCCACGTCAGATAGAACGGATCGATCGGGATGCAGTGGCCGCCGAGGCCCGGCCCCGGATAGAACGGCATGAAGCCGAACGGCTTGGTCTTCGCGGCGTCTATCACCTCCCAGATATCGATGCCCATTTCCTCGTAAATCACCTTCAGTTCGTTGACCATGGCGATATTGACGGCGCGGAAAATGTTCTCGGTGAGCTTGACCGCCTCGGCAACTTCGGGTGACGACACGGGAACCACCTTCGGAACGAGCGTGGCGTAAAGCGCGGTCGCCATCTCCAGGGACTCGGGCACGGCGGCCCCGACCACCTTGGGAATGCTCTGCGCTTCGAACTGAGGATTTCCCGGGTCTTCACGCTCTGGGGAATAGGCGACAAAAAAGTCCCTGTCCGCCTTCAGACCGCTGCCCTCTTCGAGGATCGGCACCATGAGCTCGCGGGTCGTACCAGGGTATGTGGTCGATTCAAGAACGATCAACTGGCCCGCCTTGAGATGAGGCGCCATGGCCTTCGCGGTGGAGATCACATAGGTCATTTCCGGTTCAAGGTGCCGCGTCAGTGGAGTCGGGACGCAAACCAGGATCGCATCCGCTTCCGGCAGGCGCGAAAATTCCGTGGTCCCGGAAAACCGGTCGCCGTCGCGCAGGCTTTCGATGCGATCGCTCGGAATATGTTTGATGTAGCTTTCGCCCGCGTCCAGCGCGTCGATCTTGGACTGATCGACATCGATGCCGAGAATCCTGAACTCCCGGGTATGAAAACCGAGTATCAGCGGCAGCCCTACGTAACCCAGGCCGATCACACCGATGCACGCGGTGCGGTTGGCCACCTTCTCGATGAACATCGCGTGCACGGGCGATGCTGTCGTTTGAAACTCTTGATCCAACGTATTCAAGACTTCATCTCCGGTCGAAACTTGCCATGGGCATCACCACCCCGTATCCCGAACGGGCATCTTTTATCGGATCGACTGTCGGAATGCCAGCAACCGCCGCACTATGCGGCGCCTGCGCAAGGGGTCCCTAACACGTTTTGCGGAGCCGGGTCCACTTTCCGCGAAGCACCCGGCCGGCAAACCGGCAATGCACCGCAGCAGATCCGTCATGCTATTGTCGCAGAAGGCAAAAACACAAATCGCGTAAACGGGCCATTGGCCCGCGGAGACCACGATGGAAAGTATTTACGCGCCTTATCAATTGTTCTTCCGCAATCGCCGCCTGCTGTGGGATTCCGTGGGCCAATCCTTGCGGGAACGCCACGCCGGGTCGGTGCTTGGCCTGGGTTGGCTGGTTCTCGGGCCCCTGGTGCTTCTCGCGCTGTACGCCCTGCTCTACACGGTCGTCTTTCGAATTCGCCCTTCCGGCCTCTCCGTCACGGACTACGTCCTTTACATATCCGCCGGCCTCCTACCCTTCATTGCGTTCGCGCAGGCGCTCGCCGCGGGAACCGTCGCGCTCAGCCAGAACAAGGCTCTTTTGCTCAACCGCATGTTTCCCGCGGAGCTCATACCGGCCAGGGAAGTCCTTGTGGCCGGCGCATTTCTGATCGTAGGGGGCGTCCTGATCCTCGGATTCAAGCTGGTCACGAACGGGTTTTCACCGAGCTGGTTCCTTCTGCCGCTCATTATCGTGTTGATGGCGATGGCGACATTGGGGTGTGTGTGGGCGCTCGCCCTTGCGAACCTCTTTCTCAAGGACGTTCAGCAGGCCCTGCAATACGTGATCATCATGATCCTCATCGCCAGCCCCATCGCGTACACGCCGGACATGGTGCCGCCGGCATTGCAGGTCCTGCTCTATGTCAACCCGTTTGCCTACTACGTGATGTCATTCCAGTCCGTCCTCGTTCTTGGGGCCGTACCGCCACCGGCGGTTCTGGTCGGATGCGTCGCTTTTGCGTTGATCGCCTTTCATGGCATGTTCCACATGTTCAGCACGGGAAAACGGATCATTGCTGACCAAATCTGACGGCATCGTCGACAGCGACCGTGCCGGTGCACAACCGGCTGTTCAGGCACGTAGCGTATCGAAACTCTACAAGCTCTACCCGAGCGCGCGCCACCAGCTGTTCGATCTGCTTGGCCTCTACAACCTGGCGGCCAAATGGCGTCCGCAGTTTCCGGAGTTTTCGGCTCTTGACGGGATCGACCTGTCGATCAGTCCGGGGGACCGCATCGGCATCATCGGTCGAAACGGGGCCGGGAAAACGACGTTGCTGAAGCTGATTTCGGGCACGCTGGAGCCCACCGCCGGCACCATCGATGTGCGCGGAGAGATACAGGCGCTGATGCAAGTCGGCATCGGATTCCATCCGGAATTCAACGGCTTGGAGAACATTCGCGCCTCGCTGCTCTATTCGGAACTGGATACGAACCAGCGCAAGGCCGCGGAAGCGGATATCATCGAGTTCTGCGAACTCGGCGATTTTCTGACGCAACCGCTCAAGACCTACTCGCTCGGCATGCAGTCGCGCCTGCAGTTCGCGTGCGCAACTGCGATCAAGCCGGAGGTTCTGATCATAGATGAGATTCTCGGTGCGGGAGACGCGTATTTCGCGGCGAAGTCGGCGCTGCGCATGGAGAGACTCACCGGGTCTGGCTGCACGCTGATCCTGGTTTCGCATTCCATGGGCCAGATCATGCAGTTCTGCGATCAGGTCGTCTGGATCGAGCAAGGCAAGATTGCTGCAAAAGGCAGGGCGCGCGACGTGGTGAACCGATATGAGAGGTTCATTCACGAGCTCAGACGCAAGGCCAAGATCACCGAAGCCGATGATCTTGCGAACGCGCGCACTTCCGAGTGGCTCAAGGAGAAAACCCTTGAAGCCCTGCATGTATCGCAATCACACGGAGACGATGCCGGGGGCGCTCCCTCGAAGCAACTCAATCGATGGCCAGAGGAAGACAGCCCCGTTGAGATCATGTCGGTCCGGACCCGCGACCAGTCCGGGGAGGCGTCCAACCTGTTCGAAGTCGGAAAACCGATCATCTTTGAGATCGCCATTCGCGCGCTTGGCGACGGAACGTTTCCGTGCCGCTATTGCATCGTGATCTTCACCGCGGATGGAAGGCTCGTGACCCGTCATGTCAGCGGCTGGTTCACACACACCATGGCAACGAATGAAGAGCGGGTTGCCCAGCTTCGTTACGACGCGGCGCTGCTTGGAACGGGTGACTACGTTTTCTCAGCCGCGGTCTATGAGCGGCTGAACCTGCGCAACATGTCCGAGTATCGCTGGTACGACCTCCACGCCCGCGCGTTCGATTTTTCTGTCGCGGAACATGCCACCGATCCGGTATCTCTCTTTCACCATCCAAATCAGTGGTCTCTGGTTGATGCCCCGTCAACGGAAAGCGAGACACACGTCGGCACCGACTGCCGCTAAATCGGTAACCCAGTGAAAGCCCCAGGCCGGAGACCAAGTCATGTTCGTTTGCCCCGATTGCCGTGAGGTTATCGGCGCGTTTGCGCCATATCCCCAAGAGGGAAGCAAGAGGGACGTCGTAAAGTGCCCCGCATGCGGCTGGATGGGGTCCATTGAGAACGGCATTCTCGTTGCAATGCAGTCCGAATCCACACCGTTGCGCCTCGGCTATCGAGACCACTACGAACAGCTCGCCGCGCAAGACCTGTCATCGCCGATGGTGGAGCAGGAATATGCGATGACACTGGACCGGCGTACGGCCATCGCACTAGGCGACGTGAGCGGCAAGACGGGCTGCGAGCTCGGCGTGGGCAAGGGCCACCTGATGAGAGAGTTGATCGGCCGGGGCGCGGAAATGACGGTCGTGGATATCTCTTCCAACTACCTCGAGGCCCTGACCGGGCTCGGAGATGCAAGACGCGTGCAGGCCGACGCCGAACACCTGCCGTTTTGCGATGAGTTCGATTTCATCACGTGCACCGACGTCTTGGAGCATGTCCTGAATCCCGGCAACCTGCTCTTTTGCATCAACGAGGCTCTGAAACCCGGCGGGTTCGCCGCCATCCGCGTGCCAGCCGACGAAAATCTTCTGCTCTACTCGAAACATCTTGGCTGCAAATACGACATCGTTCATCTTCGTGCCTTCAGCGAAGAAATGATCAGGCACATGCTTGAAGGCGCGGGATTCGACGTTACATACCTGGAACCGGACGGGTACAGCTTGACGATGTCATTGCCGCGTTCGTGTGAGGAGTCAGACGAATTACGCAGCGAGGCAGATGAGGTCCGCGCCCTGCTCATCAACCACGGCATTACGCCAGCGGAATTCATGGGGATGCCGGACTGGCTCAAGTCCCGGCTCTCGCGGCCTTACGTGTATCTGGCCATCGCGCGAAAAACGCACCGAATACTGCCCTCGCCTGATCAGGGATTCGTACTTGAACGGCTCAAGTCGTGAGCGCACCGTGCGGACGTTCGTGACAAGCAAGGCGTACCGAACCTGCTGGAGCGAGTCCGCGCGAAGAGATCGATGACGGCTCGGCCAGAACAGAACATACTCCTCCTGTGCGCCGACTCGGCCCGGCACATCGGCACCGTGGGCGATCACATCGATGCGTTCCGGCGCTTCAGTCGCCACAACGTCGTTGCACTGGACTCGGTGATCGCCTCCAAGCTCGACATCGACCTCACGAATTTCGATGCCATCGTCTTTCATTACTCCATCGTGATTTCGACACCGCATTACCTGCCGGCGGCATTTATCGACAAGCTGGCTGCGTTCGAAGGACCGAAAATCCTCTTTATACAGGACGAGTTCCGATGGGTGGATCGCACGACGGACACCATCAAGAGATTGGGCATATCCGTCATCTTCACTGTCGTAAATGATGACGTCGTCAGAAAGATTTATCGCGACAGCTATTTTGACACGGTCCGCTTTGAGCCGACACTGACCGGATTTGTACCCGAGGACCTCATTGCTCGCCCCACTCCGGAATATGGCGATCGTGCCATAGATGTCTCGTATCGCGCCCGCAAACTTCCGGGTTGGTGCGGCTCTTTTGCCTTGCAGAAATGGCAGATCGGCGAGCGTTTCCTTTGCGACGCCGAACGCTACGGATTGAAATGCGATATCGCGACCAGCGAGACATCGCGAATGTATGGCGAGAACTGGGTCAAGTTCATTGCAAACTCCAAAGCGGTGCTCGGCACCGAGTCCGGTGCAAGTTTTGTCGATTATTCCGGAGACGTGCACTTGCATGTCGAGGACTACGAAGCGCTGCATCCGTACGCAAGCTTCGACGATATCCGCGACCGATTTCTTGAAGGCCGCGATGGCGAGGTGGTCATTCGCGTCATCTCACCAAGGTGTTTCGAGGCCGCGAGCCTGCGCACGCTCATGATCATGTACCCGGCCGAGTATTCGGGCATCCTCAAGCCGTGGCGACACTACGTGCCGCTGGAGCGTGACCATTCGAACATGGACGAGGTGGTCGCCGTCTTGCGGGACTCAAAACATGCGGGCGAGATCATAGAAACCGCGTATGAGGAAATCGCCAAGTCAGCGCGCTGGACCTACAACGCATTCATCAATCACTTTGATGACGTCATACATGACGTTGCGCCCAAGGCGGCAGAGCGCGACCTCCGGCCGGAGCAAGTCGAAGCCGAAATGGCCCGGCAGTTAGCCCAGCTCAGGGAGCTTGAGAAGCGCTACCAGAGGCGGGCGAAATGGGCGCATCTGAGAACGCGCGTGCTCCTGTTCATACAGAGACTGCGCGGCGCGGCAATCGAGTTTGTCTCGCATCGATTTCCCAAGCCGATCGCAAGTCCGTTGCTGTTTCTGGACCAGGTCTGCAAGAACGCGCTCAAATACGTGTGGAGAAGGCTGCGACGAGAGCACATACACTGACGCGTAAGCTCTCAGGTCATGGCGTCTATGGGGTCTGCGAAGGATGACCGCCTCTGACAAACAGGTTCAAGACACAGTCGACGCCGCGAATGCAGCGTTCTGGGATGAATTGTGTGGTTCGCAACTTGCCCGGCAGTTGGGCATAAAGGACCATTCCTTCGAAAGCCTGCGGAAGTTTGATGACGGGTTCTTCGGTTTCTACCCTTACCTTTACAAGTATCTCCCGTTCCCGGATTTGAAGGACAAGCGCGTCCTTGAGGTCGGTCTGGGATACGGCTCCGTTACCCAAAAGATAATCGACGCAGGCGCCAGGTTCAGTGGCCTCGACATTGCTGCCGGACCGGTGGCGATGGCCGAGCACCGGTGCAACATGGCAGGCGTTGCCGACGCCGTCACCCGGCAGGGCAACATTCTCGCGCCGCCATTTGAAGCGGGAACATTCGACTGGATCATCGCCATTGGATGTCTGCATCACACAGGCAATCTTCCGGCGGCCATCAATGCCGTACACGGTCTGCTCAGGGACGGCGGTGAAGCATGCATCATGGTCTACAATGCCGCCTCTTACCGTCAGTTCGTGCAGGAGCCCTTGTCGACGGCGATTCGGAAATTTGCCGGCCCATTTGTCGCCTATGAGCCGCGTTCGGAGAACGAGGCTGCGCGCGGCCGCTATGACGCAAGCACGGACGGCACGGCGGCTCCGCAGACTGAATTTGTAACGAAGTCCGAGCTCGGGAGACTTTGCGGCGCGTTCTCGGATGTACGAATTCAAGCCGAGAACATCGGCGCCGAAGGCCCGTTCAGGAGATTCCCCAGAGAGCGGCTTTGCAAATACCTCGGACCGTTCATCGGCCTCGATCTGTATTGCAGATTGGTCAAGTAGACGCGCTCCGCGCCTACAGATACTTGCGGACCTCCGGCACGTGGTCGGCATGTTGTGCCATGCACGTCTTGATCGTCTCGAGATTGTCGTTGGTCCAGGCGATCGTGCGGGCAAGACCGTCGCTCAGTCCGGTACCGGCCGCAAAGCCAAGCTTCTTCTGCGACTTGAAAGGATCGCCGTAGCGACGTCCCGAGCGGTCCCAGTCGCGCGGAGGTTCGATGGCGGCAGGCGTCTTGTTGCCCGCGAGCTCGTTGATCGTGTTGGCGAGATCCAGGATGCGCGTCTCCTTCCCGCTTGCGAGATTATAGGCCTCGCCCGGCTCGCCGTTCACCGCCATCCGGATCAGTCCCTCGACGAGGTCCTCGACGAAAATGAAATCGCGGCCGTCCTGCCCGCCATTGATGAGCGGCAGCGCCTCGCCATGGAGCGCACGGAAGATGAACGTCGGCGTTACGTTGCGCCATACAGTATGCGGTGTGCCGCGCCAGCGCCCGGCGCCGAGAACCTCACGCGGTCCGTAGACGTTCTGGAAACGCGCCTTCACAAACGGCAGGTCGTGGCGTTCAAAGTAGTAGTTCCCGTACATTTCGCCGACCAGCTTGGAAATCGAATAGGGGCTGTCGTGAAACAGATCGACCGGCGCGTCCTCCGGCGTCGCCGCCGGATCGTTCGCAGTCTTCTTCGCCACCGCGCAGCCGGCCGCCGCGTAGACCACTTTCGTCAGACCGGACAGTCCTTTCAGGTGCTCGAACAGTTTCAGGCTCGTCAGGGCGTTATTGCGGTGGTCTGCCAAAGGATCGGCGATCGACGACTGGTTCCCGTGAAAGCAGGCGAGGTGAAACACGACGTCCAGATCGTCCTTGAGTTCGCCGAGCACGGCGTCATCGGTGATCGTGCCTTCGACAAACCGCACACGGGCGTCATCGGGAACATTGGAGGCGTCGGCCGAAAGCAGGTTGTCGACGATCGTGATCGCTTTTGCATCATCCTGCAGAAGCCGGTGCGAGAGATTCGAACCCACGAAACCCGCACCACCCACAATCGCGATCCGGGCACCGGACAGGGACGGCATTTCCATTGTCATCGTCCTCAGCGTTGCGCTTCCGCGTCAGGAAGCCGGTGGTGGCGATTTGAGGTGAGAATATATCGCGCTGACGCCGTGTGCGTCGTACCAGCGAAGCATCTTCACGACCGACTCCTGAAAGGAAACGCGCGCCCTCCAGCCGAAATCGGCCTCTGTCGCCGACGGATCGAGAACGACCTCCTCAATGTCGTCCGCGCCGACGGGACGGACGTCGACCGGCTCCGCAAGCTTGACATCGAGATAGGAAACGACCGCGTCGAACACGTCCTTGATCGAATGTCCGACACCTGGCCCGGCATTATAGATGCCGGTTGCCGCATCGTCGGCCATAACCGCGTCCATCAGGGCAAAGAAATCCTCGATATCGAGAAAGTCGCGCACCGCGGTCGTGCAAAAACACGGCTTGTTGTCCTTGAGCCGGGTATAGAAGGTCGGAATCG
This sequence comes from Hyphomicrobiales bacterium, assembly GCA_965228625.1. GTDB lineage: Bacteria > Pseudomonadota > Alphaproteobacteria > Rhizobiales > Methyloligellaceae > UBA2767. The sequence goes on along the minus strand of OZ245829.1, from coordinate 3,751,579 downwards.
CGCCGATCGACAATCTGGGCCCGATGACGCTTGCAAGCCGCAGGGACACATATGGCAGTCCGGACAATGCGACGTATTGCTCACCGGCCACCTTGGATATGCCGTAGCTCGTCACGGGCCGGCAGGGGTGGGCGACCGGTATCGGAACCTCGTCGGGCACACCGTAGCAGAGCGCCGTCTGAAAATTGACGAAGCGCCGGACCTGATGACGCCGCGACGCGTCGACGAGATGGATGGTTCCGGCAACATTCGTGGCGGTGTCCTCCTCCCAGTCATCCGGATCCTTGTAGGCCGCGGCGGAATGGACGACGTGTGTGGGGTGAAAGTCGGCGAATGCCCGGTCGACCAGGCCCTGGTCGGCAATCGTACCCTCGACAACCGTCAAGCCCGCCACACCCTCGGCCAAGACTTCGCGAGGACCGGTCGCGAAGTTGTCGAACACGAGCACCTGATGCCCTTGGTCGAGATAGCGTTCGGCAAGATTGGACCCGAGGCACCCGGCGCCGCCCGTTATCAGGACGCGCATCGCGGCGCTCATTTCGCCTCGTCGTGCTTAAGATGGGTATAACCACCGTGCACGCCGAACTGCTCGTAGTAGGCGACGGCCTCGGCGACGGTCTGGTCCAGCGGCGTGAATGCGATGTCCCCGAAATCGGCAAAGGTCCGCGACGGGTCGAGCAGGATGGAAGGCGCGTCGTCTTCCGCCAAGGGGCGCTTGTCCGGATCGGGATAGTCGTTGAGCTTCAGGGCCTGGACCATCGCATCGTAGAGCTCGATGATGGCAATGTCCTTTCCGGACGAGAAGTGATAGGCGCCGTGTCCGGTCCCGTCGGCGGCCTTGACGACGGTGCGCGCAAGATCCTTCACGAACACGAAATCGCGCCGCGCCGGCGTCACGAAACACTGCTTCCCCGCCTTGAGCCGCTCGAAGAAAATCGGCACGGGGCCCGAGACGTTGCGCGGGCCGACGACATTCGCCAGACGGAACGTCACATAGTCGAGACCGGAGAGCTCAAGATAGTCCTCCGTCGTCGTCTTGGAGATCGCGTAGCTCGAATTGCCCGGATTTTTCGGGTGGTTCAGCGTGATCGGATGCTCATGCGGCTTGACCCCGTAAGTGAGCGCCGTCTGGAAATAGACGAAGCGCGACACCTTGTTGGCGTCCGCCGCCTTGATGAGGTTCACGCCGCCGACACCGTTGGTCAGCATGTCGTTGGTCCAGTCGTCCGGGTCCTTGTAGGAGGCGGCCGTGTGAATCAGCACATCGGGCTTGAAGTCGCCAATGAGCTGGTCAACCAACGCCTTGTCGGTGATTGAGCCTTCAACGAAGGTGAGCGCGTCATGCGAGTCCGGCAGATGAAGGCGCCGGCCGGTTTCAAAGTTGTCGATGGCGAGAATCTGGTCGCCGCGCGCAAGATGCAATTCGGCAACGTGTGAGCCGATCTGTCCGCAACCGCCGGTGATAAAGACTTTCATTCGATCGCCTTCGCGAATTTGCAGGTGTGAAGTGACGGGGCCGAAATACGAAGGTCAGCCCCGGCCCGCACGATGGCGGGCGACGTTGCATAGCCCCGGTTGCGTGCTGCGATCAAGGTGCGGCGGCATGCTCGGGCGCTTTTGTCGCTTCGCCTGGCGCGTTCTCTGCCATGGCCCGCCATTCGGAACTCCGGTCCTGGAAGCGACGGTGCCAGATCTCCAGATTGAGCAGCCCCCACGTCTTTCTCGAGAATCGCGCCTCGTTCCCGACCGCGTGCATGACCTCGGAACTGCGCAGGAATGGTCTCGACCGCGCCGCCTCGCTCGAAAAGATATCCATCACGAAGTCCTGCAATCCGTCCGAGAACCACTCCTGAAGCGGCACCGGGAAACCCATCTTGTCGCGACGTTCGGCGATCTGGGCCGGAATGGCGTCTTTGAAGGTGTCCTTGAGCATGTGCTTCATGACGCCGTCCTGGAACTTGACGTCGGCGGGCACGGTGGCCACGAACTCGACAAGAGGATGATCGAGAAACGGCACACGGCTCTCCAGCCCATGCGCCATCCCCATGCGATCCTCCACATGCAGCAACGCCGGCAGCAGGCACTTGAAGTCGAAATGGGTCATCTTGTCGAAGTAAGCCTCTTTGCGGACATTCTCGGCGTTGTTGAACAAGGCCCGGAATTGTTCGAACACCCGGTTCCGGTCGAGCCCATCCCAGTCGACCTCCTGCTGCATGTCGCTGGAACGGTCGATCAGGCGGAAATAGCGCTCGTCGAGCTCACCGAACAGGCCGTCGGCCCAGAATTTGCGGATCAGAGGCTTGTATTCCTGAAGCGTCGTCAGGTTGGGTATGATCGACTCGATCGTAACGACGAAATTGCCGTGCTTGTAGGTGTCGTCGATCGCCGCCTTGATGCACTGTTCGAAATAGGCGAGCAGATAGCGGGCGTACCCACCGAAGATCTCATCTCCGCCCTGTCCGCCGAGGACCACCTTGACGTGCTCCGCGGCGAGCCGCGACACCATGAATTGCGGAAACGACCCTGGGCCGGCCACCGGGAAATCGAGATGATAGACGACGTCTTCGATGTTCTTGATGAAGTCCGACGCAGTGATATCGATCTGATGCAGCGTGCCCTGGGCGGCACTTGCGCCGGCCTCCGCGTAACGGCTTTCATCATAGCCGCCATAGGCCGAGAACTTTCCGTGGAAGAAATCGCGGCTGCGGGGATCGTGCCGCGCCGCCAGAATTGAAACCAGGCTGGAGTCTATTCCGCCCGACATGTATCCGCCGACGGGGACGTCGCTGCGCAGATGAACCGCGATGGAATCGTCCATCAGTTCGCGCAACCTGTTGTGGAAATAGCGCTGCTTGTGGTCCCAGTCGATCTTGTAGTTGATGTCCCAGTAGCGCCGCACATTCACCTGACCGCGCTCGACGGTGAGCATGTGGCCCGGCATGAGCTCGCGGATACCGGAAAACAGGGTCGCGTCGTCAATGCCGTATTGAAAAACCAGATACTGCGCCAGTGCGTCGTTGTCGGTCTCGATCTTCTCAAGAAACGGAACGAGCGCCTTGGCTTCCGATGCGAAAAGGAACCGGTCGCCAACCACCGCGTAGTAAAACGGTTTGATGCCGAAGCGGTCGCGCACGGCGATCAGGCGCTGATCCTTCGGATCCCAGATTGCCGAAGCAAACATGCCGCGGAGGTGGTCAACGAAATCGTCGCCGTACTTGTCATAGGCCGCGAGGATCGTTTCCGTATCGGACGTTCCCCTGAAACGCCAACCGCCCGATAGTGCGTCGCGGAGTTCGACATAGTTGTAGACTTCGCCGTTATGGACGATCACGGCGCCGCCCGGGGCGATCATGGGCTGGTCGCCAGTCTCCGATAGATCAATGATCGAAAGACGCCGATGCGCGAAACCTGCTCTGCGGTCGTTCGTCCACCACAGGCCCTCGCCGTCGGGGCCGCGATGCGCCAACAGCCGGCTCATGACCGCGAGTTGGCCGCCGATATGCGGCTGCGGTTCTCCGCTCAAACTGACTATTCCTGCAATTCCACACATGAATTCAGCAACTTACCTCGCAAGGAGCACGTGGCTGCGGTTTCAGGACCCGACTTTGTAACACAACCGCCACATTCGGCGCACATCGGTTTGATTGACCGGTCAACTGTTAGTTGCGCTTCCCGCTTCCGCAGGCTCGGCGCTCTCGAGACAGGCCGACAAGACGCTCGCCAGGACCCGCTCTTCTTTCTCCCACGAGAGCGCTAACGCAGCCTTTTCGGCATTTGCGCGAAGCTGATCAAACCGCCGCGTCTGCTCCGAAATCGTCTCGATCGCCGCCGCGATATCCGCCTCATTCGACCAGTCGACCATCAGACCGAAGTCGCCCTGCTCGGCGATGGCCCGGATCTCGGGGAGGTTCGGGTAAAGAACCGGGAGGCCGGCCGCAACACTCTGAAAGAAGCCGTTCGGCAAAGCACGCCGGTAGTTTTCGGACCTCGCGTAGTACACGACCGCGGCGACGTTCGCCCCCGTCAGCAACGGCACGATTTCGGCGGGCGGCATTCGCCCGAGCCTGTGTACGCGGCCCTTGAGTTTCAGGGAGTTGATTGCAGGTTCGAGACGATGGTATCCGCTGCCGACAAGAGCAAGGTGCACGTTTTCGTGGCCGGATCCCAGGATCCGTAACAACGGATCAAACTCCTGACCGGCCTTCCAGTTTCCGACAATGACAATGACGAACTTTTCCGCTGAAAGTCTCAGACGCGCCCTGAGGCCGGTAACGCCGCTCGCATCCAGTCGGTCGTCGTGGCAATTGCGCACCACCACCGGTGTCTTGCCATAGGCGTCAGAATACAGCCGAGCCAATCCGGGACTGACGGTCAAGACCGCATCAGCCCGCGCGACGCATCGGCGCTCAAGCCTCTTGTTGAACGGCGTAAGCAGGTGGCGATCGAACGAGCCGGTTTGCTCTTCAGGTTCAATCGCCGTGTAAAAGTCATGGGCGTCATAGATGATCGGCCGGTCGCCGGCGGCTCGCGCAACCGCGGGAAAATGCCCGAATTCGTGCAGGATGTAGAGATCGGCCCGTCTCGGGATCTTCCGATAGGCGCCGACAAACGTTCGCCAGGAGAAATGAACCAACCAGGCTCCGAACACGGGTAACAGGAAGATTGCAGGGGTTTTCGTCTGCCGCACCCAGGCCCATGCGTCTGCGATCCATTTCGGTCTGCTCTTTGCCGGAACAACGACCGTGCTCGCCCGCGTTCCGCGGTTTGCAACGAGATTGTTATCCGGAACAACCTGGCCCGCGGCAAGGACGGTCACCTGTGCGCCCCAGCGGAGCAGTGACATCACCTGTTTGCGGGTGCGACTGTCGGCATCGAGCGAGACGGGGGTGACTACAACCACATGGCGACCGCGTAGAACCTCAGGTCGCATGCGTCCATCGCGATCATTGGAAGACGGCATGTAGACTGTAGACTTGTTAGAAGTGCGGTGCCCGGCGCATACCGCAAACAAGAGCAAAAAAACGGTTGTTTGTCTAATGACTTGTGAGTGCGCCGCTGCTTGCCGGCATCAGTCCGTCATATAGCCCGACTAGCCGATCCATCTGGACCTCGAGACTGTAGGTGTTCTTAAGCTTCCGCACCATCGCCGGCGTCGGGACAAACTTGTCACGCGCACTCAGGATCTCGTTGATGCCACGAGCGATATCGGATGGGTCCGTTTCATCGACAACAACGCCGGACCCCGTCATCTCGACGATACGTTCCAGTTCCACAAGGCGGGAAACGACGATGGGCAATCCCGTCAGCAGGCTCTCCAACAGCTTGTTGGGAAAACAAAACCGGTAACTCAGGCAGACGTCCTGGATCGTGATCAGGGAAACGTCGGACGTCCGCACGAAAGACGTCACTTCGTCATGGGGAACCGGATCGACCAAGTGCAAGCGATCCGTTACGCCCAGGCGTTCGGCTTCGGCCAGGATTATCTCTTCGGTCGGCTTGCGGCGTGGACCGACGCAGACGAGATGCACGCCTTTGGCATACGGGAGAGCTTGTACACACTCCTCCAAACCACGGTTGATGGTCACGCTGCCGACATAGAGTGCGATCGGCGTGTTTTTGGAAAGTCCGAGCCGGCTGCGCACATCCGGCGCTCCCTTTCTGACGGCCTTGACGCTTGGCGCGTTGTGAATGACGGTCGGACGGGGAATATTGTAAAGCTCTGCAAGGTAGTCGGCGATACTGTCGCAGACGGTGATGACCGCATCCGCCCTGTTTATCAGGAACCGCTCCGTCCGCGCCCGCATCCACAGTTCCCATACGGAAAAGTTGCCATTCCGGCCGATCTCGAGCTCATGAGAGTCGTAAATGAGCTTGGCACCGGTTCTTCGCGCGATGAGATAGCCGGCAAGCAATGTGTAAAGATCGTGGGCATGCACGACATCCGGCTTCAAGTCTATCGCCGGCTTGTTGTAAGCACGAGCGTGGCGCAGGAGTTCCGCAGTGGTCCCGGTGATGATGAACCTGCTCAATTTGTTGAAGACCGTACGTGACTTATGGGAGAGGTCACGATTCAATTTCTGAAATTTCTTTCTCCTGCCCTTAAAGTATCTTACCGTTAATTCATAATATTCATATGATTTTTTGTATAGAAACCTAATTGAAAACTCTATTATTCTTGGAAGAAGCCAGTAAGCGATCAACCTCAAAACATATAAGATAGGCGCGATTGACAATAAAATACTCCGTCCTACAACTCTGAATATATTTTGACCTTTATCTCTTTCTTTTTTGTTTGTTTCTCTTGGCCCAGTGCTCTGACGAACCCGAAACCGATGAAAGTGAACTCCTTCAACACATTCTTCTGTCGGCAGACCGGCCGCCGAATGCGCAAAAACATGAACGTCATGGCCGGCACTCGCCAAGGCTTCCGCCTCACGGATCACGCGCGCATCAACAACGCATGGATTGTTCACCAATGCGACAATGCGAAGCCCACGTGCATGCGGCAGCGCTTCAACCGCGCTGCTGCGTTTGTAGGCAGTCACCTCAGAGACTTGCATGAGATCGGCCTATCCCGCGTCCACGCTCGTTTCGCCATGCATTCGGTCGCCGACACCGGAACCTGAGTCGACAAGTCGCAACTTCGAGAGCACTTTCACAGGCGCGCTCGAGATTTCGTAACGAACAATATGGATTTCGAGTGCGTCTGCCCCATCCGGCAGCCGCGCTCGAAAATGCGTCGTCCTCTGATCAGGAAGAATGCTCCCCAGGCGGAAGCCACCCTCTTTCACCATGAGCTTTCCCTGTTGCTCGGGCACTCCGAGCACGACGTACGAAACACCTTTTGGCGGGCTGTCTACCGTGATGCACCCACACACGATTTGGCTGTCCGCAATCGCGTAGTCATGCCTCAGCTCGCCTGTATCTCCAAAAAGTGATTTCGTTCCATTCTTCAAATATCCCCCAAGATTTCTCCAGATGGGTTCTTTGGTCTCTTCCTGGAAGCCGGCAATTTGCGCCTTCTCGTCGATCAAATCGAACCTCAACATGGGAATTCTCAGGTTCTTTCGAAGCCGTCGAATCGAGAATTTGGCCTCAATTGGCTTGGCGTCGAGAAACGCACTACGAAAACGTACCGGATTCGGTGCCTGTGATGAAACCTCTTCCGGCGCACCCAGTTGCATGCGATTCTCGAAACATCGCACCAATCGGCATTTGGTCAGTTCGACGGTGCACCCCTCCTCGTCGGGGCCTTTGAACAGGGCAACGTTAAAGCTCGTCGCTTGCCGCCGCGGCCGGAAGTAGCGCGTAAAGGATGGCCATTCCGGACTGAGTGTTCCGATGTCTTGCCGGGCAATCAGCCGCCCGCGATCATCATACGACAGGCACATCACCCGAAGCGACGCCGGGCTGTCCTGAATCTCAAGACCGATATCAAGCAAGTAAACGCTGTTCTTTTCAAGAAGCCAACCACACCAACATGTCAGCGGCCATACGAGTTCCTGATGCCTGAGCTCCTGCAAGGCCGGTGACAATTCCTTTGCGGGAGACCAGAAACCGCCACCTAGAAGCAGATATCCTCCAACACCCGATGCAAACGTGAATTGGCGACCATTGCCGCCTTCCGTGGGCATGCACCGGACAAGGCTGACTCCGCCCGGCTGTGACAGAACCGCCGGGTCGAACAACGTCTCCAGAAGAACTTCGGCGTTGGCTGCCGTCTCGATCGACTTACCTGGCTTTTGCGGCTTTCGTTTTGGCGCTTTGCTTCGATTCCGCGCTGAGTCGGGGTTGCGGGAACAGCACGTTTCGCCGCAAATGCGCTCAAATACCTCCTTCTCTTCCTCGGGCCATGAATCGAATCCACCGACGTCCCACTCCGCCGTCGCATTGACGCGCTTCGCGAACAGCTCTTTCGCAAGTCGTGGGAAAACGGGAATACCGAGCCGCTCCAGTTGTTCAGACAGCACCGGGAGGTCGTGCACCATGTCTTCGAACGCGAGTTGCGAACCGCACGCCTCCTGCAGCCGCTCGTTGACGTCGCGGATGTACCAGCAAACCTGCTCGAGTTGAGACATCGAATCCCAGCCGTCGACCTCGATCCGCGAATGGCGGTCATCATGGGGGACGCCGTACCAACCGCGCTGAAGCAAAGACCGGACAACGTCACGCGGATCGCGGTGCAGATGGATGAGCTGCGTATCCGGCCCGCGCGGCAGAAGATCCAGAAATTGCTCCAGATAGATGTTTGCTTCTGCAAAGTCGGTCTGCAGACCCTCCGACCACGAGCGCGCCGCAACGATCAGCCGAGACGCTTCGCCCTTGTCGGCGACGAGATCGGTGAACCCGGCGGCGGTTCTCTTGTGTGCTTTCGGATTTCCGGCCTCGAATTCGTGGTTCAGCGTGAACTCATGGCGGGCCGTGACAGGCGTTGCCTTGTCGAGGAAGTTCGCCAGCCAGCTTGATCCGGACCGTGCGGTTGACAGGAAATAGAAGTGTCTCTGTTCACCCTTCCAGTAGATCGGGTGCATCAGCACCAGGGAGCGATCCTTGCCGAAGGTATGCGTCAGGGGATCCGGGGTGCGCTTCCATACCCCGCCTGAATCGGAGAAGTACGAATCCGGGTTCAGGCGTGAGGCCTCATAGGCCAGGCCGAAGTCGGAGAGCTTCAGCGACCAGTAAGGAAAGCGCTTTCCGTCCGGCCGGACCAGCGCGTCGGAGTCCTCCGGGTACGATATCGTGCGGTCGACGTCTCTTGCCGATGTTCCTTCCGCGGTGACGCGATGCTCATCTTTCGCAGGGTTCTCGGGGCGGATGTCCTCGAACATCCAGTAGTTCGTGAAGCCCGCGTCATAGCAGAGCGCATCTCCGTGCGCCGTGACACCCACAAGCTCGACGCCACCCGATCGCAGGCGGTCGAGCTCCACTTCCAGCGCCGCGCGGGGGTCATCAATCTCCTGACGGTACCATTCGGCAAGGAAATTCGTATGCAGACCGACTTCGTGTCCGAAATCCTGCAGTTGAAGACACTTGTCGATCAACGCCCCGTCGTTGCGATAATAATCTGTGGTGTGCAGAACGAAGTATGTCGCGCGAAGCCCTGCCTTGTACTCCCAATATGCGAGCTCCAGCGCGACATCCAGATCGTAGTCGATGTCATGCCGCAGCGCTGTCAGGTGCCGTTTGCGCGGCGACGCAGCGAATTCCCGGGTCGGAACCGTCTTGCCGAAATGCTCAAGATAGCGGGAAAAGCGCGGATTCAGGGACATTGATCGGACCTAGGACCGCGCAAACCATCGCAGCAGCGGAGATCGGGTCTTCATTTTCGGGTTCCGCTCTCCCTCGGCATCCCAGAGTGATTTGCCGGCCTCGCTGCGTTCCAGCATTTCATCATACCACGGTGTACCGCCGAAGCGCGGCGAACGCCTGTACTCGGTGTCGTAGTACTGGGGGTGCACCAGAAGTCGGTATCTCTTGCCAGGCCGAAACCCCCTCACGAAATCGCGCAGATCGCGTGCCTGCGGGTCGCGCTTCGGCGAATTGTGCCCGCCATCGCTGAACTGACCGTCAAACTTGGGGCTGCAGCCGTTGTGTACCCATTTGAGCCGTGTCGTCCAATCCGGATGAAAGGGTATCCCGTTATTGTTCTTTCCGTCCGGCCCGGCGACGCCACCGTGAGCGGAAAAGAACTCGATGTTGAACCGTTTCTGCAGCTCCCTCACGTCGCGATCAAACAGCTTCAGCGCTTCGTCAACCGCGAACACGCTCTGCTCATACACGTTGGTGTGATAGCCGATAACGAAGCCTCTCTTCTCCAGGTCCTGAAACAGCGCATCGTCGAGGTCGTATTCCGTGAACCGCAATTCGCCCGTGCTCTTCAGATGTCGGCGGTCAACACGCTTGTTGAAGATCATTATGTTGGCCGGCACGTGCTGGTGAGAAGGTTCGCGCAAGAGTCCCAAAGTGCGCTCCGGTCGGGAGTCGACATCGTACTGCAAGACCAAATAGGCTTTGTCCGGATCGCGTGTCCCGTCCTTGAGCTCGCGTTGCCAGGCGCGCCATTCCGCCGGGTAACCGGCATTGAAATCATCCGTCCCCGCCCAGGCGAAATCGGCATAAGTGATGGCCTGTATCCCGGACGCGGGGTCGGCAATGGAATCAAAAAGCTCGGTGAGGAGACAGCGAGGAAAGTAGGCGCCGCCCCGGCTGTCCAGGTCGGAGTCGGTCTTGGCATGGGGCGACTCCAACGGGAGTGAATTGTCGGAAGACTCCATCTGCCTAGTGGTTCCCGGTTGGTCGCCAGTTCAGGTTCTTGACGAAGACAATGTTGTTCGCAACGGCCCCATGAATACCATAGCGGCGCGTCAGCCGATCCGTCAGCTCAACGACCTGAAAGCCGCGGCTTTCGAAGCAGGCGCGTTGAAAGGACAGAACCCTGTCGATTTCCTCCGGCTCCAGATTTTCCGCTTTTGGCACCCCGTTCCACGGACCGATCCACGCCCAGCCGTCACTGGCGACCAGGTTCGCGACGGCATCGACCAACTGCCGATGCTCCGTGTCGTCTCTCGTCCAGAACGCATTCAATGAGAACTTGTTGAAGGCGCCGTCGAACGGTCCGCCCTCCACCGCAAGATCGCGCAGTTGCCTTATGTTCCCCTCGACAACGCGGAAACCCTTGAACCGTCCGAGTTCAATCACTGCCGGATCGAAGTCGACACCGACGCAATCGCCGCCCTGCTGGCGGACGATTTCCCCAAAGTCATACTGTCCGGGACCAAGATCGACATACGTCCCGGTGAGTTCCACACCATCGAAAAAATCGTCGATGATATTGAAGAAATGCTCGCGGGAGCGTTTCGGGTCCCGCACATTTGCCTGTCGGGCGTTTGCAATGATCTCGATCTCGCGCTTGTCCGTCAGCATTTCCTGCGCCCCTAGACGTAACCGAAACTCTTGAGGGAATCGCCGGCCGCCGCCACGAATTCCTCGACCTGCTCCTGTGTCAGGTCTCTCCGCCAGCGGCCGATCATCGTCGTGTCGATGGATTTCGTTATGCGTGCATGTGACAGATGCTGGGCATTGAAAACCGTGAGATCCTGCTCGTTGTGCGCAAGCATTCGCGGGTCGAATTCAAGAGAGAGAAACTCGCAAATCTCCTGCAACTGCGATTCCGGCTTCGACGTCAGCTTCTCGTAAAAGACGAACCGGGCCGACACGCCATCGTCCTGAACGAGCCGTTCGAATGCAAGGTGGGTGTTGGCCCAGCTTCGGCCGAGATCCGAAGGGGAGTTCTTGAAATTTCCGGTATTGAGCTGGCTTGCGAGGACATCGCGACCGTCGCGCACCATGTTGAGGAACGAAGCCTCCGGCCAATAGGAGAGATAGTCATCGTAGGCGTTGTTGCATTTCATGCCCCAACGGTTCTTCCCCAGTTTGTTCATCTTCGCCAGGCCGCAGAGCTCCACCATCCTCAGGCGACCCTCGACCTGGGACGTGTGATGTCCTTCGTCCGCGAGTTGCTGAAACAGGTCCGCGACCTCGCCCATGGTCAGCCCGCCGCGGTCGCATCGGGCAACGAAAGTTCTGAACCGGGGTGTTGGCAGGCTCACCGCGAGAGCGCGGCCCCGCCTTGCCTTCCGGATCGCCTTTGAGAGTTGCACAAGGTCGATGCCGGCGTCGGTTTCGAGCAGATTTGGATACAGCTCGTACGACATTGCCACGTTCTGGTGAGCATCCAACAGGGTGCACATGAGGGTGCCGCCGGAACGGCTCAGCCCGCGCACGAAGATTGGACGGCTCGGCTCTTTCATGAATTCCCCAAACACGCCGTGACGGCAAAGGCAATTTCTGCTGCGGGGCTGTCCCCCGTTCTCATGCGGCGCGCCCGGAGAGAGATCGCACGCCGGCTTGCCAACCGATTGTCACATCTCAAGCTCTTCAACATCAAGCATGTCCTGACCGCGTGGTTTTCCACGCTCCACCGCCAGTCGTTTATGCAATCGCTCCGCATTCGGCAATTGCAAATTGTCCGCCTTCGAAAGATCGCCGACGACGCGTTCCGCCGTGCCCCAGACATACAGCCATTGTCCAGTCGTCTTCGGCGTGGAGTCGAGCGGCAGGTCAAGAACGATAAACCGGGGTCCATTTCCATAGATTCGGTTAAGCCGGTCACGGCCTTTCCTGGTCCGGCCGCCACCGACGAGTGCCTCGCGCACGAACACCAGTTCATGACCTGCCGCCGGGTCGAATTTCTCGATGTCGGTCGCTGACTCCAGAAACACGAGCGACCCCTGCTCATCGGGCGAACGTTCATGGCGGGGGAGAATGCGGTTTACGAGTGCTTGGAACGAAAAACGCGAACGGACGTTCGCGATAAAGAGATACACGGTGCATTTCGGGTCCAGAGGCAGGATCTCTCCATCGGCGCGCTGGTAGGCGAGGCCAGAGTCCTTATCCCCTTGCGCGACCCTGGCCTTCTCGCCGCCCGGGCCCAGCAAGGCGTAGAAAAACTGGAGCGAGTCATAAAATCTGTTGCCCGAGACCAAGGCGCGGAGGCTGCGCGCCAGCGACATGCCCATGACAAACAGCAAGGAAAAGAACAGGGCGAAGTCATCGCCGAATGCCTCACTGTGCCGAAAACTCGAGAAGAAAAGTGTGACGCTGAGTGACAGAATTATCGCCGTCAGAAACCCGGAAACCAGTTGCGTTTTGAATATGACGAAGCGTTGCTGTTGAAACGCGTCAAACGCGCGTTGGGCCACGGGTCCATCGATCAATTCATCGATTTTTCGGGTCCGCTCGTTAACGGGCAACGGCGTTTGTGCCTGCAGCGACCCTTCGAGCACGCGCAGACCTGACGTCAATTCGCCGAACGCCTGTGGCATCGACTGTCGTTTCCGTATCGCGTACAGACTGAGATAATAGAATACTGGAAGAAATACTATAATTATTCCCGTGAATACTAGTGTAATAAATGGATTTATGAAAACAAGAACGATGTAACACGCAACCGCGGAGATAAATTCAAGACTTGAAAACAGTATAATCCGAAGGAAGATCGTAATCATGCGGCCGTGGCGCCCGATTGCTCCAACCACGTTTCGCAGGACTTTCGACGGCAGATCCAAGCTCCTGCGCAGGTCGGGAAGATCGGCGTACAGCGCGAGGCTTCGTTTCAGAACGATCGGCTGATAGCTTCCGGCCGTGACAAATACCGCCCGTTCATAGAGAAAGTTCACCAGCGCATTGATCGACAAACACAGAAAGATCAACGCGCCGAAAACCGTGTAGTCGATTGCTCCCAGATAAGGCACCTCGATCAACCCGGCGGAGGCGGTACTCGTCCCGGACGATGCGAACTTCTTGATGGACGCAAGGATAAGAGCCACGACGGAGACGCGAAAGCCGACGGCCACACCGGCCATCGCCAGGAGCAAAAAGCATCGATGCCATCCATCCTTCAGAAAGTCGCGAAAGATCCACGGAATGATCTTCGCGTATGAGCGTGCGCGCTGATTCAGGTTGGCGAGCCGCGCCTTGAACGTCGAAAGATGATCGTTGAAGCTCATGTGTTGCCGACTTTTGTGGGCCTGGAGCAATCGAAAGCTCTCTAAGCAACTCAGGATGAAACTCGTCTGCTTCCCGCCAGCGCAACCGCCCCCATGGCGAACTGCATTCTGCCTGGCATTCTCTGGAGGGCGCCAACACAAAAAGATAATCGGGTCGTCTTAGAGCAATGTCGCCGAAAAGCAAGCCGGGTGAGGTTTGGGGGACATGTCGAAAACTGCGGAAATCGGCGGTACGTGACGCAAACAGATCGCGTCCGAATTGAAGCTTTTGAGGCAGGCAACGCACCCAAGCAATCAAGGCCCGCAGCGGGATCAACATTGCAATGTCTGCCGGCGAACGGGTAAGTTCAAGCCGAAGTTCCAGCAGGAATTCTGCGTTCAATGCTCGCCTGCAACTGGTCCTGATCACCACGGGCGAGCCAAACACGATTTGCCTAGAGAATGCGTCAATGATCAGACGTCTTTTGGGACGACTCCTGTCTCAATCCCAGAATAGTGTTGTCGAGGATTGGGTCGTCCCCGTCGATCAGCCGATGATTTGGCTCAACCAAATGGCGCGGTGTGGCGGCACCATGACATTGCGGCTTTTTGACGGGCATCCGGAAATGCACGTGCACCCCCGTCCCATGCCGATCCGGTGGCCACAGAGCACAAATACAAAAAACGTACAGAAAATATTCGATCATTTCAGCCTGCAGCAATATCACGTGGTTGGCTGGCAAAAAGTCGCGTCGAACCAAATACAGTCTATCGTTCCAGTATACTTTGATCAGAATTTGTATAAATCAATTTTTCGATGCTTTAAATTTAAAAATGGCCGCGAATTGATAAATGCTGCAAGTACGGCAAGATTCAATGCTTGGCGAAATTATCAATCTCTATATGGGCAAAAAAAATTTCAGTTGCTACACACTACGATCTGGTCGCACTTAAATGTTAAAAAGACATTCATCCAGTTTTTTAGCACATTTCCAGATGGATATTCACTATTCCTAGCAAGATCGCCGGAAGACTGGATCGCTTCTATTTCTCATTTGGATAAATCAAATAGACCGAAAAATTTGGAAAATACAGAAGATTACATAAAAGAATATATAGATATATTAAATCTATATTTTGAAGTTTATGACGGCAAAAACGCTGATCGAATGCTCCTTCTCGAGTTTGACGATTTCGTAAAGAACTCAACCCAAAAAATCGCAGCTATATGTGACACCATAGGCATCAGTTACCATCCTTGTTTCGAGACGACGACAACCAATGGCGTGCTTCTTCAAGCGAACTCTTCGCACGTCAAGTCCGAGAAAGGCGCTCCCGATCCCTCAGTAATTGGAAAGGGTGCTGCAATCCGGGAAGAACTGAAAGGCTCAGCGCTGTTCTCTGAGGCCAGTGCACTGTTTCGAAGAGCCCGCGATCAATCAATCTAGCAAGTCTTTTTGTGGCATTTGCCTCTGATTCAGTGACGGCCGCAGCGACTTGACGTGTGTGGCGCCTTTGGGCTGTTGACACTGAAAGTTGGCCTAACTAGACCACCCCATATGCTGAGTGAGAGGTCCTTCAAGTGAATTACTGCAAGCGCTGCCTTTATCCGGAGAACGCCAAGCCGACGATCATTTTCGATGACGAAGGCGTGTGCAGCGGCTGCCGGTACAATGAAAGCCGCGCGCAACTCGAGGTCGACTGGGACGAGCGCAAGGAGATATTCGAGCAGATTCTGGATGAAGCCAGAAAGATGCGAAAGAGGCTCGGAAACTCCCACGATTGCATCATTCCCGTCAGTGGCGGCAAGGATTCCCATTACCAGGTTTGGCTTATCAAGAAGGTATATGGCCTCAACCCGCTGCTCGTGACCTTCAATCATGCCTTCAATGCGCCTGCCGGCAACCGCAATCTGGAAAACCTCGTCGCCAAGTCCGGTTGCGACCTCGTGCGCTACTCTGCCGGTCTCGATTCCGTCCGGCGGATTTCGCGATACATGCTGGAGACTGTCGGCGACCTGACTTGGCACTATCACGCAGGCATTCGCACGCTGCCGTTTCAGGTTTCGGTCAACTACAACATCCCGCTCGTCATTTGGGGTGAGCACGGGTTCGCCGAGCTGACCGGGATCGTGACGCTCGAAGACTTTGTCGAGTTCACGAAATGGACTCGCAAAGAGCACGACATGCGCGGTTATGAGCCGAGCGATCTGATCGGAAAAGGCGACATCACCGAAGCGGACATCCGGCCATATGTCTATCCGGATGACGAGGATATCGGGCGCTGCGGGATCCGAGGCATCTATCTTTCCAACTTCTTTCCGTGGAACGCGAAGGCGCAGTGCGAGGCCATGATCAAGGAGTGGGATTTCGGTTGCGTCTCGTACAAGCGCGAGCGCACGTTCAACCTGTTCTCAAAGATCGAAGACCATGCCAATGACGTGCATGACTACCTGAAATATCTGAAATTCGGTTATGGACGTGCCACCGATGACGCCAGCACGGAGATTCGCCACGGACGCATGACCCGTGAGGAGGGTCTCCAACTCGTCAAGGAGTACGACGCCAACGAACCGTCGACGCTGGAGTTCTATTGCGACTTTCTCGGTATAACGAAGCAGGAATTCTATGCTTTCGTCGAGCCAATGCGCGACACGCAGATCTGGGAGAAACGCAACGGCGGTTGGGAAGCCAACGACGCCGTTTGGCGGCACGAAATCGGGGATGCAGAGGCGAAGGTGCGCGTGGCGCAGGACAACGATCGCACCTTTAGCGAAGCCAACAGGCATCTTTACTTCAATTCCTCGCGCCCCCCGGAGGCCACAGGCGAACATGCGCTGGATGAACGGGCGCCAGCTTTCCGCGCCATCTGAGCGCCGCCCAAATGTTTTCGATGGTCGGATGATCATGAACGCGCGCCACGCCTTGAAGGATCCAACGGGGTGATGGCGGCGGCCCCACACCTAAGAGCCGCGCTTGTCGGCTGTGGCCGCATCGGTGCTTTCACACGTCCGGAACTCGCGGCGCGCCTCGGGCCGAATTGGCTTCCGCTCAACCATGCCGATGCCCTCGCCCAGTGCGACGGGATGGAGCTCGTGGCGTGTTGTGACACCGACGCCGATGCGGCCAGGCGTGCAGCCGGGCAGCATGGCGACATCGGCTCGTATTCCGACGTGAAGGAAATGCTGGAGGCCGTGCAGATCGATATCCTGTCGATCGCGACCAGGACCGACGCTCGGGAGCACGTGATCCGCCAAGCCGTGGGCGCGAACGTTCGGGGCATTCACAGCGAAAAGCCGCTTGCGTTCTCAATGGCGCAGACCGAGGACACGATCCGACCGATGAAAACGGCGGGGACGGCATTCACGTATGGCGCGCTGCGGCGCTATATGCCGGTCTTCTCGAAACTGCGAGATCGCATTCGGGACGGCGCAATCGGAGAGCTCCGCAGCATAACCGTCCGTTTCGGCCGCGGCGGATTGCTTTGGACCCATCCTCATTCCGTTGACCTGATGTGTTTTCTGGCGGGGGACCCGCCGGTTGCGTGGGTGCAGGCGAGCCTTGAATGTGAGCAGAACTCCATTCGCGGCAGCCACATCATCGACTCAGACCCTGTGGTCCTGTCAGGCGTGGTGATGTTCGACAACGGCGTTGTCGGAACGATTGTACCCGAGCCCGGCCTCGGCGTAGACGTCGCCGGAACCACTGGCGGGATTTCCGTTGTCGGCGATGGCGAGTGGACGCTGGCGCGCGACTTCGGGCTCGCCCGTGACTGCCGTCCTCTGGACAACTGGCGTTTTGATCACGACGAAAGCATGAAGAGCGGTCGGCTTTTGGCGTTCGAGCACCTCAGAGACGAGGTGCTGTCAGGCGGCCGTGACAACCGCGTGTTCGATCGCATCCTGGAGCAACATGGCATACTGTTCGCCTTCGCACAGTCACACTTCGAGGACGGGCGGCGCGTCTCGCTCGACAATATCGACAAGGACCTTTCGGTGACCGGTAGAGCAAACGGTCTCGTCGCATGAAAACTGGAGATCAACGAATTGTCGCCCTTGTCCCGGCCAAGGGAGGCTCAACGCGCTTTCCACGCAAGAACGTTGCGGAGCTCGACGGCAAGCCCCTGCTGCACTGGACACTTGACGCCGTCCTTCAGGCCGGTGTGGCAGATCTCGTGGTCGTTTCGAGCGAGGACCCGGTCGTGCTGGATTGCGCAGGAAAAGGCGGCGCGGATCTGGCACTTGAGCGGCCCGAGGCGCTTGCCCGTGATCCCGCCGGTATCGTCGAGGTTGCGCTGCACGTGCTGGACCAGCTTGAAGGCAAGGGAGAGCGATTTGACACGCTTCTCATCCTTCCGCCGACGGCGCCCTTTCGAACGCCGGATGATATCCGCGCAGCCCTGCAAATTCATTCACGGGTCCGGCCCAATTTCGTGATGAGCGTTTCCGAGTTCGCGCATACGCCCTTCGCCGCGCTGGTCGATGGAGAAAACGACACGGTGAAGCCGGCGTTTCCGGAGTATTTCGGCCGCAAGTCTCAGGAACTGCCTACGGCATATCGACCAAACGGGGCAATTCATGTCCTCGACGTCGAGCGTTTCCGCGAGGTCAAATCCTACCTCGAGCCACCGCTCGTCCCGTACCGGATGCCCCGCTGGCGCTCGTTCGACATCGACACGCCGGAAGATCTCGAGGAGGCGTCAATCTACCTGAAACGTTCGAAACGCCGTCAGGATTGAGCAATGCCGCGCGCGCCCGTCGAGCAAATGCTGTTTTACGCACAGTACGGCCGGGAGACGGGGCTTGGTCATGTCGTGCGCTCGGCGGCGTTGTCGCTGGCGTGCCGGCTGCGCGGCGCAAAGACAACCCTGATCGAACAGGCTGACAGTCCCCTACCCGCGTTCGTGTCGTCGCTCTACTCCCTCGTTCTCCCCGAGACCCGGGCGCTGGAGACCGCAGCGAACTCCGCAGGCTCTTTTGTCGTGGACGGCTACGCGCCCGATAAAGATGTCCTGGCAAGACTTCGCAAAACCGGCCTCCGGGAAGTCTGGATCTGCGACGACCTCCAGATGTGTCCCGACGATGCGGACGTCGCCCTGCACCCAATTTTTGGACCGGCGGAAAACGCGACAAGCGATGCGAGGCACCTGACGGGTTCAGCGTATGCGCTGTTGAGGCCGGCCTTTGCCGAACGACGCGCGAAAGCCGCAAAGCGCTCGCGCGACACCGCGGTCTCCGAGGTATTCGTTTGTCTGGGAGGCACGGACGCAAGCGGCCTCCTGCCACGCCTCGTGCCTGAGCTTTTGTCAAACGGCTACCGCGTATCCGTCGCGCTGTCGGAGCTGTCGTCCAGTTTTGCTGCGCTCCGCGATCGGGCCGATACCAGTCGGGAAAGCCTTCGCCTCGTCCTGAATGCAAGCGATACCCAGATGGCGGAGGAGATGCTGCGCGCGGACGTCACGATCGGAAACGCGGGCAGCAGCAGTTTCGAGCGCTGTACCCTTGGCGCGCCATCGCTGATTATCATTGTGGCCGACAATCAGGTACCTAATGCAGAACAGTTGCAGCACCACGGCGCCGCCATACTGGCGGGCTCGCACGATACGGCTGATATCGTCCAGCGAACGTTGCGGGAATTGGAGGCGCTCGGGGCAAAACCCGAGCGCAGCCGCACCATGTCCTTGAACGCCTTTCGCCTGTGCGACGGGTTGGGGGCATTCCGCTGCGCGGGCGAACTGCTGCCCGAGCGCAGCCACGCCGGCCAGCCCGTGCGTCTCAGACCGGCGGCAGATGACGATTGCCGAATGATCTACGACTGGCAGCAGTTGCCGGAAACCCGCGCCCACGCGAGAAACCCGGTTCCGCCGGCATGGGACGAACACGTCGACTGGTTCTCGAAAAAAATCGCAGATCCCTGCACGGTCTTTTCGGTCATCGAGGTCGAGGACGCGGCCTGCGGCGTTGTACGCCTGGACTATCTGCGGCATCGAGCCACCCGCCCGATCTATGAAGTCTCGATATTTCTGCATCCGGGCTTTTTCGGAAAAGGTATCGCGTCAGCCGCCCTTCGCGCCGCGTCCTCGCTCATGCCGTTTGCCGACATCCAGGCGACGGTGTTGCCGGGCAATGATCGCTCGCTGCAATTGTTCCGGTCTGCGGGTTATGTTTCCGACAATGGCGCATTGCTGAAGCGCGCGGCGATTGACGCATTTGAGGAAAAGAGGATAGAGGCCGCGAATGAGTAGCTTCGAGATTGACGGCCGCAAGATCGGCCCTGATCACCCGCCCTTTGTGATTGCCGAGCTTTCGGCAAATCACAACAATGATCTGGATCGCGCGATTGCGATTGTCGATGCGGCCGCCGCGGCCGGAGCGGACGCCGTCAAGCTGCAGACATATACCGCCGACAGCCTGACCATAGATTGCGACAGGGACGACTTCGTTATCGAGACGGGGTTGTGGGAAGGCCAAAAACTCTACGAGCTGTACAAGCAGGCGAGCACCCCGTGGGACTGGCACGAAACCCTGTTCCGGCATGCGCGCACGGAAGGGCTCATCGTGTTCAGTTCGGCCTTTGACCCGAAGGCCGTCGATTTCCTTGTCGAGCTTGGTGTGCCGGCATTCAAAGTGGCGTCTTTCGAGCTGGTCGACATACCTCTCATTCGGCACATCGCGAAGACGGGGCGACCGATGATCATGTCCACCGGTATGGCGAACGCGGACGAAATCTCGGAAGCCGTGGAAGCCGCCCGCGGGTCGGGCTGCGATCAGTTGGCACTCCTGCATTGCATTTCCGCCTATCCGGCGCCGATCGCCGACGCCAATCTGACGACGATCCAGGACCTCAGGGACCGTTTCGGCGTCGAGGTGGGCCTTTCAGATCACACGCTCGGCGTGACGGCTGCCATCGCGGCGGTTTCGCTCGGCGCGACGATCATCGAAAAGCACGTCACGCTGAGCCGTGATGACGGTGGGCCGGACGCCGCGTTTTCTCTGGAACCGGACGAACTGAAGACCCTCGTCGGTGCATGCCGCGACGCACGGAGCGCGCTCGGTCTCCCCGATTATGCGCGCAGCGACACCGAGTTGCAGAGTCTGCGCTTCCGAAGGTCCGTTTATGCCGTGGACGATATCGCCGCGGGCGGTTGCTTTGATGAATCCAATCTGCGGTCGATCCGGCCGGGCTTCGGCCTTCACCCGCGCTACCTGGACAATCTGAAGGGTCGCCGGGCATCGAGAGATATTCGCCGGGGTGAACCGCTGGAGTGGGGTATGGTTGAGGGCGGCGAGCCCGATTGAGCATGCGGCCGTCTCGGTCCACACGAAATTCCCGGGTGATACGAGGCCCGGCATCGGTCGTTGTCGGAGGACCTTTGCCGCCCCTGCGTATCGCTTGCAGCCACATGAACAGGCCGATATACCAAACCGGCAATTCTTCAATATTCGCGATGAGGTCGTAACAATCGGCCATGCGGTGAGGCCGGGATTGCCACACCCGCGGCACGAGCAAGTGACAAACCTCCATTATCGAGCAGATTATCATGCCCATTTCTCTGGCCGGCCGCGATGTCGGCGAAGGCTGTCCAATATTCGTCACTTTCGAGGCCGGCCCGACGCATGACGGAGTTGATTCCGCGAAGGCTCTGACGCGAGCGGCGGCCGACGCGGGCGCCGATGCCATCAAGTTCCAGATCATAGACGCCGACCGGCTGGTTGCGGACCCGGAAATCGAGATTTCCTACGGCGTGCTGAAGGAGCGCGGCTCCGACGCAACGCGCACGAAGAAAGAACCTCTTCTTGATATCCTTCGGCGGCGGATGCTCTCCCGGGAGGAATGGCGCGCGGTGAAAGCCGAAGCGGACGCGGCGGGCATTGCCTTCTTTGCCACGGTCGGCTTCGAGGAAGAGGTGGATTTCGTCTCGGAGATCGGCGCCCACTCCATCAAGATCGCTTCAGCGGATATCAACCACCACCCGCTGATCGAGTATGCGGCAAAAACGGGGCTATGCATGCAGCTCGACACCGGCCATGCCACCATCGGCGAAGTCGAAGCCGCGGTCGACATCATCCGGCGCTGCGGCAACGAGAGCATCGTCATTCATCATTGCCCGACCGGCTATCCCGCCCGGCTGGAGGGGATCAATCTTCATATCATTCCGACCCTGCGGCGGATGT
Source organism: Hyphomicrobiales bacterium (assembly GCA_965228625.1). Classification (GTDB taxonomy): domain Bacteria; phylum Pseudomonadota; class Alphaproteobacteria; order Rhizobiales; family Methyloligellaceae; genus UBA2767. The sequence continues at coordinate 3,729,859 of OZ245829.1, read as the reverse complement.
TCGAATACCCGATCGCATTCTCCGACCACACGCCTGGATGGGAGATGGATATCGCGGCAATCGCGCTGGGTGCGAACCTGATCGAGAAGACGCTGACCGAAGACCGCATGACCGACAGTGTCGAACATGTCATGTCCCTTGAGCCGGATGAGGCAAAGGATTTCGTCAGAGCCATACGCGAGCTCGAAGCCGCCATTGGCAGGAACCGTCGGATTCTCGACGAGGACGAACGGCAAAAGAGACTGGCGAACCGGCGCAGCCTCTACTCGTCCCGTGATCTTGCCGAAGGGGCGGTCCTGGGTGACGAAGACGTCGACTATCGCCGGCCGGGATACGGCATCCCGGTCGTCGATGGAAAGGCCTATATCGGGCGGCGGCTGGTCCGGTCGGTAAAGGCCGGGCAGGCCCTGTCCCCGGAGGACTTCGCCTGATGGCGACAAGCCGGTCCAGCATCGCAATCGTCGACTATGGCGTCGGCAATCTGCGGTCGCTCGCCAATGCGGTTGAGGAGATCGGGCATGAACCGGAGCTGGTCGATGATCCGGAGGACCTGCGCAAGGCTGACAGGATTGTTCTGCCCGGTGTCGGCGCGATCGAACCCGCAATGCGCACGTTGCACGCGAAGCACTTTGTCGAGCCGATCCTGGAATGCGCCGCGCGGGGCACGCCTATCCTTGGCGTCTGCCTCGGCATGCAACTGCTTTGCACCCGCTCCTATGAGAACGGCACCCACGAGGCGCTTGACCTCATTCCGGCCGAAGTCCGTCCCTTCGATCCCGCACACGGCCTGAAGATCCCGCATATCGGCTGGAACTCCATCCGCTGGGATTCCGCCCATCCGCTTCTCGAGGGGGTGACGCCATCGTCGGACGTCTACTTCGTCCATAGCTATCACGCATCCTGCGCAAATGACGGCAACGTGCTGGCCTGGACCGACTACGGGGAGAAATTTGCGTCGATGCTTGTGAAAGAGAACATTCTCGGCGCACAATTTCATCCGGAAAAGAGCCAGTTTGTCGGTCTGAAAATGCTGCAGAATTTCGCCGGACTGTGAGGACCGCAACATGTTGAAGCAACGCATGATTGCCGTGCTCATCCTGCGCAACGGCCAGGTCGTCCAGAGCATCCGCTTCAAACACACCAACGTAATTCACGCCGACCCCATCCACGCCATGGAAGCGTTCAACAAGTGGGCCGTGGATGAAATCGTCCTGCTTAATGTCTCGCCGGAGTCCGCCAGCGCCGAACAATTCGTGGAGATCACCAATCGCATTTCGAGGGAGTGTTTCGTTCCACTGAGCGTCGGAGGCTGGATTACGGACCCGGACTATGCACAACGCCTGTTACGTTCCGGCGCCGACAAGCTGGTGGTCAACACGATCTTGCACGACAACCCGGAACTCGTTACGCGGCTTGCGGACAGCTATGGCCGCCAGTGCATCGTGGCCTCCATCGATGTCAACAAGACCGAGGACGGGAGTGCGGTCGCCGTCGATCGCGGACGAAGGGTCCTCGAACACACGCCCGCAGAGTGGGCACGGCGGTGCGTCGAACTGGGAGCGGGCGAGATCTTTTTCAACTCGATCTCCCATGACGGCGCACGGCGCGGATACGACCTCGAGAACCTCAAGTCCGTATGCGCGGCAACGAGCGTGCCGGTTATCGCCTTTGGCGGCGTGATGACATGGGAGCATCTGGCGCAGGGTTTGCGGGCCGGCGCGGACGCAGTCGCCGCGGCCAACATTTTTCACTATACAGAGCAGGCGACGCGGAAAGCCAAGAGCTACCTTGCCGATGAGGGGTTCAATGTTCGCGAGGAAGGGCGCGCCTTTCAACATGCACACCCTGACATGACAAATGCCTGACGGCGAAGCCGTCCATCTTTTGATCGATCAAGTTTTGGGAAATTATCGCAGTGAAACGCGCCTATCATTTCAAAACACCCCGAACATCACTGAAGGACGTCGGCGAACCTCTTCGAATACCCCTGTCTAGAATGTCTGACGTTCAGAGGGGAAGCATGCGATACGACTGGACACCCTGGAGCGATGAACAGCTTCAGGTGATGGAGGCAAAATGGGATGAGTGGGCCCAGTTCTACAATCAATTCCTGGACGACGGATTTACATCGGGAATTAACCTGGGAACGCACAACGGAGCCATACAAAAAGCATTCGAACGCCTTGGCTACCAAATGTACGGCATTGAATACACCGACCATATCGAAGAACTACACGCGTATGGTTGCCGCGGTGAGCGGGGCAATTTTTTCGATATGCCACAAATCAGGACCGAGGAATATGATTTCGCAATTGTTGACCGGGCACTCTGCAGCAACATGCGGACAAGCTGGCATTCTGTCTCAGACGAAATCGTCGAAAAAGAACGAATTGAAATCCTCAGCGGTATAAATGGCAAAATGGATAATTATGGTCCGCCATTTTTCTCCGAAGTTTCGAGAATTGTGAAGGAAAATGGAATCATTATTGTTTCTTTCCGAACGTATATGTCGAGACCATGGATTGATGATATCTCATCAATTGGACAGACATTCATCGGTATCGATGACCGAAAGAACCCGTACTACGTATGCGTGGTAAGAAAAGGCGGTCACAAGAACGAAATAGACCCAATAGATGACTTCATTGATAATATTATTTCAAAGCAAGACAAAGAATTGATATACAAAAATCCCCACTGCATGAGAATTGAAGAAAAAGAGAACAAAATATCTTTTTTATACACACCAGATAATCGAAAAATTGAAATATCGACATCGAGTTGGGAAACCATCTGCAACCAACCGTATTTCACGGCACCTCAATAACTTCACGAATTCAGACCATGAATATTGTCGTCTCAGTAAGCCGTCAGCCCGAGTGGAGCTTTGTTTTTTCCCAAATGCGGGAGAAACGCGGATGGAATCCCCGATACTGGATTACCTACAACGAAAATCACGACCAAATAACACGCGAGTTCCCTGAAGCCGTCACCCATAATCGACTTGAAATAAACCGCGGTATTCCAGCCCAGGGACTGGAAAATTATATGAGTGATGCGTTATCCAAACACGATATCGATTTATTCGAGCCGTATTTATCTTCATGTATGGAAATATTAGACAGAATTGACCTAGACACATCAATGTCTTTTACACAGAGATTCCGATTTATCAATAAATTATACGTGTACTGGAAAAATATTATCAAATATAAAGAAATAGAGTGCGCCATTTTCAACGCTCCACCGCACTCTATCGCAGACTATATTTTGTATTGTACGATGATAATATACAACAAAAACAACCTATTTTATCGCGGAACTTCATTAAACAATCTGCATTTCCTCTGCACAAGTGTTGAAAGTCTACCGGGCAATCTGAATACCACGTATGAGACGATATTGGCAGGCAGTCTCGATGTGACCCTGGAGCGAGCGGTTGTCGATTCGATAAATGAGCTGAAAACTGCCAGGCCCGACTATAAGCCATGGTACGTAAAGGATGCGAATAACAGAGATAAGAAACATGAGAATATAGTCGAAAAAATAAGAAATAATTTTGAAAAAAATCTCAAATTCGGAACCAGATTTGAAACAGGATCACCAATATACATTGAGCAAGCCGGAGATAATTTGCTAAAATTCAGCAGTACGAGCAAACTGCCAATTCGGGAGAAGAGATCCAAGAATTCGGAGCGAGAGCTCCCCAGATTGTTCAAGGTTCCCGGACGAGAGATCCACGAAAAAATGATCACGCTTCGCGAATACCAGGACTACAGAGATTGGGCGATGATCAAGAAAATCAAAATGGAGGAGCAATATTCCCGCATATCACGTCCGCTGAAAAAGGATAGGAAATTTGTCTATTTCGCGATGCACTATCAGCCTGAAAGGACGACTTGTCCCGATGGCGGGATCTTCTCCAACCAGTATTTGTGCGTTTCTCTGCTAAGCGCTGCGCTGCCAGAAGACATGGACATCGTAATAAAGGAGCATCCGACGCAATTCAGCTATACCGGCATGGGAGAATTGGCGAGATGGCCTGGATATTACGATGATTTTCTTAGACTCGATAATGTCTATTTTGTCGAAAGTAGCGTATCGAGCCTAGAGTTACTTGATAAAAGCAGCGCCGTTGCCACCGTGACCGGTGCGGTTGGATGGGAATCGCTCGTCCGCGGCAAACCTGTTCTGCATTTTGGAACGGCTTGGTATGGCGCTTGTAAGGGCGCTTATCGGATCACGAGTGAGGACGATGTGAAAGCCGCTTTGGGCGATCTTGAAAGCGGAAAGACTCACACTGAGAATGATGTTCTGTCTTACGCAAAGGCGTTGCAATTTATCGGCAAAACCGTATATACGACGCCAACAATCGAGAAAGGTGTCAATGTAGAAGGCGATCTCGGAGAGTCTTTACTCAGCATAATTGAAAATTACGAAACGCCCGAGAGCCACTAATTGTAAGATATACATTATTCAAAATTTGGATAATTCACTTTCGAAACGCAGAAATAGGCTTGAGATCGAATTCGATTGATGATCTCGCGATATCTCAACATTGTTTTCCATACTTACTCTTGTGCCATCTTTTATTTCCGTATTTAGATAGTATATCTCTCCACTGTCTTCCAGTGCGCCCGCGAAGGCAATGACGTCATCAACCGAATGCGCCTCGCCGCTGGAAATGGCTGCAAGAGCATTCAAAATATCTTCGGCGGTGTTGATTTGATAAGCGCCGCGGCAGATGCGGTACCAAGCGGCGCCAAACACCAACACCGGCGTTCCACGCAGCAGCGCTTCCCATCCAACGTAACCCGTTACAGTCGCCACTGCTTTCGCGTTTCTTACGAACTCGGCGGTTGGCTGTTCCATATCAACAAGCGAGGTGTTCGGAAGCGCAGCCAGATCCTTATAGAATTCGATGTTGCGCGACTGCTCGCCGTTTCTGTGAAAGTAGTGCTGGCTTGGATGCTCTTTGATGTACAGACGCCACCCATCCGGAAGCGCATTTGCGATAAGCGCCGCAGCTAAGAGCTGATTGTTGAACCGCCCCCCATCCGGACAAGTTGTGCGCTCCGGCTGGTAGTGCAGAGCAAAAAACACGTAAGGAACCGACGAGTCGCAATTGATGGACAAATCCTTGTACGTATTTTCAAGTGTAATCTTTCGCGGATAGGCCCAACGTAAATAATAACTATATTCGAAATGACTTAAAACCGGGTCAGACAAAGGCGCGCCAGGCCGTTTGTAGACGCGCCGCATTGGTAGCGCGAGTCTCTCTTGTCGCTCCTTCGAAACTTTCTTCGGAGCTTGCATCAGCCAGTTATTTGGGTCCTTCGACGGTTCGAGTTGGAAGGGAATATCAAGGAGTTCTCCACGCGCCAGAGCATCCGAAATTCTCTTTTTTGCACGGTGTTTTTTTTGCTCCTTGGCGCGCGCCTTATCGATATACCATGGAATGTTAGCCTCGGTTGACGCAGTAACCCCGACTGAAGCTTTCATTTCCGGCGATAATTCAGTGTTTTTGGACTGTAGTCGTTGTTCGTAGTTTCGCTCCAGGATTGCAGGGAGCCGGTCGTAACTGTCGGTGATCAAATGGAGCGAGCAAAGTTGCGTGGGAATCAGCACACGGACCTGAACTCCGCGTTTCCGGCAGACACTATGCAACACCAACTCGCCGGGACTATGCGGCGGCACGTGAAAAATCACGACATCGGGGCAAAGGTGCTCCAGGACATGAAGCCAATAGGACAGATGCCAGAGATAGGTCCGCTGCCGCTCCATATTGGTAAACGTACCCGCAAGCTCCATGCGATCCATGAGCTCCAGCACGATGTTTTCGTCACGACAGAACTCATCCAGAACAGAGCTGTCGAGCCCGGCCCACTGGTTGCCGGAATACGGCTCTGCGGGGATGCAGCGGTTCAAATCCATGAAAGGATGGCGCAGCACTTCGGGAAATGCTTTGCCGATCTGTTCATGATTGAGATCGACGGTTATCCAGTATGCCGGTTTCCACGCGAGCTTTGATTGGAGCTCACGCGCCACATCGATCCATTCGAGGGCGTTGCCAACGGAGTAGATTGCTTTCTTTTCTTTCAATTCTTTGATTTTCGAAAAGGGGCTTGTCATCAACGCGGATCAGACGACCTTACGGCGAGAGGTCACTATCACATGGGGCGTATTAGTGTCATCCGGAACGCGGCGCAACCGCCACCGAACGACGAAACGCTCTGAATATCACTCAGCCCGGCGTCACGCGAACTCCGACCAGTCCAGAACCGTGGTTCCGGCCTTCGGTCTGCCGGTCGTCATCTCCTGGTAGATCTGTTCAAGCCGGTCCGCCGGTTCTACGGAGGCGACGAGGACCGAGGGATCGAGATCGTCGCGCTCGATGGCGTCCAAAAGATCGGACATATCCCGCTTCAATTGGTCCGGTGTTTCTTTTCCAGTGCCAGGCGACTTGGGCGCAAATCCCGCCGCGGTCACGGTGAGCTGTTTGTCGTAGAAGTACCTGGACTCCAGCGGATTTGTATCCGGGGGCGGTTCGCCTCGACCTGGAAACCCGACGACGCTGACCACAGCATTGAATCCGCACATCGCCATTGACAGCGTCAAATCGGCCCATGCGTTCGAAGTCAGGAGAACGGCATCCACCAGATCGGCTTCCGCCGGATCACCCAGAAACAACTCCGCCGCATGCCGTTTGGACATCGCCGCGCAGGCACATCGCTTTGCCACGTCACGTGCCGGCTGATGATTGGATAGGCCGAGAGGGTCAAGGCCGAGATACCTGGCAAGCTGCAGGCTTGCGAGGCCAATTGCGCCGAGCCCGACAACTGCAACCTTGTCTCCCGCCCGGACATGCGCCCGGCGCCAGGCGTTCCAGCCGAGCCTGTAAAGATAGGCGACCGAGACCAGTTCGGCACTGACCCCCGGTGGGACAACCGCGAGAACGTCGCCACGCGAAATCAGGAAATGGCTGCGATGCGACTGGTGCGTGTAAACCAGGGTGCCCTCGGGGAATTCCCGTTGAAGATCCTTTCCCGGCTGGACGACGCGCGCGACATTCATGTAGCCGAGAAGCCGAGGGTAAACGGTCTTCGTCGGCCGAAGTGGCGGAAGACCGTTGTAGGCCGCGAGTTCTGTTCCCGGCGAGATTGCCGTGGCCACCGTCTGGCACAACATTTGATCGTCACGCGGAACGGAAATCTGTTCTGTCTGGAGCGCCAACTCCCCCTCACCGAGCAGGCTGAAGAAACGTGCAGTCGGCACCTGGATTTACCCCCGATTCAGATCCCGCATCATGACAGTTCGGCGCAAACCCGCGAGTGGCCCGCCACGGCCACGACAACCCCGCTTCCGGACCACAAACGGCATCACACCGCCGTCCCTCGTGCCATCTCAGTATCACCGCGGATTGGGATCGAAGCGACCATTGTATTGCGGCGTCCGCGCCTTGAGAGTAGAACGGGCATCCAATTTCTCAGTTCGTCAAATTGAACTCATCGGATCGACAGCAGCTTCTGTCAAGCTGAGTCGTATCCAACAAATTCAAAGAGATACAAGGACGATAGCCATATGGCAGCCGCCATGCAGAAATATTTTCGCGACTTCGCGCCAGCGGAACTGGACCTCAGCGAAAAATCGGTACTGGTGACCGGCGGCACCGGCTCGTTCGGCCATGCCTTTGTGAAGTACGCGCTCGAAGACCTGAAAGTGAGTCGCCTCGTCATATTCTCCCGCGACGAACTGAAGCAGTGGGAGATGCAGCAGCTCTATCCGCACACGAAGTATCCGCAATTGCGGTTCTTCATTGGCGACGTCCGCGACGAGGACCGTCTCCTGGCCGCGACCCGGCACATCGATGTGATTGTTCACGCGGCGGCCCTCAAACAGGTCATCGCGATGGAGTACAACCCCTTTGAGTGTACCCAGACCAACATAAACGGCGCGGAGAACGTTGTGCGCGCCGCCATCGCCAACAATGTCAAGCGCGTGGTCGCATTATCGACCGACAAGGCGGCGGAGCCCGTCAACCTGTACGGCGCAACCAAACTCGCATCGGACAAGATCTTCGTAGCCGCGAACAACATCGTCACCAAGGACGGTCCCCGGTTCGCGGTTGTGCGGTATGGAAACGTGGCCAACTCGAGGGGGAGCGTCATTCCGGCGTTTCGGTCGCTGATCGAAAACGGCAAGAAGGTTCTGCCGGTCACAGACCCGGAAATGACGCGCTTCATCATCACGCTCGATCAGGGTGTGAAGTTCTCCTGCCTTGCGCTGCACCATTTGACGGGCGGTGAAATTTTCGTCCCGAAGATTCCGAGCCTGCGGATTGTCGACCTTGCGGAGGCCATGTTGCCCGATGGTGAAACCGAGATCGTCGGCATACGTCCCGGCGAGAAGTTGCATGAGGCCCTGATTCCGCAACCAACGGCACGACACGTTCTCGAGGCGGAAGATTTCTATATCATCCGGCCCGAACTCGCATATCGCGACTACGACGCGCCCGCCGGGCTTGATCTTTCAACCGTAAGTGATGACTTTTCGTATTACAGCGATTCCAACAGCGAATTCCTGGATGTCGACGACATAAAACAGCTCGTGGCAACGGTTTAGACAGAATCCAGCGTGGCTAGAGAAACCGAAATTCTGCCGTACGGCCGCCAGTACATCGACGATGACGATATAGAAGCCGTCGTCGGCGCGCTCCAATCCGATTTCCTGACAACCGGGCCCCGCGTCGAGAGTTTCGAGAGGGCTTTCGCGAAAACCACCGGAGCCGAGCACGCCGTCGCCGTAGCCAACGGAACGGCCGCGCTCTATCTCGCTTATCGCGCCGCCGGTATCGGACCGGGCGACAAGATCATCGTACCGGCGATTACTTTTCTCGCCACGGCCAGCGCCGCCGAGATGTTGGGCGCCGAGGCCCTGATATGCGATGTCGACGCGGACTCCGGTCTCCTGTCGCCTGCCATATTGCGGGACATGTTCTCGCGCCATCCCGACGCGAAGGCGGCCGCGGCCGTTCATCTGAACGGGCAATGCTGTGATTTGGGCGGCCTGTCGGATGTCGCTACCAAACACGGTGCAATGCTGTTCGAGGACGCGTGTCACGCCATCGGCGGGGACGAATGGAACGAGCACAATTCCAGGCCGAGGCCGGTAGGCTCGTGCAGCGCGAGCGTCGCGGCTTGTTTTTCCTTTCATCCGGTCAAGACGATCACATCCGGCGAGGGTGGCGCGATCACCTGTAACGACAACGAGCTTGCGGCACGGCTTCGTCAACTGCGTACTCATGGCATGAGGCGAACGCCGCGTACCGGTGAAGACTGGCCCAGTGACGAGTCCGGCAAGCCCGATCCCTGGTTTTACAGGATGGACGAACCCGGCTTCAATTTTCGAATTACCGACATCCAGTGCGCCCTCGGTGAGAGCCAGCTCAACAAACTGAGCCGGTTCGTGAAAGCGCGCGATGAACTTGTGGTGCGCTACGATGAGGCCCTTGCCGAGCTTTCCAATCGGATACGCCCGGTCGCGCGCGTCTCGCCGGCACGGACCGCGTGGCATCTCTACCCGGTGCTCTGCCTCGGTGGACCGGCGGAAAGGCGTGAACTGTTCACGTTCCTCACGGACCGCGGGATTCGTCCCCAGGTGCATTACGCGCCCCTGTTCGTTCATGACCACTACGGCAGGCGGCACAACCCGGACGATTTCCCGGGCGCGAACAGCTACTATGGGCGCGTGCTTTCCCTGCCGCTTTTCTATGGACTGATGCCGGAGGACCAGGACCGGGTCATCGCGGCAGTCCGCGAATTCTTCGCCGATTGACCGGCGAGGTTTCCTCAAGCGGCGGCAACCAGGATCTCGATGATCTTTCCCGCGGCGTCGCCGTCACCATATTCGGCAATCGCCTTGCGCGGACGGTAGTCCTCGCCGCGCCACAGCCGGTTCCACCCGGCATCAATCGTCTCGACCCACTCCGTCGTATCACGCAGCGTCACGCAGGGTTTGCCGTGAAAGTAGGCTTCCTTTTGCAGTCCGCCGGAGTCGGTCAACACGCACGTACAACCGTCAAGCAGTGCCACCATATCAAGATACCCGACCGGGTCCGTGGTGATGACACGCTCACCATCAATCGAGATGCCGAACGTCTCGGCCGCCTGGCGCGTGCGCGGATGCAGCGGCAGCACGAGCGGCATGTCACGACTTGCCTGCTTCAGGTGCTCCACGATCGCGGAAAGAGCCTCGGGCGTGTCGGTGTTTTCGGCGCGATGGACTGTTGCGAGTTGAAACTCTCCCGGCCGCACGCTCAGCGTTTCGAGAATTCCCGAATCGGCGCGCGCCCGGTCGCGCGTGCGCAGGACGGCGTCATACATCACGTCTCCGACGCGATGCACGTTTTCGGTGATGCCTTCGTCGGCGAGGTTTTTCACCGACGCCGCGGTGGGGCAGAACAACCAGTGGCTCAGCCGGTCCGCGACCACGCGATTGATCTCTTCGGGCGTCGGCCGAAAGGCGCGCAATCCCGCTTCCACGTGCGCTACCGGAATGTTGAGCTTGGCCGCAACAAGGGCGCCCGCGAGCGTCGAATTGGTGTCGCCATACACGAGCACGACGTCCGGCTGCTCCCGCGTGATCACGGGCTCGAGTTCGATCATCATGCGGCCCGTCATCTCGCCATGGCTGCCGCCATGGATACCGAGATTATGATGGGGTGCCGGAATGCCGAGCTCGTCGAAAAACACGTCGGACATATTACCGTCGAAATGCTGGCCGGTATGAACCAGCACCTCGGCAATACCGTCACGCGACGCGATCGCGCTTGTGACCGGCGCCGCCTTGATGAACTGGGGTCTCGCTCCGATAACTGTCAGGACTTTGGCGGCCATTTCTTTCGACGGGTCGGCTTGGCTGTTTTCTGGACGCCGGTTTCGTACCACGGATAGCTCGGCGAAACCGCTTTTGCGTCCCCAAGCCGCTACAGATTGCCCGTGTGAGTGGAATCAAAGTTAACAATACGGGGGACGCTATGTTATCCAAACCGCCGACGCCGAGCATGTGGAACGAAAAAGATGCGCAGACTAAAAGGACTACGACGACTCATGAGCGAGGCAACCAAACGAACCAAGAAAAGCAATTTTCGTCCCAAGCAAAAGCTTGAAGCCGTCGAAAAGGTGATGGCGGGATCATCAACACAAAGCGCCGCGGACCTTGTCGGCGCGAGCGAAGATCTCGTCACCAAATGGCTCGATGCCTACTCCAGGGCCGGTCGTAATGCTCTGAGATATACCGGTGATGACGGCGAATTGCCGAGACTCGCCGACCTCGAGCGGACAGGGCAGAGAGCTTTTCCCATTCGACTGATGCATGAGTGCGACAGTGTCGCATCGTTCTTTTGCGCACAGTTTTACGGCCGAAATGACGTTATCCACGTCTACAGGTCCGGCGTCCCGAATGTCACGCTCGTCGACCTTGACGAGACCAAGCTCGACCATATGCGTGAGCTCTATCCTGACAACTGGGAAATAATCGTCGAGGACGCCTTTTCCGCGGCAGAGCGTTTCGCCAAGGAAAAACGGAAGTTCGATGCCGTGATTTGCGATCCGTACAGCAATCTGGCACCAACCGTCGCCCTAGAGCGGCTCGACCTGTTTCTGGAGATCACGAACAAGTACTTCCTGTTCTTCTGCACCACCGACATTCTGAAGACCATCGGATCGGACGCAGACGTGGACGAATTCGCCACGAAGTACGCGGACCACATCGGCAAGAAGGTCAATGTGAAGGATCTGATTGTGCGCAGCAGCCATGCCGGCGGCGTCTATTGGTGTATTATCGAGGTATGACGTTCTCCTCGCTTCGATCGATCTTCAAATCGAGACGACCTGACGCGCAGCAACCGGAATCGCCCGAGCTTCAGGCGTGCCGGGAAAGGGCGCAAAGCGGGTTTCCGACAAAACTGTTTTCCGCGGACACGTCCGTGGTGTGTCTGTTCGGAGGCGCCAGCGGGGGCCGCGCCGAGCTGCTTCATCTGTACGACCTTGGTCTGAAGAATGTTCGCGTCTTCGACGAGAAGCCCGGAAAACTTGAGACGGTTCGGGAAATGTTCCCGGACTCGTGGTCCTATCGGGAACTTGGTCCCGCAGAAGCCTGTCGCGACGTCCTGGCGAGTGGAGGTTGTGACGTGATTTTGTGCGACGGTTCTCGTGCCGCCGTCACCTACATCTGGGAGGATCTGCTGCCGCTGGCCCTGGCAACCGCCAGTTATCAGTGCGTATTGCGCCTCACCGGCGAGTATCTTGACGAGCGTGATCTTGAACACGACGCTGACAGCGCCAGATCGATCGCGGCCCAACTTCATGGCATCGAGGATCTCGATGTGCGACCACTCGCAAAACGCAGCGGCGCCAACGGAGGAACGTACTGGGCGATCGTCGGCGCGTCGGGAATCGGTGCCGAAATGGTCCTGTCCCAATATGCCGACAGTTTCAATACCGGCACCGACGCCCATCCATACGGCGAAGAACATACGATCCGGCTGAGGGATGATCTCGGGCAGCCTCCCTGCAACGCGGTCGCCGGACAATGCGAGGCATTCGTCAACGCATTTCGCAACGTCATAACCCGCAAGGAACGCGCGCCCGTCTTCAGAGCATACACGTCGGCCCGGTTTGCGCGGCTCCCGCACCGTCGCATAGACAGTCTTAATGAGACCGCCGCCGCGTTCGACTTACAGCGCTTCGACAATATGGATGAGGTCTGGGACGCAGCGCGTCTTTCAACATCCAAGCGCGGGACGGTGAATCGCAAGGTCGGCCGGGCCAAGCGTCTGGGTTACTACGCAAAACAATTCCGGCGAGACAACCACATCCCGGACATCTTTGCCGTCAACACGTCAATGGCGCAACGCGGCGGCAAGGACATGCGCAACCAGTTTCGCCGGTCCATAGAGGACATGGGCGGATATCCCACGGAACTCAAGCCGCTTGAAGCACCGGTTTGCCCGGTACACTGCCAAGTTCACTGGGGCGTGTTCCGGGAGGTGCCGGGTCACATGCAAGGCGAGCTCGAGATTGGCGAAGAGTTGGTCGGCTACATCAATCTCTTCCGGTACGGCAACCACGCGTGGTATTCGACGATACTGGGCCACGGAGATCACCTGCAGTTCGGCACGATGTACCTCCTGCACTTCGCGATTGTCGAATCGCTACTCAACAATGACACCGGCCTGGAGTTCATCATGTACTCCGGGATGAACTCGCGCGGTTTCGAGGGGCCGTTGTACAAATGGAAAAAGCGATGCCTCTTCGAGCCGAAATACATCATCTATGATGATGCCGGCGACTGGCGTCGGGACGCAATCTGGGGTGAAGGAGCCTAGACCCTGCCGCCACCTACCGCCGGTCGCGCAGGTCGATATTGATCCAGTAAGTACCGCCGTGGGCCGAACTTCTCGTGGTCAACCCCGCGACCCGTATCGGGCGCTGATGATACTCGGTCAACACTTGGGAAAGAGCGTCAGCATCGACGTCCGCTCCGATCTCCTCGATCATTGGCTTGTTGCCGTAGACCAGCAAGGTGTTCCTGGTGATCGCTTCGAAATCCGCAAAGCGCTCGCGCAAGACCGACTTCGCCATGCCTTGGTAACAATCGCAGATGACCACGTCGAATTGTATCTTGTCGGCGGCGTAGGTCGGCACGAGCTCAAAGACATCAGCGACAACATAGGTCCACCGCTTCGGATAGATCGACTGCATGGCCTCGATGCGCGGACCGTCAATATCGACCACGTGTACGTCCGGCACACCGGCGCACAGAACGTGAATGATGTCATTCTTGCCGTAGAATCGTGCCGCAAACAGACCCGCGCATGATTCCGCATCCGACAGCACACTGTGCGGAAAGCCTCTCTGGGCAGTGGACATCAGGCCGTCCAGTGTCGGCGCCCAGTCGCCATCGAAATCAACAGACAGTGCGCGCTTGCCGCCGCGCACGAACTTTTTCTCCCAGCCTTCGATGTCATTCGAAGACACGTTCAGATCTCGGGCGATCTTTTCCTGATCCTCGCCGCGCAGAGCACGGAGCACCGCATCCGACTTTTTTTGTTGTGAGATGGTCATTTTCCCAGTTCCCCGGATGATCGGGCACATTGACAATTATCGGTGAGTTGTCAACATGATCAGAATGCCTGACTTGCAATTCGGTTCTTTCTGTCCCTCCGTTCAAATGAAATGTACAACACGTCGGTGGCACCCAAGGCGATCGGGGAGTTGCCTTTTCTCTTTCACGATATGGCACACACAAGACCGAGGCAAAATCCGGAAGTCATTGGCTGCCAAGGCACTGCATGAACTGGAGATGAAAAACTGAAATTCAAGTTCTTTCAAAGGTCTAAGCCTGAGCCGACTCCGCCGCTCTCAGACGCGCGTGCTGCCGAGTTCTATTTTCGACGGCCACACCCGGACGCAAACGGCAAACCTGTTCAGTTCAAGCTTGCCGCTGACGGTGCATCTGCGCGCATTCGCAGCGACAGGCAGTCTTTTCTCGATATCGATCTGTCGCCTGTGCACACCGATAGCCGTCCGGATGATCACGATCGTGACGTCTGCTATCTCAACTCCGGAAAGCTCACGGACATCGAATTCTCCGCTGACTCGTTCCTGATGTGCGCCGCGGGCTGGGTTGGTGCCCGCAGCAATCCGTTCGCCTACGAACTTCCCGAGAATGTTCGAGGTACGGTACGGAAAAGCTACGCCGAGCGCGTCGCCTCACGCATTCCGACCCTGAAGAAGGCAAGCAAAGAGCTGCCGCGGCTCGTTTTTCCGGACATGGCTGTACGACTGACCCGTCCGGCCGCCGTCGGCTTCCTGGAAGAGTTGTTGGGCCAGTTCGATAAGGGCTCGATCGACCCGGTGTTCTGGCCGAATCGGATCCCCTCTTGCCGCAGAATGACTGCGATAATCTATGAACTGTTGCAATGCGCACCGGACATCATGTTGCTTGGGGCCGGTATGCGTGATCACGTGATCGATACGCGTTATGGCCAGCCTCTCATCAGCGTCGACGAATACCGGCACAGGCTGAACTGGATATCACGTACCGTCCAGCAGGATTTCCAATGCGATCTGATCTTCGTCCTGAATCCCCCAGTTCGCGATGGCGTTTTCGAGGATAGTCACGAACAGGAGTCACGGGAACTTGCTCTCGGATATGCGGATGCGGCACGCGAAGAGGTGACCCGTTTCGGCGGCAGCGTCGTCGATCTGTCGGACATCACCGCACCGGATGGCGAATTCAGCGCAAGGTTCCGGCGCGACGTGCGGGAAACGGTCGTGAAAGAGCTTGCCAGTTTAATCCGAACAATTACCGAAAAGCGTACCGGGTCCAATCCAGACCGAAATCCGCCATTCCAGGCCAACAAACAGGTGCGTGCCAAAGTGCACGCGGCACGCGAGCACGCTCCGTTTGCAGCAGTTGTCAGGTTTCAAGACGATGCCACGTTGCCGTTCGTGTCGCCTCAGGCCGAAAAGCTCCTGTTCTCCCTGAGGCCGATACTTGCACGTCGGAAGATTCGCGATGATGACGACGATGTCGAAGTCGACAGCTATACGGTTCTGGCGTCCGACGCTGACGACGACGCAGAGTCGTTGCGCCAAATCTGGGCAAGCGGCAAATCAATGCGCAAGCTGGGCGGCCGAAATGAGCGCGAGGCGGAAATCCAGTCCTACCTCACCGAGGTCGCAGAGAAGAACCGGGGCAATGGGTTGCCCCGCGCCCTCATTATTGGCGATTCAATCCGGATGCGGCTTGTGGACGGGACCGGCTATGGCCGGCAAGCCTACGAACTGCTCAACGATGAATGTGAGCTGGTTCATATTCCCCACAACTGCGGAGGGTCCAAGGCACTGCTCATTTTCCTCGACGATTGGTTGTCGACCAAACCTGACATCGTTCACGTCAACACAGGGCTTCATGACCTTGCCCGTGTGATTGAAGGCGAAGAGTTTCCGGCCTATGCCGAAATCCCGGAGTATCAGGATAACCTGAGGATTATCATCGACAAGATCCGCGCCTCGGGCTGCAAGAACGTCATTTGGGGCACAAACACGCCGGTGCAGGAGGAATGGCACAGGTGGGTTCCGGCCCGAAAGAAACCCAGACTCCGACAAATCGTGAGGAGCAACGCGGATATCCGGGACTACAATGCCGCGAGCGTCGAGGTCATGGAGGAGCTCGATGTTCCCGTGACCGACATGTTTGCGCCGCTATGGGACGCCGGGGTTGAAAACGTGATCCTCCCCGACGGCGTCCATCTGAACCACCTCGGTTCGACGATCCTCGGGACGCTCGTTGCCGAGCGCGTCAAGGAATATCTCTGACACCTGGGCCCGCTTAACCATCTCTTTGAAGCAAGTCGGCCGAGTGCACGCAGGCGCCACGAGACCTGTGCTCGAAAGCCCGTATCAGGCTCCGTAGTACTCTCTGTACCACGCAATGAACCGGCCGATCCCGTCCTTGATATTCTCACCAAAAGAAGTCGGCGTGAGCAGGGAGGATTTCTCTGGGCATGGCCGTTACGTTCCGAGGAACAGGTTCTCGCTTGAGCCAGGCAACTGAGTGCTTCTTCGCCTATTTCCGATTGGGGAGATTTTATCGCTCGGAAATTCCCGAAACATCATCGACGCGCAGCGCGCGGAACGGGTCGGCACGCAGAGCACAGACGTCAGGCGGGAGCGATAGCAGACTATCTGTGGGAAACAACTCAGGATATCGCTGAGGGACTTGGATAAGCTTGCTCCCCAACTCCGGGCGCCATGTTGCAAATGCAAAAAACGACATAACGCGCGCATATGATCCCAGCCTTCCTTTCTCTGCATACTTTGCGATTGCTCCGTCATCCAGGCAACGCGAGCCAGGGTCTATTCTCAGGTACAAAAAGCCGTCGTCCTTTACGATGAAATTGTCAATCGTCCTGGCAAATTGAAGCATGTCCTCGGAATTGAAAATCAGTCCAACGCTATGCGCCACCAGCGGGAATAACAGTGTCACTCTGGCCTTGAAGAAGTGTTCTCCCAGCATTCTCTCTTCCTGCTGCGGTGGTCGATATGGCCAATACCAGGTCCCGCAATCCTCCTGGATTGAGTTGCGGAAACACGCTTCAAACGTCTTCGCGCGACGCAGGTAGCGCCGCTCACTCGTGATCGAATGTAGTACCGTCAGGAGAGCCGCATAGGGGGCCGTATGAGCGAAAGGTTCGGGGTTGCCGTCATGCGGCATCACCAAATACGCACCTTGTTCCGTCTCAACAACATCTTCCTCGAAACATTCGGCAACGTCCCGGCAGATGGGAAGCAAATCATCCAATTCACGTCGAAGCGATGTCGAAATGCCATCCGAGCGTCTTGCCTCCCATATGGCGAGCGCCGCGGGTAGAACCATACACGCACCCGTACACGCTTCCGCCACCCAATAGGTTTCCCCGTCGCGCACACTTTTGACCCTTGCACCCCAAGTTGGAAAGCTGCGCTGCCTGAAGTCATCGACTGCTTGAGTATCAGAGTCGCGATATTTGCAAACCGCACCCGTAACAAACGAAATCCATTCCAAGAACCTCTGGTCACCGGTGATCCTGAATCCATATATGGCGGCGAGTCCCTGTTCGAGCAGCGACCAGTTGGCTGGTCGCATTTTGTATGGATAGAACGAACCATTCTGAATGGAGCGAACCAATCCCGATTTTTGCCACAACTGACTGCGCAACTTCTCAACCGTTGGGACGGCTTCCCAGTCTGCCAGCGCGTCCATTCGCGCGGACAACAAGGTCGCACAATCATTGCTGGAACTGCCGCCCAGGGCGTCCGAACTGCGATGGCGGTCTATTACAGAAACCTGAAGGCCCGTCAGCGTCGCTGCACGTCCCCAAGGAGTATTTTGTGCCGGAGTTATGCGAAGTGTCACGGCATCTGATGTGGGCGTAAACAAGATCGACCAGGTACGCGGGCCGTCACCAGCCGTGATCTCTATGCGGCCGTTTTCGACGACGCGTGCACCGATCGCTTGGGCTCCAATTGCGAGTGATTTGCGTTTTGGCGGAGTTAAAGAAAGCTCAAGCTCATAGACTCGTCCAGGTTCCGCATTTGACATCTCCCAGACAAGTTGCACCCGCTTGTTTGTCGCACCGAACGTGTCCAACATTGGGGAACGAAATACGCGCGAACAATCCTTGGTAAACGATTTCCCGTCCGCCGACTCTCGAGCGTCTACAGAAATTGGCAGTTCGTTTGGATCAAGATTCACCTGAGGGAAAAACGAAACCGGAATCTCCGAATGAAGAAAGCCGTAGCTACGAGCACTTGCGATTTTCTCCCGCGCATAGAGATTGTCCGCCTTCGCTTCACGTTCCGCCAGTGAAACCAGCGGTTGTTCCGAAACCGGAGGGTCTTCCGAAATAAGAAACTTTGCGGCAATAGCGGCATCGGGATCTGACCGCATTGTTTCAAAATCCATCAATCCGTCGGGACCGCGAAATGCGACGCCGTACATCGGGTCGACGAAACACCAGTGATCACCAACCTTCGCCTGCGCGATGGTATGCGTCATTCCCCGGTCAAAAATGGAAAAAACGTTGGCCTCACACCCTACGGCCCTGGCCATTTCCACGAAGAGCCGACTTTGAACACCACAACGACCAGTTCGTTCATCCAAGGCCGCGTTGATACCCTTCCCGCGTCCCTCTTCATTCGCGATGTGATTGGCAATCCATGCGGCCAGCCTCAAGATCTTCTCTTCTTCGCCAACGATCTCCGTACAAAGACGGCGCGCTAATTCATCGACATCCTTGGGACTGTCTTGTTGAGGAGTATTGGCGCTATTGCGAGACCGGCGCCCGAAAATTCGGGTAAAGCGATCGAGCCACATATTGCCTTCCGCGAATTTTGCAAGCACAACCGCGCTTCCTGGTCAGATTTTTTGCCGCCACGACCATATGTTAGACAAAACATTAAGACGGGCCGGCGCAGTATATGCTCCGTTCTCTGAACTAGGGCAATTATGTTTTTTGCAAGACAGTAGTATTATGAGCAGTTCTACACGTCAGTGTTTTCGGTTTTCAATCACAATTCATTTTATCCGGGTCGCGATCTCCGGATCATGTTTCTGATCGAATGCCGTAGTACTCTCTGTACCACGCAATGAACCGGCCGATCCCGTCCTTGATGTCCACCTTCGGCCGGTAACCGATGTCCCTGGCGAGATCATCGATGTCGGCGAACGTTTCGCCCACGTCACCCGCCTGTTTCGGCAGGAAGTTCTTTATTGCCTCGCGCCCGAGCGCGGACTCGATCGCGGCAATGAAGTCCATGAGTTGGACCGGATTGTTGTTGCCGATGTTGTAGATGCGATATGGAGCCGACGATGTCGCCGGGTCGGGGTTGTCCCCGCTCCAGTCCGGGTTCGGGGCGGCGGTGTGATCGACGCAGCGCACGACGCCCTCGACGATGTCGTCGATGTATGTGAAGTCGCGGGCGTGGTCGCCGTTGTTGAAGACATCGATGGGCTCGCCCGCCAGAATGTTCTTCGTGAACATGAACAGCGCCATGTCCGGACGCCCCCAGGGGCCGTATACGGTGAAGAAACGCAGGCCAGTGACCGGAAGGCCGTAGATATGGGCATAGCTATGCGCCATCACCTCGTTGGCCTTCTTGGTCGCGCCGTAAAGGCTGACGGGGTGATCCACCACCTGGTGAACGCTGAACGGCTGACACGTGTTGGCGCCGTAGACAGAGCTTGAAGAAGCATAGACCAGATGCGCGACCTTGCCGTGCCGGCAACCCTCCAGAATGTTGACGAAGCCGGCGAGGTTCGAATGGACATAGGTATGGGGGTGCTCGATCGAGTAGCGCACACCGGCCTGGGCGGCCAAATTCACGACCCGATCGAACTTCTCACGGCTGAACAGATCCTCAACGCCCGCGCGATCGGCGATGTCCAGCTTGACGAACGTGAACCCGTTCCGTCCCTCAAGCTGCCGGAGGCGCGCTTCCTTGAGTGAGACGTCGTAATAGTCGTTGAGATTGTCCACGCCGACGACCTGATCACCCCTGTCGAGCAGGGCTTGCGCCGTGTGGAAGCCGATAAACCCGGCTGCTCCTGTGACCAGAACCTTCATGCGTGATCGCTCAAAAAACAGATGTGCCGCGTGCCCAAAAGACGATACCTCAGCCGGGCGTCATAAACCTGGGAGGAACGATACGCATCAAAAACCAGACACACCGTTAAGCGGTGCACTTACCATGACAACACAATCCAAACCACAGGAATCATGCGGCTTTTTCGGCACCCGGCAGTCATGTATCTTTGCCGCCGATCGCCATGTGGAGAACACGATGCCGGTTGAGCGCCGGAGCCGGTGAATTGCATGAGGACCGAGAGCTCGTGAGGGACCTGGGAACATTCGACTATGTCATCGTCGGTGCCGGCAGCGCAGGATGCGTGCTGGCCAACAGATTGTCGGAGGATCCCGGCACGTCCGTCGCCCTGTTGGAAGCCGGTGGCAAGGACAACTACATCTGGGTGCATATTCCGGTCGGTTACCTGTACTGCATGGGCAACCCGCGAACCGATTGGGGATACGCAACCGAACCGCAACCCGGCCTCAACGGCCGGGCGATCGGCTATCCTCGCGGACGCGTGCTCGGCGGGTGCTCGTCCATCAACGGCATGATCTACATGCGTGGCCAGGCGCGGGACTATGACCATTGGCGCCAGCTCGGCAACACCGGATGGGCCTGGGAAGATGTGCTGCCCTATTTCATCAAGTCGGAAGACCAGGCCGCCGTGCCGGCTGACGACGTGCACGGTGCCGGAGGCGAATGGCGCGTCGAGAATCAGCGCCTGAGCTGGGAAATCCTCGACGCCTTCCGCGACGCCGCCGAACAGGCCGGCATTCCGAAGACAAATGACTTCAACCGCGGCAACAACGAGGGCTGCGGGTATTTCCACGTCAATCAGCGCAGCGGCTGGCGCTGGAACACGGCGCGCGGGTTTCTCAAACCCGCCGGCAACCGGCCCAATCTGACGGTGTTCACGCAGGCGCAAGCGAAGAAACTGCGGATCGAGGATGGCCGGGCACGCACGCTGGAGCTGAGGCTTGGTTCAGAGGACGCGACCATTGACGCGTGCGGCGAACTCATTCTCGCCGCCGGATCGGTCGGCTCCGTGCAGCTTCTGCAGCTTTCCGGTGTGGGCCCGGGCGAACTCCTGAAATCACACGGAATTGAAGTCGTACACGCCCTGCCGGGCGTCGGCGAAAACCTGCAGGACCACCTGCAGATCCGGTGTGCCTACAAGGTCTCCGGCGTCAAGACTCTGAACGAACGCGCCAATTCCCTGCTCGGCAAGGTGGGTATCGGGCTGGAATATGCGCTGTTCCGCAGCGGGCCGATGTCGATGGCGCCATCACAGTTGGGCGCCTTTGCCATGAGCGACGAAACCTACGAAACGCCGAACGTGGAGTATCACGTTCAGCCGCTCACGCTCGACAAGTTCGGCGAGCCTCTGCACCCGTTCCCCGCCTTCACCGCGAGCGTGTGCAATCTGCGGCCCGAAAGCCGCGGGCATATCCGCATTCGCTCAGACGACCCGTTTGACCACCCGGCGATCCATCCCAACTACCTGTCCGCGGAGGCCGACCGCAAGGTCGCTGCGGACTCGATCCGGCTGACCCGCCGTATCGTCTCGCAACCGGCGTTGCAAAAATTTGAACCGAGAGAGTTCCTGCCGGGCGACGAGGTTCACTCCGACGCCGATCTGGCAAAAGCTGCCGGCGATATTGCCACGACCATTTTCCACCCGGTCGGGACCTGCAAGATGGGCTCCGACCGCATGGCTGTTGTTGATGAACGCCTGCGAGTCCGCGGCCTGCGAGGCCTGCGCGTGGTCGATGCCTCGGTCATGCCGACCATTACGTCGGGCAACACCAATTCGCCCGTGATCATGATCGCCGAAAAAGCGTCCGACATGATCCGGGAGGACGCACGCGCCTGATGTCTGCGGAGCTGGTGCTCCGCAGAACCGGATGCGTTGCTATTGCGCGGTTGAGTACTGCTTCAGATACTCGATGACGTTGATGCGGTCTTCTTCCTTCTTCAGACCGGGGAACGCCATCTTGCCCTTAGGCACAACGTCTCTGGGTTTCAGCAGATAGGCCGAGAGCGTCTCCACATCCCAGACCATGCCGCCTTCTCCGGCCGCAACCATCGCCTTGGAATATTTGTAGCCTTCCTGAACGCCGGCCTTGGCACCGATGATGTTGTTCAGGGGTGGTCCGACGCGCTTTTTGGCGTTTTCGCCGACCATGTGACAAGCCTTGCACTTGTTATAGACCTTCTTGCCTTTTTCCGCATCGCCCGCGGCATATGCAGGTGCTCCACTGAGGACCAGAAAGGTCGCGCAAATGATTCCGGCCTTGAACTTCATCAAACACTCCTTCGTTTGCCTGGCACAGTCATAGAGCCTCTATCGTACCTGCGCCCGGGTGCATTTTGACGCACACCCTAACCCCTACAATCCGCCAATATGTTGACCGGAATCAAGTGCTGCTTCCGGATGAGTCAGGCGACACGTTTGGACGGGGCGCGTGTGGCCCGGATTCCCGCGTCACAAAGCGCGCCAGGACGTAACTCGTTCTGCCTGTTCGTCAACGGACACGCGGCTGGTCCGGTGCGCGCACGTCCGATCGCGCGTCAAATCTGACGTTAAGTCGGGCCAACGCCTTTCGCGCCCTCTGATCGCCCTGTTTCGCGGCTTTCACCAGCCACGAGACGCCTTCCTCGAAATCCTTTGCCACGCCCACGCCCTTGACCAGCATGTCGCCAAGACTTCGCTGCGCCGGCGCATAGCCCTGCTCGGCGGCCTTTCGGTAAAGGGAAACGGCGGCGCCACGGTCGCGGCGCAAACCGGGCGCGCCCTTGAGCATCAGATGCGCCAGATTGGTCTGCGCGGCGGCAAGGCCTTGATCGGCCGCCTTCGTGTACCAGAAGCCAGCCTGCCGGGCATCGCGGTTGACGCCCAGTCCGTCCTGGTACATGACCCCCAGCATGTTCTGCGCGAAGGCATGGTTTTTCAGCGCCGCCTTCTCAAGCCAGTACATGGCGTGACCGTAGTTTCGCGGCACGCCCTGACCGAGGCGGTGATTCAGACCCAGATTGTACTGCGCATCCAGATTGCCCTGCTTCGCGGCCTTTCCGTACCACGACATCGCTTCTTCCGGGTTCCTGTCCACGCCCCGCCCGTCGGCATAAAACACACCCAGAAGGTTCTGCGCCGGCGCGTAACCTTTCATCGCCGCCTTGCGGGTCCACGCGGCGGCTTTGGCATCATCGCGCGCCACGCCTCTGCCGTTTGCGTACAACTCGCCGACGCGAAACTGCGCCAGCTCGTGGTCCTGCTCCGCCGCTCTCAGGTACCAGCGAAACGCGTCCTCCGCGTTCGCGGCAATTCCCCGGCCACCCTCCAAGGCGACCGCATAATTGTATTGAGCTTGGGCGAAGCCGCCTTCGGCCGACGCGCGGAACAGCTTCGCCGCTTCGGCTTCGTTCTTCGGCTCACCTTCGCCGCGCGAGAGCATGGTCCCGAGGTCGTTCTGGGCGCGGACTTCACCCTGATCGGCCGCCTTGCGATACCAGACCGCCGCCTGTGTCAGGTTCCGCTGGGCCCCCTGTCCCAACTGCAGCATCTTTGCCTTGTGGAACTGCGCAATGGCGTTACCGGCGTCGGCCAGCGGTGACGCGAGCCGCCAGGTTTCCCGGTAGTCCTTATCCTCGTAGGCCGCTAAGAGCGCCTTGATCTCCGGACTGTCCGCGTCAAGTACCGGCTTGGTTGAGGAACCGTCCTGCGGGTACTCGCCAGTCTCGTCGTCGCCGGCCGCTTGTTCGGTTTTTTCGCCGCCTTCCGGCGCCTTTGTCTGCTCGATCTCGTCCGGCTCAGGACTATCGTCCTCCAGCCCGGGGGCGTCCGGCGCTGCGCTTTTCAGCTCCACTGGGGCCGTCCCGGTGTTTTGCGCGATCTGATCTCCAGCCGGTTCGGGTGGCGGCCCGGAAAATCCCCAGATGGCGAGTGCCGTCAGCACGGCCACGCCGGCTGAACCCGCAGCCGCCGTCCTGACGTTGAAAGGAAAGGCCGGCGGCGGTGCCGGAGGTATGCTCTGAACGGGTGGGGTTGTGTCGACCGTCTGCACGGTTGTCTCGTCGTCCGGCGCGGCACCGCAGATCGGGCAGGCGTCATGCCTGTCCCGGTCATAGACGTGACCGTCGACGCAGCGGATCAGAGTGCTCATTTCGTTCGCCGCCTCGCAGGGCCCCGATTCGCGTTGACGTATGAAACACGCCACGCGCGCCGGCGTCAAAATTCGGCTGTGCGAAAGCGGGGCGCCGCGGCTTTAGAACGTCCGCGTGCCCTTGACGAAGAAGCCGTGCACGTCGGTGTCGTCGCTGAAACGACCCTCGTAACCGGCGGAGACTGTGTGCTGATCCCCATGGAACAGGGTCACGCCCGCCTCGATGTCGGCGAAGACGTCGTCGAACTCGGAGGTGGTGGTGAAACCGCCAACACCCGCGGGTGCGCCGACGAAATTCGCCGTCAGCGACTGGTCGGTGTCGCCGTAGAAGGTGACGCCGGCACGGACGTAAGGTCTTATGGCACGTCCGTCGCCGCGGTCGATGGTGGTGCCGAGCTCGAGGGCCGGCGTGACCGAGAAGTAGGTCTCGTCACTGCCGGAAACACTGAGGTTGGCCGCACCGCCGCCGGTCTCGGTCACGCCGTCCCGGTCGATGTGGGTGACGTTCACGTCGACGAAGGGTTTCGCATACCAGGAGGCGCGGTCCAGAAGATAGGCCGCGTGGAAGGTCGCCCCCACATGGTCGACGTCGTAGCTCGATCGTGCCGTTGCATTGAACCCGCCGATCGCGATGCGCCGTGACATGTCCACATCGCCGGAGCCGAAGGAACCGGCGAGCGCGACAAGGGCGGGACCCGACTGATACTTGATGACGCCGCCGAGCATGTAGCGGTCGGTGTCGGCCGAGGCATTGGCGTCGGTGTCGAGATCAGAGTCTTCGTAGGCCGCGGCGATTCCGACGAACCAGTTCGGCGCGACGGCGACCTGGCCGCCGCCGGAGATGCCGTGGGTATCCTCGTCATAGCCGATGGTCTGGCGCGTTGAGTCTCTATCGAGCCACCTTCCGTCATAGCGCACCCACATGCACTGGCCCTGAGACACGGCGGTAAACCCTGGGCCGGCCTTGGGGCAGCTCAGGAGGTTGCTGTTGAACTCCTCGGCCGCGAACAGTGCGGCCGTCTCCGTGTTCAGGTAGCCTTCCGGAATGAGCTGATCCAGCGCATTGAGATAGGCAGGCACACCCTGCACGCCATTGAGCAGCGCCGTCAGTACCGGACCGACCGTGCCGCCTCCGGAGCCCAGAATGGCATTGAGGTTGTTCGCCAGACTGGTCTGGTTCCGGTTCAGCCCCGAACCCGGCGCCAGGAAGTCGATATCCGTGTTCAGTACCACGTCGTTCGCATTGGGGAACGAGAGCGTGGCTTGAAGCGCCGGGCTGGCGAGCAGTCCCAATCCATTGTTCGTGGTGCCGCCGGCCGCGGAGAGAATGGTGTTGGATTGCGGCCCGAAGGCCGGATTGACCACCTGCGCCAGCACATTGCCGTTGAGAGCGGCGGTTCCGGTGACATTCAGCAGGTCCGACGTGCCCGCGGTCGAGTCCACATCGACCTGGAAGATGCCGGATGCGGTCTGGTTGATGTTGCCCGTGAGCGCAGTCGTTTGCAGCGCACCCACGCCGCCAGGGGATAAGGTGCCGCTGTTGGTGAAGAGGTTCCCCGCGCCCAGATTGACAATGGCGCCCGCGTTGAACAGCCCGCCGCCCCAGTTGTTGAAGGCGTTGGTTCCGGCGCCGAGCGTGACGTTGCCGGTTACCGTGCCGGTGTTATTGATGATTTCGTCGCCGGCCTCCCCCCTCACGGCAAAACCGGACAGCGCAAAAAGGTTGGTCAGGGATGTGTTCAGCGTGTTGGTCGAGCCGGCGGACGAGTTCGAGAAATCCACACCGGCGGCGGGGCCGGTACCGCCCTGGACCGTGCCGCCCGAAAGGGTCACCGTGGAGGTGCTGCCGGCATCGACCACCACCTCGACACCCGAAGCATTCGTGCCGCTGGCCGTCAAATTACCGGTGGAGGAGACCGTAGCGTCGCCCGCATCCCGCTCAAAAGCATAAATGGCTGCGTCGTTGTTGCCGAAGGTAGTGATGTCTCCGGTCGACGTGATCGTCAGGTCGCCGGTGCCACTCTCGTCGGCACTGATGCCGCGATCATCCACCAACGTTCTGATGTTCCCGATCGACGTAATCGTGAGATCGCCGTCGTCGTGCTCGTCGGCACTGATGCCCCGATCGTCGGCATAGGTCGTGATGTCACCGATCGAGGTAATCGTCAGGTTGCCGGTACCGAACTCTTCGGCACTGATGCCACGGTCATCGGCGAGCGTCCTGATATCACCGATCGACGTGATCGTGAGGTTGCCGTCGCCATACTCCTCCGCACTGATGCCCCGATCGTCAGCAACGGTCGTGATATCACCCGTTGAGGTGATCGTCAGGTTGCCGGTACCGTACTCTTCGGCATTGATGCCTCTGCCGCCCGACAAGGTCGTGATGTAGCCGGTCGAGACGATCGACAAGTTGCCGGCATCCTCTTCAAGGGCGTCGATGCCTCTGTTCCTGTAGTCTACGACGGTGCCGTTCGTCGTGATCTTTCCAGTGGAGGTTATTGAGACATCGCCGGCGCCGGACTCCTGAACTTCGATGCCCCGGGCACCGCCTGCATTGCCTGTCGTCGATATTCCGAACGGTCCCGTGTCTATCGTTGCGGTGACACCCGTTGCTGCACCGCCATCGAGGAACTCGACGCCGTCGACGCCAACCGCGGGGGCGATGGCCTGGTTCAGATTGTAGACGTTCAGGGTGTCGACCGGCGGTGTCGTGAAGTCCGGGGTTCCGCCCTGATTAGTGATGCCCGCCGACTGGTCTCCCTGGCAGGTCGCGACATTCCCGACGGTGATGCAGGCATCGGGGCCGGCCTGCGCCGTGCGCACATAACCCAACATCATCGCACCTGCGGCAACGCTGCCCAAGGCCGCCGCGCGCAAAACACCGGGCGCAGAGATTTGCGCTCTTGCGCGTTCCTTCCGCGCAAGGGCTGCCGCCCGTCGCCGTGCTTTCCGGTTGTGTGCCACCCCAGCACCCCCCGTTCGGGTCTTAGTTCAGATCCTCGTGTGTTCTTGAGTTTGTTTGGACTCAACCTAGGAGCGAATTGGACGACCGGTCTAGAAATCGACCACGTTTTTCTTTGATAACCGCGGTTTTTCTCGAGGATTGTGGCGGAATCGGCACATATTCAACCAAGAGTTTCATAAGTTCGATTAATGCAACTTCATGAAATTCAAAACGTCCGCGTACCCTTGACGAAGAATCCGTGTTGTTGGGTGTCGTCGGAGAGACGGCCTTCATACGTCACGGAGTAAGCCGCCTCTTGCCCATGGAACAGCGTCACGCCGGCCTCAATGTCGGCGAACACGTCGTCGAACTCCGATGTGGTGGTGAAGCCGCCGACCGCCGCTGGCGCGCCGGCGAAACTCGCGAAGAGCGCCTGGTCGGTATCGTTGTATACCGTGACGCCTGCGCGCACGAAGGGACGAATGATACGGCCGTCGCCGCGGTCGATGTCTCGCCCGAGCTCAAGCGACGGCGTGACGCTGTAATAGGTCTCGTCTCCGCCCGAGACGTTCAGGTTCGCCGCACCACCGCCCGTCTCGCGCACGGCCTCGCGGTCGACATGTGTGATGTTCACGTCCACGAGCGGCTTGGCGTACCACGCGCCGCGATCGAACAGATAGGCGGCACGAAACATGGCCGCCAGATAATCCACATCATGCTCCGATCTTGGCGTGGCCTGAAAGCCTCCGATATTGATCGCCCGCCTGGTGTCGAATTCGCCCTTGCCCGCCGACCCGGCGAGCGCGAGCATGACCGGACCGCTCTGGTACTTGACCACGCCACCGATGGCGTAGCGGTCGGAATCGCTGCGCCCGCCCGAGTCCGTATCGAGCGAGGCGTCCTCGTAGCCGGCGGCAATGCCGGCGAACCAGTTCGGGGCCAGCGCGACCTGACCGCCGCCCGAGATGCCATGGATGTCCTCGTCGAAGCCGATGTTCTGAAAGGTGCCGTCGCGATCGAGCCACCGCCCCTCGTAGCGTGCCCACAGGCACTGGCCCTCGCTGATGGCGCTGAAGCCCTCACCCGCGCTTGAACAACTCAGCATGTTGTTGGTGAATTCCTCGGCGAAGAACAGGGTAGCCGTCTCCGTGTTGAGATAGATCTCGGGCAGGAGCTGATCGAGCGCGCGCCGGTATTCTGGAATCGTGAAAACGTCGTTGAGCAGGGCGTCGAGGACGGGGCCGAGCGTCCCGCCACCGGCGTTCAGAACGCCATTCAGATTGTTGGCCAATCTGGTCTGGTTGCGATTGAGGCCCGTCGTTAAAAAGTCGATCGAGATGCCAACCACCACGTCGGTGGCGTTCGGGAACAGCAACGTGGCATTGAGCGCCGGGCTCGCCAGTAGCCCGAGCCCGTTGTTCGTTGTTCCGCCGGCGGCGGAGAGGATCGTGAATTGCTGCGTCAGCGCCGTCGGATTGACGACGTCGACCTCGACATTACCGGCAAGGTTCGCCGTGCCGGTGACGTTCAGCCGGTCGTTGGTCAGCGTCGTCAGATCGAGATCGACCGCAAAGACCCCTGAGCCCGTTTGCGCGAGGTTGCCCGTCAGCGCCGTGGTCTGGACCGGGCCGGAGCCTCCCGGCGCGAACGTGCCACGGTTGGTGAAGGCGTTGCCCGCGCCGATGAAGGCCGTGGCACCGGAATTGAACACCCCGCCCGCCTTGTTGTCGAAATCGTTGGCGCCCGGCCCGAGATCGACATTGCCGGTGATCGTCCCGTAGTTGTCGATCAGTTCCGCACCGGACCCTTCACCTTCGACGGCATTCTCCCCAAGCGTGGTGATGGTGCCGAAATTGAAAAGCCGGTTCGTGATGCCGCCGTCAAAATCGATGCCGTCGCCGGTTCCGGTTCCGCCGGTGATGGTGCTGCCGGGATTGATCGTCACCTCGCTCGAACCCGCGCCGTTCGGATTGTCCACGTCGATGCCGTCGGAGTCAGGGCCCGTCGTCGTGATATCACCGGTCTTCTCGATCGTTATCGCACCGCCAAAGTCCGAATAGGCGTAGATGCCGTCGGCATCGTTTCCGCTGGTCCGGATGTTGCCCGACTGCGTGACGTTGATTGGCCCCGTGATCGAGTTGGCGTAAATGGCATAGGCGAAGCTGCCTTCCGTGGTGATGTCGCCCGTCTGCGTCACTGACGCCTCGGTGAGCGCCTCGATGAATATGCCGTAACTGTCGAAACCGCTCGTCGAGATGTTTCCGGTTTGCGAGACCGTCACGCTGCCCCCGCCCGACAGGCCGACGATCCCGGAACTGAAGTCCTGTTGTGTCGTAATGCTTCCGGTCTGGTTCACCTCCACACCGGGACCGGTGACAGAAATCGCAAAGATCCCTTCAGACCCGATCCCTTGCGTCTCGATATTGCCGGTCTGCGTTATCGATGCCGTGCCGACTCCGGTCCCCGCGTAAAGGGCGCGGGACCCGTTGCCTTGTGTGGTGACGTTCCCGGTCTGATTGACCGTCGCGCCGGTCTCTCCAGCGGCCGAGATTCCACGGCTGTCGTCATCTCGCGTGATGATATTTCCGGTGTGGGAAACAGTGGCCGACTGGTTGAGGGCGAATGCATCGATACCGTAAGCGTTGAAACCGTCTGTCGTGATATCGCCGGTATGTGTGACGTTTATGTTGCCCAGTATGGAGAACGTATCGATGCCGTAGGCGAACGCACCGTTCGTCGTGATCTCAAACGGCCCGCCCGGGCCGTCGGTGGTGTCGGAGTTGATGGTAACGTTGCCCAGGCTGCTGAAGTAGATACCGGCGGTGCCCACGGCCGGGGCAATGTCCTCGGTCAGATTGTTGACGTTGAGGGTCGATGTCGGCGGTGCAAGGAAATCCACGCCGCTGGCAATCCCGTCGGATTGGTCACCGGTACAGGTGACCGTTATGCCGAGCGGAGGCAAACATGGCCCCGGGCCTGCGTCGGCCGAGTGCGGCGCGGTCATAAGCAACGCCCCCGCCGCGGCCGTTCCCAATACCGCAGCCCGCAGAGATCCGGGCGATGCTGAACGGCGGCGATGTACTCTGGTGGAGCGCGTCCGGGCCGACTGTTTCCGCGCCAATGCGGCAGCCCGACGACGCGCCTTACGGTTGTGGGTCACTAACGCCCCCTACTCCCCCGCAAGAACTGTAAACTCTCAAGCCGCCGCAAATATCCTAGGGAACAGGGGACGCGGCGGTCCAGCAATGAAGGAAGCCGAAACGCCCGAATCACGGCGTTTTTTCACCGGCATGTTGCGCAAGGGCAACATGAAACTACCCTTGATTGCAGACACCTTCCTTCACAACCGGTCGCCGTGCTGCGGTTCATTGCCTTCGCGCGCGCCACCCTATAAACCTCGGTGCCTTGTAGGATCACACCTCTTGGCGCTGGGAGCGTTCCGGTGAACGACACAAAGACCGGGGACACGGGCGAGACGGGTGCAGCGGAAGCGGCGCCCGGAGAGACGGCGCCCGAAACGACGGCGCAAGAGCCGAAGGTCAAGCCGGCGCCGCTCGAACCCGCCAACATCTCCTGCTCGCGCGGCATGGCGCAGTGGCTCGTCAACAACCGCACCGGGCTCGCCATGTCGTCCTACCAGACCGGACGGCTCTACCTCGTCGGCGTGCGCCAGGACGGGCGCATCAACTTCCACGAGGTCGGCATGGGCCGGGCCATGGGGCTGTGGGCCGATCCACAACGGCTTTTGTTGGCGACCGAGTTCCAGGTCTGGCGCTTCGAGAACGTACTCACCCCCGACCAGCGCCTCGGCGAGGCCGACAAGCACTACGTGCCGCGCCTCGCCAACACCACCGGCGATCTCGACATCCACGACATCATGGTGATGGAGGACGGGGTGATCGTGTTCGCCAACACCATGTTTTCCTGCCTGGCGACGCTGCACAACATCCATTCCTTCACCCCCTACTGGGCGCCGCCCTTCATCTCCAAGCTGGCGGCGGAAGACCGCTGCCACCTGAACGGCATCGCCATGAAGGACGGCCGGCCGGCCTATGTGACGGCGACGAGCCGCGCCGACGTGGTCAATGGCTGGCGGGCGCGGCGCGAGGAAGGCGGCTGCGTCATCGACGTCACCTCGGACGAGATCGTCACGGAGAAGCTTTCCATGCCGCATTCGCCGCGCTGGCACGACGGGAGGCTGTGGGTGCTCAATTCGGGTACCGGGCATCTCGGCACGGTCGATCTGTCATGCGGTAGCTTCGAGCCCTTTGTGTTCCTGCCGGGTTTCGTGCGCGGTCTCGCGTTTCACAACAATCACGCCATTGTCGGGCTGTCGCTTCCCAGGGACGGCACCTTCGCCGGACTGCAACTGGACGAGGAACTGAAGAAGCGCGACGCCGATCCGTGGTGCGGCGTGCAGGTCATCAACCTGTCGAGCGGCGACGTGGTCGAGTGGATCCGGTTCGAGACGGCGATCTCGGAGTTCCTCGACGTCTGCGTCCTGCCCGGCGTGCGCCTGCCCTCCGCCACCGCCCCAAGCGACCCCAACATCGCAAAGTTCTACACCATCGATGCGGGGCCTGCGGGAAAGGCCTGAGTCGGCAAGGGTCTGCCGATACAACTGAAACGCGTGAATGTTGTGAGGATCACAACAAAGAGTTGTGCGCCGGCTGGCCGGAGCCGGTCCATGACGCTTCTCGTCCAAAATTTGTGCAGCAAAACATGCGTTCCGCAAAAAATTTGTGCGCTGCACAACTAGGCCCGCTAACGGCTCTGAAATACCCTTACTAGTGTGGGGAAGTCCGACCACCAGGCCGCGGGCAGAACGGAGCAGCATTGCGGGCCCATGGGAAAGAGCATTTCCAAAGTCGTCGTCATCGACCAGAACGTGGACCGCGCGAAGGTGCTCGTCGACGGTTTGAAGGAGGCCGGCATCGAAGACGTCACGCGGATCCAGAACGGCGAAAACCTGCTGACCAAAGTCGTCGCGCTCGATCCCGACGTCATCCTCATCGATCTTGAGAACCCGCGCCGCGATACCGTCGAGCAAATGCTGCGCGTGTCCGAGCAGGTCCACCGACCCGTGGTGATGTTCGCCGATGAGAGCGAGCCCGACCTGATCCGCCGCGCGGTCCAGTCGGGTGTGTCCGCCTACATCGTCGACGGGCTGCACAAGACCCGGCTCAAATCGATTGTCGAGGTCGCCGTCGCCCGATTTAATCAGTTCGCGAGCATCGAAGGCGAAGTCGCCCGCCTCCGCCAGGAACTCGATGACCGCAAGGTGATCGAAAAGGCCAAGGGCCTTTTGATGCGCTCGCGCTCCCTCAGCGAGGACGAAGCGCACGCCTTTCTGCGCCGCGCCGCGATGAACGAAAAGAAGAAAATCGTCGACATCGCCAACCTCGTAATCGACGCCGACAAGGTCGGGCTGTAGAGCCTTTTCGACCAAATCAGAGCCGACAGATTGATCAGTTTGTAAGCTCGGTGATGCCTTTTTGGGCATGCCGGGAGATCGGTGCTTTTCTCGGCGTCGAGCCCAAGCCACTGAAACATCTGAAACAATCCGGTGGCACCTGAACTGGCACGGTCATTGCTACCTAAGAACTCAGGCCGCCCCGGGCCACTTGCTCAACGCCGAGCACCTCCCAGATCCGGGGCACCATAGTCGGCCCAACGATGAGCCGACGAAGCAGAGCCGCTTCGACCATCCAGCGATGAACGCTGGATCGAAGCGGCTTTTTTTGTGTCCGCGCGAGGCTCCAAAGGCTGGCGCGCAAAGAACGGAGAGCTCCGATGAGCATGGACAAAGACCCTTTTGATCCGAATGTGGACCTTTGGAACGAATGTTCCGAGCGCAGCGCGGGTGAGGACGCCGAGCCGCGCAGCGTTGCAGACGTGCTGAAATCGACACCCGCGGTCGAGGCCGAGAACGAGAAGTTCCTGCAGCTTCGCGAGTACGAGTTCGAGCCCGAAGATCCCGGCGCGAAGATGGTTCGTGCGCTCGAAAGCGCGGCGCTTCACTCGATCTTCAAGACCGACGTTAACCGGCGGAAATTCCTCAAAGGTGTCGGTGCCAGCACGGCCGCCGCAATCTTCTCGCAATTCCTGCCGTTCGAGGCGCTTCAGGCGATGACCAAGGACGCCATGAAGAATATCGAGAAGAAGAACCTCAAGATCGGCTTCGTGCCGATCACCTGCGCCACGCCGATCATCGCCGGCCATGCCCTGGAGTATTACGACAAGTACGGTCTCAGCGTGGACATCATCAAGACCGCCGGATGGGCCGTCGCGCGCGACAAGTGCATGAACGGCGAATACGACGCTTCGCACCTGCTTTCGCCGATGCCCGCGGCCATGTCGATGGGGCTCGGATCCGCCTCGCAGGACTGGCGCATGGTCACCAACGTCAACACCAACGGCCAGGCGATCGTGCTGGCCAACAAGCACAAGGAAAAGCAGGATCCCAAGGACTGGAAGGGGTTCAAGTTCGGCGTCCCCTTCGAGTACTCGATGCACAATCTGCTGCTGCGGCTTTATGTTGCCGAGCACGGTATCGATCCCGACAAGGACATCCAGATCCGCGTCATCCCGCCGCCGGAGATGGTCGCCAATCTGCGAGCGGAGAACGTGGACGGCTACCTCGCCCCGGACCCGTTCAACCAGCGGGCCGTCTATGACGGCGTGGGCTTCATCCACAAGCTGACCAAGGACATCTGGGACCAGCATCCGTGTTGCTGCTTCGGCATCAGCCAGAAATTCATCGATGAAAACCCGAATACGTTCATCGTCCTGCTGACCGCCATTCTCGACGCGACCTACATGGCGGAGAAGTCGGACCAGCGCGTGACGTTTGCTGAATCGATGGCCCCGAGGAATTA
This sequence comes from Hyphomicrobiales bacterium, assembly GCA_965228625.1. Lineage (GTDB taxonomy): Bacteria > Pseudomonadota > Alphaproteobacteria > Rhizobiales > Methyloligellaceae > UBA2767. Next base: position 3,695,694 of record OZ245829.1, on the reverse strand, counting down.
CCTCAACCAGCCGCCAGCGGTCTTGAAGCAGATCCTGACGGGCGTCTATCCGGACGGTCTCGGCAACATCAAGAAGGTTCCGGACCGTATTTCCTTCATGCCTTACCCGACGCAGTCGATGGGCACGTGGATTCTCTCGCAACTCCGGCGCTGGGACTACATCAAGTCGGATGTCGACTACAAAACGATCTCCGAGCAGGTGTTCCTGTCGGCCGAGACGGAGAAGCGGATGAAGGAGATGGCCGAGGCGAATGCCGGCCTGACGTGGAAGGACATCCCCGAGGTCAAGTACCCGGTCTACGACGTTTACGGCAAGTCCTACGACCCCGGCAAGATACAGGAGTACATCACCAGCTTCGACATCACACGGGTGTCGTAACCGGCACGGTTCATCTGCCGCCACTGCAGAAAACGGGAGATCCGGCGCGAGAGATCGGCCGGGTTTCCCGAACGCACACAACGACATGATGGGATCCCGCCCATGACAATGCGAAATCTACATGCCGGGTTGCTCTCGCTCGCCCTCCTGATCTCATTCCTCGCCGTCTGGCACGTCCTGACGACGAGCGCCAGCCATACGGCTTCGGCCATCAAATTGGCGCCCGACCAGATCGAAACCCTCGAAAACAAGGGCATGCCCAAGGCCGACATCGACGCTTACGCGAAGCAGGGGCTGACCTTTCCGCAAATCGATCAGATCGCCGGACTGGGCCTGAGCCGCGAGGAAATCGATGCGGCGGGCGGCATTCAGTCGTTCGGGTTCACGACCGGCGGTGCGGCGGAAGAGGCCGAAACCGGGTTCCCAAGCCCGTCGCAGGTCTGGCGGGAAGCCAAGGAGCAGATCTTCGATCCGTTCTACGACCGTGGGCCCAACGACAAGGGAATCGGTATTCAGCTTCAATACTCGCTCGCGCGCGTCCTCACTGGATTCCTGCTGGCCATCGCCGTCGCCGTACCACTCGGGTTCCTGATCGGCATGTCGCCGCTGTGGAGCTCCGCCATCAACCCCTACGTCCAGGTGCTCAAGCCGATCTCGCCCCTCGCCTGGCTCCCGGTCGCGCTGTTCATCATCAAGGACTCCGAAAAGGCATCGGTGTTCGTGATTTTCGTCTGCTCGGTCTGGCCGATGCTGATCAACACGGCCTTCGGGGTGGCAAGCGTCAAGGGTGACTGGCTCAACATCGCCAGGACGCTTGAAATGTCGAAACTCAAGACCGCCTTTCGCGTGATCCTCCCGGCCGCGGCGCCGACGATCCTCACGGGCATGCGCATCTCCATCGGCATCGCCTGGCTGGTGATCGTGGCGGCCGAAATGGTCATTGGCGGCGTCGGCGTCGGCTACTTCGTCTGGAACGAGTGGAACGGCCTCAACCTCGCCAGCATGATTTTCGCAATCGTCGTCATCGGCCTTGTCGGTCTGATGCTCGATCTCGCACTCGGACAGGCCCTGCGGCTCGTCGAATACAAGGAATAGGAGCCGCCATGTCGCAATACATCGTGAAGGCCGACCTTCTGGGCAAGACTTTCCCCGGCGCGAAGCGCAACGAGGCGAATGTCGTGTTCGAGAACGTCAACTTCCGCTTGGAAAAGGGAGAGTTCGTCACCTGTATCGGGCACTCGGGGTGCGGAAAGTCAACGATCCTCAATATTCTCGCCGGCCTCGACACCCCAACGAACGGCTGCGTGTTCGTCGATGGCAAGCTCATCGACGGGCCCGGGCTGGACCGCGCCGTCGTCTTCCAGAACCATTCCCTGCTCCCCTGGTTGTCGGCACTCAAAAACGTGAGCTTGGCGGTCAAGGCCAAGTGGCCGAACTGGTCGGACGCCGAAGTCCACGAGCACGCGTTCAAGTATCTCGAGATGGCCAGCCTGACACAGGCGCTCGACCTGAAGCCGCACGCGCTGTCGGGCGGGATGCGGCAGCGCGTCGGCATCGCGCGCGCTTTTGCACTCGAGACCGACGTGCTGCTGATGGATGAACCGTTCGGTGCCCTTGATGCGCTGACGCGCGGCGCCATTCAGGACGAGCTGATCAAGATCTGGACCGAGACCAGAAAGACCGTGTTCATGATCACCCATGACGTGGACGAGGCGATCCTGCTGTCGGACCGCATCTTTCTGATGACCAACGGACCGCAAGCCAGGATCGCCGAGGCGGTCGTGGTCGACATCCCCAGGCCGCGCGAACGCGGCGAGATCATCCACCAGCCGGGCTATTACGACATCCGCAACCACATCATCGATTTCCTCGTCAAGCGCTCCAAGGAACTCTCGGGCAGCGTGCGCGCGATTCCGTTGAGCGAAGTTCAGACCGAGAACGAGGAACTGGTCTATCCGCCCGACGTGAACCCGATTGCCGAAGCGCGCAAGTCCCGGCGCGGGACGCTCAAGTCGGCGTAATGCGATGCGACCGCGGCCGCACACATACGTCCTTTGCTTCGCGCTGCTGTTTGCAGCCGGCCATCCGGCAAACGCGGATCAAACCGAGCATACCGGGCAGACACCGGTCCGTCCGGCGGCTCTGGAGCCGGGGCCGCTGGAGATCCTGCCGACGCTGAAGGGCCATATGGCGCGCCTCGGCTCGCTGATGAACGTCCTTTTCCGGAACATTGACGATCCGGCGCGCGCCGAAGAACTCATCGGCGTCGCCGACGAGATGAAAGAACATCTGCGACGGTCAGGACGGTTCACACCCCTGGCACTCCTGCTGATCGGCGATCCCAAAAAATACGCGGCGGCGGAAGCCGGCTATCAGAAGTGCCTCGACGATACGACGACGATGCTCGTGGAGCTGAAAGCGGCCCTTCGCAGTGGCAGCACCGGTGCGCCCCGCGACGCGCTGTTGCGGCTCGATCAGAAGCGCCGCGATTGCCATGTCGCTTTCGGCTGAGATTCAATAACCGCTTGGTGAACCTCGATGAACAAATCCGACCAGACATCACCTCCATGCCAGAAACAGACGCAAGGTGGCGCGCGCCTGGCCGAGTTCGGCCGCGACTGGGCCTTCGCGCGGGCAAGCGAAGCCAGCACATTGTTCATCAACCAGTCGATCGCGGCGGCGCCGCCCTTCATGCGCATACAGGAACCGCACACCGGGTGTTTCAAACTCGAGAGTTTCGACGGCCGGACACGTACCGTGTACGACATCGATCGTGTCGAGACACGCAATGACGAGATCATTCTGCACCTGTCGGCGCAAGCAGGCTCTACGCACGACGGCGCGGTTTTCACCCTCTACCCCTACTGGGACATCGACGACACCTGGGTCGTCATACAGGACATTCCCGGCCTTGAGGAAAAGCCCATTAGCTTCGCCCTGCCACGGGAACTGGCGCACCGCATCGAGGTGATGCCGGACGGCTATCCGTAGCGCCGCGGCGCTTATTCACCACCAGCCACACAGCACAAGAAAGGAGCAAACCCATGTCCACCGTATCCACACTTTCCATGGCGACCGATTCCCCGCCACGTCTGATTTCAAAGCTCGAAATGACCGAGCTGCTCATGGCCGCGAAGTTCGCGAAAGGCGCAAGCTGGGAAGAGATCTCGGAAGCTGCCGGAATGTCGCCGGTTTTCGTTGTCTCGGCCTGCCTCGGCCAGAATGCCCTGCCTGCGGAGGCCGCCGCCAAGGTGACCGGCTATCTTGACCTGGGCAACCGCGCCAAGGACGTGGAGACGGCCCTTCAGCTCCCGCCGAAGAAGGCACAGGAGACCGAGACCGTCTCCAAGGACCCGCTGATCTATCGTTTTCACGAGATCACCTATGTCTACGGCGATACGATCAAGGAGCTGATCCACGAGAAGTTCGGCGACGGCATCATGAGCGCGATCGACTTCGATCTGCTGATCGACAAGGTCGAGCACCCCAAGGGAGACCGGGTGAAGGTGACCATGACGGGCAAGTTCCTGCCCTACAATCACTGGTAGCCCGCACGGGCAGCGGACTAGCCGTCCAGGCCGTCCGGGTGCCGGCCCGCCCAGTCGTGTGACATTTCATAGGCTTTGCCGATGCGCAGCGCGGTCATTTCCTGCCCCCCGTGGCAGGTGATCATGAGGCTCGTCGGCAATCCGCCTGCCGTGAACCCGTTCGGGACCGAGAGAGAACACAGCGCCAGATAGTTGGCGGCGCGGGTGAACCGTGCCGGCGTGCCGTATTCGTCCACGTCGGTGAGCGGAATGGCAGGCGTCCGCGTCGTGGGCGTGAGGATTGCATCTATATTCTTGAATTCATTGGCGAAATCTGCAATATCCGCCGTTCGCCGGTCGAGAGTCGCGCGATAGGCAACCTCGGTGAACTCTTCGCGCCCGGGCACCAGGCGGCGTTTGACCCACTGGTCCATCCTGGCGTCATGGTCGTCGATGATCTCCTTGTTGAAGCGGTACCCCTCATAGGCGATGATCATATGCACGGCCTCCGTGCTGAACCCGTCCCACGATTTCGGTACGCCCTTGACCACGATCTCGGCGCCAAGATCGGCGAGATCATCGACCGCCCTATCATAGGCCGCCAGCATCTCGCCATCGACTTCCGCACGGTCCTCATCCGGCAACACGGCAAATCGCATGTCCTTGACCGGCTCCCGGATCGCAAAGAAAGGGCCCGTCCCCTCGGTAAGCTGCTTGCCGACGGTGACGGGATCAGCACCTCTCAGGACCTCGAACATGACGAGGGCGTCGTCGACGGATCGCGTCATGGGTCCGGGTGTGTCCAGCGTGGACGACAGGGGCAGTATCCCGTCGGTCGGGAGCGCGCCCTCGGTGGCCTTGAGGCCGACAAGGCCGCACCAGCCTGCCGGCAGGCGCACGGACCCGCCGGTATCGGTGCCGATGGCGCCGGGGCAGTAACCGGCGGAGACCGCCACACCCGACCCGCTTGAGGACCCGCCGGGCGTGCGATGGGTCTCGAGGTCCCAGGGATTCCATGGCGCGCCCAGATGCTCGTTGGTGCCCCAGCCACCGGTTGCCATCTCCACAGTGTGGGTCTTCCCCGGAATGATGGCACCTGCGGACATCAGGCGTTGAGCGATGACCGCCGTGCTGGTGGACACGCGTTCCGCGCGCGCCGGCGATCCGCCCGACGTGACGCGCCCCTCCATGTCGACCAGGTCTTTCAGGGCGATGGGAACGCCCGCGAGCACCGGCAGGTCGCCGACTGCCTCGAAGCTCTGCGCGATGGATCGCGCCTTCGCCCGCGCCTCGTCGCTGTAGCGGGTAACGTAGGCCTTCAGCTTCGGCTCCAGCCGGTCTTCGCGCGCCAGTTGGGCCTCGATCACGTCGACCGGTGAGCGTTCGCGCTGGCGATAGGCGCGAAACAAATCCGTGATGGTCGCATAAGGATCGATTTCGCTCATCGTTCGCCCCCTAATCGATCTGGTAGTCCAGCCACTCCGCGACCATCTCCTTCAGGTGCTCATCGCGCGCGAAGGTGGCCGCGGTCCCCTCACCACGGTTGCGGCCGAGGTCGAGGATGTAAATGTAATCGGAAACGTTGACGCACTGGCGCACGTTCTGATCCACCAGCACAACGGTGATGCCCCGCTCGGGAAGCGTCTCGATGAAGTCGTAGATTTCGCGTGAGATCTTCGGTGCAATCATCGCCGTCGGCTCGTCGAGCATGATGATCTTCGGCTCGACCACCAGCGCGCGGCCGAGTTCGACGAACCTCTGCTGACCACCCGACAGGCTTCCCGCCATGTCGCGCTGCTTCTCCTCGAGGATGGGAAACTGTGCGTAGACCTTTTCGAGTTCCGCGGCGACCTTGGCGCGGTCGGAACGGAACTGCCAGCAGCCGAGCTTGAGATTGTCCTCCACCGACAGGTCATTGAACAGGCTTCGGTTCTGCGGCACGAACGCGATGCCGTTTTCCATCATGGAATAGGGCGGCAGGCCGCTGATGTCCTTTCCATCGAGCGTGATCGAGCCCTGGGTCGGATGCAGGAAACCGTACATGGTCTTGAGCGCGGTCGACTTGCCCGCGCCATTGGGCCCGATTATGCCGGTGATGCAGTGCTCCTTCACCGCAACCGACAAGCCGTTCAGGATCGAGATGTCCCCATGATAGGCGGCATGCACGTCCTCCATTTCCAGGATCGTGCGCGCCGTCTCCCATTTACCGTTGGCCGGCTTCTTTTTTGCTTTCCTTGCCATCGCTATGGCTGCCCCAGATAGGCTTCGATCACCGCCGGATCGTTCTTGATATCGTCGACCCCGCCCTCTGCGATGACCTGCCCCTGATTGAGGACCACGATGTGGTCGGAGAGCTTGTAGATCGACGTGAGGTCATGGCTCACGAGGAGGAAAGACTTGCCATCATCGCGGAGCTCGAGGATGCGTTCGATGAGCAGACGGCACAGCGCCGGGTTTACGCCGGCAAACGGTTCATCCAGCAGGATGAGGTCGGGGTCGAACATCATCACGCGCGCCAGCTCCAGCAGCTTCTGCTGACCGCCGGAGAGCTCCTCTCCGTGATTGTACCGCAGATCGAGCAGGTTCATGCGCTCGAGGAACCCTTCGGCCCTCTCGGTCAGTTCGTCGTCGGAGAGGGAGCTGTCGAGCGAGGTAACGAGGAGATTGTCGATCAGGCTCATGCGGTTGAAGATGCGCGGAACCTGAAAGGTGCGGCCAACGCCGAGCTTTGCGATCTCGTGCGGCGTGCGGTGGGTGATGTCGTGGCCGTTGAAATACACCTTGCCGCCATCGCTGTAGTAGATGCCGTTGATGCAATTCATCGCCGTGGTCTTGCCGGCACCGTTGATACCGATCATGCCGAGGACGGTGCCGCGTTCCAGCGTGATGTCGATGCCGGCGACCGCGATCAGACCGCCGAAGCGTTTGGTCAGTCCTTCGGTCGTGAGAATGGCGTCGGCGGTCATCTGAGCTGCCCCTTGCCGAACAACCCTTCAGGCCGCACAAAAATGACCGCGACCAGGATAATGAAACCGACCATCTGCGCCGCCGCCTGCGGCAGCAGCAGATTGGAGAACTGCTCGACGAAACCGAAGATGATGCCCGCGAACAGCGCGCCGACCGGATGCCCGAGACCGCCGAGCACGATCACGATGAACCCGATCAGGGCGATGTCGGGTCCGCCATTGGGATCGATTGACGGGACGACCAGGGCCAGCAGGACGCCGGTTATACCGGCAAGGGCGATGGCGAGCCCGAAGGCCATGGCCGAGAGCCGGTGGATGTTGATACCGACGATCTGCACCGCTTCGCGGTTCATGGTCGCCGCCCGCAGCGCCTTACCCGGAAGGGTGCGGTAGAAGAACCAGGTCAGGGCAATGATCAGCGCCAGATTGACCACGAGCGCCACGAGCCGGGCCGTCGGCACAAGGACGCGGCCATCGCGCCCCGGGCCATATGCGTCGGCGACCTTGTAAAGCGTGACGTTGATCGGCTCGAAGCTGAAGTTCATCGGGCGGATGTCGGCCTCGAAAATCCAGGTGATGACCGAGACCATCATCAGCGACACGCCGAACATGAGCAGAAACGAGGAGGTCTCCGGTTCATCGGAGCGGGCGAGCCGGGGCACGAGCAGATAGTAGAGCACGACGCCCGCGAAAAAGAACAGCACCGCGCCGATGGGCAGAGAAACCAGGGGGTGGATGCCAAGGCTGTTGAGCAACACAAAGGCGAAGAAAGACCCGGCGATGACGAATTCGCCATGGGCAAAGTTGATGACCCGCAGCACGCCGGCGAGCACGTTCAGCGAGCATCCGATCAGGGCATAAACCACACCGAACACGATGCCGCCGACAATGGCGTTCCAGAGAAGGACCTCGTTGATCATGCCGTGCCTGCCCTCCCCTACATGATCAGACGCCGCGTACGCGGATAACGCTGCATGATTGTCCCGACGATACCCCGCGGCATGAACAGGATGAGCAGCGCGATGATGAGCCCGAGCAGGAAATTGTTCAGGATCGGGAACTCACGCCAGATCAGCTCGTCGACCCAGACAAGGATCACCGTACCGATGACCGGTCCCGTCACCGTGCCGAGCCCGCCGGCCATGGCATAGATCACCGTCTTGGCGGTGACCAGCACATCGAACGCGGTGATCGGGTCGAGTGCGCCCGTAAACCAAGCCTGAACGCCGCCGCAGAGCGACGCGAACCCCGCCGACATCAGCCAGGCGTAGAGCCGCGACCTCTGCACGTTGACGCCCATCGCATCCGCCGCTTCGGCATCGTCGCGGATCGCCTTCAACGCCTTGCCGAGGCGGGAGCGGGCGAGCCACGTGACCGTCGTCAGCGCCATCACAAGCACGATCAGCATGGCGTAGTAGCCATCCTGCCGGTTGGTCTTTGCGCCGAGGTTGAGCCCATGGCTGCCGCCGGTGATGTCGTCGGGGGCGAGACCCATGATGCGCTGCATGATGACCGCAAGGGACAGGGACACGATGGCGAAGTAGATGCCGCCGAGGCGCAGGGTTGGCGCGAAGATGAGCGCAAGCGCCATACCGGCAATACCCGCCATCGGGATCGCCACATAGGGGGACACATCGTAGTTCACCACGAGGATTGCGGTCGCGTAGGTGCCCGTGCCGTAAAACGCGACATAGCCGAACGGCATGTAGCCGGTGAAGCCGGCAATGATGTTGAAGGCGGTGGCCATGGTCACCCACAGCATCAGCGAGAAATAGAGCGACAGGTTTCCGCCGAGCGTCGGCATCAGCCCGAACCAGACGACGACGATCGCGATCAGGGAGAACCAGATCGAATGGCGAATGCGCGACGCCTGGGTTTCATCGATTTGCGTGAGCGAGGACATGTTTGCCGCCGAAGCCCGGAGGGAAAATGCGAGAAATGAACGAACGAAAACAAAAGCTCCCGCCGCGCGCGGACCCCGGAAATCTCAAGGTGACGCGCGCGGCGGGAAGAAATGTAGGCCGCCCTACCTCTTGTCGTAGGCGGGAACCGGGTAGATCCACTTGCCCGTCGCGACGCTCGGCGGGAAGACCACCTCGAGCCCCTTCGGCTGATTCTGCATAACGACGAACTCCATCTGGATCTGCTTGCCGTTCTCCAGAATCTCGTACGGCCCGGTCATCACCGTCAGCTTCTTTGAGAGATCCAGCGCCGCCTGTTTGAGCTTGGCAGGTTCAACCGACTGCGCTTTTTTGATGATCTCTTCCAGAACCGCGCCCGCGCCATAGGCCAGAGCCGTCTGGAAGTCGGCCGGATACTTCGCATCCGGGAACAGTTTCTCATACCGCTTCTTGACCTCGTCGCGGTCGAGACCGGCGTTCACTTTCCAGCGCACCTTGGGGTGCCAGAGCGTCTGGCTGTAGAGATATTTCGCGTCCTGCCCGATCCCGAGGAACTGCGGCTGCGAGCCGTAGAACATGTAGGTCATCGGGAAATTGGCGTCGAGTTCGCGCATCTGCCGGGCGATGTTCATCTGGTCGCCCTCGTACGACGCAGGATAGAACGCATCGGCGCCCGCTGCGAGCGCCTTCTGGATCATGACGGAGAAATCCTTCGTGCCCTTGGCGAACTTCTCGAACATCACGACTTCCATGCCGAGTTCTTCCGCACGCTTCTTGACGCCTGCCGCGGTGCCTGCCGGGAACGGCTCGTCGAGATAGATGATGGCGACCTTCTTGACGCCGATCGCGCCCATTGCATCCGCGCCCGGCTTGCCGAGGCGGGAAGCGGCGATCTGTGTCGCCGAGACCACATATTTGTGGCCCTGCTCATAGATCTTGTCGGACGAGGCCGACCAGATAACGAGGAACTTGCCGAAACTTTCCGTCGTGTTGGCGGCCGCGCCTGTCAGGGTCGAACCGAACGGCCCCATCAGCAGATCGACATTCTTGTCCTTGATCAGCGTTTCATAGACGCGCGGCACCAGCGCCTTGTCGGAGCGGTCATCGAGGGTTTCCAGCTTGATCTTGTGCTTCTTGCCGCCGATATCGATTCCGCCCCGGGAATTGACGTCGTCAATCCAGATCTTGAAACCCCGCTCTCCGGACTGGGCGGCAAGGGCGAAGCGTCCGGTCTGGCTCACGGTCATGCCGATGGTGATGTCGGCCAGGGCCGCCGTGCTGGCGAACGCCCCGGTCATCAGGGCGGCTGCAGCAGCCATGCCCATTAGGGTTCTACGCGCGATTTTCATGCTTTACCTCCGGTGGGATCCGGCGGGCGTGATTGTCCCCCCGCCCACGACTTAGATGTGTGCCGGCCCGTTTTTCCGGACCGGTCATTTCTTAGACCGGAAATTCTAATCAACTGGGGGCGTGTTGCAATCGCGGCTTGCGGATTAACTCCTGTTCGCCCGCTCCAGAACCGCATGCATCAGAAGATTGACCGACGGGAGCGTGTCGTCCTTCTCGATGTGCTCGCCTTCATTGTGGGTGATGCCGTCCCGGCACGGGGAGAAGATCATCGCGGTCGGCGCGACCTTGGCGACGTGATAGGCGTCGTGGCCCGCCTGGGAGAGCATTTCCGCGTAAGGAACATCGAGATCGTCCGCGGTCCTGCGCAGAAGATCGATGCAGTCTTCGGAGAAATCGTCGCATCCGAATTCCCATTCCTTGACCACCTCCACGTCGACCTTGGCCTTTTCACCGGCCTCGGCGATGGCGGCACGCACCTCGTCGGCCATTTTTTCGGCGGTCTTGCGGTCGGGGTGTCGGATATCCACCGTCACTTCCGCCCAGTCCGGCAGGATGCCGTACTTGTTCGGCCAGAGCTGGATCCGGGTCGTGGTCGACCGCGCGTCGGGGTGATACTTCCAGCCGATGTCGTTCACGGCCGCGATCAGATAGGCGGCGCCGACAAGCGCGTTGCGACGCTTGTCCATTGGCGTCGGGCCCGAATGCGCCGTCTCGCCGTGGAACTGAACCTGCCGCCCGAACGCGACGAACCCGCCGGTGACGAGCCCGACGGGCAGGCCTTTGGCCTCGAGTTCGGGACCCTGCTCGATATGCAGCTCGAAATAGGAATCGAGTTCATGGCCGGAAAGTTCCGCCTCTCCGGCATAGCCGATGCGCTCGAGCTCATCGCCGAACCGGTTGCCGTCATCGTCCTGCTGGTCGAGCACCCAGTCGAGCGTATGGATGCCGGCAAATGCGCCTGCTCCCATCATCGGCGGCTGGAATCGCGCGCCTTCCTCATTGGTCCAGCAAATGACTTCGAGCGGGCGGCGCGTCGTGATGTTCCGGTCATTGAGCGTGCGGACAACCTCGAGACCGGCAAGCACGCCGAGGATCCCGTCATACTTGCCGCCGGCGACCTGCGTATCGAGATGGCTGCCGATCGCAACGGGTTGCAGTGAGTTGTCTGTGCCCTCGCGCCGCGCGAAAATGTTCCCGACCCGATCGACACGCAGGGTCAGGCCGGCCGCCTTGCACCAGTCGACGAACTGGTCGCGCATTTCGCCGTCGGCCGTCGAAAGCGCCGGGCGGTTGAGCCCGGTTGAACGCCCCGGTCCGATTTCGCCGGACCGCATCAGCGTTTCCCATAGCCTGTCGCCGTCAACTTCAAGTCGGTTCGTGCTCATTTCACCACTGCCTTATCAGGAATTGCCGGGCCGGTGGAACGAAACAGCCGCATGTCCCGGTATTCATCAGCGTCCGCCGCCCTTAAGGTTGAACCGCGCGTCGAGATCGCTGACCTGCTCCGTTGTGAGACAGCGAACCTTTTCTCCGCGCAACAGCAGAAACAGCTTGGCGGTCTCTTCCAGTTCCTCGGTGGCGTAGACCGCGTCCTCCAGCGTTTTGCCCGCGACCACCGGCCCGTGATTGGCAAGCAGCACCGCATGATGATCCGACGCCATCTCGCGGACCGCCCTGGCGAGGTCGACGTCCCCCGGCGGAAAATAGGGGATGAGCGGCAGGGTGCCGATGCGCATCACGTAATAGGCCGTGATCGGCGGCAGCACGTTCGCATGATCGATCCCGTCGAGACAGCTCACCGCAACGGAGTGCGTCGAATGCAGGTGAACCACCGCACCGCAGTCGGCACGGCACTCATACATGGCGAGGTGCAGGAACGATTCCTTGGTCGGCTTGTCGCCGGAGACATGGGTACCGTCGGGTGCGAGCTTCGAGAGCCGCGCGGGATCGAGCTCGCCCATCGTTGTTCCGGTCGGCGTCATCAGCCAGCCGTCATCGATGCGCACGCTGATATTGCCCGACGAGCCGAAGGTCAGGCCGCGCTCATACATGGACCGCGCCAGAGTGACGATGCGATCACGGGTCTTCGTTTCGCTCACGGCAGCATCCCCAGCGCCTTGGTGAAGAAATCCTCACCCCCGAAATTGCCCGACTTGAGCGCCAGCGCAAGGGCCGGGTCGCCCGCCGCCTCCGTCCAGGGCACGCCCGGATCGATCTCCGGGCCGATGCGCAGCGCCTGGACGCCGAGCGCCGAGACGACGGCACCGGAAGTTTCCCCACCGGCAACGACGAAACGGCGCACGCCCTGCTCGACAAGACCCACGGCGATCTTCGCCATGGCGTCCTCGACGAGCGCGCCCGCGCGGTCGCGGCCGATGACCTCTTGTGCCCGGGTGACGTCTTCCGGCGCCGCGGACGAATAGATGACGGCAGGCGTCCCCTCGCCATTTTGCGCCGCCCAGGACAGCGCCTCGTCCGCAACGTTCTCACCCTCCGCCAGCCTGGCCGGTTCGATGGCGTAGGTCGGCCACTTCCCGGTGACATGGGAGAGCTGGCTGCGCGTCGCGACCGAACAACTGCCTGCAAGGACCGCCGCGCGCCCATCGACGTCCGGCAACGTTGCCGCGCTCGAGCTGTCGAGTAGCCCATCGCGGCGAAAATTCTCCGGCAGGCCGAGCGCAATTCCCGACCCGCCCGTGATGAGCTCAAGTCCATTCACTGCCTCGCCGATAACGCGGAGGTCTGAATCGTCGATGGCATCGACGATCGCGTGGCGGACACCGGATTTCTTGAGTTCACCGAGCACCTCGCCGATCGCGTCGGCGCCCGCCGAAACGCGCTCATGCGACACCAGACCGACTTGGTTCGGCGTCTGCCGGGCGAGAACGCGCACCAGATTGGCATCGCGCATCGGGGTGAGCGGATGGTCCTTCATCGAACTTTCCGAGAGAAGTTCATCGCCGACGAACAGATAGCCGCGATAGACCGTGCGGCCGTTTGTCGGAAATGCCGGACAGGCGATGGTGATTTCACCCGACAGTGCTTCGAGCAGGGCGTCGGCCACGGGGCCGATATTCCCCGCATCGGTCGAATCGAATGTCGAACAGTATTTGAAGAAAATCTGGCGCGCGCCGTTGGCGCGCAGCCATTCGAGCGCCTCGAGTGACTGCCGGACGGCGTCGCTCGCAGGAATTGTCCTGGATTTCAAGGCAACAACAACCGCGTCGGCGTCGCCGATTTTAGAGTCGGCACCGGGGATACCGATGGTCTGCACGGCGCGCATCCCTTCCTTGACCAGCGTGTTGGCCAGGTCGGTCGCACCGGTGAAATCGTCGGCGATCGCACCAAGCAGGATCGGCATGGGTCCTCCCTCAGGCACAGGCTCTCTGTCCTGCTCCACCATCACTGTCAGGTTTGGCGTTCCTTCTCAAGTCCGCCCTTTTCATATGTCTCGTTCAATTGCCTGGCGGAAATGATGAAGTCGGCCGTTGCACGGTTGCAGGCGATGGCGACCTGCTTGAGCGTGGAAATGCGCAACAGCGCCTTGACATCCACATCGTGGGGCAGCGCGGTCAGGGGATCGGTGAAGAAGACCAGGATGTCGATCTCGTCCGTGGCGATCATTGCCCCGAGTTGCTGGTCACCACCCAGTGGCCCGCTCCTGAGCAGATTGACGGCAAGGCCAGTCGCCTCGCGGACCTTTGAGCCGGTTGTCCCGGTGCCGTAAAGCTCATGGCGTGCCAGAACATCCTTGTTTTGGGTCGCCCACGCGAGCAAGTCCTGCTTCTGCGAGTCGTGCGCGACAAGTGCGATGCGCTTGCGCGGCTCCATTCTCGTCATTTCAAATCGCTCAAGATCCGCCATTGGCGGCCTGCTGAACGACGTCCGGGTCGCCGACAAGATGAAGCAACTCGGCGGTTACGGCCCGGGTGCCCTGATCACCGCCAAACTCCATCGGACGAAGCCGTCCACGGGCAAACCCGTTCTCCACGGCAAGGTCGATCAGTTGCGCGGCGTTCCTCAACGCATCTCTGGACGACTTGTCTGCGAGATAGTCCAGCATCAACGCGCCACTCAGGATCGCCGCCAGGGGATTTGCCGCGTCCCGGCCCATGATGTCGGGAGCGCTTCCGTGAGCCGGCTGAAAAAGCCCGTGGTTGTCGCCGATCTCCGCGCAGGATGCGATTCCCATTCCGCCGACCAGCCCACCGGCCAGATCCGACAGGATGTCACCGAACATGTTCTCCATCACCAGGACATCGAACTCCCACGGTCTTCGGATCAGATCGAGCGCCATCGCGTCGACATAGTCATAGTCAACCTCGATGTCGGCGTTGCGGGCGGCGCGTTCGTCGAAAATCTTTCGGAAGAAGGCCATCGAACGAAAGACATTGGCCTTGTCGACGCAGGTGACTTTGCCAAGGCCTCCGCGGTGCTTGCGCTTGCGGGCCAGATTGAACGCAAAGTCGTGGAGCTTCTCGGTGGTCCGCCGCGTAATGCGCAGGACGTCCTGAACTTCCTGGTCATTGGCCACGGGAGATCGGTCGTGGGCGGCGGCGGAAAAGAACAACCCTTCCGTCGACTCTCTGAGGATCACCAGATCAATCTGGGACCCGCGACCGTCAGCCAGGCGGCATGGAGCATTCGGATAGGCTCGCACGGGACGCACGCCCGCATAGAGCTGGAGCTCCTCCCGCAATCGCAAGTGCGGTGAAATTTCGGTGCCGTCCTGGTGGCGAATGCTGGGGAGACCGATCGCGCCGAGGAAAATGGCATCGGCCGTGCTCGCGGCGCGCTCCGCATCGGGCGCCATGTCCCGGCCGGTCTCCTGAAAATAGCCCGCGCCGGCGGCCAATTCCTCATAGTTCAGTTCAAAGCCGCCGATCCGGACGCACGCGGCCTCGACGATCGCAATGGCGGCGTCGATGACTTCCGTGCCGATCCCGTCGCCCCGGATCACGGCAATCTGAAAACTGGGCTTGCCCATTGTCTGACCCTCTTCAGTCTTGTGAAATACGCTAAAGCTGGGTCAACCGGCACTGTTCCAGAACACTCAAGAGCTCTGTCGCCGCCCGTTCTCGATGTGCCCGGAAGAGCTCCCGGGTCTTGTCCGCGTCGCCCTTGGCAATGGCATTCAGAATGCGCCGGTGTTCCTGGGTCGACTTGTGAGGAAGCTTGCGTAAGCGGAGGGTCACCATCCGTGCCCGATGCGCCTGATCGAACAGCGTGTTGACGAACGCTGAAAGCCGTCCATTCTCATTCAGCTTCAACAATTCCCGATGAAACCTGTCATCGGCTGCCGCCCATTTGTCGAGGTCTTCCTCGGCAAGAGCCAGCTCCATCTCGGTGGTCGCATCGTCGAGGGCCGCGATCTCATCCGCACTTGCGCCCGCGATCGCAATTTCAGCCGCGGCCTCGGGCTCGAGGACAGTGAGCAATTGATAGATCTCGCGCATGTCGCTTGGAGCAATCGGCAGCACGCGTACACCCCGACGTGGCTTGAGTTCGACCAGTCCCTCGCTTTGCAGGCGCAACAACGCCTCGCGCACGGGGGTCCGGCTCATGTTCAGGCGAAGCGCGATTTCCGGTTCGGTTCCCTGAAACCCCGGCGGCATCCGGTTCTCGAGAATCTCGGTCTTGAGACGTTTGTAGGCGTCGTTTACGCGGCTGAGCTTCGCGCTGCTTTCCATGTCGGCCTTCTGCATCTGAAACACACAAGCGGATCGATCAACGTATGCACCAAAAAATTCATTTTTGATATCCGCATGTCTGCAAAATCCTGCCTGCGCCATGAAATTTGTTCGCCTTGAGCCCGCTGATCGACGAAACTGCTGGCCATGATGATTGATCATTTTTTTATTCTATTCCAGACTGTTAACAGGGATCCACGCCGCCCGCATAATGACGTTGCATGGAGTAACGTATACACTAAATAACTCATTGACAAATTCAATAAAGAATTTCTAGCATTGGGACGACGGGAATGAACGGCTTCGTTCTTTCTCGCTTTGCGTTTTGGAAGCGATGATTTAGGGAGGTTTCAATGCTCGCAAAACGTATCCTGACTGCGAGTGTCGCGGCAGTGGCACTTGTCCTGACGGCAGGTCTCGCGGATGCAGAGACAACGCTAAAAGTCCAGACATCGACAAAGTCCGGCGGCTTCTCGTTCAAATACCTGAAAGACAACTGGGCGCCGCGGCTGGCCGCAATGACCGGTGGCGAACTCAAGATCGAGTTCTTGCCGATCAAGTCGGTCGTCGATCGCAAGGAGACGCCGGAGGCCGTGGGCGCCGGCGTGCTCGGAGGCGACCTGACGTCGATCGCCTATTTCTCCGGCCGCAACCCGGCATTCGCAATCCTCGGTGATATGATCGCCGGATACGACAGCCCGGCGCAGATTCAGACCTTCTGCCGTCATGGCGGCGGGGCCAAAGTCCTGCAGGAACTCTGGGACAAGACGCTTCCCGGGATGATTCACGTCGTTGGATGCGGACCCGTCTCAAAGGAAGCGCTGGTTTCGAAGGTTCCGATCAAGAGCGTGGATGACCTCAAGGGTCTGAAGATCCGGTCGCCTTCGGGCCTGGCGGCAACGGTATTCAAGGAGGCCGGCGCTGCCCCGGCGAACATTCCGTTCTCCGACGTCTTCACATCACTGGAAAAGGGCGTTGTCGACGCGGCGGATGCGAGCGCCTACGTCAACAACGACAAGAACGGTTTTCACCAGATCGCGAAGTACCCGCTCTATCCGGGGATTCACTCCATGGCCGTTCACCAGTTCACGGTCAACAAGGCCATATGGGACAAGCTGACGCCGGACCAGAAGACCGCGCTCGAGACCTGGTATTACGCCGCCTATGACGACCTTCGACGCGTCCTTGATCTCCAGGACAAGCAACTGGTCGCGCGCGACAAGAAGGAAGGCAAGATCACGGTCATCAACTGGCCGCAGGCCGAACGCGACAGGTTCCGCCAGATTGCGATGAAGGCCTGGGAAAACACTGCTGAAAAATCGCCTGAAGCACGCAAGGCGCTCGACGCACACTACGCCTTCATGCGTCAGATCGGCCTGATCAACTGACGACGCAGCACGCCCTTCGATAACGGGGACGGAACATTCGGTTCCGTCCTCGTCTCATCTCTCGACCGCAATCGGGTCGCCGGGGCAGGCCGGACGATGATCAAGCTTCACAGAATTGCCGGAGCAATCTCCCGCACAAGCGTCTTTCTCGGAGGCAGTTGCGGCATCTTCTATCTGACCGCCATCGCGCTTTCGATCTACGAAGTGTTCATGCGGTATGTGCTGGGTACGCCAACCGCGTGGACCAACGAAGTCATCATGGCGCTGGTGGCGACGGCTTGGATGTTGTGCATCGGCGCGGTCACGCAGCAACACCGTCACATCACCGTCACCGCCATGGAGCTCGTTGTCGGCGAAAAGGCCTGGCGCCGAATGGCCAAGGTGGCGGTGGCGCTCAGCATGTTGGCAGCAGCGGGACTGCTCTACGCGAGCTGGAAGCCGATGGTATCGATCGTTGCGTCTCCCCAGACGTCAGGCAGCGCATTCGATTCGCCGGCGCCGACCTACATCAAGACACTCCTGGTCGTCGCCTGCGCCCTCTATTTTCTTCAGCTCTTCGCCAATCTCGTCGCGCCACATGACACGGCTCATGACCACGGCGCTTCCGACGATGCGCCCTTGAACGAACGCTCCGGGAACTAGGCCATGGGGATTGAGCTCATCACCCTGTGCATGGTGCTTGCGCTGTTCGCGCTGATGGCAATCGGCGTTCCGCTCGGCGCATCGACCTTGCTGATATCGATTGTCACCGCCTTTCTGAGCTTCGGTCCCGGCGGCATGATCCTGATTTCGTCGAACGTGACGAGCGTCTTCGACAAGTTCGCCCTGCTGGCGGTTCCCTTCTTCGTCTTCATGGCAAACATCATGGAACGCTCAGGCGTTGCCAAGGAGCTGTTCGACTCCATGGCGATCCTCGGCGGGCGCATCAGAGGCGGTGTCGCTGTCCAGACCTGCGTGGTCAGCGTGATCCTGGCCGCCATGAGCGGCATCGTCGGCGGAGAGATCGTCCTTCTCGGCCTGATTGCACTCCCCCAGATGGTGAGGCTGGGATACGACCGGAAGCTCTCCATAGGCTGCATATGCGCCTCCGGATCGTTGGCCACGCTCATTCCGCCGAGCGTGGTGCTGATCGTCTATGGCGCGGAGGCGGGCGTTTCCATCAAGGACCTGTTTTCGGCGGGGTTCACGCCGGGCATCCTGCTCGCATCGCTCTATATCGCCTTCGTATTGGTCAGGACCCATATCAATCCGGCCATGGGGCCACCCTACGACGCGGACGAGGCGCGCCTGCCATTGTTCCGGCGGTTGCGCTTCATGAAGGGGCTGATCCTGCCTTTCGTGCTCATTTTCGGGGTTCTGGGCTCGATATATGGCGGCATCGCCACGGTGACGGAATCGGCCGCCATCGGCGCGGTCGGTTCGCTGCTCATCGCCTTAGCGCGGCGGGAGCTGTCTATCCGGGCCCTGCGCGACGCCTTGTGGTCGACGATGCTGACCACCGGTTCGATCCTCTGGCTGATCATCGGCGCCGTCAGTCTTGTCGGGATCTACAATATTCTCGGCGGCACCAGCTTTCTAAGAGGCCTGCTGACCGGAATGGATGTGGCGCCGATCGTCGTCGTCCTGATCATGATGGGCATCGTGTTCATTCTCGGAACATTCATGGACTGGATCGCCATCGTGTTCATTACGGTGCCCGTGTTTACGCCGGTCGTCGAGGAACTGGGATACGACCCCGTCTGGTTCGGCATCCTGTTCGCAATGAACATCCAGGTCTACATGCTGTCGCCTCCCTTCGGACCGGCGTGCTTCTACTTGAAGAGCGTCGCCCCCAAGGACGTACAATTGCAGGAGATATACGCCGCAGTACTGCCGTTTATCGCACTCCAGATCATCGGGCTTGGCCTTGTCATGGCCTTTCCCCAGATCGCCCTGTGGCTTCCGAACGCACTCAATTAGAAGGCCCGGACATTTCCATGGGAGGGACTCATGCAAACTGATGACGAGAGGGACGGTCCGCGGAGGTTCGAATTCGGCTGGTGGCCGGAAGTATTCGGCGTCGCCTTCACGGTAGGGCTCGTTACCTACCTGCTTGCCATGGCGCGGGGATCATTCTGATGGTGCGCGCCGTACGGCGCGCACGGCGTCTATCAACGCCGCGGTCCGGCGACGATACCGTCATCGAAAAGCTGCGCGATCTCGCCTCCCGGCAGCCCGGCCACGTCGGCGAGGACCGCCTCCGTGTCGGCCCCGAGTTCCGGCGCGGGAACGGGTTCGTCGCGTGGCTCCGAGGTGAATTCGAACGGCGATCCCGGAACCGGGAGTCGCCCCAGGCCGGGCTGGTCGATTTCGCTGAAGACCGGGTTGTCGACCGACAGGTCGGGGTCCTCCGCAACCGCTTCGGCAAAACTGCGAAACTGCGACCAGGTCAGACCGGCTGCGTCGAAATCGGCGGCGAAGTCGTCAACATTGCGCGCCGCGAACCAGGGCTGAAACAGCGCCGTTATTTCCGCCCGCGCCTCCCATCGCGCACCCTCCTTGGACAGATCAAGCCCGAGACGCTCGCCGAGTGCGGCGACCGCCTCGCCGGACTCCGTTGCCTTGATGAGCCCGCGCCACTGCCGGTCGGTGAGCCCGATCACCATCACGCGGCGTCCGTCGGCGCAGACGAAGTCCTGACCGTAGGCGCCATAGAGCGCGTTGCCGCTTTTGGCGCGATCCGTCCCGTTGAGCTTGACTTCGCCGATGATGCCCAGATTGCCGACCATCGCGGCGGCAACGTCCTTGAGCGCGAGTTTGACCTCCTGTCCTTCTCCCGTACGCGTTCGCCGCCGCTCCGCCGCCAGCAGTCCCGAGACGATCATGTTGCCGGCGATGCAGTCCCACGCCGGCAGGACATGCGCCACGGGCTCGTCCAGATCCGCCGGTCCGGTCGCGTTGGGAAATCCCACCGCCGGGTTCACCGTGTAATCGACCGCCGGTCGGCCATGCCTGTCCCCCAGCAGCGTCGCCATGACGAGATCGCTTCGCCGCGCGCTCAGTGTCTCGTAATCCATCCACCCGCGCACACGCAGATTGGTGATGAACAGACCGGCGTCCTCGCCCGGCGCACAGACGATTTCGGTGACGATCTCACGGCCGCGCTCCGACTTCATGTTGATGGCGATGGAACGCTTGCCCTTGTTGAGCCCGGCCCAGAACAGGCTGCGGCCGTCCGCCGTCACCGGCCAGCGATTGTGATCGAGGCCGCCTTCCAGCCGGTCGAAGCGGATGACATCCGCCCCCATCTGGGCGAGCGTCATGCCCGCAAGCGGGACCGCGACGAAGGCAGACCCCTCGATCACCCGCATTCCTTCCAGGATTCCCCCCATCGCTCAACTCCATTCCTTTATCGTTGAAAATCACTGATATCCTGCATCCTCGGCGGTGCGAAGCCACACGGTCCATTCGCCGCATCCCGCTGATACGCCGGGCGTTGCGGTCTTTCGCCCATCTCGCCACGTCGGGATGTGTACCGAGAATGAAAAGCATGTGTGCGGTCACTGCGGCTCCATCACGCTCTAAACACGGCCCCGCAGGACCTTGTCCAATTCCTTGCTGCGGATCATCGACGAGGCGTTCCTGCGGATTTCATCGAGCGCCGTCTGCACGGCTGCGCGCCGCGTCTGACCCGTCGGCAGAAGCACGAACCATTGCCGGATGATCGGCATCTCCTTGAGACGGATGCATGCAAGTCGCCTCGCCCGGAGTTCGTCGATAATCGTATGCGCCGAAATGAGCGCCACGCCGAGCCCCGCTATCACCGCCTGTTTGATGGTCTCGTTCGAGCCCATTTCCATACTCGAGTAGCTCTGTCCCTCCCCGAGCCTGTCGAGAAAGCGCATTGCGAGCATGCGCGACCCGGAGCCGGGCTCTCGCAGAATGATGTTCTGTTCAAGAAGGCGACTCCGCGGATTTTTGACGTCGAGGATCGGGTGGCCGGGCCGCGCAATGAAGACGTGCGGATGTGGTCCGATCGGAAAGGCCTCGTTTTCCGGCATGCGGGGAGGACGCCCGGTAATCGCCAAGTCAAGGTTTTCGCTCTCGAGGCCGGCGATGATCTCGTCACGGTTGCCGATGGTCAGCCGGATATCGATCGCCGGATGCAACCGCTTCAACTGGGCGACGATGCCGGGCGCGAAGTACTTGCCCGTGCTGACCACGCCGAGGTTCACGGTACCCGCGACACCGCGCCGCAGAGCATCGATTTCCTGCATGGCGCGCCCGAGCGCCGACTCGACCTTTGCATAGGCAATCAGCAATTCGTCTCCTTCGGCGGTCGCGCGAAAGCGCCCGTCCCTGTCACGGTTCAGCAAGGTCGTGGAAAGATTATTCTCAAGCGTTTTCAGTTGGTTATGTACTGCCGGCGGGGTCAGCCCCAGATCTTCCGCAGCTTCGGAAATCGTGCCCAGACGGACAACAGCCTCCAGGGCGCGCAAGTTCTTCAGGGTCAGGGCAGCCAGCTCGGTATTCAATTTTCTAGAATCCAAATTCAGTATTATTAAATTTTCTGGAATAGGAGTTTTGACATATCAGGGACCTCCGATCAAGGAAGGGAGGCCTTGATGATTGAGCCGGTTGCAAATCCTGAGGCAATTCCACAGCGCTTTCACCCCGTCTTCAACGCGCTTTGCCATGTCGCCGAACAGATCTCGTTGCTGATTGCGCGCGGGCCGCTGGCGGGTGCCATCGAGGTGGACCTCGGCACCAATGGCGGCGGCGACCGGCAGAAGGCACTCGATGTGATAGCCGATGAGTGGTTCGCCACGGCTCTCGGAGGCGCAGGAGTGCGCTTCTACGCGTCGGAGGAACGCAAGGCCATAGACGAACTGGACACTGAGGGCACCCTGGCCATTGCGATCGATCCGCTCGACGGGTCATCCAATCTCGGGGCCAATGTCTCGGTCGGGTCGATCTTCTCCATTTTCGAGGCCACCGACACCAAGGCCTCCTCATTCCTGCGCCCTTGCGGCGAGCAGATTGCCGCCGGGTATTTCGTCTACGGCCCGAGCACCTCGCTACTCGCCACGTTTGGCAATGGCGTCGTGGAATATGCCCTCGATCCGTCAGACCGAACGTTTCGCCTCGCGGCGCGCGGTCTCCAGATCGCACCGCAAGCCAGCGAATTCGCCATCAACGCGTCCAATTACCGGCATTGGTCCAAGCCCGTCCGCGCCTATATCGATGATTGTCTCGCCGGCGAGGAAGGCCCGCGCGCCAAGAACTTCAACATGCGCTGGATTGCGTCGCTGGTTGCGGAAACGCACAGGATCTTCAATCGGGGCGGCATCTTCCTCTACCCGTCAGATGCAAGGCCCGGATACGAGTCCGGCCGTTTGCGCCTGCTGTACGAATGCGCGCCGATCGCATTTCTGGTGGAGCAGGCGGGCGGCAAGGCGACGGACGGATGCGAGCGCATTCTCGACCGGACCATTGAATCGCTTCACCAACGCACGCCGTTCGTGTTCGGCACGAGCGACAAGGTGGATCGCGTCGCAGCCTATCACGACCTGCCCGAGCAGGAAGTGTCCGCGCTGTTCGGCACACGCGGTCTGTTCACGGCCTGAACTGCCATGTCGAAGAAGCATCCCATCATATCCGTCACCGGCTCATCAGGCGCCGGCACGACCACGGTCAAATCAACCTTCGACCAGATCTTCAGGCGCGAGGGCGTTGCGGCCGCGTCGATCGAAGGCGATGCCTTTCATCGCTACAACCGCATGGACATGCGCGCCGAGCTCGATGCCCGGAAAGCCGCTGGCGACGATACGTTCAGCCATTTTTCCTACGACGCGAATATCCTGGATAAGCTTGAGGAGGTCTTTCGCATTTACGGCGAGACCGGCGCAGGCGAGACACGCCACTACGTCCATGACGACGCCGAAGCAGAGCAATACGGCGTGGAGCCGGGGAACTTCACCGAGTGGAAGCCGTTCGAGCCCGGCTCCGATGTACTGTTCTACGAGGGCCTTCACGGAGCAGTGGCGAACGACGAAGTCAATATCGCTCAGCTCGCCGATCTGAAGATCGGCGTGGTGCCGGTCATCAATCTTGAGTGGATTCAGAAGATTCACCGCGACCGGTCGCGGCGTGGCTATACGACCGAGGCAGTGACCGACACCATCCTGCGGCGCATGCACGCCTATGTGCACTGCATCTGCCCGCAATTCACCGAGACCGATATCAATTTTCAGCGCGTACCGGTGGTCGACACCTCAAACCCGTTCATCGCCCGCTGGATACCGACCGCGGACGAGAGCCTTTTGGTGATCCGTTTCCGCGATCCGAAGGGGATCGATTTCCCCTATCTGACGGCCATGATCCACGACAGCTGGATGACCCGCGCGAACTCGCTGGTCATTCCGGGCGGCAAGATGGATCTCGCCATGCAGTTGATCTTCACGCCGATGGTCAAGCGCCTCGTCAGTGAATCGAAGCGTGCATGAGGCCAAAGCGATGACCGGACAAGACCAACGACAAGCTGCCTGAAGGAGAAGGGAATGGCCCTGGTGACATTACGTCAATTGCTGGATCACGCAGCCGAGAATGGATACGGCGTGCCGGCGTTCAACATCAACAATATGGAACAGGGCCTCGCGATCATGCATGCCGCGGCGGCAACGGACTCCCCGGTGATCCTGCAGGCGAGCCGGGGTGCGCGCGCCTACGCCGGTGACATCATGCTGCGGCACATGGTTCAGGCCCTGGTTGAGACCTATCCCGACATTCCGGTGGTTCTGCACCAGGACCACGGCAACAACGATGCGACCTGCCTCTCCGCGATCAGGAACGGGTTCACGTCGGTCATGATGGACGGCTCGCTGGAAGAGGACATGAAGACGCCGGCGTCATACGCCTACAACGTCGAAATCACGACGCGCGTCGCCAAGGCGGCCCATGCGGTCGGCGCATCGGTCGAAGGCGAGCTCGGTGTGCTCGGCAGCCTGGAGACCGGCGAGGCGGCAGAGGAAGACGGCTCCGGTGCGGAGGGCAAGCTGGACCACGCGCAGCTGCTGACCGATCCGGACCAGGCAGTCGACTTCGTGATGAAAACCAAGTGCGATGCCCTCGCGATCGCCTGCGGCACCTCGCACGGAGCGTACAAGTTCAGCCGAAAGCCGGACGGCGAAATCCTGTCCATGTCCACCATCGCGGCAATTCACGAGAAACTGCCGAGCACCCACCTGGTGATGCACGGCTCTTCGTCGGTGCCGCAGCACCTTCAGGACCTGATCAACGAATTCGGCGGCGAGATGCCTCAGACCTACGGCGTGCCGGTCGAAGAGATCGAGCGCGGCATCAAGATGGGTGTGCGCAAGGTCAATATCGACACCGATTGCCGAATGGCCATGACCGGCCGGTTCCGCAAGCTTGCGATGGAAAACCCGCGCGAATTCGACCCACGGAAATTCATGTTGCCGGCGATGGAAGAGCTGGAACGGCTCTGCACCGACCGGTTCGAGAGGTTCGGCACCGCCGGTCACGCGGCCGGAATAAAGCCGGTCCCGCTGGATGAAATGGCCAACCGTTACGCCTCAGGCGCGCTGGATCCGAAGATATCCGCGCCACGCGCCGCGTAACCCGCAGAGAGAGTGAGGAAAGTCATGAACAAACCGGACGACTTGAAGACGATGACCGGCGCGAAGCGCTACTCGGCCGGCGTCCTGAAATATGCGCAGATGGGCTACTGGGAACCCGACTACGAACCCAAGGACACCGACATCATCGCGCTGTTCCGTATCACGCCGCAGGACGGCGTTGACGTGGTCGAGGCGGCCGCCGCTGTCGCCGGCGAGAGCTCGACCGCGACCTGGACCGTCGTGTGGACCGACCGTCTCACCGCCTGCGAGAAGTACCGTGCGAAGGCCTACCGTGTGGACCCGGTTCCGAACTCCGAGGGCGAGTATTTCGCCTACATCGCCTACGACCTCGACCTGTTCGAGCCGGGCTCGATCGCCAACCTGACGGCGTCGATCATCGGCAATGTCTTCGGCTTCAAGCCGCTCAAGGCCCTGAGGCTGGAAGACATGCGGCTGTCCCCGGCCTACATCAAGACCTTCCAGGGACCGGCCACGGGTATCGTCGTGGAAAGAGAGAGGCTGAACTGCTACGGCCGGCCGCTGCTCGGCGCCACCGTCAAGCCGAAACTGGGACTGTCCGGGCGCAACTATGGCCGCGTGGTCTACGAGGCGCTGAAGGGCGGGCTGGACTTCACCAAGGACGACGAGAACATCAACTCGCAGCCCTTCATGCACTGGCGTGACAGGTTCCTCTACTGCATGGAGGCCGTGACCCGCGCCAGCGCCGCGACGGGCGAGGTGAAGGGCACCTATCTGAACGTCACGGCGGGAACGATGGAGGAAATGTACGAGCGGGCGGACTTCGCCAAGTCGCTCGGATCCGTCATCGTCATGATCGATCTGGTCATCGGCTACACCGCCATCCAGTCGATGGCGAAGTGGGCGCGCGACAATGACGTGATCCTGCACCTGCATCGCGCCGGACATTCGACCTACACCCGCCAGCGCTCCCACGGCGTGAGTTTCAGGGTTATCGCCAAATGGATGCGCCTTGCCGGCGTCGACCACCTCCACGCGGGGACGGTCGTCGGGAAACTCGAAGGTGACCCGGCGACGACCAAGGGTTACTACGACATCTTCCGCGAAGAGCGGAACGAGATGGCCCTCGAGAACGGCATCTTCTTCGACCAGGACTGGGCGTCGCTGAACAAGATGATGCCGGTCGCCTCCGGCGGCATTCACGCCGGACAGATGCATCAGCTCATTCACTACCTCGGCGAGGACGTGGTGCTCCAGTTCGGCGGCGGCACGATCGGCCATCCGCACGGTATTGCTTCCGGTGCAACGGCGAACCGGGTGGCGCTGGAGGCGATGGTCTACGCGCGCAATTCCGGGCGCGACTATTTCAACGAGGGACCTGACATCCTGCGAGAGGCCGCGAAGACCTGCACGCCGCTCGAGCAGGCGCTCGAGACCTGGAAGGACGTGACGTTCGACTACACCTCGACCGATTCACCGGACTACGTCCCGACGCCGCAAGTGACGGCCTAGACGTCAGAAAGAGGAGACAGACACATGCGTCTTACACAAGGCCAGTTCAGCTATCTGCACGACTTCACCGACGACGACATCCGCGTCCAGGCCCAATATGCCATCGACCGGGGCTGGGCGGTGTCGGTGGAATACACCGACGACCCGCACCCGAGAAACACCTACTGGGAAATGTGGGGACATCCGATGTTCGAGAACCCCGACGCCGCGGCCGTCGTGTTCGAGGTCAACGAGTGCCGCAAGGAAAACGGCGACAAGTACATTCGCGTCATCGCGTTCGACGCCTCGCCAGGGTGGGAGTCGATCCGGATGTCATTCATCGTCAACCGGCCCAAGTCCGAGCCCGGCTTCCGCGTCGTCCGGCAGGAAGGCGAAGGACGCGCCATTCACTACACGATCGAATCCTACGCGTGCACCAGGCCGGAAGGCGAGCGTTACGCGTAATTCCTCCCCTGACTGCCCGGATCGCGTTGATCCGGGCCCCTTTTTTCGGGAGGGAGAAGGCGAATGACGGAAAAACCAGAGGACACTCCGGAAAGCGTCGACCTCGGCAAAGCGTTCGAGGAAAGCGGGGTGCGCGATGTTCTGCGGGAGCTGGACGAGACCATGGTCGGTCTGGCGCCCGTGAAGCAACGTATCCGCGAGACGGCGGCCTTGCTGCTCGTCGACCAGGCGCGCCGCGAAATGGGGCTGGCGACCGAGACGCCTACGCTGCACATGTCCTTCACCGGCAATCCCGGGACGGGAAAGACGACCGTGGCGCTGAAGATGGCCGACCTGTTGCACCGGTTGGGCTATGTCCGCAAAGGCCACCTCGTGACCGTCACGCGCGACGATCTCGTCGGACAGTACATCGGCCATACCGCACCAAAGACCAAAGAGGTGCTGAAGAAGGCCATGGGCGGCGTCCTGTTCATCGACGAGGCCTACTATCTGTACCGGCCCGACAATGAGCGCGACTACGGCCAGGAAGCGATCGAAATCCTGCTTCAGGTCATGGAGAACAATCGCGACGACCTTGTCGTGATCCTCGCAGGTTATGCGGACCGCATGGACCGCTTCTTCAAGTCGAACCCCGGATTCCGCTCCCGGATCGCGCATCACATCGAGTTTCCCGACTATTCCGACGAGGAATTGCTGCAGATCTCCGAAATCATGCTGCACGAGCAGAATTACGCCTTCGACGGTTCCGCGCGCCAGGCGATGAGCGAGTACATCGCGGCCCGGCGCGGGCAACCCCATTTCGCCAATGCCCGGTCGATCCGCAATGCCCTGGACCGGGCGCGGTTGCGCCATGCGAACCGCCTTTTCGATACCGCCAACGGCGCGCTCGGCGCGAAGGCGCTCAGCACCATCGCCGAAGAAGACATCCGGGCGAGCCGCGTCTTCAGGGGCGGGCTGGATATCGACCGGACATCGGCAGCCCCGGAGAGCGACGAACGGGCGCAAGGCGCGTGAGCCTTTCGGCCCTGATCTTCGACGTTGACGGCACCCTGGCGGAGACCGAGGAGGTGCACCGCCGCGCCTTCAACGAGACATTCCATGAGGCGGGCCTGGACTGGCACTGGAGTGTCGAGGACTACGGTCAGTTGCTCCTTACGACCGGCGGCAAGGAGCGCATGCGGGCGCATCGCGAGGAGACCGGTTCCGGTGAGCCGGATGACGAGCGCATCGCCGCGCTTCACGCGCGCAAGACGGAGCGCTACGGCCAGATCGTCACGACCGGCGGCCTCGCCCTGCGTGACGGCGTGGCCGAGTTGATCCGGGCCGCCGGTCGCAACGGCGTCCCCCTTGCGGTGGCGACGACGACGAGCCGCGGCAACGTGGATGCGCTGTGCCGCGCGTGCCTTGGCAGACCGGCCCGTGACGTGTTCGCGGTCATCGCGGCCGGCGACGAGGTCTCACGGAAAAAGCCGGCGCCGGATATCTATGAGCTCGCGCTCGAGCGCCTTGGCGTTGCGCCCGACCACGCATTGGCGTTCGAGGACACGCGCAACGGCCTGCTCTCCGCCAGGGCCGCCGGTCTGCGGGTGATCGCGTCCCCATCGGCCTATGCGCGTGACGAGGATTTCAGCGAAGCCGACTGGCTGGTTCCCGACTGGAACGCCGCGAACCTTCCGGCAATCGTCCGCGCGATCGTCGGTTGATCGATACGCGCGGCGACGATCCTCGCCGCTCCGGACGTGCCGGATATCGCAGATAACGCCTTTGATCACTCCGCCTGTCCGCCGACCAGCATCAGCCAGGCCTCGCGCGCGCTCCCTGTCATCAGCCAGTAAAGGCCGAAGATCGATCCGGCGAATATGGAGGCGAGTGAAATGAACGGCGACATCGCCAGGGTGGAGACGCCCGAAATCCCCTGCCCGATCGTGCAACCCAGCGCCGTCACCCCGCCGGCTCCCATCGCCGCCGACCCGATGAGATGGCGGCGCATGCCCTGCATGTCGTCGAAGCCTTCCCAGCGGAATTCGTTTCTGTAGATGGCGACGACGAAAGCGCCGGCGACGGTGCCGATGACGACGGCGATGGCGAAGGTGAGCACGCTGCCGGTGAATGTCATGAGCCACACGATCGTCTCGCCGAGGGGGAGCACATAGGTGAGCGACTGGACGCGGACCGGGTCGAACAGATCAGTGCCGAAGGTGCCCGTCACGAAGAAGCCGCCGGCGACCGAAAGGCCGATCAACAACCCCGCTAAGACATCCCGCCCGCTGCGGCGAAACTTCGGGTCCCTGAAGCAATAGAAGATCAGGGCGCCGGCTATGGCGAGCCCGGTGGGTAGCCAAAGTACGTTCACGTCGAATCCCGTCAGCCCGGCGAGAACATTGGGTATGCCCTGCCCGCCGATTGCGGACAGGTTGATCGTCAGCGAATCGATGAAGTTCGTTTTCACCAGCGACGTCAGACCGCGCGCCGTCATGTAGCCGCTCAATCCGAGAACGAGAAAATTGAACACGGCTTTCAGATCACCGCCGGCCATGCGAACCAGCACCCCGTAACCGCAGGTGCCGACCATGGACATGCCGAGGCCGAACAGCAAACCCCCGACAATGGCGCCGATCAATCCAAACTCGGGCTGCAGGTAGAACACCTGGTCGATGCGGGCCATGCCGGCCTGGTGCATGATCTGCACCAGAATCATGGCTGTTGCGATGGCGAGCGCCCAGGCTCGGATCCGCAACGTCTTTCCGGCGAGCACAAGTTCTTCGACCGCACCGAAGGTGCAGAACCGCGCGCCGCGCGCAGTCGCGCCCATAATCATCCCCAGCACCAATCCGGACAGGATGATGATTATCGGTGTTGATAGAGCGCCCATACCCAACTCAATCAGCGCTCACGACGGGGCAGGTCAATCTGCCGTCAGGAGCATTCCGCGTTCTCCCTGCAATAGAGGTCGTACAGCACGGATACCACTTTCCGGGCTTCCTCGCTTGCCAGGGAATAGTAGATGGTTTTGCCTTCACGGCGTGTTTGCACCAGACGGTCGGCCCGCAATCTCGCGAGCTGCTGGGACACGGTCGGCTGGCGCATTTCGAGAAACGCCTCGAGCTCGCCGACCGACTTCTCGCCTTCCACCAGCATGCACAGGATCATCAGGCGCGCCTCGTGCGCCAACGCCCGCAGCAGGTCACTTGCGGCCTTGGCGCTGTCGGCCATCGACTCATAGTCGCCGGACTCCAGAGAGATAGCAGTAGCAGTATCTGTCATGTTGTCCTCTTATTCCCGTATTGCCGCGTTCGCCGGACGCTCCGGCCGATGTCGGGCCGGCGCGTGGCCTTGTGCCGGCTCATCAGGAAGCTTCTCCATCAGTTTTTGCAACAGTCCCCAGAAAAAGTCCTCTCCGGGATATCCGAGAATTCGGCCGATTTCCGTGCCCTTGTCGACGAGCACGAATGTGGGCGTGAAAACGAGCCCGCGAATGAACTCAAGGTCGCGCGGCATCGGGTCATGAATGTCGATCCGTCTGAGCGGCGCAATGCGCCCTTCAGCGGTCTTGCTGTAGACGACCCCGACTTCGTCGTCCCACACCTCGCACCACTCGCACGCCGGTTGCTCGACCATGACGAGCTCCGCGGCAGGCGCGGGCGCAGGCGCGAACAACCACAGCCAGGCCAGGACGGCGCATATGAGCGGACGCCGGATCATGCCCTGATCATAAAGGAGATTCTTCACATTAGGTATATTGAATGTGACGCGAGAGCGGTCATGGCGTGGCGCACCTGGACGCCGAAACGCCATTTGCGAAGTGTTGAACGCACCCGCGCCCTTTTGACGCCCCCAATGCGCCTCCGGATCAGGCGAACCTTCCGCGAAATTCACCATTTGGACGCGAACTTATTCAAATATTCGCATGTGACCATTGATTTTGACGTTTGTGTCTGGCAGGCTCTAGGATGTCAGCAACGGGATCTGCCGATTGGCGCAAAACCGGATCCCGATGGGTCTCAAGGGAGGGGGACACCTGCATGAAGACACCCGACAGCACAGTTGTGGCCGACATTCCGTCCGCGGCCATACCTGCGTGCGGGACGGTGGCCGTACCGGCGGCGACGCCGGATGACGTCAAGATCGACAACTTTCGGTGATCGGACGACTATGCCCGGATTCCATGCATTGAAGACCGGGGCGCGCGCCCACAAGAAGTTCAAGGGCAAGACGATCCTCAACGGCCAGCGGATCGAAGACATCATTGCCTGTATTCAAACTCTGAAAGAGTGAGGAAACCTGACATGAAACAATTTACCAGACGCGAAACCCTCGCCTTTGGCGCAGCCGCCGGCGCAGCGGCGTTGCTTGCGCCCTACGCTGCATGGGCTGCGGCCGAGGAGGCCAATGCTCTGATTGCGAAATTCACCGGCGGAAAGACGGCCAGCGACGGAAAGGTCACGTTGCAGATGC
This sequence comes from Hyphomicrobiales bacterium, assembly GCA_965228625.1. GTDB lineage: Bacteria > Pseudomonadota > Alphaproteobacteria > Rhizobiales > Methyloligellaceae > UBA2767. Next base: position 3,664,484 of record OZ245829.1, on the reverse strand, counting down.
CGGAAATTGCCGAGAACGGAAACACGGTCCCGCTGTCGGTGTCCGTCGACAGCCCCATGACCAATGACAATTACGTCAAGCGGGTCATCATTGTAGCGGACGGCAACCCGCGCCCTGAGGTCGTGACGTTCAACTTCACACCCCGCAGCGGCGTTGCCGAAGCGTCGACCCGGATGCGACTTGCCAAGACCCAGAACGTGGTTGCCATCGCGGAAATGTCGGACGGTTCGTTCCACCAGACGAAGCGCCAGGTGAAGGTCACCATCGGCGGTTGCGGCGGCTGAACGGTCTCGAGGAGCACAGACAAATGGCAAGCAAACCCAAACCACGCGTCAAGGCCCCGAAATCCGCGGCCAAGGGCGACGTCATCAACATCAAGACGCTGATTTCGCACAAGATGGAAACCGGGCTTCGCAAGGACAAGAAGACCGGCAAGGTCGTGCCGCGCCACATCATCAGCAAGTTCGTCGTGAAGTTCGATGGGGAGGATGTATTCTCTGTCGATCTTGACCCCGCGATCTCGGCCAATCCGTACTTCCAGTTCTCGATGAAGGCCGAGAAATCCGGCGAGTTCGAATTCGTCTGGATCGATGACAAGGGCGAAACCTTCTCCAAGACGTCAAAACTGACGGTGAATTGACAGAAGAATATCCGCGGAGTGTCCGATGACGCGGATCGGACGAATTCGTTGCGCTCGAAATCCGTCTCGCGCACCGCGGCACAGGCCTGCAGGTCGAGTTGCCTGCAGTCCGTCAACAGTCCCAAGACTTGGCGACCGGCCCGGGCGTGCGGACACTGAAGCAGTCGGGCTCTCCCACTGCGGCGTGACCGTGCGCCCGGACGGGGCGTAACGTTCTCTGGAGGCGTACATGATTTCCCGTCGGGAGTTTTTACAGGTTGTTGCGGCAACAGGCGCCGTTTACGGCGCGTCGGCCCCGCTGGCGCGGCTGGCCGCTCAGCAGAAGATCACGCAGCAGGACCTGCTTGGCTTCAAACCGTTGGGGAACGTGACGATTGCCCACCTGACGGATATCCACGCCCAGCTCAAACCGATCTGGTTCCGGGAACCCTCGATCAATCTCGGAGTCGGAGATGCGGAGGGCAAGCCGCCGCATATCACCGGCAGCGATCTCCTCGCCTACTATAAGATCCCTCCGGGATCGCCGGAGGCCTATGCCGTGTCCTCGGAATCCTTCGTCGCCCTCGCCCGTGAATATGGCCGTATGGGGGGCATCGACCGGATCGCGACGGTCGTGGACCACATCCGTGGAGAACGGCCCGACAACACGCTTTTGCTCGATGGCGGCGACACGTGGCAGGGCAGTTACACGTCCTTGCAGACCAAGGGCGGCGACATGGTGGAGGTCATGAACGCGCTCAAGCCGGACGCGATGACCGGCCATTGGGAGTTCACACTCGGCGCCGACCGGGTCACGGAGATCGTCGACGAACTGCCGTTCGCGTTCCTCGGGGCGAACATTTTTGACAATGAATGGAACGAGCCGGCGTTCGAGGCGGTAAAGATGTTCGAGCGCGGCGGCGTGAAGATCGCCGTCATCGGCCAGGCCTTCCCCTACACGCCGATTGCCAATCCCCGCTGGATGATCCCGAACTGGTCGTTCGGCATTCGCGAGGAAGAGATCGCCAAGCAGGTTTCGGCGGCACGAGAAAACGGGGCCGAACTGGTCATTCTTCTGTCCCATAACGGCTTCGACGTCGACCGGAAGCTGGCGTCCCGCGTCAGCGGCATCGACGTCGTGCTCTGCGGGCACACCCACGACGCGCTACCCGCCCCACTCAAGGTGGGCAACACGCTTCTGATCGCCTCGGGGTCAAGCGGCAAGTTCGTTTCGCGTCTCGACCTCGACGTCAGGGACGGCAAGATTCAGGACTACCGCTATCGCCTGATCCCGATCTTTTCGGATGCCATCGAACCGGACGCGGAAGTCTCTGCCCTCGTGGACAAGGTCCGTAAGCCCTTTGATGGTGATTTGAAGGAAGTGGTCGGCCGCACCGACAGCCTTCTTTATCGGCGCGGCAACTTCAACGGGACGATCGACGATCTGTTCTGCGACGCGTTGCTGGAGGTCCGCGACGCGGAGATCGCGCTCTCGCCCGGATTCCGCTGGGGACCGAGCCTTCTGCCGGGAGAGGAGATCACCCGCGAAGCCGTCTACAACGCCTGCGCCATGACCTACCCGACCGCCTATCGGTCGGCGATGACGGGTGCGTTCCTGAAAGAGGTGCTGGAAGACGTTGCCGACAACCTCTTCAATCCGGACCCCTATTATCAGCAGGGCGGCGACATGGTTCGTGTCGGCGGCCTCGGCTACACCATCGACCCGGTCAAGCCGATCGGAAAACGCATCTCGAACATGACGCTGCTGAAAGACGGCTCCGCGATCGATCCCTCGCGCGAGTACACCGTCTCCGGCTGGGCCAGCATCAACGAGAATGCCGAGGGCCCGCCGATCTGGGAGGTCGTCGAGACGTACCTCAAGGCACATACTCCGGTGCGCATCGAACCAAATGACGCCGTAAAGGTGATCGGGGTCTAGCCAACACTCCAGATTTGTTATATTCAATAATTTGAATATAACGTGATCTTCCTGGAGGGAATTCATGCTGCAGTCGTCTGACAGGGCGGGGATGTCGCGGCGCCGATTGCTCAAGTCGGTGGCGGCGGGGGGCGGCGTCATCGCCGCCGACGCATTGGGCGGACGAGCCCTGGCGAACGGCGAAAACCTGCCTCCCAACGTGGCGGAATGGTCGAAATTTCTGGGCGAGGGCGTGGACGCCCGCCCCTACGGAACGCCGGCGGAATACGAGAAGGACGTGATCCGCCGCCATGTGCGGTGGTTGACGGCGTCGACCGAAAGCTCGGTCAATTTCACACCGCTTCACGAGCTTGAAGGTATCATCACGCCGAACGGCCTGTGCTTCGAACGCCACCATGCGGGCATCGCCGACGTCAATCCGCGAGACTACCGGCTGATGATCAACGGTCTCGTGGACAAGCCGCTGATCTTCACGCTGGACGACATCAAGCGGTTTCCGCGCACGAACAAGATCTACTTCCTCGAATGCGCGGCCAATTCCGGCATGGAGTGGCGCGGATCGCAGCTTAACGGCTGCCAGTTCACCCAGGGCATGATCCATTGCGTCCAGTATACCGGCGTGCCGCTGAAGCGGATTCTCGACGAGGCGGGCCTCAAGACCAACGCCAAATGGGTGATGGCCGAGGGCGGCGACGCCTCGGGCATGAACCGCTCTATCCCCATGGAAAAGGCACTCTATGACTGTCTCGTCGCCTTCAAGATGAACGGCGAGGCGCTGCGTCCGGAACAGGGATACCCGGTTCGCCTCGTGGTTCCGGGGTGGGAAGGCAACATGTGGGTGAAGTGGCTGCGACGGCTCGAGGTCGGCGACATGCCGTGGCACACGCGCGAAGAGACGTCCAAGTACACCGACCTGATGGAGAACGGAAAATCACGCCGGTTCACCTGGGTGATGGATTGCAAGTCCGTCATCACGAATCCGAGCCCGCAGGCGCCGATCACCCACGGAAAGGGGCACACGGTGATCAGCGGTCTTGCATGGTCCGGCCAGGGAACGATCGAGCGGGTGGACGTCTCGCTTGACGGCGGCAAGAACTGGGACACGGCCCGCGTCGACGGACCGAGGCTGCACAAGGCGCTGCACCGGTTCTACTACGAGTTCGAATGGGACGGATCACCGCTGCTGCTGCAATCGCGGGCGATCGACTCAATCGGCTACGTACAGCCGACCAAGGCGGAGCTGCGCGCCGTGCGCGGCACGAACTCCATCTATCACAACAACGGCATCCAGACGTGGCACGTGATGAAAACGGGCGAGGTTGAGAATGTCGAAGTGTCTTAGGCTGGCGATCGCCCTTTGCGTATGCGCGCTCTGGGCTCTGCCCGCGACCGCCGGAAAACTCGGCATAGGCCGCGAGGCAACGCCGCACGAGGTCAGGGCCTGGGACATCGACGTGCGTCCGGACGGACAAGGCCTGCCGAAAGGCAAAGGAACCGTCGCGGAGGGCGAACGGCTTTTCGAGGAGCGCTGCAGCGCCTGCCATGGCGAATTCGGCGAAGGCGTCGACCGCTGGCCCGTTCTTGCGGGCGGTCACGGAACCCTCGCCTCCGACAATCCGAAGAAGACCCTGGGGTCCTACTGGCCGTACCTGTCGACCGCGTACGACTACATTTACCGCTCCATGCCGTTCGGCGACGCACAGTCGCTGGCGCCTGACGAGACCTATGCGATTATTGCCTACCTGCTCCACATGAACGATCTCGTGGACGCAAGATTCGAACTCAACGAGTCGAACTTCACGTCCATCCGACTGCCCAACGAAAAGAACTTCGTGAGCGACCCGCGGCCGGACACACCCAGGCATACCGCGGCGACGATTTGCATGAGGAACTGCAAGAATGATGTGAAGATTACCAAGCGTGCCGCCGTCATCGATGTCACGCCGACGGATGAGAGAAACCCGTCGGCGGGCATTGACTGAACAGTACGGCGACGCGGCCGGCGCATCACGATCAGGGAGGAGACGTGATGATTGATCGCCGCAGGATCTTCCAACACATGGAATTCGAGTGAAAACAGTACATGGAGGTGTGACATGCGCAAAGTGACGACACTTATCCTTGCAGGCTGCGTCTCGCTGGGACTCATCGCGCCGCTTCAGGCCGATGATGACATCAAGGTGATCACGGCCAAGGCATCCTTTGCGGACGTGAAACAGGACCTTGAGGACGCCATCGTCAACCGCGGTCTTGTGATCGACTACAACGCGAAGATCGGCGACATGCTGGACCGGACCGGCAAGGATGTGGGATCGACGAAGAAGATCTATAACGGCGCGGAGACCGTTCAGTTCTGCTCGGCGGTCCTGTCGCGCAAGACCATGGAAGCCGACCCGGCCAACATCGCGTTTTGCCCCTATGTGATCTTCTACTACGAGCGCGCCGATCAACCCGGCACCGTCCATATCGGCTTCCGCGAGCTGGACGACGATGGATCGGATGCATCGGAAAAGGCGAAAGAGGCGGTGAACAAGCTGCTGGAGGAGATCATCAAGGAAGCAGCCGGCACGAACTGAAGGCGCGGCGGAACGCAGAAATGCTCATGCGGACGGACCGCCATGTGGTCGCCGTCGACCTGCATCCCATGCAATTCGATGTTTCAACGGCATTGAGCGAAGTCAAGGTTCCCGTTCCGGACCCGGCCTAGATTATCCCCCGCTTCTGGTGAGCAGCCCGTATTGGCCACCAAACCAGGGGGAACGATGTTTCAGGTGCGTATCCATGGCCGTGGCGGCCAGGGCGTGGTGACTGCGGCGGAACTTCTGTCGGTTGCCGCGTTTCTCGAAGGCAAGCATGCGCAGGCATTTCCGAGTTTCGGCTCTGAGCGCATGGGCGCCCCGGTGGTGTCCTATTGCCGGATCGACGAGAAGGAAATCCGCTCGCGAGAGCCGATCAGCGTGCCCGATGCGCTGATCATACAGGACCCGACGCTGCTTCATTCCGTCGACGTCTTCAAAGGGCTCAGTCCCGAAGGATACATCCTCATCAATTCGCGCCGCTCGTTCGAGGATTTGGGGATTTCCGACTTTGTCGCACAGTTTCCGCCGCACCACGTCTGCGACGTGGGTGCAACCGAACTGGCGATGAAACATGTCGGCCGGCCGGTCCCGAATGCGGCCCTTCTGGGCGGGTTTGCCGCCATTTCCGGGCAGATTGATTTTTCGTCCGTGGAGCAGGCGATCCGGCAGAAGTTCCCAGGCGATGTCGGCGCGGCGAACGTTGCGGCCGCCCGGGAGGCGTTCGAAATCGCCGAGGCGGCGTGACGGTGTAAGGAGGAAGACCATGCTCAAGCAGGTAGAAGGGTCGATCGCCGTTGCCGAAGCCATCGCACTCTGCCGCCCCGAGGTTGTCTGCGCGTATCCGATCACGCCGCAGACGCACATTGTCGAAGGCGTCGGTGCGCTGGTGAAGAAGGGCGAACTGGAGAACTGCGAGTTCATCAACGTCGAATCCGAGTTCGCCGCCCTTTCCGTCGCGATCGGTGCGTCGGCGGCGGGCGCGCGCGCCTACACGGCCACCGCCAGCCAGGGGCTGCTGTACATGGCGGAAGCCGTCTACAACGCCGGCGGGCTCGGCCTGCCCATCGTCATGACCATCGGCAACCGCGCAATCGGCGCCCCGATCAATATCTGGAACGACCATACCGATGCCATGTCCATGAAGGACGCGGGCTGGATACAGCTCTTCGCCGAGACCAACCAGGAGGCGGTCGATCTTCATATCCAGGCCTTTCGCCTGGCCGAGGAACTGAGCTGCCCGGTCATGGTCTGTATCGACGGTTTCATTCTCACCCACGCCTATGAGCGGGTCGACATTCCCACACAGGAGGAAGTCGACGCTTTCGTGCCGCCCTACGAGCCGGTCCAGGTTCTCGACCCGTCGGACCCCTACTCCATCGGTGCCATGGTCGGACCTGAAGCGTTCACCGAGGTGCGTTATCTGGCCCATGAGAAACAGCGACAGGCGCTGCGCCTGATCCCGGAGATCGCGGAGGTCTTCAAGGGCGTGTTCGGCCGGGAGTCGGGCGGCCTCATTCATCCCTACCGCACGGATGGCGCGGACACGGTCGTGGTCGCCCTGGGCTCGGTCAACGGCACCATCAAGGAAGTGATCGACGAAATGCGCGACGAGGGCATGCCCGTCGGCTCGGTCAGCATCTGCTCGTTCCGGCCCTTCCCCCTCGCCGAGCTGAGGGACGCGCTGTCCGGCGCGAAGAACGTCGTCGTCGTGGAGAAGAGCCTGGCGCCCGGCCTCGGCGGCGTTGTCGCGTCCAATGTCCGCATGGCGCTGCGGGAAGCGCCCCTGCCCGTCTACACGGTGATCGCGGGCCTCGGCGGCCGTCCCATCACCATGGAGTCGATCGCGCGGGTCATCAACGGCGCGGCGAAGGGTGAGTTGCCGGACGTGCATTTTCTCGATCTCGACGAAAAGGTCGTGGCGCAGGAGATCGCCCGCGCCGCGGAAACCCGCAGGTCCGGTCCGACCGCGGAGAACATACTCAAGACCCTGGCGGCGTCGGGCGCCGGTCAATATTGAGGGGAGCGGTGACATGAGCGACGAAAGCGCCCTGCAACGGGTCAAGTTCTACCAGACCGGCACATTCACCGTCGGCAACAGGTTGATGGACGAGGACGCACGCAGCGTGCAGGCGTCGATCGACCGTTCCAACGCCATCACGTCGGGACACCGCGCGTGTCAGGGCTGCGGCGAGGCGCTCGGCGCACGCTATGCGCTCGATGCGGCGATGCGGGCGACGAAGGGGCAACTGGTCGCGATCAACGCGACGGGATGCCTTGAGGTTTTCACGACGCCCTATCCGGAGACCTCGTGGCAGATCCCGTGGCTGCATTCGCTGTTCGGCAATGCGCCGGCGGTGGCGACGGGTGTCGCCGCGGCCATGCGGCGCAAGGGCCGCAATGACGTCAAGGTGGTTGCGCAAGGCGGCGATGGCGGGACCACCGACATCGGATTCGGCTGCCTGTCCGGCATGTTCGAGCGCAACGACGATGTTCTGTACATCTGCTACGACAATGAAGCCTATATGAACACCGGCGTGCAGCGATCCTCGGCCACCCCGCCGCATGCGCACACGGCCACGACGCCGGCTCTGGGCGAAGAGCCCGGAAACATCATCGGCTCGGGGAAGAACATGCCGCTGATCGCCATGGCGCACAACATTCCCTATGTGGCGACCGCCAGCGTTGCCGATCTGCATGATCTGGAAACCAAGGTCAACAAGGCGATGGGCATCTCCGGATCGCGCTACATTCACATCATGGTGCCGTGCCCGCTGGGCTGGGGGTCGAAGCCCCAGGACACGATCCGCATCGCCCGGCTTGCCATGGAAAGCGGGCTCTTTCCCCTCTACGAAGCCGAGTATGGCGAAGTCACCGCGTCAAAGAAGATCCGGCGGCAGGTGCCGGTGGACGACTACCTGAAGACACAGCGACGTTTCGCCCATCTGTTCAAGAAGGGAGGCGGGCACGAGGAGCGCCGTGCCGCGATCCAGCGCATGGCCGACGCGAACATCAGGCGGTTCGACCTTCTGGATGAGGGGGACACGCCATGAACAAGCAGCTTCCCTTCGCGATCACGCTCGATCCCGGCACAAGCCTCGCCAACGAGACGGGAACGTGGCGCACCGAACGCCCTGTCTATGTCGATCGCCTGCCGCCCTGCAACAATGCCTGCCCTGCCGGTGAGAACATCCAGCAGTGGCTGTTCCATGCGGAATCCGGCGACTATGAGGAGGCGTGGCAGGTGCTGATGCAGGACAATCCCCTGCCCGGCATCATGGGCCGCGTCTGCTACCACCCATGCGAGGACGTGTGCAACCGCGCGCAACTCGACGAGGCGGTCGGCATCCACGCCATCGAACGGTTCCTCGGCCGCACGGCCTGGGAGAAGAAGTGGAAACCGAAATTGGATGCCGCGAAAACCGGCAAACGGGTCCTCGTCGTCGGGGCGGGCCCGAGCGGCCTGTCGGCGGCCTACCACCTGACGCGGCTCGGGCACGATGTGACCATTCGCGAGGCCGGACCGATGGCCGGCGGCATGATGCGTTTCGGCATTCCCAAATACCGGCTGCCGCGCGACGTGCTCGATTACGAGGTGCAGCGGATCGTCGACATGGGTGTGGAACTTGAGCTCAACACCAAGGTCGAAGACATCGAGGCGGCGTTCGAGAAGGACGGGTTCGACGCCGTGTTCGTGGCGGTCGGCGCGCATCTGGCGAAGCGCATTGAAATCCCGGGCTACGCCGCGGGCAAGATCCTCGATGCCGTCAGCGTCCTGCGCGACATGGAAACGGGTGCGGAACCGCCGCAGCTCGGCCGCCGGGTGGTGGTCTATGGCGGCGGCAACACCGCCATGGACGTGGCGCGGACCGCAAAGCGGCTTGGCGTTCAGGAGTCCATGATCGTCTATCGCCGTTCGCGCAAGGAAATGCCGGCGCACGACTTCGAGGCCACCGAGGCCGAAGAAGAAGGCGTGATGATCCATTGGCTGCGCACAATCAAAGAGATCGACGAGACGAGCTTCAAGGTCGAGAAGATGGAAATCGACGACTCGGGCCGTCCGCAGCCCACCGGCGAATTCGAAACCATCGAGGCCGATACGCTGATCCTGGCACTCGGTCAGGACGTGGACACGAGCTTCCTGGAGCAGGTGCCGGGCGTCGAAATCGCAAAGGACGGCGTGGTGTCGGTGAACGATCAGATGATGACGGGGCGCGAGGGTCTGTTCGCCGGCGGCGACATGGTTCCCGCGGAGCGCACCGTTACCGTTGCCGTCGGTCACGGCAAGAAGGCGGCGCGCAACATCGACGCCTGGCTGCGCGGCATCCGTTACGAGCGCCCCGAAAAGCACGAGGTCGCGGAGTTCGACAAGCTCAACACCTGGTACTACACCGATGCACCACAGACCCAGCAACCGCAGCTCGATCTGGTGCGCCGCCAGACCGGGTTCGAAGAGGTCCTGCAGGGCCTGACGGAAGACAACGCGCTCTACGAAGCCCGAAGGTGCCTCTCATGCGGCAACTGTTTCGAGTGCGACAACTGCTACGGCATCTGCCCGGACAATGCGGTGATCAAGCTCGGGCCCGGCAAGCGCTTCCAGTTCAACTACGACTACTGCAAAGGCTGTGGCATGTGCGCCGCCGAGTGTCCATGCGGGGCAATCAAGATGGAACCAGAAGCCGTTTGAGGGGTGCGCGCACCAGGCGATGTCCGGTTGCCGGCCGGCTGTCAGCGGCCCGTCACCACATCCTTGCAATAGAGCTCATAGAGAGCGGCGATCACCTTGTATGCCTCATCGCTGGCAAGTGAGTAGTAGATCGTCTTGCCGTCGCGGCGCGTCTTGACGAGCCGATCGGCACGCAGTCTGGCAAGCTGCTGCGAGACCGTCGGCTGACGCATATCCAGGAGCTCTTCGAGTTCTCTCACCGACCGCTCGCCCTCGACCAGGATGCACAGGATCATGAGACGTGACTCGTGGGCGAGCCCGCGCAACAGGTCGCACGCCGCCTTGGCGCTCTCGGCCATTGCCGTGTAGTCGTCCGCGCCCATCGCCGCGGCGCTGCTCGCAGCCTTTTGTTCTCTCGCTGATGCCCTCATCCCCAGTCCCTCATCATCCACGGCGGATCTGACCGGCCGTGACCCGTTGATCTAAACCGTCCCGACCGGCATCAGCTCCCAGACCGGATTGGACGGAATGATCGATATTCAGTTCGGGAGTTGATGACAACTCAAAACTGACATATCTAATATCGTGAATATGTGATCTCCGGCCGGGGGAGCCAGCGATGAATTTCGAAATCGGCCTGGGTGGTGCTTTTATCGGCGGCCTGCTTTCTTTTGCTTCGCCGTGCGTCCTGCCCCTCGTCCCCCCGTATCTCTGCTACCTGGCCGGCGTGAGCATGGATCAGTTCCGCGGCGAAGAGGCCGCGCCGGGAGCAGCCTCGCGCATCTTTCTGTCGGCGCTCGCTTTCGTCATCGGCTTTTCGATCATCTTTGTCTCGTTCGGGGCGACGGCCACGTACCTCGGGCGTTTCGTTCAGGATCACCTGGACTGGCTTTCGGCGATTGCCGGCATCCTCATCATCATCATGGGGCTGCATTTTCTCGGGTTATTCCGAATCGGCCTGCTGTACCGCGAGGCGCGTGTGGACGTTGCGCACAAGCCGGCGGGGATACTCGGCGCCTTTGTTATGGGACTGGCGTTTGCCTTCGGCTGGACGCCGTGTGTCGGTCCGGTGCTCGCCGCCATTCTGTTTACCGCCGGCGGCCAGGAAACCGTGGGCCAGGGCGTAAAGCTTCTCTCAGCCTATTCGGTCGGCATCGGCGTGCCGTTTCTGGTCGCGGCCGCATTTGCCAAGCCCTTCATGAACTTCATGGCCCGGTTCCGGCAGCACATCGGCACGATCGAGAAGGCCATGGGCGCGCTTCTCATCGTGACGGGTATCCTGTTCCTGACCGGCGGAATGAACAAGATCGCTTTCTGGATGCTGGAGTACTTCCCCGCCTTCAGCGGTATTGGCTGAGCGCGGTTAGAGTCTTTTCCCGCTTCCGGCCGGAACGATCGTCATCGACGCTCGCTGCTGCCGCGTGGCGGGAGCCGTGCTTGCAGGCCCGCACGAAAGAGACGAAACGTGCAGCCCAGTGATCCTGGGCGGTATCCCGCAAGTGACAGAAGCTCGCCATGAGGTTGCCGCTCACGATGCCGTCATGCGCGCCGTCGATGCCGAACCCGCGCTTGACGCGATAGGCGAACACTGTGTCCGGCGGACCGTTCTCCAGCGCCGCATGGTGGAATTCATGGGCGCGAACCGGTCGCCGCGGCGCCGAAGAAGATCGTCCCCAGGGGCAACGTCCCGTTTCCTCGAGCCGGACCAGGCCGCGTCCCTGTGGCCGCTCGTGCATGACCGCATCGAACGGCACCGCGCCGACCATCTTGTGGGATTTTCCGTTCCAGGAAATCGAGCGGCACAGATACATCAGCCCGCCGCACTCGGCGTAGACGGGAAGTCCGGAGGCCGCCGCTTTGCGGAATTCTCGTCTCAGGCTCGCATTGGCTTCAAGGGCCGCCATTTGCGTCTCCGGAAAACCGCCGCCGATGAAAAGGCCGTCAACGTCCGGCAGATGGGTGTCCCGCAGCGTGTCGAAGAACACCAGCTCCGCGCCGGCGTTTTCGAGCGCCTCAAGGTCGTCCGGATAGTAGAATCCGAACGCCGCATCGCGGGCAATACCAAGGCGCACATCCCGGCGCCCCGTTGAAACGTCCAGAGCGTCGGCGCCCGGGACGGGCATGTGCGGCGCGGCGATTTCGACAATGCGGTCGAGGTCTATGCCGTCTCGCGCGGCCCGCCGCAAACGTCCGATCAACGCATCCGCGCGGCTGACCTCGCGTGGTGTCGTCAAACCGAGATGGCGTTCGACGAGGGCCAGTTGATCGTCGCGCCCCAGGGCGCCCAGAATCGGCACATCGGTGTAATACTCAAGTGCTGCCCGCAGCTTGCCTTCGTGCCGCGGCCCGGCAACCCGGTTCAGGATGATGCCGGCAATGGTCACATTGGGGTCAAACGCCTGATAGCCGACCACAAGCGGCACGATGCCCCGGGTCAGGCCGCTGGTGTCCAGCACCAGCACCACGGGCGCTTCCAGCAGCTTGGCCATCGCCGCGTTGCAATCGCGTCCTTCCACGTCGACACCGTCATGGAGCCCCTTGTTGCCTTCGATTAGGGCAAATTCCGCGGTCGCGGCGTGGCGGGCAAACGTGGCGCGGATTTCGGCTTCGGTCTGCGTGTTGTAGTCGAGATTGTAGCAACTCCGCCCGGACGTCCGCGTCAGCCACATCGGGTCGATATAGTCAGGACCCTTCTTGAAGGGCTGGACCTTGCGGCCACGTTCGGCAAATGCCGCCAGCAGACCGATTGCGGCGGTTGTTTTGCCGGAAGACTTGTGAGCGGCTGAGAGATACACGGTTGCCATCGTTCTACGCCACGTCCATGAAGCGGTTGATATCGCGGTCCTGCCAAAGCGATCGCGCGGCGGATTGCGCCTCCTCCATTGTCTCCGCACGGCCGAGCGCTTTCAGCGCAATCGCGAGCGTTCCGGTGACGGAGGCCTCGGCATAGTCGTTCGATGTTTCGCCCCGCCAGAGCGCGCGCAGGTCATTGAAGTCCATCTCTTCATCGGCGGCCTGCCGCGGCTCGGCCAGCAGCGGCGGCCAGCGCTCCACCTCCGTCTGACCGCCATGGGCCGTCCAGACCTCGCAAGGTTTGTTCGGGCGGCGCTCAATCTCGCCGCCTTCGCCACGGAATACGGCCATGCGCGGCTGTTCCAGCAGAATCGCGGCGCCCTGGTGGATGCCCATATAGGCGGGATGAAAGATGCCCTGGAGCATGCAGGGCGCATCGAAGGGGTTGATCATCCGCGACAGGGTGTGCACGGGCGAACGCAGGCCGAAAACGGGCCGCAGGTCGATGAGCTCGCGCAGCCGCGGGCTCAGCACCTCAAGCGGAACATAGGCGAGGTTGTGCCGGGCGATCTGTCCGGCCGCCTCCTCGAGGCTGGCGGCCGCCGGGAAGCCGAGCAACTCCAGGGTCTCGCGCGTGTAAAGACGGCCCGGCGTGTGGCCCTCGGTTCCGTGCATGAAGATTCGGCATCCGTTGCGCGCCAGCACCAGGGCGGACAGAAGGAACCATGGGAGCTGGCGGCGTTTACCCGCATAGGAGGACCAGTCCAGGTCAACCTCCGGCAACCGCTCGGGCCGCTTGAGCGTGGACCGTGCCGCGCGCACGAAGCCGGCGATCTCCTCGGGGCTCTCCTCCTTGACGCGCAGCAGCATCATGAAGGCGCCGAGCTGCTCGGGAAGCACCTCACCGCGCAGGATCATGGACATCGCCTCTTCCGCTTCCTCGATCGTCAGCGAGCGAGTCAGCGATTTGCCCCGGCCGAGAATCGCCACGAAACGTGCGAATGGATGCGGTTCGGTCATGGTCGTCTCGCACCTCCCATCATGAAGCTCCCTGCGCGGCGCCGGACTGCGCATGCGGATCGGCGAGTTCGTCGGCAAGACGGGTCGGAAGGAAACGCAGGATCCTCAGACCCACGGCGGCGATGAGCAGGGCCAGCGCCACGCCGCCCAGTCCCAGACCGATCTCCGGCAGGCTCGGGGTATAGGAGGCGATCGTGCCGTCCAGCGCGCTCGAGGACTCCTCCATGCCGGGAAAGAGGATAAGCGGATAGGCCTGGCCGCCGATGATGATCACGTAGATCTGGGCCAGCCCGCCGACGATGACAAGCGCGGAAGCAAGCGCGATCGCAACGCGCGAACCGCCGGTCGCGGGTGCGTAAACAAGGGCGATGGGTACCAGCCCGCCCAACAGCACCTGAACGCCCCAGAAAAGCTGCGTGTAGACACCGCCCTCGAGCAGCAGAAAGCGCTCCACCGCGATATGTTCGGCGGCGTAAAGGTTGGTCAGATGCTGCAAGGCCGTGAAGTAGAGGACCACGGCGGCGAAAATGCCGAGCAGCCTCCCGAGGCGGTTCAGCAGCCGGTCGCCGACTTCGCGGCCCGTACCCGCACACACGCCTATCAGTACGAGAATGAAGACGGCAAGCCCGAAGGACAGCGACATGGCGATGAACAGCGGGGCCATGACCGCCGCGTCATAGGCCTGCCGCGCCACCAGCCAGCCGAAGATCGAGCCCGTGCCGGTGGTGAGCACCAGCCGCCAGATAAAGGCGAACCAGCCGACCGTCCCCGCATAACGGTTCATCTGGCGGTCCATCTGAACGAACAGATAGGCGCAGACCACGAGCAGAAAGCCCACATAGAGGAAGATATTCCAGGCGAAGATCGATTTGAAGTTGTAGGTGGTCATGGCGATGATCAGGCGGTCGGGACGGCCAAGATCGAGCACCAGTATCGCGAGACCGCTCACAAGGAACCCGATGGCCAGGAGGCCGGACAATCTCGCCATCGGCTTGTAGGCGGTGCGCCCGAACACGGTTCCGATCGTGGCCACGTTGAGCACGCCGGACGCAACGAGGATCAGAAAGACCGCGAACACGTGCGGCACGCCCCACACGATCCTGTTGTTCATGCCGGTGACGATGTGACCGTGATGCTCCATGGTCCACGCGCTGGCGAGGCCGCCGAGAACGAACAGTCCGAGAATCGCAAGCAAGCCGTAGAATCCCGGCCCGCCTTCGATTTCGCTGTATACCGTTCGCGCCATCACACGATGCTCCTCACAGATTCCGGTATCGCACCCCGGGGTCGGTCCCCAGGTCGGCGCGAATCTGCGTTGTCGGATAGCGCGCGATGCGCTTCGAGATCTCGCTCTGCGGATCGTTGAGATCGCCGAACAGCATGGCGCCGCCGCCGTCCACCGCGCAGGCCTCGACGCAAGCCGGTGTTCCGCCGGCGTCGATCCGGTGAACGCACAGGGTGCAGCTCTCGACCGTTCCCTTGCCGCGCGGCGCATCCGGCTTCTGATTTTCAACCGGCTCGTGGATGAAGGAGCGCGCATTGTAGGGGCAGGCCATCATGCAGTAGCGGCAACCAATGCAGATGTGCTTGTCGACCAGCACGATCCCGTCGGCGCGCTTGAACGACGAGCCCGTCGGACAGACGTCGACGCAGGGCGGTTCAGCGCAGTGCTGGCACATCATCGGCAGCTCGCGGGATGACCCGGATTTCGGATCGCGCACGGTAAGCTTGCGGATCCATTGCGCGTCGGTCAGCGGTTTGCCGGTGTCTTCCCAGCCATTCTCCTTTGCGCAGGCCGTCACGCAGGCATTGCAGCCGTCGGCGCACTTGCCGGCGTCGATGAGCATGCCCCAGCGCACATTCGACGTGACGGCCTGGTCGGGCGGCCGCGCCTCGGCCGCGCCGGTGAGCGCGTAGAGCGTCACGCCCGGCGCCAGGGTCAGTCCGATGCCTGCGGTGAGCCCGCGCAGCAGGTCGCGCCGGTCGGGCCGGGCCGCTTCAGGCAGGTTCGCGTTGCTGCGCGAGACGATATCGGTGGGCCGGCGGGTCATCGGTGCGCCCTCTCCAGGTATTCGGCCAGCGACCTCCCGGACGCGTCCTCGCGTGCGGCAGGATCCCGCGCCGCCTTTTCGGCCTCGGGCTGCGAGGCATGACACTGGAAGCAGTCGATCTGCACCGCCGCGTATTCGTGACAGGAGCGGCAGAAATGCTGCGGGCTCTCGTATGTGACCGGTTTCGCGTCGGCACCTTCGACCGCGTGGCAGGCGATGCATTCCTTCAGCGAGAACTGTTTGGTGCGGATGCCGTCATGCACCGTGTCGTCACGCTGGTGGTTGAGCACCGTCATATGGTACCGGCGCATGAACTCGGTGTCGGCGACGCAACTGTCGCCCTTGCCCTTGGCCGGCGCCGGCACGGAGACACGACCGGCCTGCCCCGCCTCGGCGCCGGAAGCGCTTCCCGCCGGCAAAAAGGCGAACGCCGCCGCCAGCAGCAATACGAGGGTCAGGACGGGCGGCAGCCGTTGCGGCATTGGCGTTACTCCCCGAGCCCCATCTTGATGTACCCGGAGGGGCAGACGTCCATGCAGATGTGACAGCCGATGCACTTGGCGTAGTCGGTGTCGACGTAACGTCCGACGGCGCGCTCATCCTTTTTGACCCGGAACACGGCGTCCTGCGGGCAGTAGTTGACGCAATTGTTGCACTCGAAGCACATGCCGCAGCTCATGCAGCGCTCGCCCTCCTTCTGCGCCTGCTCCTCGGTAAACCCCTCGATGCGCTCCTCGAAATTGCCCAGTACGTCGTCACCGATGATCCTGACCTCGCCGCGTTTCTCGCGCGGCTCATAGGCGAAGTGGCCCTTGAACAGTTCGGTATGAGGGATGATCTGCGTGGCCGAGCGGTCCTCGTAATTGTGAACGGCAAAGTGCTCTTCCGAGGTGCCGCGCCGCTGCGTGTGATCGTATTCCTCCGGATCGAGACCGCGCTGGTGCAGCTCGTTCAACAGGTTGAAGTGATGGACATCGACCTTGGGACGCTTGTCGATCGGCTCGCCGGCGAGGAAGTGATCGATGTTCTCCGCGGCAATCCGCCCGTGACCGATGGCGGTGGTCAGGAGATGCGGACGGATGATATCGCCGCCGGCAAAATGCTTGTCCTGATCCTTGACCTTGTACAGCGCATCGGTGGCGATGAACCCGTGTCCGTTGTCCAGGGTCTCAATCCCCTTCAGGTCGCCCATTTGCCCGATCGCCGAAACGATCAGATCGCATTCGATCTCGAATTCGGTTCCTTCCTTGGCGACCGGTGTCGTGCCGTCCATCTCGCACTCGCACATCCTGAGCGCCGCGACCCGCCCCTCTTCGTCCTTTATGACTTCGAGCGGCACGACGCCGCCTCTGATCTCGACACCTTCTCTCAGCGCATCCTCGCGCTCGTGCTCGGCGGCGGTCATTTCCTCGACCGGGAAGAGCGAGGTAAGCACCGCTTTCACGCCCTCGCGAACGGCGGTACCGGCGACATCCTGCGCGGTGTGCCCAAGTGCCGTGCCGTCCGACATGCGCTTGTCCGCCCTGTGCGTGATGTGGCCGAGCCGGCGCGCAACCGACGCCACGTCGACCGAGGTGTCACCGCCGCCGACGACGACGATCTTCTTCGCGGTTGAGAACACCCAGCCCTGGTTGAAGGCATCGAGGAATTCGACACCCGTGATGCAATTGTCGGCCTCGAAGCCGGGGATCGGCAGTGGCCGGCCAACCTGCGCGCCGATGCCCCAGAAGATCGCGTCGAAATCCTTCTCCAGCTTCTCGATCGTGACATCCTGCCCGACGCGCACGCCGGTCTTCACGTCCACCCCCAGATCGATGATCCGGCCGATCTCGGTGTCGAGCATCTCGCGCGGCGTTCGGTAGCCGGGGATTCCGTAGCGCATCATGCCGCCGAGCTTGTCCTGGGCTTCGAAGATGGTGACCGCGTGGCCCTTCTTGCGCAGGAAATAGGCGGCCGTCAGCCCCGCCGGACCGCTGCCGATCACCGCAACCGTCTTGCCCGTGTCCTTGCCGGGCTTGCCAAGCGTCAGATTGTTCTCATTGGCCCAGTCGCCCACATATTGCTCGACCGCATTGATCCCGACGAAGTCGTCGACCTCGTTGCGGTTGCAGCCGTCTTCGCACGGCGCCGGGCAGACCCGGCCCATGGCGGCGGGGAACGGATTGGCCTCGACCATCCGCAGAAAGGCATATTCCTGCCACGTCATCCCTTCGACGGGCGGCTTGTCCATGCCGCGCGCGATCGCCAGCCAGCCGCGAATCTCGTGACCCGACGGACAGCTCCCCTGGCACGGGGGCGTCTTGTGGATATAGGTGGGGCACTTGTAGGACGCATCCGCCTGGAAGATCTTCTCTTCCAGATCGATGTCGGCCGCGGTTTCCCCTTCCCTGTACCTCCGGAATGTGTGCTCTGTGGTCGCTGTGTCGCTCATGATCATTCCTCGCCTTCATCGGTGTCTTCGCCGCGTGCGTCCGGCTCCGTCTCGTCGTCGTCTTCGTCATCCTCGTCGGTGGTCTGCCCGTCCAGGACGATCGCGTTGCTGACCATCTGGTGGATGCTGACAACGGCATCCATCTCGAAACCGTATTCGGGCATCACCTTCGCGAACTGGGTCTTGCAGATGGCGCAAAGCGCCGCCATGTGGGTGACGCCGTGATCGTCCGACACCTGCTGCAGGGCGCGCATGCGCGGCTGGGCGCCCTTGGTGCGCACATCAAGCAACTCGTCGGTCAAAAGCCCGCCGCCTCCGCCACAGCAGAACGTGCTCTCGCGGATGGTGTCGGCGGGCATGTCGTAGAAATGGTTGCAGACGGCTCTGAGGATCGCCCGCGGGATTTCGAACTGGCCGCCGGGCGCGTCGCCCATGCGCGAGGCGCGCGCGACGTTGCAGCTATCGTGATAGGTCAGGCGGAAATCGTCGTTCTGAGACTTGTCGAACGTCAACTCGCCCTTCTCGATCAGATCGTGCGTGTATTCGCAGATGTGCTGCGGGATCGGATAGTCCTGATCGAGGAAATCGAACGGCCCGGCGAGCGTATTGAGGAAACTGTAGGCCGCCCGCCATGCATGGCCGCATTCTCCGAAGATGATGCGCTTGACCTTGAGGTCCTCCGCCGCCTTGCGGATGCGCAGCGCGATCTCCCGCATGTTTTCGTAGGACCCGATGAACATGCCGAAGTTGGCCGCTTCGGAGGCATAGGAACTGATCGTCCAGCTCGCACCCGCCTGATGGAAGACCTTGGCGTATCCGATCAGGCCGTCGACATGGGGCTCGGCGAAGAAATCGGCGCTCGGCGTCACCAGCATGATGTCCGCGCCCTCTACATCAAGCGGGAGACGGACCTGCACGCCGGTCTCGTCCTCGATGTCTTCCTCGAGGTCCTCCAGCGTCGCCTGCAGCGCCTTCTTCTGAAGGCCGAGATTGTTGCCGATCGTGTGAACCTTGCCGATGATCTCGTTGCAGTATTTCTGTCCCTTGCCCACGCTGTCCATGATCTCGCGCGCGGCCATCGACACCTCGGCGGTGTCGATGCCGTAGGGACAGTAGACGGAACAGCGCCGGCACTGCGAACACTGGTGGAAGTAGCTGTACCACTCGTCCAGGACCTCTTCCGTGAGATCCTCCGCCCCCACCAGCCAGGGGACATACTTGCCGGCGAAGGTGAAATATCTCCGGTACACCTTGCGCAACAGGTCCTGTCGCGCGACGGGCATGTTCAGGGGATCGCCGGTGCCCAGGAAATAGTGGCACTTGTCGGTACAGGCCCCGCATTTGACGCAGCTATCGAGGTAAACCCGCAAGCCGCGTGACTTGCCGACGAGCTCGCCAAGCTTGTCGATGGCCCGCTCCTTCCAGTCGTCGACAAGCTCCCCGGGAAATCCAATCGCCGCCTGGTGGTCGGGCGAGGCCTCGTAGGGCTTGCTCTCGGACATCGCGCCACGTTCCAGCGACGGGATTTCGAGCGGATCGTCTTGATCGTCCCGAGGGACCGGCTGTCTGATATTGAGTTCGACCATCGTGTTTGCTCCGCCCTAACGCTTGCCGCCTGCGCCCGATTCAAGCCGCGCGGCCCACGGCGCGAGGTGCCTCTTCTCACGCGGATTGTCGGCCTGGTTGCGCCCGGGGCTGAAGAAGACGCCGGGCGCGTGAAGCAGCTTGGAAACCGGAAAGATAATCATCAGCACGGCGACAAGCGTGAGGTGAACGAGCAGCATCGGATCGGCGGGAAGCGGCTGCCAGTCGAAGTAGATCAGCCCGAGGCAGAACGCCTTGAGCGCAACGATGTCCGTGCGGGCGACATATTTGATCAACAGGCCGCTGACGCCGATGCCAAGCAGAAGCGCAAGCATCAGATGATCCGACGGCGCGCTGATGTAGCGGATGCGGGGTACGAAGATGCGCCGCGCCCAAAGTCCAAGCAGACCCGCAACCATAGCGAAACCGGCATAGACGCCGAACGGCTGCATCAGTGCGACCCACCCCCATACGGGTTCGGTGAAGTAACGCAGGTGCCGTATCAGGACGACGAGCAGCGCGGCGTGAAACACCCAGCCGAACAGCCAGGTCCACTTGTTGGCCTTGAACAGGCTCTCGAACAGCACGACCTCGCGGAACATCCGCGCCACCACGCCGCCTTGGGTCACCGGCGCGGGGGTGGTCGGGATCTTGAGCGGCGCCGGCGTGTTTGCGTACTGCCATATCTTGCGCCCCAGACCGACAACCATGATGAGGGTCGCGGCATAGAACAACAGCGCATATGTGGCAGTAAGCACGGCTCCTCCTTCAAGCGCCCGGCACCTTCTGCGTGCACCGGGGCGGCGAACGCATCGGTCTCAGACGCAGCCGGTGGGCTTGGGGAGGCCGGCGATCTTACAGGCCTGCTTGGCCGGGCCGTAAGGGAACAGCGTGTAGAGATATTTGTTGTTGCCCTTGTCCTTGCCCATCGATTTCTTGATCGCCTTGATCAGGACCCGGACGGCCGGCGCGATCTGGTACTCCTCGTAGTAATCGCGCAGGAAATTGACGACCTCCCAGTGCTCGTCGGTCATGTCGATGTTCTCATCCTTGGCGATCAGCTCGGCGAGATCCTTGCTCCACTTGTCGAGCTCCTGGATGTACCCCTCCTCGTCATGCTCGACGACCGTTCCGTTCAGTTGGTATGGCATTGCTCTCTCCTGTGTGCGTGTCTGCGTGAGTGTGTTTGACCGGTGTCCCTAGAGCCACGTCTGGGTCACGTCATGTTCAGCGACGAGATCAACGAATCCGCCGTAGTCGACGACTGAAATGCCCTCGAGCAGCGCCGCCTCGTCGACGCCGCGGGCCGCAAGATCCGGTCCCAGTGCGTAGAGCGAAAGCTCGCCGTTCATGCCGGCGATCCGGTCGGCCACGGCCGTCCCCTTCATGGCCGCGTAGATTCCGTCCTCAATGAGCAGCACGGCGTCGCCCGGCCGCGCGTGATTGAGACAGCTTTCGAACGTCGATTTCTCGAACGGCGACTTGTTGACGGTGTGCAGCATCTGTTTTCTTTCCGTGTTTCGGCTCGTGTTCTCAGAAACTCAGGATCACGTCCTGCTCGGCCATGATCTCACTGAGCTTTGCCCGCTCGACGATCCGGATCGACGGCTTCTCGGCCCAGTCGTCGTCCTCGTCCTCATAGGTGATCTCCAGCAGGTCGTCGCTCGTCAGGCCGCGCTCGTCCAGGGACTCCTTCTCGACATAGAGCTTGGTCACCTCGTAGTCGCCGAGTGCGCGATAGGTCGGCGAGAAGTTCTTCATACCGATGCCCGAAGTGTCCTGGTTCTTGAGGATCTGGTAGACGCCGTCATCGAAGAAGGCGATCGAGACGTCCTGGTCGAACGCCGCGCCGATGAGCACGACCTCCAGCGACTCCAGTGCATAAATGGTTCCGTAGGGCGCCCTGCGGTTCACATAGAGGAACTTCTTGCGGTCGTCGGATTCAGGACCCTGTTCGTCTGCGGACATTTTATCAGCTCCCTTAGTCGCCGAACGCAACCAGCCGGTCGCATTCGATCCCGATCTCGATCAGCTGACCGAGGCCGGAAATGCGGAAACCAGGCGCGATATTGTCAGCATCCTTGCTGTGGCGTTTGGCTTCGCTGTCGTCGAGAATGCCGCGGCGCTGCGCGGCAGCGACGCAAACCACCAGATCAAGGCCATGCTCCTGGGCCAGCTCGGTCCAGTTGCTCTGGATGTTACGCTCGTCCTGCGGCGGGACCGTCAGGCGCGTGCCGTTGTTGACGCCGTCGTTGTAGAAAAAGACGCGGTAGATCTCGTGCCCCTTCTCCAGCGCAACCTTGGTGAACTGGTAGGCCGAGTCGGAGGCCTGGTGCGTATACGGCCCCTCGTTGACTAAGATTCCGAACTTCACGTTTCGAGTGCTCCCTTGAACATATCCGCAGAACGGTGCCGACGAGCCCGGAGGGGCCGCATCGGCGAAGCGCCTAGAAGCGAATATGCGTTGACGAGTTCATGGTGTGCCGCGCGCCGGTCCAGTCATCGAGATGATGCTTGGTAAACGCCAGGCCGGTGATCTCGAAGAACTTCGGCCAGCCGATGCGCTCGATCCACTCGCCCATGCGCTCCCAGTCGCGGGCATTGTCCTTGTAGGCGTAGAGGATCTTCTTCACGACCTCCTCGACCTCCGGCCAGCGCGGCGGATTGTTCGGCAGATTGGCGACAACAAGCTTGTGGAATGTCGGCTTCGACCGGGCATTCGAATGCTTGCCGCCGACCCAGATGGCGAGTTTCGTGGAGTCGTCGCCGTTGATCTGCATCGGCGGGCACGGCGGATAGCAGGCGCCGCAGCAGATGCATTTTTTCTCGTCGACCTCGAGGGACGGTTTGCCGTTCACGATCGCCGGGCGGATCGCCGCAACCGGGCAGCGCGCGACCACGGCGGGGCGCTCGCACACATTCGCGACCTGGTCGTGATTGATCTTCGGCGGCTTGGTGTATTGCACGTTGATGGCGATATCGCCCTGGCCGCCGCAATTGACCTGGCAGCATGACGTGGTGATCCGGACCCGGTTCGGCATCTCCTCCTTGATGAACTCCTCGTACATCATGTCCATCAGGCTCTTGACCACGCCGGACGCGTCGGTGCCGGGGATGTCGCAGTGCAGCCACCCCTGGGTGTGCGAGATCATCGACACGGAGTTTCCGGTCCCGCCCACGGGGAAGCCTTCCGAGATCAGCTTCTCGATCAGCGGCTCGACCTTTTCCCGGTCGTCGACCATGTATTCGATGTTGCTTCTGGTCGTGAACCGGAAGTGGCCGTCAGCAAACTCGTCGGCGATGTCGCAGAGCTTGCGGATCGTATAGACGTCCATCTGCCGCTGCGTGCCGGCGCGCACCGTGTAGATGGATTCGCCGGTCTTCGACTTGTGGTGCAGAACGCCGGGACGGAGCCGTTCATGCCAGTCCCAATTGGCGTAGTTCCGCTTCAGGGTGGGGTGCATGTACAGGAATGGATCCGGCACCCCGGTTTCATCGGGAACGCGCGGTGTTGTGGCTTCGCTCATTGATCTCTCTCCCCTTGGACCGGCTGGGACGCGCCTCGCCTCAGGCGCGGTCCCCCGGAACCGTCGCCTATTCCGCAGCGACCGTTGACTCGGCCTCTTCGGCCTCCTGTTGTTTCTTGCGTTCGAAGTACTTTTCCGCTTCCTCGGTGAAATCGTCGGTGCGCACGTAGCAGGACGTGCGCGGATGCCTGACCATGTTCGGGTCGGGATCGATGTCCATGGCTTCAAGGAAGGCCGGCAGGCCAATGCGATCGATGGTCTCGCCGATGCGCTCGTGCTCGAGGGCATTGTCGGAGAAGAACTCCATCACCTCCCCGGCGAACTCTGTCAGCTTGTCGTAATCCTCGTCGGTCTCAAGCTTGAAGAACGGCACGATCACCGTGCCCATCAGATCGCCGACCTTGAGTGCGCGCTTTCCGCCGATCAGGATCGTTGCGCCCTTTTTATCGCCCGGCGACAGCGCCTTGGGCATCACGTTCAGGCAATGCATGCAGCGCACGCAGCTTTGGTTGTCGACCTCGAGCGTGTCGTCGTCATTGAGGCTCAGCGCGCGGGTCGGGCACATCGAAATGACGGAATCGATCATGTACTTGCGGCCGACCTTCTTGACGTAGGCTTTGACCTCGTCCTGGTTGACCTTCATGTCGTCGCGCCACGTGCCAATCACCGCAAAATCGGCGCGCTGGACCGCGTTCACGCAGTCATTGGGGCAGCCGGAGAACTTGAACTTGAACTTGTAGGGCATCGCGGGTCGATGCATCTCGTCGAGATATTCATTGATGATCGACCGCAGGGCGCGCTGCTCGTCGTAGTTCGACATTTCGCAACGGGCGGCCCCGACACAGCTCATGCCCGTGCGCATGCACGGCCCGGCCCCGCCGAGATCGAACCCGATCTCGTTGAGCGCGTCGAATGCCTTCTGGGTGTTCTCCGTGGTCGCACCCTGGAACATGATGTTCCCGGTCTGGCCGTGAAACGCGATCAGGCCGGAACCGTGCTCTTCCCAGATGTCGCAGAGCTGGCGCATGACCTTGGTGTCGTAATGGAACCCGGCGGGCGGCATGACGCGCAGGGTGTGAAACTCTTTCGACTCCGGGAACTTGTCGGCCACTTCGGAGAAGCGGGGGATGATGCCGCCGCCATAGCCGTAGACACTGACCACGCCGCCCTTCCAGAAACCGAGCTTCTCCTCGTAGGAGTGCTCGAGCTGACCGAGCAGGTCGTTCATCATCGGCGCATACTGCTTGTCCTTTGAGTCACGAAGCCGTTTCAGGCCGGTTACGAAACTCGGCCAGGGGCCGCTTTCGAGCTCGTCGAGCAGTGGCGTGGGATGCTGTTCGGGCTGTTTCGCGTCCTTCTTTTTCTTGTTGGACGCGGACGCTCCGTTGTTACCCGCGGAACCGTTATCTTTAGGCATGGACCCTGTTCCTCCTCACGATCCGCCGGTTTTTCCTGCCTCCGGATTTGCATCCGCCTCGCATTTTCGAAACCGGACAGTTCACAGCGATACTTTGTCATATTATTATATCACAATTTTTGAATATATCAATTATGATGAGGTGCGGGTCCGGCCTTCGATGTGCGTAATTGGGCGGTCCGCACGGTGCGGAACGGCGAGCCGTGAATGCGCCCTGATAGAGTGAGTTTCGAAAGTCACGCGGTGAGATTGATGTCATCCGTCGCACTCAATACCAATCGTCCGACAGATGCGGGCGCCCGCGCCGGCAGCCCGTTCGATCTCAGCGATCATGACGCCTATCGGCGGTGGCGGGATGCAAAGCTCGCGGACTATCCGCAAAGCCCCGAAGAGCTGTTCGTCGAGATTGCCGATCTCGCCCACCCGACCGCGGCCGAACGCGAGGCCGTCACGGCGTTGTGCCGAAAGGCCAACGTGGCGATCTATGTCACCCGTCCGGAGCGGCCGGACCCGAACGTGGTCAGGCGTGAGCTGCCCACCTTCGCGCGGGCGTTCGGACTCAACGGGATGGAAGGCCACCGCTCGGCGGCGGAGGACGGCGTCGTTGCCCTCGAAATCGCCAGGGACGAGACGCGCACCGGGTATATTCCCTACACCAACCGGCCACTCAGTTGGCATACGGATGGATACTACAACGCGCCCGAAGACCGCATCCGGTCCTTTATCCTGCATTGCTGCCGCGACGCCGAAAGCGGCGGGGAGAGCGCCCTGCTCGATCCGGAGATCGCCTATATCCGG
Organism: Hyphomicrobiales bacterium; assembly: GCA_965228625.1. GTDB lineage: Bacteria > Pseudomonadota > Alphaproteobacteria > Rhizobiales > Methyloligellaceae > UBA2767. The sequence goes on along the minus strand of OZ245829.1, from coordinate 3,639,063 downwards.
CTGCGCGACGAGAACCCCCGGTTCATCGCCGCTCTGATGCACGAAGAAGCCATGACGATCCCGGCCAACCGCGAGAAGGACGGGAGCATCCGGCCTGAAAGCATCGGTCCGGTGTACAGTGTGGAGCCAGGAAGCGGAGACCTTCGGATGCGGTACACCGCGCGCAAACGGTACATCGCGTGGCGCGACGACCCGGATACCCGCGACGCGGCCGCGTTCATCGCCAGCATGCTGGCAAACGGGGAACCGCTGGTGTTTCGGCACAAGCTGGAGCCGGGTCAGGGGATCATCTGCAACAACGTGTTGCATGCCCGAACCGGTTTCGATGGCGCGCCCTCGCCCGAGGCGTCGAGCGCACGTCTGCTGTACCGGATCCGATACCGGGATCAAATCGCCGGGACCGGGTGTCTCGACGAATCGGGCCGGCCATAACTGGGAGGAAGACCGTGGTTCAACTGAGCGAACTGATCATTCGACATCCCGAAGTTCAGAAATTCGACGACCTGGTGAAACTGGTCGCCAAGAGGGGCAAGGAAGGCGAGCGATTTCTGGAGTTCGACGTAAAGCCCGACTACCGCGATACGCCCCGGCAATGGCAGCTCAAGCTGGAGACCGCGTTCTACTGGGGTGACAAGACGTGACCGGCGAGACGGTCACGCGGCTGGAGAGGTTCGAGGCCCCGTACAAGCGGGAAATCACCCTCGACAATGTCGATTTCGAGAGCGGCATGCGGCTGTTGCGCATCACCATACGCGAGGGACGGCGGTTCACGATTCTCGATATCGACGCCCCGACCGCAGCCCATTTGGGATCGGCATTGGCAAACTGGGCCGAACAGGCCGGATAAGGACGGGCTGCGGTTGCGTTTCAGGAGCCGCAGAACGCAAGGAAAGTGAGCAAGACCCATGCCTGACGCAAACGAAATCATGAAGGCCATCCTCGCCCCGACGGAACAACAGGGGCGGGACAAGTCCTTTCCGTACGCACCGCGCGGCTGGTCGCCCGACGTGGCGACCAAGCAGGCCGCGGAAGACGGCCTTGAGCTGACCGACGATCATTGGGAGGTCATCCGTGTCCTTCAGGCCTGCTATGCGGAAGAGGTGGAGCCGCCTGCACGCCGCCTTGCGGATGCACTGGAAGCACGGTTCGAAGACAAGGGCGGCCGCAAGCACCTGTTTCAGATCCTTCCCGCCGGTCCGATCGCACAGGGTTGCCGGCTGGCCGGCCTCGTAGCGCCGCCGGGCAGCACGGACGAGTCCTTCGGCAGCGTGCGCTGACACCGGGCGCACGTTCCGTATTCATCCGCAGCGGCTGCCGCAAGGCGCCGCACGGAAACCAAGACGCCACTTGACCGGCCGGGAAATCAACTGTTGAATCATTCAGAAAACTGAATATGAATTAGGCGACGGCTGGGGCACGTGATTGAGGCTGCCGATCCGCCTTGGTAACGACGCCGCGCCGCCGATTGACCATGGAGGCTAGACAGGACCATGCCAGACACAACACTCGACGCCAAAGGCCTCAACTGCCCGCTTCCGATCCTCAGAGCGAAGGCGGCGATTAAGGACGTGCCGTCGGGCGGAACGCTCGAGGTGCTCGCGACCGACCCCGGCGCGGTTGCCGATTTCGACGCGTTCTGCCGCGCGACAGGGCACGAGCTTCTCGAGTCCGGAGAAGACGACGGCGTTTTCCGTTTCGTGATCAAGAACAAGTCCTGATCGTCCGGCGTTTCACGCCGAACGCAGCAAGAGACGCTCCATCGATTTGATGCCGACGACGCCTCCCGTGACGATCGAGAGGAAGGCGAGCAGCGAGCCGATCGAGAGCGTGGACAGGCCGGTGATGCCCTGGCCGATCGTGCAGCCGAGGGCCATCACGCCGCCGACTCCCATCAGCGCCGCGCCGACCAGATTGCGCACCGTATCGTCGGTATCGCTGAAGGTCGCGACCCTGAACCGGCCGAGCATCTTTGCGGCGGTAAAGGAACCGGCCAGCACGCCGAACACGGTGGCCACGCCGAAGGCGGGGATCATCTCAGCCGTAAACCGCATCAGGAATTCCAGCGCGTCGCCGGCCGGACGGACATAGGTCAGGGAAATCGGGTTCTGAACGCGATCCGCAAAGTCGTTGAAGGCGAGCCCGGTCAACGCCCAGCCCGCCAGAATGCACACACCGACGCCGAATCCGGCCGCCAGGTGCTCGGGCGATGAACGGAATCCCTTGTCCGAGAGACAATAGACCAGCAAGCCGCCGGCCAGGAGCAGGGCAACGATCCACACGGAAACGCCGTCTGCAAGCCCCGCGAACTGCGCAAGCAGGGCGTTGATGCCCTGCGTCTCGGCGCCGACCGCCGCGAGATCAATCTGCGTCGTTTCCTGCAGCTCCGCACGCAGCGGCCCGATAAGACCGCCAATGGTCATGTAGGCGAAAATCCCCATCACGACGATGACGACAAGCGAACGCAGATCGCCACCGCCGGCCCGGACCAGATTGCGGCTGCCGCACCCGCCGGCAAAGACCATTCCGTAGCCGAACAGCAAACCCCCGAGCACGTTTCCGAGCCAGTTGAAGTTCGGCGCCAGATACATGGAACTGGCGAGGTCGACCACACCAAAGGCCTGGAGCATCTGCGCCCCGAGGATCGCGACAGCGATGGCAAGCAGCCACGAGCGGAACCTTCGATAGTCGCCGAACGACAGGATGTCGGAGAGAGAGCCCATCGTGCAGAAGTTGGTGCGGTAAACCACGTAGCCGAAGATGTAGCCGATGACGAAACCACCGACCGCCAGACTGACAGCCGAATTCTCCTGCAGAACCTCTCGAATGGCTTCCATGGCATCACGCTCCGGACGAACGACCGCATAAACATTTATACATATCAATTTTTGAATGTGAACGCCATAGCTAATCTTGACGCGGGGAGACCGGGCAAAGAAAAGGCGCGCGTCATTGGCGGATGAGAGAGCCTGAAATCCTCGGGAAAACGGCCAAAAACCCCATCCCGAGCCCTAATGGCTGTGTGAAATATCACAGGCTTAGCGCGAATATGTCACACTGCGCGATGATAATTAATGCTCCGTCCGGCGCGATCCATGATATATATTCACGTATAGTGATATGAGAATTTCATCTTATACGAATTGGTCTGACGGACTCCTGAAGACATAATCTCGTGGGCTCGATTGAATGCGAAGCATCGTATTCATAGTTTTGATGGGCCTCGCGGCGATGGGGTCCAGAGCGATAGCGACAGAAGATCTGCGCGCGCTTGGCGAGTATCTCGCCGGGGAATGCGTCACCTGCCATCAGCCCTCCAATGAACACAACGGCATCCCTTCGATCATCGGATGGGACACGTGGGCGTTTGAGCTGGTGATGAACGAGTACCGCAACAAGGAGCGCGATAACAAAATAATGCAGACGCTGGCAGGCGCCCTTTCCGACGAGGAGGTGAAGGCGCTCGCCATATACTTCAGTTCACTCAAGGCGAAGGATGAATAAAGGGAGGAAAGCCATGACGATCACGAGACGGAAGTTCAATATTCTGACTGGAGCCAGCGCCCTGACATGGGGTCTGAGTGCGTCCGCCCCCGCCCTGTTCGGCGCGAACAAGCCGCGTGCCGTGGTCATCGGCGGAGGGGCCGGCGGCGCCACCGCGGCGCGGTACATCGCCAAGGACTCCAAGGGCGCGATCGACGTCACGCTCATCGAACCGTCTCGTCGCTACTACACCTGCTTCTTCTCCAATCTCTATCTCGGCGGGTTTCGCGAATACGACTCCATCGGACACGGTTACAGCAAGCTCGCGACCGACTACGACGTCAATGTGGTCCATGACTGGGCTGTCGGCATCGACCGCGACAAGAAGCAGGTCGTGTTGGCGAGCGGCGCAAGGGTTCCCTACGACCGGTTGATCCTCGCACCCGGTATCGACATGAAGTACGACTCCATTCCCGGCTATTCCGTCGATGCGGCCGGTGTCATGCCGCATGCATGGAAATCGGGCACGCAGGCGCAACTGCTCAAGGCGCGGGTCGACAACATGAAGGAGGGCGGAACCTTCGTCATGGTGCCGCCGCCCAATCCGTTCCGCTGCCCTCCGGGGCCCTATGAGCGCATTTCGATGATCGCGCACGCCCTCAAGCAGAAGAACCCGAAGGCCAAGATCATCGTTCTCGATCCCAAGCCGAAGTTCTCCAAGCAGGCCCTGTTCATGGACGGCTGGCAGTCGCACTATCCCGGAATGGTCGAGTGGCTGGACCCGGGCACGCATGGCGGAATCAAGAACGTCAATGCCGATACCATGGAGATCGAGACCGATCTCGACACCTTCAAGGCGGATGCCGCCTGTGTCGTCCCGGCGCAAAAGGCAGGCGAGATTGCCGCCGTGGCCGGGCTGACCGACAAGGGCGGCTGGTGCCCGATCAAGCCGGCGACCATGCAGTCGACGATCGACGACAACATCCATGTTATCGGCGACGCTTCGATCGCTGCTGCGATGCCGAAGTCGGGCTTCTCCGCCAACAGCCAGGCGAAGTCGGCGGCCATGGCGGTCCGCGCCGCACTGATCGACGCAAAGGCGTTTCCGGCCCGCTACTCGAACACCTGCTGGAGCCTCATCGCCGCGAATGACGGAGTGAAGGTCGGCGCCAAATACAAGCCGGGAACCGACAAGATCGAAGCGACCAGCAAGTTCATCTCCAAGGTCGGCGAGACCCCGGAACTGCGCGCGCAAACCTATGAAGAATCGGTCGGATGGTACGCCGGCATCACGTCCGACATGTTCGGTTAGTCGCGCGGCCGGACAAACGAAAGGCCGGCTTTGGCTTAAACCCGCCCGCCCCGGCACGACCGTAACGGGGCATGCGGGCTTGCATTGAGCGCAGGTCTGGCCGACTCGGACAGAAATCGCTCCCATGCGCATGCGTGTTCATGGGAGCGTTTCACGATTCAAGCAGCACGCCCGCGGAAGCGGACGTTGCCCGGCCGTCGAAGACAACCAATGAAGACAAAAAACAGGGAGGAATTCGTGTCCGGAGGATCGCCATTTTCGAGACGTGACATGCTCAGGGCCGGCGGCGCGGCGAGTGTCCTGGCCGCGGGGGCAAGTCTGTTGCCGGTGAGCGCACAGGGCGCGGCGGAGATGAAAGGCGGACAGGTTCCCGGCTACTACCGTTTCAAGCACGGCGCATTCGAGATCACCGTGCTCAGCGATGGCGCCTACACGCTGCCGACCAATCTGCTCGGATCCAACGTGGCGCGGGAAGAGGTCGTTGCCTTCCTGAAAGAGAACCTGCTCGACCCGGACGAGCGCATCTCGCATGTGAACATCCCGCTGATCAATACGGGCAAGGAGCTGATCCTGATCGATGTCGGCGGCGGCATGAACTGGATGCCCACGGCCGGGAAACTGACCGACAATCTGCGCGCCTCTGGCTATGAGCCGGAGGATGTCGATACGGTCGTTCTGACCCACGGACATCCGGACCACATCTGGGGACTGATAGACGAGTTCGAGGAAGCGCCCCGTTTCCCGAACGCAAAATACGTCATCAGTGCCGGCGAGTGGGATTTCTGGACGACGTCCAAAGCGATGGACACCCTGCCCGAGATGTTCCTGGGGTTCGCCGTCGGCGCGAAGAGGCAACTCGCGCCTGTCGCGGACAAGACGCGCCGTATCAAGGCGGGCGAGGAGGTCAGTCCGGGCATTGTCACGATCGCGACGCCGGGCCACACGCCCGGGCACATGTCGGTGGCAATCGAGTCAGAAGGTGAGACGCTGCTGGTTGCGGCGGACAGCATGACTCATCCCTACATCTCCTTTGCGCATCCGGGCTGGTGGCCACGCACGGACATCGATCCCAAGATGGCCGAGAAATCGCGCCGGGAGATGATGGAGATGGCGGCTGAGGGCAAGCACCTGATGCTCGTCTATCACATCTCGTTTCCGGGCCTCGGCCACGTTGCGCGCAACGGCACCGCATACCGCTGGGTGCCTGCCACATGGCAATGGGAAGACTAGCGCCAATGCGCGTCCGGGCCCGGCCGGCTGGCGTGCATTTCGGGAGCAGTCGGCCGGCGTGCTAAAGTTGACATAAGAGCGTCCAGAGCCACCGCGACAACCGGGGAGTGCATATGATGACCATCACACGGCGAAACATGTTCACCCTGGCGGCTGGTGCCGGACTGGTCGCGGCAACAGGCGCGCGCTTGGATGCGCTTGCCGCGGGCGCGGAACCGGAGGTCGGCGATGACGGCCTCTACAAGCAGCCCTGGTTTCTGCAGTCGTTCCTCGACCTGAGGGACGACATCACCGAGGCAAGCGATGCGGGCAAGCAGTTCGCCATTCTCTTCGAACAGCGCGGATGCCCCTATTGCAAGGAAACGCACAGGGTCAATCTCACCCATCCCGAGACGGTCAAGTATGTCACGGAGAACTTCAATATCCTGCAACTCGACCTCTGGGGTCCGCGCAGGGTCACCGATTTCGACGGCGAGGAAATGGGTGAGCGTGAACTGGCCCGGCGCTGGCGGGTGAACTTCACCCCGACCCTCGTCTTTTTTCCGCGCGATCCGAAAGAAGTGCTCGGCAAACCGGGCCGTGACGGCGAGGCGTGGCGGCTGGTCGGCTACTGGAAGCCGTTCCACTTTCTGTCGACGTTCGAGTTCGTCCGCACCGGCGAGTACAAGACCACCAACTTCCAGCGCTTCCTGCAGGCCAAGGCGGAGCGGCTGAGAGCGGAGGGCAAGGAGGTCGAACTCTGGTAAGGCGGTCGGGCGGGCACGCTGCGCGCCCGCAGATGTCTTGCGCGATTGCCCGGCTGATCCGCCGCGACAAGAGCTCTAATTCACGTTTTTCGCTTTGTCCCCGGCCTGCTTCTTGGCAATCGCCTCGCGTTCGTTCAACCGGCGGATGTGAAACCGCTGGAAGTGCTCGTCGGTTTCATAGCCTTTCACGCGGACCCAGGTGAAGACGTCATAGAACGTGCCGGGCCCGATCCCGAGGCTCATATTCATGACCTGTAACTCGGAGCCCGGCTTGCCGTCGTCGCCGGTCAGGTCGTCCTTGAAGAAGGCGATCCAGGGCGTGAACATCACGCGCCAGCGGCGCACCAGCTCCTTCTCGGTGAGCACTTTGCCGTCGAAATCCGTCACCTGGCGATCGCCCCACATGTTGATCTGCAGGATGCGGAAGTTCTCTCGTACATAGTCGTTGATGTACTTCTTCGCGAGCACCTCGTTGTGCATCTTCACGCAATAGACGCAGCCATTCTGCTCGAAGATGACGGCAAACCGCTTCCCTTCCCGCTTCGCCTCCTCGAAATCCTCCCGCAGGTCCATGAAGGACTGGTTGAACCATGTCTGGTGATAGAGCTTGTCGTCGCCCTTGTATGGCTCGACCCGGGGCTCTTCAGGGCCGATCGCCGGCGGCAGCTTGATGGACGCATCTGTTGCAAGTGCCGGGTTTGCTGCGGCAAACCAGGCGAGAACGAGCACCAGGAAACCTGCAGTTGCGATCACGGCGCGGGCTGTCGTGCAACACGTCGTCGCGATCGATCTCAATTCGTTCTCTGTCCGCCTTATCATTGTCTGGCGCTCCCTTCCCTCAGCGGTTTCGCGCGACCCCGGCCCGTGATCATCCGCGGCGGCAGTCTCGCACATATTCGCCTTTCTGTATATCAAACGGGCGCCCGTGGCTGTGGCAAGTGGGCGCGCTTGCTGAAAAGGTAGCCTTGTGGGCGTGGGAGAACGCGCGGGAATGCGATGTTGTTGGCGCCTATTCCTGATCGATAACGACGGCAACCCGTTTGCCGGCTGCCGGCGGCGGACCCGCGAGCGTCTTTGTCAGAAAGACGACCGTGTCGCCGCTCCGGGCCACCGACTTGAGTTCTTCGATCGCTATCTTTTTGCCATCGGTCACGACTGCGGCATTCGGCGGGTCTTTGACAAAGCTGTCCTTGCCCGCATCCCAGACCTTATCGATGAGCATGTCGACGGTGATGGCGCGGACCAGGCGCTCGGGACGGTCGGAGAATGCGACAACGGTCGGGTCGGGCCTGATGGCGAGTTTGGTGTTACTCGCCGTCTCGACTTCGCCGGTCATCACGAACAGCCATGACGCCTTGTCTTCCCCAACCGCGCTCGTCGGCGACAACCCAACCGCGAGCAAGACGAGCGCCAAAAGCGGCGGCACCAGCCGTGCGTATCCGGTCATGTGGTTGCGCATGTTTTCCCGGCCTTCCGCCGCCACAGTCTGCGCCTACAGATCCTTTAACAGGACGCCCGCCGCAAGAATAATGAAGGCGATCAACAGCAAGCCGAAGGCGTACTGGCTGAATATGGGCAAGGCCACCACGCGGCCAAGCAACACCAGGCCGGCCAGTATGACGGCGATCAGAAAAGTGATGTCTTTTGGTCTGCTGAGATTGAGATTAAGACGCATTTGAACCCCCTCTGTCGCGCTAACGCTCTCAGATTCAGCCAGCCGATGCAATTCCCGATTTTCGACAAACGCACGGAGAGCCCGCGCAAACGAAAACCAAAACCTCTCGCCACGAGGTCCAAAGCGGACTTGGGAAAGATCATTGCGTGGAATGCCAGAAAAAAGCACAACTGTTTTCAAGAGATGATGCGGGGCCCTGCGCGGGTGATGAAGATCAATTTGGTGTGCTGGAAGGCGATGTAGGGCATGGCGAGACGAACCCTTTTGTTCTTTCGGTGGACCTCCCTGATCCTGGCTTGGGCGATTGGAGTATGGCTGGTCGTGGGGATTGCCATCGAGGCTTCGAGAGCGCCAGAGACTCTCACATCGCCACTCGGCCTCGCTGTTACAGCCGGCGTAATAGCCCTTTCGGTCGGGCTTTGGTTGATTTCTCGGTTCCTGAAAAAATTGCTCGAGCGATAACCGCGGGGTCTTCGGAACACTCATGAAAACGCGCCGGTCTGGCGAGTTTGGCCGCGTTTACGCCGAATAGCCGAGTGCTTCCAATGTACTCTTGGCCGTATCGTTGAACACCGCCAGTTCGTCTGGCGTGAGATCGTATTTGTATCGACCGATGCTCTTTGTGTTGATGCATTGCCTGATCTGGTCGGCAGAAAGGTGTGACGCAGTATTGCGGTGAATGCTCAGATCCAGGTTATGGGATTGAAGCATGCGGCCGCTCCAGGTGAGGCCCAGGAAGTTTGCGATTTCCAGGCATACCTGCTCTGGATGTTCGGCAAGGGTTTCGTAGCGGATGACCCGCGCATTCACGTCATTGCGCCTGCAGAATTTATGGAAGCTCTCCGTCTGTTTCGACCATGCTTTTGCTATTTGCCTGATTTCTTTTTTGAAGTCGCCAACGTGTTTCTGAGATGCAGCCACGTCCCGTCCGTCGCGTTGCATGAACAGGAAATAGCATTGTTCGGACGGGAACACGGTACGTAGTTGGTCGTGCTCGAGGACTATCGCACCCCAATGCAGCTTGCCCTCCTGGCGGCGCTTGAAGTCGACCAGCTTTTCAACAAACAGCATTCGTCCGGCAAAAGAGTCGAAACCTTCGCCATTGTCGATATGGTCCCAGACGAGCTGATTGAAGTTCCTGCCGTCTACACCTCCGCGCAGCGCCCTGCCGGCAATGAGCCCGCACCTTCTGGATGGACGTCGCACAAATCGCAATATCGGATGAGTGTCTGCAGAGAATTTTCGGCTCGCGAGTGGCTCAAGCAGGTGGTCGTAGAGCTCATAGCCCATGGCGATATCGGGGTGGGCATCCAGTATCTTTGCCATCAGTGTGCCGCCGGAACGGCTCAGGGCTCGGAGAAAGATGCGCTTCATCAAGTCACAATCGGCCAATGACGCGGCCGATTTGTGAAGGAGTCATGCCCTTTTGAGGGCACGTGGTCCAAGTACGCCGGGTTGGCCCCTATCCTTTTTCTTCCCCATCGACACAACATCCAGTCTCACGGCGATCGAGGCCAAGGACAAAGATTTGGTACGACGGGGAAAGCTTGACGGCCGCCAAGTTGTGTTAGTCGGGATCAAAGCTGAGGTTCGAACTGAGAAGCTTGTTCATGTCGAGACTGTCATCGCCTCCGGAAGCGTTGGCGATAGTCACCAGGCGCCACTTTCACGACGCGTCGGAACGAACGCCTCATTGAATCTGCACTATGAAAGCCGCAACTTTCTGCAATCGCGTCAATCGACGCGTCTGTCTCTTCAAGGCGCTGCCGCGCGGCGTCGACTCGCAGCTTCTCGACGAACGCAGCGGGGGTCTGTCCAACCTCGTTACGAAATACGCGCGAGAAATTCCGTAGACTCATGTGAACGCGCTCAGCCATCGCCTGAACCGAAAGGTCACCGGACAGGTTGTCCGCAGCCCACGCAACCAGCTCGTTTATGATATCCCGTCCGGCATGTTGCGCTTGCAACGTGGCGCTGAACTGGGACTGTCCGCCCGGTCGACGCATGAAAACCACAAGGTGCCGAGCGCAATCCAACGCGAGCTTCTGTCCGAGATCCTCTTCGACAAGCGCCAGGGCAAGGTCAATACCTGATGTAACACCCGCAGACGTGTAGACACATCCGTCCTTCACAAAGATCGAGTCGGCTTGGACGTCGACCTTCGGAAAACGCGCCGCCAGATCTTCGGTGCCACGCCAGTGCGTCGTGGCTTTCTTGCCATCAAGGAGTCCGGCCCCGGCCAGGAGAAACGCTCCGCCACAGATCGATACGACGCGGCGCGAGCGGCCCGCCAGGCGTCGCAGGACGGTAACAAACTGAGTTGGCGGCTTTGCGCCCCACGCAAAATGGGTAGCCGGAACGATCAGCGTATCGATGGCGCCACGGCAGTTCTTAGCCAGTCGGTGACTGTCCATTGAAATCCCCCCGCCCGACGGAACCGTGGCAGAGCCATCGCCACTCACCAATTCCAGGTCGTACGGTGGCGATTCTCGGCGAGCGAGTTTGTTGGCAAGAGAGAACACTTCCCACGGGCCAGTTAAGTCCAGCAGGAGTACCTGAGGAAATGCAAGAAATACGACGCGACGCGTGTCGCCATGTCTTGCACTGCGTACGGGTTCCTTCATCGCCCTGAGATACAGAAAATGGCCGATATTGTCGGCCTATTGTCATTTACGCCATTTCTGCTGTCCAGCACTATTGTGGGAATTTCGGGTCACAAATCCGGTCCGTTCCAGTTGCTGAACCAGAGAGAAGCGCGATGAAAACAGACGAAAACGAGACCACCCTGAACAGGAGGGGATTTGTCGGCTCAGCAGCCGCCATTGCGGCGGGCGTCACCTTGGCGGGCCGCTCAGAACCCGCAAGCGCGCACAAGAACAAACTCCAAGAGTCGAAGCTCAAACTGCCTCCTCCACACAAGGGCACGAAGCCGGAAGTCGCCATGCTCTTATACCCGGGTGTGACGTTGCTGGACCTGGTCGGCCCCCAGGCGGTCCTCGCCCCGTCCTGCAATGTCCATGTGGTCTGGAAGAACACCGATTTGCTGGAGACGGACAGCGGCCTTGTCATGAAGGCAACGGCGACGCTCGACGAATGCCCGAAAGATCTCGACGTGTTGTTTGTCCCCGGTGGCGAGTTCAGCATTATGGCAGACGCGGAAGTGCTCCAATTCCTGGCCGACCGCGGTTCACGGGCGCGATATGTAACCAGCGTTTGCGGGGGGTCGGTCGTGTTGGGCGCGGCGGGGCTTCTCCAGGGATACGAGGCGACGTCTCATTGGTCCGCTCGCGACTTGCTGTCCCTTTTTGGCGCGACGCCGGTGAAGGCCAGAGTTGTGCACGATCGCAACCGAATTTCAGGCGGCGGCGTAACGGCCGGTATCGATTTTGGCCTCGTGCTGCTGGCAGAACTGCTTGGCGAGGACGTTGCGAAGATGTCTCAGCTCGCGCTGGAATATGATCCCGCTCCTCCGTTTGACGCAGGCACGCCAGAGAAGGCCGGTCCCGAGATCATGAGCAAGATGCAGGAATGGCTCGGACCGATGGGAGATGTATTGACTCCCATGTGCGCCGCGGCAGCAAAGGATATGGGGAAATATACGCCGATCGCGAATTAGTTCGGGCACTTCCCCTGGCGAGATTGCAGGACCACAACCGCATGACGGGCCTCAAGCGTGCCGCGATCTTCGAGGCACTGACATTGCTGGCGCTCTTTTGCGTGGCGATGCCCCTCAAGTACTGGGCGGGGGTCCCGTCCGCCGTCTCGATCATGGGGCCGATCCATGGTTTGGCCTTCATGGTCTTCCTGTGGTTCGTCATCCGGTCCTGGGCGGAGGGCCTGATCAACTGTCTCGGTGCGCTGCGCCTTTTCATCGGCGCGTTCATCCCCTTCGGCGGGTTCGTCAACGAACGCTGGCTGCGCCGGCAATCCGAGGATTTCTGATGCTCTACCACCTAACGAAAGCCGCCCATCTTGTGTCGCTGTTTGTCTGGATCGGCGGCATGGTCGCGGTCGCGCTGGCGCTGCGTTACCCCGCCCTGATCCATATGAAGCCGCTGAAGGCCTACGACCGAGCGGTCACGACGCCCGCGATGATCCTGGCGCTGACCTTCGGCATTCTGCTGGGGGTGCTGGGCGGCTGGTTCACCTCTGCCTGGCTCGGCATGAAGATCCTGCTGGTGCTCGCGCTATCCGGGCTGCACGGCGCTTTGGTCGGGAAGCTGCGCCGCGCAGTCCGGGAAAGCTCCGGCGACGGCAAACCGGGCGGGCGATGGTTTCTGCCAATCGGCCTGATGCTGCTCATGCTGATTGTACTTCTCGTGACGGTTAAACCGTAAATGGTCCCGTTTTCTTTGAAGCGTTCAATCGCTCGAAACAAAGCGTTCACGCAAAACGGGTCGAGGTCGCAGAACGCAAAGTTCGGATCATGGGCTCGCAAAGTACCCTGCTTCAGATCCTGTCGGCTTCAAATGGCACAGAATCGGCGGCCAACAGCGTTCGCACTTATGTTCCAGGGTGGCGGAGAGGGTGGGATTCGAACCCACGAGACGGTTGCCCGCCTACACGCGTTCCAGGCGTGCGCCTTCGACCACTCGGCCACCTCTCCTCAACAGTCTCACGCCCGTTCGTTCCGTGTGGATCGAAGACAAGCGCACGCTTTCTTTTCTTGGCATATGGCTAACGCCATATGCGGGGCGCCTTCGACCACTCGGCCACCTCTCCTCAACAGTCTCACGCCCGTTCGCTCGGTGCGGATCGAAGACAAGCGCACGCTTTCTTTTCTTGGCATATGGCTAACGCCATATGCGGGGCGCCTTCGACCACTCGGCCACCTCTCCGAAGACTTGCGCCGTGGAGGCACGGCGGATTTGATCGAAAAGGCTCTAAAGCATGCGCCGCACCCGCGCAAGCATCTGATCACCACCCCTCGCAAGCATCCGATAACCACTTTCGCGCGTATTACATTTGAACAAGCTACTGTGAGTACTTATCTATCTGGCGGGGCGGGCGTGCGAGCAAGGCGCGACCCTGCGGGGTAGTTGAAGATGGTATTTCTACGCATTATGGGCGTGTGGTTCCTGCTGGGAGCCATGATCGCCCTGACAATAGACGGCACCAAATCGCTTGCATCGGGAGAAGGACAATGGGTCCTCACCCCGCTCGGCGAGCACTGGTTCAACCTGCACGCGGCCAGCCTGAACACGATGCAGGCCGCGATCGAGCGGCACGTCAGCCCGGTCCTGTGGGACCCGGTCGTCGTCTCGCTGCTGCAGGTTCCAACATGGGTGATTCTCGGCGTGCTCGGGCTGTTGCTTTACTGGCTCGGGCGGCGCAGGAATCACCTGGACGTGTTCAACAACTGATTACGGTGCCGGCTTCGGACCCACTCACAAGCGGCCGGCTCCGGTAGAGGAGTGACCCACATGTTTTTCCGCAAGCCGGCCAGAATGCCGGATGCCGGCAACGCCCTTCCCGGCCGCACGACCCCGATCCCGACCGCCCCGACACACCATGTGAACGGCCATCCGCTCAAAGGTCCCTATCCGGAGGGCCTGGAGACGGCGATGTTCGGACTGGGCTGTTTCTGGGGTGCGGAAAAGATGTTCTGGCAGCTACCGGGCGTCTACGTCACCGCCGTCGGTTATGCCGCCGGCATGACACCCAATCCCACCTATGAGGAGGTGTGCTCCGGCATGACCGGTCACAACGAGGTGGTCCTCGTTGTCTATGACCCGGCGAAGATCAGCTATGCCGATCTGCTGAAGACCTTCTGGGAAGGACACGACCCGACGCAGGGCATGCGCCAGGGCAACGATGTCGGCACGCAGTACCGCTCCGGGATTTATGTCCATGACGGCAAGCAGCGGGACACGGCCGAGGCGTCAAAGGCCAAATACCAGTACGCGCTGACCGACCGCGGATATGGCCCCATCACCACCGAGATCATCGACGCGCCGGAGTTCTACTTTGCCGAGGACTATCACCAGCAGTATCTGTCCAAGAACCCGGCCGGATATTGCGGTCTCGGCGGAACGGGTGTCGCCTGCGCGATCGGAACGGGTGCCGCGGCGGACGCCTGAAGGAACGTCTCGCGCCGTCAGGCCAGATCGATGGCGTAGCGCTTCAGGTCTTCCAGGGACACGATTTCGAGCGTCGCCTCGTGGGTGGCGCGCAGAACCACGCGCGGCGCCATGCCCGCGTCCATGGCCTCTTTCCAGCGCGCCGCGCACAGGCACCACCGGTCACCGGGCTCAAGCCCCGGAAAACCGAACTCGGGGATCGGCGTGGACAGATCGTTGCCGCGCATCTTGGAAAAGGCGAGGAACTCCGCCGTCATCAGCACACAGACCGTATGCACGCCGTGATCGTCCGGTCCGGTCTCGCAGCACCCGGTTCGGTAGAACCCGGTGAGCGGCCGGTCCGAACAGGTCTCGATCGGCTCGCCGAACACATTGCGTTGCGGCTGGGGTTCTGATTGCACGTTCATTGCGGCTTCCTCTCGGGCAAAGGCACGGCGGCCGGGGCCGCATTGTTCGTTTTCGCTTTCTTGCGCCAGGGCAGTCCGGGCGCATCCGGTGACGCTGTGGTGGCCGGAGCCTGCGGTTTGCGCTGCGGGGCGGCTGGCATAACCGGGGCGTTCACCGCGGAGACTCTGATCGGCTTTGCATCGAGGACGCCGCGGCAGGATGGCGGCAAATCCGCCAAACGCAGCTCGCGGCGCGGCTTGACCGGCGGCTTCGGCTTTTTCTTGCTCCACTCCTCGGCCGCCGCGAGCTTTTTCATCCAGTGATCCATCTGGTCGCCGCAGCCGTCGCCGAGCGGCGGCGGATCCTGGTCCATGCAGCCGACCATGCCGGGCGGACAGCGCAGGCGGACATGGAAGTGATAGTTGTGTTTCCACCAGGGCCGCACCTTTCGCAGCCAGGCGCGATCGCTGCCCGCCCCCTCGCACAGCGCGCGTTTGACCGCCGGATGCACGAAGATCCGGGCTGTTTCCCGGTATGACGCCGCCCGCTTGATGAGCGTCACATAGCCGGGGTTCCAGTGTTTCTTGTTCACGGTGGTGGAAAACTGACCGGCGAGCGGGATCGACCAACTGTCGGCACGCTCCTTGTCGGTCATCGGCCCGTCCGGTTTCGGTTTGTACCAGATGTCCGCGTCAAGACCGATCTGGTGACTGCGATGACCGGTCAGCATCGGTCCGCCGCGTGGTTGCGAAAGGTCGCCGATCAGCAGACCGGGCCATCCGTCGACCTCCTTCGAATCGGTCGCGAAGCGCTCGAGGAATTCGATCAGGACGGGATGACCCCAGTTCCGGTTGCGCCACAGTTTCATGGCCTCCCAGCCGGGCCCGCTTACGGGCAGCATGCGCCCGCCCGCCAGACATCCCCGGGCGTAGGAACCGATCGACCGCGCCTGGAGCGACGCCGGCGCTTTTTTTGCGCCAAACAGCTTTTTTGCAACGGGTTCGGCACCGACATCCGTTGAAGAGACACTGGAGAACGCAATGGCCAGCAAGGGCACGGCAGCCAACGCAGCAACCCGGCAACGCATGAAAGTTCCTCTTCGTCGCGCGTCATCTCGATGGCGCGAACGTTACCACACATTATGGCCGCATTGGGATATGCATATGCGCGACCGGTGGACGCTCCGGCCCGCTTTGCGGGGCTTTTCCGGACCGCTCCGGCCACTTCTTGCAGTGCACAACCACCCCATGGCATCGTCAGTCAAATGCTTCGAACGCCCCTGATAGCCCTGAGCATCCTGTGCTTCAGCCTTGCCGGCTGTGCGACGCTGTCGACGGACGAGTGTTCGACCGGCGATTGGCAGAAGATCGGCAAACTGGATGGAAATGACGGGCGGACGCCAGACCGGTTCACGCATCACGCCAAGGCATGCAAGCTCGACCGGTCAGAGGCGAGCCGCGCCCTTTACAACTCCGGCCGCGAGGAAGGATTGCGGTCCTATTGCACGACCGTGCGCGGCTATCGCGAGGGCGCGCTCGGGCAGGCATATCTCGGCGTGTGCTCCGGCGGAAGTTCGGCGCAGTTCATGAAAGGCTACGAGCTCGGCAAGCGCATCTTCCAGACCGAATCCCGGTCGAGCACGACGCTGGACAGCTACCACTCCGTGACCCAGAAGCTGCTGCGCGCGGAAACCGAAGCGGAACGGACGCAACTGCGGCAGGAACAGGCCCGCCTCGAGGCCGAGAATGCGCGCCTGAAACAGGAAATCCAGACCTTGAGGGCGCAGGCGGACGCCATGGTCGCCTCGGCCCGCAAACAGAAGAAACTCTAGAGAAGGGTCCGGCCGCGCCTTGCGCTAACGGTGGGCGCCATCCCACGTCTTTTCGTTGTCCCAGACGTTCTTCGGCATCGGCAGGCCGGCGAAAGCACCCTCACCGAGCGGATCGTCAGGTGAAATGCCGAGCTTCTCCAGAACCAGGGCCAGTTGGCGGGTATGCTGGCCGGAATGCCAGCACGTGCGTTCCAGCACCTCGTGCAGGGCGACGTCGCCGTAATAGACATTGCCCGGCTGCGTGAAGTCGGTGGTCTCGCCTTCGCGCTCCCACCACGCGTTCAGCCTTTCAACCACCTCGTCGGCATAGGCCAGCAGGTCGTCCTTGGTCGCGATTTCCGGCGGCAGCTTGGAGATCAGCGCCTCGTAGGTGTAGGGCGCATCATGCTCCACCCGGTTCAGGAAAACCTCCGGGATCTGGAAGATGTGATAGGCGAGTTCACGATAGCTGCGCGGCCTGTCGGGAAGGATGGTGTCGATTACGTCTTCCGGGAGTTGCGCGGTGTAACGGCGCGCCCCGGCGAGAATACCGTTCAAACGGTCGAGCATCTGCGCCGGCGGCAACATCTCATGACCACCCCACTGAAAACCGGCGACTCGCGCCACGTCGCGGAAGACCGCGCCGTTCGCCCAGTCCTTGCCGCGCGCCACGATGGGGACCAGCCGCACGCCAAGTTCCTGCAGCTCGGCGAAACCGCTTTCGTCCTCCAGGACATTGACGGACTCGAACTCGACGCCATGTTCGAGCAGGAACTCCTTTGTCTTGAGACAGCTCGAGCAGCCGGGCTGCCAGTAGACTTTCAGCGGGGCCTGTTCCGGGACGGTTGAACTCATGCGACTGCTCCTCCTTATGAGCGCTGTGTTTTGGGCACTTTGCCACGGCGGATATGGAAAACCAAACCCGCCCGAATTCGACACCTCCGCGACCTCACCGAGACGTGTGGACAAATTCGGGACGATTTGTGCTCAATTCCCCTCCCGTCGCACCACAAACATGGTTTGAGTGCTAATATACGCGGTAGCCCCGTGTTGCAGCGCGGGCGGCAAGGAGCACGTAGACATGTCTACTCTCGGTGACTGGGACGTACCGGCGGCCATCCAGCCGCAGCGGGAAGACTATGGTTTCGATCTGGATCAGGCCCTCAAGTCTGTCGTCGGATTGCGGTCGCAGGTTCCGGCGGACGCCTTTACGACCGAGACGCTTGGCGACGAGCGGATCGGAAACGGCGTTATCATCAAGGGCGGACTGGTTCTCACCGTCGGTTACCTGATCGTCGAAGCGCAGAGTATCTGGTTGACATACGCCGACGGCACCTCCGCCCAGGGCCACACGCTGGGCTACGATCAGCAGACGGGCTTCGCCCTCGTTCAACCGCTCGCGCGCGTCGACATGCCGGCAATTGAACTGGGGGATTCCGCGAAAGCGGCGGTGGATGACCGGGTGGTCATGGGCTCGCCCGGCGGCTGCGAGCGCTCGGTGGCGGCGCACATCGTCGCCCGGCAGGAGTTTGCAGGCTATTGGGAGTATCTGCTGGAGGACGCCATATTCTCCTCCCCCGCGCATCCTCACTGGGGCGGCGCACCGCTGATCGACTCGCGCGGCCGCCTCGTCGGCCTGGGGTCGCTGCAGCTTCAGGCGTCCGGACAGGAGGGCAACGAGTTGCCGATCAACATGAGCATTCCAATCGACCTTCTGAAACCGATCCTCGGCGATCTGAAACGGCTCGGACGCGCCGACCGCCCGGTGCGGCCATGGCTGGGGCTGTATTGCGCCGAAGTCCACGGTGAGGTCGTGGTGCTCGGGCTGGCGGACGGCGGACCCGCGGAACGCGCCGGCATCGATCAGGGCGACATCATCGTCGGGGTCGGCGCGGAGAACGTCCTCGATCTTGCCGATTTCTACCGTAAGGTCTGGCAGTTGGGAGACGCCGGGGTCGATGTGCCTTTGACGATCGCCCGCGAACAGGGCACGGAAAATCTGGTGGTCACGTCGACCGACCGGAACACCCTGCTAAAGACACCCAGCCTTCACTAGACGGGTTTCGGAAACACAGCCCGACGGTCGGCACGCAGCAAATCTTTCACGTCCGCGCCCTGCTGGACTTCGGCGGCCCAAGCCCGTTATCTGACCTGCCAGGCAACACAGCTTCGCCATGAGGCGCCACGAAATGAGCTTTGTGGACAAAACGCTAGATCGAGCCGGCTCGTGGCTGGCTCGCATCCTTCAGGCAGAGTCGAGCGGCTATCAGCCGTTCACGCCCTCCGATCCCGAGACGCTCAGGCGCACGCTCCAGCCGGGCGACATCCTGCTGATCGAGGGCAACCAGAAGATCGCCGTCGCCATCAAATATCTGACGCAGTCGACCTGGTCGCACGCCGCCATGTATGTCGGAGACGCGGTCGGCAAGACCAACGCCGACGGCGAGCGGCTCGCGCTGATTGAGTCCAATCTCGGCGAAGGGACCGTCGCCGTGCCGCTGTCGAAATATGAAACCTTCAACACGCGCATCTGCCGCCCGGTCAACCTCGATGAAGATGACCGGAAGAAGGTCGTGCAGTTCATGGTGAACAGTCTCGGCCTCAAATACGACACGCGCAACATCATCGATCTGGCGCGTTATCTGTTCCCCACCCCACCGGTCCCGGTGCGCTGGAGGCGACGCATGATCGCGCTCGGATCGGGATCACCGACACGGGCGATTTGCTCGTCGCTCATCGCCCAGGCCTATCATTCCGTGCCCTACCCCATCCTGCCTTCCATCGAGGAGGACACGGATGCGCCTCACGCGGCCAGCGCGTACAGCCGGGCCGAGATCTTGCGGATCCGTCATCACTCGCTGTTCGTGCCGCGCGATTTCGACCTCTCCCCCTTTTTTCGGGTGATCAAACCGACCATCGAGAGGGGTTTCGACTACAAGAAGATCCGATGGAGCGAGGAGGAGCCGGGCGAAGGCGCGATACCGGTCGTCGGCGTGGAAGGCAAATCGTCACGGTCGACTGCGGAGCCTTGACTTCAGGACGACCGAACGTGGATATCGCGTTCGGTGGCAGTCGGTTCCTGCCGAAGAGAAGTCCATGACGCATCTCGCTATCGCTTCCGTCGTCTTTGTGATTCTGCACATTCTGCCCTCGCTCAGGGTCCGCGAATGGCTCATCGATCGTATTGGCGATCCCGCCTATATGGGCGTGTTTTCTCTCGCATCCGTCTTGGGAATGGCGTGGATGATCATCGCCTACCAGGAGGCGCCGGCGGGTGACCCGCTGTGGATCACCGGCCAGGCTGCGCGCTGGGCGACCGTGGTCGCCATGCTGTTTGCGTTCATCCTCGCGGTGTGCGGCACGACGACCAGGAACCCCGCCGATACGCTCGTCAAGGACGCGCCGAAGCAGGACGGGCAATGGACAGGCGTGTACGCGATCACGCGCTTCCCGGTGATGTGGGCCATCATCGTCTGGGCGATGCTGCATCTGGTCAATCGGTCGGACTTGCGTTCGTTCTTTTTCTTCGGTGCAATGGCGATGCTGGGATACGCCGGCTCGCTCAGCCAGGCGCGACGCAAGCGCCAGCAACTCGGAGCGGCATGGGACGAGTTCGTTGCCAGAACCTCTCACGTTCCCTTCGTCGCCATCATCCAGGGCCGGGCGCATCTGCGGCTGGCCGACCTGGGAGGATGGCGGATCGCAACAGCCATCCTGTTGTGGCTCGGGACGCTCTATCTGCACTCCCATGTGCTCGGCGTCTCACCCCTTGCGGTCCTCATCTAAGCAGGGCGCCGGGTGCGCGTTCAACCCGTATCCGCGACCAGACCGGCGGCCTCGATACCGGCGATAGCGCATTTCTCGTCATTGTCGGAATTGTCGCCGGTGACGCCGACCGCGCCCATCAGCGTGCCGTTGCCGTCGCGGACGAGTACGCCTCCCGGAACGGGAACCAGCGCACCGTCAGCAAGTGCATTCATCGCCGAGATGAAATAGGGCTGGACCTTGGCGCGCTCGAACAGCGTGCGCGAACCGAGCCCCATGGCGATGGCGCCGTGGGCCTTCCCGTGGGCGATCTTGAATCGAATCGCGCTGGCGCCATCTTGGCGCTCGAAGGCCATCGTGTGCCCGCCACTGTCCAGGACCGCAATACCGAGCGGCTTGAGCTCAAGTCGGGAGGCCTCTTCGAAGCCCGCCGCGATGATCGTGCGCGCCTGATCAAGTGTGAGTTCTGCCATGATATCGCTCCTTACGACTGCGCGCGCGGTGCGCGCTCGATGATGTAGATACCGCTTGCGACCAGAACGGCCGCACCGACAAGAGTCCAGGCATCCGGGAAATCTCCCCAGATCAGCAACCCGAGAATGATCGCCCACAGCAGTCCGGAATACCGGAACGGCGAGACCAGCGAAGCGTCGCCCAACCGCAGCGCGTCGATGATCAGAAAATGCGCCGACGCGTTCAGCAATCCGTTGAGAAACAGGAGTGCCATGGACGCAAGCGATATCGGCGCCCACCCCTGAGTTGACGTGACAACAAACGCAAAGCAGATCACGGCGATGTTGGCCCAGAACAGGATCGAGATTGAAGACTCGGTCCTGGACAATCCGCGTGTGATCACATCCCGGCCGCCCGCCGCCAGCGCCGCAAGGACCGGCAATATCAGAACGTAGGCAAAGTCCGCACCACCCGGCCGAACGATCACCAGCACACCGATAAAGCCGGCAAGAACCGCGAGCCAGCGCCTCGGCCCGACCTTTTCACTGGTAAAAAAGTGCGAGAAGGCGACGACGAAAATCGGGCTCGAGAAAGCAATCGCGGTGACGAACGCCAGCGGCAGCAGGGAGAAGCTGGCGACAATGAACACGGTCGTCGCAACGAAGAAGAGGGTGCGGATCGCGAGACCGGCGTGATTTGTCACGCGCATCGCGCTCCAACCCGTGATCCAGCAGATGTAGGGCACGATCACACAAAGCGAGAACAGGTGCCGCAGCGTCAGAACCTGCCAGATCGAGTAGCTCTCGGTGAGCAGCTTCGTCACCGCGTCGTTGAGCGTGAGCAGCAGGGTCGCGACAATCATCGCCACCACGCCTTTGGCGGAGTCGCTGAGATTGGCGGTGGACGTCATGGTCGATGAACCTGGATCAACTGGCGGGATGAACCCTGAAATGGACCGGAGACGGTCCCTGGAAGGAATGCGACGGTGCGGGACTCGCGATACAGTATGCTGCGTTTGCGCGCGGCTGTCTCGCTTAACGGTTTTTGGAGTTGAGCATCCGGCCGTATTCAGCCGCCGGCTGGCGCCTCGGCGGCATCGAAAGTCTGCGGCGCCTCGCGCCGGTCGCGCATGCCGTAGTCGCGGACGATCAGGCACAGACGCGCACCGGTAACGGTTTCCTGCGTGCCGGCGTCGCCGATGATCTCACGGCCTTCCGCATCGTTTGCGACATGCAGGACCGAGACGAACGTGTCGGCGCGGTTGACGCTTTTGAACTGCTCGCCGCGCGGAAACGGTTCGCCAACACTCTCGACGGACACCACGAACCGCGCGTCGGCCGGTATTGAAGCCGAAACCGGCGTGCCCTCAACGACGCCATTCGTATGCGCGTCGCGGTCGAAGGCATGGACGATTTCGGCGATGCGCAGACGATAGTCGGAGAAATGGACGTCGCGTCCGGCGCGTTGCGCGCTGTGATGCCTGTCGTCCTCGCGCCAGCGCGCGAGCGACGCCTCGTCCTGCCAGTACTGGTAAGAGAGCACGGTGCCCGAACGCAAAAGGCTCATATAGCGATCGAGGAAGAGCAGGCCGCCATTTGCCTCGACGCGCGGCTTCAATGCGGCCGCGCGCTGAAAATAGTGATCCATGTGGCCCGGTTTGGGAGTGACTTCAAAAAAGAGGGCGTGCATCTCACTGTGCTGCCTGGTGTCGAAACGACAACACTGGCACGCCTACTTGGTGAGCAACACCCATTTCTTGCTCGGGTTGTCCCAGTCATCCTTGACCATCTCGCGGCTCGCCTGCTCCTCATAACCGCAACGCTCGTAAAGCCGGCGTGCGCCGGTGTTGGCGTCGGCAACGATGAGGCTCAGCCCACGGCACGCCTTTTCCGCCGCGAGGCGCTCGGCAACTTCAAGCAGAGCAGTGCCGACACCTGCCCCGCGCAGATGCGTGTGCACGGCAAGTACGTTCACGTACCAGGTACCCGGCGCGAGGTTCTCCAGTTCCTGGAGCGGGACGAACATGGGCGGCATCTCGTCATAGTCGATGTCTTCCGGCTCGTCGGGTAGCGCATAGCCGATGAGACAGCCCGCGACTTCGCCGTCGGCTTCGGCGATGGTGGCATTGAGGTAGGAGAACCCTCCCTCGGTGCGCTGTGCACGTCGGCGGCCCACGTCCCACGCGGTTTCGCCGTTCTCCGCCATGCGCTCCCACAAATAGAGCGGCATGCCCTCGCCGGCGTAATTGATCAGCTTGGCGAGATGGTCAGCATCCTCCGCGGTCG
This sequence comes from Hyphomicrobiales bacterium, assembly GCA_965228625.1. Classification (GTDB taxonomy): domain Bacteria; phylum Pseudomonadota; class Alphaproteobacteria; order Rhizobiales; family Methyloligellaceae; genus UBA2767. Next base: position 3,615,840 of record OZ245829.1, on the reverse strand, counting down.
CGGCGCGATACGTCAGTTTCGAACCGTCATTCGGCATGGGTGATCTCCAAGCGCGTTTCGTCCAGGCAATCCGCTCAGATGGGTGGGGATTGGAGGATTTCAAGTCGTCCGGCGCCTTTGCCGGATGATGACGGCCAGCGCCACAAGCGCGGATGCAGGCAATACCATGTTCTCCGGAATGCCGACCAGCCACGCGGAGACGGAACCGATCAGCGCCCATATGAACGGGATCACCATAGCGATCAACGGGACACGCGGGCGGACAAGCAACAGCACGCCGAAGGTGTAGATAACCGTCGGCGCCGGCGTGAGTCCGAAGCTGGAGGACTGCGGCCAGGCATGCCCGGCTGCGATTTCGAGCAGGGGATAGATCGCAAGCGCCAGGACCATCAGGGTCAGGCCCGCCGCGCCGGGGACGTCCCGCCGGAAGGCCGGCGCCGTAGTCCCGCGGATCAGGAACTGCCAGAACAGAAGCAATGCCTGAAGACCGAACAGCGCCGCGAAAACCGGCGCGGCGAAATTGATCGGCGCGAAGAAAAGCCAGTGATAGACGACGCCGGTCCACAGCCAGTAGCCGCCCACAACCAGGCCGACAACTGCACCGGCCATGCGTGAGGGCCGGAAGACAAGGGCAAGGACGAGCAACCCGAGGCCGTAGGCCGCCAGTTGCGCAGGCCATATCGCCAGATTGTATTCCTCGAACAGCGCGAAGAAGACTTCCGGTGAGAACGGGATCATGTGTCGGTGTTACAGGCTTTCGACGTAATCCACCATGCGACGCCGCATCGCCGCATCCGGAAGCGGGCCCTTGAGCGCGTTCATGTTCTCGCGCATGTGCTCGACCTTTGACGTGGCGGGAATGGCGCAGGTGACCGCCGGGTGCGAGACGATGAACTTGAGGAAGAACTCCGCCCAGTTGCCGCAGCCTGCCTCTTCCGCCCACTCCGGCAAGGGATGGCGCTCAAACCTGTTGAACAGCGCACCGCGCCGGAACGGCCGGTTGATGATGACGGCGATACCCTTGTCCGCCGCCAGCGGCAGCAACCGCGCCTCGGCCTCCCGGTCCAGCACATTATAGGTGAGTTGAACGAAATCGAGGGGCTCGGTGCGCATGATGTCCGCAAGGTCGCCGTGTCGCCGTCCGTGCGACGTGGTGATGCCGATATGGCGGAAGCGGCCGCGTTCCTTCCAAGACCGCAGGGTGCGCAGGTGCGTTTCCCAGTCCAGCAGGTTGTGAATCTGCATCAGGTCGAATGTCTCCAGGCCCCAAAGCCCGGCCGATGCCTTCATCTGCCGTTTTCCCATGGCCTCGGACATCGTCCACACCTTGGTCGCGGAAAACAGCGTCTGGTCGTTCTCGATGCGCCCGAGGCAATGGCCGACGACCTCCTCGGCGGTGCCGTACATTGGCGAGGAGTCGACCATTCCGCCGCCCATATCGAAGAATGTCTGCAGAACCTTGAGCCGCGCATCGCGCAGCTTCTGGCTCGGGCCGACGTTGAAGGTGATCCATGTCCCCATGCCTACGGCGGGGATCTCTTGGCCGCTCGACGGGATCTTCCGCGTCAGCAAGGCGGACGGCGCGGCCAATGCGGCACCGGGCAACAGCGGTCCTGCGGCAACCGCCACGCCGGCGGACGCGATACCGCCCAACACCTCCCGGCGGGTCGGCTCAAACTCTGAATGGTGTTTCCTGGTCGTCCTGGTCATGGGAGAAGATTACACCAGCAAGTCGGCCGGTGTGAGACGTGACCCGCCCCGTTCACGTCAATTTGCTTGCCTGGGCACAGGGATGCGGCTAGCTCTGAGCCATGGCCTATCAGAGCGGACAGCCGCGCAACAGGCTCCCGAAGCAGGCGTGGCTGAACCTCCCGGCCACGACGCGCGGCATCATCCTGATGGTCGTATCGTCGATGCTTTTCTCCATCATGCACACGGCCGTGCGCTACTTGTCCGCGGAACTCCATCCCGTCCAGATCGTTTTTTTTCGGAATCTGTTCGGCATGATCGTGTTCCTGCCGCTTGTCATGCACAGCGGCCTGAGCTTCTTCAGGACCACGAAACTCCCGCTTCATCTGCTGCGCGCGGTGCTCAACGTCGGCGCGATGATCGCCTTCTTCATGGCTCTGAGCATGACGCCGCTTGCGCGGGTCAACGGGCTCGCCTTCTCCGCACCGCTGTTCACGGCGGTTCTGAGTGTCATCATACTCGGTGAGCGGTTTCGCCTCAGAAGATGGTCTGCCATTGCGTGCGGCTTCATCGGCACCCTGATTATTCTGCGGCCCGGTTTCGCGCCGATCGATCTCGGCTCCTGGCTGACGCTGTTCTCCGCTGCTCTTTGGGGAATGACCATGATCGTCATCCGGATTCTCGGGCGCACCGAGTCGAGCCTGACGACGACGGCCTACATGATCACGCTGTTGAGCCTGCTGTCGTTCGGGCCAGCGCTCTACGTCTGGCAATGGCCGCAGGAGACCGCCTGGCTGATCCTGCTGCTGATCGGCGTGACCGGTACCAGCGCGCAGATCGCCCTTGCGGAAGCGCTCAAGACGGCGGAGACGACGGTGGTGCTTCCGTTCGACTTTCTGAAGATCGTGTGGGCGGCGATGCTCGGATTTGTCCTCTTTGCCGAGGTGCCGACAATCTATACGTGGACAGGTGCGGCGATCATCTTTGCCAGCAGCTTCTACGTGGCTTACAGGGAGCAAAGACTCTCCAAAAAGGCCACGGTCGGCCCGGTTGGTACTCCATAGCGTCTGCCACATATGTGCGCATGACGTCTCCAAATTTCCCAATTTCGGTCAGCACCCAGACAAATTGGGCGTGTACAAGGATAGTGTGAGCCGGAGGAGGGGCACTACCCGGGAACGCTGCTCGCGCCGGTTCCATGTCGCCCGGCGGTCCGACTGAGGCCGCTCGGCGAGACTACCTCACCAATACCAAAGCAAACCGTGCAGCCAGTGCGCGAACGTACTGGCATGCCCGAACGCCAAAGGAGGCGCCAAATGAAGTATGCACTCGCACTGCCGATTCTCGGTCTTGTCCTGGGTTTCACGAGCCCCGTCAGTGCCGCCACACTGGACGGCATCGCTCTGAAAGGCACCGCCGTGGTCGGTCAGCAGACCAAGTGCAAGGAAGGCGAAATGTGGGACGAAAATCAGAAGAAATGCGTGAAGAAGCAAGGCTAACGCACACATTCTCCTGATTGCTCTTACATGAGGGAAACCGGCGGGCGACCTGATACTCGGGCCGCCCGTCTTGAGTCTGAGGACCAGAGCCTCTTCGACCAAATCGGAGAGGCTCTATATCCAACCCATCAATTCCCGGCCGACGATCGTGCGGATGACCGCCATGCCTTCATCGGAATCGTTGAGGCACGGTATGGCAGCGAAGTTCGCGCCCCCGTTCTCCTTGAAGATGTCGCCATTCTCTTCGGCGATTTCCTCCAGCGTTTCGACGCAGTCCGCGGCGAAACCGGGCGTCACGATCGCCAGGTTCTTCACGCCGCCCCGCGCCAGCGCCTCGACGGTCTTGTCCGTATAGGGCTGCAACCACTCCGCCTTGCCGAAGCGTGACTGAAACGTCGTCCGCAGATATTCGGTGTCCCATTTCAGCTTCTCGCGCAGCAGCCGCGTGGTTTTCGCGCAGTGGCAATGATAGGGGTCGCCCTTCTCGAAATATTCGACGGGCAGGCCATGGTAGGACGCGAGAATGACGTCCGGCTTCCATTCCAGCTTTGCCAGTTCGCGCTTCAGGGACCCCGCCAGCGCGTCGATGTAAACCGGATCGTCGTAATAGGCGGGGACGGTCCGGATCGCCGGCTGCCAGCGCATTTCCTTCAGTGCGTCAAACGCCTTGTCATAGGCCGTGGCGGTCGTCGCCGCGGCATATTGAGGATAGAGCGCAAACAGCAAAATGCGGTCGCAGCCCTTCTCCTTAAGCGCCTCGATGCGGCTCTTCGTAGACGGATTGCCGTACCGCATGCCCCAGTCGACGACGACGCGGTCATCATCCTTGAGAATGTCCGTCAGCTTATCCGCCTGCGAGCGGGTGATGGTCCTGAGCGGCGACTCGTTCAACTCCTCGTTCCAGATCGACTTGTACGCCTCGCCGGAGGAGAAGGGCCGCTTCAGGAGAATCGGACCATTGAGGATGAACCACCACAAAACCGGATTTTCCTCGATCACCCGCCGGTCCGACAGGAATTCCTTCAGATAGGCGCGCATCGACCAGTAATCGGTGTCGTCCGGCGTGCCCAGATTGATGAGCAGCACCCCGATTTTGCCGAACACGGGTTGCGGATGGCCCTCCGGCGCAAAACGGGCGTCGGGACGGAACTCTTGCGTGCGACGGGGCTTGGTCATCTGGCGCAGCCTTTGCAGGTCTCTCATGTCGAAATCGATGCCCTTGATAGTCCATCCCCTGTCGCAACCCAAGGGGAGGACATCGAATCCGCACGCACCTGACCTGCGGCACAGATGTTTATTGTCGCTTCGCGCGCGGAAGGGTAAAAGGCGCCGATGGCATGGGACCCGAACCAGTATCTCGCCTTCGGCAACGAGAGGCTCCAGCCGGCGCTGGACCTGCTTGCGCGCATCCCGATGGAGAACCCGGAGACGATCGTCGATCTCGGTTGCGGCGCCGGCAACGTGACCAGGTTCCTCAAGAGCCGATGGCCGGATGCGCACATTACCGGCGTTGACGGCTCTCCCGAGATGCTCGAGCGCGCCCGTGGCGATGCGCCGGACATCGATTGGGTTGAAGCCGACATGAACGACTGGCGGCCCGAAGCCCCGGTTGATCTCATTTACTCCAACGCCGCCCTTCACTGGCTTGATGATCATCGCGGACTGTTTCCCGGACTGATGACGCATGTCGCACCGGGCGGTTACCTCGCCGCGCAAATGCCACGCAACTGGGAGGCGCCGTCGCACACGCATGTCGACGAAGCAGTACGGCAAGGGCCGTGGCGAGCCGAGCTTGAACCGCTGCTGCGCCCGAATCCGACTCACGCGCCCGAGGTGTATTACGAGACGCTCGCGCCGGTCTCCAGCGGCCTCGACATCTGGGAGACCGAGTACTGCCAGGTCCTCGACGGCGAAAACCCCGTCGCGGAGTTCGTCAAGGGATCGCAGCTCAAACGCTTCCTCGACGCACTCGATGAGCCGCATCGAACGGCATTCGAGGAGGATTACAGGGCGCGCGTGTTATCCGCCTACGCCAAACAAAGCGACGGGAAGACCCTGTTCCCGTTCCGCAGGCTCTTCATTCTCGCCCGAAAATAGACTGGAGCGGCGGCGGCTTCGCCGCCCCCCGCCCCGTTCATGCGGCACAACACAAGTGCAAAAATTGTTGTTGCCGCGCGGCCTCCATTGTTCGTCGGATCGAAAAGGCTCTAATGATGACTTTCAGAGTTCGCGGGATGGAGGTTGACCACGTCGGGATGCTCGCTTGCGATGGTGTGCGCCTCGAGTTGGGCCATGCGCAACAGATAGGACAAGACGCGGTATCCGTGCTTGTCAGACGCAACGAGCAAATCACCGAGTTCGCCAAAAATGGAAATCGCCATCTCATTCTTGCGATCCGTCAATTCATCCCCCATATGGAGACAATCGAAAGTTTTCCGGCGGTTTTCGGGCATTAGCCTATAGTCGAACCCCGGTTCAAGGGGGCTCCCGTTGATTGCAAACTCGATTCTTTCTAGCAACAAGCTTCACTGGTTTCTTGACCGGTGATGCAAGAAAATTGACCATGAGTTGAGCTCTGCGATTTGCGCGGGCGTCCGACGGGCAGCGGAACGGAACGCGATGCGGATGTCTGCTGAAGGCTGAATTGAGCTCCGTCAATGGAGGATCTGAAACTCGATGCATGCCACGATCGAAGAAATCAGAACCCGCAGCGAGACGCACGCCAGAACGCGGCCGCAAGAATCGAGCGTGACCTTTTTCAGCGGTGTTGCCGTCGCGTTGAGAAATTATCTCAAAACACGCGGCGAGGACGGCCAAGCGGTGCTGAAAGCCGCAGGGTTGCACCCTGAGACGCTCCGAGAACGGAACATACGATTCTCTATTGAAGAATTGGCGGCCGCTTTTGAAACTTCATCCCGGCGCCTGAACGATCCCCTATTCGGGCTGCATTTCGGCGAATTCTATATCCCGCCCGTGCGGATAGCCGGCCACTATGCAATCAGCAATTCGAAGGACCTGCAGGAGGCGCTTGAGACAGTGCGGGACTATCGCAGTCGCGTGGTGGGCATACCGACACAACTGTCGGACCGCGGCGCGTTCACGGAGCTGCGCTGGAACATCGAGCCCGCATCAGTCTGTTCCCCGCATGTGATCGATTTCATGGCGACGCGGACGCTCAAACATATCCAGATGGCAACGGGACCGGATTGGCGGCCCCTCAGGGTCGACCTCGTATCGGGGGAACCGGAGAACCTGTCCGATCATTTCCGATTGTTCGGACGGAATATCCATTTCGGTCAGGCGGAGAACATGGTCCGCGTTGATGCGGACGTGCTGGCGATGCCCATGCCGAACGCCGACCCCGACCTCTATATCGTCGCGCGCAACAGCCTGCCTGTCTCGCATTCCGGCAATCGGGCAGAGAATGATCCCGTCGACCAGCTCGCCAGGTTCATCAGTGGTCAGCTCGAGCGCAACGGCAGCACCTTGGCGCGTGCCTCGGAACACATGAAGATGACGCAGCACCAGTTGCGGCGGCTTCTGAAAAAGCACGGCACCTGTTTCCAATGCCTGGTCGACGACACACGCAAGGTGCTGGCGAAACACTATCTGACGGAAACCGATTTTCCATTCGCCGAAATCACCTTCCTGCTCGGTTTCTCGGATCAGAGCGTGTTTACACGCGCCGTGAAGCGCTGGTTCGGCATGACACCGAAGCAGTTCCGGCAATCCAGGTAACGCCTGCGCAATTCAGAGCCTATTCGTCAGACACCGGTGCGCCGTCCCGGGGCATCGCCTTCCCGTCGGAAAAGTGAATGCCGCACTCGGTTTTTTCCCGATCTCGCCAGCGTCCGGCCCTGACGTCCTCGGTTGCCTCCACCGGTGACGTGCAGGGCGCACAGCCGATCGATGGATAGCCCTGGGCGACCAGCGGATGCAGCGGCAATTCGTGCTCCGCGATGTAGGCCGAAACATCATCCGGCGTCCATCGGGCGAGAGGGTTGATCCTGAAACGCTCAAACTCGATCTCGACCGGTTCAAGAATTCCCCTGCCCGGTGTCTGAAAGCGCTTGCGTCCCGTGATCCAGGCGGAAAACCCGGTCAGGGCGCGTTGCAGCGGCAGTACCTTGCGGAACCAGCAGCAGGCGGCGGGGTCGCGGTTCCACAGGTTGCCGTCGGGATCGCTGCGCGCGGCGTCTACGGGATCCGGGCGGACATCGCGCACATCCGTCAGGCCGAACCGTTCGGCCAGCATCTCGCGATATGCGAGTGTCTCCCCGAACAGCTTGCCCGTATTGAGAAAGATGACGGGCGTCGTCCTGTCGATCGCCGCCAGCATGTGAAGCAGCACCACGGACTCCGCGCCGAATGACGAAACAAGGGCGATCCGCCCCGGAAAGATACGGGTAACAAGCGGCTCGATCAGGTCACGCCCGCCGAGATGTCCGAAGTGTACGGCGAGCCGGTCGGCGCCGCCGGGGTCACGTTCCGGGTCTGAAGTGGGCTCGATGTCGCGCATGCCGGCGGCGTCCCCCTTGTCAAAGAAGTCCCGCGCGGATGATCGTCTCACGCGGGACCATAGCAATCAGTCAGTTCGCCGCCGACAGGCGACGTTTATCCTTCCGGCTGCGGGACAATGCGAAGGTAAGGCTTCGGGGCTTCCCAGCCGCCCGGGAATTTCGCCTTCGCGTCTTCGTCCGACACCGCGGGAACGATGATGACGTCGTCGCCGTCGTTCCAGTTGACCGGCGTTGCAACCTGGTGTTTTGCGGTAAGTTGGATGGAATCCAGCACCCGCAGAATCTCGTCGAAGTTCCGGCCCGTGCTCATCGGGTATGAGATCATCAGTTTGACCGATTTGTCCGGGGCAATGACGTAGACGTTTCGCACCGTCTGGTTGTCCACCGGCGTGCGGCCCTCCGATGTCTCGCCGGCGCCGGCGGGAAGCATGCCGAATAGCTTGGCGACCTTGAGCTCGGGATCGCCGATCATCGGATAGTTCGGCGCCACGCCTTGCGTTTCTTCGATGTCCTTGGACCATTCCGCATGGGAGTCGACCGGGTCCACGCTCAGGCCGATGATCTTGCAGTTGCGGGCGTCGAATTCTGGTTTGATCTTGGCCATGTAACCCAATTCGGTCGTGCAAACCGGCGTGAAATCCTTCGGGTGGGAAAAGAGAACGCACCAGGAATCGCCGATCCAGTCGTGGAACTTGATCGGTCCTTCCGTCGTCTCCGCTTCGAAATCCGGGGCAATACTACCTATCTGTACGGACATTGCGAATTCCTCCTCAGTACATTGTCGCGTCGGGCGGTGGGGTCCCGCGCCGCTGCCGCGTCTATATCACCCAATCATCAAATCCGTCAGCCATCAAAGCTGTGTGACACGCTCACAGGTGTCGCACCCGGACTATAGGGAAAAATATTTTTTATGAAAACAGGGTAATTGCAACAATTATTAGAATTGAATTCTAATAATTCTGATAAATAGCCCGATCCATGCTTGCAATGTCCGATCAGTCGGCGGGGCGCGCGGCCCGTCCCGCGCTCCACCCCGTGTGCTTCCGGAGGAGCATTCCCACAGCGAAATAGAGACATCCCAGCACCATGATCGACGCGGAGATGACAAGCAGCTTTGAGTATTTGTGCTCCAGGCCCGTCAGGTCCTGCATCAGCATCATGTGGTTGCCGGCTTCCAGGAAATAGATGGCGGCACCGACCATCGCCGTGGCGAACGCCATCACATATGACCAGGTCGGGATATCACGCCGTCCCCACCACAGGGAGAAGAAGGCGACCGGCGCCAGGAACATCGAGGCCGTTCCGGAGACGGCGACCGCGCTGAACAGGTCTTTCGAGCCGATGAACATCATCACGAAGCCGCCGAGCAGGAACAGCGCCATTGCGATCCGGCCGCGCGAGACCGTCGGTTCGGCGATTTTCATGTCGACCACGGACAACTTGGCTGCGCTGGCGAGGGTCGAATCGAGGGTCGACATGCAGGAGATGATCAGCGCCACGTTCAGCAGCAGCACCGGCATCTCGCCGAACAGCCGTGTCAATGTCGGAATCAGCGTTTCGCCGGCTTCCTTCTCCAGGCCCGCATAGGTCCCGAGAACGCCGAACGCCATGATGCAAAGGATGGACAGCCAGGCGGCATGGTAGAAGCTGGCCATGGTGGTCTTGCGGTCGGCGATCAATCCGCGATCCATCATCACCGGATCATGAATCGGGTAGCTCCACACCTGCAGGAAAGCCACGGCGAGCAAGACCCAGCCGGGCCCGGTGGGATCGGGGCTCGACTCCGCTAAAGCAGCGAAGCTCATTCCGCCCTCGCCGACCGCCAGCACCATCAGTGCGGCAAGAACGACCAGAAAGACCAGCGTCTGAAAGACATCGGTTCGGATCGAGGCATGCAGACCGCCGAGGCAGGCATAGACGAGCACGATGAGCCCGACGGCAACGATGGAGACGGCGTAGGCCATCGACCCGGCGGGACCGAATATGATCCCGATCACCAGCAGATTCGCAAAGACCTCCGAGAGCAGCCGCAGTCCGGTGACAAAGCTGTATGATGTCGGACCGAACCTGCCGAACCGGTCGGCCAGAAAATCCTGGATACTGTGGAAACCGTGACGCCACCGCAGCGAGGCGATCACCCACGCCCCGGTGAGAAACGAGAGATAATAGGTGGCGTAGGCCAGCGCGCCCGCGATCCCGAAAAAGTAGCCAAGGATCGCCGCATTCATGATCGAACGGGCGAAGATCCACGTCGTGACGAGGCTCAGCGTCAGGCTGAAGATGCCGGGTGCCTCGCCGGAAACAGCGCGCCCCTTATAGAAAGACCCCAGGGTGGTCACCCGCGGCGACAATGCGAGGCTGGCGAGCGCGACGAGTATTGTGACAGCCACGAGCGTATAAGACATAGAGCGACCCCGGGACGGCGTGAAATTCAAGCGATCGCTGTATAGCGGGGGCCCTGATCACGCGCGATTCACAAGTTCGATGTTGATCCGACTTTCTCAACGACGAGGATCGCTTTTCGGATGCAGACCCGTCAGGCTGCGTGCTGGCGGGCGTCGACCGGGGCCTCGAAAGCCGCAAGCAGCTCCGCGCGGCGCGCATCGGCGGCTTCAGCGGCCACGGTCTTCACCGGACCGTAGCCGCGTATGGCTTCGGGGAGTGCGGCGAGCTCGACGGCCAGCCCATGATTGTCGGCGTTGAGCCGTTCGCCGAACAGGTCGAGGAGGTCTTCGTAATCCGCAAGCAGGCGGCGTTCGAGCTTGCGGTCCTCGCCATAACGGAACGGGTCAAGCCAGGTGCCGCGCAGCGATTTGGCGCGCGCCAGGATGCGCATCACCCGCATCATCCAGCGCCCGTACCGGCGCTTCAGGGGCCGGCCGGAAACCGGGTCGATAGTGGCAAACAATGGCGGCGCCAGATGAAATGACACCTCAGCGCCGCGACCGAACCGCTTTTCGAGCTTCTGCAGGAACGCGTCCTGCGTCAGCAGCCGGGCCACTTCGTATTCATCCTTGTACGCCATCAGCTTGAACAGGCCATGCGCCACGGCGTTGGTGAGCGCCGAGCGCCCCGGCACGCGTTCCTGCTCGAGTTTCCGCACAGCCTCGACGCGCGCGCGGTACACATCCGCGTAGCCCGCGTTCTGGTAACCGGTGAGGAATTCGGCGCGACGATCAATCACATCGCCGAGAGAAAGGGGACGCTCCGCTGGTACGGGCAAGCGCGTGACGTCATGCAGCAGCCGTTCGAGCGCCTCCTCGTCATGCGCCGCGAGCCGCCCCCACGAGAACGCCGCGAGGTTCTGGTCGACGGCTACCCCGTTGAGCCGGATCGCCTGTTCCAGAGCCGGCAAAGACAGGGGCACCTGACCCAACTGCCATGCATAGCCGAGCAGGAAGACGTTGGCGGATTGCGTGTCGCCGAGCAGGGCCCTGGCCGCAGCGTGGGCGTTCACGAACCGGATCGCGTCCTCGCCGGCCGCCCGCGTCAGCGCCCTGCGCATGTCTCCGGCGGGTATTTCCAGATCGGGATCCCGCGTGAAGTCGCCGGTCATCGCTTCGTGATCGTTGGCGATCACTCGTGTGACGCCTTCCTGCACCACGGAGAGGACGGTATCCGATGCCGCCACAACGAGATCGCATCCCAGGACGAAATCAGCTCCCGCGGCCGAGGCGCGAATTGCCTTGATCGTATCGGGTGACTTGCCGATGCGCAGGTGAACGGCCACTGCGCCGCCTTTCTGCGCCAACCCGGACATGTCGATGATACCGACGCCCTTTTCCTCGATATGCGCCGCCATGCCGATGAGCGCGCCGATTGTGACGACACCGGTGCCGCCTACCCCCGTGACCACCATGGAATAGGGCCGTTCCAGCGAATTGGGATCGGGTATTGGCAGGCCCGAAAGATCGGGCAATTCGGGCAATGCATCCGTGTCCTCATCCTCATCGGGTTCCGCCTCACCTCCCCGCACTGTGACGAAGCTCGGACAGAAGCCCTTGAGGCAGGAAAAATCCTTGTTGCAGGCGGTCTGGTCGATGGCGCGCTTGCGCCCGAACTCAGTCTCCACCGGCACGATTGCCACGCAGTTCGACTGAATGCCGCAATCGCCGCAGCCTTCGCAGACAAGCTCGTTGATGAAAACCCGCTCATCGGGTTCGGCGGCTTTCCCGCGGCGCCGGCGACGGCGCAGTTCAGCCGCGCAGGTCTGGTCGTAAATGAGGATGCTCACCCCCTCGACCTGCTGCAGCTCCTCCTGAACACGCGCCAGCTCGTCGCGATGATAGATCTCGGTGTATGACGGAAAGGCCGCGTCTTTCGGGTACTTGTCCGGATCTTCCGCGACAACGACGACCCGTGACACGCCCTCCGCCACCATCTGTTGCGCCAGTTGCGGCACCGTCAGTTCGCCGTCAAGGCTCTGCCCGCCGGTCATGGCGACGGCATCGTTGAAGAGGATCTTGAAGGTTATCGTCGTGCCAGCGGCCACGGCGGCCCGGATCGCGAGCGAACCCGAATGCACGTAGGTTCCATCACCCAGGTTCTGGAACACGTGACCTTCCTTTGAGAAGGGCGCCTCGCCGATCCAGTTGGCACCCTCGCCACCCATATGCGTGAAACCTTCGGTCGACCGGTCCATCCACTGAACCATGTAGTGGCACCCGATACCTGCGTAGGCATGAGCACCCTCGGGCACGACGGTCGAGGTGTTATGAGGACATCCCGCACAGAAATACGGGACGCGCTCGATGATCCCCGGCAGGGACGCACTCCGGTCGGTGATGCGATCGAGCTGCTCCATGCGCGCCCGCAGCGCCTCATCCCCGAAACTGGTCACGAGCAGACGCTCGCCGATCACGCGGGCGATCTGAACCGGGTCGAGCGCGCCGTAGGCGGGAAGCAGCGGCGCACCGCGCTCGTCCGTCTTGCCGATGATGACCGGCGCCAGCTCGTCGCCATAGAGAAGGTCCTTGAATTGCGTCTCGATGAGACCGCGCTTCTCCTCGACCACCAGAACAAGGTCGAGACCGCGGGCGAAATGGCGCACGCCTTCCGGTTCCAGCGGCCAAGTGACCGCGAGTTTGTAAAGCCGGACACCGAGCGATGCGGCACGCGGGCCGACGATGCCGAGCAGGTCGAGTGCCTCCACGGTGTCGTTGTAGCTCTTGCCCGCGGTGATAATGCCGATACGCGGCGCGCCGCCTCCCTCGAGCAACAACTGGTCGAGACCGTTTGCCCGTGTGAACGCCCGGATGGCGGGGACCTTGTACTCGAATAGTCGGCGCTCCTTGTCGAGCACCCTGTCGTTGCCGCGAATGTTCAGACCGCCCGGAGGCATTTCGAAATCGTCCGGCAGGACGATCTGCACGCGGTCGAGCGAGCCGTCGATGGACGCGCTCTGCTCGATATTGTCCTTCACACACTTGATGCCGGTCCACACACCGGCAAAGCGCGACATGGCCCAGCCGTACAGACCGTAATCCAGGATCTCCTGAAGGCCCGCCGGGTTCATGACGGGCATCATCGCATCGACGAGCTTCAACTCGGACTGGTGCGCCGACGTAGAGGACTCGCAGGTGTGATCGTCACCCGTCAGCGCGAGAACACCGCCGTGGCGGGATGTCCCGGCGTGGTTGGCGTGGCGAAACACGTCTCCCGAGCGGTCGACGCCCGGCCCCTTGCCGTACCAGATACCGAACACGCCGTCATATTTGCCCTGGCCGCGCAACTCGGCCATCTGCGTGCCCCAGATCGCGGTGGCCGCGAGGTCTTCGTTGAGACCGGGCTGGAAAAGGATCGATTGCGGGGTCAGAAACTGCTCGGCCTGAACGAACTGCTGGTCGAGGTTGCCGAGCGGTGATCCCCGATACCCCGATATGTAACCCGCCGTGTTCAGACCGGCCTGCGCGTCGCGCGCATGTTGCATGAGCGCGAGCCGGACAACGGCTTGCGCACCGTTGACGAAGATCCGTGATTGGCTCAGGTCATATCGGTCGTTTAGAGTGACGTGCTTCATTTGTCAGATTACGCAGCTTCAGGTGTTCAAACTCAATACAAATTCCGTTTGATGGGTTGTATCAAGTTTACGTTCGCAACCAGATTGCGCATCATATCTGAAATATGAGCATGATATTCCAGCGGAGTTAGACGCAAATTCATGTCGCGCGATCTCAAATTCTGGAGCCTCATCGGGTTCGTGTCCCTTGTCGGGGTTGCCGGCATCATGGCCTATATCGCGCTGACGGCACCCCTGTCCGGCAAACTGCGTCTCGGCGCCGATCCGGTCAACTCGGAACCCTACGAGATGGCAACTGCGATCGCCCACGTCATTTCCCGCACCTATCCGGGTCTCGAAATCGAAGTCGTGAGCACGGGCGGATCTTCCGAGAACATGAACAGACTCACCAGCGGAGACCTCGACCTCGCCCTCGTACAGGCGGAAGTGATCAGCCGGCAAAATGTCTCGCTTCTGGCCGTACTGTACCATGATCTGTTTCAGCTTCTCGTGCGCGACGACTCTGGAATCGAGAACCTCAAGGACCTCGAAGGCAAGCGGATCGCGTTGCCCCCGGTGACGAGCGGCCAGTACCGGGCCTTCTGGTTTCTGGCCAACCACTACGGCCTGGCACCGGAGCGCATGGTCGCCATCCCCATGAACACGTATGAGGCCGACGAAGCCATCGTGCAAGGCCAGATCGACGCGATTTTCCGCGTTCGTGGTCCCCGGAATTCGTCGATCCGCGTCCTGTTCGGGCGCACGGAACTGCGCTTCATCCCGATCGATCAGGGGGATGCATTGCATCTGCGCCAGCCCGCCTACACCGCATCGTTCATTCCCAAAGGTTCGTACAGAGGCGATCCCCCGACCCCCGCGGAGGCCCTTCCGACGGTCGCGGTCGACCGGCTGCTCGTTGCCCGCGATGACGTTCCGGAAGAGATCGCCCGGGCGATCACCAGCGTGCTGTTCGAGAAGCGGCGCGACCTCGCCTTGCGCACGCCGCTGGCCGCGCTCATTCGCCAGCCTGAAATCAAACAAGGGACGATGCTTCCGGTGCACGAGGGCGCGCTCGGCTACTACGAGCGGGAGAAACCGTCTTTCCTTGAGGAAAAGGCGGAGTTCTTCGCGCTGATCTTCTCGGTGCTGGTTGTCGTGACGTCCATCGCCGTCGCCCTCACGCGGCGTTTCTACGAACGCCAGAAGGGCCGCATCGAGGACTACTCGATTGAGCTTCTGGATCTTGAGAAATCCGCCAAGGCCGCGGAGACGATACCCGAACTTGACATCTGCAAGCATCGCCTGACGGAGATTCTGGCCGAGGCCGTCGACGATATGCGCCACAGCCGCATCAATGCGGAAGGCCTGCAACTGTTCTCGTTCGTCTGGGAGTCGGTCAACTACACGATCAACGACCACGAGGAGCAATTGCGGCTCGGCCCCAACCTCGCAGGATATGCGGCGGCGCAGAGCGTAGCCCCTCGCCCGAAATCCGGAAACAACCGCAAACGGCAGGCGCGCCAGGCCCGGCGTAAGCCACCGGCGGAAACCGAGCGCGTCAGCGGTTAAACCCATTTCGGCCAAATCGGGAGCCGATCACTGCATTGTGAACCGCTTCGGGGGGCCGGCATTGTCCGTGTGCATCGAAAACGCCTTCCGGCGCGTTGCTGATTCCTGATAACGATAAGTTCGCGGTCAAACAAACGCGCCGCAAGACTCCCGCGGCAACCGTTTCGCGGAACACACGAACGCTTGAAGGCCAGCACTCATGGACGTACGCAATTCCGAGGATCATATTCGCTGCCGAACCCGCGATCTCGGACGGTTCGACACACCGCTCCTTGTGTGCGGCGGGGCGTACTCCAATCTCGAAGCGCTGGAAGCCCTCTTCGACGCCGCTGCGCGTCTGGGCATCGCGAACGACCACATCATCCACACCGGCGACGTGATCGCCTATTGCGCGGATGCGGCGGCTGCAGCGGAGCTCCTGCGCAGAAGCGGAGCCCACGCCATACAGGGAAATGTCGAGGAAAGCCTGGCCGCGTCTCTGCCCGATTGCGGATGCGGGTTCAACGAGGACTCCCTTTGCGACAAGCTCGCAGCCGAGTGGTTCTCCTACGCGGATGCCCACACGGGACCGGAGTTGCGCCGATGGATGGGCCTGCTGCCGCACCACCTGACCTTCGAGCTGGCAGGCGCCCGCCTGCGCGCCGTCCATGGGAGCGTTCAGGAGATCAACCGGTTCGTATTCGCTTCCCAGCCGGATGACGTTTTCGACGCCGAGTTCGCCTACGCGGACGCGGATATCGTCATTGCCGGCCATTCCGGCATTCCCTTTACGCGCCGCGCGGGCTCCCGCATATGGCACAATTCCGGTTCGCTTGGGCTCCCTGCCAACGATGGAACGCCGCGTGTCTGGTTCAGCGTTCTGCACCCGGAGGGGCAAGGCATCCGCATCGAGCACCACGCGCTCGAATACGATCACGCGCGTACGCAATCGAAAATGATCGAGGCGGGTGTGTGCACGGAGTATGCGGAAACCTTGTCCAGCGGCGTGTGGCCGAGCCTGGACGTATTGCCTGAGGCGGAGCGCCAGGCGGCAGGCAAGCCGCTCGACCTGAGCGAACCCGTACTTTGTGAGGCCCGACGCATTCCCGCTTGATGCGATCCGGGACTAGAACGGGCGGGCCGGCCCCAACGAGCCGATAAACAGCGTCACGCCAAGCATCAGCACCAGAACAGAGCCGCCGAGCGCCGCCGAGTTCAGGATCCATCCCGACCAGTTGCCACTGTCACCGGCAATGCGCAGCGCGAGCTGCTTGGATCCGACAGCGAGCACGGCCAGCACAGATACGGTGATCGCCGTACCGAGCGCCATGGCGAAGGTCGCGGCAACGCCGGCAAAGAACAGACCGTTGGCGAGTGCGAAGATCAGCACGATAACCGCACCGCTGCACGGGCGTATGCCCACGGCGAACACGATCGCCGCGGCCTTCCGCCAGGAGAGCTTGCCTTCCAGGTCCTGGGGATCCGGCATGTGGGAATGTCCGCAGGAATCACAGTGGGCATGGGAGTGGCCGTGCCCGTGGTCGTGTTTATGCCCGTGGTCGTGGTCATGACCATGATCGTGGCTATGACCGTGTTCGTGACTGTGCGCGCCATTGCCGGCAGAGAATCGGCGTAGCTGCGTCACAACGAGCCATAACCCGACCATTGCGATCAGCGCATAGCTGGCAGTTTCGAGATATCCTTCCGTCGCTCTGATCGTCAGGCCCGCGGCATTCATCATGATCGCCAGAATGACGACAACGCAGATTGCGGAGAAGGCCTGAACAATGGCGGCGAGGAAGCACAACAGGATTCCACGGCGGACGGTGCGTTCGTTGGCGAGCACATAGGACGAGATCACGGCCTTGCCGTGCCCCGGCCCGACCGCGTGTACAACGCCATAGATGAAGCTCAGGCTTGCCAGCAACCATGCCGCGGCCAAACCGCCGTCGCTCTTGAGTTTCTTGACGGCCCCGGCGAGCTGGCGGTGCATGTCGCGCTGGACGGCGAGTATGGCCATCCATGCGCGCTCCAGAAATCCGGAATTCTGGGCGCGTGGATCACGCGGCGCCTGCACCGTGTCGCCTGATTGCGACGTTCCAGGCTCAGGCACGCCAAAGGGCGATGTCTGGGCTTCAATCGACGCGGCGGAGATGAGCGCAAGCGCGAGGCCGAACAGAAGCGTGCGAACGAGCCGCATCGGTTACGTCAGCCTGTCTTGCAGGAGATCAGCACGTCCGGGGCGAACTGCGCGCCGAAGTCGCTGTCCGCTCCCAGCTCATTGAAGAAGGCCTCGCTGAGATCGCTCAGACTGGTCTCTTGCGCGGAAAACGGCTTGGGCTGCTCGATGGAAGCGGCGCAACCGCGCGGCGCGTTGCTTGCAAGCGTCACCGGCGCCTTCTCGGCGTGCGAGAACGCCACGAAATAGGTGGGATCGTAGATCGAAAAGCTGAACCCGCCTTTGCGCGCATCGAGCGGCGTCTTGAGCGGCAGGGTGAAATGCAACGTCAACTGACCGTTCTCATGCGAAAGGTAATACCCGTCCAAAGGTTCGTTCATCGGCACCGACGCTTCACCGACCTTGGCGAAGGTGAAGAAATCGAACTCGGACAGCGACGTGATGTTGACCTTGGCCAGTGCCGCGAGCTCGGCACGGTCGAATTTGCCGTCGCCGTTCTTGTCCATGCCCTGTGCCGCGTAGGTGCTGAAGACCTCGTCGAATGTCCAGTGATGCCGAAATCCGGCGATGCGGCCCTGCGCATCATGAACAACTTCTGTTTTCGTCGAGACCCAGACATGGGGATGGGCATGCGCAGCAAAGGGCGTCGCACAGATCACCAGCGCCGCAGCGGCAAGTCCGAGAATCTTTTTCATCGCGGTTCCGTCAACAATGTGTGCGTTCGCGGGCTTCTTCTTGTTTTTGGCCCGCAAAGGACGACGTAGTTGTGCCACCCAATCACGGCATCATTCTGTCAAAGAATCCTTAGCGTAAATTTCCTGCCGACGCAGAAAAAACCGGGCAATTCCTCACAGAAATTGCCCGGTCCACAAATCGAAAGATCTGATCCGGCGCGGTGTGTCAGCCCCTGACGCGTCTGTTCGTGACGATCACCTTGGTACCGACCCGTGTCCGGTTGTAGAGGTCGATGATGTCGCTGTTGTACAGCCGGATGCAGCCGCGCGAGACGTTCCGGCCCACCGTCCATGGGGCATCGGTCCCGTGGATGCGGTACAGCGTGCTGCCGAGATAGAGGGCGCGCACGCCGAGCGGGTTGCGTGGGTCGCCGCCTCTCACATGCGCGGGAAGTTTCGGGTTTTCCCGGCGCATCTGCGCGGTCGGTGTCCACGGCGGATTGACGCGCTTCTGGCTCACGCGCTGAACGCCGGTCCACATGGCCCGGCCGGTCGGCACGCCGATCGGGTAGCTGATCGCAGCCCCCTTCTTGTGCACGTAGTAGAGGCGCCGGTCACCGAGGCTGACGACAATGACGCGCACACCATAACGCGTCGTGAACGGAACCACCTGGCGTCCGCTCTGCCAGCCGCCACCGCCGCCGCTGAAAATTGATGAAAAAATGCCCTGTGCCGCGGCCTTTTGCGGCGCCATGGCGGTGACCATGCCGGCCACCGCCAGCGCAAACAGGCCAAATTTGAGAATTCCCGTCTTTTTCATGTCACACCCCATCTGATCTTTCGACTCTGACACTTTCCATCTTGCGGATGACGTATACAGGCGCCCCGATGTGAACCCGCTCGTACAAGTCCTTCACGTCCTCGTTCAGCATCCTGATGCATCCGCTGGAAGCGGCGCGTCCGATCGATGACGGCGCATTGGTGCCGTGGATGCGGTACTCGGACCATCCCAGGTAAATCGCCCTGACGCCGAGCGGGTTGCGCGGTCCCGGCGGCACGTAGCGCGGCGCTCCGGCGCGGCGCATGCGCAAGGTCGGATACCACCCCGGGTCCTTTTTCTTCTTCTCGACGAAGGTCTTCCCGAACCACTGGAACCGCGGCTTTCCAACCGCAACCCTGTACCTGATCGCCTGACCGTTGCCGAGGCTGTAATAGAGCCGGCGTCCGGCGGTATCGATGACGATTGATCCGATCGGGTATTTTGCGGATTCCAGCGCGACGATTTCCTTAGCGTGGCCGCTCTGTGATGCGCCCAACAGGAGTGCACCGGACAGAACAGCCAATGCAGCCCCAGTCGCGGATCGCATTGCCATGGTCAAATTTCCTCGCTCACACGGTTCTCTGTCCGCTGGACTTCGGACAAAAACGCGTGCCGGTGGCTGTCGGCGCCGCTCGACACGCTGTGGAGGCAAAACTCTCTCTTAACGAATATTGGAGAGGCCCCGCTGGCTGTTCAAGAGCCTGCCAATCACAATGCGACTTTAGGCTTGCGAAATTGAGACTTTGTGAACGAAGTGTGGGATTTTGGCCACAGAATTTGCCGGCATATGCGGGTCACAACGGCACCCCGGCGAATCCCTCGGCCCGTCCGGCCCGGGCGTTGCGGATCGGCTTGCCGCGGCCGCGCAATATGCTCGGTATTGCCGGAACTTACGGTGGGCGCTGACCCTGCCGTTCAGACACCAAAATCGCTATAAAGTGATGTTCCCAAAGCTATCGAACATTTTAGTTGCGCGGGTAGGCAGGATAGGATGACATAGCATGTGGCCATTGTGCACAAGCTAACCTCGCATTGCGACGGGGATATAATGGTTTGGCCTTTGTCTTTCGCTCCTGCGCCCGGGAACTGTCTCCCGGACCGCGCAGTGGAGTTCGTTTTGTGTGAAATGGGAGGAAATAGATGAAGAAAGCTAAAGCGAGCAAAGTGTCGCGCCGGAGATTCCTCAAGGGAAGCGCCGTCGCGACGGGCGCCGCAGCCGCGACGGTGGCATTTCCGCAGGTTTCCAGAGCACAGACCACGACGCTGAAAATGCAGAGCTCGTGGGGTGCGAAGGCGATCTTCCAGGATATGGCGAAGCAGTATGCCGATCGCGTCGAAGGCATGTCGGGTGGCCGGCTGAAGATCGACCTTCTGCCGGCAGGCGCGGTCGTCAAGGCGTTCCAGGTTCAGGACGCCGCCCACAAGGGCGTTCTCGACGGTGCGCACACCGTCACCGCGTACTGGTACGGCAAGAACAAGGCCGCGTCCCTGTTCGGCACCGGGCCGGTTTTCGGCGCAAATGCCTCGCAGATCCTCGCCTGGATTCACTATGGCGGCGGCAAGGAGCTCTATCGCGAGCTGGTTCAGGATATCCTGAAACTGAATCTCGTCGGCTTCTTCTGCATGCCGATGCCGACGCAGCCGCTCGGCTGGTTCCAGGAGGAAATCAAGTCTGTCGATCAGATGAAGGGCCTCAAATACCGCACGGTCGGCCTGGCAACGGACATCATGCAGGGCATGGGCGTGAAGGTGACGCAGCTTCCGGGCGGCGAGATCGTTCCGGCGCTGGAGCGCGGTGTCATCGAGGCGTTCGAATTCAACAATCCGACGTCGGACCGCCAGTTCGGCGCCCAGGACGTGCGCAAGCACTACATGATGGGTTCGTACCATCAGGCCGCCGAGTTCTTCGAGATCACCTTCAACCAGGACAAGTACAACTCCCTGCCGAACGAGCAGAAGAAGATCCTGGAGTATGCCGCCGAGGCCGCGAACACGGCCAACTACGGCATGGCGATGGACAGCTATTCGAAGGACCTGCAAACGCTGCTCAACAAGGACGGCGTCAAGGTGCACCGCACGCCTGAGGCCGTCATGCAGGCTCAACTGGCGTCGTGGGACAAGGTGCTCGCGAAGCTGAACCAGGATCCCTTCTTCAAGAAGGTCGTCGAAAGCCAGAAGGCCTGGTCGCAGCGGGTCGCCTACTACGACATCAACAACGCGGCGGACTACAAACTCGCGTACAAGCACTACTTCCCGGGCGAAATCGACTTCTAGTCGACCGGGATTTCTGCGACTATCGGGACGGCGCCTCGCGGTGCCGTCCCTTCCGCGTTTACAAGTTGGCACGCGGGCTTTTTGGGGGAAAACTTGGTCAATTTAATACATTTCATCGATCAGATTACGTCCTGGGTCGGCAAGGCCTTCTCCTGGTGCATCATGATCATGACCTTCGGCATGGCGTACGAGGTGTTCGTCCGCTACCTGCTTCGCGACCCGACGTCCTGGGCGTTTGACTTCAGCTACATGATGTACGGGACCCTGTTCATGATGGCCGGGGCCTACACCCTGTCCCGCGACGGCCATGTGCGCGGCGACGTCGTCTACCGGTTGTGGAAACCGCGCACCCAGGCACGTGTCGAGTTCGTTCTTTATTTCATCTTCTATTTTCCTGGAATTCTGGCCCTCGTTTTTGCGGGCTGGGACTACGCCGGCGAGTCCTGGTTTTACAAGGAAGTCAGCGTGATGAGCCCGGCCAACGTGCCGATCTTCCAGTTCAAGATGATCATTCCGGTGGCCGGTGCGCTCTGCTTCATTCAGGGTATCGCACAGGTGTGCCGCTGCATCATCTGCATGCGGACCGGCGAGTGGCCGGCGCATCTGGAAGACGTCGAGGAGATGGAAACGATGCTTCTGCACCAGGCGGAGGACGAGGCCGTCACCGAAGAAGAATTCGGGCTGACGAGCGGGAGGAAGGGCAAATGACCGATCCTCAAGTCGCCGTCTTTATGCTCGGCATCTTCATTCTCACGATCCTCCTGGGCTTTCCGATCTGCTTCACCCTCGTCGCCATGGGGGTCATGTTCGGCTACTACGCCTATTGGGATCCCGAACGCATGGGGCTGCTGAAGGCCGACGGGCTTGGCGAAACGCTCGATGCCCTGTTGAACAACCGCATCTTCGATCTTCTGGTCAATCAGACCTACTCGGTCATGGCCAATGACGTCCTGACCGCGGTGCCGCTGTTCCTGTTCATGGGGTACATCGTCGAGCGGGCCAACATCGTCGATCGGCTGTTCTACACGCTTTATATCGCGACCAGGCGCATGCCCGGTTCCATGGCGATCGCGGCGCTGGCGACATGCGCCATGTTCGCGACCGCGACAGGCATCATCGGTGCCGTCGTGACACTGATGGGACTGCTGGCGTTTCCCGCCATGCTGAAAGCGCGGTACGACACGAGCTTCGCATCAGGCGTGATCTGCGCCGGCGGCTGCCTCGGCATTCTGATCCCACCGAGCATTATGCTGATCGTCTATTCGGCGACTTCCAACGTGTCGGTGGTGAAGCTGTACGCAGGCGCCATCTTTCCCGGCTTCATGCTCGCCGGCCTCTACATCGTCTATGTGATGGGCCGGGCGTTGATGAACCCGGCGATCGCACCGAAACCCCGTGCGGAAGATATTCCGGATGTCACCGGCAAGGAGGTCGCGATCATGATGGCGACCTCGTTCTTCCCGCTTGCCTTCCTGATATTCTCCGTTCTCGGCGCCATTCTCATGGGTCTGGCGACGCCTTCCGAAGCTGCGTCCATGGGCGCACTGGGCGGTATGGTCCTGGCGATCAGCTACCGCCTCGGCGGCATGGCGCAAGGCACCGTCAAACCCGAATGGACCGACGCACCGGAGAACCCCTATGAGGGCTGGCTCTTCGCGCTCGGACAGGGAGGTATCGCCACCCTCGTCATTACGGCGCTCTACATTGCCATTCACAAGTCGTCCGAAGTGTTCTTCGGCTACAAGCTGCCCGAAGAGCCCGGCTTCCTGATCATCCCCGGCATTGGCCTTGGACTGGTGGCACTGTTCACGGTGCTCAGCCGGAGCGCCCCGGCCCTGCAGCGTGAACTGCTCGGTTACGTGATCATGATCGGCTCGGCCGGGTTCTCTGCCGCGGCTGTCGCTGTTCTCTTCACGATCGTGAAGGGGCTGATCAATGTCTCAACCGGCCTTGCCATCCCGGACATCGACGAGACCGGTGCTGGCCCCGTCGTGTTCATTGCTCTGATTGCGACGATCGCGTTTTACTTCTGGCGCACCGCCGGCGCGTCCGCATTTTCCGCCTGGCTGTGGCCGAATGCGCGCGCGCTGCAACGCGTCTATGCCTTCGCCGGAAAGGGCGCGGTTTTCGGCCTGATCGGTGCCTTGGTCTACACCCTGATGTTCACGGTGCTCGGCCTCAACGCCCGCTTCGCCGATCACGAGTTCAACCCCCTCGCCTTCGAGATCGGGCTGTTTCTCGGGCTCGCCGCCTATACGGCGTGGAGGGTCAATGACCAGGAGCGCCTGCGGGAATCGATCTATCTGACGGTGCGCACGTCGGCGATGGTGTGCTGGCTATTCGTCGGCTCATGGACGTTTTCGTCCGTGTTCTCCTATCTCGGCGGAGAGAAGCTGATCGAGCATTTCGTTCTGTCGCTCGATCTTTCCCCCGTGATGTTCCTGATCCTGGCGCAATTCATCATCTTTCTCCTCGGCTGGCCGCTCGAGTGGTCGGAAATTATCATCATCTTCGTTCCGATCTTCCTGCCCATGCTGCCGCATTTCGGCGTCGATCCGCTGTTCTTCGGCATCCTTGTTGCGCTCAATCTCCAGACATCGTTCCTGACACCGCCCATGGCGATGGCGGCATACTATCTCAAGGGGGTGGCGCCCCCGCATGTTCAGTTGATGGACATCTTCAAGGGGGTCTTGCCGTTCTTGTCGATGATCTTCCTGTCCATGGTACTGCTGTATACGTTCCCGGGCATTGCGCTGTGGTTGCCGGAGGCGATCTATGGACGCTAGCGCACTGCGAGCAGACGCAATGGAACCGGAACAGATTCGCTTTTTGACCGAATTGACCGCAGCGGATGCGGCGGCGCGCATTGAAAAAGGCGAGATCACGTCCGTTATGCTCGTGGAAGCCTGCCTTGCCCGCATCGCCGAGCGCGACGACACGGTTATGGCCTGGGAACACCTCGATCCGGCCTATGCGCTCGAGCAGGCACGGGCTGCGGACGAGCGGCGCGCGCAAGATCCTGCCACCGGTCCGCTCCACGGCGTACCGGTGGGCATCAAGGACATTATCGACACCAGCGACTTTCCGACCGAGAACGGCACGCCGGCACATGCCGGGCGGCAGCCGGGAGACGATGCGGTGCTGGTGAGCGCGTTGCGCGATGCCGGGGCCATCATTCTCGGCAAGACGGTAACCACCGAGCTGGCGGTGTTTCACCCGAACCGCACCCGCCACCCCAGGAATCCGGAGCATACGCCGGGCGGGTCGTCGAGCGGCTCGGCGGCGGCCGTCGCGGACCATATGGTGCCGGTGGCGGTGGGCACGCAAACCGGAGGTTCGGTCATTCGTCCGGCTTCGTTCTGCGGCGTATACGGTTTCAAGCCGACGCATGGCCTGATTTCAAGGACCGGCGTTCTGATGCAGGCGCCGCCGCTCGACACCATCGGGGTCTTCGGCCGGACACTTGAGGACACCGCACTGATCGCCGATTGTCTGACCGCGTACGACCCGCGCGACACGTGGATGCGTCCGCGCAGCCGCACGCGCTTGCGCGAAGTCGCGCTTCAGGAGCCACCCGTCGATCCGGTGTTCGCTTTCGTCAAGTCACCGCCCTGGAACGAGTTTGCGGAAGAGGTCACGAAGGACGCGTTCTCCGAACTGGCGGAGGCATTGGGTGAGCAATGTGACGCGGTGGATCTGCCATCGGCGTTCGATGCCGGGCTCACCATGCAAAAGCTCATCCAGACAGCCGACGTTGCCAAGTTCTACGGACCCATTCTGGCCAAGGCTCCCGGCGCGATCAGCAAGCGCCTCGCGGAACGCATCGTCGAAGGAAAGGACATTTCGGCAGTGGACTACAACACCGCGCTGGACGTGCGCGAGGCACTGTATGCGGGGCTGGAAGAGGTGTTCGAGCGCTACGACGCGATTTTGACGCCGGCATCGCCCGGACCGGCGCCGAAGGGCCTTGAGACCACCGGCAATCCGATCTTCAACGCGCTTTGGACCTATCTTGGCGTGCCGTGCGTGACAGTACCGCTGCTCGAGGCGGACGGGCTGCCTTTCGGCGTGCAACTCGTCGGCCCGCGCTTTGATGATGCCAGGCTGTTGCGCAACGCCAACTGGTTGACCCGACACCTCGCCGCGGACGAAGATGGCAATGATGAGAAAGCAGGAACAGGCTGATGCTCGATAAAATTCTCGTCCTTGTCGCCATGGCGGGGCTCGTCGCGTTCCTCGGCGTGGTCATCGGATTCGTCGCCGAGCCCGATCTCATCGTCGTCACCACCTTGATCGTCGCCCTGGCGATGCACGATTTCTGGCTCTCGGTCTTCAAGCCGGGAGCAGACACATCCAAGACGGAAGACATGCCCCTCGAAGCCCTGCCGACGGGTGTCTCCGGGAAACCGTTGCCCGGAAAGACGGAATCCGACGAGGCTTCAAAAGGCCGGAAGACGACGGCGGGCGAAAAGAGCTAGAGCGTTTTCGATCAATTCGGCGCACTCACCGGGCCTTTGGTTTGTGGATCACGGCCTCGGCACCTTTCGCCCCCATGAAGACGACCAGGATCCGCACCGGTTCATCTCCTTCGTTCATGCCGTTGTGCCACCAGTTCATCGCGTCGACGAAGCCCTCGCCCGCCTTGTAGGTTCGCTTGCCCTTCTCGCCGTAATCGACGGTTGCCTGCCCCGAAAGGATGTAGCCGAACGTCGGTACGCCATGCTTGTGCCATCCGGTCGTCTCGCCGGGTCTGAGCGTTACGATGAACGACCGGATGTCGACGGGCTCCCCGTTGGGATAGCGGATCGTCTCGCCGACGGCCGTTTTGTTGCCGGCGAAGACTTTCTCGACTCGCTTGTAGTCATGATGGGGCGAGAGGGCCGATACAGGCCCCGCGAACATCAACACGACAAGAACTGCACAGGCGAAGACACGCATGAATTCCTCCCTACAATAGAGCCTCTTCGACCAAATCGGACAGGAGGGTAGCGTCAATCAGACGACAATGTCAGGGCGAAAGCACAAGGACGGTCAGCCGGCGGGCTTTCCGTGCACCGGAACCCGCAACAGGGCTGTCTCCGGCTCCAGACAAACCTTGTCGGAACAGGCCTGAATCTGAAGCTTCACCGTCACCGCTTTCTCCGGCATCTTTGCGAGGCCCGCCTTCAGCTCGACATCGCCCTCGTAAAGGGCGAGATCCTTGTCATGGAATCCGAGCTTTTGCGTCTCATGCGCAGGGTACACGATCTTCGCGTCATCTGTCCCGTCGACCGAGAGCTCGGTCGGAACGAAGAAGTCCTCCAGCGGCGTGTTGGAATTGATATGCCACCCATCCGCCAGCTTGACCTTCACCGAAACCTCGCGCGTCGCCGAATCGTACACGGCGCGCACGTCGATGACGCCCTTTGAAAGGAACTGACGCGGTCCGGCACCGCCGCGCAGCAGTTCGTCCGCGGCCAGCAGGGAGTAGGCGTTGCCCTGCGGCGACCTGACGGCAATGCCGGAGACTGCCGCGAGGAGCGCCTCGCCGTTGATCCGGTGGTCAGGGCTCGAGGTGCGCTGGGCAAGCTTTGCGAACGCCTCCAGAGCGGCGCCGTTACCGGACGGCGTACCCGCGTCGCTGCGCGCTTTCACCTTGGAGAAGGTGTTGGCCGAGGCGGTCATGAAATAGTCCCCCGCCTCCTCGTCGCGGAACTTCTTCACCATCTCGGCAATCAGGGTCTCCGCGTGCGAAAGCCAGGTCTTGTCTCCGGTCAGATCGTGCAGCGCGATGAATCCGAGGGCACCGAAGGCGTGGTCTTCCTGCTGCCCTTGCAATTCCGCCTTGCCTTCAAAGTAGGTACGCTTCAGTTCGCCGTCGACACGCAGTCTCTCCCACATGAAGGCTCCCGCCTTGACCGCTGCATCCCGGTAGCGGGGCTCATCAAGCTCCG
Source organism: Hyphomicrobiales bacterium (assembly GCA_965228625.1). GTDB lineage: Bacteria > Pseudomonadota > Alphaproteobacteria > Rhizobiales > Methyloligellaceae > UBA2767. The sequence continues at coordinate 3,588,706 of OZ245829.1, read as the reverse complement.
CGGCGGCTTCCGCGAACGCCATGATCATCATGCCGTTCCACGACGTGACGACCTTTTCATCGCGGAGCGGCGCCTCGCGGCTGGCGCGCGCCTTGGCGAGTTTGTCCCGGATGTCATCGACGCGCGCATCGAACTCGGCCCGGTTCATCCCCAATTGCTTGGCGAGCTTATCCGGCGGCTTGGCGAAGTGCAGGACCGTCGCACCGCCCTCGAAGTTTCCTTCAAGCGTCACACCGAAGACCGTCTCGGCGAAAGCTGCGTCGTCCGCGGACAGCGCCTGTTCCAGTTGCTCGTTGTTCCAGACGTAGAACGTGCCTTCCTCCTCGCCGCTGTCCGCATCGCGCGCGGAATAGAACCCGCCATCCGGCGCCGTCATGTCGGCGAGCACGTAGTCGAGCGTCCGGCGGATCGCGGCGGCAAACCGTTCGTTGCCTGTCAAACGGTAGGCGCGCACCAGTGCTTTTGTGAGAAGCGCCTGATTGTAAAGCATTTTCTCGAAATGCGGCACCAGCCATCTCGGATCGACCGAGTAACGGTGAAAGCCGCCGCCCGCCTGGTCCTGTATGCCGCCGTTGAGAATCGATTCCAGCGTATAGGCCGCCGCATCGAGGAGATCGTTCCGTCCGTCCTTTTCTGCCTTGCGGAGCAGGAACAGGAGGACAGGCTCCTGGGGGAACTTCGGCGCATCGCCGAACCCGCCATAGACCAGATCGTACTCCGCCATGATGGCGTCGGCCGCCTTGGCAAGAACGTCCGGGGTGATCTCCGCCGCCTCCACGCGGCGTGTCATGATGGTGTTGATCCGTTCGGCCACGCCGTGCGCGTCGTTCTCCAGCTCGCGCTGTTGCCGCGTCCAAAGCCCGGATGCCTGAATGAGCAGTGCCTTGAAATCGTCCGGCGGGAAATAGGTGCCGCCGTAGAACGGCTTGAGCTCGGGTGTCATGAACACCGTGTTCGGCCAGCCGCCGCGCCCCGTTATGAGCTGGGTCGCCAGCATGTAGGTTTCGTCGACGTCCGGACGCCGCTCCCGGTCGACCTTGATCGACACGAAGCTTGAATTGAGGATCTCGGCGATCTTCTCGTCCTGGAAACTCTCACGCTCCATCACGTGGCACCAGTGACACGTGGAGTAACCGACCGACAGGAATATCGGCTTGTTTTCCTCGCGCGCCTTCCGGAACGCCTCCTCGCCCCACGGGTACCAGTCAATGGGGTTGTAGGCGTGCTGGCGCAGATAAGGCGATGCCTCACTGAGCAGCCTGTTCGGCTCCCGGCCCTCTTTCTCTCCCGAGCTCACGGCAAGCGCCTCGGGCAGGCCGACAACGAGAATGAGCATGACAGCGAGGACATGGCGCAGAGGATACATCATGGGCGTGAGCGTCCGGCGATTTACGAGAGTTCCCGAACCGGCACACTACGGCGCACATCGCAGGCGCGCAAACAACGGCGGATAAAAGGTGTGTGAGGCCAATGTGCCGCGTCGGCGGCGCGCACTCCCTCCCCGATGCGACAGCTTGTTAACCAGTGCACGCATAAGGTGTGTTTAGCTATAGATGCAACCGATTCGGCCCGCCAAATGCCGGTGCGGCTTGCGATTGGTGCAACGGACGAGCTGAAGGTGGAGATTGGCCATGGCGCGAGACCTGACGGTGACGGGTGTGGAACGGTTTTTCGATGACGATGAGATCATCGTCAGCAAGACCGATCTCAAGGGACACATCACCTACTGCAACGACGTCTTTCTGAACATCGCCGGATACACGGAGCAGGAGTGCCTCGGGCAACCGCACAGCATGATCCGTCACCCGGACATGCCGCGGTGCATCTTCAAGCTCCTGTGGGACACGATCCAGGACGGCCAGGAGATCTTCGCCTATGTCGTCAACCGGGCAAAGAACGGCGACCACTACTGGGTTCAGGCCCACGTGACGCCGAGCCGGGACGGCGCCGGCACTATCGTCGGTTACCACTCCAACCGCCGCGTGCCCGACCGCAAGATCATCGAGAACACGATCATTCCCCTCTACAAGGATCTCCTCGACGAAGAGCAGCGGCACGCCAACCGAAAGGACGGCCTCTCCGCCTCCTCCGGCCTGGTCGGCGATCTGCTGACAAAGAACAACAAGCCGTACGACGAGTTCATTGCGACGCTCTAGCGCAAGCCACTGCGTATCTGTTTGCCCGTTGCGAGAAAGGTCGGGTTCCCATGTTTTCCAACGACGAGAAATCTGCAATTTCGAAAGCCGTGACCGTGTGCGAAGCCGTTGCCGATGGCGACTTCGAGGCGCGCGTCATCAATATCACCGAAAAAGGCGACGCAGCCCGTCTGCTGCACGCCATCAACCGGCTGATCGACCGGACCGACGCCTATGTGCGGGAATCCCGCGCATCGCTCGAATACGTCGCGGCCAACAAGTATTTCCGCCGTATCTCCGAAAGGGGCATGACGGGTGCCTTCGGCGAGGCGAGCCGCACCGTCAACAACGCGATGCAGTCCATGGAGGACCGCGTCAACGGCTTCAGGATGGTCATCGATCAGTTCGAGGCCGAAATGCAGGAGGTGGTCGAGTCGGTCGCGTCCGCCGCGACCGAACTGGAGGCGTCCGCGAAAACGATGACGGCAACGAGTACCTCGGCCAGCGAACAGGCGAGCTCCGTCGCCGCCGCGGCGGAAGAAGCATCAGCCAATGTCAGCTCGGTCGCCGCGGCCACGGAGGAAATGACCAACTCGGTTTCCGAGATCAATCAGCAGGTGACCCAGTCCTCGCAGATCGCCACCGAGGCGGTGAACGAGGTCACCAAGATCAACGACGATATCGGCAGCCTGTCCGACGTTTCCGACAAGATCGGCGAAGTCGTCGCGCTGATCACGGACATTGCCGATCAGACCAATCTTCTCGCGCTCAATGCGACCATTGAGGCCGCCCGCGCCGGAGAGGCCGGCAAGGGCTTCGCCGTCGTTGCCTCGGAGGTGAAGGAACTCGCCTCGCAGACCACCAAGGCCACCGAGGAGATCAGCTCGCAGATCTCGCAGATTCAGTCGGCAAGCGGCAAGGCGGTCTCGTCGATGGAGAGCATCAGCAAGACCATCGCGAAGATCAACGAGATCTCGACGGTGATCGCGGCGGCGGTGGAAGAGCAGAGCGCGGCCACATCCGAGATCGCGCGCAACATCGATCAGGCCTCGACGGGCACGACCGAAGTCAGCGCCAACATCGCCACGATCAGCTCCGCCGTGACCGAGACCGGCGGCGCGGCGACCCAGGTCCACAGCGCATCCTCGGAACTGGCGGAAAAGGGAACGCTGCTGCGCGGCGAGGTCGCCAACTTCCTGGAGGAAGTGCGGAAGGTGGTGTGACGAGGGACGGAGAGACTTGGGGGAGCGTGTCCAGAGCCAATCATCATATTCGCTCAGGCGATTTGACTTGCGCGCTTCAATTCATGCAGCGCCTCGGGAGGGCAGGAACTCGGGATACGAACGCTCGCTCGCATATAGCGTCGAGGCTGCGCGTAAACGAGATATTGCCGAAGCTCCTGAGATGAGACCACAGAATCCAATATCGACGGGTCACATCGTTCAAATTCGAACCGATCCGGACAGAAAGCATACAAGGCCACTAAGACGTTCTCTAGCGTCTTCGAAATTCCAAATTGAGCCGATCTCTGAGAACTCGCCTGAGATGCTCACTATTTTTTCTTACGGATCCCGGAAGCCTATTCCGCAAAGAAGATGGTCTTTTTACCATATAGGCCCGGCGATTGGATCTTGTCCTTATACTTGATTCTATCGATTTTGAACGATTTGCCTTCTTCAAATAAGACGTCTCTTTTATCTCTCTCGATCGCATTTCAGATCGTTTGACAGCAGACGCACACTCAGCGATGGCAACGTTTTTTTCACGCGTTTTTTCTCTGATTTCTTCACAAACTTCCCCGCTGGCTGCCTGAGCCATCTGCAAAATCGCAAATGCTAACGAAAGCAGTGTCGAGGCTACAAACTTAGGCACTTTGTTAGCTCGAATTGATAGCTTCTGACCCTAGAAATTGAACTCGTCGGGTTTTCGCCCAAGACAAGTATGCCAGAGGCAAACGAGCAATGCCTATACTGTCCAGATGTATGCGGAAGTGTCAAAATTTACGTTTGTTCGACCCGAAGCGTTGCGGACAATATCGCGTCATAGACCAGTGATCCAGTTTACTGACACAAATGGACATGGACTTGTCTGTCACCTGCTGTCACGATTAAACGCACGATCTAGCTCCTGATTCAGGCTTCGCTTAATCGAATCTCGTATTGGCGGCAATGCTGGCACTGCGGGTCTTCCAGGCGCACCGGGCTGTCCGGGGATAGCACTTCGCTCTGGCGGAGTTCCACCAAGGAGTATTTCTATGCGCCTAAGTGCCTTTAGTTCCGTGTCCGCAGTACTCGGCGGAAAGACCTTTTTGAAAACGATTGTTAGTTTGTGAGTATCTCTTCGCTGTCGTGATGCATTTATATTGCCAAAAAACCTGTGGCCGTTTGTTCTTGTCCGGTCGATCTTGGGAATGATGTTGCCATCACCTGTTACGATAAATTCTACAAAATAGCTGAACCCATCTGTTGCATTCTCGATTTCAATACCGGTCTCATCTATACCCTCGATGAGCTTGCCAAGCCAAAGCCGAAGGCCCGTTTCGCCCGCAATATAACGTCCATTCCTGTGTAAAGGCAAAATACCGCAATAAGCTGGGCTTACGGCTTGATTGATTACCCACTGCCCCCCTACGTACTTCATTCCAATATACTCGCCAAGATTATTCCCCGCCAAGAAATCAAACGCGACTCTGGCCTTTGATGACTTTTTTATTCCAGCGATCAGATTGATTGTAGCCAGACCGCCAAGATGGGGAACAACATAACTGGCATCAGCCCGCAAGCCACCTTCTCTGAACACCTCCAATTCGACATCGAGCAGCGCCGAGTAGTTGAGCAACCAGCTACTAGTTCCTCGATTTTCGACAACGGCCATGTATAGCTCGCATCTAAGATTGTCGATAACCTCAGCGACCGTCAAATACCGTGGAAACTTTCGCGGCTTCACGCAGCCAGCGATAACAATCACCATTGAAATGGCGACGATCTTCAGAAGCCAATTAATGCATGAACAATTGACCGAACGAAAACGCAACATAACGCCCCCCAACGTTTGTTGTTCCAATCAATTCTGTCCGCATTGACTGCGGAATTATTCTTAATTTCTTATTTCAACAAATATCTGCGATATAGTCCACAATAAAACAATCAGTGACCTGATTATCGATCCCATCAATCAAACTTATTTGTCATAGAAATACGCCTTCTTTCATCAGTCTTTCTATGACTTGATTGTGTCTGAACGATCTTTTGCAGGACATTCTTCCCCAAAAATGCGCCCCACGGAAGCGGTAGACCCTGCGGAAATACTGAACACGGGCACCCCTAGCCTCCCACCCGCAATCCTCTATGGTTTTGCGTATGGTGTTCGCGTTCTTCAGAACCTGCCGGGACGTGGTGCACGCGTCTGTGAAGCGGTTCACAGTCGCTGGACCCGTTGCGCCGGCGCGCGGCCACGAGATCAGCGTCTCGCCCATGACCAGCGGCCTGCACCTGATCGAGGTGGATAAGGGCCGGTCTCGGCGGCGGCTCGGGCCCGCGGCGTGAAGGTGTCGCACTGGGCGACTAGTCGCCCCTCGGCTATAATTCAATTAAATGCACCCCCACCCCACCCCGGAGTAGACGGCCCTTGCCCCAGAGAAAGATCACTGTTCGCGGCGCGGGCATTTGCGGCCTGTGGCACGCATTGATGCTGGCAAAGGCGGGACATCAGGTCACGCTCACGGAGCGCTCGGACGAACCATTCGCGCAAAGCTGCAGCCGCTATGCCGGGGCCATGATGTCGCCGTTTTGCGAAGAAGAGGGCACGGAACCCCTGAACCGCGATCTCGGACTGCGCGCGCTCGACCTCTGGCGGGACGCCTATCCGCAGTCCCATATCAACGGCAGCCTCGTGGTGGCACAGGCACGCGACCGTCGCGAGCTCGACCGCTTCGCGCGGATGACCGAAGGCCATGAGCGCGTCGACGGCGAGACCGTCGCGGAACTCGAACCCGACCTCGCCGGACGTTACGACACGGGGCTTTACTTCGCGCGGGAAGGACACGTCACACCGCACGATGCCCTTCCCTTCCTGCTCGAGGCGGCGAGAAATGCGGGCGCCGAGATCAGGTTCGGGACGCCGGAGGTTTCCGGGACCCCGGACTGGGTGATCGACTGCCGGGGCCTGGCGGCGCGCGATACGCTGAAAGACCTGCGCGGGGTGCGCGGCGAGCGCGCGGTGATCCGGACATCCGAAGTCACGCTGTCCCGGCCGGTGCGCCTGCTGCATCCGCGCTTTCCGCTCTACGTGGTGCCGTGGAGCGAGAACCGCTTTCTGATCGGCGCCACACAGATCGAAAGCGACGAAACCGGTCCCGTCACGGTGCGCTCCGCGCTCGAGTTGCTCTCGACCGCCTATGCCCTGCATCCCGCGTTCGGCGAGGCGGAAGTCCTTGAATTCGGTTCTGACGCGCGGCCGGCTTTCCCCGACAATCAACCGCGGGTTATTGTCAGGAACGACCATATCCATGTAAACGGACTCTACAGAAACGGTTACCTGCTCGCGCCGGCGCTCGCCGAGCTGACGGCGCGGTTTGTCGACGAGGGTGTGACGCACCCGGAGGTATTCAGTTGAAGATCATCGTCAACGGCGAGACAACACAGACGCAGGCCACGACCCTGGAGGAATTGTGCGCGGCCCTCGGCCACGGCACCTCCAAGGTGGCAACGGCGCTCAACGGCGACTTCGTGCCGGCGCCGCAGCGCGGTGCGGTCAGGCTCGCCGAAAACGACGCGGTTGAAATCGTCTCGCCAAGGCAAGGTGGATAATGCTTGAGTTTTACGGAACGGAAATCGGCTCCCGGCTTCTGATCGGGACCGCCCTTTACCCCTCACCCCAGGTTCTGGCCGACGCCGTGAAGGCGTCGGGCTCCGAACTCGTGACCGTCTCGGTGCGGCGCGAGGCCGCGCGGGCCCGGGCGGGACAGGGCTTCTGGGAGCTCATCAAGCAGCTCGACGTGTGTGTGCTGCCCAACACTGCCGGCTGCAACACCGTCAAGGAAGCCGTCACCACGGCGCAGATGGCACGCGAGCTGTTCGAGACCGACTGGATCAAGCTCGAGGTCATTGCCAACAACGACACGCTGCAGCCGGAGATATTCGGCCTCGTCGAGGCCGCGCGCATTCTCAATGAGGACGGGTTCAAGGTGTTCCCCTATATGACGGAAGACCTCGTGCTCGCCGAGAAGCTCGTGGCCGCCGGATGTGAGGTCCTCATGCCCTGGGGCGCGCCGATCGGGTCCGGACAGGGTCTCGCCAACCCGTTGGCGCTGCGGACAATGCGATCCTACTTCCCCGACATTCCGCTGGTGGTCGACGCCGGCATCGGCGCGCCGTCCCACGCGGCACGGGCGATGGAGATGGGATATGACGCGATCCTGCTGAACACGGCGATCGCCAAGGCCGGCGATCCGGTGAAGATGGGCCGGGCCTTCGCGCAGGCCATCGACGCAGGACGGCTGGCCTACGAGTCCGGGCTGATGGAACCCCGCGACATGGCAAGCCCGTCGACCCCGGTCGCCGGAACGCCGTTCTTCAAGATCGACGGCGCGTCCTAGGACGCTTCCCATCATGCTGCACACATTCTATCCGGTGCTGCCGGACCTCGGATGGCTGGAACGGCTCGTCCCGCTCGGCGTCAAGACCGTGCAACTTCGCCTGAAGGACGCCGAACAGGCGGAAATCGAACGCCAGGTCGAGGCGTCGCTCGCTCTGTGCCGCGAACACGATTGCCAGCTTATCGTCAACGATTACTGGCGCGAGGCGATCGCGCTTGGCGCGGATTACATTCATCTCGGCCAGGAGGACCTTGCCGAGGCTGACCTCGACGCCATCAAGGCGGCCGGGCTGAAACTCGGCATCTCGACGCACTCGCATGAGGAACTGGAGATCGCCCTGAAGGCCGAGCCGGACTACGTGGCGCTGGGCCCGGTCTACGAGACCAAGCTCAAGAAGATGAAGTGGGCGCCGCAAGGGCTCGCCCGCGTCACCGAATGGAAAGGCCTCATTTCCTGTCCCCTCGTCGCCATCGCCGGCATTACGGTCGAACGGGCGCCCGACGTCCTCGCCGCCGGCGCGGATTCTCTCGCCGTGGTCACCGACATCGTCATGAGCGAAGATCCGGAGACCCGTGTCCGGGAATGGCTGGACGTTGTCTCGGCCCCGGTCTGACGGCTACAATCGCTATCCTGCTGCGACACGGCTCCGAACCCGCAAACGGAGATAAACACGATGGTGGAAGAACATCATGACGTGCTGCTGTCCGCCGTGCGCGCGGGCAGCAGACGCTGGCAGGACGCGTTCAATGGCGGCAATGCCGCCGGATGCGCGGCCTGTTACGAAGAGACGGCGGTCATGAACGCCAAACCGTTCGGCGCGTTCAGCGGCCGCGATGACATCGAGGCTTTCTGGGCCAAGATCATCGGCGACGGCTATTCCGACGTCACCTATATCGAGCCCGAGGTCAGGATCGTCGACGACAGGTCCGCCATCCTCTCCGCAAAGTGGGAGATGAACAAGGCTCACGGCGTCATCACCAACGAGCTCTGGGTGCTCCAGGATGACGGTAACGCCCTGCTGCGCGAGGACGATTTCGAGGTTCTGGGTTGAGCCGGCCGGAGCATCACGTGGCGGATTCGGCGCCGACGCTTTCGCCCGAACAGGCCCGGCACCACTACCAGGCCAATGTGGACAAGCAGGACGCGCAAGCCTGGTACGAGGACGAAGCATTCCGGGTCCTCATCGCCTGTTCCGACTTTGCCCTCGCGAACGACGTTCTTGAAGCGGGCTGCGGTACGGGGCGCCTCGCCGAGATGCTGCTTCGCGATCACCTGCCCTCGAACGCGCGCTATACGGGGATCGATATCACCCCCGCCATGCTCGCCCGTGCGGGAAAACGCCTTGCGCCGTTTGCGCCTCAGGTGACCCTCAAACCCGGCGACGTGACCCTCGGGCTCACCGCGGGATCGGCGACGCTCGACCGCGTGATTGCGACCTACCTGTTCGACCTGCTTTCACCGGCTCATTCGCGGACTCTGATCGCCGAGTTTCATCGCGTCCTGAGACCGGACGGCCTCCTTTGCCTGGCCAGCCTTGCGCCGGAGACCTCCGCAGGAGACACGACCATCGTGACCCAGATCTGGCGGCTCGTTCAGAGGCGCTGGCCGTGGGCCGTCGGCGGCTGCCGTCCCGTCGAACTGCGTCCTCTGCTTGACGACAAGCTCTGGAAACTCGTCGCCCATGAGACGGTTTCCCCGCGCGGCCTGACCTCGGAGATCCTGGTCGCGCGGAAGGTTCGTCCAGACGGAACGGACAACGGCGACCGGCGCTGAACACCGTCCAGCCGTATCCGCCGACCATATGTGGTCCTAGTGACTGCCTCTTGTTTTCTTGCCGCCGGCAACCGGCTTGATCGCGAATTCCATCTCCAGGGGACCGGCCTTCTCGAAGACCACGGTGATGGGCAGAGTCTCGCCTTCCTTGAGCGGTTCTTTCGCTCCAAAGAGCATCAGATGCAGGCCGCCGGTCTTGAGCTCCGCCGATCCCTTTGCCGGCACCTCGATCTTGTCAATCTCACGCATCTTCATGACGCCATCTTCCATCAGATGCGTATGCAGCTCGATGCGCTCCATCTTGGGCGAGGACGCAGACACGATCGCGTCCGCCGCGTCGCCGGCATTGCGGATGATCATATAGCCTGCGGCCGGACGATCGGGGATCGTTGTCCGCACCCATGGGCTTTCCACTTTCAGGTCGCCTTTGGTGTAGCCATCTGCGAGCGCCAGCGACGGTGCAAGACCTAGCACCGCGGCGACGCCAAGTTTGAGAATCGTATTCATGTGCTCCACTCCATGTGTGATTGCGCGCGTCCGCTCGGAACCGCGCGCTCGATAAAAAACGTTCTGATACAGAGATTAGACGGAGCGGGAAGGTGGCCCGCGCGCACCGCCCAGCGAGAAGCCGCAAAGACCGTGATTCATTGAAGCCGTGACAACATCACATACGGGCGACCGGAAGATCGGGCCGTAGTCCACGGTCATCGCCAGCAGATTCGGCGCACCGGCGCCGCATTTGCTGCACGAAACGGTGCAGGCGCAGGCGCACCCGGACATACGCACCGTCGGGTCGTCGGAAACCTCGGACCACAGGACCGTTTTGAAGCCCTCCGGCGTACAGATAACGACCGTATCACCCGGTGCGGCAACGGCCTGAGCCGTTGCCATGCGGGTGGCGAGGGCGCCGGCGATCATGCCGTAAAACACGAGCACGGCGACAAGAACGAGCCGGCCCACTGTGCCGGCGATGTATGACCGGATCGTCATGGCGCCATATTGGCAGAACGGTGCACCACTCCCATGCGGCATGGCCGCACACGCGAAAAAAAGGCCAAGCAAATTGCGAAACTGCCGCCGTCGTCCGCGCGCCATTATTGCCTGGCGCGGGTCCAGCTGCGCTTGCCGCACGCGCCGCCACCGGTCCGGCACCCCTCGACGCGGATGGAATTGGTTCCGGTCAGGGTGAGCGAGCCATTGTAGGTCCGCCCGTCGTCGGGGTTGTACATCACGCCGGACCAGCGTCCCGGGCCGGACGGCGCCAAGCCGGAAAACGTGGTCAGGCCGAGGACCTGACGCGCGCGCAGACTCTTGTTTCGGTTGCGGATATCACGGACGGGCTGGCCCTTCCTGTCGACGCCCTTGCGCAGCCAGACGATCCGACCGCACAGGCCCGGCCCGCATTGACTGATGCGGACGACGGCCTTCGATTTGTGGGTGATCCATTGCCCGGTGATCGGCGCCGCTTCGGCGGCGGACGGCAACAGAAAAGATGCCGCGATGGCAAGCGGAATGCGAAGGCGCATACGCAACCTCCTTCGTCTCAACCGACCGCTTCCGAATGACATCTTGCGGCAACAGGGTTAGCGAAGGGTTATCGTGCACCGGTCACGAAAAAGGAGGATGGCATGTTGTGTTCGGTATTTGTGAGGCGGCTCAAACCGGGATGTACGTATGAGGACTTTCGCAAGGCCTGGATACCGGATACAGGCTTCGGTGTCCCCGTCAGGGTCATGAATGCCCGTTCGCTCGACGATCCGTCAGAGATCATCTCGATCGGAATTGTCGATACGCCGACCTCGGACCTCCCCGAACTCCTTGAACGCGTCGCCGCCAACGAAGCCCGGAGGCACGAGCGTATCGAGCACGTCATCGAGGAGACAAAACTTCGCGGCATCTACGAAATCCTGAACGACGACGATCTCTCGTGAGCGTGGGGACGTCGCGGAGAACCGCCGGAGTACGCAGGATTCGGGTGGCAAGGCACCGTGCACCGTGAGAGGGTCCGCGCCGGGTGAAACGGAGTATTGCCTTGGACATTCGGTTTTCAGGCCTTCCGACGGATACCGTGCGCGCGCTCCAACACGGCGGACCGGATGCCTACGGAAACCCACCAGAACGCCGCATCTCCGACGGCAATGATGTACCGTGCCGACACTGCCTGCGCACGGTCGCGAAAGGCGAGCCCTACCTCGTTCTCGCTTTTCGGCCGTTTCGTTCACTTCAGCCTTACGCGGAAACCGGCCCGATCTTCCTGCACGGCGAAGCGTGTGAGCACGGCGTATCGCGCGGAGACCTGCCCGACATCCTCTCCAGTCCCCAATACATCCTGCGCGGCTATGATGCGGACGAGCGGATCGTTTACGGGACGGGATCTGTCGTCCCCACAATGGAGCTTGTTGAACGCACGGGGCACATCCTTGCCGACGAGCGCGTGGCGTTCGTCCATATTCGTTCCGCACAGAACAACTGTTTTCAGTGCCGGGCCGAGCGCGGCTGACGGTCTTATCCCGGGAGCACCGTGACCGTTGCGTTTGCGGGATCAACGGCGACCCGTTCCCCGGTCTTGATAACCGACGTGATGTCGACGTCGAACCGGTCGATCAGTGGCAGATAGGCGAACGCCGCACCCTGCGCCATGATCGGATTGGCGGCATTGAGAACGAGTGCCGCGGGCGCCATGTTGCGGTCGGTCATCTCACGCAGCATCCATGCGGTCGCGACCCCACCCTTGGCGATATTGAGGATGAGGATCTTCCCGACATAGTTCTCACCGCAGAGCTTGTGGCTGGGCCGCGAGAACACACCCTTGATGCGGTCGAGATCATAACGGGCGGAGAAATTGTCGTGCGCGACGAGGGCTTCTCCCTCAACGGCCGTGCCTATACCGGCCGCGCCCTTGTAAATGCGTGTCTCGCTCATGACCCGGTCCCCACAATGCGGCCCTGCACCGCGCTCTCGACGCATTGCTCCATCGACCCCAGCACCGGTTCATAGCCATAGCCGCCGAGAATGTTCACAAGCTTGGCCGAGTTGCTCATGAGCCGCTTCCAGCCATTGGCCTCGCCGATCTCGCGCGCATACATCTGGTAGAAACACACGCCGGACAGCACGACGCCGCCCGCATCTTCGATCGCCGCTGTCAGTCCCATGCGATCGCAGGCCGACTTGATCTCCGGAGACGTGGTGGCCAGAAGCGCCACGTCCTTGTGCAGTGTGCGTCCCTCCATAAGGTCTGCGAGCATCTGCATCTCGACGAGCGACAATTGCGGCCCGGCGAAGGCGACGACGTGCAGCGTGTCGTCAGCAGGTGTGTAGGACCTGATGAGGTCGGCGATATCATCCGCGCCGATCGTTGCCGGGTTCGGCGGCTCGCCGTCGAATACGGCTGCCAAGTCCGGCGCCTCCGGCGTCACGCCGGTCATGTGAAACAGGGGCGTCGAGCCAAAGCTCGCCAGGGCTGCGCCGAACTGCTTGATCTCGTCCGAGGTCGGCGCACCCTCGATGCCCGTGATCACCGGGACGTCCCAGTAGGAGGTCATCGCCTTGCCGACGATCGCGCCAAGCGCGCCCCATTCGGTCAGGCCCTCAGGCCGGGTCGTCACATGGAACAGCGACGTGCCCCGCCGGTTTTCATCCAGGTGCAGGCCGTACGCCGCCGTGCGCCCGGCAAGAGCGGCCGCCAGTGCTGAAGGTCCGCCTTCGAAGTTCGTGCGGGCGCCGAGGACCGAGTTGGCATAGATCGAAGAGCCGGTGTCGCCGAAGGCGAGATGCTCACCCATGACCGGCGGCAGGATCGTCTGGTAGTTGATACAGGTGTCGGTCATCATCACACCGAACGACTCGAACGCCGCGATCGCCCGGCGTTCGAGTTCAGCCATGGCATCGGTCTGCTTGAGGCGCTTGTAAGCCTCGAAATCGACGCCGCGGGGGTCTGTCACCGTCGGCACCCGCACCCGCCGTTCATCGCGCGGCAAACCGGCGAGGTCCTCCAGAAACGCGACTCCGCCCTCTCCGAGGGATTCAGGATCGGCCATCAGGTGAACCTGCGAGATCTTCACGCAACGCTCGGCGCCGAAGAACTCGCCGACGCGCACGATCTGCTCCATCGCGTAGCGGCGCGCCGCGCCTTCCTCGCCCGCCAGCATCGCCTTTTCATGATCGTCAAGCTTCATCCAGCCCCCACTGAAAACACATTCAGGATGATCAACATAACGCCGCTTGCCAGCAGCAACCACAGGATCAACTTCTGAAACTGCATTTCCCCAATGCGCTTATATCCGGCCATGCCGAACGCCATGCCCAGCAGCGATGCCGGCACGCAATAAAATGCCAGCAACCCGACTTCCTGGGTGAGCATGCCCTGGCTCGCATACCCGGCGAGTGCGAGCAAAATGATGGTCTGGTTGAACGGCTGGTAGACGGCGCGTTGCTCATCCTTGCTCCATCCGCGCAGACCGCACCAAACGGTCGTCAGCGGTCCCGGGATCGCGGCGAACCCGCCGAGAATGCCGCCGCCAAGCCCGACAATCGCATCCATGAAACGGCCGGCGCCACGGGCGGTCAGGGCCGGCACGATGATCAGGCGGATCAGTGTGTACCCGACGAGGAAGATCCCCATGACGACCTTGAACAGCGCCGGATCGAGCTGCCCGAGAAGCAATATGCCCAATGGCAGGCCGGCTACGGCGCCGGCAAAGAACGGCGCCAGCCGCGCCCAGCTTATCGCATGGACGTAGGCATGCAGGGTGAAGGCCGTGGTTGCAATCGAGCAGATGCTGACAAGCGGGACGGCTATCAGCGGATCGACCACCAGAAGCCAGAAGCCGAGCGCGGCAAGTCCCGTACCGAAACCGGCCAGCCCCATGACGAACCCGGCCAGCGCCGCGCCAGTGACCAGAAAGGCGATTGTCTCTACTGGCAGCATCCCCCAACCCACACTGCGCGAACAACCCGCCGCACGCTGGCGGGCCTCGCCACTCACTTTCAAGGATCTTGCAGACTTGCCGAACCGGCGTCCCAACCCCTATTCATTAGAGCGGCGCATACGGCAAATGTCACGCGCGCACAAGAGGCTTCCCGGAAATATGGATATGACCAAAAAGATGCACCCAAGTGCGCCGGCCGAAATCGGCATGGCGCTCAAGGATGTGGACACGCCGGCGCTCGTCATCGACCTCGACGCTTTCGAGCGCAATCTCGCCCGCATGGCCGACGCGATCGCCGACAAGCCGGTTCGGCTGCGGGCCCACGCAAAGACCCACAAGAGCCCGACGATCACACTGAGACAGATGGCGCTCGGCGCCGTCGGCGCCTGCTGCCAGAAAGTCTCGGAGGCCGAGGTTCTTGTCCGCGGCGGCGTGCCCGACGTGCTCGTCTCGAACGAGGTCATCGGACCCGGAAAGCTCGCACGGCTCGCGGCGCTGGTGGATCAGGCGGAATGGATCGGCTTGTGCATCGACTCCGAAGTCGGATTGCATCAGGCCGCCGAGGCGGCAGCAGATGCCGAGGTGGTCCTCAACGCCCTCGTCGAGATCGATGTCGGTGCCGGCCGTTGCGGTGTCGCACCGGGCAAGCCTGCGCTGGAACTTGCGAAAAAGATCTCTGATCACGAGAATCTGCGTTTTTGCGGCCTGCAGGCCTATCACGGCTCCGCTCAGCACATCCGCGACCATGGCGACCGCAAGGCGGCAATCGACAAGGCGATCGCCGCGACCCGCAGGACGGTCGAACTTCTGCAGAAGAACGGCCTTGCCTGTGACATTGTCGGCGGTGCCGGAACGGGCACCTTTGAATTCGAGGCGGACAGCGGCGTCTACACCGAACTTCAGGCGGGCTCCTATATTTTCATGGACGCCGACTATGCCCGCAATCGGAATGCGGACGGCGGACCGTTCGACACGTTCGAACACGCCCTGTTTGTCCTGACGACCGTCATGAGCCGGCCGGAATCAGACACGGCCGTGGTGGATGCCGGGCACAAGGCCGCGAGTATCGATTCCGGGATGCCGGAGCCCTTTTCGATGTCCGGCGTCGACTACCAGAGGCCTTCCGATGAGCACGGCGTGCTCACGATCGAGGGGTCCAACAAACCGCCGGAGCTCGGCGACAAGCTTCTGCTCGTGCCTGGCCATTGCGACCCGACCGTGAACCTGCACGACTGGTATGTTTGCGTGCGCGGCCTGCACGGCGAAAACCCGCAGGTTGAAGACCTCTGGCCCGTTGCCGCGCGCGGTTCCCACTTCTGACGAGAAGGCCGTTGCAACTTTTGCGTTAACGATGTGTTGATGCACCAATCCGTATACTTTGCCACGAATCCGCGGACGGCAAACCTGAGGATCAATCCGTCAACTCTAATCGGGGGATTTGTGGCGTGGACCAACGCTCGCAATACAAAACAGCTCTTGGGCTTGCGAAGCGCACGCTCGACTACATCGCCCGTTACGGCACGCCGCCGACGCCGCACGCCTATGAGGTTTTCTACACGGTATGCGCCGGTCTCAATCCGCAATTGAACGAGGCGCTCGGAAGGGTCATTGCGGAGCACCGCCACGTCACGGCTGAGGACGCGGAACGGCTTTACCAGAAGTTCCTGTCCCCGCAGCAACTCACGCAGCGGGTCGAAACCATCGGCGCGCAGATGACCACCGAGATGTCGACGCTCCTGTCGCTGATCGGGCACGCCGCCGCGTCGGCGAACAGCTATCAGACGTCCCTGCAAAACGCCGAGGAGCAGCTCTCGGCGGGCCAGGGACAGCAATCCAGCTCCGATCTGCTGCGCGCACTCATGAACGCCACCAAGTCAATGGCGGAGACGAATGCGGAGGTCTGTGCCAATCTGGAGACATCCCGGGCGCAGGTCGAACAGCTCGAGGACTGCCTGAAAGTCGCGCGCGAGGAATCCTCGCGCGATCCACTGACCGGCCTCGTCAACCGGAGACAGTTCGAGCTGCTGCTCGACGAGGTCATCCACAAAGCTGCCGCAACCGGTCAGCCGGCCAGCCTCCTCGTGATCGACGTCGATGAATTCAAGGCGTTCAACGACAAGCACGGCCATGTCGCCGGAGACTCCGCCCTGCGCTACGTGGCGAGCTGTATCAAGTCGAACATAAAGGGCAAGGACGTCGCCGGGCGTTACGGCGGAGAAGAGTTCGCGGTCATTCTGCCCGATACCAGCGTGGAACACGCCCTCAGCCTGGCGGAGCGCATCCGGCATCTCGTCAACGCCCGCCATCTGGTCAAGAAGGCAACCGGTGAAGGCATGGGCCATCTTTCGGTATCCATCGGCGTGGCCGAATGCCTCAAGGACGATACCGCGGAATCCTTCTTTCACCGCGCCGACAATTGCATGTACGCGGCCAAAAAAGCCGGCCGCAATTGCGTCGAAAGCACCACCACGGAAGAACCCGCCGCGGAGATCGACGCGGCCTGACCGCGCCGGGACTGGGGTCGCTCCGACCTCCGCCTTATCCTTTCGCCACCTCGTGGTCCGCCATCATCTCCAGCGCACGCACCATCGCGGAGTGATCCCATGCCGCGCCGCCATGGGCGCTGCAGGAATTGAAGAGCTCCTGGGCCATCGCCGTGTTGGGCAAGGCGACGCCGATTGACTTCGCACCCTGCAACGCCAGGTTCAGATCCTTCTGATGCAGCTCAATGCGGAAGCCCGGATCGAACGTTCGCTTGATCATGCGCTCGCCATGAACCTCGAGGATCTTGGACGACGCGAAACCGCCCATCAGCGCCTCGCGCACCTTCGCCGGGTCCGCACCTGCCTTGGACGCGAACACCAGCGCCTCCGATACGGCTTCGATGTTGAGGGCGACGATGATCTGGTTGGCAACCTTGCAGGTCTGGCCGTCACCGTTCCCGCCGACCAGCGTGATATTCTGCCCCATCAGCTCGAACAGCGGTTTGATCTTATCGAATACGGCCTGCTCGCCGCCGACCATAATGGTGAGCGCGGCGTTTTTGGCGCCGACCTCGCCGCCCGATACCGGCGCATCGAGATAGTCGCATCCCAGATCGTTGATCTTCTTTGCGAATTCCTTCGTCGCCATCGGTGCAATCGAGCTCATGTCGATCACGGTCTTGCCGTTCGACAGTCCTTCGGCGACGCCGTTCTCGCCGAACAGAACGGCCTCGACCTGCGGCGTATCCGGTACGATCAGGATGATCACGTCGCTCGCCGCCGCGACCTCCTTGGCCGAACCGAGCACTTCGAGCCCCTTGTCGGTAAGCTCCTTCGGTGCCGGCGACCTGTGAACCGCGGTGCGGACCGTGTGGCCCCCGTCGATCAGGTGCCCGGCCATGGGTGCGCCCATGATGCCAAGTCCCAGAAATCCAATATCCGTCATGACGTACTCCTGTGTTGTCGGTATCGCGGGCGCCCTGGCGGGCGGCGCACGTTCGTTTGGTTGTTCTCTAAGTGTGGGACTCCATCCAGCCCAGTCCCTCGAGCGTCGTGGTGGCGGGTTTGTACTCACAGCCGATCCAGCCCTTGTATCCGAGCTTGTCGATGTGCGCGAACAGAAAGCCGTAGTTGATTTCACCGGTGCCCGGTTCGTTGCGGCCCGGCGTATCGGCAAGCTGCATATGGGCGATTTTCGGAAGAAGCCGTTCCAGCGTCGGCGCCAGATCACCCTCCATGATCTGCATGTGGTAGATGTCGTATTGCAGGAACAGATTGTCCGAGCCGACCTCGGCGAGAATCTCCTCGGCTTGCGCCGAGGTGTTGAGATAGAACCCCGGAATGTCGCGGGTGTTGATCATCTCGATCAGGCATTTGATCCCTGCGCCACCCATCTCGGCCGCCGCGTAACGCAGGTTCTCCACGTAGGTGTTGCGCAATTCGGCCCCGTCCGCTCCCTCCGGCGCAAGCCCCGCCATGCAGTGCAGCCGTTCGCAACCGAGAACCTTCGCATAGTCGATGGCCTTCGCCACTCCTTGGCGGAAATCGTCCACCCGGGCCGGATTGCATGCCAGGCCGCGCTCGCCGGCATCCCAGTCGCCGGCCGGCGTGTTGAACAGCACCTGAGTGAGGTTGTTTTCGTCGAGCCGGGCCTTGAGATCGTCGGCCGCGAAGTCGTACGGAAACAGATACTCGACGCCCTTGAAGCCGGCCTGCGCCGCCGCCGAAAACCGGTCGAGGAAATCGACTTCATTGAACATCATGGAGAGGTTGGCTGCGAACTGAACCATCGGATTTTCCCTGCTATTGGCCGCGCCCGAGGAGGAGGCAGATGACGCGGAGTCTTAAGATAATTTGGCCGGCTGGCGAAGAGGTGTTTCGGTCGTGATCAATTCACCCGGTTTTACCGTGGAAGCCAAGCCGGCATCCAAAAAAGGTGTTTTGACCTGACACCATCGTTTCTCTGCCCGCAGCGGTGGAAGTCAACAAAAAAAGGGCCGGCAAGCGGCTATAGAGAGGAGTGGAGTACCCGCTTGCCAGCCAAGATCGGGGGACTTCGGAAGCCTCAAGCCGATGCCGCGGCCCTTTCCTTTTCCTGAGCGGCCGGCTCCAGCTCCGGGTCCAACTCGGCCGGCTGGTCCAGCGTAAGCTCGGGATCAAGGCACAGGATGTCCTCGAACTCGTTGACCTCGTGGATCTCGGTGCCCATTGCGATGTTGGTGACGCGCTCGAGGATGAACTCGAGAACCACAGGCACCTGATGTTCCTCCATCAGCGCGTTGGCACGCTCGAAAGCATCCTTGAACTCATTCGGGCTCTTGACCCGTATCGCCTTGCAACCGAGACCTTCCGCCACCGCGACATGATCGACGCCGTAACCGGGCACGGCGTCGCCGTCGGATTCGGTATTGATGTTCTCAAACGCGAGCGACACCTCAAAATCCATCTTGAAGCCGCGCTGCGCCTGCCGGATGAGACCGAGATAGGAATTGTTCACCACGATCTGGAGGAAGGGCAGCTTGTGCTGCGCGCCGACCGCCAGTTCTTCGATCAGAAACTGGAAGTCGTAGTCGCCGGACAGCGCCACGATCTTCTTGTCGGGCAGTGCGGCACGGACACCGAGCGCCGCCGGAAGGGTCCAGCCCAGGGGACCCGCCTGCCCGCAATTGATCCAGTTGCGCGGCTCGAACACCCGCAGGAACTGGGCACCGGCAATCTGCGACAGGCCGATCGTCGTGACGTAGCACGTGTCGCGGTCGAATGCGTCGTTCATCTCCTGATAGACGCGTTGCGGTTTGAGCGGCACATCGTCAAAGTGGGATTTCCGCAACATCACGGACTTGCGGTACTGGCACTGGCTCGCCCACTTGCTGCGGTCCTTGAGCTTGCCTTCGGCCTTCATCGCCTTCGCCACCTCGATGAACTGGTCCAGCGCAGCGCCGGCATCCGAGACGATGCCGAAATCGGGCGCGAACACGCGACCGATCTGGGTCGGCTCGATATCCACGTGAATGAACTTGCGTCCCTTGGTGTAGACCTCGACGGATCCCGTATGGCGATTGGCCCACCGGTTTCCGATGCCGAACACGAAATCGGAACGCTGGAACGTCGCGTTGCCGTAGCGATGGCTGGTCTGGAGCCCGACCATGCCCGCCATAAGAGGATGATCGTCGGGAATGGTGCCCCACCCCATCAGGGTCGGAATGACCGGAATGCCCGTGATCTCGGCAAACTCGACGAGCTTGTCGCTGGCATCGGCATTGATGATCCCGCCTCCGGCCACAATGAGCGGCCGTTCCGCCTCGTTCATCATGGACAGCGCCTTCTCCGCCTGGGCGCGTGTCGCGGCCGGCTTGTAAGGAACGAGCGGCTCGTAGGTATCCTCGTCGAACTCGATCTCGCCGAGTTGAACATCGAGCGGCAGATCGATGAGGACCGGACCCGGCCGGCCCGAACGCATCTCGTGGAACGCCTTCTGCAGCGCCATCGGAACCAGCGCCGGCTCCTTGACGGTGACCGCCCACTTCGTCACCGGCTTGGCAATGGACTCGATGTCGACGGCCTGGAAGTCCTCCTTGTCGAGCTTCGCGCGCGGCGCCTGCCCGGTGATGCACAGGATGGGAATGGAGTCGGCCGATGCCGAATAGAGGCCGGTGATCATGTCGGTGCCGGCCGGTCCGGATGTGCCGATACACACACCGATATTGCCCGCCTCCGCACGCGTGTAGCCTTCCGCCATGTGCGATGCGCCCTCCACATGGCGGGCGAGAATATGCCGAATCGTGCCGCGTTCCCGCATGGCGGAATAGAGCGGGTTGATCGCCGCTCCGGGCACGCCGAACGCCGTATCGACTCCTTCCTTTTCGAGAACCTTGACCGCTGCATCGACCGCGCGCATTCGAGCCATTTGAAACTCCTCCCTGAATGGAACTGTCATCCATATACCAGACCGATGTACGTAAATCAAGAAAATGAAAATTATTTTCACGATATGAAAAATATGCTTATATCCTGATTTAAAACAATTTTTATTATACATCGCGACATTGTGTCACAAAATAGAGATATCTTTCCGAAAATGAATCGTGTAACACTTCGGACGTGCCTGACCGCGTGTTTCTGGCTAGACTGAAGCGCACCAGAAGCACCAATCGCCCGATCAGGCACGGATGGAAGGGGACGTCAGGACATGGCACGCACGGTCGAACTGAAACGCCCCCGCGGACGCCCGCCATCCGTGAAAAACGCGCAGACGTCGCAATCGGTCCAGTCGCTCGACAGGGCCCTGGCCCTGCTTGAGCTGATCGCGCAGGAAGACGGTCTGACGTTAAGCGAAGTTGCCCAACGCGCCGGTGTGCCTCCGTCCACCGCGCACCGAATCCTCTCCACGCTGCAGGCGCATGACTATGTCATGCATGACGAGGAGCGCGGGCTCTGGCTCATCGGAGTTCAGGCCTTCGAGGTCGGTTCGTCCTTTCTGCGCAACAGGAAAATCGACGCCATCGGACGGGCGATCATGCGCGACCTCATGGAGGAAACCGGCGAGACCGTGAATCTGGCGATCCGCGACGACAACGCGGTGGTGTTCATCTCGCAAGTCGAGAGCCACCATGCCATTCGCGCGTTTCACAGGCCAGGCTCGCGCGGCGCGATCCATGCTTCTGGTGCGGGCAAGGCCCTGCTTTCCGCGCTCAATGACAATGAGGTCCGCCGCATTCTGCACAAGACCGGACTTGAGAAGTTCACCGCCAAGACACTGGTCGAGCCGGACAAGCTGTTCGCCGAACTCGCCGCGGCCCGCGCGCGCGGCTGGGCGCTGGATGACGAAGAGCGCACGGAGGGTATGCGTTGCGTGGCGGCGCCGATCTACAACGAGCACGGCGAGGCCATCGCCGGCTTGTCGATCTCCGCGCCCACGGTCCGGATGTCGGACGAGCGGATCGGCGAGCTGGGACCGAAAGTCAAACGCACCGCCGCGGTGATCACGAAATCGATTGGCGGACACGTCCCGGAGGGCTGATCGGCGCCGCACCTCTTGCATCGATCGGGCAAACTCCCGATAACGCCTGTGAGCACTTCGCCTTTTCCGGCCCGTTCCGCGGCCGGGATGTCACGAGGAAATTCCATGGAATACGTTTTTGATCCGCCGCCGCGGGCAACGTTACCCGTCAGGGGGACGCCGGACCGGTTCCCGGTGCACCGCGTCTATTGCGTCGGGCGGAACTATGCCGAGCATGCCATCGAGATGGGCCATGATCCCGACAATGAGCCGCCGTTCTTTTTCCAGAAAAACCCGGACAACCTCCTGTTTGGGCAGGATTTTCCCTACCCGGCGGCTTCACAGGACGTGCATTTCGAATTGGAGATGGTCGCGACCCTGAGCGGCGGCGGCACGAACATCGCGGTCGACGATGCCCTGAACCACGTGTTTGGCTACGCCGTGGCCCTCGACATGACCCGTCGCGACCTGCAGGGCGTCGCCAAGGACCTCCGCCGCCCCTGGGAGGTCGGCAAGGCCTTTGAGCATTCCGCACCGTGCAGCGAAATAGTTCCGGCATCCGACATCGGGCACCCGGCGTCCGGGGCGATCTGGCTGGAGATCAATGGCGAACGCCGTCAGGAGGGAGATCTCAACCAGATGATCTGGAAGATACCCGAAATGATCTCCTATCTTTCCGGTCTGTTCACGCTCGTGCCCGGAGACATCATCCTGACGGGCACGCCGTCCGGCGTCGGACCGGTCAGCAAAGGCGATCATCTCCATGGCGAGGTCGAGCAGGTCGGGGCTCTCGACCTCAAGGTCGTCTGAGTTTTGCGGCGTCCGCCAGGCCAGGCAACCACACCGACGCGAACGCGCGGTCTGAAGTAGAGGAACTATGCCATGGCACGTGTTGTCATTACCGGCGCGAACAAGGGGATCGGCCTTGAGCTCGCCCGTCAGCTTTCGGAACGCGGGGATGAGGTCATCGCGACCGTACGTCAGTCATCGACGGAATTGTCGGACCTGGATGTCGAGGTGATCGAGGCTATTGATGTGGCCGATGACGAAGCCGTCGCCCGGCTGGCAAGCGCGCTCGAAGGACGCACGATTGACGTTCTGATCAACAATGCCGGCATACTGTCGCGCGAAGGGCTTCACGATCTCGACTGGGATGCCATCCGCGCCCAGTTCGAAACCAACACGCTTGGCCCTCTCAGGGTGACCAGGGCGCTGCTGCCGAACCTGGCCGATGGGGCGAAGGTCGCGATTCTCTCCAGTCGCATGGGTTCGCTAGCCCAGAACGCGGGCGGGTCCTATGCCTACCGTATCTCGAAGACCGCGGTGAACATGGTGGGGTCAAACCTCGCCATCGATCTCAAGGACCGTGGTATCGCGGTCGTCCTGCTTCATCCCGGATACGTGGCAACCGACATCAACAATCACTCAGGCCCGGTCAGCACCGAAGAATCGGCACGCGGCCTGATCCCTCTGATCGATGGCCTGACCCTCGAGAAGAGCGGAACGTTCTGGAACTACGAAGGCGACGAACTGCCCTGGTAGACCAGCTCCACAGCAAGAGGGCGTGACGAAATGAGCGATATCATCCTGCATCACTATCCCCAGTCACCGGTGGCCGAAAAAGTGCGCGTCGGGCTCGGCGTGAAGAAACTCGCGTGGCGCTCGGTGCAAATTCCGCGTGTGCCGCCAAAACCCGACCTGATGCCCCTCACGGGCGGATACCGGCGCACGCCCGTGATGCAGATCGGCGCGGATATCTATTGCGACAGTCAGTGCATCTTGTGGGAAATCGATCGCCGGCACCCGGAGCCGACATTCTATCCCGGCGGCGGCCAGGGCATGCCGTGGGTGCTGAGCCGGTGGAGCGACGCGATCCTGTTCGACCAGATCGTACGCGTCGTCCTCGGCTATTCCGCCGACGAGATGCCCGCCGACCTGCTTGAGGACCGCGCACGGCTCTATTTCGGGCCCGACTGGGACATGGAAACCGTCAAGGCGAGCCTGCCGCACACGCTCGCGCAGGTCCGCGCCCAGTTCGGTTGGGTCAATGAACGCCTGTCCCACGGGCGGGACTTCCTCCTCGTCGAGCCGGGCCTGCCGGACGTACTGGTCTACTACCTCGTCTGGTTTCTGCGCGGCCGCTGGGAGGGAAGCGACGGCTTCATGTCGGAGTTTCCCGCGCTGGAAGCGTGGGAAGCGCGGATGAAGGCCATCGGCCATGGCGAACCGAGCGATATGGACTCGCAAGAAGCTCTTGATATAGCGAAGGATTCGGCCCCTCAGACACCGCAAGCCGGCGACCCGCGTGACCCGCAGGAAATAGAACCGGGTATGAGCGTGAGCGTCGTTCCCGACGGCGACGGTGGCGACCCGCCGGTCACCGGGACCGTTCAGTCCGTATCCCGCGATTCCATTGCAATTCTGCGGAGCGACGACCGGATCGGACAGGTCTGCGTGCACTTCCCCCGCGTCGGATACAGGGTGGCCAAGTTATAGGTCCCATAAGCGCCTGTATATGATGATATTTTTGCCACTAATCATGTTTAACGATCGCCATCGAATCGCCTCACAAATGCTTGATTGATACACGCCTGTGAGACTAGTCTACCTGTGAGATTTTCTAGGCAGGATTGCGCGCGTGGGATTACGCACTGAATCAGGCTCTCTGCACTCGTACGAGATTGTGGAGGCAGCGGGGACGAGCGTCGCCGTTCCGGACGCGAGTCTGCTGTTTACGGGTGAGTTTTCGCGCTCCGGCAGCGACCTGGTCCTGACGGGTTCCGACGGCGCGAAGCTTGTCGTCACCGGCTATTTCAATACCGACATGCCGCCCGCGCTGGTGTCTCCGCAAGGAGCCATGCTCACCGGCGATGTGGTCACGTCGCTCGCGGGACCGCAATTCCCCGGCCAGTATGCGCAGGCCGGCGGCGGCGCGGGCCAGGCGGCGGAGTCCATCGGCAAGGTCCAGACGCTGGAAGGCGGCGCGACGGTCGTGCGAGCCAACGGCGTCACCGAGACCCTGAAAGTCGGCGATCCCGTTTTCCAGGGCGATGTGGTGATGACCGGCCCGGGCGGCAAGCTCGGCATCTCGTTCCTCGACGGTACGCTGTTCTCACTCTCCAACAATGCGCGCATGGTGTTGAACAAGCTGGTGTATGAACCCAACGGTTCGGACAACTCCATGCTGTTCAATCTGGTGGAAGGCACATTTGTCTTCGCCGCCGGCAAGATCGCGCCCACGGGCGACATGAAGGTGCAGACACCGGTCGCGACCATGGGCATCCGCGGCACCACGCCGACCGTCGACATCAATGCCAGTCAAGGCACCGTCAATTTCTCGATCGTTCCCGATCCGAGCGATCAGGCAATCGGGTTGTACACGCTCTTCAGCCTTGTGACGGGCCTGCCGATCGGCACGGTCCAGTCCGTCGGCAGCATCTGGAGAATCGAAAGCGCAACCGGTGACATCACCGAGGTCGACAAGACCCAGGAGGACCTCCTCAACGACGCCGAGGCGATCGGCCAGATCAACTCGGTCTACAGTAGCTGGTCATCGACGCAACAGCAGGATCCGGAGGGACCGCAGGCCGGCCCGAACGGCAATTCGGGCTCGGGCGGCATCAACTCCGATCCGCCGAACCCGGGGTCGATCGACGGCGACACCGGCGAGCCGGGCGGTGAGAACCAGGAAAACGAGAACGAAAACGAAAACGAGAGCAACAACCAGTCAGGCCCGCCGCCATTGGACAGCGACGAGGATGACGTCGTCCTCAACGAGGCCCCGACGATCCTCGGTGATCTCCAGATAACCGTTTCCGAAGGCGGCACGGTGTCCATATCGCCGGACGACGTGACCGGTGACGATCCGGACACCGAACCGGGCGAGCTGGTGTACACCGTCATCGACCCGCCGGATTTCGGCCAACTTGAACTCACATCCAATCCCGGTGTGGCGATCACGACATTCTCGCAGGCCGATCTCGACGCCGGCCTCGTCATCTATGTTCACGACGGTTCGGACACGACCAGCGACTCCTACACACTGTTGCTGTCCGACGGCCAGGGCACCTCGGAGATCGTGACCGTCAACGTCACCATCGACCCGGTCAATCAACCTCCGGGGATCATCGGCGATCTCGGCATCACGGTGGACGAAGGCGGCTCGGTCACGGTCACAACAGACGATCTCAACGAGACCGATCCCGACGACGACGGCGCCGAGCTCGTCTACACGATCACGGATCAACCGGATAACGGTCAGCTCGAGCTGACGACGGATCCGGGTGTGGCGATCACTTCCTTCACGCAGGCCGACCTCGATGCGGGCCTCGTGGTCTACGTTCACGACGGATCGGAGACGACCAGCGACTCCTACGAGGTCTCGCTGGCCGACGGCGGCGAGAGCGGCTCGACGCCTGCAACGGCAACCATCGATGTCACCATCAATCCGGTGAACGACCCGCCGGGGATCACCGGAGATCTCGGTATCGAAGTGAACGAAGGCGGCACCGTTGCACTGACGACCGCTGATCTCGACGAGACCGACCCTGACGACGACGGCGCCGAGCTTGTCTACACGATCACCGATCAACCGAACAACGGCCAGCTCGAGCTCAACACCGAACAAGGCCAAGGCGTAGCGATCACGTCCTTCACGCAGGCGGACCTCGAAGCCGGCCTCGTCATCTACGTCCATGACGGTTCGGACACGACCAACGACTCTTACGAGGTTTCGCTGAGCGACGGCAGCGAAAATGAATCGACGGCCACGGTCAACGTCACGATCAATCCCGTCAATGATCCGCCGGAGATCACCGGCGATCTCGGGATCACGGTGGATGAAGGCGGCACCGTTGCACTGACGACCGCTGATCTCGACGAAGCCGACCCCGACGACGACGGCGCGGAGCTCACCTACACGATCACCGATCAGCCCGATCACGGTCAGCTCGAACTGACGACCGGTCCGGGCGCGGCGATCACTTCCTTCACGCAGGCCGACCTCGATGCCGGCCTCGTGGTCTACGTTCACGACGGATCGGAGACGACCAGCGACTCTTACGAGGTCTCCCTCGCTGACGGTGGCGAGAACGGCTCGACGCCCGCAACTGCCACCATCGACGTCACGATCAATCCGGTCGTAGACGTCATTACCGGCACTCCGGGAGAGGACGACCTGGCCGGCACCATTGGCGATGACATCATCAATCTGCTTGAGAGCGACGACGTTGTTTCCGGAAGTGCCGGAAACGACCAGATAGATGGTGGCGAAGGCGAAGATGAGGTCGACTATTCTGGAATCGCAACCCAGGACATCGTCATCAATCTGGTCGATGGGACCGTAACTGGCGCGGAAATCGGGTTCGACACGATCGCGAATATCGAACGTTTTGTTGCCGGTTCGGGCAACGACCGGCTCGACTTTGCCGTCGACACAGGTTTCTTCTTCGATGGCGGCGACGGGATCGACACGGTCCGCTTCATCGGCGGCGTGGACATCAATGCCGAGACCACGGACATCGAGATCGAGAACGTCGAAATCATTGACCTGAATGACGATCCCGGGAACACGCTGACCATCGCCGCGGATGATGTTGCCGATGCCAATGAAGCCGGCATGCTGACAATTCTCGGGGGCCAGGGTGACCAGGTCAATCTGACCAACGAGTTCTTCGACAACGATGACATTCTTCAAGAGGGAAGCTGGTTCAATACCGGCCAGACGCCCCCCGACGAGAACGGCACTGTCTTCAATATCTACGAATTCTTCCCTTCAGATTCGCAGACTTCCCTTGCCAAGGTGGCAATCGAAGAAGGCGTCGGCGTCGATATATTCAACGTCATTTCCGGAGACGACGGGCCCAACGAGCTCATCGGCGGTCCGGGCAACGACGTCATTTTCGGTGAGGGCGGGGACGACACGATCTTTGGCGACCCGGTACCGCCGTCCGTTGAGACATTCAGCGAGACGACGATTCCCTCGACCGAGCAGACACTGAGCGTGTCACTTACCATGCCGGACGCAAGCAGCGACGACAGTGTCCTGATTTCAGGTTCGGTCGGCCGCTCGGTCATCGATCAGCCGCAGGTCAATGTTGCCTTTGTGATCGACGTTTCGGGCAGCACACGCATTTTCTCCGGAAACGACACAATCGGTGATGTGAATGGAGATGGCTTTGCCAACACGATCCTTGACGCCGAGATCGCCGGCCTTGAGGCACTTTATGCGTCCATCGTCGACGACGCTGGTCTGACCAACGCCAATATCGCGTTGATCCCGTTTCAGAGTACCGCTGCGGCACCGATCTCGTTCTCGGCAAGCCAGGACGACAACAACAATCAGATTCCCGACGTCATCGAGGCACTTCGCGCGTTGCGCGCCGGAGGCGGAACGAACTTCGAACTGCCTCTTCAGCAATCCATTTCCTTTTTCAACAGTGCAGCCGTCGGCGCAAATTTCGTGTTCTTCCTGTCAGACGGGAGCGGCATCGGCGCGTTCTCCGACGAAGTCGACACTCTTATCGATCCCGATGGAATCGATGCGACAATCCGTGCCTTTGGGATTGGTAGCGGTGCGAACGTCGCGCGACTCGATCTCATCGATGATGGCGAGGACAACGACAGTGTTGACCAGCCTATTCTCGACCCGACGCAGCTCTCGGATGAGCTCATCGGATCGGATGTAACGCAGGCTGAAATCGACCGGGTTGAGTTCCTCCTGGACGGCCAGGTTATCGGTACGCTCGACAGCGAGGACCTGATCCAGACGCCGTTCGGACTGCGTTACGAGTTCGAGGTCACGGGCCTGGATCCCGATCAGGCTAACCAGATCGAAGTACGTGTGGTAGCAAACGATCCGGATGAAACCACCGTTTCGACCGAGCAGACACTGGAGCCGGGCGAAGGCGGTAACGACATTATCGTTGGCGGTGAAGGCAATGACATTCTCACAGGCGGACCGGGCTCCGACACCTTCGTCATCACCTCGCTGAACGATGGCATCGATACGATTACCGACTTTACCGACGATGACTCGCTCGACCTTACGGGCCTCCTCGAAGGTGCATTCAACGCCGACACGGACGACATCAACGAGTTCGTCCGCGCGACGACCGACGAGAACGGCGACACCACGGTCGCCGTGGACATCGACGGCGCCGACGGACCGGCGGAGTTCGCTGACGTCGCCATCCTGCAGGGCGTCGCCGCCGGCGTGGCAGTAGCCGTCAATGTCGGCGATGACACCGAGGCAGTAACCAGCGCCGCTATCGTCGTTTGAGTGGGCTGACCCCGATTTTCCACACCTTTTTCACGGGCCGGCGTCCTGCCGTTTTCGCTTGCCGAACGCCAGCGCGATCCGGCATTCCTTTCGCATGATGAAACAGATCGGCAGCGCGCTGAGGAGGTTTGCCCAGCGCTTCGGTTGGGGCCGCGTGTTCGGGATCGCACTGCTCGTCGCGCTCGTGGGCTTGCGCGTTTGGGACCCGGTGCCGCTGCAGATTCTGCGGCTCAAGACGTTCGACCTCTACCAGATCGCCAAGCCGCGCGAGCCGCAGGCACGCCCCGTCATCATTGTCGACATCGATGAATCGAGCCTCAGCAAGCTTGGCCAGTGGCCGTGGCCGCGCACGGTGACGGCCAAGCTGATCGGAATCATCGCCAGCGGCGGCGCGGCGGCGATCGGCCTCGACATCGTTTTCGCCGAACCTGACCGGACGTCGCCCGGTCTCCTGGCCAAGGCAATGCCGGAACTGAGCGAAGGCGCGCGCACCGAACTCGAGGCCGCGCCCAATCACGACGCGATTCTCGCCGACATGATCAAACGTACGCGCACCGTGGTGGGACAGTCCGCCTACAATCCGCGCACCGACGACACGCGTGAAGCGCTCGCGCCAAAGGCCTCGTTCGCCACGCTCGGCGACGACCCGACGCCGTATCTCATCGCCTATCCCGGCCTGCTCAGCAACATTCCCATACTCGAGGAGGCCGCGGTGGGCCGCGGCATGTTTACGGTGCTGCCGGACCCCGACGGGCTGGTGCGTCGGGTCCCGGTGGTGATGAAGGCGGGCGGTGCGAAGATCCCGTCGCTCAACGCGGATATGCTACGGGTCGCGACCGGTCAGACGACCTATGTGATCAAAACCGGGGAAGCCGGTGTTCAGTCCGTCATTCTGGCCGGCGTGGAAATCCCGACAGACGCCAATGCGCAGCTCTGGCTCTATTTCTCGCCGCACGACCCGGCACGATTTGTCTCCGCCGTGGATGTCCTGAACGGCAAGGTTTCCCCGGAGGCTTTCAAGGGAAAACTCGTGCTGATCGGCACTTCGGCGACCGGACTGTTCGACGTGAAGGCGACGCCCGTCGAGCCGGTCATGCCGGGCGTCGAGCTCCATGCCCAGGCGCTGGAGAACATCCTCGGCAAAACATCGCTCGAGAGGCCCAGCTACACGGTTGGCGCTGAAATCTGCCTCGCCATCGTCGTCGGCCTGATATTCATCGCCCTTGTCCCGATCCTCGGCGCCATTCCCGTCGCCGCGCTCGGCGCGGCCATCGCCGCCGCAATGTTCGGGCTCGCCTGGTACTTCTTCACACAGCAGCGCATCCTTCTGGACGTCGCCTACCCCCTTATCAGCGGGCTGGCTGTCTTCCTCACCATGGTGTTCGTGAACTATGTGCGCGAGGAGGCGCAGCGGCGGCAGATCCGAAGCGCGTTCAGCCAGTACATCTCGCCTGACCTCGTCGAACAACTGGCACGGGAACCGGACCGTCTGGTTCTTGGTGGCGAGACGCGGACCCTGACAATCCTGTTCTCGGACGTGCGCGGTTTCACCAGTATTTCCGAAAGCTACAAGGACAATCCTCAGGAGTTGACCAGACTGCTCAACCGGCTGCTCACACCGCTCTCGCATGCGGTGCTGCAACATGGCGGTACGATCGACAAATATATGGGGGACGCCATCATGGCGTTCTGGAACGCGCCGCTTAACGATACAAGCCACGCCACCGGCGGATGCGCGGCGGCGCTCACCATGATGGAAAACCTCGATCGGGTGAACAAGGAGCGGGTCGAGGAGGCAAAAGAGGCCGGAACCACATGCGAGCCGTTGCGCATCGGCATCGGCCTGAACACGGGAGAATGCGTTGTCGGCAATATGGGTTCCGATATGCGGTTCGACTATTCGGTGCTCGGCGACGCGGTCAACCTTGCCTCACGGCTCGAAGGCCAGTCGGAGACGTTCGGCGTGCCCATCATCCTCGGCTCCGCGACAGCGGAGCTGGTCAAGGACAGGTTCGCGGTACTCGAACTGGATGCGCTGCGCGTGAAGGGAAAGACGGACCCGGAGATCGTTTACACGCTGATCGGCCTGAAAAACGAGGTACCGGCCGAACGTTTCAACGCACTGGCGTCCGGAATGCATGACATGCTTTCCGCTTACCGTGCCCGCAAGTGGGCCGCCGCGTCGAAGGCGCTGTCAGAACTTCGCAAGCTCGATGTCGATGCACTGGACCTCGATCTGTCGACGTTGTTCGACCTTTATGCGGCACGTATCGCGGAATTCCGCCGCAACCCGCCTCCGAAGGACTGGGACGGCGTGTTCACCATGCAGACGAAATAGGAGAAACGCGCGTCAGCAGCCCGCAGCGGCACCATCGCTGCGGGGATCGGATGCGCCTTCGATGGACCCGTCCGCATGGCGCACCAGCGCCCCCGCATGGCCCATCACTTCTTCGAACGGACCGACAACCTCCACATCGTGGCCGGCCGCACGCAAGGCGTCGATCACGCCTGCTCCGAGACGGTTCTCGACGCGAAGATTGGTGGTCTCCGCACCCCAGGTGCGCCCAAGCAGCCAGCGCGGCGCGGCAATCGCTTGCGCAAGGTTCTGTCCGTAGAGCGCATAGCGGGTGTAGATCATGGACTGGGTTTGCGGTTGTCCCTCGCCGCCCATCGCACCGTAGGGCATCACGCGACCATCATTGAAGAGCGCGAGCGGCGGCTGGATGGTGTGGAACGGGCGGCGCCCGGGCCTGAGTGTGTTCACGGCGTCTTCGTCCAGGCTGAAGCTGGTTCCGCGGTTCTGCCAAAGCACACCCGATTCCGGGAGGACAACGCCGGACCCGAACTCCCAGTAAAGGCTCTGGATGAAGCTGACCGCGTTGCCGTCCCTGTCGATCGCACCGAGCCATACGGTGTCGCCGGGCTTCGCGTCCTGGGGCCATGGCAGCGCCTTCTCTCGGTCGATGGCGGCTGCGCGCTCGTCCAGGGCCGCATCTTCGAGGAACACGGCTGGATTGACGCTCATGTAGGACGGATCGGTGACACAGGCATCGCGCACTAGGAAGGCTTGCTTGGCGCTCTCGATCAGCCCATGCACATAGTCGAAGGTCTCCGCCGCGGTGACGCCGAGCCGCTCAAAGATGCCGAGGATCATGAGAGACGCGAGGCCCTGGGTAGGCGGCGGCATGTTGTAGGCGCGGGCATGTGCAAGCTCGACCGACAAGGGCTCGACCCGCAGCGCACGATAGGTCTCGAGGTCCGCCAGCCGTAACGGGCTCCCCAGGGCTTCGAGTTCCTTCGACAAGGATCGGGCAAGATCGCCACGATAAAAGTCGTCAAGACCGGCGGACGCCAGATGCTCCAGCATCGCCGCAAGCTTCGGCTGGCAGAACGTGGCGTCCTTTTCGGGCACGTCACCGTCCGGCAGGAACGTATCGGCGAAACCCGGTGCAGGTTCGAGCTCGGCCCGTTTCGCGGTTGCATTGGCGTGCAGCGTGCCGGAAACGGGTACACCATCACGCGCCAGACCGATCGCGCTTTCGAACAGCCGGGAAACCGGCATGCGCCCTCCCCAGGCCGCGCTTTCGCCGAGGGCTTCCGCTAGACCCGCAACGGCGCCGGCGACGGTCATTGCCGCCAACGGGCCGCGACCCGGAACGGCGTCGTGGCCGGCAGCCCGGTAAAAGTCGGCGTCGGCGCGCTGCGCCGCGGGACCGGCGGCATCGATGCCGATTGGCGGCTCCCCGGCCTTGCTGATGAGCCAGAAATTGTCTCCGCCCAGCGCATTCATGTGCGGATATGCAACCGCAATGGCTGCGGCCGCCGCCACCATCGCTTCGATGGCATTTCCGCCGTCGCGCAGGACGTCGCAACCGGCCTCCGCCGCCAAATAATGCGGCGCGACCACCATACCGCCATTCGCGCGAACCAGTTCCGTCATGTTGAATGCCTTGCTAGAGCCTTTTCGACCGGTTTCTCAGGTGCAGCCGGCGTTCTCCGGGAGATCGTGTTTCTCCGGACAAACGTACCGCAATAGGGCTCAGCAGTCAGATGTCATCGAGCGGCCAGATCGGCCGGCGAATGTGCTTGTAATCCAGCGATTTGAAATTGTGCGACGTGATGCCGCCACCCTCGTCCACGACGGCGATTTCGCAGGCGAGTGGCGCATAATCGGCACGGAAATGCTGCGCGGACTTGACCGCGAGGATCGACCGTTCGGAGGGATCGATGCCGAACGCCTTGAAGAACTGGCGGTCGTAGTTCTGCGCGCGGCGTGAGGCCAGAACCACATCCAGGCCGCCGACGCGAAAGACCGCCGCGGGGCCGATGTTTATAGGAACCCCCGTCGCCATCGGTCCTTCGAGCTTGAACCCGCCCTCGAACAGTCCGGCCACCGTGCCTTGCGCCTTGACGGGCGCGCCCAGCGACGGGTCCACCTTGCCGCCCAGATCAAGTTCGAGCTCCGCGCCCGCACCCGCGGCCACACAGGCGGCAACACTCTCCGGATCGTAGAGCGCGGAAAACGCGGCGTTCTCGACACCACCCGTGATCATCGCGCGCAGCAGGCCCGTCGAATCGCCGTAACCTCCGCCGCCTGGATTATCGGCAAAATCCGCTATCACATACGGCGCGCCGGGGGCACCCTTGCTCCGGGCCGCGGCAAGCGCCTTTTCGGCCGTTAACGGCTCGATGGTCAGCACCTCGCGCGTGCGCCACAGCTCCTCACGCAGCTTCTCCGCCGCCGGCATCGCGTCCGGATTGTCGGCGTCGGCAACAACGATCACCGTCGGACCGACATAATCGACATCGGCCCAGGGGAAGCCGGCATTGACGGAGGCGGACAGCAGTCCGTGCTCCTCGACGAGCTGATCCGCAAGCGTGAGGATTTCGCGCATCGGGCCCGGCGCCGTGGTGCGGCCATGGTCCACGCCGTCGAGTTGGGGGCCGCGCAGAACGGTCACTTTCGGGTTGATCTCACCCGACAATGCGCGTGCGATCAGGTCGGCGCATTTGGTTGCGGTCTCATGCTGATCGATATGGGGGTATGTACGATAGCTTACCAGGACGTCAGACAACTCCCCTGTTTTGTCGGTCACATTGGCGTGGAGATCATGCGTCACGCCGATCGGGACGTCGGGTCCGACCTTGTCGCGGATCAGGCCGAGAACCGCGCTCTCGCCATCGTCATGGGCCTCCGCAACCATCGCGCCGTGCAGTTGCAGAAGGACCGCATTGACCGGCCCGCTCTTCTCGATGGCTTCGAGGATGTAACCGGTAACTGTATCGAACGCCTCGCGGGTCACGCGCCCGGAGGGTGTCGCGTCACCCGCGGCGCCAAGAACCGGCTCCCAGCCGTGCCGTTCGCAGGCGTCGAGAAACCCCGCGATTTCGGTGTTGGTCCCGGCAAGGGCCTTGCGCATTTCTTCGCCCCGATAGAGGCCGCGCCCCTGATAGGAGTCGAGCGTGGTCGGGAGTTTCGAGAACGTGTTCGTCTCGTGCTTGAACCCGGCAATGAGAACTTTCGGCGTCATACTCTCTCCCCTCGAATTGTCCGGTCCTAGACCGACATGGCCATGCCGTCGCGCCCCGGATCCGCGCCCCCATCCCAGCCTGCGTCAGTCTTGCGAAGCGCATGCACTCCGGCGAAGTGATAGCTGAGCGGTGACCGCCGAACCGGATAACCGCGTCGCTCAAGCTCCGCCTGCGTCGCCCGCGTGATCCGGTTCGAAATGTCGATCGTGTCCGACGTGGTCGAGAAGCGCGCCGCCATGACCGCCTCCTGCGCGTTCATGCCGAAATCGACCACGTTCAGGATGGCCTGCAGCACGCCCATCGTGATGAAGGTGGCGCCCGGCGCGCCGACGACGAAGAAGGGCTCATCGCCCTTGAACAGGATGGACGGGCACATGGCCGAGAAACGCGCCTTGCCCGGCGCCAGCGAGCCCGTTCGACCGGGCCTTGGATCGAACACCGCCATCGCCCCGTTGTACATGAACCCGAGCCCCTCGGTGACGACGCCCGAGGGCATGCCGAGCGTGTGCGTCAGCGCCACGCAATTGCCGTGCTCGTCCGCGGTCGAGACGTGGGTCGTGTCCTTCGATTCCGCGCCGCCGGGGTTGTACCGCGGCACATGCGTCATCTCCCCGGACTTGATCCGGTCAGCACACTCGCGCGCATAACCCTTCGACGTCAGCCGGTCGAGCGGCACATCGACAAAGCGCGGATCGCCGACATGGTTGTCCTTGTCGACCGTGGCGATCTTCATCGCTTCCGACACGGTGGCGACATAGTCGGGCGAATTGTGCCCCATCGCCTGCAGATCGAAGTTCTCCAGGATGTTCAGCATCTCGATGATCATGACACCGCCACCCGGCGGGCGGTTGGTTGAGATCCGCACACCGCGATATTCACCCCATAGCGGTTCCATGTCGTCGATCTCGATGGATTCCAGGTCTTTCGCCGTGATCAGTCCGCCATTGGTCTCCATGTCCGCGACGATTTCGCGGGCGATCGCGCCGGTGTAGAAATCGTCGACGCCGTCGCGCGCGATGCGCCGGTAGGTTTCGGCCATATCGGGATTGCGGACGGTTTCACCCAGCTTGTGGAGCTTGCCGTCCTCCTTGACGTAGATCTTCCGGGCCGCCGCATTTTCGGTCAGACGCATGGCATGGGGCGCCTTGCCGCCGCCTTCGTCGGAGTTCCAGAAATAGTTGATATGCGGGCGCACGAGCATGCCGTTTTCCGCGTAGTGGATGGCAGGCTCGAGCAGATCGGCCATCTTCATGGTGCCGAACCGTTTCAACGCAATATCGAAGGCCCGGAGCGTCATCGGCGTGGTGATGGCGCCATAGCCGACGTCATTGACGTAGTCCTTGAGGATGAAACCGAAGCCGTCTTCCGCCTCCTTGACAATCAGGTCCTTCCACATATCGGGGCGGACACCCGCGGGTGCGCGGCCCTGAAAGTCGAGCAATACGTGCTCCCCGCTATCCGGCAGGAACAGGTGCATGCAGCCGAACCCGGCGATACCGCACATTTGCGGGTCGACGGCCGTCTGCACCAGCGCACAGGCGATCGCGGCATCGACCGCGTTGCCGCCCTTCTCGAGTGCATCGGCCCCGGCCTCGACGGCCTCGGGCTGCGGCGCGCTGACGATACCATGGGTCATTTCTTCCCCTTCGCCAGTTTCTTGATCTTGGGTTCGGGCCGCGCGGTCTCCTTGTTCTCGGCAAGCGCCTTCTCAAGCGCGAAGGCGACCTCGAGGACGAAGGCGTCGGAGCCGATCGGTCCGACGACCTGTATGCCGAACGGCATGCCCAGATGGTCGACGCCGCAGGGAATGCAGCAGGAGGACGGCAACGCCATGGTGAGCGCATAGGTCATGGCGAGCCAGCGCATATAGGTCGGCATCTTCTCGCCGTTGATCTCCTCGACGAACAATTGCGAATGCGGAAACGGACTGACCGATGCCGCGGGGCAGATGAGGATATCGGCATCGTCGAAGAATGCGCGGAACCTGGTGTAAAGCTCGGTCTGCACCTTGTGCGCCCAGGCGACGTCGGGCAGCGAATAGTTCAGGCCACGCTCGGTATTGTTGATGACGTTCGGTCCGAGCAGGTCACGGCTGTTCTCAAGCTTCTCCTTGTGTGCGGCGACGAACTGGATCGCGCGGAGGATCTCGAACGCTTCATGCACCTCGCCCAGGTCCGGATCACGCTGCTGCACCTCCGCAAAGTTCGAGCCGAACGTTTTCACCTTCTTTTCGAACACCTTGGCGATGTCGTTGTCGACCGGCGCGCATCCCAGATCGGTCGAAACCGCGACCTTGAGCGACCCGAGATCGACGCCCGACAGGGCATCGGGGATGCGCAGAAGATCGTCGCTCGAGAACGGGTCATCCTTGTCGAGATCGAGCTGCGCCAGCAACAACAGATGCGCGTCCTCCACCGAGCGCGCCATGGGACCCAGAACCGGCATGGGCAGGAGTGCGACCGGCCTCGTCGTGCGCGGCACCAGTCCGGGCGAAGGGCGAAAGCCGACCACGCCGCAGAAGGTCGCCGGCGTGCGCAGGCTGCCACCGTGATCGGATCCGGTCGCCACGGGAACCATGCCGGTCGCCACCGCGACGCCGGAGCCGCCCGACGACCCGCCACACGTCTTCTCGGGATCGAAGGGATTGCCGGTCGCGCCGAACACCTTGTTGGTGGTGTTGGCCCCTGCGCCGAACTCCGGCGTGTTCGTCTTGCACAGAATGATTCCGCCTTCGGCCCGGACGTTGGCGACGACCGGATCGTCATAGTCAGGCACATTTTCCTTGTGCAACAGAGAGCCCCACGTGGTGCGCAGACCCTTGGTCGCCTGCAAGTCCTTGATGCCGACGGGCAGACCATGAAGCAGGCCGAGATTGTCGCCGCGCATCACGGCCTCCTCCGCTTCCCTGGCGGTCTCAAGCGCGCCATCCGCGTCCATTGCTGTGATCGCATTGAGCGCGCCGTCGACTTTCTCGATGCGGGAAATGCAGCTTTCGGTCAACTCGACCGGAGACAATGCCTTGCGCCCGATGAGACGGCGGGCTTCAACGGCGGAA
Source organism: Hyphomicrobiales bacterium (assembly GCA_965228625.1). GTDB lineage: Bacteria > Pseudomonadota > Alphaproteobacteria > Rhizobiales > Methyloligellaceae > UBA2767. Next base: position 3,550,926 of record OZ245829.1, on the reverse strand, counting down.
AGATCACACGGCTTGGTCATGAGTTGAGGTCCTTCGGATTCGGGCGTGGCGGAACGAGTTCAGGCATGGTGGCAATGTGGCTTTCAAGAGCGGCAGCCGCGGCGAGCACGAAGGCGTCGCCGCGTCGCGGCCCGACGATCTGAACGCCGAACGGAAGGCCGAGCGCGTCCGTTCCCATGGGCAGCGCGACGACCGGATGTCCGGTGAGCGTCAGGGCCGACCGCAACAGGGAGGCATCCATATAGTTCTCCATCCGCTTCCCGCCGACGGTCGTCGGAATGCCGTCCTCGATCAGGAACGCCGACGTGGCATTGCCGGGTACGATCAGCAGGTCGATGTCGCGGAAAAACGACTGGAAGCCCCTGTACAGGCGTGCCCATCCAAGTTCCGCCTCGGCAATCTCCGAAGCGCCCATGGCGAGCGCGGCTTCCACATTTGCCACGACGTTCGGGGCCAGGTCCTTTCCATGCTCGCGGTAACGTTCGCCGTGATTTGCGAGAAAGGTCACGGACCGGAGCGCCCAGAAGATCTCGCGTGCGCCGGTCATGTCGGGATCGCGCGGCTCGCATTCAGCAAATACGCCGGAGATCGAATTGATGCAGTTACGAAAGCTGTCGCGGATATCGTCGTCAACCGGCGCAACGCCGAGGTCTTCCGACGTGGCGACACGCAACGCGGACAGATCGACCTCGGCCAGGGGGTCGAACTGCGCAGCTTCGAACGGTCCGCTCAACGGATCGTCCGGATCCTCGCCCCCCAGGCCCGTCAGCATCAGGGCGATGTCGGCAACCGTACGCGCCATGGGTCCTTGCACGCTGAAGTGGGAGTAGTTGAGGTTCCGCGTCTCATGAGGCACCAGGCCCGGTGTCGGACGAAAGCCGACGACGCCGCACCACGTGGCGGGATTGCGCAGGGACCCGCCGGTGTCGCTGCCATGGGCCAGGGGAACCATGTCGCAGGCCAGCGCCGCGGCCGCACCGCCGGAAGACCCGCCGCAGGTGCGCTCGAGATCATGGGGGTTCCGGGTCGCCCCATAGACGCGGTTCGATGTGTTGGTGCCCGCGCCGAACTCTGGCGTGTTCGTCTTGCCGATCACGATCGCGCCCGCGTCGCGCAGCCGCCTGACGAGACCGGCGTCGCGGTTGGGGATGTTGCTGGCATAGAGCGGAGACCCGTAGGTGGTCGCCATGCCCTCCGTCGCAACCAGGTCCTTTATGGCAACGGGGAGCCCGTGAAGGGACGGGAGCTCATTGCCTTCTCTGACCGCGCGTTCCGCGTCAGACGCCTCCGCGCGCGCGCGTTCGTAACAGGTTGCGACAATCGCATTGACGGCAGGGTTCAGCTCTTCGATACGGGCGATGCAGCTTTCAACAAGCTCGACCGGTGAAATGTCTCCAGTGGCGATGGCCCGGCGCAGCTCGGTGGCTGGCCGGTCGCAGAGGTCGCTCATGGCCTGTATCCGTCAGCCTCCCCCATTTCCCAGTAGACACCGGTGATCAGATCAAGCCCGTCACGCATCAAGGGACGCAGGATGTGCTCGTTCGGCGCATGCTGGGAGCACGCCAGGTAACTCATCGGCAGCCAGGCGAACGGCATGCCGAGCTCGGACTGGATGATGCCGGTGACGTTCGATCCACCCGAAGAGGACACCACACCGCAGTCCTGAGCGCCGACACGTTCGACGGCCCCTTTCAGCCACTCGGCCCAGGCGTGGTCCGGATCGGTGCGCCCGGGCGCGAAGTAACCACGGTTCTCGAACGGCGGGTCCTCGATCTGCACTTCGTGAAACCCGTTGGCATCCAGATGCTCGCGCAGGGCCGGGAGGATCGTGTCCTGCGGCGTCTCGATGACGTGGCGGAGCTGGCACCATGCGGTCGCCTTCGGCGGCACCGCGTTGACCGGCCGGTCCGGTGTGCCGACTTCCATCGCCAGCACCTCGAAACTGTTCCAGATACTGACCTTCTCGGCGCGGGTGAGTCCCGGCTCACCATAATCGTCGTCGATCTGCGGCGCGTTCTCGCCGGCGTCGCGGTCGATGCCCTTCAGGGCGTCGCGCACGGACTGCGGGATGCCCTTGGGGCGCCAGGCGTCGATCTGGATGACGCCGTCCGGCGTGATGATCGACGAAATGGCGTTCGCCAGGATGGCCGAGGGAGAGCGCAGCAGCCCGCCCCAGTTCCCCGAGTGATGGCCGCCTTCGCGCAAATCCACGACCAGGTTGAAGTTCAGGCACCCGCGGTTGCCGAGCGAGATATTGGGCCGGGTAATTTCCGCACGCGGACCGTCGGAGGAAAAGAAGGCGTCCGCCTTAAAGGCGTCGCGGTTGGCCACGATCACTTCGCGAAAGCCCTTGGACCCGTTCTCCTCGCCCTGCTCGATCACGATCTTGGAGTTGAACCCGAGCTTTCCGCGTGTCTCCAGAACGGACTCCAGCGCCACGAAGTGCGCCAGGTGCTGCCCCTTGTTGTCCGCCGTGCCGCGTCCGTAGACCCGGTCCCCGTCGACAGAGAGCGTCCACGGATCGCGGTCCTCCTCCCAGCGCCCCTCCATTCCGAGCACCACGTCGCCGTGGCCGTAACACAGAAGCGTGGGCAGGTTTTCATCCTCGATGCGCTCGGCGAGCAGCACCGGACCACACCCCTCAAACGGATTGTCGAAGACCCGTGCGGTGTATCCGAGCCGGTCGAGCGCGGGCGAGATGTGGTTTTGCACGTAATCGTAGTGCTCGTCGCGCCGATCGGGATTCTGGCTCTCGGTCTTGACCGACACCAGGTCCTGCAGGCGCGCGTAGTACCCCGCGTCGCCCTCGTCGTCGTAACAGGCGCGGGAGCGCTCTATGGCGTCATCGCGGCTCATGTCAGGCCCTCCCCGGCGTGGCGCCGTCACCCAGATCCCAGTAAAGGCCCGTCATGACCTCCATCCCCGAGCGGAAGCCGGACAGAAGGATGTGCTCGTTCGGAGCGTGCTGGGAACACGCGCCATATGAATGAGGGATCCAGATCGTGGGCACGCCGATGAGCTCGCTGAAGATATCGTTGCCGATCGACCCTCCGGTCGCCGGGATCAGCGCCGGTTTTTCACCGATCGTCTCCTCCACCGACTTACGGACCCACATCGCCCATGGGCTGTCGAGATCGAGCTGGGTCGCGGCGAAATCGCCGACATTGGCGGGCGGCGGCGGCTGGATCTCCACCTTGTCGAAGCCATGGGCGTCGAGGTGGCGCCGGAGTGCCGGCTGAATCTCATCCTTGTCGGTACCGACCACGAACCGGAGCTGACAGTGCGCCCAGGCCCGCGGCGGGACGGCGTTCACCGGTTTTTCCGGCGTGCCGATCTTGAAGGCCAGCACCTCGAAACTGTTCCAGGCAAACACCTTTTCCGGAGGGGTCAGCCCGGGCTGTCCCCAGTTCGGATCGATTTCCGGACTATCTTCGCCGTGATCAATCTCCACGTCCTTGAGGGCATCGCGGATGGAATTGCTGATCGGCGGCGGCAGCCATTCCTTGACCTTGATGGCGCCGTTGGCGTCGACGATCGAGGAAATCGCGTTGAGGAGGATCGCGCCGGGGCTCGCCAGCAGGCCGCCCCAGTTGCCCGAATGATGCCCGCCCTCGCGCAGGTCGACCACCAGATCGAAATTCTGTGCACCGCGGTTGCCGAACGACAGGGTCGGTCGGTCCGGCTTGACCCTGGGACCATCGGAGCCGATGAACACGTCGCAGGCAAAATCCGCGAGATTGTCCGTCACCACCTCGCGCAGCCCCTTCGACCCGTTCTCCTCACCCATTTCGATGAGGACCTTGGAATTGAAGCCGAGGGCGCCGCGTTCCTCGATGATCGTGCGCATCGCCGCCATGTTGAGGATGTGCTGACCTTTGTTGTCGGCCGTGCCGCGCCCGTAGACCTTGTCGCCGTCCCGCGCCAGCACCCACGGTCCCTCTCCCTTGGACCATTGATCGTCGAGGCCCTGGATTACGTCGCCATGTCCGTAGCCGAGGACCGCCGGCAGGTCGTCACCCTCGTGGCGCGAGGCGAGGAGAAACGGGCCGCATCCTTCGAAAGGATTGGGATAGACCTTGCATTCGAAGCCCATTGCCTCGAAAGCCGGGATCATCAGCTCGTCGACATACCGGTTCAGCTCGGGCAGCCCGTCCGGGTTCTGGCTCTCGGTTTTGATCGCCACCGCGGCGCGCAATTCTTCCTCGAAACCTCCGTCGTCGACATAACTCAGGCCGCGCGCAATCGCGCCACTCTTGCTTGGCTCCTCACTCATCACCTACTTCCTCTTGCTGGCGCTTGTCGTTTTTCTTCTCGTTTTTTGCACCGTGGCGCCGCGCGCGGTCTTGCTCTTGGCGGCCGCCGTTCGCCGGCGCTTCGTTGCCGGCTGCTTGGGCTTCACGTCGTCGGCATAGAGGTGGCATTCGACAAATCCGCCCTTGGTCCGAATGATCGGCGGAAACTGCTTGGCGCAACGGTCCAGGACCTTCGCGCATCTGGGGTGGAACGTGCATCCGGAAGGCGGGTCGATGGGATTGGGATAAGCGGCTCCAAGGTGGGTGTCGGGAACACCGAGCCCCGGCTCCGGGGTCAGGACCGAACCGAGCAACGCTTCGGTGTAGGGATGCTTTGGTGAACTGAACAGGGACTCCGTGTCGGACTGCTCGACGATGCGGCCGAGATACATGACGGCGACGCGGGTCGCCATATGCTCGACCACCGCCAGGTTGTGGCTGATGATGATGTAGGTGAGCCCGAACTCCGTCCGCAGGTCCTGCAGAAGGTTGAGAATCTGGGACTGCACCGACACGTCCAGGGCGCTTGTCGGCTCATCGCAGATAACGATCTGCGGCCGGTTGATCAGCGCGCGGGCAATGGCGACGCGCTGACGCTGGCCGCCGGAAAGCTGGCTCGGATAGTTGTTGTAGACCCGGCTCGGGAGACCGACGAGCTCCATCATCTCTTCCGCGCGGTGTTTCCATGTGCCCGGATCCGGATCGCCCTGGACCTTGAGCGGCAGGGTGACGATGTCACCGATGGACTTGCGCGGATTGAGGGAGGAATACGGATCCTGGAAGATGGGCTGAAGCTGACGCGCCACCTCCAGCCGGTCGACCTCGTGAACGGGCTGTCCGTTGACCTTGATGGCGCCGGACGTCGGGTCGAGAAGGCCCAGCATCATGCGGGCCAATGTGGTCTTGCCGCAGCCGGATTCGCCGACGATGCCCAGGACCTCGCCCTGCTGGACATCGACCGAAACGCCGTTGACCGCGTGCAACGGCATCTTGCCGCGCATGAAACCGGCACTCACCATGAACGTCTTGGTGGCGTCCGCAACCTCGATAACCGGCTTGTTCATGCCGCGCTTGCCTTCTTGATATTGCGGGCGCTTTCAGCAGGCGACAGAACGCAGCGATACTCATGACCGCCCTCGGTTGCTTCGCGAAAGGCGATATTGCCGTGCAGGCAGGCGTCCTGTGAGAACTGGCAACGGCTGGCGAAATGGCATCCCTCCATGTATCCGATCAGCGACGGGACAATGCCGGGAATGGCGCCGAGATGGGCGCCCCGCTTGGTCTTACCCGGTATGGGAATGCAATTGAGAAGGCCCTGCGTATAAGGATGCGAGGGCCGGTTGAAAACCTCTTCCGCCGTTCCTGTCTCGACGAATTCGCCCGCATACATCACCGCGACCCGGTCCGCGACCCGCGCAACGATGCCGAGGTCGTGGGTAATGAGGATGAGGCTCATGTTGAATTCGCGCTGCAGGTCGGCGAGCAGATGCAGGATCTGGGCCTGGATGGTCACGTCGAGTGCCGTTGTCGGCTCGTCGGCGATGATCAGGTCCGGGCCACACATCAGGCTCATGGCGATCATGACGCGCTGGCGCAGGCCGCCGGAGAGCTGATGCGGATATTGTTTCAGGCGGCCCCGCGCCCCGGTAATCCCGACCTTTTCGAGCAGAAAGACCGCCCGGTCGCGCGCCTCGCTTCGCGAGACGTTGCGGTGGCGGAGCAGGGCTTCTTCAAGCTGATTGCCGATCGTGTAGGCGGGATTGAGAGACGTCATCGGCTCCTGGAAGATCATCGCGATGCGATCACCGCGCAGGTCCGACATTTTTCGCTCGTCGAGATTCCGGATGTCCTGGCCGTCCAGTACCAGCTTGTCCGCAGTGCGGGTCGCACTCGACGGCAGCAGGTTCATCAGCGAGAGGGCGGTAATGGACTTGCCGCAGCCCGACTCGCCGACGATGCATAGGGTTTCGCCGCGGTCGACGTGGAAGTTGATGCCCTGGACCGCGCGCAGAATGCCCGCGGGAACCTGGATATCAACCGAGAGTCGTTCGACTTCGAGAATACGCTCGACCACCTGATCCGCTCCCGACGCCGTCTAGTTCCGGTTTTCCGGCGCGGTGACATCGCGAATACCGTCACCAAGCAGGTTGATGGAAAGAACCAGCGCGAAGATCGCCGCGCCGGGGATGGTGATCAGCCAGGCGTCGAAGAACATGAGGCCCTTGGCTTCGGAGACCATCAGGCCCCAGCTCGGCTCGGGTGGCTGAACGCCAAGCCCGAGGAAGGACAGCGCGGCCTCCAGCAGGATCGCATGGGCCATTTCAAGGGTCGCCACCACGATCAGGTGATTGGCGATGTTCGGCATGATCTCGTTGAGAATAATGCGCGTCTTCGAACAGCCGAGCGCCTGCGCCGCGGAGACGAATTCAAGGCTCCGGATTTGCTGGGTCGCGCTTCGCATCACCACCGCGAACCGGTCCCATATAAGCAGACCCAGCACCCAGATCACGACGGTGAGTGAACTGCCGATCAGCGACACGACCGCGAGGGCAACCAGGATCACCGGCATGGACAACCGCGTCGTGAGGATGAAATTGACGACCATGTCTACCCGCCCCCCGAAATAACCGGCGAGCACGCCGAGCGTCGTTCCGATGATCCCGGAAATGAGCATTGCCGAGAACCCGATCAGCAACGAGATCTGCGCGCCGTAGAACAGGCGCGTCATGTAATCGCGGCCAAGGGCATCGGTGCCGAAGGGGTGGTCCCAAGTCGCCTTGGGGCTGTCGGTCCAGATCGGCGGAATGAGCTTGCGGTCGAGAACCTGGTCGTAAGGGTCGCCGGGCGAGATGACGCTTGCAAACAGGGCCATCAGCACGATCACCAGCAAAACGAAACCGCCGATCACGATGCCGGCATTGCCGAAGATGCGCCGCCGCAGCATCGCGCCGGGTGACGGCTCGAGTATCTCCTGAGCGGTTGGTACGCCTGCACGTCCGATCGTTGCGTCCGTCATGTCATCTCACCCTTATGCGCGGATCGAGGAACGCGTTCAGCATGTCCGACAGAAACGTCAACGCGATGTAGAACACGCTGAGCACCAGGACGATCGCCTGCATAACCGGCAGGTCAGCCCGCTGAATCGATTCCCACGCGAGGAACCCGAGCCCGTTGATGGCGAAGATCGTCTCGATCACGATCGATCCGCCGAGCATGAAACCGAATTGCACGGCGGCGAGCGACACCACCGGAAGGATGGCGTTGCGCAGCGCGTGCTTGAACAGCACCGGCATCGGGCGCAGGCCCTTCGCGCGCGCCGTCCGGATATAGTCGGAGGCCAACACCTCCAGCATGCCGGCGCGGGTCAGGCGCATGACACCCGGCGTAACGTAATAGCCAAGCGCAATCGACGGCATGATGAAATTCAGCCAACTGCTGGAGCCCGTGATCGGCAGGATCTGCCAGGTGATTCCGAACCAGAGCATCAGCGTCAGGGCGAACCAGAAGCTCGGCATGGCCTGGCCCACCACCGCGATGGTCAGGGCGAAACGGTCAATCAGGCTGTTCGGCCGGATCGCCGCCAGAACGCCAAGCGGAATGGAAAGGACGAGCGCGAATGTGATGGCGCAGGCGCCGAGCAGCATGGTCGTCGGCAGGCGCTCGAAAATAACGCCGGCAACGCTCGATTTGAGATAGTGCGACTGCCCGAAATCCCCCTGCAGCGCGCGCCACAGCCAATCGAGATATTGGACGATGATGGGCCGGTCATATCCGTAGAATTTCCGGATATTGGCGATGTCTTCATCGGTCGCGGCCTCGCCGGCGAGCGCCATGGCCGGGTCGCCGGAGAGATAGATCATGGAAAATGTAATAAGGGAAACTGTCAGCGCGACGAGGATCGCAACTCCGAGCCGTTTCAGCATGTACTGAAGCATCTGATCGCACCCCCGCGTGAGCCGGTGGTGTTACCCGGCCGAGAGGGCCGGGTAACGTTTTTCGTCTACGCGAATGTTACTTCCACTTCGCGGTATAGAACCGCGGGATTTCATCCGGCGTTGTCTTGAAGTCGAGATCCTTCGACCACGCATAATATTTTGCGTAAGTGAACATCGGCAGCCAGTAAAGCTCACCGGAGATCTTCGACAGGGCCTTCTTGTAGGCGGCCTTGCGGACATCCGGATCGGTCGCCGAGTCGCCTTCCGCGAGCCACTTGATCACGTCCGGATCCTTCGCCGGGTCGTCACGGCCACCGGAGAAGAAGTGGCTGGTAATGGCCGAGACGTCCGGGATCGAGCTCGAGCCCCAGGTCATGTGATTGACCGGCGTCTTGCCCTTCCAGACCAGATCGCGGAGCGCGCGATACTGCATGTAGTTGAGCTTGGCCTTGATGCCGACCTTGGCGAGATCACCGATAACGGCTTCGGTGTATTCGCGCTGGCGATAGGCATAGATGTCGAACTCAAAACCGTCCGGAAGGCCGGCTTCTTTCAGAAGCGCCTTGGCTTTCTCAGGGTCATAGTCCCACTTGGGCACGTCCTGTGCGCAACCGAACTGATCCGGGTGACATGCGGACGGAATGACCACTGATGCCGGACCGACGAGGTTCTTGGTAATCCCCTCGCGGTTGACGGCATGCGCCACGGCTTGACGAACTCTCTTGTCCTTGAAGTACTCCTGGCCCGAGCGGCCGTGCACGTCGAACGCCATGTAGGACACACGCATGGTCTTGGCATTCTCGACCGTCACTTTTCCGGTGCCTTCGAGGCGCTCCGCCTGATCCTTGGGAACGTCCCAGATCCAGTTGAGGCCGCCGGTCAGCAGCTCGGCGATCTGCGTATTCATTTCCTTGATCGTGCGGAACCGGATGTTCCCGATCTGCGGCTGGCCCTTCGGGCTGTCTTTGAAATAGTCGTCGTTCTTCTTCCAGAGAACGTAGTCGCCGGCCTTCACCTCGACGAACTTGTACGGACCCGTTCCGACAGCCTTCACCGCGCCGTAGTCCTTCTTGCCGTCTGCCTTGGTCGGCGCCTTGTCATAGTGCCCGGAGGGCATGATGAACACGACGTTCGAGAGATAGGCGAGGGCTGCGGGGAACGGCTCTTTCAGATTGATAGCCACCTTGTTGGGGCCGAGCTTCTCCGCGTCCTTCATCCAGGCCACATTGCTGTAGCTGAGCACGCCATTATCTTTGTTCGAAACATGGTTGACCGTGTAGACCACGTCGTCGGCGTCGAAGTCCGAACCGTCGTGGAACTTCACGCCTTCACGCAGTTCGAGCACGATGCGCTTGTTGCCGTCCCACTCCCATTTGGTCGCCAGCAGCGGCTTGAATTCGCCCGTATCGATGTCGCGGAACAGCAGGCCATCCCAACCGAGATGTCCCATCACGACCAATTCACGGGTGTTGTTGTAGTACGGGTCGACAACGGCCACTTCACGGTCCGTGGCCCAACTGAGTGTGTCGTCCGACTTGCCAGCCTGTGCTGGGCTTACGGCAAGGCCAATTGCGGTCGCAATCACCCCTGCCATCAGAAACGCACGCCTATAAGACACTAGGTCCTCCCTTAGGATTACGGTTTACAAAAACTCGATGATTGCAGCGTAGCCCTCACCGGTGCCGTCCTGCAATCCCGAAGCCGGGTTCTGCCCAAAATTTGGTACTTTGTCGGCTTGCCGTCTTAGATCGGTTTTCCCCCAATTCGCCCATTCACGCCATCCAGACGCCGTCCGGCCCATGCCCGGCAGGTGCCGGGTCATGCTGCGGTAACGCCAGTATGCGATGAAGTTGTGTGAATGGACCTCTGTCCCTTGTATCACATATTAATATGTGTTGTTATTTTCCGATACTCTATCCTTGGCGCCCACAACCGTCAACTGCGCGGCCCGATGACCACACTTCCCGGTAAGTCCCTCAAGAACCGAAAGCCGGACACGCTTTTTGTCGGATCGCTCGCGAAAGGCTTTTCCGTGCTGCAGGCTTTTCGTAAGGGTCAACGGGAACTCGGCCTTGCCGACCTTGGGCTTTCGGAGATCGCCAAGCTGTCCGGGCTCGACAAGAGTGCGGCGCAACGGTTCACCAACACGCTTCTCGAGCTCGGATACCTGGAAAAAGACCCGCGGACCCGCCGCTACCGGCCTGCGCTGAAGCTGACGGAATTCTACTACACCTACCTGGTCAGCAACCGGCTTGCGGAAATCGCAATGCCGCGGCTGATCGAGGCAAGCAATGTCTACGGCACGACCGTCAATCTCTGCGAACCGTCGGGGACGCACGTGACCTATACGATCCGCGTGCCACATCAGAAGGCGTTCTATCGTGCGACCATTCCCGGGCGGTCCATGCCGGTGTTCTGCACCGCGCCCGGCCACGCGATCCTTGCCACCCGCGCGGACGACGAGGTCGAACAGGTTCTGGCGGCCTCCGACATCAAGCCGATGACGAACAAGACGATAACCGACCTGCGGAAAATCCGGTCACTCATCAGACAATCACGCAAGGACGGGTATTCGATCATGGCCGAGCAATCTCTGCCGCATGAGATCAGCACGGCGGCGCCGGTGCTCAACAGCGAGCGGCGCGCCGTCGCCGCCGTTCAGATCCCGGTCTATATGCCGCACTGGACAGTCGACGAGGTCCGGGAAAAGGTCGTACCGCTCATTCTGGAAACCGCACGGGCCGTATCCGGCTCATATTTCGAGGAATACTAGAGCGCCGACGGGGGCGCGTTATCGGTATGCAAAAACCCGCCGACAGTTCTGTTCGGCCGACGCGCCGCCACGAGCCCCTTGCGGCGGCGCTGTGGATGATCCTGTCCTGTGCGCTCCTCGCGGGACTGTCGGGTCTCGTACGCTATGTCGCGCTCGAGGGCGTGCCGCCCCTGCAGATCGTGTTCGTCCGCGTACTGTTCGCCGTCATTACGCTCTCGCCGCTGCTGCTCATACGCGGGCCGTCATTCGCCAAGACCAAGCGCCTGAAAATCTACGGGTGGCGGGCCGTGGCGGGTACGCTCGCCATGACCACGTGGTTTTCGTCCCTGGCCTACATCACTGTCGGCGAAGTAACCGCGATCTCGTTCCTCGCCCCGTTGTTTGCGACCGTCGGCGCGGCCCTGTTTCTCGGCGAAGTGGTCCGCATCCGCCGCTGGATTGCGACCCTGATCGGGTTTGCCGGCGCGCTGATCATTCTCCGACCCGGTATCATCGAGTTCACACTCGGCAGCTGGCTGGCACTGGCGGCGGCCTTCGGCATGGGGCTGTCCACCCTGTTCATCAAGTCCCTCACCAACCACGACGACCCCGACAAGGTCGTGTTCATATCCTCCGCGCTGATGACGCCGATAACGCTCGTGCCCGCTCTGTTCGTATGGACCTGGCCCGACCCGTATCTGTGGTTGCTCATGATCGCGATGGGGCCCCTCGCCACCCTCGGCCATGTGACGCTGACGCGTGCCTTCGCCGCCGCCGATGCGTCGTTCGTCATGAGTTTCGACTTTGCGAGGCTGCCCTTCGCCGTCGCCTTCGGCTTCGCCCTGTTCGGCGAGAGTGTCGACCTGTGGACATGGGTCGGCGCCGGCATCATCTTCGGCGCGAGCCTGTACATCGCCCACCGCGAGACGCAGCTCAAACGCCAGCTTGCGCCGGTCAGCGTCGGTCCGATGAACCCGAGGCTCTAGATGCGTCGGGCACTGATACACTACTCGACAGGCAGTTCCAGACTAGAGGGTGCGTCACCCCCGACATGGATGGTCCATTCGCCGGGCCGGCCGTAGGGAATGCGCACCACATTGTCCTTGTCGGCGCCCGCCAACGCCAGCCCGATCCGGTGGCCGGGCTCGAAGGCCCAGGATGTCGCGAGCATTGCAAAGCGCAGCAAATCGGGCTCACCGGGTGTCATGGGCCGGGCGTCGCCCTGCTCGCACGACCGGAACGGCCATGACGCCTGATAGTCTTTCGGCGCCGGACTCTCCTTGCGATGAAGCGCACGCAGCAGACCTTCCGTCACATAACGGCGGGTCCCGTCCGGCGCGATGTCTTCCAGATAAGCGATCACGGCGGCGTCCGCCTGGTCGGTTTGAAACTGCAGGGATACGACCGGATGGCCGGAGAGACAGACCGGCGCGTCCAGCGGTTCACTCTGAAAACGCAAGAGGTCTTCGCTGCGTGCCTGCCACGCCGCATAGTAGCTGCGTACGTCGCGCGCCTGAAGACGTCCGTAGCGCGTGTTCTTGCCGGTGCCGAAGCCGAAATCCGGCGCGTACGACACCGTACCGGTATCGGGCGCATCCTCCGCGAGCGCCTTTTTCCCGGTCAGATGCAGTGTCAGGGGCTGGCCGGAGGTGGGCGGCCAGTTCGCAGCCTGCTTCCAGCTTTCCTCCGCCATCGTGTAGTAGTGAACCGGCGCCTCGTTCGCGAGACCGGTTTCGTCGCCCCGGACATATTCATCGAAGAAGCGCAGAATAGCCCCGTGCAACGGGAACTCGGGTTCTTCCCGGCCTCGGAAGGGGCTCACATGGATCCGCGCGCCGTGATCCCACGGTCCCAGCAGCAGATGGCGCCGCGAGCCGCCGAGCGTCAGAAAGCGGCTGATGGCGCCGTTCATATAGCCCCCGTCCATCCAGCCGGAAATCGAGAACACGGCCAGGTCGTCCGCCATGTGATCCATATAGGCGCGGGGGCTGAAACTGCCGCCCGAGAACCCGGTGTCGTAGGCAAGGGTTGAATCGCGATACGGGAACTCGCGTATGAAATCGACGATGCTGACATTTGCGGCGTGTTCCGCAATCGCCTCGCTCAGGAGACCGCGGTTGTCGTCACCGTCCACGGGAGCGGGCCCCACCAGATTGGGATCGGCGAAATAGACGTAGCGGCGCATCGCCTCGCGCTGATCGAGGTCCAATGCCTGCATCAGCTCGTCGTAGGCTCCGGCGAGGTGGGTGAGCAGCAGGCCGCCCGGATAGTAGTGATCGAGATAGGTGTCCCAGACGGCGGAAATCGGCGCAATCGCCTTCAGGCCCGGGTGGCCCGTCGTCGCGGCGAAGTCCGCCGCTGCCCCCACATAGGAAATCCCGGTCGCGCCAAGCCGCCCGTCCGACCAGTCCTGCGCGACGACCCAGTCGATGATGGTGCGAAAATCCTCGCGCTCCCGGGGCGAGCGGAAGGAGTCGCGGGAACCGAAGGAGGCACCCGTTCCCCGCACGTCCACGACGACCATGGCGTAGCCGCGCGGCACGAAGGTGTCGCGGAATTTGGCCGCGTTCGGACAGGCGTCGGTTTCCGGTGGCGCGTCGGGCTTTACGGCGAACCGGCGATAATAGGGTGTCAGGTGCAGGATGGTCGGAAAACCGCCATCTGGCACCTCGCCTTCCGGAACGTAAACGTCGATGGCGAGGCGCACGCCATCCGGCATCTCGAGATAGAGCGACCTCGGCACCGGCACCGCGTGCGTCGGCACGCGGGCGTCGAAATAGGTCGCCGGATCGAGGGTCCAGGCCGCCGACCCCTTCGGATTGTCCGTCATGTGGTGATCTGCTCCGTCAAGACTTCAGCGATGCGCGGCGTACTGGGTCGCGCCATACATGTTCTCCCAATGCTCGTCGTCGATCGGACCGGGCCTGGGTGATGCGCCGATGTTCTCCATGACCCTTTGCACCGCATCCCGCGCACCGACACGATCCGCCCACGCCTTGACGTTCGGCACCGCGTCCGCGTCCTGTCCGCGCCCGGCGAAGTTGTGGGCCCACGGCCACAGCGCCATGTCGGCAATGGAATAGTCCCCGGCAATGAACTCGCGTTCGCGCAACGCGTCATCCATCACCCGGTAAAGCCGATGGCTTTCCTTCTCGTAGCGCTCCATCGCATACGGGATCTTCTCGCGCGCATAGTTGTGAAAGTGGTTGTACTGGCCGAACATCGGACCGACGCCGCCCATCTGGAACATCAGCCACTGCATCACGTCGTATCGCGCGCGACCCTCTTTCGGCAGGAAGCGGCCGGTCTTCTCGGCGAGGTAGATCAGGATGGCGCCGGACTCGAATACGGCAAGCGGTTCACCGTCAGGGCCGTCCTGATCGACGATCGCCGGAATCTTGTTGTTCGGGCTGATGGCGAGGAACGCGCGTTCGAACTGGTCACCGCGTCCGATATCGATATCGTGGGTCCGACAGTCGAGCCCGGTCTCCTCCAGCATGATCGCGACCTTGCGCGCGTTCGACGTGTACCAGATGTAGAAATCGATCATGTGTGCTCTCCCGGAGCCAATTCTTAATCCAAATGCTCGAGCAGGCCTGCCAGCAGCCGGCAGCGCGGCACGAGCGAGGAGACGAGCAGATGCTCCTCGAAGGTATGCGCGCCGGCGCCGCCGACACCCAGACCATCGAGCGTTGCGATGCCGAGCGCACCGGTGAAGTTGCCGTCACTGCCGCCGCCGGACAGGCAGTGCCCGAAGGTGATGCCGAGTTCGTCCGCGAGCCCTTTGGCGGTCTGATAGAGCTGCATGGTCTTCTCGTGCGGCGGGGCCACGGGGCGGTTGAGCGTCCTCTCCACCTCGATGCGCACGCCGTCCTCTTCGCCTTCGAGATCCGCCATGCGGTCGCACACCTCTTCCAGGAGTTCATCGCTCGGCGCGACGCACAGCACCTCCGCCTCGCAGGTGATGGCAACCACGTTCACGAAGGTGCCGCCATGGACGGTGCCGACCGAGTAGGTGGTCCCACGGTCATAATCGGTCATGGCCTCGATGCGGCCGATCAGGTCGGCCATCTTGGTGATGGCGCTGCGGCCCTGCGCCTTCGTGAACCCGGCGTGTGACGGGCTACCGTGGGTGCGCACAAAGAACCGCTGGATGGCGTGCCGCCCGACGACCACATCGCCCCAGGGCCTTAAGGATTCGAGAACCAGTACGTATTTGTGGGCTTTCGCTTCCGTCTCGATCCGCTCGCGCGCCGACGGCGTACCGACCTCCTCGTCCGGCGTGAACATGAAGGTGACCGGCAGTTTCGGCGAGACGCCGGCTTTCTGCAGCGCACGCATGGCGCACAGGCCGAGTTGCGCCCCGCCCTTCATGTCGAGAATGCCGGGTCCGTAGACCTTGTCGCCGTCGCGGCGCACTTCGAGAACACCTTCGGCGCTGCCGAGCTCGTGGACCGTGTCGAGATGACTGAGCACCAGAACGCCGCCGCTGTTCCTGCCCTTGTCGTCCGCAAAACGCCCCGTCACGACATCGCCGAACCCGTCGAGACCGGGCAGCCTCTCGGTCGCCGCTCCCATCTCGTTCAGCTCCGATTCCGCGAGGTCCATCATGGCATTGACACCGGCCGTGTCATGGGTCGGCGACTCGGTGCGCACCCACTTCGTGATGCGCTCGAGGATCTCTTCCGCGTCGAATTGGTCTTCTTTCAGCATTATCTCTCCGCGTGATTGGCGGCCCGGCCGGGCCTATTGACTCGCGCCAATATCGTTGCAAGGACACGGGACGGGCAAGCAGTTCTTGTCAGGGAGGAAAAAAATGGCCGTCGGTCCGGTTGAACTCACCCAGGAGTTGGTTCGCTTCGACACGATCAATCCGCCCGGCAACGAACGCGTCTGCGCGGAGCATCTGGGCGCCCTGCTCGAAGACGCCGGATTCGATCTGACCTATCACGATTTCGGCGAGGGCCGTGCCAACCTGATCGCGCGTATCGGCGGGAGCGACGCCAAGCCAGCCCTGTGCTTCACCGGCCATGTGGACACGGTGCCGCTCGGCCTGCAGCCCTGGTCCGTCGACCCGTTCGCCGCGGAGATCTCGGACGGGAAGCTCTGGGGGCGCGGTTCCTCGGATATGAAGAGCGGTGTGGCCGCGTTCACGGTGGCGGCGATTTCGCTCGCGAAGGATCTGGCGGACACGCCCGGCCTGGAACTGGTCATTACCGCCGGTGAAGAGACCGCCTGCGCCGGCGCCTTCGATCTGGCGGAGAAAAACGGCGCGCTGGGACATGTGGGCGCGGTCGTCGTTGCGGAGCCGAGCTCGAACCAACCCTGGGTCGGGCACAAGGGTGCGCTCTGGCTCAAGGGAACCGCCAGGGGCGTCACCGCGCACGGCTCCATGCCCGAGCAGGGCGTCAACGCCATCTACAAGGCGGCCCGGGCCATGTCCCGGCTTGAGGATTTCGACTTCAACGTCGCCCGCCATCCGGTGCTGGGCGCACCGACGCTCAATGTCGGCACCATGGGCGGCGGCATCAACGTCAACTCCGTGCCCGACCATGCCGAGTTCACCATCGACATGCGCACGATCCCGGATCAGGACCACGGTCGGCTGCGCGACCAGATCGCCAGCTATCTCGGCGATGATGTCGAGGTGGAGACGATGATCGACGTCGGCGGCGTGTGGACGGAGCCCGAGACCGACTGGATGCAGGAGGTGTTCGGCATCGTCTCGGACAAGACCGGCTGGTCCCGATCGGTGGTGACGGCCACCTACTTTACGGACGCGTCCGCCCTCACGCCGGCTTACGGCGGCGTGCCCACAGTTGTCCTCGGTCCCGGCGAGGCCGCGCTGGCGCACCAGACGGATGAGTATTGCGTCGTCGACCGCATCGGCGAAGCGACGGACATTTACGCCGAAATTGCCAAGCGCTGGTGCGGCGTCTAGAAGAACAACGTACTCTGCCTCTGCGCTCGCGAAACCTCGCGTCGCGACATCAATCCGACCGAGAGGACCCATGCACATTCAGGCCGACGGCTTGACCGAATATATCTGCGAGATCTTCACCGCGGCCGGATGCTCGCCCGCCGAAAGCCGCCGGATCGCCGACAACCTCGTCGACGCAAATCTCACCGGCCATGACAGCCACGGCGTCATTCGCACCCCACGTTATCTGAAATGGCTGGCGGAGGAAAAACTCCTGCCCGACCGGGACATTTCCGTTGTCAGCGAAAGCGACTGCCTGCTGATTCTCGACGGCAATTACGGCTTCGGTCAGACCGTCGGCCCCCTCGCCGTCGAACGCGGTATTGCGAAGGCGCGCGAGCACGGGGTGGCAATCGTTGCACTGCGGCATGCCGGACATCTCGGACGCATCGGCGCGTTCGCGGAAACCGCCGCGGCGCAAGATCAGGTCTCCATTCATTTCGTCAATGTGGCGGGAAGCGTTCTGGTCGCCCCGTTCGGCGGCACGGACCGGCGCATGTCGACCGCGCCCGTCGCCATCGGAATGCCGGCAAACGACGGGCAGCACGTCATCCTCGACTTCGCCACATCGCTGGTTGCTGAGGGCAAGGTTCTGGTGGCGGCGAAGGGCGGAAAAGCGCTGCCGGACGGCAGTCTCGTCGGCCCCACGGGTGAGATGTCCACCGACCCGTCGTTGCTTTACGGCGAGGCCGACCCGGCGGTGACGCCCGAAGACCGCCGCGGCCCCGGCGCCATGACGGCGATGGGCGCCCACAAGGGTTCAGGCCTCGCGCTGATGTGCGAGCTGCTGGCCGGCGCACTCACCGGGTCAGGCGCCACCGGACCGGACTATCCGCGTGTCTATAACGGGATGCTCTCGATCTACATGGCGGTGGACCGGTTCGATGCCGATGATGCCTATGCGAACGAGCTCAAACGCTTCATCACCTACGTCAAGAGCTCCAATCCGGTCACGCCCGGCGGAGAGGTCCTGGTTCCGGGCGAGCCCGAACGGATGACGCGCGAGAGGCGGCTGAATGAAGGCCTGCCCTTTGCCGAAGATGCCTGGGCCGTGATCGTCGCCGCCGGCGAACGCGTTGGTGTAAGCGCATCTGAAGGACTGGCTATCGCGCGGAATTGACAAGCGCGGCGGCGGCCCGGCCCGCATCCTCGATATAGCTCGGGTCGCGGTGCACCAGCATCACCGAGAAGGCGCCGTCAAGGAGCAACACGACCTGCCGCGCCAGCAAAGGCGCGTTGGCGAGCCCCTCCTCCGCGATCCGCTCCGCGACCCAGTCCTCGAATTTGCGCTTGTGGGCGGCACCGACTTTCACGGCCGGGTGTCCCGGCGTGCTGGCCAGCTCCGCGGCGGTGCGCAAAAAGCCGCAGCCTTTCCATTTCGGGTGACGCGCCGACCTCGCCACATTGGTGAAGATGGCCTCGATCTTGTCGGCCAGATTACCATCGGCTTCGTTGAACCAGCGCGCCAGCAGGGTGAGATTCGGCTGATCCCGCGCATCGAGATAGGCGGCGACCAGATCGTCCTTGCTGCGGAAGTGATAGTACAGCGTGCGCTTCGTCAGGCCCGCCTTTTCGGCCACGGCGTCGACACTCACCCGCCGGATTCCCTCGCTGTAGAACAAGGAGATGGCCGCATCGATGATGCGTTTTCGCGTCTGCGCGGCGTCCCGGGGCATGGTCAAAGTATACTAACCAGTGAGTGTAAAAACAACTCCGGCCCGCCTATCGTCCCTCGCAACCGACGCATAGAGGAGTTGAAGCCATGTCCGAGACTGTCGTTTATGAGCGGGACGGAGAAATCGCCCTGCTCACCCTGAACCGGCCGGAGAAACTGAACGCGCTGAACTATGAACTGATCGACCGGCTGATGGAGATCCTCGATCTCATCGAGATCGACGAGAGCATTCGCGCGATCATCCTCACCGGCGCCGGCGAGCGCGCGTTCTCGGCCGGTGGCGATATCCCGGAGTTCAGCCGAAGCGTCGCGGCGGGCGCCCGGACGGCGCTCAAGGACTTCGTCCGGCGCGGCCAGTCCATGACCGCGCGCCTGGAAGCCTTCCCGAAACCCGTCATCGCCGCCGTCAACGGGCTCGCCTATGGCGGCGGATGCGAAATCACCGAAGCGGTGCATCTCGCCGTCGCCAGCGACCGCGCCATCTTCGCGAAGCCCGAGATCAACCTCGGCATGCCGCCGACCTTCGGCGGCACCCAACGCCTCTCCCGCCTCGCGGGCCGCAAACGGGCGCTTGAGCTCCTGCTGACCGGAGACACCTTCACGCCGAAGCGCGCCTTCGAGCTCGGTCTGGTGAACGCGGTCGTGCCGCACGAGGAACTGCTGGACGCGGCAAAAGGTCTTGCCTTGCGGATCCTGCGCCACTCGCCGCTCGCCGCGGCCAGCATCATCACCGCGGTCAGCCGGGGCCTGAACATGAGCATCGGCGAAGGCCTGCGCATGGAAGGCGAGCAGTTCGCACGCGTCGTCCCGACCCATGATCTGCGCGAGGGCCTCGACGCATGGATTGCGCGGCGTACGCCTGCCTATAAAGGTGTATAGTCGCGCGCCACGCACAGCTTGGGGACGGGAGTCATGAACGCATGCGCCTGAAGGACAAAACCGCGATCGTCGTCGGCGCGGGACAACAGCCCGGCGACACCATCGGCAACGGCCGGGCAACAGCGATCCGTTTCGCGCAGGAAGGCGCGACGGTGCTGTGCGTCGACATCAATGAGGACTGGGCGCAGGACACCGTCGACATGATCGAGGCCGAGGGCGGCAAGGCATCTGCCCTGAAGGCGGACATCACCGACGAGGCGCAGTGCAAGGCCATCGCCGATACCTGCGTCGAGCGTTATGGGCGGATCGACATCCTCCACAACAATGTGGGCCGCTCGAAGGGTGACAAGGCGACCCATGAACTGGACGCGGCGGTCTGGGATGAGCTCATGGACATGAACCTCAAAGGCATGATGCTCACCTGCAAGCATGTGATTCCGGTCATGCGCACGCAGAAATCCGGCGTGATCCTCAACGTCTCCTCCACGTCGTCGCTCGCTGCGCGGGCGACGATCACCTACAAGACGAGCAAGGGCGCCATCAATACGATGACCCAGCACATCGCGGTGGAAAACGCCCCGCACGGCGTGCGCGCGAACGTCGTTCTGCCGGGCCTGATCGACACGCCGATGGCCATCGTTCGCCGGGCCGACGAGCGCGGCGTCGACCGGGACGTCATCAGGGCGGAACGCAACGAACGGGTTCCGCTGGAAAACCGGATGGGCACGGCGTGGGATGTCGCAAATGCGGCGCTTTTTCTTGCCTCGGACGAAGCGAACTACATTACCGGGATCGTCCTGCCTGTTGACGGGGGCCTGCTCTGCAAGCGCGGGTGATCCGTTTCAGACCTGCGCAGAAACGGTGGCCAACGCGGCCTACAGATCCACCTTCTGGCGTACGCGCCAGCCTGCTTTCCTGAACATGGACACGGTTTTGCGGCTCGCAACGCCTGTCAGGACGAGTTCCGCAGGCGGTCGCGGCGAAAGTGACCGCCGCGCGCTGATCATTGCGCTCAACCTTGCGGATGATGCGGCGGTCCAGGCAAGATAGTCAGCCGGCAACAGAACAACCAGTTTCCGGGATTTCACGGCGATCGCAGGGATGTCGCCAAGCTGTCTGAAGCCAAAGACCGGCTGGACACGAGTGTTGTAGGCGGCAATCAATTCTGCCTGCCGCCGAACCGAGAATGCCTCATAGGGTTTTTGAACGCGGGCGGCATAGGCCACGAAGACATCCCGTTGAACCGCGCCTGCGAGTGACTCGAGAGATGTGACGATAATCCTCTTGTCCGTCGGTGACAGGTTCGGATTGGCGAGAAAGGAATCGGAAATCGACTTCTCCACGCGCATCTGCACAAGCGCCGCACGGTTCAGTCGATTGAGTTCGCGCACGGATTTTGTGGCCAGATCGCCAGTAAAGCGGTCGACACCGCGACCGACGCTGATTGCAATGCTGGCCGGCCCTGTCACGAATGAATACCCCACGCGCGTCGTCAATTGCCCCGCCGTGCTCGCCCGGGCAAGTTGCGCCAGACGCACTTTCAACGGCTCAAACCGAGTGTACGGGTCGACGCCGTTCTGAACCGCGATCTTTCGCTTGGCGGCGCTGAAGCCCGAGGCCCGGGACACGATTCCGTTCGGACTATGCCCGCGGCCTTGTCTTTTCCCACTCAGGACACCTCCCACGCGCCCGAACAGCCGCCCCACTCCGTTTGCGGCGCTGCGAACGCTTTTGCGCGGCTCCCTGATCATGCGATATGCGCCGCGGGCAGGAGCGATTGCAGACGCACTGGCGGCCTTGAGATAGGTATTGGAAATGGGGATTTGATTGATCTTCGCGAGCGCGTCGAGTTCGCGTATGCGCAGTCGCAGGAGGTCCGTTCCGCGGATCGGAAATCTGCCGTAAGCCGTCTCAAGCTGATAGAGATTCAGGACACCGTCATTGGTCACCTGCTCGGCAATCCGGTGATGCGGGCCGCTGAGAAGATCCGAAGGCAGAACAGCATTGGCTGTGAATGACCGCGCGGGCTCGTACTGCGCGAAAGACGGCTGGCCCACGAGGACAGCCATTGCAACGGCCATAGGAAATACCGGCAGGCTGCATCGCGCGCGCCAGCCGGCCGCATCTGCCATTACACGCGTTGGCTGCATCGTGACTGCCCAGTGGTTCCCGACGTGCCTCGTTTGCGAGACACCCCAATGGCACGTTTCGTCGCCGGATCTTTTGACGATACGGCTTTAAACGGCCAGCGGCGCCATTTCCGTCGCTTCAGAGCCTTTTCGATCGTCGGCAGATTGCCTCACAGGACCGAACCCTTGCGCCTCATGTCTTGTGTCGGGACCGCAGACCGGCTTTGCGATTGGATGTGTTTGGTGCAAGATCACCCGGTCATGCGAGGTAAAACCTCTTGAGCTAGACCTGCACGTTGGCTCCATTCAACAGCATCAGCACCGAATATGAACGCACCTGACCGCACAGACGTTTTCTTCCCGTTCGACAACAGCTATGCGCGGCTGCCGGACCGGTTCTACGCGCGCCTCGATCCGGAACCGGTGTCCGCGCCGCGTCTGATCCGTGTGAACGAAGAACTCGCGCATCTTCTCAAGCTGGACCCGGAGGAGCTGCGCTCCCCGGCGGGGGTCGAGATCCTTGCCGGCAACCGTATTCCGGAAGGGTCGGACCCGCTGGCGATGGCCTATGCCGGACATCAGTTCGGTAACTGGGTGCCGCAACTCGGCGACGGACGCGCGATCCTGCTCGGCGAAGTGGTCGGGCGCGACGGCATACGCCGGGATATCCAGCTCAAAGGGTCAGGCCGCACACCGTTTTCGCGCATGGGCGACGGCCGCGCCGTACTCGGACCGATCTTGCGCGAGTACATCGTGGCAGAGGGCATGGCGGCGCTTGGTGTGCCGACCACGCGGGCGCTCGCCGCCGTCCTCACGGGGGAGAAGGTGGCGCGGGAGACGTTCCTTCCCGGCGCCGTTCTCACCCGCGTGGCGCAGAGCCACGTCCGCGTCGGCACGTTCCAGTTCTTCGCCGCGCGGCGCGACGACGAGGCGTTGCGGCTGCTCGCCGATCATGTGATCGAGCGGCACGATCCGGACGCCGCGAAAGAGAAGAACCCGTATCTGGCGCTTCTGGCCAATGTGGTCGCGCGGCAGGCGGAGCTCATCGCCCGCTGGCAACTGATCGGCTTCATTCACGGCGTGATGAATACTGACAACATGTCGATCGCCGGCGAGACCATCGATTATGGCCCGTGCGCCTTCATGGACACCTATCACCCGAATACGGTCTACAGCTCGATCGATCACATGGGCCGTTACGCCTATGGCAACCAGCCCGCGATCGCGCACTGGAACCTTGCGGTTCTCGCGCAATCGCTGCTGCCACTGTTCGACGCGGATTCCGAACAGGCGGTCGAGATGGCACAGGAGGTGATCAACACATTTCCCGGCCTCTATGACGCGGCGTACCTTTCGGGACTGCGCGCAAAACTGGGACTCGCCGAACCTGACGAAGGCGACAGGGACCTGGCAGACGATCTGCTCAAACGCATGGCGGAGAACGAAGCGGACTTCACGCTCACTTTCCGCCATTTGTGCGATGCGGCAACGCCCGCGCCAACCGACGCGGACGGTAAGGTCCGCGATCAGTTCAAGGATGGTCAGGCATTCGATGACTGGTCGGTGGTCTGGCGCAAGCGCCTGTCAAAGGAGATAACCGGTTCCGATGCCCGCATGGCGGCCATGCGCGCAGTGAATCCAGCCTTCGTTCCCCGCAATCACCTCGTCGCCGAAGCGATCAAGGCAGCGGAAGAGCAAGAGGACTTCAAGCCGTTCGAGGAATTGATGGCCGTGCTCGCAAGGCCGTTCGACGACCAGCCCGGACGGGACCGCTATACCCTGCCGCCGCGCCCGGATCAGGTCGTCCACGCCACATTCTGCGGCACGTAGGTGCAAACTCTACGGAAAACCGGAAACCGTCGGTCAGATCCCTGACCGGCTATCCGGTTCTTGACCTACCGCTCGTCGAAGTACTTCGTGTACACCTCACGCGCGATCTCTCCCGCATGCGCCGGGCCCGTCTGTGCCGTACGGCGCTCATATTCGGAAGCCGCGTCGCAGGCATTGATGAAGCTCTTCATCGTCCGGGTGATGCCTTCCAGGAACTTCGGCGCCTTGCGGGATGAACCCGAATTGCTCGGCGTTTCCGGCAGACGTGCGTAGGGCTTTGCTGCGTAATCAGTCATGTCAACGCTCCAGTGTTACGTCTGGTACTTGGGCTGGAGTATGGTGATTTTTGCGCCGCAGCATAAGGTGGGACTGCGCATATCGGCTATGCGATGGGCGAATGACGCCGTACACGAATTAGACACAAATCGCTGATTCGCCGTCGATTTCCGCTGGCCGTCAAGGCATCGCGAAGACGGCAGGCACGTCCTGCAACGGCACGCGCATATTGCGGCGCACCCATGTGTTCCAAAGGCTGTTTGGACCGGCCGGATGCTCACAGCAAGCCCGGCGCAAGTGCCCGCTCTTCGCGTCCGCCTGACGAATCCGAGGGCTCACGCTCCGAAGACGGAGCTGACCGGCAACGCCTCACATCTGTTTGTACATGATCGTCGTGGCGTCGTAGCCGTCCTCGGTGGGATGCCGGGAATAGGCGGGAATGACCCCGGCGTGCCGATAGCCCAATGACGCGTAGAGCGCCTCGGCGCCGTCGCTGGCGGTGTCGAGCGTTATCAGCGTACGGCCCATCTCGTTTGCGTGCCGTTCGATCTCGACCATGAGCGCCCGGCCAATCCCGCGCCGGCGGAAATCCGGATGCACGAGCAGCTTGGTAACTTCCGCGCGATGCGGCTGATTGGGCGGTGTATCGCAATCGAGCTGCACGGATCCCGCAAGCCGACCGTCCGCATGCGCCGCAAGCACGATGCGCGAACCCGACGCCAGATTAGCGCGCACCTTTGCCTCCCAGAAGTTGCGGCTGTCTTCAAGGCTGAACGGCACGACGAAGTTCACCGCAGCGCCATGCGCGACGCAAACCTCCAGGAGCCGCGCCAGGTCGTCGAGGTGGCTCTCGAAATCCGCGAGCGAAAGGTGCCGGATGTCGTATGCATTCCCCGTCATGGCATTTCACACGATCACAAGAATGTACTTAGCCGACTGCGCTTCGCCCGTTTCGAAAACGCTTGATCCTCGGAGCTGATATCGAATGCAGTCGCCCTGCTTGAGATGGAAACGCTGATCATCAAGGCTCAACTCAAGGGAGCCGGAAAGCATGTAGAGATGATGCTCCAGACCCGGACACGCGGGCTGCCATATTCAAGACGCCTGCCCGGCGGCAATTCACATTCCAGCATTTCGGCGCGAAGTGTCTCTGCCGGCGGCGAGACGCTCCTTCGACGGAACCCGGTCCCGGGGTCTTCCCAGCAGACTTGTTGACTTCGCGGGACGCAGGGTTCGAAGTCTTCCTCGACCATGGCCATAAGCCGTGACATCGGAAGCGAGTAGGCCGAGCAGAGCTTTCCCAGCACCGTGGCAGTCGGGCTGACTTCGGCATTCTCCAGGCGTGACAACGTCGCGCGGCTGACGCCACACCGTTCGGCGAGTTGATCAAGCGACCAGTCGCGCTCGAGACGGAGCGTCTTCAGTCGCGCGGCCAGTCTGTTGTCCAGTCCATCGACGGCAGCGGTAGTTCCCATATATGCGAGTATTTCTCATATATGAGAGGATGTAAAGTACTACAGAGCGCAAAGCATGTTGCCGCTTTCCGTCTTGTGAGCTGGCGGCAAGCACGAACTTTCGACCCGGGTCATGTACGGACGTCGGATCCGCCCAGCACACGGGCAAGCAGCGCCGCGATCTCCTGTGCCGGCCCAAGATGATCTTTCGTGTAATGGTCCGGTCCGTGCAAGAGGTTGACCGTGCCGAGCGTGTGGCCGCCATGCCGGATCGGCACGTTGAGAACGGATTCGAGCCCCAGCCCCAGTATGACGTCGTGATCGTTGAAGTGGGCGCGGATGTCGTCCGCCGTGCGGCCGATAAACGGTTCCCCGCGATCGAGCACCTGACGGCCCCAGTCGGTGTCGCGCTTCTGTTTCCGCCCGCCGGGAGGATAGGCCTGCCTGTCGCTCGAATACAGGCGTTGCACTTCAACGCTGTCGGCATGGAACGCCATGATCGTGAACAGCCGGTGACCGATCGCCTCCTGCGCCGCCCTCTCCGCAACGGCGAACACGTCCATGAGGTCCCGTCCGTCCGTAACCGCCTCTTCGAGGTCCGCGAGAGCCGGCAATGCACCGTTCGCGTTCTTTGCCGTGCGTTTGTCGGTCATGCCCGCGTCATCTGCCGAGCGCCCGTGCCGCGCGCCGGGGATCGGCGCCGGCATGCAGCATCCCGCCGCCATCCCGGTCAACATGGATGGCGCAGACGCCGCCCGCCTTCCAGGTCCGCTCCGGCCAGTGCTCGACGCGGTGGCCGCGCGCGGCAAGTTCCGCACCGTTTTCCTCGGCGATGCGCTTCTCCAGCATCAACAGGCCCGGATGGTAGTCGTTGGGCGCGAAGGACGAGGGAAAGCTGTAGGTGGCAAATCTCGGGGCCTCGACCGCCGCCTGAACGTTCAGGCCGAAGCACAGCATGTTCACGACCGTCTGGGCCATCGCCTGGACCTGCACGTCGCCGCCGGGGGTCCCGAGCGTAAGAAACGGCTCGCCGTCCTGAAGCGCAAGGGCGGAGTTCGGGGTCAGGCGCGGACGCTTTCCGGGAGCAACCGCGTTTATATGGCCGCGCACGCCGCGTGATTGCGAACCACGCGAAGACGGACACAGACCCGTGCCGGGGACAACTTCGGTGTCGGCGGACGTATCGCTCGGCGTGGCGGCGAACATGTTGCCCTTCCCGTCGACGACACAGACATGGGACGTGTCGGCGCTTGCGGGCCCGCCGGCCCGTGTGCGTTCCTGAGGTTTGGTCGCATGCGCGTCGCCGCCGGGCCGGAGTTCCGTTCCGTGTGTCATGTTGTCTGCCGCGAAAGCTGCACAGTTCCACGGATCGCCCGCGGGCGGCATCTCCGGATAAGCCGCATTGTCGTTGACCAGGGCGAGCCGCGCCTCCAGATAGTCAGGGTTGAGCATGCCTTCGACCGGAACATCGACAAACAGCGGATCGGCGACATAGCGTTCGCGGTCCGCGAAGACCAGTTTCAGAATCTCGGTGACCTTGTGGACGTAGTCGGTGGAGTTGGGACTCAATCGTTGCAGACCTGCACGCTCCAGCATGACGAGTGCCTGAGCGAACGAGATGCCCTGGCACCAGGCGCCGCATGTGTAGAACTCCGCGCCCATGAACTTCACGCGGAGCGGTTCCTCGTATCGCACACGGTACGAGGCCATGTCCTTGAGCGTCAGGAAACCGGCCTTCGACGCGTGATAACCGCAGATCTTCTGCGCGATATCGCCCCGGTAGAACGCGTTGTGCGCCGCGGCCAGCCCGCGCTTGCGGCCGCCGCGGCTGCTCTTCTCTTCATCCGCCATATACTGGATCGTGGCCGCAAGGTCCGACTGCACGAGCACCTCGCCGACCTTCGGCGGCGCCCCGTTGGGCAGGAAAATGCGGGCATTCTCGGCATAGCGGCGGTAGCTCGCCTCGTTGTTGGCGATGAAATCCGCAAGCACCGGGAAGACCGGAAAGCCGTCGCGCGCATAGCGGATGGCCGCCGCCGACACCTCGCGGAAGGTCATGGTTCCGAAGTCGCGGAGCACCGTGAGCCATGCGGCCGGCGCCGCCGGCACGACGGTGCGCAGAATGCCCTCGGGAATCTCCCCGCCGAAGGTCTCTTCGAAGAACGCAGCGGAGGCCGCGCGCGGCCAGGACCCGAGCCCGTCGATCGTCTTCACCTCGCCCGTTTCCGCCATGCGCAGGATGATCGGTGCCACCCCGGCGAAGTTGACCAGATCGCTGTGCAGCACACCGAGCGCGATGCCCGCGGCAACGCCCGCGTCGACCGCATTGCCGCCCGCCTCGAGAATTTCCAGCCCCGCGGCGCTCGCAAGCTCGTGACCCGAAGAGATGGCGAACTCTCGTGCCGTTACAGGCGTGGGTTTGTCCGTCACGGCGTCCATGCTAGTCGATCTCGATCGCGCGATTGGCGGCAAGCGGCACCTGGAGAAGATCGCGCCCGATGATCACTTCCCCGTCGAACACGTTGCAGACATCCGCAACGATACGCTCCATGCATCCCGGCGCATCGAGTGGTGGCGGAATGTGCGTCAGCACCAGCGTTTTCGCATTCGCCTGGCGTGCCACCTCGGCGACGTCCATGTGCCCGCCGCAACTGATACGGAACGCTTCGTCCGGTTCCGTTCCGGATGCAAAATGGCACATGTGAATGAGGACGTCGCAGTCCTTCGCCAGCTCTATCATCGACGGAAGAACGCCGCCGCTGTCGCCGGAATAGACGACCGCTCCGGCGTCGCTTTCGATGCGGTACCCGAGGCACTCGAGGATGGGCTGAAAGTGCCGTGCCGCGCCGACGGTGATGCGCCACCCTTCGCCTTCGATCACGTCTCCGGCCGCGACCTCCTGAACGACCGGCGATGGTTTCTCGCGGGGCGGCGTGCCGCCCCGGGCGGCATAGATTTGCTGGCTTGCCGGATGGCTCACCCGTGATTCCAGATCAAGGCCGTACACCCCGTCCTCGCCGAACAACTGCTCGGTGATGCGCGCAAGAGGCTCAGGGCCGAACACCCGCAGCTCCGGAATTTCGCCCGCGCCCTGATCCCACCGCTGAAGCATCAGCCGCGGATAGTCGGCGATATGATCGTAGTGAAGGTGGGTGAGAAACAGGTGCGAGACCTGGGTCGGCGCGTGCCCCGATTCGAGGAGGCGATGCATCGCGCCCGGACCATGGTCGAGCACGATTACATCATCGCCGACTTCGACCAGGTAGCCTGAGCTTTGCCGTGTGAGTGACGGCGCCGGTGTGCCGGTGCCAAGTAGTGTGAGTTTCATCCCTCGACGCTGTCTCCACGAAGCCGGTGGCGTTCCGGGATCAGCATGCCGCCACCCGCAACGCGGGAACTGGGACATTGACCGCAGAATCCATATAAACTATGTAGTTAATAGACGAGAACTCATATGTAAAGTTTGCCGCGCGCATGGCCGAGATCGCCCTCGACACTCTGGAAGAATGCATCCTCGCCGAGGCCGAGCGCTCCCGCGCGCCCAAACATCGCTGCGTTTTCGATGCCTTCGAGAAATGCATCCGGACCGGACACTTCAAACCGGGCGAGAGAGTTCCCGCGGAGATTGAACTGACCGAGCGTCTGCCGGTCGGGCTCGGAACGCTTCAGAAGGCCCTCACCAAACTCGCCGAACGCGGCCTCGTGGTCCGCAACCGGAAGACGGGAACCTACATCGCCGACCGCCGTTCGCAGGTATCCGAGGTCTACGTCTATCGCTTCAGGGATCGTGAAACCGGCGAGTTGCTCATGCCGTTCGTGCGGGTCCTGAACGTCACGGAAGATGACGCGCCGGGACCCTGGCAGGCCGCTCTGAACATCGAACGATATGTGCGCATCGACCGCCTCGTCTGGGTCGAGCAGGACCCGCCGGCGCTGAGCAGCTTGTTCCTCTCCTGCGAGCACGGGCGCGACCTGCTCGATGTGCCGGTCGAGGAGCTTCACGGTTCGTCATGCCACCGCGTGCTGATCGAACGCTTCAACCTGCCGACGCTTCGCATGGAGCACAAGGTGGGAAGCCGGGAGCTGTCCACACGCGCATGCGAGCAACTGCGGCTGCCCGCCGGCACCGTCGGCCTCGTGTGGGACGTCAGGGATTACTCTTTCGACGACAGGCCCAGCCTGTTTCAGCGGTTCGAAATGCCGCCCGGGCACCGCCCAATGGAACTGAAGGAGACGCTCGGCGGATAGGTTCGCCATCGGGCCGGAGTGCGCGTATCTCCGGCACCGCGAGAGACACTGGAAACACACAGCAAAGCAGTAAGGGAGAGTAGACGATGATCAGACTGTTCGTGGCCATGGTGATGGCCCTCGGACTATCCTTGAGCCCGGCGAACGCCGAATGGCAGCCAAAGGGTCCGATCAAGCTCTGGATCGGGTTCGGCGCCGGCGGAGGAACCGACACGCAGGGCCGGGCGCTCGCCGAGGAGCTCGAAAAGCTCAAGGGCTGGCGCATCATTCCGGACAACAAGGCAGGCGGTGGCGGCACCGTCATGGCGGCGCAACTGAAAGACGCACCGGCGGACGGCCAGACCATCGGCTTCGCGATCAACACCACGTTCGACTTCGCCACCATCAAGAACGAAAACCTGGCGATCGACGATTTCACCTTCATCACCACGACGGCCGGCTCGCAGATGGCGGTCCTGGCGCGCACCGACAGCGGCTGGAAAAGCCTCGAGGACATGGTCAAAGCCGCCAAGGGCGGCACCAAGATCGTCTGGGCGAACTGGGGCGATCAGGTCCAGGCCGGCGCGGAAATCGTTGCCAGGCACTTCGACATCAAGATCAACCCGCTGCGCGGAAAAGGCGGGAAGTCCGGCATGAACGCGCTTGTCGCGCGTGACGCGAATGTCGCCTGGGGCGGCGGCGTGCAGCGCGGTCTCGTTGCTGCCGGCGAGCTCGTCATTCTGGCATCGGCTGAAGACAAGCCGTTGGTCCAGGCCCCCAAAGGCAAAACCCTGAAAGACTACGGCATCGACTTGTCACTCGGCTTCCAGTTCCTCCTGGCCGGGCCCAAGGACATGCCGAAAGAGGCCCGTGACGCGATTGCGAAGGCAATCGCCGAGGTTCTCTCCAACCCTGAGTCCAAGACAGCGAAGTTCATCGCCAAGCAGTATCCGCCGGGTCCGGTGGTGATTGCGGGTGACGAACTCACTGCGCGCTTGAAGAAGAACTACGAAGCCAACCAAGAGCTTCTCAAAGCGCTCTCCAACTAGTGGGGGGAAAGGCTCAGAAGACTGAAGCGGCGCCGGACCCGTGGGATATCGGGTTTGGCGCCGCCTTATTTGTATTTGCACTCCTCGCCCTGTTCGTCTGGTTTCCAAACGACATCCGCGGAGGGTTCGTCGAGCTTGATCACGCCGGAAAGCGAGAGCCCGGCGATGCCTTTTTCCCGGTGCTGCTTACCGGGGCCATCCTCGTCCTGAGCGCAACGCACGTGCTGAAATCGCTGTTGCTGCGCCGGCGGTCCGATGAATCAGAGACTGCGGCGCGGTTGAGCCGCGACGACCTGGTTTTCCTTGTCTTGTTCAATCTTCTCGTTTGTGCTGGGCTCGCCGCCATGTACTGGCTGGGACCGCTGGCCGTGGCCGTTGCGGGCTTTTTCTCCGGCAGCGACCTGACCTATCGTCAGCTGGTCGATACAGTACCTTACAAGTACATCGGTTACGGCATCGGAGGGTTCGTCATGACGGCAACGCTGATTGCATGGGCCGAGGCCGGCTTGCGATGGCAGGCGATCCTCGCGGTCGTGACGGTGATCGCGGCAAGCATCATCGTGTTCGATGTTCTCCTGTTCAATGTCCAGTTGCCGCCCAACGCTGACTACTAGATGTAGAGCCTCTTCGACCAAATCGGAGCCATTCTGACGGAGCGATTTTGAGACAAGATCAAGCAAAGGCCCGTGGCGCGTACCTGGGCGTACGGGCAAGGGGCTTTGCGCCGGGATTGGCGCAAAACCGCCCGTCCCGTTCGGGTTTCCGATTGGCGGACGCCCGCCGGCGAAACGGCCTTGCCCGATGCGCTGCATCGCGCCGCGACCGTTTCGGCGACGGATCGCACACGCCAATCGAGAAACAGAATTGACTCGGATTTGGTCGAAGAGGCTCTAGATGGAGCTTGCTCTCGAATACATCACGCGGGGCGTGCTCGAGGTTTTTTTCACCGCCGACGGACAGTTCGACTGGTTGCCCCTCGCCATGGTGTTCGGCGGGCTTCTGCTCGGCATCGCCATTGGCGCCACGCCGGGCCTCAATGGCCCGTTTGCGATGGCGCTGTCGCTACCGGTCCTGATTTCCGTATTCGGGCATTCCGACGAGGCTCTGCTTCCGATCCTGGGATTCCTCATCGGCATCATGAAAGGCGCGACGATCGGCGGTGCGGTCCCCGCCATTCTCTTCAACACGCCGGGAACGCCCGACGCGTTCCTCACCACGCTCGACGGCTATCCGATGGCCAAGAAGGGCCAGGGCATCAAGGCCCTCAAGATCGCCCATTTCAGCTCCGCCAGCGGCGACACGTTCAGCGACATGGTGCTGTTCATATCGGCGCCCGTTCTCGCCGTCATGATCGAGCGGGTGCTCGATCTGCCGGAGAAGTCGGCGCTGATCATCCTGTCGCTGTCCTTCATGGCCGCGGTCGCCGGCAAGTCTCCCACCAAGGGCATGATCGTCGGGCTGCTCGGCATGCTCCTCGCCCTGATCGGCAGCACCCTGTCGGGCAACGGTCCGCGCATGACTTTCGGGATTGCGGCGCTGGGCAACGGGCTGCCGCTGACGTCCGCGATCCTCGGCGTCCTGGTGCTGTCGGAGGTGCTGGTCGGCATCGAAGAGATGACCCGTGCACGGCGCAAGAAGATGGCGACGCTGATCCGGCTGCCGCGCGGCGACACCCACTTCGGCTGGAGCGATATCAGGCAGTTGCTGCCGACGATCTTCCGCTCCGCGGCCATCGGCACGGCGGTCGGCGCCCTCCCCGGCATCGGCACGACGCTCGCCGCAACCCTCGGCTACGACGCGGCACGGCGCGTCTCGAAGCACCCGGAGAAGTTCGGTACGGGGATCCCTGAGGGCGTCGCCGCGACGGAGGCGGCAAATTCGTCAGTCTCCGGCGCCAACCTCATCCCCGTCATGAGCCTGGGTATCCCGGGCAATTTCGCCGCGGTCTTCCTCATCCTCGCGGTCGAGTCGGTCGGCAACTTCACGCTTGGGCCCTCCGTCTTCCGCTTCAACGAGATCAAGGAGATCGAGGGGTACGGAACCATCATCAACAAGGACCTGGTGGTCGCCTTCAGCATCTTCACCCTGATGGTGCTGGCGAATCTCTTCAACTGGACCGCCGGCGGCTGGTTCATGCGCACCCTCGGCATTCTCTCGCGCGTGCCGAAGTCCATCATGCTGCCGTCGGTGCTGCTCATCACCTTGACCGCCGTCTATGCGCAGGACGGCGGGTTCATCGCAATCTGGGTGGTGATTATTTTCGGCGCCATCGGGTTCGTCCTGCGCAAGCTGGAGATATCGATCCTGCCGTTCGTCATCGGCTTCCTGCTGGCGCCGCGGCTGGAGGAGTTGATCCGGGGCGGGTATTCGGCATCGGGCGGCGACCCCTTCTTTCTCCTCAAATCGCCCATCGCGCTTGTGTTCCTGGGCCTTTCGATCTTCATCCTTGTTTTTGCCGGACGGCGGTCGGCGGCGATCCGCGCCTGAGGCCAGAGCCTGTTCGGCTCGGCCACACTTCGGACATCTGCCGCGGCAACAGTGCTTGGCCGCATCCGCCAGTATGATAGGGTGCGGCCAGATTTTGAGCGCTGTTCGGCACGGCGCGACAACGAGATTCTGGAAGAGAAATGAATTTCCGCCTGGGTGTGTTTTTGCTGATCGCGGCACTTGCAGGGGCTGCCGGCCTATACGCCGTCAACACCCTTGTCGGCGAGGATGCGGCGCCCGCCCGCGCGGCGCGCGCGGTGCTCGTCGAAGTCGACACCGTGAAGCTCGGCACTGTCCGCGATCGCATCGCGGCAGTCGGTACGACGCAGGCGATCCGCGCCGTCAATGTCGTCCCGCTCGTCGCGGGCCAGGTGGAAGAGGTCAATTTCATTCCCGGCGAAAAGGTCAAGGCCAAGACCGCGCTTGTCCGGCTGAACGACGCCGCGGCCAGCGCCCAGGAGCAGGAGACCCGGGCCGAGATGGAGCGTGCCAAGTTCGATAATGATCGGGCTCAGCAGCTCCTTGATTCCCGCGCCGGTTCCAAGGCAAACGCCGATGAGAAACAGGCTGCCTATCTCATTGCCAAGGCGCGCCATGAGGCCGCCGTCGACGCGCTTGACGAACGCACCATTGATGCGCCGTTCGATGGAACGGTCGGCTTCAAAAATGTCGATGTCGGAGACTATGTCAGCGCCGGAACGGTTCTGACCACGCTCGACGATCTCAGCATCATCGAGATCGAGTTCTCGGTGCCGGAAATCTATTACGGTTCGGTGAAGGAGGGCATGGAGGTTACCGCGCGAACGCTCGCCTTCGGCAACACGCGATTCCGCGGCAAGATCTCACAGATCGATACGCGGATCGATACAGTCAGCCGGTCATTCCGCATCAAGGCGGAGATCCCGAACGAAAAATCCGAAATTCCAACGGGCATGTTCATGAACGTGCGGGTCACGCTTGAGGAGCGTGAGGCCATCAAGATACCGCAAGAGGCGCTGGTGTTTCAGGGCGAGGAGACGCTTGTCTATCTGGACACGGACAACGTCGCGCTGCAGCGCACCGTGACCCTCGGATCGCGTCAGCGCAACACGGTCGAGGTCACCGAAGGCCTGTCCGTCGGCGACAAGGTTGTCGTGAAAGGCATCCAGGACCTGCGCGACGGTGCCCCGATCAGGGTCGTGACGGACGCACCTGACGACGCTCCGGCCCCGGCACCGACTGGCAGCGAGAGCTAAGTCCCATGTCGTTGCCGGAGCTCTGTGTCAAACGCCCCGTCTTCGCCACCGTCATATCCATCGCCATTGTGATCGTCGGACTGTTCGTTCTGAACCGGCTGCCGATCCGCGCATTACCCGCCGTCGAGGCCACCTCCGTCACCGTGAACACGCGGTATACCGGTGCCTCTCCGCAGGTCGTCGAGACGGAGATCACCGAAGTCATCGAAAGCGCGGTTTCCGGCGTATCCGGCGTCGACACGATCGAGTCGCAAAGCCGCCGCGGAACGTCACGCACGACGATCGAGTTCACGCCACTCACCAACGTCGATGAAGCGGTCAACGATGTACGCGACGCCGTCAGCAGCGTCGCCAACAGGCTGCCCGACGATGCGGACCTGCCGGTTATTTCCAAGAACAACAGCGACGCCGATCCGGTGATGCGGGTGTCCATCAGCTCCGACCGCATGTCGGCGCCGGAAA
Source organism: Hyphomicrobiales bacterium (assembly GCA_965228625.1). Taxonomy (GTDB): domain Bacteria; phylum Pseudomonadota; class Alphaproteobacteria; order Rhizobiales; family Methyloligellaceae; genus UBA2767. Next base: position 3,516,264 of record OZ245829.1, on the reverse strand, counting down.
TCACGGACTATGTCGAGCGCTTCATTACAGACCGGCTCACCGTCATCGACGGCATTGCACAGATTGAGCAATTCGGAGACCGGCGGCGCGCCATCAGAGTCTGGCTCGATCGCTGGGAAATGGCGGCACGCAAGGTCACCGTCGACGATATCGAGACGGCTCTGGCCCGGAACAGTCTCGAACTCCCTGCGGGAGAGCTGATCTCGGGGGGACGCGAGTACTTCGTGCGTGCGGACGCCCGGCTTTCCACGCCGGAGCAATTCGCAAGGATCCTCGTCAAGCAGACGGGCGGGTTCCAGGTCCGGCTGCGCGACGTCGCGACCGTAGCCTACGGCGTGGAGGACGATCAGACCGCGGTGCGGGCGAACGGGCAGACGTCTGTTGGTCTGAACATCCTGCGGCAGTCCCAGGCCAACACGGTGGCAATCTCTGAACGCGTTCATGCGGTTCTGAACGAGTTGAGGCCCAACCTGCCGGAAGGCATGGATGTCAGCATCCGGACCGACGATGCCGTCTTCATCAACGCGGCGATCACGGAGGTGGCAACGACCTTGCTGATCGCCGTCGCCATCGTCATCGCGGTGATATTCCTCTTTATCGGATCGGTGCGCGCAACGCTGGTGCCCGCGGTGACGATTCCCGTCACGATCATCGGCACGTTTTTCGGCCTCTACCTTCTGGACTATTCCATCAACATTCTCACCCTGCTGGCGCTGGTGCTGGCGATCGGCATCATTGTCGATGACGCCATCGTCATCTTCGAGAACGCGCAACGGCGTTTTCGCAACGGCGAGGACCGCACGACCGCCAGCATTCTCGGATCGAACCAGATGATGTTCGCGGTGATCGCCACCTCCGTGACCCTGATCGCGGTGTTCGTGCCGCTGACCCTGATCGAAGGCACTGTCGGTTTGCTGTTCGTGGAATTCGGCGTCGTCCTCGCCATCGCCGTCGCGGTTTCGACCTTCATCGCCCTGTCGCTGTGCCCGATGCTGACCTCGCGTGTCCTCGAAAAGCGCAAGGACGACAGCGGCCTTTCCAAGGCCGTCGACCGCATGTTTGCAGCGACCGAAGCGCGGTATCTCGCGGTGCTCGAAAAGGTGGTCGCAAGACCCTGGGTGTCGGTGTTCCTGTCTCTCGCAGTCGGGATCTGCGCCTTCGGGTTTTACTCGCTCCTGCCGAGCGAGCTGACACCGCGAGAGGACCGTGGCGTCTTTTTCGTCGCCCTGACCGCGCCGCAAGGGGCGAGCTTCGCATACACCAACGAGGAAACACGCAGCGTCGAAAAAGTGCTCGAGCCTCTCCTCGCCAGCAAGGAGGCAAAGTCGGTGATGGCCATTGTCGGCCTCGGCGGCGCGCCGAGCCGGGCTTTCGTCGTCGTCAACCTGGCGGATTGGGACGAGCGTTCAAGGTCGGCGGCGCAGATCGCGGATTCCCAGATCCCTCCGCTCGGCCGCATTGTCGGGGTGCGTGCCTTCCCGACGATACCGACGGGCCTCGGACTGCGCGGCAGCCGGACCCCGCTCCGAATTATCATCAGCGGCTACGAACATCAGCAGGTCAAGGCGTGGACCGACGAACTCATGGTACGGCTTGAGGAGAACCCGAATCTCCGCAACATCGAGTCGGACTTCGAGGAGAACCAGCCCGAAGTCAATGTCCGCGTGCGGCGTCTGCAGGCCGAGGACCTCGGGATCAGTATCGAGACGATCGGGCGTACGATCCAGACCATGCTCGCCTCACGAACGGTGACCAACTATATCGATCGTGGCCGCGAGTACGACGTGATCGTGCAGGCGGGCGAAGGGGGCCGCGAGACCGAGCGCGACCTGCGCACGATCTATGTGCGCTCGGAGCAGAGCGATGAACTCATCCCGCTCGACGCGGTGGTGTCGCTCAGCGACCAGGCCGCCGCCGCCAACCTCCGGCGCCACAACCGGTTGCCGAGCATCACCGTGTCCGCCGCGCTCGTTGACGGCTACGAGCTGGGCACGGCGATTGCCGACGTTCAGGCGCTCGTTGCCGAGACCCTTCCCAGCGAGGCTCGCCTGTCGTTCGGCGGCCTGAGCAAGGAGTATCTTGAGTCCTCTTCCGGAATTCACTTCGCACTGTTGCTGGCGATCGCCATCATCTATCTCGTGCTCGCAGCTCAGTTCGAGAGCTTTTTCCAGCCATTCGCGATCATGCTGACGGTCCCGCTGGCAACGGTTGGCGCGCTTTTGACCTTGTGGGCGACGGGAACCACGCTGAACATCTACAGCCAGGTCGGGCTGGTGCTGCTCATAGGGCTGATGACGAAAAACGGAATCCTGATCGTCGACTTCGCCAATCAATTATTCGCGCAAGGCCAAACCCGGTCCGAGGCGGTGCTCAATGCTGCCCGCGCGCGGTTGCGCCCGATCATCATGACCTTGCTTTCGACGATTTTTGGCGCCGTTCCACTCATTCTCGCAAGCGGCGCAGGCGCGGAAAGCCGGGTCTCCATCGGCCTCGTCATCATTGGCGGTCTCGGCCTGTCTGCCGTCTTCACCGTTCTTCTGACGCCGGCCATGTATGTGGCGGTGAACGCGGGCACCAAGGACAATCCCGTCAAACGCCGGAGATCCGCACCTGCGCGGAAGCAGGCGGCAGCAGGGCGTTAGCCGGCCCTGCGGCGTGGCACATATTTGCAACGATCAATTCTGCGCAAGTGCCATTTGCAAGGGGTGCAATTGTCAAACAAACCGCATATAAGCATCGCCCCGCGGGGCTCACGTTTCGCCGCGTTGTCCGGTCAGTTATACTGATCGCCTTTCAACTCCGAGGGAGCCGAGTTCATGAAAGCACTTGCCTTGCTACTGGGCATTGTGTCGACGTTGCTGCTCGTCGGCTGCAACGAGGAGCCGTCGGCGACGGCCAAGGCCAGTCAACCGCCACCACCGCCTGTCACCGTGGCCAAGCCCCTGAAGAAGCGGATCACGGAGTGGGACGAATTCACCGGCAGATTCGAGGCCGTCGAGACCGTCGACGTGCGCGCTCGGGTGAGTGGATTCCTGGATAGGATCCACTTCCGGGACGGCCAGATCGTGAAAAAGGGCGAGCTTCTTTTCACGATCGACAAGCGCCCGTTTGAAATCGCCGTCGAGCAAGCGAAAGCACAGGTTGACCAGGCCCAGGCGCAGCTCGACCTCGCGAACAGCGACGTGGAGCGGGCGCGTCCGCTTCTCGAGCGCCGCACCATAACGGGTCGTGAGTTCGAGTCCCGCGAGGCAACAGCGCGCGGTGCTCTTGCTTCCTTGTCGGAGGCGCGGGCGCAGCTCAAGAATGCCGAACTCAACCTTGAATGGACCGAGGTCGACTCGCCAATCACCGGCCGGATTTCCGACACGCCCATTGACGTCGGAAACCTGATTGCCGGCGGACAGAACGGCGCCACCGTCCTCACGCGGATCGTGTCACTTGACCCCATCCATTTCGAGTTCGAGGGCAGCGAGGCCGATTATCTCAAATACACGCGCCTGGCCCGCTCGGGGCAGCGGCCGTCTTCGCGCGACAGCGCTAACCCCGTTGCGGTCCGGCTGATCGACGAGCAGGACTTCCGTCACCGGGGAAATATGGACTTTGTCGACAACGCCATCGATCCGCGGTCCGGAACCATCAAGGGCCGCGCGATTTTCGAAAACAAGGATACTTTGTTGCTGCCCGGCATGTTCGGACGCATGCGCCTCTTTGGCGGTGATTTCGACGCAATCCTGATACCCGATGACGCGATCGCGTCCGACCAGGCGCGCAAGATCGTCATGTCGGTCACACCGGACGGTGAAGTGACCCCGAAAGTCGTCACGCTCGGACCCATGGTCTTCGGGCTTCGCGTGGTCCGGACGGGCCTGAGCGCGAGCGACCAGATCATCATCTCAGGCATGCAGCGCGCCCGTCCCGGACAGAAGGTGAAACCGGAAGTCGGCGAGATTGCTGCTGAAGAGCCGCAGACGAACTGACCGGCTGTCGGGCGGGCACGGGCAACCAGATGCGTTTCTCCCATTTCTTCATCGATCGGCCGATCTTTGCGTCGGTGATTTCGATCATCCTGACGATCGTCGGCGCGATATCGTATTTCGCGCTGCCGGTCTCGGAGTATCCGGAAATCGCACCGCCGACGATTGTCGTCAGCGCCACCTATCCGGGCGCATCGGCCGACGTGATTGCCGACACCGTGGCGGCGCCGCTGGAGCAGGAGATCAACGGCGTCGAGGGGATGCTCTACATCTCCTCCCAGTCGACCGGCAACGGCGCGACATCGATCAATGTCGTCTTCAAACCGGGCACCGACATCGATCTGGCACAAGTCCTGGTGCAGAACCGGGTTTCCGTGGCCGAACCGCGGCTGCCAGAGGAAGTGCGCCGGCTCGGGGTAACGGTGCGCAAGAACTCGCCCGATCTGATGCTCGTCATCCATCTGACGTCGCCGGACGGCACGTTCGACCAGCAGTACATCTCCAATTACGCGACCCTGAATATCAAGGACGTTCTGGCGCGACTGGACGGCGTGGGAGAGGCGCGCGTGTTCGGTGCCCGGGACTATTCGATGCGGATCTGGCTCGACCCGGCGCTCGTCGCCGCCCGCAACCTGACCGCGTCGGAGGTCGTCGCCGCATTGCGGCGCGCGAACCTGCAGGTCGCCGCGGGTGCGATCAACCAGCCACCGGCCACGTCGGAAGGCGCGTATGAGCTCTCGGTCAATACCCTGGGCCGGCTGGAAAGCCCCGAGCAATTCGCCGATGTGGTGATCGCCCGGGACGATGACGGACGCGTGACCCGCGTGCGCGACATCGCGCGTGTCGAGCTCGGGTCGCAGGACTACACGATCAACGCCTATCTGGATAACAAGGTCGCCACCGCCATCGTCATTTTCCAGCGGCCCGGGTCGAACGCGCTGGACACGGCCGCCGAAATCCTCGGTACGGTCGAGGAACTGTCGAAGAGCTTTCCCTCGGGGCTCGCCTACTCGGTTGTCTACAATCCCACCGAGTTCATCCAGCGCTCGATCGATGCGGTGATCATGACGTTCTGGGAAGCGCTTATCCTCGTCGTCCTTGTGGTCGTCATCTTCCTGCAGACCTGGCGCGCGGCGATCATTCCCATCGCCGCCATTCCCGTCTCGCTGATCGGCACCTTCTTCGTCATGACGGTGTTCGGCTTCTCGCTGAACAACCTGACCCTGTTCGGCCTGGTGCTTGCCATCGGCATCGTCGTCGACGACGCGATTGTCGTTGTCGAGAATGTGGAGCGGTATCTGCGCGAGGGGCTGTCGCCCCGGGACGCCGCCTACAAGACCATGAGCGAGGTCGGCGGCGCGCTGATCGCCATGTCGCTGGTGCTGCTGGCCGTCTTCATCCCGTCGGCGTTCATCACCGGAATCTCCGGCTCGTTCTATCAGCAGTTCGCCCTGACGATATCCGCCTCGACACTGATATCGTTGCTCGTATCTCTAACGCTCTCACCGGCCCTGTCCGCGCTTCTGCTCAAGCCGCACAAGAAGAAGAAGGCCGAGGCGAAAGGCTTTTTCGCGTATCTCACGTGGCCGCTGCGGCGCTTCTTCGATGGCTTCAACTGGCTGTTCGACAAGCTGTCGAACGCTTATGGCGGCATGACCCGCCGGCTGATCCGTTTTTCTGCGCTTGTTCTGGTGGTCTATGCCGGCCTCATCTTCCTGACCTACAACCAGTTCGTGAAAACGCCGACGGGTTTCATCCCGCCCCTTGACCGCGGTTACTTCATCGCCGCGTTCCAGCTCCCGCCCGGATCGACCCTGAACCGGACGGACGCGATCATCCGGCAGGCGTCGAACGTCATCCTGGCCCGCAAGGGCGTCAAGCACGCGGTCGGCTTCGCCGGATTCGATGGCGCGACCTTCACGAACGCGCCGAACGCCGGCGTCATATTCGTAACCATGCAGGATTTCGAGCAACGGCTCGAAGAAGGCCTGACCGCCGCGGAGATCCTGGCCGACCTGCGTGCCCAGATGTTCGCGATCCGCGAAGCGAACATCTTCGTTCTGCCACCGCCATCGGTGCCCGGTATCGGCACCGGCGGTGGCTTCAAGATGTTCGTACAGGACAGGGCAGGCCGCGGATCCACCGCACTCGAAGAGGCCGCGTGGAGCATCGCGGGACCGGCCAACGGCGTTCCGGGCCTGACGCAGGTCTTCACGCTGTTCAACACCAAGACGCCGCAGATCTACGCCGACATCGATCGCACCAAGGCGGAGAAGCTCGGCGTTCCGATCACGCGGATCTTCGACACGCTCTCGATCTATATGGGATCGGTTTTCGTCAATGACTTCAACATATTGGGACGAACCTACCGGGTAACGGCCCATGGCGACAATCCGTACAGGCTGACGGTCCGCGACGTCGCCAACCTGAAGACCCGTTCCGATTTCGGTGAAATGGTACCGCTTGGCTCGGTGGCGACGTTCACCGACACGTCCGGGCCTTATCGCGTGCCCCGCTACAACCTGTTCCGGGCCGCCGAAGTTCAGGGCTCGACCATACCCGGATTCTCGACAGGTCAGGCGATCACGGCCATGGAGAGCCTGGCGAACACAAATCTGCCCGCGGGCTTCGGTTATGAATGGACCGAAATCGCGCTTCAGGAAAAGCTGGCCGGAAACACCGCGGCCATTGCTTTTGTTCTGGCCGTTGTCTTCGTGTTCCTGCTGCTGGCGGCGCAATATGAGAGCGTGGTTCTGCCGCTCGCGGTCATCCTGATCGTGCCGATGTGCCTGCTGGCGGCGATATCCGGCGTGATCTTAAGAGGCATGGACAACAACATTCTCACGCAGATCGGATTCGTCGTGCTGATCGCGCTCGCCGCCAAGAACGCCATCCTGATTGTCGAATTCGCCAAACAGGCCGAAGAGGCAGGTGCCAACCGTATCGACGCAACCATCCAGGCCGCACGGACGCGCCTGCGCCCGATCCTGATGACATCATTTGCCTTCATCCTGGGCGTCGTGCCGCTTGCGATTGCACAAGGCGCAGGCGCGGAGATGCGCCAGGCGCTCGGAACGGCCGTGTTCTTCGGCATGCTCGGCGTGACCGTGTTCGGTCTGATTTTCACGCCCGTGTTCTATGTCATGTGCCGAGCCCTGCTGGACATTCGCCTCGGCAGTGTTCTGAACTGGCGACGGCAGACTTGAGTTTCGCCGAAAGCCGGGCCAAGACTCCGTATTGCAGTTAAACGCAGCGGGGGTTGAAGGTCCGCAGATGAACGCGTTCGTACCCCCCACGGTCGATGCCCCGACGCAACCCCTCGGCGTCCTGGCGAGCCTTCGCGCGGCCCGGCGAAACGCACTGGGCGTGTTGCCGTCCATCAGTTTCACACAGCCGATCGTCTCGGGTACCACCGGGATGGGCCGCTGGCACATGGTGCAGGGACCAGAGGGCCTGCGGCGCATCTTCCTCGACAATGTGGACAACTATCCCAAGTCCGAAGTGATGATCCGCATGTTGCGCTCGGCCGTCGGCGAGAGCCTGTTCACGTCGGAAGGTGCGCGCTGGCGCTGGCAGCGCCGCGCCATCGCTCCGGTCTTTGCCACACGCAACGTGCGCGCTCTGGCACCCGTCATGACGCAAACGGCGGAGCGCGCGACGACACGCATTTCCGCACAGAACGGTCCGGTCGAGATCGTCCGAGAAATGCTGTCGGCCACCTTCGACGTCATCTGTGAGGTGGCGCTTTCGGGCCGCGAGCACTTCGACGCCGAGGCGTATGGCGCGGCGATCATCAAGTATTTCGTGACCGTCGGGCGCGCCTCGCTGATGGATTTCCTCGATCTGCCGCACTGGATTCCACGCCCCGGGGAGCTGCGCGGGCGAGGCGCCGTCCGCACCATGCACCGGATGGTGGCGCAGGCCATCGAGGAGCGGCGGCAGAGCGGCGAAAGCGAGCTCGACGACCTTCTAGACCACATGCTCAAGGCCGAGGACCCGGAGACCGGGCGTCAGATGTCACCCACCGACCTGCTGCACAATATGCAGTTCTTCATCGTCGCCGGCCATGAAACCACCGCGCTCGCCCTCGCCTGGTCGCTGTTTCTTCTGTCCCACGACGAGGATGTCCAGGCGCGCGCGCATGAGGAAGCACGCAGCGTTCTCGGCAACCGCGCGGCGGGCGCCGACGATCTGCCCCGCGCGCCCTATGTCGAGCAGGTACTGCAGGAGGCGATGCGGCTCTATCCGCCGGTGGGCCTGCTCGCGCGCAACGTCTTGGAGCCGGACGAGCTCTATGACCGCGAAATCCGCCCGCGCGACACCGTTTTTCTGAACATTTTCAGCTTGCACCGCCACGACATGTACTGGGACAGGCCCAACGCGTTCGATCCGGAGAACTTCGCACCGGACAGGGTCGCCGAACGGGACCGGTTTCAGTATCTGCCATTCGGCGCGGGACCGCGCATCTGCGTCGGCGCAAACTTTGCCATGATGCAGGCTCAGATCATCCTCATGACGCTGTTGTCGCGGTTCAGGTTTTCACCGGCCGGGCCGCTGCCGACCCCCGTCATGCACATGACGATCCGTCCCGATCCCGGCGTAACGCTGGAAGCGGTGGCGGCCTAGGGCCTTTCGACGTCCCGCATATCATTTGATTTTCATCAAGGGCGGCGCCCAGCCGCCGAACTAGTCTTGAGAGATTGAAACGACCGGAACAGGCGGAGGATCCATTGGACCCGGCACTGGTCAGCAGGCTCAGCAGGCCCCTGCCCCGCTATACGAGCTATCCCACGACCCCGCATTTTCGTGAAGAGATCGGCGAGGAGGACTATGCGTCCTGGATCCGGGCCATTCCGGCCGGGTCCGGGGTGTCGCTCTATGTCCATATTCCTTTTTGCGACACACTCTGTTGGTTCTGCGCCTGTACGACGAAGATCACGAGACGCTACGCACCTGTCGCGCGCTACATCGATTGCGTCGAGATGGAAATCGGGCGCCTCTCGGAGCTTCTCCCGGACGGCGCGCATGTGGACTACATTCACTGGGGTGGCGGGTCACCGGATATTCTCAGTCCGGACGATACCGCCCGCCTTGCCGGTTTGCTGCGTGAACGGTTCAACGTGGCGCCGGACGCCGAATTCGCCATCGAGATCGATCCGCGGGAAATCAACGAGGAAAAGGCCGAAGCTCTGGTTGCCGCCGGTCTCACGCGCATCAGCCTGGGCGTCCAGGATTTCGATCCGGTCGTCCAGAAGGCCATAAACAGGCATCAGTCGATCGAGGACACACAGGATGTCGTTGAGCGCTTTCGCGGCGCCGGCGTCACCTCGGTGAACATCGATCTGGTGTATGGCCTCCCGCACCAGACGGCGGCACGGGCGCAGCGGACGATAGATGCGGTGATTTCGCTCCAGCCGAACCGGGTCGCCATCTTCGGCTACGCGCACCTTCCACAGCGCGTGACCCATCAGCGGCTGATCGACGACGACAGCGTGCCGGGCGTGGATGATCGCCTTGAGCTGTCCCAGATCATGAGCGGAAGCCTCACCGGCGCCGGATACAAGCGAACCGGCATCGACCATTTCTGCAAGCCGGACGACGCCATGGCGCGCGGACCGTTGCGCCGGAATTTTCAGGGATATACGACGGACACTTCCGACGCCTTGCTGGGACTGGGCGCATCGTCCATTTCCCGGCTCCCGCAGGGCTACGCGCAGAACGCCATTCCTGTTGCCGACTACCAGCGCCGCGTTTCGGCCTCGGGTCTGGCAACGGTGAAAGGCTTCGCATTGTCACACCAGGATCAAGCCCGCGCCTTCGCGATCGAGAAGCTGATGTGCGAGCTCAAATTTCCCGCGCGCGAGCTTTCCGCGCGCTTCGGTGCGATCGGTCAAGACATCGCCGACGAGGGCACACGCCTCACCGAATATGCCGAGAACGGTCTCGTCGAGCCGGCAGCCGACGGGTTTGTGGTGACGGAAAAGGGGCGGCCGTTCCTGCGGGCGATTGCCGCCGAGTTCGACTCGTACCTCGCCCAGAGCACCGCAACCCACTCAACCGGCATCTGACGCCTTGCGTCTCTCCCGTCACCGCTGACACGGCACGGACAAGCGATGGCCCCGCTGGTCAGGCCGCTTTCCGGGCTTCGGCGAGCAGTGTCGTGACCTTCTCGAAGATGCGTCCGACCGTCGCCAGGTTCTCGAGATCATCGTCGTCATCGTAGGGGATCTCGATTCCAAAGGCGTCTTCGATATCGAATACGACGACCGCCAGGTCGAGCGAGTCGATTTCGAGATCGGCCATCTTCGTATCCAGCGACATGGTCTTCTTCTTCGCACGGGCATGCTCTTGCAAAATCTCGATAATTTTGGCTGCAACGTCAGTCATTTGTCCTACTCCTTGCAGAATTCCTTGTTCAGACTTCAGCGCTTCGTTCCTGGCATTACGCCGAACGTGACACAGAGATAGTGAGAGCCGCCGGGGATCCTTGTGATCCGGATCACTACTTTGCTTAACTTGCGGAGCCGCCACGCCTTCAACCGCAAAACCCCCGAAAACGGAGCGGGTTTAGGACGTATCGTTCGGGAGATTTGGCACGTTGTCCGGGGTGCACGATCGGCGGCATTGCGCCGTCTTCGAACGGCAATGCGAGAGCCGTCGCAATCGAAAGACGCTTATGCGGACTTCGGTTGGCGCAGTGGAGCCTCGCCAGCGCATGGGGGAGGTCGGGATGCGTATCACGGATGAAGGCGATTGCCTGATCGGCTCTTGGAAAAAGGTTTGTTTCGTGCCCTTTCGACCAAATCAGAGCCATTCTAACGGAGCGATTTTTGCGACAAGGCCAGGCAAAGGCCCATGGCGCGTACCTGACACGCACGGGCAAGAGGCTTTGCGCCGGGATTGGCGCAAAACCGCCCGTTTCTTTCACTCCGTACTGACAGAATGTCGCCTGAGCGGCTCAGGCGGCTTTGTTCGTATCGGTAACCAGCGACTGAACCTTCTCGATGATCGAGCCGACAGTGGCCAGTTCCTCGACTTCCTCGTTGGCATTGTACGGAATTTCGATTCCGAACGTGTCCTCGATGTCGAACACGATGACCGCCAGGTCGAGGGACTCGATTTCGAGATCAACCAGGTTCGTTTCCGGCGAAATGTTGTCCGTTGACGCACGCGCGTGCGCCTTCAGGATATCAATAACTTTGGCTGCAACGTCAGACATTCGTCTACCTCCTTGCGGGCATAACGGCCCGAACCTCCGCGCGACGATTTCGGCGTCACGCCATACGTGACCCACAGGTGGTGTGTCTGACCGGAAATCCCTGTGACCCGGATCACAATTGCGGAGATGCCGCCGCGCAAGGCCGACGGAATTGATCGAAGAGGCTCTAGTAGCTCTGTCCGTCGTCATTGACGCGGTACTGGCAGAGGATGAGATTGCGCACGCCGGCGTCCGCACCCACCAGTTCGCGGCCATGCCAGCTCGTCTTGCCGGGCAACCGATTGACCACGAACGCGCAGGAGCTGTTGGGACGGAACGGAAATCGCCGAACCTCCCTGAACGATTTTCCGAAAAGACGCCTGGTCCAGGGCTCGCGCACATAGACGGACGTGCCGAGATCCTCCTGGCTGTCGTCGGGCGGAAGGTAATACAGCATCGTCACGATCCGGTTGGTCCCGTCCGGATGGGGTTTGATGCGGTAGCCTTCCGTGTCGCGCATCAGTACGGCGCGCGGAAACGCCTCGATGTCGGGAACCTCCTCTTCGGAGCACCGGAACCGCAGCGCGATATCCTTCGCCAGCTTCCTGAAGATGACCTGTTTCAGGGCATCGCTGGTCAGGGCGCGCGCGATGGAAAGCCAGAACGCCCGATCCTGTTCCGTCAGGCTTTCCAGCCCCTCTTCCGACAGGAAAAGCCGGTCCCGGGTGCTTTCGCCATTTGCGCGCGACCACTCCTTGAGGTTCAGCGGCCGGTAATGCGCCTCCCTCGGCAGGCGGTCGAGCATGTCCGCGTAGATGTGCGGAGGGAAGACGTTCTCCACATAGTAGTGACAATAGGGATCATCGGCCGCGTCGGCGGCATCGACGGCGGCAATGACATGTTTGACGACCTGCTGCGCGATCGGCTGGTTCTGCAATCGAGGGTGGGCCGTTTGCCCTTTGCGAGAGGCGATGGTGCTCATCGGCGTGTGCCTTTCCTGAACGCGGTACGTGGATGCGTGGCGATTGTCCGCTCACGCTCCGGCGAGTTCGCCTTCCTTGACCGGTCTCGCGCTTGCCCGTGCAGTCGAGGGCTGCCCTGGCGTTACCGCCTCGCCTGCATGATGCGGGTATTTCGCCTGCGCGAGCGGACCGAATTTCGCGAGCAGCTTCTTGATATAGGTCCGGTAGCGGTAGTGCTGGACTTCGAGCTTGTGCCGTTCGCTGTCGATATAGGTGACGCCGTGGTCGACCGCCGGGCGTACCGACGCCTTGAAGTCGTGGAACCACACGGCCGTTTTCGGATCGCGCTCCTGGGCGACGACAAAAGTGGCAATCAGCTTTCCCTGATAGTCGGCGAGCTGCCAGAAGCTGCCGTCCGCCGGCTGCACAAGTCCGCCGGCGAACAGATTGTCAAACTCGCGGTGGAAGGCGTTGAGAAACAGGGGCGAGGCTCCGTCCTCATGGACGAAGTAGCGGGCGTCCATGAAGGGGAACGTCACGTGGAACCCGGTGGCGAACACAATCAGGTCCACCTCCGCGCTGGAGCCGTCCGTGAAGTGCACCGTCCGGCCGTCAAGCCTCTCGATGTCCGGCTTCACCGCGATGCGCCCCTGCGCCTGCTGGACAAGCCACGCCGCGGCGGACGAGGGGTGAGACTCGAGGATCTTGTGATCCGGCTCCGGGAGGCGGAGCTTCTCGTGCGGGCCGACCAGCACGTAGTAGCCGAGGGAATACAGCCAGCGCAGGAACTTGCGCGGAACCGGCCAGCGCTGGGTCAGGTCGAGCATGCGGTCGAGCGGCCGCCCGAACGCGAACTTGGGCAGGAAATAGTATGAGCGGCGCATGGAGTGCAGCACCGACCGGGACAGGAAAACCGCCTCCGCGGCGAGATCGCATCCGGTGTTGCCGCCGCCGACGATCAGGACGCGCTTGTCGCGCAGTTGATCGCGGTCTTTCACGTCGATCGAATGCAGCACCTCGCCGGTGAACGTACCCGGATAGTCCGGCATTTTCGGGTCCCAGTGGTGTCCGTTCGACACCACGAGGCCATCGTAGACCCGCGGCTCCCTCTCGCCGGATACCGTCACCTCCCACTGGTCTCCGGTTCGTTCGACCCTCTCGACCGTGGTGTTGAAGGTTATCGCGTCCTTGAGGCCGAATTTGTCGGCATAGCCATGCAGATAGTCGACGGCCTGCTCTCTGCCCATGAACTCCGGATAGTCATCGGGAATCTGGTATCCCGAGTAGCGGGTCAGCTTCTTCGAGGTGTTGAGGCAGATGGCCTCATAGACGCGGTTGGGGCTCTCCGGATTCCAGATGCCGCCGATATCCGCTTCCTTTTCGAAGCAGTCGAACGGGATTTCGCGCTCCTTGAAATTCTTGACCATTGCGAGGCCGCAAGCGCCGGCGCCAATCAGGCAATAGCGTTTCGTGGGACGTGCATGCGTCATCGGTTTGCTCCGGGCCCGCGTTCAGGCGAGTTCCCACGTGTCGCGCCAGTCCGGCGTCACATAGTTGATGATGATGGATTTACGGATGCCCTCGAAACGATGGCGCCCGACGGCATGCCACGTGTTCTCTCCGGGAATGAACAACACGCCGCGGTTCCGCGCATAGGGCGCCGATCCGACATATTCGAAGTCCGGCGGTCCTTCGTGAATGTCGGTCCCGGCCAGAGCCAGGTTCGGGTCGTCACTCAAATAGACCAGCATGGTGAACCTCTTGACCGAGATGTCCGTATGCGGTGCGAGCCAGAAGCCGTCCGTGTCCTGGCAATACTCGATCCGCAAGCGCGCGCCTGAAAGGTCGGTCCCGGTCGTGGTTTCGATTGCGCCCCTTACGGCCGGGTCCTCGAAACCTTCCACCACACGACGGCAAACCGCGAACTGCTCCTGATTCTCGGGCGTGAAGTAGACGCGGGTGCTGTTGTTGGTCTCGCGCCTGCCGTCGAAGACGGCGTCACGCGGCGGGTCGAACGGAAGCGACGCGATCGCCGCGCAGAACCCTTCGGGCAGCACATCCGTCAGGAGCCAGTGGTCGAACGGACGTTCGCGATGATCCGCATTCCTGAGACACTGGAGAAAGGACCCGCTTACCTTGTCCACAAGCATACGCGGTTCCGTTTTAAGCTGCGCGGCCTGGCTCATGCGTCAACTCCTCCACGCGAACGGATTGAGTTGCTTGATTTTTGCCGAGAAGCGGTGGCGACCGAGCTCGCGATCCAGCGCCGCCCGTGACGCCATCCAGTTGAACATCACATAACGCCTTTCGCCGATGTAAGGCTTGTGTCCATGCCAGGAGTTTTCGGAACGCAGGAACGAAACAAGGGTGCCACCGCTCGGGGGAACCTCGGCAATGTAATCGTCGATGTCGTCGGGCTTGCGTAGAAGCCTGAGCCTGCCGCCGCCCTCATCCCACAGGTCGTTCAAGTAGAGCAGACCGGTCACGAGTTTGACCTTGGAATCGGTATGAATGCGGCCGTCCTTTGCCTGTGCCTGGCCGCGCACCGTGATCATCATCGGTTTGTCGGAAAGATCGACGCCGTACTTCTCCGCGAACGCGTCCTCGAAATCGGCGCTGGTGATCGCATCAACAAGCCGCCCGAATGCCGGCCCATAGCTGAGTTCGGACAGCGGAAAGATGCCCGGCTCGCGAATATCGGGAAAATCCGCCCTCACGGCGGCAAGGTCCACCGCGCTCAACACGCCGGGCGCCGCGAAAAACTTGAATGGGTCCTGAACCAGGTCACTTCGTCTGATTGCGTCGAGATCGATCACGGATTCCGTTCCACTTCTTTCAAGAAAATGTCTCAAGTCACGGAGCTGACAATGAGTCCCCGAATGCTTGTCGCAGGAACGGCTGGGCGCAGATGTGATCTGGATCATAAACCGTCGAAACGTCGCAGCCGGGCTAGCCTGCGGCTCTCGCCAGCGCTTCGAGGCTCGGGACGGCGAACTGGCGCCGGCCGGACTGGCTGATGAGGCCTTTTTCGCAAAGGCTGCGGATCTGCCGGCACACGGTTTCGTAGGTCAGGCCGAGAAAATCGCCAACCTCGTGGCGCTTCAGGTAGAGGTCGAGAATGATCGGGCAGTCCGCCTCACGCGCCTCGCGCCGCGTATGATCAAGGCGCAGGGCAAGCATCAGCATCAGGCTGGCGACGCGTTCCTCGGCCGATTTGCGGCCCAGCAGGACCATCCAGTCGCGCGCGCAATCCAGCTCGCCGATGGTCTGCTCGAGCAGCCGTTGCTTCAATCCCGGATAGTCTTCCAGCATCTTCTGAAAGCCGGCGCGCGGGAAGCAGCAAAGCTCCACTTCAGTCGTTGCCTCGGCGAAATAGGGGCTGGGCTCTCCAAACACGCGGCCGAGACAATCCGGCGCCAGCAGAAGACCGACGACCTGTTCGCGCCCGTCGAACAGTATTTTCGAGAGCTTCACGGCGCCCGAGTAGATGGCCGCGAAGAACGGCGCCTTTTCCTGGTCGATGAGGATTTGCTCGCCGGGTCCGTAAACACGCTTATGCGCAATCTGCCTGATTTGCAGAAGCTCATCCCGCGTCAGCGTATTGCACAGGCCGAAACGCCGAATGGCACACCGTTCACAACGTCCGAGATCGGCTGTTTCGGAACTCCGCGTTGCCCCCTGCCCCATATGTTTCTGCTCCGTGCAATGTCGGCGCCGACGCAACGCACTGTCGGTGAGAAGCGTCGGATTCGCGCTGATCATATCGTGCCGTTCCGGCAAACAAGACCGGTTATTCGGTCGCACGCCGAGGCGAATTGACGCGATACCGGGGACCGGTCAGCCCCGCTCAAGTCGCGTTATCTCAGAGGATGTTGTGGGTGCCGTCGCAGAACGGCGGGTCACCCGTCTCCTTACAGCCGCACAGATTGAGCGTCTCGTCCTTCTCAGCAACGAATTCCAGCGGTTCGATACCGGTTCCCTCGTGTGAATCGTCACAAAAGGGCTGGTTCTTGCTCAGCCCGCAAAGGCACCACCGGTAAGTCTGGCCCTTCTTGACGTCGACCTGGTAGGGGCTGAGCTGCGCCGCAACTGGTTCCCGGGTTGTGGTCATCTGTTGATCCCCTCGTTGATTTGAGAAACCGCGTGACCGCGAGATGTGAACGCTGCGCCGGGACATGGCGGCGCGTCCGTACAATCCCGCCGGTCGCCCGCTTGTCGCGCACGTTGACCGCGCGTGTTTTGTCGATCTGACTAGGCCGCCTTCCGCGTAGCCGCGATCAGCGATTGCACTTCCTGGATGATCGAACCGACGGTCGAGAACTCTTGGATATCCTCGTTGGCGTTGTACGGCACCTCGATCCCGAACGTGTCCTCGATGTCGAAAACAATGACGGCGAGATCGAGGGACTCGATGTCGAGATCGAGAAGTTTCGTGTCTGCCGACATGTCGTCGGGCGGAGTGCGGACATTCTTCTTCAGGATCTCAATGACCTTGGCTGCAACGTCGCTCATGCGTGGCTCTCCTTGCAGGATATCGCTGCTTAAGCTGTCGTTCAGAGATAGGCGACGGAAACGCGGGATTTATGATCCAGATCATGTTTGCGGAAATATTGCAGCGCGGAACCGCCGTAATGGATGGCGTGCCGGTTACAGATAGGGCGAGTCGTCGGGAATGCAGGAGCGCGGCACCGTCACCTCCATCTCTCCCAGCAGCAGGAAAGACAGGGTTTTCCCGTGCAGATCGAGGGACAATGTGCTGTTGACGCCGCCTTCGAGCGCGTCGTCGATGACGAAGTTGAGCGCGTGCAGATTGGGAAGCTCGTAGCGCGAGACCGCCGTCGCGCCCTTGTGCCGAAAAAGATCCAGGACCTTCGCTTCCGTGAGTTGTTCGAGCAGATGCGGGAACGCCTCGGTCTTGTAGGCAACGACGGAAATGTTCGAGCGGTTCCCCTTGTCGCCGGCCCGCCCATGCGCCACCGCGTGCAACGGAACCGTCACGGTCGCGGTCATGGCGCAATCTCCTCGGCGCGCGCGCGCGCCTCGACCGGACCGCGCGGAACCAGGATCGATGCTGTATTGACCTGACCGTTGATCGCGCAACGATAACCGCCCCCGCCGGCGGGCCCGGAACAGAACAGGCTCAAGACCTCGTCGTTCACATATTGTGCCGTGTCCTTGTCGAGCGTACGCACGGCGGCGCGCAGCCTGTACTCGCCATCCATCGGCCTGTTCGTCCCATGGCGGCGTTCGGATGCGTCATTGTCGAAAACCGCGCCCGACCCGATGATATCGACGCGGACCGGCTCCTCGACGCCGTTGCGCTTGCAGCGGGTGCGGACGATGTCCGCCGCGAGCTGCGCCCGTGCCAGCGCGTTGGGCCCGGCATAGGTCATTTCCGATTCGCCGAGCCAGCCACCATCCGCGGAGATCGTCGCCTTGAGGGTTTCAGGCGGCGGTGTTCCGCGCGCGCCCTTGACCGCGATGCGGTTTTCACCGGCGTCTTCCAAGGTGACACCGCTCACGTCGAGGGTGACGTCCGGCGTCAGATAGGCCGCCGGGTCATGCACCTCATAGAGGATCTGCTCGGTCACCGTGGCTCGGTTGACAAGTCCCCCGGTCTCTTCCGCCTTGGTGATCACGAAGTCGCCGGTGGCCTCGATCTCGGCAATGGGAAATCCGAGATCGTCCATGCCGGGCACGTCCTTGAAACCGGGATCGCAGAAATATCCGCCGGTGACCTGCCCGCCACACTCCAGCAGATGTCCCGCCAGCGTGCCGGCGGCGAGGCGCTCCCAGTCATCCGCGGCCCAGCCGAACTCGTGAATCAGGGGCCCCAGAACCAGCGCCGCGTCCGTGGTCCGCCCGACAAGCACCACGTCCACGTCGAGGGAGAGCGCCTCGGCAACCGGGCGCGCGCCGAGATAGGCATTCGCGGCGACGAGTTCCTTGCCGGCGATGCTGACCCCTTCGATCGTCGGAATGCCCGCAATCTCGTCGGTGCTCATGAACTCCAGCAGGTTATCGCCATGTACGACCGCGACACGCAGTGTGTCGACGCCGGCGGCTCGCGCGATCTCGTGCACGCGCCTCGCCCCGGCGACGGGATTGGCATTGCCGAGATTGGCGACGATCCGGACGCCGTTTTCGGCGCAGGCCGCCAGAACGCCGGGGAGATAGCGCTCAAGGTATGGCGAGTAGCCAAGCTCGGGATTGTCCATCCTGATCCGCTGGGCCATAGCCAGCGTCCGCTCGCCCATAACCTCGTAGATCAGGTAGCGCGGACCGTCGCGGCGTTTGAGCGTTTCGACGACGGCGACGCCGGCGTCGATCCGGTCGCCGGCGAATCCGGCGCCGGACCCTATGTAGACAGTGGTCACGCAACGCTCCGGATGTCATCGGCGACAGACCTCGCGCCGTCCAGCATGAAGCCGTGATCGGAGCCGATGAAGAACATGGTAACGCCGAGTGCTTTCAGATCCGGAACCCAGGAGGTGTTGGGAGCGAAAGTGATCATGCACTTGCCATGCTTTTTCGCCGCCTTGCCCACATGGGCGATGGCGTCGCGCACCTCGGGCGCCGCCGGATCGGTCTTGCCGTAGCAGACCGCCAGGTCCGCCGGACCCACGAAAAGTCCATCGAGCCCGTCGACGGCCGCAATATCATCGATGGCGTCGACCGCTTCCGGCTCCTCGATCTGACCGATCACAACGGTCTCCGACACGCTTTTCGCCAGTACGTCCGTCATCGGACGTGTCGCATAACCCGCCCACCGGGTCGATCCGGCAAAACCGCGTCCGCCGTGCCCGAAGCGCGCCGCCTGCGCGACGGCGCGCGCCTTCTCCGCTGTGTTGACGTGGGGCACGATGACGCCGATGGCGCCGGAGTCCATGGCGGTCAATGTGGCCGATGCGCTGCCGTCCGGCACGCGAACGAGCACGGGAAAGTCCAGGGCGTTTGCCATGCCGATGCAGGCGTCTGCTGCAACGCGGTCGAACGGCGCGTGCTCCGCGTCCAGGCAGACAAAGTCCATGCCGGACAATGCCAGAACCTCGATGAGCTGGAGCGCGGGCGTCTTGAGAAACGTGCCGGAGATCAGGTCTCCACGCAACATGCGGTCGCGCAGCAAGTCGGTCGTCATCAAATATCCTCCGCGGAGTTTGTTGTCAGGATCCGTTCTTGAGGGCATCCAGGTTGAAGATGCAGTCCTCCCTCAGCCGACCATCGAAGCAATCGAGAATGTTCTGCGCCGTCATACGCGCCATTTCCTGAATGGAGAGGTGAGATGCAGCGGCGTTATGAGGCGTCAGCACGGCGTTCGGGCACGCGAACAGCGGATGGTCTCCGGGCGGTTCTTTGCCGAACACGTCAATTCCCGCCCCCCTGAGCGTCCCGCTCTTCAATGCCGAGACCAGCGCCGCCTCGTCGACGACGCCGCCGCGCGCGCAGTTGATCAGGATCGACTCAGGTTTCATGACCGCGAATTCATCGGCGCCGATCAGATGCCGCGTGCTCGCATCGAGCGGTACATGCACGGTCACGAAATCCGCGTCGGCAAGCTCGCCGTGAAAGTCCTCCACGCCACGGCAACCCATTTCTTCCGCGAGTGCCGCATCGAGCGCAATATCGGCAACCACCACGTCCATGCCGAACGCCTTGCAAAGCGGCGCAACCCGGCGGCCGATGCGGCCGAAGCCGATGATCAGCGCCTTGGCGTCGTAAAGGTCGTTGGCCCGAAAGGCGTCGCGTCTCTGCCACTCTCCGCCCCGCACGACCGCATCGAGTTCGGAAAGCTGTCGCGCCACGGCGAGCATCAGCATCATGGTGTGCTCGGCCACAGAACGCGCATTCGCGCCGGACGCAATCGCAACCGGGATATTGCGCGCACTCAGGTGATCGACGGCAACGCGGTCGCAGCCCACGCCGTGACGCGAGACGACCTCAAGGGCGTTGGCCTTGCTCAAAATGTCTTCCGTCAGATACGCCGCACGCACGGCAATGCCATGCACACCGTGCATCGCGCTTGAGAGGGTTTCGGGAGTGACATCGTCAAGATGGACCAGATCGATGTCGGCCCGCGACTGAAGAAGCCCAAGACCCGCATCGTGAATCGGCTCGGTTACAAGTACGCGTTTTGTTGTCACAGAAAATACCCCGGATTGAGTTCTTGAATTTCGTCGATAACCGCCAGTGACTTGCCGAGGTGCTGGCGAACGCCGGCCTCGGCGGCCGCCGCATCGTGTTTGTCCAGCGCGGCAAGGATGACGTTATGCTCCTCGACCACCGTTTCCCGGCGCTCGTGTTCGCGCAGAAACAGGCCGCGGATCCGGTCGTAGTGGCCCCGCCTGGTCGCAAGCAGACGGGTCAGGCCCTGCACCCCGGCGAGCCGGAACATGGCGTCGTGGAACTGGTTGTCCGCCTGCTGGAACGCGGCCTGGCTTCCGGCTTTCAGTTCGGTGATCTGACGCTCCACCCAGGCGCGCAGCTCCGCCATGCCCTCGTCGTTGATCGATTCAGCCAGCACGCGCTGCACCTCGACTTCGACGGCAAGCCTGAGAAAATGCAACTCGCGCGCCTGCTGGACATCGATCAGCGAGACCATGGTGCCGGACTGGGGAAAAATATCGACAAGCCCCTCATCGGCCAGTCGCAGCAGCGCCTCACGAACCGGCGTCTGGCTCAGGCCGAACTCGGCGGCGATCTTGCTTTTTGCGATCGGTGTGCCCGGAGGTCGCTTCAGGTTGATGATCTGATCGCGCAGATGGCCGTAAACCTGCTGCACGGCCGAAACACCGCGTTCACGCCGCGCCGGGACCGCCGCCAGATCAGCTTCCGCAGCTCCAGGTGGTGGGCTCTCGTCCATGCTCTTCCCTGCCGGTCGCGATGGCCCGAACGACGCACCGAAGCGACCCATAACCCCCAAATTCAAGGCCCGATTCAAGAAAGACCTTGACTAAAATACTAATATATTAGTTACTTCAAGGGCATTTCGTCAAACTTATGTTCGGGAGGGGACATTCGTGTTCAAGAAAGCACTACTTGCGCTGTCAGTCGGCGCATTGCTGCTGGCGTCCGTCGCGTATGATGCGGCCGCCAAGGAGCTTAAGGTCCAGGCCAGCTCAAAGGCCGGCGACTGGGCCCATCGTTTCATGACCGACAAGTGGGCTCCGAAGCTCAAAGCCATTTCCGGTGGGAAAGTCGAGATCGACGTTCTCCCGACCAAGTCGGTTGTGCCTCATCGCGAAACCATTGATGCGGTTGCCAACGGTATTCTGGACGGCGATCTGAACGCTGTTTCCTATTTCTCCGGCCGTGACCCGGCTTTCGCCATCATCGGCGACCTGATTGCCGGTTACGACACCGTGGACCAGGTCCGTACGTTCTGCCAGTACGGCGGCGGCAAGGAAATCCTGCAGAAGCTCTACGACAAATACACCAAAGGCAAGGTGCACGTTGTCGGCTGCGGGCCCTACGCCAAGGAAGCCTTCGTCTCGACGGTTCCGATCAAGGGCGTCGCGGATTTCGAGGGCGTGAAGGTCCGCTCGCCGGAAGGCCTCGCTGCCGAAGTCTTTAAACGCGTTGGCGCGGCTCCGGTCTCGCTGCCGTTCTCCGAGGTGTACACCGCCCTCGAGAAAAAGGTCATCGACGCGGCCGACGCCTCGGCGCACGTCAACAATGACGCCCACGGCATGTACAAGATCGCCAAATATCCGATCTATCCGGGCATTCACTCCATGGCCGTTCTGCAGTTCATCGTGAACAAGAAGGTCTGGGACAGCCTCGGTCCGGAAGGACAGGCGGCCCTGGAAGTCTGGTATCAGGCGGCCTACGACGCCATGCGCCGTGAAGCCGATCTTGAAGACCAGAAGATCGCCGATGCGCAGCGCAAGGGCGGCGAGATCACCATCATCGACTGGCCGAAGGAAGAGCGAGCCAAGTTCCGCGAGATCGCGGTTGGCGCGTGGGAAGACTTCGC
This sequence comes from Hyphomicrobiales bacterium, assembly GCA_965228625.1. Taxonomy (GTDB): domain Bacteria; phylum Pseudomonadota; class Alphaproteobacteria; order Rhizobiales; family Methyloligellaceae; genus UBA2767. Next base: position 3,494,157 of record OZ245829.1, on the reverse strand, counting down.
CAAGAAGTCGCCGATGGCCAAGGAAGCCCTGGACGCGCACCTGAAATACATGCGCTCCACCGGGCTGCTGAAGGACTAAATCCAACTATCCACCGCCGCGCCCCGCACGGGCGCGGCGGCCCTTTATTCGTCTCAGATACGAATTATCCAGCCATCTGTAGGGGACGGGACGATGGCAACGAATATCACCGAGAGACTTGTCGGTGCACCGGTCGGCGCAAGCTTCAGCCGGTCCGTCGATCATGTGAGCCGGTTCCTGGGGCTCAGCGTCGGCAACCTGTATATCCTGGCCGCCGCCTGCACGCTCTACGAAGTCATCTCCCGCTACGTTTTCAACGCCCCGACGCAATGGGTGTTCGAAGTGGTGATGGTGCTGTGCGCCTTCGCCTGGATGATGTCGGCCGGGTTCGTCACCCTGCAGAAGCGCCACATCGGTATCACCGTTCTTTACCTGATGGCGCCGGAACGGGTCCGCTGGTGGCTCGACCTGTTTGCCATGGTCGTCGGCGTGTTCGCCCTCTACATGCTGGCGTCGGATACGCTGATCCGTGCCATGGAAAGCATCGACCTTGTCGAGCGTGGCGGCACGGCGTGGAATTCACCCCTGCCGCTTCTCGTCAAAACGGTGCTGTTCGCCGGCCTGTTCCTCTATCTCTGCCAGTTGCTGGTCAATCTCAGCCGTCATTTCCAGACCAAGTTCCTGCAGGTCATGACGCTCGCGGTTCTGGCGTTGCTGTGCGGCAGGCTGTTGATCCAGATCCTTGCCCACTATGGCGAGGCCGGCGGGATGTGGGTCAATCTTCAGGACTACCTCTACGAACGGTCCTCCAACTTTTTTGACCAATTCCGGGTCGATCGCGACGCCGTCGGCATCGCTACGATTTCGATGGTGATCGTCGCCGCATTGCTGTTGCTGATGATGACCGGCATGCCGCTTGGCATCGTGACCCTGATCATCTCGGTGTGCTGCGCGATCGCCTTCTATGGCCTCCAGGGCATGTATCTGGTCTCGACCAACGCCGTCGACCTGCTGGAGAAGTACCCGCTGGTCGCCGTGCCGTTCTTCGTTCTGATGGCATCGATCCTGGAGCGGGCCGGAATCGCCCAGGACCTGTTCGACGCCATGTCCATCTTCGCAGGCGGCCTGCGCGGCGGCGTGGCCCTGCAGACGACCATCGTCGCGGTCATTCTCGCGGCCATGTCCGGCGTCATGGGCGGCGAGATCGTGATGCTCGGCCTGGTGGCACTGCCGCAGATGTTGCGGCTCGGCTACGACCGGAAGCTCACCATCGGCCTGATCTGCGCCGCCGGCGCCCTGGCCACGCTGATCCCGCCGTCCATCGTCATGATCGTCTACGGCCTGAGCGCCAATGTCGGCATCGGCGATCTGTTCACCGCGGGCTTCATTCCGGGCCTGATGCTGGCGACGTTCTACGTGACCTACGTGCTTATCCGATGCAACCTGAACCCCGCACTTGCCCCGACCGCGGCGGAAATCGCCGCCAAGACCGGTACGGACACGAAGCTCGGCCGGCATCAGATCGCGGCAGTCGGCATGTGCATCGCCCTCATCACCTGTGTCATGGGGTCGATTTATGGCGGCATCACCAGCGTGACCGAAGCCGCCGCCGTCGGCGTGTTCGGCGCCATCGCCGTCGCTGCCGTGCGGTTCAAGTTCAACTACACCCTGTTGCGGGACTGCCTGGCCAACACCATGGCCGTGGTCGGAACCATCATCTGGCTGATCCTCGGGGCGGTTGCCTTTGTCGGACTCTACAATCTGATCGGCGGTTCCGAGTTCATGCGCGAACTGATCAAGGGCGCCGGACTGGGAGCACTCGGCACGATCTTCGTGATGATGGCGATCCTGGTCATCCTCGGCACGTTCATGGAGTGGATCGCGATCATCTTCATCACCGTGCCGGTCTTCGCACCTGTGGTTCGCGACCTGGCGCCGGAACTCGGCATGACGCCCGAATGGGCGGCCGTCTGGTTCGGGATCCTGTTCGTCATGAACATCCAGATTTATTTCTTGTCGCCGCCATTCGGTCCGGCATGTTTCTGGCTCAAGTCCGTGGCGCCGAAGGATGTCACGCTTCAGGAGATCTTCATCAGTGTCATCCCGTTCATCTTCCTGCAGATCACGGGAATGCTGCTGGTCATGTTCATTCCGCAAATCGCGCTGTGGTTGCCCCAGGCCCTGAACTAGGGGTGGCGGAGCTTTAGGAGCAGAATCTTGTCCAAAGAGTTACACGACGATCTTGAGGAGCCGAGTGGCCTCAACAGCAACTACTACGGTATTGCACCGGGCATTGCCGGACTGCTGATTGGCCTGGCCCTGATCTGGTTCATGTTCGCCGTGGCCGACGGTTTCGCCTGATCGACCCGGACAACACGGCGATGACAAACAAGAAAAAGAAGAGCTACGAGTCATTTCGTAGCGCCCGCTGGTATGGGGTCGACGACCTCCGCGCCTTCGGCCATCGATCAAGAACAATGCAGATGGGCTATGACGACCAGGACTGGTCCGGCAAGCCGATCATCGGCATCGTCAACACCTGGTCCGACATCAGCCATTGCCACATCCATTTCAAGGACCGCGTCGAGCATGTGAAACGCGGCATCCTGCAGGCGGGCGGCTTTCCCATCGAACTTCCCGCGCTGTCGCTCGCCGAGCCGATCGTCAAGCCGACGACGATGATGTACCGCAATTTCCTCGCCATGGAGACCGAGGAACTTCTGCGCTCGCATCCGGTGGATGCCTGCGTTCTCATGGGCGGTTGTGACAAGACGACGCCGGGTTTGCTGATGGGCGCCATTTCCATGGACGTGCCGGCGATCTTCTTTCCCGCCGGTCCCATGCTGCGCGGAAACTGGAAGGGCAAGCCCCTGGGCAGCGGTTCGGACTCCTGGAAGTACTACGACGAGCTGCGCGCCGGAAAGATCACGCAAGACGACTGGCGGGAGGTCGAGGAAGGGATCGCGCGCTCGTTCGGCCATTGCATGACCATGGGCACCGCCTCGACGATGACGTCGATTGCCGAAAGCCTGGGCCTGATCCTTCCGGGAGGCGCATCCATCCCCGCGCCAGATGCCAATCATATCCGCCTGGCGACGCAGACCGGCCGGCGTATCGTCGAGATGGCCTGGGAAGACCTCAAGCCGAGCGACGTGCTGAGCAAGTCGTCTTTCGAAAACGCAATCGCCGCCGCCATGGCGATGGGCTGCTCAACCAACGCCATCATTCACGTGATCGCGATGGGACGGCGCGCCGGGTTCGATATCAGCCTGGACGACTTTGACCGCATCGGCCGGGATGTCCCGGTGATCGCGAATATCAGGCCCAACGGCGACACCTACCTGATGGAGGACTTCTATTACGCCGGCGGCCTGAAGGCGATGCTCAAGCGGATCGACAAGTTCCTCGACGGCAAGGCCAGAACGGTCAATGGAAAGACCATCGGTGAGAATATCGCGGGTGCGGAGGTCTACAACGATGACGTTATCCGGGACCTCGACAATCCGATCTATCCGTCGGGCGCCCTTGTCGTCCTCAGGGGAAACCTTGCGCCCGACGGCTGCGTCATGAAGGTCTCGGCCATGGATACCCGGTTCCTGAAGCACACGGGACCGGCGCTGGTGTTCGACGACTATCCGTCGATGAAGGCGGCGATCAACGACGAGAACATCGACGCCACCGAAGACACGGTCCTGATCCTGCGAAACGCGGGGCCGAAGGGCGGACCGGGCATGCCCGAGTGGGGCATGCTGCCGGTGCCCACCAAGCTGGTGAAACAGGGTGTGCGGGATATGCTGCGCATGTCCGACGCCCGCATGAGCGGCACCAGCTACGGCGCCTGCGTCCTGCATATCGCGCCGGAATCCTATGTGGGCGGTGGACTGGCGTTGGTCAGGACCGGCGACATGGTCACCGTCGACGTGGAAGAACGGTCAATCTCGATGGAGGTCGAAGAAGCCGAACTGGAGCGCAGGCGGGCGGAGTGGACGCCGCAGCCGCCGCGGTTCGAGCGGGGCTATGGCTTCATGTTCTCACGACACATCGAGCAGGCGCCGGACGGATGTGACTTTGATTTCCTGAAGACGGATCACGGGGCTCCGGTCGGCGAGCCGGACATCTACTGAGTCTCATCAATAGACAAACAATGGGTCGCCGGCATGCCACGCGGCCCCTCACGGGAGAAAACCGATGACCGATTTGACGGCCGACGATCTGGCGGCCCTGACCAGGTGGGACACGCCCACGATCTGCAACGCGCTCGAACTCGTCGTGCCCGAGCGGCGCGGGCACGGCTTCACCACCGAACCGCTGGTCCCGCTCGACCCTGACCTGCCGCCCGTCTGCGGGTTCGCCCGCACCGCGACGATCCGCGCCGCCGAACCGCCGAACGAGACGGCGGAAGAAACCGCAGCGAAGCGCGCCGCCTATTACGAGTATGTCGCCCGGGACCCGCAGCCGACGATCGTGGTGATCCAGGACCTCGACCCGCGTCCCGGCATCGGCGCCTTCTGGGGCGAGGTGCAGACCAACATCCACAAGGGCCTGAACTGCGTGGGCGCCGTGACCAACGGATCGTTCCGCGACGTGACCGACAGCGCGCGCGGCTTCAATCTGCTCGGCGGCGAGATCGGACCGAGCCATGCCTATGTGCACGTGGTCGATATCGACTGTCAGGTGACCGTCTACGGACTGACCGTTTCGACCGATGAGATTGTGCATGCCGACCGCCATGGCGCGGTGATGATCCCGGCCGAGGCGGTCAAAAAAATCCCCGACGCGGTTGATCTCATTGCCCGGCGCGAGGCAAAAATCCTCGAAGCGGCCAAGGCCCCGGATTTCGACGTCGAGAAGCTCAAGGCCGCAATGGGCGCCGCGAAGGACATTCACTGAGCGGACGAACGAGTATCAGAGGAACGCAGATGATCACCCATCTCAAGCGCGGCCGGAGCGCGGCCGATGTCGCCGAGGCCGACAGTGAGGTCCGCCAGACAGTCGAGGGCATTCTCGCCGACATCGAGAAACGCGGTGACGACGCCGTGCGCGAGCTTGCGGAGAAGTTCGACGGCGACGCCCGCGAGGAATTCCGGCTGACGCAAAAGGAAATCGATGCCGCCATCGCCAGGGTTTCGCCGGACGATATCGACGACATCAAGTTTGCGCAGGCGCAGGTCCGCAACTTCGCCGAGAAACAGAAGGAGTGCCTGAAAGACCTGGAGGTCGAGACGCTTCCCGGCGTCGTCCTCGGGCACAAGAACGTGCCCGTGAACTCGGTCGGCTGCTATGTGCCGGGCGGGAAGTATCCCATGGTCGCGTCCGCGCATATGAGCGTGGTCACAGCCAAGGTTGCCGGCGTGAAACGGATCGTCGCGTCCGCGCCGCCACATGAAGGCGAGCCCCATCCGGCGATCGTTGCCGCGATGCACATGGCGGGCGCCGACGAAATCCTCGTCCTCGGCGGCGTGCAGGCGGTCGGCGCCATGGCGCTGGGCACGCAGACCATCGATCCGGTCGACATGCTGGTCGGCCCGGGCAACATGTTCGTCGCGGAAGCCAAACGGCAATTGTTCGGACGGGTCGGCATCGACCTGTTCGCCGGCCCGACCGAGACGCTGGTCATCGCCGATGACAGCGTGGACGCGGAGCTCTGCGCCGTCGACCTGCTGGGCCAGGCGGAGCACGGCCCGACCTCACCGGCGGCCCTCCTGACCAATTCGAAGAAACTTGCCGAGGAGACCATCGCCGAAGTCGAGCGCCAGCTCGAAATACTCCCTACCGCCGACATCGCGCGCGTTGCCTGGACCGACTACGGTTCGGTGACCGTCTGCGACACGCTGGAGGAAATGGTCGAGGAGGCGGACCGGCTTGCCTACGAGCATGTCCAGGTCATGACCTCGGATCCCGACTACTTCGCCGAGAACATGAGCAATTACGGCGCCTTGTTCCTCGGGCCCCGGACCAACGTCTCCTACGGCGACAAGGTCATCGGCACCAATCACACCCTTCCCACCAAGCAGGCGGCGCGCTACACCGGCGGCCTGTGGGTCGGCAAGTTCATGAAGACCTGTACCTATCAGAAGGTTCTGACCGACGAGGCATCGGCAATGATCGGCAGTTACTGCTCACGGCTTTGTGCCCTTGAAGGCTTCTCCGGTCATGCGGAGCAGGCCAACATCCGTGTGCGCCGCCATGGCGGCAGCAATGTTGCGCCCTACGGCGTGGTGGAGAAGCGATGACCGAACCGGTTGACCTGCCACGCACGCCGAGTTTCCGTCTCGACGGGCGCCGCGCCCTCGTGACCGGCGCCAGCCGCGGCCTGGGGCTCGCCATGGCAGCCGCCCTCGCCGAATACGGCGCGGACGTGGTTCTTGCGGCACGCAGCGGCGATCAGGTCGAGGCTGCGGCGCAAGCCATCCGGGAGCGCGGCGAGTGCGCCGAGGCCATCACCCTCGACGTAACGGACACTGCCCGGGTCAATGAGGAAATCGCCGCGCGCGGACCGTTCCAGATCCTCGTCAACAATGCCGGCATGAACCGGCCGGCGCACCTTGTCGATCTCACCGAGGACGACTACGACGCGATCACCGACATCAATGTCCGCGCCGCGGTGTTCGCGGCCCGCGCGGTGATCAAGGGACTGATCGATGCCGGCCTTCCCGGCTCGATCATCAACATCTCTTCGCAAATGGGTCTCGTCGGTGGCCCGAAGCGCACCGTCTATTGCGCCACCAAGCACGCCATCGAGGGGATGACCAAGGCCCTGTCCTGGGAGGTCGGCGAACACGGCATAAGGGTCAACACGATCTGCCCCACCTTCATTGAGACGGATCTGACCGCGAAGTCGCTCGAAGACCCCTCGTTCCGGCAAATGGTCCTCGAGAAGATTGCTCTCGGGCGCGTCGGACAGATCGAGGACGTCATGGGCGCGGTTGTGTACCTCGCCTCCGACGCGTCATCGCTGGTGACGGGATCGGCCCTGGTGGTCGACGGCGGCTGGACGGCGGCCTGACACGATGTTCGAGACCACGATCACACCGCGTGTGTCGGAAACCGACGGCGCCGGGCACATCAACAATGTGTTCGTGCCGGTGTGGTTCGAGGCAGGCCGCCGCGAAATCTTCCGCATCCTGACACCGGACCTGTCGTTCGCGGGCTGGCGCGCCACCCTGGTCAACATGAATGTCGACTATCTGGACCAGATCTACCTGCATGACGATGTCCAGGTGCGCACCTGGGTCGACCGCATCGGCACCAAGAGCTTCACGCTCTATGAGGAAATCTGGCAGGGAGAACGCCACTGCGCCAGCGGTACGGCCACATATGTCTATTTCAATATCGAGACCCAACAGTCCGAGCCTGTTCCGGCCGATTGCCGGACGGCCTTCGAGGCGCATCTCAGGGAAACTTGAAAAGACAGCGTCAGGCGGCCTGGCACACCTGGCAGATGCCGCGCAACTCGATCGTCGTCTTCTTCGACAGAAACCCGGTTTCCTTTGCGAGAGTCTTCAATCGGCGCGTCAGAGAATCGTCGGAGAGCTCCGCCACCTGCCCGCACGTGTCACAGATCGCGAAGGCGATGATCTCATGTGCGTCGCATTCGGGATGCCGGCACGCGACAAACGCATTCAGGCTTTCCAGGCGGTGGACCATGCCGAACTCGACCAGTTTGTCGAGTGCCCGATAAACCTGCAGCGGCGCCCGGAAACCATGGTCGCGCAGCCGATCCAGGATCGTGTAGGCGCTGAGCGGTGCATTGGCCTCGGACAAAGCGCCCATGACCAGGGACTGGTTCTTGGTCAGGTCATTTCGTGTGTGCAGGTCGCGTTCCATGTTTATCAGCCTTCTTCGGATACCGGCCGGGCAGGTTTCTGCGGGCGCAGCAGGTTCGCCAGCGGAGAGATACCGAAAATGAACAATACCAGCGCGGCGACGACAATGCTCGGGCCCGATGGTGTGTCCCATTGCAGCGAGCCATAGAGACCCGCGATCACGGACGCCATCCCGATGACGGCGGCGAGAACCGCCATTTGCTCCGGGCCCGACGCAAAGCGGCGCGCCGTCGCCGCCGGGATAATGAGCAAGGCGGTGATCAGCAAGACCCCGATGATCTTCATGGCGATCGCAATCACGCCGGCCATGAGCAACATGAACACGAAATTCGCCCGGTCGACGTTCATGCCTTCCGCTTCGGCCAGTTCGCGATTGACCGTTGCGGCAAACAATGGCCGCCAGATCAGCGCGAGCACACCAAGCACGATGGCGCCGCCGAGATATATCACCAGGATGTCCGTGACCGAAACAGCCAGGATGTCGCCGAAGAGAAAACCCATCAGGTCGATGCGCACCCAGGTCATGAACGCGAGAACAACAAGGCCCAGTGCCAGCGCCGAATGGGCCAGCAGGCCGAGCAGCGAGTCCGCCGAGAGGCTGGCTCGAGCCTGCAGCACCATAAGTGCCAGCGCCACGCCGGCTGAGACGGCAAAGACCGAGAACGTGATGTTGAGCTGAAACAGCAGCGCGAGTGCAACGCCGAGCAGCGCCGCGTGAGCCAGTGTGTCCCCGAAATAGGCGAGCCGGCGCCAGACGATGAAACAGCCGAGCGGCCCGGCGACGAGTGCGACGCCAACTCCGGCAATGATGGCACGGGTGAAGAAGTCGTCCAGCATGTCAGGCCTCCCTTCCGGTCTCGGGCCGATGCGACGGCGCGTGATCGCCGTGATGCCCGTCGTCCGGATGGCAGTGATCGGTGATCGATCCGTCCGCGTGCCGCACGCGCCCGTCCGGCAAATGCGTGTGGTCGTGGCGATGCTCGTAAAGGGCCAGGGTCGACGCCGCGCGGTCCCCGAACAGGTGCAGATAAGCCTCGTTGGTGGCGACATCAGTCGGTGTGCCGGAGCAGCAGACATGCCCGTTGAGGCAGATCACGCGGTCCGTTGCCCGCATCACCACGTGAAGATCATGGGAGATCAGCAGAACGCCGCATCCGAGCTCCTTCTGTATGTCGGTGATGAGGTCGTAAAGCGCGATCTCGCCTGTGAAGTCGACGCCCTGAACCGGCTCGTCCAGCACAAGCAGATCGGGCTTGCGCGCGATCGCGCGTGCCAGCATCACGCGCTGGAACTCGCCACCGGACAAAGTCCGCACTTCGGCATGGCGCAAATGCACAATGCCCGTTGCCTCCATCGCCGCGTCCACATCGTGCCGCTCGACCCAGCCGGTCAGATGCATGAAACGCTCGACGGTCAGCGGCAACGTCCAGTCGATGGAAATCCTCTGAGGCACATAGCCGATGGTCAGCCCGGTCCGACGGTCGGCAATGCCCTCGTCCGGTTTTAGGATTCCGAGCGCCATCTTGGCGGTCGTCGACTTTCCGGACCCGTTGGGGCCGATCAGAGTGACGATCTCGCCGGGCTCCACCACCAGGTCGACGCCGCGCACGAGCCATCGGCCGGCGCGTTCGATGCCGGCCCCGGAGAGCGAGATGAGAGCGTTCGTTCTTTGCAGCACGGGCGTCCCGGTGTTCTCGCGGTTTAACCGGCTGATTTCATATTGCGAGCCCTTTTTGCACACGTTATATCATTACGCAACCGTGTGACCATATAGCGTGCCGCATGATCCCGAAGATGCTGCGGTCACGACTTAAGGAGTATGCCATGTTTCGCCTGAAGACACCCCTCCTCGCTGCATGCACACTTGTCGCGGCGAGCGTCGCCGCACAGGCGGACCCCAAGGTGGTCGTGTCGATCAAGCCGGTTCACTCGCTGGTATCCGGAGTAATGGAGGGCGTGGGCACGCCTGAATTGATCGTCGAGGGTGCCGGCTCACCGCATACATACGCCCTGAAGCCTTCCAAGGCGAAGGCACTTGCAGACGCTGACGTTGTCTTCTGGATGGGGCCGGACCTTGAGGCATTCCTCGAAAAGCCCATCGGTACGGTCGCGTCCAACGCCAAATCGGTGGCGTTGATGAACGCGCACGACTTGAAAAAGCTGCCGTTCCGCGAGGGCGGTCCGTTCGAGGCCCACGGTCACGAGGATCATGACGATCACAAGGCGGCTGAGAAGCATGACGATCATGATCATGGCGCCAAAAAGAAGGCCCATGCCCATGACGACCACGACCACGGCGCGAAGAAGAAAGCGGACGCGCACCACGACCATGACCATGGCAAGAAGAAACAGGCCAAGCATGACGATCACGCCCATGACCATGGCAAGAAAGAACACGCCAAGCATGACGATCACGCCCATGATCACGGCAAGAAGAAACACGCCAAGCATGACGATCACGCCCACGACCACGCTCATGACCACGGCGAGTTCGATGTCCACGTGTGGCTGGATCCGCAAAACGCCAAGGCGCTCGTGCACGAGATTGAGGAAGCCCTGGCCAAAGCCGACCCGGCCAATGCCGCAAAATACGAGGCCAACGCGAAAGCGCTGATGGCGAAGCTCGACGGGCTGACGAAGGACGTGTCCAAAAAGCTTGAAGGCGTGAAGGACAAGTCCTTTGTGGTGTTCCACGACGCCTACCAGTATTTCGAGGACCGCTTCGGTGTGAAAGCGGCAGGATCGATCACGGTTTCGCCCGAGGTCATCCCCGGCGCGAAACGCGTTGGCGAAATCCGCGACAAGGTGAAATCGCTCGAGGTAACCTGTGTCTTCGCCGAACCCCAGTTCGAGCCGAAGCTGGTTACGACCGTGACGGAGGGCACCAAGGCGAAATCGGGCGTCCTCGACCCGCTTGGGGCCGACCTGCAAAACGGACCGGATCTCTACTTCACCCTCATCCGCAACATGGCCACGTCCATCCGCGACTGTCTTTCGGCATCGAGCTGAGGCCGTTTCGGCAAAGCACCGGGTCAGTGCGACGGGACCGGAGTGCCGGCCCCGCGCTGCAGTGAGGTGGCATGTGAACGGGCCGAGTCCTCGTTGATACGGCGGACCTCGTCCCGCAGGGCACGGGCGAATGCGCTCGCCAGCCGTGACAGCGACCTGTGCGCAGGCGTCATGATCGAAACGACCAGGGGGATGGCCGGCCTGAACGGCTTGAACACGATCCTCGCGTCGTCCGTACGGAACGACTTGTAGCTCTCAGCACTCAGCGGATCGATGATCGAGTAGCCCTGCCCCGCCTCGACGAAGGTGAACAGCGGGATGAAGAACTGCGCCTGGAAGCGGACGTTGAACGCGCAGCCGGCATCGCGAAACGCGGACGCGGTGTAGGTGTAGGTCTCATGCTCCGTGTGGAGCGCGGCGATCGGCTTGCCGTCGAGGTCGTTCACGGTGATGACGTCGCGTGCCGCCATCGGATCGTCAGCCGGCATCGCGCACATGCATTCGCAATGGATGATCTCGTGAGAGACCAGCGCGGACTCGGGCACCTTCATCAGGCCGAAATCCCCCAGGCCCACATCGTATTGCTGTGTCGCCAGAAGCTGCTGGACGGTGGCGGAGGTACGGGTCGTCAATGTCACGCGAACCCCGGTGCGGCTTTCGATGAAACGGCTGATCAGCTTCGGCAGCAGAAACACGGACGGTCCCGGCATCGACACGATGCTGATCTCGCCCTGTTCGAGATCGCGCAGACTGCGCATGTTGCGCTCGACCGCGTCGAGCTGATTGAGCAGGCTCGCGCTCTCCTCGAGCAGATAATGCGCCTCGGGAACGGGGTGCAGCCGTCCGCCGCGGCGGATGAACAGTTCACAATTCAGGTCGTCTTCCAGGTTCGCGATCAGTGAGCTGATCGCCGGTTGCGTCCGGTAAAGGTTCCGGGCCGCTTCCGATATGGAGCCGGTGAGCATGACCTCGCGGAAGGCCCTGAGTTGCTTGAGATTCATGCGACGCGCCCCTCCTGCGGCATGGAGACGGTGCAAAGAATATAAAAGAAATTTATAGAAATAAAGATATTAAAAATTTGTATTAATGGGGTGTGTCCCTAGGATCGGAGGCGTGAAGTTGAATGTCCCTCTCGCTCCCACGGAGTCTGATGAGAGGGCGGATCCAGGGGAGAGTAGCCCAGTTATGAAACCAATCACCAAAGCTCTCGGCGCATTTCTTGTTGTCTCGATGCTGGCAGGGTCGGCATTAGCGCAACAACCGAAGTTTTTCCGCATCGGCACCGGAAGTGCCGGCGGCACCTATTTCCCGATCGGCGGGACCATCGCAAACGGCATCTCGGCACCGCCCGGCTCGCGCCCGTGCGACAAGGGTGGTCAATGCGGCGTACCCGGCCTGATCGCAATCGCCCAGTCGACCACCGCATCGGTGTTTAACAACGCCGCGGTGCAGAACGGTGAGCTCGAGGCCGGACTCGCGGCCGCCGACGTGACCCGTTCGATGTATCGCGGCGAAGGCAAGTTCAAGGGCAAGCCGCACGACAAACTGCGGATTGTCGCAAATCTCTATCCGGAAGACCTGCACCTGGTTCTGCCGAAAGGCGGCAAGATCAAGGACCTTGGCGACCTCAAGGACAAGCGCGTCGGCATTGCGCAGGCCGGCTCCGGCACCCAGGTCGCTGTCCTCGAGATGCTGGAAGCCTGGGGCGTCAATCGCGACAACATGGATGAAGCCGAGCTGAACAACAGCCAGTCCGCCGAACGCATGGCTGACGGCCAGCTCGATGCCTACTTCTATGCCGCCGGTTGGCCGGTTGCCGCCATGGTTCAGCTCTCGACGACCAAGGGCATGGACCTGCACTCGTTCACCGAGGAAGATCTGAAGAAGATCAACGAAATCATCCCGGCCTACATTCCTTCGAAGATCCCGGCGGGGGTCTATGAAGGCATCGACTATGAGGTGAAAACCCCGGCAGTCAGTGCGTTGATGGTCGTTTCCGCCGATCAGTCCGAAGAGCTGATCTACGAGATCACCAAGGCCATGTGGAACAAGCAGACCCGCAAGATGCTCGACAACGGGCATGCCAAGGGCAAGCAGATCACGCTTGAATCGGCTCTGGACGGCGTCCAGGCGCTCGGTGTCCCGCTGCACCCGGGTGCCGAGAAGTTCTACAAGGAAAAGGGCATGATCAAGTAGGAACAGGGTCCTCCCTAGACCCGAAGGACCGGCCGGCAACGATGCCATTGCGGGGCACACCCGGGCCGGCCGGTCACCACACACCTGGCAATTGAGCGTCCACGCGACGACTGGAGAGATCGACTGAGGGTCCGTTTGGCCGGCGCGTCCGGCACATCCGGCCCCGGTCCAAGGGGGGAGAAAGCAAACGGGCGAGATGCGTCCGGCCGAAGGCTCGACGCGACTGCACCCACGGCAGAGCCGGCTTTCCTCGTCCCCGCGAAAAGGGGGTAAGATCATGAGCAAGAAGACCGCCGGTGAGCATGAACTTACCGCTGAAGAACTCGCTGCGATCGAGGAAAAGTATGACGAGGGGTCGAGGACCCGGTATGTCACCCCGAAAGCGCATGTCGTTCTGCGCGCGATCGCCATCACCTACGCGCTTTATCATTATCTGACCGCAGGCTTCGCGTTGCCGCCCGAGGAATGGCACATGGGCTGGCACCTGTGTGGCCTCTTCATTCTGATTTATGCATACATGCCCGTCTTCAGGTCCGAAGGCGCCTATGGCAAGCATGAGGGTGGCCTCCGGATCGGCAACATCCCGATCTACGAAATCATCCTGATGGTGCTCGGCGTCTCGTCGTCGCTCTATCTGGGCCTTGCCTGGCGCGGCATCCCGTTCCTCGGGATCGAGGAGCAGACGTTCCGGATGGGCAACCCCAACAACTACGACATCTTTTTCGGCCTGGTTCTCATCATACTGGTGCTGGATATAGCCCGAAGGACGCTTGGATGGGTCCTGCCGGCGATCATCTGCGTCTTTATCTCCTACGCGTTGCTCGGGCCCTATTTCCCGGGCCTCCTGCAGCACCCGGGCGTCAATTTCAAAACTTTCGTGTCCTCCATGTACTTCCCGCAGGAGGGCATCTTCGGCGTGACCCTGTGGGTCGTTTCCACCATCGTGTTCCATTTCGTGCTGTTCGGCGTCATCGCCCAGCGCACGGGCCTCGGACAATTGTTCATCGACAACGCCACGATCCTTGCGGGACGCTACACCGGCGGCCCCGCCAAGGTGTCGGTCGTCTCTTCGGCCTTCTTCGGTACGATCTCGGGGTCGTCGGTGGCGAACACGGTTTCAACCGGGGCGCTCACCATTCCGAACATGAAGCGCCTCGGCTATCCGGGACGCTTCGCCGGTGGCGTGGAGGCCGCCGCTTCCGCGGGCGGGCAGATCACGCCGCCGATCATGGGTGCTGCCGCCTTCATCATGGCGGAGTTTCTCGAGGTCCCCTACACCACGATCGTCATTGCCGCGATCTTCCCGGCGATCCTCCACTATGTCGGCGTGTTCACCGTCGTGCATCTGATGGCGCGCCGGCTCGACCTTCAGGGTCTGGCGGAGGACATGCTGCCCAAGTTCCGCGAGGTCTGGAAAGACGGCTGGGCCAATCTCATTCCACTGGTCGCCCTCCTTGTCGTCCTGTTCTCCGGCTACACGCCGTACATGTCTGCCTTCTGCGGCATCAGCCTCACCGTCATCGCCGGTGCCGCGCGCCGCGATACGCCCTGGACCCTGGCCTTTCCGGCCGCGTTCATCGCCTTTGTCGTCTGGAAGTACCTGGGTGGCGGGTTCGATCTTCCCATGACGTTGCTTCTCGCCGTCGGCAGCATCATATGCGTCTTCAACCCGCAGAAACGGCTCGAAATGCCGGAACTGACGGATGCGATCGAGACGGGCGTGAAATACGCGCTTGCCGTCGGCGCGGCCTCCGCGGCCGTCGGCATCGTCGTCGGTGTCATCAACACCACGGGCGTCGGTTTCCGCATCGGCTTCATGGTCACGTCCGGTGCCGCGGAGATGGCGCAGAACCTGCACTGGTTCTTCGTCTATGGCGCCTTCGAGCTGTTCTCGATCGAGGATCTTCAGCTCTTCCTGTCGCTGGTGCTGGTCGCCATCGCCTGCATCCTGATGGGCGCGGGCATCCCGACCACGGCGCTCTACATCATGCTGGTGTCGGTTGCGCAGCCCGCGCTGAAGCAACTCGGCGTACCGCCGATCGCGAGCCATCTGTTCGTGCTCTATTACGGCGTCGTTGCGGAAATCACGCCACCGGTGTGCACGTCCGCCTACGCCGCCGCGGCCATCGCCAACTCCAATCCGTTCAAGACCGGAATGTCGGCGTTCACGCTCGGGCTCGGAAAGATCGTTGCTCCGATGGCGTTCGTCTACGCACCGGTGCTCCTGTTCGTATCCTCGACCGGGTTCGATTTCATCGAGTTCTCATACGCGGCGACAAGCTGCATCCTGGGCGTGGTCGCGTTGTCTGCTGCGGTGGTCGGCTACTTCCTTGCGCCCATGAGCGTTCCGGAGCGCGTTCTCGCGGCTTTTGCCGGACTTGTCGCCATCGCGCCAACATGGCAGTCCGACCTGTTCGCGCTCGCGCTGGTGGCGCCGATCATCCTGATGCAGGTCATCAGCAAGCGTCGCGCCGTTGCGGCATCGTCGTGAGGCACTGAAGAATCGGGGGTATGACGCCATGATCAAGAACATACTTGTCGCCGTCGACCTGGAGGACGATGCGCTCATGACGCGGATCCTGCAAACCGCCGGCGAGATCGCCGGCCTGCACGACGCGTCGATTACGCTCGTTCACGTCGCCGTCAATATGCCGTCCGACGTCAGGGCCCACCTGCCGGAGGACTACGAGAAGGGCATGACGGAGCAGGTGGCCGGCGAGCTCGACAAGCTTGTCGAGAGCCTGAACATGCCGGCGGGGCGCGTGCATGTCAGCGTACGCGTCGGCAGCGTCTACCGGAAGATCGTCGAGGAGGCTGAAAAGCTCGGCGCTGATCTCATCATTGTCGGGCGCCACAGGCCGGACGTGACCGATTTTCTGCTTGGCAGCAACGCCGCGCGTATCGTGCGCCACGCCGGTTGTTCAGTGTACGTTGTTCGCTAGCAAGGCCGCGCGGCACGTCGAGGAGTAGGCCGATGGCAGCGCAGGAACAGATCGACGTGACAATTGTCGGTGCCGGCATTGTCGGGATCTGTTGCGCCCTGTCTCTGCTTGAAAAGGGCAAGTCCGTCCGCCTGGTGGACAAGGACTCTCCCGGCCAGGGCGCCAGTCACGGAAATGCCGGCGTCATTTCGCCGTGGTCCTGCATCCCGCAGTCCGTGCCGGGTCTGTGGAAGCGGATTCCCGGCTGGCTGCTCGATCCGGATGGCCCGGTGGCAATTCGCCCCGGTTACCTACCGAAAGCTCTGCCCTGGGCGTTGAAATTCCTCAAATCCGGAAGCGCGAAAGAGCTACCGAGAATCTCGCGCGCAATGGCCGAACTCAACCGGCCGAACGTGGACATCTATCGGCGCCATCTCGAGGGCACCGGTCACGAGCACCTCGTGAGAGAGTCCTGCTACCTCCACATCTACCGCAACGCGAGCGCGGTAAACCTTGAAGACATGACCTGGCGGCTACGCGAGGAGCTGGGCGCGCCGCTCGAGCTTCTGAGTGGAGACGAGCTGCGGGAGATCGAGCCCTGCCTCGCACCCGACTATACGGCGGCGGTCCTGATCAAGGACCAGGCGCGGGCCATGGCGCCCGGGCGGATCGGCGCCGTTCTCGCGGACAAGGCACGGTCTCTCGGCAGCGTATTCGTGCAGGCTCATGTTCACGAGCTGCGGCCTGTTGAAAACGGGTGGTCGATCACCACGGACGAGGACGACTTCCACTCGCCGCAGGTCGTGACCGCCGCCGGCGCCTGGTCGATGCGGCTGCTCGAACCCCTCGGCGTACGCGTCCCGCTGGAGGCTGAGCGCGGATACCACGTCCTGTTCCGGGATCCTGGTGTTTCCCTGACCAATTCGATCATGGACGTGGACGCCAAGTTCGTTTCCAGTTCCATGGAAATGGGTCTGCGTAGCGCCGGAACGGCCGAGTTTGCCGGCCTCGACGCGCCGCCGAATTACCGCCGCGCCCGCGTGCTGGTACGGCAGACCAAGCGCATGCTGCCGAACCTGAACACGGAAGATACCGAGGAATGGATGGGCGCGCGTCCCTCCTTGCCCGACAGCCTGCCCTGCATCGACGAGGTCCCGGGACAACCGGGCCTGTTCACCGCGTTCGGCCATGGCCATTACGGCCTCGGCATGGCGCCGATGACCGGCCGGATCATCGCGGATCTGGTCACCCGGACGCCCCCGAACATCGACCTGGCGCCCTACAGCAGCACGCGGTTCTGACCGGCCGCGGCATCAACACGGAAAGAGAGTACGAGAGAATGAAGTTAAAGGGTGGCGCGAATATCAGCGGCGTGACGATCGGCGTTCTGTGCCTTGAATCCTATTTTCCAAAGCCTCCCGGGCACATCAAGAACCCGTCCGGCCTCGGATTCCCCGTCCTGTACGAAACCATACAGGGTGCCACGGTCGCGAAGCTCGTGAACGGGCCCGCCCCCGATTTCATCGAGCCGTTCCTCGACGCCGCACAGCGTCTCGAGAAGGAGGGCGTGCGCGCCATCACCGGGAGCTGCGGCTTCCTGGCCCTGTTTCAGCGCGAGCTTTCCGAGGCGGTCGAGGTGCCGGTGTTCGCGTCGAGCCTGATCCAGTTGCCGATGGTCTACAACATGCTGGGACGGCGCAGGAAAGTCGGCGTGCTGACCGCCAGCGGTCCCGACCTCACCGACCGGCATCTCGCGGCGGTCGGGGCGGCGGACGTTCCGGTGGCGATCCAGGGCATGGAGGATTTTCCGGAGTTTCGCGAAGTGATTCTCGAAGGCCAGCGGGACAACATGGATACGACAAAGATCGAGAACGAGGTGCTGGCCGCGGCCAAGAAGCTGGTCAAGTCCAACAACGACCTTGGCGCCATCGTTCTTGAATGCACCGACATGCCGCCCTATGCCCACGCCTTGCAGAAGGCGACCGAACTGCCTGTCTTCGATCTCACCACACTCGCGACAATGGTGCACGATGCGGTTCTGCGCACCCCGTATCAGGGAATCATGCCGCGGTGACGAAACCGGATGAGAGTCATGTTGCCGCTGCGCTCGCGGACTGGTGCGTGAACCTGCGCATCAACGACGTACCTGACGCCGTGATCACCAAGGCGGAAGACTGCATCCTCGACGCAATCGCCGCCGCGATACCGGGACAGCACACGCCCGGCGCACAGCGTATCCACGAGGTCGCCGCCGCGACGTATCGGGCGGGCGACGCCGCCCTTTGGTTCAGCGATACGACGCTGAACCCGACCGGCGCGGCGTTCGCGAACGCCGCTTCGGCGTCCATGCTCGACATCGATGATGGCCACCGGGCGGCACTCGGCCATCCCGGCGCGGCGGTGGTCCCGGCGGCGTTGGCGGTTGCCGCGGAAGCCGACGTGACCGGCGACGACATTCTCGCCGCCGTGATCGCCGGCTATGAGGTTTGTGTTCGCGTCGGGCACGCGGAGAAGCGCAAGGCCTATCACACCGGGAACTGGTCGGGTTTCGGCGCCTGCGCGGCGGCCGGCCGCCTGCTCAGGCTCGATGCCCGGCAACTCATGCACGCCCTCGCCATCACCGCCTATCACGGGCCGCGCGTCGCCGATCTGACACTCAGCGCGGACATGGGCTCCAACGTGAAGGAGTCGATTCCCTGGTCCGTGGTCGCCGGAATGGCGGCCGCCGACCTTGCGCGGACCGGTTTCTCCGGATGCCGCGACGCTCTCGATATCGACGAGCGCTTCGCGCCCGGGGTCGCGCTGGACGGGCTCGGCAACGGGTTCATGATCACGCGGACCTATTTCAAACGCTATTCCGCGTGCCGCTGGATTCACAGCGCAGTGGAGGCGCTGCTGGAGATCATGCAGGAAAACGGTGTCGCGGCGGACGAGATCGAACAGGTGCACGTGGAGACGTTCCACCAGGCGGCGCACCTGAACAACCATGCGGATCCGCACTCGCTGGAAAGCGCCCAGTACTCCATCCCCTATTGCCTCGGCCTGGCCGCCATGCGCGGCGAGGCGGCGCTGATGCCGATATCGGGGTACAGCCTGCACCATCCGCAGGCGGTGGACTTTGCCCGCAAGGTCGAGGTGCGGCACGTTGAGGAAATGGATGCGCTCTTTCCGGAGACCGTGCCGGCGCATGTCCGGGTCATGACGGACCGCGGTCCCTTCGATGCCCGCGTGAGCTCGCCCTGGGGCGAGCCGGACCGCGCGCCGGCCCGCGACGAGATGCTGGCCAAGCTGCATGCGCTGGCAGAAGGCAGGGTTTCGCCGGAGCGCGTCACCGCCGTCGGTGCGGCTGTCGAAGGCCTCAAGGGGGGCACGCCCACCCCCCTTCTCACCGCGTTGACGGGATCGGAAAAAAGCGCGCCGCGCGTCCTCTCGACACACTCCGCAATCGCCGATTAACCCTCCCCAAAAGATGGCGTCCACGCGTCATTCCGCTGTCATACGCGATCAATAGGTTCGATTCGCGCTGTCGACGTCACGAATTGGTAGTCGACGGCATCTGTTTTCAAAACGTTTCCTAACCCGCTGATGGCAGACATGCAGTTGCAAGACAGGCAGCAATGGATGGGCGTTCTGGCCCGGTCGGACGAGGCTGCGCTGGCGCAACTCGTTGACAGCCTTGGAGAATTGCCCGAACACGACCTGCTGCGCGCGCCGGAAAGCGGACTTGTCATGGTGCGTGGCCGTGCCGGTGGATCCGGCAACGCGTTCAATCTCGGCGAGATGACCGTCACCCGCTGTACGGTACGCACGCTCGATGGAACGCTGGGTCACGCCTATGTCTCGGGACGGCGGCCGGAGCACGCGGTGCGCGCGGCACTCGCCGACGCCCTGCTGCAGCAGGAGGCACACCGTGCCGGGATCCTGGAACAGGTAATCAATCCCCTGACACAACAAGAGGCCGCGCGCCGTGAGGCCCGACGGGCTGAAAGCGACGCGACACGCGTCGACTTTTTCACGCTCGTGCGCGGAGAAGATGAATGACACTGACAAACGATCTTTCACCCGGCTTCGACGAGCCGGTCCATGGCGCGCAAAGGACCTTCCGCGCCGTACTCGAAGCGCTTTCACGTCCCGGCGTGCCGGTTCCGCTCGCCGGCATCGACACCGCGCCGGCACCGATGGAACCGACCCTCGCAGCGGCGGCCCTGTCGCTGCTCGACCATGAAACGAGCGTTTACCTGGCGCCGCCGCTCGCAATCGAATCCGTCCGCCGCTATATCGCGTTTCATACCGGCGCGCCGATCGTGAGCGAAGCGGGAGAAGCCGATTTCGTCATCGCCCTGGCGGATCGCGAAATGCCCGACGTGCTCGAACTCAAGCCAGGGACGTCGGAGTATCCTGACGAGTCCGCCACGTTGCTGCTCGGCATATCCGGTTTCGGGTCGGGTCTGCCGGTTCGCCTTTCAGGTCCGGGAATTGCAGACACCCAGGAGTTTTCGTCGGGAGATCTCAAGGACGACTTCTGGGCACACGCCCGGAAGAACCACACCCGGTTTCCCCTTGGCGTCGACGTCATCCTGTGCGGGCCGGAGTCCGTGGTCGGACTGCCGCGCAGCACAAGCATCGCGGTCTAGCCGGTGTATGTCGCGGTCAAAGGCGGCGAGAAGGCCATCGACAAGGCGCACGAGCTGCTGGCCAAGGAACGGCGCGGCAATCGCGACATCCCGGAAATCTCAACGACGCAGATCGCCGAGCAACTGACCCTCGCCGTCGACCGGGTGATGAGCGAGGGCTCGCTCTATGACCGGCGACTAGCGGCGCTGGCCATAAAGCAGGCCCGTGGCGACCTGATCGAAGCGATTTTCCTGATCAGGGCCTATCGCACGACCATGCCGCGGTTCGGTTACTCGCAGCCGCTCGACACCGCGCGCATGTCCATCCGCCGCCGGATATCCGCGGCATACAAGGACCTTCCCGGCGGGCAGGTCCTCGGGCCGACCTTCGACTACACCCACAGGCTGCTCGACTTCGAACTCGAGGCCGAAGTCCCGGCACGGCCCGGGATCGGCCGCACCGAGCCCCGCCCCACGGACGCACACAGCCCGCGTGTTCTCGATCTCCTCGACAAGGAGGGTTTGATCGAGCCGCCCGACGGCGCGTCTCGCCCTCCGGGCGGCGACAACGGCCGGGTCGGAGATCTGACGCGCGAGCCGGTCGCGTTCCCCGCGGAGCGCGACGTCAGACTGCAGAACCTGGCGCGCGGCGACGAGGGTTTCCTTCTGGCGCTCGGCTACTCGACCCAGCGCGGCTACGGGCGCAATCATCCGTTCGCCGGGGAAATCCGCATGGGCGAGGTACGGGTTGAATTCGTGCCTGAAGAGCTCGGCTTCGCCATCGAAATCGCCGAGATCACGCTCACCGAGTGCGAGATGGTCACGCAGTTCAGCGGATCGAAGGAGGTGCCGCCGCAGTTCACCCGTGGATACGGGCTGGCCTTCGGACATTGCGAACGCAAGACCATGTCCATGGCCCTTGTCGACCGGGCGCTGCGGGCGGAGGAACTCGGCGAGGAGCGGATCGCTCCGGCGCAGGACGAGGAGTTCGTTCTCTCCCACTCCGACAACGTTCAGGCGACCGGCTTCGTGGAGCATCTCAAGCTGCCTCACTATGTCGATTTCCAGTCCGAGCTCGAACTGCTGCGCAAGATACGCGCCGAGATCGCACGGGCGCATCTCGCGGCAGCGGAGTAGGCCCATGGCGCGGGAAAAGGCTTACAACTTTGCGTATCTGGACGAGCAGACGAAGCGCATGATCCGACGCGCGCTCCTCAAGGCGGTGGCGATACCGGGATACCAGGTACCGTTCGCCAGCCGCGAGATGCCCATGCCGTATGGCTGGGGCACAGGCGGGGTGCAGGTGACCGCATCGGTCCTCGGCCTGGATGACGTTCTGAAGGTGATCGACCAGGGCGCCGACGACACCACCAACGCGGTCAGCATCCGCAAGTTCTTCCAGAAGACGGCCGGCGTCGAAACGACGACGGACACCGCGAAGGCGAGCGTGATCCAGACGCGCCATCGAATCCCGGAAGACGTGCTTCGCGCGGACCAGATCCTGGTCTACCAGGTGCCGATCCCGGAGCCGTTGCGCTTCCTGGAGCCACGCGAGACGGAAACGCGGACGATGCATGCGCTCGAAGAGTACGGCCTGATGCATGTGAAGCTCTACGAGGACATCTCCCGCCACGGGCATATCGCGACCACCTACGCCTACCCGGTGCGGGTGAACGCGCGTTACATCATGGACCCCTCGCCGATCCCGAAGTTCGACAATCCGAAGATGCACCGCATGGCCGCGTTGCAACTGTTCGGTGCGGGCCGCGAGAAACGCATCTATGCGATCCCGCCCTACACGGAGGTGCACAGCCTCGACTTCGAGGATCACCCGTTCGAGGTACAGGAATGGGACCAGGCCTGCGCCCTCTGTGGCTCGGAACACTCGTTCCTCGACGAGATCATCACGGACGACAGCGGTGGGCGCATGTTCGTCTGCTCCGATACGGACTTCTGCAATAAGCGTGGCGGGGGCGCCGCACCATGAGCGGAGCGCAGGACGCTGACAGCCCGATCCTCGTCGCGCAGGGCATTTCCAAGTCCTATGGCGAGCAGCTCGGTTGCGCGGACATTACGTTCGAGCTTTGGCCCGGAGAGGTGCTGGCGATCGTCGGCGAGTCCGGTTCCGGCAAGACAACCCTGCTCCATTGCCTGTCGGCGCAGCTCATGCCTGACAGGGGCAGCGCCCGTTATTGCACCCGGACTGACGGCCTGCGCGATATCTACGAGATGAGCGAAGCGGAGCGCCGGTTTCTGATGCGGACGGACTGGGCGTTCGTCCACCAGAACCCGCGCGACGGGCTGCGCATGAATGTGAGCGCCGGGGCCAATGTGGGCGAGCGGCTGATGGCCGTCGGCGCGCGGCACTATGGAAACATCCGTGGGCGCGCGCTCGACTGGATGGAGAAGGTCGAGGTCGATACGGGCCGGATCGATCATTTCCCGCGCACCTTCTCCGGCGGCATGCAGCAACGCCTGCAGATCGCCCGCAATCTCGTCACCGGTCCCCGGCTTGTTTTCATGGATGAGCCGACCGGCGGGCTGGACGTCTCCGTGCAGGCACGCCTGCTCGACCTGATTCGCGGCCTTGTCACCCGCCTGCAACTCTCTGTGATTATCGTTACGCATGACCTGGCCGTCGCGCGCCTGCTGGCGCACCGCATGATGGTCATGCGCGATGGCAGCGTTGTGGAGCAGGGATTGACCGACCAGGTGCTGGACGATCCGCAGCACGCGTACACCCAACTCCTGGTTTCATCGGTCTTGCAGGCATGAGCGAACCGCGAAACATGCTTCGGGCAGAGGGCCTCGCCAAGACCTTCACGCTTCATCTCAAGAACGGGCTTCGGCTTCCGGTCTTTACGGACATGTCGTTCACGGTCGCGTCCGACGAGGCGGTTGCGCTGACCGGACCGTCGGGGTCGGGAAAGAGCACGCTGATGCGCATGCTTTATGCGAATTATCGTTGTGACACGGGTGTTCTCGACGTGCGCCATCACGGTGAATGGATCAATCTCGTGAGCGCCTCGGCGCACATGATCCGAACAGTCCGGCGCGATACGATCGGATACGTCTCGCAATTCCTGCGCGTGATCCCACGGGTGCCGACGCTGCAGGTTGTCGCCGAACCGCTCATTGAACGCGGTATCGACGAGCAGGCCGCGACCCGCCGCGCCAGCGAACTGCTCGAACGGCTCAATATTCCCGAAAAGCTCTGGGACCTGTCGCCGGTCACCTTTTCCGGCGGGGAGCAGCAGCGGGTGAACATCGCCCGCGGCTTCGCCGCCCCCTACCCCATTCTTCTTCTCGACGAACCGACGGCCTCGCTCGACGTCGAAAACCGTCAGATCGTGATCGACATGATCTGCGAAGCGCGCGACGCGGGCGCGGGCATCGTCGGGATCTTCCACGATGCGCCGGCACGCAATGCGATCTGCACCCGCGCGATCGATCTGGCGGAAAGGGTGGCGGCATGAGCGGCGAGCTTGTCCTGACCAATGCATCAGTCGTCATGCGCGACGAGGTCATCCAGGGAACTGTGCTCGTCAGATCCGGCCGGATCGCCGACATCGATCATGGCAGGTCCGGCATCCCCTCGGCGGTCGATCTTGAAGGCGATACGCTGATCCCGGGGCTCGTCGAACTCCACACCGACAACATCGAACGCCATCTCATGCCCCGGCCCAAGGCCGACTGGCCGAGCGAGGCGGCGGTCGTCTCCCATGACCGGGAAGTCGTGGCGGCGGGCATCACGACGGTTTGCAACGCACTTGCGGTCGGGGCGGTCAGTACGCATCCGGTGCGCGAGACGATGCTCACCGAGATCTGCGATACGGTCGATGCGCTCAGGGGAGACCGTGCGCTCAAGGCCGATCACTTCCTGCATCTGCGGTGCGAAATCAGCTACCGGGGAATGATTGACCTCATCGAGCCTGTGATCGATCACCACGCCATTCGCGTGATTTCCGTCATGGATCACACGCCCGGCCAGCGCCAGTTTGCGGACATCGAGGAGTACGCAACCTTCTACAAGGGACGTTTCGGGCTGAGCGACGACGAACTGGAGAGGTTCATGAAGGATCGACAGGAGGACCAGCGTCGTTACAGCGCCGCCAATCGTGCCGAAGTCGTCGCCCTCGGCCAGGCGCGCGGCATCTCCCTGGCGAGCCATGACGACGCGACCGAGGATCACGTTGCGGAAGCGGTCTCGGACGGCATCGTGATTGCCGAGTTTCCGACCACGAGCGAGGCCGCGGCCAAGTCTCACGAGAATGGACTGGCCGTGCTCATGGGCGGGCCGAACATGGTGCGCGGACGCTCGCACAACGGCAATATCTCGGCGCGCGACCTCGCGGAGGCCGGCACGCTCGACATTCTTTCCAGCGACTACATCCCGGCATCATTGCTCTATGCTGCGCTGATCATGGACAACACCGTCGACAGCATCACGCTGCCGCAGGCGATCGCGACAGTCACCCGTACGCCGGCGCAGCAGATCGGCCTGGAGGATCGCGGCGAAATCTCCATCGGCAAGCGCGGCGACCTGGTGTGGTACCGGGACAAGGGCAAGGTGCCGGTCGTTCGCAGCGTCTGGCGGGAAGGTCAGCTCGTTGCCTGAAACCCGACCAGCCCAGGCTTCTGAACAAGGTTGCCTTGTGCTGGTGGTCGGCCCGAGCGGGTCCGGAAAGGACACGCTGATCGGCGAAGCGCGCAAGACCTTCTCCGGCGATCCGCGCGTGCATTTCCCGAAGCGCGTCATCACCCGGGAACCCGATGCAACCGAGGGCCATGAACCGGTGACCGCGGCAGAATTCGAGAACCGGCTCAACGCCGGCGCGTTTCTTCTGCACTGGCGCGCGCATGGTCTCACCTACGCGATACCTGCCGAGGCCGCGGATCACCTCGCCAATGGTTCATGCGTCATCGCCAATGTGTCCCGGACCATCATTTCCGAAGCCTACCGGGCTTTTTCAAATGTACGGGTCGTGCAGGTCACGGCCGATCCCGACGTGTTGCGCCGGCGGCTGGCAAGCCGGCAACGCGAGGAAACGACGGACCAGGACGCCCGCCTCAGACGCGCGGCGGAGGTGGCGCTTTCGCAGGACTGCCGGGTGGTGGAGATCGCGAACAACGGCCGGCTCGCCGAAGCCTCGGCGCGGTTCAATGCGCTGATCAGAGACTATGCGGAGAGCGCCACGCGCGAATGAAACCGGAATTGTGAATTCGCATCTCTTTGTTCCAGCAGGCTGATTGCGCTCAATTCCAAACCGTCCGCGAGGATCGGCGCCAATGGTCCGGCGAGCGCGGTCGCAACCCGTTTGCGTTCTTTCTCCCCGAGGTTCCCTGTCAGCGTCATGTGAAAGCGGAACTCGTCGGCGACATAGGGATAACCGTAGGTCTCCATCAGGATGCGCTGATAGGTCGTAAGGTGCGCGCGAAGGCGGCGTTCGCGCTCCTTTTGCGTGAGCGCGGCCCGCAGCGTGTCGCATCCCATCACGCATGCCAGTGCGAGACGGCGCAGCGGCATGTCATCGTCGGGACGCAGCGCCAGAAATCCACTCAGTTCGCCCATGGACAATTGCAGGCGCTGCGGACCACCCACTGAGCGGGCGACGCTTTCCATCCGTGCAACCACATCGTCAAGCTTGACGCCCGGTCCGAGATGAAAAGGCGCGACCAGCGTCGCGTGGAACCCATAGCGGGCGGGCGCGGCGACCACCTCCGCGGCAGAATCACCAAGACCGTGCGTGTCCCGTTCGCACGCGCGGCCGGCATGGCAATCGTAGCCGAACCAGCGCGCGCCGAATTCAGCGAGGCGGGAGCCTTCGTCGGGAAGGTAGTAAATCGCGTATCGTGGCGCGGCTCCGCCCACCTCAACCGTTTCTCCCCGAGCGGCAGGCGACCCGTTTGTCAGACGAGCATACTCCTGAGCCGCGCGCTCACCATGTCGATGATCATGACCGAGGCCACGACGATGATGATGATAGCCGCGGTCTCCGCATACTGGAACGAGCGAATGTTCTCATACAGGGAGTGGCCGATGCCGCCCGCGCCGATAATGCCGAGAACCGTCGCCGAGCGCACATTGGTCTCGAACCGGTAGAGCGTGAATGAACTCCAGAGCGGAATGACTTGCGGGATGATGCCGAAGATGACCTCCTGCAGCCGGCTTGCTCCCGTTGCCCGGATGCCTTCCACGGGCCGCGGGTCGGACGCCTCTACGGCCTCGGAGAAGAGCTTGGCAACGATGCCCGTATTGTGAACGAACAGCGCCATGACGCCGGCGAACGGTCCGAGACCGACGGCAACGACGAACAGCAACGCGAAGACGATCTCGTTGATGGCACGGGAGGCATCCATCAGGCGGCGAATCGGCTGAACGACCCATTGCGGACAGACGTTGGATGAACTCAGGATCGCGAAGGGAATACCGACGATCACCGCCAGCGCAGTTCCCCAGACCGCGATCTGGATCGTCACCAGCATTTCCTCGAAATAGATGTCCCAGTCATGGAAGTTGGGACGGAGGAAGGCACTCATGAACTCCGCCATGTTGCGCCAGTCCGTGAACAGCAGGATCCAGTTCTTCATCTCCGTCGGACCCCAGCTCCACGCGAGCAGGGCCAGGATGGCGAGGGAAATCAGGACACCCCGTATCCTGCGCTGCCAGGGCTGGCGTGGAACGGTGAGCTGTTCGGTGTCTTTGGAAACGGGTGCTGCGGTGATATCGGCCATGGCGATCCCCCCGGATCAGGACGTTGAACGGGCACAAGTACCGCCCGGAAACAGTTCGGCGCCGGAGCGTTTCGTCTCCGGCGCCATCACATTGCTCTTGTCTCGGGACAACCCGGCTACATGCTCGGGGTTTCCTTCATCAGCTTGCTGATCTCGTCACTCTGCTTTTTGAGCTCGGCGATCTGCTTCTCCTTGTCCGCGTCGCTGAGCTTGGTGTCGCCCTGGATCTTCAGGATCTTCTTGTTGATGGCGAGCTGGCGGATCGGATAGAGCTGCGCGTCCGATGACGGCTTGAACGGCGCCCACTGCAGCGCGGTCAGGACCTTCCGCGCCGACGCGATTTCTTCCGGTGAGCCGATGCGGCCGTAAGTCATGACGAAGTGATAGAGCTTGGCCTTGAGGTCCGGATCGAGGTCCTTGCGCCAGACCAGCGGATCGGACGGGATCAGCGGCGACTGCCAGATCACCCGGATGTTGTTGTATGCGTCCGGATTGGTCTTCTTCAAACGGCGCATGTTTTCGGTGTTGTTGGCTGCAGCATCGACCTGCTTGTTGGCGACGGCCATGGCGTTGGCCTGATGGTTGGCGTTGCGCACGGTCTTGAAGCACTTCTTCGGATCGATGTTGCGCTCGGCGAAGATGTACGTCGTCGGCACAAGAAAACCGGACGTGGAATTGGGATCGCCGATGCCGAAGTTGAGTGACTTGTCACACTTCAGAATGTCGTCGAGCTTCTGGTACGGGCTGTCCTTGTTGACCAGGACGAGCGACCAGTAGCCGGGATTGCCGTCGCTATCGACCGTCTGCGCGAACACTTCGCCGTTCGAGCGGTCGACCGCCTCGATGGCCGACTTGTTGCCGAACCAGGCAACCTGCACCTTGTTGAAGCGCATCGCCTCGATCACGCCGGCATAGTCGGAGGCATAGAAGCCCTTGACCTTGATGCCCGTCGCTTTCTCCATCGCCCGGAGATACGGCTCCCAGGTCGCTTTCAGGTTCGAGGTGGACTCGGTCGAGATCACACCGAAGTTGATCGACTTCTCGTCCGCGGCGTTTGCCGCCGTGACGGAGAACGAAGCGGCGAGCGCGATGGCCACCGCGGATTTCAGGACAGTACGACGTAGCATTGTTGAAGCTCCTTCTGCTGCTTCTCCCTGCGCCCGCTCTTCAGTCCCGATCCGAGCGGACAGACAAACCCGTTGCCGTGCAATTCCAAAGCCGCACTCACGCCGAACCGGCGGTCGCGAGTGGTTGTTCGAAGTCTTTCTTGCGGCCCTTGCCGTTGGGTGGCCGTTTGCCCTTCCTGGAGGATTTTCCGGACACGCTGTCGGCGTCGTGATCCATACCGGGCAGGAAAAGCTCCTTGCTCTCCGCGCCGTAGAGCTCGCCAAGGAATTGGGGGGTCAGCGTGTCGGAAGGTCCGTCATAGACGATTTCGCCGTCGCGCAGCGCGACCGTCCGCGGGCAGTAGCGCAAGGCGAACTCGACCTGATGCAGCGACACGAGGATGGTTATCCCTTCTTCCTTGTTCAGCGTGGCGAGGATGTCCATGACCCGCCGGGCGGAGTTCGGATCAAGCGAGGCGATAGGCTCATCGGCAATGAGGACTTCTGCGCCCTGCAGCAAGGTGCGCGCGATCGCGGCGCGTTGCTGCTGACCGCCGGAGAGCTCCGAGCCCCGTTTGAGAGCGTGCTCGTCGATACCGACACGCCGCAACGCCGCCATGGCCCTCAGTTTCTCGTCATTGGAAAAGCGGCCGAGCGAGCCGCGCCATCGGGGGATCTGACCGAGAAGCCCGAGAAGAACGTTGGTCAGAAGCGACAGGCGCGAAACCAGATTGAACTGCTGGAAAACGACGCCGACGTGCGACCGGATGGAATTGGCGTCACCCGATACACGGCCATCGCGCTGGATCGGGGACCCGAATATGTTGATGCAGCATGGTGCATCGTCGCCAGATTTATGCGGCTTCCGGTCAATCGGCGTGAGACCGGCGATGGCGCGGATGAGCGTCGATTTGCCCGAGCCGGATGCGCCGATGAGGGCAACCATCTCGCCCCTGTCGATCGACAGGGAAACCGTCTTCAGGACACGTTTTCCCCGCTGGAAGGATTTGCAGACATTGACAACCTCCACCGCTGTCTCTGACACCGCTTGCCCTCTTTAATTGTTGGAACCCCGTCGCAATGAGCCTCCCCTTAGCAATGGCATGTGACACACGTGTTAAAGCCAGCGTCGCTCCGGAGCACTGTGGAGAAGGTGTCCAAAATCGTTGCGCCGAGGGTATCTGCGACAATTGGGGCGGCGAGATTGGTTTTGACAGTTGATGCGCGCGCCTGCGATACCGCTTGAAAGTGCAGGGGGTTTTGGTCCTCATTGTGGACCACGCCTCGCAACAGCAACTGGACGATTGAACGATCATGCTTGGAACCGAAGGCGTGGCTTTGCCGCCTGATCATCCGGCACGGCTGAGCATAAACAATGAAGCTCATGCGCGGCCGCCGGAGGCGCTGACCGAACGCGCACGCATCACCTATCTTGTTCTCCTCGACGATCTGGACATGGCGCCGGTGCAGGATTTGTGCGAGCGGTTTGGCGTGGAGCCTCCGGCCGAAGGCGCACGGCACTACAGTTGCGACCTCGGGCCCTTTCGTCTCAAGTGGGAACGGCACACGGAATTCACGAGATACTGGTTCATAACGCCGGCGAAGGACGGGACCGACGTCTTTTCCGGCATGGCTCTGTCAAGTGTTCCGAACGATTGGCTCGAGACTCTCTCGGGCGAAGTGCTTGCAGCGAACAATCTGGAACTCGTTCCGCGCCCACGTGGACGGCCGGACGAAAACAAGCTTTCTCACCAGCACTTCTCCGGGAACATGGTGATCGGTTCGGAGATTGCCGGAGGACGTGGCCTCGCGTTCACCGACTTCCGCATCCATGCGGACGGGTTCGGCCGGATGCTGGTCTTCGAGAACGGCCTTACGCCACATCAGCGTGGGCGGACGGTGCAACGGTTGCTGGAAATCGATACCTACCGCGTGCTGGCATTGCTCGCCTTGCCCGTGGCGCGTTCATTGACGCCGATGCTCGGGCAGTTCGAGCGCGAGCTGACCGAAATCACGTCCGAGATGCGCGATGCCGACCAGGCGCAAGAGCCTGCGCTTCTCGACCGGCTGACATTGCTTCATGCCGACATCGTGCGTCAGCACACGGGAAGCCAGTTCAGGTTCTCGGCCGCGAAAGCGTATGCGGAACTGGTGGACTACCGCATCGCAGAGATGCGCGAGCAACGCATCGAGGGGCTTCAGACATTTGCCGAGTTCACCGAACGGCGCCTGCTGCCGGCGATGAAAACGTGCGAGTCGACTGCAAACAGGTTGAGCATCATCTCCGAGCGTGTGGCGCGCGCGACGCAACTGCTTTCGACGCGCGTTGATATTACACGCGAGAAGCAGAACCAGGCGCTTCTGGAAAGCATGAACCGGCGCGCGCAGCTTCAACTGCGCCTGCAGCAGACGGTTGAAGGCCTGTCGATTGCGGCGATCACCTATTACATCGTCGGTCTTGTGGGTTATGCCGCCAAGGGCGCGAAGCAGGCCGGTTTGATCCCATGGAGCGAAACGCTGGTGACCGCGGTCAGTATTGTGCCCGTGCTGCTCTTCGTGGCCTGGGGCATACGCCACGTCCGCAAGGCGGTCACGGATCGATAGCCTATGGCGCGTTACCGCAGCAACATCGGCTCACCGCGTAGTGCGGCGATGCGTGGACGGTAAGCTTCGACGTCATACATCGTGTCGATGTCGACGCGGCGTTTGCCCTTGGTGCTGATGTCGGCGGGCTTCGTCGTGTAGCACCCGTTTTCCACCGCGACCATCACGCCGGTCGTTCCCTCCTCGATGAGGCGCACGGCCATGGTGCCGTAGTTTTTCGGCACCATGAGGTCGACCGCGTCGGGTGCGCCCGAGCGCAGCAGGTAGCCCAGATTCTGGACCATGACGTTGACGCCGGTGCGGGCCTTGAGCTCCTCTCCGACGCGGATGCTGATGCCGCCGAGCTTGCGGTGGCCATAGGCGTCCGCGGGACCCGACTCGATGATATCCTCGCCCGTGGCGCTCGCACCCTCCGAAACGACAGCGATGGCGTATCGTGACGTGGCGCGTGCCCGATCCTCCATCATCAGACCGGCAAGCTTGTCGAGATCGAACGGCACTTCGGCAATCAGCGTGCGATCGACATCGGCAAGATAGCCCGCCATCAGGGCGGTCAGGCCGCAGTTGCGTCCAAACATCTCGACCACGAGCATCCGTTCGTGACTGCCGGCGGAGGTGCGCAGCCGGTTGATCAGCTCGACCGAACGGGTCACGCAGGTCGAGAACCCGATGCAGTAGTCGGTGCCGAAGACGTCGTTGTCCATGGTCTTCGGGATACAGAGGGTCTGCATGCCTTCATTGTGGATTCGCGACGCGTAGGACAACGTGTCGTCGCCGCCAATGGCGATCAGAACATCGATCTCCAATGCGGCCAGAACCTCCAGAACATGCTCGGTGATGTCGATCTTCTCCGCGTCCGGCGACGGCGCCTTAAGGCCGTGAAAATCGGGAAGATCTGAAGGGTGGATTCGCGAGGGGTTGGTCCGCGAGGTGTGCAGGATTGTCCCGCCCGTGCGGTCGATGCTGCGCACGTCTTCAGGCGTCAGGATCATGCGCGCATGCGCCGTCCCTTCAAGATCCTTCGGGTCGGAATGGACCGGACCCGCCCACCCGCGGCGAAAGCCGGTGACCCGCCATCCACGCGCGTGGGCCTCGTTCACCACCGCTTTTATCGCAGGGTTCAGTCCGGGCACGTCACCACCGCCCGTCAGGATTCCCAGATGCATGTATCCCCTCCACCCGTCACAGGTCGTGCGCAGGTTGGCGCCGTTCTCAGTACGCGGCAATCCTGCGGAAAGACCACTTTCCCGTTAATCAGCTTCGATTGGCGTACGTACGCTCGCCAGAATGGCTTCCAGGCCGAAATAGTCGATTTCGCCCGCGTCGAGCTGGGCCTTGTCATCCGGGCTGGAAAGAACGATCTCCCCGAGCACTTCCAAACCGCCGATCAGTCCGGAAAACCCTTGCGGTTTCTGTTTGGTCCGGCTGCGGGGCACGAAATACAACACGATCCCGTCTCCCTCCTGCGCACGCGATGCGATGATGTTGGCGGAGAGGTCATCGAGCCGCGCGCGATTGCGCGCGCCCCAATGCGTAATCCAGTCCGACGCACGCGCCGTCACGTCCGCCGCCGTTCCTCTCCAGACTGCGACATCGAGCGGATAGTCCGCCACCACAGCCGGGCCGTCGACCTCGCCACCAACGTCTTCGGCGGCGATTTCGAGCGGGAACGGGTCCTCGTCACTCGGGCGGGCCACGCACTGGAAATGCAGATGTTGCGGGATTGACGCTCCCGCGTCGACGCCATTGTAGAAAACCACGTGTCCCGGCATACGGTCGGCGAAGGCGACCGCGTCGGCCATCAGGACATCCGCCCCGAGACGGGCCGGATCGCGGAACCCCCACTCCTGCGGCACATGCTCGCGTGAGGCGATCACGATATGAACGGGAAGCAGCGGAAACGGATTCGTCAGCGCGATATAGCTGCGGTCGCCGCTCTCGATCTGATAGCCGAGCTGGTTGCCCTTCTGTTGCACCTCGATATTTTCCCGGCAAAGGAAACAACCGCCATTACTCGAAACGCGCCGTTCACGGGACCGGCCCGAGCCGGCAAACCGCTGTGCGCGCCGGGGATTGTACTGCACGCGAAAAAAGCGCGTCTCGTCGTCGGGATCGTAGAACGTCCGCCGTTCGACGTCCCGCAGGTCGTCCCGAATGAAACCGCTCCGGACGTGGTACGTCTCCAGCTCCTGCATGGCTGATACCAGACCTGCGCCCTGCTCAACGGCGCGCAGGTGGACATTCAGGTCCGACCAGGCTTTCTGGTACTCAGGCGTCATTGCTGCGTCCCACGACAGAACAGGTGTCGCTTGGCTGATTACGCGACTCGATTGAACCATTCGCGACAACGCCGCAGTCCCTGTATGATCTGTTGCCGTGCGGTGTCTCGCTGGACCCAAAATTATTATCTTCGCGGGAATCTGCCAAACGGAATTGCGCCGCCAAGGTGAATAAATATTGTTCACATTTGGCTGGAATCATTAACGGAAAGGGCTGCCATGAAGGGGGATTCGGTCGTCGTCGAGGCGCATCACCGCAAAGCCGCGTCCGGCATCGTGCCACTGCTGCTGCCGGTGCTTGAAGGCAAAAACGGGCGTCACACCGTATCGATCGCCGGTCAGTCGGGGAGCGGCAAATCGGAGACCGCCGTCGCACTAAGTGAAGCCTTGGGCGCGCACGGCATCGAGTGCGTCATCCTTCAGCAGGACGATTACTTCGTCCATCCGCCGAAGACCAACGACCTCACCCGCCGCAAGGACATCGGCTGGGTCGGGACGCAGGAGGTTCGCCTCGACCTGATGGATGAACATGCCGGGGCATTCCTTGTCGGCGAGAAACAGGTCGAGAAACCGCTGGTGGATTACGCCAGCGACAGCATCGGCAGCGAGGTCCTTGGCTTCGGCCCGGCGCAGGTCCTTATTGCCGAGGGCACCTACACGACATGTCTAGAAAACTGCCGGACGCATGTCTTCATCGACCGCACCTATCACGAGACCCGAAAGCATCGGGAGAAACGGATGCGCGACGCGTCGGAGCTCGATCCGTTCATCGATCGCGTTCTCGAGATCGAACACGGGATCATTTCATCCCACAAGCCGCGCGCGGACATCATCGTCGAATCGGACTATGACGTGACGGTTCCGGCCTGAAGCTCTTCTCCTGTCACGTCATCGCATGCACGTCGCTTTCCTCAACCCCCAAGGCAATTTCGACCCGGAGGACTCCCACCTCACGGAGCACCCGGATTTCGGCGGACAGCTCGTCTACGTCAAGGAAGTGGCATGCGCCATGGCAGCGATGGGCCACAAGGTCGACATCCTCACCCGGCGGATCGAGGACCCGGACTGGCCGGAGTTCTCCGGCGCAATCGACCGCTACCCGGGCAACAGCGCCAATCTGCGCATCGTACGGCTTGACTGCGGGGGTCCGCTTTTCCTCAACAAGGAACGCCTGTGGCCGCACATGGCGGAGTTCGTTGAGAAGGCCCGTGAATTTTACGGCGGCGACATGCCCGATTTCGCGACGGCTCACTATGCTGACGGGGGATATTGCGCGTGCCTGCTCGAACAGGAGCAAGGGATACGGTTCACCTTTACCGGCCACTCGCTCGGCGCGCAGAAGCTCGACAAGCTCGGCATGACGCAGGCGAATGCGGATCAGATCGAGGCGCGGTTCCGGTTTTCCCGAAGGATCGCGGCTGAACGGCTCTCCATGGCCCGCGCCTTCCGCGTGATCACGTCCACGGAGCAGGAACGCCGCGAACAATATGCGCATCCGCTCTATGCCGGCGCCATCGACGTGGAGGACGATAACCGGTTCGAGGTCATTCCGCCCGGGGTCAACACGCGGATTTTCACCACGGATACGGACAAGCTGGACGCGGATCTGGCCGAAGGCCTGCTGAAGGACATTGCGCAGGCGGCGCAGCCCTTCGTGATCGTCTCCAACCGGCTCGATGAGAAAAAGAACACCCTTGGTATCGTCCAGGCGTTCGCCGGGTCCGAGGACCTGCGGGAGAAGGCCGGCCTGATCCTCTGCTTCCGTGGCATCGATGATCCATTCGCGGAACTGGATTCCCTTGAAGCGGGCGAGCGCGCGGTGATGGCGCCCATTCTGCAGACGATCGAAGACGCGGGACTGCGCGACAGAGTGAGATTCCTGAATATCCCTTCGCAGCGGGCACTCGCGGCGACCTATCGGGCCGTCGCGCGGGGCGGAGGCGTTTTTGCGCTGACGGCGTTCTATGAGCCGTTCGGGCTCGCGCCGATCGAAGCGGCCGCCTGCGGTCTCGCCTGCGTCGCGACACGCAATGGCGGGCCGTCGGAGATCTTTGCCGACGGATCGGGCGTGCTTGTCGATCCGTCATCGTCCGCCGATATCGCCCGCGGCCTGATCGACGCCCTCAACAGCCAGCCTGACCTTGCCGCCCGCGCGCGGGCGCGCGTTCTCGCGACCTACACCTGGGAACGAACGGCCGAACGCTATCTGGAGACGATTGAGAAGGGGCTCGCCGCAGCCCGCGGCAAAGCGGACGAAGTCCCTGCGCCCGACGCGTCAGACCGGATCGCCGCATATCTGGCCGCACGCTGAAGCGTGATCTGAGCGTCAGCCGTCTTCCGCGAAGGTCGGCACGTACAGGGCCTCCTGCCCGAGCATTTCGCGGTTGACGACGACGATGCCGTCTTCCGTGACGTGAAACCGTTCTGCGTCGACCGCGGGATCCTCGCCGATGACGGTCCTCTCGGGCACCACGCAACCATTGTCGAGGATGACATTCTTCAGCTGGCAACGCGGACCGATCTCGCAACCGGGAAGCGCAAGCACGCCCTGAAGATCGCACCCCTCGCCGACCTTGACGTTGGAATAGAGGAGGCTGTTGTCGAGGTTGGACATCGAAACCACGCAGCCGCCGCTGACCATTGCGTCCTGGACGCGGCACAGCATCCCGGCGCCGACGAAATGAGCCGCAGGAAGCTGCGGCTGGTAGGTGCGGATCGGCCAGTTCGGATCGTACAGATCGAGCTCCGGCTGCGGCGAAAGGACCTCCAGGCTGGCCTTGTAGTAGGCGTCGATCGTGCCGACGTCGCGCCAATAACCGACGCCGCCGGTCGCGGCATGGTCGAACGGATAGGCCATCAGCCGGTGACCGCTCGACAGGGCATGGGGAATGATGTCCTTGCCGAAGTCGTGCGATGATTTCTTGTCCTCCGCATCACGATTGAGCTGCGCCTGCAGATACTCGAAGGACGCCACGTAGATGCCCATGCTCACCAGGGATGTCTTGGGGTCGTCCGGCAGGGTCTTGGGCTTGTCCGGCTTCTCTTCAAACCCGACCAGCTGCATTGTGTCGTCCACTTCCATGACGCCGAACTGGGTCGCTTCCTCTTTCGGAACCGGCTTGCAGGCAATGGTGAAGTCGGCGTTCGTGCGCACGTGTGCGGCGAGCGCCTCACCGTAGTCCATGGCGTAGATGTGGTCGCCGGCCAGGATCAGAGCATATTGCGGCCTGTACCCCTCGATGATGTCGAGAGACTGGAAGACCGCGTCGGCCGTGCCCTGATACCAGGACTCATCGTCGAGCCATTGCTGTGCGGGGAGGATATCCACGAAGTCGCCGTGACCGGCGTTCAACCCGCCCCAGCCCTGCATGATGTGCTGAATGAGCGAATGCGACTTGTACTGCGTCAGGACGCAGATGCGGCGGATGCCGGAATTCAGGCAGTTGGAAAGCGTGAAATCGATGATGCGGAACTTGCCGCCGAAAGGTACCGCGGGCTTGGTCCGCCATTCGGTCAGTACGCCGAGTCGCTCGCCGCGCCCGCCCGCCAACACCAGGGCGATCGTGTTTTGTGTCAGACGGCTGACAAAGCGTCCCGCGGAACTTGCGGATTCTGCCACGTTCCATACCTTCCCGTACGCGTGGCGGCTTTTCCCTCACGGTTCGGAACGCGTCCCGGAACGGGACCCGCGT
Organism: Hyphomicrobiales bacterium; assembly: GCA_965228625.1. GTDB lineage: Bacteria > Pseudomonadota > Alphaproteobacteria > Rhizobiales > Methyloligellaceae > UBA2767. The sequence goes on along the minus strand of OZ245829.1, from coordinate 3,457,157 downwards.
GTGACCGTTCGCACACGCGGCGAAACACCACCCTTTCGCGTTGGCCGTTATCCTCCACTTTCTGCCCGGTAAAGTCCAATCCGCATAGTGGCGCACCCCGACCGTCACTCAGCGTCCAGGCTTCTCTGTGCGGCAGACCGGCACGCCGGCTCCCGCAGGAATCGCGCAGCCGCGCGGAGGGCAAGCAAGGCCAAGCGCATGTCCGTCGGACATGTTTGGCCCAATTGCCGACGAGTGTCCGCTGCGCCGGCAAACGCAGGTTTGCTGCATCATGAAACACTGTGGCGGCTCGAGATTTCCGGCCTGACTTTTGATCTAGGTCCAAGCGACAACCGGTGCATTCGGCTAGGCTCTGACACGAACAACGACGTGACCGGCATCCGGATTGGAGCCGATGGAGGATTCAGATGGCTGAATCCACGCAGTTGACCGTTGTCATTGCGCTGGCCGCGCTTTTTGCCGGCACCCTGCTCGCTTTGATCATATGGCGTTGGGCTGCGAAGAGATTTCGCGACTACTGGAAGTCGCTGAGTTGACACAGGCGAACAAGGAAGATCTGGGCAATTCGGCCTACGATCCTGCATGCCCGATGACCAGTTCGCCATGCCGAGCCGAACTCAAGAGAAGGAGGAAGCGTCATGACGTTCAAGACTGTTGTCGCATGCCTGACGACTCCCGAAAGCGCGCCTGCGGTTTCAGCATCTGCGTTGCAGCTCGCAAGTAAGCACGACGCCTTCCTGATCGGCCTGCATGCCATTCCGCGTGTTGCCGTGTATGGGCTGATCGGCGCGGAAATGCCGGGTGAGGTGATTGAACGGGAGGAAGAGGCCCTGCGCGAACGCGCGGCCGAAGTCGAGAAGCTGTTCACGGACGCGATCGAGAAGGCGGGCAAGCACGCCAAGGCCAAGACCGAATGGCGCTGCGTTCAGTCGACCCGAAGCATAATCTCCACCGCGGCGCTGCAGCGCATGCCCTGCGCCGACCTCATCGTCATGGGTCAATTCCCCGATGGCGAAGACGACCCCGAACCCACCGCCGAGATCGTATTGGGGGTCGGTCGGCCTGTTCTGCTCATCCCGCATCGGATCCCACCGAAGACAATCGGCGAGCGTATCGTCGTAGCGTGGAACGGGAAGCGTGAGGCCGAACGGGCGGCCTTCGATGCGCTGCCGATCCTGCGGCAAGCGAAAAAGGTGCGCGTCTTGACGATGAATCCGGAGGATTTGCTCGGCAGGGACAGCCTCGAGTCCGCGCACGACTTCGTGCAGGCGCTGTCACGGCACGGTGTCGAAGCCTCGACGATGACGTCAAATCCGAAGGAGATTTCCCTCGGCGACGACCTGCTCTCGCGGCTGGCCGATGAATCCTGCGATCTGCTCGTGATGGGCTGCTATGGCCACTCGCGGATCCGGGAGCTGATATTTGGTGGCGTGACGCGCGACATACTGAAGTCGATGACGGTGCCGGTTCTGATGTCGCACTGAGCTGGCAGTCCATGCTTCTATCGCGAGCCGGCGACCACCCGCTGCGGTTCGATTTGGATCAATGCATTGACAAGTGCAACGAAAGACGCCGAGTGCATCGCCTTCCTGCAATGGGCGCTGCCGCAACTGAGAATGCGCTGGCCGGGTTTCCGGAAGGTCAGGAGACAGGTGTGCAAACGGGTCGCGCGGCGCATGCAGGAACTCGACCTGAAACGACACGACCAGTATCGGGAAACACTGGAAGCAAACCCGGATGAGTGGAATGTCCTGGAAGCAGCATGTCGCATCACCATCTCGCGCTTCTACCGCGACAAGAACGTCTTCGACACACTGGGCCACGATGTGTTGCCCGGCTTGGCAGCGGGAGCGCTCAAGGAGAACCGCCCTGTCCGTTGCTGGTGTGCGGGGTGTGCGTCGGGAGAAGAGGCCTACACCCTGGCTATTCTTTGGGACACGGCCGTTGCCCCCACCTTTCCAACCGTCAACTTCGAAATCGTCGCGACCGATGCCGACCCGCATATGCTCTCACGTGCGAAGAATGCCTGTTTCTCGCGGGGAAGCCTGAAGGAGATTCCCGCTGGCTGGTTCGAGGAAGAGTTCACCGCTTCGGGTGACACGTACTGTGTGGACCCGCGGCACCGTCAGCGCGTGACCTTCCTTTTGCAGGACATCCGCGAGGAGATGCCGCAAGGGGAATTCGACCTGATCCTGTGCCGGAACCTTGTTTTCACCTATTTCGCCGCGTCATTGCAGGCCAAAGTCCTGAGGACGATCAAGAAATCGCTGCTGCCCGACGGCTATCTTGTGATTGGCGCCCACGAGGCGCTTCCTCGCGAAGGTCACGGTTTCAGAGCTCTGGAAGACTGCAGGGAAGTCCTGCAACGCCGAAGCGCGCCTGAACTCCGGCCACGCAATGACGACCGCGCCGGCGGAGGAATCAGCTCAGACATGAGGGGTTTGGGTCACGCAAACCAACGGGATCGCCCATGAACGGCAAGAGCCTCACGATCATCGAAATCTTCGGCCTGAAGATCAAGGTCAACATCACCTGGGTTTTCATCGCCCTGTTGCTTTCCTGGGCGCTCGCGCAAGGCTACTTCCCAGCGGTCTACGAGGGATTCACCCAGGTCACCTATTGGTGGATGGCTGTCCTCGGCGTGATCGGCCTGTTTGTGTCGATCGTGCTTCACGAACTCGCCCACTCCCTTGTGGCGCGTTCATTCGGCATGGAGATGAAAGGCATCACCCTTTGGCTTCTCGGCGGGGTTGCCGAAATGGCGGACGAGCCGCCTCACCCGAAGGCCGAGTTCTACATGGCGATAGCCGGACCAATTCTGAGCATCGTCCTCGCATTGCTGTTTCTCGGCGCGTCCACATTGACCGCCGGCAACGGATACACACCACTTGGTGCGGTCTTGCGGTATCTGGGTATGCTCAATCTGATCCTGGCCGCCTTCAATCTGATTCCGGCATTCCCGCTCGACGGCGGACGCGTGGCGCGTGCTGCCCTTTGGGCCTGGAAGGGCGATTACTACTGGGCGACCGACGTGGCGTCGCGCATGGGCTCGATCTTCGGGATCACCCTGATGGTCTTCGGCGTCATTGCAGCACTGACGGTCGCCGGGCTCACCGCGCTATGGTGGGTCATTCTGGGCATGTTCGTCCGGTTTGCCGCCGATTCATCCCGGTTCCAGATGCAGACCCGGTTTGCCTTGAAAGGCAGAACAGTCCGGGATCTGATGACCACAAATGCGATCACCGTGTCGCCGGACGTCACCGTCAGTGAGCTAATCGACAACTGGATCTACAAGTACGCCTTTGAGTTCTTTCCCGTCGTCGATGGAAACGAGCTTCTCGGGAGTGTGAGCCTGGCCGAGGTTCGACAGGTTCCCTCCGACCGGCGTCCGTTGGTGCGTGTCGGCGAAATCCTGGTTCCTCCGTCCGACAAAAACACAATAGACGCGGGCGCCAGCGCATCGGATGCGCTGGTCAAGATGCAGGGTACAGGCAACAGCCTGCTGCTGGTGACGTCGAAAAGCGGTCTCGCCGGTGTGATCGCCTTGAAAGACCTTATGAAGATCGTCGCGATTACGTCGCAACTCGCGCCGGCCTGAAGCGCCTCGCCAAGTCGCTGCCTGCGCAACGTCCGAACAGGAGTTTGACGTGCGTCAACGCGCATCCGGCGTCGTTCTGGAGAATGGAGTCGGATGTCGTCTGAGAAGACGGAAAGACAGCGCACCGGAGATCCCGCTGTGCGCGCCGCAAGGGCACGACCCATGTTCGGGCCGTGCCGGCGTGTCACATCGGACGCTTGCGGCCGGTGATCTGCATCAAAGATAAAGTTGACGGGTTTTTGCTTTGTCTGAAGGACGCGAAATTCATGCACGCGACAGGTCAGCTCCGCAGGCCACGGACGAGACGGCCCGGAGATTGCTCGAGATCGTGCGTGAACTTGCACTGGAACTCCACCCTCACCTAAGGCAGACGCTCAAGCTTGATCTGGACAGTGATCTTGACCGCGATGTCGGCCTGGACAGCCTTGGGCGCGCGGAATTGCTTCTTAGGGTGGACCGAACCTTCAAGCTGCACCTGCCCGAACAACTGATCGCCGACGCGCAAACACCGCGAGACTTGCTGGACGCCATGGGCGCCGCGGCGCCTCGGACCACACGAAGCGCGCGGGAAGTCGTCGAGCCGATGCTGTTGCCCGAGACCGATGCGCCGACGGCCGCATCAACCCTTCTCGATGTGCTGGCAGAGCATTTGAAATGGCATGCGACGCGGCCGCAGGTTTTGGTGTGGCGAAGCGACGAGGACGAGGAGCGTATTTCTTACTCCCAGCTGGACAAGGCTGCGCGACGCACGGCGCATGGCCTCCTGAGCCTTGGCGTGCAGGAGGGAGATCGTGTCGCGATCATGCTCCCGACCGAGCCGGAGTTCTTTTACGCGTTCTACGGAGTGCTCATGGCGGGAGGTGTTCCGGTGCCGATCTACCCGCCGTTTCGCCGGGCACAGGTCGAAGAACACTTGCGACGGCAGGCCGCAATCCTCCGCAACGCGGAAGCCCGTATCCTGATAACAGATGACGAGATCCGTCAGGTCGGGACTTTGCTGTACGGGCTGACCGACTCGTTGCGCCATGTCGCGACCGTTGCGGAGCTGGCCGCGGACCAGGAGATTTCCCAGCCTGTGCCCGCGCGCGCGGAGACCACGGCACTCATACAGTACACTTCGGGAAGTACCGGCGATCCGAAGGGTGTCGTCCTCACCCACGCCAACCTGCTCGCGAACATCCGCGCCATGGGCGACGTCATGAATGCCGGTTCCTCGGACGTTTTCGTGAGCTGGCTGCCCCTTTATCACGACATGGGGCTGATTGGCGCATGGCTCGGCTCGCTCTACTACGGAGCACCGGTCCTCATCATGCCACCGTTGGCATTCCTGGCAGACCCTTCCCGCTGGCTGTGGGCGATCCACCGCCATCGCGCGACGCTCTCCGCAGCTCCCAACTTCGCCTACGAGCTGTGTCTGAAGAACATCCGGAACGAGGATATTCGCGGGCTTGATCTGAGCACGCTGCGCATGCTGGTCAATGGCGCCGAGCCCATCAGCCCTGGCACGATTGACCGGTTTGCGAAACGGTTTCAGGACTTCGGCTTCAATCCGTCCGCAATGGCTCCCGTGTACGGTCTCGCGGAAAGCTCGGTCGGCCTTGCTTTTCCTCCGCCGGGACGCCCACCGATAGTAGACCGTGTCGAGCGGGACGCCCTTTCACGACAGGCGATCGCGAAAAAGGCGAAACGCGATGACACGAACGCACTGGAGTTCATTGCCTGCGGCCGGCCGCTTCCCGGACACGAGATTCGCATCGTCGATGAAACCGGCATCGAACTCGCGGAGCGGCATGAAGGACGGCTGCAGTTCAGGGGGCCGTCCGTCACTTCGGGGTACTTCCGCGATCCGGAAAAGACACGGGCGCTCCATGATGGCGACTGGCTGGAGAGTGGCGACCGCGCCTACATTTCCGGCGGCGACATATTCCTGACTGGCCGCATCAAGGACATCATCATCCGTGGCGGGCGTAACATATACCCGCACGAGCTTGAGGAGCTCGTCGGCAATATCGACGGCGTTCGGAAGGGATGCGTCGCCGCGTTCCCGAGTACCGATCAGCGGACCGGTACGGAGAGGCTGATTGTTCTTGCGGAGACGCGCCTGACGGACCCTGCCCGGAAAGAGGATCTCGCGCGCCAGATTTCAAACGCCTCAACGGATCTGCTCGACCTGCCTCCCGATGATGTTGTCATCGCACCGCCGCATACCGTGCCAAAGACGTCGAGCGGCAAGGTCCGCCGGTCGAGTGCCCGCGCGCTATACGACGCCGGAATGGTCATGCGGGAGGCTCGACCGTTCTGGTGGCAAGTGACGCGGCTTGGCCTGTTCGGCCTGTCGAACCGTGTCCACAGAGCGAAACGGTTCGCCGGCAAGTACGCCTACGCGTTTTGGTGGTGGATGGTCCTTGTTCTATGTGCCGCCCTGTCCTGGCCCCTGGTCGTCATGCTGCCGCGTCGGAAGTGGCGGCACATGGTCACGACTGCTCTGGCACGTCTGTTCTTCAAAAGTGTGGCCATACCCATCGAGATCGAAGCGGAAGCCCCTGTTCCGCCCGACAATATCCTTCTCGTTGCGAACCACTCCAGTTACCTGGACAGTCCGGTTGTTGTCGCTTCCCTGCCGGGGCCGCTTACCTTCGTCGCCAAGGAAGAGCTCTCGCGCCAGCTTGTCGCCGGCCCTTTTCTCAGGCGCCTTGGGACACTGTTCGTCCGCCGAAGCGACGCAGGTGGAGGGATCGAGGATACGACCAAGGCCCTCGAGGCGGCCCGGGCCGGAGAGCGCATTGTATCGTTTCCGGAGGGAACGCTGACCCGAATGCCGGGCCTTCTCGGGTTTCACATGGGCGCGTTCCACGTTGCCGCCCAAACCGGCTTACCCGTCATCCCGGTTGTCATACATGGCACGCGGTCGGTCTTGCGTGGTGATCAGTGGTTCCCGCAGCGTGGTCCGATCTCAGTGCACATTGGCGCGCCGGTTCGTCCCGATGGCAGTGATTTCGAGGCTGCGGTCCGTCTCCGCGACAAGGTCCGCACCATCATGCTTGAACAATGCAACGAGCCTGATCTTGAGAAGGAAGAAGTCCGCCTGGTTCCGGACGGAGCGGCTGACGCCAAGAGGTGAATTGGCGGGAACTCGAGCTGTTGTTCACGAATTCCGGCAAGACGCGCGCCATATTTTCCATTGACGACAGCACTTTGTCGGGCGTGCCTGACACGTGTGGTTTCGGCAAATGAGTCATTCGATGCGGATTGCGACGTTCAATCTCGAGAGCCTGGACATGCCGCCACGGGCGGCGATGCCGATTGAGGACCGAATTGCGGTTCTGCGTCCACAACTCGAGCGGCTCGCCGCCGACGTCATTTGTCTTCAGGAGATCAATGCGCAACCGGCGAAAGCGCGATCGTCACGGAGATTTGCAGCGCTGGATCTTCTCCTCGAGGACACGCCCTACGCGCAGTACGAAAGGGCCTCCACGACATCCACGAGCAGCGACCGCCCGGCGGACGTCCACAATCTCGTCGTGCTTTCGCGGTTCCCGATCGTCGACAACCTCGAGATCCGGCACAGCTTCATCGAAGCGCCAACTTACCGGTGTGTGACCGCCATTCCGGCCGATCGCGAAGTGCGGCCCGTTGTCTGGGACCGGCCAATCCTCAAGACGACCGTGAAATTGAACGAGGCGAGAACGCTCCACGTCTTCAACGCTCATCTTCGAGCCCCGCTTGCCGCCCCGGTCGCCGGGCAGAAGGAAGCGCCGTTTGTTTGGAAATCGGCGCAGGGTTGGGCGGAAGGGTACTTTCTCGCGACCATGAAAAGAGCCGGCCAGGCGCTCGAACTCCGGCTTGCCATAGATGAGGTCCTGGACGCCGACGCCGACGCGCTGATCGCAGTTTGCGGCGACCTTAATGCAGAGGATCACGAAGCGCCGTTACGGATCGTCATTGCGGCGGAAGACGATACCGGCAGCGGGAAACTGGCGCGGCGCATGCTTGTTCCCCTGGAACGCTCCGTTTCGAAGGACCGTCGCTTCTCAGTTGTTCATCACGGCCGTCCGCTGATGCTGGACCATATTCTCGTCAGTCACACGTTGCTCGGATCATTCCGTCACCTCGAAATCCACAATGAAGCGCTGGCGGACGAGGTCATCGGCTATGCCAAGGTGGACAAGCCGCCCAACTCGTTTCATGCGCCCATCGTTGCGGAATTCGCGCTCGACTGACAGTCCGAAAGGCGGCAATGCGAGCAACTACGTCAACGCTGTTGACGCACATCAATGTGAAACGGTGAGGCATGAACCAAAAGTTGTAGGCGACAGAGGGGCGTGAGCTCTCGAAAAGATCTCTGCAACCCTCCTTCACTAGCCGTCGCCTGGTTGCATAGGCCCCGCCACGAAGCGATCCGATGCACGTATCATTCTTGTTGCTCCTGTACCTCGCGATCACGCTTGCTCCGCTCCTACTGGCGCTGATGCAGGGACAGCCGCCGCGCACGTTTTGGGACGAGGTTGCGTCAGGTCTGGCGATGACCGCATTTGCAATTTTGCTCGTCGAATTCGTTCTGTCCGGCCGATTCAAGACAATCTCAAAGCGGATCGGCATGGACGTAACCATGCGGTTCCATCAGCTCGTCGCACGCACGGCCTTGGTCTTCGTCCTTTTGCACCCGTTTCTGTACCAGACGCCGTTTGATACCTCCCGGCCATGGGACACGACGCGTCAGCTCGCCCTTGGCCTTGACATGGCATCTCTGGCCACGGGCGTGATTGCGTTCGTGGCCCTTCCGGGTTTTGTCCTGATGTCGATCTTCCGCGACCAGCTTCCTTACCGCTACGAGACCTGGCGCATTCTGCACGCGGCGGGTGCGGTGGTGATAGCAGTGGCGATCGCACACCACACGCTTGCGGCGGGCCGGTACAGCGCCGATCCGGTCTTGGCCGGGTTCTGGATTCTGCTTTTGGGCATCGCGTTCGCCTCCCTTGTCTGGACGTATCTCATCGCGCCGCTTGGACAGTCCGGCAGGCCTTATGAGGTAACGTCGGTCAGGAAGATTGCCCTGAAGACCTGGGAACTCAGCGTAAGACCCAGACAGGGCGAAGCACTGGACTTCGAGGCCGGCCAGTTTGCGTGGCTCAACCTCGGGCACAGCCCGTTCTCCGTTCACGAGAACCCGTTTTCCATAAGCTCCGCTCCGGGACAGAAACCCGATATCGAGTTCGTCATCAAGGAGGTTGGGGATCTGACCCGGCGGATCGGGGATGTAGTTCCCGGGACTATCGCCTATCTGGACGGCGCGCATGGAAACCTGACCCTGACGGGTCGGACCGGAGCGGGCATTGCCCTCATCGCCGGCGGGGTCGGCATTGCGCCCCTGTTGAGTGTTGCCAGGCAGTTGCACATCGAGAAGGATCCGAGGCCGCTGGTCCTGCTTTACGGCAACAGGGTGAACGATCAGATCGTTTACAATGGCGAGTTGAACAAGATGGCGAAGCGAAAGAACATGCAGGTCGTTCATTTCATTTCTGAACCGGAACCGGGCTGGAAGGGCCGGACGGGACAGCTCGATGCCGCAGCGATAAACGACGCGTTTTCCTTCGATGGTGCGGACGAATGGCTATATCTGGTGTGCGGGCCGCCGGCGATGATCGATGTCGTCGAAGGCGCGCTCATGGAGCTTGGCGTGCCAGGCGGCCAAATCGTCTCCGAGCAGTTCTACTATGACTAGGGACCAGTCGGATGAAGTTGCGATATAGAATCCTCATGGCGGTCTGGGGCACAAGTGCGCTTCTTTGCATAGCCGTGGTGCTTTTCGCGTTGCGCTGACGACCCCGGACTGACCCGGTCATTCGGGACGCATGTCGCGCTGCCATCGTGCGCGGCCCGAGCGATATGCCCGCATCCGATCATCCGCGACGGTCCCAATTTACGAGATCGTGCCGCACATTGACGTGCATCAACGCGCGCCGCCAAGGATTGTGAAATCATGCTTGGTTCAATGGAGACGGTGCGCGCCCCGCAACGGCGTCGGCGAGCAGACAAGTACCAGCCGCAGCGTACCGAAATGGACGAAAAAACACGCAAACAGATCATCTCGATCATCGACGCCGTCGACGACATGACGGTTGCGACGGTGCGGGCGGACGCGTATCCGCAGGCGACAACGGTCAGCTATGTCAATGACGGGCTGACGCTCTATTTCGGCACGTTCGTCGACTCGCAAAAGGCACGAAACATTGCGGCCAACAATCGCGTTTCGCTGACAATCAATCGCGACTACGACAGTTGGGACGAGATCGAGGGGCTGTCTTTGGCCGGCCGCGCGACGCCTGTCTCGGAACCGGACGAGCAGGACAAAGTCACCCGGCTTATTTCTGCCAAGTTCCCGCAGGGTGACGACTACATGCCCGAGGGCGCGAGCCAGGATGACATGATCATCTTCCGCATCGACCCGGAGGTCATCTCGCTGCTCGACTACAAAAGGCAATTCGGCCACACGGAACTGATCGAAGTTCCATGAACAAGGCTGCAATTCGGCCGCCCGGTTGCCCGGCGACCGATCCCAATAACTGAGCCCGCAACATAGGGACATTTCGACCAAGGGACGAACCATGCTCACATTGGATGATTGTATCGCGTTCTGCGACCTGACAGAGGAAGAGATCCTCGCGATTGCGGAGCATGAGCACATGCCGGAGATCGCGGCGGCTGCTTACGGTCAGTATCTCCTCGATCAAGAAAGCGGGGCTGAGCAGATTTACCGGATAATTGTTGACGATATCCGCGCCGCTCAAGAACGCGCCGACCGCACTCATGTGCAGACCCTGCTTCACGTCCTTCATCACTTCCTGAGATCACACCCCGAGGCGATGCCTGACGTTCACCCCTGGACAAGGGTCTTCTAGGTCCTCCGGTGACATTTGGAGACGAGCAATGGTTACGTACAACGCGAAAATGTTGAGCGATGCCGAAGACAGTGTTCCGGGACACTACCCTTTCGAGGCGTCAGAGGAACTGTTCGAAGAAAGCGCGGATAAGATCGTCCGTACGTTCTTCCAGCATGTCGACAAGGACATTTTCCATCATCACATCGACTACGAGCTAAACGCCGCTCTGAAGAGCAAAAACGGCAAGGCCGTCAAGGCGATGGGGTCCATCATCATGAAGGGCGGGTCGCACCTTCCGTTCGTGCTGCTTATCTCAAAGTGACGCACGACGCGCGTGTCGCCTCTTCACCACGTGGTCTGCTGCAAATCCGAATGGTGCCGCTATACGACTTCAATGACCAACCAGGAGATTTGGAAGATGTCCGCGCAATACAAAGGATCAGGGGACCGCGCGCAGGACGACCTGCTCTCGTTCGAGGATCCCGATTTCCTGATGCGCGAGGAGATGCGCCCCAATCGTCTGGCGCTTGAGTTCGCGAAGGCGGAACTCGAGTTGCAGGATCACGGCATCAAATCGACGATCGTCGTCTTCGGGAGTTCACGCGCTGTTTCTCCCCGGTCCGCCAGGCAACGCATCGCGAAGGCCATAGGACGGGAAGCCCGGGTCATAGAAACAAGGCTGATGCAGCTCGCGGCGTGGTATGAGCTGGCGCAGGAATTCGGAAGGATCGTGTCTTTGCGGGGCGGTGCGCTATCTTCCGAACACGGGACAAGTGAAAACGTGATCACGACCGGCGGAGGCCCCGGCATCATGGAAGCGGCCAATCGCGGCGCTGCAGAGGCCGGCGCACCGACCATAGGCTTCAATATCAGGCTGCCCGACGAGCAGCGGCCAAACAAGTATCTGACGCCGGGGCTTTCTTTCAATTTCCACTATTTCGCAATCCGCAAGATGCACTTCGCGATGCGCGCCAATGCACTCGCCGTCTTTCCGGGAGGATTCGGAACCTTGGATGAACTTTTCGAGATCCTTACCCTCAAACAGACACATATGACCCATTCGATGCCCGTCATCCTGTTCTGCCGCGACTACTGGAAACGTGTTGTCGATTTCAAGGCGCTGGCCGAGATGGGGACCATCGACGGACAGGACCTGGGGCTGTTCGAAATCGTCGATAACGCCGAGGAAGGATGGCGGGCGCTGATGAAGCACGGCTTGACGACACAAACACCGCTTCGTGAGGCCTAGAGGAACATCGCATGACAGCGGCTCCGGGGGGCCGCCAGACACACTCATCGCCAGACAAGCGCCAACGGTTTCTCGCCCTTACATCTGGTGCACGTAGAGGCCCGGTGCATCCCCGGCCGGTGCATACGCCGTGCCCGGCGCGCCCAACTGCGGCGGCTGCACCGGCTTGCCGGAGTGCCGTTCGAGCCAGTCCGTCCATGCAGGCCACCACGACCCCGCAACCGTTGGCGTCTCCGCGGCCCAGCTTTCCGGGTCCGTGTAGAGATCATGGTTTGTGCGGGTCCGGATCTGATAGCTGCGGCGCGGGTGGCCGGGCTCGGATACGATGCCGGCGTTGTGTCCGCCGCTCGTGAGCGCAAATGTGACATCGGTATCCGTGAGCAGGTGGATCTTGTAGACCGAGCGCCAGGGGGCAACATGATCCTTCAGTGTTGCCACGGAAAAGATCGGCGCCCGGATGTCCGAGATCGTGACCGGCCGCCCGTCGACCACGTAACGGCCCTCCGACAGGTCGTTGTCGAGGAACAGCTTGCGCAGATACTGCGAATGCATGGCGTAGGGCATGCGGGTCGCGTCCGCGTTCCACGCCATGAGGTCATTGATGGGCCGTCGCTCGCCCAACAGGTAGTCGCGGATAACACGCGACCAGATCAGATCATTCGAGCGAAGCAGCTGAAAGGCGCCGGCCATCTGCTTGGTGTCGAGAAAGCCCTGCTCCCACATCAGGTCTTCAAGGAATTGGAGCTGGCTTTCGTCGATGAACAGTTCCAACTCGCCCGGCTCTTCGAAGTCCACTTGAGTGGCAAAGAATGAGAGCGTCTTGAAGGTGTTGCCGCCATTGCGCGCCAGCGTCGCGGCAGCAATGGAGAGCAGTGTCCCGCCCAGGCAATACCCAACACCGTGCACGTCCCTTTCCGGGACGATCTCGGCGACCGCGTCGAGCGCCGACGAGATGCCGAGCGTGCGATAGTCTTCGAGTGTGAGGTCGCGATCTTCCGGACCCGGGTTCTTCCAAGAGATCATGAACACCGTGAAACCCTGATCGACCAGATGTTTGACCAGCGAGTTTTCCGGCGACAGGTCGAGGATGTAGTACTTCATGATCCACGCCGGCACGATCAGCAGAGGTTCAGGTCGGACCTTGTCCGTCGTCGGCGCGTATTGGATCAGCTCGATCAGTCGGTTGCTGTAGACGACCTTTCCGGGCGTGACGGCGACCGTTTCGCCAGGCACGAAGCGTTCCGCACCAACCGGCCTCCTCCCGCTCACGGCGCGTTCCCAATCCTCGATGAAGTTCTGGAACCCGCGCAGGAGGTTCATACCTCCTTCCGCCTGCGTGCGCGCCAGGATCTCGGGATTGGTGTGTATGAAATTGGAAGGCGCAAACATGTCGAGTAACTGGCGGGCGGCGAACTCCAGTTCGCGCTCATGCTGCCTTGTCACGCCGGGCACACCGGTCGTCGCGTTGTGCCACCACTGCTGATGAAACAGGAAGGCCTGATAGATCATGTTAAAGGGCAAACGCTGCCATGCCTCGCCCTCGAAGCGACGGTCCTGGGGCAGCGGCTCGATGCACCGTTCGGGCGTTTGCGATTTCATGGCGCAGTGCCCTGTGTATGTCGCGAGCCGGACCCACTTGCGCCAGGCTTTTTCGACCAGCTGCGCCTGCTTTCCGGGTGCTGAGGCCAGATGCAAGACCCAGTCGAAATACGCCCCAGCGAGCGCGGCGGGGGAAAGCCCCATGGTGAAGCGCGCAACGGCCGCGTTGGTGGATCGGTTGAGCACATCGGCAAGCGCGGTGACGGTGTGCGAGTCCCGCTCGAACATGCTGGGTGGCGCGGATGGAGGCGACGGGGATCGATGGGCGATCTCGTTGCTCGTTCTCGCCGGCACGGGCACGTTACGTGAGGATCCGTTCGAGGACGTGATGGCACCGCTCGGTACCGCTTCACGTGTGCGGCGGCGCGGCGCTTTTGCGCGCTGTTTTGCCATGTTTCAAACCTGTTCGTCGCGGCCTTCCGCCGTAACAATGGCGGCTTTTTGTGAAAAGAACCTAGCACGCGGGTCGGCCAGCGGTCGGCCGACGCGCAGCATTCCGTCGGCAGGCTCTAATCTAGGTCCCGGTACCGCGTTGCATCATGACCCAGATCAAGGCACACGGTGGTCTTTTGCCGCATTGCACACGGCTATTGTGCACCGCACATGGACTGCCAATGCAAGACATCTGAAGCAGTTGATCCGTACCGGCCCGGCAAGACCGGATATACGGAGTAAGATCAATGACTTTTCGAATGTGGATCTTCGCGGCTCTTGTCGTCGCCGCGGCCGCTGTGGGCGGCTTTATGTACTGGCAGGATCATTTCAATTCGCGTCTGTCGGAAGGCATAGCGTTCGGCAACGGAAGGATTGAGGCCGTTCAGGTCGATATTTCCACCAAGATCGCGGGCCGGGTGCAGGACATCCTCGTCCATGAAGGCGATCTCGTGAAACCGGGCCAAAAGGTGGCGACGATCGATACGGCCCAGCTCAAGGCTCAGCACCTTCGGGCCGAAGCAGACATTGCCAGCGCGGAAAGCCAGGTCGCGGCAGCGGAAGCCACGATTGCGCAGTCCAATGCCCAACTTATCCTGGCCGAACAGGAGCTCGACCGGGCCAGCCGGCTGGTCGAGCAAGGTCACACCAGCAAGGAAACCTACGACAACCGCCTGAGCGCCCGGGACGTCGCGAAAGCGACGCTGTCCGCCTCAGAGGCCGAGCTTGTGTCGCGCAAGCGCAGCGTCGATGCGGCCCGGGCCACGGCTCAGGAAATCAAGACACAGATTGACGATAGCGTGCTCGTCTCTCCGGTCATCGGGCGCGTGCTGTATCGTCTCGCCGAGCCCGGAGAAGTGCTCGGTGCCGGCGGAAAGGTGCTGACGCTCGTCAACCTCAGTGACATTTATATGGAGATTTTCCTGCCGGCCGCCGACGCGCACCGGGTGAGCATCGGTGATGACGCGCGTATCAAGCTCGACGTGCTTGATGTCGCCATTCCCGCGAAGGTGAGTTTCGTGTCGCCGGAATCCCAGTTCACGCCGAAGCAGGTTGAAACGCCGAGTGAGCGGGAAAAGCTCATGTTCCGCGTCAAGGTTCGCGTGCCGCAGGATCTGGTGCTCAATCATATCGATCAGGTCAAGACCGGCGTGCGGGGCGTTGCCTATGTCATGCTCGACGGCGAGCCGAAGCCCGAATGGCCGGAGTTCCTTCAGAAACTGCCGCCCGATGCGGTTCAGCCAATAAGCGCAAAATAGCAAGAGGCGCAGTCCGTGCAGACGACCAGCCAGCCAGTCGCGCGCATCGAGAATGTCAGCCACGTCTACAAGAACGTGCAGGCGCTGGAAGATATCTCTCTCGAGGTTCCGGCGGGACAGATGGTCGGCGTGCTCGGCCCCGATGGGGTCGGCAAGTCGACATTGCTCGGCCTGCTTGCCGGCGCGCGAAAGCTGCAAACGGGTTCTCTCGAGGTGCTCGGCGCCGACATGGCGTCTTCGCGCGAGCGTATGCGGGTCGGTCCACGCATCGCCTACATGCCACAAGGGCTTGGCAAGAACCTCTATCAGGAATTGAGCATTGCCGAGAACCTGGATTTCTTCGGCAAGCTCTTCGGGCAGGACGCGGCGGAACGTAAGGCACGGATCGACCGGCTGACCAGGGCCACCGGCCTGAACCCGTTTCTCGACCGGCCTGCGGGCAAGCTTTCCGGCGGCATGAAGCAGAAGCTGGGGCTGTGTTGCGCCCTGATCCACGACCCCGACCTGTTGATCCTCGATGAGCCGACAACGGGCGTCGACCCGCTTTCGCGGCGGCAGTTCTGGGAACTGATCGCGGCCATTCGCGCGGAGCGGCCCGGAATGAGCGTGCTGGTCTCGACCGCCTATATGGACGAGGCAGAGGCTTTCGACTGGCTGGTGGCCATGGAGGGCGGCCGCATACTCGCAACCGGCACGCCAAAGGAGCTCAAATCCTCCACCAAAAGCAAGGATATTGAAACGGCCTTCGTGCGTCTGATGCCAGAGACGAAAGCTGCCGGAAAAGGACGGCTGCGCATTCCGCCGTTCAAGGATCACGGCGGCGAACCGGCGATCGTCGCGAAAGGGCTGACACGAAAGTTCGGAGACTTCATCGCCGTCGACGATGTCAGCTTTGAAATCCAGCGTGGCGAGATATTCGGTTTTCTCGGCTCGAACGGATGCGGCAAGACCACGACGATGAAAATGCTGACCGGATTGCTGCCGGCATCGGCCGGAGAGGCATTCCTGTTCGGTCAGCGCGCAGATGCCAACGACCTCGAAACACGCAAGCGTGTCGGGTTCATGTCGCAGTCCTTCTCGCTCTACGGCGAGTTGACGGTGGCGCAGAACCTCTTGTTGCACGCACGCCTGTTCCACATTGAACCTGACCATGCGGAGAACCGCATCGATGAGCTTGTCGACCGGTTCGGCCTGCGCGACGACATCGATGCCCTTGCAGAGGCATTGCCACTCGGCATGCGTCAGCGCCTGTCACTTGCGGTGGCGATTATCCATGAGCCCGAGATGCTGATCCTCGATGAACCGACGTCAGGGGTCGATCCGCTCGCACGCGATGAATTCTGGGAATTGCTGATCGCCCTCTCACGCGAAGAAGGCGTCACGATCTTCATCTCGACGCATTTCATGAACGAAGCGATGCGCTGCGACCGCATCTCGCTCATGCATGCCGGCAAGGTTCTGGTCTACGACGCGCCGAAGCATCTTATCCGCAAGAGCAAGGCGGCCGATCTGGAGGAGGCATTCATCGGCTATATCGAAGGCGCGATGGGAGACGAGGAGCAGACCGAGACGGACGCGCTCGAATCGCTGCGCGAGACGCCGGACCAGCCCGTCACCCGCCATGAACAGGCGGAGTTCGGAAACTGGACATTTCGGCCGGCGCGCGCACTCGCCTTCAGCTATCGCGAGATGATGGAGGTCCTGCGCGATCCGGTCCGGCTCGCTTTCGCGTTCATCGGGACCATGGTTCTTCTTTTGATCATGTCATTCGGCATCAGCCAGGATGTCGACGACCTGACTTTCGCCGCGCTTGATCTCGACCAGACACCGGCCAGCCGCGCCTATCTGCGCAATTACGCCGGGTCGCGCTATTTCATCGAACGGCCGGAAATCAGGAGCAAGGACGAGCTGGAGAAGCGGCTGAAGTCGGGCGA
Source organism: Hyphomicrobiales bacterium (assembly GCA_965228625.1). Classification (GTDB taxonomy): domain Bacteria; phylum Pseudomonadota; class Alphaproteobacteria; order Rhizobiales; family Methyloligellaceae; genus UBA2767. The sequence goes on along the minus strand of OZ245829.1, from coordinate 3,440,205 downwards.
CGTGTCGCTGGCGATTGAGATTCCGCCCGGTTTCGGGCGCGATCTGGCGAAGTCGTCCCATCCCCAGGTTTCCGCCTGGATCGATGGCGCGAATACCATGCGCGCCGGAACCATCGAGGGCTATGTCGCGGGTGGCCACAATCTGTTTTTGTCGGATGTGACCCGCGAGCGCGGCCGCGATGCCTCAGCCGGCCAGCACGTCATCGTCGAACCGCGCTACCGCTACAATCCGTCGTTTGAAAGCATCTACGCGATGGGACCGTCCATCCAGGCGATGTTGCTCCTGTTGTTTCCGGCGATCCTGATGGCGGTCAGCGTCGCACGCGAGAAAGAGATCGGCACCATCACCAATTTCTACGTCACGCCGACAAGCCGGCTGGAATTCCTGCTCGGCAAACAACTGCCCTACATCGCCATCGGCATGGTCAATTTCGTCATGCTGACGTTGCTCGTTGTTTTCGCCTTGCAGGTGCCGCTCAAGGGCAGCATCGTGACGCTGACGCTTGGTGCGTTCCTCTATCTCGCCGCATCGACTGGCTATGGCCTGCTGATATCCACGCTCACGAAGAGCCAGGTGGCGGCTGTGTTCGCCGCGGCGATCCTTTCCCTCCTGCCGACCATCCAGTTCTCCGGCATGATCCAGCCGGTCTCCACGCTGGAAGGGGGCGCTCGGATCATGGGAACACTGTGGCCGACAACCTACTACATGCATCTGAGCGTCGGCGCCTTCACCAAGGGCCTTGGGTTTCGCGAACTCATGCCCGACCTCATTGCGCTCGCCGCCTTCATCCCGGTCTTCACCGTCGTGGCGGTGGCGCTGCTGCGCAAGCAGGAGCCTTGAGCGGTGCGGACCTGGACCAACATCTTCTGGCTCGGGACCAAGGAGCTGCGCAGCGTCTTTCGAGACGTCATCATGGTCGCCCTGATCATCTGGTCCTTCAGCTTCTCGATCGCTGAGCGTTCGCGCGGGATCGGTGAAACGGTCAACAACGCGTCGATCGCCTTTGTTGACGAGGACCATTCCGCTCTTTCGGCAAAGCTGCGCGAGGCATTCTACCCGCCCTTCTTCAAGGTGCCGGATGTCATCAAGGCTTCAGATGTCGATCACGCGATGGCTCAGAGCCGCTACATCTTTGTCGTCGTAGTTCCGCCCGACTTCGAGGCCGACGTGAGGCGCGGACGCCAGCCGACGATCCAGCTCAATATCGATGCCACCGCGGTGAATCAGGCGAGCATCGGCACGCAATATATCCAGAACATCCTGACTGACGAGGTGAACCACTTTGCCCGCCGGTCGAACATGGAGACCGTGGAACCGGTGAGCCTCGTCATCCGCCGCGCTTTCAATCCCAACGGAACGCAGGCCTGGTTTACCGCCATCGTCTCGATGCTCGACCAGATCTCCCTGCTGACCATCCTGTTGACCGGCGCAGCACTGATCCGCGAGCGTGAGCATGGCACGATCGAGCACCTTCTCGTGATGCCGTTGAGTTCCTTCCAGATCGCCATGTCGAAGGTTTGGGCCAACGGTCTGGTCATCCTCGTCGCCTTCGTCGCGTCCATGAACCTTGTCGTTCAGGTCATGCTCGATGTGCCGATTGCCGGTTCAAAGCTGCTGTTGCTGTCCGGCACTGTCATCTATCTCTTCGCCGCTGCGGCCATCGGCATATTCCTCGGCACCGTTGCCCGTACCATGGCGCAATTCGCGTTGTTGTTGCTGATGGTCATCATGCCGATGATGATGCTCTCGGGCGGCATCAGTCCGATCGAAAGCCAGCCGGAGATTGTTCAACCCTTCACATGGCTTTTGCCCTCGCGTCACTACATGGCCTTCTCGCAGGCCATCGTGTTTCGCGGCGCGGGCCTCGATATCGTCTGGCCGGATCTTCTGAGAATCGCCGGACTGGGTGCTGTCTTCTTCACCCTGAGTCTGATGCTCTTCAGGCGGTCGATCACGGTCAGCAAGTGAAACGGCTTCGCGGCGCCTCAGGCACCCGGATTGCCGGGCGCGGTGCGCGTGACATGCCGTCCCGGTTCGACAGGCAACGTGGCCCCGACCGAGCCGCAAAGGGTCTGCCGGGGCCGACGCCGCCGCACTTTGGCATGATCATGCCAGCAGGGAGAGTGCGGCCCGCACTTACCATCGTCTGCCGCGCGTGACCCCGCACCTTCCGGTGCGTGTGTTGCAGGCGCCGGATCTCCTGTACGTATTGCCCCGAGGTCCGGTCGCGCGCTTTGTTCCGGCGCAGATGCCGTTGTAGCAGCCGCCGCTACGCGCCGCCGTACCGCCATAAGGGCCGGTCTTTGTTTGTCTCACGCCGCAGGCGGCACCGACGCATCCCGTCGTCGTCCGGGCCGGCTGCCCGTAATAGCCGGGCCACGTCCGGTACCACGGATAGCTCGCATAGTAGGTGTCCCAATAGGCGCGGTTGTAGGCGACAACCGGCAGGCCGACCGCTGCAACAGCGGCAGGCGTGACGACAACGGGGGCCCCGCTGCCCGTGATCTGGATATATTTGGCGGACGCCCAGCCCCGGTGCCCGCCATAGGCCGTATCGCACCAGGAAGTATCGGCGTTACACCCGTAAACCAGCACGCTGCTGGAACTGGGGATGCTGGTCACGACCGGGTATTGCGTCGAGGGTCCTGCGCGAAGATTCAAATCGGTGGTGACTTTCCCGTTGCTCGCGGCCATGGCCGGCGAAGCGAAGACGGCGAGCGCCAAAAGGGCGGCAGGGAAGATCTTGTTGGTCATGGCATGCACTCCTGTCTGGATATTGGCGGCCGGCCGGGCTTCAGCGGCACTCCCAGCGCCGTTGGAGCCCGGGTCGGCTTTCGCCAGTTTCGGTTTCTGCAAGTGACATCCGGCAGCTGGAACACCGGCCCCCGAGACGTCACGGCTCAATCTGCCCGAAGCGACCGGACCGCACGCCTGATCCCGCACGCGACGACGAAGGCTCGGAGGCGTCGTCGCGCACGGGATCGCACCGGCAGGAACCTGCGCCGCGGATGGAGAGAGAGAAACGGCGCAGGCTCCGGGGCACGTTGTCCCCGCCATGGCCGGTGCCAGTGGCGGGAACGGGGCCGATGCAGTAAAATGCGTCACGGTAGTATCCTTTGTGGTCGTCGGATGCCCCCTTAGATGGAAACCGGCTCGACGATCCGCTACTCGGTTTTCTGCGCCACTGACTGTTTGGTGAGAGATGCCGCAAAGCTCTGATAAAAAACGAATAAATCCGCGCCAGAAACGGGCACGCGCGACCATGGACACGATCATGGAAGCAACTGCTCAGGTTTTGGAGCGCAGCGGCGACGCTGATTTCACCACCAACCACATCGCCCGGCGGGCCGGTTTCTCGATCGGCACGCTCTATCGCTACTTTCCGCACAAGAAGGCGATCCTGAAGGAAATGGTCCAGGCCGCACTGCGGAAACAGGAGGCAAAGATCCGCGGTTCACTGGCGCGTTCGGACGGTGTGACCGCGGAGGAAATGATAGAGGACATGGTACAGCACATGCTCGAGCCCTTCCTCACCCGCAGCCGCGTTCGCAAACGCATGTTGATGGGGTTGATGCACGAGACTGAACTGATCGCCAAGGTGAATGCCGCACATCTGGAACTGATGCGCCTGTTTCAGTCACGCCTGGTCGAGATGGATCCGGCGCGTTTTCGCAAACCGACCGACCTTGTATGCCATACGCTCGCCGGCGCCTTGCTGGGGAGCATCCGCACGACTTTGATCTTCAATCCGTCCTATCTGCGAGACACGGATTATCAAAAGGAGCTCGTGGCGATGGTCACCCACTTCGTCACTGCGAAGAAGTAGACTTGGAATCTCGCCGCCGGGCCCCGCAACCGTCCTGATTTGCTGCCGTCCGCAACGATGCCAGCGTGGGTGCGTGGCGCTCCTCGGCCACTCCATGGCAACCGTCATTGTCGTTCGGGTCGCGCGGCAGGAACCAACCATCGCCGCAACGGTCGCGGTTTCCATGTTCGCCCGAACATTGAAGGCGGACAGCCCGAAGAACCTGCTGATCAACGTCGGCGGCCGGGAGGACTTCCTCAAGCGCGAGGCCCGTTCAGCATCGAAATTCATTCAGTCGATGCCTGGCGTTTCCATGCCCTCACGAGCAGGTTCATGATTTCCAGTCCGAAAGTTGATTCAATCGCGATGCTAAGTTGACGGTCGCGGTCGACAAGCTTCCTGAGCTGGTTCTTGTCCCACGTGATCATGAGGGTTGGTTCAACAGCCACAATGTTCGCGACCGCCGGAAGTTCCAGACTTCTTTCAAGGAAACTGGCCGGGCCGATAAAACTGCCGGGACCGAGCTCGTCAACTTTCGTTTCGTTCAGTTTCAGCTCTACTTTGCCTTCGGATATGAGCGCGATTTCATTCAATGCCTCTCCAGGCGATGTGATTGTTTCGTTCGGGGCCACCGACCTGGTTTTGCCAATCTTGAAGAGCGCACGCGCATGTCTTGGATGAAGTCTATGGAGTGCAGTTTCCCAGAGGCGTTTTTGATCGTCGGTAAAATTGACGGGGCGACGGTCATAGGCCAGCCGACCGATCCAGTAGACGTTGATTGCAATGAAGGCGACGTCCCAGCTTATGCCGTCCCAGAGCGGGTCGGGCTGAAAATAGAAATAGGGTATTTCGAAGCCAAGAGAGATGACCGTCAGCACGCGGAGCCAGAGAATGTCTCTCATGATGTAGGAAACGAGCAGAATGGCGTATGACGTATTCGCGATCACTTCGAGGTCGACGTTTGGCATGTTCGCAACACCCATTGTTCGAAAGTTCCAGTACCGGGCGACATCCGGCATCGATTCCCGATTAGAACGCGAGTCTCGATGATTGGGAATGTTTCTCGGCCGAAACCGGGGCTGTCCACGCTTGGTCAGAAGCGAAAAAACAGGAAAAGGGCGAATGATTTCGTGAAGGGGTGCGTGCGTTTTCTCAAGACGGGGCTGAAGTCACGGGGGGCAGGATCGCGCGGCGGCACCTGGCAAGGCGCGCGTCATTGTATCGAACTCACAGGCTGAAAGACGACGCCTTCTTTGCGGCCTCAGCCACGCCCCGTCAGATCCTGGGCCAGCATCAGTGCGTTGCCGTCGGGATCATAGAATGTCGCGGTGCTGACCATTCCCTCAACGGTCTCGGTTTCGCCGTCAAACTTCACCCCGGCCGCTTCCAGGGACCCCCGCGCCGTTTCGATATCGGCGACGCCGAAAACCGGAACCGTGTTGCCCGGCGAGGGTTCCGACTGTTCACCCAGACCCAGAGTCACGCCTTCGGTTTTGGTCCGCATCTCGCTCCAGCCCGCTTCATCGATGTGGTGGATCAGCTCAAATCCGAGCTTGTCGCGATACCATTCCGCGCTGGCGTGACGGTCCCGGACGGACATTGCAAGCGTGATGGTGTTTTCCAACGAGACAAGCGGCATGGAACTTCCCCTCGAACCAAAAATATAGTAACTATACTTTATGGACATAGAGACACTTGTCAAGGTCACATCCCGGGCATGGTCCCTGAACATACTGGCTCTGTTGCACTCCGGCGTTCCCGGCCGGCAGGCGCCTCTGCTGGCGGCAACCAGCGCAAGCCGAACGTCATTCGCTTCCAGTCTTGAACACCTTGTCCAGCTCGGATTACTGGAGAGGAATCCGGGACACGGCCATCCGCTGCGTCCGGAATTCCGGTTGACCCGAAATGGTGTCGAGGCCGCCGAGACCGCCGGCAGAATCGTCAGCGCTGTCCCGAATGACAGAGAGTTCGCCTTGCTGCGACGAAGCTGGACGGTTCCGATACTGGCGCTGACGGACCGGCCTCAGCGCTTTTCAGCCATCAGATCAACCCTGGGCACCATAACGGATCGGTCCCTGTCCACCTCATTGCACCGATTGGAGGCGTGCGAGTGGCTTCGGCGTGAAATCGACACCTCGGAACGGCTGCCTCACCCGACCTATCTCGCGGTGAACCGGGGCTCTCAGATCAATCGCGCGATCGATCTGGTCTGATGGATATAGTTGCGGTGGCAAAACTCGGACAAAAACATAGCCTTACTTAAGTCTGGAAAGACGTTGCTCCGGTGATAACCTGACGTGGTCCGCGGTTCCATTGGTGCCGTGTCGCTGACAGGGAGTGCTTCACATGACGCTCACCGGCCCACCCCTTGATCGTTCGGTCGATCTGTCACGGCTTCTCGAGCACGGCTTGGCGCGAACGCCCGATGCCATCGCAGTTTCCACCATGAACGACGGTCTGTCCTGGCGCGAACTTGATGCACAAAGCCGGAACCTCGCCAGCAATTACTTCGATCTCGGCCTCAGGCGCGGCGACAGAGTTGTTTCGCTGTTACCGAACCGTATAAAGGTCATCGTGCACTACCTGGCCTGCCTCCGCGCAGGCTTCGTGGCCGTCCCGCTGAACTACCGCTACCTGGAGCACGATATCGACTACGCCATCGGTTTGAGCAAACCGCGGCTGATGGTCGCCCATGCCGAACGCGCGGGCGACATCTCGAAATGCACCGGCGTGGCCGGTCTGGAGCTCGGCGGCCTTTCAGTCGACGGTGAATTGCCCGGGTTCGGCAAGTTCGAGCCGCTGACGGTGCGCACAGCCGCCGCTGCAGCGCCCGACCGGCCCGGACCGGATGATCCGGCCGTGATCTTCTTTACGTCCGGCAGCACAGGGCGGCCCAAAGGTGTCACCCACACCCAACGCAGTCTCGGCCATATCGTGGCGTCCCTCGGTGCCACTTACCTGATCACGGAGAAAGACACGATCCTGCCGGTCTCTTCGCTCTCCCACATGCTCGGCCAGATCATGTCGTATGCGGCACTCTCCGTGGGGGGCAACGCGGTCGTCGCGGAAGACATAAGCGTCGGCGCAGTGATGCCCCTGATGCGGCACCACCAGCCGACCGTGATCGCCATGATGCCCTACGCCCTCACCGAAATGGTCTACGCATCAAAGGACTCCGATGCCGCATTTCAGCGGCTGCGGATGTGCGACTGCGGCGGAGACAAGGTGGCGACTGACCTGCAGAAGAAATTTCAGGAGGTGTCAGGCGTTGAACTCGCGGAGGGCTACGGTCTGACGGAGGTCGGTATCGTGACTCATAACCCGCCCGATGGGCCCATTGTTCACGGCTCCGTCGGTCCTGCCATGCCCGGAAACGAGTTTTCTGTCCGGGACGAAAAGGGCAATGACCTTGGAGAGGGCAAGCAGGGTGTTCTGTGGATCCGGTCGCCCTCCGTCATGTCCGGGTATTTCGGGGATGCGGATGCGACCGCCGACGTGATCGAGGACGGATGGCTCAACAGCGGTGATCTCCTCCGCTTTGACGATCAAGGATACTTCTGGTTCTGCGGGCGGCAAAAACAGATCATCATTCACGACGGTTCAAACATCGCCCCGCAGGAAGTCGAGAACGTCCTGCTTGAAAATGATGCGATAGAAGCCGCCGCGGTGGTCGGGGTTCCCGATACACTCCATGGACAGAACATACGCGCCTATGTGGTGCTGAAACCCGGAGTAAAGACGTTGCCAGCGGCGGAGATACTCAAGATGGCGCGTGACCGTATCGGCTACAAGGCGCCGGAGGAGATCTTCGCGATCAAGGCACTCCCTGAAAACGCCGCGGGGAAAATTGACCGGGTTGCCCTTTCCAAAATGGCGGCAGAAGACGTCTCGCCAAGCCGCACTGCCTGACAACACCCGCAACGCATCCGGCGGCACCGTCAGAGGGTCCTGTCCTGAGGACGTGCTCCAGCCAAAACGACAAAACCTCTGCCTGGCGCCGGGGATTGATCGTTTTTTGATCAGGTTATGGGGCCAGATCCCGAGAAGAAACCTCATTCGCCCGATGATGTTGGTTGAGCTCTGCCGCTTGCCGGTTAAAGCGCAGCAGCCGGCTGCGCCTGAGTTGGCGCTGCCGGGCGAGACGACGCGCGCCGCCATGCAAAAGAGAGTTGTTGCCCATGGGACGGGAATAACGACCCGCCTGGTCCGTTGTCTGGTTGTCGATACCAGCAATCCGGAAGGGTCGTCCCATGTCTTTGCCGAAGCTGCTGACGGGAAAGCGCCGCCTGCGCTTCGCCTATCTCGTCGCCAACGGCGTGTGTCAGGCCGCCACGGCCGTTGCCATGGCGATGCTGGTGAAACGCGGTTTCGATACGCTGGTCACTTCGCGCGATCCTCTTTCGCTGTCGTCCGCCGTCGTTTTCGGCGGTGGACTCATCGTGTGCATCATTCTCACCGCCTGGCTTCGCTGGCGCAGCCAAGTCGACGCCGAGGAGCTTGGCCAGAGCTACATTCATGCGGTGCGCATGACCCTGTTCCGCCATCTGGCCAGAATCGGTGCCGAGGGCACGCGCCAGATGAGCCGTGGCGCCATCATGCTCCGCTTCATTGGCGACCTCACGGCCTTGCGCCAGTGGATCAGTCTGGGGCTCGCGCGCCTAACGGTCAGCGGCCTCGCTGCCATCCTCGCCATTGGAGCACTCAGCTTCGTTGAACCCGTGGTCGCCATGGCCGTGGCCGTGGCCGTAGCCGTCTCATTGACGCTTGCACTGGCTATTGGCCCGAAACTGCGCCTGCGAATGCGTGAAACACGCCGCCGCCGCGGGCAACTGGCGGCGACATTGAGCGACCGGCTTGCCCATATCGGCGTCGTCGAGGCTTTCGGGCAAGAGGCGCGCGAGGCGCAGCGTTTGCGCCGGCTCAGCCGGCGTCTGCGTCGCGCGCTTGTCGGTCGGGCCCGCGTCATCGGTCTGTTGCGGGCACTCTCGGAAGCCAGCGGTGGCTTTGCCAGCGCCTGTGCCCTTTTCGTCGGTGCCGTTCAAGTCAGCGTCGGACATGCCACACCCGGTGCGGTCGTTGCAGCCATGGTCGTCGCCGGGCTCCTGGCGCCGCGACTGCAAGACCTCGGCCGCGTCTATGAATATTGGAATGGGGCGCTGATCGCGCGCCAGAAACAGCAGCAGCTCCTGGCCCTGCAGGCGGTCGGCCGCCCGGTGCGCGGCAGAGGCGGCCGGCGCTTAAAGGACGGTCCGGGACGGCTTCAGTTCAAAGGCGTGCACCTCGGTCATGTGCTCAAGGGCGTCAATGCGACGATCGAGACTGGCGAACGTGTGGCCATTGTCGGTCCCAACGGCGCCGGCAAGTCGACGCTGCTTCGCGTGATCGCCGGTATTCTCGACCCGGACGAGGGATCGGTCCTGCTTGACGGCCAGAACATTGCAAAGACGCGTTGGAGGGACCTGCGACGCGCCTTCGCACTCGTCTCGCCCGACCTTCCGTTGTTGCGCGGTTCGCTACGCCTGAACCTTACCTATGGCGCGCCAAAGCGGACGGACCGCGATCTCGCCGACATTGTCGACCTCCTTGGACTAAGCGACCTCGTGGATCGTTTGCCCAAGGGTCTGGATTCGCGCGTGTCGGAGCTCGGCGAAGGGCTGTCAACCGGCGAGCGGGCCCGCATCGCCTTGGGGCGTGCTCTCCTGACCCGGCCACGCGTTCTCCTTCTGGACGAAGCCGACGCCAATCTGGATCAGGGCGCGGGCGCGTTGCTCGATCGCGCGCTCGGCCTCGGGCGCGGCACCGTCGTCTTTATCACTCATGATCCGATCCGGGCTGCCGAAGCGGACCGGGTCTTTCATCTGGACCAGGGAAAGCTTGAGGTCATCGATTCCAGTGCATTGCCGGACTGCCTAGGCCCGGCAAAGGATATCCGATTGGTGACCTGAGGTCTTAAGGCTGGTCCTGCCCCAACCACAACAGGAGACAGACCATGAAGTATTTCAAGTGCATAAAGAGCGGGATGGATGTACAGCCGTTCCTGGACGAGATCGCCTCGATCGAAGGCGCCTGGGACATGAGCACCGGTCGTCAGGACAAGATCGCGGTGCAGCGGGAGGCCCAGGCCATTCCTCTGCGGGGCCTGGTCAAATCCAAGATCAACGGCCGCGCCCGGCGCGACGTTCACGAGAGCCGTTTCACCAACTCTTCGGAGAAATTCCTGCTCGCCCGGGGCTTTCTGAAGTCCATGGCCGAGGAGCTGAATGCGGAGATGGGACGCGGCAAGATCGTCCGCCTCATGCCCGGCCGCAGGGTCTATCCCCACATCGATCGGGGCGAATACTACAGGCTTCGGGATCGTTATCATCTGATCCTGCGGAGCCCGGCCGGCAGCTACATGAAAGCGGCTGACGAAGAAGTGCGCATGCGCGAAGGTGAGCTCTGGTGGTTCGACAACAATCAGATGCACGAAGCCTACAACGACGGTGAGGCGGACCGCATCCACATGATCTTCGACATGTTGCCACTGTCGCGCTATGCGGAAGTCTACGGCCATCCGCCGGCGGTGAAATCCAAAGAGCACGCCTGACGGCCGACCCGGGCCGGCTGAGAGCCCGTTGGGGGCTATTCTTGTCCTCGTGCTGCTGCGTGTCCCGCCCCTTCCTCAGGGGGTGGGGCACGCCACGACGTGCCCGCCGCAACAGGCGGGCCGAGCCCTCCTTGCGGGTCCCTGACGAGGACGACTAGCCGAAGACCAGCGCAATAGCCCACGGAATGTAGACGGAGATCAGGATCACCGCCAAAACGTTGAGCAGAACGCCGGCCCTTACCATCTGCATGATCGATATGGCCCCGCTGCTGTAGACGATGGCATTGGGTGGCGTCGCAACCGGCAGCATGAAAGCGCAACTGGCCGCGAGCGCGACCGGCGCGGCAAGGTCGAAGGGGCTGACGCCGAACACCAGGGCCAATGCGGCGGCAATCGGGATGAAGGTCGCCGACGTCGCGGTGTTGCTGGCGATTTCGGTCATGAAGATGACCGTGGTGACGATGATTCCAACGACGATGATCATGGGCCAGTCGGCGAGATCCTCCATGCCGGCGCCGATCCAGCCTGCCAGCCCGGTCTCCTGAACGGCGGCGGCGAGCGACAGGCCGCCGCCGAAGAGGATCAGAATATCCCACGGCACGCGTTTGGCGGTTGGCCAGTCGAGCAGGCGGTCTCCTTTGCCGTTGCCCGCCGGTATTGCGAAAAGCAGCACGGCCGCACCGATGGCGATTCCCGTATCGGTCAGGGCGGACGTGCCCAGAAGGTCGGCGATCAGCGGGCGGAAGACCCACAGGAAAGCCGTCAGGCCGGCGATCAGCGCGACACGGCGTTCGGCTGTGGTCATGGCCCCAAGCTCGGCATGGTGTTCCGCGATCATGGCGCGCGCACCGGCCAGCTCCTCTTTGGGCAGGCGGCAAATGACACGGCACAACAGAAACCACGTGATCAGCAAGAGAGACAGGCTGAGCGGCAGGGCGGCAACCATCCACCTGCCGAAACCGACGTGGATGCCGTAAACCTCGTCCATCATGCCGGCGGCGAAGGCATTGGGCACCGAACCGATCAACGTGCCGAGCCCGCCAATGCTGGCGGCGTAGGCCAGACCCAACATCAGCGCCATCGAAAAGTCGCGGCCGGCCGACACGCGGCCATCCTCCATCAGGCGGATAACGGAAAGACCGATCGGCAGCATCATCAGCGTCGCCGCGACGTTCGACATCCACATGCTGAGGAACGCGGATACGGCCATAAAGCCGCCGACCAGAAGGTCGGGCCGTCCGGGCAGCCGGGTCAGGATGGTCAATGCCAGGCGGCGGTGAAGTTCCCATCGTTCGACCGCAATAGCGATCAGGAAACCACCCAGAAAAAGAAACACGATGCGGTTCGCGAACGGTTCGGTCGCCTCGCTCACGGTGCCGGCGCCGGCCAGGGGGATGATGACGATCGGCAGAAGCGACGTCGCCGGTAGGGGGACGGCCTCGGTAATCCACCAGGTCGCCATCCAGGCGGCCAACCCGGCGATCGACCAACCGGTCGGCGATAAGCCGTCGGGCGGCCCGATCAAAAGAGTGGCGACGAACAGCAGGGGCCCAAGGGCCATACCGATTTTGCTGACAATGTCCGGTCTCGAGAATGGTGCGTCGGGGGTGTCGGTGTTCTGGGTGCTCATGCGGGGGACGTGTGCTGACGAATCGCGATCCGAATTTGAAGCTTACTCTGCTGACGATCCGGTTCCTGCTGATCGCGCAGGCGATTATCGTTCTGTTGCCAAGTTGGTTACAAACACAAATTCTACGCAGAATATGCACCTTGGTGCCCAACCCAATTCTCTAACGCCAATCCATAAATCGAAAATCCCGGCGACGAATTGGTTTAGCGGGATAATTTTGGGTGCGGGGAAAGGATTTGTCTCATCTGTCCCACCGAATCGGGCAGCGCCCTCCTTGCGGGCCACTGATCAGGTTCAAATCCAGAGCTTACACAGACCATTTCGACAACGGTTTTCGGCCAAGAAGGGCCGTTGATCCTTGCCGGTCGCCACGTCAGCTCTCCGATCACAAAATCGACGTCGGAAGATCGCCATGGGGACGGAAAAGAATGACCCAGATTGGACGTGCTGGAAGCGGGAGCAGGTTATCAGTGTGGGGTTTTTGAGCCGGATTTTGGACCACAATCTTATAATAATTTCGGCCGATGTGATAGCCTGTTACAGTACTACCAAAGTGTAATCCTAAATAGCGGTGATGTACCATTATCATCGTTAGAAAGGGAGATCATAAATGGGCACATTTTTTTTGGGAAAATACATAAAATCACGCCTACAAATGGTAGGTTTATTACTGTCGATATTTAGCATAATTCTCGCTGGCTGGAGCTTTTTTCTACTCACGGATGTGGGGACAGCGGGTCCTGGCAGCTCAAATGAAACAAAAGAATTCGAAACTGTGGTGGAGCAACTTAGAGAGTTATCCACGCAAGCAGCATCTGATACGGTAGGAGATACAGAGAGAAGATTTATTGGTCAGGAGCTCGAACAACTCGATAATGCGATAAGAAACCTTGAGGACATTGAAAATTCCACCAGTCAAAATCGACTTGAACCACTGATCATGCTATTGATAAAATTAGGTTTTTCACTACTGTTTGGTGGGAGCGCGCTGTATGTAGTGCTGTCCCGGAAATATACTGAAGAAATCCAAAAATGGGCGATAAGCGTGCTATCTCTTATCTCGGGTGTGTGGATAGGCACAGCAAGTTGAACCCTCCATGATCTGTATCCAGAAACGGACGTTGGCGCCAGCAAATCTGACTGGCTGCCTTGAGTCGAACTTGGCCACCTGATTGCTCTGGTCGTAGGCAAGTCAGGTTGCAGGTTGGTTGCAGGGCAAGATTTGTCTTGAATGTCCCCCAGCGTCGGGCAAAGCCCTCCTTGTGGGCGCCTCATAAGGTCCAAACCCGTCACCACCCACAAACACAAAAAAAAGCCCGCCTGAGGCGGGCTCTTCTTTTGTATTGGTTGCGGGGGCAGGATTTGAACCTGCGACCTTCAGGTTATGAGCCTGACGAGCTACCGGACTGCTCCACCCCGCGCCAATTCGAGATTGCCGGACCACGGTCCGGGCAAGCGCTCCATTTGCGCATCCATTCAAGACAAAGCTTGTGATGGGCCACTGCCAGCACCGTGGCAGCCGCGACACATATAGGCGAACGGCGGCATCCGCGCAACCACGTGTTACCGTTTTGCGACACCAGCCGCGCGCAAAATGCCGCACGTCGACCAGCTCTTGACTCAAGCACCGGAATTCGGTTCACCACCCGTGGCGGACGACCTTGGGTTGCGCCGCACGTTTGTCGTGCGGAAAAGCCCGTCCGGGCCATGCCGTCTTGCAGAGAAGGAACGTGATCATGCACCGCGCCGCCCTTGTTTTCACGGGCCTCTTCCTGGTTCTCCTGACATTCGTTTTCTTTGACGCAACGGCTGATCTCTGGCCCGCGATCGGCGTTCAGGCGGATGCCTGTGCGTACGCGCAGTCGATGAGCGGTGAAGCCAAGACCGAATACACCAACGCCATCAAGAAGGCCTACAAGATCACCTGCAAGATGGCGAACACGCCGATCGTCCGCGTCAACGTCGAGGGCATGCGCATGGCGCTGTCGCCGGATCAGGCGCTCTATGCCGTCGTTGCGCTGTTCGCCGGGCTTGGCGGCGCGCTGCAGTCCTTGCGCGGGTTGTTCTTCGTCGTTCCCGGCAAGGGCCGGGGTGCCGACTCGATCGCCTGGGCCCTCATCCGGCCGTTCGCGGCCATCGCGCTCGCCATGATCGCCTATGTCTGCGTGCGAGCGCTGTTCCTGCCGGCCGGCAATCTCTCATCGACGAACCCGTACGGGTTTCTCGCCCTCGCCGCGCTGATCGGGCTCTTCACCGACACCATTCTGCGGACGTTCAGAAACGCCGGACCGCCGTTCTTCGCCAAACGGTCGTAAAGGTGTCATCAGGCCAAGGCCCGGCGCGTTACTTCGCACCGAGGAAATGGTGGTACGACAGGCCGACCGGCACCTGATGGGTCCACAGGTCGGTATCCACCGTGCCGCCGCCCGTCAAATCACCGACATTCTGCGAATAGTTCAGCTTGTACTCGGCGAATGCCGACGCACGGCCCGAACGCAAAAATCCCCATTGCAGACCGCCGAGCACCTGGAAGGTCAGGCCGCCGATCTGGTGCACATAGGTGCGCGCCTCTTTCGGCGCGCCAGCCCTGTTGGTGTCGACGTGGGGAACGGACAGGCCGATGCCGACGCCGGCATAGGGCGCGAACCGGTCATGCAGTCCGCGCGCGCGGTACACCGCGTTCAGGGTGAAGAAGTTGAGGCCGTGGGTGAACTCCAGCTTGCGGAACGTGGCGTCGAACGGCTCCTGCGGCGGCACCGGCTCGCCGTCCCGGGTGCCGGTCTGGTTCACCTGCTGGGTCTTGATCGCGGTGGCCTTAGCGTGGGTGTAGTCGAACATGAAACCGACGCCGCGCAGGCTCCTGTTCCAATAGGTTGTGCGCACGCCCCAATACGGCTCGGTCTTGAGCGATTCACCCATCCACTGCATGTCCGTGAAGGTCATGTCCGTGCCGCCCGGCTGGATGAACCGTACCGTGCTCGGCTCGGTGTAGTTGTAACCGCCATAGCCGCCGATCTGGATTTCGTGCACCGCGGTGGCGGCCTTGCCGCCTTTCGCCTCGGCACCCGCCCCGCCCGGATCCGCCGCCTGCGCAAACGGCAGAACAGCCGCGAAACCAAGCGTGCCCGCCGCTTTTGCGGTCGTCTCGATGCCGGCCATGAGCTGGGTGAGCGGCCACAACAGCCCGCTGAGCCCGGCAAAGGCGGCGAGCGCCAGGAGACCGCCGGCAAGCAGTCCATGGAGCGCCGTGAACGGCCCCATCAGTTCCGGCGACAGGTCGGGATGGGTAAAAATGAAAGTCGCCGCGAGCGCCGCAAGCGCGCTCACCGACAGACCGGTGCTGAGCAAAAAGCTCGGAATGCGTATCGAGCGGTTGCGTACGTTTTGCGATGCAGGTTGGCTCACGGGTTTCTTCTCCCTTGTCAGATCGTGTTCAGAGCGCGGTTACTTTCCGGCCACCGCCGCCTGGCGCCAGGGTGTGAAATAACCGCCGAGAATGAATTGATGGACGAGAATGTCGGTTGTCACGTTTCCGCCCGAGTGCAGTTTCACGTCGTTCGACGTATGGGCGAACTTGTACTCGGTGAAGATCGAGCGCCGGTCGGACTTGAAGATCCGCCACTCGATGCCGGCGAGCCCCTGCAGCGCCAGCCCCGTGACCTGGGCCTCGCTGACCGCGTCTTCCTTCTCCTGCCCGGCCCGCCTGGCCTCCACATGCGGCACCACGAATCCGATGCCGAGCCCCACATAGGGAATGATGCGCCGGTGCAGCCCCGCCGCCCGGAACAAGCCGTTGAACGTCAGCATGTTGAGGCCGTGGGTGAACTCGAGCTTGCGAAACGTCTTTTCGAACGGCTCGCTCGGAGGAATATCAACCCCGGACCGTCTGCCTTCCTGCTCATTGATGGTCTGTGAGCGAATGGCGGTGGCCTTGGCATGGGTGAAATCGACCATCAGGCCGAAATTCGGAAACCGCGAGTTCCAGTCGACGCCGCGGCCGCCGTAATAGGGCGACGGCTTGAGCGATTCAGACTTCCAGACGACATCTTTCAGAGTGAGGTCCGTGTCGTCGGGCGCGACCATCCTCACGTCAGAGTTCGGCGATTGGCTGACGCCGCCATACAAGCCGATCTGCATCTCCGACCGCGCGGCGCTCTGTGCGCCCGATGACGGGGCCGCGGGTTCCGGGGGGTCGGCCGGCTGCGCGAAGGGAAGCACCGCCATCATGGCACTGCCCAGCGCCACCTGCGGAAAGGCGTCGGCAATCGCCAGGAGCATGCCGCCGATCCCGGAGAGCAGGCTGAGAAGAGCGTAAAGCCCGAGAGCCGTGAGGCCCGCGCCGGCAATCACATGAATGGCCGAGAACCGGTTGAGCGACGCGGTCGCGCCGGCCGGGTCGGACCCGACCGTCCAGATCAACGCGGCGGAAAGACATGCCAGGGGTGCAACGGCAATGAGTCCCGGCAGCCCGCACCGAAGCCCTCCCGTCGCCCCCGTTTCGTGGGAATTTCCGGCGCGCGCGCGCCATCCGGCGGCACGCATCCTCGCAAGGCCCATCTAGTCCCTCCACAGCCCCTGGCGGGAGCCGCTTCCCTCCGTCCACGGTGACGACGCTGAAGTCCGCCGCAACCTATAACATGCGCCGCTCGTGCATTCATACTCCGTGGCGGAAAGCGAAAGTGAAGCCTTTTGTCGCGGGGCCCGGGCCATGAAAACCGCCGCATCAGCGCGGAACGGGCACCTTCTGAACGAGTGCCTTCAGCCCGGCGTCGAGCAGCGACCGCCCGCGAAGGCTCACCGCGCCCTGACGATCACGCTCGAACAGCCAGCGGCGCACGGCGAGGCGGTCGCGCAGCAGATATGCGGCGCCGAGACCGAACAGGAATCCGGCCAACGCGTCTGAGAAGTAGTGCGCGCCGACAAGAAACCGCGTTGCCGCAATCCAGAGCCCGGCACAGATGATCGGCACACGGGCCTTTGGCCAGAGGATCACAAGCACGCCCGCCAGCGCGCCGGCGGTCGTGGAATGGCCCGACGGAAATGATGCGAAATCGGCGTCGAACGTGAACGGCTGGAACTCAAGGGACCCGAATGTCTCGAAGAGCTTCGGCCGCGCCCGTCCGAGCACGTTTTTCGTCAGGCTTGCCGCAATCCCGGACAGTGCAACGGCGGCGAACAGGAAGATGAGCAACTGCGCCGCATAGCCGTATCCGACCACGCGGCGAAACTGCGTCTCCCGGACGCGCATCCAGCCCAGCACCAGTATGGCGAGGCCGGAGGGAATCAGGATCCAGTTCGACTTGCCGAGCTCCGTCAGGGTCTTGAACACTTCGCGGGCGTCGGGATGAATGCCGCGTGTCGCGCTCAGGACGAGCGGATCCACCACGATGAAGGCCGCGAGTATCAACGAGCCGGCGACGGCGCCTTTCGCGGTGATGGTGAGCCTCGCAAAGCTTTCAGACCATGACGAATTGCCAGCCATAGCGGGTCGTGTCCCGGTTCGTACCTTCCGTGGGACCTCGGCCTATTCCGCCTTGATCGCCGCGTTCGTCAGATTGTCGAGTGCGCCGGTCATCTGCTGGAAGACCTTGTCCTTTCCGCTGATGTTATAGCGGCTTTTGAGAACGTCCGGCTTGGTATAGGCAAGCCAGACCTTGCCGTCCTTGTCTTCCCAGGCCAGCGCCTTGAGGGGAAGTGCAATTCCGATCTCGGCATCGGCCTGCATCAGCGGCGTGCCCATGCGCGGATTTCCGAAAATCAACAATTGGGACGGTTTTAGCTCAAGATCGACGCTCTTCGCACCGGCCTGGTGATCGACGCGGGCGAAGATGGTGAGGCCCTTGTTCTGCATGATGCCGGTGAGCCGGTCCAATGTCTTGGATACGCTGTGAGGACTTTGCTTCTTGACGAGAAAATCGGCGGCATTCGCAGCCGACACGGACACCAACAAGGCAAACGCGAGCACTAACATACGGTACATCGGGAAGACCCTTTCATTGCTTGAAGGACACCAATTACGTTCACGGGCGCGATGCCGCGCCCCGGCTGAGCTACTAACCGCACAACAGAATCAATATTGTGGCGGACAAAAGCAAGCGCTCATTGCCTCCGGCGACGTCGCCCGGACCATCGCAATTTGTACTTGGAGCCGACCATCCCCTACCGTACACAATGAGCCGGAAAGGGAACGAAACCGAGCCCGCACGCGCCATGACGACAACCGTTCTGATAGACGATGCCCGATCCCGGCCGGGCCGCGCGTTTCTTTACGAGGCGCCGCACGACACCATCGAGGCCGCATCGCCTCGAGACGTGCCGGCGGCGTTGGCGGCGATGAACCGCGCCCTCGCGCAGGGCGCGCATCTGGCGGGCTATCTCTCGTTTGAAGCGGGATATGCTCTCGAGCCGCGCTTCGAGGCCCTCATGCCGAAAGAGCGCCGGGTCCAGCTCCTCTGGTTCGGTGTGTTCGGATCGGTGCGTGAGCTTGAGGGAGACGAGATCGAGGACTGGCTGGCCGCACGCGGTGCGGGCGGTTACCGGCTTTCGGACGTCGACCTGACCATGGATGCCACCGACTACGCCCGCCGGTTCAATGCGGTGAAGGACTACATCTCCGCCGGCGATATCTATCAGCTCAACCTGACCCTGAAGGGCCGGTTCGGTTTCGACGGTAATGCGGTGGCGCTGTATCGGGACCTGCGCCGCAAGCAACCCGTCTCGCATGGCGCGCTCATTCAGACCCCCGATTTGACGGTCGTGTCCGCGTCGCCCGAGCTGTTCCTGCGAACGGACGGCGCCCGCGCCGCGACGCGCCCCATGAAAGGAACGGCGGCGCGTGGCCTGACGCTCAAGACGGACCGTGAGATTGCCGCCTGGCTTGCGCGGGATGAAAAGTCCCGCGCCGAGAACCTGATGATCGTCGATCTGATGCGCAACGACCTCGGTCGCGTCGCCGAGGTGGGGAGCGTGCGCGTCAGCGATCTCTATACGGTCGAGACCTACGAGACGCTGCACCAGATGACTTCCGGTGTCGAAGCCCGGCTGCGCGAAGACATCGACATTGCCGGGCTGCTCGCGAGCATGTTCCCCCCGGGATCGGTGACCGGCGCGCCGAAGGTCCGCGCCATCGAGATTATCCGCGAACTCGAAACCGAGGCGCGCGGGGTCTATACCGGGGCGGTCGGCTCGATTTCCCCGGACGGCATGACACACCTCAATGTGGCAATCCGCACGCTGACCCTGTTCGCCGACGGCCGCGGCGAAGTCGGCATCGGCAGCGGGGTCGTGCACGATTCCGGGGCCCGGTCGGAATATGACGAGTGCATTCTGAAGATGCGCTTCCTGACCGACCCGGTGCGGGATTTTCAACTCATCGAGACCATGCTGTATGAGCCGCCGCAAGGCTACGTCCTGCTCGAACGGCACCTGGACCGTCTGGCGGAGTCCGCCGCCTTTTTCCGCTATCCCTGCGACACCGAAGCCGTACGATCAACGCTTCAAGCATATGCGCGTGATCTGTCCGACGAACCTTACCGGGTCAGGCTGCTGCTGTTCCGCGACGGGCATACCGAGATCATGTCGACCGCGCTGCCGACGGACACACCCATGACCGAGATGCGCTATGTGATCTCGGAGCATGCGACGGCGAGCGGCGACGTCTTCCTCTACCACAAGACCACCGAGCGCACGCTCTATGACGGGGAATGGGCGCGGATGCACGACATGTACGGCGCCGATGAAGTGGTGTTCCTGAACGAGCGCGGCGAGATCACCGAAGGCAGCCGCACCAACATTTTCGTCCTGATCGACGGCGTGCTGCTGACGCCGGAACTGACATGCGGCGTGCTGCCCGGTACGTTCCGCGCAGATCTCATTGCGAAGGGGAAAGCGCGCGAAGCGGTCCTGACTCTGGCTGACCTGGCGCGCGCGGACGAAGTCTATCTCGGCAATTCAGTTCGCGGACTGCTGCCGGCCCGCGAGCTCCAGATGTCCGGCGCCAGGACCGCCGTCTCCTGATTTCGTGCAAGAGTTCAGGGCGTGATGGCCCTGGATCCCGGGATCGGCGCATCGTCGGCGTCCGCCACCCGGACCGCGGCCGCGCCGTCCTGACCATAAATGTCGGGACGGAAATGCACGACGCCGTTTTCATTGGCCCATGCGGTGACATAGACGAAATGCACCGGCACCGATCGCTTCAGCTTCACGGTCTCGCTCTTGCCGAGTCCCACCGTGACGTTGACGCGCATCGGTGACCAGTCCTTGGTCTCCTCGAGCAGCCAGCTCGCCAGATCGAGCACGCGCTCGACACGGACGCAGCCTGAGCTGAAGGCCCGTGTGTTCTGGTTGAAGAGTTGCTTCAGCGGCGTGTCGTGCAAATAGACAATGTGCTTGTTCGGCATGTTGATGCGCACGACACCCAGCGCATTGTTGTGCCCCGGGTCCTGCCGGAATTTGTACTTGTAGACTTGCTGGGAGTGCCAGTTGACCTGCTCGAGCGGGATCGGCTTCGCACCCCAACCGGGAAGAACGCTGAAGTTCTCGCGCACGAAATAGGTCGGATCCTTGCGCATATGCGGAATGAGGTCCTTGTGCGCGATCGAATCCGGCACGCGCCAATAGGGGAAGAAATTCAGCTCCCTGATCTTGGCCGACACGTTCGGCGTGGCCCGCGAGGGCTTGCCGACCACGACCTTGCTCTGCATTCCCAACGCGCCATTGTGGACCGCCTGCAGGGTATAGGCCGGAACGTTCACCAGCACGTACCGGTTCGCGGCATTGACCTTCATGAGATCCTGAAGCCGCACGAGGTTCGTCTCAAGCTGGTGCAGGCGCATCTGCGCCGGCACGTTGAGCGCGCGTTTCGTGCGTGTGTCGACGAAGCCGGTGACCCGGAGCCCGTGACGCAACTGGAAACGCGCCACCGCTTCCTGAAGGCTCGAATCGAACGTCCGCGCACGGCGGCGGCGCTGGCGCTCCTGCACCTGAAGGTCGCCCGTGAGCGTGAGGTGGCGCCGCAATTCGAGGACGTGGTTGCCGCGATCGTTGGGACGGATCGTCATGCCGTCCGGAAACTGTCTCCACCCTCCGGACGCGACGATCTGGCGGTAACGGGCAACCGCCTGGCTGAGCCCGTCGATGGACTGCTGGCTGACGAACGGAATATTGGTCTGATAGGCCGGCCCAAGCCGCGCCGTCATCTGGTCACTGAACTGCTGGCGCTGCGCGCGCCGTTCCTGAAGCGAAAGATCGCGTTTGCGCTCCCACCAGCGTGTCGATTCCGCATTCGCCATGCCCGGAAAGACCAGGGGGGAAAGCCCCAAACCTGCGGCCGCCCCGAATGTCACGCGCAGCCATTGACGGCGGTCCATGACGATACTTTCAAGTGCAGTCTTAGGCTGAGAATCTTGCGTCATTGTCCCGTGTCAAACTCGCGCGTCCATGGCGCCCAGAGCCACATCGCAGATGACTCTATGCGCAATCCCTCGATTCTGTCACGGCTTGATGTCACAAAAATGGTTAAGCAAACAAGGCACAGGCCGGTCAAAGGATCACACAAATCCGCGAGATTGATGTGGTGGCTCGCAAGCCGCAGACCTGGCCCGTCCGGCGGCCGCCTTAATTCAGACGGCCATCGACGGAGAGGTCAGCGCAAGACGCCGCTCTCCCTGAGACGCTGCTGATGGGTGTCCGGCCCGACATATGTCGCCAGATAGTCGAGCACCAGCTTCTCGTCATCGGCTTCCAGTTCGGGCATCTCCTGTTCCTCGTACATCCAGACAAGCAGCTCGGCCCAGCCTTCGCGTGTCTGACCTTGCTGCACGACGAGCTTTAGCGAGTGGCAGGCGCCGCAATAGACCAACACCTCTTCGCGACCGGGTGCATTGGGAAGACCGAGATATTCATCGTCCGGCTGCGCCGCGCGGCCGGCCAACATCGAACTGGCCAGCACGGCGAACGCCGCACCGGCCAGTACCAGATAACGAATTGATTGCATCCAGAGCCTTTCCGATCAAATCCGAGTCAATTCTGTTTCTCGATTGGCGTGTGCGATTTGGTCGACAAGGCTCTCACGTCAGCCAACAGTGACCGCGACACGGTGTAGGGAGTTGTTGAGATACCCTTTCGGATTCCAGGCAATGGCGTGGGGCTGGCTTACGCCTTCGGAGTCGGTCGCCCGGGCCCAGATCTCGTAATATCCGTTCTGCGGGAAGTTGACCTCGGCACGCCAGTTCACCCAGGCGAAGTCGTTGTCCGGCTTGTCGAACTTGGCCTCCATCCAGGTGGCACCAAAATCGATCGAGACATGGACGCTCTCGACCGTCCGGTCTCCGACCCATGCATGCCCGCGCACCTCCATGCCCTTGTCCGGTGTTTTCAGACCCGTGGCGGGATGGGTGATCAGTGACTTGATCGGCATGGCGTGAATGATGTCGAAGTCTTCCTTTGCGACCTTCTCGCCGGGTGCGACCGGCCTGTTCGGGACCCGGTAGGACGTCCCGGTCATTTTCGGACCGTCGTGAACCTTGTCGCGCAGCCACACGCGCGTCAGCCATTTCTGCGAACAGGAGCCCGGCCAGCCAGGAATGACCAGCCGAAGCGGTGCACCGTTCATGGGATGGATATCGGCGCCGTTCTGCGCAAACGCGATGAGATTGTGCTCGTCCATCGCCTTCTCCATGGGAATGCCACGCGAAATCGGCAGCTTGCCCTCGGTTCCGGACAGGTGCGCGTCGGCCCCCTCATGCGCCGTATATACGGCGTTCTTCTTGACGCCGGCGGCTTTGAGCACATCGGCAAGGCGCACGCCGGTCCATTCCGCACACCCGACCGCGCCATAGGTCCATTGGTTGCCCCTCGCCGCCGGAATGAAGAATCCACGGCCGTTGCCACCGCATTCGATAACCAGCGCCTTTGTGAACACGTCGAACTTCTTCTTCAGATCGTCGATGCTCAGCTTCATCGGCGTGTCGACCAGACCGTCGATGGTCAGCTCCCATCCTTTTGCATCGGTGTTTTCCGGCGGGATGCCGTTGTTGCGGATGAAATGACGCGCGGTCGGCGTGATGGCGTCATCGAGGAGATGCGGCGGCGTCTCCGCATTCAACGGCCTGTCGTTCAGCACGGTGAGGCCGTCCTTCCCCGTAATGGTCTCGTCTGCAGCAAACGCGACCGGGATAAAACTCTCCGGCATGTTGCGGTGAAACGGGATCGTTGCGCCGACCATCGCGCTCATCGTGGCGAGACCCGCCCCTTTCAGGAATCCGCGGCGGTCGGAATTCGTTTCGCGGCCGAACAGGAGCCTGTCAGCCGTTTCGGGGTTTTTTCGGTAGAGCTCGAACAGACCGATGTCGGTCGTTTTTTTCAGCATGCGTTCCTCCTCTTTGTTCCGGCATGTCGTGGCTCATTCGCATGCCGGTTGTGGGAAGAAACGCTCAAGGCGTGAGATTTATTCCGTCGAAATTTGCGCCGGCCGCAGCGTTTGCCTCACGCACGGCAGGGCGGGCTTGTCCGGCGCGCATGCGCGAGTTGCTGGCGGGTCTTGCGATCCAGCTCGTAACCGGTACGCAGCGCCTTTTCCACGGCGCGCGCGAGGCCGTCGAACCGCACCTCGGCCATGCCGCGCGCCAACAGGACGAAGTCCTGCTGGCCGATCTCCCACCAGCGCACGCGAAGCGTCGGATCGAACCGTGTTGTGTCCGGGACGGCGTCCGCGTCAAACACGTACAGGCTGACGCGACAGCCGCGCGTGCCTTCATATCCGGCGCGCAGCACAGTGCGCCTTTCGAACTCGATCGTTTCGAACCCGACATAGGTTAGGCGCGCGGAACGCAGATCGAGGGGCAGCAGACCTGCCGGACTGCTGGCGGGTGTGACCGGAGCGCTCCGGCTGCCGTCGGCAAATGTCCACTCGGCATGCTGTTCCTGGAGAAACTCCGCCCAGCGGGTGACGTTGTCCTCGCGGAAGGCGGAGAGGTGCAACACAGCCCCGCCGACCACAAAGGCAACCACGGCAGCGGCGGCGTACATGATCCGCCGGAAGGACGGCCCACCGCCCGGCAGCTTGATCTCCCTCTCCGGTATCGCGCTCGCAACAGCCGCCTTGAGCTCACGGAGCGTCGCAATCTGCGCCGCCACGGAAGAGTTGCCGGCGGCGACGCGCGCGACCCGTGCCGCCTGTGCCGGATCAAGCTCGCCGTCGACATAGGCATTCAGCGTTTCTGGACGGATTCTGGAACGGTCCATCATCTATCTGCCCGTTGCACTGCGCTTGCGCAGCGGCAATACACGGATGTTGCCGCGCGTATTCGTCTCTTCAACGCGCTTATACAATGCCGAACGCGCCCTTGAAATGCGGCTCATTACCGTACCCATTGGTATATCAAAGAGCTCGGCCGCCTCTGCGTAGGTCAGGCCGGCGACGTCGATGGCCGCGAGTATCTCGCGATGATTTCCGGGGAGTTCAGAGAATGCGAGCCGC
The DNA here is from genome assembly GCA_965228625.1 of Hyphomicrobiales bacterium. Lineage (GTDB taxonomy): Bacteria > Pseudomonadota > Alphaproteobacteria > Rhizobiales > Methyloligellaceae > UBA2767. Next base: position 3,415,705 of record OZ245829.1, on the reverse strand, counting down.
ACCGTGACCGCATTCACCTCCTGCGTTTCCGACCAATGGCTCCAGCCGGGTTCGCCATCGATCGCCGATGGTTCAACCTGGCTGTCACGCGGCGGACCGCGCCGCGTCTCATCGGTCAGGGTATTGCGCAGGATCTTGAACAGCCAAGCCCGATACGCGGCCTCGTCCCGCGGCACCCGCCGGGCGGCAAGCGCTTTCACGGCGGTGTCGTGGACAAGGTCCTCGGAACGGACCGGATCGTTGGTCAGGCTGTAGGCATAGCCGTAGAGGCGTTTCAGATAGGCTTCGAGGCGATGACGCCGCGCGGCTCGAAACATATCGATTGTCCTCGCATCCCCCGCGTTTTCGCTCGGGACGCGACAATATGCTCACGGCCCGCGGCGCATCATAGGACTGCGTGCACATGGCTGTCGAGAAAAGGGGAACTTCGGTGCAGGGCGGGGTTCTCAGAGCTTCCGGAACACGACGCCCGCGCACAGCAAGGCGTAGCCGACAAGCAGCACCTCGAACATGCTCTTGTTCACGATCGGCGAAAGCACGGGCACGTTGATCCCGAAGTACTTCGCCGCCACGACCAGGGCGACCAGGATGACCGAGATCAGGAAGATCGGAAAAGAAGGGGCAGACAGGTTCATGGCGGTGCTCCGCTCCGTTGGCCGGATGTTTCCGGTCGGGTCGACCTGAGACTCAAGACTCTTGCGTCACGTCGGTTCTTGTTCAATCGCCGACAGACACAAGATTCGTGTCAATCACGTGACATATGTCGCGACACATGTCGGCCTGCGCCCGCCGTGCTGATACGCGCGATTGACGCAACAAACCGGATACTGGAGGGACTCATGAAAAGGGGAATTGGATCTCGATACGGATTTTGATCTTGGCATGCCCGGCAACGACCTACTCTCCCACACCGTAAGATGCAGTACCATCGGCGCTGGAGCCTTTCACGACCGAGTTCGGAATGGGATCGGGTGGGGGCGCTCCGCTATAATCACCAGGCAAGCGAAGATCAAAAGCGATTATCTGGTCATATATTCATTTTCACTGGTTTCATTGTGACCGTGGCGACGCGCCACGGGGAATGAGCATTGATTAATGAGAGCAAGCAAGCCAATCGAGCGATTAGTACCGGTAAGCTCCACGCATTGCTGCGCTTCCACACCCGGCCTATCAACGTGGTCGTCTTCCACGGCTCTCAAGGGAGAACTGGTTTCGAGGGGGGCTTCCCGCTTAGATGCTTTCAGCGGTTATCCCGTCCGCACGTAGCTACCCTGCTGTGCCGCTGGCGCGACAACAGGTCCACCAGAGGTGCGTCCATCCCGGTCCTCTCGTACTAGGGACAGCTCCTCTCAATTCTCCAACACCCACGGCAGATAGGGACCGAACTGTCTCACGACGTTCTAAACCCAGCTCACGTACCGCTTTAATTGGCGAACAGCCAAACCCTTGGGACCTGCTCCAGCCCCAGGATGCGATGAGCCGACATCGAGGTGCCAAACAATGCCGTCGATATGGACTCTTGGGCATCATCAGCCTGTTATCCCCGGAGTACCTTTTATCCGTTGAGCGATGGCCCTTCCACGCGGGACCACCGGATCACTATGACCGACTTTCGTCTCTGCTCGGCCCGTCGGCCTCGCAGTCAGGCAGGCTTATGCCATTGCACTCTACAGCTGATTTCCGACCAGCTTGAGCCCACCTTCGCGCGCCTCCGTTACTCTTTGGGAGGCGACCGCCCCAGTCAAACTACCCGCCACGCACGGTCCCGGACCCAGATTCATGGGCCGCGGTTAGATATCCATAATCACAAGGGCGGTATTTCAAGGTTGGCTCCCCGGCGACTGGCGCCACCGGTTCAAAGCCTCCCGCCTATCCTACACATGCCATTACGAATACCAGTGCGAAGCTGTAGTAAAGGTTCACGGGGTCTTTCCGTCTGACCGCAGGTAGCCCGCATCTTCACGGGCAGTTCAATTTCACTGAGTCCGCATTGGAGACAGCGGGGAAGTCGTTACGCCATTCGTGCAGGTCGGAACTTACCCGACAAGGAATTTCGCTACCTTAGGACCGTTATAGTTACGGCCGCCGTTTACCGGGGCTTCGGTTCAGAGCTCTCACCCCTCTCCTTAACCTTCCGGCACCGGGCAGGCGTCAGACCCTATACGTCGTCTTGCGACTTCGCAGAGCCCTATGTTTTTAGTAAACAGTCGCCACCCCCTGGTCTGTGCCACCCCCCACTGGTTGCCCAATGAGAGGTCACCCTTCTCCCGAAGTTACGGGTGCATTTTGCCGAGTTCCTTCAATGCGGTTCTCTCAAGCGCCTTGGTATTCTCTACCAGTCCACCTGTGTCGGTTTAGGGTACGGTCTGATGTGGGGGCTATTTCCTGGAACACCTTCGCTGCCAGACCAATCCGATAAGGACTGACAACTCACAGTATTCGTCACCACCCACTGGCCCGGGAATATTAACCCGGTTCCCATCGACTACGCCTTTCGGCCTCGCCTTAGGGGCCGGCTAACCCTGCGCAGATTAGCTTTACGCAGGAACCCTTGGACTTTCGGCGAGAGTGTCTCTCACACTCTTTATCGTTACTCATGTCAGCATTCTCACTTCCGATACCTCCAGGCCACCTCACAGCGGCCCTTCACAGGCTTACGGAACGCTCCGCTACCGCGTGCAAGCACGCCCGCAGCTTCGGTGCATGGCTTTAGCCCCGTTACATTTTCGGCGCAGAAACCCTTGTTTAGACCAGTGAGCTGTTACGCTTTCTTTAAAGGATGGCTGCTTCTAAGCCAACCTCCTGGTTGTTTTGGGATTTCCACATCCTTTCCCACTTAGCCATGACTTAGGGACCTTAGCTGGCGGTTAGGGCTGTTTCCCTTTCGACTACGGACCTTAGCACCCGCAGTCTGTCTGCCGGATAGTACTCCTCGGTATTCGGAGTTTGGTTAGGTTTGGTAAGGCGGTGAGCCCCCCTAGCCCATCCAGTGCTCTACCCCCGAGGGTATTCGTCCGACGCTCTACCTAAATAGATTTCGCGGAGAACCAGCTATTTCCAGGTTTGATTGGCCTTTCACCCCTAGCCACAGGTCATCCCCCCATTTTTCAACATAGGTGGGTTCGGTCCTCCAGTGCGTGTTACCGCACCTTCAACCTGCCCATGGCTAGATCACCTGGTTTCGGGTCTAATTCACCGAACTGTT
>OZ245829.1:0-3407500 GCA_965228625.1 Hyphomicrobiales bacterium | reverse complement strand
GTTGAAACCCTCGAGGGTGGCGACGCGGTTGCCGACGGCAGCGAAACCACGGCCGTCAAGGTCAAGAAGGGCGACACGCTCATGAGCATCCTGGCGGATGCCGGGGCCGAACGCTGGCAGGCCAAGGCCATCGCCGATGCGATGGCGCCGGTGTTCAAGCCAAAGAACCTGAACGCCGGGCAGGAGGTTCGTTTCACCCTCGTTCCGGCACCGAAGAACGACGGTCAGATGGAGCCGGTCAAGGTCAGCCTGTTTGACGGCGGCACCCACAAGGTCAGCGTGGCCCGGGACGAAGGCGGCGAGTATGTCGGCAGCGATGAGCCGATCACGCTGAAGGTGGCGAAGAATATGCGCACCTCGATCCGCCCGAAACGCGCTTCGCTCTACACGAGCTTCTATTTTTCCGCCCTCAATCAGGGCGTCCCCACCGATCAGATCACCAAATTGCTGCGGATCCACTCCTACGATGTGGACTTCAAGCGCGCGACGCATCCCGGCGATTCGTTTGAAGTGTTCTTCGGTCTGGAGGAAGACGAGAGCGGTCAGGAAAAGGCGCTTGGCGACGTTCTGTTCACGGCGATGACCGTGGGTGGCGACACGCGGCGCTACTATCGCTTCCGCACGCCGGACGGCGACATCGACTTCTATGACAAGGACGGCAACAGCGCCAAGAAGTTCCTGATGCGCAAGCCGGTCAAGGGCGCACGCTTCACCTCCCCGTTCGGCATGCGCAAGCATCCGATCCTGGGGTACCGCAAGATGCACACCGGCACGGACTGGGCGGCAAAAACCGGAACGCCGGTCCTTGCCGCCGGCAGCGGCGTTGTCGAGGAAGCCCGGCGCAAGGGCGGCAACGGCAACTACATCCGCCTCCGCCATGCCAACGGCTACAAGACCGCCTACAGCCATCTTCAGCGCTTCGCGCGCGGCCTGCGGCCCGGCATGAAAGTGCAAATGGGTCAGGTGATCGGATATGTGGGATCGACCGGCCTGTCGACCGGCCCGCATCTGCATTTCGAGGTTCTGGTCAACAATCGGTTTGTCAACCCGATGACCATTCATGTTCCACGCGGCCGTCAGCTCACCGGAAAAGAGCTGGCGAATTTCTACCAAGAGCGCAATCGCATAGACGGACTGATGCAGCGTTCACCGGTTACGACCCGGATGGCATCAGTTCAAAAATAAGCGCTCATGTAGTGAGGGGAACCCTTACGGGTAAGTAAGCGCGTCTCTTACGGGGGGACGCGCTTCTTTTTTTGCCTCAGCGAGCATTGGCCGATTTCAACGGACGTCAGGCCGCCTTCGCGGCCGCCGTCCCGTTGATGACGATGCCGTCGGCATTTGCGGACACGTTGACCGTGTCGCCGTCCTTGATGGCGCCTTCGAGCGACAACTCCGCGAGCGGATCCTGAAGGTTCTTCTGGATCACCCGCTTGAGAGGCCGTGCGCCGTAGGCCGGGTCATAGCCCTTGTTCGCGAGCCATTCGCGTGCCTTGTCGTCCAGTTCGACCGTTATCTTGCGCTCATCGAGCAGCTTCTGGAGCCGCGCCACCTGAATGTCGACAATCGCCGACATCTGATCACGCTTCAGGCGGTGGAACAGAATGATCTCGTCGAGCCGGTTCAGGAATTCCGGGCGGAACCGCGCCTGCACCAGCGTCATGACCTGATCGCGGACGGCTTCCGTGTCTTCGCCTTCCGGCTGGTTCACCAGGATCTCGGCGCCGATATTCGACGTCATGATGATGAGCGTATTGCGGAAGTCGACGGTCCGGCCCTGACCATCGGTCAGCCGGCCATCATCCAGAACCTGCAGAAGAACATTGAAGACATCCGGATGCGCCTTCTCGATCTCGTCGAACAAGACCACCTGATAAGGCCGGCGGCGGATCGCTTCGGTCAGCGCGCCACCCTCTTCGTAGCCGACATAGCCGGGAGGCGCCCCGATGAGACGGGCGACGGAGTGCTTCTCCATGAACTCGGACATGTCGATCCGAACCATGGCGTTCTCATCGTCAAACAGGAATGACGCAAGCGCCTTGGTCAGCTCCGTCTTGCCGACGCCCGTCGGTCCCAGGAACATGAACGAGCCGATCGGCCGGTTCGGGTCCTGCAGCCCGGCCCGCGCGCGGCGAACCGCCGTCGACACGGCCGCGACCGCCTCTTCCTGCCCAACGACGCGCCTGGCCAGCGCGCCTTCCATGCGCAACAGCTTGTCGCGTTCGCCTTCGAGCATCTTGTCGACCGGAATGCCGGTCCAGCGCGACACCACATGGGCGATGTGATCGCTTGTCACGGCCTCTTCGACCATGCCCTCGCCGCCCTCACTTTCCTCGGAGTCGGCGAGCTTCTTCTCAAGCTCCGGGATACGGCCGTAGGACAGCTCACCTGCCCGTGCCAGATCGCCGGACCTTTGCGCCTGCTCAAGTTCATGGCGCGCTGCGTCCAGCTCCTCCTTGAGGTTCTGCGCCTCGTTGAGCTTCTCTTTTTCCTCGTGCCACCGCCGGGTGAGCGCGCCGGATTGCTCCTCCAGGTCGGCGAGCTCCTTCTCGAGCGTCTCCAGCCGGTCTTTCGACGCGTTGTCGTCTTCCTTTTTCAGGGCCTCGCGCTCGATCTTGAGCTGGATGATCCTGCGGTCCAGTTCGTCTAGCTCCTCCGGCTTGGAATCGACCTGCATCCGCAGCCGGCTGGCCGCCTCGTCCATGAGATCGATCGCCTTGTCCGGCAGGAACCGGTCGGTGATGTACCGGTTCGACAGCGTGGCCGCGGAAACCAGCGCGTTGTCGGTGATGCGCACGCCGTGATGCAGTTCGTACTTCTCTTTGAGCCCGCGCAGGATCGAGACCGTGTCTTCGACCGTCGGCTCGGTCACGAACACGGGCTGGAAGCGCCGCGCGAGTGCTGCGTCCTTCTCGACGTTCTTCCGGAACTCGTCGAGGGTTGTCGCGCCGATACAGTGAAGCTCGCCGCGCGCAAGTGCGGGCTTGAGCAGATTGGAGGCGTCCATTGCGCCTTCAGACGCCCCGGCCCCGACAATCGTGTGCATCTCGTCGATGAACAGGATGATGTTGCCGTCACTGTCCGAGACTTCGTTGAGTACCGATTTCAGCCGCTCCTCGAACTCGCCGCGGTATTTTGCACCGGCGATGAGCGCGCCCATGTCCAGTGCCAGCAACTGCTTGTCCCGCAGGCTCTCCGGAACGTCACCGTTGACGATACGCAGGGCCAGGCCCTCGGCGATGGCGGTCTTGCCCACGCCGGGCTCACCGATCAAGACCGGATTGTTCTTGGTGCGCCGGGACAGCACCTGAACCGTGCGGCGGATTTCTTCATCGCGGCCGATCACCGGATCGAGCTTGCCGTCACGGGCTGCTTCGGTCAGATCGCGCGCATAGCGTTTGAGCGCATCATAGGCCTGCTCGGCCGAGGCGGAATCAGCGGTACGGCCCTTGCGCAGATCATTGATCGCGTCATTGAGAGAGGTCGGCGTGACCCCTGCGTGCTCGAGGATCTTGGCGGACTCGGATCCCTTTTCGACTGCCAGGGCGAGCAACAGCCGCTCGACGGTGACGAACTTGTCGCCGGCCTTCTTGGCGGCCTGCTCGGCCGTCTCGAACACGCGCGCGGTTTCCGGCGCGAGATAGACCTGCCCGGCGCCGCCGCCCGAGATCTTGGGCAGTTTGGCAAGCGCCGCCTCCGTCTCCTGAAGTGCGCGACCCGGATCACCTCCGGCGCGCGAAATCAGGCCGGCGGCAAGGCCCTCCTCGTCATCGAGGATGACTTTCAGCAGATGTTCCGGCGTAAATTGCTGGTGGCCCTCGCGCAGCGCCAAGGCCTGTGCCGACTGGATGAACCCGCGGGCACGCTCTGTGTACTTCTCAAAATCCATTCTCTAACCCCTTTCCGGCGTGCGATCACCGCCCGATCATACGGCACAGCTCTCGCACCCAACTGTTCGGGCTGCACCGCTCATCGGCGATACTTCGCTCCCTTCAGGCGGCCAGCATTCCGAACCTGGGATCCCTCACAAAGGTATTTCCCAACCTTTATATAGTGTTGCCGCAGCGCAACAAAAGGGGCATAAATGCGCTCCTTTCTTCTTGCGTGTCATGTCCGAAACAACCTCCATTCGCGTCTCGTCTCTTTGCCGCTATCCCGTGAAGGGTCTGCGGCCGGAGCAACTGTCCGAAGTGGCGGTGGAGGCCGGTGAAACATTTCCCTGCGACCGGGCATGGGCGATCGAGAACGGCCGCGGACGGTTCGACCCGAACGATCCGCAGCACCTGCCGAAGATCAACTTCCTGATGCTCATGCGCAACGAACGTCTGGCGGCGCTCGAGGTCGAGTTTGACGAGGCAACGAGCACCCTGACGCTGCTTCGCAACGGCAAGCAGGTGGTGAAGGGCGCGCTGGACACGACCATGGGCCGACAGCTCATTGAGCAGTTCATGGCGGGGTTCATGGAGAAGGATCTGCGCGGGGCGCCGCATATCGTGCACGCGCCCGGTCACAGCTTCAGCGATGTCGCGGTCAAATGCGTCCACATTGTCAATCTGGCAAGCGTGCGCGATCTGGAGCGCACCGTCGGCCGCGAGGTCGATCCCTTGCGGTTCCGCGCCAACGTCTACCTGGAGTCAGAACAGCCCTGGGCCGAGTTCAACTGGGTCGGCCGGCAGGTTCGTGTCGGCGATGTCGTGCTTGATGTGATCGATCGCACGAGCCGGTGCGCGGCGACCAATGTCGATCCGCAGACGGCGGAACGGGACATGGCCATACCGGCCGAGCTCATGCGCGCCCACGGGCATGAAGATTTCGGCGTCTACGCCACAGTCACACAAGGTGGCTTGATCAAGTGCGGCAATACGGTCGAGGTCGACGACTAGAGCCTCAGGGCACGTCCGGGTCGGAAGGGCTCAGGTGACCGCTTCGTCGGGGGTCTCGTCGGTCCGGCTCTTCTTGGGCGCTTCGTCGGCTCGGCTCTTCTTGGGCGCCTCTTCCACTTCCGCCTCATCGTCCACGGGCGCATCGTCCGCCTTGGAAGCGGCGGCCGATTTGCCATTGCCCTTGTTGGTCGTGCGGGAGAGCGTGCGCAACAGGCCATCGTCGCTGTTGCCCTTGCCATCGGATTTACCGACGGCGGCCTTCTCTTTCTGGTTGGCATCCGGCTGTTTCTGGTTGGCATCCGGCTGTTTGCCGTCGGCTTCGTCCGCGACCTTCTCGGGTTGCGGCCGTTCCGCACCGGAGCCGTTGAGCCCTTCGGGCTGCGGCGCCTGGTTGGCCATGATGATCCGGTTATAGTGCTCCGCATGCTGGAGATAGCTCTCGCCGGCAACCGTATCTCCGGAGGATAGGGCGTCGCGGGCTAGGGAGGCGTACTTCTCCGCGATATGTGCCGCGGTCCCGCGTATCTTCACGTCGGGTCCGTTGGATTCGTAATTGCGGCTTAATGGGTTTTGAGCCTTGTTGCGGCCACGTCCACGCCCACGGCGATTTTGTTGACCTTGCCTCATCGGCTTTCTTGTTGCGTTGGCCATCCTGTATGTCCTGTCCAGTCGTCAAACACGTTTGCAGCCAGCCTGGCTAGCAACCAGTCATCGGTCGTTCTGGATTGCAGTGCCCCGTTTGTCTCCTACGTCCCCCCGAACGGCCTTGAAGGATTCAATCTCACCAGGATCTGGAATCTGATTCCTCGGGATTGCTTTTCCAAAGCCATCTCAGCAAGAACTTGTCCCGTCAGACTGGACCCTGTCACTCGCGGCCCCGGTCTCTGGGACACCCTAGCCGATCTGAATTCGAACTCCGCGCCATACCTAAAGACACGCCCGGTGTCTTTCGAACGCTTCGTTTCCGGCTATTTTTGGCTTGCTCACATCAACACGCCCAAGAGGTTCAAGCGCGTCTAGTGAGGTCAACCTAGCGTGATCGTGCACAATTTCCAAGCCCCTTTTTCTGGCGGCCTAAAGTACCGGTAAACGTTTCGCCCCGACGCAGCGAACGCAACCCGCGAGGTCGCGCCAATAGCGAACCGGACCGAACCTGAGCGCGGCCGTTCCGTCATCGAGCATCTTGCCGACACGCTCCGCCTGTTCCGCCCCGACCTCGAAAACAACCCACGCTCCGGGCGCCAGGCAGCGCGACAAGGCTGGAACGATGGCGCGATAGGCATCGAGCCCATCGTCGCCGCCATCCAGCGCGTGTCCCGGGTCGTGGTCGCGCACCTCGGGCGCGAGCTTCCCGATCGCATTGCTCCGAATGTAGGGGGGGTTCGAAACAACCAGATCGAAGACGCCATCAAGCGCCGCCGTCCAGGACGTGCGGACGAAACTTGAGCGCGCCGCGAGCCCGTGTCGCCTCGCATTGCCGCGCGCAACGCGCAGCGCGCCCTCGGAAATGTCCGTTCCCACACCGGTGCCCGAGCCGAGCTCGTGAAGCAAACTCAGAACGACACAACCCGAACCGGTGCCGATGTCGAGGACAAGCGGCGCGCTCCGACCGGGCTTCGCATCCAGCACCTCGAGAGCGGCGCGCACCAGGGTCTCGGTATCCGGGCGCGGGTCCAGTGTCTCGGGCGATATCGCGAATTCCAGTCCCCAGAATTCGCGCGTCCCGATGATCCGGGACACCGGCTCGCGCGCGCAACGCCGGCCCGCGAGTTCAATCACATGTTCCCGCTCACCCGCCTGGATTTCCTGCGCCGGGTCGGCGATGAACTCCTCGTGTCTGATCTCGAGCACCGCACACATCAGAACGCGCGCGTCGAGTTCAGGCGTGGCGACGCTGCTCGCCCGGAATGCCGAAACCAGCTCCCGATACATCTCGAGCCGCGACACACCCGAAGCCGCATCGCGCCTTTCCGCTGACCTAGGCTGCGGGCTGTTCATCGATTGCCGCAAGCTGGCTTGCCTGCTGTTCGGTAATGAGCGCATCGATAATTTCGTCGAGGCCCCCGCCCTCGAGTACCTCGTTGAGTTTGTGAAGCGTCAGGTTGATGCGATGATCGGTGACGCGTCCCTGCGGAAAGTTGTACGTCCGAATGCGCTGGGACCGGTCTCCGCTGCCAACCTGTCCGCGCCGGTCGGCGGCGCGCTCCGCGTCCTTCTTTTCGCGCTCCACCTCGTAAAGGCGCGCGCGCAGCACCTTCATTGCCTTGGCGCGGTTCTTGTGCTGGGATTTTTCGTCCTGCTGGCTGACCACGATCCCGGTCGGCAGATGGGTGATGCGAACCGCGCTGTCGGTCGTGTTGACCGACTGCCCGCCCGGACCGCTGGCGCGAAACACGTCCACACGCAGATCCTTCTCGTCGATCTCGACATCGACCTCCTCCGCTTCGGGAAGCACCGCTACCGTCGCCGCCGACGTATGGATCCGACCACTCGATTCCGTTTCCGGTACCCGCTGGACGCGGTGCACGCCTGACTCGTACTTCAACCGGGCGAAGGCGCCCCGGCCGCTGACATTGGCGATCACTTCCTTGAACCCGCCAAGCGGTGCGTCGCTTGCGGAAATGATCTCGATCTTCCATCCCTTCAGATCCGCGTAACGCTGATACATGCGGTACAAATCGCCGGCGAACAGCGCCGCCTCGTCGCCGCCGGTTCCGGCGCGCACCTCGAGAATGACGTTTTTCTCGTCCGCCGCGTCCTTGGGCAGAAGCAAGAGCCTGAGGCTCTGCTCCATATCGGCGATGCCGGGTTCGATTTCCTGCAGCTCCGTTTTCGCAAGCTCGATCATCTCGGCATCCGCATCGGCGTCGGCAAGAATCTCATTGAGCTCCGAGAACTCCTTGCGTGCCGCGCGCAGCGCATTGATGGCGTTCACCACCGGATCGAGTTCGGCAAATTCGCGGGCGAGACGGACATAGGTTGCCTGTTCGGGACCGGCCGCGAGTTCGCGCTGTACCGTCTCCCACCGCTCCACAAGCTGCTCGAGTTTCTGTTCGGGAATTGCGGACATCGCGCTCAGTTACACGATTTTTGGGTGCCGGGGCAACGAACCGATACAGCGTTTTACTGCAGCCTGTCGGACTTCCGGTTGTCAGGATCGGAAATCTGCGGGCGCGGTTCCGGCTCATCAAGCGGACGGATGAGGTCCCAGGCACCGCGCATTGCCCCGGGAAGCGGGTCCGGCAGATTGTCGACGGCGCTCCACATCGTCTTCGGGTTTTGCGAGGCAAACCACACGCCAAGGCCGAGAATGCAGGCGAGACCGAACAGCGCCAGCCAACTACCGGATGCTCGGATGAGACGGGTGGCGCGTGCCTTCTGCGTCACCAGGGTGCCGTCCGTATCCGCGCTCCCGGAAGCCTGCGCGAGCTGCGCCTCCAGAGGCAACAAGTCGGACTTTTCGCTTGGCGCATCGAAGTTCAATCCGCCCGGAGCGGCGCTTGCCGGCGGCGCTTCGGCTTCCATCCGCGCATCCTGAGGCTGCTTGACTGAGGGTTGCGGCGGAGGTTCAGCCGCTGCGGCGGCCGCGGCGGGACCGGGTGCCGCATGCGGCGGCGACCCCTGTTGCAGAGCATCGATCTGGACCTTCATGCGGCGAAGTATGGGCCGCGCGTCCAACCCCAACTGCGCCGTGTATGCCGTGACGATCCGGCTCACCTCCGCCCAATCCGGCAGGGCGAGAAGGTCTCCGCTTTCCAGGATGTCTATTGTCTGAACGGATGTCGCCAGGCGTCCGGCTATGCGTTCCTTCGAAACGCCCATGGCGCGGCGCATCTCGCAGAATATGGTCCCCACCTCTGTGTCGTGACCTGCCTGCATTGGCTTCGTCGATTGGACATGCGCGCGTGCCGCGCCGCCTCCATCAGAGGAAGCAGCAACCGCCCCGCTTCGTTGCGACGACATATCCCCGACTTGTCCTTCTTGCCGCGCCTGCGATCGGAATCACCCGCGCCGATGTCCAACAACCCCGCACACGCAAATGACTGATCAATGTGGCCTGATTAAAGCCAATACGACGCTCGGCTGCAACGTGCGATCGAGGCGCGCGGTCAAATCTCGACATCATGCGTCGCCGCGAAGCCCTGCAAATGCTGACGGATGTCGCCAACATCTCCGGAAAGCGCGTAGTGCAGCGATTGCTCCACCGCCGCCAATTCAAGCGACCGGATCATCGCCTTGACCGGCCCGATGGACGACGGCGCCATGGAAATCGACCGGAACCCGATCGCGACCAAAGCCATCGCCTCAAGCGGGTCGCCCGCCATTTCCCCGCAAAGGGTGACGGGCACGTCGTGCGTGCGCGCTTTTGTCGCAACTTCACTCAGTACACGGAGCACCGGATACGACAACGGGTCGAAACGCTGCGCAACCTGGAGATTGGTGCGATCCGCGGCGAACAGGAACTGCAACAGGTCATTGCTCCCGACGGAGGCGAAGTCGACAAGCGGAAGCAACCGGTCCAACTGCCAGACAAGAGCAGGCACTTCGATCATGACACCGAGCAGCAACCGGTGCGGCAGCGTATAGCCGTGCAGCACCATGTGCCGGACTTCCTTGTCGATCAGTTCGCGGGCACTCTCCAACTCGGTCACATCCGACACCATCGGCAGCATGATGCGAACCTCGCGTCCCTGAGCCGCCCGCATCAAGGCCCGCAATTGCGTCCGCAGGAGCGCCGGCCGGTCCAGCGCCATGCGAATCGCGCGCCAACCCAATGCAGGATTCTCTTCATGGGACGAACGCAGATAGGGCAGCACCTTGTCGCCGCCGACATCGAGCGAGCGGAACACGACGGGCTTGTCACCGACCGCATCAAGGACCTCGGCGTACATCCTCTGCTGTTCATCGGGACGCGGAAACGTTGATGCGATCATGAACTGGAATTCGGTCCTGAACAGTCCGATGCCGGCCGCACCGGTTTCATGCAGATGCGGCAGGTCGACCATCAGACCTGCGTTCATAAGAAGCTCGATTTCGACGCCGTCCCGTGTCTTCGCCGGCTTTTCCTTGATCTTGGCGTACCGCGCTTCGCGCTGGGCCTTCAGGCGTTCCTTGTCCTTGTAGCCGGAGATCACATCCGGCGTCGGCCGGATGTGGACTTCGCCCGCTTCGGCATCGACCACGATCGGATCGGAAGAATCCAGCTTGTTCAGAATCCCGTCCGCCTGGCCAACGGCGGGAAGACTCAGTGCGCGCGCAACGATTGCGACATGACTTGCATGCCCGCCCTCCTCGAGAACAAGGGCGCGGACCTTGTTGCGGTCATAGTCCAACAGCTCCGCAGGCCCCATCGAGTGGGCCACGAGTATCGTGTCGTCGGGCAGTTCATCCTCGACAGCCGTCGACCGCCCGGTGAGCATCCGCAGCAGCCGGTTCGACAAGTCATTGAGGTCGTTGAAACGCTCGCGCAGAAACGGCGCCGTCTGGTTCACCACGCGCGCGCGCGTTTCGTTCTGCACCTTGGCCACCGCGGCTTCCGCCGTCAGCCCGGTCGCGACCGCTTCGTTCATGCGCCTGATCCAGCCCCGGTCGTGGGCGAACATCCGGTATGCCTCGAGCACATCGCGGTGCTCACCGGCGCGGGCCACGTCGCCGCGGGACAGCATGTCGTCTATCGTCGAACGAAGCTTGTCGATGGCCTCGGAGAGGCGTTGCGCTTCATGATCGGGATTGTCGGCAATCAGCGTATCGACCGCCACGCGCGGCACGTGCAGCACCACATGACCGTTCGCGATACCGTCGGAAAGAGGGACGCCGGCCACGACCTGGCCGATGGACCGGCTTCCCGTCCGCGAGGGGCCAAGCTGATCGGACGCGATCATCTCGGCCAGAACCATCGCAACGATCTGAAGCGCCTCGACCTCTTCCTCAACGTAGTTGCGCTGGGTGCGATTCTGGACGGTCAGCACGCCGATCACCCGGCCCTGCCGCTGGATCGGGACACCGAGAAAGGAGTGATAGATCTCCTCGCCTGTTTCGGGCCGGTATGAAAACGACGGATGGTCCCGGGCCTCGGGAAGATTCACCGCTTCCGCGCGCAAGGCAACGAGACCGACCAGGCCCTCGCCACGCGCGAGGTGCGTATTGTGTACCGCCTCCGGGTTCAGGCCTTCCGTCGCAACCAGCTCCATCGACTCGTCGCGTCGGCGCAAGTAAATCGAGCAGACCTCGGCGACCATGTTGGCGGCGATGTCCACGACGATGCGCGCGAGCTTGACCTCGCCGCCTTCCTGGATCGCCATGGTTTCGCGCAGGCGGCGGAGCAATACGCGTGGTGCTCCAATCGTTGCTGCCATCAGAAATCAGTCTCTGTTTATCCTGCCGGATGCTGTCCGCATTCGGGGCCTGGCGCCCGTATGCCGGGTGCCCGCCCTGCGTAGCCCGAGCTCCAATGTCAGGCGTTGTCGAGGCCGTAAAGCGAGTGCAGCGTTCGCACAGCGAGTTCGGCATATGCCGCGTCGATCAAGACGCTGATCTTGATCTCGGATGTCGAGATCGCCTCAATGTTGATGCCCTTGTCTGCCAGAGCGTCGAACATCTGCGACGCCACGCCCGCATGGCTGCGCATGCCGATGCCGATCACCGAAACCTTGACGATCTCGGTCGAGCCGCGCAGATCCTCATACGCAATATCTGTCTTGACCTTCTGTAACACATCGAGCGCGCGGTCCAGATCCGCGTCGCTTACGGTGAAGGTCAGGTCGGTTGTCTTGCCGTCGCCGGAGACATTCTGAACGATCATGTCGACGTTGATATTCGCATCCGCGAGGGGACCAAAAACGCGAGCGGCAACGCCCGGTTTATCCTCGACACCGATGAGCGTGACCTTTGCCTCATCCTTGGTGTAGGCGATTCCGCTGACAACCTGCTGTTCCACTATCTCATCCTCGTCGCAGACCAGTGTCCCCGTGTGACTGCCGCCGTCGTGCCCGGCATCGGCAGGCTCAAAACTCGATCGCACAAGGAGGCGGACCTGGTGAACCATCGCGAGCTGAACCGACCGCGTCTGCAAGACTTTTGCGCCCAGCGAAGCCGTTTCCAACATCTCCTCGTACGAGATTTTGTCAAGACGGCGCGCATGCGGAACGATGCGCGGATCGCCCGTGTAAATGCCATCCACGTCGGTATAGATATCACACCGGTCCGCGCCAAGCGCGGCTGCGAGCGCCACGGCGCTCGTGTCGGAACCGCCCCGTCCGAGCGTCGTGATACGGCCATCCGCGCTCAGCCCCTGGAAACCGGGGACGACGGCAACCTCGCCGTTCTTCAGGCGGGATTTGAGCCGGTCGGTCTCGATGTCGAGAATGCGCGCGGCGCCATGTGCGCCGTCGGTACGAATGGGAAGCTGCCAGCCGAGCCAGGAACGGGCCGGCACACCCATGTTCTGGAGAATGATCGAAAGCAGTCCGCAGGTGACCTGTTCGCCCGTCGAGACCACCACGTCGTATTCGCGCGCATCATGGAGGGCCGCGGCCTCGCGCGTCCAGGACACGAGCATGTCGGTCTGGTCGCCCATGGCCGACACCACGACGGCGCACTGATTGCCGGCGTCGATCTCGCGCTTGATGTGCGCGGCGGCGGCGCGAATGCGCTCCAGGTCCGCCACCGACGTCCCACCAAACTTCAGCACAAGAAGGGCCATGGCTGATCCCGTTCAATCTGACGCACGCGCAACGATTTCCCTCATTGCCACAGGTCGTGGCGATGGCCGGTAATCCGGCCCGCGTGCAAATCGCGCGTATTCTTAGTCGCTTAGCCTGCGACCTGCAACAAACGCGAAGCACGCTTGACAATTGCGCCCGCGCGCACCCCCAATGGGCGCATGTCGGAGCTCCTTGAGCCAAACCCGCCCGCCGCAGGGCAGCGCACTCTCGATGAGCGGGAGGTTGCGCGTTTTGCCGCGATGGCAGACGAGTGGTGGGACCCGAACGGGAAGTTCCGGCCATTGCACGCGCTCAATCCGGCCAGGCTCACATTCATCCGTGACCAGTTGTGTTGGCATTTCGGGCGCAATGAACGGGACCTGAAACCGTTCGACGGGTTGAAGATGGTGGATATCGGCTGCGGCGGCGGTCTCATTTGCGAGCCCCTGGCGCGGCTCGGCGCGACGGTCACCGGCCTCGACCCGGCGGAGGACAGCATCCATGCGGCGCGCACGCATGCCCAGGCCCAGGGACTTGATATCGACTACCGCGCCGACCGTGCGGAAAGCCTCGCGGCGGCGGGTGCTCAATTCGATGCGGTTCTCGCACTCGAGGTCGTGGAGCACGTGCCCGATGTACCGGAGTTTCTAAAGGTCACGGCCGAACTCGTGCGCCCCGGCGGCATCATGCTGCTCTCAACCATCAACCGCACGCTCAAGTCCTATGGGCTGGCCATTGTCGGCGCGGAGTACGTCTTGCGTTGGTTGCCCGTCGGCACACATCGCTGGGACCGGTTCGTGACGCCTTCCGAACTTGTGAGCGCCTGTCAGCAGGCCGGACTGCAGGAGGTATCGCGAAAAGGACTGGTGTTCGATCCTCTGGCGGATTCCTGGCGCCTGTCTTCGGATACCGACGTCAATTACCTGATGGCCGCGTCGCGGCCCGCGTGATCGCGCAACCGCCCCTCACATCGTGAGGTTGAAGGCGATCGATATGCGCTCCGCCTTGCCGCGCGTCGGCTTGACCGAGTGTTTCACGAAGCTCTGAAACAGGATCATCTTGCCTTCCTTCGGCGTGACCGGCATGACCTTGACGTTCAGGCCGTTGGACTTGCGCGTCGGCGGGTCGAGCATGATGTCCATGTAAGGCGAATGGATGAGCAAATCGCCGCTGCCGGCGGGCGCCTTGGCGTAGTAGATGCCGCTGATCACCGCGTTGGAGTGGTGATGGACTTCCTGGGCATGGCCCTCGCCGTATATGTTGAGCCAGCACTCGGTAAACTTGAGCGGAAAACGGTCGATTTCCAGTTCGAGCGCATTCGCAAAATCGTTCGCCTCGCGCAGAATGACCTCGCGCAAAGGCTCGAATTCCTTGTGCTGCAGAAGGGTCGTCGGACTGCCGATGGTGGTGTAGAGGTCACAGCTCCACGTCGCCGGCAGGGAATTCGGTTCGGTCGAGCGGATACGCTCGATCCCGATGTCAATCGTCTCGTTGAGTTTCCCGGCGTCGGCGATCTGGATCTCCCGCACGACGGTTGGGAAAAACAGGAGGGTTTCGTTCTTGTTATCAGTCATCGTGCGCTCCCGCCGCCTGCGCTAGTTGTGGTCTTCCGGCAAGACCGGCAGGGGATAAAAGTCCACCCCCTCGTCCCGCAGGGAGCTGGCCTCATCCGCCGTGGCGCTCCCGTAAATGCTGCGCGGCTCCACCTCTTCGCGATGTATCTTGCGGGCCTCCTCGGCAAACTTGTCACCCACGTTCTCCGATGCGGTCAGAAGATCGGCCCGCGCCTCGCGCAGCGCCTCGACAAACTCGCCCGGGTCCGTTCCGGACGCACCGCCACGCGCGATACCAGGGGACATCAGTGCCTTTGTGACCTTGTTCGACCCGCAGCTCGGACACGTCACCAGCCCGCGCTCGGCCTGATCGTCGAAAGCCGCCGAATTTCGAAACCAGCCTTCGAACTCGTGGTGGCGCGCGCAGATGAGCTGATAGCGGATCATGACGCCTCCTTCACCGGAACGATCTCGGCGATCTGCGGTGGTTCGAAAATACGGTCATGGGTCAGCGAGGGAATGCGCGCGCGTGCCTTGGCGACCTGAGCCGGATCGATCTCGGCAAAGATGACTTCCGGGTCCGTTCCCGCCTCGGCGAGAACCTCACCCCAGGGAGAAACGATCAGGGAGTGTCCATAGGTCGCACGCCCCATATCGTGCTCACCGCCCTGCGCGGCCGCCAGGATGAAAACACCGTTTTCGATCGCCCGCGCCCGCAGCAGTACGTGCCAGTGCGCCTCGCCGGTCTGTTTGGTGAAGGCGGACGGAACGGTGATGAACTGTGCGCCGGCCTGCGCCAGGGTCCGGTAGAGCACCGGAAAGCGCAGGTCATAACAGGTCGTCAGGCCCAGCTCGCCACACGGCAGCTCGGCCATCACCGCGCGATGGCCCGGCTGGTAATTCTTGGACTCGCGGTATGATTCTCCGTTCGGGAGGTCGACATCGAACATATGAATTTTGTCGTAGCGCGCCGCGATCTCGCCCCGCGGCGTATACAGGAAGGACCGGTTGGCGACCTTCGTGTCCGAGAGCCTGATCGCAATGGACCCGATGTGAAGCCAGATCCCCAGCTCCCTGGCCAGCGCCGAAAACCGCATAACCGCCGGATTGCCCTCTTCCGGCAGGACCTTCTCGAAGAGCTCGCGCGTCTTCAAGACCATGAGCGACGTATTTTCAGGCGTCTGCACATAGTCGGCCCCGCCCTCCGCCGCCGCACGGATGCCGGACTCAGCCGCTTCGAGATTGGTTTCAACCACGCTTTCGCTACGCAACTGCACCAGCGCGGCACGGAATTTCAGAGGATCTGTGCTCATGGATTGTCTGTGTCTCGTGTTCTCAATTCAGGCGATACTGCGCTAGAGCCGTGGCGTCAACGGATCGACGACCCGCCCAAGTGCCAGGACATCGACTCGGGCCGCGTCGGCGCGCAACAACGCCCGTGCGCATGCATTCGCTGTCGCGCCAGTCGTGATCACGTCGTCGACAAGCACGAGGTTCTTCCCGGCAATATCGGTGTGCCCGTGTTCGGCCACGTCGAACGCGCCGGCCACGTTGCGCCTGCGTTGCTCGACGGAAAGGCCGACCTGAGTGGCGGTGCGGCGCGTCCGGCGCAGGACGAAAGGCGCATCGGGAACACCCGTGACGCGGGCGATCGCGGACGCAAGAAGCCCCGCCTGATTGAAGCGGCGTTGCCACAAGCGCATCCGGGCCAGGGGCACCGGAACAAGCATATCGGCATCACGCAGGATGTCCGCGCCGGAATGAACCATCCAGCGGGCAAACAGTTCGATGCCCTCGTGCCGGTCCCGGTATTTCAGTCCGTGAACCAGCTTGCGCAGTGTTCCGTCATAGCGGGCGACGGCGCGCGCCCTTCCGTACCGCGGCGGCTCCGCGAGGGCGGCGGCGGACACGATTCTGTCCCCCGTCGGGAAGGGCAGCGGAATTCCGAGCCGGTCGCATCGCGGGTCTTCGATGAAATCTATCTCACGCCAGCACGCCGCGCAGACGCCGCCGTGGCCCTGTACGGGCGCGCGGCACGCCAGGCAGAGCGGCGGCAGCACCACATCGGCCATCTTGTGCGCCACGCTGCGGAGCAATGCCATGGCAGACCATGCTGCAAAGGCGGCCCGGCCCTGAGCCGGCATCTGAGTCGTTTCGCCGTTCATTCGCCTGTCACCAATGTGCCGATCGGTGTGATGCTCACGGAAACGCAAGCGAGTTGATATGATAGGCGCTCGCGCCGCGGCACGCCAGTGAGCACCCCGCGGCTGTAAAACCGAGAGTACGAAGGACATGGCCGACAGCCTTCAGGTGATATTCGACCGAAAGCTCCTCATGGCCCGGCGCGCGCGCTTCGCGTCCGAACTGGGATCGGCGGACTTTCTTCTGCGCCGCGCAACCGAGGACATGATGATCCGCTTGCAATCGGTCCTGCGCGATTTTCCGATCGTCCTCAACCTCGGATCGCATCATGGTGTCTTGAGCGAGGCGTTGATGGCCGACCAGCGGGTTGGAGCACTCGTGAGCACCGACCTTTGCGAGGCGGTCGTTGCGCAATGCCCCGAACCACGGATCGTGTGCGACGAGGAGTTTCTCCCGTTCGCGGAGGCAAGTCTCGATCTCGCGGTCTCGGCCCTCACGCTCCAGCATGTCAACGACCTGCCCGGCGCACTCATACAGATCCGAAGGGCACTCAAGCCGGACGGCCTGTTTCTCGCAGCCGTTCTCGGCGGCCAGACGCTTCATGAGTTGCGCATGTCGCTTGCCCGGGCGGAAGAGGAGATCGACGGCGGCGTGAGCCCGCGCGTGGCGCCGTTTGCGGATGTTCGCGATCTGGGCGCGTTGCTTCAACGAGCCGGTTTTGCCCTGCCGGTCACCGACACCGACCACGTGGAAGTCACCTATCCGACCATGTTCGAGCTGATGAAGGACATCAGGGCGATGGGCGCCAGCAATGTCCTGACCGAGCGGTTGCGCCGACCGCTCAAACGCGCCGTGCTCCTGCGCGCCGCCGAGATTTACTCGCAGACCGCATCTGATCCGAAAGGCCGGATCGTCGCCACCTTCGAAATTATCCACATGACCGGTTGGGCACCCGATGCCTCACAGCCGAAGCCGCTGCGGCCGGGAACCGCGACAACGCGGCTCGCGGATGCCCTGAACACGTCGGAGATATCTGCTGGAGAAAAGGCCAATCCGGCCAAGGGCCGGCGAAAGTGAAGATCCGGGACTAGAACAGGCCGGCCATGATGCCGAACCCTTCCGACAACGTCGCGCCGACTGCCGGAACGATCGCGACGATCGCCAGGCCGATCCCGCCCGCGATGAGCGCGTATTCGATCGCGGTCGCGCCCTCGTCGTTCCGGGCAAGCATGCGCAAGGTCACAACCGGCTGAAACCTGCCTTGAAAACCGTTCCTCATGTGGCGACCTCCTGTCCGTCACAAAGCCGTTCTGGCCTAAAGAAAATCTCTCAACACCGCTTTCAACGGCTCATCCGCGGGCGGCATGTCATATTCATTCAGCCGGATCGGGCGAACCCAGGCCAGCTCCTGCCCTTCTTTCGGCTCGACGTCACCATCCCAGATCCGACAGACATAAAGCGGCATAAGGAGATGAAACCCCTCATATCCGTGGCTTGCGAATGTGAGCGGAGCGAGACAGCTCCGGGTAACGTCAATTCCCAGCTCCTCAAACAGTTCACGTATCAACGCGTCTTCCGGCAACTCGTCCGCATCGACCTTGCCGCCCGGAAACTCCCACAAACCACCCATATGCCGGTCAGCGGGCCGCTTTGCGATCAGCACACGGTTGTCCTCATCGACAAGGGCGCAGGCAACGACAAGCTTAATCTTATTCGACACCGTAGCTCTCTTAGGTTGCACAATCAGCGTTAAAACCCGCCTAGCGTGCTGCCTCTAACTGTCGGCAAGGTTTAGAAGAGGTGAACGCAATACACCACACCGCCAGTCCGAGACCCGTTTAGCTGCGATAATCCGCGTTGATGGCGATGTACTGCGAAGTCAGATCGCAGGTCCACACCGTGGCCGATGCGTCGCCTGTTCCGACGTCCACACGCACTTCGAGTCTCGGGCGTTTCATGTAGGCCGCCGCATCGGCTTCAACATAGTCCGGGTCGACTTCGCCGCCTGATGCCACGCGTATGTCACCGAACCAGATCGAGAGCCGGTCCCTGTCCGCGGCTTCGCCCGATTTACCCACGGCCATGACGATCCGCCCCCAATTCGGGTCTTCCCCCGCGAAGGCCGTTTTGACCAATGGTGAATTCGCGATCGACAGGCCGATGCGGCGCGCCGCCTCGCGGCTCTCGGCACCTTCGACGGCAATCGCAATGAACTTGCTCGCGCCTTCCCCGTCCATGACGACCTGATGGGCAAGATCACGCAACACGTCCTCGATGGCGCCGGCAATGAGCCCGCCGCGGGCATCGTCCGCAACCGGCAATTCACCGACGCCGCGCTGCCGCGCGGCACCCGTGGCAAACAGCAGGACGGTGTCGTTGGTGGACGTGTCGCCATCAACGGTGATGGCGTTGAAGGTTTCATCCGCGCCTCTTTCACACATCGCCTGAGCCGACTGGCGCGTGAGCGGCGCATCGGTGAACACAAAGGCCAGCATCGTCGCCATGTCCGGAGCGATCATGCCCGACCCCTTGGCTATACCGTTGACACTCACGGTCTGTCCGTCGATTTCGACGCTGCGCGTCGCGAGCTTGGGAAAGGTGTCCGTGGTCATGATCGCCCGGGCCGCGTCCTCCCAGGCGGCCGGCTCCAGGTTTTCGGCGAGCCAGCGCAGCTTGTCGTCGAATTTCTCCGGATCGAGCGCTTCACCGATCACGCCGGTCGACGCGATGAACACCTCGTCAGCTGCGCAATTCACCGCCTCCGCCGCGCAACGCGCTGTCACATCCACGGCATCGCGGCCCTTCATGCCGGTGAACGCATTGGCGTTTCCCGCGTTCACCACGAGTGCGCGCGCAATGCCGTCCGCCAGGCGTTCCCTGCACCATCCGACGGGTGCGGCCGCTGTCTTCGAACGCGTGAAGACACCGCCCACAACCGTTTCGGGCGAGAACGTCGCCAGTGTCAGATCCTTACGATCCTTGTAGCGTATGCCGGCTTCGCATGCGGCAATACGCACACCGTCGATCGGCGGCAGGGTGGGAAGGGTTTTCGGCGCGAAAGGCGATATTGACATCTGAGGACCCCGTTCCGGCGCCGGCTGACGCCGGCGCTGCTGCCCCGGTTGCGGGCAGCGGCAATCGGAACGAGAGCCCTATTGCGCGAAGCTGCCCCGCTTCTGGGCGTCTTCGATGGCCTTTTTCACGTCTTCGTCGACGATGTCAATCTCCGCGGCCTGACGCAGACCGCCGATGATCTCGACGGCTTTCTGACGCACGAGGCCGGACTTCATGCCGTCCTTCACGTCCTCGAACGCCGGCGGCTTGCTGTCGCGGACATCCTCGAGCTTGATGACGTGCCATCCGAATTGCGTTTTGACGGGTTCCGAGACGTCGCCCTTTTTGAGCTTGATCACAGCCTCTTCGAACTCGGGCACCATCCGGCCCTTGGTGAAATAGCCGAGGTCTCCGCCCTGCGCGCCGCTGGGTCCGGTCGACTTTTCCTTTGCAAGTTCGGCAAAGTCCGACCCGCCGTCGAGACGCTTGATGATGTCCTTGGCGTCGTCCTCGTTCTTCACCAGGATGTGGCGCGCCCGATACTCGGTCTGCGGTTTGATCTTCGCGACCTGCTCGTCGTAGATCTTCTTGAGGTCTTCGTCGGTGACTGCGGCGCGGATCATCTGGTTGAAGTACGCGTCGTGCAGCGCCCGGCGCTCATAGTACTTCATCAGCGCCTCTGATTTCGGCCCCTCGTTCAGTTTTTCCTTTTTGGCCGCCCCGGCGAGAAGCTGGTTCTCGATCAGGTAAAGAACGAGGTCGCGGCGGCGGTCCTTCGCCGGAATGTTGGCAAGCTGATCGCCAACTTCGGCGCGGGCAAACTCAAGGTCCTGTTCCGTGATCTCGACACCGTTGACCTTGGCAACCACCTTGCTGTCAGCGAATGCCGCGCCGGTCAGCAGCAGTGTGATGCCAGCCGCAGCTGTCATTATCTTAAGAGGTTTCACTGTAATGATCCTTTGTTGCTGATGCCCTGCGCGGAGTCACCAAATAGCCGCAATTCAAAGGTGTCTCCAGGCAATCGGGTTCTGTTTCACGACTTCATAGCGTTTGCCGAGCATTAAAGCCAAGCTGCGTTTGCTCCCGATCACGGCAAATTGCTCTGGAACCAAACTGACCCCATTCGCCGCGTTGACAAGGAGTTAGGGCCTTCTTATCTCTCAGTCAGACCGTCCGGTACTTACAAATTCGTATCATTCGGGCGGTCCGCATGAATTCCCGAACGAGACGGAGCATGTTGATTTGCAACATGAGCGGACTTGTCCGGCATAAATTTGTTATGTATTGCCCGGAAAATATGGCCGGCGCATGGAAAATGGCCGAAACGGCCGTGACAGTAGAAGACTGAAGGAATTCACATGGTTTCACTTGGCGCAATTGCCAGCAAGGTGTTCGGGTCCTCGAACGAACGCAAGCTGAAGTCCTACGACGCCAACATCGCCGCCATCAATGCTCTGGAGGACGAGCTTGAAAAGCTGTCCGACGAGGACCTGAAGGCGCGCACGGACGAATTCCGCAAACAGGTCGCGGACGGTGCATCCCTCGACGAGTTGCTCATTCCCGCCTTCGCGACGGTCCGCGAGGGCGCCAAGCGCACGCTCGGCCAGCGCCATTTCGACGTGCAGCTCATGGGTGGCATGGTTTTGCACCAGGGCAAGATCGCCGAGATGAAGACCGGCGAAGGCAAGACCCTGGTCGCCACCCTGGCCGTCTACCTCAATGCCCTCGCGGGCAAGGGTGTCCACGTTGTCACGGTGAACGACTATCTCGCCAGACGCGACGCCGCCTGGATGGGCCAGATTTACGAGTTCCTCGGGCTTTCCGTCGGCTGCATTCTTCATGAGCTGAGCGACGAGGAGCGTAAGGATCAATATGCCTGTGACGTCACCTACGGCACCAACAACGAATTCGGCTTCGACTATCTGCGCGACAACATGAAATACAGCACCGACGAGATGGTGCAGCGCGGGCATGTCTTCGCGATCGTCGACGAGGTGGATTCGATCCTTGTCGATGAGGCGCGCACGCCACTGATCATCTCAGGGCCGATCGAAGACCGGTCCGATCTCTACAACACGATCGATACCTTCATTCCGAAACTCGTCGAGGAAGACTACGAGATCGACGAGAAGATGAAGACCGTCACCCTGACGGAAGAGGGCAACGAGCACGTCGAGAAGCTCCTCGCCGAGAACGATCTGCTGAAGGGCGACTCCCTTTACGACGTGGAGAACGTCACGGTCGTGCATCACGTGAACCAGGCGCTGCGGGCACACAAGCTCTTCCTTCGCGACCGCGACTACATCGTCAAAAACGATCAGGTGGTGATCATTGACGAGTTCACCGGCCGCATGATGGAGGGCCGCCGCTATTCGGAAGGATTGCACCAGGCCCTCGAGGCGAAGGAACACGTCACGATCCAGCCTGAAAACCAGACCATGGCGTCGATCACCTTCCAGAACTACTTCCGCCTCTATGAGAAGCTCGCGGGCATGACCGGTACCGCGGCGACCGAGGCCGACGAGTTCATGGACATTTACGGGCTCGATGTCATCGAAATCCCGACCAACAGGGACATGGTCAGAATCGACGATCATGACGAGGTCTACCGGTCCGCAGACGAGAAGTACCGGGCAATCATCGAGCTCATCAAGGATTGCCAGAAACGCAAACAGCCCGTTCTGGTCGGCACCACCTCGATCGAGAAATCCGAGCATCTTGCCGCCCTCCTGAGGAAGGAGAAGATCAAGGACTTCCAGGTCCTCAATGCGCGCTATCACGAGCAGGAAGCGCACATTATCGCGCAGGCGGGCGTGCCGGGTGCGGTGACGATCGCGACCAATATGGCGGGACGCGGCACCGACATTCAGCTTGGCGGCAATCTGGACATGCTCATTGACAACTGGAAGACGGATCAGCAGTCCAAGGGCAAGACGCCGACGCAGAAGCAGATCGATGCCCAACGCGCGAAGATCGACGACGACGTCCAGAAGAAGAAGCAGATCGCCCTCGACGCGGGCGGGCTCTATGTCATCGGCACCGAGCGCCACGAAAGCCGGCGCATCGACAACCAGCTTCGCGGCCGGTCCGGCCGGCAGGGCGATCCGGGGCATTCGCGGTTCTTCCTCTCGCTCGACGACGATTTGATGCGCATTTTCGGCTCCGACCGCATGGACGGAATGTTGCAGAAGCTCGGCCTTCAGGAGGGCGAAGCCATCGTCCATCCCTGGATCAACAAGGCGCTGGAAAAGGCGCAGCAGAAGGTCGAGGCGCGCAACTTCGACGCCCGCAAGCACATTCTCAAGTTCGACGACGTCATGAACGACCAGCGCAAGGTCATCTTCGAGCAGCGGCTCGACCTGATGGAGGATGCGGACGTCGAGGATACGATTACGGATATGCGGCACGAAGTGGTGGACGGCTTTGTGACGCGGTTCATTCCCGAGAAGGCATACGCCGAACAGTGGAACGTCGACGGCCTCGCTGAAGCCGTCCAGGAGACCTTCGATCTCAAACTGCCGATCAAGGAATGGGCCGCCGAAGAAGGCATTGCGGATGAAGAGATCCGCGAACGCCTGATGGCGGAAACCGACAAGGCGGCGGAGAAAATCGAAGCGCAGTTCGGCCCGGAGACCATGCGCCAGGTCGAGAAGGCGGTTCTCCTTCAGACGCTGGACCATCTGTGGCGCGAACACCTCGTCACGCTGGAACACCTGCGGCAGGTGATCGGCCTGCGCGGCTATGGGCAGCGCGACCCGCTCAACGAATACAAGACCGAAGGCTTCACGCTTTTCGAAGGCCTCTTGGGCGAACTTCGCCAGGCGGTCACCGGCCAGCTCGCGCATGTCCGCCCCGTGCCCGAGGAACAGGCGGAACTGCTCGAAATGGGCGAATTGCCGGAGATGGAGGCGCATCACATCTCCCCGCTCACGGGAGAGGATGAATTTGCCGAAGCCGCCGGCGGCTGGGGGATGGAGCCCGGCGGCGACACGGCCCTTGCGCCGCAACCGGTTCGCAATCAGCGGCCGGGCGTTGCCCTGGATCCGAACGATCCGAGCACGTGGGGCAAGGTTCCGCGCAATGCCCCCTGTCCCTGCGGTTCCGGCAAGAAATACAAGCACTGTCACGGCAAGTTCTAGTTTGCCCCCCATATAGCGTTTCGCATGCAGCGGACGGATAGCCGCGGTATCCACCAGCGGCTCGCAGCAGGCGCGCCGAAAGGCTGGATCGGCGCCGCGGTTGCGGCTATTCGAAAGCGCGTTTCACGGACGGAGTGCACGCATGACGACCGATCAGATCACTCTGTTTGCGCTGCTCGCAGTGGTGTTCGCGCTGCTGCTTTGGGGGCGCATCCGCTATGACGTGGTCGCTTTCGCGGCTCTGGTCATTGCCGTTGTCCTCGGGGTCGTCGAACAACAGGAAGCCTTCGCCGGTTTCGGGCATCCCGCGGTCATCATCATCGCTCTGGTGCTTGTCGTCAGCCGTGGCCTGGTGAATTCCGGCGCCATCGAGGTCGTCGCGCGCCATGTGATCGACAGTACCCGGTCGATCTCCGCGCATATCGGCATCATGTCGGGCGTCGGCGCCGCACTGTCCGCGGTCATGAACAATGTCGGAGCGCTGGCATTGCTCATGCCCGTCGATCTGCAGGCCGCCGCCAAGGCGGAACGATCCCCGGCGCTCACGCTGATGCCCCTGTCGTTCGCCACGATTCTCGGCGGTCTTGTCACGCTGATCGGGACGCCGCCCAATATCATCATCGCCAGCTTTCGCGAACAGGAGCTCGGCGCGTCGTTCAAGATGTTCGATTTCGCTCCCGTCGGCATCGTCGCCGCGACGGCGGGCGTCCTTTTCGTGGCGCTCATCGGCTGGCGGCTGATCCCGGCGGCCCGCGGCGAGCAGGACACGCCCGCGGAGCTGTTTGACATTGACGAGTACATCTCGGAAGTGCGCGTCAAGAAGGGGTCCTCCACGATCGGCAAGCGGGTGCGCGACCTGGACGCGGTCGTCGACGAGGCGGGCGCGGCCGTGCTCGGTCTCATCCGCAGGGGAAAACGCCTGCCGGGCCAGGCGCGCCGCGAGACCGTTCGCCAGGGCGACACCTTCGTCGTCGAAGCCGATCCGGGCGCGCTTGAGGAACTCGTTGGGGCGCTCGAGCTTGAGTATGTCGGACAGGAGAAACACGACGGGCTTGTCAGGACCGCCGATACCGGTCTGATCGAGGTCGTCGTTCCCGAGAACTCCCGGATCGCCCGGCGTTCGGCGCATGACGTCCGGCTGCTTTACCGGCACGGGGTCACGCTCCTGGGCGTGTCGCGCCAGGGAAAGAAGTTCCGTGAACGGGTCCGTCGGCTCGAGATTCTACCCGGCGACATCCTGCTGTTGTATGGCTCCGTCGAGCGGCTTGCCGACGTGACCGAGTGGCTCGGCGCCCTGCCGCTGGCGGAGCGCGGGTTGCAGGTCATAAAGCGACGCACGGCGTGGCTTGCGGTCGGCATCTTCGCCCTTGCAATCGCGCTCGCCAGCTTTGAGCTCGTTTATCTGCCAATCGCGCTCGCCGGCACATGTGTGCTGATGACGCTGCTCAACATCGTTCCCATCCGCGACATTTACACGACCATTGAGTGGCCGGTCATCGTCCTGCTCGCCTCCCTCATTCCGATCGGCAACGCGCTTCAGGAGACCGGCGGAACGGCCCTGATCGCGGACGCGATCGTGTCGCTGTCGAGCGGCGCGTCGCCCGCCATCGTCCTTCTGATCCTGATGGTTGTGACGATGACCCTGTCCGATGTGCTCAACAACACGGCAACGGCACTGATCGCGGCGCCGGTTGCGGTGACGATCGCGGAGCGCCTCAATGTCAGTCCGGATCCGTTCCTGATGGCGGTCGCCATCGCCGCCTCATGCGCGTTCCTGACCCCGATCGGCCACAAGAACAACACGCTGATCATGGGTCCGGGCGGCTACAAATTCGGTGACTACTGGCGCATGGGATTGCCGCTGGAGATCATCGTCATCGCGGTCTCCGTGCCGATGCTGCTGATCGTCTGGCCGTTCTAGCGGCCGAGCCTGATCGTTCCCATGGTGTCGGCGTCGCGCACCAGGTAGAGCAACAGCAGTCCGAACCAGACCGGGACACCCGCCCAGAACACCAGCCCCGGCCCGTCGGCGAAGGGTGAGATCAGGTGGGACCACGTGGAGCCGACCGAAACCGTGTGCATGGCGAGCAACGCCAGGATTGTCCACGGCCGGAACAGGCCCGCCATGAAGGCAAGGACAATCAACAGTTGAACGGCACCCAGCGCGAACGAAACCTCACTCGAGATGTCCATGCCGTAGAACTTCCCGAACACACGGATCGTATGCGCGCTGTTGGCAAATTTGTCGATCGACCAGAGCAGGAAGAAGATCCCGGTCGAAATTCTCAGCAGGAACAGGCCGAGCCGAAGCCTGTCCTGTTGGATCACTGGTTCTGTCATCTGGACCCCTGTGTTCGCGACGCACGCGGTTGTATCACGCGCCCTGAAACGGCCGCAGTTCAAGACCGCTGTCTAAGTCTGAGTTGGATTTAGCGGCTGAGCGTCGAATTGAGTCGGAACGCGAAACCGGCAACCGAGGGTTTTGGTGGCGCAAATCCGAAGGTGGACCCGCTCGTCAGAGACGCTTCAGCACCTGGTGTCGGTGAAGATGAAACCTGCTCCTGCGGAGCGGTCGACATGGGCGCCTTGCGCTTCGCTTCCTGGAACATCGGCGGACGCGGAATCTGCTCGACCGGCAGACGCTGGTAGGTCGGGCATGCCGCCGCGGGATCGTCCGGCTTCTGTCCGTTCGTGAAGCTGACATTCACCAGATAACGACGTTCGCAGACGTCCACCGTCGGCGGCAGTTTCGTCCGCTTGAAGTCGTTGTATCCCTGATAGAGATTGTTGCGCCAGAACGCATAGTGCTTGTTCTTGCTGTGCCGTCGCATGTTCTCAGGGGTCATGCGGAACGGATAGGCGTGAACATCGAATGCCTTCTGGCCGCCGGCAAAGGCCTCACGCGCGAACGCGTAGATTTCCTCCATCAGCGCATCCGTCATCGCATAACAACCGGCCGACTTGCAGTCTCCGTGGACCATCAGATAGTTGCCGGTGCGTTTGTGGGATTTATCGAAGGCGTTCGGGTAACCGAGGTTGAACGACAGGTGAAACGCGCTGTTGGGGTTCATCTGCCGGGCGGAGACCCTGTAGAAGCCTTCCGGCGCCTGCTTGTCACCCTGTTTCTTTTTCGGACCGAGCTTTCCGGACCAGCTGCAGATCGGATAGGTCTTGAAATGGTGGAAGCGGCCATCGTCCTTGGCCTTCCAGATCTCAAGCTCGTTCTCTTCCTTGAAAATCCGGACGAAAATAGGAGCGTCCTCACGCATGTTCTTTTGCGCGAGCAAGGCTTTCGCTTCCGGCGGAATCGGTTTGAGATGCGGTGGGACAACCTGGCTGCATCCAGCAAGTGTCACGCCGACCGCCGCCGTCGCGATCAGGACTGATCGTTTAATGGATAGATCCATACGTAGTGCCCCTTACAGCACGCAGCTACCATCCAATAGCACAGGTTAATACGAAGTTACCGTAACGCGAAACGTTTTGTGAGGCCCAACCCGACTCACATGCAACCCAAATTATAGTGAGCGCAACGGCCAGATTTGGCCAAAATCTGGTCATTTCCGGGGCAAGGTTAACAGGATTTCGCGTCGATTCGCGCGTGCAATCCACACGCTTTCCACCGTTTCGGTTCGGGGAATCGGGGATTCCGTCGGCGCGACAGACATGCACGGACCAATTCGGCTGAGGCGATCAGCCGCATGACGCCGAGCAAGACACCGGTTTGCGGCTCAACACGGCCCCTTTCATCACCGAGATTTCCTCGCGAAAGCACTTGCTGCCTTCCTGCACGATCCGGATGATTTTGGTCTGGCCGTGCATTTTCTGGCACTTGATGCTCGTGTTCCCCTGGGCGACTAGGCGTCCCGTCCGGTTCTGCCGCGCTTCCGGCGCGCGTGACGCAATCGCCGCATTGGCGCGGCCGATGAAGGAAAGGCCCGAGACCGCGGACGCCGTCTGCAGGCGCTCCAGCGATATCCACTCCAGAACGCGGTTGCCCTTCGGCGGAACGACCTCGATCAGCACGTCGCCGTTGGCGCAAGCCCCGACCTGGACAAGGATTTCCTTCTCGGTTTTGACCTGCTGATAGGAAATATCCTGCGCGCAGGCGAAATTCTTCACCCACAAGCGCCTCTGCTCTTCCGCGTGCCTTACGTCCTGAAAGTCGATGTCGTGAACGAAAGCCTTGTAGTAGTCGAGCCCGGTCGGCACGGCTCCGATCAGCGCTCCTGCGACCGTCGGATAAAGAAAAAACCGTTGCCACCTGCTCTTCTTGGTGTCCCCGGAAATCGATATGTCGGGCCGGTCGATCGCGTCGCTCTTGCTCATGTGAGGCTCTCCGTCAGGCCAAAGGCCGATCCTGCACAATTGGCGTTGTCGCCATCCTTGCGATGGTTATGTGGCCGAAAAGTTGACGTCAATGAGACGTAACGCGCCGATCACGCACGCGAACCGGCGATACACGGAATTCTGCCTGAGAAACAGAATTGATTCAGGTCTGATCGAAAAGGCTTTAGAGGTTCTCGCCGATATCGAGATACTTGCGGCGC
Source organism: Hyphomicrobiales bacterium (assembly GCA_965228625.1). Classification (GTDB taxonomy): domain Bacteria; phylum Pseudomonadota; class Alphaproteobacteria; order Rhizobiales; family Methyloligellaceae; genus UBA2767. Next base: position 3,379,476 of record OZ245829.1, on the reverse strand, counting down.
CGCGCGGCCCGCACTTCCTCGCCGGTCAGGCCATCGAACTCCGAAAGCGCCGACGCCAGTGAATCCCCCAAGTCCGCAATCATGCGCTTCGGGTCGCGATGCGCACCGCCGATCGGTTCCGGCACGATATCGTCGATGACGCCGAACTCATTGAGATCCTGCGCCGTGATTTTCATGTTCTTCGCCGCATCCTGGGCGCGTGCCGAGTCATGCCACAGGATCGACGCGGCCGCTTCCGGCGATGCCACGGTGTAGATCGAGTGCTCCAGCATGATCACCCTGTCGGCGGTGGCGATGGCGACGGCCCCGCCCGAACCACCTTCCCCGATCACCGCCGCCACAAGCGGCACCTTCAGGTTCAGGCAGCATTCGATCGACCGCGCGATGGCCTCTGCCTGTCCGCGTTCCTCGGCTCCGATGCCGGGATAGGCGCCGGCGGTATCCACCAGGGAGATCACCGGCAGGTTGAACCGGTCCGCCAGTTCCATGAGGCGGATGGCTTTTCGATACCCTTCCGGCCGGGCCATTCCGAAATTGTGCTTCAACCTGCTCTCGGTGTCGGATCCCTTCTCCTGACCGATAACCACGACAGGTCGTCCACGGAACCGTCCAAGTCCGCCGACAAGGGCATGATCTTCCGCAAAGTAGCGGTCGCCGGCGAGCGGCGTGAATTCTTCGAGCAGCGAGTCGACGTAGTCCATGCAATGGGGGCGCTGGGGATGGCGTGCGACTTGCGTTTTTTGCCAGGGATCGAGTTTCGAATAGGTGGACTCAAGGGCATCATGCGCCTTGGCCTCAAGGCGCGCGATTTCGTCTGAAATCGAGACGCTCTCCCCTTCACCGGTGAGCGCACGCAGTTCCGCAACCTTGTTTTCGATCTCGGCGATGGTCTTCTCGAAATCGAGATATGTACGCATGATATCCACTTTTCAGCCTCTTAACTCGTACCAGTCAATATAGGTACGCCAATCGCAAACGGTAGTCATAATCCGATTGCGGCACTTCCGTGACAAGACAATGCGGGTGTGGTTATCGCAAATTTGCACAACATTCGAGCCCCGCGACAATTAGCGGCGGCTTCCCTCGCGCGCCAGCGGATGATGCTGTTTCACCAGCGTGCGCAATCTCTCCTCGAGCACGTGCGTATAGATTTGCGTGGTTGAAATGTCGGCATGGCCCAATAGCTGCTGGACTGATTTCAGATCGGCGCCGCGCTCGAGCAAATGGCTGGCAAAGGCGTGCCGCAGCACGTGCGGTGAAACCGACTTGGGGTCGAGCCCCGCATCGCGCGCGAGGTCCTTGAGCTCCTGCGTGAAGCGCTGGCGCGTCAGATATCCCTGCCGGGCGCGCGAGGGGAACAGCCAGTTGGACGCCGCGGCCCGCCCGCCGGCCTCAGCGAGCGCGACGGCATAGGCGTTGTGAGCGGCGATCGCTTTGTCGGTCAGCGGAACGACACGCTCGCGCCCGCCCTTCCCGCGCACCAGAACGACCCTTTCACCCTGTCTGAACGCGCGGCGCGGCAGAGAGACGAGCTCACTGACCCGCAGGCCGGACGCGTAGAGGATTTCCATCAGACAATGCAGCCGCAGCGCTTTCAGCCGCCGCGGCCCGGATGCTGTTTCAGCGCGGCGTTTCGCCGTCTCGAGCAGCACGTCCACGTCGTCGACGCTGAGGATTTTCGGCAGGGCGCGGGCCGGCTTCGGACTCTCGATCGATGCCGCGGGATCGTCGTTGCGCAGTCCTTCGGCGTAGAGGAAGCGGAAGAACTGCCGCATCGCGGAGAGTTTGCGCGCCTGGGATGAAGCGGCCAGCCCGCGCCCGGACAGCGTCTGGAGATAGGACAGGATATCGTCTGATGTGGCGCTTCCCGCGTCTCGTCCCGCGTCATGCAGACCGGAAAGAAAGTCGCCCAAATCGCGTCTATAGGCTTCAAGCGTATTCGCCGCCGCGCCCCGTTCGGCGCTCAGCATCTCGAGAAAGCCGTCGAGATAGCGCAGGGCCGGGACTGATCGTTCCATGCTGGATTTGCTCATTCTGGCGCCTCGTTGCTTGGAACGAGCGGAGGGGAGAATTCCGTCGGTCGGTCAGTTGTCCTTCAACTTGACATTGCGCAACGGCTTGCTGATCTCCTTCGTGTCCGGCTCGAAGTAGGTGGCAAGAACGTACAGACCGCCGCCGGTAATGCCCCCGAGAATCATCAGTACGAAAAGGAATCTGAACAGGCTGGGCATTTATCGTTTTTCAATGCTGAAGATTCACGATTGTTTCCGAGCGCCCCGGATACCACATAATCGGGTGTCCGGTTAGACAATCCCCGCCGCAGGGCGTTTCACAGTTGCGCGAGAGGTTTCCTCCACGCGGCAAGGTAAAAGACGTTGCGGCACGGTTGCAACCCGCACCACCATGGATTGCGCAAAAAAGGGCCGGACAGACGAAGAAGGGATGGAATGCCGCCGAGAACCCAGGGGCGAAAACGCACCGAGAACGAAACACGGCTCAAGGCGACGAAAGATGCGCTGGGCACCAGGAGCATCGTGCTGATCGGCTTGATGGGCGCCGGCAAAACGGCTGTCGGGCGGCGCGTCGCGACGCGGCTCGGCCTGAAGTTCGTGGACGCCGACACAGAGATCGAGAGCGCCGCCGGCAAAAGCATATCGGAGATATTTGCCGACCATGGCGAGGCCTATTTCCGCAATGGCGAGCGGCGCGTGATTGCGCGCCTCCTCGGCGATGGCCCCCAGGTTCTTGCCACCGGAGGTGGTGCCTACATGGACGAAAGCACCCGCGACCTGATCTCCGAGGTGGGCATCTCCGTCTGGCTCAAGGCCGATCTCAAGGTGCTGATGGAACGGGTGGTGCGGCGCGATCACAGGCCGCTCCTCAAGACGGAGAACCCGCAGGCTGTCATGCAGCGCTTGATGGATGAGCGCTATCCAGTCTATGCCAGCGCCGATATAACGGTCGTGAGCCGCGATGTGCCGCATGAAGTCATCGTCGCGGAGATCGTCGATGCGTTGCAGAAGCACCTGCAAGATCTGGGAGCTTTGCAACGCGGCCCGAGTGAATGACGCGATCCTGGTGGACGCGGAGCCGAAGGTGCAGGAAACAATAGATACCAACGCGCGCATCGTGCCCGTCGGGTTGGGCGCGCGTAGCTACGATATCGTTATCGGTGACGGGCTTTTGCAACAAACCCGGGACCTGATTTCCGAACGTCATGGCACGCACAGATGTGCCATCGTGACCGACGCCAACGTGGCGCGCTTTCATCTCGAGACGTTGCAACAGGCTCTTGGAAACGCCTGCGCCGGTGTCGTGACGCTTGATCCCGGCGAGGGCACGAAGAGCTTCTACGAACTCGGACCCCTTTGCGAGAACCTTCTGGAGCTCGGGATCGAACGCGGCGACCTGGTGATTGCCCTTGGCGGCGGCGTGATCGGCGATATCGCCGGATTCGCCGCGAGCATTCTGCGCCGGGGTGTCAATTACGTTCAGATTCCGACCACGTTGTTGTCGCAGGTCGATTCCTCCGTCGGCGGTAAGACCGGCATCAACACGCCTCAGGGGAAGAACCTGATCGGAACGTTCTATCAGCCCCGTCTCGTCATTGCCGATACCGGGCTTCTGGAAACCCTGCCCGAACGCCAGTTTCGTGCCGGGTACGCGGAAGTCGCCAAATACGGCCTTCTCGGCGACGCGGACTTCTTCGGTTGGCTGGAGCAGAACTGGCGTGCGGTGTTTTCAGGCGGCCCGGAACGCGTACATGCCATCGAGATGAGTTGCCGGGCGAAGGCGACCATCGTTCAGGAGGATGAGCGTGAGGAGGGGCGCCGCGCATTGCTCAATCTTGGGCATACATTCGGCCATGCACTTGAGGCATTCGCCGGATACTCGGACAGACTGCTTCATGGTGAGGCCATCTCCATCGGCATGACCATGGCGTTCGCGTTTTCCAACGAGCTGGGCCTGTGTCCCGGACAAGACGCGCAACGCGCGGTTCGCCACCTTGAAGCATGCGGCCTGCCGACCCGTGTCGAACAGATTCCGGGCGACAAGCCGACGCCGGATCAACTGCTTAAACTCATGGCCCAGGACAAGAAGGTTCGTTCCGGCGTGCTGACGTTTATTCTCGTCCGCGGAATTGGCGACGCCTTCATCGAAGGCGGCGTCGATATGAGCAAACTGCAAGACTTTCTAACCCGTAAATGTAGCTGACAATGACCCTAGAACTCGCTTTGACCGCAGGCATCGTCTGCCTGCTTGTCTTCGTATCCGCCTTTTTCTCCGGCTCCGAAACGGCGCTCACCGCGGCCTCAAGGGCGCGCATGCACGCGCTCGAACAGGACGGTTCGCGTCGCGCCCGGATTGTGAGCAAGCTCATGGAGAATTACGAGAGCCTGATCGGCGCGATCCTGCTGGGCAACAACCTGGTGAATATCCTGGCGTCGGCGCTCGCCACCAGCGCATTTCTCGGCCTGTTCGGCGAGGCGGGCGTGGTCTATGCCACGCTCCTCATGACTGCGCTCGTTTTCATCTTTGGCGAGGTCATGCCGAAGACGTTTGCCATCACCAACCCGGACCGCGCGTCGCTTTTCGTCGCGCCAGCCGTGCGCGTTCTTGTGGCGCTTCTCGGTCCGGTTACCAATGCCGTTCAGGTCATTGTGCGGTTTTTCTTCCGGCTGTTCGGCCCGACGATCTCCGACAACACGGCGGTGCTGTCGGCACACGAGGAACTGCGCGGCGCCATCGAGCTGCATCACATGGAAGGCGGCGTGGTCAAGACCGATCGCGACATGCTGGGCGGCGTCCTCGATCTCATGGCGCTCGAAGTCGAAGACGTGATGATCCACCGTACCAACATGCAGGCCATCAACGCGGACGACGCCCCGGCGGATATCGTCAGTCAGGTGATGCAAAGCACCTACACGCGCATACCGCTCTGGCAGGGTGAGCCGGAGAACATCGTCGGCGTGCTGCACACCAAGACGCTGCTGCAGGCGCTCCATGAGGTGGACGGAAACTTCTCCAAGGTCGATCCCGTCGCGGTGGCGGCCACGCCGTGGTTCGTACCCGAAGCGACGTCGCTGCGTTCCCAATTGAACGCGTTCCTGAGGCGCAAGGAGCATTTCGCCCTCGTCGTCGACGAATATGGCGAGGTGCAGGGCCTGGTGACGCTGGAGGACATTCTTGAAGAGATCGTCGGCCAGATCACCGACGAACATGATGATCTGGAGCTGGGCATCCGCCATCTTCCCGACAACAGCGTGCAGGTCGACGGGTCGGTCCCGACGCGCGATCTCAACCGGGCCATGGACTGGGACCTTCCGGAAGATGAAGCCACCACCGTCGCCGGGCTCGTGATCCACAAGTCGCAGACCATCCCGCAACCGGGCCAGGCGTTCACCTTCGACGGGTTCCGGTTCGAGGTGCTCCGCCGCCACCGCAACCGCATCACGGCGCTGAAGGTGACCAGGCTGCAGAGTGCATAGGCGTGGTTGGCTTCGGATCCGGAAATGACTACGGTCGCCCCGCATTTCACGGTCGGGGGATAGTCCATGTTGCCTTATGAGCATTTTCTGCGCGCGGCGGTTCGATTCCCCGACCGGGTCGCGGTCAGGGACGGCGCCACGGAAATAACCTATGCTGAACTCGCCCGGCGGGTGAACGCGCTGGCGGCGGCGTTGCAGGAGATCGACCCCGCGCCGCAGAGCCGGGTCGGCATCTGCGCCTACAACACGCCGGAGCATCTGTTCGCCTGGCTGGCGACGTTCGCGGCAGGGAAGACATGGATCCCGCTCAACCCGCGAAACGGAAAGGAAGAGCTGAACCGCATCTGCCAGGCCACGAAGCCGAGCATTGTCATTGCCGATGCGGATTGCGCCCATCTCATCGAGGCGCCCGACGCCCGTCATATCATCGGCAAGGCGGCGCCCGATCATGCCGGCGCGGATACGATTGAACATCTGGTCAGTCGCTTCGACGGCACGGAGCCCGCGCGACATGACCTCTCACCCGATGACGTTCAGGCGATAAAGTTCACGGGCGGCTCCAGCGGCCAGCCGAAGGGCTGCGTGCAGACCTACCGCGTCTGGAACACGTGCATCGCCTCGATGCTCGCGGAGTTCGGCTTCGATCAGGACGACCGAAATCTGCTCGCCGCGCCCATGACCCACGGTACCAATACCCTCATCATGCCGGTTTTCGCGGTCGGCGGTTGCCAGGTTTTCATGGGCCCGCCGAAACCTGCCGCCATTCTCGACGCGTTCGAGACCGACCGCATCACCACCGTGTTTCTACCGCCGACGGTCATTTACATGATGCTGGAGGAACCCGGCATCGCGGACCGGGATTTCAGCGCGCTCCGCCACCTGATCGTCGGTGGCGCGGCGATGCGGCCCGACGAGATTCCGCGCGCAATGGGCGTGTTCAACAATGCGCTCGAGACCTGTTACGGACAGACCGAGGCGCCGCAGATCGCGACCTGCATGCGCGCGGCGGACTGGGCCGAACCGGCGAACCGGTCCTCCACCGGCAAGGCCACGTTGCTCACGCGGGTGGCGGTCATGGACACGGACGGACATGTCCTTCCACGAGGCGAGACCGGCGAGATCGTGATCAAGGGCGATCTGGTGATGAAGGGGTATCTCGACGCGCCGGAGAAAACCGCGGAGACGATCATCGACGGCTGGCTGCATACCGGCGACGTAGGCGTCATCGACGAACGCGGATACGTTTTCATCAAGGATCGCATCCGCGACGTCGTGATCACGGGCGGTTTCAACGTCTACCCGAGCGATGTCGAAGCGGTCCTCGGCCGGCATCCGGCCGTCACCGAGTGTGTCGTCTTCGGCGTCCCCGACCGCAAGTGGGGCGAGGCCGTGACGGCGGCGGTCGAGGTGCGGGATGGCGAGGACGTGAGCGCCGGCGAGATCGTCGCCTTCGTCAAGGAGAAACTCGACTCGGTGAAGGCGCCGAAAACCGTACACATCGTGGAACAGCTCCCGAGAAGCCCCGTCGGCAAGGTGCTGCGGCGCGAGGCGCGCAACATGTTCCTCGGCAAAGATGAGGAGCATGCCGCATGAGCGACAAGGCCGGCCCAACAACCCGTCTCGCGACGCACACGAATGACGAGCTCTACTACCGCGATGCAGGCGTCGTCGGGGAGCTGATGGGTAACGTCACTTTCACCGAAATGATGTTCATGCACGTCATGGGCCGCGCGCCGACGCCCGGCGAAGTGAAGATCCTCGATGCCGTCCTCGTCACCCTGATGGAGCACGGCCTGACCCCCAGCGTCATCGCCGCGCGACTCACGTACCATTCGGCCCCGGAGGCCCTGCAGGCAGCGATGGCCGCGGGCCTGCTGAATGTCGGCTCGCAGTTCATCGGCACCATGGAAAACGCCGCGAAACTGCTGGTCGCGCTCCTGGACGATGATGAGGATTTCGACACCGCGGCGAGACGCGCCATCAAGGCACTGCGCGAAACCAGACAGCCCCTCCCCGGTTTCGGTCACCATTTGCACAAGCCGGACGATCCGCGCACCGCGCGCCTGTTCGAGATCGCCCTGTCGCAGGACGGGATCGACGGCAGATACATCGAGGCGATGAAGCGCCTGTCAGCGATCATCGACGACGAACTCGGACGGCATCTGACCATCAATGCAACGGGCGCGGTTGCCGCGGTGCTGCTCGAAATCGGCGTCGAACCCGACATCATGCGCGGTTTTGCCGTGGTCAGCCGCGCCGGCGGACTGCTCGCTCATATTCGCGAGGAACAGGAGAACCCGACCGCCCGCCATATCTGGGACGTGGTGGAGGAATCGATCCCCTATGTCGGCGAAGCGCCCGTCAGGGAGGATTAGGGCCCGTCGGGCCGCCGCCGCATCAGAACCGCGCCGTCGCAGGCCTCGAGCGAAAACTGCGAGGTGGCGCGCACCGGGTCGGGCGCATCGTCGCGGGAGATGATCTTGAAGCCGAAGCGCTCGAAGAACGGATCCGCGTCCATGGTCAGCAGATAGAGGTCCGACAGTTCTGCTTCCGACAGGCGTTCCATCATCGCGCCCATCATGGCGGCGCCGACGCCTTTTCCGCGATCCCGTTCCGGCACCACGCAGGAACGGATGAGCGCAAGTCCCTCCTTCAGCGTCTGATATCCGCAATATCCGATCGCCTGGCCGTGGTCATTGACCCCGGCGAAATAGACGCCGCCGGACGCGGCAAGGTCAGACGTCGGCATGCCGACTTCTTCGAGCGCCGTGTTCAGGCCCGCGTCGTCGGGTGCGATTCGCCGGAGTTCCAGGTCCCTGGTGCGCATTGCGCGATCGCTCTCTACCGCGATTCCCCCGGTGCCAGGGCCTTGATGGCCAGGGCATGAACCGGACCGGACAGCTCGGTGGCGAGTGCCTCGTTGACGAGACGGTGGCGTTCCACGCGCGACAGACCGGCAAACCTGTCGGACATGATGGTCACGCGGAAGTGGCTTTCGCCCGTGCCCGGCGATCCCGCATGTCCCGCGTGACGGTGAGAATCATTGACGACATCGAGGTTCAAAGGCGACAAAGCCTCCGTTAGCTTTTCCCTGATAGTCTCTTCCATGCCCATGTCAGCCTCCCGATGCGCGACTTAACGCAAGACCCGTGATTGTTTGACTGTCAAGCTTGTTTCGCACGCAGCGAATACCCATAATTTCCGGTTCATGAAACTCGACTCGAAATACTTCGACTGCATCCGCGTCAAACCCGACCAGGACCGTCTGCTGCGCGATGAGGCGCCGGGCTGCGAATGGCCGGGTTGCCGTGAACCCGCCTGCCACCGGGCGCCGAGGGGCCGCGGGCGCGAGGGCGAGTTCTTCAATTTCTGTCTGGAGCATGTGCGCCAGTACAATAAATCATACAACTATTTTTCGGGCATGAGCGACGAAGATGTCGCACGGTTCCAGAAATCAGCGCTGACGGGCCATCGACCGACCTGGAAGATGAGCGGCAAAGGCCAGCCCAGGATTGACGATCTCGATCTGTCGAAATCACATGGAAGCTACAGCCACGCATTTGTCGTCGACGATCCGTTCGGCCTGTTCGGCCGTGCAACAGGCGACGGCGGACCGCGCGAATACAAGCCGCGAAAACCGGTTGGCAATGCCGGGCGCAAATGCCTGCGCAGCCTGGGGTTGGATGAGACCGCGGACGCTGATGAGATCAAGGCGCGGTTCAAGGAACTGGTCAAGCGCCATCATCCCGATCACAATGGCGGCGACAGATCCTCGGAGGATAAGTTGCGCGAAGTGATCCAAGCCTATAATTATCTGAAAGAAGCCGGCCTCTGTTAGGGCGCGGCAGCGAACGCCCGGCTCAGCCGGGACAATTCAATTGGATTTCCAGCGCATGACAGTTGCAACGAATGGTGACGCCGCAGGCTTGCCTGACATGTCCGTTTCGGTCAGGCAGGTTTTTGGTATCGATACGGACCTGGAGGTGCCCGCCTTTTCCCAGGAAGACGAGCATGTGCCGCAAGTCGATCCCGATTATCTGTTCAACCGGGACGTGACAATGGCGATTCTCGCCGGGTTCAAGCATGACCGCCGGGTGATGATCCAGGGCTATCACGGCACCGGCAAGTCGACGCACATCGAACAGGTCGCGGCACGGCTCAACTGGCCGTGCATCCGCGTCAACCTCGACAGCCATGTAAGCCGTATCGACCTGATCGGCAAGGATGCGATCGTCATCCGCGACAACAAGCAGGTCACCGAGTTCAAGGAGGGCATCCTGCCCTACGCGCTGCAATCGAACACCGCGCTGGTGTTCGACGAGTACGATGCCGGCCGGCCGGACGTCATGTTCGTGATTCAGCGCGTGCTCGAGGCGCGCGGCCGGCTGACGCTGCTCGATCAGGGCAAGGTGATCCACCCGCACCCCAGCTTCCGGCTGTTCTCGACCACGAACACCATCGGCCTCGGCGACACGAGCGGCCTCTATCACGGTACCCAGCAGATCAACCAGGGTCAGATGGACCGCTGGAACATCGTCGCAACCCTGAACTACCTGCCCCATGATGACGAGGCGGCCATCGTGCTTGCCAAGGCGAAAACCTATCAGACCGACGAGGGGCGCAAGATCGTGAGCAACATGGTGCGCGTCGCCGACCTGACGCGCAGCGCGTTCATCAACGGCGATTTGTCGACCGTGATGAGCCCGCGGACGGTGATCGTCTGGGCCGAGAATGCCGAAATCTTCGGCGACGTCGGTTTCGCCTTCAACCTGACGTTCCTCAACAAGTGCGATGAACTCGAGCGGGGGCTGGTCGCTGAATTCTACCAGCGCTGCTTCGGCGACGAGCTGCCGGATTCGACGGCGAATGTCGCGCTGAGCTGACGTCCGCAAAAGGCCCGGCTGCCATGTCCACTTCACCCAAACGCAAGGAAGGCCCGGTCGAGCCGTTCAAGCGGGCGCTGGGCTGTGCCACCCGTGCCGTAGCGGGAGACGACTCCCTGCAGGTGGTGTTCGGCTCCGACGCTCCGGGTCTGCATGAGGGGGTTGCCCGCGTGCCCGAACCGCCGCGCGCGCCCTCGAAACGGGACATTGCCGCGATCAGGGGTCATGCCGACGCGCTGGCCCTGAAGGCGGCCTGCCACGACAGCAAGATCCACCGCAAAATCGTGCCGCCGTCCGGCGCCGCGAAGGCGGTATTCGAGGCGATCGAACGCGCCCGTGTCGAAGCGATCGGCGCGCGGGCCATGTCGGGCATGGCGCAGAACCTGGCGGCGAAGCTTGAAAGCCAGTATGCGCGCAGCACCTACCAGGACATTTCCGAGCGGTCGGAGGCACCGCTGGACGAGGCGCTCGCGCTGATGGTGCGCGAAAGGCTGACAGGTGAGCCCGCGCCTGAAAAGGCGCAGCCGATCGTCGACATGTGGCGGTCATGGATCGAGGAGCGCGGCAGCGACGCCCTGGCGCGCATGGACGAGAATATCGACGACCAGGCGGCATTCGGCAGGCTGATCCGGGATCTCCTCACCTCGCTCGAGCTGAGCGATGAGTTCGAACAATCGGAACAGGAGGAAGGCGACGACGACTCCGAGGCCGAGGAGCAGGAATCGCTGGCCGACGGCGGCGCCGACGAGGAGGCCGCCGAGCAAGGGGAGCAGGCCGGCGAGGAACAGGGTCTCGGCGAGGGCGAAGGCGCGGAAGACATGGAACTGTCCGATCTGGACAGCCTCGACCAGCTCGACGGCGAGGCCGAAGGAGACGGGCAGCCGCAGGAGTCGACGCCGCGCCGGCCCAATGTCTCCGTGCTCGATGACCCCCTGGCCTTCGGCTACAGTGTCTTCACCACCAATTTCGACGAAGTCATCTCCGCAGACGATCTGTGCGAAGCCGAAGAGCTGGAGCGTCTGCGCGCCTTCCTCGACAAGCACCTGCAAAGCCTGCACGGGGCCGTCGCGCGGTTGGCCAACCGCCTGCAGCGCCGCCTGCTGGCGCAGCAGAACCGGGGCTGGGACTTCGATCTCGACGAAGGCCTTCTCGACGCTTCCCGCCTGCCGCGGGTCATCGTCGATCCGCTGCATGCGCTCTCGTTCAAGCAGGAGCGCGAGACGGATTTCCGCGATACCGTGGTGACGCTGTTGCTCGACAATTCCGGCTCCATGCGCGGCCGGCCGATCATGGTCGCCGCGTGCTGCGCCGACATCCTCGCGCGCACGCTCGAGCGGTGCGGGGTCAAGGTCGAGATCCTCGGATTCACCACCCGCGCGTGGAAGGGCGGACAGTCACGAGAACGGTGGCTTGCCGAAAACAAGCCGGCGTCGCCCGGCCGTCTGAACGATCTGCGCCACATCATCTACAAGCCGGCCGACGCACCGTGGCGGCGGGCGCGGCGCAGCCTCGGCCTGATGATGCGCGAAGGGCTGCTCAAGGAGAACATCGACGGCGAGGCGCTCGCCTGGGCGCACAACCGGCTGCTCGGGCGGCCCGAGCAACGCCGGATCCTGATGATGATCTCCGACGGCGCCCCCGTCGACGACTCCACACTGTCCGTCAATTCCGGATGTTACCTGGAGCGCCACCTGCGCCAGGTGATCGAGGAAATCGAGACGCGCTCACCGGTCGAGCTGATAGCCATCGGCATCGGGCACGACGTGACCCGATACTACCGCCGCGCCGTGACCATCACCGATGCGGAGGAACTGGCCGGCGCCATGACCGACAAGCTGGCGGAGCTGTTCGACGAGAGCCATCAGGCTGGCGCGAATGTGCGCGGACGTGGCCCCGATCCGGGTTCGAGGCGCCTCCATTGATCGGACCTGCGCCCCGTTCTTTCATCCTCTTCATTTCTTTTCTTGTCGCGTGCGCCGTGCCCTTCGGCGGATCCGAAGGGCAAGCGCCTCGCATGCAGCCGATCGAGGTGGCCGCGCGTCCGCTACCCTTCGACGAAGACAAGCCTGACCGGACCCGCTTTGGCCAACTGGAATGGCTCGGCACGGTGCGACTCACCTCTCCGGTCAGGACATTCGGCGGATTCTCCGGCCTTGCGCTCGACGGGACAGGTGAGCGGATGCTGGCGGTGACCGATGAGGGCAATGTGCTCACGGCCACGCTTGTGTATGACGGACGGCGCGTAACGGGCCTGCGCGATGCGCGGCTCGGCCCCATTCGCGGCCTGCGCGGACAGGTTTTCACGCAGAAACGCAATCAGGACTCCGAGGCCATCACCATGGCCACCGCCGGCGCCATGTCGGGAAAGGCCTATATCGCGTTTGAGCGCAACCATCGCATTGCCGAACATACGGTCTCATCCGACGGTCTCAGCTCCGCCAAGCGCCTCGTAGAGCTTCCCGGCGCGCTCAAGGCCGCCTCAAGCAACAAGGGCATCGAGGCGATGACCGTGGTGCGCGCCGGGCCATCGAAGGGCGCCCTGATCGCCTTCACCGAGGAACACCTCGACGCCGAAGGCAACCATATCGGCTGGCTGCTCGGTGGCCGTGCGCCAGGGCGCATCCTGCTGAAACGTCTCGGCGGCTTCGCCATCACCGACATCGCCAGCCTCAAGAACGGCGATCTGGTCATCCTCGAACGGCGCTTCCGCTTCGTCGAGGGCGTCAGGATGCGGTTGCGGCGGGTGAAAGCAGCGAACGTGCGCGCCGGCGCACTTCTCGAAGGCGAGGTGCTCCTGGTGGCGAACGCCTTGCAGGAGATCGACAATATGGAAGGCCTTGCCGTCCATCAGGACGGTCAGGGCCGCGATATTCTCACGCTGATCTCGGACAACAACTTCAACACGTCGTTCCAGCGCACCCTGCTGATGCAGTTCGCGCTGCGCAGCGGCTAAGACAGTTTACGGGTGTGGCACGCCATCCATTCGTAACGTCGACCGGATGACGTGCCCGGTTGCATGGATCTTTAGTCAACTCTTCAGGCAGCCGCCCTGGTTCTTTCCTTTTCGACCTCAGCGCGCAGGTCCTTGATGGCGTTGATCTGGCCGCCGACAATCCAATCGCCCTGCCGGTAGTCGTCGTAAAAGACCCAGACCCGGTTGTGGGCCTCTTTCGCGTCCCACTTCGAGCCCTCGATCTCGTATACGGCCCGGGCTACGTCTTCCCCAAGACGATGCTTGCTCTCGTTGTCGATAAGTGTCTGGAGTGTCGTGAACACGAAGCGATAGAGCGGTTTTGGCGGATTTCCGGACACCTGCGTGACATGGGTTGCGGGGAGTTCATGCAGGTAGACCCAGGTGAAGGACTCGGCGAATTTGCTGCCGGACAACCCTTCATAGTCAATGGCGATACGGCCAACCTTGTTCAGAAGCTCCTGGCGCTTCTGATCTCCAAGGGTGCCTTCGGCCACGGTCAAATCGACGATCGGCATCGTCTTTCTCCTTCTGTTGTGCCGGTCGCCGCGGAACCGGGAGGCGGGCTTTTCCGGACAGGTCCGGTGCCTCTCGCCGGGTTCGCGTTTCACCGCGGGTCGGCCGGCGTGTTGGCTAAGTGCGAACCCTCCGGGCAATCGCGTCTTTCGACGGGCTGCGCTCCCACAAACGCCATGCCACCCAGAGATTGATCAGGACGAACAGGGGCACACCGATCATCGGCGCGATCGACATCGGATAGGTGAACACGGCGCGTGCATCGGGCAGACTGGTGAACACCTGCAGCGGCCCGGGCAGTCCGAGTTGAAGGATGATCGGCGCCATCGGCACGATGACGAGCGCACCCAGCAGGTTCCAGTACATGAACCCTTTCTCGCTCAGCTCACCACGCCGGAGTTTCGCGGCGATCCAAAAGGCGGACAGGCCGAAAAGGAGGTCCGGAATGCCGACGAACAGCTCGAAAGACACGGGAAACTCGCCGATCGCCGTCTTGTACGCCGTGCCGAGGGCCGATATTCGGAGGGCCTGAAACCACGCGAACCAGTGCAGCGGCGTCTCATCCACGATCTGCCGCAGACGGTCTCGCAGTTCTGCGGACACGACAACGGGCAGCACGACGACCGCAACCGTGATCACCTGCAGCCACAGTGCGGGAAACAAGTCCAGCATCGCGTCCGAGACATAGAGCCCCCTCGCCCCGAGAATGCTGGTGATGATGGCGTAGACCAGAAGCCCGGCAAGGTAGACGTAGACGGGCGCCATGCTGCGCGCGTCTCGCGAATTCAGTCCGCTGCGTCGCGCGAGCATGAAGACGAAACCGAGCTCGATTGCGACCAGGAATGCTGTCATTGACGGTTGCATTGTCCTCTCAACCTCCCCTGTTGACGGTTTGTTGCGCCGACGGCCAGGCCGCACGGCGCCGGCTGGCGGTCACCACGTCTCCGCGAACGGACGGATGACGAGATCGAATGCCCAGGTCGACCGGTCCTGGTGGGCCATGTGATAGACCTCGTCGGCGATCGCCTCCGGCTTGGCGAAGTAGTCTTCACGTGCGTGTGGCCAGTCGGCAGGCGGATTGAGCCACGACGCGCGTTCCTTCTCCGCATCGAGCCAGGTGACGTCGATGGCCGCGTCGATCGTGATGTAGCCGACGTGAATTCCCTTCGGTCCGAGGTCGCGGGCGAGGGACTCCGCGAGGATCCTCTGCGCCGCTTTTGTCGGCGCGAACAGCGCGTATTTCGGCACGCCGCGTAGCGCGGCGGTGTTTCCGGTCACCATGATCGCGCCCTGGCCCGCCTTGATCATGTCCGGCGCAATCGCCCGCGCCAGGTAAAGAAGCGACGTCGTGTTGACGCGGAAGTTGCGCTCAAGCTCCTCCGGGTCGGCGTCGAGAAACGTATCGAAGGTGTGGGAGACCGCGTTGTGCACGAGGACTTGCGGGTTCCCCATCTCCTCGCGGACAGCCGCGATCGTCGTCTCGAGCGCCTCCAGATCGCCCACGTCACACACGTAAGCCTTGGCCACGGTGCGGTCGAGTACGAGCAGGTCACCGGTGTCGCGGGCGCCAGCCGCGGATTGCGCCAGTTCCGTCTCCAGCCGGCTAAGGCGCTCGGCGTTGCGGGCGATCATGGCGACGCGGTATCCGCCCGCAACGAAACGCCGTGCCAGCGCCGTGCCCGTGGCGTCGCCGACGCCGGTGATCAGACAAACGGGTTTTGACATCGGAACATCCTCCCTCGGGCCTCAGACCGCCAACCGGCCGTCGCCGGGACCCGCGCCGTATTTGGCGTCTTCGCGCCCCGCCCTGACCACGCGATGAATGCGCTCGTCCACCTCGTAGGTGCGCACCCATTCGATGTCGCCGGCCTCCTTCAGCACGTTCGAGTGAGGCGACCGGGCCGCGACCTCGTAGTTCACGAGCGCCATACGGCAGGCCTGACCGCCATAGTCGTATGCGTAGGCGCCGTTCGCCGCGTAGCGGATGCGATAGAGCTTCCAGTACTGCCCGTCGTGCTCGTAGATGTCGTAGGTCATCTCATGGGTGTCGTACTGCCAGTGCCAGACCCCGCTCTCGGCAATCTTTTCCCAATCGCTGAACTTGCTGCCGTCGGAGAATGTCTCCCCGCGAACGGCCCATTGCAGTGTGTCGGTCATAGGTTCTCTCCTGTCAGCTTGCGCGCCTGCTCGCGGTCTCGATCAGCGGCGCGTAACCACGCGTCGCCAGTGCCGCTCCGATCTGCTTGAAGTAGGATTCCTCGCCCTTGATGCCGAAGGCATCGACGAGCCGGTTCACATAGTTGAACAGCGACACGACGTTGATGGCATCCTCGATCGCCTGCTCGGACCAGCCGGCGCTGCGCAGCTCGTCAATGTCCGCCTGTCGGACATCCTGGGGCGATCTGGTGAGTTTTTCGGCGAAGCGCAGGACCGGGCGCAGCTTCTCGCTGATCTCATCGGAGGCCGGGTCGGTCTCCACGGCCTCGATCAGGCGCAGATCGATATCCATTGCCGCCAGCGTCCAGCGGTGTGCGCCGAGGCAGAAATCGCATCCGTTCAGTTTCGAGACGTGCGTGGCGATCATCTCCCGCTCGGCCTTGGTCAGCTCGGAGTCCTTCGCCATCACCGCTTCGATGAACTGCAGCAGAGGCGTGTACCGGGCCGGATCGCGCAGAAAGACGTCGGCGACGCCCTTGTAGTTCTTGGAGTAGCTCAGGTGTGACATGTGTCTGCCTCCTTCAATTTCAAATCGATCGTTTAGAAACTGGTCAAAAAAAATCAGGTCATGCTTCCCAGTGCGGTCTGAACGTGACGCACGACATAGGCGCGGCTCGCACCCGCCCGCATCAGGACACCGACGCTGTAGACTGTCGTGGTCAGGAACTCCGCCAGAGCTTTTGCGTCGCGGTCCTCGCCGATTTCGCCGGACCTTTGGGCACGCTCGATGGCTTCTTTGAATGCGAGCCGGATGGCACCCATGTTCTCGGCGACCTTCGCCGCCGCCTGTTCGTCGAAAGGCCCCAGCTCGACCGCCGTGGTGCACATCAGGCAACCCTTGTGGCCATTTGAGAGTTGCGTGAACTCGAGAATGCGATCAAAGGCCCGGCGAATTGCGCCAAGCCCGCTGCCCTCTCGCTTCAGCTCGCGGATGATCGACAACCCGACCTTGTCGCGGTAACGATCCAGGGCCGCCAGAAACAAACCGTGCTTGTCCTCAAACGTGCTGTAGAGACCGTACTGGTTGACGCCGGTCGCTTTCACGAGGTCGCGGATCGACGTGTCGTGATAGCCCTGCGCCCAGAAGACATGCATCGCCTGCTCCAGCGCCTCGTCGGGATCGAATTCCTTTGGTCGTGCCATTGCTCTATTTCATAACAATCGATATGAAACAGAAGATAAGCGCCGGACGACACGCTGTCAAGCTCCGCGCTTTTCTTTTTCTGCACGCGGCTGCTACAGTGTGAGTCCGCTCTATGTGTGGCTAGGGTTCCGCTGCCGACGGCAGGTCAGGACCGAGCGCCACGGAACGCCGCGAACTGACTTCATACAGCGGCAGACACCTTAAAGACGAAAAAGCTAGGGGGGATAGACGGGCGCGGCTTCCGTGCGTGCCCTGCTTCGTCCTTGAGGTGATACCAATGACCACCCTTGCTCTCGCTCTTGTCCTTGCGGCCGCCTGTTGTCATGCCACGTGGAATTTTCTGGTCAAACGGATTAATGGCGGACCGGAGCTCATCTGGCTTTTGTCCCTGATCTCAACGCCGATCTTTCTTCCCTTTGCTATCGGCACCGTGCTCTATCAGGAAACCGATCTCGGCTGGTACGGAATCGCGTTCTGTATCGGCAGCGCACTAATCCACATGGCTTACTTCCTCCTGCTCCAGCAGGGGTATCGCCATGGTGACCTGTCACTTGTCTATCCGACAGCCCGGGCGACAGGGCCCTTTCTGTCGACCATTTTTGCGGTCGTCGTGCTTGGCGAACACATGACTCCGCAGATTGCCGTGGGCGGTCTGGCGA
The DNA here is from genome assembly GCA_965228625.1 of Hyphomicrobiales bacterium. Lineage (GTDB taxonomy): Bacteria > Pseudomonadota > Alphaproteobacteria > Rhizobiales > Methyloligellaceae > UBA2767. The sequence goes on along the minus strand of OZ245829.1, from coordinate 3,361,597 downwards.
TCATTGTCGGAATTGTTTTCCTGACCGGGGGCTTCGGAGGACGAGCAAAGCACGCTACACGTTCATTGCTTTTTGGTGTGGCCATCGGCTCTCTGATCGGCAGCTATACGGTTTGGGACGCATACACCGTCCGCACGCTTCTTGTTCCGCCGCTATTGCTCGAATATTCATCGATTCTGTTGCGCCTCGTCATTCTCTCGCCGTTCGCCATAAGGCAGAGAGATCTGGTCAAGCGACACTGGCAGGAACATCGAGTCGGGGTCGTCACAGTGGCCATATTGGGTCCCCTCGCCTACATCCTTGTTCTCGTCGCGCTGGTCTTCACGCCCGTCGTCTACGTGGCACCGGCCCGGGAAGTCAGCGTCCTCATTACCGTCATGATCGGCACGCTGATTCTCGGGGAAGGCGATTTCACCCGGCGCATGGGCTGGGCCACCCTTATCCTTGCCGGGATGATCCTGCTTGCGGTGTCGTAAACCAAAAAACCCCGGCACCCACAGCGCTTTGGGTGAATCGTGATAACGTCATGGCCAAGGAGACCTGACGGTGAAAAAACTGGCGCAGCTGCCGCTAAACCCGGTGCAGCAAACACCAGCGCAGAGTCCACCTGCTGGCGAGGCTCCGGCGCCAGGGGCACCTGAGGCGACGCCCGCGAAGCCGCCGGCCATCGATACGCCGTCGCTCACCCTGAACGAAGTTATTGCCGAAGCGACGGAGACGGCCCTCGGCCTCGCTGACGAGCTTGCCTCGACCTGGACCCTGATTCAGATCGGCGTGGTCGTGCTGTGCTACCTCGCCGCGCGCCTCGTCTCGAACACCCTCACGCCGGTTCTTGAAGAACGTGTACGCCGCATCGAGTCGCAACCACAGCTCCTTCGCGTCCTGGTCATACCCCTCAGGCGCCTGACCTGGATCCTGTTCGCTCTGGCGCTGTGGCTTGCCGCCTTCATGTTGCGCGAAGTGACCTGGCCGAGCCGCAGCTACTATATCGGAGTCGTCGCAACGATCGTATTCGTCGGGGTGGCCATCTCCATGATTTCGCGGTTCATCCGCAACCGTTCGCTGGCAACGCCCTTCTTCTACGCCGCGTGGGCGGTCGCGGCCCTGTACATCGTCGGCCTGCTCGATGAGACGGTGGCGGCGCTCAATGCGATCGCATTCTCCATCGGAACGTTCAGACTCTCGCTGCTGGCCGTCATCAAGGCGGTGCTGCTGCTCACGGTACTGGCCTGGGTCGCAACGATCATCGGCAACTTCACCGAACGGCGACTGAAACGGAACGAGGACATCGCACCCGCACTTCAGGTCCTGATCGCCAAATTCGTGAAGTTCACATTGCTCACCATCGCGGTGCTCGCAACCATTTCCGCGGTCGGCATCGACCTGACTGCGCTGACGGTGTTCTCCGGCGCGCTTGGCCTCGGCATCGGGTTCGGCCTGCAGAAAGTGGCGTCGAACCTGATCAGCGGTGTCATCATCCTGTCGGACCGCTCGATCAAACCGGGCGATGTGATATCGCTCGGCGACACGTTCGGCTGGATCAACGCGCTCAAGGCGCGCTACGTATCGGTGATCACGCGCGATGGCGTCGAGTATCTCATTCCGAACGAGAGCTTCGTTTCCGAACAGGTCGTCAACTGGTCCTACAGCACCCGGAATGTCCGCCTCGAAATCAAGTTCGGGGTGAGCTATGACGCCGACCCCCACGAAGTGCGAAAGTTGGCCACCGAAGCGGTGGGGCAGGTCGACCGGGTGATCGAGCGCCCCAGCCCGGTCTGTCACGTAATCGGGTTTGGAGATTCATCTGTCGATTTCGTTCTCCGGTTCTGGATTCGTGATCCCAAGAACGGCTTGGCGAACGTCCGTGGTCAGGTTTTCCTCGCCCTGTGGGATACATTCCAGGCGCACGGGATCGAGATACCCTATCCGCACAGGCACATCATTTTCGCCGAAGGTGTGCGCGACCCGGCGCCAGCCTCTTCACGCAGACGCGCCGCTGCCGGCAAACCGGCCGTACGCCGGACCCGCAAGCCGAAGCCCGTATCCTGAAGTCGGTAGGCGCGCCGCGAATTCAGTCCCGCCTGAGGATCAAGGAAAAATTGTTCGCGGGCATGTCGATCACGCTCTCCAGCCGCAAGCCATGCATTGCCCCGACCCGCTCGATATCGGCGAGGTCGCGCACGCCCCATTCGGGATCCTGTGCGTGGAGCCAGTTCTCGAACTGGGCGTTGCTGGGTGCCGTGTGCGCGCCGTCACGCTTGTAGGGACCGTAGAGATAGACAACGCCGCCCGGCACCAGAAGCTGCGCCGCCCCTTCCAGCAACCCGCCGACAAGTGCCCACGGCGCGACGTGGATGAGATTGATGGCGATGACGGCATCGAATTTCCGGTCGAACCCGTCCGACCAGCCCGGGCGCATGACGTCGATATCGAGCGGCGCTCTGAAGTTCTCCAGGCGGGCATCGGCACGCCAGGCCTGAATGCTTGCGCGGGCACCGGCGTGGCGGTCGCTGGGCTGCCACACGATCTGCGGCAAGGCGCGCGCGAATAGTTCGGCGTGCTGACCGGTTCCGCTGGCAATCTCCAGCACGGTTCCCTTTTCGGGGAGACAGTGTTTCAGCACGTCAAGGATCGGCGCCGCGTTCCGCTCCGCCGCGGGCGCATGCTGTTTGTGAATGTGTTGCGTGTTCGGACCGTCGCCCACTTACGAGGCGGCGGCTTGCGCTTTTTCGATCTGCCGCTTGATACGGCGCGCCTTGAGCGACAGCTCCGCATTCTTGGCCTTGGCCAGAAACGCATCCAGGCCGCCGCGATGTTCGACGGTGCGCAGCGCGCTGGCGCTCACTTTCAGCCTGATGTTCCGGCCGAGTGCCTCACTTATGAGACTGACATTGCACAAATTGGGCAGGAAGCGCCGCCGCGTCTTGTTGTGCGCGTGGCTGACATTGTTTCCGGCGAGAACGGCTTTGCCGGTCAGTTCACAACGCCGCGACATGATTCTGCTCCTCGATACCTGTCCAACTCGATCCGCAACTGCGGACGGCGCGATCATATACGAGGCTCGCGAACACCCGTCAAGCGACACAATCGCCTTTCATCTTGTGTTTGTGCGGCCCGCCGAACTGGTGCATTGTGGGCCCGGCCCAACACATAAATGTCGAATTCCCGGAATAACCAAGGCAAGTCTGTGGCCTCCGGCACGGCTTGCGAGATGCGACGCGACTCAATGACGATGATTGATGCCATAAGAAGGGGAAAATCCCTCGTTGCATCCGGCGTGCTCGCGCTTGCCGGGATCGCATTTGTCCCGCCCGCATCGGAACCGGTCACGGCCGCTCCAAACCATGCGCGCCTCGCCGCCGTCTATTCCATCCGCTTTGCCGGCGTGAGGCTCGGAGAGTTCGAAGTCTGGTCGAACGTCAACGACGAGAGCTACTCGTTGCGCGGCAAAGGCGAACTGAAGTTCCTCACCCGCTGGTTTTTTGAAATCAAGGGCGGAACCACGACCGCCGGGGCCGTGACGAAGAACGGCCCGAAGCCCGCGTCGTTCGCCTTCAACTTCAAGACCAAGAAGCGAAAGGGCGAACTCGCGATGATGTTCGAGAACGACTCGGTCTCCTATGTCAAAGCCAAGCCGCCGTTCTCCAAAAGCTCCAAGACCATTCCCGTCACCGACGCGCACGTCAAAGGCGTGCTCGACCCGCTCAGCGCCATCTTCTTCACGGCAAAGACGACAAAGCGCAACAAGGACGGCTCCGTTTGTCCCGGGCGCATTCCGGTGTTTGACGGAAAGCAGCGCTTCGATCTCGTGCTGACCCACAAGAAGACGATACAGGTCAAGAAGAAGCGCCGGAAAAAGGGCTACAAAGGACCGGCCGTTGTCTGCCGGATCAAGTATGAGCCCATCGCCGGCTACAAGCCGGACAATTCCGGGGTGCAGTTCATGGCCGCTACGGACGAAATCGAGGTCTGGCTGATCGAGGTGCCGAAGAACGGCATGTTCGTCCCGTATCATGTTTCCGTTCCCACGCCGTACGGGAAGGCGTCCGCGACGTCCACCGCATTCCACGTCGAGATTCCCGGTTTCAAGAAATTCGCCGTCGTCCGCTGAGGACCGGCAGGCACCCGCGTGGCACACACGTTAACGCCTGACGGCGACGTGAGACGATTTGTCAGATTTAGGCTGCACAGAAGTTAACGGAAAGGCCCGGAAATCAACATCTTGTATGGAACAAGAGGCGAAAATTAATGTTCCCCTGATTCGGACATGGTTCGTTCCCGAGCTATTCGAAGTGTTAATAACTTGGGCCGACTTGAGGCACGATGCGCCCGCCGCCATTTGGTTCATTCTGGAAAGCCTGTTAACAAACAGTGGAAAACACTGGGCCAGTTCCGACCCTCTTGCGAGCGGTTGAGCATCAAGAGATTGAAACGGATACAAGATATCGTAGTGAACGAAGGTTGAATCTCTCGGAGTCAGCGATTCGGGCCGGGTTCGTTCCACCATTGTTCCATTTCTTACCAAAAGCGCATATTTCCGTCTCATTTTCTGCGTTATCAGTTGCTCTTCGCAGGGCTGGGGTTTCCAAGACATGAGTGATGCAATGGTACCGAATGGTGAGCGTGGCCGCGGTGTGACCGCCGTCCTCGGGCCAACCAACACCGGCAAGACGCACCTGGCGATCGAGCGCATGCTCGGCCACGAGAATGGCATGATCGGTCTGCCGCTGCGGCTGCTGGCGCGCGAGGTCTTTGACAAGGTCGTCGCCCGGGTCGGACCGGCGAACGCCGCGCTGATCACCGGCGAAGAGAAAATCGTTCCATCCGCGCCGCGCTATTACGTCTGCACGGTCGAGGCGATGCCGCGGGATCTCGACGTGGAATTCCTGGCGGTTGATGAAATCCAACTGGCGGCGGACCCGGAACGCGGTCACGTGTTCACCCGTCATCTGCTGCATGCCCGGGGCACGTCCGAGACACTGATGCTCGGCGCGGCGACGATGAAGGACGCGATCACCGACCTGCTGCCGGGCGTCAACATCATCTCCCGGCCGCGCCTGTCGGAGCTGTCCTACGCCGGTCAGAAGAAGATCTCACGCCTGCCGCGCCGCACGGCCGTGGTGACCTTTACCGTCAACGAGCTCTACGCCATCGCCGAACTGGTCCGGCGCCAGCGCGGTGGCGCGGCGGTCGTGCTTGGCGCATTGAGTCCGAAAACCCGAAACGCCCAGGTCGAGCTCTATCAGAGCGGCGAGGTCGATTTTCTCGTCGCCACCGACGCCATCGGGATGGGGCTCAACCTCGATATCGACCATGTCGCCTTTGCGTCGCTTCACAAGTTCGACGGACAGGAGCACCGGGAGCTGACCAACGCGGAGATCGGCCAGGTTGCGGGACGTGCGGGCCGACACACCAACAGCGGCACCTTCGGCGTCACCAGCAAGGTCGAGCCCTTCGACCAGATCCGCGTCGCGGCGCTGGAAGCCCACGAGTTCGAACCGGTCAAGAAGATGCAGTGGCGGAACGAGCAACTGGACTTCAGCACGCTGGCGCACCTGACCGAGAGCCTGCGCGCGGAACCGGCCCACGCCCGCCTCACCCGCGGCCGCATGGTGGATGATCTGATCGCGCTGGAGAACCTCTCTCGGGAAGAGTCCGTGCGGGCGAAAGCCGTAGCGCCGGCGGCAATCCGGCGGCTCTGGGACGTGTGCCAGATTCCGGACTACCGAAAGATCTCGGCTGTTGACCACGCCGAACTTCTGACCCGGATCTACGATCAACTCATGAGCGATCCAGGGCGCATCTCCGAAGACTGGCTGTCGGAGCAGGTTGGCCATGCGGACAACACCAGCGGCGATATCGACGCCCTCGCCAACCGCATCTCCCACATTCGCACCTGGACGTTCGTCTCGCACCGCTCCGACTGGCTTGCCGACCCGCAACACTGGCAGGAACGCACCCGCGCCATCGAAGACAAACTCTCGGACGCGTTGCACGAACGTCTCACGCAGCGCTTCATCGACCGGCGCACGAGCGTGCTGATGAAGCGACTGCGCGACAAGGACGCGCTCAACGCGGAGATCGAGGCAGACGGTTCGGTGCACGTTGAGCGACACTTCGTCGGAAAGCTCAACGGGTTTCGGTTCACACCGGACACCAGGTCGGGCGACGTACACGGAAAGGCGGCGCGACACGCCGCCGCGAAGGTTCTTGCCGAAGAGCTTTCCGAACGCGCTGCGCGCCTCGCACGCGCGGAACCGACCGACCTGAACCTGACCCGCACCGGCGAAATCATGTGGGAAGGCGCCGCGATCGGGCAGCTCGCAGCCGGTGAATCCAAGCTCTCGCCCTCGATTTCCCTGTTCGCCGATGACCATCTGAGCGCTTCGGACCGGGCACAGATCCAGGCGAAGCTCTCGCAGTGGCTCAACGCGCTCATCGAGGAACGTCTTGCGCCCCTGGTTCAACTGGGCAAGGCGGAGGATGTGTCGGGCCTCGCCCGCGGCGTCGGGTTTCAGCTTGTCGAGAATTTCGGCATGCTCAAGCGCGAGGACGTCGCCGATGACATCCGCACGCTCGACCAGGATGCGCGCGGGCAGTTGCGCCGCTATGGCGTACGGTTCGGCGCCTTCAACATCTTCCTGCCCGCACTGCTGAAGCCCGCCGCGTCGGATCTGGCCTTGCTGCTGTGGGCCCTCGCCGACAGCGCCGCCCATGATATCGACGCCGCCTCATTGCCGGAGCCTCCGCGCGAGGGACTGACATCCGCCGCGGCCGACGCCAAGCTCCCGGATGCGTTCTACAGGACGGCTGGGTTCCATCGCTGCGGCCAACGTGTCGTGCGTATCGACATGCTCGAAAGACTTGCCGACATGATCCGGCCACTGATTGCGTGGCGTTTGCCGCCGAGCGGCGACGTGAAGCCGGTTACGAGCAAAAATGCCGGCGTGCAATCAAAGGAACCGTTGAAGAAGACCGGCGATGATGCCCCGCAGCCGTCGGAGACGTCGCCGGCCGCACCTGCAGGACCGGACGACAAGGCGTCCGACGTCCCCGTCGGCGCGACCGGGGATGGCGGCTTCCGCGTCACACCGAACATGATGTCGATCGTGGGATGCTCCGGAGAGGAGTTCGCGGAAGTGCTCAAGGAGCTCGGGTTCCGGCGTGAGCGCAAACCGGCCGCGGGCAAGGTCGAAGGCGCTGTTTCGCCGGCGGCTACATCCGAACCGGAAAGCAGGGAGGACGCTCAAGGCGAGGATGCCGCCCCCGACGAGATGGAGGCCGACGAAATCTGGCGCCCCCGCAGAAAGCGGCGCCCGGGCCCGCCCCGGGGTGCGAAACGCAAAGGCGCACCCACCGGCAAGGGATCGCGCGACCGAAAAGGCCGCGCCGCGCCTTTCAAGCCGCGCAAGCCCGCTTCGAAGCCGAAGCCGAAGCCGCGCCGGGAGGCGGATCCCGACTCGCCTTTTGCCGCCCTGAAAGACCTCAAGCGCGATCTGCAGGCCCGTGCCAAAGACCGTGTCTGAACGCGGCGAAGCACGTGGTCAGCGGCTGGACAAGTGGCTCTGGTTCACGCGGGTCGCCAAAACACGATCCCTTGCCGCCCGGCTGATCGGCGCCGGCAAGGCGCGTGTCAATCGCGTGCGCACATCACGGCCGAGCCAAACCGTGCGTCCCGGAGACGTCGTGACGCTGATGATCCACGGACGTGTCCGAATCCTGAAAGTCGTGGATTGTGGCACGCGCCGCGGCCCGGCCGCGGAGGCAGCCACGCTGTATGAGGATTTGAGCCCGGCCCGGCAGGCCAGCAAGGAGGCGGCGCCGTCCGCCGCACGGCCGGCCGCAAGGGACAAGGGAGCCGGCCGTCCGACGAAACGTGACCGGCGTCGCATCGATGCATGGGTCTCGGATCATGCCCATGCGGGACGCGATCCTGAAGTTTCCTAGAAACCGCCGCTTGAGCGCACCTGCCGTTTGGTCTAGTAAATCGCCCGGCTTCACAATGCGCCAGAACGACATATTGAAAGCCAATGCACCGGTGACATATTCACTCTGGTGCCGGCGTGTACACAGTGAAGGTGGAGATACCTGTATGACGTACATCGTCAACGAGAATTGCATCAAGTGCAAATACACCGATTGCGTGGAGGTATGTCCCGTCGACTGTTTCTACGAAGGCGAAAACATGCTCGTGATACACCCGGACGAGTGTATCGATTGCGGCGTCTGCGAGCCGGAGTGCCCCGTCGAAGCCATCCAGCCCGATACCGAGCCCGACCTCGAAAAGTGGCTGGAAGTCAATCGTGACTATTCGGAGAAGTGGCCGAACATCACGGCGAAGAAGGATCCGCCGTCGTCCGCCGACGATTTTGTCGACGAGAAAGGCAAGTTCGACAAGTACTTTTCGGCAAATCCGGGCGAAGGCGACTAGAACCGGCCCCCTGGGAATTCTCCGAAAAAAACGAGGAAATTCGCGGCCAAGGAGGCGGGTAACCATCATTTCGCGTTAACCATACGCGGCCAATTGCCCGCGCGGACACGACAATTTGTGACGGAACCGGAGTGACCCGCTTCCGATTTTGCTAAAATTGTGTTACATTCATGTTCGAAATGGCGCAGAACGTCGTGGAAGCAAAATAAGCCGTCCGGATTTGGGCGGGTTTTTTTTCGACCCACAACAAGAGCCGAGAAGAAAGAGCCGAGAACTATAATCCCAGGAGTGGCTCGTAATCACATCTTCGAGAAACGGCAGCGCTATTTGGAGCGGGAGGTACGAACCGGCAGATGTTCTGCGGATACCCTCCTGGTTTCGCGGGGAAGACGGCGTCGGTTCAGCAGGTTTTTCTGCCGTCTTTTCGTTGCCTGCCACAGCGGGTGATTTGAGGCTACGCCGGCGGTACGACGCGTGCCGCCGCCACTAACGACTTGAGAGTGAGAAAGAGAGCGTATGACCGCCAAGAAAAAACCACAGCAGAGAAAAGGTTTTCGCACGAACGAGCAGATCGTATATCCGGCTCATGGCGTCGGACGGATCACTTCGATCGATGAAGAAGAGGTCGCAGGCGCAAAGCTTGAGCTTTTCGTCATCAATTTCGAGAAGGACAAGATGACTCTTCGCGTGCCGACCGAGAAGTCGGAGCAGGTCGGAATGCGCAAACTGTCCGAGGAGTCGGTTGTCAAGAAGGCGCTGACGACGCTCAAGGGCAAGGCGCGGGTCAAGCGCACCATGTGGAGCCGGCGCGCGCAGGAATATGAGGCCAAGATCAATTCCGGAAGCCTGGTTTCGATTGCCGAGGTTGTTCGCGACCTCTACAGGTCGGAGTCGCAGCCGGAACAGTCTTACTCCGAGCGCCAGCTCTATGAAGCCGCGCTTGACCGCATGGCACGCGAGATCGCGGCCGTGCAGAAACTCGACGAGGAAAGCGCGGTTGCCAAGATCGACGAATATCTGTCGAAGAGCGCACGCGCTGTCCAGGCTGCCCAGGACGGTGATGCTGCCCAGGCTGCGGCCTGACCGCGCCAAACCGACAAATCCTCAATCAGTATTCGACCCCGATGCGCCATGCGCATCGGGGTTTTCATATTTGTACGTCCGCAGATTCAAGACCATATTTCCCGGCTGCACGCGAAATCAGGCCTTTTCCTTCCCGGAATTCTGCGGGATGCAAAACGAGCCTGAAGGGATACGCGCGATTTATCGCGTTATGCGGTCAACCAGATGTTCACCACTTGCAAATAGCTTGAGTTGCAAGTAATTCGCCGCGCAGAATCGTCGCAGACCGGGACACTTTCGGACCCGGGATCGCGGTCAGTCCGGCGTCCCGATATCTGGCAGACGGGCCCCTGCGATGGATTCGACAGACCAACAGCCGATTGCGCCGACGTCGGGCAGCGACAGCCTGCATGACGCAATCAGCCACATGGCTCCGCGCTCGCACATGCTCAGCGCGCTGCAGCTTATGGTCGAAAGTCACCTCCTCGTCTCGGTGACCGATCGGGCGGGACGCATCATCTACGCCAATGACAGGTTCTGCGAGGTCAGCCAATACGCACGTGAAGAGCTGATCGGACAGACCCACCGGATCGTCAAGTCAGACCATCACCCTGCCGCTTTCTACGAGAAGATGTGGTCGACCATCGTTTCCGGGAAGCCGTGGACGGGCACCATCAAGAACCGGGCACGCGACGGGTCATCCTACTGGGTGCAATCAACCATCAACCCCGTATTTGACGCGGAAAACCGCATTGTCGGCTTTGCGGCCATCCGCACGGACGTCTCGGAGCAGTACCTGTTCGCCGATGACGGCAGCGGCGAGGCCGAACAGAAGCTCAGAACGCTGAAAACGGCGATCGACTGCATCGACAGTTCGCTCTGCATCATCGATCCCAATGGCAAGGTTCTGCTCGCGAACAAGGCCCAATCCGAACTCTACCCCGATTCCGCGGCCAAAACGGGAGCCCAGCTCGATATCACCGAAACGCTGCGGAGAAGGCGCCCGGATCTGTCCGAGTCGGAAGTCGAAGACTACGCCGCCAGGATGGTTTCGACGAACACGGAAGAGCAGCGGCGCCTTGCCGACGGGCGGACGATTCTGGTCGCGCGAACCGTCACGCCCGATGGTTATCTCATCGGGCATCACACCGACATCAGCACGTTCGTGGCGCAAACCGAGCTCCTTGAGGCGCAAGCCGCGGCAATGGACCTGATGTCGACCGTCGCCGCGGAGGCCAACGAATCCAAGGACGCGGAACTCGCTTATGCGAACTGCCTGATGCGCATCTGCGGGTTCACCGGATGGGAAATCGGGCACGTCCACCTCCCCCCCAATGACAGCTCCGGAAAATCGCAACCGGCGGGTTCATGGTATTTCTCAGACTACGAACGTTTCGAGCCGTTCAAGGAGATCGTCGAATCTCCCTCTCAAGACCCGCAGGCGGGCCTTTCACAGCGTGTGTTCGCAACCGGCAAGCCGGTGTGGCTGCGCGACGTGACATCGGATCCGTGTTTTCCGCGCGCCGATGCCGCACAGGACCCCGGCATCGCCGGAGCCTGCGCGTTTCCGGTGCATGTGGGTGACCGGATCGTCGCTGTCCTGGAGTTCTATTCCTCACGACCGATCGAGCCCGACCAGACACTGCAAGACGTGCTCTCATACGTTTGCACGCAGATGGGCCGGGTGGCGGAGCGCGATCGGGCCGAAAAAGAGCTGATGCGGCGTGTCGCGGCCGAGCTCAAGCGCTGGGACAGGCGGCTCGTGGAGCAGAACCAGCGCTTCAACGCCGCACTTGAGAACATGTCACAGGGCCTGTGCATGTTCGACGCCGAGGAACGCCTGATCGTGTGCAACGAGCGGTATTCGGCCCTGTATGGCTTGACGGCGGAGCTGGTCAAGCCGGGCACGACGCTCAGCGAAATCGTCCGGCATCGCATCAACAACGGGTTTTACGCCGAGGGCAGCCCGGAAGCCTATATCCAGGAACGCGCGGCCTGGGCTCGGACCATGACCGTTGAACGGGCGTTGCACCATCTCAATGACGGTCGTGTGATTGCGGTCTCGAAACGCCCGCTTCCCGGAGGCGGGTGGGTGTCGACGCACGAAGATATCACCGAGCAGCACGAAGCGCAGAAAGCGCTCCAGCAGAGCCGCGAAATGTCGTCCAAGGCATTCCGGGCGAGCCCGGCAGCCATGGCCATTACGGAGCTGGCGGACGGCTCCTATCTCGACGTGAATGAAACCTGGACGACGATGCTCGGCTACGACCACGCCGAGGCGTTGCAAAGCTCGGCTCCCAGTCTCGGTATCTGGTTGGACTCCGACGCCCGCCTTCGGTTTCTGCACCAGATCAACGCGAGCGGATCCGTGCGGGGCTTCGAGGCGCAATTCCGCACCCGTGACGGCCGCGTGCTTGACGTTCTTGTTTCCGGCGAACGCCTGGAGCTTGAAGGCACCTCCCGGCTTCTCGCAGCCGCCACCGACATTACCGAGCGCAAGCGGGCGGAGAAAGCCCTGGTTGAAAGCCAGGAGCTGTTCCTGAAGGCATTCCAGCTCAGTCCGGTCGCGCTCGCCATCTCGGATCCGGAAAACGGGTCATATTACGACGTCAACGACGCGTGGATGGAGATGTTCGGGTTCAGCCGCGAAGAGGCGCGAAAAAGCACCGCTCTCGATCTTGGCATCTGGGTGAACCCCGAAGACCGCGAGCGGCTTCGCGGCCTGCTGCGCACGTCCGGCGGTTCGGTGCGCGAGTTTGAGTCCATTCAGAAGAAGAAGGACGGCACGCTTCTCAACGTCCTCATCTATTGCGGCTATGTCGAGGTCCGCGGCGAAATGCTCCTGTTCTTCGCCATACACGACATTACCCAACGCAAGAAAGCCGAACAGGCTCTCCGCTTCAGCGAACAGCGCTTCAAAAACTTGATTGAAACGCTCAACGTCGTTCCGTGGCGCTTCGACCCGGGAGCCATGTGCTTCACCTATGTCGGGCCGCAGGCGGAAGAGATGTTCGGCTACCCGATCGAGGACTGGTACCACCAGAATTTCTGGATCAACAGCATTCACCCCGACGACCGGGAGAAAACCATCAGGATCTGCACCGAGGCCACCGAGCGGTGCGAGGATCATGATTTCGAGTACCGGATGCTCAAGGCCGACGGCGGCGAAGTGTGGATACGCGATATCGTCTCGGTCGTCGTCGAGGACGGTCAGGTGGTCGAGCTGCGCGGCATCCTGATGGATATCAGCGACCGGAAGCGGGCGGAACTTGCGCTTCGCGAGTCGGAGCAGCGGTTCAAGGACATCGCCGAGGTTTCGTCCGACTGGATCTGGGAATGCGACGACGAATTGCGTTTCACCTACTTCTCGGAGCGCTTCTTCGAGATCACGGGTGTCCCGACAGCAGACCTGCTCGGCAAGACCCGAACCGAGGTAGGACGCAAGCGCGACGCCGACTGGGCGAGACACATCGCCGACCTCGAAGCCCGGCGGCCGTTTCGCGATTTCCGCTACAGCATCAAGACCAAGGACGGACGCCGCCACTGGTCTGTGAGCGGGCGTCCGGTATTCGACGACGCCGGAACGTTCAAGGGCTACCGCGGCACCGGCGCGGACCTCACCTCGGAGGTCGAGGCGGAGCGCGAGCTCATTCGCCACCGCGACCATCTCCAGGAGCTGGTCAACGAGGCGACCGCCGAGCTCAAGACACGCGCAGAGGAACTTCGCCAGGCGCTGGAAAAGGAGAAGGAGCTCAACGAGCTGCAACGCCAGTTCGTCTCCATGGCCAGTCACGAATTCAGGACCCCTCTGGCCATCATTGACAGCTCCGCGCAACGGCTTCGCCGTCACGCCGGCGAGGCCGCGCCGACGGATGTCAACAAGCGCGTGGAAAAGATCAGAAGCGCGGTCGGCCGGATGACCCGTCTGATGGAAAGCACGCTCATCGCAGCACGTCTCGATGCCGGTCGGCCGACCATTCAGCTCGATGACTGCGCGGTCGCCGACCTGCTCCGCGAAACATGTGACCGGCAGCAGGAGATTGCCGAAAATCACCGGATTTCGTGCCGGATCCGCGAGCTACCTCAGACCATCAAGGCCGATGCGTTGGCGCTTGAACAGATATTCACCAATCTGCTTTCCAACGCGGTCAAATACGCACCCGACGCGCCGGAAATCGAGGTCACCGCGCACGGCGACGCAGGGGACGTCGTCATAAGCGTGCGTGATCAAGGTGTCGGGATCGATCAAGACGAGATTCCGAAGATGTTCCAGCGTTTCTTCCGGGCCCGTACGTCGGCTGGAATAGCGGGGACCGGTATTGGTCTTAACCTCGTAAAAACCTTAGTCGAGTTACATGGAGGCACGGTATTGGTCGAAAGCAGGAAAGGTAAAGGCAGCCTTTTCACAGTCCGACTGCCGGTTGACGGACCCCGGGCAGCGAAGGACGGCGAACCCAAAGCGGCATGACTGACGCGGATTCCGCGCGAGAGGAGATACGTATGGCCGCCACAATTCTAGTAGTCGATGACGAGGCTCTTCTGCGAGAGGATATCGTGGAGGAGCTTGAGGATGAAGGTTATCGCGTGCTCCAGGCGAGCGACGGCCACGAAGGTTTGAAGCAGATTCTGCAGCATCGCCCCGATCTCGTCGTGTGCGACATCACGATGCCGCGCAAAAACGGATATGAGCTCCTCAAGGAAGTTCGCGGAGATCACGGTATCTCCGCGGAAATGCCGTTTATCTTCCTGTCCGCGCTGGCCGACAAGCAGCACGTGGTCGCAGGTTTGAAGCTCGGCGCCGATAACTATCTGACCAAACCGGTGGATTTCGATGTGTTGAGAATCAAGGTCAAGGCGTGCCTGCGTCAGGTCGACCGGATTCGCACCACGGTCATGACCGGCCCCAACGACGAAGTGCTGCTCGACTGCTGAGCGCCGGCACGGGTCTTCACTCGGGCGCTGCCGCCAGCAGTTCGATCTGTTCGGGGTGCGTGACCTTGATCGCCGGTCCGTTCCAGCTTTCGAGCCAACCGCGCACGCGTATGGTCTTGCCTTCGAGGTTTTCCAGATCGATATCGGACTCCCGGAACCGGCGGCGGTCCTTCGCGGCGATCGCCACGGTGAAGTCGCGGCGCCAGTCGTCACCGAAGTTCAGAAACGTCCATTGCGGCCTTGTTCCGACCGAACGCACGGCTCCCTCGACAAGCTGAAACCTCATTCGGCGTTTCGACAAGACGTCAACATTGGCTGCGGGAACGGCCGCGAACCGTCCCCTGCCCCAAAGGCCGACACGGTTGGCGCGTGCCGCGTTTTCCAGGCGCTGCAGCTCGCGCGCGCAGGCGCGGTTCCGCGAGAACGAAACGGCACGTGCCAGGCCCGCGGAGACCAGATGTGCCTGCACCCAGATGCGTTCCTCGCCGCGCAACACGAAGACATGCGCCAGCAGCCTGTCGTGACGGTCACGCTGCGCCTCGCCCTCCGCGACACGCAGCTCGAGGCCGGCGGACGAAATGAGTTGCGAAAGAACCTTGCGCGCCAACTCCGCCGGCGGCCACGGTTCCGGTTTCTTCCACCAGCGCGGGGTCTGCGGCGGCAGCACGCCGATCAGGCGAACCTCGCTGCCGTCCTCCAGACGCAGCGTCTGCGCGTCCAGGACTTCGCCGGCGCGAACCGAGTTGTGAACCCTCGTGTCACACGCAGCATACGCCGCCGGCAATGCGAGGAAGAGGTAACCCGAAAGGACAGCCGCGACGATCACGCCCCGCGCCCGTCGGGGCTTTTCACGACTGGTCGTCCTCATGGATCGGGCTTGCCTTCATCAGATGAATGTCGTCACGCCGCAGCGAAACGCCGATTCTCTCCCCCGGCGACAGGGAGTTGCGCGTCGCCGCGTGCGAGGAAATCGACATGAACAGCGGATGGGTGTCATAGCCTTCTACCGTGATCGCGACCAGAACGGTCTCTCCCAGCCGAACCATGCTTTCGACAACACCGTGGACCGGGTTTTCCCGCACGCCGCGTGACGGCCTGACCCGGCGATGCAGGATAACGCTTCCGGTCGGTATGACCCAGTCGACGACATCTCCCACGGCGAACGCGTCGCTGTATCCGGCTTCGATCCTGTTGTCTCCCCAAAGCATGAGCATCACGCCCGCGCGCTTGTTCTTCTCAAGAACGCGCGCGGCAAAGATGTTCTTCTGATCGATGAGCCGCGCCACGCTCCGGTTGGCCGGGCGCGTCAGGATGTCGAAGGTCGGCCCGTCCTGCAGTGTCTGCCCATGATGGAGAATGCTCATCCGGTCGCTGAGCTGGACCGCCTCCTCCAGGTCGTGTGTGACCAGGACAATCGGCATCCGAAGCTGGCTGCGCAATTGCCCGAGCTCGCGATGCAGCCGCTGGCGCGTGACCCTGTCGACGGCGGAAAACGGCTCGTCCAGAAGCAGGACCTCGGGGTCGCGCGCGAGCGCACGGGCGAGTGCGACGCGTTGCTGCTGACCGCCGGAGAGCTGTGCAGGCCGGCGCGACTCGAGCCCCTCGAGCCGGACCAGCTCCAGAAGCTCATCCGCGCGGTGCGCGCGTGAGCGCGTCGACCCTGTGTCGAGCGCTTCCATGACGTTTGCGCGCGCGGAGAGATGGGGAAACAGGGCGTAGCTCTGGAACACGAGCCCGACCCGGCGCTGCCGCGTCGGAACATTGACGCCGGTCCCGGAATCGAACCAGAGCTCGCCATTGCTGGAGATGCGTCCTTCGGCGATCCGGTTCAGACCCGCAATCGCGCGCAGGATTGTCGACTTCCCGCTGCCGGAGGGCCCGACCAGCGCAAGTACCTCTCCCGGCGCGCAGCTTATCCGGGCGTCCAGTGGAATCGGCGTCTGCTGTCGGAGCAGGACGTCCAGCCCTCCGGCCCGCTCAGTTGCGTCCGGCATCGGCTTTCGTCGTCGCAAAATTGGCGATCGCGATGGCGATCAGCGAGATCACCAGCAGAAGCGCCGACATGGCACCGGCCGCCGCGTTGTCGAACGCCTGCACACGGTCATAGATCTCGATGGCGGCGGTCCGGGTCTCGCCGGGAATGCTGCCACCCACCATCAACACAACGCCGAACTCGCCTATCGTGTGCGCGAAGACGAGCACGAACGCCGTCATGATGCCGGGCCAGGCGAGCGGAAGCTCGATCCGCCACAGGATGCGCAGCGGGCTCATGCCGCAGCAGGCGGCCGCGTCACGGACCTCGGTGGAGATAGACTCGAATGCCCGCTGCATGGGCTGTACCGCAAACGGGAGATTAAAGATCAGCGACGCCACCAGGATTCCCTCGAAGGTGAAGACGAGGGGTGTCCCAAAGAGGTCCTCGTAGAGCTGTCCGATGGGCGAGGCACGCCCCATGCCGACGAGAAGATAATACCCGAGCACCGTCGGCGGCAGCACCAGGGGCAATGCCATGGCGGCTTCGACCAGACCGCGTCCCGGATAACGCCGCCACGCCAGGTGGCGTGCAATGAACATGGCTATGGGCAGCAGGAGCAGAACGGTCCAGCCGGCAAGTTTCACGGAGAGGAGAAAGGCTGTCCAATCCATCGCCGGCTACCCGTCGGCCGGTTCGGCAAAGCCGTGCCGCGAGAACACCTCCCGGGCCGTGGCGCTGCTCAGGAAGGCAAAGAACCGCTTTGCCGTCTCGCCCGCGGAGGGCAACAGGGCCATGCGATGGCGCAGCGGCCCGTGCGCAACCGGCGGGATCGTTTCATGGGCGCCGCGAGCCGCGAGCTTGGGATCGACCGCAAGCGAGAGCGAAATGAGCGCCCCATCGCAGGATCCCGACGCGGCAAACTGCGCCGCCTGCGAGACATTCTCGCCGAACACGAGCCGCGGCCTGATCGCGTCCCAGAGTTCCGCCTGCTGAAGGGTTTCCTGCGCGGCACGCCCGTATGGCGCGTGGTTCGGGTTGGCGATTGCGAAACAGCGCAACGTGTCTTCTTTGAGCGCACGCTTCACGCCCTCAAGCGCCGGATCCGGAGAAATCGGTGACCCCCCGGGTACGAAGAGCGCAAGCCGCCCCGAGGCATAGCCGACACCCTCGTCGACCGTCAGCCGGTCCCGCGAAAGCTCCAGCACGAACGTCTCGTCGGCGGAAAGAAATATCTCGAACGGGGCACCCTGTCTGATCTGCCGCGCCAGATTGCCGGACGACCCGAAACTGAGGCGCGGCTTGCTTCCGCTTTCGGCGGCGAACACCGCCGCCAACTCCGGCAGAACCGACCGCAGGCTTGCGGCGGCCGCGACCAGCGGCGGTCCCGACGCCGCGTGACCGGCCGCGACACCGGCAACAGAGAGGACACCGAGAGCGGACGTCGACAGAATGCCGCCAATGACGTGACGCCGGCAGAACATGATACGAGCCTGATCCAACGCAAATTTCCGTTGTGTTGTAGCGGCTTGCCGAGGGCCTATCAACACAACCCGGGTCCCGGCGTCGCGCACATACGACCCGCTGCACAACTATTACGAGAATCACGGGAACTCACAAATGCGTTATTGAGTAAGGGTCTGCAACTCACTATGGTCGATTTGGGCGTTCCGTCCAGGGGGAGTTGCAAGACGTGCGTGCCGACGGAATTGGTGAACATTCAAGAACCCTAACACGTCTGCCTCGCGGGCTCCTGTCATTGCAATTTGGAAATCTCGTGCATCTGGTGTGCGCCGCACTGATCGCGTGTGTCCTGGTTGCCGCGCTCACTACAACTTTGGCGCTAGCACAGCAAAGCAAGCCGGGGGTCGTCGGTCTCGGTGACCTCGTGGTGTCGGGCGCATCCGGCACGCTTGCACCGCCCGACGGTACGCCGCTCCCGGCAGGCGTCAATGCGCTCGACGAGACGCTCATTGATCCGAACGGCGCGTCGATCAAGGTGTTCGATGTCCGCAATCCCGGCGCGCCTCCCGAAGGGCAGGTGATCAACGCCCCGGTAAAGTTTCAGGTCTTCGCGCGGGATATCGGACAGGTGTTCGGACTGGCGCTCGACGCCGCGGACCCGCCGAACATTTACGCCGCGAGCAGTTCGGTTCTCGGCCTGCAGATTGTCGTTCCGGACACCGATGGCGACGGCCGCCCCGAGCGCCTGAAGCTGGGCCAGCCCGGCGCGCAGTGGATGGATGGCCAATTCGGGCTTGCCAAGGGCGGCGGCCCGGGCACCGTCTGGAAGATCAATGGCGAGACCGGCGAAGTGACCAAGTTCGCCGACATTCTCTCGGCCGGCGTTCCCAATTCCGGGCCGGGGCTCGGGAACGTCGCCTATGACGCAAAGAACAACCAGTTCTTTGTCTCCGATCTCGATACCGGCCTGATCCACCGGCTGAATATCGATGGCGCCGATCTCGGCACTTACGACCACGGGTTGCAGGGCCGGCCCGCGAACGGTTTCGAGGTGTTGCCGGACGACACGGCGCGGCGCGCGGATATCACCAATCCGGCCTTTGACGCGGAAGACTCGAATAGCTGGGGCCTGACGGCGCCAGGGCGCCGGGTCTGGGGACTGGCGGTCCACGGCGGCCGTTTGTACTACGCCGTCGAGGAGGGCCCCCAGATCTGGTCGATCGCGATCACGGCCGATGGCGGCTTCGGATCCGACCCGCGTTGGGAACTCGACGTTCCGTCCGATCCCAGCCCCTACCCCGTCTCCGACATCGCCTTCCAGTCGAATGGCCGCATGCTGCTGGCGCAGCGTGGCGGTATCGTCTCGCGATACGATTTTTCGCAGTACCACGCCCCGCGAAGGACGCGGGTTTTGCGCTACCGGCTCGAGTCTCCGGACGACGCGGGCACGCCAAGCCGCTGGATCGCGGAACCGGAGGACTATCCGATCGGATTCCCCGGGAACCACCGCAACACCGCGGGCGGTATCGCCATCGGCTACGGCTACCGGCAGAACCAGGACGGCACCTACAGGTTCGGTGCATGCGAAGGCACGCTGTGGTCGACGGGGGATGCACTGCGCGACAATCCCGTTCATGCCGCGCGACTGACCCAGGGCGGTCCAACCATCGTGCATGGCCTCCAGGGCAATGCCCTCAACCTCGTGCGCCCGCAGAACGAACCGCCATGGGCAAGCTACTTCATCGACTATGACGACAGGTTCGACGATCCGCAGGCGAGTGGCCATGTCGGCGATGTCGAGATCGCACGCAAATGCCCGGACGCGGGCGGGAAAAAGCGCGCCGAGATCCTCGATCTGCGCATCATCAAGCGGGCACAGCCGGTGCGCTGCACGGTCGATAACAACTGCGCCTTCGAGTTCGAGATCAAGAATACGGGCACGAAGGTCTATGCCGGGCCGATCGTCATTTACGACACGGCCCACGACAGCGCCGTGCTGGTCGGCGATGCACCGTCAGGATGGCAGTGCAGGGAGCCGTTCCCGGGAATTGGCATATTCGAATGCACGCTTGCCAATGCCACGCTTCGACCGGGTGAGGCAATAACGCTCGAGCTCACGCTCAAAGTGCCCGGCTGGTGGACCCGTCCGGTCTACGACAATTGCGTTGAGTTGCTGGTTCCCGGCGCCGGGGTCGATCAACGCCCCTACAACAACCGGTCCTGCGACTATGTCCCGATCTGCACGCCCGGCGATCCTCTGTGCGTTCCAGATCTGATGGTCGAGAAGTTCGGCCTGTTCGGCGCCTGCGACTTCGCCGGACTGTGCGAGTTCGTCGTCCGGGTCACCAATGTCGGTGCGGCAAACTATGCAGGCCCGCTCAACGTTCACGACTTCACCACGACCGCGGGAGCGACGCTGGTGGACTGGTCGCCGCAACCGGACTGGACGTGCGCTGCGGCAGGGGCCGGCGCCCATGACTGCACGCTCGCCGGACCGGTGACGCTCGCGCCGGGCGAGTTCCGCGAGTTCGTTCTGCTCGTCCAGGGCCCGCCCGTGGCGCCCGGGTTCACCCACGTCCAGAATTGCGCCTATTTCGACTGGAAGGGGCTGCCGGGCGATCCGAACCCGCATAACGAGTTCGCCTGCGCCGAGATTTCGACGCTGCCGCCGGATCATCCCGACGCACGGGCCATGGTCAGCATCGAGAAGGATGCGCAACCGACCTGCAGCCGTGCCGCGGCGGGCGCTCCCTGGACCTGCGTGTATGCGGTGAAGATCGTCAATATCGGCACCAAGCTGCTTGAGGGGCCGGTCGAGTTCACCGATGAGCTCATAGCGCACCCGGCGACCCTGACCGGTTTCCTCGGCGGCGCATGGGCCTGCGCGCCCGCGGCCCCGGCCGCCGGTCCCTTCACCTGCACGCACCCGCCCGTGCCCGGAGGGCTGGTGCCCGGCGACAGTCTCGCGGTTCTGATGGCGTTCGAGATTCCGGCGGCCACGCCCGTACCGAGCTGGGAGCTGAACTGCGCCAAGATCAAGTGGGACAATGACGGCGACGGCGCCGAGGAAGATCACGAAGCCTGTGCCCTTGCAGTCGTCTGCGATGCCGGCTCGGCGAATTGTCCGCAGGACCTGGCGCTTCTGAAGGCGGCCTCCGCGGCGTCGTGCCCCAAGGGCAGTGACTGCGAATTCTTCGTCCAGATTGAAAATATCGGCGATACCAACTTCGCCGGACCGCTCGTCGTCAATGACATTCCGGACCCGGGTGCCGGACCGGCGACCGCACTCACACCCGGCTGGGCGTGCGCGCCTGCCGGCGGTTCCTACAGTTGCACCAACCCGGCGGGCCTCCCCGCGGGGACGACTGCACTGCTTTCAGTCTCGTTCCCGATTCTGCCTGGGTTTGGCGAACAGAAGTTTGAAAACTGCGCCGAGGTTCCGCCCGGGCCCGGCAACGACTTTGAATTCAACGACAAGGACTGCGCGGTCGCGGATGTGCCGAATGTGGCGGCGGCCGGGATCGGGCCGGATCTGGCGCCGCACAGCGACACCACCTGCAAGAAGGGCGAGTCCTGTAAGCTTCCCGCCCGTATCGACAACAAGGGCAACAGCGATTTCACAGGATCGGCGGGCGTTCGCGGCACCCTGTCGCCGGCCCTGCAGATTACGAGGGTGACCAGCCAGACGCCCGGTTTCTCCTGCAAGACCACCGGCAACGCCACCTATGAGTGCTCTGGCAACAGGCTGTCGATCAAGTCGGGCGATGCGGTCAAATACGAGCTGACCGTCTCGGTTCCGGCCAATTATCCGCACCGCCAGGTGAGCCACATCAAGAACATGATCTGGCCCGACCGGAAGGTGAAGGACGAGAACCCCGACAACGATCAGCACATCTCGATCATCAACATCGAGCAGGAGAAAGCGCCTCCTCCCCCGCCGCCGCCACCGCCGCCTCCCGCGGGCCAGCCGGATCTCGCGGTGAGCAAGACCGCCAACCAGGGCGCGTGCCGTGCGAACAACACCCCGACCTGCGCCTTTACGGTCAATGTCATGAACGCGGGCAACGCGCCTTTCTCGGGACCCATTAACTTGCGGGACACGCTTACCCCGTCGAACGTCGTGCCGGGACCGGTCAATCCGCCGTGGAGCTGCCGAAGACAGGGCGGCAGCTACGCTTGCATCCATCCGCCGACGACCCTTCCACCGGGGCAATCTCTGAACCTCTCGCTCAATGTCCGGGTTCCCCGGAGCGCCACGGGTTCGGTCAGCAATTGCGCGGCGTTGAACTGGGGCGGCGCGCGGCCGACGCAAGCAAGCGTCCGGGACGTGCAGAGCGCGCTCGCGGCGAAGGGCTTCAATCCCGGTCCCGTCGACGGCAAGTCCGGATCGAGGACGGTGAACGCCATCCGTGCCTACCAGCGGCAGAACGGTTTGCCCGTGACCGGCCGGATCGATCAGCCCTTGCTGGCGAGTCTGTTCGGCCAGCCCGGTGCGGCCACCGGCGACGCCAACCCGACCAATGACCAGGCCTGCGCCACCGCGTCGATCATCGGGCAACCGCCTCCGCCCCCGCCGCCGCCGTGCACCGGTGGGCGTTTCCGCAACCGTGCCGGTGCCTGCGTGTGCCCCTCGAACCGGCCGGTCTGGACCGGCAGGGCCTGCATTCCGCGTCCGCCGCCGCAATGCACCGCGGGCCGGATCCGCGACGATCGCGGCGTGTGCGTCTGCCCCGCCAGCAGGCCCGTCTGGACCGGCACGGTCTGCATTCCGCGCCCGCCGCAGCAATGTACGGGCGGGCGCGTCCGCGACAATCGCGGCATCTGCGTCTGCCCGGCGAACCTTCCGGTCTGGAACGGTCAGGTCTGCCTACCGCGGGTTCAGATCTGCTCCGGCGGGCGGGTGTTCAGCGTCAGCCAGGGACGCTGCGTCTGCCCCTCCAACAAGCCGGTCTGGACCGGAAAAGAGTGCATCGCATACGGTCATGAGGTGTGCTCCGGCGGTCGTGTCTACAACGAGCGGCTGCGGCGATGCGTCTGCCCGTCCGGCAAGACCTGGAACGGCCGGAGTTGTGTCGGTCAGCCCGGTTGTTCCGGCGGCAGGATCCGCGTACGCGGGCAATGCGTCTGCCCGCCGAGCAAACCAAGCTGGAACGGCCAGCAATGCGTCAGACACACGACCAATCCGGGCCTGCCTCCGGGCGGCGGCATAACGCCAACGCCGAGGCCGTGCTCCGGTGGGCGCGTGCGCAACAGAAACGGGCAGTGCGTGTGTCCGTCCAGCAAACCGGTCTGGGCCGGCGGTCAGTGCCGGAGCCTGCCGGGCGGCATCAGGATCCCCGGTCTCCAGATCCGCTAGGTATCAAGAGGCCACTTTTCCCGATCCCGGTCCGACGCGTCCGTCTTAATCGCGCCGCAATCCTGATCAATGTGGGCGTCACGTGGCCAAGTTCCCCGCCGAGGGGTAAGGTCATCGCCCCCAAACAAGGAGACATTCGATGATTCGGCTCACACTTTGTGCGGCAACTGTGTTTGCCATCAGCAGCATTGCGGCAACCGCGCAACAGCAACAGCAGCCCAGCGGCCCGGTTCAGGGCGCCGTGCA
Organism: Hyphomicrobiales bacterium; assembly: GCA_965228625.1. Classification (GTDB taxonomy): domain Bacteria; phylum Pseudomonadota; class Alphaproteobacteria; order Rhizobiales; family Methyloligellaceae; genus UBA2767. Next base: position 3,338,134 of record OZ245829.1, on the reverse strand, counting down.
GGGCACGGTCCAGGGCACCGGCAAAATCGGTCAGGGTGCCGTGCAGGGCGCCGGAACCGCCGGTGCCGGCGTCGTCAGAGGAACCGGCACGGCCGTTCAGGGCGTGACGAAAGGTCCCGCGGGCGCGGTCGAGGGCACCGTCAAGGGTGCGGGTCAGGCCGCCGGTGGTGTGGTCAAAGGTGCCGGCAAGGCCGCCGAGAAGACCGGTGAAGGCGTGTGGTGCATCATCACCCTCGGCTACGGCTGCTGAGCCGATAGCAAGCCCATAGAACGGAAACGGTCGGCCTCACCCGGTGCGCTCGACCTCGCCGCCGGACGCGGCCCAGGCGGCGAGCCCGCCTTTCAGGTGCTTCACACCCGCGAAGCCCGCATTGCGCATGGTATCGAGCGCAAGCGCTGAGCGTTCGCCGTGGGCGCAGTACAGGATGATATCGCCCGGATGATCCTTGGCGATCCGCGTCAGGGTGCCCGAGGGCCCGAGTTGCGCTTCGAAGCTGCCATAGGGCACGTGAAGGGAGTCGGCGATCCAGCCGTCGCGTGAGCGCTCGTTCACTTCGCGCAGGTCGATCAGGATGACGTCGTCCTTGCCGCAGACGGTGCGGCAGGCCTTGGCGTCCATCTCCTCGCCCGGGCGCACGAACTTGTCGATCGATTTGCCGACCTCGAGATTTGCCGGCACCGCCACATCCATCATCTTCGGATCGGGCAGGTTCAGATTGTTCATGATGTCGGCATATTCCTCCGGCGACGACACCTGGAGCCGCGGATTGTTCGCCGCCTCGTAACCGATCGTCGACACGGTATTGCCCTTGTAGTCGTGCGCCGGGAAGACAAACGTCTCCGGTGGCAGCTTGAGCAGCTTGTTGAACAGGGAGTCATAGGAGGCCAACGGATCGCCATTCTGGAAATCCGTCCGCCCGGTCCCGCCGATCAGCAGGGCATCGCCGGTAAAGACCCGGTCGCCGCCGAGAAAACTGTAGGAATCGTCGGTGTGGCCCGGCGTGTAGAGCGTCTTCAGTTCGATGCCGTCGACGTCGATCTTCTCGTCCTCGCGCACGCGCATGGAAACGACGTCGACCCCGCTCTTCTCGCCCATCACGGTGACGCACTTGGTGATATCGCGCAGCCGCCCGAGCCCGGTGACGTGGTCGGCGTGTATATGCGTGTCGATCGCCTTGATCAGCCTGAGATCGAGCCGTTCGAGCAGCGAGACATAGGTGTCCACGTGCTCGATGACCGGATCGATGATGACCGCCTCGCCGCCGTGGCGCCGGGCGAGCAGATAGGTGTATGTGCTGGAAACGGGATCGAAAAGCTGCTGGAAAATCATTGTCTCGCCATTGACCTTTTCAGGAGATTTGGGTTCTCCAAAGCCACGCACAAGGGGTCGCTTTGTTTTGTCTGCGCACTCTATCGCGGAATCGGCGCCCCGGAAAACCCGCTGCGTCCACACAAGACCTTGAGGCAGGCACGCGCAAGCGTTCTCGCGTGACGATCGCGCTTGAGCGCGCGTTGCGCGCGGGGTATCACGGAATCCGCTACCGTCGCGCGGGGCCCCGTAGCTCAGCTGGATAGAGCATCAGATTCCTAATCTGAGGGTCGCAGGTTCGAGTCCTGCCGGGGTCACCACGATCGATCGATCAATATCAGCCGATTACCGTCCGAAAGGCCTGAACGGCCCTAAGAAGACCGGGATGTCCGTTTCGTCTTCCGATTGCGGACACGATGCAACGGCAGATGACGCTTCCGCTTAGTGCCAGGAACGGACCTGCGCAATCCATGCTGCAAAAACCCGCTCCGAGCAAAAATGAACGTTTGCTAACTTTGCGAGCGGCGTCGGTTCAAGATAAGACGTCGGCGTCTTTAAAGCGACCTTTCGGCTGTAACCAAACGAGACAAGATCAGGTGCAAAATCTCCGCTGCGAGTCGACTACAGATATCAGGCCGTTTGTCTTTTTGCGCCACTCCGGGACAGGCTAGGTTGCGGCGGTAGGAACGCATTTCCTAGGGCATTGTCGTCCAGCAAATCAAACACATCCGGGATACTTCGGTGAACATGAGCATATCGGCCCGCCTGGCCTTGGGGTTTGGCGCTTTGGTTGTCCTGATCATCGCATTCGGATTGATCGCGCTGCACCTGATGTCTGGCCTACAGACCCAGAGTGACACGCTGTTCCGCCATCCATTCACCGTTACGCGTGCCGTCGATGCGGTCGATATCGAGATTTTGAAGATCCACCGGGAAATGAAGGATCTCGCTCACGCCGAGACACTGGACCAGATACGGTCGCACCAGTCGCGCGTCGCCGGCTACGAAAAGGAGGCTTTGCGGCAGCTCGAGACCGTGAAGTCCAGGTTCCTGGGCGACTTGTCCGAAGTCGATGAGGTCCATCAGGCGCTGATCGATTGGCGGCCGATTCGCGGGGAAGTCATTCGATTACGGCTTGCCGGAGATCCGGCTGCGGCCGACGCAATTACGCGCGGAAAAGGCGCGCACCAAACCGACCTCATTGAGACCAGATTGGAGGGACTGAGGAAGTTCGCGGATGGCAAGGCCCGCGAAGCGTTGGCCAACACCGATGACATCATGCATGAATCGATCCTGCTTATCGGTTCGGTTCTCACAGCCGCAATATTGTTGGGGTTCGCCATTGCCGTGGGAATTACGCGCAGCATTTCCAGGCCGCTCGCCCGCCTGGATCGCGCCGTTGGCGCAGTGTCGCAGGGTGATATGAATCAGCAGGTCGTCGTTCATTCCAAGGACGAACTTGGGCGTCTCTCTTCAGCTTTCAATTCCATGATCGGGAACATACGCGAGCAAACAGAGGAGATAAAAAACAAGAACGCAGAAAACGAAAGGCTCTTGCTCAACATTCTTCCCGCCCCGATCGCCGACAGATTGAAGAGTGGTGAAGACGAGATAGCGGACTATTTTCCTGAAATAACCGTGCTATTTGCCGATATAGTTGGCTTCACGGAGTTGAGCGAAGACTGTTCACCAGACGAGCTGGTCGCAATGCTCAACAGCCTCTTCACCGCATTTGACGACTCGGCGCTCCGTTTGAACATCGAAAAGATCAAGACAATCGGCGATTCATATATGGCGGCTGCCGGACTCACGACGGAACCCGATGACGCGCCCGTGGCAATCGTGAGAATGGCACTCGAAATGCTGCGTGAGCTTGAGAGATTTAACGCGCGGGAGGGTACGTCGCTTCAGATCCGCATCGGCATCAATTGCGGGCCGGTTGTCGCCGGCGTCATCGGCAAGTCGAAATTCATCTACGACCTTTGGGGTGAGACCGTGAATTTGGCAAGTCGCATGGAGTCTCACGGCATTGCCGGCCGGGTCCAGATTTCAGAAGCTGTTTTTGAGCGTGTCAAAGATCAGTTCAGAACAGAAGAGCGTCACAGCGTCGATATCCGGGGCAAGGGGGCAACGACCACCTATCTGGTTGATGACTTGATCGCTTCGTAAACCTCAAATCGAGGTGACTATGCGAGCGCTGCCCGTTCGCGTTCGGTGTCCGCCAGGTACCTGGAAGGGACGCCGGCCGAGACACTTCGAACCTTACGATCATTTTATTATGAACGCGGCGATCCATGCCTCAGAATTGGCCGTAGACGCGATACGACTTATGCATCGCAGCAGATGCCGCAATGTCGGCTGAACCACTATGTGCCCTACAGGAGAAATCCATATGACCACCAGCCTCATCACGCGCCGTGGCCTTCTTGCCGTCGGAACCGCTATTGCAGCAACCGGGGCGATGGGCCTTGTTTTGCCGGCGCATGCAAACGGCCTTGCGCCGACGCGTTCAATGCGCGGCGGGTCCAACAACTACCTCCCAAACGCTCCGATCGTGGATCGGATTGGCGGCGGCGGCTTCTGGATGTCAGGCACCGTACGCCGCGCCGGCGATGGTAAGCCACTCCCGGGCCAGCGTATCCAGATATGGGCGCATACAACTGAAGGCCACGAGCGCGACCCGCATAGCCATGGGGCCACGCTTACGGACAAAGATGGCAATTTCCGCCTTGAGATGCCGCAGATCGTGCCCGCCTTCGGCCAGCCGCACGGCCACCTGGCGTATGACAGCGGCGAGTTCGAAACCGTCTTCCTGCGTCCGATCATGGCAAGTTCGAAAGATAACAGCCTGAGTGCGCATTTCGTGCTTCAGCCAATTTGAGCCGGAGAGAATCGGCACAGGGGGGCCGGGCGCGGACCATATTGATCTGGGCTGCCCTTGCGAGTGCAGTTGCCATACCGGTCGCCGCCGCGGCTGCCAGCCCGCTGCTTGCTTGGCGCGAACCGATATACATCGCGGCAGGTTTTGCCGGAATTGTTGCGATGTCTCTGCTGCTGTTCCAGCCTTTGTTGGCAGGCGGATACTTGCCCGGGCTGTCGGGGCGGCGCGGCCGACAGGTGCACCGCATACTCGGTGGGACGCTGGTTGCGGCAGTTGCAATTCACGTGGCGGGCCTTTGGATTACCAGCCCGCCGGATGTTGTTGATGCCCTTCTGTTCAGATCGCCTACGCCGTTCTCCGCCTGGGGCGTTATCGCCATGTGGGCGGTGTTCGCCGCCGCACTTTTGGCCGCGCTGCGCCAACGGTTGCGGCTGCGGCCACCCATTTGGCGCCTCATTCACACGTGCCTCGCGGCGACGGCCGTTGTAGGCAGCGCGGTTCACGCCTTGCTGATCGAGGGGACGATGGAGACAGTGTCAAAGATAGCACTCTGCGCCCTGGTGCTCGGCGTAACGGTAAAGGTATTGGCCGACTTGCGCGTGTGGGCTGTTCGATCCCGTCACAGGACACAAGATTGAAACCAATCGCCGGTCACGGCGTCGCACGCAATTCGCATACTGCTGAACCACATTGTCAGAGTCCCGAGCGCCAAATGTCCGTTTCGGGTCAGAAGCTGCCGCCCACCCCAGCATCAAACTATGATCGCTCTACCTCCAAGAGCAGCCGTTTGAACCATCGCGGCGGCTAGTCAGCAAAGAGCCACAAGCCGACATCCCGGCGAATTCAGCTATCGGCCCATTCCTGCCGTTCCCGCCACTAATGCTCTGTTGCAACGCGGCCCGTGATTCCAGACATTCGCTGCAGGTGCGAGCCCAAAGGATGCGTAAATGGCGCCAATGCAGATTTCTGACGCGGTGTCCCGCAGGCTGATGTTCATGGCGCGACATAGTGCTGAGCGACAGAATGTGCCAACAGCTGAAATTGCCAAGTTGGTTTTTTTGGACGGCAGTCCAGACTTGACTGCGCACCAGCGAGCACTCAATCAAGGAAAGAACACTTTGTAGTAATCCTTTTTGGACCTCGCCTCTTGAACGAACGCCCAACCTAATCGACTCATCGCATACTCACTTCCCGCCCTAGCCAAGAGACCGAGATTAAGTAAATATTCCAAGCGATAATAGAACTCTCCGTCAAACTCCCGAATTGCCTTAGCACTGAATTTTAGATTTGGATGAAGGTGTTCGCGAATCTGATGAACGCTTCTATTTTCTCCATCCTCCAAAAATTTCAACACATGTACGCAATTATCTGTCAGGCCGCGGCGCAATGCATCATAGACGCCCGGCTTTGACATAATCGAGGAGGCATCTTGATCAGCCGAGATCTCTTCTTTCTTGACTCCTGATGGCCACCATCTATCGATGACTTTGCTGAGTAGATCGCCAGCGGCCTTAGTCAAAACTGCAGTGATCATCGGTTCTATTGCCATTATCATCGCTCCCCTAAGACATTGTTTGGCAGATAATTGTATCTCCGTATCCCCTGCCGGAAAAGTTCGTCTGCCTTGCATAATGAAATGGCGAGATTTTCAATCGGATCGCAAAAGTCGCATTCGGGTCATCATCGACTGTCGGTGGGTTCTCCAAACATTCGATGTGCGACACGCGACCAACGGCAAGGAGGGGCTCGTTGCGGCCAACGCGGGATTGTTAGAAATCGCCGTATCATGGGCCTGCTTGAATGTCTTGAGTGGTGCGGTGGGTAGGAGCGGTACGGAGAAACCGCTATGTTCCCTTCCAATCTCCCAATGGTGATACCTTCAAAAAAGTCATGGAACCATGGCCGGATCGTTGGTCAAAAAAGACCGCTTCTGCCCAAGCATGTCTGGGCAATTCGCGTCCGACTGGAACTGGCAGGTGCTGTGCGTGATTTGGCACTCTTCAATATGGCGGTCGACAGCAAGCTGCGCGGCTGTGATCTCGTTCGATTGAAAGTTGCTGATGTCTATACTGCCGGAGCAGTCAAGGAGCGCGCTTCGATTGTGCAGAGCAAGACCCGGTCACCTGTGCGCTTTGAGATCACCGATGGAACCCGCAGTTCGCTTGCAGACTGGATTGCCAACCCGCTGATGATCGGGCACAAATATCTGTGGCCAGGACGATTTCACGATCGGCCCCACATCTCCACACGTCAGTACGCCCGCTTGTTGAAAGACTGGGTGCGGTCAATCGGCCTTGAGCCAAGCGCCTATGGCACACACTCCATGCGCAGAACCAAAGTCGCCCAAATCTACAAGAAGACCGGCAACCTTCGGGCAGTGCAGTTACTCCTTGGCCATACGAAGATGGACAGCACCGTCCGTTATCTCGGTGTGGACTTGGAAGACGCACTCACGATTTCGGAAAGTGTCGAAATCTGACAATTTTGTTGGGCCGGCTTCGCTGCCAGCCCAAAGCGGTCATCGGCTACTGCGACTTACCGCACCCGATTTCTGACCTTCGCCGCGCATGCTTCATATCGCTCAGCGGGAGGTCGGCAATGCAGACTTTGCCGACTTCTGAAAAAGGACTCGGATGGAGACTCGTGTAGCACATACTCCATAAATGTCCGGTCTATCTCCGATTTTTCAAAGGCGCCGTAACCGGCGGAGAAGTAGAACGGGCTCTAAGCAGCCTTGCGCGTTGCAACATGTGGCCATCAGATTGTAGCGTTGTGGCTTTCGCTCTCGGACGTAACAGACACTTCACTCTGGCACACAACTAGCCGCTATTGAGCTTCTGACGCTTCCAAGAACATTTTGTGAGCAAATGGCATCTTCGTGTATTGATCCTCATCTATTGTTTTTCTGTGAAGACATTGTTGGAAGCCGAAAATTCTCAAGCATACGCGCGCGGGTACTGGATAAATTCCAGTTCGTCGGTATTGTGTTCGGACTTGCTCCACCGTTGCGCTGTGCGCTTGCTCTTCGCCGGTTAAAAGAACTCGGTTTACCTCATCCTCCGTGAGGGGCGGTATGTCGACATCGGTGTTACGGTATGTGTCAGCCTTTGTTCCATAAGCGGCTTGGATTACTTCTGGAGAAGAATTCCAAAAGACATTCGAGAAGGCATCGATTCGATAAGGGAAGAAATACCTATCTCCCCTCGAAGTTGTGATCCGGACAGTGGAGCAAACATCACCGCTAATGTCAGGACGGTAGTACAAACCGGCCAAGAAGTTCACCTTTTTGATTTCATTTGCGGGTATTTCTGTCAGTTCCCAAGATGACGAAGCCCACGCGTTCTGTTTTGTTGTGACGAGTATGTCATCGGCGCCGTCCCGGCAATCTTTTGCAGGGTAAAGGTCTACCTGAACGTAAATCAGACTGTCAGACGTATTGTGGATTGTAATATATCCTTGATACCTCGTGTACACGAAGAGTTCACCGCCGACCTTTTCTAACCGGCTCTTTTCTTCTTCCAGATCAAGGTTGTAGTTGCCACCTCCGATGATTGGCACCCCTGGCTGAACGGAAATAATGCCAGAAAATGAAAGGACGATGGCGACAACAACCCCGATGCTGTTCAGCGTCTCATGGGTAGATTTCATCTAGTCTATCTGCCGTACATGCGTTGGTTCTCTTCACAGCAAACTTGTAACGCAATCACCAATCACGTAACACTGCCCAACTTTTCCACGAAAAATTGCGAATGTATGTTCTTCCAACACAGATAGCGATCGGTAGCTAAAGCTTAGTTCACAGCCGCAATGCCATGCCGAGGTGCTTATGGGCTCAGAAATCCCTAATGCGGCGCAGCATGCTCCTATCAGATAGGTACAGCGTGGCTCCCACAATCGGCCCATACCGGACGTTGGCTCGATGTTCGAGATGCCGCGGCGCGGCCAGCCATTTTGGACATTAGCGGAAACAAGCGTATCCATGGTTCTGGGTCAGACGCTTTTAGGTTACAAGGGCACGTCGCCAGCGTTGGCAATCGTTTGAGAACGCTAGCGCTACAAACTTTGTGTACCGAGGAGTGATACCCTTGAAACTTGATGCCGACTACTTTCGGTGCGCAATCGATCATATCACTGAGTCTGGCGATACTGATATCTTCCCGTACCCGTTTGAACTCAAGTTCCTAGAAGATCGTAAAGAAGAAGTGGCGAAGGAACTTAGCTCCCTAGATCTGAACCAATACCACCCCATGAGTTTGGTGGAGGCTCTTGTTCCTAAATCAAAATTTGGTTTTAGAACTGCGCATCAGCCCTTCCCTATTGATACGGCAATATATACGGCTCTTGTCTTGCGTATTTTCGATCCCGTCGAAGCAGGTCGTGACCCGAAAGAAAACAACAGGGCGTTTTCATATCGGAAAACACCTGGGTTGGACCCATCACTCTTTTTTAAAGATCGAAAATATCGAAATTGGCTCGGAGTAATTGAGGCGAAGGTATTCTCGAATGAATACAGCCATGTAATCCGCACCGACATTTCTGACTACTACTCCAGAATCTATCGACATCGACTTGAAAATATTCTTGATAGCCTCTCCGGCGAACCAAAAATGGTTAAGAAGATTGAAAATTTCATATCCGACTGGCGGAGTCGTCAGTCATTTGGCCTACCAGTTGGTAGCAACGCCTCAAGGCTCCTTGCTGAGGCTGCTCTGAACGACACAGATATGGGGTTAATCTCAGAAGGGTACGAACACACACGCTACGTCGATGACATGCTCATTTTCATCAAGAAGGGTCAAGACCCGTATGCCGCGCTTGGGTATCTTGCAAAACAGCTTACGGAGAATGAGGGCCTCAGTCTGAACATCCAAAAGACGAGGATTCTCACTTGGGATGAATTCACAGCATCTATAGGTGCGCCCGAGGCCGGCGATGATGATGCCAAGGAAGAATTTGCGACCGAGAAGCTATTCTGGGCGGCCTACGGTCAAGAAGAAATCGATCAGGAAGCGCTAGAAGCACTTATGTTGAAAGACCTCCGCAAGGAGCTCGAAGACCTCTTGAACGAGCCATATTGGGATATGGGCCAGATCAGGATCGTTTTGCATGCGATGCGTTTGGTAAAGAATGCAGATGTTGCAAATTACATTCGAATCAACCTTGCTGAACTCGTTCCGTTTGCCAAAGACGTGTGTCTGCTAATTGAGGAGTTTATCGATTCAGATGTTGCGGGGTTCGAGAATATGGGCGCTGAGGTAACGGAGCTTTTATTGTCCCCTCGCATGCAGCCACTGGATTGCGCGAGAGCTTGGTTCTTGGAACTGGCGGTGCGCAAGCACATCGTTTTTGATGCCGAACAAACTCGCAAACTAGATGCGCTATCTGGCACACTTGATCTCAGACAGATGCACCTAATCCGTTGGAGAGCAAAGGACCTAAACTTCTTCAGATCTCGGAAAGCCCGTGTTCATGAGATACAACCTTGGGCCCAACCAAGCTTCATTTTTGGAGCTAGTTGCTTACCTAAGGACGAGTATGCTCACTGGCTACGAAGCATTAAGAGCCGCGTCCAGTTTCCCATGGGAAAGAACTTCGTCGATTGGTGCGGCACAATCCAAGAAACGCAACCGATCGGCTAGGGCGCTGGCATTCTCGAAGTGTGCTGAACAGTGCAAATTGCTTTGTCGGTGCTTAACCTAGCGGCATCGCAACATAGGCAACCAACGTCCGATTTGGCGGTCGGATCATAGCCAATTTGCAGCCGCGGCGAACGACCGCTTCCCGCCCTTTCCGCCATTTGTTGCAGGGCTGCAAGTGTCCGCCTTGGGTCAGAAGCTGCCGCCCACCCCAGCATCAAATAATGATCGCTTTACCGCTAAAAGCAGCCGTTTGAACTATCGCGGCGGCTAGTCAGCAAGGTGCCAGGAGCTGTCGACCGGCAGTGGCCGCACTCTCCAGTTTACCGCGCCAGCAGCAAGGGCGTCGCGCTGGCTATCATCTTGTTGACGTCATGGCCGGGAACGACACGCTCGTACTTGCCGTCGATCAGCAGGGCAGAAGCACCATGGACAAACGTCCAGAGCTTCACAGCAACGTCTTCAGCGTCTTTCTGGAGGCCTTGAGCTTTACAGTACAATTTGACCTGCTCAATCACGTAGCCAAAGCAATTTGTTCCTGTGACCTCGGCAACCTTGTCCGGCGTCAACACCCGATCGCCGCCGAACATCAAACGAAAGAGCCCTTGCTCCTTTACGGCGAACTCCACGTAGGACTGTCCCAAGGCAACAATGGCTTCGATAGTCCCTGGACCGTGCTCTTCGACGGCGTCAACCGCCATGTTGGTCATCACCTCAAAACCGCGGGCGCACACTTCATTGAGAATCTCATCGCGATCCTTGAAGTGGCGGTAAGGCGCTGCTGTTGAGACGTCTGCCAGCCGACACGCATCGGCCAAAGAGTAATTCTCCGCGCCTTGCTGATTGACGAGATCGTAAGACGCAGAAATCAGCGCATCACGCAGACTCCCATGGTGATACTTCGCCTTCGGCTGCACGGTTGGCGCCTGATTGTCGCCTGTCGAATTCATCAAATTTCCCGATTCGGTCGTACACAAAAATGTTAGCGCAACTAACTTTCCGTTGCAAAGTTAGCGATACTAACATATGTTAGCACGACCAACATTACAAACCCCGATCAAGGCACAGACCGATGCGCAGCACATCAAACGACGCAGAAGACCACAGTCGACCTCGGCCTTGGCGGCGCATCGCCGGGATGATGGTGGTCGGTTCCAGCCTCATTGGCCTTGCCTTTGGAGGGACCGCTGCTTTGCAGATGCGCGCCAACGCGGAAATCCCGCCGCAAATGAATCCGCCCGTCAGCGTTTCAACAAAATTGGTCAAGATGACCGACCACTATGAAGTGGAAGAACACTTCGCCGGACGGCTGGAGCCGGTAAGGCAGACCCGGATGGCGTTTGAGCGCGGCGGCAAAGTCAACGCGATCCTGTTTGAAGAAGGTGACACGATTGCCGAAGGCAACGTGGTTGCCCGGTTGGATACGGCAAAACTTGAAGCAGAGCGCAGAAGATTGGAGGCCGAGGTCGAGGAGTTGCAGGCCCGGCTTGGCTTGGCGGATGCAACGCTACGTCGGCAAAAAGACCTCAATGCAAAGGGATGGCGCTCCGCGCAGAGCTATGACGAAGCCCGGTTCAACCAGGCCGGCATCACGGCATCAATTGCACGGGTCAAGGCGGCCATTGCTTCCATTGATGTCGACATCTCCAAGGCCGTCTTGCACGCGCCCTATTCCGGAACCGCGGCAGCCCGGCTGGTTGATGAAGGGACCATCGTCGACGCCGGCACGGCTGTAGTCGAGCTGCTGGAAACAGACGTCCGCCATGCCCGCATTGGTGTTTCGGTTGAGGCGGCACAGGCACTGAAAACTGGCGGAAAGTACCGCCTGCAAGCCAATGGGCAAATGTTCAGCGGCCGGCTCATTGCCAAACGCCCCGACCTGCAGACGGGCACGCGCACAGTGACTGCCCTGTTCGATGTATCTGAGGCGAAGGACGTGCCGTTCGGTGAGATCATCGAACTGATCCTGACGCGCAAGATCAACGCAGAGGGTATCTGGCTACCGATCAGCGCGTTGACCGAAGGCCGCAAAGGCATGTGGTCGGTGCTGACCGTGGCCAGCCGGAACGGCGAGCAGATCGTGTCTCGCGAAGCTGTCGTTGTTCTGCACATTGACGGAAATCGCGCCTACGTCCGCGGAACCATGAACCACAAGGCGCGGATCATCACGGCGGGCACGAACCGCGTGATCCCGGGCCAGCGTGTGGCCCTTGTGGCTTCGGAGTAGCGATCATGGAAACCCTGTTCTTCCGAAACAGGCGAATGGTCGCGCTCGCCATCTTCATGATCATGGCGGCCGGATTGTCCGCACTCGTCTCTGTCGGTCGGCAGGAAGATCCGGCCATCTCGAAGATCTTTGCGACGGTTGTGACGCCCTACCCCGGCGCCGACCCGGCGCGCGTCGAATCACTGGTGACCGAAAAGATCGAGGACGAACTCGAAGAGATACCGGAGATCAAGGAGATTGAGTCGACTTCCAGAACCGGCATTTCACTGGTTCAGATTGAGCTCGGCTGGAACCTGTCGCCTGCAAAAGTCAGTCAGACCTGGTCCGAAGTGCGCGATGCTCTTGGCGATGCCAGGCGCAATCTGCCACAAGGCGCCGGCGAGCCTCAATTTGACGACGAGCGCACCGGTGCGTTTTCTGCGGTCAGCTCACTCACCGCCAGGAGCGGCTCGACGGCCAGCCCGGCAATCCTCCGTCGTTATGCCGAGTTGCTGCAGGACGAGTTGCGTAACCTGCCCGGCACAAAGCTGGTCGAGATCTATGGGGCGCGAGACGAGGAGATTCTCGTCGACATAGATCCCCGTAAGCTCGGCTCACTCGGTTTGACGTTCACGCAGGTCTCCGATGCAATTCGCCGCGCGGATGCGAAAGTCCGGGCAGGCCAAATTCGAAGCACATCGGAAAACCTGCTGATCGAAATAAAGGGCGAGATCAAATCGCTTGAACGTATACGCAACGTCCCCATCATTGATGGTGCGGGTGGACGTGTCGTCCGGATATCCGACGTCGCCGATGTCACCCGCAGCATCCGCCAGCCGCCATCAAGCCTCGCCTACGCCGACGAAGTGCCGGCTGTGCTCATCGCGGCAAAGACCGAAGATAACGTTCGCGTCGACTTGTGGATGGCCAGCGTGCGCGCGGCAATATCCGGCTTCGAAGCAGAATTGCCGGCCGGCCTGGAACATCGATTGATCTTCGACCAAAGCGGCTACACGGCTGACCGATTGCTCGATGTCCTGACCAATCTGGCAATCGGCACCGCACTCGTCATCACGGTGTTGTTCATCACGCTGGGTTGGCGCGCTGCGTTGATTGTGGCGGCGATCCTGCCCTTGGCCAGTTTGATGTCACTCGCCGGACTGCAATCCGTCGGCATCCCCATCCATCAGATGTCGATTACCGGCCTCATCGTCGCGTTGGGACTGCTTGTCGATGCCGGCATTGTCATGACGGACGAAATCCGGAAGAACCTCGAACGCGGCTTCAACCGCCTTATGGCGGTGCGCGCTGCCGTCAGGCGGCTCACCGCGCCGCTGCTCGCCTCTACGGTGACGACCGCCCTGGCCTTTGTGCCCATGGCGATACTGCCCGGACCGCCAGGTGACTTCATCGGTTCGATCGCCATCTCCGTGATCATCATGTTGATATCGTCTCTGGTGCTGGCGCTCACCATTACCCCGGCCTTCGGCGGTTGGCTGCTGAAGCAATACCGGGCCGGCGAAGAGCCGAGCCTGTTACAGAGTGGTGTCACGGCACCGCGGCTTGGGCGTTTGTTTGCCGGTTCACTGGACCTGGCACTGCGTTATCCCAAGCTCTCCATACTGGGCGCCCTGGTTCTGCCGATCATCGGCTTTGCCGCCCAACCAACGCTGAAGGCGCAGTTCTTTCCCGGTGTCGACCGAGACCAGTTCTATGTCCAGGTCAAATTGCCGGACAGCGCGGCGATCACCAAGACGGATGAGACGGCGCGGCGCATCGAACGGTTGATGCGCCGGCATGAAGGCATTCAAAACGTCCATTGGGTGATCGGCGAAAGCGCGCCCGCGGTCTACTACAACATGATCGCCGATCAGGATTTCGAACCGAGCTTTGCCGAGGCCTTTGTGACGACCACCTCACCTGCGCAAACCGAATCCTTGTTGCCGGTTTTGCAGCGCGAGTTCGACAAATCCATACCGGGGGCGCGTGTAACGGTGCGCGGCCTCGTACAAGGTCCGCCGGTGGCAGCGCCCGTGGAGATCCGTGTTGTTGGGCCGGACGTCGAGACACTGCGCGAGATTGGCGATCAAGTGCGCGCGATCATGGTTTCGGTGCCGGATATTCTTCAGGCCAAGACCCAGCTCAATGGCGGCGCGCCGAAGGTGGTGCTTGACCTCGACGAGGAAGAGGTGCGGCTATCCGGCTTGCAGATGACCGCTATCGCCCAACAGCTTGACGCCAGCCTGGAAGGCGCCGTCGGCGGATCGCTGATTGAATCGAGCGAAGAACTCCCCGTGCGCGTCAGGGTCGACACAAAGGAACGCAGCAGCGTTGACGTGCTGCGACGGACAAACGTCGTTGGTCGCAATGCGACGCTGCAGGCCAGTGAAGGGCGCTTCCCGGGCTTGCCGATCGCGGCGATCGGATCCATCAACCTCACGCCGTCAGAGAGCCCGATTTTTCGCCGCAATGGTGAACGCATCAACACGATCCAGGGCTACACACATCGAAACGTTCTGCCGGAAGAGGCCCTGAAGAAGGTCCAGGCGAAGATCGCGACCAGCGGACTGACTTTGCCGCCCGGTTACAGATTTGCAGTGGGTGGTGATTCAGATGCGCGAAACGATGTGCTGAGAGATCTGTTGGCCGCGGCCGGCTTGGTCATTGCCCTGACGGTTGCCACCATCGTGCTGACATTCAACTCATTCCGCCTGTCCCTGATCACCGCCGTGGTCGCGGTCTTGTCCATGGGGCTGAGCCTTCTGGTGCTTGCGGTATTCAACTATCCGTTTGGCGTTATGGCGATTATTGGCGTCATCGGCTCGATTGGCGTGTCGATCAATGCCGCGATCATCATCTTGACCGCGCTGCAGAACAAGGTCGACGCGGCCCCTGGAGAACGAAGGCTTGTCGTTGACACGGTCGTTGCCCAAAGCCGGCATATTCTCTCTACGACAGTGACGACATTTGGCGGCTTCCTGCCCCTTATCCTGGCTGGTGGCGGATTCTGGCCGCCCTTCGCCGCGGCGATTGCCGGTGGCGTGGTGCTGTCCACCGTCGTGTCGTTCTATTTCGTCCCTCAAGCGTTTTGGCTGCTGACCGGTACCAGGCGAGGCCATGCCCGTAGCCCGAAAATCGTTACGATGGACGCGGAACACGACCCGACGGTCGGCCTGTCCGAGAACCGCCAACTTTCTGCGGCAGCCGAGTGAAAGGGGCTTTCCCGGCCCCAAACTCAATGCAGCTATTCGCATTGACCCAGGCGTGCGTGCATGGCCCCCAAGCTCCCTTTGGCGCTCGAACTTTCCGGATTGCCAGACTGAGCGGACATCACTCGGCAATCGACGTCCCGAATGTGCCGGAAGCCGTCGATGCCCTAGCTGTTGCCATTCAACAGATCAACCATATCGCTGTAGGCGCGCTGCTTTGCATGTTGAAGAGGTGAGACACCCTGTCTATCGGTGATCGTCTTGTCAGCACCGGCTTCCAATAGGTGACGGACTATTGTGACATGGTCTGCACCGCCATCACCCAAGATCACAGCTTCAATAAGCGCAGTCCAGCCGAGATTATTTACATGATCGAGAGGGGCACCTGCACTGATGAGTTGCCTGACGATTTCATGGTGTCCAAGATGTGCGGCCCAAATGAGTGCCGTCCCATCATAGCGGCTTGTGATATTCGATGGGCTGGCTCCCAGCGAAAGCAGAGTTTTCAGCAGAGCTGTATCATTCGCCACAGCGGCAATGGTGACGTTATCGAACCGATCGTTTTCGAAGGCATTCAGATCAGCACCTGCTTCTGCCAACAATTTCACGGCGTCATCATTTGAAGCAAATACCGCCACGTGCAAGGGCGTGCGTCCGCGCGAATCCTTCTCCTCCAGACTGGCTCCAGCTTTGATCAGTTGCTTCAGCTCGCCCAAATCACCGAAATGCGCGGCTTTGTGGAGGCCGGTATATGTGTCTACTTCATGCTGTGAGGGGCCGGTCTGGGCTGACGCGAACGAAGACACGCTGACAGTCAATGCAATCAGAGCAGCTCCAATGAGGTGTCTTACGAAGGATTTCATGTTTCCACTTTTTCTCTTGTCGGTCGTTATAGGTGCCGAACGGCTTGGGATCATTGTGGCACTCTGCTGATACATTGAGGCGTGACCGGCGGCATCGCTACAGCCGAGGTACGCTCTCCATTTCTTGTTTGCCTCAGCGGCTCGAGAATACAGTTCGTCATTCATGTTTGGTCTCTGCTCGTGATGTGCTGCCGTGTGATTTCAGCATCTACATTGAGCAGTATGGCGCGCGATGATAAACAGGCATTGGCTGATTAGTTCGTTTAGTAAAATTGAACAATGAAGCTCGGTCCGGAAGACAAGAGGGTCTTTCGTGACGTCGTGGAGAGCCGAAATCTCACTGTCACCGCGGATCGTCCGGGGCGCACCAGGTGGGCCGGCTAGATACCAACTGTTTCTTCATTCACGCTCACGGAAATGGGGGTCGACACGATACTGACGACCCCATGATTTAGTCCGCTTCGGGTCATTTGCGGACATGCCACCCATTCTCGGTGAAGGTCGGCATGGCGCCCGCGAACGGACATCCCGTCGCGGGACCAGACTTCTAGTACCCGAAGTAGCGGGGCACGAAGAGTACGAGCTCAGGGATGTAGGTGATCAGCATCAGCGCAAGGACCATGGCGCCAACCACGGGCAGAATGGCGACGCTGCATCGCACCAGCGACTCGCCGCTGATGGCCGACACGATGTAAAGACAGTTCCCGACCGGCGGTGTGATCGTGCCGATGGCAAGGTTGACGACCATCACCACGCCGAAATGGACAGGGTCGACCCCGATCGACAGCATGATCGGAATAAGCACGGGCCCGAGGATGATCAGCGCCGCGGCGACCTCCAGCACGCAGCCTATGACGAACAGCAGGATGTTCACGAGCAGCAGGATGACCCACGGCTCCTCGGATATGGTCAGCAGGAACTGGGCACTGATCTGGGGAATTCGCTGATGCGCGAACAGGAACCCGACGAAGGTCGCCACGGCGATAAGAAACATGACCTTGGCGCTCAACAGGCCGGTTGCGTAGAACAGCCTCGGCAGTTGTGACCAGGTCAATTCACGATAGACGCAAATGCCGAGAACGATGGCGTAGGCCACCGCGACCGCCGCCGACTCGGTGGCGGTGAATACGCCGCCGAACACGCCACCGAGAATGATGACCGGCATCATGAGCGCGAGGATCGCCTGCACGAACTGCACAAGGATCTCCCTCGCGCCCACGGCTTCCTCGCGCGGATAGTTCCATCGGTGCGCCTTGTAGAACACGAGGGCCATCAGCCCGAGACCGATGATGATTCCGGGAATGAACCCGCCGAGAAACAGGGCCGCCACGGACACGTTCCCCATCGCCCCGTAGATCACCATCAGGACGCTCGGAGGAATGATCGGGCCGAGTGCACCCGACCCCGCGGTCAGCGCCGCGGCGAACGGCCCGTGATAGCCCTTGCGCTTCATCGCCGGGATCATGACCGAGCCGACTGCCGCGGTGTCCGCCGAAGCCGAACCGGAGATGCCGGCGAAGAACATGGTGCTCAGGACGGTCACGTGCCCCAGCCCGCCCCGGAACCGGCCGACCAGGGCTGAGGCAAAGTTGACCAGCCGCTGAGCCGCCCCGCCATGCTCCATCAGGGCTCCGGCGAGGATGAACAACGGGATGGCGAGCAGCAGGAAGACGTCGATGCCGACGAATATGCGTTGCGCGAACAGTGTCAGCGCGGTCAGCATCGACATGTCCGGAATCGCTGCCGCCATCGCCAGCCCCCCGAGACCCAGGGCGAAGGATATAGGGACGCGCAAGGCAATCAGGAGAAAGAAGACGGCGAGGAAGACAAGCGCACTCATGAATCGTCCTCAGGGAAGTCCTCGACAAAGCCGAACCGCGCGCACCAGAGCACCCAGAAGGCGCCAACCGAGGGCGGTACGGCCATGCTGAGATAGATCCAGAACATCGGAATCTCGAGGGAGGGGGAGAGCTGCAACTGGTGCAGATACATCATCCGAAACCCGCCGGCCGCGATGGCGACGGTGCAAATGATGATCATGAGGCGACTGAAAATGTAGATCGCCCGCTGCAGCGCCGGGCCGGCCCGTGCATATACCGAGTCCAGCTCAGGATGTCCGTCACGCAGACGCAACAACGCCGCGGCTCCGATGAAAGTGACCCAGACGAAGCAGTAGCGCGCGACTTCCTCGCTCCAGGTGATCGGCTGGTTTAGACCGTAGCGCCAGATCACCTGAATCAGTGTGAGAAAAGTGATGGCGGCCATGAGGCCGCCAATCACCATTCTCTCAGTCGCCGCAAGAAACCGCACGAAACGGGGCGTTCTCGGGCTCCCGTCCACTATTTGGCGCCTTCCGCGAGCATGCGGTCCGCCAGCTCTTTTGCGCCCGGTTCGTTCACCAGCTTGATGAACTTGTCAAGATGGGGCTCGACCTGTTTGCGGAATGCCGCCGTGTCCACGTCAGTATTGACCTTGCCCTTTTCACGCAGCAGTTCGAGGTACTTCGTGTCACCTGTCTTGTAGAGACCGCGCTGGTAACGGGCTGCCTCGACCCCGGCCTCGTCGATGATCTTCCGGTCCGCGTCGGAAAAGCCCTGATAGGTCTTCTCGGACATGAGAAGCGACAGGATGCCAACGCCGTGGCGGCTCACCGAGATATACGGCGCCACTTCGTAGTACTTCGCCTTGTAGAACGTGGTCAGCGAGTTGGCGAAACCGTCGACCACCCCCTGCTGGATACCGGTGTACACTTCGGGGAAGGCCATCGGCACGGCATTCGGTCCGAGCGACTGGATCTGCAGGGTCATGGACTTGGACTGGATTGAGCGGATCTTCATCCCCTTCAGATCGGCCGGGGTTCTTATCGGCTTTTTCGAATTTGCAAGCTGATGGAAGCCGGCGATGAAGAAGCCGACATTTCGAAATCCGTGCTTCGGCCAGTTCTTCGTCATCTCCTCGCCGACGTCACCCTCGAGCACCCGGTCCACGGCGTCGTAGTCCTTGAAGATGTAGGGGATGCTCAGCAGGAACACCTTGCGATCATTGGCGATGCCGCCGGCGATGGTCGCCGCGGTGATCACCATGTCGACAGTGCCGATCTTGAGGCCCTCGACCATGTCGCGCTCTCCGCCCAACTGCGACGACGGGAAGATCTCGACCTTGATGCGCCCGTCGGTCTTGGCTTCCAGGAGTTCTTTGAATTTCACCGCGCCCAGGTGATACGGATGATCGCCACCCGGCAGCGAGTGGCCGAGCTTCAACGTCTTGGCGAGCGCATTCGGCACGCCTGCCCCGGTGATGAGAGCCGCACCCAGGATGGCCGCGGTCGCCATCGCGGGTACTGATCTCAAAGACCGAACGAAACTACCGAGTATCTGCATCTGTTCCTCCCATTGGTTTTTGGTGATGGTCCTCGGGTTTGCCTTGCGCGGGATTTTCTCCGTGGAGGGCCTGCGTCGCCGGCGCCTCACGGCACTTCAGAAAACCTGAAAACTCCCGGTCCCCCTTCCACACGCCAGGCACTTCTCGACAATCGACATGATTTGTTTATTGACGAGACATGTTGGGACAATAAGGCACAATTTGTCTACTCGTCAATGCGAATTGGAACAATTTGTCTAAATTGGGAATTCGCGCAACCATGTCGCCTGCCACGATGCGCGCTCCGGCGAGCGATCATGCGTTCTTTGCCAAAGCAGGGATTTGATAGTGCGGTGGATTTCGCGGCGACGCCCATGGCGCGTTTCTCGCCGCTCCGGACGAACGCCCGTGCGTTTTCGCGCATGCAATCTCTACGAAACGTTGAATTGCGGGCGCCTCGACGGCTGTCCGTCGTCAGCCTGCGTCGCGGCTTGCCTGGAGTTCCTCGACCAGGCCTATTCCCTGAGGGCCCTCGAACATGCGCTGGCGCGTGCGAAATATGTGCAACTCCATCGCTTCGCGCGCACCCTGGGCGTTCCGGTCGCGAATGTTCTGATAGATCGCGGAGTGCTCGCTGTAGACTTGCTGCAGCAGCTCCGCCTGCTGCAGCAAATTCAGGCTGTGCGCCAGGTTCATCCCGAACAGAATTTGCATGCGAAGGGACTCCATGGTCATCACGAAGAACTGGTTCATCGAGGCGCGCGCCACGGCCATATGAAAATTGCAGTCGGCCTCGACGCCCTGGGCGACATCGCGAACCGCCGGCTCACCCGTCCGCGAGTTTGCAATGATCCCTTCCTGAGCGTTGAGAGCCTTTTCCAGGGCCTCGAGCGCGGCGCTGTCATGGTGCAACGCGGCGATTTCTGCCGCACCGCCTTCAAGTTTTGACCTGAATTCAAAGCACCGCCGTATGTCGGCGATACTCGACACCGGGGCGAACTGGAACATGGCCTCGTTCGGCCGGCGCAGCACAAACGTGCCAGATCCCCTGCGCGACTGCACGAGTCCGTCTTCCCGCAGTCGTGAAATGGCCTGGCGAACGACGGTCCGCGAGACGCCGAACTGCTTGGCAAGCTCGTGTTCGGTCGGCAGGTTGGTGTTTCGGGCAAACGTGCCGTCGACGATTCCCGACAACAGTGATTCATATACCGTATCGCTCAGTCGCGGAGAGCGTGCCGGGTCTCCGATACCGAACTTGTCGACCATTGGTCCGTGGTTCCCTGGTTGTCCGATCGGCCTTGGCGACAACGGGCGCGCGGGTTCACCGGGTGATTGCCGGCGCAGGCCGTGCCGATCTCGGCACCTAGTTGTCTAGGTTTTTGACAGCCAAATGTCAAACGCGGTCACCGCGAGCGACCCGCACGCGCCGGCCGGACGATCTCTCTTTTTGGAGCTTGGCGACCGCATGGAACATTTAAACATTTGAAAAAAATAACTTTTTCGAAATCCCGGTCCGGTGTGCGCTTGAGGCTGCACTGGTCCGGGCGACCGATGCGCTGAGCAGGAAATCCAGCTCAAAACTAGACAAATATTTTTATTTGTATATTTTGGATGCCTCAATAGACAAATTCAACAAAATCGTCGGAGCATGGAATGTCAGGCCTGAAGGTGCTCGCGGAGGGGTTGCGTTTTCCGGAAGGGCCGGTTGCGCGTCCGGACGGCTCGGTCGTTCTGGTGGAAGTGGGGGGCAACAAGATCACACATGTTGCACCGGATGGGAGCAAGCTGGAGATCGCCGGAACGAGCGGCGGCCCGAACGGAGCGGCCGTCGGCGCCGATGGCGCGCTTTATGTCTGCAACAATGGCGGCTTCAAATGGGTCGAGGAAAAGGGCGGCCTGCGCCCCGTCGGGCAAAGCGAAGACTATTCAGGCGGTCGAATTGAACGGGTCGACGTCGAGAGCGGCGAAGTCAATGTCCTGTATACCGAGTGTGAGGGGAGCGCCCTGTGCGCGCCGAACGATATCTATGTCGACCGCGACGGCGGTCTGTGGTTCACCGATCTTGGCCAGAGTCGGCCGTTTACGCGGGATCAGGGCGGCGTTTACTACGCGCGTCCCGATGGCGCGTACATCACGCCGGTGATTCATCCGATGCTGACTCCCAACGGCATCGGCATGTCGCCCGACGAGTCGGTGCTCTATGTGTCGGAAACGGAAGGCGGGCGGCTCTGGGCATTCGATATTCGCGGGCCCGGAGAGATTGCACGCAAGCCATGGCCATCGCCCCACGGTGGACGCTTCATCGGCGGCTATGAGGGGTTTCAGCGTCTGGATTCGCTGGCGGTCGAAGCGTGCGGCAACATTTGTGTCGGGACGCTTGTCCGTGGCGGGATCACCGTGTACTCGCCCGATGGGGGCATGGTGGACTTCGTCGCCATGCCCGACGTGATGTGCACCAATATCTGCTTCGGCGGCCCCGGTCTGACAACCGCCTATGTGACGTTGTCCTTCAGCGGGCGGCTGGCGTCTGTCGATTGGCCACGCGCCGGCCTGGCGACAAACTTCAACTAGCCGGCGATCATCTCTGACGACGATGATCGCCATGTATGGCATGCGGCCGGCCGCCGATGCTGCGCCGAGTGATTAGCCCGATAATGCGGCGAGCTGTTCGCGGACCTTGTTCTTCTCCGCGCGGAGTTCGTCGATCTTTTCGAGGTTCCGGCCACGATCCACGTCGGCGTCGACCCGGCTGTGCCGGCGGTCGATCTCATCCTGGATCACCTGAAGTTTCGCTTCGAGTCTGTCGATTTCCTGTTTGTTGGTCATTTGTGTCTCCTCTCGTCAACAAACGGCGGCCCAACACCGCGCTCAATGCTCTAACGATTTATAGGAGGGGTAAGTGCAACCTATATGTAAGGAACGATGGCGCCGTTGCCAGAGCCTGTGACCGGAAAAGCGACGCCCCACAGACGGTTTTCACACCGGTGCCCGTGCCGCGCGGCGCCTTTGCGCTGAGACGTCCCTCCGCATTCGGGCCGCTGAAGGGTCAGGACGAATGATCGCCGTCCGCCTTCGCCAGATCGGCCGGCGCGTCGATGTCGCGGAACGCCGCTTCACCCTCGACCGGAACGCCAAGCGTCACGTCTTGATGGGCATTAATCAGCGCCTTCGCGCCCGTGTCGCCTGTCAGGGCCCGGAGTTCCCCGAAAAACGCCCGCGGCCAGACGACCGGATTGCCCTGCCGCCCATCCGCGTCGACCGGGAACGTGATCTTCTCGCCGCGTGCTTGTTCGAACGCGTCCACCAGACGATCGATCAACGGTGCGGAGACGCGCGGCATATCGGCCAGCACGATCATCGCGCCCGATACCTGCTCGTCCATACCGGCGACACCGCGGGCGATGGATGAGGCCATGCCCGTCTGATATTCCGGGTTGCGCATGATTTGCAGATCAAGGCCGGCGAGTGCGTCGGCCACACGATTACCCTGAAACCCCGTAACCGCGATGAGGGTTCCCAATCGGCTGCGGGCCATGCATTGAGCCACGCGGCGAACGAGCGGAACGCCGTCAATCTCGACGAGAAGCTTGTTCTCGTCGCCGAAACGCGACGACGTGCCCGCCGCAAGAAGGACGCCGCAAACAGACGAGGTGCGTTTTCCGGTCTCGCCCATGTCTCACTTCTCGGGAGCGGACCGCAGGTCCCTGACGATTTCGGCAATGATCGACAGGGCGATCTCGGCCGGGCTTGACGAACCGATGTCGAGGCCGATGGGCGCGTGTATGCGACCGAACCCGTCTTCCGCGCAGCCCTTCGCCTTCAGACGTTCGAGTCGTTTGGCGTGGGACCGGCTGCTGCCGAGCGCACCGATGTAGAAGCAGTCGCTGGCGAGCGCGGGAACGAGCGCCTCGTCGTCGATATCGGGAACATGGGCAAGGCACACCACGCCGCAGCGGCGGTCGAGGCCGATTCTCTCCAGCGCCTCGCCCGGCCACTCGGAAACGATGTCGACGTCGCGAAACCGGTCTTCCGTGGCGAAGGCGGTGCGCGGATCGATGACAAGCGGCTCGATTCCAATCTCGCGGGCGAGTCGCACAAGGACCTGTCCGATATGTGTCGCGCCGATGATCAGGATGCGGGGCGCCGGAAGGAAGGCCTGAAAGAACAATTCGCCGTCGCCGGTCTGGACGACCGTACTGCGCCCGGTGCGGAAGCACGCGGCGATCGTTTCGGTGTGGTCATGGGTCTCATCGAAGGTGTCTTCCGAGACCAGTTCCTCGTCACCGCCGCCGAGCGGCGTGATCAGAACGAGGGCCTGCCGGTTGCGCTGAGCCTCAAGCACGGCCGTTAAAGTGCTCGTCTGCATCGATGATTATCCGATTTTCTCGACGAAGACGCGGATCCGGCCACCGCATGCAAGGCCGACGCCCCATGCGGTCTCGTCGGCGACCCCGAACTCCAGAAGCTCCGGCTTGCCCGAGGCAATGACATCCTCGGCGCGGGCGATCACTTCCGCCTCGACGCACCCGCCCGAGACCGATCCTTCGAAATCGCCGTTCGAATCGATGACGAGACGCCCGCCGACGGGCACGGGGGCGGAGCCCCAGGTTTCGACCACCGTCGCCAGCGCGACGTCGCGGCCCTCGTCAACCCAGCTCTTCGCGGTTTCCAATGCCGTATTCATGATACCTACTCGCCCGAATCCGCGTCCGCGCCTGAGTCCTCGCCTGGTTCCTCGCCCTCGCCTGAGACGATCTTGCGGAAGTTCTCGAAGAACTCCGCCGCCAGGGCGCGCGCCGAATTGTTTACGAGACGACCGCCGAGTTGCGCGAGCTTGCCGCCGACGGATGCGTCGACATCATAGTGCAGCAATGTGTCGTCGCCGTCTTCGGTGAGCCGCACGGACGCTTCGCCGCGGGCAAATCCGGCGGCCCCGCCCTTGCCCTGCCCCTTTAGCGTATAGCTCTCCGGCGGATTGATGTCGGAGAGCGTCACGTCTCCGCGAAACCGCGCCCGCACCGGGCCGACCTTGGCGCGGACGACCGCGCTGAGTTCTGTATCCGACACTTTTTCCAGTTCCTCGCAGCCGGGGATGGCCTGGCGCAGCACGTCCGGATCGTTGAGCGCCGCAAACACCGCCTCGCGCGGCGCCCCAATTCGTATCTCTTCTGTCAGTTTCATCTGTTCTTTTCCTTGTTGCGCGTCGCGGGCCGCAACCCTAACTCGAGGTGCATAGCAGCAATTCTCGCGATGATATTCTCAAACAGGTTTTGGTGATGTATTTTCGATGCGCTTCCCTGCCTGCCACCCCCGCATCGGAGTTCGCCGCAGTTATGCCTGTTATATCCCTGACCGTGAACGGTAATCCAGTCACCGTGGACGTTGAGGCGCGTTCATTGCTCTCGCGCGTGCTGCGCGACCAGCTCGGCCTCACCGGAACGCATGTCGGCTGCGACACCAGCCAATGCGGCGCCTGCGTCGTCCATGTCGACGGAAAGCCTGTGAAAAGCTGCACGATGCTGGCGGTTCAGGCCGACGGCAAGAACGTGACCACCATCGAGGGGCTGGCCAGGGATGGAAAGCTCCATCCGATGCAGGAGGCCTTCCGGGAGAACCACGGCCTGCAATGCGGCTTTTGCACGCCGGGCATGATTATGTCCGCGGTGGCGCTCGCGGAGCAGAACCCCGACCTCGACGAAACCGCGGTGCGCAAGGGGCTCGAGGGCAATCTATGCCGCTGCACCGGATACCAGAACATCATCCACGCGGTTCTCGACGGCGCCAAGGCGATGCGGGGTTAGAGGCAAGTCCAATGTACAATTTCACCTTTCACCAACCCGAGACCCTGGACGAGGCGGCGAAACTCTTCGCCGACGCCGATGACGGACAGTACATTGCCGGCGGTCAGACAATCGTGCCTGTCATGAAGCAGCGTCTGGCCATGCCGTCGGACATCATTGACCTGGGACGGATCGGCGATCTGACGGGCATCTCGCTTGACGGCGATCTGCTCAACATCGGCGCCATGACGACCCATGCCGAGGTGGCGGCATCGGACGACGTCAGGAAGGCAATTCCCGCACTCGCGCGCCTGGCCGACGAGATCGGCGATCCGGCGGTGCGCAACCGCGGTACGATCGGCGGTTCCATCGCCAACAACGACCCGGCGGCGGACTATCCCGCCGCGCTGCTGGCTCTCGGCGCAACCATCCACACGGTCACCCGCGAGATTCCGGCGGACGATTTCTTCACCGGCATGTTCGAGACAGCGCTCCAGGAGGGAGAGGTCATCGTCAGGATCTCGATTCCCGTCCCGGAAAAGGCGGCTTACGTCAAGTTTCCGCAGCCGGCTTCGCGTTTCGCGCTCGTCGGTGTGTTCGTCGCGAAGACGAAAGACGGCGTCAGGGTCGCGGTGACCGGCGCGGGACCGTGCGTGTTCCGCGGGAAGGATATGGAACAGGCACTCGACAAGGATTTCTCGGCAGACGCGCTCACCGGAATTTCGGTTTCAGACGACGGGCTCAGCAGCGACCTGCAT
Source organism: Hyphomicrobiales bacterium (assembly GCA_965228625.1). Lineage (GTDB taxonomy): Bacteria > Pseudomonadota > Alphaproteobacteria > Rhizobiales > Methyloligellaceae > UBA2767. The sequence continues at coordinate 3,312,132 of OZ245829.1, read as the reverse complement.
GCGTCCGCCGAGTACCGTGCGAGCCTGGTCTCAACCCTCGCCCGGCGCGCGGTCGCCCAGGCCCAGTAACTGGATTAGAGCCATGGAAAAGTACGGAATTGGACAGTCGGTTCGTCGCAAGGAAGACGTGCGCTTTATCACCGGCACGGGCACCTATGTCGACGACATAGCGCCCGAGAAACTGGCTCACGCCTTCGTTGTGCGCTCACCCTTTGCCCACGCGAAAATCCTCAGCATCGATACGAGTGACGCGGAAGACATGCCGGGCGTCCTCGGCATCGTTACCGGTCAGGACTGGGCGGCGGAGGGGTTCGCGCCGATCCCGACGAAGTCGGCGGTGGCGAAGAAAGTCGACGGTTCGCCCCTCAACCAGCCGCAACGCCATTGCTTCGCCATCGAGCGCGCGCGGTATGTGGGCGAGCCGGTGGCGGTGGTCGTGGCCGAGACCTACGAACAGGCCCAGGACGCGGCGGAGCTGATCGAGGTTGATTACGAGGAGCTTCCCTCCGTTACCGACGCACGCAAGGCACTGGAAGAAGGCGCCCCCCGCATCTGGGACGACATCGAGGGCAATTTCTGTCTGGACTTCGAACTCGGCGACAAGGACGCCACCGACAAGGCCTTCGCGGAGGCCGACCACGTGGTCTCGCTCGACCTCGTCAACAATCGCGTCACGGCGGTACCGATCGAACCCCGGGGCGCGGTGGCGGAGTATGATGAAGGCAGCGACAGTTACAAGCTTCAGAACGCCACCCAGAATGTCCACGCCAACCGGGCCACGTTCGCCGACGTGCTGAATGTTCCGGCCGACTCCATCCACCATGTCGCGCCGGACGTCGGCGGCGGCTTCGGCGCCAAGAACAGCGGCTATCCCGAACCGCCGATCCTGCTTTATGCGGCAAAGAAATTCGGCCGCCCGATCAAATGGATCAACGACCGCAATGAGGGATTCCAGTCGGACACCCATGGCCGTGCGCAATTCTCCAAGGTCGAGCTCGCCCTCGACAAGGAGGGCAAGTTTCTCGGCCTGCGCACCCGGACGATCGGCGACATCGGCGCCTATTGCTGGACGGTCGGACCGTTCACGCCGACGGGCGGGTCGGCGCGCACGCAAGGCGGGGCCTATCTCATCCCGGCGATGCACTATACGGCCGTCGTCGCCTTCACCAACACCATGCCGACCGACCCCTACCGTGGGGCGGGCCGCCCGGAGGCGTCGTACCAGATCGAGCGCATCGTTCAGCTTGCCGCCGACACGCTCGGTGTCGATCCAGTCGAATTGCGGCGCAAGAACCTGATGCCGGCGGACTCCCTGCCGCGCAAGACGCCGATGGGTCTCGACGTCGACAGCGGCGACTTCCCGGAGGTGTTCGAACGCACGCTGAAAATGACCGACCGCGCCGGCTTTGAAAAACGCCTTGCCGAAAGCCGCAAGAAGGGTATGCGCCGCGGGTTCTCGATCGCGCCCTATCTCGAATGCACCGGCGGGGCGCCGAAGGAGTTCGCAGGAGTGTCTTTCGAAAAGGACGGTACGGTGATCCTGCGCGTCGGGTCTCACTCCACCGGCATGGGCCACGAAACCTCAAAACCGCAGATCCTTGCCCACACGCTCGGTATCGATTTCCACAAGGTCGGGTTCATCCAGGCCGATACCAAGGCGACGCCCATCGGCGGTGGCCATGGCGGCTCGCGCAATCTCGAAGTCGGCGGCAATGCCGTGCTCAAGGCGGCGAACGCGGTCGTCGACAAGGCCAAGGTGCTCGCCGCGCACCTTCTGAACTCCAATACCGACGACATGGAGTTCGCCGACGGCACGTTCACGGACGTGAAGACGAAACAGACCGTTTCCATGGACGACGTGATCGCCGCGTCGTTCGAGAAGGGACGGCTCCCGGACGGCATGGAACCGGGAAGCCTCGACACCGAGGCGACCTTCGAGCGCGAGGTGATTTCGTGCCCGAACGGCGTCCACGCCGCGGAGGTCGAGGTCGACCCGGAGACCGGGGCGGTGCGCGTCGAGAGCTACTGGGTGATCGATGATTTCGGGCCGATCATCAATCCGATGCTCGCCGACGGTCAGGTCATGGGCGGGGTGGCCCAGGGGCTCGGCCAGGCGCTCATGGAGGAGATCGTCTACGACGACGAGGACGGCCAGCTTGTGACCGGCTCCCTGATGGACTACGCCCTGCCCCGCGCGGACTCCATGCCGAAGATGGAGCTGGGTTACTACGAAGACGCGCCGACCGCCAAGAACCCGCTCGGGGTCAAGGGCGCGGGCGAAGCGGGCTGTTGCGGCGCGCCGCCGGCGATCGTCAACGCGGTGCTCGACGCCCTCAAAGAGGACGGCGTGACGCACATCGACATGCCGCTGACCCCGGAGAAGGTGTGGCGCGCCGTCGTGGACGCGAAACGCTGAGCCTATTCCGCCGCCTGACGATAGGCTCCGATCTGGCCTGACTGCTCGCCGAGGAACCGCGCGACGGCCATCATCCCGGCGCGCTCGGTCCCGGCAATCCCGGCCGCCGCCTCGGCCTGCCCGTTGTAATTGGTGTTGATGTTGATGTCGTAGGTCCAGGCGCGGCCTTCGTCGTCGAACAGGAACTCCACGCCGGCGATCTCGATGTCCTGCTCGGCGAGCATCTCTTCGAATTTCGAGATATCCGGATGGCTGAAATCCGTCAGCACCTCGAACTTGTTCGGCTCTTCCGCACTCTCGCCCACCGGGCACGCCGCGTCCCCGATCTCGCACACATCCGCCGGGCACAACTCGAACCCGTCGCTGGTGTCGACCTTGACCGAGTAGAGGTGGCGTCCGCCGACGAACTCGTTGCGGATGATGAAAGGCTCGGCCGGCCTGACATAGGCCTGCACCAGCATCGTCGTGTCGGGAGCGACGTCGAGCTCGCCAGCCTCGGCCTTTTCGGCGAGCGCGGCGCCCGTCTCAAACAGTTCCACGCCTGCACCCTTGCCGCCGCAATCCGGTTTGAGGATGACCGGGCCGTCGAAAGTACGCGCCGCCCGTGCAATGTCCCGCGCTCCCGCCGCCAGAACCGAACGCGGCGTGCGAATGCCGGCGCGCTCAAGAACGGCAGCCTGCCGCGCCTTCGATATCTCGAGATCCAGCGCACGAGCCTTGTTCACCACGCGGCGATCATGGGTCTGCAGGTTCTCCAGAAGCGCCAGCGTGAGCTGCGGGGCCGCGCCATGTTCGCGCGTCCAGGACGAGGCACTCATGCGATTGTAGTAGACGCCGTCCTCGGGCACCTCCGACAGGTCGACCGTGCGACCGCTCATATAGAGCTCGCTCCATTCGAGTCCGTAGTGGTCCAGCGCCTCCGCCAGCGGTGGCAGCCACTCTTCGTTTTCATGGATGACAAAAATCCGACTCATGTGCGTCCGCCTTTCGCGACTACGGGGCCACCCGCATCCGGGCGTCCGTCAATGAAACTCGAGCCGCAAATATGCGGTTTGCGCAAAAAAATCAATGTTTGGAGGGTGCATAGCAGGTATTCAAGAAATTTGATTCTTCAAAACTTACATATTGAAAAATGAAATATCAAAATTGCTTCTGTTGCGATAAAGCCACGCAATCCGCCAAAATCCCCATTACAAAAGAAATTGTCCGTCGCATGCCGCGCTGGGCTTGCCGCGAGCATCAAGCAGAATTACCAATAGAGTCATGTCGGAAAAACAGCGAGTCCTGGCCGCGAACGAGGCGTTCTACAGCGCCTTCAGGAACGCCGATTTCGAGGCCATGGAAGCGCTGTGGTCGCGGAAACGGAAGGTCTCCGTTTATCATCCGAACTGGCCCGGCATCGGCGACCGTGACGCGGTCATGGAGTCGTGGTACCGCATTCTCGTCTCGGGCGACCCTCCGCAGATCAAGGCATACGCCCCGACGGTCATCATGACCGGACGGAGTGCTCTGGTGATTTGCCAGGAGGATCTGGCGTCCACGCAACTGATCGCCACCAACGTGTTCGTTCTCGAAGACGGCGAATGGCGGATGACCAACCATCAGGCAAGCCGGCTTCCCGCCCGGTCCGGCCAGGAGAGCCGGGACGACAAGGCGAAACGGCGGTCTGAATAGGTCCGAGCGCCTTTGTAGCGCACGTCAGAGCTAGATCACGCGCCCGCCGTCCACCTCGAGACAGACACCCGTAATGAACTCCGCTTCGTCGCTGCAGAGGAACAGCGCGGCGTTGGCAACATCCTCCGGACGGCTCATGCGGCCAAGTGGAATGCCGGAGATGAAGGCCTCACGCAGCTCCGGTGTGTCGGCGCCACCCATGAACGATGACAGCAGCGCCGTCTCGCCGATCACCGGGTTCAGGGCACAGACGCGAATCTGGTCCGGCGCGAGCTCGATCGCCATCGATTTGGTGAGCGTCACCGCGGCGCCCTTGGTGCCGTTGTACCAAGTCAGTCCGGCGCGCGGACGTACCGCAGCGGTCGACGCGATGTTGAGGATGACACCGCCGCCGCGCCGTTTCAGCGCCGGCACGCCGTGCATGGCGCCGAGATAGATGCCCTTCACATTGACCGCGTAAATCCTGTCGAACTCTTCTTCGCCGACCTCGAGCATCGGTGCGTTGACATGGGTGACGCCTGCATTGTTGACGAGGATATCGAGACCGCCATAGGTCTCCTCCGCCACGGCGATGGCTGCCGCCACGTCGGCGCTCTTCGTGACGTCGCAGGCGACGAACCTGCCGCGGTCCAGGGATTGCGCCACCGCTTCGCCGGCTTCCGCGCTGATGTCGGCCACGATCACCGATGCCCCTTCGTCGGAAAACCGCCGCGCGATCCCCTCGCCGAAGCCCGATGCCGCGCCCGTGACCAGGGCGATCTTGTCCTTGAGCCGCATGATTTCGACCTTTCTTTTTGCTCGCACTCTTTGCCGCACGCGTGCATTGTCGCATCACACATGCACGCCTAGATTGCCTCTCACAAATCCCGACCCGCTGTTTTCTAATCCCCAACGAACCTGCGCGCCATGAATATCATCGAGCAGTTCAAAAGCGACATACGCGGCCTTGGCGGGCGCGTCGTGCTGCCCGAAGGTACCGACACGCGGGTGATCCGGGCGGCGCGCCGCCTCCAGGACGAGGATCTGGGGCGGCCGATTGTCCTCGGCACTCCGGCCGATATCGCCGGAGCTGCGGATGAAGCCGCGGTCTCGCTTGACGGCATAGAGACGCGTTGCCCGCAGACCGACCCGGCGCTGGCGGAGTTCATCGCACTGATTGAGAGCGCCCGGGAAAAGATGACCACCGAAATGGCGGAGCGGCTCATGTCGCGGCCGCTCTATTTCGGCGGCATGATGGTCGCGCACGGCAGGGCCGATACCATGGTGGCGGGCGTATCGATCGCGACGCGGCGGGTGATCGAGGCAGGCATGATGACGGTCGGGCTGGCGGAAGGCGTCGCCACACCCTCCAGTTTCTTCCTGATGATCGTTCCCGATTTTCTCGGCGCCGGACCGAAAAGCTTCATCTATGCCGACTGCGGATTCAACGTCGACCCGACCGCGGAGGAACTGGCGGACATCGCGGTGTCATCGGCGGCAAGCGCGGCGGAGCTGCTGCCCGACGCGCCGCGGGTGGCGATGCTCTCCTTCTCCACGCACGGAAGCGCGGTTCACCCGCGCATCGACAAGGTGACGCGCGCGCTCGAGCTGGCACGCGAACGCCAGCCGGACCTTGTCATTGACGGGGAGTTTCAGGCCGACACCGCCCTTGCGCCCGAGGTGGCGGCGGTGAAGCTCAAGGAGAAAAGCGACGTCGCCGGCCACGCCAACGTCCTCGTCTTCCCCGATCTCGACTCCGGCAACATCGCCTATAAGCTGACCCAGTACATGGCCGGCGCGCAGGCGATCGGCCCGATCCTCCAGGGCTTCAGGGCGCCGATCTGTGATCTGTCGCGGGGCGCGAGCGTTGACGACGTCGTTGCCGCGGCCGTGATCAACATCAGGCGCGCACGCCACGGTCACACCTGAGGCGGGACCGGGAAGAGACGGGACCGCCTCACTTCATTTCGATCTCGATGAAGGCGTATTCGAAGTCGTTTGCGTTGATGACATCGTGCTCGACGCCGGCGTCGCGGTAATACGGCACCCCGGCTTTCAGGGTCGCCGTATCTTCTCTGCCGCCCTCCGTGACCAGCGTCAGGGCCCCGTCGAGCAGCGGAACGACCACATAATCGAACTCGTGCCGGTGCCAACCCGTGGCCGCGCCCGGCGCGAACCGCCATTCGGTCACCCGGGTCCGTTCATTGTCGACGAAGACCGTCGGTTGCGCCTTTTCCCTGCTCATCCCTGCCCCCGTTCACACCTATCGGACCGATGCCGCCCAAATCCATGAAATCTGCTTCGACGCCTCGCGCAATGTCGGCAACAGAGATATGGCCTGAGCCCGATCCATCCGCGTTGACGGCGCGTGCACCGCGACCCCGGCGACAATCTTGTTGGTTTCATCCCGCACCGGCACGGCGACGGCCGTCAGTCCGTCGACGAATTCCTCGTTGTTGAACGAGTATCCGTCGGACCGGATTTGCGCGAACGCGTCCTCCAGCGCCTCGGCGCTCGTGAGCGTCGCGTCCGTGTAGCGTTGCAGTGGCTGGAGGTTCAGCATCCGCGTGCGCACATTCTTGTGCAGATTGGCGACCAGCAATTTGCCGATTGCCGTGCAGTGAAACGGCACGCGGCTGCCGACCTGCAACTGAACGCGCAACGGGGAGTGTCCATCCATGCGCTCGATGTAGACCACCTCGTCCTGATCGAGAATCCCGACATTGCAGGTCTCGCCGGTTGCGTCCACCAGCGGCCTGAGCGCGGCGCGCACCGGCATCTGGGTGCAGGCGCTCGTCAGGGCGCCAACGGAGAGCCGGGTCAGCGCGGGACCGACCGTGTATTGGTCTCGCCTTGGCGCGCGCATGATCAGTTCCGCCTCGGCCAGTTGCTGGAGAATCCGGTGAACGGTCTGGCGCGGCAGGTTGATCCTTAGCATCAGGTCCGCCAACGCGATCGGCGCCGGACTCCGCGTGATCTCCTCCAGCACAAGAAGCGCTTTCTCCAGCGCCGATCCGTGCTCCGCACCTCTGGTCTTTCCGACTTGTTCCAGCATCTGTCCCGACCTCGTGACGCTCTATACAACCTTGCTATTCGTATGAATATAGCTTATTCTGGATATATTGTCTCGTTTTTTATTATTTTATACGATAAAACACATCGAAACCGCCAATCAGCCGGTTCAAGGTGAGGAACAGCGAAAGAGGGTGAAATGGCACAACAAGCAACCGTCGAAAGCCTGAACGAGGAAACCGGCGTCGAGCAGACGGTCGCCGGCCTGATCGATCGTGCACGTACCGCCATGCGCGAATTCGCGAGTGCGACGCAGGCCGAGCTTGATGACGCGGTCACGGCACTGGCCTGGTCTCTCTACAAGCCGGAAACGGCAAAGGAGCTCGCCGAATATGCCGTCGAGATCACCGGCCTCGGCAATGTCGAGAGCAAGATCATCAAGAACCAGCGCAAGACATTCGGCACGCTGCGCGACCTGCTGCGCGTCAAGTCCACCGGCATCATCGAGGAACTGCCCGAAAAGGGACTCGTGAAATACGCCAAGCCGGTCGGCGTGGTGGCCGCCGTTACGCCATCCACCAACCCCTCCGCAACGCCGGTCAACAAGGCGATGATGGCAGTCAAGGGCGGCAATGCCATCATCATTGCGCCGTCACCCCTGGCCTGGCCCGTGACCAATGCCACGGTCGAGGCCATGCGGTCCGAGTTGGCGAAGATCGGCGCGCCGAAGGACCTGGTGCAAATACTCCCCGATCCCGTGACCCGCGAGGCCACCAACGAATTGATGCGCGCCGCGGACCTCGTTGTCGTGACCGGCAGCCAGAACAATGTGCGCAACGCCTATTCGTCGGGCAAACCGGCGATCGGCGTCGGCGCGGGCAACGTGCCCGTGATCATCGATGCCGGCGCCGACCTCGATGACGCGGCGGAGAAAATCTGCGCGTCGAAGATCTTCGACAACTCGACATCCTGCTCGTCCGAGAACTCCGTCATCATCCTCGACGAGATATACGACGAGGCGATCGCCGCGCTGACACGGGCCGGCGGCTATCTGGCGACGGCGGATGAGGGCCGGCGCATCGTCGATCTGCTGTGGCAGAACGGAAAGCTGAACCGCAAGATCATCGCCAAGGATGCGCCCGTGCTCGCCGACGCGTTCGAGCTGTCAGGGGACGCGGCAAACGCCAGGTTCTTCATGGTCGAGGAAACCAGGATCGGCCCCGATCACCCCTTGTCGGATGAAAAGCTCTCGCTCGTGCTCACGGTCTACCGGGCGAAGGATTTCGCCGATGCCAAGCGCATCGGAGCCGAGGTCCTCGACTATGTCGGCCGGGGTCACTCGATCGGCATCCACACCGACAATGACGAGCACGCCCGCGAGCTCGCCGAGGACCTTGACGTGGTCCGTGTCCTGGTCAACCAGGCGCACACCTTCGGCAATGGCGGCGGCTTCAACAACGGCCTGCCGTTCACCCTCTCCATGGGATGCGGCACGTGGCAGGGAAACTCGATTTCCGAGAACCTGAACTACACGTGCTTTCTGAATATCACGCATCTGGTCACGACGATCCCCGAGGACAAGCCAGAGGAAGAAGACCTCTTTGGCCCCTACTGGGACAGATACGGAAAGTAACAACGGCAGCACCTGCGCGCGTTTGGGGGAAACATGAATTTCGAAGAGCATGCCGCGAAGCCACTTCTGCGGACGGCAGGAATCGCGGTGCCCGAAGGCGGGCTCGCACGATCTGCGGACGAGGCCGCGGAGATTGCCAAGGCGATCGGGCCCTGCGTGGTCAAGGCGCAGGTGCCGACCGGCAAGCGTGGCAAGGCGGGCGGGATCGCCCTCGCCGCATCGCCGGAAGACGCTGCCAGTGAAGCCGGGCGCATATTGGGGATGGAGATTGCCGGGTTTTCGGTCCGTTCCGTTCTGGTCGAGGCGCAGGTGCCCATTGCCAAGGAACTCTATGCGGCGGTTCTGAACGATTCCGATACCAAGGGTCCGCTGCTGCTCTTCTCGGCCGAAGGCGGCATGGATATCGAGGAGATCGCGGCGAACCACCCGGACGCCCTTGTCCGCCTGCCGATCGACATCCGCACCGGGCTCTCGCGCGATCGCCTCGAGGGCGCCGTTCCCGAAATCGACGGCGTGGACCGCATCGCGCTGCTGGACGTGCTTGCCAAGCTTTACGAGGCCTATGCCGCGAACGATGCGGAACTGATGGAAATCAATCCGCTGATCGTCACCGAGACCGGCGATGTCGTCGCCCTCGACTGCAAGTTCACCCTCGATGATTCCGCTGTCCGCCGGCACGGGGAACTCGCCAAAACCGGCACGCCGGACAAGCTCACCGAACTGGAGCGGCGTGGACAGGAGATCGGCTTCAAATATATCGAGCTCGATGGGAATGTCGGCGTTCTGTCCAACGGTGCGGGTCTGACGATGACCACCATGGATGCGATTTCGCACTATGGCGGTCAGCCCGCGAACTTCCTCGAGATCGGCGGCAATGCCTTCACGCTCGGCAAGCAGGCACTGGAGGTGGTGCTCGATAATCCGCGCGTCGAGTCGCTGCTCATCAATTTCTGCGGCGCCATCGCCCGGACCGACGTCATGACCGGCGGGGTGCTGGAAGCGTGGGACGAGGTCGACCCCAAGGTGCCGGTCTTCTGGGCCATCAGCGGGACCGGCGAAGACGAGGCCAGGGCCATGCTCAAGGACAAGCTCGGCGTCGAACCATACCCGACGATGGATGACGCGGTGAAAGCCGCGGTGGAGGCGATCCGATGATTGTCCGGGGAAACGAGACCGTTCTGGTGCATGGCATCACCGGCACCCAGGCGACCTTCTGGTCGGACAAGATGAAGGAATACGGCACAAAGGTCGTCGGTGGACTGAACCCGAAGAAGGCCGGCACGGAACATCTCGGCCTGCCGGTCTGGGCATCCGCGAAGGACGCGGTGAACGGGCAGGATGGCGCGATCGACTGCTCGTGCGTGATTGTCCCGCCTGCAGCCGTCAAACCATCGGTGATGGATGCGCTCGATGCCGGTATCAAGAAGATCGTCATCCTGACCGAGCACATTCCGGTGCACGACACGATGTACTTCCTGAGCGCCGCCCGCGAGGCAGGCGCATCGGTGATCGGCCCGAACACAGCCGGCATCGCAACGCCGGGCGAGTGTTTTGTCGGTTTCATGCCGGCCTTCAACGAGCGCGTGTTCAAGCCCGGGAATATCGGCGTGATTTCGCGGTCGGGAAGCCTCGGCACGCTGGTCTGCCTGAACATGGTGCAGGCGGGTTTCGGCATTTCCGCATTCATCGGCATCGGCGGCGATCCGGTGATTGGCACGACGACGAAAGACGCGCTCCAGTGTCTGGACGAGGATCCCGCGACCGAGGCAATCGCCATGGTCGGCGAAATCGGCGGCGGCATGGAAGAGGAAGCGGCCGGGTACGCAAAGACCATGACCAAGCCCATCGTCAGCTTTATCGCCGGTGCCGCCTCCCCGCCCGGCAAGAAGATGGGGCATGCGGGCGCAATCGTCATGGGCGACAAGGGGTCCTATGCCGGCAAGAAAGAGGCCCTCGAGGCGGCGGGCGTCACGGTGCTGTCCACACCCTCCGGCCTGCCTGACGTGCTGAAAGAGCGCCTCTCCGCCTGAGACCTCTCCCGCCGCGTCACGTACGGGCGCGCATCGACGGGCTCAGTTTCAGATAGACGTAGATCGCGGCAATGACCGTCGCGGCGGCCACGGCAAGAAGGGCCGCGTCGTAGCCGGACGCCGCCACGAGACCGGCGAACAGCGCGGGAAACAGGAGCGAGCCCAGAAACACCAGCGTCATGACGCCCGACGTCGCGGATGCGACGCGTTCCGGGCCGGCAATATCGGCCACAAGAGCCAGGAACACGCCGTTCCAGCTAAAGCCGGCGGCCCCGAACCAGCAGCCCAGCGCGACCAGGGCGAGACGGGTCCAGTCGGGTGAGACGAAAGTTGCCGCGATCACCGACGCCGCCGTCAGGAAGCCGAGTCCGCAGAGCACGACATCCGGCCGCGTCCAGTCGGCTACGTAACCCCATGAGAGACGCGCGACAACGCTCGTCACCATCGCCGCGCTCAGCACCAGTCCGGCGTCGACCGGCGATATGCCGGCGCGGTCCACCAGAAACGCGACCATCACCGCTCCGAACGCATATTGCATGCCCGAATAAACGAGCCCCATGAAACCGAGGGCCCGCAGGCGCGGTCCTTTGAGAACTGTCGTGATGGGGCCGAGCAGGCTTTCCGGCCAGATCGGCTGATCGGGCCTGCGGTTCCCGTCGAGCCGGTTCCGCCACGGTTGAACGCTGACCGCGAGCAAAATGCAGACCCCCCCCATCGATGCCGCCGCGCCCTGCCAGCCAAGCTGGAGCGCCAGCGCCGGCATCACCAGTCCGCAAACAGCGCCGCCCGCGGGAACGCTCGTCTGCTTGATCGAGAAAATCCCGGAGCGCTGCCCCTCCGCCGTCATTGTCGTGAGCAGATGGCCACTCGCCGTGTTGCCAGGCCCGTAGGCGAGACCGATGAGCACCGCGCTCGCGACCGCGCCGGACACGGTGCCCAAACTCAGCAGAAACAGACCTGCCGCGGCGACAAGGAGCGTAAGCTGGCTCGTACGCAGCGCGCCGTACCTGGCGATCAGGCTTGGCGCGAACATGGAGGAGAAGGCCGCGGCCGCGTAGAGGATGGCCGCGTATAGCCCGATATAGCGCGCCGGAATGTCGAGGGTCTCCGATGCGATGGGCGCAAGCACGGGCAGCACCATCGAGGCGAGGATGACCATCGCATAGGTGAGGAACATGGTCACCACCGCCGCGAGCAGCGGCGCGGGCCGGGGCATCGCCGTCATGCGGCGATGTCGAGCAGCAGCTTGCCGTGCGTGCCGCGCCCTTCAATTGTCTGGTGCGCGTGCATCGTGTCCGCCAGCGGAAACACGGTATCGATCGCGACCTTCAGTTTACCGTCGCGATAGGCGCCGAACAGGTCGTTGACGCGGCCGGAGATCTCGGCCTCGTCGCGCATGTAATCCGCCAGGTGCGGGCGGGTGAAGAAGACGGAGCCGGCTTCCGCAAGTTCCAGCGGCTCGATGGCCTGCACCAACCCGGACGCACCGCCATAGTTCACGCAAAGGCCGCGCTTTGCGAGCGAGCGGATTGAATCGTGGATCGTGTCCTTGCCGACCGCGTCATAGACCACGTTGACGCCGGTTCCGTTCGTTATCTCCATCACCCGCTCCCGGAAGTTCTCCTCGCGGTAGAGTATGGCATGGTCGGCGCCGAGAGACGTTGCAATTTCCGCCTTCTCCGGCGACCCAACGGTGACGATCACCTTGGCACCGCGCATCCTCGCAAGCTGCGTCAGGAGTTGGCCGACGCCCCCGGCGCCGGCATGCGCGAGACAGGTATCGCCGTCCTTCAGCGCAAACGCCGAGTGAGTCAGATAGTGTGCGGTGCACCCCTGGAGCTGCAAGGCGGCGGCGATATCGAGCGGGATATCGTCCGGCACCTTCACCAGTCTCCAGGCCGGAACGACGGCGTATTCCGCATAGGCGCCGCGAAAGATGCACCAGGCCACGCGGTCACCCTCCGACAGACCTTCGACCCCGGTACCGACCGCTGCAACGTTTCCCGCACCCTCCATGCCAAGCACCATGGGCAGCGGCGTCTTGTAGGTGTCGGATTTCGCGTAGTGGCCCGAGCGCATGTAGATGTCGATGAAGTTGATGCCGGCGAAGTCGAGCTTCACCAGGACCTCGCCTTCCCCGGGTTCCGGCACCGGGAGCTCGAGCATCTCCAGCACTTCCGGTCCGCCGAACGCATTCACGCCGACGGCGCGCATGGTGTTTGTCATGTGTGATCAATCCCTTCCGGGCGCGGTGGTTGGCACTTTTTTCCGGACGACACTTTACGGCGGGCACGCTGTCAAACAAAATGCGCCCCGGCCCGCCGGGCCCAATAAGACAGGGAGCACACCGAACATGTTCACGATCTACGGCCGTCCGAATTCCTCAAACGTGCGCAAGGTATTGTGGCTTTGCGCGGAAATCGGTCAGACAGATTACCAACGCCTCGACTATGGCCGCGGGTTCGAATCCTGCGATACGCCCGAGTACGAAAAACTGAACCCCAACAAGCTGGTCCCGACATTCGTCGAGGGCGATCTCGTCATCTGGGAATCCAACGCCATCCTGCGCTACCTCGCGGCAAAGTACGGGGACGAGACGCTTTACCCGGCAGACCTCGCGCAACGCGCGATGGTCGACCAGTGGATGGAATGGCAGACCACGACATCGAATAACGGTATCCGGGACCTGTTTTTCGGCCTGATCGTCAAGGACCCTTCGGCGAGCGGTGAAGAGTTCCTCGCCAGGGCGCAGGCCCAGGCGACACAGGCGATGACGCTTCTGGACGCACACCTCGCGGATACGGGCGCGTTCGTGAACGGTGACAACCTCACGATCGCCGACTGCGCACTCGGCATCTTCGTGAACCGCTGGTTTTCGCTGCCGATCGAACGCGCCGAGCTCCCCGCCCTGGCCGCGTATTACGATCGCCTGAAATCGCGCACGGCGTTCGAGGAAACCGTCATCGCCGGGGGCCCATAGGTCGGCCGCGACACATGAAAAAGATCGGCATGATCGGCGGTCTGAGCTGGGTCTCCACCGCAGCCTACTACCGCCTCATGAACGAACTGGCGCAACAGAAGCTCGGCGGCGTCAGCTCCGCACACCTGATCCTAGAAAGCGTCAACCGCCAGGCTTACGTCGAAGCGGTCATCGACCGGGGTGACGAACCGGCTGCCTGCGCCATGATCCTCGACGCCGCGCGCGCGGTGGAGCGCGGCGGAGCGGACTTCATCGTCATTAGCTGCAATGACGTTCACCGTTTCGTCCCCGAGGTCGAGCCGCAGATCGACATTCCTTTCCTGCATATTGCCGAGGCAACCGCAGAGGCGATCAAGACGGCCGGTTTCACGTCGGTCGCGCTGCTCGGCGTGCGCAAAACCATGGAGGAACCGTTCTATCCGGAAATCCTCAAGCGCCACGGCATCGAGACGGTGATTCCCGACGAAGCCCAGAAGTCCTACATCCACGACTCCATCTACGATGAGCTGGTCAAGGACGTGTTTCTCGACACGACGCGGGCGCGCTACGTGGAGATCATCGGTGAATTGCGGTCTCGCGGCGCGGAAGGGGCGATCCTCGGCTGCACCGAAATTCCCCTGCTGCTCGGTGAGAACGACACCGACGCACCCCTTTTCCCGACCACCGACATCCACTGCCGCGCGGCGATCGACAAGGCGATCGCGCAATGAAGAAGATCGGCATGATCGGCGGCTTGAGCTGGGTTTCGACGGCGGCCTATTACCGTCGGCTCAACGAGCTCATGCAGGAGCGGCTTGGCGGGGTCAGTTCGGCACATCTTCTGCTCGAGAGCGTCAACCGGGAGGCATATATCGACGCGGCGGAACGGCACGGCGATGACGCCACGGCGCGCGAGATCGTGCTGGACGCCGCCCCGTCCGTCGAGCGCGGCGGCGCGTCGTTCCTCGTCATGGCCTGCAACGGCGCTCACCGTCACATTCCGAAAATCCAGCCTCACATCGCCATCCCGTTCCTGCACATCGCCGAGACGACCGCCGAAGCAGTAAAGGCAGCCGGCCTCGACACCGTCGCGCTGCTGGGCGTGCGGCAGACCATGGAGGGCCGGTTCTATCCGGACGCGCTCGAGCGCCACGGCATCTCGGCCGTCATCCCGGACGAAGCGGAGAAATCGTTCGTTCACGACACGATCCTCGAAGAGCTCGCCCGGAACGACTTCCGCGATACGACCCGCGCGCGCTATGTGCAAATCATCCGGGACCTGAATGCGCGGGGTGCGGAAGGCGCGATTCTCGGCTGCACGGAGATCCCGTTGCTCGTCAGCCAGGACGATGTGGATGTTCCCGTTTTTTCGACGACGGAAATCCACTGCCGCGCGGCAGTGGATATGGCTCTAGGGGACTGAACGCCCGTCAAACTTCGCGCGCTTCCTGATCACGCCTGTCCGGCCAGACCCTTCGCCTCGTCGACCAGATTGGCCGGCACATGCAGCCCGCTTTCGGCCGCCTTCTTGCGCAACTCCGCGCGCCGGCCGCCGGGAAGCCGTGCCCCCTCCTGCACGACGATGCTCTCCAGGACGGTCTCGACGCGGTCGAGGAACCGGTCACGGCCCGCGAACGCATCCGGATCGATGACGATGAGAAACTCACCAACCGCCGGCGGATCGCCCTCGGTGGTAAAGAACGACGTGGCCTCGGTGGACAAGGAACTCCCGGTGAGCGGTGCCGCCAGAATCTCGATCATCAGCCCGAGCGCGGCCCCCTTGGCTCCGCCCACGGGCAGCAGAACGCCTTCGCGCAATGCCACTTCGGGATCCGTGGTGGGGTTGCCCTCGGCATCCGTCGCCCAGCCTTCAGGGATCGGCTTGCCTTCCTGCTGCGCGCGCATGATGTTGCCCCGCGCAACCTGCGTCAGCGCCATGTCCATCACCAGCGGCAGGCCGTTCTGGCGCGGGCTGGCGAAGGCAAGGGGCTGGGTGCCGAACAGCGGTTTGGTGCCGCCCCATGGCGCCATGGCCTGCGGCGTGTTGCCGAGAACAAGCGCGATGAAGCCCTTTTCCGCAAGCTTCTCCACGTGATGACCGAGTACGCCGCAATGGTGCGACCGGTGGAAGGCCGCGGCCGCGATCCCGGTGGTCCGGGCCTTCTCAGGCAGGCGGTCCACCGCCATGTCGAAGGCGGGATAGAAATACCCGTGCTTCACATCGATCATGAGCGCGCCGGGCAGCTCCTTCATGATTTCGGGATCCGCCAGTCCGTCCACCTTTCCCGTCCGTGCCTGGCCGGCATAGGACGGAATGCGCGAGAAGCCATGCCCCTTGCGCCCGTCGATTTCCGCCGCCAGCAGCGCCGCGCCGACGGAACGCGCGTTCTTCTCGCTGACGCTGGAGTTCATCAGCGCGGCCACCATCAGGTCTTCCAGCGCGCCGCAGGTGAAATGCACGGTATCGCTCAACTCTTCTCTCCCAATACGCGCAGCACGTTGTCGACCGTGATGCGGCTGATGGCGGCGCTCGACTCCTCGGTCACGCCCGAGATGTGCGGCGTCATGATGAGGTTGGGCACTCCTGAGAACTTGGCGGCGGCCTCCTTCGACAGGGGCTCGTCGGCAAACACATCAATAGCCGCACCGCCGACCTGGCCTGACTTGAGTGCAGCGATCAGATCATCCTCGTTGATGATGCCGCCGCGCGCGGTGTTGATGAGACACGCGCCTTTTTTCATCCGGCCCATGGCCTCGGCATTGATCCGGTCCCGCGTCTCCGGCAGCAGCGGCGTGTGCACCGAGAGAATGTCGCTGCGTTCAATAAGCTCATCGAACGAGACGTTCTCCGCGAACTGCCACCCTTCCGCGTCCGCAGGCACGTAAGGGTCATGGGCGATAGCGGTCATCTCCAGGCCGCGCGCCATTTTTGCGGCCGACTGGCCGATCATGCCGTAGCCGAACAGCCCGAGCGTCTTACCGCGCGCCTCGCGGCCGACGTTTTCGTTGCGCGGCCATTTGCCCGCCAGCACATCGTCCTTTGCGTAGAACGAACGGCGCAGCAGCATCATCGCCGCGCAGATGGCATATTCCGCCACGGACACGTTGTTCGAGCCGGTCGCCGGACAGACCGTCACGCCGCGCCGCTCGCACGCCTCCATGTCGATATTGTCGAGACCGACGCCGAGGCGCCCGAGCGCCTTCAGGTTCGGACCGGCGCTGAGGAGATCATCGGAAACCGGCGTGCGGTTGCGCACGATGAGGGCGACCGCATCGGGGATCAGCGTCTTGATCTCGTCCGGCCGCTCGCACAGCGTCTTGTCCCAGTGAACAGAAAGACCGGCGGCTTTCAGATCCTCGACCGGTTCCTCGTCCATGAATTCGGTGATGACGATATCGGGCATGGGTTTGACCTAGTTCATTTCGAGGACGCGCCGCATCTCGTCCATCAGCTTCGGTTTGAGTTCAGTGCCGATACCCGGCTGGTCCTGCGGCAGGGTGACATAACCATCGAGGACCGGGATGTCGTCGGCGAAGCCCCCATATGGCGCAAACACGCCTGGGTAAGATTCGGTGCCGCCGAGCTGGAGACCGGACGCCATGTGCAGGCCCAGTTGATGACCGCCATGGGGCAGGAAGCGGCGGCGTGACCAGCCGAGCTTCGCGGCCTCGTCCAGCATGACGAGGTTCTCCGTGAGCCCATAGCAAAGTGTGGGGTCCGGCTGGATCCAGTCGCGGTCCGTGCGCATTCCGCCGAAGCGCATCAGGTTGTTCAGGTCCTGATGTGAAAACAGGTTCTCTCCGGTGGCGATGGCGCCGGAGTAGGTCTGGATCAGCTCGGCGTTGAGATGAAAATCGAGCGGATCGCCCGGCTCCTCGAACCAGGCGAGCTTCATCGGCTCGATCGCCTTGCCGAAGGCGACAGCCTGCTCAAGGGTGAAGCGGCCGTTCGCGTCCACCGCCAGGTTTTCGCCCGACCCCAGTTCGTCGGCCGCCGCCTCGACACGCTTCATGTCGTCGGCGAGCGGCGCCGCCCCGACCTTCATCTTGCAGATGCGGTAGCCCTGCTCGCGGTAACCCCGCATCTCCGCGCGCAGCGTCTCGATGTCCTTGCCCGGGTTGTAGTAACCGCCGCCGGGATAGACGAGCACCTTCTCGTCATAGGCGCCGCCGTTGTACCGGTCCGAGAGGATGCGCCAGAGGGGCTTTTCCGCGATCTTGGCGTGGGCGTCCCAGACGGCGGTATCGAGCGCGCCGATGCAGTAGGAGCGCTCGCCATGCCCGCCCGGCTTCTCGTTCGACATCGCCGTCGCCCATACCGCCTGCGGAGAAAAATTCTCACCGGTCTCGTCCAGCAGCGATTTCGGGTCCGCCTCCTCGAGCCGCGGCAGGAAGCGCGAGGCGAGCAAGCCCGGCTGGGCATAGCGCCCGTTGGACGAGAAACCGTAGCCGATGACCTTTTCGCCGCCGCGCACTATGTCGGTTTCGATCGCCACGACATTCGTGGTCATCGTCCTGAAATTGATGAAGGCGTTCGACATTTCCGACGCAAGCGGCGCCGACACATGCCGGACATTGGTGATTTTCACGCGCTTCCCCCAGCGAAACGATCCCCGGCCGTTGCGGCCGGGGATGTGGTCAGTCTCGTGCCGCTTACGCGCTGCGATAGAGCTTGGTCATGACGAACTCGCGGTGGCCAAGCGCCTCGGCCGCCGTGTTGCGTCCGTTCGCGGTGCGCCGGATCATTTCGATGAGCGCGTCGCCGGCCGTATCCAGCGTCATGTCACGCCGCAGGATGCCCGTCACGTCCACGTCGACATGCTCGGACATGGTCCGCACCGTACGCGGATTGGCCGTGATCTTGATGACCGGCACGATTGGGTTGCCGACGATGTTGCCCTGTCCCGTCGGGAAGGTGTGCACGACGTAGCCGGCGGCGGCCATCAGAGTGACGCATTCGGCGGCCGCGGACGAGGTGTCCATGTAGTAGAGGCCCGGCCCCTGCTCAGGCGCCTCCGCGGGCTCCAGCACGTCGATGTATTCGCATTCGCGCCCGATCTTTTCGAGGTTGCCGAGCGCCTTCTCCTCGATGGTCGTGAGGCCGCCCTCGATATTGCCCTTGGTCGGCTGGGAGTCGGAGAGATCGTCGACCTTGTTCGGCTCGATGACCTCGTCCTGATAGGCCTGGAAGGTCTTCATGAACTTCGCCGCAGCTTCCGGGGTCGCGGCGCGCTTTTCGCAGATATGTTCCGCGCCGGTGATTTCCGAAGTTTCGCCGAAGCATCCGTAGATGCCTTTCGGTATCATCTTGTCGTACATGTTCCCGACCGTCGGACAGGACCCCAGACCGGTGGTCGTGTCGGACTCGCCGCATTTCGTCGAGACCCACAGTTCCGACATGTCGCATTCTTCCTTCTGCAGCTCGGTCGCCCAGTGGACATACTCCTTGGCCTGGCGTCCGGCTGTCGCGATCGTCTCGAAATCGCCATGCTGCTCGATGGCGAACCCGGTGACCGGCTTGCCGGTTTTGGCGATGCCGTCGACGATGCGCTTGGTCCAGCCGGGCTCGATGCCGATGACGACCACGGCGGCCACGTTCGGGTTGGAGCCGGTGCCGATCATGGTGCGGAAATGCAGCTCCAGATCCTCGCCGAACTGCAACCGCCCGTAGGAATGCGGGAGCGCCATCGTGCCCTTGACGTTGTTGGCGACCGCCTCGCATGCCGCGTTGGAGATATCGTCGACGGGGAGAATGATGACGTGGTTGCGGACACCGACGCGCCCGTTTTCGCGCCGATAGCCCATGAATGTGTTGTTGCTCTTGCCGTTGCCCTTGGCCATTTCCTGACTTCCTTTCCTGCCTTGTCCGGCGCTCACTTGCCCTCATCCGTGGGGTAGAGCACCACATGTTCCTGTTCGTTCGGATCGTTGCGCACGACGATGGCGATCGCCGGCTCGGTCTTGCTGAGGTTTATCGGCTGATGCGGCACGTCCGGCGGGATGAAGATGAAATCCCCGGCCTTGTTGACGATGCTCTTCTTCAGCCCTTCGCCGTATCGCGTCTCGACCGTGCCCTGCATCAGGTAGACCGCCGACTCATAGCCCTTGTGGACATGAGCCTTTGCCGTGGCGCCCGGCGGGATCACCACCTTCAGCAGCGACAGATGCTTCGCGCCTGCCGTCTTGCCCGAAATGCCGGGAAAGATCGGCAGCGCCTGCTTTGAGCCGGTCTCTTCGGTGTTGCGGACGGTGACAACGTCCTTGCCGTCCTTCGCACCGATGATCTCCTGGCCGGCGCCAGCCGCTCCGGCGGTCACCGCAGAGATCAAAACTGCCAAAACAATCGCACGCATTTCACTGATCCGTTCGCGCGTTCACCAGCGCTTTGTCTTGAGGTTGTGGGTATGGACGTGTTCGCCCTTGCCGGCGTCACCGACCATCTTGCCGATATCCTCGCCGTATTTGATGATCGTGTCGCCCTCTTTCAGGTCCGTCAGCGCGACCTTGTGGCCGATCGGAATGTCATGCTCGGCCTTGACGTTGACGGTCGTGTCGTTCTCGGTGACGACGCCGAGCATGTCCGTGCCCGCCTTCAGATCCTCGACGACGACAACGCCGACATTGTCTTTCGGGCTGTGAACAAGGAATTGTGGTTCTGCCATTTCTCTCCCCTAACTCTGTTTGGGTTGTTGCACTAGATAAGTTCGTCGGTCTTGTCGCGCGTCTCGCCGTATCGACTGAGCGCCGGCGGGCGCAGCCCCTCATAGAGGCCTTCGACGCGCGCATTCACTTCCGCGTTGTTCCGCTCGAACAGCGAATTGCCGTGAATATCACTCTCGACCAGCAACGGGCCGAAATTCTCCACGCGCAGGATCCACATGGCCTGGGCAATGCCGAGTTCGTCGAGCCAGTTGACCGCCTCGACACTCTTGATGCCGCGCCCGAGCAGCGCGCCGGTCCCGTAGCCGACGGTCGTGAGATAGACGGCGCCGGCCGGCACGAACAGCTCGTTATAATGCTGCTGGCTCATACCGCCCTTGCCGAGGACAACCTTCGTTCCGGTTTCCTCGAACCAACGTTTCAGATACTTGGCGAAACGGAAACTCGCCGTCGCGGTCACCGCGCCGACATTGTAGGTCCCGTCGTCGTTCTGCGAGGCGGCGGGGGCGCAATGGAAGTTGATATTGGTCAGACCGGTGAAATCGACCGGTGGGGTTTCACCCTTGTTCAGGATCTTCTCATAGACGCCTTCGCGCGCCGTGTAGATCAACCCGTCCAGGAATACAACCGATCCGATTTCCAGGGATTTCAGATCCTCGTCCGAGACGGGGGTCTTCAACCGCACCTGTTTCAGCTTGTCTGCGCGTTCGCCCATCGTTGCCTCCTATTCCGCGGCGCCGGCGAGCGCGGCACTGCCGTCCCAACCGACCGTGTTGCGCCGCATGTAGGGCGTGAACCATTTGGGATCGGTGCGGTACTCGACCTCTCCGTTGCTGTGAATCCGGGCCGTCGCGCGCCGCGACGACAGGCAGAAGCAGTGCACCGACATCGGCATGCCGCCGGTGTGTGTGTAGCCGACCTCGATCTGGCAATCGACCACGGTCGAGGTGCCCTGAAATCCCATGGCGCCGAGACCGGTCTTGTTGCCGAGTTCCTTGAGTTCATCCTCCAGCTTGGCGATTTCCGGATCGGGATGGCGCGACCCCACGGGCCTCAGGCAGGCCGCCTGTTTCCCCAGCACCATGCTCGTGTCCTTCGACCCGCCGAGCCCGACGCCGACGATGGCCGGCTGGCATGCGAGGCCACGCTTGCCGAACGCCAGAAGCACGTCGAGGAAGAACCGCTTGATGCCGTCGATCCCGTCTCCGGGAAACAGCATGCGGTAGTCGGTGCCGAACAGACCGCCCTTGTGGACGGTCGTGATATCGAGCCAGTCCGCGTCCGGCTCGAAGGAATACTCGATCTCCGGCGCGTTCATGCCCACATTGTTGTTGTTGTCCTGCCGGGAGATCGGGTGGACCCGGTTGGGACGCAGCGGGATGTCGTGCGTCGCCTGCGCGGTCGCCCGGCGGATGCGGTGCTCCAGCTCGACGAAACCGCCTTCGATCTGCGCGTCGTTGCCGGTCTTGACGTAGTATCTCGGGAGGCCTGAGTCGGCGCACATGGGACGGCGGTCGTCGCGCGCCGCCTGCCAGTTTTCCAGCATGGCCTCGAGCACAAACGCCGAGAGATCGCCCTTTTCCAGATCGATCATCTTGCGGATGCCGGACTCGTAGTCCTCCGGGATATCGATCGCGGCGTTGGACATGATCTGGTTCGCGGCCTGCTCGATCGTATCGGCCTTGATCATCGGTTTTCTCCTACTCCGCCGCCCTGGGAGGCGGCGCGACTTCGGGCGGTGCGCCGGCTTCATCGTCGATGAGCGACTGGCCCGGTTTCACGATGGTGAACTTGACCGGTTTCGAGCCGGTCTTGAGTTTTCCGCTCTTCGGCAGCTCGATCGTCGTATAGCGCGTGGTCTCGAGCTTGCCGGCTTCCGGAAAATCGGAACGGTAATGCGCGCCGCGCGAATCCTTGCGCGCCAGCGCCGCGCGCGCAATGGCCTGCGAGATCAGAATCTGGCTCTCCAGGTTCAACCAGTCGTGCCAGGTCGGGTTGAACGCGCGTGTCGGGTCCGCAAGGCCGCTCGCGGCATGCTCGGCCGACAGATCGTCAAGCTCCGAGATGCACGTCTCGAGCAGGTCCTTGTCACGGACGATCCCCGCCTTGTCCCACATCAGGTCGACCAGGGTTTCGCGAATGGAGTTGAGATCGCCCGGTTTTCCGGCAAAAGGCTTGAGGCATCGCCCCATATGCTCTTCAAGAACGGCCGCGTCCGGCTCGCGCCAATTGGCGCCGTTTTTGATCGCTTCCGCCATGGATTTGCCGGCAACGCCGCCGAACACGGTCGAATTGGCGACGCCGTTGCCGCCGAGCCGGTTGGCGCCGTGAACACCGCCCGAATCCTCACCGGCAACGTAGAGCCCTTCCAGCGCGGTGGAGCAGTCGGTCTCGAACTCGATGCCGCCCATCATGTAGTGCGCCGTGGGCAGGACCTCGACGTCTCCGCCGGCGAGATCGAAGCCGCAATCCTCGCACCGCTTGACCATGCCCTTGAACTGCTTGGCGACCTTTTCCGGCCCCAGATGCGCCATGCGGATGTAGATGCCGCCGTTCGGAGTGCCGCGCCCGGCGCGCACCTCCTCATACATCGCGCGGGAGACGATATCGCGCGTCGCCCGTTCCCCATGGTCGTGATAGTCGAACATGAAGCGCTCGCGCGCGCCGTTGAGCAGATATCCGCCGGCACCGCGCAGGCCTTCCTCGAGGATGGTGCCCGTCATGCGCGTATCGTTTCCGGCGAGGATACCCGTCGGGTGGAACTGCACCATCTCCATGTCGCGCAAGGCCAGCCCGGCGCGCAGGCCCATGGCCATGCCGTCGCACGCCTTGTCGCCGGACGGCGTGTGATAGCG
Organism: Hyphomicrobiales bacterium; assembly: GCA_965228625.1. Lineage (GTDB taxonomy): Bacteria > Pseudomonadota > Alphaproteobacteria > Rhizobiales > Methyloligellaceae > UBA2767. Next base: position 3,288,914 of record OZ245829.1, on the reverse strand, counting down.
ATACATGGTCGGCCCGCCGCCCGCCCCCAGCAACACGGTCTTGGCCTGCACGAACCGGAAATGCCCCTCGCGGATGTCGATCAGCAGCACGCCGGAGATGGCGGAGCCGTCCTCGGTCGGAATGAGCGCGACCGCCCGATGCTCCTCCAGACGCTGCACATTGAGCGCCCAGACCTGCTCGGACAGCCGGTTGATGATCTCAATGCCGGTGAGGTCGCCCTTGTGCACCGTGCGGTCGAAGCTCTGCCCGGCGAAGGCCTTCTGATGCAGGGTCCCGTCCGGATTGCGGTCGAAGTAGCACCCGTACTCGTTCTCGAGCTCGTGGATGCACTTTACCGCGCCGTTGACCAGCGCCCAGGCGAGGTCCTGATGCGGCAGCCACTTGCCTCCGACGATGGTGTCCATGAAATGGCGTTCGATGGAGTCGCCAGTGGCCAGCGCGACATTGTATCCGCCCTGGACCATGCGCGTGCAGCCGGACTTGCCGACGAGACCCTTGACCGCGAGCGTGATGTCGAGGTCCGGGTTCGCCCGTGCCGCATGGAGCGCGGCGAAAAGGCCGGCGCCACCCGAGCCGATGATGAGCATGTCCGTCCTGTGCGTCTCGATCATCTAGAACGCCCTCAACAAAAACAGAATACCGGCGCCAATCCCGAAGGCGAAGGCGCATGCGATCCAGACGGCCTGCGCGCGGGTGAGGCCGAAGAATTCGATCGCGAGTAGCCGTAGCCCTCCGGCAAAATGAACCGCCAATGCGGCGACCAGGAGCGCCTCGCTCACCTTGACCATCGGATTGTTGGACCAGGCGATGAACCCTTCAAACGCTTCCTGTTCGAAGGCGAGCCCCAGCGAGAGGAAATGCAGCGGCAGGAAGACGGCCAGAGCCAGCCCCGAAATGCGATGGATGATCGCGGCCAGGAAACCGGGATGCGCCCGGCTCGCACGGGTGACGCCGACCGCGCTCATAGCCCGTACACTCCGGCCACGGCGCGCAGGCCCAGCACCAGCAGCAACAGAATGAACACATGGCCAAAAATGGCCGCGCCGCGCTGAGCGAACCCGAACCACTCCCGCGAGATGGTCTGCATGCCGATGCCCGCATGCAGCGACGCCGCCAGCACAAACACGCCGTAGAACAGGGCCCATGCCACGCTGCCGCGCGTGCGCGCGAGGATTTCCTCAGCCGTGAGCCCGCCCTGTATCGCGATCATGATCACCACCAGATGTGTGATCACGAGCGGCACCATCAGGAAGGCCGTACCACGTTGCAGGAGGTAGAGGCGTGGCGTCATCGGCTGTTCGCCCCCGGAAACTCAAAAAACTCTGGAAATTCCCGCGCAGGCGGGAATCCACCAAGCATTTTCTGGACCCCTGCCTTCGCAGGGGTTTCGAGAAACCTGATCATCCCTGCCTTCCCTCGAAGGTCGGCGGACTTGAACACTCCGCGAAATTCCCGCGCAGGCGGGAATCCATGAAGCGCTTTCCGGACCCCTGCCTTCGCAGGAGTTTCGAGGAACCTGATCATCCCTGCCTCCCCTTGGAGGTCGGCGGACTTGCAATCTACTCCCCGAAATTCCCGCGCAGGCGGGAATCCATGATGCACGTTCTGGACCCCTGCCTTCGCAGGAGTTTCGAGAAACTTGATCAACCCTGCCTTCCCTCGGAGGTCGGCGGACTCGCAAACCACGCCGCGAAATTCCCGCGCAGGCGGGAATCCGCCAACCACGTTCTGGCCCCCCGCCTTCGCAGGGGTTTCGAGGAACTGGATCATCACAGCTCCCCCTTGAGGCTGGCCTTCAGGGTCGCCCGTTTCAAACCGGCGATCGAGAAGGTCGGATTGAGGGCGACGGGACAGTGCTCGGCGCAGGACTGATGCGTGTGACAGTTGTTGCAGCCGGACGCAGCCGAAACGGCCTTGAGGACTCCGGCGCGGTCACCGTCGCGCACATCGTTATAGGCGGCCCAGGCCCGGTTCAGCGCCGCCGGTCCGAGATAGTCCTCCCGCCAGGCAACGACATCGCACGCGGAATAGCACACACCGCAATTGATGCACTCGATGGCCGCGCTGGCGGCCGCGCGTTCCGTCTGCTCCGGCGGCACTTGCGCCAGCGTGTCCTTCGGTCCGTCGCCGGGCACGAAACGGCCGCGCGCGTCCTGCCACTTCTCGAAGAACGGCGTCATGTCGGTCACGAGATCGCGGATGACGGGCAGATTCTGAAGCGGTGCGATTTCCAGCGTGCCGTTCTGCGCCACGCGCGACACGTGGGTCCGGCAGGTCCAGCGCGGACGCCCGTTCACGGTCATGGCGCACGAGCCGCACACGCCGACGCGGCAGGCGAACCGGTATGCGAGCGCGGCGTCGAGATGGCGCTGGATATACGTCACCACGTCGAGAACCGTCTGGTTCTCCTGCTGCGGCACCTCGTACGACGCGTATGCGCCGTCGGCGCCGCCGCGCCAGACCTTCACCTGCAACGCGTTGTCCGGACCTGCACTCACCGTTCACCTCCGGCCGCATCGCCCGACAGCGAGATATCGAGTTTCACCGCATCGCCGCGATAGTTGACGATGCCGATGTAGATCACCTTGCCGGTCCGGTCCTGCACCACCCGGCGGAGAATGCCGATGGGCGAACCGATGGAAACGCCGAGCTCTTCCGCCACCTGCTTGTCCGCGGTCCCGATGGTCAGGGTCTGGCGGATATCGGAGATCTCGACGTCGCGCATGCGGTCGATGACGGGAATGATCATTTCCTTGTCGAAACGCCTGGGCGCACGGGCGTAGACCTTGGCGTCGAGATACATTTCGACGACGGCGTAGGCGCGTTCGCCACGTCCGTGGACGCGGCGCATATGGCGGTAGCCGGGGGCCGCGTCGCCATCGCCCGGCTCGAGACGCGGGATAGTCTCTCCCGCATCCACGTCGATGATCCGGGACCAGGTGCCTTCGAGCGAATGAATGAGCTCATCCCGGCTCGTCTCCAGCTTGAACCATTCCGGCCCTGCGCTGTCGCTCACAAACGTGCCGAGGCCGCGTCTGCGCCAGATCATGCCCTCGGTTTCGAGCAGCGTCAGCGCCTGCCGGAGGGTGACCCTCGCAACCTGAAACTCACGCTCCAGTTCATCGAGCGTCGGCAGTTGATCGCCGGCAGCCCACTGACCCGACCGGATGCGCTGGCGCAGCACGTTCGCCACCTGAGCGTATAGCGTCCCGTGCTTCTCGGAGAAGGCGGGACGCTCTTCCGCAGCGTTCTTTGTCGCGATTTCAAGGGCCATGCGTACTGGACAACTGAAGAGAAATCTCTAAAAGTACTAAAAATGGTAACTTAGGATCTTTGAATAAGCAAGGGCTGAGATGGGAGCATCAGATAAACAATCCGGGAGCGGCAAGGCGAGCGTTGCCGTTCGCATCGCCGAGACCATGCATGCTTATGGCGTCCGCTTCGCCTTCGGCATCCCCGGCAACGACGTTCTGGAGCTGATCCGGGCGTGCGAGCAGACCGGCATCACCTTCGTGCTGGCCAAGAGTGAGCCATCGGCGGGCTTCATGGCCGACGCGGTTGCGCAGGTCTCAGGAAGCCCCGCAGCCTGCATCTTCGCACTCGGGCCCGGCGTGGTAAACGGCGCCACCGGCGTTGCCACCTCCGTCATGGAACGCACGCCGGTCATTGTGCTCGGTGGCGAAATGGCGTCGAACCGGCGCGGCCTCTACACCCACCAGGTGTTCGACCATGTCGCCTTGATGAAACCCATCACCAAGCTTGCCGCGGAACTCAATCCCGACCGCGCGGCACAACAGGTCGCCAAGGCGCTGGATGTGGCCATGACCGAACCGCGTGGCGCGGTGTACCTCAACTGCCCGGCGGATGCGAGCCGGGCAGAGGCGATCGAAGCCAAGGCGTTTTCGCCGGCGCAACAGCATCTGGGTATTGCGTCAGGCGGGGCCGTCGACAGCGCCCGGTCGGGACTGTCGAACGCCAAAAGACCCCTCGCCCTGATCGGCCTCGGCGCGCTGCGCAACGGCGTTCCGGAACAGCTTCAGGCGTTTCTCGAAGCCTGGCAGATCCCGTTCCTGACGACTTTCAAGGCGAAGGGTGTCGTCTCCGAACGCCATCCGCTGTCGCTCGGCGCCTTGGGTCTCAGCCCCATTGCCGATGACGTCACGCAAAAGCTCGTCGAGGAGGCGGACCACCTGACGCTCGTCGGCTTCGATGCGATGGAGCTGCGCGATGCGTGGCTCGATGCCTGGGGGCCCGACATGGCGTGCCTGACGCTCGACTGGGCGTCGCAGACGGACCGCGTGTTCCCCTCCGGCGAGCAGATCCTCGGAGATCTCGCGGCCAATATCGATCTGCTCACGCAATCGGCCAAGCCCGGCGCGGCCTGGCCCGAAGCCCGCATCACAGCGTATCGCGACGCGAGCGCGCAGATCGTCGCGCCGCGCGATCCGGAAACGGGGGTCAGTCCGGCAGCACTTTTCGCCGAGGTTGACACCCATCTCGACAACGACACGATCCTGACCGCGGATGTGGGGGCACACCGCATCCTCGCCTGTCATGCGTTCCGCTGCACGATGCCCAATCAGCTTCTTCAGACGAACGGGTTGTGCTCGATGGGATATGCCGTGCCGGCCGCGGTCGGCGCGTCACTCGCGGAACCGGACAAGCGCATCGTCGCCCTTGTCGGCGACGGTTCGGCTCTGATGAGCCTGGGTGAATTGGCCGTCGTCGCGGAACGCGATTTGCCGGTCACCGTAATTGCCCTGAATGATGCCAGCCTTGCGCTCATCGAGCTGAAGCAATCGAAACTCCAGGTCGAAACCAGCTCCGTGCGTTTCAAGAGCCCGAACTTCTGTGATGTCGCGAAAGGGTTCGGTTTCGAAGCGATGCGCGTCGGCAGCAATGCGGAGTTCAAGACGGCCTACGAGACGGCGCGCGGGCTCAAGGGTCCGGTTCTGATCGAGGCGGTCTGCGACCCGCGCGAGTACTGGGACCAGATGTAGATCGACTCCGTGTAAGTCATTTGCGGGAAGATTTTGAGCGGGGGAGGCCCGGTTGGGCCATAACCGACGCCTCCCCGCCCAGTGCGTCTGACGCAGCGCGCCGTCCGCGAAACTGCCTCAAGCCTGATGGCTGTTATGCAATTTATTGGTGTATTTATACAGAGTTTCTACTTAACAGAACGTTAACGCGAGCACGCCGGATCGCCTGTCGGCACCACGCTCAACGAATAAGCTTGTTGTCGGTGCCGATACGCACAATCGGGCTTTCCTTACCGTCATTGTAGGTCAGACGGATAGAAACCGACCGCGCCGTCTTAAGGGGAAACGAAAGATACACCTTGTCGGTCGTGATCTTGTTCGGGTCCTTCGGATCACAGGGCTGGAGTTTCCACTCGCGATCGAGCGCATCCCCGTTCAGGCTGAAGCGGACCTGTGAGATTCCGCAGCGATACGCCTCCAGGTGCGTGAAATAGAGAAGCTGACGTCCGTTGAAATCCCGAAAATAGGCCCAACTGCCGCGTGTCAGATCGAGCAGCTTCTGCTCCTGTCCGAGAAGCCCTTGGGCGTGCCCCGTGCCGTTCAGGCCGCCGGCCGACGCGAGCATTACGGCAAGCGCAAGACCGACTCTTCGGAGCATTTTCGCCTCCTGCCCTTTTTTTGACGCGCGCGGCACGCAAAAATCCTAGACCAGCCGCCCGCTGCGCACCAGAGAAAGGCTCTGTTAACGGCAACCGGCGATTCTTGGGCGGACGGCAAGGCAGAACCGGAAAGCAAGGTCGAGTCACGAGTGAACGTTCGAAGTCTGACACCCCTTTGCATAGCGGTTGCTTTGGCTGGATGTGCCGGGGCGCCGCCGGCCAGGAACATATCCGGCGAGCTGTTGCAGTTGTCCCAGGTTCACCTCGAACCGGAAGCGGCGCGCTCCATGATCAACCGCTACCGCGCAACGCGCGGCTTACCCCCGCTTGCCATGGAGCGGAAACTGACGCGGGCAGCAGAGAACCACTCCAGCGACCTCGCGCGCGTGGACAAGATTTCGCACACAGGCAGCGACGGCTCCAACCCTTGGAACCGGGTCCAGCGCACAGGGTATAGGCCGATTCTGGCGGCTGAAAACGTCGGCGCGGGTCAACGTTCGTTTGCCGAGGTTTTGCAAGGCTGGAAGGAGAGCCCGAGCCACAACAAGAACCTTCTGCTGGCGGACGCGACGCAAATGGGCATCGCACTCAAGAAGAACCCGGACAGTCACTACCAGACATTCTGGACGCTCGTGCTCGGCAAGCCGGTGCGGAAGGTCAGATAAAGGAACGCAGGTTCAGGCGCCTGTGGGCGGCGAACGCCATGACCAGCGCGCCGAGTGCCATCGAGATGGCGGTTGCGGCTGCTGCGCCCATCAGTCCGTAGGTGGGAATGAGCGCGAAGTTCAGAACGATATTGAGGGCCGCCGTCGCGAAAAGAACGGCGGCGCAGATTTTCTGCTCGCCGAGCATGTTCAGCACAATCTCGACCGGCCCCGTGGCGGCGCGCACCACAAGGCCGACCGCAAGAACGAACATCGCCGCGTAGCCGCCGGTGAACTCGCTGCCGAACAGCCAAAGCAACGGCTTGCCGAGCAGCAACAGGACAAAGGCGCCGAGAAGGGACGGCCAGAATGTCCATCGCGCCGCATCGCGCACCGCCTGCTGCAATTTGTCCCTGTCTCCTGCCGCGTTATACGCCGAAAAGCGATGGCCCGCCGCGGCGCCAACCGCGAAATGAACGAACGCGACGAGACTGATCGTCTTGAGCGCCGCGAAATAGACTGCCACATCGGATGGGCTCACATACACGGAAAGCACGAGGATGTCCGTGTTCTGCAGCAGAAGCTCGAACCCGTGGAACAGCAGAAGCGGCAGCGCCGTGGCCATCCACAGCTTCGTCTGGTAGTCGCTCGGCCCCTTGCCGATGTCGCCGTCGAACCGCCTGTGAAGCTGGATGCCCTGAACAAGCGCCGAGACCCAGCAGGCGAACACCGCGGCACCCGCAGCGCTGACCGCCGACATTTCAAATCCGCCGAGGTAGACGGCCAGCATTGCGGCGAGGAGCATCAACGGGCGCAGGATGAAGGGCGGCACAAGCGCCACGTCCATCCAGCCGCGGCCGCGCGCAATGCCGTCCTGCACGTCTTCGAGCGTGTACATGGGCAGGCAGAACAAGATGAGGAACGCGGGCAGCACATAGTATTCGTCGATCAGATGCCCGAACGTGTACAGCGCGGCAAAGCCGGTGAGGGCGAACAGCGTGCTCGCGGTGACGGCAATGGAGCGCGACCGGTTCAGCAGACCGCGCAAAAGGTCATGGCGCGCCGTTTCCTTGTATTCCGCCACATAGCGCATGGATGCCGCGGACAGACCGAGCGTGGTCAGACCGCCTGCGATCAGCACCCACACCCAGACGAAAACGAAGACACCGTACTCGAAACTGCCCATCCATCGCGCGAGAAGGATCTGCGACAGGTAGGCGATGGCGGCGCTGGCGACGCGGATGGAGAAGGCGAAGACCGCCGCGCGGCCGGTCCGGGCGCTGCCTTCCTGACCGAGAAGCGGGGCCAGGAGCTTCCGCAGCGCGTCCGGCAACGCGGCCGAGCCCGCCCGCGCAGAACTGCGTGCCACCTCACCGAGCGACATGTTGGTCCTCCAAATTCACCCGGTGAAGCCTAGCGCCTGGGCATTTAAGAAAGGGTTCGCGCGCCTTGCCGGTCCCGCAAATGCGCCGAGACCCGTCGCCATGCCGAAGCGCGCACCCGGTCGCCGAGATCCTCGTGCTCCCGCATGAAATCCTGCGCAACCTGATGCGCCTGTGCGCCGTGCCGGCGCATGAGAACGGCGGCCATTGCGGCAATTTCCGACGTGCTGAATTCGCACTCGGCAAGCGGCGTATATGCGGTGGGGTGTGCCAATTTGACCTCCCGTCGTTACGATTGCCGCTTGATGAGCAAGCTTTACGCCAGAAGGCCACATAAAACGCGCTTTCCGGCCAAAGGCCTGGAAAACGGGAGTTTTTCGGGAGAAATCGAGGTTAACGCCGGAGCCGTGCCGCTATTTTTTCTTCCTGCGTACGGTTCTCTTGCGTTTTTTGCGGATCTTGCGGCGCTTGGCGCAAACGACCGGGCGCAGGTTCGGCGGCCCCTCCGTCAGGGAAGCCTGTATGGTTAACTCGTCGATGTTCTTGCCGAACATGGCGCGCCATCCATACCGGTTGAACCCGTGGTCGAGCAGGCTCGCCGCCCGCGCATTGCGTGCGTTTCCCGTCCGTCCGCCGAGCACAACCGCCACGAGCTTGCGTCCGTTGCGGGTTGCGCTGGCCACCAGATTGTAACCGGAGGCGCACACAAAGCCGGTCTTCATCCCGTCGGCGCCCTCGAAGGTGCGCAGAAGTTTGTTGAAGTTGCGCATGCGCCGCTTGCCGATCTTCAGATGCGTCACCTTAAAGAAGTGCGCATATTCGGGGTATTGCTGGATCAGGGCGCGGGCGAGATAGGCCATGTCCCGCGCGGTCGATATCTGGCGGTCGTCGGGCAATCCGTTGGGATTGACGAAGCGCGTCCGGCGCATGCCGAGCAGCTTCGCGGTCTCGTTCATGCGCCTCACGAAGGCGGGTTCGCTCCCCGAAATGGCCTCGGCCAGCATGACGGCGACATCGTTCGCCGATTTGACGAGCAGCGCTCGCAATGCGAGATCGACGGTCATGCTCGCACCGACCGGAAGGCCGATCTTGCTCGGCGCCTGCGCATTCGCATTCTTGGAAACGGTGATCTTGGTCTTGAGCGTGATCCTCTTCTCGCGCAGGGCCTCGAACGTCAGATACGCCGTCATCAGCTTTGTGAGCGACGCCGGATGCCAGAGCGCGTCCATATCCTCCTGGTAGAGGATCGTGCCCTTATAGGGATCGAACACAAGGGCGGGTGCGGCTAGAGCACGGGATGGCCCGAGCAGAACAAGTCCAAGCAGCACCGCGGCGATTGCCCGTCCAATCATCAAAGGTAACCCTCCTTGCACGCTCGCATCGTGAAGGCACACGATCCACCGGTGATCTCAGGCATCACGCCCGGCGTGGATGGTGCCCCAGGCCTGACTCGAACAGGCACGCCCTTGCGGGCAATAGATTTTGAGTCTACCGCGTCTACCAATTCCGCCACTGGGGCCATCGCCCGGCGATGATAGCGATGCGTTGTCCATGGTCAACTTAACCATTGCCCGACGATCGCAACGCCCCAAAGCCAATCGGAAACGCCCTATCACGACGCTTCGGCCGGCACAAGCTGAGACCTCGACCGCCCGACTAATCTCATGGACAAATGGCGGCCTCGCCGCTAATCAGGCGCGATGCTGAGACGTCTCTACGATTATGTGATCGAACTCGCCGGACATCCGAAGGCGCCATGGGTGCTCTCCGGCGTATCGTTTGCCGAGAGCTCGGTCTTTCCCATCCCTCCCGACGCGATGCTCATTCCCATGATCCTGGCGGAACGCGCCAAGGCTTGGTTTTTCGCCGCCGTCTGTACGGTCAGCTCCGTGCTTGGCGGCATCGCAGGTTACGCCATCGGGTATTTCCTCTTCGAGGTCGTCGGCAAACCCATCCTGGCGTTCTACGGTTACGAGCAGGCCTTCGCCGATTTTGCCGGACGGTACAACGAATACGGGGCGTGGATCGTCTTCTTCGCTGGCGTCACGCCGTTTCCCTACAAGGTCATCACCATTGCCAGCGGCGCCACACTTCTGAATTTCTGGGTATTCATGATCGCGAGCATCGCCGCGCGCGGTCTGCGGTTCTTTATCGTTGCCGCGCTGCTGTACTGGTTCGGACCGCCGATCCGCGCCTTCATCGAGCGCCGTCTCGGACTGGTCACGACCTTGTTCCTTGTCAGCCTTTTTGCGGGCTTTATTGCTATTAAGTATCTCTGACAGGCACGCGTGAAGGATTGAAATGGCCGATCATCTTTCGAAATACCTCTCGCTTCCCGTCGCCGCGGTGATCATTTTTCTCCTTGCCGTGACCGCCGTCGCCACGGCACACGGCTTTGAGCACATCGGCGGCTACAAGCCCTGTCCCCTATGTCTGCAGCAGCGATACGCGTACTACGCGGGTATCCCGCTGGCGGGCATCGCCTTCCTGCTCGCGCGGGCCGAGCGCCACGGCCTGGCCGCGCTCCTTCTGGTGCTCTGCGGCCTCGGCTTCCTCGCCAATACGGGCCTCGGCATCTATCACTCCGGGATCGAGTGGAAATGGTGGCCGGGCCCGGCCTCCTGCGCCGGCGGCGATCTTGCGCCGGTCGGCGGCGATCTGCTTCAGGCCCTGGAGGGCGCCCGGGCACCGGCCTGCGATGAAGCACCCTGGCGGTTCCTTGGCCTGTCCTTCGCCGGCTGGAACGCGGTCGTCTCCCTGTGTATCGCCCTCACGGCGATCCTGGCGATCCGCGCGGGCGGACCGAACCGCCCGGCCTGATCGAAGGCGCCCTAGAACCCCGGCAGGATCAGGAATTTCGGTTTCCGCGGCATGGTCGCCTGGGACAGGACCACGGTCTTGGTCTCGCTGTCCTCGATGTCGTGCGTTTCCTGCAGCTTCTCGCGCAAGGACCCGATGGAGCCGAAGAAGTGCATCGGGATCACAAGCCGCGCCTGAAGATCCTTCAACACCTCGACCACCCCCGCATGGTCGAGCGTGAATACCCCGTCGACCGCCACGAGAACCACATCGAGCTGGCCGATCTGCCCGAGCTGCTGCGCGGTCAGCTCATGATGCAGGTGGCCGAGATGGCCGATGCACAATCCGGCAACTTCGAAGATGAAGATCGAGTTCCCGAACTTTTCGGTCGTGACTTCTCCCCAACTGCGGATGTTCGTCGGCACGTTGCGGATATAGACATCACCCACCGTGAGGTTGTGTTCCGCGTGACCACCCTCGGGGTTCCATCCGCGCAGCACGTGCTTGATGGCGGGATCGGGATAGTCCGTATAGTGGGTGTCGTGCGCATGGTTCATGGTCACCGCATCGGGCAGCGGACCCGAACCGTGCCAGCCGGCATAGTCGGTTGCGATCCGGATGCCCTGCGGACTTTCGATGAGAAAGGTCGAGTGCCCGACAAATGTGAGACGAACCTCATTGGCCGCAAGATTTGCCGACCGGTACGCCACCGGCACGACGCCGGAAAGCGTCTCCGCCACCGCGAGGCACTTGCTCGTTACCGGTGCGGCCTGTGACGGTTCACGTCCCCCGATCAGCAGGAAAGCAAGAAGGCAGAGACCTGCCAGAACGATACTCGGGACGCGCATTATTGGTGCTCCTGGTCACGTGAATCCTCTCCCGAAACCATACGCCACCCGGCAAAATCTGCCCACCCGGCAACATTTTCATGGCTCGCGCTCGATCGTCGTGCGGCCAAGCCCTTGAAACACAAGCGTTTCCAACCGGAAAATCCGTGGCACGCCCCTTGCCTGTTGTCGTATGGCGCTCGCGATTGGACCAAACAAAGTCTCGCAAACAATCGCTTTGAGCGCTCCACTGACGTCCGCGCCTAACCGCCCAATCTCTCGCGCGGAACCAGAGGGCCGGGATCCCCCTCCCGGCCCTCTTACCTTTTCGCCATTCGCGACTTGGAGCTAGAAGTCGAAACGCAGAAGCGTGTCGAACGCCTTCACCAGGACCACGGCTGAGTTGTCCTGTCGCGTGACGGAGACCGCATCTCCGCATGCGTCGAGCGCGACGAACAAGGCGTCCGGGTTTTCGCAGCGCAGACCGAGCGCGCCAAAAAGCGCATCCCGGCCCGCGGTCGAAACGGCGAGATCACCGAAGCGGTCGGAATAAGCGGCCTGGGTAACGAAGGTCAGCCGGAACCCGCTGGCGAATGCGATCTGCCGTGCGCTCCCGCCGGCACCGTTCGGTGCAATGCCCAGCAGTCCCCCCAGCCGTTCAGCATCCTCATCCGGGTCTGCGCAGACGGTCATGAGCTCGGTGAATCCCGTCACGCCATTGGGATGGGTCTGCCATTCCCTGCGCCACAACAGTTCAGGGGTGAGGTGCTCGCAGAAGTAGAGCCGCCCGGCGGGGAAGGCGTCGCGGCGTGCGGTCGCCGTGCGGAAACACGCCTCATGACGGGACCCGTCATCGAGCACGAGGGGCCGCGAAAACACGCGCGGCGTGTCGCCCGCCATGTCACTGGCGCCGAGACGCGCAAACGCTTTGTCGGCATTTTCGGTCTTGAAGACCAGCCCGCTCAGGCCGAGCGGTGCCTGCGAAACATCCGGACGTTTGTCCGCGTCGGCCTCAGCGATGCCGATCAGCTCGAGATAGTCGTCCGCGAACATCATCAGGTGATTGATCGACCCCATGGAATGACGGCCGCGGGGCGTCAGCGTGAAGCCCATTCGCGAAAACAGGTCTTCCGCTTCGTCCATGTTGAAACGCACATTGATGACGATGTGATCCAGAATTGCAGGCAGGCTCATGAAAACACTCTCACTGTCAGAACAACCAGCATGACGGCGCCGACGAGGAGTTTGCCGAGCGTGCCGAGAACACGCCCGACCGCCGCGCCCCATCCGACGCTCACGCTCTTGTCGGCACCCCCATGCTTCCACATCTCGCCGAGATAGGCACCGGCAAAAGCACCGGCGGCGCCACCGAGCAGTGCGCCCAACAGCGGTCCCAGTATCGGGATCGGCACGCCCATGACGGCGCCCGCGATGCTGCCGGCGAAGGTTCCGACGAGCGCCAGAACGATGGCACGACGGCTTCCGCCCTGCTTGGCGGCACCCGCGGCACCGGCCAGGAACTCGATCAGCTCGCCGCCCGCCGCAAGCACCAGCAGGAACGCGACGGCCTCCCAGTTCATGCCCTGGGCCGCGTCGCCTGAGCCCTGGGCGGAAACAAACAGCGCCGCCAGCCCGACGATGAACCAGTTGCCCGGCAGGGTGAAAAAGTTGGTCGTCCAGGAAATGCCGGAAGCGATCAGCAGCAGGACCGCCCAGCCGAGATAGGAAAAATCGATTTCGGGCATGGAGCGTTAGGTAGGATGAGACTCTGTCTTTTTCCAGAAGCAAATTGGGCAGCCGGATGATCTGAAATACCGAGCGCCGGAAACATCCGGATTATGTTCTCAGGAACGGGCCCTGGCGGAGTTCCGTCCGAACCAATTCGATGAATGTTCGCATTTTCCTGGGTGGCCGTTTTGGGAAAAGATGCATGGCGTGAACAGGTGCCGTGCCGACTTCGAGCAACCGCAGCAGCCTGCCCCTTGCCACGCTTTGCGCCGCCGTGATGTCGGGCAACCTGGCGACGCCGGCACCCGACTCCGCCAATTGCAAGATGTCGTGCAGGCTGTTGCAGCGTAATCTGGGATCGACGCGAATGGTTGAGCCATCAGGGCCGTGATACCTGACCGGGATCCCCTGCCAGTCGTTGGCAATATGTGGCCAGCCGGCGACTCCATCCAGAGTCTCCGGAATACCGCCGTGAGCAGATACGCACTCGGGGCTCGCGTAGAGCCCCTCGCGAAGCAATCCCAGTTTCGAAACTTTAGCCGATTGAAGCTCCGGTTCGCCCACGCGTATGGCCAGATCGATCTGCGATTCGATCAGGTCCATGGGCGAATCGTCTGCGATGAGGCGCGCACCGATGTTGGAGTGGATTTCCAGAAGCCGCGCGATCGAGGGTACGATGACCGGCGCGCACAACGCATGAGGTGCGGTAACCGTAAGCGTCCCTCTCGGATCTCCGTTGGCCGTCTTGATGTCCGCAAGAGCGCTGTCATAGGAACTCCGGATATCACGACAGTGCGCATAAAAACGTGCGCCGGTCTCCGTGAGCGAAAGTGAGCGGGTACTTCGATGCAGGAGCCTCAGTCCAAGATCGTCTTCCAGCCGTGTGACGGCCTGACTTACCGCCGACTTTGTCCGGCCAAGCCGTTCCGCCGCGGCGGTGAATGAGCGTGCATCGACCACCTCCAGAAACACCTGCATGTCTTCAAGGCCGGGCTTCATTGTTTAGTCTCTCTGAACAATCATTTCACCTAATATAGGTTTATCAACTGGTGTCGATCTGCTCAACATCTGCGCCGAAGCCCAGTCGGGAGATTTCCGCAGAAAGGTGCCCATCATGACGAACGACCTGACAGCCCGAACGATCGCCGCCAGCGAAAAATGGCGTGCCTTCTTCAATCAGGGGAACGCCGCCGGATGTGCCTCGATGTACGAGGAGGACGCGCAAATGATCGCGAAACCGTTCGGCAGCTATCAGGGCCGGGCGGCGATAGAGACCTTCTGGCAGGACATTATCGATCAGGGCTTCGCAGACGTTGCCTATATCGCCCCCGAGATCGAACAAATCGACAAGACTTCGACGATCCTGAAAAGCGGCTGGAAAATGAACAAGGCGCAGGGCGTGATCACGCGCGAGCTTTGGGTCGCTCAACAAGATGGATCGATGCTGCTGCGCGAAGATCATTTCGAAGCTCAATCATAGGCAAAACCGAAACTTTGCGGGCCGACACGTGTCGGACGCATGCCGTCTCAGATTCACAGGAGGAACCGATGAGCGAACTCTGGAATTGTTTCACGCGAGAGCAGACCGATGCGCAATACAACCCGACTTTGTGGACCCCGCGTATGGCGCCGGATGATCTGCTGCCCGCCCATATCGCCTTCACGACGGAAAGAAGCGCGAGTTATCGGCGAAAAATGGGAGACCACCTCCAGACCATCGAATTTGGAAAAGATCAATATTCCGGCGCGATGGACGTCTTTCGACCGGACGGCGTTGCTGAAGATGCGCCGATCGTCGTCTATGTCCACGGCGGCTGGTGGCAATGGTTCTCAAAGGACCAGTTCTCGTTTCTGGCCGAACCATTCAACAAGCGCGGATTCGCGGTCTACATGCCGGGCTATCGCATGGCCCAGGACTGGGACAACGAAACCCCCATGGAATCGATCCTCGAGCAGATGGAACAAGCCGTCGCGGCGGTTCTTGAAGACGCGGCCGAGCGTGGATCGCCGGCGGTCTATCTGGTCGGACATTCTGCCGGAGGCCACCTGGTCACACTGCTGAGGGAGACCGACTGGAGCAAATTCGGATTGACCGACGCTGCGCGAGGCAAACTGAAAGGGGTGTTTTCCCTGGCCGGCCTTTTCGATGTCCGCCCGCTCGTCGACAGTTTCATCAATGACGAGATCAAAATGACCATGGCATCGGCAGAAGCGGTAAGCCCACAGCTCAAGGCATCGGCCACGCGCGAGGCATTGTGCCCATTGCATTTGGTGGTCCCGGAGTTCGACACACCCGAGTTCTTCCGGCAAACCAAAGAGTATCAGGACAAGCTGCTCAAGGCGGGCCAAAACTGCCATTTCGACCTGGCCAACAAACGCGACCACCTGGACATCATCGAGAGACTTGTCGAAGACGACGATGAAGTTCTGGGTTTTCTGCTTGAGCGCATGAACTGAGCCGCAAAAATCGGACATTGGCATCTTCAACCGCCTGTTCGTCCGCGTCGCAATCGCAATCCAAGCCACCTTGCACGGACTTGGGCAAGGACTTGGAATGTGGACGAGCGGGCGGTTGTCTGCTCATCCGGGCTGTGAGCCGCCCCGCCGATTGAAGGTCGCTCCAAGAACAAGTCGTTGGCAGCCGAGCTCTGGACGGACTATGCGCGTGGTGAATTCGCACACCGGCGCAGCATGGAGCGTCGCAACCGAGAGCCATCACCGGACGGTTTCACAAATCTTTCGCCAAACGATGTCATAAAGCGCACCCGTTGCGGCTCCGTGTTGACCTGGAACAACGCTCGCGCCCCTTGACCACGGTCTGTTTCGAATCTCCGGCCGTACGGTCGGGGCGGTCGTGGCCGCGCATCAAGGAACGGGCATGCAGCACACAGTGATGGAAAAGAACCTCGTCGACTACAAGCTCCATGTCGGCGACCACCCAAGTCATGACGGTTCTCACCGGCTGAAGATCAAGGTCGAGGACGTCAATTTCTGGTACGGCGAAAAACAGGCGCTCAAGAACGTGTCCCTCGACATCTACAACCAGGAGGTGACCGCATTTATCGGCCCGTCGGGATGCGGCAAGACCACCCTGCTGCGCTGCCTCAACCGGACGAACGAGATCATCCCCGATACCCGTCTGGCGGGACGGATCACCTTGGACGGCGAGGACATCTATTCGGATGAAATCGAGGCGACCACGCTCAGGCGCCGCTTCGGATGGGTGGCGCAGAAACCGAACCCGTTCCCGTGGTCCGTCTATCACAATGTCGCCTATGGCGCGCGGCTGCACGGTCTCGTCTCGACACGCGCCGAAACCGATGAACTTGTGCAACGCTGTCTCGAACTCGCCGGCCTTTGGGACGAGGTCAAGGACCGCTTGCGCGAACCGGGCACCGATTTGTCCGGCGGTCAGCAACAGCGCCTGTGCGTGGCGCGCGCCATCTCCACGAAACCGGACATCATTCTTATGGATGAGCCGGCTTCGGCGCTCGACCCGCGTGCGACCGCCCATCTGGAGAGCCTGATCGAGGGGCTGCGCGAGAGTTACTGCATCATCATCATCACCCACAACATGCAGCAGGCGGCGCGGGTTTCTCAGCGCACCGCCTTCTTCCATCTGGGCGAATTGCTTGAGCAGGGCGACACGAAGGATATCTTCATCCAGCCGCAGAACGAGCTGTGCCGCGACTACATCACCGGGCGGTTCGGCTAGAGCCTCGTCGATCAAAGCGGGCCGGTGGTGGCACCTCTTAACGGCGCTGTGGTCATTTGTTTATGATTGTCCGGCAGAGTGCGGCTTTGGGCCGAGCGCGCGGGGCGCGGCGCAGGCCCGAACCGGATCGGTTGAACACCCATGTTTCGGGGTTGAGATGTATCGGCTTGTTGGATTGATCACGCTTGTGGCGTCATCGGTTTTCGTTCCAACCCGCGCCGACGCCGAAGTCCTCGCCCATGTGATCCTTTCCGAGCAGCGCCTTCACCTTTACGTGGACGGTGAGAAAAAGGACGTCTGGAAGATTTCCGGCGGGAAGCACCCCGGATGGACCCGGACGGGCACGTTCCGGCCCTACTTCCTGAGCCGGCATCACCGCTCCAGTCTGTTCCGCGGTGCGCCGATGCCGTACGCGGTCTTCTACGACAGTCACTGGGCGATACACGGCACGAACGCGATCAAGCGGCTGGGCCGGCCGGCGTCCCATGGCTGCGTCCGTCTGCATCCCAAAAACGCCGCCGTCCTCTTCAACCTGGTCCGCAAGCACGGGAAGAAGAACACGGTCATCTGGATCACGGAAAAGGCCGACCTGACCGATAGCCGTTGACGCGGTCAGTTACCGATATTGTGGACTATGTACGTGCTCGGTTTCCGGCAGACCATCGGGTTCGAGTCGCCGGCATCGTCTCCGTCGATCAGCACCAACGCCTTGCCATCTAGTATTGCGAGACCTTCGGAGGATGGCGGAAGATCGTCCTGTCCCTTATTGGCCGGTTGATCGTCCGGTTCCTTCTTGGCCTTGAGATCAGCGCCATCCTCGAGGTCCGCAGCCTTGATACTCCAGAGCGTGTGATCGGGCTTTTTCCCATTCTCCGGCGGATCGGGCGGAGGACCGCCAATGCCCCAGATTTTGTCGCCAGAAAGTGTCAGCTCACGAATCCCATAGTTCGGGAAGTCGCCGCGGCCCTTGAGTTTGACGAACGCCACGCCGTCGAACCGGAACTTCTTCAAGTTCTCCACCTGCCTAAGAAGGACGGCCTTACCTCCGACGAGCGGCGCGCGCAGGCCAATCCACACGCGCGTGTTTCCTTGGGCATCCGGAACGGCAACGGCGCCTTCCAGATTGAAAGCCGGGTCCGAATTGCACGCGCTAATTCGATCGTCTTCGCTCGTCTTTCCGCGAGCTGCATCAGCCAAAGCCTCTCTGCGCTCTATCTCCGCGCAGACCTTCTGCATATCGTCGGTCCGGTTTTCGCCGAAGAGCAACCTACACGTGTGCTCATCAGATTTGCCGGGTTTGTTCAATCCTTTGCCAATTTTCGTCTTTTTCAACTTCCCATGCGCAAAACGCCGACGATTCTCTCTGTCCTTACATGCCTTGTTCCGACTGTGAGAGCCGTAGATGAGTATGTCACGTGCCTCTAAATCGACCAGCGCCTCAATATCCGAAATCTGGAAGTTGTCTTTCTTGGACAGTGAATTCAAATGCAATTCTCGCCGGTCTTCGAGCAGAACCTCCTCGTTTGTCTCGCTGATATCAAACAGAAACAGCCGATCTCTGACCTCGTTGTCACCAACGAGAAGGCAGAGTCTCTCACCGTTTTTATCTCGTTTTTTATCTTTGTCTTTGTCTTTCTCCTTGTCCTCGGGACAGTTCAGGATAATCGCAGCAGAAGCCTCGCAGAGCGGATAGCCGCCCAGGGACCTCTCCTTCGGGTTGTCGCTGGCAAAGGCCGGGTATGCGCACAGGGTCACCGCCAGTGCGCCGAGGGTTCTTTTGAGCTGCCAGTTCATTGGAAATATGCCGCAAATAAACGAATGCAGGAAGAAACACTCCTACTCAATATAGAATCGACCATACACCGAATATTGATTATTTACTAGTATTATGTTCTATTGAATTGAATATAGAACGCTACCATGCTTTGCATGGTCATTGGCGGCCTCGAGGCCCATTGGCTGACAACGTCCGCCGCACCGCGTCCTGCCACCCGGCATATTTGCGCTCCCGTTCCTCGGCCTGCATCTCCGGTTCGAAGCGCCGCTCCAGCGCCCAGCGGCCGGCGAATTCCTCGGGTGCGGGATAGAGACCGGCCTGCATCCCGGCGACATAGGCCGCGCCGAGCGCCGTCGTCTCATGGACCACCGGCCGGTCGACCGTGGTGCCGAGGATGTCGGCGAGGCGCTGCATGGTCCAGTCGGACACCGCCATGCCGCCGTCGACCCGCAGCACCGTGTTGTCCGCCTCCGCGCCGTCGCGCCGCATCGCCTCGAGCAGGTCGCGGGTCTGAAAACATACGCTTTCGAGCGCGGCGCGGGCGAACTCCGCGCGCCCCGTGGCGCGGGTCAGCCCGTACATCGCCCCGCGCGCCTCGCTGTCCCAGTACGGCGCGCCGAGACCGGCGAAAGCAGGCACGAGATAGACCTCGTGATGCGCGTCCGCCTCATCGGCCAGCGGGCCCGCATGGGCCGCGTCGTCGATGAGACCGAGCCCGTCGCGCAGCCATTGCACCGCCGCGCCGGCGATGAAGATCGAGCCCTCCAGCGCATAGGTCGGTTTGCCGCCGAACTGGTAGGCGATGGTCGTCAGCAACCGGTTGTTCGATCTGACCGCCTTGTCGCCGGTCACCAGCACCGCAAAACACCCCGTGCCATATGTCGACTTCATCATGCCGGGCTCGAAACAGGCCTGGCCGATCGTCGCCGCCTGCTGGTCGCCGGCGATGCCGGCGATCGGGATCGAGGCGCCGAACAGCTCCGGGTCGGTGTGACCGAAATCGGCGCCGGTGTCGCGTACCTCCGGCAGCACCGCGCGCGGCACCCGGAACAGCGCGAGCAGGTCCTCGTCCCAGCGGTGCTCCATGATGTTGTAGAGCATGGTCCGGCTGGCATTGGTCGCATCCGTCGCGTGGACCTTGCCGCCGGTCAACCGCCACAGCAGGAAGGTGTCGACCGTGCCGAAGGCGAGCTTTCCCTCCTCCGCCGCGCGGCGCGCACCGTCGACCGTGTCGAGCAGCCAGGCGAGCTTGGTCGCGGAGAAATAGGGATCGAGCAACAGACCCGACTTTGCGGCGACCTCACCCTCGTGTCCTTCCGCCTTCAGGCGCTCACACATGGCGGCAGTGCGGCGGTCCTGCCAGACGATGGCGCGATGGACCGGCTCGCCGGTCTCGCGGTCCCAGACAAGCGTGGTCTCGCGCTGATTGGTGATACCGATCGACGCGATGTCCTTTGCCTCGATGCCCGCTTTGCCGATCGCGCTCCGCGCCGTCTCCAGGGACGAGTTCCAGATGTCTTCGGGCGCGTGTTCGACCCAGCCGGACCGGGGGAAGTGCTGGGGAAACTCGGCCTGCGAGATCGCGACGACATTCAGGTCGCCATCGAACACGATCGCGCGGCTCGAGGTCGTGCCCTGGTCCATGGCGAGGACGTGACCGGCCATCAGCTCTCCCCCGGCGCGGGCGCGCGCAGGTCAAGCTCCAGGAACACCTTGTCGAGCCAGTCGGGCCCGTCTTCCTCGTAAGGATCGCGATCGCGGAACCCGAGCGCGCGGTAAAGCGCAACGGCCGCATGCTGCAGCGGACCGGTGTCGAGGCGCATGCGTGCAAACCGCCGCGCCCGCGCGGCATCGATCACCGCGGCGGCGAGCGCGCGGCCGACGCCTTTCCGGCGCATGGCCGGATCGACGAACATCCGCTTCATCTCGCAGGTCGCCTGATCGATCGGGGTAAGCATGACGCACCCGGCAGGCGCGCCGTTCACCCGTGCCAGCAGGATGACACCGCCCGGCGGCGCGTGACGCTCGGGCAGCGTCGCGAGGATCTCCTCGAACGCAGCCGCGCCATACTGGTCCTCGATCATGTCGTATGCGTGCGCGTAGAGTTCGCACTGTGCCTGACGAAAGGCGCGGCACAGATCGCGCACGGCCTCGAGATCGGCGCCGTCCGCGACATCCGTAACCGTCACATTCGGCACCTTCGCGGACCCGGTGGCGGGTTCAGAGGCGCAGGATGCTCTGGGCATTCTCTACGAAGATACGGCGGCGGGTTTCGTCGGAGAGCATCCGCAGGCTCCGCCCCGGCATGTCGTTGTCCCAATGGGGGTAATCCGTCGCGAAGCACAGCAGATTGTCGCCGATCAGTTCGACCAGGCTCTTGAGCTGCGCCGGGTCGGCCGGCTCGTCCAGCGGCTGGGTCGAGAGCTTGACATGCGCGTTGATGTAGTCGATCGGCGATTTCTTGACCCACGGCACGTCGAACCGGACCCCGCGCCATGCCTTGTCCATGCGCCACATGGTCGGCAGCACCCAGCCGCAGCCGAACTCGACGAACAGCACCTTGAGTTCGGGGAAACGCTCCAGCACGCCGCTGAAGACAAGGCTGATGAGATTGGCCTCGCCCACCTGCGACAGCGAGCAGTAGCGTTCGGCATAGGACTCCGGCCACCCGCCGGCGATCACCGGCGAGCCGTGATAGACGTTTTCGGTGCCGGTCACGTGCAGGAGGATCGGCAGGCCCTTCTCCTGCGCGGCGGCGTAGATCGGGTGGTAGTGCCGGTTGCCCATGGGAATGTTGAGCAACGGCATGAAGATGGCGGCGACACCGGGTTCGTCGCCGATGCGCTCGATCTCCTTCGCCGCCTCTTCCGGGATCTGTACCGGCACGACCGCGGCGTAACGGATCGGCCCGGCCTTGCTCAGCTTCCACTCCTGCAAATGGAAATCGTTGAAGGCGCGGCAGATGGAAACGCTCTCGTCGGGCCCGGCGAGGACCGTGGCCAATGCGCCGCCCTGGATGCAGGTGCAGACGGCCGCGCTGATTCCGTGCGGTTCGATCAGGTCCTCAATGATGTAATCCGGGTCAGAGCCCCCGGGTCCGCCGTCCGGTGTTTTCGCGTCCGGGCGAATGGCGTGTCCGCCATTGGGTACGGCGAGACGCGGCGACAGCGCGCTGTGGCCGACGCCGACGCCCTTGGTCTCGAGCCTTTGCCGCGTCGCGCGGTCGAGATAGGGAAAGATCGTTTTCAGGCCACCGGGCAGGACCGAGTGAATATCGCAATCGATGATCTCGCCCGCGAGCGGGTCCCTGGGTTCCTTTGCCCGCTTTGGCTTGTCCATGACGGTCATATCGTTTCTCCCGATTTGATACCGCTCACCCGGACACGTCCGTTCTCGACGCTCACGGAATAGGTCTTTGCGCGCATGCGCTGTCCCGTGAACAGGCACTCGCCGGTATGCAGCGAGAACTCGTAGCCGTGCCAGGGACAACGGACCACGTCGCCGTCCATGCCGTAGACCAGCTCGCCCGGCTCCGACGGCATCAGCGTGCCGCCAACGGGGCCTTCACACAGCGGGGCGCCGCGGTGCGGGCAGAAATTGGCCATGGCGAACACCTCGCCGTTCGACGAGCGGTAGACGCCGATCTCGCGTTTGCCGACGCGCATCACGCGGAATGCGTCTTCCGGAAAATCTTCCAGAGGTCCGAGGTCGGTGGTGTCCTGATCAGCGCGCGCGTCCATTGTTCTTATCCTTGTTGTGGAGGCCGCATTCTAGTGCGCAGAGAGTTCGACCGCAAAGGGCATGGCGTTCACTCAGTGCGCCTCGTCCCAGTTGTCCGCGGCGCGGGCGTCGACCTTGAGCGGCACGTCGAGGTGCACGGCCGGCTCCGGTGAGTTCTCCATCACCTCTGACGCCACCTTCATGGTCTTGTCGACCTCGCTCTCCGGCGCCTCGAAGATCAGCTCGTCATGCACCTGCAGCAGCATGCGCGCGGAGAGTTTCGTCTGATCGAGCGCGTCCTCCATGCGGATCATGGCGCGGCGGATGATGTCGGCCGCCGAGCCCTGGATCGGTGCGTTGATCGCCGCGCGTTCCTTGAAGGCGCGGAGCTGCGGGTTCTTGGAATTGATATCGGCGAAGTGGATGCGCCGCCCGAAGAGGGTCTCGACGTACCCCTGCTTGCGCGCGCGCTCCTTGGTCGCCTCCATATAGTCGCGGATGCCGGGGAAGCGCTCGAAATAGGTCTTGATGTAGTCGGCGGCTTCCGAACGCGGGATGCCGAGCTGGTTGGCGAGGCCGAACGCCGAGATGCCGTAGATGATGCCGAAATTGATGGCCTTGGCGCGCGGCGCGTCTCGGGCGGCATATCTTTCACGGGCACGCCGAACATCTCGCTCGCCGTCATGGCGTGGATGTCGAGCCCGTCGTCGAATGCCTTCTTCAACGCGGCGATATCGGCCATGTGGGCGAGCACCCGCAGCTCGATCTGCGAATAGTCGGCGGAGATCAGCTTGTTGCCTTTCTCGGCGACGAAGGCGGTACGGATCGAGCGCCCTTCGGGCGTGCGCACCGGGATGTTCTGCAGGTTCGGATCGGTCGAGGCGAGGCGTCCGGTCGAGGTGGCGGCCATCGCGTAGGATGTATGGATGCGGCCTGTATCCGGGTTGATGTGACCCGGCAGCGCGTCCGTATAGGTGCTCTTGAGCTTGGAAAGCTGCCGCCACTCCAGCATCTCCTGGATGAAGCCGCGCGCCTCGTCGGGCAGGTCCTCGTTGGCTGCGAGGTCGTCGAGCAGCCCGGCGCGGGTCTCCCACTGTCCGGACTTGGTCTTCTTGCCGCCGGGCAGCTTCATCTTGTCGAACAGGATTTCGCCGAGCTGGCGCGGCGACCCGATGTTGAATTCCGCGCCCGCCCCCTTGTGGATCGAATCTTCAAGGCTGCCGAGCTTCTGGGCGAAGTCGCCGGACAGCCGCGACAGCACCTGCCGTTCCACGTGTACGCCGTTGCGCTCCATGCGCGCCAGCACACCGGCCAGCGGTCGCTCCAGCGTTTCGTAGACCGTCGCCATGCTTTCCGCCGCCAGCCTTGGCTTGAGCAGCATCCACAGCCGCAGCGTCACGTCGGCGTCCTCCGCCGCATACTCGCTCGCCTTGTCGATCGGGATCTGGTCGAAGGTGAGCGCGGATTTGCCGGTCCCGGCGATGTCCTTGTAGGAGATGCAGACATGGCCCAGATGGCGCAGCGCCAGCTCGTCCATGCCGTGCCGGCCGCGCCCTGAATCGAGCGTGTAGGACAGCAGCATGGTGTCGTCGATGGGTGCCAGATCGATGCCGTGCGTCGCCAGCACCGTCATGTCGTATTTGAGGTTCTGTCCGATCTTGAGAACCGACTGGTCCTCGAGCAGGGGCTTGAGCGCGGCGACCGCATCGTCGAGCGGGATCTGCGTGGTGTCGCCGACGCCTTCCAGGTCGAGCCCGTCGCCCGCCCCGTGCTGCAGCGGCACGTAACAGGCACGCCCCGGTTCCGTCGCCATGGACACGCCGATGAGGCGCGCCTGCATCTCGTCGAGCGAGTCGGTTTCGGTGTCGAACGCGACGAATCCCTTTTCGCGCGCTTCCGCGACCCAGGCCTCCAGGGCGGCGATATCGGTGACCGTTTCGTAGGTGGCGCGGTCGATCGGCAGCTTGGCGATCTCGTCGGACCGATAGGCTGCAAGCTCGGCCGGCGTCGCCGCGTCCGCGCCGTTGCCCGAAGTCTTGCCGCTCTCGTCCGCGGTCTTTGCGGCCGGCTTGGCGGACCGCGCCGGCGGTTCCGCGTCCAGCGCCTCGGCGACGCGGCGGGTGAGCGTGGTGAATTCCATGTCGACCATGAAACCGAGGATCCGATCGGCAACCGGCGCCTGCACGCCCGTCTCATCGAGCGGAACCTCGACGGGAACGTCGTCCTTCAGCAGGACCAGTTCACGGCTGACGCGTGCCTGGTCGGCGAAGGCGATCAGGTTCTCGCGCCGCTTCGGCTGCTTGATCTCCTCCGCATGGGCCAGAAGGTTGTCGAGATCGCCATACTCCTCGATGAGCTGGGCCGCCGTCTTGACGCCGATGCCCGGCACGCCCGGCACGTTGTCGGTCGAGTCGCCGGCGAGCGCCTGCACCTCGACCACCTTGTCCGGCCCGAGTCCGAAGCGCTCCTTCACCTCCTCCGGCCCGATGTGCTTGTTCTGCTTCATGGTGTCGACCATGACGACGCCGGGACCGACGAGCTGCATCAGGTCCTTGTCGGAGGAGATGATCGTCACATCGCCGCCGTCCGCGCGCGCCTGCTTCGCGTAAGTGGCGATCAGATCGTCCGCCTCGTAGCCCTCCTGTTCGATGCAGGCGACATTGAAGGCGCGTGTCGCGTCGCGGATGATGGAGAACTGCGGAACCAGGTCCTCGGGCGGCTCCGGGCGGTTGGCCTTGTATTCGGGATAGATGTCGTTGCGGAACGACCGGCCGGAATAGTCGAAGATGACCGCAAGGTGGGTCGGCTCGAACGCGTCGGTCTTGTCGGTGAGCAGCTTCCACAGCATCTGGCAGAAACCGTGCACCGCGCCGATCGGCAAACCGTCGGACGGCCGCGACAGGGGCGGCAGGGCGTGGTAGGCGCGGAAGATGTAACCCGATCCGTCGACCAGGAAGACGTGGTCGCCCTTCCCGACGGGACGCGGCTCGGCGGGGGGAGTTTCTTTCTCGGCGGCACTCATGGCGCGCACTATAAGGCGGCGCCGGGCCGAGGTCAGGTGAAACTTCTCAAGGCACGCGAAACGCGTGTCCGGTCAGCCGCCTTTCAACGTGCAGGGCGTCCCCGAGATGACGCACTGGAAGTGGGCGCTGGCCTTGAACTCCCGGCAACTCAGGGAGCGCTTGCGCGCGAGATGCCACTTTCCCCAGCCGGGTCTCTGTTTCTCCGCCTCCTGCTGCCATTTCGTGATGGCCGCCAGTTCGGCCATGGCGCGGCGCGGATCGGTCCATCCGAAGACCGCCACCCGCTCGGACTGGCACGTCATACCATCGGGCAGCGGTTCGGTCGTCAGGGCATGCGTTGCCGCGATACCACCGACCATCACAGCGAAGAAAAGGCAAATTCCGTATGACTGCTTCATGAGGGGGCTCTCGGGGATCGGGAGAACGGTTTTACCCGAAGAACTCCTGCGTTTCGGCAAAAACGGGTGGCTCAATTCGTCTAAAATTTCTTTCGAATTCGCCGAAAATTCTCAAGATCCCGCGCCGAGCCATTCAATTGCGCGCGCGGCGCCGATCAAGTACTCTCCGCGCGACGCACCCGTAGCTCAGCTGGATAGAGCGCTGCCCTCCGAAGGCAGAGGTCACACGTTCGAATCGTGTCGGGTGCGCCAAAAACCCAACAAAATCATAACCCTGAGCCGACAGCCCAAAGCGGCGGCTTTCTAGGTTTTTGGCTGGGGACAGTTTGGGGACACTTTTCAGCCGACTACAGCGACACGTGGCGACATAGGATTGGCCCCTTACTACTCGGAGCCTTCCCGAAGATCGTCGACGAACTTCTCTAGGTCTTTGATTGCGAAAGGTGTCCGTGTACCGATCTTCGTTACGACAGGACCACGACCTTTGTGTACAAGGTCCCGCAATGCACCTTTTGACAAAGACAAGGCAAAAGCTGCGCTCTCATAGTCCAGCAGCAACATAATTTCTCGTCGACGCTCTCGGCTCGTCATGCTCTGGGTCTTTTGCGCTGTTGCGTTGCTCTCTACATATGTCACGCGCAGCGAGGCACCGGACGAATACCGATGAACCTGCTAGAGGGCGACATTGCTAGAGTCGTCAGCAACCGGCCCATAGCCGACATTTGCAGATCCGTTTCTCACCGCGTAGCGTTTTTCCCATTGCAGACATTCATTTGCGGCGCAGCACTTGATCAAGACATCTGATGACCTTGATCGCTTTCACTGGTGGGCATTTTTTGAAGCCAAGTGATCGACTACATAAATTAAAGATATGCGTTTTGCATTACACAAAGACCAACGGATAGAAGCCAAGCCGGGCGCTCAAGGTCGGTGTCCCGGGTGCGATGCAGAACTCATTGCAAAGTGCGGAACCAAGAAGGTTTGGCACTGGGCTCACAAAGGTCGACGCCATTGCGACCACTGGTGGGAAAACGAGACGCAATGGCATCGAGACTGGAAAAACAACTTCCCAGCCGACTGGCAAGAGATTGCTGCACGAGACAAGGACGGTGAACTTCACATCGCAGACATCAAGACACCGCGTGGTTTGGTGGTCGAGTTTCAGCACTCTTATCTGAAGCCGGAGGAGGCTCGAAAGCGAACCGAATTTCACCGACCAATGTACTGGGTTGTCGACGGAACGCGTCGGAAGACCGACCAAAGTCAATTCGACAAAGCGGTTTCCGAGGGAATACGGCATCCGACAAAAGATGGCCTCGTCAATCAGATCTGGGTTTTTGACTCCCGCCTCCTGAAGGAATGGGTCCAAGTCGGCGTCATCGTGGCATTTGACTTCGGCGCGGAGACGGTTTGGCTGCTACGGCACGTCAAAGGCGATTGGGTTTATGGGTTTGAATACCCGAAGCACAAACTTGTAGAGCACATTATCGAGGGCACACCGGTGCCTGACGTCCTATTCGGCACCCCGGAACGGCAAACAACGCGGTACCGTCGAAGGCGTGCCAGATTTTGACAGTTTGATCCGCCTAGACGGCCAGCCTTCTCAACCTTCGTCCAATGGCTGGGCGCTAATGAATCCACATTCTAGTCGATATATCGAAAGCCCCCCGCGTTACTTATCACGGGGGCTGATATTCGCTGAATGCACACAGAAAACGGACTACGAAGGCCCGGGAAATGTCACGGAGAAGTCCGGTTGACACTCCAAAGGAGAAGTTCTTCGATAGGCGTCAGGACGGCAGAGAGGTGCCAATAACGGTCGTTGGCCCGATTTCGACTTTTGGCCCTGACCGGACGTTGACCAAGTCGATCGTTGGTGCAGAGCAGCTTCCCCGAAGTGGACATTAAACTGAACGGAGTTCTTGCACTGGCGGAACACTCCACATCTGAAATTTGACCGTACAGTATGGCTCGGGACATGACAGCATCTGGCGGCCTTGTCAGCGTTCTTTCGATTTAGACTCCAACGCGATTTCAAAGCCGGACACAAATTCATCGGTTTCCGCAAACAACAAGCTCATCAAACAAAGGACAACCATTCATACAAGTCGAACGGTGGCCGCATCCCCCACAGCGAGCCGAACTAAAGTAACTTCGGAACGCTCCCATGTTTTGAGACTTGGTCCAGATGTCCAGGAGTGTTTTCTCGTTGTCCAACCGATCGCCTTCCGCCAAACCACTCTGGAACGAACAGGGATATACCCTAAGATCTTCCGACACGTACATCGAGAACCTGCCCGCGTCGCAGGCGTCCACCATTGAAGTGTTGGCGTTCGTTCTTGCGAACACTCCGCTCACACAACATGCGTCAAAACCGACTTTCAATTTCCTCCCAGCAGAGGTAGCCAAACTGAAAAATTCATCCAGTCTTGGGCTGTTTCGCAAGAGCTTTTCTTCGTATACTTTTCGGCCAGACGGCTTGTAATTCAGGAAGATAATAGCGTTGATGCCCGCCAAGAAATCGGGCGGCTGGTTGAGCCAGTCTATCGCGGTGTCGATGCTGTCGGCGTCCAAGATGAAATGAATGTTGGTCTTGATACCGAAATCAGCCAGTCTTGCTATTGTCTCAGCAGTCTCATCATACGGTGGATAGGCAGATACAGCCACCGCACCGCAATGCTTCTGAGTTGTCTCAAGAATCTCCACACTCAGGCCGCGACCGTTCGTCGTGTAGTTCGGGACGACTCCTTTGGATGCCGTGTACTCAAGGATTTCGATGAAGTCTGGATGCTGGTTCGGGTTGCCTCCGCCCAAAGCCACCTGAAACGTCCCCATTTCTGCGGCCTGATCAATCACATTCGTGTAGTCATCCAGCGCCATATGCTCACCGCGCTTGGTTGAAGACTTGTAGCAAAAAGTGCAGCCTTTATCGCACCAATTTGTGATTGAAATGTCCATCAGTTCTGGGCCGTGAGGCGACCAAAACGGGTCTTTCTCGCCCTTGTCTGGAACCCGAGCGAAGAACCCAGTCTCGGGGTTGAAAAACGACGTATACCCTAAACTTTTGTAGCGAACGGCTTTTAGCAAATGACTACCAGTAATTGTTGTAAGCGTTGATGTAGAAGCGGTCCGACTCGATCTCGAACATGGCCATACAAAGCAACGACTCAGCTAAGGGACCATCGCTACTCAGCGTTGAAGTGACGACGGTTTTCCCTCGATCAATCGCATCTTTCATCTTCTCAATGACTTCTGGTGTGAACTCATGCGATCCGGCAAGCTCGTCAACGGCTTCTTTTGTCGTGACTTGATTTCCGTAGGACAGCATTGCAGTGCTGATTTCGGAGTGCATTTGACAAAACAAATCCCCAACTGGGCCATCTCTGTCCACTCCGGCAGCTTCGAGAAAAACCTCTTCGCTCAACTCTTCGTCTGAAATGTACACAAACGACGTCGATGAGCTGTTGGATACGAAATCAAGTTTGACCTTCATTCTGCGCCTCTTCCAGCTTCTCAATGCATTCGATTACGGCATCTAGCTTGTTTCCCTCGTATATGGTGTTAACGACCTGCGGTAGCCAAGTCGCCATGAAGATTCGATCTGCTTCTAAATCGTCTTCGCTTAGAGCTTCACCATACCGAATTTCGACATATTCCTCTAAGGTCGCATACTCTACAGAATAGTACTTCTTGAACTCACCTTTAACCTCAATGGATGCGACAAACAATGCGTCGTAGACTGTTCCGAAAAAATGTTCGCCAAGACCACCATGAGACACCCCCAATGCCGTGAGAAACTCCTTTCGATTGGGCTCCCATGAAGTTGGGAGAAATAGTTCGATCTCTTCCCTCATCGTTCCGCACATTCTTCTGCTATTTCTTTCAAGCAGTTCTGCACCTCTACAGATACGGCATCCTGACAGGCATCAACAGCGTCACGGATTTCCTGCGTGTGCTGAAACTCTGCAAAAAAGTTGAGAGTGGCCTCCCGTTCCTCCCAACGGGCATATGGTACGAAATGCATTGCAAGTGCCAAAGCTGGAACGCCCAATCCCAGTCTCTGTTCTTTGCTAAGGCCCTTCAAACTATTGAGTAGGTCGCTGACCCTATCCCGCCAAGTACCGTCTTGAAAATCCGAAGAACGAGAAAACATCGCTCTCACGAAGCGTTCAGATTCTTCATCATCTAATTTGTCAACATGGTCGAGCAAAATTTGAATGTTCAGATGCTCTGAGCTCTCTCTTTTTCTGAACAGAAACCATGCAATATGACGGAGATCACGTACCGCTATGCTGCCGTCGTTCAGAATGGCCACCACCCGTTCCACGTCTTTGGGCGTTTGAATGTCTGCAGACAAGAGTGAGAGATTGTTCAGATAATGCTTCGGGAAGTCCTGTGAGGCTTCACAGGTTGCTAAAACTATATCGCTTTTTTGTTTGCGTGCGATAACATAGGCGTAGCGGAAAAATCCTTCGTAGATAGGCAACTCGGAGATTTTCTCGAAAATGTCTGGCACTTGTGTTGGGTGCGATCCTGCAAGCTTCACCACGAAATAATGGGCCAGCATGAAATCTCTCAATTCATCATATGTAAATGAGATGTTTTCAACGCCCAAAGACGCAAGTCCGGTAGACGGGACTTCCCTTCGAAGGATGATATCCTCTCCTATCAACCGTTCGACGATTTTTCGCTCAGAGTCATCAAAACCCTCAAGGGATATCTGAGAGAAATCTTCATCGGCCAACATTCGAGAGCAAATTTTGTACAGTGAGTTTATTGCCTTCTGCCTCGAAGAAATTGGAAACTGACTGATCTTCATAGTCAGATATCCCTCGAAAATATCTCCTTTATAGATATCTGGCACATATCCAATGTTCTGACCTTCACGGATTTCGGAGAAAATCCTTAGTAGTATAAGATCGTTTTTTAGGAACTCGGCCGCAGCGTTGGAAAGCCTTGCTTTGATTCTAAAATAGCGCAGGTAAGATTCCAGCATTCGAGACTTATTGAAATTCGACATCTCGCTGCGAAGGTTTTGTACACGATAGAGAAAATCGGTGAATTGCGGCTCAAATACTCCGGCGAACTTTTGATCAAAAAATTCGTTCCGACAGGTTATGATGATTTTTATGAAATCGTACTGGCACAAGGCCTCAAGGAACACTCGAAGTTCGGCGACAAACCCGTTTAGGTCACCAACTTCATTTATTCCGTCGATGGCTATCACAAACGGTTTTTGGCACTCCTCAGCAACACTGTTTAGCAATGTGAAAAGATCGTGGAGGTTCGCGACATCGGGGGCAAAGCGGTTATTTGTGACGTAAGACAGAATTCGGTTCGGACCTGGATAGTCGTTCAATGAGCGCGCAGGGATGAAGATTGTGGGAACTTCAAATGCCCTAAATTGATTTTCGATCAAGTCGCATACGAAGTTTGTTTTTCCTTGCCCAGCCATACCCGTAATGAGGAAAATTTTTGCTTGGGCAATGCCAATGTACTTGGAGACCTTCTTGAGCGCACTGAACACTCCGCTTCCGCTTGATTGGATACTGTGCCGAAACACCTCCCAGTAGCCGGTCACGTAGTCGCTAGGTGCAAAACGCTCAGCACGGTCGCCGTACCAAGAGAATGGAAAAATATGCTCTTGGATTGCTTCAAGCACAGCGCTTTGTTGAGAGAGACGTGCCCGGAGCTCAAACAGGCTATTTGGCTCGTTCAAAGTGGTGATTTCGTACAAGTTGTCTGCAACGGGTTCGATTTTGGCCATGCCTAGAAGCTCATTGAAGTGAGCTAGGTTAGTTCGCCGAAGATCGTCATCGATCTTCCTATGAAAAAACATAGGGTTCGCAAAATACCTCATCTCTTCCTTCGTTTCTGAGGTTTCTACAAAGACCGATGGAATATATTTTTTTGCTCGCTTCTCATCCTCTATTTTTTGTTGGCTGACTCTTAAGAATGCATCCAAGTTGTTTCGGAATTGAAGATTGGCGTCCGCCTGTCTGAACTCCTCTTCAAGATGGTCGGTGATGCGTTCGAGCTGCTCGTTCGCGAGTGCGCCGAGCTTTTTCGCCAAATCTCGAAAATCGAGAATGTTGGTCGATGGATCAAACTTTATTGACAGCTTGTTCGCGGCGTCTGTCAGCTTTCGGGAAGCGTACGAATTCTGCCTCTCAGTAATGACATAGACGTAGAGGCTGTCAAAATCACTGCTGAGGTTGTGAGACTCAAATTTCTCCAGCGTTTCGCGCACTTTGCTGCTTGAAGAGTCAGAAGTGATTTGGATAGAGATCCTGCTAGTTTCGCATCCTAGATCGACGGCTGGGAAATTCATTTGGATGCGGTTTTGGTTGCGCAGGTCTGGGCAGTCGAAAGCTATTGCGAAGATGGGGATTAGGAAGTCTTCCGCGACTGTATTTATGTCGAATAGCCCTATCGCGTTCGCGACTTTCACCTCGTGTGCAAAGCGTCCCAGAAGAGCGCTGGATCTTTGTAAAAGCTCTTGCCGCATCATTTCGTTATCATTCGTGTTCCACGTGTATATGGCCGTCTGCCGTGATCAACGTCGCTGGCCTGATGAAAAGGCAATCCAAATCTTTTCCATACTCATAAATGATTCCAACAAACTCGAATGTCGTTATACCGCTCTCAGATTGCCTTTCTCTAAGAACCGGACCGCCACTTAGACCCGTCAGCTCACCGGGCTCATCACGGCCAGGCTCGGCTCGGTGCAAGAGACATTTATCGATCTGAAGTTGGCAGATCAGCCTTTCGCCATTTACGTCAATGACTTCTGTCGAGCCCGAGCTCAGCGTGTCGAACTGAATCTCAGCGGGCCCTTTGACCTCTCTCCAGTAGCCAGGAAAGCCCCCAAACATCACAAATTCACCCTTCGTAGGCTGCTCTGGCGGCCATGAAAGTGCTTGGAGGTACTGTGTCGGAACTTCACCGATGCTGCCGATTTTGTCCGCTCCCAATTCTGAAAAGTCGAGAATTGCGAGATCGTATTTTTCGCTCTCGGAGATGAGCGCATCTTCGGGATCTAGGCGGACATTCCCCGCTTGGAAAATGATCTCAGGCTCTTTGGCCATGCGCTCGCGATAAGCAGCCAAGACATGCCAATTTGTGATGCAGAATTGTCTGTCCTCTACAGCAATGAGGGTTCCAGTTCCATTGTTTACACTGGGTAATTCATCGGCCTTGGGAGGGCCAGCAAAATATACGGGCGTGGCATATGTCATCGGAACTCTGGAGAGTTCTTCGCCAAGATTTCTCACCCGTTGTTGTTCTTCGGCTGAGAGTTCTTCAAATTTCGAGTAAACCAATAAACTGATCCTTGCCATTCCCGAATTGAGAAGAGGGGCTCGTTGTAGTTATCCCTTCTTTCAAGGGACTTTGCCCAGATGTTTTCAATGCCCGCTGCTGGCAGATTTTGTTGATTTAGTCGAAATTCTTGAGGATTCAAATTTTTGGCAGAAATCGATTTCAGCCAGAATAGCATCCATACTCACCGTCAGTGCTATTCAGGGCGTTATACAGCCAGATATCGCGCAAATCGCAGCCCCCCAGCTGAAATTTTGTAACGCCCATCCACGAAACTGAGTTTTTTGGATCGACCACCAAAAACGACTAAATCAACAAAATCGGCACTTAGCGGACATTGAACGCCTGCTATCGATGCAAAACAGACGCCGGGAGGTAAGCTCCTAGCTGTTAGCTAGTATGCTTTTTGTGGGTGTGTCTGTACTAACAGCACCCAGTTCGCATCTTCATCCTCCCCGGTGCGCCACTAACTCAACAACAGAGTGTATCGGTGACTCTGCGGCTGCAACAACGGCGGACCCGTTCCGCATACACAGCCCAGGTCCGCCAGGTACCGAATGCTGAGCTACACCGGCCGGTCGCCCTTGCTCACCTTGAGCGTCCGGTTGTCTGCTGCCGGGAGCATCTTCGCCGGGTCGCGCGTGACGACGACGTCGATCACCGACGGGCATGAGCGCTCCGCATTGGCCGTGCGGATCGCGGTACCGAGTTCATCCGGGTCTTCGACGCGAATGCCCTGGCACCCGAAATCCCTGGCGATCTCCGCATAGTCCATTTCGATGAGGTCGGCGGACTGATAGTCGCCATACATCGCATGCTGCAGTGCCTTGACGTAGCCGGACGCCGCATTGTTGACGATCATCAGGGTGAACGGCGTGTTCGCGCGGCGCGCCGTCTCCAGTTCACCGATGACCATGTTGAAGCCGCCATCGCCGGTGATGCCGACGACAGGCTGATCGGGAACCGCAAGCTGTGCTCCCAGCGCTCCGGGCAAGCCGTAGCCGATCGAGGCGAACCCGCGGTCGGCGACGAAGCGCCGCCCCGCCTTTTTCGTGTCGTAGAGCAGACCGCCCCAGTGCGCGGCGAACCCGCCGTCGGCAACCAGCACCGAGTCCTCGGGCATCTCGGCGTTCAGCTCGTTCAGCATCCGCCCCACATTGATCGGAGTTTCTTTCGACTCGAGCTTTTCGCTTGCCTCCTCGCGCCACTTGGCCATGCGCGCCGGAACCTCGGCCACATAGTCGGCACGCGCGGTCCTCGCCTTCTTGCTTTCGCCTTGGAGGGCTTCGGCCAGGTCCTCCAGGCCGCAACGGGCGTCCCCCACAAGCGCCACGTCGGCGCGCGTCGTGCGCCCGATCTCTTCGGGCAGAACCTCCAGATGGATGAGCGGCGTGTCGGGCCCAAAGAGCTGAAACCGCTTGGTCGCGATCTCGCCGAGCTTGCAGCCGACGACGATCAGGCAGTCGGACGTCTCGATCAGATCGTTGGCTATGCGGGAATAGCGCCCGAACAGCCCCGCTGAGAGCGCGTGGGTGCAGGCGATGCCGCCCTTGCCGGAGAGCGTGTGCGCAATCGGGATCGACTGCTGCTCGGCAAGCGCCTGCAGGGCCTCATGCGCGCCCGAGAGATGAATGCCACCGCCGACCAGCAACAGGGGCCGTTTTGCTCGGGCAATGAGCGCGGCGGCCTTTTCGATGTCCGGCGCGAAGGGACGTGATCGATAGGCGGGAAACCGCGTGGTTGCCGGGTCGATCCACAGGTCGCTCAAGGGGTACTCAAACGTTTCATGGGTGATGTCCTCGGGCACGTCGACGATGACGGGCCCCGGTCTGCCGGAATTGGCGACCGCAAAGGCGCGGCGCACCAACTCCGGGACCCGGGAGGAACGCTCGATACGGATGACGTCCTTGACCGCCGGGCGCAGGATATCGAGCTGACGCGCCTCCTGGGTCATGTTCTTCCAGGAGTGGTCGCGATTGGTATCGCCGACAAAGACCACCTGCGGCACACCGGCATTTAAGCTCTCAACCAGGGCGGTGACCAGATTGGTGGCGCCCGGTCCGAGCGTCGCGTCGCAGACGCCGGGCCTGCCGGTCATGCGCGCCCAGGCATCGGCGGCGAAACATCCGGTGCGCTCATCATTGATCAGGTGATGCTGCAGCCCCTTCTTCCGCACCGCATCGTAGAACGGCAACAGTTGAAAGCCGCCCATCCCGAACATGGGACCCACATCCGCCAGGGCGAGGATCTCAACGATCGCCTCGCCGCCGGAGAGCGTCCGTTTCGAGTTCACCAGATCTGAATTTGCTGCGAGTTCGGTCGTCATTTGCGTGTCTCCGAATCCAGTTTCGAATTGGCCATTTCGCGTCTGCCTTCCTTTGTTTTCTTATCGTGATGATTGCGGGCATCCGGTCTTCGCCTCAACAAAGTGAGCGAGTCCGGCCCGCAGAAAATCGTTGGTATGCAGGTAGAGAAAATTCACGCCCTTTGCCGCCACCTCTTGAATGGTCTCACCGGTGACCAGCATTCCGACCGACCGGTCCCTGGAAGCAATTGTACCAATCAGGCGATCGATCTCGGCGGCAACCTCGGGTGTCCTGTAGTCGCCGCCCTGCCCCATGCTCTTGGATAGGTCCACCGGACCGACGAACAGCGCGTCGACACCGTCAACCTCCAATATCTGCTCAAGGTCTTTCGCAGCCGTCGCGGATTCGATCTGCACCACCAGGGTTTTCTGGTCCCAGTCCCGGGGGAAGCAGTACTTCACGGTTTCGACCACATCCCGAACCTGGTCTGCCGTATCCAGCCGCGGAATGACGATGCCGTCGACGCCGCGCAGCATGTAACGTTCGATGACCCATGGTTCCGGCGAAAAGAGCCGGGCGATCACCGGTGTGTCCGCAATATGCGCCGCACGCACGAGATCCGGGATCGTTTCGATGTTGGTGTCGCCCTGCTCGCAGTCGATGAACAGGACATCGGCCCCATTGCGGCCCAGAAACTCAACGAGTGACGCGTTCGAGTAATCGATATTGACGACAAGAAGCGGCTTGCGGTCCGCAAGGTGGGACTTGAGCAGCGATGCACAGTCATTCTTTGTCATACCGGGGCCACTCCGGCGGACAGTCCTCCACAAACATAAAGGGTCTGTCCGGTCACGTATCCTGAACCGGGCGACAGGAAAAACTGAACGGCATTAGCCACATCCGCCGGCGTACCAATGCGGCCCACGGGAATTTCGCTGATCATCTTTTTGCGCCGTCCGGTGCCGTTCGGATTCATGTCGTCGAACAGCTCGGTCGCTATGGGTCCCGGGGCCACGCAATTGGCTGTGATTCCATACCGGCCAAGTTCGAGCGCCCAGACGCGGGTCATGGAAATGAGGCCGCCTTTGGAAGCGGCATAGGCCGTACGCAACTCGCGCCCCAACGCCGAGCGACTTGAGACATTTATGATACGCCCGAAGCCGCGTTGCTTCATTCCGGGCAGAACCATACGCGCGCAGCGCACGGCGCAACGCAGATTGAGATCGAATGTCTTCTCAAGAAGGACATCGTCGGTTTCCTCCAGCGGAGACGTTCTGGCGAAGCCGGCATTGTTGATAAGGGCGGCAATCTCGAATTCCCTTCCGACATTCGTCAGTGTCTCCGTGACCGCCCTGGAGTCGGTGAGGTCCACCTGGACTGACCGGACTTTTTTGCAATCACTGCTGTTCAGATCGAGGTTCACGACCGTGTATCCCGAATTCACCGCCATTTCGGCGATTGCCTTCCCGATACCGGAGCTCGCTCCTGTTATGACCACGGCCTTCTTCATTCGTTCGAACATTCCCCTGTAAAGCGCAATGTGGCGACCTAGGCTCCGTTCCGACGATTGACCTGGAAACGAAGGATAGCCGCGCTCAAAGACTCCGTTACGAAGTAGCTGTCCGTTTCGACCGGATTTGCGGCAAGGTTCGTGGTGTACGCATAACCATCAAGTTGCCAGATGACGTCCGGCGTCCCGTCATCCCGGAACTGCCAAACGCCCAGACCGGGATGGGCGACCAGCAGGGCATCGGTGCCGTCGGGCCTTGCCATTCCGTCAGGTCCGACGCCGCCGCTCAATTGGATGAAGGTCCCGACCTTCGTTACCGAACCGTCAGGCGTCATCGGCACACGCCAAACCGCGTTTGCGCGCGTCACGGCCAGAAACAGGGTTCGTTCGTCTCGCGAAAGAACGAGCCCGTTGGGGCTCGGGATATTCGACACGAGGATCGTCAGTTCGCCGTCAGGCGAGAGCCTGAACACGCAGCCGTGGGGCGCGTGCAGGCCGCTTTGACCCTGATCCGTGAAGTAAATGTCGCCGGACGAGGCGATGGTCAGATCATTGAGGCCATGAAACGGCTTTCCTTCAAACCCCGAGGAGATCACGTGGACTTGGCCGGTGTCTCGCGCGACTTCCAGCAGGCCGTTCTTGTGATCCGTAACAAGAAACCGGCGGTCGTCGAGCAGCTTCATTCCGTTCGGCCAGCCGTCGTATTCGGTTACGACTGACCAGTTTCCTTCTGCCGATAGCGAGAGGATGCGGCCGAAGGCGATATCGACCACATACAGATTACCGCTGGAGTCGAAGGTCGGACCTTCCAGAAACGCGTCGAGCTCCGCGCCTGCGAGGTTTCGGTCTGCCCATTCGCTGGTTGCGCGTTTGCATAGCGCGTCCGGCAATCGGGACGCGATTTCAAACTGGCGAGTTTCCGGGTTGCGGACGAACATTACGAAGCTCTACAGCAGCCCCGGCAGCCACAGCGCCAGCGCGGGGAACACAGTCAGAACGATGAGCATCAGGACGAGGATCGCGTAGTACGGCACAGCACCAACCACGACATCGACATAGTCGGCCTTGTTGACGCTCTGGATCACGAACAGGTTCAGACCGAAGGGCGGTGTGATCTGTCCGATTTCGATCAGGATCACCAGAAAGATGCCAAACCAGATCGGATCGATCCCGTAGATGGCAAATGCCGGTGCCAGAAGCGGCACGGTAATCACCATCATCGCGATGCTCTCGATGAACAGTCCAAGCACCAGATAGATACAGGCTACGAAGGCGAGGAACGTCCACTTCGTCAATCCCAATGAGATCACGAAACTGGTCAGAGCGCCGCTGACGCCCGAGATCGCCATTGCGAAGGAAAACAGAAACGCGGTCGCCACAATGAACAGAATCGTTGCGCTCGACCTGACGCAGCGATGGAACGCCCGGCCGATCGCTGCGCGAGAGAAATCTCCGAAAACCGCGGCAATCAGGAAGGCCAGAACCGTCCCGATGGCTGCCGCTTCTGTTGGAGTCGCGAGCCCCAGATAAAGTGAGCAGAGGACGATGGCTATAAGAACGAGGACAGGCAGGACGTCGACGACGATACGGGCCAATCCTTCATCCGTCTCCTGGGTGCGGACAGTAGTGTCTACGGGGTGCCGCGTTCTCCCAAAGATTGCGATAAACACCGCGAACAGGGCCGTGAGGAGCAAACCGGGGACCAGCCCTGCCGCGAAGAGACGAACGATCGAGCTGTCGGTGAAGGTGCCGTAGATGATCAGGGCAATGGACGGCGGAATGAGAATGCCAAGCGTGCCGCCTGCGGCAAGTGAACCGTAGGCCATCCGCATCTGGTATCCACGGCTTTTCAGTTCGGGAACGGCAACCGTTCCGATCGCAGCAGCGGTCGCCACACTCGAACCC
The DNA here is from genome assembly GCA_965228625.1 of Hyphomicrobiales bacterium. Taxonomy (GTDB): domain Bacteria; phylum Pseudomonadota; class Alphaproteobacteria; order Rhizobiales; family Methyloligellaceae; genus UBA2767. Next base: position 3,250,221 of record OZ245829.1, on the reverse strand, counting down.
GAGATGGCCGAAAACACAGCACAACCGATGATGTTCGTTTGCAGGAGGCCGCCAGGAAGTTTTCTCGTGAGCTTTGCCAGACCGCGATAGAGACCCGTCGCCAGTCCGGTCTGCAGCAGGATTTCCGCCATCAGAATGAAGAGCGGAATGGCCGTCAGAGTAAAGCTGTTGGAAGAGCTCCACGTGACCAGCCCCACCGCGGTCAGACCGGCGATGCCTTTCTTCGCAAGAATGAGCGCAATAGCCGCGCCGGCCACTACAAACGGGATCCAGAGGCCTGCGGCAAGCAACACGATCGCGGCGGCGACTATGAGGATGACTTCAAACATCACTTTGTCGTTCGGCGCGTGTTTTCAAGCCGATGAGCCCGGCCACGATCGCGATAAGCAACGCGCATAGTCCGAACAGCATGGCAGCCTGGGGAAGATAATTCGGCGTGGCGAGATAGGAGTCCGCGTGCACGCCGGTCGCGTAGCTGCGAAGGAGCAATTTGCCGACAAAGATGCAGTAGACGACGGTCACGCCGACCGCCAGAAGGTGAAACAGAACGTCGAGTGATCGCTTCAATCGGCCGCTCGTCCGGGCATAGAAGGCGTCGATGCGAAGAAACGAGCCATCATCGAAGGCGCCGGCCAACGAGACAAACATCAGGGTGACGAGGCCGAGCGATGCCACTTCCTCGGCGACCTGGGTCGAAAATCCAAGGAAGTAGCGGCACAGGACGTCGACTGAAACGACGACCGCCATCGTCGCGAGAATGGCATATGAGACCCAGTCGCTCAGGCGAAGCAGGACCCGATATACCCGTTTCGCCATTTCGCTGGTCGACCCGGTTGACGTCACGGCGGCTAACGACCAAGCGCTTTCAGGGTTTTCTTGAGCGCCGTTTGGGTCCGGTCGTTTTTCGACTTGGCCCATTCGGCCCAGAAAGGCTGCATGGTTTCCGTTGCCTTCTTGACGTCCGCCGCGCTTGGCTCGTTGACCTTGATGCCGCCCTTCGCCAGATCCTTGGTCACCGAGGCTTCGTTTTGCATGTTCTCGGCGGTCGCCTGGCCCGCGTATTTCTGCGCGAGGTTCCGCAACAGTTTCTGGTGTTCCGGTGAGAGCGCCTCGAAGGCCTCCTTGTTCACAATGATCGCGCTGTTGAAAAAATTCGGACCAAGCCGGTAGGTCGACTTGAGCTGGTCCTTCCACAGTCTGCCGCCACCTACGGATGCCGTGAACACGCCTTGCACGACGCCTGTCTGCAGCGCCGTCGGCACCTCCGCACCGCCGATAGTGACCGGGGAGCCGCCGAACGCGCTGACAAAGGCGCCTTGTTCCGGGGAAGAAACCCGCAGCTTGTGCCCTTTGAGATCGTCGAGCGATTTGATGTCGTAGCTGCCCCAACTGACCTGCAGGGGATAGAGATACTGGGCAAGAAGCACGACGCCCTTTTCGGCGAACGCCTCCTCCAGATATGACGTCATCACCTCCAGCCCCTGGTCGAACTGCTCTTTGCTCGTGAAGAGCATCGGCAGGCGCAGGACGCCGCCCTCCTCGACCGACCCCAGGAAGAAGCCATCGGCTGCGAGCTGAACGACACCGGAGCCGACGGATTGCGTGATATCGGCAGCCTTGATTCCGAGCGAGCCGGCCAGATTGATGTCCAGCTCAACTTCGCCGTTTGTCTTCTCGGTGAACTCCCTGGCCAGAGCAATCAGGTTCTTCGAGCCGGGCAAGGCATCGCTCGCCAGATAGGTATATCCCGTCCATGACTGTCCCGCATGTGCAGCGCCGAATCCGGTTAGCAGCCCGCATGCAAACGCAACTGTCCTGATGAATTTCTTCATTCCTGTTCCTCCCTGAGAACGAAGTGTGGCGGCGTGTTGTTCGATTTAACGAAACATAGTTTTGTTAAACAAAACATATGTTGGTTCGTTTGGCACTGTCAAGTCGTCGAAGCGTCTCAAGCGATTTCTCTGCAGTGATCCATGACGAAAAGACGCGAACAGAGGACAAATGGTTCCCGAACATGCCTCGTTGCCGCACCGGCAGGTATCGCGGTCATTTGCCTTTTGGGGGAACACAACGAGCGACCTTTCACGCCATCCCTTCTGACATCACCCGGTTGCGCGAGCCGCAGGTGAGTCAACGCGTCGTCGCCGTCAAGCCGCCATCGACAACAAGCTCGGCTCCCGTGATGTACCGCGCGCGATCTGAAGCCAGGAACGCCGCAGCATGGGCCACGTCCCACGCACTGCCCATGAACCCGAGCGGGATCTGGCGATTACGTTTCCCGACCATCTCTTCAGAGTCGGCGTATGCGGAGCCAAGATTGACGTGAATTCTCGGCGTATCGACCAGACCGACAACGATGGCGTTCACACGGACGCCATAGGACGCGTACTCGACCGCCATCAACCGTGTGAAATGGTTCGCCGCTGCCTTCGTCACTCCGTAAGGGAGATGCGGAAAACCGATATGCCGCAAGCCGGCGATCGATGATGTTGTGAGGATGACGCCACCGCGTTGGGCTTTCATGTGCGGCAAGACAGCCTGCGAGCAGATGTGGAGCGAAACGATGTTCGCATCACAGATGCCGCGCCAATCGCCTGCGGTCGTCTGTTCCGGGTCGCCCGCCTTGCCGATACCGACATTGTTGTGCAGGACGTCGATCCTGCCCCACTTTTCAAGTGCCTGATCAATGACCTGTTTGACGCTGTCTTCTTCTGACGCATTCACCACGAACGAGGCGGCGGAACCACCCTGTTCCTTGATGATATCGGCGGTCTCGTCAGCGGCATCCAGGTTTATATCGGCGACCGCGACCGAAGCGCCTGACCTTGCAAAAGCGACGGCAACCGCCTTTCCAATACCCCACCCTGGCGCGACCGAACCACCGCCGATCACCACGGCTGTCTTGCCGGTGAGCGGGGGCGGTTCGGCGTTGCTTTCGCACGACCGCGACCGCACCTGCTTATCCATCCGGGAGGACACGAGGCTGCTCCTTTGTCGTGTGGTGGTGAGTGAAGACCTGAGCCACAAGCAGGCCAAGCAGGACTGCCGTGCCGCCGAGCGCGACGTGATCGGATCCGACAAATACGGCGCATGCCGCCAACAGCATGGCCAAGCGTCTGAGCGGGCGGATCGGCCCGTAGAAACTGCCAACACCGGCAACGGCCACCGCGAAGACGACGCACGCCGCCTGCGCAATGCGAATGAGACCTTCGACATTCAGCCCCGTCATCAGCAAGGCCTCATGCTGCACAAACAGATAGGGAATGAGAAACGCGGTCGTCGCTATTCTGAATGTATAGGAAAGTGTTCCGGTCCAGGGCGTCTGAGCAATGGCCGCGGCGATAAATACGGCGCCACAAACCGGTGGCGTGAGCCCTGCCAGGATCGCAAAGTAGAAGATGAAGAGATGGGCCGAGATATCGGAGATTCCCAACAGCGCGAGCGCGGGAGCGACAACCGTCGCAGCCAGTAAGTAGGCGGCGGTTGTCGGCAACCCCATGCCCAGAACGATCGACAAGCACATCGCAAGAACCATTGACAATGCCAGGCTGTGGCCGCCAACAGAGACGATCAATCCTGATATCTTGACGCCGACACCGGTCGCCGCGATGAGCCCGACGATGATCTGAGCGCACGCAATCAATACGGCGACGGTCACGAGACCTTTTCCGGCCACAATGAATGCGTTCTTGAGATCCGAGAGCTCCCCTTTTCGGTTGGACGTGATCGTTCTCAACACCAGGAATAGTCCGATTGCCGACACGACCGCCCAGAATGCTGCATAGGTCGGCGTATAGCCCCGGACCAGCAGGCCGATCAGCAGGGACAAAGGGACAAGAAGCGGCAGAGAGTTCGTCGGAGCAAGGAACTCCCGCGGCTTCGGGATGTCATCTGAAGGAACGGGCTCGTATCCAAGCCGTCCGCTTTCCAGATGAATGCTCAGGAATACGGCCCCGTAAAACAGCAATGCCGGCATCAAGGCTGCGGCCGCGACGCTGGCATAGGGTACCCCAAGGAGTTCGGCCATAACGAAGGCCCCCGCCCCCATGATCGGCGGCATGAGCTGCCCTCCGCTCGATGCAACGGCTTCGACTGCCGACGCAAACGGCCGCTTGTAACCGAGCCTGACCATCATGGGTATCGTGAACGCTCCGGTTGTGGCGATGTTTGCCGCAGCGGAACCGGAGAGAGAGCCGAAAAGGCCACTGGCAACGACCGCAACCTTCGCTGCCCCACCGGTGCTGCGGCCGCTGATCCACAAGGCAATGTCCATGAAGGTCTTGCCGCCGCCACAGGCGAAAAGTACGGCTCCAAAGACAACGAAAACGGCAATCACCGTGGCCGAGATGCCGGTGACCACACCCCAGATGCCACGCTGCGTGGTGAAGAGGATCTCGATCATCAAGTCGAGACTGATTCCGCGATGGCCGAACGTGCCGGGGATCGCGGAGCCAAAGAGTGTATAGGCGATGAGGATCAGGGAGAGGATCGGGAGGAACCACCCGATGACACGCCGCGCCGCATCCAGCAGCAGGATGATGAGGAGCCCCCCGACCCATAAATCCAGATTCGAGGCTTCGTAGTCGATCGACGTCATGACGTCATATCGAACGAGCATGTAGCCGGCGACGAACAACGCCAGTGCCGCGAGAATTAAATCCAGGATGGAGATCGCGGGATGTTTGGATGCATTGCGATCACCGAGGAGCGGATACAGCAGGAACGCCAGTGCCAGGGCACCACAGACGTGAAGAGAGCGCTGCATCAAATCCGGCAGTTGCCCGAAGCCCGCAGTGTAGAGATGAAACGCTGCAAGGGAAAAGGCGATCACTGCCGCAATGCGGGTTCTGAACTTTGTTGAGTCGACGGGCATGCCTGAGAACAAATGACACTGGGGCAGGAAAGACGTGCGAGCGCTGGCAAGCAGATTGGGAAGGAGCCGCCGGCGCCTGAGCACCGGCGGCGTCGCACGATCGGAGCGATGCTACTTCACTTCGGGAGGAACCAGCGAAGCCGGGACCGTGTGACCTTTTTCCCGCAGATACCGCACGACGCCTGCGTGCAGCGGCGTCTTTGCGGATTCAAGCGTGAGCTTGACGATGTCGGCACCCGCCGCAGGCTTGTAGACCTTGGCAATCTCGTCGTTGTGCTCAACGAGTGCCTTGAAGACGCGATATCCCACCTCCTCAGGGAGATCGGATGTTGTCCCATTGATCAGGACAACATTGTTCAGCGTGACGGGATCGTCGCCGTATGGGGTCTTGTCCAGCGATACAAAAAGATAATGCGGGAACTTCTTTTTGATGGCTTCGACCTGATCACCGGAGTAACCGAGGATTTTGACCGGCACCGACGATTTCACGTCCATGATTGTGGAATCCTGGGTCGTCAGCGATCCCGCCTTCGTGTATCCGACGATCCGCCTGTCCTTCATTGCAGCCACGAGGTCGCCGTAGCTGCCTTTCATATAGGTGGGCTTCACACCGATAGACCCGAACAAATCCATGGTCAGACGCTCGGTGTTGCTGCCCGTACTGCCCGGTCCGTATGATTTACCCGACAGATCGGACAATGCGCTCACGCCGGCGTCGGCATTCACGACCGGATAGAAAGCCACCTGTGTCACCGGCGCAAGGAACCGGAGCTTCGAGTTCGGCCCCTTCTTGGCTGCACCACCAATGCCGGCATACTTCTCGTAGAAAACCGGCTCGGCAAACTGTCCCCAGTCGGCCTGCCCGCGATTGAGCAGTTTCAGGTTTTCCACGGATCCGCCCGTTTCCATCACGCTGACATTGAGATCAGGGGCGACCTTCCCAAGCAACTGCGAAACGGCCGTGTGGTAGGCGTAAAACGACGAGGTCTGGCCAGTCGCCGCAATCGCGAGCTTGGTCTCCGCTTGCGCCGGCGCCCAGGCGCATCCAATGAATGCGATGCCGAACATTGTCGTCAGAAAACGACGCCTGCCCCGAAGGTGGTGGATAGCCATTTGCGATTCTCCCTTAGTACTCTGCTATGTGTAATGTTCGATTAAACGAAACTTTGTTTTGTTATACGAAACTTATTTGATAGGGTTGCAGACTGTCAAGCGACACCTAGCCGGATGCGTCGCATCGCGTTAAGTTCGACTGAATGAAACAGGAAAAGACAGACGGTAAACATCAGAACACGCGGAGATTGACGCGTGTGCTCGATGCCCTCGCCGACCATCCCAATGACGGCCTGAGACTGACCGACGTGGTGCAGGAAACCGGCTTAGGCAAAGCCACGCTGCATCGCATTTTGGCCGGCCTCGTCGAAAGCGAACTCGTGAGTCACGATCCCGTCAGCGGGCGTTTTTTCATAGGTCTGAGAATCATGAAATGGGCGGCCGCCGGACGTAAGAGATACGGTCTGGTTAAGCAGATGAAACCGACCCTGCAGGCGATCTGTACGAAATCCGAGGATACTGTCTATCTGGCAACGCGACTGGGCGATGAGGCCGTATACGTTGACCGGCAGGAGGGGTCGTATCCGCTCAAGGCACTACCGGTCGAAGTTGGTGCACGACGCCCTCTGGGCATCGGGGCAGCCCCTCTGGCGATCCTCGCATTCCAGCCCGACGCGGAACGCGATCGCATCGTCAGCACCTACAAGCAGGACCGGCGCGCGTTTGGAATTACACAGGCCAAACTTGCGAGCCTGATCGAGACAGCGCGGCAGCTCGGATATGCGCTGCACGACGAAGAGATCACTCCGGGCATGATTGCGATAGGCATTCCCGTTCGCGACACATCCGGCACGCCAATCGCCGCGATCTCCGTTGCAGCAAGCAAGGACAGATTGGCATCGGCCCGGCGTGCAGATGTCGCACAACTCATCGGCGATGAGATTGCGAAGAAAGAAATCTATGTGCCTTGACGCCGGCGCGTGCTGCCCGAGGCCAAGGCCGGTCATTGCAAGGAACGCGATCGGCGGCCGGCATCTACCGACCTTGAAACATCGCCCAGTGCCGCGTCCAGCGCGCCGATGATGATGTCGATCTCGTCCTCACTGACGATCAGAGGCGGACTGATCTGAAGGTGATCTCCATCGCGGCCGAAGTTTGCAAGCGGCACGCCCGCGGCAATGATCACCCCGTTGCTTCGCATATGCCTGACGACCTTTTCGGTGACACCGGCGTCCCGGGAATAGGGGCGTCGGGAGGTCTGATCCGCGACGAGTTCAATGCCCTGCAGCAAGCCCCTGCCGCGAACCTCACCGATGATCTCATGGCGCTCGGCGAGCGCCTCGAGCTTTTTTCTCAGGATCGGACCAAGGCGCTGGGCTCTGGTGAACAGACCCTCCCGCTGCATAATTTCATGGACCTTGAGCCCCACGAACGTCGCCGACGGCGTCCCGCTATACGTCAACCCATGTACGAAACGCCCGGACCCCCGGCCAAGGACCTCGCTGATGTTCGCGGAAACCAGCATGGCCGCGAGCGGGGCATACCCGCTGCCGATCCCTTTGCCCAGTGTGATGATGTCGGGTTCGACATCCCACTGCGAGATCGTAAATGCCGTTCCCGTACGGCCGTATCCGCAGAGCACCTCGTCCGCCACGAAGAGGACATCGTAACGGTCGCAGATCTCGCGTATCCGGCGGTAGTAGTCCGGTGGCGGCACCAGACCGACAGCCGTTGTCCCAACAACCGGTTCGGCAAAAAAGGCCGCAACCGTCTCCGGACCTTCAAGAAGAATGGTTCGCTCGAGATCTTCCGCGCATTCACTGGTGCAGCCGGCCTCCCCCCTGCAGAACGCGCAGCGATACGCATAGGGCGGTGACACGTGCGGCACATGCAGCAGCAGCGGAGAATAGATCTGACGCCAGCTTGTGCGCCCCGATAACGACAGGGTGGCCAGGGTCACGCCGTGATAGCTCTGCCAGCGTGCGATCGCCTTGTACTTCTGGTGCTTGCCCTGCTCGACGAAGTACTGCCGCGCCAGCTTCCACGCGGATTCGTTGGCCTCCGAGCCGCCCGACACGAAATAGACACGCGCCATGTTGGCGGGTGCAATGTCGAGAATACGGCACGCCAGCTCTTCCTGCCACGGATGCGTGAAGCTCCCGTTGTAGACGAACGTCACGCGGTCACCTTCCGCCGCCAGGGCCTCCCAGATTTCGCGGCGGCCATGCCCGATGCCCACGACCGACGCGCTCGCCGAGCCGTCTAGGTGACGGCGGCCCTCGGAGTCCTCGAGGTATACACCTTGCCCACGCACGATCAGCAGCGGCGGCTCGCCGAAATCGCGATAGAAGACCGCGGACCGGTTGGTCACGCCTCGCCCTCCACTTGCACAAGATGACCGGGCGCCACTTCGCGCCAACGGCGTTCCGGCGGGCGGTAGTCCGGCGGTCGAACCGGGCTCGGCAATTCGTCGGCGGCGAGGAAGTCGTTGCGGCGGCGTCGCGCCGGATCCGGCACGGGAACCGCCGCGATCAGCTTTTGCGTATAGCTGTGCTGAGGATTTCCGATGATTGCCGCGCGCGGCCCAATCTCGACAATCTCGCCGAGATACATCACCGCAACCCGGTGGCTCATCTGCTCCACCACCGCCATGTCGTGGGAGATGAACAGATAGGCCAGTCCCAGCTCCTGCTGCAGATCAAGGAGGAGATTCAGCACCTGCGCCTTGATGGACACGTCGAGGGCGGAAACGGCCTCATCGGCAACGAGAAGACGCGGCGAAAGCGACAGCGCCCGCGCAATGCAGAGCCGCTGGCGCTGTCCGCCCGAAAACTCGTGCGGGTAACGTTTCGCCATGTCCGGCGACAGCCCCACCCTTTCAAGCAGCTTCGAAACCTCCTCCTGCACCTGATCGCGCTTCGCCACACCATGCACGATCATCGGTTCGGCAATCGCCCTTCCGACCGGCATGCGCGGATTGAGACTGGCGTAGGGATCCTGAAAGATCATCTGCATCGATCTGCGCAGCCGACCCAGCCCCGAGCGATTGAGCGCCCGAACGTCGTCGCCGGCAAATCTGATCGACCCGGCCGTGGGTTCGATCAGGCGCAGGATGGATCGCCCGGTCGTCGACTTGCCGCAGCCGGATTCGCCGACGAGCGAAAGCGTTTCCCCAACGTCAATCGTAAAGGACACATTCTCGACCGCGTGCACGCGTCCGCGGACACGCCGCAGCAGCCCATCGCGCAACTCGAACCGTGCGCTCAGGTTGCTGACCTCGAGGATCTGCTCTTGCGCCCGGCCGTTCGGTTGCCCGTTGGACTTTGGCTGAGGAACCGGTTTGCCCGTATCGGGATCAAGCACGACCAGGCGCTTCGGTCTCGGTTCATTTCGCATGGAGCCGAGGCGAGGCACGGCCCCCAATAGCGCCTTCGTGTAGGGGTGGCGCGGCGAGCGGAACAGGGTTTCAGTGGCGGCCTGTTCCACAAGGTCACCATTGCGCATGACGAGCGTACGGTCCGATATCTCCGCCACGACACCCATGTCATGGGTGATGAACATGACCGCCATGCGAAGCTCGGCCTGGAGCGTTCGAATGAGCGTCAGGATTTGCGCCTGAACCGTAACGTCAAGAGCCGTGGTTGGTTCGTCGGCAATGAGCAGCCTGGGCTGGCAGGCCAACGCCATGGCAATCATCACGCGCTGGCGCATTCCGCCGGAAAAGCGATGCGGATAGTCGCGAAGTCGCTCGCGCGCCGCGGGAATCCTGACCAGATCGAGAATGCGTATGACCTCGGCCTCGGCGGCGGCACCCTCCAGCCCCCGGTGATAGAGCAGGGATTCGCCGATCTGCTCGCCAATCCGCATGACGGGATTGAGACTGGTCATCGGCTCCTGAAAGATCATTGCGATCTCATTGCCGCGGACCTCACACATGGCTTCCTCGTCAAGAGACAACAGCTCCCGCCCGCCGAAACGGGCCGCACCGGCCACCCGGGAGTTTGAAGCTGGCAACAGCCGCATCAGGGCCAGCGCGGTAACGCTTTTTCCGGAACCGGACTCGCCGACGATGGCCAGCGTCTCCCCTGCCCCGACGTCGAACGAGAGGTTCCTGGCAACCGAGTGCCATCGGCCGTTGCCTCTGAACGAGACGGTCAGGTCCGAAACCGACAGGAGTTTTTCATTCTCCATCGCTCAGACCTCGTTTCGCAGCTTGGGATCGAGCGCGTCGCGAAGCCCGTCGCCAAGCAGATTGAGGGCGAAGATCACCAGCAGGATGGCGATGCTTGGCACAACCGCCAGCCAGGCATTGTCGAGAATGTTCTCGAATCCGGACCGGATCATGCCGCCCCAGGTCGGGATTGGTGGCTTGATGCCGAGACCAATGAACGCAAGCGATGCCTCGGTGCGGATGGCATTTGCAAGCCACAGCGAAGCCATCACCAGGATGTCAGCCAGGATGTTGGGCACGATGTGGAGACACAGGATCCGCATGTCGGAGTATCCGAGCGCCCGGCACGCTTCGACAAATTCCCGCTCCCGGAGACTGATCGTCGGCGCGCGCGCGATCCTGGCAAATGGGGGGATCGACGTCAGGGCAATCGCGATGATGAGATTTGTCATCGTCGGTCCGAGCATAGCGACCACGATCAGGCCCAGGATGAGCGACGGGAAAGCCAGCAGCACATCCATGATCTGCATGACGACTGCGTCGAAGCGGCCGCCATACCAACCCGCCAGCACGCCGATGGCCGAGCCCACGACCATCGCGATCAGGGTCGACGCCACACCGATCACCAGAGAGATGCGCGCGCCGTATATCAGCCGGGCCCAGATATCGCGGCCATATTCGTCGGTGCCGAACAGGTGGGCGGATGACGGTCCCTGCAATTGCGCAAACACGTTCTGGTCGAACGGGTCATAGCGGGTGAGGAACGGCGCCAGCGCGGCAACGGCGAGGATCAGAATGAGAAGAACGAACCCGATCCACGAGATCTTGTTCGCGTTGAAGACGCGAACCAGGGCACGCCAGCCGGTTGGCGCCTCGACCCGGGTGTCGACCGCACTCATTTCAACCTCACCCGGGGATCGACCAGCGCGTAGATGACATCGGTGATGGCGTTCACCGCAATCACGAGCAGCGTGTAGATGACCATCATGCCCTGGAGCATGGTGTAGTCGCGCTGGTTGAGGGCACCGACTATCAGTTTTCCGAGGCCGGGCCGGTTGAACACGATCTCTGTCAGAACGGAATTGCCGATCTGAATTCCGAGAAACAGCCCTATAACCGTGACAATCGGGATCAGGGCGTTCCTGAGGGCATGCTTGCGGATGACCACCCGCCAGGGAACACCCTTGGCAAGTGCGGTCCTCACGAAGTCCTCCGACAGGATCTCCAGCATGGCCGAGCGCGTAACGCGCGTGATGTAGGCCGCCATGATCAGACCGAGGCTGACGGCCGGCAGCGTGATCGACTGGAACCAGGCGCCGATCCCGCCGGTCTGCGCGCTGATCACCGGAAACCAGTGCAACTGGATCGAGAAGATCAGGAGCAAAATGACGGCCGACACAAAGGCCGGAAAAGAAAGTCCGAGCAGTGAACCGACCCGCGTCACGTAGTCCGGCCAGCGATTTCGGTGCACGGCCGCCCAGACGCCAAGCGGGATGCCCACGACAGCCGCGAGCGCCAGTGAAACCAGCGTCAGCTCGATCGTCCAGGGCAGAACACTCAGGATTTCTTCAATGACGGGTCTGCCGGTCAGCATGGACTGCCCCCAGTCACCGGTCACCGCGTCGCCGAGGAAGTCCACATACTGGGTCAAAAGAGGCTTGTTGAGGCCAAGGCTCTCGCGAAGCGTGTTGAGCGCTGACTCGGATGCGAAATCACCGAGGATCACCAGCGCCGGGTCGCCCGGCAGGATGCGGACGATCACAAAGACAAGCGTCAGGACCGAAAACCCGGTGATGATCGCGAGCAGCGCCCGCCGAACGAGAAATGCCGCCATGCGTCGTTCCCCCAACCTATCGCCGTTCGTTGTTCAGCCGGCATGGCATCGGGCGCCATGCCGGCCGGAACGGAAGTGTGACCGCAAACGCTACTTGATGAAACGCGTCTTCTCGGTCACTTGCGGCATCAGGTTGAGCGACCCTTTCACATCGTAGCCGAAGTCCAGATTGTCCTTCCACGCCCACATCACGAGCTGCTCGGAGAAGGGCACCGCGCAGACCTCGTCGGCGATCTTCTGCTGGGCCAGCGCCCAAAGCTCTTTCTGCTTCTTGAGGTCGGTCTCTTTTCGCGCGGCGTCGATTTCGGCATCCGCAGCCTTGCAATGAGAGAAATTCGTGATCGCCGTCGGTGTGTTGACCGTGCTGCGGGAGTGGAAGAAGTTCGTCAGATAGACATCCGCCACCGGAAAGCGGGCCGCCTGGTACAGAGTGACGCCCGACAGGTCCTTGCGAATGTTCGCATGGTAAGTCGGGTGGTCGACCGGCTCGATTTCCAGATTGATGCCGGCCTTGCGAAGCTGGGCCTGCACCGCCTCCATGGTTCGCAGCAGAACGGGCAGCGTGGACTGCACCGACTTGATGGTGATGCCGTCGGGATGACCCGCTTCGGCCAGCAGCTTCCTGGCTTTGTCGATGTCATGGTTGAGCAGGCCCGGCTCCGTGTTCAGTCCGAGATTGCCCTGCGGGATCACCGACACGGCTTCCCGCGCGACCTCGTCGCCCGTAAACGCAACCATTTCCGCGCGATTGATCGCATGTGCGATGGCCTTGCGGACGCGTATGTCGTCCAGCGGCGGCTTCGACATGTTCAGATAGATCTGGTTGAGTTCAGCCGGCTCCATTGCAACCACGACCGCCCCGGGCACTTTTTTGGTGCGCTCGACCCACTGGTTGTTCTGCCGCCCGAACAGCATATCGACCTCGCCGGTCTTGAAGGCCAGGTCGCGCGTTGCATCGGAGGGAATGTAACGGAACGTAATCGTGTCGAGCTTCGGCGTACCGCGGAAGTATGGCTTGTGGGCGGCCATCTTGACGTATTGCTGGGGCTGGTACTCGACGAACTTGAAGGGACCCGTGCCGATCGGCTTTTTCGCAAAGTCGTCGCCCGCTGCTTCGGCCGCCTCTTTGCAGACCATCATGCCACCGTGATAATTGGCGACGATCCCCAGCAGGCTTGGAACCGGGTTCTTCAACGTGATCTTGAGCGTCTTCGGATCTTTCGCCTCGACAGACTTGAACGAAGAAAAGTCGCCGGCAAACGATGACCGCTTCTTGTCGGACGCCCGCTTCAGGGAATAGGCGGCGTCCTCGGCGGTGAAGTCCGTGCCGTCATGGCATTTCACCCCTTCGCGGATCTTGAAGGTCCACTCGGTTCCGTCGTCGTTCGACGACCAGCTCTCCGCAAGGTCCGGCTCGATGAACTCGGGATTGACCTCACCGGGCTTGATGCGCACCAGGCCGTTGAACATCCAGTTCAGAATGCCCTTGTCGGCGCCTTGCGCGGTCTTGTGCGGATCGAGCTTGCCCGCGTCTCCCTGGGATGTCGCAACGACGAGGTCGCGTTTCTGCGCCATCGCATCGTTGTTCGCAACGACGGCCAGTGCGGCCGCGGCCGCCAGTGTCGCCAGTCTTTTCATGAGTTTTCCTCCCTTTCCAACAACTCCCGGAATCTCCGGGTACTCAATGGTTCATTGCCGAGCAGTCGTACTGCTGCCCATTCGCATTCATGCCGGTGACACCGGTGCGTCCTTGCCGTTCCCCTTTGGCACTGGTGTCGCGAAGGTGTCCGATGAGATCAGCGCGTCATAGGCGCTTGCGAGCGTGCGGTGTGCGTCGCCCGGGGCTCCGTTGCCAATCTGACGGCCGTCGATTTCCACCACTGGAAGAAGGCCGCCCGCCGTGCTGCAGATGAAGACTTCGTCGGCGATATAGGCGTCGTAGAGCTGCAGGTCCTTCTCAGCCGTCTGGTACCCGTTCGAAGGGGCCAGCTCGAGGACGGTCTCGCGCGTCACGCCGACGAGAATGTCACGAGATGGCGTGCTCAAACACGCGCCGTGGCGCAGGAAGATATTACAGCCCGTCGCTTCGCAGATATGGCCGCGGGTATCGAGAAGGAGCGCTTCATCGGCACCTGCGGCCTTGGCCTCCAGCTTGGCCAGGACAAGATTGAGGTAGTTCAGCCCCTTGATTTGTGGATCGAGGATTTCTCCTGATGGACGGCGGACCGCCACCGTCTTCAGCCGCAATCCCTTTGCAATCCGCTCGGCGCTGGCGCGGCTGATATAGGGCCTGACAAGAACAATCAGATTGGGAACACAACCGACCGGATCCATAAGCGGCGCGCCGTTCGAACCGCGGGTGATCAGCCATTTGATGTAGGCGTTCTCGAAACCATTGAGGCGAACGGCCTCGAGTATGATGTCGCGCATGGCATCACGGTCCATCGGAGGTTCAAGCGCAATCGCCGCCATGGAGCGAAAGCCACGTTCAATGTGGGCATCAAGCTTGAAGACCCGGTTCTTCCAGGCGAAGGCCGTTTCAAACACACCGTCGCCATAGAGCACCGCGTGATCCAGAACCGAGATTCGCGCTTCCGACTCGCGAACAAACTCGCCGTTCACATACACAATCGGCTCATCCATAAGTTCGCTTCGCCTCCCTATTTGTTCCGTTTTTTTGTTTTTCAATCTTATTTTCGGAACAATGTCAATTGCGTTTTCGCTTGAAAATGCAACTCAAGCTGGATATTCGTTCCGTTTGGACGAGGAGATTATTGCTTTATGGAACGGAGACCTGCCAAGGGCGAGCATCGAAATATCGAGCGGATCACCGTGATCATGGATGCCCTGTCAAGGGCATCAGCGGGCGGGTTGCGGTTGGCGGACGTCGTCCGCGAAACCGGACTTGGAAAGACGACGGCACATAGAATTCTGGGCGGACTTGTCGCCACCGGACTTGCCGAGCAGGACGAAGAGACCGGGCGTTTCTTTGTGGGATTGAAGATGCTGACCTGGGCATCGGCCGCGAAGAACCGTTTCAGCTTCGCGCGGCTTGCGGAGCCGACCCTGTCGCGCATATCCCAGCGCACGCAGGACACGATCTACCTGATCATGCGCGACGGTGACGAGATCGTCTGCCTCGACTGCCACGAGGGCTCCTTCCCGATCCGTGTCCTGACCCTGAATATCGGCGACCGGCGCCCGCTCGGTATCGGCGCCGGCAGCCTCGCGATCCTGGCGGCATTGCCGGATGATGAGGTCGAGCGCATTCTCGCAACCGGCACGGAACTGCGCGCGCCGTTTCCGTTCACCGAGACGCAATTGCGCGAAATGATCGCGACGACCCGGCGCGAGGGCTACGCCTACAACAACCTCCATCTGTTCGAGGGAATGGAAAACGTAACGGACATGGCCGCTGTCAGCGTGCCGATACGCCGCCGGGACGGAACGCCGGTTGCCGCACTCCACCTCACGGCGATTCCGTCACGTCTCGAACCGCCGCGCCGCGACTCGATCGTTGCCACGCTGCAGAATGAGGCAGCGGAAATGGAGGAGAAGATGGAGCCGGTTCTGCAATCCATCGGCAACCCGTCTCGCGCCATGGGCAAGGGCCGCTCAGCCTGATGATGCGCGAATACGTCGGAATGGGCGTTCAGTTTCTTTACACCCACGCCAACGACTTTCTGAAGATCGGCGAGGCTGCCTTTGCCAACAAGGTTGGCCGCAAACCATGGGGGTAGGCCGGAACGGTGATAGTCTGCTTCGGGTCAGGAGCAGCGATAGGAGCCCGGTTTCATGTTCATTTCCGGATTGCGGCGCATTGCCGTCGCCGCCGTGGTCATCACGCTCACTGCCACGGCCCCGCGCGCAGGGGACGACGCGGCCGCGATCGAGCAGCGGCTCAGGCAATGGACAGAGGATTTCAATGCCGGCCGGGTCGACAAGTTGTGCGACCTGTTCGCCCCCGACCTGATCGCCAATTATCGCGGCCAGCCGGAAAAGACCTTCGACTCGCTGTGCGCATCGCTGCAACGGGACCTGAGCGCGGGACCGCGCGACTACCGTTACGCGCTGGAGCTGAACGAGATCATGGTCTCCGGCGACATGGCGGTGGTCCGGCTTATCTGGCACCTGACCGTGACCAACAAGGCGACCGGGAAAGCGGTGACGTCATCGGACCGGGGCATCGACGTCTTCCGTCGCCAGCCCGACGGCAAGTGGCAGATTGCCCGCTACATCGCCTACGAGATGGAGTGAGGGGGGGGGCACCATTCCCGTCCTCCGCACCGCCCTGGGCCAAAACGAATCACGTCAAGCAAACCACCCGGCATTTCGCCCGAAAACCCCAAAAACACGCGCCACATCGGCCCGGACAGATGGAAATGCCTAAATTTGCGTCAAAAAAACCCCGCAAATAGGATGATTTACTGTGGAAAACGCGTTTCAGCCCCATTTATGCCATGGGAAGCGATGAACGTGGCATTGCGCGAGACCGGCCCCGGCATCAACTTGATGCTAACCCTTCAGGTTATTCGTGTCGGGGCCGTTATCTGGTCGCTCCGCTTCTCCGCAAGACTCCCGTTTCCCGACGCATTTTTCCGCTGACGGGATCCTGCGTGCCGTGAGCGCGGCTCATCGCGTGAGACACCGCAAGCATCACTCCTGTTTCCAGCGAGAAACGACTCCCATCCGAACCGCGACCGGGTATGATCGGATCTCGACCCGCCTTGAACACTCCAATCACAAAAACAACAGGAACCCGACAATGCCGTCCGACGCCATTCCGAATGAGCCGCAAATCGACACCGAAGAGATGATCCGCGACATCACCGCCTGGGTGGAGATCGAAAGCCCCACCAAGGACGCCGAAGCGGTCAACCGCATGGCCGACCGCGTGGTCGCCGACTGCGAGGCGGCCGGCCTCGCCATCGAGCGCATCTCCGGAGACGGTGTGTGGGGCGACCTGGTCGTCGCGCGAAGCGAGGGCGCAGGCGCCGGAGAGCCGGGCATTCTCGTGCTTTGCCATATCGACACGGTTCATCCCGTGGGCACCAAGGACGAGCACAATCCGGTCCGGCGCGACGGCGACAAGCTTTACGGGCCCGGCGCCTACGACATGAAGGCGGGCGCCTATATGAGCCTCTATGCCTACCGGCACCTTCAGCGTCTCGGCCGCAAGCCCCGGCTGCCGGTGACCTTCATGTTCATGTCGGAGGAAGAGGTCGGGAGCCCGTTCTCGCGCAAGCATATCGAGGCGGAGGCGGCGAAGGCCAAATATGTGCTGGTGTCCGAACCGGCGCGCGACGGCGGCAAGGTCGTCGTTGCACGCAAGGGCGTTGCGGATTTCGTGATGCGGGCGACCGGCCGGCCGGCCCATGCCGGCTCCATGCACCACAACGGGCGCAGTGCGATCAAGGAGATCGCGCGCCAGATCCTGGAGATCGAGGCGATGACTGACTATGAGCGCGGCGTCACCTTCAACGCCGGCATGATCACCGGCGGCACCGGCATCAACGTGGTGCCGCGCGAGTGCGAGGTGCATATCGACATGCGCGTGCTGACCGCGGAGGACGGCGAGGCGTTCACCGCCGAGCTGCTGAACCGCAAGTCGCACGATCCGGACGTGGAGATCGAGGTCACCGGCGGGCTGAACCGTCCACCCTACCAGATGACCGAAGAGGGCAAGGCCCTGTTCGAGTTCGCCCGCGAGGCGTGCCTCGAGCACGACCTCGACCTGCAATACACGCCGATCACCGGCGGCGGGTCCGACGGCAATTACAGCGGCGCCATGGGCGTACCCACGCTCGACGGGCTCGGCGTCGACGGGGCCGGCGCGCATACGCTGGATGAGTACATGCTGATCTCGTCGCTCGTGCCGCGCACCAAGATGTGGATCAAGATGTACGATCGGCTGGAGTAGCCCCTCACCAGATGGTGATTTGCGGCGCGCGTATTTGTCTTAATCGCATCGCAATGCTGTGGTTGGGAGGGAGACAGGTGAAAATGCGAGAGGAGACGTGCCATGCGAGCCGCGGTCCGGCAGCGCCAGTTTCGAACTTTTCTGTTTTCCGCAATGACGTTCATCGCCGCCACGGCAATGGCGATCTCGATCGCCCTTGCCGAGCCGCGCGTCGGCGAGCGCGCGCCGGACTTCGTCGGCGTCGACAGCAACGGCAAGACCCACAAGCTTTCCGATCTCAAGGGCAAGACGGTGATCCTCGAATGGACCAACCACGATTGCCCGTTCGTCCAGAAGCACTACTCGACCGGCAACATGCAGAAGCTGCAGAAGGACACGACCGGCGACGGCATTGTCTGGCTGTCGGTGATCTCGTCCGCACCCGGCCTTCAGGGACACGTGGAAGCGGCCAAGGCCAACACGCTCACGACCGAACGTGATGCCGCGCCGAGCGCCGTTATCCTCGACCCCAAGGGCGAGATCGGACGGGCCTACAATGCGCGCACGACGCCGCAGATGTTCCTGATCGATGAGCACGGCACGCTGGTCTACAAGGGCGCCATTGACGACAAGCCGTCGGCCAACAATGCGGACGTGCCGATCGCGCGCAACTACCTGCGCGACGCACTGGCCGCGCATGCCGCCGGCAAACCGGCCGACCCGGAGTCGACCCGGCCCTATGGCTGCTCGGTCAAATACGGCAGCTAGCTGACGGCCTTCATCAGCGCACCGAGGTCCGTTTCCTTTTCCAGGGCGGCGACGCGGGCGACCGCGTCCGCCGTCCGCTCCGCGCCGATGACCGGCGTCGCCAGAGAGACGAACTTGTCGGAAAGCCTGCGCCACTGATCACCTGAGTCCGCCGCCGGAACGCCGACGTCGTCGGCTGCCTGCAACGTGCGGCCGTCCTTGAGGTCGAGCGTGACCTCCGCCTCCGTCCGCTGCATGCCCGGATCGGGCTCGAGCTGCACGCGCCGGCGCGCCTCCACGTAACGCGGGTCATTGGCGTTGGCGTCGCTGTAGGTCCCGAGGGCTGCCGTATCCGCGCCGTCGAGGCCCATGGCCGCCAGATGCGCGATCGAAAACTTGATCTCGAGCCCTGTTGCGGGCTCGGGGATGCAGCACACCGAAAGATGCGTGGAACGGATTTTCAGATGAACCTTCTCGACGTCATCGAGCTCCACGCCGTGTTCCTCGCGGAGCGCACGGATCGCATTCAGGGTCGAATGGGTGAGAAAGCAGGCTGCGTGATACTTGTAGAGCATCTGATCGACCGCGAAGGGCGCATCGGCACGGGGACGAACGGGACCGCCGGCGAATCCCGGCGACTGAGCCTGCGCGAACCCGTGCGCACCCTCGATCGCCTGATCGCTGGCCGTGAAGCCCCGTGCGGCAAGACGGGCCGCGAGCAAGCCGTTCATGGCCGCCTTGCCGGCGTGGAACGGCTTCGTCATCGTCCCGAAGTTCGCCTTCAGCCCCGATGCCTGCGATGCGGCGAGCCCCAGCGCATTGGCGGTCGCGGCTTCGTCGAGCCCCATGAGGCGCGCGCATGCCGCGGCGGCGCCGAACGTGCCCATTGTTCCGGTGGCGTGAAACCCGGCCTCGTAGTGGCCCTCGTCGCACATTTCGCCGAGCGCGCAGGCGACCTCGGTGCCGGCGATGAAGCCGGTCAGGACGTCGGCGCCGCTTGATCCGAGTTGCTCGCCCAGGGCCAGAACGGCCGGAGCGATACACGTGGTCGGATGACCGTGCAGCCGGCGGTTGACGTCGTCATAGTCCAGCGCATGCATCGCCGCGCCGTTGATCAGCGCGGCGTCGTGGAGTCGGGCCCGGCTGCCGCTGGCGATGACCGTGCACGGTCCACCGTTCTCGTCCAGCAGCTCGTCGCGCAGAATGCCGGACAGGGGCTCTTTCTGGCCCGCGATACCGCATCCGATGACGTCGAGAAGGGCGTGTTTCGCCCGCTCCACGGCATATTCGGGTATGTCGTCTGCCCGCACACGCGCGGTCCACGCCGCCGCATCTGTCGTGACCGGAAACGGCGTTTCCGGTGTCTGGTCATGTTGTTCCGCGACGCTCATTCTTGAGTCCTCCCTTTTTGCTTTTTCCGGACACTACCCGATTTGGTTGAATTGGCTCTAGCCCCATGGGCCGCGCCCCGGCCGGCGGCGATCCCACGGACCGCGCCGCTTCTCGATTTCGAACGGACGCGAGTTCGCCCCCTGAAACAGACGCACGTGGCTGTCCTTGAAGAACGGCACGAGCACCATGCCCGCGACGAAGCCGCCGACATGGGCCCAGAAGGCAACGCCCGGTTCGCTGATCGGCGCCATCGCCGCGCTCACCAATTGCCCGATGAACCAGAAACCGAGAACCAGCAGTGCCGGAACGTGGGCGATCCAGAAGATGATCCCGAGGAACAACAGCACCCGCACGGTCGCAAGCGGGTGCAGCAGGAGATAGGCGCCCAGCACGCCGGAAATCGCGCCGCTTGCGCCGACCATGGGGATGGTCGACGACGGGTTGAGCATCCCCTGGGTCAGGGCCGCGGCCACCCCGCACAACAGGTAGAAGGCGAGGAACCGGACATGGCCCATGGAGTCCTCGACATTGTCGCCGAAGATCCAGAGGAACAGCATGTTGCCGCCGAGGTGCATCCAGCCGCCATGCATGAACATGGACGTGAAGACCGTCATCCACGCCGGCACACTCGCCAGTTCGGGACTGATCTCGCGGATGCCGAACAGCCGTGCCGGGATCATACCCAGCCGGTAAAACGAGGCCTCGGCGGCCTGCTGGCCCAGCGAAACCTGCCAGAGAAAGACGAGCACGCAGAGGCCGACACACCCGTAGGTCACGTAGGGGCGGATATGGCTCGGATTGTCGTCGGAGATTGGAAACATGATGCGGCCCCAAGCCCGCGAAGCGAAGTGTCCAGGATTACTCAGTCAGGAGCAAACTCCGACTTGTAGTCACGCGCAAGTGCTGGGTCCTGATCCGCCTTCTCGAGAAAACAGTTTCCGATGGCCAGGCAATCGAGCTCGGTGCCCATGAAGCAGCGGAACGCATCCTCGGGCGTGCACACGATGGGCTCGCCGCGCACGTTAAAGCTCGTGTTCACAAGAACCGGACAGCCGGTCCGGCTTTTGAACGCCTTGAGCAGCGCGTGGTAGCGCGGGTTGGTGGCCTCATGCACGGTCTGGATGCGCGCCGAATAGTCGACATGGGTGACCGCGGGAATATCGGAGCGTGGCACATTGAGCTTGTCGATCCCGAACAGCGCCTGCTCCGCTTCCGTCATCTTCTTGCGCCGCTTTTCCTGCACATCGGCAACCAGCAGCATGTACGGGCTGTCCGAGTCGAGCTCGAAATAGTCGCCCACGTCCTCGCGCAGGACGGAAGGGGCGAAGGGCCGGAAGCTCTCGCGATACTTGATCCGCAGGTTCAGGGTCTTCTGCATCTGCGGGTTGCGCGGATCGCCGAGGATCGACCGGGCGCCGAGTGCACGCGGCCCGAACTCCATGCGGCCGGAGAACCAGCCCACGGCCTTTCCAGCATCCAGGGCCTCGGCGGTCCTGGAAATGAACGCGGCCTCATCCAGCGTTTCGAATTTCGCGCCGAGTGCGCCAAGCCGTTCTTCGATCTCGTCCTGGGAAAAGTCCGGTCCCAGATATGAACCCGCCATCGCGTCCATTGCGCCGTTGGGCTTGCGCTCGGCCTGCAGATGATCGTGGTAGGCCGCAAGGGCGGCTCCAAGGGCACCGCCGGCATCACCCGCCGCGGGCTGGACCCAGATCTGCTTGAACGTGCCCTCGCGGAGCAGTTTGCCGTTGGCCACGCAGTTGAGGGCGACGCCGCCGGCCATGCACAGTCTGTCGATGCCGTATGTGCCGGCCAGATCGCGGGCCATGCGCAGGACGACCTCTTCCGTCACCCGCTGGACCGACGCCGCGAGATCCATTTCACGTTGCGTGATCAGCGTTTCGGGATCGCGCGGCGGTCCGCCGAACAAGGCGTGGAACTTCTCCGACGTCATCGTCAGGCCGCCGGCATAGTTGAAATAGCTCTGGTCGAGCCAGAAGCTACCGTCCTCCTTCACGTCGATCAGGTTCTCCATGATGAGATCGGCGAAGCGTGGTTCGCCATAGGGCGCCAGTCCCATCACCTTGTACTCGCCGGAATTGACGCGGAAGCCCGTGTAGTAGGTGAAGGCCGAATAGAGGAGCCCCAGCGAGTGCGGCCAGTGGATCTCGCGTTTCGCCTCGAGCGCGTTGCCCCGCCCGATCGAAACAGACGTCGTGGCCCATTCGCCGACGCCGTCCATTGTCAGCACGACCGCCTCGTCGAAGGGCGATGGATAGAACGCCGACGCCGCGTGCGATTGATGATGCTCCGCAAAGAGCAGCTTTTCCTCGATGTCGCCGGATTCGGACAAGTCCTTCAGCGCCTTTGCGAGGTTCGATTTCTGGAACAGTTTTTCCTTGATCCAGATGGGCATGGCGGCGCGAAACGATGCGAAACCGCGCGGCGCTTGCGCCAGATAGGTTTCCAGGAGCCGTTCGAACTTCAGGAAGGGCTTCTCGTAGAAGGTGACGTGATCGACCTGATCGAGCCCCACCCCTGCCTCGTCCAGGCAATACCGGATCGCATGCACCGGAAACCGGGGATCGTGCTTTTTTCGGGTGAAGCGTTCTTCCTGGGCGGCGGCGACCACGCGGCCGTCCTCGATCAGAGCCGCGGCGCTGTCGTGATAATAGGCCGAGATGCCGAGAATACGCATTCCGCAAGCCCGCTCGCAGCACCGGCCCCTAGAAGACCGTATAGATGAAGGGCGCGACGGCCGATCCCTGTGCCAGGATCAGCAGACCGCCGAAGAGCAGAAGCACGACGAGTACCGGCGCCAGCCACCATTTCTTGCGGACGCCAAGATAAGCGACAAACTCTTTCAGAAGTGAAGCCATCCCTAACCTCTCGTGCGATCTCCGACGCGACGCAACCCGCGGAACGCGCGCGGCCCGTCAAAACCGCCCCTTGATACCCTAAAACTGGTTTTTCATGGAGTGCGTTTCCGGCGTTTCCTCGCCGCGTTCAATCCAGTAGCTCTTGTCCGCCTTGCGTTTGCTTTGCAGCGGATCGCGCCAGATGCGCATCATTAGCCCAAACGGCACGATGGCGACAAGAAACATGATGCCGAGAATGATCGGATTGACGATCCTGTGGAGCAGAAGCGAAAAGCGGAACCAGACGCGGTTCAGTGGCTTGAGAAGGCGGGGTGCGGCGAGGCTGACGATGGTGAACCCGACGCACAACACCGCGCAAACGGCGAGAACCGTGCCGTTCCGCCAGAATATTGCGCCGACGATTGCCGAAACCACGGCAAAGACGATGCCGGTTGACCGCTCGGACGGCGGCGGCACCTCCTCTTCGATATAGATCTCGTGAAAATCCTTCGACATCAAACTCCACTCCGGCGGACCTGCGATCGTCCGCCTACTTCAAATTGTTGGCGACAACCGGGCCGCGCTCTGCCTCCAGGTCCAGCAGGTCTGCGAACCGGTCGACATTCTGCTGAACGTATTCCGGCAGTTCAGACAAGGGCACGACCTTGATCTCGGAATCGAACATCGACCGCCGCTGCCCCATGCGTTCCTCGACCGCGTCGCCGCGCAGGTCTTTCAGTTTCAGCCGGTCGGGTGCCTTGTAAGCCGCAAGTTTGTCCTTGATCGTTTCCGCATCCGCCATGAACGAGAAATGCCAGCACCCCTCCGGCAGCGTGCGCCGCCGCAACAGAGCCTTGTGCCGCCACGCGGCGTAGGGATGCCAGACAAGCGCTTCGACCCACGAGGGCAGCGAGGCGCTCCGCCGACCTTTCGTGGTCCGCACCAGCCATCCGTCGTGAAAGTTCTTGTATTCCACCATCCGCGAGGTCATGACATCCCGCCGCCCCGTCAGCCGCCAGTTCAGTTTGAAATGGTAGTACACGCCCTCGAAATAGGTGATCCGGCCCGCGGCCGTCTCGAGAGCCTCGGCAAGCGCCGCAGGCTTCGGGATTTCGTCCGCGTCGGAAACGATGATGAGGTCGTCGGCATGCGCATCGCCAAGGCCGCGTCCGATCGCGGAGCGCTGATGCGCCTCGCGGACGAACGTACTGTCCGCGTGTTCCGGCATGTCATCGTCGATGACGTGAATGATCTTGTCCCGGAATTCGGCAAAGCGCGCCTTGTTCTCCTCGTACACGAGGGGTTTCGGCTGGCCGGTGAACGTCCGCGGCGACTCCACCAGGACGAAATGGTCGACAAAAGGGGCAAGCGTATTCAGGCGAATCTCGAGAATGTCGAGCTCGTTATAGAACACAAAACAGTCGAATACCTTGCGGTGGACCATGTGAACCGCACGCCGAAACCGGGGCCGTGCAACCTCTAACTTTCCCTGACGAACACACCGTCGATCTGAAGCTGCCGGCCCAGCTTCTTGCTGAAGCCGACATCGGAGAGAAGGTGTGGTCGAAAACCCTTGTCGTGCAGGTATTGCAGCATTTCGAGATACAGGGTTTCGCCCTCATATAGCGGAAACAGGGACATCTCAACCTTGATTCCGACGAGCTGATCCATGAGACCTTCCGCCCCTTCGAGCACCTGCATGTCGTGACCCTGCGCATCGACCTTCAGAAATGTGCGGCCGGCGTCCGGAAAATCCTCCCTGAAAGCCTCATCGAGCCGGCGGAGCGGTACGGTCTCATGCGCCGTGGCCCTGACTTTCGGCATTGCGGACGCCATCGCCTCGGTCGGTGCACTGATGCTGCTGAGAGACGACCCCTCCGACACGTGGATGTCGACCGAGCCGTTCTCGGGTCCGAGCGCGCAGCGTGGGCCGATGGTCCATTTCGGATCGTTCCGGCTTTTCTGCAGCAGTTCCTCGTGACACGCCTTCAAAGGTTCGTAGGAGATGATGTCCCCGCCAAATCCGAACCGCCGCAACTGCTCGCCGGTTTGCCCCGTATTGGCGCCGACGTCGATGAACGTGTCGACCCCGTTGCGATCAAGAATCGCGACGAGGCGCGTACCCTCGGTTTCGCGTTTGAGGCGCTTGAAGTTCCTGTTGCGCGAGAAGATCCGTTTGAGCGCCGACATGTCGGTCCTTGCTGGCAAGTGTTGCATCGCGCCGGTGCTTTCCGCGGGGAAATCCGGGCACCTGGTACTGACCGACCGGCAGGTCGGAGCCTGAGCACCCCCGCATATAGCTTCATCGGCAGCCGGCCTCAATATGCGCGCGTGTCAGGGGGGTTCGCCATGCTATTGCGCCAATCGGTCCAGCATGGCGCGAACGGCGACAATTTGCGGGGCCGCGCGCGTCAGGAAATCCGGCCCCGTATAGCCCCACCAGTCCCAGCACCCGCGCGGATTGACCGTGCTTTTGGCGATTTGAGGGTACAGCACAATGAGCCGGTTTGCGGCGGCCCAGCGGTTGTATCCCGCGCCGGTGATGAAGGCGTCGCCAACGGCTTCATGGCCCTGCCGGCAACCATGGAAGACAATGTGGACCCGGCACGGTCCGTCTTCGCCGCTTGCCGACCTGCAACTGTCCGGAACGAAGACGGCGCCTATCTCGTCGAGGCCGTGGCCGAAGCCGCTGACGAAGTCGGACTGCGGGAAGAGCTGCACCTCGCCCGATTTCTCGGCGCTTGGTGTTTCGAGATCACCGTAGATGTGCTTGAGGATCGCCCCTGCCTGATCATGGTCGCAGTCGTTCAGGAACGGTTCGGCACTCGCCGTACATGAGACGCCTTCGTCCTCGGTGACGAATCCGTGCCCCGCATCCATGTCCATCACGAGTGTGATGTTGTCAGGCGAAACGCCGCTTTCCCTGTAGAGTTCGGCGGCCTTGCCCGCGAGCGAGGGAGCGACCGTAAGGTCCGACTTGCCGGCAAAAAGATAGACGCGGTCGTCCTTGAGACCTATCAGCGGATCGATTTGTCCGGCACGGGCGCGGTCGTTTGCGCGACGTTCGAGCCGTGCAACATCCGGGACGCCGAGGCTCGCCATCGCCGTTCCCGTGCAGCCGCTGATGGCACGGCCGAGATTCTGTGCGAGCAAGACGGACCAGGTCGGCGCGATCCCGCTGAACACGCTTTCGGCACAGCCATAGGGGCCCCCGGCAACGATTCCGGCGCCGACAACACTGTTCGAATGGGCGAAATGGAACTGACCGGCCATGTAGGCGCCCGAGGAAAGCCCGGAAACGGACGTCTGTGAGAGGTCCGCGCCAAGGGCCGGCAAGCCATGCTCATCCTCGCATGCCACGAGGACCGCGGCGATAAACAATATTCCGGCGAGCGCACCGGGGCGAAGCGCTCTTCGATCATCCCCTTGTGAGGTAATGCATTGAAAACAGGTTGTTTTCGTCGATCCAGACCTGCTCCGTCGCCCAACCCGCCTGCTCTGCGAGGGCCTTGAACTGCGGCGCCGTGAATTTGTGCGAGTTCTCAACGTGAATGCACTCGCCTTTCTTCAAGAAGAACGTGCGGCCGAGAACGACGACCTCCTGGTCGCCAAGCGACTCGATGTAGATTTCGATCCGACCGATATCTTCATTGTAAACCGCCTTGTGCGCGAAGCGCGAGACGTCGAAGGTGCCGTCGAGCTCGCGGTTGATCCGATGCAGGAGATTGAGCGTGAATTCCGCCGTCACGCCGCGTGCATCGTCATAGGCCGGGATGAGTATATCAGAATCCTTCTGTAGATCCGCGCCGATCAGGAGCGCACTTCCCGGACCCAGCAGCTCACCGGCGTCCGAGAGGAAATCGACCGCACCGTCGAGGTCGAAATTGCCGATCGTGGAGCCGGGGAAGAACCCCAGCTTGGGCGCTTTTTCGATCTCCTCGGGCAAGCGGATGTCCTCGCTGAAATCCGCATGAACCGGATAGAGTGCAAGGCGCGGGAAGTCGGCGCGCAGCCGCAGCGCCGCTTCATTCAGGGCCGCATCGTCGATATCGATCGGCACATAGGCGGAAGCGTCCGCCAGAGCCTCGAGCAGAATATGCGTCTTCCGGCTCGACCCGGACCCGAATTCGACGACGGCGCAGCCGGCTCCGGCGCGTTCGGCGATTTCCGGACCGTGCTCCTTGAGCAAGCCGATCTCTGTCCGCGTCGGATAGTACTCATCGAGCCGGGTGATCTCTTCGAACAGCTCCGACCCGCGGGCGTCGTACAGATACCGGCACGGAATGTTCTTGCGCGCATCCGCGAGGCCGTCGAGCACGGCCTCGGCGAACCCATCCTCGTCGAGCTGGGTTTCTATCTCATGCGAGGCAGTGCTCATCGGTCTTCGGCGAGCCGCAGGCCCATGAACTGCCAGCGCTGGTGCGGGTAGAAAAAGTTGCGGTATGTCCGGCGGCTGTGCCCGTCGGGCGTTACGCAGGATGCGCCTTTGAGGACGAACTGACCACACATGAACTTGCCGTTGTATTCGCCGACCGCTCCTTTCGGAGGCTCATAGCCGGGATACGGGCTGTAATGGCTTTGGGTCCATTCCCACACATCGCCGAACATCTGCTTCAGCGATCCATCAGGCTTGCCCGCGGGCGAGGGACGATACGCATCGCTTCCAAGCGTGTGTCCCTCTTCATCGGTCGTCTCCGATGCGTGTTCCCATTCGAACTCCGTCGGAAGCCGCTTTCCGGCCCAGCGCGCGAACGCGTCAGCCTCAAAATAGCTCACATGGGCCACCGGCGCGGCCGGATCGATCGGACGCATCCCCGCAAGCGTCATCTGCCGCCATTCGCCGTCATGATTCTCCCAGTAAAGGGGCGCGCGCCAGCCCTCCTCCTGGACAATCGTCCAGCCGTCGGAGAGCCAGAGCGCCGGCGTCTCGTATCCGCCGTCAGCCATGAAGTCGAGCCACTCGCCCTTGGTGACACAGCGGTCTGCGAGGGCGAAGGGCTGCAACAGCGCCTCATGGCGCAGTCCTTCATTATCATAAGCGAAGCCGTCGCCGGCGTGGCCGGTCTCCACGACGCCACCATCGAACGGGATATATCTCGCCGCGTAGAATTTCTCAGCCGCGGCAATCGTCACCTTCCGGTAGGCCGGGCGCAGCGGCTGGCTTGCGAACAGGGACAGGATGTCCGTCAACAGCAGCTCCTGGTGCTGCTGCTCGTGATTGATGCCGAGTTCGACGATGTCGAGCGCCGTGTCGTCGATGTCGCCGCTGCCCAAAAACCGCTCAAGAGCTTCGTCGACATGGGCGCGGTAGGCGCGAACCGCATCGGCACCCGGCCGCGTCAGCAGGCCACGAAACGGCCTGGGATGCCGCTCGCCCTTGCCTTCGTAATAGGAATTGAAGCAATAGGCGAAATCCTCGTCGAACAGCTTGTAGGACGGGTCCAGCTCAGCGAGCAGGAAGGACTCGAAAAACCATGTGGTGTGCCCGAGATGCCATTTGGTCGGGCTCGCATCTTCCATGGCCTGAACGACCTGGTCCTCGTCGCTCAAGGGTTCGGCCAGGGTTCGGGAAAGCGTTCGCGTCTCGAAAAGGCGGCTGCGGAGTTTCCCGGCTCGCCCCTTCGTTTTGGCGGCCCGGGAAGCCGGAGCCGCTTGATCTGAGGGCATTTTTTCCTCCAGTTTGCGAATCGGTAACATAGGGAAACGATCGACCATTGGCCACCCGTGTCCTTTGGCGGGCATTCATGGCCGCCAAACAAGTCGGTATAGTGACGCCTGTAATGAAAAAAAGGTCGATGCCGGCACGAAACCGTGAAGTCCGATGAGTGAATCCGAGCCACTGCAAATACTTGACGGACGCCAGTCAGAACAGGCCGCTGCCATACAGCGCGGAACCTGCCGATTCCTTCAGGAGTTCGGCCATTCCGTCGTGACCGAACTTCCGCTTTCCACCGGCCATCGGGCCGATGTGGTCGCGTTGGGACGCGGAGGTGAAATCTGGATCGTCGAAATCAAGTCGTCGCTTGCCGACTTCCAGGCGGACGCCAAATGGCCCGAGTATCGCAGCCACTGCGACCGCTTTTTCTTCGCCGTCGCCTCGGACTTTCCACTCGACGTACTGCCCGACGGGACGGGGCTCATTCTCGCCGACCGGTTCGGGGCGGAGATGATGCGGGATGCGCCCGAGCACAAACTCGCGGGCGGCAGACGCAAAGCCGTGACACTGAGATTCGCGCGCGCTGCCGCGATGCGGCTGCACATGACCGTCGATCCGGGCGTCAAAGGCGGATTTCAGGAATAGAGCCTAACGGGGCGCGCGTTTCGCCAGGATGCGCTGCAGCGTGCGCCGATGCATCTTGAGCCGGCGTGCGGTTTCCGAGACGTTGCGGTTGCACAGTTCGTAGACGCGCTGGATATGCTCCCAGCGGACGCGATCCGCCGACATGGGATCTTCCGGCGGCTGCGCCTTGGCATCGGGAGGCGCCATGAGCGCCTTGTAAACGTCGTCCGCATCCGCAGGCTTCGAAAGGTAGTCGACGGCGCCCATCTTCACCGCCGTGACGGCGGTCGCGATATTCCCGTAGCCGGTCAGGACGACGGCACGCGTATCGGGGTGAACTTCCTTCAGGACCGCGATGACGTCCAGCCCGTTGCCGTCCTCAAGGCGCATGTCGACGACGGCATAGTCCGGCGGCTGTTTGTGAATCTGGCCAAGACCTTCACTTACGGATTCGGCCAATTCCACGTTGAACCCGCGCGATTCCATGGCGCGTCCAAGCCGCTGAAGGAACGGCCGGTCGTCATCGACGATGAGCAATTTCGGCTGCCCGTCAACGGTCTCAGCGCTGCTCACGCTGCTCTGCACATCCATGTTTTGTTCGTCTACCATTTCCAGTTCCCA
Organism: Hyphomicrobiales bacterium; assembly: GCA_965228625.1. GTDB lineage: Bacteria > Pseudomonadota > Alphaproteobacteria > Rhizobiales > Methyloligellaceae > UBA2767. Next base: position 3,220,493 of record OZ245829.1, on the reverse strand, counting down.
TTCGATTTTAGCGGGCCGGCTGCAATTCGACTAGGCATTGCGCGTCATCATGGTGTACGCGCCGCTTCAAGCGAACCCGATTCCTGCTCTCCGTTGGTTTCAATCGCCTCGCGCGGCCAGACGATCCGGACCTGTGCACCGTGCTCCGGCGGCGTCCGGTTCGAGAATTCCAGCCGCGCCCCGGACCGCTCCAAAAGGGTTTTCGCGATAAAGAAACCCAAACCCATGCCGTGGCTCTCTCCATTCTGTTGCTCGGCCTTCGTTTCGCTCGTCCCGCGTGTCGTGACATAAGGTTCTCCGAGCCTGTCGCGGATCGCGGCGGGGATGCCCGGCCCGTCGTCGGCAACGGTGATCGAGACCGTGTCGTGCCCCCATTCGGCGCGGACGTCCACGCGGGACTTCGCGAAGTCGGCGGCGTTTTCGATGAGGTTGCCCAATCCGTAGAGAATTGCCGGATTGCGCGCGCCGACCGGTTCCGCCCGGTCCGCCTTGTCCAGCTCCGCATCCGGAGCCGGGCCCGACTCGATATCGATGTCGATGTCGAAGACCCGATGCGGCTCGGTCGCTTCCTCGAGAAGCTGGCTGATGGGCATGCGTGAGAGAACCGTATCGGGTTCTTCCGAACCGGCGGACAGCTTGGCGAGGATATCCCGGCAGCGGTCCGTCTGGGTCTTGAGCAGCGCCAGGTCTTCGCGGTGCGGACTGTCCTTCGGAAGCTCGCGCTGCAGTTCCTTCGCGACGACCGCAATCGTCGACAGCGGCGTGCCGAGCTCGTGTGCCGCGGCCGCGGCCAGACCGTCGAGCGCGGACATGCTCTGCTCGCGCATCAAGACCGCCTCCGTCGCCGCCAGCGCGTCGGACATCTGCCGCGCCTCCTTGGCAATACGCTGCGCATAGAGCGCAAAGAAGATCACCCCGGAGACCAGCGCCGCCCATACGCCGCCGACATAAGTCAGCGGAAGTTCAAGCGTCTGTCCGGCGTACCAGGGCAACGGCCAGTGGAAGAAGGCCAGCAGCGTGGTGCACGAAACGACCAGCACGCCCAGGCCGAGCGTGTGGCGAAGCGGTTGTTTCGATGCCGAAACCGTGACCGGAGCGACCATGAGAAACGCGAACGGGTTCTGCAATCCACCGGTCAGATAGAGAAGCGCGGCGAGTTGCAGAATGTCGTATGCCAGCATCGCCGTGGCGTGTTCGCTCCGGAGCCACAACCGGCCCGAAAACCGCGTCCGCAGAAAGATGTTCAGCCACGCAGAAAGGGCAATGACGGCCGCGCAGAGGCCGATCGGCAGGTCGAAACCAAGGACAAAGTAGACCAGGGCGACGGTCACCGCCTGGCCGGCAACGGCGATCCATCTCAGGCGAACGATCGTTCGCAGGCGGAGGCGGCTGGTATTCTCATCCGGCGCTATTTGCGCGACAGGGGGCATTGCAGGTTCGATTCAGACTTGGCTGTTCGTGCCGAAATACAAGACCTGACAGGAGTTTATCAAGCCGGGCGTCGCGGCAAAATACCTCATGAAAGGTCGCAACACGTTTGATCCGGACGACAATTCGCCGCTGTCACAGTTCCGCGAGGTGGGTTGACCGCCGTGCGGAAGTGCGCACCGATAGGCGCAAGTTGAAATTCGCTTGAGGAGGCGAAAGCCGTTCACATGTCACCACGTTTTATCACACTCATTGCCGCGGCGTTTTTGCTCGGCGGCGCGGTCGCCCTCGGGTTCTTCGCCCTCAATACCGCGCAGGCCCCGCAGCCCCAGATCGCCACCGGAAAGGTGCTCATTGGCGGGCCGTTCAACCTGACGGATCACAACGGGCGTCGCGTGACCGAGATGGACTTTGCGGGCAAGCACAAGCTCATCTTTTTCGGATACACCTATTGCCCCGATATCTGCCCGGCCGAGTTGCAGGTCATGTCCGCCGCCCTCGATGCTCTCGGCGACAAGGCGAAGGACGTAACGCCGATCTTCATCACCATCGATCCGGAACGCGACACGGCGGAGCAGATGAAGAGCTATGTCGAGAATTTCCATCCTCAGCTTATCGGCCTGACCGGCAGCCCGGAGGAAATCCGCGAGGCGGCCAAGGCGTATCGCGTGTACTACGCGAAGTCGAAAAGCGAGAGCGCCACTGACTATTTGATGGACCACTCCAGCATCGTCTATCTCATGAGCCCGGATGGGCAATATCTGGCGCACTTCGCCTATGGCACAGGTCCCGAAAAGATGGCGGACGGGATCAGGAAATTCCTGTGACGGCCGGTCCGGCACCGGCCATCGTACACCGCACATAGACCTTCGGGTTGCTTGACTCGCCTCCCGAACACACTATGCTGCGCTGCAACATAGCTCGGCGCGGCAGAATATCGCTCGCGGGCATGTGCACCTCGAAGGGACGATCGTCACTTGCCGCTTTATCACCTTTACGAAATGAACCATGCCGCAATGGCCCCGGTTCGCGCCGTCTCCGACATCACGGCGCTCGCATTTCGAAATCCGCTGAACCCGGTCTCCCATACGCCGTTCGGCCGGTCTGTCGTCGCCGCGTGCGAGCTGTTCGAACGCACCACCCGCCGCTATACCAAGCCCCATTTCGGCATCTTCTCGACCGAGGTCGGCGGGCAGAGGATCCGTGTCAGGGAAGAGGTCGTATGGCGCCGGCCGTTCTGTGAGCTGCGCCATTTCCGCAGGGAGATGCCGCAAGGGCATCGTGGCGACAACGCCCCTGTGCTGATCGTGGCGCCGCTCTCCGGCCATTACGCAACCCTGTTGCGCGGCACGGTGGAGGCGATGCTGCCGCGCCACGATGTGTTCATCACCGATTGGGCGGATGCGCGCATGGTCCCCCTCGTCAAGGGGACGTTCGATCTGGACGATTACATCGACTATGTGATCGACATGCTCCGCGTTCTCCGGGGCAACGTTCACGTCATCGCCGTTTGCCAGCCCTCGGTGCCGGTCCTCGCGGCGGTCGCCCTGCTGGAAGCCGACGGCAGTCCCCACGTGCCGCAGTCAATGACGCTGATGGGCGGCCCGATCGACACGCGCGTCAATCCGACCGCGGTCAACTCGCTGGCCGAACACCGCAGCATCGACTGGTTCCGGTCCAACGTCATCATGCAGGTGCCCTGGCCGCATCCGGGTTTCATGCGGCCGGTCTATCCCGGCTTCCTGCAACTCACCGGTTTCATGACCATGAACCTCGACCGGCACATGGACGCCCACAAGGAGCTGTTCCGCCACCTGGTCGAGGGCGATGGAGACTCCGCCGACAAGCACCGTGACTTCTATGACGAGTACCTCGCGGTGATGGACCTGGACGGGGCCTTCTACCTGCAGACCGTGGAAACGGTTTTCATGCGGCATGCCCTGCCCAAGGGCGAGATGACCCATCGGGGCCGACCCGTAGACCCGTCCAAGATCAAGCGTACGCCGCTGATGACCGTGGAAGGCGAGAAGGACGATATTTCCGGCGTCGGCCAGACCGAGGCGGCACACAAGCTCTGCAGCAGCCTGGCCGAATCGAAACGTGTGCACTACCTGCAGAAAGGGGTCGGACACTACGGCGTGTTCAACGGGTCGCGTTTCCGCTCGGAGATCGCACCGCGCATTTCCGACTTTATTGCGACCCATCACCGCGAACCCGGCATCGTGACCCGCACCGTGCGATCGCTGCGCATGGTGTCATCCTGAGCGCACCGCAACTCTGTTAACGTCCGCCATGCTAATGTCAGCGCGATTGCGCTGATTCGCGTTGCCGTACGGACCAGCCCGGACATGCTCTCCTCGCTGAAACCGAAATCCGAGACCTTTCAGATGAAGGCCGCCGGCCTTGACGAGCCGGTGCTTGTGCGCCGCAGCCCGCGGGCGCGGCGTATTTCGCTGAGCGTCAACGAGGCGAAACGGGGCGCCGTGCTGACCGTTCCGCGGCACACGACGCTCGACGAAGCGGGCCGGTTCCTGGCAAAGCACTTCGAGTGGTTGCAGAAACGGCTGGCCGCCATGCCCGCACCGGTGCCGTTCACGGACGGCGTGACCCTGCCGCTGCGCGGCCGGGATCATGTGCTGCGCCTCCTGCCCGAGGTCAAACGGCGAGGTGCGGTATGGATCGAGGAAGGCGATGTGACCGCGCCGTTCGATCTGCCGAACATTCATGTATCCGGCGCGACCGAACACGCGCCACGCCGTCTGAAGGACTGGCTCAAGCGGGAGGCGCGGGCCGATCTCTCGGACAGATGCGCCGTGCACGCTGCAGCTCTGCGGGTCCGCCCCAAGCGCATCACCGTGCGCGATCAGACGAGCCGATGGGGCTCATGCTCCGCGGGCGGTGTCCTGTCCTTTTCCTGGCGGCTGATTCTGGCGCCCGAGGACGTGCTCGATTATCTCGCGGCACACGAAGTGGCGCATCTGCGCGAGATGAACCACAGCGACCGCTTCTGGGCGCACGTTCGCGACGTGTGTCCGCAGATGGACCGCGCCAAAGCCTGGTTGCGGAAGAATGGCGGGCAACTTCACCGTTACGGTGCTGAAAGCGCTTAGCTGCTGAAAACGCCTAGAGCCCTTTCCATCAGATCGGAGCCATTCTGGTGGAAAGGGCTCTAACTATTGGGCGAAAAGACACCCAGAACGCGATCGAAGAAGGAACGCTTGTTCTGCCGTTGCCGGTCCGTCGGCACGCGGGAGTCGGCAAGCGCAGGCGCCCTTCCGCCGGGAAGCGCGGCGGCCCGTTTGTCCCGGTGCGCGGTCAGCATGATCTCTTTCCACATGCTCGCCGGCAGTGTCCCGCCGGTGACCCGCTTCATCGGCTTGCCGTCGTCATTGCCGATCCAGACGCCACCGACATAGTGCGCCGTGTAGCCGATGAACCACGCGTCGCGGAAATTCTGGGTCGTGCCCGTCTTGCCGCCGGCGGGCCGGTCGGGAAGCGCCGCGCGCCGTGCGGTGCCCGAGATCATCGTCGCGCTCATCATGTCGTTCATCGCCGCCACATAGCGAAGCGCGACGGCGCGCGGACGCCCGGTGGTGCGGCGCTGATAGAGCACCTTGCCGTTCGACGTCCGAATGCGATTGACGATATGCGGCGTCGCGATGTAGCCGCCGTTCGCGAACGGCGCATAGGCCGATACGAGCTCGAGAAGCGTGACCTCGGACGTCCCGAGCGCGATGGAGAGGTTCTTCTGGATGTCCGATTCGATGCCGAGGCGCCGAGCCGTCCGGACCACACGCCAGCGTCCCGCTTCCATCGTCAGGCGCACCGCGACCGTGTTCACCGAGTCCGCAAGACCCTCGCGAATGGTGATCGGGCCGCGATACTCGTTCTTGTAGTTCCTCGGCCGCCAACCATTGATGTTGAGGGGCGCGTCCTTGACGAGCGTGTTCGGCGTCAGGCCGGATTCCAGCGCCGCGAGATAGACAAACGGCTTGAACGCCGATCCCGGCTGGCGCCGTGACCTGATGACCCTGTTGTACTGGCTTTCCCGGTACGACCTGCCGCCGACAAGCGCCTTCACGCCGCCGCGTGCATCGAGAACGAGCGCCGCGGCCTGCTTCGCGTTCACCCGTTTCCCGTGTGCCGCGAGTGTTGCGCTGACCGTGCGCTGCGTCTCGCGCTGGAGGACGGGATCGATGGTGGTCTCGACAATCACGTCCGAACGGTGCTCCGCACCCAGCAGCCGCGGCAGGATGTCGACGACCCAGTCCGCCGCATACTCGTACCCGGTGATGCCGCTCGGATTGCGCACCTGGGCCGGCGCGGAAATCGCCGCCATAGCCTGTGCGGAGGTGAGCAGGCCCGCATCCACCATGTTGGCGATGACGACGGAGGCGCGCTGCTCCGCAAGGCGCGGGTTCCGCGTCGGGGCATATCTCGACGGCGCCTTGAGCAGACCGGCAAGCAACGCCGCCTCGGCGATCGTCACCTTCCGTGCCGACTTGCCGAAATAGCGTTTCGCGGCCGCCTCGACCCCATGTGTCCCGGCGCCGAAATAGACCCTGTTGAGATAGGATTCGAGGATTTCGTCCTTGCTGAGATAAACCTCGAGCCAGATCGCGAGGACCACTTCCTGCATTTTTCGCGTGATCGTGCGCTCCGGGGTCAGAAACAGGTTCTTCGCGAGCTGCTGGGTGATCGTGCTGCCGCCCTCGACAACGGCCCCGGCCTGGACGTTCTTGTACATGGCGCGGGTCAGACCGATCGGATCGACACCGAAATGCGCCCGGAAACGGCGGTCCTCGGTCGCAAGAACCGCGTCCACGAGATGGCGCGGCATGTGCTTGAGACGAATATAGCCGCGGCGCAGCCCGCGTTCCGCCAGCATCGTGCCGTCGCTGCCGACCAGCGTGACGTTGGGCGGCCGGCGCTTGATGTTGTCCATCACGTCGGCCGGCATGGTCAGGGTGACGTAGCCGAGCACGCCGCCAAGCGCGATCAGCGCCCATACGCCCATGACGCTGCCCCAGTAGACGAGGCGACCGATGGTCGACCGGGATTTGGCGGATCGCTTGCGCCGCGCCGGACGACGACCTGCGCCGGCCTTGGACGGACGCCCGGGCGTCCGTCCCTTGGCCCGCTTGCGTGTTTTGCGGGTACGCAACACTCAAATCCTCCGCAACGCCAAGCGGAGCCGAGTCCATCAAAGCTCGGAATTCAGCCCGCCCCGAATTCGTATCCAAAAAATAAGGCGCGCGGCTTTAAGGCCGGGTTAAAGCCCGGACCGTTCCAAGAGCCGAAAAAGAATGCCAATATGAAGGCCCATCCGCCGCCAGAAATCCGGGAACATGACGTCATGACACTGATCGACCTTTCGCGCGAAATCACGCACCGCATGCAGGGATTTCCAACCCACCCGCCGGTCATTATCACCGAGTTCGGCAGACACGACGACAAGCGCGAGACGTTCGGACTGAAATATTCGTCCGCGACGATGCACATCTCCATGGGCGACCATACGGGCACCCATGTGGACGCGCCGCGCCACTTCAATCCGGATTCGAAGGCAGCGGGCATCGATGAGGTTCCGCTGGAGGAGTTTTTCACCGAGGCCGTTTGCCTCGATCTGTCCCACAAACCGCTCAAGTCGGACATCACCATCGAAGACCTGGAAGCGGCCGAGGCGGCCGCTGGCGTGACGATCCAGGCCGGCGATACGGTGTTGCTTTACACCGGGTTTGCCGACGAGACGCTCGGAACCGACGCCTTCATCACCGATTTCCAGGGCCTCACGAAAGAGTCCGCTGAGTGGCTCGGCGCCAAGGGCATCCGCATGTTCGGCGTGGAGGCGATCAGTCCCGGTCGTCCCGGCAAGACCAACTACGAAGTCCACAATGTGTGCCGCGACATGGGCTTCACCCACATCGAGGGTCTGGTGAATCTCGACAAGCTGGTGGGAAAGGGCCGCTTTCGTTTCATCGGCTTTCCGCTGCGGATCAAGGGCGGGACCGGCAGCCCGATCCGCGCCGTCGCGTGGATAGAAGACGCCGCATAACGAAACGGTCCCCACGTGAAGATCATCCATATCACTGACTTCCATCTCCCGCCGCCGGGCGAGGATCTGTGGGGTCTCGACGCCCATGACAGGCTCGACCGCTGTCTCAACGACATCGCGCGGTGGCATGGCGACGCCGCGTTCTGCGTCATGACGGGCGATCTCACCGACAAGGGCGTGCCCGCCGCCTATGCGTGGCTGAGCGAACGGCTCGACGCGTTCCCGCTCAAGACGGTTCTCATGATCGGCAACCATGACAACCGCGACGCCTTTCTTGAAGCGTTTCCCGCGGCGGCGCGCGATGCACATGGGTTCGTTCAGAGCGGACTCGACACGGACCAGGGCATGTGTCTGTTTCTCGATACTGTCAAAGGCCCTGTCTCGGAAGGGCAATACTGCGAGAAGCGCCGGGACTGGCTCGCCGGACAGCTCGAGCAGGCGCAGGACCGGCCGGTCTGGATTTTCATGCACCACCCGCCATTCGACGTCGGTTTGCCGTATATGGACCGCATCAAGCTCGAGGACCCGGAGAAGTTCGCGCAAGTGCTGTCGGCCCATGGCGACGTCCGGCATATCTTTTTCGGACACGTTCACCGCGCGGCCATGGTCACTTGGCGCGGTATCCCCTGCACCGCGTTGCCCGGCCTTAACCATCAGGTGCCGCTGGTGAGCGAGAGCGTCGGCGGGTCCTACAGCGTCGAGCCGCCCATGTACGGTGTCGTTCTCATGGATGGCGACAGCACCATCGTGCACTTCGATGCGTGCCTGGACCGTACGCCCGTGGAGATGGGCTGACGGCATCAGGCTGGTTTTCAATACTAGACGAAAGTCGTATACTGACTCCAAGTCGTTCACACGTTCTGACTTGCGGTTTTCTCGAAAGTCGCGGGTCACACCGCGTCCAAGTTGGCCTGCGCATGTCATGGAGGCTGGTATGGCTACACAATCTCCTGAATCGCGCGCGCTCATCTGGACCGGGTCCATCGTCGCGGCGATCGTTGTCGTCACATTGATCGCCTACTACAGCGGGATGTTCACCGGCTAGGACCGCGCGAGGCTGGAAAGGGGCGACAGATAAAGGGCTGAGCCAGCACAGACATGTCCTTCAACGGCGAGGCATCTGCATCAGGCCTCGCCGTTTTGTTTGTCTTTGAACCAGAAACAGAATTCCCGATGTAACTGCTTGCCGGACTTGGTTTCCGACCTCTTGCAAGATTTCGGCTCATAGCAAGACGAGTGTCCCGGCTTTGTCACCCCCGGACATGTTTCGGAGTCCATTCCATAGCGCCAACGATGGGAAAACAATCCTATCGAACAGGTCAACCCGGGGCGGTTTGACTGCCACCGCCGTCTAAGCCGTCAGGTCACGGAATGGATGCCCGGAACACGTCCGGGCATGACGATTGAGAGATGTGAAGCGTTGGCGTCGGCTTCAAACGATCAAATGTCGAGATTGGCCACGTCGAGGGCATTGGTCTGGATGAACTCGCGGCGTGGCTCGACAACGTCGCCCATGAGGGACGAGAAGATCTCGTTGGCTTCGTCCAGCTCACCGACCTTCACCTGCAGCATGGTGCGGGTCTCCACATCCAGCGTCGTCTCCCAGAGCTGTTCGGGGTTCATTTCCCCCAGCCCCTTGTAGCGCTGCATGCTGATGCCCTTGCGGCCCGCATCGAACACGGCATTGAGCAGGTCCGTCGGCCCGTATACGGGCGTTTCGGTATCCTTCCGCCTGAGCGCCGCCGGCCTGGCATAGACCTCCTGCAGGTGGACGGCGAACCCGTCGAGCTTGAGCGCATTGGCCGATGCGATGAACGGTCCGTCGATCAGATGCGCCTCCTTGACGCCCCGCAGCTCGCGCATGAACCGCAAACCGCCCTCATCCATGGCCTCGCCGGTCCAGCCGCGCTCGGTCTCCTCGGACAAGACATCGAGACGCTTGGCGATGTAATCGGCCGCCGCCTGCGCCTGTTCGCGATCTTCAAGAACCTCCGGGTTGAGCGCACCGGCAATTGCCGTCTGTTCGATGACGAACCGCGGATACCGGCTGTGCAGCCCCTCGAGGATGGCCACCACCTTGCGCGCCTTCTCGACCACGTCGCGGAGATCGTTTCCGGCGCGCTCGGCGCGCTCGCCGGTCACCAGGACCGCGTCCTCCAGCCCCGAATCGATCAGGAAATCCTGTAACGCCGGCTCGTTCTTCAGATAGGCCTCCGACTGTCCCCGCTTGACCTTGTAGAGCGGCGGCTGCGCGATATAGAGGTGGCCGCGCTCCACCAGCTCCGGCATCTGCCGGTAGAAGAAGGTCAGCAGCAGGGTGCGGATATGCGCCCCATCCACATCGGCGTCCGTCATGATGATCACCTTGTGGTACCGCAGCTTTTCGATGTCGAAGTCGTCACGCCCGATGCCGGTGCCGAGCGCCGTGATGAGGGTGCCGATCTCCTGCGAGGACAGCATCTTGTCGAACCGCGCCCGCTCCACATTGAGGATCTTGCCCCTCAAGGGAAGCACCGCCTGAAACTCTCGGTTGCGCGCCTGTTTCGCCGACCCGCCGGCGCTGTCGCCCTCGACCAGGAACAGCTCGCACTTCGACGGATCGCGCTCCTGGCAATCGGCCAGCTTGCCGGGCAGGCTGGCGACGTCGAGCGCGCCCTTGCGCCGCGTCAGCTCGCGCGCCTTGCGCGCCGCCTCGCGCGCCGCCGCCGCTTCGACGATCTTCTGCAGAATACTCCTGGCGTCGGACGGGTTTTCCTCAAACCACTGCGACAGGGCCTCGCCCATGGCGCCCTCGACGATCGGTTTCACTTCCGAGGAGACGAGCTTGTCCTTGGTCTGGGAGGAGAACTTGGGATCCGGAACCTTGACCGACAACACGCAGGTCAGCCCTTCGCGCGCATCGTCGCCGGTCAGCGACACCTTTTCCTTCTTCGCGATACCGCTCTGGCCCGCATAGGTGTTCACCGTGCGCGTCAGCGCCGCGCGGAAGCCCGCCAGATGCGTGCCGCCGTCGCGCTGCGGGATGTTGTTGGTGAAGCAGAGGACATTCTCATGGTAGCTGTCGTTCCACCACATGGCGGCTTCGACGCTGATTCCCTCCCGCTCCGTCTTGATCGCGATGGGAGACCCGATCAGCGCCTGACGGTTGCGGTCGAGATATTGAACGAAGGCCTCTAGGCCCCCTTCATAGGCCATTTCTTCCGTCTTGCTCTCCACGCCGCGATCGTCGGTGAGCACAATCCTGACGCCGGAGTTGAGGAACGCGAGTTCGCGCAGGCGATGTTCGAGCGTCGCATAATCGAACTCGGTCATGCTGAACGTCTCGTCCGAGGGGAGGAACGTGACCTGGGTGCCGGTCTTGCTGTCCGGTGCGTCGCCCTTGATGGCCAGGTCGCCCTCGGGCTCGCCGTCCTTGAATACGAGAAAATGCTCGTTTCCATCGCGCCAGATCGTCAGCTTGAGCCACGTGGAAAGCGCGTTGACCACCGAAACGCCGACGCCGTGCAGACCGCCTGAAACCTTGTAGGAGTTCTGGTCGAACTTTCCGCCGGCATGGAGCTGGGTCATGATGACCTGCGCCGCCGACACGCCCTCTTCCGCGTGGGTCTCGACCGGGATGCCGCGGCCATTGTCAACCACCGTCACCGACCCGTCGGCGTTCAGGGTGATGTCCACCTGATCGCAATATCCGGCCAGCGCCTCGTCGATGGCATTGTCCACCACCTCATAGACCATATGGTGCAGACCGGACCCGTCGTCGGTGTCGCCGATATACATGCCGGGGCGCTTGCGAACCGCGTCGAGTCCCTTGAGGACCTTGATGGATTCCGCGCCATACTCGCCGTTGCCGTCGCCTTTTTTAGCAGGCGATTTCGCCATGGTTCATCCCATCATATTTCGGTGAAAAATCGATGATTCACAATACCTTGTTTCACGCGGAAACACCACCATTCTCGACGCGGAAATGCTGCGCGCGCGCGCCCATCGGGGCGAAGTGCGCGGCGTCCGTCCCGGTCATCCACGCCTGTGCTTCAAGGCGGTCGATTTCGTGAAAAAGCCCCTCCCGGCGCACCTCATCCAGGTGCGCGACGATCTCGTCTAGAAGAATGAGGGGCGCGTATCCGTCGCTTTGCTGTTTGACCAGTTCCGCATGCGCCAGGACAAGGCCGATCAGCAGGGATTTCTGCTCTCCGGTCGAGCACCCCCGCGCCGGCGCTGCCTTGGGCCCGTGCCCCACGATCAGATCGGAACGATGCGGTCCCTCGAGCGTACGCCGCGCGGCGCGGTCGCGTTCGCGCCCGCGGGCGAGCGCCTCGAGATAGAAGTCCTCAACGTCGACCGCCGCGTCGCTCAGCAAGCGCGCCTCCAGCAGTCCCTCAAGCGCCAGGTCTGCCCATGGAAACGGCGCGGCATCGGCGCGTTTGGCCGATCCGTCGCATAGGCGCGCCAGGCGCGTCACCGTGTCGAGTCTGCTCGCGGCGACCGCCGTGCCGGCTTCCGCGAGCTGCATTTCGAAACCTTCGTAGCGCGCCGATAACGCTTCACCATCTTCCAGAAGCCTGTTGCGCTGGCGCATGGCCCGTTCGAACCGCGAGAGATTGGCGCGGTAGCCGGTGTCCAGGCTCTGGATCAGCCGGTCAAGAAACCGTCGGCGCTCGCCGGCGGGCCCGGTGAACAGACCGTCCATCGCCGGCGTCAGCCAGATTGTCCGGGTATAGTCCCCGAGCACGCCGGCGCTGCGCGCCGTCTCGCCGTTGATGCGAACCGTGCGCGCCGTGGTGCCGGCATCGCCCCGGTACCCTGTGCCGATGTCGACCTCGCCGTGTGCGCAGTGCAGTTTCGCGTTCACCGCCCAGCCCTCTGCACCATGCCGGATCATCTCGGTGAATTGCGCGCGTCCGAGGCCGCGGCCCGGCGCAAGCAGGGACACCGCTTCGAGCAGATTGGTCTTGCCGGCCCCGTTGGGGCCCGCCAATACGACCGGGCGCGGGTCCAGCTCGACGGAAAGTGCGTCGTAATTGCGGAAATCGGTGGCGCGCAGGCGTTCGATCCACAGCCTGCGCGGCGCGGCGGTGACGTTGGGTTCGACCTGGGAGGTCATGACATGTGCGTCCGCCGGCGGTTGCGACCATCCTAGACGCGCATGGGCATGAGCACGTAGAGCGCGGCCGTGTCGCTGCTGTCGCGTACGATGGTGGGCGAGCCGGGATCCGACAGCAGGAATTCCGCATCATCGCTTTCAAGCTGGCTGGTGATGTCGAGCAGATAACGGGCATTGAACCCGATCTCGAGATCATCGGCGTCATAGTCGGCCGTGAGCTCTTCGGTCGCACTCCCACTGTCGGGATTGTTGACGGACAGGGTGAGCTTGCCCTCGCCCATCCTGAGTTTGACGGCGCGTCCTTTGTCGCTCGAGAGCGTCGAGACCCGGTCCACCGCCTCGGCAAACGACGCGCTGGGAATGTGCAGGATCTTGTCGTTCCCGTGCGGAATGACCCGTCCGTAGTCGGGAAACGTCCCGTCAATGAGTTGCGAGGTCAGGACGATGTCACCGAAGGAGAACCGGATCTTGGAGGCGGAAAGCTCGACCTTGACCGGATCGTCCGTATCCTCGAGCAGCTTGTAGACCTCGAGCACGGTCTTTCGCGGCACGATGATGCCGGGCATGCCCTCCGCGCCCTTCGGCAGATCCACCTCGATCTGGGCAAGACGGTGCCCGTCCGTAGCCACCGCGCGCAGGATCTCCTGCCCGTCCGTTTCCGCCGTGTGCAGGTAGATGCCGTTGAGATAATACCGCGTCTCCTCGGTCGAAATCGCGAAGCGCGTCTTGTCGATCAGCCGTTTCAGGTGCGCCGCCGGAATCTCGAAGGCATGGCTCATATCGCTGGCGCTCAGGTCGGGAAAGTCGTTGGGCGGCAGGACCTGCAGGGCGAACTTGGCCGGACCGGAAGTCAGGGCCATGCGCCCTTCGTCCGGCCCGAGGGCAAGCTCCACCTGCGCGCCATCGGCGAGCTTGCGCACGATGTCGTAGATCATGTGCGCCGAAACGGTGGTGGCGCCGTCCTGGGCCACGTCGGCGGGTGCGGTTTCCACCACCTCGATATCGAGATCCGTCGCGGTGAGCTTGACGGACTTGCCGGTCGCGTTCACCAGGACGTTGGACAGAATCGGAATCGTGTTGCGCCGCTCGACCACGCTGGTGACGTGGCTGAGCGCCTTCAGCAAGGCATTTCTCTCAATGATCAACCGCATAAATGCATGTTCCCTGTTACGCGCGGTTCGGATGTCCGCAGACGGGTCGGGTGCAGAATGGCGGCGAAGCGCCTGAGAAACAAGCACATACCGGATTTTCAGGGTCTGAAAGGAAGAATCAACCCGCCCCCGGTTGAAAAGTGACGCGGGCGCACCCGCTTGACAAGTGCCGTTTGCCGGCGTGGCCCTCCCCCTCGTGAACCGGGGCGGCAGCCCGCGCCTTCGGCCCGCTAGGTTCCCCCTAGTCCCTCAGCATCCGTTTGAGGAGTTCCACCTCTTCCTTCAAGCCCGAATCGTCCGCCATGAGCTGCTCGACCTTGCGAATCGCGTGCAGCACCGTCGTGTGATCCCGATTGCCGAACCGCCGCCCGATTTCCGGAAGCGAGCGGGAGGTGAGCTTTTTCGCCAGATACATGCCGATCTGCCGCGGCCGGACGACGGAGCGGTTGCGACGGTTTGACAGGAGATCGGATCGATTGACGCCAAAGTGCTTCGACACGATCTTCAGGATGTCGTCGATCTTGATCCGCTTGGGCTCCGACGTGCTCATCAGGTCGCGCACGATGTACTCGGCCCGCTCGATGGTGATCGGTTCCGCCGTCAGCCGGTAGACCGCCCGCACGCGGATGATCGCGCCTTCGAGTTCCCGCCCGCCTTCGGTCAGCCGCGTGGCGAGAAATTCGATCACCGTGTCGGGAACAATGAAACTCGGGTCTTCGCGCTGTTCGTCGGCAATACACTTTTCGAGGATCTTCCGGCGCAGGTCGCCGTCCATGGTGCCGACCTCGGCAACCAGACCGCCGGCCAGCCGCGAGCGCATGCGCGCATCGAGCCGCTCGAGCTTCGCCGGCGCCCGGTCGGCGGCGACGACAATCTGCCGCCCGCCATCGATCAGCGAATTCAGTGCGTGGCAGAACTCCTGCTGGATCACCGGCCCCTGGAGGAACTCCATATCGTCGATCAACAGCAGGTCGATCCCGCGCAGACTCTCCTTGAAGGCAACCGCGGCCTTGGACTTGAGGGCCTGCACGAAGCGCGACATGAACCACTCCGCCGTCAGGTACAGCACCTGCGCATGCGGTTGGCGCGAGCGGGCCTGCCAGGCGATGGCGTTCAGCAGATGGGTCTTTCCGTGCCCGACCGAACCGTGGATGAACAAGGGGTTGTAGCGCATCTGTGACTGGCCGACGCATTCCGCGATCTCGGTCGCGGCCGCATGAACCAGACGGTTGGACGATCCGACGACGAACCCGTCAAACGTCAGTCGCCGGTCGAGGGGCGATCCCTCAAAGTCCCGGTATCCGGTTGCGACATCTCCGCCATTTGCGCCGGGGTCGACACCCACGTTGCGAATAGTCACCGTCTCCGCGCCGTCCGACGGGCAAGGCTGGTCCTGTTGTATGGTGGTCTCGCTCGAATCGTGTGGGCGGCGGACGCGGAATTCGATCTGCTTGACCTCGGAAAACTCCGCATTGCAGCAATCCAGCAGCCGGTCGTTGTAGTGCGAGCGCAGCCACTTTTTCAGGAACGGCGTCGGTACGGAGAAATGCGCCGTCGCGTCCTTGATTCCTTCAAGTTTGACCCGTGCGAACCAGCTCTTGAAAATGTCCTCTCCGAGCTCGGCGCGTAACCTGCTTTTCGTGCGGTCCCATTTCTTCTGGAGGGTCCTCGAATCCTTCTCGTTTTCTTTTTTTTCCACCTGTGTGCCCCGCAACGTTATCTGCCGCGATCGGCGGCACGTCACATCCAAGGCGTACGTCACCGCACACCCTTGGTCAGGCCGCCGCGCCAGACCGTTATCTCTCTGACCCTGCGGTTTCCGTCGGAAGGACGGCCCGGCAGGACCCGCTCGTTCATGTGGGGCTGTTCGGCATCTGCGGCCACTTGAGATCCCGCTAACGCTGGATCCACGGGAGACCGGCTGCTTTCCAGCCCGAGACGGAACCCCTGTGTCCCTCATTGTCAAGCGGCCCCTCAAAACCGCCTGCAACGTTGTGGCACGCACGATATCCCGTCTTCGCCATCGCCTCCGCAGAATGGAGACTCCGGTGTCCCGAACGGCAGATGAAAAAAAGTTCGGTGTCCTGGCTCGCCCCCCTCGCGGCAAGTTCGGACTGCAACTGGCTCGTAAAGGACGGGTTCAACTGCCCGGCCGGGAATTGCTGCCATTCAATGCAAACCAGTTCCCTGCCCAGTGACGAAAGATCCGGCATTCCAACAAAAGCCCATTCGGCCTGTGTCCTGACATCGATCAGAACAGCGCTCGGATCCTGCCTCAGTCGCTCCCAAACCTCCTTTACATCGACGTCATCGACGCCTTCCTGCGCATCACCCTCAGTCACTTGAGCCCCCGTTTAACACTCACGAGCAACTGGACCCCGTAAAACCCGCGTTATCAGACCCATCACGCCTTTCAAGTGAAGCCTCCGCGCGATGCTGTCCTCCTTGTCAAGAACGGAAGTTTGCTACAACACTCTTACAATACAGCGGCCCTCTGACTGAGAAACTCTTACTCGAGACAATACTCTTTTAATGCTTGGCAGGTGCCAGCGAATACTTAACTATACTATGTTAGGAGGGGATCATCCCCGTTCGGATGACTATTTGATAACACAGCCGCCGCCCGAGGCGCAACAGGTTTTGGCGGATCGGGCACGCAAATCTTGGCATTTTCCAGCGTCAGTTGAAGCCTCCCTGCGGCTTCCCGCCGTGCGAAACTCAAGCACCTGAGATTCAAGATGGAATCCGCCGTCCGCATGTCGGATACCGTTGTGGAAAATGCGCATGTGGTGCGCTTTTTGGCCAAAGAGAATTGCCGATTTTCCCGCAGCTCGGCCCTGTTAAGCCGTTGAATAATAGTTGATTTGGCGCTGAGTCACGGGACACGACGCGTTGCTGTCACACAACAGTCGTCCCGCTGTTACCTTACTGCAACAGGTTTGGAAAAATATTGAAAAAAATCTGCGGTGGGCCGGTCAGGCCCCGAGGGCCTTGACGCGCGCCGACAGCCGGGACAGCCGCCGTGAGGCGGTGTTCTTGTGCAGCACGCGCTTCTGCGCCGCCCGTATTACTTCGGGCTGCGCCAGCCTGAAGGCTTCTTCCGCTGCTTTCTTGTCTCCGGCTTCGATCGCTTCCTCGACCTTGCGGACATAGGTCCGCATGCGGCTGCGCCGTGCGCCGTTGACATCCGTACGCCGTGCAATCTTGCGTACCGCCTTCTTCGCGGACTTCGTATTCGCCATTGCTTCGATAACCTTGTCTTTGAGACCTGGAGCCCGAGGAGCCGAAGATCGTCTCGGCCGACGCTGCGTGGGCAATTTGCGCACGTGTATACTGCCGCGTCCGGGGCGGGTCAACTTTCTCCGCGGGCAATTATCCTGCGCAATTCCCGGACAACCGTCCTACCTGTTCTTGAACGCCGGACTGCGTTTCTCGATGAACGCCTGCATGCCCTCTTTCTGATCCGCCATGGCGAAGGTCGAATGGAACAGGCGCCGCTCGAACCGGATGCCCTCCGCGAGCGTAGTCTCGTAGGCACGCTCGACCGATTCCTTGACCATGAACACCGCCGGCCGCGAGAAGCCGGCGATTTTCTCCGCGGTTTTCAGCGCTTCATCGAGCAGCTTGTCCGCGGGCACGACGCGGCTCACGAGACCGGCGCGCTCGGCTTCATCGGCGTCCATGAAACGGCCCGTCAAGCACATTTCCATGGCCTTGGATTTGCCGACCAGGCGTGTCAGCCGTTGCGTGCCGCCGGCGCCGGGCAGTATTCCGAGATTGATCTCGGGCTGGCCAAAGACCGCCGTGTCCGACGCGATGATGAAGTCGCACATCATCGCCAGCTCGCAGCCGCCGCCGAGCGCGTATCCGGAAACCGCGGCGATGACCGGGAGGCGGCAGCGCGTCACCCGCTCCCACTCGTGGATGTAGTCCTCCTTATAGGCCTCCATATAGGTCTTGGGCTGCATCTCCTTGACGTCCGCGCCCGCGGCGAACGCCTTTTCGCTCCCCGTAATGACGATGCAGCCGACCTCGCCCTTCGCTTCGAATTTGTCCAGCGCCCGGCCCAGTTCGATGTTGAGCTCGGTATTCAGCGCGTTCAGCGCGTCCGGGCGGTTGAGCGTGATCAGCCCGACCTTGCCCTTCGTTTTGACGATGATGTGCTCGTAGGCCATTTGCATGTTCCCGTTGCGAGGCACCGAACGCCGAACCGGTCCGGTTCCTTCATTGATGAGGTCGTTTGAATGGATTGACGTGGTTGTCGGATGGTGAGGCGCGACGCCCCTTTTCAGCGCTGACAGCGCGGACAGAAAAACGTGGAGCGGCCTCCTTGAACGATACGCCGGATGGTGCCGCCACAGCCCGGCCGCGCGCACTCTAGCCCTTCCCGCCCGTAAACCGCAAACGCATGCTGGAAGTAACCCAGATCCCCCTCCGGCGCATGATAGTCCCGCAGCGTCGAGCCGCCGGCTTCGATGGCTTCCTCGAGCACCGCCTTCACTTCCGGGACCAACCGCTCGGCGCGAACCGTTGCCTGTCCGGCCTTGGTGGCCAGCACCGACGCTTTGCGGCGCGGGGAAAGCCCGGACCGGTAGAGCGCCTCGCAGACGTAGATATTGCCCAACCCGGCGATGATCCGCTGATCGAGCAACGCCGCCTTCAGGCTGGTTTGCTTGCCGACGCAGCGCGCCGCGAGATAGTCGGGCGTGAGGTCCGCGCCCAGGGGCTCGACGCCGAGGCCGGCCATCAGCTTGTGCGCCTCCAGCCTGTCCGCTCGTGCCAGGTCCATGAAGCCGAAGCGCCGGGCGTCGTTGTAGATGACGGTCGCGCCGTTGCTCATGGCGAACAGGACATGGTCGTGCCGGGACCCGTCCCCGGCCTCGTACAGGAATTCTCCGGGCTTCCGCGCATTCGCCCCGGCGCGCAGGACCTTGAACCGCCCGCTCATGCCGAGATGCATGATCAGGACCTCACCGCCCTCCAGGTGGACCAGCAGGTATTTCGCGCGCCGCGACAAGGCCTCGATGCGCTGGCCGGACAGTCGTTCCACGAACTGTTCCGGAAACGGAAACCGCAGATCCGGCCGGCGTTGCTCGACGCGGGCGAAGCGCGCTCCCACGAGCGCTCCTTCCAGCCCGCGGCGTACTGTCTCAACTTCGGGAAGTTCCGGCATTTTTTCGCGTAAACCGTATCTCGCAATTGCAGTGCAGCCCCGCACGCAGGCCATGGCGCGCCGCAGGGCGCTGGGCTATTGTCCGCCCATGAGCGGATCGCAGGGGCAAAGTAACGGTTCAGAGGACGGCGAGCAATTTGGCTTTACGCCGGTCGCCGAAGGCGAGCGCCAGCGCCTTGTAAACCAGGTGTTTTCCCGCGTTGCCCGGCGCTACGACCTGATGAACGACCTGATGTCCGGCGGCCTCCACCGCTTGTGGAAGGACGACATGATCGCCTGGCTCGCCCCGCCGCGGGACGCGCGCGCCTTTGAGCTGCTGGACGTGGCCGGAGGGACCGGCGACATTGCCGCACGCTACCTCGAGACGGCGGGCGCCGGGGCGCGGTGCACGATCTGCGACATTTCCGCGGAGATGCTGGGCGTGGCAAAAAACCGTTTCGCGTCGTTGGACCCGGCGCGGCTTGAGCTTCTTGTCGGTGACGCCGGCGCATTGCCGGTTTGCGATGGCGGCGCGGACGCCTACACCATCGCATTCGGCATCCGCAACGTGACACACATCGAAGACGCTCTGAGTGAAGCGTTCCGCGTGCTCAAACCCGGCGGCAGGTTTCTGTGTCTGGAGTTTTCCCACGTCAACGTTCCGCTGCTGGATACGCTGTACGAACAGTATTCCTTCAACGCGATCCCCGCGCTCGGCGGCCTCGTCGCCGGCGACCGGGAGTCCTACCAGTACCTGGTCGAGAGCATTCGCAATTTTCCCGACCAGGAGGACTTTGCCGCGATGATTCGCCGGGCAGGCTTCGAGCAGGTTCGATACCGGGACCTGACCGGCGGCATCGCCGCGATCCACTCGGGATGGAAGCTTTGACGTTCAGGCGGGCGGGGCAATGATCAGCACGGTCTTCAACATCGCCCGATTGTCCCGGGCCGGTTTCATCGTTCTGCGTCACGGTGCACGGGTCGTGCCGGAAAACGCGGACCTGCCGGAACCGGTGCGGCTGTTCGCGCGCATGACCGCGCCCATGCGCAGAAAGCGCGCCGGCGCCAATAACGAGCGGAAACTGTCGGCGGCGCTGACGGCGCTCGGTCCGAGCTACATCAAGCTTGGGCAGTTTCTCGCGACACGGGACGACGTAATCGGGCGGGAAATCGCGCAGGACCTCGCCAAACTCCAGGACAAGCTGCCGCCATTCTCGATGAACGAGGCACGGCTCGCGGTAAAGGAGAGCCTCGGCCAGCCGGTGGAGGAACTGTTTGAGGACTTCGGCGAGCCGGTCGCCGCGGCGTCGATCGCCCAGGTTCACAAGGCCACCGTCAAGAACAAGGACGGGACGCTCCGTACGGTCGCGGTGAAGATCCTGAGGCCGCATGTCGAAAGCCGGTTCCGCAAGGATCTCGAGAGCTACTACATGGCCGCGCGCATGATCGAGCGGCTTCATCCGCCAACCCGGCGCCTGCGCCCCTACGCGATCGTCGATACGCTGGCAAAATCCGTCGCCATCGAGATGGATCTGCGTCTCGAGGCCGCGGCGATCTCGGAGATGGCGGAGAACACCGCGAATGACGAGGACTTCCGTGTGCCCACGGTCGACTGGACGCGGAGCGCGCGGCGGGTCCTGACCCTTGAATGGATCGACGGCACGCCGCTTTCCGACCATGCGGCGCTCAAGAAGACGGGCCACGACCTGAAACGGCTCGGCCGTGTCCTTATCCAGTCCTTTCTGCGCCATGCGATGCGCGACGGCTTCTTTCACGCCGATATGCATCCGGGCAACCTGTTCGTCGACGATCAGGGACGCATCGTGGCCGTCGATTTCGGCATCATGGGACGGCTCAGCCCACGCGAGCGGCGCTTCCTGGCGGAAATCCTGCACGGCTTCATCACCCGCAACTACCGGCGCGTGTCAGAGGTGCATTTCGAGGCCGGCTATGTGCCGCGCAACCAGTCGGTCGAGCTTTTCGCCCAGGCCCTTCGTGCCATCGGCGAACCGCTGATGGACCGGACCGCGGACGAGATCTCCATGTCGCACCTGCTGGGGCAGCTCCTGCAGTACACCGAGGTGTTCAACATGCAGACCCAGCCACAGCTCCTGATGCTGCAGAAGACCATGGTCGTCGTCGAGGGCGTTGGCCGCGCGCTCGATCCGCAGCTCAACATGTGGACGACCGCCGAGCCCGTCGTCTCGGGCTGGATCGAGAAGAACCTCGGCGTCGAGGGGCGGCTGCAGGATGCGGCGGAAGGCGTCGAACAGGTCGGTCACTTCGTCGGCGAGATCCCGCGCCTGCTCTCACGCGCGGAGTCGGCGGCGGAGGCCTTTTCGGACATGGCCCATGACGGGCTCAAGCTGGACGACAGCACCATTACGCGGATCGCCGAAGAACAGGCAAAGCGGGGTCGGACCGGGCGGGTGGCGCTTTGGATCGGCGCCTTGTCGCTCGCGGTCATCGCTCTCACGATGCTGTTCTAGGATTGCACGAGACGCAAGGCTTGTCCTCTGTAGTAATTTTCTTTCGAATGATGTAATTTTTGCTCATGAAGCTTGCGTCATGGCTCAAGTCAAACGGGTTTTCCGCACGGGATTTCGCGGCGCGCGTCGGTACCACCGAAGCGACCATCAGCCGCCTCAGGAACGCCCGCGCACAGCCGTCTTTCGAGCTGGCCGAGAAAATCATGGACGCCACCGGGGGCGCCGTCACCCCCAATGACTTTTTGAAGCGCGCGCCGTCAATCGACGCCACGCCGCCGGGCGCCGGCGCCGGGCCGCGTGTCCTGCTCATCGTGGCGGGCGGCATCGCGGCGTATAAGAGCCTCGATCTCATCCGCCGGCTGCGGGAGAAAGGCGCCGGGGTCCGCGTGGTCCTGACCCGCGCGGGGCAGGAATTCGTAACCCCGCTTTCGGTCGGCGCTATCGCGGGAACGGCCCCGTATACCGATCTCTTCGACCCCCGGACCGAATTCGACGTCGGGCATATCCGGCTCGCGCGTGAAAACGATGTCGTCGTCGTTGCGCCCGCGACCGCCGATCTGATGGCGAAACTGGCCAATGGCCATGCCGACGACCTTGCAACGGCTGTCCTTCTGGCGACGAATTCACCCGTTCTGCTGGCACCGGCCATGAACCCGCAGATGTGGGCGCATCCGGCAACCCGGCGCAACGTGCAACGGCTGGTCGACGACGGCGCGGCGCTTGTCGGTCCCAATGAAGGCGAGATGGCCGAAGCGAACGAGGCCGGCGTCGGGCGCATGGCCGAGGTGCCGGAGATCCTGGACGAAATCGAGCGCATCGCAAAGCCGGCGGGATCGCGCCTGCTTTCCGGGAAGCACGTGATCATCACGTCCGGTCCGACCCGCGAACCCATCGATCCGGTACGCTATATCGCCAACCGCTCTTCCGGCAAGCAGGGGCACGCGATTGCGACCGCGGCGGCGCGCAGCGGCGCCCGCGTGACGCTGGTGACCGGACCGGTCGACATTCCCGACCCCTCAGGCGTCACCACCATTCACGTCGAATCCGCTGAGGACATGCTGGATGCGGTAACGTCCGCGCTTCCCGCCGACATCGGGATTTTCGCCGCCGCAGTGGCCGACTGGCGCACGCAAAAAAAAGTCACCCAGAAGATGAAGAAGCAGGCGGATACCAAGAAGATGAAACTCTCCCTTGTCCAGAACCCGGACATTCTCAAGACGATCGCGCAAGGCCCGAACCGTCCGGGATTCGTGATCGGGTTTGCCGCGGAGACCGAAAACGTCATCAAGGCGGCGAAGGCCAAGCGCCGCGCGAAGGGCTGCGACTGGCTGGTCGCCAACGATGTCGGCCATGCGCGCGGGGTGATGGGCGGTAACATGAACGCCGTGCACCTTGTCACGGAAGCGGGTGTCGAAGACTGGCCGGAAATGGGAAAAGACCAGGTCGCCGAACGGCTGATCCGGCGCATCGGCGAGCATGTCGCGACCGACGGGGAGACGGTATGAGCAGAGAAAGCCAACAGGCCGTGAAGGTCGCCGTGCGCCGCCTCGAGCACGGCGCCGGTCTGCCGCTCCCGGAGCAGCAAAGCGCCGCCGCCGCCGGCCTCGACCTTGCCGCCGCGGTGCGCGAAGACGCCCCTCTTGAACTTGCGCCGGGCGCGCGCGCACTCGTCCCCACGGGCTTCGCCATGGAGCTGCCGGAAGGGCTCGAGGCGCAGATTCGCCCGCGATCCGGCCTTGCGCACAAACACGGTGTGACCGTACTCAATTCGCCGGGCACGATTGATGCGGACTATCGCGGTGAAGTAAAAGTGCTGCTGATCAATCACGGAACCGAGCCGTTCACGGTGGAACGCGGCATGCGCATCGCCCAGATGGTGATACAACCGGTACCGCGCGTCGCACTGGTCGAGGTCGCGCAGTTGAACGCGAGCTCCCGCGGTTCGGGAGGGTTCGGCTCGACGGGAACCGGCTGAACGCAGTGTCCGCTCTGGCGAACGCACGCGGGTTTGGAGTATCAGTAGGCTTATGAAGCTCACCCCTGAAGAAATCGACCGCTACAAGCGCCACCTCGTGCTTCATGAAGTGGGCGGCCAGGGCCAGCAGAAACTCAAGGAGTCGAAGGTCCTGGTTGTCGGCGCCGGCGGGCTCGGCTCCCCGCTGCTCATGTATCTGGCGGCCGCCGGGGTCGGGACGATCGGCATTATCGACGATGACCATGTCAGCCTCGACAATCTGCAGCGCCAGGTGATCCACGATACCGACCAGGTGGGCGCGCTCAAGACCGACAGCGCGGCGGAGGCCATTTCCCGTCTGAATCCGCATGTCAAAGTGCAGCCGCACCCGGAACGCCTGACCGCCGAAAACGCCCTTGACGTGATCTCGTCCTACGACATCGTGGCCGACGGGTCCGACAATTTCGCCACGCGGTATCTGACCAACGACGCCTGCTATTTCGCAAGGCGCCCGCTTGTGTTCGCAGCGCTTGGGCCCTTCGACGGCTACCTCACCACCTTCCGCGCGTTTGAACGCGGCGAGGACGGCAGGCCGTTCCCCAGCTATCGGTGCATTTTCCCCGAGGCGCCGCCGCCGGGGACCGTCGCCAACTGTTCCGAGGTCGGCATCCTCGGCGCGATTGCCGGCGTCATGGGCACTCTTCAGGCAACCGAGGTGCTCAAGGAGCTGATCGGCGTGGGCGAATCCCTGGCGGGACGCCTGCTGATCTACGACGCGCGGGCGTGCCGTTTCGAGAATGTGAACGTGTCCTGGGACCCGGCCAATCCGCTCACCGGTGAGGCACCCACCATCACCGATCTGTCCATCCACCTGAACGCGCAGGCGAACGAGGTCTGCGACGCGTAACCAAGGGGCATTCGCCCGCACCACCCACAAACAAGACGAGCGTCAAAAAATGGCAAAAAAGAACACGTTCGAGGTCATGCACGAGTTCGTGGAACCCGCGCGCAAGAACATTTCCGATGGAAGCTGGGACTACCTGATGGGGGCGGCGGAAACCGAGACCACCCATCGGCGCAATCGTCTCGCGCTTGATTCGCTCGGCTTTCGCCCGCGCGTCCTGCGCGACGTGGTCGACGTGGACTGCGGTACGGAGTTCCTGGGCCACCGGTTCCGTTTGCCCGTCATTCTTGCGCCGATCGGCTCGATGCAGGATTTCGTGGAGGGCGGCGGCGCCGTTCCGACGCGGGCCGCCGCGCGGTTCGGTTGCCTTCACATGTTGAGCTCGGTCTGCGCGCCGGGCGTCGAAGCCGTCGCCGAAGCGGCGAAGGACTATCCGAAAATCTTCCAGATCTATGTCCGCGGCGACCCGGACTGGGTCGACGATCTTGTCGCGCAGGCCATTGATCTGAACTACATCGCCGTCTGTTTCACCGTCGACCTCGACTATTACGGCCGGCGCGAACGCGACAAGGCAAAGCGTTACCAGCCGACCTCCCGGCGGCACGGCGTTGCCCATGAGCACCAACGCCGGTTCGCATGGAGCGACATCGAGCGTATCCGGGGCAAGTTCGACTGCCCCATCATCCTCAAGGGGATCGCGACCACCGAGGATGCACTGATCGCGGCCGATGCGGGCATCGACGTCGTTTACGTCTCGAACCATGGCGGACGCCAACTCGACCACGGCGTCGGCTCGGCGACGGTGCTCGCGGATATCGTCGAGGCGCTCGACGGGCGCTGCCGCACAATCGTCGACGGGGCGTTTCTGCGCGGCACCGACATCGTCAAGGCGATGGCGCTCGGCGCGGACGCGGTCGGGATCGGACGCCTGCAGGGCCTGGCCGCGGCTGCGGGGGGCGAAGACGGGGTCGTGCGCATGCTGGAACTCCTGGAGGCGGAGATCGAGGGCACGCTCGGCATGCTCGGCGTCACCTCTTACGATGAACTCGACAGGTCCTATCTCGCCGATGCCCCGCCGCCGTTTTTCGGCGGCTGGCATCCGGCCTTCCCGCTGATCGACGAGGGTTACTAGGACACGAAGGACACAGGCAATTCGAGGGAGGATGCCATGAGCCACGACGTCCTGCGCGCGGGCCGCGTCGCCGTGGTCACGGGTGCTGCAAGCGGCATCGGACAGGCCGCCGCGCGGCGTTTCGCCGAGCTTGGCATGGAGGTCTGCCTCGCCGACATCGATGCGCAAGCCCTCGATACCGCCGGAGCCGACGTGGCGCAGACCGGCGCGCATGTCCTGACCGTCCCGACGGACGTGTCCGACCCGTCGAGCATCGACAAGCTGCGAGATACGGTGCTTGGTGAGCTGGGCCAGGTCGCGTTGCTGATGAACAACGCGGTGACGCGGATCGGCGGCGGCGTGTGGGGCGACACGGCAGACTGGCGCAAGGCGATGGATGTGAACTTCTGGGGCGTCGAGTATGCGGTGCGCGCCTTCGTTCCGGGCATGATCGCCGATGGCGCGCCGGGAATGATCATTCACTCCGGCTCCAAGCAGGGAATCACAAATCCCCCGGGTAACGCTGCCTACAACGTCACCAAATCCGCGCTCAAGACCTACACCGAGGCGCTGGCCCATGAGCTGCGCAACACCGATGGCTGCAAGATCAGCGTTCATCTGCTGATTCCCGGCATGACGACAACGGGCGAGCGCGAGCATCGCGAGGGCGCGTGGTGGCCTGACCAGGTGATCGATTTCATGATGCCGGCGCTTCAGCGGGGAGACTTTTATATTCTGTGCCCGGACGGCGAGGTCACGCCCGAGATGGACGCCAAACGCATGGCCTGGGCCACGGGAGATATTGTTTCTAACCGGCCCGCATTGTCGCGCTGGCATCCGGACTATAAGAAGGCGTTTGAAGACTTCAGTCCATGAGTTGAGTTCGCGCGGAGGGAACAGATGCAGTTCAAATGGCTTGGCCGCACCGGCCTTCAGGTGTCGCAGTTGTGCTTCGGAACAATGTCCTTCGGCGGTGACGCCACCGAGGAAGAATCCGCCGCCATGTACAAGGCCTGCCGTGACGCGGGCATCAATTTCTTCGATTGCGCGGACGCCTATTCCAGAGGCAAGGCCGAGACCATCCTCGGCAAACTGATGCGCGCCGAACGCGACGAATTGATCATCACGTCAAAGTGCTTCAATCCGATGGCCGACGACGTCAACGCGCGCGGCGGCAACCGCCGGCACATTCTGCGCGCCGTCGAGGCCAGCCTGCAACGGCTCGGAACCGACAGGCTCGATGTGCTGTTCATGCACCGCTGGGACCCGAACGTGCCGCTGGAGGAAACGCTGCGCGCGCTTGAGAAACTGGTGAGCGACGGAAAGGTGCTCTATCTCGGCGCCAGCAACTGGGCCGCCTGGCAGATCTCGAAGTCACTCGGGATATCGGAAAGGAACGGCTGGCCGCGCATCGACGTGATCCAGCCCATGTATTCCCTGGTCAAACGACAGTCGGAGGTCGAGATGTTCCCCATGGCCCTGGCCGAGGAACTCGGCGTCATTACTTATTCACCTGTCGGGGGCGGTCTTTTGAGCGGCAAGTACGGCGTCAAGACGCGGCCCGATGCCGGCCGCATCATGAGCAACAAGGAATACGAGAAGCGTTACGGCGAGGAATGGGTGTTCGAGACGGCGGAAAAATTCACCGCGCTGGCAAATGAAAAGGGCCACCACCCCGTCAGCCTCGCAGTTGCCTGGGCCGGGGCGCACCCGGCCGTCACCTGCCCGATCATCGGCGCCCGCAACCTGGAGCAGCTCGAGCCGTCGCTGACCTCGGTCGAGATCGACATGGACGATAACCTGCATGACGAGATCGCGGCGCTCTCGCGCACGCCGCCACCGGCGACGGACCGCCGCGAGGAGCAGGCCTAGAGCCTCTTCGACCAAATCCGAGTCGATTCTATTGCTCGATTGTCGGGTGCGGGTTCCCGCTACAGCATCGCCTGATGAACCCGGTCCGGGGGCGAATGGCCGTCGAGGAAGGTCTTGATGTTGATGATGACCTTCTCGCCCATATCGATCCGGCCCTCCATCGTGGCCGACGCCAGATGGGGCAGCACGACAACGTGATTGCTGTGCAACAGCTTCGGATTGATCGCAGGTTCGTTCTCGAACACGTCGAGCCCGGCGCCGGCAATCTGGCCGGCCTCGATCATGCGCGCGAGCGCGTTCTCGTCGATCACTTCACCGCGGGCGGTGTTGACCAGATAGGCGGAGGGTTTGAGCAGTTTCAGCCGGCGTGCCGAGAGCAGATGAAAGGTCGCCGGCGTGTGCGGGCAATTGACCGACACGATGTCCATGCGCGCGAGCATCTGATCGAGGCTGTCCCAGTAGGTCGCCTCCAGCTCTTCCTCGACCTCGGCCGCGACCTTGTGGCGGTTGTGGTAGTGAATCTGCAGTCCGAAAGCCTTCGCCCGGCGCGCGACGGCCTGGCCGATCCGGCCCATGCCGATGATGCCGAGGCGCTTCCCGTAAATCCGGTGACCGAGCATCCAGGTCGGCGACCAGCCATCCCATTTGTTCTCCGGGCTCTTGAGAAACATGGTGCCTTCGGCGAGTCGTCGCGGCACCGCCAGGATGAGCGCCATGGTCATGTCGGCGGTGTCCTCGGTGAGAACGCCCGGCGTGTTGGTGACGATGATGCCGCGATTGCGGGCCGTTTCGAGATCGATGTTGTCGACGCCCGTGCCGAAGTTGGCGATGAGCTTGAGCTGATCGCCGGCCTGGCTGAGCACGCTCGAATCGATACGGTCCGTGACCGTCGGCACAAGAACCTCGGCCTTGCCCACGGCCGCAATGAGTTCCTCCCGCGACATGGGGTGGTCGTCGATATTCAACTCCGCGTTGAACAGCTCGCGCATCCGCGTCTCCACCACATCCGGAAGCCGGCGGGTCACAACAACCAGCGGTTTTTTGGTGGGCATCCCTCTTCTCCACTCAATTCAACTGCAGAACCTTGCGCGGTCCATCCACGTGTTACTTTCAAGCAACTGGCACATCGCGCAAATACCGGTTCCACGCGCCGCCTTGTCTATCAGAATGGTCCGGATATAACAAAGGACGTAATGACCTGTTTGGCCATGTTCCGTTCATCTTTTTATCGCAATGCTGGACAGCGAAATTCGACGCAGGTTTCGCATGACGCGGGATAACAGGTACAAACGAACGGCATCCATGACCGCGAGCAAAGAACGCGCACGAAAACTCGTGCTCGCCCTGCTTGCCGTGTGCCTGTCGGCTGGCATCAGCCACGAGGCAAGCGCGCAGCAGGAGCAACGCCAGGCGGCCGTCAAGGTCGGCGCAAGCGGCCTTCAGGTGCCGCGCTTCGTCAGCCTCAAGTCAAACCGCGTGAACGTGCGCAAGGGTCCGAGCACCGAACACGCGGTTTCCTGGGTTTTCTCCCGCGCCGGACTGCCGGTGGAAATCGTTGCCGAGTTCGAGAACTGGCGCCAGATCCGCGACAGCGAGGGCTCGGAGGGCTGGGTATTCCATGCGCTGCTTTCGGGCCGGCGAACGGCCCTTGTGATGCCCTGGACCAAGGAACCGCAGTCGATTCCACTTCACACGCGCGCCTCCAACGGATCAAAGACCATTGCGCAGCTCGCGCCCGGCGTGCTCGGCTCGGTGCATGAGTGCAATGGCACCTGGTGCAATTTCACCGTCGGCGACTTTACCGGATGGATTGAGCAGGAACGCCTGTGGGGCGTCTATCGGGGCGAGGAAGTCGAGTAGCGGAGATGTTGCGGTGGCCGGACCGGCCCGCGGCGCGGACCTACTTCTCGATGAGCCGCACGAGCACGTCCACCCGAGAAATCTCCATGCCTTCCGGCGGCTCGGGCAGACCCTGCACGACCAGCTCGTCGGTCGGAATGTCCATCAGAATGCCGTCGCGCTCACAGAAGAAATGGTAGTGGTTCGACGTGTTCGTATCGAAATAGGTCTTGGACCCCTCCACCGCCACCTCGCGCAGCAAACCCGCCTGGGTGAACTGGTGCAGGGTGTTGTAAACCGTGGCGAGGGACACCGGAACGTTGTGGTTCACGGCCTCTTCATGCAGACGTTCGGCCGTCAGGTGCCGGTCGCCCTTGGCAAACAGGAGTTCTGCAAGGGACACTCGTTGACGCGTCGGGCGCAGCCCCGCATCCCGAAGCAGATCAGGAATGGTTTTTTCCGCCGTTCCGTGAGCCATGGTGACACTGTTCCAGTTTCGACAAGCTATTTCCGTCGAAACAATATAGTTTTCCGCGCGTTCCTGCAATACGGCTGAAACGCATTGGTTGACGCACGCTCCGATTCGGCGCGCCGCAGGCTTTAGATGCAAATCGGAGTGTGTTAGGAAACAGGCAATTCAACGGAGGGTATGCCGCACCTACTGCGGGGTCGCAAAATATGTCTGAACGCCGTTCGAGTTATGATTACGAGGATCTGCTGGCCTGCGGGCGCGGCGAGCTGTTTGGCGAAGGCAACGCCCAGCTCCCACTGCCGCCGATGCTGATGTTCGACAGGATTTCGAAGATCGAGGAAGAGGGTGGCACTCATGGCCGGGGCATCATCGTCGCCGAGTTCGACATCAAGCCCGACCTTTGGTTTTTTCCCTGCCATTTCAAGGGCGACCCGGTCATGCCGGGTTGCCTGGGACTGGATGCTCTTTGGCAAATGCTGGGGTTTTTTCTCGGTTGGTTGGGCGCGCCGGGAAAGGGCCGCGCTCTCAGCGTCGGCGAGGTGAAGTTCAGCGGCATGGTCGAACCGACGGTCACGAAGCTCGAATATGTGGTGGAACTGAAGCGGGTTATCCGCCGCAGATTCACGCTCGGAACCGGTGACGGCCTGCTCAAGGCTGACGGCGAACCCATCTATTCTGCAAGCGACTTGCGGGTCGGTCTTTTCGACGAGTCCGCAAGTGGCGCAAGCGCATAGCTCGTGCCCGCGCGACGGTATGACGCGCGGGATCAACGCCCGCCCACCGGCGGGAAGTCTCGGGGACCTTAAAGGACGAAGTGCATGAGACGTGTGGTGATCACCGGTATGGGGATCGTCTCCTCGATCGGCAACAACGTTCAGGAAGTAACGGCGTCACTGCGTGAGGCCAAGTCGGGCATCGTCAAGGCGCCCGAATATGCGGATATGGGCTTCCGCTCACAGGTTCACGGCGCGCCGCAGCTCGATTGGGAAGAAGTTCTCGATCGAAAGGTGCGCCGCTTCATGGGCGCGGGATCGGCCTGGAACTACATCGCCATGGAACAGGCGATACAGGATTCCGGCCTGGGCGAGGACGAGATCTCGCATGAGCGCACCGGCCTCGTCATGGGTTCGGGCGGCCCGTCCACCCGATCGATCGTCTGGTCCGCCGACACGACCCGCGAGCGCGGCCCCAAGAAAGTCGGACCGTTCGAGGTACCCAAGGCGATGAGTTCGACCGCGTCGGCGACGCTGGCCACGCCTTTCAAGATCCGCGGCGTGAACTACACCATATCATCCGCCTGCTCGACATCCGCCCACTGCATCGGCAACGGCGCGGAGCTCATTCAATGGGGCAAGCAGGACGTCATATTCGCCGGCGGCAGCGAAGAGCTGGATTGGACCCTTTCGGTTCTGTTCGACGGCATGAATGCCATGTCCTCGAAATTCAACGACAGGCCCGCGACCGCGAGCCGTGCTTACGACGCCAATCGTGACGGCTTCGTCATCGCCGGCGGCGCCGGCGTTGTCGTCCTCGAGGAGCTGGAGCGCGCAAAGGCGCGCGGTGCGAAGATCTACGGCGAAATTGCCGGCTATGGCGCGAACTCCGACGGGTTCGACATGGTGCAGCCCTCCGGTGAAGGCGCGGTTCGCTGCATGAAGATGGCCATGGAGGGCCTGGACTGCAAGATCGACTACATCAACCCGCATGGCACGTCGACGCCGGTGGGTGACATCCGCGAGATCGAGGCAATCCGCGAGGTTTTTGGGAAGGATGTCCCGAAGATCAGCGCGACCAAATCCCTGACCGGGCATTCACTCGGAGCCACGGGCGTGCAGGAATCCATCTATTCCCTGATCATGATGAACAACGGTTTCCTGTGCGAATCGGCCAACATCGAGGATCTCGATCCGGACATGGCCGATATGCCGATCTTGCGCGAGCGCGAAGACAACGCCGACGTCAACTGCGTCATGTCCAACAGTTTCGGTTTCGGCGGGACGAACGCCACACTTGTTTTCAAGCGTTTTGAGACATAGCTAGCGGAGAACGGTTCGCGGCCACCGACTGACAGAACTAGGTTCAAGTACCAGGTAAAAGCCATGACCGAGAAAGACATCGCATCCCCGGCCCCCCTGATGGAAGGCAAGAAGGGCCTTGTTATGGGCGTCGCCAACGACAGGTCGATCGCATGGGGGATCGCCCGGGTCCTTGCCGGACAAGGCGCGGAGCTTGCGTTCACGTATCAGGGGGACGCCTTCGGCAGACGCGCCATCCCGCTCGCGGAATCGACCGGCGCAAAGATCATCGAGTCCTGCGATGTGGAAGATCTCGCCAGCGTCGACAACGTGTTCAAGGTCATCGGCGACAAATGGGGCTCGCTCGACTTCGTCGTCCACGCCCTGGCCTTTTCCGACCGCAACGAGCTCAAGGGCCGCTATGCGGACACAAGCCGCGAGAACTTCCTGCAGACCATGGTGATCTCCTGTTTCTCGTTCACGGAGATCTGCAAGCGCGCCTCCGACCTCATGAACGACGGCGGCAGCCTGTTGACCCTGAGCTATGGCGGCGCCTCGCGGGTGGTCCCCTGTTACAATGTGATGGGCGTGGCCAAGGCCGCGCTCGAGGCGAGCGTCAGATACCTCGCGGTCGATTTCGGACCGCGCGGCATCCGGGTGAATGCCCTGTCACCGGGGCCGATGCGCACGCTTGCAGGCGCCGGCATTTCCGACGCGCGCAGCATTTTCAACTTCCAGAAGGCGCACTCGCCGCTGAAGCGCACGCCGTATCTGGACGAGGTCGGCGGCGCTGCCCTCTACCTCCTGTCCGATTTGTCCGGCGCCGTGACCGGCGAGGTTCATTTTGCCGATTGCGGCTATAACGTCGTCTCCACGCCGGAACTCGACGCCCTCAAGGTGTATGAGGACGTGCTGGACACGGACAAGCATTCGGAAGCCGCCGAGTAACCCGCGTCCCAAGGCGCGTATACGCCGGTCGGGAACCGGACGGCGGACGCGCGAACAGACGAGAAACGCAGCACCATGATTGGGCTCTTCGATTCTGGCCATGGCGGGCTGACCGTATGCCGCGCGCTGGTCGAGCGGTTCCCGCAACAGCATTTCGTGTATCTGGGAGATCATGCCAACGCGCCTTACGGCAACCGGCCGTCCGAAGACATCGTTGCCCTGACCCGCGAAGGCGTGGAGCGGCTCTACGGCCAGGGATGCCGGCTGGTTCTGCTCGCCTGCAACACGGCAACGGCGATCGCCTGCCGGACGCTGCAGCAGCAATGGCTTCCCGATGCCGGCTATGAGGGGCACAACCTTCTCGGCGTCGTGGCACCGATGGTGGAAGCCGCGACGCAGACCCCCTGGGCCGTGACCGCGCCGCAATACCCGCAGAAATACAACACCGACACGATTGCCGTGTTCGGCACCCGGCGCACCATCGACAGCGGTGTCTACCGCGAAGAAATCCGGAAGCGCTGTCCCAAGGTCACGGTGATCGAACAGGATTGCCCGGAGCTCGCCGGGGCCATCGAGGCGGCCCGCGCCGAGGCGGAGCTGGACGAGATGGTCAACGCCTACATCGCCACGCTTCTTCAACGCACGCAGGGCAAACCGCCCGAAACGGTCATTCTCGGCTGCACCCATTACCCGCTGATCGAGCATCTGTTCGTGCGCCACCTGCCCCCGTCGACGCGGATCCTGAGCCAGCCGAAGGTCGTAGCGGACAGCCTCGAGGACTATCTCACCCGCCACACGCGCTACGTGACGCAGCCGCGAGGCACAACGCGGCCGTCCCTGCTGACCACCGGCGACCCGCGCGGAGTCGAGCACTCTCTGGAGATTTTCTGGCCCGAGCCGCAGAAGTTCGAGCCGGCAGACTAGTTTTGACCGCCCGGGAGAATCACAGCCTTCCCCGTGGTCTGGGTATCGAACAGCTCGTAGGCCGCTCTCGCCTCATCGAGTGCGAAGCTGTGGGTGAAAAGCTCATCGACGGGGAGATTGCGCTCTGCGACGAAGGCGGCGCAGTCGCGCTGACCGGCGGCGCTGAACGTCCATGATCCTAGCAGGGTGAGCTGCTTGCGAATGATATCGTTGGTCACGTCGTAGGTTGCGGGTTTGGACCCCATGCCGACAAAGCACACCGTGCCCCAGGTGCGCATTGACTTCACAGCGGCGGCAGACGCATCCGGCACGCCGGAGCATTCAATCCCGTAGTCCGCGCCGCCACCCGTGAGGTCATGGATCGCGGCGACGGGATCATCGCTGCCGGCGTTGACAATCGCCTCGGCGCCGAACGCCTTGGCCCGCTCAAGCCGGTCGTCGACAACATCGACCGCGATCACGCGCGCGCCCATGGCCGCGCCCAACATGGTGGCGCTCAAGCCGACGGGCCCCTGACCGAACACCGCAAGGGTCGCCCCGCCGCGCAGTTCCATGCGTTCGATGGCGCCAAAGGCCGTTCCGGTGCCGCAGGAGATCGCGGCGCCCGTCGTGAAGCTCAGGCTTTCGGGCAGCGAAACGAGCGTGCGCGCCGGCACTTTCATGTAGCGCGCATGCGCCCCGTGGCCGGTCTTGCCGTAGACCACCGACCCCTCGTCGCAGAGCTGGGTCCAACCGGACATGCAGTTCGAACAGGTGCGGCAGCCGTCATAATGGTGGACCATGACGCGGGCCCCTATGGGCGCGACGCGCTCGGGAACCGATGCGCCACGCTCCAGCACGACACCGCACGGCTCGTGCCCGGCGATAACCTGCCCGACCAGCCCGGGATCGTCCGAGCGATAGACGTGCAGATCGCTGCCGCACATGCCGGACGCCTTGATCTCGATGACGACATCATCCTCGCTCGGTTCCGGATCGGGAAAATCCCGGAACTCGAGCTTTCGGCCGCCGGTAAAAACCACACCCTTCATGACATTTTCCCCGGTAAATACGAAAAAAGCGGCCCCCGGATGAGGGCCGCCCTATCTTGTCGGATCGTGTGCGCGAAAGCTAGCTTGCCTCTTTCGCACCCTCCGCTTCGTCGCGCTCGATCTCCTTGCCGGTCTCCTGATCGACCACCTTCATGGAAAGGCGCACCTTTCCGCGGTCGTCGAAGCCGAGCAGCTTGACCCACACCTTGTCGCCTTCCTTGACCACGTCCGTGGTCTGCTTGACCCGGTGCGGCGCGAGCTGCGAGATGTGCACCAGCCCGTCCTTCGGACCGAAGAAGTTGACGAACGCTCCGAAATCGACCGTCTTCACGACCGTACCCTGATAGATCTCGCCGGGCTCCGGCTCGGAGGTGATCATCTTGATGCGGTTCAGCGCATCCTCGATGGACTGGGCGCTGTTGGACGCGACCTTGATCGTGCCGTCGTCGTTGATGTCGATCTTGGCGCCGGTTTCCTCGACGATACCGCGCACCACCGAGCCGCCGGTGCCGATCACGTCGCGGATCTTGTCGGTCGGAATGGTGATCATCTGGATGCGCGGCGCGTGCTCGCCGAGATCGTCGCGCGCCTCACCCAGCGCCTTGGCCATTTCGCCCAGGATGTGCATCCGGCCGTCCTTGGCCTGGCCCAGCGCCACCTTCATGATCTCCTCGGTGATGCCGGTGATCTTGATGTCCATCTGCAGCGAGGTGATGCCTTCCTCGGAGCCGGCCACCTTGAAGTCCATGTCACCGAGATGGTCCTCATCTCCGAGAATGTCGGAGAGGACGGCGAACTTGTCGCCCTCCTTGATGAGGCCCATGGCAATGCCGGCGACGGGGCGTGCGAGCGGCACGCCGGCGTCCATCATGGCGAGGGAGGCACCGCACACCGACGCCATGGACGATGATCCGTTCGACTCTGTGATCTCCGAAACGACGCGCAACGTGTAGGGGAACGTCTCGCGATCCGGCAGAACCGGATGGAGCGCCCGCCAGGCGAGCTTGCCATGACCGATTTCGCGGCGTCCGGTGAATCCGACCCGGCCCACTTCGCCGACCGAATAGGGCGGGAAGTTGTAATGGAGCAGGAAGGTTTCCTTGTAGGTCCCTTCCAGCGCGTCGACGAACTGCTCGTCCTCGCCGGTCCCGAGCGTGGTCACAACCAGGGCCTGCGTTTCACCGCGGGTGAACAACGCGCTGCCGTGGGTGCGCGGCAGAATGCCGACCTCGCACTCGATGGGACGCACCGTTGAGAGGTCACGGCCGTCGATACGTTTGGATGTGTCCAGGATCGACCCGCGCACGACCTCCTTTTCGACCGCCTTGAAGGCATTCGAGAACTCTCCCGAAACCGTGCCGTCGTCATCCTCCGGAACCAATGCCTCCTTGACCTTGGTCTTGGCCTCGGAGACCTTGTCCTGGCGCTCCAGTTTGGCGGCAATCTGATAGGCCGCGCCGAGGTCCTTTTCGACCGCCGAGCGGACTTTGCCTTCCATCTCGGAATTGTCGGACTTTTCGAAGTCCCACGGCTCCTTGGCCGCCTTCTCGGCCAGCTTGATGATGGCGTTGATGACGGGCTGCATCTGCTCATGGCCGAACATGACCGCGCCCAGCATGACGTCTTCGGACAGCTCCTCGGCTTCCGATTCCACCATCAGCACGGCATCGCCCGTCCCGGCGACGACCAGGTCGAGCTTGCTCTCGGGCATCTCGTCAAGCATGGGATTGAGGGCATATTTGCCATCGATATATCCGACACGCGCACCCCCGATCGGCCCCATGAAGGGAATGCCGGAGAGCGTGAGCGCCGCGCTCGCGGCGACCATGGCGACGATGTCGGGATCGTTCTCCATGTCATGGCTGAGCACGCTGATCAGCACCTGCGTCTCGTTCTTGAAACCGTCGACGAACAGCGGGCGGATGGGACGGTCGATAAGCCGCGAGGTGAGCGTTTCCTTTTCCGAGGGGCGCGCCTCGCGCTTGAAGTAACCGCCGGGAATCTTGCCGGCTGCATATGTCTTCTCACGGTAGTCGACCATGAGGGGGAAAAAGTCGATGCCGACGCGCGGCTCGCGCTCGGCTGTGGCGGTCGCCAGAACGCTGGTGTCGCCATATCGGACGAGTGCGGAACCATCCGCCTGTCGCGCAATGCGGCCGGTCTCAATCGTCAGCGTGCGGCCGCCCCATTCAATTTCTTCTCTGTGGATATCAAACATTCTATCTTCTCGGTCTTTCCTTACGAGGGGAACCAACATATTGGAACCGCACCGCCGACGGATTTCGGCGAAGCGTCCAGATTCCCCGGGAGCCGTTTTTGCGCGTCATCGCGCGGGCTAACGGCGAATGCCCAGGCTGGTAATCAGTTTCTTGTAACGCTCCTCATCCTTCGTCTTGACGTAATCGAGGAGCCTGCGCCGCTGACTCACGAGTTTGAGCAGACCCCGGCGCGAGTGATTGTCCTTTTTGTGGGTTTTGAAATGTTCGGTCAGATTGGCGATCCGTTCGGTCAGGATCGCGACCTGGACTTCCGGCGAACCTGTGTCGCCTTTGTTGGTGGCGTACTCGCCAATAAGTTCTTTCTTCCGCTCAGCGGCAATCGACATCGTCTAACTCCTGTTCATTTGAATTCGAAAAAACGCGGCTCAGCCGTTCAGGTTGAACACGCGTTTCGGCCACAACTCACCGCGTTTGACTTCGCCAAGTGCCACGAGATGTCCCCGTGACGTCGCATAGACGGGCCCGCTGATGACCGGGGCATCGCGACCGCGCAACAGCACGGCCTGGCCCCTGGCAAGCCTTGCCGCATCGTCACCGCTTACGGCCAGCGCCGGGATGTCGTCCAGCGCGGTCTCCACGGGATGCAATACGGCATCAAGCCCTTCTTGGCCGGCGGCACTATGGCTCAACTCCTCAAGTTTATCCAGAGAAATTGTGGCCTTTTCGGTGAACGGGCCGACCCGGGTCCGGCGCAGTTCTTCGATGTGTCCGAGCGTACCGAGGCGGCGCCCGATATCGCGCGCAAGCGCCCGCACATAGGTGCCTTTTCCGCACTCCGCATCGAAAACGCAATGATCGGCGTCCGGCATATCGACGACTTCGAGCCGGTCCACGCGCACGGTGCGTGCCTTGAGTTCGAAGTCACCGCCCTCGCGCGCAAGATCATAGGCGCGTGCGCCATCCACCTTAATGGCCGAGAATCGGGGCGGTACCTGCTCGATCTCGCCGGAGAATTCGGGCAGAACCTGCACGACCTGTTCGCGCGACGGTCGCATGTCGCTTGTCTCAAGCTCCGAGCCTTCAATATCGTCGGTATCGGTTTCCGCGCCCCATCGCACCGTGAAACGGTACCCCTTGCGCCCGTCCACAACGTACGGAACGGTCTTGGTAGCTTCGCCAAGCGCAATCGGGAGAACGCCGTCGGCAAGGGGATCGAGGGTCCCCGCATGTCCCGCCTTCGCCGCATTGAACATTCTTTTGACGCGGCTGACGGCTTCCGTCGAGGTCAAACCGCCCGGCTTGTCCAGAATGAGCCACCCGTGAACCGGTCTGCCTTTGCGTCGTCTCGCCATTCTCTCAAGGCAACTCCGTCTGGGACCGTTAGAGCCTATTCAATGTCCCGCGCAACCTCCGGCGAGCGCAGCAATTGGTCCATGCGCCCGGCCTGGTCGAAGGTCGGATCAAGCTCGAATGTGAGGTCAGGCATGTAGCGCAGGGACACAAGGCGCGCCAGCTCGCCCCGGATATGCCGCTTGTGGCGGTGAAGGGCGGCCGTGACCTTGTCCTGCTTGTCCCCACCCAACGGCAGAAAGAAGACCGTCGCATTCTTCAGATCCGGCGACATGCGTACTTCCGACACGGTCATGACCACGCCCGCAAGATCCGGATCGACGATCTCGTGTTTCAGAAACAGCTCGGACAAGGCCTTGCGCATTGTCTCGCCGACGCGCAACTGCCTTTGGCTCGGGGCCTTGGTGCCATGGCCTTTTGACATGCGTGAACCTGGTTTTCAGCGGAACGGTCGCGAAGGCCGCCCGTCTACGACGTCTGGACGCCCCCGGGGGACTAGAGGGTGCGCTGGATCTCCTCGACGGTGAAGCACTCGATCGTGTCGCCCTGCTTGAGGTCCTGGTAATTCTCAAATCCCATGCCGCATTCCTGTCCGGCCGGAACCTCGTTCACCTCGTCCTTGAAGCGCTTGAGGGTGCTGAGTTTGCCTTCGTGAATAACCACGTTGTCACGAACAAGCCGGACATTGGCGCCGCGCTCGACCTTGCCTTCGGTAACCCGGCACCCCGCGACGCGGCCGACCTTTGAAACGTTGAACACTTCAAGTATTTCGGCATTGCCGAGGAACGTCTCGCGCAGGGTCGGGTCGAGCATGCCGGACATGGTCGCGCGCACATCGTCGATCAGGTCATAGATCACGGCGTAGTACCGGATCTCGATGCCGGCCTGTTCAGCCGCTTCTCTGGCCTGCGAGTTGGCGCGCACATTAAATCCGATCACCGGCGCGTTCGACGCGGCGGCCAGCGTGATGTCGGACTCCGTGATCCCGCCGACGCCGGAATGGACGAGGCGCGCCTGCACCTCTTCATTGCCGAGGTTCTTCAGCGCCGCGTTGATTGCCTCGGAAGATCCTTGCACATCGCTTTTGATAAGCAACGGAAACTCCTTGATGGAGCCTTCCTTCAGGTCGCTCATCATCTGTTCGAGCGATCCGCGCATGCCGGCGCCTGCTGCGCGTACATCGCGGTGCTTGCGGTCACGATACGACGTGATCTCGCGGGCACGCGCTTCGGTGGCGACAACGGCGAACTGGTCGCCGGCCTCCGGTGCGCTGTCGAAACCGAGGACCTCGACGGGCACGGACGGACCGGCACTGTCCTGCTGATCGCCGGTATCGCCGATCAGCGCCCGAACCTTGCCCCAGGCGGAGCCGGCCACGATAATGTCGCCGACATTCAGTGTCCCGCGCTGGACCAGAACGGTTGCGACCGGCCCGCGGCCCCGTTCGAGCTTCGCCTCGATGACGACGCCCTCGGCGGCCCTGTCCGGATTGGCCTTGAGTTCGAGCAGTTCCGCCTGCAGGGAGACTGCTTCCAGCAACTTGTCGAGATTGGTCTTCTCGATCGCCGAGACCTCGACTTCCAGCACGTCACCACTCATGCTCTCGACAAGAACCTCATGCTGAAGCAGGTCCGTGCGCACGCGGTTCGGATCTGCGTCCGGCTTGTCGATCTTGTTGATGGCAACGATCAGCGGCACCTCGGCCGCCTTTGCATGGTTGATGGCTTCGATGGTCTGCGGCATGACGCCGTCATCCGCCGCCACGACGAGAATGACGATATCCGTGACCTTCGCGCCCCTGGCGCGCATCGCGGTAAACGCCGCATGGCCCGGTGTGTCGATGAAGGTGACCTTCTGGCCACCCGGCGTGTTCACCTGATAGGCGCCGATATGCTGCGTAATGCCGCCAGCCTCGCCGGCAACCACGTTGGACTCGCGCAGAGCGTCGAGCAGTGATGTCTTTCCGTGATCGACGTGACCCATGACCGTGACCACGGGCGCCCGCGGTTTCAACGTGTCCGGATCGTCTTCCTCGCCGATGAAGCCCTCTTCAACGTCGGCCTCCGATACGCGCTTGACGGTATGGCCGAATTCCTCGGCAATGAGCTGGGCGGAGTCCGCGTCGATCAGATCGTTGATCTTGTGCATCTGTCCCTGGCTCATCAGGAACTTGATGACGTCGGCGGCGCGTTCGGCCATCCGGTTGGCGAGTTCCTGGATGGTGATGGCTTCCGGAACCGTGACCTCGCGGGAGATCTTCTGCCCGCTGTCAGGCAGGGATGAGACCTTCTTCTTCTGACGCTCCTGGCGCCGGCGCAACGAGGCAAGGCTGCGTTGGCGTTGTTCATCGTCCAGCGCGTTCGTGATGGTGAGCTTGCCGCGCACGCGTCGGGGCTCGCCGCGGCGCTTCGGCGCGCGCGCATCTTCCCGCCCCTTTTTCGTCCGGGTTTCTTCTTTCTTCGGCTTTGCCGGCTCGGGTGCATCGGCACGGCGGCGCGTGCCCGTCTCTTCGGATTTGCGCAGGGCCTCGGCCTTCGCTTCGGCGGCCACCTCGGCCTTGACCTCCTGCGGCGGCGGCGCTTTGGCCTCCTCCTCCTTGCGGCGCGCCTCTTCTTTCTTGCGCTCTTCCTCTTCGCGCGCGCGGCGCTCCTGCTCTTCGGCGTCGCGCGTCTTGGCTTCGCTCAGGGCGCGCTCCCGCGCACTCTGCTCTTCCGCGGACAATTGGCGAATGGAATCGCCCGAAGCCTTGCCTTTTGCAGGTGCTGTCGCCGGAGCCTGCGCGTCCTGCGGCGCCGCATCGGCTTCCGACTTGTCCCGCGCCGTCGTAATGGTCCGCTTCTTCTTCTTCTCGACCAGGACCGACTTCGACCGGCCGTGACTGAAGTTCTGGCGCACATGGCCAGCATCGACGGTCCGCTTCAGGTTAAGCGTCATCGTCCGCGAACCGCGAATGGTCTTGTCGCCGGTCTCTTTTGTCTCGCTCATACTACTTCCACGTTTCAACCGCTACGCCGCGGCATGTATTGCGCTTCCAGCCCGGAATTTTCCCAGGCGCGCAACAGATTCCAAGAACTTACGGCTTGGCCCACCTTGCTTGACTGCAGCATGTACCACATTTGGACGGCCTAATGCCAAACTCAATTGTTCAGCGTTAAAAAGCCTGAGCGCTGCCGGCGCCGGCGCAGTTCCGTCCGCAGTGGCGTATTG
Source organism: Hyphomicrobiales bacterium (assembly GCA_965228625.1). Lineage (GTDB taxonomy): Bacteria > Pseudomonadota > Alphaproteobacteria > Rhizobiales > Methyloligellaceae > UBA2767. The sequence goes on along the minus strand of OZ245829.1, from coordinate 3,179,271 downwards.
GAGGCGGTCGAGCTTGCGGCAACCGTCCGCGGCCGCATCCTCGGCGTGCAAAAGCGTCACCGGACCATTCCGCACGGCTTGAGATACCTTATCAAATCCACAAATGACAAGCCCGGCCTTGTTCGCGAGGCTCAGACGTTGCAACGCGGCCCGCTCGAGCAGGTGGTCGACCTGCTCCGCCAGGTCGTCCGGTGCCTGGACGGCACGCTTGAACGCGCGGGCGAATGCGCCGGATGAAACGGCTTTTTGGACAGTGTCACGCGCGCAGCCGACCCAGACGCCGCGCCCGGGCAGACGTGCCTTGAGGTCGGGCACGACCGCGCGATCCGGTCCCAGGGCGAAGCGCAAAAGGTCTTCCGGCGCGGCGCTCTCGCGTGTTACCGCGCATTGCCGCTCCTGATTGCGCCGCTCTTGCCTTGCCCCTTTGTCCATACTGGCAAGTTCCTGTGTGTTACGCCCTCGGCCACGTTCACTTGTCGGCCGCCGGCTGTTCACTTTCACCGTCCGCAACCGGTGCCGGGGCGGGCGCCTCGGCTTCGGCCGGCGTCTCCGTTGCGACGGCGGCTTCCGTCTCGGCGGTGGTCTCGCCCGTTTCGCCGGCCTCACCGGCCTCACCGGCATCCTCGACGCTCTCGTCGTCAGACTGCAGGTCTTCTTCGGAAATCCAGCCCGCCTTGACGCGCGCGGTCATGATCATGGCTTCCGCGTCCGCACGCGCGAGGCCGAAACTGTCGAGATAGCCTTCATGGCGGACCGACTCACCGTCGACCTTTTCGTGCCAGCCGATCAGGTCCTCTGTTGCACACCCTGCGAAATCCTCGACCGTCTTCACTTCGTTCTCGCCGAGGGAGACCATCATCTCCAGTGTCATTCCGGAGATTTCGTTCAATTCATCCACCACGCCGAGCTTGGTGCGCTTTTCGTTCAGCTCCTGCTCGCGGCGTTCGAGATATTCCCGGGCGCGAGTCTGGATTTCCTGGGCCGTTTCCTCGTCGAACCCTTCAATATTGGCGATCTCGGCAAGCTCCACGTAAGCCGCCTCCTCCACCGAGCTGAAACCCTCCGAGGTGAGCAACTGTGCGATCACCTCGTCGACATCGAGCGTTTCCATGAACATCTTCGACCGCTCGGCGAATTCCGCCTGACGGCGGTCGGACTCTTCGGCCTCGGTCAAGATGTCGATGTCCCAGCCGGTGAGCTGCGACGCGAGGCGGACATTCTGACCACGACGGCCGATGGCCAGCGAGAGCTGATCATCAGGCACCACAACCTCGATGCGTTCCGCTTCCTCATCGAGCACGACCTTGACCACCTCAGCCGGCGCAAGCGCGTTGACGATGAAGTGGGCGGCGTCCGGCGACCACTGAATGATATCGATCTTCTCGCCCTGGAGTTCGTTTACGACGGCCTGCACACGGCTGCCGCGCATACCCACACAGGCGCCGACGGGATCGATCGCATTGTCGTTGGACAGCACCGCAATCTTGGCGCGGCTGCCCGGGTCGCGCGCCACGGACTTGATCTCGACGATCCCGTCGTAGATCTCCGGCACCTCCTGGGAGAAGAGCTTGGCCATGAATTCCGGATGCGTGCGCGAAAGGAAGATCTGCGGCCCGCGCTGCTCGCGGCGCACGTCGTAGATGTATGCCCGGATCCGGTCGCCGTAGCGGAAGTTCTCGCGCGGCAGGGATTCGTCGCGCCTGACGATCGCCTCGCCGCGGCCGAGATCGACGATGATGTTGCCGTATTCGACCCGCTTGACGATGCCGTTGACGATTTCGCCGACACGGTCCTTGAATTCCTCGAACTGGCGCTCGCGTTCCGCCTCGCGCACCTTCTGCACGATGACCTGTTTGGCGTTCTGCGCCGCGACGCGGCCGAAATCCAGCGGCGGCAGTTCCTCGGCGATGTAGTCGCCGAGCTCGGCAGCCTTGTTGCGGCGGCGGGCCTCCTTCAGCTCGATCTGGGTGGCTTCCATGGTCACGGCCTCGACCACTTCGAGCAGCCGCGTGAGCTGGATTTCCCCGGTATCGGGATCGATCTCGGCCCGGATCTCGTTTTCCGATCCATAGCGCGACTTCGCCGCCTTCTGGATCGCGTCTTCCATCGCCGCGATCACGATCGTGCGGTCGATCGACTTCTCGCGCGCCACCGATTCCGCGATCTGCAGGAGTTCCAGCCTGTTTGCACTTACACCAGCCTGAGCCATCTCAAAGCCTCCAGAAGTTTTCGTTCGTTCTGCGCGCCTCCAGGCACGCGTGTTCAGTCCTCAATCGTCCCTCGGCGCTTCATCGCGCCGGCTTTCCGGTCAGCGCCCGCTTCAGCGCCGCGTCGTCCGCCACCAGGCGCACATCCTCGATCAGGTCGAGAGGCAGCCCGATGGTCTGTGGCCCGTCATAGCCCTCAAGCTCGACCTTGAGCCGCAATTCCCGGTCGGCATCCGCGAAGCCTTCGATTTCTCCCCTGAAACGCCGCCGCCCGTCGACGAGTTCCTTGAGTTCCACCTTCGCCTGATGCCCCGCCCACGTTTCAAAGTCCCGCGGGCGAACCAATGGCCTGTTCATGCCCGGCGATGATACTTCCAGATTGTAGCCACCGGGCATCGGATCGTAGGCGTCCAGCAACGGCGAGAGCCGCCGGCTGACCGCGGCGCAATCGTCAATCGACACTGCGCCGCCGGCGCGCTCGATCATGACCTGCACCGTCGTTCCGTCCTGCCCGGTGATCCTGACGCGCACCAGATCAAGTCCGAATTCCGCCAGCACGGGGAGGACCAGATCAGCGATCGCGGCGGCGGCGCCGGTTTCCCGGATAAACCGCTCGTCCGCACTTTGCAGCGATTGCGCCATAACGGCTCCGCGGCACGCGCCGCACCAACAACCCACATAAACAAAAAGAGCGGACCGGTGGGCCCACTCCTGATCATCAACGAACCATGAGTATGCCGCCAATATAAGCGACTTTTCCCATCGCGCAAGTCTTCTCGCATGCGCGCCCCGGACGGCGTTGAAGAACGGTTAAACGCGGACGAACCTCAGGTAAATCGGCGCGCGTCCCTCTTGCTTCGCCTTGCGCTCGTAACGCGTCGGCGGCCAGTCCGGCAACGGCGCGCGCCAGTCCTCCGCGCGCTCCGCCATCCAGGTGAACGCGCCGCTGGCCCACACCGCCTCGAGCGAGCTGCGGGCATAGTCGCCGATATCGGTCGCAACCCGAAGCTCGGCACCCGGGAGCATGATGCGTGCGAGAACGGCCAGCGTTTCCGGCGAGATCAAACGCCGCTTGTGATGACGCGATTTCGGCCACGGATCCGGATGCAGCACGAAAACCCGCGAAATCGACGCATCCGGCAGCCAGTCAAGCACCACCCGGCCATCGCCGTCCCAGATCCTTATGTTGTCGAGAGCACGCTCCTCGATGCTGGCGAGCAACGCCGCGACACCGTTGAGATAGGGTTCGCAACCGATCAGGCCGACATCGGGGTTCGTTTCTGCCTGCCACGCGAGATGCTCTCCCGCGCCGAAGCCGATTTCGAGCCAGACCTGCGAGACCGGAACCGGGAAGAGGCGTATCAGGGGCACGGGCGGCGGCGCCTGTACCGCCAGCCGCAGGCGGGGCAATGTGTCGTCGACCAGACGCTGCTTGCGTGCGCTCAGGCGGTGCCCTTTGCGCCGTCCATAGGTGCGAATGGTTTTGCGATCACCCACGCGCGCCACCCAATCATGAGTCCGCTTCGGTCGGGCGCGACGGTGCCAAAGGGCGCCGCTCGGTTCTTTCCGGGCTTAAGTCGCCGCCGCCTTGATGGGCTCGACGAGATCGAGCTTTTCCCATGTGAACCCGCCGTCATTGTCGGGCTCACGGCCAAAATGGCCATAGGCCGCCGTCCGCTCGTATATCGGCCGGCTCAACGCCAGGTGCTCGCGGATCCCGCGCGGGCTCAAATCGACGACTTCCGACAGAATGCCCTCCAGCTTGTTTTCGTCGACCGTACCGGTGCCGTGCAGGTCGACATAGAGCGACAGTGGCTTCGACACGCCAATGGCATAGGCCACCTGCAGCGTGCATTTTTCCGCAAGCCCGGCGGCGACAACGTTCTTCGCCACGTACCGCGCCGCATAGGCGGCCGACCGGTCGACCTTCGACGGATCCTTGCCGGAAAACGCGCCACCACCGTGCGGCGCCGCACCGCCATAGGTGTCGACGACAATCTTGCGTCCGGTCAGGCCCGTATCACTGTCCGGGCCGCCGATGACGAACCGTCCCGTCGGATTGACGTAGAACTCGTCCTCAGGGCACATCCAGCCGTTTGGCAGGATCTCCTCGACGAAGCCGCGAACGATCTCACGGATACGCTCCTGCGAGACGTCCTCCTGGTGCTGGGTCGAAACCACCACTGACGTCGCCTTGACCGGCTTGCCGTTCTCATACAGCAACGTCACCTGGCTCTTGGAATCGGGTCCGAGCTCCGGCGTCGTCCCCGCATGGCGGGCCTTGGCCATTTCCTGGAGAATGCGATGCGAGAAGTGGATCGGCGCCGGCATCAGGGCTTCGGTCTCGCTGCACGCGTAACCGAACATCAGGCCCTGGTCGCCCGCGCCCTCGTCCTTGTCACTGGAAGAATCGACGCCCTGGGCAATGTCGACCGACTGGCCGTGAACGTGACACTGCACCTCGGCATTTTCCCAATGAAATCCGTCTTGCTCATAGCCGATCTCGCGGACGCAGCGCCGTGCCGCGTCTTCCATGACCTCTGCAGAGATCTCTTCGGGTCCGCGCGTTTCGCCTGCGAGCACGATCAGGTTGGTTGTCGCAAGCGTCTCCACGGCGACACGCGATTGCGGTTCAGCCTTCAGATACAGATCAACGATCGAGTCGGAAATACGGTCGCAGATCTTGTCCGGATGTCCTTCCGATACCGACTCGCTTGTGAACAAATAGCTGTTTCGGGTCACACGCCCCCCTTGGGATTACACGGCCATTGATTGAAAGCGGCACTTTCTCGCAATCAATTCGTGGCCGTGTCAAGCGTGTGATTCAGGCAGCTATGATTTGCCGCGACCCTTTGCGCGGCCCAAGGCTCGAACAAGGTCGATGACCGCCCTGCGAACTTCGGGATTGCTCACTTTCATGAAAGCGCGATTGAGTTCGAGGCCGTCACGGGTGTTGAGAAATTCATAGAGAAATGACTCTGACTCGCCGTCAACCGTTTCCGAAACACCGCCGCCGTCGACCGCCGGCATGCCGTCGAAGAAAAACTGCACAGGTACATCAAGCACTTGTGAAAGTTTAAAGAGGCGGCTTGCGCCGATTCGATTCACACCCTTTTCGTATTTCTGAATCTGCTGGAAAGTCAGACCCATGCTGTCGCCAAGTTTTTCCTGGCTCAACCCAACCAGCATACGGCGCAACCGGACTCGGCTGCCGACATGGACGTCAACCGGATTTGGACCTTTTTTCTTTTGCTTGGAAGAAACGTCGGCCCCTGCCATCACATCACCATCTTGCATAAGACATGCCTCAGTATTTCACCAGATTCCGACGCGACAGTTTTTCTGGAGCACGAATCAACAAGCCTATATTGTTCTAAGTATTGAAAGTATTGGCGTCAAGCGCCATCAGTGAAATAAATTATTCATATAAGCGATTCTTATAGATTGCATCCAGATCAACGATTTCGCATTTGATCCGCATACTGACGAAATGCCAGCATACACCAAAATCCAAATGTGGCCAGCAACATAGCTGCGAAGACCGAGTTGCCATATGCGACAAATGTCGTCGGCTGCGCGGCGGCGCGCGGCAAAGGACTGTCAATCACCTGGGCCGCATTGCGCGGCAACTGCGCAATGATCCGGCCATACGGATCGGTCACGGCCGAGATCCCCGTATTCGCGGCTCGCACCAGCGGCAATCCCTGCTCGACGGCGCGGACGCGTGCCTGATGGAAGTGCTGGTGGGGGCCGGCCGTATCACCGAACCAAGCATCATTCGTCACATTGAGCAACCAGCCGGGTGCCTCCTCTCCATCCCTGATCGCGTCGGGGAATATGATCTCGTAGCAAATCAATGCGACAAAAGGTGGGACATTCGGCGCCACGGTCAGGCGCGGCCCCTCGCCGGCGGTGAACCCGCCACGCACCCGGGTGAGCTGCTCGAGACCGATCGACTCCAGCATCTCCTGAAAGGGCAGATACTCACCAAAGGGGACCAGGTGAGCCTTGTCATAATGCGTCAGCAGGTTCGCGTGGTGGTCCATGACGAACAGGCTGTTGAAGATTCGCGCCGGGTCGCCGGGGTTCCCGGTTTCGCGTTTCTCCTTGCCGGCGCGCGCCGCGCCGGTGATGAAGACGGATCCGTCCGGCATCATCGCCGAGATCGCGTTCAGCGCCTCCGGCGTATCCTCGAGCAGAAACGGCAACGCCGATTCGGGCCAGATCAAATGCGTGACGCCGTCGACCTGCTGGCGCGGCGCGCCGCGGCGCGAGACAGCCATGTAGCGCTCGAAGATGGCGGCGCGGTTTTCCGGCTTCCACTTTTCCTTCTGCGGGATGTTCGGCTGGACAATCCGCAGGTTCACCCCGTCGACATAGGCGACCGGGGCAGTATCGAGCCGCCAGAGCCCCCACAGATAGGCACATGGCAGAACCGCCAGCATGACTGCGGGATATGCGCAGCCGCGCATTGTGAGCCGCGGACCCGGCGCGAATGGAGACCAAAGAGCGGCAGGCGCGGCAAAAACCAGAACGGCAATGAGCGTCAGCCCGTAGACGCCGAAGACGGACGCCCATTGCATCATCGCGTCGGACCCGGTCAGGGCATAGCCGATGGTGTTCCAGGGGAACCCCGTAAGGACATGACCGCGGAGCCACTCGGCGACCGCAAAGGCGATTGCCAGGCCGGCGATACGCGCCACGCCGGACCGCCACAAGGGCCCGGCAAGAACGGCCGCAAATGCAAAGAAAAACGCAAGCCCCGCCGGCATCAGCGTGACCGCGAAGGGCAGCAGCCACGCGAAGACATTCGCTTCGACAAGAAACGCGAAGCCGATCCAGTAGAGCCCGGTCAGAAAATAGCCGAAGCCGAAGGCCCAGCCGATCCCGGCGGCCGATCGCAGCGCGGCCGGCGTTACCCGGGGCCGTCCGTCCGTATCGACGTAGCAGCCATCGAGCTGCCAGACGAGAACCGGGAATGTCAGGAAAAGAACCGGCCAGAGGTGCAGCGGCGCCATGGCCATCATGGAGATGGCGCCGGCTGCAAACGCTATTCCCCAACGCCGCCAGCCGGTCCGGCTGCTCAGGAAGTCGACGGCCCGTTGCATATGCCGGCGGCGCGGCCTAGGCCTTGTCCGGCGTACGGCCGCGGTGGACCTTCAGCCGCTTGATGCGCCGGGCGTCGGCATCGAGCACCTCGAACTCGAAGCCCGCTTCATGGCGCACCAGTTCGCCGCGAACGGGCACGCGGCCGGCCAGAACGAACACAAGTCCGCCAAGCGTATCGATATCTTCCTCACGGTCCGCCGACAACAGGGAGACGCCGAGCCGCTCTTCCAGGTCGGTGACCTCGACGCGCGCATCCGCAATGAGCACCGACCCCTCCTCTTCCACGATCATCGGTTCATCGTTCTGGTCGTGCTCGTCCTCGATTTCGCCGACGATCTCCTCAACGAGGTCCTCGATCGAGACCAGGCCGTCGGTTCCGCCGTACTCGTCGACCACGAGCGCCAGGTGAATGCGCGTGGTTTGCATCCGCAGCAACAAGTCGAGGCCCGACATCGACGGCGGCACGAACAGGACTTCGCGCTGAATCTGCGCGTCCGTCACCGATCGCGACAGATCGACTTTTCCGAGATGGAGCGACGGCCCGGTGCCGTTCTTCTTCTTCGACTTCGCCGCTGTGCTTCCGGCTTTCGCCTGGCCGGTGATCCATGCCATCAGATCCTTGATGTGGATCATGCCACGCGGGTCATCGAGCGTTCCCGCATACACGGGAACGCGCGAGTGGCCCCCGCTCTGGAACACCTGCAGCAATTCCGAGAGCGACGCCGTGTTCTCGACGGCCGTGATGTCGGCGCGCGGCACCATGACGTCTTCCACGCGCAATTCCCCGAAGCGCAGAAGATTGCCGAGCATCAACCGCTCCTGAGGCGAGAAGCTCTGCGCGGTTATCTCTTCGTTCTCGAGCGCTTCCTCGATGATTTCGCGCGCATCCTCGCGCTCCTCGCCGATGCCCAATCGTGCAAGCAGTCGTGCGAACCATCCAAGACGCGGGCTTTCGGAGTGTTCGTTTTCGCGCGCGCGTGCGCTTTCGTCTATGAGCGGTGTTTCACTCACCGTCCTTCACCGTTGACAACAAGCTGCGGCGCATGGGGATCGGGAAGTCCAAGCTCCGCCAGAATACGCGTTTCAAGCGTCTCCATTTCGTGAGCGTCCGTCTCGCTCATATGATCATAGCCCATCAGGTGCAGAATGCCGTGCACGACAAGGTGGGTCGTATGCTGATGAACCGGCATTCCCTGCTGCAAAGCCTCCCGCAGCACCGTCTCATACGCAAGCGCCACGTCGCCCAGGGCCTGCGGCTCTTGCCCGCAGGGCGGGCCGCCGAGTGGAAACGACAGGACGTTGGTGGCGCCGTCCTTGCCGCGCCAATCCCGATTGAGCTTGCCGATTTCCGCGTCATCGCACAACAGCACGGACAGTTCCGCCGCATCGACAGCGGAATCACATGCCGCGAACGCGGCCCGGGCCGCGCGTGCGAGCGCCTCCTCTGAGACCTCGTCCCGCCATGCGTCGCAGCGCCAGATGACGTCAACGGCCAGCTCACGGCGCGGCGGGTCGCCGCGATCTTCGATGGTACTTTGGCCTGGTTCCGAGGCGCCCATTGCCGTTCAATCGTCCTTCTCGTAGGCCGCGACGATCTTCGACACCAACTCACGGCGCACGACATCGGACTGGGTGAATGCGATGTGTGCGATTTCAGGAATCTGGCGCAAGCGCCCGATGGCTTCGGACAGCCCCGAATGCTGTCCGGAGGGCAGATCGACCTGCGTCGGGTCTCCGGTCACCACCATTTTCGACCCATCGCCGATCCGGGTCAGGAACATCTTCATCTGGGTCGCCGTGCAGTTTTGCGCCTCATCGAGAATGATAGCTGCGTTCGAGAGCGTGCGTCCGCGCATGAATGCGAGCGGCGCAATTTCGATGATCCCCGTCTCGAGGCCGCGCTCGACCTTGCCGGGCGCGAGCACGTCGTAGAGCGCGTCATAGAGCGGGCGCAGATAGGGGTCGACTTTCTCGCGCATGTCTCCGGGAAGAAACCCGAGCCGCTCACCCGCTTCGATGGCCGGTCGCGACAGGATCAGGCGTTCGACTTCTCCGCGCTCCAGCATGCCGGCCGCAAAGGCGACGGCGAGATATGTCTTGCCGGTGCCGGCCGGACCGGTGGCGAACACCAGGTCCTTCTTGAACAGAGCATCGAGATAATCGCTCTGAGCGGGGGAGCGCGCCGAGATCACGCGTTTGCGGGTTCGGATCTTCTTCACTCCGCGCGCATCCGCGTCGGCGGTGTCGTCCGCCGTGGCGGGACCGGCATGGGCGTGTCGCAAGGCGCCGTCGATCTCGCCCGGGCCGATCGTCTCGCCTTCGCCGAGACGGCCATAGAGCTCCTCGAGCACCTGCTTGGCAATCTCGCAAGACGACGCCGAACCGCGGAGCGTGACGACGTTGCCGCGGGCAACCGCCTGAATATCGAGACGGTCCTCCAGCACGGCGAGATTGGCGTCGTACTGGCCAAACAGCTCCGCGACCAGCCGGTTGTCGTCAAACGGGACAACAAGCTGATGCTCGGAAGTCAAAGTGTCCTGGGTGGTCAAGTTGTCTTATCTATGCTCGTTTGCACGGCGTGCAACGTAACCCTGCATTGTCTTCACTGTTTGCACGCGGCGTCCCATGCGACCGTCGGTGCAGTACTCCTTAGACGCTGGCACTCACCAAGTCAGGGGTATCTGCAACTCTCAATATGTCAGCTTCAAGACTATTGGGCCCCGCGCCCGAAATTTCAACCTCGATCAGGTGACCGATCAGCGAGTCCGGCGCATCGGCGTGCACGGCCTGCAGATAGGGCGTGCGCCCGACAAGCTGCCCCGGCCGGCGGCCCTGACGTTCGAACAGGACTTCGAACCTGCGCCCCACGCAGGACGCGTTGAACGCCGCCTGCTGCGCCGCGAGCAGCACCTGCAGTTCATGCAGCCGCTCGCTTTTGACGTCTTCCGGCACCTGATCCTTCATCGTCTCGGCCGGCGTGCCAGGGCGCGCGGAGTACTTGAAGGAATAGGCCTGCGCGAATTCGATTTCGTTCACCAGGTCCATGGTCTGCCGGAAATCGGCATCGGTCTCTCCCGGGAACCCGACAATGATGTCGGTGGACAGCGCGATGTCCGGGCGTGCCCGGCGAATGCGCTCCACGATTTCGGCGTACTCGGCGCGCGTGTGTTTGCGGTTCATGGCCCCGAGAATACGGTCCGACCCGGCCTGGAACGGCAGATGCAGGTAGGGCATGACCTTTTCTTCCTCGCCATGAAGCGCGATGAGGTCATCGCTCATGTCACGCGGATGACTGGTCGTGTAGCGAAGCCGCCGGACGGACGGGATCGCTGCGAGGCGGCGCAACAGCCGTGCCAGCGACCACGACGTGCCGTCCTCATCCTCGCCGTGATAGGCGTTCACATTCTGCCCGAGCAACGTCAGCTCGCAGACGCCGGCAAGGGCAAGGCGTTCCGCCTCCTTCACAATCTCGCGCACCGGCCGGGAGTATTCGACGCCGCGCGTATAGGGCACGACACAGAATGTGCAGAACTTGTCGCATCCCTCCTGCACGGTCAGGAACGCGGTCGAGGAAGATCGCCGTTTCGCAGGGCGCTCGGGCAAGTGTCTGAACTTGTCGTCCTCGGGAAAATCGACATCGATGACGCCGCCGTTCATTGAGGCCCGGCTGACCAGATCGACCAGCCGATGATAACTCTGCGGGCCGACGACGAGATCGACGACCGGTGCCCGGGTCAGGATCTCGCGCCCTTCGGCCTGCGCAACGCAGCCGGCGACCGCGATCATCGTGTCATGGCCGTCTTTCTTGCGCGCGCCTTTGATCTGTTTCAGGCGGCCGAGCTCGGAATAGATCTTCTCCGCCGCTTTCTCGCGGATGTGGCATGTGTTGAGAATCACCAGATCGGCGGCCTCCGGCGAATCGGTCGCCGTGTATCCTGCGGTCGCGAGGGCTTCCGCCATCCGTTCGGAATCATAGACGTTCATCTGGCAGCCGAACGTCTTGATAAAATGTCTCTTGCCGGTCCCGGCCATTTGAGTTGCCCGCAATTTCGGAAAGGAACGCCACGCAGGCGTTCTTGCACTGCAACAAAATTCTCGCGAAGGCGTTTTTAGCGGGGAACGGGGCCTGCGTCCATGGCATCCGGTGGATATCCTGAATCGGTCGTATCCGCCGGAACCGGCGCATTGCGCGGATGCAGCATGTCGGCAACGTCGCGCCGGATCTCCCGCTCGGCGAACGCCGCCAGTTCCTTGCGGTCGGCAAATTTGCGCAGGTTCACCGGTTCGCCGACGTAAACGCCGACATCGAGAGGCCCGCGCTTGAGCAGGTCCCAGGCGTGGCCGGCGATTTCCATGTCGCCATACCACGCAACGATCGGCCGCCCGCGCCTCCCAAGCGGCAGACCCTGCTGATGCGTGTAGGCGATCGCCAGCGTCTGAACGTAGATGCTGTTCTCGTGGGCGTCCGCCTGCTCGCCGCGCGGTTTGGCGGCCGCGAACAACGAGCTCTTGAACGGCAGGACCCGGTTGCCGTCGGAGCTCGTGCCCTCGGCGAAGATCACGATGTGGTCGCCCTGCCGCAACCGGTCCATGATTTCATTGGCCGACGAATGTGAGTTCAGGCGCTGCAGTCGATCAACGAACACGCTGCGCTGAAGCTTCGCCAGCCAGCTTATGAACGGCCACGTGCCGACCTCGGACTTGGCCACGAATGAGACCGGGCCGACGGCACTCAATACCGGGATATCAAGCCACGAGATATGGTTGGCGATGAGGAGAACGGGCCGGTCCTCGGCGATCTCGCCGTGCTGATGGATGCGGATGCCGACAAGACGGCACACCTGCCGGTGATACCAGTTCGGAAACCGTCGTGCCCAGTCGGCGTGAAAACGGCGCAGCACAAGCTGGAGCGGCATGAGCGGAAACGTCAGCAGAAAGAACCCGACGAGGATGGCAAAGGCGCGCAGATCTCGCATGGCTTTCCCTCAGAACAGGCCAGGCCTTCCGAACAGCCCGAGCCTTCACAACGGCATGGGGCGCGACCGCCCCTGCGCCGCTCCTTCTTGTCCTACTCGTCCTTGTCCTTGAGCGGCACGCCGTAAAGCTCGAGCCGGTGATCGACAAGCTCGTAGCCGAGGTCGCGCGCGATCGCTTCCTGGAGTTTCTCAACCTCTTCGTTCTGGAACTCGATGACCTTTCCGGTCCTGATATCGATCAGATGATCGTGGTGCTCCTTCGCGACCTGTTCGTAGCGGGCGCGCCCGTCACCGAACTCGTGGCGCTCCAGAATGCCGACCTCCTCGAACAGCCGGACTGTCCTGTACACCGTGGAGAGGGAGATATTGGGGTCCGCGTCGCTGGCGCGCCGGTGGACCTCCTCAACGTCGGGATGGTCTCTTGCATCGGACAGAACGCCGGCAATCACCCGCCTCTGGCCGGTCATCCGCAATCCGTTTTCCCGGCACAGACGCTCAAGTCGGCTTTCCGGCATATCGTGCTTTGCCATGCGGTTCGCTTTGCTGTGGCTGCGTTACGCCGTTATAGGCGCAAGCGCCATGGCGCGTCCACACACCGCAAGGTTCCAGCGGCACTAAGGCCGTCTCGGAATTGCCTTTCCGCTCTGCGGCTTGGCGTCGGGCGCGCGCAGATAAAGCGGGTGCAACGGTTCGTGTTGCGGCGTCCGGGTCATCGCCATTCCCGCGAGCACGCGCGCATCGGGCTGCAGGTCGGGCAACACGGCCTCCACCCGGTCCGGGTCCGCCACGGCGCGCCGGACCAGCGCCGCCCCGCCACCGGCGAGCACAACGTGGCCCTTGCGCGGCAAGAGCGCCGCCGCCGCCTCCGGAGCGAGCGCCTGCGGCGCCGACAGGACCTCGCCCGCTCCGTCAAAAAGGGCGACGTAGACCTGCGCGCGCCGCGCGTCGACGACCACACCGAGCACATCCGGAGCGTCCTCCAGTTCATCGAGCGCCTTGCGCGCCATGACTTCCAGGCTCGTCGCACCGATCACCGGCAGATCGAGGGCAAGCGCCAGGGCGCGTGCCGTCGCGACACCGACGCGCACGCCGGTGAAGGATCCCGGACCGGTCGTTACCGCGACGGCATCGAGCACCCCGTAGCCGGACGACGCGTCCGAGAACGCGGCCTCGATCATGGGAATGATCGCTTCGGCGTGCTCGCGCTCGCGCAATTCGTATTGGCCGCAGATAGTCGGCGCCTCGGGGCCTGCGATGGCGACGGCGGCGGAGCAGGCGCCGAGCGTCGTATCGAGGGCCAGCACGTTCATCTGCAAGTCGGCCCTTCCTTAAGTGGAGTGATCAGATGATCTTGGCGATCTCGTCGAACTCGAACCGCGGCGACCGCGCGAAGAGACCTTCCGGGTCACCATATCCGAGATTACAGAGAAAGTTCGATTTGATGTGGCCTTCAGGAAAGAACTCCTTGTCCACACCGTCTTGGTCAAAGCCGGACATCGGTCCGGTGTCGAGACCGAGCGCGCGCGCGGCAATGATGAAATAGGCGCCCTGCAGCGTCGCATTGCGGAAAGCGGTCGTCTCGATCAGGGCATCGTTGCCGTCGAACCAGCTCTTGGCATCCGTATGCGGAAACAGCTTGGGAAGATGGTGATGGAACTCCATGTCGTGGCCGATGATGGCGCACACCGGCGCGCTCATTGTCTTGGCGCGGTTGCCTTCGGAGAGATGCGGCTCGAGGCGGCGCTTGGCCTCGTCCGATTTCACGAAGACATAGCGCACCGGCGAGCAATTCGCGCTGGTCGGCCCCATTTTGGCAATGTCGACGATCTCTTTCAGCACCTCGTCGGACACGTCCTTCTTGATCCAGGCATTGTGCGTCCGGGCGTTGTGAAACAACTGGTCCAGCGCGTCGTTCGAAATGCGATCGCTCATCGCAGCTCCCTTTGCCAGCCGGCTTATGGTGGAGGGCCCGGCCGAGACCGGCCGGGACGGTATCAGATGGGTCGGACGCCCTGAACCTCGGGGACGAAGTGTTTGAGAAGGTTCTCGATGCCGTGCTGCAGCGTCGCGGTCGAACTCGGACAACCGGCGCACGCACCGCGCAGGGACAGGTACACGATACCCTCGCGGTACCCCTGAAACGTGATGTCACCGCCATCCTGGGCAACGGCCGGGCGCACGCGGGTGTCGAGCAGTTCCTTGATGGTGTTCACCGTCGCCTCGTCCTCCGGCTCGAAGAACTCTTCCGACGGGTTGACGTCGTTGGCGGTCTGGTCGCCCTCGACGACCTCCGCACCCGACATGTAGTGCTCCATGATGGCGCCGAGGATCGCCGGCTTGAGGTGCTGCCAGTCTCCCGTGTCCTTGGTGACGGAGATGAAATCGGACCCAAAGAACACACCGGTGACGCCATCGATGGTGAACAGCCTGGACGCCAGCGGCGAGCCGGTGGCGGCATCCGCATCCCGATACTCCATCGTTCCCGATCCCAGAACCGGTTTTCCGGGAAGAAACTTGAGGGTCGCCGGGTTCGGCGTTGCTTCGGTCTGAATGAACATTGCCTTTGGTCCCTTCAGCTACTGGCCATAGCCAGATTAGAATAATTCTATGTAGAGAGTATAGGTCCGGCGGGAAATTTCAAGAGCACAAGAAAGCGCACTCGAAATGTCGGCCGTTCGCCGGCTTAGGCGAGTGCGCGGATCTCCTCATCGGTCAGATCGCCAGGCACAATAGTGATCGGTATTGCAAATTCGCCCGACTGTTTCCCGGCAGCCAGCGATGAAACGAGCGGTCCCGGTCCCGACGGGTCCTTCGAGGCCCCAAGCACCAGAATGGCGATGTCGGTGTCTTCGTTGATGAGATCGACGATCTCGTCCGCCTTGTTGCCTTCGCGGATGATCTCTTCGGCTTCAAGCTTCTCGAAGCCGAGCGCCTTGAGTTTCCGCCCGAACAGGCGGAACACCGCCTTCGCCTTGTTCAGCCCTTCCTCCCGTGCAATTTCCTCCACGCCGAGCCAGTGTTGAAAGTCCCCGGGCTCGACCACGTAGAGCAGCGCCAGCCCGCCACCGGTATGCTCGGCGCGTCCCGCTGCAAATGCGAGCGCGCTCTCGCACTCCGGTGTCTCGTCGACCACGACCAGGAACTTTCGGCGGTGGCCTTTCTCGAAACTCTGTCGCTTTTTCCTACTCGGCATGTCGATCAGACCTCCCGGTAATATGGCTGGGCGGGCGAGCCCGTCATGCGGCAACGACCCAGGATTGTAGCTCGCCAGAAACACTTCCCCTTCACGAATACTACCATGTTCGCCCGGCGCGGCGGACGCGACGGGCACGCGGCCATCCCGCGCTTCGTCCGCTCATATCAGGCGCCGGACCATGATGCTGCTCGATCGAAACCCGTCAATCGGTCAACAGCCCAACGACCTGTTTGGTCTCGCGCAGAATGGGATCGGCAATGGCATGCGCCCGCACGGCCCCCTCGGACAAGACCGAATCGATGTAGGCGGGATCATCCATCAGGCGTCTGGTTTCCGCGCCGATCGGACCGAGAACTTCGACAGCGACGTCCGTCAGCGCCTGCTTGAAGGTCGAGAACTGGGACCCACCGAACTCGCTCAGGGCGTCCGACCTGCTGACGCCGGCAAGGGCCGCGTAAATCCCGACGAGGTTTTCCGCTTCAGGGCGTCCTTCCAGGCCGGTCTCGTCCGCTGGCAGCGGCTCGGGGTCAGTCCGCGCCTTCCTGAACTTCTGGGCGATCGCATCGGCGTCGTCCATCATGTTGATACGCGTCATGTCTGACGCGTCGGATTTGCTCATTTTCGACGTGCCGTCCCGCAGGCTCATGACCCGCGTCGCTGGACCCGTTATCAGCGGCTCGGGCAACGGAAAGAACGTCTCCGCGAATCCGTGCGCGGAAATCGATTCCGCGAAATCCGTGTTGAACTTCTGCGCAATGTCGCGCGAGAGCTCCAGATGCTGCTTCTGGTCGTCGCCGACCGGAACGTGGGTTGCCCGATAGAGCAGGATATCGGCGGCCATCAGGTTCGGATAGGCGAAGAGGCCGACCGAGGCATTCTCGCGGTGCTTGCCGGCCTTCTCCTTGAACTGCGTCATGCGGTTGAGCCACCCCATGCGCGCGACGCAATTGAAAACCCACGCGAGCTCGGCATGGCCCGACACCCGGCTCTGGTTGAAGACGATATGCGCCTTCGGATCGATGCCCGAGGCGAGGAACGCGGCCGTCACCTCGCGGATATTGTGCTCAAGCTCCTTGGGGTCCTGCCAGACGGTGATGGCATGCAGATCGACGACGCAATAGAGGCACTCGTGACTTTCCTGCAGCGCGACGAATTTGGTGATCGCGCCGAGGTAATTTCCGAGATGCAGATTGCCGGTCGGCTGGACGCCGGAGAAGACGCGCGGTTTGTCAGATCCCATGGATGAACTCTGGAGTGTGAATCCCGAGCCGCCTTATGGCGCGCTCGGCGCTTTGGCGCAAGGCTAGAAGACAAGGGACCGCTAGCGGCCCAGAATCCGCTTGAGAAGCGCGCGCACATCCGCGCCGCCGGTGAGGTGGGCCAGCAGAAGATAGATGACGAGACCGGCGGCGACGAGAAGACCGAGGGCGCCGACCTGGATCGCGATACCCTGAGCCGGCATGAAGTACGGCGCGAGCAGCCACGCCAGCAGCCACACCGCAACCCCCATCACCGCACTCGCAAGGCACAGCGGGCCGATGCGTCGGCGGAACTGGGCATCGAAGGCGAATTCGCCGCGCTTGAGCAGCGTGCCCGCGAGAAGGGCCGTGTTCACCCACCCCGCCAGGGTCGTCGCGATGGCGATCCCCACATGCCCGATCACGAAGAACATGGCCAGAGACCCGGCGACGTTCACGGCCACGGAAATCGCGGCATAGATCATCGGTGTCCTGGTGTCCTCGCGGGCAAAGAAGGCGGGCGAGAACACCTTAATGGCGACAAAGGCCGGCAGTCCGGCGGCGAACGCCGCAAGCGCCCAGGCGGTTGCGGGCGTGTCGGCAGCGGTGAACGCGCCCCGCTCGAACAGCACCCGGATAATCGGCTCCGGCACGGCGAGCAACGCAGCGGCCGCGGGCAGCGTGAAGAACATCGAGAACTCCAGCGACCGGTTCTTGCTTTCGACGGCGGCCTGGTAATCGCCGGCCCTGAGCTTGCGTGACAGGTCCGGCAACAGAACCACGCCGACGGCAATGCCGATGACGCCGAGCGGGAGCTGATAGATGCGGTCGGCATAGTAAAGCCAGGACACGGCGGAGTCCTGCAGCGAGGCGATGATCGTACCGATCAGGATATTGATCTGCGTGATGCCGCCGGCGATGACGCCGGGAATGCCGAGTTGCACGAGGCGCCGCACGCCGGGCGTCAGCCGCGGGCGTTGCAGCTTCACGCCCATCCCCGCGCGGCGGATGCCGATGATCAACGCGCCGAGCTGGGCGAAGCCGGCAACGAAGACCGCCCAGGCGAGTGCCACACCGGCATCGGGCGTGCCGCGCGTTCCGGCGATCGCCAGGGAGCCGAGCACGATGATGAAGACGACATTCAGAAGGACCGGCGCGAACGCGGCCAGGGCGAATTTTCCGAGCGCGTTGAGGACGCCGGAGAACAGCGCCACCAGCGAAACGCAGAAAAGATACGGAAACGCAATGCGGGTGAGTTGAACCGCGAGGTCGAACTTTTCCGGTGTCGCGGCAAAGCCCGGCGCGATCGCATACATCAGGCCAGGCATGGTGATCTCGGCGAAGGCCGTCAGGATCAGCAGGACCGCGGTGAGGGCGGAGAGAGCCTCCCGGGCGAATTCGCGCGCAGCCGCCGCGCCCTGCCCCTCGAGCCGCCTCGCGAACAGTGGCACGAACGCGGCATTGAAGGCGCCTTCGGCGAAAAGCCGCCGAAACAGGTTGGGGAACCGGAAGGCGACGAAGAACGCGTCCGCCACCGGTCCCGTCCCGAGGACGAGTGCGATCAGCATGTCGCGCACGAACCCGAGCACGCGGCTCAGCATCGTCATGCCGCCGACGGTGGCGAACGATTGGTAGAGCTTCATGGGCGATTGAAGTAGATGACGTGACGGTGGAGGGCAAGCTCCGCCTCGCCGCCATCCACGGCCGTTCGCCGGGCAGCCGTCAGACGCCGGCGAGCGCTTTTGGCGAAAGGACGCCAAGCAGGCGGTGCCGGATCGCGGTCTGCCGCGGCGCGCTTGTGATCTTCTTCCCGGCAAGATCGGTGACGTAGAACACGTCGACCGCCTTCTCGCCGAATGTCGCAATGTGCGCCGAGGCGATGTCCAGGTTGAGATCGGCGATCTCGCATGTCAGATCGAACAGCAGGCCCGGACGGTCGAGACAATTCACCTCGATGACCGTGTGATACTCCGACAGGGAGTTATCGATCATGACCTGCGGCTCGACGGAGAAGACTTTGAGGCTCTCCTTGAGCGCCGGCCTGTTCTTTGTGAGGTCCGACAGCCTGGTCTCGTCCGCGAGGACCATTCGGATGTTCCTGGCGATCCTGTTGCCGCGCCGTTCCTCGTCGGACGACAGATCGAATTCCCGCTGCAGGCGGAACGTGTCGAGCGCGTGCCCGTCGCGTGTCGTTGAAATCTGTGCCCCGACGATGTTTGCCCCGGCGCTCGTGCAGGCGCCGGCAATGACGGCGACGAGGCGCGTGCGCGCGTGCGCATAGACGCTGAGCTCGGTGACCCCCTCGAAGCTGTGCGTGGCGACGTCGGCGGCGAATTCCTCGCCGCTCGCCTTGGCCGCGGCGATCATGCGTGCATGACGCATCTGCTGATCCGCCGTCGTGCGCAGCCAATAGTCGGCGGCATGCATCGCCGCGAATTCCGCGATCTGCGCCTCTTCCAGTTCCGGACACGCCGCGCGCAGCTTCTCGATCGCCTGCTCGGCCTTCTCGCTGCGGCTCATTTCGTCGTGGCCGCCGACGAGGACGGTTCGCGTGGCATAGTACAAAGTGCGCAGGAGTTGCCCCTTCCAGCCGTTCCACACGCCCGGACCCACGGCGCGGATGTCGGCCACTGTCAGGATCAGCATCAACTTCAGGCGCTCCGGGCTCTGTACGATCTCGGCGAAGTCCTGAACGGTCTTCGGGTCGTTGAGATCGCGGCTCTGCGCGAAAAGGCTCATGTCGAGATGGTGCTCGACAAGCCATGACACGGTTTCCGTCTCCGCCGGGCTAAGGCCGAGCCTGGGACAGAGTTTGCGCGCAAGCCGCGCGCCCGCGATCGAATGGTCCTCCTCCCGACCCTTGGCGATGTCATGCAGGAAGGTCGCCACGTAAAGCGCGCGACGGCTCTCCAGAGTGGGAAGGATCTCTGTTGCGACCGGATGGTCGTCGGCGCACCGGCCATGCTCGATGTCGGACAGGATTCCGATCGACCGCACCAGATGCTCGTCGACCGTGAAGTGATGATACATGTTGAACTGCATCATCGACACGACGCGCCCGAAAGCGGGCACGAAGCGGCCAAGAACACCGGTCTCGTTCATGCGCCGCAGCGCGTTCTCCGGATTAGACGGGCTCGTCAGCAGTTTCAGGAACAGCTTGTTCGCATCCGGGTTCGACCGCAGCTTGTCGTCGATGAGCTTAAGCGAGGCCCGCACCAGCCGGAACGCGTCGGGGTGGAACATCACGTTGTACTTCTCGCCGAGCCAGAACAGCCGGATGAGGTTGACAGGATCCTGCGAGAAGATCTTGTCGTGGGCGACATTGATCCGCCCGTTGTCGATCTTGAAATCCGATGACTTGCGAAGCTGTGCCCGCTTGCGCCAGGTCAGGGGCGCCAGCAGGTCCTTGAGCGCCGGCGCGGTGGTGAGCTGCTGCACCTCGAGCGCCGAGCACACGATACGCGTGAGATCGCCGACGTCCTTCGCAACCAGGAAGTAGTGCTTCATGAAACGCTCGACCGCGCGCATGCCTTTCTGGGACCGGTAGCCGAGCCGTTCCGCCATCGCCATCTGGACTTCAAACGACAATCGCTCGTCGGCGCGGCCGGTCAGAAAATGCAGATGACAGCGCACGGTGAGAAGGAAGTCCTCGCTGCGCTGGAAGGTCTGATACTCCTCGCGTGAAAACACGCCGTCTTCGACGAACTCCTCGACCGCCTTGCCCGGATAAAGGTAGGAGGCAACCCAATGCAGCGTGTGCAGGTCGCGCAGTCCGCCCTTGCCGTCCTTCACGTTCGGCTCGACGAGATAGCGGGACGCGCCCGACCGCTCGTGCCGGGCGTCGCGTTCGGCAAGCTTGGCGGCAATGAACTCGCGGCTCGATCCCGACATCACGTCCCTGCGCAACCGGTCCTGGAGTTCCTCGAACAGCGCTTCGTCTCCGAGTACGAGCCGTGCATCGAGCAGGGAGGTGCGGATGACCATGTCGTCCTGGGCGTATTTGACCGACTGCGCCACGGTCCGGGTCGCGTGTCCGACCTTGAAGCCCAGATCCCAGAGCAGATAGAGCATGAACTCGACGACGCTCTCGCCCCAGGCCGTCTGCTTGTAGGGCAGCAGAAAAAGCAGGTCGATGTCGGAAAATGGCGCGAGCAGCCTGCGGCCGTACCCGCCCGTCGCCACGACACTCATCCGCTCCGCCGAGGACGGATTTTTCGCCCGATACAGATGAGTCACGGCGAAGTCGTAGATGACGCTGATGAACTGATCCTGAAACTCCGACAACCCCTCGGCGCATCGCCTGCCGTCGCCGTCCGCCTCGAGCTGGCGCGCGGCCGCGGCGCGGGCGTCCTCGACGATCTGTTTCAGGGTCGCGAGCACTTCGCCCCGCATTGCACTCTCGCGCGTGGAATCCTTCTTCCAGAGCGCGGTCAGGTTCTCGCGCAGGGCGGTCGCGTCAAAGTAGGGCGCGCGTGTGAGCAGGGTCTGATCCATGGGCTCCGGACCGGCCAAACCGTCTAGAATTCGGCGAACAATATATCACAAAGGGCTTAATTCGATCCTTTGTCGAGCAGTGCCCTGAGTTTGTAAAGCGCCTCCAGCGCGTCCCGCGGCGTCATCTCGTCCGGGTTCAGGGTTTCGAGTTCGCGTTCGGCCTCCGACGGACCCTTGGGCTGCGGGGCCCTGGACTGAACCTCCGCCGCGAACAGCGGCAGGTCGGATGCGAGGTCCTGCGCAACCCCGGCGCGCTCGCCTCCCTCCAGATGGGTAAGCACGTCTCTTGCACGATCGATGGCGCTTGCCGGCAATCCGGCGAGTTTGGCGACATGGATGCCGTAGGACCGGTCGGCGGCACCGGGGACGACCTTGTGCAGGAACACGATATCGTCCTGCCATTCCTTGACCTGAACGGTCACCATGCCCACCCCGTCAAGCGTTCCCGACAGCGCGGTCAGCTCGTGATAATGGGTGGCAAACAGGGCGCGGCATCCGTTCACGCCATGCAGATACTCGATGCACGCCCAGGCGATCGACAGGCCGTCGAAGGTGGCCGTGCCGCGGCCGATCTCGTCGAGGATGACAAACGATCGTTCGCTCGCCTGGTTGAGGATGCGCGCCGTCTCGACCATCTCGACCATGAAGGTGGACCGGCCGCCGGCGAGATCGTCCGAGGCGCCGACCCGGCTGAACAGGCGGTCGACCACGCCGATATGCGCGGCGCGCGCCGGAACGTAGGATCCCATTTGAGCGAGCACGACCATCAGCGCGTTCTGCCGCAGATATGTGGACTTGCCGGCCATGTTCGGCCCGGTCACGATCCACAGCCGTTCCCGAGGCACGGCCGGATCCTCGCCGGCCATGTCGGCATCGCCGAGGGCGAGCGCGCAGTCGTTCTCAACGAATGCGCCGGCATCGCTGCCGTCGAGCACCTGCTCGACCACCGGGTGGCGGCCTCCCTCGATGTGAAACGCTCCGCCGCCGTCGACTTTCGGCCGCACGAAGCTGCGCTCTTCGGCGAGTTCGGCCAGGGCGGTTTCGTGATCGAGCCGGGCCAGCGCCGACGCAACGGCGCCGAGGCCGCGCTCGGCGTCGAGCACTTGCGACACGAGTTCGGTGTAGATCTCCTGCTCGATCGCCAGCGCCCGGTCGACCGCCGAAACGATGCGCGATTCCACCTCGGCCAGCTCGGTGGTGGTGAACCGCATGGCGTTGGCCATGGTCTGGCGGTGAATGAAAGGTGTTTCCGCCTCGCCCATCAGCCGTTCGCCATGCGCCGACGGCACCTCGACGAAGTAGCCCAGGACATTGTTGTGGCGGACCTTGAGGGCCTTGATGCCGGTTCTCTCAGCGTAGTTCCTCTGGAATCCGGCGATGATCTGCCGGCTTTCATCGCGCAGGGTCCGGGTCTCGTCGAGTTCGGCATTGTAGCCGGCACGCACGAAACCGCCGTCGCGCGCCTGCGCCGGGAGTTCATCGTTCAGCGCCTTTTCCAGCTCCGCCCGCAATGTGCCCGGCGCGTCGCGCAGTCGATCCCGGATATCCGACAGCACTCCCGGGACGTCCGGATCGTCCCCGAACCGCTCCGCACACGCCGTTGCACTGGTGATCGCGTCGCGTACGACGCCGAGGTCGCGCGGGCCGCCGCGGCCGAGCGAAAGGCGCCCGAGCGCACGGGCGAGATCTGGACAGCCTTTGAGCGCGGCGCGCAAATCGGCACGAAACGTCGGGTGGTCGAGGGCATACTGGACCGCGTCGAGCCGCGCGGCGATGGCCTCGGGGTCGGTCAGCGGGCTCATCAGCCGGGCCGTGAGCTCGCGCGCGCCGGCCCCGGTGACCGTCCGGTCGATCGCGTGCAGCAAGCTTCCCCGCCGTTCGCCGTGCAGGCTCTTGACGAGTTCCAGGTTGGCGCGTGTCGCGGCATCGATCATCAGGGCGTGCCGGCCGCCGCCATGCACCGGAGGCCGCAGCAGCGGCGCACGGCCGATCTGGGTCAGATCGACATAGGTGAGCAACGCCGCAGCGGTCGCCAGCTCGGCGCGGGTGAAATCGCCGAACGCGGAAATGTCGGCAACCCCGAGCTTCTCCTTCAACGCCCGTTCCCCACCCAAAGAGTTGAAATAGGCGCGCGGCACGGAGGTGAGAGCGGCTCCGGCCATCTCGGCAAGTTCGCGTATGCGCGCCTCCGCAGCCAGCTCGTCACCGGCGACGATCTCACCCGGCGCGAGACGTGCCAGTTCCCCCGGCAGGTCGGTTTCGTTCACCTCGGCGAGCACGAACTCTCCAGTCGAGATATCCAGCGAGGCAAGGGCGAAGGCCTGGTCCGGCTGCGACGTGGAGCTCGGCGCCCGGAAGATGGCAGTGAGGTAGTTGTTGGCGCGCGCATCGAGAAGCGCGTCCTCGGTGATGGTTCCCGGCGTGACCAGCCGTACCACCTCGCGCCGCACGACGGCCTTGGAGCCGCGCTTCTTCGCCTCCGCCGGATCCTCCGTCTGCTCGCAGACTGCGACCCTGAAATCGGCCTTGATCAGCTTCTGCAGGTAGTCGTCCGCCGCGTGCACGGGCACGCCGCACATCGGGATATCGTCACCCAGATGCTTGCCGCGTTTGGTCAGTGCGATGCCGAGCGCGCGGGAGGCGACTTCGGCGTCCTCGAAGAACAGCTCGTAGAAGTCGCCCATTCGGTAGAACAGCAGGCAGTCCGGATTGGCGGCCTTGATCTCGAGATACTGCGCCATCATCGGTGTTGGCGCGCTCGCCGGCGCAGGCGCACTCGGTCCTCCGGCCGTCTGCGACGTGTTCTGACTTGAGTCCTGCGCTCGCGCGTCCCGCTTTGCCATCGGCGCCTGTCGATTCCCGTGAATATCCCGCCCGGCAACACATAACGCGGCTTGAGCGGCGCCGTGAAGCGGGAAGCCATCGAACTGCCGAGTTGTGCCCAACAAATAGGCACACTATGGTCCTGAAATCTGTAAGGAAACAACGTCGGGCGCGGCTTCGGCGCAATAATATGGGGAAACGCCGCTGCGGGGCGTATCAAGCGTAATGGCACTCACATCGGGAAAAGTCACTTTTACGGCGCAGGAAGCGCTGCAGTTCCACCACAAAGGCAAACCGGGAAAACTCGAGGTCGCCGCGACCAAGCCCATGGCGACGCAGCACGATCTGAGTCTCGCCTATTCCCCGGGCGTCGCCGTGCCGGTCCAGGCGATCGCCGATGATCCGAAGCTCGCCTACGACTACACCAACAAGGGCAATCTCGTGGCCGTGGTGTCGAACGGCACCGCCATCCTGGGCATGGGCAATCTCGGCGCCATGGCGTCGAAGCCGGTCATGGAGGGCAAGGCGGTGCTGTTCAAGCGCTTCGCCGATGTCGACGGCATCGACATTCTGGTCGACACCGAGGATGTCGAAGCCTTCGTCAATTGCGTGCGGTATCTCGGTCCGGCCTTCGGCGGCATCAACCTGGAGGACATTCGCGCGCCTGACTGCTTTCTGATCGAGGAAGAGTTGCGCGAGCTGCTGGACGTCCCCGTCTTTCACGACGACCAGCACGGCACGGCGATCATTGCCGCGGCGGGCGTCGTCAACGCGCTGCACCTGACCGACCGCGACATCTCCAAGACGACGCTTGTGTGCAACGGCGCGGGCGCGGCCGGAATCGCCTCGCTCGAACTGCTCATCTCCATGGGCATGAAGCGCAAGAACATCATCCTGTGCGACTCCAAAGGCGTCATCTATGAGGGGCGCGAGGAGGGCATGAACCAGTGGAAGTCCGCCTACGCGGCCAAGACCGAGGCGCGCACGCTTGCCGACGCGCTGGAGGGCGCCGACGTCTTCTTCGGCCTCTCCGTCAAGGATGCCGTGACCAAGGACATGGTGCGCTCCATGGCCGACCGTCCGGTCATCTTCGCCATGGCAAACCCTGATCCGGAGATCACGCCCGAGGAAGTTGCCGAGGTGCGCGACGACGCGATCATGGCCACCGGGAGATCGGACTACCCCAACCAGATCAATAATGTCCTGGGCTTCCCCTATATCTTCCGTGGCGCACTGGACGTGCATGCGAGCACCATCAACGACGCCATGAAGATCGCCGCCGCCGAGGCCCTTGCCGAGCTCGCCCGTGCCGACGTGCCCGACCAGGTTGCGGCCGCCTACAAGGGCCACCGCCCGAGATACGGCCCCGACTACATCATTCCGGTTCCCTTTGATCCTCGGCTCATCAGCCACGTGCCGATGGCCGTCGCCAAGGCGGCGATGGACTCAGGCGTCGCGCGCAAGCCGATCATCGACATGGACGGGTACCGCGCAGAGCTCAGCGCCCGGCTCGATCCCGTCGCCGGCACGCTCAGCACGGTCCTCGACAAGGTCCGGCAAAACCCGAAGCGGGTCGTCTTCGCAGAAGGCGAGGAGGAACAGGTGATCCGCGCCGCAAGCGCGTTTCTCGATGAGAGCCTCGGACAGCCTGTCCTGGTGGGGCGCGAGGAGGAGGTCAAGGCGGCATTCAAGCGCGCCGGCATCGAGTATCGCGACGAGATCGAAATCCAGACCCCGCGCACGTCGGACCTCGCCGCCGAGTATGCGGATTATCTCTACAAACGGCTGGCGCGTGACGGGTATCTGGCGCGCGACTGTCAGCGGCTCGTCAACACCGACCGCAACATCTACGCGGCCTGCATGGTGGCGACGGACCGCGCCGACGCCATGGTGACGGGGGTCACGCGCAACTGGTCGACCGCGTATGACGACGTCAGCCGCGTCCTCGACCCCAAGCCGGGTCATACACCCATCGGCGTGTCGATCGCCGTGTGCCGCGGCCGGACCGTCCTCGTCGCCGACACCTCCGTCCATGACATGCCGAACGCGGAGGAACTGGCCAATATCGCGACGGAAGCAGCCCAGGTGGCACGCCGTCTCGGCTACGAGCCCCGCGTTGCGCTGCTCGCCTATTCGACGTTCGGCCATCCCAAGGGGGAACGGTCCGACCAGGCGCGCGGCGCCGTCGAACTCCTCGACAGCCGCGGCGTCGACTTCGAGTATGATGGCGAGATGGCTGCCGACGTGGCGCTCAACGAGGAAAAGATGAAGCTCTACCCGTTCTGCCGCCTGACCGAACCGGCCAACGTGCTGATCATGCCGGCGTTCCACAGCGCCAGCATCGCCACGAAGATGCTGGAGGAGCTGGGCGGCAGCACGGTCGTCGGACCGTTGCTGTTCGGCCTGTCGAAATCGGTGCAGATCGCGCCGCTCGGCGCCTCCGATACGACGCTGGTCAACGTCGCCGCGATCGCCGCCTTCAACCCGACTGGATAGAGCCTCGTACGCTCTGACGCCGTCAGTTGAGCTGCGGCGTCAGCGCGGGGCCAGCGTCCGCATACTCGTCCGGCGCGCCGAAGTGCGAGAAGTAGCGTTCGTTGATCGCCTCGATGGGCAGGATCATGAAGACATCCGTCGTCCCGAACTGATGGTCGATCACCGCGCCGTCGCCCACATAGGCGCCGACCCGAAGGTAGCCCTTGATGAGCGGTGGCAATGATCTGATCACGGTCCGCGCATCGATCTCCGTCGCGGGCATCATGTTCATGTCCACATGGATGTCGTCATGGGCACGCGCGCGCCACTGCTTGGGCGCCATCGAATGGTGGTACAGGTAGCTCAGCGCCTCGGCATGACGGCTCGGATCGGTGCCCTCGAAACTGGCGCATCCGAGCATGGCGTCGATCTTGTGCTCGCGCGCATAGTTCCAGATGCCCTGCCAGAGCAGCTCCAGCGTCCGCCGATTGCGGTACGATTTCAGCACGCAGGAGCGGCCGAGTTCCATGAAGCGGGTGCTGCCGGAAAGCGCTTCGAGCAGCGGCGCAATGTTGTACTCGCCCTGGGTGTAGAAACCGTCGTGCAGCTCCGCCACTTCCTGGCGGAGAATGCGGTAGGTTCCGACGGCGCGCGGACCGCGGCGCCACGGGCGGCGGCCCTTGACGTCCTCGCCGACATCGACAACGAGCAGGTGATCGCAGATCGCGTCGAACGCGTCTTCGTCGCGCCGCGACATCATGACGAGGGGATCGGCGATCGCCGACATCTCCTCGTAGAAAACCTGGTAGCGCAAACGCTGGGCACGTTTCACATCGCCCTTGGAGCGCGCAAGGCGCACCTCGAGATTGCCGATGCGCGCATAAACCTTCGGGGGGACCCGGCGTCCGACCATCGGCGGACGCGGCAGCCGCGCGCGAAACGGCAGGACACGCCCACTGCCGGGGCGCACCGATCGGATCGGGTTGAATTTGCTGGCAATTCCATGCCGCCTGACCGTCATAATTGGCCTCTTTAGTGACTGTTGGCGGGGTACATTTACAAGCCCGGCCGGTCATTTCCCGGTCCGGCACCTTCTACTTTAGTACTAAAACGTGATTCGGTCACATTTAAGGCTGGCTAGCAAACCTTTTCGAAAGTCCTGTGACAAGACTACACAGTCATTCACAAGGCTTTTGAAGACTTTTGTGGAGATAAATCCAACGGTTGGTCGAAGAAGCGCTAGGCGCAAAACGCCCCGCCGCCGGTCGCGTGCGCGCCCGTCTTGACGACCCCGAACGGCGCTTCGGTCCACTTTTCGAGCATGACGTCCAGGTCCTCGCGCTCGAACGGCTTGGCGAGATAATCGTCGAGGCCCGCCTTCAGATACTGCTCGCGGTCCTCGGGAAAGGCATTCGCGGTCAGCGCGATGATGGGCGGACGGCCGCCCTCGCCGACGGCTGCGTCGCCGAAGAATTTGAGGATGGCGCGTGTTGCGTCGAGGCCGTCGACCTCGGGCATGTGAATGTCCATCAGGATGAGCTCGAACCCGCGGTCGGGCGACGGTGCGGACTGTTCCACGACCTCGATCGCCTCCCTGCCGTTCCGCACATGCACCACGTCGCACCCGACGCGTTCGAGCATCTTGCGGGCGAGCAGGGCGTTGATGTCGTTGTCCTCGGCCAGAAGCACGCGGCGCACGCGGCTCTCCGCGCCGTCCTCGTCCGCTTTCCTCGGCGCGCCGTCGCCCGCATCGGACGCAAGCCGCGACGGCGCGGCGGCCTCTTCGTCGCGCAACTGCGCGAACAGTGACGCGGGACGTACGGGCCGTACCAGATAGGCATCGAATCCGCGTTCCTTGAGTCCGGCGATTTCGCCGCGCTGATGCGGATCGATCAGAACAATCGATTTGACCCTGCGGCCGATCCCCTTTGCGTCCCGCGCCTGCGACAGGATGCCGGCGCACGCACCCAGCGCCTCCATGTCGGTGATCAGGGCGTCGAACGGCGCACCCCTGTCCGCGGCGCTCCAGATCTCGACGCCCGCCTCATGTGTGTTGGCGCACACCGCATCGCATCCCGACCGGGTGAGAAGCGTCTCGATGGCACGGGCCTCGAGCTGGTTGTCGCTGACCACAAGCGCCTTGACGGCGGCCGGCGGGTTCCATTGATCGCGCAGGTCCGGAGTGTCGGCGCACGGCTTGAGCGGAATGAGCGCGGTAAACACGGAGCCGCGCCCGACATCGCTCGCGACCGAGATCTCGCCGCCCATCATCGACACGAGACGTTTGGAGATGGCAAGCCCGAGCCCGGTTCCCCCGTGGCGCTTGGTGCGCCCGGAATCGGCCTGCTCGAATTCTTCGAAAACCGTCTCCGCGTCCTCCGGGCTCAGCCCGACGCCGGTGTCGCGGACGGTAAAACTGACGGCGATGGACTCCGACCCGGCGTTCTCCTCCTCCGCAACCACCTCGATGGCCACGCCCCCCTCGTCGGTGAACTTGATGGCGTTGGAGACCAGATTCATCAGGATCTGGCGGATACGGATCTCGTCGCCGACGACGTTGACGGGAAGCCCCGGGTCCGCGGTCCAGCCGATCTGCAGGCCCTTGTCGAAGGCGCGCGGGGCCAGCAGCTCGACCACGCCCTGCACGGTGTCCGCCAGGGCAAAGGGCGCGGGCGACAGTTCCAGCTTGCCGGCCTCGATCTTCGAGAAATCGAGGATCTCGTCGATCAGCGACAGCAGCGTCTTCGCCGATGTGCCGATGGCCCGCGCATAGGTGTTCTGCTCGGCGGTCAGCTCGGTGTCGAACAGCAGCCCGGTCATGCCGAGAATACCGTTCATGGGTGTGCGGATTTCGTGGCTCATGGCCGCGAGGAACCGCGACTTGGCGCTGTTGGCGCTTTCCGCCTCGTCGCGCGCTTCCTGCAGCACCTGCTCCACCTGCCGGCGCTCGGTTATATCGCGGCCGATACACTGGATCTCGCGGATGCGGTCGTTCTCGTCGCGCACCGGGAACTCTTCCCACGCGAACCAGCGTTCGCCCTGCGTGGTCTCGAGACGCTGTTCGTAGCGGCGCGGGCCGTCCTCGAACGGCATGGCCTCGATGTCGACCGCGGCAGCACCTTCGACCACGTTCGGGACAAAGGCCTGGCCCAGCGCGTCGACGCGCGCGAGCCCGAAGGCGCTGCAGAAGGCGTCGTTGACGAAGGTGAGCCGTCCGTCCTCGCCGCGGCGCAGAATCACGTCGCCCTGATGGTCGAGCAGGTCACGGTAGCGCACTTCGCTTTCGCGCAACTCCCAGTGCAGGTCCTTGAGCTGTTCGATACCGCCTTCGAAGCGGGCCGCGAGATCGTCGAGCGACGCCTCACGGGGCCCGTCGCCCGCGGACCGGCTGCGATCCCACACCATGGCGACCGCAGCCGCGAACAGGGCGAACGCCCCGAGCAGCAGTCCTGACTGGGCACCAAGCCACTCGAATTCCACGAAAAACGCGATCCCGAACACCGCGAGGCCGCCGAAGGCAAGGATCGCCGTTGCGGCAAGCCCGTCAAACCGGCTTGGGACACGGGCGCCGGCGCGGGACCGCGCGCCGCCACGGGGCGGCGAATGGACCTCGTTGCAATTCGCCGGTTGCAGATCGCTGGTGGGTGAATACTCGTACGGATGGGACACGGAAGCACTACGCCGACATGCGAAGCCGCGCGGGCGGCTCCAGGAACACTTCGTCCCAGACAATCAGATTATGCTTGAGAAACCGTTACTTGTGCTGATGCGCGCATTTCGCGGATTCCGGGAACGGATAACCCGTGTCAGAAGCCACGCGGCTCAGGCCGCCAGTTGCCGCTGCCTCGCGCAGCAGGACCATGACGGCTCCTGATCCGAAACCGTCCGAAGTAGTGGCCATCGGCGGTGCGCCGTCTGGACGGCTTCCCGAAGGTTTACATAAAATCATATATGATATATGAAACACAAAAAACAGGAGGCTTACCGCGTGAAGAACAGTTCGTTTCCGTCTGAAGGACTAAATAAGGAAGCACTCATCGAAGAGATGCGTGCGGCAAAAACCGCCGACGTTGACTGGCGGAGCGGGAGATTGCCCGGCTTCTATGTCCACTTCGCAAACGATGCCGTGAAAGATGTCGGCATGTGGGCTTTGCAGGAGTTCCACGCCACCAATGCCCTGGGTCCTGGCGCATTTCCGTCGGTGAAGAAATTCGAGACCGAGCTCATACAGTGGGCTTTGGAGCTCTTCCGTGCGGATGTTGGTTGCGGGAGCGTCACATCGGGCGGCACCGAGAGCATCTTCCTGGCGGTCAAGACAGCGCGGGAATGGGCAAAAGAAAACCGACCGGAAGTCTCGCGGCCGAAGATGGTGCTGTCCCACAGCGCACATCCGGCCTTCAACAAGGCGGCAAAATATCTGGAATACGATGTCGTTCGCGTGGAACCGCGGCCAAACTTCAAGACGGACGTCGAGGCGCTGGCCGCAGAGCTGGATGACAATACGATTTTTATGGCGGGATCCGCGCCACAGTTCACATACGGTGTGTTTGATCAGATTACGCAACTCGCCTGGATGGCCGAGCAACGAAATATCTGGTTCCACACCGATGCGTGCGTCGGTGGTTTCTTCTCTCCATTCGCGGAACAGCTCGGCCATGACATACCGCCATGGGATTTTCGCGTTCCGGGCGTGCGCTCGATATCTGCGGATCTGCACAAGTACGGGTTTTCACCAAAAGGCGCCTCGGTCGTCGCATTTTCGGATCCGGCATATCGCAAATACCAGGTATTCGATTTCACAGACTGGTCGCGTGGCCGATACGTGACCTCCACTTTTGCGGGCACCCGACCCGGCGCGAATATCGCGGCGGCATGGGCCGTCATGCGGTATCTCGGAAACGAGGGTTATCTGGAGATTGCCGCTCGCATCTGGGAGGTGCGCGACAGACTCATCGATGGAATTCGATCAATTGACGGCATCGAATTGTGTGGCGAACCGGAACTTACACTGATGAGCTATCGCTCTGACAGTCTGGATATCTATCAGATTGCCGCCGGTCTCTCTTCGAAAGGCTGGTACACGGTTGCGCCGTCTCCGAATCCGCCGGCCATCAATATGGGCATCTTGAGCCTGGCGTTTGGCGAAGTGGTGGACGATTACCTGAACGACCTGCGGGACGTCGTGAACCAGGTCCGGCGGGGTGATCACAAGTTCGAGGCGGCCAGTCTCGGATCCTACGGCGCCGCCTAGGCGCAGCACACAAGCTACAAACCTGCCCAGCTCCATATCAGCAGGCGATGACGTTTCGATTTCAATGCTGCCGGGTGTGGGAACCGTGTTCAACCGCCCAAAGACGATCCAATAGGCACTGCAGAACGTCGGTCACTGACATGTTTCACAAGGAACTTGAAACCCAATGGGTGTACAAAAGGCCACGGCAGGGCGACACTTTGGGAAACACAACCGCGGGCCGAAGCCATGTGCGCCGCAACCGGCCGCATTGCCCGCGCCGTTTCGATGGATCGTATGGACAAGCTGGAACACGAGCCTCTCTCCGACCGCGTATATCGCAGGCTCAGGACCGAATTGGCGGGGGGACAATTCAGTCCGGGAGACAAGATAAAAATCAGCGACCTTGCGGATCGGTTCGGCGTGAGCGCCACCCCCGTCAGGGAAGCGATCAATCGCCTTGTTTCGTCGGGGGCGCTCGAATACCGGCCAAACTACTCGGTGCTGGTCCCCCAACTGACGCGCGATGCAATACAGGAAATCGCGCTCATACGATGCCAGCTCGAGGGGCTTGCCGCACAGAAGGCCGTCGAGAATTCCAGCCCAGAGGATGCGAAGTCCTTTGAGGAACTGCAGGACGCGGAGGACAAGGCTCGGTCAAAGAAGAACTATACCGAGGTCTTGCGGATCAATCAGAAGTTTCACAAGCGGATCATCTCTCTCGCCAAAATGCCAATCGCCAGTGAAATTGCGGAAACGCTGTGGACACGCTCGGGACCCGCACTGACCAGGATTTCGCGCGAGGCGGTCTATGGAATTCCCCCCGAAAAACTCCCGCATCGCGACTTCATCGCAGCCCTTCGCAAACGGGACCCGAAAATGGCGCGCCGGGCGATTGTCGATGATATCAACCGTGCAACGCAGCTCGTTTTGGAAGAGATTGATGCTGAAGAGGCGGCCAAACGCGGTTCGGATGATGATCCAAAATCAGGCTCGGAACTGGTGAGCAATGTTGCCGGCTAAGTAAACTGCTCCTCAACCTGCGCGGACATCGAGGACTTGAACGGTCGCCAGGGGCTTTCTGGTTGTTTCCCTCTACACAGGTTCGTCATGCTAAGATTTGATGACTGCGCATGGCGCTACCACGACTACGCGCATTGTGTGCCATCGGCGAACCACCGGGCTGACCATGCAGGCGATTCTGGACCTGGACTTGCATTGGAGGGTCCTTGCCCTCTGCGCAATTCCGGTTGTCTTTGCGGTCGTCCTGCAATGGGTGACGCAACACTCGCCCTTTGCCGCGTTCTTCCAATCCTATAGCGGCGTCGTCGCACCCTTTTTTGTCTCGGTCGGAATACTCTTTGCGCTGTTTGCGACGTTTCTGGGCGCGGATATCTGGCAACGCGTCCAGGCCAGCAATCACAGCCTGGAACACGAGGCGGGTGCCATCCAGAGTTTACGACAGATCGCCAGCACCCAAGGACCACAAGGCGCGGGAATCGAGGAGAGCTTGCGGAATTACATCAAGACGAGCGTTGCCGAGGAGTGGGATGCCGCAGAGTCGGCTCGCTCCGAAGCCGTCGACAAGGCCCTCGAGAAGTTGGTGACGGCCATTCTCGATCCGGCCCTTTCTTCAGATGACCACAGGACCGCGCAGGTCGCCATGCTGGAAAGCTATCGGGACATCCGCCGCGCCCGCGCTGAACGATTTCACGTGGTCGAGTCACACAGCGATCCCTACAAGTGGACTGCGGTCATACTTCTGGGTCTTCTCACCCAGGTCGCGATTGCCATGATTCATTTTGAAAATTCCAAAGCACAGGGTGCGGCCACCCTGGTCTTCACAATCGCGTTCGTTATCACCCTGAGCGTTCTTGCCGCCCACGAGAGCCCGCTTGCGGATCTTGCCGACATCTCAATTGAACCGATTCACCGGTTGGCGCAATAAGCCAAGGCGTGAGCAAATTGCTGACGCTGCGCGTCTTGTACCCTCACGCAGCAATCTGCCGCCTGAGCGTCTCGCCGCGACAACTGAGCACCTCGGCCACGTGAAGGCGCGCGACCCGTTCCGCGCCGGGCCCGGAAGTTATATGGGTGTCGGACAGCAGAACTACGCATCTCAGCAACTTGACAAGGGCCGCAATATATCACCTAAGCCAATATATCAATGCCATTTATAATGAAATACTATTATAAAACCTGTAATATGAACCAACTTTTCGTGCCCACTATTGATCATAATTATTGACATTTTGAACATATATAATATTTTCAATTATATTTATTCTGAATGAAATATTGGAGAATAAAAATGTCCAAAATTGATACCAGTAAATGCACAGCAATACCGGTCACAATTAAAGTTGGAGAGGCGGGAAGTCCGAAAGAAATTACTCACAAAGTCACTGAAGCCATTACAACACGCATCGTCTTGCAAACTGTCGAAACAGATTTGTGCTCAAGTCATGCTGCTGTAGCGTTTTTGCTCGTCGACGGGAAACTAAAAGCTCACGGCGATATCAGCGACAAAGGCAGTGCAATTGAAACAAAGGTCAGCAAAAATCAATCGGTGACTGCGTGCGTTCATGCAGTTCCGATTCCCACCGGGGAGGTCTGTATCAGGCTGGGCGATGTAACGGTTTCGATGTTCGATTGCGGAGTAGTGCAATAGACAATCGGACTATGGTGACAGCTTATTTTGTCCCGAAATCTTTTCGTGACCTGCGCAATCATCGGACGTTCGGGATAAAGCAGGCTGTCGCCCTCGAATGCGTTGAACCACATCAGATGTTCGCGGATTGGCAGTTTGGCATATCGAAGCTATGCCACGTGATACGGCGCGCAAACTCGTATTGAACGTCCGTTTCCAGCACTACGCAGCAATCTGCCGCCTGAGCGTTTCGCCGCGATAGCTGAGCGCCTCGGCCACGTGAAGGCGTGCCACACAGTCGGCACCATCGAGATCGGCCAGGGTGCGCGCGACCTTGAGCGTCCGGTGATAACCGCGCGCCGAGAGCCTCAGCGTCTCCGCGGCCTCGCGCAGCAGTGCCATGCCCGGCTTGTCCGGGGTTGCCACCTCCTCAAGAAGCGGTCCTGAGCAGTCGGCGTTGGTGCGCACGCCCCTGGCCCCGAGCGTGCCGTAGCGTCCCGCCTGCACCTCGCGCGCGGCGACAACGCGGGCGCGTATGGCCGCGCTCCCCTCCGCCGGCGCCGGCGAGATGAGGTCGGTGGCCGTCACCGTCGGTACCTCGATCTGCATGTCGATGCGGTCGAGCAGCGGGCCCGAGACCCGCGCCTGATAGCGCTCCGCGCAGGCCTTGCCCTGGGGACAGGCATAGCCCGGCTCGCCGGCGCGCCCGCAGCGGCACGGGTTCATGGCGGCGATGAGCTGAATGCGCGAGGGGTAGGTGATGCGGTGATTGGCGCGGGCGATGACCGTCTCCCCGGACTCGATCGGCTGGCGCAGGGCGTCGAGCACCTGCGGGGTAAACTCCGGCAACTCGTCGAGGAACAGGACGCCCAGATGCGCGAGCGCCACCTCGCCCGGTCTGGGCTTCGTTCCGCCGCCGACGAGCGCGGCCATGGAGGCGGAATGATGCGGTGCGCGGAAGGGCCGCGCCCGACCCAGTTGCCCGTTGGACAAGGCGCCGGCCATGGAATGCACCATGGAGACTTCGAGAAGCTCCTCCGGCGTCAGCGGCGGCAGGATCGAGGGCAGGCGCTGCGCCAGCATCGACTTGCCGGCGCCGGGCGGGCCGATCATCAGGAAATTATGCCCGCCGGCGGCGGCGATCTCGAGGGCACGCTTGGCGCTTTCCTGGCCCTTGATGGCGGCCATGTCGGGCAACGCGTCTGGTTCGTCCTGCATGGCGGGTTCCGGACGCGGCAGTGTTTGCAGACCCTTGAAATGGTTGATGAGCGCCAGCAGGTTGGGCGGCGCCAGCAGGCTCATCTCCTGCGACGCCCACGCCGCTTCGGAGCCGCACGCCGCCGGACAGATCAGTCCCTTGCCTTGCGCGTTGGCCCCGATCGCCGCCGGGAGCACGCCGGCCACGGACGCGATTGACCCGTCGAGAGACAATTCGCCGAGCACGCAGTATCCGGCGAGCGCATCGGGTGCCGCCGCGCCGCACGCGGCCATCAGCCCGAGCGCGATTGGGAGATCGTAGTGGCTGCCTTCCTTGGGCAGGTCGGCCGGCGCGAGATTGACGGTGATGCGCTTCGGCGGCAGGGCGAGCCCGATGGCGGCCAGCGCGCCGCGCACCCGTTCGCGGCTTTCGCCCACCGCCTTGTCCGGCAGGCCGACGATTGTGAAGGCGGGCAGGCCCGGCGTGATCTGCACCTGCACGTCGACGGGCTTGGCCTCGATGCCCTCGAACGCCACCGTGGAAACCTGTGCGAACATGGAATTGCCCCGCGATCTGCCCGTCGAAACGCCCCCTGGCCGGTCGCGACGACCCTATCAGTTTGCCGGATCGGCAACAAGAACATTAAGTGAACATCTGCTCAACCGGGACGCGCACAACTTTCAGTTCAGGGGTTGACCAGTCCACACGCGGGATGCCATCAAATAAACACCGAAACAGTCTTATCGTCGCCATAAGTCTGGCGCTCGGTTTCGGTTCTTCGCGGCATTTTGAGAATGCGGCCGTCCGGCCCGCCGTCCGGTTCCACAGAAACGAACCGGTATCGAACCGGTGTCAGGCGACCGTCGTCACTGTCTGGTAGCAAGCTCAGATGGAGGTAATTGCTTATGCCCAGATTATCAGTCGTACTCAGTGTAGGGCTTCTTCTGATCGGCGCGTCAGGCGCGCTCGCCCAGCAGACCCAACAGACCCAACCAGCCGTGAAAGCCGCACCGGTGCCGATCAAGCTGCACACCGGTCCGACCTACGAATATGTGCAACAGGCCGCGTCGATGAAGTTTGACGGCACAACCATGACGTTGAGCGGCCTCGCGCCCTCGACGATCTTTTTCAGCGACGCGCCGTACCGGCTGGCCGGCGCCGTTGACCTGAAAACGTTCACCAATCTCTGGCAGGGCAGCGGTCCCTTCGCCGGATCACCGCCCAACGCGGCGCTCAGCGTGTTGGGCAAGACCGATGCCGCCCCGGTGATCGTCGAGCTGACCTCGGCGGAAGCCGACGGGTCCGGCATCAAGTACGGCGTGAAGGCCATTTCCGGCAAGCTGCCTGAAAGTGCCGAGAACGTGGCGCTGTTCATCGATCACGTCCACGGGTACTTCGGCCCGCGTGCCGGCGGGTTCCGTGTCGGCAATACGCATGTGGGTTACGTTCGCCATCCTTACCATCCCTATCACCCGCTTCCGGGGCCGTACTGCTATCACGACCCGCAGGCGCCGGAGTGCCACTATCTGCACCCCTACCACCCGTACCACCCGATCTATCCCTACCGGCGCTATCCGTACTATCCTTGGGGCGTAGCGGGCGCGGCGGCAGCCGGTGCTGCGGTCGGCGCGGCGGCGGCAAGCCCGGCGCAGCCGGTGGTCTATGTCTACCCGATCCCGTCCGGCCCCCTGCCGGCGAACTGCTATATCAACAGCAGCCACACGCGCATGATCTGCTCCGTGCCGATCAAGTAACGTCGCTGGTGTGAGAATACCCGGGCCCGCTGCCGCCTCGTGCGGCGGCGGGCTTTTTGTTTGGCCCATCGAAAGAACGATCGACCGCGTCCGCGACGGTGCGAAGCAAGATCCGGATTGCGAGGGCGATATGCTGTGCCTAGTTTTCGGGTTCCACAAAAAAGGGGGCGCGACCGAGATGATCAACAACCCGACCTATCGTGGCACCGTTCATCCGTGGCATTGCGATCACATGGGGCACATGAACGTCATGTGGTATGTGGGCAAGTTCGACGAGGCGACCTGGAACTTCTTCTCCGACGTCGGGCTCACCGCCGCGCGCATGAAGGAGGCGGGCACGGGCATGGCGGCGGTGGAGCAGAACATCACCTACGCCAAGGAGCTGTTCCCCGGCGAGACGGTCGCGGTCAGCAGCCGGGTTGTCGAAGCGGGCGACAGGTCCGTGCGCTTCGTCCACGAGATGACCAACGGCGAGACCGGGGAGGTCTGCGCCACCTGCAAGTTCAAGGCGGTGCACATCGACGCCGCGGAACGCAAGTCCATGCCGTTCCCGGACGATATCCTTGAGAATCTGAGGTCGTCCTGACGGGGCGCCCTATCAGATGGGGGTTCCCATGGCGCCATCGGCGCATGACAGGTGAGTGAGCCGCGGCCGGTCGTCTACGTCTACTGACAGATATCGATTCCAGAGTGATTTTCAAGTAAATTTCTTGGTTATCTAAGTTTTATATTGACACCCCAAGCACTAGTGACAAGCCAATTGAATGGTTTTTTATCATCGGAAACATCCAATGTTCTCGCATCCGGCTTAAATTTTAGACTGGAACTGTTGAAGCTTGCTGTCTCTCCAGGCGCTATCCACAAATTGTCCAAGAATATAAAATCACATAGAACTTTTTCTCTGCCGTTTATTTTTTGGACGTTGTCCTTGTGTTCCACACAAATAGTTATCTTTGTGATAACGAACTTTTTGCCTTCATTCTTTAGCGTACCCGCGAATCCGGTGACTTGATTCAAATGTGTTTCGTAGCTCGCACTACCACTTATATAATTAATTGGAATTTCTGATTGATTTTTCTTGGCGCATAGAGCTCGAATATCTGATATTCCAAGCGCTTCTTCATCTTTCTTGTTTCTTTCAACACACTTGGCTACCGCAAGCGTCGTTCCTTGACCCGTTACATCAAACAAAGCACGTTCGATTTCATCGCACGCGGCTGTCACTGTGACGAGAGATAAGGTCAACAATACTCTGAGAATCATGCGTCTTGCCTTATTGCAAATTCTTCAGAACGCGTTTCGAATTCACCCGCCACAGTCGCGCAAAGTGTTTTCAGTCCGACAAATACGGGAGCCGACACGGAGCAGTCAGCGACCGCGCTTGAAAGGTCGCGCGTGCTCCAATCTCAGTCTGACCCAATGATTATCGAAACCCGCAATTTTGAAATCAGGAAGCTCAGCGCTCAGAGCACTGAACCCGTGTTTCCCGATCGCACTTTGGCCAAGTCGAATCGCTTGTACAAGCAACGACAAGTTGAATATTTGCGGGTGTTATGATCCGCACCACACGCTCCAAGAAAGCCCCAAGGGCATCTGGCGAGTTGGAAGCGTGGTCGCACCATCGCCTTCTCACGACTACTGTCGTGTCAGCAATAAATGCGCTCGACCTGTGTAAAAGCCTTTGGCTTCTGCTCGCGTATCACACTGGGTTCCCCACAATCCCCTCTCTCCTCAACGCCGCGATCTCGTCCTCGGAAAGGCCGAGATCATTGGCTAGCACGTCGTCGGTATCGGCGCCGTGGGCCGGCGGCGCGCGGCGCACGGACGCCGGCGTCGCGGAGAGTTTGACGGGGTAGCGCGAGACGGGCACCTCGGTGCCGTCGGCGCGTTTCGGCTTGCGGACCATGTCGCGAGACACGATCTGCGGATTGGCGAACACCTCGTCGAGCGCCAGGATCGGCCCGCACGGCACCTTCACCTTCTCCAGCGCCAGGATCGCGTCGTCGCGCTTCCACTTTAGGAACGCCGCGTCGATCGCCGCGTCGAGCTCGTCGCGGTTGGCGACGCGCGCCTTGGCCTTCTTGAACTTGGGATCGTCCTTCATTGCCGAAAGCCCCAGCACGTCGCAGGCGCGGGCGAACTGGTCGTCATTGCCGACCGCCAGGATGATATGGCCGTCCGACGCCCGGTAGATCCGATAGGGCGCGAGCGCGGGATGGCTGTTGCCGGTGCGCTGCGGCACGAAACCGGTGGTGAGATAGCTCGCGCCCTGGTTGGCGAGCGCGGCGATCTGCGCCTCGAGCAGCGAGCAGTCAATATACTGCCCCTGCCCCGTCCGCTCGCGGTGGACGATGGCCGAGAGGATCGCCGTGGTGGCGTACATGCCGCCGAACAGGTCCGACACGGCGATGCCGACGCGGATCGGCCCGCCGCCCGGCTTCTCGTCGGGCCGCCCGGTGATTGACAGAATCCCGCTCATGCCCTGGATGATATAGTCGTAGCCGGGGCGCGGCGCGTAAGGCCCGTCCTGGCCGAAGCCGGTGATCGAACAGTAGATGACGGAAGGGTTGGTCGCCGCGACGCTTTCATAGTCGAGGCCGTATTTCGCGAGGCCGCCGAGCTTGAAATTCTCCACCACGATGTCGCTCTTGTCAGCAAGGCGGCGCACAAGGTCCGCGCCCAGCGGCTTTGCGAGGTCGACGATGATGGAGCGCTTGTTGCGGTTCGCGGCGGTGTAGTAGGAGCCGTCGCCGCTGGAACCGTCGGCATTCTCGATGAAGGGCGGGCCCCAGACGCGCGTGTCGTCGCCATGGCCGGGCCGCTCCACCTTGATCACGTCGGCGCCCATGTCGCCCAGAAGCTGCCCGGTCCAGGGTCCCGCGAGCACCCGGCTCATGTCGAGAACGCGCAGGTGCGAGAGCGGGCCCGGCGCCGTTGGCGCCTCGTCTGACTGGTCTTGTGTTTCCTCCGCCATGGGTCATGCCTTTTCTTTTTTTTGAAATGTTTACGGGCTTGCATGATGTTGCCACCATGTGCGCCGGTATACGCCAACCCGGCGTCAAAGGCGAAATAATCAAGAAAAAGGGAGCCTCACACATGGATTTCAGCCTGAGTTCGGAACAGGAGCAGCTCGTCGACACGGTCCGGCGCTTTTCGCAGGCCGAACTGCCGAAGATCGCGCAGGAGATCGAGGAGACGGGTGCGCCGGCGCCGCGCGACGTCATCAAGCGCTACGCGGAGCTCGGACTGCTCGGCACCAACATCCCCGAGGCGCTCGGCGGCGGCGGCATGACGCATCTCGACGCGGTGCTGGTGCTCGAGGAGGTCGCCAAGATCTCACCCTCTGTCGCCTTTCCGATCTTCGAGTCGAGCTTCGGGCCCGTGCTCGCCATTTCCCATTTTGCGCCGGAACCGCTGCGGGACCGCGTGGTCCCACAAGTCTGCGGGGGCGAGATGATCGTCGCGGTGGCCATGTCGGAGCCGGACGCGGGAAGCGCGCTGACCGACCTCAAGACGACCGCGAAGGCCGAGGGCGGCAGGATCGTCCTCAACGGCATGAAGCGTTGGTGTTCGGGTGCCGGCCACTCCGACGCCTATGTGGTCTATGCGCGCATGTCCGACGAGCCGGGCGCGAAAGGCATCGGCGCGGTGCTGGTGGAGAAGGATCGCGACGGGCTCACCTTCGGCAAGCCGGAGCACCATATGGGATTTCGTGGCATCCCCAGCGCCGACATGTTCTTCGAGAACGTGGAAGTGCCGGAGGACAATCTCGTCACGCCCGCGGGCGGGTTCCGCAAGCTGATGGAGGCATTCGACCTGGAGCGCTGCGGCAACACCACCATGAGCCTCGCCATCGCCCAGTCGGCCCTCGATCACGCCCTCGCCTATGTGCAGGAGCGCAAGCAGTTCGGCAAGGAGATCGTCGAGTTCCAGGCGGTGCAGCTCAAGCTCGCCGAGATGAAGATGAAGGTGGACGCCGCCCGGCTGCTGCTCTACCGCGCGGTGGTCAATGCGCAGAAGGGCCTGCCGTCCATCGCCGACAGCTCCATCGCCAAGTGCTTCGCCAACGAGATGGTGCGCGAGGTGACGAGCGCCGCACTGCAGCTCATGGGCGGCTACGGCTACTCGCGCGAGTTCCCGCTCGAGCAGAAGCTGCGCGACGGCTGGGGCTGGGGCATCGCCGGCG
This sequence comes from Hyphomicrobiales bacterium, assembly GCA_965228625.1. Taxonomy (GTDB): domain Bacteria; phylum Pseudomonadota; class Alphaproteobacteria; order Rhizobiales; family Methyloligellaceae; genus UBA2767. Next base: position 3,137,735 of record OZ245829.1, on the reverse strand, counting down.
GCACCATCGACATCCAGAAGATCAACATCGCTTCGGCCCTGGTCGGGCGCCGGTTCGACCAGAGGCGCTAAGCAATGGCCAACCACGACTCCCTCCCCCTGTCGGGCCTCCGCATCCTCGATCTCACCACCACCGTCTTTGGCCCCTACACCACCCAGATCCTGGGCGATTTCGGCGCCGATGTGATCAAGATCGAGGCGCCGGGCGGCGATACCCTGCGCGGCGTGGGACCGGCGCGCAGCGAAGGCATGGGCGCGTTCTTTCTCGGGACCAACCGCAACAAGCGTTCGGTGGTTCTCGACCTCAAGCGCGAGGCGCACCGCGAGGCTCTGTGGCGGCTGATCGACGGCGCGCAGGCGCTGGTGCACAACATGCGCCCGCAGAAGATGGCGAAGCTCGGCTTCGACGCGGACAACGTGCGCGCGCGAAACCCGCAGATCGTCTACGCCGCGCTGCTCGGCTACCTGGAAGAGGGCCCCTATGGCGGCCGCCCCGCCTATGACGACGTGGTGCAGGGGGAATGCGGCACGGCGGCGACCTTTGCCGCCCGCGACGGCGCCCCGGCGCTGATGCCGTCGGTGCTGGTGGACAAGAACGCCGCGCTGATGGCCGCCAACGGGATCATGGCCGCTCTGCTGCAGCGCGAGCGCACCGGCGAAGGCGTCACGCTGCAGGCGGGCATGTTCGAGACCATGGTCGCCTACAATCTGGTGGAGCATCAGTACGGCGCGGTGTTTTCACCACCTGAAGGCCCGACCGGCTATCCGCGCACGCTCTCGCCCGAGCGGCGCCCCTTTCCGACCCGCGACGGCCATATCTGCATGCTGGCCTACACCGATGGCCAGTGGCGCCGGTTCTGGACGGTCGCGGGCCGCGACGACCTGATCGGCGACGAGCGCTTCACCTCGATCACGGCGCGCACCCGCAATGTCGATGCGCTCTACGCGGAAGCAGGAAAGGCCCTTGCGGGCAAGACCAGCGCCGAGTGGCTGGAACTGCTCGCCGAGGCGGAAATCCCGGCAGGGCCCGTCAACGATTTCGAAGCCCTGCGCGCCGATGCTCATTTGGACGCCATCGGCTTCTACCGCGCCTATGACCATCCCAGCGAAGGCGCGCTGGAAGTCCCCGATCCCGGTTACCGTATCGACGGCGGCACGCTCCCGGTCCGCCATCATCAGCCCAAACTTGGCGAGCACACCCGCGACGTGCTGCGAGAGGCGGGGTATTCGGCAGGCGAGATCGACACGCTGCTTGCGAACGCCGACTGAGCCCGCTATCTCGCGGCCGGCACGCAAGTGGGGTAGGCTTGCACCACTTCAGGATTCGTCCCGCCATGGCCATGACACCGGAAAGCAGAGCGCTTCTCATCCACGCAGCCGCCTATGTGGTGGTCAACGCGGCGCTGCTCGTCGTCAACGCGACACAGACGCTGGAGCCGGGCGAGACCCGCTCGTGGTGGGTGATCTGGGTGATTGCGGGCTGGGGAATCGGTCTCGCCGCGCACGCCTTCGCCGTATGGATGGAGCGGAACGCCAGGGAGGGTCAGCTTCTTGCCGACCCGGACGCCCGCGGCGTCGCGTTGCACCTGTTCGTCTATCTCGCCGTCAACACCCTGCTCGTGGTGGTCAACTTCACCACGTCGCCGGAAACGCTGTGGTCGATCTGGCCGATCCTGATATGGGGCGTCGCGCTCGCGGTCCATGCCTATCTCGCCTACCGGGCGGTGTTGCGCAAGACGATGCAGCGCTACGCGACGGAGCAGGAAATCCTGTCCCAGATGCAGCTTGAACGTCGGGCCGCGGAAATCGCCGCCGCCATCGCTCCACAGGAGACGACCGAGCAGTCCGAGGCTGACGAAGGGGCAGAGCCCGCCGAAGAGCCCGCGCCGGTCGAGGAACCCATGCCGGCCGAGGCGCCTGCGCCAGTCGAGGAGCCCGCGCCGGCTCCCAAACGCAAACGCGCCGCGGCGAAGACGACGCGCCGCACCACGCGAAAGACGACCCGAAAGACATCGGCGAAAAAGCCGGCCGCCAAGACCACGCGCAGCCCGGCCAGGAAGACCACACGGTCGAAATCGGCGTCGTCGCGCACGGCCAGGACCCGCAAGCCTACCGCGCGCAAACCGGCGTCAAAGACAGGCGAGAAGAGCTGAGCGCGCCCTATTCCGGCGTCATCGTGTAGCCGTTGCTGGTGGTGTATTTGCCGCCGGCGTCGGTCCAGGTGCCGCACTGTTCGCCTTCGCCGTCCCACTGGCTGCAGAACTGATTGCCGTTAATGAACCACTTGCCCGTCTTCGTGACGCCGACCCGCAGCGTCATCGAGGCGCTTCCGTCGGCAGCCAGTTTCATGGTGCCGTTGTATTTGCCGGTGAAGGAAAAGGTCTTGCCGGAAACGGCGGTCTTGATCTGATCGCCGGTCATTTCAGCCTTGGCCGGCGCCGCAAGCAGCACAACGGGCAGGGCGAGTGCACAGATCGAGAGAGCTTTCAGGATGTCGGTCATGGGAGGAACTCCGCTGTTACTGGCGAGTTCGAGGCAGATGGGGATTCGATTGTGGCGTTTCAAACCCCTCTGCTCACACACGCGCGAAACAGGCTATGCGCCAATGACGGCAACAGGATGAACCGGGCCTAGCCCACGCGCTTGTCGATCACGTCCCAGATCATCGCGGCGATGTCCTCTCCGCCGAACCGCTTCACCTCGCGGATGCCGGTCGGCGAGGTGACGTTGATCTCCGTTAGGTAGTCGCCGATGACGTCGATGCCGACGAAGATCAGCCCGCGCTTCTTCAACTCGGGGCCGAGACGGTCGCAGATCTCATGGTCGCGCTTGCTCAGGTCCACCGGCGTCGGCGTGCCACCGATGTGCATATTGGAGCGCGTCTCGTCCTGCGCCGGCACGCGGTTGATGGCGCCGGCGAGCTTGCCGTCCACCAGAATGATGCGCTTGTCGCCGCCGCGCACCTCGGGAAGGTACTGCTGCACCATGAACGGCTCGCGCAGCATGAGCTGGAACAGCTCGACGAGCGAGGCCAGGTTGGTGTCGTCGGATTTGAGGAGAAACACCGCCTCGCCGCCGTTTCCGTAAAGCGGCTTGACGATGATGTCCTTGTACTCGGCGCGGAACGCCTTCACGTCGTCGAGCGACCGCGTCACCATGGTCGGCGGCATCAGGTCGAGGAAATCGAGCACGAAGATCTTTTCCGGAGCGTTGCGCACATAGCAGGGATCGTTGACCACCAGCGTCTCGGGATGAATGCGTTCCAGCAGGTGCGTGGTGGTGATGTAGCTCATGTCGAACGGCGGGTCCTGGCGCAGGTGGACCACGTCGAGGTCGCCGAGATTCACGGTGCGCGGGTCGGACAGCGTGTAGTGCGCGCCCGGCTTGTCCTCGACCTCAAGCGTATGCCCGTGCGCCATCAGCTCGCCGTTCCGCAGCGCGAGATTGGGCGGCGTGTAGTAGAAAATGTCGTGCCCGCGGGACTGGGCCTCCAGCAGGAGAGCGAACGTCGAATCACCCTTGATGTCGATCCGCTCGATCGGATCCATCTGGAACGCAACTTTGAGCCCCATGTACCCCTCCCATTTTGTTTTCCCGAAGCTGCCGCGTGGCGCGCGTCACGTCAAATGCGAAATGCCGAAGCGATATGCCGCGGCCGGCTCCATGGCGCCACCAGCACCACATCAAACGAGACGTCGTAGTCGCCGTTCTGCGCCCTGAGGGCGAGCCAGTGTTCGGCGGCGCGCGCAATGCGCGAACGCTGGCGGGGCGTCACGGCCGCTGCCGCCGCGTCCAGATCGCCGCGCACCTTCACCTCGACAAAGGCGATGTGGCGGCCGCGCCGTGCCACCAGGTCGATTTCCCCGGCGCGCGAGCGGAACCGGCGCTCGAGAATGCGGTAGCCCTTGGCGCGCAACAGCCAGGCGGCCAGCGTCTCGGCCCAGTGGCCGCGGCGCTCCGCCTCGCGCCGCGCCGACCGGCTCATGCCCCGGCGTCCTTGTCCTTGAGCGACAGGGCGAGTTGGTAGACCCGTTTTCGGGAGACGCCGAGACGGTCCGTCGTGTCCTGCACCGCGTCGCGGAACGAGCGATCGTCCATGACGGTCTTAAGCTGCGAGACGATTTCCGCGTCGCTGACCTCGACCGGCGGTGGCGGGCCGGCCAGCACGACGAACTCGCCCTTGGACCCGAGCGCCTCGGGGGCGCGTTCCGCGAGTTCAACAAGGGGGCCAGCAATATGCGCCTCGTGCAGCTTGGTCAGTTCCTTGGCAACCACGCCCTCCCGCGCGCCGAACACGTCGCGGAGATCGTCGAGCATGCCCTGAAGCCGGGACGGCGCCTCGTAAAAGACCAGAGTGGCGGGGATGGCGCTCAGGGCCTCGAGGCGCTTGCGCCGCGCCGCCGATTTCGGCGGCAGGAAGCCCTCGAAGCAGAACCGGTCCGTGGGAAGACCGGACGACGTGAGGGCTGCGAGAACGGCCGACGCGCCGGGGACCGCGAACACCGGCAGCCCCTCCTCGCGCAGCGATCGGACGAGCTTGTTGCCCGGATCGGAGATCAACGGCGTGCCCGCATCGGCGATCAGTGCGACCGCATGGCCGGCGCGAACCCGGGCCAGGATGCGCGGACGCTCCTTCGCCGCATTGTGTTCGTGATAGGCGAAAAGCTCAGCCGAAATGGCGAAGTGCGAGATCAGTTTGCGGCTGTGGCGCGTGTCCTCGCAGAAGATCATGTCGGCGCGCGCGAGGGTGGCCAGCGCGCGCAGCGAAATGTCGCCAAGATTGCCGATCGGCGTCGACACGAGATAGAGGCCCGGCGCCAGCGGCTTCGCCAGCTCAGCCTGAAGCGTCGATCCGGTTGCCGAAACAACGCGTTGCGCGACGTCGTGCGCGCGCCCGCGGGTTTCTGTGTCGTCGGCGTCCATAGCCGCGAAACTTAGACCCTTTTCGATCAAATCCGAGTCAATTCTGTTTCTCGATCGGCGTGTGCGATCCGGCTAAATCTTTGGCGAGGGGTATTTTCGAAATTCCGAGTCCGCGCGTTCTGCTACACGCAAAAGACGAAGAGGAATGCGCAAATCCCGCAAAAGTGGTGCGTTTGTGCCACAATTTGGGAAAAAATGGACATGTCTTTTGCGATTCCAGCGGAAGACCCGTGCTTCTTGTCGGCATAATTGAGACTGATAGGTCGGAATCTGACTGTCGCGTCCAGGCGTGCTCTTAGCCCCGTCTTGCCGGGTTGGCTCAATGACCGACTTGAAAGAAGTGTGGAACGCGACAGGCGTCCGCGTCGCAACAAGACTACCCAATAACAAGACCGCAAACTGACCTCCTGTTCCGTTCCGAGTTGCCCGGAGGTTGGTCATGTCACCCTGCATCTTCGCCCGCAAATCGCGTCGTTCCGCCTTGCCCCTGCGTGTAGGACACACATTGCGGTTTTGGCCCGCGGTTTTTGCGCTGGCCACTTGTCTTGTTTTTGCACCGGACCGAGGTCATGCGCAGTTCGTGTGTGACAGCGTTGTACCGGGCGGTGCCGACGGGGCCAATGCCGGCGTCGGAAGCAATGTCGCCTGCGGCACCAACGCCGACGCCAGCGGCAATCTCGGTGCCAACGCTGCATTCGGCAACGGTGCCGACGCCAGTGGAGATAGCAGCCTAAACACCGCGACCGGCACCAATGCCGACGCGAGCGGCAATGGCAGCGGCAACATTGCAACCGGGAACTCGGCCAATGCGTCCGGTGACAACAGTTCAAACGTTGCGACTGGCTTCGATGCGGACGCCAATGGTGATCGGAGTCACAGTATAGCTGATGGCTTTCGTGCATCCGCTGTTGGTGATGACAGCAGTAACGTCGCCATCGGCGGCGATCAGGACAACGATGGCACCGGAGCGGCGGCAGATGGCCAGAACAGCACCAATGTCGCGGTGGGCGCTGACTCCGACGCCAGCGGGAACAACAGCACAAACACCGCTTTCGGCAGCGGCGCCAACGCCAGCGGCAACTCCATCGTCAACGGTTTGGGCAGAACAGCCATCGGCTTTGAAGCAAATGCCAGCGGCGAGACCAGTACAAATCTGGCAATCGGCTTCCAAGCCGTCGCCAACGGCGATAACAGTTCCAACACGGCTTCTGGCGAAAACGCGGACGCCAGCGGTGATAACAGTACTAACGCCGCCTACGGACGGGAAGCCGACGCCAGCGGTGATAACAGCAACAACACTGCGCTCAGTCCATTCAGCACAGCGAGCGGAGAAAGAAGCGGCAACATCGCGATAGGATTGTTTTCCGACGCAAGCGGCGATGACAGCTTTAACTACGCGTCCGGCGAACGTGCTGCCGCAACCGGCGATGGCACACGCAATACTGCTGTTGGCGCGGATTCCACGGCAACCGGTGCCAACTCATCTGCATTTGGCGGACAGGCGAGCGCAACCCACGACAATGCGGCCGCCTTTGGCACGGGTGCGACCACCACCCGAGACAATCAGCAGGTGTTCGGCACGGCCAGCAATACGTACACGGCACCCGGCATCACGTCGGCGGCGAGCGCAGCCGCCCAGGGCGCGCCGACCCACGTCGTCACGTCCAACGCGACCGGTGATCTGGCGGCTTACACCTTCTCCGAACTCGGCCTCGCCAGCCAGGGAGACATCAATGCGGTGAACAGCCGGGTCGACAGGGCCTTCGACGAGATCGACGAGAACGCCGAGGGCGTTGCGATGGCCATTGCCATGGGCGGCGCATTTCTGCCTCAGGCGGGCGAGACAATCCGCTTTTCCGGCAACTGGGGCAATTTCGAGGGGTCGAACGCGGTCGCCTTCAGCGGCGCCGGCCGGCTCAGCGGCAACACGTATTTCTCTGTCGGATTCGGTGCGGGCCTTGAAGAAGGCACGGTCGGCGGCCGTGCCGGGCTTTCATTCGGCTGGTGATGTGCCGTCCATGACCCGCCTGCCCATTATCATCGCGCTTGTCCTGTTTGCAGTCATTTCATCTGCGCACACGTCCGCCCGGGGCGTCTCCGTCGTTCCTGACGGGCGGTCTCTCGTCATTCTTTTGCGGGAATCGCTTGTCGGACTGGATCAGGCCAACCGGACGGGCAATTACGGGGTCTTCCGCGACCTCGGATCGCCGCGGTTCCGCAACGCCAACACAGAGGCGCGCCTAGCCGAGATCTTCTCCAACCTGCGCAAACAGGCCGTCGATCTGCGGTCGGTCACGGTCCTCACCCCCCGGTTCACACGCCAACCGTTCGTCGACAAGAAGAACCTGCTGCGACTGACGGGCGTGTTCGACATGCAGCCCCGTCCCGTCACCTTCGACCTGGCCTATGAGCTTTCCGGCGGCCAGTGGCGGCTGTTCGGCATTGCCGTCAATCCGGTCACGCCTCAAGGCAAATCACCACGCACGGAGCCGAAGAAGAAATGACTCCCCGCGAGCGTTCCGCCGGACGCGTCCGGTTCACTTAAGGGACTGAATAACGGCGGGCTGTCACCATCTGAACTTGGCACCGACCACCGGGCCATGCAGCACCGCGTCAACACCGCTCCTGCCGAACGGCCCGAGCTCGCGATAGTCGACGCTGAGCGCCCGGTAGCCGACCACCGCCTGGAGCGGGATGCCGAGAACGGTGGTGTCGCGGCCGAATGTGCCGAAGGCCTGCCATGAGAAATCGCTTCCCACCCCGAAACCGCCGACATCTCCGATGAACGTCAGCTCGGAGCCCGAGGCGGTGCGATGCTTCAGGCGGGCGCCGACCACCGGATCGACCCACTCCAGCGTGCCCGAACGGCCGAGCGCCCGCGAGCCGGACGCGCGAAAGCCGATGCGCGGCAGGTCGATGGTGGCGGAAACCCTGGCAGAGACGTCGACGCTGTTGTTCCAGTAGCGTGCGGAGCCCATCAGGTCGAGCGCCGTGGTCGATGCGCCGTTGGTCCAGCGGGCGACCTCGATCGCGGCGCCGGACTGAACCACCGTGAGCTCATAGTTCAGATCGGCGCTCGCGGCGACAAGGATGTCGAGATTGGCGATCGGGTTGGCGGACCTCTGAATATTGCCGGAGAAATCCAGGTCCGCCCAGACGACGTCCGCAAACACGGCGAACGGGCCTTTCCGCACCTCGAAAAACCCCATAAACGCGCCGACGATGTTGTTGTCTTCGACGAGATCGATGAAACTCTCATCGATGTCGATCCTGTGTCTGCGGACCGATACGTTGCCGTCAATGCCGATCAGCCACCCGTAGGGCTCAGCCGAAATCCGCCACTTCGATTGGGGCGGTGGCGGCGCGACATGATGCTGCCGGGGAGTGCCGCCCAGGTCCGCGGCGATCGCGAATGCCGGTGCGACAAGAAGAATAACGGCCATGCACAGCGGCAAGACCGCAATAGCGGGACAACGCCTGATCAACCGCGCGTACATGAGTGCACGCCCCCCGTGCCAAACCTACAACTTGCTTAGCGCAAGACCGCGACGTTTGACCAGATAATTCAAGCCAATAGGTTCAGGAGACAGTTGAGCTTCTTGTATCGCGTTTGACAGCGCGATCGTATTCGACGGGCGTCGGCAGCCCCAGCCTGGCGAAGAGGCCGGCCTCGGCGGAGACGATGTCGTGCAGCGTATAGCCGTCCAGCACGGTCAGGAACGCGTCCAGCGCCTCGTGCAGCATGCCGTTGAGTCGGCAGACCCCGAAGATCTGGCACTTGTTCCTGCCCGGTTCGAAGCACTCGACCAGCGCAAGGCTGTCTTCCGCGCCACGCACCACGGCCCCCACCGGAATGTCCCTCGGACGCTTCGCAAGGCAGAGCCCGCCGCCGCGCCCGCGCCGGCTTTCGATCCAGCCCTCGCGGGCCAGATGGTGGACGATCTTGCGCAAATGCTCCTTCGAGATACTGTACCGCGCTGAGATCTCGTCGATGGTGCTGAGACCGTCAGGCTTGCCCGCGAGATAGATCAGCACGCGCAGCGAGAAGTCCGTGAATTTGGAAAGGTGCATGCCCGTTTCCCGGATCTAAATTATCAAAGCGAGAATCGCCCAAATATAAAGGGGTGCGGGAACCAGAATCCACATGAGGATCCAGGGCAGCGTAACAAGCGGATTGGTCCGTTTTTTGCCGCGTGGCATCGGATCAGCCCTCCTTTCGGGTTCAGAGCGCGAGCTCGGCAAGCTCAAAAGCGGAAACAATGAAGAGAACCCCCATGCCCACCAGAAACGCCCATTTGGCGCTTCTCTGCACGGCGCGGCCGACATCGTCCAACCGCCCCTGCACCGCGCGCAAAGACCACCGGTGCAAATCCGCCATGGTGACAATCATGATCAGGAAAATGACGGCGGTCAGCGCTTCCATCAACAAGACAACATAAGGCATCGGGCCCTCCCGATATCAGATCCGATTTAAGATGTATTGCATGTACATTTTTAAACATGGTTTGTCAATGCATTTTTGTGCGGCTGGCGGAACGCCTTCCGCTTCTGATCCCAAATCGAAAAACCGCAGTCAGTCGGCTCGGTCGCTCGAAGACCGGCCTTGCGGCGACGGCTCGCCATCGACCATCCGATCAAGGTTCGCGATCAGTTTGGTGAGCAGGCCGACAAGCTGCGCCGCCTCTTCCGCCGTGAAGCCGGACAGCACCTCCTGATTGCCTTTCAACAGAACGGAGACGGCTTGCGGGAGCCGCGCCTCCGCCTCATTGGTCAGCGTGACCCGGCTGCTGCGGCCGTCATCCGGGTCGGGTGTTCTGCGTATCAGGCCGTCCCGCTCCATGCGCGCAAGCATCTGCGCCATCGGTGGCTGCTCGATCTTCGCGAAGGCCGCAAGATCACGTTGCGTGCTCGCACGGCCATCGCGAAGCGCAACCAGCACCGGCAGGTGACCGATGCCGAAGCCGAGGGGTTTCAGGCGCGCCTCGCTCAAACGCGCAAACCGCCGGGCGGCAAGGCTGACCAGGTGCCCCGGCGTCGTGAGCACATCTTCTTTCGCCAAACGGTCCTGTTGCTCCATCTCGCCCTCCGTTATATACGTGCGTATATATATTGCGTACCGAGAATCGGCAATCTCGGAAACCCGGTCGAGGAGAAAGCCGCATGAGCGATGACATCGACATCCTCAAACGCATCTACGACTGCTTCAACAGGCGGGACATCGACGGCGTGCTGAGCGAACTGACCGACGACGTTGTCTGGGCCAACGGAATGGATGGCGGTCATGTGCATGGCCGCGAGGCCGTGCGCGCGTACTGGACGCGGCAATGGAACACGCTGAGCCCGCGCGTCGAGCCGCGGAACTTCATGACGGCTCAGGACGGAACGGTCGTTGCGGAGGTCGAGCAGTCCGTCCGCGATCTTGAAGGCAACCCGCTCAATGACCAGACCCACGGTCTGAAGGACAAGACGGTCGGGCACGTCTTCCACTTTCAAAACGGAAAAATCTGTCGCTTCGACATCAGGGACCTCACCTGATCGATGAGTCGGGCGGAGTCCCGTCGCCACCGGTTGCCCCGGACCCTGAGCGGTCTTGACCGGCTGTTTCAGATCACAGCTAATGTCGCGCAATCTGCAACACGTGAACCGCACTTGTTTTCGGAAGCCGAATGATTGGGTAGTCCACCGCCAGATCTCGATACCGGACAAATCACCGTAGATGCCATCTACGACGCCGCCGATGCGTTGAATGGTGTGGTCACGCGTACGCCGCTGCTTGAGAACCCGGACGTCAACGCCCGGCTCGGTGGGCGGCTCTTGATCAAGGCAGAGCACGCTCAGAGAACCGGCGCGTTCAAGATTCGGGGGGCATACAACCGGCTGCGGTTCATGTCCGCTGAAGAAAAGCGGCGAGGCGCCATTACCTATTCTTCCGGCAATCACGCGCAAGGATTGGCTCTCGCCGCCCGGCTCGTCGGCACGTCGGCTATGATCGTGATGCCTTCGGATACCCCGCCTGCCAAGATCGAGAGCACCGAAGCCCTGGGTGCTAATGTGGTGATGTTTGACCGGGATCTGGAGGACAGCAACGAGGTCGTATCGCGTCTGAAGGATGAAACAGGCCGGATCATCGTGCCGCCAAGTGGCGATGTTCGCGTCCTCGCGGGTGCGGGAACGGCATCGCTTGAACTGTTTCAGCAAGCACAAGACGCAAAGGCTGTGCTGGATGCTGTCCTGGTGCCTTGCGGTGGCGGCGGATTGACGGCTGCAACCGCATTCCTGATGCACGAATTGAGCCCCGGCACCCAGGTTTTTGCCGTTGAACCGGAACTGTTTGACGACACCCGCCGTTCCCTGGAGGCAGGCAAACGGGTCTCGAACCCCAAGGGTCGACAGACCATCTGCGACTCGATCATGACGCCCACGCCGAATGAACATACTTTTGAGATCAATCGAAGGCTGTTGGCGGGCGGATTGACTGCGAGCGACGACGAGGTTCGTGCCGCGATGCGATTTGTTTTCGACGCGTTCAAGAACGTGATTGAGCCCGGAGCGGCGGTTGCAATAGCCGCGGTCCTGAACGGGCAGATCGACATCAAGGGCAGGACAATCGCGGTGTTCACAACCGGGGGAAACGTCAGTTCCGAGCGGTATTGCGCGTTGGTGAACACCGCCAGCGAAACGCGCGCGAAATCCCGGGTCGCCTAGCGCCTGCGTCACCGTTCGGTGCGGAGCCAGACCTTGTCCGGATTGAGCTTGTAGCTCCACGGCAGACCGGCGTTCTTCCAGCCGTTCACCGAGCGCCACGGCGCATCGGGATTATCCTTCGACGCCGAGCCCTCGAAACCGTCAACGACGACGTAGACCTTCTCGAAGCCCTTCCCGTCGAGCGCCCTGGCCGACGGCGCGCCGCGCGTTCCACCCGACCGGCACATCAGGATGACCGGCGCGCTCTTGTCGAGCCCCTGCGCTTTCAGGGCCCGCTCTACGCTCGCGGCAAAATCCGGGTTCTTCTCCATCATCAGGACCGGTTTTTTGGGGTTCCACTTTGCCGGATTGACCAGAAGGAACGGCACATTGGCATCGATCATGTCGGTGTACCCGGTGAACATGATCTCGACCGGCTCGCGCACATCGACAAACAGGACATCCCTGCCCTTGTCCTTCTTCATCGCCGCCGCTTCGGCAGCGGTGAGATAAAGGCCCCAGGGCGTTTGCTTTTTCGGGTCTTTCGGCTCCGGCGCGCCGTGCGCGGCCGCTGACCCCAGTGCGATGGCCAGTGCCATCGCGAGCGGAAGTGCATTCATTGGATCCTCCTCAAAACGACATGACCGTCGTGTTCGCGCCGAGCAGCTTGTCGGCCATGGCCGGCGGCTTGGCCTGCGCGATGCCGGCGAGCAACGCGTCGGCGCCGAGACGCTTGTTGGGCAGGTAGATGGCGCACACCGAAACCCTGCCGCCTTGTTTCATGATCGCCTGCATCAGCTTCTGCGGGCTCATGCCTTTCGGCTGTTGCGGGGCGGTCGCGCTTTCGGGAGCCTCCTTGAGCGCGATATCGCCCGCCGGCCCGCACAGCAGGACGTCGACCTTCGATCCCTTCTTCAGCGACTGCATGGTCAGCACCATCGCCATGAGCTGGGTCTGGGGCTCGGCCGCGGTCAGGATGGTCACCAGATTGGGTTTGGTGCTTTCAGCACGCGCAGCCGTCGCCATCACGGCGAGAAGCGTGAGCGCAACAAGCGCCACAAACCGAAGCCGGCTCCATGCGGCTCGTGCGCCGAAAGACGCCGGAAGGGCCAAAGCTAAGGGATTTTTCGATGCGATATTCCGGGTCACGACAGACCTCCTGTTTGACGCCATCAAACTAGGAGGTCACGGCCGCGCCGTCTGTGACTTAGTCACCAATACGGGTGCGCGGCCGCAGCACACTTTCAAGGCGGCTGGACGTCCGGTGTTGTCGTCGAAACTGGTGGCCGTGTCCCCCTGACACCCGCGCCCGCCCTTCTGCGTATTCCGGTATTGTCGGAGCTGGCATAGCGGCGCGCCGGGAACATTGTTTCCCGGTTGATAAAGAAGCAAAATCTTGGTCTGAGTAGAACCGATCGCGACATGGCCGACGCGGCCCCCGCATGGAGTGCGACGGTGGCAAAGCACGAAAAGGACTATCGTCACGAACTGGCGGAGATCGAGGCGTTTTCCGACCTGTCCGCCGAGCAGCTTGCCGAGCTCGAGGCGCAGGTCGATCTCATGACGGTCGACGGCGGCGAGGTCCTCGTGCGCGAGGGCGAGCCGTCGGATGCGCTGTTTCTCGTCGTCTCGGGCCGCTTCCTTGTGACCGTGCCGGGTCAGCGCAGGCCGATCGCCGAAGTCGGGACAGGGAATTCGATCGGCGAGATCGGCTTCTTTTCGGGGGCCGCGCGAACCGCGACGGTTACGGCCGCCCGCGACAGCCTCGTTCTGAGATTGAACCGCAAGGATTTCGACGCGCTGTGCGAACAGGCGCCCGAAATCTGGCCGAAGATCGTCGCCATGCTGTCGCGGCGTCTCGTCCGCATCGCGACCCGCGACCCGGAGTTCAAACGCAGCCGGGAACGCACGATCGCGCTGTGTCACGCCGGGGACGAGCCCATTCCGGAGAGCTTTCTCGCGGAGCTGAAACAGGCATTTGAATCAACCTACAGGTGCCGGTTTCTCACCTCCGAAACCATACGAGAGGAATTTCCCGACCTCGAAGCAGTCGATCCCCATGCCGTCACCCGATGGCTCAACGATGAAGAGGTGAGATACGACTATCTCGTCTTCGTCGCGGACACGGAACTCGACAACTGGTCGCGACTGGTGATCCGGCACGCGGATACGGTCCTGCGCATCGCCTCCCACCATGGCGGTGAGTCGGTCAAACCACGCCCACCGAACCCTCTGGAGAAGTTCGCCGAGACGGTCCACGAGGCGGATGCCCAGCGACTGGTTGTCGTGCATGCGCATTCGGGAGAAATCGAGGGAACGCGCTTCTGGCTGCAGGACCGCGCCGTCCGCATGCACCATCACGTCAGGACCGGATCGAAGACGGATTACGACAGGCTGCTGCGGTTCCTCTCTCGCCGGGCGCTGGGCCTGGTGGCGTGTGGTGGCGGGGCATACTGCGCGGCGCATATCGGCATGTTCCAGGCCTTCAACGAGGCCGGCCTCGAGTTCGACATCATGGGCGGCACCAGCGGCGGCGCCGCAATGCTCGGCGCCTACGCAAGGGGCGTCGCGCCGGATGAACTGGAACGCCGGACGCACGACATTTTCATAACGAACAGCGCCTTGCGCCGCGCAACCTGGCCGCGATACAGCTTCCTCGACCACAAGGTCTTCGATGCCTGCCTGGCCCGACACTACGGCACGACACGCATCGAGGACCTGACGATCCCGTTTTTCGCGATGTCCACGAACCTTTCGGAAAGCCGCATGCAATGCCTGCGCGAGGGCGAGCTGTGGCGCGGCATCCGCGCGTCAAGCGCCATCCCGGGCCTGCTGCCCCCGGTCTACACGGAGGATGGACAGATCCTGGTCGACGGTTCGCTGCTCGACAATGTGCCGTTGAAACAGATGCGCGATCTCAAGTCCGGACCAAATGTGATCATCAGTTTCGACCCGCCCGATATCAAGGTTCCGGGACTCGCCTATGACGAGCTTCCCTCGCGCGCCGAGCTCATCCGGTCCATGCTGTTTCCGTTTTTCAGGGAACCGCCGCCGAAAGCGCCGGGACCCGGCAGTATCCTGACACGCAGCCTGGCTGTGAAGCGCCAGGACTTTCGCCAGTTCCTGACTGAATCCGATCTCCTGCTCGTGCCCCCCCTTCCCGAGAACATGTCCATCCTGGACTGGCGGCGCCACGGGGAGCTTCGCCGCCAGGCTTATGAATATGGATGCAAGGCGATCGCGCAGCAGCGCGAGATCGGACACGCCGTCCTCGCCGGAAAGCCGTGACGCCGCCTGTATCCGCGGCTCGGCGCCGACGGGATCAAATGTTGATGTAAAATCCGGTGGTCACGTGAAGCGCCAGCCAGGCGTAGACGGCCACGGTCGGGTAGAAGGTGAAGCCGAAGGCAAACGAGCGGAGATAGCTGTTGCGGTGATAGCCGAGCCAGAACAGCACGCGGCCGGCAAAGAACATGGCCCCGAGCACCGGGAGTGCCTCGGCATCGGCGGGCAGCACATACAGCGCCAGCGCCGCATTGCCCACGAAGTAGACCAGGAACTGCTCGAACGAGTTCCGCAGGAAGCGCACATTGACATCGAGCGGGCAATCGCGCTTCACCTCTCCACCGTAGAAATGCTCGGGATTGAGCCGTTGCGCCGCCACCACGGCGATTGCCGCGAGAGCCGGGGACATGGCCAGCGCGCCGACCTTGACCATCAGCGCCAGCCTGTCGGCAACGCCCCAGGCGACGGGTTGCCACTCTAGAAGGTGCTGCGCCATTGCGTAGACCGCGAGGCATGAGAACGCCGCGCCCACGAACACCTTGACGTAGCTCCATACGCCGGTCGTGAGCCCGAAGGGCGGCCGCTGGCGGATCCGGCTGCCGCGTATGGGCGCCGCGCCTACATCGTCCGTATGTGTCACATCAACGGTCATGGTGCTCGAGGTCATCTGTTTCTTTTCTTTCCCGTGCGCTGTTGCGCCGTTGGTCTTTCCGGAAGCGTAGCCTGGAGGCTGGTTTCCGCGTGATGCCGCTGCATATGTCCATCGGCCTCGCGCGATACAATGCCGGGCGCGACCAAAGCCCCGTCCATTCGTCCTTTTTGTGATTTGCGTCACACGGCGCGCGGCCGCGCGCACGTGTTTTTCCGGCAAACGGGCGATTTGTGACGGGTGTCACACGGATTTCGGCGCGGCATCTCCATCTCCTCGTCATCGGACGGACACATCCGAGGATGGAGAGCTGAAAATGAATACCCTGAAGAACACGTTTTTCGCAGTCATCGCCGCCGCGACCGTCATTTCGGCCGCCAGCACCGCGGACGCCGCCAGCCCCGCCGGCCTCTGGTACGACCACACCGGCCGCGCCGCGGTCCAGATCAACCGTTGTGGCTCGGGCCTGTGCGGAAAGATCGTCTGGCTCCGCAACGCCGCCCACAAGTCGGTCTGCGGCACGCGGATCATCGGCGGCGGCAAGCGCGTCGGCAATTCCTACGACACGGGATGGATCTACAGCCCCGAGCGGCGCAAGAAGTACTCCGTCGAGATCACGCCGCAGGGCCGCACGCTCAAGGTCATGGGCTATGCCGGTTCCAAGATGCTGTCGCGGACGATGATCTGGAAGCGCGCGCCCTCCAACCTCAAGCGCTGCGCCTAGAGCCGTTACGACCAAATCGAAGACGCTCCGAACACCGACATCATTCGAAAGCCAAGCCGACCCCGGCATTCCCTCATCCCTGCCGGGACCGGCTCGCGAGAGAGGACAGGTTTTCCGATCAAAAAGGCTTTGGCGCTCCGTCCGAAACGGCCCCATCCGCCTTTGGAAAACCTGTCCCCCGCGCACTTCCCCTCCCGCACGGACTCCCCCGAGCCGCGACCGCGTTGACAAGGACCGGACCCGCATGGTCGTGTTCTGATCGGTTGATAACGGGACCCGGGCCGGCAGGGGATTTGGCGTGACGTGTGACCTCCAGGGGCTTGAAACGGGAGCGCGAGACTGATGTCCGCCGCAGACCGCCAAGTCTGCGAGCCCGTCGCCATCGCCGACCTGCTGAAGGCCGGCCTGGAGACACGGCCCGACGACGATGCCGTCGTTTCGCTGCAGCAGCGCTGGACGTTCCGCGAGCTCGACCATGCCAGCACCTGCCTTGCGGCGGCCTACAGCCGGCTCGGCCTCGGGCCTGGCGACCGCATCGCCTCGCTCATGCCGAACCGCGGCATCCTGCTGGTGCACTACCTCGCCTGCATGAAAGGCGGTTTCGTCGCTGTCCCGTTGAACTACCGCTACACCCACCACGAGATCGCCCATGCCCTCGACGTCAGCGGCGCCGATGCCATGCTGCACCACGCCGAGCGCACGCACGACCTGGACGCGTGCGGCGCGACCGGGACGCACGCCGGCAGGATCGTGACCTATGGCGAGGAGGAAGGTGGGGCGGGTCCGCGCCTTGAGGACCTGATAGACCAGGACCCGCAAGATTACGTCCCGCCGCACATGGAGCCAGACGATCCCGCGGTCATCTTCTTCACCTCCGGCAGCACCGGACCGGCAAAGGGCGTCACGCATTCCTATGCCTCGACGAGCCATCTGTTCCGGAATGTCGTATCGGGCTTCGAGCTCACGGCCGAGGACATCATGCTGCCGGCCTCGTCGGTTTCCCACATCGGCGCCTACATCTTCTCGTTCGGCGCCTTGTCCATTGGCGGCCGGGCGCTGGTGGCGCGCGGCGTGCTGCCGGACGAAATTCTCCCGCTCATGCGTCAGGAGCGCCCGACCGTGATGTGCATGCTGCCGGCCGCCCTCTTCAACCTGGTCCGCGACGGACACGCCAGCGCGGATGATTTCAAATCGCTGCGAACGGTGCGGTCCGGCTCTGACAAGGTCCCGGGAGAGCTGGAAATTGAGTTCACCGAGCTGACCGGCCTCGAGATCGACGAAGCCTGGGGCTGCAGCGAGGTCGGCCTTGCCACCATCAACCCGCCCTTCGGGCGCATCGTCGCGGGATCGATCGGCCTGCCGATCCAGGGAGCCGATGTCTCTCTTCGGGATGACAGCGGCAACGACGTGCCCGCCGGCGAAGACGGCACGGCCTGGGTCCGGTCGGGAAGCGTCATGAAAGGTTACTGGGGCGACGACGCTGCAACCGGAGAGGTGAAGCGGGACGGCTGGCTCGACACCGGCGACCTGCTGCGCGCCGACGCGGACGGGTATTTGTGGTTTCGCGGCCGCAAAAAGCAGATCATTGTCCATGACGGCTCGAACATCTTCCCTCAGGAGGTCGAGGACGCCCTGCTGCTTCACCCGAACGTCGCGAGCGCCGGCGTGATCGGCATCCATGACCTGGTCCACGGGGAAAACGTGCGTGCCTATGTGGTGGTGAAGGAGGGCACGGAACCCGGGGCGCCCGAACTCATCCTGTTTGCGCGCGAACACGTCGGGTACAAGGCGCCGGAGGAGATCGTCTTTATCGCGGAAATGCCGCTCAACCCTACAGGCAAGACCGACCGTCCGGCGCTGAAAGCGCTGGCCGAGGCGCATCACGACGTTCCGTCCACCGATCGCGATTGATAAGAAATTTCTATCGAACGCTCCTCGTTTTGCTGATTGAAACCATTCCTGCTTTTGCCGACTTCCCTCGGAACGCCATTCCGGCGCGTGGGAAGTTCCGGATTTGAAGTGGAGGAAACAATGAAAGCGGTATTGATGAGCGCGGTGTTCGCGCTGCTCCTGATCGCGCCGGCATCGGCAGACAACGGCATCCTGACGAAAAGCAGTCCGCACTCGGTCGAGGAGACCGCGGCGCGCTTCGAGCAGGCCGCGAAGGAACGCGGCATGAAGGTGTTCCCGCGTGTCGATCACGCGGCAGCGGCCAAGTCCAAGGGCACGGACATGCCGCCGGCGCTTGTGCTCTCGGTCGGCAATCCGAAATACGGAACGCCGTTCATGCTCAAGAACCCGGTCGCCGCAATCGATTTCCCGCCCAAGGCCGTGGTGTATCAGGATGCCGACGGCAAGGTCTGGATTTCGTACAACACGGCCGACTATCTCTACGGAACGATCTTCAAGCGGCATGGTCTGGAATACCCTGAGAAGGACGTCGCCTTTTACAAGAAGGTGCTCGAGGAGCTGACCGACTTCGCGGTCGCGCCGTCCTCGTAAAGGGGGCTCTAGCGGCGCCGAAGCCTCTTGCGGCGCGGCTTGAACGTCTTCCCTTTCTTGGCGCCAAACGTCGCGACGCCCTGCTGCCGCCCGTTCCGGTACGGGATGTAAAGCTGCATCGCCGGCGCATCGATTTGCGCCGTACCTGCAGATCCGTCGTCCTCGCAGACCTTGTCGTCGGCGTGGCTGTGGCACGTACCGTCATAGTGTGCGTGTGCGCCGGCTGCCCAAGTCGTGAGCAGAGCCGCGCCCGCGGCGGCGGCAACGAGGCGGATTTCCATGATTTTCATGACAGACCTCTGAGGAATTGCTGATCCTTCCTGTCTGTCGACGTGACGTGGAAAAAGGTTCAGGAGCATTAGGTAGAAAAACACGGGCTCGTCGAGCCGAAATGTATCGGGACCATCCGCGTGATGAGCGCGGTGTCGGTCTTCTGTTGTACCGCAGCTTCCTGAATCATAAGAGTAACGGAGCCGGCGATGGAGGCAAAAACCGGAAGTGAGATCGCAGGCAGTCTTCTGGTCAACCCTCGCAGTAATTCACCAACACGACGCCAAAAAAGCCCCACGCGACAAGAATGGCGAGAAGTCCGAGTGGCACGTATATTGTGACGCGACGATATCGCTCGATGAGTTTCTTGTCGTTCACCCAAGGAGGGACGACACCCATCTGCATATATTTCATCATCTCGATGTAGGAAAACGAGGGAAGATTTTTTTCAGTCTTCCGAATTAATTCGACAAGACTATGCTTTGAAATTATCGAGTAAAATATTGCGAACAAAAATGTAAAAGCCCAACCGTATGCGGCAACATGGATTAATGTGTCGCAATAGATCATCGACCACGTTTTATCTCAGCCCGATGTCTTGATCAACTCTGGGAGATTTGTCAGATGCACGTCACCTCATAACCGGATTGGAGTTGGACTGGATGATTATCTTCCAGCCGTCGTCCGTGGCGCGGAAGAGCCACGCACACGGGGACCGAGCACTCCGACGGCTTACGCAACCGTCAACGTATCACCATGATCGTGTCCATGTTTGCTGCTAGAGCCAGTTCGACCAATCCGGGGCTGACAGGGGATTTTAAGTGACGTGTTAACACCTGGCGCCTAGACTGGGGTCGCGAGGGTGTCATGAAAAGAGCTGTTTCATGACGATTGTGCTGCGTCACGTTTCCAGATCAGTTGAGATGCGCGTCAACAGGGGAGCGATAACGGTTTGACCCGTTCCGCGGAGAAGATTTTTGCCATCACGCGCCGCATGCTGCTTCTGTGTGCGGTCGGCGTGCTTGTGGCCGCGTGTGCCAGCGGCGGCTCCAACCGCACCCAGCTCGGGGGCGACCCGAACGCGCAATTCGGCGACGGGCAACCCGGGCAGCCGCGCCCGACCGTGAAGGTCGCGCTGCTGCTGCCGCTGAGCGGTCCGGGCAACGCCGCCAACCTTGCCAAGGCGCTCAAGCAGGCCGGTGAGCTTGCGCTGTTCGATCTCGACAACCCGACCGTCACATTGACGACAAAGGACACCAAGGGCACGCCCGAGGGCGCCAGGGCCGCCGCGACCGCCGCGGTGCAGGAAGGCGCGGAGCTCGTGGTCGGACCCCTGTTCGCAAAATCGGTGACCGCCGCGGCGGAAGTGACCCGGCAGGCGCGCATTCCCATGGTCGCCTTTTCCAGCGACCGATCGGTGGCCGGCAACGGCGTCTATCTGCTGAGTTTTCTCGCCGGGCGCGACGTTCCGACCATCGTCGCCTACACCGTCAGCCAGGGGCGCAGGAACTTCGGCGCGCTGATCCCGAAATCGCCTTACGGGCGCATTGTCGAGAGCGCGTTCCGGCAGGCGGTCAACGCGCAGGGTGGGCAGGTCGTCGTTGTCGAACAGTTCGCGCCGGACGCAAACTCCATGCTGGAACCGGCCAAGCGCGTCGCCGAGTTCGCCAAGTCGGAGGACCCGACCATTCCGCCGCAGATCGATGCGCTGTTCATTCCGGTGGGCGAGGGCACCCTGCCGACGGTCGCCGCGATGGTGCCCTACTACGAAATCGACACGACCAAGGTGAAGCTGATCGGCACGGGGCTCTGGGACTATCCCAATATCGGCCGCGAGAAGCCCCTCGTCGGCGGCTGGTTTCCTGCGGCGGATCCGAAAGGCTGGCGGAGCTTCTCGCAACGCTACGTGAAGGCCTATGAGACCACGCCGCCGCGCCTGGCGAGCCTGTCCTATGACGCGGTGGGCATCGCCATCGCCCTTTCACAGGGTCGTCCCGGGCAGCGCTACGCCGCCAACCAGCTCACGCGCTCGCAGGGCTTTACCGGCGTGGACGGCCTGTTCCGCCTCCTGCCCGACGGCACCTCGCAGCGCGGCCTGGCGATCCTCGAGGTTCAGAAGTTCGGCACGCGGGTGATACAGCCGGCCCCGCTGTCCTTCGCCGGGGCCCAATTCTAGAGCCTAGGGTCTAGGTTCTAGCCGCCGAACATCTTTCTCAGATTGTCGAACCCGGCCTGGTAGATGCCCTGCATCGTCTTCATGGCGTCTTCGGCGGATGCGCCGCCCGCCGCATCGAATTCGCTCGACCACTCGATGGTGCTGTTCGCCCCTTCGCCGCTCACCTTGATGGTCGACGTGCAGTTCGCCACGGGAAAAGGACTGTCGACGATGGAATAGGTATAGGTGCGCGCGCCGTCATCGACCTTTTCCAGCTTCTCGATGATCTTGCCGCCGCCGACGAGGTCCAGGGTGCGCGTCTGGCCGGCTTCCGTCAGTTCGCTTTTCTCAACGGATGGGTGCCAGTCCGGCAGCGCGTTGAACTGCCCGATCATCTTCCAGACGTCGTCCGCGGACGCGCTCAGGTTCGTCGACATGGATACTTTCGGCATAAGAGCCTCCTTGTTGCCGCCCGCCAACCGGGCTTACGCATGATAGCGCAACTCTCGTGTCGGCGCCTTGACCTAACGGGGATTTGTCCGCTTTCGGGTGCTCAGTCCTCGGTGCCGGGACGTTGCCGGCGCAAGGTTTTGACCCGCGACCGGTGCGCCTTCGACCGCAGGCGGCGCTCGATGGATGCACGTGTCGGACGCGTCTTGACGCGCGGCTTCGGGGCGACCGCCGCGCGGCGGATGAGCCGGGTCAGCCGGTCGCGCGCGTCGGCCCGGTTCCGCTCCTGGGTGCGATGACTTTGCGCCTGGATGACGATTACCCCCTCGCGCGTCAGCCGTCGTCCGGCCAGCCGCTCGAGCCGGCTTCGCACGTCTTCCGGCAGGCTCGGGCTGTTGCGGACGTCGAAGCGCAGTTCCACCGCAGTCGCCACCTTGTTGACGTTCTGCCCGCCGGGCCCCGATGCACGCACGAACTGCTCCTGCAATTCGCTTTCAGGTATGCAGATGTGGCGGTTGACCCGGATCATTGGACCGTCGCGTCGTGCGCCGCCAGCGCGGCGATCACCGCGTTCAGCACCAGCCTCCCCTCGCGCGTCGCGGCAAGCCTGTCGCCTTCGACCTCAACCAGCCCCTCCGCCTCGAGACCGGCAAGCGCGGCACGATCGACCTCGCCGCCGAGCGCCCTGTAGCGCGACAGCTCGACGCCTTCGGTCAGGCGCATCGCCATCAGCAGATATTCCGTCGCCGCGTCTTGCGGTGCGAGGCTGTCGTGGCGCGCAAGCCCATGTCCGACCTCCATCGCCCGGTCCGCCCAGGCCTCCGGCGCATATATGGTCGACGTCGCGCGCCGCGCACCGGAGACCGTCAGCCGGCCATGGGCACCGGGACCGACGCCGGCATAGTCGCCGCCGCGCCAATAGACGAGGTTATGGCGGCACGCCGCGCCGGGCGCGGCGTGATTGGAAATCTCGTATGCGGGCAAGCCTGCGCCTTCGCACAGCTCCTGTGTCACCTCGTAAAGCTCTCGCGCCGCTTCATCGCCGGGACACACCAATCTGCCCGCCTTGTGCAGGGCGGCAAAGGGCGTGCCGTCCTCGATCGTAAGCTGATAGAGAGAGACGTGACCGCCGGCGAGTTCGAGCGCCTGCCTCAACTCCCGCTGCCAGTCCGCGGCGGACTGGTTCGGGCGCGCATAAATCAGATCGAACGAAACCCGGTCGAAGGTCGCCTTGGCGATGCCGAGGGCGGCAAGACCTGTTTTCACATCATGGGTCCGCCCCAGCCGTTTCAGGGCCGCGTCGTCGAGCGCCTGGAGGCCGAGCGACACCCGGTTGATGCCGGCCGCGCGAAAGCCTTCGAAACGAGCGGCCTCGACGCTCGTCGGATTGGCCTCGATCGTGATCTCCGCCGCCGGTACGAGATCCCAGTTGCGGGCAATACGGTCCAGAATGGCGTGCGCCGTCTCCGGCGCCATGCGCGACGGCGTGCCGCCGCCGAAGAACACGCTGCTGACCTCGCGTGGCCCCGACAGCCCGCGCATGTGGTCGAGCTCGTTCAGGTAGGCGGCGAGGAACCTGGTTTCATCGACGCCGCCATGGCGGACATGGGAATTGAAGTCGCAATAGGGGCACTTGGCCTCGCAGAACGGCCAATGCACATAGACCGCGAACCCCGCGTCACTCCGGCTCGAGGCAGGCAGTGGCGAAGAGCTCGAAGGCATGGGCGCGGTGCGAGATGGCATGCTTTTCATCGGGTTCCATTTCACCGAAGGTCACGTCCCGGCCCTCGGCCACGAATATCGGGTCATAGCCGAACCCCTTCGATCCCCGCGGCGGCCAGACAAGCGTCCCGAACACTTTACCCTCAAAGGTGTCATATCTGCCATCGGGCCAGGCGAGCGTCAGCGCGCAGGTGAAATTGGCGCGCCGCTGCGCAGGCTCTGTTGCACGCTTTTCCGCCAATGCGCGTTCGACCTTCTCCATGGCGATGGAGAAATCCTTGTCCGGCCCGGCCCAGCGCGCCGAGTAGATGCCCGGCGCACCGCCCAGCGCCTCGACTTCGAGCCCGGAATCGTCCGAGAGCGCGGGAAAACCGCTCGCCTTTGCGGCAGCCAGTGCCTTCAACTCCGCATTCGCGGCGAAGTCAGAGCCCGTCTCCTCCGGCTCCGGAAGATCGAGGCTCGCTGCCGATACGGTCTCGATGCCGAAGGGCTCGAGCAGGTCGCCGATCTCGCGCACCTTGCCGGCATTGTGGCTTGCGACGACAAGGCGGTCGCCGGCGCGGAGCCTGGCAGCCATCAGGCAACCGTCAGTTTCTGCAGCTCGACCAGCTGGCCGATGCCATTCTTGGCCAGGACCATCAGTTCATCGAACTGTTCCTGGCTGAAGGGATCGCCCTCGGCCGTGCCCTGTACCTCGACAATGCCGCCGGCGCCGGTCATGACGAAATTCGCGTCGGCATCGGCCTCGGAGTCTTCCGCATAGTCGAGGTCGAGAACCGCGGCACCGCCGTAGAGGCCGCACGAGACCGCGGCCACATGGTCGCGAATGATCCCCTCGCCGACCATCTCGCGCGTCCGCATCCATTGAACGCAGTCATGGAGCGCAACCCATGCGCCGGTGATCGAAGTGGTTCGCGTGCCGCCGTCGGCCTGGATGACATCGCAGTCGACCGTGATCTGGCGTTCACCGAGAGCTTTGAGATCGACCACCGCACGCAGGGACCGCGCGATCAGACGCTGGATTTCGAGGGTCCGCCCGCCCTGCCGGCCAGCAGACGCTTCCCGGCGCATGCGCTCCCCCGTCGAGCGCGGCAACATGCCGTATTCCGCGGTGACCCAGCCCGACCCGCGGCCCTTCATCCATGGGGGCACGTTTTCCAGCAGGCTCGCCGTGCACAGCACGTGCGTATTGCCGCATTTGATGAGACAGGACCCCTCCGCGTGCAGCGACACGCCCCGCTCAAGATTGATGGACCGGAGTTCATCCGGCTGGCGTTTCGACGGGCGCATTGCTTTCCCCCCTGGCAAGCAAACTCAAAGACAGGCGCACCCTAGATCACGATTGCCTCAGGTGGAACCTCCATCGCGTGAAACGTGATCGACGCGCGAGCGGGCAGAAAGCCGCACCGCGCCTGGGGTTGCGCGGATAGGCCAAGCGAATTTGATCGGCCTCCATTTGACGCGTTTGCCGCATGAGAATAGATTTCGCGCCATGCGACAGAAGGAAGTGCGTGACGCGCCGGAATTCGCGCCAAGCGATCACGGCTCCGTGCTCACCGAACTGGACGAGCGCTCACGCGAGATATTCCGCCAGATCGTGCAAAGCTATCTGACGACAGGGGACCCGGCGGGTTCACGCAACATTTCGCGTGCCCTGCCGATGACCCTTTCGCCGGCATCCGTTCGCAACGTGATGTCCGATCTGGAGGCCATGGGGCTGATCTACGCGCCGCACACGAGCGCGGGGCGTTTGCCGACGGAGACCGGCTTGCGGCTTTTTGTCGATGCGCTGCTCGATATCGGCAATCTCAGCGACACCGAGCGCGTGCAGATCGAGTCACAGGTTTCCACGCAGTTCGGCGACCGCGACCTCGACGAGGCGCTGACCGAAACCGGAGAGATGCTCTCCGGTCTCTCGCGCTGCGCCGGTGTCGTGCTCGCCGGGAAGCAAATCAAACGCCTGAAGCAGATCGAGTTCGTCAGTCTGGAGCCGAAGAAGACGCTCGCCGTTCTGGTCGCCGAAGACGGATCCGTGGAGAACCGCATCGTCGAATTGCCGGAGGCCATGCCAGCATCCGCGCTGACCCGCGCGGCGAACTACCTGAATGCGCGTATCACCGGCATGACCCTGTCCGGCGCCCGGCGGCAGATCGAGCGCGAAATCTCCGAGCGCAAGGCCGAACTGGACGAATTGACCGCGAAGATGGTGCAACAGGGGCTGGCGACATGGGCCGGCGACGAGGACGGCAAGAAGAACCTGATCGTGCGCGGCCGGTCGAACCTTCTCGATGACGTGACCGCCACCCACGATCTTGAACGTATCCGCAAGCTGTTCGACGACCTCGAAGCGAAACAGGAACTCATCGAGGTTCTGGGCTTCGCCGAGCAGGCGGAGGGCGTGCGGATCTTCATCGGGTCCGAGAACCAGCTTTTCTCGCTTTCCGGCTCTTCGGTCATCGTTTCGCCGTTCCGCGACGGCAACCACGACATCGTTGGTGTGCTCGGTGTTATCGGCCCGACGCGGCTCAATTACGCGCGTATTATCCCCATGGTGGACTACACGGCGAAACTGATCGGGCACATGTTGCCTTGATTTTTGCGCCGCAAACCCTGATATGGGGCGATAGTTCAGTCAGCTGAATAGATTCATGAGTGACAAGAAAACCGAAGACACGCCGGCCAACGGGGCTGGCGACGATGACGCCTCGCCCGAGGAGACCGTGACGGACACCGACGCGGCCGGGGCGAAGGGCGCCGGCGCCAGCGGATGGGGCAAGGGCGAGACCGAAGCGCTGCGCGAGGAAAACGCGCAGTTGAAGGACAAGGTGCTGCGCACCGCGGCCGAGATGGAGAATTTGCGCCGGCGCACCGAGCGTGACAAGGCCGACACCGCCAAGTTCGCCATTTCAAACTTTGCACGCGACGTCCTGACCATTGCCGACAACATCGCCCGTGCCATCGAGCACGTGCCGGAGGAAGCGGCAGAGGCGGACGAGGCGCTGAAGAGTTTTCTGGAGGGCATGCAGGTCACCGAGCGTGAGCTGCTCAACGTGCTCGAGCGCCACGGCATCGTCCGCGTCGATCCCAAGGGCGAGCGGTTCGATCCAAACAAGCATCAGGCCATGTTCGAGGTCGAGAATACCGGTGTCCCCGAAGGCACCGTGGTCGAGGTCGTGCAACAGGGCTATTCCATCGCCGAGAGGGTCCTGCGGCCGGCGCTGGTCGGTGTCGCGAAAGGCGGGCCGAAGCCGGCCAAATCGGATCAGGACAAACCGCAGGACGCGCCGCCGAAGGCCGCCAATGACGACAAGCCAAAGGCCGGGGCGAACGGCGATTCCGGCGGTTCCGGCAAGCCGAAGCAAAAGGGCAAGGAAGATGTCGGCGCGACGGTCGACAAGAGCGCCTAGCCGAACACCGTTCGCGGCACGATGATCGACCACGTCTCCGTGCCGGTCTCGGATCTTTCCCGCGCCGCGGCGTTCTATGACAAGGTGCTGGCCCCTCTCGGCTATGTCCGGCTGGTGGAACGGGCGGCAACCATCGGCTTCGGCAAGACCTATCCGGAATTCTGGCTGAACCTGCGCGAGGGCCTGATCCCGGCGCCCGCCGACAGCGGCGCGCACGTGGCGCTGCGGGCCCGCAGCGAACAGGTGGTCCAGGCGTTCCACGATGCGGCCCTTGCAAACGGCGGCGCCTGCGACGGCGCGCCGGGCCCCAGGGAGGCAACCAATCCCGGCTACTACGCCGCTTTCATTCGCGACATGGACGGGAACCGGGTCGAGGCCGTCACTTTCGTCGCTACGGATTAGATGTCCGTAACCCGCCGCAAGGTCAGATTGATCCGCGCTGCTCCAGGCACACACCCCAGGTTCAGCGGCGATGTTCCCGGTTTGACGCGATCGACGCCGTGAAAGGCGAGACGGCTCTCACCGCCAAGCACGACGACGTCGCCGGATTCCAGATCGAAGGAACGCGTCGGCGCCTTGCGGGTGAGCCCGCCGATACGGAACCTGGCGGTATCGCCGAGCGAGACCGAAACGACCGGGGCTGAAAAGTCCGCTTCATCCTCATCGCGGTGAAGGCCCATCTTTGCATCGGCCCCGTAAATGTTGATCAGGCATGCCTCGGGCCCTGCCTGGTATCCGGCCACATCGTTCCAGAGTTCGAGAAGCATCTGCGGCATCGGCGGCCAGGCCTCACCGGTGTCCGGGTGGTCCGGCTGGTAGCGATAGCCGCCGTCCTTGTCCGACACCCAGCCCAGGGAACCGCAATTGCTCATGCGCACGGAAAACGGCTTGCCGGTGCGCGGCATGGTCGGAACGAACAGCGGCGCCCGCTCCAGTATCGCGGCTACGTCCCGCACCAGCAGGTTCTGTTCGTCATCACCAAGATGTCGCGGCAGGTGAAGCATGATCGCAGGTTACCGCGGCTTGCACCGCCCGGACGCCCGAAACGTGCGCGCGGAATCGACAAGGATCCTCCCGGCGAGGAATGTGCGGCCGATCAACACCGGATATCTGAGCTCGGAGCGGTCGGCCATGGAGAATTCCACCTGCGAGACCACGCCGGCGACGCACACGTCGAGCCGGATCACCGGGCGCTCGCTGAGTTCCGCCCCTGCCCGCCGGATCGACGCGGTGCGAATGACGGGCTGGTCGATCCTGAGCTCCTTCCCCTCATTGTTGACGAGGGTGAAGCTCACATGGGGTTTGCCGTCGCGTAGATACTCCCGGAATTCCGCCGCGTGGATCGACGAGGTCTTCGCCCCGGTGTCGAGCTTGACCCTGACCTTGATGGGCGGTGTGCCGATCCAGCCATCCTCGACCCATCCGGCGACGACAGGCGGTGGGCCGTTTTCCGCACCTTCAGGCTGGTCCGACGCCAATGCGGACGCCGACATGACCGGCCACATCGCGGCAAGAGCCAATGCAAGGCTCGGTCCGGTTCGCATTCAATCCTCACCACCGCGACGGCCGCGACGGCGCTTCGGGCCGCGTCCGATCCAGCCCATGCGCCAGAACAGGAAAAGCATGCCGCACCCGACGGACGTCATGAACAGAAGCACCGCCGGATAGCCGTACCTCCAGTCCAGCTCGGGCATGTTCCATGGCGAGGCCTCGGGGTTAAAATTCATACCGTAGAGGGAAGCCACAAAGCCCAGCGGAATGAAAATGGTGGCGATGATCGTCAACACCTTCATCACCTCGTTGAGCTTGGCGCTCACCGACGAAATGTAGACGTCGAGCAGACCGTTGGCGATCTCCCGATACGTCTCGACGATGTCGATGAGCTGGATCGTGTGGTCGTAGCAATCGCGCAGGTAGATGCGGGTCGAGTCGGTGAAATGCGAATGATCGTCGCGTATCAGGGTGTTGATGGTCTCACGCAGCGGCCAGACCGCCCGGCGGATCATCAGGAAGTCGCGCTTGAGGGCGTGCAGCTCTCCGATGTACTGCGGATCGGGCTTCGCAACGACGTCGTCCTCGAGCGCTTCGAGGCTTTCCCCATATGTTTCCAGCTTCGGGAAGTAGCCATCGATGATGGAATCGATCAGCGCGTAGCACAAATAGTCCGCACCCGATGAGCGAATGCGCCCCGCGGCATCGCGCAGGCGTTTTCGGACCGTGGCAAAACAATCCGCCGGCCGCTCCTGGAACGTGAGCAAGTAGTCCGATCCGAGAAACATCGAAACCTGTTCGGTATCGCCGGCCGCGTCTTCAATGATTGCGCGCGCGACGATGAAGACGTAATCGCCATAGTCCTCCGCCTTCGGTCTTTGATGGACGCTGACCACGTCCTCGAGTGCCAGCCTGTGGAGCGAAAACGCGGCACCCAGTGCCCGCACCAGCTCGATGTCCGCTAGCCCCGAAACATCGACCCACAGCACCCTGTTTTTCTCACGCAGCGCGACAATCTCTTCTGCCGTCGAGACCTCATGTCCGGTGATCGTGTCCGCGTCATAGGTCATGACGTGAATCTGCGAGGAAACCGCGTCTTCCGGCGCCTCCAGTTTGCCGGGAAGCGTGCCGGGCACGTTCACCCGGTCAATGCCGAAGAGCTGGCCTTTCTGGCGCCCGGCTTCATCTTCCTCGGATGCCGAACCGGTCGATTTCGCCATAAATCCGCCTCCAAGCAGTGCCTGTTGAGAGTGGCAGCCTCAAAACAACGGCCAAATATTGGTGCTTATCGGCGTTAAGTACAGGTTTTATGTGCTATATCAACGCAGCTTGCGGGTGATGGCTGCCGCCCCTATATATCCGCTGAACACCTAGTTCTTCGAATCATTAGGGGGCCGGTTCGCTGGAACTTCACAGTTTCATTGAACTTCCGGGTGCCAGTGCGGCCCGGCCGGCCTGCCGGAAATGAGAGGTTTGAAAATATATGTCTAAAGTAATCGGAATCGATCTCGGGACGACGAACTCGTGCGTCGCGGTCATGGAGGGAACGAGCCCCAAGGTCATCGAGAATGCAGAGGGCGGGCGCACGACGCCGTCCATGGTTGCATTCACCGAGGACGGCGAGCGGCTCGTCGGCTTGCCCGCGAAGCGGCAAGCAGTCACCAACCCCGAAAACACGCTATTTGCGATCAAGAGGCTGATTGGCCGGCGTTTTGACGACAAGACCGTCGCCAAGGACCAGAAGCTGGTGCCGTACAAGATCGTCAAGGCCGACAATGGCGACGCCTGGGTCGAATCCCTGGGCGAGAAATACTCGCCGTCCCAGATTTCGGCGTTCATCCTGCAAAAGATGAAAGAAACGGCGGAAGCCTATCTCGGCGAAACGGTCGAGCAGGCGGTCATCACCGTTCCCGCCTATTTCAACGACGCCCAGCGTCAGGCCACGAAAGACGCCGGCAAGATCGCCGGTCTCGACGTGCTCCGCATCATCAACGAGCCGACCGCGGCGGCGCTTTCTTATGGCCTCGACAAGACCGAGGGCAAGACCATCGCCGTGTATGACCTCGGTGGCGGCACGTTCGACATCTCCATCCTGGAGATCGGCGACGGCGTGTTCGAGGTGAAGTCCACCAACGGCGACACGTTCCTCGGCGGCGAGGATTTCGACATGCGGCTGGTGGACTACCTGGCCGACGAGTTCAAGAAGGAGCAGGGCATCGACCTGCGCGGCGACAAGCTGGCGCTGCAGCGGCTGAAGGAAGCGGCCGAGAAGGCGAAGATCGAGCTGTCGTCCTCGTCGCAGACCGAGGTCAACCTGCCGTTCATCACCGCGGACCAGTCCGGTCCGAAGCATCTGACCATGAAGCTGACCCGGGCGAAGCTGGAAAGCCTAGTCGACGACCTCATTCAGAAAACCGTCGGTCCGTGTGAATCGGCGATCAAGGACGCGGGTCTCAAGGCCGCGGAAATCGACGAGGTGGTTCTTGTCGGCGGCATGACGCGCATGCCCAAGGTCATCGAGACGGTCAAGAACATCTTCGGCCGTGAACCGCACAAGGGCGTGAACCCGGACGAGGTCGTCGCCGTCGGCGCCGCGATCCAGGCCGGTGTCCTGCAGGGCGACGTCAAGGACGTGCTGCTGCTGGACGTCACCCCGCTTTCACTCGGTATCGAAACACTTGGCGGCGTGTTCACGCGCCTGATCGAGCGCAACACGACCATTCCGACCAAGAAAAGCCAGGTCTTTTCGACGGCTGAAGACAACCAGAACGCGGTGACCATCCGGGTGTTCCAGGGTGAACGCGAGATGGCTGCGGACAACAAGATGCTGGGTCAGTTCGATCTTGTCGGCATTCCGCCGGCACCGCGCGGTGTACCGCAGGTCGAGGTCACGTTCGACATCGATGCCAACGGCATCGTCAACGTGTCGGCCGCGGACAAGGCGACCGGCAAGGAACAGTCGATCCGCATTCAGGCGTCCGGCGGGCTGTCGGACAACGACATCGAGAAGATGGTGAAGGATGCCGAGGCGCACGCCGAAGAGGACAAGAAACGCCGCGAAGGCGTGGAAGTCCGGAACCAGGCGGAGGCGCTTCTGCACTCGACCGACAAGACGATGGAGGAGCTTGGCGACAAGATCTCCGACAGCGACAAGAGCACGATCGAAGCTGCGAGCGCGGATCTGAAGACGGCCCTCGAAGGCGAGGACAACGACGCGATCAGCCAGAAGATGGATGCCCTTGCGCAGGCTTCCATGAAGCTCGGCGAAGCCATGTATCAGGCAGCGCAGGCCGAGGGTGACGCCGGCGGCGATTCCGGCGACACGGCGGCTTCGGGCGGCGATGATGTGGTTGATGCCGACTTCGAGGAAGTGAAAGACGACAAGGACGACAAAGACAACAAGAAGTCTGCGTAGGTCCTTGATGGGAGAATCGCGATGAGCCTGGCCCGCAGGAGAGCGCACTGCTCTGCGGGCACGGCTCATTTGCGCATCTGACGCGAACAAATATGGCAAAACGGGATTACTACGAGGTCCTGGGCGTATCGCGGAGCGCTGAAGACGTCGAGATCAAGCGCGCATTCCGGTCGCTCGCCAAGGAATATCATCCCGACCGAAACCCCGGCGACACCGAGGCCGAGATTCGCTTCAAGGAGGTCAACGAGGCCTACGAAGCGCTGAAGGACCCCCAGAAACGCGCGGCCTACGACCAGTTCGGGCATGCCGCGTTCGAGGGCGGCGGGCCGGGCGGGCCTCATGGCTTCAGCGGCGACTTTTCGGCATCGATGTCCGAGATCTTCGACGACCTGTTCGGCGAGTTCATGGGCGCGCGTCGTGGCGGCAAGCGGACAATGCGCGAACGCGGCGCCGATCTTCGCTACAACCTGGAGATCTCCCTGCGCGACGCCCACGACGGCAAGAGCGCGCAGATCCGCGTGCCGTCGAGCATCACCTGCGAGACGTGCGACGGCACCGGCGCCAAGCCGGGCACCAGCCCGAGCGTCTGCCGAACATGCGGCGGTACGGGCAAGGTGCGCGCGTCGCAAGGGTTCTTCACCATCGAGCGCATGTGTCCGGCCTGCCAGGGACGCGGCGAGATCATCGATGATCCGTGCCCGGACTGCCATGGCGCGGGCCGGGTGACCAAGGAACGCACGCTGTCGGTGAACATCCCGGCCGGCGTCGAGGACGGAACGCGCATCAGGCTGGCGAATGAGGGGGAGGCCGGATTGCGCGGCGGACCGCCGGGCGATCTCTACATCTTCCTCTCGATCACACCGCACGAGTTCTTCCAGCGTGACGGCGCCGACATCTTCTGCCGCGTGCCGATTTCCATGACCACGGCGGCACTTGGCGGCCATATCGAGGTTCCCACCGTCGAAGGTGGGCGCAGCCGGGTGAAAGTTCCCGAAGGCTCACAGACGGGCAAGCAGTTCCGGCTCAAGGGCAAAGGCATGCCTATTCTGCGGGCCAAGTCGACCGGTGACATGTACATCCAGGTCGAGGTCGAGACGCCGCGCAACCTGACGCGGAAACAAAAGGAACTCCTCAAGGAATTCGAGGACGCCTCGTCCGACGCCACCAACCCGGATTCTTCGGGCTTCTTCACCCGCGTGAAAGAGTTTTTCGAAGGAATGGGAGAGTGAGGGCCAGCGAGCGCCTGATCGTCGCTCTCGATGTTCCCGGGCCGGATGATGCCCGTGCCCTCATTTCCAGAATCGGCGAGAACGCCGGCGTCTGGAAGATCGGCCTCGAGCTGCTGTTTTCCGGTGGCGCGGACCTTGCGCGCGAGCTCGCCGATGCCGGACAGAAAGTCTTCGTCGACGCCAAGCTGCTCGATATTCCGAACACGGTCGAGCGCGCCACCGCGAACATCGCGGCGATGGGCGCGACCTTCCTTACCGTGCACGGTCATGACATCAAGACGATGCAGGCCGCCATGCGCGGACGCGAGGGCAGCGATCTGAAACTGCTGGCCGTCACCGTGCTCACAAGCCTGGATGCGGCGGATCTCGAAGAGCAGGGCAGCCGCATGAGCCCCGCCGAACTCGTGCTTCACCGGGCAAAACTGCGCAAGGAGGCCGGTTTCGACGGGGTCATCGCGTCGGGGCAGGAGGCGGCGCAGATCCGCGAGGCCACCGGCCGCGATTTTCTCATCGTAACACCCGGTATTCGACCGGCCGGCACAGATGTCGGAGACCAGGCGCGGGTGATGACGCCGGCCCGTGCCATCGCCGCGGGTGCCGACTATCTCGTCGTCGGGCGCCCGATTACCCAGGCCGACGATCCCGCGGCGGCGGCGGCCGCGATCGCCGACGAAATCGATTTGGCGCTGGCCGCCTGAGTCCCTTCATCCCGCATCGCAAAAGGCTTGCCCGCCACTGCCCGCGCGCCTATTGCTGGCCGCTCGACGGGAGCACGTTTCAAGATCATGAACTGGTGGGCGCTTTTTCTGCTCTGGTTTGCCGGCATCAACCTCCGCATCACGATGCTGGCGGTTCCCCCGCTCATCCCGTTCCTTCATCAGGACCTGACCTTGAGTGGGAAAGCGGTCGGTGCGCTCAACGGCCTTCCCGTCCTGATCCTCGGGCTTGGCGCCCTGTTCGGTTCGCTTCTGCTTGCCCGGACCGGTGCGATCCGCGCGCTGATCGCCGGTCTGGCCATCGCCGCTGTCGCAGGCGCGCTGCGCGGTTTGGGGCCGGACCTGGCCGTCCTGTTCGTGATGACGGGCCTGATGGGGCTTGGCATCGCCATTATGCAACCGGCCATGCCAACGCTCGTGGCGCACTGGTTCTCTACCCATGCCGGACTGGCGACCGCTGTTTACGTCAACGGTCTGCTGGTCGGCGAGATCATCGGCGTGGCGGCGGCGAGCACGGTCGCGTTGTATCTCGGTGGCTGGGGATGGGCCTTTGCGGTCTTCTCGCTGCCGCTCGCCGCCAATATTCTCGCCCTCGGCTGGGCGTTGCGGACGGGGCGCGTCGACCGTCCCGGCCTGCGTGGCCGCACGGCTGCGGACGGCTGGATGCCCGACTGGCGCAATCTGACCATGCTCGTCTGCGGCCTGATCCTGGGGGGTGCGGGTTCCATCTATTTCGCGACCAATGCGTTTCTCCCCGACTTTTTGTATGCGACAGGACGCGACCACCTGGTCGACCAGGCGCTGACGGCGCTCAATGTCGGTCAGCTTCCGGCCTCCGTCCTGCTGCTCGTCTTCGCCGACAGGCTGGTCGGCAAACGCTGGCCGCTGGTTGTCTACGGGCTGGCGACATTCGCCGTGGTGACGGCCTTGGCGCTCAGCACCGGTGAAACCGATGTCATCGTCCTGTCGGCAATGGTCGGGTTCTGTGCTTCGAGCTTTCTCATCCTCGTCCTCGCGCTTCCTCCGATACTTGCGCCATCTCACGAGGTGCATCGCTTCTCCGCCGGCGTGTTCTTCATCGGCTATACCTCCACCTTCATCACGCCGGTGCTTTCGGGGACGCTTTGGGATTTCACCGACCGGCCGGAGACGGCGTTCGCGCCGATCGCGCTTGCGGGACTTGTCCTTGTCCTGCTCGCCAGTACTCTGAAGATCTCAAATGCCCGCCAGCAACCATCCATCACAGAAGAGGGAACCTGACATGCCCAAAGGCTATGTGATTGTCCACGTGACCGTGAACGATGCAGACAACTATCCGACTTACGCCGCCGCGGCGAGCGAGGCTCTCAAACCCCATGGCGGACGGTTTCTCGTCCGGGGCGGCAAGGCTGAAGTGCGTGAGGGAGAATCACGCAGCCGGCACGTGATCATCGAATTCGACAGCTACGACAAGGCCGTGGAGTGGTACGAGTCGGAGGATTATGCGCCCGCACTTGCCATGCGCCATGCATGGGCCGATGCGGACCTGGTGATCGTCGAAGGCGCTGACTAGAACTCTTCGGGCTCGATGCCTTCGATGGCGCATGCCGCACGGTAGGTGTTGCGCAGCAGACAGGCGATCGTCATGGGCCCGACGCCGCCGGGAACCGGCGTGATCGATCCGGCGACGGGCACGGCCTC
The DNA here is from genome assembly GCA_965228625.1 of Hyphomicrobiales bacterium. Classification (GTDB taxonomy): domain Bacteria; phylum Pseudomonadota; class Alphaproteobacteria; order Rhizobiales; family Methyloligellaceae; genus UBA2767. The sequence continues at coordinate 3,102,434 of OZ245829.1, read as the reverse complement.
GGTGAAATCCACATCGCCGACGAGCCGGCCTTTTCCGTCATCGCTCTCGATGCGGTTGATGCCGACATCGATGACGCAGGCGCCCGGCTTGATCCAGTCGCCCTTCACCATTTCCGCGCGGCCGACCGCGGCCACGAGAATATCACCCAACCGGGCGACGGACGGCAGATCGCGGGTGCGCGAGTGGCACAGCGTGACGGTGCAGTTCTCCTGCAACAACAGTTGTGCGACCGGCTTGCCGACGATGTTCGAGCGGCCGATGATCACGGCGTGCGCGCCGGTCAGATCGCCGAGCGCCGATTTCGCCAGCATGACGCAACCGACGGGCGTGCAGGGAAACAGGCCGGGCTGGCCAATCGCCAACCGGCCCGCATTTATGGCCGTGAAGCCGTCGACGTCTTTTGCCGGATCGATCGCCTGAATGACCGCATTCTCGTCGATGTGCCCCGGCAGCGGGAGCTGCACCAGAATGCCGTGCACTGCCGGGTCGGCGTTGAGCGTCGCGACGAGATCAAGCAACTCCGCTTCGGACGTGTTCGCCGGGAGCTTGTGCTCGAAGGACTTTTTGCCCGCATTTCTCGTGTGCTTGCCCTTGTTGCGCACATAGATATGGCTGGCGGGATCGTCCCCGACGATGACGACTGCGAGTCCCGGCGTGATGCCACGGCTTTCCTTCAGCCGGGCGACCGCCTCTGCCACCCTGCCCCGCAAATCGGCCGCGATGGCCTTGCCGTCAATGATCTTCGCGTCAGACATGGTTTCCCCCGGGATGGCCCGTTATCCGGGCCTAAAGCCCTACTCGGCGAGCCTGCTCCTCACGCTGTCTTCCAGCAGGCGCGCATCTCCACGAACGAGAACCGATTTAAGCCGCGATTTGCCGCCAGACACGAGGCTCACCGCGGACACGCCGATGCCGAGCCATCCGGCGACCAGTCTGACAAGCGCGTCATTCGCCTTTCCCTTGTCCGGTACGGCGCGCACGCGCGCCCTGATAACGGTCTCCGATCCGAACTGTCCCGTTCCCTCGATACTGTCCCGAGACGATCCGGGTGTGAGCCTGATTTTCAGGGTGAGCCCCTCCGCCCCACATCGCCACGGCGTGCCGGCAGCGAGGGTCATCGAAATCAGAGAACCGCACCGGCCACCCAACTGAACAGAACGACGTCACGGAGGAAAATCAGCAACAGGATCAGGACCACCGGCGTAATGTCGATGCCGCCGAGATCGGGGACGTAGCGCCGCAACGGCCGAAGCGCCGGCTCGGTGAGACGGTGAAGCGCGTCGGCAACCAGGTACACGAAACGGTTTTGTGTGTTGACCACGTTAAACGCAATCAGCCAGCTCAAGACCGCACTGATGATAATGACCCAGATATAGAGACCAATGACCATTCCGATGAACTGGATAAGCGCAAGCATCTTCAGATGAACCTTTCTTCTGCGGCACGGCAACATGGTGTAGCGGCACTACGAACGGCCTGCAAGACTTTGAAACCGCCTCACCCTTTTGTGCATTGCCTTGACAGGTTCACGGCACGGCACGTAAATGGCGGAGCGACAGCAAAGCCTGGGGCCGTAGCTCAGTTGGGAGAGCGCCACGTTCGCAACGTGGAGGTCGGCGGTTCGATCCCGCTCGGCTCCACCAGGTTTTCCCGAGCACCCCCGAAGCATCGCGGCAGCGCCGGTTCGAACCGGCTATCCATCCAACATCCAAACAGTCGAGACACCGACATGCAGGGCGAACTGGCAAGAATTGCTCCAGAGGCCGCCAAGCGGGGGTCCCGTTCACCGGGTGTCCGACTTGCATGACGCTGCTCTAAACGTCACCGATCTGAGCTTCGGGTTCGAAGCGGCCCGCGTTCTCGAAGACGTCAGCTTCGCCGTCCCCAGGGCGGGTTTTTGCGCGATTCTCGGGCCGAACGGTGCGGGCAAGACAACGCTGATCGCGCTGCTGACGCAGCTTCTTGCCCCACAGGCGGGCACAATCGAGATTCTCGGCGCCGACGTGAGACGGCAGCCTGTCGAGGCGCTGGCGCGCCTGGGCGTCGTCTTTCAGACACGTGCGCTCGACCTCGATCTCACGGTGATGGAAAACCTCTCCTACCAGGGGGCGCTCCGCGGAATGTCGGGCACGCTGATCAAGAGCCGCGCCCATGCGGATCTGGAGCGGTTCGGCCTGTCCGATCGGGCCGATACGGTCCTGCGACGTCTCTCCGGCGGCCAGATTCGCCGCGTCGAAATCGTGCGCGCCCTGCTCCACCGGCCCTCGCTTCTGCTGCTTGACGAGCCGACCGTAGGTCTCGACCCGGCGTCGCGGCGGGACATCCATGCGCATGTTCTGTCCCTGCGCGACGAAGGCGTCGCCAGCGTGTGGTGCACACACCTTTTTGACGAGGTGGTGCCGGACAGCCAGTTGCTGATTCTCGACCATGGCCGGGTGCTGGCGAATGACGTCACCGATCGCGTGCTGGAAACCACCGGCACAGAGACGGTCGCCGACGCGTTCGACCGGCTGACCGGAAGCGAAAGACGGAGCGCAACCGCATGAGCGCGCGCACGTCCGAAACTGACAAATCCGAGCAGGCCGCGTCCGAAACGGCCGCCACACGCCTGCGCTACGTCTGGTGCCTGCGCGGGATTGGCCGGCGCGAGTGGCTGCGGTTTTTCAGGCAGCGCGCGCGGTTCATCGCCGCGCTTGTCCGGCCACTGCTCTGGCTGGTGATCTTCGCGAATGGCCTGCGCGCCATCATCGAGACCCCGGCCGCGCCGCCCTACGGGGCCGCCGTTGACTATGACGTCTACATTATGCCGGGACTGATCGCGATGATCCTGCTGTTCAACGGTATGCAGTCGTCCCTGTCCCTGGTCTATGACCGCGAGATGGGCTCGATCCGGGTCCTGCTGGTCAGCCCTTTCCCGAAGTGGTTCCTGTTGCTGTCCAAGCTGCTGGCCGGTGTGCTCGTCTCGCTTCTGCAGGTCTACGCGTTTCTCGGCATCGCGTGGGCCTTCGGCATCCACCTGCCGGCCGTCGGATACCTGACCGTAGTCCCGGCCCTGGTGCTGTGCGGTCTCATGCTCGGCGCGCTCGGCCTGCTCCTGTCGTCGCTCATTCGCGAGCTTGAAAACTTCGCCGGTATCATGAATTTCGTGATCTTCCCGATGTTCTTTGCCTCATCCGCGCTTTATCCGCTGTCGGTGATGGCGGCGAACAGTCCGATCCTGGCCGCGATCTGTGCGCTCAACCCGTTCACATCCTGTGTCGAGCTCGTTCGTTTCGCCCTGTATGGTCAGCTTGACCTGCAAGCCCTCCTCATCGTCGCGGGCGCCACACTCGTGTTTTTCGTGGCGGCGATTTTCGCGCACGACCCGACCCGCAACCTGTTCGCACGCCGCGGAGCCGGCGCGAGTTAAAACCGATCTCGCGAACCTTTGAACCGGCTTTTCCCGCGAACACGGTGGACGGCATCCGTGCCAGCGGCGATACTGCCGGCGAGTATTCAGAAATGGTCATCCCCGACATCGAGGTTGTTATGGATTGGGAAAAACCAAGGTTTGAAGAGGTCCCCTGCGGTTTCGAAGTTACGATGTATCTTCCCGCCGAGCTGTAAGCGTGATCATGTCTTGGGCCACGGGCGTCCGGGACAATGACTGGCCAAACCTCACCTGATGAGCTGAAAATCGTCGTGCTGGGCGCGGGCGCCGGCGGCGGCGTTCCGCAATGGAACTGCAATTGCGCGGTCTGCGTCGCGGCACGCTCGAACGCGCCCGACGTCCGGCCACGCACGCAGTCCTCGATCGCGGTGAGCGCGGACGGACGGCACTGGTGCCTGGTGAACTGCTCGCCCGACATCCGGCAGCAGATCCTGAGCACGCCCTGTCTGCACCCGCGCGACCCGCAATCCGCGGGACTGCGCGACAGCCCGATCCACTCGGTGGTGCTGACGAACGGCGATATCGACCATATCGCGGGACTGCTGGTGTTGCGCGAGAAGCAGCCGTTTCGGCTGCTGGCGACATCGGAAATCCATCACGTCTTGCGCGATAACCCGATATTCGACGCGCTCGATCCATCGTGCGTGACACGGGAAGACCTCCCCGTCGACGCGGAAATCGAGGTGGCGCCGAAGCTCATGGTCGAGGCGTTTCTCGTACCGGGCAAGGTGCCGCTGTTCCTGGAGGGTGCGACACAGGACGGGGCGGACCAGCCCGAGATCGGCGTCGAGACCGAGTATACGATCGGCCTTAGAATCCGACGGTCCGGTTCCGAAGAACGCGTCTTCTATATCCCCGGATGCGCCGCACTGCCGGACGATCTCAAGGCCCGGCTCAAGGGCGCGGACCTGCTATTGTTCGACGGAACCGTTTGGGAAAACGATGAGATGATCGCCAAGGGCGTGGGCGCAAAGACGGGTCAGCGCATGGGCCACATGGCCATGTCCGGCACGGACGGGTCCATCGCGACCCTTGCCGCATTGGGCGTTCAGCGCAAGGTGTTCGTCCATATCAACAACACCAACCCGGTGCTGTTCGAAGATTCACGCGAACGCAGGAGAGTCGAGGAGCAGGGTTGGGAAGTCGCCTTCGACGGAATGGAAATCGTCCTGCGATGAGCCCACACGCACAATCCGAGGCACTGTTGTCGCCGGACGAACTGGAGGCCGAACTCCGGCAGATCGGGACCGAGCGCTATCACATCCACCACCCGTTTCATCACCTGCTGCACCAGGGCAAGCTCACGCGTGACCAGGTGCGGGCCTGGGCCCTCAACCGCTATTGTTACCAGGCGGCGATCCCCATGAAGGACGCGTCCATCGTCGCGCGCATGGAGGACCCGGCGCTGCGCCGTGAGTGGCGCGCCCGGATTGTCGATCACGACGGCGATGAGAGCGACGAAGGCGGCATAGAGCGCTGGCTTGCCCTCACGGACGACCTGGGGCTCGACCGCGCCTACGTGGTCTCGCGCGCGGGCGCGCTCCCCGCGACCCGGTTTGCGGTCGGGGCCTATATCCACTTCGTGCGCGAGCGCACCCTTCTGGAGGCGATCGCATCGTCGCTGACCGAGCTGTTCTCGCCGCAGGTCATCTCCGAGCGCGTCTCCGGCATGCTCTCCAGCTATGATTTCATCAGCGAGGACACACTGCGTTACTTCAACAAGCGCCTGACGCAGGCGCCCCGGGACTCGGAATTCGCGCTGGACTATGTCCGCCGCCACGCGCTCCGGCCCGACCAGCAAGCGGCCGTCCTGGATGCGCTTCGGTTCAAATGCGACGTGTTGTGGGCACAGCTCGATGCGCTTTATTACGCCTATGTCGAGCCGGGCTACGTTCCGCCCGGCGCCTATGACCCGGCCAAGGACACCACATGAGCGACACCCGACATGACATCGACGAGGTCTCGGTGCCGCGCCTGCGCAGAGGCGTCAGGCTGAAGCATGACACGGTCCGCGGGCAATGGATCCTGCTCGGGCCGGAACGGATATTCGAGCTCGACGCAATTGCCGTTGAGATCGTCAAGCGCATTGACGGCGAGCGCGATCTGTCGGCGATCGTCGACGAGCTCGCTGACCTGTACAATGCCGAGCGCAACCAAATCATGGCGGACGTCAGGGAGTTTCTCGTGGGTCTTGCAGAGAGGCGCGCGATCGAGACGTGACCGCTGTCCCGCACACCATGAACACACCCGATAACCATCCCGACCCCCCGGCGATCCTCCTTGCGGAGCTGACGCACCGGTGTCCGCTGCGATGTCCCTACTGCTCGAATCCGCTGGAGCTTGAGCGACGATCGGCCGAGCTTGAGACCCGGGACTGGACGCGCGTGCTCACCGAGGCCGCCGACCTCGGCGTGCTGCAGGTCCATTTCTCAGGCGGCGAGCCGACCGCGCGCACCGATATCTGCGATCTCGTCGCCCATGCGCGCGAGGTCGGGCTCTATTCGAACCTCATCACCTCGGGCGTTCTGATGAACGAGGGGCGGCTCGACGCCCTGATCACCGCCGGTCTCGATCACCTGCAACTCAGCATCCAGGATGTCGGGGAGGAGAACGCGGACCGTATCGCGGGGCTCAACTCCGCGCATGGCAGGAAGCTCGCGCTTGCGCGTGAGATGCGCGGCAAGGGCATCGGGTTCACGCTGAATGCCGTGATCCACCGGCAGAACGTGCACAATGTGGCCGGCTTCATCGATCTGGCGCTGGAGCTGGAAGCGGACCGGCTTGAGATTGCCCACACCCAGTATTACGGCTGGGCGCTGGAGAACCGCGCCGCACTCATGCCGACGCGCGCGCAGGTCATGGAGGCCACGCGCATTGTCCGGGACATGCAGGAGCGCCTGAAGGGCCGCCTCACGATCGATTATGTGGTGCCCGACTACTATGCGCGCTTTCCGAAGCCCTGCATGGGAGGCTGGGGGCGTGTCGGCATGTGCATCACGCCGTCCGGAAAAACGCTGCCGTGCCAGGCGGCCGAGACCATCAGCGAGCTGGCGTTCGAGAACGTCCGTGCTGCGTCACTGCGGGATATCTGGACGTCTTCCACCGCATTCAGTGCCTTTCGCGGCGTGGACTGGATGGAGGACCCCTGCCGTAACTGTGACCGCCGGGAAGTGGACTGGGGCGGCTGCCGGTGTCAGGCCTACGCGTTCACAGGCCGCGCCACCGCAACCGATCCGGCCTGCTCGCTCTCCCCACACCACGGCATGCTCGAAACCATCGCCGAGACGGAGTCGGCGTCTCCCGCACCCGAATGGCGCTATCGCACACTGTCTCCGGCCAAGGCAAAGCGCCCGGCACGCGCGAGCGAGTAAACGCGGGTCGGGATCCGGTGCCGCGAAGTCCTGTTCGGACTTACAGCTTGATCCAGTCGTAGCGGGTGCTCTCGTCGATGGTGCCGAGGAAGAAGAGCAGGGCCGTGGCAACCGTGACCGCAACGATCAGAAACCACCCGTTGCGCCGAGCCTTGCGGCGCGCGGCCTCGTCGGTCTGAGAGCCCGGATGTGCTGCCTGCTTGGCCATGGATTGTCCTGCCTCCTCAAGCGAAGGGCGGCTGCCCTCGTCACGGGCGATCAAACCAAGCGCCGTGGTGGATTGCAAGAGGCTCCATGCGGAAGGGGCGGTCGGGGGAAGACAAGATGGAAGGGGTCACTACACAACAGAACGCGTCTCCCCCCGCCCGATCAGCACCGGTGACGCAACACTGAAGACCGGTACGCCCACAACAAAGCAAGCCGCTTGCCAAGTCGCCGATTGAATTTAGATACTATATATTGTGTCTATCTTATCTTTAAATACTATATGTTGATGGAACCATGCGGACGCCGGCGCGGCATCGCGTTCCGGTGGGAAAGGATAACCGGGTGAAGGGAAGAAATTGCCGACCGTCGCGAGCCGGATCGTCAGGCGTCGACCGGCGCCTCGATCCATCGCGTGAGAAACCTGTCGAGCCAGGCGCGCTGCCCCGGGCCATAGCGCAGATGATCACGCCGGTGTGCCGGCCCCGGCCGGGCGCCGGGAAGCACGAAGCGGCTGCAGGCGCGCGTCACCCAGCGGTTCATGATCAGGTGCGTCGCTTCCGGGTGGAACTGAAGCCCGAAAGCGGATCCGTAGCGGAAGGCCTGATTGTCGAAATACTCTCCGCCGGCGAGCAGAACGCTTTCCTCGGGCACGGTGAACCCCTCGCGATGCCACTGGTAGACATGGCTCGGCCAGTCCATGAGCGCCGCGCCCTCGCGCGTCGGCGCGATCTGATAATAGCCAACTTCTACGAAGCCTTCCGGATGCGACGCCACCTCACCCCCGAGCTGGAGGGAGAGCATCTGCGCGCCAAGGCAGATACCGAGAAACGGCTTCTTCTCTTTCAGCGGGACGCTGATCCACTCGATTTCGCGGCGGATGAAATCGTCGGTGTCGTTCGCGCTTTGCGGCCCGCCGAAAATCACGGCTCCGGCATGGCCCGCGAGCGTATCGGGAAGCGGGTCGCCGAAACGCGGACGCCGGATATCGAGTGGATAGCCCTTCGCCCGCAACCAGTTGCGCACGCCACCGGGACAGGAATGCTCCTGGTGCACGACCAGCAGTACCGGCAAACGCCGTTCGCGCGCGCAAACTTCGCCGTCGCCACCGCCCCATCTGGCGGTTTGTGTGGTGTCGGGAAGGCTGTCGAAACGTCTGCGCACGTGGGATCGCGGTCGTGGGTTCTCAAAGAGGTGCTGCGTAAACAATTGCTTTTGAGCAGAAATCGCGGGTCAAGTCCATGGGGTTAGGCCATTTCGACCGAATCGAAGCCATTACAATTTCGAAAACCTGTTACCCGTGGCGGCTCTCGACGGATTTCCGCAGGCGAATGCGGTCGCGCGACGTCACGCCCAGCAGCTCGGCGGCGCGCCAGACAAGGTTGGCCTCGAGCTCGTGAATGACGCCGTCGGCCATGACGATCTCCCACAGCATCTCGACGATCTTCAGCCGTCCGGCACGATCGAGATGGCGGGTCAGCACGCTGGTGAACCCGTAGAGGTCGACGGCGTCCTTCTCTTTTTCCGTGGCTTCCTTGATCAGCCGACCCGCCTGGCCATGATCGAGGTCGAAGCGCCTCTCGAGCACATCGCGCAGGGTCTCGGCTTCGCTGCGGCTGACTTCGCCGTCGACGACGGTCGCATGCACGAGCAGGGCGGCGGCGGCGAGTCGCACCTCCTCCTCGTCCATGTCCTCGTTTTCCGGTTCCGTCCCCCCAAACCGGTCCGCGATATCCTTGAGCCTGTCCAGAAACGCCATTGATTGCCTGTTCGTCAAAGCGGATGTATGGGAAACGTAGCATATGGATTCTGCGGGTTCGACTCGCGCATTGGGTGTAGGTAAAGACGTGAGTTCACGAGTGGGAAGTTTCTGCGGGGCGGGGTTGCAGGTGGCGTTCGCATCGCTTGTTCTCTTCATAGTGTTCGCCGCTGCTCAGAATGCGCATGGCTCACAGAATGAAGATGGGCCCTTCGTTTCCGAACTCAAATCACAGAACGCTCACCTTTTCGCCAAGCCGATCGCTGTTGCGAAGGAGCGCACGCCGGCGACGCTCAAGCGCGACTATGAAGAAAGCCTCAGCAAAACCGAGTGGAGCCTCAGCGACGGACCGGTGCGCGTGGACGTGACCCTGAAAAGGGGCGGACCGCCGGACGGCGTTCTCTATATGAACCCGGTGCTGAGCGTTTCCGTGGACGGCACCGAGGTAATCAAGTCGGAGGGCAGCGAATCGTTCCCCGACAACCCGGTGTTTCTGGTGCAGATCGTCGAAATGGATTCCTCGAACCCGTATCCCGAGGTGGTGTTCTCCACCTATACAGGCGGCGCCCATTGCTGTTCCGACACCCGGGTGCTGACGAGCTCCAGCGACGGCAAGGAGTGGCGGGAGATCTCCGTCGGTCCGTTCGACGGCGGGCCGTTAGCCGCCCGCGACCTCAACGGTGACGGTCGCTATGAACTGGCGACCCGGGACAACGCGTTTCTCTACACCTTCGGCTGCTACGCCTGCTCGACGGCACCGCTTCTGATCCTCGCGCTCGAGGACGGGAAGCTGAACAACGTGTCGGCAAAGCCCGCGTTTCGCGCCAATCAACTGCAATCCCTCAAGCACATCATCGAGTGGGCCGACGAAAGCGGCGACCGCAACGGCTTTCTCGCCGGATATGTCGGCCAGAAAATCCTGCTGGGCGAAGGTGCCCCGGCATGGCAGCTCATGCTGAAATACTATGACCGCAAATCCGATTGGGGCCTTGAATCCTGCACCGTTCAGCGCAACAAGGACGGCGCATGCCCCAAGGGCAAGTCGGTCAAACTCACCTACCCGGAAGCGCTCAGGCAGTTCCTGAGCGAAAACGATTACAAACTAGAAGAATGAGCGGAGGAGACACCCGTGCAAAAAGACAATTTCTACAATCTCCACAATATGGACCAGGGCATTCAGCGCAGCCTCACCGAAGGCCTGAACGCGCGTGTCTTCCCGGGCGAGCAGGCGATGATCTCGATCGTCAAGATAGGGCCGGGCCACAAGGGCAAGCTGCACGCGCACCCCGAGGAACAGTGGGGCGTGCTGCTGCAGGGGAGCGGCGTACGCACCCAGGGAGGCGAAGAGATCGAGGTCAAGGAAGGCGATTTCTGGTGCACGCCGGGCAATATCGAGCATACCTTCGAGGCAGGCCCGGACGGCGCCACCGTGCTCGACGTCTTCGCGCCGCCGCGCGAGGAGTATCGCAAGGCCGGCAGCGGCTTTGGCGTTTCCGAGACAGAATAGCCGATATTGCGGATTTTCAGACGCGCTTTCAGCTCATGCGGGCCGGCGTGACGTCACGGTGCTGACGCCACGTTCCCGCTAGCCTTCAGCCCGTTCGGCCTGTTCGGCCCGAAGGATCTTGATGATTTTTGGCGTCGGGAAGCCGTCGACCTTGAGGCCCTTTTCCTTTTGCATGGCGCGGATGGCGGCCCTGGTCTTCGAGCCGAGAATGCCGTCGAGCACGCCGAGATCGTGTCCGCGAATGGTCAGGAGGCGCTGGATCTCGTATCGCTCGTCCTCGGTGAGCGCCCGTGCCCCGTCCGGCCATCCCGTAACGAACACATCACCGCCGCGAATCCGGTCGGCCAGATGGCCGACCGACAGCGCGTAGGTGTGCGCCGCGTTGTAGCGCATGATGACCCGGAAATTGTTGAGCAGCAGGAAAGCCGGACCGTTTCGTCCCATCGGCAGGTACAGATAGGCGCGATCACCGGCGCGCGGAAATCCACCGCCGTTCACGCGCTTGACGCCGAGCGCGGCCCATTTGCCGAGACTGCGCGACCGCTTGCGGCCCGCATAGCCGGTGCCGACGCGCGCGGGCAGTTTCACCTCATAACCCCATGTCTTGCCAGGCGACCACTTGTGTCGCGACAGGAAATTCGCGGTTGAGGCGAGCGCTTCGTGCGGTGTGTTCCAGATATCGCGCTTGCCGTTGCCGTCGAAGTCGACGGAGAACCGGAGATAGTTGGACGGCAGAAGCTGGGTATGGCCCATGGCCCCGGCCCATGAGCCCATCATCGGCCCTTCGGGAACGACGCCGCGCTCCATCATGCGCAAGGCGGCGATCAGCTCGCTGCGCCCGAAACGGGCGCGCCGCCCCTTATAGGCCAATGTCGACAGGGAACGGATCACGTTCATGCTGCCCATGAAGGTTCCGAAATTCGTTTCCATGCCCCAGATCGCGAGCAGCACGTGCCGGTCCACACCCCAGCGCTTCTCGATCTGGTCGAGCTCCGTCTTGTATTTCTCCAGCATCTCCCGCCCGATTTTGACCCGGGTATCGGTGACCGCGGCGATGACATACTGCGACGGCGGCATCTTGAATTCGGGCTGGAAGGCATTCTTTTCCAGCACAACCGGATCGGGCGACAGACCGGCGAAGGCGGCATCGTAGGTCTTGCGCGAAACGCCGGCCTTGCGGGCGCTTGCCCAGAAGTCCCGAACGAACTTGTTGTAGCGCGCATCCGCGCTTGCCTCGCCGGCGGGCAGCATAGCGCCGGCGGTCAGGCCCAGTGCTGCGCATGTCGCAAGCAATAAGACGCGTCGAAAAGCCATCATGTTGCTGAAATCACTCCGTTAGGCGGCCGCGTGCGTCTCGACCGTTGAGACGAGGTGCTCAAAAAGCGAATCCCCGGGCGTCGCGACCGCGTTCACGATCGTGAAATGGTTGCAGTCCGGAACCTCGAGGTATTCCACGGCAACCCCCGCGCTCTTCCAGGCATCGCTGACATCACGTGACTGCAATCTGAAGGCCTCGGATTCAAGCGCGCCGACCGCCGCCACAAAGCTGAGGTCATCGCGCGGCGCGGGCCAGAACATCGGGCTCGCCTCGCGCGCGCTCTCCGGCGTCAGGCGCAGATCGTCGTTGATGTCGGTTTCGAGAAGCGGCCGAAGGTCGTAAAGCCCGCTGAGCGCAAAGGCTGACGTCACCAGATCGTCCGGCACCCGTTCGTTCTTCGACCAGTCCGTCATCAACATGGCGCCGGTCAGGTGTCCACCGGCAGAATTGCCGGCGACAAACGGCCGGACCGAGGTGTTTTCCCAGACTTTCACAAGGCACGCGCGCATTTGCTCGATAATTTCCGGAACGGTGACGTTCGGAACGAGATCGTAGGAAGGAATTGCGACGGAAATGCCACGCGCGTTCAGCCCCCTGGCGAGGTGTGAGAAGGTCTTGCGATCGCGCGAGCGCCAGTATCCACCGTGAATGTAGACACAGACCGGCGCATCCGGCCGGTCGACAGGGAAAAAATCGTACTTTTCGCGATCTCCCGGACCATACGGGATATCGAGTTCCCAGGTTCCCTCGGCGCGATACTGCGCGGCGTCCTCGTCCCAGCGCCCGGACACCTTCTCATGGTCGGGAACCGTCTTGCGGGCATTGTATTCAATGTTCGGGTCAAATGCGGTCATGGCGCGTAATTTAACGCGCTTTTCCGGGACCGCAATCGGGGATCAACGTTGTGCCACGATTTCCGTGCTCGCGGTGCGGCTCGGGCTGCCCGGAACCGCATGTTCTCCGAAAACGCCCGCGAAATAGGCGGCAAGAATGAGGGCTGCGACGAACGCCTTCAAAAAAACCATTTCCCTGATCCTCCAAATGATGCGCGGTCTGCGCCGCTACATGCATTTGTCGTTTCGGGATGGAAAAAGGTTCAAACTTGCAAGGCAGTTTGTTTACAACCGCCGATCGGCGTCATGTGCCTACCACAAGCGGGCTCGTCAGCCGCTCAAGCGTTGCGATGACGCTATGCGCGGTGATGCGCCCCGTGCGCGGGTTTTCAGCGGTCGGGATGTTCTCGATGGACATTGTGAATTCCGCGCTGTCCGAGGCGCACGTGACGGACTGGATGTTGCGCGAAACGCCGGGGTCCGCCCAGATCTCGACCTGCGTCTCGTCAGGGCCGAGCCCGGCAAGCGCCAGCGCCGCCCCCACATTGAGGTTGGCGGGGAACCCTTCAGCGGCCTCGCGCGCAGTGCCCGCAAACAGCTTCAGCGGCTCGCTCAGGCCATCGAGTTCGATGTTGTTTTCCTCCACGTAAGGAGCGCCTTTGAGACCGCCAGGGGGCTTGCGCGTGACCAGCCTGACGGAGCGCAGACCGCCGGAGCGTGCGGCGCGGACCGCATCCAGACCGATGAGCGCGCCCGTCGGCACGATAATGCGACCGCCGGTTTCGCGGGCCAGATCGACGAGGTCCATATGGTTCAGCAGGACGCCGACCGAGAGCGGAACGAAGATCCGTCCGGCCGCGAGCGCCGGTTTCGCCACATCGAGAAAATGCGCCGCGGGTACACTTTCGACGACGATGTCGCCGGCATCGGCAAGCGCGCCAAGCCCGACGATCGCAGGCGGATTCGCGAAGTCGGCGACCCGCTCCCTCGCGCGCGCCTCGTCGCGCGCCGACACCGCGGCAAGCGTCATGCCTTCGATCCCGCCTTCGTCCACGCGCCGCGCCACGGTCATTCCAATGGCGCCAAGCCCGGCGATGGCGAGGCGAAGCGGTCTTGTCGTCGCGTTCATTTTTAACCTGTTGCTAGATAACTGCGCGCAGCGTCATATACACGCCCGCAACGAGCAACGCCCAGAAGAAAAGGGTGCGAAACAGTTCCTCCGAGACACGGTGCCGGTAACGCTGCCCGACAAGCATGCCAATGCCGGTCGGGACAAGCGATGCCGCGGACAGCAATGCCGTCTCCGGCGGCATCAGATTGTGCTGCGACAGGGAGAAGCCGAGGGTTGAGGTCATCGTCAGGAAGGTAATGCCAAGCGACTGGACCAGCATGTTGCGGTTGAAGCCCAACGCCTGCAGGTAGATGACGCCCGGGATCATCAGCGATCCGGTGTAACCGTATGCGAGACCACTCAGCGCGCCGACCAGCGGCGTGAGCCACACCTCCCATCCGCGCGGCGGCGTGAGTTGCGCCTGGGTCAGGCTGTAGGCCGCGTAGGAAGCGAGCAGCACGCCGAGAACGCCGGCGGCGAGCCGGGCATCGGCGCCGGCGAGAAACCCGACGCCGACCCACACGAAACCGCATCCCAGAATCAGCATCGGCCAGATACGCAGGATGATCTCGCGGAAGCGACCGCCGACAAGCGCCTGCCAGATATTGGTGATAACGGCGGGCACGACCACCAGCGCAATGGCCGTCTTCAGTCCGAGCGTGGGAACCAGCAACGCCAGGACCACCACCGGCAGACCGAATCCGACAACTCCCTTTATGAAGCCGGCGAGAAAAAAAGTGGCGAACACAAGGGCGAGAACGTCAGCGCTCCACATTGCCGCCCCCCGTCCCGGAAGCGCGGCGATGCGCGTGGCGGAAATGCGTTGCGATCATGCGTCCCGGAGCGCTTGGCCCGCGCTCTCCTCGTCCGTCCACCGGGATAGCCGGCGCATTCTTACCCGTCCATTTTGATAGAAAAGGCTCTGGAAACGGAGAGTGTTACCCCAGAGCGTTGCCGGTTTCCACCGCGAAGACAGCCGATCGCGCCGAAAGGTTATGCCACAAATGCGTGTACTGTCACCTCCACTCAACCGCCCTTCATCTCGCGTTAACCCGGCAAATTTACCCTGAAGTCTGAACGTTTCTTTGGGCCAAGACGATGGGACATATCGACAACCGCGCGGAGCGGCGAAAAAAGTCCTGTATGCAGGCATTCGCCTCCGACGCAAACGACAGCTTCGAAATCAAATGCATCATCCGCGATGTCAGTCCGGGAGGATGCATGATCGTCAGCAGCCATCTGCACGAATTGCCTGACAGAATTCAGCTTGTTCCGGAGGGTTTCAAGGAGCCTCTTCTGGGACAGATCGTTTGGCGAAAGGGCAAAACGGCGGGTGTGTCCTTCATCGAGACGTCGCTCAACCCTGATCTGGACGAGATGCACCAACGACTGGATTCACCGGACGCCGTCGAAGACGACGATGATGTCCTGACGCTCGAGGCGTTCGCCAAACCGGCCGGTTATTCTGACCGGCTGTCGCGCTACAAACCTCAAGCGAAGTAGACGCCGGCCCGACCAGTCAGCACGGATTCTCACACCCGGGCGTTCCCGCAGACTTTGGCGCAAGCGCAACACCTGCATCTTGACGTGCGGTCAAGGCGTATGGCTATCAAGACCGCCTTGGCGTCATTTTCCACGACTTGCGCCTGCGTGAATGCAATTGCCGGACCTTTCAACGCCTGGACGAAGACATGTCATCAGTTGACGAGCGCCGTGCGCTCAAAGCGGCCTGGCCGACGACCGTTCTCGACGTGCGCCACACGAGAGCCTGCCGGGTGCTCCCGACCCGCATGCAGTTGCTTGAACATCTGCCGCAAAACGGAGTCGTGGCGGAGGTGGGCGTCGCCTTCGGTGGATTCACCGCGAAAATCCTCGAACACAACAAGCCCCGAAAACTTCATCTGGTCGACGCCTGGGCGGCGGACCGGTTCCGGGACGGTCTGGCGCAGCTTCGCGAACGCTTCTCCGCGGAAATCGAAAACGGCATTGTTGAAATCAATCAGGGGCTCTCGACAGAACGGCTCGCGGAGTTCCCGGATGGCTATTTCGACTGGATCTACATCGATACCGACCACTCCTATCCGACCACGCGCGATGAACTCAGGCTCGCCGCCCGCAAGGTCAGACGCGGCGGATACATCGCTGGGCATGACTTCACCAGCGGTAACCCGGTTCGCGCCGTGCCCTACGGCGTCATCGAGGCCTGTCACGAGTTTTGCAGCGAGGAAGGGTGGCGCTATGCCTTTCTCACACTCGAGCCGAGCGGGCATTTTTCCTTTGCTCTCCTGGAGTTAACCGCAGAAGGAACATGATTTCCCAATCGCTCACATTTGCGCTAACACGTTGAATCGAGACACGAGATGACCCACATTTCACGGAAACGACCGGCGTCTGCCGCGGCCCTGAGCGAAAAATCACCTAAGGCAGCACATTGACACAGACACACGAAACACGCGGACTTCGGCCCCTGTCGCCGGGCGTCGGCGCCGAGATCACCGGCGTCGATTTGTCGAATTTCTCGCGCGACGATGCCGGCTTCATCGTCGATGCCTATCACACCCATGCCGCGCTCCTGTTTCGCGATCAGGATTTGAGCCATGAGGATCTGATCGCCTTCAGCAGCCTGTTCGGAGAAGTGGATGTGGCGCCGGAAAACCAGCGCATGAAGGCGGTTCCGGGAAAACCGCAGATCTATGTGGTCTCGAACATCAAGGGCGAGAACGGCAAGCCCATCGGCAGTCTCGGGGCCGGAGAGGCCATCTGGCATGCCGACATGTCAGACCGTGAGAACCCGCCCGAGGCGACCCTCCTCTACGCGGTCGAGTTGCCGCCTGCCGGCGGAGACACCTGGATCGCCGGCATGGCGTCGGCGCTCGAGGGCATGCCGAAGGATCTGCGGTCGAGGATCGAGGACCGCGCCATCAAGCATGACGGTACGTACAATTCCGGCGGATTCGTTCGCAAAGGCGTGGAGGCGAGCGATGATCCCCTCACCTGCACCGGAACACTGCATCCCGCCATCTGCGCGCATCCCGACACCGGGCGGCCGGTTCTCTATCTCGGCCGGCGGCGCAACGCGTATGTGGACGGCCTGTCGCTCACGGAATCGGAGGAGTTGCTCGATGCCTTGTGGGCGCACGCGACCCAGGACAGCTATTGCTACGCGCACCGCTGGCGCAAGGGCGATCTGCTCATGTGGGACAACCGCTCAACCCTGCATCGGCGCGATGCGTTCAACCCGGAACACCGCCGGATGATGTTGCGAACCCAGACAAAGGGGCGCGTGGCGCCGCGCGCAGCCTGACGGGACCCGCGCAAGCCGCGGAACGGATTGAAAAACCTTGGTGTTTGCCGAATGCGGTTAACCGCATTACCGTTACGACGTGTACGTGCAATGCATCCCATTTGCGTAGAATACCGTAGAGATTCGAAACCTTTGGCCGAAGCTTGGGGGGAGCGATAGCCGCCTCTCGGGCTCGTTGGAACAGAAAGCAGCGACCATGGAAAAGGACATTTTCGGTTTCATCTGGCGCTACAGCAAGTCGCAACAGATCACCATCATGGTGATGACCGCCTTCTCCCTCCCGTTCCTGTACTTCGTCCTCGACCTCCCGAAATACATCATCAACGACGCCATCGACGGCAAGAGCTTTCCGGTCGACCTGTGGGGATACGAATTCGGCCAAATCGAGTTCCTGCTGTTGCTCTGCGCGCTGTTTCTCATTCTGCTTGTGATCAATGCCGTCTTCTCGATGGTGATCAATACCTATAAGGGCGTTTCCTCCGAACGGCTGATCCGGCGGCTGCGATACCAACTCTACGAAAACATCCTGCGCTTCCCGCCGCGCCATTTTCAGCGCGTCACGCCCCCCGAACTCAGCGCGATGATAACGGCCGAAGTCGAGCCGATGGCCGATTTCATCAGCGACTCGTTCTCCATGCCCATGGTTCAGGGCGGCACCATGCTGACGATCCTGTTCTTCATGATCTCCGAGGACCCGATCCTCGGCATCGTCGCCATTTCGATGGTTCCGGTGCAGGCCTATGTGATCCCGAAGCTGCAGCGCAAGGTCAACATGCTGGGCCGCGAACGGGTGTTCCGGGCCCGCAAGCTGGCCGGCTGGATCGGCGAATCCGTCCAGGGCATCGGCGATATCCACACCAACGACACGTCCGCCTACATGCAGGCGAGCCTGTCGGAGAAGCTCGGCGGGATCTTCAACGTCCGCTACCAGCTCTACCAGAGAAAGTTCTTCATGAAGGCGCTGAACGTCTTCCTGAGCCAGCTCACGCCGCTGTTCTTCTACTCCATCGGCGGCATTCTCATCATCAACGGAGATCTCTCGCTCGGCGCCCTGGTTGCGGTCCTCGCCGCCTATGCGCGCTTCACCACGCCGTGGAAGGAGCTGCTGAAGTACTACCAGCGCTACAACGACATCAAGATCAAGTACGAGCAGCTTATCGAGCAGTTCCAGCCCGGCCAGATGCAGAGCGCCGAACTCCTTCTGGAGCGGCCGGATTCCATTCCGCGCCTCAAGGAACCCATCAGCCTGCGCAATGTCCGCCTGGTCGATGAAGGTGCGAAGATGCTTGACGACGTTTCGGTTCGAATCGAACCGGCGGACAGGATCGCAATCGTTTCAGAGCCCGGCGCACGTGACAGGTTCGCCCACCTGATCGCACGCCTGATCCAACCGACAAGCGGGACGATTTGCGTCGGCGACGCGAACCTTTCCGAGCTTCCCGAGGCCGTGACCGGCGCGGCGATCGGCTACGCCGGCCCGGAATCCTACATCTTCGACGGAACGGTGGAGGACAACCTGCTCTACGGCGTCAAGCACACCCCGATGACGAACGGGCAGAGCGCCGATGAGGACGACTTCTGGTACCGCGAGTCGCTTGCATCCGGAAACAGCGTCGACGACGCCGAGGGCGACTGGGTCGATTTCGAGCAGATCGGAGTCGCGAACGAGCGCGAGCTGAAGGACTGGGTGTTTCAGGTCATCCGCGCCGTCGAACTCGACGGGTTGCTTGCGGCGCGTTCGCTCGGCATGGGCATGGATGTCGAAAAGCATCCGGAGCTCGCAAAGAAGCTGGTCGAGGCCCGTTCGCTGATCGCAACGGAGCTCAAGGAAAAGAGCAACGGCGCACAGCTCATTCGCCCGTTCCAGTTCGACCAGTACAACGCCAACGCGTCCGTTGCCGCCAACCTGGTCTTTGGCGAGCCGGTCGGCGACACCTTCGAGTTCAGGACGCTCGGAAGCAACGCACTGGTCCGCTCGGTTCTCGAGGAATGCGATCTGACTGGCCGGTTCGTCAATATTGGCCAGAAGCTCGCCGAAACCCTGATTGATCTGTTCGGCGACATGTCACCGGATCAGCCGCTGTTCGAGACGTTCAGCTTTGTCGACAAGGACACGCTGCAGAAGCTCAAGATCATCACCACGAACGTCAATCGGGACGGATACGATGCGCTGGAGGAAGACGAGAAGACACTGCTGATCTCCCTCACCTTCCAGATCATTATCGACCGTCACCGCTTCGGCTTCATCGACGAGGACATGCAGGCGCGCATCCTGGAGGCACGCCGGAAGTTCCGCGAAGAACTGCCGGAGGACGAGAAGGACGCCATCGCGTTCTTTGACCAGGAGACCTTCAACGCCCAGTTGAGCAACCGCTGTAACCTGCTCATGGGGCGGATCAATCACACGATCAGCGGCGCCGAGCAGAAGACCAACGAGATCGCATTCGACGTGCTCGAGCAGATGAAACTCTCGAATGAGATGATCCTGCTGGCGACGGGATGCCCGGTCGGCGTCGGCGGCTCTCGGCTGTCGCATTCCGACAAGCAGAAGATCACGCTCGCAAGGAGCCTGATCAAGCGGCCGGACATCCTTGTCAGCAACGATGCCCTGAGTTCGCTCGACCGCGAGGCGCAGACGCGGATCAGGCACAACATGTTCAGTCTGCTTCCCGATACGACATTCGTGCTGTTCTTCAGCGAAATGCCCGAGAGTTCCGACTTCAAGCAGGTGCTGACGCTGCGGGACGGCCGCATCGCCGATCGACTGATCGAACATCGCGAGGACGAAGCCGCACCGCCGGCGATCGAACCGGAGCCGGAAGCGGCCGAAGCGGAAGACGGCGAAGCGCAGCCCGTCATCCTCAATGCGGAGACCGCGGCGCTGGAGAAGATCCCGCTGTTCTCGGGCATCAGCCATAATCATCTGAAATTGCTGGCGTTCAGCAGCCGGCGGATCGACTTCGCCGACGGTCAATCGCTCATCAAGGAGGGCGAACCCGGCGAGTACGCGTACGTGATTCTGGACGGCACGATCGAGATCGTTCTCGGCAAGGGCAAAAAGGAAAACGTGATCGCCACATATGGCAAGGATACGCTGATCGGCGAGTTGAGCCTTCTGACCGATGCCCTGACGACAGCAACCGTTCGCGCGGCCGGGCCGGTGACCGCCTTGCGCATCGATAAGGACGTCTTCCTGCAGCTCATGGAAGCCGATGGCATGGTCGCTTCGCAGGTTGCAAGCTGGGTCAGCAACAAGCTCGTCCATCAAACGAAGCTGCTGAACGAGGCGGCATAGCGCATGGAGCGATCCGACCGCCAGAGCATGCATCTGGATATTCTCAAGGGCCTGTCGGTCTATTTCGACAGCCCGTTCGTCGCGGATATCCGCGAGACGGCGCTGCGGTACCCGCGCCTGACACTCGGCCACGCCCTCAACCGAAACCAGATGACGTCGAAGCGATGGCTCGTGGAGAAGCTGCTGGCGGCGACCGGGGGCGACCTGGGCCGGGTTTGCATTCTCGGCGGCTGGTACGGCGTTCTCGGCGCCATGCTGCTGCACGATCCGCGGTTCAGGATCGAAACCGTGCGCAGCGTGGATATGGACCCGGCCTGTGAAGACATCGCCAGGAGCCTGAACCGCACCCATGTGGACGCCGGGCGGTTCGAGTTCCTGCTTGCCAACATGTATGAGATCGATTTTCCGCCGGATACGTTCGACCTCATCGTCAATACGAGCTGCGAGCATCTGGAGACGATCGACAAGTGGTTCGAGCGCATCCCGGCCGGCACGCTGCTCACGCTCCAGTCGAACAACTATTTCGGCATCGACGGGCATGTGAACTGCGTCAAGAGCCTCGAGCAGTTCAAGCAGCAGGTTCCGTTGTCGGAAACCCTCTTCGAGGGAGAACTGGAGCTGAAGAACTACACCCGGTTCATGCTCATCGGCCGCCGCTAGAGCCTTCTCGTCCGGATCGAAGCCACGCCGAAACAGATTCCGCGCTTTTCTCAGCCCCGGAGACGTCCAGCGGCACCGGTTTCGGACGACGACCCGCAAGGGCCGCATCTATCGCACGGGCGAGCGTTTCCGGCGAAAGGGCGTCAGGTTCAACCACACGCGCCAGACCCAGTTCCTCCATGCGCCGGGCGCGCGTGAGCTGCTCCGTTTCCCCGCGCGCCGCATAGGGAACAAGAACCGCCGGGCATCCGCAGCGCAGGACATCGACGACCGTGTTGTACCCCGCCTGAGACACCGACAATGCAGACGACGCCAGCAGGTCGGGGAAATCGCGCCGGTTGGGCTCCAGAACCACACCGTCCGGTTTGCGTGCGCTGAGCTCCTCGAACGCGCCGGGCGGCAGGTTCGGACCGGCCAGCAGCCGCCACGTCCGGTCTTTGGCATTGGTCAGGGCGCGCGCCTGCATCGCTGCCGACAACAGCACCTCGCTCCGCGTCGCTCCTCCGCCCGCAGACACGAGGACCTCGCCACTTTCGCTGCCCTTCGAAACCGGCGCATTCTTGGCAAAATCGCCCACCAGCCCGGTGTATTGCACCTTCTCGGCGATCTCCGAGGCGCGCGGAAACGTCATGTCGAGACGCGCAAATGCAGGATCGCCATGGACGAGGACGTGGTCGAAGAAAGCGTCCAACAGGTCCAGTGTTTCCTGCGCACGGCCAGGCTTCCTGCCGGTCTGCAGAACGTCCCGCACCGAGCAGACGACAAGCGGCCGCGGCGACGTTTCCCGCGCGGCCTCGAGAAGCGGCATGAGTTCGAAACGCATCTGCCGACGGCCGAAAGGAAATGCCTCGATGACCAGCGCCGCCGGGCGTATGCCCCGGAACAGGTCGAGCAGCGCGTCACGCCGGCGATCCTTGAATGCGTCATCAACGGGCGCGCCATCCACGTCGACCAGATCGCCGAAATCACCATCCCGGCACCTGATCGGCGGGAGCTGGTGAACGCGGACACCGTCCGGCGCAAGGCCCGGCACCGGGACACCGCCGGACACCAGATCGACCGCAAAGCCCGTTTGCGCCATGGCGGCGGCGATATGCGCGGTGCGGTGGAGATGCCCGACACCCTGAAGGTACTGAACGTAAAAAAAGACGCGGGGCGCGCTCATGCGGTTTCGATGCTGACGTTGATGCGATCGAGCTGCAGGCCGCCGTCGCCGGACACGTGGAAGCAATGCATGGCACCCCAGCGGAACTTCTCCGGCAGGGGGTCGACCATGTTCCAGCCTGTCGCAAGCGCATAGAGCGCACGCAGCACGCCGTGATGCGAGACGGCAACGGTCGGTTCGGCCACTTGCCCCACGTCAACCAGCCATGAGCGCAGCCGGTCCTGAACCTCGCGGGGCCGTTCACCGCCTTCGGGACGGAAATCGATCCCGCGCGCCTCGTTGTCGGCCATCTCCTTGCCGAGGGACTGCCGCAGCTCCGGGAGCTTGCGCCCTTCCCAGTCTCCGTAGTGCATCTCCATGAGCCGCGGCTCGATCTCGGGCTGTTGCGCGCCGAGCAGTCTTGCGGTTTCGGTCGCGCGCGAAAGCGGGCTTGAGACCCAGCGATAGGCTTCAAGCTCCTGGGGTACGCGCCAGCTCGAAACCACCTCACGCCCCTCCGCGCTCAACGGCACGTCGGTATGTCCCTGAAGGCGTTTCTCGCTGTTCCACGCGGTCGGGCCGTGGCGGATCATGGCGAGCGGGATCATTTGCATGAAACTTCAAGCGCTTCGGGAAGCCCGAACCTGCGCGCGAGTTGGTCGACGCCGTGCTCGTGCGAAAAATCGCGCCGTACCCGGTCGGACCCGCGCGCGCCCAGCCGCTGGCGCAGATCCGGGTCGGCAATCAGCCGCGCCAGTTCCGTGCAAAGCGCGCCGGCGTCGTCGGGTGCCACCAGCACGCCGTTGACGCCGTCCTCGATGAGCTCGGGAATCGCGGAAATCCGTGTCGACAGGCAGGGCAGGCCCTGGCTCTGCGCTTCCATCATGACGTTCGGCAGCCCGTCCATGTCGCCGTCTTCGGCAACACGGTTGGCGAGCACGAACAGGTCCGCGCTGCGATACGCCTCGATCACCGTGTCCTGCGGCTGCCCTCCCATCCACGTCACCCTGTCTTCAATGCCGAGATCCCGCGCCCGGCGTTTCAGCGCGTCCAGCATATCGCCGAAGCCGATATGCACGAAGCGCCAGTGAAGCGCGTCCGGCAGGGCGGCAAGCGCCTCGAGCAGACACTCGTAGCCCTTTTTCGGGACCGCGCGGCCGACGGAGAGGACGGTCACGGCGCGGCTCTCGCTGCTGCCGTCGCCGCCGTTCCTGGCGCGTGGGGGCGCAGGAAAGCGGGAGAAGTCGAGCCCGTGATAGACAAGCTCCAGGCGCTCGGGCGCAGGCGCAAGACCCGTCAAATGCCTGAAACCGTATTCCGTGCACGTGACCAGCCACTCCAGATCACCGAGCTTTTCGCGCTTCTCCCAGTCCGGTGTGGTCCAGATGTCGCGTGCGTGCGCCGAGCAAGTCCAGGGCGCACCGCGGGTCATGGCCGCGTAGCGGGTCACGGACGCCGGCGTATGCAGATAATGCGCGTGGAATCGCGTCGTGTCCGCTTCGAGCTCCTCGGCCAGAACGAGCGCCTGAAGGAAACTGCGCATCCGCACGACCGAGAAGTCCCGTCGCAGGTCCCTGAGCCACTGCCTGCGGGCGGCCTTGTAGCCGGCGCGCCGGCGCGCGCGTGCCCACGCCCTTGCCACCCGCCCCGGCTCGCGGGACGGAAACTCGGGAAGATAAAGCACCGGCGCCCTGATCTCCTCGTGGACCGGATGGCGCCGGGTGTCCGTCGGCTGGCGCAGGGACACGATGACGATATCGAGGCCGCGCCGCTCGAGCGCCAGGATCTCCTGGGCAATGAAGGTTTCGGAAAGGCGCGGATAGCCCTTGAGCACGAATGCGACCGGACCGGACACGGTGTCTCCGTCAGACGTCGGCGAGCTGGAGCTCCTCGGCATCGATTCCATCGCCGAGGATTCTGCGCGCCATGCCGCCGATATAGTCAAGCCCGCCAAGCATATCCGGCCGCAGCGCCGCCGATGGCTTCGCCTGTTGCGGGAGCCTCTTCAGGGCGTCGATCATGACGCCGGTATCCATCTCTGCGTCGGGAACCAGAACGTCCAACAGCCCCAGCTCCTTCGCGCGCAAGGCGCGGATGAGTTGCTCCTTGCGCGGCTCTGTGCGGGGGATGACCAGGGCCGGCCTGTCATAGGAGAGGATTTCACAGAACGTGTTGTATCCCCCCATCGACACGACGCAGCTCGAGTTGGCCATCAGCACCTCCATGCGGGAATCGAAGGTGATCACGTTGACCCGGTCCAAGCGTTTGGCGCGTTCGATGAAATCGTCGCGCTCCTCATGGGGCATGAAAGGTCCGAGCACGACGAGCGCGTCGAGGGGGAGCGCGTCGTCCGCCTCATAGGCGCGCATGACCCAGTCGATCATGGCGACGCCGTCTCCGCCGCCGCCGGCTGTCACCAGCATGTACGGTTCTTCGATGTCCAGCGCTTTCGGCAGATCGGTCTCCTTCGGCAGGGACCGCGGAAGGTAGCCGGTGTAGTGCATCTTTTCGCGAATGACCGGAGACAGGTTCATGCTGTCGAGCGGATCGACGAACTCTTCCAGGCCATAGACCCAGATTTCGTCATAGAGATTTTCCATCGCCGCAAGCGAATGGCCGCTGCTCCACTCCTTCTTGAGCAGCATCGGCTCGTCCATTACGTCGCGCATGCCGAGAACGAGCCGCGTATCGGCGGATTTCAGCATTTGAAGGGTCTCCGCCATTTCCCCCTTCAGGCCGAGCGGTTCCTTGTCGACGAGCAACAGGTCGGGAGAAAACGTCCGTGCCGTGTGGCGGATAATGGACTCGCGGATGGAGAGCGTGTCCTTCAGGTCGATATGCAGGCCGAGCGACGTATAGTCCCCGTTGTAGAGCTTGATGACGCCGGGGATGCGGATGAAGTCCACCCGGGCACGGAAATCGTAGTTTCCGATGATCGGAGATCCCGAAAGGATCAGCACGGTCAGGCCCTTGAAGCGCTCGACGAGCGAATGGGCGATCGTCCGGCAGCGGCGCAAATGGCCAAGGCCGAACGTGTCGTGGCTGTAGATCAGGATGCGCTTGGACCTTAATGCTTCGACCATCAGCCGGCCTTACTTACTGTGAACCGCACCGCCGCCCAATGAGACTCGTCCGCCGGCCGGGGGTACGGTAGTTGCTCGTAATGTGCTTTACAATCCTTAACGATTGCCCGTGCAAACGCGATGCACCGGGCATCCGAATACGCGGTACCGACGTTCATCGGTGATACGGCTTATCTGCCCGCTCGGGTTGAACTTTCAAGCCTCAACAACGGTAAAATCTGCGTTGACGCAACCGGATATCGAAAATGGATGTCATTCATATTTCGTTCGACGAGCTCAAGACCTACTGGTTCGAAGTCGACCATTTCCGCGATCCGGACAAGAAGTTTCGCGAGGTCGTGAGACGGCTCGGCCCCTACACGACAAAGCTGCATGATCCAAGGCGTTTCTCTTACGGACTGTTCGACGGACCGGATCTCGTCGGTGCGACGCATCTGGTGCAGTGGAGCGATAGTCTGATCCGCTACCGGACATTGAATATCCGTGAGGCGTATCGCGGCAAGGGCCTTGGCGCGCACCTGCTCTCCGCGGCCATCGATCTCGACTGGCGTGACTGGAAATCAGCCGAAAATGCACTGTTCGGCTGGATTCGACGCGATCATCGCGCCTGGGCGGAAAACCAGGGATTCCGGCCGCTCGACGGTCAGTGGCACGACGATCACATCGCCATGACCAAGCCCCTCAGCCAGTTCTGACGGACCGGGAAACGGCATCCGGATTCCCCTGCCTGTCGTATTCATTTCATACGCAATGTTAAGCTGGGGGGCGTGGCGTCGAATTGTTCCACACCATACGCCATGTTACGTTTTTGCCTGTTGGCTGACCTTGAATCGAAGAGTGCCCTTCCTTGAATGACCTTGTGAGGATTAACGACCTCAGGGTCGAGTTTTCCCTGCTCGGCGGCACGGTCGAGGCCGTAAAGGGCGTTTCCATGCGCATCCGGCCCGGATCGACCGTGGCCCTGGTCGGCGAGTCCGGTTCCGGAAAATCGGTTATCGCGCAGTCGATCATGGGTATTCTGCCGCGGGTCGGCCGCATCACCTCGGGCGAAATCCTGTTTGCCGATCCCGTACGCGACGGCGGCGTGGTCGACATTGCCGCGCTCTCGCCCGACAGCCGCGAGATGCGCGACATTCGCGGCGGCAGCATCTCGATCGTGTTCCAGGAGCCGATGACGTCGCTGTCGCAGTTCCACACCATCGGCAACCAGATCGGCGAGGCGTTGCACCTGCACCGTAACGTCGGCAAGGCGGAAGGGCGCGACACGGTCGAGAACATGCTGAAGCTGGTCGGCTTTCCCGATCCCGCCGGCGCGGTCGACAAATACGCCTTCGAGCTCTCCGGCGGCCTGCGTCAGAGGGCGATGATCGCCATGGCCCTGATCTGCCGTCCGGCCCTGCTGATCGCGGACGAGCCGACAACGGCCCTGGACGTCTCGATCCAGGCCGCCATCCTCAAGCTCCTCAAGGACCTTCAGGCCGAGTTCGGCATGGCGGTTCTGATGATCACCCACGATCTCGGCGTGGTTGCCAACATCGCCGAGGAGGTGGTCGTTCTGTATCACGGCCAGGTCATGGAAAGCGGCACTATCACCGACATCTTCCGCCGGCCGAAGCACCCGTATCTGCGCGCACTGATGGAGGCGGTTCCCCATTTCGACATGAAGCCGGGCGAGCGGCTCACACCGCTGCGCGAGATCACATACGAGACCGGCCCGATGATCGAGACCCACGCCCCCTGGCCGGAGGGCGTTAACGCCGACGTCAACCTGTTGAGCGTGCAGGGCCTGACCAAGTCCTACACGACGCGCAAGCAGGCCTGGCTCGGCTCGCGCGAAGTCGCGCGGACGTTGGCCGTGGATGATGTCAGCTTCGACATCAGGCGCGGCGAGTGTCTCGGGCTTGTGGGCGAAAGCGGATGCGGCAAGACGTCGGTCAGCAAGATCATCATGCGCGCCATAACGCCGGACAGCGGCTCCGTCACGTTCAACGACCACGGCGAGGAGATCGATCTCCTCGCGGTGCCGGTGGACGAGATGTTGCCGCTTCGCCGCAGGATCCAGATGGTCTTCCAGGACCCGCAAAGCTCGCTCAATCCGCGCATGACGGTCTTCGACATCATCCGTGAGCCGCTGATCATTCACAAGACCGGCTCGCCGGCGCAGCAGGCCGAAATGGTCAAGGAGCTGATGCGGCTCGTCGGGCTCGACCCGAGGTTTCTCAGCCGCTACCCGCACAGTTTTTCCGGCGGGCAGCGCCAGCGCATCGGCCTGGCGCGCGCCCTCGCCCTCAAACCCGATCTTCTGATCTGCGACGAGCCGGTGTCGGCCCTCGACGTCTCGATCCAGGCGCAGGTGCTGAACCTGTTCAAGGACCTGCAGAAGGACCTGGGGCTCACCTACCTGTTCATTTCCCACAACCTCGCGGTCGTCGATTACGTCGCCGACCGCATCGCGGTGATGTGCAAGGGCCGCATCGTCGAGATCGCGCCACGGGAAATCCTGTTCCGCAATCCCGTCCACCACTATACGCGCCGGCTGATCGCCGCCGTGCCCTATCCGGATCTCGACCGGAGACTGGATTTCTCCAGTTTCGGAAAACCGGGCGGCGACGACCCGGAGAAATGGCCAATGCCGTTTGCCATGGGCCCCGATCATCCCTCGGCCATGTTCGATCTGGGCAGCGAGCACTACGTCCTTGCCGCGCAGGGCGCGTCGCGCCGGGAGCTCGGACAATGACCCGTCGCCTGCTGCTGGCGCTGTTCGCCCTCGTTGTCCTCTTCGCACCGGTTTCGGCGGGAGCGCTGATCGAGCCGCCGGCGCTGGACAAGCTGGTGCGGGCCGGAAAACTCCCGCCGGTGGAAAAGCGCGTGCCCATTGAACCCGAGCGGGTCGACCTTGACGCCGAGGGCAAGACATCCGGCCGCTACGGCGGAGAGCTGCGACTGCTGATGGGCAAGCAGAAAGACACGCGGATGATGAGCATCTACGGCTATGCCCGTCTGATCTCGCTCGACGCGGATCTGGAATTTGCGCCGGACATCCTGAAGAGTTTCGACGTGAAGGAGGGGCGGCAGTTCACGTTCCATCTGCGCAAGGGACACAAATGGTCCGACGGCCATCCCTTCACGTCAGAGGATTTCCGCTACTACTGGGAGGACGTGGTCAACAACAAGAAGCTCACGCCGCGCGGGCTGCCCAAGGCCATGCTCGTCGAGAACGAGCCGCCGAAATTCGAGGTGATCGACGAGACCACCGTCCGTTACACGTGGCACAGGCCGAACCGCGAGTTCATTTCATGGATCGCAGGATCACGTCCGCTCGCGCTGTTTCGCCCCGCCCACTATCTCAAGCGGTTTCACATCGACCATGGCGACAAGGCGGACATCAAGGTGCTGGTGAAGGCCAGCCACAAGGTCGACTGGGCCGATCTGCATATGAGCCGCGACCGCTGGTACAACATGGACAATGCGGACCTCCCGACCCTGCAGCCATGGATGAACACGACCCGGCCCCCGGCCGTCCGCTTCATCTTCAGGCGCAATCCGTACTATCACCGCATCGACACCAACGGCCGGCAATTGCCCTATATCGACCGCGTGGTCCTGTCGCTCGGCGAGTCGAAGATCGTGCCGGCGAAGGCCGGAACGGGCGAAAGCGACCTGCAGGCGAAATACATCCGTCTCGACCACTACACCTTTCTGAAGGAAGGCGAGCAGCGCCACGACTATTCGGTCCGCTTGTGGAAACGTACGCAAGGGGCGCACATCGCCCTGTTTCCCAACCTGAACGCGGCCGATCCCGAATGGCGCAAACTCCTGCAGGACGTGCGTTTCCGCCGGGCCCTGTCGCTCTCCATCGACCGGCACGAGATCAACCAGGTAGTCTATTACGGTCTCGCGCGTGAGGGGAACAACACGATCCTGCCCGCAAGCCCGCTCTATCGCCCGCGCCTGCAATCGGCATGGGCGACGCTGGACCTTGAGCGCGCCAACGCGCTTCTCGACGAACTGGGTCTGACCAAGCGCAACGAGGACGGCATTCGCTTGCTGCCGAGCGGGCGGCCGCTGATCATCACCGTCGACACGGCGGGCGAGAGCACCTATCAGGTCGACGTTCTGGAGCTGGTGCACGACAGTTGGCTCCAGGCGGGCATCAAGCTCTTCACCAAGCCGTCGCAGCGCGAGGTGTTCCGGCAGCGCATCGTCGCCGGCCAGACCATC
Source organism: Hyphomicrobiales bacterium (assembly GCA_965228625.1). Taxonomy (GTDB): domain Bacteria; phylum Pseudomonadota; class Alphaproteobacteria; order Rhizobiales; family Methyloligellaceae; genus UBA2767. The sequence continues at coordinate 3,073,193 of OZ245829.1, read as the reverse complement.
ATGTCGACCTTTTCCGGCATCTCGAACGGCATTCCCACCGCGGCCATGAGCCCGGAGGAATTCGCACCCACCAACAAGTATCAGTTGCAATGGCCGCAATGGGGATTGTGGGGTCAGACCGCCGGCAAGATGGGTGAGCAGCCGGAGCTGCCGAAAGTGTCGCGCCTGTCGCGCCTCTATCAGGACTGGCTGTACGCGGCCGATGAAGACCAGCAGAGAAAGGTCTGGGAAGACATGCTCGACATCCACGCCGACCAGGTCTTCACCATCGGAATCGTCAACTCCACCCTGCAGCCCGTGGTCGTCAGCAACCGGCTGCGCAACGTGCCCGAAAAGGCGTTCTACAACTGGAGCCCCGGGGCCTATTTCGGCATCTACAAGCCCGACACCTTCTGGTTCGCGGCTAAATGACCGCGCGCCGTTCGGACGCCGGAGGGAAAGGGGGGTAAGACATGATCGGCTACGTCATCCGGCGCATACTGATCATGATCCCGACCTTGCTCGCGATCAGCCTGATCGTGTTCATCATCATCGAACTGCCGCCGGGTGACTATCTGGAAAGCTACGTCGCCGAACTTCAGGCGCAGGGCGAGAGCGTCGATCCCCAGGAAATCCAGTTCCTGCGCGAGCAGTACGGCTTCGACGAATCGCCGGTGCAGCGCTATCTGCGCTGGGTCGGCGGCATGCTGCAGGGCGATTTCGGCTACTCGTTCGAGTACAGGTTGCCCGTTTCGGAAGTGGTCGGGGACCGGCTGTTCCTGACCATCGTCGTCTCGATGGCGACGATCATCTTCACCTGGATCATCGCCTTCCCCATCGGCATCTACTCCGCGACCCATCAGTATAGCTGGGGCGACTACGGGCTGACGTTCATCGGCCTGCTCGGCCTGGCCACGCCGAACTTCCTGCTCGCGCTGATCCTGCTCTATTTCGCGAATGTGACGTTCGGGACGTCCATAGGCGGGCTGATGGATCCCGAATATATCGACCAGCCTTGGAGCGTGGACAAGGCGCTGTCGGTGCTGGAGCACTTGTGGATTCCGGTCGTGGTGATCGGCACGGCGGGCACCGCGGGGATGATCCGCCGGCTGCGCGCCAACCTGCTCGATGAGCTCCAGAAACAGTATGTCGTGACCGCGCGCGCCAAGGGCCTGCCGCCCTTCAGGGCGCTGGTGAAGTATCCGCTGCGCGCGGCGTTGAATTTCTTTGTCGCCGACATCGGCACGCTGCTGCCGAGCATCATTTCCGGGGCGGAGCTGGTGGCGGTGGTGCTTTCGCTGCCGACAACAGGACCGCTGCTGATCGCGGCGCTGCAGAGCCAGGACATGTATCTGGCGGGCTCGTTCCTGATGTTCCTCGCCACGCTGACGGTTGTCGGCGTCCTGATTTCCGATCTGCTGCTGGCATGGCTCGACCCGCGCATCCGGCTGGCGGGAGGCGCCTCACGATGACCGCGCCGTCCCGTAAAGGAAATAAGCTCAAGCACTACGTCTCCAAGGAGCCGTTCGATCCGCACTCCGTCGATCATCAGATTTCGGCGGCGCAGGAGAAATACTATCTCGCCTCGCAATGGAAACTGATGTGGTGGAAGTTCACCCGCCACCGGCTCGCCGTGATCTCCGGCATCTTCCTGCTGCTGACCTACTTCTCGATCCTCATTTCGGAGTTCCTTGCGCCTTACGGCCTGCACACGCGGAACGTCGATTTCATCTTCGCCCCGCCGCAAAGCGTCCATCTCTTTCACGAGGGTTCATTCGTCGGCCCGTTCGTGTACGGCACGAATTACCGCCTCAACATGGAGAACCTGCAGCGGGTCTATACCGAGGACAAAAGCGAAATATACCGGCTGAAGTTCTTCTGCCGCGGCGACGCCTATGAGTTCTGGGGCCTGTTCAAGAGCGACCTGCATCTCGTGTGCCCGGAGAAAGGCGGTACCCTGTTCCTGCTCGGCACCGACCGGCTCGGCCGGGATATCCTCTCACGGATCATCTACGGGGCACGCATCTCGCTCACCATCGGGCTCATCGGCATCGCGATCAGCTTCTCGCTGGCGCTGGTGATCGGCGGCATTGCCGGATACTACGGCGGCATCGTCGATCTCTTCACCCAGCGGGTCATCGAGGTGATTCAGTCGTTCCCGCAGATCCCGCTGTGGATGGCCTTGTCCGCGGTTCTGCCGGTGACGTGGAGCCCCCTGCTCGTATATTTCGCCATCACCGTCATTCTGGCCATGCTCGACTGGACGGGGCTTGCCCGCGCCGTGCGGTCAAAGATCCTTTCGCTGCGCGAGGATGACTACTGTATGGCGGCTCAGCTCATGGGCGCGCGGCCGCGCCGCGTCATCGGCCGCCATCTTCTACCCGGTCTGATGAGCCACCTCATTGCCTCGGCGACGCTGTCGATCCCCACGATCATTCTCGGCGAGACCGCACTGTCCTTCCTCGGTCTCGGTCTCAGACCGCCGATCACAAGCTGGGGCGTGCTGCTGAACGAAGCACAGAACATCAATGTGGTCGCGCTCTATCCGTGGTTGATCCTGCCGGTGGTTCCGGTGGTTCTCGTGATCATCGCGTTCAATTTTCTGGGTGATGGCCTGCGGGACGCCGCGGACCCCTACAAATAGACGTTTCGGCTCGGTGAGCTACAATATGTAGCCGTGCGCTCATCAAACTGTGTGCATATTTCCGGGCCCGGTATGCGTACATAGAACAACCAGAGCATCTTTGGGAGAGGAACGGATGCTGTCAGGCCTCAGGCACTTCATTTTCGGCGAGAAGATCGGCGGTGACCTGCCCCAGCGGGTTCAGGAAGACATTTCCCTGCAACAGCAGGAGGGCGAAAAGCTGATCGGCTGGGTGCAGCTCGCGCTCGTCATCACATTTGCGAGCCTGTACGGGCTCGCACCGAAGACCGGCGAACACGCCATGGTGCAACCGGTGCCGTGGGCGATCTCGGCCTACTTCCTGTTCACCATTGTCCGCCTGTTCGCCGCCTACCGGAACTACCTGCCGAACTGGCTGTTGATCGCCTCGGTCATCGTCGACATGGGACTGCTGATGTTTCTGATGTGGAGCTTCCACATCCAGTACGAGCAGCCGGCCTCGTTCTATCTGAAGGCGCCGACGCTGATGTACGCGTTCATCTTCATTGCTCTCAGGACGCTGCGCTTCGAGCCGAGATTCATCGCCTGGGCCGGCATCACGGCGATCATCGGCTGGACGGCGATGGTTTCCTACGTGCTGTTTGCCGACCCGGAAAACCCGATGATCACGCGCGACTATGTCGCCTATCTCACGTCCAATTCGGTCCTGATCGGCGCCGAGGTCGACAAGGTCATTTCCATGGCCGCCGTGACGTTCATTTTGTTCGTGGCGATCCTCAGGGCCCAGCGCATTCTCGACCGTGCCGTGCTGGATGCGACCGCTGCAAGGGACCTGTCCCGTTTCGTGTCGCGGGAAGTCGCGGACCGGATCACCTCGTCGGACCAGGCGGTGCAGCCCGGTGACGGTGAATCGCGTATCGGCACGGTGGTGTTCACCGACATCGAGGGGTTCTCCACCGTCTCGGAAAAGCTGACACCGCAGCAGCTCGCGGAAACCCTGAACGAGTACTTCGAAGCGACGTGCGAGATCATTGACGAGCACGGCGGCGTCATTACCCAGTTCCAGGGAGACCTGATGCTGATAACATTCAACGCCGTGACCCCCGACGATGACCATGCAGAGAACGCCATGAAGACGGCCATCGGCATTCGCGACCTGACGCTGAAGAAAGAGTTCCGGCACGGCGGCAGGCTTCCGACCCGCTGCGGCGTCAACACCGGCGAAATCGTCGTCGGCGCGATCGGTTCGAAGGAACGGCTCTGTTTCACCGTTCACGGAGACCAGGTGAACGTGGCCGCCCGGCTCGAACAGCAGAACAAGCAGTTCGGATCCTATATTCTGGCCGGCGAGAACACGGTCGAGGCGTGCGGCTCCGAGTTCGAGTTCAAGCGCGTCGGCGAAGTAACCGTCCGCGGGCGCGAGACCCCGACGAAAATCTACACGGTGAAGGGCGAACGAAAAAAATGAACGACGCGACGATTCCGCTTCTGGCGGAAAAACAGGGATACGTGGCACGCCTCACGATCGACCGGCCTGAGAAACGCAACGCCATGACGCTGGCGATGTGGGGTGCGCTCGGCGACCGGCTGGAGGCGTGGGCTGGCGACGGTGACGTGCGGGTGCTGATCCTTACCGGCGCAGGCGACAAGAGTTTTTGCGCCGGCAACGACATCAGCGAGTTTCCCACCCTGCGCGCGACCCCTGATCAGCGCGCCAGCTACGATGCAACGACCAAGCGGGCCTACGATGCCCTGCGCAATTTTCCGAAGCCGACGATCGCCAGGGTCCGCGGGTTCTGCATCGGCGGCGGGCTGGAACTGGCGCAGCTCTGCGATCTGCAGGTCGCGGCCGAAACGTGCGAGTTCGCCGTCACGCCGGCGCGCCTCGGGATCGGCTACAAGCTGGACGACATCCTGCTGCTGACGTCGAACATCTCCGCGAAGCACGCCAAGGAGCTGCTGTTCACCGCACGCCGCTTCCCGGCGAGCGATGCGCTGCGCTGGGGCCTGATCAGCCGCGCGGTCAGTGAATCGGAGTTGGATCAAACCGTCGACGACCTGGCGAATGAAATCGCCGCGAACGCGCCCCTGTCGGTCGCCGCGGCCAAGGCCATCGTTCACGAGGCGGTGAAGGAGGAAAGCCGGCGCGACCGCGACCTGTCCGCGCGGCTCGTGGCCGAATGCGACGCGAGCGAGGATCGCCAGGAGGGACAGAAAGCGTTTGCGGAGAAGAGAGAACCCCAATTCAAGGGACGCTAGGCCCGGCAGTCACCGCTATTCGGCCGCTGCAGCCGATCCACCACCCTTGCTTTCGACCAGCGCCGCGAGCACGTCCGCGGCCTCGTCGACGCCGTCGCGCGTGATGTCGAGATGCATGACCGCCCGCATCCGCACGTCGCTTTCGGCGCCGATGCGAATCCCTTGGGCGATCAGCGCGTCCGAAATCTGACGCGCCGTGAGGCCGGTGCCGGAGACGTCGAAAAAGACCAGATTGGTCGGAACATCGTCAAAGACCAGCCGAATCCCCGGGATCTCCGTGATCCGGGCCGCGAACCGTTTCGCGTTGTCGTGGTCCTCCTGGAGCCGCGCGATGTTGTGGTCGAGGGCGTAGAGCCCCGCGGCGGCGAGGATGCCGGACTGACGCATGCCGCCGCCGAGGCGGTACTTCCACGTCCAGGCGTCCTCGATAAAGGCGCGCGACCCTGCCAGCACGCCGCCGATCGGACAGCCGAGCCCCTTTGAGAGATCGAGCCAGGCGCTGTCGCAATGGCCGCAATAGTCCGATGCGGTGTCTCCGGACGCGATAACCGCGTTCAGCAAACGCGCGCCGTCCATATGCACGGCAAGGTCATGGGCGTGCGCCACCTCCGCGATTTGCGCCACGGTCGCAAGCGGCCAGATCGCGCCGCCGCCGCGATTGGCGGTCTGCTCGATGTTAACGAGCCGTGACCGCGGTGTCTTGGGCTTGGGCGCGCGCAACGACGCTTTCAGGCTCTCGCCGTCGAAAACACCCCGATTGCAGGGAACGGCGCGGATCAACGATCCCGCGAGCACGGCAGCACCCGCCCCTTCCGACCCGATGATGTGCGCGCTCTCCGCGGCCAGCACCTCGTCTCCGGGGCGGCAGTGCACTGCAATGGCGATCTGGTTGCACATGATGCCGGAGGGCAGGAACAGCGCCGCCTCCATGCCGAGCAGATCGGCCACCCGTTCGCACAGCGCCGACGTGCTCGGGTCCTCGCCGCGCTGCTCATCGCCGACCTCGGCCGCGGCCATGGCCTCGCGCATGGCTGCGCCGGGTCTTGTGGCCGTATCGCTTACAAGGTCGATGCGAATGCTCGGCGCCATATCGGGACCCTCTTCTAGTGGCCGCGGCTGACCGCGTGCAGCTCGGTGGCGAAGCGGTCAATATCATCCCGATTGTTGTAGAAGTGAACCCCGGCGCGCATATGACCATCCTTGGCCGCAACGATGATGCCGCGTTCGCGCAACGCGGCTTCGATCGCGTCGGCGTTGCCGTCCACGGCGATGGAGACGAGTCCCGCGCGTTCCTCCCAGGGCCGCGGCGTCAGGACCCGGAGCTGGCGCGACTCGAGCTCTTCGATCAGATAGGTGGTGAGGTCGCGCACGCGCCCCTCGATGTTTGAAAGGCCGATCGATCCGATGAACTCGGCGGATCGGCGCTGCACCCAGAGCCCCAGAAAATTCGGGTTTCCGTACTCGTAGCGATGGGCGTCGGGCGCCAGCTCGAGGTCCGGCACCGCGCGGTCGATCGACGTGAACGAGAACTTTGCCGCATAGGGCGGGTCGAGGAGATCGATCATCTCGTCGGTGATGTACATGAAACCGGCGCCGGTGAGGCTGAACTGCGCCTTGTGACCACCCGCGCACACAACGTCGGCGCCGAGGCTGCTGACCGGTGCGGAAAGCACGCCGATGCCCTGGATGGCATCGACAATCAGCCGGATGTCCTTCTCGCGGCAAAACTCAGAAATTTTGCTCAGGTCGGCCCGGTAGCCGTTGCCGTAGGCGACATAGGCAACAGCGATGATACGGGTCCTTCCGTCGATGGCACGGGCGTAGCTCTCGACCGTGACGCGGCCCTGCGCATCCGGCTCCGCCCACCGGATCTCGATGCCCCGTCGGGACAGATAGCGCCAGGGAAAGGTGTTGTTCTCATGCTCGAGTTTCGAGATGACCACATTGTCGCCTTCCGCCCAGGGAAAGCCGGCGGCGACGATGTTGATCCCCTCCGACGTGTTCTTGACCAGAGCGACGTTCGATCGCGGCGCGCCGAACACATCAGCGACCACGTCGCGCGTTTCCTCCTGCCCGTCCATGGAGAAGGCTTTCGTGCCGATATCCGCGTAGACATCGTCGAACCAGCCGTCCGCCGACGCCTTCACAACGCGCGGTAACAGCGCCTTGCGCCCGATATCGAGATAGGCGTACTGGCCCGTGGCCGGGAATTCGGCGCGTAATGCGTCCCAATCCGGCGTCCCTTTGGGTTCCGCGTGCGTTTGTGCGCTCATGGGTGGCCTCGTCGCCTCAATGGGTCAGGATCTGGCTGAGGAACAGCTTGGTGCGGTCGCTCTTCGGCTTGCTGAAGAACGTTTCGGGCGGCGCGATCTCGACGATCTCGGCATCGTCCATGAAGATGACCCGGTTTGCGACCGTGCGCGCGAACCCCATCTCGTGGGTCACAACGACCATGGTCATGCCGTCCTCGGCGAGCTCGACCATGACGTCGAGCACCTCCTTGATCATTTCCGGATCGAGCGCCGAGGTCGGCTCATCGAACAGCATGATGCGCGGCTGCATACACAGCGAGCGCGCGATGGCGACGCGCTGCTGCTGTCCGCCGGAAAGCTGACCGGGGTATTTGTAGGCCTGTTCCTCGATCTGGACCCGGCGGAGATAGCCAAGCGCCATCTCCTCCGCGTCCTTCTTCGGCATCTGTCGGACCAGCATCGGCGCGAGCGCCAGATTGTCGATCACGCGCATGTGCGGAAACAGGTTGAACGACTGGAACACCATCCCGACCTCGCGGCGCACCGCCTCGATGTTCTTCAGATTGTCGGTGAGTTCGATCCCGTCGACGACAATCCGGCCGCGCTGATGGTTCTCCAGCCGGTTGATGCAGCGGATCATGGTCGACTTGCCGGACCCGGAGGGTCCGCACACGACCACGCGCTCGCCCTTGTCAACGGTCAGGTTGATGTCGCGCAGGGCCTGGAAGTCGCCGTACCATTTGCTGACCCCCTGCAGGGTGATCACCACTTCGCCGGTTTCGTTGTTCTTTGCTTTTTTCTTTGCGCCGGGCATCGGCACTGCTCCTGTCTTCGGGTTAGAACCGCCGTCCCTCGCTCAGCCAGCGCTCCACCTGCTGGCTGTACTTGGAAAGCACATAGCAAAAGAAGAAATAGACCGCCGCCACGAACAGGTAAGCCTCGACGAACCAGCGCCGCCACAGCGGGTCCTGCATGACGGCGGTCGTAGCGGTCAGGATGTCGAACAGGCCGATGATCAGCACGAAGGACGTGTTCTTCAGCGCCGCGATGATGTGATTGACGATGCCCGGGAGGGCGATACGCAGCGCCTGCGGCAGGATGATCCGGGTCGTCATCTGCCAGTAGGACAGCCCCAGCGATTCCGCCGCCTCGTACTGCCCGCGCGGGATCGCCTGCAGTCCACCGCGAATGACCTCCGCCTGATAGCAGGCGAAGAAGATGGCCATGCCGACCATCACGCGGACGAGCTTGTCGAACTCGAGCCCGTCCGGAAGCGCCAGCGGGAACACGTTGACCGCCACGAAAAGGATCGTGATCAGCGGCACGCCGCGCAGCGACTCGATGATGGTTACGCTCGTCGCCTTGACGAGCGGCAGATGCGAGCGCCGCCCGAGTGCCAGCAGGATCGCGATCGGGAAGCCGAGCACCACGGTTCCCGAGAACAGCACCATTGTCAGCGGCAGTCCGCCCCACTGGCTGGTCTCCACGAATGTCAGCCCGAACACGCCGCCCCACAGCATGATGGAGATGACCGTGATCGCGAAGGTCCACAGCGGCACCAGGATCTGCCAGTGCCAGAACCGCCGGATCAGCGTGATCGTGAAGCTGCCGAGGTAGACGGCAAGGGCGACGACGAGCCGCCAATGCTCTTCATAGGGATACAGGCCGAACAGCATCGGCCGGTGCTTCTCGCCGACCACGGCCCAGCAGGCGCCGTCCGACTGGCGGCACACCTCGGGATCGGGCGTGTACCAGATCGCGTCGATGAGCCCCCATTGGATGAACCCAGGCACCCAGTAGATCAGCGCGGCGCCGAGAATGATCGTCAGCAGCGTGTTGCCCGGAGATGCAAACAGGTTCTCCTTCATCCAGCGGAGAACGGCTATCTTCTCGGTCGGTGGCGGCTGTTGCTGACGCGAGGCCGGCTGATCCGTGTCGGGTTTGCTTTCGGCACGCGGCGGCGCGGCGATCGGAGCGGTTGTGTCGGTCATCGTCCTACCTCTCCTTGATCGCCACAACGCGGTTGTAGATGTTCATGCCGAGCGAGATGGTCAGGCTGATGCCGAGATAGACGGCCATCATCACCGCGATCGCCTCGACCGCCTGTCCCGTCTGGTTCAGCGTCGTGTTGCCGACATTGACGAGGTCCGGATAGCCGATCAGCACGCCGAGCGAGGAGTTCTTGGTCAGGCTGAGATACTGGCTGGTGGTCGGCGGCACGATCACCCGGAGCGCCTGCGGGAAAGTGATGTAGCGCATGATGAAGCCGCGGCGTATCCCGAGTGCCCGGGCGGCTTCGATCTGGCCGACCGGCACCGACTGAATGCCGGCGCGCACGATCTCGGCGATGAACGCCCCGGTGTAGAAGGTGATGCCGATCAGCAGCGCGATGAATTCCGGCGTCAGCGATGCGCCGCCGCGGAAGTTGAAACCCTTGAGCGCCGGCACGCTCCACACCAGCGGCGCGCCCTGCACCAGCCAGGCGGCGAGCGGCAGACCGATGACAATGCCGATACACGGCCAGAGAGTGGCGATGTATTTGCCGGTCTTTTCACGATGCTTCTGGGCCCAGTAGTTGAAACCGAACGCCAGGACGAGTCCCGCGGCGAACGCAATCCACACCCAGGTGTAGGCGGGGTTCGGCTCGGGAATCGGGAATATCAATCCGCGGTTCGCCAGGAACACACCGTCCATCGGCGACAGGGCCTGCTTGGGCGATGGCAGATTGCGGATGACCGACGCCCAGAAGATCACGTGCAGGACCACCGGCACGTTGCGGCAGATCTCCACGTAGCCCGACGCCAGAATCGACGCGAGCCAGTTCCGCGAGACCCGAGCAATGCCCATGATCGTGCCGAGGATGGTCGCGAGGACGATGCCGCAGGCGGCGACGGTCAGGGTGTTGACGATGCCCACCAGCAGGGCGCGGCCGTAGGAATCCTCGGAGTCGTACTCGATGAGCGTCTCGCCGATATCGAAGCCGGACGTCTCGTTGAGGAAGTCGAACCCGGTCGCGATGCGCTGTTTCTCCAGGTTCGCATTCACGTTCAAATAGAGAAGATACGCCAGAATCACGATGGCGAGGGCCAGCAGCACCTGATAGGCGATGCCGCGAAAAGCGAGATTGTGCAGCAGCGAGGAACTGCTTTTTGTTGTATCGATGTTTGCCTCGTGAGCCACCGTCACCCCCGCGCCGCCGTCATCGGCAGGCGATCTGCAATATACGCAAAGATATCAGAACAGGACTTCGAACGAGGCGGGCCGCAATGCGCGTCGGCGCGGCCCGCCTCGCTGCCTTAACAAGGCTTACTTCATCGGGAAGCCGTACATCAGGCCGCCGTTGATCCACAGATTGTTGAGGCCACGCTCCAGCTTCAGCGGCGAGTTCGCACCGAAGTTGTTGTCGTAGATCTCCTTGTAGTTCCCAACCTGCTTGATGACCCGATAGGCCCACTCGTTGTCGAGGCCGAGCTTCTTGCCGAGATCGCCGGATGTGCCAAGCATGCGCTTGATGTCCGGGTTGTTGGCGTTCTTCATCTTGTCGACGTTGGATTTGTCAACGCCCATCTCTTCCGCGTTGAAGGTCGTGTAGGTGACCCACTTGATGATGTCGTACCACTGGTCATCACCTTGGCGGACGCCGACGGCCAGCGGCTCCTTCGAGAACACGCCCTCGAGGATAATGTGATCCTCCGGTGTCTTGGCGTCGAACTGCCGGTGGCCCGGAAGCCCCGCCTGGTCCATGGCCATCACGTCGCAGCGGCCGGAGAAGTAGGCGCCGACCATTTCCTTCTGGTTCTCGATGACGACCGGCGTGTATTCCATGTTCTTGGACTTGAACAGCGCGGCAATGTTCTTCTCGGTCGTCGATCCGGGGACGACGCAAACCGTCGCACCACCCATGTCTTCGACCTTTTCGACGCCGGCGGCCTTGCGCACCATGAAGCCGGTGCCGGTGTAGAAGGTCGGCGGACCGAAGTTGAGCCCGAGCGACGAATCGCGGGTCAGCGTCACGGTCGTGGTGCGTGACAGCATGTCGATCTCACCGGATTGCAGCGCCGGAAAACGCGTCACGCTCGACACGGGGATGTATTTCACCTTCTCGGAGTCGCCGAGAACGGCCGCCGCAACCGCGCGGCAATAGTCGACATCGAGGCCCTTGTACCTGCCTTCGCTGTCCGCGGTGGCAAATCCGTAACGGCCCTGGTGAACGCCGCACAGCACCTCGCCGCGTTCCTTCACCTTTTTGACCGTCGGGCCTTCCGCGGCCTGTGCCGGTGCAGCAGGCTGCATTGCAAAAGCGGCCACGGATGCCAGAACGGTCAGCATCGAAAATTTCTGAATACGCTTCATTAGGTCACACTCCCTTTCACTTCCAACAAGGCTTCGGAACGGCATCGCGTGTCATTTCCTTCCCACGCCGGTTCCTGTCTCCGCGCGTTGCCGCGACAGAACTCTTCGCCGTCGACTGTCGGTCAATCGGCTTCCATCTTCTCCATTTCAAACGGCTCGAATTCTTCCAGGCTGTTGAACATGTCCAGCCGCATGCGCCAGCCGCTCGCCAGGTGCGCGCACATCAGCCGCTGCGCTTCCGAGGCGTCGCCCCGCTCGATGGCATCGAGAATGCCCAGATGCTCGTCGACGAGTTGCCGGATCACGGCAACGCGGCTCGCATGGATCAGCCCGCTCTCGAGAAGAAACGGCAGCCGGAACTGCTTGAACACTTTCTGGAGGGTCTTGTTTCCGGTCGCCTCGACGATCTTCTGGTGAAACTTCGTGCCGAGCTCATCGATATCGGCGGCTGTGGACGCTTCCGGATTGCGGACCAGTTTCTCGAATTTCTCACGAAAGGCGAGGAGGTCGGGCGTCACGCCGCGCTTGGCCGCCGTGAATGCCGCCATACCCTCCAGCGCGTACCGGATCTCGTAGATCTCCCGCATGTCGGAAAGCGAGGGCCGTTTGACGAAGGTGCCTCTCGCCGGCACGACTTCGACCAGTCCGGAGCGCTCGAGATCGCGCAGGGCTTCGCGGATCGGAGTGCGGCCAATGTCGAGTTTTTCGGAAAGTCCGCGCTCGGAAATCGGGTCTCCGGGAGCGAAACTGCCGGAGAGAATCAGCCGGATCAGACTGTCGTACGCCCGCTCGCGCTCCAACTGAGATGCCACTGCCATACCAGTATGCAATCATGTATAGTGCAGCCGAGTCAAGGCCGACCCGTCGGGCCGGGTACCCCATTTCAGGGGCGATCCGATCATGCAGCAAAAGAGGAGTGAGAGAGAATGGCCAAGTTGAAGGTCACGGAAAGAGTGGGGAGAATCAGCGCATCGCCGAGCGCCGTCGCATCGCAGCGTGCGCGCGAGCTGAGAGCCGAGGGGCACGATATTCTGGCGCTGAGCGCAGGGGAACCGGACTTCCAGACGCCGCCGCACGTCATCGAGGCGGCACACAAGGCCATGCTCGACGGCGAGACCAAATACACCAGCATTACCGGAACCCCGGTCCTGAAGGAGGCGGTGCGCGAGAAGTTCCGGCGCGAGAATGACCTTGACTACACGCATGACGAAATCATCGTCTCCGCCGGCGCCAAACAGGTGATCTACAACACCATCATGGCGACGGTCGAGAAGGGCGACGAGGTCATTATTCCAGCGCCCTACTGGATCTCCTACGAGCAGATCGTGCAACTCGTGAACGGCACGGTGAAGGTCGTCACGTGCGGCGCGGACGTCGGGTTCAAGCTCACCGCCCAGGCGCTCGAAGACGCCATCACCCCGAATACGCGACTGTTGATGCTCAACACGCCGTCAAACCCGAGCGGCGCGGTTCTCACCGAAAGCGATCTTGCCGAACTCGCCGAGGTTCTGCGCAAGCACCCGCATATCTGGATCCTCACCGACGACATTTACGAGCACATCGTGTTTGACGGCCTGAAGGCGGCCACGATCGCTGCCGTCGCCCCGGACCTGAAGGAGCGGACGATCACCGTGAACGGTGTCTCCAAGGCCTATGCGATGACCGGGTTCCGGATCGGCTATGCCGGCGCGCCGAAGGATCTGATCAAGCACATGAACAAGGTGCAGTCGCAATCGACGTCCGGTCCGTCATCCGTCGGGCAGGCTGCCGCGGCGGCCGCGCTCACTGGTCCGCAGGACTTCGTGGAGACCTGCCGGCAGGCCTATCAGGACCGGCGCGACCTCATCGTTTCCATGCTCAACCAGACGACCGGAATAAGCTGCCAGACGCCGGAAGGCGCGTTCTATGCGTTTCCGGACTGCGCCGGCCTCATGGGCACGACCACGCCCGGGGGCAAGCGCATCGAAAACGACGAGGACCTGGTGATGCACCTGATGGACGACCATGGTGTCGCCCTCGTGCACGGCGCCGCCTACGGGGTCTCGCCCAACTTCCGCGTGTCTTTCGCCGCGTCCATGGAAGAGCTCGAAGAGGCCGGACGGCGCATCCAGAGCGCGGCCAACGCTCTTGTGAGGGAATAGCTACGCGCGAGCCGGGCCGCCCACTCTGCTCGGGAGGCCGGACGACTCAGGTCTTCATTGCGTCGGCGATGACCCGCGTTGCCGCCTCGGCTCCGGAGGCGCCCATGGGCGCGTCCATTGCGCCGAGCGCCGCTTCGACCGTCGCCAGGGTTCCGAGCACCATCGGCGGGTTCAGATGGCCCATATGGCCGATCCGGAACGAGCTCCCGTCGAGGTTGCCGAGCCCGACGCCGACAGTCAGCCCGGCATCGTCCTCGCAGACCCGGCATAGCCGTTCGGCGTCGATCGAACCGGTCAATACTGTGGTCGTCGAGTCGGACCGGTGAGCCGGGTCGACGATGTTGAACTCCAGGCCGTCCGGCGCCGACCAGGCCTCAACCGCCGCGCGAACCGCGTCGGCGAACACCGTGTGCCGGGCCCAGATGGCCTCGAGGCCCTCCTCTGCGATCATGTCGAGCGCCGTCCGCATGGCGTAGATGTGCTGGATCGGCGCGGTGCCGCAGTAACGCAGATAGTGCGCCACTTCCGAGCTGCGGGCCGTCCAGTCCCAGTACGGCGTGCGCAGGTTCGAGGTCTTGTGGGCGGCCATCGCCTTGTCGCCCGCCCATACCAGCCCGAGACCGGGCGGGACCATCAGCCCTTTCTGGCTGCCGCCGACGGTGACGTCGACACCCCAGTCGTCCATGCGGTACTCGACGCAGCCGATCGAGGCGATGCAGTCGACCATGAAGAGCGCGGGATGACCGGTGGCGCGGATAACCCGTCCGAGTTCGGCGATATCGTTCCAGACGCCGGAGGCCGTATCCACCTGCACGGCAAGGATCGCCTTGATCTTGTGTTCGGTGTCCGAACGCAGCCGGTCCTCCAACGCCTGCGGGTCGATCGCGCCGCGTTCGGGAGCGTTGAGCACCTCGATTTGCGCGCCGAGCATCTTCGCCTGCTCGCCCCAGCCGATGGCGAAGCGCCCCGACTCCAGCACCAGCACATGATCGCCGCGGCTCAGGGTATTGGTCAGCGCCATCTCCCAGGCGCCATGACCGTTCGAGATCGCCATGAACGCCTGTCCGCCGGTTCCGGCAATTGCCGGCAGGTCGTCGAACACACTGACGCTGGTGTCGATCAGAGCGCCGTTATAGATGTTGGGCATCGCCGTGTGCATCGCGTTCAAAACCCGGTCCGGGATCACGGACGGCCCGGGCATTGACGTGAGCATTCGGCCTCGGTTGAGCTTCATGGGAATTCTCCGGGAGGGGCGCGTGGCGGCGAGAGACGACCGCAACAAAGTTCCAGCAATACAGATCATCGAAATGTTTGCGGAAGACAAGTCAAATCGTGCGAGCCGCAAGCAAGCGGCGCCAATTCGTGGCCGCGACATCACGCGCGCCAGAGACGGAAAGCCGAAAAGTGCGTACTACCAGCGCATATTGACGTTCTTGACGCGGGTGTAGCTGAGCAGTTCCTCGAATGTCTCTTCCTTGCCGAGTCCGCTCTGCTTCCAACCGCCATAAGGGGCGCCGAGATACCGTCCGCTCGAATTGATCCAGACATACCCTGCATCGATCCGCTCCGCGGCCCGCATGGCTGTCGCGAAATCGTTGGTGACGATCGAGGCGGTGAGGCCGTACATGACGCCGTTGGCGATCTCGACCATCTCGTCGAAGTCCGACCAGGTCATGACCGACATGACCGGTCCGAAGATCTCCTCCCGGCCGATGCGCATGTCCGGGGTCACCCCGTCGAACACCGTCGGCTCGACGAAGAACCCGTGTTTGAGATCGCTGTCATCGGGGGCGCCGCCGCCCGTCAGCAGTCTGGCGCCATCCTCGCGGCCGTAGCCGATATACCGCATCACCCGGTCGTATTGCTGTTGCGACACGATCGGACCCATTTCGGCGCCATCGAGCCACGGAAACCCGATCGGGATCGACGACGCGGCCTTGACGAGTTCGCCCGCCACCTCGTCATGCAGCGATGCGTGCACCAGCACCCGGGACGTTGACGAGCAGGATTGCCCCTGCCGGTTCATGTTCATGGACTTGACCGCTTGCGCGGCCGCCTTTTTCGGGTCGGCATCGGGAAAGATCACGATCGGGTTCTTGCCGCCAAGCTCGAGCGTGACCTGCTTGAGGCCATCCGCCGCCTCGCGCGCGATGATGCGCCCCGTCTCGGCAGACCCGACGAAGCCGATACGCGGCACGTCCTTGTGACGCACCATGGCTGAACCCGTCTTGCCGTCACCGGTGACGATATTGACAACGCCCGGCGGAAAGATCTCTTCGCAGAGCTCACCGAGCCTGAGGCTCGACAGCGGCGCCTGTTCGGGACCCTTGATGACCACGGTGTTGCCCGCGGCGAGGGGTGCCGCCGCCTTCTCCGCGCAGAACCGGAACGGATGATTGAAAGGATTGATCTTGGCCACGACACCGTAAGGCTGGCGCAGCGTCATGTTCAGATGACCCGGCTCACGCGACAGGGTCTCGCCCTTGATCTCCAGCACCAGACCCGCGAAATACCGGAACGTGTCGGACGTCCACGTCATGTCGCCCAGCATGCCGGAATAGGCGTTGCCGCTGTCGACCGCATCCATCAGGGCCAGTTGCGGGGCGTGTTTGTCGATCGCATCCGCCAGCTTCAACAGGCACGCCGCGCGCTCGGTCAGCGGCGTCGCCGCCCAGCCGGGGAACGCGGCCTTCGCTGCGGCAACGGCCGCGTCTACGTCGGCCTCGCTTGCAAGTGGTACCTCGCCGAGCGTCTCGCCATTCGACGGGTTGGTCGACGTTATGACTTTGCCAGAGGTCGCCTCTGTCCACTCCCCGCCGATGAACAGCCCCTTGGGCTTGTATCCCAGATCCGGTGAACTGACTGCCATGGATTACCTCCGACGGGGTTAGAGCCTATTCGACCAAATTCGAGTCAATTCTGTTTCTCGATTTGGTCGAAGAGGCTCTAGGGAACGACGGCCGCGCGCAACACGGTGCGTTCGGAGGCGCGCTTGAAGGCCTCGTTGAGTTCATCGAGCGAGAATTTGGAATCGACAATGTCCCTGAAGGGAAACCGGTCCCGGTTCGCAATCACGAAATCGAGCGCCTGGATCAGATGGCGGGGATGGTAGTTGTGGATGCCTTTGAGCGTGATCCATTTCTTCACGAAGACATTGGCGTCCACCGTCACGTCCGCATCCGGCGTCACGATCCCGCCGAGCGTGTAACGGCCACCGACACGGAGCATCTTGAGACCCGCCGGAATGACGTCAGGAATGCCGCACACCTCGATCACGACGTCGACCCCGTCCGGCGGTGCGAGCGCGCGCACTTCCTCGATCGTCTCATCTTCGCTGCCTTTCGAGATATCGACCGTGATATCGGCGCCAAACTTCATTGCCGCCTCAAGCCGGTCGGGAACCGAGTCGAGACCGATGACGCGCCGGGCCCCGCGCGCCTTGGCCATCGCGCAGCCGTACAGCCCGAGCAGCCCGAGGCCCTGAATGGCAACCACGTCGCCCATCCCGATTTCAGAAGCTTCAGTGACCGATATCATCGTGGCCACACCGCAATTGAGTGGTGTCGCCTCCTCGTCGCTCAGTTCGTCGGGAAGCTTGAGGATGCCCGTGCCCGGCACGACATAGCAGTACTCGGCAAAGCCGCCGAGGAAATGCGGATCCTCCGCGACCAGGTCGTGGCCGTACTTGCGCACGCCGTGCGATTTCTGCGGCATGTCGTGCACGTCGCGATAGTAGGACTCGCCGTGATAAAAATACTCGGTCCACGTGATCCGGTCACCGACGGCCAACGGGTCGCCCCGCATGTCGCGCTTGATGTTCTCGCCGAGCTGATCGATCACGCCGATGATTTCATGTCCGAGAATTCCCGGGCATGGGTTGGGCCGTTTGCCTTCCCAGGAGTGGATGTCGGAGCGGCAGATCGTCGACATGGATATGCGCACCAGCACCTCGTCGGGACGCACGTCCCGAAGCGGATAGTCCCGGATGACAAAGGGCGTGTTCGGCGCATCGTAGACCGCCGCACGTGCTTGACGCTGACTCACTTGTTCCCCTCCGCCCCTATGTCGTGCCGTTAATCGCATACTCGAAGATGTTGTAGTTCTTGAGCTGTCCGGCTTGTGCCTTCGCCCTGTATGTCTGATTGAGCGGACGGCTGATGACGAACGGGACATCGCGTTCCGAAATCCCGCCGTGGGTCCGCAGCCGCTCGCCGTTCAGGCCAGCCAGATCATGATCCGCCTCTGCCGCGCCGACGCAGTAGTTTTCACCCGAAATCACGACCGCATCGGCTTCCACGTCAATCGGCAGGTCAAAGCGCTCGGCCGCCTCCTCGCGGCCCAGCACTTCCTCGATGCCTTCCATCGGCCGCACGAATTCAATGACCTCCTCCGGGTCGACACCGTTGAAGCAATGCACCCGCACGAAACCACCGAGCGCCCCGTGATGCCCGACAAAGGCATCGGTGATGGGACAGATCACCTTGGTGTTGCCCGCGCCGAACCGCTCATCCAGAAGGTCCTGGAGATAGATGATGTTGTAACTGCCGTCTTCGGTGCACTTGTCCTTCATGCCGTGATCGGCAACGAGCGCGACAACCGCGCCCAGTGCCTCGAGCCGGGCAAAGCGATCATCAAGCGCCTTGTAGAATTCGAGCGCTTTGGGGTGATCGGGCGCGTATTTGTGCTGCACATAGTCAGTGAGGGACAGATAAAGGAGCCCGGGCGAGTCATCCTGTTCAAGCGCCTTGATGCCGGCGTCGAGAACGAACAGTGACAACTCCTCCGAATACATGTCGGGCAAGGGCTGTCCGACAAATCCAAGGGCATCCTCTATCCCGTTCTCCTCCATCGACGTGCGGTCCGCATGCTGCGTGGAGAAACAGATGTTCCCGCCTGACACGTCGAGGTCTTTCCCCAATTGCTTGCGCAGTTTGTCCTTGGCGGTCACCACCATGGTTTTGACGCCGGCCTTCGACAGCACATCGAAGATGGTGCGTGAGCGCATCAGTTCGGGACCCGTCATGACAACCGCCTCGCCGGTCTCCCGGTCCAGATAAAAGTTCCCGGAGATGCCGTGCACCTTGGGCGGGCTGCCGGTGGCGATCGACATGTTGTTGGGACAGGTGAAACTCGGAATTACGCAATGGGCCGTGGCGTTGAAACCTTCGCGCATGAAGCGTGCGATATTCGGAATCACGCCGGCCCCGACCGCCGCATCGAAATACTCCGGATCGCTCCCGTCGATACACACGACCGCCACGGGATCGCTCGGAATTTCGTATGTGACGCCGTTCAGCTCGGTTGTCGTGTCAGCCATGTTTTCCCTGTTCCGCTTCTCTCAAATCGAGGGCGTATAAGAGGCCGTATGACGAGTCCTAGCATTTCTCATACTATCTGGTAAAATTGGAAAGTAGGGGCAATTCATTGATTTGATCTATGTATCAGAAATGGCTTGAAGCCTTCCACCAGGTTGCGACCCAGGGCAGTTTTACCGGGGCCGCGCGAAAGCTGAATGTCGGTCAGCCGACCATTTCCTCGCATGTGAGCAACCTTGAGGGACGCTTTGGCGTCGAGCTATTTCACCGCAAGGGCCGTTCCATCACGCTGACGCCGGCGGGACGCATGCTGTTCGACATCACCCACGATCTATATGGCCACGAACAGGAGGCGATCGCGTTTCTGACATCGGTGAAAGAACTTGCGCGTGGCGAGCTCAACTTCAGTGCGGTCGGTCCCTATGACGTCATGGAAGTCATTGCCGCGATGCAGGACCGTCTTCCCGGCATCAAGTGCTCGGTCCGGCTGACATTGATCGAGGAGGTCGTCGAGGACCTGGAAGCCTTTGGCGCCGACATCGGTATCACCGGGCGCGACTGCGCGAGCGAAACCATCCATTCGGTGTTCTACAACCAGCACCGGGTGTTCATAATCGTCAACCGCGAGCATCCGCTGTCCAGACGGCGATCGGTGCGGATGAAAGAACTGGATGGCCAGCCGATGATCGTTCGCACGGCAAGTTCCACCACCCAGGAAGCGTTTGACAAGGCCGCACTGAAGGCGGGGATCAGCATCGATCCAGTTTTCGAGATCGAAAGCCGAGAAGGCCTGCGCGAGGCGATCGTCCGCAATCTTGGTATCGGTGTGATTTCGGAAACCGAGTTCGCCCCGCATCCGGCGCTGCACCCGCTCATGGTGACGGATGCGCAGATGCACACGCGGGCCTACATCGCCTGTCTGAAGACGCGCCGGAACCGGCCGCTGATACGTGAGGTCCTAACTCTGGCGGAAGCACTCGTGGCCAAGCGCAAAAAGGCGTCGTAGCGCTATTTGGCTTTCGCGACCCGCGCCCGTGCCCATGCCGAGACGGCTTCCGAAACCAGGACCAGGACAATAATGGAAATGAGAATTGCCGCGACGCGCTCCGTCTCGATTTGCAGCACGTTGCGCTTCAGATACCAGCCCATGCCGCCAGCGCCGAAGAAACCGACCACCGTGGCCGCGCGGAACGCAACATCCCAAGTGTAGATGCCGATGCCAGTGAATGCGACCCGCACCTGCGGAAAAACCCCGTACGCCATGACGTTCAGTTCGCTGGCGCCGGTCGCCCGGATCGCCTCGACCGGTCCCATATCGATTGCTTCGATCTCCTCGGCGAACAGTTTTCCGGCGAAGCCCGTGCAGAACATGGTGAGCGCCAGCACGCCGGCCAGCATGCCAAACCCAAGTATGGTGACGAAAAGAATCGCCCAGATCGTCTCGTGCACGGCGCGCGCGCTCATGGTGACAAACCGCGCGATCGGATACACGAAGCGCCGGCTCGGCGTCATATTATAGGAACCGAACCAGCCAAGCGGGATCGCCATGAGCATCCCGAACAGGGCCCCCAGATAGGCCATCTGGATGGTGTCCACGACGGACGCCAGGTAGGCGGGCTCGGTAATGTATTCGAGGTCCGGCGGGTAGTAACGATCAGCGATCAGGTGACCGATCCGGCCGAACATGCCGAGGAAACGCTCAAGCGGAATGTTCAGATAGACGAATGAATAGGTCAGGAACAGCAGCGCCGCCATCACGCCGCCCCAGCGATAGAGGGACTCCGGATACCGGAAACGGTGCCATTCGCGCGGCGGATCGCCTTGCGTGCGTGACCTTATGTCGGTCGTGCTGCTCATGCTTCAGATGATCGCCTTTCGCACATAGTAGGAAACAATTTCGCCAAACAGGATGAGCACCAGAATGGCGAGAATGACCGTGGTGACGCCCGGATGATTGAAGGTGTTGAGCTGGCGGAAAAACACCAGGCCCAGACCGCCGGCGCCGACAAGTCCGAGAACCGACGAGCGCCGGATGTTGATTTCCCACTCGAAGATGATCACGCCGATCATGACCGGCAGGATCTGGGGCAGGATGGCGTAGACAAAGACCTGGAACTCGCTGCCACCCACGGCGCGAATGGCCTCGACCGGTCTCGGATCCAGGTCCTCGATCGCTTCAGCCGTCATCTTGGCGATAAACCCGACCGAGCGGACGGCGATCGCGAGTACGCCGGCAAGCGCGCCGAGGCCCACGGCAGCGACGAAAAACAGAGCCCAGACGATCTCATGGATCGAACGGCTCAGGGTCATCATCAGGCGGGCGATCGGATAAGTAATGGGCGGATAGGGTGTGATGTTAAGCGCGCCGAACCAGATCGCCGGGACGCACAAGATGACGCCGAGCAGCGTTCCTAGCGTCGCCACCATGATGGTTTCCACCGCGGGCTGCCAAAGATTGGGAACCAGGCCCCAGTCGATGCCGAGAAACTGAATGACCCCGTGCATGACATTGCCGACCGAGCCCATACGCTCCCAGTCGGTGTCGTCGATAATTGTGGTCTTTACGCTCCACACGACCAGGAGCAGAACGACGAGATAGATCAGCGTACGAAAAGTCCGTGTCTTCGCGCGCGTGGCGACGATGCGATCAACGTCTCTGATGGTGGCTTCCGCGACGGCCACTACAGAACCTCCATGGCGTAGATCTCGTCGAGCTTCGTCTTGTTCATTTTCGAGGTCGGTCCGTCGAACATCTTGATGCCGTCCTGCAGTCCGATGATCTTGTTGCAGAACTCCATGGCGAGCTGCACGTCGTGGATGTTGCACAGCACCGGCACGTTGTATTCACCGGCGATTTCCATGATCAGGGCCATGACTTCGCGGGAAATTTTGGGATCGAGGCTCGAGGTCGGTTCATCCAGCAGCAGGAGTTGCGGGTCCTGCATCAGCGCGCGCGCAATGCCGACCCGTTGACGCTGACCGCCTGACAGCTCATCGGCACGCTTGTCGACATGATCGGACAGGCCGACCCGGTCGAGAACCGACAACGCGCGTGCAATGTCCTTCTTTGAGAACAGGCGGAACAGACCTGCGAAATTCCCCATATAGCCGAGCCGTCCGGACAAGACGTTGTCCATCACCGACATGCGGTTCACAAGATTGAACTCCTGGAAGATCATGCCGATGCCCCGGCGCAGACGTCTGAGCTGGCGGGCATTGAGCGTCAACACGTCCGTGTCATACAGAATGATCTTGCCGTCTGTCGGCGTGACAAGCCGGTTGATACATCGGATCAGCGTCGATTTCCCCGCGCCGCTCGGTCCGATGATGGCGAAGAAATCATCCTCCTCGACATCGAAGCTGATGCCTTTGAGAATTTCCGGGCCCGATGACGAATAGCGCACCCGCAGGTCTCTTACCGATA
Organism: Hyphomicrobiales bacterium; assembly: GCA_965228625.1. Lineage (GTDB taxonomy): Bacteria > Pseudomonadota > Alphaproteobacteria > Rhizobiales > Methyloligellaceae > UBA2767. Next base: position 3,050,847 of record OZ245829.1, on the reverse strand, counting down.
AAATAGGCATAGGTCCCCCTGCCGGGACGGGCGGCTACGCGCCCGTCCCATATAGTCGCACATCCGGCTTGCGCCGGTCAGGCCGCGCTATTTTTTCTTCTTGCGCGCGTCCTTGGCCTTTTTCAGCTCGCGGATCACGTCATAGTCCTTCGACGTCATGCCCACGAACTTGTTGGACTTGACGTTGTCGAGGAATTTCTTCTCGCCCGGGTTGCTGCCGGACAATCCAAGGAAAGTCGCCTTGATCTTGCCTTTCAGATCATCGCAGAGCGTCGCGCGATAAACGAACGGATCCTGCGGAATGGCAGGTGATTTCCAGAGGACGTTGAAGTCATCCAGCTTGACCTGGCCCTTGTTCACGACATTGTCGAACCGGTGGGTTGCGACAAATGCCGCGTCGACCTTGCCCTTGTCGACCGCGACCGTGGAGAGCTCGTGGCTGCCGGTGTAGACGACCTTGCCGAAATACGTGTCGAGATTACCACCGACTTTCGGTGCAAAAACCACGCGCGGGAACAGGTTACCCGATGTGCTGCCCGGATCGACGAGCCCGAGCGTCTTGCCTTTCAAGGAATCAATGTCCTTTAGATTCGACCCCTTCTTGGTGACGAGTGCCGCCTTGTAGCCGGGACCTTCTTCCTGCATGTGTCCCGGGCGCTTGGCGTAGGTCGCAAACACCTCGATCGACGGATCCTTGGAGTTTGCAATGATGTAGCTGTAGGGTCCGAGCACCGCCACATCGACGAACTTGCTGAGAAGGCCCTCAACCACCGAGGCATAGGACGTCGGCATGAAGAACTGGATCTTCTTTCCCGTCTCCTTGGCCAGCCTGTCCGTGACGGGCTTGTAGAGCTGCAGTTCCGCAACGGTCTCTTCAGTCGGCACCATCGCGAACGTCAACTCTTCCGGGTTTTCGCATTCTGCCGCCTGCACCACGGAAGTCATTCCAAACGCGGCCGCGGCCGCGGTCAGAGTGACAACCACACTGCGACGGGTGACGCTAGGACCCGTGCGAGGGGCGGTCGTTCGCAACGAATTCTTTTGACTACGGATCATGTATCTCCTCCCTGAATGAGCCTGACCGCTCATACCGGCGGTCGAGCCTGCGCTTTTTAGAACCGGCGCAAGGGCTGAAAACGCCGCACACATGTCCGCAACGACGGATGCTGGCTGCATCTCTTGGCTTACGAAGCGGGACCCCGTTTTCAGTCCCCACAACAGCAAGGCTAACACCAATGGTTGTATCGCCTAAATCGAAAATACACTGATTAGGATTGATGAAATCAATTTGAAGGATTTTGGGCAATCGGACCGCCGGGACAGGCCGGCGCGGGCACGATCGACCGCGGCGCATATGGAACACTGCCGGCGCGCCTGTGATAGAATGGACCATCAATGCGGAGTGCGCGGCATGAGCAACACACTTCAAAGACCCGAAATCCCTGAGATGATGACCGTCTCCGATCCGGTGCAAGCGCGCGCGATCATTCGCCGCGGTGACTACACCGGCCATACCGCCGGCGTCGCCCCCGACTACGTCCAGGGCAATGTGTGCATCCTGTCGCGCGAGGACGCGACGGCGTTTGCGGCCTTCTGTCAACGCAATCCGAAGCCCTGCCCCGTCGTCGGCATGGGCGCACCGGGCGACCCCGCCCTGCCCGATCTCGGCGACATCGATATCCGCACCGATGTTCCGCAATACCGCGTGTTTCGCGACGGCGCGTTCGTTGAGGAGCGCGGCGACATCATGGAGCTGTGGCGCGATGATCTCGTGACCTTCGTTCTGGGATGCTCGTTTTCGTTCGAGCTTCCACTGATCGCGGAAGACATTCCGCTCCAGCACGTGGAGCGCGACACCGTTGTGCCCATGTACCGCACATCGATCGCGTGCACGCCGGCAGGCAAGTTCACCGGTACCATGGTCGTATCGATGCGCCCGCTGCGCCCGGCCGACGCCATTCGCGCGGTCCAGATCACCAGCCGCTTTCCCGGCGTGCACGGCGCGCCGGTGCATATCGGCCTCCCCGAACAGATCGGCATCACCGACCTGAGCAAACCCGATTTCGGCGACCCGCCCCTCATCAGGGACGGCGAGCTGCCGGTATTCTGGGCGTGCGGGGTCACGCCGCAAGTGGTGGTGGAACAGGCCAGACCGTCCTTGTGCATCACGCACAAGCCGGGCTCGATGCTGATCACCGACAAGAAGAACATCGAGCTGGCGGCGCTTTAAGCGCCGAGGAAAACGCGCCTCACGGTCTTGTGGTTCATCAGGGACTTGGCCTTGCCGGAAACCGCGAGATGACCGCTTTCCAGCACATAGCCGCGATCGGCCATCGACAACGCCAGGCGAACATTCTGCTCGATGAACAGGATCGCGATGCCGGTCGCGCGGATGTCCTGGAACGCGTGCTTCATCTGTTCGATGATCTGCGGCGCGAGGCCGAGAAACGGCTCGTCGACCATCAGCAGCCGCGGCTTGGCCATCAGTCCGCGTGCCAGCGCCAGCATCTGCTGTTCGCCGCCGGAAAGCGTATGCGCGAGCTGATCTCGGCGGTCGCGCAGGATCGGGAACATCTCACACACTTCTTCGAGTGTTTCATCGCGGATCGCTTTCGCGTCCTCGTGCCAGGCGCCGAGGATGAGGTTCTGACGCACGGTGAGGTAGGGAAAAACGCGACGGCGCTCGAGCACGTGCGCGATGCCGAGCTTTGCCCGGTTGTGCGTCGGCTGCCGGACGATGCTGACCCCGTCGACGAGAATATCACCGCGCAGCACCGGTACGAGGCCGCTGACCGTGTTGATTACGGTGCTTTTGCCCGAACCGTTGGGGCCGAGCAGGGTGACGACCTCGCTTTCGCCGACTTCCAGCGACACGCCCCATACGACCTGAAAGTCGCCATAGGCCACTTCCAGGTCTTTCACCTCAAGCAGCATCGGCGGTCCCCAGATAGGCGTCGACCACGTGCGGGTCGTTGCGCACTGCGTCGGGCTTACCGAAGGCGATGCGCTTGCCGAACTGCAGGGCCAGGATACGGTTCGATACCTCCATCATGACCCGCATATTGTGCTCGATGGTCAGGATCGTGATGCCCTTGTCGCGCAGTGCCAGCACGAGATCGATCAGGCCGGGAACGGTCTTCTGGTCGACCCCTCCGGTCACTTCGTCCATCAGCAGCAGGCGCGGGGCCGTGGCAAGTGCCCGGGCCATCTCCAGCCGTTTGCGCTGACCGGTGCTGAGTTCGCGCGCGAAGCTGTGGCGTTTCTCCAGCAGGTCGACGAACGCGATGGCTTCCAGCGCGTAGTCGCGCGCCTCGTGTATGTGCACGGTACGCGCGAGCGCGCCGACCATGACGTTCTCGATGAGGGTCAGATCGGGAAAGGGCTTGAGCTTCTGAAACGTGCGCCCGACGCCCATGCGCGCGATCCGGTCGGGGCGCAGGCCGGTGATATCCCGGCCGTTGAGCACGACCGTCCCTTCATCCGGCCTCTGGAACCCGGTCAGCAGATCGAACAGGGTCGACTTGCCGGCGCCGTTCGGCCCGATGATGCCGAGGATTTCGCCTTCGCGGACATCGAAGGAAATGCCGTCATTTGCGGTCACGCCGCCGAAGCGCTTGGTCAGGCCGTTCACCTGCAACAATTCGCTCATGTCACGTGAGCCCTCCGGCGCAGGCGCTCGGTCACGAGGCTGAGCAGCCCGCGCGGCCGGTAAACGCAGATGAGCAGGATGAGAATGCCGTAGATGATGAGATCGACCGTGCCCCCGGTGCCGCCGAACCAGGTTCGGCTGAACTCCGACAACGGCACCAGGATCGCCGCACCGAGCGCCGGGCCCCACAATGTGCCGATACCGCCGAGCACCACCATCAGCAGGGCAAGCACGGAGATCTCGAAATTGAACACCCTGTCGGGATCGATCACCAGGACGTACTGGGCGAAGAACGTGCCGGCGGTCGACATCATGGCGCCGGAGATCATGAAGGCGATCACCTTGTGCCACGCGACGTCGATGCCCAGGCTCGCGGCTGCCTCGGGCTCGTCGCGTACGGCGAGCAGCCGCATGCCGAGCCGCAGGCGTTGCAGGTACCAGACGACCGCAAAGCACAGCGTGCACAGGCCGAAGCTAAGATAGTAGTAGGGCAGCTTGCTGCCGTGGAACTGGAGGACGAGCCAGGGATCTTCGCGCACGATGGGCATGAAGATGCCGGACGCCGCACCGACCCAGTCCCAGCGCTGGAAGACAATCTGGAAACTGATGCCGATCAGCAGCGTGGCGATGGCAAAGTAGTGGCCGCGCAGGCGCAACGTCGGAATGCCGATTGCCGCCGCTACCAGCGCGGAGATCGCCATGCCCGCGAGAAGGCCGATCCACGGCGTGATCCCCCACTTGACGTAGAGAATTGCGCTGGCGTAGGCGCCGAGCCCGAAGAACACGGCATGGCCCAGGCTGATCTGCCCGGACATCCCGGCAACCACGTTCCACGACTGGGCCATGATGGCGTGCAGGAACACCATGATCATCAGATGGTGGGAGAACGTGCCCGTGAAGATGAACGGATAGACCGCGAGCGCCGCGAATACGGCAAACCCGAACCAGGTGAAGGCGGGCGGTGGCGCGGGCCAGACAGGTTCCGCAAGGGCCGCATCGAGCGCCGGATTGGACTTCTTCGGCATGGCGCTAGTACCTCCCGAACAGGCCCATCGGCCTGAACAATACGACGGCGAAATAAAGCGCAAAGACGATCAGCAGCTTGTAGGACGGACTGATGAGCACCCCGCCGAGCGACTCCACCAGACCGATCGACACGCCCGCAACGAGACTGCCGAGAATGCTCCCGAACCCGCCAAGCGCCACGGCCACGAAGGCCAGCAGGGCAAAGTTGATGCCGACATCGGGAAACACGAAATAGAACGACGACAGCATGGCGCCGGCGACGCCGACGCAGCCCAGACCGATGGCCCACCCGAGCGCGAACATGCGGTCGGTCGGAATACCCATGACCGCCGCCGCCTGACGGTCCTGCGCCGTCGCCTGCAGGGCGAGACCGGTTTCCGTCCGGGTCACGAACAGCCACAGCGCGATGAAGGCGGCGAAGCAGACGACGCCTGCGGCGAGCTGCGGCTGGCCGATGAAGATGCCGGCGATCTCGATACGTCCGGCCACCAGCGGGTCCTGAACGGAGCGGAAATCGGGCGTCCACAGAAACTGCGCGCCGGACCGGATGGCGATGGCCAGGCCGAAGGTGGCGCAGATCTGAGCCAGCATAGGGGCGTTGAGCACGTGGCGTATGATGCCGTAATGGGTGGCGAATCCGAGCACTGCCAGCGCCAGCACCACGAGCGGAAGCGACACCAGCGGATCGAGGCCGACCAGCGCCCACAGCCAGAAACTGAAGAACATGGACAGCATCAGGAACTCGCCATGCGCGAAGTTGACGATCTCCATGAGGCCGAAGATCAGGCTCAGGCCGACCGCAACCAGCGCGTAGACAAGACCCATGAGAAGGCCGCTGACAATGGCCTGAATGATGACATCGGAAGACATGCCCACCCGCCCAAGGCTTATGATTTGACTTACCATAGTGAACTGCCGGATCATGCGCGACGGTTAAATTCAGAAGGGAGTAAGAGTGATGTACAAGCGCATCATTGGCCTGGCTGCGGCCGCTCTGGTCGCAGGCGCGACCATGGCGAGCGCCCAGACCAAGGACGTCGTCGTAGGGGTGATTTATCCGCTGAGCGGGCCGGTCGCGCAGGTTGGCAAGGATGCTGTCGCAGCGGTCAATACGGCTCTGGAGATCATCAACAACAAGCATGACCTCGACATGCCGCTTGCCAAGGGCGAAGGGCTCACCGGGCTCGGCGGCGCGAAACTCAAGGTCATCGTCGGCGACCATCAGGGCAAGCCGGACGTGGGCCAGGGCGAGACCGAACGCATGATCAACCAGGACAAGGTGCATGCGATGTACGGCGCCTACTACTCATCGGTAACCGCCACCGGCAGCCAGGTTGCCGAGCGCTCGGGCATTCCCTGGGTGAACGGCGAGTCAACGTCGCCGAAGCTCACCGAACGGGGATTCAAGTGGTTCTTCCGCGTGACCCCTCATGACGGTGAATTCACCCGGCTCATGTTCGAGTTTGCCGGGGACTTCCAGAAGAAGCACGGCAAGAAGCTCGAAAGCGTCGCCATCCTCCATGAGGATTCGCTGTGGGGAACCGACAGTGGCAGCGTCCAGGAAGAATTGGCCAAGGATAAAGGCTACGAGGTCGTCGAGGACATCGCCTACAAGGCGAAGACCACGTCCCTGACGTCCGAAGTGCAGCGTCTGAAGGCGTCCAATGCCGACATGCTGTTGCCGTCGTCCTACACCTCCGACGCGGTGCTGTTCCTGCGGACCGCCAAGGAACTCGACTACAATCCGGCGCTGCTGGTTGCCCAGAACGCCGGCTATACCGATCCGAGCTTCCTCAAGACCATGGGCAAGGACGCCGACGGCGTCATCACCCGCTCGCCGTTCAACACCGACCTCGCCAAGCGCATTCCGCTGATCGGCAAGGTCAACGAGCTGTTCAAGAAGCACTCCGGCGGGCGTGATCTCTCGGACGTTCCGGCGCGCGCCTTCACCGGATTCATTGCGTTGGCAGATGCCATAAATCGCGCCGGATCGACCGATCCGGAGGCAATTCGCAAAGCGCTGACCGAAACCAATATCCCGGGCAGCCAGCTTATCGTGCCCTACAAGGGCATCAAGTTCGCGCCAAACGGCCAGAACGAACTCACGCGCGGAATTCTGATGCAGGCGCAGGGTGGCAAATACTGCACGGTCTATCCGTTTGAGTTCGCCGCCTGCGATGTGGTGTATCCGATGCCGACTTGGGCCGAAAAAGCCAAGATGTAGCAACGGTATCCAACACAAGATCGACGTCGGGCCGCAGCCCATGCGGTCCGGCGTTTCTTTTTTCCCCACGCCGCACTAAGTGTGAAGCCTGCAGGAAACGGGCGGAAACAAGATGACAACCGCACGCACGAGACTTGCCGTCGATATCGGCGGGACCTTCACCGACGTGGTTCTGGAAGGCGAAGGCACGCACGCCACGGCGAAGGTGCTGACCACCAGCTCCGCACCCGCTCAAGGGTTCATGGAAGGCGTTCGGCTCGTCCTCGCCGAGACCGCGACCGCGCCCGGCGATATCGATATGATCATCCACGGCACGACGCTTGCGACCAACGCCCTGATCGAGCGCTCCGGTGCCAAAACGGCACTCATCGTCACCGAAGGTCACCGCGACTCGCTCGAAATCGCCTATGAGAACCGCTTCGACCAGTACGACATCAACGCCGACCGGCTTCCGCCGCTGGTGCCGCGCGACCTGCGCTGGCCGGTCACGGAGCGGATGAACTGGCAAGGTAACGTGCTGACGCGGCTCGATGAGGCAAGCGTCGAGGCGCTCATCCCAAGGCTCGACGCGGACGGCGTTGAAAGCGTGGCCATCGGCTTGCTCCACGCCTACGCCAATCCGGCCCACGAGATCCGCATCGCCGAAATCCTGCGCGCGGCCCGGCCCGACCTTCCGGTCACGCTGGCGAGCGAAGTCTGCCCGGAAATCCGCGAATATGAGCGTCAGACGACCACCTGTGCAAATGCATACGTGCAACCCATCGTTTCGACCTACCTGACCGACCTGCAATCCCGCCTCGAGGCCGAGGGTTTTGACGCCCCCTGTCTGCTGATGACGTCCGCGGGCGGGCTGGTCACCATCGAGACGGCGGCGGCGTTCCCGGTGAGGCTGATGGAATCGGGCCCCGCAGGCGGCGCCATTCTCGCTTCGCACCTGTCGCGGCTGCTCGGGGAGGACCGGGTGATCTCGTTCGACATGGGCGGCACGACGGCGAAGATATGCCTGATCGATGACGGCGAACCGCTGCTCTCCCGCGTCTTCGAGGTCGACCGTGCGCACCGCTTCATGAAAGGCAGCGGCATGCCGGTGAAGATTCCGGTTGTCGAGATGGTGGAGATCGGCGCCGGCGGCGGATCGATCGCTGCCGTCGACGTGCTGAAAAGGATCACCGTCGGCCCGGAGAGTGCGGGCGCGGAGCCGGGCCCCGCATGTTACGGCAGGGGCGGTGATCGCCCGACCGTCACCGACGCCAACCTCGCCCTCGGCCGCATCGATGCGGAGAGTTTCGCGTCCGGCCAGATGCAGCTCGACCCGGGCGCCGCGGCCCGCGCACTCGACGCGCATGTGGGTGAACCGCTCGGGAAGGATGCCGTCAGCTCCGCCGCGGGCGTTATCGAGATCGTCAACGAGAACATGGCGAACGCGGCCAAGGTCCATGCCGCGGAGCGCGGCAAGGAACTCGGCGGGCGCACCATGATCGCGTTCGGCGGCGCGGCCCCGCTGCATGCGACGGCCATTGCCGACAAGCTCGGGATCGACCGCATCGTCGTTCCCGCCGACGCAAGCGTGGGATCGGCGGTCGGTTTCCTGCTTGCGCCCGTGTCTTACGAGGTGGTCCGCAGTCGCTATATGCGCCTGTCGCAGTTCGACCATGACGGGCTCAACGCGACATTCGACGCCATGAACGCGGAAGCGCTCGGCGTCGTGACGTCGGCGGTCGCCGGGGCGCGCCTTGATGAGCATCGGTTCGCGTTTGCCCGTTACGTGGGCCAGGGTCACGAGATCAAGCTCGAATTGCCTGTCCGTCCGCTCACGGGGCAAGACGATGAGACACTGCGCGCCACCTTTGAGCAGGAATACACCGCCTATTTCGGGCGCACGGTTCCGGGCCTGGACATCGAAATCCTGACCTGGACACTGTCCCTGAGCGAGCAGAAAGCACCGGTTTCCGCGCTTGGCCATACGTCCGGAGACGCCGCCGCGCCCGAATCGCACGCCGAGCGGCCGGTCTATCTGCCGAATGCGAGCGCGGCGGATACCGTTCCGGTTTTCGATCGCGCAGGCCTCGGCCCGGCGACCCGTTTACCCGGACCCGCCATCATCGCCGAACCGCAGACATCGTCCCTCGTTCCGGACGGTTTCGGCGCGACCGTGAACGCCCGCAACGATCTCGTCCTGGTACGCGAAGACTCCCATGGCGCAAAGGTCCGGCCCGCCGCCGCGAGCGAACTGAGGATGCAACTGATCTGGAACCGGCTGCTGGCGGTCGTCGAGGAACAGGCGCAGGTTCTGATCCGGACCGCGCTGTCGACGACCGTGCGCGAGGCGGGAGATCTGTCCGCCGGCGTGTTCGACCTGAAAGGGCGAATGCTCGCCCAGGCGGTCACCGGCACGCCCGGCCACGTCAACGCCATGGCGGCGTCGGTCACGTTCTTTCTTGAGAAGTACCCGGTCGAGACCATGGCCGAGGGCGACGTTTACGTCACCAACGATCCGTGGCTCGGAACCGGTCATCTTTTCGATTTCACCGTGGTGTCACCGGTGTTTCTCGACGGCAGGCCGATCGCGCTGTTCGCCTCCACGGTCCATGTGGTCGACATCGGCGGGCGCGGGTTTTCGCCCGATGCCGGACAGGTGTTCGAGGAAGGCATCTGCATCCCGATCCTGCCGCTGTTCAGGGCAGGGGAAGCAAACGAAGACGTGTTCGAGATCGTCCGCGCCAATGTCCGCGAGCCACTCCAGGTCGTCGGCGACCTCTATTCGCTCGCCGCGTGCAACGAGGTGGGTGGACGGCGGCTGCTCGAGACCATGCGGGAGTTCGACATTGACGGCCTCGACGAGGTCAGCGATCACATCATCGAGGCTTCGCGCGAGGCCATGCTGGCGGAAATCCGGCGGCTTCCGCCCGGCACATACGAGAACGAGATGACCGTCGACGGCTACGACAAGCCGGTCGAACTGCGCGCCAAAGTAACGGTCGGCCATGACGGCATCGACGTCGATTTCAGCGGGACATCGCGCGCCTCCGCCTACGGCATCAACGTGCCTTACACGTACACGGTTGCCTATGCCTCGTTCGGGATCCGCTGCATCGTTGGCGCGCGCGTGCCCAACAATACCGGTTCCCTCGCGCCGATCCGCGTGAACGCGCCGGAAGGCTCGATCGTCAATGCGCCGCGACCGTGCGCCGTCGCCGTCCGCCATGTGATCGGACAGATGCTTCCCGATGTGATGCTCGGCTGTCTCGACAAGGCCTTGCCGGGCCAGGTGCCTGCCGAAGGCAGCTCGAGCCTGTGGAACCCCATGCTCACAGGCGGGCACGGGCTGGTCGAAAACTACGAATACGGCAACGCGCCGCCCTTCTCGGTCACGATCTTTCATGCCGGGGGAACCGGCGCGCGCCCGACAAGAGACGGGCTGTCCGCGACCGCCTATCCGTCCGGCGTGCGCAACACGCCGGTGGAGATCACCGAGTCCGTCGCGCCGCTGATTTTCACGCGCAAGGAGTACCGGATCGGCTCCGGTGGTGCCGGGCGCCATCGCGGCGGCGACGGCCAGGTCATCGAGATCGAGAGCGCGACCGGCGCGCCCTTTGCCGTCTACGCCCTGTTCGACCGGATCGACCATCCGGCCCGCGGGCGCGGCGGCGGAGAGAACGGGGCGCCGGGTGCGGTATCGCTCGCCGGAGGACAAAAGCTCAAGGGCAAGGGCAAGCAGATCGTGCCGGGCGGCGAACGGCTGGTGCTGGAGCTGCCGGGCGGCGGCGGCATCGGCGCACCCGCCCAAACCTGATCAACGCAAGGCGAGGAACCGGCCGGCAGGCCGGAAGTTCGACCGCCCGTCGAGAAGCCCGTGCCTCGGGTGATAGCCGCGGTCGATATCGGCGTAGGTGTCGAGTTGCAGCGAAACGTGTTCGAGCGGGCCGGCGACCGCAGTCGCATCCCGCACGCGCGCCAGGATCGCATCGTCGTCAAAGTTCGCCTCCGCCGGATTGACGTCGGCCAGGCGGATGACGGCGACGGCGGCGAGACCGGTCTGCTTCGCCCATTCGTTCATAGCGGGGAGGCGTTCGAGCAAATCGTCCCCCATGTTGACCTGAAATGCGACCGCCTTGATCACGCCGTTCCGGTCCGCGTCGCGCAGCGCACCGCTCACGGCATCGCGGTCCTCCCACTTGAAGCCGAAGCTGACGCTGTGGGCGAATTTCGAGCCCTGCCGCGGTTCATGCGCCGAAGAATGGAACTTCCCCAGATGCACGGGCGGACCGCCTGCGGCATCGAACCTCGCCAGGTCTTCGGCCATGTCGGACAGATCGCTGGTGTTGGAGACGAACTCGACCGCATCGATCAGCGCAACGTTCGCCTTGCACGCTTCCCAGGCCGGGGCCGTCGCGACGCCGGAACAGAAGAACGTGAAGCGAATCCCGGCCGCGTGATAGTCGTGCACACGTGGGCCGTATTCCGCGTCGGTGAGGTCGCGCAACGGCGTGCGGACCTGCGAAATCCCCATCTGCCACAGCCGCAGCAGCACGTAGTCGTCGCGCGCGCGCTTTCGCGCGAACTCCTCCATCGGCCCGTTATAGGGCATGTCCGTGGCCCGCGCCCAGGCATGGCGCAAATGAACCGTCATGTATTCGGGCTCGGGTACCGCCGACACGGGGTCAGGAAACTCGAGCGTATCGCCGGAGCCAAGCGTGCGTCCTTCGGTCGGGATAACGCGCACGCGGTGGCCGGATGGAAACACGTCGACCAACGCGAAGCTGAACTTGCCGATGTCGTTGCGGCCGAATTCCGCGCCCGGACCGATCTCGTACAGTTCGGAGTAGTCCTGACGGGTGAAGCTCGTCGGCGGCAGGCAATAGAGCCTCGTCTCGCCGACGCGATTGAAAAAGAACTGGTGGACATGGCCCGAGAACACGGCTTCGACGCCGCACGCCTGGACCAGATCCAGCAGCCAGGCGCGGCCCGGCTCGTCGTAATTGTCGTAATGAACAGGCTCGTCGACGGTGTCGATGAACGGCGGATAGTGGGTGAACAGAAACGTCCGCTCGCCGCGGTGCGCCGCAAGATCGGCTTCGAGCCACTTGCGCTGTTGTTCCTCCAGATCGGTCGCGGAATTGACCAGCGAGGAGTTCATCACCACCACGTGCAGGCCATTGTGGTCGAAGCTGTATGTCGCCGAACGGAAGTACTTTTTGTAGAGCTCGGCGCTTTCCGCGTCGACCGCGCCGGCGGGCGCGCCGGCCATCGGCTTGTCCCCGATGTCATGATTGCCCGGCACGAAATACATCTGTTCGAGCAAGGGATCGAAAATCGAGAGAGCTTCCTCGGCCGCCGGCCCGTAGGTCGGCAGGTGCGGCAGCGGATGCACCATGTCGCCGAGATGAACGGTGAATTCGGGTGCGTGTCTGGCGATGGCGGCAATGGCGTAACGCGCGCGGCCGTTGGCCAGGTCGTTCACAGGAAACGGGGAGGAGTCGTCGCCGCCGGGAGGCCGGATATGGGTGTCGGTGACGATGGCGAAGGTGAAAAGCGGGTCTTCTTGGTCTGGAGATGTCATTTGGGAAACGAGAATTACTCTTGAGCAAGCGCGGGCGTTCTCCCTTTTGCCCTCTGATAGGCCACGAATGCAATAACAAGCATCGTCAGCCCCCAGAAGACCCAGCAGATCGCGCTTCTGAAGAAGACCGACGGATCGCCCTCGGACAACAGCAGGGACTGCCGGAAATTGTCCTCAAGCAGGGGCCCGAGAATGAACGCAATGAGAAATGGCGCCGCCGGGATCTCGAGCTTCAGCATGGTGAAGCCGACCACGCCCATGATGAACATCACCAGCACGTCGAAGATCGTGTTGTTGACCGCGTAGGCGCCGAAAACGCAGAGCACAAGGACGACCGGATAGAGAATGCGGTGCGGCACGTCGGCGATCCGGCTGATGATGCGGATCGATGCCTTGCCGACGATAAACAGGTAAGCGGAGCTGAGCATGATGCCCATGAACAGCGCGTAGATCAGGTTGATGTTCTCCTGGAACATCAGCGGTCCCGGGCGCAGCCCGTGGATCATGAACGCGCCGAGGATGATGGCGGTGATGATGTCGCCGGGAACGCCGAGCGCCAGCAGCGGGATGAGCGTGGACCCGGCCACGCCGTTGTTGCCGGCCTCCGCCGCGGCGACGCCTTCGATCTCGCCCTTGCCGAAATTGTCCTTCTTCGGTGAGGTCCGTTTCGCCTCGCTGTAGGACAGGAAGGCCGACGGCGCACCGCCGATGCCGGGGATGGCGCCGAGCACCACGCCGATGAAGCTGCCGCGGATGATCGACTTGAGGCAGGCCTTGAAGTCGGCCCACGTGGCGCCGACGCCGGCGAGCTTGCCGTGGACGAGGTTGGTCTCGCCCCTCGTGTAGAAATTGATGATTTCGGGGATGGCGAACAGGCCGATCAGCACGGGGATGAATGTGAGCCCGCTCATCAGGTCGAAATTGCCGAATGTGAAGCGCGGCGTCGAGTAAACCAGGTCGAGCCCGACGACCGAGAGCATAAGACCAAGGCACGCCGAGCTCAGGCCCTTGAGAAGCTTGTCGCCGGAGACGCCGGCAATAATGGTCAGCGCGAACATGATCAGGGTGAAGAACTCCGGCGGTCCGAAACGCAATGCGAAGGTCGCCAGAACGCCGGCAAACAGAATGAGCGAGATGTTGGAAATGAAATCGGCCACGCAGGAGGCATAGAGCGCCATGTCGAGCGCACGGCGCGCCTCTCCCTTGCGCGTCATCGGGTAACCGTCGAGCACCGTGCAGGACGCGGCGGGCGTGCCGGGCGCATTGATCAGAATTGCGGTGATCGAACCGCCATAGATGCCGCCCTTGTACACGCCGAGCAGCAGCAGAATCCCGGTGACGGGCGGCAGGGTGAAGGTGAACGGCAAGGTCAGCGCCACCGCCATTGGGGTGGTCATGCCCGGGATCGCACCCACGATCGTGCCGACCACAACGCCGATGAACAGGGCAAGCGCGTTGTCGACCGTTGCGAAAATCGCGAATGCGCTGACGATGGTTTCCCACATGGCAATCACCCCCCGCCCATGATCGGCTCAAGGATCCCGTTCGGGATCGGGATGTTGGCGACCACGGTGAAAAAGAAATAGAGGAACAGCGGGACGCCGGCGGCCACAGGCAGCAAGATGACCGGACTGCGTTCGCCGGCGAAGATCATGAAGGCGAGCAGAAGGAGTGCCCCGGTTATGACGAAGCCCAGCGGCTCCAGCATGAAATATCCGGCGAACATCATCCCCAGCGCCAGCGCAACGCGCAGGACAACGACCGGCAAGGAGAACTGGCTCGGCTCGCCCGCGTCGCTTTCGCCGGGCTGGTTTCGGTTCAGATAGGCGGCAACGGCGATGAAAGCGCCCATGACACCAAGCCCGATGCAGACGAGGCGCGGCCAGAAGGCAGGGGACAGCGCGGCGAAATCAACGGTCTCCGGCTCCTGGATTCCAACCGGAACCAGGACGGCGACGCCAAGCACGCCTACAAGGCACAACACGGTGCCGGCAATCAGATCGATACGGTTTTCCATCTCGGCGCCCCTCCCTGGCGCGAAGTGGAGTCTCAGGCCACGCGCAACCTCTCGATATCCAGATTTCGCGAATAGACGAACTCGTCGAGGCCGAGCCAGATGGCGGCGTCGTCGCTGGTCACACCGCTGACGTGGAGCGGAAACGTCTCCCGGTCGCAGTGCAGCTCCGCCAACGTGTCGCGCACGCCTTCGACGTAATCGGGCTGACGGCCGACGATGCCCGCCAGAATGACGGCCTGGGGATTTGCGATGGTCAGAATGCTGGCGACCGCATGGCCAAGTCGCCCGCCGGCTTCGCGGAAGGCGGCCTTGACGGTGCTGTTGCCGGAGGCGGCAAGTTCCGCGAGAGCGATGAGCTGTGCGCCCTTGTCCTCGCCGGAAAAGGACTTCACCGCTGCATCCGATTTCACCAGATCGCCAACCGCATCCAGGATCCACCACCCCGACGCCACAGCCTCGAGACACCCCTTGCGGCCGCAGTAGCACCGCCGGTCCTCCCCCGGCACCACGTGGTGCAGAACGCGCTCGACGTGGCCCGGTCCGGGCCGCACGAGTGCACCGTTGACGAACTGGCTGCCACCGAATCCCAAACTGCTGTTCAGCAGATATGCGCTTTCCACCCCGACGGCCTGACCGTTCCAGAGCTCCGCGAGCAGAAGCGCGTTGGGGCGGGACTCGACGCGGTGGGGCAGGCCAAGTTGACCCGACAGAATCTGCCCGACGGGAATGTTGCTCCAATTCTCGCCGAGAGTGTCGGATCGGACCAGACTTCCGTTTTGGTGGTCAACCTGGCCCGCCGCCGCGACGCCCGCACCCAGCAGGCGCGAGCGGTCGATGCCGCAGTTTTCGATGAGTTGGGTCACGTGGGTCGCGATGTTGCTCAGGACCCGGTAGGGATTGTCGAGCCGAACGGAGCGCAGCCGCTTGCGGGCAATAATCTGCCCTGACGTGTTGGCGATTGCGATGGAACGTGCATTGCCGCCCAATGCGATGCCCAGAACATAGGCCCCGTCGTTGTTGAGCGTGAGCTGGATATTGCGCCGACCGACCTGACCTTTCACCTCGATCGGCGACCCTTCGACGACCAGACCCGCATCGACCAGTTCACGGGTGATGCGCCAGACCGCCGCCTGGTTCAGGCCGGTTTCGTCCGCGATGCGGGCGCGCGAGGTCGATTCGCTTGAAACGATGTGACGAAGCACGACATCGCGGTTGCGGCGGCGGATATCGGTCGGGGCGAAGGTTGTGGGCATCGGGTCCGGTTCTAATTAATTGCATGACTCATGAAATTAATTGTTGCCAAAAGATTAATCATGAGTCAACCTAATTTTCGCCAGCAGTCGGGATCGCTGCTGTCGCCAATACATGTATGAAGGGAGGCTCTCCGATGAGTAGCGTTACGAGATTCCTTTTCGGCGTCGCGGTATTCTCTCTGCTCGCCTTTTCGCTCGGTCCGGCCAAGGCCGCCGACTATCCAACCAAACCGATCACGCTGGTCTCGCCCTATGGGCCCGGCGGCGCGGCGGACCTCGCCGCCCGTACGGTCGCAAGCACAGCCTCGACCTATCTCGGCCAGCCGCTGCTTGTCGTGAACAAGACCGGCGCGGCCGGCGTCACCGGCTCGTTCTACGTGGTTCGCTCCAGGCCGAACGGATACACCCTGCTGCTGGCCCGCGTCGGCTCGCAGGCCGGCGTGCCGGCGATCAATCCGAACATCCCCTACAAGTGGGACCAGTTCTCCATGCTCGGTCTGCTCGAGCGCAATCCGTTCGTTCTCGTCGTCAACGGCAAGTCCGACATCAAGACGTTCGCGGACTTCGAGAAGGCGCTGAAGGACGGCAAGAAGCTGTCCTACGGGTCCGCCGGCGTCGGAACCCTGCTGCACATCGCGGCGATGGTCATGGCCGACAGCATGGGCATCGACCCCAAGCAGCTCAGGCACATTCCCTACAAGGGCGGCGGCAAGGCCCGCGCGGCGATCGTCGGCGGCCATGTCGATTTCATGTGGCAGAACCTCTCCGGCGTGATCGGCGCCATCGAATCCGGGCAGTTGCGCGCCCTTGCGGTCACGACCGACAAGCGCGTGGACAGCATCAAGGACGTGCCCACGGTGGCCGAACTGAAGTACCCGAAGATGGAAGCGATCATCGGCTGGAGCGCGATCTACGGGCCGCCGAAGCTCCCCGATCCCGTCGTCGCCAAATGGGTCGATACCCTCGACAAGCTGAAGACCGACAAGGCGTGGGTGAAGTTCACGAAGCAGCTCGGTTCGGTTCCGGACATCAGATCGCCGGCCGAGACCAAGGCCTTTGTCGAAAACCAGTACATGACGTTCAAGGACGTGGTCACGAAGCTCGGGATCACGATCGGCAAATAACTTGAGCGCGGGCGGGACGGTTCGCCGTTCCCGCCCCGCCAATTCCGAGAACCGTCAAACCCCCTCACAGGTTCGTCCCATGCCAGAGCGATCACCCAATATCCTGGTCATCATGTTCGATCAGATGGCTCCGCAGTTCCTGTCCTGCTACGGGCACCCGGTTGCCAAATCGCCGAACATCGATGCCCTCGCCGGGAACGGCGTGCTGTTCGAGAACGGCTACACCAATTTTCCCCTGTGCGTTCCGTCCCGCGCCTCCTTCATGGCCGGCCGCTACGCGAACGCGATCGAGGTCTGGGACAACGCCACCGACTTTTCCTGCGCCACCCCGACGATCGCGCATTATCTGCGCTCGAGAGGATATTCCGCGACGCTGTGCGGCAAGATGCACTTCATCGGGCCCGACCAGATGCACGGGTTCGAGCAGCGCCTGGTGACCGACGTCTATCCGTCGAATTTCGCCTGGACGCCGGACTGGACGGAAGGGCCGCAGAACCGGCCGACCGGCATCAATATGCGGGCAGTTGTCGATTCCGGGACATGCGTGCGTTCCCTGCAGATCGATTACGACGATGAGGTCGAGTTCTTCGCGCATCAGAAGCTCTACGACCTGGTCCGCTTTTCCGAGAACCACCCGTTCTTCCTGATGATCTCGTTCACCCATCCCCACTCGCCCTTCATCACCCGCAAGGAGTACTGGGACCGCTACAACCACGACGACATCGACATGCCGAAGGTGCCGCGGATCGGCGACAATGAGCTCGACGAGATGAGCCGCTGGCTGTTCTACGCCCATGGCGGCGATCTCGACGAGGTGAGCGACGAGCATGTGCGCAACGCACGCCACGCCTATTACGGCATGATCAGCTATTGTGACGACAAGGTCGGGCGTCTCATGAACACGCTTGAAGAGGTGGGGCTCGCCGACGACACGGTTGTCGTGTTCACCGCCGACCACGGTGAGATGCTCGGTGAGCGCGGCGGCTGGTACAAGCAGTATTTCTACGAGCACTCCGCTCGCGTTCCCTTCATTGTCTCCTGCCCGTCCCGTTACAAGCCGGCGCGCGTGAACCAATGTGTTTCGCTCGCGGACATCCTGCCGACGGCGATGGATATCGCATCCGGCGGCCAGGACTGGTCGCCCACAGGCAAACTCGACGGCAACAGCCTCGTCCCGCTTCTCGAGGGCGACGGGTCCGGCTGGGACGATACCGTCATCTCGGAATACACCGGCGAGGGCGCCTGCGCGCCCTGTCGCATGATCCGCCACGGGACGCACAAGCTGATCTACACGCACGGACACCCGGACCTGCTCTACGACCTTGAGGCGGATCCTGATGAGTTGACCAATCTGGCGGAGGACGCGGCCTATGCCGAAATCCGCGACGCGTTGCGTTCGGCATTGCTCGCGGACTGGGACCCGCAGGAGATCAACACCCGCGTGCTGCAGAGCCAGGCGGATCGGCTCTTCATCCAGAAGGTCACCGAGGGCGAACCCACCTGGGCGTTCAAGCTGCGGCCCGACGACGACCGGCGCTATGTGCGCAAGGCCGGGGCCGTGCAGACCAAGGCCAAGGCGCGCTATCCCTTCATTGCCCTGCCGCCGATCCGTTAGAGCCTTTTCGATCCAATCGCCCCGCCCGGCGGCACATCACACTTGCGCATCGCCGCGGAAGCTGAATGATACGGGCCTGAACGATCAGGTTATCCCGCCATTTCGCCTCGACCCGAGGCCCCGTTCTCAATCGCCTTGCACGGACCAGGAGCCGCATCATGCCCGTCATCGAAAACACCATGAAAACCAAGCTGGAGGCCGGCAAGCCGGCCTATTCGTTCAACGTTTCGCTCACGCGTACGGTCGCCACGCCGGGGATTGCCAAGGCCTGCGGCTTCGACTGGCTGTTCATCGACGCCGAGCACAGCACCATGGACTTCGACACCATCTCCGCCGTCTGCCTGGCGGCGCTGCCGCTCGGTATCACGCCGATCGTACGTGTCACGGGGCATGAGTCGTTTCACGCGACACGCGTGCTGGATGGCGGCGCCATGGGGGTGATCGTGCCACACGTCGATACGCCCGAACAGGCCGCCCGGGTGGTTCACAACTGCAAGTTCCCGCCCATGGGCGCGCGCTCCATGACCGCCCCCGCCCCGCAGCTCGGTTTCGAGGCAATGCCCGCATCGCAGGCCATTGAAGTGCTCAACGAAACCACGTTCATCGCCGTGATGGTCGAGACGCCCGAGGCGCTGGAGAATGTGGACGCCCTTGCCGCCGTCCCCGGCGTCGACAGTCTGCTCATCGGCAGCAACGATCTCTCCGCGACCATGGGCATTCCGGGCGAGCTCGGACATGAGCGCATGGTCGATGCCTACGAGAAGGTGATCGCCGCGTGCGAGAAACACGGCAAACACGCCGGCATGGGCGGCGTCTATGATCACGCGCTGATGGAGAAGTACATCAGGATGGGTGTCCGGTTCTGTCAGGGCGGCGGCGACACCGCGTTCATCCTCAGCGCCGGCAAGGAGCGTATGGCGTTCCTTGAGTCCCTCTCCTAGTCCGGATGATGGCAGGCGATGTAGCGTTCCGGCGCGATCTCCCGCCATTCCGGGACCTGATCGCGGCAGACGGCGGTGCATTTCGGACAGCGCGGATGAAAATGGCAGCCCGACGGCGGATCGATCGGCGACGGCACCTCACCTTCCAGCTTGCGGAAGGTGATCTTCTTCGCCGGATCGGGAACGGGTGAGGCGTCGCGCAGGGCCTGGGTGTAGGGGTGGCGCGGGTTCTCGAAGATGTCGGGCACCGGGCCGAGCTCGACGAGCCGCCCGAGATACATCACCGCGATGCGCTCGCAGAAGTAACGGACGATGCCGAGATCGTGGCTGATGAACACGAAGCTCAGATCCCGGCTGGCCTTGAGGTCCTTCAGTTTCAGAATGATCTGGGCCTGGATCGAGACATCGAGCGCGGAGACGGGCTCGTCGGCAACGATGAGGTCGGGATTCAGGATCAGCGCCCGGGCGATGGCCAGACGCTGGCGCTGGCCGCCGGAGAACTCGTGCGGGAATTTCCAGTACGCGTCGGCCGGCAGGCCGACATCGTTCAGGGTTTCGCGAACCCGCTCGCGCGCCTCGGCTTTGCCGCAGACGCCGTGAACCCGCAACGGTTCCGACAGCATGCGCGCCACGGACAGGCGCGGATTGAGCGAGGAATAGGGATCCTGAAAGATGATCTGGATTTCCTGGCGCAGCCGGTTCAGGTCGCGGCGGTTCGCCTGGGTGATCGACTGGCCCTTGTAGAAAACCTCGCCGCTCGTCGGTGGGATGAGCTGCAGCGTGCAGCGCCCGACGGTGGATTTGCCGCATCCGGACTCGCCCACGAGACCGAAGGATTCCCCCGGCCGGACGGCAAAGCTCACATGGTCGATCGCCTGCACGTGAACGGTCTGCGGATTGGGAAACCCGCGCTTGGACGTGAAGACCTTTCTCAGGTCCCGGACTTCGAGGATCGGTGCCGCGCTCATGCCGCGCTCCGTCTCGAGACGCGGTTGCGCACGTGGCACCGGGTCAGGTGCGCCTTGCCACCACCGCGCCCGCGCGTGAGCAGGTCCGGGTGCTCCTGGGTGCAGATCTCCTCGCGCAGATCGCAGCGCGGCGCGAAGCGGCACGCGGGCGGCATGTCGTAGATCGGCGGTACCTGCCCTTCGATTGCACGCAGGTCCTTGGTGTCCTGGTCGGACCGCGGGATCGCCTTGAGCAGGGCCTCCGTATAGGGATGGCGCGGCGATTTGAAGAGGACCGAGGTCCTCGCCAGTTCGACGATCTCACCCGCATACATGACGGCGACGCGGTCGGCGACGGTTGCGACGACGCCCATGTCATGGGTGATCAGCACCAGCGCGAAGGCGTGCTCCTCTCGGATCTCGTTGAGCAGCGCCAGAACCTGCGACTGGATGGTGACGT
The DNA here is from genome assembly GCA_965228625.1 of Hyphomicrobiales bacterium. Taxonomy (GTDB): domain Bacteria; phylum Pseudomonadota; class Alphaproteobacteria; order Rhizobiales; family Methyloligellaceae; genus UBA2767. Next base: position 3,030,031 of record OZ245829.1, on the reverse strand, counting down.
CGAGCGCGGTGGTCGGTTCGTCGGCAAACAGCACATCGGGGCCACAGGCGAGCGCCATGGCGATCATGACGCGCTGGCGCATGCCGCCGGAAAACTGGTGCGGGTACTGGTTGAGCCGTCGCCGCGCATCGGGAATCTTCACGAGCTCGAGCAGGCGCACAGCCTCCTCGTCCGCCTCGTGGCGGGTCATGCCGCGGTGGAACATGAGCGGCTCGCCGACCTGTTGTCCGATCGGCAACACGGGATTGAGCGACGTCATCGGCTCCTGGAAGATCATGGCGAGCCGGTTGCCCCGGATCGTGCGCATGGCGCGCTCATCGAGCGTTGTGAGGTCGAAATCCTCAAACCAGACCTCTCCGGTGACGCGGCAGCCCTTGACCGTGCGCATCAGCCCCATGGCCGACATGGCCGTGATGCTCTTGCCGCACCCCGATTCGCCCACCAGGCACAGGGTCTCGTTGCGTTCCACGTCCAGAGACACATCGCGCACGGCGGGAAACCACCCCGAGCGCAACTTGAACGCGGTGGTCAGGTTGCGAATGGAAATGATTGGTTGCGCCATGGCCGGGTCCTACTCGTTGCGCAATTTCGGGTCGATCGCATCGCGCAGACCGTCGCCGAGCAGGTTGAGCGAGAACACCAGGATCAGCACCGCAAGGCCGGTATAGATGCACATCCAGGGCGCATCGAGGATGTACTCGAACCCCTGCCGGATCATGCCGCCCCAGGTCGGCGTCGGCGGTTTGACCCCGAGCCCGATGAAGCTGAGATAGGCCTCGATCCGCACCGCCGTCGCCGTCCACAGCGACGCCAGCACGAGCACTTCGCCGACCACATTGGGGAGAATGTGCACGAACATGATCCGCGTGTCCGAATACCCCAGCGCACGGCAGGCCTCGATATAGTCCTGCTCCTTGACCGCGACGGTCGGCGCGCGGGCAATGCGCGCGAACTTCGGCACGACGGTGAGCGCGATGGCGATGATGAGATTGGTCAGGTTGGCGCCGAGGACGGCGACCACCAGAAGCCCCATGACCAGCGTCGGGAAGGACAACAGCACGTCCATGCAGCGCATGATGATCTGGTCGATGCGTCCGCCCTTGTAACCGGCGATGATGCCGAGCGCGCCGCCGATCACCATGGCGATGCCGATCGACATCACGCTGACGAACAGCGAGATGCGTCCGCCCCAGAGAATGCGCGACCAGACGTCCCGCCCGAAGCTGTCGGTGCCGAGCCAGTAGGTATCCGAGGGCGGCTGCAGGGCGTCGACAATGTTCTGCTCCAGCGGATCGTGCGGCGCGATCCACGGCGCCAGCAGCGCCAGCACGGCGACGATGAGAAAGATGACCAGCCCGACCCACGACGTCTTGTTGGTGTTGAAGACGTGATAGAGCTCGGTAAGCGCGCGCGACACGCCGCTGCGCTCTTGCGGTGTCTGGGTTGCGACGCTCATTGGTACTTCACCCGCGGATCGCTCATGCCGTAGGCGAGGTCCGTCACGAGGTTGGTGAGCACGATGAAGAAGGCATAGATCACCATCAGGCCCTGCAGCATGGTGTAGTCGCGCTGTTCAAGGGCGCCGACGATCAGCTTGCCGAGACCTGGACGGTTGAAGACGATCTCGATGATGACCGAGTTGCCGATCAATATGCCGAGATAGAGACCGATGACGGTGATGACCGGAATGATCGCGTTCCGGAACCCGTGCCGGGCGATCACGACGAGCGCGGGCGCACCCTTGGCCCGCGCTGTGCGGATATAGTCGGCGCCGAGCGCCTCGATCATCGAGGCGCGGGTCGTCCGCGCCACATAGGCCACCATGATCAGTCCGAGGCTGAGAGCCGGGAGCACCAGGTTGTAGAGCCGATCGCCGGGATCGGAGAGGTTGGCGTTGCTGATGACCGGGAACCACGGGAAATGAATGGCGAAAGCGAGAATGAGCAGGATCGCCGTGTAGAACGAGGGAAAGCTCAGGCCCAGCAGCGAGGTGACCCGCGCCACGTAATCGATCGGGCCGTTGCGGTAGACCGCCGCCAGGATACCGACGGGAATGCCGAGGATGACGCCAATGATGATCGAGGCGATGGTCAGGTCGAGCGTATGGGGCAGGACCTCGAGCACTTCATTGAGAACGGAACGCCCGCTCACCAGCGAGTTGCCGAGATTGCCGGTCAGCGCGTCGGAGAGAAAGAACCAGTACTGCTCGATGAGCGGTTCGTTCAGGCCAAGCCGTTCGCGCAGGGCGTCGATCGCCTGCTGGCTCGCATTGTCGCCGAGGATGGCGATGGCCGGGTCTCCCGGCGCGATCCGGATGATCACGAAGATGACCGTGAGAACGGCGATCAGGGTCGGAATCGTGGAGCCGAGACGTTTGAGCGTATACCGTAACACCTGATCCGCCTTTCGCGGGGCGCTTAGAGCCTCTTTGATCCAAAGGCTCCGGCCATCTGCTGTCGGATAAGGGCGTCCGATATCATCCTATCCCGCCGGACATGCCGATGCATGCCCGACAGGATAGGCGGGAGGATTACTTCTTGGCCGACGCTTCGGTGAACAACGGTCCGAGGCTCAACGCCCCCTCAAGCGTGTAGCCGTAGTCGACCGAGTTGCGCCGCGCCCAGACCTGAAGTTGCTCGAACAGCGGGATCGAACACACGTTCTCCATCAGCTTGCGTTGCGCCGCAGCCCAGAGCTCCTTCTGCTTGTTCGCATCCGGCTCCTTGCGCGCATTGTCGATCTCGGCGTCCGCCATGTCGCAGTGATTGAAATTGGTGACGGCGGTCGGCGTGCCGACCCTGCTGTTGCCGTGATAGAACTGCGTCAGATAGGTATCGGCAACGGGGAAACGCGCCGCGCCATACAGAACCATCGGGCTCAGGTCCTTGCGGATCTGCGAATGGAACGCGGAGTGCTCCACCACGTCGAGCTCGAGATCGATGCCGATCTTCTTGAGCTGCGCCTGAATGACCTGCATCGGCCGCAGCAGCGCGCTGCGCTTGGTGATGATCGCGTTGAGCTTGAAACCGTTCTCGTGACCGGCTTCCTTCATCAGCGCTTTCGCCTTGTCGAGATCGAACTCGTATTTCGGCAGGTCGCTGGTGTGGCCCAGGTAGCCGTTCGGCACCGGTGACCAGCTTTTCCGCGTGACGCTGTCGCCGACCAGTTTGATAAAGTCGTCGCGGTTGAGCGCGTGGGCGATCGCCTTGCGCACGCGGATGTCGTCGAGCGGCTTGACCTTGGTGTTAAGGTGCAGGGTCCGCAGCTCGCCGGGTTCGAAGACGTCGACCGTCAGGTCACCGTCCTGACCGATACGCTGCACCCACTTCTCCTCGCGTTTGCCGGTAAAGATGTCCAGCTCGCCCTTCTTGAAGGCCAGCTCGCGGCTGCTGTCGGACGGCACGAACTTGAATTCGAGCATGTCGATCTTCGGCTTGCCGCGGAAATAGTCCGGGTTGGCGGCCAGCGTGATGCCCTGTTTCGCCTTGTAATCCTTGAACATGAAGGGACCGGTCCCGACGGGCTTCTGCTTGAAGCCCTCGCCGAGTTCTTGCGAGGCCTTTTTGCTGACGATGTTGCCGCCGTGATAGTTGGCGACCAGACCCAGCAGGGACGGCACAGGCGTCTTCAGGGTGATGCGAACGGTGTGCGGATCGACCGCCTCGACCTTCTCGAACTGACTGTAGTCGCTCGAGACGGACGACTTCTTCGGGTCGCCGGCCCGCGTGAGCGAATAAACCACGTCGTCCGCCGTCAGTTCGCCGTAGCCGTGATGAAACTTCACGCCTTTTCTCAGCTTGAAGGTCCACACCTTGCCGTCGGGGGAGACTTCCCAGCTTTCGGCGAGGTCCGGCTCGAGATTGGCCGGGCTCATGCTGCCCGGTTTGAAGCGGACAAGGCCGTTGAACAGCAGGGCAAAGATCGGCTTGTCGCCCGACTTTGTCGACAGGTGCGGATCGAGCGCTGTTGCGTCTTTCGCCTTGAGCCCGACATTCACCGCCGTCTCGGCCGACACCGCATCGATCGATCCGTAAGAAACGCAAAACGCGAGGGCGAGGCCCGTACCCGCGTGCGTGAGAAATTTCCGCATAACATCCTCCCAAATACTCACTAATCTGCCGGGCAGCCATCGGCCCGTCGCAGCAGCACCTGTGATGCTCACGGAAACGACCTTATTAAGTCAAATATCATTTTTTTCATTGTCCATAATCTCATTTTATGCCTTCCTTGGCGCTGCCGCAGCCTGCCGCGCGTGGAGGCGACGAGGACATGAAACTCACCTGGCGACAGATCGAGGCGTTCCGCGCCATCATGCTGACGGGGACGATCACGCAAGCCGCGGAATTCCTTTCCATTTCCCAACCCGCCGTCAGCACGCTTCTCAGCAATCTCGAGCACGAGCTCGGCTACAAGCTGTTCCGGCGGCAGCACGGCCGCCTGGTGGTCACCAGCGAGGCCGAGGCACTGTATCCGGAGATCGAGCGGGCCTTCGTCGGGCTGGAAGACATCTCTTCCGCCGCCTTTGCCATCGGGCGCATGCAGACCGGTATCGTGCGCCTCGCCGTCATGCCGGCGCTTGCCGGCAACCTTCTCATCGACGCGATCGCCTCATTCCTCAAGGACAGGCCCAACATCTCGCTCAATTTCGAGGTGCAGCCGCGGCTGACGGTGCTGAGCTGGGTCGCCACCAACCGGTGCGATATCGGCGTTACCGGCGAACCGGCGGATCATCCCGCGATCGAGAGCCGGCTTCTGTCCAGCGACGAGGCCGTCTGCATTCTTCCGCGCAACCATCGGCTCGTCGACAAGGGCACCGTGGGACCGGAAGACCTGGACGGTGAAAACCTGATCTGCCTGCCGCCGGAAACCCGGTCGCGCCGGCATCTGGACCGCATGCTGGAAGAGACGAAGTCCTTTCCGTTGCGCCGCGTCGAGGCGCGTACCGCACAATCGCTCTGGCAACTCGTTGAACTGGGCGTGGGCGTCGGTGTCGCGACGCATTTCCTGCTGTCCGGTCAGATGGCCCGGAATGTCGCGGTCCGGCCGTTCAGACCCCTGATCCGAACACAAAGCCTGCTGCTTTCCCCGCGCGAGCGCCCGATGAGCAAGCTGGCGGCGGAGTTTTGCGAGTTCCTGGAGGCGCGTTGCAATGTCGGCGACTGAGGTTTCGCGGCCCCTGCATAAAGTCAGTTTATATAATTACGAAATTATCTTATTTGACTTGATGTATGTTCCCTTCTCATCCTGCGGCGGAAAAAGACGATCATGCCTTGAAGGGCGGATTTGCGCGTCGAAGCATGGCTGAGCAGGGATGGAAAGGCCGGACAATGCAGTCGGATGTCATTGTCATCGGAGGCGGTATGGTCGGCACGGCCATTGCCTATGGCCTGGCGCGCGCCGGCGCGCGCGTTCGGGTCCTCGACGAGGGTGACACGGCCTTTCGTGCGGCGCGGGGGAATTTCGGGCTGACCTGGGTGCAGACCAAGGGGCTCGGCAACCAGCCTTATTTCGAGCTGAGCCGTGCATCGGTCGACGGCTGGACCGCGTTGGCGGAGGCGCTGCATGAGGCATCCGGCATCGACCTCGCCTACCGGCGCAATGGCGGTCTCATCATTTGCATCGGCGAGGAGGAGGCGGAAGAGCGCAAGCGTTTCATCGGCAGCTTCAAGCAGCAGGCCGGCAACGAGAACTACGACTGCGCGTTCATCGATCGCACAGAGCTTCAGGAGCTTTTCCCGAACGCCGAGATCGGCCCCACCGTTACCGGCGCCTCGTTCAGCCCCATGGACGGTCACGTCAATCCGCTGTTTCTCCTGCGCGCCATGTCGGATGCACTCAAGAGGCACGGCGGCTCGACCCACGCCGGCCATGCCGTCCAGGAGATCAGGCGCACAGGCGGCGGGTTCGAGGTCAGCGCGGGTGAAGAGATCTTCCAGGCGGACAAGGTCGTTATCGCCGCGGGACTGGGGACGGAGCACCTGGCGCGGATGGTCGGCCTCGATGTCCCGGTGCGCCCCGAACGCGGGCAGGTGCTGGTGACCGAACGCACGTCTCCCGTGTTCCCCTACCCCATGAGCGGACTGCGCCAGACCGACGAGGGAACGGTCATGATCGGCGCCACCCGGGAGGATGTCGGCTTCGACACGGGCACGACGGTTCAGGGATTCGCGGGCATGACACGCCGCGCGATCGCGGCCTTTCCGTTTCTGGCGCAGCTCCGGCTGGTTCGCGGCTGGGGCGCGTTACGCGTGCTGACGCCCGACGGCGGTCCCGTTTACGCGGAATCGCCGTCTCATCCCGGCGCTTACGTCGCAACCTGCCACAGCGGGGTCACGCTGGCGGCGATGCACGCAAAACTGCTGCCGCAATGGGTTCTGGAGAACCGAAGACCTTCAGAACTGAGCACTTTCGGCCCGGAGAGGTTCCATGTTCAACCGGCGGCCTGAGTGGCGCGCGGACAATCAGCCGCGGCGTCTTACCATCACGCTTGACGGGGTCCCGATCGAGGCGTGTGAAGGAGACAGTGTCGCGGCGGCCCTGCTCAGCGCAAGCCCGCTCTTCACCCGCCGCACGCCGGTGAGCGGTGCGCCGCGAGCACCCTATTGCATGATGGGCATCTGCTTTGAATGCCTCGTCGAGATCGACGGCGTACCGAACCGGCAGGCATGCATGGTTCCGGTGCAGGACGGCATGGCGGTGAAACGGCAGGTCCCGCCCCTGGCAGCCGCTGCACCCGCGGAGGGCGCAGATGAAAGCTGACGTGATGGTCATTGGCGCCGGTCCCGCCGGCCTTTCCGCCGCCACCGAAGCGGCGCGCCATGGTCTGAAGGTGGTGCTGCTCGACGAGCAGCCTTCACCGGGCGGACAGATCTACCGTGCTCTCGCCCGCAACATGCCTCCGAGCGACGGTGAAACCGACATCCTCGGCGACGACTACTGGCGCGGCAGGCCCTTGATCGAAGCGATCGACGGCGCTCCGATCGAATATGTTGGCGGCGCCACCGTTTGGACCGCCGAGGCCGATCCTCTGTCGGTTGGCTACCTGAAGGACGACCGGTCCTTTTTGCACACGACACGGTCCCTGATCATCGCCACCGGCGCCTATGAGCGGCCCGTGCCGATCCCCGGCTGGACGCTTCCGGGTGTGATGACGGCGGGCGCGGCGCAGATCCTGATGAAGGCGGACGGTGCCGCACTCAAGGGCCGGATCGTGCTCGCCGGCAGCGGTCCGCTGCTGCAGCTCGTCACCTGCCAGTTGCTGAAGTCCGGCGCGGAGATCGCCGCACTGCTCGAGACGACGACGACCCGGGACTACCTTGCGGCGGCGCGTTATCTCCCGCGCGCGCTCGGCGCACGCGACCTCCTGGGCAAGGGGCTGGAGATGCGGCGGACGATCAAAGCAAGCGGGATACCGGTCCACAAGGGCGTGAAAAACCTGCGGTGCCACGGGAATGACGCGCTTGAGGGCATCAGCTTTGACAGTGGTGGCCAGTCCCGTCGGATCGAGGCGGATCTCGTCTTGCTCCACGAGGGCGTTGTCCCGAATGTGCAGATTTCCCGCCTGCTCAACCTGTCCCATGAATGGTTTGAGCCGCAGCGCTACTGGCGCCCATCGGTGGACAGATGGGGCGAAACAAGCGCCAACGGTATCTTCATTGCGGGCGACGGCGCGGGGATCGACGGGGCGCGCGCGGCGGAAGCGAGCGGGCGGCTCGCGGCGCTGCAGGCAACCGCACAGCTCGGCGCCCTGTCAAACGCGGAACGGGACCGGGAAGCCGCCACCGCCTTCGCGCAGAAAGCAAGAGAGACGCGCATTCGCCCGCTGCTGGACCATCTGTACCGCCCGCCGGCGCACATCGTCTGTCCGGAGGACCCGGCCACCATGGTCTGTCGGTGTGAGGAAGTCCGCGTCCATGACATTCATGCCTGCATGGAGACGGGGTGCGACGGGCCGAACCAGCTCAAAGCCTATTCACGCTGCGGCATGGGCCCGTGCCAGGGGCGGATGTGCGGTCTGACCGTGTCCGAGCTGATGGCGCGGCGGCGCGGCGTAACACCGGACGAGGTGGGATATTACCGCATTCGCACGCCCATCAAGCCCATTCCGCTGTCCGCCCTCGCCGCGCTCGAGGCCGACGAGGAGATCGTCGCGTCATGACGCGATCTGTCGCAAGCGGGTCTGTGGATGCGCCGCATCGGGCACGATGAGACCGCACCATGCGCATCACCAGGATCACAGGCGTGCATGTATCGATCCCGTTGGCCACGCCGTACAAGCTCTCCCGCGTCTACGGCACGGTCACGGAGGCGCATGCCGTGGTCGTCAGGGTCGAGACCGACGGCGATCTCGTCGGCTACGGTGAGGCCGACCCGCACCCGCCGTTCACGGCGGACACAGTACCGGGCACGATCGCGGCGATCCGCGATCACCTCGCGCCGCTTCTGCTGGGGACGGACCCCCGCGAGATCAGCAGGCTGGACGGCGAGATGGATGCGTGCCTCGACGGACACCTGATGGCCAAGGGCGCCATCGACATGGCTCTGTTCGATCTGGCGGGCAAGGCGTACGGGGTTTCGGTGTATGCTCTGCTCGGCGGCAAGGTGCGGGATGAGATTCTCCTGAGCTTTCCGCTGGGCAGCGGGTCGGCGGAGGAAGACGTGCAGGTCATCGAGGAGCGGCGCAAACTCGGCTTTCGCAGCTTCATGGCCAAGATGGGCCGCAATCCGGTCGACGCGGAGGTAACACGCGTGGCCGCACTCTCCGACCGATACGCGAGCCAGATTCACCTTGTTGCCGATGCCAATCAGGGGTGGTCCCGGGACGAAGGCGAGGCGTTCGTCGCCGGCGCTGGTGCGTCCATGCTCGAACTCGTCGAGCAGCCGGTCGCGGCGGAGGATTTCGAAGGCCTCAAGCGGATACGGGAGAAGAGCAGCATCGCCGTTTCTGCGGACGAATCCGTCGTCACCGAAAACGACGCCCTGCGCCTGGCCTGCATGAAGGCCGTCGACGTGTTCAGCGTGAAGGCGTCGAAGAACGGTGGATTGACGAAGGCAAGACGCATAATTGCCATTGCCGATGCGGCAGGGCTCGAATACCGCATGAATTCCATGCTGGAGTTCGGCATCACCCAGGCCGCGCTGCTGCAACTTGGTGCGGTATCGAAGTCACTCATTCCCTCCGGCCACGCCTACATGTCGACCCTGCGTATGGCGGACGATTTCACCGACTTCCGGGACCGGCTGGGCGAGGGCTACGCACGCATCGCCGATGCGCCAGGCCTCGGCGTCACGGTCCACGAGGAGAAGCTCTCGCAACACGCGCTCGAGAGCTTTGTTGTGCAATGAGTTCGGGCGCAAACGGCAACGTCGCCCATTACGACGTCATCATCATCGGTGCCGGCATCCAGGGCCTTTCCAGCGCGCTGCAGCTTGCCCTGCGCGGCCGCCGGGTACTGGTGATCGAAAAGGACGGCCCCGGTCGGCACGCGTCGGGCGTGAACGCGGGCGGCGTGCGCAGCCTCTGGCGCGACACCGCCGAGATCCCCCTGGCGCGCGCCTCGCTGGCGATCTGGTATGACATCGAGAAGCTTCTCGGAACCGACTGCCGCTACCACAGCAATGGCAGCCTGCGCATCGCCGAGAGTGACGCCGACATGGCGCGGCTCGAAGCGCGTGTCGCCGAACTTGCCGATCTCGGATACGAGCACGAAGAGCTCCTCGGACAGAACGCGCTCCGCGCGCTCGTTCCCGATGTCGCCGGACACTGCAAGGGCGGACTGTTTTCGCGCGACGAGGGCTCGGCCAGCCCGTTTCACGCCACCTGGGGGTTCTACGAGCGTGCCCGGGGCGAGGGCGTGGCGTTTCTGATCGGCGATCCGGTTTCGCGCATCGAACGGCCGGGCTCGGTCTGGCATTTGCATGCGGGCACGAACCGGGCGCAAGCCGATGTGCTGATCAACTGCGCCGGGGCGTGGGGCAGTGAGGTCGCGCGTCTGATCGGCGATGAGGTGCCGCTGGAGATGGAAGCGCCGACCATGATGGTGACCCAGCGCGTGCCGCGGTTTCTCGGACCCGTCTGCGGCGTCGTCAACCGCAAGCTCTCCTTCAAGCAGACCGATGACGGCACGGTCCTGATCGGCGGCGGTCATCGCGGTTTCGTCGACCGCGACGCGCAGGTCGCAACGCCCGATCCGCGCAAGCTGGCGATCAGCGCACAAACGGTCTCCGACGTGTTTCCGATGATGCGGAACGTCCCCATTGCCCGGACATGGTGCGGCATCGAAGGCATGACCCCCGACCAACTGCCGGTTATCGGTCCCAGCATCGCGGCTCAGGACGCCTTCCACGCCTTCGGGTTCTCCGCCCACGGCTTCGCGCTTGGCCCGATCGTCGGTTGCATCATCGCCGATTTGGTGACGAAGGGCGGTACCGAGCTGCCGATCACGCCGTTCGCCGTGAACCGCTTCTAGACGCAGACGACAGCGCCGCATCAGGAAGCCGGGTCTTCTTGCCGAAACGCCAGCGCCGGTGGAACCAGATCCACTGGTCAGGGTGCTCGCGGACCCAGCCTTCCACGATGCCCTGGATCCGCGCCGTGGCCCCGACGATATCGACATGCCCGTCGGCATCCCGCGGCAGATCTATCGGATCGGTAATCTCCAGATGGAAGCGGTGGTCCTGCAGCCGGATGGCACGGGCGCCGTGGACGGTGCAGCCATACTGCCGTGCAAGTTTTGCGATCAGCGGGTTGGTGTCGGCGAGCTGACCGAAAAAGGGAACCAGCACCCCGCCCTTGTATCTCTGATCCGCAAGCAGCCCGACCCGGCCACCGCGCTCCAACGTTGCTGCCAGCTCGAACAGCGAGCCGTTTCCCGAGGCCACCAGATTTCCCATCAGCCTCGAACGCGCCTTCATCAGGGAGTTTGCAAAGAACCGGTTGTTCGGCGCGCGGAACATGGATGTGACGTCGAGGCCGTTCCGCGCCGCGCATATCGACAGCAGCTCCCAGTTCGCCAGATGCGCCGTGAAGATGATTGCCGGAGCGGACTGGTCACGCAGCCGAACGAAGTTCTCGACACCGCTCACCTCGATGTTGCCGGCATCCAGATCGTCCGGATCATATCTGAAGACCTGATCGAGATAGGCATACTCCAGTCCGGTGCGGGCGAGATTGTCCCAGCTTCCGCGCAGGATTTCGCGCCTCTCCTGCCGGCACTTCTCGGGGAAAGCCCGTTCGAGGTTCTTCATTGCCGTGCGATAGCGGGGCATGACCGGCGTCAGATGGCGGCCCGCGCGCCCGACCAGATCGATGCTCGTTTCGCGCGGCAGCAGCCGGAGCACCTTTAGAAAGCCCCGGGCGATCGCCGCGAGCGACCAATCCGCGATCAAGGGAATGAGGTATCTCTTGCCACGCCGCACGGTCTCACCCCGCGTGAACCGCGGAGCGGCACGCCTTCGAACGCCGGCACAGGGCAAACCGTTGATCCATGCCTAGCTGTCCTGCAGGGTCAGCACGAACTTGCCGAACACCTGCCTGTCCCTCAGCCGCTTCAGGCCGGTCTCCAGATCATCCAGCGGCAGCAACGTGTCGATGACCGGGCGCATGGTGCCCTGTGCGAGCTTGTCCAGCACGTCGGCAATGTTGCGCATCGAGCATCCGAAGCTGCCGATCAGGCGGAGCTGCTGCTGGAAAAGCTGGAAGAGGTTGGTCTCCGCAGAAACACCGGTCGTGGATCCGCACGTGACGAGGCGTCCGCCTTTGCGCAGGCACAGAAGGCTGCCCGCCCATGTGTCGGCGCCGACATGCTCGAAGACGACGTCAACGCCCCTCTTGTTGGTCAGCTTGCGGACGACGCCCTCGAACCGGTCCTTCCGGTAGTTGATGGCGTGATCCGCGCCGAGCTCAAGCGCCAGCCTTGCCTTCTCGTCGCTGCCGACGGTGGTGATGACCTGCGCGCCGACCGCCTTGGCCATCTGGATGGCCGCCGTGCCGATGCCGCTCCCTCCGGCCTGAACGAGGATCGTTTCGCCCTGCTTCAGCCCGGCGTTGTCGAACAGCATGTGCTCCACGGTGCCGAAGGTCACCGGAGCACACGCCGCGCTCGTCACGTCCAGCCCGTCAGGCACAGGCACGGCGAAGCGCGCTTCGATATTGACCAGCTCCTGCGCGAACCCGTCGATGTGAAACCCGTGAATGCCGCCGACATTCTCGCAGAGATTGTCGCGACCCGCGCGGCACGCGGCGCATGCGTTGCAGGTCTCCGCGCCGTAAAGCACGACACGCTGACCCTTGCGAACCGCATCGACGCCCGGACCCACGGCAACGATCTCGCCGGCCGCCTCGACACCAACGACGATGGGGAGCTTGCGGCGGGCGAACGCCATGCCGCGCCAGCCCCACACGTCGATATGGTTGAGCGCCACCGCGCCAATCCTGACCTGGACCTCGCCGTCACCCGGCGGTGGCGGCGGTTCCATCTCGACGATCCGGACGTCCTGTTCTGCCTGGAGTTGAAGAGCGCGCATGGACTTGATCACACCTTGTCTGGAGTTTTCGCAATGAGGCGCGGGCTCAGCCGTGGAGCGCCATTCCCGCACTTACGCCGCCGTCGATGGGAAGCACGCTTCCCGTGATGTACTTGGCGGCCGGAGACATGAGATGCCGGACGAGCTCCGCGACCTCGCACGGCGTGGCGAAGCGCCTGGCGGGAATCCGCCTTTCCATGTCGCTGCGGCGGTCGGCATAGGCGGCCATCATGTCCGTATCCACATATCCCGGCGCAACGAAGTTGGCGGTTATGCCCTTGCGCGCCAGTTCCACCGCGACCGTCCGGAGATAGCTGAGCATCGCGCCTTTGGTTGCCGCGTAGACGGAGTTTCCGGGCATGGCATGAAGCGCTGCCATAGAGCCGATCCCGATGACCCGGCCTGCACGCGCCTGCATCATCGGACGCACGGCGCCGGTCACGAGCCGCGTCAGGGACCAGAAATTCACCTGCATAGCCGTCTCGCCCGCATCCTGATCGATCATCGCCGCGAGCGCGTCGCAGGACTGACCAGCATTGTGCACCAGGCCAAACAGCGACTCGGTCTCCGCCAGACGCTGCGCGAACCGATCGACCTGCCCGCGATCCGCAAGGTCGAGGCGATGCATGCCGAAATCCTGCACCGGCCAGTTCGACTGCAGCTCGTTGAGCAACTCGGCGGCCTGTTCCCCGGAGTTCCGGTAGGTGAACTCGACGTCAAAACCGTCCACGGCGAGGCCGCGCACGATTTCACGGCCGATGCCGCGGCTGCCGCCGGTCACCGTCACCTGCATCGGACCTTCAGTCTGTGCCATGGACATCCCTCCACAGGTCAGGCCGGCTCCGCCGACAGCACCAGGCAGACATTCTGCCCCCCGAACCCGAACGAGTTGGACAGGACCGTCGTCACCGCACTGTCGCGCTTCCTGTTCGGCACCACATCAAGGGGCATCTCCGGGTCCGGTGCATGATAGTTGATGGTCGGCGGGAGCGTTCCGGTTCCGATCGTCATCAGCGAGAACGCCGCCTCGACGGCCCCGGCCGCGGTCAGGGTGTGGCCGACGACCGACTTGTTCGAGCTGATCGGCGTATCGGCAAGGCCGTCGCCGAACACGGCGGACAGCGAAAGGTATTCGATCTTGTCGTTTTCCGGTGTGCTGGTCCCGTGCGCATTGATGTAGTCGATCCGGTCCGGCTCGACATGGGCGTCGGCGAGCGCGTTGCAGATCGCGCCGATGACCGGCTTTCCGTCCGGCGTCGACCGGGTGCGGTGGAAATCATCGGCCCGTTCCCCGCAGCCGCGCACGACCCCGAGGATTTTCGCGCCACGTGCCTTGGCCGCATCATAGGATTCCAGCACCAGCGCCGCGGACCCTTCCGCCATCACGAAGCCGTCGCGGTCCCTTGAGAACGGTCTCGACGCTTGTTGCGGAGGCGTGTTCCGCGTCGACAGGGCGGAGAGCAGCGAGAACCGGATGAGAGATTCCGCATGAACCGAACCGTCGGTCCCCACACACAACGCGGCGTCGGTTTCGCCCCGCCGGATCGCCTCCACGCCGAGCTGGATTGCCGTTGCGCCCGAGGCGCAGGCGGTCGACAGGGATATGGGCTGTCCGCGTGTCCCGAACCGGTCGGCGAGGTACTCGCCCACCTGCCCGAACAGGAAGAGCGCATGCGCGTCCGCGTAGTCGCCGTCGCGCGCCGTACGCTTCAATTGCGCCTGGGTGACGGGTGATCCGTTCCTTGCGCGTTCATGGACCTCGATCCGCGTCGGCCATTCAACCTCGGCGGGAGGGGTGGCGAGAAACAGCGGGCCGGGAAACGACGCAGGCGACCCGATCCCCGATTGAGCAATCGCTTCGGAAATCGACTCGACGGCGAATGCGCGCGCCAGGCCCGGCGCCGAAATCGGATCAAGCTCGAAATCGTCGATCGTTCCGGCAATCTTCGTGCTCAGACCCTCGGTGCAAAAACGGCGGATTTCGTGGATACCGGAGGTCCCCGCCGTGAGGTTGGTCCAGTTGTCGGCCATGCCACGGCCGAGCGCGGTCACGATGCCGATGCCGGTGACGACGGCCACGGGTCGTCCGTTCCAGTCACGCATTGCCTTTGCCATTTAATGCCTCACCGCTTCTTCCGCCGAAGGCAAGCTCTCGACGAGAGCCATGCCTTCACCGCGCCAGTGCCCCCAGCTCGTCACCAGAATGCGTTCCGGATCGCCGGTGAACGGCTTCTCGACGTCGCACCGACCGAAAGGTCTGAAAAAGCCTCCCTTCGCGGTGGCGATCGCCGCGAGCGCCAGCCCGGCGGGGAACTGGGCCTCGACGCAGTGGCCGAGCATGGCGCCGAAGGCCCGCACCGAGACATCGAACCCTCTGGTAGAGAGCCCTTCCAGAAACGCACGCTCTTCGCCCGTTTCCGGCTCGGCGCCGCAGGCGCCTGAGAGGACCGCGAGCGGTCCGGGGTCCAACCGGCCATCGAGCGCGCCGATCTGCCTCTCGGCGTTCTCACGCGCCGCGTTCGGGGCCCGGTTGCAGCGGTCCGAAAGCACTTCACTCAACCGCGCATAGGCGCGCGCGCCGCGCGCCGTCGCATGAGATCCGGCCTCGAGAACGAGGAACGCACCGACGCTGCCGGTGACGATCCCGCCGCCCTCTCGCGCGCGTTCCCACAAGGGCCTGAATGTGCCCGGCCACAGATAGCTGCCTAGCTCGAACATGTACTGCATGTCGTCGCGCTCGGCATTGTAGGCGCCGCCGATCAGGCACAGGTCCGATTGCCCGTGCCGGATCTTCCGCAAAGCGATCTGGGCAGCGGACACGCCCGCCATTTCCTCGCCCATGAAGGTTCGCGACGACCCGTTCACCTTGTGAACAATGGATATGTTCCCCGACATGAGATTGGGAAGCTGGGACAGGAACAGCGTCGGGCGCAGCCCGGTCGCAAGCGTTTCGTTCAGGAACGCGTCCGGATCGTTGCGCTTGCCGAACCCTTCGAGTACGGCGCCGTCCACCTCCATGTCGCGCTCGCCGCCGTCGGCGGCGATGATCATGTCCATCTTGTCGAGGTAGGCGTGATCCCCCGCGACGCCTGCATCGCTCAGCGCGAGACCGGCGGCATAGGTTCCCAGGCGCTGCCAAGGGCCCATCTGCCGCAAATCGCCGCGCTTCGGGATCTGTTTGGAGAAGTCCACTTCGACGAGCGGGTGAACCGCATAGGGCGCAAACCGCTCGGCGTCGATCACCGGTTCGGGATCCGCGCCATTGGCCAGGTGTTGCCAGTGAGCCTCGCATCCCTCGCCCAGTGAGCTGACCAGTCCGATGCCGGTGATCCAGACGTCTTCCTCGCGCACGTTCTCCATATCAGACCTCGAGGGCAAGGAGCCCTGTTTCCTCCGCGCTTGTCAGAATGTGCCGGCGGAGCGTTTCGTTGGGAAACGGCATCGTCTTCATCTTGATCGTGCCGCGGCAGGCCTCGGCGCCGGCACTGCGGACGCGCGCGGTCATGACCGAGAACCCGGATCCGCCGTGCTCAACCATCGCCTCTACGGTCAGCTCGGATCGCGGTTCCACGGGCGTTCGCAGTTTCGCCTCGTCGACGCTGATGAGCAGCGGCAAATGGCTGAAATCGTTCAGCGCCATGATCAGGAACCCGGACGCCTGCGCCATGGTCTCGATGAGAAGGACGCCGGGCATCAACGGGAAGCCGGGAAAGTGACCCTCGAAGACGGGACTGCGCTCAGGCACGCGCGAGCGGGCGACGAGCGACTGCTCGGCGGCGCTGAACGCCAGCACCTCGTCGATCATCTGAAAGTGCTCAAGCTGCATGGTCGCGCTCAGGCGGCTTTCTTGGCGACCAGCTCGTCAACCCGGGCGCACAGGTTCTTCATGATGAAATACTCGTCGGACGAGGACTGTCCTTCGTTGATGTCCTTGGTCCAGGTTTCGAGCGGAATCTTGATCCCGAATGTCTTGTCGATGGCGAAAACGATGTCGAGAAAATCGAGGCTGTCGATTTCAAGATCGTTGATCGCGTGGCTTTCAGGCGTGATCTCTTCAACCGGGATCTCGCCCGTGTCCGCAATGATCTCCGCAACGCTCTGGAATGTGGATGACATAGCGCCAAGTCCCTCCGTGGTTCCTCATTCTCGGCCCCGTCGCAGGGTGCCGCATGCCCGAAGAGCAGACTGAGTCCACGTCTCCGGCGAGGTCTGTGTGTAGGCCGATTTGGCGCCCCAAAAGGTGATCTAGGTCACAACACCCGGAATCGGAACGGTCTACTGAATGCCGCCCAGTCGAATCATTTGCTGACCAGACAGGGGAGTGCCAATCATGCGGCGCACGAACGGAATTTCGAACAGCAGCTTCTGCAGCCCGGACGGTGGAACCGAGCATTTCATCGCCGTGGCGGCACCGCCCGACGCGAGTTTCGAGGACCAGATTGCCTGGGTGAACGCGCGTTACCGGGACACCGTCGGTACGTTGGGCCTGGCACCCGAGACCGCCGTTTTCCGGCGTCTGTTCGTGAGCGACGTGATGAACCAGGCACCGCGCATCGTCGACTCAAGCCTCGTATCCGACCCGTCCGAAGGCCCCGTTGCGGTTTCGATCGTGCAGCAGCAGCCGATGCCCGGAGCGAAGGTTGCGCTGCTTGCCTATCACCTGGAGAGCGAGACGCCGGTCAAGAAGGCGCGCCTCTCCAAAAACCACATCGTGGTCGAGAAGAACGGTTTGCGTCACCTCTGGAGCACGCGCCTCTGCGCCGGCGACGATACGGGTGATTTTTCGGCCGGGGACCAGACACGCCGGGTCTTCGATGACCTCATCGGCACGCTCAAGTGCCAGGGCGGTACGCTTCGCGACGACTGCCTGCGCACCTGGATTTATGTGAAGGACGTCGACGTCTTCTACCAGCCGATGGTGGACAGCCGCCGCGAGCTGTTTGCCCGGCACGGAATGAACGGTACATCCCACTACATCGCCAGTACCGGTATCGAGGGGGCGTGCGCACACCGTCATGATCTCGTTGCCATGGATGCGTACTCGGTGCTGGGCCTGGAGCCGGAGCAGGTGTCCTATCTCAACGATTTCGACCGGCTCAACCTGACGCGGGAGTACAACGTCACCTTCGAGCGCGGCACCCGCGTCACCTACCGCGACCGCGCGCACTATTTCATTTCCGGAACGGCCAGCATCGATCGACACGGCGACGTCGTTCACAAGGGCGACGTCATGCGCCAGCTCGACCGCGCGCTCGGCAATGTGGACGCACTGCTCGCATCCGGCGATGCCAGCCTCGAGGACATGAAATACCTGATCGTTTATCTCCGCGATCCCACAGACCACCCGCGCGTCAGCAGTTACCTCGACACCCACTTTGCCGATGTACCCGTGTTCATCGTCGAAGGCGCGGTCTGCCGTCCCGAATGGCTGATCGAGGTCGAGGGCGTCGGCGTGGCCGCACACCAGCAACCGGACCTGCCGGCCTTCTAGCCGGATGCATCAACGCAAGGAGCACACTGAGATGGACCACACCGATACGCCGTTCCTGATGCTGGACAAAGACGCCATTGCGTCCAGTCAGCTCAATCACGACCCGTACGACTATGCCTTCGTCGATCAGGCACTGCCGCTCTCCCGCCGGGACGAAGTGCTGGCCGATGCGCCGGAGATCCCGTGGCGCGGCAGCTACGCAATGAAGCAGCTCGACTATGGCCCTTCCTTCGACAACATCCTGACGGACCTCTACAGCGACAGGTTCCGGCGCCTGGTCGGGCAGAAGCTGGAGATGGACTTGGAAGGGTATCCGGCAAGCATCGTGATGATGGGCAACACGACCGGGGCCTACAACGAGGGCTACGCGCATCCCGACTCCAAGCACAAGATCGCGACCGTGATCCTCGGCTTCAGCGAAGCGTGGCCCTATGAGCGGGGCAAGTTCCGCGTCCTGCGCAGCGACGACCGCGAGGACTGCGCGTTCGAGTTTCCGCCGCTTTACGGCAAGATGCTGATGTTCCGCGTTTGCGACCATTCCTGGCACGGTTTCCTGCCCCAGAAGGGCAAGCGCATGAGCCTCCAGCTTTGCTATGTGGACTCCGAACGCTATGCGCGCCGCGAGGACTGGCGCCACGGGGTGAGCGCGCTTGCCAAGTCCAACGCGGTCACCCGGAAGATCCTGCAGTGGGCGCCGCGGCGGCTTTTCTGAACCGGCGTCGCCCGCCGCTTCGAGACCTCCCGAAGTCCCAGTTGCGTTCACCCCGACGGCCCCGGCACCTCAAGGCGTCATGCCGTCGGTCACCAAGGAGAAGATCACCGTGACTTATCCCCCTCTCCCCGAAGCCGACGCCGTCGCCGAGCATTTCTGCCGGGCGCTGCGTGACGCCGCATGCGCCGAGGAACCCTATCGCCACTGGAAGCTCACCGACGTGCTTCCCGAGCAAATGTGCACCGGAATTCTCACCTTACCGATCGCCCCGCCGATCATCGGTGAGACCGACGGTACGCGCGACACCTACAACGACACACGCGCCTTCATCACCCCGGAGCGGCGCGCCGCGTTTCCCGCCTGCGCCGTGCTGGCCGACGCGCTCCAGCGGCCCGACGTGGCAATCCAGCTCGAGGCAACGCTCGGCATCTCCGCCGAAGGGCGGTTCCTGCGGGTCGAGTATATCCAGGATATCGACGGCGCCTGGCTCGAACCGCATCGGGACATTCCGGAGAAGCTCTTCTCCATGGTCATCTATCTGTGCACGGGTCCGGAGGCGACGGACTGGGGTACGGACATCTATGACGATGACAAGCAGTGGGTCGGACGCGCATCCGCGGATTTCAATTCGGCCGTGATCTTCATTCCCGGCCCCGACACGTGGCACGGCTTCGACAAGCGCCCGATCAACGGCGTGCGCCGCCTGATGGAAATCAACTATGTGCGCGACTGGCGCGACCGGGAGCAGCTCGCCTTTCCCGACCAGCCGATTACCTGCGCCAGGGAAGGCGGCATGGATGCGTCGGCGAGGGCTTCGGCGGCCTAGCCGGAGCGTTCACGCCAAATTGTGATCGCAGGGTCAATTGACTTCCGTGCTCGCCTCTTGGACGCTTGAGGAAGGCGGGCCCGTGCAGGGGGGCTCGATTTGGCGCGTCAGAACCTCACGGGAGGAAGCCTCATGAAACGCATGGTATGCGCGGCAGGTGCCGCAATCGCCCTATTTGGTGCCACTGTGGCGCAGGCCGCCACGCTCGACACGGTGAAAAACCGCGGTGAGCTCATTTGCATCACCAGTCCCGGCCTGCCGGGTTTCGCGTTTTCCGACGACAAGGGCAATTGGCAGGGGTTCGACATCGATCACTGCCGCGCGGTGGCCGCCGCCATTTTCGGTGACGGCAACAAGGTCAAATTCAAACCTGCGACCGCCAAGACCCGCTTTACGCTTTTGAATTCCGGCGAAGGCGATGTGATTTTCCGGAACACCACCTGGACATTCGTCCGTGACGTCGACGTCAAGGTCGCCTTCCAGGGCATAAATTACTATGACGGACAGGGTTTCATGATCCGCAAGGATCTCGGCGTCAAGAGCGCGAAGGAGCTCGACGGCGCGTCGGTCTGTATCGGTACGGGGACAACCACCGAACTGAATTTGGCGGACTTCTTCCGCGCCAACAACATCACCTACGAACCCGTTCCGGTGGAGACCACGGACGAGGCCCGCGTCAACTATCTGGCCGGTCGCTGCGATGTCTTCACCACCGACGTCTCGGGCCTCGCCGCCACCCGTTCGACCTTCAAGGATCCGCAGAACCACATCATCCTGCCGGAGGTCATCTCCAAGGAACCGCTCGGCCCGGCCACACGCCACGGTGATGACCAGTGGAGCGACATTATCCGCTGGACCACCAATGCACTCGTCGCGGCCGAGGAACTCGGCATTACCCAGGAGAACGTGGACGAGATGGGTGCGAAGGCGACCGACAATCCGGAGATCAACCGCCTGCTCGGCACCGAGGGCAATCTCGGCGGCATGCTCGGTCTTGAGAAGGACTGGGCCGCGAAAGCGATCAAGGCCGTGGGCAACTATGGCGAGGTCTTCGACCGCAATATCGGACCGAACACGCCGATCGGCCTGGAGCGCGGCCTGAATGCGCTGTGGACCGACGGCGGCCTGCAATACACGCCGCCCTTCCGGTAGGCCGTTTGAGCGGGATCTGGTCGAGAAGATTCTAGGCCACGACCGCGTGTAGTGGCCTCAGGGCGTTGAGTTCTCCAAGCACCTCGATGGCGATGCGCCGGTCGACAGCGCTCTGCGACGACTGCAACCGCGCGATGACTTGGGTGTTGGCCGTCTCCGGGTCGGTGTCCCGCAAATAGCGCGCGGCCACCAGGCGGTCGGTTCCGCCATGGCCGAACGCCAATTCGATCAGCGCATCGCGGGCACCGGCTCCATGGCGCTCCACCAGGGCCTTGCCCGCGCATTGCCTGACTGTCATGTCCTCGTCCCGCAGATAGGGCTCGATCTCGAAGTCCGGATCGAGCCGGGAAATCCCGACGATCGCCTCCGCGCGCACGCTTGGGTCCTCGTCGTCCACACGCGCGCGCAGCGCTTCTGCAAGCGTCGCGCTTCGCGCCGCACTCACCGCGCGGGTCAGCCAGAGCCGCAGCATCGGTGAACTGTCGGCGAGATGACGTGCAAGGTCCGCCCCGGCTTTCTCGCTCACAAGTTCCGGCGTCTCGAGCAGGTCGGCGAGCGAGATGGCGGCGGCAAGCCGCAATTCCTCGTTGCTTTCATCGAGGACGGAAACGAGACCGTCCACGACCTCCGGGCGTCTCAGATCCGCCAGAACCCGCGCCGCCAGCACGCGCACGTCCGTGTGCGCCGGTGCCCGCTGTTCCGGCGACAGGACGCGCTTGCCTTGCCGCCCCTGGGCAAGTTCCAAAAAGCTCAGGTCTTCAGGGGTGAGATTGATCTGGCTATCCGCTGCCTCGTCCGTCGGGCTGACGAAGCCGTCCTGCAGGGAGTCGAGCGTCGATGTCGGGAAGACGTCTTCCGGCGGCGAGGCGTCCTCGACGTCCGGCTCGTCGACCGTCTCCGCCGAAGTCTCGTCGGTCTCGGCCTCGGGACGGTCCTCGATGATATTGCCCTCGCGATCGATGCGAATGCGATTGACCTGATCGGCTCTGTCCTCTTTGGCCGCGTGCCGGCCATGCCGTTCCACCGGCCTGTCCTCGATCTCATCGGCATCCGGGTCCGTCTCGTCGGTCTCCTCCGGCGGCGCCACGAGAGAACCGGCTAGCGCCGACAGAATTACATCACTTGCCTTGCGCCCGCCCTCGCCTTCACCGTCCACGGCGATCCGCGCAATGCCGCCGATCGCCTCAAGACGTATCGGGCGCACCGGATCCCGGGCAACCTCGACCAGAGTCTCGACGGCCGTGCCCGGGCTCACCCGGGCCAGTCCGGCAACCGCGGCCCTGCGAACCTCGCCGGCCGCGCCCCGGCGAAGCGCCGAACGGCGCAACGGCTCGACGCTGGCTTCAGCGTCGATCAGGGGCAGCAATTGAGCCGACGCGCAGGCAATTTTGGGCGTACCCTTGTCCAGCCAGTCCAGAAGAAGATCCCTGACATGATCGACCGCCGGGTGCTCGGGCAGACCTGCGAACGCCTCGAGAACGGCGACCCGAACGGCTTCGCTCTCATCGTCCAGAAACGTACGCAATCGGGCGGGTTGCAACCGCACCAGGCGCGCCGCCGCCTCCGCCCGGACCGTCTCATCGGCATCGTCCAGACAATCGACCAACCGGGGATCTCCCGCCGGCAGGGCCGCCAGCGCGATCAGGCGAACCGAGGCATCCGTGTCGGCCAACAGGTCATCCAATAGACCGGCCAGTCGATCCGGCGCGCACTGCCGCAAGGCGTCCACCGCGACTTTTCGCTCGCGCGCCGCGTCGGACCTCAAATAATCCAGCACGATTCCAAGGCCCGCATCGCCCATCTGCGCGAGGGCTATCAGACCGGAACGCAAAAGATCCTGTCCGAATTCGTCTTCCATCGCCGTCCGGATATCGTCGGCGGCTTCACTCGCTCCGAGACGGCCCAGTGCCTCCACGGCCGCCAACTGAACCTCGAGCCAGTCGTCGGATTCCGATTGGGCAAGGTCCTCATCGTCCCATGCGATTTCATCCTCGGCCATGCCTGAGACAAGCAGCCGAAGAACCGGGACAGCCGCCTCCGCATGGAAATGCGCAACCGTTTTGACATAGGCGATCTTGGCGTCCACGCACGGATCCTGCGCGATGTTCTCGATGATGGTCGGGACCGCATCTTCGATCGAGAGTGCGATGACGGCGGTCGTCGCATCGACACGCACGTCCTCGTCCGGATCGCGCAGCGCGGCAATCAGAGCCCCGGCGGCGGACGTATCGCCGATGCGCCCGAGCGCCTGCGCCGCGAGGCACTGCTCGAGATCGTTGCCGGAGGTCACAACCCTGGCCAGCGCGGCCGCAGCTTCGGTTCGGCTCGCCATGCGTTCCGCCTTGAACTCAACCCGTGAAACGTTCGTGCCATTCATCGCTTAACGCGCCACTCCGTGCAATATTCGGGACAGGAAATCGTGTGAGTGCATCGGGCCACCACGCCTGCGCGCCAAAGGGCGCGCAGGTGCAGTTTGGCAATCAGGCGATGTCGCGCCTGGCGAAACTCATCGACCTGAAGTCATTCTTGTACGGCGACACGCCGATCTTCTTCACCATGCCGACGCCCATCTTGTAGTTGTAGTTGCCGCTGATCCAGTCGACCACGCGGCCGGCAAGAGCGTTTGCCGGTTGCGACGTGTGCAGGAAGTCCATATAGGCGACCCCCTTCTTGACCGCCGGCGTGACGATCGCCACCGCTGTTATGGCGGCACGGGTCAGCCGGATATGGCCGTTTTCCAGCAGTTTGGTGAACTGGAAGTCGTCGCCTTCGACGCCGACGATGGTATCGACCTGTTCCGGGATGCGGTCGGAGAAGAGCATGACGTAGTCGCCCGACTCGATCCCGCGTGCTTTGGCGTCCTCGGGATGCAGTTCGACCCAGTTCTCCGGCCAGCGCTGGACGATGTAGGGCCGGCGCCGGTCGTCATATCCGGACTGCCAGCGTTCGTTGATCCGGCCCGACGTGCACCACAACTCGCCTTCGCGCGGCTTGAGCCATTCCCAGTAGTCGGAAAACAGGGACCAGGGCGCCTTCTGGATGTTGCACTTGCCCGTCTGGGATTTGAACCGCGTCAGGTTCTTGGAGAAAGTGTTGGCGCCGGCCGGACCCTCGGCGGGCAGGCTTGCGGTCGTGTCATGCAGGCGCTTCCAGCCCGTGAGCGAGCCGTCGTCCTTCATGAAGACCGGGCCCTGAATGCCATTGGTGCCGAACTCCTCGAATTTCTGGTGCAACGTCTTGCCTTCGCGCTTCGCCGCGACCTTGACCATGAAGAAGTCCTTGCGGCTGCCGCGGGAGCGACGCGCGGCCTCTTCCAGGACGTCGTTGGAGTTCTGCCAGTCGAATCCGTCGAAGCCCATGCGCTTGCCGAGCTCCGCCATGATCCACCAGTCCGGCTTGGCCTCGCCCGGCGCGTCGTAGAACTTCGGATACAGCCGGAGCCGGCGTTCGCCGTTGGCGCGGGTGAAGGTGTCCTCGCCCCAGCCGGCGGCCGGGAAGACGATGTCGGCAAAACGGGCGCCGATCGGATCCACCAGGTAGATATCCTGGTTGAGCACCACCATGCCGCCGGAGTCGGCCCGCTTCTTGAGCGTATCGATGATGTCGTCCTTGTTGAACGACATGATCTGATGCGGATTCTGCACGGTCAGCTCGTTGAAGCGCCGCGACAGCCCCTGGCTGCCGCACATGGACTGGATCCAGGTGTTGCCGATGACGTGGGCCAGGCGCGTGTGACCCGAAATCAGGTACCGGTCGGTGTCCATCGCGCGGCGACGGCGACCGGGAAGTTTCTCGGGCGACTTGTTGCGCGGATATTTGCCGCCGCGCAGCCCGCCGCGCTGATGACCGCCGGCGCGGCCGATCATCTGGCCCGGACGTCCGCCCGCACCGCACACGATGCCGAGAGCGGAAATGGCCTGGGTGTTGCCGGTATTGTTCGACCAGTAGAACCCCTTCTCGATCATGATCGAGGTTTTCGGGCGCTTGCCGCCCTTGGGCTTGGCCATCCACTCGGCGGCGGTATAGATCTTTTGCACGTCGATGTCGGCGATCTTGGCCGCCACCTCCGGCTTTGCGTAATCCTGGGCCAGCAGCCACTTCTTCCAGTCGTCAAAGCCCTTGGTCTGGAATTTGCCCCAGGTGGTGCGCCACTGCCACGGCGTGTTGCGCGTGCCCTGACCGAAGCCGGAGGACGAGCCCCACTTGTCGTTGACCCACTTCTGGATCCACTCCTTGTCTTCCCATCCGTTCTCGACGATGACCCGGGCAATCGCCAAAACGACGGGAAGGTCGGTGCCGGGCTGAATGTCGATCCACAAGCCGCCATTCTTCTCGGCATAGGCGACGCCTGCGGTCGCGCGCGGCAGCAGGAAGATCGCTTTCTGCCCGTTCTGGATGCCGGGCATGATCCAGTCGGTGAACAGGATCGTCTTCGTCTCGTATGGATCGGTGCCGCACATCAGCAGGGTTTCGGCGTCCCGCCAGTCTTCGTAAGCCGGGCCGAAATTGTCGAAACCGGCATCGCGGAAACCCGGCGTCGACGTCACGTCGGACGGCGTGTCGTGGAACGTGAAGTTCGCGGTGTTGATATGCCTCAGGGCGAATTTGGAGATCGCGTAGGTGTTCTCCATGTACCCGTATGAAAATGTCTTCATGCCATAGGCATTGGTGCCGTGAACGTCGACCACGTGCTTGATGGTCTCCGCGGCGATATCGAGCGCGAAATCCCACGGAACCGGCATGAGCACGCCGAACATGCGCACATGCGGCGCCTTGAGGCGGTCACGCGTGGGCGTCTGCGGATTATAGACCTTCTGGGCAATCGCGCCGCCGCGGATCGAGGAGTTGCCCTGCGGATTGACGAACTCGGCATCCTTGTCCGGCATGATGATGACGTGATGCGGCTCGTTGTTATGCAGCACGATGTTGTACTGGTTGGGCGCCACCCAGGGGCCGAGCGGTTCCACCGGAAAATCGACACCGAACGCGTTTTCGGACGCTTTCGGTCCGCCGACCTTTCCGCCCCGGACGGGCCAGCGGTACACCTTGTAACCGCAGGCAACGATGCAATAGTCGCAGGCGGTGGAAATCACGTCCGCGTCCTTCGGCGGAAGCGGCACATTGGTTCGCGGAATGTAATACGGCGTGGCCATGATGCCCTCTCCTATGCCTGCAGATTGTCGAAGCGGCCGTAGATCAGGCCGAACATGCCCACGGCGTAAATGTTGTCACCGTCAAGCTCCAGCAGCACCTGCGGCAGGCTCTGATAAGCCTGGCCGGAAATGAAGATGCCGTAGCGGGTCAGGTCGAAGGTGGTCAGATGCAGCGGGCACGGCCCGAGCGCCTTGTCGGCAGCCTGATAGGTTCCCTGCAGCGGCCCGCCCTGATGGGTGCAGGTATAGTTGAACGCGACGACGTCCTTCTCGGGCCCGATGCCGCCCCCGGCCTCGGTTCCGAGCTTGACAAGGATCGACTCCGCGTAGGTTTCTTCATCGGGATAGCTGAAGTCGACCGGCTCATCGACTTTCAGCTCGGACAGCTTGCCGATCAGCTTGCGCGGATATGTCGACACCACCGCCGGCACCCCCAAAGCGGGACCGCCATTCAGGGCGACCATTATGGTGAAGGTCGCAATGCCCGAGGTGAGCAGGAAGTCGCGCCGGTTCATCAGGCAGGATGGCCCGTTCCCCTGTTCGGCGCCCTTCTCGGGCGTCGGCGTCTCGTCGTCAGACCTTAGTTCGGTTGTGGTCATGATTGAGGTCTCCCTAGTTGCTTGCCGGCGCGGGCAACGGCGCGTAATCCGGCAGCTCGGGTTCTTCGATGGTGATCCGCGGTCCGCTCAGCGACTCCAAGAATGCAAGCAGGTCGGCTTTCTCGTTCTTGGAGAGCTTCAACGGCTTGAGCAGTTTGGTCTTGGTGGCCGCCCAGTCATTGGTGCCGCCGCCCTTGTTGTAGAACTCGATCACGTCCTCGAGGGTGGCGATCATGCCGTTGTGCATATAAGGCGCGGTGTATTTGGTGTAGCGCAGGCTCGGTACCCGGAACTTCCCGAGATCGGCGTCCTGCTTGGTGCGGAAGTAAAGACCGGGATCGTCCTTCCACTTGCGGTATTTCTCCTGGGTCACGCCTTTCGCGTAGAGCTCGAAGCGGAATGTGATTTGCGCCAGGGCATCCGTTTCCCAGGCGTCATAGGGCGGCACGCCGGTGTTGTAGTATTTCTCGTTGCTGAGCAGCGCACCGTTGTGACACTGGGCGCATCCCGCCTTGCCGGTGAACAGTTTCAGCCCGCGCTTCTGGGCCGCGTTGAGAGCGTTGTCGTCACCGCGCATGTACTTGTCGAACGGCGTGTCCGTCTGCACCAGCGTCCGCTCGAAGGCTGCGATGGCCATATACGCGTTGCGAATGCGCGGCCACCGGTCGCCGAACACCTCGCGGAAACGCTTCCGGTACTCCGGCACGAAGGCAAGCCGCGCCTCCATCATGTCGTCTTCGCCATTCCCGGCGACACCGCCACGCGCCGCGGAACGGGCCTGGCCTTCAAGCGACTTCGAGGCTCCGGCCCAGAACAGTTTGCCGTAATAGGCGCTGTTGACGACGGTCTGGCTGTTGCGCCAGTGGGTGGTGCCGGGATAGCCGAGCGAGATCTTGTCGGGGAAATCCCATCCCGCGTCGGGAAGATGGCATGCCGAGCACGGCATCGCGCCATTGCCGGAAAGGCGCGGATCGAAGAACAGCATCTTGCCAAGCTCGATCTTAGCCGGCGTGCCGACGTTGTCCGGTGGCTCCGACGGTTTTTCCAGCGCTGCCAGCGATTTCGGTCGATCGCTCGGCTTCGAGCCGGCGCTTTGTGAAACGACGCCCACGGCCGCAAGAGCCAGCACCAGGGCGGCGGGAATGAGAATTTTGCGTTCCATCACTTGGCTCCGCTAGTTTTTGGTTTTGCGCCAGTTCTTGATCACCGGATAGTCGGTGTCGATTTCCTCGCGCCAGACATACTGATCGGTGTCGAAGCTCTTGCCCGAGAGCGACTTGAGGAACTCGACCAGATCCTTCTTTTCGCTGGCGATCAGGTTGAGCGGTTTCAACCGGGTGTCCTTGTTCGGATCGTCCCCGCCGCCCTTGTTGTAGAACTCGACAACCTCCTCGAGGGTCCCGAACACGCCGTTGTGCATGTATGGCGCGGTGTAGGTGAGCTCACGCAGGGTCGGCGTCATGAACGACCGCTCGGTGCCGTCGCGGCGGGTGCGGATGTAGGCGCCGAGATCGCGCCGAACGTTCATGTAGTTCTCGACGCCCTGGAACTTGGCGAAGGTCACGAACGTGATGTGCCGCAGCGGGTCGGCCCAGATATCCGGATTGTCCGGCACGCCGATATTGTGCGGTTTGTCGTCGGTGAAGCGATTGCCGGAATGGCAGGCCGCGCAGTTGGCCTTGCCCTTGAAGAGGCCCCAGCCGCGCTTGGCCGAGGCGGACATCTTGCCGGTGTCGAACGGGGCGTCCGAAGAGGTTATGGTCTTCAGGAAATTCTCAATGGCCTTGCGCGCGCCGCCGTTGGAGGGTTCGCCGAGACCCGCGGCCTCGAACATCTTCACATAGACCGGATCCTGCTTGAGCCGCTCCTGCATGATGCGCATGTCCATGTTCATCATGTAGGTCTCGGTGATCATTTCCCGGGTCACGTCGTTCAGGTTGGTTCCGACGCGGCCGTCATGGAACCAGGCCGCGCGATGGCCCACATTCGCGAGCGTCGGGGTGTTGCGGAAATGCCTGGCGCCCGAATAGGCGTCCGACAGGGCGTTGCCGTCGGTGAAGGCCTTTTCCGGCTGATGGCAGGAGGCACAGGAAAGTGTCGTGTCGCCGGATATACGGACATCATAGAACAGCCGTTTGCCGAGATCGGCCAGCTCCGCCTTGACCTCGATCGGCTTGACGGGCCCGGCTTCCTGGGCGCTTGCGCCAGGCGAAAATTGAGCCGCAACGGACAACGCTACGGCGGCTGTCGCCAAACGCAGAATGCCTGGTTGCCATTTGAACCTTATTTGCACCATGGAGTCCCTCCCCGACCGTTTCCGCGATGACCTTCGGTCACAGGCGGAAAACGTCGCGTTCTCAGGCCTTGCAAGGATGAGATTGAACGCCTTGCACGAATTGAGACTAGCGAAGCTCTGTAACGCGCAGATTTCCCCGGTCGAGCGAAGTTGTGAAGATTTGTAACGAGATGTGTCGAACCCGTTACGGGACGGCGCGATCGGCCTATTCAGCGGCGTCCTTCTGCTCCCCGGCGTCCAGCATGGAGCGGACGATCCGCGCCAACTGGACGGGGTCGACAGGCTTGTCGAGCACGCGGATCGGCGCCAGCGCCTCCGGGTCGAGGGTGCCCGGCTGATACGCGGTACAGATGATGATCGGGCAGGTTTCCCGCTGCGCGCGGATGGCGCGTGCAAGCTGCTCCCCGTTCATCTCCGGCATCACGAAGTCCGTCATCACCAGGTCGAAGGACTCCGGGTTCGCTTCGAACGCCTCGACCGCGGCCAGCGGTTCGGTAAACGCCTCGACCTTGTATCCGATCCGCTCCAGAATCTTGCGGCAGGTCGCGACAACATCCGGCTCATCATCGCACAGCAGGATACGGTCACTGCCGCCCACGGCCCGCTTCTGGCTGACGGGCGCCTGCGGAGCAAGGTCGCATTCCGGCAACAGGATCTCGAAGCATGTACCGGAGGGCGAACTCTCGGCGATCGAAATATGCCCGCCCATTTCCCCCACCATATTCGCGACGACCGAGAGGCCCAGACCGGTTCCGCGCCCCGGCGGCTTGGTGGTAAAGAACGGCTCGAAAACGCGGGCGCGGTGTTCCTCGGAAATGCCAGGACCCGTGTCCTCGACAAGCAGCCGGACCTGCGCCTGCGCATGCCCCGGTGGATGATGGCGCGCCGCGCGAATGCGGACCGTGCCAGGCTCCGCGCCAATCGCTTCTGCGGCATTGGAGCAGAGGTTCATGATCACCTGATGCAGCCGCGTTGGATCGGCAAGCACGGTGAGCTCGTTGTCCTCGATCTCGAACTCTACGGACACGTTGGTCGGGATCGATGCCTTCATCAGCCGGCAGACCTCCTCGACGGCGTCCGAAATCCGCAACGGCACGGGATCTCCCGGTTGACGCCGCGCGAAGGCGAGGACCTGCCCGACCAGGGAACCGGCACGTTTGGCGGCAATCTGGATCTGCTCGAGTTCCTCGCGAACATGGCCGCTCTTGGGCGCGTCCAGCAGCGCCAGATGGGCGTTTCCGACAATCGTCGTCAGGATGTTGTTGAAGTCGTGCGCCACGCCGCTTGCAAGCAGTCCAACCGCTTCCATCTTCTGCGCGCGCTGTATTTGCGCCCGTGCCCGCCGGCGTTCGGTGATGTCCTCACCGATGCCGATGTAATGCGTGATCTGGCCTTCCTCGTCGCGCAAGGGAAGGATAATCGACTGGGCCCAGTAGAACCCGCCGTCCTTCTTGCGGTTTCTGAAGATGCCGCGCCATTCCTCGCCGCGTGCAATCCGCTGGCTGAGATCGCGGTAGGCCTCCGGAGGCGTCTCGTCCGATTGTAGAAATCGCGGCGTGCGCCCGATCACTTCCGATGGTTCGTAGCCGGTCACTTCGCAGAACTTGCGGTTGACGTATTCGATCAGCCGGTCCGTGCCGGTGATGACAATCGTTGCCGGACTTTGTTCGACCGCACGTCCGAACTTCTTTGCCGCGTGCTCCGCCGCCTTGCGCTCTGCAAGCTCGCTGGACA
The DNA here is from genome assembly GCA_965228625.1 of Hyphomicrobiales bacterium. Taxonomy (GTDB): domain Bacteria; phylum Pseudomonadota; class Alphaproteobacteria; order Rhizobiales; family Methyloligellaceae; genus UBA2767. The sequence goes on along the minus strand of OZ245829.1, from coordinate 2,999,543 downwards.
GCCGCCCGACCGTTTGGCGCAGTTCCGCCTGCAGTATGTAGAACAGGCCGTAGATCAGCAGCGCCACCACCAGGAGACCGGCCAGAAAGCGAAAGCCGAGCCCGACCAGTTCCTGCCCCTCGCTCACCGAGCCCGCAATGGCCTGCGTGGTGACGCGGCGCTTGTCGCGCCAGGCCGCATCGATCGCGGCAAGGGCTGCCAGTGCCGCGCGGTCGTCCACCTTGACGAGCCGGTCCGTCTCAAGCGGCGTCCAGTTCTCCGCCGCCGCCTTGATCGCTATGGGCAGCTTCGATTCATATCGGGCCATGGTCTGCTCGACGGCCTTGAGCGCCTCGACTTCCCGCGGGCTGGGATTGTCCTGCCGGTACTCGGCGATCGCCTGCTTGAAATCGTCCAACTGTGCCCGCACCTGCCGGAGATACTCCGGGTCCTGCCGCAGCACGTAGTTCTTGAAATTGTGAATGATGCCGCCATAGCCGATCAGGCCGCGAATGCGGCTCAGCAATTCGCCGCGCCGGTCGGTCTCGGCCGCGTAGGTGCGCCAGCTCGCGTCGATACTCTGGAAGCGGTCCCGCGTCTCGATGCCGAGATACAACCCGGTGAGAACCGTCGCCGCCAGAAGAACGGCGGCGCCGATGCCGGCCAGCAACAGCCGAAGAGGCATCGCGCGGCCCGAAAGGATATGTGTGCTCATGCGCTGGGACTCCTTTGACTGTATAGTAGAACCGCAAATGCCGGGTATTGATCAACATCATGGTGCGATTGCCACCAAACCGCTTGGCTGGCATGAAGGTCTTTGAAGGCGTTGCGACAAGGTGTGAAGACGGCTTATGAGCGACCGTATTCTGATCGTCGATGACGACCAGCAGATCACGTCATTTCTGGCCCGCTACCTCGAGAAGCAGGGCTACGAGGTGTTGTGCGCGGCGACCGGCAAGGAGACTCGCGCCGTTCTGGAGCAGGACCGCATCGACTTGTGCGTGCTCGACATCGGCCTCCCGGACATCGACGGATTTCAACTTATGCGTGAAATCCGGCAAACCTCGAACCTCCCTATTGTCGTCCTGTCGGTGCGCGATGAAACCTTCGATCGCATCTTCGGCCTCGAGTTCGGCGCCGACGATTATGTCTGCAAACCGTTCGAACCGCGCGAACTTGTGGCGCGTATCCGCGCCGTCCTGCGGCGCGCCAAGGTCGAGCAACTGGCGCGCCAGCAGGTCAAACCCGGACAGACGCTGCTCCAGTTCGGAACATGGATCCTCAATACCGGCGCGCGCACGCTGGTTCACGCCGATTCCGCGGAAGACGCCAGGCTGACGACCTCGGAGTTCGAGATCCTGCGCGCCTTCGTCGAACAGCCGCGCACGGTGCTGTCGCGCGAGCAGTTGCTGGACCTCGTGCGCGGACCTTCGATCTATGTCGGCGACCGCACGATCGACGTGCATATCATGAGGTTGCGCAAGAAGATCGAGCCCGACCCGTCCGATCCGACCCTGATCAAGACCGTCCACGGCATCGGCTATTGCCTCGCCGAAGACGTGATCCGCTTCGAGAAGCCGAGCGAGGCCGACGCCATGTCGGGGTCGCCCGCTGAAGGGCATTGACCGCACCACGCGATCCACACATGTCCCGCGGGGTGCATTGAAGGCCTCGCGATCCGGGGGTGACCCGTTGCGACAGTTCGACGCGAGTTGCGTCTTGCAAGGAGAGCAACACACGCGGCGCGGCGCTTTTCCGCGCGGTACGCCCGCGCACCTAACCCTCTGATTTGCCGTTCAATCCGCGCCGCCGCCGACCGCAGCGACCGCAAACCGGCACTCTAAGCTGTTGAATTTCATAGATTTATTATAGTTCTAAACTGCCGCCCGGCGATTGACACCCGCGCTGAGACCACCTTCACTGCGACCGGCGCCAGGCGTCGTTTTGCAGTTCGGATCAAGGAAACCGCGCCATCGCACTTGGCGCATCGGAGTTTCGTATGACCTTCCTATCGGTTTTGCCCGGAGGTGCTGCGCGCGGTCGAGACCAGCGGTCCTTTCCGACAACCGGCGCGCTTTGCCTCGCCGTCGTGCTTTGTCTGTGTGTGCCACGAGAAACACAGGCCGACCCGGACGATGGCAAGCCCGTCATTGAGGTCGATCAGGTGATCGATGTGCGGGCCGCGAGCGCCTTTGAGATGTTCCAGTTCAAACCGGGTCTGCTGCGTGTGCCCGTCGGCAAGCGAATCCGCTTCCTCAACATGCGCGGGCAGCACACGGTGGTGTCCTTGCGCAAGATGTGGCCGAAGGACGTTCCCAAAATCCAGCTCGACAACATGTCGGACTCGATCATCCGTTTCAACAAGCCCGGCGTCTACCCGCTCACCTGCAAGGTGCACGGGCGCCACGGCATGGTGATGCTGATTGCGGTCGGCGACACTTATCCGAACCTGGAAGCCGCCAAGGCGAGGATACCTGGCGGCATGGCAGGCAAGCGCATGCGGATGCTGATCGACGAACTTGAGGGTAAAGGCACACAATGACGGGGCCGGTGTTTGGGCTTGTTTTCCACCGTTTCTTCCGATGACCGGGGGTATCGACTGATGGGCGCCCGCAGTGGAGGCGCGGGTTATGGATGACGCGGCGCTCGCCCGTGCGATCCATGTTTTCGGCGTCGTGCTGTGGATCGGCGGCGTCGGCTTCGTCACGACCGTGCTTCTCCCGGCGGTCCGCCGGTTGAAAGAGCCCGAAGAGCGCGTGGCTTTCTTCGAGGCCGTTGAGCAGAGGTTCGCCTGGCAGGCGCGCGTGACCACGTTGCTGGTCGGGCTTTCCGGCTTTTACCTGGTCGGAACCTGGGATCTGTGGGACCGGTTCGCCGACATCCGCTTCTGGTGGATGCACGCGATGGTGCTGGTGTGGGCCATTTTCACGGTGATGCTGTTCATTGCCGAGCCTCTCGTGCTGCACCGCTGGTTCCTGAAGAAGGCCGCCGAGAAGCCCGTCGAGACGTTTCGGCTGATTCAGCGCATGCACTGGGTATTGCTCATCGTCAGTCTGATCACGGTCATCGGCGCGACGATCGGCAGCCACGGCGGATAACGTCGCCGAAGCCGGGTCAACAGGCTGCTCCAGCAAGGGTTCGGGATACTGTCCCGCGTCGAATCGTCCCGAAAATTTTTCTCCCCTCTCCACTCGCGTTCACGGATGAAACCGATTATCAGGTTCGCGACCTGAAAACGCATGGTCTGCCGAAGCCGGAGGGAACACGTGGGCGGCTTTTTCGACCTGGCAATCGATAACCTCGGTTCGCCTCTTATCCTGAGTTTCATCCTGGGGCTTGTCGCGTCGCTGGCGCGTTCGGACCTCTCGTTCCCTGAAGCGGTCGCCAAGGCGCTCTCGATCTATCTTCTGTTCGCGATCGGCTTCAAGGGCGGCGTGAGCGTTTCAGGCTACGGAATAGATTTGGGCCTGTTCAGCGCGCTGGCCGCAGGCGTCGTGCTTTCGGCCTGTATTCCTTTCCTTGCCTTCGCGCTCCTCAATCTGATGACCCGCCTCAACCGGACGGATGCGGCGGCCGTTGCGGCGCATTACGGATCCATCTCGATCGTCACGTTTGTTGCCGGCACGTCCGTGCTGCAATCCCAGGGGATTGCATCTGAGGGTTACATGGTCGCCGTTGCAGCGGCGATGGAGGCCCCGGCGATTCTGTCGGCGCTGTGGCTCGTCAGTGGCGGCGGACGTTCGCGGATGGACGCGGGGCTGTGGCGCGAGATCCTCCTGAACGGCTCGATCGTGCTTCTGGTCGGGTCGTTCGCGATCGGCATCGCCACCGGCGAGGACGGCCTGGCCGAGATCGACGATTTCTTTGTCGCGCCGTTCAAGGGCGTGCTTTGCCTGTTCCTGCTCGACATGGGGTTGATTGCAGGCCGCGGGATCAGAAACAGCCGCGGCGTCATCACGCCGGGACTGTTCGCGTTCGGCATCCTGATGCCGATGATCGGCGGCGCCATCGGGCTTGTGACCGGACTCGTCATCGGATTGTCGCCGGGTGGTGTGTTCCTGCTCGCGGTGTTGTCCGCGTCGGCGTCCTATATCGCGGTTCCGGCCGCGATGCGGGTTGCGCTGCCCGAGGCAGACCCCGGAATCTACCTGACCCTCTCGCTTGCAATTACGTTCCCGTTTAATCTGACCCTCGGACTGCCGCTCTATCTGTTCCTTGCATCGGCCATCACGGGAGGTCCGGCATGAAGCTGCACGACGCCAAGCGGGTCGCCATCGTCATCGAGGCGCCGATGCTGCGCCGCCTGACCGAGGCGATGGAACGCGCCGGTGTCACGGGGTATTCGGTCCTCAAGGTGCAGGCCGGATCCGGGCAGTCCGGGCGGTGGTCGGCGGACGCGGCCGTGGGAACCGCGGGAGGCCTGGTGCAGGTGGTGTGCGTCATTCGTCCCGACGGACTCGACCAGTTGATCGAGCATGCCTTTCCGCTCGTCGAGCGTCACATCGGCATCATCACGGTGACCGATTGCCAGGTCCTGCGTCCCGAACGTTTCTGACGTCGGACGGGTGCAGCCGCAGAGCCGCGAGTCGACCCGTACCTCGTCGGAAACTCAAGCGCCGTGGATCGTCAGAGCTTGTCCATCTCCTTCTCGATCTCGTCGGGCACGATCTCGTCGCGCGTCAGCCGTTCGCCGTTCCTGTTGGTGTAGAGAACGAACAGGACGCAGAACGTGCTGATGGCAATCAGCGCCAGCAGGAACGTGTTGAAATGGATCACGTGCAATCGAAGCGTTCCGACGTACCACATGCCCACGGTCACGGCGGCCAGCACAAGCCAATGGATCGGCTTGCCGAGAAAGATGTCTTTCATTCCGTCAGCTCTCCACTTGCTTTGCAAACGCATTCATGATCCTCGGCGCCAATAGTATGACGGCGAGCACGAACCCTGTTCCGACCACGATGTAGCCCGGTATACCCGCGATCGGCGTGATGGGTGGTATCAGCATCAGGATGGCCGCGACCAGTGCGAGCGCGCGTTGGGCGGTATTGATCGGCCCCCGGTACCAGCCTTCGAGACTGATCGATAGCACCCACAGGCCGGCGATCGCCAGCGCCGTCGAGATCACGGTCAGCCAAATCGAGCCCACGAACAACAGCGACGGATTGTAGACGAAGACGAGCGGCACGAGATATTTGGCGATGCCGACACGTGTCGACTCAACCGCCGTCGCCATTGGTCTGGTCTTGGCGATCGCGGCGGCCGCGAACGAGGCCAGGGCGACCGGCGGCGTGATGGTCGAGACGACGCCGAAATAGAAGGCGTACATGTGGGCCGCGATCGGTTCGATGCCGATATTGATGAGCGCCGGAACGATCAGCGCCGCAACCGTGATGTAGACCGCCGTCGTGGTGATGCCCATCCCGAGGATGATGGCCGAGATGCCGGTCAGTGCCAGCAGGATCAGCAGGTTACCGCCGGAAAACTCGATCACGGACTGGGTAAACTTGAGGCCCAGACCCGAAACGAAGACCGACCCGATGATGAGGCCGGCGCAGGCGCAAGCGATGGTCACGGGAACGGTCGCCCGGATGCCCGCTTCCAGCGCCGCCATGAGGTCGACCGGGCTCATCCGCGTGTTCTTGTTGACGAAGCTGAGCAGGAAAAGCGCTCCCAGTCCCCAGATGGCCGACTTCATCGGCGTGTAGCCGACGATCAGGAAATAGACGAGTACGGCCAGCGCGATGAGCAGGTGCCAGCCGCGCTCGAGTACCTGGCCGACTTTCGGCAGCCGATCCTTGGCAATGCGGCCGATGCCATGTTTTTCCGCCTCGAGATGCACCATGAAGTAGATGGTCGCGAAATACAGGAACGCCGGAATCGCCGCCGCGATGATGATGTTGCTGTATGAGGTCTCCAGGAACTCCGCCATGATGAAGGCGGCAGCCCCCATGATCGGCGGCGTGATCTGCCCGCCCGACGAGGCGCAGGCCTCGACCGCCGCGGCGAAGCGGGCGCGATATCCCAGATTCTTCATCAGCGGAATGGTGAAGGACCCGGTCGTCACGACGTTGGCGACGGCCGATCCGGAGACTGTCCCCATGAAGCCGCTGGCGACGGCGGCGGCCTTGGCCGGACCGCCCACGCGGTGTCCGGTCAGGGCAATGGCGAGATCGATGAAGAAGCGCCCCGCGCCGGAGCGGATCAGGACGGCGCCGAAGATGATGAACAGAACGATATAGGTGGCGCAGACATGCAGCGGGATGCCGAAAATCCCGTCGCTGCTCATGAACAGGGTATCGATGAACTTGCCGAAGCGGACCGGCGGGCCGTAGAAAAACCCGAAGAAGTAGTTGGCGTAGAGCGCATGGAAAATGAAGAAGCCGGTGATGATGACCATGGCCCAGCCCACGGCGCGTCGGGTCGCTTCGAGGACAAGGGCAATCAGCAGGCCGCCGACGAGCAGGTCCGTCGGGTCCTTGTCGCCAAAGCGAAGATGAAAGGCGTCAATGTCGTGGATGGTGTAGATCTCGATGAACAGGATCAGCGCCACCAGCGCCAGATCGACGCAAAAACCGATGATCCGCAGCATGTTTCGCGGATCTCCGACGATCACCAGTGGCTCGCGGATCGAACTGCGGAACAGCGGGTGCATGAAGATTGCCAGCGTCAGCATGCCGGTCAGATGCACCGAACGGAATGAGCGGCCCTCCGGCGTGCCGAATGCGGCAACATACAGATGAAATATCGCGAGCCCGACCGCGATGATGGTGCAGACCAGGAGCACGGCCTTGATGACGCCGTGCACCCTGCCGAGCAACAGCCGTTCGAGAAAGCCGAGCTCGTGCTGGTCCTGATACGTAATTTGCTGCGAGTCAGTGCTCATTGCACGCTCATGTGCTCGCCTTTTTCACAAGGGGCAGAGAGACCCGCCGTGCAGCCTGGCGGTTGATGGAAGGGATGCCGTCCCCCCGGCCGGCATCCTTCATGTCTTCACGTGATCAGCGTCTCAAGAGCTATCCCTTGACGCCGAGTTCGTCGTAGCACTTCTTCGCGCCCGGATGGACCGGGATCGCCGCACCTTTGAGGGCATCCTCCAGCTTGACGCGCTTCCAGACCGATTTCACTTCCACGAAGGCGGCATGGTTGTCCCAGAATACCTTGCACATCTTGTAGACGAGGTCTTCGGGCAGATCCTTGTGCACCACCATGTTGGTGACGATGCCGAGCGTATGGAGATCCTTGTCCACGCTCTTGTAGACGCCCTTGGGCATGAGGCCGGGAATGTACCCCGGGTTGGCCTTGAGGATTTCCTGCAGCTTGGCCTCGGGCAGTCCGATGAACCGGATGCCGGGACTGTGCTCCAGTTCGAGGAAGGAGGCCTGCGGCATCGATGTCGCGGCCATGAACACATCGATATGCTTGTCCTTCATCAGCGCCACGGATTCCGTGTAGCTCACATGATGAACCGTGCCGCCGTTCTTCTTGATGTCGTCAAAGCTGATCCCGTAGGCCTTGAGGATGGATTCCGCAAATGCCGTTCCGGTCCATTTCGCCTTGCCGGGGCTGATATTGGCGTTCTTCATGTCCGCGAAGGTCTTGATCTTCGAGTCCGTGGGAACGGCGACCTGGAACATCGCGGGATAGAGGGTCGCGAAATGCCGTATGTCCGGCTCCGGTTTCTTGAACTTGCCCTTGCCGGAATAGCCGTTGAAAGCGGTGTGGGCGTAAGACCAGCCGATCTCGGCGTCGCCGCCGCCGACCGACAGGATGTTGGAAATGCCGCCACCGGATGTGTTGGACGTCGTGATGCCGTCAATCTTCTCGCCCATGACCTGAACGATCTTGGCGCCGAGCGGGTACCAGGATCCACCTGACGGACCGGACACCATGCGCACGAACGTATCGGCGCTTGCCACCGGTGACGCGATCATCATGGCGGCGAAGGACGCAATTGCAGCCTTGTATGCAAACTTCATATTTTTCCTCCCATTGCGATACTTGTTCTGACGCTTTGTGATGCGTGGTGTATCGCTCCTGGTAGTTTGGGGCCAATCGCGGTTCTGATCAACCTGCGGATGACAATGACGCGGCGGCAGCGCTAACGTGACGTGTCGAATTTTGGCCTGTCTTTGCGGGCAGTTTCCTGGAGGTATCTTATGAGAGTACGGGTTTCCAGATCCTGGGTTTTGTCGGCGAGCGCAGCCATGGCCATTGGGATCATGATCACGTTACCCTTGAATACAACGGCGCAGGGGGCCGATATGGACGCATCGACAATGGAACAGCAGAAGGCAACCTCGCGGAAATCGATCCAGTGGTGGGACAGCAATTTCAAAGTCGATCCCGACAGTCTTTTTGCGCCGGGCTACGTCAACCATCAGGAGCCGATCGCTGCGAGCGATGGTGAGAAGGGCGTGACGCTTGACGAGCTGAAGAAGATCCTGACTTCGTACCACGGCGCCTTCCCCGGTACGAAGGTGGAGATCCAGATGCAGCTCGTGGATGGCAACCGCGTCGCGACCCACTGGACCTTCAACGGTGTACAGAAGGGCGAATATGAGGGTCTATCCCCGACGGACAAGACCGCGAAGTGGGCCGGAATTTCCATCGACGAGTACAACGCGGACGGCAAGATCAAGGCGACCTGGGTGGTCTGGGACAAATTCACATTGTTCCGCACGCTCGGCCTGATCAAGTGACCGGGCTCCGGGCTTTCAGGTTCGAGCAATAGCGCATTTTGACGGACGCGCATCTGCCCCGGCCAATTGTCTGCTCTGCGCCAAACTCAGGCAAACCAATCCGGGCCACGCCGGACAGAAGCTGGCGTGGCCCGTTCTTGAACGGTTTTTGCGATTGCGATCGGTTTGCTGGCATGGAGCCGCCCAACCGAAAGCAAGGTTACCTACGTGACCTAACGCAGCACGCTGGTTTAGCTGCGCAACCTAGTGATCGTGGCCATGGCCATTATGTTCTCGATGAATGGCAGATATCTTAACCGTAACACTGTATGTTATCTTTAGGTTCTCGCCAATACTACCATCAAAATCGTAAGCGCTAAATGACTTGAAAATGTATTCTTCGCCATGATTATTGTTAGCGCCGTTGATGGCATTCTTGACAGCATCATCAAAACTTTTCTCGGAATATCCCGTCACATTCAAATTGTGCCGAACGCTTTGATCCGCCATGGTTTACTCCAAATTTTGCTTCTAATCATGTTTTATAAACTGAAATATTCTTAAATTTATTGAGTAAAGTAAACAGTTTATTGCATGCTTAAGCGTGCCAGCTGCGTGGTATCGCGGTGCTTTGATGTTTGCGCTTTGCGTCACACAGGCACGGCGAGCCATCGGGACCGCCCGGATGGTTCAAGTGCGTCATCTCCTGCATTGGGTCGGAAGCTGACAAAACGAGCGTCGGTGCACCAGCTCCGCTCTGTCACGGACGCTCACCCTCCGAACCATGCCTGCAAACGGAATCCATCACTTCAGACGGCGGAGTAATCCACCGCTTCAGTCCACTCCTCCCAGGTGTGGCGATCCCAGTACGCCTTGTGCAAAAGCATTGTAACCGATCCCGGAGTGCCGTCGCCGACGCGCCGGCCATCAATCCTGCATACCGGCATGATTCCCCCTGCCGTGGACGTGACAAACACTTCATCTGCTTCCAACAGGTTTTTGACGCTCACCGGACGCGTTTCGGCGTCCAGGTTTTCGAGATGGCACAATTCGAGTGCCGTCTGGCGCGTGATGCCCTCCAGCACGCCATGCTCAGGCGTGGACACCGTCCGGTCGTTGACGATGAAGAGATTGAATCCCGGTCCTTCGGTCAGGTTGCCTTCTGCATCCCGCAGCAGCGGAATGTCACGATCGTTGTCGTATGCCTCGAAGAGACCGCACACCAGATCAAGCCACTGGTAGTTCTTTATCCTTGGGTCAAACGAGTTCGGGGGAATGCGTACGCGATCGCTGACGGTTGCATGCAGGCCCTTTTTCATCTGTTCAGGTCCCGCGATCGATCCAAAAGGCACTGCGAATGCCATGAGGCGATTTTTGGCCTGCCTTGGGTCTCTGCTGAAATCCGGCGATGTCCCACGTGTGCAAAGCACTTGCACATAGGCCCGCTGGAGTTCCGACAAAGCCACGCAGTTGTGGAGAATTTCCGCGACTTCCTCCCGAGGATGCGGGCTCACAAGCCGAAGCTGATCCATGTTCAGGAAAAACCGCTCAAGATGTCGGTCCAGCCGAAAAAACCGTCCGTCCCAAACATGCACAACGTCATAAGTGGCGTCGGAACGAAGGAACCCCCAGTCGAGGATCGAGACCTTTGCGTCCCTGATATGGAGATATTGACCGTCAACGAACGCGACACCGGGCGGATAAACGTGGGGATCGTTGTAGGCGCCGGACAATTTGGGTCTGGTTGGCATCGTCGACCTCGAGTCACCGCAGTATGGCGCAGAGAACAGATTGATTTCCCGATTATCAGCCAGCATCCAGGATGTCTCGTCAATTTGGAGGATTGGACGAGAAAATTCCCCAAACTCGATGCAGTTGACCGTCGGCTGCTTGCCGAGGTCCAGATTGAGAACCGACAGTCCGTCGAAGCGCTCCTGCAGGCGGCGGAAGAAATCGTTGCTGAGGACTGCCGCCTCGGCAACGCTTCCGAGCACGCTCCGAACTAGGCGTCCTGCGCTGGCCGGCGCGCCGTTGCCACCATGAACCCGGGGCCAGCCGTCCATGCGTTTGGGTTGCGGATTATTGCGAGCGCGTCGCGAACCATCGACTCCGGCATGTGTCCGTCGCCTATCAGTTTGGGAGCCAATGTGGCGATCGTGAGCGACCAGGTCTCAGCCTCGGCGGCGCCAGGTGTGTCACCGGCATGATTCAGAATGGGTTGGATGTGTCGGGCATCGATCTCGTCGAATCCCAGGCGTGCAAGCAGGCGCGGCAGTTGCCCGCCGAACTCAAAATCCCAATCCTCAGCGGCAGCGGTTTCGAGATAGGCCGTCCAGAACATCGCCCAGAAGCGGCTCGGTCCCGAGGCGATCCGTCCGAAGTCCATCTCTGTCACGACGAACGCACCACCGGGCTTGAGCGCACGCTTTATCCGGCCGATGATCTCGGTGCGCGTCGGAAGGAAGCACAAGACAGCCCGACAGTGGATCAGGTCATAAAGACCCTCACCCAGGTCGTCCGTTCGGACGTCCATCTTTGAGAACTTCAGATTTGGCAAATCGCTCTGCTGAACTGACGAAAGATCGAGGTCTGTGGCAACAATCTCTGCGTCAGGCATGGATTGTCCCAGCCAGATCGCCACACTGCCTCGTCCAGTTCCAATGTCGAGACATCGTGAATCGGAAGGCAGATTAAGCCTTGTGATCGCAGCCTGAGTGTCCGGGTCGTGTGCCCGACCCATCTGGTCGAGCCTTTTGGTTTCGGATGGCAAAGTGTGCGGTAGAAGATCTTCGTACACAGGGCAGCCCTCCTGGTCGTGCGTTCGCTTTCAGAGCATCCTAGTGCCCAAAGGGAAGAGGCACCAATCATGTGTCGGGGTCGCCCAACAGGACGCTCCAAAGACAATGGTCGTGTCTCGGTTCGGTTTGGCGCGCAGGGAGATATCTATGCGTCCGGACCCGGAAACGGCCCGAGGCAGCTCTTGCGGTGATAGAACGGATCGGCCATCTGGCCGATGAGATCGGCGGCCGGGGCACGCCGTCAGTCGAGGGATTTGACCGCGGCCTTTCCGTCCGCGTCCGCCGCGCGCACCTTGATGATCTTGTCCGGGCCGACCTTCTCGCGGATGCTCTTCACCAGCGCCGAGCTGACCTGCGGGGCGGCGACGATGTCCAGCAGCCAGATGATGTCGCCGCTCTTCCACTCGTCCGGCTTGATGTCGATCGGCGTATCGAGATCCCCGGACAGCCGCTCATCCACCGCATCGGAAACGCTCGCCCAGAAGGCGACCCCGACCGGCGTGGGTGGCAGGTCCATATTGTCCGCCTGCGCCCGCGCGAGAACATACTGGTCCGACATGAAGGCCGGCACCATCTGTCGCGCCAGCGTGCCGAGCGTGACCTTGCTGTGGCGCGGCGATTGCAGCATGACGCTCATGATCTCGCCGAACACCGCGGCCTTCAGCTTGGCTTCGAGCACGTTGCGGTTGGCAATGTCGCCATTGTCGACCTGCTCAACGCGTTTCACCTTTTTTTCCTTCGGCTTGCCGCCGCCGTTCGGCTTCTGTGTTTTCTTCGCCATGGAGTCCTCCTGCGCACTACTCCTCGCGCCACGCGCGGTTCATGCTGTCGATAATGGGTTGCATCATGTAGGCGAGTGCGGTCCGCTCGCCGGTTCGGATCAGAACTTCGGCAGGCATGCCCGGTTGCATGTCCTGCCCCTCGAGACGCTGCAATTCCGATTCCGGTACGCGGATGCGGGCGACGTAGAACGGCACACCGTCCTGGGGATTGGTCAGCGCGTCCGCCGACACATAGCTGACGGCGCCCTTCAGCGTCGGCGTGGTGCGCTGTTTGAATGCCAGAATGCGCACCTCCGCCTCCTGGCCGATGACCACGTTGTCGATGTCCTGGGGCTGCACCTGGACCTCGAACAGCAGCGGGTCGCCGCTCGGGACCAGCTCGAGGATCGTCTCGCCGCCCTTGATCACCGCATCCTCCGCGTGCACGGACAGCCCCACGATCTTGCCGGAAACGGGCGCCCTGATATCGATGCGCTGAAGCACGTCCTGCGCCGCGATGTGACGCTCGCGCAAATCGTGGATCTTCGCCTGCACCTCACGCAGGGTGGCAACGACCTCGTTACGGAACGCCTTCTGCTTCTGGATGATTTCGAGCCTGGTTTCGCCGATCGCCTTGCGCGCCTTTGCGATATTGGCGGTGAACTCTCCGTTTTCACCTTCCAGGCGCGCCGCTTCACGTTGCAGGGCAAGGATGCGCGGCCGGGTCGTCTGGCCTCGCTCCAGAAGCTCAAGCAGCGAGTCGAGCTCTTCCTGGATCAGGTTGATCTGCTTGCGGCTGGCGCTCTTCTGCGCCGCCAACCCGTCGATCTCCTGGTCGAGCTGACGGATGCGCTCTTCGAGGATTTCGGTTTCGCCCCGCAGCGTCTCGCGGCGCGACTCGAAGATCGCCTGCTGGCTCCTGATCAGGCCTGCGACCGCGGGATCGCCCGACTGCTCCTGAATGAGCTTGGGCCAGGCAATGCCCTCCTGCTGGTCCCGCTCGGCAACGTAGCGCGCTTCCTTGGCGAGCTCCTCCCGGTAGGCGGAGGCCGCAATCGACAAGGACGCCCTGGCGCGGGTGTCGTCCAGGCGAATAAGCACGGCGCCGGCCTTGACGTAATCGCCGTCGCGCACATGCAGCCGATCGACGATGCCGCCTTCGAGATGCTGAACCTGCTTGCGGTTGGTGTCGACCGTGACCTGCCCGGTAGCGATGACAGCGCTCGCCAAAGGGACCGTGGCGCCCCAGCCGCCGACCCCGCCGAATGCCAGTGCGATGGCGCCGAGACCCGCCACCACCCACGGCCAGACGCGGGTGACGACCGGTATGCTCTTTTCCGGTCTCGGTTCGTTACTTGCGGCTTCGGACACGCGAACGCTCCTTCTTGACGTTGGCCGAGTTCGGGATCGAGCGGACCCCGCTCATGAGCCGCGGCAGCACCTCGTCGCGTGGCCCAAAGGTCTCGAGCTGTCCGGCGCGCAGGACCAGAACCAGATCCACCGCGGTCAGAATGGCGGGACGGTGTGAAACGACGACGACGGTCCTGTTGCGGGCCTTCATGCGCGTCAGCGTCTTCTGCAGTGCGGCTTCCCCGTCGCTGTCGAGGTTCGCGTTCGGTTCGTCGAGAACCACGAGGCAAGGATCGCCGTACAGCGCACGGGCGAGCGCGATGCGCTGGCGCTGGCCGCCGGAGAGAACGCATCCGCCCTCGCCGATCTGCGTCTCGTACCCGTCGGGAAGGCGCAGGATCATCTCGTGTGCGTCGCACAGACGCGCGGCGGCGATGACTTTTTCCGATTCCGGCTGGTGCATTCTGGCAATGTTTTCGGCCACCGTGCCCGACAACAGTTCGACGTCCTGCGGCAGGTAGCCGATGTTCATTCCGAGCTGTTCCGGCGGCCAGTTCGCGAGTTCACCGCCATCGAGGCGCACATGGCCCGCCGCCCGCGGCCACACGCCGACGAGCATTCTTGCGAGCGTGGACTTGCCGGCCGCACTCGGTCCGATCACACCCAGCATCTGCCCCGGCGACAGGTCGAAACTGACGCCCTGCAGGATCGGCTTGCCGCCCTGCGGCGACATGGCGGTCACGTTCTCGACCTTGAGATGCCCTTCAGGCTGCGGCAGCGGCAGTTGCTCGGCCCGCGACGGATTGGCGTCCAGCAGTTGCTGCAGCCGGGAATAGGCGCCGCGGGCGCTGATGAACTGGCGCCAGTTGTTGATGGCCGACTCCACCGGCGCAAGGGCGCGCCCCATGATGATCGACGCGGCGATCATGACACCCGGCGTGATCGCCTCCTGGATCACCAGATAGGCGCCGAAGCCGAGCATGCCGATTTGCAGGCAAGGGCGGATGAACTTGGCGATCGCGGTCAGGGCGCCGGCCCGGTCCGTGGCGCGGTTCTGCAGGGCCAGGCCCTTTTCGTGCATGTCCTGCCAGCGTTTGCGGACCTGCGGGATCATCCCCATGGCGTGGACGGCTTCGGCATTGCGGAGCGAGGAACTCGCGAATTCGTAGGCCTCCAGGCCCCGCGCCGCCGAGGTCTTCAGGGGATCGCGGGTGATGAACTCCGAAAGCACGGCGAGGGCAAACAGCAGCAAGGCGCCGGCGAGCGCAACCGCTCCCAGCAGCGGATGGAACAGGAAAATGACGGCGATGAACGCCGGCGTCCACGGCGCATCGAAAAACGCAACGAGGCCGGGGCCCGTCAGAAAGCCGCGAACGCTGTCCGCGTCGCGCAGGAACTGGCTGCCTTCCGCCGTGCGCCCGCGCAACTGGTGATCGAACATCGCCGAAAACACGCTGTCTTTCAGGTCCTCGTCGAACCGCGATCCGAGGCGGGTCAGGATCCGGCTGCGCACCAGTTCGAGAAGCGCGCTCGTCGCAATCAGGCCCACCGCGAGGACCGTCAGCGCGACCAGCGTGTCATGACTGCGCGAGGCGAGCACGCGGTCGTAGATCTGCAGCATGTAAAGCGGACCAACGAGCATCAGAATGTTGATGAAGAAACTGAATGCCCCGATCACGACGAAGAGCCGGCGCGCCGAGCCCATTGCCGTCTTCAGAGCGGATTTTTCACTCGGGTTTTGCATGTCCTGGTTCAAATTTTCGCTTGTGTCCAAAACGCGCTCAGGGAAAGCGGCTTTTTTGCCACTTTCCCCAAGCGTCGGGGGGAGCGCCGGGCGCAACCGATTGGGTGCGGCCCGGCCCTTGAACCGCCGGTCAGGTCGTCATCATGTCGTCCGACAGGTCGATCCGCGCCACGATCGGGTCGTGATCGCTCGGATTGTCGGACGGGAAGCCGTAGTCCAGGTTGGTGTGGACGATGTCGACCTCCGCGTTCGCGGCGAGATTCTCGCTGACCAGGATATGATCGAGCACCTGGGAATTGCCGTTGAAGATGAAGGTGTACTGATCCTCGGTCGGCAGCGTGTCGACCAGGTTGACCAGCTCCGCGTCGCCGCCGTTGCCGTTCTTCATGGCATCCAGGGTGTCGGAGAACTGGAAGTCGTTCATGTCTCCGAGCACGATCACGTTGGCATCCGGATCGCCGGCAACGATGTCGGCAACGAACTCGTTGATGGCGTTTGCCTGATCCACCCGCTGAGGCAGGGTGTTCTCGACCGGCGGCTGGTTCTCACCGAACAGCCCGTCGTCCTGGCTCTTGGATTTGAGGTGGTTGCCGATCACCGTGACCGACTCGCCGGTCGGCAGGAAGGTGAACTCGCCAACCAGGGGCTTGCGGGTGCCTTCATACGCCGTCTCGGCCGGGGTCCCGTCACCGTCTTCCTCGAACGCGTCGTCTTCGATCCGCGTCAAGGTCGAGAAGTCGAGCGACACCCGCGCCGGATTGTAGAGGAATGCGTTCTGGATGTTGGCACCGGGCTGACCGCCGTCGGCGCCATCCACCGGATCGACCGACGCAAAGGCGTAGAACGGTCCGCCGGCAAGGAAGATGGCCTGGGCCAGCTCCTGCAGGGTCAGGGTTGCGCTCGTCACGCCGTCGTCGGTCGGGCCCGTGCTGTCCTGGATTTCCTGCAGGGAAATGATGTCAGGCGAGCCAAGCGCGTTGACGATGCTTTCGGCCAGTGCGTCGAGACGGTCAGCCGCACCACCCGGGTCGCCGTCGCCCGGATCGAGGTTGAAGGCGTTGTAGGTGGCGATGGTCAGGTGCTCGGCATCGCCCGTGAGCGATGTCGTCTCCTGAACCCGGCCGCCGGAAACGACGGTGGGCGTCTCGGTGAGCTGCAGCTTGTACGCGCCGAAGGTGTAGTCCAGCACGCCGACCGGATTTTCCGCGAAGGTATCGCCCGTCGTCGCATTGGGCTCCGTCACGAGGACGTCGTCCGTGAGCAGGATCTCCGGATTGAAGTCACCCTCCGAGATCACCTCGTTGAGGATGCCCGGCCCGGACTCTCCGCCGCGGTTCGCAGCGAGTGCGACCTCGTCGAAACGGCTCGTGCCGGCGACCACCAGCGCATCGTTGACCTCGACGCGCATGCCCTCAAGGCTCTCGAGGAAGTCGATGGCGTCGGTTTCCGGATCGAAGCTGGTCAGGCCGTCATCGTCGATATTGTCGTCCGGCTGGATGCGGTCGACGCCGAGCACCACCGTGTCAGGCAGTGCGTTGCCCGACGAGGTGACGTTGGTGCTGCTGGCATTGATGCGGGTGAGCGACAGGTTCGTGCCGAACTGCTGTTCCTCGACAGTGCCCTGGACCTCGATCGCATCGCCGACCGCCAGGCCGGTGACATCTCCAAGGACGAAGATGCCGTCCGAGGTGGCGATATCGCCGTCGCCCGTCGGGTCCTGCAGGTAGAACCCGGTGGCCGCGATGGCCGTCACGATACCGGACGTGCGCACCAGCGCGCCCTCATTGGCCGAGCGGTGGCCGGCGCCCTGGATCTCGAAGATCGCCAGGTTGAGCGGTTCGGGGTTCGAGGCGCCCGGCGTGTCGGTGTTGCCGAGCGGATCGAACGTGCCGATCTGCCACTCGCCGCCGTCCGGAGAACGGAACACGTGACCCGGGACGAATGTGCCGTCCGGACCGACTTGCTCGTCCGAGTAGACAAGATCACCGGAACCGACGGTCTCGACCAAGGCCACCGAATCCACGACTTCCGACCACGGTGCCGTCTCCGGCGTGCCGTCATCGTCGGTGTCGAGATCGTCATTGACCGCGCCGGTGAAGCCCTGCACCAGGAGATGCGTGACGTTGTCGGAGTTCTCGAAGTTGAGATCGGTCGTCAGGTCCGCCGTGCCGAGGCCGAACGTGCCTTCCGCGGCGACGAAGTAGCCATTGGCATCGAGCGACTGGCCGGTGAGGTCAATGGCCGCTTCGATGACGCCGCTGCCGCCCGGACCGTCTCCGATCACCAGATAGGTGTAACCGTCAAGTGACTGGTTGGCTTCGCCAAACAGCTCGAAATACTCGTCGTTGTCGGTGCCGCTCTGATCGATGCGGATTTCGTTGATGACGATCGGCTGTCCCGAGCTCGCGCCGTCGAGCACTGTGTCCGAACGCACGCTCAGGTTCTGGATGCGCTCGTCGAACTCCGGCTCCGTCTCCTCCGCCATGAAGTCGCTCGGGCCGTCGGGGCTTCCGTCGGCCACCGGATGGTTCGCGACGAGAAACTCCGCCAGGGCGTCCTGCTCCGTACCGAAGCTGGCAAAATCCGCGTTTCCGTCAAGCGCGCCCGGGATCGTCGTGGGGTCGAGGCCTTCCAGGTCGACGCGATTGGCGAATGCCGGATCCGCCGCGATGAAATCGGGGTACGGATATCCGTCTCCGCCGCCTGCCAGGAAGTCCAACGTGACGATGCGGATCGCGGACGGCGCTCCGCTGACGACGCTGCCACTCTCAACAATTGCCGTCTTGTTGCCGAGATCGTCGACGAGCACCGCGCTCTGGACGCGGGCACCGGCTGGTGCGCTCGGGTCGAACGAGAAGTTGATCCCGCCGACCTGGGCGAACTGGCCGGGCGTTGCACCCGGGGCCGTCGCCGACACGGCATGCTCCAGAACCTCAAGCAGTTGCTCAGGAGTGAGCGTGATCAGCGTGAGCCCGTTGTTGAAGCGCAGCGTGTTCTCGATGTCGAGCTGCGAGATTTCGCCTTCTTCCTTGCCGGACAGGGGGTTTTCCTGCGGTGGCAACGCATTGCCGTCGGAGTCGACCTCGCCGATCGGCGCGCGGATGCCGCCGCCGTTCTTGAGCGAGACCATGACCGTGTCGTCGACAGACCGGGCCGCAGCCAGGTTGGCGTCGGCGGTCAGGTTGCCCATGTTCGTCTCTTCGGTACGAACACTGCCGCGCACGCCGTCAATGAAGACGTCCGTTTCGCCGAAGACATTGCTGTCCGTGGCAATGACCACGTCCTCGACCGCGTCGGTGACCTTGGAGACGTCGGTCGCCTTCTTGCTGTTGGCGATGGCCGTGTCGATGTCGCTCTCGCCGGTCACATCGAGCACGCCCTGATCGTCGGTGACGTAGGGTCCGTTGATGTTCTCATCCAGGCTGTCGAGGATGATCTTGCCTTCGGAATCGAACTCAACGACCAGACGGCCGACATAGGAGTACTCGCCGTTGGTCGAGACGATCAGAACCGGGTCGCCATTGGCGTCCACGGTCTGAACCGGGTAGCCGTCCGCCGCGACGTCGCCCGGACGCAACCGGTCCGTATCGTCCGCGAGGATCGTGTCCGACCCGGCGGCGAGGATGATGTCGACGCCGCTCAGCAGGCCGGCAAGCTCGGTTTCCAGCGCAATCTGCTGCAGGTGCGAGGTCAGGATGATCTTGTTCACCGGCTCGCGGCCGCTCGCCGGGTCGCCCGCGATCAGATCGTCAATGATCGGCTGGAGGACCGAAGCCAGTTGGGCCATGTCGTTATTGGTGAAAGGCCCGCCGGCGACCGTCGTTCCGGTCGGCGAGGACAGGCTCTCCAGCAACTGCGTCGTCGCGCCGACAACACCGATGAGCTCGCCGCCCTGCTCGATGATCGTGGCCTGGGCGATCTTGTCGTCGTTCGAGTCCGGCACGTCGCCCGCCGTCTCGAAGACCTGCGGGAAGTCACCCTCGGAGCCCGGAAGCGGTTCGCGGGCGCTCAGCAGGTCGCTGATGAAGTCCGTGTTCGGCAGGATGTCGCTGGTGAACAGGCTGCCGAGGTCACCATCGCCGGAGAAGTCGAGATTGCCCGAGAGATACGGGAACATCGCGCCCGGCCAGTCGACCTCCTGCAGGAAGTTGAGGGCGTTGGCGCCGAACTCGTCGACGATGGAGGACACGCCGACCCCCGAGAGCGAATTCCCTTCCTCGGAGTCGTAGTTGATGATGTTCTCCAGCGCGTCCGATCCGACGTCGAACTCATGGTTGCCGAGGGCCGAGGCATCGAAGCCGATGATGTTCATGATCGTGATGTCGGCCCGGCCTTCGCTGTTGTCGATTTCCTCGAAATAGTCCGGGAAGCCGTCGCCGTTGATGTCGGTCGTGTAGACATCGGAGGCGTTGAGGCCGTTGGCGATGATGAAGGTGTTGAGCTCGCTGTTGTCGAAGAAGCCGTCGCCATTGGTATCGGCCGACGGATCGACCAGCGTCAGGTCGATCAGACCGAAGAACTCGTTGTAGAAGCCTTCGAAAAGCGGGTTGAACGTGCCCGCGTCGCCGGCGGCGTTGAAGAACGGGCTCGGGATCCAGTTGTCGCCGCCCGAGATGATGACCGTGTTCTCGAACTCCGTCTCGAACTGCTCGACGATCGCGGCGAAATTGGCCGCGCGCGCGATCGCGTCGAGGCCGCCTTCCAGATCCGACGCGTGCAGCAGTTGCAGCGTGAAGGTCGTCTCCGGGACCAGGCTGATGGTCTGGTCATTGAACTCCAGGAACTCGACGTTCTTGATGCCGTCGACACCGTCGGGCCGGCCATTGCGCAAATCGACGACGATGCCGTTCTCCAGGTCGACGAGGTAGTCGTCGCGATCGCCTGAGAATACGACCGTGTCTACACCCTCGCCACCGTCATGCTCGTCATTGCCGCGCCCGCCGGTCATCCGGTCGTCGCCGTCGCCGCCCTTGAGATTGTCGTTGCCGCGCCCGCCGTCGATATCGTCATCGCCTTCGCCGCCGTATATGTCGTCGTTTCCGCGGCCACCGTCGATATCGTCATCACCCTCGCCGCCGTCGATGTCGTCATTTCCACGGCCGCCGTCGATGTTGTCGTCGCCTTCGCCGCCATCGATGTGATCGTTTCCACGACCGCCGTCGATGTTGTCGTCGCCCTCCTCGCCGAACAGCATGTCACGATCCCGGCCGCCATCGATGTCGTCATCGCCGAAACCACCGAAGATCTTGTCGCGGCCACGGTCGCCGTCCAGGTCGTCGTTTCCGGCGAGACCTTTTATGAGGTCGTTGCCGCTGCGGCCCGAGATGTCATCGTCACCGGCGGTACCGACCAGCTTGTCGCCCTTCCTGGTGCCGTTGATGGTCTTACCTTCAAAGTTGATCTGGTAAAGGCTCGTGGTGCCGGACACCTCATTGGCGACCGCCAGCACCGGAACGCCGATCGGGCTGTCCTCGGCGGGGATGAAATCAAGACCTTCCGGCGCGATATCGCCTTCGGTGCGGATGTACTGGACGAACTCCACCTTTTTCGGCTTTGTGATGTCGAAGATCATCACGCCGCCGCCGGACCGTTCCAGTCCGACAAAGGCATAGGTCTTGCCGTTCACCTCGCCGATGACGACCGACTCCGGCTCCGCGCCCTTGTCGTCGGAGCGATCGTCGAATTCGCCGGGGTCGCCGTCATTTGCATTGAACAGCTCCGGCGTGAGCTCCGCCGTGATCTGGGCGATCATGTCACCGCTGTCGAAGACCAGCTTGCCGTTTTCGTCCCAGATGGAGAATGAGCGGGCGCCGAAGCTGTGCAGTTCCTCGATCAGGCCGTCGCCGTCGGTGTCGCCGTCCACGTTGGAGAACTTGAGCCGGCCGAGCAGGGCGTCGTCGGCGAGCTGCGCCTGCAGCTCCGCGCTCACCTCGTTCACGTCGATCTCGCCATTGCTCAGGTCGCCGTCGACGAGGTCGTCGCCGCGGCTTTCGTCCACGTCACGGCCGTCGCCCTCGTTGGCGCCGACGAAATAGGTCTTGCCCTTGTAGGTGTAGGACGCGAGGCCGTCCGGCATGAAAAGGCCGTTAATGTCATAGGTATCGATGTTGATCGCGCCGTCCTCGTTCGACGCGTCGAGGCCATTGCCCTCTTGCGAATGATCCTTGGTACCGAGCGGGAGGATTTCATCGATCGTGAAAGCGGACGGGTTGGTGATGTCCTCGATCACCGCGACGGCATTGTTTTCCTGCAGGGAAATGAAGGCCTTGTTGCCTTCGATGGTGATGTACTCCGGCTCCAGGTCGGCCGCCGCGCTCGGCGCATCCTCGTTGACGCGAACGCCGCGGTCTTTCAGGGCGTCGAACGTGATCGAGGGGTCGGTGAAATCGAGCGTCGTGACGTCGGAATCGGACGGGCTGGCCTTGTCGACCTCGATGATCGACACGGAACCGTTCGGGTTCGGCAGCGCGTCGGGTTCGTTGTCGCCACCCGCCGACTGGCCCTCATTGGCGACCACCAGATGGGTGCCCGTCTCGTTGAAGGTCAGCATGTCCGGCAACGGGCCGACATCCACGGACCCGAGGAAATTGCCGTCGATGTCGTAGAAGGCGACGAGACCCGGGTCAGTCACCGTCTCGGCCTCCACCGCGACCGCCACCAGACCGAGGGAAACGGCAACGCTGTTTGCACCACCGGTCGTGGCGCCGTTGACTTCGCTGACGTCGATGGAACCGATCTTGGTCGGGTTTTTCGGGTCGGAAATATCCAGAATATCGATGGTTTTCGTGACCGAGTTGGTCACGAAGAGGCGCTGGCTGTCCGCGTCATGCGCGACGATTTCCGCGGAACCCTCGCCGAGACCTGAATCGAATGTCCCCAGCAGGGACGCTTCGATTGTCGAGTCCTTTTTCGGCTTGTGCTTGCCCCACCATGACCCGTGATGCCAGTCGGAGCAGAAGTAGTTCTTGAACCCGAAAGCTCCGTGGCCGTTGAAATGGAATCCCATAAATGCCTCCTGCGAGTGGCGTCAGGCGCACACAACCTCAGCCGCGAGAGCGGTGAACTCTCACGCCGGTTACGCTGTACTTGACGCTATGTATTCTTCTGAATGGCCCCGAGATCTGCCCGTCCGGCGCCGTCCCCTTCCCTTGCAGGTCAGGGCGAGCGGAAGCTAGCAACGTTTTTTTACGGCTGGATGAAATGAAATTGACGGACTCATGAAAACGATATGACGAAACTGCGACGGTGCACCAACCAACAGGTGCCGGGATGTCACATTCGAATTTGATGAATGATCGAACGGAGTCTGCCGTCGCCGCCTATACGGCATCCATACACGCGAGAAGCGGTCCGGCAATTTGCACGGCATCATTCAGGCGGCCGGAGGTGCAGGCTTCAGACCACGAAGAATGCGTATCCCTGCTAGTCGGTGTTCGGCACATTGTGGTGTGCCTCGGCCAGTGCCTTGAGGGTGGGGCGGTCGGTCTTGCCCGTGGGGTTGAGGGGCATTTCCTCCAGAAACACGATCTCCTCCGGCGCCTTGTAGCCCACACGCTCGCGTGCAAACAGGATGAGTTCCTCGGACTTGGCTGCCTTGTCCGTTTTCATGACCACATAAGCACGCACATTCTCACCATGCATGAGATCGTGAATGCCGATGACGCCGGCGCTCTCGATATGGGGATGCATCAGCAGCGCGTCCTCGACTTCCTGCGGGAAGATGTTCGAGCCGTCATGAACGATGATCTGCTTCTTGCGCCCGCGAAACCACAAATAGCCGTCCTTGTCGGCGCGCAGCAGATCGCCGGTGTCGAGCCAACCGTCCCGCATGACATTTCCCGTCGCCCCCTCATCACCCCAATACCCCTTCATGATACTCCCTGTGCGCACCCAGGCGGTTCCGTCTTCGCCCACGGGCACTTCATTGCCGGCCTCGTCGCGCAGGGAGATCTCGACCCCCTCGATGGGGAGACCGATCGAGCCCGCGACGATGCGCCCGAACGGGGGGTTGGTTGTCGTAACTCCGGCCTCGCTGCAGCCCCAGGCTTCGGCAATCTCGAGGCCCGTGAGCGCGCTGACCTCCTCTTCGAGCTCCAGCGGAACCTTGTCAGCGCCGGAGCGCAGGACCCGCAGGGACTGGAAATCCTCGCCACTTGCGTGCCCGTCGCGGATGAGGGTGAACAGTGCTGCCGGCAGCATGTTCATCTTGGTGGGACGTTCCTGGCGCATGAGTTGCAGGATTTCGTCCGCCAGATGGTTGCGGGCAACCAAAACGCGCGCGCCGACCGAAAGGGCCGCGAAAGAGACGTAAAACGCGCCGATGTGAGAGAGTGACGCGGCAGGCAGCAGGATGTCTTCCCCCGTCATCTCGAAGCAGTTGACGCCATTGTTGAAAACGTGGGCGACAGACTCAAATGAGTGCGTCACGCCCTTGGCCGGTCCGGTGCTTCCGGACGTGAAGAAGATGCAAGCCGGACTGTCAGGGTCGATGTCAGGTGTCGTGTACTGCGTTGCATCCCCGCTCGCCAACTCTTCCAGGCGCAGGCCTCCTGTGCCCTCCTCCGCACCGACCGTCACGATCCTGTCGCCGAGGCCCTCCGTCTCCTCGCAGTTCACTATGTCAGCGGTGCGCTCGACATGGTGCACCATCGCTTCTGCCCCGCTCACCTGAAGCGCGTGGCTGATTTCGTGCTGGGTGTAGCGGTAGTTCAGCGGTACGGCGACAAACCCGCCTTTCATGCAGGCAAGATAGTGCACGAGCAGGATGCAGCGGTTCGGCATCAGCGAGGCGATACGGTCTCCCGGGCCGAGGCCGAGGTTCCGGTAGGAGGCCGCCAACCGGCTGCTTGCTTCGTCGAGCTCACGAAATGTCCAGCGCTTTTCCAGCGATACAACAGCATCGGCATCGGGCCGCGCGGAAAGCCCGGCCTTCAGCAAATCAGGGATAGAAACAGGTTGGGTCATCGTCACAATAGGCCAGTCATTTGCCGGTCTGAACCTTTCGTGGAGAGCTAGTTCGCATTGTTGATTGAAAGTAACAACTTCACAACCGGAAACAGTCCGCACGGTGACCTTGGCAATAAATGGCAGGTCACAAGCTAAAACCTCTCGTCAGCGACAAAGCCGTCATCCGGCTGTAGCGATTGACCGCGTGCAAACCGTTATGCGCCAACTGCTAGTGCCGGACGACAGGCTCCATGCCGCGCGTATCATGACAGAACCCGACGCGCCCGATATAGACGGGAGAGAGATGCCCGAACGTTGAGCGGTTGAATTGCGTATGGCCTCAGAACCGTCCCCTGCCGACAAGAGCCACGAACCGCTACTTGCCGGCGGAGATCGTCTCTGGGCGGTCCTGCTGGCGGCGTCGATGGCCATGTTCGCGGTTCAACTGGACTTCCTGGCCCTGCAGTCAGCCGTTCCGGAAATGGCCAGAGACCTCGATACACCGGCGAGCGACCTGCAATGGGTCATCAGCGGCTACATGCTCGCCGAGGCGGCCTTTCTCATCGTCGGCGGGAGGCTGGCCGACATTTTCGGCCGCAGAAAGTTCCTGATCCTTGGCGCGGCAATCTTCGGCGTGACCTCACTTATCGGCGGTGCGGCGACATCCGCCGAGATGCTGATCGGCATGCGCATAGCACAGGGCATCGGCGCCGCGATCATGCTTCCCGTCGCCCTTGCGGTGACGACCAATGCGTTTCCGGCAGCACAAGTCCAGCGTGCCGTCGGACTGGTTTTCGCAATCGGCTCGATCGGCCTCGCGTTTGGTCCGCTGGTCGGCGGTATCCTGACCGATCTCGTGTCATGGCGTGTCGTCTTGTGGATCAATGTGCCCGCAACGATTGCCGTGATCGGCCTGTCAATCTATGCCGTCGAGGACAGCCGCGATGAAACCGTCCCGAAGTCGGTCGACATTGCCGGGCTGGTCCTCGTCATCGTCTCCATCGCGACTTTCACGTTCGGCATTGATCGCACGTCCGTATGGGGGTGGCATTACCCGCCGACCCTGGCCTGCATTCTCACCGGTCTTGTCGGGCTGCTGGTTTTCGCGATTGTCGAGACCCGCGTTCGCTATCCGCTGCTCGACCTTTCCCTGTTCCGCATCAGGATCTTCAGCGTCATGGCGCTGGCGGGCTCGGTCGGAAACGGCGCAACGACAATCGCCATTTTCCTGTCGATGATTTTCCTTCAGGACGTCAGGGGCCTCAGTCCAATCGAAGCCGGCATGGCTTTCCTCACCTTCTCGTTGGGGTATGCCATATCCAGTGTGATCTCCGGTCGCCTGGGACGATTTCCGCCGTGGATCGTCATGGGCAGCGGGCTGGCGATCGGCGGCCTGGGGACCATCGGCATAGGTGCGACCGGTGATTTCCTGACGTTTGTCACTCTCGCCGGACTGAGCGGCCTCGGTCTCGGATTTGTATGGGCCTACACAAGTGTCGTGACTCAGTCCGTGGTGCCCAAACAAGAGGCGGGAGCGGCGTCGGGTACCGTCCTCACGATCCTGATCAGTGTCGGCGGTGTGGCGTTGGCGATCGCAGTGTCGATCTACGAGACCTATACGAGCGCCGGAAGTCCGAACCAGGCCGTGGTGATCAAGGCCATTCTCATCGGCGCGGGAGTTGCTGTCCTGGCCGCGGCGGCATTTGTCGTGCTTTTCGGCCGTGAGCGCCGTGCGCCTGCCTTCGAAAAATCCTGATCAGGTGCGATTTGCCCGCCGAGTGCTTGAACGGCAGAGGATGACGACCGAGCGCCAACAAAGGTCGCGCGAAAGCGCGGCGCTCAGTTCACTTGATTCACCAGGTTCAGGTAGCGGCCTTGGGGGCGCCGAACATGCGGTCCCTGGCACTTTCGATGTGTTGCCGCATCGCGGAGCGCGCGGTCTCCCCGTCACCGGCGGTGATCGCGTCGAAAATCCGTTTGTGCTCGTTATAGATCCGCTTGAGCCGCGCGTGATTGTCTTTTCCTGAGACCTTGTGGGCGAGTTGGCTGCCCTGCTCTATGCGGTCATGAAGAGACTGAAGGACGGATACAAACAGATTGTTTCCGCTGGCAGACGCTATCGCGTAGTGAAAGTTGAAATCTGCCTCGGTCCCGTCGGCCGACGAGTCGAACAGGCTCTCAAGTTCCATGAGAGCATGCTCGATCTCCTTGACCTCGCCAAGGTTGCTCCGCTGCGCGGCCAGATATGCCGCCTCCGCTTCTATGGGTATGCGAAGCTCCCAGAAACGGAACAGGTCCGCGATCCCGCCGGCAGAAGCGACCTTTATGAAGTCGGGTGCCGGACATTTCTGTACATAGCTGCCCGACCCCTTTCGGGTGATCACAAGTCCATCGGCGTTAAGCCGCATGATGGCTTCCCTTACGATGGGGCGGGAGACTTCGAACAAGTCACAAAGCTCCTTTTCCGAGGGAAGTTTCGTGCCTTCCTTCACACGTCCGGAAACGATTTGCTCAAGAATTTGCTCATAAACCTGATCGGCAAGACGGGTTTGGCGGGCGGCAGGGCGCGCAACGAGATCTACGGTGTCCTTCTCCAGAATTTTCTCTTTGGCCGTATCTGTAAGTGACATGCTTCTCTCGCCGACCCTTCTTGTCAGATGGAAGTGCCGTTGGTGTAAGTGTGTTGGAAGAATAATCCACCGAACACAATTTGCGAGCCTCTTTTCATATCAAGGAGCCCCGTCCTTCACCCGTGAACCGTCATATCCGTTCTTCCCGCGTTGACACCCACATCTTCATCGACGTTCGTCTTGCGAGTTTGCGCCACTGAATCCGCTGCGCAACAACTCGCATCCCACCTCGCCCCGACCACCGCAATGAACGAAGCCGTCGGCGTCTCGAATGAGATATTGACATCTGTCTGACAGGTTGATAGCAAAATTTAGTACATATAAATATGTATTACAACTTGATTGTGGTGGCGGGACCCGATGTCCAAAACTGAAATCGAAACGCCGAACTTCGCCCGCCGCATGATGGACGCTCCGAAACCGGGCCTCGGTCTCCGGGGGGCAACATGAACAGCGTTCTCGTTGCAGGACCGATTCATGAGGCAGGACGGGCGCTGCTCGATCAGAGAAGCGACGTTCGTTATGAAATTCTGCCCGCGCCGCGTATCGAGGATATTGAGCAGCGGATTGACGATCTCGACGCTATCCTGCTGCGTTTGACGCCGCTTCCGGGTGACACGATCCGCAAGGCGAAAAGGCTGAAAATCGTATCGCGCCACGGTGTCGGATTTGACCAGGTCGATGTCGACGCACTGAGCAGACGGCGCATTCCGCTTTCGATCGTTGGCGATGTCAATGCCGTTCCGGTCGCGGAACATGCCTTCGCATTGTTGCTGGCCCTTGCCCGGAATCTTGTTGTCATGGATCGGGCGACCCGCAACGGTGGTTACGGCATCCGGAACGAGTGTCACCTGGCGGAGTTGCAGGCCAAAACGGTGCTGATCGTCGGATATGGCCGCATTGGGCGCCAGATGGCCAGACGTTGCGCGGCCTTCGACATGAGTGTTGTGATCGCCGATCCTCATGTAAGCCGCAATGAGGTCGAGGCGGCAGGATACGCCCACGTCAAGGAATTTCGCGACGCGCTCGAAGCGGCAGATTTTGTGTCCTTGCATCTGCCGGGCGCCAGCGACGGACATGCGCTCGTCGGCGAGCCCGAACTCGAGAAAATGAAACCGGGTGCGTTTCTCATCAATACCGGGCGTGGCTCGTTGATTTGTGAGGCGGCACTCGTCCGCGCGCTGGGTCTCGGACACCTCGGCGGCGCCGGGCTGGACGTGACGCGCGACGAGCCACCCGCGCCGAATTCGCCGCTCCTCGGCCTGGAAAACGTCATCCTCAGCCCGCACTGCGCGTCGCATACCCGCGAATGCATGGCGCGAATGAGCGAGGTGAGCGTACGGAACATCCTTGATGCCTTCGACGGCCGGCTGGATCCCGAACTGGTCGTGAACAGGGAGGCTCTTGTCTGTTAGCGCGTCCGGCAATTCCACGGCGCCCAAAGACCGATTGGCAGCTATGAAGTTCTCGAAAGACCAACTGACTACCGCAGCGACGAGGCTCCTGAATGCAGGCGGGGCCACGCAGACGGATTCGGAGAAGGTTGCGGAACGGCTCGTCAACGGAAACCTTGTCGGCCACGACTCCCACGGTGTGATCCGGCTTTGCCAGTATGTCGACCAGCTCAGGGACGGCACGATAAAGACCGGGGTCGAGCTCGAGACAGTGGCGGATTTCGGCGCTATTTCGATTTTTGATGCGGGCCTCGGCTTCGGCCAGGTCATGGCGGAGCGCGGCTGCCGCGAAGGCCTGGACAAGGCCTCCAGCCACGGCATTTCCATGATCGGCATGCGAAACGTCGCTCACGTCGGCCG
The DNA here is from genome assembly GCA_965228625.1 of Hyphomicrobiales bacterium. Classification (GTDB taxonomy): domain Bacteria; phylum Pseudomonadota; class Alphaproteobacteria; order Rhizobiales; family Methyloligellaceae; genus UBA2767. The sequence goes on along the minus strand of OZ245829.1, from coordinate 2,970,843 downwards.
CCTCGGGGACTGGGCGGAGCTCGCCGCGGATGAGGGTTTTGTCTCCATTCACTTCGTGAACTCGCCGGCAAAACCGGGTGTCGTGCCTTTTGGGGGGCGGGAGCGAAGGATGGCGACAAATCCCATCTGCGTCGGCATTCCCGTGAACGGACAGGACAGTCTGATCGTCGACATGACGACGTCGTCGGTGGCCGAGGGCAAGCTCAGGGTTGCCCGCGCATCTGACCGACCGATCCCGGATGGCTGGATCGTCGACAAGAACGGCAAGGTCAGCAACGATCCGAATGACTATTATGAAGGCGGCGCGATTCTGCCCATGGGCGGGCACAAGGGCTATGCCCTGAGCCTTGTCGTCGACCTGTTCGCCGGCGCGTTGACCGGAGGCGGGACCACCAGTCCGGACGATGCGGTCAACCGCAACAGCATGATGTCGATCTTCATCGACCCCCGCTCTTACGACCGTGACGATACCATGTCCCGGATCGCGTCCTCATATCTGGATTGGGTGCGCACGTGCAGGGCAGCGGACGGCAACGGCGTGGTCCTCATACCCGGAGACCCTGAACGCACGACAAAACTGGAACGCGTTCGCGCCGGCATCGAGCTCCCGGACGGAGTCTGGGCACAGATTGTGGAAACCGCAAATGCAGTTGGACTCTCGCAGCAACAACTCCTTGAATGACCAGATCCGGTCGGCTGCACACACTTTTCAAACCGGGCCCGTCTGCTTGAGATCATGCCGGCGGGTCCTGCTTCCAGGAACCAAAACAGAGAGAAATCGATATGCCTGCACTCAGTCGTGACATTGTCCGGTCCAACCCCCTGAAATCGAGCCTGCGTGATCGATCCTTACAGGTCGGAATATGGAGCTCGCTTTGCAGCAACATGGTTGCCGAGATCCTGTCCTATGTCGGGGCCGACTGGGTGCTGTTCGACATGGAGCACGCGCCAAGCGACCTTCCCGTACTTGTCACTCAATTGCAGGCCATGAACGGCAGCCGTGCCGTTCCGGTCGTGCGTCCGCCCTGGAACGAACCGGTGATCCTGAAGCAACTCCTGGATGCCGGCGCGCACAACTTCATCATTCCGTTTGTCCAGAACGCGGACGAGGCAAGGCAGGCGGTCGCGTCGGTTCGCTATCCGCCCGAGGGCATTCGGGGCGTCGCGGCGGGGGCGCGGGCGAGCCATTACGGCTTTGAAAAGACCTACTGGAGCGAGATCAGCGAACACATCACGGTCATTGTTCAGGTCGAGACCGCGCAAGCCGTCGGGAGGCTGGATGAGATCGTCGCGGTTGACGGCATCGATTGCGCCTTTATCGGACCAAACGACCTTGCCGCCAGCATGGGTCATCTGATGAATGCCGGTTGCGACGAGGTTCAAGAGCTGATGGCGACGGTCCCCGAGATCTGCGCAAACGCGGGCAAGTCCGCCGGCACGTTGGCGGTCAATGCCGACGATGCGAAACGCTATATCGAGATGGGATTCAATTTCGTGGGCCTTGGCTCGGACATCGGACTGTTGAAGACGGCGGCGCTCGAGGCCGTCGGCACGGTCAAATAGGTCGGGCGTACCGTGCGGCATCGGCTGCGCGGCCTGCCGCCAGCGGGAAGACACCGCACCCCGCTCCGATCTATATCAGTCTATAATACAACTTTACAAAATTGGCCTTCAAGCGGTAAGGGCAACGGCCGGCCTCGGCCGTCCATACGGCGTGGGTTCACGCACGGTTGAATACCACGAATAGAGCCAAAAATCGGACAAAGCCTATTATGCCCGGGCTCCAGCGCGGCCGCCGCGCGCCGGCTCTCCATCTCGCGGAATGCGATTTACCACGCCGAATATCAAGTTGTAATACAATTTGACAAGTTTCTGTCACCCATGCAATATCGCCTGAAGGTGAGCGGTCAAGACCAAAAAAACGGCGCCCGCTGCAGAAGCCTTTTGGGGAAATTTCCCAAGCATTATCAATGGAGGAAACCGATATGCCGAAGCTTTTGACCGCCCTGAAAGGTGTGGTTGCCGCCCTTTCGATTGCCACGGTTGGCGGCGTGGCTGCGCACGCGCAGGAATTCGTTCTTTCTACAGGGTCTCAAGGCGGTTCATGGTATCCGCTGGGTGGTGCCATCAAGGCGATCGCCGAGAAAGCCAATCCGAAATTGTCCATTACCGTGCGGCCCGGCGCCGGTGTGGCGAACGTCGTCGGTGTTGAAAGGGGCAAGTTCCCGATTGCTTTCGCGAACACGATTTCGACTGTCGATGCCCTGGCGGGCCGTGCACCCTTCAAGGAACCCGTCAAGAACGTCTGCAATCTGGGCACCCTTTATCCGCAATGGTTCCAGATCGTCGCTCGTGACGACGCGAATGTGAAGTCGATCAAGGATTTCAAGGGCAAGCGCCTGACCACGCAACAGAACGGCAATACCGGCGAGTTTCTGACGCGCGGCCTGCTCGAGGCTGTCGGTCTCAGCTACAAGGACCTCAAGGACGTTTCCCACGTTTCCTATTCCGACTCGGTCAACCAGATGAAGGACGGCCATGCCGATATCTTCACATTGGGTACGGCGTTGCCGGCCGGCGCGGTGATGGATGTGGCCTCGAGCCGGGATATCGAGATCGTCCCGGTGACCGAAGAGATATTCAAACATTTCAAATCGAAAAACGCGGCGTTCATCAAGAAGACCGTGAAAGCCGGGAGCTATCCGGGTGTCAGCAAGGACGCGGCTGCGATCACCTACGGAACCCACATGATTGCGGCCTGCGATTACGACGGCAAAGTCGTGAAAGAGATGCTGGCAGCCGTCGCAGACAACCTCGACTCTCTCTCTTCGGTCAACAAGAGCATGAAAACCCTGACCCTGGCCGACATGTCAGCGGACATTGGCGTTCCGCTCCATCCGGCGGCGGCTGAGTTCTACAAAGCTCGCGGCGTGAAATAGCATTCTCGCCTTCCTGGCCCGTCCGTCCGACCTCCCTCGGCGGACGGTGCCGGCGAGCCTCCTCCTGTTGTTTCGAGAGTCATAGCGGGCCGCACCCGATTATCGGGGCGGCCTCCGCATGGGGCATCAATGGAATTCAACCGGCAAAACGTCGTGCGCGTCGTGGTCAAGGCTCTCTTGCTCACATTGGCAGGGAGCCACCTGTATTTCGCGGTCGCGGGCTATCCGGGGCCGTACTATCTGCGGGGATACCATGTCGCGATTTGCCTGTGCCTCGTTTACCTGACGACGAACTGGCGCGGCCCGACACAGTCTCCTCCATCGATCCTCAATATCGGCCTTGCCGTCGTTGTCGTATTGGCCGCTCTCTACCCGGCCTACCATCTCGAGTACGTCGAAGCCCGCTTCATGTATGTGGACGAGCTGACGCGTCCGGACATGATTTTCGGAATTGCGTTGGTGCTGCTTGTGCTCGAGGGTGCGCGGCGGATGCTGGGGCCCGCTCTCCCGCTGGCCGCACTGGGATTCATCATATTCGCGCTGACGAGCACCCAGACCTCGTTCGAGCAACTGGTCGAGCAGTTGTTCCTGACCACGGACGGGATCTTCGGAATTCCCGTCGCCGTCTCGGCGACCTTCATCGTCCTCTTTATCCTTTTCGGTGCGCTGGTCGAGAGAATGGGCATTGGCCAGTTATTCATGGATTTTGCCATCGCTTTGACGGGCCGGCAGGTTGGCGGCCCGGCAAAGGTCGCCTGCATCACAAGCGGTTTTTTCGGTTCGGTCTCCGGTTCGGCCGTCGCCAATGTGATGACGACAGGGGCGTTTTCGATCCCGCTCATGAAACGGATCGGCTTCCGGCCGTCTTTTGCGGCTTCCGTGGAAGCCGTGAGCTCGACAGGCGGGCAGATCATGCCGCCCGTCATGGGTGCCGCCGCCTTCGTTATGGCCGAGTATCTGGGCGTGAGCTACCTGACGGTCGCCGCCCTGGCCCTGACCCCGGCCGTTCTTTATTACATCGCCGTTTTCGCGGCGATCCACTTTGAGGCGAAACGGCTCAACATCGGATCCGTTCCGAAAGAAGAGCAGGTGCCGCTCGGCAAGGTCCTGCTGGACAGCGGTCATATGTTCTTCCCCATGGCCGTCATCGTCGGCGTGCTGTTGATGGGGTACTCGGCGCCCTATGCCGCGCTCTGGGGGATCGTGTCGATCTTCCCGACCGCGATGCTGAGAAAGACGACCCGGCACTACGTGAATTTCAAGAACATCATCCAGTCGTTCGAGAATGGCGCACGCAATGTCCTGAGCATCGGTGCCGCCGTCGCCTGCGCCGGCATCGTCGTTGGCGTGATCAACATATCCGGCATCGGTCTCACATTCTCGAATTTCGTCATCTCCGCCGCCAACGAAACCTTGTTGCCCGCCCTTCTGCTGAGCATGGTTGCGGGCATCATTCTCGGCATGGGCATGCCGACAACGCCGGCCTATATCGTCCAGGTGGCGCTGTTGGTTCCCGCGCTCTCAAAGTTGGGCGTTCAGGTTGAGGCCGCACATCTGTTCGTATTCTATTTTGCGATCCTGTCGGCGATCACACCGCCGGTCGCCATGGCGGTCTACGCTGCGAACGCCATATCGGGCGCCAAGGTCTGGGAATCGAGCCGTGGCGCCGTCAAGCTCGGCGCGACCGGCTTCATCATTCCGTTCCTGTTCGTTTACGAGCCGGCAATTCTGCTCCAGGGCGATCCTCTGGAGATCGCGATTGCCCTGTCGCAAGCTGTTTTCGGGGTGCTGATGCTGGCCGCGGCCCTGCACGGCTACCTGCGTTCGCCGCTCAAGAAATGGCAGCAGCTCGTCCTGTTTCTGGGAGCCATCGGACTGATCTATCCGAGTCTGTTCGCTTCGATACCGGCCGTGTGCTGTGTGGCGGTGGTCCTGCTGACGTCACGCGCAAAACCGGCCGGTTCAAGCCATGCCGAAGCCGAGGGCGGGAAAGGGCTTTGAAATCGGAGCCGTAGTCGCAAAAGGAACCTGAGAAGCCGCGGGAAAGCGGTGCCGCATGGGTGACCCGAACGCCTGACGCCGACGTTACGAATAATGTGCTCCACCCGTTGCGCTCATCTCACGCCGATCCTTTGGCCGGAACCCCGTGGCGCGAACTCCGGCCGTGTGCAAAATGGCAACCTCAAGCTGAGACGTGCCGTGCGTCGCGCCCGTGGCGTTGCCACGCGCCGTAAACAGGCGTATGCGTAATCGGGAACCGTTCCGGACCAGCCGAATTCCCGAACGAGCACCGTGTCACGCCTTTCCAAGCCGATCCGCGCGATCCAGCCCCGCTACGACGTTGTCGTTGTCGGCTCGGGTTATGGCGGTGGGGTCGCCGCCTCGCGGCTCGCGCGATGTGGACAGCGGGTCTGCGTGCTCGAGCGCGGCAAGGAAGTGCAAACCGGGGATTTTCCCTCCCGCTTTCCCGAGATGAGGCACGAGTTGAGGATCTCCGGGCGCTCGCTGTCGGCCGGCGCGGCCGACGCGCTGTTTCAGCTCAATGTCGGCCGCCATATCCATGTTCTGACCGGCTGCGGCCTCGGCGGCGGTTCGCTCGTCAACGCCGCCGTCGCCTTGCGGCCCGACGCGCGCGCCTTTGCCGATGCCGCCTGGCCGTCCGCGCTTGCCGGCGACCCGCTGCTTGAGGAAGGGTTCCGTCGCGCGGAACATATGCTGCGCCCGGCGCGCGATGAAAACGCGCAGCACTTGCGGAAGTTTCAGGCGCTCGAGAGGGCCAGCGGAGTTCTGCCGGCGCGCCCGCAGGCAGCGCCCGTAACCGTTTCCTTCTCGGATACCGTCAATCCGGCAGGCGTTGAACAACCCGCATGCACGCTCTGCGGCGACTGTTGCTCGGGCTGCAACGTCGGCGCCAAGAACACCGTCTATCTGACCTATCTGCACGACGCCGCGGCGCACGGCGCGCAGATGTTCACCGGGACGATGGTGGATCACGTGGAGCGGGTCGAGGACGGCTGGCGGATCAGCTACCGCGTCGGGAACGGTGCGAAAACCTCGTCCGCTGTGGAAGCACGCATCGTCATCCTGGCGGCCGGTACCTTGGGTTCCACCGAGATACTGTTGCGATCCCGGGCGCGGGGGCTGGCGCTGTCGGAACGGATCGGTCACGGTTTTTCGGCAAATGGCGACATCATCGCCTTCGGCTACGGCGCCAGGGAAAAGGTCAACGCAATCGGGGTTGGACATCCTCCAAAGGTGGAGGTGGACCCGGTCGGCGCCTGCGTCACCGGGCTCGTGAAGCTGGCTGACGCGGACTCGCTTGAACGGGAAATGTATCTATCGGAAGGCGTCATGCCCTCGCCCCTGGCGCCCCTGCTCCCGGTCGCGTTCCTGCCGGGCGGACGGCTGTCAGGTGCGGCTCAAAGCCTGCTCAAAGGCGTCTACAACGGACCGTTCGCCAGTCTTCAGGGCTTCTTTGTTGTCTCCCACGACGAGGCCAGGGGGCGCATTGTGCTGGATCGGGACGGGGTCGATATCGATTGGGCGGACGTTGCCGACCAGCATGTCTATGCCCGCGTCGATGCCGTCCTCGAAAAGCTGGTTGGCGAAAGCGGCGGACGCTATCTCAGGAACCCGCTTGCCGGCACCGTGATGGGCAACCAGCCGGTGACCGCGCATCCACTCGGCGGGTGCGGTCAGGGTGAGGATGCGGGCAGCGGCGTGATCAATCACGAATGCCAGGTCTTCGACCCCACATCGGGACCAGGCGGGGTCCATGATGGTCTGTATGTCTGTGACGGCGCAATCATGCCGCGTTCGCTCGGCGTCAATCCGCTGCTGACCATCACCGCGCTGGCGGAACGGGCCATGATCTACCTGGCGCGGAACCGGAATTGGGCGTTCCGCGCGATACCCTAGAGAGCGCGACGCAGCCCCGATCGACAAGGTAGCTGCGGGCAGGGACCATGTCCGCTTCGGTTCAGGAGCGAATGTGGCCAAGCGATAACGACCGGGTCTGCTGTATTCGGGGACTGGCGTTTGGCCCGCGGCGCGCACTACACTTGGCGTAATCCCGCGTCAGCAGGTGAAAGCGCTGGAGAATGCTGCTCGCCCGATTACTCAAAGATGCCGTGACGCAAGGCCGTTTGCGTATCATTGATGCCGCGGGTCGGATCCATGCGTTCGGCGAGGCATCCAGCACAACACACGCAACAATCCGGTTGCACAAGAGATCCCTGAACTACAGCCTGTTTTTCAACCCCAAGCTTCGACTCGGCGAGGCTTATGTGGACGGCACGCTCACAATTGAGGACGGGACGCTTTACGATTTTCTGGAAATCTGCGTGCTGAATTCTTCGGGCCTCGAGCGCCGCGCTTCGCTGTCCCTGGCTGAGCGGATATCCTACGCCTTGCGGCGCCTGCAGCAGGCGAATCCGATCGCCAAGGCGCGGGACAATGTGGCGCCCCACTACGACATCTCCGACACCGTGGCCGACCTGTTCCTTGACGCCGATCGGCTTTATTCATGCGCCTACTACCTCTCAAGCGACTTTACCTTGGAGCAGGCGCAGGCCGCACGGAAGCGCCACATTGCGGCAAAGCTCCTGCTCGAACCGGGTCAGAATGTTCTGGAAATCGGCTGCGGCTGGGGCGGTCTGGCGCTGACACTGGCAAGAACAGCAGACGTCCAGGTCACCGGCCTCACGCTTTCGCCCAATCAGCATGCCTATGCCAGCAGACGCGCCGAAGAGGCGGGGCTTGCAGACCGGGTTCGCTTCGAACTTCGCGACTATCGCGAACAGACAGGCAGGTTCGACCGCATAGTGTCGGTGGGCATGTTCGAACATGTCGGCGCCTATCATTACGAGGAGTATTTTTCGCAGGTGAAGGCTTTGCTCACCGGGGATGGAGTCATGCTCCTGAACGCGATCGGACGGATGGAGCCTCCCGGCACCACGACGGCCTGGATGCGCAAATACATCTTTCCCGGCGGTTATGTCCCAGCTCTTTCGGAAGTGCTCGCTGCAATCGAGAACACGGGCCTCTGGGTCACCGACAACGAAATCGACCGCACCCACTATGCCGATACGTTCAAGGCGTGGCGCGAGAATTTTGCCGGCAACAGGGCTCGCGCGCTCGAACGCCATGACGAGCGGTTTTGCCGTATGTGGGAGTTCTACCTGACCCTTTGCGAAGTCGCCTTCCGGCATCTTCAACAGATGAACTTCGAAATCCAGATTGCGCCGGCGATGAACACCGTGCCGCTTACGCGCCACTACATCGAGAGCTTCGAAGGCAAGCGTCCTCTGGAGGATTACAGGGCAATCTGAACGCAATGATCAGAGAAACATGATGTGGTCCCAAACTCACATCATGAACGGCAAAACAGAGGCCAAACAGGTTGCCGCGGAAAACGCCGGCGCGGCACTCGAGACCCGGGTCATCCGAGGTGATTGAAGGTTCATTTCGGATGACGACGTCCGCTCCGTGGCGCAAGCCGGCATTCTCAGCAATGCGCTTGTCCCCCGCCACGCCCAAAAGCAATCTTGTCACTGGCGACCCGGCTGGCATACGCTGTCGAACGGGCTAGCCTACCGCTGATCCAAACCGTTCCAGACCCCAGCGCTTGAACGGGACGACCAAAGGGGCACCGGTCACTCTAAGACGCCATCAGAACAAGCAGGAAGACGCCGGATAACGGCATCATAACGATAGTCTGGAATCAGCATGACGGGTTTCATCGCCGAATACTGGCAATACATAATGCGCCGGAAGAAGTTCTGGCTAGCGCCCGTTGTGTTTTTTCTTTTGCTCTCCGGCGGACTGATCATCCTGACCGAAGGCACCGCACTCGCACCATTCATCTATACGATGTTCTAGCCGCGGCGCGTTATGCGGCAGTTGTTCTTTCATCTCCTGACACTGGTGTTGCTGGTCGTGTTCACGGCCGGCCTTCTGGAATTGTTCGTCCGTGTGATCCGTGATGACGGAATGCAGTTTGATCTGGAGATGTGGAAGTATGCCCGCCACGGCAAGCAGGTCACTCCAAACCCCGAAATCGGGCACGAGCACGTGCCGGGCGCCCGTTTCAGGGCCATGGGTGTCGATGTCGCCATCAACGAGCACGGCATGCGCGACGGACCGATCAAGATGTCACGAGCGCCCGGCACGTTCCGTATCCTGATGATGGGAGATTCGCTGACGTTCGGCTGGGGCGTACCCGTCGAGGACACGGTGTCAGAGCGTCTGGAACGGGCGCTGAATGCGGCCCAGGTAAAAACCGACGTTCTGAACACGGGGATCGGCAACACCAATACCACCATGCAGGTCGCCGCATTCCTCAAACGCTGGCACGCTTTCAAGCCTGACCTGATAATCCTGAACTATTTCATCAACGATGCGGAGAAGACACCGGTTTACGGCCGCTCAACTCTATTCGACCGAAACTCTTACGCCTGGACCTATTTCAAATCGCGCCTCGACATTTTCCTGCGTATGGCAAGCGCGAAGAAAGGCTGGGAGGACTATTATCGGGATCTCTATGGTGATGGCGGTGGCTGGCCGGCCGCCAGAGCGGCGATCGAGACGCTCGCAGCCTATTGCAACCGGCACGGCATTCGGCTCGCGGTTGTCAATTATCCGGAGCTGCGGCAGTTGAAAGACTATCCCTTCGTGGAAGTCACCGCCAAAGTGCGCACTGCCGCACGGGCCAACGCTCTCCCCTTCCTGGACCTGCTGCCATCCGTTGACGGCCAGGATCCCGCGACGCTTTGGGTGAGCAAACCCGACCCGCATCCGAATGCCAAAGCCAATAGGCTGTTCGCAACCAGACTGTTCGAGTGGCTGAGCAATCAGGGCCTTGTGCCGATCGCAGACGGCGGATCTGCGAAACCGGGCGCAGGCTGACGCGGTCAGCGCGCCTGCGCGGAGGTATCGCGCAACGGCAGATAACCACGCGTTCGAAGCGATTCAATCATGAGGCGGGAAACCTGTGCTTCGCCTTCCGGTTCCCAATGAATGTCGAAGCTAAGTCTTGGCAATTCGGGCATTCGGGCGAGCAATGGCGGAAAGTCCTCGAGGAACGAATTGAGCTTCTTGACCAGGGGGCGATCCGGCGGGAGCCTGAAGCTGTTGGAATAGAAAAGCGCGTAGCGGCCCCCGAAGCCGGTCACGACATCGCGGAACTGACGCAATCGCTCGATGTGCTTTTCGAATTTCTCCGCGACGAAGGGGTAGGCATTGTCGTCCAGCAGCAGCAGGTTGAAGTCATAGCGATCCTTGAGATAGCTGACCTCACCCAGCAAGGCAGATTTGCGTCGCACTTGTTGCTTCACGGACAGCATGGTCAATTGCCAGACGTTATAGAGCGTCGAGTGCTGCGCAAGGATACCCGTTTGCGCGCCAGCCTGTTTCTCCCGGATCAGATCGATTTCGCTCCGGGACCAGGGCTCGCGATGGCCGTCTTTCAGCCTGACATGCTTGTAGACGGGAGTGCGCCAGCCATCACGAATATGCAAATAGGGGAACGCAAAGTCGTCGTTGAAATCGGTCGTGTCGTAGAGGTGAATCACCACCGCGGGCGGATGGGGGAGCTCTGATACGAGCCGTTTCAGGAGAGTGAGCTGATACCGCGTACCGCTTCCAAGCACACCACATTTCAGAACGCGGACCCCCGTCTCGCGCTCGATGTGACTGGTCCATTTCTGATCGAGTGGAGAAAAACCCCAGGTCAAGCTATCGCCGATCGCCAGCATATAGGGCTCGTTGGCGCCAAGCTCCAGCGGCCTGTCAAAACAACCGTACGCGTTTGTGAAGACGTCATGGCTGTGACCGCGAAACACGAACTTGCCCTTCGGAAGATTGCGAGCCGGCACGATGCCCATTTCGGGGTCGGAGACAAAATAGCCCTCCGGAAGCTTGAAGAACGGACCCCGCGCCACGCCAATCGGCGTCAGCCGAAGCGCGATATCGAACAAGATGAAGCCGACGACCAGGATGCCGACGTTTATGAAGACAATTTTGGTCCACTTGCCCATATATCTACTCTCACGGGATGACATTGGTTGGGTCCCGCCGCAGCCTTATCGTTCTGCATGCCCCCGATGAGATAATAGAGCGCTCAGACAGGCGGAAAGGCCAGTTGGATTCTTGCGGCCCGTCGATGAAGCTCCCTTCGGGTCAGGAGTTGACGTTCCAGGTACGACTTCGACGAGTCCGCCATGTGCCAGAAACAGACGTCGTGCATGTCCTCCTGGTGCAAATCATTTTGGGCCATAGAACCAGACGGGGTGAAGCCGTTTCTTTTGCCTTGCCTCAGGCGCGTTCATTCATTCACTCCATGACGGCTTCAACAAGGTATGGTCCCTGGGATGCGACGCCTCTCTTGATTGCGTTCGTTAGGTCCTCTGCATCGTCGACGCGCTCTGCGCCCACACCCATGCCCTTCGCAAGTGATGTCCAGTCTAGCACCGGGCGCTCCAGCTCCATCATGTCACGGATAATCGGTCCTTCCGCGTCGACCCCTACATTGCGCAATTCACCTTTCAGAATTGCGTAGGCTCTGTTGGCCAGGATCACCGTCGTGACCCGCACGCCCTCGCGGGCCTGACTCCAGAGCGCTTGTGGCGTGTACATGCCGCTCCCGTCCGCTTGCAGAGAAATGACCGGACGGTCGGGGCAGGCGACGGCGGCGCCAAGTGCCATCGGCATGCCCTCTCCAATCGCACCGCCGGCAAGCTGCAACCAGTCGTGAGGCGGAGCCTGATGGGTAACAGGGAAAAGACCGCGTCCGGAGCTGACCGCCTCATCGACAACAATGGCGTTTTCCGGGATTGCGCGCGCCAGGGCGACCCCAAGTGTATCCGGTGTTATCGCGCCACTTGTCCCGGCGGGCACCGAAAGCGCATTCACAACAGGTGCGGAATCCTGTGCGCCGATCGCCTCCGACAACGCGGCGAGGGCCTCCATGGGGTGTCCAGCCGGGCTGCAGAGTTCGAAAATCACACAGTCCGATGGTGAAAGGATGCTTGGCTTGCCCGGATAGCCAAAGAATGCGACCGGAGCGGATGCGCCTATGAGGATGATGTATTTCAATCCCTTCAAAACTTCCCGGGCCTGGTCTACGGGATAGGGAACCCGATCTATCGGAACGCGCCCGGCGCCGCGTTCAATCCGGCCGTTAGATGTCTGGGCAAGTATCCGAACTCCCGTCTTGGCCGCAATTGCTCCTGCGAGCCTCAGTCCTTCGGCACGCAATGCCGGACCGCTGATCAGGAGCGCGCCAGGTTCTCCGGACCGCAACATCTGAACGGCGTCAGGAAGATAATTCTCCGGCGAAGCCGCTGGCCGATGCGCGTCAGGCAAGTCGGCCGGACTGGCTCCTTCTGTCCAGGCTGTATCGGCGGGAAGGATCAGGGTGGCAACCTGGCCCGGCGGACCCTTTGACGCAACGATTGCGGCGGCGGCATCCAATCCAACCTGCTGCGCGGAAAGCGAGGTGCGGACCCATCCCGAAACCGGCCGCGCCAGTCCTTCGATGTCCGAGGTCAGCGGTGCGTCGTGCTTCAGATGATAACGGGCGTGTTCGCCAACGATGTTCACGACAGGCGTACGGGCGCGTTTCGCATTGTGCAGGTTTGCCAGTCCATTTCCCAACCCGGAGCCCAGGTGCAGCAACGTACAGGCCGGATTGTCGGACATTCGGCCATAGCCGTCCGCCGCACCGCTGGCCACGCCCTCAAACAATGTCAGAACGGGTCGCATTTCGGGCACGTTTTCCAGTGCCGCGACAAAATGCATTTCCGACGTTCCGGGATTGGAGAAGCAGACCTCAACCCCTCCGTTGACGAGCGTTCTTAAAAGAGCTTCGGCTCCGTTCACTTTGTGTCCCTCATTCCTCTAATGGCGTTTACCAGGTCGTATTCTGTCGGCGCTTGCGCCGGATATACCGATAGCCCTGTACAAGCAAATGTGCGGACTCGTGCTTTTCTCCCGGTTGCACCTCTTGCGTCGCACCAACTGAAACAGAGAGAAGGAAACACGGGAGAAATTAACTGAGGACGAACCCATACTCATTCTGATCGACGTAAGAAAAAGAAAAAACGGGTCAAGCGAGCAACGGCTCCCTTTTCGTATCTGCAGTGGGCCGGAAGCTACCGTCCCATGCACCGGCCTTCGCGACTGGTTTACCCCCGAAAGCAGACAATGGTCGCCGGAACTTCCGCTCAACCCAATTGAGCGGTCGTCCCGAGTGACAGCCAGCTACGTCTGCCATGTGCCATGCGTGGAAGTCGAAAAACAGCTTTCCGTAGGCCACGGCAGCTACTGCTGATCACGCGGGTTGCAATTTCCAAGGCAATCGCCCGTTGACGCGGTGCATCAGCAATCATTGAACCAAATGATCCTCTGTCGCGACGAAAGTACTGCGTGTTTCCGCACGCGTTAACAGAGGAGAACACAACCATGTTTCGCAATATCGTTCTTGCCTGCGCTGTTGCGCTCGGACCGGGCCTCGCGAGCTACGCGGTTCCAGCTACCGATGCGTTGGCAGCCTCCGCGAGCAAAAATTCCATATCGGCCAAACACAAAAAGGCGCGTACTCACCAGAAAAAGCTTGGTTTGTCGGGAGGCAACAACGGCAGACAGAAGGACTGCTGGGACGCCGAGTGTGGTGGTGGATGGGCGCCCATTACTGACAAATACGTCATTCGCCAATGCCACCTTACGCCATCCGGCCACAAACCGCCGCCCTGGTGCAAGTAACGTCCGGTCACGCCACCATGCGTCAAGCCGGCGTCATGGGGCTGAGCGGACTTAACTGGTCCAGAGATGCGCCCGTCCCGTTTGCTGCCAGATCGGTATCCGGGACGGGCAATGACCGGCAGCGGAAATTCCCGGCCCGTCAGGACACCAGACACGTCGAGCCCGCTAAGTTACTGGACTCATGCGCACGATTTTTTTTCGAAAAGTGACAGCATTATTTTTTGGCGGCACTATATGCAGCATTACACGCGTCAATGACCTTTAAATGGTTTGGCGTCATAACCAGGGGAATAGACGACAGGAAATCGAATTTACGGACTATCGAGACGGCATTGCGGTTTGGTTGCGATGGAGACGCAGATGCGTATTTGGGCAAGAGTTTCTGACACCATCCTGTTTACCGAGAGCGACCGTTATGGTCCACGCTCCGCGAAACCCTCGGGACGGCCGATCCCCGAAACGGGATGGGGACGGTCACTCGGTCTGCCAAAGATGCCGCTTCTGGTGGCGTTGACCGGAATTCTCACATTTGTACCGACCGGCCACACGCGCGCGGAGCCATTCGAATTCGGCGATGACGGCGGCTACGTGTCCGGATCGGAGCGCCCCCAACAGCCGCGCGTCCAGAGGACTTACCGTCCACGCCAATACCCCGCCCTCATGTCCGGCGGGGCGCGCCCGCAGATCCTGCCCAGGGCTCCCGGAGTTGTCGCCTTCCCCAACAAGGAAGCTGCCGGCACCGTGATCATCGTCAACCGGCGGTGCAAGCTCTACTACACGTTGTCGCCGACCACGGCGTATGAATATCCAATTTCAATCGGCCGGCTGGGCTTCACCTGGACCGGCACGGAAAAGATCAGCCGCGTGGTCGATTGGCCGGACTGGGTCCCGCCGGCCGAGATGCTGCGGCGCCAACCATACCTGCCCCGCAAAATGACGGGTGGGCTCGACAATCCGCTCGGCGCCCGGGCGCTCTATCTGGGCTCGAGCCTCTATCGGATCCATGGCACCAACAACATCAGGACCATCGGCCACGCCGCCTCTTCAGGCTGCTTCCGGATGATGAATGAGCACGTCATGCATCTTTCAGGCCTGACTCGCATCGGCACAAGAGTGAAGGTCGTCGAAAACTGGCCAGGCGCAGGCGGTTATGGTGCCCAGCAGTTCTGCGGCGCGGAGATCCCCGTCGCGCAACGCGGACGGCAGCCGGCGGCCCGCCAAACCGGCGGCCCGCGCCGGCGTCAAGGCGGCGGCATGGGTCCGCTCGGTCTCCTTGCCCCCTGGCGCTGGTGACCGGGGCAATAGGACGTCTTCAAAAGCACAGTACCGCAATTTCTTGAGTCCGCTTCGGATCGCTTGACTCTGTTCGCGGAGCGCAGTGAGCGACATCACCCCCCGTACGGGACGAAGCAAGACGCGCGCACGACCTCGCCAAATGCGCGACGGGAATCGTCGCGTGTGTAGAACATGTGCCCTCCCGGGAAGTGCTCGATATGCACCCGGGCTTTCTGCTCGGTCTCGAGTTTCATCAGGCGAACCAGACGATCGGCAGACGCGTACGGGGTTACGAGGTCGTGGAACCCGTGGCTGATCAACACACGCATCTCAGGATTGAGGGCCATGCCATAGCGCAGGGAATCCATGGAGCCGAAGATCTGCGCGGCGAAATGCTGAAGGCCATCGTCACGCCATGACGCGTTCGCCTCCATATTGATCAAGAGATAATCGAGGTCCGTTTGTACGCCGAGATCCTGGCGCAGATGCGCATTGATACCCGCCGTAAACACGCGGGTCTGACCCTGCAATGTCGAGTCCGGTCCCGCATACGCCGCGCGATCAGGAAACGGATCGACGCTGGTCATTGTGCCGTCGTACTTCCCGACATACAGCCGTTTGTCCCGCAGGAGCTCACGGCAGAATTTGTGGTTCGAGACCCGGCCGAGCGCCTGGTGCAGCATGTCCGCAGGCAAACCGATAAAACCGGAAGCACGCTCACAGATGACCCGACGTCGGTCAGACGGCATGCGCTCTCCCATGGCCAACATGCCAATCCACTCGCTTATCGCGAATTCCTCCGCAGCAACGCGGTGCTCATCGAACGAGCGACCCTGACCTGCTACGCCATGGGCATACGCGGTCGCCGCCATTGAGGGAAATATGTCGATCCAGGGATCCAGATTGTAGTCCGAGCCGAGCAAGGTACTGAACTCGATGGCCGGCGAGATCAGGATTGCCGCATTGAGACCCACACCGACATCTTCCTGCAGCGTGCGCGCCAATCGGGCCACGCGAAACCCTCCATAACTTTCACCAGCCACTGCAACAGGCGAGGCCCACCGGTCGTAGGTCGTCAGAATGCGTGCGATCAACTCGCCGATCGACTCCAGGTCGCGCTTGACCTCCCAAAACTGGCTGGGCTTTGGCTTTGCGTCCGCATTCGCCGGCTTGGACTCTGACGCTGCGCCGCCATTGGCATCCCCATGCTCGTGGGTCCGCGAAAACCCGGTGCCGATGGGATCGACGCAGACCAAGTCTGTGAAGGAAAGCCACGTCTCGAGATTATCGATCAGCCTGACCGGCGGTGCCGCGACGCCACCGTCATCGGCAAACGCAACCCGACGCGGCCCCACGGCCGCCACGTGCAGGAATGCCGATGCCGCGCCAGGGCCGCCATTGAATACGAACGTCAGCGGGCGCGTGGCCGGATCCCTGTCAGCGACAAAATAGCCGGTATAGAACATGCTGGCGATCGGCTGGTCGCGCTTGTGCAACACGATCCAGTCGGCCACGGCGCGATAGTTCAACGTTCCCGAGTCGATCTCGGTCGTCCGCTCGTGGCTCACGCCCTGGCCGAGTTTGGGTGGCTTCTTTCTGGAATCCCGCGCGGCGTCGGGCTGCGCGTCATTGTCGGGGGTGCTGCTCTCAGGATCACTCATGAGCCACGGGATAGCACGATGTGGCGACTTCAGCGACAACGCCAACCAACACGTTTTTTTCATGAAGAGTAAGCGGACATTCCGATCCGTCAGGTTCGACAGGTCCGTTTTGAGTCAGAAGCGGGCTTTTGAGACGGTCATCACCTAAGTCCGCAGAATGCCATAGGCGGACATCCGACCATTGCCACCAAAGGGTGAAAATGCGAACGGAGCTGCGGTTTGAAATGTCGCGGCAGAAGATTCAAATGAGTGATCGAATTGGATGCTCATGCCTTCTCGGTGCATGGCCTTATCAATCCGTTTGATGCAAACACCGAGCAGCATAGAAATTGAGTACTCTTTTCGTAGTACGCCATGGGCCGAGCAAGCCGATTGCCCTATGAAATCCGTTCTTCGCGAATTACTGGGTAAGCGCGTCTTGGCCTCCTCCCTCTCATACCTGTTTTTCAGGTAATCGCCGCGCGGTGTCGTACAGCGCAAAAACTGGTGCCTCCATGTACAAGCAGTTGACAAAAATCCACCAACGCCCGGAGGTGTTTTCTACCTACACCGCAGAGACACTCTGGACGCAGCCGCATCTGGCAAACCAGATGCTCCAATCACACTTGAGCCAAGACACTGTGCTTGCATCACGTCCAGTGGAAGCCATCGATCGAGTGGTTGACTGGATCGAGCAGTCTTTCGGACTGGATGGTGCATCGGTCTGTGACCTTGGGTGTGGTCCGGGGTTGTATTCAAGCAGATTTGCTGAGCGTGGCGCACTCGTTCACGGGATAGACTTTTCGCGGAATTCAATAGAGTACGCTCGCAAGCGTGCCTCCTCAGACAATGGATCGGTCAGTTATCTGGTCGCCAATTACCTTACGGCCCCACTACCAGGACAACAGGACCTGGTCACGCTAATCTACTGCGACTTATGTCCACTCTCGCCAATCCAGCGTCGAAAGCTGTTGACCAAGATTCGTCAAACGTTGGCGCCGGAAGGGAAGTTCATATTTGACGTCTTTTCAACCAAGGCGTTTGAAGGTGTTCGCGAGGGCGCCTCGTTTGGAAAGAACTTCATGAATGGGTTTTGGTCTGGAAATGACTACTTCGCATTCCAGCACACATTCCGATATGAAAACGAACGCGTGTCGCTCGATCACTTCACGATAGTTGAGGAAGAACGTACCTGGGATGTCTACAACTGGTTGCAGTATTTCACACCCGGCGAAATTCGTGTTGAGCTTGAGAAGGCAGGTTTCGGAGCGATCGAGTTCACGGACGGTTTTGGTGTAGATCGCTCCGATGCAACCACCTTTGGCATCGTTGCAGGTGTATAGAAATGGTGCGAGGCGTCTCCCGGACCATTGGCGCGTCTGGTTGCAGCCGCGGAACGGCCCATAGGCTCGGTCCGCACATGCGGTGGCCAAGTGCCAGGAACGGACATTTCGGAAACATGCGTGGTTCTGATGAGTCCTGCTCATGCGATTGGGCAGGATGAAGCCATTTTAGCCACTTTCGTTTCGGGTGTTCGTTCGCAGGATTGCAACTATGCGTTGAACCTTTTCCGCGCCCGCCGCGACAGATGGGGCACAAGGGCGGGATGAGCGCGCACATCCCATGACATTCGTCCGGCGCAAGGACCCGCCCGCAGACACTGACCGCGGGAGGGCACAATGCCGAGACTTCTGACACGATGCACATTGTTCGCAGGCGCGCTGAGCGCGGGGATCGTTGCCGCCCAGGCGCAGACCAGCACGCCGGAACCCTTCAAGGAGGCATCGGTCACCTTCGAGACCGGTCTCGACGGCCGCGCGGATGCAAATGCAGCCCCGCGCAACGACAGGGCCGCGACCCTTGTCGTCGGTCACGACGGCGACCAGTACAATGCCCTGGCGGGCAGTGTTACGGCCCGGTTCCGCCTCGAGGCGAAGGTCAAGGCGGGCCATCGCATCTACGGCTGGGTGCTGACGACCGGCGACCCAAACTTGCGCGCATTGCTGACGGAAGACGGTCTGGGCGCGGGTACGATCGGAAACTCCGAAAACGTGCGCACAAGGAAGCTCGATGAGACTGTCACGTTCACCATGGACCCGGCTGTCGCGGCCAACACCGGGTTCGGTGGCGGGGGCATATCCCTCACCCGCGTTCAGGACATGATCACTGCGTGTAACAACAGGTTTTCCGAGCCGCCGGAGGATGACGAGATCATCGACCAGCGGCAGATGACGGTTCGTGCCGGATTTGCCGCCGGCAAGAGATCAGCGTCCACGGGCGGGCCGGGATATGACTTCGGCATGGACACCAACGGGATCTGGTATGACCAGAACGCGACCGGCAACCCGGCCATTGCCGAGACGACGTTTCCGGTAAACATCGTCTGCGCCGGTGAGGATTTCCGCAGCGCCGATGCGCCCAATCCGCCGCGCGCCGGAAACGAGCTTTATTCCGTCGACCTGATGGTCGACCAGCACGGCCAGAGCTGTCCGAAGGATGTGACCGTCACCGCATATGCCGACTACAGGTGGCCGGCGACATCAGCCATGCGCATGCAGGTCAACGGGGGGTACACGAGGACCCGTTTCGCGAAAACCCGCAAGGTCACCTTCGCCGGCAAGACGTTCCACCGCGCCGAACGGCAGTTCAAATACAAGCTCGATCCGGGCCAGAGATCCTTCACGCTGACGGTCGACGGCAAGAACGGCAAGACCCGCACGAAGACCGTTGAAATCCAGTGTCCCGCGTTCAAGGTGACGTCGGCATGGCTCGACTACAAGGTCGAGGACACGCCGGACTGTCCGATGAAGGTGACCGAGACCGCCACCTTCCACACCACGCGCCCGGGCTGGGTGAAGCATGAAATCCGCATGAAAGGCGGGCTGGTGGTGTCCTCCGGCAAACTGACGTCGAAGCGTAAGGGCAACACATATGTCGCGACGGCGGTCCGGCAGCTCACAATGAACGAGATCGATAGCGAGTTCATGGCCGATGCCATCGGCCAGTCTGCTAATTCCGGATGGGTGCCGCTGAAGACGGAATGCCCCGGCGTCGGCGGCGAGATCAGCGTCTACAACTCCGTGCTCAAGCCGTTGACCCGGTGCCCGCGCAAGGGCCGCGCGACGTTCACGATCACCTCCGGTTCCAGCAAACCGGTCGACTACCGGGTCGACTGTACCGGCGGTCGCTCATGGCAGGGCACGATGCAGATGTCCGCCACGGGTTCCGGCATGTTCGCGGGAACGCAGACGAAAACCTTCGATGTGACAAAGACGGAGCTCGTCTCCTGTGTGCTCAAGCGCGTCAAGGGTATCCAGAGCTTTGTCCTGAACATCGGTGCCGAACAGTTCAGTTGCGCAAACCGGACCGTCGAACCGGTCGGAATGGATTTCAAGGTCGAACGCGATCATGATCGGATCCGCATCGATCCGTCCACGCTTGTGACGCCCGTGCCGCCCTCGATCACTCCGCCCGGCCGCACACCGCCCGTCAGCGTGACACCGGTTCCGGAGAGACCGCAGCGCACCGGCGGGTCCGACGTGACGGTGAACCATTCGTCTTTCAGTTTCTGTGACGGCGGGCACGTAAAAGACGGGATGTGCATCTGCCGTAAGGGTTGGACACCCAAGGTTGAGCGGAAGCTCGATCATGGCACCAAAGTCTGGGGCTACAAATGCATTCCCGGCGCATCGGACGACAAGACCACCAGGGGCGAGAACCCCGGTCAGCAGCGCATCGATGCCCTGAACATCCTCAAGCAGAAGGCGGAAGCCGAACGGCTCCGCAAGGCCAAGATCGCCGCCGAGAAGCGCCGCCAGGAGGCGTTGAAGATCGCCCGGAAAAAGGCGCAGGCCGAACGACTCCGCAAAGCGAAGATTGCCGCCCAAAAGGCCGCGGAGCGGAAGCGTCTGCAGGAGGCCGCGCAACGCGCCCGTGTGCTGAAGCTGCAACGCGAGCGCGCAAAGCGTGCCGCGCGGGCCGGCGCCAATACCAGAGTGCGAGCGCACAAGCGCAAGCGAAGCAACGTGAAGGTGGCGCCGGGACGACGCGCAACGACCCCGCAGCCCGTCGTCAATCAACGCAGAATACGCACGCGTTAGACGAGCACTCGGGTTGTCGTGCTGACATAGAACAACACAAATCCGAGGGCAGGCGGATCAAATCACGCGGCCTCGTCCGGCATGATCACGCCCAGGCGCTCGGAATGCAGGCCGATCTCGAGCGGGAGTTCGCCTCTGAATTCGCCATCGATCTGCACCGGGGTGTTCGAATCGCCCATGATCGTTACGCGCTGCGCCGCCTCGATTGAAACGCGCGGATCGTGTGGAAGCAGCCCCGTCACCAGCGCCGACAGGTGGCGCAGGCGGTTTATGCGCCCGGCCCCTTGAAAGCGGGTTACGTACATCCCCGGTTTTGCAAGGCCCGCTTCCGGCGTCAGCAAGAGATCGCCGGCGTAGCGCTTTACGCGGGACACAATGACCCAATGCGCTCTATAGCGACCGCTGTCCATCTCGACCGTGAGCGACTTGCAAGGTCTGCTCACGAGCGCACGCAGAACCGGATAGACGAAGGACGCACGCCCGAGGAACCGTGGATTGACCACCTCAAAGTGACGTACCGCCTCGGCGTCCAGGCCGACGCCCAGGACAGAAAGAAATGGTTCACCGTTGACCTCACCGACGGGGATACGTTTTACCGGCGCGGTCTGAAGGGTCCGCGCGAGCGTCAACGGCGCAAATGAACATCCGATCTCGCGGGCAAAGACGTTACCCGTTCCGGTTGGAATGACGCCGAGGGGCGTTGCGCTTCCCACGAGCCCCGCCGCGACATCGCGGATTGTGCGTTCCGGGCCCGCGGCGACGATGGCATCGAACGCGGCTGACTGCATGGCTTCGCTCACCCGGAGCGCGACGTCCCCGCATTCCTCCGTCGACATGCTTTCAACGTCGGCGCCCGAGGCGCGCAGCGCCTCCACCGTTGTATCGAGTATATAGCGTCCATAGCGGCCGGCGCGGGCGTTGCAGATGATGAAGAAGCGGGTACGCATTGCTACCTTGCCCGGATCGCGGGCTGACCTCGCGGGACGTTCCGGCGCATCTGTCTGGTCATGCCAGGCGCCGGTTCTGCGATGCTGCAAGCCGTGGCATTAGATGGTCTGTCCTTTCGTTCGTTCCTCTTCCCTCAAGTTTATCCGGCCATGTCTTCGCGTGCTTGAAGAAAAGGCCGGGCGTCGGAGCCCCCGGCCCCTTCTTGCGGCGCAGACGCTTGAATGAGAATAACGGATACAGGCCGCCAACTTCCGGTGCGCGTCAGCACCGCACCAGACTTTGGCGCATCAGGCCATTGCCTATGCTAGGTTGAAGCTCCTTTGAGAAGTCGAGGCTGGGGGGTAATGGGACGATGCTGGAGCAGAGAATTCAGGAGTTTCTGGGATCGCAAGTCGTGGTCAGCACATCGCCTGACTCGAGTGTCACGGATGCGGCCAGGAAGATGGCGGAACACCATGTCGGAGCCATACTGGTTGGCAACGCCGACGAGATATCCGGACTCTTCACCGAACGGGACATGCTGGAGCGCGTGGTCGCGTCCGGGCTGGCGGCAGATCGCACGCCGTTGAGCGATGTCATGACCCCGGCCCGCACCTTCCTGAGCCCCGGGGACACCTTGCTCACCGCCATGTTGGCCATGAAAGAACAGCGGTCGAGATATGTGCTGGTCAAGGGCGAAGGTCACGCCGTCGGGATCGTCTCCGTGGTGGACATCCTGCGTGCTGCCGTGGACACGAAAACCGAAGATCCTCAACAGTTTGATCACCTCTGGCACGGTTTCCCCGTTTAGTGTGGATGCTTGCCCATGGCGTGGGCGCGCGGCTTGATGGCCGAACCGCGCGGAACCACCGTTATCCGGGATGCTCTTCGGAGGAATCGACCTGATGGAGATCGGCAGTGAAACAGCCGCCATCGTGACGGGCGGCGCATCGGGACTTGGCGAAGCCGTTGCGCGCCGCCTGTCCGCACAGGGCGCCCGCGTCGCCGTGTTCGACGTGGACGCCGATAAGGGCGTGAAGGTGGCGGAGGAGTGCGGCGGCCTTTTCGCGCAAGTCGACGTCGGCGATCCGCGCAGTGTCGGCGATGGTTTTGAAGCCGCGCGTTCGGCGCACGGGCAGGAGCGCATTCTGGTCACGTGCGCGGGGATCGTGCCTGCCGAAAGGACCGTGACCAGGACGGGACCGCACAGCGCGGAGATCTTCGAACGCGTGGTTCGCGTCAATCTGACAGGCGTCTTCAACTGCGCCAGCCAGGCAGCCGCCGGTATGGTTGCCCTGCCGCCCGCGACACCCGATGGTGAACGCGGCGTCATCGTCAACACCGCATCCATCGCCGCCTATGAGGGCCAGATCGGCCAGATCGCCTACTCCGCCTCGAAGGCCGGCGTCGCCGGGATGACCCTCCCGATGGCGCGCGATCTGGCCCGCCACGGGATACGGGTCAACGCCATCGCGCCGGGGATCTTTCTCACGCCGATGGTTTCGGGTCTCCCCGAGGAGGTTCAGGACAGTCTGACAGGCAAGCTCGAATTCCCCGGTCGCGCCGGCGACCCCTCGGAGTTTGCCGATCTGGTTTTGCACATTTGTACCAACCCGATGGTCAATGGCGAGGTCATCCGGCTTGACGGCGCTTACCGAATGACGTCGGCCTGAGCTGCTCTCTCACAGGGGCTTGGCAGTGCGTCAGCGAGAGAATCGGCATTGACGGGCGGGAACACTGAGAGGGCGCCAGACGACCGCTCTGCGTTCAAAAGCAATGCGCGGGCCGGCTGTCGATGAACCCGAAATCCACCGCCGGATCATTGTTTTGGGATGCCGAAAACGCAGGAAAGTGGTGCCGCATGGGTGACTCGAACACCCGACCCCACAATTACGAATTGCTTTTCGGATATACGGCACAGGATTGGACGCAGCCTGATCGAACTGGACGATGGCACATGATCCGTTGAGCCAATGGGAGTATCCCGAGCGGCGAACTTGGACCGAATTGGACGAAGCAGCACAATGCCTGCTCCCTATTCCCTACTAACGCCCTACCAATTCTGCCGCGCTGTCGGACCAAATACCCCGCCCCACTAACGGTTCGAGCCCTTCGAGCCGAGGTCGGAGGCTCGCGGAACGAGGATTCTCAAGGAGTATTGGAACTTCTGGTTCAATCCCCAATTCGCACTTCCGAAGGTGCGCTTGTGGGTTTTCCCTTTGCACCGACAGCGATCATGTGCAGCACAATTGCAAAAGAACATGACTCGCCTTGGCCTATCTGAAATGCGTTATCGATTGTTCTCAAGCTGTGGCGCATAACAAGAAATTGTTGGATGCTTCCTGTGGCCGCCTGATATTGGCGCATATTATTCGGATAGTATACTATAAAATCGAATTGATTTTGATATCTGGTAACAATAATATTTCCTGATATATCCTATAAGACGGAGTTTGAATTATTTAATTCAATTTCTTTTTTGAAAAAATATGATTGAAAAAAATAGTCTCCCCATATACCATTAATTACATAACATTTATATCTTCAAAGCGTTTTCAGTATGTTGTATTACAAATACAAAGATATTTTATTTTTAGTCCTTTTTGCAATTCTCAATTGCATCATCTTATTAACATTGAGTTTTTCCGCTTTCGCGTCTGACGTGCATCCAGCCGACAGAGTTATCGGGAATCCCCCCGATGCTGCGTTAGACACAGGCGGCACCAAGGATGTCACTAGCGGACGACTGTTCACGGCCGAGGGCCAGACCATTGGACCGAGGGCTGCGGGCGGTGTTGTCTCTTGGAGTGCGGTGAGGCAGCAGTGAAGGCAGCAGCGCAAATAACGTGATTCCGGGACGGAAAGGACGCATCATGACAGCAAATGGTGAGACACTCCGCAGATTCCGGGTGTACTTTCGTCTCACTGCTGTGGTGACGTTTGCGGGATGGGCGCTAAGCGCCCCGTTCGAGACTGCAGTTGCTCAAACGAACACGGAGCAACCTCAGTACAACGACAGCGGCAATCTCAAAGTTCCGCAAGGTTACGAGACATGGGTGTTTGTCGGCTCCAATCTTGGACTGGGCTACAAACAATCCCTTGCCGCGATGACGGCGGTGGAAGCCAAACGGGCGGAACGTGGCTCCTTTCACAACATTTACATAAATCCCGGCGCGTATCGGCAATTCATCAAGAAGGGGACGTTTCCTGATCCAACTGTCTTGGTGATGGAGCACTATGTTGCCGAGGACAAAGAGCCCAAAGGCATTGTCGATAAGGGGGTGTTCAACGGCAAGCGGTCCGGCGTGGAGGTCGCGGTCAAAAACACCAAGCGCCCTGACGGCTCAAGCACGCCATGGGCCTACTATGTCTTCACCGACCGCACCGATCCCAGCAAAGTCACGCCGGTCGCCACGGCCTTTCCCGATGCGGCGTGTCATCAGTGCCACTTGGAACATGCCAGCACGGACAATGTATGGGTTCAGTTCTATCCGGCGCTTCGCGACCGGTGAGCCCATTAGTCGCAATGCAATGTATTAGTGGAGAAAGTCTGATGAAGAGCAATGTGACGCGCCGCAGATTCTTAGGTTATTCAGTGATTGCGGCACCTACCGTACTGGGTCTGTCGTCGAACCAGGCCGGAGCCCAGTCCGTCTTGAAGCGCAAGAACATAGACGACTTGACCCCGACGGAACTCAAGAATTACGTTCGCGCGGTCGAGGTCCTTAAGGAACGGAGCGCCGTAGATCAAGACGATAAGGCAGGCTACGTTTACCAGGCTCGGCTACATAACCTAGATCGCAAACACCCTGATGGCAGCGTCGGAGCTTGCGAGCACGGCAGCGAAGAGTTCCTGCCCTGGCACCGCGCGCATCTTCACCTATTTGAGAAACTACTACAGTCTACACATAAGGACTCGGCAAATGTGACAATCCCTTATTGGGATTGGACCAAATCGCCGACAGGAACTCGTTTCCCTGCAGCGTTTGAAGACAGTGCGTCTGCACTTCATCACACCGGACGCTGGCCGGCGGGATCGGGAGCCCCAGATGCGATCTGGGATGCCGACAAGATCAAGACAATTGTTGCGGAGAATGACTGGAACTTGTTTGCCGGAAACTCAAAATCGGCTGGTCAGACATACGGTGAACTAGAGTCTGATCCACATAATGCCTTGCACCCCATTATCGGGCCGATCATGGGAGGTTCAAGTACGGCGTCAGATGATCCGATCTATTGGTCATTCCACGCGTTCATCGACCTGATTTGGAGCCGTTGGCAAAGACGTCATTCGCAGACGTATCAGTGTGGGACTTGCAAGCTCTGGCTGGAACCGGACCATTTCACTGTGGCGCAGATGACCAACACAAAAGATTTTCAGTACGAGTATGACTATGATTTTTCGATCGATGACCCTTCAGAACGGCTCTTACTCGTTGGCGGGACCCCGCTCCAGGTCCGAAACAGTGATGCGCGTACTCTGTCTGCTGGCGCGGAGCCAGAAAGCATGGCCAAAGCGGCTCCAGAAATGCGAACGTTGCTCCGGCTCAATGGCGTGAAGGCATTCGCAGACATTACCTATAACTTGAATGTCTATATCTATCCGAAAGGAACCGATTTTGAGGAGCTGAATGCGGCCGATAAAGGCAAATATCTCACCGCCA
Source organism: Hyphomicrobiales bacterium (assembly GCA_965228625.1). Lineage (GTDB taxonomy): Bacteria > Pseudomonadota > Alphaproteobacteria > Rhizobiales > Methyloligellaceae > UBA2767. The sequence goes on along the minus strand of OZ245829.1, from coordinate 2,944,537 downwards.
ACCGAACGATCTGGCGCATGCATGCCGCCCATACCAGCAATCACAAACGTTCCGGCCTTTACATCGATATAACAAAGGCAATTCAAGGTCTGGGCAGCGCAGGTTGGGAAGTCTCTGTTGTTGCTGAGGCCTCACCTCTGGTTGAGCCAAACGCTGAAGCCTTCGCCAGTTCGAAAACGGCGGAAAACCAACGACTTGACCCGTTGTCCAACGTTGTCCAAAGCTTGTCGGTGGAGAGACGATAAAGTGAGCCGCATTCCTGTGTTCGAACTTCATATCCGGCCCATGTTCCGCATGATTGACTTGGATCATATGCTGCAGCGGGAATTGGACCTAGCGGATTACGACGTGGTCAAGGACCAGGCAGACGAAATCCTTGAACATATTCGGTCATCGTCCCCCATGCCTACGGCGGCGACGGGTGGTCCCTGGCCGGAGGAGTGGATTGCCTTGTTCGTGCGCTGGACCGAGCACTTCCACAAGCTTGACGTGAACGATGGCCGAAACTACTCGCTGAACAAGGCATTCGGGAAGTTCCAGCTAAGCGGTGATACCTCTCTGCCTCACTTTGGCGCGAAGACTTGGTTTGATCTGCGTGGCATTCGTGATGGCAACCGTGTCTACTGGTTGGTTTTAGAGCGGGCGCTACCTGCGCCGCCAGATCTGGAGACCGATGTCACGATCCGTGAGTTCTTCGAGGCAGATGAAGATCCGAACGGCGTATGGGTCATCGATAAGTCGTCGGAGACATTCGTAGAATTCCAGACCTCACATTCAACATGACACTGTATCGGTTCTTTGTTTTCGCGCAAACGGCAATATCAAAGATCGAGAATAGCGCGATACGGAACAAGAAAAATGCCAGAACAACTCAACACCTTTACATTCAACGTCGCTGACAATGCAGCTGAGGATACGTCAAGTGTTTCCATCTGGCTGCGATGCACTCTCTACGTGGACGAGAAAACGGCTGAATTTGCGATCAAGTAGAGGATGTTCTCCTGGGGACGAGAACCAATGCCCATGTCGTTTTCAATCGGTGATCAACAGAATTGATCCATCAAACCTCATTCTTTGGGAGGTCTCCTATGCGCGTATTAATGCTCATCAATCCAACCGACGCACTGCGTGAATCAGCGTTGGCTGCCAGCCACCATGAACACGTGCCAATCGCGAGCAGACCTGATGAAATTCCCAACCAGATCGAACTGGATCAAGAGTTTGCGGCGGTGCCAGTTTCACGGATGGGCGCAACTGCGATGGTTGCGACGGCCAGCCCTGAGCAAGCCACGAAGTTTGTTGTCCGCGGAACCGTCGACGACGCTGTAGCGGTTGATATGGCCGCGCAATCTGGATCGAACATCTTCTCCGACCCGACCATTTCTAACGCTGCCGGGGGCTATTGCGACGGCGCACCGGTGGGCGACAGCGCAGAGGTTGGCGAAAAACTGAATGTTGAGCGCTTGCGGCAACTGGGGCTCGACGGCGATGGCGTCGGCGTCGTCATCTGCGACACCGGCATCAACCTGGCGCATCTGCGAGACAAGGGTATGAATCCCAATTTCGACGCCACATTGACCTGGATACCCCCCGGTGCTAGCGGCACACCCGGCAAATTTGCGGTCGGCCACGGCACAATGTGCGCCTTTGATGCTCTCATTGCCGCGCCAAAGGCCACACTGATCGATTTTCCGATCCTGTTGTCGCAAACACCAGGCGGATCAGCGATGGATGGATTCCTGAGCGATGCGTTGCAAGCCTTCAGCACACTGGCAGCCTATATGCGACAGCCCGAAGACGAACGTCAGTACAAGTCTCTGGTCGTCAACAACAGTTGGGTTATGTATCACCCCAGTTGGGATTTCCCTGTTGGCCATCCCGGGCGCTATTCTGACAATCCTAACCATCCGTTCAACCTGATCGTGGGTACACTGGCGCGAACGGGTACTGATATCTTCTTCGCTGCGGGAAACTGTGGTCCTGACTGCCCGGATGGTCGATGCCAGGGCGTAGTGAAAGATTCAATTACTGGAGCAAATGCCCATTCAGATGTAACGACAGTAGCCGGTGCAACGGTTAAGAAGCAGTGGATTGGATATTCGTCAGTTGGTCCGGCGATAGACGGAATGGCGGATCAGAAACCTGACATAGCGTGTTACTCGCACTTTCTCGGCTCGGAAGCATTTGGCGCAGGCGTTGCCGACTCGGGGACATCAACTGCTTGCCCGGTTGCAGCAGGTGTGACTGCTGCATTCCGATCATCTATAGGGTCACAATTGATTTCATCACGGGACCTCGCCAAAGAACTTCGGCGCGATGCCAAAGTCCCAGGCAGTCCCTATGACAACCGTTGGAACGCAAGGTTTGGGTACGGCATCATTGAACCCGCGAAAACAGCAGAGCGCTTGTTGTCCGGATCATGATGGCCACCGGCGCGTGTGCAACGCCTCGAATTCGGATACAGATGCGTCTATATTGTATGTATGGAGAAACAGCGCCATTACCTAATGACAGTCACAATGAAAGGTTCAGCCACACTGGCTGCGGCGGCCACTGTGCTTGGCGTCGAGGAAACGTCATTGGATCCAGATTTCGGTGTCGTTGAGATAGACCCGGACAAGAATCTATACTCTGTGATGGTGGCGGAAGGCGCGTTGGATTCTGATTTTGCAACAACAGAATCGTACCGCGGACCCTTTTCAAATCCGAAGATCGCTCCAGCAGGCCCAATACAAAGAAAAAAGTCCTAACGGTTGAAAAACTCACAATACTCGGCGCTTGAGGTGCTCCAAGGAACACTGCAAGCGATCGTTCTTCACCAGTATAGGATGGATGGCTCTGTTTGGAACTAGTTAGTGGTTGGGCCTTTCTCAGATTATCGCGGCCGTCTCGGAGCAATCGCCGTTGCGCTGAGCAGAACCAATCAGATTGCGCTCCATGCGAGCGCGCTGAATTTGGAAACCTCTTGTCGAGTGAGATTGGACATTAGAAGAAAGTGGTGCCGCATGGGTGACTCGAACACCCGACCCCATCATTACGAATGATGTGCTCTACCAGCTGAGCTAATGCGGCGCCGATCCTTGGCCGGAACGCCCTGGGGCGTAGTCCGGACGCGTGCGAACTGGCATAGCTGCAGTGGCAGGCGAAAGCAAGCGCCAGCATCAAGCTTGCGGCACCACAGCCCGAAACGGGGCGCGCGGATCAGCCCGAGGGGGCAGGGTATTTCCGGTCCTGCTCGGCTTCGGCGTCCGTGAGCGTGCCCTCCGGACCCGGATCGTCGGGCGCGTGGGGCGGCGCGAAAATCTCCTTTTCGACCTCGTCGTTTTCCGGGTTCTCGGCCACCTTGTCGGCCGCGTGCTCCGGGTTGACGACCTCCTCGGCGGCCCGCTCGACGTCCTCGATGACAAGCTGATCGTCGGTATTGGTGATCAGCTCGACGGGTGCTTTCCACTCGAACGCGTCCAGCTCTCCGGTTATCGGCGACACCGGCGCCCACTGGTCGGAGACGAAACCATCCGCCGTCCAGGCCGGATCGCGCGGCGCGCGCACGGCCCGCGCCAGCCATTCGCGCACGCGGCCCTGATCGCCCGTCTGTCCCCCTTCGATGCGCGCCATGAGCGTGCACACGCGTGCCGATGGCCGGTCCTCGAGAAAGGGCTGCAGGGCCTCGCGCGCCTCGTCCCACGCGCGCGCCTCGACCGCCGCGGTCGCCACCGCCACCGCTCCCTCAAGCGGATCGGGAGACCATTGCTGAAGGAACTTGACGCGCTTCAGGCGCTCATGCGGACCTTCGCCGGGACGCGTATGGGCGTAGGCAAATGCAAGATCGGGATGCGGGTTCACCTCCCACGTCTTGGCGATGACCCGCGCCGCTCGCGTCGCGTCACCCTGGGACGCCATCACGCGGCCGGCAATCTCCGCCGCCGGTACGAGGTCCGGGGCGAGCTTGTGCGCCTGGAGCGCCAACTGGCGCGCGCGGTTGAGATCGGTTTCCTCCGCGTCCATTGCCTGTGCCGTCAACAGCACCGCCCGGCGCCGCGCCGCGAGGCTCTTGTCGATCTGGCGTTGCCGCTCCGCCACGCCGAGCGTCCTGAGCGCACCGGCCCAGTCGCTGACCTTGCATTGCAGCTCGAACAGCGCGTTGACGGCCCAGCCCAGGTCCGGCTTGCTCTTCATGGCGCGTTCCGCGAACTGGCGCGCGGCTTCGGTCTCGTTCTCCCGCCGCGCCTCGAGAAACAGTCCGCGCAGGCCCAGCATCTCCGTTTCCTGCGAGTCGGTCATCTGCTCGAAGATCTTCCGGGCGGCGGCGCGGTCGCCCTGAAGCTGCGCCGCCTGTGCACTGAGCAGCGCTGTGAGCGGTTCATTGGGCAGCAGCTTGTGCGCCTGGGCGGCAAACCTGCGGGCATCGGACTTTTCGCCGGAACCCACGGCGACCAGTCCGTGCGTCAGGGCCTCCAATCCCCGCTTTTCGCGCTTCCTGCGCATCTTCTCGGCAACGACGGTCGGACGCGTGATGAGATATCGCGCCAGCGACCACAAAAAAAATGCGATCAGCACGAATGCCGCGAAGGCAAGCCCGGCGGCGAGGACCGATGTGGTGATTTCGTATCCGAGCCAAGTGACGGTCAGAGTGCCCGGCGTTTCGGCGAGCCACGCCACTCCGAGAGCGGCGGCGATCACCGCGACAACGAATACGGCGATCTTGAACATACTCAACTACCTTTTCGCCGCTGCATCGGGTTTCGGCTCGTCGCGGACGAGCAGCGCGCGCTCCGCGGCGTCGACCGCCGCCACCGCTTCCTGGCGTGACTCGGCTTTCGCCAGCCAGGGCTTCATCGCATCGAGGGCCGCTCCCTTGAGGTTCCGCGCCTCGCGCAGCACGCCTGTCAGATCAGACGCACGCATGTCGGCATCGATCCGTGAAAGGACCGCCGACATCCCGTCTCCGTCTGCCGGGCCGATCCTGCGGATGCGAACAATGGACTGCGCATTGGAGACCACACGATCGAGGAACGTCTCATCGTCGGCCTTCGCTGCTGCTTCGCTCGCCTTTTCCAGAACCGCCGGAAGCTCCTGCAGCAGGTCCCGGGCGCGCGGTACGCCGGTCTCCGCATAGGCGGATATGGCCGTAAGATCGAGGCTGTCCGGCGCGTATGCGCGCAGCAGGTCGAGCTGATCGGAATAGGCATCGCCGCTGGCAACGGCGCGGCGCAGCGCCTCGAAGGCCAGTGCGAGGGCAGCACCCTGTTCGCCGTTCCCGACCGTCGTCCGGGCCGGGCCGGATGCGCGTATATCGGTGGAAAGCTTGGCAATCTCAGCCTCGAGTGAGTCCGTCCGCTGTTTCAGCGCATCCGCGGCGGCAAGCGCCGACGCCCCTTCGCCATCCGCCGCGGCAGACGTTTTCAGCTCGGCAATTTCCGCGTCGAACTTCTCGCCCTGCTGCTTGATCTCGTCGGACAGCGCGGTCAAGCGCGAGGTGAGCGCCTCCGCGGCGGCGCTGTCGCCGCTTGATGCCGCCGCCGACTGCAAAGCGCCGATCTCCTTGTCCAGTTTCGCAACGCGCTCGGAAAGGTCCGATACGGCGCTGCCGGACGCCGGTGTCGGTGCTTTCTCAAGCGCATCGACGCGTGATGCCAATGTGTCCAGCTCGGCGGAATCGGACGGCGGTGGCGCTTTTTCGAGCGTATCGACGCGTGACGCCAGTGCGCCCAGCTCGGCAGAGTCGGTCGCCGGCGGCGGCGCTTTCTCGAGTGCATCGACGCGGGACGCCAATGTGCCCAGATCGGCGGATGAGGCCGCGGTCTGCGACGATTTCGCCTGTTCCCCGACTTGCTTCTGCAGGGCATCGAGGCGTGACTGGAGCTGGGAAAATTCCGCCTGCATGGCCGCGGAACGGTCGGGTTGACCGGTCGTAAGCTGACCGATGCCGATCCCGGCACCGACGACGCCGACGAGCCCGCCAACCAGTCCGGCGGCCAGATGTGTCGCGAAACTGCGCAGTTCGACCCCGCTGGTCCGTGGCTGCGCCGTGGCCGATTGCGCGGTGTCAGCGCTCCTGGCTTTCTCCGCACCGGCCGGCTTTTTCGCGTCGGTGGCCTTTTTCGCGTTGTCTTTCCCGGCACTTGCGCCGGCCGGCGGCTTGGCGGCGGACTTCGCCTCCGGAGCCGTTTTGGCAGCTTCAGCCGCCGGCGCCTTTTTATCGGCCTCTTTGCCGGCCTCCGTCTCGCCGTCCTTCACTTCCTTGGCGTCAAGGTCGATGGTGCGCGCGGGACGTTTCGGCGTCCGCGGTGTCCGCGCGGTCCGCCTTGTCGTTCCCGCCGATTCCTTTTTGTCGTCAGCCATGCGTTTCAATGGTCCCCGTGCCTGCCACGTCACCGCAAACCCATGCCGAGAGCTTGCGCCACATGCCTTCGCATTCAGTTTGCCGCTTCGCGGGCGATTAAGGCAAGTAGATCGTCCTGCGTCGGCCTGCCTGCAACAGCGACGCGTGCGTCAAATCGATCCAACAGCGTGTCGGCCACGTTCCCGGACAGGCAAAGGTGCAGGAGCCTGGCTGCCGCGGATTCGAGCTTGTGCTCTTTCATCAATTGCGCGTAGATCCTCGCCGTTTCCGCCGACATCAGGATGACGCCGTCGAGATTTCCCGCCGCGATCGCTTCGATGGTCTTGGCGCCGAGGCTGGTGGAGGGACGCGCGGCGTAGACGATCGATTGCACGACCTCGAACCCGTCCGCCGCAAGCGCCGGTTTCAGATCGAACGCCGTTTTCTCACCCGTTACATACAGAAGCGGGCCATCCGCCGGGTTGCACTGTTCCCGTATCAGCGGAACCAGCGTCGGCGCGGCGCCGGCGCCGACGTGAACGGTTGCGAAACCCAGACGTTCCGCGAGCCGGGCCGTGGCTTTTCCCACCGCGACGAGCGGCAGATGTACCATGGCGTCGATTTGGCCAAGCTCATCAAGGGCGCGCAGGGCATTGCGGCTGGTCACGATCACTGCCTGCGCATCGGCTGCAGGCAGGCGTCCGGGGTCGCGGACCTCGAGCGCGAGCACGGGTTCGACGACCGCTTCGTGGCCAAGTTCGCGGAGTCTGGCGGCCTGCGCGTCCGCGTCCGGTTGCGGACGGGTGACCAGCAGGCGCATCACGCCAGCGCCTCGAAAAAACCCTCGCCGGCCTCGGACAGGAGTTCCCGTGCGGCGTCCACGCCCATTTCCGCCGCGCCGTTGCCGGCCGGGCCGCGCCGCTCCGTCTCGTAGGATCTTGAGCCGTCGGGCGTGAGGATCTGACCGCGGAACCGCAGCGATCCGTTTTCAAGCGTGGCGAGCCCGGCGATCGGCGTGCGGCAGGATCCGTCAAGCTCCGCGAGAAAGGCGCGCTCGACGCCGACGCACAGCGCCGTTTCCGCATCATGCACCGGCGCAAGGAGATCCCGGGTTCGGGTGTCATCACCGCGTACCTCGACGCAGATTGCGCCCTGTGCAACCGCCGGAAGCATCTCGTCCGTCTCCAGCCTGGCGGTGATGTGCTCCTCCTTGCCGAGACGCTTCAGGCCCGCGACTGCGAGCAACGTCGCGTCCGCCTGACCCTCGCTGAGCTTCCTCAGCCGCGTTTGCACATTGCCGCGAAACTCGACGACCTGGAGGTCGGGCCGCATGCGCCGGACCTGCGCCTGGCGCCTGAGCGATGACGTTCCGACCACCGCGCCCTGCGGCAGATCGCGAAGGGTGGACGAGCTCTCGCTCAAAAACGCGTCGCGCACATCCTCGCGCGGCAGAACGCAGGCGATCTCCAGACCGTCGGGCAGGACCGTCGGCATATCCTTGAAGGAGTGCACGGCCATATCGATCTCGCCCGCCAGCAGGGCTTCCTCGATCTCCTTGGTGAAAAGACCCTTGCCGCCGAATTCCCGCAAGGCCTTGTCCTGGATACGGTCGCCCGACGTCTTGAAGGTGCAGACCTCGACCGCCTCCTCGGCAAGTCCGTGCGCCCGCGCCACCATTCCGCGCACTTCCTCGGCCTGCCACAGGGCGAGCGGGCTGCCGCGGGTTCCGATTCTCAGCGCGCGTGATTGCAAGGACTTCGCTCCAGGTGGTAACTCACAGCATCAAGGACGGATTTTAGACGGCATTAATGCCCGGCATCGGGTCATAACGCAATCGAACAGCGCATGCGATGACAGCAAACAACAACAGGACCTTGCGTGTGCTCGGCATCGAAACGAGCTGCGACGAGACCGCGGCAGCCGTAGTGCTGCGTAAGGGGCCGTATCGCGGCGAAATCCTGTCTAATGTCGTGCGTGCGCAACTCGACGCGCATGCCGCGTTCGGCGGCGTGGTGCCCGAAATCGCGGCCCGCGCCCATGTCGAGGTGCTCGACAAGGTGATCGGCCAGGCGATGCGCGCGGCAGATATGAAATGGGACGATCTCGACGGCGTCGCCGCGACCGCGGGGCCGGGTCTCCTGGGCGGTGTGCTTGTCGGCGTGGTGACCGCAAAGGCGATCGCATCGGCGCGCGGCCTGCCCTTCGTGGCCGTCAACCATCTCGAAGCCCATGCGCTGACTCCGGGCCTGACCGATGGCCTGGCGCCGCCCTATCTATTGCTGCTGGTGTCGGGCGGTCATACCCAGCTTCTGATCGTCCGCGATCTCGGCGACTACGACCGGCTCGGCACCACCCTCGACGACGCGCTCGGCGAGGCGTTCGACAAGACCGCCAAGCTGCTGGGTCTGCCATACCCGGGCGGACCGGAGGTCGAGGCGCACGCGGCGAAGGGCGATGCGCAGCGTTTCGACCTGCCGAGGCCGCTCATGGGTCGCGAGGCACCGGATTTCTCGTTCGCAGGGCTGAAGACGGCGCTGCGCCGAAAGGCGGAACAGCTTGCCCCGCTCACGGAGCAGGACATCGCGGATCTGTGCGCGTCGTTTCAGCAGGCGGCGGGCGACGTGGTTGTTGACCGCACGGCAACGGCAATGGCGCTGTTTGCAGACCGCGTCGCCCCCGCAAAGGGCCGGAACCTGGTTGTCGCCGGTGGTGTCGCGGCGAACCGTGTTCTGCGGGCACGGCTCGGAGAGCTTTGCGACGCGCACGGCTTCACGCTGCATGCGCCGCCTGTCGCGCTTTGCACGGACAACGGCGCCATGGTCGCTTGGGCAGGCGCCGAGCGGCTGGCGCGCGGTTTGACGGACGGTTTCGACTTTCCGGCACGCGCGCGATGGCCGCTCGACCCGGAAGCCGCACCGAAGACCGGCGCGGGCGTCAAGGCGTGAAACCATGAGGCGGTCATGACCATTCAAACGATCGGCGTCGTCGGAGCGGGTGCCTGGGGAACGGCTCTGGCACAGGCCGTCACAAAATCGGGACGCGATGCGCTCGTGTGGGCCCATGAGGCCGAGACCGCCGACGACATCAACTCCAGGCATGAGAACCGTACGTTCCTGCCCGGCGTCAAGCTGGACCCGGGTCTGAGGGCGACGGACGAAATCGCGGAGGTCGCCAATCGGGACGCGCTGCTGATGGTGGTTCCCGCCCAGCACATGCGCACCATCGCCGGCCAGCTCGCCACGGGACTGCCCGCCGCGAAGCCGGTGATCATATGCTCCAAGGGCATCGAACAGGGCTCGGACGCATTGATGAGCGCGGTGCTCGCCGAAACGCTGCCGGACGCCGCGCCGGCGGTTCTGTCCGGTCCGAGCTTTGCCGCGGAAGTGGCGCGCGGCCTCCCCGCGGCGCTGACCCTCGCCTGCGAGGACGAGGAGTTGGGGAAATCTCTCGCCCACGCCATCGGCCATGCCACGTTCCGGCCCTACTGGAGCCGGGACGTTGTCGGCGCGCAGATCGGCGGCGCGATCAAGAACGTGCTCGCCATTGCCGCCGGCATCGTCGTCGGCAAAAAGCTCGGTGCGAACGCCCATGCCGCGCTCACCACGCGCGGGTTCACCGAAATGGTGCGGTTCGGGACCGCACTCGGCGCGCGCGCCGAAACCCTCACCGGGCTGAGCGGCCTCGGCGACCTGATCCTCACCTGCGGCAGCCCGCAGTCCCGCAACATGTCGCTCGGCATCGCCCTCGGCGAAGGCAAGACGCTGGATGAGGTCCTGGGCGCGCGAAGGTCGGTGAGTGAGGGTGTCTATACCGCGTCGGCGGTCGCAGACATTGCGGAAAGCCGCGGTCTCGACCTGCCGATCTGCGCGGCGGTTCACGGCGTCGTTTCCGGGTCCGTGAGCGTCGATCAGGCGATCGAGGCGCTTCTCGCCCGCCCGATCCGCGCCGAGCACGATGAATGACAAGAAGACCGGCCGGGCTGGAAATTCCTCCGCGCCCGCACGATAATCGGTACACGGAGGTGGCGTCATGGCAATCAAGGTGGAACCGCTCGACGGGCCGCTCGGTGCGGTCGTGCACGGGCTCGACTCTTCGAAACCGCTGAGCGAGGAGGACTTCCGGACTGTCGAACAGGCGATGTACGATCACGTCGCGATCGTTGCGCCGGACTTGGGAGAGAACGTCCCGTGGCTTCGGGATTTCAGTTCCCGCTTCGGTCCATTGGTGCCACACATCCTCGACCAGTACCACCACCCGGACGGCTTCGAAGTCTCGATCATTGCCAGAAACACCGGGACGTCCGAGTCGCGCGACACGGCAAAGCCCGCCGGCGCCTTCTGGCACTCGGACCTCAGCTACGAGAAGGACCCATCGGACGCGATCTTCCTCTACGCAACGCAGATCCCGAGCAAGGGCGGCGATACGCTCGCCGCCAACATGTACATGGCCTATGACGGCTTGCCGGAGAGAACCAGGCAGCGCATCTCCGGCCTCACCGCCACGCATCGCTTTGGCTGGAACACCGGCGGCGCCGCGCCGAAGCTCACCAAGACGCAGCGGGACACCCATCCGGACGTGGTCCACCCCGTGGTGCGCATCCATCCGAAAACGGGCCGCAAGATCCTCTACGTCAATCCCGGCTACACCATGTGCATCAACGATGTGAGCCGGGAGGAGAGCGATGACCTGCTGGAGGAGCTGTACGGCCACGCGCTTCGCCCCGAATACCAGTACCGGCACAAATGGAAGCTGAACATGCTGCTCGGGCTCGACAACCGCGCCTCGATCCATGCCGCGGTCGACGACTATGACGAGCCGCGCCGCATGCTGCGCATGATCGTCGGCAACACGGAGAAGCTGGGCAAGGCCGCGTGACGGGTTCGTCCACCGTCCAACGGGATCGTGCCTTCATGCCGCGGCGGGCGCCCTTATTGCCTGGACCACGTCCGTGAGTTCGACATAACCCACGCCTTTGCCGGCGGAATTCACGACACGCGCGGCGTGCGACCCGTCTTCGGCCAGGGTCACCAGTGCATCCTCGAGCAAAGTCGTGTCCGTCAGCTTCACCCTGGGGCGCGCCCCGTTGGGCGGCGACATGATCGAACCCACGGTGATGACCTTGCCGCGATCGATGTCCTTGACGAACTCGCCGACAAAGTCGTTTGACGGCGACAACACGATCGACTGCGGATCGCCGTGTTGAACAATCTCTCCGTCGCGCAGGATGGCGATCTTCTCTCCAAGCTTGAGGGCCTCGTCGAGATCATGAGTGATGAACACGATCGTTCGCTTCAACTCGGCCTGCAGCCGCAGCATCATGTCCTGCATATCGGTGCGGATGAGCGGATCGAGCGCGCTGAACGGTTCGTCCATCAGCAGGATCTCGGCGTCGGTCGCGAGCGCCCGGGCGATGCCGATCCGCTGCTGCATTCCGCCCGAAAGCTGTGCGGGGAAATAATCCTCGTAGCCCGACATGTCGACACGCTGCATCCATTCTTCCGCATGGGCCCGGGCTTCCCGATGCGGCAGCCCGCGAATGCTCAAGCCATAGGCCACGTTCTCCAGTGCGGTGCGGTGCGGCATCAGGGCAACGCGCTGAAACACCATGGAAATGTGCCGGCGCCGCAGCGTGCGCAGGGCGTTTTCGTCGAGCGCCATGATGTCGCGGCCGTCAATTTCCACGCGGCCCGCGGTCGGCTCGACGATGCGGTTGAAGTGGCGGACGAGAACCGACTTGCCCGACCCGGACAGTCCCATGACGACGAAGATCCGGTTTGCGGGCACATCGAGGTCGATATCGTTGAGCGCCAGCACATGATCGTATTTCGCCATGAGCTCCTGCTTGTCGACGCCCTGGCGGACGAGGTCGATGAAGCGCGCGGGATCCGGACCGAAAATCTTGTAGAGGCCGCGTGCGGCGATTTTCACCGCGTCACTCATCCGCGGCCTGCCGGTAGCGCTGCAGACGGCGCCCGTAAGCCTGGGTCATGCGGTCGAAGGCGATGGCCAGGGCGACGATTGCCAGCCCGTTGAACAGACCGAGCGCGAAGTACTGGTTGGTCACCGCCCTGAGTACCGGCTGGCCCAGTCCCTGGACGCCGATCATCGAGGCAATGACCACCATGGCCAGCGCCATCATGATGGTCTGGTTGATCCCGGCCAGGATGTTCGGAAGCGCGAGCGGGATCTGCACGCCCAACAGACGCTGCCAGTAACTGGCGCCGAACGAGTCGGCGGCCTCGAGAACCTCACGGTCGACAAGCCGGATGCCGAGATTGGTCAACCGGATGACCGGCGGAATAGCGTAAACCACCACCGCGATCAGCCCCGGCACCCGGCCGATTCCGAGCAGCATGACCACGGGGATCAGATAGACGAAGCTCGGCATGGTCTGCATGACGTCGAGTATGGGGGTGATGACGGCCTGCGCGCGATCCGACCGCGCCATCAGGATACCGACCGGAAGGCCGACCACGACCGCAAGGACGGTGCAGACGGTGATCATGGCCATCGTCGACATGGCGTCCTGCCACATGCCGAAATAGCCGATCGCCAGGAACGCCGCCGTCACGCCGGCGACGAGTTTCCAGCTCCGGCTCGCGAACCAGGCGAAACCGGCAAGCAGGACGATAATCAGCCACCACGGCGCGCCGGTGAACAGATCGTCGAACCAGATCAGGAACTGAAGCAGCGGACTGAAGAAGTTCTCGATGCTCGCGCCGTAAGCGCTGGAGAAATCGGCATAGCCGTCGTCGAATGCACGCTCGAGCGCGCGCAGCGAATCCTGGTTCATCTGGGGAAATCGCAACCACCAGCTCTCATCCGCCATGGCCTTCTCCTCAAGTCATGTCCGTGCGGGATGGCCGGGCACGCCGCCCCTTCGATATAGGTTGCGCGCCGGCGAAGACACGCCCGAACCTACAGAGCGGCCTTGACGCGGCCGGCGACATCCGCCGGTATCCATTTGGACCAGAGCGCCTCGTTCTCTTTGAGGAACTTCTCGGCCGCCTCCTCGCCGCGGGCTCGTTCCTTGTCCATGAACGCCACGATCTTGTTGACGACGGCGTTGGGCCAGGACCGCTTCGACAGATAGGTGAAGGCCTCCGGAGATTTCTCGGCGAAATTGCGCGACGTGACCGTCATGACGACCGTTCTCGTCCAGGTGTTCTTTTTGGGGTCGGTGCAGTTCGCCTGGCCCGTGCAGCGGTCCCATTCTTCTTTGCTGTAGGGCACGCCCATGTCGAGCTTGACCATCTCGTACCGGCCGAGGATGGGGGTCGGTTCCCAGTAGTAACCGAACCAGCTCTCCTTGCGCGTATAGGCCCGCGCAATGGTGCCGGCGAGGCCCGCCGCGGATCCGGTATCCACGAGATCGAAGCCGGCCTGCTTGACGCCGAAGGCATCGTAGAGGTTTTTCGTAACGATCTGGCACGTCCAGCCCGGCGGGCAGGTGTACAAGGCCCCGCGGGACTTGTCCTCGGGGTTGGGGAACAGATCGGGCCGCTTGAGGACGGCCTCGAGCGTGGTCAGCTCGGGATGCTTGTCCAGCATGTATTTCGGGATCCACCAGCCCTCGATCCCGCCGTCACTCAGGATCTCTCCGGCGACGGTGAGCTTGTCCTCCTTGACCGCCTTTTCGATCACTTCGCGCGCCGAGTTCATCCAGATTTCCGGCGCCACGTCCGGCTGGGCCCGCGATGTCATCGACGCGATCGTCGGGTTGGTATCGCCGGGCACGAGCTCGACCGTGCAGCCATATCCCTTCTCGAGGATGAACTTGTCCACATGCGCCGCGAACTCGGCCGAGGCCCAGTTCATGTCCGCCACGGTGACACGGCCACACGCCGCCAGCGCGCCCGGGGTCAGATGCGCGGCAAGGGCGAGGAAAGCGGCACATATGGCCGCGAACGCAAACTTGCTCTTCATGATATGTCTTCCGATCCCTTCAGCTCACCGGCTGCAGCATCATTCACACCGATGCGGAGCGAGAACACCCGGCGGATTTCCCGCTCATCAGCCCCTTCAAACCATGTGGCGCAGTATAGGGCACCGCCGGAGCCTCGCAACATGGCCCGAATCCGGCGCAAATCAGCGATCCGGATCGCAAAATTCTGACCGCCTGCCGTTGCCGGTTCGCTGGACAAGTATCGGCGCCGAACATAGATTCCCCGGCGGCAATCACAGGGATCCGCATGTTTTACGTTCTGATTTGCACCGACAAGCCGAAAAGCCTGCAAACGCGGCTGAAGACGCGACCGGCCCATCTCGAATACCTGGAAGGGCTGGGGGACGTCCTCAAGCTTGGCGGGCCGATGCTGAACGAAGACAGCGGCGAGCCGAACGGCAGTCTGCTCGTCGTCGAGGCGGCCTCCGAACAGGAGGCGCGGGCGATCGCCGAAGGCGATCCCTTCAACGAGGCCGGAATATTTGCGTCGATTGACGTGCGCCGGTGGGACTGGCGCCGCGGCAATCCGGATGCAAAGCAGGTTTGAAAACGAGAAACAAAGGCGAAATCACATGGCGTACTGGCTGTTCAAATCCGAACCCGGAAACTGGTCGTGGGACGACCACAAGAGTACCGGCAAGAAAGGCCATCCGGTCAAACGGAGCCGGAACTTTCAGGCCAACAACAACATGAAGCAGATGGCCAAGGGCGACAAAGGCTTCTTCTACCACTCGGTCAAGGAGAAGCGCGTTGTCGGCCTCGTCGAAGTGGTCAAGGAGTTCTATCCGGATGAAACCGATCCAACGGGCCGGTTCGGCGTCGTCGACGTCATTCCTCTGGAAGACATGCCGCATCCGGTTGAGCTGAAGGACATCAAGGCGGAACCGGCGTGCAAGGACATGGTGCTGGTCAACAATTCCCGCCTGTCCATCCAGCCCGTCACGGAAAAGGAGTGGAAAGCCGTCTGCAAGATGGGCGGTATTGGCTAGAGCCTCTTAGACCAAGACACGCGCGGACCCCGCGCATCCATCCGGGACCATTCCGCGCCGGTGAAGGGAGGGACCGAACATGGATTTCGCGGGCATCAACTATCTGGCCGTGGTCTTGGCGGCCGTCGCCAGCTTTTTCGTCGGCTGGCCGTGGTACATGACGTTCGGCAAGCCGTGGGCGCGTGCCGTGGGACTGGACCCGGACAACCCGCCGGGTCCGAAACCCGCGCCCTTCATTGTTCTGGGGATTGCGCTGCTGGTCATGGCCTGGGTCCTGGCCGGCGTGATCGGCCATCTCGGCGCAGGGCAGGTCACCATCCGCAACGGCATCATATCCGCCGTCTTCGTCTGGATCGGGTTTGTCGTCGCCCCGATGGCCGTCAACTACACTTTCCAGGGGCGCAAGCCGGTCCTCACGCTGATCGACGGCGGGCATTTCCTGCTGGTGCTGATCGTCATGGGCGCGATCATCGGCTGGTTCGGCGCGTGAATGATGGTGGCACCGGCAAAGCTCTGCGCGCTCGCCGATATCCCCGATGGCGGCGCCAAGGGGTTTGACGCAGGCACGTGCGGCCTCACCGAGGACCTGATCGTCCTGCGGCGCGGGCGCGACGTGTTCGCCTATGTGAACCGCTGCCCGCACCAGGGCACGCCGCTGGAGACGTTTCCCGACAGGTTTCTCGACCAGACCGGCGAATTGCTGATCTGCTCAACCCACGGGGCGCGTTTCCGCGTGCGCGACGGTTTCTGCGTCAGGGGCCCGTGCGAAGGCACGTCCCTGGAGCCGGTTGCCGTCAGGATCGAGGACGGCCATGTCGTCGTCGGATAGCGGCGCGCCCAATCAGCTCGCAAAGAACGCCCGGGCTTCCTTCACGAGATCGTCCGCCGCCACGTCGATGAGGCGCTGCCCGTGCTCCACGCGGGACTGGGACGGGTCCGACCCGATCCGCCCGTCGGGAAACTGCTCGCGATAATGGTGCTTGTCAGTGATGGTGCCGAACGGCGCGGTTTTCGGATCGAGCTCGCGTGTGTCCTCCTTTTCCGGATAGACGGCGAAGGTCACCGAAATCTCACCCGCGGTCGCATGGTTGCCACCGCCCACCGGATAGAGCTCGGCGTTCAGCTTTTCAGCAGCCGGCAGCTCGTACCAGTTGCGCTGCATCATGCGAAAGCGCTCATCCGTGTTGTCGAGCGCGCGGCGCGC
Organism: Hyphomicrobiales bacterium; assembly: GCA_965228625.1. Lineage (GTDB taxonomy): Bacteria > Pseudomonadota > Alphaproteobacteria > Rhizobiales > Methyloligellaceae > UBA2767. The sequence goes on along the minus strand of OZ245829.1, from coordinate 2,928,077 downwards.
ATAGATGTCGGAAAACGCCGCCGCGATGGGTGCGACGTTGCCGCCGTGGCCGTTGAGGAAGTAGATGCGCGTGAAGCCGTGGTGGGCGAGCGACAACACCCAGTCGGTGATCGCCGCGATCATGGTCGACGGCCGCAACGTCATGGTCCCGGGGAAGCCCATGTGATGCTGGGCCGAGCCGACATTGAAGGTCGGGGCGACCAGGATGTCGGCGCGCTTGCCGGCTTCCCAGGCGATTTCCTCCGCCGTGATCGCGTCGGTGCCGACCAGGCCCGTCGGTCCGTGCTGCTCGGTCGAGCCGATGGGAACAATAATGCCGGTGGAAGACTTGAGATACGCCTCGATCTCCGGCCAGGTTGAAATCTGCAGTCGCATGATGATCCTTCTCGTTGGAATTGGCGGGATTCTGGTCGCTGGAATGCGCCGTGAAAGATAGCAGATCGTCTCCGCTCCGCCACATTCTCCCGACCGGAGCCTATTCGACGAAAATCGTGCGACGAACGAGTGGCTTGAAGCGGGTTGGCTGCCTCTTCATAATATGTTCGAGCCGCTTTTTTTGGGGGAAGTCATATGTCCGAAGTCAAGCTTTATGAAGTTTCCGACGAATGGAAAAAACGTGCCTATGTCGATCACGACAAATATCATGAAATGTACAAGCAGTCGGTCGAAGACCCGGAAGGTTTCTGGGGCGAGCACGGGCTTCGTGTCGACTGGATCAAGCCGTTCACCAAGGTAAAGAACACTTCCTACGACTACGACAACGTGTCGATCAAATGGTTCGAGGACGGGTCTCTCAATGTCTGCGCCAACTGTGTCGACCGCCACCTCGAGAAGCGCGGCGATCAGACGGCGATCATCTGGGAGGGCGACGACCCGAACGACGACGCGCACATCACCTACAAGGAGTTGCATGAGAAGGTCTCGCGGCTCGCCAATGCGATGAAGGACCTGGGCGCCAAGAAGGGCGACCGTATCACCATCTACATGCCGATGATCCCTGAAGCGGCCTACGCCATGCTGGCCTGCGCGCGTATCGGCGCCGTGCATTCGATCGTGTTCGGCGGCTTTTCGCCGGACGCACTCGCCGGGCGCATCGAGGACTGCAAGTCGAACTTCGTGATCACCGCGGATGAAGGCATTCGCGGCGGACGGCCGATCCCGCTGAAAGCCAACACCGACGAGGCGATCAAGATCGCCGAGGGTGACGGCGCAAAGGTGGACCATGTCATCGTCGTCAAACGCACCGGCGGGGACGTCGACATGGAGGACGGGCGCGACGTCTGGTACCACGACGTGACCGAGGCGGCGTCCCCCGATTGTCCGCCGGAGGAGATGAACGCGGAAGACCCGCTGTTCATCCTCTACACCTCGGGTTCCACGGGCAAGCCGAAGGGCGTCCTGCACACATCCGGCGGGTATCTGGTCTATGCCTCGATGACCCACCAATACGTGTTCGACTACCATGACGGCGACATCTACTGGTGCACCGCCGATGTCGGCTGGGTGACCGGCCACAGCTACATCGTCTACGGGCCGCTCGCCAACGGCGCGACGACCCTGATGTTCGAAGGCGTGCCGAACTATCCGGACCTGTCGCGTTTCTGGCAGGTTTGCGACAAACACAAGGTCAATATCTTCTACACGGCACCGACGGCGATCCGCGCATTGATGGGTGCCGGCGAGGAACCGGTGAAGAAGACGTCGCGCGAAACGCTTCGCCTGCTGGGCACGGTCGGCGAACCGATCAATCCGGAAGCCTGGGAGTGGTACTACAACGTGGTCGGCGACGGTCGTTGCCCCATCGTCGACACCTGGTGGCAGACGGAGACCGGCGGCATCATGATCACGCCGCTTCCCGGCGCCATTGGCCAGAAACCGGGATCGGCGACCCTGCCCTTCTTCGGCGTGCAGCCTCAGCTTGTCGACGCCGAAGGCAACGAGCTGGAAGGCGAGACGTCAGGCAATCTGTGCATCATCGATTCCTGGCCCGGCCAGATGCGCACGGTGTACGGCGATCACGAGCGGTTCGTGCAGACCTACTTCGCCACATACAAGGGCAAGTATTTCACCGGCGACGGCTGCGCCCGCGACGCCGACGGGTATTACTGGATCACCGGCCGCGTCGACGACGTCATCAACGTCTCCGGTCACCGCATGGGCACGGCGGAAGTCGAGTCCGCGCTGGTGGCCCATCCGAAAGTGTCGGAAGCCGCCGTGGTCGGCTATCCCCACGACATCAAGGGACAGGGCATCTACTGCTACGTGACGCTGATGACGGGCGAGGTCGCCGGAGAGGAGCTGCACGGCGAGTTGAGGCAATGGGTGCGCAAGGAGATCGGACCGATCGCCACGCCTGATCTCATCCAGTTCGCGCCGGGCCTGCCGAAGACCCGCTCCGGCAAGATCATGCGGCGGATCCTGCGCAAGATCGCCGAAGATGATTTCTCCAATCTCGGCGACACCTCGACGCTGGCGGAACCGGCCGTGGTCGACGACCTGATCGAGAACCGCCAGAACCGTTAGGTTTTTCAGAGGCTCGTCTGACAAAGAATGGCGCGGGGGTTATCCCCCGCGCTTTTTTGTTGCCCGGCTGGCCGGTCAGTCTGTTCGCAACATCACGCGGCGGACGCGGCGTTCTCTTCGCTTGCCGTCATCACTTCCGCGATCAGCGTGCACACCGCCGTCCAGGCGTCTTCGGCCTCCGCCGACCAGTGGGGCCCGAGGCTTTGCTTCAGGGTCCAGATCAGGGCCTCGCCAACGGCGCCGTAGTGAGGCTCTGTTACGCCCATCGCGCGGTACTTCGCGCCCAGGAGCTTCAGCGCCGGCAGGATATCGTCGAGCCGGTCCAGCGAGGCAACCGCCAGGCCGAGCGAGATCAGAAGTTGGCGGCGCTGCTCCCTGATATCCTCGCCGAGGAAAGGGCGGACATCCGGCGCGATCTCATCGAGTCTTCGAAAAAACAGCGTTGCCACGAGATCGGAGGCGGGCTCGACCTTGAGATAGGTCACCCGCACATGTCGGATATTCTCGGCCGTGATCTGCGGCTCTGCCGCCCGTGCCGCAGACTGCTCGGCGTGTGCCGCCTCCGCCATTCCCTGCCCCCCGCATTGGCCCCGATTCGTTTGCACCACTAAATGTGAGTCACTGGCCGAGGTCAATAACAGGCCGGCAGGATTTGACGGGTGACGGGCGAATTTCTCGCGCGCGTACGCGTTTCCGGCAGCAAATGCCGCTTTCGACCGCTGCCGAGATCAGAAATCGGAGACGATCCCCTTCTTTTCCCAGTCTCCGTACCGCGTCGGCTCGGGGCCGTCGCGGCCGCCGACCTCGCCCTTTTTGTCCTGCGGCCGCTGCGCGTTCGCCTTGCGCCGTTCTTCTGCTTCCGCGAGAGCACGTTTTGCCGCCGGACTGAGCTTGCGGCGCTTGGGGCGTTGAGGTTCGTTTTTTTCCGACTTTTCGGCCATTTCGGGCGCTTTCATTGCCAATTCGTAATCTTGCAGCAAATGCTTCAAATCACCATCTAAAATAGTGGAAACCGGCGCAATGCGCCGGCGTCCGCGCTCTTCTGCGGGCGCAATTTTGAACAACGAGGCAATACATGAACTATTTTCGCACCGCGATCCTACTGGCCGCAATGACCGGCCTGTTCATGGCCGTCGGTGCAGTGATCGGCGGCCAATCCGGCATGCTCATCGCGTTTCTCATCGCATTGGCGATGAACGTGTTCGCTTACTGGAACTCCGACAAGATGGTGCTGCGCATGTATGGCGCACGAGAGGTCGACGAGCGCTCGGCGCCGGAGTATTACAACATGGTGCGCGAGCTTGCGCACAATGCCGACCTGCCGATGCCGCGCGTGTACATCATGGAGAACGACCAGCCGAATGCGTTCGCAACAGGACGCAATCCGGATAACGCCGCCGTCGCGGCGACCACCGGGCTGATGCGGACCCTTTCGAAGGAGGAACTCGCCGGCGTCATGGCGCACGAGCTGGCTCATATCAAGAACTATGACACCCTGACGATGACCGTCACGGCAACGATAGCCGGTGCGATTTCGATGCTTGCGAATTTCGGACTGTTCTTCGGCGGCCGGAACAACAACAGTCCGATCGGCCTGATCGGCACGATCGCGGTCATGATTCTCGCGCCTCTGGCTGCCGCCCTCGTTCAGATGGCCGTCAGTCGCTCGCGCGAGTACCAGGCCGACAAGCTGGGTGCCGAGATCTGCCGCCAGCCCCTTTGGCTCGCATCGGCGCTGCAGAAAATCTCGAACGGCGTGAAGCAGACTCACAATATGACGGCCGAGCGCGACCCCGCGACCGCACACATGTTCATTATCAACCCCCTGTCCGGCGAGCGCGCGGACAAGCTGTTCTCGACCCACCCGAACACGGAGAACCGGATCGCGCGGCTGCAGGAGCTGGCGCGCGAGTGGGGCCAGACCACCGGACAGCGGCGGCCGGCCATGCAGCAGACCAGTTCGAGCTCCGTTCCCGTCAGCCGCGGGCCCGGACCCTGGGGCTAGCGACGCTTGGCCCGATCGGCCACGTCCCCCCCGAAGAGCGCCGGTGCGCGAAGCCGGCGGGCGACGCGCGACTACAATGTCGGCCTGCCGGCGCGGCGCGTGGCCGTGGGGCTGCTGCGGGCCGTGCTCGCCGATCGCCAGCCGCTCGACGAGGCGCTGACAAACTCACGGCCCGCGAGAGAAATGTCGGGGTTGGCGGAACGCGACCGTGGGCTGGCCCGAGCCATTGCCTCGACGACACTGCGGCGCCTCGGGCAGATCGACGCGGTACTGGGCGCGTTCCTCGAAAAGGCCCCGCCGAAGCGCTCGGGCCCCCTGCGCGACATCCTGCGCGCGGCTGCCTGCCAGCTTCTGTTTCTCGACACGCCGGCGCACGCCGCCATCGATCTCGCCGTTACCCAGTGCAAGCAGGACCGTAATGCGCGCCATTTCGACAAGCTTGCCAACGCGGTCCTGCGCCGGGTCGCCGCGCAGGGGCCGGATCTCGTTGCGAAGCAGGATGCGGCCCGGCTGAACACGCCGGATTGGCTGTGGACGAACTGGGTGGCGGGGTACGGCGACGATATCGCGCAGCGCATCGGCGAGGCTCACCTGCACCCGGCCGCGCTCGACCTCTCCGTCAAGCAGGACCCGCACGCATGGGCCGAACGGCTGGGCGGCATCGCGCTTGCGACAGGAACCGTGCGCGTTTCAAACGCGGGGCCGGTTGAGAAACTCGACGGGTTCGCTGCCGGCGACTGGTGGGTTCAGGATGCCGCCGCCGCGCTTCCGGCCCGGCTGTTCGGCGACGTTCGCGGCCTTCATATCGCAGATCTGTGCGCGGCGCCGGGCGGCAAGACCGCACAGCTTGCCGCGGCCGGTGCGCACGTCACCGCCGTGGACGTGTCGGAAAAGCGTCTGGCGCGCCTGAGAGAGAACATGGAGCGCCTTGCGCTCACGGTGGATGTCGTATGCGCGGATGCGGGCGCATGGCGCGGGACCCGTCAGTTCGACGGCGTTCTGCTCGATGCGCCCTGCACGGGAACCGGCACGCTCAGGCGGCACCCTGACATTGCCTGGCTGAAGAGCGCCCGCGACCTGGAAGAGCTGACACGGCTTCAGGCGCGGCTCCTGCGCCATGCCATCACCTTGCTGCGTCCGGGCGGCGTACTCGTCTACTGCACCTGTTCACTGGAGCAACAGGAGGGTGAAGCGCAGGTCGCGTCTCTTCTGGCCGATATCCCCAAGGTGCGGGCAACTCCGATCGAGACGGGCACGTTCAACGGGCGGGCGAGCTGGACGAACGATGAGGGATACTTGCGAACGCTGCCATACGATCTTCCCGTGCAGGGCGACGCAGCGTCCGGATTGGACGGCTTTTTCGCGGCGCGGCTCGAAGTTCCCTAGCGGCGCTACCGGCCGCTCGCGCGCGGGCCGCGGCGAACGGAGATATTGCCCGTGGGGCATGATGTGTAGACTATCGGAGTGAGTCGGTGGCAGGCTTCGCGTCGGTGCGGGGCCATCCGTGATTGAGCGAGACCTGACGCCTATGATAGCTGACGCGCTTTCAACCCGTACAAGGCTGCTGACGACGGCGGCTGGCCGGGCGAGCCGGTCCGCGTGGCGGGGGCTCCTGCGGTCACCGCTCCTGCGCTGGCGCTACAAGGGCGAGCCCATCGAGCAGCTCCTGTTGATGCCGCAGGATCTGCGAACGGGTGATCCAAGCTTCGCCAGCGAGATCTATCACGGACATTTCGGACTGGCGGGCGCCGTCGCGTTGCTCGAAACGGAGAACCCGTTCGTCGTGCTGCCGCCCAGCGCCGCCTGGGAGCGTGAACTGCATGGGTTCGGCTGGCTCCGGCATCTGGCGGCCGCCGGCGATGAGATCTCCCGCGAGCACGCGCGCGCATTGGTGAGCGACTGGATGAAGCTGCACGGCGATCCCGGCGGATTGCCGTGGGAGCCGGCCATCAATGCGCGCCGCATTGTCTCGTGGCTGTCACATTCCGGCCTCTTCATCGATGGCGCCGATGGAACGTATTACGACAAGGTGATGCGCAGCCTTGCCGTTCAGATCCGGTATCTGCGGTCATCCTACAACGATGCGCCCGACGGCCTTCCGCGACTGACGGCCGTTGTCGCCTTGTCATTCGCGGGGCTCTGCGTCGACGAAAAGCAACCCTCGGCGTTCGCGCGGCCGAAAGTCCTGGCCGAAGAGCTGAAACGCCAGGTGCTGGCTGACGGCGGCCATATCGACCGTAATCCGAACAGCGTGATCGAGCTTTTGCTCGATCTTCTGCCCTTGCGCCAGTGCTTCATTGCCCGCGACCAGAAGCCGCCTGAAGAGCTTATGGGCGCAATCGACCGCATGATGCCGATGCTGCGCTTCTTCCGGCTGGGCAGCGAAGGGTTCGGGCGGTTCAACGGCATGGGTCCGACGCCCATGGAATCGCTGGCTGCCCTCATCGTTCACGATGACACGCGCGGCGCACCGGTGAACCACGCCGACAAGTCGGGCTACTGCAGGCTTCAGGCGGGCAGGAGCGTTGTCATCGCGGATGTCGGCCGTCCGCCTCCGATCGCGCTGAGCGGTGAGGCCCATGCCGGCTGCCTGTCGTTCGAGATGCATACCGGGACCCACCCGCTGATCGTCAATTGCGGAGTGACGGCGCGGGAGGACTGGGAGTGGCGGACCGTCGCGCGCGCGACCGCCGCCCATTCCACGCTCACCATCTGCGACACCTCGTCCTCCCAGTTCGTCGGCGGCGCGTCGTCCGTGGGCAACAACGGCCAGGCCTCGCTGACCGGTCCGGTCAATGTTCAGGCCGAGTTGATCGAAAACGACGGCGAGATGGAGTTGCGGTCGTCCCATGACGGGTATGACACGCGATACGGCTTGACGCACATTCGGCGTCTCACCCTTGCGGCAAACGGCAACGTGCTGTCCGGCAGCGATCGGCTCATCGCCCCATATGGCCTGAAGGGCGCGGCGCGCGACAACAATGGCGAGTTCGCGGTCCGGTTTCACCTGCACCCCTCGGCGCGCACGGAACTCGCGCAGGACCGGCGAACGGCGATCATCAGACTGCCTGACGGGGACGGCTGGGCGCTTTCCCTGCCCCAGGGCATCCTCTCCCTTGACGAAAGCGTATTCCTGGCGGACCCGAAAGGCCCGAGACGCACCGCGCAGATCGTCATCTACGGGTTCATGGGAAATGCGAACGAGGTGAGCGTTGACTGGACCCTTGAAAGGCTAAAGCAGCCGAAGGACGCGCCGGCGCCGGAAGGCGGCGACGACAACGAAGATAATGTCCCGCCGGAGAATTAGAGAAAAGTGTCCGTGCGTTGCCATCCTGTGCATTGACGCCATTTGCCGTATTTCTCAACCCGCCCATTCGTGCTAACCGGGCGGCTTCTCAAGGGTCGGCAGGGGACCGTCATGACAAGCGACAATGTGAGGATCAATCGGGCACTGATCTCAGTCTCCGACAAGAGAGGCGTGGTCGAGCTGGCGAAAGCGCTCGATACGTTGGGCGTGGAGTTGATTTCGACCGGGGGAACCGCGGCGCTGATCCGTGACGAGGGCCTGCCCGTGATCGACGTTTCCGACGTGACCGGCTTTCCGGAGATGATGGACGGGCGGCTGAAGACCCTCCATCCGAAGGTGCATGGCGGGCTGCTGGCGGTGCGCGGCAATGCCGATCACGCGCAGGCACAGGACGCGCACGATATTGCCAATATCGATCTGCTGGTGGTGAACCTTTACCCGTTCGAGGAAACCGTCGCGTCGGGCGCCGATTTTGAAACCTGTATCGAGAACATCGACATCGGCGGTCCGGCCATGATCCGCGCCGCGGCGAAGAACCATGCCGGCGTCGCGGTCGTCGTCGATCCATCGGACTACGATGCCCTGATTGAGGACCTTCAGAAGACGAATGGCGAAATCGGCGCCGACAGGCGCCGGGCACTCGCGGCCAAGGCCTACGCGCGGACGGGCGCGTATGATGCCGCCATCTCGGCCTGGTTCGCCGCCGCTCTTGGCGAGGATGTTCCCGACACGCGGGTCTTTTCCGGACGTCTCGCGCAGTCGCTGCGGTACGGGGAAAACCCGCATCAATGGGCGGCCTTCTACACCTCGGGCGAACACAGGCCCGGCGTCGCCACCGCACGGCAGGTTCAGGGCAAGGAGCTCAGCTACAACAATCTCAACGATACCGACGCGGCCTACGAGCTTGTTGCCGAATTCGATCCCGGCGAAAGCGCCGCCGTCGCAATCATCAAACACGCCAATCCGTGCGGCGTGGCCGTGGCGCCGACGACCGCCGAAGCCTACGAACTGGCATTGCGCTGCGACCCGACGAGCGCATTCGGCGGTATCATCGCACTCAATCAGACGCTGGACGAAGCCGCCGCCGAGGCGATCTCGCAGATCTTCACCGAGGTCATCATCGCGCCCGATGCCAGTGAGGGGGCGCTCGGCGTTCTCGCCGCGAAGAAGAACCTGCGCGTGCTGCTCGCCGGCGGCCTGCCGGACCCGGCCGCGCAAGGGCTCGCCCTGAAGATGTTGTCAGGCGGGTTTCTGGCGCAGGCCCGGGACAATGGCCGCGTCGACACCGGCGAACTGAAGACGGTGACAAAGCGCGCGCCCTCGGACCGGGAACTCGCCGACCTCAAATTCGCCTTCGCCGTTTGCAAGCACGTCAAATCCAACGCGATCGTCTATGCCAGGGACGGTGCCACCGTCGGGATCGGCGCCGGGCAGATGAGCCGCATCGACTCCGCGCGCATCGCGGCATGGAAATCCGCGGACGCCTCGAAGGAGGCCGGGCTGGACGAACCTCTCACCAAAGGCTCCGTCGTGGCATCGGATGCGTTCTTTCCTTTCGCCGACGGTCTGCTCGCCGCCATTGACGCTGGCGCCACGGCGGTGATCCAGCCCGGCGGATCGATGCGCGATGACGAGGTGATTGCGGCCGCGGACGACGCCGGCGTGGCCATGGTGTTCACCGGCATGCGCCACTTCCGGCACTAGTTCGGTATAGAGGGGACACGCCTGAGAATACTCTAGGTGCGGACCGTTTCGCGCTCTTCGCGCACCGTCATCACCAGAATCAGGCCCACGATCAGAAAGATCGTGAGCGCGGCGATGCCGATGCGCTGGCTATCGGCAAGCCCCGTTACAGTCCCGACGGCAAACGGCGCCGCGAAGGACGTGATCTTGCCCGAAAAGGCGAACAAACCGAAGAACTTGGTTGCCATTTCGGGGGGAGAAATCCGCGCCAGCAGCGCCCGGCTCGAGGCCTGGATCGGTCCGGCCATGAGGCCGATGACGCAGCCGAAAAGGATGTAGACGATCTCGCCGGGACCGGAGAAGATCCCTCCACCCGGCTTCGGTGGTGCGACCTCGATCACGTAAAGGACGTGGGTTCTGTCGACCGACAGCACACCTGCGCATCCAACGAGCAGAAGAATCAGTCCCCAGATGATCACCGTGCGCGCGCCGACCCGGTCGTCCAGCGATCCGCCGATCACCGCGCCGATCCCGGCGGTGACCGTGAGAATGATCCCGAACAGACCGAGTTCCGTGGCGGTCCAGCCGAACTGCCCGGCCGCATAAATACCGCCGAAGGCGAAGATTGCGCCGAGGCCGTCGGCGTAGAACATCCGCGCGATGAGAAACCGGACGATGTTCGCATATTGGCGGACATTGGCGATGGTTTCCTTGAGTTCGGCAAGCCCCTCGCGAACGACCTCGCGGTTGCTTTTTCCATGCCGTCTGTTCTTGCGATCCGGGGTGAACAGAAACAGCGGCAGGGCGAAGATGAGATACCAGACTGCGGAAAACGGCCCGATGAGGCGCTCACCTTCATGCGAAAGCGTGTCGAGGGGGATGATGGGACGAAAGCCGAGCATCGTCCTGCCGGTTTCCCCGTCCGCCACGAGAAACCCGGCCGTGATGACGAGCGATATGAGGCCGCCTACATACCCGATCGCCCATCCGATCCCGCTCAGGCGGCCGAGCTGGTCCTGCGGCACGAGCGACGGCATCATCGCGTTGGTGAAGACCGTGGTGAATTCCACCGCGACGGTTGCCACCACCACCGCAAGCAGGACCAGGATAAGCGCCTCGCCGCCGGGCTCGGCGAACCAGAGCCCGAACAGTCCCAGCACCAGCGCGGCCGACGACACGGCGATCCAGGGCTTGCGCCGTCCGGCCGCATCGGCGATCGATCCGAGAACGGGACTGATGAACGCGACAATGAGGCCGGCAAACGCGGTCGTGTACCCCCAGATCTCCTGGCCGCGCGTCGCGTCACCGATGAAGGTGGCCGCAAAGTACGGCGCGAACAGGAACGTCAGAACCAGCGTGTAGAAGGGCTGCGTGGCCCAGTCGAACATCACCCAGCCGAAAAGGCCGGTCCACGTGGTTTCTCGACGACGCGTTGCACTCGTTGCCATGGGAGCGACCCTAAATCACGAAGGCGACAGGTCGCGCAGGTGACCGACAGCCACCATCAGCCGTGACAGGCTCGGATCGCCGCTGTCGAGAATCTCGTCGACGGAGCGGCGTGTCCGCTCGGCCTGCTCCGCATGCTCCTCCCGCCAGGCCTGGAAGGACGGTGTGTTTTCGGAAGCGCCCACCACATCCTGCAGGACCGCGCGCTGGGCATTGGATATGGCGCTCATGGCGGCATTGATCGCCAGCCGGTCGTAGTAGTCCGTCACGAACAGCCTTTCGCCGATGCCCTTGAGCTCGTCGAGACGCAGATAGGCGGCGACATCGAAAAGGACGGCCGCGACCTCGCTCACCGGGCGTCCCAGCGCCTGCGCGACCATGACGGCATCCGGACCGTCGCTGAGCACGCGGGTCTCGGCGAGCGCCCGGGCAAGCGACGCCGGCACGCCGGCGTCCGTCAGCGCGGTCTGATCGGCCTTCAGCGTGGCCATTTGCGGCTCGGGAAGGATCGACTTGAGCGCGCCCGCGATTTCGGCAATGCCGCTGCGATAGACGTTGATCGCCTCGGTCAGCCCCTGGGACAGCGACGCGTGGCGGAGGAACCAGGCCGACTGCGACCGCACGACGTCCTGTGCCCGCAGATAGAGATCGAGCTGGCAGTCGCCGGATATCTTGTTGTCTAGCCGGTCAATCTCCGAAAACAGGTTCTCCAGCCCGAACACGGCCTGTGCCGCGGTAAAGGCGAGAACGACATTGGCGACACCGCGTCCGGTTTCCTCTCTCAGCCGAAGCGACATGGTCGAGCCGCCGCGATTGATGATGGCGTTCGACAACCGCGTCGCCACGATCTCCCGCCGCAGCCGGTGCGAGGCGATTTCGTCCGGAAACGCCGCGAGAAGGGTCTTCGGGAAATAGCCTTCGAGCTCCTGCTTGAAATACGGATCGTCGGGGACGCTCGACTCCACCAGCCCGTTGTAGAGATCGATCTTCGCATAGGCGAGCAGCACCGCCAGCTCGGGGCGTGTCAGCCCCTGCCCCGCCTGCTGGCGCTCGGCGATTTCCAGGTCCTCGGGCAGGAACTCGATCTCGCGGTCGAGCAGGCCCGCGCTCTCCAGGTCGCGCATCAGTCGCTGCTGGAAGCCGAGGTCGGCAAGGCCGCGCCGTTGGCCGAGACTGATTGCGAGCGTCTGCAGGTAGTTGTTCACCAGGCAGGCAGCGGCAACCTCCTCGGTCATCTTTACGAGGATCTTGTTTCGCTCCGGCAAGGTCATCTTGTCCGCCGCCATCGCCGCGCCCAGCGCAATCTTGATGTTGACCTCAAGGTCCGACGAGTTCACGCCGGCCGAATTGTCGATGGCGTCGGTATTGACCCGCCCGCCGCGCAGGGCGAACTCGATCCGCGCCTCCTGCGTCATGCCCAGATTGGCGCCTTCGCCGACCACCTTGACCATAAGCTGGTGCGCCTTGATGCGGATGGCGTCGGTCGCCCTGTCGCCGATTTCGTCCGCGCTCTCGTTGGCGCCACCGACATAGGTTCCGATACCGCCGAACCAGAGCAGGTCGAACGGCGACTTGAGCAGCGCCCGGATCAACTCGTTCGGCGTCACGCTGTTGGCCTCGAGCCCGGTTATAGCCTTGATCTGCGACGTGAGCTGGATGGACTTCGACATGCGGCTGAAGACACCGCCGCCCTTGCTCATCAGCTTGGGATTGTAATCCTGCCAACTGGAGCGCCCCAGGCCGAACAGCCGCTTGCGTTCCTTCCAGCTTACCGCCGGATCCGGGTCGGGATCGATGAAGATGTCGCGGTGGTCGAAGGCGGCAATGAGCTGCGTCTGCTTCGACAGCAGCATGCCGTTGCCGAACACGTCACCGGACATGTCGCCGACGCCGATCGCCCGGAATGGCTGGTTCTGAATGTCCCAGTCCATCTCCCGGAAGTGGCGCTTGACCGCTTCCCAGCCGCCGCGCGCCGTGATGCCCATCTTCTTGTGGTCGTAGCCCGCGGAGCCGCCCGACGCGAACGCGTCACCGAGCCAGAAGCCATGCGCCGTCGAAAGCTCGTTGGCATAGTCTGAGAATGTCGCGGTGCCCTTGTCGGCGGCCACCACCAGATACGGGTCATCGCCGTCGAACCGCACGGTATCCTTCGGCGGAACGACCTTCTCGCCGGACAGGTTATCGGTCACCCGCAACAGATTGACAATGAACTCGCGGTAGGCGGCCACGCCGATCTCCATGAACTCTTCCCGGCCACTTGCGCGCGCGAGGTATTTCGGAACGAACCCGCCCTTCGAGCCGGTCGGGACGATCACCACGTTCTTGACCTGCTGCGCCTTGGCCAGGCCGAGAACTTCGGTGCGGAAATCCTGTGCCCGGTCGGACCATCTCAGTCCGCCGCGCGCGATGCGGCCGCCGCGCAGATGAATGCCTTCCACCTCGGGCGAGAACACGAAGATCTCGGCAAACGGCTTCGGATCGGGGGCGCCCTCCACTTTCGCGCTCTCGAACTTGAATGAAATCGCCGCGTAGGGCCCGCCGCCGGACGCCTTCTGATAAAAGTTGGTGCGCAGCGTCGTCTGGATGAGGTTGAGGTAGTGGCGGATGATCCGGTCCTCATCGAGGCTCGGGATATGTTCCAGCGCGCCGCGGATCTTCTCCACGACCGCCCGTCCCGCGGCCCGCCGTTTCTCGGGCGCCTTTCCGGTCGCGGGATCGAACAGTGTCCGGAACAGGTCCATCAGATTTCGGGTCACTTCCGCGTGGCGGAGCATGGTCTCGGCAAGGTAGGCCTGGCCGAACGGCGCGCCGATCTGGCGAAGATAGGACCCGTAGGCGCGCACGACCGCCGCCTCGCGCCAGTTCAGGCCGGCACTGAGGACAAGCTTGTTGAACCCGTCGGAGCCCGTCTGGCCACGCCACACGGCGAGAAAGCAGGCCTCCACATCCGCATCGCACTCGGCGCGCTCGATGGCGGCGCTTTCGGGATGTTCGAGGACCATGTCATGCAGCGAGAGCGGTGCCTCGGCGTCCGTCGGGCTCACCCGGTAGGACCGCTCGTCGATGACCGAAAACCCCATGTTCTCGAGTACCGGGACGCGGCGGCTGAGCGGGATCGCCCCCTGAAGATGGTAGAGCGTGACACGGACCCGGTTCGGCCGATCATCCTCCGCACGCCAGAAATCCACGGCCACAGGGGTTTTTTCACTGAGCGCCTCGAACTGGCTGATGTCGCGCACGGCGCGCTCAGTGGTGAAATTTGACTGATAGGCGGCACTGAATGCGCCCTGGTACTTCCGCGCAAGCGCGGTGCCCATGCTCCCGCCGCCCTTGACCAGCGCTTCGTTCAGATGGTCCTCCCAGGTGCGGACAATCCGCTCGATGTTCTCGTCGAGAAACTTCTGGGAACGGACCGGCGTCTTGCCTTCGCTGCGGCCGATGATGAAGTGAATGCGCACCAGCGGGCCTTCCGGGAAGAACGGGTAGTAGGCGGAAACCCGGCCCTTATAGGTGTCGGCAAGGAACTGGCCGATCCGGACGCGCGCATTGGTGGAGTATCTGTCACGCGGCACGAACACGATAACCGACACGAACCGGTCGAACTCGTCCGGACGGGCGAAGGCCCGGGCGCTCGGTTTCAGGTCCAGAGACTGGATTTCGATGGCCGTCCTGTAGAGCTGCTCGACGCTGATCTGAAAAAGCTCGTCGCGCGGGAAGGTCTCGAGCACGTTGAGCAATGCCTTGCCGCTGTGGCTGTCGGGCGGATAGGCGGAGCGGTTGAGGACGACCTCCACCTTCTGTCTGAGAAGCGGAATGTTGCGCGTCGAGCGCGTATATGCGGTCGAGGTGAACAGGCCGATGATCCTGAGCTCGCCCGAAATCGCGCCGCTTTCGCCGTAAATCTTCACGCCGATATAGTCCATGTAGGCGCGCCGATGAACGGTGGAGCGCACATTCGCCTTGGTCACGATCAGCGGAGCCGGCCTGAGAAAGAAGCTGCGGATCTCGGGCGTCATATGCATGGCCTCGGCACCGCGCCGGAGCACGAAGACTTTGGGATCCCGCAAAATACCGAGCCCGGACTTGGTGACCGGCTTGAGCGTGCCTCTGGCCTTGCCGCCCTCGAACGAAAAGGTGCGCATCCCGAGCAGCGTGAAATTGTTGTCGAGCAGCCATTTCAGAAACTGAATGGACTCCGCCAGATCTGACACGGGGATCGACGGAGGAGCGGTCGTGTAGGCGGCGACCGCACTTTCGAGACGGTCCAGCATGGGCCGCCAGTCCTGGACGACGATCGTGACATCCTTCAGGATCTTATCAATCGACCGCGCAAGGTCGTCACGCTCGGCCTTGTCGCCGATGCGCGAGACATGGACCCGAATATAGCTCTCCTTGGCCGCGCCTTCGCGCACGGTCCCGGCCCGTGCGGAAACCGATTTCAGTTTGTTCTTGCTGTCACGTACCACCCTCAGGATCGGGTGCAGGACAAACTGGACCCTCAATCCCCGCTCCTGAATCTCGCCCATGACCGAGTCCACGAGGAACGGCATGTCGGCATTCAGGATTTCGATGACCGTGGTGTCGCCGAGCCCCTGAAACTCAGGCCCGGGGTTATACACGCGCAGATTGTGTTTCTTTGGCGCAAGAATCGCGCTGAAGTCCCAGCCGGAGCGGATGATCTGTGTGACCGTTTCGGCCGGAAGACCAACGAAATCGTCTTCATGAGCCGTCGACAGGATGACTTCGGCGAAGTCTTTCAGGGCTTTCTCGGCCCTGCTCCCGCCGAGCCGTTTGATGACCGTTTGCGAAAGAGACTGTTCTTTGCGCCGTGCCGTGGTCGCCATGGCTCCGCCCCCCTTTGTTTGTGACAGCCGAGACATTGCTCCGCGACCCGACCCAAACTATGACGCACCCATGTGATGCAATTCATCTGAACCAAGTCGAAGAGTGGCGCGCGGCGCACGGGAAGACAAGCGAAAATCCGGCACCCGGGGGTGCGAAACGCGGCTTTCGGAGAGCGGATGCGGCGTTCAGTCAGCCTTGTTGTAGAGCGCCGCGTCCGCGGCGGCATTCAGGATCGCCAGCGCGGCCTCGAATTCCTTGCCGGCGGTCTCCTTGTTTCCGGCCGCGAGTGCCTCGCGGCCCTTTTCAACATGCTCGGCCAGACCGCTTTTCTGCTCGTCGTTCATCGGCAGGTTTTTAGCCTGCAACTCCTGGATTGATTCAAGCTGCTCTTCCGGGGTGCCAGGTCCGAAACATGCCGCAAGCGACAGTGTAAGAGCCAAGGCAACCGCACGGGCCAGTTTTGAAGTCATCATACGCCTCCACGATACTGGGATACCGGTTGCTTAGAGAATAACACGCCCTCTTTCCACTTGGCTTTGGTCTTAAGCCCTTTCGACTATTCGAGGACGATGAGATGATCCGGCAGTTCATTGTCGTCGGCCGATCCGGGTGGGAAATGCTCGGCCAGGATGTCGGCGCACATTTGCGTAGCCGCGACGAATCCGTCGGCAATCCTGTTTTCCCCGATGTGTCTGGTCAGTTCGTCCACGACGCCGTCCCAGGTTTCGGGTGGAACCTTTTCGTAGATGCCCTCATCGGCGATCACTTCGGCGAACCGTTCGGCTATCGACACGAAGATGAGGACGCCGGTCCGTCCCTTGGTCATGTGCAGGTTCTGGGCGAGAAATTGTGCCGTGGCGTGGCGGTGAGCGCGTGCCCGTTTGACCCTGCGGGGCACAAGCGCGAGACGCAGGGGCCGCCACTGCGAGAGCAGGCCGAGCAGCGCGAACACGCCGAGCTGCGCCGCGTAGATCGCCGCGACATGCAATTCCGTGAACGGGAAAAGAACCGCGGGCACCGCCAGAGCGGCCAGCGCGGCCCACAGCAGGGGGATGAAGATATAGTCGTCGCTCGAGGCCGCCACGACGGCGACGATCTCGCCGCTTGTCTTCTCCTCCGCGTCCGAAATTGCACGGCTGATACGCTTGCGGTCTTTTGCCGAAATCACGTGCATGGGCCTACCAGCTCCCCGACGAGCCGCCGCCGCCGAACCCGCCCCCGCCGCCGGAGAATCCGCCGCCACCGGATGACCAGCCACCGCCCGATGACCCGCCGGACCCCCAGGTCCAGCCACCCGAATTCCGCTTCTTGCCGGACTTGTTGCCGGACTTGCCCTTGGCCTGCTGTTTTTTGCCCTGGCGCGCCGACTGGATGATACTCCACACCACGATCCCGAATATGATCAGCCAGACCACGAGTATGATGCCTGAGATCATATCATCGGTCTGGTCTGGACTCTGGCGCGCGCGGACCTTGAGTTCCTCTGCATCTCCGGTCAGCACGGCGATGATGTCCCGCACGCCGGCGCGTATTCCGCCGGGAAAATCTCCGCTCCGGAAGCGTGGCAGAATGCCGTTCTCGATGATGATTTTCGTCAGCGCGTCAGTGAGAAGCGGCTCCAGCCCCCGGCCCACCTCGATGCGCACCTCGCGTTCGTTCGGCGCAATGATGAGCAGGACGCCGTTGTCCTTGCCCTCCTGTCCGATCCCCCAATGGCGGCCGAGCTTGTAGCCGAACTCCTCGATCTCATAGCCCTGCAGCGACGGCAGGGTCACGACCACGAGCTGGTCCGTGGATTTTTCTTCGAGCGCCTCCAGATCGATCGTCAACTGCCGCACCTGTTCGGCGCTCAAAAGGCCGGCCGCGTCGACCACCCGGCCGGAAAGCGCCGGAAATTCCGGGTCGGCGGCGCGTACCGGGGCAATCGAAAGAACAGAAACGAAGAGGAGCGCGATGAGAAACCGCATCGCGTGTTCGTGCTCGTACGGTCTTCGCTGGCCATCCGCTGCAGGATCACAGCTCATGTGATCAGAACTTCACCGTCGGCGGTTCGGCTTTTTCCGGCTCGATCGTGAACGTCTCCAGGGGTTTGGAATCGGGATAAAGCAGCGCTTTCCACCAGCGCCCGGGGATCGTTCTGAGTTCGGTATTGTAGACCCGCACCGCACCGATGTAGTCGCGCCGCGCAATGGCAATGCGGTTCTCGGTGCCCTCGAGCTGCGACTGAAGGGTCAGGAAGTTCTGGTTCGATTTGAGATCCGGGTACCGCTCGACAACGACGAGCAGGCGGCTCAACGCACCGGAGAGCTGGCTCTGCGCTTCCTGGAACTTGTTGAAAGCCTCGGGGTTCGTGAGGATGTCGTCCGGAAGCTTGGTCTGCGTCGCCTTGGCACGGGCTTCGACAACCTCGGTCAGGACGGTGCGTTCCTGTTCGGCGAAACCCTTGACCGTCTCGACCAGGTTCGGAATGAGGTCGGCGCGCCGCTGATACTGGTTCAGGACCTCGCTCCAGGCGGCCTTGGCCTTCTCATCGAATGTCGGAATGTTGTTGATGCCGCATCCGGAGAGCAAGACACCGGTCAGCACGATCAACGCGATGGCGGGCAACCGGAAGATACTGCTCTGATGCCTGGCCTCGAGCGCTGTCATGTCGTCCTCCTCCCAGCCGCACTGTGAAATCGGCAATGATTTATGGCGGGTTGCGTTGGCGATGCAAGGACAATCGCGGATTGCCACGGTGCCGAGCGCATAGGGCGTTTCAAATCAAGTGTTTATGGTTAATCGAAAGCTGACGCGGGCACGCCTGCTTCAGCCAAATTTAATGTTGGCGTGGTACTTGCTGAGTTTGCAGCGTTGGGTCAATCGCGCCGCTTCGGCACGGTTATCGTTTGTGTATCAGTGAGGGAGTTAGTTGAGATGTTTGTGCGTTCGTTAGCAATCTGCGGCGTCGCGGCCGTGTTTGCCGGTGCGGCCGGTGCCGATGCCGACGCCTTTGGCCGGTATCACGGCGGCGGCAAGTACAAGACTTGCTACAAGAAGGTCACGACACCGCCCGTCTACAGGACGGTCACGGAGCGCGTGATGGTTCGTCCGGCGAATTGCCATCAGGTGAGAACACCGCCGACCTATGGCGTGCAGGCGCAGGAAGTCGTGGTTCAGCCGTCCTATCAGGTCGTTCATTCCAAGCCCGCGGTCTACGACCGGATCAAGGTGGTCAAACAGGTGCGTCCGCCGCGGACGCGCTGGAAGAGCATGGGTTGCGGCCAATACAAATGCGCCGTTACGACGCCCGCGAAGTACCGCACACGCAGCAAGCGCGTCATGGTGCAGCCGAGAACGAGCTGGGTGGAGACGCGGCCCGCGGTGAAACAGGTCGTGCACCAGAAGGTGATGGTGCATCCGGGTACGGTTCGCCAGGTGTGCAAGCCGGCCGTGTACAAGACCGTCGCGCGGCAGGTTGTCGTCAGCCCGGCGACGACACGCTGGGTTCCGGTCCAGCCCGTGGCCCATCCGGTCGCCCCACCGCCGATGCCCTACCATCCGCCGATGAAATAGCGGCATGCGGCACTCAAGCCGCACGTAAACGCGAGAATGCCGGAGCGGCGCGCCTGGAGACGGCGCGCCGCCCGTCGCTTGCAGCGACACCGTTTCGCACCGAAAAACGGCGAAATTCCGCGGCCGGGTTTACGGTCCGTGAACCCCTTTGCCGGACAATCCGGGCATGGCAAAAGCGGCGCTTATCCGGGCCAGCCGGTTCGACCAGAAAACGTCACGCGCGATTGCTCCGAGATCCGGCGCGGTCGGGTCGCTGCTTGGGCAATACTCAATCCGGCTTGGCGACGCGCTGCTGCGGCACAGAACGGAACTTGCCGAACGTGCGTCGCGCGTCGAGGCGGAGATCGCCAACCGCGTGAAGTCGGAATTCATCGCCAATATCAGCCATGAATTGCGCACCCCCCTCAACGCCATACTCGGCTTTTCCAACCTGCTGAAAGGCGTGGAGACGACGCAACTTCAACCGGACCAGGTTGCCGAATATGCCAACCTGATCGTGGATTCGGCGGAAGGCCTGCTTTCCACGGTGAACGACGTCATCACCATTTCAAAACTACAGTCCGGCAAGGTCGAGGCTCATATCGATCCCGTCCATGTCGACGAAGCGCTGCGCGCGCCTCTCGCCTGGGCGAAGTCGCGTGCAGCCGACACAGATCTGCGGTTCATTGCACAGATAGAGTCGGGTCTTCCCGCAATCCGCGCCGACCAGCGGCATTTGACCGACTGCGTCATGCGCGTGATGGCCAATGCGTTCAACTTCAACCGGCAGAAGGGCTCGGTGGCCCTCACCGCAAAGCGCGGTCCGGGAAGCAAGGTCATCATCTGCGTATCCGACACGGGTATCGGCATGACCGATGCGGAGATTCAGATTGCGCTGAGCGAATTCGGACAACTCGACAACCGGTTCGACCGCAGCAACGAGGGAACCGGGCTCGGACTGCCGATCGCCAAATCGCTGACCGAGTTGCAGGGCGGAGAGTTCATCGTTCACAGCGCCAAGAACCAGGGCACCGATATCATCATGCTGTTCAAGCAAACAGGCGCGGAGGGACACCGTGTCAACTGAACTGCAGACCCAGGCATCCGTGGGCAGTGTGAACCGGTCGCAAGCGATCGGTCACGTCGTATCGGTTTCCGGCTCGCAGGCGGTGGTCATGCTTGACCGCCAAAGCAACGCGACCGGCGCCAAGCGGGCCGAGCTTGGAGCCATCCTGAAACTGGAGACTCCCACCTCGATCATTCTCGGGCTTGTGTCCGCCCTCAGCATCCCAATACCGGCGCAGCACGAAGGCGAACCGGAGGTTCGCATTGCCGAACTCGAACTGGTCGGGCAGCTCATGCGAAACGGCGATGGAAGCATCGGCTCGTTCCTGCGCGGTGTAACGGGCTATCCGTCGCTCGGCGACCCGGTCGACGTGGCAACTGCCGAGGAACTGCGCGGCGCCTATTTGTGGAACGATACGCAGGCGGTTTCGATCGGCACGTTGACCCAGGACCGGACCATTCCGGCCATGGTGCAGGTGGACGAGCTTCTGGGAAAACACTGCGCGATCCTCGGAAGCACGGGCACGGGCAAATCCTGCGGCGTGGCCGTTCTGTTGCGCGCGATCCTCGATCAGAACAAGCGGGCGCATGTGCTGCTGCTCGACCCGCACAGCGAGTACGCGGAGTGCTTCGGCGACCGCGCGGAAGTCATTTCGCCCGACGACCTTCAGCTCCCGTTCTGGCTTCTGACGTTCGAGGAACTACTCGAGGTCGTCATCGGCGACGCTGACGCCAAGACCGCGGAAGCCGAAATCCTCGCCGAGCTCATTCCCGTTGCGAAGTGGCGGTATGCAACGAACCGCGGGCGCGATACCGCGGCGCTTATCAGGCGTGGCGGCAGCGCCGGGCATGTTCGCAGCTATACGGTGGACACACCTGTCCCCTATCGCGTCTCGGATGTGATCGCGATCATCGACGAGCGCATGGGGCGCCTCGAGAACCGCCATGACCTGACGCCGTATCGGCAACTCAAGACGCGGCTCGAGGCCATTTCCGGCGATCCGCGCTATGCCTTCATGTTCGGCAGCCTGACGGTCCAGGACCACATGGCGGAGATCGTCGGGCGGCTGTTCCGGGTGCCCGTGAACGACAAACCGATCGCCATCCTCGAGCTGACCGGTGTTCCGTCGGAGATCGTCAATGTGGTGGTTTCGGTCATCTGCCGGATGACGTTCGACTTCTCGCTGTGGAGTGGCGGACACGCGCCCGTCACCCTGGTTTGCGAGGAGGCGCATCGCTACGTCCCGAACAACGCCGATCTCGGCTTCGAGCCGACCCGGCGTGCCATCGCACGCATTGCCAAGGAAGGGCGCAAATACGGCGTCTCCCTGTGTGTCATCAGCCAACGCCCCTCCGAGCTCGACTCAACGATCCTGTCGCAGTGCAACACCGTGTTCTCGATGCGCATGTCCAACGAGCGCGACCAGAACTTCGTGCGGGCGGCGATTTTCGACACCGCGGCGAGCCTGCTTGATTTCCTCCCCTCCATGGGCCCGCGGGAGGCAATTGTCTTCGGCGACGGCGTTACCCTGCCGGGACGTATCCGGTTCGCGGACCTTCCCGAGGACGCCATGCCGCGCAGCCGGACCGCCTGCTTCACCGAGAGGTGGCGGCAGGACGACGGCGAGTCCATCGACCTTGAAAAGGTCGTCGAACACTGGCGCTCCGCCGACTCGCCCAAGCTGCAGTCAGGCGTGCACCCGGGCGACGCGGAGGCGCAGGCGCAGACCGACGCGCCGGCGAGCGAGGATGCACTACAGGTTCCGCTCGAGACCGAGCCGGCGCCGTTCGCGCCGCCACAGGAGATTTTCGAACATCCCACGGAACCGGGGCAGCTCCCGACACAACCCTCCACGGACCCGCAGCAACCGCGACCGCCAAACGGCAATGGGCAGTTGACCCGCTGAGCGACGCGACCGGAGTCCGGCGCATCGATTGTACTGATACGTCTATTTACAGCGGCCCATTGCCCAACCCGCGGCGCAGGGGCCATAGTTCGCCGGCAGCAGTTCCTCATCTCCAGGTCACCGGGAGGCCGGCATGACGCTCCGCGACGCGCATCAGGCGACACACCGAGAGCCCGACCAATCCGAAGGCGAGTCCAATCTCAGCCCCTATCGCAGCATGTGGAGCGAGAAACGCACCGGCGCGCAAACCAGAGACGCGATCGCGCGCGATGCCGCGTGCTTCCTTCACCAGTCGGTCTCGTCCCCCTGCCTCAGTGCCGTCAGGAAGGCCGAGGGCATCTGGCTGGAGGACATGGACGGCCGGCGCTACATGGATTTCCACGGCAATTCCGTCCACCACATCGGCTACGGCCATCCGCGCCTGAAGGCGGCCATCACGAAGCAGATGGACGAGCTGCCGTTTGCGCCGCGGCGCTTCGCCTGCGAGCCGGCGACGGCATTGGCGGAAAAGCTGGGCCGGATCACGCCCGGCGACCTCTGCAAGGTCCTGTTCACGACCGGAGGTTCCGATGCGATTGAAACGGCGCTGAAGATCGCGCGCGTCGCCACCGGGCGCTTCAAGACCCTCTCTTTCTGGGACTCGTTTCACGGCGCGGGGTTCGGCGCATCGAGCGTCGGCGGCGAACAGCTCTTCCGCATGGGACCCATCGGCCCGCTGCTGCCGGGAACGGAGCACGTGCCGCCCTTCGACGCCTACCGCAATCCGTTCGGCATCCCGCATACGCGCGAGCATTCCCGCGACCGCGAGGTCGGCGACATTGTCGCCGGGCTCATCCGCTTCGCGCTGCAGAAGGAAGGGGACTTCGCTGCCGTGGTTGCCGAGCCGAACCGCGCCGTGCCGTTCATTCCGCCCCCGGGCTTCTGGAAACAGGTGAGGGAGGCGTGCGACGAGGCAGGTGCTCTCCTGATATTCGACGAGATACCCACCGGCCTCGGCAAAACGGGCAGGATGTTCGCCTGCGAGCACGACGACGTGGTTCCCGATATTCTGGTGGCCGGCAAGGCGCTCGGCGGAGGCATTGTGCCGATTGCCGCCACCATCTGCCGTCCGGAACTTGATGTGTGCGGCGCGTTTGCGCTGGGCCACTACACCCACGAGAAAAATCCCGTGACCTGCCGCGCCGCGCTCACCACGATCGAGATCATCGAGGAGGAGAACCTGGTCGAGAACGCGGCGACTGTCGGCGCATGGGCACTCGAGCGGCTGCACGACATGATGGACCGGCACGAAGCGATCGGCGACGTGCGCGGCCGCGGATTCCTTCTCGGGATCGACCTCGTCACGAACCGCGAGACGAAGGAACCGGCAAACGATCTCGCCGAGCGGGTCTTCTATCGCTGCCTCGAGACCGGATTGAGCTTCAAAATCTCCATGGGATCGGTATTGACCCTGTATCCCGCGCTGGTGACGAGCCGGGCCGAGATGGAGACCGCTCTGCAGATCATCGACGACGCCATCGCGTCGGAAGCCTGACCCAGGCGCGCATTCATGACCGCGCCCGTGAAGATCATCCGCACCGACGCGGAACTGGAATGCCCCGGCCTTGACGCGGCCCTGCGCGAACGGGGCGAGCTTGTCCTCTTGCCGGACGGCGTCAGCCAGGAACGCCTACGCGACGCGGCGCGGGACGCGGACCTGCTGCTGATGTGCTACACGCCGATCACCTCCGAGGTTCTTGAAGGCGCGCGGCAGCTCAAGGGCATCGTCAAATACGGCGTCGGCATCGACGCCATCGACATCGATACGGCCAAGGTACGCAGGATTCCGGTCGTCAATGTCCCGGCCTACGCCGAGGAAACGGTCGCCGAGGGCGCCTTCGCGCTGACGATCGCGCTGGCGAAGAAACTGCGGCCCCTGCAAAAGGCGATGGACAGCGAGGGTTGGGCCTGGCCGGAAGGCCGATGGCTCGCGTCGGATCTTTCCGAAAAAACCCTTGGTCTCGTCGGCCTGGGCCGCATCGGAACGAGCATGGCCCGCATGGCCGGGCGCGGTTTCAACATGCGCGTTCTCGCATACAGCCCGCGGACGCCGGCGGAGGCCGTGAAGGCGGCCGGGGCGGAGAAACGAGACGACCTGCGCGCCATGCTGGGCGAGTGCGATTTCGTCTCGATCCATGCCGTCCTGAACCCGGAGACGCACGGCCTGATCGGGGCGGACGAACTGGCCGCCATGAAACCGTCCGCCTTCCTTATCAACACCGCGCGCGGCGCAATCCTGGATGAAACGGCTCTTCTCGACGCCCTGAGATCCGGTGCGATCGCCGGCGCCGCGCTCGACGTGTTTCGCGACGAGCCGCTCGACAAGGCGGATCATGCTTTGCGGGATCTTTTCGAGATGGACAACGTCATCCTCACGCCGCACCTGACCTTTTTCACCCGCGAGGCGATCAATCGACTCACCGCCGACACGCTGGCACGCTGCGACGAGCTTCTTCGCGGGGCGCCGGTTCTCATAAAATCGCAGGACCCGCGCCTGACCTCGCAACGTCACGGCGTGGCCATCGCCGGGAGAAAACAACCGTAGCTCTCAGCTTTTGGTGACCTTGGTCGCCAGTTTGAGCTCGGTCAGTTCCTTGGGCGTGAAAACGTACAGGCGTTCCTTCGGCGTGGTCATGGCGTGAATCCACACGCGCGGCGAGACTTCCATCTCGATCAGAAAGTTCTGGCACCGCGCCGAAATCTGCTGGGCCGCGGCCATCCCTTCCTGCAGCGTACCGATGGCGCTCTTGAGGGTATAGACCCGGTGCACGCCGATCCACGCCTTCTTGCCGGCCACGCGCTTGATGCCGCCGGCAAAGACGAGCGGACATGACGAGGCGCAGTATCCGTCGTCGGGAACATAAGTCATGAGTTTCCGCTTGCGGATCGTGCGCGCCATGTCGAGCGCATCGGACACGGAGCCGCCGGGAGAGTGCAGGGCGATGCGCTTCACCTTGTCCTTGTGCTTCGCCAGAAAGCGGTCGAAGGCCTTCGACGTCCCCGGCTTGATCAGCCCGACCGCGGAGGCGTGTCCCTTGGCGCCGAGCCGGAACACCATGTCCTCCTGCATCACCTTCGCATCGACCGGTTTGGAGTGCCCAGGAAGCACGAGCTCTCTCCGGCTGCCGGGCGCCACGGGCATGGTGCGCGGAAGGTAGGGACGCACGTGATCGTTCTCCTGCGGCCGCGCCATCTCCACCGGTTCGGTATTGGTTTCCAGCAGCGAAAGCTCGTCGTCGCGCTGCAGGAGCTCGCGGAAATCCAGCGCGAACAGAACAATCGTCGCGGTCAGAAGCGCGGCGAACACGCCGCGCAGAACCGCGCCTTCGGGGATCGCGTTGATCAGGGCCTCAAGGCGGCCCGGCGTGTCCCGATTGCTGAACATTGCCTAGGGCCTGTTCCGCGCGGAAGGGAGCGTTTCGACACGTGGCGGCGCGGGCTTGTCGTCTTCCGCCGCCTGGTCCTTCTCTTCGGACTCTTCGCCGAGGCGTTGATAGACCCGCATCGCGCGCCGCATGTCCGCCGCGGTGACCGCATGGTCCTCGTGGTCGTCACCTTCCTCGCGCCGGATCACCGCCTGAACGATGCACAGAACCATGATCAGCACGGCGGGCAGCAGGTCGATCGAGATGGCGCCTGCCCAGCTCGGCAGGAAATCCCCCGCATAGAGCAGCACCGCCTCGGGGGTCGACAACGGCGTGAAGCGGATCGGCTTCGCCTGGGGACGCTGCAGGATCTCGTCCGCCGCCTCGGACAGCGCCTTGCTCTGTTCCTTGATGGCGCGCTCGACGTTTCCCACGATTTCCGTTTGCCGCGCGGCGAGCGAGGCCGTGCTGCCGCCGGCGACCGGCGCGATGAACGACCGGCTCAAATCCTGCGCCGCCCGTTTCACGGCAGGCGCGATGGAGGTCTGGTTCAGACCGGCAATGGCGCCGGTGAGCGCCACCGCCTCCTCGGCGAACGCATTGCGGCGCGGTTCGATCGGTCCCGTGGACGAAACGATCTGGCGCATTTTCGCCAGATGCTGGCCGCCCTGTTCGAACAACGAGCGCACCTGCGTGCGGGACTCGCGCACCTCATCGGCCAAGCCGTTGAGCTGGTTGGACATCTGGGTCAGAAGCTGCACGACCGTGCCGCTGCCCGAGGTTCCGGTGAGCGCGCCGGTTTCGCGCTCCTGATCGGCCAGCCGGGCAAAGCGTTGCGACGCGAGCTGGATGTCCGGCAGCAGCCCCTGGGCTGCAAGCGCCGTGTTGTGCGCCTGATCAAGCGTCTGCTGATACCGCTCGGTGGCGATGGCCATGTGCTGCGCCAGCGCCGCCGAGCCGGCGAGCGCCGCGGCGTTGAGCCATGACGACATGGCGATGATCATCGCCGCGCCGAGGGCCATGGCGCCGTAAAGCATGCGCCGCGCATCCGCATGGCGCACATGCGGCAGGAAGCGGATCATGTAGGACCAGAACGCGTAAATGCCGACCGACACGGCGGCGGAGTAGATGATCGCGCCGAAAAACACGAGGCTCGATGTGCCCGACAACAGCCCGCGCACGCCGAGATAGGTGTAGACGCCACTCGCCAGCGCCAGAACCGCAAGCGTGATCTTGGTCGTGATCTCGAGGCGGTTCAGCCCGCCGCGCAACGCCTGTGACATGTTTCCCTGCACTCCCTGTACCGCGCGCATTCCGTCATCTTGTACGAATATGCGCGAAAAAACCGGTCGGCGCGCGCGGTGCCTTCCAGTTCCACCAGCTTATAATGACCTGTGAAGTATGGCGGTCAATTGACCGTGTATATGACACCGGCACAGGAACTGAATTGGATTCCGGGCCGATTTCGGGAAGAACGGACGAAGGCTTTACTTCGATTCAGGCGTTTCGACGGGCCAGGGTTCGGCCTCGAACCACTCGGGCGCGGTAACCAGCCGGAGCTCGTCGGAGCCGTCGCTCAGCTCAAGCGCCGCCTGCACCCTGCCGGTCGCGGCCGCCAGGGCCTCCGACACGCCGGCCCCGTCGAGGATCCCTCCCAGCAGCAGAGCACTCATCAGATCGCCCACGCCGTGCGGTGCATGTTTGCGTTTCGGAACAGTCGTCGCGGCAACGGTTTTGTCGTCGACCACGAGGTTCACCATCGAGGAGACATCCTCGCCCGTCAGCGATGTCACCAGGACCGTCGGCGCGGCAAGGCTTTGCGCCGAGGCCAAGGCCTTCTTTGCGCGTCGCGCCTTCATCCCGGTAAGCCACTCGAGCTCGAACCGGTTCGGCGTGACGATGTCCGCTTTCGGAACAAGTTCCTCACGCACGGCGTTGGCGGACTCATCGTCAATGTACAGGCCGCCCGGATCATCCCCGAGGATCGGATCGCAAACGCACAGCACTTCCGGATTTCGGTTGCAGACGAACTCGAAGGCCTGGGCGGTGAACGTCACGTGCTCGGGGCTCGGCATGTATCCGGCGATGACGGCGTCCACCTCCTCGAGCCAGCCATTGGCGTCGAGCGCTTCCAGCATGGCCCGCAACCGGCCGATGGGAACCTGCTCCCCCGCGAAACGCGCATGCGCCGGATGGTTCGACAGAATGACCGTCGGCAATAGCCAGCAGTCATGTCGCATCCTCTGCAGCGCGATACGCATCGCGCTGCCGCCGACGAAACCGCGAGCCACCTGAGACGATAGGCACAGAACTGTGCTCATGGACGTTACGATCCGATTTCGATTAGGTTCAGCCGCGACCGGAGCATGGCCCTTCGCTGTTCCCTCGGCTATGTTCCGCGCACCGCGGCGACACATTCCGTGTCGCATTCATACAGGAATTAAGCAAGAGAGTGTAATGGCAGAACAAAATCGGCCGCGCCGCAGCGCGCTCTACATGCCCGCGTCCAACGACCGCGCGCTGGAGAAGGCGAAGTCCCTCGACATCGATGCGGTGATTGTCGATCTGGAAGACTCGGTTGCACCGGACGCGAAAGCGGAAGCGCGCGCAAAGGCGGCCGCCGCCGTGCGTAGCGGCGGCTACGGACGGCGCGAGGTACTCATTCGCGTGAACGGCCTCAACACGGAGTGGGGCAGGGACGACATTCTGGCCGCGGCGGCCTCCGGCGCCGATGCGGTCTGCGTTCCCAAGGTGGAGTCCGTCGATCAGCTCGCCGCAATCCGCGCGGTGCTGGACGAGGGCGGCGCGCCCGCTGAAACCGGAATCTGGGCGATGATCGAGACGCCGCGCGCGATCCTGGATGTGCACGAGATCGCCGCAGCCGGGCCCGCGGACCGCTACCCGGTGACCGTGCTGCTGCTGGGGACCAACGATCTCGCCAAGGAAACGCGGGCGGTGCTCACACCCGACCGTCTGCCCATGCTGGCGTGGCTGTCGCAGTGCGTCGTTGCGGCGCGCGCCTTTGGCCTCGACATTCTCGACGGCGTGTACAACAACTTCCGCGACGAGGACGGGTTTCGGCGCGAATGCGTCCAGGGGCGCGATCTCGGTATGGACGGAAAGACGCTCATTCATCCGAACCAGATCGGTCCGTGCAATGACGTCTTCTCGCCGAGTGAAGAGGACATCGACTGGTCACGTAAGGTGATCGCGGCGTTCGATATGCCGGCGAACGCCAAAAAGGGCGTCATAACCATCGAGGGGAAGATGGTCGAGCTGCTGCATCTGGACATCGCCAGGCGCACCGTCGCCATTGCCGACGCCATCTCGGCGGATGCGGTCTGAGCCGGCACGAGGGAAGTGGAGCAACGCATGGTCAATCTTGTGAGGTCCGCGCCCATCCTGCAGGTGCGGGATGTGGTGAAATCGGCCGCGTTCTATACCGAGAAACTCGGCTTCACGAGCGCGAATATGTGGGGCGAACCACCCTGTTTCTGCATCGTCGGCCGTGAAACGGTGACGATATTCCTGGACCAGCAACGCGAGGAGGGCCCCTTGCCGGTCAATCAGTACTGGGCGGCCTATGTCTATGTGGATGACGTGGACGGCTATATGGCCGAATTGAAGGCGCGCGGCGTCGAGATCATCCGCGGCCCGGAAAACACCGACTACGGCTGCCGCGAGATCGATGTCCGTGATCTCGACGGCCACGTCATTGGGTTCGGCCAGGATATCGCGCCGAGCGGCCGCGGTCCCGGGCTCTAGAGCAGTTTCCCCCATGTCTAAGACCAGCGCGGGAAACTTCTTCGAGGATTTTTCACTCGGTCAGAAGATCGTCCATGCGACACCGCGGACGCTCACGGAAGGAGATACCGCGCTTTACATCGCGCTGACCGGGTCACGCTTCGCCGTGCAGTCAGCCGACACCTTTGCCATGGACATTGGCTATCCGTCCGCGCCCGTCGACGACGTCCTTGTCTTCAACATGGTGTTCGGCAAGACCGTTCCGGACATTTCGCTGAACGCCGTCGCCAACCTCGGCTATGCGGACTGCCGGTTCGTGGAATCCGTATTCCCGGGCGACACGTTGAGCGCCACGTCCGAGGTCATCGGCCTTCGCGAGCTCTCGAACGGCAAGGCCGGCGTGGTCTATGTCCGCTCCGTCGGCACCAACCAGACCGGTGAGACGGTGCTCGACTATGTGCGTTGGGTGATGGTTGCCAAGCGCGACGTTTCGGCTCCCGCGCCGGAGGCGAGCGTTCCGGAACTGCCGGAACGGGTCGCGCCGGAACAGTTGGCCCACAGGCTCCCGCCGATAAGGCGCGATGCCTACGATCCGGCACTTGCAGGCGCAACGGACATGTGGGGCGACTACGAGCCCGGGGAAAAGATCGATCACGTGGACGGCATGACGATCGAAGAGGCCGAGCATCAAACCGCGACGCGGCTCTATCAGAACACGGCAAAGGTCCATTTCAACGCGCATGCGCAGGCGGACAGCCATTTCGGCCGGCGCCTGATGTATGGGGGGCATGTGATTTCGCTCGCCCGGGCGTTGTCGTTCAACGGGTTGGCGAACGCGTTTCACGTGGCCGCGATCAACGGCGGACGTCACGTGGCGCCGTGCTTTGCGGGCGATACGGTCTATGCCTGGTCGGAAATCCTCGAACGTGAAGAGATTCCGGGACGCGAGGACGTCGGCGCGCTTCGCGTCCGGACCGTGGCCGTGAAGAACACGGCCGCAACGGAGTTTCCATACCGGACCGAGGAGGATGGCTATGACGAGCCCGTCATCCTCGATCTGGACTACTGGGTCGTGCTGCCGCGCTGACGTGCGCGGACCGGGAAATCCGGACGCAGAGCCCGATGGTCACCGTCGCCGTCCGGTCTGAGTCTCGAGCGCCCGCACGCGCGCATCCGCCGCGGCGACACCGAGATTTGCTGCCTGCCGATACCACTTCAGGGCGACGGAAGCATCCGGTGCAACACCGATCACGCCGCGTGCCGAGAGAAACTGTGGGTCAAATGTCTGTGCAAGCGAGAACATGGCCGGACCGCTGCCGCGCAATGCGGCATATTCGAGCACGAGACGCGCGCCTGCGATATCGCCCAGTTTCTTCATTTCTTCGCCGCGATCGAGAATGCTCTTTTCCTGAGCGCTTGAAAGCGGGCTCAGCGCTTTTTTCGGCGCCAGCTTGTTCGATGTCTCGGGCTCCTGCGGTGTGAGCCGGGCGGTCTGCGTCGGTTGCGCCTGCCCGCCCCTAGTGTCCCTGGGCGCGGGAGCGGCAGCAGCCGCGGGCTGGTCTTGTGCGCGGGACGGCTGCTGGTTCTCGACGCGGGGCGTTTGCACGGTTTGCGTGGGCGGTGTCACCGGCGCTTGCGGTTCGGTGCGCTGAACGGGAGCCGGCGCGGGTTGCGGAGCGGGTGCGGCCAGTGGTGCGACGCGCTGGGGCGCCGCAGTCGGGCTCGGTGCCCGGACCTGGGGAGCGGCCGCGGCCTGCTGTTGCGGTGCAGGCTCCCTTGCAATGCTCGCCGTTTGCTGCCGCGTGCTGCGCCGGTCGTCCGTCAGTTGACCCGGTGCCCGATCGATCGCTTTCGACAGATCAACCGTACCAGCCAAAGGAGCCGACTGCCGGCGCTGCTGCGCGGGGACGGCCGCAACCTCGGCGACCATCTGGCGGCCCGGGTTCTTCGTCGGAAGGGGCGGCTCGGGGCTGAGCGGACGTCCCTCCGATCCATCCAGGTTCGCGATCCGCGATTCATCCTTTCCGGCCTGCGGCGATGCCGTTGTGCCCGGCTGGTTCAGGAACAACCACCAGGCGCCGAGGGCACCGATGGCAAGAACCGCTGAAACGGCTGCGGTGACCATGGCGATGACCGGTCCCGACCGCGATGGTGCCGGCTCGGCGGGCATTTGCGCCGGCTCGATGCCCGGCAGGTGCGGCATCGGCGGTTGAGTCGCCTCGACGACCATCCTGTGCTGTTCGTCGAGGACGGAGTGCGCTGTGTCGATGGTCTTGCTCAGATGCTCGAGCATCTCCAGCAGTTCGGTATCTTCTACCGGCGGGGGTGATTCCGGCTCGGGCGAGCTGTCCGGCATTGCGGCGTTGGTGTCACGCATCGGGACGACCGAGTCGTCGGCAGCCGGTATTTCGGCGTCGCCGCCACGCCGGGACTTTTGTTTTGGTTCGCGGGCCATGGTTCTACTCACTACACAACAGTGAGATGCCCCGCCCGCCATGTTGGCCGAGCACGACGCACCCCACGCAATCCAGCCACTCGCCGTGTAGCTGGTTTTTTTGACCTCGCGCGGGATGGAGTTTCATCCCTAGCTTTTAAGATTTATTTAAGCTCAACCAGTGGTTAGAGCCCGAATACGAGTGCAAAACCTCGACCACACGACCATGCCTTAAAACTATATCACACTTTTTCCGTCATCCGTCTGGCAAAGAATCGACGTACCTGCCATTGCCGCACAAAGAATCGACGTACCTCCCATTGCCGCATATGTTGCATCGCGGTAAAAACCGGCAACGCTGAATCGAAGGCGAGCGGAAGCATCAATCATGGCAAGCGCCAAGACTGTCGACAAACGGCCTCTTTCCCCTCATTTGCAGATTTACAAGCCGATGCTGACGACGATGATGTCGATCGCGCATCGCATTACCGGTGCGGCCCTTTACGTCGGGACGCTTCTCGTCGCCTGGTGGCTCTCCGCCGCCGCGGCCGGGCCGGAGTACTTCGATTTCGTAAGCGGCATCGCCAACTCGGTCATCGGCCGGCTCGTGATTTTTCTCTACACGTGGGCACTCATCCATCACATGCTCGGCGGCATTCGCCATTTCATCTGGGACACGGGGCGGGGTTTCGAGCTCCCGACCGTCGAGCTCCTGGCCCGTGCCACCATCATCGGTTCGCTTACCCTCACCGTGGTTGTCTGGGTGATCGCATATGCGGTCCGGGGAGCGTTCTGACCATGGCGGACATGCGCACACCACTGAACAGGGTCCGCGGGCTGGGTTCGGCCAAAGAGGGCGCCGACCATTTCTGGCGCCAGCGCCTGACCGCGCTCGCCAACGTTCCGCTGACCATTTTTCTTGTCGTGACGCTGATAAGCCTGTGGGGCAAGGACTACGCGGCGGTCACCGCCTATCTCGGTTCGCCTCTTGTCGGAATTGCGTTGCTCGCGCTCGTTGTGTCAGCGATGGTGCATATGCGTCTCGGCATGCAGGTCATCATCGAGGACTACGTGCATGGGGAAGGAATTAAGGTTCTCTGCCTTATGCTGAATACGTTCTTCGTAATCCTCGTTGGGCTGTCCTGCGTATATGCAATTGTGAAACTTAGCCTCGGAGCGTGATGCAATGGCGCGCAAGGCAAATGGAAAAGGGAATGGGGCCGGGCCGGCCGTTAACGGCCAGGCCTACCCGCTGAACGACCACACCTACGATGTGGTTGTGGTCGGCGCCGGCGGCGCAGGACTTCGCGCGACGCTTGGCTGTGCCGAGGCCGGCCTCAAGACTGCGTGCATCACGAAAGTGTTTCCGACCCGCAGCCATACGGTGGCGGCGCAGGGCGGCATCGCCGCATCGCTCGGGAACATGGGACCGGACAATTGGCGCTGGCACATGTACGACACGGTCAAGGGCTCCGACTGGCTCGGCGATCAGGATGCCATCGAGTATCTCTGCCGCCAGGCACCCGAAGCGGTCTACGAGCTGGAGCATTACGGCGTGCCGTTTTCGCGCACCGAGGACGGTACCATTTACCAGCGTCCCTTCGGCGGCATGACGACCGAATTCGGTGAGGGGCCGCCCGCGCAGCGCACATGCGCGGCTGCCGACCGCACCGGGCACGCGATGCTGCATACACTCTATGGCCAGTCCCTGCGTTACTCGGCCGAGTTCTTCATCGAGTATTTCGCGATCGACCTGATCATGGACGAGGACGGCGTCTGCCGTGGCGTCGTCGCGCTGAACCTCGAGGACGGCACGCTCCATCGCTTCCGCGCCCACAAGACGATCCTCGCCACCGGCGGATACGGCCGGGCCTACTTCTCGTGCACGTCGGCCCATACCTGCACCGGCGACGGCAACGCTATGGTGCTGCGCGCCGGGCTGCCGCTGCAGGACATGGAATTCGTGCAGTTTCACCCGACCGGCATTTACGGCGCCGGCGTGCTCATCACCGAAGGCGCGCGCGGCGAGGGCGGTTATCTGACCAATTCGGAAGGCGAGCGTTTCATGGAACGCTACGCCCCGCACGCCAAGGATCTGGCGTCCCGCGACGTCGTTTCGCGGTCCATGACCGTCGAGATCCGCGAGGAGCGCGGGGTCGGCGGCGACAATGACCACATCTATCTGCATCTCGACCATCTCGACCCGGACATTCTCGCCGAGCGCCTGCCGGGCATCACCGAGTCGGCCAAGATCTTCGCCGGTGTCGACCTGCGGCGTGAGCCGATCCCGGTCATTCCGACGGTCCATTACAATATGGGCGGAATCGCCACCAATTATCACGGGGAGGTGCTGACCTCGCACAAGGGCAATCCCGATACGGTGGTACCGGGGCTTCTCGCCATCGGCGAAGCGGCGTCGGTGTCCGTTCACGGCGCCAACCGGCTGGGCTCCAACTCGCTCATCGACCTTGTGGTGTTCGGCCGCGCCGCTGGCATCAAATGCGCCGAGACCGTCGAAGCCGGCTCCTCGCATCCGGACCTGCCCGCCGACGCCGGCGATCTGGCCCTGTCCCGTCTCGACCGGTTCCGCCATGCCAAGGGCGGCACGCCGACGGCCGAACTGCGCCTGCAGATGCAACGCACGATGCAGTCGAACTGCGCCGTGTTCCGCACCGGCGACGTGCTCGAAGAGGGCAAGAAACTCATTCAGGACGTATGGGAGGCGACTGACGACATCCGCGTCACCGACCGCTCGCTGATCTGGAACACCGACCTCATCGAGACGCTCGAATACGACAATCTGATCGTGCAGGCGGCCGTGACCGTCGCCGGCGCCGTCAACCGCAAGGAAAGCCGCGGCGCCCACGCCCGCGAGGACTTCCCCGAGCGCGACGACAAGAAATGGATGAAACACACGCTGACCTGGGCCAATGACGAGAAGCGCACGGTGCGCATCGGTTACCGTCCCGTGCACACTTACACGATGACCAACGACGTCGCCTATATCGAACCGAAGGCGCGGGTCTACTAGAGGAAATCATGGTCGAACTCGCCCTCCCCAAGAACTCGAAGATCTCCGAAGGCAAGACGTGGAACGAGCCCGAGGGGAAAGGCACGTGGCGCGAGTTCCGCGTCTACCGCTGGAGTCCGGACGACAAGGAGAACCCGCGCGTCGATACCTACCAGGTGAACCTGGACGAGTGCGGACCAATGGTTCTCGACGCGCTCATCAAGATCAAGAACGAGATCGACTCCACCCTGACCTTCCGCCGCTCGTGTCGTGAGGGCATCTGCGGCTCATGCGCCATGAACATCGACGGAACGAACACGCTCGCCTGCACCCGCGGCATGGACGAGATCAAGGGCACGGTCAGGATTTACCCCCTGCCGCACCAGCCGGTGGTCAAGGACCTGGTTCCGGATCTGACGAATTTCTACGCGCAACATCGCGCCATCGAGCCGTGGCTGCAGACCGAGACCACGCCGCCACCGAAGGAGTGGCGGCAGTCGCGCGAGGACCGGGAAAAACTCGACGGTCTCTACGAGTGTATCCTGTGCGCATGCTGCTCGACCTCGTGCCCGTCCTACTGGTGGAATTCGGACCGCTATCTCGGGCCTGCCGCGCTGCTGCAGGCGTACCGCTGGGTCATCGATTCCCGCGACGAGGAGACCGGAAAGCGGCTCGATTTTCTCGAGGACCCGTTCCGGCTCTACCGCTGCCACACGATCCTGAATTGCACCAAATCGTGCCCGAAGGGCCTGAACCCGGCCAAGGCGATCGCGGAACTGAAGAAGAAGACGGTCGAACGGCGGTTCTGACGGTCATTGGCGATGTCCGCGCCGATTCAGGTCCCTGTCGCGCGCTTCCATGACTATCACGAGGCACTTGTCGCGTGCAGCGCGCTGCAGGCTGCGGGCGTAAGACCGCACCTGGCAGAGAATTTCCATGCCTCGGTGGCATGGCACTACGTTATCGCCCTGCAAGGCATTCGAATCCTCGTGCCTCACAGCGACTTCGAAATTGCCAGGGCCGTGCTGGACGGCGCCAATCACGCCTCGGATGCGCCACGTGGCGCCGCCAATCCGAGGCCCACGCCGACGGAATTGATCCTGGCGGGAGCGGCGTTCCTCATTGCGGGGCTGCCTTTTCCGCTCTGGTTGAGACGAAAACGGCCACAGCCGGAAACCGGCTGAACCCTTCCTAGAGTTTCCTGAGCGCCACCTCGTCGACCACATGGCCGTTGGTCTTGTGCAGGATCAGGTCGGCGCGCTGCCGGGTCGGCAGGATATTCTGCCTGAGATTCTTGAGGTTGATCTCCCGCCAGATGCGCTCGGCGGTCTTCTGCGCCTCCTCGTCCGACAGTTTCGAGTAGCGGTGGAAATAGGCTGCCGGATCACGGAACGCCGTCTGGCGCAGGCGCATGAACCGTTCCACGTACCAGCGCCCGACAAGGTCCGCATCGGCGTCGAGATAGATCGAGAAATCGAAATAGTCCGAAACGAACGGAATGGCCTCGCCGTCCTTGGGCAGGCGCGCGGGTTGCAGGACGTTCAACCCATCAACGATCAGAATATCGGGCCGGTCGATCACATTGGTTTCGCCGGGCAGGACGTCATAGTGGAAATGCGAGTAGACCGGCGCCTCGACATTGCGTTTCCCCGCCTTCACGTCCGCCATGAAGCTCAACAGGCGCGCCTGGTGGTAGCTTTTCGGAAATCCCTTGCGGTTCATCAGGCCGCGACTTTCGAGTTCCGCGTTCGGCCGGAGAAACCCGTCGGTGCCGATGAGGTCAACCCGGGGGTGATTGGGCCAGCGGGCAAGCAGCGCCTGCAAGACGCGCCCCGTCGTGCTCTTGCCGACGGCCACGGACCCGGCGAGGCCGATAATGAACGGCATCTTGCCGTCGTTGTTGCCGAGGAACAGCGACGTCGCCTTGTGCAGGGTCTGCGCGGCGGCCACGTAAAGGTTGAGAAGCCTGGACAGCGGCAGATAGACCTCGCGCACCTCGTCAACCGACACGCGCTCGGTGAGACCGGAAAGCTGCTCGACATCCTCCTCGGTGAGCGTCATCGGCGTGTCGGCGCGCAGTGCCGCCCACTCTGCCCGCGTAAATTTCTGGTAGGGGCTCAGTCTGTCCTGACGATCGTGCGTCATGGCTCCGTCATCCGGCATGGGTCACCGCGCACCCTTCTTGCGCGCGGCCTTTTCCTCAAGCCCCGAGGTGCCCGTGCGCCGTTCCAGCTCGGACAGAACGGCATCGAACGGGACGCCGCGCGCCTCCAGCAGCACCAGGAGATGGTAGATCAGGTCCGCCGCTTCCCCGGTCAGCGCCTTTTCGTCCTGCGACACGGCGGCGATGACCGTCTCCGCCGCCTCTTCGGCAAGCTTTTTCGCGCATTTCTCGGGCCCGCCGTCGAGCAGCGTGCGTGTGTAGGACGTGTCCGCGCCGGCCGACGCGCGCGCGCGAATGGTGGCCGCAAGTCCTTGCAGAACATCTGGTTTCGGTTCCGTCATGGGGTGGGTCATACACCCTGGAACCGCATTCGGGTAGTGGGAGAAAAGTGTAAGGTTAGTCACATATCGAGACGCACCGCGACACCGCCCGCCGCCATGTGCCGCTTGGCTTCACCGATCGTGTGCTCGCCAAAGTGGAAAATCGACGCCGCGAGCACGGCGCTCGCGCGCCCGTCACGTACGCCTTCGACGAGGTGATCGAGGGTTCCGACACCGCCGGACGCGATCACCGGCACCGGTACGGCGTCGGCAATGGCGCGTGTGAGCTCGAGATCGAACCCCTCCTTGGTCCCGTCGCGGTCCATGGAGGTGAGCAGGATTTCCCCGGCACCGAGGGCGACCACCTCCTTTGCGTACGCGACCGCGTCGATGCCGGTCGGTTCGCGGCCGCCATGGGTGAAGATCTCCCATTTGGCCGGCTCCCCCGGCGCCGAGACGCGTTTGGCGTCGATGGCGACGACGATGCACTGCGCGCCGAATTTCTCCGATGCTTCCTTGACGAACTGACGGTTCTTGACGGCCGCCGTCATGATCGAGACCTTGTCGGCGCCGGCTTCGAGCAGCTTGCGGACATCGTCCACCGTGCGCACGCCGCCGCCGACGGTGAGCGGCATGAAGCATCGTTCGGCGGTCTGCTCCACCACATCGAAAATCACGTCGCGATTTTCGTGGCTTGCGGTGATGTCGAGGAAACAGAGCTCATCCGCGCCTGCCTCATCATAGGCGGCCGCCGCCTCGACGGGATCGCCGGCGTCGCGCAAGTCGACGAAGTTCACGCCCTTGACGACGCGGCCGTCCTTCACGTCGAGACAGGGGATGACACGGGTCTTCAGCATGGGGATCTCACGCTAGGCGGCGAGAAGCGCGAGCGCTTCCTTCGGGTCGAGACGTCCATCATAGAGCGCGCGGCCGGCAATCGCACCGTCGAGAATGGCATATTCGGGGGTGAGCAGATTGCGCACGTCCTCAATCGACGCAAGGCCACCCGAGGCGACGACGGGAATCGAGACCGCTTTTGCAATCTGTGCCGACGCCTCCAGATTGAGCCCCTTGAGAACGCCGTCACGGTCGATGTCCGTGTGGATGATCTTCGACACGCCGGCAAATTCGAACATGGCGGCGATGTCCAGCGCGGAGGTGCCGCTGGTCTCGGCCCAGCCCTCGATGGCGACCATGCCGTCGCGGGCATCGATGCCGACGGCGATCCTGCCGGGAAAGGCGCCGCAGGCTTCACGCACCAGGTCCGGATTGGTGACCGCGACCGTACCGAGGATAACCTGTGACACGCCTTTCTCGAGCCAGGCCTCGATCGTCGCCATGTCGCGAATGCCGCCGCCAAGCTGAACGGGAATCGAGACCGCGCCGAGAACGGCGTCCACCGCCGCGCCATTGACCGGTTTGCCCTCGAACGCGCCATTGAGATCGACGATGTGGAGATGTGTGAAACCCTGGCCTTCAAAGGTCCGGGCCTGTTCCGCCGGGTCGTCGTTGAAGACGGTCGCAGCGTCCATCTCGCCCTTGATCAGGCGGACGCACTGGCCGTCTTTCAGGTCGATCGCGGGATAGAGCACAGGCATGTCAAACGGGTCTTTCTGCAATGAAAATCAATGGGATCGGGGTCGGCGCGCGCACCTTACACGGAATCAGCGTTGACCGGAACGGATTCCCGAGACCGGCACCATGCGCCCGGCGTGCAGGCCTACGGCGACCATGTCAGGAAGTTGCCGATCAGCTTCAGGCCGAGTTTCTGGCTCTTTTCCGGGTGGAACTGGGTGCCCGCCAGATTGTCCCGCGCGACCATCGCCGTAACCGGGCCGCCATAATCCGTCTCGGCAACGACATGGCCGCGGTCGCTTGCTCCCAGATGGTAGGAGTGCACGAAATAGGCGTGCAGTCCGCCTTCCCCCGTCTCGACTCCCGACAGGAGCGGATGCGCATTGACGACTTCAAGCGTGTTCCAGCCCATGTGCGGGATCTTCAGGCTCTTGTCGGCGGGCGCGATGGCGTCCACCTCGCCGCCGATCCAGGCAAATCCCGGCCATTCACCGTGTTCAAGGCCCTTTTCGGCCATGAGCTGCATCCCGACGCAAATCCCCAGAAACGGGCGGCCCTTAGTCCGGACGGCGTCTTCGAGCGCCTCCATCATGCCGTCGACCGCCAGCAGCCCGGACCGGCAATCCGCGAACGCGCCGACACCCGGCAGCACGACACGGTCCGACCGGGCGACCTCGTCCGGATCCGACGTGACAGAAATGGTCTGCCCGGCGCCGGTCTCTGCATTCATGCGCTCGAAGGCTTTTGCGGCGGAGTGGAGGTTGCCGGACCCGTAATCGATGATCGCAACGGACATGGGATACGCTTTTGGGTGTTTAGGTGTTGGGCTCGGGGAAAAGCCCGATGACGTCGTCGTCGCTTGTCTTCTTCTGCCGCGCGGGCGCCGGTAGCTGGGGCGTTACGGTATTCTGAGGCGCACCGGGTTCGATGCCCGGGCGTACATGGTCGGCTTCCTGCGCCGCAAGCCAGCCGTCGAAGAACCGCGTCTCGCATTCCTCGCGATTGCGCCCGGTCACGAGCCCGGCAAAAGCGTAGCCCTTTCGCGCCAGTGTCCAGCGCCGCAAATCGTTGGCGTGAAACGCGAACAGCAAGCCCGCGCCGAGGGTAATCCAGCCGGCGAGCATTTCACCGAAACCCGCCACCGTCGCGGCGGCCTGCAGCGCCAGCATGACAACGATGAACGCCAGAAGAACCAGCCACATGCGATTGAACAGCATCCAGAGCAGCGGGAAGAACAGAGCCAGCCAGGCGAACCCGTCCTTGACGAATACGATGGAGTCGGCCCGCAGGGCGACATCACTCTCTCCGTCGGCGCGTTCATAAACCGTGTAGGTGATCACGTGCGATGTCCCTGGTTTCTTCGCTTTCGGACCGGCGCGTCAGCCACTCAGTGTTCCCTTTGTCGATGGAATCCTGTCCGCCTGTTGCGGATCGATCGCCAGCGCCGTCCGCAGCGCGCGCGCAAGCCCCTTGTAGCAGGACTCGACCATATGATGGTTGTTGTCGCCATAGAGGCACTCGACGTGCAGCGTCAGTCCGGCGTTCTGCGCGAACGCCTGAAACCACTCGCGGAACAGCTCGGTATCCATGTCGCCGATCTTGGGACGGGTCAGCTCGACCTTCCACACCAGAAACGGCCGGCCCGAGATATCGAGCGCGACACGGGTCAGGGCCTCGTCCATCGGCAGAAAGACCGAGGCGTATCGCGTGATACCTTTCTTGTCGCCAAGCGCCTTGGTCAGAACCTGCCCCAGCGCGATACCGGAATCCTCGGTTGTGTGATGCTGGTCCACATGCAAATCGCCCTTGGCTTTCAGGGAGATGTCCATCAGCGAATGACGCGCCACCTGCTCCAGCATATGGTCGAGAAAGCCGATGCCCGTCTCGATATCCGCTTGGCCGGTGCCGTCAAGGTCGACCGTAACCGAGATGTCGGTTTCATTGGTCTTGCGTTTGAGGCTCGCATTCCGCATGGATGTGTCCAGTCCCTGACGTGTCAGGCGCGTCGTTGCGTAGGGGCGCCGGTGTACCACCTCTTGCCGCCGAGCGCCATAACCCGCACCAACCATGGTTGCCGGTCCGTGTAGGGCCATTCACCATAATGTGCGCCAAAGGGCACAACACTTGACTTGGCATGTGAAGATGCCGATATGGCGTGAACGGTATGCACAATATGAACAGTTCCGGAACTTCAGAGTCTCTCTGGCACGGCACGACGATCATGACCGTCCGAAAGGGCGGCAAAGTCGTTGTGGCCGGCGACGGCCAGGTCAGCCTCGGCAATACAGTGATCAAGGCGAACGCGCAGAAGGTGCGG
The DNA here is from genome assembly GCA_965228625.1 of Hyphomicrobiales bacterium. GTDB lineage: Bacteria > Pseudomonadota > Alphaproteobacteria > Rhizobiales > Methyloligellaceae > UBA2767. Next base: position 2,886,794 of record OZ245829.1, on the reverse strand, counting down.
GCGCTGGGCGATGGCGGCGTGATCGGCGGGTTTGCCGGGGCGACGGCGGACGCCTTTACCCTGTTTGAGCGGCTTGAAAACAAGCTCGAGCGCTTTCCCGACCAACTGAAACGCGCCTGTGTCGAGCTGGCGAAAGACTGGCGCACCGACCGTTATCTGCGGCGGCTCGAGGCGATGATGATCGTTGCCGACAAGAGTGAATCGCTCGTCCTGACCGGAACCGGCGACGTGCTCGAACCCGAAGGCGGGCTCATGGGCATCGGCTCCGGCGGGAATTATGCGCTTGCCGCCGCGCGCGCGTTGGTCGATACGGACATGAGCGCTGAAGAGATCGCCCGCAAGGCGATGGCCGTTGCCGCCGAGATCTGCGTTTTTACCAACGACCAACTCGTGGTCGAGAGCCTGGATACGGACGCCTGAACCGCACGCGTTCGCCAGCTCGTCAGTATTAGTGAATCTAGAAAACACCTGAACATGACCAACTTTTCCCCCCGTGAAATCGTTTCCGAACTCGACCGCTACATCATCGGCCAGAAAGCGGCCAAGCGCGCGGTTGCCATCGCCCTGCGCAACCGCTGGCGGCGCCAGCAGCTTGAAGGCGAGCTGCGCGAGGAAGTCCTGCCGAAGAACATTCTGATGATCGGGCCCACCGGTGTCGGCAAGACGGAGATTTCACGCCGCCTCGCCAAACTCGCCAACGCGCCCTTCATCAAGGTCGAGGCGACCAAGTTCACCGAGGTCGGCTATGTCGGCCGCGACGTGGAGCAGATCATCCGCGACCTCATGGAAGCGTCGATCAGCCTCGTACGCGAGGACAAGCGCAAGGAGGTCTCGGCCAAGGCGCATCTGATGGCCGAGGAACGCGTGCTCGACGCCCTGGTCGGCGAGAATGCGCAGAAAGGAACGCGCGAGGCGTTTCGCACTAAGCTGCGTGCCGGCGAGCTCGACGACAAGGAGATCGAGGTTCAGGTCGCGGACACCGGCGGCGGCATGCCGACGATCGACATTCCCGGCATGCCGGGCAGCCAGGTCGGCATGATCAATATCGGCGACATCATGGGCAAGGCCTTCGGACAGAGGACCAAGCCGCGCCGGGTCAACGTCAAGGACAGCTACGAGATCCTCATTGCCGAGGAGTCCGACAAACTCATCGACGACGACATGATCGTTCAGGAAGCCGTCTCGGTGGTCGAGAACAACGGCATCGTGTTTCTCGACGAGATCGACAAGATCTGTGCGCGCGAAGAGCGGCTCGGCGGCGACGTTTCACGCGAAGGCGTCCAGCGCGACCTGCTGCCCCTGATCGAGGGGACGACCGTTTCGACCAAGTACGGTCCGGTCAAGACAGATCATGTCCTGTTCATCGCCTCCGGTGCGTTCCACGTGGCCAAGCCGGCGGACCTGCTGCCCGAACTCCAGGGCCGGCTGCCGATCCGCGTCGAGCTTCGGGCCCTGACCAAGGACGACTTCAAGCGCATTCTGACCGAACCGCGCGCCAGCCTCATCAAGCAGTATGTGGCGCTGATGAAGACCGAAGGCGTCGAGCTGGAGTTCACCGATGACGGGGTCGATGCGATTGCCGATATCGCCGTGGAAGTCAATTCGAACGTCGAGAACATCGGTGCGCGCCGCCTGATGACGGTCATGGAGAAGATCCTCGACGAGATCAGCTTCGACGCGACCGACCACAGCGGCGAGCAGATCCTCATCGACGAGAAGCATGTGCGGGAGAATATCGGCGATCTTGCCAAGAACGCCGATCTGTCGAAGTTCATCCTCTAGAGCCTTCGAGTCCTAGGCGGGTTTGCGCCGCCTGATCCGGACATAAAGCGCACCCTCGCCGCCGTGGCGCCGGTGCGCGGGCGTGAAACTCACGACCCATTGCCGGAAATCCGGCTCCGACAGCCAGCGCGGGACTTCCCGGTTCAGCACCCCGCGCCCCAGCGCATGCGGGTCGCCGCCTCCCGCGCTCCCCTTACCGGTGATGACGAGTACGTAGCGGTGGCCGCGCTCCTGGGCGCGCGCCAGAAACACCTTGAGCATGCGATGCGCTTCGAGCTGCCGGGCGCCGTGCAGATCGATGCGCGCGTCCACGCTCACGCGCCCGCCGGCAAGTCCGCGAACCTCGCGTTTTTCGATTGTCCCGAGCGACGGCGGTTTTGGCGGCGCCGAAGCCGGTGCGGGACGCGGTACGCCGGGTTTTGGCGAGGTCTCAGCCTTTGCGCCGGTCGGCGGATCGTGCCTCGGTGCGGACGGTTCCGGCATCCTGACCGCGCGGTTCTTGCCCTTTGTCAGCGGTTTGGCGGACCGGGCAACGCGCTTCCACAGATCCGCATCCTCCGGCGCCAGCGTTTCCGTATCCTTGCCCTTGCGATCGTCTTTCCTTGCCATGACGAAGCCTAGCTTTCCGGCAAACCGTGCTTCGGCAGCAGCATCGTAAAGGCGGCGGCGTGCTTGGTTCGTCCGGCGACGCGTCCCGCCGGATCGCCCGAACCCCAGAAAATGTCACCGCGCTCGCGCCCCTTGATGGCCGATCCCGCGTCCTGCGCGATCATCAGATGCGAAAAACCGTTCTTGCCGTGGGACTTGAGTTTTGGCGCGTCCACCCAGATCGGCGTTCCCAGCAGGTGAATCGAGGTGTCAACCGCGAGAGAGCGCCGCGGCGTCAGGGAAACGCCCTGCGCACCGACGGGACCGAGCGCGGCCTGATTGCCCGGCAGTTCGCGGAAAAAGATATAGGAGCGGTTCTCCCATCTGAGCTTTTCCGCCTCTTGGGGATTTGCCGCCATCCAGGCGCGAATGCCCTTCATCGACATTTTTGACCTGGGAACCGTGCCGCGCTCGATCATCAGCTTGCCTATGGAGGTGTAGGGATAACCGTTCTTGGCGGCAAATCCGATCCGCACGTGTCCGCCCTCGGCAAGCGCGATCCGCGCCGACCCCTGGATGTGCATGTAGAACGCCTCGACCGGATCTTCGAGAAACAGGAGCTCAAGGCCGCGCCCGTTCAGCGCGCCCTGCTCGATTTCCCTGCGGTCGAAATAGGGCACGACCCCGTCCTTGGTTTTCCTTCCCGCGGTCATCTGATGGTTGCGCTTCGCCCGCTCGCGATCCGAATAGAGCTGCACCAGATCGTCGGGAACACGGTAGACGGGGACGTTGAAACGCTCCGAGCGCGTGCGTGAACCGGGAAGTTCCGGTTCGTAATAGCCGGTGACGAGCCCGGCCGGACCCTCGCCGGTAAAGCGGACCGGGACGAAGTTGGCCTCAAAGAACCGGCGTGCCTGTGCGTCCGAAACCGTATCGCCCATTGCCAGCGCGTCGCGGCACGCCGGCTCGAGCACCGCATAGCGCGATTTTTTTGAGCTCTTTTTGCGGGCCCGTGCATCCGCGCGCTTGATGATGGGTGCGCACGAAATGCGAAATGCCGCGAAGGCGTCGGCGTGTTTGTCGTCCGGCCAGCCCGCAATCTCATCAAAGGAGACAGCGGTGCGGCCCGGTCCCAGATCAACCATCGGCTCGGGGCGCATCCACAGATAGAATCCGAATGCCAGAAAGAAGGCGGCGAGGCCGCCAAGACCAATCCAGATCTGCCATGCGCGCATCATGCGCGAACCGCACGCATGCGCGCAACGTTCACGTGGAAGCGCTCCGGAGTGGGGTCTTCAGGTAATCCGCCGCGGCGGTCAGTTGGCAGCCTCGGTCGCAACGAGTTTCCAGTTCGGATCCCGAGAGGAGATATCGCGCGCGAAGGTCCAGATATCCGTCACCTCGCGAACCTTTTTCGGATCGCCCTCGATCACCTTGCCGTCCTTGTCGCGGGTCGCGGTGATGAGCTCGCTGACGAACTTGACCGTAACCTGGGCCATCTTCCGCTTCAGCTCCGCCTCGATGATGTCCGCCTTGTTGATTCCGACAAAGCTCGACTCCACCTGTTCGCCGCGGCTCTCCCGTTCGTCGAGCGCACCGACGAAACCGTCATAGACATCCTTGCCGAGAAGCTGGCGCAGTGTGCGCCGGTTACCGCCGGCAAACGCCATGACGATCATTTCGTATGCCGCCTTCGCGCCGCTCAGGAAGTGCTCGGGATCGAACTCGGCATCGACCTTGGCGATATCCGTGAGGCCCTTTTCGAGAGGACTGCCCTTCGGCGCGAATTTCTCAACCCGCTCGGCAACCGTCTTGACGGGCTCCGCCGATGCATCGTCGCGCGCATTCGGCAACGGCACCACCGTGTCCTGCCCTCCGGCCTTTCCGGGACCCGAACCGGCGTCCTGTGTCGTGTACGGATCGTAGGGCTGCCGCTCGTTGCCCGTACGGCGGCCAAGCACATTCCTCAGGCGGAGGAAGATGACGACCGCGAGAATGAGGAACAACAGCGTCGTTATGTCGAAATTTTCGCCCATGATGATGACATTTCCAGTTAGACAGCCGTTGGCCGCACCTACGAAAATCGATGGTGATGATATAAGGTGCCGACCATATACTTACAAACCAATGAAGGCCGGGTTTTCCAGCCTTTATTGTGTCGGTGAATATCGTCCAACTTACGGCATTGCCTAGCCTAAGCCAACTCTCAATCAGACAGCACGGCAGCATGTCGGGAAACAAATACATTCAGGCTTGATCGAATGAGGCTGTTTTTTTTCCTTCTGTTCATCGCCGTTCCGCTGGCGGAGCTCGCCATTCTGATCAAGGTCGGCGAGCTGATCGGCATTTTGCCGACGGTTTTGCTGGTCATTCTGACCGCCGTAATCGGCGTAGCGTTGCTGAAGCGCCAGGGTATCGCCGCGCTCGCGGGCGCGCGCCAATCCCTTGAAGCGGGTAAGTTTCCAGTCGAATCCGTTGTCGACGGCGCCTGTTTGCTCGTCGCCGGCGCGTTCCTGCTCACACCGGGTTTGATAACGGATACAGTGGGTTTCCTGCTTTTGATCCCCGCCCTGCGCCACGGATTGGCGCATTGGATCTTCGACAAGATGGTGAAATCCGGAAACGTGCACGTCGAGACCTTCGGCATGGGCGACGGTGGTCCCGGCAGTGGCCCGCGTCAAGATGGCGCGCCTTCCCGGGGCGGACCGACGATCGAGACCGACTATGAGGACCTCGATACGCCCGAGCCCACCGACTCAACGAAAGCACGTCAGAAACCGGACCGGTCGAAGTCGCCGTGGAGAAAATAGGGGCCCTCCCGATTGACGCCGCTCACGGAATTGTGTGTCCGTTGCCGAATGCGGTTCGGCATGCTAGCGAGACATTCAGTTGCGACCGGAACGCCCGTTCATGGGGCTGACCCGAGGGTTGGGAAGGAGAAAACTGGACTATGGCCAAAAAAACGAAACCAGCAGGCGACGGAAACGGCGCGTCTCAGGAGACGGCTGCGGCCGACGAGGCCGCCGGCGAACAGGATGCCGACGCCGCCCAATTCGGTGTTCTCGTCCAATTCATCAAGGACTTGTCGTTCGAAAGTCCGAACGCGCCGATGTCGCTGCAGTCACCCGGCGAGAATCCGCGGCTTGAGGTGAACGTCAATGTCCAGGTGATGGACCACAGCGACGACATCTACGAAGTGAATCTGATGGCCGAAGCGAAGGCGCAGAGCGACGCGGGCGTCATCTACAATGTCGAACTGGTCTATGCCGGGATGTTTCGGGCGATGAACATTCCCGACGAATATCTCGTCCCGGTTCTCTTCGTCGATGCTCCGACGATCCTGTTTCCGTATCTTCGCCGGGTCGTTTCCGACATTACGCGCGACGGCGGATTCCAGCCTCTCATGCTCGATCCGATCGATTTCGGGGCCCTGTATCAGCAAAGTGCGGAGCAGGCCCAGATCAAGGAAGCACCGACCGTCGCCTGATCGCCTGACCTCAGGGACCGTCGTCCGCCTCGGGTTCGTCAACGTATTTTTTCCAGACCGCCTTTGCGCCCAATGTTGCGACAAACGCCCTGTGCGCCGTCCGTTCCGACGCGCTGAGGCGCGGGGGCAGCGGGCTCGGGCGCATTTGCACGGGCGTTGCCGAGGTCCTGCCGCGCGCGTCGGACCGGGCACCGCTTGCAAGCTCAAGATGCGCCTGGTGCCCGCCGATAAGTTCGATATAGACCGAGGCAAGAAGGCTGCAATCGATCAGTGCGCCGTGCGTGGTGCGCTCGGACGCGTCGACGCCGTAGCGTTTGCACAAGGCGTCCAGCGAATTGGGTGACCCCGGGTGTTTCCGCCTGGCAAGGGCCAGCGTATCGGTGACCCGGTCCATCAGAATGCGGGCATCCGCGACCCGGGCAAGCTCGGCATTGAGAAACCCGACATCGAAACTCGCATTGTGAATGATGAGCCGGTCCTTTTCGATGAATTCGAGAAAGTCCTCGAAGACGTCGGCGAACAGCGGTTTGCCGGTCAGGAACTCTTCCGACAGATTGTGGACGGCGTAGGCCTCGGCCGGCATGTCGCGCTTCGGATCGAGATAGGCGTGCCATTCCTGGCCCGAGGGAATGTGATTGATGAGTTCGACACACCCGATCTCAACGACCCGGTGCCCGGCATTGGGATCCAGGCCCGTGGTTTCCGTGTCGAGCACGATTTCGCGCAATTGTTCTGACCTCCGATCGGTTCAGCCCTGTTCGCCGGTACGCCCGCCGGTCGCCGGCTGGAAGACACCGCCTTCCCGTCCCCGCAACGATTCAATCAGTTTATCAATTTCCGCGGCGGTTTCTTCGATAGGCCGATCGGTGTCCACAACAAAGTCCGCCCGTCTTCGCTTTTCCGCGTCGGGCATCTGGTTTGCGAGAAGCGCATCGAGCTTCTCCTGCGTCATGCCCTTCCTTTCAAGCAAGCGCGCGCGCTGCACTTCGGCCGGCGCAGTCACGACAATCGTGACATCGACACCGCTTTCGGCGCCCACCTCGAACAGCAGCGGAATCTCCAGCACCGCCATCGCCGCACCTGCATCGGCGTGATGCTCCAGGAATGCCTCCCGGGCGTCCCGCACCAGCGGATGGATGATAGACTCAAGCCGCGCCAGGCCGTCCGGATTGTCCACGAGCCGTGCGCTGAGCAGGCCACGATCGACACGCCCCTCGCGCGTCACGCCGGGAAACGCCTCCTCGATCGGCGCCACCGCCCTCCCCTCGTAAAGCCTGTGCACCTCGGCATCCGCGTCGAACACCGGAATGCCGTGGTCCGCGAACCGGGACGCCGCGGTCGATTTTCCCATTCCCATGGATCCGGTGAGACCGATCACCAGCATCATGCATCCGTCAGGTCATCGATGATGAGCTGCCGAAGGTCCGAAGTCACCTCCGGGCGCACGCCGAACCAACGCTCGAAACCGGGTTCCGCCTGGTGGAGCAACATGCCGAGGCCGTCGACCGTCCGCAGACCCCGGGCCTTTGCCTGTTCGAGCAGGGGCGTCGTCAACGGCACGTAGACGAGATCCGTCACCACCGTATCGGGATCCGCCCCGGACAGATCGAGATCGAGCGGCGGCGCACCGGCCATGCCGAGCGACGTGGTGTTCACGATCAGCCCGCGCGAGGCGACATGTTTGTTCCGGTCGTCCCAGTCGACGACCCGGATGGCACCGTCGAAATGATCGGCAAGGGCCTCGGCGCGTTCCCGGGTCCGGTTGGTCAGCACGATGTCGTCGAACGCACGGGCGAGCAGGCCGAACAACACGGCCCGGGCCGCGCCCCCGGCGCCCAGCACAAGCGCCGATCTGGCGCCCTGATCCCATCCGGGCGCTTCGTGGTCCAGGTTCTTGAGGAAGCCGTAGGCGTCCGTATTGGACGCATGGAGCTTGCCATCCTCAAACCAGAGCGTGTTGGCGGCACCGATCGACCGGGCCGCGTCATCGGCGTGATCGGCAAGCGCCAGAACCTGCTCCTTGTGGGGCACGGTCACGTTCGCGCCCACATAGCCTTGTGCCTGCATTTCCGAAAGAAACCGCTCCAGCTCCTCGGGCGAGACCTCGTGCTTGGTGTACGCCCCGTCGATGCCGTGGCGCCCCAGCCAGTGGCCGTGGATCAGCGGCGACCGCGAATGGCCGATCGGCCAGCCTATGACGCAGACTCGGGCCGTCATGAGCTGCCGCTCCCCTCACGGCGCAATTGCGCAAGCAAGGCCAGCAGGGGAATCCCCAGGATCGTGAAGTAGTCGCCGTCGATCTTCTCGAACAACTGCACGCCGATGGACTCCAGCTTGTAGGCGCCAACCGAGGAGAGAACATCATCCCCAGCATCCGCGAGATACTGGCCGATGTCCTCCGGCGACAGCGGGCGCATGGTGAGATGCGCCGTTTCGATATGCACCCAATGCACCGCGCCCTCGCGCGCGAGGACCACTGCAGTGTGAAGCTGATGAGTCTCGCCCTGAAGCGCGAGCAGCGTGCGCCGCGCCTCTTCCATGGTCTGAGGCTTTTCGAAGACGCGTTCACCCGCGGCGAGGATCTGGTCGGCGCCGATCACCAGCGCACCGGGATTGCGCCCACTGACGGTTTCCGCCTTGGCGCGCGCGAGAACCTCGGCCATGTCCGCCGGCGTCGCCGCGTCGTCGCGGCTCAGGACCTTGCGGATTGCACCTTCATCGATGTTTGCCGGATCGACTGTTACGACCACGCCCGCGGCCTTGAGAAGTGCGGCACGGCTCGGGCTCGCCGATCCCAGAACAAGCGATGGCGGTAATCCGGGAAATGTCATGTCAACTGCCTTCGACCATCGCTGTCTTGTCGTGATACTGCTTCAGGATCGCCGCGGCGGTTTCCTCGATCGAGCGGCGGGTCACATCGATCACCGGCCATCCGTTTCGGGTGCACAAGCGCCGCGTGAACGTGATTTCCTCTTCGATCATATCGCGATCGACATACTCGCTGAGGTCGCGGTCCGCTAGGGCCAGAACGCGGTTGCGTCGGACCTGGGAGATCCGGTCGGCGCTGGCGATCAGTCCCACGACAAAGACGTCCTCGGCCTGCTCGAGCTGAGGCGGCAGCGGAATGCTCGGGATCAAGGGCACGTTGGTGGTTTTGAAACCACGTTGCGCCAGATAGATGCTGGTCGGCGTTTTCGATGTCCGGCTGATGCCGATGATGACGATGTCGGCATCGTTCAGATCGTCCGGCAAGCGGCCGTCGTCGTGCGCCATGGTGAAATTGAGCGCGTCGATTCGGCGGAAATACTCCGCGTCCAGGACATGCTGCCCGCCGACCGTCGGGTTCGAAGGTGCGCCGAGATAGGATTCGAAAACCTGCATGATTGTTGCGAGAACGGGAACGCACGGAACCTGCAGGGCGTGACAATGCTCCTCGAGGATTTCCGCGAGCTCGGTGTTGACGATCGTATAGAGCACGATGCCCGGAGCCGACTCGATCTCCTGCAGGACCCGGTCGAGCTGTCGTTTCGTCCGGACCAGCGAGTGAACGTGCTCGATGCTGCGAATCTGCGAGTACTGAACAATGGCGGCTTTCGCCACCGCGCTCAGGGTCTCACCGGTCGCATCCGAGATGAGATGCAGGTGGAAAAACTTCGGCAAATCACTGGCCACCTGTTGGATACTCCGTCAATAAGTTGCCCTCAGTCACCGGCCTTCGCCCCCCTTGCCCGGTTTTGCTCCGGGCTTTCCACCAATTCACCCACAGCGGAGATGGCGTGGATGGAAATCCACGACGATGTACACAGTTGCGTTATCTCACACCTTCTTCAGGATTGATCCCAACTCTGTCAACAGCTTCTGCAGGGACGCATACAAGCAGGAAGCCCTTAAGGCACCGTGAGGTTCGGGAGGAGCCGGCCGCTTAATGTGCGAAACCAGCCGAGATCGGCATGCGGCATATAATCGCCCGGGCGGAACATGTGTGAAGGCTGGTGTTGGGAAAGAATATTCGATATCCACGATCCAGAAAAAAGACATTCAAAGAAGATTCTAGAATCCTTATTGGATTGATATCTCATGGACACGAAGACCGGTGACAGTGTGGAAACGCGCCCTCTCCTCAAGGCGCTTTCTGGCAAGTCATCGAATACGCCTCCGATCTGGCTGATGCGTCAGGCGGGTCGTTATCTGCCGGAGTACAGGGAGGTGCGGGCAACCGCGGGCTCGTTCCTCGACCTGTGTTACAACCCGCCGCTTGCGGCCCGCGTCACCCTGCAACCGATCGAGCGGTTCGGGTTCGATGCGGCGATCCTGTTCTCCGACATTCTCGTGGTTCCGGATGCGCTCGGTCAGGACGTGAAGTTCGTAGAGAACGAGGGGCCGGTTCTGGATCCGATCGGTGACCGGGAGGGCATGAAGAAGCTCTCGCGTGACGGGTTCATGGCGCATCTGCAACCGGTCCTCGAGACCGTGCGGGAGGTTCGTTCCGCGCTCGACCCCTCGGTGACGCTGATCGGGTTCTGCGGCGCGCCGTGGACGGTGGCGACGTACATGGTGGGCGGCCGCGGCAGCCCCGACCAGGCGGCGGCCCGAGGTTTCGCGTATCGCGATCCCGATGGTTTCGCGGCGCTGATCGATCTTCTCGTGGAGGTTTCGACCGACTATCTGTGCGCGCAGATCGACGCCGGCGCCCAGGTCGTCCAGGTGTTCGACAGTTGGGCGGGCAACCTTCCGGAGACCGAGTTCGCACGCTGGTGCGTCGATCCGGCAAAACGCATTGTCGAGGGGGTGCGGCAGCGGGCACCGGGCATTCCGGTCATCGGTTTTCCGCGTGCGGTCGGACCGCTCTACACCAGCTTCGTCGAACAGACGAAGGTTGACGGCGTGAGCTGCGACACTTCGCTGCCCCTCGCCTTCATGCGCGATCAACTGCAGCCCGATACGACCGTTCAGGGGAACCTCGATCCGCTGTTGCTGGTCAGTGGCGGCGATGCGCTCAGACGCCGCGTCGATGAAATCCTGGAGGCGTTGTCCGGCGGACCGTTCATTTTCAATCTCGGCCACGGCATCGTCCCGCAGACCCCGCCGGAGCATGTCGCCGAACTGGTGAGGCAAATCCGCCAATGACCTATCTGTTTCTGAAGTCGTTCCATGTGATCGCCATCATCGCCTGGATGGCGGGACTGTTGTATCTGCCGAGGCTGTTCGTCTATCACGCCGACGCCGAGAAGGGCTCGCAGGTGTCGGAGACGTTCAAGGTCATGGAGCGGCGCCTGCTCAAGCTGATCATGAACCCGGCGATGATCGTGAGCTGGGTGCTCGGGCTGTGGCTGGCATTCGGCGAAGGCGTCATCGAGATGAGTGCCGATTTCTGGTTCCACGCCAAGCTCACCCTGGTGATCGTGCTGACCGGATTCCACATGGCTCTGGGCAAGTGGCGCAAGGATTTCGAGGCGGACCGCAACACCAAACCGGCGCGGTTTTTCCGTTTCATGAACGAGGTGCCGACGGTGCTGATGATCGCGATCGTTATTCTCGTCATCGTGAAGCCGTTTTAGCTTCCCGCTCCGGGCAAGCCACTTTCAAACGCAATCCAGTTCTGCTATATAGCGAGTCGAGTTATATTCTTTTGGTGCCTTGATCGGCGCCCGATCCAATCAGCAGCACGAAAGACTCCCCGCCTTCAGACGTGACAGAACCGGTGTATCCGGCGCACGACAGCAGGCACAGAAACCTTCGAGGAAGGGCACAGGAGCATAGCGGGGCTGCATCGCTTCCCATCACCTACAGGGCCAGTTCGGAGTGGACCGGATGCAGGAAATGAAACTTCAAGAGCTGAAGACGAAATCACCGACAGAGCTGTTGAGCTTTGCCGAGGAAGTCGACGTCGAGAACGCGAGCACCATGCGCAAGCAGGAGCTCATGTTCGCGATTCTCAAACAGCTCGCGGCGCGGGAAATCGACATCACCGGAACGGGCGTGGTGGAGGTGCTGCAGGACGGTTTCGGCTTCCTGCGCTCGCCGGACGCCAACTACCTCGCCGGTCCGGACGACATCTATGTGAGCCCCAGTCAGATTCGCCGTTTCGGTCTGCGCACCGGCGATACCGTCGAGGGGCAGATCCGTAGTCCCAAGGACGGGGAACGCTATTTCGCCTTGCTCAAGGTCAACAAGATCAATTTCGATGACCCGGAGAAGATCAAGCACAAGGTTCACTTCGACAACCTGACGCCGCTCTATCCCGACGAATGGCTGAAGATGGAGCTGGACGATCCGACGAAGAAGGACGCGAGCGCACGGGTCATCGACATCGTCTCGCCGCTCGGCAAGGGGCAGCGTGGCCTGATCGTGGCGCCGCCGCGGACCGGCAAGACGATGATCCTTCAGAATATCGCCCACTCAATCACCGGCAATCATCCGGAGTGCTTCCTGATCGTGCTGTTGATCGACGAGCGCCCGGAGGAAGTCACCGACATGCAGCGCTCGGTCAACGGCGAGGTGATCTCGTCGACCTTCGACGAACCGGCCTCGCGCCACGTCCAAGTCGCGGAGATGGTGATCGAGAAGGCCAAGCGGCTGGTCGAGCACAAGCGCGACGTCGTGATCCTGCTCGACTCGATCACACGCCTCGGACGTGCCTACAACACCGTCGTGCCGTCGTCCGGCAAGGTGCTGACAGGCGGTGTCGACGCCAACGCGCTGCAACGCCCGAAGCGTTTCTTCGGCGCGGCTCGGAACATCGAGGAAGGCGGATCACTCACCATCATCGCGACGGCGCTGATCGATACCGGCAGCCGCATGGACGAGGTCATCTTCGAGGAGTTCAAGGGCACCGGCAACTCCGAGCTCGTTCTCGACCGCAAGGTCGCCGACAAGCGCGTCTTCCCGGCAATCGAGATCGCCAAGTCCGGAACGCGCAAGGAAGAGCTCCTGGTTCCGCCCGATCAGCTCAAGAAGATGTACGTTCTGCGCCGTATCCTCAACCCGATGGGCACCATGGACGGCATCGAGTTTCTGCTCGACAAGCTCAAGCAGACGAAGAACAACGACGAGTTCTTCGACTCCATGCAGACATAGCTGATTTCCGCTAAGCTATTGTAATATATATTATTTTTAGGAAATCGGTTTGCATCTGATTGGGCGGCGGGAGCGAGCCCATGAGCCAGTCTTCCAGTCCGGACACGATCTTTGCACTCTCCAGCGGCCGTGGCCGCGCCGGCGTTGCCGTCATCCGTGTCTCCGGGCCACGCAGCAAGACGGCGCTGCGCACGCTGGCCGGCGTTGTCATCGAACCGCGCCAGGCAAAGCGCGTGAGTCTGCGCGATCCCGGTACACAACAGAAGCTCGACAATGCGCTGGCGCTCCTGTTCACGGGGCCAGCGAGCTTCACTGGTGAGGACACGGTCGAGCTTCACGTCCATGGCGGACCCGCGGTCATTGCCGGTGTACTGGGCGCGCTCGGTAGCATGCAGGGCCTGCGTCCCGCCGACGCCGGTGAGTTCACCCGGCGCGCGTTCGAGAACGGCAAGCTCGATCTGACGGAAGCGGAGGGGCTCGCCGATCTGATCGACGCTGAGACCCAGGCGCAACGCTTGCAGGCGCTGCGTCAGTCCGGCGGCGGTCTGCGCCGGAGCGCCGACGGATGGCGCGACGAGATCATCCGCGCCATGTCCTTTGTCGAGGCGGCGCTCGACTTTTCCGATGAGGCGGATGTGCCCGAGCTGATCGAGACAAGGGCGCGCCCGATCGTTGAGGGCATGCTCGCTTCGATCACCCAGCATCTGGAAAGTGCCCGGCGCGGCGAACGTCTGCGCGACGGATTGCAAGTGGTGCTGGCGGGTCCGCCGAACGCCGGCAAGTCGAGCCTGTTGAACGCCCTCGCCGACCGCGACGTGGCCATCGTGTCGCGGGAACCGGGAACGACCCGCGACGTCATCGAGGTGCACCTCGATCTCGGTGGCTACCCGGTGACCCTGATCGACACCGCGGGTCTGCGTGAGACCACCGGGGCGGTTGAGCGCGAGGGCATGCGCCGAACCGTCATGCGCGCCCGTGACGCCGACCTGGTTCTTTGGCTGGTTGATGCAACCGCGCCGCAATGGCGGTTGCCGGACGATCTGGGATCCGCCGGGGTTCGGGTGGTCGTGGTTCTGAACAAGATCGATCTCGAGGCGCCGGCAGACGTTCCGGCCGAGGATGTGGTCACGATCTCGGCCAAGACTGGCGCCGGTCTGGAGGCATTGATTGCCGGGCTGGCCACGGATGCGGCGCATGCCATGGGCGGCGGCGAGCCCGCTCTGGTCACGCGGGAGCGTCAGCGCCGGGAACTGGAGGCCTGCAGGGACGCGTTGCAGGCCTTTCTCGACGGCGAGCCTCTCGAGGTGGAGCTCCGCGCCGAGGACCTGCGCCTCGCCGCCCATGCGCTCGGCCGGCTGTCGGGCCGTGTGGATGTGGAGGACGTTCTCGACCGCGTCTTTGCCGGATTCTGCATCGGCAAATAACGTTTCACGTGAAACACTCCGGTAGTGAAAAGCTCCAGCCTTTGACGCGACCGGTTGAACCCGTTAGATCATCGCACCCATGACCAAGGGACGCGACAGATTCGATGTGATCGTGATCGGCGGCGGCCACGCGGGATGCGAGGCGGCGGCGGCCGCGGCGCGCCTCGGCGCGGCGACGGCACTTGTCACCCATGCGTTTTCGACCATCGGCGAGATGTCGTGTAACCCGGCAATCGGCGGCCTCGGCAAGGGCCACCTGGTCCGGGAGATTGACGCGCTGGACGGGTTGATGGGACGTGTCGCCGATGCGGGCGGCATCCAGTTCCGGGTGCTGAACCGGTCCAAGGGGGCGGCGGTCCAGGGTCCGCGCGCGCAGGCGGACCGCAAGCTCTACCGCGAAGCAATGCAGGATGCCATTCGCGGCACGTCGGGACTGACGGTGATCGAAGCCGGGGTTGAGGATCTCGTGGTCGAGAATGGCATGGTGGGCGGCGTGGTGACCGCCGACGGCGAGACGCTCCGCGCCGGGGCGGTGGTTCTTACGACCGGCACGTTCCTTAACGGGCTCATTCACATCGGCGCCCGGAAGATTCCCGCCGGGCGGATGGGCGAGGCCCCTGCCCTGAAACTGTCCGATCGGCTCTACGACATGGGGCTTGCCATGGGCCGTCTGAAGACCGGAACCCCGCCGCGCCTCAACGGGCGCACCATCGGGTGGGACGGTCTCGCCGTTCAGCATGGCGATGTGCCGCCGGTGCCGTTTTCGTTTCTCACCGAGGAGATCACGCGCCCGCAGGTGTGTTGCCACATCACCTTCACCAACACGAAAACCCACGGAATCATCGAAGAAAACCTTGGAAATGCGCCGATTTATTCGGGCCAGATCGAGAGCACGGGCCCGCGCTACTGCCCCTCCATCGAGGACAAGGTGGTGCGGTTCAGGGAGCGCGAGGCCCACCAGATCTTTCTCGAGCCGGAAGGTCTCGACGACCATACGGTCTACCCGAACGGCATTTCCACGTCCCTGCCCGAGACCGTCCAGCACGCGTTCCTGCGGACGATCCCGGGACTTGAGGCCGCGAAAGTGCTCCAGCCGGGCTATGCCATCGAATATGATTACGTCGACCCGCGCGAACTCAATCCCACGCTCGAGGTCAAGCGGCTGTCCGGACTTTTCCTGGCCGGCCAGATCAACGGCACGACCGGGTATGAGGAGGCGGCGGCACAAGGCCTGATCGCCGGGATGAACGCGGCGCTGGCGGTTTCGGGAAACCGCGAGACGTTCACGGTCAGCCGCGCCGACGCCTATCTCGGGGTGATGATCGACGATCTGGTCACCCGCGGCGTGACCGAACCCTACCGGATGTTCACCTCGCGCGCGGAGTACCGGCTGAAGCTGCGCGCCGACAACGCCGACCAGCGGCTGACGCCGATCGGCATGCGGGTCGGCTGTGTGGGTGCGGAACGGCGCGCTGCGTTCGCCGCGAAGTCCAAGGCGCTGCAGGCCGGGCGTTCGCTGCTGGACAGGCTCGACGTCACGCCCAACGCGGCCGCGCGAGCCGGGCTCAATGTCAACCAGGACGGGCGCCGCCGCACCGCTTTCGAGCTGCTGTCCTATCCGGGCATCGACCTGCAGGCGGTGAAACGCATCTGGCCCGAGATCGAGCGCATCCCGCCGGCCATCGGCGCACAACTGGAGACCGACGCGCGCTATGCCGTCTATCTGGCGCGGCAGGAGGCCGATATCGCCGCCTACCGCAAGGACGAAGCGGCGGCGATCCCGAGCGGGTTCGATTATGGCCGCATCGCCGGGCTTTCCACGGAAATCCGCCAGAAACTGGAGGCCCGCCGGCCGGCAACCCTGGCGCATGCGTCGCGGATTGACGGGATTACGCCGGCCGCGCTGATGTTGCTTGCCGCACATGTCAAAAAAAACTCGGCCCGGAAGTCGGCCTGAACCCGGCACGGCGAAGCCGGACTTGCCGCTGATCGACACACCGGAGACGTTTGCCGCCGTATTCGATGTTTCACGTGAAACCATCGCGCGCCTTGAGACCTATGCGCGGCTGCTTCGGCGCTGGCAAATGGGCACGAACCTCGTGTCGCCGGCGACACTCGACCAGGTCTGGCACCGCCATTTCGCCGATTCCGCGCAGCTTCTGAAATACGCACCCGACGCCGCACGCTGGCTTGATTTGGGGTCGGGCGCGGGATTTCCCGGATTGGTGGTTGCGATTTGCCGAGCGAATCGGGAGGATGGTCGTGTTCATCTGGTCGAAAGCAACGCACGGAAATGCGCGTTTCTGCATGAAGTTGTGCGCGAAACCGGGTGTTCTGTGGAAATACATCACTCGCGCGTTGAAAGCCTTTGGGGCGACGATAGATTGATTGGTGTCGATTGCATCACCGCGCGCGCCTTCGCGCCGCTCCCGAAGCTGCTGCAGCTCTCGGCGCCTTTTTTTGGACGAACCACGCGGGGACTGTTCCTCAAAGGGAATCGGGCCAGGGCCGAGTTGGACGCCGCGAGGGAAGGCTGGCGTGTTCGGGCAAATCTGTATCCAAGCGTAACGCAGGCAAAGGCGTGGGTCGTTGAGCTGAGTGATTTGCGACGAAGGGAATCGGATCATGTGGAAGGGACGGACGCCTAAAGACGCATCCAAGCCGCGTGTCCTGGCCATTGCCAATCAGAAGGGAGGCGTCGGCAAAACCACGACCGCGATTAATCTCGGGACTGCGCTCGCGTCCATCGGCGAGCATGTTCTCGTGGTGGATATGGATCCGCAAGGCAATGCGAGCACGGGACTGGGAATTTCCAAGTCCGTGGAGGCGCGCACGCCGTCGACGCTTGAGGTTCTGCTGGGCGAGGCGACGATCGCGCAAGCGCAACGGCCGACGACCATCGAGCGGATGACCGTCGTTCCCGCTCATGTCGACCTGATGGCGGTGGAACGCGATCCGAACACCCGGCATAGCCGTAATTTTGCGCTCCGCGACGCGCTCCAGGCACACGCGGCGGCAAACGAGGTGGGCAATGGCGAGACGCCGACATATGTCCTGATCGATTGCCCGCCCTCGCTGAACGTCCTGACCCTGAACGCATTATCCGCCGCGGATGCGGTGATCGTGCCGTTGCAATGCGAGTTTTTCGCGCTGGAAGGGTTGAGCCTGCTGGTCGATACGATCGAGCAGGTCCGCGACCATCTGAACCCCAATCTGACGATACAAGGCGTGATTCTCACCATGCATGACGGACGGCAGGTCCTGACGCAACAGGTCGAGGAGGATGTGCGCGCCTATCTCGGAAAGACGGTCTATTCCAACACGATTCCACGCAACGTCACCATCTCCGAGGCGCCGTCGCACGGTCTGCCGGTGCTCGTCTATGACATGGCCTGCAAGGGCAGCCAGGCCTATATCGCCGTCGCCAAGGAACTGATCCGCCGCGAGCGCGGCCTCGAGGCGGCCTAGGGGACACAGACATGGCAGCAGCGAAACGGCGGCTGGGGCGGGGACTCGCCAGCCTCATCAACGAAGAGACGAGCGTTGCCGCCGTCACCAGCATCGAAGGTCTGCGCACCGTCGCCATCGAAGCGGTGCAGCCCAGTCCGCTCAATCCGCGGGCTGCGTTTTCCCCTGAGGACCTGCAGGAGCTCGCCGACTCGATCCGCATGCGCGGGGTGGTTCAACCGATCATCGTGCGGCCCGCCGACGGCGGGGAGGGGTCCGGAGGTTTCGAGATCATCGCCGGCGAACGCCGCTGGCGGGCGGCGCAGACGGCAGGCCTTCACGAGATTCCGGTCATTGTGCGCGAGCTCACCGATCAGCAGGCGCTCGAGCTCGCCATCATCGAGAACGTTCAGAGGACCGATCTGAACGCCATGGAAGAGGCGGCGGGCTACCAGAAGCTCATCAAGACGTACAAATACACCCAGGAGGATCTCGCAGGCATCGTCGGCAAGAGCCGCAGCCACCTGACCAACACGCTGCGCCTGCTCAGGCTGCCCGAGCCCGTCCAGGCGCTCGTTCGCAGCGGCGAGCTGAGCGCCGGACATGCGCGGGCACTGGTCGGCCTTGCCTTCCCGGAGCAGGTTGCCCGCGACATCGTGCGGCGCGGACTCAGCGTGCGGGCCGTCGAAGCGATGGTCCAGCGCAAAAACGACGGCGGCAAATCCGGCAAGCCGAAGAAGGTGATGAAGGATGCCAACACCCGTGCCGCCGAACGTGAGCTGAGCGATGCGCTGGGCCTGGGTGTCGAGATCAGGTCCGGCAAGGGCGAGAAGGGCGAGCTGCGCATCGCCTATACGACGCTGGAGCAGTTCGAAGACTTGCGGACGCGCCTGCTCAAGCAAAAATAGTGATTAATATCAATGTTTTAAGAAGACAACTCCACGATGAGATGGCTCGTCAGCTCGCGTTCCAGCGCGGGCGTCGTTCGTGTATCGCGCGTCGTCTCCTGAACGCGTGAAAGGGCGTGCGCCGCGGTCCGTTCGCTCCACTTTCGGGCATGGAGCAGGAGGGCGTCGCGCTGGCGGAAGTGAAGCGGCGGCCGGAATTGTCCGGCCGCGTGGGACGCGGTTTCCCCGGCCTCGACCGCCGCGCAAAGCCGGTGCAGGCGTTGAAAGTGGCGGCTCAGCCCCGCCAGCACCATGGCCGGCGCCGCTCCGCCCGCGAGCAGGGCGTCGAGTTGCGCAAGCGCCGCCCGCGTCTTTCCTTCCGCGACCGCCGCCGTCAGGGAGTCGAGCATCCCGGCACCCAGGTCGCCGACAATGGCGTTCACGTCCTCGGCCGTGATCGAACCGCCATCCCCGGCATATGTGGCAAGCTTGGCGCATTCCGTTCGCGCCAGCGCCGCGTCCGCGCCAAGCCGGCTCTCGAGATAGGCGCGCACGTCGCCCGAGACCTGCAGGTTCCGCGCGCCGAGTTCCCGGGCGATGACGCGGGTGATGTCCTTTCCGGGATTGGCGTAGCATGGCAGCGCGACGGCCTGCTTGTTCGTCTCGAACAGTTTGCGCAGCTTCGATGAGGGACGCAGGTTGCCCGCTTCGACAATCAGGGTGGCGGCAAGACCCGCATCGATCAGCACGGCGAGATCTTCCGGTTTGAGCCGCCGCTCGGCCTTGACGTGAACGACCCGGCGTTCGGCGAACATGGAGAGGGTCTGAAGCTCCACCGCAAGCCGGTCCGGGTCCTCGGCAAGATCGCGGTCATCCAGGCGGACGACTTCGGCCGCCGGCTCGCTCAGCTTCGCAAAGCCTCGCGTGAGGTCGCCCGCCCGCTCGGCGACAAGCGCCGGCTCGGGACCGTAGACAAGGGCCGCGAGGAAACTCGGGTCAGGCTTCTCGATGAAGGAGAGGGTTTGTGCCGCCTTGAGCGCAACCATGCCTCACGCCGCCATAGGTTGGCCGTGAGCGCGGTTTTCAGGCCTGTCCGGAGAGATAGCCCGCAACTCCCGTTCGGATCGTCTCCGCGACCGTACGCGCCGCGCGGTTCTCCGCATCCCTGCGCGCGCGGACATTGGCGAAGATCGGATCGAAACGGTCATATGCCGCGCGTCCGACGCCCTTGCCCTCGAGAAGGACCTTCTTGTCGGAAACACTGATGAGCTTGTAGCGCGCTTCGAGAAGGTAGATCTCGCCGCGCGCGTCACCCGTGGTGCTGACCAGGGTCTTGGTCAGCGATTCGCGAATGGAGATATCGAGACGGTAACGCGATTCCGCGGGCCGTCCCCCGCCGGTCGTCGTGAAAATGAGCTCGTTGCGCAACCTCTGGCCGACCCGGCCCGGAATGGGCGTGATGTCGATGCCGGCCATGACGTCCTTAAGCCGGGCGCCGCCCGGTGTCGAACCGTAGAGCGGCTGGCACGCAGACGCGATTGGCGCGGCCAGCAGTGCCGAACCGATCAGCGCCAGCGCCTTCCGGCGGCTGTGCAAAGCGCCCTTGCGCGCGTTTTCAGGCGACGACATTTACGATCCTTTGCGGAACAACAATGACCTTCTTGATGTCCCGTCCCTCAATGGCGCGCAGGACGTTCTCCAGCCTGAGCGCCGCCGCTTCAATATCCTCTTTCGGGGCGTCGCGCGCAACCGTCAATTCATCGCGCCGCTTGCCGTTCACCTGCACGGCAATCGTCACCGTGTCTTCGACCAGCAGCTCGGGTTCGACCCTGGGCCACGCAGTCTCGGTCAGCAGCACGTCGCTTGCCCCCAGCTCTTTCCAGCATTCTTCCCCCAAATGCGGCATCATTGGGCCGAAAAGCACAATCAGCGTCTCGAGCGCCTCGCGCAGGGCCCAGGCAAAGTCCTCGTCTTCGCTTTCCGGCAGCGCCGACAGCGTGTTCGCAAACTCGTAGATATGCGCCACCGCCCGGTTGAACCGGAGCGCCTCGATATCCTTCGACACCTCGTTGAGCGCCTTGTGGGTGGCGCGCCGCAGGGCCAGTGCATCCTCGCCGAATGTGGCCGGTTTCCCGGCGCCGGCCGCGCCGGCGCGGGGCGCCAGATCCGTCACCAGACGCCACAGGCGCTGCACGAGACGCCAGGCGCCTTCCACGCCCGCTTCGGTCCACTGGACGTCGCGCTCGGGCGGGGAGTCGGAGAGCATGAACCAGCGGATGGTGTCGGCGCCGTAGTGGCCGATGATATCCTCCGGGTCGACGGTGTTGTGTTTCGACTTGGACATCTTTTCGACCGGACCGATCCGGACGGGCGCGCCGGTCTCCACATGCATGGCCTTGCGCGCCGCGCCTTCGCCCTCGATCCGGACGTCGGACGGCATGACCCACGACCCGTCCTCGAGCTTGTAGGTTTCGTGGTTCACCATGCCCTGCGTGAACAGCCCGGCGAACGGTTCCTTGAGCCCCACATGGCCCGTGGCCTTCATTGCCCGCGTGAAGAAGCGCGAATAGAGCAGATGCAGAATGGCGTGCTCGATGCCGCCGATATACTGATCCACCGGCAGCCACGAATCGACCAGCTCGCGGACGGTCGGCGTCTCCGCGCGGGGCGAGCAGAAACGCGCGAAGTACCAGGAGGAATCGACGAATGTGTCGAACGTGTCCGTTTCGCGGACTGCGTCCTGGCCGCATTTCGGACAGGCGACGTTCTTCCATGTCGGGTGATGGTCGAGCGGATTTCCGGGCTTGTCGAAGGTCACGTCGTCGGGCAGCTCGACGGGCAGATCCGCGTCCGGAACCGGCACGACCCCGCATGTCGGGCAGTGAATGACCGGGATCGGGCAGCCCCAATAGCGCTGCCGCGACACGCCCCAGTCACGCAAACGGTAGTTGACCTTGCGCTCGCCCTTGCCCGCGGCCTCGAACCGCTTCGCGATTTCCTCCTTCGCCGCCGGGATGTCGAGCCCGTCGAGGAACTCGGAATTGATGAGGACACCGTCACCGTCGTAGATCTCTTCACGCCCGGAGTAGTCGCTCACATAGCCCGCCAGCGCCTCGCCCTTCAGATCCGCCGGCGCGACGACGGGAATGATGTCGATGTCCAGCGCCTTGCAGAAGTCGAAATCGCGCTGGTCGTGACCTGGACAGCCGAAAATGGCACCGGTGCCGTATGACATGAGCACGAAGTTGGCGACGAATACGGGCACGGTCTTGCCTTCGACAAACGGATGCACCACGCGCAGGCCGAGGTCATGGCCGGTCTTTTCGGCCTTTTCCAGGGCCTCTTCCGTGGTGCCGATGCGCCGCACCTCCTCGATGTACTCGGCAAGTGCGGCGTCGTTCTCGGCCGCCTGCTGGGCCAGCGGATGATCGACCGAGACGGCACAGAAGGTCATGCCGAAGATCGTGTCGTGCCGCGTGGAAAACACTTCAAGCTCGCCCGCGGGCGCGTTGGTGTCATCGACGAGGTCCAGCCTGAACTGCAGCCCTTCCGAGCGCCCGATCCAGTTGCGCTGCATGGTGCGCACCTTGTCCGGCCAGCGCTCCAGGCCGTCGAGCGCATCCAGCAGTTCCTCGGACATGTCAGAGATGTTCAGAAACCACTGGGTCAGTTCACGCTGCTCGACCTCGGCGCCGGAACGCCAGCCCTTGCCGTCGATCACCTGTTCGTTGGCGAGCACGGTCTGGTCAACCGGGTCCCAGTTGACCTTGGCGGTGTGGCGCGAGACGAGGCCGTTCTCCAGGAAATCCAGGAACAGGCGCTGTTCCTGGGCATAGTATTCCGGGTCGCTGGTCGCCAATTCGCGGCTCCAGTCGAGCGACAGGCCGAGCGCCTTGAGCTGGCCGCGCATGGCGTCGATATTGGCATAGGTCCACTCGCGGGGATGAACGCCCCGCTGGATTGCGGCGTTTTCCGCCGGCATGCCGAAGGAATCCCATCCCATCGGGTGAAGGACGTTGAATCCCATGGCGCGCTTGTACCGCGCGACCACGTCGCCCATGGTGTAGTTGCGCACATGGCCCATGTGGATGCGACCGGACGGGTAGGGGAACATCTCCAGGACGTAGTACTTCTCGCCGGGATCATCATCCTTCGCACGAAACAGGTCTTTGTCGGCCCAGACGCTCTGCCAGTGCGTTTCGCGATCCCGCGGGTTGTAGCGCGATTGCGCCATGGTCCGTTTTCCTTTATCGCGTAGCGTGTTTCCGCGCCGTTGTGGTCAAAAAGCCGGAGCCGGTCAAGACGCTGGCGTGACGCGGACCGATTATGGTGTCGCGCCTCTCCACGCAACTTACAAGCGAGCGGCGTGTCGGCCCGGATTGAAGCGTTGGATTGAAGTCATGGACCCCACCGTTTCCGATATCGAATCGTCCTCGGTCAGAGACCGGATCGACGCGGTCGAGGCACGGATCGCCGAAGCCGCCGGGCGGGCGGGGCGTGACGACCGGGACATCCATCTCATTGCCGTGTCAAAGACGTTCGGGCCGGACCGCATCGAGCCGGTTATCGCCGCGGGCCACGCGTTGTTCGGGGAAAACCGCGTTCAGGAGGCCCAGGGCAAGTGGCCGGCGCTCAAGGCCGATCATGCGGGACTCGAGTTGCACCTGATCGGCCCGCTGCAGTCGAACAAGGCGCGCGACGCCGTGGCACTGTTCGACGTGATCCACACCATTGACCGCCCGAAGATCGCCGCGGCGGTCAAAAAGGAGATGACGGCGCAGAACCGGCGCCCGCGTCTGCTGGTGCAGGTCAACACGGGCGAAGAGGCCCAGAAAGCGGGCGTTCTGCCGGCGGATCTCGATGATTTTCTCAAGAGCTGCGCGGACGATCACGGGCTACGGATCGAAGGCCTGATGTGCATTCCCCCGATCGACGAGGAGCCGGCCCTGCATTTCGCGCTGTTGCAGAAGCTTGCGGACAGAAATGGGCTCAAGGAGCTCTCGATGGGCATGAGCGCGGATTTCGAGACGGCAATCGCGTTCGGTGCCACCTATGTCCGCGTCGGAACGGCCATTTTCGGGCCGCGCGCCACGCGACCCGCCGCCTGAAAGCGCTCGGGCGTCACCCAAGCACGGCAAATTGCGCCCGGGACCGGACCGCTTGCAGAATCAACCGCAGGTCACGGGCTCGCATGGCGATGCATCCGTCCGTCGGTGACAGGTCCCGGCGGGCGATATGCGCGAAGATCGCACTTCCGCGACCGCGCACCCGCGGCCGCAGGTTGTGGTTCAGAATGATAACAATGTTATATACTATGTCATCACGCCAGAGCGACTCGCAACTGGCGGGATATGGCAGGCGGACGGACCTGTTGTAGTTTCGATCGACCGGCGAATCGCACCAGCCGTCCGATTTGCGGATGGCAAGCACCGGGAGCCGGGTTCTTGGGCGGCCGCCGCGATCGGAACGAAAGAGCACGCGTTCGAATTGCCAGCGTCCGAGAGGCGTTGCGCCGTCACCTTCACGCTTCACGGCGCGAATGCCGGTCCGCCCGAGCGCACACGGAAACGAACGCCCGCCCATGGTGATTGTGCCCTGGTTGCGATGCCCCGGACGGGTCCGCACCGCGAAAGTCGTCAGTTCACGGACTCTTGACTGTTTTTTATGCCTCTTCATGTTTACCCCAGAGCGTAGATAGGCAAGTTGACACTGTCACAAATTGGCATCGAACGATGCGAGGCTTCAAACCGATCAGCAAGGCACGCCGAAGAGCCACATCATGAGCACAGCGCGGAAAATTCTCATAATTGACGACGATGATGATTTGCGGGATTCGCTCAGCGAACAGTTCGCTTTGCACGACGAATTCGATTCCCAGGTGGCCGATACCGCCTCGGGCGGGCTCGACCTCGCCAAGTCGGAGCATATCGATCTGATTCTCCTCGATGTCGGCCTGCCCGACATGGATGGCCGTGAAACCTGCAAGGTCCTGCGGAAAAACGGCTTCAAGAGCCCCATCATCATGCTCACCGGCCAGGATTCCGACGCGGACATGATCCTCGGCCTCGAATCGGGGGCGAACGACTACGTGACCAAGCCGTTCCGCTTCTCCGTGCTCCTGGCCCGTGTCCGCGCCCAGTTGCGCCAGCACGAGCAGAGCGAGGATGCGGTCTTCACCATCGGCCCCTACACGTTCCGCCCGGCAACCAAGACGCTGGTCGACGGAACCGGTTCCAAGGTCAGGCTGACGGAAAAAGAGACCTCGATCCTGAAATACCTGTACCGCGCGGGCGAGAAAGTGGTGACGCGGGAGGTCCTGCTGCACGAGGTGTGGGGCTACAACGCCGGTGTGACGACCCACACGCTCGAGACCCACATCTACCGCCTGCGGCAGAAAATCGAAAAAGACCCCTCCAACGCCGAACTGCTGCTTACGGAAATGGGCGGCTACAAGCTGATGCCATAAAACTGTTGCGCTCCACCCCCCGAGTCACGTTATGGTGTTTTAACCCATTCGGGGCATGTATTGCGTCTCCCAGAGTCTATTCCAGTACTGCGTAGTCAAACTTTGTAAGGAGTTTGAGCCGATGCAGCACGGCGCGGCAGCCGAGTTGCTCGCGCGTGTACCGGTGTTGCGTGGTATTGGCGGCGAGTTTCTCTCGGTGATCATGCAGACGGGTGAGCCTCAGCGTTTCACCATGCACGATACCCTGGCGGTTTCCGGGATGCCGGCGGACGGTGCGTTCGTCATTCTCGAAGGCCAGGTTGCGCTCTACACTGATGACGGACGGCAATTCGGCGACCTGCTCGGGCCCACTGACACGGTCTGCGAGATGGCGATGATCGTGGAAACGCACCACTTCTTCAGCGCCTTCGGCATGAGTGACGGTTTCGCGCTCAAATTCCCATACGAACCCTTCGGGACGCTGATGCGCCAGTATCCGTGGCTTGCCGCGCATCTCGCGCGCAACATCGGTCAGGATCTCGGAGCGACCGCCCGAACCCTTCACGAACTCGACGAGACTCTGTCCGCATCGGAAGCCGGATTGCTGCCATTCGTGGGCGAGCGGGACGAGAAAGACGAAGACGCGACCGAGACACAGGACCTGGACGAGGCCGACGGCGCCATGCCTTCGGTTTTGCGGGATAAGTCGCGGGGTGAGGACTTGCTGGTCAGTCTGAGCGAGGCTATTTCACACTCAGATCGAAAGACGCCAGAACCGGAACATGGTCCGATGGTTTCTCCCAGTCGCGCGCTTCTTCAATCACTTGAAGATCAACCGCGGATCGGCTGAGGGCAGGCGTCACCCAGATATGATCCAGACGGCGGCCGCGGTTTGACGCGCGCCAGTCCTTGGCGCGGTAGCTCCACCAGGTGAACAGCTTCTCTTCCGGCGGGATGTGGCGCCGCATGACATCCACCCAGTCACGGGCGTGCTGCACCTTCTCCATGTGATCCACCTCTATCGGAGTGTGGCTGACCACCCTGAGCAACTGTTTGTGGGACCAGACGTCGGTTTCGAGCGGCGCCACGTTCAAATCGCCGACCAGGATCATCCGGTTCGTGTCCTGATTGGTCTTGGCCGCGCCCCACCGGGCCATGGCCTGCAGATAGTCGAGCTTCTGGGCGAATTTCGGATTGACGTCGACGTCGGGAACGTCGCCGCCCGCGGGAACGTAGAAATTGTGCAGCTCGATATCCTCCGCGCCCGGCGCCGCGAGGCGCACCGCGATATGCCGCGAATCGCCGCTGCCATTGAAATCACGGGCCTCGACGCGCTCGATCGGCAGACGCGAAATGGTCGCCACGCCGTGATAGCCCTTCTGACCGTTCAACGCGATGTGGTCGAACCCGATCGAGCGGAACATTTTCGTCGGAAAACTGCCATTGGCGCATTTGATCTCCTGAAGGCAGAGCACATCGGGCTGATGCATCTCGACAAAGCGCTCGATCAGGCCGAGTCGCAAGCGCACGGAGTTGATGTTCCAGGTGGCCAGTTTGAAATTCATGGGCGTCGGGTTCGCGGTACAGGCTGGAGTTGTCGAACGCTGATCATAGCAAAAAAAAGACGCCCAACCTTGGGGGGCTGGGCGTCAAATCCGCGATAACGCGGCGCGCCGGGAGGGAAACCGGCGCAAGCGAGCGCGTCTACGGCTAGACGGGGGGCACTACCGATGAAGATCGACGTCGCCCGCTTGTGCAAATACAGATATGCCGACTGGGAGGAATTTCAATCTTTGTTCGTTAAAAAAATTAACGAAGCCCTGACCCGATTGCAGAATCGTGCAGGCGCGTGAACCGCGGTTTTCCCCCAACACATTGATAAAGTTAGTCAATTAAGGGAAACGGCGCGTTAATGATGACCGCCGAGTTAACGTGCGATCAAAAATTAATTATTATCCAGATTGTCGAGCTCGATGGAGGACGACTGAAAAAAGTCGTCACCCTTCTTGGCGCCGGCCACCAGATCCGCGAGCTGAATCCGGGTGTCCAGTCCCTGGGCATCGGTGACGACCCACTCATACAACTCAAGCTGCGGCCGCTTGAAGAAGAGCTGAAGCTGCCCGCCCGCATTGCCGCTCTTGTCGACCAGAGCGACGGCGACGGCCGACTCGTCCTGGTTCATCTGCAGAATGACGGAATCGCGCAGCAGATCGATGTCTTCGCCCAGGAAGAGCAGAATCGGCGTGGCATCGAGCGGAAACTTGTCGACCGTTTTGAGGTCGTGGTCCTCAATGGCCAGATATTCGCCGTCGGAGACGATGCGCAGCTTGCTCGGAGCGGAATAGTCGAAACGCAACCGTCCCGGCCGCTGCACATAGAAGCGACCCCTCTTGCGCTCGTTGCGATGATCGGTCTGCACGAACCGGCCTTCCAGGCTGTCCAGCGCGTTGAGGTACTCGTTGATCCGACGGATCAGGGAAATCTGCTCGGACGACAGAACCAGGGGCGGCTGCGCTTCGCCCGGCACGGGTTGCTGTATCCCGACATTCGGCTGCTGAAGTCCCGTTCCCGGCGTTGTCTCCGTCGCCCACCCCGTCGACGGGCTCACCGGTTCCGGCGCCTGTTGCTGCGCGGGGGCCTGCTGAACGGGAGTTTGCGGCGGCGTAGTCTGCGGTGTCTGGGCCTGGCTCGGCAAAGACAAAGCGGCGCTGATTGCGCATGCGAAAGCTGCACGTCGAACAAGTCTTGAACTCACGGGATAGGCCACCTTCGGATTGCCAATGACTGATCGTCATACTGGCATAAATGATTCAGACGAAAATCGTCAACTTATTGGCGAGGTCGCACAAAAAAACCGGTTTGGCAATCAAATCTGCTCGTGCTCGCCAGCAAGGATTTCGCGCTTTCCGGCGTGATTGGCCGCAGAGATGACGCCCTCTTCCTCCATCTGCTCGATCAGGGTCGCCGCCCGGTTGTATCCGATCGAAAGCCGGCGCTGAATATAGCTGGTCGAGGCCTTGCGGTCGCGCAGCACGATGGCCACCGCCTGGTCGTACAGGCTGTTGGCTTCGCTGTCACCTTCCAGCGCGCCGGGAGCGCCGTCCTCCTCGTCGTCGGTGGTGATCGCCTCCAGATACTCCGGCACGCCCTGCTTCTTCAGGAAGCGCACCACTTTTTCCACCTCGTCATCGGAGACGAAGGGTCCATGCACGCGCATGATCCGCCCGCCACCCGCCATGTAGAGCATGTCGCCCTGGCCGAGGAGCTGTTCGGCGCCCTGTTCGCCGAGGATCGTCCGGCTGTCGACCTTGGATGTCACCTGGAAGCTGATGCGGGTGGGGAAATTCGCCTTGATGGTGCCGGTGACGACGTCGACGCTCGGGCGCTGCGTCGCGGTGATCAGGTGGATTCCGGCGGCACGCGCCATTTGCGCCAGCCGCTGAACCGCGCCCTCGATGTCCTTGCCGGCCACCATCATCAGGTCCGCCATCTCATCGACGATGACGACGATGTACGGCATCGGCTCGTAGTCCATCTCTTCCTTTTC
Source organism: Hyphomicrobiales bacterium (assembly GCA_965228625.1). GTDB lineage: Bacteria > Pseudomonadota > Alphaproteobacteria > Rhizobiales > Methyloligellaceae > UBA2767. The sequence continues at coordinate 2,858,110 of OZ245829.1, read as the reverse complement.
GTAGACCGCTTCGCCGGTCTCCTTGTCGAAGCCGGTTTGCACGGTCCGCGACAGGGCTTCGCCCCGCTCATGCGCTTCGCGTACGCGTTCGTTGTAGCCACCTATGTTGCGCACCCCGAGCTTGGACATGCGCTTGTAGCGCTCCTCCATCTCCTTGACGGTCCATTTGAGCGCGACGACCGCCTTCTTGGGATCGGTGACGACCGGCGCGAGGAGATGCGGAATGCCGTCATAGACGGAGAGTTCCAGCATCTTCGGGTCGATCATGATGAACTTGCACTTGCTCGGGTCGAGGCGCTGCAGCAGGGACAGGATCATCGTGTTGATAGCCACCGACTTGCCGGAACCGGTGGTGCCCGCGACCAGGAGGTGCGGCATGCGCGCCAGGTCCACGAAAACGGACTCGCCGCCGATGTTCTTGCCAAGCGCCAGGGCGAGCTCGCCCTCGGAATTCGTGAACTCGTTGGCCTCGAACAACTCGCGCAGGAAAACCATCTCACGGCGGGCGTTCGGCAACTCGATACCGATGGCGTTGCGCCCTGGAATGACGGCAACGCGCGCCGAGATCGCCGCCATGGAACGGGCGATATCGTCGGCAAGTCCGATAACCCGCGAGGACTTGGTGCCTGGCGCCGGTTCCAGCTCGTACAGGGTGACGACCGGTCCGGGGCTCACATTGGTGATTTCGCCCTTCACGCCGAAATCCTGAAGCACTTCCTCGAGAAGGCGCGCATTCTCCTGCAAGGTCGATTTGTTGATCCCGGCGTTCCGGCGTGAGGATGGCGCACGTTTCAGGAGCTTCAGCGGCGGCAGCGAGAACGTGGCCGCCAGCGCGACCGCCCTGGCCCGCGGGGCAATGTGGAGCACCTCGCGCGGCGCCTCCGCGGCGGCAGGCTGCTCCGGCGCGGGCATGTCGAATTCGGGCTCGGCGCGATCGCGCTCGGCCGGAGGGGTCATCTGCGGCGTGCGGGGACCGGCGAAATAGGGCTCGATACGGCCGGACGGGTCTGCGTGTGCCTGCTCCTGCTCGCGGCGCAGGAATTTCGGCAGCGGATCGTCGGGTTCCAGGGCCTCCGCGCCGGAGGGCTCGAACTCATACGCGACCGGGTCCGGAGCCTCCTCGAAGTCTTCCGCATATTCATCGTGACGCGCTGACCGGCTGCGCACGCGCGCGGCGATTGCCGCAAGGCCGCCGGCGACCCTGTCTCCCGCACTGAAAATGCGGTGCAGCCAGCTCTGGCCGTCGGATCGTGGCGCACCGCGCAGGACCTCAAACGTTGTCCGCGATATTCCGGAGGCGAAAAACACCATGCTCGTTCCCGCGGCAAGCAGCAGCGCGCCGGCGAGCACGCGGCCGAGCCCGCCCGGGAGCAGCCCAAGCAGGAAGCTCGACGCGGTGAGGGCAAGGTCGCCGACGATCCCGCCGAGCCCGTTCGGCAGCGGCCAGGTGTCCGGCTCCGGCAGAACCGACAGTCCGCCGGCGAGCACAATGGCACCGGCCGGCCAGGCGGCCAGGCGCAGTTTTACGCGCGGCGGAATCTGGCAAAGGGCGATGTGCCGGCCCCATGCCGCAAGTGGAAGGAACAGCACGATCGAAGCCAGCCCGAGCGACTGAATCGACAGATCGGCAACCGTGGCGCCCCAGGACGACAACCAGTTGCTCGGTGCGCCCCGGGTCGCGTTGTTCAGGCTCGGATCGTGGATCGACCAGCTCATCAGGCTCGCCCATGCCGCGACCGCGAGCATGAACAGGCCGGACCCCGCAACCCACCAGGTCATGCGTTTCAGGCCCGTCTCCACGGCGCCCGGCAAGAGCCGCTTGCGCGCCGTATTTGTGCCGGTCAGTGCCACTTACCCCAGACCCTCGCTACTCTCACTTCAACGTGTCGACCATGCGGGTCAGCGCATCCTCGGTCGTCGCCAGATCCTCGACCATCGCCACGCGTATGAAACCTTCCCCGGGATTCTTTCCGTCCGCACCGGTGCGGGCGAGAAACGTCCCCGGCAACAGTCTGACGCCACAGCCTTTCCAAAGGGTTTTCACGACGTCCTCGCTGCCGCCATAATCGTTAACGTCGAGCCACAGGAAAAACCCGCCTTCGGGCCGGCGGTAGCCATAGCGGTTGCCGAGAATCCGGTCGGCGGCGTCGAATTTCTCCCGGTAAAGCGCCCTGTTTGCCTCCACATGCGCCTCATCCGCCAGAATCCTGGTGCAGGCATGCTGGATCGGCACCGGCAGTTGCGGCGCCACCACGTTTCGGAACGAGGCAAACGCCTCGATGAATGCCGGATCGCCGGTGCAGAAACCTGCCCGCAGCCCCGGCAGATTGGAACGCTTCGACAGCGACTGCATGGATACGACATTGGCGAGACTGCCCGTTTCCTGCCACGCGGTCTCGAGTGCGCCGGGTGGCGGCGTTGCCGTGTAGATCTCCGAATAGCATTCGTCGGCGACGACAAGAAAATCGTGGGCCCGCGCCAGTTCGATCGCCCGCAGGATGTAATCCGTGCCGGCAACCGTTCCTTGCGGGTTGGTCGGGGTGCAGAGAAACAGGGCCACCGTGCGCTTGAGCAGGTCCTCGTCGATCGCCTCGAGGTCGGGAAGGAACCCGGTTTCGGCGCCGGCCGGCAGAAAGACCACGTCGGCCCCCGATGCGCCTGCCGCCGCATAGGTGTGATAGAACGGGTTCGGGATGAGAATGGCGGGGTTCTCGATGTCCGGCCGCCGCGCGCAGAGGGGAAACGTCACGTAGAACAGCCCTTCGCGCGTTCCGGCGAGAGGAATGATGCCCAGATCCGAGCGGTCAAGCCCGGCAAGCGCGGGATATCGGCGTCCCAGCCAGTCCGAAACCGCGGCGCGAAACGCCTTTGTTCCCCGAATCGCGGGATATTTGCCGAAATCCGCTTCCGCTTCGGCGAGGGCCGAAATCAAAAAGTCCGGCATCGGGTGACGCGGCTCGCCGATGGTCAGATTTATGATGCTGCCGCCCGGTTCGAGCCCGTCGAGCAGGGCGTCGAGCCGCGCAAACGGCGAAACGGGCAGTTCCATGCGGTTTTCGGGAGAACTCGACTGCGACATGACACCGTCTTTGACTTACACCACGGACCCCGTTGCAGTGGGTGGTCAAGGGTCCCGTGTATCTAGGGGCATACAGGTTAAGGTCTCATTAACACTTTTCGCCGTTTTTTGCGTTTGCCATCGTTCCGGCACAAAAATGACCCGGATGCCGCAGGGCATCCGGGCCGGTTTTTGCGACGTGACCCGTCTGTAGGCGCGACGGGCTGTCTCAGTCATTGGGGACGGGCCGGCATCTGGGAGGAGGGCCGTCCGTCCCCAAACTCCTATATCCGTTGGCTTCCGACGCCGAACTCAGGATAGGCCTCCATGCCGCACTCGGTCTGGTCGAGGCCGTTGGCTTCCTGTTCCTCGGTCGGACGGATGCCGATGGTCACCTTCAGGATCATCCAGACGATGAGGCTGGCGACGGTGACAAACACGCCGATCGACACGATACCCAGGATCTGGGCCCCGAAATTGCTGTCCGAGTTCGTGAACGGAACGGCCAGCGTTCCCCATATGCCGGCGACGAGATGAACCGGTATGGCGCCGACCACGTCATCGATCTTCATCTTGTCGAGAAGCGGCACGGTGAAGACGACGATGGCGCCACCGATGCCACCGATGATGATCGCCCAGATCGGCGACGGTGTGAGCGGTTCCGCCGTGATCGATACGAGTCCGGCCAGCGCGCCGTTCAGCGCGAAGGTCAGGTCGACCTTGCCGTAGAACACCTGCGACAGGATCATTGCCACGACCACGCCCGCTGCCGCGGCGATGTTCGTGTTCATGAAGATCCGCGATACGGACGAGGCGTCTTCAAGGGAGCCCAGAGCGAGCTGGGAGCCGCCATTGAAACCGAACCAGCCGAGCCACAGGATGAAGGTGCCGAGCGTCGCGAGCGGCATGCTCGAACCCGGGATCGCGTTGACGGTGCCGTCCTTGTTGTACTTCCCGGCGCGTGCGCCCAGCAGGATGGCGCCGACGAGTGCCGCCCATCCACCGGTGGAATGCACCAGCGTCGACCCGGCAAAGTCCTGGAAGCCTGCGTCCTGAAGCCAGCCTGCGCCCCATTTCCAGGCGCCCTGGATCGGGTAGATGAAGCCGCAGAGAATGGCGACGAAGATCAGGAACGGCCAAAGCTTGATGCGCTCCGCGAGCGTTCCCGAGACGATTGACGCGGCGGTGGCGCAGAACACCATCTGGAAGAACCAGTCCGAGGCGGCGGCATAGTCGCCGGCATCCGCGCCCGGATCGGGGATCACTTTCGGCAGAAACGAGCCGATGTAACCGCCGTCGACGCCGTCATACATCAGGTTGTAGCCGACGACCCAGTACATCAGACCGGCAATCGAGTAGAGGCCGATATTCTTGGTGCACTGCATGGCGACGTTCTTGGAACGCACCATGCCGGCCTCGAGCATCGCGAAGCCGCACGCCATCCACATGACCAGAAAGCCGCCGATCAGGAACAGAAGCGTGTTGAAAACGTATTTCGAGTCCGCCGGAACGGCCGTCGCCGCGGCCGGCGCCGCCTCCTGCGCGGCTGGTGTCGTCTGCTGCGCAAGCGCAGGGTCGACAAACAGGGCCAGCACGGCGGCCAGGCTCAATGTCGGCGCGAGCAGGTTGCGCGTTCTCATCATGTTAAACCCCCGAAAAGTGGTTGATTCCTTCGAACTACAGCGCATCGGCATCTGTCTCTCCCGTGCGGATGCGGATGGTTTTCTCGATCGGTCCGACAAAAATCTTGCCGTCGCCGATCTGACCTGTCTTCGCAGCCTTGATGATTGCTTCGGTTGCCTTGTCGGCGAGCTTGGCCGGTACGACCACCTCGATCTTGACCTTCGGCAGAAAGTTCACGGCGTACTCGGCGCCGCGATAGATCTCCGTGTGGCCCTTTTGCCGCCCGTAGCCCTTGACTTCGGATACCGTCATGCCCTCAAGCCCGAGTTCGGTCAGCGCCTCGCGCACCTCGTCCAGCTTGAACGGCTTGATGACGGCGGTAATGAGTTTCATTCGTCAGCTCCCCGTGTCTTGCGCTCGTCACCGCCGCTTGCGCAGCATGGCGACGCGCACAGTTGTTCAAGATCCCGAGCGGATCGCTCGCGAATGAGGGGAGAGACTCAAGGCCCGTGCCAGTTCCGTTAACAAATTCGCAATACGTTGATTCGGCTGGATGATTCGGAGCAAGACGCGAGATTTGCCGCAAAAACAGCGCGCCAATGTGCACAAATTTTCAGCAAAAGGGGCGATTCGCCTAAAAAACGCCCAACCCGTCAGGCGGGTTTCACGTCGCGTCTCTCGCGGATCAGGCCTTCCTGCGCGACCGAGGCGACGAGCACCCCGTCAGGCGTGAAGATGCTGCCCCGGCAGAAGCCGCGCGCGCCGTGCGCGGCGGGGCTGTCCATGGTGTAGAGCAGCCAGGTGTCGGCGCGGCAGGGACGGTGGAACCACATGGCATGGTCAAGGCTCGCCAGCATGAGACCCGGGTCGAACAGCAGCCGTCCGTGGGCGATCAGCGCGGTGTCGAGCAACGAGAAGTCGGAGGCATAGGCGAGCGCGCATTGATGCAGCGCCGGATCGTCCGGCAGATCGTCGGTGGCCCGGATCCACATGGACTGCCGGGGCTCGCGTTTTTTCGGTGCGAAGAAGCGAGACGAGTCGACGGGGCGCAGTTCGATCGGCCGCTCGCGCTCGAAGTATCTTTTGATGTTGGGCGGCATCTGGTCGAGGAACTGTTCCTTGATCTCGTTGACGCTCGCCAGATCCTCCGGATCCGGCACCTCGGGCATCTCGGACTGGTGGTCGAATCCGGGCTCCTCAAGATGAAAAGACACGGACATGGAGAAAATCGCATGACCGTGCTGGATGGCGACCACCCGCCGCGTGTTGAAGCTGCGCCCGTCCCGAATCCGGTCGACCTCGTAGATGATCGGAACCGCGGGATCTCCCGGCCGCATGAAATAGGCATGAAGCGAATGCGCCATGCGTTCATCGACCGTACGCTCCGCGGCCACCAGCGCCTGGCCGATGACCTGCCCGCCGAATACGCGCTGCCATCCGTCCTGCGGGCTGCGTCCGCGAAACAGGTTGTGTTCGAGCTGCTCAAGATCGAGTATGGAAAGGAGACGTTTGACTGCGCTGACCATTCGCTGCCTCTGCCAAAACGGGCTGTTTGGGTAAATTTCGTCGGAGTGCGACGCCCATGAGGCGGATGACGGGGCCGGCTGTCAAGAATATCCGGGTAGACCCATGGCCGAATCGCGTGCGGAACCGAAAACCTGCGACATCCTGATCGCCGGCGGGAGCTTTGTCGGGCTGGCCGCCGCCCTGGCCCTCTCAAGATCGTCGCGCGGGGCGTTGCGCGTCACCGTGGTCGATCGTACCCCACCTGAAATCGCCCGCGCCGCCGCCAATGACGGCCGCGCCTCGGCACTATCCGCCGCCAGCGTGCACCTGTTCCAGTCCCTGGGCGTGTGGGACGAGGTGCAGTCGCACGCCCAACCCTTCACGGAGATCGACATCACCGACAGCCCGGCGGACGCGGTGGCCCGGCCATCGCTGTTGCATTTTGACGGTGCGCTCGGCGACGGGGAGCCCGCCGCCTACATGCTCGAAAACCACATCCTGCGCGGCGCGTTGCTTTCGTGCGTGGAAGCCGCGGACGGCATCTCGTTCCAGGCGCCGGACGTCGTGGAGGATTTTTCCGTCGGCGCGACCGGGGTCACGGCCCGGCTGGACGGCGGCGGGCCGGTGCAGGCGAGGCTTCTGGTCGCGGCGGACGGACGGCGGTCGGCGCTGCGCCGACAGGCCGGCATCAAATCGGTCGGCTGGTCCTATCCGCAGTCGGGCATCGTTGCCACCCTCGGCATCGAGCGGCCGCATGATGGCCGGGCGGTTCAGCATTTTCTCCCGCCCGGTCCGTTTGCGATCCTGCCGCTCCAGGGCGACCGGGTTTCACTGGTCTGGACGGAATCGCGCAGGCGTGCCGACGAGATCGTCGCGCTTGACGACGAGGCGTTCCTGCAAGAGGCGAGGAAACGTATGGGCGGTCTCTATGGTGCGCTTTCGGTCGCCGGGCCGCGGGCCGCCTTTCCGCTCGATATGCATCTGGCGCGCGCGTTCGTGGCGGACCGCCTCGCGCTTGTCGGCGATGCGGCCCACGGCGTCCACCCGCTTGCCGGACAGGGGCTCAATATCGGTCTGCGCGACGTGGCCGCCCTGGCGGAAGTGGTGATCGAGGCGGCGCGTCTCGGCCTCGACATCGGATCGGAGCCCGTTCTGGAGCGCTACCAGCGATGGCGCCGGTTCGACAGCGCCTTTTCCGGGCTTGCCATGGATACGATGAACCGGCTGTTCTCGAACGACATCGCCCCGCTGCGTTCGGTGCGTTCTCTCGGCCTCGGCCTTGTCGACCGCGCACCCGTTCTGAAGCGGTTCTTCGTGCGCGAGGCGGCCGGACTGACCGGCACCCTGCCACGGCTGCTCAAAGGCCAGGAGATCTAGCTCCGGGTCAGCGCCACGTCCAGAAGGCGTCGCAGTTCGCTGACATCCGGTTTTCCCATCGACCCGCGAAATGCGTCCTCTGCCTTGCGCCACAGCGGCTTGGCCCGCGCCACCAGGTCGCGGCCGCTGCTCGTCGGGTAGAGCGCACGGGCACGCCTGTCCGCCGCATCGGATACCCGAATCCAGCCCGCGCCGACGAGCGGCCGCAGGTTGCGTGTCAGGGTCGTGCGGTCAAGGCCGAGCTGCCGTGCCAATTCAGTGATCGTGAGACCTTCCGTGCGCTCGACATGCGCGAGCACCATGAATTGCGAGGCCTTGAGACCCACGTCCGACAAGGCGTTGTCGTAGGCCTGGCTTACATGACGCGCCGTTCGCCTCAGCATCGAGCATGAACACTCGGTCGGTACGGGCATGTGCCCGGCAGTTGGCGCAAATCCGTCTGGTTCGGTCGCGATTTCGCAAATCTCCGATTGACATATATGTGTATTTACACAAGTGTAATTACACGAATATACCACGCTTCCAGTGTCTTTCAACTGGCAGTTTCGATAACAGGGACTATATGAGGGAGGCCGCCTGTGCCGGACCGCGGCGTTTGTTCAAGCCTTGCAGCTATGAGGTTGTTGTCATGAACACTGAAAGTCCGCCGGCACAGAAGGGACTTCCGGCCAGCGTCTGGCTGGTCATCGTTGCCGGCTGCATCATTTCCCTGGTCGGTTTCGGCGCGCGCTCGTCCTTCGGCCTGTTTCTCGAGCCGATGACCACGGCCAATGGCTGGTCCCGCGAAACCTTCGGTCTGGCGCTCGCCATCCAGAACCTGATGTGGGGGATCGGCGTGCCGGTCGCCGGCATGCTTGCCGACAAGTACGGCGCGAGAAAAATCCTCATCGGCGGCGCTCTCGTCTACTCTTTCGGCATCTGGGGCATGGCGAACTCGGAGACCGGTAACGCGTTTCACGTGTTTGCCGGCTTCACCACCGGCATGGGCGTCGCCTTCACGGCCTTCTCCCTGGCGCTGGCGGTCATCGCCAAGGCGGTCGGCCCGGAAAAACGGTCCATGGCGCTCGGCATTGGCGCCGCCGCGGGTTCCGCCGGCCAGGTCGTGTTTTCACCGTTCGCGCAGGCGCTCATCTCGGCCTATGGCTGGCATTCGGCCCTGCTGGTGCTGGCCACGTCCGTTCTCGCGATCATTCCGGCCGCGCTCCTGTTGCCGCGGGCGCGCTCCGGGGCCGCTCAGGTCGCGGCCAAGGCGGAGCAGACCTTCTCGCAAGCCATGCATGAGGCCTTTTCGCACAAGGGCTACGTGTTGCTGACAATCGGGTTCTTTGTCTGCGGGTTCCACGTGGCCTTCATCACCGTGCACTTTCCGGCTTACGTGACGGACCTTGGACTCAGCCCGCAAACCGGCGCGATCGCGATCTCGCTTGTCGGCCTGTGCAACATATTCGGCGCGTATATGTCGGGCGCCGTCGGACAGCGCTACAGCAAGAAGGACAGTCTCGCGCTCATCTATTTCCTGCGCGCGGTGGCGATCACGTGCCTGTTGCTGGCGCCCAAGACGCAATTCACGATCTACGCGTTTGCAATCGCCATGGGCTTTCTCTGGCTGTCGACGGTGCCGTTGACCACAGGAATCGTCGGGCAGGTCTTCGGAACGCGCTTCATGGCAACGCTTTTCGGCATCGTGTTTTTCAGCCACCAGCTCGGGAGTTTCAGCGGCGTCTGGCTCGGCGGATGGCTCTACGACAAGACCGGCTCCTACGATCCGGTCTGGTGGGCCGGCGTCGCGCTCGGGCTGCTTGCCGCGCTGATTCACATCCCGATCGACGAGCGTCCGCTACCGCGGCTCCTTGCGTCCGTACGCAAGTCACCCGCCTGACCGTCAGGGGTACAGCCGTGCGGCGTAACTAGGTGTCGTCGAGCTTGCGCGCCTCGTCGGCGAGCATGATCGGAATTCCGTCCCGGATCGGATAGGCCAGCCCCGCCTCGTGGGAAATCAGTTCCTGTGCGTCGCGGTCATATTCAAGCGGGCCCTTGGTGACCGGACAAACCAGGATCTCCAGGAGTTTGGGGTCGATGCCCGGCTTGTTCGGTGTCTCGCCGCGCTCGGCGTTCTTGCTGCTCTCGCTCATCGGTTCGCCAATCCCGTTACGTCTTCTCCGGAAACCAAGACACGCAGCTCATTGGAGGGTCGAGCCCGACCCGCCTTCGCCGCTCGCCAGCTCCATTTCCGCAAGCGCCACCAGCACCTCGGCCCGGGTCTTGAGATCGTCCGCTTCCAGCAGCGCCTGTTTCTCCTCCGGCCCGTAGGGCGAAATCATCGACAGGGTGTTCACGAGGAGCTCGTTGGAGGAATTGTTGATACCGTCCCAGTCGGCGCTGAGCTTGTTGGCCTTGAGGTACCTTTTCAGCACGGACAGCAGCTTGTCCCGGTCGACGGCGTCCTCGCCGCGCCCGCGTTCCAGGTCCGCGGCAAAGGATTGCCAGTCCACCGAGCAGAGCCGGTAGGGCGCATCGGTGTGTTCTTCCCCCTTGATGATGAAACGGCATATGCCGCTCAGGGTAATGAGATAGCGTCCGTCATCGGTCTCCTGAAACGCGGTCAGTCGGCCGGCGCCGCCGGTCATGCGCAGGCCTGTCTCCTTGCCTTGTGGCGATTCCGACGCCTCCTCGTCCGTCTCCGGTTGCACGATGCCGATCAGCCGGTCGCCCGCAAGCACATCGTTCACCAGGGCGAGATAGCGCGGCTCGAAGACATTAAGCGGCAGTGTCGACCGCGGCAGAAGGATGACGCCGCGCAAGGGAAACACCTTCAAGGTGGTCGGCAGGTCTCCAACTCTTACATAGTTTTCCGGCACGGGTTGGCTGATGCCTCCTCTGCTAAACCCCGTCAGGCGCTGTTACGCGAACAAGAGGGAAGACAGCCTCTGCCGCCCTTCGACGGTCGCCGGGTCCTCGCTGCCCCACGCCTCGAAAAACTGAAGCAGTTGCGCCCGCGCGGCGCCGTCGTTCCAGTCGCGACTGGCGGCAACGACTTCCAGAAGCTGCTCCGCCGCGCCTGCCCGGTCTCCGCCGGCGTTGAGCGCGATGGCCAGATCGCAGCGCGCCTGGAAGTTGGATGGGTCCTGCTCGATCTTCGCGCGCAGGTCCGCCACGTCGCCCGCGTCGTCCGCCTTGCGCGCCAGGTCCAGCTTGGCCCGGACGGCGTCGATTTCGGGCGCGCCTTTGCCGCCCGAGTCCCAGAGCTCCAGCGTCTGTTCCGCGCGCTCGATATCCCCTGTTTGCACGTAGCAATTGGCCAACCCGGCAACGGCGCGGGCGTTTTTCTTGTCCGCCTGGACGATCTCTCCGAAGATCTGCGCGGCAAGCGCGACGTCTCCCGCCTCGAGCGCCGCCTCGGCCTGGGCGATGTCGATGTCGGACTGGGACTCGGCTGCGGCGTCGGCATGGCGGGCGATGAACTGCCGGATCTCGGATTCCGGCAGCGCGCCCATGAAGCCGTCGACGGGCCGTCCGGCCTTGAACGCGAAGACGGCCGGGATCGACTGGATTCCCATCTGACCCGGAATTGCCGGATGCTCATCGATATTCAGCTTCACCAGCCGAACCGTGCCACCGGATTCCTTGACGACCTTTTCCAGAACCGGCGTCAGTTGCTTGCAGGGCCCGCACCACGGCGCCCAGAAGTCGACCAGAACCAGGACGTCGCGGGATGCGTCGATGACGTCCACCTTGAATGCCTGCGTCGAGGTGTCCTTGATCAGCTCGGCGGCATCGCCTTCGGTTGCGCTGCCTATGATTGGTGTTTCCATAGCCTTTTTCCCTTTGTCGGGCGAACGATGGCCGAATGTTCGAGGTGTTTGACGGGAAGATGAACCGCGTGCCGCGCTTTGGCAACCACTCATAAGGCCACAGCGCGCTAGCCGGCGGCGGCGCTGACATCCAGTATCTTCGGTTCGTGACCGCAGTCGCGGACGAATGTGAGCAATCCGTCGTTCGAGATCGTCGTGGTCGCCGTGTTTTCGAGCGGATGGAAGTTGAGGACGTCGTGCTCCATCATGGCGGCGTCCAGCACCACCGAGACCCGTTGCGCGGCGTCGTTGATCAATGAGAACGGCGTCACCGAGCCGGGCAAGACGCCGAGTATCTCCTCGAGCAGTTCAGCGCGTCCGAAGCTCAGCCGCCCGCTGCCGATGATCTTGTGCACGGTCTTGAGGTTGATGTCCGCGTCCTCGAGCGCGACGATCAGCCAGATCGTGCCCTTCTTGCACTTCAGGAAGAGGTTCTTCGTGTGCGCGCCGGGAATCTGGCCACGCAGCTCTTGCGACTGCTCGACCGTGAACAGGGGCGGATGCTCGACCGTGGTGGTCTCGATCCCCAGCGCCTCGAGGCGCTCCAGCAGTTGCGCTCGCGATGCGGCCATCCGTCCCATCGTCTATCTGTTCCAGCCCGACAGCCGGTTTGTATAGTCACAGTTGAAGAGTTAGGCAAACGCACGTGGTGCATCGTCCGAGCGGAATGTCGGCCATCTCATGACCAGGGCACAGTTGAGCGTCTACATGTACGGGCTTTACCTGATCAGCGGCGTGTGCCTGCCGCTCCTGCTCATTCCGCACTTCGCGCTCGGCCTGTTCGGCCTGAGTGCGGGCGACGACATGTGGGTACGGTTCGTCGGCGTGCTCGCGGGCGTCATCGGCGCCTTCTATGTGGCCGCGGTCCTGACCCGGACGGACATCATGCTCGGCTGGACCGTTCCGTCCCGCTACGTCACGGCGGCATTCCTGTGCACCATGGTGGCCATGGGCAATGCCGGCGTCGCGCTGCTCATCTTTGCCGCGATGGACGCGCTTGCCGCGTCCATCACCTGGATCGCCATCAAGGCCGACGCGGAGGAAAAGGCGGCCGCTGAGTCATAGCTGCTCGGGCCCCGCAAGGGAGTTGCATTGCCCTGCGCATTGGGCGATAAACGGGCGCTGCCGAGACAGGCAGACTGTTCCATACAGTTCAGCGGGCGTAGCTCAGGGGTAGAGCGCAACCTTGCCAAGGTTGAAGTCGTGAGTTCGAATCTCATCGCCCGCTCCATTTTTTCTCTCAAATCAAGAGTGACCGGCCACGGGATGGGGTGTCACATATTCGCCTGTCATGGCCCTTAGCTTGCCGTGAGCCACACAGTGGAGAGCTTACGTATCTGGGCTTGAACCGGCGTCCAGGTCATGTTCCTTTTTGGCAGAGCGATTTGTGCTCAGCCGGTGTTCAAAACGCTTCAGCAGGAGAATCCCCCGTTGCCGCCCAGAGCGCTCTTTCTGACCCTTGCTGCCACGATCCTTATCCCCTTTTTGGGGTCGCCCCTGTCGTCGGCGGCGGCGCAGTCTTCGGATATTCCGGCCTGGCTGCGGGCGCATGTCGGCACCGGCGAAGGCAAGATCGCACCCATTGTTCTGGAACGCGCGCGCGCGTTTTACCGGCAGAAGGTCGGCGAAGGCGCGGTCAACAATCCCTGCTACTTCGCCATGGATGCGACGCGCCCCAGCACATTGCGCGGCGGCGGGCTCGGGCGCCGGTTCTACATCATCTGCGAGGCGGAGCAGTCGTTCCGTGCGATCTATTCCGGCTATGGCAACGGGCGAAAACTGCGGCGCGCGAATTTCTCGAACGGCCGGCAATGCGCGAAGAACTTCAGCAATGCGGAAGGGTCCAACCTGACCACGGGCGGCGCCTATGTGACGGCCGAAACGCGGGATTCATTCAAAGGCTACCATCGCGTCTCCGGCAAGAAGACGCCTTTCGTTCGCACCTTCCTGCTGTTTGACGGGCAGGGCGACACCGCAAACGCCAGGGAGCGGGACATCGGCGGGCACCCTGCCGTCCTGCTGCGGTGGCGGTGCCGCTACAAGAACCCAGATAGCCCCTATGCCGACGAAGAGGGCTATGTGCCGTTCGGGAATCTGGTGAACTACACCGGCGGGCGCAGCAACGGCTGCACCACCTGGTCGCCATCGGAGTCCAACCGCATTCTCGCGATGGTGCAGGACAATCCGACGACGCTCTACATCTATCCCGAATCCGGCGACATCGACGCCGTCGCGCAGGCGGTGAAGAACCGGGAGCCGCTGTCGCGCGCCGGACTGTACTGGAACGCGCGATGCCTGCGCGCCATTGGTGCTCCCAGGTTCTGGTCGAACGAAACGCTGCGGCCGATCATCGACGACTGGCGGGCGTCCCTTCCCAAGGGGCCGCCGCGAAAATTGCCGATCTGCAAGTGACGGTGACGCAGTATCCTCCTGCAAGCGCAATGCGGTCCGGCGCACCGGGTGATGACACCCGCGTCCGGCGCCAAGGCGACGTGCCGGAAACAGACATCGGGCCAGGTCGGTTAGGATAACCCATGGCCACGTTCGAGTTTTCACATCCCTATCTTGCCGGGACACGCTTTGCCGCCTTCGCCCATCGCGGCGGCGAGCTGGAGGAGCCCGAAAACAGCAAGCGCGCTTTCGCGGCCGCCGTCGCCATGGGTTACCGCTACATTGAAACCGACGTGCAGGCGACCGCCGACAACGTCTCAATGGTCTTCCACGACGATGAGCTTTCACGTTTGACCGATGGCGACGGCGACGTTGCCGCCCTTCCCCACAGCGAGGTGCGCCAGGCGAGGATCGGCGGAACCGAGCCGATCATGACGCTTGAGGAGGCGCTGGTCACCTTTCCGGAGACGCATTTCAATATTGATATCAAGAGCGATCTTGCGCTTGAGCCGACGCTCGCGCTTGTCCGCAAGATGGATGTATTGAACCGCGTCTGCCTTGCCTCCTTCAGCGACCGCCGGCTCAGGCGCATACGCGAGGAGCTTGGCCTCGCGGGATGCACCGGTGCCGGACCGCGCGATGTTACGGCACTGAAATTCGCATCCTGGGGCCTGCCCTTTCTGCGCAGCCATTGCCACTGCGCGCAGGTGCCGGTAACCGGATACGGCATTACCCTTCCCACCCGTCGTTTCATTGCCTTGTGCAATGCGAGGGATATTGCCGTGCATGTATGGACGATCGACGAGGCCGACGAAATGCGCCGGCTGATCCGCCTCGGCGTCAACGGCATTGTGAGCGCGCGCCCGAGCTTGCTCAAACAGGTCGCTCAGGAGGAAGGGGTGTGGTGAGTGCCGGGCGCCGACAGATGCCATTCGGGTTCCGGGGCCGCAGGTAACACGATCTGCCTGTTCCAGTTCAGTCCATGCCTGCTTCCAGTCGGTTGTTTGTAGGGGTAAAACCGGCCACGCGAACGGGTTTTCCGAGAAGCGAAGGACGGGCGATTGCGCGAAAGACTGGTTCGAGCCCTGGCTGCAAGGCTGCCCGTTTATTACGGCTGGGTGATATTGGCGTGCGTTTGCGCTGCTGCGTTCTCGCGCCAGGGACCGGCGGTCGCGACGCTGTCGATCTTCATCGAGCCGATGACGACGGCGTTCCGTTGGTCGATGACCGAGATTTCGCTCGCCGCTTCGATCGGCGGCATTTTGGGCGCCCTGGTTTCTCCCTTAACGGGGACGTTTCTCGACCGCCACGGGCCCCGCGTTATCCTGTGTTTTGCAGTGCTGACCACAGGCGTGGCCCTCTCGCTGCTCTCCCTCACCAACAGCCTGTTCTTTTTTTATGCCTTCTACTCGATCGCCCGGATGAACTTCACGGGCCCGTTCGACATCGGAATCTACGGCTCGATCGTGAACTGGTTCGTGCGGCGCCGCACGTTTGTCACCTCCATAACGACCCTTGCGATGATGTCCGGGCTGGTGGCAATGCCTCTCATTGCCCATTTCGTCATGCAGGCAAGCGACTGGCGTGTTTCGTGGCTCGTTATCGGCATGACCGTTCTGGTGGTGGCGCTCCTGCCATGCTGGCTGCTTCTGGTGCGCCGTCCCGAAGACCTGGGCCTGCTGCCGGATGGCGATACCCACGAACCGACCGGTTCCGCAGGCGAATCCCATGCGAGTGAAGAAGGCGCATCCCAGAATCCGGCATCGAAATCGACCGACGAACCGGCTTTCACGCGCCGCGACGCGATCAGGACACCGGCATTCTGGCTGCTGTCGCTGTTCACCCTTCTCGTCTATCCGGTTCAGGCCGGCGTGAGCCTGCACCAGGCGCCTCTCCTGATCGAGCGCGGTCTGGATCCGACCATAGCCGCGACCGCGGTCAGCACCTTTTCCCTGTTTTCGGCAATTGTCGGATTTGCCTACGGCTTCTGGCCGCGACGCTTGCCCTTGCGCCTGTCGTTGGTCCTGACGGGCGCGGCACTCGGCTCATCCTGTTTGCTCATGAACTCAGTCGAAAGCGCCGCCATGGCCTATGGCGCCGCGGCGCTTTTCGGCGCGGGGATCGGTGGGTTGGTCACCATGCTGCCGGTTGCCTGGGCGGATTATTTCGGTCGTCGCAGCTTTGGCGCAATTCGAGGCCTGGCGCTCACAATTCAGGTGATCGCCCAGGCCACGGGCCCGCTCATATCCGGAGCCCTGCATGACTGGACCGGTTCTTACGACGTGTCGCTCACAACCTTTGCAACACTTGCTTTCGCAGGCGCGGCCACCGCCCTGCTTGCGGTTGCCCCGAAGGGACCGTCAGTCAAACGGGACTGAACCTGTTTCTTGAGGTGAGCGGGCGTGCGCGGGCGACCAGAACGCCGAGTCCTGAATGGCTCTAACACCCCGGGCTGGAGTGAAAGAGCTGGGTGTAGTACTGCCGTTTCCCCTTCTGCACCATTCCGACGCCGACCATGCGGAACTGCGGGTTCATGAGGTTCTTGCAGTGGCCTGCGCTGCGCAGCCAGCGCTGAACCACGCGCTGCGGCGATGCGTTGTAGGCGAGGTTCTCGCCCCAGTTGAGCCGCTTGCCGCAGGCCTTGAGGCCAACGGCCTTGATGCGTTGTCGCATCCCGGCATGCGTAAGCTTGCCGGTCGACGCTAGGCGGCGGCTCCATTTCCGTGCCGCATGGGCAAGACCGGAATTCCAGATCAGGGGATGGGTCGGCGGCCTGCGGATGCCGCCGCAGACGGCGCCTCTCGCGCGGGCCTGATTGGTCAGCCGAAAGACCTCGCGTTCGAATGCGCCTGCCGTGGCGCCCTGGGCATTCGCGGGTACGATGAATGCGAGTCCGGAAGCGATCAGCGCGACAAACGCCAACCCGTTGCGCCAGAACAATGGCATGAGCACTCCCCCCGAGCCGTTGACCTTTCAGGTCTGCGCTTCAAGCATACGCGAACTCTCTCCAGACATTGAGTCCTTCCGCAACGGGTCCGGAGTGGATATTCACCGCCTTCTTCGCGAGGTCTCCCGGCTGTCACCAGGCCGCGCGGTAGATCGCGAGCGCGTCGGCTTCGGTGACGTCGCGCGGATTGTTGACCAGCAGCCGCTGTTGCTTCATCGCGTCCGACGCCATCTTCGGCAGATCTTGCTCTCCGATCGACACATCGCGAAGCCGGGTCACGAGGCCGAGCTTGCTCGACAGCGCGACAAGCTCCTCGATGAAGGAGGCGCAGACCGCCTGGTTTCCTTCATCACTATTGAGATGCGGGAAGGCGTCCGCCGCGATCTCCGCGTAAAGATGCGCTGCCTCCGTCGCGTTGAAGCGCAGCACATGCGGCAGCACCAGTGCATTCGACAGGCCGTGCGGCACATGGAATGTTCCGCCGATCGGATAGGCCAGCGCATGCACTGCCGCGACCGGTGAATTGGCGAAGGCCTGGCCGGCGAGCATGGAACCCAGCAGCATGGCGCTCCGCGTCTCGAGGTCGGACCCCTCAAAAACCGCCCGCTCGATATTGGCGCCGAGCAGCCTCAGCGCCTCGCGCGCCAGCATCTGCGAGAGCGGATTGTTGTTGGCGTTTCTCGAAGCGTACGCCTCGATAGCGTGCACCATGGCGTCGACGCCGGTTGCGGCGGTGATATCCGCCGGCAAGCTGAGCGTCAGTTCGGCATCCAGAATGGCGACGTCCGGCAGAATGATCGGGCTCGACACGCCGCGCTTTTCTTCCTCGCCGACGGTGATGATCGAGACGGGCGTCACTTCGGAGCCGGTGCCAGCCGTTGTCGGCACGAGCGCCAGCGGCAGTCGCGGCCCCTTTGCCTGTGCAACGCCCCAGGCGTTGTCGAGATCCTCACCCGAGCCCAGCAAAAGCGCCGCAAGCTTAGCGACGTCGAGCGAGGATCCGCCGCCAAAGCCGATAACTCCTGTCGCCTCGACAGTTCTCCCGGCTTCGACAGCGGCTTCCAGCGTCGCACGCGATGGATCGGCCTCGACAGCATCAAAGATCGCGACTTCTGCACCAGCGTCCGCAAGCGAAGCGATCGCCGCATCACAAAGGCCGATGCGGCGCAAACCCGGATCGGTGATGAACAGCAACCGGGGGCCGAGACGGCCCGCCAACACGTCGCCGAGGCGGCGGCTCGCGCCAGGTTCGAAAATGATCGAGTTTGTGGTGTTGAAGACAAACGGCGTCATGGGCGTTTCACTGTGTTCATGGATGCGAGCCGACCCCGAGCGATGGCACGCCCGCCGAAGCAGGCATCTCTCCTGAAAAACCTAACGTATAGAGAGCCTTTCCGCCATTGACCTTGAATTGCAGGCCTGTCGCCTGGCTTGTTGCGCGCCCGTTTGCCGGTTGGGTGCTTCCAAGAAAGAACCGACGTGACACCCTGGGGTTCTTGTCGCGTGAGGCATTCGTTTGGGCGCGCCCTGTCTCGCCGGTTCCCCCGACGGGCGGCACGCGGCGCAGCAGGCCAGGCTTCAGGTCCTCAGGCCACAGTCCTCAGGCCAAGGCGATCATGTCATTCCGGAACAATTTCGCCCGGCAGGGTGTTGATCGTCATGGTCTTGCTCGGCTCGAAGTGGACAACAGATCGGATCGATTTGCCGGCCTTAAGCAAGTCGAAGGCGGTGTTGATCTGGCCATGCGTCATGTGGTGCGTGATATAGGGATCGACGCTGAAATCGCCGCGCAACCACTCGTCGACCATGCCGGGCAGCTCACTCCGTCCCAACACACCGCCGAAGGCGGTACCGCGCCAGACCCGGCCGGTGACCAGTTGGAAGGGCCGCGTCGCGATTTCCTGCCCTGCACCGGCGACACCGATCACGGTGCATTCTCCCCAACCCTTGTGGCACGCCTCGAGTGCTGAGCGCATGAGCTCTACATTGCCTACAGCCTCGAAAGTGTAGTCGAGGCCACCCCCGGTCATCTCGACCAATACGTCCTGTATCGGTGCGTCATGATCTTTCGGATTGAGGCATTCCGTAGCGCCCAGCGCCGTGGCCAGGGGGAATTTTGCCGTGTTGATGTCGATGCCGATGATTCGTGATGCGCCATTCATGAC
This sequence comes from Hyphomicrobiales bacterium, assembly GCA_965228625.1. GTDB lineage: Bacteria > Pseudomonadota > Alphaproteobacteria > Rhizobiales > Methyloligellaceae > UBA2767. Next base: position 2,839,192 of record OZ245829.1, on the reverse strand, counting down.
AGCGCCCTGGATCACAGCCATGCCGACGGCGCCCAGACCAAAGACGGCGACCGTTGCGCCGGCCTCGACCTTGGCGGTGTTGCGCACGGCCCCAATGCCTGTGGGAACGGCACAGCCCATGACTGACGCCTTGGCCAAGGGCGCTTCCTTGGCGATCTTGGCGACCGAAATCTCGGGCAGAACCGTGTATTCGCTGAACGTGCTGGTGCCCATATAGTGCAGGATCTGCTTGCCCTTGTACGAGAAGCGGGAGGTCCCATCGGGCATCAACCCTGCGCCCTGGGTTTTGCGGATAGTCTGGCAAAGATTGGTCTTGCCCGATTTGATATACGGGCAGTCGGGGTCTTCGGGGACGTAGAGCGGGATAACATGGTCTCCGGGCGCAACCGATGTAACGCCTTTGCCCACTTCCTCCACCACGCCACAGCCCTCATGGCCGAGAATACAGGGAAACAGACCTTCGGGGTCTTCGCCCGACAGGGTGAACACATCAGTATGGCAGAGGCTGGTCGTCACGATCCGGACGAGAACCTCACCGTCCTTAGGGCCTTCAAGGTCAATCTCCTCAATCTCCAGCGGTCGGTTTGGCTCCCATGCGATGGCGGCGCGTGTTTTCATAGTCAGTCTCCTACTCAGTGTGAGGGATAATGCGTGAGTTGTTGGGATGGGAGATCCGGACACTCCACCAGATCAAGGACAAGAACCAACCTCGTCTCTCCGGTTCGCTCGATGTGCGGTGAGCGATACGGCAGGCCGAACTTCTGGCGCTCGAGCCAAAGCGTCCCGCGCAGCAGGACCGGGGCATCCTTTACGATTTCTCGAACAAGAGCGATACCGACGCCTCCTTCGACAGCGCCATAACCGAAGACAACCCCGAGGCCATGACCTTATGGCTGATATGGCAAAGACGAATGATGCAGCACGATGCGCAACACGCCTTCGGTGTCCTTTTTGTAACCCCAGCTCTTGTCGACGCTGGTCATCTGACAATTCTTGTCGGTCATCTTTACCCGGCCCATCCAAATCGCAACATCACCTTCGATGAAGGTTGCGGCTGTTTCTGACCGGACATCGCGCCACCCCATGATCCCGAACCCACCATCAAGGGGGTAATCCGCATCGTGGCCGACATAGTAAGACAACGCCCCTTTCTTGGTCGGGCGAAACGTCTTGGCGCCACTGGCCAGAGTCGGCTTGAATAGAACGGGTCCCAAATCGTAACCGTAGATTTTATCCAGCACGTTGTTGGCGACGACCCGGGCGCCATCGATCTTGTCCGCCTCGAACGCCTGAGAGATTGCGACAAGGCCGTCGCCCCAAGCCTCTCGCGCCATGGTCAGCTCGGATTCAGCTATCGGCATGGCGCTTTCCTTTCTCTCACCAGGGCTCGGGTCTGTGGACGTTCAGGTTTCGATCATGCCGCTTGCTCCGCGCGCCGCCAGATCGGGAACGGGTCAGGCAGGTCAGGGAGCGCGTCGGGGCCTGTTGCGAGATCCTCAGGCAGAAGGCAGGCGTCGAGCCGTGCCTTCAGGCGTGGCCAGTCGATGCCGGCACCGATGAAGACAATCTCCTGCCTCCGGTCACCCCAGGGCTCCACCCAGTTATCAGCCATGTACTTGCGCGCGGTGTCACTATCCGGCCAGCGTTCTTTCGGAACGGCAGCCCACCAGGTGCCGAGCGGCGTAATGCTCGACAAGGCGCCTGCCAGCGAGAACTCGGCCACCCAATCGGGCCGCGTCGCAAGCCAGAAATGCCCTTTGGCGCGAATGACGCCAGGCATCTGGCCGTTCAGCACGGCCTTCACCTTCTCCGGCACGAACGGACGACGTGCCCGGTAGACGAAGCTCGCAACACCGTATTCTTCGGTCTCCGGTACGTGATCGGCGAAGCCGTAGAGCTCCTTGGCCCACATCGGATGTTCGTGCGCCTTCTCGAAGTCGAAGAGCCCGGTGTCGAGGATCGCGTCCGCGGGTGCGTCGGAGTGGTTGGTCTCGATGATCCGGGCATCGCCGTTGAGACTGCGGATGATCTTTCGCGCTGCGTCCACCTGATGAGGCTCCGCGTCGTCGACCTTGTTGAGGATCACCACGTCCGCGAATTCGATCTGGTCTGTCAGCAGGTGAACAAGCGTCCGGTCGTCCTCATCCCCCAGCGTCTCGCCCCGGTCTTGCAGGAAGTCGTGGCTGGAGTAGTCCTTGAGCAGGTTGACCGCATCAACGACCGTCACCATCGTGTCAAGGCGGGCGACATCCGACAGGCTCTCGCCCTCTGCGTCGCGGAACTCAAATGTGGTGGCAACGGGCAGCGGTTCGGAAATTCCCGTCGATTCGATCAGCAGGTAGTCGAACCGCCCCTCGCCGGCGAGCCGGCGCACTTCGGCCAGCAAGTCGTCGCGCAGCGTGCAGCAGATGCAGCCGTTCGACATTTCCACCAATGTCTCGTCGGTCCGGCTGAGTTCGGTGTCCGCGCGCACCAGGTCGGCATCGATGTTCACCTCGGACATGTCATTGACGATGACGGCGACCCGTCGGCCATCACGGTTGTTCAGCACGCGGTTAAGGAGCGTCGTCTTGCCGGCCCCAAGAAATCCGGAGAGTACGGTGACGGGAAGACGTTGGTCGATTGCAGACATGGGTGCCTCATCCAAAGGAATTGCAGTGTTGTGACTTGATCGGGCTTGGCCGGCGCCAACGCATCGTAGAGCTGCGGCGGCGGCGCAAGACAGCCAATGTCCCCGCCTGAACTTTTGCGCCCCGCTTGGCTATGCGATGCCTTCAACGACGTTTCGCCTGCTTAATACGTAATCGTATAACATTACACAAGTGGTGTTGGGGAGGTGCGATTGTGTTGCTGCCATGAGACTTTTCCAGAGTTGCTCTCGGCGGCCCTCAACGATTGGGATCGGTCATGCAGGCGACAACACGTGCACCTCAGGACGCGGGAATCGCAAGGCGCGCTGGCTCGGGAATGAACTTGCTGAGTTCAGGCAAATGTTTTGTCAGAATTTCAGGCGCAGCCTCTCGTCTTAGGCCGCTGACAATAACAACCAACCGGGTTCTTTCGATGCCCTCGGGCCAGCGCTCAAGAAAGCACGACGGACCCGCGGCATGGCCGACGACGTGAACCACCTGCGGGTGTTCGGGGCGCCCGGCGGTCTCGACCAGACCTTTGACGCGCAAGAGATCAGGCCCGAATGACGTCTGGAGTTCCTTGATGGCCTTCTCAAGCGCCGATGGACTGAGAGGGTTGTTGGCCGAGTAGCAGAAGGCCGTCGCCGTATCGCCATGCTGATTGACGTCATGGCGGTGGTCGTGATGGTGATCGTGTTCGCGGGCCGATTCGTTGCCGGGTGCTTTCGCATTAGTGTTGTCCGCAATCCGCAGCCACTCGGCAATGTTGGATTTTCTGCCGGATGGATCGGAGACTGCCAGCGAGAACACCATATCTGCGGTCCCTTCTCCTACGTTTCTTATGCGGGCAATTGTGTTCAGTTCGCTGAGAATCCGCTTCAGGTCTGCAAGATCGCGCCGCGAGGCGGGATCGCGCGCGAGATCGCTCTTCGTCACGAGCAGCAGATCGGCAACGGCAATCTGCCGCCGAGCCTCCTCGAACCGATCAATCGCATAGGCACCGTATACGGCGTCGACCAAAGTCACGATGCCATTGAATGCAAAGCGATCCAGCGTCTGATCAGACGTCATGAAGGTCTGGATGAGAGGCAGAGGGTCGGCGAGTCCCGTCGTCTCGATCACGACACGACTGAAGGTCGGACCAACACCGCGGTCCGCCTCGTCGACAAGGCGCCGAAGCGTGAGCCGGACATCACCCGAGACTGTGCAGCACAGACAGCCGATGGTCATGTCGAAGGCACGCTCATCAGCGCCTGCGACAAGCGAACCGTCGATGCCGGCTTCACCGAACTCGTTGACGATTACGGCCGTGTCGCCGAAGCCCGGTTCCGACATGAGCCGATTGAGAAACGTGGTCTTCCCGGCCCCGAGGAACCCGGTCAGGACTGTCACGGGAATGCGCATTACGACCTGTGCGTCCATGACGCGGAGAGCACCACACCAGTGACCGTTTGCCGTCGCCAATGGAGCCGTTCGACGGCACGCACTTCGTCCCACCATCGGTTGGTTGGCATCAATACGCCTCTTCCGGGTCAAGTACCGGGTCGACCACGAGCATCAGGCGCGTCTCGCCGGTTCCCTCGATCGGAGGGGAGCGATGGAGCAGGCTGGAGGATGGCATGTCGGGCCAGCATTTCCCCCGGAGCAGAATGGCGTCGCCGGTTGGCACCGTGAGAACCCGTCGGGGATCCGCGCCATTCGTCGAGATGCCGTATTGTGTCCCGGTGCCACGATATGTGCAGATGAGCCGTGCCGTCACGGCGTCGATGTGGAACTTGGGGCAGGCGTTGTGGGTAACCACGTCCATCCGCAATCGCACAAATGGCACAGCCATCAATCGCGCGAAGAAGTCGCAGAGTGTGGCGATATCATCGATGAGGCGACCACGCTCTGGAGCATCCGGAAGGCCCGAACCATCACAGGCTGCCTCGACGGCATCACGTACCGCATTCGGCTGGAGGATCGCGCGCATATGGGGCAGAACGGCAGGATCAACCCGGTCGATCCAGTCCTGGACGTGTGGAACGGGTTGGCGTTGCCAGATCACCGCGGCGACACCTGGACGGTGGATGTCATTCAAACCGTCAAGATGGTCGGTGAGCCCAACCTCAATCGCGGCGTCGCTGACAAGCTGGTGGTTCGTAAGCATTCGATCTCCTGCAAACAGGTGTGCGCTGGTTCATTTTGCGGATGCCTGTCGAAAGACCACTGAACCCGCCATTCGCGCGAATTGGGCTACTTAATAGTATAACATTACCCAATACCTTCGTGCGATCGCGATTTTCAAACATCATGTGATGCGAAACTGACGCGTGCCCGCGCCCGTTGCCTTGCGCGTTTCAGAGAATGAAGGACCAACCTCGGATCGGAACGGATCAGGAGCCGATCGAAAGCACCGTTCCAGGACGCCTCGCCTGGTGACGATCACACCTCCACGGTCTTGGTGATCATCGTAATTTGCTGAACCACTTGTCGAGTTTGCCCAGGATTCCCCACCCGGTCAGAGCGGCAAAAACCGGGGTGGCAACTTGCTCGACAGTCTGCAGCACGGAGTCGATCTGCGTCGGTGCCTGTTGTAGCGCCTCTTTTACAACCTCGCTTCCGCCGGCTGCCGTCTTGACCGCTTCAGCGAACGGCGCGAGCTCAGGGAAGAAGATCGGCAAGATCGTCGTGATCAGCAACCCGAAAATGCCGATACCGGTCTTTCGGCCATCAAGGGCCTTGCCGACCATCTGACCGAGCGCCGCATTGACCGGTGTAAGCTCCGGAGTTGCTGAGTCCGCTTCTTCGACACTGGGCGCCTGAACACTGGGCGCCTGAACACTGGGCGCCTGAACACCGGCTGTCTGAGCCGGTGCCGCACCCGGATGTGAAGTACCGGTCAGCTTCTGATACAGCAGCGGCAGCAGCAACGCGGTGAGATCGCCATCCGGCCGTGATGACGATGCCGTGTCGACAGGTGGCGGTTGCGGAGCCGGCGCAGGCGTTACGGTGGGCTTGCCGGTCAACATTGACGTGAGGAGTTCAGTCGTATCGACCTGCTTGCCCGTGAGCAGTGATTGCAGGAGCGGGGGCAACAGAAGTTTCACCGCGTCGGTGCCCTGCCCGGGTGTGGCAGAGTCTTCGGGCGTTGATTTCTCCTTCGAGAGCAACAGCAGAGCGAGGATGAGGAGATTTGCGGAGTTGCCCGCCAAGGCGTGATCCTGAACAGGTACGCGCGGCGCGGTCGCCTCGGTCAACGAAATGCCAAGCGCCTCCGCGGTCTCGGGCCCGACCTGACCATCGACTGTCAGGCCTTCGGCCTCCTGGAAGGCGACAACGGCATCGCGCGTGTTCGGCCCGAATTCGCCATCGATCGCGCCCGGACTGAAGCCCTTTGCCAGCAAGGCCTGCTGGATCCTGACGACAACCTCCTTGTTCATGTTCGGTGCGCCAAGCTCGTAGACGAGCTCCGGAGGGGCAATTTGTTTTATCGGGCCGGTCTTGTACTTGATCCCCGGAACAAGGACTCCGGTGTGCCACGTCCTGCCATGGACCGTATCTGCGACAACGCCGTATCGCTCTCCTTTTGCCTCGACCGTCCCTCCGTTTCCATCGCACAGAGCGATGTGACCCATTTTCCCGGGACCCGGCGGATAACGAAGCACGATGCCGCCGGGGGTCGCAGCCGCCTCAGCAACCGAGACCTTCTTTCCGAGCCGTTCGGCGTCGTTTTTCCAGGCGCCCGTATAGGCTTCCGCCTTGGAAGGGTCCGCCTTGTCGTCTGTGCATCCATAGAGCTTGCGGGCTTCCTGATACACGAGCCAGGACATGAACTCGGCGCAATCCCAGGGCCCTTTCCAGTTCGGATCGTCCTTCGGCACAAGTACGTTCTCGTACTCCTCACCGATGTGCTCAAGCGCCCGCTTCAACAACCCGGCGCCGGTCTTCTTTCCGATCTGCACCTTGGACAGGTCCATGGCCGGCAACCCGTCAAGATACGCATCAGCACTTCCCGCCTCGAACATCTGATGTGCCTGGCGCCATTGCTCCTCGGTCAGGTTGTTGCCTCTGCCGGACTCACGATTGGCAATCGCCTTCAAAAGCGGGATGGCCTGAGACGGATCGTCCACCATCTGCTTGGTGAGCATGCTGTTGGGATCGTAACCCGGCACTCCGAAACCATGCGCGCCGGTCCACTTTCTTCCGGCGGCACCGATGGTCATGCCGGTGTAGTCACGATTGAGAAGATCGAAGTTCGAGGCGGCTCCGTTTACCGGGGAAGGAAACCGGGCAATCTTGAGGCCGCCACCAATGATCCCGTATCCGGTCTGTCCGAAAGCCGCCGCCTCGACGCTTGGATACTGTGCTCCCGGATTGTCGTACCGGAACGAGGCCGGTTCACTTCCGGATATGTCGTTTCGGACATTCGCCGTGGAGGGACTAGTCGACCTGCCGATTGAATTGACCATCTCTGAGCCCTTACTGACTATCGCCATTGCCTGCGACCGGGGTTTCGGCACCACTATCGACATATCCTGCGGTTTTTTTGCGAATCCCCTCTCGCCAAATCCTCCGGTGTCGGGTTGCTCCCGGTCCTGTACTGTATCGTGCTGTCCGAGTTCAGGACACAGTTCGTGTAAGTGTGTGTATTTCGGCCGAGGTGGGCACTGTACCGGTGTGGGAGTTGAAAACTGAACGCGAGACCTTTCACGCGCTATGCGAAGCGTCGACGCTCATCAATCGATCGGGAATCAATCCGGAAAACAATGGCGGGGGAGTGTTTCAGTGTACAAGCGCAATTCATTGGTCCGATTTGTCTTGTTTGTTGCTGCGACGTTCGTTTTGGCCGGGACCGGCCTGATCGGGACTGCGCAGGCGGCGGACGTCAAGATCGAAGCGCCAGGCGTGGTTCTGTACGGTGTGCCGTTCGACGTGAAAATCTCGGACCCCGAGGGCAGGATTGTCCCGGCAAAGGCGCCGGTTCTGCGAATTGGCGATCAGGCCTATCCCATTGCCGTCGTTGACGGAGAAGCGACGGTCAAAGATATCCGGGTCGAAGATGGCAACCCGAAGTTCACGGTCACCCAGGACGACAGCGGGCTGCTTGCTGCGGCGAACGCCAAAGGTATACCGGGTTGGATGTCCATCCTGCCTTCGCTTCTTGCGATCCTCATTGCGCTTGTTTTTCGCCAGGTCATCCCGGCGCTCTTTCTTGGAATCTGGCTCGGCGGCTCGCTCGCCTACGGGCTTTCGCCGTCGTCGTTCTGGAGCGGTCTAATGGACACCGTGCCGGTCCACGTCCGCGACGCGATCAACGACGCGGATCATATCGCCATCATCCTTTTCACGCTCCTGATCGGCGGCATGGTCGGCATCATTTCGAGGAACGGCGGCACCGGCGGCATCGTGAATGCGATTGTCGGCATGGCGAGCACGCCCCGATCGGGCCAGGTCACGACCGGAGCCCTGGGCCTCACGATATTCTTCGACGACTACGCGAACACCCTGATCGTTGGCAACACCATGCGGCCGATCACGGACCGGCTTCGCATATCGCGCGAGAAGCTGGCCTATCTTGTCGATTCGACTGCGGCACCGGTCGCGACCATCGCGCTCGTCACAACATGGATCGGCTTCGAGGTCGGGCTCATCGGCGAAAGCGTTGCGACGATCGAAGGTTATGACGAAGCTGCCTATTCGATCTTCCTCAATTCAATCGCGTACAGTTTCTACTCGATCCTGGCTTTGCTGTTCGTGTTCCTCATTGCGTTCTCCGGCCGCGATTTCGGGCCGATGCTGCGGGCCGAGCGGCGCGCTCGCCTGGAAGGACTGGTCAGCCGTGAAGGGGCCAGTTTCGGAGCGTCCACGGAAGAGACGCATGAGCGCGATGACAGCGCGGATACGCCGCAACGCGCTTTGAATGCGGTCGTGCCGATCCTGGTTCTTGTCCTGGGCACGCTGATTGGCATCTATGTGACCGGAAAGGAAGCGGCCGGTGCCGACGCGTTGATCCGGGATATCGTCGGCAATGGGGATTCTTACATTGCGATGATGTGGGGCTCCCTGTTCGCGGTCCTGTTCGCCGCCGGACTCTCGATGGGCCAGGGGATCCTGACGCTGTCGGAAACCGTCGATGCCTGGTTTTCCGGCGCCTGCACGATGCTGCTTGCCATCATCATCCTGACGCTCGCCTGGGCGCTCGCAGGCGTCAATGACGTGATTCAGACAAGCCGTTTTCTCGTGTCGGCGCTGGGCGATACGATCGCACCGCAGTTGGTCCCGTCGATGGTGTTCGTCCTGGCCGCGGCGACCGCATTTGCGACCGGGTCGAGCTGGGGCGTGATGGGTATCGTGATGCCGTTGGCAATTCCCCTGGTTTGGGGGATCATGGCCGCCAACGGCATGACGCAGGGCGATGACAGCTTGCATCTCATTTACGCGACGGCGGCGGCCGTGATGGGCGGAGCGGTCTGGGGTGACCATTGTTCGCCGATTTCGGACACGACAATCCTGTCGTCCATTGCCTCAGGCTGCGATCCTGTCGATCACGTCCGTACGCAGATGCCATACGCTATTCTGGTTGGCATTGTCGCCGTTGGCGGGGGCCTGATCCCGACGGGCTACGGTTATCCCTGGTGGCTGTGCCTGCTCGTCGGTTCAATCGTCCTGCTTGTTCTGACATTTGTGCTGGGACGCCGCTCCGATGCCGGAGCGAAGAACGGCTAGGCAACCGCCCCCGACCGACTATGAGCGCGGTTTGCGGAGAGGCACCGTCACCGCTCCGGTGGCCGGCTCCGCACCGATGCACTCCGCCGGTGCCAGCAACAATCCCTTGCCGTAGATCGGATCCTTGCCGCGACGCCCGAGATCGCGAGTCTTCAGGAGCGCGTCCAGGGAGGAGACTTCCTTGACTTCAGGGTTTGCGCTGCGGACGAACGCCACCACGGCGGTCACGAACGGCGTCGCAAACGACGTTCCGGTACGGTAGCCGGCCTCGCCGTCAGGGAAGGCCGTCCACAGCCGGACGCCGGGTGCGGCATATGAGATGTAATCGCCCCGGTTGGCGCGCGGATAGGGCCTGAGCCGGTGGTCGACCGCGGTCACCGCGATGATCCCGTTATACGCCGCGGGATAGCGCGGGGACGCGCCCGGCCCGCCATTGCCGGCGGCGGCGACCGCCACGATCCCGCCCTCGTTCAAGGCCGTGACAGCCCTTTCCAGAGCAAGGTTCGGTGGCCCCGCGAGGCTCATATTGATGACGCCGACCCCACTCCCCCGCAGCCAGTCGACCCCTTTGACAAGGCTGACGATGTCGGCTGCGGCGCCGCCGTCAGGATCGGTATGGAACACGTCGGCCGCGAACAGTTCGGCGTTCGGAAGCAACCCCGGCGTTTTGCTTTCCGAATGGCCCGACAGCAATGCCGCGATCGCCGTGCCGTGATCCTTTGAAGACGGCTCCGTTTCGGCCGGCGCGAAGGTCCGGACCGTGATGTTGCGGTCCTGCAGCGACGCGTGCGCCATGTCGATCCCGGTATCGAGCATGCCGATCCGGACACCCGGGCCGCACAGTCCGGTCCCGCGCCAGCGGATCAGGCGCGCGCCGTAACAGCGATGGCCACGGCAGGGCTTGCCGCCGGGCCGGTACACGTGATTCAGCTCGAAGGATTTCTCCTCGACGCTGTCTTCCAGCAATTGCCGCGCGGCGATCGTGTCGAGGCCGGGCGGCACGCCCAGCCGCGTGATCGTCAGCCCCAGGCCGTCAACCTCTTCCACGGGGCCGACGGTGAAGCCGAGCTGCTGGGCGGCCTGTATCGCCTCGGGCGAGCTGTTTACCGCCAGAATCTCGTTCGGGACGAACGAGCTGGTGTCGGCGCCAAGCGTTTGCTCAGGCGCCGGCGCGCTGGCGCCGCCTGCCGTTGCACCGCGGCCTCTGCGGCCGGCGCGTGCCGCGGGGCTTGGCGCGCCAAAGCGGCCGACGTCGTCGTCATCATCGTCATCGTCATCATCATCGTCGTCGTCGTCATCGTCATCATCGTCGTCATCGTCATCATCATCGTCGTCATTGTCGTCCGCATGGGCAGTTGTGACGAAAAATTCCAGACGATTGCCGTCGTCGGAGTTGATGAAGACGTTCGCGACGAAGGGCAAAGAGACGATGGCCACCACAAGGGCCAGAAACAGATAAACGGCACGGCGCACGAACCGGTCCGCGATCGCGCGGATTCTTCGAAGCGGTGCCGGAATTTCCACCATGACGCCTTTTCGGTTTCGCAAGAGCCTCGTGCCATGCGCCGAAGGCGCATCGCTCACATTGATTCAATACAACGGTGGAAACCGCCAGTTATTCCCGAAAACCGATTTTTTTTGTTTCCGCGGTTTTCGCGGGAATAACCGCTGCCCTCAGTCCGTTCTCGCTTCAGTTCTGGCAATCCAAACAAATCGGAGGAATGTTGTGAAGTCGAATCAACTTTACCAGCCGCTGGACCGGGAGCGCCTCTCGAAGGCGAAACAGTCCTTTGCGACGCGCCGCGTGGCGACGGACGACATGGTTCAGCTCAAGGTCGCCAACTGGGATCCGGCCGCCGGTGATCTTCTTCTTGCGCGGGTCGAGACCCTCGGACACCACCCGCGGATTGAGCTGACGACCGGGCGGCGCGCGTCGATGTTTCCGGGCGACGAGATCATCGTCTGCTGCGGAAGCCGCTACGCGCCGGATCAGTTCGAAGCCGAATTGCAGGACGGACGCTGGCCGGACGATCTGGTTGCGGCGGGCGGCATTGCCTCCAGCCAGCTCTCGCGCAATCGTCGCGCGAAGGCCGCGACGAAAATCGTGCCGCTTGGCGCCATCTGCGATTCGAAAGGCATGCCTCTCAATGTCTCCGGTTTCGCGCTCGCGAAGGTCGAGCAGCGCCTGCCGATCAAGGTGATTCTTGTCGTCGGGACGAGCATGACGGCAGGCAAGACGGCCTCGGCCGCGGCCCTTGTACGCGGACTGAGCCAACAGGGCATCCGGGTCGGCGCCGCGAAGGTCACGGGTACCGGCGCCGGCAGAGACCCCTGGCTCATGATCGACTCCGGGGCCCATTCGGTCCTCGATTTCACCGACGCCGGTTACCCCAGCACCTACAAGGTGCCGACGGCGGAACTTGAATCCATCGCCCACAACCTGATCGACCATCTCGCGCAGGACGGATGCGAAGTGGCGGTGCTCGAAGTGGCCGACGGCCTGTTGCAGCCGGAAACCGCCGCGCTGCTGGCCGCGAAGTCGTTTCGTCTGCGCGTCTTCGGCACGCTGTTCACGGCATATGACGCGATGGGCGCGGTCTCGGGCATCAGGTGGCTGCAGGAGAAGGGTTACCGCATGCTCGGAATGGGCGGCCGCATGACCATGGCGCCGCTCGCCGTTCGCGAAGCGAAAGTCGCAACCGGACTGCCCGTTTACGCGCTGGGCCAGCTTTCAGACGGGCCGACGGCCGAGGCCTTGGTCCGCAGCGCGGGCGCGCAGCACAAGGCGTCATGACCGTTCCGAGGATCTTCGGCGGCGGCCGGCGTCGCATGTTTCTCTGGCTGGCCTTCAATGGCATCTGCCAGGCCGCCGTCGCCGTCGCGCTCGCCCTGTTGTTGAGCACGGGCTTTTCGGGCGGCACATCGATCGCGGCTCTGCAGGGTGTCGTCATTGCCGGCCTGCTGGCCGGTGGCGCAACCGTGTTGGGCCTGCGCACGCTTGAACGTGCGCAGGCCGAACAGCTTGGCCAGCACTACGTTACCGCCTGCCGCTCGCGGCTGTTCCGGGCCATCAGCCAGCTTCCGCCGCGCGGCGGGCCGCAATTCAGGTTCGGGATCATGATGACCCGGATGATCACCGACCTGACGTCAATGAAGAACTGGGTCGCGCGCGGCGTCGCGAAGATCACGGTGGCCGGCTTCTCGATATCCGGCGCGATTGTCGCGCTTTACATTGTCAGTCCGCCGCTCGCCGCCGTCACCGGCGCCGTGCTGGTCGGGCTGATGTGCGTTGGCGCGGCGACAAGTATCACGTTTCGGGCGCGCGTACGCGAGGCGAGACGGCTGCGTGGCCGGTTGGCAGCGAACGTGGCCGAGCTGACGCGGGCGCCGGGACTCGTTCGCCACTTCGGGCGCGTCGCGCGCGAACTCTCCCGTCTCAGAAGCCAGAGCAGGGCGATGAGCAAGGCCCTGGTCCGGCGCAGCGTCCTCGCCGGCTTGATGCGAGCCCTGTCGGAAGCCGTCATGCCGGCGACGCTCGGTGTCGCGGCTTTCGCCGCAATCTTCTTCAAGAACCTCGGCAGCCTCACGATTGCCGAACTGGCGACCGCGTTCTTCCTGATCGGACTGGCGTCAGGGCCATTGCGCGATCTCATGCTCGCGCTTGAATACCGCGCCAGCTTCAAGGTCGGCCGGCGCAACCTGAAGGCCGCCTTCGCCAATCTCGAAATGCCGAAAGACCATTCGGTCCTCGCAAGTGACGTGATAACCGGACCGGCCGCGTTAACGCTTGACGATGCCGAGTTTTCGGGTTTCCCGGAACCATTGCGCGCGAGTATTGCGCCCGGAGGGCGCGTGCTCCTCCTGGGACCGAGCGGTGCGGGCAAGAGCCGCCTGCTATATGCGATCGCGGGACTGAGCACGGCTGACGAGGCCGAGGCCGGCATCACGCTCGACGGCCAGGACATGCGCGTGCTGTCCGGCGAAGCGTGGCAAAGGCGCGTAAAGATGGTTTCCGCCGATCTGCCGTTGCTGCGAAGCAGCCTGTCGCGCAACATCCGTTATGGCGCGCCGAACCTGGACGAGCGTACCGTTCGCGAGATCCTGACCCGGTGCGGAATCGATCCTGACAGCCCATATTTCCCGGAAGGTCTGAAAACGCGATTAGACGAAGGCGGCCGGAGTCTTCCGGCCGGCGTCCGCAGCCGCATCGCGCTGGCGCGCGCCGCGGCGACGCATCCGTCCGTCCTGTTGATCGACGATCCGGTGTTTCTGATCGACGAGGATTGCCAGCGTGCCCTTGGCGCGGTGGTTTCGGACCGCTCGATCACGCTCATCGTGGCCTCGCCGTCCGCTGCGGATTTCATGCAGTGGAACCAGATCTGGCGGCTCAGGAACCGGCGCCTTTTCACGTCCGTTCCGGGTCGTTCCGAAAAACTCAGTGAGTTCGCATCCAATGGAAGGAGCATGTGAGTCATGGCTCAGACAGCAACGGGGCAACAGACGTCTCAGGTGTATCAGCCGGAACCCGAGAAAATCGACGTCAAAAAGACACCGCTCCGCGCGGAGCAGGACGCAGCCGCGTCCAAACCGAAGCGCGCGCGGCAACGCCGATCGAAGGCCGCGTTCAAGACGCGCCTTCTCGAGGAGCACGCACTGGGGAAGCTCTGTGTTCTTCAGGTGCGGCTTCGAGAGACGCGGAAGAAGAAAAACATCAAGACGCTTGTCTATCTGCCGGGACGTTTCACGCCTGATATGCCGCTGTGCATCGTCATGCACGGCGTGACGCGTGATGCGTGGTGGTACATGGATTCCTGGATCGGGCTCGCCGAGCAATACGGATTCGTGCTCGTCGTTCCGGAGTTCTCAAGGAGTTCATGGCGGACCACCTACGCCTACAATCTCGGCAATGTGCGCAGCCGCGACGGCAAGGACCACGCAAGCCAGGAATGGAGCCTCACCGCGCTTGATACCGTTGTTGACGCGGTGCGTGATCAATTCTCGCTCGAGGCGGAACGGTTCCACATGTATGGCCACTCCGCGGGCGCCCAGTTCGTTCACCGCTATATTCTGCACACCGGCGCGGCGCGGGTGGAGCGGGCGGTCGCGTCCAATGCGGGCTGGTACATGCTGCCTAGCGATTCCTTCGCCTTTCCATATGGACTTTCCGATCTGCCGATCGGCGAGAAGACGTTGAAGGCTGCGCTGGACACGCCGCTGACGATTATGCTGGGCGAGAAGGACGACGATCCGAACTCCATCGACCTGCGTCTGACGGACGAAGCCATGGCCCAGGGGCCGCATCGTCTTGCCCGCGGGTTGAGCTTCGTGGAGGTCGCCCAGTCCGCCGCCATCAGCCTTGATTGCGCGTTCCGGTGGCATTCGCGCATCATACCGCGCATCGGCCACAGCGATCGCTCGATGGCGCCATACGCCTGCGCCGCCCTGTTCGGCCCGTCGCGCCGCCCCTGACATTCTTCCAAAAAAAGGACGCAAAGAGCGCCGGCCGGGTGAAACCGGTTACCGGCGCCGGCGCCTGCACGGCAGGCGAGCACGGGCTTATTGGAGTCTCTCCGATTTGACCGAAGAGGCTCTGGACAAGCCGCCAGGATGGTTGTCTGTGAGTTTTGGCGGAGAGGCGCTAGCGCCAGCCGTTCTTGATGGCTTGCTCTTCCTGGTCAAGATCCAGGGGATCGCCATCACTCATCTCGGTCATGAGGGCGTTGAGCCTTTCGATGCCGCCGCTCGACGCCGGACGGAACGGGGCACCGCCGGACGCGTCGGCCGGTTGTGCGGTATGGATCTCGATCGACCATCTTCCGGTGTTGCGTCGGCAGGCGATGCCCACCGCGCTGGCTTCCGGGCTCGCCGTCACCGCATATTCGCGGCAGAACTGGCCGGCCCGGTCTTTGAAGGTCAGGACCGGATAGATCTTGCCGGTCTCGCCGGGAGCGGCTTCCCAGCTCTTCTCATCGCCGCTGCCGACCCGTTCCAATGCGTCTTTCAGCGCGCCCTGCGCCCACAGATGATTGTTGTTGACGGAGAGCAGTGCAAACCGGTCGCCGGCAGGTGTCACCGGTCCGGTGTCGAGCCAGGTTCCGATGCCGATGCCGACGGCAAGCGCCGCGGCGGCGGAAGCCGCCACCCAGCGCATCCGCGGACCCGACACTGCGCCGGGACGCCCGCGCAGTCGTGCCGCGATCCGCTGTATCAGACCCTCGGGCTGCGTTTTCACGTCGGCGTTGCGCACGAGATCGAGAATGTGCGCCGGGACCGGTTGATGCAGGACGTCGTCATAGTGCCGGTTCAGAGAACGATCCGTTTCGCGGAAGACCTTCAGTCTTTCCCGCAGCTCGGCGTCCTCGGCGAGGCGCTCGCTCAAACGTTCGCGCTGCGCGGCGTCGATCTCGCCGTCGACATACGCCATCAGCATCTCATCGGTGAAGTCTTCGCTATCACGTTGTTTTGGCATTGGTTTCACCATGCATTTTTCGGTACAGCACTTTCCGGGCCCGGGACAGGCGGCTCATCACCGTGCCGATGGGCACGCCGGTTATGTCCGCCGTTTCGCCGTAGGACAGGCCATCGAGGCACACGAGGGCAACCACGACCTTCTGCTCATCCGGAAGTTGGGCGATGCCCTGTCTTACGGCGTCGAGCGTGAGGCGGTCTTCCGCCGGGTTTCGGGCCGTGTGCATTTCGTCGGGCTGGCTGAGGATTGTCTGTTTCACAGTATTTCGCGTCTTTTCAGAACGTACCTTGTCGATCCAGAGGTTCTGCGCAATCCGGTACATCCAGCTATCAAGCCGGGTTCCCGGCCGCCACTGATGCGCGCGGTCGAGCGCACGCACGCAGACGTCCTGCACCAGGTCGTCGGCGTCAGTGAAATTGCCGGTAAGCGAATACGCAAACCGCCTCAGACGGGGGAGAAATTCAATGATCTCCTCTCGGATATCGGCCGTCACCCTTTCTCCTCCTGCCTGCAATATGATAACGGGTGGGGTGTTGGTTTATTCCCGCCGGTCCGGAAGAATCTGCAGCGGACAACAACAAAGAGAATTCGAAGGTGTCATCTTATATGCGATTTGTCCCGGTTCTGGTCATGGCGATTGCGGTTTCGGTTTACGGTCCGGCATCCGCCTCCACCGCCGCCGACGGACGTATGAAGCAGGCGACGGATCTCAGTGCGGACTTTCTAATCCGGACCCAGAACAAGACCGGGCTTTTCGATTACGACATCAGCTTCAAGACGGGTCGGCCGACGGGAAAGGCGAGCATCGTCCGACAGGCCGGGACCGGATTTGCGCTCGCCGAGTACCTCGCCGCGACACAGGCGCCGCATGTGCGCGAGCCCGTCCGCAGGGTTCTGGATGCGCTCCAGAGGCGCTCGCTGGTGTTCCGGAAACGATCGCAGTGGATCGTCGGGACGGGGCGCAGCATCTCCAAGTCGCGCACCGGCGCAACCGCGCTGGCCCTGCTCATCGAACTGCACTACTACCGAACCACCGGCAGCGGACGCTACGAGGCGGCGCGCCGCGCCTGGCTGAACGGCCTGCTCGCGTTGCGCCTGGGCAAACGCGGCTTCCGACGCACACCCTATTCCAGGGTCGAGTCGCCCTATTTCAACGGCGAGGTCTGGCTGGCGCTTGCCAAGTACCACGACACCTTCCGGGACCCGGAGATCGGTGACGTTCTGTCCGGGCTCGACACGTACCTGGTGGACAAATACACCAAAAAGCCGGACATCGGCTTCTATCACTGGGGCGTGATGGCGGCGGCGGTGCGCTACAAGAACACGCGCGACCTGCGCCTGCTCAAATTCATCGAAGACCAGACACGGGTGTATCTCGAGGACCTGCGGCCCGAGGTCAAGCCGACGCACAACACGTGCTATGCGCTGGAAGGCTTGGTGACCGCATCGGATGTCCTGAACGCCTCATGGGCCGATTCGGCCATCGTGCCGGCGCTGACGCAGCGTATCGAGGCGGAAGCGGAAAAGAACCTCGGTTTCCAGCTCCTCGACGCGGCAACGCTGACAACGCCGCCCGCGGGCCGGCGCGGCAAGCCGTTCGACCCGAACGAATATGTCGGGCTCTATTTCTCGCGGTCGGACAAAACCTACAGCCGGATCGACTACACCCAGCACTGTCTGTCAGCATTTCTGAAGTTGCGGCCGAGCGGACGGCCCTGAGGCCACGATCCGGTCCCGTCATCTCTCTGAAAAAACTGCGGAAAAAGGGCGCGCCGCCCTGACCGCCAACATGAATGTCGGATGAACGGGCCATTCCGGATGCGTTCAGGGCGCTTCATGCATTCTCACACCCAGTTCGCCGGCGATGTGCTGGCCAAACACGGAGAGAAACGATGAAGACCGCACTGATTGCTGCAGGGGCCCTCGCCGCCACCACCATCGCCGGACTGCCCGAGGCATCTGCCAAGAATGTGAATTTCGCGCTGACCGTCGGCGGCCCGCAGGGCTACGTCCAGATTGGCGCGCCGAACACCTATTACGGACCGGCCCACGTCCACAAGGTCCACAAGAAAAAGAAGAGGAAGTACCGGAAGAAGCAGGCCCGCCGTTACTGGAAAGGCAAGCGGGGCTACGGCTACTGGGCACCGTACCCGGCTCCGGCCGCTCGCTACTACGGCTATTGCGCATCGCCGCACCAGATCAGGTCGAGGCTGGCGCGCCACGGCTGGCACGGCTTCAGAATCCGCAAGACCACGCAGCGCTTCGTATTCGTGACCAGCTATCGCCACGGCGCGAAGTACCGCCTGAAGGTGAACCGCTGCACCGGCCATATCGCCAGTGCCAAGCCGGTCGGCGGATATCAATTCGGCATTTACTGGTAGTCCACCGTCCTAGACGGTGTTCAACGGGTTCGTCGGCAGTGATCTCCCCCCGGTACTGTCGGCGGACCCTGCTTCTTTTGCGGTCCGTATATCGAGGTTTGCCATCCCGACCGCCGACACTATCCGTCCCGACTGTGACCCGGCGATGCAAACCCGATTGCGGAACGGAACGTGCCGGCCTCCCGAAAGACGGAAAACCGGCACGAAATGTCGTGATAAAGCGAGGTTTTGGCTGTCGGCTACCGGGCCTCGAAGGACGCGCGCCGCTGCCATCCGCCGCGCTTCGAAGCGGCCGCTGCAGCCGGGAACTTTTTGTAGGTGACGATGACCTTGGCGCCGACCGGAACGCGGGAATAAAGGTCAAGAATATCGGCGTTGTAGAGGCGGACACAGCCGTTCGAAACTTCCTTGCCGATGGTCCACGGGGCGTCGGTTCCATGAATCCTGTAGAGTGTGTTGCCGAGATAGAGCGCGCGGGTTCCAAGCGGATTGCGCGGGTCGCCGCCTTCAACGGCGAGCGGCAGGGTCGGGTTCTTCCGCCGCATGTCCGCGGTCGGCACCCAGCGCGGGTTCACGCGCTTGGCCGAGACCTTCAGTACGCCCTGCCATTTCTCTTCCAGCACAGGCGTGCCGATGAGATAGCTCAGCGCCTGACCGGGCCTGTCGACGAAGTAGAGCCGCCGGTCCGCGAAAGAGACGACGATGGTTCCGGGCCGGTACTGCTTCGAGAAGGGGACCCGCTGACGGCTCGTCACATGCGACCAGTCGCGGTTCTGGACGTTGCCGCCGCCTCCGCCGAGCAGGGCGCGGAAAAGTCCGGCTTCCGCCGGTGCCGGTGTGCTTGCAACAAAAAAGCCCGCCAAGGCGAGAACTGACAGAATGCTTCCAGTAAAACGATTGAAACCCGGCATCATACCCTCCGTCTGACCCGTTACCGCTCTCATCGTGCGGGATAACGATTAAGATCAGGTGGGTACGGCGTTAACACTTTTCAACAAACTCCTCGCATTTTGCCGTGAAAGCCTCGGAATTCCGCCAAAAATCAAGGTGAGTTCCCGCTTTGTGATCGGATTTTCTGCGTCTTGAAGACGCGAAATGGAGGGTTGTTCGCAACGGTAACGCGTACGGCAATCTCTTCTCAATCGCCGGCGAGGCCCGCCTTTTTAAGCCCCTCGCGGACGAGCTCGATATGTGCCGGTTCCTTGAGAGGGAACGCCAGCAGAAAGTCCTTCACCGAGTAGTCGGGACGCGCCGCGAGGAGTTTTTCCTTGTAACGCTTGGAAAGATCGTTCCGGCCGGCAAGTGCGGTGCAATAGGTGGCGATCGCGTGAATGTGGTAGTGGGCGTTCGGCTGTCGCGCGGCGCGCACGACCCACTCGACGGCCTCGTCAAGCTCGCCGAGCTGCACCAGGCAGTTGGCGCGCACGCTGAGCATGGCGAACCGGATCGGATCGTATGGGCTGAGACGGCGTGCCGTATCGGCCGCCTCGATACCGCGTGTGCTGTCGCCGGCGGCGAAACAGGTGCGGCTCAGGGAGAAGTGCGCCCCCGCAAAGTTGGGATTGAGATCAATCGCCGTCTCGAGCTCCTCGAGCGACTGGTCGTATTCGCGGAACATCAGCAACGTCCGGCCCATGGCCCAGTGACCCAGAGCGTCGCGCGGATCGACGGTGATGCTCTTCTCTGCAAATTCGAGCGACTTGCGCAGCGCGCGGTCCCGGTCGGGATCGATGTGCAGGAACGCGCGCTGGAACTCGATGAACGACAATCCTGAATAGACGCGCGCTTCGTCGGGCTCGAATTCGAGGGCGCGCTCGAACAGCTTCTCGGCACGGTTGAAATCGGCCGGGTTGAACCGGTTCATGTGCCAGACGCCGCGATGGTAGGCACTCCAGGCATCTAACGCCTGATCGGGCCGCATCAGCGCCCGCTTCTGCTCCGCGGTTTCGATCTCGATCTGCAGACAACTGACGATTGCGTCGGAGATCTCCTGTTGAACCTGAAACAGCTCGGTGATGTCGCGGTCGAAGCGCTCCACCCAGATCTCCGTCCGCGTCGGCGCGTCGATCAGCGCGATATCGACCCGCAGCTTGCCGTCGGCGACGGCGATCGAGCCCTGCGTTATGTAACGCACGCCGAGACGCTCGGCGATCTCCAGGACATCCGCGGACGAGGTGACGATGTTGAACGCCGAACCGCGGGCGATGACGAACAGCCAGCGCAGGCGCGACAGACCCATGATGATGTCGTGGGTCAGGCCGACCGCGAAAATATCGGTTTCATGCCCGGCGCCGATCTGCTGAAACGGCAGCACCGCGATCGACGGCCTGTCGGGGAGCGTCAGCAGCGGTCCGGCCGGTTCAAGTCCTTCGCGAACAATGCGGTCGTCCGCCTCGCGGACGGTCGAGACCATGGGCGGGCTCGCCGTCTCCCCGCCCGCGGCGCGGTCTTCGGTGCGCGCGCGTTGTCTCGGCGCAATAACATCCCGCGCCAGGCGCCTGTGGCTTTCGGCTTCGTCGGCGCGTCCGGTCCGATCGAGCAGATCGATCAGCCGAAGGCGTATTTCAGGGTCGTCGGCGGCAAGTTCGGCCGCCGCGCGGGCGTATTCAAGCGCCCTTTCGGGCTGCGCGGCGTAGCGCTGGCACAAGGTGTCGAAAACCCGCAGCCGCGCCTGCCGGATATCCTCGCGCTGTTCCGCCAGCCAGAGCTCGAAGTCCGGACATCCGGTCAGCGAGAAGCCTTCAAGCAGCTCGCCGGATTTTGCCAGCCGTTCAAGCTCGGTTGCCGGCCAGGGTTCGGGATCTGCTGCCGCGCTGACGAGGTCGCGCGCATCGATCCCGACGTCGGAGGTGTCAATGCGGATGAAATCCCCGTCGGCGACCACAAGACAGTCCGTTTCCGTCTTGAGCAGCGGACGGATCTTCGACAGGCTCCAGCGCAGCGCGCCCTTCGGGTCATCGGGGCGCTCCCAGAACATGGTGCACAGCGCCGAGCGGCGGCGCGGGCGCGGGGAGAGCGCCAGATAAGCCAACAACGCCCGTGTCTTGCGTGAACGCGGCAGATCGACAGATTCGCCGTCCGACTCGACGGACAATCCGCCCAAGAACGTGAGCGCCAGCGATGATTCTGTCTGTTGATCAATAGTCATAGCGGGGCATCTGGGCTGAAAACTCGCCGATTCAGGTCCAGCGGTTGTATTTTCCACGATTCACACGGAAATTACCACGCCGTTTCCATCTCGCGTCTCAACATGCGCTTCCTATCTGATCAGCAGGGCAGGATACCGGACCACTGGTTCGGGACAAAAATGGAGGACAGGATGTTGAACCAACTGGTGATTTTGCGGGCTGCGATGACGCGGGCTGGCGAGATCACACTGGATGGTGACGTCGGGATAGGCGCTTATCCGGTGACGACGCTGCGGACCATAACAAATGTGATGGTCATGGTCATCGGGATTTGTCTCGCCTTGCTTGGCCTGGTCGTTTTGACCACGGCCATCTGAGGCGACGGGCTCGGAACAACCTAAACCACACGGAAATTACTGAACGTCACGTGCGGACGCGAAAGACGGTACGGCACCAATGACCGTCAGGCGCCCGGCTGCGCCGAGGCACACCGCAGACGCAAGCGACGAAGGAGATGACAATGACATACGCAAATCAGGCGATCGCTGATGCGAGATTTGAAGGACGGAGGCGCCGGCCGTCCATTGACAAGATATGGCGTGCGCTGCGGACCTGGTTCGCCTCGGTGCTCGAGGCCCGGAGGGCACGCCGTGAGCAAAAGCGTTGGATCCGCGAACTGCGCGAGGTCAACGACCGTACGCTCAACGATATCGGCATCGACCGGTCGGAAATCGTATCGATGGTGTTGCATGGCCGGTCCGGCCGACGCAGCCGTGCATAACCATTGACTGCCCAGAGGAAATGCGGGTCCGCGTGCGCGGGCCCGCATTTTCTTGATCCGCCTCATTCGACAATTCGCGGCCATGGACGATCAGACGCCCAGACTGTCCCGCAGTGCCGTCTTGAGCACCTTCCCGTAATTGTTCTTCGGCAGATCCTCGACCACCACATAGGCCTTGGGACGCTTGAACCGCGCAATGTGATCGATGCAGTGCCGGTCGAGGGCGCGCTCATCGACTGATGCGTCTCGTGCCGGAACAACGAACGCCACGACCTCTTCGCCCCACTCGGGATGCGCACGACCGACAACGGCCACCTCGCCGACACTGCCATGCAAAAGCAGCGTTTCCTCCACCTCGCGGGGATAGATGTTCGTCCCGCCTGAGATGATGACGTCCTTTGACCGGTCGTGCAGCGTCAGGAATCCGTCCTCATCCAGCGCGCCGGTATCGCCCGTCCACAGCCAGCCGTCACGTATCGTTTCGGCGGTGGCCACCGGGTTGCGCCAGTAGCCGGACATGACGGTCGTGCCCTGGACGAGGATTTCGCCAATCTCGCCGGTCGGGACGTCACGGCCCTGGGCATCGGCGACACGGACGCGGACGCAGGAATGCGGCAGCCCGACGGACGCGGCACGTTCCCGCCAGCGCGGGTGGGTGCGGTCGGCAACCAGCGCCCGCGACAGCGCGGTGATGGTCATCGGACTCTCACCCTGTCCGTAGATCTGCACGAAACGGGGGCCCATGGTGTCGACCGCATCGACAATGTCCGCGAGATACATCGGTCCGCCGCCATAAACGATCGTCTTGAGCCCGTCACCGGTCGATCCGGCAATCTTGGCGTGCTCGACGAGACGCTTGACCATGGTGGGTGCGGCGAACATCGAAACGTCGCCGATGCGCGCGGCAAGCGCGAGGATTTCCTCCGCGTCGAATTTGCCCGACTGCGGCACGACGTGGCGCGCGCCGCGCAAGACGCCTGCAAAGTTGTAAAGCCCCGCGCCATGCGACATGGGGGCGGCATAAAGAAACGCATCGTCGCCGCCGACCTCGTCCACGTCGATGAAATAGGCACATGTCATGGCCTGCAGATTGCGCGACGACAACATGACGCCCTTGGGCTTGCCGGTGGTTCCGGACGTGTAGAACAGCCACAGCATGTCGTCGTCACCCAGGGCGACCGGCGCGTTCAGAGATTCGGCTCGGCAGAGCGTGGCGTAGTCGGCCTGATCGACCGAGAGCATTTCTCGCTCCGCAACGAGGCCGGAAAGCGCTTCCCCGATATCGTCCGAGACGAGAACAAGGCTGGCGTCGGCGTCTTCAATGATCCACGCCGCTTCCCTGGGATGAAGCTTGGCGTTGATCGGAACAACCGCGGCTCCGGCGAACCACGCGCCGTAGAGCACTTCGAGATATACGGTGCTGTTGCTCATGAACAGGGCGACCCGGTCCCCTGGGGACACGCCGAACCGGGAGGCCAGCGCGCCGCCGATGGAGGTCGCGCGGGCGCAGAAGAGGTCATAGCCGGCGACAACATCCTCGCCCTGCATCAGCGCCGGCGCGTCGGGTGTCCGCCGGGCAGTGCGGACAAGCCATTCGGCCGGGTTCACGGGCCCGTCCCGGGCGCCGCCGGGACAATGACCGCTCCCGGGTGCCGTGTCCTAAAGCGTTTCACGGTGGAATTTCCCGTTGCGCCTGAAAAAGTAGGCGATGTCGTCCCGCGGCGACGGATACCGGTTCCGGCCCAGTTTCACCTGCAGCGTTTCGAGCGCGAACCGGGTGATCCTTGGCAGCTCGAGGGTCAGGGCCGCGTCGAAGGTCAGCCAGTGCAGGTTGAGCAACTCGTCGTTCTCGTTGGGCAAGCGGTGGGCGATGGCCTCGGCGGGCGCGCAGAAAAACCGCGTGTCGAACCGCCGCACCTGCCGCGGCGGGGTAATGGCCCTCAGGAAGAACGTCAGCGCCGAGAGCGACGGTGTCAGGCCACGGTCGGTAAAGGGGCGCCATGCCGGCGACGAGGTGGACCACGGCGCGCCGCTCCGCGCGCCGATCAGCAGCCCGGTTTCCTCCGCCGTCTCGCGAATGGCGGCAAGGGCGAGCGCCTGCGCCCGTCTCGGGCTCGCAATCCCCTTCATGTCGCTGAGGAGTTTGCGTTCGACCGTCTGGTGCAGCCGGTCGGGCACGTTGAGGCGGCTGTCGCCGCGGTCGACGCGCCCGCCCGGAAACACATACATGCCGGGCATGAACGGGCTGTTCAGATGGCGCTGCCCCATCAGCACTTTCGGCTCGGCGCCGGACCGGTCGATGACGATCAGCGTCGCCGCGTCCTTGGGCCGAAGGTTGGGGTGTGTGTCGGACTTCCGCATGTTCGGATTGCTCATGAGGAGATTTATACGCCGCGTGAGATCACCCTATCAATCGCCGGAGGCACTTGGTGGCACACCTGACAGTCCACGCAGCAACGGTTCGCCATCGGCAATTCAGACGACGGTGCCAAACACCTTGCCGATTCCCGCGGTGACGGCCATTGCCAGCGCGCCCCAGAATGTCACGCGGACGGCGGCGTTCAGCTTGCTTGCACCGCCGGCTTCCGCCGACAGCGCACCTAGCACCGCCAGGCTGGCGAGAGAGGACATCGAGACCGCGGCAATTACAGCTGGTTCGGGAGCGATCATGGCCGCGGCAAGCGGAACCGCCGCGCCGATGGAAAAGGACGCAGCGGACGCCATTGCCGCCTGTACCGGCCGGGGCACCACGGATTCCGATATGCCCAATTCATCGCGCGCATGCGCCGCGAGACCGTCCCGGGCCGTCAGTTGCGTTGCGACCTTCCGTGCAAGCGAACTCTGCAGGCCGCGGTCGACATAGATCTGCGTCAGCTTTTCAAGCGCGCCTTTCGGGTTTTCCTGAAGTTCGCGCTGCTCGGCTGCGAGGTCGGCGTGTTCGGTATCGGATTGCGAGCTGACTGAGACATACTCGCCGGCAGCCATCGACATGGCGCCGGCGGCGAGCCCTGCAATACCCGCGAGCAGGATGGCGGGCTTGCCCGGCGATGCCGCGGCGACCCCCACAATCAGGCTGGACGTCGACAGAATACCGTCATTGGCGCCCAACACGGCGGCTCGCAGCCAGCCGATCCTCTGAATATGGTGGCCACTGTTTTCGTTTCTGTTGCGGCTCACGTCCGGTCTCGGCAATTGCCGCCGCGCATCGGGTATCGCCCTCAGGCCGCCTGTTTGAGCAGCCCCCGGTTGATCAGCGTTTCCGCGATCTGCACGGTGTTGAGCGCCGCGCCCTTGCGCAGGTTGTCGGAGACGACCCAGATGTTCAGGCCGTGCTCGACGGTTCCGTCCTCGCGGATGCGCGAAATGAACGTGGCATAGTCGCCGACGCATTCGACCGGTGTGACGTAACCGCCGTCCTCGTGCTTGTCGACGACCAGGCATCCCGGCGCCTCGCGCAGGATCGCGCGCGCTTCATCGGCGGTGATCGGCTTCTCGAACTCGATGTTCACCGCTTCGGCGTGGCCGACGAACACCGGCACGCGCACGCAGGTCGCGGTGAGCTTGATGCTCGGGTCGAGGATCTTCTTGGTCTCGGCGACCATCTTCCACTCTTCCTTGGTGGAGCCGTCCTCCATGAACACGTCGATATGGGGAATGACGTTGAAGGCGATCTGCTTGGTGAACTTCTCCGGCGTCGGCGTATCGGTGACGAAGATGCCCTTGGTCTGGTTCCAGAGCTCCTCCATTGCCTCCTTGCCCGCACCCGAGACGGACTGATAGGTCGCGACGACGACGCGCTTGATGGTCGCGGCGTCATGCAGCGGCTTCAAAGCCACCATCAGTTCCGCGGTCGAACAGTTCGGGTTGGCGATGATGTTCTTCTTGGCAAAGCCCGCAACCGCGTCGGCGTTCACTTCCGGAACGATAAGGGGAACGTCGGGGTCGTAGCGCCAGGCCGACGAATTGTCGATGACAACGCAGCCCTTGGCGGCGATCTTCGGCGCCCACTCCTTCGAAATTGCGCCGCCGGCCGACATCAGTGCGATGTCCGCCCGCGAGAAGTCGAACTGCTCCAGGTCCTCGCATTTGAGCGTTTTGTCGCCGAACGAGACCTCGGTGCCCAGCGAGCGGCGCGAGGCAATTGCGAAGACTTCGTTCACCGGAAACTCGCGGTCGGCGAGGATTTCCAACAGTTCGCGGCCCACGTTCCCCGTGGCGCCGACGACGGCGATGTTGTAGCTCATCGGACTCTCCAAAACATGCGGCCGGACGATCCCGGCGCGTCTAGCGCGGGATTTAGGTTATGCGCGGTGCAAAGTAAAGGATTTGCGAACCGTCTGTTTCACGGTCGAGCATACCGAAAAAGGTCCGACCGCGAATTTTTTACATAATCACTGCTGGTTTTTCTGATTCGGCGCCATAGATACTACGATACGGCGCGCCGTCCGTGGGCTCGCCGCATCGATCAGAGGAAACACCATGTCTGACGAAAAGACCTATGACGCATTCTGGCTCATGTATCTGCGGGCACACTCAATGCGCAAAACGCGGTTGATTCACTACGTGGGAATCACGGTTATCCTGGTTTCGATCGTCGTTGCGATCATCTACGAGATCTGGTGGATCGCGGCGGCGGGTATCGCCGCCGGATATGTGACCGCCTGGACCGCGCATTGGCTGGTGCAGCACAACATTCCCGTGATGTTTGCCGGGCCGGAGGCGGCGCTCTGGTCGCTGATGAGCGGTTTGCGCATGTATTTCATGGGCATCAGCGGCCAACTTGGCCCGCAACTGCGCCGCGCCGGCATTGCCGATGACGGAACCGTCTCTCAGGACGGGACCGCCTCTTCGGGTGCGAACAACTAGAACCCGGAACGTGCGGTCACCGACATTTGACTGCGCACGTATTGCGTGTCGCGCGCGAGGTCGTGAATAAATCAAGGTTCCTACGTGTTTATGTCTCGAAGGCCGGGTTGGAGCCGCGGGATGACAAGCACACGAGGTACCTCCATGGCCGACACGCGCGAACGCTTCAGCCCCCTGACGGTCACGTTGCACTGGGTGATCGGTATCACGATCATCTGCCTGCTTGCGGTCGGTCTCTACATGACCGACCTGCCCAACGGCGAGTGGCGGAGCGATCTCTACAACTATCACAAGCTGGCCGGCACGACGGTGTTCATCGTCGCGGCGCTGCGCATTCTCTGGAGGTGGCAGAACGGGATGCCGGAGCCGGCGGGCGCGTATCCGTGGTGGCAACACACCCTTGCGGCCGCCGTGCACTACAGCCTGCTCGTCGCGACCCTGGCCATGCCGCTTTCCGGCGCGGCCCTGTCATATGGCAAGGGTCATCCCGTGCCGGTTCTGGGCCTGTTCAATATCGGTCCGCCGGCCGAGAAAATCCCCTGGCTCGGCGACACTGGCAGCTTCATCCACTACTGGGCCGGGTGGGCATTGATCGCGATCATCGTGCTGCATGTCCTCGGCGCGCTGAAGCACCACTACATGGACAGGGACGGCACGCTCCGGCGTATGCTCGGGTCGCATATCAGTTAAGGCGAAAAAACCCGGCCCCTGTGTGGAGCCGGGTCTTGGGAGACGCATACCCGTCAATGTCAGGTATGCTTGTACCTCTTGATTTCGCCGCTCTTGATGCGGGCGAAGTAGGATTCCGTTTCCCGCTTCACGATCGGTGCCAGGAAATACAGTCCGAGAATGTTCGGAACGCAGATCAGGAACACGAACGCATCGGAGATATCCAGGATCGGACCGAGTTGGACCATGCATCCCAGGGCCACGAAAAAGCAGAAGATCGCCTTGTAGACGCGGTCCATGGTCTGACCCTCGCCGAACAGGTACGTCCAGCCCTTCAGGCCGTAATACGACCAGGAGATCATGGTCGAGAACGCGAACATCATGGCCGCGAATGCCAGCGGGATCGGGAACCAGGAGATCTCCCGCTCGAAGGCGGCTGACGTCATGGCGATGCCCTGCTGGCCGACCAGCGCGAAACCGGGCTCGGCGACCGCAGCGGTGCCGATCACCAGCGCCGTGATCGTGCAGATGATGATCGTGTCGATGAACGGCTCGAGCAGCGACACCACGCCCTCGGTGACAGGCTCGTTGGTCCGCACCGCCGAATGGGCGATGGACGCGGAGCCGATGCCCGCCTCGTTGGAGAACACCGCCCGCTGGAAGCCGATGATCAGTGCGCCCAGCGCACCGCCGACAACGCCCTCGCCGGTCATGGCGCCGGTGAAGATGTTGGCGACCGCCTGCGGGATGGCGTCGTAATTCATGCCGATGACGATCAGCGCGAACAGGCAATAGAAGATCGCCATGAACGGCACGATCTTCTCGGTCACCCGCGCGATGGACTTGATGCCGCCGATAATGACGGACCCGACCACCAGCGCCATGACGATGCCGAACAGCCAGCCCTTGTCGGCGAACCAGCTTTCCTGGGTGCCGCCGGTCACGTTCACGAACTGCACGAAGGCCTGGTTCGACTGGAACATGTTGCCGATGCCGAGCGCACCCAGACAGATGCCGACGGCGTAGAACGCGCCGACAAACTTGCCGAAGCCCTCCATGTCGCGTTCGGCGAAACCCTTGCGCAAATAGTACATGGGACCGCCGGAAACCGATCCGTCGGGGTTCTCGTTGCGGTATTTGACGCCGAGCGTGCACTCGACGAACTTGGTCGACATGCCGAGAAACCCGGCGATGATCAGCCACAGCGTGGCACCCGGACCGCCGACGGTCACGGCGACGGCGACGCCGCCGATATTGCCGATGCCGACAGTGCCGGACACGGCCGTTGCGAGCGCCTGGAAGTGCGAGACCTCGCCCGCATCCTTCGGATTGGCGTAGTCGCCACGAACCAGTTCGATGGCGTGCTTGAACCCGCGAATATTGATGAAACCCATATAGAGCGTGAAAAACAGCGCGCCGACCACCAGCCACAGCACCACGAGCGGCAGCTCTGCGTCGCCGATCGGCACCTTGAAGAACACGACACTGCCGAACCATTTCGCGATCGGCGCGGTCGCCGTATTGATCGTTTCGTCAAATCCGGCGGCGGTGGCGGGAGCGCTCATCAGCATCAGCGTGAGCGCTGCTAGCAAATATCTCTTCATGACACTCCCCCTTGTGGTGTCTTGAAATCTCCTTGAGTCAGGGAACGACGGTGACGGGAACCGGCGAGATCTGGACGAGCGTTCCGGCGACGCTGCCGAACAGCAGCGTCTTCATCCGCGACTCGCCCTTGCGCCCGATGAAGATCTGCGCCGCATCATGTTCCTTGGCGAGCTCGACCAGCGTTTCCGCCGCATGCCCGTGGCGCACGTCGGTCTCGACCTCGACGCCCTTGTCCTTGAGCGATGCGGCGACCGGATCGAGAACGGTGTTGTGGGCCCGGGCAATTTCCTCCTCACGGCGCTTATGACGCTCCGCCAGTTCCTCGGGTGTGTTGAAGCTGTATGGCGACCATTCGATCACGTAGGCGAGCACAAGCTCGGCATTGCCGGCCTTCGCCCGTTCGACAGCGCAGTTCGTCGCCCTGAGGCTCCCTTCGCTGCCGTCGATGGCCACAAGAAAGGTCGTTGTCATCGGCGATCCCCCTTGTCCGATCTTATGTGACGTATTGCGCGACGGCCGCGTGTGCCGCCTGCCAACCGCTGACGCGTCGCCCGGTCTCAAGTAAGACGGTTATGTGACAAACCTCATAGAACCAAAGTCTGAGAAACGATGAGTCCAACACGGGCAATCGCGCCCGCGGGCCGGACCAGAGCCTTCACGGGCAAGTCCGGGTCAATTCTGTTTCTCAATTGGCGTGTGAGCTTGGTGGAAAGGGCTCGAGGGCGCCGCGCTCACGTTCCCGAGGCATCCTCGCCGAAGAACAGCAGGCATCCGTCCGGGTCTTTCACGTGGAACTCGCGCATGCCGTAGTCCTGCGTGAACGGCGCGCGCACCCGGCCGTCCCCGAGTGTGTCCAGCTTCGGCTTGTACGCGGCGTAGAGGTCGTCGACCCCGTTGACCCAGAGATAGACGGAAATGTTGTTCGCCGTGGCCTTCAGCACGTCGGCGTCGTCGGTGTGGACGAAATGCAGCGCCGCGTCGCCATGCACGACGATGGCGAAGGTCTTGTCATCGGAAACGAAACGCCGCTCGAAACCGAGCACGTCCGCGTAGAAATCGACGGTTGCCTCGATATCGCTTACCGGCACGATGGCGACGGCGTCCTCTATGACCGGCTTGTTGCCCATGTTCTTGCTCCGCTCCAGTTGCGCCTAAGCGTAGACCCGTTCGATGCCCTGGCCCCAGCCAAGGCCGGAATCGATGCACTTGTCCGCCGTCTCCTTGTCGATCAGTTGCGTCAGGAGCCAGCGGTCGAGCTCGACCCCGGCAAGACATCCGGCAGCCATCGCCATGCGCTCATGCGTCACGAGCGGCTTCTCGACGAAGAGCGCGCCCTTGCTCTCAAGTGCCGCGCGCGCGGTCGGGTAGGTGGTCGCCTCCACACCCGCCAGCAGGCCGGACCCGGCTAGGATCAGGGCGCCCGAGCATTGCGAACAGACATACTGATCTTCGGGATCGAGCAGCAGACGCGCGAGAAACTCCGCGTCGTTCATGAGCTCGCGCGTGGCCGGTCCGCTGGCGACGACCACCGCGTCCATGTCGCGGGCGCTCTCGATGGGCCCGTGCGTGCGCAACTCGTACCCGGCCGCGGTCACGTGTTGCGGTTTCGTGCCGAGGATCATCACCGACCAGTTGCGGCCGCGCATCGGTTCGGCGTAGTCGCCGGTCTCTTCCTCGCCATCGGCGTCGTCCTCCGCGTCCTCCGCCGGCGCGTCTTCCGCGGCGGGCAGCACCTCGGGAAACATGGTCAGCGGCCGGTTCAGGAAGTCCCAGTGCAGCCACACGTCGATGTCGGTGACGCCGTCAAAGGCGATGATGGCGATGTCGGTCATGGCGTTCGGCCCTTTCTAAGCCGCGAGCTTGCCCATCTCCGATTTGATGGCCGCCCCCATGTCCTTCGTCGACACCTGCTGCATGCCGTCCTGCATGATGTCGGCGGTACGCAGGCCGCTGTCGAGGACATTCGCGATGGCCTTGTCGACAATGTCGGCGGCCTCGCCCATATCGAATGAGTAACGCAGGCTCATGCCGAAGCTGGCGATGGTTGCGATCGGGTTGGCCAGGCCCTTGCCGGCGATATCGGGCGCGGAGCCGTGCACCGGTTCATAGAGCGATTTGCGGTTGCCCGCTTCCTCGGCGCCGAGCGACGCCGACGGAAGCATGCCGAGCGAGCCCGTCATCATGGCCGCTTCGTCCGACAGCATGTCGCCGAAAAGGTTGTCCGTGACCAGCACGTCGAACTGCTTGGGATTGCGAATGAGCTGCATGGCGCAGTTGTCGGCCAGGATGTGATGGCACTCGAGGTCGGAATACTCCTCCTTGAAGATGCGGTCGGCGACCTCGTTCCACAGCACGCCCGTATGCATCACGTTGCGCTTTTCAGCGGAATGCACCTTTTTGCCCCGCTTTCGGGCGAGATCACACGCCACGCGGACGATGCGCTCGATCTCGGGCGTGGTGTAGACGGTCGTGTCCACGGCGCGTTTGTGCCCGTTTTCGTGCTCGGTGATTTCCTTCGGCTCCCCGAAATAGGTGCCGCCGGTCAACTCGCGTACGATCATGATGTCGAGGCCCTCGACGAGTTCGCGCTTCAGCGAGGACGCATCGGCCAGGGCCGGGTAACAGATCGCGGGCCGCAGATTGGCGAACAGGTCCAGGTCCTTGCGCAACCGCAGCAAGCCGGCTTCCGGGCGAATGTCGAACGGGACGCCATCCCACTTCGGGCCCCCCACGGCGCCGAGGACGATTGCGTCCGCCTTCTTCGCCTTGTCCATGGTCTCGTCGGTCACCGGAACGCCGTCGGCGTCGATCGCGGCGCCGCCGACAAGGGCCGTTTCGACGTTGAAACTGTTCTGGGTCTGGCCGTTGAGCCAGTCGACGACGCCTTCGACCTCGCCCATCACCTCGGGGCCGATCCCGTCTCCGGGCAAAAGCAGAAGATCGTAATTTGCCATGGCGCGTACTCCCTGAACGACATGTTTTTTTGGCCCGCCGCGGCAATGACGCCGTTCCGCAGGCGGGCTTTGGGTAGCCGGAGAACCTGTCGCACGCAAGGGCAAAGTGTGAGAGAATCGGCGCCCGAGACGTCAATCTTCAACGGATGTTGCACCCCATGCCCGGTAAGCCGCCGGTACCGCAGACGGCCGGCAACCTGTTTCGCGATCTGCCCGGGACACTGCCCGAGGAGCTGTTCACCACGCTTGCATCGGGAGGCCGGACGCGGATCGTCAGGATCGTCTCGACAGGGCACACGACACCCGAAGATGAGTGGTACGACCAGGACGACGATGAATGGGTGGTCGTGCTCAAGGGCCGCGCGCGTCTCAGTTTCGCCGGGGACAGCCAGGATCTGGAGATGGGGCCGGGGGATCACGTGCTGCTTCCGGCCCATTGCCGGCACCGGGTGGAGTGGACCTCGCCCGACGAGCCAACCGTCTGGCTCGCCGTGCATTTTGATGCGGATGACGAAGCAGGTTAGGTTGGCGGCTCTGCCTTAGGCCCCGCCCGCAACACGCGCTTCGGATATTCCCATGACCAGCAAACCTCTCGACGGGATCACCGTCCTTGACCTGACCAACGTGCTCGCCGGTCCGTTCTGCGGCCACCAGCTCGCGCATCTCGGCGCCGACGTGATCAAGGTCGAAATGCCGGAGCGCGGCGATCTCGCTCGTCAGCTCGGCGCCGACACAGAACTCAACCAGAAGCTCATGGGGGTGTCCTTTCTGGCGCAGAATGCGGGCAAACGCTCGATCACGCTGAATTTCAAGCACGACAAGGGCCGCGAACTGTTCCGGAAACTGGTCGCCAGCGCGGATGTGGTGGTCGAGAACTTCCGGCCCGGTGTCATGGAACGGCTGGGGCTGGGCTTCGATGAGTTGAAGCAGCACAACGACGCGCTGATCTACTGCGCCATCTCGGGCTACGGCCAGGACGGTCCCATGCGCGACCTCCCGGCCTACGACCACATCATCCAGGGCGTCGCCGGCGTCATGAGCATCACCGGCGCGCCGGACACCGCGCCCTACCGTGTGGGTTACCCGATGTGCGACACGATCGGCGGGCTGACCGCGGCCATGGCCATCTGCGCCGCGATCGCGGGACGCGGCAAGGCGGGCGCGCAGTTCATCGATATCTCCATGCTCGAGGCGACGCTTGCGACCATGGGCTGGATCGTCTCCAATTATCTGGTGGCGGGGGTCGATCCCAAACCGCTCGGCAACGAGAATTTCACCTCCGCCCCATCGGGCACGTTCCAGACTCAGGATGCGCCGCTCAACATCGCCGCCAACAAGCAGGAGCAGTTCGAGGAGCTGTGCCGGCTTATCGGGCGGGAGGACCTGATCGATCATCCAGATTATGTGACGCGCGACCTCAGAAAGCAGAACCGCTACGCCCTCAAGGCGGAAATCGAGGCCGAGCTCGGCAAGCAGCCGGCGCGCCACTGGGCGGAGGTGCTGAACAGGGCCGGCGTGCCGTCAGGCACGGTTCAGAGTGTGCCGGATGCGCTGGTGGACCCGCAGATTGCCGACCGGGGCATGATCGCGGAATTCGCCGACACGCCCGGCGTCGGACGCGACGTGCGGCTGCTGCGCACCGCGGTCAAGGTGAATGGCGAGCCGGCCGCGGTCGCCGAGCCGCCGCCGACCCTCGGTCAGCACAACGCGGAAGTCTTTGCCGAACTCGGCCTGAGCGAAGCGGAACAATCCGCCCTCCGCGACGAGGGCGTGATCTAGTCCAAAGGACTTTTCAGAACCCGCGCGATTGCCTTACAGCCAGGGACGTTCGGCCTGCAGCCGTTCCTCGTGCGCGTCGATCTTGTGCATTTTCTGCTCGGTCTGGCCGATGTCGTCGAGACCGTTGAGCAGGCAGTGCCGCGAGTGCGGGTCGATCTCGAACTTGATCACACCGCCGTCGGGCCCGGTGATTTCCTGCTTCTCCAGATCGATGGTGATTGTCGCGTTGGCGCCGCGGTCGGCGTCGTCGAGCAGCTTGTCGATCTCTTCCTGGGGCAGCTCGATCGGCAACA
Source organism: Hyphomicrobiales bacterium (assembly GCA_965228625.1). Lineage (GTDB taxonomy): Bacteria > Pseudomonadota > Alphaproteobacteria > Rhizobiales > Methyloligellaceae > UBA2767. Next base: position 2,804,929 of record OZ245829.1, on the reverse strand, counting down.
TGCCGTTCTTGAAGCAGTTGTTATGGAAGATATCGGCAAAGGACGGCGCGATGACGCAGCGGATGCCGAAATCGTGCAGCGCCCACGGCGCGTGCTCGCGGCTCGATCCGCATCCGAAGTTCTCGCCTGCAATGAGGATTTTCGCCTCGCGGTAAGCGGGTTTGTTGAGCACGAAATCCTCGTTCTCCGAACCATCGTCCGCGTAGCGCATTTCGGCGAAAAGCGCCTTGCCGAGACCCGACCGCTTGATGGTTTTCAGATATTGCTTGGGAATGATCGCGTCGGTGTCGATGTTGATCATGTCCATCGGTGCGGCAACGCCGGTCAGGGTCGTGAACTTTTCCATGGTCTCAACTCGCTCGTTCTTGCGCCGTGAACGGCGCAGCTCTGTTATCGCCCATTTCATGGGGCGTTTGCCGTCGCCGGTCAAGTCCGGAGCGGTTCCTGAAACAAATGAAACTCGCTCCGAAATCCCAAGTTCCAAGGCAGGATCGGTGGCGCTAAACTGACGCGATGATGGATTCGACCATGCTCCTCGCCGTTGCCGCCACCTTTCTGCTGGCGGGCACGGTCAAGGGCGTCATCGGCCTCGGCCTCCCCACTGTCAGCCTCGCCATCCTCACGGTTCTGATCGACCTGCCGAGCGCGATGGCGCTGCTGCTGGTGCCGTCCTTCATCACCAATCTGTGGCAGGCGATGGTCGGCGGGAACGGCGTCGTCATCCTGCGCCGGATCTGGCCATTCCTTGTCATGGCGACGGTGACCGTGTGGCTCGGTGCGACCGCTCTGACGCGCGTCGAGCTGTCCTGGCTGTCGGCCCTTCTCGGCATCCTTCTCGTGAGTTATGCCGCCATCAGCCTGTCCGGTTACCGGATCGCCCTCAACATGCGCCAGGAGGTCTGGGCCGGGCCGCTGATCGGCACGGCGAACGGCATCCTGACCGGCATGACCGGCTCGTTCGTCGTGCCCGGCGTCATGTTCCTGCAGGCCATCGGCCTGCCTCGGGACATGCTGATTCAGGCCATGGGCATGCTGTTCACGGTCTCCACGCTCGCGCTTGGCGCCGCACTCCAGGGCAACAACCTGCTGACCGGTGAGTTGTCGGTTGTCTCGGCGGCCGCGCTTATCCCCGCGCTGCTCGGCATGGTGTTCGGCCAGACCATCCGCCAGCGCCTGTCGGAGGACAAGTTCCGAAAGGTGTTCTTCGTCGCGCTGCTTTTGCTCGGGGCCTACATCATCGCCAGCGCGCTGACGGGCGCCGCCTGATCGAACGATGTACGGATACGGGATCTAGTTCTGCGCCCGGCGCGGCTTGGCCTTGGCAAAGCACTTCTGCATGATTTCGCAGCGCTTGGGTCCGGGCGGATGCAGCCAGTCCCCGGGATAGGGCTTGAGAAAGGTGCAGATCTCGTCCACTCCCGCCTGGGTCAGCCAGCCTTCGCGCTTGCCGCGTTCGACCGCGTAGCAGTCGGCGCGGGTTTCGGGCGGCCCATAGATCTGGTGGCCGCACTCATGGGCGTATACGAAGAGCCGGATCGTGTCGGACAGGCCTTCCAGCTTCGTCGGGTTGAGAATGATCACGCCCTTCTTGGCCCCGCCATAGTCCCAGAACGTATGGGAGATCAGCGTCGATGCGCGCCCGCAACGGACATAGCGCCCGGCGAGCTTGAACGTGCCCGGCGCGAGCAGCCTGTCCTTGGGCGAGGCTTCGGGCGGCGATGTCGCCGACGTCAACAGCGCCGTACCCAGCACCAGCGCGCACGCGGCCGCGATCTTGTTCAATCGCCAGAATCTCAAATCCGTTTCCCCGTCTCTTTGGCGGATGCTGCAACGTGTGGCCACAACACCGGTCGGTCAAATCACGTTACTGCGTCCTCGAGCCGGAACGCGACGCGCGCGGCGCGGCCTCCTTGTAACAGACGCGGATCTTCTTGCAGCGCGCCGGGCCCGCTTCATGTTCGGCGGAGGCTTTGAGCTTGGAAATGAACTCGCACACCTGGTCGAGGCCCTTCTCGTCGAGCCAGCCATAGCGGCGCCCGCGCTTGGCGCCGAAACAGTCGGCCGCGGTCTCGTTCCTGCCGACGAACTGGTGGCCGCATTCGTGGGCATAGATGAAAAGCTTGACCGGTGTCGGAAGCTCCTTCAGACGATCGGGGTTCAAAATGACGTAACCCGGATAGGCGCCGCCCCAGCTATCGAACTTCGGATCCATGACCGTCGGCCGCCGGCCGCACAGCATGCGGTGCTTGTCGATGCTGAGTTTGCCGGGTTTGATCAGCTTGGCGTCGGGACCGGCGCTCTTCAGATACTCATCGAGCGGCACGTCCAGATCCGACCCCGGTGCGATATAGTCGGTCTGAGCCTGCGCGACTGCGGCGGCGAACATGCAGATGACCGCGATAGCGATGGTCTTCGCGATGCCAGAAACGCGCACTCTCATTGTCCTTTGGTCTCCGTGGTGGGCGAATCCAATTTAGAGGACTGCGCCGGAAATTCAAACGCCCGTTTCCGGGGATTTGTCACGTTCCGCGGAACTTTTTTCGCTTTCGAGGAATTGCTCCGTACGCCGGCGGGTGAGGATGAAGTGCCCCAGCCACAACGCCACGCCGGCAACGGCAATGATCACGATCGCGTAGTGCTCCACGACCGCGAACCGCGTCAGCAGGTTCGTCATGACCGCGCCGAGCAGGAAACTCACACCGCCGAGCACGCTGGCCCAGAGAAATGCCGCGATCAGGTTGAGGAGCATGAACCGCCACGCCGGAATGCGGCTCATGCCGATCACGAACGGGCTGATGCTGCGGATGCCGTAGACAAAGCGGAAGCCGATAATGAACCAGGTGTCGTATTTTTCGAGGAGGCGTGTCGCGCGGTGGACCCGCATGCGCCATGACGGCCAGCGCGCGACGAGCCTGATGCCGTACAGGCGCCCGATCCAGAAATAGGTCTGGTCGCCGATGAAGGACCCCATCCAGGCGAGCAGGACCACAAATCCGATCTTCAGATAGCCGAGTTTGGCGGCGACGGCACCGAGGACGAGTATGGTCTCGCCCTCGAGCATCGTGCCGATGAACACCGCCAGATAGCCGTATTGGGCAACCAGTTCGGACACGCGCGACTCCTCGGTTCCGCAAGCGTAAGAGGAAATCGTCTGTGTTGACAGGTCTTTGCCGCCCGGGGCGGCGTGCGGCGCCTATTCCGCGAGGGTGATCACCTGCTGGACGCCGATGATGCGGCGCAGTGCCTTGTCCACGAGGTGTGCGGTCTGGCGCGTGAGCCCTGAGACCCTGAGGTCGGCGGAAAACTCGTCGCCGCGCCCGTTCTCGCTGGAGATGTGGACGCGCGCCGGGACCAGACCGAGCTTGCTGAACGGCTCGACGAGGCGCTGCACCATGCCCGGGTCGGCGGTGGCGGTTACAAAGAAGATCGCCTCGACGGCGTCATCAGGGGTCGGCTGCGGACAGGCAGCTTGTGTGGTCAAAGATTGCTGGAAAGACATCGGAATGTCTCCTTCACGAAATTCAAATTACGGACGGGCAAATCCCGGCGCGCTGTCTAAGCGGCCGGGCCGGTAATTCGAATGGCGCGAATAAGTCGCGCGGTGTGAAGGACGCGTGCCATGGGGCTGCTTATAGCAGCCCCATGGTTAAGAATTCAACACTCTCGCGGGGCCGCGTTCAGTTCAGCTCGCGCACGTCCACGAAACGCCCGGCAATGGCGGCTGCCGCGGCCATGGCGGGCGAGACCAGGTGGGTGCGCCCGCGATGCCCCTGGCGACCCTCGAAATTGCGGTTCGAGGTCGATGCGCAGCGCTCTTCCGGGTTCAACTTGTCCGGGTTCATGGCCAGGCACATGGAACAGCCGGGCTCACGCCACTCGAAGCCCGCGTCCTTGAAGACCTTGTCGAGGCCTTCCGCTTCCGCCTGCTCTTTCACAAGGCCCGAACCGGGGACGATCATGGCGTTGACGTTCTCGTTCACGTGTTGGCCGCTAACGACGGCCGCCGCTGCGCGCAGGTCCTCGATACGTCCGTTTGTGCAGGAGCCGATGAACACCCGGTCGATGGTGATGTCCTTGATCTTGGTGCCCGGCGTCAGGCCCATATAGTCGAGGGCGCGGCGCATGGACTCCTTGTGGTGGTGTTCCACGACGTCGTCCGGGTTCGGCACCTCGCCGGTGACGGCGACCACGTTCTCCGGGCTCGTGCCCCAGGTCACGATCGGCGGCAGGTTCGCCGCATCGAGGGTGATTTCCTTCTCGAACACGGCGTCGTCATCGGACTTCAGCGTCAACCAGTGGGCCATCGCCTGTTCCCATGCCGCACCCTTCGGCGTACGCGGACGCCCTTCGAGGTATTTGTAGGTGGTCTCGTCCGGCGCGATCATGCCGGCGCGGGCGCCGCCCTCGATCGACATGTTGCACACGGTCATGCGGCCTTCCATGGTGAGGTCACGGATTGCCTGGCCCGTATACTCGATGACGTGGCCGGTTCCGCCGGCGGTGCCGATCTCGCCGATGATGGCGAGGATCACGTCCTTCGCGGTGATGCCTTCAGGCAGCGCGCCCTTGACCTCGACCTTCATGTTTTTCGACTTTTCCTGGATCAGGGTCTGCGTCGCCAGCACATGCTCGACCTCGGTCGTGCCGATGCCGTGCGCGAGCGCGCCGAAGGCCCCGTGGGTCGCGGTGTGGCTGTCGCCGCACACGATCGTGGTGCCCGGCAGGGTGAAGCCCTGCTCCGGTCCGATCACGTGAACGATGCCCTGCCGTACGTCCACCTCGTTGAAGTACTCGACGCCGAACTCGGCGCAGTTGTCCGCCAGCGTGTCCACCTGCAGTTTCGATTCCGGATCGTCGATCCCGTCGCCGCGATGGGTCGTCGGTACATTGTGATCGACGACGGCCAGCGTCTTTTCCGGCGCCTTGACCTTGCGGCCATGCATGCGCAGCCCCTCAAAGGCCTGCGGGCTCGTCACTTCGTGAACCAGGTGCCGGTCGATATAGATCAGTGAGGCGCCGTCCTCCTGTTCATGGACGACGTGGTCGTCCCAGATCTTGTCGTAAAGCGTTTTTCCCATTTCTACTGAACTCCTGCCGCCTTCGCTTGCGTGTTTTGTCGCTGTGATACCGCGTTGTCTCGGGACTGACAAATGGTTGTGACAATCCGCGGTTCAAGGCATTCTGAATGCTACAAGCTAACGGTACGGCGAAACAGTGCCAGGCTCCTGGGAGGAAAAATTCTATGAGATATTTGTTGTTGGCCACACTTCTCGCGGTCGCCGCATCGTTCGCGGGTCCGGCGCAAGCGGAGAAGTTTCCGAGCTGGCCGTTGAACGCAACATGCGACACCGCCGACTGGCAGTGCCCGCAATTCGAACTTCGGGCGCGCGGCAAGGTCTCCGGAGTCTGGAACACCCTGCCGCCGGACGTGCAGAGAAAGTGCATCGACGAGGTCAAGACGCTGGAGCCGAGTTACCGGCTTCTCGGAGAGTGCCTGGCGCTCGAGATGCAGGAGCTCCTGAAGAACCAGCAGCGCAAGGCCGATGACGGCGAGGTGGTGCATGATACGCCGAAGGCCAAGGTTGCAGTCGAACAGGTCGCACCGGAACCGCAGCCGGAGCCGCAGGCACCTCAAGCACAGCCGGCGCCACAGGTGCCCGCCCCGCCGCCGGTCGAACAGGCCGCGCCGCCGCAGCCGGAAACTCCGGCACCATCGCCTGATAGTTCTGCACCACAGTCAGAACCTGCACCGCAGACACCACAGGCGCAGTAGCGACGCGCCGGCGCGTCGCTATTCGCGCGCATAGCGCAGTTCGCCTTCCACCCACGCGACAAATGCCGATACCGACTTCGGTGTCGGCGCGTCGCGATGCGTGACGAGGAAATAGGCATCCTCCGCTGAAACCGTCTCTCTCAGCCCGAGCGGCTCGACAAGTCTTCCGCTGGAAAGCTCTTCAGCCGTGAGGAAGTCGCTTTCCAGAATGACGCCGAACCCGTCCAGGGCCGCGTCAATTGCCGTCGACGACCGACCGAAGGACACTTCCCGCCTGATGACCATGTCGCCGAATCCGTGGGAAGCCAGCCAGTTGCGCCACTGCTGGCGGTTGCGGGACTCGATCAGAACGTGCGCCTCGAGATCGGCCGGTTTGCGCAGGGGCGGCCCTGCCTCCAGCAGTTTCGGGCTGCACAGGACGAGCACGCGTTCGGCAATCAGTGGCTTGACGGACAGGTTCGGCGATGACGGCGCGCCGTACATGATCCCCACGTCGGCTCCGGCAGGCAGGTGCCGGTCTCCCGTGGCTTCCACCCGAACCCGCAGTTTTGGCTGTGCGCGCAGGAATTCGTCGATCCGGGGCATCAGCCATTTGCTGGCGAAACTGGGAGCGGCGACGATCTCGAGCGCCGGTTCTTCCCGCCGCGCCGTCACGTCCTCTGTCGCCGCGGAGAGCTGCTCCAACGCCTCACGGACGCGGTGGCGGTAGGCCTCTCCGGCCGGGGTCGCCACGACGCGGCGTCCGTGCCGCTCGAACAGGGCCGCATCGAGGTGGGCTTCCAGATTGCCGATCTGATGGCTGACGGCAGACGGCGTCACGTTGAGCTCCGCGGCCGCCGCCTTGAAGCTTCCGAGCCGCGCGGCCGCCTCGAAAACCCGAAGCGCATTCAGGGGTGGCAGGGCAATCTTCGTCACACGGCACCTTCGCGACTTGAGAAAAATTCATGAATCAGGTGAATCATTCGCGTTTTTCTATCCGTTGCCGATCAGATATCAAGGAGGAACGCGACGAAACGCGGGACAAATGTCGATCTTTGCATGCCGGAAGCTCACTTCAAGCGAATTCATCTGGCAGCATGGCCGATGACAACGGGACCGGGAGAATTTTATGGACAGTGAACTCCGCCAGGAGGCCAGGGACCTTCTGATCCGCTACGGACAGGGTGACACGGAGCGGCTGTTCGTGTCCGCGAAGGGCTCTGTTATCCGCGACGACGAGGGACGCGAGATCCTCGATTTCACGTCGGGGCAGATGTGCGCGACGCTCGGCCATTCCCACCCGGCCATCGTCAAGGCCATCCGCGAAAGCGCGGAAGACGCGATCCATCTGTTTTCCGGCATGATTCCGGAGCAAGTCGTGAAGCTGGCGAAAAAGCTGGCCGAATGGCTGCCCGGACCGCTCAAGCGCTCGATGTTCGTGAACACCGGGAGCGAGAGCAACGAGATCGCGCTGCGTATGGCGAAGATGGTCACCGGGCGCTACGAGGTCGTCGCGCTCGGCGGGTCATGGCACGGCGTTACCGGTCAGTCGGCGGCCGCCTCGTTCGCCGGTGAGCGCCGGGGTTACGGCCCCAAGGTGCCGGGGGTCTCCATCATCCCCGAACCCTACGCCTATCGCTGCCCGATCAGGCACTGCCGCGATACATGCGACATGAGCTGCATGAAGGTGGGCCTGGACCTGTTCGACATGGCCTGCGAAGGCGCGCCGGCGGCGGTCATCGCCGAGCCGATTCTGAGCGCCGGCGGTGTGATCGTACCGCCGGAGGGGTACTTCGAGACGCTGCAGGGCGAGGCCAAAAGCCGTGGCATGATGCTCATCTTCGACGAGGCGCAGACCGCGTTCGGACGTATCGGGGAAAAATCCGCCGCCACCGGTCTCGGCGTCACGCCCGACATCATGAGCGTGTCGAAGACTCTCGGTGGCGGTCTGCCGCTCGCCGCGACGGTCACATCGGACGAGATCGAGGCGCAGGCCCATGAGCGCGGATTCTCGTACTACACCAGCCACGTGTCCGATCCGCTGCCGGCCGCCGTGGGCCTTGCCGTGCTCGAAACCATCGAGCAGGAGGACCTGATCGAGCGCGCGAAGCAACTCGGCGCGCACCTGCGCAGGAACCTCGACAGCCTGCAGCAGCGCTATGAGGCGATCGGCGACATACGCGGGCAGGGTCTGCTGCTCGGCATCGATCTCGTCAAGGACCGCGAGACGCGCGAGCCGCATCTCGAACTTGGCGATATCACGACCCGGCGCTGCATGGAGCTGGGCCTGTCCATGAACATCAAACGGCGTCCCGAGCGCGGCGCGGTCTGGCGCATGGCGCCGCCGCTGACGGTCACCATCGACGAGCTCGACCGCGGCACCGAGATCCTCGACCAGGCGCTGCGCGAAGGGCTCGACGAACTCGCCGGGTAACGGGCCCAAAAAAGGCGGCCGCCCGAAGGCGGCCGCCAGTGTTATACGGCCCGCTCTTGTCCGGCAGGCTCGGTAAACCGAGAGCCTAAGGACGCACGAACGCGATGACGCGCGAGCGCGGATAGGTGCCGATGCCGACCTTGCGGCCGTGGTTGCCGGAGATCAGCTTCACCTTGTTGCCCTGAACCGACATCACGTAGCCGACGTGGCCGCCGCCCCTGCGCGACAGCACGGCGATGTCGCCGGGACGCGGGTTCGACACCCGCCGGCCGTAGTTCGCGAACGACCTGGCCATGGCGGACCCGGTGCCCCGGCGCCCGACCTTGCGCTCGACCATGTTCATGAACTCGGCGCACCAGCGGCGGCTGCGGCGTGTCGGGTTCGTGCCGAGATAGCGCTTCGCCACGGCAACGGCGCTCGATCCGCCACCTCCGCCCGATTGCGCTTCGGCGCCGTCGAAGCAGGGAAAGCTGCAGGTGTTTGCGCTTGCGGGAACGGTGGAGAGTGCTCCGAATGCAAGCGATGCCACAAAAAGGGCTGAGACAAATCTCATCGATCGTCCTTCTTTTCCATTAAGTGTGCTTGGGGAGTGTGTGCCTGCGCCGGACGCATCACGCTGTCCATCGCAGTCCCGCCGTGTTTGCAGTGCAACATTCGCACCCGAAGGCGGGGTCGCGTGAGCGGCAGACGCCCTCACGCGGGGCAAACGCTTCTCATCATGATGTGGCAGAAAAAAGGCAGACGAATCAAACGTTAACGAACGTTAACGCGGCAACCTGACCCGGTGTCACCCGCGAGTTTCCCGGAACATCATGGCGCAAGCGGTTTTAGTGTGCGGCGCACAATAAGCACGAGTGCAGAACGAAAAAGGCCGGCTGATCCAGCCGGCCCTTGCGCATTCCTGAATATGGGGAGAGGCTCTAGTCCTTGTCCTCGCCCTTCTTTGCCTTTTTGGCCTTGGCGTCGTCCTTGGCAGCCGTCTCTTCGGTCGCCGCCTCGTCCGCGGTCTCTTCTTCCGGCTCCGCCGGGACCTCATCGACCGTGGCTTCCGCCATCAGCGCCTTGGCCTGCTCGACCCAGTCCTCGCGCTCGATACGCCCCTTGAAGCTCAACACCTCGTCGACGTTGGCGATGTCCTCGTCCGTCCAGTTGGCAATCTGCTCGAACCTGATGACGCCGATCTTCTCGAGACGCCCCACCAGCTCTTCGCCGACGCCCTTGATCTGGGTGAGGTCATCCGGCTCGCCCTTGGGCTTGGTGAACCCCTTGAAGGATTTCGCCGCCTGCTTGGCTGCTGCAGCCTCCGCCTTGCCTGCCGCGCGCGCGTCCCGGCGCTCGGGAATGCGGGCCGACTTGCCGCGGCGTCCGCGCAGGTAATAGAGCTTGGCGCGGCGCACCCGGCCGCGACGGATCACCTCGATTTCGGCGATCAGCGGCGAATGAACTGGAAATACGCGCTCGACGCCTTCGCCGTAGGAAATCTTGCGGACCGTGAAACTTTCGTGGAGCCCGGCGCCGTCGCGCGCGATGACAACGCCCTCATACGCCTGGATGCGTTCGCGCTCGCCGTCTTTCACCTTGACCATGACGCGCACGGTATCGCCGGGCGCGAATTCCGGAACCGGGCGACTGGCCTCCAGTTGTTCCTGGTGCTCTTTCTCGAGCTCCTCGATGATGTTCATCACTCTGGCCTTTCATAAGGGCAGCGGCCAACTTTCGTGGCGCTTACCATTCTTTTTGATTGATGGGTGGTCGCCGCTTCGTTAATGCGGCGACGTGGCGCGTTTTCTACAGCAGGCGGAACGGTTTGTCGATAGATCGATTGCCGGGGCCCGCCTGTTATTTTTGGCTCGCTTTTCAGGTGGTAAATGACCAGATCCGAGACCTCCCCGACATTCGTGTTTATCGGCGTGATCACCGCCATGATCGTGGCGCAGGCGCTGACGCTCTGGGCCATGGGCCGCGTGCCGCTGTGCGAATGCGGATACATCAAACTGTGGCACGGCAACGTGCAGAGTTCGGAGAACTCGCAGCACATCGCCGACTGGTACACGCCCTCCCATATCATCCACGGCTTCATCTTCTACTGGCTAACCTGGCTGGTCCGCCCGCAATGGCCGCTGCTCGCGCGCCTCGCGGTCGCAGTCGGGATCGAGGCGGCCTGGGAGATCGCCGAGAACACCAACATGGTGATCGACCGTTACCGCGAGGCGACCATATCCCTGGACTATTACGGCGACTCGATCGTCAACTCGGTTGCGGACACCTTTGCGGCCATTGCCGGCTTCCTGCTGGCATGGCGGCTGCCGGTCGCGCTCACCATAGCCATCGCGCTGTTTTTCGAGGTCCTGACCGGCATTCTGATCAGGGACAATCTGACTCTCAATGTCATCATGCTGGTGTGGCCCATGGAATGGATCAAGGACTGGCAGGCGGGCGGCTGACGTGAGACATGCGGAGCATGAGGGATTTTGGAGCCATGGCGTCGGGGAGAACGTGACATGAAACGGGCAATCGTAACGGGCGCAAGCCAGGGGATCGGCAGAGCGGTCGCCGCGCGCCTTGTTAATGACGGCTGGGAGGTGGTCAATCTCGATCTCAAGGCGCCTTTGGAGGACGACGGCGTCCCGTGGGTGGAGGTGGATCTCGCCGATGCGTCTGATCTGGAGCAGGCTCTGGCCGAGCTTCTTTCCACCGGTCCGGTCACGGGCCTGGTGAACAACGCAGGCGTCGGCATCGCAACCCTGCTTGAGGAGACGCGCGATGCGGACTTCGACCGCCAGGTGGCGATCAACATGCGCGCCCCGATGATCTGCGCCCGCGCCGTGGTGAAGGGTATGCGGGAGGCCGGTTTTGGGCGCATCGTCAACGTCTCCAGCCGTGCGCATCTCGGCAAGACGCACCGCACGGTCTATGCCGGCAGCAAGGGGGCGATCCTGTCGATGGGCCGCGTCTGGGCGCTCGAGCTGGCGCGCGAGGGGATCACCGTCAACACCATCGCGCCGGGCCCGATCCGGACGGAGCTGTTCGAGCGGATCAACCCGCCCGACATGCCCCGCACGCGCGAGATCATCGACAGCGTACCGGTCGGGCGGCTTGGCGAACCGGAAGACATCGCCAATGCGGTTTCTTTCTTCATGAACGAAACGGCCGGGTTCGTGACGGGCCAGACCCTCTATGTCTGTGGCGGCATTACGCTCGCGCGGGGCGGAAACTGATTTCGCATCTGCCGCGAATGCGTCTATATGGTTTCCCGGGTTCCATCAGGGAACACCGGGCGTTCAATTATGGGGGGCTGGCGCCGCCGTCCGTGGCGCTGGTGTGACATGGCCACAAAATCGGGAAGTGGGCGAAGGCTCAGGACGCGCCGCAGAACCTATGCCGCGCTTGCCAGGGAGGAGCTCGCTCTCTTCGCCGGTATCGGGTCCGTCATCCTGTTCACGATCTTCGGTGATTCCTGGCTGTCGGACCTCGATCGGCACCATATCTCTGTGCCGCTGTTTGCGTGGCTCTTCGCGGTCATGGTGTGGTGCTCGTTCGGCGTCGTTCGCCATGCGGACTCGCTGGCCGACCTGCTCGGCGAACCCTACGGCACGCTGATCCTGACCATTTCGGTCATCTCCATCGAAGTCACCATGATCGCCAGCATCATGCTTGGCGGCGAAAACAATCCGACCCTGCCGCGCGATACCATGTTCGCCATTCTCATGATCGTGCTGAACGGGATGGTCGGGCTGACGCTGGTGATCGGCGCGCTGCGTCACGGCCAGCAGCACTACAACCTTCAGGGCGCCATGGCGTTCCTGGCGGTCATCACGACGCTTGCGGTGCTGTCGCTGGTCATTCCCGATTTCACGGTATCCACGCCCACGCCCACTTTTTCGCATTTACAGGCGGCGATCTTCGCAACCCTGACGCTGCTGCTCTATGGCGCATTCCTCATGATCCAGACCGTGCGCCATCGCACGTTCTTCATGGAGCCGGAAGGGCAGCCGAAGCCCGCCCAACAGCTGCAGGTGGGGCACGCCAAACACCACATCAAGATCCAGTCGATCCCCTACCACGCGGTTTTGCTGTTCCTGACGCTGCTGCAGATCATTCTGCTGTCGAAGTTCCTTTCGAAGATCCTCAATCACGGGGTCGAGGAACTGGGCATCCCGATCGCCTTCAGTGGCATCGTCATCGCCATGATGGTGCTTGCGCCGGAAGGGATGGCGGCGATCGAGTCGGCCGCGCGTAACCGCCTGCAGCGGGCGGTCAATCTGTGCCTGGGATCGGCACTGTCGACCATCGGCCTGACGATCCCGGCCGTATTGGCGATCAGTCTCTATGCGGGTATAGAGCTTGAGCTCGGCCTCGACCGCGTCGAACTGGTGCTTCTGATGCTCACCCTGTTCATTTCGCTGATCACCTTTTCGGGCGTGCCGACCAATCTGCTCCTGGGGGTGGTGCACCTGGTCCTGTTCTTCGCCTATCTGACCCTCGTCTTCGAACCTTAGAGCCTCTGACGCGGCTCATTCGATGATCGGTATCTGCGGCGCCGCCGCACGGGGAAGGATCCCCGTCAGGCGGGGGTCGTCGGCAACCTCGAGCTGGCGCCTGTAGGCGGTGAAGCCGCTGCGCATGTAGAACGCCAGCGCGCGCGGATGGTCGAGCGTACAGGTGTGAACCCAGAACCGCTCGATCGGCCGGGCCCATGCCAGCTCGATGGCCTTGCCGATAAGCGCATGGCCGACGCCGCGTCCGACGAATTCGGGTGAGACGCCGAAAAATGCGAGCTCGCATTCGCCTTCGTTCCGGAAATCAAGCTCCAGCAGCCCCTCATCGCGTCCCTCGCAGGTCAGCGTGTAGAGCACGTAGTCGGGGTCCGAGAAGGTCGATGCGAGCTGTTCGCGGGGGACGCGCAGCCGCGTGAACCACAGCAGATCGGTGCCGATGTGTCTGTAGACGTCGAGGTACCAGTCGAGGTCGGGCTCATCGACGCGCAGCAGATCGCCGGGCAACGGCTCCGCGATGCGGGCTGTCTCCGGTGGCGAGCGCATCTCCAGATAGGTGACGATCGCGGCAATCTTGCCCGCCGGTATGTCCGTAAACTCGCTGAGATCATTTATCATTCATGTCGCTCCGGCGTTATTTCTTTCTCCGGGCCAACATATCGGGCCGCCGCGCCTTCGTGGCTTTTTCGGCCTGCTCCCGGCGCCACGCGGCGATCTTCTCGTGGTCACCGGACAGGAGCACGTCGGGGATGTCCCGGCCCTCCCAGGACCGTGGCCTGGTGTATTGCGGGTATTCCAGCAATCCGCCTTCAAAGCTCTCCTGCTCCAGAGACGCCGCATCGCCGACGACGCCCGGCAGCAATCGCACGCAGGCCTCGATCAGCGCACAGGCGGCAACTTCTCCGCCCGCCAGGACAAAGTCGCCGATCGAGATTTCCTCGATGTCGCGGGCTTCGAGGACCCGCTCGTCCAGTCCCTCGAAGCGCCCACACAGCACCGTGAGGCCCGGACCCTGCGCCAGCTCGCGGACACGCTGCTGGTGCAGCGGCGCACCGCGCGGCGTGAGGTAGATGACGGGCGCGCCGGGCGTTGTGGTGATCGCAGCGTCCACCGCACGGCCGACGATGTCGGCGCGCATCACCATGCCTGGTCCGCCGCCCGCCGGCGTGTCGTCGACGGAGCGGTGCTTGTCCTCGGCGAAGTCCCGGATGTCGATCGTGTGCAGCGCCCATGTGCCGTTGTCGAGCGCGGTGCCGAGGAGGCTCACGCCGAGCGGCCCCGGAAACACGTCCGGCAGAATGGTCAGGACGGTTGCCGTCCATGGGCTCCGCATCGCCTGCGCACTCCCGGTCAGTTGTCCGTTTCACGCTTCAGCAGCCACGTTTCGAGGCTGCCCACGCCCTTGATATCGATGCGGCCGCGCGTTTCGAAGTGAAAACTGCCGTCGAGGGCCTCCTGCACGGCTTTCGAGACATGCACCTCTCCGGGCAGGCCGTGCGACTCGAGCCGGGACGCCAGGTTCACGGTCTCGCCCCACACGTCATAGAAGAACTTGTCGGCGCCGATGACGCCGGCCATGACGGGGCCGCTCGCAAGACCGATGCGGATCTGCAGGTCCATGTTGTGCCGGGCGGAGAGGGTCTCGACCGTGGCGGGAAGGTCGAGCGCAAGCCGGGCCAGGCGTTCGCCGTGATCTTCCACCGGTTCGATCACGCCGCTTACGGCCATGTAACCGTCGCCGATGGTCTTGATCTTCTCGACGCCGTGCCTGGCGGCGAGCGCGTCGAACTCGGTGAAAATGTCGTCGAGGATGTCGAGGGTCTGCTCGGCGCCGAGCTTCTGGGCGAGTGGCGTGAACCCGGACAGATCGGTGAACATCACCGACGCCTGCGGGATGCTGTCGGCGATGCGCGCGCCGGGGCGCGCCTTGAGCCGCTCGGCCACCGGGTCCGGCAGGATGTGGCCGAGCAGCGTGTCCGCCTCGGCACGCGCCTTGTCGGCGAGGGTGAAGGCGTAGAGCACGATGACGGCGATGATCGAGCCCGTGGTGATGACCGACGACACGTACAGATTGTTGAGCAGCGCCGGGTCCGGCGCGACCAGCGCATTGGCGGTCGGATAGAGAAACCAGGTGGCGAGATGCAGGGCCAGACCGGCGACGATTGCGGTGATCACCAGCCACAGATGGGTGAGGCCGAAGATGGCAAACGGAATGGCCGCCGCGACCAGGTAATTGATCTGCACCCCTGAATCGTGGCCCAGCGTGCGCACGAAGAAGAACAGACCGGCATATTCGGCCACGGCGATGATGATCGCGGCGCAGGTCTCGCCGACGCGGTGCGCCAATGGCGCGAGCAGCGCGACGGCGACCAACAGCAGGTTGGCGAGCACGAGGGGAAGGTACTTCCCGATGTCATAAACCGCGAACAGCCCCGCGTAGAAGAGCGAAAAGATCGCGATCAGATAGGCGGTGACGTTGACGATCATCAGCCGGCGGCGCACGGCCACCGGATAGCCCTCGGTGCCGAGTTCGGCAAACGAGGTCAACCACTTCGCGAAATCCTCAAGGCGCGTGTTCGCCCCGGACGTATCCACCCGGCTCGCACTCATCGAAAGATCATCTCCCTTGCATGCATACCCAATTGGGAAAACGGGCAAACCTAGCGCGTGGCGCCACAAGGCTCTAGACGCGATGTTCAGGAGTCGAATGTCCCCTCGGGCGGGATCATGAGCAGCCAGCCGCCTTTCTGATCGACGTCGGGAACGATGGCCTCGGTGAAGGGAACCAGAACGGTCTTACCGCCCGTGGAAGGGCGCACTTCCAGCAGGTCGCCGGCACCGTAGTTCTGAACCGCCACGACCTTGCCAAGCGCCACGCCGTCCTCGCTGACGGCCACGAGGCCGATAAGGTCGGCGTGATAGTAGGTTGAATCGTCCCCGGTGTCGGGCAGCGTGTCGCGGTGGACATAAAGCTCGGTGCCCTTGAGCGCCTCCGCCTGTTCGCGCGTCGCGACGCCGTCGATAACGGCCACGACGCCGTCCTTGAGCGGTTTCACGCGCACGATCTCGAAACGGCGCGTGCCGTCGGCGTTCTCGACCGGCCCGTAGTCGCCGATCGACAACGGATCCTCGGTGAACGTCTTGATGCGAACCTCACCCTTGAGGCCGCGCGCGCCGGTCACACGGCCGAGACAGACGCGCGCGGAGGCGCTATCCGGCACGGGTCCGGACCGGCGCCCGCTGGACGCCGCGCATCATTACTCTTTCTTTTCCTCCGCCTCTTCGGCGGGGGCGTCTTCGGCAGGAGCCTCCTCCGCAGGCGCGTCTTCGGCCGGCGCGTCCTCCGCTGCAGCCTCCTCGGCCGGAGCCTCTTCCGCGGCGGCTTCCTCCGCAGCGGCCTCCTCGGCAGGGGCTTCTTCCGCCGGAGCTTTGGCTTCGGCGGCCGCGGCCGCTTCCGCCTCTTCCTTGGCCTTGGCCTCGGCCTCGCGCTTGGCTTCCTCGCGGTCCAGGCGTTTCTGGCCCGGCTGCGCTTTCTGCGGGTTGTTCTTCGGCTCGCGCTTCAGGATGCCGGCGGCATCGAGAAAACGGTGCACCCGGTCCGAGGGACGCGCGCCGACGCCGAGCCAGTATTTCACCCGGTCCTCGACCAGGGTGACGCGCTCGGCGTGGTCCTTCGGCAGCAGCGGATTGTAGGTGCCGATGCGTTCGATGAAGCGTCCGTCGCGCGGCTTGCGCGAGTCCGCGACAACGATCCGGTAATAGGGGCGTTTTTTCGCCCCGCCCCGTGCCAGTCTCATCTTCAATGACATGTCGTAGTCCTTCTTTGATGTTCCAAATGTGAGTCTGAAAGTTCGGTGTCAGCTATTTCTTCTTGCCCGGCAGGCCCGGAAGTCCGCGGGGCAATCCGCCGCCGCCCATGCCCGGAAGCCCCGGAAGACCGCCCGGCGGCATCCCCGGAGGAACGCCGGGCATACCCGGGGGCGCGCCGCTTGGGTCCGCGCCTTCCGGCATCTCCGGCATGCCGCCGCCGAACAGCTTGGCGAGGCCGCCCTTGCCCTTGCCCATCTTCTTCATCATGTCCGCCATCATGCGGTGCATCTTGAGCAGCTTGTTGATGTCCTGAACCGTCGTTCCCGAGCCCTTCGCCACCCGCTTTTTGCGTGAGGCGTTCAGGAGTTTTGGCGTGCGGCGTTCGCGCGGCGTCATCGACGAGATGATCGCCTGCTGGCGCTTGACGACGGTGTTGTCGAGGTCGGCTTCCTCGATCTGCTTCTTCACCTTGCCGATGCCCGGCAGCATTGAGAGCACGCCGGACATGCCGCCGATCTTCTCCATCTGCTTGAGCTGCTCGGCGAGGTCGTCGAGGTCGAAGGCGCCCTTGCGCATCTTCCGCGCGATCTTCTCGGCCTTCTCGGCGTCCAGGGTCTCCGCGGCGCGCTCGACGAGCGAGACCACGTCGCCCATGCCGAGGATCCGGTTGGCGATCCGGTCGGGATGGAAGTCCTCGAGCGCATCGACCTTCTCGCCCGTGCCGATCAGCTTGATGGGCTTGCCGGTCACCGCGCGCATGGACAGTGCCGCGCCGCCGCGCCCGTCGCCGTCGACCCGTGTCAGAACGATGCCGGACAGCGGCACGCATTCATCGAAACTCTTCGCAAGGTTGACGGCGTCCTGGCCGGTGAGCGCGTCGGCCACGAGAAGGGTCTCATGCGGCTTGGCGATCTTGTGGATGTCCGCCGTCTCCTTCATCAACTCTTCGTCGATGTGGGTGCGGCCGGCGGTGTCCAGCATGACCACGTCGTAACCGCCGGTCTTGGCGTCCTTGAGCGCGCGCCGCGCGATCTGAAGCGGGTCCTGACCCGCCTTGATCGGCAGCGTGTCGACCTCGACCTGCTCGCCGAGCACGCGAAGCTGCTCCTGCGCGGCGGGACGGCGCGTATCGAGCGAGGCCATCAGGATCTTTTTCTTGTCCTGATTGGTCAGTCTCAGGGCGATCTTGGCGCAGGTGGTGGTCTTGCCCGACCCCTGCAGGCCGACCAGCATGACGGGAACCGGCGCCTTGGCCTTCAGGTCGATGCCGACGGCCTCGTCGCCCAGCATGGCGACGAGTTCGTCATGGACGATCTTGACCACCTGCTGGCCCGGCGTGACGGACTTCAGCACTTCCTGGCCGACCGCCTTCTCCTGAACCGTTTCGATGAAGCCGCGCACGACGTCGAGTGCCACGTCGGCTTCGAGCAGCGCGCGGCGCACTTCGCGCATGGCCTTCGCGACGTCTTCCTCCGATAGCGCACCACGTCCGGTGAGCTTGTCGAAGATGCCGGATAGGCGGTCTGTCAGTGTCTCGAACATGTGTTCGTCTCGATCGTTGTTCCAAAGCGGTAACGCACCCGTGGGCGAACCCTCGCTGACGGGTGGTGACCTCCCTGCCTCCCGGTGATGACACAGCATACCATGTGCAGGGCGGCGGCTCGACTGTGCGGGCCTTCCGATGATTTCGGCCGGATATTTGTCGACCCGCCGCGCGAAGTCAAGCGAGACCCGTGGTCCCTCCTGCCGCCGCCTTCCGTTTTGGCCGCATTGAGGATATACTCTGAAAAGCTGCGAAACGGGCAGATCGGTGATGTACCGCATACCAAACCTGATCGTTTTGGCACTCATCCTGACACTTGCTGCAGGCGGAGGACCGGTTCGTGCGGCCGAGGACGTCGCCATTGCCGCCGGAGACCGGGGCGGTGAATATTATGCGTTCGGGCGTGGCCTGTGCCGTCTGCTCAACCGCAAGACGGATACGCTGACCTGCTCGCTGCTGCCCGCGCCGAAGGGCGATGCGCCGGAATCCTATTCCAATCTCTTCAACGTCCACAACGGTGCGGCCGAGTTCGCCCTGTCGGGGTCGGACTGGCAGAATTACGCCATCAGCGGGACCGGACCCGTCAGATATGTCAGCGAAAAGCTCGACAGCCTGCGCAGCGTCTTTTCCATGCATGCCGAGCCGGTCACGCTGGTCGCGCGCAGTGACGCTGGCATCGCCTCGGTCGATGATTTGAAGGGAAAGCGCGTCAACATGGGGCGGCCCACCTCCAAGACGCGCAACAATGTCGACCTGATCCTCAAGTCGAGCGGCCTGTCGGCGGCGGACTTCACGCTGGCGGAGGAGCTGACCGGCAAGGACCAGTCGCTCGCGTTCTGCCATGACCGCGTTCAGGCGATCTTCATCGTCGGCGCCCATCCCAACGAGGCGGTCGAGCAGGTCACCAAGCTGTGCGACGGGGTCGTGGTCGATGTGAGCGGAGACAAGATCGACGCGTTGCTGGGCGAGACGCCGCATCTGGCAAAGGCGGCGATCGGCGCCGGAACCTATACCGGTATGTCGAAACCGGCGACGACATTCGGGGCCACCATGACGGTCGTGACCTCCAAGGACGTGCCGGACGACGTGGTCTACAGCTTCGTCAAGGCGGTCTTCGACAATATCGACGAGCTCAAGAAGCTGCACCCGGCGCTGCGCGACCTCGACCCGGCGGCCATGACCAGGGCGGGCCTAACCGCGCCGCTCCATCCGGGTGCGAAACGCTTCTTCACCGAGCAGGGACTGATGTAGGCGCCCTGCGCCGACGCCGGGCACCAACGGCGTCGTTTCCTCAATATCACTTTCCGGGTGTTCCGCCGCCGTCCGCCGGACTAGGCTTGAGCCTTCCCGTCGACCCGATTCGCACGCCTCGCCACCGGCAATCCGGCATGTCCTTTGAAATCACGCTTCTGCTGCTCGTCGCCGCAACCATGCACGCGGTATGGAACAGCATGATTAAGGGCGCCGACGACGGCGTGGTCATGGCGACCTGGGTCTACAGCGGCAGCGGTGTGCTGCTGGCGCCGGCGCTGATCTTTCTGCCGCCGCTGCCGGCCGAAGGCTGGGTGCTCGTCGCGATGCATTTCAGCCTTCACATGGTCTACAAGACGCTGCTCATCAACATGTACCGGCTGGGCGATTTCTCGCGGGTTTTCCCCATTGCCCGCGGCATGGCGCCCGCGCTTGTCACGCTTGGCGCGATCCCCATTGCGGGTGAACTGCCCCCGCCGATCGCGCTTGCGGGCATCGGCGTGATTTGTGCCGGGCTCGTCCTGTTCGCGACCGAGCGCGGTGCCCTGCAGGCGGCGGGCTTGCAGACCCTCCTGCTTTCCGCGGGCGCCGGCGTCGTCGTCAGCGCCTACACGATCGTCGACGCCCTTGGCGTAAGGCTCGAAGGTGCGGGTCTCACCTATTTCGTCACGCTGTTTGCCGTGGATGGCGCCGGGATGGCGCTGCTTGGGATCTGGTGGCGGGGAAACGGCCTTTTGCCGGCGATGGCCATGGTCTGGAAGCCGGGCCTGACGGCCGCGCTCCTGAGCATCGCCAATTTCGCGATCGCGCTCTGGGTCGTGTCCTTCACGCCGGTCGGGCCCGTCGCGGCGGTTCGCGAGACCAGCATCGTCATCGCCGCCGCCATCGGCGTCTTTCTTTTCAAGGAGTCCTTCGGGGCCCGGCGTATCGCCGCGGCGGGCATCATCGTTGCCGGGGTCGCGCTGCTGAATCTGGCCGGTTAGGTGTCTACCAGACGGCGATCAGTGCCGCGCAGGCCACGGCAAGAACCGCCAGTTGTGAAACGCGCGTGCCGTAGCCGGCTGTCCGCGCGGACCTGCGCGCCGCAATCTCATCCCGCAATTCCGCGAGGAGCGTCGCACGCATTTTCGGGTCCGCGCACATGGGCGTTACCTCTCCGGCGTCAACGCCGTCCCGAGTCTTCCCCCTGGGTTTCCCAGAAGTCGAGAGACTGACGGCGCAGCGTGTCGCTGCACGGGCTCGCGTAGTTGAAAATGCGCGCGATGAACAGGCTGTTACGCTCGCAATAGACCCACGGGCCGCCCGGCAGTTTGACCTGATAGCCGAATTGCGCGTGGCGCACCGGCGCGCTCACCTGACCGTTTCCGTAGTCGCTGTAGGCGGTTACGTAGCCCACAGGCTTCCCGGCCTCGGCCGACGTCGGTATCAGTGCCGCGAGCAGTCCTGCAGACAGCAATGCGGCGCAAAGCCTTGTAACGGTCATTCGTGTGTCCTTTCCGAAGCCCCGGTCGATTGTCTCTATTTTGTCCCTGAATGCGACGCTTTCAAGATAAATCACCGCGCGTTGATCGCTCACACCGGCACCGGATCCTCTGCGAGCCAGTGATGTCCCGGTCCGCACGCGGCCATGCGTACCGCTAATCTCGGATGCGACTGCTTCCGCAGCCCGTGCTCGTAGGCGACAACGACAAGGTCCGGCAACACGGCGTTGATCAGTTCGTTCGGCTTCAACAGAAAGTCGGGGTTGGTGGGCTTGCCGTAACGCTCATTGCCGACGGCGGCGGTCTCGTAGATCAGGACGCCGTCCTCGGCCACGCATCCGATGATGTCGCTCAGAATGGGCCGGTACAGGTAATTGGTGACGATGACGCCGTCGTAGCGCATGTCCTTGAGCGGAAAGGCCCGTCCCGTCTCGAGATCGGCCTCGACAAGCCCGACGTCCTGGCGCCCTGCAAGGTCTTCCACCTGTGACAGGTCCTGGTCGATACCGGTGGCGTTGTAGCCCATCTCCAGCGCCAGCCGCATGTGCCGCCCGGCGCCGCACGCCACGTCCAGGACGCTGCCACCGGGCTTTACGCCGCTCAGGAATCGCCGGACCCACTCGGACGGGGCACTGGGCCCGTGTTTCGCTGGATCTTGCTCGCTCATGACGGCGCGCACCATAGAGCCTTTTCGACCGAATCCCAGTCAATTCTGTTTCTCAATTTGGCGTGTGCGATCCTTCGCCGAGACGGCGCAACGCGCCCACGACCGGTCGGCCTGGCGGCAGCCGGCCACCATGTTGTTCGCCGTGGTCCCAAGTCTCCGGGCCGGTCGCAATTGCGGCGGCGCAGCAATCCCCATATAAGGCAGAGGATGAACCAGACAGCGTCCATACGCCTGCGCAAGATGAACGGGCTCGGCAACGATTTCGCGGTGCTCGACGCACGCCCGCGCGGCCTGTCGCTCAGCGTCGGCCAGGCGCGGGCGATCGCCGACCGCGAGAGCGGCGTCGGGTGCGATCAGGTGATTGCCATCGAGCCCTCGCCCGCCGGTGCGGACGCCTTCATGCGCATCTGGAATCACGATGGCGGCGAGGTCGAGGCCTGCGGCAACGCCATGCGCTGCGTGGCGACCGTTTTGGCAGACGAACTCGGACGGCCGAACGTCTCGATCCAGACCCCGGCCGACATGCTGGGCGCTCTCGTCAACCCGGACGGAACGGTCACCGTGGATATGGGCGTGCCCAGGTTCCGCTGGGACGAGATTCCGCTGTCGGAGGAATTTCACGACACCCGCGTCATCGAACTGCAGGTCGGACCGATCGATGCGCCGGTCCTGCACTCGCCGAGCGTGGTCAATGTCGGCAACCCGCACTGCATTTTCTGGGTCGATGATGTGAATGCCCATGAGCTGGAGCGCATCGGACCGGTGCTCGAGCACCATCCGCTGTTTCCCGAACGCGCCAACATCTCGCTTGCCCAGGTCACGTCGCGCGACGCGATCATGCTGCGGGTGTGGGAACGCGGCGTCGGGCTGACGCGCGCCTGCGGCACCGCCGCCTGCGCCGTCGCCGTGGCGGCCGCGCGCAAGGGGCTGACGGAGCGCAAGTCGACCGTGACCCTGCCCGGCGGGCCTCTGCAGATGGAATGGCGCGCGGACGACGACCACATTCTCATGACGGGCCCGAGCGAGCTTGAATATGAAGGCACGCTCGATCCGGCGCTCCTGCAGGGGGAGTCAGTCTCGTGAGCGCGCCGGAAATCCTCACCTTCGGCTGCCGCCTCAATGCCTATGAGAGCGAGGTCATGCGCCGCCTTGGCACCGAAGCCGGTCTCGAAGAGACGGTGATCGTGAACACCTGCGCCGTTACGGGCGAGGCGGTCCGCCAGGCGCGCCAGGCGATCCGCAAGGCGCGGCGTGCGAATCCAGACGCGAAGATCATCGTCACCGGGTGCGCGGCGCAGCTTGAGCCGGACGCGTTCGCGGCGATGACCGAGGTCGACCACGTCGTCGGCAATGCCGAAAAGATGCGGGCCACTACGTTCGCGACGCTCGCGACGAGCGATACCGAGCAGGTGCTCGTCGACGACATCCAGTCGGTGCGCGAGACCGCATCGCACATGATCGACGGGTTCGGCGCGCGGACCCGCGCCTATGTCCAGATCCAGAACGGCTGCGACCACCGCTGCACTTTCTGCATCATCCCCTATGCCCGTGGCGCGTCGCGCTCGGTTCCGGCGGGCGAGGTCGTCGCGCAGGTGCGCCGGCTCGTCGAGGCCGGCACGCGCGAGGTGGTCCTCACCGGCGTCGACATCACCGCCTACGGGGCCGACCTGCCGGGCGATCTGACGCTCGGTGGATTGGTGCACAAGGTGCTGAAGCTGGTGCCGGATCTCGACCGTCTGCGCGTTTCCTCGATCGATTCAATCGAGGCCGATCCCGCGCTGGTGGATGCCATCGCCGGGGAAGAGCGACTGATGCCGCATCTGCACCTGTCGCTTCAGGCGGGGCACGATCTCACCCTGAAGCGCATGAAGCGCCGCCATTCGCGGGCGCAGGCGATCGCGTTCTGCCAGGAAATGCGGGCATTGCGTCCCGACGTCGTGTTCGGGGCCGACCTGATCGCCGGGTTCCCGACGGAAACCGAAGACATGTTCGATGGCACATTGTCGATCGTCGATGCGTGCGGGCTGACCTACCTCCACGTGTTCCCCTACTCGGCGCGCGCGGGCACACCGGCGGCGCGCATGCCGCAGGTGAACGGCGCGGCGATCAGGGAGCGCGCGGCGCGGTTGCGTGAGAAGGGTGCACAGGTGCTTGAACGCCATATGCGCGCGCAGGTCGGTTCGGCTCAGCCCATCCTCATGGAAAGCGAAACGCGCGGGCGGACGCCGCACTTCACGCCGATCGACATGGCGGTGCCGTCGGCCGCGGGCGAAATCATTGCCGCGCGCGTCACCGGCCTCGGCGCCAATGCCCTTCAAGGAACGCCGCTGCCATGAGCGAAAAGAAAAAACCCGGATTTTTCAAGCGGTTGCTTGGTTCCCTCCTCGGCTCGAAGGAGAAACAGGAAGAACCGCCGGAAGAGGCGGTTGAGGAAAAGGCCGAGGTTGCGCCCGAAGAACCGGTAGAGGCCGAGGCCGCGCCCGAGGCGAAGGCGCCTGAGCCGGATAAACCTGAGCCCCAGAAACCCGCGCCCAAGAAACCTGCGGCCAAGAAGCCGCCCGCGAAGAAGCCGGCGCCGAAGAAACCGGTTGCCAAGAAGGCCGAGGAACCGCCGGCCAAAACGGAAAAGGCCGAGGCAGAGCCCGAAGCGAAGGCACGCGAGCCCAAGAAAACCGCGGATAAGAAACCGCCGGCGAAAAAGCCCGCGGCGAAAAAGCCTGCAACAAAGAAACCGGCGGCGAAGAAGACCGTCACCCGCAAGAAGACCGAAGCCAAGGCGCCGCCGCCCCCTGAGGAGGTGGTCAAGGACGTTGCCGAGGTCGCCGAGCCCGAACCTGCACCCGAACCGGAGCCGGAGCCGGTCGTCGCCGCGGAGCCCGAGCCAGAGCCGGAACCGGTGCAGGAACCCGAGCCCGAGCCTGAGCCGACACCAGAGCCAGAACCGGAGCCGGTCGTTGCCGCGGAACCGGAGCCCGAGCCGGAACCAGAGCCCGAGCCTGAGCCGACACCAGAGCCGGAACCGGAGCCTGAGCCCGTTGTTGCGGTGGAACCCGAACCGGAGCGCGAGCCGGAACCCGAGCCCGAGCCGGAACCGGAACCCGAGCCGGAGCCAGAGCCTGTTGCGGCGCTCGAAGCTGCGCCCGAGCCCGAACCGAAAAAAAAGGGGTGGTTCTCGCGGTTGCGGGACGGTCTGAGCAAGACCTCCAACAAGCTCACCGAGAACATCACCGCCATCTTCACCAAGCGGAAGCTCGACGATCAGACGCTGCAGGAGCTCGAGGACGCGCTGATCCAGGCGGATCTCGGACTGGACATGGCGATCCGGATCACCGAGGAGGTCGCGCGGGGCCGTTACAACAAGGAGATCGCGCCGGAAGAGGTGCGGGCGGTTCTCGGCGCGGAAGTGGCCGGCGTGCTGGAGCCCATGGCCCGACCGCTCGAACTCGACGACAGCAAAAAGCCGCACGTCGTACTCGTGGTCGGTGTGAACGGCACCGGCAAGACGACCACCATCGGCAAGCTGTCGCATCAGTTTGCGCAGGACGGAAAGAACGTGGTCATCGCCGCCGGCGACACGTTTCGCGCCGCCGCCATCGATCAGCTCAAGATCTGGGGCGACCGCACCGGCGCGCCGGTCGTTTCGGGCAATGTCGGCGCTGACGCCGCCGGGCTCGCCTATGACGCGCTGTCCCAGGCGCAGGCGCAAGGCGCGGACGTCCTCCTCATCGACACCGCGGGGCGGCTGCAGAACAAGGCGGACCTGATGGAGGAGCTGGCCAAGATCGTGCGCGTGACCAAGAAACTCGACGACACCGCCCCGCACTCGGTTCTGCTGATCCTTGACGCGACCACGGGTCAGAACGCGGTCGGTCAGGCGCAGGCCTTCATGGACATTGCCGGTGTGACCGGCATCATCATGACCAAGCTCGACGGGACCGCGCGCGGCGGCATCCTGGTTGCGATTGCCGAGAAATTCGCGCTGCCCATTCACGCCATCGGCGTCGGGGAATCGGTCGACGACCTGCAGCCCTTCGACGCCTACGAATTCGCATCCGCCATCGCCGGCGCCGAGGAGAAGGTCGAAGCGTGAGCGCGCCGGACACGCAAGGCAAGCCGGAGGGGGCAAAGCAGGAGAGCCCGCTTGTCCGGCTTCTGCTCGACCTCGGACCGCTGCTGCTGTTCTTCGGCATCAACGCCTATTACGGGATTTTCGCCGCGACCGCCGTCTTCATGGTCGCCATCACGATTTCGCTGGTGCTTTCGCGCATGCTGACCGGGCAATTCGCCAAAATGCCGCTGGTGACGGCGGTGTTCGTCCTGGTGTTCGGCGGCCTCACCCTGTATCTGCAAGACGAGACCTTCATCAAGGTCAAACCGACGATCATCTATCTGCTGTTCGCGGGCATCCTGCTCGGCGGCATCGCGGTCAATCGGATGTTCCTGCAGAGCCTTCTTGGCGAAGCCTTCGAACTGACCTCACAAGGCTGGCGCAAGCTGACGTTTCGCTGGGCGTGGTTCTTTGTTTTCCTGGCCGCCTTGAACGAGGTCGTCTGGCGCAGCTTCAGCACGGATGTGTGGGTGAGCTTCAAGGTGTTCGGGCTTCTTCCCCTCACCCTGATATTCGCCGCGCTGCAGGTTGGACTTCTGCAGAAGCACGCCAAATCGGCCGAGTGAGCCGTCGGGTTCCGGGCCGTTTCCCCCGGGCCGGTCATCGCACCGCGTCACCGCCGCGCAAACCGCGAAACGTGCGGGAATCATTGCCGTTTTCGGAGTGACCAACCGCCTTTTTGCAGGCTTTCACACAGTCTCAAGCAAACGTGACTGGACCGCGCTGCCCCCAGACGGGTTAATCAGAGTGCAGGATATTTAAGGCGCAGGAGAGTACCGCGCGCAACTTCGATCATCCCGGGGAACGCGTGATGGAACCGAATACCCAAGACAGGACGAACGCCCTCAGCCAGTGCGTCATTCACCTTCTTCACCGCGCCGGGCAGTGCGCCGGCGATCTGTTTACGGAAGAGGTGATCGACGGTGGGCTGACGCCGCGCCAGTATGCGGTGCTGGTGGCGGTTTCGCTCGACGAGGGTCTCAGCCAGACCGACCTTGTCGACCGCACCGGCATCGACCGTTCGACGCTTGCCGACATCATTCGGCGCATGCTGAAGAAGGGGCTCGTCAGCCGCCGCCGCACACGCCACGACGCGCGCGTCTACGCGGTCAAGCTGACGGATACGGGGCGTGACGCGCTCAGCGCCGCCCAGCCCGCCGCCGATCATGCCGACGCGCGGTTGCTTGCAGCGCTTGAGCCCGGCGAGCGGGATGAGTTCCTGCGGTCCCTCAACACCATTGTCCGGGCCATCGGGCCGGACACCGCCAAGAACGGGCGCTGAGCACTTTCTCACTTGATTTCCGGGACTTATTGCTCGCCGCGGGCCTTTCGGATGGCCGGGAGCAGCTCCGCCTCCACATCCCTGGCGTCGATCGGGCCGACATGCTTGTACAGGATCGTGCCGTCGTCGCCGACGATGAACGTCTCAGGCATGCCATAGACGCCCCATTCGATGGCCGCCGACCCATTCGTGTCGACGCCGACCGCCTGAAACGGGTTGCCCAACTGACCCAGGAAACGGCGCGCCGCGGCGGTCTTGTCCTTGTAGTTGATGCCGACCAGCGGCGCCTTGCTCTCTTTCGTCAGCCGCTCGAGGAAGGGGTGCTCGTCACGGCACGGCAGGCACCAGGAGGCCCAGAAATTCACGATCTGGACGCCTTTGCCTTTAAGGTCGCCGGTCTTGAGGCCGCCCACCTGTGCGCCGTCATGCTTCAGGCCCTCCAGCGGAGGCAGGTCGAACTCGGGAACGGGCTTGCCGATCAGTGCCGACGGCAGTTTCGAGGGATCGCCGCTCTGCAGGCCGACGAAGAACAGCCCGGCAAGGGCGAGGAACAGCACCAGCGGCAGCGCCATGCGCCAGGCGCCGCCCGCACGGGTGCCGCGCGTTTCGTCCGCCGGCGAAGACATCAGCGGCCGGCCTTTCCCTTGCCGCGCTTGCCCTGCGGCGAGGCGGCCCGTGCCGAACGGCGCTGCACGCCCTGCGCCTCCAGTTCGTCGAGCAGGCGAAGCTGGTGTCGGGCATCTGCGCGGATCCAGACGATAAGGGCGCCGAGAAGTACGACTGTGGCGCCGTAGGAGGCCCAGATGAAACCCGCATACTGGCCGAGATCGAGAAGTGCGTTCATGCGCGTGCGCCCTCCCCGGCGCGTGCCGCATCGACCTGCGTCAGTCTGAGCGCCTGCACCCGGCGGCGCCACACCTCGGTGCGCATGGCCGTCAGATGCAGCACGAAGAACAGCGCCGTGAACGCCGCCGCCATCACCAGCAGCGGAATCAGGATCGAGGAGTGGATCGCGGGCGCGTCGAGGCGCGTGATCGATGCCGGCTGATGCAGTGTGTTCCACCAGTCGACCGAGAACTTGATGATCGGCAGGTTCACCGACCCGACAATGGCGAGGATCGCGGCCGCGCGGCCGGCGCGCGAGGGCTCCTCGACGGCCTGCCACAGGGCCATGAGCCCGAGATAGAGGAAAAACAGGATCAGCACCGAAGTCAGGCGCGCATCCCACACCCAGTAGGTGCCCCACATGGGCTTGCCCCACAGCGATCCGGTGATCAGGGCGAGCAATGTGAAACAGGCGCCGATCGGCAAGGCCGCCTTGGCGGCGACATCGGCCATGGGATGGCGCCAGATAAGCGAGCCGATACTTGCGATGGTGACGATCGCATAGCCCATCATCGCCAGCCAGGCGGACGGCACATGGATGAACATGATCTTGACCGTCTCGCCCTGCTGATAGTCGGGCGGGGCCACGAAGAACACCAGATAGAGCCCGACCAGCATCAGGATGACGGTCAGTCCCGTGAGCCACGGCAGTACCGCCCCTGAGAGCCTCAGGAAGAATGTCGGGTTGGCCAGGCGGCCGAAAAAGCCGGGTTTATCTGACATATCTTGGTTCTAATTCAGCTTATCTCTGCGCGCAATCGGCGGCCACATTAGCAATCGTTCACGTGTTCGGCATTGAGCCTGGTCAACCGAGCGACAGCCGCAATGCGGCAGCCGCCGCGAAGGGCGCCAGGACCACGGTCGCCAACGTCAGGGCACAGAGTATCAGGTAAGACGACAAAAAAGAGGCGGGACCGACGATGACCGCGTTCATGGCCGAAACCCCGAACACCAGCACGGGCACGTAGAGCGGCAACACCAGCAGTGCGAGCAGCAGCCCGCCGCGCCGCAGGCCGAGCGTCAGCGCCGCCCCGACGGCGCCGAGAAAACTGATGGCCGGCGTGCCGGTCAGCATTGTGAGGATCAGCACCCAGAAGGCATTGGCCGGCAGGTTGAGAAGAAGCGCAAGCACCGGCGCGGCGATGACAAGCGGGATGCCGATGGAAATCCAGTGCGCCAGCGACTTGGCCGCGGCGACAAGTTCCAGCGGCAACGGTCCGAGCGCAATGACCTCCAGCGTGCCGTCCTCGAGGTCGTTGTGGAATATGCGCTCGACGGAAAGTAACGCCGCGAGCAGCAGCGACACCCACAGGACGCCGGGCGCAATGCGCGACAGCAGATTGAGATCAGGCCCGAGGCCGAGCGGCAGGATGGCGACCACCACGAGATAGAATCCGAGCGCCGTCGAGACGGCGCCGCCTTCGCGCAAGGTCAGGCGCACATCGCGCCCGACAAGCCGTGCGAATGCATGCATCAGCCGTTGTCCTCCGCGCCAAGGGTGAGGGTCCGTGCGAAATCAACGCCGAGCGGCAGATGCGTTGCCGCGATCGCGAGCCCCCCATTGGCAATGTGACCCTGTATGGTCGATGCCAGGATGTTCCGTGACGCCTCGTCGAGTGAAACCGACGGCTCGTCCAGAAGCCACAGCGGGCGTTCCGCAACCCGGAGCCGAGCAAGCCCCAGGCGGCGCGCCTGCCCCGCTGACAGCAGCCCGGCCGGGATGTCCCTGAGGTCGAGCAGATTGAACGCGTCGAGCGCATCGTCGACGTCGCCGCCGCCGAAATAGTCAGCCCAGAAGGCGAGGTTCTCATGCACGGTGAAGGCGCGCTTCACGCCGTTGAGATGCCCGACATAGTGACAGAACTCGCCGATTGGGGTCTCGTCGTCGGCACCTTCGAGCGTGAACGTGCCCGCCGCGGGCGGCAGGAAACCTGCAAGAATGCGCAGCAGGCTCGATTTGCCGACGCCGTTGGCGCCGATCAGTTGCACACCCTTTCCCGGCTCCACGTCGAACGACAACCGCTCGAAAACGGTTCGTCCGCCGCGCACACAGGTCAGGTCTTGGACGCTCAGTCGCATGGTCGGACTTCTTGACCTTTCGGAATCCGGCAGCCAGAGGCCGTCTGCGGCTGCGTGAGTGCATATTCGACGCGAACGAGGCTTGAGCCGCGGCGCACAATATATTAATCACGTCATATCAGACGCCAGCGCAAAAACGGGGCGTGGTTTATGCCGGGACGGCCGGTCCGGATGCGGACCGCAAGGCTTCATCAGCCTGGCATGTTCAGACCGTACCTTCCGTCGGCACACCGGCGGCGCGGGCCAGGGCCATTCAAACTCACAAGGAGATCTGCCCGTGACCGCGCACGCACGTCCATCGCTTGACAGTTTCAAATGCCGCCGCACCCTCGAAGTCGGCGGCACGACCTATGATTACTTCTCGCTGCCCGAGGCCGAGAAGAACGGCCTCGACGGCATCTCGAAGCTGCCCTTCTCGCTCAAGGTTCTGCTCGAGAACCTGCTGCGCCACGAGGATGGCTCATCGGTGACCGCCGACGATATCCGCGCCTGTGCGGAGTGGCTGGTATCGAAATCGTCGACCCAGGAGATTGCCTTCCGGCCTGCGCGCGTTCTCATGCAGGATTTCACCGGCGTCCCCGCCGTGGTCGATCTCGCCGCCATGCGCGATGCGATGGTGACGCTGGGGGGCGATCCGGCGAAGATCAATCCGCTGGTGCCCGTCGATCTTGTCATCGATCACTCGGTGACGGTCGATTTCTTCGGCAGCGGCAACGCCTTCAAGCTGAACGTCGAAAAGGAATATGAGCGCAATCAGGAGCGCTATTCGTTTCTGCGCTGGGGCGCGGAGGCGTTCGAGAATTTCCGCGTCGTGCCGCCGGGCACCGGCATCTGCCATCAGGTCAACCTGGAATATCTCTCCCAGACGGTCTGGACGAACGACGTCGAGGAGGACGGCAGCAGCGTCACATATGCCTATCCCGACACGGTCGTCGGCACCGACAGCCATACGACGATGGTGAATGCCCTTTCCGTGCTCGGCTGGGGCGTGGGCGGTATTGAGGCCGAGGCGGGCATGCTCGGCCAGCCCATCTCGATGGTGATCCCCGAAGTCGTCGGGTTCCGTTTTGAGGGTGCGCTCGCGGACGGCGTGACGGCGACCGACCTGGTGCTGACGGTCGTGGAAATGCTGCGCAAGCGCGGCGTCGTCGGCAAATTCGTCGAGTTCTACGGACCCGGCCTGGACAATCTCTCGCTCGAAGACCAGGCGACCATCGGCAACATGGCTCCGGAATACGGCGCCACCTGCGGGTTCTTCCCCATCGACAACGACACCATCGCCTACCTCACGGCCACGGGCCGCGAAGCCGACCGCGTCGCGCTGGTCGAGGCTTACGCGAAAGCCCAGGGCATGTGGCGCGCGAGCGATACGCCGGACCCGGTGTTCACCGACACGCTGAACCTCGATCTCGGTTCCGTCGAACCGTCCGTTGCGGGTCCGAAACGCCCGCAGGACCGCGTTGCGCTCAACCAGGCGCCGGACGCCTTCGAGGTTGCGCTGGCCGAAGTACGCGGCGTCGACCAGACCGGCGCCGTCTCCGACATGGAAGAGGAAGGCGGGTCGAGCTTCCCGGTTCTGCGCCATTCCGCAAAGGTGGAAGGCGCGAACTACGAGCTCAATGACGGCGATGTGGTCATCGCCGCCATCACGTCCTGTACCAACACGTCGAACCCGGCGGTTCTGATCGCCGCCGGGCTGCTCGCCCGCAGCGCGCGGGAAAAGGGTTTGTCGGTCAAGCCCTGGGTACGCACGTCGCTCGCTCCTGGGAGCCAGGTCGTCACCGATTATCTCGAAAAGGCCGGGTTGCAGGACGAGCTCGATGCGCTCGGTTTCCACCTTGTCGGGTATGGATGTACCACCTGCATCGGCAATTCCGGCCCGCTGCCGGACGAAATCGCCGAAGCTGTCGGGGAAAGCGATCTGGTGGTGTGCTCGGTTCTGTCCGGCAACCGCAACTTCGAAGGCCGGATCAACCCGCACGTCAAGGCCAACTGGCTTGCCTCGCCGCCGCTGGTCGTGGCCTACGCGATTGCCGGTTCGCTCGACGTCAATGTCGCCACCGATGCGCTGGGCGAGGACGCGGACGGCAATCCGGTCTACCTCAAGGACATCTGGCCCTCGAGCCAGGATATTGCCGATCTCATCCGCTCCTGCGTGACGCCGGAAATGTTCGCCTCGCGCTATGCCGACGTGTTCAAGGGCGATGAGCAATGGCAGAAGATCGGCGGCAAGGCCGGCAAGACCTATGACTGGCCGGAAACGTCGACCTACGTGAAGAACCCGCCCTATTTCGAGGGTATGGAACTCGAGCCGGAACCGGTCACGGACATCATCGATGCGCGCGTCCTCGGCCTCTACCAGGACTCGATTACCACGGACCACATTTCGCCGGCGGGCGCCATCAAGGTCGACGGCCCGGCGGGCGAGTACCTGAAGGAGCATCAGGTGCGTCCGATCGAGTTCAACTCCTATGGCGCGCGGCGCGGCAACCACCATGTCATGATGCGCGGCACGTTCGGGAACATCCGCATCAAGAATCAGATGGTGCCCGGCACCGAGGGCGGCGTCACCGTGCACCACCCGTCAGGCGACGAGATGTCGGTGTTCGACGCGGCCATGCGCTACAAGGCTGAGAATGTGCCGCTCGTCGTGTTCGGCGGCACCGAGTACGGCACGGGATCGAGCCGCGACTGGGCCGCCAAGGGCACGCGTCTGCTTGGCGTGCGGGCGGTGATTGTCGAATCCTTCGAGCGCATCCACCGGTCGAACCTCATCGGCATGGGCGTGTTGCCGCTGCAGTTCGAGGACGGCCTGTCGTGGAAGAAGCTCGGTATCACAGGTGCGGAGAAGGTCACGATCGAAGGCCTCGGCTCGATCGAGCCGCGGCAGACGGTCATCGCCAAGATCGCCTTTGCCGACGGCAAGGTCGAGGACGTTCCGTTGGTGTGCCGGATCGATACCGATGACGAGCTCGGTTACTACAACCACGACGGCATCCTGCCATACGTGCTCCGCAATCTCGCCAGCGCGGCATGAACGCGGCCTTCGGGCCGCGCTCACGCGGTTCAGTTTTTACCGTGATCAGTGCAACCGGTTGTCTCACCCAGTCGTTACTGGCAATTGAGACCGGCACGCCAGATACTCCGGTCGGTTGAAACGATGGCCGCGCGACGCGAATTCGGGATGGATCCAGGTGCTTAAGACTGCGTTAATTGGTGTTTTTTCGGCTTTGGTTCTTTCCGGTACACTGATCTCCGTGCAGGACGAGGCTGCGGCGGAGTCGGAGCAAAAGGCCGTGGTCGAGCTGTTCACCAGCCAGGGCTGTTCGTCCTGTCCGCCAGCCGACAAGCTGCTTGGCAAGTTCGCGAAGCGCGATGACGTCATTGCTCTGACGTTTCCCGTAGACTACTGGGATTATCTCGGTTGGAAGGACACGCTCGCCAGTCCCGCGTTCAGCGCGCGTCAGCGGGCCTATGCCAAGGCGCGGGGTGATGGAGAGGTCTACACCCCCCAGGTCGTGGTCGACGGTGTGACCCATGCCGTCGGCAGCCGCCCGTCGGAAATACGCCAGGCGATCTACAGATCGAAGAAGAAGCTCAGGAACGCGCGTGTACCGCTGAAGATGCGTGCCAAGGGCGATACGCTGATCATCACCGTCGGCGACGCGCCGGAAGGTGCGAGCGTCAAGCCCGCCACCATCTGGCTGGCACTCGTGAAGAAGTCTGAAACCGTCAAGATCTCGCGCGGCGAGAACCGCGGGCGGACGATCACCTATCACCAGGTCGTGCGCGACATGACGCCGATCGGTCACTGGACCGGAAAGCGCGTGGTCATCCGGCTGCCCAAGCATCACCTGCAGAACAGTGATGCGGACGGGTGCATTGTGCTGCTTCAGCAGGACACCGCCGGCCCGGTGCTTGCCGCCGCGGAAATGAAGAGCTGGTAACTCCTATTCCCGACCCTCGAGAACCAGACGGTTGAGCCGCTCGGCGAACTTGCCCGGATCATCGGGTAATGTGCCTTCGAGGATGCGCGCCTCGTCGAGCAGGATCCACGCGAGATTGTCGAATGCTTCCGCCTTGCTGTTTGAAAGCGCCTTCACGACCGCGTGCGAGGGGTTGATCTCGAGAACCGGTTTGACGCTGCTCTTGCCAGCCTGCTTTTCAAGGAACTTGTCGAGGCCCCTGTCCGGGCCTTCCGCGGGCGCGACCAGACACGCGGCGCTGTCGACCAGGCGGGTCGACGCGCGCACGTCGGTGAGTTCGTCGGCGAACAGCGACTTGAGCTTCTCCACGAGCCTTGCCGTCTCGGGCGCGGTCGCGTCGGGCGCATCGGCGTCCTCGCCTTTCGCGTCCGCCAGCGGGATCGCGGCCAGATCGATATCGCCCTGCGTGATGGACTGGAACGGCTTGCCGTCAAATCCCAGCGCCGTGGTCACCCAGAAATTGTCGACCGGATCTGACAGGTAGAGCACTTCGACCCCGCGCGCGGCGAAGCCTTCAAGCTGCGGGCTTGCCGCGATCTGCTCCTGCGAGTCGCCGGTCAGATAGTAGATGGCCGTCTGGTTCTCCCGGAGATCTTCGACATAGTCCTTCAGCGAGCGCCACCCTTCGCCTTTCGAGGTGCGGAAGCGTGCCAGCTCGAACAGCGCGTCGCGGCGCTCCATGTCTTCGTACAGGCCTTCCTTCATGACCGCGCCGAACGTCTCCCAGAACGTCGCGAATTTCTCCGCGTCGTCCTTCGCCAGCTTCTCCAGTTCCGACAGCACACGGTTTGTCACGCCGGTCCGGATCGCCGCGACGATCGGGTTGTTCTGGAGCATCTCGCGGGAGATGTTGAGGGGAACGTCCTCGGAGTCGACGACACCGCGCACAAAGCGCAGATAGGCGGGCAGGATGTCGGCGTCATCGGTGATGAACACGCGCCGGACATAGAGGCGCACCCGCCCGGAGCGGGAGGGATCGTAGAGGTCGAAGGGCGCCATCGTCGGCACGAACAGCAGAACCGTGTATTCGTGCCGTCCCTCGGCGCGGTAGTGGATGGTGAGCGCCGGCTCGTCGAACAGGCCGGCCACGTGGTGATAGAATTCCTTGTACTGGTCCGCGCTGACATCCGACTTGGGCCGCGTCCACAGCGCGCTCGCCGAGTTGAGCTGGTGGCGGACGTCCTTGCCGTCCTCCAGCGCAAGAAAGTCAATGTGGAACGGGATGTGGTCGGAATAGGCGCGCACGATGCGGGCGAGTTCCGCTTCCTTGAGGTAGTCGAGCGCGTCCTCCTTCAGGTGCAGGGTGACGATCGTGCCGCGCGGCACGGCCGCGTCCTGCTCCTTGTTGGCCTTGGCCACGTTGAAGCCGCTCACCCCGTCGGAGGTCCACACATGCGCCGATTTGGCGCCGGCCTTGCGGCTCAGGACCTCGACGTGATCGGCGACCATGAACGCGGAATAGAACCCGACGCCGAACTGGCCGATCACATCGGGCGCGTCTCCCCCCTTCTTTTCCGCGGCCTTGAGGAAGGCGTGCGTGCCCGAGCGTGCGATGGTACCCAAATTGTCGATCAGTTCCGCCCGGCCCATGCCGATGCCGTTATCGGCGATGCTCAGGGTCTTCGCGCTCTCATCGGCTGAAAGCGTGATCCGCAGATCCGGATCGTCGGCCAGGAGTTCCGGCTTGGTGATCGCCGCGTAACGGAGCTTGTCGCAGGCGTCCGCCGCGTTCGAAATCAGCTCCCGGAGAAAGATCTCCTTCTCCGAGTAGACCGAATGCACCATCAGATGGAGCAATCGCGCGACCTCGGCCTGAAAGCCGAACTGCGTCTCCGTCTTGTCGCCGGTCTGAGCCGGTTTGTCGCCCGTGTTTTCTGTCTTCTTGTCTTGCGTCTTCTTCTGTTTCGCCATGTCCTGATCTCGCATGTGTCATGTTGCCGGATGGTATGCCGCATCACGCCGCGAATCAGCGCACGAATTATGTAAGAATGTCACGGAAGTCAAAAAGAAACGGGCCGGGACACTGTACTGCCCGGCCCGCCCGTTTATCTCTCACGCCCTGCAAATCATTGCAGAGTGGCCTGGTTCGAAGAGAAGACCCCGGGGGGGCTGGGGGGCTGAGATTCCGAAGTCTCGATCTGACCCAAGCCGAGAGATAATGTCTGGTATAGTACCATACTTTTGGGCGGTGCAAGGGCTGAAACGGGGCATAAGTGTGAATTTTATTTCAGAATGTTACGTGGTCGTGAATCCACCACCGGCCGACGCCGCGACAGCACGTGACTTGCAATCCGAAGCGTGCGGCGCGATCATATGTGAACAACAAATGACAGACCAAGGGAGGCGCCATTGAGTGACAGTGAACCCATAGTTTTTCAGCGCGCGGAGGCCGCATCGGGCGCTTCCGTGCCGCAACGGTCCAAGCGGTCGCGCGCCCATCATGGACCCATTTCTTTCGACCGCCGGGAGCTCAGCCAGTTGCTCGGCATGTATGGCCGCAAGGTCGCAGAGGGCGAATGGCGCGACTACGCCATCGACATGCTCCGCGAAAAGGCGGTCTTCTCCGTTTTCCGCCGTGCCAGCGAATATCCCCTCTACCGTATCGAGAAGCGTCCCAAACTTGCCCGCCGGCAGGGGGCGTACTGCGTGATCACGCCCAGCGGACATGTCCTGAAGCGCGGGCATGATCTGAGGAACGTGCTCCGCGTGATCGACAAGGGGCTGCGACTGGTACAAGTGTAAAAGCCGTCTAGGCGCCCGGGACGCTGTCCGGAGGCGTGGCGTCGCCGCTCCCGAGGGAGCGTTGCAGGTACACCGTATCAAGCCACTTGCCGTGCTTGTAGCCGACGGACTTCACCACGCCGGCATCGACGAACCCGAGGGATTTGTGGAACTCGATCGATGCCACGTGATCCGATCCCCCGACAATGGCGATCATCTGCCGGAATCCGCGCGCCTCACTTTCCGCGATCACCTGTTGCATGAGGAGTCTCCCGACGCCGGCGCGCTGGATGTCGGGATCGACATATACCGAGCTCTCCACCGTCAGTTTGTAGGCCGGCCGCGGCCTGAAGGCACCGGCATAGGCAAAGCCGGCGACCCGGTCCTCCATATCCGCCACGAAGTACGGAAAACCGCCGTCCAGCAGCGCCTGGCGCCGCCGGGCGATCTCGTGCACGTCAGGCTCTTCCAGCTCGAATGAAGCGGTCTCCTCGCGCACGGCGCGTCCGTAAATCTCGGTGATGCGGGGAAGGTCGGTTTCGACGCTTTCCCTGATATTCACGATCTGATCCGCCATGTCACACCCATGTGGTGGTGGTGGTGGCGGCGGAGCCTAGAGCCTTTTCGAATAAATTCGAGTCAATTCTGTTTCTCGATTGGCGCGTGCATGCGCAAAAAGAAAACGGGCCCCGGACATTCATCCGGGGCCCGCCTGGAACCGTGGACGTTCGATCTGCGCTACTCGCGGTTTCCAAACAGCGAAAGCAGCATGATGAACATGTTGATGAAGTTGAGATAGAGGCTCAGAGCGCCCATGATGGCCTTGCGGCCGGCGACCGAACCGTCATCCCCGACATAGTACATCTCCTTGATGCGCTGGGTGTCGTAGGCCGTGAGGCCGGAGAACACCAGCACGCCGATCACGGAAACCGCAAACTGCAGTGCCGAAGACTGCAGGAAGATGTTCACCAGCATGGCGATGATCACGCCGATCAGGCCCATGATGAGGAACGATCCCCATCCGGACAGGTCCTTCTTGGTCGTGTAGCCATACAGGCTCAGTCCGCCGAAGGCGGCTGCCGTGACGAAAAAGACGTTGGCTATGGATGTTCCCGTGTACGCCAGGAATATCCATCCGAGCGACAGGCCCATAAGGCCGGCAAACGCCCAGAACCCCATTTGCGCTCCCGATACGCTCATCTTGCCGATGCGCGCTGAAAGGAAAAACACCATGCCGAGCGGCGCCAGCATCACGACCCAGATAAACGGCGTGGCTGCGATCTGCTGGTAAATGCCGCTGGCAACCGCGGCATAGGCGACGAGGCCGGTGAGGCCGACACCCGTGGCCATGTAGTTGTAGACACGCAGCATGTAGGCGCGAAGACCTTCATCGATGACATGGGCATCGGTTCCGGTCACGCCCGTCGAACGCGCGTATCCTTGTCTATCGAATTCCGCCATAATTCGGGATCCTCTTAACTGGTTGAAATTTCGATCAGGTCTAACGCCTGAGTTTCACTGATAATATGGTAGTTTCCGTGACATATCGCAAGATATATGATCGCAAACCTTTCCAATCGTTAAGATAGGTTTTCTCTATCGGTCGCGCAGGTAACGTGCTGTTTTTGCTCCGAGAACCCGCCAGGTGGCAAACGCGCCGAAAGCCAGAACCAGCCCGGCGGCAAGCGATATCGCCACCAGAACGGCGGGTAGCGAAAACGTGAAGGTCGTGTCCATCGCGATTTTCACGACCAGATAGGCGCCGAGCGTCCCGAGACCCGCCGCGACAACGCCCGTGACAAGCGCCAGGACGCCATATTCGAGGACGTGAGCGGCGACGATCCGCCTGCGGGTGGCGCCGAGGGTCTTGAAGATAACGGCCTCGCGGATTCGCCGCCGTTGCGCGGTCGTCAGCGCGCCGGCAAGAACGATCGCTCCGGCGAGCAGGGTGACCCCGCCGGAGGCCTGAATCGCCGCCATCACCTTTTCGGCGATCTCGCGAAACGCGTTGACCGCGTCGCGGACACGCAGCGAGGTGACGTTTGGAAAGGTCGCGGAAATCTCCTGGATCATCGGGCCTTCCCGCTCAGCACGGGTTTCCTCGGGCAGAGTGAGCGTTGCGAGGATGTTGTGCGGTGCGGCGGCGAGGGTGTTGGGTGTGAACACCATGACGAAGTTGATGGCCAGCGAATCCCAATCCACCTTGCGCAGATTGGCGATCGTCGCGGTGACGTTGCGTCCAAGCACGTTGACGGTAACCGTGTCGCCGACCTTCAGGCCGAGACCCTTGGCGATACCGGACTCGAACGAAACCAGCGGCGGTCCGGCATAGTCCTTTTCCCACCAGTCTCCTTCGACGAGCTCCGAGCCTTCCGGAAGCGCTTCCGAGTAGCTCAGGCCCCGGTCGCCGTTCAGCACCCACTTGGCGCCCGGCGCGGGATTGATTTCGCTCGGATGTTTTCCGTTCAGCCGCACGATCCGCCCGCGCAGCATCGGTGCGTCGCTGATCAGCGTCTTTGCTTCGTGCTTGCGCACGATCTCGGTGAGCGGGCCGACCTGGTCCTTGTTCACGTCGAGCACGAAATAGCTCGGCGCCTGTTCCGGAATGGTCGTCTCGAACTCGTTCTGCAGTGATGCATTCACCAGCGCCACCGCGGACAGGAGCGACAGGCTGGCGCCGAGCGAAAGGGCGACGGGACGCGCCAGGCCGCCGGGGCTGGCCAGGCTGGCCCGCGCGAGGGCAAGCGCGGCGTTGCGCGGACGCGGCACGCGGCGGGCAACATATTCGATGAGAAACCCGAGGCCGAAAAAGAGGAAGAACACGGCAAGCAGTCCCGCGCAGGCCAGCACGGCAAGCAGCTTCATCTCGGACGACGCCACGGCGATGGCCGACAGCGCGAGGCCGCAGACGACGCTGGCCGCGATATAGACGTTGCGTGGCCGGGTCTTCTCGTCCGACACCTGCTGCCTGAGGAGCAGCGCCGCGGAGAGATCGCGCGCCTGACCCAAGGGCCAGAACACGAACATCAGGGCGGTCAGAATGCCGTAACCCGTGGCGAGCAGCAGGGCGAAGGGCTGCGGTTGAAGCGCCAGGTCGACGGGCAGCGCGCCGGCGCCGGCTGCCGCCACCGCGGCCGGCATCAGCGATCCCAGCATGAGGCCGATGGCGATGCCGATGCCCGCGAGCACGAGAATCTCGACGAGATAAATGCTGAAGATCGTCCCGCCGCTCGCGCCCAGGCACTTGAACGCGGCGATCACCGGCCGCTTGCGGGCGAGATAGGAGGCGATCGCGTTGGCGACGCCGATGCCGCCGATCATCAGCGTGGTGATGCCGACAAGGGTCAGGAACTGGGAGAGCCGGTCCGCCACCCGGTTCACGTCGGGCGAGGGATTGTTGCGGTCACGGATCGTGAACCCGGCATCGGGATATCGTGCGTTGAACTCCTTTTGTACGGAGTCGAGCTCTCCGGCCATCGCCGCATCGTTCAGGGCGATCCGGTACTGCCAGCGGATGAGGCTGCCCGGCTGGACGAGGCCGGTCTTGTCGAGATTGTCCATCGACATGAGGACCCGCGGACCGAATGCGGGCCGGCCGCCGAGCTGATCCGGCTCGCGTGTCAGTTCGGCGACGATCTCCATCTCGGTATTGCCAATCCGCACGGTGTCGCCCACGCCAAGGCCCAGACGCTCCAGCAGCAGCGCCTCGGCGGCGAGAACCCCGGGCGCATCGAGGACGCCCATGGTGCGCGGCTCGTCACCGCTGATCAGTTCGGCGCGTCCGTAAAGCGGGTATTTTGCGTCCACAGCCTTGAGGCGCACGAGCGCGGCCCTGTCGTCGTCCGGTTTGCGCGCCATGGCGCGCAGCGTTGCGACTTTCGAGACCGTCCCGTATTGGCGCATGAGGTCGATTTGCTCGGGTGTCGCCTCGCGATGCACGAGTGACAGCGACACGTCGCCCCCCAGGATCGCCTGGCCTTGCCGGGCAAGACCGTTCTCCAGGGCGCTCGCCAGTGACCCGATGCCGGCGATCGCGGCAACGCCGAGGGCGATACAGGCGACGAAGATCGCGAAACCGCTCCAGCCGAGCCGCAGGTCACGAAACGCGATTCTGAGGACGAGCGGCAGGGAAAACCTGCGCTTCGACGTGGCTTGCGATGTGAGGACGTCGGTACTCATGCGGCCGCCGCGGCCCTGGCGCGCCTGCTCGTATGGATGCGGCCGTCCCGCATGTGCAGGGTGCGTTCGCAGCGCTTGGCCAGCTTTTCATCGTGCGTGATCAGCATCAGCGTGGTGTTGTAGCGGGAGCACAGCGAGAACAGCATGTCCATGACCTGCTTCCCGGTTTTGCTGTCGAGATTTCCCGTGGGCTCGTCGGCGAGAATGATGCTCGGGCCGGCGCTCAGTGCGCGCGCCAGGGCGACGCGTTGCTGCTCGCCACCGGACAGTTGCGCCGGAAAATGGTCGAAGCGGTGACCGAGATTGACGTCTTCAAGGGCGCGGCGCGCGGCGTCGAACGCGTCCGACTCGTCTAGGAACTCCAGCGGCAAAGTCACGTTCTCCAGCGCCGTCATGGTCGGCACCAGATGGAACGACTGAAAAACGATGCCGATGGTGCCCGCGCGCAATCGCGCCAGGTCGTCCTCGCTCATCGTTGTCAGGTCGTGTCCGGCGACGTTGATGCGTCCGCCGGTAATCCGCTCCAGCCCTGCCGTCACCATCAGGAGCGTCGTCTTGCCCGACCCGCTCGGGCCGACAATCGCCACAGCTTCGCCTTGTTCAATCGACAGATTGACACCCCGCAGAATATCGACCTGCCCCGCCCGGCTCGGCAGGGTGACATGAACATCGTCAAGCTGGATCACCGGGTTTTTATCTCTTTTACTCACGTGCGAGCCTTCCATCTCAGACCGGTTTCATAGCAAATCAATGGCGCGGCAGGTTACAAAACAACGCGTGAGCGTGCCGTCAAAATTGATGCTCAGGGGAATCACGTTATGAATTTGTCCCGCATAAGGCGATTGGCGATTGCGAGCGGCGAAATACCGTCGCGGACCGGTGTGCGTGCTTTCTTATACGCGCGGCGGCTCGGAATCCTTCTCTTCGCGCTGACCCTCATGTCCTACGTGCCGGTTCGGGCCGCGGATCAGATCATGCTGGTGACCTATGGCGACAGCCTTTCGGCGGGCTTCGGGCTTGCCGAGCAGGACGCGTTTCCGGCCCAGCTTGAAAGAGCGTTACGGGCGCGCGGCCACGATGTCCAGATCGTCAATTCGAGCGTTTCGGGCGACACCACTGCCGCGGG
The DNA here is from genome assembly GCA_965228625.1 of Hyphomicrobiales bacterium. Lineage (GTDB taxonomy): Bacteria > Pseudomonadota > Alphaproteobacteria > Rhizobiales > Methyloligellaceae > UBA2767. The sequence continues at coordinate 2,763,129 of OZ245829.1, read as the reverse complement.
TCTCGCCCGCTTCGACTGGTCGTTTCCGGACGGTGCGCAGGGCGTGATCCTCGAACTCGGTGCCAACGACGCGTTGCGCGGGCTTCCGCCCGATGAGACGCGTTCCAACCTCGACGAGCTCGTTACGCGCATCAAGGCCCGCGGAGCGGAGCCTCTCCTCGCCGGGATGCTGGCGCCGCGCAACCTCGGCGCGACCTATACGCAAGCCTTTGATCGTATCTATCCCGAACTCGCCGAGAAGCACGGCATTCTCCTGTATCCGTTCTTTCTCGACGACGTGGCCGGCGAGAAAGACCTCAATCTGCCCGACGGGCTGCATCCCAACGCGGCCGGCGTGCAAAGGATTGTCGAGCGGATCGTGCCCAAGGTCGAAGACCTGCTGGCCCGCATCTCGGCGCAAACCGCCAAGACCCAGTAGTGCGCATAGCCGGCTGTTCCCGGCGTCCAAATCTGTTACAAGGCGAGCCTCTTCGCTTGTCTTGGACGAATCCTCAGGATCTGAAATGGAAACCCGCGCATTGGGCCGCAGCGGCCTTCAGGTGAGTGTCATCTGTCTCGGCACCATGACATGGGGCGAGCAGAACACGGAAGAAGAGGGCCACGCCCAGATGGACATGGCGGCCGATCGCGGCGTCAATTTCTTCGATACCGCCGAGCTCTACGCCATTCCGCCGAGACGCGAGACCTACGGTCGCACCGAGGAGATCATCGGGACCTGGTTCGCCAGCCGCAAGAACCGCGACAGGATCATCCTGGCGACGAAGGTCGTGGGGCGCTCGCAAAACACATGGTACCGCGAGGGTGACCGGACCGCCGACCTGAGCCGCGATCAGATCTTCGAGGCGGTAGAAGGCTCTCTGCGGCGGCTGCAGACGGACTATATCGACCTCTACCAGGTGCATTGGCCGGACCGGCCCCTGCAACTGTTCCAGGGACATGAATACGTCCACATGGAGGGCCCGTCGGTACCGATCGAGGAAACGCTTGCCGCACTTGGCGAGCTGGTCGAGCAGGGCAAGGTCCGCCACGTCGGGGTGTCCAACGAGACGGCATGGGGCACCATGCAGTATCTCCACGCCAGCGAAAGGCAGAGCCTGCCGCGCATTGTGTCGATCCAGAACGCCTACAATCTGGTCAACCGGGTTTATGAGGTTGATCTGGCGGAGATTGCCCACAGGGAGCATGTCGGACTGCTGGCCTACTCGCCGCTGGCGCAGGGCTATCTGACCGGCAAGTACGAGGACGGCGCGGAACCGCCCGGCGCCCGGCGGACGCTTTTCGGCCGCATGGGCCGTTACGAGAGCCCGCAGGGACAGGCTGCCGTCTCGGCCTATGTGCGCCTCGCCCGCGAGCACGGTCTCGACCCGGCGCAAGCGGCGCTGCAATTCGTCAACACCCGCCCCTTTGTCACCTCCAACATCATCGGCGCGACGACGCTTGAGCAACTGGAAACGAACCTCGATTCGGTCAACATTACGCTGTCCGATGCCTTGCTGGAGGAGATCGAGAGTCTTCAGCGGACATACACCAATCCATGTCCGTAAGACGGGAGATCACGCACCAATGCCACGGCTGTTTTCCGCCATCGAGATTCCCGTCGATATCGCCGAGCGGCTCGCCGGACTGCGCGGCGGGATCGATGGCGCGCGCTGGGTCGATCCGGACAACTACCACATCACGCTGCGCTTCATCGGCGACGTTGACGGCACCACGGCGGAGCGATTCTCCGAGGCCCTGGCGAAGGTCGAGTGTGCACCCTTCACGCTCAATCTGGACGGCCTCGGATCCTTCGGTCGCGGACGGCCACGCGCCGTCTGGGCAGGCGTGGCGCCGAGTGATGCACTTGTCACCCTCAACCGAAATCATGAGAAGGCAGCCGTTCTCGCGGGGCTCGACTCGGAGACCCGCAACTTCCACCCCCATGTCACACTTGCGCGCATGAAGCGCGTGAAAGCACGTGACGTGGCCACCTATCTCTCTCACAACGGGGCGTTTCTCACCGGCAGCTTCCCGGTGACGCGGTTCGTGCTCTATTCGTCCCGCGCGTCGAAGGGCGGCGGGCCCTATGTGGTCGAACAGGCCTACCCGCTCAATGGTGCGCCTGTACCATGACCGTACGACTGACGATCTTCGATTGCGACGGTGTGCTGGTCGACAGTGAGGTGCTGGCGGCAAAAGCCGTATCCGCGACCCTGAAGGATCTCGGAATTGAGATGAGCGCGGATCAGGCTGTGGATCGCTATGTCGGACTCAACACGGCAAGCATGATGACCTTGATCGAGGCAGAGTTTCGGCAGGTGCTGCCAACGGATTTCGCGGCGCGGATACATGACAACGTGAATGCGGTTCTCGAGCCCGAACTCACTGAGGTGCCGGGAGCCGATGCCGCCTTGCACCAACTGTCCGGCGCGCGTTGTGTTGCGTCGAGCACTTCGCTGAAGGGGATCAGACGTTCACTGCGCGTCACCGAATTGGATAGGCATTTCTCGGATGATGCACTTTTCAGCGCTGAAATGGTCGACAGAGGCAAGCCATCGCCGGATCTGTTCCTGTATGCCGCGCGCGAGATGGGCACGAGGCCAGGAGATTGCGTTGTCATCGAAGACAGCATTCCCGGGGTGACGGGTGCCGTTGCGGCGGGGATGTGTGTCATCGGATTTGCCGGAGGCAGCCATATTCGAGATGGCCATCACGAGTGCCTGCGTGCTGCCGGCGCCGAAATGGTGTTCGACGACATGGCGTTGCTCCCCCGGATCCTGTCGGATTTCTAGAGCCTCTTCGACCAAATCCGAGTCAATTCTGACGGAGCGATTTTGCGACAAGGTCAAGCAAAGACCCGACACCTGATGGATGCCCGAGCATAACGAACGTCAGGTAAGGCGCGCGAGCAGCGCGCGCGAGCCCGCTTCGATCAGGTCGAGCACCACTTCGAAACCCTCGTCACCGCCGTAATAGGGATCAGGCACCTCGCGCGCGAGGGGGTCGGGCAGGTGTTCGAGAAACAGACGGACCTTGTGCGCGTGCGCCTCGGGCGCCATCCGCAGAAGGTTGGCATGATTGGACGCATCCATCGCGAGTACCAGATCGAAGTCGTCGAAATCTTCCACGCGAACCTGCCGTGCCTTCTGCGCCGAGAGATCGATGCCGCGCCGCCTGGCGGCGGCGACGGCGCGCGGGTCCGGCGGGTTGCCGATATGCCAGGCACCGGTACCGGCCGACTCGATGACAAACGTCTCGCCATGTCCAGCCTTGCCCGCAACGTGCGAAAACACGCCCTCCGCCATCGGCGAACGGCAGATGTTGCCGAGACAGACGAAGAGGATACGATAGGTGGTCATGAAACTTGATCCGGTTTCCGGCGGTGCATTTGTGAACCGCCCGATGTCATCGGGTCGTAGCACACCTGAACGCTGGAGGTCAGATCATGGCAGAGAAACTGGAAGGCGCGGCCCGAACGGATGCGCTTGCGCAGCTTGACGGATGGACGGCGCTCGACGACCGCGACGCCATTTCCAAGACTTACAAATTCGCCGACTTCAACGACGCCTTTGCCTGGATGACGAAGGTGGCCGCGGTTGCCGAGGAAATGAACCACCATCCCGAATGGTTCAACGTGTGGAACCGGGTCGATGTCACCCTTTCAACCCACGACGCGGGCGGCCTGACCGAGCTGGATACGACGCTTGCCAAGAGAATGGACGATCTTGTTTAGGATGCGTGTCCGGGGCGCTCACGCCTACCACGTCCCGTCCCGCCAGCGATCGGTAAAGATCGGTGTGTCCCTGCGATAACGCGGCGCCTGACGGCGGCGGCGCTGAACTGTCCATGGCTGAACCGTCCATCTGTCGTCTTGCACCGAATGAACCGAAGCTTCAAGCGCGGATGCGGGCGCGGACTGAATACCGGACATCTGCAGGGCGGGCTGCGCGTCGCCCGAGGCCAGCTTGACGTCGCCGGCGTCCTCGGGGTCCTGTCCGCGCCGGGCGAACTCGGCTTTCGCCTCCTCGCTCCATGGCAGCGGCTTGCAGCGACAGTCGGCGACATATTCCTTTCGGTAGCGGAACGCGTTCTCCAGCCTGACATAGGGCTGGCCGTTGAGGTCGATGGAATGCTGGACGTCGCCGCCCGGATTGCGATGGTAGAACAGCCGTGCCGGCGCACCGCAGCTTGCGCGGCACTGCCTGGCGTCACGGTCGATCCCGGCGCGTGAGGTGGAGAAGCTCATCGGCCAGTAATATCCGTCGCATGTCCGCACACAGAGCGTCCGGAACCCGCCGGACTGGTGCAGGGCGGAGCCGTAGGCGCCGGAGTAGCCCGACAGCCCGCCCTGTGGCGAGTCGCCGTAAAGGCCGTAGGGATTGGCGTTTGCGCGGCGGCGTTGCGATGATCCGCCACCGAAAAGCGAACTGAAAAAGCCGCCGGAGGACCGCCGTTGCCGGCCGGAGCGGTATAACGGGGTCGTGGGATAGCTGGTGTAGCCGCCATAGGGCTGCGCGCCGTAGCGCCCGGACTGCAGCGCTCGCACACGTGCGTTCAGGTTCCGGCATTCCGCAACCGAGTTGGCATATTGCGGCAGATGGCAGCCATAGCGCCGGATTTGCGCGCGCAATCCGGCCAGCGCGGCGCTGTTTCCGCCGCTCTGCGCCGAGGCGTTGTGCATCAAGGGAGAGACGGGTCCGTTCGCAACCACTGCGGAAATGGCGATCGCAAAGGCCCATGTGCCGCGCAACGGCATGCGGCATCCGAGGCTACGCTTGAAAAACTCCAACACGACGGACCCTGTTCACGCAATACACAGGAAGGTCCGGCTCAACCGAGCTGGCCTTGTTGATTCGGATTCTTGCGCTTATGTCTTTATGAGGCCCTAATGGCGCGGCAGTTTCGCGCAAGGAGAAGACATGCGCTCTGGCAAGTCAGGAAACGACGGAATCGGCGAATTCAACCCGTCTTTCGACGGCGTCGAGTTCGATGTCGGCTCGCTGGAGGCGCGCGAGGAGAAGGTGCGGACCCGGTTCTGGGAGAAGTTCCGTCGCGTCGCCGCGCACATTCCCTTCACCGATGACCTGCTCTCGTCCTACTACTGCGCCATGGACCCGGACACGCCGACACGGGTCAGAGGCGTGCTGCTCGGCGCGCTCGCCTATTTCATCCTTCCCATCGATGCGATTCCCGATTTCGTGATCGGTTTCGGTTACACCGACGACGCGGCGATCCTGGCCGGCGCCATGTCGCTCGTCGCTGCCCATATCCGCCCCAAGCACCGCGCGGCCGCGGCGAAAACCCTCGGCAAGGAGGTTCCCGCCGAGGACGCGGAGCCGGTGAGCTGACGAACGGTCGGCGTTTTCGATCAGATGTGTCCCTTGAAACTTGTGCACGCGCGCGGCGATAACGTGAGCATGAAAGTGAAATCGCGACCGGAGCCGGGCGGCGCCAAAACCCGTGGTTACTTCGCCATTGGCGCGGAACGCATCTCCAAACAGCTCAATGTCGGGAACATGGTGCGCTCGGCCCACGCATTCGGCGCGAGTTTCGTCTTCACCGTTGGAGCCGAGTATGCCGGCGCGGAGACGCATGCGGACACGTCGAAGGCGCCGCTGCACGTGCCGCTGTATCACTGGGACAGCCCGGACGACATGGTGCTGCCGCAAGGATGCAGCCTTGTGGGTGTGGAACTGCTGGACAACGCCGTCGACCTTCCCAGTTTCCGGCACCCGCTGCAGGCGGCCTACGTGCTGGGTCCGGAGCGCGGCGAGCTTTCACCGGCGCTCCTCGCGCGTTGCGACCATGTTGTCAAAATCCCGACGGCATTTTGTATCAATGTCGCCATGGCCGGCGCCATCGTCATGTATGATCGTGTACGCTCACTTGGCCGATTCGCACCGCGGCCGGTTGCGGCGGGCGGCCCGGTGGACACACTGCCGGAACACGTGCACGGTGCTCCGAAAAGGCGTCGCTAGGTGTTGGAACCAGATGTTGGAAAGTGTGCACGCGAGCCTTCAATCTCTAGTCAAACCGTTGAGTAATGGGTATGTTTTCACTGATGCGGACTATGGGGACCGGGGGTCATGAATAAGCTCACTGGGGCGTGCCTTGCCCTGCTCGTTGGTTTGGGGCTGCCAACGCTCGCGAAGGCGGCGAACTTCATCGAAAAGCACGGAGACTGGTCGGTCTACGCGCACGAGGCCGGCGGAAAGAAGACGTGCTTCACCGTGGCGAAACCACGGTCGACCAAGCCCAGGAACGTCCGGCGCGATCCGATCTTCTTCTATGTTTCGGACTGGCCGACCGACAATGTGGTGAACGAGATCAGCATCAAGATGGGCTATCCGCTCAGAACGACGGTGCCGGTCGAGATCAAGATCGCCGGCAACAACTTCAAGCTGTTCACCAAGGACGAAGGCGCCTATGTGGAACAGACGGCAGACGAACAGAAGGTCGTCGCAGCCATGAAGGCGGGCAGCACCATGGTGGTGCAGGGCCGGTCGACCCGCGGTACGCTCACCACCGACGAATACTCGCTGAGCGGCATCACCAAGGCGCTGGAGGCGGTTACGAAGGCCTGCCAGTAGCCCCGGGGCTTTTCCAAACCGGTTGCGCCTGTGCTAGAGACTTTTCGATCAAATCGAGAAACCGAATTGACTCGGATTTGGTCGAAAAGGCTCTAATCCGCGCAGACAATGGACAGTTCTGATCTAAACACTCCGACGCTGATCGGGCTCGGCCGCGATCAATTGAGCGAGGCATTTGCCGGGCTCGACGTTCCCGCGCGCGCGCGGGGCATGCGCGTGGCGCAGATCTGGAACTGGCTCTACGCACGCGGGGCAACAGGCTTCGACCAGATGACCGTATTGTCGAAGGACCTCCGCGCCAGGCTCGGCGAGAGCTATTCCCTTGCCCGGCCCGAAGTCGTCACCGAGCAGGTCTCTGCCGACGGGACGCGCAAGTGGCTGCTGCGCCTCGCAGCGGATCGCCCCGACGCACAAGGTCCAATGGTCGAAACCGTCTACATCCCGGAGGAGACGCGCGGCACCCTCTGCATCTCGAGCCAGGTGGGCTGTACGCTCACGTGCAGTTTCTGTCATACGGGCACGCAGCCGCTGGTTCGCAATCTCACACCTGGCGAGATCGTCGGCCAGATCATGGTGGCGCGCGACCGGATCGGCGAATGGCCGGACGCGCAAGCGGACGACCCGACCGGCCTTCCCGATGCCGAACGCAAGATCACGAACATCGTGCTGATGGGCATGGGCGAGCCGCTCTACAACTTCGAGAACGTACGCGACGCCATGGGCGTGGCGGCCGCCAGCGACGGGCTGGGGTATTCGAAGCGCCGCATCACCCTGTCGACGTCCGGCGTGGTGCCGGAGATCCCGCGTTGGGGGCAGGAGGCGAACACCATGCTCGCCATTTCGCTCCACGCGGTGCGAGATGATTTGCGTGACGAGCTGGTGCCGATCAACCGGAAATGGCCGATTGCCGAACTGCTCGATGCGTGCCGGCAATATCCGTCCCTGTCCAACGCCAAGCGCATCACGTTCGAATATGTGATGCTCAAGGGCGTGAATGATTCCATCTCGGACGCGAAGGAACTGGTGCGCCTTCTTGCCGGCATCCCGGCCAAAATCAATCTTATTCCCTTCAACGCGTGGCCCGGTGCGCCTTACGAATGCTCGGACTGGGAACAGATCGAACGGTTTGCCGAAGTGGTGAACCGGGCCGGCTATGCCAGTCCGGTCCGCAGCCCGCGCGGCCGCGACATCATGGCCGCCTGCGGGCAGCTCAAGTCGGCGAGCGTGAAGGAGCGTGCCAGTGCCCGGCGGCTCGAGGCGGCGGCACCGTGATCTTCAAGCTCGTTCTTCGCTGGATCTGGGTGGCGATCGCCTTCCTGGTTTCCACCACAATCGCGCTCATCGTCCTGTTCTCACTCGGCATCTTCTGGCTCGGCGATGAATTCCGCGCCGCGGCCGGAAGCAACGAATTCATGTGGCACGGGGCCGACGTCTTCGCGGCCTACTTCTTTACCGCCGCCGTCGGTCCGGCATTGACCGCCCTGCCCGGCTTCATCGCCGTCGTGATCGGTGAAATCATGCGAATCCGGTCTGCGCTCTATTACACGATCGCCGGCGGCGCGGCCGTCGCCGTCATCCCCCTGCTGGCGCGTTCGGCGGATGCCGCAACGACGACACCTTCCGCCTACATGTCGATCTTTGCCGCGGCCGGATTCGTCGGCGGGTTCGCCTATTGGGCGCTGGCGGGCGCGCGCGCCTGACATTCGTCCCAAAGCCGGGCTCTAGAAGGCGTCGGACCTCGCGATCGACCAGTTCCGCTCATATGCGGAATCGATCTTCTTCGCGTGGATCAGATGCCCGGGCGGAATATAGGTGTAGAGCTCGGCGTAAGTCTTTTCCGTCTCGTTGGCGATGCGGCGATAGATGTGGTCCGGCCTCAGCTCGTCGGGAGATGAAAGCCCCATGGCGCCGACGAGGTCGAGAAAGCTCTGTATTGTGGCCTTGTGAAAGGTTGCGGCGTTGTGTTTGCGTTTGTGAACCACGACCGCCTTCATCCGCTCGCGGTCCTGCGTCGCGACGCCCGAGGGACATGTGTTGGTGTGGCAACGGAGAGCCTGGATGCAGCCGATGGAAAACAGCATGGTTCGTGCCGCGTTGCACATATCGGCGCCCAAAGCCATCTTCTGCAGCATATTGAAACCGGTCGCGACCTTGCCCGAGGCAATGATCTTCAGATCCTCGCGCTTCTCGATCCCGATGAGGCAGTTTTCGACAAAGACGAGCCCTTCGTCGATTGCCATGCCCAGACGGTCGGAAAACTCCAGGGGTGCGGCGCCGGTCCCGCCTTCTGCGCCATCGACGGTGATAAAATCCGGCGTAATGCCGCTCTCCACCATGGCCTTGCAGATGCCCATGAACTCGGATTGCCGGCCGACGCAGAGCTTGAAGCCGACAGGTTTGCCGCCGCTCAGCTCGCGCAGTTGCACGACGTACTCCAGCAGACCGTGCGGCGTCGAGAATGCCGAATGCGCCGGTGGCGAGATACAATCCTCGCCGACAGGAACGCCGCGTGCCTCGGCGATCTCCTCATCGACCTTCGCCGCCGGCAGGACGCCGCCATGTGAAGGCTTGGCGCCCTGGGACAGCTTGATCTCGATCATCTTCACCGCGTCGTTTTTCGAGCGTTCCTCGAACTGCGCCGGGTCGAATTTTCCGTCCTTGGTGCGGCACCCGAAATAGCCGGTTCCAATCTGCCAGATGATGTCGCCGCCTCCGGCAAGGTGATGTTTGCTCAGTCCGCCCTCGCCGGTATTGTGGGCGAAGCCGCCGATCCTGGCGCCCTCGTTGAGCGCGAGTATGGCATTCGGGCTGAGCGCGCCGAAGCTCATCGCGGAGATGTTCAGGCGCGACGCGCTGTAGGGCTTCTTGCATTGCGATCCGCCCACGGTGACCCGGGCCTCCTCCTTCGGCACCTCTTTCGGCGCCAGGGAATGGTTGGCGCGCATGAAACCGACGTCTTGAACATCCCACTGCGTGCCGAAGGGCTGAAAACCGGCTTTGCCGTCCGCCCGCTCATAGACGAGCTGACGCAGTTTGCGATTGAAAGGACGTCCGCTGGTGTTGGTCTCGATGAAATACTGGCGGATTTGCGGGCTTATGAATTCCAGGCCGTAGCGCAAGTGCCCGATCACGGGATAGTTGCGCAGAACGTTGCTGCTGGAGAAATACAGATCGTAAATGCCGGTCAGGACATAGGGAATGATGATGAGCCCGGCCCAGCGGAAGGGCAGCCAGAACTGCGGAACGACAAGCAGAAGCACGACGCCGATAAAGGAAATGGCGAAATAGGTTCTTCTGGCCAGCATGTTTGACTTTGCCTCCCCCCGATTTAAGAACGAGCCGCAGATTGCGCGCGACCGCGGCCAGGCAACGCCGCAACTTGTCGTTGAGCTTCATGCTAGCACGGGGATTATCGTTACGCATCCGCCCGATAGGGCGCGCGCTTGGGGTATTGCGTGTCAGTTGCGGTTCGGTTCGAACAGGAGCCGCACGGCGAAGCCCGCAAGGACGCTCGCGAACAGCCAGTCCATCGCCCGCATAACGATCGGTGACTGCTTGACCGTATGAGCGATCCTGTCCGCCGCAAAGATGATGGCGAAGCAGATCGGCACGGCGACGGCAATGAAGTAGAGGCCGAGAAACGTCATCTTCGCCGCGGCATTCGGATCGCTGGCGGAAACGAACTGCGGGAGGAACGTTACGAAGAAGAGGACGATCTTGGGATTGAGCAGATTGATTCCGACCCCGGTGAGGAAAACGCGGCGAATGCTCCGCGGCTTCTGGTGACTTCCGGAAACATCGAGCGATGAACCGTTCAGAAGGACATCGACGGCGAGCCACAGAAGGTAGAGCGCGCCGACGATCTTCAGCACCGAAAACGCGGTCGCGGACGCAGCAAGCAGGGCGGACAGGCCGAGTGCTGCGAAAAGCGTATGGACGAAGACGCCGGTGATTGCGCCGAGAAAAGATACGATTCCGGCGCGCCGACCCTGCGACAGTGTCCTGCTGACGAACAGCGTCATATCGGGGCCGGGCGCCAGGGTGACGACGACAGCCGCGAGCGAGAAGGCGACGATGACAGCGTAACTCGGCAGGAACTCCATGCGTGATCTCCATGTTCGCGCGTGGATCTCACTAGCGCGGTGCAGGTGTGAAGACCACCCGATTCCTGCGAAACCGGTTTTCTGCTGATGAGGAGGCGAGGTGCGGGATCAGACAGTCACGTTCGACGCGCCGGCGGCACCGTCGTCGTCGAAGGCGATCCGTACGGCGTCACCAGAGGCGCCGGCATCGAACACGGCCACCGTCAGGGAGAAATTGTCGCCGCCGCCGTCCTGGTCGATTTGCAGCGCGTCGACATTGCCACTGCCGTTATCGACGACGCGGACAAACTGGTCGAGGCTGTCATCGGCGGTGGTGGCGGTGCTTCCATCATTGTCCACCTGGAACAGCGATGACAGGTCGATGGTATCGCCCTCGCCAAAACTGTAGTCGGTAAGCAGGTCACCGATATCGAGTGCCGTGATGCGGAAGACGTCCGCGCCGGCTCCACCGGTCAGGGTGTTCTGCCCCGACCCGCCATCGAGGATGTCGCTGCCGCCATTGCCTTGCAGGATGTCGTCGCCGCCCAGGCCAAGCAGGATGTTCGCTCCCTCGTCGCCGTAAAGCTTGTCGTCGTACTCACTGCCGGTGACGTTCTCCACACTGACGAGATCGGCGATCTCGCGCCACGTACCGCTACTGAGGTCAGCCGCGTCCTTTGTCCAGCCCTCGCTTCCCGAGTAGGCAAGGTTGACCCACACGGCGGAACCGAAACTTGAAAAGTCGGCCGTGTCCGTTCCGCCGCGCCCGTCGACCTTGTCGTAACCGCCGGTGTAGTGGATGGTGTTGTCTTCGGCATTGCCGCGGATCAGGTCCGAGTATGCCGTGCCGGTGATGTTCTCCACATTGGCGAGATCGGCGATCTGGCGCCATGTCCCGCTCTTGAGGTCCGAGGCGTCCCGGGTCCAGCCCTCGCTTCCGTTGTATTGCAGGTCGACCCAGACGGCGGCGCCGAAACCGTAGAAGTTCACCGTATCTGTGCCGCTGCCGCCATCGACGGTAGCGTATCCGCCCGTGTATGTGACATGGTCGTCGCCGCCGAGCGTATCGATGGTTCCGCCCGTGTTCGGAAGCACCACCGTATCGGCGCCCGCAGTGAGGGCTGATGCGCTCAGCGTCGAAATCAACTCGGCGCGGCTGAGGGTATCATCCGAGAACTTGAAATACTCCACGGTGTCACGAACGGTGTCGGTTCCATCCGCCGATCCCGTGACAAGGATATCCGTGCCGCTTTGCGCGAAGTTGTAGGTGCTGAACGCGTCGGAAAAGAAGGCGGTGTCGCTGCCCGCGCCGCCGTCGAGGGTATCGTTGCCCCCGTTTCCGTACAGATTGTCGTTGCCGGCGCCGCCGGCCAGTATGTTTGCGCCGTCATCACCGTAGAGCTTGTCGTCATAGTCGGAGCCGGTGACGTTTTCCACGTCGGTGAGATCGGCGATCTCGCGCCACGTGCCGCTCCGCACATGCGTGTCGTCCCGGGTCCAGCCTTCGCTCGTTCCCGAGTACGCAAGATTGACCCAGACCGCCGAGCCGAAATTTGAGAAATCGACCGTGTCGGTGCCGAGGCCGCCGTCGATCCGGGCATATCCGCCCGTATACGACACGTGATCGTCACCGCCGAGCGTGTCGAATGTTCCACCGCTCGACGGCAGGTCGACCGTGTCGGCGTTCGCGGTAAAGGTCAGTGGGGACAGCGTCGAAATCAGCTCGGCGCGGCTGAGGGTTTCATCCGAGAACTTGAAATACTCCACGGTGTCACGAACGGTGTCGGTTCCGTCCGCCGATCCCGTGACAAGGATATCCGCGCCGCTTTGCGCGAAGTTGTAAGTGCTGAACGCATTGGAAAAGAAGGCGGTGTCGCTGCCCGCGCCGCCGTCCAGGGTATCGTTGCCCCCGTTTCCGTAAAGATTGTCGTTGCCGGCGCCGCCGGCCAGGACGTTTGCGCCGTCGTCACCGTAGAGCTTGTCGTCATAGTCGGAGCCGGTGACGTTCTCCACGTCGGTGAGATCGGCGATCTCGCGCCACGTGCCGCTCCGCACATGCGTGTCGTCCCGGGTCCAGCCTTCGCTCGTTCCGGAGAAGCCGAGGTCGACCCACACTGCGGCGCCGAAACCGGAGAAGTCCACCGTATCCGTTCCGGATCCGCCATCGATGGTTGCGTACCCGCCGGTGTAGGACACCTGATCGTCCCCGCCGAGCATTCGCACGCTGTCTCCGGATACGGGCAGGACGATGCTGTCGGCAAGGTTGGTGTATTCCGTAAAGGCGTATTGGGTTTCGAGATCCTGGTAGCTGATAGTCGTGTCCGAGAACGAGAACCACTCAATGTCGTTCATCACCGTGTCGACGAAGTCGGCGACGACCTGGATCGAGGATTGAAGGACCTGAAAGGTGTAATTCGCGATAGCTTGTGTGAAATACGCCCAGTCGGTCCCCGCGCCGCCGGACAGCGTATCGTTGCCGTCAAGGCCATGCAGATGATCGTTGCCGCCATTGCCCGAGAGGGTGTTGTCAAGCACGTTGCCGCGGATCGTGTCATTGCCGGATCCGCCGATCGCGTTTTCGATCCAGGTGTTGTGGGCGATGCCGATATTGAATGTCATTGCGCTCGTCGTGCCGCCGGCGGAGGAGTAAGTTCCGGGTTCGAGGTCGATGATGGCGCGTTGCGAAAATCCGGAAAGGTCGAGCGTGTCGGTGCCGCCCGCGTCATAGATGGTCAGAACCGGCGCTGCGTTCTGCGAGAAGTCGAAGACGGCCTGGCCGGCGTTCGAGTTGAAGCCGTAGGTGGTGTTGCCCGTCCGGGTCGTGGTGTCCGCGCCGTAGATGGCCTGCGCCGCGAGAATGTCGTGGACCATCGGCGTCTGCGCGTATTGCCAGCCGCTGCCCCCGTTCCAGTCCGCGCCCGTGTTCGACGCGCTGAAGTAGGACATCACCGTCCATTGGTGCGTGTCCTGCGCGTAAACCGCATCGTTCGCGTAGGTCGGCGCGCCGCCATTGTAGTTGCCGGGATGGCTGAGCCCGATCGCGTGCCCCACCTCGTGCAGGATCGTCATGTAGTAGTAGTCGCCGGGATCGGGCTGGTAGAGGCCGGTGTAGGTCGCGGCGTTCAACCAAACCTCGCCGGCCCAGTTGTAGTTTCCCGGATAGTAGGCGTGCGCGTAGTTGATCGACGTGGTCGTGTTGCCGAATTTGACGTTCGCGTACTGCTCGTTCGATGTCTGTTCGACGAAGGACGGCGCAATGACGTCGTCCCATTGGGACATCACGTTTCGGGTGGCGGCCTGCTGGGCCGACGTGAACTGAGAGAAGCCGTCGCCTTCGTAGCCGATGTCCCAGGACGGCGAGCTCTTCAGGAAGCCGAATGTGATCGTGCTTGACGACCATTGCGCACCGGAGACGATCTGCCCGATGACCTGGTTGTTGTCGTAGGTCGGCGCCATCTGCGGCACGCGGTCGGTGGACGTCGTGTCCGGCGTCTCAACCTGGACATGGCTGGAACAGGCCGCGCAGCCGCACGGTCCGTGTTCTTTGTGTCCCGTGCTCATCGCACGATACTCCCCCCACGAGACGTGTCATCGACATGCACGTCCGCATCACCAGCGCCGTTGTCCGGATCAATCCCGGGACAGGATGCCATACTCGTCCACCTCCTGCGAGCAAATCAAAGGGTCAAAGACGCGACGTCTTGTCTTAACCTCTTGATGTCTGCTCTTAGGCCCACGCAAACCTCGAGGTCGATGCTGGCAGAGTCCTATTTCAGAACGGTTATTTGGCAGCGTTAATTTGCGTATTTCGGGCGGAGGCGCGGGAATTCGTTTACAATGCTTGCCAAAGTGTGAATCCCCGTCCCGGCGCCGGGCAAGCCGTTATTCGCCCGTATTGCGGGAATTGATTCGGCGCGCCCACGCGATGGCCTGTTCGAGCCGGTCGTCGCCCCAGAACATTTCACCGTCGTCGGTGATGAATGTCGGCGCACCAAATATATCGAGCGATATGGCCTCGTCGGTCTGCGCCTTCAGGCGCTCTTTCGTTTCCGGCTCGGAAATGCGGGTGAAATATGCATCCGCATCCCGCCCGGCGTGTTTGACACAATCGACAAGAACGTCCTTGTCGGCGATCTCGCGGCCCTCGGCGTACTCGGCGAGATAGACCGCCCTGGTGAAGGTCTCGGCCCAGCCCTCGTCCGACGCGATGAGGGCGATCCGCGCCGCATAGAGTCCGTTCTGCGGAAACGTCTCCGGCATGGTGAAGGCGAGCCCGCGTTGCGCGCAGATCCGCTCCATGTCGCGCACCATATAGCGCCCCTTTTCCTTTTGGACCTTGAAGGGCGACGTGTTCCAGCCCAGTCGCTTGAGGATCGGTCCGAGGAGGAACGGACGCCATCGCACGCTGACGCCTGCTTCCCGCGCCAGATCGCCGATGCGCATGGTGGAAAGATAGGAATATGTGGAGCCGAACTCGTACCAGTACTGGAGCATGGGCGGAGCGTAGCTGATCTTTCGGCTGCATTGAATCTCAATCGGTGGCGCCCGTCACCGTTTCGATGAAACCGTTCAGATGGCGTTGCGGGCGCCCGCGCCGCCACACCATTGCGAGATCGAGATGCAGCTCGCCCTGTTGCGCCAGGGGAACGAAACGGACGCCTTCGATCCGCAGTGTACGGGCGCCGTCCGGCACCAGCGATACGCCAAGCCCCGAGGCGACCAGGCTGAGAATGGTGTGCATTCGACCCGCCTCCTGCGAAATGCGCGGCACGAATCCGGCCGTACGGCAGGCTTCGAGAATGCGCAGGTGCAGGTCCGGGCCCTGCACGTGCGGGAACAGGACAAAGGGCTCCTCCCTGAGGTCGGCCAGGTCAACGACGGACGCGTCCGCGAATTTACTCGCCGCCGGCACGGCCGCGACCAACGCGTCCCGGGCAACGGTCCTGACGGTGAGCCCTTCGACTGCTTTCAGGGGCGGGTGAACAAAACCGAGATCGACACGGCCCGCGAGCAATCCTTCGATCTGCGCATCGGTCGGCTGTTCGTCGAGTTGGATCTCGACCTTCGGGAACCGTGTACTGAAGCTCCGCAGGGCGGCGGGAAGCAGACGATACAGCGCCGCGCTCACGAACGTCAGACGGAGCTCTGCGAGTTCGTGCGATGCGGCCTGCCGCGCCAGCCGGATAGCAGTATCCGCTTGTGAGAGCGTGGCGCGCGCTTCGGTGAGAAAGACTTCCCCGGCCGGCGTGAGCTCGACCCGGCGGCGGCTGCGTTCCAGCAGCCGAAACCCCAGCCGGTCCTCCAGCCGTTTGATCGCCTGACTGAGGGGCGGCTGCGCCATGCCGAGTCTGATCGCCGCCCGGCCGAAATGGAGTTCCTCGGCAACGGCCACAAACTGGCGCATATGCGTCAACTCGATAGACATATCGAAGGTATATCAAAATTGCCTAAATTAATATTATATGTGTATTCTTCCTTCTGCAATGCTCCGTTCACCACGCAACGTGAATTGGAGCACTTTCATGTACAGATTGCTCAAACCTGTGTTCGCGGCCGCCGCAGTGTCGGCGGCGGTGTTCTCCGCGACGCCGGCTTACGCCGAAGGCGAGGCCAAGCGGGCCGTCCTCTACTATTTCGACGGGCTGCATCCCGATGCCATTGACCGGCTCGACCTGCCGGTCCTCAAGGACCTGCAGGCGCAGTGCACGAGCGTCGACGAGGCGGTGATGATCTTTCCGTGGCATCCGACCACCGGAAGCTACGGACTGATGCACTCAACGTCTCTTCCCAACCCCGTCACGATGACCGGAAACCTGTTCCTGAGACCCGATCAGCGCATGCTGCAACACCAGTTTCCGCGCAAGATCAACACGGCGATTGCCGTCGGCAGCAAGGCCTACGACACCATCACCCCGGGCTTCGATCTGGTCTATCTGCTGGACACCTCGGATGCGAAGCTCACCGACATGATGCTCGGTCTGGTGGATCGGCACGATCCGAAATTCTTCCGCATCCAGCTTCAGGATGTGGGGCGCGCCGGATACCGCACCATCAACGCGCCCGACGATGCGCCGCATCAGGCCGACATCTGGCACCCGCAGTCGCCATATGCCGAAGCGGCGCGCGAGGCGGACCGGCAACTCGGCCGGTTCGTTGACAAGATGAAATCCATGGAACGATGGAGCGACACGTTCTTCGTGTTTATGGCAGACGGGCAATCGCGTCATGGCTGGCACGGTCCGATGGACGAAGAGAGCTGGCGCACGCCAATGATCGTCTGCGGGCCCGGGGTGCGGAAGGGGCATACGGTTCCTTATGCCGAGATCATCGACGTGGTGCCGACGATTGCCCACGCGCTCGGGGTCGAGGCGCCAAATCCCGGTCCCGGCAGCGGCCGTGTTCTGAAGGAGGTTTTTTCCGCCGATGGCGGTGAGGCGCAACCGGTTCCGAAACGCGTTCTGCGTCTCAACAGGCAAATCAAGGAATACCTTGTGCTGAGCGCGGAGTTGCGGCTTTTGTCGCAGAACGATCCCCGCGTGGACAATGTGCTGATGCTTGAACGCAACGCTCTCACGCGCGGCGATCCGCCGCCGTTTCTCGGCATCGAGCAGATCGACCGGTGGCACGAAGCCGGGACGATTGACGCGCTCCTGAAGCGCAACGAAGAGGCGCTGGCCTACCTGCGGTCACAGCTCCAGCGCTTCAAATCGGCAGCCGGCGCACCCGTCTCCGGCGGCTAGAGCCTTCTCGATCTGCAATTTGACGGTCGTCCGCCATTGTGGCGATCAGCTCAAGCCTGGATCGGCATTGGGCGGGCGCCGTCCCTCGATCAGGTCGCGCTCGGCGATCAGCCGGTCCCCGATGAACGACATGAAAGCGGCAACGCGCGCCGTGCGACGCAGGTCCGGATGGGTGAGCAGCCAGACCTCGTGGCCCCAGTCCGTCGGGTCGACCGCAATCCGGGTCAGTTCCGGCACGAACTCACCGTACAGACAGGGCAGCCGGAGGAGCCGCGGTGCGGCCTTGGCGAGCTCCGCCAGGACGCAGGGAGAGTTCGACCGCAGCGTGCTGGTCGTGTTGGGAAATTGCGCCCGGAACCACCGTTCCTGCCGGAGCGTAACCGGCTGGTCGGCATAACATAACGTCTCGATCGGACCGTCGCTGTTCTCCAGGATCTCGGACAGATGCGCACGAGCCGCATAGAGGGCATAGACGGAGCGCCCGATACGTCGGCCGACCAGACCCTGAGGCGGGTCCTTGAGCGCGTAGCGCAACGCGATGTCGGCCTCACGTCGCGACAGGCTGGCGGTCTCGTTGGTTTCGATGAGCTCGAGCTCGATGTCCGGATGGCTGGCGTGGAAGGCCTCGATGTGATTGCGCAAAAGGGTTGCGACGGCCAGTTCGTAGGTGCTCACCCTCAGGACGCCTGACAGGCGGGCGTCCCGGCCCTGGATGCGCCGCTGTGCGTCGTTCAGTTGGCCTTCGGCAATTTCCGCGGCGCGCAACAGTTCCGCCCCCTCCGGAGTGGGGACAAATCGTCCCGATTCGCCACGATCGACGACGCGCGAACCCAGCGCGCTCTCAAGATTTGCCAGCCGCCGTGACACGGTCGTGTGACTGACCTGCAGCTCGCGCGCGGCGGCGCGCACGGTGCCCTTCCGGCTGAGCGCCAGGAGCACGCGGACATCATCCCAGTCGATACCCATTGGTGCATTCATGCACCAAGAGCTATCATGACTTCTCTGTCATGTAACTAAAAGAGGCCAAAAATGGTCGATTTTTCGCAATGCGAAACGCGCAGACGAAAACGACGAGCTGTCCTTTGATGATGCACTATCCGACGATCACGGCCCTGAGCTCCGCCCAGCCTCGCCCTGCTCGCCGCGGCGAGCGCAATGCCGGAAACGGCTCGCCCGTGGGGCCGGCCCCGCACCACGCCCAAGGCTTGCTTGCACGCCACCCGGCACGCGCCTATAAGCGGCGCCAGACTGGCGCGGGGCACAACCGGGAGCGAACCTGTGAGCGGAACCAAGGACATACGCAAGGTCGTCCTCGCCTATTCCGGCGGGCTCGACACCTCGATCATCCTGAAATGGCTTCAGGAAACCTATGGCTGCGAGGTGGTGACGTTCACCGCGGATCTGGGCCAGGGCGAGGAACTCGAACCGGCCCGCAAGAAAGCCGAGATGCTCGGCATCGAGCAGATCTACATCGAGGACCTGCGCGAGGAGTTTGTGCGCGATTTCGTCTATCCCATGTTCCGGGCCAACGCCCTGTATGAAGGTGTATATCTGCTCGGCACGTCGATCGCGCGTCCGCTGATTTCCAAACGCCTGGTCGAAATCGCCCACGACACGGGCGCGGACGCCATCTCCCATGGCGCCACGGGCAAGGGCAACGACCAGGTCCGGTTCGAGCTCGCCGCCTATGCACTCGATCCCGACATCAAGGTGATCGCGCCGTGGCGGGAGTGGGAGTTCGTCTCCCGCGAGGATCTCATCGACTTCGCCGAGAAGCACCAGATCCCCGTGCCGAAGGACAAGCGCGGCGAAGCGCCGTTCTCGGTCGACGCCAACCTGCTGCACTCCTCATCCGAAGGAAAGGTGCTGGAGGACCCGGCGCAGGAGCCGCCGGACTATGTGTTCATGCGCACCGTTTCCCCGGAGGACGCGCCCGACGAGGCGACCGAAATCACCATCGGTTTCGAAAAGGGCGATGCGGTTTCGCTGAACGGCAGGCCGATGTCGCCGGCGGCGCTGCTCACGGCGTTGAACGATCTCGGCCGCGACAACGGCATCGGCCGCGTGGACCTGGTGGAGAACCGGTTTGTCGGCATGAAGTCGCGCGGCATCTACGAGACGCCCGGCGGGACCATCCTGCTCGCTGCGCATCGCGCCATCGAGTCGCTCACGCTCGACCGCGAAGCGGCCCATCTGAAAGACCAGCTCATGCCGCGCTACGCGGAACTCGTCTATTACGGGTTCTGGTTCGCGCCGGAGCGGGAAATGCTCCAGGCGCTGGTCGACAAGTCTCAGGAGAACGTTTCGGGCGAGGTCCGGCTCAAGCTCTACAAGGGCAATGTCATCGTCGTCGGCCGTTCCAGCCCGAACTCGCTCTATGCGGAAGACCTGGTGACGTTCGAGGACGACAAGGGTGCTTACGACCAGAAGGACGCCGAGGGCTTCATCCGCCTGAATGCGCTCAGGCTCAGGTCGCTGGCCAAGCGCAAAGGCTCTACGCGCAGTCGATAAGTCGGAGGGCCGCCCGTCCCCGCGCGATTGCGCTCCGCATGCACTTGCCCCTATAAGGGCGCGCCGCCGGAACGCACCGCGTGCTCACGGCCCACGATTTCCGAGAGTTGAACATGACCTTGCGGAACATCGCGATCATCGCCCATGTCGATCATGGCAAGACCACGCTGATCGACGTGCTGCTGAAACAGTCTGGTGCGTTCCGCGACAATCAGCGCGTTCAGGACCGGGCCATGGATTCCAACGACCTGGAGCGAGAGCGCGGCATTACCATCCTTGCCAAATGCACCTCGCTCACGTGGAACGGAACCCGGATCAACATCGTCGATACGCCGGGCCACGCCGATTTCGGCGGCGAGGTCGAGCGCATTCTCAACATGGTCGACGGGGCAATCGTGCTGGTGGATGCCGCCGAGGGGCCGATGCCCCAGACCAAGTTCGTCGTCTCCAAGGCGCTGAAAGTCGGCCTCAGGCCGATTGTCGCGGTCAACAAGATCGACAAGGCGGATGAGCGTCACGCGCAAGTCGTCGACGAGGTGTTCGACCTGTTTGCCGCGCTTGGCGCCGACGACGATCAGCTCGACTTTCCGATCCTCTACGGCTCGGCAAAGGAGGGCTGGATGGCCTCGTCGCCCGACGGCCCGAAGGACGGGATGGCGCCGTTGTTCGACCTCGTCGTGTCCCACGTTGCCCCGCCGCCAGTGAAACCGGGCGCGTTCTCGATGCTGGCGACGACGCTTGAGGCCGATCCCTTCCTCGGCCGCGTTCTAACGGGGCGCATCACCAGCGGGTCGGTCACGCAGAACGCCACGATCAAGGCACTGTCGCGCGACGGCCGGGAGGTGGAGCGCGGGCGCATCACCAAGCTGCTCTCCTTCGACGGCCTCGAGCGCGTCGGGACGAACGAGGCGAGCGCGGGCGACATCGTCGCCATCGCCGGGCTGTCCAGGGCAACCGTGTCCGATACGCTGTGCGATCCCGAAACCGACGCTCCACTCGAGGCGCAGCCGGTCGATCCGCCGACGCTGGCCATGACGTTTCGCATCAACGACGGACCGTTTGCCGGCCAGGAAGGTTCCAAGGTCCAGAGCCGCGTCATCCGCGAGCGGCTCCTGCGCGAGGCGGAGGGCAATGTGGCGCTGACGATCTCCGAAACCGGCGACAAGGACGCGTTCGACGTGGCGGGCCGCGGTGAGCTGCAACTCGCCATCCTGATCGAAACCATGCGGCGCGAGGGCTTCGAGCTGACCGTTTCGCGTCCGCAGGTTGTGATGAAATCCGATGAGAGCTCGGGCCAGACGCTGGAGCCGGTCGAGGAGGTCATCATCGATGTGAGCGATGAATACTCCGGCGCCGTGGTCAAGAAACTGACCGAACGCAAGGGCGAGCTTCTGCAGATGAAACCGTCGAGCGGCGGCCGGCAGACGCTGACCTTCCTGGCGCCGACGCGCGGGCTGATCGGGTATCTGGGGGAGCTTCTGACGGACACGCGCGGCACCGCGGTCATGAACCGGGTGTTCCACGACTATGCGCCTTTCAAGGGCCGGATCCCGGGCCGGCGTACCGGCGTTCTGATCTCCAACGCGCAGGGCAATGCGGTGGCGTTCGCCCTGTGGAACCTGGAGGACCGGGGACCCTTGATGATCGAGCCCGGCACGCGGGTCTACCAGGGCATGATCGTCGGCGGTCACAGCCGTGGCAACGACCTGGAAGTCAACGTGCTCAAGGGCAAGAAGCTCACCAACATCCGGGCTGCCGGACGCGACGACGCTGTGACGCTGACCCCGCCGCTGTCGATGACGCTGGAGAAGGCTCTGGCGTTCATCGAGGATGACGAGCTCGTCGAGATCACGCCGGAGTCGATCCGTCTGCGCAAGCGGTTTCTCGATCCGCACGAGCGCAAACGCGCCGAGCGCCGCTCCGCCTCTTAAGGCAATTGCGGGCAGGCGGGGTAACCACTAATCTCATTTCCATGTCGACGGATCTCATATCGGTCCGGGCGGCGCGGCCTGAGGATTCACCCGCGATCGCCTACGTCCACGAGGAGGCATGGCGGCACGCCTATCAGGGCGTGATCCCGCACCTGCCGCTCTCCCAGATGATTGCGCGGCACGGGCCCGGCTGGTGGCAGAACGTGCTTGCCCGGGGCATGCGGGCACTGGTGCTGGAGTTCGATGGCGAGTTGACCGGTTACGTGACTCTCGGCCGCAGCCGCATGCGCGGCACACCGTATGGCGGCGAGCTCTTCGAGCTTTATGTCCTGCCCGACTACCAGGGCGTCGGCTTCGGCGGCCGACTGTTCCGCGCCGCGCGCGCAGAGCTCGAGCGGCGGGGAATCGAGGGGTTGTGCGTCTGGGCGCTCGCGGACAACGAGATGGCCTGCGCGTTCTATCTGCATCTCGGCGGACGGCCGATCTCGGAAGGTGCCGAGACGTTCGGAAACACAACCTTGCGCAAGGTTGCGTTTGCCTGGCGCTGACTTGCATATTCACAATCGACGAATGGGCGCAGGGCGAGTTCGAGGCGAATTCGGCTCCAGGCGCGTCGGACCCTCCATCGTTTTTGTCAATGAATGGCGATTGGAAGATATCGTTGGCCATACAGAGCGCCTGAAACCTAAGCTGCAAAAGTCTTCATGTGGCGTAAATCTCCGATTAGGCCATCTCAGAAAAATTCCTATGGGTCATGATGTTACTGAAAGAGCCGGATCGCCATGACGGCATTGCCATTCTGGGCACGCGGGCGCGTATTGAGCTTGCACACTCTCCAACGCCGTTGGTGCGTTTGAACCGGCTCTCCGATCGGCTTGACGGTCCGGATATTTGGATCAAGCGTGATGATTGTACGGGATTGGCAGGTGGAGGAAACAAGGCGAGAAAGCTTGAGTATTTGATGGCCGCCGCACGTGAGGCGAATGCGGACACGATCATTTCCGCCGGCGCAATTCAGTCCAACCATGTTCGCCAAGTCGCCGCAGCCTCGGCGTATCTCGGTTTGCGATGCATAGTTGTTCTGACCGATACCGTCTGCGGTCGTGGCGAAGCCTATTTTCAGAACGGAAACTACCTTCTCGATCAGATCCTCGGCGCGGAAATCCATCTTGTCAGTGCAGAGACCGACAGTTCTCGGGAGATGGAAGCCATTGCGGAGCGCGTAAGCAGCGATGGCGGCCGCCCCTCGGTCATTCCTGTAGGCGGCTCCAATCCGATTGGCACGCTCGGCTATGTCAGGGGATTTTTCGAGCTGCAGGCTCAACTCGATGAATGCGGCCTGAGTGCCGACTGGATTGTGTTGCCCACCGGAAGCGGCGGGACGCAGGCAGGGTTGCTCGTTGGGGCAATGCTCTGCAATTGGAATGGAGAGATACTCGGCGTCAGCGTCGGGGCCGAGCACGCCCGGCAGTATGAGAAGGTTCGTGACCTCATTCCATCAACCGCAGCGCTCGTAGAGTCTGACTTTGCGGCTTTCGACAGGAGCAGGGTCCTGGTTGATGATGGTTTTGTGGGAACCGGCTACGGCGAGCCCGATGGGAGAACGCTCGAAGCGATCGAACTCCTGGCCAGAACCGAGGGCATTCTGCTGGACCCTGTCTACTCCGGCAAAGCGATGGCTGGCTTGATCGAAGCGGTCAAATCCGATCGGTTTCGCTCCGGACAGAATGTCATCTTTCTTCATACCGGCGGGAGTCAGGCGCTCGGCGCCTACCCTGAGTACTTCTCACAAACAGGGTGAAATGACCAATGGGCAGAACCGTCAGCCGTCAAGGCATCGTGCCGGGTGAACCGCACGCAGACCCCACCGGGACCATCAATCATCTGAGGATCACTGTATCCGACATCGCCCGCGCCAGAGGCTTTTACGATCCGCTCATGGACCGGTTGGGATACCGCCTTGTAGAACAGGATGCACAGCGACTCGCCTGGGCGGCCTGGGCCCCGCATGGAACGCTACATTGGTTCATCATGAGCGCGGCGAAGCCGGACAGTTCGGCAACGCCGCATGATCGATACTCCGTTGGATTTCACCATCTTGCGTGGAATGTAGAAAGCCGCGAGATGGTGGACGAAATGCATGAGTTTCTCGTCGAGCGAGGAACGACGATTCTCGACCCGCCTGCCGAATATGATTACGAGCCGGGATACTACGCGGTCTTCTTTTCGGATCCTGATGGACTCAAGCTTGAGATCATGCACGTCGATGTCACGGGGAGCCTCGAGTACTGGCATCGCTTTTTGGACTCTTTGATCCAGGAGTGACGCATGGCACTCAGTGCCAGAGCGAAGAGAAGGCTTACCATCCGGTCGCGCCGACTAGGTGGCTATTTGTTGGAGCGATTCCGACAAGAACTTTCCCATCAGGTTGACCGTATCGTTCTCGCTCTCTTTTTTGTAGATCGCTATTTCCGTATCAGGCAGCTCGGGCAGTTGCTCTGCCTCGCCAAGAATCGCGAATTCCGGAAGAATGGTGCTTTTGGCCAGTACAGCAACGCCCAGGCCCGCTGAGACCGCTGCCTGTACGCCGCCCAGGCTGGTGCTTGTATAGGCAATCTCCCACGCGCGAGCGAAACCGCGCATCCGGCGCAAGACTTCGGGTCTGTACACGCAGCCGTATGGGAACATGACCAACGGAAGACTTCCCGACGAGAACGATCTGTTGCGGGCTCCAACCCAGTGCAGAGGCTCTCGCCATAACAGCGTCCCCTCTTTGACTCCGGTTTCGCGGCGACTTATCACAAGATCCAAGTCACCGTTGCCGAAATCGCGCATCAATTCTGCGGTGAGTGCGCTCCTGACTTCGATACGGACTTCCGGGTAGGCAGTTGCGAACCTTTTGAGGGCAAGTGGCAGGTGCGATGTAGCGAAGTCTTCAGGCAACCCCAGCCGGACACTCCCGGTCACGACCGGGCAACGTAGCTTCAGCATCGCCTCGTCGTTCAATCTCATGAATGCCTCGGCGTAGGAGTGCAGGATCTCTCCGCGTTCAGTGAGAGTGACGCTTCGTCCCTGGCGCAAAAACAAGGGCTGTCCGACAATCTCTTCCAGACGCCGTATTTGGAGGCTGATTGTCGATTGCGTCTTGTGCAGTTTCGCCGCTGCGCGTGTGAACCCGCCGTGACGAACAATTGCGAGAAAAGTCCGAAGAAGATTGAGGTCCAGGCTCATCTTTTTCCATTGAATTTATCAATGATTTTCAATCAGAAGATATCGTTTGATGTATGGTATCGTCAAAAAATAAGGTATCAAATCATATCTATAGATAAAAATGGTTGATCGAGTCGATACAGAAAAAATATTGATGGATGTGCTTGCTGTTAAAAATGCCTGACTGCCATGATGGCTTTGCCAAAAATTTGAGCAGAAGTCCGGTTGCGCGAGCGATCCGTTTGGGTAAAGTCGGGTCGAATTTTGGCGGCACGACAAAAACAAAAAAACCGTTGCCGCAAGGGAGGAAGCGCTGGTGCTTGAAACCACCGTCGCCGGTTCGCTGCCGAAGCCGTTCTGGCTCGCCGAACCGGAAAAGCTCCGGGCTGCGTGTCGCCTCGAAGGCGACCAGCTTGCACAGGGCAAGCGCGACGCGATCCTTGAGATCGAAACGCCGGAACAGGTCGCATCGACGCTCGGGGCGGCCATGAAACACGTCGATCCGGAGCGAACTTACCCTTGCACCAATTGCGGATTGGCACCGCTTCCGCGCGATGTTTCAATCGCCAAACTCCGGGCGCTGGGCGACGGTTCGCGGCTGGCCCGCAAGCAGCTCAGGACGTCCAAAAAGAAGAGCAGGAAATCAACGTCAGGTAAGAAAGAAAAAGGAGGAAAAGGGAGGAAATAGCCGCCTCGTTGCACGTGTGGCGGGCGGCAGGAAAGTGTGCTTCTATCACCGCAGAACCGCGTGTGGATCCCGCGAAATACAGCGAGATGCGTGGATTTGGGTAGGTTCTGTATCAGTTTGTGTTGGTATTGGGAGGATCTAAATGACCGAAACCAAAAAGATGGACCGCCGGTCCTTCATCAAGAAAGCCGGCGTCGGCGCCGGTGTAGCCGCCACGGCAACTGTGGCGGCGCCTGCCATTGTGCAGGCCAAGACCGAAATGGTTATCGTTTCCACATGGCCGCGCGATTTTCCGGGCCTCGGCATCAGCGCCCAGCGCGTCGCCAAGCGCATTCCGGAACTGACCGAAGGCCGCATCAACGTCACCTATTTCGCCTCGGGCGAGAAGGTCGGCGCGTTCGACTCGTTTGACGAAGTCGCCTCCGGCAAGTCGCAGGCCTATATCGCCGCCGACTACTACTGGAAGGGCAAGCATCCGGGTTGGGCCTACTTTACCGCCGTTCCGTTCGGCCTCGTCTATTCCGAGATGGATGCGTGGATGAAGTACGCCGACGGTCAGGCACTCCTGGACGAGATCGGTGCCGAGTTCGGCATCAAGGGCTTCCCCGTCGGCAACACCGGCGTGCAGATGGGCGGCTGGTTCAACAAGGAGATGGAGTCGGCTGACGACTTCAAGGGCCTGAAGATGCGTATCCCGGGTCTCGGCGGCGACGTGCTCGCCAAGCTCGGCGCGTCACCGGTTTCCTTGCCGGGCAGCCAGATTTACGAAAACCTCGTCTCCGGCGCCGTCGACGCAACGGAGTGGGTCGGCCCGTACAACGACTACTTCATGAAGTTCTACGAGGCGGCCAAGTACTACTACTATCCGGGCATGCACGAGCCGGCTTCGCAGCTCTGCATGGGCATGAACAAGTCGTGGTGGGACGGTCTCTCCAAGACCGATCAGGCGATCATCGAGGCCGCCTGTAACGAGGAGAATTCCCGCCAGATGGCCGAGACCAACGCCAACAACGGTGCGTTTCTCAGCAAGCTGATCAACGAGCACGGCGTCAAGCTGCGCCAGTTCAACGACGACATCTATGACAGCTTCGGCGAAGCGGCCAAGGAAGTGTTCGACGAGACGCGTCAGCACAGCCCGCTGGCGGGCAAGATCCACGAGAGCTTCCTGAAGGCGCGTGGCGATATCGGCCGCTGGATCAGCCTGTCTGACACAGCTTATACCCAGCAGCGCAACCGCGTTCTGGACATCAGCTAGGCCGGCAAGGCGGAATAGCCTATAACTACGTTGGGGACGGGGCGCCATTCGCCCCGTCCCGTTCCCACAGGGGGGGACTCTAGACGAATGGCCAAGAAGGCGCGCGCCGCGGGCGGGGCACCGGGTGCCACCGCAGCGACGCAAGACAGCTCCGTTGTCCTTTCACGCTGTTTCGCGTGGAGCGTCATCGCGATCATGGCCGCCTATCTCGTCAACAATTATCTGACCAATTGGCGGGACTGGCCCGGTCCGACAACGCTCTTTGCGGGCGCATCGGACGTGGCTCTCGCGTCCATACAAACCGGCATCTATGCCGTGGCAATCGCGGTTGCCATCGCATATGTGCTGAGGACGAAGCCGAAGGCGCTCCGGCCCGACAGCGAGATCATCTTCTCGATAACCGGCTACATCATCCGAGCGTCGTTCTGGGCCGTGTTCTTCATCGGCCTCGCCGACATGGTGGTGTCGTTTCTGCGCGTGGAAGGCCTGCTGCCGGTACTGTTCGGCGACAAGCTCGCGGTCGATCTCGGCAGGTCCTCGTTCCGGGGGGTCTGGGTGCACTTCCCGATGCTCGCCCTCGGTCTACTCGTCGCGACCTATCATCGCGGGCTCGGGTTTCCCTGGCTCGCACTGCTGGTGGTGGCCGCCGAACTGTTGATCGTGCTCACCCGCTTCATCTTTTCCTATGAGCAGGCCTTCATGGCCGACCTGGTGCGGTTCTGGTACGCCGCACTGTTCCTGTTCGCCAGCGCCTACACTCTCCTCGAGGAGGGTCACGTCCGCGTCGACGTGCTCTATTCCACTTTCAGCCCGCGCACCAAGGGCCTGGTCAACGCCTGGGGAAGCGTGCTTCTCGGCATGTCGCTCTGCGCGGTGATCATCTTTTACGGCATGGACGGCAAGTCGACGGTTATCAACGGACCGTTGCTGGTTTTCGAAACCACCCAGACCGGCTTCGGCATGTATGTGAAGTACTGGATGGCTGGTTTCCTTGCGATTTTCGCCGTCACCATGATGCTCCAGTTCTCGGGCTATTTCCTGGAAGGGATCGCCGACTATCGCGGCGACCCGGGCAAGCGAAAACTCGAATCCGAGGGCATTCTGGAGCATTAGGCTGGGCACGGCGGCATGGAACTTTTCTTTCTCCTGGTACTTGTTCTCCTCATGGCGGCTGCGCTCGGCTCCGGGTTTCCGGTGGCGTTCGCCCTGCCCGGCTCGGCGATCATCAGCGTCGCCCTGGCGGCGCTGACCGGCTGGCTGGTCACCGGCAGTCCGGACTCCTATTTCGTCCATGGCGGGCCGTCGGAATGGCTGAATGCCGGCGTGACGAACTTCAGAGGGGTCTATTGGGAGGTCGAACGCGACACGCTCATTGCGATTCCGCTCTTCGTCTTCATGGGCATCATGTTGCAGCGGTCGCGCATTGCCGAGGACCTGCTGGTGACCATGGCGCAGCTCTTCGGCCCGGTTCGCGGTGGTCTCGGCATGTCGGTCGTGTTCGTCGGCGCGCTGCTGGCCGCAACCACCGGCATTGTCGGCGCGACGGTGGTGGCGATGGGGCTGATCTCGCTGCCGGCGATGCTGCGCAACAACTATTCGCACCCGCTCGCCACCGGAACTATCGCCGCGTCCGGCACCCTCGGCCAGATCATTCCGCCCTCGATCGTGCTCATCATCCTCGCCGACCAACTGGCGAGCGCCACGGACCAGGCGAGCACCGCCCGCAAGGCGATGTACAAGGACTTCACCGGCGAGCTCTCGATGCCGTCGGAGTTCGACGTGACCTCGACCAGCGCCGGCGAGATGTTTCTCGGCGCGTTGCTGCCCGGCCTCGTTCTGGTCGCCGCCTATATCGTCTTCATCGGCATTCTCGCCTTCTTTCGGCCGAACACGGCGCCCGCCGTGCCGTATGACGGCAAGTACGATGCGCAGTTCGCCCTCAAGGTCGGCATGGCGCTGGTACCGCCGCTGGCGCTGATCTTCATTGTTCTGGGCTCCATCATCACCGGCATCGCGACCGTCAACCAGGCCGGTGCAATCGGCGCGGTCGGCGCGATGATCATGGGCGGGTACCGGTTGCGCGAAGGGCATCCGCGCGCTTACTGGCCGGCAATACTCGCCTTCGTTTCCGTCGTGATCATCATCACCATCACACAGGTCAACCCGATCAATGTGAAGAACATCGTAGGCACCAACGATGTGATCGGGCTTATCGTCGCGGTTCTCTCGGTGATCGGGCTGTTGGCGGCGCTGGTGTGGAGCGGCGTCAGGGCGTTCCGCATCGACGACACGCTGCGCGGCGTGATGATCGAGACGGCTAAGACAACGTCGCTGGTCTTCATCATCCTGCTCGGCGCGGCGATGCTGACGGCGGCGTTCCGCGCCTTCGGCGGCGAGGAACTGGTGAAGAACTTTCTGACCGGACTGCCCGGCGGCTTCTGGGGCCAGTTCTTCATCGTCATGGCCGTGATCTTCCTCCTCGGCTTCTTTCTCGACTTCATCGAGATCGCGGTCGTGGTGGTTCCGATCGTCGCGCCGATTCTCCTTGCGGACCCGTCGGCCAACGTGACCGCGGTCTGGCTCGGCGTCATGATCGGGCTGAACATCCAGACGTCGTTTCTGACGCCGCCCTTCGGGTTCGCGCTGTTCTATCTGCGCGGCGTCGCACCGGCTGCGGTCAAGACCCTGTCGATGTACAAGGGCGTCATTGCCTTCATCGTCATGCAGCTCCTGGCGCTCGTCATCGTCGCCTACAATCCGCGGCTGGTGAACTACCTTCCGACGCGCCTGTCGCTGACCAGCGAAACGGCGCCGCCGCCGCTCAACCCCAAACTGCAGCATTGCGTCGAACAGTTCGTCTTCAACCAGTACAGCGTGCGCGAAGAAGAGATTCGCGCGGCCATCGAACGGGCGCGCAAGCTCGACATGTCGAGCCTGCCGAAGAAGCTGGCCGAGGGGATTGAGGAGAGCTTCGACGACGCGCAGAAGACTTTCGAGTTGCGCGAAGAGGTTATCGCCGCGCAAGGGGCCGTCGATGCGGCGAAACCGGCCTACAGGCCGCTGCACAGCGAGGCCCGCGAGATTCAGTCCCGGATCGCGCGGGACAAGGCGGAGAAGCGCGAGCTGGAGATCCTCCTGAGGCAGGTCACGGGCGAGGACGCGGCCGGACGAAAGGAAGCGATCGCATCGAAGATCGCGCTGCTTGATACGGACATCAAGCGACTGGAAGAGTCGATTCCCGCGCAGTGGCCGGAGACGCAGAAGAAATTCGCGGACCTTCTGAAGGCGGAGAAGTCGGCGCGGCTCAAATACCGCCGCAATGTTGATAATGCGTACGAGCCGGTGCAGGAGGTGGTCAGGATCGTCGGCGCCACGGATGCCCTGCTGGCCCTGAAACCGACCATCGAGGGCCTGCGCGAAGTTATCAGTTCGCAAACGCCGGAGGAGGCGGCGCCGCAGATCGCCGCGGTGCTGCCGCAAGTCGGCGCCGTTCCCGGTGCACGGTCGATCCGGTCACAGGTGTCGCGGGTGAGACGCGCGCTCACCGGCCGCACCCCCGACAAGGAAAAGGCGTTCGCCGAACTGGACAAGGCGATCGAAATGCTGAACGAGGAAGCCGCGTGGCGCGAACGTGCCGCGGCGTCCGCGCTGCCGGGACTTCGGACGTATGAACGCGCGATTTTCGATACGATCGGATTGCGCAAACAACCGAAACTGCCCCCGGATCAGGCGGTTGAGGTTGCCGGTTGCATGGCGCATCACCGGGATATCTCGCTGCATTTCTAGGCGTTTTTGTCGGAAAAACTCGCGTTCTGAAAGAATTTTTGAAGTGGTATTCAAATAAAAATTAAATCAAGTTTTTCCAAAACAATAAATAATAGATAGAGTATCCGTTACTCCAAAACTAATATAGCTCCTTTCCACGAAATTAATTTTCGGCCAATAGGCTCGTGCGGCTGAAATTGTGGCACGGAGTCTATCCAATGCTGCGAAGTTTCTTCTTTCGGGACTGGATTATCGTCGTCGGCCTCGTTGTGCTGGGCGCGTTGACGATCACGGCCGGATTCTTCTCCGGGCGCGCCACCTTCGAGTTCGCCTTGTCGACCGATGCGCGGCAGGCATCGACCCAGCTCGTGAACCGGGCCGAGGCCGACCTGTCCGCCACCCCTGCGGCGGGTAAGACCGATGCGGTTGCAGGAACGCCCGTCGTCGTCGTCGCGCCCAAGCTGCTGTCCCGATTGCGCGAGCACGCGCCGGGCAAGGAACCCGGCGGCGCCCAGATTGCCTGGTCGGTCCACGGCGAGTCGAGCCTGCTGTCGATCATCGACCGATACCTGTCCGGCTGGATCAACAGCCTGACGCAGGTTTTCGATGCGGACCATCATGTCAGCGAGATCACGAATTTTGCGGTCCTCGAACCCTCCGGCGCGGTGCTGCTGCGGTCCGAGAGCTTCGATCCGCAGGCCCTGAATGCGCTCCTGAACGAGAGCCGTTTCCGCTCCGAGCTGCACACGGCGATGGGCCTGAAATCGATCCGGATACTCAAGACCGCGCCTGCCGAAGCGGGCCAACTCGACGAGTTCCACAAGACACTGATCGTGCCGCTGGTCCACGGTGACAAGACGGAGCGGGTTTACGTTCTGGACGTCGACCAGTCCTCGGCCGCGGCCATGTCCAAAGTGGTGCTGATCGCAGTGTCTATGGTGACCAGCCTGCTGATCGTGCTCGGCTACATGATCCCGGTGGTCATTGCCATCCGCAGGATCCATGAGCGCCGGCGCGCCGAAGACCAGCTCAGGTTCCTGGCCATGCACGATCCGCTCACCGGTCTGTCCAACCGCGTTCAGCTACAGGAACGGCTCAGCCAGGCGCTGGCGCGCGCGCGCCGGCGGGACTCGTTTCTCACCATCATGTGTGTCGACCTCGATCGCTTCAAGGAGATCAACGACACGCTCGGGCATCGCGCAGGAGACGTCCTGCTGCAGGAGGTGGCCAACAGACTGAGAAGTTGCGTCCGCGAGACCGATACCATCGCGCGGGTCGGCGGTGACGAGTTCGTCATCGTCGCGGAGGACCTGGACGAACCGACCGATGCGGTCCACCTGGCGCGCAGGATCTGCCATCTGCTGTCCGTGGCCTTCAAGGTCGAAGGGCATGACCTGGCGATCTCGGGCAGCGTGGGGATCACTTTCGCGCCGACCGAAGGGACGGATATCGAGACGCTTCTGAACAATGCCGACCTCGCCCTCTATCGCGCCAAGAGCGACGGGCGGAACACGTTCCGTTTCTTCGAGCCGGAAATGGACCAGGATCTGCAGCATCGCCGCTCGCGCGCGCTCGAGCTGCGTCAGGCGCTGCGGAACGATGACCTGAAGGTCCACTATCAACCCCAGTTCGACCTCGAATCGGGGCAACTGACCGGCTATGAGGCGCTCGCCCGCTGGCGCCACAAAGACGAAGGCGAGATTCCGCCCTCGGAGTTCATTCCCATTGCCGAGGAGAACGGTCTGATCGGCATGCTCGGCGAGTGGGTGTTGCACACGGCCTGCAGCTATGCCCGGGACTGGCCGGCACACGTCAAGCTCTCGGTAAATGTCTCGCCGTCCCAGTTCGTGGCCCACAACCTTGCCGCAGTTGTCCGCGGCACGCTGGCCGAGACCGGGTTTCCCGCGGATCGGCTCATTCTCGAAATCACCGAGGACCTGTTTCTGAAGAACGACGAAGAGAGTATCGCGATCCTCGAAGAGCTCGCGGAAATGGGTGTTTCGTTTGCGCTCGATGACTTCGCCGTCGGGTATTCGAGCCTGCACTTCCTGACGCGGCTGCCGGTCAAGAAGATCAAGATCGACAGGTCGTTCATCGGCAAGATGGAACGCGACGACGACCTGGCCGCAATCGTCAATACGATTATCGGCATCGGCAAGTCGATGAAGGTGCGCGTGACGGCGGAAGGCGTCGAAAGCGAATCGCAAATCCGGTTGCTGCGCGACGCGGGCTGCAACGAGGTTCAGGGGTTTGCCTGCGGGCGCCCGGCAGCGCGCGTGAAAGGTGACAAGGAGAGCCTGGCGCATGCCCTGCACCACACGCGCGGCGGCTGGCCCAAGTCCGCGGCAAACGCCGATGCGGAGCCGGATGGCGGCTCACGTTCCGAGATTGAGCTCGAGACCGAGATCCAGAATCCGCTTCCGCCGGTGCTGCGGCCCAGCGAACTCTCGCGATTGCTTCCCGAGGCGCCGCGTGGTCGCAGGGTTGCAAACGAAGGCCGCCAGCGCCGGGAAAACGCCGTTCACGGTCTTCTCGCCGACGCCGAGGCCGCATTGGCGGTCGAGACTGGAAAGGGTTCTAGCGCGGCAGGCGCTGGCCGCCCGGTCCGAAACGCATGGTCTGGGTTGCGCCGCACTTGAAGCTACGTGCGTGTGTGTCCGCCGCCTTGCGGGCCTGAGCGTTCGCCCCCGGGTTGCCTTCAGCTACCACATGGGCGACCTGACAGGCCTCGTCGCCCTCGAGCTTGGTGACAACCAGGGTCTGGCCCTTCCTGCCATCTGAATCCCAGAAGTAGCGAAGGATGGTCGCATACGGGACCCATTTCCCGTTGCGGCGCTCGACCCGCCATTCGAGTGTCTTGTGCACCGTATTGAAAGGACTGAGCGTCTGGCTCGCCGCAATCTGCTTTTCCGCGTTGGGACCGTAGGAGACGAAAAACCTGAGGTCCCCCTCCGCGACCCGCACGCGCATGCCGTTGTGCCCGGCGCACTCGAACACGGCCCATCCGCCCTCGTTCGGGTTGGATGCGGTCAGTTTGCATTTATCGAGATCGAGGGACGTATAGACGCTCGAGACGTCACCCGCCGATACGGGCGTGATGGCCGCGCCGCCGAGCCCGATTGCAAGCAGGGTCCGTTTCAACATCACATGCCCTTTCAACCCGCCGGGTCCGAGCGCCCCTCGCCGTTCCGGCACCATCGTTTGCTCCCGATCATATAGGAACGCGGCACGGCCAATGAAAACGTCTGTGGTTCTGGCATTGTGAACCAGCCGTTGCTATAGGCAGGCGCAGAACGCGTTGGAATGGTGTTGCGATGAGTGAGATGAAGTTGGCAGTGATGGGAGCCGCGGGCCGTATGGGGCGCGAACTCGTGCGCGCCGTCCATGACGCCGACGGCTGCGTCGTCGCCGGCGGCACGGAACCAGCCGGTTCGGAGGCCGTCGGCGCGGACCTCGGCGAGCTCGCGGGGATCGGGCGGCTCGGCGTGACCGTCACCGATGAGCCCCTGGAGCTGTTCGCACGCATCGACGGCATTCTCGATTTCACCGCGCCGGCCGCCTCTGTCGCCTTCGCGGACCTGGCGGCCCAGGCGCGCATCGTTCACGTGATCGGCTCGACCGGATTCTCCGGCGAGGACGAAACCCGGATCGAGGCCGCCGCGCGTCACGCCACGATCATAAAAGCCGGCAATATGAGCCTCGGCGTCAATCTCCTCGTCGAACTGACGCGCAAGGTGGCCGCGGCATTGGATGAAGACTTCGATATCGAGGTGCTGGAAATGCACCACCGGCACAAGGTGGATGCCCCGTCCGGAACCGCGCTGATGATGGGACAAGCGGCGGCCGAGGGCCGCGGCGTCGATCTGGAGAACCGGTCCGTCAGGTCCCGCGACGGACACACCGGGGCCCGCAATCGCGGCGACATCGGTTTCGCGACCCTGCGCGGCGGCAGCGTGGTGGGAGAGCATTCGGTGGTCTTCGCCGCCGACGGCGAGCGCGTGGAACTCACCCACAAGGCGGCCGACAGGGGCATCTTCGCCCGCGGCGGGGTCAAGGCCGCGCTTTGGGGACGCGGCAGGCCGCCGGGCGTCTATTCGATGGTCGACGTATTGGGTCTTTAGCGACGAACGGAAAGAGAAAGACTATGGACAATGTACTGGTACTCGTGCGCCACGGGCAGAGCGTATGGAACGCAAAAAATCTGTTCACCGGCTGGAAGGACGTCGACCTTACCGACGCCGGTGTCGAGGAGGCGCGCCGCGCAGGTCTGGCGCTGAAGGACCAGGACATCAGGTTCGACATCGCCTTCACCAGTGCGCTGATCCGGGCCCAGCGGACGCTCGATATCATTCTACAGGAGCTTGACCAGGACGGCCTCGAAACGCTTAAGGATCAGGCACTCAACGAGCGCGACTATGGCGATCTGGTGGGGCTCAACAAGGAAGAGATGGCCGCAAAGGTGGGCGCGGAGCAGGTCCACATCTGGCGGCGGTCGTTTGACGTGGCGCCGCCGGGCGGCGAGAGCCTCAAGGACACGGCCGAGCGCACCCTTCCCTACTTCGAAGACAAGATCATGCCGGAGGTGCTTGCGGGCAAGAACGTCATCGTTGCCGCGCACGGCAACTCGCTGCGCTCGATCGTCATGAAGCTCGACGATCTGTCGAAAGACGAGGTGACGCAGCTCAACCTGGCGACGGGCGTTCCGATCATCTACCGCCTCAACGCGGACGGCTCGGTCGCCGAGAAGAGCGATCTGTCGGAGCAGGCCGCGGCCTAGAGTCTCTAGCCGTCCTGGGCGAGGCGGCCCGCCTCCCAGCCGATGATCGCCTGCTTGCGGGTGATGCCCCAATGATAGCCGCCAAG
This sequence comes from Hyphomicrobiales bacterium, assembly GCA_965228625.1. Classification (GTDB taxonomy): domain Bacteria; phylum Pseudomonadota; class Alphaproteobacteria; order Rhizobiales; family Methyloligellaceae; genus UBA2767. The sequence continues at coordinate 2,727,515 of OZ245829.1, read as the reverse complement.
GCCGCCGTCCTTGCGCAGCACCCGGTGACACGGCACCACGAACGAGATCGGATTGCGGCCGACCGCCGTGCCCACGGCCCGCGCCGCCCGCGGCGAGCAGACATGCGAGGCAAGGTCGGAATAGGTGATCGCCTGTCCCATCGGCAGGCGCAGCAATGCATCCCACACGCGCACTTCGAAATCCGTGCCGATCAGCACGACCTTCAACGGGTCCGCCTTGCGCCAGAGTTCGGGCGTGAAGATGCGCGCGGCGTAGGGAGCCGTGCGGTCCGGCGCCTCGATGTAGTTGGCCGCCGGCCATCTCCGCGTCATGTCTTCGAAGATCTTCCCTTTCTCGCTCTCGTCGTCCGCGAAAGCGACACCGGCGACGCCGCGGTCGGTCGCCATCACCAGCGCCAGTCCGAACGGCGAGGGGTGATAGCCCCAGGCGATATCGAGGCCCATGCCGCGGCGCTTGTAATCGCCGGGCGTCATCGCCTCGTGATCGATGAAAAGATCGTGCAGCCGCCCGGGCCCGGAGAGGCCGACCTCGTAAGCGGTATCGAGGATCGTCGCCGAGCCTTTCAGCAGCTCACGGGCGTGATCCAGCGTCAGGGCCTGCACGAATTCCTTGGGACTGATGCCGGCCCAGCGGCTGAACAGGCGGTGGAAATGCGCCGGGCTCAAGCCGGCGCTGCGGGCGATCTCGTCCAGGTCCGGCTGTTCGCGCCAGGTCTCGGACATGTAGGCAATGGCTTTGCGAACCCGGTCGTAGTCCGCGTCCCAGTGTTCAGCGTCGCCGGGAAGGGGCCTTGCGAGTTCGGTTTGGGTGCTCATGGCGTCTTGTAATGCGGTCATCATGGCAACAGCCATAGCCCGGACGATCCGGGCGCGCGACCCGTTTCTTGCTCAATCCGGAGGCCGGAATATCGAAAGGATTCTAACTCTTGTGCGCCGCCAGGGCCTCGCGCAGCGCGACGGCGAACTCGAGGCGTTCGTCTTCGGAAAGAAACGAGCCGACGATGAGGCTGCGGCCGTGGGACGTCAGCCGCAACACGCTTGCGCGTCCGGGCTGCGACCGCAGGTCTACCCGCGCCCAGTAGGGATTGAACGTGAATTGCCGCGTGCGCCCCGAAGCCAGAACCTTGGTCACGGTCAGTGTGTTGCCCGTGATCGATATGGTCTCGTAAGCCCGCCCGGAATGATAGTTGAGCTTGAAGGCGAAATAGATCAGCAGTACGTCGAGACCGAAGAAGCCGAGCACGGGCCAGGCGCCGGCCATGAAGAACACCATTCCCGCGGCGAAGCTGACGACGCTGATGATGCTCATCAGGATCAGAAAACCGCGCGGACTGAGCGAACGGTGCGGCGTCAGGACCGCGGAAAAATCGTTGCCAACCTGATCGCTCTCTTGAGGAACAGGCCCGATTTGGTCCATAGGAGGCGTGTGCGTTTTCGTCACGGCGTGTTTTTCCCTTTCATCGAGCCAATCAGAAATGGCGAAACTTTCCAAGTCCAAATCGACGCGACCGGCAAAAAAGAAGGCCGGAAAGAGAAAAAAGCTCAATCGGGAGACGGCGGCCGAGATCTTCCGCCGTTTGCGGGCGCAGGATCCCGAGCCGGAGAGCGAGCTGGAGTACGTGAACCCGTTCACCCTGCTGGTGGCGGTTGTGCTTTCCGCTCAAGCAACCGATGCGGGAGTCAACAAGGCGACCAGGGAACTTTTCAGGATTGCCGACACGCCGGAGAAGATGCTCGCGCTGGGGGAGGACCGCGTGCGCGAGCACATCAAGACCATCGGCCTTTACCGCAACAAGGCGAAAAACGTGATCGGTCTGTGCCGGGGGCTTCTGGAGAACCACGGCGGCGAGGTGCCCCGGACCCGCGAGGCGCTCGAGGCGCTTCCCGGTGTCGGGCGCAAGACCGCCAATGTGGTGCTCAACGTGGCGTTCGGCGAGCCGACCATGGCGGTCGACACGCATATCTTCCGGGTTTCAAACCGCACCGGCCTGGCGCCCGGCAAGACGCCGCTCGAGGTTGAAAAGGGATTGCTCGAGATCGTTCCCGAAGAGTTCGGCCAGCACGCCCACCACTGGCTCATCCTCCACGGACGCTATGTCTGCAAGGCGCGCCGGCCCGAATGCGAACGCTGCGTCATATCCGATCTCTGCCTGTATGACGCGAAGTCGGTCGCCGCGTGATCAACGGCATCCCGCGGGCAGTGCGGCGGTTGACCGGAACAGGATCTCACTGCGCGCAACCCCGATATCCTTGAGCTGGAGATCGCTCAGCGCCCGCAGCTCTCTCGCCGCGCGCTTGCGCAGGCGGCGGCAGGCGAGACGCTGCCGGAGATGGGCCGGCACAAGGGCACGGCCCAGGCGGCGGAACAGCACGGAGAACGTTCTGGCGCGAACCTGATGCGCGCGGGCGATATGGGGCCGCAGGTGAGGGTTGGCGTTGATGTACAGGTCCAGCATGTTCCGTCCTCCATTTGAGAGTAAGAATTATTCAGCCTTGGACACCTAATATTTGCCTGAAAACCAAGTTTGACAAACGATAATTCTTGACCTGATAATTCAATAAAACTAATCTATAAATATGACCCGGCGCCTTCCGCCCCTGAATGCCCTGCGCGCGTTCGAAGCCTCGGGCCGGCATCTGAGCTTCGCCAAGGCCGCGGACGAGCTCGGGGTGACCCCGCCCGCCATCAGCCACCAGGTCCGGCAACTGGAGGAGTTCCTCGGCGTTCCCCTGTTCCGGCGTATGACGCGACAGGTCGCGCTCACCGATGCGGGGCGCGCGGCGCTCGATCCCATGACGGAGGGGTTCGACCGCCTCGCCGAGGCGGTGGCCTTGCTGAGAGGGCGCGACGACAGCGGCGTGCTGACCGTCAGTGTTGCCCCGTCCTTCGCGGCCCTTTGGCTGGTGCCGCGCGTTGAGCAATTCACCGCCAAACATCCGGAGATAGACCTGCGGATCTCCGCCAGCATGACCATGTCCAACTTCACCGATGACGGCGTCGACGCGGCCATCCGCTATGGACGCGGGAATTATCCGGGCCTCGACGTGGTCCAGCTTTCGCAGGAGAGCATCGCGCCCATGTGCAGCCCGGAATTGCTCGAGGGCCCACACCCGCTGAACGGACCGGAGGACCTGGCGCATCACACCCTGTTGCATGATGATTCCACGGTTCCCCTCGGCCTGTCGCCCTACTGGCGGATGTGGCTGCGTCTTGCCGGTCATGGCGACATCGATGCGAGCCGGGGCCCGCGCTTCTCGTTCGCCGACCACGCGTTGCAGGCCGCGATTCAGGGGCACGGGGTCGTGCTGGGCCGTTTGTCACTGGCCGGAGACGAACTGGCGGCGGGCCGGCTGGTGCGGCCGTTCGGCGACGCCTTGCCGACGGAGTTCGGCTACTACCTGGTTCATCCCGACATTAAGCCGCTGCCGCCCAAGGTCGCCGCGTTTCGCGCCTGGGTGCTCTCCGAGATCGGTCTTATCGTCACCGGCGAAGAGCCCGCCTAGGGGGAGGGAGACGTGTCCCTTCGATGCGGCAGAACGGACTTGACCGAGTGCACCATGAAGGCGGTGGCGAACAGGGGCGTCAGCAGGTTGAGCAACGGCACCGAGATCATGCCGGCAATGATCAGGCCCGACAGAAACACCCGCAGCCGGTGATCCTGACGCAGCGCCTGCGCATCGGCGAGCGGCATGTAGCGCAGCGCGGCGAGCTCGAAATACTCGCGGCCGAGCAGGTACCCGTTGGCGATGAAGAACGCCACGACGTTTACGCCCGGCACCAGCAGCAGAAACAGCACCAGGATGTTGACGCCGATGACCAGCAGGCCGAACTTGAGCGCCACCTTCATCCCCTCGATGGTGCCGAGCGCGTGGCCCGCCGGCTCGTTCGGATAGTCGCTGCGTTCGATCTCCTCGGCGATTTCATCGAGATGCAGGCTGGCGATCAGCCCGGTGATCGGGCCGATGAGAAAAATGGAGCCGATGAGGAGGCCGAGCCCGCCGAGGATCTGGATCGTCCACTCCACCCAGCCGGGAAGCGCGGCGAACATCCCGAACAGGGTGGTGAGCGCGACGATCGCAACAAGCAGCAGGCCGATGGTCAGGCCGAGCGATTTGAAAAGCACCGAGCGAAAGGGCGGCGAGAAGAGCTGGGAGAAGGCTTTGGTCGCAGCGAAGAACATCTGGAGCGTGGCGCGTGCTTTGATTGGCCGCTAGGGGAAGGTGTAGCTCAAGCGAGATATGGGGTCGCCCGCGCCCGATACCAGCGCGAGACGGCTCTTGCGTGGGCGCCGGTGCTGCCTATAGTGCGCCGGTTCAAAACGGGTGAGGGGGTTGAAGGGGATTTCATGAGCGCCAGCAGGTTTGACGTGGCCGGGATCGGCAACGCAATCGTCGACATCATTGCGCGTTGCGATGAGGCCTTTCTGTCCAATCACGGCATGGAAAAGGGATTCATGCAGCTCGTCACCGCGAGCCGGGCCGACGACATCTACGCCGATATGGGACCGGCGCAGGAGCAGTCCGGCGGTTCCGCGGCGAACACATGCGCCGGCATCGCCTCTTTCGGGGGCACCTGCGCCTTTATCGGCCGGGTCGCCGGTGACCAGTTCGGCAAGGTCTTCGCGCACGACATCACGTCGATCGGCGTCGCCTACGATACCCCGCCGTCCGACGTCGGCCTTCCGACGGCGCGTTGCCTGGTGCTCGTGACACCGGATGGCGAGCGGACGATGAACACGTTTCTCGGCGCGAGCACCGAGCTGGGGCCGGAAGACGTCGACGGCGATCTCATCGCCGCGGCGCAGATCACCTATCTGGAGGGGTACCTGTTCGACCGGCCCGAGGCGAAGGCGGCGTTTCACGAAGCGGCGAAGCTGGCACGGACGGCGGGGCGCAAGGTCGCCCTGACCCTCTCCGACGCGTTCTGCGTTGATCGGCATCGTTCGGACTTCCTCGATCTCGTGCGCGGCGGGGTCGACATCCTGTTCGCCAACGAGACCGAGATCACCTCGCTCTATGAGCTGAACTCCTTCGAGGAGGCCGCGGGCGCGGTGCGCGCGGAGGCGGAGATCGCCGTCCTGACACGTTCCGAACGCGGGTCCGTTGTGATCTCCGACAAGGACACCTTCGAAATCCCGGCTGATTCGGTTGAGCAGGTCGTTGATGTCACCGGCGCCGGCGATCTTTACGCCGCTGGATTCCTGCACGGTCTCACCCGGTCGCTGCCGCTGGAAGCTTGCGGTCGGCTCGGTGGGCTGGCGGCCGCGGAAATCATTTCCCATATCGGCGCCCGGCCCGAACGCAACCTCAAGGAACTGGCGCAAAACCGCGAAATCCTCGCCTGATTTTACCTCTTGCCGAGGCCGATGCGCGTCTTGCGCGCAGTATCCGGATGCCCGGTTGTCCCCCGCCAGGTGCCACCAGCATATGTGGTATTTTCGCAACGTTGCGCGGCAAAATTCTCACCGCCTGAAGGTAATTGCATAAAACCGTCCCGATCTCGGCTAATCTCGGGCCAATTGCGAGCGTATTGAGTTTAAGAGGGGCTCGATGACCAAGATATTCCATACGGCAAAAGCGGCGATTGTGGCGGGGGCGCTGGCAATCGGCTTCGCTTCAAATCCGGTACAGGCTGGCGGCGACATCGGAGCGGTACCTGTTCCGCCGCCCGCACCTCTGGCTGCTCCCGGCCGGACGATCTGGGAAGGCTTTCATTTCGGCGGACATGCCGGTTGGGCGGATTACGACTACGGCATCTCACACACCGGGCCGGGGTCGCCTTTGGTGTCAATCCGCGACAGCGAGGACACATTCGTCGGCGGTTTCGTCTTCGGCTCGTCCTGGCACGTCGGAAACTGGGTGCTTGGAACGGACAGCGCTTACAGTTTCGGCGATACCCAGACCGGAACGAGCATTGCGGCAAACGGCCTCGGGGCTCAGACCGAGGTGAACTACAGCTCGGAGACGAAGGCGCGCGCCGGCTTTCTCGTCCAACCCAACACACTCATTTATGGCACGGTCGGCCTGGCTTCCGCCGAGATCGAGGTTTCGGGCGGACTGGTTGGCGGCAGCAATGACAAGAAGGTCTACGGCATTGTCGTTGGCGGCGGCATCGAGACGACCATGAGCAACCGCTGGTTCGCCCGGGTCGAGTATCTCTATGCCGACTACGAGGACGAAAAGTTCGCACAGGTCGGCGGCGGCGCCTTCAAGGTCGATCTGGACAGCAGCACTGTCCGCGGCGCGATCGGCTATCGCTTCGACTGGAGCCCGTGGGACATCGTCTCAGGCCGCTAGAGCCTCTTCGACCAAATCTGAATCCAAAAGCGGCCCGACTGAGCGTCGGGCCGCTTTTTCATTGCGGGAATTCCGGCCCCGGTTCTAGTAGGACCCGCGCGGCACGCGCACGCATTTCTTCTTGTTCTTGTCCCAGACCCAGCCGGCCGGGCAGGCTTTCTGAGCGGCCGTTTCGGGCAGGACGGGTGCCGCGTTTGCGGGAAGCGTTGCCGACCAAAGGCCGACGGCCAGGCCCGCGGTCACGAACATGCGAATCATCGTCAAGAGCTCCTCGTTTATGGGATGAACCTGAATTGGCTGTACTGTCGGTTTACGGCGGGGGACGGAATCGCGATGCTAACGGTTCTTCACGAAGGCGTTATATCGGCGGCCCTCGTTGCGGCCGACCCGGGACCGCCGGAATACGGGCTCGGCGGCGTATAAGAGAAAACGCGGCTTTCACGGCGATTCCCGATGGAGTCGCCGGCAGCCACACGCCGGTCATCACAGGTCGGCAGTGAGGCGGCGCCGCAACGCTGCGCGGGCATACGGTGCGGATGATGCGGGCATGACAGCGGGACACCTCATAAGCCGTCGGGCAGCGCTGCGCGGCCTTTCGGCCGGGCTCGGCGCAGTGCTGCTGCCCGGTTTGCCGACTTTGGCGCATGCGGTGACATGCCCCAATGCCTGCCGGTCCATGGTCGGCGCAAAGGACACCTGGATTCACGGATTGCCCATCGTCGACGCGCATTGCCATATCTTCAATGCGCACGACGTGCCCGCGTTTCAGTTCATCACCAAGGTGTTTCTCCCGCACTACGCGGTCCACCTCGACCCCAAGAAAAGGCAGAAGCTCGAGAGCAAGATCCGCGAAGCGTCCGCCAAGATGCTCGGGCGCACGCCGGGCTATGAGCAGGAGCGGGCCGTGCTCGAAGCGCGCCTGGCGGGGGAGAGCGAAGCGGCGGCGCTCGCCAACGTCAACGAGCTTCCAAAGTTCGCCCGCGGCTCTGACAGGTCGTGCTTCGGCGCCGACGTGGCCGACAACATCATCGCGATCAAGAACCTGGTGCTGATCCTGACCCAGTTCCGGCACAAGAACTTCGAGGCGCTCATGATGACCAACGCGCGCCATGAGCCGCATGTCCGGGTCGCGCTGTTCACGCCGTCCATGGTGGACATGGACTACTGGCTCAGTGCCGCGGACGAGAGCGATCGCGTGATCGGCGATCTCGATTCGGGTGTGCATTCGATGCAGCAGACGTCGCCACACCAGCAGGTGGAGCTCATGGAGATGGTGCAGCGGCTCAATCCCGGGCGCTGCCACGGGTTCGTGTCGTTCTGTCCCTGGCGGCAGGCGGACGACGCCTTCCACAATGCGCAGGTCGGTGAGGAATCCCCGGCACGCCGCCGCACGGCCCTGGAGGCCGTTCAGGACGCGATCCTCAATCGCGGGTTCCTCGGGGTGAAGCTCTATCCGCCGATGGGCTTTCGCGCGCTGGGCAACGCCGAGATCCCGTTGAGCGGGTTTCCCGCGGACGCATCGGCGGCGCCGTTTGCCGACGCGTTCGGGTATCATCTCGATGAGGCGCTGCGCGCCCTCTATCGTTTCTGCGTCGAGCATGACGTGCCGATCATGGCGCACGCCGCGCCGTCCAACGGAGCCGGGTCGTTCGACGACGGCTCGGGACGGGACGCGGGCTATGAGGAGCGCGCCCATCCGGAATACTGGGCACGGGTCCTGGCCGAACCCAGCCTGTCAGGTCTCCGGCTCAATCTGGCGCATTTCGGCGGTGGTCACGACGTGAAAAAGACCGCCGAGTGGCGCGGCGTGATCGGCACCCTGATGGACGCCTACCCGAATGTATATGCGGACCTTTCGCACTATCCGGAGGTCGTCATGGACAACTTCATCGGCATCGGCCAGCGCTGCCGCGAGGCGGCGGAGACGCTTGGCCAGATCCGCAAGGGCTTCCTTGCCGGCGAGCGGGGCAAGAAGCGCGCGCGCCGGATTCTGTACGGGTCTGACTGGTCGATGCTGTCCAAGGAGTATTACTACGCCGACTACCTTCCGGTTCTGGCGCATATGTACCGGCGCAAGGTCTACGGGGTCGGCGCCGGCGCGGAGCAGAATGCCCGCGCTTTCCTGTCGGACAATGCCGCGGCGTTTCTCGGACTGCGCGAAGGGGACAGAGCGCGCGCGCGTCTCGACGCGTGGTATGCGCGCCACGGGCTCGACGGGTCGGCTTTCGCGGCGTTCGGCGCCGCGCGCGGTTGAACGGCGCCTGGAGCTTCTAGGCCGCCGGCAGGAACCTGCGCTGCAGGTCCAGTACCGCCATGACGAAACCCATCTCGTCCTCGACCGCCTCACGCCAGATCGAGAAGTAGTGGGCTGACGACGGTGCGACGCGCCCGACGACGTCGCCCTGATCGAACTCGAGCACCGCGTCATATTTCTTGGCGATCGCCTGCATGCGCCGGTTCTCGGCCAGGCAGTTCATGTAGATGCGATGGATCGAGCGGTTGCGTGCCGCGCGGACCACACGCCCGAGCAGCTCCGTGCCGATGCCGCTGTTCTGGAACGGCGCCTCGACCGAGAACGCCGCCTCGGCCTCGCTGTGGACGGGATTGCCGAGCGGACGCAGCTCGGCCGCCGCGCGCACTTCACCGTCGACGGTGTGGCCGTAGATGATGCTCTTGAGGTCCTGAAGCCGCTCCGTGTAATTCCGGATGAAAGTTTCATCGACCGCCATGCCGAAGCGCATGCGGCGGCTCTCGCCATCCAGCCGCAGCAGGTGGTCGCGATATTTGTGATATTCGGTCACAAACAGTTTTCGGGTGGTCCCCGTTTCTGTCTGTTTGCGGTTCATTGCCGTCTCCTTTTGGCGCGCCAATCACCCCCGAATCTCCTATCTATCTTGTGCGCTGCACACAAAAATTCAAGCGTTTACATTGCATTGCACAATATATGGTCAACATTGCGACCCGATGACGCCGGGTTGAGCAGAAATGCGCACAGCGTTAATCAAAAAGACTTGATTACGCTTACGAACTTGGTTTCAAACGCGGTTCGGGCGTGGGAGTGGTCCTTTACGTGTCTTCAACCATAGAGCGACTGACGGGATTGCACTGGAGGGGCCAGGGGCCCGCCTTTCTCGTCGCCACGGGCCATGCCGGGACCCACTGGATTCTCGGGACGTTCTACGTTCTGCTTCCCTATATCGCCCGCGAGTTCGGGCTCACCTATACCCAGGCAGGCGGACTTGTCACCGTGTTCCACGTCTCGTCGCTTCTTGCCAATCTCGGAAGCGGCGCAGTGGTCGATATCCGCGGCCGCCGGGTGCTGGTTCAGGCGGCATCGCTCATAATTGGCGCGGCGTCGCTGATGGCCATGGGGCTGGTCACGTCGGCAATCTGGCTGGTGCCGCTGGTGGTGCTGATCGGTGTGACCAACAATCTCTGGCATCCGGCCGCAATCTCCTACCTCTCACAGTGCTTTCCGCGCAATCGCGGCTATGCGCTGGCCATCCATACCCTTGGCGCCAGCGTCGGCGACGCGGTCGCGCCCGTCGTCGCCGGAACGGCGCTGCTTGTCATGTCGTGGCACGCGACCGCCGGCGTGGTGACCATCCCGGTGCTCATTGTCGCCGCCCTGATCCTGTTCGCGCTCAACAGCGCCGACAAGGAGAGCGACGCGAGGGCGGACAGAAACGGCGGAGCTGGCGGATATTTGCAAGGCGTGGCGGGTCTTCTCCGCGATCGCGCGGTCATCGGGCTCTGCACCATGGCCGCGTTCCGCTCCATGACCCAGAACGGGCTGCTCGTGTTCGTGCCGCTCTATCTGGCGGATGTCCTGGAGGTCAGCCCCGTCATACTCGGCCTTGCGCTTATGAGCATGCAGATCGGCGGCATGGTCGGCGGTCCCGTCGCCGGGGTCGCCTCGGACCGTATCGGGCGCCAGCCGGTGACGCTGATCTGCCTGACCGCCGCAACCGTCGTCCTCGTCGGCCTGACCCTGGTCAGCGGCATGATCCTGTTCGTTTTGGCCGTTTCGCTGCTCGGTCTGGCCCTGTTCGCGGTCCGCCCGGTGATCCATAGCTGGGCCATGGATCTCGCTCCACCCGCCATGAGCGGCAGCGTCGTCAGCCTGCTGTTCGGCGCCCAGTCGGCTTTCTCCGCACTGGTGCCGCTTGTCGGCGGTCTCATCGCCGACCGCTGGGGGCTTGAAAGCGTCTTCTATATTCTCGCCGTGACCTTGCTGATCTCGAACCTGATCGTCTATTTCCTGCCCAATGACCGCGGAAAACGCGTGGTCGAGCACTCCTGAAGTGCGGATTCAGGGCATTGGTGCGCCGTTTTTCCTCGGCCCACCCAGGAATTTCCCGTTGCAAATCAGGCGGTTGTGTTTTAGACATATGATAACATAGTTTGTAACAAGTTTGGCTGGGGTATGGGCAAGTACGACGCGTTGAAAAACCATCTCGCGCAGATGGCAGCCGGCGACTGGCCGGCGCAATTCTCCGAAATTGAAGCGGTTCTGGGTTTCGCACTGCCGCGCAGCGCATATGCCTATCCGGCGTGGTGGAGCAACGACCCGACCGGCCATTCGCACAGCCGGGCGTGGCTCGCCGCCGGGTGGAAGACGTCCGACGTGGACCTGAACCACCAGCGGGTGAAGTTCGTGCGGGTTGGAGATGAGGCCGCGGCACGGGTGCGGAGCGCGCCTCTTCCCTCGCGGCCGCTTTACGGCGCGCTCAAGGGCGTCATCCAGATGGTTGCCGGCACCGACTTGACGAAACCGACCGGCGCTCCGGTCGCGTGACGCGAGGTTCGGGACGGTCGATGGCCACAGGCGGCGTTCTTCTCGACACCTGCGCGCTTCTCTGGCTTCTGGAGGAGGCCGATTTCGACCCCGAGGCGCGCGAGCGTGTGGAAGAGGCCGCCCGCTCGGCCAATCTCTGGGTTTCGCCCATGTCGGCCTGGGAGGTGGGCATGCTGGTGGCGCGCGGGCAGCTCGTGCTTTCGATGCCGGTCGAGGTCTGGTTCAACATGATCCTCGACCTGCCCGGCGTCGCCCTTGCCGAGGTCACCCCGAAGATCTGCATCGAGTCCGCCAGCCTGCCGGGTGCCCCGCCGGGCGACATTGCCGACCGGCTGCTGATCGCCACGTCGCGAAGCGGCGGGCGCGCGCTGGTGACCCGCGATCCCGACCTTCTGGACTATGCGGGCGAGGGGCATATCCGCGCCATCCGATGCTGACGCCGCCGCTTGACCATGGGGGCCGGACCCGGTAGCCCAACGCGGACGCCGCCATACGGAGTGGAGGGACATGGACAACGGGCCGATGCAGCGCTACCGGACGCTGGTGGACGAGGGCTGCCTCAAGCCGGACCCGGCCCAGTATCTCGCCGCCGAGAAACTCGAATTGCTGGCCAACCGCATGGCCCAGTACGAGCCGCCGTCGAAGACCGACATCTTCTCGTTTTTTACGCGAAAGGGCGGCGAGGTCCCGGAAGGCTTGTACATGTATGGCGGCGTCGGGCGCGGCAAGACCATGCTCATGGACCTGTTCTTCGAGACGGTGCCTTTCGAGGCCAAGCGCCGCACCCATTTCCACGAGTTCATGGCCGGCGTGCACGATCTCATTGCCCATTTCCGCAAGGGCAATGACGGCGATCCGATTCCCCTGGCCGCCAGGGAGATCGCGAACGAGGCGCGTCTGCTGTGCCTCGATGAACTGCAGGTGACGGATATCGCCGACGCGATGATCCTGGGACGGCTGTTCGCGTCGCTGTTCGACGCCCACACCGTGGTGGTCGCGACCTCCAATGCCCACCCGTCCGAGCTCTACGAGAACGGCCTCAACCGCCCCCTTTTCGAACCGTTCATCGCCCTCATTGAGGACAAGCTGGAGGTGCTGCAGCTCGAGTCCCACGCCGATTACCGTCTGGAGAAACTGCAGGGCACGCAGCTCTATTTCTCACCCGCCGACAAGAGGGCGGCGCGGGCCATGGACGAGGTGTGGGAGATGCTCACCGCCACCGCCGAAGGTGCGCCCGCCGTGATCGAGCTGAAGAAGCGGAAGATCAAGGTGCCGCACGCGGCCATGGGCGTTGCCCGGTTCACCTTCACCGATCTGTGCGAGAAACCGCTCGGACCGAACGACTACCTGGCGTTGGCACACGCCTATCACACCTTCATGATCGACGGCATTCCGGTGCTCGGACCGGAACGGCGAAACGAAGCCCGCCGGTTCATAACCCTGATCGACACGCTCTACGATACCGGCGCCAAGCTCATCGCATCCGCCGACGCGGAGCCGCATGAGCTCTACAAGGAAGGCGATGTCGCAAAGGCGTTCGAGCGCACCGCGTCGCGCCTGATCGAAATGCGGTCTGAGGGTTATCTGGGCCGCGCCCGCGGTGAAGCCGTGTCGGAGGACGCGGCGTAGCGGCTCAAATACCTGCCCGGGAGGCCGGCTGGTCTCGCGCGGCCTTTTCGAGCATCAGCACATCCGCACCTTCATCCGCCGCTGCGATGCCGGCGCTCATCGCGGCATTTCCAGATCCGACGACGATGATCTTTTTTGACATGACCGAACTCCCGATTTAGAATTCTTGTATACAAACGGATACAAATCTCAAGATTCGAGCGTGGGTACGATACACACAGAGGCTCAGTCCAGCGGTCAGACCGCCTATGAGGCGTTGATGGACTCTATCCGCGACGGGGTATTCCGCCCCGGCGACCGCCTTCGGGAGGAGAACGTCGCAGAGCGTCTGTCGCTATCCCGAACACCGGTGAGAGAGGCGCTGAGGCGGCTGGAAGCAGAACGGATCGTCGAGCATCGCCCGCGCATCGGGGCCGTCATCCGCCGGCTATCGCATACGGAGATCGTCGAGCTTTACGAAATGCGGATCGTTCTGGAGCGCACCGCGGCCGAGATTGCGGCAAAGCACGGCACCGATGCGGAGTTTGATGCCCTCGACGGTCTCAACGACGAGATCGAGCGAGAGCGCGGCAATCCCGCCAGGGCCGCGGCGATAAACCAGGACTTTCACCAGGGTCTCTATCTGGCCTGCCGCAATCGCTTCCTGCTGGAGGCGGCGCGCGCCCTGAACAATTCGCTCCTGCTTCTCGGGCCAACCACCTACACCGGCGATGAGCGCATCAACGTGGTTGTCGGCCAGCATGGCGACATTCTGGATGCCTTGCGGCGCGGCGATGCCGAGGCGGCTGGAGCCGCGGCGGAAGCCCATCTCCAGACATCGCTGCGCTACCGGCTCGGCGCGCTTGTTCAGGATCGCGGGGAACGCCGCAATGGCTGATCGTGATTTGGCGGGCATGGTCTTCAGGCGAGGTCACGGCACACACCGTTTCGGGGGGACCGCTTCCCGCTTGATCGAAATGCGGTCTGAGGCTTGTCTGGGATATGCGAAGCGTGAAGCCGTGGCCGGGGACGCGGCGCAAAGGGCAACGAGTCGTGGGTGAATCAGGCAACAGTTACGACGTTCTCGTCGCCGGAGCCGGCAATGCGGCGCTGTGTGCGGCGATCACGGCGCGCCGCGCCGGAGCCCGTGTTCTCGTGCTCGAGGTCGCGCCGAGAGAGTTCCGCGGCGGCAACTCCCGCCACACCCGCAACATCCGCTATGCCCACGACGCGGCGACCGAGTACGTCACCGGTCCGTATCCGGTCGAGGAATACTGGGAGGACCTGTTGCGCGTGACGGCGGGCAAGACCAACGAGAAACTCGCCCGCATGGTGCTCGAGCAGTCGGTGCAGGCCGTCGACTGGATGCAGGCGCAGGGGGTGCGGTTTCAGCAGCCATTATCGGGCACGCTCGGGCTGGCGCGCACCAACGCGTTCTTCTTCGGCGGCGGCAAGGGCATGATGAACTCCTACTTCGCGACCGCCGAGGAGCTCGGCATCGAGTTTCTGTATGAAGCCGAGGTCACGGACCTGAAACTGGACCGCGGCCACTTCGTGAGCGCAACGGTGCGGCACGAGGGCGAGACGCGCGAGATTTCCGCGCGCTCCGTGGTGATCGCCGCCGGCGGCTACGAAGCCAATATCGACTGGCTGAAAGAGGGCTGGGGCGAGCGGGCGCAGAACTTCCTGATCCGCGGCACGCCCTACAACAAGGGCCGCATGCTGCGGGTGTTGCTGGATGAGGGCGCCCATCCGGTCAGCGAGGCCGACCAGTGCCACGCCGTGCCGATCGACGCGCGCTCGCCACAGTTCGACGGCGGCATCGCCACCCGCGTTGACTGCGTCATCTACTCCATCGTTGTGAACAAGAACGCCGAGCGCTTCTACGACGAGGGCGAGGACATCTGGCCCAAGCGCTACGCCATCTGGGGGCGTCTCGTCGGCCAGCAGCCCGACCAGATCGCCTATGCGATCATCGACTCGAAAATCCCGGGACTGTTCATGCCGACGATCTTTCGCCCCGTTGAAGCGGACACGATCGAGGAGCTGGCGGAGAAACTCGAACTCGACGCGAAGTCCCTGCGCAAGACGCTGGACGACTACAACAAGGCGGTGCAGCCCGGCACCTTCGATCCGACCCAGCCGGACGGCTCCCACACGGAGGGCCTGAAGCCGCCGAAGACGAACTGGGCACAGAAAATCGATCAGCCCCCGTTCTTCGGGTATCCGCTGCGGCCCGGCATAACGTTCACCTATCTCGGCGTTGAAGTGGACGACAAGGCGCGGGTGCTCATGGGACCGGACAGGAAACCGTCGGACAACATCTTCGCCGCGGGCGAGGTAATGGCGGGCAATATTCTCGGACAGGGCTATGTCGGCGGGCTCGGCATGGCCATCGGCGTGGTCTTCGGGCGCATCGCCGGAGAGGAGGCCGCGCGCCGTGCTGTTAACTGACAAGGCAACACCTGAACCGGTCGACGAAGCCGACCGGCTGATGACGATCTGCAATGCGTGCCGCTATTGCGAGGGCTTTTGCGCGGTGTTTCCGGCGATGGAACGCCGCCGGTTCTTCTCGGAAGGCGATCTGACCTATCTCGCCAATCTGTGCCACGGGTGTCAGGGCTGTTACCACGTCTGCCAGTACGCCCCGCCGCACGAGTTCGACGTCAATGTGCCGAAGGCGTTCTCCCGGTTGCGCGCCGAATCCTATGCCCGCTTCGCCTGGCCGGGCTTTCTCGCCCGGGCGTTCCAGAGCAACGGGCTGGTCGTCTCGCTGTTGTCGGGTCTCGGCCTCGCATTGGTGATCGGCCTGCTGTTCGGCCTGCAAAACCCGGATGTGATCTTCGGTGTGCAAACGGGTGAAGGGTCGTTCTACCGGGTGATCCCCCATGAGGCGATGGTCTGGCCGTTCGGCATCGTGTTTCTCCTGGCGATCGCCGCCATGATCGTCGGCGGCGTGCGGTACTGGCGCGCGACGGCGCAGGCGGCCCATGTCCCCCTGTCTTTCGGCGCGATCCTCGGCGGCATCTGGGACACGCTGACACTGAAGAATCTCGGTGGCGGCGGCGGCGGCTGTACCTACCCGGACGAGAAGTTCTCCTACGCCCGGCGCACCTATCACCATTTCACCTTCTACGGTTTCATGTTGTGCTTCGCCGCGACCTCGGTGGGCACGATCTATCACTACGTGTTCGGCTGGATTGCGCCCTACGGCTATTTCAGCCTCCCGGTCATTCTCGGGACCCTCGGCGGCATCGGCCTGCTGATCGGCCCCGCCGGGCTCCTTGCGCTCAAGATGCGCGCCGAGCCCGCGCCGCAGGCGCGCGAACTGATGGGCATGGACGTGGCACTGCTGGTGCTGCTGTTCCTGGTCAGTCTGACCGGACTCGTCCTGCTGGTGCTGCGCGAGACGAGCGCCATGGGCACGCTTCTCGCCATCCATCTCGGCTTCGTCCTCGCCTTTTTCATCGCCTTGCCCTACTCGAAAATGGTGCACGGCGTTTACCGGCTGCTGGCACTCATCCAGGACGCAGCAGAGCGCAGGGCCGGCTGACCCCGCGGCGCCCGCAGGGACGACTTTGGGCAAGGTTGCACCGCACCCCGTTTCAGGCTAACCACTCCCGCACAAACAGATGTGCGCGACCGGGTGCAACCGCCACCTGTCGTCCATGTCTCGAGAGGGGCGTATCACGTAGGGGAGTAGTCCATGGCGCGCAACAAAATCGCGTTGATCGGCGCAGGCATGATCGGCGGGACGCTGGCGCATCTCGCAGGATTGAAGGATTTGGGTGATGTCGTCCTGTTCGACATCGCCGAGGGTATGCCGCAGGGCAAGGCGCTGGACCTGGCCCAGTCCTCGCCGGTCGAAGGGTTCGACTCCCGGCTGAAGGGCGCGAACGAATACGCCGACATCAAGGGCGCGGACGTGGTCATCGTGACGGCGGGCGTGCCGCGCAAGCCCGGCATGAGCCGCGACGATCTGCTGGAGATCAATCTCAAGGTCATGAGCCAGGTCGGCGCAGGCATCAAGAAATACGCGCCGAAAGCGTTCGTCATCTGCATCACCAACCCGCTCGACGCGATGGTCTGGGCGCTGCAGAAATTCTCCGGCCTGCCGCACAACATGGTCATCGGCATGGCCGGCGTTCTCGATTCCTCGCGCTTCCGCTACTTTCTCGCCGAGGAGTTCGACGTATCGGTCGAGGACGTGACCGCGTTTGTGCTCGGCGGCCACGGTGACACCATGGTTCCGCTGCCGCGCTACTCCACGGTCGCCGGCATTCCGCTCACCGATCTCATCAAGATGAAGTGGATCACCAAGAAGCGCCTCGACGAGATCGTGCAGCGCACGCGCGACGGTGGCGCGGAAATCGTCGGCCTGCTCAAGACCGGTTCCGCCTATTACGCGCCGGCCGCGTCGGGTATCGCCATGGCCGAATCCTATCTCAAGGACAAGAAACGCGTGCTGCCGTGCGCCGCCTATCTCAACGGCGAGTACGGGGTAAAGGGCCTCTATGTCGGCGTTCCGGTGGTGATCGGCGCCAAGGGTATGGAGCGGGTCGTCGAGATCGATCTCAATGCCGGCGAGCGCAAGGCCTTCATGAGTTCCGTCGAGGCGGTCAAGGGTCTCGTCGAAGCGTGCAAGAACATTTCGCCGAAGCTTGGATAGGGAAAAGCGCTCTGCAGTCAGGTCTATTCCAAAACTATCTGCGCGCCTTTGCTGGACTAGCTCTTCTTCTGGGTTTGTCTGTTGCAACGTGGTTTTTGATAAGTGGGGCCGTATCGTTTCTAACTGACGTAGACAAGACGGTCGCGTCAGCAATTATCGCCGGACTCGTGGCGATTTTCTCTATCGTTTTCACCTTTTGGAAAGAGCGATCGAATGCAAGAAGAGAAGCACATAGAGAAAAGAAAATTGAAGTTTATACGATTTTCGTGGACATGATATTTGATGTGGTGAGGAAATCAAAAAAAGATAAAGAGCTTGAGAAATATTTATCAAAGGGTGATTTTGAAGATAGATTTATAGATTTAATGAGAGGTGTTGTATTTTATGGTTCGCCTAATGTTATAAAAGCTCTCAGTGATTGGAAGCTTGACGCAAGTAATCATGAAGACGCTGGAATTAACATTAGAAAAATTGGAACCATTCTTTTGGCAATGAGAAAAGACATCGGGCTTAGCAATTTTGGATTGGACGAAATGTCAATTAATCAAATTTATATCGTGGATGATCTCAGAGATAATAAGTGAGTTAAGGGGGCGTTATGAATATCCATGAATATCAGGCCAAGGAAGTTCTGCGGGCGGCGGGCGCACCGGTGCCGGAGGGCGGCGTCGCCTTCACCGTCGACGAGGCGGTTGAGGCGGCGGAGAAGCTCGGCGGCCCGGTCTGGGTCGTCAAGGCGCAGATCCACGCCGGCGGCCGCGGCAAGGGCGGCGGCGTCAAGGTGGTGAAATCCATCGACGAAGTCCGCGATGAAGCCTCGCGCATGCTCGGCATGACCCTGGTCACGCACCAGACCGGACCACAGGGCAAGGAAGTGGGCCGGGTTTATGTCGAGGACGGCTCCGACATCGACCGCGAGCTCTATCTGTCGGCCCTCGTCGACCGCGAGACCTCGCGGATCGCCTTCATCGCCTCCACCGAGGGCGGCATGGACATCGAGGAGGTGGCCGCCAAGACGCCGGAGAAGATCCTCACAATCAACATCGACCCGGCGGCTGGCTATTCCGGGTTCCACGGCCGCAAGATCGCCTTTGCGCTGGGTTTGGAGGGCGATCAGGTCAAGCAATGCGTCAAGCTCATCGGCACGCTCTACAACATGCTGATCGACAAGGACGCGAGCCTGCTGGAAATCAATCCGCTGGTGGTGACGGGCGCGGGCGATCTCATCTGCCTCGATGCCAAGATGAATTTCGACGGCAACGCGCTCTACCGTCATCCCGATATCGTCGAGCTGCGCGATCTCTCCGAAGAAGACCCGGCTGAGGTCGAGGCCTCGAAATTCGATCTCAACTACATCAAGCTCGACGGCACCATCGGCTGCATGGTCAACGGCGCCGGCCTCGCCATGGCCACCATGGACATCATCAAGCTCTACGGCGCGGAACCCGCCAACTTTCTGGACGTCGGCGGCGGCGCCAACAAGGAGCAGGTGATGAACGCCTTCAAGATCATCCTGTCCGACGACAGTGTGAAGGGCATCCTGGTGAACATCTTCGGCGGCATCATGCGTTGCGACATCATCGCCGAGGGCATCGTCGCGGCGGCCAAGGAGATGGAGATCGACGTACCGCTGGTGGTGCGGCTGGAAGGGACCAATGTCGAGCTCGGCAAGAAGATCCTCGATGAGTCCGGCCTGGCGATCGTGTCGGCGGACAATCTCGACGACGCGGCCCAGAAGATCGTCGCCCGGGTGAAGGAGGCCGCGTAGACAGGCGTCGCGACAAAGATATGGCGCGCTAGGTCATGCGGGAGAACCGTGACTGGATTGGACAGCCTGATCGTGTTCTTGCTGATTGTTGTGTTGGTATCTGGGAGTTTGGGGGGACTGGTTGCATGGTGGATTCATCGATGGATCCAAAAGCTGCGCTACAATGCAATGAAGCTGCCGTTGATGGCTCTCGCGTTGTCGGTACTACCGATAGTAGCCATTCGACTCGCGGATCAGCCAAATATTCGGATATTGCGCGAGCAGGGGCCTTACACTGCAGAGGGGGCGCAAGCGGAGAACAATCAATTTTTCTTAGCGCTTCTGCTGGGAAGTTATCTGTTTTTTGTGTTGCCAGTTTGGATCAGCCTAATTGTCTCGACAGTGGTCAGAGGTAGGCGCGAAATGAAAATGCATTTGGGGGATTGATGTCAGTTCTCGTCGACAAGAACACCAAGGTCATCTGCCAGGGCTTTACCGGCTCGCAGGGTACGTTCCATTCCGAGCAGGCGATCGCCTACGGCACCAAAATGGTCGGCGGCGTGACGCCGGGCAAGGGCGGCAGCGAGCATCTCGGCCTGCCTGTGTTCAACACGGTCTCCGAGGCGGTCGAGAAGACCGGCGCCAACGCCTCCGTGATCTACGTGCCGCCGCCGTTTGCGGGCGACGCTATTCTCGAGGCGATCGATGCGGAGATACCGCTCGCGGTCTGCATCACGGAGGGCATTCCCGTGCTCGACATGGTCAAGGTGAAGCGCGCGCTCACCGGCTCCAAGACGCGGCTCATCGGCCCCAACTGCCCGGGCATCATCACGCCAGATGAATGCAAGATCGGCATCATGCCGGGCCATATTCATCGTCCCGGCTCCGTCGGCATCGTCTCGCGCTCGGGCACGCTCACCTATGAGGCGGTGGCGCAGACCACTGCCGCGGGCCTGGGTCAGAGCACCTGCATCGGCATCGGCGGCGATCCCGTGAACGGCACCAATTTCATTGACTGCCTCGATCTGTTCCTCGGCGATGACAAGACCGAGTCGATCATCATGATCGGCGAAATCGGCGGTTCTGCTGAGGAAGACGCGGCGGATTTCATCAAATCCTCGAAAGTGAAAAAGCCGGTCGTCGGCTTCATCGCCGGCGTAACCGCGCCCCCGGGGCGGCGCATGGGCCACGCCGGCGCCATCATTTCCGGCGGCAAGGGCGGTGCCGAGGACAAGATGGAGGCAATGCGTTCGGCCGGCATCGCCGTATCAAATTCTCCCGCGGGTCTTGGAACCACGCTCGTTGACGTATTAAATGGCTGAGTGAACCGGCACGCTGCATACACGGGTCGGTTGAAGCGGAACCAAAGGGACACGCATCCCGTACGCGAGGTCGGCTCATGGGACGGCAGGAACGGAATGAGATGTTCGCCCGGACGTCATTTCTGGACGGGGCGAACGCGGACTATATCGAAGAACTCTACGCCAAGTATCAGAACAATCCGGCCACGGTCGACGCGGAGTGGCAGGCCTTTTTCCGCGACCTGAAGGACACGCCGGACGACGTTCTGCGCGAGGCCGAGGGCCCCTCGTGGAAACGTGACGGCTGGCCGATCGCCGCCAATGGCGAGCTCGTCAGCGCACTTGATGGGGATTGGGCGCCGGTCGAGCAGCATGTCGGCAACGTGATCCAGGAGCGCGCGCAGAGCATGGGCGTCGAGCTCACCGGCGGTTTCGCGCTCGCCGCGACCCGCGACTCGGTACGCGCGCTGATGATGATCCGCTCCTACCGTGTGCGCGGCCATCTCGCCGCCGACCTCGATCCGCTGGGTCTCGACAAGAAGGAAGCGCATCCGGAGCTCGAACCGGCCTCCTACGGCTTCACCGAGCGCGACTACGACCGCAGGATTTTCCTGGATTTCGTCCTCGGACTCGAGTTCGGGACGGTGCGCGAGATCATCGAGATCCTGAAACGCACCTATTGCGCCAAGATCGGCATCGAATTCATGCACATCTCCTCGCCGGAACAGAAGAGCTGGCTCCAGGCGCGCATGGAAGGCCGCGACAAGGAAGTCACCTTCACCGAAGAAGGCAAGAAGGCCATTCTGTCCAAGCTCGTCGAGGTGGAGACGTTCGAGAAGTTCCTCGACGTCAAATATACCGGCACCAAGCGCTTCGGCCTCGACGGCGGTGAGTCGGCGGTTCCCGCCCTTGAACAGATCATCAAGCGTGGCGGACATCTCGGCGTCGAGGAGATCATTCTCGGCATGCCGCACCGTGGACGCCTCAACGTGCTCGCCAATGTCATGGGCAAGCCGTTCCGCGCCATCTTCAACGAGTTCAAGGGCGGCTCGGCCCATCCCGATGACGTCGAAGGGTCGGGCGACGTGAAGTATCACCTCGGCGCCTCGTCGGACCGCGAGTTCGACGGCAATTCCGTTCATCTGTCGCTGACCGCGAACCCGTCGCATCTCGAGATCGTCGATCCGGTCGTCCTCGGCAAGGTCCGCGCCAAGCAGGACCAGCGGCGCGACGAGGAGCGGACGAAGGTTCTACCGCTTCTGCTGCATGGCGATGCGTCATTCGCCGGGCAGGGCGTTGTTGCCGAGTGCTTCGGGCTGTCCGGTCTTGCCGGCCACCGCACCGGCGGCTCGATCCATTTCATCGTCAACAACCAGATCGGCTTCACCACCGCGCCGCACAATTCGCGCTCCTCGCCTTATCCTTCCGACGTGGCGCGTATGATCGAGGCGCCGATCTTCCACGTGAACGGCGACGATCCGGAGGCGGTGGTACATGTGGCGAAGGTGGCGACCGAGTTCCGCCAGGAGTTCCGCAAGCCCGTCGTCATCGACATGTTCTGCTATCGCCGGCACGGCCACAACGAGGGCGACGAGCCGTCCTTCACGCAGCCGCTGATGTATCAGAAGATCCGTTCGCATCCGAGCGTGGTCGAGGTCTACTCGCGGCGCCTGATCGACGAAGGGCTGCTCAGCGAAGCCGATTATGCGGAAATGACGGTCGGCATGCGCCAGATGCTCGAAGAGGAGTTCGCGGCAGGCGAATCCTACAAGCCCAACAAGGCGGACTGGCTCGACGGCAAGTGGTCCGGTCTCGGGCTTGCCGAGGAAGGCGCGCGCCGCGGCAAGACCGGTGTCGACATCGCCCGGCTGCAGGAGGTCGGCAAGGCGCTGTCCTGCGTGCCGGAAGGCTTCAACGTGCACCGGACCATCAAGCGCTTCATGGACAACCGGCGCAAAATGATGGAGGAGGGAACCAGTATTGACTGGTCGCTGGCCGAGTCGCTGGCATTCGGAACGCTCCTGCTCGAAGGCTTCCGCGTGCGCCTGTCCGGCCAGGACTGCGAGCGCGGCACCTTCTCGCAACGCCATTCCGTCATTCACGACCAGACCACCGACGCGCGGTTCAAGCCGCTCAACCACATTGCCGCCGATCAGGCGAAATACGAGGTCATCAACTCCATGCTGTCGGAGGAGGCGGTGCTCGGGTTCGAGTATGGGTATACCCTCGCCGAACCGAACGCGCTGACCATGTGGGAAGCGCAGTTCGGGGACTTCGCCAACGGCGCGCAGGTGGTCATCGACCAGTTCATTTCATCGGGCGAGCGCAAGTGGCTTCGCATGTCCGGCCTCGTGCTGCTGCTGCCGCACGGCTATGAGGGCCAGGGCCCGGAGCACTCCTCGGCGCGGCTGGAGCGCTTCCTGCAATTGTCGGCCGAAGACAACTGGCAGGTGGCCAATTGCACCACGCCGGCAAACTACTTCCACATTCTGCGCCGGCAGCTCCACCGAAATTTCCGCAAGCCGCTGGTGCTGATGACGCCGAAATCGCTGCTGCGCCACAAGCGGGTGGTGTCGCCGCTGAAAATGATGGGGCCGGAGTCGAGCTTCCACCGCGTGCTGTGGGACGACGCGCAGAGCGAGGAGGGGGAGAAGATCAAACTCGTCCCCGACGACAAGATGCGGCGCGTTGTGATGTGTTCCGGCAAGGTCTATTACGACCTTTATGACGCCCGCGAACAGCGCGGCATCGACGATGTCTACCTGCTGCGGCTCGAGCAGCTCTATCCGTTCCCGGTACAGGCGCTCAAGCAGGAACTGGAACGTTTCCCCCAGGCCGAGATGATCTGGTGTCAGGAGGAGCCGAAAAATATGGGAAGCTGGATGTTCGTGGAGCCGAACATCGAGCTGGTCCTGCGTGACATCGGTGCGATCCACACGCGGCCGGTCTATGCCGGACGCCCGGCGTCCGCCGCGACCGCGACGGGCCTGATGAGCAAGCATATGGCCGAGCTTGAGGCATTTGTCGGGGCGGCGCTGGGCGACTAGGCGGCCGGAACAGGACAAGGTTCGGCGCGGCGGCCGGACAAAGGAGAGGGGCAAGAGGCATGGCGAGTGAGATTCGTGTTCCCACGCTGGGCGAATCGGTTACCGAAGCGACCGTCGGGCAGTGGTTCAAGAAGGCGGGCGACGCGGTCAACGCGGACGAGCCCGTGGTCGAACTCGAGACGGACAAGGTGACCATAGAGGTGCCGGCGCCCGCACGAGGCGTGCTGTCCGAGATTGCCGTCCCCGAAGGCGAGACGGTGGAAGTCGGCGCATTGCTCGGCAACATCTCCGAAGGTGAAGGCGCCGCGGCCGCGCCGGCCAAAGAGGAGAAGAAGGAAGAAAAACAGGAAGCCAAGGCCGAGGCGGCGCCTGCCCCGGCGAAGGCGGATCCGGCACCGGTCGAAAACGGTGATGGTGACTTCCCCCTGTCTCCAGCCGTCCAGAAGCTCGTGACGGAAAACGCGCTCGACCCCGCCAGTATCAAGGGCACCGGCAAGGCGGGGCGGATCACCAAGGAAGACGTGCTCAAGGTCCTCGATGGCGGCGGTGCGGCCGCGGCGCCTGCGGCTCCCGAGCCGATTACCCTGACGACGCCGTCCGTCTCCGCCGAACCGCCGGCGAGCGTGCGCGGGCCGGTCGCGGTTGAGGACGAGGCACGCGAAGAGCGCGTGCGCATGACCAGGCTGCGGCAGACCATTGCCAGGCGGCTGAAGGATTCCCAGAACACCGCGGCCATGCTCACCACCTTCAACGAGGTGGACATGGGTGCGGTGATGGAGTTGCGCCGCGAGTACAAGGAGCTTTTCGAGAAGCGCCACGGCGTGCGCCTCGGCTTCATGGGCTTTTTCGTCAAGGCCTGTATTCAGGCATTGCGGGATGTCCCGGAGGTCAATGCCGAGATCGACGGCACCGACATCGTCTACAAGAACTACTATCACGTCGGCATTGCCGTCGGCACCGATAAGGGCCTCGTGGTGCCGGTCATCCGCGATGCGCAGAGCATGACCCTGCCGCAGATCGAGGCGGAGATCGGGCGGCTCGGAGCGCGCGCGCGCGACGGCGAGCTGTCGATCGCCGAGATGCAGGGCGGCACTTTCACGATCACCAATGGCGGCGTCTACGGATCACTCATGTCGACGCCGATCCTCAACGCGCCTCAATCGGGCATTCTCGGTATGCACGCGATTCAGGAACGGCCCGTCGCCCGCGACGGCGAACTGGTCATCCGCCCGATGATGTATCTGGCGCTCTCCTACGACCACCGGGTGGTTGACGGCAAGGGCGCGGTAACGTTTCTCGTGCGTGTGAAGGAATGCCTGGAAGATCCGCAGCGCATGATCCTGGACATTTAGAGCCTTTGCGATCAAATCGGAGCCATTCTGACGGAACGATCTTGCGACAAGACCAAGCAAAGGCTCTAGGACGCGCAATTCCCCAACAAGGAAGACATTATGGCTGACGCATACGATCTCGTTGTCATCGGCACCGGTCCGGGCGGCTATGTGTGCGCGATCCGCGCCGCGCAGCTCGGCATGAAAACGGCGGTTGTGGAGAAACGGGCGACCCATGGCGGAACATGCCTGAATGTGGGCTGCATCCCGTCCAAGGCGCTTCTGCATGCGTCGGAACTTTATGAGGAGGCGGGTCACGGTTTTGCCGGCATGGGCATCAAGGTCGCGCCCAAGCTCGATTTGAAAGCCATGCAGGCGTTCAAGCAGGAGGGCGTCGACGGTAACACCGCGGGCGTGGAGTACCTGCTCAAGAAGAACAAGATCGACTCCTTCCACGGCGCAGGAAAGATCGTCGCGCCCGGCAAGGTCGAGGTCACGCCCGATAAAGGCAAGGCGCAGACCATCGAAGCGCGGAGCATCGTCGTCGCCACCGGCTCCGACGTGGCGCAGCTTCCCGGGATCGAGATCGACGAGAAGAAGGTCGTGTCTTCAACCGGAGCGCTCGAGCTCGAGGAAGTCCCGAAAAAGATGATCGTGGTCGGGGCCGGGATCATCGGCCTCGAACTCGGCTCGGTGTGGCGCCGGCTTGGCTCGGAAGTGCTGGTGGTGGAATTCCTCGACCGCATCACGCCGGGCATGGACGCCGACGTGGCCAAGAACTTTCAGCGTATTCTCAAGAAGCAGGGCATGGAGTTCAAGCTGGGCCACAAGGTGACCAGTGTCGAATCCAAGGGTAAGCGCTGCAAGGTGACCATCGAGCCGTCCCAGGGTGGCGACGCCGAGACGGTCGAGTGCGACGTGGTGCTCGTCTCCATCGGCCGTGTGCCCTACACGGAAGGGCTCGGGCTCGAGGATGTGGGCGTCAAGCTCGACAATCGCGGGCGGATCATCACCGACGAACACTACAAGACAAATGTCGACGGTATCTACGCCATCGGCGATGTGATCGATGGGCCGATGCTCGCGCACAAGGCGGAGGACGAAGGCGTTGCCGTCGCCGAGATCCTCGCCGGTCAGGCGGGGCATGTGAATTACGGCGTAATCCCCAGCGTGATCTACACCTTCCCGGAAGTGGCCGAGGTCGGCAAGACCGAGGAGACGCTGAAGGAGGAGGGCGTCGCCTACAATGTCGGCAAGTTCCCCTTCACCGCCAACGGCCGCGCCAAGGTGAACAAGACCACCGACGGGTTCGTCAAGATTCTCGCCGATGCCCGGACCGACCGGGTGCTCGGCGTGCATATCATCGGTGCCGATGCCGGCAACATGATCGCCGAGGCGGCGGTGTTGATGGAATTCGGCGGGTCGGCCGAGGACCTGGCGCGCACCTGTCATGCCCATCCGACACTGCCGGAGGCGGTCAAGGAGGCGGCGCTTGCGGTCGGGAAGCGCGCGCTGCACATGTAGGCCGCACCGACGCTGGGTTTCGAGTCCGTCCTTTCGCCATGGTCAAGCTTAGCCATCCCACGCCGATCCTGCGTATCTTCGATGAGGCGAAGGCGCGCGAATTCTACTTGGATTTCCTGGGTTTTTCCGTCAACTGGGAACACCGCTTCGAGGACAATTTTCCGCTCTACATGGAGGTCGCGCGTGACACATGCGTGCTGCATCTGTCGGAGCATCACGGTGATTGCTGTCCCGGGGGTGCCCTCCGTATCCCCGTGACCGGCATCGGGGACTTTCACGAGGCCCTTGCCGCGTCGGGTTACAAATATGCGAAACCGGGAATTGAAGAGACGCCGTGGAACACGCGCGAAGTGACGGTCACGGACCCCTTCGGCAACCGTCTGGTGTTCTTCGAGCCGAAGGGCGACTGACGGCTCTAGCTCTACGCGCGCCGTCTACTTCTTCAGCTCCCACGTGCCTTCCCATCGCACGACGAAGCGCCCGTCGGCGGCCTGGCTGAGCACCTTCGACGTGCCGCTCCCCGTCATGCCGTCATACTTGCCGGTGCCGCCCATGACCTCCCAGGTGCCGTCGTCGCCCTTGGTCGTCCACGACAGCCACCAGATGTCACTGTCGCCGTCGATGACGTCGCAATACCCTCTTCCGGTATCGACCTGCCCGTTTGCGTCGAGCAAATAGGTTCCGGCGCAATCCTGGTTTGACAGATGAAACGGCAGCTCCGGATCGTCGGCCATCAGGACCGAACGGCTTTGCGTGCGCAGCAGATTGGCCTCTTCGCTCAGGGGCGTCACATCGCTGCTGGTCGGGACATATGTGGTCGTGCCGGAGGCTTTGAGCGCCTCCGCGTCAGCGGGCTGAAGCGGAAGAGATGCGGCGAGCACAGCGGCCACGGCGATGCCCTGCAAGCGTGCGATCATGGTCTGTCGTCCTTCCTTTAGAGGGAATCGTCGAACGGCGAAATCTCCGTCAAACCGCGGCCCGCGTCTACCTCAAAAACGCTCCACCCACGGCCTGAGCTCCACCTCCCACGTCCAGGCCGAGCGCGGCTGGTCGAGGATCGCCATATAGGTCTGTGCGATGGCGTCGGGTTCGAGCCATTTGTCCGGCTCGTCGTCGGCGTTGGTGAGGCCACGCGCTTCGTTCGCCACGCCCCCGTCGATGACGAAATGGGCGACGTGGATGTTCTTCGGCTGGAGTTCGCGCGCCAGGGACTGCGCCAGCCCGCGCAACGCGAACTTGCCCATGGCGAAGCTGGAGGACTGCGGGTATCCCTTTACGCTGGCGGACGCGCCGGTGAAGAAGAGCGCGCCGTGGCCCTGATCCAGCATGCGCCGCGCCGCCTGCTGCGCGACCAGAAATCCGCCATAGGCCGACACCATCAGCACGGTCTTGACCCGGTCCCGGTCGAGCTCGGTTACGGGTCCGCGCTCGCGCGCGCTCGGATTGTAGAGAACGACATCGAGCGTCTCGAAACTCTCATCAACCTCCGCGAACAACTCGTCCACACTTTCCGGCCGCGTCACATCGCACAGAAACGTGTTCGCCTTGGTCTTCTTGGCGAGGTCCTGGAGCTTGTCGGTGTCGCGCGCCGCAAGCCCGACCCTGTAGCCCGCCGCCGCGAGTGCGCGTGCGAATGCTGCGGAAATGCCGGCGCCGGCCCCGACTATGAGTGCGTGCTTCTTCATCGGCCCCTGTCCCTCTGAACCCGGTCAATCCTCGCCGGCAGCGTACCGGCAGGCCCGGCTTGCTGACAAGCGCGATCGCCGGCTACCCGGACGGCGGGGCGTCCTTGGCCCACGCGGCGGCAAGTGCGGGCCGCTCGCGGCAACGCGCAAGATAGGCATCCACGGTATCGCCTGCGGGCAGCATCTCGCGGATGTGGAGGCCGAGGCTCGCGAACAGCAGGTCGGCTGCCGTGAAGGTCTCTCCCATGATGTAAGGCGCGCCTTCAAGGGCCCCGAGAATGCGTGCGTCCAGCTCCTTGCGGCCACGGAATGTGCGCGCCAGGATCTCATGACCGTCAAGACCGGCGAACTCGTGGTTCAGGACGGGCTCCATCACCCCGGCGTAGTAGGCCAGCCAGGTGAGGTAGGCCCCGCGCCCCGGATCGTGAACCGTCGGCGCGAGACGCGCATCCGGGAGCAGGTCGGTCAGATAGAGCATGATCGCGACGGACTCGGTGACCAGTTCTCCATCGTGCACGAGAGCCGGAACCTTCTTGTCCGGATGCGGGTTCTTCGCATCGGCGGCACCGGCGCCGTCCGCCCGCACGATGTTCACATAGACGATTTCGTAGTCGGCTTTGAGCTCTTCAAGAAGCCAGACGATCCGCGAGGAACGCGATTGCGGGGCGTGATAGAGGGTCAGCATGTGAACTCCTTACATCTCAAAGAAATAGAACAATACGTGAACATCTGGTTTCGGACAACCGGAAACGAAGGGCTTGACAAAAATAACGGAACTGTTAATTAACAAATACGTTAACTATTAGAGATCGAGAGCATCGATCGCCAAGTCGGAGTTTGAAGCACAATGGAAACGAACAGAATTGTCTCGCGGGATGACTGGCTGAAGGCCCGCACCGCCCTGCTTGGCGAAGAGAAGAAGCTCACCGCCATGAAGGATGAACTGGCCGCGAAACGCCGCACCCTGCCGTGGGTGAAGGTCGACACACCCTATGTGTTCACCGGTTCGGACGGCGAGGAAACGCTGCTGGACCTGTTTGGAGATCACAGCCAGCTCATCGTCTACCATTTCATGTTCGGCCCCGGCTGGGAGGAGGGTTGCAAGTCGTGCTCGTTCCTGTCGGACCACATCGACGCCACCCTGCCGCATCTCGCGGCGCGCGACGTCAGTTTTGTCGTCGTCTCGCGCGCGCCGCTGGAGGAGTTCCTGCCGTTCAGGGATCGCCTCGGCTGGCGCTTCAAATGGGTCTCCTCGAGCGGCAACAGTTTCAATTTCGACTATCACGTCTCGTTCGCGGCACGCGATGTCGAGAACGGCCACAACGTCTACAATTTCGACACCCATGCGGCAATGAGCGAGGAAATGCCGGGCGCGAGCATCTTCGTCCGCAACGACGCGGGCGAGGTGTTCCATACCTACTCATGTTATGCGCGCGGTCTCGACGGCCTGATCGGCACCTATGCCTATCTCGACCTGGTACCCAAGGGCCGCGACGAGGCCGACCTCGATTTCACCATGGCCTGGGTGCGCTACCACGACAGCTACGGAACATGAGCGCTATCCGCATGCACGATCTCGACGCCACGTTTTCAGCCCTTGCCGATCCGACCCGACGCGCCATCGTCGCGCGCCTCGCGCAGGGCAGCGCCACGGTCAACGAGCTCGCCGAGCCGTTTGATATTTCGCTCCCCGCGATCTCCCGCCATCTCAAGGTGCTGGAGAATGCCCGGCTGATCCGGCGGGAAGTGGAGGCGCAGAAACGGCGCTGCCATCTGCGTGCCGAGACCCTCAAGGATGCATCGGACTGGCTGGAGGAAACCCGCGCCTTCTGGCTGCAACGCCTGGATGCGCTCGAAGCCTATCTCGACCAAACCCGCAAACCGGAGGACACGTCCCATGAGTAACGCCGCCGCACAGGACACCGAGATCCTGGAACTGACCATCGAACGCGAATTCGCCCATCCGCCCGAGGCGGTGTTCGCCGCCTGGACCGACGAGGCGGCGCTGCGCCGCTGGATGGGACCCGGCGAAGTCACGACACCGGAAGCGAAAATGGAGCCGCGCGAAGGCGGCACATACGTCTTTCCCATGATCACGCCGGACGGCGACACACCGACGGTGCGCGGCACGATTCTCGAGATCGTGCCGAACAGGAAACTTCGCTTTACATGGGCGTGGGATCAGGAGGACGGCAGTTCCGGACAACTGATGGAGGTTGCGCTGGACTTCAGGGAAACCGCGACCGGCACCTTGCTGGTGCTGCACCACACCAACTTCATCGATGCGGACGCGCGCGACAAACACGAGCATGGTTGGATCGGCTGCCTGATCAATCTGGAGGACGATCTCGCCAGGTGATCACCCGCGGTGTGGCACGGGTGGCATGGGGCGGCAAATCCCGTTAGAAAGGCCGCTGGCTTCTCAACGGGAAGGCGAACCGCCTCATGCCCGATCCACGATCCGTCCTTATCACCGGATGCTCTTCCGGCATCGGTTACACCTGTGCACACGGGATGAAGGCGCGTGGATGGCGCGTCCTGGCGACGGCGCGGAAGAGCGAAGACGTCGACCGCCTCAAGGGTGAAGGTCTCGACGTTCTTCAGCTCGACTATCGCGATCCAAAATCAATCGAGACATGCGCCGACGAGGCTCTCGAAAGGACCGGGGGAAAACTCACCGCCCTGTTCAACAATGGCGCCTACGGGCAGCCCGGCGCGGTCGAGGATGTTCCGGTGGACGTGCTGCGCGAGCAGTTCGAGACAAACTTCTTCGGCTGGCACGACCTCACCTGCCGGGTCATTCCTGCCATGCGCGCGCAGGGACATGGCCGGATCGTGCAATGCTCGTCATGTCTCGGCCTGGTTTCCATCAAGTATCGCGGCGCGTACAATGCCTCGAAATTTGCCCTCGAGGGGCTGAGCGATGCCATGCGCCAGGAGTTCGCCGGGACCGACATCCACGTCTCACAGATTGAACCGGGGCCCATAGAGACACGGTTCGTCGAAAACGCGCTCGCGGCCTACAAGGCGAACATCGATCTTGACGGTTCCGCGCATTCGGAAATCTACAAGCAGCGCATCGCCAGCATGGAACAGGGCGGCAGCGCCCAGTTCAAACTCGGCCCCGAAGCCGTGCTGGAGAAACTGGTCCACGCGCTCGAAAGTCCGAGACCGCATCCGCACTACTATGTGACGACCGCGACGTATCTGCTTGCCTGGGGCCGGCGGTTGCTTCCGACACGGCTGCTGGACCGGCTGGTCGCGGGTCACTAGGCCACCAGGGCGCTCTTGCCCGCCTACACTCTGGGAGGCTTTCAATGACGAACGCCGTTATCATGTCGTTTATTCCGATTGCGCTGATCGCGGTCGGCGTCGTGCTCTGCCTGGGCCTGTACAATATGCTGCGCGCCGGGCCCGGAAACATGTCGCAAAAGCTCATGCGCTGGCGCGTCGTGCTACAGTTCGTGGCGATCGTCATTGTCATGGCGGCAATCTACTTTGCCGGGCCTTGAGTTTCGCAAGCTGGAAATGGGGACCAACCCATGGTCGTTTTGAACAAGATCTATACCCGCACCGGTGACGACGGGACCACGGCGCTGGGCAGCGGCGACCGGGTGGCGAAGTACGACACGCGCATCGAAGCCTACGGCACCGTTGACGAAACCAATGCCGCGATCGGCGTGGCGCGCCTGGAGCTCACCGAAGCGGACAAGGACCTGGGCGAGATGCTGGAGCGCATCCAGAACGATCTGTTCGATCTCGGCGCCGACCTGTGTGTCCCGCAGACGGACGAGGAAGATGGTGCGTTGCGCATCGTCGCGGCGCAGGTCGAGCGCATCGAGACGGAGATCGACACGTTGAACGGGGCGCTCGAGCCGTTGCGCTCATTCGTCCTGCCCGGCGGAACGCGCGCGGCGGCGGCACTGCACGTGGCACGGACCATCTGCCGCCGTGCCGAGCGGCGCATGGTGGAACTCGCCGCGATCGACGGTGAGACCGTTTCCGAGCCCGCGCTGCACTACGTGAACCGCCTGTCGGACTTTCTGTTCGTTGCCAGCCGTTATGTGAACGGCAAGGGAAAGGGCGACGTCCTCTGGATACCCGGCGAAAACCGCTGAGCCGTCCGCGGTTGCGATGTTCGTCCCGGTGCATGACATCAACCCCCTGAAACGGCTTTCGTTTCAACGGGCGACGGTGTTGCCGGTCGTGCTTGGAATTCCCGGGTTCCCGGTTCGCGCTGCAGGTGTATTATGCGGCCTTTGCTGAGGATCGTGTTGTCGCATGGGATGCACATTCGGGTGGTCCGGTAGCCGATGCGCTGTTGATCCTTTTTCTGCGCCGCCCGGGCGTGGCCTTGTTTGACGGAACCATCTCCAAGGTCTGAACCGCCGATGTTTGTGCCCATTCACGACAAGAACCCGCTGAAGCGCATTCCGTTCCAGTATGTGACGGTCGGGATCATTGGTCTCAACATCATCCTCTATGTGGTGTTCCAGTCGGGGTGGTTTTTCCCGATCGACGAGCGCGTGGCGGCATTCGCGCTTATTCCCGCGGAATTCTGGAGCGGCAAGGCCTCCCTCACGGGCGATATTTCGGTTCCGGAGGGCGCGTTCCCCGTGCAGGAGCGCTGGACCCTCGCCACATACATGTTCGTCCACGGCAGCTTTCTGCACCTGCTCGGTAACGCGCTGTTTCTCTGGGTGTTCGGAGACAATGTCGAGGACGCGATGGGCCATGTCCGCTTTCTGCTGTTCTACCTGATCTGCGGGATTTTCGCCGGGCTTGCTCACACGGTTGCTTTCAATGCCTCGCAGATTCCCGTGATCGGCTCCAGCGGTGCGGTCGCGGGCGTCGTCGCCGCCTATCTGATGCTCCACCCGAAGGTCAAAATCTGGGTCCTCGCGCTCTGGCGCATACCCATCAAGATCAGCGCCGCATGGGTGCTGGGCTTCTGGGTCGTGCTGCAGATCGGCAGCGCGCTGCTGTCCGATGGAGACGGGGTCGCCTGGTGGGCGCATGTGGGCGGTCTTGTGGCCGGCGCCGTGCTGATATTGTTCATGCGCCGGCCCGGCGTTCCCCTGTTCGACCGGACGATGAGCGGCGCCTGAACCGCCTGCAATTGCCGCGTCGGACGCCCGATTGCCGGCGACATTGTCGGCCATTGACTCGGGCGATTGGCAGCAGTACCGTCGCGCGGCTATTTCGCAGGTGCGAAGAGAGATTTCCGGTTAGAAATCGTCGCTCTATCAGGCGTTTCCCCGACCCGGTCCCTTCGCAGCTCAGCCAATCGGGGGCGCTGTCTGGGAAGTCACCATGAAGGTTCTTGTACCCGTCAAACGGGTCGTCGACTACAACGTCAAGATCCGCGTGAAGGCGGACGGTTCCGGCGTTGATCTCGCCAATGTGAAAATGTCCATGAACCCTTTCGACGAGATCGCCGTCGAAGAGGCGATCCGGCTGAAGGAAGCGGGCGCGGCAGAGGAGATCGTCGCCGTCTCGATCGGCCCGCAGAAGGCCCAGGAGACAATCCGCACGGCGCTCGCCATGGGCGCGGATCGCGGCATTCTGATCGAGGCGGAAGAGGACGTCGAGCCGCTCGCCGTCGCCAAGCTGCTTAAGGGCGTCGTCGACGCGGAGCAGCCGGAGATCGTGATCCTCGGAAAACAGGCGATCGACGACGATTCCAACCAGACAGGCCAGATGCTCGCCGCGCTGCTGGGGTGGCCGCAGGGCACCTTCGCCTCGAAGCTGGTGTTCGACGGCGGCAAGGCCAACGTCACCCGCGAGGTCGACGGCGGATTGCAGACGGTCGTGCTGAACATGCCTTGCGTCGTCACAACCGATCTGCGTTTGAACGAGCCGCGCTACGCCTCGCTCCCCAACATCATGAAAGCGAAGAAGAAGCCGCTGGAGACGAAGACCGCTGCCGACTACGGCGTCGACACTTCGCCGCGGCTCAAGGTGCTGGAAACCGTCGAGCCGCCGGCGCGGCAGGGCGGCGAAATCGTCGACAGCGTGGGAACGCTGGTTGAGAAACTCAAGAACGAAGCGGGTGTGATCTGATGCCGGTGCTGCTTGTGGCCGAACATGACAATTCGGCGTTGAATCCCGCGACGGCAAAGGCGATGAGCGCGGCTCAGGCCATTGATGCCGACGTGCATGTATTGGTTGCGGGCAAGGGTTGCGCCGCCGTCGCTGACGAGGCGGCGGCCATTGACGGCGCGGCCAAGGTTCTCCTCGCCGATGCGCCGCAGCTCGAGCATCAGCTCGCCGAGGAAATGGCCGTCCTGCTCGAACCGCTCGCCCGACAGTATGCTGCCGTCCTGGCGCCGGCCACCACGACGGGCAAGAACCACATGCCGCGCCTTGCGGCCCTGCTGGACGTGGCGCAGATCTCCGACATTACCGCGGTGAAGGCCGCGGACACGTTCGAGCGTCCGATCTACGCCGGCAACGCCATACAAACGGTGCAGTCTTCCGACCCGATCAAGATCATCACGGTGCGGACGACGGCCTTTCCCGAGGCCGGGCAGGGCGGCTCGGCGGCGGTCGAGACCATCGACGTGCCTGCGCCCACGGGCCTCTCCGGCTTCGGCGGTGAGGAGCTTTCGGAGTCGGACCGTCCCGAACTCGCCTCGGCCAAGGTTGTCGTGTCCGGCGGACGGGCGCTCGGGTCGTCGGAGAATTTCACCAAATACATCGAGCCGCTGGCCAGCCAGCTCAACGCGGCCGTCGGGGCGAGCCGCGCCGCCGTCGACGCCGGCTACGTGCCCAACGACTATCAGGTCGGCCAGACCGGCAAGGTGGTTGCGCCGGAGCTTTACATCGCCATCGGTATTTCCGGTGCGATCCAGCATCTCGCGGGCATGAAGGACTCCAAGGTCATCGTCGCCATCAACAAGGATGAGGAAGCACCGATTTTCCAGCTCGCTGATTACGGGCTTGTCGGCGATCTTTTCGAAATCGTGCCGGAGCTCCAGTCCGAGCTGCAAAAGTCATCGGGCTGAAACCGGTAAACCGCCAAAAAGACATCGGCACACAGACATCGGGAGCGAAAGCGAAACGAGATGGACATCAAGAAAGTAGGCGTGATCGGCGCGGGTCAAATGGGCAATGGCATTGCCCATGTGATCGCGCTTGCCGGTTACGACGTGTTGCTGAACGACATCGATGCGGAGCGCATCGACGAGGCGCTCGCCACGATAAACGGAAACATGTCCCGCCAGGTTGCGTCCGGAAAGATCAAGGACGCCGACAAGGACGCGGCGCTGAAGCGGATCGGCAAGGCCGAGACCCTCGATGCCCTGGGGAATACGGATCTGGTGATCGAGGCGGCGACCGAGAACGAAGATACGAAACTCAAGATCTTCTCCGATCTCTGCAAGGTGGTGAACGCTGAGACGATACTGGCCACCAACACGTCGTCCATTTCCATAACGCGCCTCGCGGCGGCAACGGACCGGCCGGAAAAATTCATCGGCATGCATTTCATGAACCCGGTTCCGGTGATGGAACTGGTCGAAATGATCCGCGGTATCGCCACGGAAGACGGGACCTTCACCGAGGCCAACGCATTCGTAAAATCTCTCGGCAAGACAATTGCCGTTTCCGAGGATTTCCCGGCCTTCATGGTCAACCGCATCCTGCTGCCGATGATCAATGAGGCGGTCTACACGCTGTACGAAGGCGTCGGGAACGTCGAAGCCATCGATACGGCCATGCGGCTCGGTGCGCGCCACCCGATGGGGCCGCTGCAGCTTGCGGATTTCATCGGTCTCGACACCTGTCTTTCGGTCATGCAGGTGCTTTATGAGGGACTGGCCGACTCCAAGTACAGGCCCTGTCCGCTTCTGGTGAAGTATGTCGAGGCCGGCTGGCTCGGGCGAAAGACCAATCGCGGTTTCTACGACTATCGCGGAGACGAGCCGGTTCCGACCCGTTAACGGCCAAGGCGCCCGCCTGCCGCGTCCGGACAGGGTTAATGCTCGGTAAAGGACTGGCGGAGATACTGGCCAATGTGAGTCGTTGGTCAAAGTCGTCCAGTTCCCCCCATGGATGCCACATCTGCCGCTTCATCATTGTTCAGGCCCGCGACGGCGGAGTCGTTCTTCGGCTCGACGTCTCCCGAAGCGATTATCGCGGCCGGGCAATCCGCATCCGTTGACTCCGAGCAGCAGATCGCGCTGGCGATGACGACCGCGGCCAAGCGCGAGATCAATCGGATTCGTGGCTACAAGCTCGAGTTGTCCCTCGCGGAAAAACAGAAACTCGCCGACATCCAGACCGAACTGCTGAAAATCCAGGAAAAGCTGAGTGCGGGAACGGTCCGTCCCGATGAACTCGAGGACCGTCTTGAACTTCTGAAAGAGGCTGACCGGATTATCGGCAAGCCGACCGTGGACATCGAAGCCGATCAGAAGCTCGCGGAATTCAACAATCTGAGACTGGCTGTGCTGGCGCCGAATCTGGACAATTCGACAAAAAAGCGTGTCGAGTTCATGCAGCGTTTCAAAGACAATCTGCAGCAGCAGATCTTCGATAACCCGGAACGTCAATCGCTGCAATTCAGGTTTCAGGCGGTTACCAGGCAGATTGAAAGTTTGACCCCGCTGCGCCCGGTCACCCAGCTCTCGCGAACGGAGGTCAAGGTGTATGACAACATCGTCGAGGTCATCAATGAGCATGTGGGCGCGAAGGTCGAGTTGACGGCAGCGGAAGGGAGACGCGTTGCCGCCCTGGAGGAGACGATCGCGAACAACCAGGCGCTCCTGCCGAACTTCGGCGAACCCTCGTCCCAGCAGGTATCGCGCGCCTATGCCTCTCTGGCGTTATAGCATCTGAGCCGGGTCGATTTCCGGGCCGGCGCAAACTGTCCGTTCAGCCATGCATGTTCCAAATCGGTCTTTCAAAGTCCGCGAGAGCCGCGGGCCGGACGGCGTTCCGGGCATCGACGGGGTGAGCAAATGAGGGTTTTCATCGTCACCGTCGGCTCGCGTGGCGATGTGCAGCCTTTCGTCGCTCTCGGCAAGGGGCTCAAGGCCGCGGGCCACGACGTGACGCTCTGCGCGAGCTCGAGCTTCGAGACGCTGGTCACCGGGAACGGTCTCGCTTTCGCCCATATGGACGACGAGGTGGTCGCGATGATGAAGTCCGACACGGGCCGCGCGATCGTCGAGCAGGCCACCAACGTCTTCAGGATGCTCGTCCTCGGCTTCCGGTTGATGAAGCGGATGACGCCGATGCAAAGGGCCATGCAGAGGGACGCCTGGGCCGCGGCGCGCAAGGCCGACCCGGACGTCATCATCTATCATCCGAAAATGCACACCGCGCCCGATTTCGCGGAGAAACTCGGCGTGCCCTGTATTCTGGCCCTGCCCCTGCCGATGCTGGTGCCGACCTCCGAGGAGCCCAGTTTCGGCTTTCCGCGATGGCCGCTCGGGGCCTGGTACAACCGGCTCACATACAGGGTCGTGCTGAGAATCTCGGAAGCCTTCACCCGCCGATACGTCAAGCCGTGGCGCAAGGAGCATGGCCTTGCGCCGCTGCCGCGCGGTCACGACTGCCTGCACATGGCGCAGGGTGCGCCGATCCCGGTGATGCACTGCTATTCGGCACGCGTCGGCTCGTATCCCTCCGACTGGCCGGACTGGGTGACGGTTACCGGTTACTGGTTTCTCGACCGGACCGATGACTGGTCGCCGCCGCAGGATCTGGTGGATTTTCTGAGCGCGGGTCCTCCACCCGTCTACATCGGCTTCGGCAGTATCGCGGGCCGGTCGCCGGAGCGGACCACGCGCACTGTCATCGAGGCGCTGGAGCGGGCCGGAGCGCGTGGCATCCTGGCGACGGGGTGGGGCGGGCTTCAGGCGGACGACCTGCCGGAGACGGTATTTCAAGTCGACGCGGTGCCCCATGACTGGCTGTTCCCGCAGGTGAGCGCCGTGGTGCATCACGGCGGCGCGGGCACGACCGCGGCCGGTCTGCGATACGGCAGGCCCACGATCATCTGTCCGTTCTTCGCGGACCAGCCTTACTGGGGCCGGCGTGTCCATGAACTCGGCGTCGGGCCGGAGCCTATCCCGCAGAAGAAACTGACCGCGAAGAACCTTGGCGCGGCAATCATGGAAGCGTCGTCGAACGCAGACATGCAAAGGAAGGCCGAGGCACTGGGGCAGCAGATTTCCGCCGAAGACGGGATCGCGAACGCATTGGCGTTCATTGAAACGTATGGGATGCGTCAGCTCTCGCCGGGTCGCGCTGGCTGACTGTTCTGCGCGATCGCCGCCTTGACGAGATCGACGGCGTCTTGCGAGCCCCATTCCGCCGGACCGACCAGACGGCCAATCTCTTCGCCGTCGCGGTTGATCAGCAGCGTGGTCGGCATGCCGAACGCTTTCAGCGACGCCGCGAGCTTGCCGGACGAGTTGTTGTAGAGCTTCAGATGCTCAATGCCGATCTCCTCGAGGAACTCGCGCGGTTTGTCGAGGCCGGTGCGGTCGATGGAGAGCGCCACCAGGTCGAAATCATCGCCGCCGAGCTCGGCCTGGAGGCGGTCGAGGTCGGGCATCTCCTTGCGGCACGGGGCGCACCATGTGGCCCACAGGTTGAGCAGCACCACTTTACCGCGCCATTCGGCGAGCGAGGTCTCCGAGCCGTCGTCCCGCAGGAACGTGAACTCGGGGAGCTTCTGCGGTTCCGCGCGGGCAACGAATGTGGTCATCGCGCCCTTGGAGTAGGCGGCGAGCCCGGTCTTGGCGGGCCGTTCCGGTTTACCGCTTTCGGTTGTTGCCGTCTGCGCAACGTTGCTATCGCCACCCATATTCACGTATACCGCCCCAAACCCGGCGGCGGCCGCGATGGCTGCCGCGATCAGGATCTTCCCGACCGGCGACTTGCCTGTTGATTTGTCGTTGTTTTTCTTGGTCATGGGCGGCGAAATCCGAAGGTGGTCAGCGATGACGAACAAAATGTGGGGCGGGCGGTTTGCATCCGGTCCCGCCGAGATCATGGAGGAGATAAACGCCTCCATCGACTTCGACAAGCGGCTGTTCGCCCAGGACATTGCCGGTTCGAAGGCACATTGCCGCATGCTCGCCGAAACCGGCATTATTTCAGGTGAGGATGCCGCCACGATTCTTCAAGGTCTAGACACGATCGCGTCAGAGATAGTGGGCGGTGATTTCACGTTTTCGCGCGCGCTTGAGGACATTCACATGAACGTCGAGGCGCGCCTCGCCGAGCTTGCCGGACCGGTTGCCGGCCGGCTGCACACGGCACGCTCCCGCAACGACCAGGTGGCAACGGACTTCCGGCTTTATGTGCGCGACGCGATCGATCATCTGGACGGATTGCTCGCGGGCCTTCAGCGCGCGCTGGCGGAAAAGGCGCTCGACCATGCCGCCACGGTGATGCCGGGCTTCACCCACCTTCAGCCGGCACAGCCGGTCACGTTCGGGCACCATTGCATGGCCTATGTGGAGATGTTCGCCCGCGACCGGGGACGGCTTGCCGACGCGCGCAAGCGGCTGAACGAGAGCCCGCTCGGTGCGGCCGCGCTGGCCGGGACGTCGTTTCCGATCGACCGCGAGATGACCGCGAAGGACCTCGAATTCGACCGGCCGATGCAGAATTCGCTGGATGCGGTGTCGGACCGCGATTTCGCGCTGGAGGTGCTCGCCGCCGCTTCGATTGCGGCCACCCACATGTCGCGAATGGCCGAGGAGATCGTTGTCTGGTCGACGCCGGGCTTCGGGCTCATCACCCTGTCGGACAAGTTCACGACGGGGTCGTCCATCATGCCGCAGAAACGCAATCCGGACGCGGCGGAACTCGTGCGCGCCAAGACGGGCGTGGTGTTCGGCGCCTTCACGCAGCTTCTCATCGTGATGAAGGGGCTGCCGCTCGCCTATTCGAAAGACATGCAGGAGGACAAGGTTCCGGTTTTCACCGCGCTCGACACGCTCTCGTTGATGCTGACGGTGATGGCGGGCATGGTCCGGGACATGGAGCCCAACGTCCAGGCCATGCGCAAGGCGGCCGGGGCCGGCTACTCCACCGCCACCGACCTCGCCGACTGGCTGGTGCGCGAGCTTGATCTGCCTTTCCGCGAGGCACACCACGTGACCGGTGAAATCGTCGCCTATGCGGAGGAACACGGCCTGCCCCTGGCGCGGGTGCCGCTTGACGCCATGCAGAGAATCGAACCGCGGATCACGAAGGACGTGTTCTCCGTCCTGAGCGTCGCAAACTCGGTGAAAAGCCGAAAAAGCCATGGTGGAACCGCGCCATCAAATGTCCGTAAAATGGCGCGAAGCTGGATAAAGCGGCTGGAAACAGACGCGGCGTCGGGCTAGAAAGATGTTCGAGGCCGTGATTTCGGCAAGGGGACGGGGAGAAACCTATCATGCGCAGCGCGCTGACACCCGTATTGGCGGTATTGCTTGTGACCGCGGTGGGCCTGAGCGCGTGCGGGCGGAAAGGTCCGCTCGAGCGTCCGCCGGCGGCGACGGCCCAGGGACAGGCCGTCGACAGAACGGATCCGGACGGCCCGAACCGGCCGTTCATTCTGGACCGTCTGCTTCGCTAGCCCTGTCCCGGCGAGTCACCCATGCATCATTTCGCCTATAAGGGCGGCGTCCTGCACGCCGAGGATGTGAGCTTGGATGCACTCGCGTCCGAGGTCGGCACACCCTTCTATTGCTATTCGACGGCAACGCTGGAACGCCACTACCGTGTCTTCTCGGAGGCATTTTCCGGCGCAGACGTGCTGGTGTGTTATTCGATCAAGGCCAATTCCAATATCGCCGTGCTGCGCACCCTGGGTGAGCTCGGATCCGGCATGGACGTCGTATCGGAGGGCGAGTTGCGCCGCGCGCTGGCCGCAGGCGTGCCCGCGGAGCGCATTGTCTTCTCCGGCGTCGGCAAAACCCGCGAGGAGATGGCGTTTGCGCTGAATGAGGGCATTTATGCATTTAACGTCGAGTCCGAACCCGAACTCACGGCCCTGAGCGAAGTGGCGGCCGGCATGGGCGCAACCGCGCGCGCCGCGATCCGCGTCAATCCCGACATCGACCCGAAGACCCACCGGAAAATCTCGACGGGCAAGGCCGAGGACAAGTTCGGCGTCCCTTACGAGCGCGCGCCCGGCCTCTACAAGGAGGCGGTGGAGCTTGAAGGCATCGTGCCGTGCGGCATCCATATGCATATCGGCAGCCAGATCACCGATCTGAAGCCTTTCGCGGACGCGTTCGCGCTACTGCGCGGGCTTGCCGTCCAGCTTGGCGAAGACGGCATCTCGCTGGAGTTCATCAATTTCGGCGGCGGCCTCGGCGTGCCCTATCGCGGCACCAATGACGTGCCGCCGCATCCCGACGAGTACGCCAGGGTGGTCCTCGACGCGGCGAAGGACATCGGCTGCAAGCTCGTGTTCGAGCCGGGGCGCATGATCGCGGCCAACGCAGGCATCCTGGTGTCGCGCGTGATTTATGTGAAAGAGGGCGCCGACAAGAGCTTCACGATAGTCGACGCGGCGATGAACGATCTCATTCGGCCGACGCTGTATGATGCGTATCATGATATCTGGCCGGTCGATGAAGCGCTGCGGACCGCGGAGCCGCGCAAAAGCGACGTGGTCGGGCCGGTTTGCGAGACCGGCGACTATCTCGCGCCGGACCGCGAGCTGCCGCCTTTCGCGCCCGGCGACCTCATGGCGATCATGACCGCCGGAGCGTATGGCGCGGTTCAGTCCTCGACCTACAACACGCGGCATCTCGTTCCGGAAGTGCTCGTCAAGGGAAGCGACTTCGCGGTCATCCGCCCGCGCGGCACTTACGAAGACCTGATCGGCCGGG
Source organism: Hyphomicrobiales bacterium (assembly GCA_965228625.1). GTDB lineage: Bacteria > Pseudomonadota > Alphaproteobacteria > Rhizobiales > Methyloligellaceae > UBA2767. The sequence continues at coordinate 2,685,658 of OZ245829.1, read as the reverse complement.
AAAAGATACCGGACTGGCTTTAGACCCATCGAAAACGAGGGAGCGAGATGACCCGCCTGCCTGTTCTCAAGCCCGAAACACTGGATGCCGATCAGCGGCGCCTCTACGACACCATCGCCGGGGACAAGCGGCGCCAGGCAACGCGGCGTTTCCGCATGACCAGCGAGGACGGCGCGCTCACCGGGCCCTTCAACACCCTGCTGTTTTCACCCAATGTCGGCGAGGCGGTACAGCAGCTCGGCGGCGCGTTGAGGTTCGAATCGTCGCTACCGGGCCATTTGCGCGAACTGGCGATCCTGATGGTGGCGGCACGCTGGCGCGCAAATTACGAATGGTATGCGCACGCGCCGATTGCCGCGCGTGAGGAGCTGGACGAGAACGTCATCGCTGCCGTCAAGGAGGGTGAGATTCCCGAAGACGCGCCGGACGACGTCAAGACCGTCTGTGTCTTTGTGACCGAACTGGTTCACACCCGCCGGGTCTGCGACGAGACCTACGCGAAGACGCGCGAGACCATCGGCGAACGCGGCCTTGTCGATCTGATCGCCGTCGTCGGCTACTACTCGCTGATCGCCGGTCTGCTGAACACGTTCGAGATCGGTGTGCCGGAAGGCGAGGAGTTGCCCTTCGGCGAATAGTCCGGATCGCAGACACTACGGGAAGACGTAGCTGAGCCCTGCGCCGGCGAGCGCGGCGATCAGGAGCATCTGCCACAAAGGCCACTGCCGGAGCAGAAGCACCGCGCTCAGCAGCGCCAGCACGATCACGCGCCAGTCAAGGGTTGCAAGGTCGGGCGTCCAGACCGTGAAGGGTCCGTACTTTTCCGCCGAGACCTCGGCAAAGAACACATGCAGGGCGAACCAAACCGAGAGGTTCAGGATGACGCCGACGACGGCCGCCGTGATGGCGGCCAGGGCGCCTTTCAGGCGCGGCTGCGCGCCGATCCAGTCGATGTAAGGGGCGCCGGCGAAGATCCACAAGAAACACGGCACGAAGGTGACCCAGAGCGTGACCGCCGCGCCGGCCAGCCCCATCCCCAGACCGCCGTCGCGGAAGGCGGCAAGGAAACCGACGAATTCCGTCACCAGGATCAAGGGTCCCGGTGTGGTCTCGGCCAGCCCGAGGCCGTCCATCATTTCGCCCGCGGTCAGCCAGCCGTAATAGTTGACCACGTCCTGCGCCATGTAGGCCAGGACCGCGTAGGCGCCGCCGAACGTCACCACGGCGAGCTTGGAAAAGAACAGGCCGATCTCCGGCAGGACCGTTTCGGATGCGAGGGTCCATACCGCGATCAGGGGCACCCACCAGATCGCCAGCCAGACCGCGACGGTCTGTAGCGTGTGTGACAGCGGCTTGCGCTCGACCGCGACGTCCACCGCGTCCGGGTCCGGGGCGGCCCCGCGCAGGAACCCGAACAGAGCCGCGGCCAGAACGATCAGCGGAAACGGCAGATTGAGCAGAAACAGGCCGACAAAGGCGAGCCCGGCGATGATCCAGTGCTCGGCGGACTGCAGGGCGCGCTTCGACACCCGCACCAGCGCCTCGACGACGATGGCGAGAACGGCGGCCTTGACGCCGAGAAACAGGGCACTGACGAACGGCACGTTGCCGAGGAACGCATAGAGTGTGGCGAGGGCGAGGATGACGGCCGCACCCGGGAGCACGAACAGCAGACCCGCCGCCAGGCCGCCGACGACGCCATGCAGCCGCCAGCCCGAATAGGTGGCGAGCTGCATCGCTTCCGGTCCGGGCAGCAACATGCAGAAACCGAGCGCGTTCAGGAACTGGCTCTCGTTGAGCCACTTGTTCTCCTCGACGATGACCCGGTGCATCAGGGCGATCTGCGCGGTCGGACCGCCGAAGGAGAGGATCCCGACCTTTGCCCAGATCCGGATCGCCTGCGCGAGCGTCGGTGCCGAAACGGGCGAGTCGTGTGCCGGTGTCGATACCTGCGTCATCGGATCAGTTCCGGTTCCTCGTGGGCTGCGACACGCGAACCCGTGCCCTCGGACTCGCGGGCCCAGCGGTAAAGCGCGTCGTAGAGCGCAAATCCGGCCTCCAGCCGTTCAAGTTCGTCCTCATACATAGCGGCGTACCCAAAAGACGCGGCGCGCAGACCCGCTGCCTCCGGCGCCGGGTCACGGCGGTTGGTATCGGCGCCCTGAACGATTTTGGCAAGCCGCTTCAGCGGTTCGGCATTCAATGAAAGCGCCTCGAGCATGGTGTCGAACGCGCCTGTTTCACCGCGACGGCTCCAGGGCGCACCTTCGACGCCGAACGCAACCGCGGCGAACCTCCGGGCGACGTCGGCAACCTGGGAGGATTCGACGAAAAGGAACTGCGCCCCCCGATCGATGAAGCGGCGGACGAGCCATGAACACGCGATCTGGTCGACCCCCGCGTCGTGTCCGGTGACCCACAGGCTCGGCGCCGCGCCTTCGCGCGCGGGGATCCTGTCGGCCGGGATTAGAGGCTGACCCGCGTCGCGCCATGCGAAAATGCCGCCTTCCAGGTAACCGGCGGCGATGCCATGGGCCCGCAGGATCGCCGCGGCGCCCTGGCTGAGTTTGAGGCCCTTCTGGCAGATGACCACTGCATCGGCTCCGGCGAGACGCGGAACAAGGGCGCCGATGTCACTATGGGGCTGACGGATCGACGTTGGAACAAGCCGCGGATCGGCGTTGAAATCCTCGTCGATGCAGACATCGATGATCACCGGTGCGGCCGGCGTGCCGATCAGGCGGGATAGTCGGGAAACGGGAATTTCGTGTGGTGGCGTCATGGCGCATCCTCCCTTGAAAGGGTGTCACGGATGCGAAACTTGGGCTGACGCCTCACGGGGTGTTCGCGCAACCCCGGATGGTGCTCATGCCGCAATCGCCGCAGGGAGTCAAATCGAAACGGATTGTTTCCTTGTTCTTCATGGCGCTAGTCTGCGGCAAACAAACAACAGGGGGGATGATCCAGACCATGGACCTTTCAATGGACGGGCGGAACGCGCTCATCACCGGCGGTAGCCTCGGTATCGGGCGGGCCATTGCCAAGGGGTTTGTCGGGGCCGGCGCGAACGTCGCGATCGTGGCGCGCCGGCAGGATGTGCTCGACGAGGCAAAGGCCGATATCGAGACGGCGGGCGACTGCAAGGTGGTTGCCATATCCGCCGATGTGGCAACGGCCAAGGGATGCGCCGATGCCTTCGCGGCAGCGGAAGAGGCGTTGGGGCAGATCGATGTGCTGGTCAACAATGCCGGGTCCTCGGCACGCGCGCCGTTTCCGGATATCTCCGACGCGGACTGGCAGGCGGATATCGATCTGAAACTGTTCGCCGCCATCCGCCTTTGCCGTCTGGCGTTCCCCAGGATGAAGGAGCGCCAGTGGGGGCGCATCATCAATGTGCTCAACACCGGCGCCAAGGCGCCGCCCGCGGAAGGCGCGCCTACCGCCGTCACCCGCGCCGCGGGCATGGCGCTCACCAAGGTGCTTGCCGGGGAGGGCGCCGCGTCGAACGTTCTCGTCAATTCGCTGCATGTGGGCCGCATTGAAAGCGATCAGTGGGAGCGCCGCCACGCGGCGGAGGACCAGGGCCGGTCGCTGGAGGCGTTCTATGCGGATATGGGCAAGGGACTGCCCATGGGCCGGGTCGGGACCGCGGAGGAATTCGCCAATGCGGCCGTCTTCCTGGCATCCGACGCCGGGTCCTACATCACCGGCACGGCCATCAACGTCGACGGCGGCCTGTCGCCGGTGGTTTAGCCGCGGATCAGTCGAGCGTCGTGCGGAAGCGGAACAGGGCGAGGCCCATGGCCGCGAGCATGAAGACCACAAGCGCGATCACGTCGACTTCCATGTCGGTCACGCCATTGCCCTTCAGCATGATGCCCCGGGCGATACGCAGGAAATGCGTGAGCGGCAGGACTTCGCCGATCGCCTGTGCCCAGCCGGGCATGCCGGCGAACGGAAACATGAAACCCGACAAAAGGATATTGGGCAGGAAGAACATGAAGGTCATCTGCACCGCCTGGAGCTGATTGCGCGCGATGGTCGAGAAGGTATAGCCGACGGCGAGGTTGGCCCCTGCAAAGAGCGTCGTCAGCGCCACCAGGAGCGCAAGGCTCCCCTCCATCGGAACGCCGAACAAAAAGCGCGCGGCGAGCAGGATGATCGCCATCTGGATGAAACCGACGGCGACGAAGGGAAGGATCTTGCCGAGCATGATCTCCACCGGCTTGATCGGCATCGACAGGAGGTTCTCCATCGTGCCGCGCTCGATCTCGCGGGTCACCGCGAGCGCGGTGAACAGCATCATCGTCATGGTGAGGATCACGCCGAGCAGGCCGGGCACGATGTTGAGCTGGGTTTCCCCTTCCGGATTGTAGCGCCGGTGAATGCGGAGCCGGAAGGCCGACTGGTCGTTCATTGCCGTGGGACCCCGGAGCTCGCGGGTCAGCGCCTGCGGAATGATGCCCTGAAGTGCGGAGATCGCGCCGCCCGTTGCCGTTGGATCGGAGGCGTCGGCGATGACAAGAACGAACGGCTGCTCACCGCGCCGGACGTTTCGCTCGAAATCGGCGGGAATCTCGATCCCGAACAGAACCTTGCCCGAGCTGATCAGCGCGTCCATTTCGGCCGGGCTGCGCACCTGGTAGGCGATGTCGAAATAGCCGGTGTTGCGAACCGCCGCGACCAGCGAGCGGGTGAGAGGACCCTGGTCGCGCGCCAGAACCGCTGTCGGCAGGTCTCTCGGGTCCGTGTTGATGGCGTATCCGAACAGGACGAGCTGCAGGATCGGGATCGCCAGCATCATCGCAAACGTCATCCGGTCGCGCCGCATCTGGATGACTTCCTTCAACACCATGGCCCACAGGCGGCGCCAGAACCCCGGATCGCGGCGCGGAACGGATGGTGATGCGTCAGGCGTGCTCATCTCGGCTCTCCGCGGCGAAATTGTCGTCGGCTTCGCTCATCAGATGAATGAACACGTCCTCGAGGCTGGGCTCGCTCCGGGTCCAGCGGTGTTTCTTGTCGGACCGTTTGAGCGCCGAAATGCTCTTCTCGAGTTGCTTGCCGTTGCGACCGCTGACGTGCAGGGAGGTGCCGAACGGGGCGACCATCTCGACACCGGCAACCGTGTTGAGCTTCTCGGTCAGGGCGGGGAGATTGGCGCCCGAGACGTTCCACGTGCTGAGGCCGCTCTCCTTGACCACGTCCTCGACCGTGCCGTGTACGAGCAAGCGGCCATAGGCGATGTAGCCGATTTCGTGACACCGCTCGGCCTCGTCCATGTAGTGGGTCGACACGAGGACCGTGATGCCTTCCGCGGCGAGATGATGGATTTCATCCCAGAAATCGCGCCGCGCCTTTGGGTCGACACCCGCGGTCGGTTCGTCCAGCAACAGCACGCGCGGCTGCGGCAGAATGCAGGCGCCAAGCGCCAGTCTCTGCTTCCACCCGCCCGACAGTTCGCCGGCGAGCTGCTCCGAGCGGCCCTCGAGGCCGAGCCGTTCGATCGCGCCGCGCGCCGCCTGTACGGGATTCGGCACGCCGTAGATGCGGGACACGAATTCGAGGTTTTCCCGGATCGACAGGTCTTCGTAGAGGCTGAAGCGCTGGGTCATGTAGCCGACCTGACGTTTGATCAGGTCGGACTGGGTGAGGATGTCGTAGCCGAGGCAGGTGCCGGTGCCGGAATCGGGTGTCAGAAGTCCGCACAGCATGCGGATCGTGGTTGTCTTGCCGCTGCCATTGGGCCCGAGAAAACCGAAGATCGCGCCCTTCGGGACTTTGAGCGTGAGATCACGCACGACGACACGGTGGTCGAACGACTTCGTCAGGCGCTCGACCTCGATCGCGATTTCGGTCATGAACCGGTGCCTTCCAGCGACGGCTCCAGGGAGATGGTGACGGGCTGTCCGGCGGTCAGGTTCGCGGTGTCGCCGAGCGGACGCGCCTCGACCAGGTAGACCAGCTTGCGGCGTTCCTCGCGCGAGAAAATGACCGGCGGGGTGTACTCCGCCTCCCGGGCGATGAAGGAGATCGCGGCGGTCAACCCGGACGGGCAGCCGTCGCAACTCACCGAGACCTTCTCGTCGATATGGATGGAAGCGCGCAGCGGCTCGGCCACGTAGAAGCGGACCTTGAGGTTGCCGGGCGGCAGAATCGCGACGACCGGCTGTCCGGCGTTCACCACCTCGCCCACACGGAAATAGACTTCCTCGATCGTCCCGCTCTGCGGTGTGTTGACCTTGTTCTTGTCGAGCCGGACGGCGGCTTCGTCATATGTCGCGCGGGCCGCCGCGACCGCCGCAAGATTGCTGTCGTAGGAGGACTGCGCGTCGTCGAGACGCGCCTGCGAGACGACGCCGCGTTCGCGCAGATCCTTTGCGCGGTCAAGGCTCACCTTGGAAAGCGAGAGGCTCGACTCTGCCTCTTCGAGCCGGCCCTTGGCGGCGGCGAGCGACGCCTTCTGGGTGTCGCTTTCGAGGGTGAAAAGGGGATCGCCCTTCTTGACGCGTCCGCCTTCCTTGACCGAAAGCGTCTGGACCCGACCCGATTCCTCGGGCCCGACGAGAACCAGCTCGGCTTCCATGTATCCGGGAAGCGCGTGTGTCCCGCCTTCGTCGCCGCATGCGGCGAGCAGGAGTGTCAGGACAAGGACGGCGATTGCGGGGAGCTTCATGACGCGGTTTCGCCTTTCTCCTCCGCGGAGCCCCCGGCGGTAATGGCCTCCAGCATCAGATCGATATGGGTTTCAAGGAATGCGTCGGTATCGAGATGCCGGTGGCGTTCGAAAAGCAGTCGCCAGATTACGCTCATCAGCACCGGCGCGATCAGCAGTTGCGGATAGTCGTGCAGTTTCGTTGGCCGAAACTCACCGCGCGCCACGCCGCGGTCGATCAGCCGCCGCAGCGCGTTGATGCCCGGCTCGACCACGTTTTCCATGTGAAAGCGGGTGAGCTCGGGATGCTTGTGACCCTCGGCGACCATCAGGCGCAGGACCATCGCACGGCGGGATTTCGCAAACTCCTGCAGGAACTTGAGGAACGGTCCGCGCAGAAAGTCCGCCGCCGAGAGGTCGGTCTTGTCGACCTCGGCAATCAACGCGTCGAACCCCGGCTTGATGAAAGTCTTGAGGACCGCCTTGAAGAGCTCTTCCTTGGTCTTGAAGTAGAGATAGGGAAGACCCTTGCTCACCCCGGCGCGGGACGCCACGTCCTCGAGCCGCGCGCCGGCGAAGCCTTTTTCGGCGAACTCCTGCAGCGCCGCCTCGACGATTTCTTCGGGACGTTCGTCCTTGCGGCGCTTCGGCTGGCGGCGTTTCGCGGCAGCCGACGGGCCCGACGTCTGTGAGGTCGTGTTGCTCATGGTAGAAGATATAATGACTGACTGGTCAGTATTTCAAGGGAAAATGTTCTTTTTGGCCGGTTTTCTGGGCTCCGCCGGGTGCTTTACGCGTTTGACCGCAACGGCAAAACGGCTAAATTGCGAGGCTTTTGAGGACTTGCGGGTAAGCCCCGGACTGCGCACCTGCCAGGCCGGTATTGAGCAAGAAGGACAGTCTGATGCATATCGCAATCATCGGTTGCGGCGAGGTTGGCGGCGCTTATGCCCGCGCGCTTAAGGGCCGGGCGACTCTCTCGCTCTGCGATATCATCTCGGACGGCCGTCCGGGGGCGCTTTCGCAGGAACTTGGGCTGCCGCTTTATCTGGAGAAAGGCGACTGGCTGGCCCCGTGCGACCTGGCCGTCGCCGCGGTGCCGGGACGCGCGAGCGGAGAGGCGGCGGAACAAGTGCTGCCGCACATGTCGCAGGGCAGCGTCTATATCGACGTGTCGACGGGCGCGCCGGACAGCCTGCGGGCGTCGGCAAAAGCCTTCGACGCTGCCGGGCGGGATTTCGTCGATGTGGCCATCATGGGGGCGATCGCGTTGACGGGCGGCAGGACACCGGTGCTGATCGCCGGCGAGCAGGCGGAACGCGCGCAGGCGTTCTTCGAACTGATGGGGGCGTCCCCCAAGATCCTCGACGGCGGCAATCCGGGTGATGCGGTGGCGCTCAAGCTGCTGCGCTCGGTCATCGTCAAGGGGCTGGAGTGCCTGTCGATCGAGAGCCTGACGGCGGCGGAGCATCTCGGCATTCGCGACCGGCTGCTGGACGCGCTCGGCGACATCGACAGCGGGCCCATCGCCGATCTGCTGGCGTCGCTGATCACGACCCACATTCTGCATGCCGAGCGGCGCATGCACGAGATGGAGGAATCGACGGCGCAACTGCGCGCGCTCGGGTTCGATGCCGCGACCACCAGCGCCCTCGGGGCGCGCTATGCCGCGACGCTCAAGCTGAGAGAGACGAACCCGCCGCCCGATGATGCCCACGAAACGCTGGACGCAGCGCTGTCCTGGCTCGACCGATCGGTTCGCCGGAGCTGATGGGTCTAGGGCAGCGTCTTCTCGAACCAGTGGTCCGGATAGGGGTCGTCGTTGAAGGGTGGGACCTCGACGTAACCGTTTTTGAGGTAGAGCGCCTGGGCTTCGGTCAGGGACTTGTTCGTGTCCAGGCGTATCCGTGCGTGGCCCATTTCGCGTGACGCCTTTTCCAGTTCGTCCAGAAGCCGCTGGCCGATGCCGAGGCCGCGGGCGCGCTCCGCCACCCACAACCGCTTGATTTCGCCAAGTCCGGCGGCGGCGGTCTTCAGCGCGCCGCAGCCGACCGGCTCACCGGCGGCCCGGGCGACCAGGAATGCGCCCTTCGGGGACGTGAATTCATGTGCGTCGGCCGGCTGCGCGTTTGCCGGATCGTAGCCCTCATCGAAACGCGCCTCGAGCAGGTCGAAATACTGCTGCAGGCACCAGCGCGCGACAACACTGTCCGCCGGCTCCGCCGCGATAACCACCGCCGAGGCGCGCAGCAGGCGTTCAATGCGGTTCATGGCGGAAACCAGTTCCGCGCGCCGTTCGGGATCCAGGGCTTCGAGGATAGACCTGGCGACGCCGTCGGAGCGCTGGTCGATCTCCTTCCACTCGCGCCGGCCCTTGTCTGTCAGCGATACGAACCGGACCCGGGCGTCGCTGGGTGCGGCCGTCGTCTCGATCAGACCCTCGTTCTCCAGCGCCCGCAACAGCCGGCTCGCATAACCGGAGTCCAGCCCCAGCCGGACGCGCAGCTCGCGGACCTCGATGCCGTCCTCGCCGATCTCGAACAATACGCGGGATTCGCCGAACGGCCGGCCACGGCCCAGAAAGCGCTCGTCGAGCACGCCGATGCGCCGGGCCACCGTACGGTTGAACCGGCGGACCTGTTCGAGATCGTTTGTGGCATGCGAAACCATTTATCTGACTTTAGTCAGACAAATCGTCTCATGCAAGCTGCTTTCGAAACCGAGCTGTTTCGGCGTCAGCCGGAATATTTGCGGCAGTCGAGGACGTTCGGGTTGAACCAGCGCGTGAAGAAGAAGTCCATGCCGCTGAAGCTGGCATTGATGCACTTCTGATACGGCTTCACGCACTCGATCTTGTTTTTTTCGATATTCTTGCGCGCCTTGACGAGCTTGTCATAGCAGATCGTGTATTTGCGCCGGCAACGGTTGAGGGCCTGGCATTTCTGCTTCTCTGTCAACGGCCTGCGTTGAGCAATCCGTGTCTGATGACGTCCGTCATCGCCCGAAACACCGACAGTTTGAGAAAGTGAACTCGCCTCATGCGGCATTGTCGCCGCCAGAAGGCCTGCCCCCAAAACGAAACCACAGATACGCCACATCACACACGCACCCCTCTGCGTTGCAAGCCAATCGATTTCGGGAATTTGTCCCCGCCCGAGAGCCGAGACTAGCGCAGAATGGAGGCGGCCGCCTAGACGAAATCAGCGCTGTCGAGGAAGGAGCGGACCGGGGCGTCGATCGCCGTTTTGTCATGCCGATTTCACCCAGTCGTGATGCGATCTGCCCACAAAACGGCGGATTCTGTGGTCCAAGTAATGCAAAACAACTCGCAGTGCAGGGAGTGCGCGTGCTAGCGTGACGCTCATGATCGGATCTGGAAGAGAAAAAACGTCGCCCGCCCGCGACCCGTTGCAGGATGCGCCGCGAATCCTCGAGCGCAAGGTTCGCGTTGCCCGCGCCGTCCTCCTTTTCGAGGAGGTCTGGCGCGCTTTGCTGTGGCCGTTCGCCGTCGCCGGGCTGTTTTTGCTGCTCACGCTGTTCGATCTTTGGGCCTTGATGGTGCCGCTGGTGCACCAGGCGGGCCTCGTTCTGTTCGTGTTCGCACTTCTGGGATCGCTCGTGCCATTGGCGCGGGTGCGCTGGCCCACCCGCGAGGACGCGTTGCGGCGTCTCGAGCAGGTTTCCGGCGTCAAGCACCGGCCGGCGACCTCGTTCGAGGATGAACTCTCCGAGAGCGCCGACGCCGACCAGCGCGCCTTGTGGCAGCGACATCGCGCCCGCCTGGCGTCGACGCTCAAGCGGCTGCGGGCCGGATGGCCGCATCCGCGTCTCGGCCGCGTCGATCCGTATGCGTTGCGCGCGGCCCTGCTTATCCTCCTTGTCGTCGGGTTCACCGTCGCCGGCGGTTCGTCCTGGCAGCGCCTCGTCACCGCCGTTGCGTTCGAGCCGCCCGAGACGGTTTCGCCATTTCGTGTCGATGCCTGGGTGACGCCGCCCGTTTATACCGGCAAGCCGCCGATCGTCCTCGCCGACGGGACCGATGAAGGACAATCGATCCGACAGGTTACGGCGCCGGAGAAGAGCCTGCTGCTGATCCGCATCAACGGCCGAGAGGGCAAGCGCCCGGTTGTGCAGGTGCAGGGCAAGGCCGACGGCGGGAACGAAACGCTCAAACCGGCGAGCAGCGACGAGCAACTCGCGGAATACAAGGTGACGATCGAGGAACCGGTGAGCATCATCGTCGGATCCGGCGGCATCCCGCGCACCACCTGGAGCTTCGACGTCATCAAGGACCAGGCACCGCTGATCGGGCTGACCGATGAACCCACGCGGTCGCCGCGCGGCGCCATCCGGTTCGGGTATCGCGTGCAGGACGACTACGGCGTCGCCGGTGCGGAGGCGCGATTCGTGCTGGCGCCGACGGGCACGGAGCAAAACGCCGCCGCCGGGACCGACTCGAACGAGAATCAGGACGAAGCCGCAAATGACGCGGAAGCGAATGAAGCGATACGCGCATTCGAACCGCCGCACATTCCGCTCACCCTGCCGCGCGCCAACGCCAAGGCGGCGGAGGCCAAGACATTCAAGGACCTCACCTCCCATCCATGGGCCGGTCTGAAAGTCGTCATGACCCTGGTTGCGCGCGACCATGCGGGTCAGGAAGGCAAGAGCGAGGCCTACGAGATGGTGCTTCCGGAGCGCCGGTTCACCAAGCCGATGGCCAAGGCGCTGGTCGAGCAGCGCAAGAACCTTGTTCGCAACCCGGACAACCGGGAGCCGGTCATCCGCGCCCTCTCGGCGCTGACGATCGCGCCGGAACGTTTCATCAAGGACAAGGTGCTCTATCTCGGCATGCGTTCCGCCCGTTACCGGCTGCGCAATGACAAGACCGCCGAGGGTTTGAAGAGCGTTGCCGGTCAGCTCTGGGATCTCGCCCTGCGGGTCGAAGATGGCGATCTGCCGCAGGCCGAGGCCGATCTGCGCGCGGCCCAGGAAGAGTTGCGCCGGGCGCTCGAAAACGGCGCCTCCGAGCAGGAAATCGCGCGGTTGATGGACAAGCTGCGCGAGGCGCTCAACCGCTTCCTGCAGGCGATGGCCGAGAAGGCGCGGCAAAACGGCAACCTTGCCCAGATGCCCGAGGGCCTCGGTCAGCAGCAGATGTTGAGCCCGAAGGATCTGGAGCAGATGCTTCGCGATATCGAGAACCTGGCCAAGACCGGTTCAAGGGAGATGGCGCAGCGGATGCTCGATCAACTCTCGGACATGATGCAGCGCCTGCAGATGGGGCAGGCGAATCCGAATTCGCAAAGCCAGCAGATGATGAACATGGTGCAGGGGCTCGGCGAAGTGATCCAGCGTCAGCAGAAACTGCTCGACGAGACTTTCAACGAGCAGCGCCGCAGCGAAGGCCAGGAAGGGCGCGATGGCCGCCAGGCCCGGCGTGACGAGGGTCTCGGACAACGGTTTGGCGAACAGGGTCGCCAGGGCCAGCAGGGCCGTCAGGGTCAGCAAGGCCAGCAAGGCCGGCAGGGTCAGGGCCAGGAAGGCCAGCAGGGTCGTTTCGGCGAGGGCCAGCAAGGCCAGCAGGGACGCGGCGAAGGCCAGCAACAGGGTCAGGGCCGCGGCAGCGGCCGCTATGGCGCCTTGTCCAACCAACAGGGTGGCATCCGCGATCGCCTCGACGGCCTGCTGGAGCAGCTCAGGACACTGGGCGCCCGCCCGTCGGACGAACTCGAGGGTGCGGGCCAGGCCATGCGCGAATCGGAGCGGGCGCTCAACGAGGAGAACCTCGGCCGCGCCGTGCAGCAGCAGACATTGGCGCTTGACCGGCTGCGGCAGGGCACGCGCTCGATGGCCGAGCAGATCCTCCAGAGCCTGGCGTCGCGCATGGGACAGGGCGGTCAGCGCAACAAGGATCCCCTGGGGCGCCCCGAACGCACGCAGGGGCCCGATCTCGGAACCTCGGTCAAGGTACCCGATCAGATCGACATCCAGCGGGCGCGCGAAATCCTAGAGGAGCTGCGCCGCAGGCTGGGCGAACCATCCCGGCCGATGCTGGAACTCGACTATCTCGAGCGGCTCATCAAGCAGTTTTAAAGCAAGGCGGCAGGCAGGCGCGGAAGGGTGTCGGCCGCGATCAGGCGGCGGATGCCGTCGTGCCGAGGACCGCATTCACCTCTTCGCGGATTTGCGCGAGCGTGAACGGCTTTTGCACGATCCCGCGGATCAGGCTTTCAAGGCCATAGGCCCGGTCGCGATGCTCCGCATAACCGGTCATCAGCAGAATCGGCAGTTCCGGCTTGTCGCGCGCGATCTGCAATGCCAGGGCGACGCCGTCGACAACGGGCATGCGAATGTCCGACAGCAGCATGTCGAACTCCTCGAGAGGTGACATCAGCCGCTCCAGAGCCTCTCCGCCGTCGTGCACCGGAACGACGTCATGACCGTCCATCTCGAGCGCGCGGCGCACGAAATCGCATACCGCGACATCGTCTTCTGCCAGGAGAATGCGTGCCATATCGACCCCGCTCGTCCCGTAAGACCACGAATCATGGACTCACGTCCGGATTTCACATGATTCGCCCGACATATGGCAACTCCCGATAGCGATGGGCGAGATCCATGCCATATCCGACGACGAACACGTTCGGACAATCGAACCCGCGGAAATCCGCCGCGATGTCGACGGCGCGGTCGACCGGCTTGTCGAGAAGCACGCAGGTTGCGACCCGTCGTGCGCCGCGCGCGATCATGAGGTCCTTGGCAAAGGCAAGTGTGCGCCCCGATTCGAGAATGTCGTCCACAATCAGCACGTCGCGGCCTTTCATGTCCGCTTCCGGTTCACGCAGAACCTCGACGCGTCCGGACGACTGAGTTCCCTTGCCGTAGCTTGAGAGGAATATGAAATCGACCTCAGGCTTCTGTCCGGTGGCCTGAAGCGCGCGCAACAGGTCGGCGCCGAACATGAAGCTGCCTTTGAGAATCGGAACGATCAGGAGATCGGAAAAAGCCGCGTCGGCTATTTCCGCGGCGAGCTGCTCAATGCGTGACGCGATCGTCTCCGCATCGAACAGCACTTCCATGCGAGGATCCGGCGGCGCTGCGCTGCTCATGCCCGTCTCCGGTCAACGGATCTTCGCAAAGCGCACCAGAACGTCGCGGATCGATTTCGGTGGTGTGGGAATCTGTGCAGAGAATACCGACCGTTCGCTCGGCGGCAGAAGCTCGGATCTGACATCCGCCGCCCACTGGTAGACCTCGACCCCCTCTTTCGTCCGCAGTCCGAACACGACCGTCGGCACCTTCAGAGGTTCAGAGGACACATTGACGATTTCGCCGTAGACCTCCAACACCTGGCGCCCCCCGCTGCTCTCCCAGGAATAGGCCACCTTGTCGAATTCCAGCCCGCGGACGTTGACGGGAAGGCCGGCGCGCTCGTACGCCGCGGCGGCTCCCGGCAGGGCGCGCACCACGTCGACGCGCTGGAAGTAGACGTAGGCCGCGAGTGCGACGACACACAGTGCAAGCGCCGCCCATCCAGCGGCGACGGGTCCCGCAACCCCGGTATTTCTCCGTTTCGCCTTGCCGATGACGATCGGCTGGCTTTCACGCTTCGGCACAAGGTCGCCGGCTTCGACCTCGTCATCGGCGGCGCCTTTCGCCGGCGCATCCTCCTTCGCCTGTTCCGTCGCCGCTTCATCCATGGCGGCGGAGAAAGCGTTCTCCATGGCCTGCTCGCTGAAAGCGTCGTCGCCCTGGGGGTCCGGGTCGTCCGTCTTTTCCCTTGTGCTCTCCCCGGCCTCGTTCAGGTTTTCCTTGGCCGCGGGCTCTTCCTTGAACACAATTTCGTCATCGTCGAAGCCGGGTGACAGGTCCTCGGGCTTCGGCTGGTTTTCCCGCGTCGCCTGCCACACGTGATTGCAGGACGAACAGCGCACTTTCCGGCCCTCCGGCGGAAGGTCAACCGGGATCTCGTAGCGGGTCTCGCAATTTGGACATTCGATGATCATAGGGTATCGGTTTCCGGTGTGCTGGTGCGTAACCTGTCTCTGTGGCGGCGTTCCCGAAATAGCGTGAAATGCGTTGATACGGCAGAATGTGTCCAGCATAAAGGCCTTACGTTGAACGCAGCTTGGGACCGGGACTGCTCATTTGATTCGTTTCGAGAATGTCGGCTTGCGATACGGGCTCGGACCCGAGGTGCTCCGCGATATCAACTTCCACCTCGTGCCGGGTTCGTTTCACTTCCTCACCGGACCGTCCGGTGCCGGCAAAACATCGCTGCTGCGACTGCTGTTCATGTCGCTCAGCCCCAGCCGCGGCCGGATTCACCTGTTCGGCGAGGACTGCGCCAACCTGCCGCCGTCAAAGCGTTCGGACCTGCGCCGCCGCATCGGGATCGTGTTCCAGGACTTCCGGCTGCTCGAGCATTTCACCGCCTGGGAAAACGTCGCGCTGCCCCTGCGGGTTTTCGGCAAGAGCCAGGACTCGTATCGTGACGACGTGACGGACCTGCTGAAGTGGGTCGGTCTCGGCGATCGGATGACGGCGTATCCGGAGGTCCTTTCGGGCGGCGAGAAGCAGCGGGTGGCCATCGCGCGTGCGGTGATTGCAAAGCCGGAACTGCTTCTGGCGGACGAACCCACCGGCAACGTTGACCCGAACATGGCAAACCGCCTTCTCCGGCTGTTCATCGAATTGAACCGGCTCGGCACTTCGGTCATCATCGCGACCCACGACTTCCAACTGATGGAGCAATGCGACGCTCCACGCCTGGTGATTGATGAAGGACACTTGGAAATTCGATAGCCTGGACAGGATCGGCGCACGCTGGAACGCGCTCGCCAAACGCAGCCCATGGCTGGCGGTGCTGCATGGCCTCGCCGGCAGGTCGGTCAACGGCGGGTCGGCGCCGATCGTTCAGCCTGCGTCCGTCGCCGGCCGCGCGCTCACGGTCGTGATCGCGATCATGTGCTTTCTCGCCTGTCTCACGGCCGGCGCCGTCTATATGGTGAACGAAGCCGCCAATGACTGGTTTTCCGATATCGCCAGCGAAATCACCGTGCAGGTCAGCCCGGAAGACGAGCCGGAACTTGAGAAGAAGGTGACGCTCGTTGCCCTGTTCCTTGCCAAGCAGCCGGGCATCGTGAAAGTCAGCCCTTTCAGCGTAGAGGACTCCGCGGCCTTGCTCGAGCCCTGGCTCGGATCGTCCAACGAACTGACCTCCTTGCCCGTGCCGCGCCTGATCGCCGTCGAGATCAGCCGTTCCGATCCGCCCGACCTGGCCGGCGTGCGCCAGGCGCTTGAGAGCAATTTCAAGGGCGTGACGCTCGATGACCACCGGCGCTGGCAGGCCGAACTGAGGACGCTGACGCGATCCCTGTTCCTCGGCGGCGTGTCCGTTCTGGCATTCGTTGCCGCCGCGACGGTCGCGAGCATCGTGTCCGCAACGAAAAGCGCGATGGCGTCAAACCGCGAGATTATCGAGGTTCTGCACTTCGTCGGCGCCCAGGAGAAGTTCATCGCCCACGAATTCGAGAAGCATTTCCTCAATATCGGCGTGCGCGCGGGGCTCGTCGGTGCGCTCGGCGCCACCCTCATGTTTCTCATGCTGCCGATCGTGATGCGGCTTCTCAGCGGCGGTGGCCTGGCGGCCGAAGAGTTCAGGCAACTCGTCGGGTCGGCCGCACTCGACTGGGAGGGCTATCTTCTCTTCGGCGTCGTTGTGGTCGTCGTCGCCAGTCTGTGTATGCTCACCTCGCGTTACGGCGTCTACCGTATCCTGAAGTCATACGAGTAAGGTGAACACGTTTTCACTGCCAATTCGCCTCACTCAGGCGGTATGTTTAAGGCATGTAGTTCTCGGCGGTTTTGCGACAAACTGCTAGGAAACAGAGTGTTCCGGAACCAGACATGGCCGCATTCATCCGTTTGATCCAGTTTGCCGTGGCGGGCGCTCTCGTCGCCGGCATCCTGGTTGTGGGCGGGTTCATCGTCTTCGCGAACACGATCAAGCGCGACACGGGCGTGCCGCAGGCAGCCCACGGCATTGTCGCGCTGACGGGGGGCAAGGACCGCATCGGTGAAGCGGTCCGGTTGCTCGCGGACGGCCAGGCGAAGCGCCTGCTCATAACCGGGGTCAATCCGTCGACCAATGCTCAGCAACTGCAGGACATGGTGCCGCGCGGCAATGAGTTCTTTCCGTGCTGCGTGGATCTCGACCATGCGGCGCTTGATACGACAGGCAACGCCGCGGAGACCAAGGACTGGGCGGCAAAGCACGGCTTCAATTCGCTCATCGTCGTGACGAGCGCCTATCACATGCCGCGAACCCTGGTCGAGTTCGCCCGCGCCATGCCGGATGTGCACCTCGTTCCCCACCCCGTGGTTTCGCGCAATTTCCGTATCGAAAACTGGTGGTCGCATGCCGGAACCATGCGTCTTCTGATCAGCGAGTATGTGAAATATCTCGGCGCGCTCACACGATATGCCGGCGAGAGGATCGCCTCGAGCGCCGGTTTCGGCAGCAGCGCGCATTCCTCGGCCAAGAGCGACTGATGCCGACCGGGTCTGCACGGGAATAGGACGCCATGGTTCGTGCGCTCGTCTACGTCGTCGTCTTCTACATTGTCAGCGTGCTTTTTCTTGTGCTCGGGAGCTGGCTACTGCTCTGCCCCCGATCGTGGGCGATGGCGGGCCTTGCGGCGCACGGCAGGACGTGCGTGTGGCTGCTGGACAGGATCGTCGGAACGGGGCTCGAGGTGCGCGGCCGGGAGAACCTTCCCGACGGTCCGGTTCTCGTCGCCTCGAAACACCAGTCTGCATGGGACACGTTTGCGCTCGTGCCGCTGCTCCACGATCCCGCCATCATCATGAAGCGCGAGCTCATGTGGATCCCGTTCTATGGCTGGTTCTCCGCCAAGTTCGGCATGATCTTCGTGCGCCGCGGCGCGGCGGCGTCTGCATTGCGCCAGATGGCGCGGGACGCGGCCGACCGGGTGGCCGCGGGTCGCCAGGTTCTGATTTTTCCGGAAGGTACGCGGCGCGAACCGGGTGCGCCGCCGGCATACAAGCCGGGCGCGCTCTATCTGTATGACCGGCTCGGCGTCCCGTGTTGTCCCGTGGCCCTCAACTCGGGGCTCTATTGGCCGCGGCGCAGTCTGCGGCGCTACCCCGGCAAGATCATTGTCGAGTTCCTGGAGCCGATCCCGGCGGGACTGCCGCGCAAGGATTTCGCCCGCCGTCTGGAAAGCGCGATCGAAACGGCATCCGATGCGCTGGTTGTCGAGGCGGCGCAGGCGCCTGATCCGCCGCCGATTCCCGCCGACGCCGCCAAACGATTGGGATTGCGCACCGATGCGTAGAAGCCTTGCAGCCGGCGGCCGAGCGTAGAATGATGTCTGTGCGTGAATGTTTTGGGGGGAACAATGACCGCACCAGCCATAACCTTCAAAGACCTGTTGGACCCGATCGGCGTCGATGAGTTCTTCGAGACGTATTACGACCGGAAACCGCTGCACGTTCCGGGCAGCCCGGAAAAGGTGGCGGAGATCTGTTCGTGGGATGACTTCAACGACCTGTTGCACCGCACGTCGATCTGGTCAGACCGGTCGTTCAACCTGGTTCTCGACGGCAAGAGGATACCGGCCGCCGAGTTCTGCGAGCCGGCCGCGAGCCGTGATGGCGCACGCATCATGCAGCCCGCATCGGAAAGGGTGGTGCCCTATCTTGATCGCGGGGCATCGATCGTTCTCGATCTCATTGAAACGCTGACGCCGGGCCTGCGTGCGGCCTCGGAGGCGATCCAGATGGCGACGGGCTTTCGCGTGTCCTGCAACGCCTATTGTTCCCAGAGCGAGCATCAGGCGTTTCCCTCGCACTTCGACTCCATGGACGTGTTCGCGATCCACATTGAAGGCAGGAAGACGTGGCGAGTCTATGAGGGGCGGTTCGACGGGCCGATGGAGCGTCCGGGGTTCAACCATACGAGCTTCCCGCCGGACTATCACGACAAGGCCAAGGGCGCGCTGGCCATGGAGGTGGAACTCAACCCCGGCGACCTGCTCTATCTTCCCAAGGGCGTCTATCACGACGCGCTCGCTTCGACGGAGAACTGCCTGCACCTGTCCTATGGCACGACACAGCCCACCGGCCTTGACTTCATGCGTTGGGTGGTCGACGGCCTCGATGAAGCACCGCTGTTCCGCAAGCCCATGCCGCCCCACGATGCGGCGGCCGACCACGACGCGCGCATTGCCGCCCTGCGTGACAGCCTGGTGCAACTGCTCCAGCAGCCCGATATCGGCAGCCAGTTCCGGGAAGACCAGCGCCGCAAGGCGTTCTCGGTACTTTCGAGCGTGGCCGTGCCGAAACCGCTGTCGCGTTACCGTGTGCGCGGGCGCGGCGTGCGCGTCGTACGGCGCGGATCGGACTGGCGGGTGACGACGCCCCAGGGGAGCGCCAACCTGCCGGGCGACGGGTCCGGAATGGTCGATTGGATGCTCGAGCGGGACCATTTCGCGCGTGACGACCTGGCAAAAGCGTTTCCGGAGGCCGGCGAACAGGTCATCATCGAGATTTCGCAATCCCTGATTTCGGTCGGGTTTCTGGAACCGCTTTAGGGCCTTCGCTAACCAAACCTTAGAGATGCCCGCGCATTATGGAACATAATGCGAACATTTCATTGACCGGCAAGCCGGTGCCCCATACATTGAAAGGTGTATCGGTTCCCCCGACGCCAAGTTTGTAATGAGCAAAGAGTTCCAGGTTGACTCCCCGATTTCGCGAGAAATCTGGGACATGAAGTACCGCTTCAAGCGCGAAGACGGCACGCCTGTGGACTCAACGCTCGCCGATACGTGGTCGCGGGTCGCGACGGCGATCGCACGCGCCGAGCGGCGATCCGACCGCCCGCGCTGGACCCGACGGTTCGAGAACGCGCTCGCGGACTACGCGTTCCTTCCGGCCGGACGCATCATCGCCGGCGCCGGCACGAGCCGCAACGTAACCCTGTTCAACTGCTTCGTGATGGGCCTGATCGAGGACGATCTCGGCTCGATCTTCGAGAATGTCAAAGAGGCCGCGCTGACGATGCAGCAGGGCGGCGGCATCGGCCATGATTTCTCCAGCCTTCGCCCCAGGGGCGCTCATGTCGCGAGCATCGGCGCGGAGGCGTCCGGGCCAGTCAGTTTCATGGATGTCTGGGACGCGATGTGCCGCACCATCATGTCGGCGGGCACGCGGCGCGGCGCGATGATGGGGACGATGCGGTGCGACCATCCGGACATCGAGGATTTCATTTCGGCTAAGGCCGACGCGGCACGACTGCGCATGTTCAACCTCTCGGTGCTCGTGACCGACGATTTCATGGACGCCGTGAAGGCGGACGGCGACTGGAACCTGACGTTCGGCGGCAAGGTCTACAAGACGGTCGGCGCGCGCGAGCTCTGGAACAGGATTCTGCACGGCGCCTACGACTATGCGGAGCCGGGCGTGATCTTCATCGATCGCATCAACAGCCTCAATCCGCTGCGCTATTGCGAGACCATTTACGCGACGAATCCGTGCGGCGAGCAGCCTTTGCCGCCGCAAGGCGCTTGCCTGCTCGGCTCAATCAACCTGGCGCGCCTTGTGCGCCGTCCCTTCACCGACGACGCGGCGCTCGATGAAAAACGGCTCGCCAAGCTGGTGCCGGTCGCGGTCCGGTTCCTCGACAACACGATCGATGTCTCCAACTTCCCGCTTGAAGCGCAGCGCCGCGAGGCACAGGCGAAGCGCCGCGTCGGCCTCGGCGTCACCGGTCTTGCCGATGCGCTGATCATGTGCGGGCAGCGATACGGCTCGAAAAAGGCCGCCAAGACCGCGCGGAAATGGATGGCGCTCATCGAGCGTTCCGCCTACCTCGCCAGCGCCGAACTTTCGGCGGAGAAGGGCCCGTTCCCGTTGTTCGATGCGCATGAGTATCTGGCATCGCCGTACATCCAGCGTCTCGATAAGGACGTCCGCAAGACGATTGCCGCACTCGGGCTGCGCAACGGCCTGCTCACATCGATCGCGCCGACAGGCACGATCTCGCTCCTCGCCGGCAACGTCTCGAGCGGCGTCGAGCCGGTGTTCGATTTCAGATATACGCGCAAGGTCCTGGCCAAGGACGGAACCCGCGTCGAGGAACATGTGGAAGACTACGCGCACCGGCTGTTTCGGCACATGTTCGGGCTCGACGCGCCGTTGCCCAAGGCCTTCGTCACCACCAACGACCTGGCGCCCGACGAGCATTTGCGTATGCAGGCGGCGCTGCAGGTGCACGTCGACAGCGCCATCTCCAAGACCGTGAATTGTCCCGAGGACATGCCGTTCGACGAGTTCAGGCCGCTTTACGAACGCGCCTTCGAAATGGGCCTCAAGGGCTGCACGGCGTACCGGCCCAATCCCATCACCGGGTCGGTGCTGTCGACGCAGACCGATGCAGAGCCGGCGCGCGCGCGCGAGGAACGCCAGGAAAGCCTGCCGCTGACCGCAGTGGAAGTGCCCGTTGCCGTGCCGCTGCCGCCGGCGGAGCATGCGGCGGCGACCAATGGCGAGGTCGTCTACATGTCGGAACCGCTCGAGCGGGCGGAAACGCTGCCAGGTTTCACCTACAAGCTCAGATGGCCCGATTCCGACCACGCCATATATGTGACGCTCAACGACATCATTCAGGATGACCGCCGGCGCCCGTTCGAGATCTTCATCAACTCGAAAAACCTCGAGCACTATGCGTGGACGGTGGCGCTGACCCGCATGATTTCCGCCGTGTTCCGGCGCGGTGGCGATGTGTCTTTCGTGGTCGAGGAGCTCAAGGCCGTGTTCGATCCGCGTGGCGGGCAATGGATGGACGGGCGCTACGTGCCGAGCCTGCTGGCGGCCATCGGCGGCGTGATCGAGCGCCACATGATCGATATCGGCTTCATCACTCCGGCCGAGCGCATCGTGCCGGACGACACCGATGACGAGGAAGAGGATGGCCCGGACGAGGACACCGCCCCCGCGGAGCGGCTCAGGGACATGCGCTACTGCCCGAAATGCAACCAGCCGGCCCTGGTGTTTCAGGAAGGGTGCCACACCTGCCGCGCCTGCGGGTTTTCCAAGTGCAGCTAGGCTTGCGTCGAACGGAGCCGGTTGATGCGGCTTTGAGGCCTGAGCCCTGGCCCAAGCTATTCGGGGCGCGTGGTCTTGAGCGACGCGCGCCTGCCGATGACGTCCATGCGCGCGGTCAGGTAGGGGCGCCCGTAGGTCCAGTCGAGGTTGCCGAGCCGGAAACTGACATAGTCGAGCGCGACGGCTGCCGTCAGGTCGGCGAGATCGCATTCCTCATCTTCGCTCGCCTGCGCATAGAGCGCATCGAGCCTGTCGGCAATCCGCGGTAATGCCGCCAGCCACCGCACAATGAGCGGAGATCCCGGTGAGAACCGTTCCTGAATAACGCTGCCGAACGCGCAGTCCATAACGGCCCGTCCAAGGCCGAGCATTTCCATGCGAAGGCCCGGCTGCGCGCCATTCAATGGTGAAAGCCGGTCGTTGCCGGAACGATGAACCAGGTAGTCGGCAATGCACGCGCTTTCGATCAGATTGGTCCCGTTATCGAGGGCGAGTGCCGGGATCTTCGCCGCCGGATTTACGGCGAGCAGCTTGCCATCCGCTTTCCACGGGTCGATGAAAACCAGTTCGGCATCGCCGTCCAGTCGGGTCTCAATTAGCAAGACGCGGGCAAGTCGTGCAAAAGGCGACGCTGCGTTGAGAAAGAGTCTCATTGTTCAACGGTCTCCAGTTTTTGCGTCCGGCGGGTCAGCGCGGCGGCGGTCAGCGCAAGCGCGGCACTCGCAAGCAGCAAGGGCGCGGCGAACGACTGGGTCGCGGCGTACGCCCAGCCGGCGACGACGGGGCCGATCATCTGGCCGGTCGCGAAGGCAGCGGTCATGACCGCGATATGGCGCTGGACGTCCGCCTCGCAAGCGACGCGGTGGGCGTCCTTCATGCCGGCCATGGTGATGACCATGAACGTGCCGCCGACGCAGATGCCGGCAATGATGACCGCGCCGACATGCGGCACCAGCGCCGGCAGACACAGCCCTGCGGCCATCACAAACTGGCTTGCCGTCCAGATCTGGCGATTGGAGAGGAAACGTCCGGCGCGGATCGCAAGCGGCGTCGAAATGAAAGCGGCGGCGCCGAACACCGGCCAGCTCCAGCCGAAGATGAGCGGCGCGTCGATGATGTCCCGCGCCATCACAGGCAGGTAGGTCGCGGGAATGATGTAGCCGATACCGGCGGCGCCATAGGCAATGATCGCCGTCCATGCCAGCGGTGAACGCTGAGCATCCGATGCCACGGGTGTTGCTGTTTGGCCCGAGAAACTTCGGCCGAACGCCAGGGCGATAACGATTGCCGCAAGCAGTGACACGATACCGATGACCTGCCAGCTCGCCGCGCTTCCCGCACCCTCCGCCATCAACGCCAGAACCGCGAGCCCGGTGACCATGATGCCGGCGCCGACGCCTGAGAAAACCCAGCCCTGGAGTTCCGTCCGCCCACGCGCCTGCAGGGCCTTGATCACGTGATTGCTGATGAGCACCAGCGTGAACGCGCTGCACACGCCCGCCAGGAAGCGCAGGGCGAGCCAGACGGGCAATTCGGCGGTCACCCCCATGCCGACGGTGGCGACGGCGATCGCCGCAAGCGACAGCCGCAGCACGGTGCCCGGCGCGACGGTCAGCTTTGCCGCCAGCAACGCGCCGACCCAGTAGCCGACGAAATGAACCGATGCGAGCAAGCCGCCCCCGGCGACCGATATCAGCCCATCGTGCTCCATCATCGGAAGCAGCGGCGTGAAGGCAAACCGCCCGACGCCCATGGCAAGGGCGAGCGCGCCGAGCCCTGCCAGCGTCAGGCGGAGAGTTGCGGGGGTTGGAGTCATGGCTAGGCTGCATCCGTATGGTTTTCGTGATGCAACTCTAGGCCTTGCAAGATATCAAAAAAAATGAATTATAATGATAGTTCAATTCTCATTTCGAGATGGGACAATGCAGAACCTTGACCTTCGCGCGCTGGAGATTTTCCGTGCCGTTGCCACGGAAGGCAGCATTTCCAAGGCTGCCGCCAAGCTCAACCGTGTGCAGTCCAACGTCAGCACCCGCATCAGGCAGCTCGAGGCCCAGATCGGCAAGGATCTCTTCTTGCGCCAGAGCCGGGGGCTCGACCTGACCGCTGATGGCGAGCTCCTGTTGTCGTATACCGAGCGCCTGCTCGATCTCTCCCGGGAAGCGTCGGAAGCGCTCAATGAGCGCAAGCCGAGCGGCATGTTCCGTGTCGGCACTATGGAAAGCACTGCGGCGTCGCGTCTTCCGGCCATCCTGTCGCGCTATCACGGGCTTTATCCGGACGTGGAAATCCAGCTTGAAACGGATACGGCCGGCGGACTGATCGAGCGGCTGATGAATTTCGACGTCGAAGTGGCCTTCATTGCCGAACCGGTTTCCTTCGAAAAAATCTCCACC
Source organism: Hyphomicrobiales bacterium (assembly GCA_965228625.1). Taxonomy (GTDB): domain Bacteria; phylum Pseudomonadota; class Alphaproteobacteria; order Rhizobiales; family Methyloligellaceae; genus UBA2767. The sequence goes on along the minus strand of OZ245829.1, from coordinate 2,661,472 downwards.
CGGCCCGTGTTCCGCGAACAGCTCGTTCTCGTCGCGCCGCGGGACTTCCCGCCCATCGGCAATGCGCGCGAGATCAGCGGCAGGACGATCGTCGCCTTCGAGGAGGGCTGCGCCTATCGGCGCTATCTGCAGGACTGGCTGCGCGAATGCGAGATCGCGCCGGGCCAGATCCTGTCGGTCGGATCCTATCTCGCGATCCTGGCATGCGTGTCGGCTGGCACCGGCTACGCGGTTGTGCCGCAATCGGTTCTGGATTGCGTGTCGAGCGAGGGGGAGTTCACTCGCTATCCGCTGGGCGGCCGGTTCGCCAGGATCGACACGCTCCTCGCATGGCGGTCGAACTACACCTCCGGAAAACTCGATGCGCTTGACGAAATGCTGCCTATAGTCGAGGCGTAGGGAACGGGGATCAAATGCATGAAGTGTGACGTCGCCATAATCGGCGGAGGGATCATCGGCAGCGCCGCCGCGTATTTTCTCGCGATCGCCGGCAACGCCGGCGAGATTGTCGTGATCGAACCCGACGCCACCTATGAAAAAGCGGCGACGCCGGCGGGCGCGGGCGGGGTGCGGCGGCTCATGTCGCGGCCGGAAAACATCCGCATGTCCCAGTTCAGCCTGGATTTTTTCGCGGACTTCACGGAGACCATGGCGACCGACGACGATCCCGCTGACATCGCCTTTCGCAGGCAGGGCTATCTGTTCCTGACCGATTCGCATGGCTCCGATGCGCTGACCCGGAATTTCGAGACGCAGTCGGCTGAGGGCGTGCCCGCCGAACTGCTTGACGTTGACGCGCTGCGGGCACGGTTTCCCTCCATCGGCACCGAGAACGTGGCGCTGGCCTGCCACTCGCCCGAAGACGGCTGGATCGATCCGCATGCGGCGCTTACGGGATTCCGCAAGAAGGCGCAGAGCCTGGGTGTCGAATTCCTCAAGGACAAGGTCGTCTCGCTTGAGACGTCGCCGACCGCCGTCACCGGTGCCGAACTGGAGTCAGGGCGAAAGTTGGAGGCCGGGTGTTTCATCAACGTTGCCGGGGCCTGGGTCGGCGAGATTGCGGCCATGACCGGCGCCGAGCTGCCCGTGTTTCCCATGTGCCGGGTGCAGCATTTCTGGCGCTGTGCCGACGACATCGAGCCCTTGCCCCTGGTCAAGGACGACAGCGGGGCCTTCTTCCGTCCCGAAGGCGATGGCTTCGCCGGCGGCCGACCGAGCTGGGACATCGAGCCGGGGTTCAACTGGGACGTCGACCGCGGGTACTTCGCGACCTACTTCGAGGACACGGTGTGGCAGTTGCTGGCGAACATGGTACCGAAATTCGAAGCCATCAGACTCGAGCGCACCTGGGCGGGCCACTACGCGCAGAACATGCTCGACGGCAACATGATCATCGGGCGTTACTCCAATGGTCACGAGAACCTGCTGACGGCCTGCGGCTTTTCCGGCCACGGCATCATGCATGCGCCGGCCGTCGGTCGGGCCTTGTCGGAACTCGCGCTCCATGGCGCATACCGGACGATCGACCTGACGCGGATGGAATTCGACCGTGTCCTGAAGAACGAGCCCTACGCCGAGATCGGCATCAAGTAACACGGCTTCCGACTCAATTGCGGCTGTCGGTGTAGTCCTGCTCGGCCGTATAGTAGTCCTCGAAACCGACGATCCGCCGCAGCTCCTCGAATTCGAGCAGCAAATTGCCCGGATGCTTCTCCTGTTTGAAGTCACGCAGCGCCTCCGCCATGGCGCGCATGGCGGCGGACAGGAGGGTGAGGGGATAGGCCGCGAAATTGTATCCGAGCTCGTGCAGTTCATCGCTTGAGAGGATCGGCGTGGCGCCGCCCTCGACCATGTTCGCCATATGAATGCCCGGTGCCTCCCGCGTCACCTGCGCCATCTCCTCGATTGTCTGTGGCGCCTCGACGAACAGGATGTCCGCACCGAGATCGGTAAAGGCCTTGGCCCGGTCGATGGCCTCCTGCAGGCCGTGGCCATGGCGGGCATCGGTGCGGGCAAGGATCATGATGTCGGCGCCTGCGTCGCGCGCGTCCACCGCCGCCTTGATGCGGTTGAACGCCTCTTCGCGCTCGACCACCAGCTTGCCCTTGGTATGTCCGCAGCGTTTCGGGGCGACCTGGTCCTCGATCATGACGGACGCGAACCCGGCGCGCGCATACATCTCGACCGTGCGCCGCACATTGAGCGCGTTGCCGTAGCCGGTGTCGCCGTCGCCGATCACCGGTATTGGTGTCGCGGCGCAGATGTTGCGGCCCTGATCGAGCATTTCGCCGAAGGAGATGAGTCCGGTATCCGGCAGACCGATGCGCGAGGCCGAAACCGCGAAGCCGGACATGAAGGTGAACCCGAAGCCGGCATCGGCGATCATTTTCGCGCTCAACCCGTCCCAGCAGCACGGCATGATGTGGCAGGTGTCTTCGGACAGCAGGGCGCGCAGTTTCGCGGCATGTGACGTCATCGGGGTACTCCTCGGATCATGTTTGGTGTTTGACGGGGAACCTATCGCGATCGCGCGGGCGTTACCAGCCGGGCGGGACGGCCCCGAACGGCACGATCTTGTTATCGATATCGTGGCCGATGTCGGCGCGGCCGAGATAGGGAATGCCGGAGAGCGTGCACCAGTGCCGTATGCATTGCTCCTCGTCCTGGCCGAACTCCCGGTCGTTCTCGGGTACGTCGCTGCAACGCCCCAGCCTGATACCCGCGACCTTTCGGATCTCCGGGTTGGCGGTGATGTGAAACATGTACCGGTCGATCCGGTACATGTACTCCGAAACCTCCTCCAGCATGAGAACATGTCCTGCGAGGTCGGGTTGCTGCGGCGTTCCGAGCAGATGGCTCAGGATCGCGATGTTGAACGCGGCGGTCTTGTTGGTATCGCTGACAGACGGCTCCAGCCCGGACGTGTCGCGGGCCGTCAGGTAGCGCAGCGCCCGCACCACCGCCGCCTGACCGCCCTCGCGGGTGACGTCGGCGGTCATCGGGCCATGGGCGACGCGGGCGAACCCTCGCGCATAGAGAGCGCCGAGAATGGCGCCGACGTCGCTGTATCCGAGATAGATCTTGTCGCGCGCCGCATCGCCGAGCTGCGGGACGATCGCCTCAAGCAAACGGCATGACCCGTAGCCGCCGCGTGCGAACCACACGGCATCGAGACCGGGGTCGTTGGCCATCTCGACGAAGGCCGCGCTGCGCGTTGCATCGTCGCCGGCAAAGTGGCCGCATTCCATAAAGCACTGCGGGTGAAAGTGAATTTCGGGGATTGCGTCCAGGTCCGCCGAAGCGGCAATATCGGCGACCCGTTCGGCGATCGAGCGATCGATCGGCGATCCGGGCGCCACGACACCGATTCTGAAGGCGCGGGCGTTCATTCAGGACCTTTCCGCAAAGCCATGCAATCCAACGCTGATTTCCGACGAGCCGGAAAACAACAGGTCTCTCTCAGCCGATGAGTGAACACAAGCACTATTTCTTTTGCGGCATCGGCGGCAGTGGCATGCTTCCGCTCGCCACGCTCGTGCACGAACTCGGTCACACGGTTTCCGGCTCCGACCGCGCGCTCGACCAGGGCCGGACGGCGCAGAAATTCCAATGGCTGCAGGCCGCGGGCATTGAGCTCTTCCCGCAGGACGGCACCGGGATCACGCGCGCGGACCAGGTGCTGGTCGCGTCCGCGGCGGTCGAGGACACGGTCGCCGACGTGGTGGCCGCGAACAAGGCCGGCGCGCGCCGGATCACCCGCGCCGAGCTGCTGGCGGACATGTTCAATGCAGCACCCCGGTCCATTGCCGTCGGCGGGACGAGCGGCAAATCGACGACGACGGGCATGCTCGGCTGGATCCTGCATCAGGCGGGTCAGAACCCGACCGTTTTCAACGGCGCGGTGATGAACAATTTCGCCGGGCCGGAGACGCCCTATGCCAGCGCGGTCGCCGGCGGAAGAGACCTCTTCGTGAGCGAAGTCGACGAGAGCGACGGGTCGATCGCTCTGTTCAGGCCGCGTGTCGCGGTTCTGACCAACATCGCCCTCGATCATAAGTCGCTGGACGACCTGCGCGACCTGTTTCGCGCCTTCGTGGCCGGCGCGGGGGTTGCGGTCATCAACGCCGACAATGCCGAGAGCGTGGCCGTGGGCGCCGACGTCGCGCCGGAAAAACGAAAGACGTTCGGCATCGAGAACGGGAAGGCCGACCTCGTCGCCAGCGCGCTCGTGCCCGAGCCGGACGGCGTGTCGTTCGAGGTATCGGAGACGGCGGACGGCGCGCGTGTGCCGGTGAAACTGCGCGTGCCGGGCCGTCACAATGTCGAGAACGCGCTCGCCGCCCTGGCCGCGGCAAGATCGGCGGGTGTTTCGCTCGCCGAGGCCGCCGGGCATCTCGGCACCTTTGCCGGCGTCCGGCGGCGCCTCGAGGTTGCCGGAAGCGCGGGCGGTGTCACGGTGATCGACGATTTTGCCCATAACCCGGACAAGATCGCGGCGACGCTCGGCACGTTGCACGAGTTTCCGGGACGTCTGCTCGTCATGTTCCAGCCCCACGGCTTCGGGCCTTTGCGGCTGATGGGCGACGCCCTGGTCGATTGTTTCGTACGGGAGCTGGGCGAAGCGGACGTTCTGATCATGCCGGAGCCGGTCTATTTCGGCGGCACCGTCGAGCGGACGGTCTCGAGCGCCGACCTCGTTCGCAAGGTTCGGAAGGCGGGCCGGGACGCCCATGCCTTCGATGACCGGGAGGCGTGTGAAGGGAAACTCCTGGAGCTGGCGCGTCCGGGCGACCGGATCGTCGTCATGGGCGCCCGCGACGATACCCTGTCGCAGTTCGCCGCCGGTCTGCTCACCCGGCTCGCCGACTGAAGCGGTTCAGAACGTCTTCCGGAACAGTCCCGACGTGGCGACGCGTTCGAAGCCAAGGCGTGTGTAGAAGGCGTGCGCATCGCTGCGCTCAAGCTGCGATGACAGGGCAACCGAAGAAAAGCCTTGTTCCCGAGCCCAGCCTTCCACCGCCGCCATCAGTGCGCGGCCAGCACCGGCGCGCCGCAACTTTTGGTCCACGGCCATCGCCTGCACCACGGCTTCCGGCGGTTTCTCAAGCGCCGGGCGGGCAAAAGCGTGCAGGAAACCCGCGATTTGCCCATCCCGCTCGGCCACAAGCAGCAAATGCTCCTCAGCGGCCCGTACGGCGTCAAAACGCTGCTTGAGTTGGGCAAGGGAGATGTCGTAGCCCAGCTGCGCCAAAAGCGGCCAGACGGCGTCCAGATCGCCTTCTCCCATGTCTCTGCACTTGACCTTGGACATTCCGTCCACCCGCTGATGCGTCTTCTGCTCCTATCAGAAGGCAAATTCACGCGGATGTGTGCACAATTGTTGACCGAAGAGAACAAATGTTCTATTTATGTTCTCGTTTCCGGCGTATGCGCCATATTTCCGCTTGAAAATGCAATTAGCGACCCCATTTCCAGATCTGGGAACAGCGAATCAGCGCCATGAATGCGATGACCAACGGGATGTTCACAGCAAGGCCCGGCGAAGTGCCGGTACCGGCCAACGAGCCGGCGCTCGTGTGTCGCGAGGCGCAGATCACGCAACCTTTCCACTATTGGCGCGGCGTATCGGGAGAGCGGTATCTGCACACCGTGTTCCCGCTCATTGATTGCCCGATCATGCCCAAGGTCAATTACATCCTGGTGCGCCGTGACGCCGACGGCACCCGCCGTCCGCTGGATATCGGGCAGACCGTGTCCGACGCGGACAGCCTGAACCTCGCGCATCTGCGCCACAAGGCGGCACGTCTCGGCGCCAACGAAATCCACATCCATTTCCTGTCGGAGACCGAGCGCGAGCGCGCCGAGGTCGAGGCGGACCTGGCCGCGCGCCAGCTTGGCCGCAATGTGATGACCCGGCGTTATTCACCGGCGAACGACGGCGCGGAAGCCGTCTGCGCATAACGCGCTCCTTATTCCCGCTTTGCTTTTTTGAACTTTTCGCGACCTGCGGCATCGTCGTTCACGCGCGTGAGGACGCAACGGCAGCCTACGCGTCGAGTGACGCGACCAGTTCGCTCAATGCGCGTTCCTGAAGTCCCATCTCGTGGATATGGCTGAGGGTGTTCACCACGTATTCGACGTTGTGGCCGGACACGCCTTGCCCTTCGCGCACGATTTCAGCCTGGCGGGAGATCGGCAGTCGGCCCGCATATTGAGGATGTGAACGGTCGACGACGAAGCACACGGCTTCGACCTTGCGCGGCGCCGCGCCCAGCAGTTCGATCTCCCGGTGCGTTTCCTTGTAGACCATTGTGACCTGCTCGCGCGCACGCAGATAATCGAGCGTCCCGCCCGCGTCACTTGCCGGCACGCGGAAGGCGATGCCGCGGCACGATCCGCCCGCGTCGAGGCCGAGCACGAGCCCCGGACGGTGCTCGGTTCCCCGATGCACCACCGAATAGACGCACAGGGAGCGGTGGGCGCCGCGCAGCAGTGCCGGCTTGCGCTCGGCGTGCTCGAAACCCGGGCGCCACATCAGCGAGCCATATCCGAAGACCCAAAGGTCAGACACAACTGGTCTCCACGTCGTTCCGTTCTTTCATCTAGAGGTGTGCATGCGCCGGCGGATTGGCAACCGCGGAATGGCTCAAGAAAAGGTCTTAATCCTCGCCGGAGGTGACGGGATGACCACGCCCGAAATCCGGTTCGTCGGTCTCCTGGCCCGCCTCGATGATGTTGCGGCGGATATCGCGGGTACGGGCGAACAGCTCGAACAGCTTGTCGCCTTCGCCGCGCCGGATCGCCCGTTGCAGGGTCGACAGGTCTTCGGAGAACCGTCCGAGCATCTCCAGCACGGCACCGCGGTTGGCGAGGAAGATGTCGCGCCACATGGTCGGATCGGAGGCGGCGATGCGGGTGAAGTCGCGGAAGCCGCTTGCCGAGTACCGGATCACCTCGGAGCGCGTGTCGGTTTCGAGATCGGCGACCGTGCCGACGATGTTGTAGGCGATGAGATGCGGAATATGGCTGGTGATGGCGAGCACCAGATCGTGGTGATCCGGTTCCATGATCTCGACGTTCGACCCGAGCGTCTGCCAGAAGCGGGTGAGTTTCTCGACCGCTTCCGGCGTGCTTTTGTCCGACGGCGTCAGGATGCACCAGCGGTGATGAAACAGTTCGGCAAACCCGGCATCGGGCCCGGAAAACTCCGTGCCCGCAACGGGATGGCCGGCGACGAATACGCACCCTTCGGGGATATGCGGCTCAACGTCCCGCACGATGGCCTGCTTGACCGAACCGACGTCGGTGACGATGGCGCCCTTCTTGAGATGCGGGGCGACGGCCTGCGCAATTGCGCCGTTTGCCTGCACGGGCACGCAGATGACGACCAGGTCCGCCCCCTCGACCGCTTCTTCCGCCGTCGCCATGACCTGATCGAGAAGGCCGAGCTCGACGACCCGTGCGCGGGTCTTCTCCGACTTCGCCGTGCCGACGATCTCTTTCGCCGCCCCGGTCGCCCGTGCGCCGCGCGCGATCGATGAGCCGATGAGCCCGAGCCCGATCAGGGCAATGCGGTTGAAGACTGGCGCGCTCATGCGGCGGTGCCGCCTTTCTCCATGAACGCCTTCAGGGCGGCGACGACCGTCCGGTTCTCGTCCTCCGTGCCCACACTCATGCGCAGGGCGTTGGGAAACCCGTATGCCGTGACCCGGCGCAGGATGATGCGGTTGGCCTTGAGGGCTTCATCGGCGTCGGCTGCCCGTTTTCCGTCTTCATCGGGAAAATGAATCAGCACGAAATTGGCGACGCTCGGCGTCACGTCGAGCCCGAGCGCGCTGATCTCCTCCGTCAGCCAGGGGAGCCAGCGCTCATTGTGATCGGCGGCCCTGGCCGCATGCGCCGCGTCGCGCAGCGCAGCGACGCCGCCGGCGATGGCGGGCGCGGACACGTTGAACGGACCGCGGATTCTGTTGAGCACGTCGGCGATCGGCCCCGGTGCGTGGCACCAGCCAAGCCGGAGCGCGGCGAGGCCATGGATCTTCGAAAAGGTGCGGGTCATCACGGTGTTGTCCGTGTCGGCGACAAGTCCGATCCCCGCCTCGTAGTCGTTGCGGCGCACATACTCTGCATAGGCCGCGTCGATCACCAGCAGCACGCTCTCGGGCAGCGCCTTGCGCAGCCGCTGCAGCTCTTCATATGGCTGATACGTTCCGGTCGGATTGTTCGGGTTGGCGAGGAACACAACCTTCGTCCTGTCCGTCACCTTCGCCAGGATCGCATCGATGTCGGCGCGCCTGTCCGTCTCGGGCGCCACGACGGGCGTCGCGCCGTTTGCGAGCGTCACGATCCGGTAGACGAGAAAGCCGTGCTCCGTGTAGATCGCCTCGTCGCCGGGCCCGAGATAGGCCTGCGCCAGCAGCGCCAGCAGTTCATCGGAGCCCGCGCCGCAGACAATATGGTCCGGGTTGAGGCCGTAGGCGGATGCGATCGTCTCGCGCAACTCCCGCGCCGAACCGTCCGGGTAGCGCTCATGGGCCACCGCCTGACGGACGGCCTCGACCGCCGCAGCGCTGGGTCCGAGGGGCGTCTCGTTGGACGAGAGCTTGATAACCGGCTCATTGCCTTCAAGCTCGCTCTCGCCGGGCACGTAGGGCGCAATATCCAGAATGCCGGGCCGGGGTTCGGGCGTCATTGTCCTCAACTCACTCGTTTTTTCGCGCTTGCGCGCACAAACCTGCCCCTAGATAGGCCGCTGCCTCCGCGAATTCAAAGGAAAGTTCAGACGAACCCTTAACCACCCATGCGCGCAACCTCTTGACCGCAAGTGCAAAACCCGGCTTTAATCGGGCTCAAGTGGTGATTTGGCCGGCCGGCTTGCAGCCACTCTAAAGAAGTCGCTAAAAGGCCGAGTGGAGTAGCAACCCGGTCTTGGCGCATCGCCCGGCCGGGATTTTTTATGGGCGGACGGACAGGCACGTCATGGTCGAGATGGTCGAGGTCAAAGAGAAACCAGAGGCGGACACCAACGGCAAGCGGCGGGAGCAGATGCTCGCGCCGGACAGCCTGGTGATGACCTTCGGGGCCGATGAACCGCTCGCGCTCGACAGCGGGGTGGAACTCGCCCCCTATTCGCTTGCCTACCAGACCTATGGCGAGCTCAACGCCGACAAGTCGAACGCGGTCGTGATCTGCCACGCGCTCACGGGCGACCAGCACGCCGCGAACATCCACCCCGTGACCGAAAAGCCGGGATGGTGGGAAACCATGGTCGGACCCGGCAAACCGATCGACACGGATCGGTTCTTCGTCATCTGCGTGAACCATATCGGTGGTTGCATGGGCTCGACGGGCCCGTCATCCGTCAATCCGGAGACCGGCCAGGCCCATGGCCTCGATTTCCCGGTGATCACGATCGGCGACATGGTGCGGGCGCAGGCGAGCCTCGTCGACAGGCTGGGGATCACGGATCTGTTCTGCGTCATCGGCGGCTCCATGGGCGGCATGCAGGTGCTCGAATGGGCGACCAGCTACAAGGACCGTGTGTTCGCGGCCATTCCCATCGCCACCGCGGCGCGTCACTCGTCGCAGAACATCGCTTTCCACGAGGTCGGCCGGCAGGCGGTGATGGCCGATCCCGACTGGCGCGGCGGACGCTACATCGAGGAAGGCACGCAGCCGCGCAAGGGCCTCGCGGTGGCGCGCATGGCGGCGCACATCACCTATCTTTCCGACGAGGCGCTGCATCGCAAGTTCGGGCGTAACCTTCAGGACCGTGAGCGCGTGACGTTCGGTTTCGACGCCGACTTTCAGGTCGAGAGCTACCTGCGCTACCAGGGCTACACCTTCGTCGACCGGTTCGATGCCAACAGCTATCTCTACATGACCCGGGCCATGGACTATTTCGACATTGCCGCGGATCACGGAGGCGAGCTGTCGCGGGCCTTCGAGGGCACGCAGACGCGGTTCTGCTGCGTCTCGTTCACCAGCGACTGGCTGTTTCCGACCGAGGAGATGCGCACTGTGGTGCAGGCGCTCAATGCCGTTGCCGCCAATGTCAGTTTCGTCGAGATCGAGACCGACAAGGGACACGACGCGTTCCTGCTGCACGAGCCGGAGCTGTTCGATGCCGTCTCCGGTTTCCTCTCCGCCGCCGCGCAAAAGCGCGGGCTGGCGCCTCAGCACGCGGAGCCGTAGGTGGATATGAACGTTCAGCCCACATCGGTACAGGCGACGCGCGTCGACCTGCTGCTTCTCTCGGAGATGGTCGAGCCCGGATCGCGCGTGCTCGACGTCGGCTGCGGAGACGGTGCGCTGCTACGCATCCTCGCCGAAACCCGGGAGGTCGACGGACGCGGCATCGAGCTCAGCCAGTCCGGCGTGAACCAGTGCGTCGCGCGGGGACTCTCGGTGGTGCAGGGCGACGCCGATACGGATCTGGTCAATTATCCCGACGACGCGTTCGATTTCGCCATACTGAGCCAGACCATTCAGGCCACGCATCGCCCCCGCGAAGTGCTCGATCAGCTGCTGCGGATCGGCAAGCGGGTGATCGTTTCGTTTCCGAATTTCGGGCACTGGAACATCCGGCGGCAGCTCATTTTCAAAGGCCGCATGCCGGTCACCGAGAACCTGTCCTACGCCTGGTACGACACGCCCAACATTCACTTCTGCACGATCAAGGATTTCATCGTTCTGTGCCGGCAACTCGACGCCAGGGTCGAGCGCTCCATCGCCCTCAACGCGCAGGGCGAGCGCATGGGGCTTGGGATCCCGCTGTTCATGCAGAACCTGCTCGGCGAGCAGGCGATCTTCCTGCTCAGTCGCTAGGCCGTTTGTCTTTTTGCAACGTTCCGGCCTCCGTATTGCCGCGCATGGCGAGCGACCCCGCGGGCACGGGATAGAGCTTGCCCCGGGCGGCTTCCAGCGCGCCATCCGGCGCGGCACCGTAAATCTGCTTGGTGGCCTCGACGATATTCACGCCGCAGAAACCGGGCCACATGACCATGCCCACCCGCTCCCAGGCCTTCGCCGAGCGCAGCAGGATGGGCCAGTTGAACGGCGGCATGTACAGGGCCTGTTCCCAGTCGAGCGGGGCGAACATGGCGTCCCGCAACAGACGGGTGAGCTGTCCGCGACTGTAGGGGCGGCCATGCCCGAACGGCGTGGTGTCGAAACGCGCCCACAGCCCGGCCCGGTTGGGCGCGACGACGATGACGCGGCCCTCGGGCGCGAGCACGCGCCAGATCTCGCGCAGCATGGCGCGGGTGTTTTCCGTCGTCTCCACACTGTGAATGACGAGAATGCGATCGGCCGAACTGTCGGCAAGCGGCAGGTGGTCCTCCTGAACCAGCGTCGCCAGCCGCGCCCCGTCCTCGGGCCATGCAATGACCCCCTGGGAGGCCGGCATCATTGCGCCGACCCGGGCGGCTTCCTGCCGGAAAATGCTGAGATAGGGCGCGGCGTATCCCAGTCCGAAGACCGACATGCCGGCGACGTTCGCCCAGCGCGCCCTCAACCGCTGGATCAGGAGCCGCCGCACGACGGCGCCGAGCGGACGCGCATAAAACTCCCTGAGGTCAATAATGTCGACATGCATGATGCTGATATTCCGCGGACCGTCCCGTCGCGGCCATCCTATCTGCGATCATTTTCGAAATCAGCCCGACATTTGAATTGTTCCTTACCGGTGTTAGGTTGCGCGCCAACGTCAAACACCAAGTAAGCGGACCTGAGTTATGGCCTCACTCGAAATACATCTGTTTCCCTGCCTGAGCGACAATTACGGCGTCCTGATCCACGATGCGGAGAACAATGTGACGGCGTCGATCGATGCCCCGGAAGCGGGCGCGGTGAAGAAGGCGCTGGCCGAAAAGGGATGGAACCTGACCCATATCCTGGTGACGCACTATCACGCCGATCACACGGGCGGAAACCTGGAGCTCAAGGAGGAAACGGGCTGCATCATCACGGGGCCGAAGAACGAGGCCGAGCGGGTGCCCGGTATCGACGTGAAGCTCGGCGAGGGCGACAGCTTCCAGTTCGGTGCCTTCACGGCGAAAGTGTTCGACACGCCGGGCCACACAGCCGGGCACATTTCCTACTGGTTCCCGCAGGCGAATGTGGCGTTCACTGGCGACACCCTGTTTACGCTCGGCTGCGGCCGTCTCTTCGAGGGCGACGCGAAGACCATGTGGAACTCGCTGTCCAAGATCCGGGCGCTGCCGCCGGAAACCGTCATCTATTCAGGCCACGAATACACGCAGTCGAATGCCGACTTCGCGCTGACGGTCGAGCCGGGCAACGCCGCGCTGCAGGCGCGGGCCGAAGAAGTGCGCGACATGCGCGCGCGCGGCGAGCCGACGGTGCCCACGACCCTGGCGCGCGAGCTCGAGACCAACCCGTTCCTGCGTCCCGACAGTCCGGAAATCCAGACCAATCTCGGCATGGAAGGCCGCGAGCTCCATGAGGTCTTTGGCGAAGTCCGAAACCGCAAGGACAATGCGTGATGTCCGGGCCGTCCGGCTCCGACTTCCCGGACCTGACGGCCGATGACGTCATTCGCATGCTCGATCTTCAGCCCCACCCCGAGGGCGGGCATTTCCGCGAAACGTTTCGCGACGAGGGAACGCATGGGGACCGCTCACACGGCACGGCGATCTATTTCCTTCTTGCTGAGGACGAGATCTCCCGATGGCACCGCGTCGACGCATCGGAAATCTGGCACTGGTATGCCGGCGCGCCGTTGGCGTTGAGAATCGCCGATCCCGACGCCTCGGCCACCGAGATTATCCTCGGCGCCGACCTGCGTGCGAATGAACGCCCGCAGGCCATCGTTCCCGCCAATCACTGGCAGTCCGCTTCCAGCCTTGGCGCGTGGACTCTGGTCGGTTGCACGGTGGCGCCCGGGTTCGAGTTCGCGCATTTCGAGATGGCGCCCAAAGGGTGGGAGCCGCCGTCGGCCTGACCGACGCCGGCCTTAAGCCATCAACTGTCCGCCATTGGCGCTCAGCGTCGAGCCGGTGATGAATCCGGCATCATCCGACGCCAGGAACACCACGCACCGGGCGATCTCTTCAGGCTCGCCCAGCCGGCCGACGGGAATGAGCGGCAGGATCTTCTCTTTGAGAACATCCTCCGGCACGGCCCGCACCATTTCGGTGCCGATATAGCCCGGACAGATGGCGTTGACCGTGATCCCCTTGAACGCGTTTTCCTGCGCCAGCGCCCGCGTGAAACCAAGTTCGCCGGCCTTGGCCGCCGAATAGTTGGTCTGGCCCATCTGGCCTTTCTGGCCGTTGATCGACGAGATGTTGACGATGCGGCCGAACCCGCGTTCGCGCATGCCCTCGATGACCGGCCGGCACATGTTGAACAGGCTGTTCAGATTGGTCTCGATGACCGCGCTCCACTTGTCCCAGTCCATGCGGTGGAACATCGTGTCACGGGTGATGCCCGCATTGTTGACGAGAATCTCGACCGGGCCGAGATCGGCTTCGACCTTGGCGAGGCCATCGGCGCATGCCTTGTGGTCGCCAACGTCCCACTTGTACACGCCGATGCCCGTCTCATCGCTGAATTTCTTTGCCGCCTCGTCATTGCCGCCATAGGTCGCGGCGACTTTGCAGCCTGCGTCTTTAAGCGCTTTCGAGATTGCGGCGCCAATACCGCGGGTTCCCCCCGTTACCACTGCTACCCGTGACATATGTTTCCTCCCTCTGCCACATACGGTTCACCGATTTTTTTGTATTTTCCGTCAGGCGTCAATCGCGCTCGACACACATGGCGATGCCCATGCCGCCGCCGATGCACAAGGTCGCAAGGCCCTTCTTGGCGTCGCGGGCCTGCATCTCGTGCAGCAGGGTGACCAGCACGCGCGCGCCGGACGCGCCGATCGGGTGACCGATCGCGATGGCGCCGCCCTTGACGTTGACCTTGGACGTGTCCCATCCGAGGTCCTTGTTGACCGCGCAGGCCTGCGCCGCAAACGCCTCGTTTGCCTCGACGAGATCGAGATCATCCGTGCTCCAGCCGGCCTTCTCGAGTGCCTTGCGGGAGGCCGGAATGGGGCCTGACCCCATGATTGCCGGATCGACGCCGGCATGTGCCCAGGACACGATGCGGGCGAGCGGCGTGGTGCCGCGCTTTTCCGCCTCCGCGGCGCTCATCAGGACGACCGCGGCGGCACCGTCATTGATGCCGCTGGCGTTGGCGGCGGTGACGGTTCCGTTCTCACGGTCGAAGGCCGGGCGCAGCTTGCCGATGGACTCGACGGTTACACCTTCCTTGATGTACTCGTCCTCCTCGACGATCAGCTCGCCCTTGCGGGTCTTGATCGTCACGGGAACGATTTCGTCCTTGAAACCGCCGGCCTTCTTCGCTGCTTCCGCCTTGTTCTGGGAGGCGGCGGCGAACTCATCCTGCTCGTCGCGGGTGATCTGCCACTGGCGGGCGACGTTCTCCGCGGTGGTGCCCATGTGATAGCCGTTGAAGGCGTCCCACAGGCCGTCCTTGATCATCGTATCAATCATCTTGAAGTCGCCCATCTTCACGCCGTCGCGCAGATGCGCACAGTGGGGCGACTGGCTCATGCTCTCCTGGCCGCCGGCCACAACGATCTCGCTCGAACCGTCCACGATCTGCTGGGCGCCGAGGGCCACCGCCCGCAAGCCGGAGCCGCAAAGCTGGTTCATGCCCCATGCCGGGGATTCGACCGGAATACCGGCGCCGACGGAGGCCTGCCGCGCCGGGTTCTGTCCCTGGCCTGCGGTCAGAATCTGCCCGAGAATGACCTCGGAGACATCGCCCGGCTCAATTCCGGCCCGCTCGACGGCGCCGGAGATGGCCACTTGTCCAAGGTAGTGCGCCGACACGCTCGACAACGATCCGTTGAACGAACCGACCGGGGTCCGCGCGGCGCCGGCAATCACAATGCTCTCATTATCACTCATCATACATCTCCCTGTACAAGGGGCGGATGATGCCCCCGCTTTCACTGTTCAAATACCACTCATCCGGCGGTTCTCATAATACGTCTATTCGATCGCCAGTCGATGACGAAGGTCAATACGAGTCCATGGCCACCCGGTTCAGTCGGACGGCCATTTTTACCCTAGCCGTTAAATCTGTGGTGCCTTGCACAAAATCTATGCTACTTATTTCGCAGTGCGGCATAAAGTCATCAAGTGACTGAACAGAGACGAATTCCAACGTGTCAAAAGATACTGCGTCCGAGACTGAGCCGGTCATTATCAAAAAATACGCGAACCGGCGTCTCTACAATACCGACACGAGCAGTTACGTGACGCTCGACGATCTGGCGGAGATGGTCAGGGCGGAGCGCGATTTCATCGTGCACGACGCCAAGAGCGGCGAGGACCTGACCCATTCGGTGCTGACGCAGATCATCGTCGAACAGGAGAGCCGCGGGCAAAACCTGCTGCCGGTCAATTTTCTGCGCCAGCTCATCCGGTTTTACGGAAACAATATCGAGAACCTCGTTCCGAGCTACCTCGAGTTCAGTCTCGATGCGCTTACGCGCGAACAGGAGCGCTACCGCAAGCAGTTCGCGGATACGTTTGCGCCGCCGTCCTTCGATGTCGTGCAGGAGCAGGCACGCAAGAACATCGCCATGTTCGAGCGCGCCATGGGAATGTTCAGCCCGTACAGCAAGGAAGACGGCGAGCCGGAAAGCCAGGCCCGCAACGACAACAAGGCTGCGACGCCCGGCGGCGGCGAAAAAAAAAGCGACGAGATCGAGAGCCTGAAGGCTGAACTCGCCGCCATGCAGGACAAACTCGAGAAAATTTCCAAAGACTGAGCGTTTTGGCGCACCGTCAGGCGCCGTGTTCGCAATCCCCGGTCACGACGCTCTTCGCATGACCCCGGCATCCGGTGCGGTCTGCTCGAAGTCGATCACTTTGGGCTCACCGAGATAGAACCCTTGCAGATATGACACACCGGCTTGTTTGGCCAGCGAAGCAGTTGCTTCGTCGGTGACCCACTCCGCGATGGTCTCCATGCCGAAATTGCGCGCCAGATCGACCAGCGCGCGGACCAGGATCTGGTCCTCCTGGCTGTTCGGCAGATCGCGCACGAACGACCCGTCGATCTTGACCATGTCGAAATCGAGCATGCGCAGATTGCGGAACGAGGAGTAGCCGGCGCCAAAATCGTCAATGGCCACCCGGCAGCCGAGGTCCTTCAGCGACTTCACGAAATTGATCGACTCGTCGATGTCCGAAATAGCCGTGGTTTCGGTGATTTCGACCATCATCCGCTGGGTGAGGGCGCGGTCGCCGTTTGTCAGGGTTCTCAGCCGTTCGAGCCAGGTCGGGTCGGTGGCCGTGACACCCGAGACGTTCAGCGAAACGTTGATGTTCCGCGTCGCGCGCAACACCGACAGGGTCAGCTCCAGAACCCGCTGGTCGATGAGGCGCACGAGCCCGAGGTGTTCGGCAATTGGGATGAACTCTCCGGCCGGCAGAATGGTCCCGTCCGGCTCGCGCATGCGCATCAGCACCTCGTAGAACGCCGGGCTGCCGGTTTGCGCCGAAGTGATGGGTTGCAGCGCCAGGATCATGCGCCGCTCATTGAGGGCGCGGATGATCCGGTCGGCCATGACCACGTTTTTCCGCCGTTTCGACTCGCGGTGCTCGCTTGGCTCATAAAGGCAGACCGGCCTGCCCGGCGTCGCCTTGGACTGCTCGAGTGCTTCCAGCGAGCGCGACAGAATGAGCGGCACCGTGTCCGCCTGTTCAGGCACAAGCACGCATCCCTGGCAAATGGACGCCGCGAGCGCGCCCGCGGTGCTGTCTATGACGGAATCGTTGATGGCGTCGTGAAACCGTTTGGCGATGATCGGCAATTGATCACGGCCGCTGTGACGCAGCATGAGGCCAAACTTGTTCGAGCTGTACCGGCCGATGGCGTCGCCGTCCCGCAGTCCCGCGCGCAGGCGCTGACCGACGATCTGGATCATCTCGTCGCCGATATCGAACCCGTAGACTTCATTGACATGGGACAGGTTGTTGACGGCGACCATGATGAAGGCGCCGCTGCTCCGGTCACGTTTGATGTGCTCCAGCGCCTTGCCCATCGCGTCGACAAGTGCGATCCGGTTGAGATGGCCGGTCAGCTCGTCATGCCGGCTCAAATGGAGAAGCCGCTGTTCCTCCTGATAGCGCTGGTTGATGACGCGCACGACACCCTGGGCGAAGGCCGGTTCGCCGTGTGGTCCGGCGAAACACCGTCCATAGTCTTCGATCCACAGCACCGCCGAGTTCCGGCGCCCGTTGGGTCGCAGCTTGTACTGGACCGAATAGGCGAATTCACTGCCGCCTTCCGCCGCCCCGGGGCCGCGAATGGCTTCGTATCTGCGGTTTGCGAATTCGGGGTCGATGAGCTGATGGAACGCGGCGCCGCTCGTCAGATTGTTGGGCGAGGAGAGGCTGAGAACCTTCTCCGCGTTAGCCGCCCATGAAATCCGGTCCGTCGCGAAATCCCACCGATAGCAGGTTTCGTCCGCCGAACTCAGAATGGAGACCAGATCAAGCGCAGGACCGTCCGGGGTCTGAGCGGGCTGCTGCAATGACGTCTCGGATTGGATGGATGTGGTTCCTGTGTGCGCGTTATCCACGCGGCGTCCCCCGATCAGTGCGAGCAGTGTCGCGTTCGGCTTTCGCCTTCCCGCATGGCACGAGCCATGGAAAGTCCGGAGCGACCCAACTCTCGACTTTTTGCGATCGTAGGAGACAAGTCTTAAGAATGCGCAAACCTTAACGGCGGGTTCCTGTCCGATACGCGTTGGCCCGGGACTTGCGACGTCAGCGGTGAAACGTTGCAAAATGAGACACCCGGTCAGTCGCGGTTAAGAAATGGAAATCAAGGGCGCAAACGGATTGGACTTCGCGGATAACGCCGACCGTCGTAATTCCGAAAAGGGCAGACAAGGCAAGGCGTTAACGGTCGCAAGCACGCCTTCGGGGGCGGCGGATCATGGTGCCTCCCGCGCCAATCCGAACCGCCGGAATTCCGCGTTTCTGGCGCATCTTTCGCTGCAGTATGCCGACAAGGGCACACGGAACCGGCTGATCGTCGAACGCCGGGCAGCAGCCATGACCGCCTATGCGTCCGACCGCCCTTCAGACACCTCATCGCGCGCGGGGACGCGCGGTGGTGTGAAAGCCTGAATTCAAGACGACTCTCCGCGCCGGGCCCCGTCCCATGAGTTTTCCGGGCCCGGCGCAAACGTCACCCGGCGCATTCAAACACGGATTTCTGACGGTGTGTCGCTCAGTAGTGCTGAGGTCCGACGGCGAAGTCGCGCCGTGCCGCGCGGATCGTGACCGAAAAGCCGGCGACCACGTCGATCAGTGTGATCACGGTGATGAAGAAGAACAGCGATGTCGCCGCCTCCGGCACCACCAGAAACTCGATCAGACAGATGATGAACACGATCGTCGAGAGGGCATGATCGATCAGTGAATTGCCGCCGGTGCGGGTCGCCTTGAGGATTTCGATGAACAGCAGAACCAGCGTCGCCGCGATCAGAACATCGCCGATCGTGATGCTCCAGACGGAGCCCGAGATCATCGGCACCTGCAAGACGATGGTTTCGAAGGGCGTACCGGTCGTGAAGACGATGACGTTGTACGCAATGACCGAAAACAGAAGGAACGGAAATGTAAGGATCATGCCCTTTCGCTCCGTCAGAATGGCTCCGATTGGATCGAAAAGGCCCTAGAACTCGTCTTTCGGCTCCAGTATCTGTCGGCCCCGATACATGCCCGTCTTCAGATCGATGTGGTGCGGCCTGCGCAGCTCACCACTCTCCTTGTCCTCGACATAGGCAGGGCGCTTCAGGGCGTCCGCCGAGCGGCGCTGTCCACGCGTCTTGCGCGAAACCTTTCTTTTCGGAACGGCCATTGGTTCTCTCCTAGCAGATTTGATGTCCCGTTTCGCGCCAACGGGCGCGGCGCTCTCTTTTCGGGGACGATCCGTCCGCATGGCGCCGGGATTGATCGGCGTCCTTATACACCATTTGCCGATGATTGCCAGTGCCGGAAACCGGCCGAAGTTCAGTTCGGGTAAATGCAGTCGAGCGGGGCGCCGCCCTGCTTGATGCGTTGCTCCATTCTTCGCGCCAGCCGCCGCGTCTTCGGGCCCGGACGCCCGGCGTTGCGCACATGGGGATTGGGCAGTGCGGCGGCGAGTTGCGCGGCTTCGCGCCGCGTCAGATTGGCGGCGCTGCTGCGAAAATGATGGCGCGCCGCCGCCTGGGCGCCGAACACACCCGGACCCCACTCCGCCACATTCAGGTAGATCTCGAGCATGCGCGGTTTCGGCCAGAGCGCGCTCGCCGTATAGGCGAGCGGAATTTCGATCGCCTTCCTGACGTAGCTCCGGCTCTGCCACAGAAACAGGTTCTTGACCGTCTGCATCGGAATGGTGCTGGCGCCGCGCGGACCGCGTCCGGTCTCCTCCGCCTTCTCGAGCGCATCCTCGACCTCGGCCCAGTCGACACCCCAGTGCCGGCAGAACCGCGCATCCTCCGACGTCACCACGGCGCTGACCAGATAGGGCGAGATGTCTTCAAGCCTGACCCATCTGTGCTTCAGGGTGCGTCCGGCGAGCGCATTCGACACCATGAGCGTCGAATAGGGCGGGTTGACGTACCGGTACGCCAGGATGACCAGCAGCATTGCCACGATCGCCAGGGCGCCGAGCTTCACAAACAGACGGAAAAAGCGGTTGGTCCGGGGGGACATGCCGCTTTTGTACCTTTTCTTGGTTTTGCGCCGCAACATCCGCCGATTCCCCGCCACAAATTCCATACGGTGTGTCGGCAGCATGCGTTATGTTGGTTAAATGACTTTTGATGAGCGTTTGCGGGCTGGGGCGGCTCTCGTCGAACAGCGGATTGAGGGTTTTCTGTCAGGATCCCGGGGCCCGGCATCACCGCCGGCGCGTCTGGCCGAAGCCATGCGCTATGCGGCGCTCGGCGGCGGAAAGCGGCTGCGGCCCTTTCTGCTGGTCGAAAGCGCGGCACTGTTCGGCGTCACGCGCGAAAATGCGCTCGACGCGGCGGCGGCGCTGGAATGCGTGCACACCTATTCGCTGGTGCATGACGACCTGCCGGGAATGGACGACGACGCGCTGCGGCGCGGACGCGACACGGTTCACATCGCCTATGACGAGGCCACGGCCATCCTGGTCGGTGACGGTCTGCTGACGCTTGCGTTTGAGATCCTGGCGACGCCGGAGACGCATTCCGACCCGGCCGTTCGCGGCGAGCTCATTCTGGGGCTCGCGCGCGCCGCCGGCTGGGCCGGCATGGCGGGAGGGCAGTCGCTCGACCTCGATGCGGAGGGCAAGACGTTGAGTGCGGACGAAATCCGGCACCTGCAGGCGCTCAAGACCGGCGCACTGATCCAGTACGCCTGCGCCGCGGGCGCCATCCTCGGCCGCGCCTCGGGGCAGGACCGGGCTGCGCTCGACGCGTTTGGCGGGCTGTTGGGACAGGCCTTCCAGCTCGCCGACGATTTGCTCGACGTGACGGGAGACGAGGCCAAGATGGGGAAGCGCGCTCACAAGGACGGCGATGCCGGCAAGGCGACGCTGGTCTCCGTTCTGGGCCTCGAGCCGGCCCGGGACGAACTATCGCGTCTGGAAGGTGAAGCCATCGCGGTGCTCGACCGGTTCGGTGAACGCGCGGACGTACTGCGCGAAACGGCCCGGTTCGTCAGCCGTCGCGAGTACTAACCGATTTTGGAGACTCGCCCGCGCCGAAACGCTGCTCGATGTAGTCGGCGACGATCGCCTTGAACTCGTTGGCAATATTGGGACCGCGCAAGGTCATCGCCTTCTTGCCGTCGATGAAAACCGGTGCTGCCGGCTGTTCGCCGGTGCCGGGCAGTGAAATACCGATATCGGCGTGTTTGCTCTCGCCCGGCCCGTTGACGATACAGCCCATGACGGCGACATTGAGCGTCTCGACCCCGGGATAGCGGGCACGCCATTCCGGCATCGACTCGCGCAGATGTCCCTCGATGTCCTTTGCCAACTCCTGGAACACCGTACTCGTCGTGCGTCCGCACCCGGGACATGCCGCCACCTCCGGTACAAAGGACCGCAGGCCCATGGACTGAAGGATTTCCTGCGAGACCCGAACTTCAAGCGTGCGGTCACCGTCGGGCTCTGGCGTGAGCGACGTGCGGATCGTATCGCCTATACCCTGTTGCAGGAGAACGCCGAACGCCGCCGCGGACGCGGCGATGCCCTTGGACCCCATACCGGCTTCCGTCAGGCCCAGATGAAGGGCGTAGGAGCTGCGTTCTGCGAGCATCGTGTAAACGCTGATGAGGTCCTGCACGGCGCTCACCTTTGCCGAGAGGATGATCCTGTCCGCGCCAAGGCCAAGCTGTTCGGCACGCTCCGCGCTGAGCAGCGCCGACTGCACCATGGTTTCGTGCAGCACCTCGCGGGCGTCCTGCGGCTCGGCCGCCTTGGCATTCTCGTCCATCAGATGAGTGAGCAGGTCCTGATCGAGCGATCCCCAGTTCACGCCGATGCGCACCGGCTTTCCGTATTTCAGCGCGGTCTCGATGATTGCCGAGAATTGCGGGTCGCGCTTGTCCTTGAACCCGACATTGCCGGGATTGATCCGATACTTGTCGAGCGCCTCGGCGCAATCAGGATGGTCGGCGAGCAGCTTGTGGCCGATGTAATGAAAGTCACCGATGATCGGCGCATCGACTCCGCCCGCGCGAACCACGTCACGGATATGCGGAACCGCGGCCGCAGCCTCGTCGCGATCGACGGTGATGCGGACGAGTTCGGACCCGGTGTTTGCCAGCGCGACGATCTGCGCGGCTGTTGCCTCGATATCGGCGGTATCGGTGTTGGTCATGGACTGAACCGCGATCGGCGCCGTTCCACCGACGACAACGTTGCCAACTCTGACAGGGACCGTCTTGTGCCGCCTGATACTCGCCCTGTTCATCTCACTCTCACCCGGTTACGCCCTGATACCGAAAGGCTGTTCTGTCTCCCTCGAATTGATAGGCCATTCCCGGGCCGGTTGACCAGTGGCTCCCGGAAAATCAATGGCACGATCGCAAACGCCGATCCGGACCGCGCCCGTGTCGCACTGATTTCTTCGCAATTCTATGCAAAACTCATGCGACCACGAACCACCCCTTGAGCCTTAGGCTCGCCTTGTGGTTTATGGTATTCGACCCTCTGATCGAGGGGCGGGCACTTTTTGGTTAAACATTTCAGACGGCGAACGGACAAAGGCAGGTACGGGTGACTGTGGATTCGGCAAAGCGCTATTGCCTCATCGGCGCCGGGGCGTGCGGCATCGCCGTCGTCAAGAACTTCGTCGATCGCGGCATTCCTTTTGATTGTTTCGAGAAGGAATCCGACGTGGGCGGCATCTGGAACCCGGACAGTCCGTCGCATGTCTACGAGACGATTTGCCTGAACACGTCGCGCTCGCTTTCGAAATACACCGACTTCAACATGCCCAAGGGGTCGCCGGAATTTCTCGGCAAGGACGCTGCAATCGACTACATCCGCTCCTACGCACGCCATTTCGGGCTCTACGACCACATCACCTTCAACACCACGGTCGAGAACGTCGAAAAACACGACGACAAGTGGCTCGTTACCGTTTCAGGCGACAAGCGCCCACGGGTCTATGACGGCGTGGTCGTGTCGAACGGGCACCACTGGGACCCGATGATGCCGGAGTATCCGGGCGAATTCACCGGCGAGGTGCTCCATGCGATCGACGTGAAATCGCGCGACCAGTTACGCGACAAGCGCGTTTTGATAATTGGCGCCGGAAACACGGGATCCGATCTGGCCGCCGATGCCGCCTATCTCTCGCGCTCCGTCGAGCACTCGATGCGTCGGACTTACTATTTTCTGCCGAAATTCGCGTTCGGGCGGCCCATGGACAAGTGGCTTGACCGCACCCAGCGCTGGCCGGTGCCGCGCAAGTTCCTCCGCTGGCTCTATGGCGGTGCGATCTATTTTCTGGTGGGGCCGTATGAACGACTGGGCCTGCCGAAGCCCGATCACAAGATCCTCGAGTCGCACCCGAACTCCGCTTCCGCCTATCTGGACCATCTGGCCCACAAGCGGATCACCCCGCGCCGGGATATCAAGCGTTTCGAGGGCAGGAAGGTCTTCTTTACCGACGGTGCGGAGACCGAGGTCGATCTCGTCATTTTCGCCACCGGGTATCACCTGACATTCCCGTTCATGGACAAGAGATACTTCGCCCACGAAGACGGGTCGACGTCGCTGTTCATGAACGTGTGCCATCGCGAGATGGACAATCTCTTTGCCTGTGGACTGGTGCAACCGGCCGATGGCGGATTCTGGCAGCTTGCCGACTACCAGGGTCAGCTCATCGCGACCTTTGTTGTCGCCCAGGAGCGCGACCGACAAAAGGCGGATTGGTTCCACACGCACAAGGCGTCCGCCAAGCCCGATTTTTCGCATGGGGTCGACTATATCGACTCGCCGCGCCACAAGCTCGAGGTGCAGCATTACCGCTACCGGACGCACATCAAGAAGCTGCTCAAGAAGTTCGGTCCGGTCGCGTCGATGTCTTACCCGGCTCCGACGCATTCCGTGGCGGCGAAGACCGCCCGCGGCGACAAGGCCAAACGACCCCTCCAGCCGGCGGCCTGACCAGCGTTCATCGCCGCGGCATACGGCCCGCTTCCGCCGGAGAACGCCATGGAAACGGAAATCCAGGTCATCGATGCCGATATCACCACACTTGACGTGGACGCCATCGTGAATGCCGCGAACAAGGAACTGGCGCCGGGCGGCGGTGTCTGCGGGGCCATTCATGCCGCTGCAGGACCGGGCCTTGCGAGCGAGTGCGCGACGCTTGGCGGATGTCCGACCGGTGAGGCACGCATCACCAAAGGCTACGACCTGCCCGCCAAGTGGGTGATCCACGCGGTCGGACCGGTCTGGGGCGGCGGCGAGAGCGGCGAGGATGGTCTTCTGCGCGGCTGCTATCTTTCATCCCTCGGGCTCGCCCGCGAGCATGGCCTGACCTCGATCGCCTTTCCGGCAATCTCCACCGGCATTTACGGCTACCCGGCGCCGCGCGCCGCCGAGATCGCGGTGCGCGCCGCACTGGACGACATCGACGACTACAGAAGTTCCGGCAAGGAGAACGCCGTCGAGCGCATCATATTCTGTTGCTTCGGAGCCGACTCCATGGAACTGCACCAGAGATCCCTGTTTTCGCTCGGCGGCTGAGACCCGGCCGGACGCGTTCGCCATCTGCCCTTCAACCAACATCGGAAAACACAAATGTCACTTCCCGCTATTGCCGTCCTGATGCCCGGCGACATGGGTCACGCGGTCGGCCGCGTCCTGCGCGAGCATGGCCACCGCGTGCTCACCTGCTTGGCAGGACGCAGCGACCGGACGCGCGGCCTCGCCGAGGCCGCTGGTCTTGAGGACACGCCGGACCTCGAAACCCTCATTGCAGATGTCGAACTGGTGCTGTCGATCCTTCCGCCGGGCCGCGCTCTGGCGCAGGCGGAAGCCATCGCCGCGGCGATGAAAAGCACCGGCGCCGTGCCGGTCTATGCCGACTGCAACGCCATTTC
This sequence comes from Hyphomicrobiales bacterium, assembly GCA_965228625.1. GTDB lineage: Bacteria > Pseudomonadota > Alphaproteobacteria > Rhizobiales > Methyloligellaceae > UBA2767. The sequence continues at coordinate 2,636,828 of OZ245829.1, read as the reverse complement.
GCCTTCCCTCACGAAAACGGTCGGCGAGGAGATTGCCGGCGCCGGCGCCGCATATATCGATGCGGGCATTATCGGCCTCGCGCCGGGAAAGGGACCGGCGACCCGTTTCTATGTCAGCGGCCCTGACACCGCGTTGATGGAAAGCCTGGACGGCAAGGGCATCGAGGTCCGTGCGCTGGGTGAGGAGGTTGGCGCCGCATCGGGCCTCAAGATGTGCTATGCGGGCCTGACCAAGGGACGCTGGACGCTGCAAACGGCGGTTCTGCTGGCGGCCGAGCAGCTCGGTCTGAGCGAAGCCCTGAAGCAGGAGTTCGAATTCAGCCAGCAGGCGGAATACGCCGTCATGCGCGAGCGGATCCCGCGCCTTCCCGCCGATTCGGGCCGCTGGGTTGCGGAGATGGAAGAGATCGCGGCAACGTTTGCGGATGCCGGTGCGCCGTCCGGCTTCCACGAGGGGGCGGCCGAGATCTTCCGGGTGCTCGCAAAAACGCCGTTTTCGAACGAGACACGCGAGACGATAGATGACAGCCGGACGCTTGAAGAGGCGGTCCGCGTCTATGCGCAATACTTGCCGGAGAGGGCCGAAAGCGACTAAGACCGCAATTCGCCCAATGCATAAACTAAGCTTGTGCGAATCGTCAGTGCAGCGTGGTGCAGCGGTTCCGGCGTGCCGGATCGTCAGCTTGCCGAAACACCTTTGACCGTGAGGATGCCAACTCCATGGCGGCAGCGCCTATCATCGTTTGGTTCCGGCAGGATCTGCGCCTGCATGACAACCCGGCGTTGTCGGCAGCGGCGGCCGCGGGCGCGCCGCTGATTCCGCTTTACGTTCTCGACGATGAAACGCCGGGTGGCTGGGCCATGGGCGGGGCGAGCCGGTGGTGGCTGCACGAAAGCCTCAAATGCCTTGACCGGGATCTGCGCAAGCGCGGCAGCCGCTTGACACTTGCGCGCGGACCGGCCGCGGACGTTCTGGGCGCCCTGGCGCGAGAAACGGGCGCAAGCGCGATCTTCTGGAGCCGCGGCTACGAACCCTGGGCGGTGAGACTGGAGCGCACGATCCAGCGCCAGCTCGAGGGCGCCGGCGTGCGGTGCCGCCGTTTCTCCGGGTCGCTGCTGTTCGAGCCGGAGGACATCAAGAACGGCGCGGGGGAGCCCTACAAGGTGTTCACCCCGTTCTACAAGGCCTGCCTTGCCGCGGCGCGCCCGGGCCAACCGCACAAGGCGCCGGCATCGCTGGTGCGCGTCCCCGACGGTGTCGGCGGGGATCAGCTCGACGCCTGGGAACTTCAGCCGAAAAAACCGGACTGGGCCGGCGGCATCGCGGCCGCCTGGACACCGGGTGAGGCCGGGGCGCGGGAGCGCCTCGAGACGTTCCTCGACGGCGTTCTGGCGAAGTACAAGACCCGGCGCGATGTACCGGGCGTCGACGGCACATCGCGCCTGTCGCCGCATCTTCATTTCGGCGAAATCAGCCCACGGCAGATCTGGAGCGCCGTCGTCAGCACCGCCGATGCCAAGAATGGCCGCCTCGATGCCGCCGCGGAATGCTATCTGCGCGAACTGGTCTGGCGCGAATTCTCCTACCATCTGCTGTTCCACTGGCCGCACTTCCCGGACAAGCCCTTCAGGCCCGAATTCGCTAAGTTTCCTTGGATCAGCGATGCCCGGCTGCTGAAGGCGTGGCAGCAGGGTCGCACCGGCTATCCGATCGTGGATGCGGGCATGCGCGAGCTTTGGACGACCGGATGGATGCACAACCGCGTGCGGATGATCACCGCGTCCTTTCTCGTCAAGCACCTGCTCATTCCCTGGCAGGAAGGCGAGCGCTGGTTCTGGGACACACTCGTTGACGCCGATCTGGCAAACAACTCCGCGAGCTGGCAGTGGGTCGCGGGCAGCGGCGCGGACGCGGCGCCCTATTTCCGGATCTTCAATCCGGTCCTGCAGGGCAAGAAATTCGATCCGGACGGTGCCTATGTGAAGGCCTGGGTGCCCGAGCTGGCCAAGCTGCCGACCGAACGCCTGCATGAGCCCTGGAAGGCGAGCGAAAAGGTGCAGGAACAGGCGCGGATCAGGATCGGCGAGACCTATCCCGAGCCGATTGTCGATCTGGCGGTCGGCCGCAAACGGGCGCTCGACGCCTATGAGGCGATGAAGGAACCCGCGTAGTCCCGCATACTCGTTTCACGTCGCACGGCTGGCGGCGCGTGCCGCGCCGTACCCTCTTGCGCCCGGCGCCCCGACCGCGCAAGTTAGCGGCAAAAACCGAACATGTGCGGAGGGAGCGGGCCAATGGCCAAACTGAAGGAATACAAGACCTTTATCGGCGGCGAATGGGTCACGGCCGAAAGCGGTGGAACCTTCGAAAGCGAAGACCCCTATACCGGCGAGCCATGGGCGCTGATCCCCAGATGCGGCGCGGCGGATGTCGACAGGGCGGTCAAGGCCGCCTACGCCGCGTGGGACTCCGGCCCGTGGGCCGAGACCACCGCGACGGCGCGCGGACGCATGATGCGGAAACTGGGCGATCTGATCGCGGCGAATGCGGAGCATCTGGCGCAAATCGAAGTCCGCGACAACGGCAAACTCATTTCCGAGATGCTGGCGCAGTGCAAGTACCTGCCCGAGTGGTACTATTTCTACGGCGGCCTCGCCGACAAGATCGAAGGTTCGGTGATCGCCTCCGACAAGCCCGACACCTTCAACTACACGCTGCGCGAGCCGGTCGGCGTTTGCGCTATGATCACACCGTGGAACTCGCCGCTGCTGCTGGTCGGCTGGAAGCTGGCGCCCGCGCTGGCCGCCGGATGCACCTGTGTGATCAAGCCCTCGGAATTCACCTCCGCGTCACTGCTGGAGTTCATGAAACTGGTCGAAGAGGCCGGTTTTCCGCCGGGCGTCATCAACGTCGTCACCGGCACCGGCAAGGAAGCCGGCGAACCGCTGGTCACCCATCCGCAGGTGGCCAAGGTTGCCTTCACCGGCGGCGGTCTCACCGGGCGTCGGGTCTACGAGCAGGCGGCCCAGGGCCTGAAGAAGGTCTCGCTCGAGCTCGGCGGCAAGTCGCCCAATATCGTGTTCGACGACTGCATTCTCGACGATGCCGTCAACGGCGCCATCTCCGGTATCTTCGCCGCGACGGGCCAGACCTGTATCGCCGGGTCCCGGCTCCTCGTCCAGGAGACCATCCACGACGCGTTCATGGAGAAGCTGATCGAGGTCGCCTCGACGGCGCGGATGGGTGATCCGAAACTGCCGGAAACCCAGGTGGGACCGGTTACCACGCCGCCCCAGTATGAAAAGGTGCTGGAGTACATCGGCATCGCCAAGGACGAAGGTGCCACCTGTGTGCTCGGCGGCGGGCCCGCCGGCGCGGAAGAAGGCGGCGGAAAGTACTTCGTCAAGCCGACCATCTTCGCCAACGTCACAAACGATATGCGCATCGCCCAGGAAGAGGTGTTCGGGCCGGTGCTCTCGGTCATCCCGTTCAAGGACGAGGAGGACGCCATCCGCATCGGCAACGACGTGGTTTACGGGCTCGCGGCGGGCGTGTGGACGCAGAACCTCAATCGCGCGACGGTCATGGCAAAACGCCTGCGGGCCGGCACGGTCTGGATCAACACCTATCGCGCGGTCTCGGTGACCGCGCCGTTCGGCGGCCACAAACAGTCCGGTATCGGTCGGGAGAACGGCCAGGAGGCCATCGACCAGTACCTGCACACCAAGAGCGTCATGATCAACACCGGCCCGGGTACGGGCAATCCGTTCGTCATGAAGGTGGCCGGATCCTCATAACGTCAGCGACGGCTGTAATTCCCGGAACAGGAGAAAGATATGCGCTTCAAGAAACGGCGTGAGGCGTTTCGCGCCTTGCTCGAGGGCGATCGATGCGTCCACCCGGCATCCGTTTATGATCCCATCTCGGCACGGATCGCCGAGGATCTGGGGTTCGAAGCGGGCATGTTCGCGGGATCCGTCGCCTCGCTGACGATCCTCGGCGCGCCGGATCACATCGTCATCACCATGACGGAGTTCGCCGATCAATGCCGCAGGATATGCCGGGCCGGCGAGCTGCCCATCATGGTCGACGCGGACCATTGCTACGGCAACGCGCTCAACGTGATGCGAACGGTCGAGGAACTGGAAACCGCCGGCATCTGCGGGATGTCCATCGAGGACACGGTCTTGCCCATGCAATACGGTCGTGCGCGTGAGACCGATTTCACCTCGGTGGAGGAGGGCGTCGGCAAGATGAAGGCCGCGCTCGAAGCCCGCCGCGACCCCGGCCTCGCCATCGTCGGCCGCACCAGCGCCATGTGGAAGAGCACCGTCGAGGATGCCGTCGAGCGCATCACGGCCTATGAAAAATGCGGCGTCGACGCGATCTTTCTCGTCGGCGTGAAGACCAAGGCGCAGCTCGAGGCGGCGGCGAACGCGGTGAAACTCCCGCTGATCATCGGCGGAGCCGGTCCGGAAATCATGGACCTCGACCTTCTCTCCGAAAACCGCGTGCGCATCTGCCTGCAGGGGCATCAGCCGATCGCAGCCGCCTACAATGCGGTCTACATGACCATGAAGGCGCTGCGCGAGGGTGCGAAGCCGTCCGAGCTTGAGGGTCTGCCGGCAAAGGACCTGACGGCGGAAGTAACGCGGAACGCGGACTATGAACGCTGGATCGACGCTTATCTTGAGGGAAAATAGTGCTTTTTCAGACATATCAGGGTGCCGAAAACGACATTCTTGTATCCATTTTTCGCCGTGATGCTGGTATTGATAGGTCCGGACAAAGCGGAGGATTCAAGCCATGCGCCTGATTGGAGCTCTTTTTGTTGCTTTTCTGGCTTTCGCGGCCACGACGCCGTTCAGCACGGAACCCGCGCGCGCCGCGAGTGCCGCGCAGATCGACGCCGAAGCGCGCGGCACGCTGAACCGGTTCTTCCAGCGGGTCGTCAATGGCCGGGAACTCGCCAACAAGGCGGAGGCCGTCCTGATCTTTCCGTCCATTGTCAAGGCGGGGATCGGCATTGGCGGCGAATATGGAGAGGGCGTGCTGCATATTCGCGGGCAGACGAGCGGTTACTACAACATCATCGGCGCATCGATCGGCTTCCAGCTCGGCGTTCAGACACGGTCCCTGATCATCATGTTCATGACCCCCGGAGCTCTTGCGGGATTTCAGGCCCGCGCGGGCTGGGAAGTCGGCGTGGACGGTTCGGTCGCGCTCATCAATGTGGGAGCCAGCGGCAGGGTCAACACCAACAACATTGTCGACCCGATCATCGGTTTCGTCTTCAACGAGAAGGGCCTGATGTACAATCTCACACTGGAGGGTACGAAGATCTCGCGTTTCAATCCCCGCTGATGCGCAAGTTTTACAGGCGCGGGGGAGCGCTCTTGGGAAGATTTTTTCCGAGCACGCTTGCCGCACGCACACAAATGGCCTTCAATTGACGGGCTTCAATCACACCTCATTCAACCTGCAGACCAATGTCCTCAGACAAAACCCGCACACCGCTTGCACCATACACCGTCCTTGATCTGACCCGCGTGAGGTCGGGACCAACCTGCGTCCGGCAGCTTGCCGACTGGGGCGCGAACGTCATCAAAATCGAAATGCCGGCGGGAGACGATGCCGGCGGCATGGGCGGGCCGCGTGCCGGACCCGATTTCCAGAACCTCCATCGCAACAAGCGCGGACTGACGCTCGACCTCAAATCGGATGACGGCGTCGAGATCTTCAAGAAGCTCGCGGCGAAATCCGACGTGGTGGTCGAGAACTTCCGACCCGGCGTGAAGTCGCGGCTCGGCATCGACTATGAGAGCCTCAAGGCGCTGAACAAGGGGCTGGTCTACGCCTCGATCTCCGGCTTCGGCCAGGATGGGCCGTATCGCGACCGGCCCGGGTTCGACCAGATCGCGCAAGGCATGGGCGGACTGATGTCGATCACCGGAAAACCGGGCGAAGGCCCCATGCGTGTCGGCATACCGATCGCCGATCTGTGCGCCGGGCTGCTGTGCGCGCAGGCCGTGTTGATGGCGCTGTTGGAGCGTGAGCGTTCGGGCGAGGGACAGTGGGTGCAGACCTCGCTGCTGCAGGCCCAGGTGTTCATGCTCGATTTCCAGGCTGCCCGCTGGCTGATGGGCAACGAAGTCCCGCCGCAGGCCGGCAACAACCACCCGACGAGCGTCCCGACCGGCGTTTTCAAGACCAGCGACGGCTACATCAACATTGCCAGCTCCGGTGAGGCAATGTGGGATCGACTCAAGGAGATACTGGGGGACGAAGAGCTTAACAGCCCCGACTATGTCGGCCTGGAAGGACGCCAGAAGAACCGCGATACGGTCAATGCGCTGATCGAGAGAAACACGGTGAACGACACGTCCGAGAACTGGATCGCGCGGCTCAACGAAGCCGGGGTGCCGTGCGGCGAGATCAACACCATCGATAAGGTGTTCGCGTCGCCGCAGGTCGAGCATCTGGGGCTTGCCTGGGAGGGCAAGAGCCATGAGCGCGGAGATACGCGGTTCGTCGCTCAGCCGTTTTTCATGAGCCGCATGGAGACGGGCGTACGTATGCCGCCGCCGGGACGCGGAGAGCATACCGACGACATTCTCTCGTCCCTCGGATACAGCACGGAAGAGATAAAGGGTCTGCGTGAGCGCGGGGTCGTCTAGTACGGCGCCTGCCAGACAGGGACAGTATGATGCTTGATATCGCCAAAACCGAAGACAAGATGATTGGCCGCAAGGACGGCCCGGTCGGCCACGTCATTTTCAACAATCCGGAAAAGCACAACGCCGTGTCGCTCGACATGTGGGAGGCCATGAGCACCGTCATGGACGACTTCCTGGCCGACGACGGGATCCGCGTTCTGGTCGTGACCGGAGCGGGCGGGAAGGCCTTTGTTTCCGGCGCCGACATCTCCAAGTTCGAATCCGAACGCGCCACCAAGGAAGCGGTCGCCGCCTACGCGGAGGCCTCCAAGGCGGCGTATGAGCGGTTGTACAACTTCCCCAAACCGACGATCGCGCGCATCGAGGGGTACTGTATCGGCGGCGGCGCCGCGCTCGCCATGTGTTGTGATCTGCGCATCTGCAACGAGAGCGCGCGGTTCGCGGTCCCCGCTGCGAAACTCGGGCTGGGCTACGGCTATGATGGCCTGAAGCGGTTGTCGGATATCGTCGGCGTTTCCCGGGCGATGGAGATCTTTTACACCGCTCGCCAGTTTTCCGCACAGGAAGCCTACGACATGGGGCTGGTCAACGCGGCTGTGCCCGACGATCAGCTCGATGAGACAGTCGATGGCATCACGAGCCGTATCGGCGAAAACGCGCCCTTGACCATCGCTGCGGTGAAGCGCGCCGCCCGCGAGATCACGAAGGATCCGGAGGACCGCGATCTGGAGGCTCTGGAGGACATGGTGCAGGCGTGCTTCGACTCGGAAGACTATGTGGAGGGGCGCCGGGCCTTCATGGAGAAACGCAAGCCGGAGTTCAAGGGCCGCTAGGCGGCAGATTCAGGAGAGAAAAGAAAATGGCTGTTGCAGTAGATATCCGCGAACAGATTTCCAATGCGGAGTGGCAGGCCCGCGTCGACCTCGCCGCCGCCTACCGGCTCGTCGACATGTTCGGCTGGACCGATCTGCTCGGCACGCACCTGTCGGTGCGCGTCCCCGATGCAAAGGACCAGTTTCTGATCAACCCCTATGGCCTGCTGTTCGAGGAGATCACCGCGTCGTCGCTCATCAAGGTCGACGAGGAGGGCAATGTCCTGTCGCCGACCGAGTACGACGTCAATCCGGCCGGGTTCGTCATTCACTCGGCCGTGCATATGGCCAAGCCGGACATTGCCTGCGTCATGCACACCCATACGACGGCGGGCACCGGCGTCGCGACGCAGAAGGACGGCATCCTGCCGCTTACCCAGCACGCGCTCGCGGTTATCGCCATGACCTCGTATCACGACTATGAGGGCATTGCGACGGACCTCGACGAGCGCGAGCGCATCGTGCGCGATCTCGGCGACAACCGCGTGCTCGTGCTGCGCAACCACGGGCTCCTCACCGTCGGGCAGACCGTGGGCGAGGCGTTCGTATGGATGTACCGCGCCGAACGCGCCTGCCGCATGCAGCTCGCCTGCCAGCAGGCCGGGGTTGAGCTGATGCCGATCCCCAAGGACGTTCAGGACGTAACCATCGAGCGCAACCGCGAGGCGAACGCGCCGGGTGGCCACCGACCCGTCGGCGTCCGTGAATGGCCGGCGCTTCTGCGCAAGCTCGACCGGGCGGACGAGAGCTACAAGACGTAACGCGCGGCGCTCCGGCTAGATCTGGGGGCTGCGCGGGTTATAGACGCGCGGCGGGGTAACCGGCTTTTTGCGTGGCTGCGTCGCCGGCGGAATGATCTCCACCGAAACGCCGCCGCGTTCCTCGAGCGAGCGTTTGGAGAACGGGTCCCTGACGATCACGCTGGAGCGCGTGCGCGACGCCTGTTCCATGGCGTCTTCCAGGTCTTCCGCAACCTGCTGGCGCCACGGCAGCGAATAGAAGCGGGGCTGGATCATGCCGTTTAGGCGCAGCCAGACGTAGATCGCCTTGCCCTCGTCGAAGCTGACACTCAGGACTTCGGCCCGGTCGACATCGCGCTCGAGCCACGCCCATTCGACCGGTTTTGGCTTGGAAAGCAGGCCGACGAACTGGACGTAGACAATCGGCAGGAACAGGGTCATCGCAGCGAGCGCGAGCACACGGATGGGCGTGTTGCGCGGCGCCCAGATCGCGATGGATGCCAGCAAGGCAGCTGTCCCGACCGCCGCGGCAAAGATGTAGTAGATCACGTCCATGGCCGGTTCCTTTCCGTCTGGTCCTATTTGGTCTGACTGCGCTCGTAGCCGGTGATGAGCGGGCGGCGGAGGGTCGAAACGCTGCCCTCCACGAGGTCGCCGTCCGCCGTCAGGCGGAACCGGAACGCGGTTTCCTCCTGATTGCGCTGGCTCAGCTCCACGGTCGACATGAGGATCTGCCGTGCGGAATCGTACTTGCTGCGCACGGAAACGACGACCTTGGCCGGAACCACGAGGCCCGTCGGGACGATACCATACATGTGGACGTTGACGATGTACTCGCCGGGCGGAATGCCGCGGCTGTAGCTGATCTCGTAGTTCTCGTTGGTGGCATCGCCCTCGGTGCCGAGATCGTCGCGCAGCAGGTTGAACACGTCGTTGCCCTGATTCCAGAAGCCCACCGGCGTCGACTTCGGCCCCTTTACCCACAGATCGACGTCGACATTCATCTCGCTCGGCCAGTGCAACTCGACGATCACGTTGCCGGGCGCCTTGTGGTCCTCGGAATCCTCTTCTTCCTTCGTGATATGCGGCAGCAGCATGATGACCATGGCGACGAAGCCGACGAGCGTGAGCAGGATGACGTCACGAAAGACGGTATCCGTGGTGTCGTCTTCGAATTCGTTGAGCGGCGTCACTTGCTCTCTCCAAACCGGACGATCTCGGAAATCAGATTGACCGTCCCCGTCGCCAGAACGCGGTAATTGATGTTCAGCCAGACATTGAGCACCGCGCCCAGCAGCGTCGTATACAGCGCGATCGACATGCCCTGGATCAATGTTGCCACCATGCTCGCCACGCTGTCAGCCTGCGAGACGGCCTGCGCGTTGACCCCGGACAAGGCGACGATGAAGCCGATGACCGTGCCAATGAGGCCAAGAAAGACCAGCAGGTTGGCAATGGTGCGCACGATCTGGATACGGTGTGACAGTTTCAGCCGCAGGGTGTTGACCTGGAGAGTACGGCTTTCCGCGTCCCTGGTGCGGGCCGACGCCATGTATCTGGCGGCGCGCGCCGCCGCCGTCTTGCCTCCCTCCTTCAGATCGTTGAGGGCGACGGATGTCTGCCAGATCCGGCTGCCGCACAGGGCGAGGCCATACAGGAAAACGGCAAAAATAATCCCGGAGAGGATCGCGGTGTTGGGCTCGAGCATTCCTTCGAGCCAGCCCTGCATCCATGCGGCGACCGCCAGGCCGGCGGCCACGATATTGATCAATGCATAACGCAAAATCAGAAGGTAACGGTGCGCCAAGTGACCTCCTTCCCCCGGTCAACGAGGGCACGAGCCGTCCTGATCACAGGACCACGAATTCTAGAATAGCAGCCCCGCCAAGTCACACGCGGCCGGGCTGCCGACACCAGCTTGTGATGACGAAACTCAGGTCTGGGTGCCGCCGTTCACCTGTATCATCTGGCCGTTGATGAAGGCGCCCTCGTCGGACGCGAGCAGGCAGATGGCTGCGGCGACCTCCTCCGGCAATCCGAGGCGGCCGACGGGTATTCTGGATTCCTGTGCGGCGATATGCGCCGCCATCTCCGGATTGTCCGGATGGTCGCCGGCGATCGGTCCCGGCGAGACGATGTTGGTGGAGACGCCGCGCGCGCCGAACTCCTTCGCAAGCGACTTGGTCAGGCCCCAGGCGGCGTGCTTGGCGACCGAGACATGCGCGCGTTCCTTGTACCCGTGAATCGCGTTCATGCCGGCGATGTTGACGATGCGTCCCCAACCCTTGTCGATCATGCCGGGCAGGCAGGCGCGCGACAGCCAGAAAGCCGCCGACATGTCGACCGCGAGCACCCGGTTCCACTCCTCCTCGCTCATATCGAGGAACGGGCTCTCCGGGCGGATGGCGGCGTTGTTGACGAGGATGTCGACCGTCCCGAACTCATCGAGCGCGGCGCCGGCGATGTCGCCGCAAGTCTTGGCGTCGCCGACGTCTCCCATCACGACAAGCGTCTTCGCGCCCAGCTTGGCGGCTTCCGCCGCGACCGCGTCACAGGCGTCCTTGTTGCTTGATCCGTTGACAACCACGTTGTGTCCCTTGGCCGCGAGGGCCAGGGCCGTCGCGCGACCGATATTTCGTCCCGAGCCCGTAATCAGGGCCGTTCTGCGAAGCTCCGTCATCTTTTCCTCTGTTCAGGTGATTATTCGGGTATCTCACCGGCAATGGTGATGCGGTGCATCACCCGTTTGAAGCCGTGATAGTCGTTGATGGGGTTGTGCTGGGTCGCGCGATTGTCCCAGAAGGCGATGGAACCGGGCTTCCACCGGAACCGGCATGTGAATTCCGGGCGTGCCTGGTGCGCGAAGAGATAGTCCAGCAAGGGCGCGCTTTCGGCCTCGGTCATGCCGTCGAAGCGGATCGTATGCGCGCCGTTGACGTAGAGCGCCTTGCGGCCCGTTTCCGGGTGCGTGCGGATCGCCGGGTGAACCGCGGTCAGCACCGTCTCCGGCGTGACCTTGGCGCTGTCGGCCATGCGCTCCTGGCGCGTTGCCTGAACCCGCGGCCGGTTCGACACGCTCACGCCTTTGAGCGGGGCGAGCAGTTCCTTGAGCCCGTCGGAGAGGGTCTCGTAAGCCATGTACATGTTGGCGAACAGGGTGTCGCCGCCATAGGGCGGGAGTTCGCGCGCCACCAGAATCGAGCCCATGGGCGGTTTTTCGAGGTAGGTGGTATCGGAGTGCCAGAGTCCGCCGAAATTCACCGTCTCGTGCTCGTGTTTGACCACAAGCATGATTTCCGGATGGCCCTCGACGCCCTTCACAAGCGGATACTCGACGGTCTCGCCGAAACGCCTGGCGAAGGCGAGATGCTGTTCCGGCGTGATGTCCTGGTCGCGGAAGAAGATGACGAGGTGATCGAGCAGGGCGCGCCGGATTTCCGAGATCACCTCGTCGCTCATGTCCTGCGCCAGATCGACACCTAAGACCTCGGCGCCGATTGCACCGGCCACAGGGCGAATGTCGAGCGTGTTTGTTGCCGGGCTGGCGGTTTGGGCGGGCTGTGCCACGTTGCTGTCCTCCCTTCGTCTTTTGTTTTTTTGCACTATAGCAAGCCGGCGCGGGCCATGACTACGCGCCTTGATCGCCGGTCTTGGCGGCGCCTTCCGGTGTTTTCAGAAACCGCGAGATGATGAACTGCGCAAGCACGATGATGATCATCACGCGCAGAAGATGGTGCAGGGCGACATAGGCCGGATCGAAGTTGAGCACCAGAGCGATGAGGTTCATTTCGGGCTGACCGCCGGGCGCATAGGCAAGCGCAACCGCATACTCGTTGATGCCCGTGGCCCAGACGACGAGCACGGTGAAGAAGGCCGCGCCCGCGAGCAGCAGGATGGAGTACCCGAACGCGATCAAAACGGGATTGATGATGTCGCGCAGCGTCAGCCCCACGAACTGGCAACCGATATGAACGCCGATGACGAGCTGCGCCGCGTTGACGAGTTCGATCGGCATGCGCGTTTCGACCCAGCCGAACATATGCAGCGCGCCGTTTACGAGCATCGGGCCGATGATCGCGGCGCCGGAAATGCCGACACGGCGCGCGGCCCAGTCGCCGAAGATGCCGCAGGCGATCAGGATGAGCACGTCCTGCCAGGTCAGCTCGGTGAAATACGTGGCGACGGCAATGGTGCTCGGCAGCTCGATGGACTCGGAAAACTGGATCCAGAGCGGGACGAGCACGACGATTACGAGAATGCGCGTGCTGTGGACGATGGACAGCTTGCGGATGTCGCACTTGCGGTCCTCGCCGATGGCGATCATCGTCTGGAAGCCGCCCGGCACCGCCGCGAGGAACGACGTGACCCGGTCGAAGCCGGGGAACAGTCGGAAATAGGGGTAACCGATTGCGGCGAGGAAAATCACATAGGGGAAGACGAACATCAGACTGATTGCCATCTCGCCGGCCCGGTCGATCATCTCCGGGGTGAAGGCGCTGCCGATGGCGAGGCCGAGGACAATCCGCATCAGCCGCGTAAGGGGGCGTGACGACGCGATCGGCGCGCGAACCGTGAGCACCACAAGGCAGGCCAGCATCGGCCCGAGAAACCACGGCAACGGCAGGTTCGTGTAGGCGTAGAGGACGGCGCCGATGAGCCCGATGAACAGCGTCATGACGATGAACGCCACGCGCTTCAGTCGTCCGGGGGCGAAGATCTGCCGCCAATCCAGCATGGTTTCCCGTCGTCGGTGTGAGGAGACGCGTCCGAACGGCGCGTCCGGTTTTTTGCCCGCTTCTCAAGTCGGACTTTGGGCGGGAACATACCGCGCATCAATTGTCAGGGATAGGTTCAGAAGAATACAGGTGATTTGACGCGGTGGACGCTCGTGTTCTATCTGGACGCAAACCGGCGTTGAGTCCGGGTCCGATCGGCACCGGGAAAACCGGACACGCAGACAAGACCTCCAGGAAGCCAAGGAGTTGGGAAACGACCATGAGCAAGACACAGATACTCAGGACACTGATCGACGGCGAGGGCATGACCATTGCCCCCGGGGCCTATGACGGGCTGACGGCAACGCTTGTCGGGAAAGCGGGTTTTCCGGCCGTCTACATGACAGGTTCGGGAACGTCCGGTTCCATGGGGTATCCCGATTTCGGACTGCTGACGCTGACCGAGATGGTGCAGAACGCGGCGCGCATGAATGCCTGCATCGACGTGCCGCTGATCGCGGATGCCGACACCGGTTACGGCAACGAGTTGAACGTGGTGCGCACGGTTCAGGAGTTCGAACGCGCCGGCGTGGCCGCCATTCATATGGAAGACCAGGAGTTCCCGAAGAAGTGCGGTCACCTCGACGACAAGCAGGTCATCCCGCTCGAGGACTACCTGGCAAAGATTCGGGCAGCGGCCGATGCGCGGACCGATCCGAACTTCATGATCATTGCGCGTACCGATTCGCGGGCGGTCATCGGCTTTGAAGAGGCCATCAAGCGGGCCAACGCGGCGCTGGAGGCTGGCGCCGATATCGCCTTCGTCGAAGCGCCGCAGACGATCGAGGAAGTCAAGGAGGTTCCGAAACTGGTCAACGGCCCGTGCCTGCTCAATGTGGTGCACCGCGGCAAGACGCCCGCGGTTGAGTTCGGCGACGCCGAGGCGATGGGCTACAAGCTGGCGATTCTGCCGAGCCTGCTGTTCCGCAGTGTGGTCGGTCTTTGCGAGCTCCTGCTCACCGAGCTGAAGGAGACCAATGCCTTTCCGCAGCCGCCCGGCGACATGAGCCCGCAGGATGTGTTTCGCCGGTTTGGCGCCGACGAGTGGGACGCCTTGCGCACCAAGTACAACAAGCGCGAGGCGCCCAAGGCGGCTGCCGAGTAACGTTTTTCTCCTACGCAAAACAAAACCGGCGCCCGATGGGCGCCGGTTCTTTCGTTTGACCGAGATACCGCTATTGCGAGCGTAACTTTGGATCCAGCGTGTCGCGCACGGCGTCACCAAAGAGGTTGAAGCCGAACACCGCAAGGGACACCGCGACACCTGGCCAGATGGCGACCCAGGGCGCGCTTTCCGCATATTCCTCCGCGCCGCCCTGCAACATCAGGCCCCAGGCCGGCGTCGGTTCCTGCACCCCGAGACCGAGATAGGAAAGCGACGCCTCCAGCAGGATCGCCTGCCCGACAAAGGCGGTGATCATGATCAGGAACGGCGCCATCACGTTGGGAACCATATGACGCATGATGATGCGCGAATTGGAAAACCCGTTGGCGCGGGCCGCGTCAATATAGGGAATTTCACGGATTGCGAGCGCGGATGAGCGCACAACCCGCGCGCAACGCGGTATGAACGGGATGGTGATCGCGATGATCACGTTCTGGATGCCGGTGCCGAAGATCGCGACAACGGCCAATGCCATGATGATCAGCGGAAAGGCCATGAAGATGTCCATGATCCGCTGGAAGATCAGGTCGAAACGGCCGCCGAAGTAAGCGCTGGCCACGCCGAGCACAAGCCCGGTTACGGCGCCGATCGTCGCTGCCGTGAACCCGACGAACAGGGCGGTACGCGCCCCGTAAATGATCCGCGAAAGGATGTCGCGACCGAACTGGTCGGTGCCGAGAAGATACTGCGCGCTGTAGGGCTCCAGAATATGCTCATATGAGTTGTTGATCGGATCGTGCGGCGCAATGACGTCGGCGAATATCGCCGCGAACACCATGATGAACACAATCCCTGCGCCAAAGGTGCCGAGCGGCTGCTTGCGCATGAACTCCCGGACTTCGGCGCCCCACGGCTTCTTGTCGGTTAGCTCCTCAAATTCGGCTTCGACGCGTGCTTCGGATGTTGTGACCATTGGAGCGTCCTCCTAGGCGTATCTGATGCGCGGATCCAGCCACGCATACATGATATCGACGACGAAGTTCGTGAAAATGAACACGCAGACCACGAGCATGACGAGGGCCTGGGTCATCGCAAAGTCCTGATTGGTGACGGACTCGACGAACAGTTTTCCGAGGCCGTTCAGGTTGAAGACCTGCTCGGTCACGACGAGACCGCCCATCAGGAACGCGAACTCGATACCGATCACTGTCACAACCGGCAGCATCGAGTTCTTCAGTGCATGACGGTTGATTATGAGTTTCTCCATCAGGCCCTTGGCCCGGGCGGTCCGGATATAGTCTTCACGCAGCACCTCCAGAAGTGCCGAGCGGGTCATGCGGGTTGCGACAGCGGAATAGCGATACCCCGTCGCAATTGCGGGCCATATGAGCTGGGATAAATTGGCAATCGGATCCACCCATATGGGCGTGTATTCAATGGGTGGCATCCATGGCGTCCCGAACCAGGCCTGCGTGATGATCAGCAGGCCAAGAATGATCATGATTCCGAGCCAGAAGGACGGAATGGCGATGCCGGCGATCGAGAAGGCACGGACGCCGTAGTCGAGCCAGGTGTTCTGCCGGACGGCGGAAATCGTGCCGAGCGGAATGGCGATCAGGATGGAAACGAGTGTCGCCATGATCGCGACCTGGAGCGAGAGCTGGAACCGCAGTCCGATTTCGTAGGTGATCGCCTTGCCCGTCCACATGGACGTGCCGAGATCGAAGGTCAGGAAACCGGAAAAGAACTCCCAGAACTGCACCAGGATGGGCCGGTTGAGACCCAGGTTTTCGCGACAGATGTCAATCTGTTCCTGGTCCGCGTATAGACCCGCGCCGGCCATCTTGAGTTCGCAAACATCGCCGGGAATGAGTCGCAAAAGGAAGAAAATCAGGATCGCCGCCCCCACCAGGGTCGGGATCATCAGAATCAATCGCTTAACTATATATTGCCACATGTGCCCAGTGTTTTCCGGTTGCGGAGTCCCCCGCCCGGAACGCCGTTGCCCGGGCGGGGAAGGATCTTGCTTTGGTCAGCTTGGCTGCGAGCCGCTACTGGTCGAGCCAGACCTGATCGAGGTGCTGGTTCAGGTAGTGGCTCGGTGCGATCTTCCAGCCCTTCACGTATGAACGGTGCGGGTTGATCTTGTACCACCACAGCGTCGGGATGAGATGCGCCTGACCGAGTGCACGAGCTTCATACTCGCGCATGATCTTGCGCTGCTCTTCCTCGGTCTCTGCCCGCAGAAGACGATCGTAGATCGCCTCGAGCTCCTTGTCGTCGTAACCACCATAGTTGTTGCCGGCCGAACCAAGGAACTTGGTCACGTCAGCAATCGGGTTCACGACGGACTGGCAGTTGAAGTCGATCGAAACGTCGAAGTCGAACTTCTTACGGAGCTTGTCGTAGAAGACCGGGCTCGGGTTCACCTGCTGTTCAGCTTCGACGCCAATCTGCTTCCACTGGTCGATGAGCCAGGTGCCAACAACCTTGTACGGCTGATCGACGCCGCGGTTGTTGAACTGGATCTTCAGGTTTTCGGCGCCGGCTTCTCTCAGAAGCTGCTTGGCTTTTTCGCGGTTCGCCTTGACGTCCTTGCCAAAGCCCGTGATCTTCACCAGCTCTTCTTCGGTCGCTGCGAGCGGATGGTTCGGGAAAACCACGCCGCCGACCGTCTTCACGATCGCGATCTTCGAGAGATACTCGGAGCCGCCCCAGCGGTCGAGAGCCAGCGAAAGGGCCTGACGGACCCGCGGGTCGTCAAACGGCTTGCGACGCTGGTTCGGCGTGGCGAGCAGGATGCAGTTCCAGTCGCTTTCCTGGACGGTGATGTCGTCGCCCAGCGCCTTGATTAGATCGTCACGTGCCTTCGGCGGGAAGCCGCGAAACTCGATCGCAGCACGGTCACCGCGGATCGCCTGCAGGCGCAACGCCATCTTGGGAGCCGAAATGGCCTTGTAACCATCGAGGTACGGTTTCCCGTCGTGATGGTAGTTGTCGTATTTCTTGCCTTCGACGAATGAGCCCGGCTGATGCTGGACGAAGGTGAAGGCACCGGTGCCGTTCACGTTCTTCTGGTGCCAGGTGTAGCCGTGAGTGTCGAGGTCCTTCTTCGAGTAGATGAAGTTGAACGGCATTGCCACGGACGGAATGAACGAGCCGGACGGAAACTTCAGCTTGAAGGTGACTTCGTACTTGCCAGTCGCTTCAACGCTGTCAACCATCTTGAAGAAGGCTTTACGCGCGGAGGCGATGCCCTCCGGCGGAAAGATGATCTTGTTGTAGGTTGCAACGACATCCTCAGCCGTCAGCGGTGTTCCATCGTGGAAAATGACGTCATCGCGAATCTTGAAAACGTACTTCGTGCCGCCTTCTTCGCCCTTCGGAAGGTCACCAACACACACGTCACAGACGAAATCGACCGGCGAGGACGGGTTGTCGGGGTTGACCCTGATCAGCGTCGAATAGAACGGCCTGATCGGATGGATCATGCCGAAGGTGCCTTCGATATGCCCGTCATAGGACGGGATCTTGGAGCCGACGACGAAGTTCAGCACACCGCCTTTTTTCGGTGTCTCGGCTTGCGCCGCGTCAGCCATACCGAAAGCGAGGGCCAACCCCGCCGCTACCGGTACGGCAAACTTACGTGGGAATCTCATACTATTCCTCCCTTTACAGTTTTGGGAACTTCGCGTGTTCCCGGAACGCGCGACCCTTCTGGGGGGTCATTCAGATCTCAGAACAGGCCACCCAGTGACCGGGTCTGATCTCTCTGAACTCTGGCACACTTTTCTTGCATTCTTCAACCGCGATGGGGCAGCGCGGGTGAAACACGCAACCTGACGGCGGATTGATCGGGCTCGGTATCTCACCCTTGATAATCTGATGCTTGCGTTTCTCCTCGACCGCGGGGTCGGGGATCGGCACGGCGTTCAGCAGCGCCTGCGTGTAAGGGTGCAACGGATGGTCGAAAAGCTCGTCGCATGCGGCGAGTTCGACCATCTTGCCGAGATACATCACAGCCACGCGATGACACAGATGACGCACGACGCTGAGGTCGTGCGCAATAAACAAATATGTGAGGTTGAACTCGTCGCGCAGGTCCTCGAGCAGGTTGATAACCTGTGCCTGGATCGACACGTCCAGCGCCGAAACCGCCTCGTCGCAAATGATGAACTCGGGCTTGACCGAAAGCGCACGCGCGATGCCGACGCGCTGGCGCTGGCCACCACTCATTTCGTGCGGATAACGGTCCGCGAATTTCGGGTTGAGGCCGCAGACCTCGAGCAGTTCCAATGCGCGGCTGCGCCGGGCAGCCTCATCGGGCTCGGTGTTGTGCACCTTCATCGGCTCGGTGATGATGTCACCGATTTTCATGCGCGGGTTCAGCGACGAGTACGGGTCCTGGAAAATGACCTGAATGCGCTGGCGCAGGGGCCGCATTTGCTGCTTGTTCAGCTGGTTGAGGTTCTGGCCGTCATAGATGATGTCGCCGCTGGTGGCCTTCTCGAGCTGCAGAATGCAACGGCCCGTGGTCGTCTTGCCGCAGCCGGATTCGCCGACGAGGCCCAGCGTTTCGCCCTTCATGATGTCAAACGTGATGCCGTCAACGGCCTTCACGTGGGCCACGACTCTCGGAACCAGTGCGCCTTCGGTGACCGGGAAGTGCATCGTCAAGCCCTTGACGTTGACCAACGTCTCGGTGAACTGCGGTTTCGTCGGCCGTGCCGGCGTGCTCCGCCGTTTCGCTGCCGTACCCCGTTTTGCCGCCGTCTTGCGCGAACCCGCCGGTTTCCGGGCCGCAGACGTCTTGCGTTTTGCAGCCGGTTTTGACCTTGCCGTGCTCATGATGCCTTCCTCAGCTTTTTCGTTTGCGCGGCTGTGGCGCGTGCGCTCTTGGCGACCCGTTCCTTCGACCAGCAGGCCGCAATATGCGGACCCTGGACACTCTCAAGCGGCGGGAACTCTTTCGCGCACCGCTCGATGGCGAACCCGCATCGCGGACGGAACGCGCATCCGTCATCGAGGCGCGTCAGATCCGGCGGCTGTCCCTCGACCGGGTCGAGCTTCGCCTGCCGCGGCAGATCCATGCGCGGAACCGACTTCAGCAACGCCAGCGTGTAGGGATGGCGGGGGTTGTGATAGATGTCGTGTGCAGTGCCGCTCTCGATGATCTTGCCGGCATACATGACGTTCACGCGGTCGGCATACCGGGCCACGACGCCGAGATTGTGGGTGATGATGATCAGCGCGACGCCGAGACGGCGCGTCAGGTCCTTCATGAGCTCCAGGATCTGGGCCTGGATCGTCACGTCGAGCGCGGTCGTCGGTTCGTCGGCGATGATGAGCTTCGGTTCACATGCCAGCGCCATGGCGATCATGACGCGCTGGCGCATGCCGCCGCTGAGATGATGCGGATACTGGACAAGGCGGCGTTGAGGCTCGGCAATGCCGACGAGGCCAAGCAGCTCGATGGCGCGCGCGTCCGCCGCTTCGCCGGTGACGCCGAGATGTTCCTCGAGTGTTTCGGTCAGTTGCCGGCCGATCGTCAGCACGGGATTGAGCGAGGTCATCGGCTCCTGGAACACCATGCCGATGTCTTTGCCGCGCAAGTCCCGCATCTCGGCTTCGCTCAGCTTCAGGATGTCACGCCCCTGAAACATGATGCTGCCTTCGACGATTTTTCCGGGAGGATCGGGGATAAGGCGCAAGATCGACATTGCGCTCACCGATTTTCCGCAGCCCGATTCACCCACGATCGCGACCGTCTCGCCTTCGTCCACATCGTAGGTGATGCCATCGACCGCCTTGACCGTGCCGGCCGATGTGTAGAACTGAGTTTTCAGTCCATCAATCTCAATTAACTTGGGCAATGACCCAACCCCTCCCTTTACCAACTTATCTTATGGCGCACTTCTTTCGTTCCGTCGCACGTAACGCGCGACTTCACCCCCTGTACACCTTTGCTGACAATCCAATGGAAGGCACACGGAAAGTCAAGTGAACTCTCGAAAGTGGTTTACGCGGATGAACGATTTTCCGGTCAATTGTTCCCAATCAGCCCGTTGCGCGCCGCCCGACCCACTATGCGCGCCGGAGTTGAAACTATTTTTCTCGCACGGAGAACAGCGACCAACGGACCCGCTTGGCGGGCGCCTGATCCCGTAGAGCCAAGGCGACCGCACTTGTGCTGGAAGCAAATGGCCGTTAATTGCGTCGTCTTCCGACCGGGACCATTCAACAAGGTCTTCCACCCCTCAAATCCATCTATCGAACAGATTTGGGATATCCATAAGTCGTGGACGCCTAGTGCTGCGCGCGCGTTGATGCGATACCGCGACAAGAAGAAATTGCAAAAAAAGCAGACGAAATGGCGATCAAGGTTATCAGCTTCGATATGTGGGACACACTCGTCGACGACGACTCCGACGAGGATATTCGCGCCGCCCGCGGGTTGCGGTCGAAACGGGATCAGCGCAGGCATCTTGTCTGGCAGGCGCTGAACGAGATCGAGCCGACGGACTATGAGCGCGTCGCCCTTGCCTACGACACGGCGGATGCCGGTTTCAATGTTGTCTGGAAGAAGCTGCATATCAACTGGACGCTCGAGCAGCGTCTGGGCGTGGTGCTCGACGGGCTTGGCCGCACTTTACCCGCTGACGCATTTGAGCGCCTGGTCGATGAGACCGCGCGCATGGAGGTGGAGATCCCGCCCAATCCCATCGACGGCGTCGCCCGGTCGCTTGAGGCGCTGGCCAGGGACTTCAAACTCTGTGTCATATCCGATTCAATCGTCACACCCGGGACCGGTCTGCGCGAGATCCTCGACGGGCACGGCCTGAAACGCTATTTCAGCGCGTTTGCGTTTTCCGACGAGGTCGGGCGTTCGAAACCGCATGCATCCATGTTCAACGCCGCGGCGAATGCCCTCGGCGTCGCGCCCCATGAGATCATCCATGTCGGTGACCGCGACCAGAACGACGTAAAGGGACCGCATGCGATCGGCGCAAAGGCGGTTCTGTTCACCGCGACCCGTCCCGACGACGCCGCCGCCACCACCGCCGATGCGATCTGCGCCAGTCATCACGACCTGCCGGGCATAATCGCCCGGGTCGCGGAAAAGGCCGATGCCGAAGGGACGCCTGCATGAGCCGCGTTCCGCGTTATCTCGTCCTGGACGGGTACACGAAGGACGGCCGCGAGGACCTCAGGGCCGGAGGCGCGTCGACGGCGGGCGAGCTTTATGCCCGCATGCTCAAGACGTGCACGCCCGGCGGCAAGGCGGACGTTGACGTCATCTTCCCGGCGGACCCCGGCGCGGCGTTGCCCAAGGGCGCCGCGATCGGTCAGTACGACGGCATCGCGTGGACCGGGTCGAGCCTGACCGTGTTCGAGCCCGGGCCGTTCGTCACGCCGCAAATCGAATTCGCACGCGCGGCCTTCGAAGCGAAGGTTCCGAGCTTCGGCTCCTGCTGGGCGGCACAAATCGCCGTGGTCGCCGCCGGCGGCACCTGCGCGCGCAATCCGAAGGGGCGGGAAATGGTCATGGCGCGCAAGATCGGGCTGACGGTCGAGGGCAGGGCGCATCCGCTGTACCGCGAGAAGAAGGGTCTCTTTGACGCCTGGACCAGCCACGATGACGAGATCACGCATCTTCCACCGGGAGCGCAGATTCTCGCGTCGAACGACTTCACCCATGTCCAGGCTGTGTCGGTGTCGTACAAGGGCGGGGATTTCTGGGGCGTGCAGTATCACCCCGAATTCGACCTGCACGAGATGGCGCGATTGTGCTACTGCCGCCGCGAAAAGATGATCAGGCTAGGTTTCTTCGAGGACATGGAATCGGCCGATACCTTCGTCAACGATCTCGAGGCGCTGCACCAGGACCCCTCCCGCATGGATATCGCGTGGCGTTATGGCTTCGATGAGGACGTCATGAACGAGGACGTTCGCTTGCGCGAGGTCCGCAACTGGATCGCGCACAAGGTCCTGCCGCGCATGAATGGCGCGGCGGGCTGAATTTTCCTGATACGAATCATGGACGCACCCACCTGTTCCAAGCCATTAAGTCGGAATGGCAACCAGGCGCGTAAACCAACCGGCAGGCGAGGCAGATGGCGGCGTATCGCAGGATGCCGTGTTCGCGCACATGGCGGACCCGGCGTCCTATACCCCCGCTCCCGAAACCGTTGAGCGTGTCGACACGCACGCCGCCGTCGTCTTTCTCGCCGGCAAGTACGCCTTCAAGATCAAGCGGGCGGTCAAGCTGCCCTATCTAGACTTCAGCACGCTCGAAAAACGGCGGGCCGTGTGCGAACGCGAGGTTCAGATCAATCGACGCACGGCGCCGGATATCTATCTCGGCGTCGTTCCCATCGTTCAGACCGGCGAGGGTCTGCTCGCAATAGGCGGGGAGGGCGAACCCGTCGAGTGGGCCGTCAAGATGCGCCGTTTCGATCAGGCGGAGCTGTTCGACCGGCAGGCGCACGCCGGCACGCTGCCCCTCGATCTGATGCGGTCGCTGGCGAAAGAGGTCGCGGACCTTCATGTCGGCGAGACCCCGATACGCACGGTCGACGGCGCCGACATGATGAAGCAGGTCATTGAACCCCTCATGGCCTCCCTCGGCCGGGACTCGTCGGTGCTTGATGAAAAAGATGTCGCGGACTACGCGGCCGATGTGCGCCGCGAATTGCGCGCGCGGACCGGCCTGTTGCGCGACCGCGCGCGGCAGGGCTATGTGCGGCACTGCCACGGCGATCTCCATCTGCAGAACATCGTCCGCATCGACGGTGAACCCGTCCTGTTCGATGCCATTGAGTTCGACGAACGCATCGCAACCATCGACACGCTGTACGACAAGGCGTTCCTGCTGATGGATTTGTGGCACCGGGATCTTCACGGACACGCCAATCATTTGCTCAACGCCTATTTGAGCCATGCCGGGCGGGAGAAGCCGATCGCCTCGCTGCGCGGGTTGGCCCTCCTGCCGCTGTTCCTGTCGGTGCGGGCGAGCGTGAGGGCGATGGTCGGGCTCGACCGGCTGCCGTTCACGGCAAAGGCCGGCATAGAGGCGGCGCGGCGCGACGTGGCCGTGTACTTCCGGCTGGCGCGTGACTTTCTGCAACCGGAGGCGCCGAGACTGATTGCGATCGGCGGCTTGTCGGGAACCGGAAAATCCACGCTGGCGGCGGCACTCGCCCCGGACATTGGCGCCGTGCCCGGCGCGGTCGTGTTCCGCAGCGACATCGAACGCAAGCGGTTGGCCGGTGTGGAGGAGACAACACGGTTGACGGCGGCGCACTATTCGGCCGCCGCGACGGGACGCGTCTACCGCGCGCTCGCGGCGAAAGCCGAAACGGCGCTTGCCGCCGGCCGAACGGTGATCATGGATGCGGTGTACGCCCGTCCCGATCAGCGCAAGCGCGCCGAACAGCTCGCCCGTAAGGCCGGCGTGCCGTTCACCGGCCTCTGGCTCGAAGCCCCCGGCCGGGACCTGATCGACCGCGTCGAAGCGCGAAAAGGGGATGCGTCCGACGCCACGGCGAGGGTCGTCACCGAGCAACTGACCTACGAGACCGGACCCATGACCTGGCATCGTGTGGATGCGAGCGGCGCGCCGGAAAAGGTGAAAGAACGGGCGATGAAGGCTCTCAAGTCTGCGCGGTAAGGCGCGTCGAGACTAGTAGCCCATGGCGCAACCGTCCTTGCGCGGATCGGACCCGCCGGTGAGGACGCCTTCGTCCCAGTCGATCCAGATCGCCTGGCTGCCGCCGATGGGTTTTTCGGTTGCGATGAGATTGTGTCCCTTCGCCTTGAGGCCGTCCGCGACATGCGTCGGCAGGCCGCTTTCCGCCTGAACCGTATGCTCGCCGGGGCTCGGGAAGATGCGCGGATAATCCTGCGCCTCCTGAATGTCGAGACCGTAGTCGAGCATGCGGGTGAGAAACTGCATATGGCCATAGGCCTGGTACTCGCCGCCCATGACGCCGTAAGACATTACCGCCTTGCCGTTCCTGGTGACCATGCCCGGGATGATCGTGTGCAGCGGGCGCTTGCCCGGCGCGATACAGTTCGGGTGGCTCGGGTCGAGCCGGAAGCCCATGGCCCGGTTGTGCAAGACAATGCCGGATTTCGGCGCCATCAGGCCGGAGCCGAAATTGTAGTAAAGCGTGTTGATGAAGCTGCAGGCATTGCGGTCCTTGTCCACGACGGTGATGTAGACCGTATCCTTGTGCTCCGGCCCGGAAACCGGCGGGATGTCGGTCATGGCCTTTTCCGGATCGATGTGGCCGCGCAGCTCGTCGGCATGCTCCATGGACAGCAACCAGTCGATCGGCACGTTGGCATAGGCCGGATCGGCCACATAGGTCGCGCGATCGTTGTAGGCGAGGCGGCCGGCCTCGATCTCCTGATGCAGGCGTTCCGCGTCGAGCGGATCGTCTCCCACCTCGATTTCGCTCACCATGTTGAGCAGGAGGAGGGCGATGATGCCCTGTCCGTTGGGGGGGCACTGATGCATGGTATGGCCCCGGAATTCCGTTGAAATCGGATCCACATAGGTTCCTTCGACGTCGGCGAAGTCCTCCATGGTGTGGAGACCGCCTTTCGACTGCAGGTAATCGACCATGTCCTGCGCAATCTCGCCGTAATAAAAGGCGTCCCGCCCGTTCTCGGCGATCTTCTCGAGTGTGTTCGCCAGTTCCGGCTGGCGGTGCAGCGTGCCGCGCTCGGGCGTCTTGCCGTTGCGCAGGAAGACGCGCGACAGGTTCTCGTCGTTGCTGATGAGATCGAGTTGACTCCTGAAATCGACGCTGACCCGGGAAGAGATCGGATAACCGTCGCGGGCATAGCGGATCGCCGGCCGCAGCAGCTCGTCGAAATGTCTTGTGCCGTGATCGTTGAGCAACCGGTCCCAGCCGTCGATTGCGCTGGGGACGGTGACCGAATGCGGTGTCTGGCGCTCGATCTCGGTGATGCCCTGTTCCTGATACCACTCCACATGCGCCGCCTTGGGCGCCCGCCCCGAGCCATTGAAGGCAACGAGGTCGTCGCTGCCGCCTTTGGAAAACAGACAGAAGCAGTCTCCACCGATGCCGGTCGACTCCGGTTCAACCACGCATTGAACCGCGCAGGCGGCGACCGCCGCGTCCAGGGCGTTGCCGCCGGATTTCAGGACGTCGATGGCGGTCTGGGTCGAAAGCGGGTGCGACGTGCTCGCCATGCCCTCGGTCGCGTGGACGGGCGAGCGGCCGGGGAGTTCTAGGTTTCTCATGGATCTTCCTGTTTTCCTGACCCGCATGAAGGGGTTTATTGGGTCGGCGGACAAGAGTTAGAACTGCGCGCAGACCAGGGCAAGCACCGATTGTGCAAAAGTGATCAGCCTTCGCGGCAAAAAACTTCGCTGCGCGGGCATCAGATGCTATCTCGCGGTCGCAGGATCTGACGGGGACGGACAAATGGCCAAAAACCACATCGAACTGCACAGCGACACCCAGACCCGACCCACGCCGGCGATGCGCGAGGCGATGGCCGGTGCCGAGGTCGGCGACGAGCAGAGCTTCAGGGACCCCACCGTGAATTTGCTGGTGGAACGCGTGGCCGAGTTGTTCGGCAAGGAGGATGCCGTCTTCCTGCCGTCCGGTACCATGTGCAATCAGATTTCGACCGCCGTACATTGCGGTCCGGGTGACGAGATCATTGCCGAACGGTCCGCGCACATCATCGGCGTGGAGGCCGGCGGGGCGTCGGTGCTGGCACGCGCGGCGCCGCATCCGATCGACGGTGAACGCGGCATTTTCACCGCGGAACAGGCGGAGGCGGCCATTCGCTTTCCCTCGCGCTATGCGCCGCGCAGCCGCGTCATCTCGATCGAGCAGACCGCGAACCTGGTCGGCGGGACCGTCTGGCCGCTCGCGACCATCCGGGAAATCGTCGGCGTGGCGCAAGACCATGGGTTGAAGATGCATATGGACGGCGCCCGCGTCCTCAACGCGGTGGTTGCATCCGGTGTTTCGGCCAGGGATTACACCGAGGGATTCGACTCCGTCTGGGTTGATCTGTCCAAGGGACTGGGCTGTCCGGTCGGCGCAGTCCTGGCAGGGTCGTCCGAGTTCATTGAACAGGCGTGGCGCTGGAAACAGCGCATCGGCGGATCCATGCGGCAGGCCGGAATCATAGCGGCGGCCGGCGTATACGCGCTCGACCATCACGTGGAGCGGCTGGCCGAGGATCACGAAAACGCAAGGGCGCTGGCCACGCGTCTCGCGTCAATCCCGGGCCTCGGCGTCGAGCCGGAACATGTCGAAACCAACATTGTCATCATCGACGTTTCCGCCTCGGGTTCCGATGCCCCGACCTGGAGCCAACGCCTTGCGGAAGAGGGCGTGCGTCTGTCCCCGATCGGGCTCCACACCCTGCGCGCGCTGACCCATCTCGACGTCACGCGCGCGGAATTGGAACAGGCGGCGGATGTATTCAAACGGCTCGCGGAAGGCGAACTCGCCGCCGCGTGACGCTTGCGCGCCTGCGCGGGCCGCCTCGATTCGACGCGACCGCTGTGGCATGTTCACAGTCGGAACCTGCAATCGATCGTCAAAGGGGCCAGATCGCCGTTGGCAAACCTCGATACGGACCAGGTGTGGTGGGCTGATGCCGCCCGCCAGCTCGAGAACCTGACATCGCCGGATCAGGCCGCATATCAGGCCGCACGCGCACGGCAGGACACCCTGACAAAACCACCCGGTTCGCTTGGGCGGCTTGAGGAGCTCGCCTGCTGGCTCGCCGGCTGGCAGCAACGCAACGCACCGCGACTCGAACACGTCGAAGCCCTGGTTTTCGCCGGAAACCATGGCGTGACGGCGCAAGGCGTCTCTCCCTATCCGCCGGTGGTGACCGCGCAGATGGTGGAGAACTTCAAGGCGGGCGGCGCCGCGATCTGTCAGTTGTGCGATGCGTACGGGATAAGTCTGAGGGTTGCGCCGCTCGATCTGGAAAACCCGACAGTGGACATCAGCGAAGCGCCCGCGATGTCCGAAAAGGATTGCGCCGCGGCCATCGCGCGAGGTGCCCGGGCGGTGAATGCCAATTGGGACCTTCTTCTGCTCGGCGAGATGGGCATCGGCAACACGACGGCCGCCGCCGCCTTGTGCTGCGCGCTGCTTGGCGGCGACGCGGTCCACTGGACGGGACCGGGTACCGGACTCGACGCTAAAGGTGTTGCCCGGAAGGCGGCAGTCGTGGCGCACGCCGTTGATCTCCACAAACCGTTTTGCCAGGACCCGTTCGAGACGCTTCGGCGGTTGGGCGGGCGCGAGATCGCCGCCATTGCGGGGGCTATTATGGAAGCGCGCGCGCGCCGTATCCCGGTTCTGCTGGACGGTTTCGTGTGTACCGCGGCGGCGCTCGTTCCGGAGAGCGTGCGGCCCGGCGCCCTGGAACACTGTCTGGCCGGACACATATCCGCCGAACCGGGTCACGCCCGCCTGCTCGACGCGCTCGACCTCGATCCGGTCGTCGATCTCTCCATGCGGCTCGGCGAAGGCACGGGCGCCGCCGTGGCCTATGCGGTGTTGCGGGGCGCGGTCGCCGCGCACAACGGCATGGCGACCTTTGCGGCCGCCGGCGTCGACAACAAGGCCTGAGCGACCGTGCGTGCCATACCGGTTGACCTGCTGAACGCATTTGGCCTGCTGACGCGCCTGCCGATGCCCGCGACGCATTCCGCGGAGCCCGGCGCACTCGCACGCAGCGTGTGGGCGTATCCGGTCGTCGGCGCCGTGGTCGGGGCGATTGCCGCACTGGTCTGGTTTGCGGGCCAGATTGCCGGGCTCGGCGGGGGACTGTCCGCCGGGCTTGCGCTCGCCACCCAGGTGCTGGTCACCGGCGCCCTTCACGAGGATGGCCTGGCGGACTTCGCCGACGGCCTCGGTGGTGGGCGTGACCGCGAGCGTGCCCTCGCCATCATGCGCGACAGCCGCATCGGAACCTATGGCGTTCTGGCGCTGATCCTGGTTCTCGGCCTGCGCTGGGGCGGCATCGCCGAGCTGCCGCTGTTTCAGGTGCTGGCCGGGCTCATTTGCGCGGGGCTCCTGGGTCGGCTTGCGATCGTAGCGTTGCTCGTGCTGTTGAAGCCCGCGCGCGCGGACGGTCTCGGCGTGATGGTCGCGTCGCCGCCGCTTGCGGCGGTGCTGACGGCTTTCCTGTTCAGCGCGGCAATCGTGTTTCTCCACTTTCCTGTGCTGGTCGCGGGCCTCACCTTCGCCGTCGCCACGGGCGCGGTCGCCATCGTGGCGGTGCTCGCCAAGCGCAGGATCGGAGGCTATACCGGTGATGTACTGGGCGCCGGCGAGCAGCTCACCGAAATGGCGGTGCTCGTAACGCTGGCGGCGGCATTATGACGGGAACCGGCAAATCCATTCTTGTGATCGGCGGCGCACGCTCCGGCAAGAGCCGCTATGCGGAGGCCCTTGCCGCGAGCTGGACCGGGGCGAAGATATATTTCGCGACCGCCGAACCGGGCGATGAGGAAATGGCCGCGCGCATCGCGGCGCACCGCGAACGGCGCGGAAAGGACTGGCGCACGGTCACGGCGTTGCTCAATCTGCCTGACGCGCTTCGCGAATACTCCGACAAGGACGCCTTCATCCTCATCGACTGCCTGACCATCTGGCTCTCCAACGTGTTCCTTGCCGAGAACGATTGCGCGACGGCGGTTGAGGATCTCCTTGAGGCGCTGGACCATACCCAGGGTACGACCGTGCTCGTTTCCAACGAGGTCGGCGGAGGAATCGTGCCGGAAAACTCGCTTGCGCGCCGGTTCCGTGACATTGCCGGCGAGACCAATCAGAAGGTCGCGGCCATTGTCGACGAGGTGGTTCTGGTGACCGCCGGCCTGCCGCAGGTCCTCAAGTCGTCCACGAAATGACGCAGGCCGCGACGACAAGCGCCGTCAGAATGTTCAGACCGGTATTGTAGAGCCTCAGCGCATCCGTGATGTCGCTTTCCGTCAGCTTCTTGCGGCCGTTTCCCATCCAGGCGAGGTTCACCGATCGCCCCTTGTAGCTGCGTGGTCCGCCAAGGCTCAGCCCGAGCGCGCCGGCCATCGCTGCTTCCGGCCACCCGGCGTTCGGGGAGACGTGTTGCCGGGCATCCCGCGCCATGGCCCGGACCGCCTCGGCGCCCGATGCGTTCCCGGTCAGAGCGCCCGCGGCGGCGATCACCCAGCCGGTGATCCGCGCGGGGACGAGGTTGACCAGGTCGTCAAGGCGCGCGGCCGGCCAGCCGAAATCGAAATACTGCTCCGTCTTGTGGCCGATCATGCTGTCCGCCGTGTTGATCGCCTTGTAGAGGGCGATGCCCGGCAGGCCGCCGACAAGCAGCCAGAACAACGGTGCCGTGACACCGTCCGACATGTTCTCCGCCAGGCTCTCGATGGCGCCTTTCGCAACGCCGCTCGCATCGAGCTTCTGCGGGTCGCGCCCGACGATATGCCGGACCGCATCGCGCCCCGCCTTGAGGCTCTTGGACAAACCGTCTGCCACGGCCCGTACATGGTCTTTGAGCGATTTCTGCGACAGCAACGTGCTGGCGAGCAGCGCTTCGACGATCCAGCCGCTTTCCGTTTTGCGCAGGTAGTGGGTGAGCAACAGCGTCACCGAGAGGGTGATCCCAAGCAGCACGAGCAGGGCCTGCACTCCGCGCAGCTTGTCGGTCGGCGGATCATTGAAGAAACGGTCCAGCCAGCCGATCAGCTTGCCCATCCACTCGACCGGGTGTCCGATCCAGCGGTGCAGAGTGCTCGGGTAGCCGAACAGCCGTTCGATCAGCAGGGCCACGGCGGCGATGGCCAGGTGCGTTTCGAAGAACAGCGGCGCCGCCGCGTCCGCATTCACCCGCGCTTCTCCCAACCGGCCCTCTCGAGCTCCGGATCGACATGCTCCTCCTGCGGATAGCCGACGCACAGATAGGCCACCAGCGCCCACGATGACGGGACGGACAACGCCTGTTTCACGGCGTCAGGCTCGAGAATGGAAACCCAGCCGACGCCGACACCCCAGGCGCGTGCCGCGAGCCAGAAGGTGTGAACCGCCGTTACGACCGAATAGCGCAGAGTCTCCGGCATGGTGCGGCTGCCGAGCCCTTTTCCCTTTTCCGTCGTTTCGTCGCAGAACACCGCGAACTGCACGGGGGCCTCCTTGAGGCCCTCGAGCTTCAGCGTCGCGTAGAGGCTGGCGTCCTTCCCTTCATAGCCGTCGAGCGCCTTGCGGTTGCAGCGCTCGAAGGATGCGAGGACGGCATTGCGCTCCGTTTCGCCGGTCACGGCGACGAACCGCCACGGTTGGCTCAGTCCGACGGACGGGGCGTGGTTGGCGAGATCGAGCAGTTTGTCGACGACAGCGGGATCGACCGGATCGGCGCGAAACCGCCTGACGTCGCGCCGCCATTTGATGAGCTCTTCCAGCTCGGCGCGAAACGCGTCATCGAAGGTGCCCCCCGGCATCAGACGGCCTTGAGCTGCGACGGGTTTGCGGATCGACGGCGCGCGATCTCAAGCAGCATGTCGAGATCGGCGTGGCTCTCCATATGCGTCGCCAGGGCGTCGAGCGTCTCTTCCACGGCGGTGTCATAGGCAAAACCGCTCACACCGTCCGTGCCGATGCCCTGCAGATAAGCGGTCCGGAATGTGTCGGATGCGAAAATACCGTGCAGATAGGTTCCCTCGATCAGACCGTCGGGCGAGCGTGCACCGTCCTCTCGGTCGCTGATCTGTGCAAACGGTCGGGCGCAATCGGGGCCGGCACTTTCTCCAAGATGGATCTCGTATCCTGTGATCCGCGCGCCGCTCGGCACATGACGGCCTTCGACGTTCTCAAGCGACTTGTCGGGAATGAGCGTGGTCTCGATATCGAGCAGGCCGAGCGCATCGACGCTTCCCCCGTCACTCTCCAGCCCGTCCGGGTCGTGTATTTTGCGCCCGAGCATCTGGTAACCGCCGCAAAGCCCCAGGATCCGGCCGCCGCGACGCGCGTGGGCGAGAATGTCGATGTCCCAGCCCTTCGCCCGGAGATATGCCAGGTCGCCGGCCGTCGACTTCGTGCCCGGCAACAGGATGAGATCCGCGTCGCCAGGCAGGGGGTGACCCGGCTGGACGATCTGAACGGTCACGCCCGGCGTCTGCCTCAGCGGATCGAGATCGTCGAAATTGGCGATGCGTGACAGGCGCGGCACAACGATCTTGACCGTCCCGTCCTGTTGCACGGGCGCCTCCCGCTCAAGCACGACCGCATCCTCCGCCGGGAGCTTGTACGCGTCGCCGAAGTGCGGAATGATGCCGGCGCAGGGCCGGCCGGTCCGTTCGGCGATCGCGCGCACCCCCTCGTCGAACAGCGTTGTGTCGCCGTGGAACTTGTTGACGAGGAACGCAGCGATACGATCCGCGTCGTCCTGCGAGATGACCGCGAAGGTGCCGACGATGGCGGCGATCACACCGCCGCGGTGGATGTCTCCAACCAGCACAACCGGAACGTCCGCGGCGTGGGCGAACCCCATGTTCGCAATGTCGCGATGCCGCAGATTGGTTTCCGCCGGGCTGCCCGCGCCCTCGATGAGGACCAGGTCCGCCTCGGCGCAAACGTGATCGAAGCTCTGGAGGATTGCGGGAAGATAGGCTTCGCGCGCCCGCATATAGTCGCGCGCGGACAAGGTGGCGTCACGCTTGCCGCGCACGACGACCTGGGCACCCGTGTCGGTCTCCGGTTTCAGCAGCAACGGGTTCATATGGATGCTCGGCTCAGTGCGGCATGCCTTTGCCTGCAGCGCCTGCGCGCGGCCGATCTCGCCGCCGTCGACGGCGACGGCGGCATTGTTCGACATATTCTGCGGTTTGAATGGGCGCACGGCGAGGCCACGCGCAGTAAACGCGCGTGCGAGCCCGGCCACGATCAGCGATTTGCCGACGTCCGAGCCCGTTCCCTGAATCATCAGTGCCGGCGTCATGCTTCAGCATCCATGTCGATCACATGAGCATAAGAGCCCATCACCGGTCCGCGCCGCAAGCCGATGTGTCCGAGGTCCTGTCCTCTCGAGTCGCGCGCCGTGAAGAGCGGATCGGCGTCGCCCTGCCGGTGCAGTTTCGAATAGTGGAACTCGTGCCCGCGCAGTCGCTCCGGCCACGGCAGGGCGCCGCTGTGTTCGAGTTTGCGGTAGCCGAGCGTCAGGCCGCGTTCGGCGAAACTGGTTCCAAGGGGCAACAATCCCGCCATCTTGTGCTCTTTGCCGTCCGCGTCGATCAGATAGTCGCCGAGAACCATGAACCCGCCGCACTCGCCGTAGATCAGCGCATCGCGCCCTGCCGCTCGCCGAAGACCGTCGAGGAAGATTCCGTTGGCGGCGATTTGACCCGCATGCAGCTCCGGATATCCGCCGGGCAGATAGACCGCGTCCGCGTCCGTGTTGGGCGCCTCGTCGGCAAGTGGTGAAAAGGCGCGGATTTCTGCGCCCGCTTGCCGCCACCCGGTCAGGAGATGGGGATAGCTGAATCCGAAGGCGCGATCGTGCGCCACGGCGATGCGCTGCCCGAGCGGCGGAATGGTGGCCGAAGCTGTGTCGCTCGGAAGCGGCCGCGCGGCGGTTGTCAGCGCTTCGAGGTCGAGTGCGCGCGCGCTCAGATCCGCGGCGCGCTCGATAAAGCCTTCGAGCGCTTCGTGCTCGCCGGCCTGGACCAATCCGAGGTGGCGCGAGGGGAGTTCCAGGTCGCTTTCGCGCCGGAGCGCCCCGAACACGGGCAGGCCAATGGCTTCGACCGCCCCACGCAGCAGATCCTCATGCGTCTGGCTGGCGACCCGGTTCAGGATCACGCCCGCCACCGCGCAATCGCGCTGGAAGTCCGCAAATCCCTTGACCAGCGCCGCGACCGACTGGCCCTGACGCTGGGCGTCGACGACGAGGATCACGGGAAGATCGAGGTGCGCGGCCATGTCAGCCGTCGATCCGCCGCCGCCCGCCGCGCCATCGAACAGTCCCATCACGCCTTCGACGATGACGAGCCTGGACCCAACCGCGGACTGCGCGGCAAGGGCCGAGACCAGCGTCTTGCGCATGGCCCAGCCGTCGAGATTGAAACAGGGCCGTCCGCTGGCCGCCTCATGGAAGCGGGGATCGATATAGTCGGGACCGACCTTCGCGGACGAGACGGCAATCCCGCGTTTCCTGCAGGCGCGCAGAAGTCCGAGGGTGACGAGCGTCTTGCCCGCACCGGACGCGGGAGCCGCAATCACCAGCCCGTTCGCGTCAGCCAACGGTGTTCTCCCGCAGCGCCTTCGCGTACCAGCCCAGCGTGTCGTGGAAATCGACCACCTTGCCGAGCACCACAAGAGCCGGCGTCGGCAGCTTCACGATGTCGGGCGCATCGGGAATCCGACCCAGGGTCGTCGTGTGGATCGACTGATGCGGCAGTGTCGCGTTCGATACAACCGCGACGGGTTCGTCGGCATCGCGCCCGAAACCGAGAAGCGTCTGCGCGATTTTCGGCAGGTTGCGCACCGCCATATACATGACGACGACGGGAGACGCGCTGGCGACGTTCTTCCAGTCGACGCCCTGCGGAATGTCACCCGTTGCATCGTGACCCGTCAGGAACAGAACGGAATGGTTGGTGTCGCGGTGCGTGGTCGGGATGCCGGCATAGGCAAGGCCGCCGACGCCGGACGTTATGCCGGGCACGATCCGGAACGGAATGCCGGCGGCGGCGAGCGATTCACATTCCTCACCGCCGCGGCCGAAGGTCAGCGGGTCGCCGCCCTTGAGCCGCAGGACGCGCTTGTTCTGCCGGGCCAGTTCCACGAGCCGCAGCGAGATATCCTGCTGTTTGGCCGACGGCTTGCCGCCGCGCTTGCCGGCGAACTCGACACTGGCTCCCTCGCGCTTCCAGTTGAGAATGTCGTCATTGACGAGCGCGTCATAGACGACGATGTCGGCCTGAGAGAGCCCGTGGAAGCCGAGCAGGGTGAGCAGCCCCGGTGCGCCGGGGCCGGCGCCCACAAGCCACACCGTTCCGGGTGCGAAGTCCGGAAAATCCGCGTGGTTCAGACGCGCGAAGCCGCCGGGCACGGGGGCGTCGCGTGTGTCTTCGTTTCGTCCTTTGTCTCGCGAGTCGTTCATCACAATGGGCACGGTTTCTGTGCAACGCGCCAGTGTAGGAGAGTTGGCGGCACAGGTGTATAGAGTCGTGGCCATGACCGCTACCGAAAACCGGGAGGGCCGGGCACTCCGGCGCGGATGGACGACCGGCGCCTGCGCAACCGCCGCAACGCGCGCGGCGGTCACCGCGCTGCTGACGAACCGCTTCCCGGACCCCGTCTCGATCACGCTCCCGAAGGGCGAGCGGCCCGCATTCGCACTGGCTCTGGAGGAGGCCGGTGAGACATGGGCGCGCGCCGGCATCGTCAAGGACGCGGGCGATGATCCGGACGTGACCCATGGCGCCATGATCGTCTCGACGGTGCGGCGAAGCGAAAGCGGGAAAGGCATCGTGTTCCGCGCGGGTGAGGGCGTCGGGACAGTGACCAAGCCCGGCCTGCCGCTCGAACCCGGCGAGCCGGCCATCAATCCGGTACCCCGCAAAATGATGCGGGAGACAATCGAGGATGTCGCGGCCGAAAACGACAGCACCGCCGACTTCGAGGTCGAGATTTCCGTGCCCGGCGGCGCGGCCCTCGCGGAAAAGACGTGGAACCCGCGGCTCGGCATCGAGGGCGGGATCTCGATCCTCGGCACGACGGGTGTCGTACATCCTTTTTCCTGCTCTGCCTGGATTCACTCTATCCATCGCGGCGTCGATGTCGCCCGCGCCACCGGTATTTTGCACATCGCCGGTGCGACCGGCTCGACGTCCGAAGCGGCTGTTGCCGAGCTTTACGGACTCGCGCCCCAGGCCCTGATCGATATGGGGGATTTCGCCGGCGGCATGCTCAAATATGTCCGCAATCATCCCGTCGACAGGGTCACCGTCGCCGGCGGCTTCGCCAAGATGACCAAGCTGGCGCAGGGGCGCCTCGATCTGCATTCCGGGCGCTCGCAGGTCGATTTCGACTGGCTGGCCGAGCGTGTCGGTGACGCCGGCGGAAGCGCCGAACTGAGCGAGACAACGCGCCGGGCCAATACCGCCCTCGAAGTTCTGGAATCCACCCGCGCCGAAGAAGTCGACGTCGCGCGTGAGGTCGCGCGCCACGCGTTGGACACGGTCCGGACCGTGCTGCGGGACGCGCCCGTCAAGGCCGACGTCGTCATCGTCGACCGGCAGGGCAGGGTCATCGCCCGTGCCCCCTGAACGTTCCAACATTCTCATTCTCGGCGGCACCGGGCAGGCGCGGTCTCTGGCCGGGCGGCTCGACGCGGATGCGCGCTTCTCGGTGACGACGTCGCTGGCCGGTGTCACGCGCGCGCCCCAGGCCATCACCGGCAAAGTCCGGTCGGGCGGGTTCGGCGGGCCGGAAGGACTGCGGTCATTCCTTGAGGAAGAGGGCGTCGATCTGCTCATCGACGCGGTTCATCCCTTCGCGGCGCGGATGTCGTCGAATGCCGCGCAGGCGGCGAAGGCTGCCGATATTCCTGTCCTGCGACTTGAGCGCCCGCCCTGGGCTGAACAACCCGGCGATCGCTGGACCGGGGTTTCCGACAGTGCTGCCGCCGCGCAGGCCATTCCGCGCGGCGCGCGCGCGCTGGTGACGGTCGGACGCCAGGAGATTGCGCCGTTTCTTGAGCGAGACGGCATCAGCGTAATCGCGCGCATGATCGAGCCGCCCGATTGCTCCATCCCGCAACATGCCGAGATCATCCTTGCGCGCCCGCCGTTTGCGCAGGAGGAGGAAACCGAGCTGATGACGAACCGGCATATCGAGGTGCTGGTGACCAAAAACTCCGGGGGTGATGCGACGGTCGCGAAGATCTCCGCGGCCCGCGCGCTCGGCCTGCCGGTGATCATGGTTGTGCGCCCGGAAAAACCGTCCGTTCGCACCGCCGGGGACGTGGACGAGATGATGACGCTGATCGACCGGGCGCTGGATTAGCTCGCAGCCTTGGTCTTGCGGTTGCGCAGAATGTGCTCATGCGCGGCATCATAGAGCGCGGAATCGCGGAACGTCTTTTCGCCCAGAACAGGTCCAACGAGCACCAGCGCCGTCCGCGTGATCTTCGCGTCACGGACCTTGCGCCAGATGTCGCCAAGCGTGCCCCGGATGATCTGCTCATCCGGCCAGCTTGCGCGGTAAACGACGACCACCGGGCAATCGGCTCCGTAATGCGGCGTCAGCTCCCGCTCGACGGCCTTGAGATTGCGGACGGAGAGATGGATGGCCAGGGTCGCGCCCGAACGCCCGAGTGTATCCAGCGTTTCGCGCTCCGGCATGCGCGAGGCCTTTCCCGACGTCCGGGTCAGGATCACGGTCTGGGCGATTTCGGGAAGGGTGAGTTCCGACTTCAGAGCCGCGGCGGCGGCGGCGAAGGCCGGCACGCCCGGCGTCACGTCATAGGGAATCCCGCGCGCATCGAGCGCGCGCATCTGCTCGGCAATGGCCCCGTAGAGCGACGGATCGCCGGAATGAACCCGCGCGACATCTTTGCTCTGAGCGTGGGCGGTCTCCATTTCACCGATGATCTCGCCGAGTGTCATCGGCGCGGTGTCGAGCACCCGGGCGTCCGGTGGAGCGGCGGCGACAATCTCTCGCGGGACCAGCGACCCGGCAAAGAGGCATACGGGGCAACGGCGGATGAATTCCAGCCCGCGGACGGTGATCAGATCCGATGCACCCGGTCCGGCGCCGATGAAATGGACGGTCATCCCTGCTGCGCCTTGGTGTCGTAGCCGCGCGGCGTGTAGACGCGCGGTTCATGGGCAGCACCAGCGCGCCGCGTCTGCGTGGCGCCGACGAGCACCACGCTCATCATGTCGACCGCTTGCGGTTCGAGCTCGCGCAGGGCGGTGACATGCACGGTCTCGTTGTCGCGCCCGAGGCTGGAGGCGACCACGACCGGCGTTTCCGGCGCACGGTGTTCCCGGAGGATCTCGATCGCCCGTTCGAGCTGGCGTTGCCGGCGGCGGGAGCGCGGATTGTAGAGCGCGACGACGAAATCCGCGGCCGCCGCGGCCATCAGGCGCTTTTCGATGGTCTCCCACGGCGTCAGCAGATCGGACAGCGAGATCGCGCAGAAGTCGTGGCCGATTGGGGCGCCGACCCGTGCGGCTGCGGCCTGCAGGGCGGAAATCCCGGGTGCCACGGTGACCTTGACGCGGCGTGCCGCGTCCGAGACCGGTGCTGCCGTTCCGTCGGGATCGAGAAGCTCGTGGACGAGGCTCGCCATGGCGTAGATGCCCGCGTCGCCAGAGCAGACAAGTGCCACGTCACGGCCCTCACCGGCAAGCTCCAGGGCGTGGCGCACGCGCTTTTCCTCCTCGCCGAGGTCGAACCGGTGCTCGCGCGTTCCGTCTTTCAGATCGGAAACAAGGTCGAGAT
Source organism: Hyphomicrobiales bacterium (assembly GCA_965228625.1). Taxonomy (GTDB): domain Bacteria; phylum Pseudomonadota; class Alphaproteobacteria; order Rhizobiales; family Methyloligellaceae; genus UBA2767. Next base: position 2,599,148 of record OZ245829.1, on the reverse strand, counting down.
AAAGGCCGTAACCAACCCAGTCCGTGGCGTCGGAGAGCAGCGAGACCGCCTCCGCCGTACGCCAGTCAGCGCTGCCCGGGCCGACACCAACGACCGACAGCATGCCGCGCGATCGGCCAACGGCGAGCGCCTCGATCGGTTCCTGCGCGACCGCGACGGCACACGTCGCACGCTGGGACTTGGTTTTCTCGATCAGCAACGTTCCGTCGGCTCCCGCGCCCGCCAGTGCGGCACCTTCGGCAACGCCGGGGCAGCCGACCTCGCGCATCACCACGGTCGAGGGGTTTCTGAGGCGCGGCGCTTCGCGGTTGAGGTCTTGTGCGGAAAGGAAACGGACCGGAACGCCGAAATACTCTCCCACTGCGTGAACGGCGTCCTCGTCGGCCTTGAGATCGATCGAGGCGACCAGGGCCAGGGAGGCAGGCGTCAGATCATGCGCGGCGAGCGTCGACCGGACGAGGCCGATCAGCTCTTGGGCCGAGCAATTGCGCTCGCAGCCGACACCGAGCGCCAGCGTTCTCGGGTTGTAGACCAGCCTTGTGGCTGATCCCGCGTCAACACGAACCGTACTCACCAGTTCGACGCTGCCGTTCCCGGCGGCCGGAATGTGAGACGCTTCGAGCCAGGGCAGGCTTCCACTCAGCTTTGCGCCTGCGCCGGCAAGGAGTGCCGCGGCCACGTCCTTGGCATCTTGCGGATTCGCCAGGTGCCACCCGTCAGGCGGGTCGTCGAGGGCAATACCGAAACGGACATCTCCAGCCGTCGTTATCGCCGGATCAACGTTCAGCACTTCCGCGATCCGGCGCGCCAGATCGTTTGCCCCGGCGTGGCCGCCGAGGAGCGGTACAACGGCCGAACCGTCTTCCGCCACCGCAACGACCGGCGGTTCGGTCGTTTTATCGGCCAACATCGGCGCCAGCGCGCGAATGAGAATGCCCGAGGCACAGACCCCGATGATCGGCACGCCGTCCTGAAACAGTCTTTGCAGGTGCGACGCGGTTTCCTCAAAAGTCACGTCGGCTTCGCCGACCCGGGCGGTGCGCCCGTGAATTTCACCGGCGCTCAGGCCTGCGCGGATGCGCGCGGCCGTATCCATGGCCGACGGTCCAAGCACGAGAATGGCCGGCGATTGCGTCATGCATCGTCCCGCCGGGCGACGAGGATGGTCGAAAAGTACGGCGTGGTGTCGTCGGTCACCTGTTCCACAAGGGTGATGCGCTCCCCTTCGGCGCTGCCGTTCTCCACCATGAGGGCGTTGCCCGAAAGGCCGAGCCTGCGCAGGGTGTCGCGGACCTTCTTCATGTGGCGTCCGACCTTGATGACCACGGCGGTGTCGGTGCGCGTCAGTGCCGCCTCCAGATCCTGTTCCTCGAGGGTCGCCGGAATGACGCTCAGAATGTCCGTGCGGCCGGCCAGTGGCATGCGCGTCTGCGCCGCGCAGGCGGAAAGCGATGTGACGCCGGGAATGATCTCGATCTTGTAGGAAACGCTCATGCGCGCGGCCAGGTACATGAAACTGCCGTAGAACATGGGATCGCCGACACACAGATAGGCGACGCTCTTGCCCGTGAGCAGAAAGGTCGCGATCTGGTTTGCGGCGGAATCGTAGGCCGTGCGGGCCGGATCCGGGTCAATATTCATGGGGATATGGAGTGGAAGCTCCGTGGCGGAGTCGTTGATGATCGGCGCGGCGATCGACCGGGCCTGGCTCTCGCCGGCGCTGTTCACCGGATAGGCGAGGATGTCGGCCGCGCGGATCACCTCGCCCGCCTTGATGGTCATGAGCTTCGGGTCACCCGGGCCCACGCCAACACCAAACAGGGTTCCCTGGGTCGCCATCGCACCTAGCCTTTCATTACACGCCACTGCAACACGCTCATGCGCGGACGCATGACCCGGCGTGAGCCCACGGGCCCGACTTGGGACACGTCGATGCGCACGAGTTCGCCGCCATGTTGTCCGTGCCGTGCAATGAGTGCCGCATTGCCTTCAAGCGTCACCGCATTCGCAACGAACCGTCCGCCCGGCGCAAGTGCGTTCCAACACGCCGTGAAGACATCATCGTTCGTAGTGGCCCCGCCGTGGAACACCGCAGACGGTGCCGGATGCCCGCCGAGCGAGTCTGCAACATCCCCCGATACAATGTCGAGATCGGGGGCGCCCAACGCCACCGCATTTTCCGCAATCATTCTAATGCGGTCTTCGTCGCGTTCAAAGGCAATTGCCCGCGCGCCCGGTGCGGTGCGCATCCACTCGATCGCAATGGAGCCGCAACCGGCACCCACATCCCACAACAACGCCCTCGGCGAGGGCGCGAGCGCGGACAGGGTTATGGCCCGCACCTCGCGTTTGGTGAGCTGACCATCATTCCTGTAGGCCTCGTCGGGCAGACCGGGAACGCGTGGAAGCGACCGCGCATCCGGGTCCGCGACGCACTCGACGGCAAGCGTATTGAAGTCCGCGAATTCCTTGCCTTCGCATTCCTCGGCGGAGAGCGTGACAATGCGCTCGGCCGTGCCGCCCATATCCTCAAGCACGCTCAACGCGCTCTTGCCGAATCCGCGCGCCACGAGCAGGGCGGAAACCGCATGTACGGTTTCGTTGCCCGCCGTCAGCACGAGCAGTCTTGCGCCCGGTTGCACAAAAGGATGCAGCGCCGGTACGGGGCGTCCATGGAGCGAGAGGGTCTCCACATCCTGCAGCGGCCATTTGAGCCGCGCCGCGGCGAGGCTGAAGGCCGAAGGAGAGGGAACGACCACCATCTCGTCCGGCGGAATACGCCGGGTCAGCGTCGCGCCGACGCCGAAGTGCATTGGATTACCCGTGGCAAGGACGACGACGTTTCGCCCCTTCCAGTCCTCGAGCTGGTCGAGGGTGTCGTCCATGGGCGACGACCAGGGATGGAGCTCGGCCTTCTCAAGGGACACGTCCTGGAGCACGCGCTCGGGCCCCACGACCACCTCAGCGGCGTCGAGCATGGTGCGGGCCGGGGCGGCGAGTCCGTCGACGCCCTCCGGCCCGACGCCGAGAATGGTCAGCCAGGTACTCATTTGCCGGCCGCGATGGACATGGCGTTTAGTGCGGCGGCAGCCAGTGCCGATCCGCCGCGGCGCCCGGCCAGTGTGAGGAAGGGGATACCGCGCGGGTTGCGCGCCAGTTCATCCTTGGATTCGGCCGCGCCGACGAAACCGACCGGCGTGGCGATGAGCGCGGCGGGGCGCGGTGCGCCCGCGTCCACGGCCTCGAGCAAGGCGAACAGCGCCGTCGGCGCATTGCCGATGACGACGACGGCGCCCTCCAGCATTGGCGCCCAGAGCGAGACGGCGGCCGCGGACCGCGTTGTTCCGAGATCGCGCGCCAGGGCCGGCGTGCGGGGATCATTGAGCGTGCAGATGACGTCATTTTCACAGGGCAACAAACGCCGGGTGATTGCAGCCGCAACGGCCTCGCAGTCGGCAAGGACGGGTGCGCCCCTGGCGAGCGCGGACGTCCCCGCACTCGCCACATCCGGGCTGAAACGCAAATCGCCGGCGATGTCCGGCATGCCGCATGCGTGGATCATGCGTACGGCCACATCACGTACCGGCTCGGGTAGCGTGGAGAGATCCGACTCCTGCAGGATCGTCTCGAAGGAACGCGCGTAGATCGCGTTCGGATCCTTGAGATAGGTGAGACCAGGCACGCCTTGCCCCTCACTCCAGTGTCTTCGGCCCCAACGGGTGGTCGGCATGGGGGTAGGGATGGTGATGATGATCGTGTTCGTGTCCGTGACCATGGTCATGACCGTGATGATGGTCATGGTGGTGGTCATGGGCGTGACCGTCTCCCGTACCAATGCCCTCCACGTGATGGTGGTGGCTTTCCTGCGCCAGACCCACCTGATCCTCAAAGCCAAGCACTTGCGTGCGATACTTGCAACCGCCGCAGTTCATGGCCGTGTCGCCGGTGAGAATCTGCTCGGCCCGTTCCTTGAAGGTCTCGATCAGCAACGGGTGGTCGTTCAGATAAGGCGCCTTGATGAATTCGATATCGGGATGCCGCGCGGCGACGCGGTCGGTGTGCTCGTAAATGCGCCGGATGAGCACGCCCGTGAACAGGAAGTAGGGGAACACGAGTATGCGCTTGAAGCCGAGGCGCGCGGCGTGATCCAGTCCCGGCTCGACGAGCGGAAAGGTGACGCCGGAATAGACCGTCTCGCCCCAGCCGAAGCCGAACCCTTCCCATAGCAGCCGCATGACCTTGGCGACATTGCCGTTGGCGTCCGGGTCCGACGCGCCCCGCCCGACGACAACGAGCAGTGTTTCCTCGCGCGAGATATCGTCCGATGCGCCGTCGAGCGCTTCCTGAATGCGTGCGCCGGCGGCCCGGATCATTTTCGGGTCGATCCCGAGCTCCTTACCGAGCTCGATCGTGATCCCGTCATTCTGCGCCGCATAGGTGTTCAGCACGGACGGGATGTCATTCTTCACGTGGCCCGCGGCAAACAGCATGCCCGGGACCGCCAGCACACGGGTCACGCCCTGATCGCGCAATTTGTCGAGACCGTCGCGGATGATCGGACGTGCGAATTCGAGATAGCCATATTCGATCGGCGTGTCCGGCATCAGCTTGCGAAGACCTTCCGCGACGCGGGCAAACTCCCGCACCGCACCTTCGTCACGGCTGCCGTGTCCACAGACCATGACGCCTATTTTCTCCGCCATGGTTCAGTCCCGCCGCTTCGCTTTCGCGCCATTCTTGGCGCGTCTGATCCGCCAGGCGATGATGCCCGTAACAGCGCAGATCGCCAGGGCATAGATAATCCAGTGGTCATGTCCATCGCCGTTGTTGGCGATATGTCCGGGATGGGCCAGCGCCGGGGTTGCGGCTGCCATCAAGGCGAAAAGAAAAGCCGAAATGCGTGCAGTCATGTCTGCCTCCTGTGGTCTCGGGACGGCGCGGCACACGTCAGGAGGCAGACCCGCGAAAGGCGGGTGCGATACCAGAACGCAGCTCCGGACTTGGCCCCCGGATTGGGTCGGCCGCACCGGAATCGCTTTCAGTTCCTGAAGTGGAACGCTGCTATCCGTTCGTCGTCGTTTGCTTTCTACTCCAACTGTCGGCCCGAGTCAGGGGAAAGCGGCCCCGCCCCAAGCTCTAAAACTCGATTCCTTCCTGCGCCTTCACGCCGGAGCGGAAGGGATGCTTGATTTGTGTCATCTCCGTCACGAGATCGGCGATCTCAATCAGCTCGTCCTTGGCGTTCCGGCCGGTGACGATCACATGCGTGTCTTCCGGTTTCGACCTGAGTACCTCGATCACTTCCTCCAGCGGCAGGTAGTCGTAGCGCAGCACGATGTTGAGCTCATCCAGCAGGACCAGGTTGTAGGAGGGGTCGGCGATCATCTTCTTCGCCTCTTCCCACGCCGCGCGCGCGGCGGCGATGTCGCGCTGGCGGTCCTGCGTCTCCCAGGTGAAGCCCTCGCCCATGGTTTTGAAGGTAACGAGATCGTCGAACCTGGCGAGCACATCGCGCTCGCCCGTCTCCCATGCACCCTTGACGAACTGCACAACGCCGACCTTGTGCCCGTGGCCGAGGGAACGGAACACGATGCCGAAGGCGGCGGTCGACTTGCCCTTACCCTTGCCAGTGTGGACGATGATCAGGCCCTTTTCGATGGTCTTGGTGGCGAGGATCTTTTTCCGCGCCTCCTTCTTGCGGCGCATCTTCTCTGCATGACGCGCGTCGAGTTCCGCCTCGCTCATTTCCGATTTCTTCTTCGGTGTCTCGCTCATTCGGCTGCCCCTGCAAACTCAGGCTTCGGTTTCTCCGCGATCGCATTCAAGTGATGGTAGACGGAGTTGCTGCGGGGGGTCCACAAGCCGCGCTCGAGTGCTTCGGAAAACCGCTCGGCAAGCTCCCGCAGGCCCGGCGGATTGTGCTCTTCGATGAAGTCCCGCACGCGCTCGTCGGCGATGAAGGCATCATAGGCGAGTTCGAAATGATGATCCCTGACCGCGCCCGTGGTCGCGGCGAAAGCGAACATGTAATCGACCGTGGCGACGATCTCGAAGGCGCCCTTGTAGCCGTGACGCATCACGCCTGCGATCCATTTGGGGTTGACGACCCGCGCCCGCACAACGCGGCCGATCTCTTCTTCCAGCGTCCGGATGACCGGGCGCTCGGGCCGCGAATGGTCGTTGTGATAAACCGTCGGTCGCGCGCCGGAAACATGTTCCACCGCCGCGGTCATGCCGCCCTCGAACTGATAGTAATCGTCGGAATCGAGCAGATCGTGCTCGCGATTGTCCTGGTTCTGCACCACCGCCTCGATGTGCTTCAGCCTCAAGGTGAAGGCTTCGCGGTTCTCCTCGCCCTCGATCCCCTTACCGTAGGCGTAGCCACCCCAGCCGATATAACTCTCCGCAAGATCGTCGCGCTCATCCCAGAGACGCTCATCGATCAGCGCCTGCAGACCGGCGCCATACGCACCCGGCTTCGACCCGAAGACCCGCAAACCCGCGATGTGCCGCGCGTTTTCCTTCGGGACACCCTGGGCGACGGCCTCGTTCGCATCCTCGCGCATGCGCATGGCAATCGGATTGTCGGACGCCTCTTCATCCAGCGCGCCGACGGCGCGGATCGCGGTATCGAACAGCTCGATCTGCGCCGGGAATGCATCGCGGAAGAATCCCGAGATACGCAAGGTCACGTCGACGCGCGGCCGTCCGAGCTTGGCGAGCGGCACGATCTCGTACCCGGTGACGCGCCAGCTTGAAGTATCCCATACGGGCTTCGCGCCGATCAGGGCGAGGGCCTGGGCAATGTCGTCGCCGCCGGTCCGCATGTTGGAGGTGCCCCAGGCGGTGAGGCCGATGGCCTTGGGCCACTTCCCGTGATCCTGCAGGTGCCGTTCCACGAGCCGTTCCGCCGATTTTTGGCCCAGGGTCCACGCCGCCGGGGTCGGGAGCGTGCGATTGTCTACCGAATAGAAGTTCCGCCCCGTTGGCAGAACATCAAGGCGTCCGCGTGTCGGCGCGCCGGACGGTCCGGGCTCGACAAAGCGGCCGGCAAGACCGGCGAGGCAGGACGTGATCTCGCGCTCGGCCGACTGCCTGAGCCGGGGCCGGACCGATCCGTCGATTCCATCCAGCACGGCACCGGTGGCTGTCCAATCCGGTTTCCTCTTCACATCGCGGGACACCAGTGCCGCGGCCAGCAGCTCCAGCCGCTCGACGGTGTCGCCATGGGTACGCCATGGCTCGTCCGTCATGTTCGCCAGCGCATCCGGCTGATTGCCGGCCCATGGCGCGCCAAGCCCGCAATCGAGCGGATCGAAGTCCTTTATGCCGAGATCACTGGCCAGCGCCCGGATGAGTGAGCTGTCAGCGCCGTCGCCTGCCCCGCGCGGGACCCGGGTGAGGGCGACCAGCAGGTCGGTCTCCTGGCGGCCAGCAGGCGCTTCCCCGAGGATGTGCAGCCCGTCGCGTATCTGCGCCTCTTTCAGTTCGCAGATATAGGTGTCGAGCTTTTGCAGCGCGGTGTCCTGATCGTCGGCTTCGCAGATCCCTGAATCTTCGTCAAGCCCGTTGGACCGGACCAGGTCGAGAATGTGCTGGCGCAACAACGCGACCCGGTTCGGATCGAGGCCGTGCGCCAGGTAGTATTCGTCGATCAGCGCTTCGAGGTCCTTGAGGGGGCCGTAGGTTTCGGCACGTGTCAGCGGTGGGGTCAGATGGTCGACGATCACCGCGGCGCTGCGGCGCTTGGCTTGTGTGCCCTCGCCCGGATCATTGACAATGAACGGGTAGATGTTGGGCACGGGTCCGAGCGCAGCCTCCGGATAACAAGATGCGGAGAGGGCCAGGGCCTTTCCGGGAAGCCACTCGAGATTTCCGTGCTTGCCGTTGTGCAGGACGCAATGCACGCCGAATTTCGCGCGCAGCCAGAAGTAAAAGGCGAGATAGCCGTGCGGTGGCACGAGGGCCGGGTCGTGATAGGTCTCGGCCGGGTCGATATTGTAGCCCCGTGCGGGCTGCACCGCGACGCAGACATGGCCGTATTGATGGATCGGCAGCTCAAATACATCGTTCCGGACAAACGGATCGTCGCCGGGCGGCCCCCAGCGCATCTCGATCTCGCGGCGTGCGGCCTCGGGCAGTTCGGCGAAAAGCGTCTCGTACCGGTCGAGGGCAAGCCGCGCATCTGAGCGCGCTGCCTTGGCGGGAGCGTTCGTCGGGCCGTCAAGCAAAGTGCCCATGAGCGCGCCGCCGTCCCCGGGAGCGCCCTCCGCGCGGTAGCCGCCGGCCCGAAGGGCGTTGAGCAGGTTGACCGTGCTCGCCGGCGTGTCGTAGCCGACGCCGTTACCGATGCGTCCGTCGCGGTTCGGGTAGTTGGCAAGGACAATCGCGACCCGGCGCTCATCGGCCGGCGTGCTGCGCAAGGCAATCCAGTTCGCGGCCAGATCGGCAACAAAGGCGATCCGGTCGGCGACCGGCTCGTAGGTCACGATGTTGGTTTGTGTTGCGGCATGGTGCGCCGCATCCGACTTGAAGGAGACCGCGCGGGAGAGAATGCGCCCGTCGAGCTCCGGCAGAACCACGTTCATCGCCAGGTCACGGGCCGTCAGGCCCTGGGCGCCATCTTCCCATGCGGTGCGGCTCGATCCCGCCATCACCACTTGCAGCACCGGGCAGTCGGTTTCGCTGAACGGGCCGGAATCCGTTCCGCCCGAGCCAGTCGCAGACGACACCGCGAACCCCGTCGCATTCAGCACGATCGCCGGAGAGGTGGCCGCGAACAGCTCGCGGACCGTTGCGGCGGAGACCTGATCCTTGAGGCTGGAGACGAAGACCGGCAGGGCGTTGATGCCCCGCTCGCCGAGCGCCTCGATCATCGCATCGACAGGAGCGGTGTTCGCCCCTTCCATGAGCGCCCGGTAGAAGGTGATTGCCGCGACCGGCGCGTCCGGCTGCCACCGGTCGCGGACCTGCGAAAGCGTTGGCTCGGTTTCGCCCGGCCAATAGAGTCCCGCTTTCAGAAGCGGGCGGGCCGCGGGCGGCGCCTCTGCCTGGCCGATCAGGGCGGTGCAGGCGCGCAACAGGTTCGCCATGTTCTCCGGACCGCTCTGTTTGAAGTATTCCCACAGGCCCAGTGCGTCCGGTTCGGGCACCGTCGAATGGTTGATCAGCGCATCGTCGGGGCGCGCGTCGCCGGGAAGGACGACAAGTCTGATGTCCCGCGCCCGCGCAAGCGCCGCGATTTGCTCCAGCCCGTAGGGCCAGTAGGCGGCACCGCCAAGCAGGCGCAGCACGATCAGCTTCGCCTCACCGAGAGTCTTCTCTATATAGAGGTCGACGGAAAGGTTGTGGCTCAGCGCCATGAAGTTGGCGAGCCTGAGCGACGGCAAGGCGTCCAGCCGGTCATGGGCGCGGGCAAGCGCGGCCAGCTCGGAATCCGCGGCCGAGATGACCACGATATCGGCCGGTGACTGCTCAAGGTCCACCGGCTCGACCGTATCGCCGATCACGCCACCCTGTGCCGCGAGCACGTGCATGCCGGACTATCCCCCGAGCGCTGAACGGATTGCGGGTTCGTCGAGGCCTTTTTCGCCGATGACGACGAGTGAAGAACGGCGCGGCTCACCGGCGTGCCAGGGCCGGTCGAAATAGGCGTCGACCCGCGGACCGACGGCCTGGATGACGAGGCGCGCATCCGCTTCGGCAATGTCGATGAACCCTTTCAACCGCAGAATGTCATGGTCGGCGATGGCTTTCGAAACCGCGGCGACAATCTCCTCGCGCCCGTGCGGTCCGGCGGGAGAGACCACGAAGGTCTCGAAGTCATCATGGTCGTGGTCCTCGTGCCCGGCCTGTTCATGGTGCGACTTGCGCACCTCCATGTCGTCCTCCGCCGATGCGTCGAGGCCGAGGACGATGTCCGCGCCAATTCCGCCGTTCCTGACGCCGACGAACGACACGCCGTCGCGCACCTCCCGGGCCAGATCGGACTGAATGCCGTCGAGCGTTTCCTGCGCGACCAGATCGGTCTTGTTCAGCAAGATCAAGTCGGCGCAATTGAGCTGGTCTTCGAAGAGCTCCTGGAGTGGCGTCTCATGATCCAGGGCCTCGTCGGCCTCGCGTTGCGCCTGTACCGCTGCTTCGTCGCTGGCGAACCGCCCCGCGGCGACCGCGGCGCTGTCAACGACGGTAATGACCCCGTCAACGGTCACCTGGTTGCGGATCTCCGGCCAGTTGAACGCCTTGACCAGCGGCTGCGGCAGGGCGAGACCGGAAGTTTCGATGACGATGTGATCAGGTGGTTCGTTCCGATCCAGCAGCCGCGTCATTGTCGGTATGAAATCGTCGGCGACCGTGCAGCAGATGCAGCCATTGGCGAGCTCGATGATGTCGTCCTCGCTGCACGCCTCGTCGCCGCATCCTTTGAGGATTTCGCCGTCGACGCCGACATCGCCGAACTCGTTGACAATGAGCGCGATGCGCCGCCCGTCGGCGGTCTCCAGCAGGTTGCGGATGATGGTGGTCTTGCCCGCGCCGAGAAATCCGGTGATCACGGTCGCGGGAATCTTTCCCGTACGCATGGTTCTGTTCCTGGGTCTTGAAGTGTGTCTGTTCAGGTCGTCCAGCCGAGCGCGCCAAAGACGACACCCTCGACATTTTCAAGGGTCAGGAACAATCCGATGCCGGCAACGACCGCGCCGGCGAGACGGGTCTGAATGTCCTGCGCCTCGGTCGCCTTGAAGAATGTTGCGGCAATCCATCCGGCGCCCACGGCAATGGCGTACTGCACGACGCCCAAACCGATGAGATAGCCGATCAGGACCGGCATGCCTGCGGTCACTTCCGCCGCGGCGATGGAGTCGCCGAACGCCGAGCCGTGAAACAGCCCGAATGCCGCGAACAGAACAAGCGCGGTTGTCAGACCGAGGGCACGGCCTGAAAGCACGACGCCCCCGACCACGAGCAACGAAAGCGCGATCACCATCTCCTTCGACGGCAGCCCGATGCCCGATGCCATCAGGAAGCAGCCGAGGAGCATCGCCCCGATATAGGCTGCCGGCGCGAGCAGGGCGCGGCCGGTATAGAGCGCGGCAATGCCGACGATGATGACAAAGAACAGATGATCGAAGCCGAGCAGCGGATGGCCGATGCCGGAAAGCAGCCCATGCGTGAATGTCTGCATCGGCATCCCGCCGAGCGGGTGATGGGCCAGCGCCGCTGCCGGCGCGAACGCACTGAACAGTGCGGTAAGTGCAAGCATAACGCACGGACGTGCGCGCAAATTGGCAAAAAATGAGCTGTGCTTCTTCGTGAGCATGACACCCTCCGTGTTGGCTCGTTGCAAGTCCTCCGATCATTGCAATCGGGGACTCCCCTCCGGCGGCAGGTCTCCTGGCTCACGGGTCATGGAGCGCCGCATGGCCTTCCCGGGCAGCGCGCCCAGTGGCGTTTTGTGCGGGCTCTCGCCGTTCACAGTTGCGGGGGCAGCCACGGTTTTGGTCCCTGATGGGTACGCCGCACCGTGTTCCCTCTTAAGTCCCCATTTCCGTTTGGCAAATGGGGAACCGCCAGCGGCGAACTGTGCACGGCGCGCCATATGCGGTCAACCGCAATCATGGAACGGATTTGGGTCTAGTGCGCAAATGATGGCGCGCAGACGGTTTGCCCGTCGCGCAGTTTTTCGATGCTGACTTCAACGCCGTAGAGCGTGTGCAACTGTTCGGGCGTTATGACTTTTTCAGGCGCACCATGCGCGCAGATTTCCCCGTCATTCAGGATTGCGACATTGTTGGCGCAGGCGAAGGCGTGGTCGGGATTGTGGGTGGAGAGAACGATCGACAGGCCGGTCCCGGAGAGCTTCATGATCTGTTCCAGCACCAGCACCTGGTTGCCGAAGTCGAGGCTCGCCGTGGGCTCATCCATGACGAGCGTCGGCGTGTCCTGGGCCAGCGCCCGCGCGATCAGGGAAAGCTGGCGTTGTCCTCCGGATATCCGCGTGTATTCCGCATGCGCAAGGTCCGTGATTCCGAGCGCGTCGAGGGCGTCGTGCGCGCGCTCGTGGTCATGGGGGCCGGGCGTGGCGAACGTTCCGAGGTGCGCCGTGCGCCCCATCAGCACCATGTCGACCACCCGATAGGGAAAATGGGCGGTGTGCGCCTGCGGCACATAGGCAATGCGCTTGGCAACCTCGCTACGCGGCAGTGATGTCAGCGGCGCGCCGTCAAGCCAGACCTCGCCTTCCTGGGGATCCAGCAGTCCGAGCATGGTCTTGAACAGGGTCGTCTTGCCGCAGCCGTTCGGGCCGAGCAGGCAGAGCACTTCGCCCGCCGCGATCGCGACATCGATGCCTCGGCCGACGGGATGATCCGGATAACCGATGCCGAGGTTCCTGGTTTCGATAACCGTGTTCACGTCCGGCGGCCCCTAATTCCAGCCTTCGCGGCCGCGTGCCAGCAGCCACAGGAAGAACGGAGCGCCGAGAATGGCCGTGAGGATGCCGAGTGGTGTTTCGACCTGCGCCATGGTCCGGGCGCAGGTGTCGACCAGCAGCAGGTAGCCCGCACCCAGCAGCATGGCCGTGGGGAGCAGGCGGTCGAAGTTCGGACCGACGATCATGCGCGCAATGTGCGGGATGACCAGGCCCACCCAGCCGATCACGCCGGAAATGGCGACGACACTTGCGGTCATCAGGGTTGCGGCTGCCACGACCACCAGTCGCACGCGGCCGACGTCGACACCGAGCGCGCGGGCCTCCTCGTCGCCCAGCGAGAGAACGTTGATGCGCCAGCGCATCAGCACCAGCGGAATGAGTCCGACGATAATGGCCGGAATGACGCCGAGCACGTCCTCGGGCCGGGTGCTGGCCAGGCTGCCGAGCAGCCAGAAGGTGATTGCCGGAAGCTGATCGTACGGGTCGGCGAGCACTTTCAGCAACGAGATCATCGCGCCGGCGAGGGACCCGACGACCACGCCGGCGAGCACAAGGACAAGAACGGGCTCGCGTCCGACCACGCTCGATGCGATCAGGTAGACGATGCCGACGGTGACGAGGCCGCCGACAAAGGCAAAGAGCTGAACAAAGGCCAGCGGCATGGAAAGGAAGATGCCGAGGACCGCTCCGAGGCCGGCCCCGGTCGAGACGCCGAGAATGTCCGGCGATACGAGAGGATTGCGGAACAGCCCCTGATACACGGCCCCCGCACCCGCAAGCGCCGCGCCGACGAGGAGGGCGGCCGCAACGCGCGGCAGGCGCACCTGCAGCAGGACGGTCTGCGCCGTTGCGTCGGCCACGTCTGCGCCCGTCAGAACGCGCAACAGCGTTCCGAATGGCACGGGATACGCGCCGACCATGGCGGCACCCAGCGCCAGGACCGCCACGAGCACGACGAGGCCCGTGATAAACGGCACCGCCGCGACCCGCCGTCCGTTCAATGTTGCGTCTTCAGCTTTCATCCGCCTGCCATCTCAGAGGCTCAAGGTGAACTGCAAATCTACCCGCTTCCGTGGCCCTTGACCGGTAAATATTTTTCCCCGCGCCAAATGCGGGTAATGTACCGCCGTAACCAACCCCAACGACAACGGACCGAATATGTCTGCAGACCAAGAAAAAGAAGCAAGCGACATTCACCACGAGCTCCATTCCCACCTGCCTCCCGAACCCGCGCTTCGGGTCAAGGCCATAGAGAGCCTGCTGATCGAAAAAGGCATGCTCGACCCGGCGACGGTGGACGCATGGGTCGAGACCTATTCTGAGAAGATCGGACCCAAATGCGGCGCAGCGATTGTGGCCCGGGCGTGGGCCGATCCCGACTTCAAGGCGCGCTTGCTGGAGAACGGCACCGAGGCGGTCAAGGAGATGGAGAGCGCGGGCTGGGCGGTTGCGCATCTGCGCGTGGTCGAGAACACCGACGATGTCCACAATCTCATCGTGTGCACCCTGTGTTCGTGCTATCCGCACGCGATACTCGGTCCGCCGCCGAACTGGTACAAGATGGCTGCCTACCGCTCACGCGCCGTCCGCGAGCCGCGCGCCGTCCTGCAGGAATTCGGTGTGGAGCTGCCCGACAACATCGACCTGCGTGTATGGGACAGCACCTCCGAGCTGCGCTATCTCGTCCTGCCGCAACGTCCCGCAGGCACGGAGGACTGGGACGAGGGACGCCTCGCCTCGATCATCACCCGCAATTCGATGATCGGCACCGACCGCGATCTCGACCCGTCCGCCGGAGGCAAGTGACATGGACGGTATTCACGATCTCGGCGGCCGGCAGGGCTTCGGCAAGGTCGATGTTGATGAGAAGGAGGAAGCGTTCCATTCGGACTGGGAGGCGCGCGCATACGGTATCGTGCGTTCGATGAGCAAGCCGAAGGACTGGACCCTCGACAAGTTCCGTTTCACCCGCGAGCAGATCCAGCCGGTCGACTATCTCAGCCGGCCCTATTACGACCAGTGGCTGCAAAGCTATGCCGCCCTGATGGTTGGCTCGGGCGTCGCGAGCGTGGAGGAGCTGGCGACGGGAAAGAGCGCCGGAGGAGAAGGCGATTTCGGTACGCCGCGCGGTCCGGAGAGCGTTGCGGCGGAAAAGATGGCCGCCGCGGTTCAGTTCGACCGCCCGTACGACCAGCCCTTCAGGTACGAGCGTGGCGCGACTGTCCGCACAAGGTCCTTTGCCCATAAAGGCCACACGCGTCTGCCGTCGTATATTCGCGGACACGAAGGGCGCGTGATCGAAGTGCGCGGCGCCTTCATCTTTCCCGACGAGGCGGCAGAGAGTATCGAGCGCGCCGAGCCGCTCTACACGGTGGCGTTTGCCGCCGCGGATATCTGGCCGGATGAGGGGCTCGATCACGCGGTCCACGTCGATCTGTGGGAGAGTTATCTTGAGCCGGCGTGAGAGCGGCGAAATCGGCCCGCTGGCGCGGCATGACGGCGAGCCGGTATTCGACGAACCCTGGCAGGCGCAGGCGCTCGGACTGGCGTTCACGCTGGCCGAACAGGGGGTCTTCACGCCGGCAGAATGGTCCGCCACCCTCGGCGCGAAGCACCGGCAGATCCTTGCGGACGGCGCGCCCGACAACGCGCAGAGCTATTACCAGGCTGTGGTGTCGGCGCTTGAATCGCTTGTGTGCGATGGCGGGGCATTGTCCCCGGACCGGCTGGAGGAGCGCACCCAAACCTGGCGGCGCGCCTATCTCAACACGCCGCATGGCGAACCGGTCGAACTCAGCGCCGGCGAAGACGCCTCCTGACGCGCCGGATCGGGGCCTGATTCCCGCAATTCATTAAATCTTGGTTCAACTCTTCCGACTACGATCCGTTGGATTCAACGGTTCCGGAGGGGCTATGGAATTCCGTGAACGGCGGCAGGAACCGCGCAAAGCGGCATTGATGCACGCTTTCGTTTCCGACCGCGCCGACAGTATCGACATGAAATGCGTCATCCGCGAGATTTCGAAGGGCGGATGCCGCGTTACGTCGAGCTACATCGAGGATTTGCCGCGCGTGGTGCGGATCCTGCCCGAAGGTTTCGACATACCGCTGACGGGCAAGATCATCTGGCGGAGCAAGAAGTTCGCCGGCATACAGTTCATCAGCGAGGCCGAAGCCGACGAGCTGGAACGCGCGAAGTCCGCGGATCCGCGTACACCTGATCCGGCCGGCTTCCTTGGCCGGTTGCAGGCGTTCGTGAGCCTGCGCCGCCGCGCCGGGCTGCCGACGATCGAGAAGCCCGCGGTCGGCACGAGGTCCCCGGCCACATTCATAACCGGAGTGATGCGTGTGCTTGCGCGTCCTCTGGCGGCGCTCAAGGGGCTTCTCAATCTCCTGGCGGACGCCACCCACCTGCCCTTGCCCCAGAAGGCCCGTTCCGTCCTCAAGGCGGCGCAGCTCAACGCCGACAAGGCCGACGCCCTTGTCGCCGACGCGCTCAGCGCGGAAGATATCAAGAGCGGGGCCCTGCCGTGCCGGCCGGAACCCACCGACATCGTGACGCTCGTGAACAACGCCATGATGGCGGCGACGGGACACGCCGCGACGCACCGGGTCCAGTTCGAGCTCGACGATCAGGTCGGGCACGCCATCGTCGCAGCCGATGCGGGTCGTATTGAAGACGTGCTCGGTCATCTGCTGTCGCGCGCCGCCGAGGCGTCTCCGGAAGGGGAAACCATCACCTTGAGTTTGAGCCGCAACGCCGACCGCGTCCGCGTCGCGGTGCATGATCAGGGGCTCGGAACGGCCGCGCACCATGGCGATGCCTCGGGGGCCGTGCCGCTCGACAAGATCGCCGACCAGAACGTGCAGTGGCTGCGCCTTTGTCACGCGATCCTTGCGAAACACGGAAGCAGGTTGCAGGTCGATTCCCAGCCGGGGTCGGGAACCACGGCCTGGTTCGAGATCAAGGAATCGGCCTGACCGGTTTCGGGGGGCCTCCGAACAAGAAAGGGACGCCGATGAATGGCGTCCCTTTGCATGTCTCATGCGTGTTTTTGTCGTCTATCGCCTGTTCAGCTTCACCTTGCGCCTGCCGGGCGCCTTCTTCTTGGGTGCGACCCGCTTCGGCGCGGCCGTTTTGGGCGGTACCCGCTTCGGCGCGATCTTTTTCGGCGCAACCCGTTTCGGCGGCGCGCTCGTGACCTTGCGTTTCGGCGGCGCCTTCGGGACGACACGCTGCGGCTTCACGACGGCGCGGTCGCAGCGATAGGCATTTGCGCCGATCTTTTTCTTCTTCGTGCGTGACGGGCAGAAGCACTTGTTGCGGCTGACCTTGCCGTTGAGGCAGACGAGCCTGGGCTTCGGCGCGACCTTGATCGCCGGCTTGGCCGGACGCTTGGGCGGCTTCGGCGTCACAATGACGTTCGGGCGCGCATTCGGCCTGTTGGTCGACGGTTTGTCGTGGGTCGGCCTTGGCTTGTCGGCGATGGTGTCGTCGCCGGCGGTGCTCGGATTAACCTTGATCAGCGTGAACAGTTTGGTCGCCAGAGCCAGCAGCGGATTGCTGGGCTTCTCCAGACTCCGCAGGCTGCAGCCGATCTGCTCGGTCTTGTTGATCTGGATGTTGTGCGCGCCGACCGCCTGGTACTTCTTGTCGGCCACCTTGTAGGTCGGCAGCGTGCCTTCCCACTGGCGCCCGCCCGAGCATGTCAGCCTGTAGGATGTGGAGCCCGGCCTGGACGCCCAGATCTTGAACACGGCTTGCGCAGTACGCGGCTTGTCCTTGGGCGCGCCGGCCTGGTCGGCCAGGGTCAACTCGCCGCTCAGCTCAAGCGGCTTGACCACAGGATCGTCAACGCCGGGCTTCGGCGCATCCGCGAACCCGCCTTGTGTCGGCTCGCAGCGCACCAGTGCTTCCTTCCAGCCGGTTGTCTGACCGATCGGGTTGACCATGTCCTCGGCCATGGCCTGCACGGTCGACGTCTTGGTCACAGTGACCCACTCGCTGTGCTCGGCAATAAAGACGTTGCCGGGGGCGACTTCGCTCGCCCACATGTCGATCACCTTCGAGGTCATCGGCGCATCGCCGGCCTTGGACCACAGGCGGTATTTAACGGGGCCAACGCGGTTGGCTTCCATGCGGACCGTCAGCTTGCCCTTCCGGCACGATGTCGACGGGTTCGGCTTGGTCGTGGGGCTCGCCGGGGCCACGACCTTCAGTTCGATGTTCTTCGTGACCATGTTGACGTCCTCGACGTCCTCGGCCTTCTCGCGCTCGAACGGCTCGCACTCGACCTTCATCACGACATTGCTGTTGCGGAAATGGTCTGTATCGCGCGTCCATACAGGGGGCGTGCCGTTGTCAGCGCCAGTACCGCCGTGATTGGCCGGACCAAACACGGACAGCACGGTGTCTGCGACGAAGGTTAGCGGAATGAGCTTGTTGAAGCTGTGGGCCTTGCCGCCGCCCATCGTGACCTTCTCGTTGCACTGGGCGATGATCTGCTTGCCGATGGGCACGTGGCCAGCGGCAATGCCTGAGAGGGGGATCTTGCTCGTCGGGAACGTGACGGCCATCTGGTTCTCGTAGTCCTTCGTGAATGGACTGCGTTCCCAGAGCAATGGCCTTCCGTCGCAAGGCGCGCCGTAACAGTGTCCCAGGACAATGCCGACATGTTTGGTCCAGCCCCGGGGATTGAGCGGCAGGACATAGTGCCTGGTATCGATCATCACATGGGCACCGAAACTTACAGAGCCCGGTTTGATGGAATCCCATTTCTTGTTGTCGGATGAGACCACGCGAATGACCTGGTTGTAGACGCTCTGTGTGGTGAACGACATATCCTTGATTTGCGCGGAAGGTTCGGCGGATGCCGGGACTGTGCTGGCAAGCATTGCACCGGCTGCCAGGACCATGGCGGAAGCCGTCATATATCGGCCCGCCCGGTGGGCGGACCAGCTTGGAAATTTCAACATTTTAAATTCTCCGTCCGAAATTGACTCGCAATCACGGCGGCGTGATCGCCGCCGTCTCCCGCATCAGTCGCGCCGGGACGGAGAAAGGTTCAACCAATGCGCGAATTTTTTCGCGGTGGCCGGTGAGAGAACTAAATAATTGATATTATGAGATTTATTGGCCGCTGGAGAGCTTCACGTCCGTGCTGGTCATGGACATGATCGACGCATAAGCGTCGGCGCGGCCGGCGCCGAATTCAGGGTCGTGCCCCTTCGAGCCGAGATCGTGGGCCGAGCTCTTGAGCGCTTGGACGATCTCTTCGGACGTGGCGTCCGGACGCCGCTCCAGAAGCAGCGCGATGATGCCGCTCACATGTGCCGCCGCCACGGACGTGCCGGACGAGAACCCGTAGCTCTTCTTCAGCTTCGGCACGAACACGTTCACGCCGGGTGCCGCGACGACCAGGTGGTTGCCGCGATTGGCGTGGCGGTAGAGTTTGTCCTTCGCGTCATGGGCGGTGATGGCGATGACGTTGGAATAGGCAGCGGGATAGGCCGGAGGCGCCTTCGGGCCACCGTTGCCGGCGGCCGCGACAAGGATCGCGCCGTTCTCGTGGACCCGTTCAAGAGCTTTCTTCACCAGCGGATCGTAGGGACCCGCGAAGCTCATATTGAACACCCGAGCGCCATTGACATGCGACCAGTCGATGGCCTTGAGCAGGATCATGCTGTTGGTCATCGGGCGCTTGTACTTCTTGTGCATGTAGAACGCCCGCGCGGCGAAAAGCTGCGCCTCGGGAGCCACGCCTTTCACCTTGCCCTTGCCGGCAATGACGCCGGCGATCGCGGTGCCGTGGTTTTGCGCCTTCGGCGTGCCGTCGCCGACCGCGTCGAATTTCATGTGCACCGATTTCGCGAGTGTGGGATGGGTTCCGTCCACACCGGTGTCGATCACCGCGACGGGAACGCCCTGTCCCTGCGCGAGCTTGTGCGCACGGTCGATCCCGAGCTTGGCAAGCGCATACTGACGCGAGGTCTTGTTCCGCTTCTTGCCGGCAACCGAAAGATACCAGTTGTTGGGCTGTACGCCCTCGACGCGCGGATCGGCCGTGAGCGCCGAGATCACCTGCGGCAGTTGGCGGTTGCCGGAGAAGCTGTACCTGACGATCCGGGCGTCAAGAACCGAAATCTCGCTCGATTCGACAAGGGACAGATTGAAGGTCTGCGCCACCGCGGCATCTGCGCTTGCCGGCTGATTGGGCGCCATGAGCACAAGAACCTCATTGGCGATGAATTGCGGTATGGACTGTGCGACCGCCGCCGGTGCGCGGCGCTGCGGTGTGCGGCGGACCGTACGCTTCTTCTTGACCGGCTTCTTTTTTACGTTCCTGACGCGTTTCTTGGGGGTCGGCGTACGTTGAGTCGGGGTCGCGCGCGACGGCTGTGCGCTGTTGATTGCACCGAGAATACCGATGCCGAGTCCGACCGCGCCTGGAACGCTAATGCCGCCCCCGCCGCCGCCACCACCGGGTCTCGTCGTGCCGCCGCCGGGATTCGGTCTCACCCGGCTGGGGTTTGCGGTGAGCTGTCCCGCACCGGCCGAGGGTGTGCCGGGAAAACGCTGTGCATTAGCGGCATCGCTCGCCAGAACGACGAGAGTTGAGACGCCCGCGCAGAGGCCGATCGCCCTCGCGAAACCACGCGTGAACTTCGTCTGCATTTTCATCGGCGCCTACTCCGTCGGAACCGCCATTTCGACCAGTCCCTCATGCGACAACAGTTGATTTAATATGGTATCGCGTTTCGGATCTTCCAGTGTCTTGCCGGACAGGCGGACCTTGTACATGCCACCAGGCTTGGGGCCGTCGACGATGGAAAGTCCCATTTCGGTCAACAGGCCGTTGATCTGTTCCGCTGTTGCGTCCTGCCCGAACTGCACCAACGCGAAGGTCCCGGACGCGGCCTGCTGCGCCGGACCGGACGCCGTCTCGTAACCCGGTCCGGGCGTCACGCCGGACGTCATGAGAACGCCGAGGGCGATGCCCTGCGCGACGATCACCACCGCGGCGGCGGTCGTCGCCCATTGCAGTGCTGCCGGCACGGGTGCGCCGAAAAGCTTCGACATCCACCCCTTGAGGGCAGGCTTTACGGCCGCCAGCGATGGATTTGCACGTTCTTCTTCCTCGATACCCGCCATCAAGCGGTCAAGCGCGCCGGCGCTCGGCGCGCCGCGCGCCTCATTCAGAAGGACCGCCTCGCCGCGCTCTTCGGCAATCAGCGAAATCTGCTGCTCCATTTCCGGGTGGGCAGCGAGATAGTCCTCGACCCGCTTGGTGTCGCGCGCATCGAGCCGACCCTGTTCGTACCAGGGCAGGAGCGCTTCGATGTCCTCGCGCTCTGCGTTGTTCGTATTGTTGTTGCTCATGGCCAACCTCGGTCAATTCCCGCGTCTTGCATCATTTCGCCCAGTTTCTTGCGGGCATAATGCATTCTCGTTTTCACCGTGGCCTCGGGTATCCCGACAATTTCAGACACCTCGCGGACCGACTTCTCATGGTAGTAGACCAGGTCGATCACCTCGCGGTGTTCGTCCGACAGGGTCTCGATCACATCGCGCATCACTTGCGCTTTTGAGCTTTTCTGTGCGCTCAGCTCCGGATCGTCGCCTGCGTCGGCAACCTGTTCCGCCATCTCATCCTCAAGCTCGTCCTCCGACCTTTTGCGCATCAGGCTCATCGCCTTGTTGTGCGCAATCGCCAGAAGCCAGGTAGAGACCGCGGCGCGGCCCTCGTACCGGCTGGCCTGGCGCCAGACCTCCAGAAAAACTTCATTCGTCAGCTCCTCCGCCGTCGCCTCGTTCCTGACGCGTCCCATGAGGAATCTGAAGACCCGCACATTGTGGCGTGCGAACAGCGCGTGCATGGCCGCGCGGTCTTTCGCCGCCGTTCGTGCAATCAGGTCCCGATCCGGGTCCGAACGTGTCATTGTTGGGCTCCATGGCCCGCCATACGATCTTAAGTCGCTTGAACGGCGGAAAAGGTTCAAAGCTGCCGGACAATTACCGATGGTAGACGCAGCCGCGGCTTCGGACCAGAGTCGAAGGACACCATAGCTAATTGATTATTGGGGAAGAAATTCGACTTCAGGCGCGGGAAAGCGCGGCGCGGACCGCATAGCCCCGGTAGAGCGGGCTAAACTCCAGGTTGAACCCTGAATCGCTGGCGAATTCCGCGAGATGGTGCTCGATGTTCTGCCGAGGTGTCACGGAGAACCGCGCCAGCCATGCGAACAGCAGATGCCGGAAGGCTCCGGGCAGGCGATCGCATTGGCCGAAATCGACAAGATGTATGCGCCCCGTGGGCGACAGAATGCGTTCCGCCGCGCCAAGGACCCGGGTCCAGTCCGGGATCATCGAAACCGCGTAGGAGACGAACACGCAATCGAACTGGTGAACGCCGAATGTCTTCTGCGGGTCGAAGCCCGTCGCGTCGCCTACGGCCAGCGAGATCCGGTCGCGCAGCCCGGCGCGGTCGATGGCGTGCCCCGCGCTCTGCAGCATCTCCGTCGAGATGTCGATGCCGAAAAAACGGCAATCGGGATAGCAGCGTGCGGCGCGGATCAGGTTCCAGGCCGTGCCGCAGCCGACTTCCAGGACACGGGCGTCTTTGGGCGGCTTCAGGCTCCGGATCAACTCGGTGCGCCCGAGCAGATAGTACCGGCGCGTCACGTCATAGATGAACCGCTGATAGCGGTAGATTTCATCCATCCGCGCGGCATCGGCGCCGCTAACCAGATCCATTTGCGCGCCCTTTCGCAACATACAGGTGGAAGCCGCCATAGATGGCGGAGCGGTCGCGCCGCGTAAGTTCTTTCGAAGTGTACTCCTCGTAGTGCCAACGCGACAGAATCTCCGCGTCGACCTTGCCGGGCAGCAGCGTCTCGCGGGCGGCGGTGCGGAAAATGACGCGCGCACCCGGACGCGCGGTACGGGTGATTTCGTGCCACAATTCGTTGAGCGCTTCGGGCGTCATCCAGTCCTGGGCGTCGAGCAGCACGTAACAATCGAGACTTCCGGTGTCCTGGCTCTTCAGGAAATCGCCGAAGGAGAGGAGCCGAACGTCGACGCGGTGCGCGCGGTCCCTGATGGCGCCGAAGCTCTCGCGGTCCAGATAGGGCGGGACCTCGCCGCGCCCCATGGGCGGGTAGGACCGGCCGAAGGCCTGCCAGGCGAAGTAATTCTTGGCGATGTCCTCGCCGCAGGCGAGCTGCTCGAGGCGCTCCTTGACGACCGCAGCCATGCCGCCGGGATGGTTTCCGGCGAGCGCGCGATACTGAACCGGTGGGATGCCGAGGCCGAACAGGGACAATGGCCGATTCAGCGTCCACTGAACCAATCGGCGGTCGAACAACGGCGAGAGCGTCTGCTCGAAGATGGCGCGCTGTTCATCGCGGTTGCCCGCATTGAGAAGGTCGTCGAACCTGACGCCGAACATCCGTGCCGCCAGATGGCCGGTACCGATGAACCGTCCAAGCAGGCCATAGCGATAGAAACCGCGCCCGAAGCGACTGATACGCCGGCGGCCGGTGAAATCCCGTCCTTCCCAGTATTTCCGGGTATCCGCGTCCAGATACGGCTTCAGATGCTCCCGGTAGACGGTGACATTGGATCTGCAGTTCGCTTCACCGAAGAAACGGTAGAACGTCTCATGGTCATCGAGCTGCTTGAGAGCGCAGCGCTTGAGCCGGTTCAGAGCAACATGCGCCGCGTTCAGATCGAGCGCCGTGATGTGCGCCGGATTCGCGGAGAGGTAACTCAGCACGTTGCATCCGCCGGATGCGATGGCGACCATCCGGTCGCTGGGCTTGACCTGTAGAGCTTCCAGATCGACCACCGGGTCTTCCCAGATCTGCGGATAGACCAGGCCGCGGAAGGCAAGCGTGAACAGCCGCTCGCGGATGCCCTCAGCGGAAAGCGGAGAGCTTTGATGCACGGCGTCGTCGAGAAGCCGCGCGCTGGTTCGTTTCAGTGTCCCTGTTGTCGCCACGTTTTGTTCCACTTTGGCTTGGAATTGATGATCGGATGATCAGGCGGCTTCTGCCGGTTCGGGCTGCCGCGCCGGCCGTGCGGCTTCGGCAACCGTCTCGTTCCACCGGATCAGCTTCATTTCGCCCTGCCGCGTCTCCACGAGCGCGGTGCAGCTCTCAACCCAGTCTCCGCAATTGAGATAGTGGATCGGGCCGACCCGCTGGTCGGACGCATGATGAATGTGTCCGCAGATGACGCCGTCGACCCCACGGCGGGTCGCTTCGTGAATCACCGCGGCCTCGAAGGCGCCGATAAACTGGACCGCCTGTTTGACGCGATATTTGAGATAGGCGGAAAGGGACCAGTATCCGAAGCCGAACCTCCGCCGCATCCAGTTGAGCGGGCTGTTGAGCCGCAGGGCGAACTCGTAGCTCCGGTCGCCCAGGAACGCGAGCCACTTCGCGGTCCGAAGCACGACGTCGAACTCGTCGCCGTGGAGAACAAGGTATTTGCGGCCGTTTTTTGCCACATGAACGGTTTGGCGGTGGATTTCGATGCCGCCAAACTGAACGTCGACATAGTCGCGCAACGCCTCGTCGTGATTGCCCGGCACATACACCAGCCGCGTTCCCTTGCGGACCTTCCGCAGAAGCTTCTGCAGAACGTCATTATGGGACTGCGGCCAGTAGGCGCCGCGCCGCACCTTCCAGAAGTCGATGATGTCGCCGATCAGGTAGATGACCTCGGCATCCGCCTGTTTGAGAAAGTCGAGCAGGGCCTCCGTCTGCGAGGCGCGCGTGCCGAGGTGGACATCGGAAATAAAGAGGGCGCGAAACTGCTCACGCGAATCGAGTTGCAAGGTCATGCTCCGTCCCGACCCGGGGGATTTCAAGCGCACCTAACTGGATTCGCGTGAAGTCCGTGTGACAGTTCCGGTGGGCAGTCGTTAACCTTTGTGGCGCCTCAAGGGCTTGCCGCGAGGCCATTGGCCTGAAGAATGTTGTTTCGGAAGATCCGCGCACTGTTCTCCCAGCTATAGGTCAGGGCATAGGCGCGCGCGTCCTCCGCCTTGAGCTTCAGGGCGGCAAGCGCGGCGCGCTGCAGGTCGTCGTCGAGAACGCCGGCCCGCGGGTCGAGCACAACGTCCTTGGGTCCGGTGACGGGATAAGCGGCGACCGGCAGGCCGGACGCCATCGCCTCGAGCAGCACATTGCCGAACGTGTCGGTGAGGCTGGGGAACACGAACACGTCCGCCTCCGCGTAGGCCCGGCTCAGATCACTGCCGCGCTTCTGGCCGAGAAACCGCACGTCGGGGAAGGCGCGCCTGAGTTCATCGAGCGCCGGACCGTCACCGACGACGACCTTGGTGCCGGGGACCTCCAGCGAAGCAAAGGCTTCGATGTTCTTCTCCACCGCCACCCGGCCGACATTCAGGAAGATCGGCCGCTCGAAGCGGCAGGCCTTCTTGTCGGTGGGCTTGAACAGCTCCGGGTCCACGCCGCGGGGCCAGTGCATCAGGTTCTCAAACCCCCGTGCGGCAAGCTCGTCGCGCAGCGACGCGGTGGCGACCATGCAGCCCAGCCCGTCATTGTGAAACCGCCGGACAATTTCGTAGAGCCAGGACTCGGGAATGGGAAACCGTGCGCTCACATATTCGGGGAACCTGGTGTGATAACTGGTGGTGAACCCACGGCCGGTCCTGAGGCAGTGACGCCGCGCGCTTCGCCCGAGCGGACCCTCGGTCGAGATATGGACCACGTCGGGAGCCGCATCCTCGATCATCCGGCCGATGCGGCCCGGCGTGGTGACCGCCAGGCGGATCTCCGCATAGGTGGGGCAGGGAACGGTGCGGAACAGGCCTGGATGAATGACGGTGACTTTGTCGTCCGCCGCGCGCAATATGCGGCAGATATGCCCCAGTGAATGAACGACGCCGTTCACCTGTGGCTCCCACGCGTCGGTGACCAGAACCATATGAATCGGCGATGGGTGGTTGTCGTTTTTGCCGCCGCGCATATCTCAGCTTCGTGGATTACGTTGCACCGGGGCCGATTGAGGTTCTGGCGATGGTCAGACGGTCAATCTTGGGATATAGGGCCGGACAAACTTGGCATAATGGGCCGGACAATCTCGACTGAAGACACAGGACGGACGAATGAACGCGGATCGCAGACAAAAGACGGATAAGGCTGCCGGATCCTACGATCACCTGAAACAGCGTTCCGCGGTTCCCGGCAAGGGCGGGATGAGCCGAATCGCAGCCTCTTTCTCGAACACGGTAGGAGGGCTGCGTGAAGGAATTTTGACAGAGGCCGCGATCAAGCAGGAGCTGGCGGTGGCCGCGCTTGCGGTACCCGTCTCTTTCTTCATCGCCGACAGTGTGTGGGTGTGGGTGGCATTGATCGCGAGCCTGCTGCTCGTACTTGCCGTGGAGTTCCTCAACACCGCCATTGAAAGGCTGTGCAATCACCTCCACCCGAACCGTCACGAGGGAATTCGCGTTACGAAGGACCTGGCGTCGGCCGGGGTCTTTTTCGCGCTGGCGCTGGCCGGCCTGATCTGGGGTGCCGCGCTGCTGTCGAAACTCGGTATTCTTTGATTAACGTCGTTTTTCGCGGAAACACGGGCGCGACGGAAGCTCTTTCGCCGCTACGTTAAGAAACAATAATGCGAATCCGTTGGCGGGCATCGACCCGTCTGGTTTACATTGTTGTTCAACAGTCTCAGCTTGATCGCCGGCGGCCGGTATTCGGCTGCCAGGCGCAAAGGATGCTGAACGTATGGCGCCGAAGCGCAGTGCTGCGAAATCCCGCAAGGCCCGGACCCCGGAGACCACCCCGACCCCGGGCTGGATTCAGCTCGCCGTGTTCATCGTTCTGCTCGGCGCGGCGGCGGCGCTCTGGGTGGGCCGTGACTATGTCAGCGCCGTGGTGGCAGGCGTCACAGGAGGGCCCCAGGCCGAAAAATCCGCGCGGAACAGCGCGGAACAGGGCGTTCCGGTCGTTGTCGCAAAGGTCGGAACGACGCGGGACGACGCGATTGTCGGCGCCATCGGCACCGGGCGTGCGCGACAGTCGGTCATGCTCTACCCGGACGAAACCGGCGAAATTCAGCATGTTTTCGTGAGTGGCGGCGATCGGATAGAACAAGGCCAGCCGGTCATGCGGCTCGACTCGCGTGAGGCCGAATTGTCGGTCCGTGTCGCGCGGACCAAGCTGATCGAGGCGGAGCGCGCACTCGCGCGTGCCGAACAGCTCAAGGACAGGAAGATCGGGTCCCAGGCCAATGTGGATGACGCGCGAACGGTCGTCGACCGCGCCGATCTGGAACTGCAGCAGGCCGAGGTGGCGCTTGCCGATCACGAGATCAAGGCGCCCTTCGACGGTGTCGTCGGGATACCGAAGTTCGAGCGCGGCGATCGGGTCTCTCCGACCAGCGCGGTGGTGACCATAGACGATCGCAGCGAACTGATCGTCGAGTTCGAGGTGCCGGAACAGTATCTGGCCCGCATCAAAAGAGGCCAGAAAGTCGATGCGCACACGCCGAGCTACGGCGACCGCACATTCGAAGGTGTGATCTCATACATCGACAGCCGCATTGAACCGACGTCGCGAACCGTCACCGTGCGTGCGAGCATTCCCAACACGGAAGATCTGCTGCGGCCCGGAATGTCGTTTGTGGTCGACCTCACGGTGCCCGGTAAAACCTATCCGAGCGTGCCGGAACTGGCGCTGCAGTGGCGCAAGGGAGAGAGCTATATCTGGCGGGTGCGCGACGGCAAGGCGGAACGGGTCGTCGTGCGCAGCGTCAAGCGGTTGAATGACACCATCCTGGTCGACGGGGACATTGCCAAGGGCGATGTGGTCGTTGTCGAAGGTGTTCACAGGCTGCGCCCCGGACGGCTTGTCCGTTTTACCGAGCCGGGGTCGGTGCCGAGCAGCTAGCCGGTCGGGTCTCGTGATGAAAGAGCACAAATCCGACCTCCCGGCGTTAAGCGTCCGCCGGCCTTATCTCGCGGCCGTCCTCAATCTGCTGATCATCCTTGCCGGTATCAGTGCGATCTTCGGCGTCGAGGTGCGCGAGCTGCCCGACGTCGACCGTCCGATTGTCACGGTGCGCGCCAACTATCCCGGCGGATCGCCGGAAACGATCGATGCCGAGATTACGGCCCGGGTCGAGGGTGCGGTTGCCCGGGTCAATGGCGTGAAGTCGGTGCGGTCTTCGAGCGAAGAGGGCAATTTCCGCATCCGCGTCGAATTCAGCCCCTCGGTCAATCTGATCGACGCGGCAAACGATGTGCGCGAAGCGGTCAGCAGGGTCGAGCGCGAGCTGCCCGAGGGCGTTGAGGATATCTTCGTCATCAAGGCCGACGCGGACGCGCGTCCGATCGTCCAGCTCTCCGCGTTCAGCGACCGGCTCACGATCGAAGACGTAACGCGCAAGGTCGAGGACGAAGTGATCCCGGAGCTGATGTCGGTGGAGGGTGTCGCCGACGTCGTCATGTTCGGGGACCGGGAAAAGGTACTGCGGGTCGTCATCGATCCGATGAAGCTCGCGTCCTACCAACTGTCCGTCGCCGACGTCGTCGCCGTCCTGCGCAACGCCCGCTACGACGTGCCTGCGGGCAGCTTCCAGTCCGACCGCCAGGAGGTGCTCGTTCGCGCCAACGCGTCCGTTACCAAGCCGGAGGAGGTCGAGGCGCTTATCCTGCGCGACCCGGTGCGCATCGGCGACGTGGCGACGGTTTCGTTCGGTCCCAAGGATCCGGTGAATTACGTCCGTCTCAACGGACGAACGGTGGTCAATCTCGGTGTCGTCCGCCAGGCGCAGTCGAACACGGTTTCCATCGCCGAGGGCGTCCGCAAGGTCGTCGGGCAGTTGAACGCCCGCTTCAAGGATCTGACGGTTCAGATCACGCGCGACGACTCTCGGTTCATCGAGGGGGCGATCCACGAGGTTCTGATTTCCCTGTGTCTCGCGGTGCTCATCGTGATCACCGTGATCGCCCTTTTCGTCCGGCAGTTCCGGGCGGCGTTGATCCCGGCGGCGACGATCCCGATTGCGCTGATCGGGACGGTCGCGGCGATCTGGCTGCTTGGATTTTCGATCAACATCATAACGCTGCTGGCGCTCGTCCTCGCCGCGGGACTGGTGGTGGACGACGCCATTGTCGTTCTGGAGAACATCCAGCGTCTGCGTGGGCAGGGCATCGCCTCGCGCGCCGCCGCCGTCCTCGGCACGCGGCAGGTCTTCTTCGCGGTCGTGGCAACGACGGCAACGCTTATTTCTGTGTTTCTGCCGATCTCGTTCCTGCCATCAACCGCGGGCCGTCTGTTCATCGAATTCGGCGTAGTGCTTGCCGTCACCGTCTGTATTTCGTCATTCGTAGCGCTCACGCTCGTCCCGATGCTCGCGTCGCGGCTTCCCGACAAGGCCAGACCGGCCGGCGACGCAGCGGGTGCGGTGACGCCCGACGGCTTCCTGAAACGGTCCTATGGGAGAGCGCTCAACGCCGTCCTTGCCGCTCCGCTGGCGCTGATCGGCGCCTGCGCGGTCGTCGGTGTGGGGGCTTATCTCACGCTCCTGTCGCTCGGCGAGGAGCTGGTGCCCAAGGAGGATCGCGGCAACATTTCGGTCTTTCTTACTGCACCTGACGGGGTGGGGCTGGCCTACACCGACCGTCAGGTCGAAAAGGTCGAGGAGATCCTGCAGCCGCTGGTCGACGACGGCACCATCACCAACGTTTTCACCATTACCGGACGCTGGGACCTGAACCGCGGGTGGATCGAGGCGCCGCTTCGTGACTGGTCGGAACGCGACGTGACCGCTGGTGAGCTCGCAGCTCGTCTGAACAAGCCGATCCGCGACATCCCGGGCGCCCAGGCGCGGGTCTGGCGCCGCAATTCGCTGGGGCTGCGAAGTGCCGGCGGCGGCATCAAGTTCGCGCTCACCGGCTCCAACTACACCCGCATCCTCGAGGCGACCGACAAGTTCGTGCTGGCGATGGAGCGCGAGATTCCGCAACTGAAGAACACGCGCGTCGAATTCCGCGCCACGCAACCGCAGATCTCGCTGGAAATCAATCGGCGCCGCGCGACCGATCTCGGCGTGTCCATCGAGAACCTTGCATCCACGATTGCCGTCCTGGTCGACAATGACGAGGTCGCCGAGTTGACCGTCGATGATCAGACCGTGCCGATTATCGTGCAGGCGACGCAAGGGGCCGTGACCAATCCGTCGGATCTTCGCAGGCTCTACGTCAGCGCGTCCGACGGCCGGCTTGTGCCGCTGTCACAGCTCATCGAGTTCAAGGAAGATGCGGTCGCCGCCGAGCTTGACCGCCACGGGCAACGCCGGGCGATCGAGATCGATGCCGACCTGTCGGAAGGATTCTCGATGCGCGACGCGGTGGACGCTGTGCGAAAACTCGCGCTGAACGAGTTGCCGCCCGGCATCGGCGTTCTGTTCCTGAACGAGGCGGCTGAACTGGATGAGACGTCGCAGGGCGTTCTCATTACCTACCTCATCGCCCTGCTGGTCGTCTTTCTGGTGCTTGTCGCCCAGTTCGAGAGCGTGACGTCAGCCCTGGTGGTGTTGCTGACTGTGCCGTTCGGCGTCTGCGCCGCCATATTCGCGCTCGCGCTTACGGGCACGACGATCAACATCTACAGCCAGATCGGCATTCTCATGCTTATCGGGATCATGGCGAAGAACTCCATCCTGATGGTGGAGTTTGCCGATCAGCTTCGTGACCGGGGCCGGAGCGTGCTCGAGGCCGCGCGCGAGGCCTCGCTCGTGCGCGTCCGGCCGATTGTCATGACCATGGTCTCGACGGTGCTGGCGGGCCTGCCGCTCATTCTCGGCGCGGGACCGGGCGCGGAATCGCGCGCCTCGATCGGCTGGGTCGTTTTCGGCGGTTTGGGACTTGCCGCGGTCGCGACGCTGTTCATCACGCCGGTGCTCTACACCTTGATCGCCCGGTGGTCGAAACCGCGTGTCCACAGTGCCGAGGCGCTCGAGGCGGAACTGGCCGAAGTCGACGCCCTGGAGGGCAAGCGTCCGCGCGCCAAGAGCGCCTGACCAGCGGTCAGGCCTCCGGGGCCTAGGGCGTTTTCTTGATGGCGAGCAGGACGTGCGTCTCGTGGGTGCGCCATCGATACCCGATACCGAAGGTCATTTTCCGGTTCCGGTTGCGGGCGTACAGGGCCGCCATGTCGCGCTGATAGTTCTGCGGAAAGATGTCGATCGGACCGATATACCGCCCGAAAGGCTCGAGCTGCCACGTCTTGCGGTTGAAATACCGCAGCGGGATACCGGAATCGTCCTGAATGATCACCTCGCTCTGCTTCAGCAGGAAGTTGCGCGCGAGGCTGAAATTGCCGCTGTGAAGCAGGTAGGACGCGCTCTTGACGAGACTGTCGGCGGGGCCGAGCGCCTGTGAGAAGGCGCGGAAGCCGCTTCGCTTCAGGCCCCCGTTCGACAGGTCGGTCTGGAAATAATACAGCGTCCGGGACTTGCCGGCTTCGTCGTTGAAGGCAATGCGAACGCCCGGAGAGCTTCCCTTCCGTTTCAGATTGCGCGGCACCACCAATCCGTCCGGATTGAGGCTGACATACTCCACATTGGCGATGGTGTTGCCGGACCGTGCGAGGAACACGAACAGGACCGGCAGCGCCCCCTGCATGTTGCCCGACCTCAGATCGGTCTTCATCTGCTTGGTGATGAAGAAACTGAAACTCAGCACCGACTGCATGGAGCCCCTCAACTCCTGCAGTGCGCCGGCGCGTGAGCCGGGACCCAGCCGCCACAGATTGGGGACCGGCCCGATCGGCTCAAGCGCGCTCAGAACGTAGATTTCCGCGTCGGGGTAAAACGCATCGGCGTAGAGGAAATCCGGTCCGCTGAACATGTAGAGCATCTGTTTGCGTGCGTTCGGAACGTGTGTCTTCGACCAGGCGCGGATGCTTTTGAGCTGGCTCTTTTCGATCCGGGCCCACGCCTTGTTCAGCGTTGCCGCGTGGAACCGCCAGGCCCGCTCGCGCGTCAGCGCGGCAAGCGGCGACTCCGGCGACGGCGCGAGCCCTGCGAGATAGCGCGCAATGTCGTTGACGCTGACCGGAGCGGCGTGCGCCTGAACGAGCGTTGCGAGCAGGACGACAAGAGCCACGGCGCCGCGGGCGGCGACCCTCTTCATTCTATTCACCGATCGACACTCCTTGCGACGCGCCCTGTTTGCGCTTGGGTGAAAGGGCATAAACCGCCAAACCCG
This sequence comes from Hyphomicrobiales bacterium, assembly GCA_965228625.1. Classification (GTDB taxonomy): domain Bacteria; phylum Pseudomonadota; class Alphaproteobacteria; order Rhizobiales; family Methyloligellaceae; genus UBA2767. Next base: position 2,567,468 of record OZ245829.1, on the reverse strand, counting down.
CCAGAAGCGTGGCCAGTCCGGCCAGCGATTCGACGGGCTTATCGGCGAGCAGATAAGCCATCATGAATCCGGTGACCAGCAGAAAGATGATCGGCGTGACGGGATAGCCCCAGGTCCGAACCGGCCGCGGCAGATTCGGTCTCCTGTAGCGCAGAACCATGACGCCCAAAACGGCCAGGAAGGACGAGAGTGTGATGGCGAACTGGATGTAGCTCACGACTTTCTCAAAGCTCTGGGTCAGGATCAGAACGGTCACGATCACGGTCTGCAAGCCGATCGCTGCCGCCGGCACTCCGTTCCGGGTCTGCCGCGCAAACACGGCGAGCAGCGGCAGGTCCTCGCCCATGACCTTGGTGACACGGGGCCCGATCCACGTCATCGCCGAAATCGTGGCGATGAGACCGAAGCAAATCAGTGCGCCGACAATATCGCCGCCCGTCTCGCCGAAAATATGTCTGCCGGCAACAAGGGCGACTTCCACCTGTCCGGCCATCTGGTCCATTGGCGTTGTGTAGAGAAAGAGCGCGTTCAGTCCGACATAGAGAACGAGAACGATCAGCGTTGCGATCAACAGCGAGCGCGGCACGGAGCGCTGCGGATCGTGCACCTCGTCGATGATGTACACGGACGCGTTCCAGCCGGAGTAGGAGTACATGACAAAGACCAGACCGATGAAGAACGGAGCACCGGAGATATGGGTCAGGTCGACGGCCGAGGGCGCGAACGAGATGTCCTGTGGCGTGCCATAGGCAAAACCGGCAACGATGAAGACGACGATGAACAGGATCTTGAAGATCGTCGAGATGTTGTGGAACCGGGTGCCCTGCCTCAGACCACTCAGATGAATCAGCGCGATGCTCCATGCCGCGATCAGGCCGAGCCACAATGGTGATACGACGCCGGGCAGCACACCATTGAAGTAGGCGCCGAACGCAATGGCCGCGATTGCGATCGGCGCGGCGAAGCCGACGGTCGCCGACAGCCATCCGGCCATGAAACCCACCGCCGGATGGTAGATTCGCGACAGGAAGTTGTATTCGCCGCCGGACCGGGGCATGGCGGCAGCGAGTTCGGCATAGGACAGGGCGCCGCACAGGGCGACGACGCCGCCGACGACCCACAGCAGAATGACGGAGAATGCCGACGTAATGTCCGCGACCTGAAAACCGAGACTGGTGAACACGCCGATGCCGACCATGTCGGCGACGGCGATGGCGCTCGCGGTAAATGTGGTGATGCCCGCTCGTCTCTGCAGCGGCTCGCCGGATCGCTTTTCACCGCGCGGCTGAGATTTTTCCATCGTGTGTTGGGTGTCCCAAGCTCGGACGGAGAATCACGTTCTTCAGCTTTTGTGAGTCCCGCGTGTGACCATTGCCGGCGGCCTGTCGGGCCGCCTTACCTCGCCGCGCCTTGCAGTGTCAGGGCCGCCGACCGTGACAGACCCGTGCCCCACATGCTCGCCGGCAGCCGCGTCAACACATCGCTGATCGGGTTTTCCGCCCACGCCTTGGTGACGTAATCCCGATGCCCCGTGACCGCCTTGATGAAAACGACGCTTCCGGGCCGGAGCGACGGACCGAGCGCGGTACGATAGCCGATCTCGCGTTTGTCCAGCATGTTTCTCAGGGCCGCGTTGCCTTTGCGCGTCGAGGTGGCGTAGGCGCTCAGGAAAAAGGCCGTCTTCTGATTGCGCTCGATCCAGCGCGCGAAGGTGCCGAACTCGCCATACAGGCCGTCGAGAAGAACGACGCCTTTCACGCGATCCGTGATCCCGCCATTGGCGAGCGACGCCGCGGTGGGCAGATAGCCGCCGCTGTATCCGACGATGATGACGGGCATCTTGCGGAACGCGTCCGCGGAGGCCGGATCTCCCAGGAGCTGCGCCAACTGCGGCGCCACTTCATCGAGAAAGCGTTTCGTTCCGCCCGAACTCCAGAACTTGCCGGCGCTCGAATCGCGCGCGTCGACGGCAAACTGCGGCGCCACCAGAACCGCGTTGACGCCGGAGTCCTGGATCTGCGCCGGCAGACGCTGCCGCGTGACCACGTCCCGCGCCAGCGTCGCGCCGTGGCCATGGAAGAACAGCACCATCACACCCGGCTTGCCGGCGTCGAAGCTGCGCGGAATATGCAGCAGGGCGCGCTGGTCGCTGTAGGTCTTGTCGGCCCAGTAGACGCGCCCGCTGCGGGTCTTTCTGCCGCGGCGGCCGTCTTCCTTGTAATTGAGGAACGGACGTTTCGTGCGCGGAACGTTGCCCGTATAGGGAAACGGCGCTGACGCCAGGGCGACGAGCCTGGTCAGGGACGGTGTCGCCCATTTCGATTTCGGCGGCTCGACTGGAGAGAAGCCGGTATCGTTCTCCGCCAGCTCTCGGGGCCCTGGCGGGATTCTGGAAGACGGAGGTGTGGTCCGCATCGCCGGCGTGTCGGGCGCCACGGATCGCGGAATGTACTTCATGTGCACCGAAGATCCCGTCGCTGGTTCGGGCGCACGCATGGCGATGGTGTCGCGCATTTCGGGACCGCCAACCGGCAGGGCAAACACCAGGGTGAAGCCCAGCGCGAAGCACGCGATCAGGCTGATCACATAGCGTGGGTTGCCCAACATGTCCTTGGTCCCTGGTCCCACCCGTGTGGCCGAGGAACGGCTCCTCGGCTCTCACCGCTGCCAGTTCGGCAATCCAGGGGCAATCTGACCCGTTTTGCCCCCCGAACCGTCCATTCCTGATGAAAGAATGGCCAAAAAAGCGCGGTATGACAATTCGTAAACAGTCGCAGGCACACGACCGGGCCGTTCGCAGCCTGCTTCAGGACGAGAGTATGCCCCGTCCGCTTGACCAACTGTTAACCGCAAATTCGGGCAGAGAAAGGGCACGAAATGGGCACATCGTGCTGATATAGCGAGACAATGTGCGCGATCGCGCATCCTGGTTAACGCTCGGTAAACGAAACATGCAAACACACCACTCCGATAAACTGGCTTTGCTCCTTGCGGCACTCGCCCTCCTTTTCGGCACCGCCGTCGGCGTGCACGCCCAACCGAGCGGCCCGCAAGGCAAATACGCAGGGCAGCTTCTTGTCGCGTCGCCGAAAATGGGCGACCCCCGCTTTGAGAAAAGCGTTGTGTACATGGTCGAACACAATGACGAGGGCGCGCTTGGCCTGATCGTCAACAAGGTCTACGGCAAGGGACCGCTGGGCAAGCTGATGCAGGGCTTTGGCATGGATCCGGGCGACGCCAAAGGGCGCGTCACCCTGCACTTCGGTGGACCCGTCGCGCCGGACGGCGCCTTCATCCTGCATACGGGCGATTACAAATCGCCACGGTCGAAGCCGGTCGACCCGTCCATTTCGTTCACGACCGACACGCGCATACTGAAGGACGTCGCTTCGGGAAAAGGACCGCGCCGGCTTCTGTTCGTCCTCGGCTACGCGGGATGGGGCGCGGGCCAGCTCGAGAATGAAATGGCACGCGGTGACTGGTCCCTGTCCGAGGCGAACGAGGACCGCGTCTTCGGCGACGGCAAGGGGGATGTGTGGGAACGGATCGTGGAAGAGTCCAAGGTTCCGCTGTGACGTCAGGAGCATCGCTGATTGCGTGCTATAAATCTGACATGCGTGATCCATATCTATCATCGGCTAAGCCGATACCACTTGGGTTGGCATCGGTGGCGAGCCGGTCCGGTCCGATCCGCGGTTCCGGGTGATGCGCATGGCGGATTTTCGGAAGTGGGCTCGCAACCATCCGAACATCCGGCTGTCATCGTTGTTAGATAATCAGGCCCGATCGCTCGGATATTTGATATCGATTTGACCGATATGGCATCCCGCGCCATAAGCGGCCCGTCACGTTCATTTCGCCGGGAGGAGGCCGCCATGTCCGCGCAACCACACGTCAGCCGCACAGGGACGGAGGGATCACCGACCGGCGATCCGTGGCTTTTGACGCCGGGGCCCCTGACGACGTCGCCGACCGTCAAGGAGGCGATGCTCCATGACTACGGCTCGCGGGATACGCACTTCATCGCCGTGAACGCCCGCATGCGCGAACGCCTCGTGCGCCTCGTCGACGGCGGCGAGGACTATGTGTGTGTGCCGCTTCAGGGCAGCGGCACCTTCGTGGTCGAGGCGATGCTCGGGTGTTTCGTCGGCGCCAACGACAAGGTGCTCATTCTTGTCAACGGCGCATACGGGAAACGCATGGCGCGCATCTGCGAGGTATACGGGCGCACGTTCGTCGTGCAGGAAACGGCGGAGGACGTACCCGTTGATCCGCGCGCACTCGACCGATTGCTCACGGAGGACAAGGACATCACGCATGTTGCCGTGGTCCACTGCGAAACGACATCCGGCATTCTCAATCCCATTGAAGACGTCGCGCAGGTCGTGCAAGCCCATGGACGCCGGCTGCTGATCGACGCCATGAGCGCCTTCGGGGCTATCCCGTTGAGCGCCGGTTCGGTTCCGTTCGACGCGGTTGTCGCGTCGTCGAACAAGTGCCTCGAAGGCGTTCCGGGCCTCGGATTCTGCGTCGCCCGCAAGGAGGCGCTGGCCGCGACGCAGGGCAACTCGCCTTCGCTCAGTCTCGATCTCTACGATCAGTGGCAGGCCATGGAAGGCAATGGCCAGTGGCGTTTCACGCCCCCGACCCATTGCATCCTTGCCTTCGACCGCGCGCTGGACGAGTTCGACGCGGAGGGCGGCGTGGACGGACGCGGCGGACGTTATCGGGAAAATTGCCGGATTCTCGTTCAGGGCATGCGGGATCTCGGGTTCAGGACCCTGCTGGCCGACGATCTGCAGGCGCCGATCATCGTGACCTTTCACATGCCGGCGGATCCGAACTTCGATTTTCAGGCGTTCTACGACCGGCTGCGCGCACGCAACTTCGTGATCTATCCGGGCAAGCTGACGGTCGCCGAATCCTTCCGCATCGGCTGCATCGGGCGTCTGGGTGCCGACGAGATGCATGCGGCGCTCTCGATCATTGCGGCGACCCTGGCGGAGATGGGCGTTACCGACTGCGCGCCGAAGGACTGAGCAACCAAGGCAGCACTGCGATAAATGCGCGTGGCGGCCTCGTGCCGGCCTCAATTCGGTTCCGCGGCGGCGCTGTCGTGCTATAGCGTTGGCCATGCCAAGTGCCACCTCGAACGACAGACGGACGTGATGGGGCCGTTCGATTTTCCCAAAGAGATCGACGATCAGGGCGTCTATCGCAGCGCCGTCGCCCGTTTGCGCGAGAACGGCGTGAAGCTGCCGACATTCGCGCAGCTCGCCGATCCGTTCACCCTGCCTGAGGGTCTCCGCGCCAGGCTTGCGTCCGTCGATCCCGACGCGGCCGACCCGGCCAACCTGTTCCGTGTGCACTGGTACAACGCGCCGGACCGAATGGGCATGACGCGAACGCCCGCCCATGTCGTGCTTCCGGAGAGCCTCACCGGAGTACCCGCGAGGATCGCCGTCGTCCTGGGCGCACACTTTCCAATGATCGCGGCACACAAGGTGCTGGCGGCCTATGCCTGTCTGGCGCCGCGGCTGGTGACGGGACGGTTCGACCCGGCACGGCAGCGCGCGGTCTGGCCGTCCACTGGAAACTACTGCCGCGGCGGCATTGCCATCTCGCGCATTCTCGGCTGCCGCGGTGTCGCCGTTCTGCCCGAGGGTATGAGCCGGGAGCGCTTCGACTGGCTGAAGGCCTGGGCCGCCGACGAGAGCGATATCATCCGCACGCCGGGCACGGAGAGCAACGTCAAGGAAATCTATGACAAATGCGCGGAGCTCGCGCGCGATCCCGACAACGAGATCGTCAACCAGTTCTCCGAGTTCGGGAACTATCTCGGCCATTATGCCTGCACCGGGCCGGCGCTGGAGCGCATGTTCGATACGCTCCGTGAGGACGGCCCGGACGTGAAGCTGACCGCCTTCGTTGCCGCGAGCGGATCGGCCGGAACCCTCGCGGCCGGGGACTACCTGAAGGAGAAGCTCTCGGCCCGCATCGCGGTGGTGGAGCCGGTCGAGTGTCCGACGCTGCTCTACAACGGCTATGGCGAGCACAACATTCAGGGCATCGGCGACAAGCACGTGCCGCTGATCCACAACGTGACGAACAGCGATTTCGTCATCGCCGTATCCGATGCTGCGACGGACGGGCTCAACGTGCTGTTCAATTCGGACGCGGGCCGGCGCCACCTGGCGCAACGCATCGGCGTCGATGCGGAGACGATCTCGGCCTTGCCCTGTTTCGGACTGTCGAGCATCTGCAATGTGCTCGCCGCCATTAAGCTCGCGAAATATCTCGATCTCGGCGAGCAGGATGTCATCGTGACGGTGGCGACGGATGCCGCGTCCATGTACGAAACCGAGAAGGCGGGCACACTCGAAAAGCTCGGATGGGACAGCGTCGACTCCGACGGCGCGGCGCATCTGTACGGCGCGCATCTGAAGGCGACGACGACCGACCACGTGCTGGAGACGAACGAAGTCGACCGCAACCGGATTTTCAACCTGGGCTACTACACTTGGGTCGAGCAGCAGGGCATTCCCGTGGCCGATTTCGACAGGCGGCGCGACCAGTCGTTCTGGCGCGGGCTGCAGGGGCTGATCGAGACCTGGGACGAACTGATCATCCGCTTCAACACGGAAACACGTACCGCGGCGGCCTGACCGGCCACGGCCGCGCCGGGTGATGTCGCACTCTCCCGAAACCTACAGGGCAAGACATGAACCAGACCCAGCGGCAAAAACTCCTCGACCTGATCGACGGCAAGCGCGGCCACGCGGTCGAATTCCTGCGGGATCTCGTCAGGTTCCCGAGCGTCACGGGCAATGAGGGGCCGATCCAGACGCACCTGAAAGACTATCTGGCGGCCATGAACCTCGAGATCGACATGTGGGACATGGACGCGGAGGAAATCCAGAAGCATCCCGCCGCGGCGGTGGTCACGGAAAGCTATGAGGGTCGCCCCAACATCGTCGCCACTCGAAAAGGCGCGGGCGGCGGACGGTCGTTGCTTCTGAACGGCCACACCGACGTGATCCCCGAGGGCCCGCGCGAGTCGTGGACCGACGACCCGTGGGAGGCGGCAATCCGCGACAACCGCATCTACGGACGCGGGTCCTCCGACATGAAGAGCGGGGTCGCCTCGCAGGTCCTCGCCGTGGAGTATATCGAGGAGGCGGGTATCCGGCTCAAGGGTGACGTGCTGGTGAACCTCGTCGTGGACGAGGAGGTGTCGGGCCACGGCACCCTCGACACGGTATTGCGTGGTTACAAGGCGGACGCGGCGATTTCTGGCGAGACCAGCACCCTCGCCGTGCAGCCCGCCTGCATCGGGCGCATCTGGTTCCAGATTCTCATTCGCGGCAAGAAGGCGGGTATTCAAACCCGCTACGAAGGCGTGAATGCCATCGATCTGGGCTACAAGATCAAGACCGCGATCGACGCGCATGAGCGACACCGGCTCGAAACCGTCTCGCATCCGCTTTATCCGCACATCCTGAGCACCTTGCCGTGCCTCGTGGGCACGTTCGAATCCGGAAGCTTCCCGAGCGCGTTTCCCGATACCTGCCTGCTCAGGGGATCGATCGCGACGGTTCCGGGCGAGGACCATGAAGGCGTCAAGAAGGCCTTCCTCGACCACATCTCGAAGGTCGCCCGCGAAGATGAATGGCTGAAGGACAACCCGCCCGAGATCACCTTCGGCAACAAGTTCGGCGGCCTCGACGCGGAGGCGGCGGACATTCCACCTGATCATCCCATCGTCACCACCTTGGTGGACTGTTTCCGGGAGGTGACGGGGGAGGAGCCGGAGATCAGCGGCCGGCAGGGGGCGGCGGACACGCGTTTCCTGATCAACAACGGCGACACGCCGACGGTGATTTTCGGTCCCGGCCCGACGGCGGTGATGCACGCCAATGACGAGTATGTGGACATCGAGGACTACATGACGGCGATCAAGGTCTACGCCCTGAGCATCTGCGACTGGTGCGGCGTGGAGTGACGCGAGCGGATCGACCGGCCCGAGAAATGAGGGGAAGTCATGCCCAGCAAGGCGTCGGGAAAATCGGCGAAGACTGCGAAGCCGAAGCTTCTTTCAGGCGGCAACCCGCAGATCCCGAAGGGCTACGGGGATGCCCCCGTAAAGGCCTATATCGCGGCCATGCCCGGCTGGAAGAGCGGGGTCGGGCGCCGGATCGACGATATTGTCGTGCGCACGGTTCCCGAGGTTCAGAAGGCGGTCAAATGGAACTCGCCGCTCTACGGCGTCGAGGGCCGGGGCTGGTTCCTCAGCTATCATTGCTTCACGAGATACATCAAGGTCACGTTCTTCCGCGGCACCTCGCTCGATCCCGTCCCGCCTGTCGCCTCCAAGCAGGACGAGGTGCGCTACTTTCACATTTATGAGGACGAGCCGTTCGACGAGACCCGGTTCGCCGATTGGGTGACACAGGCCAGCAAACTGCCCGGCGAGAAGCTGTAGCGGCTCTTCGCTAACGGTCAAGTGCAATCGGCTACGACGGCCCGTCCACCGATTTGGTTTCCCGCTCCCATGCGCGCGGCTCCGACCTTTTTTGCAGTTCGTCCGTATCGGAGCTCAGCGTCACGACGGCAGACGGCTCAGTGCAGGCGCTCACGGAGCTGGTTACTGATGACGTCACGCGTTACGGCGCTGTGTACGTCGGAATGACGGCGGGTGGCCTTGTGACGGGGGACGCGACACGGCTCCGTGACAACGGCAACGACGGCGGGACAACGCCTGCATGGGTAATGTTCTCTGCCGAGCCAGGCATATGATGGAGATAGTTGAATGACCAGCTTCAACTGTTTCATGAACGGCAATCTGGATTTCGGGCAGCGCCGGACGTCGTTCACCGGAGCCGGGACACCGGCTGCGACCTTCTGGCTTGAGTTGCGAGCCATGTCGTATTCGCGCGCTGGTTCGTTGTCACGGCAGCTCGTACGCTTGATCATTTTCGCGGCTTGTTGAGGTTCTCTTCGGAGTCGTCGCGTCACGAGGCGCGGCGATTGAGGGCGGGATACTAGTTGAGGAAGACGCGCCGGTGACGATTCACTTTGCTGCGACTGGGGACTTTTGGGTAGTCATCGGCATATTTCTGGTTGCGACGATCTACTTTGTCCCCGCCTTGATCGCGTGGCGTCGCGAGCACCACAATGCGATGGCCATATTCATGCTCAACATTCTGTTGGGCTGGACCTTGCTCGGTTGGGCGGCTGCACTGATCTGGTCGCTGACGGCGGTGCGTCATCTCTAGTGCACTCGGCAGCGTCATTCGATTCGCCTGACAATTTCCAGAGGCGACTCGAAAAGTATCTCAACGCATTGAACGTCGGGCCGAAGGGAGCGTCCACCGTCACCAAGGTCGGGCTTCAGCGCTCTTATTGTCATAGATCCGGTCGTCGGCCGGTGCCCGGCCCTTGATCACCTCCAGACACTCTTCCAAGGTATCGGCCCGCCCAGAATTGTCGTGACCGACCCACTGGCCGAATCACTGCCATTTGCCGGCGAGCGGACCATAAGCCTCTCGGTAGACACGCGCCACGCGAACGCGGCGCGGGCGCCGTTGGCCGTGCTCGCATGTGTGTCTGCGTCGCCATTCGTGTTGATGCTTCACGAAGGTCTGCAGCCACCCATACGGGTCATTCTTAAAGATGCCGAGAATGCTAAGTCCGCAGCATGTGCGGCGTCAAAATCGACCAACGGAACGGTATCGCGACAACAGATTTTGGCGATGTGCTGCTGACGCGAGAAACCGTTGCATTTTACAGAACCGTTCCTCTCACAAGATCAGATGAACCGGATACCGCGCATGAATGCGGTCGTTTGTGGCTGCTGTATGAGGAAGTTCTGACTGACTTCGCTGAAGAAGAATACACGTTCGAATACGGCGGGTGCGAGCCGGCACCTTGCATTTCCAAGCTGAAAATCAACTAACGCACGCAGCGAGTTGGCAGGGCTGTCATGAGGACCTTCAAAAACGCCAATCCGGAGGCGGACGCACTGTCATCGATTGAAGCGCGCATTGCGGTCACGCGAGGAGCGCGCCGGCGTGCTTTCCTCGAATGGACCAAGTCGCGTGTCCCGCTAGGTGAGTTCGATGAACTGCAGCGGTCGTATCTGGCTGACCCTGCGCGCGCCAGATACATGCTCAAATACTTCGATCTTGCATTTTATCTGGACAAGAATTTCAACAAGGCGATGAGACTGAAGCTGCACAAGTCGCGGCCGATCAAGGTTCTCGATATCGGATCCGGGCCAGGGCACTTCCTGCTTGCAGGAGAGTTTCTTGGACACCGCATGATCGGGCTGGATCTTCCCGGCGTTCCGGTGGTCGAAGACATGTGCCGTCTGTTTGATGTGGACTGGAGACACTATCGCATGGAGCCAAAACGGCGGCTCCCCTGGATTGGGCGGTTCGACCTCATCACCACCTTTTCTGCCGGATGGCATCAGCGCAACGATGGCGATCTGTACTCGCTCGCGGAGTGGGAGTTCCTTTTGCAGCATCTGGTTGACAGGCACCTTAACCCCGGCGGGCGCATTACCCTTTTTTTCAACCCAACCAACAAAGCGCGCATCGAAAAAGGTGTAGGGCTGAGCAGCGACGAGCTTTCACGCCTGGTTCAACGGTTCGGCGGGACGCTGGACAAAAAGCGTCGTCACATTTGCGTCCCGGCCTGACACCTCACAGCTCCAAGGAAACTGCGACTTCACGCCTCCAGCCCTTTCAGGGCGGTTCATTGATGAGCAATCAAATCGCGTTGCCCGGAATGGGGCAGTCGCTGCACACTCGGACGGCGCAGAGACGACAGATGCGGTGTTTTGCCATCTCGGACTCCGGAAGGTTCTTGAGAACCTTCGCGAGCAACTCGCCGAGGGCAATCCGCTCGTCGGTGGTAAGCCCCTTTAGGGATGCTTCCAGCGTATCGAGACGGCGGTCCATCAGCTTCCGACGCAGAGCTCTGCCCTTTGCTGTCAGATGCAGTGCTACCGCGCGGCCATCGGCAGCTTTGCGCCGTTCGACAAGACCGTCTACTTCGACCCGGTCGATCAACCGAACCGTGCCGGGATGCGAAAGATCAAGCACCTGGCGGAGCAGTTCAAGCGACAATCCCGGCGCATAGCCGAGAACGATGATTGCCGCAGCCGTCTCACCCGATCGGTTGAGCAACCTCTGCATCTCATCCCGGATCCGGTCGGTGATCGCGAGTGCGGCTGCCCCAAGCAGATTCGTGGTTCGGTCCATGAACGCAGATTGTATGCGCGCCGCATAAATTCTGCAAACGAGCTTGACTCATAATGTGTGCGTCATGCATATGTTTATTGCTTGTTTGCAGGAGGAACGGCAATGACCCCGGAGCGCATGTATGAACTGGCCTACGAATTGGGCGTCGCAAAGAATCGGCAGGATGTCGCTGCCGCCCTTGCCTTCATGCACGACGATATCGAACTGTCCTCACCGGCCTGGGGCGCAATCGCTCGCGGCAAGGAAGAAAATGCGGCTCTTCTGACGCATTTCTTCGCCAACTATCCGGATTACGAAGTGACCTTCGAAGGCCATGTCGCCGACGGCGAACGTTTCGTCGGTTGGGGCACGGTCCGCATGACGATGGCTGTCGACGCGAGCGATGCCAAAGGGATGACGCCCAACGGTCGGCGAATCGCGATCCCCGTGACCATCCGGATGACCTTCAGGGACGATCTCATCGCGACCGAACATTTCATGTGTGATTTGGCGCAGATCGCCGCCCAGTCCGGCATCTCCATCGACGGCGTGTGGAAGAACGTTTTCGGCGGGCGGGCGCAATCGGCAACGGCATGAAGAGGACAGGGCGCTATGCTTGACAGCCTGAAAGTGAACGAGGCCGATTGGGACGCGGACAGCCCGCCGGCCCTCGCGTTCCTGTTCGAGGCGCGCGTGAAGCTTCATTTGCCCGCCATGGATGTGGGGCCGACGCCCGACGGCAACCGCGTGATTTTTCTCGTGAAGGGCGGCACGTTCGAAGGACCTCACTTGAGCGGACGCGTTGTGCCGGATGCGGGTGCGGACTGGGTTCGTATCCGCCCGGACGGAACGGGTGTGCTGGACGTACGCTTCTGCCTGGAAACGCACGATAACGCCTTGCTCTATCTGCACTGGCAGGGCCGGTTCTGGTCGGCGCCGGAAGACGCCGAGTATGCGCTCGATCTTGAAAAGCCGGACGATCCGGCGGGCGCATGGCGCTACTACTTCCGCGCGGCACCCCAATTTGAAACCGGTGATGCGCGATATGCCTGGCTCAACAACATTATCGCCGTGACCAAGTCCAGAACCGGCGACGGCGGTCCGATTCATCGCGTCTTCGCCGTTACGTGAGGCGCTGGGGCGACCGCATCGTGACAAGACCGTTGCCGCCGCGTAGTGTTTTGATTTGCGCGTGGGCGTGTAGGGAGCACGGGTCCGACGGAGGTGACGAGCAAGACGATGAGCAAAATCGACAACTCAACCGCGAAAACAATTCGGTCCACGATCGAGAATTGGACCCAAGCCCTGGCCGACGGGAATTACGAAAGCTGGATCGGGTTTTGGACCGAGGACGCAATGCTGATGCCGCCCAATCACGCATCGCTGAATGGCCGTGACGAAATCATGTCATATGCGCGCGCCAATCTTGCCGCCCCAGACACCTTCAGTTTCAAGGACTGGCGCATCGAGGGACAGGGCGACTATTCGGTGGTCGCCAACCACATCCTCTGGGGCAGAAGCGACATTAAGCAGATGATCGCGCTGACGCGGCAGGCGGATGGGTGGAAAATACAGATGGTCATGTTCAGCCCGGACGCAGCAACCTAGATCCATTCCGATCAGATCCGGATCAGTTCGGTTTCTCGATTGGCATGTGCGAACCGTCGCCGGAACGGACGTCGGTTCGGGCGAACCGACCTCCTGTATTGCGCAACGGACGGCAAATGGCGGAGAGGGTGGGATTCGAACCCACGGTACGCGTGAGCGCACAACGGTTTTCGAGACCGCCCCGTTCGACCACTCCGGCACCTCTCCGCACGTCGAAGGCAAACGGCCTTGCGCGCAGGCTAATACACCGGGCCCGGGCCGGCGTAAAGACGATCGCCGGAAAGACGTTATTTCGCCGTATGCAAGAAGGTCTTTTTCCCGGCAGCGGCTAATCAGTGCAAACCCACGTCCAACACACGGATTTGGTCGGAAAAACCCCGCATTTCCGGGCAAAACGTCACGTTTGCGTCGGCATGACGCCACAATCGTTCGCTAGACATATCCTGCCGCGGCTTTGACGGTAAGGGCACGACCGTCAGACCACGGACTGTTCGAACGAGAAAGTCGGAACGCCATGCCTCGGCTGTGGAGTGTTCCGCAAAATGCCGTCGAATGCTGGACACCCGGGGGTCCAGCTTCACCGGCGCCGGAGCTGGGAGGGAAAATCCTTGAACTGTAGTCCAACCGAACTGCGTCTTACGTCGATTTCCGGTCAAAATGTGCAATCGCCCGCGCTGAGTCCGTTACGGATCTGAAACGCGCGTCTCGCGTATTGCGTTCCGTTTGGCGCGGGCGGCTGACCCTGCACCTGCACTGCACAATCGGGCTGCTTCGCGCCAGGTTGCGGGTGCTTGGGGGGAGCGTCTCGCGGCGTATTCCGCCAGGCCCCGCAACCGACCCAACCTAGAGTTCAACCACGACCGGTCTTTTCAATGTCACGCGTCACGTGCTCAAGACATATGAATCGTTTGCGCAAATACAAGACGCTCCATGCGCTTCTGTTGGCCGTTCTCGTCACCTGTCTCGGCGCGGGTCTTTCGCTGCCGGTCCTGTCGCAGGATGCAAAACCCGAAGCCGCGGCCTCCAAACCGTCTTCCAAAAAGGCGGCTTCCAAAAAGAAGACGCGGTCCAAGAAACGTCAGTCCATAAACACGGTCGACTACCGCAAGATCATCGGCCCGAACCAGTGCGCCGAGTGCCACAAGGAAGAGACGGAGATCTGGAAAAAGACGCATCACTTCAAGACGTTCAAGGACATGCCGCGCAGCAAGGAGGCGCGCGCCATCGCCGACAAGATGAAGATCAAGAGGATTAAGTCGGAGAGCCTCTGCCTGAATTGCCATTTCACGACCCAGATCAAAAAGAAAAAGAAGAAGCCGGTCGCGGGTATCTCCTGCGAGTCCTGCCACTCTCCCGGCAAGGACTGGTACAAGGTACACAGCGAGTTTTCCGGCAAGACGGAGAAGACGGAATCGCGCGCGGAGGAAGCGGCGCGCTGGAAGAAGGCGGACAAGCTCGGCATGATCCGTCCCTCGTCGATCTACAAGCTGGCCAAGAACTGTTACAGCTGCCACGTCGTGCCCCACGAAGAACTGGTGAATGTCGGCGGCCATCCCGCGGGCAGCCCGTTCGAACTGGTCTCCTGGTCGCAGGGAGAGGTGCGGCACAACACCTGGTACTCCAAGGGTCAGAACAAGAAAGCAAGTCCGAACCGGCGGCGGATTCTCTATGTCGTCGGAGTGGCCGTCGAGCTGGAGACGGCGCTGCGCGCCGTCGGCTCCGCCACCGAAAGCGAGGAGTATGCGTTTCGCATGGCCCGCCGTGCGGACGCTGCTCGAAAGAAGATGAAGGCGGTGGCGAAGGCGCTGCCGGACGTACCGGAGGTCGCCCGGCTTGCGGACGCCGGATTCGCCGCCGGACTGAAACTGAACAACAAGAAGGCATTGAACGCGGCTGCCGACAAAGTTGCCAAGGAGGCACTCGCCCTGGTCGCAAAGCACGACGGCAGCCAGTTGGCGGCCCTCGACCGGATGATTCCGGGAGAGGACAAATACAAGGGCGAGCAAGCGAAAAGCGACGGGAAACAGGCGAAGAACGAGGCCCGCTGAGCACGCGGCGCTAATCCGGGTCGAATGCCGCGACCAGCACCCAAGCCGCGCGCGCAACGGTGGAGCCGAAACGGCGCGTCACTGCGTGACGTCCGTACTGTCTTCAAGCTCCAGAAGGACAATCCGAAATCGTTCCGGAGTGACGAGCGTCGGCTCGTCGACCATCCGGTGGCGAATGCGGCTCTCGCTGACCGCAACCAATCGACCGTCGACCGAGAGGTTCACCGGCAGTTCGAGGCCCGAAATCAACGTCTCGACCGCATGGGGCCCCGGGCCGTCGAGATCCACGGCGACGAGCCTGCCGTTCCCGGATTTGACAGCGCCGTCGATCACGAGCAATCGCCCGTTCGGCGCGAAGGCGATGCCGTCCGGATTGGCAATCGGCGCCGCGAGATTGATCTCTTCGATCGCCGCGTCGCCGTCGCCCTGGGCGGGCCGAACCCGCACCAGCCGGCCGTCGCTGTACATGCCGACGATCAGGGTGCCATCGGTGTCCATCGCGATGCCGGCGGGGCCGAGACCGCCCTGGCGGCTTTCGAGGCCGCCGGCGACGATCTCGAAGGATGCGCCGGGCGCCGCGACGTGCAGGACGCGGCCACGAACCGTGTCAGTCACAAACGCTCCGCCGCGTCCGTCAAGGGCGATGTCGTTGGCGAAACCGGCGTCCGGTATTTCGGCCGACCACTCAACCTTGCCCGTCGCGGCGTCGACTACCGCCAGTCGATGCGGACGGCGGACAATCTCGCCATCGACTTCCTTGCCCAAGAAATCCGGCGAGGCAACCCACAGCTTGCCGCGCTCGGGGTCATAGCGAAGAGCCGTTCCCGCGAACCGCCGCTCGGTCTCGGTGAAGCGAACCTGCGGCTGTTTGCCGAGTTCAACCGTGGTGATATCCCCGGAAACGACGGAGCCGACGAAGAGCCCGCCCATTTCCTTGAAGGCGATCCCGTTCGGATAGGCAAATCCGTCGGGCAACCAGATCGTCTTGGTGTCTGGTGACGCCGTCGCGGTGTTGGTCGCTGCAAGCGCGAGCGCCGCGGCAATTGAAAAAACCCTGAGGTGTCTAAACATCCTGTTTTCCTTTTCCTTTGCTTGTCCTCGGCCGGAGCCGTTGTCTTCGATATGCGTCGCACCGCGGCGGCTATGCGGCGCGCTGCCCGGCGATGGCGTAGCCGCCGTCGACCAGGATTGCCTGCCCGGTGATGTTGGCCGCCCGGTCCGAGACGAGAAAGCAAGCCAATTCCGCGGTCTCGCGCGGCGTCCCCATCCGGCCGATCGGATGCGACCGGCCAAAGGCGTCAAGCACACCCTGATCGTGCTGGAATGCCTCGCGGGTCATCTCGGTATCGATGCCGCCCGTATTGATGTTGTTGATCCGAATGCCGAACGGGGCGAGTTCGAGCGCCGCCGGCCGCATCATGCCGTCGATCCCGGCCTTCGAGGCCGAATACACCGTGGAACCCGGCAACGCGCCGACGGCGAGCCACGAGGAGGTGTTGACGATCGCGCCGCCGCCTTGCTCGCGCATCCGCGCCGCCTGGGCCTGAACGGAGAGCCAGATTGCTTTCAGGTTGGTTGAGATGGTCCGGTCCCAGTCGGCCTCCGACTGGTCCAGCATCGGTGCGAAATTTCCGATCGTGCCGGCATTGTTGAACGCGAAGTCGAGCCGGCCGAAGGCATCGCATGTCTCCGCGACAATGCGCCGATGGTCTGCGCTCGACGCTACATCAGCCTGGATCGCGACGGCCTGCCCGCCATTGCCCTTAATCTTCGAGACGAGCTCATCGAGCTTCTCGCGGCGCCGTGCAACCACGGCGATCCGTGCGCCTTCCTCGGCGAAAAGCGTCGCTGCGGCGTGGCCGATGCCGGAACTGGCACCGACGATCACGCCGGACTTTCCTGTCAAGAGTCCCACAATTCACTCCTCTCGGTGGTGTGTGCCATTCGAGACGAGAGGTAGTGACTAAACAATCTATGATAATAGCGGCGTATTGCTTATGACTATTGCGTACAACGCAATTATAGTCGGGTGAAAGTCATGCAACACCAGGACAGCGATCGCATAGCGCTGATGCGGGCCTTCGTGGAATGCGCGCGGCGGCTCAACTTCAAGGCCTCCGCAGACGCACTCGGCCTGACCCCGTCGACGCTCGGCCGCCGCATTGCCAGGCTCGAGGATCGCCTCGGTGTTGCGCTGTTTCTCAGGACCACGCGCCGCGTCACGCTCACGGAGGCCGGCGCGATCTACCTGCCGCTTTGCGAGGACCTGTTGTCCGCTCTGGACGAGGCCGATGCTACGGCGAGCTCACTCGGCGGCAAGCCGACCGGATTGCTGCGCATTGCTGCGCCGACCACGTTCGCGAGGCTGCACCTGACGGACACGCTCCCTGAATTCCTGTCCCGGTATCCCGACATTCGGCTCGATGTCGTCTATTCGGACACCTATGTCGATGTGGTGGAGGAACGGATTGACGTTGCCATTCGCATCGGGCGCCTGGCTGACACGAGCCTTCGCGCCCGCCTTCTCGCCCCGAACATCCGCCGTCTGGTTGCCGCGCCCGCCTATCTGAACGATGCCCCGCCGCTTCGCACGCCGGAAGATCTGTCGCGTCACCGGCTGCTGCATTTCTCGCACCTTCAGGGCGGGGATGCCTGGGTGCTGGAAGGCGAAGGCGGCGAGTATCGGGTACCGATCGCGCCGTGGCTGCGGTCCAACGATGCCCTGGTGCTCCACGAAGCGGCCATGTCGGGGGCCGGGATTGCGCTTCTCGCCGATTTCATCTCGGCCGAAGGTCTTCGTGACGGGCGGCTTGTCCCGGTCCTGACCGATTGGCCCGTACCGGAGACCGGGATCCATGCGCTTTATGCGGGCGCTGCAGTGCCGCCGAAAACGCGTGCGTTCATCGACTTTCTGGTCCAGATCATGGCGCAGAGGACGCGCTCGCCCTGGTTGCACAACGTGGTTTAGGTCGGTTCGCGGCCTTCGACCGGGTGATCCCGCAAGACGACAAATCCAGGGGTCTGCAGGCGAAAAAACGAGGTCGGTTGACAGCCTGGCTCCGCCGGCCGGAAACCGGCATAATTTCGCCAAAAAATGACCAATTTCGACGCGGGATCACGCCCCACAATAACCATACGCATCGCTAGACTGTTGGATGGCTTCGGGGCTCGTCCCGGAATACACGGGGAACGCGCATTCGCGCGCTTTTCACTCACGATCCGCGCAGCCGTCAGTACAGTCGATCGTAAGAGGGAAGACGGTTGGCGAAAGTCCAGATCATAGACCGGCCACGTCGCTGGGATGCGCCGTTTGCCCGGCAGAGGCTTCCGGCAGAGGCAGTCGCCGGCATCATGAGGATGCCGGTATTCGCGGGGCTCGACCGCCGCGCGTTTCCCGACGACCTTCAGCCGCAGGATATCATTGCCAACGACTGCCGGATCAGGTCGTTCCGCGGCGGCGACACGATCTATGCGGCAGGCGCGTATCAGACCTCGCTCTTTGTCGTTCTGAACGGGTCGGTGCGGATGCAGACCGCCCTCGCAGCGACTGACAAGCAGCCACAGCAAAAAGACACGGAAGAAAGTTCATGGTTGCGTCGCACGTTTCGCACCGGGCGGCAGCATCTGCAAAAACTCGAGTGGAAAAGGGACGCCGTTCCACCGCCCGCCGATGTCCTGAGACAGAACGATATTTTCGGAGAGACAGAGACGTTGGCGCGAACGGCGCGGCAGGCAACCGCGGTTTCGGCGGCCGACCGGACCACGGTCCTCGAGATGCGCTGGCCGGGGGTCCGCGAACTGCTCCACTGGTCGGACGCATTCCGGTGCCGTGTCGAACATTTTTACCGGCAGCGGAGCGTCGAGATTGCTTTGAGACAAAGCGCGCTGTTCGGCGGCGCCGACAGCGAGATCCTGCGCGGCATCGCCAGGCAGTGCTTTTTTGAGACCCATGGCGGGTTCGGCTGGACGCACATCTACCAGCGTCAACGGATCGAAAAGCCGAGCGGCGATCGGCCGCTCGACCACGAACCGCTGATCGTGGAAGAAGGTCAGTACCTGGAGGACCTCTTCCTGTTGCGGTCGGGTTTCGCGCGACTGACGGTGCAGACGGGCCAGAACGAGCAGACGGCCGGCTTTCTCAAGGCCGGCGAGATTTTCGGTGCGTCCGAGATTGGCGAGAGCATGCGCACCGGCGGTCCGGCACTCGCGTCCTTCGGTCTGCGCGCCGTCGGTTATGCGGACATCATCCGGATTCCGGCGCACTTCATCGAGGAGCGGGCCCTGAACGCCGTCGCCGAGGCGCAGAGGACAACGGCCTCGCCGCGCCAGCGCGTCGCGTATCGCGGCCGGTCACAGCTCGATTTCATCGTGGACAACCGCTTGATCAACGGCACCAAGGCGATGCTGGTCGACACCACCCGTTGTGTGAACTGCGACGATTGCGTGCGTGCCTGCGCGGCCACCCATGACAATGTCGCTCGCTTGGAGCGGACGGGGTTTTCTCACGGCAAGTTCACGATCGCCAATGCCTGTATGCACTGCGCCGATCCGGTCTGCATGGTCGACTGCCCGACCGGCGCGATCACCCGTGACGAACAAACGGGCAATGTGCTGATCGACGAAAAGACCTGTATTGGTTGCGCCAGTTGCGAGAGCGCTTGTCCCTACAACAATATTCGCATGATTGATGCGCGGAACTCTTCCGGCCAGCTTCTGGTCGACAAAGACGGCACCCACATTCGCACGGCAGCGAAATGCGACCTGTGCACAGGTCGAGCCGGCGGCCCGGCCTGCCTGCGTGCATGTCCGCACGATGCGATAACGCGCGTCGATCTCCGCGAATTGCAGACACTGTCCAATTGGCACTGAAACGCGGAGAATCTTGCGCCAGCTAACGCGAAATGTCGCGGTGACGATTGTTGCGATCGCCGCATTGTTCTGGATCGTCGGGCAATACGAAACCGCCCTGCGCGACCCCCGGTTTCTTGACGGCTGGATTCTGGCGGCGGCGATGATCGCCCAGCTTTCCTATCATGTCCGAAAACAGCTTCCCGCACTCACGCTCGGCCGTGCCGCGAGCTGGCTCAAGCTCCACGTCTATGCCGGCTATTTCGTCGTTGCCGCCTTCTTGATGCACACCAGCTTCTCCCTGCCCGAGACGTCGCTGGAATGGGTGCTGTATATCCTTTTTGTCGTCGTGGCGGTCAGCGGTGTTTTCGGCCTCTACCTGACCCGATCGATCCCGGCCCGGCTGCAGCACGTGCCCGCCGATCAGGTGACGTTCGAGCAGATCGGCGCGGCCCGGGCCAAGCTCGCCGGCGAGGTCGACGGCCTCATGCTCAATTCGGTGAAGAATGCCGCGTCGGCCGCGCTGTCCGACTACTACGCCGACCATCTGTACGGCTATTTCCGCAAGCCGCAGCACGTCGGCGCGCATCTGCGCGGATCGCGCTATCCGTTGCAGGCCATGTGCGACGATCTCGATCGCCTTGAAAGCCATCCCAATTCGAAGGTGCAGGAGGTTCTGGAAAAGCTGAAGAAGCATGTGGTCGCGAAATTCGATCTCGATCACCAATACGCGCTTCAGGGCCTGCAGCACGCCTGGCTGTTCGTTCACATCCCGGCAACATATTGCCTGATCGCCATGTCGATCCTGCACACCATGGTCGTGTACGCGTACTCGTCGGGAGTGCGCTGACGTGAGCATTGCGCGCTATGTGAAGTTCTGGCGGTCAGCCGAGAAATCCAACCGGGCGTTGCGGGCAAAGCGCAACATCATCTCCGCCTGGGTTGCCGTCCTGGCGGCCGGCCTGTTCATACTTGCGGTCGCCTATGCCGGCGACACACGCCATTTCATGCCGGGCCCGATCACGACGGTCCACGGAACTCTGGAAAAATGCACCGACTGCCACTCCAACGTCTCGAAAGGACAGTTCGGATGGCTGCATGCCGTCTTCGCGCCCGCCGATCCCAACAAGGATACGGAGTCCTGCCTCACCTGCCACATGATGGGGGAGCCGGCGCGTAATCCGCACGGCCTTGAGCTCGCGCGCCTCGACGCCTATGTGCGTCGCGCCGAGGCTTCTCCAAACGCGAGCAAGCGCTCGACCGCCTCGCGCATCCGCGACGCGGCGCTTCCGGTGGAAAGCACATTTCCCGAAGGTGTGTTCTGTGCCACGTGCCACAAGGAGCACAACGGCCAGACCTTCGACCTCAAGGCGATGGCCGACGCGCAGTGTCATACCTGCCATTCGGTACAATTCGACGATTTTCACGGCAGTCATCCCGAGTTCGACAGCTATCCGTTCAGGCGGCGAACCCGCATCAATTTCGATCACTCCGGACACTTCAAGAAACACTTCCCGGAATGGCGCAACAAGAAGAACGCCAAAGACATTCCGCCCGCGTGCACCGACTGCCACACCGCCACCGCGGACGGCGGGCACATGGACATCAAGCCCTTCGAGCAGATCTGCACCGCGTGCCATCTGGACCAGATCACCGGCGTCGAACGGGCGACCGGTCCGAAGGGCATCACCCTGATCTCCCTGCCGGGCATCGACGTCGAAACGCTGAACGAGAAGAATGTCGACATCGGCGAGTGGCCGGAAGACGCGGAAGGTGAGATCAGCCCGCTGATGCGCCTGCTGATCGGCCGCGACGAGAAACACCGCAAGACGCTCGAGGTGACGGACGAGCTCGATCTGCTGGATCTGACCGAAGCGACCGATGCGCAGATTGCCGAGGTCAAGAACCTCGCATGGGAGGTCAAACGGCTGTTTCACACGCTCACCACGGCCGGCATGACCGACTTCTTCAGGCGGATCAAGTCGGCCACCGGCGCGCGGATCAGCAAGGATCTCGCCACGCAGTTGAGCGCCAGCATGCCCCACGACGTGCTTCTTGCCGCGCAACGCGAATGGCTGCCGAACCTCGCAAGCGAAATCGACGAGACCCCGGGCGAGGCGCAGGAGGACTCCTCGCCGGTGTTCACGACCGAGACGGTTACCGGCGAGAGCGACGAAACCGACGCCGGAGAGCAGGACGGAACCGAAGAAGAACCGAAGCCCGTGAGCGCCGCATCATCTGCCGGACCATTCGGGAGCTGGCGGATCGATCCGTTCGGTCGCCTGCTCAAGGGCAACCAACGGCCG
The DNA here is from genome assembly GCA_965228625.1 of Hyphomicrobiales bacterium. Classification (GTDB taxonomy): domain Bacteria; phylum Pseudomonadota; class Alphaproteobacteria; order Rhizobiales; family Methyloligellaceae; genus UBA2767. The sequence goes on along the minus strand of OZ245829.1, from coordinate 2,545,412 downwards.
GAGGACGAGGAGGGCGACGAGGCCGAGGAGGCATCCGATGAGGCGGAAGAGGAGGCCACTGATGAGGTCGATACGGCCGACGCCGACGCCTCCGAGAGCAATGGCGCGGAACAAATCGAGGTCGACACCGAAGACTGGACCGCGCTCGGCGGCTGGTACCGCAAGGATTTCGCGATCCTCTACAGACCCGTCGGGCACGCCGATGCGTTCCTGCGCGCCTGGCTCGACCTGACGAGTCGGCTGTACGCCGAGAAAGGAGACAATCTCGCCCGTCCGGCATTCGAGGAGCTCACCGGAAAGGACGCCCAGGGGCAGTGCGCCAAGTGTCACAGTGTCGACGCGACGAGAAATGCGAGCCGTCTCGTCAACTGGAAACCTTCGTCCCTCGCTTCACGCGAGAGTCCCTTCACGCTGTTCGATCACCGGCCGCACTTCGGCGTCGCCCAGAAGGACGGCTGTTTCTCCTGCCACGCCATGAGCAAGGCGAAGGGCTATCTGGAAACGTACAAGGGGAATGACCCGTACACATACGTCTCCAACTTCAAACAGGTGAAGAAAGAGACGTGCGCGTCATGCCACGGCAAGATGCAGGTGCGCCAGGATTGCCTGCTGTGCCACAAGTACCATGTCAACGAGATCGCGACGCCGGTGCTCACGACCAAGGTGCCGAAGAACTGACCGGCCCGGCAGTGGGCGATTGTCTTTTAGAGATCCAGCACCAGATCGCTGGTCGGCCGCGCGATGCACGGCAGGCATTTCCCGGGCTCGGGTTCGCGTTCCGGCTGGCGCTGATAGGCGATCTCGCCGTCCCGCAGCTTGACGGCGCAGGTTCCGCAGACGCCCTGACGGCAGGAGCAACGGGCCTTGATTTTGTGGTCGATGGCCAGCTCGAGAAGGGACCCGTCGCGCGGCGTCCACCGGATCGTCTTGCCGGATCTTGCAAACTCGATCCGGAACCCGGCTTCCGCTTCGGCGTGATCCTGCGGCGTCTCGCCAGTGCGCGCGTCGCCGACGCGATGCCCGAACGATTCGGTCCGGATGTCCTCGTCGGGAACCCCGATCGCCTCCAACTGGCCGCGCAGTGACGTCATCATCGCGTTGGGCCCGCACAGGTAGATTTCACACCTGCGCGCCGTGAGCAACGGCCGCAGGAGCTCGGCGGTGATGTGGCCCTTCACATGATAGTCGATATTCTTGCGGCAATTCGGCGTCGGCTGACTGTAGGCGGCCAGCAGGCGGACGTTCGGCGTATGGGCATTGAGCTTCTGCAGGGTCTCGTACATGGCGTGTTCGCCGCGGTTGCGCACCCCATAGAAGAACCAGATCTCCCGCCGTGAGCCCGTGGCGATCAGCCAGCGCAACATGCTGAGCAGCGGGGTGATGCCGATGCCGCCGCCGATGAAGATGATCGGCCGGTTGGAGGTTTGGTCGAGACAAAAGGATCCGGCGGGCGCCAGCGCCTCGACAACGGCACCAGGCTGCAGACTGTCGTGGAAATGCCCCGAGACGCGACCCGGTGGTGTGCCGGGTCCGGCGCCCTGCGGCGGTCCGAGGCGCTTCACCGTGACGCGGTAGTAGCCTTTCTCCGTCGGGCTCTCCGACAGGGAATAGCAGCGCATCTCGGGCTCGTCCTGCCCGTTCACGGGCACCGAGAATGTGAGGTGCTGGCCCGGCTGGAACGGTGCGATCGGCTTGCCGTCATGGGGCTCGAGATAAAACGAGCACACATCCTCATTGAGGTTCTCGTACACGCGCTTGACGACACGGAACCGCCGCTTGCCCTTCCACGTCAGCGGCTGGTTGCTCGTCTCGATCCGCGGCTTCGAAAAGACGCGCGAGGATGCGGCGCGAAACTGCGAGATGTACTTCTTGTTCTTTCGCGAAACGGCATATCGCCGCCCCGCGAAGGTCAGCGCGCCGATCGCGGCGCGCATCGACACGGCGCCGACAATCATCGTTCCCAAAATCTCAACAAGACCCATTTGCGGCATTTCTCGTCTCCTGCACCAGACGGATCGCGGGTGCCCCCGCGATCTCAATAGACAATCTGAATCTCTGCGCGCGCGCCGTATCCATCGTCGCGGCCTTCGTTGAAGGCGTAGAAAGTTTCGAACTGAAGCTGAACGTGCTGTCCCACGGCCTGCTGGAGCTGGGCGCCGAGGCCCAGGCTGTCGAACCCGTCGCCGCTCAGGTCATGGCGTCCGGCAACCTCGAGAATGAGATTGCGCCGCTTGTTGTCCCAGAACGCCTGATATCCGACGGCGCCGCCGATCACGCTGTCGGTCGTGAACGGGTCGAGCTCCGCCAGGTAGGTGCTCAGGTTCGGCGACGCGAAGAGAATGCCCGTATTCGCGAGCGGGCCGCCGTTGACCGCCTCGCGTCCCGCCTGCGTGAAGTTTCCGAGGCCGAGGAACGAGTTGAAATAGACGATGTCGTCCGATTGCTTGACGGTCTTGGAGATTTCGCTGGTCAGCAGCGTGCCGGTTCCGACGACGTTGCCTTCGATCTCGTCCTCGAGCGCGATGGAGGTATTCACACGAAACGCCGTGCTGATGCCGCCCCAATGCGGCAGGCGCTGGATTGCGGCAAACCCGAAATACAGGCCGTCGCCATCGCCTTCGTCGTTCACGTAGATCAGATCGTAGTTGAACGTGCTCAGGTGCGTATCGGCGGCGACGAACAGGCCGAACATGTCGGCTTCGTCGCGCCGCCGGTCGAAATCATTGCGGTCGAGGCGGTTCCAGCCCCACATTCCCGAAACCCGGAGGTTGGATGTGCCGGGAAAGACGATGTTGTTGCGAATGAAGCCGACCGCGTCGATCGTGTCGTTGATCAGGATGCCTTCCTGGAAGACGATCGGCTGCCGGCCGACGGTGAAACCGAGATCGATCGGACGTGAACCCTTCTTGTCGAGCACCGGAAACACGCTTCCAAGATCGCCTTCGAAGAACAGGGTCTCGATATTGAAGCCGAATTCCTTGTTGAAGCCTTCGTCGCGGCCATCGAAGGTGTAGCGGGTGAACTCATCGGGCCGGTTGTTGTCGGTCGGGCGGATGCCCAGCAGGATCTTCTCGGTTCCGGTGAGCTGCAGGTTGACGAAGACGTCGAGCCTGTTGGCGATCTCCGTCTCCCGCGGATTTCCGGACCGGCCGTCCTTGAAGCTTTGAAATGCGGTGCGATTGATCGCGTAGGCCCACAGCCGTGGCTGCCACACGGCGCCGATGAATGGAACCTCGAAGCCCGGATGCAGGTTGCCGGTGTCGAGGAAGCCGTTGCCGAGTTCGACGGCGAGCTTCGGCCGGTCCGGCAGGCGCCCGACCGACTTCGGATCGGTTGTCTCGGTCTGGAAGGGAACATATTCGTCCTTCAGCGCCTTGACCTCGACCCGGTCGCCGAGCGGCCAGAAGGCGCTGTACCATTTCCGGTCCGTGCCCGCATCGCCGTAGGGGTCCTGCTGCGTTTTCGGAGCGGCCATCGCACTTTTCGGCGCCGGACCCGCCATGTAGTCCTTCGGCTTCAACTTGTCCGACTTGCTGGCGGTCGCGACCTGCCAGGGCAGCGGCTTCGCCGACGACTCGGCCGCAAATGATGTGGCCAGATCGGCGACGCCGAGGCCGAGCGTTACCGCAGCAACGGCGGTGCCGTGCCAGAACTTTCGGTTATACGTGCAAACCTGCATTGACGTTCCTGTTGAATCTCGTCTTGTTGTTTTTGGTGCGCCGCTGCCGACAGCACTTCTCGGGGTCGTGGTTCGTGATGGTCACCTTTCGGGATATGCCGTCACCTGGTCTGTTCCTTCGCCCATGGCAGGCTTGGATCGGGCGTGAAGCTTCGGGGCGGCGAGAACAGCGCCGGGGCCGATTGTGAATTCCCGCGGCGGCGCTTGGAGGTCGCGTCGGCCGCAAGTGTCACTTCGCGCTCCCACAGGACCTGCGTGCCGGCGATGACCGCCCGTCCGACCTCGCCCGGCGTCATGCCGAAGTCGAAGCCAACGTCCTGAATGGCGGTGATCAGGTTGATGGGCACCGCCTGTGCCTTGAGCTTGATCGTCGCCTTGTAGGGACCTTTGCCCGTAAGCTGGTTTGCCTCGACCTTGTACTTGGCCCAGCGCTCGCCGTTGGGTTCGATGCCCTTCTTGTGATTGCGCTCGGTTGCCGGCTCGCCGGTGAACACCAGGGACGTAGTCGACGGCAGCACCCTCGGCAGGGCAAACGTCGGGAACGGGATCGGGATCACATGCTCGATCTCGCCGCCGCGTCCGTTCTGGGTAACGAAGATGGACTGCAGGCTGAAGAGATACGGGTCGAGTTTCACCTTGCCCGCATGCACGTAGGATGAGTGCCCGTCACGGACATCGCCATTCGGGTCCCTGTCGCCGGACCGGAAAACGGTGTTGCCGTCGCGATCCTTGACCGTCACGTCGAGCCAGACCAGGCGCTCGCCGGTGAATCCGGTCGGCACGTTGTGGCCGTCGGTTCCGTTGCGGACGCGCACGCGGAAGGCGAGCCCGTTTTCATCCGCACGGTCGATGAGCACGTCGCTGAGAACGAAGCCGTTCTTGAGGACCTCCAGGCGCTTACGCTTGGCATACTCCAGCAGCTCGAACTGCTCGTTGAGGATTTCCCGGGCGTCATAACGGTCGTCGACGGACTCCCAGGCTTTCGGGAACTTGTAATTGGCCGGAACCTTGGACTCGAACTCATCTGTTCCCCAGCCTTCCTCGTGCTTGAACTGCAGCCACTCGCGCATGGTCTTGAACGCGGAGGCCTTCTGGTTGTGCGGGAACAGGCCGGGATGAATGACCGGATAGTCGGGGCCCGAGAACAGATGGTTGGTGATCTTCCGCGTCTTGGTCGGTACGTCGCCGACCACGGCGGCGGGGCCTTCCTCATACCCGGACACCTTGCCCTGGATCTTGCCCATGTGGCAGTCCTGACAGGTCTCGCCTCTCTTGGCCGCGGGCGACACGCGGTATTCGCTGAAGGCTTCCTCGAGCCGGAACCCGTTGAACAGGGTCACGTCGTGGCAGCTTCCACAGAAGGTCGAGGACTTGATCGGATCGAATACCTTGGCTTCGTTGTGGATCTTGCGGCCCGGCTCCTTCGGGTCGGTCACGACGCGGAATTTCTCAGGCTGTTCCAGCGTCTCCTTGACGCCGGCATTGCCTTCGGGGCCGAACACGGGCTCGGTCAGCCCGCCTTCGACCAGCGCCAGTCGCCCGCTGACCTTGTTGTAGTTCTTGTTGATGCGGTGGCAGACGACGCAGGTGATGCCTTCGCGCGAGGTCGGGTGGCGGTCGAGGTTCGATTCAAACGTGCTTTCGCCGAGATTGGCGCCCACCGGGTTGTGGCAACGCAGGCAGAAATCACCGTTCGAACCGTTGCTGAGCTGGTTGATCTTGTTGTTGAGCGAGAGATAGATCGGGCTGAGCTGCGCATAAGCATGCTGAGACACCGACCATTCCTTGTAGTGCTTGGGATGGCAGATGCCGCACGTGGCCGCCGCCGGATAACGGTTCTCGACGAACAGCGCCAGATGCTGCTCGTCGGCCGAAGCCGGTTTCTCGCCGTCGGAACCCTCGGTTGTTTTCGGTGGGGTCGACTGGTCGTATTTCTTCGGCTTGTCCTTTTTCTTTTGTTTTTCGCTTCCCTCCGGACCGAGCACGCGGTCCGCCTCACGCAGGAGATCATCGGTCTGGCCGGGTTGAACGAGCGCTGTGGCCTGCGCCAGCCGGACCGGCTTCAGACGTTTCCTCGCGGCCGTCGCGGCGAGATAGGTCTCCAGCCGTTCTGAAATCCGCTCGGGGCTTGCGGCCAGCGGGAAGTGATCGGACGGGGCTGTGGGGTCTATGCCGGCCCGCGCGCCGAACGGCTCATCGAAAAGCCCGCCATACGTCAGTCCTACGCCGACAACGAGAAGAAAAGAGATGATCAGAGTGCGGATTAACTGTGTCATGTTAGCCCCCGTGTCGGTCTTCAGGACGTTGTTCTCTGGCGTCCGGTCTTGTTGTAGGCGGTTTGCCCGTTTGCCGATCCGGCAGCAGGCAAAGCAGTTCCGTTTCGCGAAAAGCTCGAGCTTTTCGCGATACGACTTGACGGCATCAAGTCAATGAGTGAGCGATCTGCGGCCGGACCGGGCCAGCGGTTTCAGATGGAGTTCGGAAAGCGTGCCGTGGAAGCGGAACGGCCGATCAAAAGATCATGCGAGACCGCGCAGGACGATTTCCTAGTCCCGCGGTCTAGTGCCCGAGGCAGGCGGGCCGCTGCAAAATCCTCGATGTCTTAGATGGTTAAGCGGATCGATGGTGACCATTTTTTTTTCCCTCATAGACAAGCGTCGTCACACAATCGGTCCTGCACCTCCGTAGTCTGCACAAAGAGTAAATTAACCATGACTCGTGACGGAATTTGGGCTTGTAGCTGTCCCAATTGCGGTGATTTTGTGCAACCGGGGCGGGTGACGGCGCCCATGGCTACCTTTGGGTGTATCGTGAGGTGTCCTGCCACCTCATCTCGGCGATCAGGATCACGGCTTGTTACGTTTGAACGCGCCGCAAGTCCAAATTGACTTGGCGGTCCGGATACGTATAGTGCGCCGTCGAAATGCGCAGATTTCATGGTTTGCGCAGATCAAGTCGCTGCCCGGGGCAGGCCGTCAGGAACGGCCCTCGCAAACGAGCAAGTCCGCGCCACTGAGCGCGGCGCCGCAGGGCGCGGATCAAGAAGGACGAACGACATGTACGCAGTTATCCGTACCGGCGGAAAGCAATACCGCGTTGCTCCGGATGACGTCATCGAGGTCGAGAAGATCTCTGGCGACGCCGGCGAGATCATCCAGTTCAGTGAAGTTCTGATGCTTGGCGGTGATGGCGCCGCGCAGGTCGGCACACCGGCGATCGATGGTGCCAGCGTGGCGGCGCAGGTCGTCGAGCAGAAGCGCGGCGACAAGATCATCGTCTTCAAGAAGAAGCGGCGCAAAAACTACCGTCGCAAGAAGGGGCATCGTCAGCATCTGACGGCTGTCCGGATCACCGAGATTCTGACCGGCGGCAAGAAACCCTCAAAGGCGGCCGCGAAACCGGCGCCCGGCAAGAAGGCCGAACCGAAGAAGGCCGAAGCCAAGAAGGCGGAAGAGACGAAACCCGCGGCGAAGAAGCCGGCAGCGAAAAAGGCGGAGCCCAAGCCCGCCGCCAAGAAAGCGGACGTCAAGGCTGAGGCGAAACCCGCTGCCAAGCCCAAGGCGCCGGCCAAGAAGGCGGCACCGAAGACTGCGGCGGCGAAAAAGCCCGCGGCAAAGAAACCGGCGGCAAAAAAGCCTCCCGCGAAATCAAAGGAAGACTAACCGCTCGCACTCGTGTATGAGGTGGCGGACAGAGGATTGAATCATGGCTCACAAAAAGGCAGGCGGATCATCACGCAACGGACGCGATTCAGCCGGACGGCGGCTCGGCGTCAAGAAGTTTGGCGGTGAGCGCGTGATCCCCGGAAACATCATCGTGCGCCAGCGCGGGACCAAGTGGCATCCCGGCGAAGGCGTCGGCATGGGCAAGGACCACACGATCTTCGCGATGCGCGAGGGCAATGTGAGTTTCCGTACCAGGGCCAAAGGGCGCGTTTACGTTTCGGTGGACCCGATGGCCGCAAAATAGCGGCGGTTCGCAAAGGGATCCGCCGGCGCTTCGTCGAACCGGGGATCTCGAAGGTCAAAAGAAGGGGAGATGGAGCGCCATCTTCCCTTTTTCTTTTGACCGGAGAGGACCGATGGATGAGGAAGCAGACGATATCGAAATGTTCAAGAGGGGGATACGGCCCGAGGGCGGTTGTCTCCTGACGACGGCCCAATTGGTGTTAAGGCCGCCGCATGTCGACGATGCGGAACCCCTGGCGCAGATCGCCAACAACCGCAGGATTGCCGAGCAGACGCGCCGCATGCCGCATCCTTATCGCGTCGAGGATGCCATGCGCTGGATCGGCTCCTTGTCCGCGTCCAAGGAGCGCGCATTCCTGATCGCGCGGAAAAGCGACGCAGCGCTGGTGGGGGCAACCGGCTTCGGCATCGGCGACACCGGCGAATACGAAATCGGCTACTGGATCGGCGAGCCTTTCTGGGGCAACGGATATGCAACGGAGGCGGCTCGCGCGGTCATCGACCATGCGTTCGCAAACACCGACGCTGTGCTTCTGTGCAGCCGCTGCCGTGTTGTCAACGAAGCCTCGCGCCGCGTGCTCATAAAATGTGGTTTCCAGCTCGTCGGGACCGGCATGAGCATGGGTCGCTCTTATGGCGGACCGGTTCCGGTCGACGAATTCGTCCTTGAGCGATCGGTCTGGGAAAGTCTCAAACAATGGGGGGCGGCATAGCCCGCCCTTCACCAAACGGCGCGACGCGGCTTGCACGGCTCGCGCCGCGCCGATAGACCCGCAGCTACGCGAATGTGTGACGGAACGAGATCAGGCCCATGAAATTTCTCGACCAGGCACGCGCCTACATCCAGTCGGGAGCCGGCGGCAATGGCTGTTTGAGCTTCCGGCGCGAGAAGTATGTCGAGTTCGGCGGGCCTGACGGCGGTGACGGCGGCCGCGGCGGCGACGTCGTGGCCGAGTGCGTCGCGAACCTCAATACGCTGATCGATTTCCGCTACCAGCAGCACTACAAGGCCGAGCGTGGCGGGGATGGGATGGGCAAGAACCGGTCCGGCGCCGGCGGCAAGGACAAGGTCCTGCATGTTCCTCCCGGAACCCAGATTTACGCGGCGGACAACGAGACCCTGCTTGGAGACCTGACCGAGCCGGGGCAGCGTCTTGTGCTGGCCCGGGGCGGCAATGGCGGATTCGGCAATGCGCATTTCAAATCGTCGACGAACCGGGCGCCGCGCCGCACCAATCCGGGTGAACCGGGAGAGGAAACCGAAGTCTGGCTGCGGCTCAAGCTGATCGCCGATGCCGGCCTGATCGGGCTCCCGAATGCCGGCAAGTCGACTTTCCTGGCCGCGGTTTCCGCCGCCAAACCGAAGATCGCCGACTACCCCTTCACCACGCTTCATCCCAATCTCGGCGTGGTTCGTGCGGGTGACGTGGATTTCGTGCTGGCCGATATTCCCGGCCTCATTGAGGGCGCGCACGAAGGCGCCGGTATCGGCGACCGGTTCCTGGGGCATGTGGAGCGCTGCCGCGCCTTGCTCCATCTCATCGACGTGACGAGTGAAGACGTGGTGCGCGACTACCGGACCATACGCGATGAGCTCGCGGCCTATGGTGCGGATCTGGCGACGAAGACGGAGCTGGTCGCGCTGACGAAGTGTGACGCGGTCTCCGAGGAGTACGCGGCGGAACGTGCCGAAGAGCTTCGCCGCGCGCATGGTGTCGACGCAGCGCGGATTTCCGCCGTCTCGGGTCTCGGCATCAAGGACATGCTCTTCAAACTGGCCGAGGCCATCGAGGAAGGCCGTCTTGACGAGCGGGGAGCTGAAAACGCCCTGCAACAGGAAGCACAATGGCGGCCGTAAGAGAAGAGTGGGGCGATGCCGAACGGCTGGTCATCAAGATCGGGTCGTCGCTTCTTGCCGACACAAGCTCGGGCGAGCTGAAACGCGAATGGCTGGCGTCGCTGGCGGACGATGTCGCGGCGATCAAGCAGGCGGGCAAGCAAGTGATCATCGTCTCCTCGGGCGCCATCGCCCTTGGCCGCAAGGCGCTCGGCCTTCCGCGCGGCGCCCTGAAACTCGAAGACAGCCAGGCCGCCGCATCCGTCGGACAGGTCGATCTCGCGCACGCCTATGAGGAGTGCTTCAGGGCGCACGGCATCGTCACGGCGCAGGTTCTGCTGACGCTGGGGGACACCGAGGAACGGCGGCGATATCTGAACGCGCGTTCGACCATGGAAACGCTGCTGCGGCTGAATGCGGTTCCCGTCGTCAACGAAAACGACACGGTGGCGACGTCGGAAATACGCTACGGCGACAACGACCGGCTGGCAGCACGGGTCGCGAGCATGATGAGCTGCGATTGCCTCGTGCTCCTCTCCGATGTGGACGGGTTCTACACCGGCATTCCCGGACGGGACGCGCATGCAGAGTTGTTGCCGGAAATCCGCGATATCACGCCGGAGATCGAAGCCATGGCCGGCGACACCGGGACGGAACTTTCCCGCGGCGGCATGGTGACCAAGATCGAAGCGGCAAAGATCGCCATCGACGCGGGAACGCATATGGTGATCGCAAGCGGCAAGGTTGAGAATCCGCTGGCGCGGTTGGCGAACGGCGGAATGTGCTCCTGGTTCTTTGCGCGGACCGATCCCGATGCGTCACGCAAGCGCTGGATTGCCGGCGCCCTGGAGCCGCGCGGGGCTGTCGTCATAGATGACGGCGCGGCCGCTGCGCTCAAGGCCGGAAAGAGCCTGCTTCCGGCAGGGGTCTCGGCGGTGGAGGGGACCTTCGACCGGGGCGACGCGGTCATCATACGCGACAGCAGCGGCGTCGAAATCGGCCGTGGCCTCAGCGCCTATTCCAAGGGCGACGCCGCATTGATCATCGGCCACAAAAGCCGTGATATCCTCGAGCGCCTCGGCTACCGTGGTCGCGACGAACTCATCCACCGAGACGACATGGCGCTCAAAAAGAGCACCGGAAACAGTAATTAGTACAATGGACGCAGCCCTCAAAGAACCTGCCGCCGGCGACGTGACACGTGTCATGGCCGATATCGGCGCCCGCGCAAGACGTGCAGCGGACGCGCTGGCCAATGCCGCGCCCGAGGCGAAAACCAAGGCCCTGAACGAGATGGCCACAGCCATCCGCGCGCACGAGCAGGACATCCTGGCGGCGAACGCGCAAGACATGGCTGAGGCCGAGCGGAAAGGACGCCCGTCCGCCTTCCTCGACCGGCTCAAACTGACGCCAGACCGGATCGAAGCCATGGCCGGCGGCGTGGAGCAGATTGCAGCGCTCGCCGATCCGGTCGGCGACGTCATCGCCTCCTGGGAGCGGCCGAACGGCCTGAAGATCGAGCGCGTGCGGACGCCGCTCGGCGTCATCGGCATCATCTATGAGAGTCGCCCCAACGTGACGGCGGACGCCGGCGCGCTTTGCCTCAAGTCCGGAAACGCGGTGATCCTGCGCGGCGGGTCGGAGAGCGAGCATTCGGCGCGCGCCATTCACGCCTGTCTGGCGGAAGGCTTGAAATCGGCCGGCCTTCCGGAGGACGCGATCCAGATCGTACCGACGGCCGACCGCGCCGCGGTCGGCGAGCTGCTGACGGGTCTGAACGGCACGGTCGACGTGATCGTGCCGCGCGGCGGAAAGAGCCTGGTCGGGCGGGTGCAGACCGAGGCGCGCGTTCCGGTGTTCGCGCATCTGGAAGGTATCTGTCACCTCTACGTCCATGCGCCGGCGGACCTGGAAATGGCCAAGGGCATTGTCGTGAACGCCAAGATGCGGCGCACCGGCATTTGCGGCGCGGCTGAATGCCTCCTGGTCGATCGCGCCTGCGCCGAAACACACCTCAAACCCCTGGTCGAAGCGCTGATCGACGCCGGATGCGAAGTGCGCGGAGATGCGGAAGCGCAAACGGTCGACCCGCGCGTGGTCGCGGCGGATGCGGAAGACTGGGGCAAGGAGTTTCTCGACGCCGTCATTGCGGTGCGGGTGGTCGACGGCCTGGACGCGGCTATCGCCCACATCGCGCAATACGGTTCTTCCCACACGGAGAGCATCATCACCGACGACGCGGCTGCGGCCGCCGAATTCCTGGCCCGGGTCAATTCCGCGATCGTCCTGCACAATGCCTCGACGCAATTCGCCGACGGCGGAGAGTTCGGCATGGGCGCGGAAATCGGGATCGCCACGGGCAAGATGCATGCGCGCGGACCGGTCGGTGTCGAGCAACTCACCAGCTTCAAATACGTTGTTCGCGGGACGGGCCAGACGCGCGGTGGGTAACGACGCGTCCGTTCTTCCCCGTTGGGCGGTGCGACTGCCTCAGGCCTATCCGAACATGTCGATCGGCCTGCTCGGCGGCACGTTCGATCCGCCGCACGCCGGACACGTTCATGTCTCGGAACTGGCGCTGAAGCGGCTCGGGCTTGACCGGCTCTGGTGGATGGTGACACCGGGCAATCCGCTCAAGCGCCGCGCCGACATGGCGTCCTTTGTTGATCGCCTCGACGCAGCGCGAGCGATCGTGCGGCATCCGCGTATCGATATCACCGGTTTCGAAGCGGCGATCGGCAGCGCCTACACGGCCGATGCCATCGCATATCTGAGGCGCCGACACCCGGGCACGCGGTTCGTCTGGATTATGGGGGCCGATAATCTTGCCACGTTTCATCTTTGGGATCGAAGCGATGAGATCATGCGCGGCGTGCCCGTTGCCGTCATCGACCGCCCGGGATATCGCCTCGCGGCATGTGCGAGCCGCACGTCTCTCCGATTCGCCGGCGCCTATGTGGAGGAAACCGACGCCCTCGGGCTCAAATCCATCAGGGCGCCGGCATGGACGTTCCTCACGGTTCCGCTCTCGTCCCTGTCTTCCACGGCGCTCCGCGATTCCACGGTTAAGGCGGTATGAACGCTGAGGTATTGATATTGTCACAATCTGGGGGCATGGTTGTCATGTCGTGAGTCCCGAGAGACCGGGTCGAGCGACACGCATGAGGTAATGACCATAGCGCACTACTGCACAACGGAAGGATATCCACCTAAACATGGGAACCTCTCGCGAGGGTGCCTCTAAGGGCACGCCTCTCTCCGAGCCTGCTCGGGTTGAGCTCGGTTCGGACTCAGTGTTGGACCTGGTGAATGAGGTCCTTGACGAAGCCAAGGCTCTGGACGTGACGTCCATTGACCTTGCAGGCAAATCCTCCATCGCTGATCACATGGTGATTGCTTCGGGACGGTCGAACCGTCACGTCGGAGCGATCGCGGACCAGGTGATCAAGAAGCTCAAGAAGGCGAGCGACTTCGGCATCCGCGTCGAGGGCCTGCCGCATTGCGACTGGGTTCTGATCGATACCGGTGATGTGGTGGTCCATATTTTCCGGCCCGAAGTCCGCGAGTTCTACAATCTGGAGAAGATGTGGTCCGCAGCACCGCCTGACGAGCGCGTGGCGGTCTAGGATTGCCGTATCCAGGTCGGGAGCATGCAGCTCATTCTTGCGTCGGTGGGCAAGCTCAAGGCGGGCGCCGAGCGCGACCTTTGTGAGCACTATGCGAAGCGCATCGCCGGAATCGGCAAATCGATCGGTCTCGGTCCGCTCAACGAACTCACCTTGAGCGAGTCCCGCAAGGGCAGTGCGGCCGAACGCGCGGCGGACGAAGCGCGCTCGCTGCTGTCCAGGATACCGGACTCCGCCGCTGTCCTCGCCTTCGACGAAAACGGCAAGGGTCTGACCAGCCCGGCTTTCGCGCGCCTGCTCGGCGATTTGCGCGACGCCGGGACATCGTCTGCCGCATTGGTGCTGGGCGGACCCGATGGGCACGGGCCGGAGTTGCGCGATAAGGCGCGGCACACGCTCTCCCTTGGTGCCATAACTCTGCCGCATGGTCTGGCGAGGGTGGTGGTCGCCGAACAGTTGTATCGGGCGGCGACCATACTGGCCGGCCATCCCTATCATCGAAGCTGAATGCCCCGTCGGAAGCTGAACGCCTTGTCACTTGTGCGGATCCCGTGATGGGCCTATGGAGGATCATGATGAGAGCTTCGACTCGCCAGGGCATCCACGCGATGCCGCGCAGCGCACTTGCCTGCGCCATGGCGCTCGTCATCGGCCTCGTATTGCTCCCGGTGCCCCCGGCTATCCCGCAGGATTCCGTCAGCCAGGAGGACGCGCACAGGCAGTTGCGCGAAAGCCAGCGCGAGCTCGAGGCGACGCGGGCCAGGGAGAAGGAGATCTCCGGCAATCTCGAGCAGCTCGAGAAGGAGCGCGCCGAGCTCAACAAGAACCTGATCGAGACAGCGAAGAGCATCCAGATCAGCGAGGCGAGCCTGACCAAGATCGAAACCCGCGTCGCTGCGCTCACGGAACAGGAAAACCAGGTGCGCGCCTCGATCGCGCAGCGCCATGCCACGATCGCCGACCTGCTCGCCGCCATGCAACGCATCGGGCGCCAGCCGCCGCCGGCCGTCGTGACGCGGCGCAACGACGCGCTGAAAATGGTGCGTTCGGCCATGCTGATGGCGTCGGTGTTTCCCGAGCTCACTTTCCAGGCTGAAGGGTTGACCGCCGAGCTCGACGACCTCGTGCGTCTCAGCGCCGGCATCCGCCGTCAGCGCGATAATTTGAAGACTGAGAACGACAAATTGATTGCCGCCCGTGGCCGGATTGATGGTTTGATCAGGGAGAAAAAGGCGTTGGTCAAATCACAGCAGCAGGAATTGGCGAGAATCCAGTTGGCGGCTGCGCAACACTCGAAGACCGTGGGCTACCTCGGCGAACTGGTAAAGCGTATGGACAAGGAAATCGCGGAAGCGGGCGTCGCCGCCTACGAAGCGGAACTCGCGGCGAAGCGCGCAAGGGAAAAGGCGTTGGCCGAAGCCGCGAAAAAACAGGGCCGTCCCGTTGGTGAGAGCGCCACTCGGGAAACCACCAAAGTGGCGTTTGTCAGCCCCGGCCGGCTGAAACCCGCGGTCGAGTTTTCCACAACGAGGGGCAAGCTTTCACTTCCGGTAAGCGGCCGAAAAATAAGACTTTTTGGCGCGGCCAACGAGTACGGCCAGCGCGTCAAGGGCATCTCGATCCGGAGCCGGGCGCAGGCGCAGGTGACCTCGCCGGTGGACGGATGGGTTGCATACGCGGACGAGTTTCGCACCTACGGGCAACTCTTGATCATAAATGCGGGCGAGGGGTATCATATACTTCTTGCCGGGATGAAGCGGATTGACGTCGAGACGGGTCAGTTCGTTCTCGCCGGAGAGCCCGTTGCGATAATGGGCGCAGCTCAATCGGGCACGGACGCAAAACCCAAGAGTCCGGGTCCGGTCTTGTACATTGAATTTCGTAAGGATGGCCGGCCGATCGATCCGGATCCATGGTGGGCCGACAACCCTGGAAGGGCAGAAGGATGATGCGGAAACCAGAATTCGCACTTTGGGCTTTTTTGATCCTGGCTGGATTGGCGGCCGGGACGGCAATACTGAATCTTGCGCGAAGCCACACTGCGGTTGCGGCCAATTCCGAGATTTACCGGCAACTTGATCTGTTCGGCGACGTCCTGGAGCGCGTCCGGACCGACTACGTCGAGAAACCCGAAGACGCCAAGCTCATCGAGTCGGCGATCAACGGCATGCTCGCCGCGCTCGATCCCCATTCCGCCTATCTCAATCCGAAGCACTTCCGCGACATGCAGGTGCAGACGCGCGGCGAGTTCGGCGGTCTCGGCATCGAGGTCACGCTCGAGAACGACGTCGTCAAGGTGGTCGCGCCGATCGACGACACACCGGCTGCCAAGGCCGGTCTGCTGTCGGGCGACTACATCACCCATCTGGATGGCGAGCAGATCCGGGGACTGACGCTTCAGCAGGCGGTGGAGAAGATGCGCGGCCCGGTCAATACCGCGATCAAGCTCACCGTGGTCCGCAAGGGCGAAGACGAGCCGCTGGAAATCAAGGTTGTCCGCGACGTCATCCGCATCAATCCGGTCAAGGCCCGTGTCGAGGACGATGTCGCCTACGTCCGCCTCACCACATTCAACGAGCAGACCTACGCGGAACTCAAGAAGGCGGTCGCCAAGGTCAAGAAAGACATCGGTCCGAAGCTCAAGGGCTACGTGATCGATCTGCGCAACAATCCGGGCGGCCTTCTCGATCAGGCGATTTCCGTGTCCGACGCGTTCCTGGAGCAGGGCGCCATCGTTCTGACCCGCGGACGCAACCTGCAGGAATCGCAGCGCTCCAATGCCAGGGCCGGAGACATCACGGACGGCAAAAAGATCGCCGTCCTGATCAACGGCGGTTCGGCCAGTGCGTCCGAGATCGTGGCTGGCGCCATTCAGGACCAGAAGCGCGGAACGGTGATTGGCACACGGTCGTTCGGCAAGGGCTCGGTCCAGACCATCATCCCGCTTGACGGCAACGGCGCCATTCGTCTGACCACGGCCCGTTACTACACGCCGTCAGGCCGCTCGATCCAGGCGAAAGGCATCGAGCCGAACATCGTCATCGAGCAGGAACTGCCTGAAGAGCTCAAGAAGCGTCAGCAGAAGCCACGCGGCGAGGCGAGCCTGCGCGGCCACCTCAAGAGCGAGGACGAAAAGGAATCCTCGGGCAGCTCGGCTTACGTTCCTCGGGAGAAGGAAAAAGATACTCAGCTCATTTACGCGCTGAGCTTCGTCCGTGGCACCATCAAGGCGGAGAAGGCTGAAACGGAGAACAAGGGCGCGGCGGCGAACTAACGCATGCCGTTTGCCCGTTTGGCGACTTGCTGTAAAACCTTGTTGCAGAAGACACATTGGTTTGCGGCGGGTCGCCATGTTGCGTATGCGGCGGGGCTGACGGGGAACACAGAGGCGGAATGAAGGCGCTTGCCATCACGACGACCGTGATCGTGGGCATGATCGTGTCGGCGATCGTATGGTTCGTCATGCGTGCCGACCCCATGGGCGGTGAGCCTCTCGTCGTCATCGAAATCGATCCTGCCAGCCGGCCCGCGGCCGAGATAGCAAGCGGTCCCCCGGTGCCGGATGTCAAGGAAGTGGCCCCGGTCGTGCCGCCGCCGTCCGCGGCGACCGAGCAGCAGAACGTCCCCGCGACCGCGTTCGGCGGTACGCAGCAACCGGCGCAAGCCGGTCCGCAGCCCGAAGCGGTGACTGCTCCGGGAGATCAGGAACTGGTCAGGCTGCCCCCCGTGCCGATACGCGCGGTGGTCGAAACATCCCGCTACGGACCGTTACCGAAGATCGCATCCGATGGCCGCCGGCCGAGCGATGTCTATGCACGCCCGGCAAACGAGGCCGTGGCTTCCGGCGCGGGCCAGCCGGCGCGCATCGCACTTCTCATCACCGGCCTTGGCCTGTCGGAGATCGCCACCACGCAGGCCATCGACTCGCTTCCCGGCACCGTGACGCTGGCATTCGGGCCCTACGGGCGGAACCTGGACGGCTGGGTGCGCAAGGCGCGTGACCTGGGGCACGAAGTCATGCTGCAGGTGCCGCTAGAGCCGTTCGACTATCCCGACAACGATCCCGGCCCGCACACACTTCTCACCAGCCTTCCGGCCGAAGAAAACCTCAAGCGGCTGCACTGGATCATGTCGCGCTTCACCGGCTACACGGGCATCACCAACCATATGGGCGCGAAATTCACCGCCGCGCAGGACTCGTTCCTTCCGGTGCTGGAGGAGCTGAAGGCTCGCGGGCTGATCTATCTCGATGACGGCACGGCGGCGCGCTCGACCGCCGGCCAGATCGCACGGGATCTCGGGCTCGACTACTCCGTGTCGCAGGTCGTGATCGACGAAGAGCGCAATGCCAAGGAAATCGAGCTTGCCCTCAAGAAACTGGAAGGTATCGCCAAGGAGAAGGGACTGGCCATCGGCGTCGGCACGAGCCTGCCCCTGACCATTGGCCGTATCGCGGAATGGTCACGGCAGCTCAAGGAAAAGGGCATCGAGCTCATTCCGATCAGCGCGGCGGTTCGCAGCGACCGCCAGACCTGATCGCAGGTGGCTGCGATGAAAAAAGACCTCTCCAAATTGCCGTACCGGCCCTGCGTCGGCATCGTGCTCGTGAATACGGACAACCTGGTCTGGATCGGGAGGCGGATCGAGCAGCGCAACGATGAAGAAGCGAAGGGCGTCGGCATGTGGTGGCAGATGCCGCAAGGAGGCATCGACGAGGGCGAGAACATTCAGGCGGCCGCGCTGCGCGAGCTGACGGAGGAAACCGGAGTCACGTCGGCGGAGTTTGTCGGCGAGATTCCGTCATGGCATTCCTACGACCTGCCGGATCATCTGATCGGTGTGTCCTGGAAAGGGCGTTACCGCGGCCAGAAACAAAAATGGGTTGTGTTCCGGTTCACCGGCGACGACACCGAGATCGACATATCCGGCGTTGGCCACAAGCCCGAGTTCGATGACTGGCGATGGGCGTCGATGGATGAGGTGGTCAGCCTGATCGTGCCGTTCAAACGGACGGTCTACGAAGCGCTGGCAAAGGAATTCGCGGCGTTCTCGAAATAGGCCGATGTCGCCGGCAACCGTTCAGGTGCTCTAGTTCAAGCCGAGCGTGTCACGGATCAGCTTAAGCTGATCGAGCTTGTCCTGCGCCTTGTCGCGGGTCTGGTCGTCCTTCGCGTCCGCCACGTCTTCTTCCGCGTTCTGGATCTCCTGCGCCAACGCGGCCTTGTCCAGGTCGGCGGAATCGATGGCGGTCTGGGCCAGGACTGTCAGGCTCTCAGGACCGGCCTCGGCAAAGCCCCCGCGCACGAAGATGCGCCGCTCCTTGCCGTCCGGAAGGACCACGTCGAGCAGGCCGGCGCGCAGGGTCGACAGCACCGGCGCGTGATTGGCCAGGACCTGGAAGTCACCCTCCGAACCGGGAACGACGACACTTTCGACATCTTCCGAGATCAGAAGCCGCTCGGGCGAGACGAGCTCGAATGTGAACGTTTCAGCCATGGGATTGCTGTCTCCGGTTCATCGTCAACGGACCGGCCGCGATGCTACGCGGCCTCTGCCGCAATCTGTTCGGCCTTCTTGATGGCTTCGTCCATGGTCCCGACCATGTAGAAGGCCTGCTCGGGCAGATGATCGTACTCGCCGTCACACAGGCCCTTGAAGCCACGGATGGTGTCGGAGAGATCGACCAGGACACCCGGTGCGCCAGTGAACACCTCGGCGACGTGGAACGGCTGGCTCAGGAAGCGCTCGATCTTGCGCGCGCGGGCAACGGTGAGCTTGTCGTCCTCGGACAGCTCGTCCATGCCGAGAATGGCGATGATGTCCTGAAGCGCCTTGTAACGCTGAAGGATCTCCTGCACCCGGCGTGCGATCTCGTAATGCTCCTCGCCGACGACGCGCGGCTCCAGGACGCGCGAGGTGGAGTCGAGCGGATCCACCGCCGGATAAATGCCTTTCTCCGCGATCTGCCGCGAAAGCACCGTCGTCGCGTCCAGATGGGCGAATGACGTGGCGGGCGCCGGGTCGGTCAGGTCGTCCGCGGGCACGTAGATGGCCTGCACCGAGGTGACGGAGCCCTTGGAGGTCGAGGTGATGCGCTCCTGCAGGGCGCCCATGTCGGTCGCCAGCGTCGGCTGGTATCCGACCGCGGACGGAATACGGCCAAGCAGCGCCGACACTTCCGAACCCGCCTGGGTAAAGCGGAAGATGTTGTCGACGAAGAACAGCACGTCCTGTCCCTGATCACGGAAATGCTCGGCAACCGTCAGGCCCGACAGTCCGACCCGGGCGCGGGCGCCGGGCGGTTCGTTCATCTGGCCGTAGACCAGGGCGCATTTCGAGTCGCCGCCGCCGCCTTCCTTGTTCACGCCGGATTCGATCATTTCCCAGTACAGATCGTTACCCTCGCGCGTGCGCTCGCCCACGCCGGCGAACACCGAATAGCCGCCATGGCTCTTCGCGATGTTGTTGATGAGCTCCATGATCAGCACGGTCTTGCCGACGCCCGCGCCGCCGAACAGGCCGATCTTGCCGCCCTTGGCGTATGGCGCCAGCAGGTCCACGACCTTGATGCCCGTTACGAGGATTTCCGATTCCGTGGACTGGTCGACGAACTCCGGCGCCGGCTGATGGATGGCGCGCCGCTCCTTGGTCTTGACCGGCCCGGCCTCGTCCACCGGTTCCCCGATCACGTTCATGATGCGCCCGAGCGTCTCGTCGCCGACCGGCACCGAAATGGCGTCGCCCGTGTCGATGACGTCCTGGCCGCGCACCAGTCCTTCGGTCGAGTCCATGGCGACGGTGCGGACGGTGTTCTCGCCAAGGTGCTGCGCCACTTCCAGCACGAGACGGTTGCCCTGGTTGTCGGTCTCCAGCGCGTTCAGGATCGCCGGAAGGTGCTCTTCGAACTGCACGTCGACAACGGCGCCCGTCACCTGCGTCACGTGACCTGCGAGTTTCTTCTTCGCCATGGTTTCACCCTTCAATCGTTCGTCACTCTATCCGATGGCCCGTCCTGGATTGCCTTTGCGGGCGAGCCATGATTTTTCAAATCGTAGTCTTTACCGTTCGCTGTCAAAGCGCCTCCGCGCCGGACACGATCTCAATCAGCTCCTTGGTGATCTGGGCCTGGCGGGTCCGGTTGTAGTGCAGGGTCAGCTTGTCGATCATGTCGCCCGCGTTGCGGGTCGCGCTGTCCATTGCGGTCATGCGCGCGCCCTGTTCGCTGGCGGCGTTTTCCAGCAGACCACGGAAGATCTGCGTCGATACGTTGAGCGGCAGCAGTTCGGCGAGGATTTCCTCCTCGTCCGGTTCGTATTCGTAAGCCGCGTCCGGCCCGTCCGCTTTGGCCGCCTCCTCATCCGCCTCCGGCAACTTCGCGGGGATCAACTGCAGCGCGGTGGGTGCCTGGCTCAGGATCGAACGGAATTCGGAGAAGAACAGCGTACAGACGTCAAACTCGCCGTTGGAGAACATCTCCAGCACGCGCTGGCCGATCTCGTCGGCATTTTCGAAGCCAACGCTTCGAATGCCCCGCAGTTCGATGAGGTCGATGATGTAGGAGTTCAGGTCGCGGCGCAGCGAGTCGCGGCCCTTGCGCCCGACACACAGGATCTTGACGGTCTTGCCCTCATCGAGGAGGCGCCGCGCATGCTCCCGCGCCAACCTGGCGATGTTGGTGTTGAAGCCGCCGCACAGGCCGCGTTCGGCGGTGGCGACCACCAGCAGGTGAACCTTGTCCGATCCGGTGCCGACGAGCAGGGGCGACGCGCCTTCCTGCGCGGACACCCGCTGACCGAGATTGGCCAGGACCGTGTCCATCCGCTCCGCATAGGGCCGGGCGGCTTCCGCCGCCTCCTGGGCACGGCGGAGCTTGGCCGCGGCGACCATCTGCATCGCCTTGGTGATCTTCTGCGTCGCCTTGACGCTGGCGATGCGGTTGCGAAGGTCCTTGAGAGACGACATGACGCCTGTTCCCGAAAATGCCGTTAGACGGCGAAGGACTTCGCGAAGGCGTCGAGCGCCTTTTTGAGTTTCTCTTCGATCTTGTCGTCGAGCTCGCCCTTCAACCGGATTTCGTCGAGAAGCGCGGACTGCTTGTCCTTGAGGTGGCGCAGCAGCTCCTCCTCGAAACGACCCACGGCCGATACCGGGATGTCGTCCAGGTATCCGCGCGTTCCGGAAAAGATGGCGACAACCTGCTCATCGACCGTCATCGGCGAAAACTGCGGTTGCTTGAGCAACTCGGTGAGCCGTGCTCCGCGGTTGAGCATGCGCTGGGTCGCGGCGTCGAGGTCCGAACCGAACTGGGCGAAGGCCGCCATTTCGCGATACTGCGCAAGCTCGCCCTTGATCGCGCCGGCAACCTGCCGCATCGCTTTCACCTGTGCCGCCGACCCCACGCGGCTGACGGACAGCCCGACATTCACCGCCGGGCGGATGCCCTGGTAGAACAGGTCGGTTTCCAGGAAGATCTGGCCGTCGGTGATCGAAATGACGTTGGTGGGAATGTAGGCGGACACGTCGTTGGCCTGGGTCTCCACCACCGGAAGCGCGGTCAGTGAACCGGCGCCATGCTCCTCGTTGAGCTTGGCGGCGCGCTCCAGCAGGCGCGAATGCAGATAGAACACATCGCCCGGATAGGCCTCGCGTCCCGGCGGCCGGCGCAGGAGCAGGGACATCTGGCGGTAGGCGACGGCCTGCTTCGACAAATCGTCGTAGGAAATCAGCGCATGCATGCCGTTGTCGCGGAAGAACTCGCCCATGGTGCATGCGGAATAAGGCGCGAGAAACTGCATCGGTGCCGGATCGGATGCGGTGGCTGCGACGACGATCGAGTAATCAAGCGCGCCGTTTTCCTCAAGCGACTTCACGAACTGGGCGACCGTCGACCGCTTCTGGCCGACGGCGACATACACGCAGTAGAGCTTCTTGCTCTCATCGTCGCCTTCGTTGATCGGCTTCTGGTTCAACATGGTGTCGAGGATGACGGCGGTCTTGCCGGTCTGGCGGTCGCCGATGATCAGCTCGCGCTGACCGCGGCCGATCGGAATGAGCGCGTCGATCGCTTTCAATCCGGTCTGCATCGGTTCGTGCACGGACTTGCGTGGCAGAATGCCCGGCGCCTTCACGTCAACCCGCGATTTTTTCTTCGTTTTGATCGGGCCCTTGCCGTCGATGGGGTTCCCGAGCGCGTCGACCACACGGCCGAGCAGTTCCTTGCCGATCGGAACCTCAACGATTGCGCCGGTCCGCTTGACGGTGTCGCCTTCCTTGATGTCGCGGTCGTCGCCGAAGATCACGATACCGACATTGTCGACCTCGAGGTTGAGCGCCATTCCGGCGATGCCGCCGGGAAACTCGACCATCTCGCCGGCCTGAACATTGTCCAGCCCGTAGACGCGCGCGATACCGTCGCCGACGGAAAGCACCTGTCCGATCTCGGAGACTTCCGCCTCCTTGCCAAAATTCTTGATTTGCTCCTTCAGGATCGAGGAGATTTCAGCGGCGCGGATTTCCATCAGCCGACCTCTTTCATTGCGTATTGCAGATTGTTCAATTTCGTTTTGAGCGACGTGTCGATCATGCGGCTGCCGACCTTGACCACGAGACCGCCAAGAAGGGCGGGATCGACGTGAGCCGTGATCTGGACGTCCTGGCCGACAGCGGACTTCAGCGCTGCCTGCAGGCTCTTGGTCTGTTCGGCGGTAAGCTTGTTGGCGGAGGTGACCTCGGCGGTGACTTCCCCGCGATGGCGGGCGGCGAGGGCGTTGAAGGCGCGGATCATGTCCGCGATCGCGAACAACCTGCGGTTGCGCGCGATAAGCTGGAGAAAATTCGTGGTCAGCGGCGAGAGCTTCGCATCCTTTGCGAGCGCCGCGATGGCCCGGGATTGTTCTTCCGCGGAGAAAACCGGCGACCGTACGAGGCGCTCGAGATCGGCGCTTCCCTCAAGAAGCTCCGTGAAAGACGCCAGTTCCGCTTCGACGTTGTCGAGTTTCTTCGCCTCTAGCGCGAGCTCGAACAATGCGAGTGCATAGCGGCCCGCCATGCCTGCAATGATAGGATCTTCGCCTGCCACCTGTTACGCTCTTCGTTGCCGGATTTGAGCCCGTGTTTGTGACGCCGGTCTGAATGCCCGCGTGCTCCGAAACGGAAGGCCGAAAGTGTGCCGGACCCCCAGAGCCGGGCCTGATCTAGCATAGGCCCCTCGGGCTGGCAACATGCGCGCGAAGCCCTGTCCGGCGCGGTTTTTGGACGCATCGGCGGGTGGCGCGCGTCCCGCCGGGACGGGGCACCACAAGCCTCAGAAAATTCAGGAAAAATCGGTGCCGGATGACAGGTCTAGGACGCCGGTTTGCGCCCGCGCGCGACCGCGACGCCCAGGAGAATGATGGCCAATGCGACATAGGCATTGGGCGGGGGGCGCTCGGCGAGAATGAGCGCACCGAGAAACACGCCGAACACAGGGGTCAGGAAATTGATCTGCGAGAAGAACGAGGCGCCCTGGCGGTCGACCAGTTTGAACATGAGCAGGGTCGCATAGGCGGTGGACAGGATGCCCAGCACGACGATCGCGGCGAGCGACATCGTGCTGACGTCCAGCGTCCATGGCTGATCCGCGAGAAGGCTGACGGGGATCATCATTGCCGTCGCGGCAATCATGACGGCGGCGACAAGCCCGCGGCGCGGCTGCGCGATGAGCGACTTGGTGATGATGGCGTTTATGCCGTAACACGCTCCCGCACCGGTCACCGCGAGCTGCCTCACCGTGTCGTCGCCGAGTGTCGCGAGCTTCTCCGGCCCGATCAGCACAACCAGACCGACCAGGCCGAGCGTGACACCCAGGCTCTTTCGCACATTCAGTTTTTCATCGTCGGTCAGGATATGCGCCAGGAGCACGGTGGTCAGGGGCATGGCGCCCATGAGAATGGCCGCCAGTCCGCTGTCGATTTCTTCTTCGCCCCAGCCGATGAGATAGAACGGCAGCGCAAACCCGAACAATGCGGACAGACAGATGAGACCCCACAGCCGCATGTCGCGCGGCAGGTGCTGCCCCGCATGCCGGGCGACGGCGTACATGATCAATGCCGCAATGGCCAACCGCAACGCTGTCATCGTGGCGGCCGGCACCGTCGCCACGGCCAGCTTGATGACCAGAAAACTGCTGCCCCAGATGGCGCCGAGCGCGAACAGAAGGAGGTAGTCGGTCGCTCCCGGATGAGGCCTGCTCATGAGGCGAGCTTTGCCGCGGCCTGCCTTACGGCCTGCAAACGCTCGTCCTGCCGCGCTTTGGCCGCCTCCCGGGTGCGTGCGACCAGCTCGGACGCGGCGCCTTGCGGCGACCGCGACACGAAGGGCGGCGCCGGGTCATATTCGATGTCGAGCTGGGTGATGTTGGGAAAGACGAGAAGTCCGATTTCAAAAGGCATGGGAGAACTCCCTGGCGAGAGCGGGCGCCCTTCATCCTACATGAAATTATAGGGGTCAATATCGACGGCAAGGCGGGTGCTGCCCCTGGGCGGGGGGAGCGTTCCCAGCCATTGGCGCAGATAGGCCTGGATGTCGGTCTCGCGGGGAGCCTTGACGAGGATGCGCACACGGTGGCGGCCGCGGATCACCGAAAGCGGCGCTTCGGCGGGCCCGAGGATGCGGATCTTCTCGGCCCGCGGCGCGCGCGCGGCGGCGGCCCGCGCATAGTCCATGGCCTGTGGCATCGAGCTTGCCGAAACCACCAGCGACGCCAGCCGGCCATAAGGAGGATAGCCCGCCTCGTGACGCGCGGTGAACTCCTGCCGCAGAAACGCGTCACGATCGCCCGACACCAGGGCCTGTATGACCGGATGCTCCGGCATGTAGGTCTGGATGTAGCCTCTTCCGGATATTCGTTCGCGGCCCGCCCGGCCCGTCACCTGGTTGAGAAGCTGGAACGTGCGTTCCGCCGCGCGCGGGTCGCCATGGCCGAGCCCGAGGTCGCCGTCGATCACACCGACGGTCGCGAGCTGCGGAAAGTGATGTCCCTTGGCCACAAGCTGGGTGCCGATGATGATGTCGGCGTCTCCCCGCGCGATCGCATCGAGCACCTCGCGCAGCGCATTGACGTTGGGGGCAAGGTCCGACGACAGGATGACCGTACGCGCCTCGGGAAAGCGCGTGCGCACTTCTTCCGCGATCCGTTCGACGCCGGGCCCGCAAGGCACGAGCGAGTCCTCCGCGCCGCAGCTCGGACAGGTGTCCGGTGCCCGCGTCGCATACCCGCAATGATGACAGCGCAATTGCTTGCGGAACCGGTGCTCGACGAGCCAGGCGTCGCATTGCGGGCACTCGAAACGGTAGCCGCAGGCACGGCACAGTGTCAGCGGCGCGTAGCCGCGGCGGTTGAGGAACAACAGCGCCTGCTGGCCGTCCCGCAGCGTGTCCTCAACCGCGTGTCTCAGGACCGGCGACAGCCATGCGCCTTTTTCCGGCGGCGCCTTGCGCAGATCGATCGCCTCGATATCGGGCATCGGCGCGCCCGAGAACCGGTGAGGAAGCTCCACATGGCCGTAACGGCCCTGCTGCACATTCACCATGCTTTCGACGCTCGGCGTCGCCGACGAAAGGACGACCGCGAACTCACCGATCGATCCCCGGACCACCGCCATGTCGCGGGCGTTGTAGTTCACGCGTTCGTCCTGCTTGAAAGAGGGATCGTGCTCTTCATCAACGACGATGAGACCGAGATCGCTGAAAGGAAGAAACAGGGCGGAGCGGGCGCCGACGACGACGCGGGCCTCGCCATACGCAACCGCGCGCCAGTTCAGTCCGCGCTGCCGCAGGGTCAGATCCGAGTGCCACTCAACGGGAGCGCAGCCGAAACGTTGTTCGAAGGCCTGCACGAACTGCTGCGTCAACGCGATCTCGGGAAGGAGAATGAGCGCCTGCCGTCCGGCCCGCAGCGCCGCGGCGACTGCCTCGAAATAGACGGGCGTCTTCCCCGAGCCGGTGACGCCGTCAAGCAGCGTCACCGAAAAGGACCGGGCCTCGACCTTTTCGATGAGTGTTTTGGCGGCGCGTGTCTGGTCCCGCGTGAGCTTCGCGCGGACATGCCTGGCATCGGGCTGCGGTATCCGCTCCGGAGGCATCGGCTCAATGCTCAGCGTTCCCGCATCGACCAGGCCATCGATCACGCCCGGGCTGACGCCGGCGGTCTCGATCAGCTCACGCTTGGGCCACAGGAGCCCGCCCTCGGCCGCCTCCAGGACGCGGTGCCGTGCTGGCGTCATGCGCGCCGGTGGCGCCCCTGTGAGCCGCACGCCGGCGCGCGGCTTGGGCGGTGAGAAGGCTTCGCGGGCGCTCATCATCATGCGCAGCACCATCCCGGGCGGCGTCAGCGTGTAGTTGGCGACCCATTCGACGAGCTGCAGCGATGCGCGCGGAAGCGGCGGCACGTCGACCTTGCCGATCACCGCGCGCAGCTTGGCGGCGTCGACGGAGGGACGTCCGGATGCCAGCGCGCCGTCCCACACGACGCCGACGCGCTCGCGCGTTGCCAGCGGCACAACGACGAAATCGCCCGGTGCCACATCAAGGTCGGACGGCACCAGGTAGTCGTAAGGCGCATCGAGCGCCAGCGGCAGCAGCACGGGAACGGTTCGCTCAGAAGCCAGGACGGCCCCCATTCATATCGGTGTTAAGAACACGCAAGAATCAGGGTCCTATTGTAACGGCGGGCGCGCTATAAGCGCATCTGCAGTTTACAGGGACATCTCATGAAATTCTTTGTCGATACAGCCGATACGGACGAAATCCGCGACCTCGCCGCGACGGGCGTGGTGGACGGCGTCACCACGAACCCGTCGCTCGTCGCTAAATCCGGGCGAGACTTCACCGAGGTCGTGAAAGAAATCTGCGCCATCGTCGATGGCCCGGTCAGCGCCGAAGTGACCGCCACCGATGCCGACGCAATGGTCGATGAAGGGCGGAAGCTCGCCAAGATCGCCGACAACGTCACGATCAAGGTGCCGCTGACGTGGGATGGCCTGAAGGCGTGCAAGGCGCTCACCCAGGGCGGCACCATGGTCAACGTGACCTTGTGTTTTTCCGCCAATCAGGCGCTGCTCGCGGCCAAGGCGGGTGCGACGTTCATCTCGCCGTTCATCGGCCGGCTCGACGACATCGGCGAAGACGGCATGGATCTGATCCGCGACATCCGGGTGATCTACGACAACTACGATACCCTCTCGACACAGATCCTGGCGGCGTCCATCCGCAACCATGACCACGTCAGGCAGTCCGCGCTCGCCGGCGCAGACGTGGCCACGGTGCCGCCGCAGGTGCTGCGCGATCTGATCCAGCACGATCTGACCGACAAGGGGCTCGCCGCTTTCCTTGCCGACTGGGAGAAGACGGGCCAGTCGATCTTGTAGGACGCCTGAACTTCAGAGCTTTGATCGCCAGCTCTTCGAGCCGCGACGAGGGTGCGAGAATGCAGAGCCGACGGTTTATCCAGTGCGACGTGTTTACCTCGGTCCCGGCGAAGGGCAACGGGCTGGCCGTGGTCGTCGATGGCGACGGGTTGTCCGACGCGCAGATGCAGGATTTCGCGGCCTGGACCAACCTGGCGGAAACCACATTCCTGCTCACGCCGACGCAAGGCGCGGCAGACTACAGGGTGAAGATATTTACGCCGACGCGCGAGATGCCGTTTGCCGGCCATCCGACATTGGGAAGCTGCGCGGCCTGGCTTCGATCCGGCGGCACGCCGAAGAACGAGAACATCGTCAGGCAGGAATGCGGAGTCGGCATCGTGGACGTGGACATCAGCGGTGACGTCCCGGCTTTCGTGGCCCCTCCAACGCACATCGCCGCCTTGCCCGACGAGATCCTGCAATCCATTGCCGGTGCACTGGATATCGATCCCGCATCGATCTTGCGCACGGCGCAGCTCAACAATGGGCCGGACTGGCAGGTTCTGGAGCTGAAGAGCGCCGCCGACGTGCTGGCCGTGGATTCATCGAAGGTGCGATGGCCCGACTTCAAGCCGATCGGTCTCATCGGCGCACACCCGGAAGGCGCGGAATGCGACTATGAAGTGCGCATGCTGGCGCCATCGAGCGGCATGAGCGAGGACCCGATCACCGGGTCGCTCAATTCCGCGCTCGCCTGCTGGATGCATGAGCGTGGTCGACTGGCGTCGCGGATCGTCGTTGCGCAGGGCACGAGCATCAATCGTCACGGGCGCGTCTACATCACGCCGTCCGGTCCGCAGGGCCAGAGAATCCTGATCGGGGGCGAGGTCCAGATGATGATCGAGGGCACTTTGACGTTCTGACCTGGCCGCGGCTAGAATTCGGCACCTTCGGTTCAGACACTTCGTTAAGACCTTTGCGGCCAGAATGCCCAAATGTCCGACACTCCGACAGACCTGATCGCGGAGGCCGACCTCCAGGCGGCGGTCGAAAAGTGGTTCGCCTATCTGTCGAGCGAACGCCAGCTTGCGGAAAAGACGCAGGAGTCTTACGCACGGGACCTCAAATGCTTCCTCGTGTTCCTCGCCCATCACATGGGCGGTCCGGCCTCGCTGCGGACGCTGGCTGAACTCAAGCCCCGCGACTTCCGCGCCTTTCTGGCGGCGCGCCGGAGCGACGGCGTTTCCAGCCGGTCGCTTGCGCGCACGCTGTCGGCCATTCGCATGTTCTTCCGGTTTCTCGACCGGCGCGGCATTCTGAAGAACGACGCCGTGCTTGCCGTGCACTCGCCGAAACTGCCGCACGCCGTTCCCAAACCCCTCAGCATCGAGGCCGCGGCGTCGGTGACGGCTGACACCAGCGCCGGCGCCCGCGCGGACGCCCCGGAATGGGTGATCGCCCGGGACGCCGCGGTTCTGACGCTTCTCTATGGTTCCGGTCTGCGCATCTCCGAGGCCCTGAGCCTCAATCGCGGCGACGCGCCCGTGGGCCGCCGCGACGTGCTGCGCATCACCGGGAAGGGCGGCAAGGAGCGCGTTGTTCCCGTTTTGCCCGTGGCGCAGGATGCGGTCGCCGCTTACCTCGAACTGTGCCCGTTCGCGCTGGCGCCAAAGGGACCGCTGTTCATCGGCGTGAAGGGCAAGCGCCTGTCGGCGCGGATCATTCAGCTTCTGATGCAGCGGTTGCGCGGTGCGTTCGCCTTGCCGGACACCGCAACGCCCCATGCGTTGCGCCATTCTTTCGCCACGCATCTGTTGGGTCATGGTGCGGATTTGCGAGAAATTCAGGAACTCCTCGGTCATTCGAGCCTGTCGACGACACAGATCTACACCGAGGTGGATGCGGCGCGGCTCCTGAAGGTTTACGACGACGCACATCCGCGCGCCCGCTAGAGCCTTTTTCGGCGACGGATCGCGCAGACGAATCGAGTAACAGTGTTGGCTCGGATTTGATCGAAGAAGTCCCACGGTTCACGAGGGCATCCGGATCGTCAAAATGTCTGTGCTCAAGCACGGTTTACTTGATCTTGAGGTGCAAGTGATTACATCGTGGGTCAGTTGGACGCGGCAAGATTCTGGAGGGAATGCCATGAAGCAGCTGCCGTTCCGTACGGGTTTGGTAAAGAGTAACGTCGGGCGGCTGTCGATCTTGTCGGCGGGTGTCGCTGTTTTTGTGTTCGGCCTGACAAGCGCGCCGGCTGAAACCAACGCGCAGTATTATTATCCGGGCTACGGCTATTACCAGCCGTACTTCGGCGGCTATTACCAGCCGCGGCGGCGCTATTACCGCCCGCGTTACCGTCAGAGACGCATCCGGCGCAATCGTGTCCGGCGCAGCCGGCCGAGGGCGCCCGTGCCGCCGCCGAAATGGGCATCGAACGGCAATTCCAAGGATCCGGTTCAGATCGTTGTGTCGCTGCCGGACCAGAAGCTCACGGTTTTCCAGGGCGACAAGGCACTGACCACCTCCAGGGTGTCCTCCGGCAAGCCGGGCTACTCCACGCCGTCGGGCGTCTTCAGCATTTTGCAGAAGAACCGCCACCATCGTTCCAACATCTACAGCAACGCGCCGATGCCCTACATGCAGCGGCTGACATGGTCGGGGATCGCGCTGCATGCCTCCAATTCGGTGCCGAACCACCCGGCTTCGCACGGCTGCGTCCGGCTTCCGCACGCCTTCGCCGGCCAGCTCTTCCGGTTTACGGAAATGGGTGCGCACGTCGTGATCGCCAACGAAAAGAACGTGGCGCCGTTCGAAGTCACCCATGAGAACCTGCCGCAGCCGTCGACCCCGGCACCCAAGGATTTCGACCAGGTCGAGGAGGAGCGCGTTGCCAGGGCCAGCGGCGTGAAGATCAAGGAAGTGAAGCGCTCGACCGAACCGGTACGCATTCTCATCACCCGCCGCACCGGCAGGGAGCGGATCAAGGACGTACAGCGGCTCCTGAACGAGCTCATGTTCGAGGCCGGAGACGTGGACGGCATCATGGGTCCCGACACGGCCAGATCCATCCGGCGTTTCCAGAAGACATACGGGCTGCCTGCGGACGGTCTGATTTCCGAACGGCTCGTCGAGAAAATCCATGAGGTGGCGGAGGCCGGCCGGCCGGTGAACGGACACCTCTACGTTCGCCAGGACTTCAAGCCGGTATTTGACGCGCCGGTGTTCATCAAGGGCGGCGAAACACCGCTTGGCTCACACCTGTTCACGGCCATGCATTTCAATCCCACCGCGGACGAGACGCGTTGGCTGGCGGTCACCCTGAAGAAGGGCTCGCCGACCAATCGGTATGCGCGGCGCAACGTCAGGCAGAAGAAGAACCGGATGGACGACGTGGTCCTGACCGCCAACGCCCCGGTGGCGGCGACGGCGGCGGAAGCACTCGACCGGGTGGAGATTCCGACGGATGTGCGCGTGCGGCTTGAAAAGATGCTGACGCCCGGATCCTCGCTGGCCATCACCAACGATGGAATCAGCAAGGAAACGACGCCCAAGGGCACCGATTTCATCGTTCTGATGCAATAGGCCGGTGATCCTGGGATATCGCGAAATTGCGCGTGTCCGGCAGACACTCTAAGATCAGCCAGCGTGGTTTAGATCGAGGGGGGAGGCATGCGTTCAGTTGTGTTCGTAGCGGGCGTCGCATTGGCCGGCGCCTTTTTTGTGAGTGCAAATTCATCACCGGCGATGGCTGTCTGCAAGACGATGCAGGCGTCCTATAACGGCACCGACATGTTCCATGAGACCGGCGCCGAAGGTGCGGCAACAAACAGGCTGCTCATCCAGATTGACGCGTTGCGACGGCAACAGGCGCCGAAAACCGTGCGTATGGGCCGCGTCAGTGTCAAATGCGGCCCGTGGTTCATGAAATTCCTTCTTCCGCACAAGCATTGCGTCGCGACTGCGCGGGTTTGCTATTAGGCGGTTGCGCTGGATGCTGAGTTGATGGCCGGGGCAAGACCAACTGTTGCCGTGGTCGGCGCCGGGATCATCGGCGCGTCGATCGCATGGCATCTCACGCGCGCCGGGGCCCGGGTCAGGATCGTCGAGGGGGCGGCGCCGGGCGGCGTTGCAACGCCCAACTCCTTTAGCTGGATCAACTCCAACTTCGCGTTCGCGCGGGACTATTTCGAACTGCGTCACCACTCTATGGGCGAGTGGCGGCGGCTTGCCGGCGCACTTCCGCAACTGCCGGTATCCCTGTCGGGCTCGCTCTACCTTCCCGCGGCGGGGTTCGATCTGGAGGAATTCGTTGCGCGCAACTCGGCATGGGGCTACCGCGTCGATCTCGTCGGTCGGCGCGAAATCGAGCAAATGGAGCCGCATCTGACGCTGCCGGCCGAGATGGCCGCACATGCCCATGACGAAGGGGCGGCGGAGGCGGAAGACGTTGCGAAACTGTTGACGGAGGCGGCTGTGGCGGAGGGGGCCGAGCTCCTTCAGGGCACGCCTGCCGAGGGGCTTGTGTGCACCGACAAAGGCGTCGAGGGCGTTCGCGCCGGCGGCGCGCTGATCGAGGCGGACGAGGTGGTTGTCGCGGCCGGTGTCGCCACGCCGGAATTGATCGCGGACGCCGGATACGTCGCGCCGACCTCCGCGCCGCCCGGCTTGCTGGTTCATACGAAGCCGGTGTCGCCGGTGCTCAACGGCCTTGTTCTGGCGGATGGTCTGCACATGCGCCAGAAACCAAGCGGTGAGCTGCTGGCGGGGCGGGATTTTCAGGGCGGCACCGGATTGGACGATCCCGAAGATGCGGCGCACGCGCTCATGAAGGACATGGGCGATGCAATCGGAACCAACGAGGCGCTCATATTCGAGCGTTTCTCGGTTGGCTACCGTCCGATGCCGAAGGACGGACTTCCGATCGTGGGCCGGCCACCGGGCGTGACCGGGCTCTACGTCGCGGTGATGCATTCCGGCGTCACGTTGTGCCCCGCGATCGGTGCGTTTGCCGCCCGCGAGATCCTGAGCGGGGACCGCGACCCGCTGCTCCGCCCGTTCGGTCCGGAGCGGTTCGAAGGCGACGCCGGTTCGGGTTCCGCGACCTAGGATCAATACTCTGCTCACGCGGCACTCGCGGCCAGTTGACTTGTCTCGTGGAAGCCATAATCGGATAGTCTCATCTTGTTCCGGACACAAACTGGCTCTCCATGCGCGCCTTCCGCACACTGCTTCTCGCCTTCGTTCTGTTCTTCGCCGCACCGCTCGGCCTGCATGCGGCGTTCTGGATGAGCAAGGATCATCCGTCGAGCTGGGCGACCGCGGACTGGTCGAGCACCGACACTCTCCCGCCCGCGTCGCGCAACCGGCCGGCCATGGTGCGCGTCTACTCGGCGCGAACCGGGCGCTGGAAGGGGGTGTTCGCGACCCATAGCTGGATCGTTCTCAAGGATGAGGGTGAGTCGAGCTACGAGCGCTGGGACAAGGTCGGCTGGGGCCGCCCGGTGCGCCGCAACAATTACGCGCCCGACGGGCGCTGGTACGGCAACGATCCGGTGCTGCTCCGCGAGGTGCGCGGTGAAGAGGCGGAACGCCTTATCCCGAAAATCCGCGCCGCCATTGCCGCCTATGCCTGGCAGGCGCGCGGCGACTACCGCATCTGGCCGGGTCCGAATTCCAACACCTTCATCGCCGCGGTGCTTGCGGACGTGCCGGAACTCGAGGCGGCGCTTCCGCCGACCGCCATCGGCAAGGATTTCCCCCATGACGGGCGCTGGCTTGCGCCCACGCCGTCGCGTACCGGCTTCCGCCTGTCCCTTGGCGGCTACGCCAGCCTGACGCTCGCGTGGATCGAAGGCCTGGAGATCAGCATTCTCGGCGCCGTTGCAGGCCTGGACTTCGTCCATCCGGCGCTCAAGCTTCCGGGCTTCGGCCGCGTCGGTCTGTGATCGCCCCGTCTTTTCTGGCCACCGGCGCAAGACAACGTTATCTTGCGCGTCTTTCAGGCGTGCATGGCCGCACAACGCGAAAGGTGAGAGGTGTTACATGACCGAGTGGTCGCAAACCTGGACGTTCTTCGAGGGGACGTGGCATGAAGGCAATCCGCAATTGCTCGGCCCGCGTGACCACGCCGCATGGCTCGGCTCGACCGTTTTCGACGGCGCGCGCGGGTTTGAAGGTGTGACCCCCGATCTCGAGGCTCACTGCCAGCGCGTCAACGATTCAGCGGAAGCCCTTGGCCTGATTGCCCGTCACCAGACCGGCGAGATCATCGAAATCGCCAAAGAGGGTGTCGCCAAGTTCGACTCCGATACCGCCGTCTACATTCGTCCCATGTACTGGGCGCAGGACGGCGCGCGGTTCTCCGTGCCGCCAAAGCCGGAAAGCACCGTGTTCTGTATGTGCATCTACGCGCTTCCCATGCCGGAGCCGGCCGGATTCTCGGTCACGCGGTCGAGCTATCGCCGCCCGGCGGTCGATCAGGCGACGGTCAACGCCAAGGCCGCGTGCCTCTACCCGAACTCGGCGCGGGCGCTTGCGGAAGCTGCCGAAAAGGGGTTCGACAATGCGCTCGTCCTCGACCCGTCCGGACATGTGGCCGAGCTGGCGACCGCCAATGTCTTCCTGGCCAAGGACGGTGAGGTGCACACGCCGCATCCCAACGGGACCTTCCTGAACGGCGTCACCCGCCAGCGCGTCATCAAACTGCTCGAAGGCGCGGGCACGCCGGTTCACGAGCGTTCGCTGACGTTTGAGGATTTCGAGGAAGCGGACGAGATTTTCGCCACAGGCAACTATTTCAAACTGATGCCGGTGACGCGCATCCAGCAACGCTCGCTGCAGCCGGGGCCGTTCTATACCCGCGCGCGCGAACTTTACTGGGACTGGTCGCACCGCTGATTTACGGACTCCGGTCGCCAGCCGCCGGCGGCGGCGATCACCAGACAGAAGATCTCCACACAGAAAGCCCAGCACATGTCCATCCTCGACCATGTTCGCCAGTACCACGACGAGCTGACCGCCATCCGCCGTGACATCCACGCCCACCCCGAATTGGGACTTGAGGAAGAGCGCACCAGCGCTTTGGTGGCGGACAAGCTGAAAGAATGGGGCCTCGAGGTGCATCGCGGTGTCGGCAAGACCGGCGTCGTCGGCACGTTGCGGGTGGGAAACAATCCCCGTTCCGTCGGCCTGCGCGCGGATATGGACGCGCTTCCCATAGTCGAGGCGAACGACGTCGACTATCGCTCGACCTATGAGGGAAAAATGCATGCCTGCGGCCATGACGGCCACACCGCCATGCTGCTCGGCGCGGCGCGGTATCTGGCCGAGACCAGGAATTTCGACGGTTGCGTGCATTTCAT
Source organism: Hyphomicrobiales bacterium (assembly GCA_965228625.1). Taxonomy (GTDB): domain Bacteria; phylum Pseudomonadota; class Alphaproteobacteria; order Rhizobiales; family Methyloligellaceae; genus UBA2767. The sequence goes on along the minus strand of OZ245829.1, from coordinate 2,510,551 downwards.
CTTCCAGCCGGCGGAAGAGGGGCTCGGCGGGGCGCTGGAGATGCTGGAGGATGGGCTGTTCGAGCGCTTTCCCTGCGATACGGTCTTCGGCATGCACAATCATCCCGGGCTGCCGGCCGGCGAATTCGGCATTCGTCCCGGACCAATGATGGCGGGCGGAGCGTTTTTCGACGTCACGATCTCGGGCCGGGGATCGCATGGCGCGCGGCCTGAGGGCGGCATCGATCCGGTCGCGGTCGCCGCGCACATCATCACCGCCTGCCAGACGATCGTGTCGCGCAACATCTCGGCGCGCGATACCGCCGTCCTGTCGATCACGCAGATGCATGCCGGCGACGCCTACAACGTCATTCCCGATGAAGCGCGCCTGATGGGTACGGCGCGCGCGTTTACCGACGAGACCATGAAGAAGATCGAGGACAAGCTGCGCCGCACGGTCGAAGGCGTGGCCTCGGGTCTCGGTGCGACGGCGGAAATCGACTTCCGCTTCACGTTCGCGCCGCTGGTCAACGATCCCGAGCAAACCGACTTCGCGGCCGACTGCGCTGTCGGGCTGGTCGGTGAGGAGAACGTCTCCCGCCAGTTTCACATGATGATGGGGTCGGAGGATTTCTCCTTCATGCTGGAGAAATCGCCCGGCGCCTATATCCGCATCGGCAACGGCGTGGACAGCGGCCCGGTGCACAATCCCGGGTACGATTTCAACGACGAGATCATTCCCCTCGGCGTGGCGTTCTGGGGCGAGCTGGTCGAGAAAAAGCTGGCCAGGTCGTGACCCGTTGGCGGCCGGAAACGGCCGGGGCCCCGCCATGGGCATCCTGCACATACCCACAACCTATAGGGGAAATCAGCCTTGCTGAATTCGCTCGAAAGATCGGGCGGGACACCTAAAAATAAAATTATATCAATATTTTAAGGTCTATCCAGCCGCTAACCCTTTCTTAAACCTAAAGCTGCATCCTCTATTACAACCAGTGCGTGGGCCATTCTCGTTCATACACGTAATGAGTGTGTGAACGGTTGCGAGATATGGAGTTTGGTCTGATGCAGAAAATCATTTCCGTACTTTCGAATTTCAAGATCGGGCACAAGATCTGGGGCCTTGTCGGTGTAATGATCCTGGCGAACATCGTCGTCGTCGGGACGATCATGTTCCAGATGAACAAGATCAAGAAAGAAATTCACGCGGCGGCTGTCGAGCATATGCCGCTGACCGAGCTCACGACCAAGCTGACGGTCCACCAGCTCGAGCAGGCAATTCACTTCGAGCGCGGTGTTGGCGTCGGCTGGCAGCTTGCTGCGGATCCGGAAGCGCCGGAACTCTTCAAGAAGACCATTCAGGAGTTCGAAGACTACGGCAAGAAGGTCAATACGGAGGTCATTGACGCCGAGAACCACATCGACGAGGTGCTCAAGATCGAGACCAATCCGACCGTCATCGCGGAATACCAGCAGCTCATGAAAGGCTTCAAGCACTTCGAGGGGGCGCACAAGGTGTACGAGGAGCACGCCCGCGAGGTGTTTGACCTGATCAAATCCCGGACGTCCTCGATCCCTGAGATTTCCAAGTTCGTGCACAAGGTCGAAGAGGAACAGGACGCGCTCGATCATGAGATCGAGGGGCTTTTGCACAAGATCGAAGGCGTAACCGAACGAACCCTCAACGAAGTCGACGCGCACCAGTCTGAAGCTCTGTTCATCGGCACGGTGACGATGATTCTCGGGATTCTGCTGAGCATGCCGCTCTGCTACGTGATCGTTCGCGGCGTGGTTGGCCCCCTGAGCGAAGTCGTGCGTGCGCTCGGCATACTTGCCGACGGGGACACGAGCCAGGCGCTCGAAGTCGTCGGCAAGGACGAGGTTGCGCAGACGGCGCAGGCCTATGAAGTGCTGCGAGAGAAGACCATCGAGGCACAGAACCTCGCCGAGCAGCAGCGCAAGGAAGAGGAAGAAAAGCGTCGCCGCGCTGAATCCATCGAGCAACTGACCCACGACTTCGACATGTCGGTGAAGCAGGTTCTGGAAGCGGTCAGCAGCTCCGCCACCGGCCTGGAAGAGAGCGCCAACACCATGGCGGCCGCGGTCGAAGAGACCAATCAGAAATCGACCATTGTCGCCAGCTCGACGGAGGAAGCGGCAACGAATGTCCAGACCGTCGCCACGGCCACCGAGGAGATGGACAGCTCCATCCGGGAAATCTCGAGCCAGGTACAGCAGTCCGCGGCCATCGCCAAGGAGGCGGTCGAGCAGGCGGACTCGACCAACACCTCGGTTCAGGCGCTGGAAGGCTCTGCGCGCGAGATCGGCGAAGTTGTGCAGCTTATCTCGGAGATCGCGGAACAGACCAATCTCCTGGCACTGAACGCTACGATCGAGGCGGCGCGTGCCGGAGAGTCCGGCAAGGGCTTCGCAGTTGTCGCGCAGGAGGTGAAGGATCTGGCCAGCCAGACGGCCAAGGCTACCGAGACCATCTCGCAACAGATCGAGTCGATCCAGACCGGTACGTCCGACGCGGTCGGGGCGATCGAATCGATCAGCGGCACCATCGCCAAGCTGGATGAAATCGCCTCGGCCATCGCGGCGGCCGTCGAGGAACAGACCGCCACCACCGGCGAGATCACCAAGAGTGTGCAGCAGGTGGCGGAAGGCACCAACGAGACGACGCAGGCGATGACCGAGGTGCGCTCCGCGACCGAGAGCACCGGCGAGGTCGCCGGGACCGTTCAGTCCGCGGCAAAGGACCTGATGTCCCGGTCGGAGGCCCTGAGCAAAAGCGTGAACGATTTCCTGGAGGGTATTCGCGCAGCCTGACGGCGCACGCAAATCCTCCTTTTCAAGCCGGCGGCTCGCTCAACACACTTGTGTGCGGAGCGGGCCGCACTCATTTTTCCAGATCCGATGAGGAGAGGCGCGCCCGCAGCGCGTGGCCTCACGCGACCGCCTTCATCACCTGTTCGGCGAGACCGTCGAACGCGGTGCGTTCAATCCAGCGCGTCACCACCACCAGATCGAGTGCCGGGTCGATCCAGATGACGTTGCGCCCGTGTCCGAGTGCGAAATAGCTCGTTTCCGGCGCCGCGGCGCAGTAGGCGCCGCCGGAGTTCAGCCACCACAGGTAACCGTAGAGCGGAAAGACGGCGCAGGGCGCGGTACTGGCGTCGATCCAGCTTTCGGAGATGAGCTGCCTGTCGCCCCAGCGTCCGCGACGGCTCATGAGTAGTCCGGTCCGCGCCTGATCGCGGCTTGAGATGAAAAGCCCGCCGCCCCAGTGGGCGCCGCCCGAAACCGATTGCATCCGTTCACCGTCGATCTCTACCCAGGAGGTCTCATATCCTTCCCAGCGCCAGTCGTCCGATGCGCCGATCGGATCCATGATGCGGGTACGCAGTATTTCGGAGAGCGGTCGGCGAAAGACCATGAGCAGGGCGTAGGCCAGCACGTTCACGCGGATATCGTTGTACTCCCAGAAGGCGCCGGGCGGCTGCAGGTCGCGATGGGTTCCCTTCTTGACGGTGCCGTCACCGAGCCCGTCGAGCTGGCGGTTGCGATCGATGCGGTCCGCCTTTCCCCACAGCGTGCCTTCCCACTCGCTCGACTGGGTGAGCAGGTGCGCCCAGGTGATGTCGCGGTTCTGTTCGCTGTCAAAGGTACCGTCCTGCACCAACTCGCGCACGGGCGCGTTCACGTCCGGGATGAGGCCGTCGTCGACGGCGATGCCGGCGCACAGGCTGAGGTAGCTCTTGGTGACGGAAAAGGTGATATCGGGTGCTGTGGTCGGACCCCACTCGGCGGCGATCCGGCCGCCTTTGAGGACGAGGCCCGAGGGGTCGCCGCGCGGCTCGGTCGGGCCGATCACGTCGCCGTCGGGGGGCGGCTCGTCGAAATGGCCGGCCTTGAGCGCGCGCGCAATATCGCGGTCCATGGTGGACTCGTTCTCCTGCGCAAAGGTTGCAACCGCCTCAAGGGCATCGGCGTCCAGCCCGGCGTTTTCGGGCGCGACGGTTTCCCAGTTGTCGCCCTTGGGGGGAACATATTCGGTCATGTGGGACGGACCTCCGGAGGATAGGGGGACGGCTGTTGTGTCAGCACTGCGAAAGCCGGTCAAGTTGCGGCGCACAAACACTGTTTTTCCTCGCCCTACAGGGCTGCAGGAACATCTGGTACATGGTATGCCAGAGGATATGTGATCTTTGTATTGACGCAATGGATGGAACGAGGCTTGCCGACATGACCACGTTGAAACCCGGCCTCTCCGGCCGCGCCGAACTCGCCGTTGGCGACGAGCATACAGCCGCAAGCGTCGGCAGCGGGCGGGTCGGGGTGCTGGCGACACCGGTAATGATCAATCTCATCGAGGCCGCGGCGCTGGACGCGATCGAGGCGCATCTGCCGGACGGGCACCAGAGCCTCGGGACCCGTCTCGATGTCTCGCACACCGCGGCGACGCCGGTCGGCATGGGCGTGCGCGCGACGGCGGAATTGACGCGTGTCGACGGGCGCGTTCTGCATTTCCATGTCCGGGCGCACGACGAGGTTGAGGAAATCGGAGCCGGCACGCACGAGCGCATCGTCGTCAACGTCGACAAGTTCGCCAAACGCGTGGCGCGCAAGACCGGAAGCGAATAAACGGACGAATCGCGTATTTGTCAGGCCGGGCCATCTTGTATGTGACCGCGGCTCTGGACTAACCTGCCTTTAAAAAAAGGGAGGTAACAAAAAATGCCCGCAGATTCATCCAACCCCATCGAAGTCACGAAACTCACGCCGCATATCGGCGCCACGGTCACGGGCGTCGATCTGTCGAAACCGCTCGACGACGCCACGTTCAAGGCCTTGCACACGGCGCTCCTGGAAAATCTCGTCCTGCACATCCCCGGTCAGGACCTGCCGCCGGGCGATCACATTGCGTTTACCGAACGCTTTGGCGCGGTGGAGCCGCATCCGCTCGGCGCGCGCAAGGGCCATCCGGAGTTCGAGAACCTTCTGGTGCTGGAAAACAATCCCGACCGGCGCGGCGCGCGCAACGACTTCTGGCATTCCGACATCTCCTGCGCGCCGACGCCTCCGGCGCTCACGGTGCTGCATGCCATCACCGTCCCCGAAGGCAAGGGCGACACGCTGATCTGCAACATGTACCGGGCGTTTGAAGAACTCCCCGACGATATCAAGGCCAAGGTTGACGGGCTGACGGCCGAGCATTCCGGTGACGCCATTCGCCGCCGCAACGAGGCCGACAATACCGACGGCACCAAGAACATCGACGTGCCTCCGGCCGAAATCCATCCCGTCGTGCGCCGTCATCCCGATACCGGACGGCGGGCACTCTTCACCAACCGCTTTTTCACGACGAAGTTCACCGGCATGACGGAGGAGGAGAGCGAGCCGCTGCTGGAACTCATCGAGGAGCTGGCGACCAGACCCGACAATATCTACCGGCACCGCTGGCAGCCGGGGGATGTCCTGCTGTGGGACAATCGCTGCACGATGCATTACGCGGTGTATGACTACGATCCGTCGGAGCCGCGCCGCATGCACCGCACCACCTCCGCCGGCGAGCGCCCCGCGGCCTAGGTCTATTAGCTTTCGAGGAGTCGCCGGGCGATCACGTGGGCCTGGATCTCCGCCGCACCTTCGAAGATCGACAGGATGCGGGCGTCGCACAGCACCCGGCTGACCGGGTACTCCAGCGCAAAGCCGTTGCCGCCGTGGATCTGCAGGGCGTTGTCGGCCGCGGCCCACGCCACCCGGGCGGCGAGAAGCTTGGCCATGCCCGCTTCGAGATCGCAGCGGTGCCCAAGATCCTTCTCGCGCGCGGCAAAATAGGTGAGCTGCCGCGCGATCATGATCTCCACCGCCATCATCACCAGCTTGTCCGCAACCCGCGGAAAAGCCATGAGCGGTTTGCCGAACTGTTGACGCTCCTGGGCGTAGCGCAGGCCGAGATCCAGCGCGTTCTGCGCCACGCCGATGGCGCGCGCGGCGGTCTGGATGCGGGCCGCCTCGAACGTCTCCATGAGCTGTTTGAAACCCTGGCCCTCTTGCGCGCCGAGCAGGGCGTCGGCCGGAACCTCGAACCCGTCGAACGAGACGTCGTACTCCTTCATGCCGCGATAGCCGAGGACCTCGATCTCGCCGCCGGAGATGTTGTCGACCGGGAAGGGGTCGGCGTCGTCGCCGCGCGGCTTTTCGACGACAAACATCGACAGGCCGCGATAGCCCTTCTCATCGGGGTTGGTCCGCGCCATGACCGTCATGAGGTCGGCGCGCGCGGCATGGGTGATCCATGTCTTCTGGCCCGTCAGCCGGTAAACGTCGCCGTCTCGCTCGGCCCGCGTCTTGATCGATGCAAGGTCGGACCCGACATTCGGCTCGGTGAAGACGGCGGTCGGGATGATCTCGCCGCTGGCAAGGCCCGGCAGCCACTTTTCCTTTTGTTCGGGCGTGCCGGAGGCGAGGATGAGTTCGGCGGCGATCTCGGAGCGGGTGCCGAGCGATCCGACGCCGATATAGCCGCGCGAAAGCTCTTCGGAAACGACGCACATGCTCTCCTTGCCGAGGCCGAGCCCGCCGTGTTCCTCGGGTATCGTCAGCCCGAAAACACCCAGCGCGGACATCTTCTCGATGACCTCGAGCGGGACGTACTCATTGGCGAGGTGCCACTCATGGGCGTAAGGCACAACTTCGCTTTCGGAGAAGCGCCGCATTTCCTCGCGCATCGCTTCGTAGGTTTCCTCAAGTCCGGTATCGCCATAGGTCGGTGACCCTTCGGCACGCGTCAGCAGGGTCGCGACGGCCGCGCGGACCTCAGGCGTGTTGCCGTGTGCGAGGAAGGTGCGCACTGCCTCGTTGTCACGAAAGGCGGTGAGCGCTTCGCCGGACACGCCAAGGCTCTCCGGGCGCGCCACTTCGCCCTGGCTCATGGCAATGCCGCCGGAAAGCTGGCCGAGATACTCCGCGAACGCGATCTGGGTCAGGAAGGCTTCGAGCTCGCCGAACCGTCCCTCGTCGCTCATCCGCCCGGCATAGGCCGCCATCTGGGTGAGCGCTTCGACATAGGCCGCGGTCCAGGCGAGGCCGTGGGCCGCATGCTGCTCGCGTTCCAGGAGTTCGGCGGACGGCCTGTCCCCGGCAATGACCAGGTCGCCGACCGATCTGCGCACGTCTTCAAGCAGGCCGCGCGCGGCGGCAACGGCCGCGTCACCAAGGTTTCTCAGGTCCGGCAGAGGCTTTGCCACGGCCGGCCCGCTCTCGTCGACTGCAACGGACATTTCAGATCACATGCCTCACGCGGCGTTCGGCCCTTCCGCGATCACGTCATCGAAGGTTCTCAGACCCGTGCACGGCGCGTTCACCAGCACGGCCATGTTGCCCGGCGCGTGTTGGTTGTTCCACATGCGCGTATGCGCCTTCGGGATCTGCGCCCACGGAAAGACCTCCGACATGCAGGGGTCGATGCGCCGCTCGATGACCAGCCGGTTGGCCTGGCTGGCCTGTTTCAGATGGGCGAAGTGAGAGCCCTGGATACGCTTCTGGTGCATCCACACATAGCGCGCGTCCATGGTGATCTTGTAGCCGGTCGTCCCCGCGCAGAACACCACCATGCCTCCGCGCCGCACCACAAAGGTCGAGACGGGAAACGTCGCTTCGCCCGGGTGCTCGAAGACAAAGTCCACATTGTTGCCCTTGCCCGTGATGTCCCAGATCGCCTTGCCGAACTTGCGCGCCTCGGCAAACCAGGCCGCGTATTCGTCGGACCCGACATGGGGAAGCTCGCCCCAGCAGTCGAATTCCTTGCGGTTGATGATGCCTTTGGCGCCGAGCGAGAGCACGAAATCGCGCTTCTCGTCGTCGGAAATCACGCCGATGGCATTGGCGCCGGCGGTGGCGCAGATCTGGATCGCCATCGAGCCGAGACCGCCCGATGCGCCCCAGACGAGCACATTGTGCCCGGGCCGCAGGATATGCGGGCGATGGCCGAACAGCATGCGCCAGGCGGTGGCGAGGGTGAGCGTGTAGCACGCGCATTCCTCCCACGTGAGATGCTGCGGTCGCGGCATGAGTTGTTGCGCCTGGACGCGCGTGAACTGGGCAAATGAACCATCTGGCGTCTCATAGCCCCAGATACGCTGGGTCAGCGAGAGCATCGGATCGCCGCCGTTGCACTCCTCGTCGTCGCCGTCATCCTGATTGCAGTGGATGACGACCTCGTCGCCGACCTTCCAGTTCTTCACCTTGGACCCGACGGCCCAGACGATCCCGGATGCGTCCGATCCGGCGATATGGAAATCACCCTTGTGCACGTCGAAAGTGGAGATTGGCTGCCCGAGGGACGCCCAGACGCCGTTGTAGTTGACGCCCGCGGCCATCACGAGCACCAGCACGTCGTGGCTGTCCAGTTCCCATGTGGGCACGACTTCGAGCTGCATGGCGTCTTCCGGCGGCCCTTCGCGGTCGCGGCGGATCACCCACGCATGCATCTTTTTCGGGACGTGTCCAAGCGGCGGGATCTCGCCAATGTCGTACAGGTCCTTGTACTCGCCTTCCGGTTCCGGCACTTCGGCCAGTGCTGGCTCACTCATGACATGCTCTCCCCCTGCCGGGCGTCCGGCCAAACGGCAGCGCCCATTGCAATCATTTATTGCAGTGCGGCACAATTCTTGTGCAAAATATGCCGCAATGCAATAAACTTTTGCAGTGCAAAAAATACGGGCATGTCGGGATGCCCCAACGGAGACGCGGGATGAATGCGGAAAAATCGCGCACCGGCCAGTGTTTGTGCGGCAAGGTGAAGCTAAAGGTGGTCGGTGATGTGCACAATGCGGGCGTGTGCCATTGCAGCATGTGCCGGCGCTGGTGCGGCGGTCCCGGCTTTGGGCTCGATGGCGACTATGAAGTCGTGATCGACGAAGGCGAAGACGACATCGTCTACTACCGGTCGTCGGAGTGGGCCGAACGCGGGTTCTGCGGAACGTGCGGTTCCAACCTGTTTTACAAGCTGGTGGAGTCCGGCAAGCTGATGGCGCATGCCGGGACCCTCGACGATCAGTCCGGCCTGACTTTCAAGAGCCAGATTTTCATTGATGAGAAGCCCGACTGGTATGAGTTTGCCAACAAGACCGAGAACATGACCGGCGCGGAAGTCTTTGCCTTGTACGCGCCGAAGGAGGAAAGTTAGAGCGGAGAAGCGGCCGGAACAGCAAGTCAGCCATGAAAATTGCCTTTGGACAAAGCCTTAGCGACGGTTGTCATACGAAGGACGTATGCCCCATAGTCGGCTCACCTCCGGCCAGAGCTGCCGAGGCCGGGCGGGGTTGTGTTTGCGTATACAACCAATCGGCGGCCTACGTTGCTGGGGAGAATCTTCATGGGCATCGAATCTCTCATCGTTCTGCTGATCGTTGGTCTGATTGCCGGCTGGCTCGCCGGACAGATCATGAAAGGCGCGGGATTCGGACTTGTCGGCAACATCATCGTCGGCATTGTCGGCGCGTTCATCGGCACCTTCGTGCTGGGCGCTCTTGGCGTCTCGCTTGGCGGGGGAATCATCGGCGCGATCATATCCGCCGTGATCGGTGCGGTGATCCTGTTGTTCATTGTCGGATTGGTGAAACGCTGACGGATACAGATTGCGGCGCGTCTCCCCTGTCCACGCAAAATCAGGGGGGACGCCCAACATGACAACCCGCGACCGTCCATGGTTGATCCGCACCTATTCCGGCCATTCCACGGCAGAGGCCTCAAACGCGCTCTACCGCAAGAACCTTTCCGCCGGGCAAACGGGTCTTTCGGTCGCCTTCGATCTCCCGACACAGACCGGATACGATTCCGACCACATCCTCGCCCGCGGTGAAGTGGGCAAGGTCGGTGTGCCGATCTCGCATGTCGGCGACATGCGCACGCTGTTCGACGGCATCCCGCTCGAACAGATGAACACGTCGATGACGATCAACGCCACGGCGCCGTGGCTTCTGGCGCTCTATATCGCGGTGGCGGAAGAGCAGGGCGCCGACGTCACCAAGCTGACCGGAACCGTCCAGAACGATCTCATCAAGGAGTATCTCTCGCGCGGCACTTACGTTTTCCCGCCCGAACCGTCGCTCCGTCTGATCAAGGACGTGATCTGCTACACCTACACGCGGGTTCCCAAGTGGAATCCGACCAATGTGTGCTCCTATCACCTGCAGGAGGCCGGCGCGACGCCGGTGCAGGAGCTCTCATATGCCCTGGCGACCGCGATGGCCGTGCTCGACACGGTGCGGGCGTCTGGCGAGGTGCCGGATGAGGAATTCCCCAAGGTCGTCGGGCGCATCTCGTTTTTCGTGAATGCCGGCCTGCGCTTCATCACCGAGATGTGCAAGATGCGCGCGTTCTGCGAGCTGTGGGACGAGATCTGCCGGACACGTTACGGTGTCGAGGAGCCCAAGCTCCGGCGCTTCCGTTACGGCGTCCAGGTGAATTCGCTGGGACTCACGGAACAGCAGCCTGAAAACAACGTCTACCGGATCCTGCTGGAAATGCTCGCCGTCGTGCTGTCGAAGAACGCCCGCGCCCGCGCGGTCCAGCTTCCGGCGTGGAACGAGGCGCTCGGGCTGCCACGACCGTGGGACCAGCAATGGTCGATCCGCATGCAGCAGATCGTCGCCTACGAAACCGACCTGCTCGAATATGGCGACATCTTCGACGGATCCTCCGAGATCGAGGCGAAAGTCGAGGCGCTCAAGGAGGAGGCGCGCGCCGAGATCGAGCGAGTTCAGGAGATGGGCGGCGCGGTCGCTGCCATCGACTACATGAAATCGGAGCTGGTGACGTCCAACTCCGAGCGGGTCAAAACGATCGAATCCGGGGAACAGGTGGTCGTCGGCGTCAACAAGTGGACCGAGAGCGAGCCGTCTCCGCTGGCCGGAGAAGCGGGTGGCATCGTCACCGTGCCTGAAACCGTCGAGATGGGACAGATCGCGCGGCTGAAGGAATGGCGCATGGCGCGCGACGACAAGGCCGTCCGCAAGGCGCTCGATGCCCTGGAGGCCGCGGCCCGCGAGGACCGCAACGTCATGGAGCCCTCCATCGCGTGCGCCAAGGCGGGCGTGACGACGGGCGAGTGGGGCGAGACGCTGAGGGAGGTCTTCGGTGAATACCGGGCGCCGACCGGGGTCAGCGAGAAGCCGTGCGCAAGCGAGCCGAGCCTCGATGAGCTGCGCGCGCGGGTCGCGGCTGCATCGGGCGCGCTCGGCCGCACGCTCACATTCGTTGTCGGCAAGCCGGGACTGGACGGACACTCCAACGGTGCGGAACAGATCGCCGTCCGCGCCCGCGATATCGGCATGGATGTGGTCTACGAGGGGATCCGCCTGACGCCGGAGGAGATCGTCGATGCGGCGGAGGCCCAGAAGGCCCACGTGGTGGGATTGTCGATCCTGTCAGGCTCGCATGTTCCGCTGGTGCGCGATGTCATGGCGCTGCTCCGCGAGCGCGGCATGGACGACGTGCCGGTGATTGTCGGCGGCATCATCCCCGAGGCGGACGAGAACATCCTCCGCCAGGTCGGCGTGCGCCGCATCTACACGCCGAAGGACTTCCGGCTCAACGCCATCATGGGCGATATCGTCGAGTTGGCGGGTGCGCGGGAGGAGGTGCAGCTCTAGCTGTCGTCTCTCAGGCCGGTCCCTTTGCACGCTTGAGCTTGTCGGGATTGCGGACAACGTAGATTCCCGCAATTCGGTGATCGGACGTATCGGAAAGTGACAGAATCGCAACGATTTCGCCGTTTTCCCGCAGAATCAGACCGGGACGGCCGTTCACCTCTTCGCTGTCGAATTCCAGCCCATGCCACGCCGCCTTCCAGATCATGGCGAGAATCCGTGTCACGTCTTCCCGCCCGTGAATGACCTCGGTCTGGGCCAGTACCTTGCCGCCGCCGTCGGTCCACAGCTCGGCGTCTTCGGCGAGCAGCGCCGCAAGCCGCCTGGTTTCGCCCGACCGCAGGGCCGACAGGAATTCATCGAGCAGTTCGTTTGTGTCGCGCGCACCCTCGGTGCTGCGCGCCTTTCCCTCCTTCACGCGCCTGCGCGCCCGCGACACAAGCTGCCGGCAGGCGTCCGGTTTCCTGTCCAGTATGGAGGCGATGTCGGCATAGCCGTAGTCGAACACGTCGTGCAGCAGATAGGCGGCGCGTTCCACGGGTGTGAGCCGCTCGAGCAGCAATAGAAAGGCCAACGACAGCGAGGAGGCGAGTTCCGCCGGATCGTCCGGTTCCGGCCCGGCATCGGCCAGGAGCGGTTCCGGCAGCCAGGGGCCGACATAATCCACACGCGTGCGGTGCGCCGCCCTCAACATGTCGATGCACAACCGGCTGCAGGTGGTCGTCAGCCAGGCATCGGGCGATTTGACCTTTCCCCGGTCGGCGCCCTGCCAGCGCAGCCAGGTTTCCTGAACGGCGTCGTCCGCATCGGCGGCGGAACCAAGCATGCGATAGGCCAGACCCCAGAGCCTGGGTCTGGCCTTCTCGAAGCCATCGGCTGTCTGGGCGCGCGTTTCGCTCATGCGGCCTCGGACCGTGTCGCGCGGGCCGTGCCGCGACGTCCGTGCGACGCCACCTGGATGCGGTTCCAGACATTGATCATGGCAATCTGTGTGGTCATGGCCGCGATCTGCGACTGGCTGAAATGGCGCGCCAGTTCACTGAACAGGCGATCGAGGTCATGGGTCGCGTTCAGGTCGGTCAATGCCTCGGTCCAGGCAAACATGGCGCGCTCTTCCTCGCTATAGCAGCCGGCTTCCCGCCACACCACGACATGATCAAGGCGTGAGTTGGTCTCTCCGTCAGCCCTTGCCTCGCGGGTATGCATCTCGACGCAAAACGCACAGCCGTTCATCTGTGACGCCCTCAACTTCAGCAGATGGCGAAGCTGGGCCGAGAGTCCCGACGTATCGAGCATATGCTCCACGCCCTCGAACGCTTTCATGGCGTCCAGCTGGTTGCCCAACAGATTGATCCTGTCCGGTTCAGACATCTTCGTTCTCCTTCAATTTCGCGGATGCCGACTGCATCCGCGCCTCATGAAGGATGACGATCGAGGGTCGGGATTTGTGACGGGACGGCGAAAAAAAGTTCCCGACACGGTTGCAACCCATAATTGAAAATGGGAGAGGAACGACCATAACGGGAAGGTTGATTCGCCATGAGCGTCATGGTCGCCCACGTCATGACCAAAAAGGTCATATTCGCCGCGCCTGATCACACGGTGGATCACGTACGCGAGCTGATGGCGTCGAAGCGGATCCACGCACTGCCCGTTGCCGACATGAACTCCAAGCTTCTCGGCATCGTCACCAGCGGCGATGTTGCGCGCCGCATCGAAGGGACGCGCGAAGTCCGCGACGTTATGAACGACACCGTCGGCGTCGTGCGCGCCACGGATCCGGTGAGCAAGGCAGCGGCCAAGATGCGGAAGAACCGCGTCCACCATCTCGTCGTCACCGACAGTGGCAGAGCCGTCGGTATCGTCAGCGCGTTCGACCTTCTCCGCGTCCTTGCAAACGCCGGGAAATAGGTCTCGCAGTCACAGTCAACCGGGCCCTACGCGACCGACCTGACGTCTTCCCGCATCGCCAGGACCGACAGACATGCCTCGGCCGCCTCGCGGCCCTTGACCTTGAAGTGCGTCCGGAAGAAGCGCTTGTGTTCCGCGCTTTCGTGGAAATGGTGCGGCGTGAGCACCACCGACAGCACGGGAACGTGGGTTTCCATCTGCACCTGCATCAGGGCATTGACGACGGTTTCGGCGACGAACTCATGACGATAGATGCCGCCGTCGACGACGAACGCACAGGCGACGATGGCGTCATAGGGTGCCGCGCGGGTCAGCATGCGGGCTTGCAGGGGAATTTCGAAGGCGCCCGGCACGTTGTAGACATCGACCTGGCTTGTCCGGTTCGTCCGCTTGCCAAGCTCGGCGATGAACGCCTTGCATGCCTCGTCGACGATATCCGCATGCCAGCGGGCCTGCACAAAGGCGACCCGGATAGTTTCAGTGGTATTCTGGGAGCTCTGATTCATGTCGGTTCTCCTTAAGCCAGAGACAAGAATCAGGGCGTACGAAACGGCAGGGCCCGCGCAGGCGCGGGCGATGCCAACTTCGCTCTCTTCCATCCGGACTGTGACCGTCGGCTTCGGATTCTCACCGAATCTGCTGACCTCTTCGGGAAAATCCGAAGAGCGCTCGCGGGCTTGCGCGTTCGGCGCGCTTACCGCCGGTGGGGACTTCCACCCCGCCCCGAGAACGTGCCCGCCTGATGGCGGGCAGGGCTGTTATATGCGCTCATGGAGGGTGTGTCGACCGCGCGGCCCTGGGGTCTATGGGGTCCGCCGCTCCGCCGACACTTTTCTCAGCGCCTGCCAGAGCGCGTCCGCGACGATGCCGACCGCCGCGTCCGTGCGGCGGATCACGTAAAGCTGCGAGGTTCGAATGTCGAAGCCCTCGACATGGATCCGCATCAACTCGCCGGAGGCGAGTTCGTCCGCAACCGTATATTCCGGCAGGCCGCCCCATCCCAATCCGCCAAGGATGAGGTTCTTCTTGGCTTCCACGTCGGAAACCACCCAATGCCGCACTTCGGGCAGAACGTCCCACGACTGGCGTCTGTCACCGGCGCTGGAATCTGCCACGAGGACCTGCACATAATCCCGCATATCATCGACCGTGTTGAACCGCCCGTCGGCGGCCGGCGCAAAATCCGGACGCGCCACGGGAATGATGCGCACGGTGTCGAACGGCAGAAGCTCCATTGTCGCCGGCTCGAAGTCGGTATCGGTGGTCAACGCAATGTCGATCGTGCCCTCTCGAAGGGCTTCCATCGCGCCGCCGAGAACCTCGGTTGTGACGTTCAGGCGGGTGGCGGGAAAGGCTTCATCGATATGCTTCAGCGTCGGCATAAGCGGCCGCACGCAATAGATGGTGTTGATCGCGATCGAGACCTCCGGTTCCTCTTTTCCCGACAGACGCCCGGCGAGCGCATTCAGACGGCCCACTTCCCGAAGGGTTGCGACCGCCCGGTCGTAGAACACCCGCCCCTGACGGGTCAGTTCCGGCCGGTAGGTGTCACGTGAGAACAGCGAAAAACCGCACTCAGCCTCGAGGTTCCTGATCATGGCGCTGAGCGCGGGTTGGGACTTGTTCAGGGCTTTGGCCGCGGCCCGGAACGTGCCGTGGGTGACGATCGCCTGCAGGACGCGGAGTTGCTCGAACGTGATCATCCGTTGATGATAAACAAAAATGATCAATATGAGAATAAATTGATATTTTTTGTTTATTGGCTTGCTGACTATGTCAACGGCGACACCGCGGGTTCATGACCCGTCGTAGGATGAAACGAACTGTCAGAAGGAACACTGTCATGTCAGCACAAAACGGAACTGCACTGATCACCGGCGGCGCCACCGGTATCGGCTATGCCGCGGCACGCGCATTTCTCGACCGAGGTTATAACGTCGTCATCAATGGCCGGTCCGCCGACAAGCTCGAGGCGGCGGCGAGTGAACTCGGCGCGCCGGAAAAGGTCGCAATCGTTCAAGGCGATATCGGTGACCCGGAAACGGGCGAGGCGATGGTGCGCGTGGCGCTTGAGCGTTTCGGCAGCGTTGACGTTCTCGTCAACAACGCCGGTACCTTCGGCGTGAAGCCGTTCGTGGACGTCACCGAACAGGATCTCAACAGCTACATCGACGGCAACCTCAAGGGCACCTATTTCACGAGCCAGGCGGTTGTGCGCCAGATGCTGAAGCAGGGCGGCGGATCAATCGTGAATATCGGCACCACCCTGATCGACCACGCCAGCACCGGTGTGCCCGCGACCGCGCCTCTTGTGACCAAGGGCGGCGTGCACGCATTGACGGTCAATCTGGCGGCGGAGCTCGCCCCCAAGAATATCCGGGTCAACGCCGTCGCGCCGGGCATCGTGCGAACACCACTTTTTGACGGCATGGACGTCGACGATTTTGCCGCAATGGCCATGATGAACCGCGTCGGCGAACCGGAAGAGGTCGCGGACGCGCTCGTCTATCTCGCCGAAGCGAAGTTCGTGACCGGCCACATCCTGCCCGTCGATGGTGGCTACGTGTCCGGGCGCCCGTAAGCGCCTGTGCAAGGCTCTAGCTGCGTCCGCGCCGCCCCGGGATGTCGATCGGCAGATATTCGACGCCCGTGCTCTGAACGGGCGAAGGGTAGAGCCGCATCAGTTCGAGCACTTCCTGGGGCATGCCGACCTCCACCGGAAGACCGATGGATTTCGCCTCATCCGCGGTCAGCGCGTAGTCATGGGTCCAATGGCCGCCGGCGAGCTTCTCGGCAAGCTTCTGCGCCGGGGCCTTGTCCATGCGCGGCGTCATCAGCTCGACCGCGCCCTGCTTCACCTGCGCCAGCGCCTTTTCGCTGACGTCGGCCAGAACCAGCGTCAGGTCGAACACCTTGTCCACTGGCTTGGCGTCGCGTGCGGCGACGATACTGGCGGCCGGGAAGCCCATCAGTTGCGGATCGATGGGGCCGAGCACCGAAAACTCGCCGAGCACGATCTCGTCGGCTGCCAGCGCAATGAGCGTGCCGCCGGACATGGCGAACACGGGCACGAACACGGTGACCTTTGCCGGATGCGCCTCGGCGGCACGGGCGATCTGCATGGCGGCGAGCACCAGGCCGCCCGGCGTGTGAATGATCAGATCGATGGGGACATCCTTGGGCGTTTCCTTGATCGCCGCAATGATCGTCTGGGCGTCCTCCATGTCGATGTGGCGCGCCACGGAGAACCCGAAAAGGCTGCGTTTCTCCTGCCTGTGGATCATGGTGATGACGCGGGTTCCGCGCGATTTCTCCAGACGGCGGATCGCATCGGCGCGGCGCATGGCGAGGATACGCGTCATGACGAGCGGCTGCAGCACCATCAGGATGATGAAGATCCAGAAAAGTGTGGAGAAATCGAGCTTCATGACGGGAACGAAAGGCGGGGTCCAGATCCTTGCTGGCCGCATCATGTCCCAACATGCTGCGAGGAACAAGCTTTCCGGCGGCTACGCCGCGGCGGCGATTTCATCGAACAGCGCATCGATCTCGCCTGACGTGTTGTACACGTGCGGGGAGACGCGCATCAGAACCGCGCCGTTTGACGGCCCGGGCCGCAACGGCTCATCGGATGCCGGCGGCAGTTTCACGAGAATGTCCTTGGCGGCAAGGCGCTGCGATACATGCTCGATCGCTTCGCCTGGCAGAAGAAAACTGGTGATGCCGGATTGCGGATCAGGTGGACTGGCAAGTTCGAGGCCCGCGCTGTCGATGCGGTTCCGCACATGGCGCGCATGTCCGCGAACGGTCTCCTGCAGTGCTGCCATGCCGCGCGCGTTGAGGACATCGATCGCCGCGCCAAAGGCCAAACGCAAGGGGACCACGAAGTCAAAGGACTCGAACCGGCCCGCGCGCGGGGCCTCGCTCCCTACCTGACGCGCCGATGCGTCCAGAACCGGAAGGGGGTCCATGCGCTCCAGCGCTGACCGCCGGACATAGAGGATCGCCGTTCCGCGCGCGCTGCGCAGCCATTTGCGTGCCGTCGCCGCGAACACGTCGCAGCCGATCTTGTCGACATCGACCGAAATCTGCCCGAGTGCCTGTGCGCCATCGACGATGAAGAAGCAGTGATCGGGCCGGGGCAGGGCGCCGATTTGCTCGACCGGCAGCCGTCTGCCGCGCAGGCTTGAGACCATCGGCATGCTGACGGCGGCCACGTCGTCGTCGAGTGATGCCTTCACCGCGGCGACATCGATATCACCGTCTGCCGTGGTCGCCATGACTTCAAGCTGTATGTCGCGCGCCTTGCCCAACTGGGCGAGCATTTGCGCGCACTCGCCCCACTCATCGGGTGTTACGAGAATGCGGCGTCCCTTGAGGGGGAGGGCGGCGACGGCCGCCGACCACCCGCTCATGGTCGTTTGCGTGAAGGCCACGTCTTCGCCCTGCGCGCCGACAAGATCGGCGGCCTTCTCGCGGACGGTCAGGATCTCCTGCTCGACCTCGCGTGCGGCGTGAACAGGCCCCACCTCGGCTTCGCGTTGCACATAGGCGAGAATGCGCCGCCGGACGGCGTCGTCCGGCAATCCGTGGCTCGCGGCGTTCAGGTAGATCACGTCTTGGGGCATGGAGCGCGTCCGGTTGCAATTGTCTGGCGAAACGTCTTTGTTGCGTCCCAACACCATGGGCGCGCCATCGCGTCAAGCACATCGGGGGGTATGAGATGAAACTGGTGAGCTACCGGCAGGGCACGGATCACGGATACGCCGTCGTTGCGGCCGGTGCCGACGGGCCCGCCGAGACCGCGACCGCAATCCCGGTTGAGGGCGATTTTGCCGCCCGTTACCCGAGCATTCGCGCGGTTCTCGAAGGTGACGCGCTGACCGAGCTCGCGAGCTGGGCTGACGGGCGTGATGCGGTCCTCGACCTGTCCGGTATCCGCTTTCTGCCGCCCCTTCACGACGCGGAGAAAGTGATCTGCATCGGCGTCAACTATCCCAAGCGCCACCCCGTTCACGGCGAAATGCCGCCGCCGGAGAACATCACCATGTTCCTGAAAGCCGAGGGCAGCCTGGTCGGGCATCTGGAGGACCTCGAATACCCGCCCGAAGGCCCGCGCGACAGTTTCGACTATGAAGGGGAACTGGTGCTCGTGATCGGCATGGAGGGCCGGCATATCCGAAAGGAGAACGCCTTCGATCATATTGCCGGTTACACCATCATGGACGATGGCTCCGTGCGCGACTGGCAGAAGCACTCCGTCACGGCCGGCAAGAACTTCGTAGCGTCAGGGGCCTGCGGACCGTGGATGGCTACGGCCGACGAAATCGACGATCCCTTTGGCATCGAATTGCACACGCGTCTCAACGGCGAGGTGGTCCAGAACACGACTGTGGCGTCGATGATCTTCGACATTCCGACACTGGTGGCCTACGCCTCGACGATCATGCACCTGAAGCCGGGCGATATCATCTCGACCGGTTCACCCGAGGGGTCCGGAGGTTCGCGCCAGCCGCAACGGTTTCTCGTGCCCGGTGATGAACTGGAGATCACATGGTCCGGTGTCGGCACGCTGAAGAACACGGTCGCCGCCTAGACCCGATGCGCAGCTTGCGCAATTCGCCTTTCGGTTTGCTTGCCCATCCGTGTCCGGTGATCTAACCCAAGCGCATGTATGACGTCGTCCTCATCGTTGCGCCGGTGTTCGGCCTGATTGTGCTCGGCTTTCTGCTGTCGCGCTACTCGATCATGAGCGAGGAAGCCGGCAACGGTCTGGCGGAGTTCGTCTTCATCGTCGCCGTTCCCGCGCTTCTGTTTCGCATGATGGTGACCGCGGACATGCCGGAAGGCGCGTCGCCGCTCGCCATGTGGGGCAGTTTCTATCTTGCCGCCGCGCTGCTGTGGCTGACAGCGACGCTGGCCACGCGTTTCCTGCTGCGCCGTTCGGCGCGCGACGGCGCGGCGATTGCCATGGGGTCGACCTTCGGCAATGTCGTCATGCTGGGCATCCCGCTCGCGCTCGACCGGTTCGGTCCGGAGGCGGCGACGCCGATCGCGATCATCATCTCGATCAGTTCGCCCCTGTTCTGGTCAGCGGCGACCTTCCACGTCGAGCTGGTCACGGAGCGTGACGAGGTGACGTGGTCCCGCCAGGCCAGGGAACTCGTCCTGAGCTTGATCAAGAACCCGTTGATCCTCAGCCTTGTCGCGGGACTCGCGTGGCGGGCGACGGGTCTTGGCCTTCATCCGATACCCGACAAGATGATCTCGCTGCTCGGCCAGGCCGCGATCCCGGCATCACTGGTGGCGCTGGGGCTTGGCCTCACCGCCTTCCGGCTGCAGGGCCAGGTCCTGACCGTCGCCGTGATCTGTGTGCTTTCACTGGCCGTGTTCCCGGCGCTCGTGTGGATCATGGCGTTTCACGTCTTTACGCTGCCGCCGGTCTGGGCCGGCGTGGCCGTGCTTTTCGCCGCCTGTCCGCCGGGCGCCAACGCGTTCCTGTTCGCGAGCCGTTACGACGTGGCGAAAGGCTCCATATCGGCCGCCGTCGCCTTCGGCACGGTGCTTTCCATCATCTCGGTGACGATCCTTCTCATCCTTCTCGGCAAGCAGATTCCGCCGGTTTGAGGCTGCGCTACACGTTACTTGCAGTCGTTCCGCATTCTGTGTCATTCAACGCTGTCCCTCACAGCGGTTTCATCATGTACGACTACATTATTGTTGGCGGCGGGATCCTCGGGCTCGCCAGTGCATATCGTTTGCTTCAGGAGCGCCCGGGCGCGAGCCTGGTCGTTCTTGAGAAGGAGTCAGGCCTCGCGCGGCACCAGACCGGCCACAATTCCGGTGTCATCCATGCCGGCGTGTACTACCAGCCGGGCAGCCTGAAAGCGCGGCTTTGCAAGGAGGGGGCCGAGCGCACGATCCGGTTCTGCGAGGATCACGGCATTCCTTACGAGCGATGCGGCAAGCTGATTGTCGCGACCGATGCGGACGAGGTGCAAAGGCTCAAGGCGCTGGAGGAGCGTGTCATAGCCAACGGCCTCGACTATGAACGGATCTCCGCTGACCGCATGAGGGAGATCGAACCGAACGTTGCGGGGATGGCGGCGCTGCTGGTGCACGCCACCGGTATCGTCGACTACGCCAGGATCTGCGAGCAGTTCGCGGAGGATATCCGTTCCGCCGGCGGGGAGATCAGGACCGGCCAGACCGTCACCGGGATCGTCGAGCGCGACTCGGAGATCACGGTCGAGACCAACTCGGATGCCGTCACGGCGCGCACGCTCGTCGTCTGCGGCGGTCTGCAGGGAGACCGGCTCGCCATGATGTCGGGGATCGACATCGATTTCCGTGTGCTGCCGTTCCGCGGCGAGTACTACGAGGTCAATCGCCAGCGCGCGAACCTGGTGAAACGTCTGATCTATCCGGTGCCCGATCCAAGCCTGCCGTTTCTCGGGGTCCATCTGACCCGGCATATCGACGGCTCGCTGAGCGTCGGACCGAACGCGGTGTTGTCGTTCGGGCGCGAGACCTATTCCGGAAACTATCCGGTCCCCCAGGACATGGCGGACATGATGCGTTTTCCGGGCTTTTACAAGCTGATGGCACGCTTTGCCGCCGCCGGTCTCTACGAACTGCGCGGCTCGATTTCCAAGAGCGTTTACCTTGAACGCTGCCGCAAATACTGCCCCTCGCTCACACTGAGCGACCTGGAGCCGAAGGAGCCCGGCATCCGGGCGCAGACCGTTTCGGCCGACGGAAACCTGGTCGACGATTTCCTGTTCCTGGAAACCTCGCGCAGCCTGCATGTGTGCAATGCGCCGTCGCCGGCGGCCACGTCCGCCCTGCCGATTGCCGATGAAATCGTCTCACGGGCGCTGACGAAGGCGAACTAGCCTTGACCCCCCGAGGCCAGCCTCTGACCGAAACGAGGACGAATGTCCTCGCATATATTCTGCTGACGCTCACCGCCCTGATGTGGGGGTGCAATGCGATTTTCGGCAAACTCGCCGTCGGCGAGGTTTCGCCGATGCTGCTGGTCTCGCTGCGCTGGCTCTTCAGCCTGGCGCTCCTGCTCTGTGTCGCGGGCCCGCAACTGAAACGGGACTGGCCCGTCCTGCGTCGCCGGCTGCCGTTTCTGTGCCTGATGGGTATCCTCGGTTTTACCGGCTTCAACGCGCTGTTCTATTCCGCCGCGCACCTCACGACCGCGGTGAACATCGGCATTCTTCAGGGCTCGATCCCGGTATTCGTGCTGATCGGCGTCCTGGTGATTTTCGGGACGCCCGTCACCGCCTTTCAGGTCGTCGGTGTGCTCGTTACTCTGATCGGAGTGGTGACAGTCGTCTCCGAGGGCGAACTCGCGCGGCTTGCCGCATTCGCGATCAACCAGGGCGACCTGCTGATGCTGTTGGCGTGTGCCTTCTACGCCGCCTACACGACGGGACTGTCACGCCGTCCCGATGCCGGCGCGCTGGCGCTCTTCACGGTGATGGCGGCGTCGGCGTTCACCGCTTCCATCCCGCTCGCGGCAACGGAATACGCATTCGGCGATTTCCAGATGCCGACACCAACGGGCTGGGTGCTCGTGGGACTGATCGCGCTGCTGCCGTCATTCATGGCGCAGATCTTCTATATCAGAGGCGTTGAACTCATCGGGCCCGGCCGCGCCGGCGTCTTTGTGAACCTCGTTCCGGTGTTCGCGTCGATACTCAGCGTCGTCTATCTCGGCGAGGCGTTCGAGATCTATCACGCGGTCGCGCTCGCATTGGTCCTGGGCGGGATCTGGCTCGCCGAGCGCAGGTGAGCGGTGGTCGCGGCAGCTATCCGTCGGCCGCATTCGCCTGGGCGTTGATGGGAATGTACTCCGACAACGCCGTGAACAGATCGGCCGCGCTCAACGGCTTGGAGATGTACCCGTCCATGCCGGATGCGAGATAGGTCTCGCGGTCACCCTTCATCGCGTTGGCGGTGAGGGCGATGATCGGCAGGCTCGCCAGCGGCCCGTCGAGGGCCCGGATGTGCTTTGTGGCGGCAAGCCCGTCCATGACCGGCATCATCACGTCCATCAGAACCACGTCGTAGTGGCGTTCCTGCACCATGCGCACGGCTTCCTGGCCGTTTACGGCGGTGTCATAGGTCAGGCCGAACTGGTCGAGATAGGCCGCGATCAGCATCTGGTTGACGTCATTGTCTTCGACAATGAGAACGTGACCCTTGAGCGGCCCCAGCGGCGCCGGCGCACCGGACGATAGTCCGCTTTGCGTTCCGGTCGGCCTGCCGCCGCACACACTGGCGTCTCGCACGCGCACCGTGAACCAGAACATGCTTCCGGTCTCGGGCGAGCTTTCGCACCCCAGATCACCGCCCATGAGCCTTGCAAGCCGGCGCGCGATCGTCAGCCCCAGTCCCGTTCCACCGTAGTTCACGGCGACCGAGCTGTCGGCCTGCGCGTAGGGTTCAAACAGCCGGGAGATCTGCTCGCGGGTGAGGCCGACGCCCGTATCGCAAACCTCGAAGCGAAGCACCACCTGATCCCCGTCCCGCCCATAGCCGGCTCTGATATGGACCGAGCCGTGGTCGGTAAATTTCAACGCGTTGTCGATCAGGTTGTTCAGGATCTGCCGAATGCGAACGGGATCGCCGCACAGCCTTTGCGGAAAGCCGTCGGCAAGGTCCACTTGCGCGGAAAGTCCCTTTTCCTGTGCCCGCGCGATCAGCTCGGCCTCGACGCCGTCGATCAGATCGGGAACATCGAACGGCACGACCTCGAGGTCGAACCGGCCGGCTTCGAGCTTGGAATAATCAAGCACCTCGTTGAGCACGGCGAGAAGCGCACGGCCCGACTGCTGAAGGGTTTCGGCATATTGATGCTGTTGCGTATCAAGCGACGTGCGCAGAAGCAGATCGGCCATCGATATGATGGCGCCCAGGGGCGTGCGCACCTCGTGGCTGACCGTCGCGAGAAGCTCCGATTTGGATTTGCTTGCCGCCTCGGCTATGGCGCGCGCATCCCGCTCGCGCGCGAGTTCGCGCTCGAGCATGGCGATTCGGTTCCCGTCAGGCGCTGCCGGGTTTGCTGTCGGTGGGGCGCTTTGGTCGGACATCACGCGGACTACTTTCAACTCGTGCGCCATCATCGGGCAGCGCCGTTAAGGTTTGCTTAAGGTCTGGAGCTTTTTCGACCAAATCCGAGTCAATTCCGGCTCTCGATTGGCGTGTGCGATCCATCGCCAAACACGATCTTCCTGATGTCCCGAGGTGTCGCGCCTTCGTCGCGCAGGCTCTTCAGGCTCTTGTCCCGGTGGCTCTTGGAGAGTTTGCGGCCATCCTTGGCTTTCAGAAGCGGATGATGGTGGTAGAGCGGCGCGGGCAGGCCGAGCAGGATCTGAAGCAGCCGATGAATGTCGGTCGCGGCATACAAATCGCGGCCGCGGGTGACATGGGTGACGCCCTGCAGGGCATCGTCGACAACGACCGACAAGTGATAACTCGTGGGCACGTCCTTGCGGGCAATGACAGCGTCACCCCACCGGGTCGGCTCGATCGCGATCATCTCGGATCGATCCATGGCGCGGGACATCTCCTGAAACCCCAGGATGTCCGCGGACATGTTGCCCGCCACGGCCAGGGCCTTCTCCATGTCGAGCCGCAGCGCGAACGGTTCGCCCGCCTGCTTGCGGCGCGCGACCTCCTCATCGGAAAGGCCCTTGTGCAGTCCCGGATAGAGCGGCGCGCCGTCGGGGTCGGTGCGGCCGGGCGGGGTGTGCGCGGCGATCTCCTTGCGCGACGCAAAGCACGGATACAGCAGCCCCATTTCACCGAGCCTTTCGAGAGATGCCCGGTAGGTGTCGAAATGCTCCGACTGGCGCCGCACGGGCGTCTCCCACTCGAGCCCGAGCCAGGCAAGGTCGTCCAGCATCTGCGCTTCGTAATCGGGGCGACAGCGTGCGACATCGATGTCCTCGATCCGCAGCAGGAAGCGTCCGCCCGCCTCGCGCGCCATGTCGAACGAGACCAGCGCCGAATACGCGTGGCCGAGATGCAGGTGGCCGTTCGGGCTCGGCGCAAATCGGAAGATGCGATCGCTCATCTTCGCGTTATAGTGCGCGCGCGTGCCGGAGGTCACCATCCGGCTGAACCAGGCCTTTTTCACGGCAAGAACATGAGCCACCGTGTCATAGAAACCGAGGCCGATATCGCCGAGGCGACCGCCGCGCTCGCGGAGGCCTGCCGGCACATGGCGGATGTGTACGCGGTCACCGGGGAGCCGCCGCTGCGGCGGCGGGAAAACGGGTTTCCCGGCCTTGCCCGGATCATCGTCGGCCAGCAGCTTTCGGTGGCGAGCGCATCCGCCATCTGGGGCCGTCTGGAACGGGCCGTGAAGCCTCTCGATGCGGAGACGTTCCTGCGCAAGCGCAACCCGACCCTGCGCCGCTGCGGGCTTTCGGCAAGCAAGGTTCGAACGTTGACCGGCATCGCCGAGGCGGTCGCGTCGGGTGAGCTCGAACTGAACGCGCTGGAACGGGCCGACGACGCACACATCAAGGAGATGCTGACGGCACTCAAGGGCGTCGGACCCTGGACGGCGGACATCTACATCATGTTTTGTCTCGGCCGCGCCGACGGTTGGGCGCCGGGCGACCTCGCGCTGCGTTACGCGGCGCAGGAGTCGTGCGGTCTGGCGGACATTCCGGACGAAGCGGAAATGACGGCCCTTGCCGAGCGCTGGCGGCCCTGGCGCAGCGTCGCGGCGCGCATGCTGTGGTCGTATTACGGTATCAAGCGGTCGCAGAAAAACGCCCAGCCGGCCTGACCGCGCGGTTCATCGACGACAAACTCGAGGCTCTAGTACTCGAGATCCAGCGAATAGCCTTCGCCGCGCACCGTACGGATCGGATCTGCGGCATTGTTCCGGTTCAGCGCCTTGCGCAACCGTCCCACATGGACGTCGACTGTCCTGAGGTCGACATAGCTGTCGTGGCCCCAGACGCGGTCGATGAGCTGCTCGCGGCTCCAGACCCGGCCCGGTTTCTCCATGAAGGTGGTCAGCAACCGGTATTCCGTCGGACCGAGGCGAATGGTGCGTCCGCCGCGCATCACCTTGTGCTGCTCCGGGTCGAGCCGGATATCGCCGAACTCGAGCGTCTCGCCGACGCCGGCCGGACGTGTCCGGCGCAGCATGGCGCGTACGCGTGCGATCAACTCCTTGACCGAATACGGCTTGACCACATAGTCGTCCGCGCCGGTTTCCAGACCGCGCACGCGGTCCGTCTCCTCACCGCGCGCGGTGAGGATGATGATCGGGATATGCTTCGTATCGCTGCGGTTCTTCAGCCTGCGGCAGACCTCGATGCCGGAAAGGCTCGGAAGCATCCAGTCGAGGATGATCAGATCCGGCTGCAGTTCGTCGATCATCAGCAAGGCTTCCTCGCCATCGCCCGCATGGGCGTGGCGAAAGCCCTGAGAACCGAGATTGTATGTCAGGACTTCGAGTTGAGCCGGCTCGTCTTCCACGATCAGAACAAGGGGATCTGACGCGCCGGTCATCAGCCGTCCGCCGGCCTCGACGTCGCTATTCTGCCGCGTCGGGCTCAATGAAGGTGGTGCTGGTGGCATCGCTCTTCGGGCGCTCCTCATCAAAGATTTCACCGCTGACCATGTAATGGACCTGCTCGGCTATGCTGGTGGTATGGTCCCCCATCCTTTCCACGTTCTTGGCGATGAAAAGGAGGTGCATACACGGCGTGATGGCGCGCGGGTCTTCCATCATGTAGGTCAGCAATTCACGGAACAGGGTGTTGTGCATCTGGTCGACGTCTTCGTCGCGCAGCCGCACATCGCTGGCCTGATCCTGGTTTCGGGACACGTAAGCGTCCAATACATCCTTCACCATGTGCTGGACCATCTCGCACATCCGCTCGATCGTCGAAGTTGCCGAGCCGATACGCTGGGTCTTGGCCAGCACGCTGGTGCGTTTCGCAATGTTTTTCGAATAGTCGCCGATCCGCTCGAGGTTGGAACCGATCTTGGGCGCCACGACCACGGCGCGCAGGTCCTGTGCCATGGGCTGCCGTTTCGCGAGGATACGCACGACGGCAACGTCGATCTCGGCTTCGAGCGAATCGATCCTCTTGTCGGCGGCTATGACGGCATCCGCCAACTCGACATCGCGACGGGTGAGTGCCGTCGCGGCGTCGCTGATCTGCTTTTCGACCAGGCCACCCATCTCGATGATGAGGTTCTCGATATTGTTGAGATCCTCGTCGAACGATTTGACGATGTGTTCCTGTTCCATTGGGTCGTCTCCTAGCCGATGCGACCGGTGATGTAGCTCTCCGTCCGTTCGTCCTTCGGGGCGGTGAAGATCTCTTCGGTGGCGCCGTACTCGACAAGATTGCCGAGGTGGAAGAACGCGGTCTGTTGCGACACACGCGCGGCCTGCTGCATGGAGTGCGTCACGATGATGATCGTGAAGTTCTCCTTGAGCTCATCCATCAGTTCCTCGATGCGCGCGGTCGCGATCGGATCGAGTGCCGAGCAGGGCTCGTCCATCAGGATCACTTCGGGGCTGACGGCGATCGCACGGGCGATGCACAGGCGTTGCTGCTGCCCGCCGGAAAGCCCGGTGCCCGGTTCGTTGAGCCGATCCTTGACCTCTTCGTAAAGGCCGGCCCGCTTCAGACTTGAAACAACGATCTCCTCCATATCGGACTTCGACGTTGCCATGCCGTGGATTTTCGGTCCGTAGGCAATGTTGTCGAAGATCGACTTGGGGAACGGATTCGGCTTCTGGAAGACCATGCCGACGCGTGCGCGCAGTTGCACGGGATCGACGCCGGGCGCGTAGATGTCCTCGCCATCGAGGCTGATCATGCCCGTCACCCGACAGCCTTCGATGACATCGTTCATCCGGTTGAGCGCACGAAGAAACGTGGACTTGCCGCAACCGGAGGGACCGATCAACGCGGTAATGGACTGGTCCGGGATGTCGAGGTCGACATCGAACAGCGCCTGCTTGTCGCCGTAGAACACGTTGACGCCGTTCGCCATCATCTTGTGTTCGTCTATGACCTTGGGCGCGGTCTCGTTCATCTCGGTCGCAGCTTTCGTCGACGTCTTCGCCGCGGGCTTTCGCGCTCTGCGTGGTTTCGCCTCGGCGGTTTCTGGTTCAAGCTGTGCTTTCGCTTCCATGGAAGCAGCCTCCATCATTTACACGTCATTACCACTTCAGTTCAAACCGCTGGCGGAGGAAAATCGCGAGTGCGTTCATCGCCACCAGGAAGCCGAGCAACACCAGAATTGCCGCCGAAGTACGCGAAACGAAACCGCGTTCGGGGCTGTCGGCCCAGCTATAGATCTGTGTCGGCAGCGCCGTCGCCGGCTCCAGGACACCACCGGGCGCCGAGGTGATGAAGGCGTTCATGCCGATCAGCAGCAGTGGCGCCGTCTCACCGAGTGCCTGCGCAAGACCGATGATCGTTCCGGTCAGTATGCCCGGCATTGCGAACGGCAACACGTGATGCAGGATCACCTGGTGCTTCGAGGCGCCGACGCCGAGGGCCGCCTCGCGGATTGACGGCGGAACGGCCTTGAGCGCGGCGCGCGTCGCGATGATGATTGTCGGCAATGTCATCAGCGACAGGACCATGCCGCCGACCAGCGGCGCGGAGCGCGGCAAATTGAAGAAGCCGAGAAACACGGCAAGTCCCAACAGGCCGAACACCACAGACGGCACGGCCGCCAGGTTGTTGATGTTCACCTCGATGAGGTTGGTAAACCGGTTGGTCGGGGCGAACTCCTCCAGATAGATGGCCGCCGCGATGCCCATCGGGAACGAGATCAGGAAGCAGACCAGCAACAAGTAGAACGAGCCGACAATTGCACCGGCAAGACCGGCCTGTTCGGGGAAGCGGCTGTCCGAATTCACGAACAGCTCCGTGTTGAAGGGGGTGCTGATCAAGCCGCGAATCTCGAGGGAGTTGAAGGCCTTGATCTGCTCTTCCGAGGCAAATCGTGGATTGGTCTTCATGGGCACTTCACCCTTGAAGATCGCATCGTAATCGGAAGCCAGCGGCACCTTGACCTGAACCGTTTTTCCGATCGAATCCGGGTTCGCTTCCACATAGGCCTTGAGCGCATCCCCGGCGTCCGGCGCCAGCAGGGAGTCCGATGTATCGGCGCCGCGTTGCAGGAAGTAGGTCCGCATTCCTTCCTTCACGATTGATGAATAGTCACCAAAGGCGAGGTTGTCCGGCAGAACTTTCTCCGGATCGACGAACGCGTCGATCTGAACCACCGTGCGCCCGTCTTCGACGCTCACCACATTCCGGTTCACAAGGGTTCTGAACAGGTCGATCTCGCGACGGGTCAGGGCTTCGACCACGGACGGTATGACGCCCTTGTTGAGTTGGTCGAACGGGTCGGAGAGCGGCAGGTCCAGGGTTACCGTCCTTCCGATCATGTCGGGGTTGGCAACCACGTAGTCGCGCACGATGAACCGCGCTTCGGAGCTCAGGATCCTGTCGACATTCCGGATGTTGCGTGCGCCCTGGACATCGGGAAACAGGGTACGGAACGCGTTGCGCACGATAACCCTGTAGTTCGCGGCGCCAGGATCATTTGCGTTGATTTTGCTGCTGTCGAGCGGAATCTCAAGCTGGACCTTGCTCTGGACAAAGGCGACGTAACCGGTGCTGACGAGCGAGGTGACCAGGATGCCGAGCAGAAGGATCGCCGTGCCGATTGCGGCCATCCCGTAAAACTGCAAGCGTTTGTCTGCCGCGTGACGGCGCGCAAGCGTACGCTTGTGCTTGTCAGACCCCCAGTAGCTCGGGGCGTTGTTTGTCGGTGCGATGTCACTCATATTTTTCTCGATACTTCTGGACGATCCTGAGTGCGAATACGTTGAGCCCAAGGGTCACGACGAACAGCACCAGTCCAAGCGCGAAAGCGGCGAGCGTTTTCGGGTTGTCGAATTCGGTGTCGCCGATCAGCAAGGTGACGATCTGGACCGTGACGGTGGTCACGGCCTCGAACGGGTTGGCCGTCAGCCTTGCGATCAGGCCGGCCGCCATGACGACGATCATGGTCTCGCCGATGGCGCGGCTGACTGCGAGAAGGATACCGCCCATGATTCCCGGCAATGCCGCGGGCAGCAAAACGTTCTTGATGGTCTCGCCCTTCGTCGCGCCCAGCCCATAGGAGCCTTCCCGCATGGAGTGTGGCACGGCGTTGATGGCGTCGTCGGAGAACGAGGAAACGAACGGGATGATCATGATGCCCATCACGGCGCCGGCGGCAAGCGCGCTGTTGGGCGCGATGTCCATGCCGAGCATTTCGCCGAAACTGCGCATGGCCGGGGCCACGGTGAGAACCGCGAAAAAACCGTAGACCACCGTCGGGATGCCGGCCAGGACTTCGAGGATGGGTTTGATGATCGCGCGCACCCGCGGGTTTGCATACTCGGACAGATAGATGGCCGAGAACAGACCGGTAGGAGCGGCCACAAGCATCGCGAGGGCCGCGATCAGGAGCGTCCCGGTAAAGACCGGTATCGCGCCGAATGCCCCGCCTGCGGTGACCTGATCCTCACGGATGGGGATCTGCGGTTCCCAGTTCAGCCCAAAGAAAAACTCGGTGACCGGTACACGGTCGAAAAAGCGCAACGCTTCCACCAACAGGGAAATAACGATGCCAAGTGTGGTCAGGATCGCGATCAGGGAGCAGGCGATCATGATGATGTTCATCACGCGCTCGACGCCGTGGCGCGCGCGGAACCGCTCGGAAATCCGTTGTCTGGTCAGCGCGAGGCCGAGCATGCCCACCGCGACCGCGCAGACGAACATCGCCCATTGCGCAATTTCGCGCCACGCGTTGAGGCGCTCCGCTGCTTCGAATACCGAAGCGTCAGGCTGGCCGAAAATATTGCCGGCCGCGACGGATTCGATCTCGCTGACGAGCAGGTCGACTTGTGCGGGTGCCAGGCCTCTGATCTTGTCCTCCGGCAGGCTGTCGACCAGAATTGCCTCGATGACCGGGCCCTGCAGCGCAAGCCAGACGAGAACCAGAAGGAAAGCCGGGATGCCGATCCAAGCCGCGACGAATGCGCCGTGATAAACGGGCCGGGAATGGAGCTTCTCGGGAGCGTTCTGAACGACCGCGAACGAGCGCTGCCGTCCTATGACATAGCCCGCTGCGGTGATAGCCAGCAGCGTTATGAATACCGTGGTCAACATAATGTCGCCCCCGCCACGCACATCCCACAAAGCCCAACAGGAATGCGCGGACTGAACTCTGCCGTAATGGTGTCGGGCCGGCCGATCTTCATTGGCGGCCGGCCCGCGATACGCGTGCGCGTTAGTTGGTGTAGCGGGTCATGCCCTTGCTGCCCGTGGCAGCGTCCTGCACCTTCTTGCGCTTGTCGTCGGCCAGCGCCACAAGGCCACGCTCTTTCAGGTAGCCGTCCGGACCCATGGCGTCATCGGTGACATATGCCGCGATGAACTCTTCCATGCCCGGGATGACCTTGCGGTGCGCGTTCTTGATGTAGAAGAACAGCGGGCGCGAGATCGTGTACTTGCCGTCGGCGATGGTCTCGAACGACGGCTCGACGCCATTGACCTTGGCCGGCTTCAGCTTGTCCGAGTTCTCGAACAGGAACGAGTAGCCGAAGATGCCGAGCGCTTTCGGGTCGGCCTCGAGCCGCTGAACGATCAGGTTGTCGTTCTCGCCGGCTTCGATGAACGGACCGTCCTGACGCATCGGCGTGCAGTCGGCCTTGATCAGCTTCTTGTAGGCTTTCTTGTCGAGCTCTTTTTTCTTGGCCTGGAAGAAGGGAAGCTGCTCGCAGCCCTTGTGCATGGCAAGCTCGACGAAAGCGTCGCGGGTGCCCGAAGTCGGGGGCGGACCGTAGACGATGATGTCGGTTGCGGGCAGTGCCTTGTCGATGTCGCTCCACTTCTTGTAGGGGTTGTCGACCAGCTTGCCGTCGACCGGCACCTTCGAGGAAAGCGCCTTGAAGAGCTGCGGCTTGGTCAGGTTGAAATCCGCGCCCTTGCGCGAAAGAGCAACCGACAGACCGTCGAAACCGATCAGCACTTCGGTGACTTCATTCACGCCGTTCTTGACGCAATCTTCCCATTCGGACTGCTTCATGGCGCGCGAGGCACCAGTGATGTCCGGATGCTCCTCGCCAATGCCCTTACAGAAGATCTTCATACCGCCGCCGGTGCCGGTCGATTCCAGAACCGGAGCCTTCTTGCCGGTGGTCTTGGCAAACTCTTCCGCAACAGCCTGAGAGTAAGGATAGACCGTCGAGGAGCCGACGATCTTGATGTGGTCACGGCCCGCGAGGGCGGGAGCCGAATACGCGGTCAGCGCAAAGGCACTGACAGCGAGAATTGAAGAAAATTTGATTCTGCCAGTCATGTTGAACGCACTCCTGTGATTGCTGCTGGGGCGCGCTTCGAGTGGCCGCCAGCGGGGCTACCCATAGAAACCAGGTGCTTCGTATTTATGACAGTTTCACTACAGTTTTGTGACAGTCGGGGAGCTTTCAGGAGACTTGCGTCGGCGATTCATCCGGGAGGCATACGGTGAACGTGCTTCCCACGTCTTTCTCGCTGTCCACCAGGAGACGCCCGCGATGCCGGTTGAGGATGTGCTTCACGATCGCCAGACCAAGCCCGGTGCCGCCTTTCTCCCGCGACCGGCTGGTATCAACCCGATAGAATCTCTCCGTGATTCTCGGGATGTGTTCCGCCGGAATGCCGTCACCATGGTCGGTGACGGCAACAGTGGTCACCGGCCCGGCAAGCCCTGTCACCTGATCACGCCGGCCGATGGTGATACGGACCTCGCTGTTCTCGCGGCTGTATTTCAGCGCGTTGTCGATCAGGTTGTGGAAAACCTGCGTCAGTTCGTCCTCGTCGCCGAGAATCCTGCACTCGATGTTCGGTTTCTCGAGCCGGATCGGCTTCTTCGTTGCCTTGGACTGCGTTTCGAGCGCGGCGATTGCGCGCTCGACGATAGCCAGAAGGTTGACTTGTCCCGACGGGCGGACGCGTTCGTTGACCTCCACACTGGAGAGCGACAGCAGGTCGTCGATCAGCCGGTTCATCCGGGCCGCCTCGCGTTCCATGATGCCCAGAAACCGGACCTGCGCCTCGGGGTCGTTTCGGGCGGCGCCCTGGAGGGTCTCGATCCCGCCGCTCAGGGCAGAAAGCGGAGAGCGCAGCTCATGGCTCACATTGGCGACGAAGTCGCTTCGCATCTGCTCGGCTTCGAGAACATGTGATATATCGTGCAGGCCGAGCACCGCGCCGCCCTCGGCGTCCTTGCCGTTGTCAAGCCGGACGACCGACACCTTGTAGGTGGTGCGCACGGGTCCGGACATGGAGATCACCGCCTCGGATCGCGTCTTGCCGTGCAGCACTTCTTCCAGGCTGTCCAGCGCGTCGGGATGCCTGATCGCGTGAACCAGGTTCCGTCCGGCCAGCTCGCCGCCGAAGAGCTCTTCTGCGGCGTCATTGGCCATCGTGATCTGCCTGTCCGCATTAACCAGGAACACCGGTTCGGTGAGAGCATTCAAAATTATGATCAGATCATCGTCGTTCATGCGACCGTTGTGCGCCTCTGCGCCGGTTGTTGGCACGTTGCGCAACTATTATGGCAAAGAGGCCTGAATCACCAAACGGACTCAAATTCTCGTGGCCTTCACAGATACGACACACATGCCTAGTATTGCGCTCGCAAATGGCCCGGTAGCCAGGTGAGTCGGTTTACCCTTGCCGGCGGCCGGGATCTCGAATTGAGCGAGACCGTATGATGTTGAATGCCGCAGCAGCGTCGCCGGAGAATTTTCCCGCGCTTGTTCTCAATGCCGACTACCGGCCGCTAAGCTACTACCCGCTTTCGCTGTGGGGCTGGCAGGACGCGGTGAAGGCGGTGTTCCTCCAGCGCGTGAACATCGTTTCGGAGTATGAACGCGCCATCCGCAGCCCGTCGTTCGAGATGAAGCTGCCAAGCGTGGTGTCGCTCAAGACGTATATCAAGCCGGCGCTCTACCCGGCCTTCACACGGTTCAATGTCTTTCTGCGTGACCGTTTTTCCTGCCAGTATTGCGGGGCGACGAACGATCTGACGTTCGATCATCTCGTTCCGCGCTCGCAAGGAGGATTGACGCGCTGGGACAATGTTGTCGCCGCTTGTGCGCCGTGCAATCTGCGCAAGGGTGGCAAGATGCCCCGCGAGGCCAAGATGTGGCCGGCACAGAAGCCGTATCGCCCGACGGTGCATGAGCTGCACCGCAACGGACGGCTGTTTCCGCCGAACTACCTCCACGAAAGCTGGATGGACTACCTCTACTGGGACGCCGAGCTGGAGCCGTAAGCCGTTCGGCCGCCGAAGCAACGTCACCTACACGATCACCGCAACGCCTTCCCGTCTGGGATCGCCGGCGCCCTGGAATCCGCCCTGCGCGTCGCGCCGGGCCGTGTGGACGCCACCGAAAAAGAGGTTGGCGTCCGGCCATCCCTGCGCGTCCGGATACGCCTCGAGCAGGGCCTGCCGTTCATCCTCGGAGTAGATGAGGTGCCAAGGCGCTTCCTCGTAGCTCACGGTGCCGTCGCGCTCGACATGTAGCCGCGCCGCGTTGACCGCCGTCTCCAGATCCATGCCGCGGTCGATCAGGTTGACGATGACCTGCAGAACCGCCGTTCGAATGCGGTTCGATCCACCGGAACCGAGTGCGGTCAGCGATCCGTCTGGCCCGGTGACGATCGTTGGCGCCATCATGGTCGAGAGCCGCGTATCGGGCCGCCAGCGATGAAATCCGCCCGGGTTCAGATCCTCTTCGCCGAGCATGTTGTTGAGCATGAAACCACACCCGGACACCATGTACCCGTTACCCTCGCCGTTCGTGATGGTCGCGGCGGCGGCATTTCCCTCGCCATCGATGATGGAAATGTGGGTCGTGCCGCGCGTGGCGGGCGCGTGGGCCTGAAGCGCGGCCAGGTGTTCCGACAGGGTCGCCTCGTGAACGATTCGGTCGAGATCGCCGCCGCTGGCCTCGCGGACGGTGTTGGTTCCCTCCATGACGCGCGCCAGAAGCACCGGGTCCGGAGCGGCGGCTTGCGAAACCAGTTGGTCGAGCAACGAAAGGCCGAAGGCAATCAGGGCGCCGCTTGCGGCGGGCGGAGGATTGAGCAACGCGTCGTGGCCCCTGTATGGCCATTTCAACGGCGTACGTCGTTCGACCGCGTAAAGTCGCAGGTCGTCCGCCGTCAGATGGCCGCCAAGCTCCAGCGACTGCGCGACGATCGCCTGCGCCACTTCACCTTCGGTGAACAGCCGCGCACCCTCTCGCGCCATGCAGTCGAGCGTGTCGGCGAGCTCGGCATTCCGGTAGACCGACCCCGCGCCGAGGAGCTTGCCATCCGGTGCGTAATACGCCGCGGCCGAAGGGCTGGCGGTCAGGATGGCGCCGACGATCGTGTAAAGGTAGGCATGCAGCTCGGTGACAGTGACCCCCTCACGTGCCGCGAGGACAGCCGGCTCGAACAGCCGGGTGATCGGCAGGGTGCCCAGATCATCGCGGATCGCATAGAGCCCCTGAATGAAACCCGGGGTGGCGGTCGAGCCCGCGCCGATCTGGAACTCCTGGCGCGCCGGACCGAAGTCGGCATAAATGGCGTAAAAGTCGAGCTCGGTTTCCGGCCGTTTGGTGCGCGGTGTCTGTGCGAAGAAGTCGTAGCAGATCGGGTTCTTGTGACCGGCCGGCTTGGCCATGAGGTGCCCGCCGCCACCGATCGAGGAGAACACGAATTCCGGCACCGTCGCCGTGACCATGGCGGCAATGATCGCGTCGAAGGCGTTGCCGCCCTCGCGCAGAACCTCGCACGCCGCTTCTGCGGTGATCTTGTGACCGGCGACGACTACGCCTTTGGTTTGTCCCATGAGCCCCTACGTAAAGGGCGGCCGCGCACACGGCAACAGATTCCAAGGGCGGTCCGGCGATGTCGCAATTGTGACGCGCCGGAGTTGAAGATTGTCGTACGTTAAAGTGAAAAATGGAGGTTTGAGTAGATGACCGGATTTCGCGTGGTTCTTTGTGCCGCAGCAGTACTTATGTGCGTCTCAGCCGGTGGCGTTGCATCCGCCCAGGACAAGCCGTATCGGACGGTATCCGTGGCCAAGGGCCTCGCCCATCCGTGGGGTCTGGCCTTTCTGCCGGACGGACGCATGCTGGTGACCGAGCGACCCGGGCGGCTGCGGATCGTTTCGCCGGACGGCACCGTTTCAGAACCGGTGTCCGGCTTGCCGGAAATCGTTGAAGTCGGTCAGGGTGGCCTGCTCGACGTTGTGCTGCACCCGGGTTTCGCCGACAACGGGCTGGTTTACTTGAGTTTCGCCGAGCCGGGCTCCGGCGGGCAGGGCACGGCCGTCGCGCGCGGCCGGCTCGAAGGCAACGCGCTGAAGGACGTCGAGACGATCTTCAGCCAGAAACCCAAGCTCTCGGGTGGGCTGCATTTCGGCTCCCGCCTCGTGTTCGCGCCGGACGGGACACTCTACATCTCGATGGGCGATCGCGGGCGCATGCAGCGGTCCCAGGACAACCAGAACCACCAGGGCACGATTGCGCGCGTGAACGATGACGGGTCGATCCCGAAAGACAACCCGTTTGCAAACGGCGGGGATTCGCTTCCGGAAATCTACACCTACGGCAACCGCAATGTTCAGGGCATGGCCATCAATCCGGAAACGGGCGTCGTTTGGGCGCATGAGCACGGACCCAGGGGCGGCGACGAGATCAACATTCTGAAATCCGGCGCCAATTACGGCTGGCCCGCAATAACCCACGGCATCAACTACGACGGGTCGATCATCACCAATGAGAGACAGAAGCCCGGGATGGAGCAGTCGGTGCTGCACTGGACGCCGTCGATCGCCCCGTCGGGAATGACTTTCTATGACGGCGACAAGTTCCCGGAGTGGAAAGGTGACATCTTCGTCGGTGCTCTCAGGGACCGCAATCTGCGTCGGGTCAAGCTGGACGGCGACAAGGAAGCAGGGCAGGAGACGCTGCTGGATGATCTCGGGGAACGCATTCGCGACGTGCGCACCGGGCCGGACGGCTATCTGTATGTGCTGACGGATTCCCCCGACGGTCAGATCATCCGCCTCGAACCGAACCAATAACCGGTAGATCGAGATCGGCCTTCGACAGGGGCTCCGCGCCGGACGGCGTGACGAGACTTGTGCGCCCGAGACACGCCGGGGTCCCTGTATCGTCGTCGAAGATGACCATGTGGAGAAAGAACACCATTCCGGGTGCGAGCACGACCGGATTGCCTTCATACACCATCGGCCAGTCCATCCAGTTCGGCGCGAACGTCGTACCGAGGCTGTAGCCACAGGCATTGAGCCGGTAGCGCTCCAGCCCCGCGTCATCCAGGTTTCGCGCATGGGCGTCGAATACGTCACCCACGGTACGCCCCGGCGTGAGCGCGGCCTCGCAGGCCTGCAGGGCGTCCCGGGCCGCCGCGTGCAGCGTGTTCTGGTGGGCTGAAGGTGCGCCGATGCGAACGGTCCGAAACAGGCAGGAGTGATAGTGGCGATAGGTGCCGGCGAACTCGAGGGTGAGATTGTCCTGGGCATCGAGCGTCCGGCGCCCGGAATAGTAGCGGCACATCAGCGCGCCCTGACCCGAGCCGAGAATGAACTCGTTGGCCGGATCGTCGCCGCCGCCGCGCAGGATAGCGCCGTGCATGGCGGCGAGGATGTCGCCTTCGAATGCGCCGGGCGCTGCGGTCCGCAGCGCCGCGTCCCAGGCGGTATCGGCAAGCTTCGCCGCCTGACGCACATAGTCGAGCTCGGCCGCGCTCTTGATGAGCCGCAAGCGTGAAACGATGGCCGAGGCATCCTCCAGCGCCGCAAATCCTTCAAGAGCCGCGTCGAGCGCCTTGCCGTTCGCGGCGGTCAGTCCATAGGCGTCGTACTCAACGCCGAGCCGCTTTCCCTTCAATCCGGTCTCGTCGAGGAGTGACTTCAGGTCCGCAACGGGTTCCGCGCCGGCGCCGTCCTTCCACACGCGCACATCGTCAATCACCGAGGTGAATCGCGCCTGGCGAAGATCCGGCGCGCGGGTCAGCAGCACCGTGCGCCCGTCCGCGGTCATGATGAGGCACTGGAAGAAGACGTAGCCGAACGTGTCGTAGCCGGTCAGGTAGTACATGCTCTCCTGGCGGAACATGAGCAGCGCGTCGAGGCCGCTATCGGCAAGTTCCGCGCAAGCCCTCGACCGGCGTTCGGCGAGCTCGGCTTCGGAAAAGTGGAGATGAATGGCTGCCCCCGGATGCTCCATGTTGTGCCTGCCTGCCCGGCTGTCGCGCGGGCAAAGCGCTATTGCCGGCAGGCCGTCTCCATCGGGAACGAGATTTTCGCCCCGTTGATGGCCTCGAGCACGATCTGCCTGGGGTCGGACGCGTTGTAGCGGATGTCCGCGCCTTC
Source organism: Hyphomicrobiales bacterium (assembly GCA_965228625.1). Classification (GTDB taxonomy): domain Bacteria; phylum Pseudomonadota; class Alphaproteobacteria; order Rhizobiales; family Methyloligellaceae; genus UBA2767. The sequence continues at coordinate 2,472,491 of OZ245829.1, read as the reverse complement.
GCCCTGGGTCGCGCGTCCCGTATCAAGATCGACCATTTGCGATGCGCTGACCCGAATCTCCCGGTAAGCGCGCCGGCCGTTGCCGTCCTGAACGCTCTTGAAGGTCGTCACGTCGCGCAGGATGAGCAAGGGCGTGCCGCGCAGATCGCCGCGTCCGCTCCACGAGAACAGGAACTTGCCGTAAGCGTTCTTGTTGGTCTGCACGACGGCGGCGCCCATGCCCAGACGCCGCGGGCTCAACAACAGCGCGTTGGCCTGATTTGCCGTCTCGGCCTGCGAGATTTTGCCTTGAATCGTCCGCACATAGGCGTCCGGTTTGATCAGGTAGTTCTTGTTCATGAAGCTGTCGTACTCGTCGTAAACGACACTGCAGTCGAACGGGCCCGCGACCGCCGGTGCGGCAAACAGCACAAGCGATGCGGACAGGGCAACAAGATTACTCGCAAAACGGATCATGATTTTTCCTTGGCAGACGCAGGGTTATCCGCACGCGGGCGCGGACGGTTGGCGCAGAGAATATAGCGTCCGTGTCGATATTGCGGCAGCAAAATTCGCGCGCCTTCGCTCATGCCGGCATGAGGTCAAAAGCAATGGAAATCCGCGTACCTTCGGAGTCGAACGGCACCGTGTGGTGGTAGAAATAGGACGGAAACAACACCATCAGGCCGGGCTCGGGCTGAACCGAATGCGTTTCCGGTTTCGCGGTGTTGTGAAAATGCGCGGGCGGGCGGCCGAATTCGATCCATCCGGCTTTGTCTCCGGCATCGCCGCCGACGGCGTCCGGCAGTCTTGGGTAGTAGACCCCGCTCAGCCAGGCGGCGGGATGAATATGCGGGATCTGATGTCCGGCGGCCTGCATGACCACACCCCAGACGGACAGAGTCCAGTTTTGCGGTCTGCGGGCGATGAAGGGATGCCCGTCATCCTCAAGACCATCGCGGTACGCGGCAGCCGCTTTCAGGATTTCCGCTTCAAGACCGGCAATCGGTCCTTTCGGTTCGGCAAGCAACTCTCCGGAGTGCTTGCCCTTGCGGGTGGCGTGGCTCTGCGGCGACAAGGTCAGGGTCGGGTGGGCCAGAAGATGCTCACACAGGGCGTTGTTGAAGGCCTCCAGCCCCGTAAACCCGTGTGGCGGCGTGATCTGCACCGGACGGACAAAGCGGTCGAAATCCATGAGCTCGCGCGCCCGTTCGCTCGCGCCCAACTCGCCGAGCGCAATGGCCTTGAAGGCGAGCAGATCGGTTTGCGCCGGATGGTCCTGGAGGAAGGCGTCGCACACGTCCAGCGCGGCCCGGGGATCACCTTGCTGCAGCCGCAGATCGGCGAGGTTGACATGGGCCTTGGCAAAGTGGGGATCGATCCCGATCGCGCGCGTGAAGGCTTCCGCGGCCGCATCGAGTTTTCCGAGTTGTTGCAGGCCGTAGCCGATATTGAGTGCGCTCGCCGCATGTTCCGGCACCTCCGCCAGCACGTGTTCGTAGGCGGCAATCGCCTCCTCGTAACGGCCAAGTTCCTGACAGGCGATCGCATAATTGTATTCCGCCTCGAGCAGGTCCGGATCGGCCTCGAAGGCACGCCTGGCTTCCCGCGCCGCCGCCTCGAAATCGCCTAGCTCCTGCAAGACTGCGGCGAGGTTGGTTCTGGCCTCGGGCAGGGCGGGGTTTTGTGCGAGCACGGCTTCGTACGCCGCCTGCGCGTCATCCAGCCGCTTCAACGCCTTGAGCGCGTTGCCCCGGCCCTGGCCGGCACCGGTATGGTCGGGCGCGGATTCGAGCGCACGCTCATAGGCATTCAGCGCATCCTGCGGCCTGTCCCGTGATTCCATCAGAACGCCGAGATTGAACGGCGCTTCGGCATAGCCCGGTTCCACCGCGATGGCGTGATTGTACGCGGCTTCGGCGTCCGCCGGCTGTTCCAGCGCAGCGAGGACGTTGCCGAGATTGGTCTGGGCTTCCGCGTTCTCAGGCGCAAAGGCGACGGCGGTGCGAAGCAGGTCGAGACCGTCCTCGTGCTGTCCGGCCTGAAACGCGGCGACTCCGGCGACGTTGAGTGCAACGGGGTCTCGCGGGTTGGCCGCCAGCGCCTGCCGCGCGAAGGCAAGCGCCTGATCGGGTTTGCGCATTTGCAGATGTGCACGGGCCTTGTTGACAAGGTCCGTGTCGGTCGCCGGCCCGGCCTGCGTGGTGAAATCGAACCCGCCGGAATAAAGATCTGCAGCGGAGGGCGCCGCGGACGACGGCTCCCTGGACCGCACGGTGCGTGGCTGCCGCGGCCGCTTCTTCGGCTTTGCGGCGCGCGCTTTCCCTTTCTTCGACTTCTTCATGGCCACCCAGTCATATCAGCCGAAAACGGGCCTCCGCAATTGCGGTCGACTGTTCTGCCCGGTATCTTGCGGCCACGAAAGTCAGGGCACGGAGGGCCTGAATGTTCGAGCTTGAAAGGTTCATCGAAGACTGCAAGGCAGCGGTTGAAAGCGATCCCACCCACAAGAGTGTCGAAGACATCGTGGCGCGGGCGGTGAGTGAACCCGGCAGCGTTCTGAAAGCACTGGGAGAGCCCGCGCAGGGCGAAGTCCAGAAGCTCTATTGCACGGACAAGCTGACCATCATCAACGTGATCTGGGCGCCGCGCATGACGATCATGCCGCACAATCACAATATGTGGGCCGTTATCGGGGTTTATGGCGGCCGTGAGGACAATATTTTCTGGCGCCGTTTGAAGGACGATCCCTCCGGACGGATCGAAGCAGCGGGCGCCAGGTCGCTCGGCACGGGGGATGCGACGCCGCTTGGCGCGGACATCATCCATTCGGTCACCAACCCGACAGCGAAGCTGACGTCGGCCATTCATGTCTATGGCGGCGACTTCTTCGAGGAAGAACGCAGCGAGTGGGAGCCGGAGAACCTCACGGAACAGACCTATGACGTGGAAAAGAACCTGCGCCTGTTCGAGGAAGCGAATGCCTTTTCACGCGCGCGGTAGCGTGCGACTTCACAGAAAGTAGCAGGTCCGGAAGACCCGGCGTGTCTACTCCGCCGCCTGCCGCACGGCAGGCGCGGCCTTGCGCACGTCGGCGTCCACATGAGATTCGAACTTCGCGAAGTTCTCGATGAACATGTCGACCAGCGCCATGGCCTGTCTGTCATAGGCGGCTTTGTCCGCCCATGTGTCGCGGGGATTGAGGATCGCGCTGTCGACACCGGCAACCGCGATCGGCACCTGAAACCCGAAGATCGGATCACGGCGCATCTCCACATTGGCGAGGCTGCCGTCGAGCGCCGCGTTCAGAAGTGCGCGCGTTGCCTTGATGGGCATGCGGTGGCCCACGCCGTACTCGCCGCCCGTCCAGCCGGTGTTCACCAGCCAGCAGTCGACATCGTGCCTGGCGATGAGCTCACGCAGCAGATTGCCGTAGACGCTGGGATGGCGCGGCATGAACGGCGCCCCGAAACACGTGGAAAATGTCGCCTGCACGCCTTCGACACCCTTCTCGGTTCCGGCGACTTTCGCCGTGTAACCGGACAGGAAATGGTACATGGCCTGGCTCGCCGTCAGTTTGGCGATCGGCGGCAGCACGCCATAAGCGTCCGCGGTCAGCATGACGATGTTGCGCGGATGTTCGGATGTGCCGGAGGCGCTGGCGTTCGGGATGAACTCCAGCGGGTAGGCGGAGCGCGTGTTCTCGGTGAGCGAGCCGTCGTCGAAGTCGGGTGCGCCGTCGGCACCGACGATCACGTTCTCGAGCAATGCCCCGTCGCGCACCGACGCCGCATGGATTTCCGGTTCGGCTTCGCGTGAGAGATTGATGGTTTTGGCGTAACAGCCGCCCTCGAAATTGTAGATGCCTTTGTCCGACCAACCGTGCTCGTCGTCGCCGAGCAGGGTGCGTTTCGGGTCCGCGGACAGCGTGGTTTTGCCGGTGCCGGACAGACCGAAGAACACCGCGGAACCGCCGCCGTCGGCGCTCTCGTTCGCCGAGCAGTGCATCGGCATCACGCCCTTTTCCGGAAGCAGGAAATTGAGATAGCCGAACACCGACTTCTTGGTTTCGCCTGCGTATGACGTGCCGCCGATGAGCACAAGCTTTCGGGTGAAGTCGCAGGCAATGACGGTGTCGGAGCGTGTGCCGTGCCGCTCCGGATCGGCACGGAAGCTGGGCAGGTTCACGACCGTGAACTCCGGCGAGAAGCCTTCGAGCTCGGACGCATCGGGACAGCGCAAAAGGTATCGAATGAAAAGCGCGTGCCAGGCATATTCGAGATAGATGCGGGCCCGCAGGCGGTGGTCTGCGTCCGCGCCCGCGAACAACTCCTGCACGAAAAGATCGCGGCCCTCGGCGTGGGCCAGGAAATCCTTGAGCAGCACCTCGAAGTGCTCCGGGCTCATGGCCTGATTGTTGTCCCACCAAACCGCGTCCTCGGTCGTCGCATCACGCACGATGTACTTGTCGCGCGCGGCGCGTCCGGTATGGGCACCGGTTTCGACTGCAAGTGCGCCGCCGCCGGTCAGCCTGCCCTCCTGTCGCGCGACCGCCTGCTGCATCAGTGTTTCGGCAGAGAAATTCTTGTGATGTGTTCCCGGGTTTTCAATCGGGAACGCGTTTTTACCGGCAGCACCGCCTCCGGTAAGAGCCATTGCGTCCACTCCCTACACAAGCCCTGTGTCTCGCATCCGCCAGTTGCATTTCTGCGCATCTACCCGCCGGCTGCCTTCGAGGTGCGCTTCTTAATGGGCGCTTTTCGATCCGGCAAGCGACTTGAACGGATGAGGCTGCAATCGTCACCATTTGGCCGATTGAATCAACCGGTTTTCTGACAATTATTTGACTTTGTTCATTACGGTGGTTAACCGCGGGCCGTCCGCGCGAGTTCGGCAAGGGTCTTGCGGAGTTGTTGCGGCGTTGTGACGCGGCGGGGAAAATCCAGCCGCAGGCCCGACTCGCCGCAGACGAGGTCGCAACCTTCCGGATCGCACGAGACAAAGCGCCACGCTCCCGGCTCCGCGCCGAGCAATTTGGTGGCGTAGAGCTCGACCGCATCCGCGTGGTCCTCGTTCATGTGCGAAACGATATCCGGCTCCGCGCCGATGAGCTTGTCGGCGTCGGAGATATCCGTCTTCAGACCGTCCGCGGCGATGTCGGTGATGCGGCCGAATCCGCCGACGAAATGCGCGCCCTGCATGTTGAGGGCGTAGAAATTGAAATCGGCGAAATCCACATAGGTTTCCGCCGAGGGGTGCCGGCTGAGAAACCTTTGCCGCGCCGCCGGCGGTTCGATCTTCTCAAGCGTACCGAAGACGCTGACGCGCGCCCCGGCAAGCGGGTCGCCATGACCGTCCGTTTCGTCGAACAGTATGGATGCGCGGGGATCGTGCTCGATGTTCTTGGTATGCTCGGCGAGGGTGGAAATGAGGGTTAACGGCGCATTGTCCGGGAGGCACGCGACGGTGATGAGCGATGCGTAGGGCGTCCCGGTATTCCGGTTCAGGGTCGCCAGCGACGCCTTGAGCGCCCGGCGCATGATGGCCCGGGACCACTCTTCGGCGGAAATGCTCTCTTTTTCTTGAGGGACTGTCATCTTGGTGAGGTTTGCCATAATGTTGATTGCCGGTATCATTTGGCGGCGGAAGGCGGTACATATCGTGCCACAATTTGCCCAATTTACGACCATAGACCGCCGCGGGGGGCTGGTGTCTACCGCGAGGGATTAGCAAATGCCGACAATTGCATTAGTCGACGACGATCGGAATATCCTGACTTCATTGCGCATGGCGCTGGAGTCGGAAGGCTATGCCACCCAGACATACAATGACGGGTCGTCCGCCCTCGATGGACTGACCGGCAATCCGCCGGATCTTGCGATCCTTGATATCAAGATGCCGCGCATGGACGGCATGGAATTGCTGCGCCGCCTGCGCCAGAAGACCGAGATGCCGGTGATCTTCCTCACCTCCAAGGATGAGGAGATCGATGAGCTGTTCGGCCTGAAAATGGGCGCCGACGACTACATCCGCAAACCGTTTTCGCAACGTCTGCTCGTAGAGCGGGTCAAGGCGGTTCTGCGGCGCGCGCAACCGCGCGAGGCTTCGGCCGTGCCCGAGAACTCGGCCAAGGTGCTCGAGCGCGGCAAGCTGAAACTGGATTCGGAACGCCACACGTGCGAGTGGGACGGCAAACAGGTGACGTTGACCGTCACCGAATTTCTCATCCTGCAGGCCCTGGCGCAAAGGCCCGGGGTGGTGAAAAGCCGTGATGCGTTGATGGATGCAGCATATGACGATCAGGTCTATGTTGATGATCGGACGATCGACAGCCACATCAAACGGCTTCGCAAGAAATTCAAGCACGCGGACGACAAGTTCGACGTGATCGAAACGCTCTATGGTGTGGGCTATCGGTTCAAAGAATGCTGATGAGCACACCCGGCGATGGCCGTTGAAACAAACCGGTCCGTAACGTTCTCAGGCACCAAGCGTATCCTGCGGCTGCCGCTCGACTGGCTTCGGCGACTGGCGCAGAAGGTCGAGTCCGGATTCCCCTTCGCCAGCCTGACCCAGCGCATCGTCATGCTGAACCTGTTCGGGTTCGGCATCCTGGTTTCCGGCATCCTCTTCCTGAACCAGTTCCGCGCCGGACTTATCGAGGCCAAGGTGCAAAGCCTGTTGACGCAAGGCGAGATCATCGCCAGCGCCATCGGCGCGTCGGCGGCGATCGATACCGAGCGCGTGGCGCTTGACATCGAACCGGGCGGCCAGGCCAACCCGCTGCCGGCAGGGGTTACGCAGCTCGACCAGGGTCTCGGTTCCCTGGAGTTTTCGATCAATCCCGAACGCGCCGCGCCCGAGCTGCGCGACCTGGTCAGGCCGACGCGGACCCGCGCGCGGATCTACGATCGCAGTGGTGCGCTCATTCTCGACTCCGAGACGCTGTATTCGCGCGGGCAGATCCTGCGCTACGACCTGCCGCCCCTGAACGAGCAGAAGCCCGACGTTTTCACCAAGTACTGGCGGCGCGTTTCACAATGGCTCTGGCCGCAAAACCTTCCGCCGTCCATTGAGGATGCAAGCATCAACGGCAAGGACATCACCGAGGTGGCCTCCGCGCTGACCGGCGTTTCGGTGCCGATCGTCCGTGCGAACGACCGCGGCGAACTGATCGTGTCGGTGGCGGTTCCCATTCAACCGGTCCGCGCCGTTCTCGGAGTCCTGCTGCTGTCGACCCGTGGCGGCGACATCGACAACATTGTCGCCAGCGAGCGCTGGGAGATCGTTCGCATGGGGCTGTACGCGGCGGCGGTGACGATGCTTCTGTCGGTTCTGCTCGCGCATACCATCGCCGGTCCGATCCGCGATCTGTCCAACTCGGCGGAGCGCGTTCGCCGACGCATCAAGGCGCGCGCCGAAATACCCGACTACACCTACAGGTCCGATGAAATCGGGCACCTTTCCGGCGCACTGCGCGACATGACGGCTGCTCTCTATCGCCGAATGGACGCCATCGAGAGCTTTGCCGCGGATGTTGCGCACGAGCTCAAGAATCCGCTGACGTCGCTGCGGAGCGCCGCGGAGACCCTGCCGCGCGTCAAGACGAAAGAGTCGCGTGAGCGTCTTATGGAGGTCATCGACGACGACGTGCGCCGTCTCGACCGCCTGATTACCGACATTTCCGACGCCTCGCGCCTCGACGCGGAACTGACGCGCGAGGACGCCGAACCGGTTGATGTCGCGAAAATGCTGAACACCGTGGTTCCGACCTTCGCGCAGTCCCGCCGGGGCGGGGTTCCGAACATCGTCGTCGAGGTGCCTGAACGCGACAATCGCGATCCGGACAGATACGTCGTTCTGGGTCACGACATCCGGCTTGGCCAGGTCATAACGAACCTGCTGGACAATGCCGCGTCGTTTTCGCCGAAACGGGGCAAGATCACGGTGTCGGTGCGACGCGTCGGCGGCGAGGTCGAGATTGTGGTTGAGGACGAAGGGCCCGGCATCCCGAGTGACAATCTGGCGAAGATATTCGACCGTTTCTACACCGACCGGCCGGGCGAGGACGCTTTCGGCAAGAACTCGGGTCTTGGCCTCAATATCTCGCAGCAGATCGTGATCGCCCATGGCGGGAAGATCTGGGCAGAGAACCGCCCGCTTCCGACGACCGGCCGGCGCAGGGCGCGATCATCCAAAAAGAGCGCGGGTGCGCGCTTCGTTATCCGTCTGCCCGCCGCCTCCACTTCAAGGACCTGATCAGGTGCCGGCGAATGCGCCGCGCGATGAACTGCGCGTTCACGGCACATGCGTCGCAATCGCCGGCCGCGCGGCCCTGCTCAGAGGTGCGCCTGGATCGGGAAAGTCGGATCTCGCGCTTCGTTTCGTTTCCGCGTTCCGCCGCGGCTTGCAACCGGAAGACGTGGCGTGGCTCGTAAGCGATGATCAGGTGCTGATTTCGAAAAAGGGCGAAGTCCTCTTTGCGCGCGCTCCGGAGACGATTGCCGGACGACTGGAGGTGCGCGGCATCGGCATTGTCACGATGGATTACCGAAGCGGTGCGCAATTGTCCGTGATCGTCGATCTCGTGGATGCGAAGGACGTACCGCGAATGCCGCCGGAACCACCGCCTCGAGAAGAGTTTCTCGGTGTCCCGGTTCCGGTGCTGCGCCTCGACCCGCATGAGGCGTCCTGTCCCGTCAAGCTGAAGCTGGCATTGACAGGCGGTCTGTGAAGAATGGTTGCGGTCGGGAAGTTCTTCCGTCTTCGCCTCTTGCGCTCGCAATCGTGCGGCGACAAAGTTGAAGGTTCATCGGTTGGAGACTGCGGCGACATCCGCAGCGCTCCGATTTCGCGTGGAGGTTGCAGTATATGATCGGGTTGGTGATCGTCACACATGGCCGGCTGGCGCATGAGTTTCGCGACGCTTTGGAGTATGTTCACGGGCCCCAGGAGCAGCTAATCGCCGTATCCATCAGCCCGAACGATGATATTGAAGCGCGCCGCGAGGAGATCGTGAAGGCCGTCGAAGAGGTCAACAGCGGAAAAGGAACGTTGCTGCTTACCGACATGTTCGGTGGGACACCGTCCAACCTTGCCATTTCGGTTATGGAGCAGGCGAGGGTCGAGGTCATCGCCGGGGTCAATCTGCCCATGCTCATCAAGCTCGCCAGCATCCGTGGCGACGTCGATCTGGAAGACGCGATCATGCAGGCACAGGAAGCCGGCAAAAAATACATCTCCGTCGCAAGCCAGATCCTGAATGAGAGATAGCTGCAAGATGGCGGGGGAGAGCGAGGCGGTGCTGGTTCTGTCGGGCGAGGTCGTCATCCCGAATCAAAAGGGGCTGCATGCGCGCGCCTCGGCGCAGTTCGTCAAATGCGCGGAGTGCTTCAATGCGGACATCAAGGTCACCCATGACGGGCAGACGGTGCTCGGCAGTTCGATCATGGGGCTGATGATGCTGGCGGCCTGCAAGGGCAGCACGATCCTGATCGAGACCAGCGGACCGGAGGCGGAGGACGCGCTGAGCGAGCTCCTGTCGCTGGTGGAGGCCGGGTTCAACGAGGAGAGCTAGGGTCCACGCTGCTAGCTCGTGATGCGGAGCTTCGAAATCTCCTCGGCGATGGCCTGGAACACGTCGTCCAGCGCGTCGCTGTTCTCCAGCGTGAAGAACTTCCCCGAGCCGCTTGCGCAGTCGCGCAGCATGTCCTCGGTCGTTTCGTCGGAGATTTCCAGCGCCAGCGCATAGATGACGACCCCGGCGCCCTTGGCGTTTTCACACGCCTGTGCGGTTCTAGCGTTCATGGTGGCGCGCAGCGTCTCGGTCGAGCCGTCGGGGGAATCCAACCGGTTCTGCGCGTGGTAGCCATAAGCCGAGAACCAGCTTTCATTGTGGGTGCCGAGCGAGCCGTGCCAGTTCTGGCCATCGGACATGAGAATGATGATCTTTGTGTGGTTCTCCTGCTCGTAGGCGGTGCCTTCGGTAAAGGGTTCGTCCGGCGAAAGCAGGCGCCAACCCCACATCAGGGCTTCGTGGATGTTGGTGCCGCCATACGCTTCCATCGCATTGATCGCGGACAGGATCTGCGACGAGGTGTCGGTCAGCACCTGCAGCGGCTCGCTGTCACAAAGATGGTTGGGTCCGCGGCGCGTTCCGAAGGCAAGGCCCGTATCGGCGTTCTCGCCATCATATTTGCAGCTGCGGCTTTGGCGCTGCTCGTTCGAACCCCCACTCACGGAGGCCGGACAGCTACCGTCGTCATCGTCGATGTAGTTGTTCTTGTAGGTCCCGCTTGTGTCCGGCTCGTCGGGCGCGAACAGCGGAACGAAAAGCGAGTCCCCGCCCGTCGGGGGCGTGTCCTGCACGTCATGCGGGGGCGGCCGGACTTCGACGCATCCCTCCCAGCCAACATTGCTCAACGCGCTGAAACGGTCCCAACGCGTGACATTGGTGTCGAAGTGCTCCTTGTGAATGGACGACTGGCCCGTCTGATCCATCCAGGATGCGCCGGCATGCTGGGTCCCGACGTTCACGGTCGCCGCGAACGGAACCAGCCCGATCTTCACATGGTCCGAAGTCGACTGGCCTGCGAACAGCACATTGACCAGATTGCCCGCGGCGTCCTTCAGGTCGCTGATCTTGGTTCCGGCCATCGAACCCGAATTGTCCAGAACAAGCGCAACCTCGTACGTTCCGCCGGCGATATTCACGACGCTCTTCGTGCCCACGTCGATCGTATCAAAGCCGATGACACCGAGAAGATAAGTGTTCACGGGTATGTCGGCGGTTGCCGTGACGACACTGTCGGTGATGGTGAATGTCGCCGACACTCCGGCGGGAAACCCCGCACCGAGATTGGTCTGAAGCACTTCGTCGCCTGCCTGCCGGGCGGCGCTCTCATTGTCGCTCGCATCCATCTCACGCGCCGCCGCAAGCGCGGCCGCGTCCAGCGCGTTCTGGAGTTCCGAGCGGACCCGGTAGGCGTTGGCGTAGTCCACCGCCGCACCGGCAAAGCCGACAATCGGGACCAGCGTCAATCCGAACAACAGCGCGGTCGCGCCGGCCTGGTCCCGCATGAACCGGACGAGGTACGGCATCGCATTGGCGCGACGGCGCCTCGGACCGGTTTTGCCTGCATATGCCATATCAGCGAGCCTCCCCGGTCGACGGTCATCGATCGGTGCTGATTGGAACCGCCGGCCGTGATTTGAACCGTGATCAGCTCGAAATGCGCAGCGTGTTGATCTCGTCCGCAATCGCCTTGAAAACATCGTTCAGGGCGTCACTGTTATCGATGGAGAACGCGCGGTCTTCACCGGACGCGCAGCGCCGCATCAGTTCGATGGTGTCATCGTCGGTCACCTCGACCGCAATGGTATAGATCGTGATATCGTCCGCCTTCGCATTGGTGCAGCTGGTTTCGGTCTTGTCGTTCATGGCGTTCCGAAGGTTGGTGGTGCTCGACGTTGGCGAACGCAGCCGTCCGTGTTTGGAAAAGCCGTAGGCGGAAAAGGCCGAACGGTTCTGGTGGTTGCGGCCGGTATGGGTGTTCCTGCCGTCGGTCATGACCACCATGAACTTGCGGTTCGCCGCGTCATCTTCGCTGCGACCCTCGGTAAACGGTTCACCGGGCGACAGAACCCGCCAGCCCCACATCAGCGCATCGTGGATGTTCGTCATGCCGCTGGCCTGCATGCCTTCGATTGCGGCGACGATCTCCCCTTCGTTCTCACTGAGCGGCATGATCGGGCGTGACGTGCAGCGATAGTTCGGGCCCCGGCCACTGTCGAGATTGGCATTGACGTTGTTGTATTTGCAGGTTTTTTCCTGCCTCTGCACCTGGGTCTCGTCGTCCGGCGGCGTTCCGCAGTCTCCGCCGTCGTCGTCCAGATAGTTGTTGGTGTAGTTTTGCCGGCCGGAGTCCCTCTGGTCCGGTTCATCCGGTGCGAAATAGTGAACGAACAGGGAGTCGCCCCCGGTGGGTGCAGAATCGTCGACGTCATGCGGTGACGGGCGGACTTCGACGCAGCCGCCCCAGCTCGCATTCCGTATTTCATTGAACAACTGCAGACGTGTCCTGTTGTTCTGGGCAAGATTCTCGAAGTGGATCGAGGACTGACCGGCCGTGTCCATCCAGGTGGCATTGGCATTCTGGGTTCCGACGTTCACCGCGCCGGCGAACGGCACAAGGCCGATGCTGACGCCGCTGGTGTCGCGCCTCGCCTCGAACAGAATCTCGGTCAGCTCTTTCGCTGCGTCTCGAAGATCCGCAATTTTTGTCCCGGACATGGAGCCGGAGTTGTCGAGAACCAATGCAACCTCGATTGTGCCGCTTGAAACGTTCACAATTGAGGTGATGCCGATATCCCATTTGTTGTGCCCGATGACGCCCAGAAGGTAGGTGGGAACATCCACATCCGCGGTCGCGGTCACCAGGGTACCGTTAATTTCGAAATTGGCGGAATAGTCGCTGGGGAAATCGTTCCCGAGATTGGCCGCGAGGACATCCCTGCCAACCTGACGTGCGGCGTTACTGTTCGTGCCCGCGTCGACTTCACGACCCACGGCAAGCGCCGCGGAGTCCAAAGCATTCTGCAGCTTGGCGCGCACTCGGTAAGCGTTGGAGTAGTCTATGGCATATCCGGAAAATGCGATGACCGGGATCAACGTCAGGCCGAAAAGCATCGCAACCGCGCCGGAACGATCGCGGCGAAATCGCCTGACGATCTCACGGGCGCGCGAAATGAAGTGATTTGGAGACAGTCGCGAACGGAAGACGGGGGCCATGGTCCTGATACTCTTGACTAAATTGAACGCGTTACAACAGATTCAATACGTCGCCTGCCTGGGACCACGGACCAGCGCGTATCGGCAGTAAAGCAGGATTCTGTTGCGATTCCGTTACCTCGATCGTCCACACGTGGCGGCCGGACGGAACACGCAAATCTGAAGCAGTTAAAGATATAATGATTTCTTTATATCTATCTTGCGTCATGAGAAGCAGTGCGCTAAGAGAGGCGCCGAAACACGGCGCGGCAGCGCCGTTTGCCGTTTTTGGTTCACAATGAGAGGACAGAGGGCGCGAGGCATGGATTACACGGTCAAGGACATATCGCAGGCGGACTACGGTCGTACCGAGATCGAGATCGCGGAAACGGAGATGCCCGGCCTTATGGCCATTCGCGAGGAGTTCGGAAGCTCGAAACCGTTGAAAGGCGCGCGGATCGCCGGGTCGCTGCACATGACGATTCAGACCGCCGTCTTGATCGAAACACTTATCGAGCTGGGCGCAGAAGTGCGTTGGGCGTCGTGCAACATCTTCTCAACGCAGGATCACGCGGCGGCAGCGATCGCCCAGGCCGGCGTGCCCGTATTCGCGGTCAAGGGCGAAACGCTCGAGGAATACTGGGACTATGCCGACCGGATCTTCCTGTTCGAGGACGGCGCCAACATGATCCTCGACGATGGCGGGGATGCGACGATGTACATTCTCGTGGGGGCACGTGTCGAAGGCGGTGAAACGGACTTGATCGAAGACCCGCAATCGGAAGAGGAGGAGTTCTTCTTCGCGCAGATCAAGAAGCGGCTGGCGAGTGATCCGGGGTGGTTCTCGGCTCAGCGTGACAAGGTCAAGGGCGTGACCGAGGAGACGACGACCGGGGTCAATCGGCTCTATCAGCTCGTCGAGAAGGCGCTTCTTCCGTTCCCGGCGATCAACGTGAACGACAGTGTCACCAAGTCGAAGTTCGACAACAAATACGGATGCAAGGAGTCCCTCGTTGACGGCATCCGCCGCGCCACCGATGTGATGATGGCGGGAAAGGTCGCGGTTGTATGCGGCTACGGCGATGTCGGGAAAGGGTCGGCGCAGTCGCTTCAGGGCGCTGGTGCCCGCGTGAAGGTGACCGAGATCGATCCGATTTGCGCGCTGCAGGCGTCAATGGACGGCTTTGAGGTGGTGACGCTCGACGACGTGACGAGTGACGCCGACATCTTCATCACGGCGACCGGCAACAAGGACGTGATCACCCTCGACCACATGCGGGCGATGAAGGATATGGCGATCGTCGGCAATATCGGACATTTCGACAACGAGATTCAGGTTGCCCAACTGAAGAACTTCAAATGGACGAATGTGAAGCCGCAGGTCGACATGATCGAGTTTCCCGATGGAAAACGCATGATCCTGCTGTCCGAGGGGCGGCTGCTCAACCTCGGCAACGCCACAGGCCATCCCAGTTTCGTAATGAGCGCGTCATTCACCAACCAGGTGCTCGCCCAGATCGAGCTCTGGACGAAAGGAAGTGAATACGAGAACCGGGTATACGTTCTGCCCAAGCACCTGGACGAAAAGGTCGCCCGGCTTCATCTCGAAAAGCTCGGCGCCGCGCTGACCGAGCTCAGTTCGGAACAGGCGGACTATATCGGCGTGAAGTCCGACGGGCCCTACAAACCGGACCACTATCGTTACTAGAGCCTCTTCGGTTTGGTCGAAGAGGGTGTAGGACCAGTCTTGCCCATTATTTCGGCGTGAGACGGCGCGTTCGGCTTGAACGCGCGGTGGGCAACGACTCACGATCCGGGTAATCTATGTATGATTCGCCCGATCGACCGGTCCATGCACGTCTTTGCCAGGTTCTTGCTGCGTGAATAGGCGCGTGCGCAGACCAGACGGGGGTTGCCTGGAGCGGACGCAATGCTTGCCGGCGCTTTGCCGAGGGACATGCTGAAGGCTGGACGCCTGTTGTTTCTGTTTATCGCGGTGATCTTTCCCGGGCCCGCCGCGGCGGATGCGCTCGCGGACATGCCGGACGCCGGACTTGATGCGCGCACACTGCTGCTTATTGGCGTATTCGCCGGGAGCATCGTGTTTGCGGTCGTCACCGGAGGCCATTTCCTGCGTGCGGCGCGGCGTGCCAGCGCAGCCGAAAAGCACGCACGCGACTCGGCCATTGCACTTGAATCAGAGAAAGCATCGTTCCGGGCGCTGACTGCCGCCGAACCTCAGGTCCTGATCCACTGGCGGGCGGGCGGCAGCCCGGTGCTTGCCGCCGCGACGCTCGATCCCGCGCTTTGCGTTGCTCCAGGCGCAGACGCGCTGCTGCAATTCGACTCATGGCTTGAAGCGCATTCGGCGCGGGCGCTCGAGGAACGTGTGCCCGCCTTGCTCGAGGCGGGCGAGAGGTTTTCGCTGATGGTCGAAACGGCATCGGGCGCAAGGCTGGAGGCAGCCGGTCGGGCTGCGGGGACTGAGGCGGTCCTGACCTTCCGCAACATGTCGAACGCCGGCGAACGGATGGTCGGCTCCGCGGGCGAGCGGGACGACTTTGGCAATGACATCGATGCTGCGCGTGCGCTTTACGATTCCCTGCCGATGCCCGTCTGGTTTCGCGATGCGGACGGCCGTCTGGCGTGGGTCAATCGCGCCTACGCGTCTGCTGTCGATGCGGAGCATTCCATGGCCGCGTGCGAACAGCAGCTCGAGTTTCTGAGCAGCCGTCAGCGCGAGGTTGCAGAAAAGGACCTGAAGGACGGGAATGGTCACACAAAACGCATCCACGCCATCGTATCGGGAGAGCGCCGGGCGTATGACGTGATTGCCAAACCGATCGGTGACGCGAGTGCGGGAATTGCCATCGACGTGGCCGCGCTCGAGACAGCCGAGAGCGCACTGAGCCAGCGGTTCGAGGAGCACAAGCGTACGCTGGACCGTATTGCCACGGCGGTGGCGATATTCTCGCCGGACCAGCGTCTGCATTACTGCAATCAGGCATTCGTCGATCTTTGGGGGCTCGACCAAGCCTGGCTTGCGACCCGTCCGGCGAATGGTGAAATCCTGGATACGCTGCGCCAGCGGCGTTGCCTGCCGGAAGAGGCGGACTATCGGGCCTGGAAGCAGAAACAGCTTGGCGAACAGGACGCGGTCGCGTCCCAGGAGAGCTCGTGGCATTTGCCGGACGGGCGAACCATCCATGTGGTTGCCAACCACGCCGCCGACGGCAGCGCCACGTTCCTTTACGACAACATCACCGAGCAGCTTGCGCTCAAGAGCCGCTACAATGCGCTCATTCACGTGCAGAAAGAGACGCTCGATCATTTGCGCGAGGGCGTGGCGGTGTTCGGGACGGACGGCCGCCTGAAGCTCTTCAACCCCGCCTTCGCCAACATCTGGAAATTGAGCGTCAAGGCGCTGTCGAGCGAGCCTCACATCGACGAGGTCATAAACTGGTGCCGGGTCCTGCTCGATGAGGATGCGGCCTGGGACGAGGTCAAGCGCGCGATTACGGGAATTGACGATGAGCGCGGCTCGCTCCATGGCACGCTCACGCGTCCCGACGGCAGCATTCTCGCCTATGCCGGGCTGCCGCTGCCAGACGGCGCGACGCTGCTCACCTACCTCGACATCACCGACACCAAGCGCGTCGAAAACGCGCTGATCGAGCGTAATGAAGCCCTGGTCGCCGCCGACCGGCTCAAGAGCGCATTCATTTCGCACGTTTCCTATGAGTTGCGGACGCCGCTCACAAATATCATCGGATTCACGCAGTTGCTCGCCAGCCAGCGCACTGGCCCGCTCAACGAGCGGCAGCAGGAGTATCTCGGCGACATCCAGACGTCGTCCGACTCGCTGCTGGCAATCGTGAACGATATTCTGGACCTGACGACGATCGATGCCGGAACGCTCGAGTTATCGCTCACCCATGTGAGTGCGGATGAGGTGATCGGAGCCGCGGTCGCGGGCGTTCAGGAACGCGTCAAGCAGGGCGGGCTCGATCTCCGCGTGCGCGTCGGCGACGACGCACGGGAATTCATCGCGGACGGAAAGCGCGTCACCCAGGCCCTGTTCAACCTCCTGTCCAACGCAGTCGGGTTTTCCGAGGCCGGCGGGCGGATTGCCGTCGATTGCCGGCGACAGGAAGAGATGATCGCGATCAGTGTCGAGGATGAGGGACGTGGCATCCCGGAGGACTATCAGGAAAGTGCCTTCGACCGGTTCGAAACCCGTCCTTTGGGATCACGTCATCGCGGCGCCGGCCTCGGCCTGACGATCGTGAAGAATCTGATCGAACTACACGGGGGGCGCGTCGCGCTCAATTCCACGCCCGGTGTCGGCACCACGGTGACCCTGTTCCTTCCGCTCAGGCAAAAGGAAGGTTTCCTGCCGCGGTCGCGCGGCCGGGATGCGATTGAGCTGGACAGCCAGGGGTCCGATGTGCCTCCCGCCGCCGCGACCGGATGAGTTCGGACTGGATCATCGCGGACGTGGACCTCGGCGCCGTGCACCGCTTGGCTGCCTTTCTTGCGCTCGCGCTCAGACCCGGTGACGTCATCGCCTTGTCAGGTGAACTGGGTGCAGGGAAAACAACGCTGGCACGCGCGATTATCCGTGCGGTGCATGATGATGAAACGCTCGAGATTCCGAGCCCGACCTTCTCGCTCGTGCAGGACTATGCGCAAGGCCGACTGCCGGTCGTTCACGTTGACTGCTACCGCATGGAAAATCCGGACGAGCTGGAGGAGATCGGCCTCGACGAAGCGCTCGACAAGGGCGTGGCCCTGATCGAGTGGGCCGAGCGCGCCGGCGAGCGCCTCCCGCGCGATCGCATCGAAATCGACATCGCCGATGGCGAGAGCGAGCAGACGCGCACATTGACGATCAGGGGGCGCGGCGCATGTGTACCGCGCGTCAGCCGCCTGCGTGCGATAATGGCCTTCTGCGACGGGACGCAATGGGCCGATGCACACCCCCGGTTCTTGCAGGGCGACGCATCGACCCGCGCCTACGCGCGCCTTGTCGGGGCGGGTGAGACGGTCATCCTGATGGACTCTCCCGCGCGGCCGGACGGCGAGCCGGTGCGGGACGGAAAGGCCTACAGCGAACTGGTGCATCTGGCGGAGGACGTCACGCCGTTCGTCGCTGTGGCGCTGGCGTTGGAGTGTTCGGGCCTGAGCGTTCCGCATATCCACGCCCACGATCTGGAACATGGCTTCCTCATCACCGAGGACCTGGGCGACCGGGTCTTCGCGAGCGAGGACGGAGACAGTCCGCCGCTCGGCGAACTCTACGAGGCGGCAGTGGATGTGCTTGTTCACCTTAAAGGAACCCCACCGGAGCCGTCCCTTTCCATAGGCGCGGACACGGTACACACGCTCCCGCCATACGACCGGGCGACGCTCGAATTCGAAGCGGAACTTCTGCTCGACTGGTTCTATCCGGCTGTGCGCAAGGAACCGGCGGACGACGCGGTGCGCAGCGCCTTTCTGAACGCACTGCGGCCAGCGCTCGAGGAGCTTGGCAGCGCGGAAGACGGCTGGGTGCTGCGTGACTTTCATTCGCCGAACCTGCTGTGGCTGCCGGAACGGGAAGGCCTCAAACGTGTCGGCGTGATCGATTTTCAGGATGCCCTCAAGGGGCATGCCGCCTACGATCTGGTGTCGCTACTCCAGGATGCGCGCCGCGATATCGCCTCGGAGCTTGAAGACCGCCTGCTCGATCACTACTGTCGCGCCCGTGCGCGGGATGGTTCCGGATTCGATGAAGAGGCGTTCAGGGCCGCATATGCGGTGCTTGGCACGCAACGCAACTGCAAGATCCTCGGCATTTTCGCGCGGCTCGCAGAACGGGACGGCAAGCATGACTATCTCGCCCATATCCCCCGCGTTTCCGAATATCTGGAGCGCTGCCTCACGCACCCCGCGGTCGGCGGCCTGCACGATTGGTTCGATGCGCATCTCCCGGTGGATCAGCGCGCCAGGCCACTCGTGCTGTAAAGCGCCGGAGGAGGCCTAGACATGCCAGATACGGCAATGGTGCTGGCGGCGGGCCTGGGGACGCGCATGCGGCCGCTGACCGACAGCGTTCCAAAACCGCTTGTCCCACTTGCCGGCAAGCCGCTTATCGATCACGTGCTCGCCCGGCTCGTGACCGCCGGTGTGAACAGGGCCGTGGTGAACGTGCATCACAGGGCCGAGCAGATCGAGGACCATCTGGCGGGATGCGCCGCGCCGTCTATCGAGATTTCCGATGAACGCGATGTCCTGCTCGACACCGGCGGCGGCGTGGTACGCGCGCTGCCCAGGCTCGGCGGTGACCCGTTCTTCATTCACAACTCGGATTCGGTATGGATCGAGGGCGGGACACCCTGTCTTGAGAAGATGATCGCGGCTTGGAATCCGGAAACCATGGACGCCTTGCTTTTGCTGGCACCAGTGGTACGCACGCTGGGCTATGAGGGCGCCGGTGATTTTGCGCTCGATGCGCGCGGCGTCTTGCGCAGGCGCGGCGAGAGCGAGAGCGTTCCCTTCGTCTTCGCCGGCGTGTCCATTGCCCATCCGCGTCTCTTCCGGGAGGCACCGGAGGGCAAATTCTCGCTGAACCTGCTGTGGGACCGCGCCATCTCCGCCGGGCGCGCCTATGGTGTGCGGCACGAGGGCGTGTGGATGCATGTGGGCACGCCGGAAGCCGTGCGCGAAGCCGAGGAGCGGTTGCGCCGTGAGCACGCGTGACGTCCGAGATCCCCGTCTCTATACGATCCTGCCGGATGCGCCGTTTCTCGACACGCTTGCAAACGCCGTTCTGAGAGGCGACTTGCCGGTGGTTGGCGGCGCGCCCCCGGACAGATCCACGCTCACACGATGGACCATCCTGCTGCCGACGCGGCGCGCCGTGCGGGCGTTGCGGGAATCGTTTCTGCGCGTCGCCAGGGGGACGGCCCTGCTGCTGCCGCGCATTCGCGCCCTCGGCGATGTGGATGAGGACGCGCTCTCGCTGAGTTCTCCGTCCGGCATCGGTGACGATGCCGACGTGGCGCTCGACATGCCTCTGGCGATCGGGAACCTGCAGCGGCGGCTGGCGCTGACCCGGCTCGTTCTCGCATGGAGCAGGGGGATCGCCGGCTCTTCAGGTGACACGGCGCATGACGGACGCGCGACGCCTGCACAGGCGGCGAGCCTTGCCGCCCAGCTCGCCGCCCTCATGGACACGCTGGACACCGAGCAGGTCAGCCTCGAGGCGGTCGCGGGGCTCGTGCCGGAACGCTTTGCCGATCACTGGCAGAGGACCCTGTCATTCCTGGAGATCGTCACCGAGCACTGGCCGGACTATCTCGACGAACATGAGCTCATGTCGCCCTATGCACGGCGCAACGCGCTGATGGCCGCGGAAACGGAACGCCTTCGGTCAAATCCGCCCGACGGCCCGGTGATTGCAGCGGGGTCGACGGCGACCGTTCCCGCGACCGCCGACCTGCTCGAAGCCGTAGCGCGGCTCGACGACGGCGCGGTGGTTTTGCCCGGCCTCGACCTGTCGCTGGATGACGCGAGCTGGCATGCCATCACGGTGCCGGACCCGCATCCCGAGCATCCACAATTCGGCATGCAGCAGTTCCTTGCCCGTCTCGGCGTCTCAAGGGAACAGGTGACGGTTCTGGACACCGAGGCGCGTCCGGGCGCGCGCGCGACGCTCGTTTCCGAAGTGATGCGCCCGGCAGGCACCACGGACCGGTGGCTGGCCTTCTCGCAGGACGCCGACCGCGCGGCGTTGGCTGAGGCACTTGCCGGCATGACGCGCATCGATGCCCCGACCGAACAGGACGAAGCGGAAGTCGTATCACTCATTCTGCGGCGCGCCGTCGAGGACGAGGGCCGGACGGCAGCGCTTGTGACGCCCGACCGCACCCTGGCAAGGCGTGTATCGGCGCGGCTTGAAAGATGGGGCCTCGAGGTTGATGATTCCGCCGGAACTCCGCTCGCGAAAACGCCGCCCGGCGCCTTCGCCGAGGCAGTTGCGGAGGCGGTTGGCGCGGGCTTCGCGCCTGTTCCTCTGCTGGGGTTGCTCAAACATCCCCTCACGCGGCTGGGCCGTCGCGCCGGGGACATTCGGCGCGCCGCTCGCCTTCTCGAGCTTGTTGCTTTCCGCCAGCCGGCAACGGGACGGGGCATCGAAGCCCACCGTCACGCCGCCGCGCGCGCGCGGACGCGCGCACAACAGGCCGAGTACGTTCATCCGAATATTGCGCGTCTCGGCGCGGCCGACTGGGAGGAAGTCGACGCGCTTCTGGATGATCTCGAACGTGCCGTGGCGCCGCTGCAGGACCATTTCCTGCAGCACGAGGCGGAGGCGGATCTGGAGACCCTCGCGCGGTGCCATATCGAAGTTGCGCAAAACCTCGCCCGTGATGAAACCAGGTCCTATGCGGCTCTGTGGCGCGGTCCCGCCGGCGAAGCGCTGGCGGATCTGTTCGAGGCGGTGCTGGCCGGCGGCAACCCAGGGCTGAAGATCGAGTCATCGGACTATCCCGATCTCTATCGCGCGCTTGTCGCCGGGTTGCCGGTCCGCCCCCATGCACCGGCGCATCCGCGCATTTTCATCTGGGGACCGCTGGAAGCGCGGTTGCAACGGCCCGATACGGTCGTTCTGGGTGGCTTGAACGAGGGCAAGTGGCCGGCGACGGTGGAGAGCGATCCCTGGCTGAACCGGCCCATGCGCGCCGAGTTGGGGCTGTCGGCACCGGAACGCGGGGTCGGGCTTTCGGCCCATGATGTCGCACAGCTTCTCGGCGTCGAAAGCGTCTACCTGACACGGTCCGAGAAGGTTGCCGGAGCCCCGACGGTCGCTTCGCGATGGCTGTTACGGCTCGACGCGGTCCTGGCGGCACTGGGGTTGCGTGACGCGATCAAGCCTGCCGATCCTTGGGTTCAATGGGCCGCGGCGCGCGATTCGGCGGTGCCCGCGCCGCAGATCGAAGCGCCCGCGCCATGCCCTCCGACGGAGGCGCGTCCGAAAGGACTTTCGGTAACCCGGATCGAGACGTGGATGGCAAATCCGTACGCCATCTTCGCCCGCGACATCCTGAGGCTCTATCCGCTGGAGGCGCTCGCCGGCGAGCCGGATGCGGCGTTGCGTGGCAGCGTCGTCCACGACGCCCTGATGGCGTTCGCGCAGAAGCACCCGACGCAGTTGCCGCCCGATATCGCCGCGGAGCTCATCCGAATTGCGCACGACATGTTCTCGCAGTTCGGCGATCAGGCGCGTGTCGAGGCGTTCTGGCGCGGCCAGATGGAAAACTTTGCAGCGTGGTTCGCCGCCACCGAAACGGAACGGCGCCAGGGCGTAAAAGAGGTTCATGCGGAGGTGAAGGGGATGCTCACCCTGGACAATCGGGTGCCCTTCACCCTGACGGCGCGTGCCGACAGGATCGACCTTGGCGGTGACGGCAGCCTTGCGATCTACGACTACAAGACCGGCGCACCGCCCTCGCTTGCCCAGGTCGATAACACCTACGCGCCGCAGCTCGCTCTTGAAGCCGCGATCGCGGCGGCCGGGGGGTTCGAGGGCCTCGCCGCGGGGCCCGTTTCGCGGCTCGCCTACATCCGGGCGCGCGGTTACGGTGAGGGTGGCGCGGAGCGCGATGCCAGCAACAGCATCGCGCCGGAGACGCTTGCGGGGGATGCGATCGAAAAACTCGGTGAGCTGGTGACCGCCTTTGCCAGCGAGTCCGAGCCGTACAAGGCCCTTCGAAGGCCCCGGTTCTCATATCGTTTCGACGACTATGCCCATCTGGCACGCGTGCCGGAGTGGCAATCCGCCGGTGGAGAGCCGTAGCCGCAGATGTCCGTCAGTGAATTCAAACAGGAGACCGACCGCAATCAGGGGACCGCCTCAAACCCTGAAATTTCCGCCTGGGTGTCGGCGAATGCGGGCACGGGCAAGACCACCGTTCTGGTCAACCGGATCCTGCGCCTTCTCCTGCATTTCGATCCGGCGCGGGACGCCTATACGCGGCCCGAAGCCATTCTCTGCCTGACCTATACAAAGGCCGCGGCCGCGGAAATGGAAAACCGGCTCTTCGCCATGCTCAGCAAATGGTCGGTTATGCCCGAGGCGGAGCTGGCCGGCGCGCTCAAGGATCTGCGCGGCATCCCCGCGACGCCGGGCGACATGGTTCGCGCCCGCCAGTTGTTCGCAACAGCGCTTGACACCAAAGGCGGTCTCAAGATCCAGACCATTCACGCCTTTTGTGAACGCCTGCTCCATCGTTTCCCGCTCGAAGCCGGTGTTCAGGCGGATTTCGACGTGATTGCCGATCAGGAACAGCGCGCGCTGCGCGATGCGGCGATCGATACGGTGATGCGCCGCGCCGTGCGCGAGCGCGACAGCCGGCTCGGCCGTGCACTCGTTCAGATTGTCGCGCTTACCGGCGAGGAACGCTTCCGTGAGATCATCGGCGTGGCGCTCGGCCATCGCGAGGATTTCATGCAGATGATGCGAATTGCCGATACCGGCCATGCGCTGCCCGAAGAAGAGCAACGCGGCATTGCGCGTGTTCTGGGCGTGGATCCGTCGCGATCCGAAACGGACCTCTTTACAGAGACGGCAGGCGTTCTGAGCGACGCCGAGATCGACGCCATGCTCGCCGAGTTGCCGGCGGACAAGGCTACTGAAAGAAACCTGCTTGCCGCGCTCGCGAGCGCGAAAAGCCAGCCCGTGTCGGCGTTGCGTGCCGACGCCCTTCGCACGGCCTTCCTGACGCAACAAGGCACGCCACGAAAGACGCTTTTGAGGAAACCGGTCGCGGAAGCGTTCCCGGACCACGCACGGCGGCTTGTCGAGGCGCGGGACAGGGTCGTCGCGCTCGCCACCGAGCAGGCGGGGCTAACGATTGCCACGTCCACCGGGGCACTGCTGACGCTCTGCGACGCGATCTTCCAGGAATATGAGCACCTCAAGGCGGCGCGGGCCGTCCTCGACTATGACGATCTGATCGCCCGCACCGTACATCTGCTCGGGTCCGCGCGGGCCGCGGCATGGGTGCTCTACAAGCTGGACTACGGGATCGATCATATCCTGGTCGACGAGGCGCAGGACACGAGCCCGCTGCAATGGCGGGTGATCGACGCCCTGGCGCAGGAGTTCTTTTCCGGCGAAGGCGCGCAGGAGACGGCGCGCACACTGTTCGCGGTTGGCGATGAGAAACAATCGATCTACTCGTTCCAGGGTGCGGATCCGGCGTCGTTCGCCAGGCAAGGCCGTGAATTCAGGCGGGCCGCGAGTGCCGCGCATAGGGAGCTGCGACCGGTCCCGCTGACCGTGTCCTTCCGTTCCACCGAGCCGGTGCTCGGCACGGTTGATGAGGTCTTCGCGCGCGAGAAGGCGCGCGATGGCCTGAGCTGGGACGGTGCGCCGGTGGCGCACAAGGCGATCCGCGAGAAGCAACCGGGACTGGTGGAGATGTGGGCGCTCGAAGTTCCGGAAGACCACACACCCGCCCATCCGATGCAACCGTACGCGGAACCGCCTGCTGTCCGCGAAACCCGCGACAAGCTCGCCGAGCGGATTGCACGAACCGTTCGCACATGGCTCGATCGCGGCGAGTATCTTCCCTCGCAGGGACGCCCGGTTCGCCCGGGCGACATTCTCGTTCTGGTGCGTTCCCGCGACGTGTTTGTCGCCAAGCTCATCCGGGCGCTCAAATCCCGCGGTATTCCGGTCGCCGGAGCCGACCGGATGAAACTGACGGAACAGCTCGCCGTCATGGACCTGATGGCCGCTGCCGACTTCGCGCTCATGCCCGAGGACGATTTGACCCTCGCGACGGTTCTGAAGAGCCCGCTGATCGGTCTCGATGACGATGATCTGTTCGAGGTCGGCTATTGCCGAAAGGGGTCGCTGTGGCGGGCGCTCCGGGACAAGGCGGGTGCCGATGACCGATACGCGGACGCGGTCGCGCAACTGACCAAATGGCTCAACGACGCGGATATGGAGCCGCCCTACGAGTTCTTTGCGCGCCTTCTGGAAGAAGACCGGATGCGTTTGAGGCTGGCGCTCATTGCCAGGCTCGGGCCGGAAGCGGGCGATGCAATCGACGAGTTCCTGAACCTCGCGCTCGAATATGAGAGGCTCGCACCGCCGTCCCTGCAGGGGTTTCTCGAGTGGATGCGCGGATCGGACATGGAAGTGAAGCGCGACATGGAGCAGGAGCGCGATGAAGTCCGCATCATGACCGTGCATGGCGCGAAGGGCCTTGAGTCGAACATCGTCATCCTGCCCGACACCTGCAAACCGCCGACCGGGCGCGGCGGCGGCAGGCCGAAGCTTCTTGCCCTACCGCGCGACGGCGCGCCGGTGGACGCGCCGCGTCATCTCGTCTGGGTGCCGCCGGGCACAATTCCGCTCGAGGCAATCGAGGAGGCAAAGGGGCATCTGGCGCAGATCGAGCGGGAAGAGCACAACCGGCTGCTCTATGTCGCCATGACGCGCGCGCGTGACCGGCTCTATGTCTGCGGCTGGCTGCAAGGCGCGGAACCGCCCGCTGAATCCTGGTACAGCCTCGTCAAGGATGGCCTCAAGGGACTGGCCAGGGAAACCATGGGCGCGCTCGGCGAGCCGGTTCTCCGGTACGAAGTCGCGCCTGAAAAGGACAGCGATGCAAAGCGACAGGAAGAGCCGCCGTCCGCCGGACAGGAAGACCTCCCGCCCTGGGCGCGCGAAGATGCACTTCGAGAGGGTTCAACCGTTCTGCCGCTGACACCATCCGCGCTTCCGGCAGCTCCGGACGGCAATGGCGGGATTGCATTGGACGCGGAACAGGACGTCACGCCGCCGCTGACACGGTTGGGCGACACCCGGTTCCAGCGTGGCAACGTCATCCATGCGCTGTTGGAGTATCTCCCGGCGCTCCCGGTGGAGCGTCGCGAAGAGCAGGCACTGACCTATGTAAAGCGGCGCGCCGGCGATCTCGACGAGGCAGACCAGGCCGAAATCGTGTCGGAGACGCTTGCCGTCCTGGACGATGAGGACTTCGCATCCGTGTTCGGGCCCGACAGCCTGGCCGAGGTGCCGATCGTCGCCGGGCTCGGCGGCAAGGACGCGCAGGCGTTTCAGCTTACCGGGCAGATTGACCGGCTGGTGGTGAGAGATGACGATATTTTGATTGTCGACTTCAAGACCAACCGCCCGCCGCCGGAAACGCCGGACGAGGTCGCGCCGCTCTACAAACGTCAGCTCGCGGCCTACCGGGCCGCGCTTCGCGCGATTTACCCGGAGAAGAGGGTGCGCGCGGCCCTGTTATGGACCGCCGCGCCCCGGCTCATGGAGCTGCCCGAGGACGTGCTCGACCGGGCCGCCGCCAGCCTTGATCTCGGCTAGGCGGGCCTTGACTGGGCGGGGGCGGACACATACGTTCCGTGCGACTTTGATGGGTTCCGGTTGATTCCGTGGCCCGGAACACAGGAGTAGAACCCCATGGCAAGTTCCGAGGTTTCTGACGACACCTTTGAGGATGAGGTCCTCAAGTCCGCGACGCCGGTCGTGGTGGACTTCTGGGCCGAATGGTGCGGTCCCTGCAAGCAGATTTCGCCCGCGCTCGAAGAGATTGCGGCCGAGATGGACGGCAAGGTCAAGATCGCCAAGATCAATATCGACGAAAATCCGAGCACGCCGGGCAAATACGGTATCCGTGCGATCCCGACGCTGATGCTGTTCAAGGACGGCGAAGTGGCGTCGACTCAGATGGGCGCGCAGCCCAAAGGCAAGCTCGTTGACTGGATCAACAGCTCCATCTCCTGATTTCGTGAAGGCTCTAACTCTTCGCGACGGCCCCGGTTATCCACCGGGGCTTTCGCTTTGCAGGGCACCCAATATCTCGCCGGCGAGGTAGAGCGACCCGCAAATCAGAACGCGTACCGGTTCCTCCGATGCCTCCCGGCTGGCTTGCAGGGCCGAAAGGACATCCTTTTGGGGATGCGCGTCGAGACCGGCGGACCCGGCGATGTCCGCCAGTTCGCCGGCGCCGAATGCCTTGTCCTTGCCCGGAACGGTGATCGTTGCCGTCCACTTTGCGAGCCCGGCAAAGTGTTCGAAGAACTTCGATGCGTCCTTTCCGGTCATCATGCCGCAAACCAGGTGCAGGGGGCGGGGCACCCGTTCCTCCATCTCCGCCATGGCACGGGCCAGCGCCTCTGCGGCGGACTCATTGTGACCGCCATCAAGCCAGATTTCCGACCCAGGATGCAGATGCCGCTGAAGCGCGGGATGCGTCAATTGCTGCAAACGCGCGGGCCAACGTGCCGTCTTCAGGCCGCGTGCAAGCGCGACCTCGTCGATGCCGGGATCATCGAGCGCGCCGGCCGCCGCCAGCGCGACCCCGGCATTGTCGATCTGATGGCGGCCAACGAGCCGCGGCAGCGGCAGGTCGAGCAGGCTGTTGTCCGTCTGGAAAACCAGCCGGCTCTGCTGTTCAAATGCGTCCCAGGCCTGCCCCTGGTCGATCAGCGGTACGCCGAGCTGTTGTGCGCGATCGGCAATTGACTGGTACGCATCGGCACTCTGCCGGGCGACGATGCAGGGCACGCCCTTTTTCAGAATGCCTGCCTTCTCGGATGCGATTTCCGAAAGCGTGGTGCCGAGAAAGCGCTCATGGTCGCGGGATACGGACGTGATGATGGTGAGCGTCGGTTGGGCGACCACATTGGTGGCGTCGAGACGCCCGCCGAGACCGGTTTCGAGCAGCACGTAGTCGGCGGGCGTATCGGCAAACGCCAGGAACGCGGCCGCCGCCGTAATCTCGAAAAACGTGATCGGCGCTCCGGCGTTCGCCTGCTCCGCGATCAGCAGATATCTGCAAAGCTCCTCTTCGGAGATGTGATCGGCGCCGTGCGGCCCGGCAAGGGTGATACGCTCATGGAAACGGACAAGATGGGGCGAGGTGAACACGTGCACCCGTTTTCCGGCAGCCTCGAGAATGGCTTTGAGGTAGGCGATGACGGACCCCTTGCCGTTGGTCCCCGCCACATGGATCACGCGGGGCAGCCGGTCCTGCGGATTGCCGACATCGGCGAGCAGCCTCAAGACCCGGTCCAGCGTCAGGTCGATCACCTCCGGGTGCAGCGCCTCCATGCGTTCAAGGATGGCGGCGCTGGACTCTGTGGGCGCAACGGGCGGGCGCGCGCCGCGCCCGGTTGAAGGGGTCAGAGAGGTCATTGAATTCAAACGGCTTCGGCGTGCCTGCCCGGATCAGTCGGCAGCCGGGCGGGTCTCGTCCTTTTGCTCGGTCGTGTCGATGTCGTCATCGGAGGTGATGTCGTCAAAGTCCGCCTCCTCGACCACACCCTGACCGGACGGATCGGAAAGGTCGACGGGCGTGATCTCCTGATCCGATACTACCAGGGCCGTGCTCAGCTCGTCACGGCGCGCATCCATCAGCAGGCCGCAGATGCGGCTCAGGGACTCGCGCAGCTTGTGCCGGTGCGTGA
The DNA here is from genome assembly GCA_965228625.1 of Hyphomicrobiales bacterium. GTDB lineage: Bacteria > Pseudomonadota > Alphaproteobacteria > Rhizobiales > Methyloligellaceae > UBA2767. The sequence continues at coordinate 2,444,257 of OZ245829.1, read as the reverse complement.
CCATGTCGACCATGCCGTGCTCGAGAAGATACTCGGACCGCTGAAAGCCCTCGGGGAGTTTTTCCCGGATCGTCTGCTCGATCACGCGCGGTCCGGCAAAGCCGATCAGCGCGCCCGGTTCTGCGATCTGGATATCGCCAAGCATCGCATATGACGCGGTGACGCCGCCGGTCGTGGGATGAGTCAGCACCACGATGTAGGGCAGGCCGGCTTCCTTGAGTTGCTGAACGGCAACGGTGGTCCGCGGCATCTGCATCAGCGAGAGGATGCCTTCCTGCATGCGTGCGCCTCCGGACGCGGCAAACATGATAAACGGGGTCTTTCGGGAAATGGCCTCCCGCAAGCCGGTAATGACCGCTTCACCGGCGGCACGGCCAAGCGACCCGCCGAGAAACGAGAAATCCTGGACGGCGGCGACGATCTGCAATCCGTCAAGCGTGCCCACACCGACGAGGACCGCGTCATCCAGGCCGGTCTTGGAACGCGCGTCCCTGAGCCGGTCGGTGTAGCGGCGTTCGTCGCGGAACTTCAGCGGGTCGGGCGTGACTTCCGGCGTGGCGATTTTCTCGTACTCGCCGGTGTCGAACAGCCAGCGCAGCCGGTTCTCGCCGGACATCCGCATGTGATAGTCGCTGCCGGGGACGACAAACTGGTTTGCCTCCAGATCCTTGTAGTGGATCATCTGCCCGCTCTCCGGGCATTTCAGCCATACATTGTCCGGCACCTCCCGCTTCGACAGGATGCGCTGAATCTTCGGGCGGACGACGTTGTTAATCCAGTTCACGGCATATTCCTCGGTTCGAGAACTCGCATGTTGATCAATATAGTGTGCTCTTGGCGCTATTTCACGGCGGCAGTTTCACGCGTGGCCAATCCGCCTGCAATGTGGCGAACGAGTTCCACGACTTTCTCCACGGATTCCGGCCCCGGCCTGCCGTCTTCGTCTAGGGTCGATCTGAGCGCTTCGACGAGTGCCGATCCCACCACCACACCGTCTGCGACTTCCGCGATCGCGCGCGCCTGATCGGGTGTCTTGACGCCGAAACCGACCGCCACCGGCAAGTCGGTCCCCTGCTTGATGTTCGCGACATGGGCGTGCACGTCGCCGGCATCCGGCGCCTTCGTGCCCGTAATGCCGGCGATGGAGACGTAGTAGACGAAACCGGACGTGTTCGTCAGAACCGCCGGAAGGCGTTTTGCATCCGTGGTCGGGGTGGCAAGGCGGATGAAGTTCAAACCCGCCTCGAGCGCCGGCAGACACAGTTCATCGTCCGCTTCGGGCGGCACGTCGACGACGATCAGCCCGTCCACGCCCGCGTCGACACAGTCGTTGATGAATGCCTCCACCGGATAGACGTAGATCGGGTTGTAGTAACCCATGAGAACGATCGGCGTGTCGTTGTCCCGCTTGCGGAACTCTCGGACCATCTGAAGGGTCTTCTTCATGGTCTGGCCGGCCTTGAGCGCGCGCTGCGACGAAGCCTGGATCGCGGGACCGTCCGCCATCGGATCGGAGAACGGCATGCCGAGCTCCACCACGTCGGCGCCGGCTCCGGGAAGCTGCTTCAGGAGCTCAAGCGAGGTGTCGTAGTCGGGATCGCCCGCGGTCGTGAAGGTCACGAAGGCACGGCGTCCTTCGTCCTTGAGCGCAGCGAAACGTTTGTCGATGCGTGTGGTCATGCTCACATGTCCACGCCGAGATGCTTGGCCACGGCGAAAACGTCCTTGTCGCCGCGTCCGCACAGATTCATGACCAGCAGATTGTCCTCAGGCAGTGTCGGCGCAAGCTTGGCGACGTGGGCGAGCGCGTGGGACGGCTCGAGCGCCGGGATGATCCCTTCCAGCCTGGTACAGAGCTGAAACGCCTCGAGCGCCTCCGCGTCGGTGATCGCCACATATGTCACGCGACCGCTGTCGCGGAGCCATGAATGCTCCGGCCCGACGCCGGGATAGTCTAGTCCGGCGGAAATCGAATGGCCTTCGATGATCTGTCCGTCATCATCCTGCAGGAGATAGGTCCGGTTCCCATGCAGCACGCCCGGTGCGCCGCCGTTCATCGAGGCGCAATGATCTTCCGGTTTGTCGAGGCCCTTGCCGCCGGCTTCGACGCCGTAAATCGCCACATCCTTGTCGTCGAGGAAGGGATGAAAAAGCCCGATCGCGTTCGAACCGCCACCGATGCAGGCGACGAGCGTATCCGGCAATCGCCCTTCGGCTTCCAGCATCTGCTCGCGGACTTCGTTGCCGATCACCGACTGGAAATTCCGCACCATCTCCGGGTAGGGGTGCGGGCCCGCCGCGGTGCCGATGATGTAGAACGTGTCGTGGACATTGGCGACCCAGTCGCGCAGCGCCTCGTTCATGGCATCCTTCAGGGTGCCGGTCCCCGCGGTGACGGGACGGACCTCCGCACCCAGCAGCTTCATCCGGAACACGTTGGGTGCCTGGCGCTCAATGTCCGTTGCGCCCATATAGACCACGCACGGCAAACCGAACCGTGCCGCCACCGTCGCCACCGCCACGCCGTGCTGTCCGGCGCCCGTTTCGGCGATGATGCGGGTCTTGCCCATGCGGCGCGCGAGCTGGATCTGGCCGAGGCAGTTGTTGATCTTGTGGCTGCCGGTATGGTTGAGCTCGTCGCGCTTGAAGTAGACCTTGGCGCCGCCGAAATGCTCGGTCAGCCGTTCCGCGTAATAGAGCGGGCTCGGACGACCGCCATAGTGGGTGTTCAGCTCGTCGAGCTCGCGCCGGAACTCGGGGTCTTCCTGCGCCTCGTTGTACGCCTGTTCCAGATCGAGGATCAGCGGCATCAGCGTTTCGGCGACGAACCGTCCGCCATAGAGCCCGAAATGACCGCGTTCATCCGGTCCGGCGCGATAGGTGTTCGGAGTATCCAGGGGCGATGCTTCAGGCATTTTCCGGCTCACTTTTTACGTCTGCGGGAGCCGCCGATTTCGCGGCGGCAATGAACTTGCGGATAAGGTGGTCGTTTTTCTCACCCGGCGCACTTTCTACACCGGAGGATACGTCCACGATCGGTGCTTGGGTCATCGCGACGGCTGCCGCGACATTATCCGGGTTCAGGCCTCCCGACAGCATGAAATCCGCGTCTCGCTTAATGCCGGTGAGGGCGCGCCAGTCAAACGGAACGCCGTTCCCGCCCGGCAGTGCGTTTGCCATGTCGGCCGGCGCCTTGGCGTCGTACAGGACCAGGTCGGCCACCTGGTTGTAAATCTGCGCCTGATCGACCTCGGAAGCGGTCTCGACCTTGACCGCCTTGATCACCGGACGGCCCGCCATGGTTCGGATTTCTTCAACCCTTTCAGGCGGTTCGCTCCCATGCAATTGGAGCAGGTCGGGCGAAACCACGTCGCATGCCTGCCGCACCGCCGCATCGTCCGGATCGACCAGCAGGACGACCGATCGCGCCACGCCGCGCCCGTGCGTCGCAAGTGCGGCGGCCGTTTCGGCGTCCACGTTCCGCGGCGAAGCGGGATAGAACACGAGCCCGAAATAGTCCGTGCCCGCATCAAGCGCGGCGTCCAGCGCGCGGCGGGTCTTCAGACCACAGATCTTTACCTTTGTGCTCATTGATGTTCACGTTCATGCGGCGCGCGGTTCGCGCTCCGGCTCGACGACATGCTGCCTCGCGGCAACCTAGGAGATCGTGATGGCGCTGTCCATGCGCGAGAGGCGCATCATTCGGCGGCTTCGGACGTCCCGATACGCGGCGTCTGCGCCGTGCGGAGCTGTTCGTTCAATTGCTCGGTTTCGGCCCGCAGCGACGCGGACTCCCTGGTCTTGGCCTTGGCCTCCTTGCGCCACTTGCCCTGGCCGAACCAGGTGACGATACCGCCGATGATCAGGCCGGCGAGAAACGAACCGAGGATGAACAGGAAAAACGGAGCCATGATTCCGTCGGGACCATCGGAGGTCAGCGGATTGAAATTGAAGCGCACGTCGTGACGGTTTGCCAGCGCGAACGCGACGAGGATCACGCCCGCCGGCAATACCACGAACAGCCAGACGAATTTTCTGAACACAGCTTGACCCCGCTCATTCCCTGCGACGGCCGTCAGCTTTCTCCCGTCGACCCGTCGTAGTCCCTGTTCAGCCGCTCACGCAATTCCTTGCCGGTCTTGAAGAAAGGAACATACTTCTCTTCCACGAACACCGTCTCGCCGGTGCGCGGGTTACGCCCCTGCCGGGCGGCCCTGTGCTTGACGGTGAATGCGCCAAATCCGCGCAACTCGACCCGATCGCCGCGGGCGAGGGCGGCAATGATCTCTTCCAGGATCGTGTTGACGATCCGTTCCACGTCTCGCTGATAGAGATGCGGATTCGCGGTACCGATCCGTTGAATGAGTTCAGACTTAATCATGACGCAACCTCAGCTTTTTCCCCCTTGCGCCTATCTCTTTGGCTCGTATCGGTTTTTCGGCGCCCCTAATCCTGCTGAGCGTGCCAAACGGAGACCAAACCGTCAAGCCGAACGCGGTCTAAAGCGCTGCCCGGTCCGAGCAGGGAGTCGACTGCCGTGACCGGCAAACCGACCCAGGTCGCGACCTGTCTGACCGCGGAACGGAACAAGCTGAGGCTGCCCGGGTCGCCGGTCTTCCAGTCGATGACCTTCAGTTTCTCGGGAACGTCGCGGTTCTTTTCCAGCCAGGCAATCGCCTCGTCTTCCCCGCCGATCTGATCGATGAGCTTCAGCTTCAGTGCTTCGCGTCCGGAGTAAATGCGGCCCTTGGTCAGACCGGGCACGGATTCCGGATCGAGCGAACGGCGCTTGGCCACCAGGCCGACGAACCACTTGTTGGATTCATCAACCATCTGACGTGTGAGTTCACGTCCTTCCTCGTTCAGCGGACGGAACGGCGAGGGAATGGCCTTGAGAGGTCCGCTCCGGACCTCCTCCATCTGTATCCCCAGCTTGTTCAGAAGGTCGGTCACTTCGGCCCATTGCAGGATTACGCCCACCGAACCGGTGATCGTGCTGCCACGCGCGACGATGTGGTCCGAGGCAATGCCAACCATGTAGGCGGCGGATGTGGCCACGGTCGAGAACACGGCGACGACCGGCTTTTTCTCACGAAGCTCCAGAACCGCGGTGTAGAGCGCCTCGCCGCCGACTGTCGTGCCGCCGGGGCTGTTGATTCGCAGGATGACGGCCTTGGCCGAACTGGACTCGCTGATGTCCTTCAGCAGCTTCAGGCGTTTGCTGTCCTGTCGGATGAGGCCGGAAATATCCAGGCGCGCAATGTGCGAGCGATACCCGACCGCCGACGCGATGTCGTCGTTCTGCAGGGTCAGCACGGCGATGAGGGAAATGGCCACAATGATGGCCAATGCGCGCCACAGGCCGACGCTGCGCTTCAGCCGCCGCCTGTCCACCAGATAGTCTGCCCGCAGAGTCATCTCGCCTCACCTGACGACGGATATTGCTCGTCGCGAACCCGCAAATCAAGCGGAGGACCGCGTAACGGACCTAGCTCTTTTCGCTCTTTCCGTCGTCTGCATCCTCGGTTGCCTTCTCGGCATCTTCGGGTGCGGGTTCGGGTGCGGGCTCCGCCTCATCCTTCGCCTTGGCCTTCGCCTTGGGCTTGGCTTCCTTCGACTCGGCCTCCGTTGTCTCGGGCGCCTCGCCGTCGGCATCTTCCTTGGCCTTGTCGAGAGCCGCGCCGAGAATATCGCCGAGCGATGCGCCGCTGACGGTCGATCCGTACTGTTTGACCGCTTCCTTCTCTTCCGCGATCTCCAGCGCCTTGATCGAGACATTGATCCGGCGTGACGACGGGTCGACCTGGGTCACGACGGCGTCCACCTTCTCGCCGGGTGCGAACCGCTCGGGGCGCTGCTCGGAGCGATCCCGCGACAGGTCGGAACGGCGAATGAACGTGGTGACATCGGAATCGGAAAGCTTGACCTCAAGACCATTGTCCTTGACGTCGAGAACCTCGCAGGTGACGCGCGCGCCCTTCTTGAGCCCGCCATCGCTTTTCAGCGGATCATCGCTGAGTTGCTTGATGCCGAGCGAGATGCGCTCCTTGTCCGCGTCGGCCTCGAGGACGACCGCCTTGACCACATCGCCCTTCTTGTAGTCCTGGATCGCGTCTTCGCCCGGGCGGCTCCAGTCGAGATCGGACAGGTGGACCATGCCGTCGACACCGCCTTCCAGTCCGATGAACAATCCGAACTCGGTGATGTTCCGGATCGCGCCCTCGATCTCGGCGCCGACCTTGTGGCTCTCGGCGAAGGCTATCCACGGGTTCTCCTGAATCTGTTTCAGGCCAAGCGAGATCCGGCGTTTCTGGGGATCCACCTCCAGCACCTGCACCTCGACCTCCTGGCTGGTCGAGACGATCTTGCCGGGGTGAACGTTCTTCTTTGTCCAGCTCATTTCCGAAACGTGAATCAGGCCTTCGACACCCGACTCCAGTTCCACGAATGCACCGTAGTCGGTGATGTTCGTCACCGTGCCCTTGACCCGGGCACCGATCGGGTACTTGGCTTCAACGCCTTCCCACGGATCGGATTCAAGCTGCTTGATGCCGAGCGAGATGCGCTGCGTTTCGGGATTGATCCGGATGATCTGGACCTTGACGGAATCTCCGACCTTGACGATTTCGCTCGGGTGGTTGACGCGCCGCCACGCCATGTCGGTGACGTGGAGCAGACCGTCGATGCCGCCGAGATCGATAAAGGCGCCGTAGTCGGTGATGTTCTTGACCACACCCTCGATGACCTGGCCTTCCTCGAGCTTGGCGACGATTTCGCTGCGCTGCTCGGCACGGGTCTCTTCCAGAACCGACCGGCGGGAAACGACAATGTTGCCGCGCCGGCGATCCATCTTCAGGATCTGGAAGGGCTGCGGCACGTTCATCAGCGGTGCGATGTCGCGCACCGGGCGGATGTCCACCTGACTGCCGGGAAGGAATGCGACGGCGCCGTCAAGGTCGACCGTGAAACCGCCCTTGACGCGGTTGAAGATGACGCCTTCGCAGCGTTCGCCCTTCTTGAATTTCTCTTCGAGCCGAACCCAGCTTTCCTCGCGCCGGGCCTTCTCGCGCGAAAGTACCGCCTCGCCGAGCGCGTTCTCGACACGCTCGAGGTAGACTTCCACCTCGTCTCCCACCGTGATCGACGGCTCCTGGCCGGGAAGCGTGAACTCCTTGAGCGGAACGCGGCCCTCGGTCTTCAGGCCGACATCGACAACGGCGAGGTCCTTTTCGATGGCGACGACTGTGCCTTTCACGACACTGCCCTCTTCAAGGGCGGATTCTCCTAAGGTCTCATCCAGAAGCGCTGCAAAATCCTCACGCGTCGGATTGAGTTCACTGGCCTGCGGTTCGCTCATCAAGTCTCCTGTTCGCCCGCTCGGTGCCGCCGTAGTCTCCGGGTCCTGCCGGCGGTATCAATAACTGGCTTGTCTCTCGGCCGCGACGTCACCCGCGCGGCGCCCAAAATTCCTAATCTCTTTGGTTTGGCTGATATGGTCCGCCGATCTAACGAACGGCATGATCACGACATACCAATTGGCCCGCCATCCTTACCCTTGCGACAGCTTCGTGTCGATAAGTTTAGTGGCAGCCATAAACGCCGCCTCTATACCCAAATCGGAGGTGTCGAGCAAGAGCGCGTCTTCAGCGGGTTTGAGGGGAGAAATCTTGCGTGACCGGTCGGCTTCGTCGCGCGCGGCGATCTGGGCGTGGATTTCCTCGTAGGAGATGTCGTGGCCGGCCTCGATAAGCTCTTTGTGGCGCCGCTCGGCACGCACCGCGGTCGATGCCTCGACGAAGATCTTCACGTCGGCTTCGGGGCACACCACGGTGCCGATGTCACGGCCCTCGATGATCGCCCCGCCGGGCTTGGCCGCGAAGACGCGTTGAAACCTGTGCAGCGCCTCGCGGACGGCGCCAATCTTCGCCACCTTCGCCGCGGCCTGACCGACTTCGGGTGTCCGCAGGCCGGGATCGCCGAGCGTGTCGGGATCAAGTGAACGGGCGGCATCGACCGCCGCGTCGCCGTCATCGAGCGGCTTGCCGGCGGCGATCAGGTCCCGGGCGACCGCGCGGTACAGCGATCCAGTGTCGAGATGGGCCAGTCCGTAGTGCGCGGCGAGGTTCTTGGCGAGGGTGCCCTTGCCGGATGCCGCCGGCCCGTCCATTGCGATCAACATGCGTTCCGCTCCCCGTTTCCGACCTCGATGTTCTATCCGCCGCTCTGAACCCGCGCGCCGACGTCACCCATGAGTCCCGCGAACTCGGGAAAGCTGGTGGCGATGATCGGGGCGTTGTCGATGGCCACGGGCTTGTCGCTGCCGAGCCCCATGATCAGAAACGCCATGGCGATGCGATGATCCATGTGGGTTGCGATCGTGGCGCCGCCGGCAATGGCTGAGGCGCCGGTCACGCGCAGGCTGTCTTCGCCCGCCGAGGCCTGCACCCCGCACGCGGTCAGCCCGGCGAGCGTCGATGCCAGCCGGTCGCTTTCCTTGACGCGCAGCTCTCCGAGCCCCTGCATTATGGTTTCGCCGTCTGCGAAGGCGGCCGTCACGGCAAGCACCGGATACTCGTCGATCATGGTCGGCGCGCGCGCCGCGGGCACCTCGACGCCCGACAGCCGGCTTGACGACACGCGGATATCCGCCACCGGCTCACCGCCTTCCTCGCGTTCGTTCTCGAAGGCGAGGTGGGCGCCCATTTCCCTGAGCGTCTGATAGAAACCGGTGCGGGTCGGGTTGATCAGCACGCCTTCGATGGTGACGTCGGACCCTTCGGTCACCAGGGCCGCGGCGATGAGAAACGCGGCCGAACTCGGGTCTCCCGGCACGGTCACATCGCTGCCGGAAAGGGCGCTGTCTCCGGTCACGGTGATCGACTTGCGGCCGCCGTCGCTGCTGGTGCGGACATCGGCGCCGAAGAACGCGAGCATGCGCTCGGTATGGTCGCGGGTCGGCGCATCCTCGATGACCGTCGTCTCGCCGGGTGCGTGCAAGCCGGCAAGAAGCACCGCGGATTTGACCTGTGCCGACGGAACCGGAAGCTCGTAGACAATCGGGACAAGGTCCGTCGATCCCGTCAGGGCGAGCGGAAGCGTGTCGCCGTCTCCGTCGACGCCGAGCCCCATTTGCCTGAGCGGGGTAAGGACACGTGCCATGGGTCGCCGGCAGAGGGACTCATCGCCGGTAAAGACCGCGGTCACGTCATTGCCGGCAACGACACCCATCATCAACCGCGCGCCGGTACCCGAATTGCCGAAATCCAACTCGCCCGGTGCCTGGTTCAGGCCGCCGATTCCCCGTCCCGATACGCGCCAACCGCCTTCGTCGCGCTCGACCCCGGCGCCAAGCGCGCGTAATGCCTCGCCGGTCGCCAACACGTCCTCCGCCTCCAGAAGTCCGGAAATGCGCGTGGTTCCCGTCGCCAGGCTCCCGAGGATCAGGGCCCGGTGAGAAATCGACTTATCGCCTGGAACACGAACGCGTCCATGCAAGCCTTGGGACTTCGAAGCGATCAGTTCTGTGAATGACATGTGATTGGAGCGCCTGGAGATGGAAGGTTTCGCGCACTGCGGTGGTGATAAGCGAGAACGGTGGCGCGCGCAACAGAGCGTGTTGCCGCCCGGACCATCCAACCCATGTGTTCACAGGCCCTGAATTGACGTTTTTTTGCTTTTGACACCAGCCGCCGGTCATGGCAAGGAACCTCGCGATTTTGGGCGGACTTGGGAAATTCTCATGTCAAAGGAAACACGAGGAACAAAACGGCTCTGCGAGTCCTGTGGTGCGAGGTTCTATGATCTGGGACGCAGCCCGATCATTTGCCCCGCATGCGGCGCGGAGTTCGTTCTGGAGGAACCGAAGGCAAAGCCTGAACCGGAAGCGCCGGCGAAGGCTCCTGCTCCCGCGAAGGAGGAGGCCAAGCCGGAGCCGGAGAAGCCCTCCGAATCATCAGGCACCGAGGTCATCAGCCTTGACGAGGCGGCGGCCGAGGAGGAGGAGGCCGTCGAAGACGCCGACCTCGCGGATATCGATACCGATGAGGAGAACATTCCCGCCGATGGCGAGGAGGACGTGTTCCTCGAGGACGACGAAGACGAGTCGGGCTCGGATGTGAGCGGTATAATCGGCGGACCGATCGATACGAAAGAAGAGTCCTGAATACGGTCACCGCGTGGTGCGGCGTGCGTCGGACTTGATCGCGCCGCCGTGGTGGCCTAACTAATCGTCCAGACAGATTTTCGGTTCCGCTCCAGCAAGCGGAACCCACGTGTGGGGCCATAGCTCAGTTGGGAGAGCGCGTGAATGGCATTCACGAGGTCGGCGGTTCGATCCCGCCTGGCTCCACCATTCCCTCCAAAATCCGGCGTTCCGTCCGTCGCGGCGATTATGAAATGCCGTGATGCTACTTTAGCGTGCATAAAGCGCAAACGTGCGCGCCACACGCTAACCATTTCGAAACCAAAATCAGTGCAACCATAGATAGCATTTGCCGAGGGTGCATACGTGGGCGTGTGGTGCCTGGGTCGGCAAGTCAGACGGCAGTATCTTTGCGAGGCACATCCATGCTCAACAAATCTATCGGCGCGCTCAAGGGCGGCAAAGGCGCGAGTTCTTTCCGGACGATGGTCGACAAGATGCCCATTGCGGTAATGACCTGCGACCTCAAGGACTTCAAGATCAATTATGTGAACGAGGCGACAATCGAGGGCCTCAAGGCCATCGAAAGTGCGCTGCCGTGCAAGGCTGAAGAGATCGTCGGCCAGAGCATCGACGTGTTCCACAAGAATCCCCAGCACCAGCGCACGCTGCTCTCCGATCCCTCCAATCTTCCGCATCACGCGGAGATCGAGTTCGGCGGCGAAGTGCTCGACCTCAATGTAAGCCCGATCTACGAGGGCAGCCGCTATGTCGGACCGATGCTCTCCTGGCAGGTCGTCACCGAGAAGAAACGCAACGAAGACGAAAGCAAGAAGCTCCTCAAGATGCTTGACGAAATGCCGGTCAACATCATGCTGCTGGACAAAGAGACCTTCAAGATTACCTACATCAACAAAACCAGCCTGGAAACGCTCCGGCCGCTTCAGGACATGCTTCCGGTTCCGGTCGACGAGATCTACGGGCAATGCGTCGACGTCTTCCACAAGAACCCCGAGCATCAGCGGAAGATCCTCAACGATCCCGCGAACCTTCCCTACAATGCCAAGATCAAGCTCGGGGACGAGACGCTCGATCTGAAGGTCTCCGCCGTCTACGACGACAACAGCACCTATATCGGACCGATGCTGAGCTGGGTTGTCGCCTCCGACAGGGTGCGGTTGGCCGACAATTTCGAGCATAATGTGGCGACGGTCGTCGAAGCGGTTTCGTCGGCGTCGACGGAGCTGGAGGCGAGTGCCGCCTCCATGAGCGCGTCGTCTGAGGAAACCAACGCACAGGCGAGCACGGTGGCGTCCGCGTCGGAGGAATTGCAGGCCTCGATCCAGGAGATTTCGCAGCAGGTTTCGACGAACAACGACATTGCGCAAAAGGCGCAGTCGGAGGCGACGCAGACCAACAAGCTGATCTCGGGTCTCTCCCAGTCGGCGACATCGATCGGCGAGGTGGTCAACATGATCAAGGACATCGCCGAGCAGACCAACCTTCTGGCCCTCAACGCCACGATCGAAGCGGCCCGCGCCGGCGAGGCGGGCAAGGGGTTTGCGGTTGTCGCGTCCGAAGTGAAGGAACTGGCGACGCAGACCGCAAAGGCCACGGAAGAGATTGCCCAGCAGGTCGAGGAAATCCAGGGCGCCACGGGGACCTCCGTGGAAGCGATCGGATCGATCAACTCGATCATCGACGAGATGGCGCAGATTTCCGCCGCAATCGCTGCGGCCATCGAAGAGCAGTCTTCGGCGACACAGCAGGTTGTCGAAAACATCACCGGCGTGTCCGAGGCGTCCAAGGAGACCGGCAACATCGTCACCGGCGTGACAGAAGCGGCACGCACGCTCTCGACCGAAGCCGAGACCCTCAAATCGCGCGTCGACGAATTTCTGGTGGAGGTTCGGGCTATCTAACAGCCTGATATTTCAGGCGTTTAGCGCAGCGCGCGCCGTATCAAAGGCGCGCGCTGCTTGCGTTTCTGGTACGCCGTCGCGTTCTTGTATCGCCACCCCGCGATCACCATATATCAGTTGTGTGTCCGGTGCCTCTTCAGGGCCGGGACCGGGAGTTCGTGCGCCGAAATCGGGCTGAATTGACCGGCAACGCACGAATACAGTCGCTTTGGATAGGGCTAGAAACATATGACGCGCACTTCACTCCTGAACAGCCCGCTGTTGCTGGGCTTCGACGAAATCGAACGCCTTCTCGACCGTGTGACGAAAGGATCCGGTGACGGCTATCCGCCGTATAACATAGAGCGGCGGGCGAACGGTGACGGCGGCGATGTTCTTCGCATCACATTGGCTGTGGCCGGTTTCTCGAAGGACGAGCTCGACGTGGCTGTGGAGAACAGCCAGTTGACCATTCGCGGCCGGCAGGAGGATGAGGATGATCGCGTCTATCTGCACCGCGGTATCGCGGCCCGCCAATTCACGCGCACTTTTGTCCTTGCCGACGGCATTGAAGTTCGCAGCGCCGATCTGAGCAATGGCCTGTTGTCGATTGATCTCGTCCGTCCCGAGCCTGAGCGCGAGGTACGGAAAGTCGAGATCACGCAGGCGGAATAGGATTTGCCGATCAACGTTTTTCCGACATCGCGCCCGACACGCATACAGACATGTGACGCGCAATTGAACCAGGTAAGGGCGCGCTTACCGCAGACGAGCCTGCCAAGCAAAGGAGGCTAAGATGATGAACAAAGAGAGTAACGACAGCAAAACCCGGCAGGGCGCCGCCCCGGTGATGAGTGCGATCGATTTCGCACGCCTCGGCGACGGGCAGGTGGCCTATGTCAAGCAGATCAACAGCCATCAGGCGCAGGATCTTTTCCCGGCGCTGAAGGGTCTGCCGGAAGGCATTGACCTCTACGCGCTGGTCGGCGCCGACGGCACGCCGCTGGGCGTGACCGACAGCCGTGACTCCGCGATCGCCAGCGCCATCACCAACGATCTGGAGCCGGTGAGCGTCCACTAGAACCGAGAAAGGCGCGGTCTTGAACCGCGCCTTTCCCGCAATTTGTTTTGAACGCCCGACCTACGCGGCGTGTTCCTTCTCCGACTCGGTCAGGATTGCGAATATCGCTTCGCTGCTTGCGGCGACGCGCAGGTCCTCTATGGACGAAGGCGCCCGCAGGAAACGGGAAATCCGCGCCAGTGCCTTGAGGTGGTCCGCGCCGGCACTCTCCGGCGCCAGAAGCAGGAAGACGACATCGACGGGCTCGCCGTCGACCGCCTCGAAATCAATCGGCTTTTCGAGCCGCGCAAACAGGCCCACGATTTCCGTGAGTTCAGCCAGTTTGCCATGCGGGATCGCCACGCCTTGCCCGACACCCGTCGATCCGAGACGTTCGCGCTGCAACAGCGTGTCGAAGATATCCCGCTCGGCAAGACCCGTAAGGTCTGCCGCCGAAGCCGACATCTCCTGCAGGACATGCTTCTTGCTCTTGGCACGGAGCGCGAGAGTGATGCTCTCCGGTTTGATGAGATCGCTTAGATCCATGAACGTGATTTCAACCTCTGGTTTCAATTTCGGCCGACGCGTGGACGCACCGGAAAAAACCTAACTTGCACTCGGCAGTTGCCCGCCCGGATCGATCCAGCCGATATTTCCGTCGCTGCGCCGGTAGACGACATTCAGACGTCCATGGCCGGCATTCTGAAAAAGGAGCAGCGGGCGACCGGCCAGATCGAGCTGCATGACCGCGTCGCTGACGGAGAGTTCCCGGATCATCGTCTGGGTTTCGGCAATGACGATCGGATTGTCCTCTTCAGCCTCTGTTTCCTCACTCTCGGACTGCTGGATAACGTAATACGGCGCCTGGATGGCAGCCAGATCGCGCTCGGCCGGCACATGACGCTTCTTCAGGCGCCTTTTGTATCTGCGCAGCCGTTTTTCAAGCCGCTCAAGGGCCTGGTCGACACTGGCATAGGCGTCAGGCGCTTCACCTTGCGCCTCGAGGCTCAGTCCGGATTTGAGCTGTATGGTGCAACCGGTAAGAAACGCCCCATGGGCCTTCTCGATCCGGATATGCCCCGCCGGACTTTGTCCCGAATACTTCTCCAAAGCGGTTTCGACGCGTTCGGCGATATAGCTCCGCAGAGCCTCGCCAACATCCAGATTCTTGCCGGTAACTTGTAGTGCCATCGCCTTGTCCGGAACTGCGACGGCTCCGTCTCGTTTGAATCTCGTTTTTGTTAGACGGGCCTAGCCACTCGGTCCGGGTAACTGCCGGAACCGATTCTCTCTGAGCTCAGCGGTCGAAGCATCCTCCCCATGCCATTCGCCGCGGGCCGGGAAACTAGACCACCATTTGGAGAAGTGTCAAATCGATTTCATCTGCCCGATTCGGCAGGTGCACAGCTTATCAACACGGTGGCCCGTGAGCCGTGATGGTTGCGGATTCTTGCCGCTGGAACCGGAAAATGTAGCAGAAAGATGAGCTTATGAAGATACGCTCAAGGCCATCTTTTTTTCCCGCCGGCGCTCGACGGATGACGGGATCCGCATCGATTCACGGTATTTGGCAACCGTACGGCGGGCAATATCGATGCCCTCCGCATTCAGGAGTTCGACGATCTTGTCGTCCGAAAGCACGGCGGTCGCCGACTCATTGTCGATGAGTTGTTTGATGCGGTGCCGCACCGCTTCCGACGAATGCGCTTCGCCCGAGCCTGAAGAAGCGATGGCGGAGGTGAAGAAGTATTTCAGTTCAAACGTGCCGCGCGGCGTCGCCATGTACTTGTTGCTGGTCACGCGGCTCACCGTCGATTCGTGCATTTCAATCGCGTCGGCGACCGTTTTCAGATTGAGCGGACGAAGATACTGCACGCCGTGCGTCAGGAAGCCGTCCTGCTGTTTGACGATCTCCTTGGCGACCTTGAGGATGGTGCGGGCGCGCTGATCGAGGCTCTTGACCAGCCAGTTCGCGGTCTGGAAGCAGTCGTGCAGATAGGTCTTGTCCTTTTCGAGCCTGGCCGTCTTGCTGACGGTTGCGTAGTAGGCCTGGTTCACGAGGACCTTGGGCAGGGTGTCGTTGTTCAGCTCGACGAGCCACGTTGCGTCCGGCCGCTGACGTACGAACACGTCGGGCACGACCGGCTGCACGGACGACCGCCCGAAGCGCAATCCCGGTTTCGGCTCCAGCGACTTGATCTCGGCGATCATGTCGGCGAGGTCTTCATCGCTGACGCCGCACGCGCGTTTGAGCCCGGCGAGGTCGCGCTTGGCGATCAGATCGAGGTTGGCGATGAACGTTTCGATCGCCGGATCGTACCGGTTGCGGTCCTTCAACTGCAGCGTGAGGCACTCGGCAAGGTTGCGGGCGAGAACGCCGGCCGGCTCAAACGTTGTTTGCAGTGTTTGCAGGGTCTCCTCGACGAGCGTGATCGGCGCTCCGAGCCGCTCCGCGAGGTTCGTCAGATCACCGCGCACGTAACCGTCCTCGTCCACCATGTCGACCAGGTGATCGCCGATCATGCGTCTTACGGGATCGGATACAGCAAGCTGAAGCTGCAATGCGAGGTGGTCCTGCAGCGAAATCTCGTCGGCGACGAATGCCTCGAGGTTGAAGTCGCCATCCGCCGAGGCGCCCGAAGAAGCCGTCGACCAGTTACTGGTGCCGGGCAGGGGGCCCGGATCGACGGCTTCGGGGAAGACGTTCTCGGTCTCCGTGTCGAAAACCGTCTCCGTATCGCGCTGAACCTGGTTCGTGGTCAGATCAAGATACTCGTCGTCCTGCCTGGCGCCATCTTCTGACGTACTTCCCTCCGGCTCATCCGGCTGCTCTGCCGTCTCGGCGCCATCGGTGGCGCGCCGTTCCTCCGGTTCCCCGGCATTCTCATTGCGCTCCAGCAGCGGATTGCGTTCGAGCTCGGTTTCCACATATTCGGTCAGTTCCATGTTCGACAACTGCAGCAGCTTGATCGCCTGCTGCAGCTGAGGCGTCATCACAAGGCTTTGCCCCTGCCTGAGCTCGAGTTTGGATGAAAGCGCCATCAGTGTTGCCGTCGACTCACCGCATGACCTAGAGCGAGAAACTGTCGCCGAGATAGACGCGCCGCACGTCTTCGTTGGCGATGATTTCGTCCGGCGTTCCTTCGGTCAGAAGTTGG
The DNA here is from genome assembly GCA_965228625.1 of Hyphomicrobiales bacterium. Lineage (GTDB taxonomy): Bacteria > Pseudomonadota > Alphaproteobacteria > Rhizobiales > Methyloligellaceae > UBA2767. The sequence continues at coordinate 2,427,997 of OZ245829.1, read as the reverse complement.
CCGTCATAGATGATGTATGCGCGATCGACCAGGTCGAGGGTCTCGCGCACATTATGGTCGGTAATCAGCACCCCGATGCCCCGGTCGGTCAGGTGGCGAACGAGATCGCGAATGTCGCCGATGGCGATGGGATCGATGCCGGCGAAAGGCTCGTCGAGCAGCATGAACGAGGGTCGCGTCGCCAGCGCACGGGCAATCTCGACGCGGCGGCGCTCACCGCCGGAGAGCGCGATCGAAGGTGATTTGCGGACCCGCGTGATCTTGAATTCCTCCAGAAGCGCTTCGAGATGCGCCTCTCTTCTCTCCTTGTCGGGCTCGACCAGTTCGAGCACCGCGCGAATGTTCTGTTCCACCGTCAGGCCCCTGAAGATCGAGGCCTCCTGCGGCAGGTAGCCGATCCCCAACCGAGCGCGGCGGTACATCGGTAGCCGGGTCACGTCTTCACCGTCGATCAGAATGCGGCCCTCGTCGGCGGGGATGAGGCCGGTGATCATGTAGAACACCGTCGTCTTGCCGGCGCCGTTCGGTCCGAGCAGACCGACGGTTTCGCCGCGTGTCAGCGACAGGCTGACACCCCGAACGATGGGACGCTTCTTGAAACTCTTTACGACGGACTCGACCGCCAAGCGGCCGGAGGACGCATCCGCCTGACCATGAAGATCCGCGCCGTAATTCTGCGCCTCCTGGATTTCGCCGGAGGCGTCCTGATCGGCGCTTTGCAGGCCAGGAAATGACAACAGCTTACCCACTGAGTCGATTGCTCCTAGTTGAAGCCTTGCCGGTTAAGATTCGATGAAACGCAACGCGAGCAGATGGTGGTGGCGCAACTCGTGGTTTACCGGTTGCCGTTGTTCTGTGGCTTGAACAGTCCACGAACGCGCTGCTGTTTCCAAGGAAGGCCACTGCCGTCAACAAACTGACTCTTGTTCGTCTTCAAATCGATAACCAGTCGGCTTCCCTTTATCACATTCTCACCCTGACTTAACACGACATTGCCGCCGATGGTTACGGTTTGACTAGCGGCGTCGAACTGCGCCCAGTCGCTTGTCGTCTTCTGTTCCGCCGACGTACGAATGGCGACATTGCCCTCGGCGCGGATGCTCTTGATCTCCGTGCCAGCGCCGGCGCCGCCCGAAGCGGCCTGACCGTCACCGGAAAAATCAACGTTCAGTTTCCGGGAATCCATGGTCATCTTGCCTTGGACGGTTTTGACGTCGCCGAAGAACACGGCGACACTCGTCTTGTCGTTCACGGTGAGCGAGTCGGCTTCAATGTCGATCGGCTGGCCGCGCGTGCTCGACAGGTCGATCTGCGCGGCACCTTCGATGACGTCGCGCACTTCAGGTTGAAGGCCATCGTCGGCCGCGTTGCGCTTGGCGTCCTCCGCCGGCTTGAAATGGCCATGCACCCTGCCGATGGGCGGGAAGCTGGTAATGCCGGTCGTGAGTTCCGAAACCATCTGCGCGCCGCGAAGCTGGTTTTTCCCCTGGGAAACGACCACGTCCTCGGTCAGCGTGATCTTACGCAGGATCGCATCGTAAACGAGCTGTTTCGCCTTCGCCGCGCGCCCGTCGGCCGTTGTGAGCTCCACGTTGCCGATCGCGTCGATCAGCTTGAGCTTGGCGCTCTCGCTGCCTTCGCTCTCCTGTTGCGGATTGTTAGCGTAATAGACCTTGAGCTCGTGCGAGGTCATACGTGAACCGCCCTGAACGGTGCGAACGCCGCCCTTGAAGTGCGCGAGTTTGGTCTCATCGAAAATCGTCAGTTTCGGAGCAGCAATGTCGACAGGCTCGTCGCTTTTCAAGGCGTTGGCGAAAGATCTCTCGGTCGTCTCCGGTGCAGCGGTGGCGGTTTGCGACTTCTCCTGCTGCATGCGCACGCGGACATTGCCCTGGAACGCCGCCGTCTTCGCGTCCATGTCCAGGTGCATGGTATTCGAGTCCAGGTTGCCGGCCGGAAAATCCACCCTGACCGGTTCCTTGCTGATGACGGTCTGGCGTTTCATATCGACGTTGGCGCGGGTGAGCTGCGCCTTCATGCCGTTACTCTGGGCCACGCGGATATCGCCGATCAGCTCGAGCCGCTCGGTCTTGGTCTCGAACACGCCCTTGGGGGAAGTCAGGCGCGACCAGCCTTTCTGGGCATTGTTCGTCTCGGCCTGCAATTCGGTCAGATGGATGGTGTCCGGGTTGGCGACGGCCTGTTCCGCATAGCTCGCCGTCACCACGTAATTGCCCTGCTGTTCGTTGGCGCCCTCCAGCTTCGGATTAACCATCCGCAGGTTGCCTTTCTCGATGGCCACACCCTGGACGCTGGCGTTCATGTCGCCGATCGAGACCTCGATGCTTGGCGAGATGAAATACAGGCCGATAAGCCCGACCGCGGTTACGGGCAGGGCATATTTCAGGATCGAGACCAGCCGGCTGTGCGAACGGGCGCGGCCAAGCGCGTCTATGCGCTCCGACATGGTGGGGGCGCGCACGAAGTCGCGGCGCGGCATGACGAGTGGCTGATGGGCGTCCGTGGTCATTGGGTCGGTTGTCCAGTCCCTGTCTGCCCCGGTGACGGTGGCAAGGCCGAGGACTGCTCGCAAATCCTGATTATGTCCGCGAAACTATTGACATAAACTGTGCTCAGATTGGGGCCGTCATCGGCGGGTGCCCGCCTCCCGACCGCCAGCGTTAATGGGCGAAAATATCTTCCCCGGCCCAGCCGCCGAGATCAAGCATTGCCCGCGTTGGCAGAAACGCGAAACAGGCGCCGGCGAGATGCTCTCTGCCCTCGCGGGCCAGCATCTCATCCAGCTTGTCCTTGAGCTGATGCAAGTAGAGCACGTCGGATGCGGCGTATTCCAGTTGCTCGGGGCTGAGCGTTTCCGCACCCCAGTCCGAGCTCTGCTGCTGTTTGGAAAGATCGACCCGAATTAGCTCCCGGCACAGATCTTTCAGCCCGTGCCGGTCGGTGAAGGTGCGGGTCAGCCGTGAGGCGATCTTCGTGCAATAGAGCGGCTCCGCCATCACGCCGAAAGCGTGAAACAGCACGGCGATATCGAAGCGCGCAAAGTGGAACAGCTTGAGCACCTTGGGATCGCCCAGCAGGGCCTTGAGATTCGGGGCCGCGGCCGGGTCTTTCGCGATCTGCACCAGATGCGCGTTGCCGTCGCCGCTCGACAGTTGCACCAGGCACAACCGGTCGCGCAACGGGTTGAGGCCGAGTGTCTCGGTGTCGATTGCGACCGCATCTCCCAGATCGAGCCCGGAGGGAAGATCGTCCTGGTGGAGTTCCACTGCCATGGGCGAGGCCTTTCTGGCTGGTGATGTCCGTCGTTTTGACCGATGCACGTCCGAGGCGGGCCGGGTCTGCGCTTTTCGGCGATCGCCGATGGAAAGCACGAAGTGGTGGTGCCCAGGAGAAGACTCGAACTTCCACGGCCTTGCGGCCACTGGCACCTGAAGCCAGCGCGTCTACCAATTCCGCCACCTGGGCGCACCGCCCTCCAGTTACGACCGCACGCGCCCCTTGTCAATCGAGCTGCAAAGCCGCCGCCAGTGGACTTCACATCGCTACGTCGCGGGTGTAATCCTGATGCGCATCGCCCGGGGCGGGGCCCGAGATCACGCGGCCCGAACCGGGCGAGCCGGAGAGGCGCACAAGAGGGCAATTGCAAATGGGACTCAGGCTGGACAGTTCGCGGCTTGTCACGGTCTATGGCGGTTCGGGGTTTCTCGGCCGCCACGTTGTACAGGCGCTCGCCCGCACCGGTTGCCGTATACGCGTCGCCGTGCGTCGCCCCGACCTTGCCGGCTTCCTTCAGCCGCTCGGCGGCGTCGGGCAGATTCACGCGGTTCAGGCCAATCTGCGCTTTCCGGAATCGGTTGCGTTGGCCGCCGAGGATTCCGATGTTCTGGTCAACCTGGTCGGCATCCTCTACCAAACCGGCAAACAGAAGTTCTCGGCCGTTCAGGCGGAAGGTCCGCGCTGGGTCGCACATGCCGCGAACGATGTCGGCGCGCAGGCGCTGGTGCATGTATCGGCCATCGGCGCGGACGCCGAGTCGCCGTCTCTCTATGCGCAGTCCAAGGCAGCCGGCGAAGCACACGTGCTCAAGTCGTTTCCGGACGCGGTGATCCTGCGCCCGTCCGTTGTGTTCGGTCCGGAGGACGAGTTCTTCAACCGGTTCGCCGCGCTTGCCCGGATTGCGCCCGTTCTGCCGCTGATCGGCGGCGGCAAGACGCGATTCCAGCCGGTGTTCGCCGGCGACGTGGCGAAGGCCGTGGTTGCCGCGATCGAGGGGCGCGCGGCGCGCGGACAGGTATACGAGCTTGGCGGCCCGGAGATCCTGACCTTCAAGGAGGTCCTGCAGCGCATTCTGAAATATTGCCGCCGGCGGCGCCTGTTGGTTCCCGTGCCCTTCGGGCTTGCGTATATGAAGGCGGCATTCCTGCAGCTCCTTCCGTCGCCGCTGCTCACCGTCGATCAGGTCCGCCTGCTGGAAAGCGACAATGTCGTGTCGGTGAAGTCAAAAACCACACAACGTACGCTCGAAGGCTTGGGCATCGATCCCGTGCCGGTCGGCGCGGTTGTCCCGGAATATCTTGAGCGGTTCAGGGCGCGCGGAGAATTCGCGGCGTTCCGCCGCGAGAACGGCTGATCTCTAGGAGTAAGCCAGCACCAGCAGAAATCCCGCCAGCAACATGCGGTACATCACGAACGGCGTGAAGCTCAGACGTTTGACCAGCGCCATCAGGAAGGCGATGGCTGCAAGAGCGGAGAAGAAGGTGAGGATGGCCGCGGTGAAGGCGCCAGGCGGCAGCGCGTGGCCTTCGGCGCTCATCTCGGCCACGGTGAGAATGCCGGCGCCGGTGATCGCCGGAATGCCGAGAAGAAACGAAAATCGTGCTGCCTCCGCCCTTTCAAACCCCAGGAAGCGCGCCGCCGTCATGGTGATGCCGGACCTGCTCGTGCCGGGGATGAGGGCGATGGCCTGGGCGACGCCGATGATCATCGCGCCCTTGAACGTGATGTCTTCCATCTTCTTCACTCGCGGACCGACCTCGTCGGCCACGTAGAGCAGCACGCCGAAGATCAGCGCGTTCCACGCGACGACCTCGATGCCGCGGATCTTGTCGAGAATGCCGAGCCATTTCAGCAGGAGGCCGAAGAGAATGGCGGGAACGGTCGCGGCAGCAAGATAGACCGCGAGGCGCGCGCGGTCCGTCCAGCGCCGCCGTACAAGGTCGCCGACGCCTCCGGCCAGTGAAATCACGTCGCGCCAGAAATAGGCGAGGATGGCGAACAGCGATCCGACATGGACCATCACGTCGGTCGCCAGACCCTGATCGGGCCAGCCGGTGAAAGCGGGAATCAGGATAAGGTGACCGGAGGAGGAGATGGGAAGAAATTCGGTGATGCCCTGAACGATCGCCAGGACAACAATTTGCTCAAGGGGCACCCGCTGCCTCCTCTGTTATGCGTGCGGCGCGTGCCTTGTTTGCATCGCCGTGTGGTTCTATACCGGACGAAAGCGGTAACGCGAAGGCCGAAAAGATACATACCCGTCTAGCGCGCGGAGCCGACATCAGATGCCGACGCTTATCCACTATCCGTTGTGCCCGTTCTCGCGTTCCATTCGCCTCGCAGCGTCCGAATGTGAACTCGATCTCGTTCTCGAGGAGGAGCGCCCGTGGGACTGGCGCCCGGATTTTCTCGAATTGAATCCGGCAGGTACACTGCCGCTGTTTCGGGACGATGACGATTACGACGAGACGATGCTGTGCGGGGTCTATCCCATTTCCGAATATCTCGCGGAGACCGGTGCCGATGAGACAGGGGATGCGCGCGCCTTTTCGTTCTTTCCGGGAAGCGAGGCCGAGCGCGCCGAGGTGCGGCGACTGGTCGACTGGTTCCATAGCAAGTTCGACAGCGAGGTGACCTCGTACCTGCTGGGCGAGAAGCTCTATCGCCGTTTCAATCCGGACATGGGTGGTGCGCCGGACATGGAGATGGTGCGCGCCGGTCAGGCGAACCTGCGTTATCATCTTTCCTATATCGGCCATCTCGCGGATGAGCGGACGTGGCTGGCGGGCGAGCACCTGAGCTTCGCGGACCTTGCGGCGGCGGCGCATCTCTCCTGCGTCGACTATCTGGGCGACGTGCCCTGGGGAGAGGCGGGCGTGGCCAAGGACTGGTATGCGCGCATCAAGTCGCGGCCCTCTTTCCGGTCACTCCTGAGCGACCGGATTCCCGGTATCAAGCCGCCCGACGCCTATGCCGATCCCGATTTCTGAGAGAGCCGCCATTGGCTGCGAGCGTAGCGAGGTACCAGCATGACAGAGCGGATAGTCGGCCTGGGAACCCGATACTACGCCGTCGAAAGGCCGGACTGCCCGGTTCCGGAGGACGAGCTCTTCGAGGGCATCTCCGACGTCACCATCGTCGATGACGCCGTCCTCGTGCTGCGCCGGGTCGCGCCGCACCTGCTGGTCTTCGGGCTCGACGGCATGTTTCAGCGGATGGTGGAGATCGCCGACATGACATATGGCCATGGTCTGCGTGCTGTTGGCGGGGGATCGGTCGCGGCGACCGACATGGACGGACACAAGGTCTTCGTGCTCGACCGCAACCTCGACGAGACGTTACGGCTCGACTGCGGCAACCGCCCTCGGCTTCAGGCTCCGTTCAATCATCCAACGGATTGCGCCCGTTCGCCCGACGGGCGGCTCTACGTGTCTGACGGTTACGGGAACAGTGCGGTCCATATCTTTTCCGAGGACGGAACGCATATCAGGACGTTCGGGCAACCGGGAAAGGACGCGGCGCAGTTCTCCACGCCCCACGCCATTCTGATCGATCACCAGGGCCGGGTTTGCGTCGCCGATCGTGAAAACCATCGTGTCCAGCGGTTCACGCCCGACGGCACATATATCGATGAGGTGAACGACGTTTACAAGCCGATGGCGCTTGAGATGCTGGCCGACGGGACGTTGTTGTGCACCGACCAGACACCCCGGCTGTCGGCGATTTCACCGAACGGGGACCTCGTCGGGCGGTGCCGGACGTTCGGAACCTTCGCCCATGGCCTCGCAGTTGCCGCGGATGGTACGATCGTGGTCGCCGAAATGCTGCCTAACAGGGTTTCTTTCCTGCGGCCGGTGGCGAACTAGCATTGTCCAGATGCAAATGCCGGACCTCAAGGACCAGATTCGTGCCCGTGCCTTGGATTCGGGGTTCGATGTCGTACGCTTCACCACGCCCGATGCCATCCCGGATGCGGGCGACCGGCTGACGGAATTCCTGAGCTTCGGCCGTCACGGCGACATGACGTGGATGGAGGACACGCTCGAACGCCGGCGCAACCCTGTGGGACTCTGGCCCGACGCGCGCTCGGTGATCGTTCTCGGGCTCAACTACGGGCCGGACGGCGATCCGATGGATGCGCTTGCAAGGACGTCGAACGGCGTGATCTCGGTCTATGCAAAGGGCAAGGACTATCACGATCTGATCAAGAAGAAGCTCAAACAGGTGGCGGGCTGGCTGCACCGCGAGCATGACTGCGAGGTCAAGGTCTTCGTCGATACCGCGCCGGTGATGGAGAAGCCCCTCGCCGAGGCGGCCGGCATCGGCTGGCAGGGCAAGCACACCAACCTCGTGTCGCGGGCTTTCGGATCCTGGCTGTTTCTCGGCTCTATTTTCACGACCCGGAAGATTGCACCGGATGATCCGGAGAGCGATCATTGCGGCGCCTGCCGGGCGTGCCTGGATGTCTGCCCGACGGACGCGTTCCCCGCGCCTTACGAGCTCGACGCGCGCCGCTGCATCTCGTACCTCACGATCGAGCACAAGGGGCATATCGCGCCCGAGTTCCGTGTGCCCATGGGCAACCGCATCTTCGGCTGCGACGACTGCCTCGCGGTGTGCCCGTGGAACAAGTTCGCGCAAAACGCCCGCGAAACCCGGCTCGCCGCGCGCGAGCAAACCGACAATCCGCCGCTGGAGGAACTGCTGGCGCTCGACGACGCGGCATTCCGTGCGCGCTTTGCCGGCACGCCGATCAAACGGACGGGCCGGGACCGTTTTGTGCGCAACGTTCTAATAGCGGCGGGCAACTCCGAAGACAGGTCCTTGCGGCAGGCCGTGACCAGCTTGCTGGGCGACGGTTCGCCGCTTGTCCGGGCGATGGCTGTGTGGGCGAGCGCCCGTCTTCTGGATGCTGAAGCCTTCGCGGAGTATCGTGCGCAATTGCTCGCAGGCGAGAGCGACGAGCAGGTTCGCATGGAATGGCAGAGAGCGATTGAATGAAGAGTCTTGTGTGTTTCGGCCTTGGTTACTCGGCACGTGCCTTCGGAGAGCGGAAGCTGCGCGACGGCTGGAGCGTGCTCGGCACGACGCGTACGCCCGAGCGGGCGGCGGCCCTTCGCGCGGAAGGGTTCGAGACCGTCGTCTTTTCCGGCAACGCGCCGAGCGCGGACGTGCGCGAACGGCTTCGCGCGGCGACGCACGTATTGCTTTCGATCGCGCCCGACGGCACCGGCGATCCCGCCCTGGTTCATCACGGGGACGACATTGCTTCGGCGCCCGACCTCGAATGGATCGGCTATCTGTCGACCGTCGGCGTCTACGGCAATCATGACGGCACATGGGTCGACGAAGACACGCCACCGGCCCCGACGAGCGAACGTTCGATACGGCGCGTGGCGGCGGAACAGGCGTGGCTCGATTTCGGCGCGAAGTCCGGCAAATGCGTCCAGCTATTCCGCATCGCCGGCATTTACGGGCCGGGCCGCGGTCCGCTCGAGAATGTGCGCCGCGGGAAATCGCGCCGGATCATCAAGCCCGGCCAGGTCTTCAACAGGATACATGTGGAGGACATTGCAAATGTTCTCGAGGCGGCAATTGCGAGGCCGCGGCCCGGCGCAATCTACAATGTATCCGATGACGAGCCGGCGCCGCCTCAGGATGTCGTCGCGTTCGCCGCCGAGGCCCTCGGCATGGCCCCGCCGGCTGAGGTCGCGTTCGAGGATGCGGAATTGAGCCCGATGGGCCGCAGTTTCTATGGCGAGAACAAGCGTGTTTCGAATGCGCTCATAAAGAATGAGCTGGGCGTCCGGCTTTCCTTCCCGACGTATCGTGAGGGAATCGGGTTCGAGGCGACGGCCGCGGGCGGCAGACCATCTCAGATGTAGAACCGGTTCTCTTTCAGGGAGCGATAGAGGTCTTCGATGACGGCAAACAGCTTGGCGATGTCCTGCTCCCGCGAAAGGCGATGATCGCCGTCCTGGATGAACTTCAGCATGACATTTTCGCCCAGCAGGAGATGGGAGAGCTTGTTGGCATGCTTCCACGGCACATCCGGATCCTTGACGCCGTGGAGAACGCGGACCGGACAAGGCGGCCGGAAACTGTCCCCGCCGATGAGGTGATTGCGGCCTTCCTCGATAAGCGCCCTGGAAATCCTGTAAGGACCGTCTCCATACCGCGACGGTCTTTCATAATAGCCTTGGTTCTGCAGGTCTTCACGGGCCGCCAGGCTGAACTGCTTCCACATGAGTTCTTCGGTCATGTCCCACGCCGGCGCGATCAGAACTGCTCCTTGAACGTCGCAGATGCCGGACACGATCGGATCTTTTCTCGCGATCGCGCGCAGGATCAGGAGAACCAGCCACCCCCCCATGCTCGAACCGACCAGGATTTGCGGTCCCCGGGCGACGTCGCGAAGTATGGCGATGCTCTCGCCGAGCCACTGGCCGATCGTTCCGTTCGCGAAATCGCCGTCGGATTTGCCATGGCCCGAGTAGTCGAAACTGAGCATCGAACGCTGCGTTTGTGCGGCCCAGTCCTTGAGGGCGGTGACTTTGGTGCTTGTCATTTCCGAATTGAAGCCGCAGAACCAGACGAGGCCGGGATCTTCCGACCGAAAAACGGGCGTGTGATGGTAGGCGAGTTTGAGGGTTTCACCCGGACTGCTCTCTACAACTAGAAATTGTATTTCCTGTTGTGTCATCCAAGAAGTTGTAGTTTCGGAGTTGAGCCGCAGTCGTCCAGAGATATGTTATTGATTTTTATATATGTATTTACCGTCTGCACCAAATGAATAGTACGATTCACGCGGCAACAATTCTGCAGATCATCCCGCGCCTTGATACGGGCGGTGCGGAACTGGCGACGCTCGAGATTACCGAAGCCGTGGTTCGCGCCGGCGGGCGGGCGTTCGTGCTGAGCGAGGGCGGTCGTCTGGCCGATGACATTGCGCGCGCGGGCGGGCACGTGTTCCCGTTTCCGGCTGCCACCAAGAACCCGGCGCGCATCGTGACGAATGGGTTTCGCCTGGCGCGGTTCGTGCGCGGGCACGGCGTCGACGTCATCCATGCGCGCAGCCGCGCGCCGGCATGGAGCGGTTTGATGGCGGCCCGTCTCACCGGGACCCCGTTCATCACGACGTATCACGGCGCGTATGGGAACCGGGGACCGCTGAAACCGCTCTACAATTCGGTCATGGCCCGGGGCGAACGCGTCATCGCCAATTCGCGGTTCACAGGCCAGCTTGTGCATGACCGGCACGGGACGCCGATGGAGCGTATTCGCGTCATCCCCCGTGGCGTCGATCTGGACAAGTTCAACACGGCGAACGTTCCGGCCGACCGCGTCGCGTCCGTACGGAAGAGCTGGGGACTGAGCCGCGGCGACAAGGTCGTTCTCCAGGCCGCCCGTTTGACCGGCTGGAAGGGCCAGCACGACGTCATTGAGGCGGCGGCGCAACTGTGTCGCAGTGACGTGGGCAAGGATGCAGTATTCGTCATGGTCGGGGACGCCCAGGGGCGCGACGCCTATGTGAACGCTCTGAAGCGGCAGATTTCCGAACGTGACCTCGACGGCAAGGTCATCATCGCCGGTCACTGCGAGGATATCGCCGCTGCCTTTGCCGCGGCCCACGTCACCGTCATCGCATCGACCGAGCCGGAAGCGTTCGGGCGGACGAGCGCGGAGGCGCAGGCCATGGGTTGTCCGGTCGTTGTCACCCGTCAGGGCGCATCGCCGGAAACCCTGCTTACGGCAGCGCGGGATGGCGCGGACAGGGCGACGGGCTGGATCGTGCCCGTATCCGCGCCCAAGGCGCTCGCCAACGCCATAGCCGAGGCCTTGACGCTTTCGGCGCGCGAGCGGCGCGAAATGGGCGCGCGTGCGCGCGCTCACGTGGCCGAGCTGTTTTCTTCGGAGAACATGAAGCGCGAAACGCTTGCGGTCTATGACGAGTGCCTGCGTTCAGCGCTGGCGACCGCGTTCGATGCCGCCGGCGGCGAACAGAAAAATAAACGCGAGCCGCGCATCACTTCGCCTTGACTTAGACAAGCTTCTTTCTGATTCTATATTCAGTCCGTTACGAGGGATCCGGGAAGATAAGGATTTTGCTGATTTGCTCGCTAACGCCAGCAGGTCGCGTAACGGGCTGAGTTTGGCAATAGAGGAGAAAGTCACATCGCACGCCGACCAATCAGGGCTAAAGTAGCTCCGACCAAGAAAGGACCCCGGGCAAACGAGGATATCGATTCCCCAGAAGTTCAACTCATTGATGACCAAGGCGAGAATCATGGAACCGTCTCAATCGAGGCGGCCATGGAGATAGCCGACGAGGCGGGCCTCGATCTCGTAGAGATCGCCCCGAATTCCAAGCCGCCCGTCTGCAAGGTCCTCGACCTCGGCAAATACAAGTATCAGGCGCAGAAGAAGGCGGCTGAGGCGCGCAAGAAGCAGAAGACCTTCGACGTGAAGGAAATCAAGATGCGCCCCAACATCGACACCCATGACTACGACGTGAAGATGCGGAACATGCGCCGGTTCTTCGAGCACGGTGACAAGGTCAAGGTGACCCTGCGTTTCCGGGGCCGTGAAATGGCGCACCAGGAGCTCGGCGTCCAGCTCCTTCAGAAGGTCAAGGCCGAGATCGACGAAATTGCAAAAGTCGAGGCGGAGCCGAAACTGGAAGGCCGTCAGATGGTGATGGTGCTGGCTCCGAGGTAGCATCCCGCTGCAACGCGCCGACAAGGCTCTTGGCTTGCAGCGCGTTCCATTCCCGCCTATAACCCGCCTCGCACGAATGGTCCGGCAGGGCATGCCGTGGCCATTCAGAATGCTTGAACGCGCCGTTGGCGCACGGTTTTCAGGAGACAAGCAAAATGCCCAAGCTCAAAACCAAGAGCGGTGCGAAAAAGCGCTTCCGCCTCACATCGCGCGGAAAGGTTCGTGCCCAGCAGGCCGGCAAACGGCATGGCATGATCAAGCGTACAAACAAGTTTATCCGCAACGCCCGTGGCACCGTGATCCTGTCGGATCAGGATGCACGGATCGTGAAGAAGTTTCTGCCCTACGGCTAATCCCGCCCCGCAGAACCGGTCTTTCACCCAAGGATTACAGGAGCACCGCCATGTCACGTGTCAAACGAGGCGTTACGACCCACGCCCGGCACCGTAAAGTCATCAAGGCCGCCAAGGGCTACTACGGCCGCCGCAAGAACACCTTCCGCGCCGCCAACCAGGCGGTCGAGAAGGCCGGCCAGTATGCTTACCGCGACCGCAAGGTCAGGAAGCGCAATTTCCGGGCGCTCTGGATTCAGCGCATCAACGCCGCCGCGCGCGCACACGGCACGACCTACGGACGATTTATCGACGGATTGAACAAGGCCGGCATCGAGATCGATCGGAAAGTGCTGGCCGATCTTGCGGTGCACGACGATGCCGCGTTCAAGGCGCTGGTCGATCAGGCTGCCGCTGCCGTGAAATCCTGACACCGGGTCGGTTCCCGGCGTCTCCCAAATACATGGCCTGAGCCATGACCACGACCAATTTCGAGCAACTTGAAGAAGAACTGCTGGAGGCCGTTGCCGCTGCGGGCGATCTCGTCACGCTCGAAGACGTGCGCGTGACCGCACTCGGCAAGAAGGGCCGCATTTCCGAGCTGATGAAAGGCCTCGGCGGCCTCGAGCCGGAAGAGCGCAAGGCCGTCGGCCAGGCGGTCAACGGGCTGAAGGAGCGCGTGTCCGACGCACTCTCGGCGCGCAAGGACATGCTGCACGAGGCGGAGCTGTCGCAGCGTCTGGCGAACGAGCAGGCCGACATCACGCTGCCGCCGCGCGCCGGACCCCTCGCCGAGGGACGCATCCACCCGGTCTCCCAGGTGATGGACGAGATCACCGAGATCTTCGCCGATATGGGCTTCGCCATTGCCGAAGGCCCGGATATCGAGACCGACTATCACAATTTCGGCGCCCTCAATATTCCCGACGAGCATCCCGCGCGCCAGGAACACGACACGTTCTATTTCGATGAGCGCAAGGACGGCTCGCGCCTGGTGCTGCGTACCCACACCAGCCCGGTTCAGATCCGCACCATGGAGAACAATGATCCGCCGGTGCGGGTGATTGCGCCCGGACGCGTTTATCGCTGCGACTCCGATCAGACCCACACGCCGATGTTCCATCAGGTCGAGGGACTGGTGATCGACGAGGTCACGCATATGGGCCACCTCAAATGGGTGGTGGATGCTTTCTGCCGGGCCTTCTTTGAAGTGGATGAAGTGAAGATGCGTTTCCGCGCAAGCCACTTCCCGTTCACTGAGCCCTCCATGGAGGTGGACGTCGGCTACGCCAAGGTCGGGGACGAGATTCGCATCGGTGAAGGCGACGACTGGCTGGAGATCCTCGGCTGCGGGATGGTGCATCCGAACGTGCTGCGCAATGTCGGCTACGATCCCGCGAAAGTGCAGGGTTTCGCCTTCGGCATGGGTATCGACCGCCTGGCGATGCTGAAATACGGCATGCCCGACCTGCGGCCGTTCTTCGCCGCCGATCTGCGCTGGCTGAGGCACTACGGTTTCGGCGTGCTCGACGTCCCGACGCTGGCGCGCGGGGTGTCGTCATGAAGTTCACCCTCGGCTGGCTGAAGGAACACCTCGAGACGGACGCCGACCTCGATGCGCTGCTCGACAAGCTCACCCTGATCGGGCTCGAGGTGGAGGACGTGTTCGACCCCGCCACCGCGCTCGCGCCGTTCACGGTGGGCGAAGTGCTCAAGGCGGAGCGGCATCCCGACGCCGACAAGCTTCAGGTCTGTCAGGTCAAGACGGCTGACGGAACCGTCCAGGTCGTCTGCGGTGCCCCGAACGCCCGCGATGGCCTGAAAGGCGTTTTCGCCCCACCCGGCACCTATGTGCCCGGCATCGACATGGAGCTGAAGGTTGCAAAGATCAGGGGCGTCGAGTCCCACGGCATGCTGCTGTCCGAGCGCGAGCTTGAAATCTCCGATGAGCATGAGGGCATCATCGAGCTTGACGCCGCGGCCGAGGTTGGCGCCCCGGTTGCCGGGTTGCTCGGACTCGACGATCCGGTCATCGAGATCGCGATCACGCCAAATCGCCCGGACTGTCTCGGTGTGCGCGGTATCGCCCGCGATCTGGCGGCGGCCGGCATCGGCACGCTGAAGGACGATCCGCTCAAACCGGTGAGCGGCACGTTCGCGTGCCCTGTCCCTGTCGAGCTCGAATTTGACGCGGACACGGCGAACGCATGCCCGGCGTTTGCGGGGCGACTCATAAAGGGCGTCAGGAACGGCCCCAGTCCTGACTGGCTCCAGCATCGCCTGAAGGCGATCGGCCTGCGCCCGATCAACGCGCTTGCCGACATTACCAACTACATCTCCTATGACCGCGGCCGGCCGCTGCACGTCTACGATGCCGACAAGCTGACCGGTGCGGTCCGTGCACGGATGGGCCGAAAGGGCGAGGAGTTCCTGGCACTGGACGGCAACACCTACAAGGTGGACGAGACCATGTGCGTCATCGCGGACGACGCCGGAGTGCTCGGCCTTGGCGGAATCATCGGCGGCGAGTCCTCCGGCTGTACGGACGAGACGGTCAACGTGTTCATCGAGTCGGCCTATTTCGATCCCATTCGCATCGCCGCGACGGGCCGCAAGCTGAATGTTCTGTCAGACGCCCGATACCGCTTCGAGCGGGGCGTCGACCCGGCGTTTGTCGTGCCCGGCATCGAATATGCCGCGCAGATGGTGCTTGATCTGTGCGGCGGCGAGGTGTCGAACGTGACGCTTGCCGGCACGCCTCCGGAAGACGTTCGCATCATCGACTTCGATACCAGCGAGGTGATGCGGCTCACCGGCGTCGAGCTCGCACAGTCGGAGATGAAACAGGCGCTGGTGGCGCTGGGATTCTGGCTTTCCGGCCACGGACCCGACTACAAGGTTTCGGTTCCCACATGGCGGCCCGACGTGTCCCAGCCGGCCGACCTCGTCGAGGAGGTCATTCGCATCGTCGGCATCGATCAGATCGAGCCGGCGCCGATGCTCCGCGTTGATGGCGTGGCGCGCCCCGTTCTCACAATGGCGCAGAAGCGTTCACGTCTGGCGCGGCGGCTACTTGCCGGTCGGGGCCTCGTCGAGGCCGTGACCTGGTCGTTCATTCCCCGCGACGCGGCCGAGGCGTTCGGCGGCGGGCAAGACGCGCTTGAACTCGCCAACCCGATTTCATCCGATCTCTCCTCGATGCGGCCGAGCCTGCTGCCCGGCCTCGCGGCGGCGGCGCAGCGCAATCATGACCGCGGATTTGCCGACGCCGCGCTGTTCGAGATCGGCCAGGCCTATCGCGGCGATGCGCCCGAGGATCAGTACTTTGCCGCGGCGGGCATCCGCTCGGGCACCGCGACTCTCAACGGGGCCGGGCGTCACTGGTCGGGTGCGGGCAAGTCCGCCGACCTGTTCGACGTCAAGGCCGACGCCCTCGCGGTACTCGATGCAATGGGATACGCCGCCAATGCGCAAGCCGCGCGCGCGGCGCCCGAATGGTACCACCCGGGCCGTTCCGGCGTGCTGCAACTGGGGCCGCAGACAGTCCTTGCCCATTTCGGCGAACTCCATCCGCGCGTTCTCGACCAGCTCGGCATCGACGGCCCGGTCGCGGCGTTCGAGATCTTTCTCGACGCGCTGCCGGAGCCGAAGCGGTCGTCGCGCACCAAGCCGGCGCTCGACGTGACCGATCTGCAGATCGTGCGGCGCGACTTCGCATTCCTGGTGGATCATGCGGTCGCGGCCGGAGACCTTCTGCGCGCCGCGCGCGGTGCGGAAAAGCTGCTGATCTCCGACGTGACGCTGTTCGACGTGTTCACCGGCCAGGGCGTGCCCGACGGCAAAAAATCGCTCGCCATCGAGGTGACGCTGTCGCCGCGCGAGAAAACGCTGACCGATGCGGAAATCGACGCCGTGTCGGCGAAAGTCGTCTCCGCGGTGAGCAAGGCTACGGGCGGTGAGTTGCGCGCCTGATCCGACCCTTTGCCTGCCATACGTGTCGATGATGTGCGACAATCGCTGCCGTTAGGACCTATCATCAAAAACGACTTTTCTCCGCCGTCGTCGTCGACTAGCGTGCCGGCGAAGTTCTGAGCGCGCCCCCACGTTGGTCCTGAAAGCCCCCGCGATGTCCGAAAAGACGGTTCAGTGTATTTCGCCGGTTGACGGATCTGTTTACGCGGAGCGCCCACTCGCGAGCGCAGAGGACATCGCGACGGCCAGCGGCCGCGCCCGTTCCGCGCAGGCCGAATGGCGGCGCATATCGATTGCCGAGCGTGCCGAATACTGCGCCCGCATCGTCGATGGCATGCTTGCCATGGGCGACGATATTGTCCCGGAACTCGCCTGGCAGATGGGCCGACCCGTCGTTTACGGAGACAGCGAGTTGCGCGGCTTCGAGGAACGCGCGCGCCACATGATCGCGATTGCCGAAGAGAGCCTCGACGATATCATCCCGGAGCCGAAGGCGGGCTATACCCGCTACATCGCGCGTGAACCGCTTGGTGTCGTCCTGACCCTCGTACCGTGGAATTACCCCTACCTCGTAGCCGTGAATTCGATCATTCCGGCACTGATGGCAGGGAACGCGGTGCTGCTCAAGCATGCGCGCCAGACTTTGCTGGTCGGGGAGCGTTTTGCAACGGCGTTCGAGGAAGCGGGGCTGCCCGACGGCCTGTTTCACAATCTCGTGTTGAGCCACGCGCAGACAGCCGATCTCATATCCGGCGGTCTCGTCGATATGGTCTGCTTCACCGGGTCGGTGGCCGGCGGCGCGGCGATGGAGCAGGCAGCCGCAGGCCGGTTCATCGGTCTCGGACTTGAGCTCGGTGGCAAGGACCCGGCCTATGTGCGTGCCGACGCTCCAATTGGACAAGCTGTTGAGAACCTTGTCGACGGCGCTTTTTTCAACTCCGGCCAGTCATGCTGCGGCGTGGAGCGAATCTACGTGCACGAGGACCTGTTCGATGCGTTTGTCGCCGGGTTCGTCGATCTCACCGGCGAATACGTACTCGGTGACCCGCTGGACGAAGCAACGACACTCGGGCCGATGATTGATGCGAAGGCCGCGGACTTCGTGCGTGGGCAGATCGACGCTGCGCTAAAGGCCGGCGCGACGGGCCATATCGACGAGCGTGCCTTCGAAAGAAGTTCGCCCGGCACACCTTATCTGGCGCCGCAGGTGCTGACAGGCGTCAACCATCAGATGTCCGTCATGCGCGAGGAGTCGTTCGGCCCCGTTGTCGGGATCATGGCGGTTTCGGGCGATGAGGAGGCCATCTCCCTGATGAACGACTCACCCTTCGGTCTGTCGGCGTCCATATGGACGAAGGACGAGGACGCTGCGGCGTCGATCGGCGATCAGATCAATACCGGAACGGTCTACATGAACCGCTGTGACTATCTCGATCCCGCGCTCGCGTGGACCGGTGTCGGTCAGTCCGGCCGCGGCTGCACCTTGTCGCGGGTCGGCTACGAGAGTTTGACGCGGCCCAAGAGTTTCCATTTCCGAACTGGTACGGACACGTGATGAGTGTGACCGATATCCGTCAATGGAACTATCCGACCCGGGTCGTTTTTGGCGTCGACGCGATCGCGCGGCTGCCGAGACTGTCGACGGGCCAGGGCATGACACGGCCATTGCTCGTCACCGATGAAGGGTTGCGCGACACGCCGCTCGTCAAGGATACGCTGGCTTTGCTTGAAGAGGGCGGGACCGGTGCGGCGGTCTTCGCCGGCGTGAAGGGCAATCCCACCTCCGGCAACGTCGACGCCGGCCTAACCGCCTATCGCAAGGGTTACCACGACGGTGTCATTGCGTTTGGCGGTGGCAGCGCCCTCGATGCGGGCAAGGCGATCGCCTTCATGGCAGGGCAGGACCGGCCGATCTGGGATTTCGAGGACGCCGGCGACAATTGGCGGCGCGCGAGGACCGACGGGGTCGCTCCGGTGATTGCCGTCCCGACCACGGCGGGTACCGGATCCGAAGTGGGGCGCGCCAGCGTCATCTCCAACGAGGAAACCCAGGTCAAGAAAGTCATCTTCCACCCCTCGATGATGCCGGCGGTCGCGCTGTGTGATCCGGCCCTCACGCGCGGCCTGCCGCCGCATCTCACGGCCGCGACCGGCTTCGACGCCTTCGTGCACTGCTTCGAGGCGTTCTGCGCGCCGGGCTATCATCCCATGGCGGACGGCATCGCGCTCGAAGGCATGCGGCTGGCGGCGGAGCATCTTCCCCATGCCGTACGCGACGGTGAGGACCTCGAAGCCCGCAGCCACATGATGGCCGCGGCGTCGATGGGCGCGGTTGCCTTCCAGAAAGGGCTCGGCGGCGTACACGCGCTCTCCCACAGCGTCGGCGCCGCCTATGACACGCACCACGGCCTGACCAATGCGATCGTGATGCCCTACATGGTCCAGGCCAATCGCCGCGCGATCGAGGACGAGATGACCCGGATCGGACGCGCACTCGGCCATGAGCAGCCAGGCTTCGACAAAACGTTCGACTGGCTGATGGACTTCCGCAGGACGGTCGGCATCCCCGACACGCTTGCCGATATCGACGTGCCCGTCGACGCGGCGGACGAGCTGGGCGCGCGCGCGATCGACGATCCCTGCGCCGGGGGCAACCCCATCCAGCATGACGCCGGCACATATGCCGACATTTTCCGCAGGGCCTGCCGGGGAGATGTCGGATGAACGATCAGGAGCTGCCAACCCAGGCCCGTGTTGTCGTCGTCGGCGGCGGTATCGCCGGATGCTCGGTCGCTTATCACCTGACCAAGCTCGGCTGGACGGATGTGGTTCTGCTCGAGCAGGGGCGCCTGAGCGGTGGGACGACGTGGCACGCCGCCGGCCTAGTCGGCCAGCTCCGCAACCACAAGAACCTGACACGCCTGATCGAGTATTCGACCCGCCTTTATGCCGACCTCGAGGCGGAAACGGGCCAGGCTACGGGCTGGAAAGCGTGCGGCAGCCTCAGCATCGCCCGCACCAAAGAGCGCATGACGGTGCTCAAACGCGTCGCGGCCAAGGCGCGCGCCTATGGCGTCGAGGCCGAAGTGATCTCGGCCAGCGAGGCAGGCAAGAAATGGCCCGTCATGGAAACGAAGGATCTCGAGGGCGGAGTCTGGCTGCCGGGGGACGGCAAGGCCAACCCCGCGGACCTGACGCAGGCGCTTGCCAAGGGGGCGCGCGCGGGCGGCGCACGGATTGTCGAGCAGGTGCGCGTCACCGGCGTCGAGCTGGAACGTGGTGCGGTCAGCAAGGTCAGGACGGATGGCGGCGACATCGCATGCGAATATGTGGTGAACGCGTGCGGACAGTGGGCGCGACAGTTCGGCCGTCTCGCCGGGGTGAACGTGCCGCTCTATTCTTGCGAGCACTTCTATATCGTCACCGGGCTTATCGACGGGGTTGACCCCGACCTGCCGTGCCTGCGCGATCCCGACGGCTACATCTATTTCAAGGAGGAGGTGGGCGGCCTCGTCATGGGCGGTTTCGAGCCCGACGCGAAGCCCTGGAAGCAGAACCCGATCCCCGATGATTTCGAATTCACGCTGCTGGAAGACGATTGGGATCAGTTCGAGATCCTGATGGAGAACGCGCTCATCCGCGTGCCGGCACTGGAAATCGCGGAAATCAAGCAGTTCATCAACGGCCCGGAGAGCTTCACCTCGGACGGCTATTTCATCCTCGGCGAGGCGCCCGAAGTCAAAAACTACTTCGTATGCGCCGGGTTCAACTCCATGGGTATCGCCAGCGCCGGTGGCGCCGGCAAGGCGCTGGCCGAGTGGCTGACGGAGGGCGCGCCGACATCGGATGTCTGGCCGGTGGATATCCGCCGGTTCGGCCCGCATCACGGGAACGACGCGTGGCTCGAGGAACGGGTCAAGGAGACACTCGGACTGCACTACGTCATGCCCTGGCCCAACAACGAGCTGGTTTCAGGCCGTCCCTTGCGATGCTCTGCCGTCTACGACCGACTGAAGGAAAAGGGCGCGTGCTTCGGAACCCGCATGGGTTGGGAACGTCCGCTCTGGTATGCCCGCGACGGCCAGACACCCGAGATGGACTACACCTTCGGACGCCAGAACTGGTTTGAGAACTCGGCCGCCGAACACCGGGCCGTTCGCGAGAATGTCGGCCTGTTCGATCTCTCCTCGTTCGGCAAGCTGCTGGTTCAGGGGCGCGACGCGGAGGCCGAGCTTCAAAGGCTCTGCGCGAACAATGTCGCTGTTCCGCCGGGACGCTGCGTCTATACGGGCATGCTGAACGCGCGCGGCGGTTTCGAAAGTGATCTGACGGTGACACGGCTCGATCACGACCGGTTCCTGCTCGTGACCGGCTCGGCGCAGATCAATCGGGATCGGGACTGGATCACGCGAAACCTGCGTGACGGGTCCCATGTCACCGTGACCGACATCACCGATTCCCTCGCCGTGTTCGCGGTGATGGGCCCCAGGTCGCGGGAGCTGTTGGCGGGGCTTACGCCGGATGATCTGTCGAACGAAGGTTTCCCGTTTGCGACCAGCCGCGAGATTTCGCTCGGACAGGCCCAGGTGCGCGCCAGCCGCATGACCTATGTCGGGGAACTGGGCTGGGAGCTTTATGTTCCGGTCGAGGCCGCGGCGGGCGTGTATGACAGTCTCGTGGCCGCAGGCGAGGCGCTGGACCTGACCCATGCCGGTTACTACGCCCTGGAATCCTTGCGCGTTGAGAAGGCGTACCGGTCATGGGGCCACGAACTCACACCGGACGAGTCCCCGTATGATGCGGGCCTCGGATTTGCGGTCGATTTCGACAAGGGCGATTTTCTGGGGCGTGATGCCCTCGTGAAACGAAAAGGCCAGCCGCCCAAGAAACGTCTTGCGCTTTTCGTGCTTCAGGACCCGACGCCCGTGCTCTGGGGCGGCGAGTTGATCCTGCGTGACGGAAAACCGGTCGGGGAGATCGAGTCCGCCGCCTACGGCCATACGCTGGGTGCCGCGGTCGGCCTGGGATACGTGCACGACGACGCGGGCGTCGGCCGTGCATTCGTTGAAGGTGGTGTCTTCGAAATCGACATTGCCGGCGACATTTTCCCGGCGAAGGCGCATCTGCGCACGCCGTACGATCCGAAGCTTGAGCGGGTGAAGGTCTAGCCTCTTCTGAATAGGTCTAATCGCGCTTTCTGAACAGACGCCGGACGCCAAGGATCACCATAACGACAAGCAACACCGTGCCGATGGCGAGAAGGTCGAGCTCGCGGAACGGGCCCTCCTGGCGTCTGACGGTGAACGGCACGGGTTGCGGCGCCGGCCCGTCGATCTGTGCGAAGTGAGCGGTCATGTTATCCGAACAGGATAATCACGATGATCCCGGCGGCCAGTAACGTTGCCGCGAACAGTCTGCGAGCGATCGCGCCTTCACGCAGGAAAAAACCGCCGAGCATGACCGACATCGGAATCGACGCCTGACGAACGGATGTCACTGCGGCCACTTCCGCCCCCATCTGGTAAGCCAGGAGAATGAGGTAATAGGACGCATAGGCCATCACACCGGGAATGATCAGCATCACGGTCCGGCGTGATATTGACCGATCATCCACATATCGGGTGTGGGTACGGCGCTGCAGAAACAACATCAGATAGACCGGCACCAGAAGCGCTTCCACCCAGAAAACCTGAACCTGCGGCTCGAGGGTCTCCATCAGGCGTGCATCGGCGATGGAGTAGATGCCCGTCCCGGACATAGCCAGAAGTGCGAGGGTGAGCGTGCGCGGGTCGTCCAGGAAATGCGTGCCGCGCCGATAGAGCAGCAGAAATGCGCCGGCGACCGCCATTGCGATCCCAAGTAGCACATACAGCGAGTAGGTCACGCCGAGCACGGTGACGCCCACCAGAACGATGAACACAGGTGATGCGCGGATGATGGGGTAGTAGGCAGAAAGATCGCCGCGGTTCAGGGTCGCCGTCAGGCACGTGCCATAGAGAATCTGCCCGCACCATGAAAGGAAGATCAGCGGTATGACGGCGCCGGCTGCCCAGAGGTCGGACCCGGCAAGCAGGCTGTGAACCAGACCGCACAGGGCAAGAACGACGGTCAGCCCGAGATAACCGAGCTGCGTATCCGGTTCTTGCTTGAGAAGGAGGTTCCAGATCGGGTGAATGGCCGCCGACAGCAGCACCATGGCCGCGATCGTCAGACCCATTGCAAACGCGTCCGATCAGGCCTGAAGGTCATTTGGTTTTCGGTGCTTGGTGGCGATATCCCAGAAAGCGGCAACCGTTCTGAGCTTGGCGCGCTCCTTGAGGCAGACAAGGTTCTCCGTCATCGAACCCTTGCAGTCGCTCAGCGTGATCGCAATGAGACGTGAATCGAAACCGAAGTCGGCCCTCGAAACCACGCCGACGCCGATACCCGCCGCAACCGCCTCACGCGCCGCAGCGCGTCCTTCCGCCTCGATTGCGATCTCGATGGAAATCTGTTTGGCCTTGAGCTCCTGTTCGAACGTCAGCCGCGTTTTCGAGCCGTGTTCGCGCATCACAAGCGGCTCCGAGCAGAGTTCCTTCAATGTGATGGACCGGCGCTTGGCCCAGTGATGGGTCTTGGGCACGAACGCCACCAGCGGATCGGTCCGGAGCGGCATGCTCTCAAGCCGCGGATCGTCCGGCACATCGGCCAGGACGGCCACATCCGCGTTGAAATCGAACAACCACGAAAGCACGTCATCCGCGTTGCCGATGCTCAGCTTGATCGAAATGCCGGGATACTCCTCGCGGAAGGCCCCGATCAGATTGACCGAATGAAGCGGCGCGTCCGCCGCCATGCGAAGCGAGCCCGTGCGCAGCGCCTCGCTCTCCGAAAGCAGTTCCACGGCTTCCTTCTCCAGCTCGAACATGCGCTTGGTGAGCTCGAAAAGGCGCAGACCCAGTTCCGTGGGGACAACCGACCTCCGCTTTCGCTCAAAGAGGCGGATGTTGAACCACCCCTCGAGCTTTCGAACCTGATCAGAGATCGCCGGTTGCGAGATATTGAGCTGCCGGGCCGCCTTGGAAAATCCACCATAGGTAGCGACGGCGTGGAATGCGCGAAGTTGGTAATAATACATCGGCAGCACCTATGGATATCATCAGATCACACAATTTGACTGATGCTACTCATGTGGTTTCTGATTGGTCAAGCAATACGATTGGGTGCCCGAAAGTTGTTCTGGGGCAAGGGACTGTGGTCCCTGACTGAGATTTAATTTGCTGTCCTTGTGTGGATTGTGAAATCTCTGTCACAATAGATAGCTGCATCAATCGAATGAATTTTGCCATCGCTTCAGTCCATGTGAACATGCCCGCAAGTCAAGGGAATTCGGGCCTGAAACGTGTCGTACCGCAGTCTCATCGGCCTGTTGTCAAAGACGGCACTGTCAGACGACTGAAGCCGTCCGATACGAGAAACGGCACAATGCAAATGGCACTCATCAATCTTTTTGAGACCCCCAAAGGTGGTCCTTTCGAGTGGATGTAAAGGAGGAAACATATGACGTCTGGTTTTTTCAAGCGTATGGGTTTGACAGTCATTGGAGCCATGCTGGCGGGCTCGGTCGTCGTTGGCGCCGCGAACGCGGACGGCGAACTCATCGTCTATACCGCCGTTGAGCCGGAGGAGCTGAACGGGTTTGCAAAGGCCTTTGAGGCGAAGCACCCCGGAATCAAGATCAAATGGGTGCGCGACTCGACCGGCATCATGACCGCAAAGCTGCTCGCCGAGGGGAAGAACACGCCGGCCGACATCGTCTGGGGTCTCGCCGCCACGAGCCTGCTGTTGCTCAAGGACGCGGACATGCTGGAGCCGTATGCGCCGAAAGGCGTGGAGAAGCTCGAGGCCAAGTTCGTCGATAGCGACAGTCCGCCGTCCTGGGTCGGTCAGCGCGCCTGGATCGCGTCGATTTGCGTGAACACGGCGGAAGCGAAAGCGAAGAACCTGCCGATTCCGAAGAGCTGGGCCGATCTCACCAAGCCGGTTTACAAGGGTCATATCGTCATGCCGAACCCGGCATCCTCGGGTACCGGTTTTCTCGATGTCTCGAGCTGGATCCAGATGTGGGGCGAGGAGAAGGCCTGGAAGTTCATGGACGATCTCCATGAGAACATCGGCATCTACACCCACTCCGGATCGAAGCCGTGCAAGATGGCCGGCAAGGGCGAATTCCCGATCGGCGTTTCGTTCGCCTACAAGGGCGCTCAATTGAAAGAGGCGGGTGCGCCGGTTCTGACCGTTGCGCCGAGCGAAGGCGTCGGCTGGGATCTGGAGAGCTTTGCTCTGGTGAAAGGCGCAAAGAACGCCGATGCCGCGAAGAAATTCGCCGACTGGTCCGTCGCGAAGGATACCAACGTGATGTACAACGAGGCGTATGCCGTCGTCGCCTATCCGGGCGTCGCCAAGCCGGTGAAGTACTTCCCGGAAGGTATCGAGAAAAAGATGATCAAGAACGACTTCTCCTGGGCGGCGCAGAACCGCAAACGCATTCTCGCCGAGTGGAAGAAGCGGTACGACACCAAGTCGGAGCCAAAGAAGAAATAGATCGCTTGATCTGAAGCCCCCGGCCCGCGCTAAACTGGCCGGGGGTTTTTTCTTGGGGGGATCGGCAAATGGCCCGCACGCCGGCCGGAAAGGCGTCAGACGAGAACCAGACGCGGCAACCGTTCCTTGAAATCAGGAACGTGACGAAGAAGTTCGGCGATTTCGTCGCGCTGGACGACGTGTCGCTCGAGATCAATGAAGGCGAGTTCGTCTGTTTCCTCGGTCCGTCCGGTTGCGGCAAGACCACGCTCCTGCGGGCAATCGCTGGTCTCGACTTCCAGACGTCCGGCCGCATCTACCAGAAAGGCCGTGACATTTCCGACGTGCCGCCGGCCGAACGTGATTTCGGAATCGTCTTTCAGTCCTACGCCCTGTTCCCCAATCTCACGGTCGCGCGCAACATTGCATACGGTCTCGTCAACCGGAAGGTGGGCCGCAAGGCGGCCAACGACCGGGTCGAGGAATTGCTGGCGCTCGTTGGCCTGTCGGGTTCCGGCGGCAAGTATCCGGCGGCGTTGTCGGGAGGCCAGCAGCAACGCGTGGCACTCGCGCGTGCACTGGCCACGTCGCCCGGCATGTTGTTGCTCGACGAGCCCTTGAGCGCGCTCGACGCCAAGGTGCGCGAGCGGCTGCGTCACGAAATGAAAGAGCTGCAGCGCTCGCTGGATATCACCACGATCATGGTGACCCATGACCAGGAGGAAGCCCTGTCCATGGCCGACCGGATCGTCGTGATGGGCGATGGCCTGATCGAGCAGATCGGCACGCCTATGGAGATCTACCGAAATCCGGTCAGTCCGTATGTCGCCGACTTCATCGGGGCCATGAATTTCCTGCACGGCAAGGTGATGCGCAAGGGCCGCGTTAAGGTCGGACACATGGACATTGCCGTCGATGGAGCGGCCTCCGAATTCAAGACCGGCGACACCGTCGTCGTGTGCATACGTCCCGAAGACGTGGCCGTCCGGGATGCCGGGAAAGCCCGATCGAACAAGTTTGCCATGGCCATCCGGGATGTCGAGTTTCTGGGGTCCTATTGCCGCGCCACGCTCGATGTCGCGGGAGAAAGCGAAGAAGAGTTGATCGCGGATTTCTCGATCAACCTGATGCGCGACTACAACATCGAACGTGGTGCGAAGCTGACAATCGCATTGCCGAAGGAGCGCCTGCAGGTGTTCGGTGATATAGGCGAGATGGCGGAAACATGACAGCGGCCGACATCAATGTCCGGCAAAAGGCGGGTGAAGCGAGCAGCGCCTGGTCACGCCTGCGGCACCTCGGCTCCGAGTCGTGGATCATGCTCGCCGGCATCATCGCCATCGTCGTTGCGCTTCTGGCGTTTCTTGCCCTGCCGCTCTACGCGTTGCTGAAGAAGAGTGTCGAGAACGACAAAGGGGCATTCGTCGGGACCGCCAATTTCCAGGAGTATTTTGCCTCCCCGGGTCTGGTTCAATCGATCACCAACAGCCTGACCATCGCCGTCCTGACAATGGTGATCGCCTGCTTTCTTGCGTTTCTCTATGCCTACGGGCTGACGCGCACCTGCATGCCGTTCAAGAAGACCTTTCGCGCCATTGCCACCATCCCTATCCTCGCGCCATCACTGTTGCCGGCCATATCGCTGATTTATCTGTTCGGCAATCAGGGGCTGATCAAGGGCCTGCTGATGGGCGAGAGCGTCTATGGCCCGATCGGTATCATGATCGCCATGGTGTTCTACATCTTTCCCCATGTGATGATGATCATGGTGACGGCCCTTTCGACAACCGACGCGCGGCTCTATGAAGCGGCCGAAGCGTTGGGAACGAGCCCCATGCGGGTGTTCTTCACCGTCACCTTGCCCGGCGCCATCTACGGCATCGTCTCCGCGGCGGTGGTCGCCTTCACGCTGACGATCACCGATTTCGGCGTACCGAAGGTGATCGGCGGCCAGTACAACGTCCTGGCGACCGACATCTACAAGCAGGTGATCGGCCAGCAGAACTTCTCGATGGGCGCCGTCGTCGGACTGGTGCTTCTCATTCCGGCGCTGTTTTCGTTCGTCATCGACCGCCACGTGCAGAAGAAGCAGGTGGCGCTGTTGTCGGCGCGCGCCGTGCCGTATCACCCCAAGCCACACAAGGCGCGGGACATGACGTTCCTCATCTTCTGCCTGCTGATGACGGTGTTCCTCGTCGGCATTCTCGGTACGGCGGCGTTTGGTTCGCTCGCCAAGTTCTGGCCCTACGACCTGTCGTTGTCTCTCGTCCATTACGATTTCGACCGGGTCGACCCGAACGGCTGGTCTTCCTTCTTCAACAGTCTGCAGATGGCGGCCCTGACCGCGGTCATCGGCGTCGTCATCGTGTTCCTCGGCGCCTATTTCGTCGACAAGGGGCAGGGATTTGGCCGGCTGCGCGCATTCTTCCATTTGCTGGCGATGCTGCCGATGGCCGTGCCGGGCCTGGTTCTGGGCCTTGCCTACGTGTTCTATTTCTCCAGGCCGGAAAACCCGCTGTCGTTTCTGTACAGCACCATGGCCATCCTCGTCGTCTGTACCATCGTGCACTTCTACACGGTCAGCCACATCACCATGCTCACGGCGTTGAAGCAGATCGACAAGGAGTTCGAATCCGTTTCGGCCTCACTGAAGGTGCCGTTCTACAAGACCATGTTTCGGGTGCACGTCCCCATCTGCCTTCCGGCGATCTCGGAGGTGATGATGTACCTGTTCGTGAACGCCATGACGACGGTTTCAGCGGTCGTGTTCCTCTATTCGGCCGACACCAAGCTGGCGGCGATCACCGTGCTGAATCTCGACGATGTTGGAGATCAGGCGCCGGCGGCTGCAATGGCGATGATGATCGTTCTGACGTCACTGACTGTTCGCCTGCTGCACGGCCTGCTCATGCGCACGCTCAATGCCCGCCACTCGGCCTGGCGGACACGATGATCCGGAGCCGGTCGAACAGGCACTAGAACACCCGCTGCCCGAACACGTTCTGGAGAAAGAAAAGCCCGAAGAAACAGATCAGGCAGGCGAGTACGGGCGTGGCGATCCATCCGAGCATGATGTTGCCGAGGACGCGCCAACGGATCCCGTGGATGCCCTGAAGGATGGCGATGCCGACAACGGCGCCGACAACCGCCTGCGAACTCGAAACCGGCACAAGCGGAATGGTCGGAAGACCGGCGTCGAGCAGCCAGGCCTCCAGCCCCCGGGACGCAAAGATGAACAGCACGATGGAATGGGCGACAACGGCGATGAAAGCCGCCGCCGGCGAAATCCGGCCCAGTTCCCCGCCGACGGTCATCATCACGCCCCTGGAATAGGTCAGCACACCCGCGGCGATCGCAATTCCGCCAAGCACGAAGAGCTGTTGCGCGCTGCTGAGCGTCATCGGACCGATTGAGAGATCCGGAAACGGTTGCGCCGGAATGAAGACGCCAACCACGTTGGCGATATTGTTCGCCCCGAGCGCATAGGCGCCGAACGCACCGGCCAACACCAGCCCGACGCGCAAATAGGCGTCCGTGCGCACAAGGTGGAGTTCCGCGTGCCGGAGAGAGAACTGGAGCGTCCGGTACAAGATGACCGCGATCACCGCGGACAGAAGCGGACAGAGAAACCACGTGCTGACGATCTTCGTGAGGGTGGCGGTATCCGTCGGCGCGTTGGCGAAGAAGTTCCAGCCGATGATCCCGCCGACAATGGCCTGCGATGTTGAAACCGAGAGGCCGGATTTCGTCATCAGGTAGACGGAGACGGCCGCGGCGAGCGCGGTCATGAAGGCGCCGGCCAGTGTCGAAATGGCACCGAGTTTGCCCAGCGTGCTCGACGTGCCGGCACCGCTGACGGCGGCCCCGAGAACGACGAAGATCGAACAGACCAGCGCCGCGGTGCTCCAGCGCACCATGCGGGTGCCGACCGCGGTCCCGAAGACATTGGCGGCGTCGTTGGCACCGAGCGCCCAGCCGAGAAACAGTCCGCTCGACAGAAAAATGAGGATTGTTGGGTCCATGCGGAGCCGACTAGACAGTCCGCTTGATGGCGTAGATCGCCAGGCGGTCGGCGACGTCCTCCGCCCAGTCGGCGACGTTGTCGATCTGCTCAACAAAATTGCGCAGATGGGCCTTTTGCGCGAGTTCGATCTCGGCGTCGAAAATGTCCATCTTGAGCCGGGTGGAAATCTTGTCGGCTTCCTTCTCGTAAATCATCACCTTGTGATTGTGGTCGCCGACCATATGCGGGGTGCGGAAGAAGGAGCGCGCCGCCAACACCAAGGCGTCTGCCGCCTGAACGACCATGTTGGTGAGCTTTCGGAACCCGGAAACGAATTCGTTGGTGATTTCGGGCTTCTCGATGGCAATCGCCCACAGCGTCCCTTCGAACAGGTTGAGCAGATGATCGAGGGTCTCGATCAGGCCGAGCACATCGCCGCGCGCATCGGGTATGAGCGTATGCGTGTACAGCTCCTTCTCGATGCTACGGCGCAGGTCGTCCGCCTCGCTTTCGAGCTTGTTGACGGCCTTCAGCTTCGACTTGAAATCGCCGTTGGCACCTTCCTTGAGATATGTGCGCACCGCGAGCCGGAAGATGACCGCCGCCTCCGAGATCTTGTCGAGGAACTCGTCGATTTGCCCTTCAAGGTCTTTGGTGCGGCCAAAAAGCCGCAATTTGTTCATTCGGCTCATGGTTTGTCCTGTTGCCGCCGACGTCACATCCCGTGCTCGGCTTCACGCCGCGGAGCCCGGTCTAAAGTGTCATAATGCGCAAAATGTGCGCCTTTTTTGTGTTTGTGCAAATTCATTCCGTTGATGCAGCTATCGATTGCACCTATCCGTACGGCTCGAACACAGCCCCAAACCTATGATTTTGCGCGAAATCTTCGGGTCCGAAAGGCTTCATCAACGCCATTGTCTCCACTACATTGAATATGAGGTCTGCGTGGCAGCCTGGGTTTCTCAACTTCGAAGATGACTGAATCCGACACATGACCACACATTTTGAGACCGCGCTCGCCCTCATCGACGAGGCAAATGCGCAAGATCCGAACATGATCGAAACCACGTCGGGCGAACGGCCCGCCGAGCTTGTTTACGGCGAGCGCATGAGCACCATGCTGGTGCGCGTCTATCCCGACGCCTCGGAGGAATTGCGGCTTGCGGTGCGGGCCCAGCATCTCAAACGCTGGACGCGTCCCCGGGCCGACTATCCGATGGACCGTAAGGGGTACCATGCCTGGCGCAATGCCGCGAAAAAGGCACATGCGGAGGACGTGGCCGCGCTGCTTGCGCGCGCCGGATATGACGAGGAGGCGATCTCCCGCGTCCAGTCTCTCATTCGCAAGGAGCGTCTGAAACGCGACGCGGACGCCCAGGCGGTGGAGGACATCGCGTGCCTGGTATTCCTCGAACATTATTTCAGCGCATTTGCGTCCAAGCATGATCGCGAGAAGTTGCTTGGCATCTTGCGCAAAACGTGGGCGAAGATGTCTGAGACAGCACGCGAAGCGGCGCTGAAACTGCCAATGGACAAGTCGTCACAAGCGCTTGTGGAAGAGGCGCTGTCCGGCTAAGCCTTTGGGCGCGAGACTAGATTGATCGGAAGGCGGGTCGTTTGACCAACACCCCTGACAACCCGGTTGACACGCGGGCGGTGGCGATTGTTCTCGCCTCGCATGGCGACCGCGGCGACGACAAGTCGAATGCCGGCCTCGCCGCGCATGTCGAGGCGCTGCGCGAGAGCGGGCAATACCGCTTTGTGTCGGGCGGCGTGCTGAATGGCGAGCCGAAATTCGAAAGCGCGCTTGCCGAGGCCGAACTGAGCGGCGCGGAGTGGATTCTCGTCTATCCCATGTTCATGAGCGCGGGATACTTCGCGGCGGAGGAGCTGCCGCGGCGGATCAAGGCCGCGAATGTGTCGGTGCTCACATCCGTGCTCCAGCCTCTCGGCGTCGACCAGCGCGCCCCGCTGCTCATGCTGGAAAGCGCCCTGCGCGCAGCACAGTCCTCCGGTCTCAATCCGGCCGAAACCCGTCTCCTCGTGGTCGGCCACGGCTCGAAACAAGGTTCAGCCAGTGCCGACGCCACGCGCCGCGCCGTGCGAGTCATCGAGGGGCACTCACCGTTTGCCCGCATCGACACCGCCTTCATCGAAGAGGCGCCGTTTGTGGCGGACGCGCTTCGGGAGTATCAGGGGCCGACCATCATCGCAGGCTTTTTCGCAGGCGATGGCATGCATTCCGGCCAGGATATTCCCGATGCCATTGCCGAGAGTGGTGCGACCGCGATCTATGCCGGTCCCGTCGGCCTGCATCCACGCATCTCCGAACTGATCGGCTCAAGCGTTGCGCGCGCGCTCAAATCCTGCGGCGCCGAGAACGAACCCGCCCGGCCTCAAGCTGCCGCGCCGACGTCGCCCGATCCGGCGCCTCCGCCCGACCCGACCCCTTCGCCCGATCCGACCCCCGCCCCACAACCAATGGCGGCACCGGCTCCGGAGCCCGCACCCGCTGCCGGACCCGCATCGGCCCCCGCGCACGGCGAAACGTCGCCCGAGAAGCCGCGGCGTTCGGTCGTTCAGGCTTTGAGCAGCGGAACCCGCGGCGTGCGCCTCATCCTCGGCGCTGTTGTGGCGCTCGTCATGCTGGCGGTTCTTGGCGTTGCCGCGCTTGCCTTTCTGGTTCCCGAGGACACGGTCCGGCAACAGCTCACGTCGATTGTGAAGCAACAGACAGGCCGCGACCTGGCGATTGACGGGGATATTTCGGTAGCGTGGTTCCCGAGCATTGGCGTGGAGCTCGGCGACGTACGCGTCTCGAATCCTGCGGGGATGACAGCGGGCGACACGCTGCAGGTGGGCACGCTCACGGTCAATCTGAAACTGTTGCCACTGATCAGCCGCCGGGTCGAGGTCGATCGCTTCGTTCTGACGAAGCCCGTCTTCAACCTGCTCTCGGACGCCAACGGCCGGAAGAACTGGGAGCTTGAGAAAAAGGCCGCCGCGCGGACCGAGCCCACGGGTCAGCCGCACAACGGGCCGTCTTTCGTTCATGCGCAAGCCGCCGGCATCGGCGGCGGGGCGGTCCAGGAAATCCGCCTCGGCAAGGTCGAGATCGTCGACGGCACCGTCAACTTCACGGACGAGCGCGCAGGGACACGGCAGAACGTGTCGGCGCTGAACGTCTCGCTCGTGCAGCCGCAGCTTTCCGACCCCCTCGACGCGAACGGGGATCTTGTCTGGCGTGACAAGAAAGTGACGTTTGAGGGGCGGGTCGACTCGCCGTCCGCCCTGATCCGCGACGAAGCATCGAAACTGCGCCTTGGTCTTTCCGCGCCCGATGCGAAGGCGGATTTCGACGGAAACATCCGGCTGGGAACGGCGCCCGAGGTCAATGGCCGGATGACGGCAAACACGCAATCGGTACGGCAGCTTGCGCAGTGGGTCAGCGACCCGTTGCCGCCGGGCGGCGGGCTGGGCCCGGCATCGTTCACGGGACAGCTCAGCCTCAAGGACGATGTTCTGAAGTTTCAGAACGCGGAACTCGGTATCGATGACATGAAAGGCAAGGGCCAGGGCAGCATTCGCCTCGCGGGTGCCAGGCCGCTGATCGTGGCAGGCCTCACGCTCGACAAGCTCGATTTGAACCCCTACCTCGGAGAGGCGCCAAGCCCCGGAAAACCGGGCACGGCCGCGCCGAAGCCACGAGGTACGA
The DNA here is from genome assembly GCA_965228625.1 of Hyphomicrobiales bacterium. GTDB lineage: Bacteria > Pseudomonadota > Alphaproteobacteria > Rhizobiales > Methyloligellaceae > UBA2767. The sequence continues at coordinate 2,395,398 of OZ245829.1, read as the reverse complement.
AACCATCCGCGGCGGAGCCGGCACCGAAGCCCCAATCGGGACAATCCCTGACCGATTTCATCAAGAAGCTCGACAAGGCCGAAGAGGCGCCGGGGGCGCCGCAGGTGCGGGGCTGGAGCAAGCGCGCCTTTGATCTCAGCGGTCTTCGGTCCGTTGATGCAAACGTCAAGCTGACGGCCGGAACCATTCTCTATCGACAGATCCGGACCGGCCAGAGCGCGCTCACGGCAGCCCTCAAGAATGGTGTTCTGACAGCGGATCTCACGAGGTTTGCCCTGTATTCCGGGACGGGGGTCGGACGGGTTACGGTCAACGGCGCCCGCAAGACGCCGGCGATGGCAGCGGTGTTCAACCTCAACGGTGTTTCCGCGCTGCCCTTTCTGACGGACGCGGCGGATTTCGACTGGATTTCCGGACGCGCCAATATCGAGCTGAAAGTCTCGGGCGCCGGCCGTTCGCAGAAGGCCATGATGCAGGACCTGCAAGGTGCGGCGCGGGTCGCCTTCGCCGACGGCGCAATCGAGGGCATCAACATCCCGGCAATGGTCCGCGGGCTCAAGCAGGGCAAGATCGATGGCTGGAAGCGGGCCGATCGCGAGAAGACCGATTTCAGCCAGCTTTCGGCGAGTTTCGTCATCCAGAAGGGTGTTGCCCGCAACAAGGACCTTCAGCTCATCGGTCCGCTCGTCCGCATGACGGGTGAAGGAGATATCGACCTTGGCCGCGAGCGCATCGACTATACTGCGCTGCCGCGGCTGGTCGCGAACCTTCAGGGACAGGGCGCGGTCGATGATCCAAAGCGGGGACTGCTTATTCCGGTAAGGATCACCGGTCCCCTGGCGGACCCGAAGATCGTTCCCGATCTCAATCGTATCTTGAACGATCCGGAGCTGGCCAAGGACACGGTCGAAAAGGTCGGGGAAGTGTTCAAGAAGCTGAAGAACAAGGAAGACGTCAACAACCTGCTGCAGGGCGTTTTCGGTGGAGGCGACCAGCAGGCGCCCGACGGGACCCAACCGCAGGGCGAGCAGGCCCGCCCCGAAGACGTGCTCAGGAACCTGCTCGGCCGATAGCCTGCGAATCGTGGTCAGCCGTGAGGTATGACAGAATTCACGTTCGCGCGTGCTGACGCGGGGGCTTCACTCGCCTATAAGAGCGGCCATGGAAACAACCGCGCACTCACCACGCCGGGCGCCGGTGCCGCATAGCGCGCCAAAAGTCGGTTTCGTCAGCCTCGGCTGCCCCAAGGCGCTCGTCGATTCCGAACGCATCATTACGCGCCTGCGCGCCGAGGGCTACGAGCTGTCGGCCGACTATCAGGGCGCGGACGTGGTGGTCGTCAACACGTGCGGATTTCTCGACAGCGCCAAGAAGGAATCGCTGGACGCCATCGGCGAGGCGATGACGGAAAACGGACGGGTGATCGTGACCGGCTGCATGGGCGTCGATGAGGCGCATATCCGCGCCGAGCACCCGGGCGTCCTCGCGGTGACGGGCCCGCAGCAATACGAACAGGTCGTGTCGGAGATCCACAATGTCGTCCCGCCCGCGCACGATCCCTTTCTGGACCTGATCCCGCCACAGGGCATTCGCCTGACGCCGCGCCACTACGCCTATCTGAAGATTTCCGAGGGCTGCAACAATTCCTGCGCCTTCTGCATCATTCCCTCGATGCGCGGAAAGCTGGCCAGCCGGCCGGCGTCGGATGTGATGCGCGAGGCGGAGCGGCTCGTCGAGGCGGGGGTGCGGGAGTTGCTGGTGATCAGCCAGGACACCTCCGCCTACGGTCTCGATCTGAAATATGCGCCGAGCGTCTGGAACGGACAGGAGATCGCCGCGCGCTTCTTCGATCTGACACAAGCGCTGGGACGCCTCGGCGTCTGGGTACGCCTGCATTACGTCTATCCCTATCCGCATGTGGACGAGATCATCCCGCTGATGGCGGAAGGCAAGGTGCTGCCCTATCTCGACATCCCGTTTCAGCACGCCAGCCCGAATGTGTTGAAGGCGATGCGCCGGCCGGCGCATCAGGAGAAAACGCTCCAGCGCATTCTCGGGTGGAAATCGGTCTGTCCCGAACTCGCGATCCGGTCGAGCTTCATTGTCGGCTTCCCGGGCGAGACGGAGGAGGACTTCACATTCCTGCTCGACTGGCTGCAGGAGGCGCGGCTCACCCGTGTCGGCTGTTTCAAGTACGAGGACGTCGCCGGTGCGGCATCGAACGCCCTGGCCGACCATGTGCCCGAGGAGGTGAAAGCCGAGCGCTATGCGCGGCTGATGGAAACGCAGGCAAAGGTAAGCGCGGACCTCTTGTCCACGCGCGTCGGCAAGGAGATCGAAGTCCTTGTCGACGAGGTCGACGAGGAGGGCGCGATCGCCCGTTCGGCGTGGGACGCGCCGGAAATCGATGGCTGCGTCTTTCTGAACGGCCACAGCGATCTGGAACCGGGTGACATGCTCGCGGTGCGCGTGGCGCATGCGGACGAGTATGATCTCTGGGCGGAACCCGTGGAGGCGTCGTCATGAGTGATTTGGGTAGTTGGGACGCGTTGCGTCAGGCGCTGGAGGCGCGGCGGGAGGCGATCAACAAGGAGATCGGCGGCTATCCGGGACCCATCACCGGCTGCGATGCCCAGTTCAATCATCTGCTCGCCGAGCGTCAGCGACTCAACAAGGAACTTGGCCGACTCAACTCAGAAATGGCGAGGGACAACAGCCCACCGGCCATCGCCGCGTTCATAAAATCCTGCCCGTTTCTCGCGGGCGTCGGGGGAGAGCAGCGTAGATGAAAGTTCTTGTCTTGCCGGGCGACGGCATCGGTCCGGAGATCGTCGGCGCGGCTATGCACGTGCTGGAAACGGTCAATTCGGCGCGCGGACTGGGGTTCGAATTCGAATATGACGATGTCGGGCTGGCCAGCCTGGAAAAGCATGGCACGACCCTTCGCCCGGAACTGGTCGACAAGGTTTCAGGCTTTGACGGCGTGATACTTGGGCCCCAGGACAACCTTGCCTATCCGCCGCCCGAAGAAGGCGGCGTGAACATCTCGGCGCGCTTCCGTATCGGCCTCGATCTCTATGCAAATGCGCGGCCGGCGCGTACGCGGCCCGGCGTGGCTCACGGCAAGGAGGGGCTCGACCTCGTGATCATGCGCGAGTTGACGGAAGGGTTTTACGCCGACCGTACCATGTTTTGGGGCACCGGCGAGTTCATGCCGACACCTGATCTCGCCATGTCCATGCGCAAGGTTACGGCGCAGGGCTGCGAGCGTATTGCCCGCGCGGCTTTCGAGTTGGCCATGAAGCGGCGGAAAAAGGTCACTGCCGTCCACAAGGCGAACGTTCTGAAGGTGACGGATGGCCTTTATCTGGAACAGGTTCGCAAGGTCTCGAAGGAGTTTCCGGAGGTTGAGCTGGACGACGTTCTGATCGACGCCATGACGGCCTATCTCGTGCGCGATCCGTCGCGGTTCGATGTGGTCCTGGCGACGAACATGTATGGCGACATCCTGTCCGACCTCGCCAGCGAGCTCTCGGGCAGTCTCGGCCTCGCCGGGTCGACCATGGCGAGTGCCACGCAGTGCTTCGCCCAGGCGCAACACGGGTCCGCTCCCGATATTGAAGGCCAGGACAAGGCCAACCCGACATCGCTCATTCTTTCCGTCGCCATGTTGCTGGACTGGCTGAGTGAGAAACACGGACGCGACGACCTGCATGAGGCTGCGAATGCCATCAACGAGGCGGTCGACACGGCGCTTGCCGACGCATCGACCCGAACCGTCGATCTTGACGGTTCTATGGGCACGAAGGCATTCGGCGATCATGTCGCGGGTATGCTGAAATGACCGTCCATGGCGAGAGCGAAGAACCAGAGGCGTCCTGAAGACCGCGCGCGGATGGAAGCCGCCGCGGAAGCAGCGTTGCGTGGCGGGCTGCCGCTCGAGCAGGACCGGACCGCGATGATCGGTCTCGCTTATGCGTTGCGCCGGATCCTGCTCGACGAAACGGACCCGGGCCGCGTGGCACGTGCCGCGAAGCAGGCGACCGACGTCTTCGAGGTTTCGCTGGACGCAAATCCGCCCGGTAAACCGCTCGACTGCAAGAAGGGATGTGCCTATTGCTGTTCGCGCCTTGTGGGCGTCAGCGCGCCGGAGGCGTTTCTTGTCGTCGAGCACATCTCGAGATCGGCGAACCCGTTCCTTGCAAGCGATGGGGTGCTCGACCGCGCCGCGCTTACGGTCGGCGTCGACGCCGCCGGCCGCGGCAAATCCCGGACCGCCTGCGCCCTTCTCGAGAATGGTCTCTGCGCCGTCTATGCGGACCGCCCCCTCGCGTGCCGTGCCAATGCGTCCCATTCCGTCGCGGCGTGTCTGCAGGCCTATGAGGGGCGCGGATCGAATATCCCGGTTCCGATGGTGCACCTGTTTCTCGGCGACCGATGCCGCATGGCGGTCTACGCGGCGCTCCGGTCTCTCGGGTTCCCTGCCGTCAGTTACGAGCTGAGCGAGGCCGTCACCGTCATCCTCCGCACGGACGATGCGCGTACCCGGTGGTATGCCGGTGAAGACATCTTCGCCGGCGTGCAGGCGCCGCCGGATCGTTCGCCCGAGATGGACGCCGTCATAAGCGAGATCGCAGAGGCCATCTCCTTCTAGGGCTGCCCGCACTATTGCTCGTCGTCCGCCGCGCCGACACTCGCCTCCGTCGCGGTGTCGCCCCGGGCGGACGTCAGACGCTTGAGTTCGAGGTAGAGGACCTGAGAGAGGTCCGAGCGCTCGTAGTCGGGCCGTTCCACCAAAACGACGCGACGGCTGACCGGAGGGTCGCCGAAGGCGAATTGCCTGACCTCCTGGCCCTGCTCGCCTCTCAGACGTCCCGCGGGAATGACACCGGCGCCGAGCCCGGCCCGAACCATGGACAGAACCACTTCGGAAGAATCGAGCTCCATTGCCTCCGAGACAATCAGACCGGCGGTGCGGATCCTGTTGTCGATAAGTGTGCCCATGCCGGAAAGCGGATTGAGCCGCAGAAAGGGCAGGGTGGTCAAAGCGTCCGACCACGATGTGACCGATGCGTCGGGCGGCGCCACGACGATCAGCGGTTCCGCCGTGATCAGGAGCATCTCGAGCTCGGGCTCCGGCACCAGCGGTTCGGTCACGATCGCCGCGTCCAGCTCGCGGCGGCGCACCTGACTGATAAGCCGCGTGGATTGTCCCTCCTCGATCCGCACCATCAACCGCGGATAGCGCTTGCGCAGATTGCCGAGCACGGTGGGAATGAGTTCGGAGGAAAACCCGCTGATGCAGCCGAGCGTCAGGACGCCGGCCAGTTCGTCGGGCGCGCGCGCCTCCTCGGCAAACGCGTCGAAAGTGCGCAACACGTCGCGGGCACGCTCGGCGATATGGACCCCGTGGGCATTGAGGCGCGGCGGGCGCGTGGTGCGGTCGAACAACGGCACCTGCAACTCCTCTTCGAGCGCGCGCATCTGCTGGCTGACCGCCGCCGGCGTGACGAACAGTCTCTCGGCGGCCGACGCAAACCCCTTGGATTCGGCAATGGCCACGAGCGTGCGAAGCTGTGGGATGTTCATGTCTTAAATTAAGTACAGCTAAACATAAATATCAACAAATTTCGATTGAATTAACGTGTGTTAACCCCCATCTTGGCGGGCAGATGCCGCGCAACGCGGCGCACGCGTTCGGAGAAGATCAATGACCGGCTTTGTGACAAACGTGGTTCTGGTCGTCGCCATGGTCGCGACGATGTTTGCCGCGAACTACCCCTACCTCATTCAGTAGGGGCTCTGTACCCCTTCATCCCGGCCGGGCGGTTTGAGGCGCTTCGTCCTCCCGCCCGGTCGATGATTTCGGCAAAAATCCTCTAGCCACCGCCCCGCTGAAAAGCCTGATCGAATCGGGCAAGAAATGCTGCGCGCAACCCCGGGTCGCCGCTGTCGTGGCTTATGGTCACGCGGGCCCGCGGCAGGGCGAGGAGCCCTCCGAGCGTCGTGCTTTCGAGAGGTTCGTAGGTTATGCGCACGCTCGCCGCGCCGTCGGGGACGACGACCTCGGTCTGGCCATGGCCGGGCGTCAGGTCGGGCGCGAGCACCCTAACGCTGCGGTGGAAATCCGCCAGCGTCAGGGACATGATCTTCTCGATGGTTTCCGGCGTTCCGGCCATGGTCCAGGATCTTTGTTATCGCGCGCCAATCGGCTGGCTGCGGGTCGGCTATGCAATAGGGGTGTCACAGATCGTGATCAAGATACGATGAGGTGCGAATCACCCAAGGAGGCGACCGTGATGGAAGAGATCTGGGAAGCGCTCGCGAAGCGCGGCGCGGAGGAATATGGCGGCGAAAAAGTAACCCAACTTCAGCACGGGCTTCAGTGCGCCATGCTGGCGGAACAGGAGGGCGCCCACGACGCTCTGATCGCCGCCGCCCTGTTACACGATATCGGCCATATGATCGATATTCCCGCGGGAGAGACGGCGGAGAGCGTTGCCGTACAGGGCATCGATACGCTGCACGAGGACGTCGCCGCCGCCTTCCTGAAGCCGTGGTTCGGGGACGACGTCACCGAACCGATCCGCCACCACGTCGATGCGAAACGTTACCTTTGCTGCATGGAGCCGGGTTATCTCGACGGGTTGTCGGAGGCGTCGAAGAGATCACTCGAGCTTCAGGGCGGCCCCTTCAACGAAGGCCAGGCGCGCGTCTGGATCGCACAGCCTTTCGCGGAGGATGGTGTGAGGCTGCGGCGCTGGGACGACCTGGCAAAGGACCCGGACGCCGACACGCCGCCGCTGTCGCACTTTCAGGAAATCGTCGAGCGCGTGGCAGCAGGTACGCAAGCACCCTCAGCGGCCTAGACCGCCTAGCCTCCGGCGACCGGCGGCCAGACGGCAAGGACGTCCCCCTCCGTCAGCACCTTTTCGTCGGCAGTCGCCGGCGGTGCGAAGTGCCCGTTGACCAGAATGAGGTGGCAGTTCTCGCGCGGTACCTGGTGTTGCGCCAGCACGTCGCCGATGCTGGACCCTTCAGGCACCTCGAGCTCGATGGCATTTCGGTGTGCGCCGGGCGGCAGGAAGGTGCCGAGCGAGGCATAGAGTTTGAGGGTGACTTTCATGGTCGGGCTCAGGCGTGCGGGATTCCATGCGCCGTGGCGATATAGGCCTCCGCAAGGCGCTCCGGCGATTTCATCAGCTTTTCCTTCCAACGGCCGAGGCGCTGACCGGTCTGGATCAGGCCCCGCGCGATGCCGATATGGTCGGTGATGCCGACGGCCTGAACCCCGATCAGGCGGTCCTCGTCGAACTCGAGCCGCAAATAGCGGTTTCCCGCCTCGTCGCTCATGCGCGCGCCGTCGCCGCCGTCCACGCCGTCCCACTTGCCGAAAGACGAGGAGATCAGCCCCAACGTGTCGAGGACGTTCATGTTCAGGCTGCCTTCGTGCGGCGTGCGCTCGCCCGCCATGTTCAGCGCGGCGATGCGCCCGTGATCGGCAGCCACCGGCTGGATCGCGAGGACCGAGAACTCGCCGGTCGACATGTCCTTCGCTTGTGCCACGTCACCGGCAGCGTACACGTCCTTGGCGCTGGTGCGCAGGAAGCCGTTCACCTTGACCCCCTGATCGGTCTTGATGCCGCTGCCCTTGAGGAAACCGATATTCGGTGCGACCCCGGCCGCCACGACCACGAGCTTGGCGGAAAGGACCTTGCCCGATGAAAGTATGGCGTCGAGGCGGTTCTTGCCGCGCGTGATCTCGGTGATCCGTGTGCCGGTCAGTACCTTGATGCCCTTGTCCTCGCACCAGCTTTGCAGCATCCCGCCGGCGGTCTCGTCCATCATGTGCGAGATCATGCGGTCGGCCATCTCCACGACGGTCAGCTTCACGCCGCGCTCAACAAGCGCCTCGAGAATGATCGAACCGATGAACCCCGCACCCATGAGGACAACTTCGTCGCCCTTGAGCGCGCGGTCGGCGATGGCGCGGGCATCCTCCATCGTCCAGCAGGTACACACACCCGGCAGATCGAGACCAGGAATGGGGTGCAGGATCGGGCTGGCGCCCGCCGCGATCAGCAGGCGGTCATATTTCAGCGGCTTGCCCTTTTTCAGGCTGACCGACCTCTTCTTCGGATCGACGCGCGTCGCGCGTGTGTGAACCACGTCGATTCCGTGGCTTTGGTAGTGATCCGCATCCTGCCGCAGATAGGTTCCCTGTTCGCCGATGTGATTGGCGAGAAGGTAGGGAATTGCCATTCGGGAATAGGGCGGCTCTTTCTCGCCTGAGACGAGTGTTATCCGGCACTCGGAATCGCGCCCGCGCAGCGTATCGGCCGCCAGCACGCCGGCCGGCCCCGCGCCGATGATGACATGATGCATGGCCTTCGCCATCCCCGGACCTAGAGTGCCAACCGGTTGAGCGTCTCGTTGGTCGGTACGCCGTCCTTGGTCCAGCCGCGCAACTGGTAGTACTCGGGCAGCATCTTGCCGAGGTCATTGACCTTGCCTTTGGCGGGACCGGTATTGGCGGCATCCTTGAGCAGGCGCTTGGGAAGCATGTCGTCCTTCTTGGTGAAGCCCGCCTTGAGGTTGAACTGCCGTTCGAGGTTCCAGATGCGTTCGCCGGTCTCAAGCAGCCTGTCGACGTCCCACTTGCCGGGCAGGGCCGCGTCGACCTGGGGGGCGATGTCCTCGAGCGTCCAGGCGAAGGTGGTGAAGACGCAAAGCCCGGTGGAGTCGACGGCTGACGTGGCGTCCTGAAACGCCTTCACGAGGCCGGCCTTTCCATCGCTCGTATGCGGGTCGGTCTTCTCCGGAATGCCCAGAATCTCCGATGACACGGTGTAGGAGCGCAAGTGGCACGCGCCGCGGTTCGAGGTGGCATAAGTGAGGCCCATGCCCTGGACACCGCGCGGATCGTAGGCCGGGAACTCCTGCCCTTTCACCGTCATTGACAGTTCCGGCTTGCCGTACTTGTCGCAGAGTTTCTTCGAGCCCATGCCGAGTTCCTTGCCGAACCCTTCCGCCTTGCCGACGAGTTCGGCCGACTTGGTAAGCGCCTTCGCCGAACCGAACTTCAGCTTGAGGCCGCCGGTGTCCTTGGCGGTGATGACGCCTTCCTCGTACATCTCCATCGCCGCGCCGAGGGTCGCGCCGAACGAGATCGGGTCGAGCCCCTGCTCGTTGCAGATGAAGTTCGCATAGGTGAGGGCGTCCAGATCGTTGACGCCGGTCGCGGCGCCGAGCGCCCAGGCCGCTTCATATTCGAGCCCGCCCGACGCATGCCAGTACTCGGGCTTGTTGACCACCGTGTAGTGCTCCTCATCGATCTTGGAGATCCGGCCACACGCGATGGTGCAACCGAAGCAGGCCTGGTTGGCCAGCAGGTTCGGCTTGCCGCTCTTGCCGCGCGGCTCCGCCATGGCCTCGGCGGAGATGTCGCGCGCACCGTCGAACTGGACGTCCTTGGAATTATGGGTCGGCAGGGCGCCGGCCTCATGGATAACGTTCATCAGCACCTGGGTGCCGTATGTGGGCAAACCCTCTCCGGTCACGGCGTTTTCCGCGAGCACCTTCTTGCCCTCGTTCGTGGCCTTCATGAACGCTTTGAAGTCGTCCACCTTGACGCCGCCGGTGCCGCGTATGGCGACCGCCTTCAGGTTCTTCGATCCCATGACCGCGCCGACGCCGGAGCGTCCCGCGGCGCGATGAAGGTCGTTGACGATGCAGGCATAGAGCACCTGGTTCTCGCCGGCGACGCCGATTGCGGCCACATGCATCTGCGGCTCCTGGTGGCGGGATTTCAGCCAGGCGTCGGTATCCCAAACCGACGTGCCCCAGATCTCGGATGCATCCAGCAGTTCCGCCTTGCCGTCAATCAGGTAGAGATAGACGGGCTTCTTGGAGCGGCCCTCGAAGATGATCATGTCATATCCGGCGAATTTGAGCTCGGCGCCGAGATAGCCGCCCGAATTGGAGCAGGCGATCGCCCCGGTGAGCGCGCCCTTGGTGACAACGGAATAACGTCCGCCGGTCGAGGCGCAGGTTCCGGTCAGGGGGCCGGTGACGAAGATCATCTTGTTATCCGCGGAGAGCGGATCGACTTTCGGATTGATCTCCTCGGCGAGGTACTTCGACGCGAGGCCGCGCTGGCCGAGATACTGATCGGCCCATTCCATGTTGAGGTCTTCGTCGCTGCACGTGCCGTTCGTGAGGTCGACCCGCAGTACTTTTCCAGTCCATCCCATCGTGCTGTCCTCCCTCGCCGCTCAGGCCCGTGCGCCGGCGTCGGTTTGCGACGCCCACTGACGCATCTTGTCGAAGCCCGCCTGTTCGACATCCATGTAGACAATGGCATCCGTCGGACACGCATCGGCGCATGCCGGCTCGCCGCCGCACTCGTCGCACTTGATCACCTTGCCGGTCGAGGCGTTGTAGTTGATGGTCCCGAATGGGCAGGCGATGGTGCAGACCTTGCACCCGACACAGAGTGAATCGTGAACGACCTTGACCCCGCTGTCGTTGGTGGTGATCGCGTTCACGGGGCAGGCCTGCTGGCACCACGCTTCCGCGCATTGCGTGCAGGTATAGGGAACGAAGCGTGCGTCCTGGTGAAAATCGAAAACCCGGATGCGTGACTTCGCCGGATTGAACTCGCCTTCCTTCACGTAGGAGCAGGCAAGCTCGCATTGCTTGCACCCGGTGCACTTGCCGGGATCGATCACCAGTGCCATTTGCATGTGTCTTCCTCCCCTTTGGGGCCGCTTTCCGCGCCCTCGACCGATTAAAGCGTAGCAGGAAATCAAAGGGCGAGAAAGTTGTGGCCGGCAATGTGATAATGCCTGGGCGCGCGTGATCTGAGCACGGCAAAACGGCGTATATTTGATCTAGCTCACAAAGTTGCCGTACAGAATGCACGAATGTTGTATTTGGTCGTTCGTGGCCCGTTTTATGCGAAAGGAGCAAACGGAATGAGTTCGAAAAAGAAAGTCCTTGAAAACCTTCAGACGGCGCTCGAGATGGAGCTTGCCGCCGTGAACCAGTATTTGCTCCATGCGCTGGTCGCCGAGGACTGGGGGCTCGACAAGCTTGCCGCCAGGATGCGCGAGGAAATGCAGGAAGAAATGGGCCACGTCGAACGCTTCGCGCACCGGATCGTGTTCCTGAACGGCAACCCGGAACTCAAGCCGGCGAAGACGCCGCATCGCGCCCAGGCGCTCGAGGACATGTTCGAGGTCGACCTGCAGGACGAGCAAGATGCGATCAAGTTCTATACCAAGGCCGCCAAGGAAGCGGACGAGGCGGACGATATCGGGTCGCGCGACATCTTCGAAAACATCACGCTTGACGAGGAAGGCCACATGAAGTGGCTCGAGCTGCAGCTCTCCCTGCTCAAGCGGATGGGCGAGCCGACCTACATCGCCATGCACATGGGTGAACCGACGGAGGAGGCAGAGTAGGCCTTACGCCGCCTTCTCCACCTTCACGCCACCGCCCTCAAGCAGCATGACCTTGTTGAGCAGCTTGACGCATGCATAGACGGCCTTGATTGCCGGCGCGGGCTTGCCCACCATCTCGCCCATCTCCAGGATCGAGCCGATCAGCGCTTCGGTTTCGAGCGACCGTCCGGCTTCGACGTCCTGGAGCATCGAGGTTTTGTGCGCACCGACGCCTTCGGCTCCGGAAATGCGTTTCTCGATGGTGTGCCGGAAGGTGATGCCGAGCGCCTCGGCGATGTCCTGCGCTTCCTTCATCATGTCGGCGGCGAGTTCGCGGGTCTCCGGGAACTGGCAGATGTCGACGAGTGTGGCATGAGTGAGCGCCGAAATCGGGTTGAAGGAGAGATTGCCCCAGGCCTTCAGCCAGATTTCCGAGCGGATGTCGTCGAGGATGCGCGAGCGGAACCCGGCATCCACGAGAAGATCATGCAGTTTCTGCGCCCGTTCCGACTCCGATCCGTCGAGTTCGCCGAGCGGGAACCGGTCGCCCTCGACATGGTGAATGACGCCGGGCTCCGTGACGGCGGCGGCCGGATAGACAACACAGCCGATGATGCGGTCTCCATCGATATGCCTGGTCAGGACGCCGCTTGGATCGAGGGATTTGAGCGGTTTGCCGTCATGGTCGCCGCCGTGCTTGTGGAAGTACCACCAGGGCAGCCCGTTCTGAACCGTCATGATGATCGTATCGGGACCCATCAGCGATTCCGACTCCCTGGCGACCTGGTCGAGGAAGTGCGCCTTGACGGCCAGAACGACGAGGTCCTGCTCGCCGGCGTCGGCGACGCTGTCGGTCGCCCTGACCTGCGCCACGTGCTCGCTTCCGTCCTCCCAGATCAGCTTGAGGCCATCCTTTTTGATCGCCTCGAGATGCGCGCCCTGGTCGACGACGACGACGTCGTTTCCGGCAAGCGCGAGTTTGGCTCCCATGAGACCGCCGATAGCACCGGCGCCGACGACACAAACTTTCATAACTCTCTCCTCTCCAGATCCCTATACGCCGGCTACGCCGGGCCAGATCACGAACGCAGATACGTTCGTCACGCCGCGGGTCCGCGCTAATTCATGAATGTGTTCGACAGGGTTCCGATCCCGTCGATCGTAATTGCCACGCTGTTCTCGGGCTCCTTCATCGAGCCTACGCCCACCGACGTTCCGCAGGCAATGATGTCTCCCGGCATCAAGGTCACGTCATGCGAGATCAGGCTGGTGAGCCTGTGCGGCGGGAACGTCATATCGTTCACGGGGTAGTTCTGGCGCTCATCCCCGTTGAGCACTGTCCTGATCGTGAGCGCCATGGGATCGACGTCGGTTGCGATTACCGGACCGAAGGCGCCGAAACCGTCAAAGCTCTTCGACCGCGTCCACTGCGCAAATGTCGGATCCTTGGAGATCAGCTTCACCGCGGTCACGTCATTGATGCAGGTGTAGCCGAAGATATAGTCGGCTATTTCCGCCTCGGGCACGTGCGAACACGTCTTTGCGATGACGATGCCGATCTCGCCCTCATAGACCACCGGCCCGTCATAAGTGTTTGGCCTGCGGATGACCTGGTTTGTGCCGATATAGGAGCTGGGCGCCTTCAGAAACCAGAGTGGTTCCTCCGGGATCTCGCCTTCCATCTTTGCGGTCAAGGCCCGGAAATTGTTCCAGAGACAGACCATCTTTCCCGGATCACACGGCGTCATGACGTTGACATCGGCAAGTTCAACGGTTTCGCCGGTGCTTTCGGCGTCGGAGAACATGTCGCCGGTATGGATATCGATGCGTCCGTTTTCGAGTTTTCCGAACTCCGTCTGGCCGTCTCGTTCAAACCGCAGCCACTGCGCCATTCACTCCTCCCGGCATTCACGTCAACCGGGCGGCATCATAGCATCGCGCTTACTGCGCCATGACACAGCGAAAATTGAAGAACAGAGTTTCCCGAGCGCGCGCAATGGAGGGCGCGAACTCCGTGCTCACGCCGGTTGAATCAGCCTGGATGGTGCAGGAGCGACAGCCTCAGCACGGCGCGCCTTCGAACTCCACAGTGAGGGATCGCCGTGGACGGAGATAGAACGTCTCCTGGAGGTCCAACGGAGCGTCAATGTAGCGGATGATGGGCGGCGAATAGGAGTATTCGACTTCAGCCACAATGACGCTCGTAAAGGGTTGTGTCAGATTCGGCGGCAGGGTGTAGCTGCTCCCTTCCGCATATGCTCCCTCTCCCGCGTCATCGTTTGAACAGCTCCAGGCAACGGTCGTGTTGTTGTCTTCATCGGCGACGACACTGGTCAGGACTATGGAGATCTCATCGCTGTCGTAGGGGTTCATGATTGAAGCAGCGGCTGCAAACATGTCCCCGACATCGTCTCTATCGACTTCTTCGGCCTGTGCTGCGAGGTCGGCAATGGTGCTGGCGACCGACGTTACACGTCTGTCCACGGTCAGTGCGTTGGAGAACTCCACGGTCCCGAAATACAGTGCGATCATAATTGGCACGATCAGGGCGAATTCAACCGCGGAGAGCCCGGAGAGATCATGCGCAAACGCCTCGAGACGGCGCCGGATCCTGGTGCCTTTACGGCACGGTGACATGGAAAGAGGCATGATTTGTCTCTCCCTAACCATCGAAAGGTTCGTTGCGGAAAGCGGCCGTCGCCATCAAGAGACGTCCACCGCCCGTTATGTTGGAGAGCCCGATGCGGATCCCGCCGATTTCATCCGGAATCCCGGCAAACAGGTCCCAGACATAAAACACCCGGACCACGATCACATCGCCACCGGCTCCGGGATCAAAGTCAAATCCGGAATCGTCAAGTCCACCGCCTTCGTTCATTGGCGGGTCAAAGCTGCCTGCTCCGGCGAAGTTCTCAGCAGGGCGGACGTCGAGCTTCAGGCCATTCTTGCAGTCGAACAATCCGGACACGGTTCCGCAAATCTCATCCTTGAACCTGTCCTTGTCGAAGCCCTGTTGCTGGGCCTGTCCGGTTCGAACCATGCGGCTTGCCTGATCGACCGCGTTTTCAAGAACGAAGCTCCCGAGAAAGACCAGGGAGATTTCGATTATTGCGATCATGAGCGCGAAGAAGGGCACCGCAACGATTGCGAACTCGATCGCCGTTGCGCCGGAGCGGTCGTTTTTCAGCCGGCGGAGGAGTCGACACCGGGCGAAAATTCCGCGAGCAGTCGTGGTTTTGCCGTGCAATCCTGACTTGAACATACGCCTTATCCTGTCGGTCACTGTGCCGCCAGCATGGAATTGCCGGCACGCTCCCTTTGTTGGAAGCTGAGCTTAAGGCGTGTCGATTAATCGATTGTTGAAAATTTGAATTATTTTAGGCAGGGTAAACAAAGATTTATTGAATTGACTGTAAGCCGCCGAAGTCACGCAGGATGAGCGTTGATTAATGCGCTTTTTTGCTGTGAAGACCTTTTATCTTTGAGACTTTCAGTAGATCGAAGACTGCTTCGGGCAGAGATCAGATCCGGTTCCGCCAGGATGCGGATCCGCGGGGGCCGGTCAGGAACCGGCTCCCGGTTCTGTGTTGTGGACTCGGCTCTATTGCTGAGCCGTCGTGCCGTCCACGGTTGACTGCGTGAGACCAATCTTGTCGCGGATCCCCTTCGCCAAAGGCTCAAAATGCAGCAGCGAATCGCCGGGCGTCAGAGAAGGATCGCATTGGGGCGTGCAAGTGAACGTCGCGCGCGCGGTGCCCTTGCTGACGGTGACGAGGCGCTGCTTGTCAGCCGCGACGAATACCTTCTTGTCGTAAATGAGCTTTCCCGAGCCATCCAGAGCCATGAGGTTCGTCAGACCGGCGCTTTTCCCGGTAACCACCAGAAGCTTCCCGCTCTGAACGGCCACGTCGGCGATCGACGGATTGCCGATAATGATTTCCGCGGCCGGCCGGTCCAGTTCGACAAGTTTGGCCTGATCGATTTCGACATTGAGATTGACCGCGCGCGCCATGCCGGCGGAGAAGGTCAAAAGGCTTGCTGCGATGACCAACGACGGAACCTGGCGGAGCAGACCTTTGAGGCGAAGGGGGGAAACGGTGCGCATGAGGCTGTGTCCTTGTCACATGTCTTTTGTACTGCGGCCCATTAAGCCTCGGAATAGTGAATGAAGTGCAAACGGGTGCACCGATGCAGGACGACGGTTCGGGCATGTGTCGGCGGCACGGCCCCGGTCCACCTGCCTTTTTGGCGCAAAACGGTCGCTTATACATGTCTTGGTCGCACCTGTCGGCGCAAGCGGGAATGATAAATGGATGATTAATATAAATCGAACAAATCTAAAGTAATAACTGCGTTAAACAGTAATTTAACTATTGAGACCCAAAAATATACCGCTCTCACCCTTCGAGTTAACTTCATTGTAAGGGCGCTCGCGTAGAGTGCAGCACAGTTCAGTTCTGTTGGAAGGGACGCCGGCAGACGAACTGGTGTGTAAACACTCTTTAGTATCAAGGGAGAGTCATCATGAAGAAGCTCTTTGTACGCTTTGCCAGGGACGAGTCCGGTGCGACGGCCATTGAGTATGGCCTTATTGCTGCCGGCATCGCGGTCGCGATCGTTGCGGCTGTTCAGGCTGTTGGCGGCGAACTGAACACTCTGTTCGGTACGGTCGAATCAGGTCTGGAGCCGCAGACGTAGGACTTCTGACATCGACGGCTGGTGGTGCCATCTCAAGAGATGGCATCACTTGTTTCTTGGCCGCTCGCCGTTTCGGCGGGCGGTCATTCTTTTTGGCTGGTCTCTTTACGCGGTCTTTACGCCACCCCGGCGATATTCGATCGAAACCATCGTGACTTCCGTGGAGGAGCCAAATCATGATCGTTGAATGGGCATTGTTGCTGGTTTTTCCCGGTCTGATGATTTTTGCCGGGATCTACGATCTGTTCACGATGACAATTCCGAACAAGATCAGCCTGGCGCTGATCGCCTCATTTTTCTGCCTCGCGCCTTTCGTCGGATTCAGTTGGGACCAGTTCGGGCTTCATCTTGCGCTTGGAGCGGCAGCGCTGGCGTTTACGGTGGGGTTGTTTGCGATGGGATGGATCGGCGGCGGCGATGCAAAGATCTTCACCGCGGCCAGTCTGTGGATGGGGCCCGCACACATTCTCGAGTTTACCGTCCTTGCCGCAGTTTGCGGCGGTGTCCTGACACTCGCGATACTTGGGCTCCGAAGCATGCCGTTGCCCGCGGGGCTGGCCGGTCAAGCCTGGCTCAAACGTCTCCATCAAGCCGGCAACGGCGTGCCCTACGGTGTTGCGCTCTCCGCGGCGGCCCTGCTCGTGTACCCGGAAACAACGTGGCTGCGCGGCCTGATATAGAGCAGTTTCCCTGCGCGGCCGCATCACCATTGCGAACGTCTTCGCAATCATGCCGTGCAAAATTGACACGCGCATTAACCTCACGTTGACCAATCTCGCTGCAAGTTACACGCGACACTGTGATTCACTTACACGTGTAAGGACCTGAAAAGCGATGAAACGAGCGCGTATGATCGTGTTGGCGATCGCCTTCGCAGCGGCTGGCGGCGCAGCCTATGTCGCCAAGAACCTCACAACGACCACCGTTAAGACAGTCGAAGTCGACACGGCAGAGACGATCGAGGTGTTGGTCGCGAGCCGCAATATCCGGCTGGGCGACGCGGTGCAATCCGGCGATATAAAGTGGTACGCGTGGCCCAAGAGGGCTGCGGTAGCGGGATACATCACGAAAAAGCGGCATCCCGAGGCCCTGTCAAAGTACTCCGGCGCGATCGCACGCGCGCCGTTTCTTTCCGGCGAGCCGATCAAGGAACAGAAGCTGATCAAAGTCAGCGAAGGCGGCGTCATGGCCGCGATTCTATCGGCCGGCATGCGCGCGATCTCAACGCCTATTCGTGAAGAAACCGCAGCGGGCGGTTTCATTCTTCCGAACGACAGAGTGGACGTCATCGTCTCCCGGCGCGAGCGCCAGGCACGTAAGGACGAACACGTGTCCGAGACGGTGCTGCGAAACGTTCGGGTGCTGGCGATAGGTCAGTCCATCGAAATCAAGGACGGCAAAAAGGTCGCGAACGGCAAGACAGCCACATTGGAGCTCTCCCCGCGTCAGGCCGAGACCCTCTCGCTTGCCCAGAACATGGGAGATATCTCCCTCGCCTTGCGCTCCCTCTCGGACTCGTTGCGCCACGGCAAATCCGGCCCGCAGACGGGCGATCACGATCTGACCGGCGAGCGCGGGTCGACAGTCAAACTTCTGAAGTATGGGTTTCCCTCGCGGGCGTTCGGCGTGAATTGAGTGTTACAGGCGTTTGGCGCTCAAGGAAGGTATGATGATGTGGAAGACGGCTAGATTTCTCTGGACATTCTTTGTGCTGGCAGCCCTGAGCCTGGCGGCAATGACAGCGTTCGGCTCTGCGCCCGCTTTTGCGCAGTCGGAGCACACCTCGGTTCTGCGCATTTCCTCGGCCGCAAAACTCCCGGCCAAACGGAATGTGAAGATCGGCCTCAACAAGTCCATGGTGGTGGAACTGCCAAGCGACGTTCGGGACGTGCTGGCCTCCGACCCCAAGATCCTTGATATCGTTCTGAATACGTCGCGGCGCGCCTATCTGATCGGCACGGGTGTCGGTCAGGCCAACGCGTTTTTCTTTGACCAGGCCGGCAACCGCATCCTGTCGCTCGAGGTCATCGTCGACCGCGACCCGGCGCCGTTGCAGCGCCTGCTCAACCGGCTCATCCCCGGGGCAAAAATCACAGTCGAGTTTCTCAACGACACCGTCATCCTGACCGGCAGCGTGCCCAACGCGTCCGATGCCGCGCGAGCGTCCGACATCGCGTCGCGTTTCATCGTGACTCAGGACCCGGAAAGCAACGTGAAGTATCGCGAAAAGGTCATCAACCTGATTGCGGCCAGTTCGAATGAACAGGTGCTGCTGAAGGTTTCGGTTGTCGAGATGGAGCGCACCATCATCAAGCAGCTCGGGGTGGATTTCTCCAATCTGGCCGGCACTGCCGGCGCGACGTTCCTGACTGGAAACTTCTCATTTGCGTCGCTGCGCAATCTTCAGTTCCCGTTCAACGGCAAGGACGTCGTTTCGTCGATTCGCACAGCGGCCGGGTTTCAGTCGAACAGCACCGATGTCGCGGCCGTGGTCAGGGCGCTCGAACAGAACGGTCTCATTCGCACCTTGGCGGAGCCGACGTTGACGGCGATTTCCGGAGAGACCGCGAACTTTCTTGCTGGCGGTGAATTCCCAATTCCGATCGCCCAGGACAACGACACCATCTCAATGGAATTCAAGCCGTTCGGCGTGGGCCTCTCCTTTACACCGCTTGTTCTCAGCGAAGGCCGGATTTCGATGAAGGTGTCGACAGAGGTTTCGGAGCTGACGAACGAGGGGGCGATTACGCTCGGCATCATCACCATACCGGGATTGAAGGTCCGACGCGCCAATACGACCATCGAATTGCCGAGCGGTGGTTCGCTGGTTATCGCAGGCCTCATATCGGACGAGACCAAGCAGGCCATGACCGGTCAGCCTGGCCTGAAGAACCTTCCTGTTCTTGGCACGCTGTTTCGCAGCCGGGACTTCATAAAGTCGGAAACCGAGCTCGTCGTTATTGTCACGCCGTACATGGTGGATCCCACCGCGCGGCACAATCTGGCCCGCCCGGATAAGGGTTTCGCGCTGGCCTCGGACGCGCAATCGAATCTGCTCGGACGGCTCAATCGCATCTACGGCCGGCGGCCCAAGGCATTGCCCGAAGGACAGTATCAGGGCGACGTCGGCTTCATCGTTGACTAACCGGGAGCAGAGGACAGACCAATGAGAGATAGAGTGAATTGCGATCGTGGCTCCCGGGCTCGCCGGCGGATAGTGACGGTTCGGGCTGGAGCGGTTCTTCTCGTTGCCGCGTCGCTTGCGGCCTGTAACGCGCACCGTGAGAAAGGTGTGAAGGGCTGGCTCGTGGCCGATCCGACGGCACGCCATCCGATACTCGTGGGATCGACGCCGGTTGTCCTCGATCTTCCGGTTGCGCGCGGCTCCTACGGTCTCGCCCAGAACCAGGGTTACGAACTGCGCCACTTCCTGCGGCGCTACAAGGAGAAGAACGACGGCCCGATTTCGGTCGCGGCACCGAGTGGCGGTGCGAACGAAATAGCCGTCATGCACGCTCTTGGAGAAGTGAAGCGTGAATTGCAGCGTGCCGGCGTCTCCCGGCACGAGGTGCACTTCGAGGCCTACTCCGGGACGGGCACTGCGGCTTCACCGATCAAGATTTCCTACAATGCCTATACCGCGCGTGGTCCGGAATGCGGCGACTGGTCCGACAATCTGGCGCGCGATCCGAAGAACATCCCGTATCGAAACCTCGGATGTGCGACGCAGCGCAACCTCGCGGCGATGGTCTCCAATCCCAGAGACCTGGTCACGCCACGCGGCATGACGCCTCGCGACAGCCAGCGTCGAGACGTGATCATGGACAACTATGTCCGAGGCGAGTCGACCGTCGCCAGGAAGTCCGACGAGGAGAAGGCGAAAGTGAGCGACATCGAGGGCGGAGGTGACAGTTGAGTAACCTAGCGAAGGAACATGATTCGCCGATCCCTGATGCGCAGCCGCAGCAGGACGATCAGCACGCGACACCCGCTTTCTCTGGCGATCCGGACCAATTGCAACCGGACGCCGCCGCACAATCGGCCGTGGGTGGCGGTCTGCTTCCCGGTGATCCTGGCGTGATGCCCGACACATCGGCTAGCGCGGGTTACGGGCTCGAGGGCGCGACCCCCAATGCCCCTGCGGAACCAGCGGCACCTCAGGGTGACATGACCGCGCAACCGGTACCAGCCGGGGATGTGGGAGCATATGGTGAACCCGGGTCATCCGCCGTGCCGTCAGCGCCGTTTCCGGCTGAACCTGTCGCGGACGGCAGCCATAAGTCCGCAAGCGCTTCGGTTCAGAGTACTGGAACGGCGGCAGAACTCAGCGCACGGCCACTTCCGCGCATCAACATTCAGGCCTTCTGCGAAGACCAGAATACAGCCGGCCTGATGCAGCTTGCCAGCCAGGACCGGCGGCTTTCGAAGGCGCACGTGACCGTTCACATGGGAGGTCTGAAGGCGGCGACACAGCATTACGGGAATGCACCGACCCCGAATCTGATCATTGTTGAATCGTTGCATCAGCGGGACGGTTTGCTGATGGATCTCGATGAACTCGCGGGCGTTTGCGACCCGGGCACGAAGGTCCTCGTCGTCGGCCACGTCAATGACGTTCTTCTCTACCGCGAGCTGATGATGAGGGGCGTGTCAGAGTATCTCGTGATGCCGCTGACAGTTCCACAACTCATGGAGAGCTTGTCGAACCTCTACAACGATCCGAACGCGGCGCCTCTTGGATCGGTCATTGCGTTCGTCGGCGCGAAAGGCGGCGCCGGCTCGAGCACGATCTGCCACAACACAGCGTGGACCATATCCCAGGACATTCAGAGCGATGTGGTGATCGCCGACATGGACCTGCCGTTCGGCACCGCCGGCCTCGACTTCAACCAAGACCCGGTTCAGGGTATCGCCGATGCGCTGCAGTCCCCCGACCGGGTCGACGAGGTCCTGCTCGACCGCCTGCTCTCGCGCTGCTCCGATCATCTCAGCCTGTTCGCCGCGCCCGGCACGCTCGACCGGCCTTACGATCTCAGCACCGGCGCCTGTGATGTCGTGGTGGATGTTCTGAGGAAGAACGTTCCCTACATCACCGTTGACGTTCCACATCTTTGGACGGATTGGGCGCAACAGGTCCTGATCCAGGCGGATCGCGTTGTCATCACCGCACTTCCGGATCTTGCAAACCTCCGCAACACGAAAAACCTCATTGAGAAGCTCAACGCGGCACGGCCGAACGACCTGGCGCCGATGTTGGTGCTCAATCAGGTCGGTGTTCCAAAGCGTCCCGAAATCTCGGTCAAGGATTTTGCAAGCGCGGTCAATAACGATCCCGTCGCCGTAATTGAATTCGACTGTCAGCTCTTCGGCGCGGCGACGAACAATGGACAGATGATCGAGGAAGTTTCCGCCAAATCCAAACCGGTCGAGGTGTTCCGGCAGCTCGCCCGCCTTTTGACGGATCGTGAAGAGGAAAAGACCGAGTCGACGTCAATTCTGGCAAAAGTTCTCGGTAAGTTGCCTCTCAAGCGGTTGGGAAAGAAGTAACGCATGTTCGGGAAACGAGGGACGCCCGGCGGGCCTGACATCCCCAAGGAACCGGTCCATCCGGCTCAGCCGCCGGCAGCGGAGCCGGCACCCGTGCCGCCGGCGCAGCCTCATCCGGCTGCCGAGGGTCCGCCTCAGGCACCGGTTGCTCCGGCCGCACAACCGCAGCCTTCTCAACCTCCTGCACAGCCGCAACCCGCGCCGCCACCCCCCGCTGCAGAAAGCGCCACGGCGGCCCCCGCATTCGATCGCACGCGCTCGGAGGACTATTACGACGTCAAGACGACCGTCTTCAATGCGCTGATCGACACCATCGACCTGACGCAGCTCGCCCGACTTGATGCGGAGGCGGCGCGCGAGGAAATCCGCGATATCGTCTCCGAGATTGTCGCGATCAAGAATGTCGTCATGAGCATCTCCGAACAGGAGGAACTGCTCGAGGATATCTGCAACGACGTTCTTGGCTACGGCCCGCTCGAACCGCTTCTCGCCCGCGACGACATCGCCGACATCATGGTGAACGGTGCCGATACCACATACATCGAAGTCAACGGCATGATCGAAGCGGCGCCGATCCGGTTTGCCGACAACAGCCAGTTGATGAACATCTGCCAGCGGATCGTGAGCCAGGTCGGCCGCCGCGTCGACGAATCCAGTCCGATCTGCGACGCGCGTCTTCCCGACGGCAGCCGCGTCAACGTCATCGCGCCGCCGCTTGCACTGGACGGTCCCACTCTCACGATCAGAAAGTTCAAGAAAGACCGGCTGACGCTGGATCAGCTCGTCGCGTTCAACTCGATCAATGATATCGGACGGACCCTGCTATCGATTGTCGGACGCGTCCGCTGCAATACCATCATCTCCGGAGGTACCGGCTCGGGCAAGACGACCTTGCTGAACTGTCTGACCGGATACATCGACAAGGAAGAACGCGTCATCACGTGTGAGGACTCCGCCGAGCTGCAGCTCCAGCAGCCGCACGTGGTCCGTCTTGAAACCCGCCCGCCGAACCTTGAAGGCGAGGGCGAAGTCACGATGCGGGACCTCGTCAAGAACTGTCTGCGTATGCGCCCCGACCGCATTATCGTCGGCGAGGTGCGCGGCCCCGAAGCGTTCGACCTGTTGCAGGCCATGAACACCGGCCATGACGGATCGATGGGAACATTGCACTCAAACAGTCCGCGCGAGTGCCTGTCCCGCCTCGAGAGCATGATCCTGATGGGCGGCTACAGCCTGCCGAGCAAGACCATCCGCGAAATGATCGTCGCGTCCGTCGACGTAATCATTCAGGCGTCGCGCATGCGCGACGGCTCGCGCAAGATCACGCACATCACCGAAGTCGTTGGCCTCGAAGGTGACGTGATCACCCTCCAGGATCTCTATATCCACGAGATCCTGGGCGAGGACCAGAACGGCAGGATCGACGGGCGCCATCGGACGACCGGCATTGCGCGCCCCCGGTTCTGGGATCGGGCCCAGTACTTCAAGGAAGAGGATCGGCTCGCAGAGGCGCTGGCCGCCGGCGAAGTTTCGGACGAAATGGGACGTCCGTTGGGAGAGAACTTTGCTTAGTCCGCAACTCGTCGAAGTGGGCGTGGTCTTCCTCGCCGCGCTCAGCGTCGGCGGTATTGCCTATGTCCTGATCATGCCGTTCGTTTCGGGGGAACGTACCACCGAAAAACGCGTCAAATCGGTGGCACAGGGACGAACGGTCACTGCCCAGCGCGGCGTAGCGGAGGCAATCTCCACGCGCAAGACCGAGGTCGAGGAGGTTCTCAAGGAACTTGAGGCGAAGCAAAAGTCCAAGAAGCGATTGACGCTCGCCACGCGTTTGCGGAGGGCCGGCCTCGATATTCCAAACCGATCATTCTACATCGCCAGCTTAATCAGCGGTTTGCTGTTCGGAGGCGCCACTTTTTTCACGGGATCGACACCGTTTGTGGCAGGGCTTGCGTTTTTCGCCGGCAGCGTGGGGCTGCCGCGCCTGGTCATTTCGCGCCTGGCCCTTCGCCGCCAGAACCAGTTTCTTATTGAGTTCGCCAACGCGATTGATGTGATCGTGCGTGGCGTCAAGACCGGTCTGCCGCTGAACGATTGCCTGAGGATCATTTCCGAGGAAGCGGAGGAGCCCGTGCGAGGGGAGTTCGTCGAGATCGTCGAACAGCAGAGCGTCGGGGTGCCGTTGGGCAAGGCTTTCGACCGAATGTATGAGCGCATGCCACTTCAGGAAGTCAATTTCTTCGCGATTGTCGTCGCGATCCAGCAGCAGACCGGCGGCAATCTGGCTGAGGCCCTCGAAAATCTGGCTCAGGTCCTAAGGGGCCGTCAGCACCTGCAAGCGAAAGTTCGGGCTTTCAGCGCTGAAGCAAAAGCGTCGGCAATGATCATCGGCGCGCTTCCGCTTATCGTCATGGGGGCGTTGTCGATCCTGAACCCGCAATACATCATGCTGTTGTGGACCGAGGAACTCGGCAAGCTCATGTTGATGTGCAGCGCGGTATGGATGCTTATCGGCATTCTCGTCATGCGCAAGATGATCAACTTCGACTACTGACGGGGGAGCACGCGAGATCCCATGTACGATTTCCTGGTTCAATTTCTGGATCCCCAATTCCTGGTCATGGTGCTTACTGCCATCGCGGTCTTTGCGACCGTTGCGACGATTTCCATGGCGGCTTTGAGCGGTGATCGCCTGAACTCCAGGATGAAGTATGTTTCGAGCGAGCGCGAGAAAATGCGTGCCGAGCGTCTTGCACAACTGTCTGAAGAGAACCGCAACGCGCGCCTCAGGAATCAGCCCAAGGGCTTCATGAAACAAATCGTGGAGCAGCTCAATCTGAGGAAGCTGCTCGAAACGGATTCGACGCGCGATCGATTGCGAATGGCGGGCCTGCGCGGTCAGGCACCAGTCGTGGCGTTTCTTTTTGCCCGGCTTGTTCTGCCGTTCCTGGCCTTCGGCGGAACTCTGGCCTACCTGTTTCTGGTGCAGGACTATCGGCTTCCTCCCATGCCGAGGATCGGCATTTCATTGGGAGCCGCTTATCTGGGATTCTATCTTCCGAATATCTTCGTCACCAATTTGATTCAACGGCGACAGAAATCCATCAAACGTGCATTTCCCGACGCCCTCGACCTCATGTTGATCTGCGTGCAGGCCGGCATGTCGATCGAAGCGGCCTTCAGCAAGGTTGCCAGCGAAGTCGGTACGCGGTCTATGGAGCTTGCCGAAGAGCTGAGCCTGACGACCGCCGAATTGTCTTATCTCCCCGATCGTCGCCTGGCATTCGAGAACCTTGGCAAGCGTACGGGCCTGCCCGGCGTGAAGGCCGTTTGCACGAGCCTGGTGCAGGCCGAGCGATATGGCACGGCCATCAGCACGGCGCTGCGAACGATGGCGCAGGAGAACCGCGACATGCGTATGGCGGAAGCGGAGAAAAAGGCAGCAGCACTGCCACCGAAACTCACGGTGCCGATGATCGCATTCTTCCTTCCGGTTCTTTTCATCGTCATTCTCGGGCCGTCATACATCCAGGTCATGGAAATCCGCGGCGGCTGATCTCCCCGACAGTCATCTTGGGACCGAACGCCCACCGATTTCGGTCGGTGGTGCATACGGTGCGATGCGTCGGGTGATGTTCCGCGACCACGGCGCTTGAGAGCGCCGCGGTTCGCATCAGTGGTGTTGTTGAAGCCTGTTCGGCGGACTGAACCTGGAAGCCGCTGGCCCGAGCGTGCGCCAATTCCCGTCATCCAACTCTAGTCGACGCCGCGAGGATCATGTCATGCCGTCCACCCGCGTCTGCGAAAGGCGCGCGCCAATCGAGAAACAGAACGGCTCCGATTCGGTCGAAAAGGCTCTGGCTGCGCCGGCAGTGCCGCCGGCAATGAGACGGACTACTCCGTAGCCGGGAAGTTGGTGCTGACACGTGTCGCCTTGGCTTGCGCGACACTGACGTTCGGCTTCGCCGCAGCACTGGTATTGGTCTTGGTGGTCCAGGTTGGCGCTTTCGCGGGCGCCGAACCGGAAGACTTGGCCGCCGGCTTGGCCCTTGCTTTTGCCTTTGCTGCGGTCGCCGCGGCTTGTGTGGTTGGCTTCGCCCGGGTGCCTGCCGCATTCTGTTTCGACGGGCGGGCGCCCGGCGTTGCGTTGGGCGATTTCGACGCCGTCTTCACTGCCGGGGTCTTTTTACCTGTCGCGGTCTGGACTTTCTTTGCCGCCTTGGGTGCTTGCGCCGGTGCCTTGGCATACCGCGCCTTCTTCACCATGCTCTTCAGGTAGGCGACATTGTTCTCGACCTTTTCGTTCGCAAGGTCGGTCTGCGCGATCTTCTCCGCCTCGTCGAACTTGCGTTGCAGCCCGAGAACGAGAGCCAGGTTCTGACGCACACGGCGGGTGTTGTGGCCTTGGGCAACGGCGCGCTTCAGCAGATTCTCCGCGTCTCCGGCCTTGCCGTCCAGAGCGAAGGACAAGGCAAGGTTGTTGTAGACCGAAGTTGCTCCGGGCTGCTGGCGCAAGGCGGCGTTATAGAAGGACTGCGCCTTCTTGTGATCGCCGCGTTTTGCATGGATCGTGCCGAGTGCCGACAAGACACGCCAATCCGGCGCGCCTTTGCTGCGCATGGCCTGATTAAGGAGTTGTTCGGCCATCTGCGTCTTGCCGAGGTCGAGGGCGAGCCGGCCGTATTCCGACGCCAGCCCCCCGTGACCGCGATTGAGGTCGTAGGTACGTGCAAGGACTTCCATTGCCCGGTCCTTGGAGCCGATCGCCTTGAGATTCCGCGCGTAATTGATCGCCGCCGACGGATCGGACGGTTTCTTCAGGTGCTTGCGCGCCCAGTGCGCCGTTGCGATGTGCAACGGATGATTCGGTTTCAAGCGCGGCCGTTCAGCCTGCTTGGTATAGTTGATCGAAGCGACCGACTTTTTTGGTGTGCTTTTCTTGCTCGTCTTCGTGCATCCGGCGGCGATACAGATGATCGCCGTGCCCGCCAACAGATTCCAAACAAGCCGGCGGCATGCAGAGTCCGCCGCGCCCTCCCACTTGACCATTTCGCCGTCCTTCAGCCGTGGGGCCGTCTAATGTTGCGCTGGCGTAATAATCCGGGACAGTCGTCAAGAAAGGATTAACCAAGACGGCGCGATCTGGACCTTCATTTGGCGGGAAACGGCGGAAATGGGCCGGTTTGTGACATCCTACAGGGCGCAAGGCTCTATTGAGCGGTGCCGCGTTCGGCGAGCTGCTCACGCGCCGCCGCACTCCACTCGGCAATCGCATCGAGCGAAAGAATTGTCTCGCAATAGGCTTGCGCCGTGCCGTCGTCACCGTATTCGGCAAGTGCGACGCCATATGTGCGGAAACGGCTCGTCACCGGGGCGTACATGGCATCGGCGGCGGAGAAGGTGCCGAACAGGAACGGTCCGTCGCCGCCATACGAGGTTCGGCACATGCGCCAGATCTCGACGATTCGGCTGATATCCCTGCCGACGCCCACGCTCACCTCGTCAGCCGGCCCGGAGCCGAGAATATCCATCGGCATCTCGCCGCGAAGGTGTTCGAAGCCCGAGTGCATTTCGGCGGCCACGGCGCGGGCTATGGCGCGTGCGTCACGGTCATCCGGCCAGATCGCGAGAGCGGGATGCCCTTCCGCCAGGTACTCGGTGATCGCAAAGGTATCCCAGATCGTGAGATCGCCCACATTCAATGCCGGCACCTTTCCCGATGGCGAGTGCTCGAGAATCCGCTTGCGCGTGCCGGGGGTGGTGATCTCGACATTGATCTCCTCGAACGGAATGTCGAACATCCGCATGAGCAGCCAGGGCCTCAAACTCCATGACGAGTAGTTTTTGTCACCCAGGACAAGCTGATATGCGTTTTCCGACACCGATCGTCACTCCCATTGTCTTTGCCGTCGCGCCTTGTCATACAGACGCAATACAAACGCATATGCGCGTCGCGCGCGAAATATAGGGCGCACTCGGCCATGAGCAAGTCGAAAGCAGGGAAACCATCTTCGTTTTTCGTTGAGCGGGCCGGGAAAGGCCCGAGCACGCCTATATGGATCGCCGGAAGCGCCTCCCTTGAGAACGACCTGAAGCGCCTGAACGCGGTTCAGCGGAAATGGGCGCAGGCCACCGCCTGGAAGGCGGAAGAGGGGGGTGTTCTACTTCTGCCGGGGAAGGACGGCGGCGTTTCCGGTGCCGTGCTCGGCGCCGGGACACAAACGGACACGGCGCGTCGCGCCATGCTCGCCGGTGCTTTGCCGCGCGCCCTGCCGGAGGGCGACTTCCATTTCGAGGACACCCTCGACGATGGCGACCTTTCCGCGCTTGCCTGGGCGATGGGGAGTTACGGGTTCTCGCGTTACAAGTCGAACGACACATGGGCGCCGCGTCGTCTTGTTCTTCCGGATAGCGTCGATAAGAGCCGGCTTGCGGTTGTTGCCGAGGCGGTGGCGATGGCGCGAGATCTGATCAATACGCCCGCCAATGATCTCGGGCCGGCCGAGCTCGAACAGGCGGCGCGCAAACTGGCGCGCGGGCACGGCGCGAAGATCAAGGTCGTGACGGGCGATGCGCTGCTCAAGCAGAATTTCCCGCTGATCCACGCCGTCGGCCGCGCCAGCGATCGCGCACCGCGATTGATCGATTTCTCGTGGGGTCCGGCGCGTGCGCCCAAGGTGACCCTGGTGGGCAAAGGCATCACGTATGATACCGGCGGGCTGAGCATCAAGCCGACGCCGGCCATGGTGCTCATGAAGAAGGACATGGGCGGAGCGGCGTCGGTTCTCGCTCTCGCCTCGATGATGATGGCCGCAAAGCTCAAGGTTCGCCTGCGGGTGCTCATCGCCGCGGCGGATAACGCCATCTCCGGGAACGCCTTTCGCCCCGGCGATGTTTTGCAGAGCCGAAAGGGGATCACGGTCGAGATCGGCAATACGGACGCGGAAGGCCGCCTTGTCATGGCCGACGCGCTCGCGCTCGCCGATGAAGAGAAACCCGCAACACTTCTTACGATGGCGACATTGACCGGTGCCGCGCGCGTGGCGCTCGGTCCCGACCTGCCGCCCTTCTATTCGACCGATGAGGAATTCGCGGAAGACGTGCTCGCCAGCGCTGCCCGGGTCGATGATCCCGTATGGCGCATGCCGTTCTGGCAACCCTACGACAAGCTGCTTCGGGCCAAGACCGGGGACGTGAACCATATCTCCGACGGCCCGTTCGCCGGATCGATCACGGCCGCCATGTTCCTGAAGCGCTTTGTCGAGCAGGCACAGGTTTACGCCCATTTCGATATTTATGGCTGGGTGGCGCGTGCCAAGCCGGCGCGGCCCGAAGGCGGCGAGCCGCAGGGCGCGCGGGCGCTGTTCGATGCGTTTTCGCGCACGTACGGACAATGACCGACCGGCCACTC
The DNA here is from genome assembly GCA_965228625.1 of Hyphomicrobiales bacterium. Lineage (GTDB taxonomy): Bacteria > Pseudomonadota > Alphaproteobacteria > Rhizobiales > Methyloligellaceae > UBA2767. The sequence goes on along the minus strand of OZ245829.1, from coordinate 2,366,298 downwards.
GACAAACGCGTCAACGCTTTCAGGGAAGACCTGGCCGCGATCCAGCTCAAGGGCAAGGTTCAGGCAGGACGTTTCATCGAAGGTACGAAGCGGCAGGTCATCGACGCGGCCGTGCAATTGCGCGAGTCCCCGCGACACGATGCGGTTCTCGAGACCGAGCTGCTGCTCGGCGAAATGGTGACCGTCTATGAGGAGCGTGAGGGTTGGGCATGGGTCCAGGCCGAGACGGACTCCCATGTCGGTTATCTTTCGGCAAACGCGTTGAGCGGCAATATCTCGCCACCGACCCATCGCGTGCGCGCCCTCAGAACCCACATATATCCCGAGCCCGACTACAAGGCCCCGCCGCTCGACCTGCTCAGCATGAACGCGCGGATAGAACTTGCGACGACAGAGGGCCGGTTCGCACAGCTCAGGGATGGGCGGTTCGTCGTCGCCTCGCATTGTGCTCCGATCGACAGTTTCGAGGAGGATTTTGTAGAGACTGCCGGGAAATTCCTCGGGGCGCCCTATCTTTGGGGCGGGCGTACCAGTATCGGCCTCGATTGTTCCGCGGTCGTTCAGCTCGCGCTGCAGGCCACCGGAGTGGCGTGTCCGCGCGACAGCGACATGCAGGAGGCGGCGCTTGGCGAATCTGTCGGCGATCCGCACGACCAGGATGCCCTTCGCAGGGGCGATCTGGTGTTCTGGAGCGGGCATGTGGGTGTGATGATTGACGGTGCGCGTCTGCTTCATGCGAATGTCCATCACATGGCTGTCGAGATCGAGCCCGCCACCGAGGCGATCGCGCGCATCGAATCCGCATACGGACCGATCACGTCGGTTCGGCGACTGGGTTGAGGGTGCCATCCATGAGTCCGTCAAAGTCGCCCGAAAACCCGGTGCCCGAGGTCAGTGTATCGGACGTCAGATATCAGCAATGGGTGTCGCGCGCCTACGGGTTCGCCGCCGCCTGCCTCTTCGCGTTGGCGATCATCGAGGTGGCCGACGTCGCGACGCCGTTGCTGCGAACGTTGCTCATGCTGGGCATTGCGGCATCGGGTACGGTTGCCTGGGTCATGCAGGCGAAGCGAGTATGCCCGAAGTGCGGCAAGCTCTATGGGTACGGAATTCGTATTGTGAATGCGAATGTGTGCCGGTATTGCGGTGCGGACTTTCCGAAATGGATGCCGGGGCAGGACGACAAACCGGCAAATAAAGAACGAAAAGAAAAGGATTGAGGGGACATGACAGCTTACATCGATGCGCAAACGCTCAAACGCTGGCTTTCGGAGCCGGAGGAAATCGCGCTTCTGGACGTTCGCGAACCCGGCGAGTTCGGATCGGGTCATCTGTTCTTCGCCATCCCCCTGGCCTACAGCCGGTTTGAAATCGGGCTGCCGATGCTGGTTCCGAACAAGCGGGTGACCATGGTGCTTTGCGGTGGCGGAGACGGCGTTGCAGAACGCGCCGCGGAGCGTGCCGAGAGCTCCGGATACGAAAACGTGCACGTCCTGGAGGGCGGTGTCGGCGCCTGGAACGCCGCGGGCTTTACGCTCTATGAAGGGGTTAACGTGCCGAGCAAGACGTTCGGCGAACTCATCGAGCATGAACTGGACACGCCGCGCATCTCGGCAAGCGACCTTCAGGCGATGAAGGACGCGAACGAGAACTTTGTTATCGTCGACGGTCGACCGTTTTCCGAATACCAGCGGATGAACATTCCGGGGGGCATCTGTTGTCCGAATGGCGAGCTTGCATTGCGAATTGCCGATATCGCGCCGGACCCGGACACGCAGATCGTCGTCAATTGCGCCGGCCGTACGCGCTCCATCATCGGTGCCCAGACGCTGATCGACATGGGCGTGTCGAACAAGGTTGTGGCACTCGAGAACGGCACGCAGGGCTGGTTCCTGGCGGGGCTCGAGCTTGAGACGGAGGCCACACTGCGCCATTCAGCGTCGGTTGAAAACGCCGATCTGGAGGCCCTTCGGGAGCGCGCGCAGGCGCTTGCGGCGGCGCGCGGCGCACCGGTCGTTTCGTCCGATCAACTTGTCGAATGGTGTGCCGACAAGGACCGGACCACCTATGTCTTCGACGTGCGCACGGTCGAGGAGTTCACCGACGACGGGATTGCCGGCACGATCCATGCGCCTGGCGGTCAGCTTGTCCAGGCAACGGACCTGTGGGTCGGCGTACGCGGCGCGCGTATCGTTCTTCTGGACAGGGAGGGGGTCCGCGCAAGTGTCATCGCGAGCTGGCTGCGCCAGCTCGGTCACGAAGCCTACGTGCTGGAGGGTGGTATCGAAGCACTCGATGGTGTTGACCTGCCACCTCTTCTGCAGCCCAGAATCGCGCCGAGCCTGAATGCGATTGCGCCGGAAGCGCTCGCCAATGCCCTCGAACGCGATGCGGCGCAGGTGATCGATGTCCGTTCGAGCATGGCCTACCGCAAGGGTCACGTGGACAGTGCGGTCTGGTCGATCCGCCCGAAACTGCCGCTTGCGTCCACGGATCCTTCAAAGCCCGTGACACTGGTTGCCGATGACACCCTTGTGGCGGAGCTCGCCGCCGGCGAGATATCCGCGGGAGGCGCGTCAGTTGCCGGCATTCTGCACGGCGGTCCCGATGCTTGGCGCGCCGCCGGCCTGAACGTCGTGGCAACACCGGATGACCCGGCGGACGCCGACCGCATCGATCATCTCTTTTTCACCGCGGGACGGCACAAGGGCGATGTGGAGGACGCGCGGAAATACCTGGCGTGGGAAACGGCCCTGATCGGTCAGCTCGACGAGCAGGAGCGGGGCATTTTCCGGATTACGCCCGCGCCCTGAGATCACTTCGCGGCGATGTTCGAGCGCTCGACGTTGTCGAGATTGGCGCCCTCGATGCGCAGGAGCTTGGTCGGCTGGTCCCTGCTCGGGGAATGCACCGCACCGATGTCGTAGAAGTAGGCATCGCCCGGCTGAAGCGTGTAGGTGCGCTCCGGCTCGACCAGGTGCGGGTTTTCGCCATTACCGGTCTCGACGATGCGCCAGTCGGTCATTTCGGTGCTGCCCGCCGCCTGACCGTATATGGCCCAGCTTGATCCGTGATCGTGGGGTTCGCCATGGGCGGGTTCGTCGTAGACATGGGCACAGATGCAGAAGCCGAGGTCCGGGTCCTCGTAGAGAACTTCGCGCGGGTCATCATCCGGCGCACGGTCGGTCATATGCTTTGCAACGAAGTCCTGGTCATTGAGCGCTCTGGAGACAAGATCGCACACGGCCTTCTGGCCTTCCGTGCCCGGTTTGGCGTTTAACGTCTCCCGAATATCCGAAGCAAGTTCCTCTAGCGTATAAGACATGTCTGCATTCCATCCCTGACTAAACCATCGCTCTCTTGGCGGAGCCGACCGGTCATAATGCTAGCCAAGTGGAATGCGAGGGTCGAGAGGCGTTTCGCCGCGATCCATGTTAGCCATGGGGCTATCGAAAGACAGCCAGGTACAGAGCATGATTGAAAGAAGCCACCGATACGTGCTTGCCGCCATGCTTGTCGCCCTCGTTGCGGTGACCGGATTGGCGAGCGCGCGGGCCGCGAGCCCCAATGATACGGCGCGTATTCTCGCCGGTCTGCCGCCCGCACCGGGATCACCGCTTGCCCGCATCGCCTCGACGCCCGGCTGGCAACGCCACGCGGCGGAAATGCGGGCTGCCTGGAATACGTATGAACGCCGCCAGCTCAACCGCATCCGGGTATGGGCGGCGGCCAAACTCCCCGGCCCGTATCCGGCCATGTTCTACATGTTCGGTGGACCCGATTTCGTGCATGCCGACGCTTTCTTTCCGCATGCGCGGACCTACGTTCAGGCGGGCCTTGAACCGGTGGGCACGGTTCCGGACCTCTCGCGTATGCCTCCGCCGCAACTTGCGGCGTCGCTGACGGCGCTCCGACAGTCGCTCACCAATTTCTTCCAGTTCGGATACTTCATCACCAAAGAGATGGGCGCGCAGTTCAAGTTCGGTGCGTTCTCGGGGACGCTGCCGGTCCTCTATGCCTTCCTTGCGCGCACCGACAAGACCATCCTCAAGGTCGAATACATCGCGCTGCGCGGAAACGGGAATGTCGTTGCGGTCAAGGGGAAGGGACGACCCTCAGGCGTTAGAATCACGTTCGCGGGCTCTGATCGCACGCCGCGCACGCTCTACTATTTCCGCACCAACCTCGAGAATTCTGGCGTGGCAAAGAGCGGCTTTCTCAAATTCTGCGCCCGCCTCGGGACCGGTGGGTCGCTTCTGAAAAGCGCGTCCTATCTGATGCATGTTGGCGGGTTCTCGCGCGTGCGCGATTTCGTCCTGAACCACTCGGCGATTATCGTGCAGGATGACTCCGGCATCCCGCTGAAATACCTCTCAGACGGCCGATGGAATCTGTACCCGTTCGGGCAGTACATCCCGCCGATCGACGTCTTCAAGCAGCATGTTCAACCCGACATGGCGCAGCTTTTTGCGCGCGCCCAGCGCGTGAACTTCGGCATCGGCTATCGCTCGCACCCGACGCGCACCACCATCCTCGTGGCGACGCGCGCCAGTCCCCGGCCCGCGCGGCGTCAGTAGCCGCGTTTCAGGTCGACCACGTTCTCAAGCGGCTTGCCGGCCTGGTGGAGGGCGATCTGATCAATCACGTACCGGCAGACGGCCCGGTCGTCGGAGATCGAGGCGTTGTGCGGCGTGACGACCACGCGGGGGTGGCTCCAGAGCGGACTTGAGACGGGCAGGGGCTCCGTCTCGAAAACGTCGAGCGAGGCCGCCCACAGTGTTCCGGAATCGAGCGCGGCGAGAATATCGGCCTCGACCTGAACGCGCCCGCGCCCGGCATTGATCAGCACGGGGCCGGTGAGGGGTCCGTCCTGTGCAAGGGACCCGATCAGTTCGGCGTTCAGGAATCCGTCCGTTTCCGGCGTGTGCGGCAGAAGGCAGACGAGGATATCGGTTCGCGCGAGAAACGGCTTGAGACCGTCGGCGCCGGCAAAGCACGCAATGCCGTCGATGTCTTTCTGCGACCGGCTCCATCCGGCCACCTGGTAGCCGAGCATCTTCAGCTTTTCCACCGCGTCGAGCCCGAGAACGCCGAGCCCCATGACGCCGACCCTGACCTCGTTGGCGCCGGGCTGCTGCGCCCAGTCCTTCCAGGCCTTCTCCCGCTGCAGCTCTAGATAATCTAGCGTACGGCGGTGGTGCAGAAGCACGTTCAGGCAGACATATTCCGTCATGCGCATGGTGAGGTTGGGATCGACGAAGCGGACGAGCGGAACGTCCGGAAGGTCCGGGTCGCTCAGCACGTGATCGACGCCCGCGCCCATGGAGAACATGATCTGAAGTTTGGGGAAACTCGCCAGCAGCCCGTGTTTCGGCTTCCAGACGAGCGCATAACGGATCTCTTCCGTGTTGCCGGCTTCCGGCCAGACGCGCACGTCAAGCCCGCCGTCAAGCTGGCGCAACCCGTCGGCAAAGCACTCGGGGTCCATCGACCGGGAGATGACGATCAGCGCCATGCCGTGCTCAGTGTGCGACCGACTCAAGGTGCGCGGCTTGCAGATCGAACGCCGCCGCCATCAGCGCCTTGGTGTACGCCTTCTTGGGCGCGGCGAATATCTGCTCCGAGGTGCCGTGCTCGACGACCTTGCCCTGGCGCATGACGATGACGTTGTTGGCCAGCGCGCGCACCACCCGCAGGTCGTGCGAAATGAACAGGTAGGCCAGCTTGTGACGGTCCTGCAACTCGCGCAGCAGATCAACGATCTGTGCCTGCACCGACACATCGAGCGCGGAGGTCGGCTCGTCGAGCATGACGAACTTCGGTTCCAGCACCATCGCCCGGGCAATGGCGATGCGTTGGCGCTGTCCACCGGAAAACTCGTGCGGGTAGCGGTCCTGGAGGTTGGGGTCGAGATCCACTTCGCGCAACGCCTTCGAGACACGGGCGCGCCGCTCCGAGAAACTCATTTCCGGGTTCTGGATGAGCAAGCCTTCCTCGATGATCTGGCCCACCGAAAGCCGCGGGCTGAGCGAACCGTACGGATCCTGGAACACGACCTGCATTTCACGCCGTAGCGGGCGCATTTCCTTCGAGTCGTACCCGTCGATGTGGTCGCCCATATAGACGATCGGACCCTCGCTCGAAATAAGCCGCAGCAGCGCCAGCCCCAGCGTCGTTTTTCCGGATCCGGATTCGCCGACGACGCCCAGCGTCTGACCTGCCCTGAGCTTAAGGGACAGGCCGTCCACGGCCTTGATGTACCCGACGGTCTTCCTCAAGAGCCCGCGCCGGATCGGGAACCAGACCTTGAGGTCGTCGGATTCGACAACCACGGGCGCCCTCGGATCGGCCTTCGGCGGATCGCCCTTCGGCTCGGCGGCGAGAAGATGCTTGGTGTAGGCGTGCTTCGGAGCATCAAAGACCTTGGCTGTCTCGCCCTGCTCGACGATTTCGCCGGCGTTCATGACATTCACGCGTTTGGCCATCTTGCGCACCACGCCGAGATCGTGGGTGATGAGCAGCATCGCCATGTTGAGCTCTTTCTGAAGCTTCTGAAGCAATTCGAGAATCTGTGCCTGGATCGTGACATCGAGCGCGGTCGTCGGCTCGTCCGCGATCAGCAGGTCCGGCTCGTTCGCAAGGGCCATGGCGATCATCACGCGCTGGCGCTGGCCGCCGGAGAGCTGGTGCGGGTATGACGGTAGGCGCTTTTCCGGGTCCTCGATGCCGACCTTGCTCAAAAGCTCGATCACCCGTTCGCGGGCGGCGGTGTCCGACAACCCCCGATGCACTTTCAGGATCTCGCCGACCTGCTGCTCGATGGTGTGCAGCGGATTGAGCGACGTCATGGGCTCCTGGAAGATCATGGAGATATCGTTGCCGCGGATGTTACGCAGCACATTCCCGTCGCAATGCAGCAGGTCCTCGTCCTTGAACGTGATCTTGCCGGACGGATGGGAGGCTGCCGGATAGGGTAGCAGGCGGATGACCGACAGGGCGGAGACCGTCTTGCCGGACCCGGACTCGCCGACAAGCGCAACCGTCTCGCCCGGCATGATGTCGAACGAAATGTGCTTCACCGCCTTGGTTGTCGTGCCGCCGGAGCTGAAATCAACGGACAGGTCCTCGACCCGCAGCAGGGCGTTCTTGTTGAGCTTTCTTTTGGCCGACCGCGTCGCGGGAACCGTGCCGGTCACCTGCTTGCGCGACGCGTCTGCATCGGTCACTTCGGCGGGCTCGGGGTCGACGAAGGTCCTGCGCGGATCGAGCGCGTCACGCACCGCCTCGCCGATGAAGATCAGCAGGCTCAGCATGACGGCGATGACGCAGAAGGCGGTGATGCCGAGCCACGGCGCCTGCAGGTTGGCCTTGCCCTGGGCCAGAAGTTCGCCGAGCGACGGCGACCCCGGCGGCAGGCCGAAGCCAAGGAAATCCAGCGACGTCAGGGTGGTGATCGAGCCGTTCAGAATGAACGGCATGAAGGTCAGCGTCGCCACCATGGCATTGGGCAGCAGGTGCTTGAACATGATCTTGGCGTTCGACAGGCCCAATGCGCGGGCGGCGCGGATATATTCGAGATTCCGGCCGCGCAGAAATTCGGCGCGTACGACGCCGACAAGCGCCACCCAGGAAAACAACAACAGAATACCGAGCAGAATCCAGAAATTGGGCTCGATTACCGCGGCAATGATGATCAGCAGATAGAGTGACGGGATCGACGTCCAGATCTCGATGAAACGCTGGAACAGCAGGTCGACCCAGCCGCCGAAATAGCCCTGCACCGCGCCGGCGGACACGCCGATGATCGAGGATATGATCGTCAGGACCAGTCCGAACAACACGGACAGGCGAAACCCGTAGATCACCCGCGCGACGACGTCGCGTCCCTGGTCGTCGGTGCCGAGCCAGTTCTCCGATGACGGCGGCGCCGGTGCGGGGACCGGCATGTCCAGATTGATCGTGTTGTAGGAGTAGCGGATCGGCGGCCAGTAGATGGAACCGCCTTTCTCCTTGATCAGGTCCTGCACGAACGGATCGCGGTAGTCGGCCTCGGTTTCGAACTCGCCGCCGAAAGCGGTCTCCGGATAGGCCTGGAACACGGGCATGTAGATGCCGCCGTCATAGGTCACCAGGTAGGGTTTGTCGTTGGCGATGAACTCGGCGAAGAGAGAGATGAAGAACAGGATGAGGAAGAGCCAGAGGCTCCAGAAACCGCGTTTGTTCGCCCTGAAGTTCTGCCAGCGCCGGATGTTGATGGGCGAGAGTGAGAAGAACTTTCGCCATGGCGGCATGGTCTCGCCCGGCAATGGCTCGATGGTCTCGTAGCCCTGCTTCTCCAGCTTATCGTCGAGCTTGATGTCCATGGTCCGGGCCCTAGACCTCGCGCGTCTCGAAGTCGATCCGCGGATCGACCCAGGTGTAGGTGAGGTCGGAGATCAGATTGATGAACAGCCCGAGCAGGGAAAAGATGTACAGGGTCGCGAACACGACCGGATAATCGCGATTGACGATCGACTCGAATGAAAGAAGGCCGAGCCCGTCCAGGGAGAAGATCGTTTCGATCAGCAGCGAACCGGCGAAGAACGCGCTGATGAACGCGCCCGGAAAACCGGCAATGATGATGAGCATCGCGTTGCGGAACACGTGGCCGTAAAGAACCTGACGCTCGGCAAGGCCCTTGGCGCGGGCGGTCATCACGTACTGCTTCTTGATTTCGTCCAGGAAGGAGTTCTTGGTCAGAAACGTCGTGGTGGCGAACGCGCTGAGCGCCATGGCGATCAGCGGCAGCGTCAGGTGCCAGAAATAGTCGACGATCTTCTCGTACCAGGGAAGCTCGTCGAAATTCTCCGACGTCAGCCCGCGCAGCGGGAACCAGTCGAGAAACGTTCCACCGGCAAACAGGACGATCAGCAGTACCGCGAACAGAAAGCCGGGGATTGCGTAGCCGATGACGATGACGCCGCTGGTCCAGACGTCGAAGCGCTGGCCGTCGGTGACGGCCTTGCGGATGCCGAGGGGAATCGAGATTCCATACGAGATCAGGGTCATCCACAGCCCGAGCGAGATCGAGACGGGCATTTTCTCGATGATCAGATCGATGACGCTGACATCCCGGAAATAGCTTTCTCCGAAGTCGAACCGGATGTAGTTCCACAGCATCAGGCCAAACCGTTCATGCGCCGGTTTGTCGAAGCCGAACTGTTTCTCCAGGCTCTTGATGAATTCGGGGTCCAGCCCCTGCGCGCCGCGGTATTTTGAAGAGACCGACGCGTCTCCGGTGCCGGTGTTCTGCTGCGCCTGATTGCCGGCGCTGAAGTCACCGCTTTGCGTGCCGCCGATGCGCGCCGTTGCCGACACGTCGGTGCCGGTCAACTGCGCGATCACCCGTTCGACCGGCCCGCCGGGGGCGAATTGCACCACCGTGAAGCTCACGATCATGACGCCCAGCATGGTGGGGATGATCAGGAGCAATCTGCGGAGAATATATGCAGTCATGAGCCTCTGGCGCGGCGTCAGTTGTTGGCGGCCAGTTTGGCAGCTTTCGCCTCGTCATACCACCAGGTTTCTATGACGCCGCGGCCGTATTTGGGTTTGATTTCGGGCCGCGAGAACTTGTCCCAGTGGGCGATGTTGTGGGCCGCTTTGTACCAGTGCGGCACCCAGTAGTAGCGCGCGCGCAGCACGCGGTCGATGGCACGGGTTGCCGTCACCAGTTCCTCGCGAGACTGGGCCGCGACGACTTTCTCGATCAACGCGTCGATGACCGGATCCTTGATACCGGCCAGGTTCTGGCTTCCGGACGTACCCGCGGCCTGGGTTCCCCAGTAGTTTCGAAGCTCGATGCCCGGTGTCGCGTTCATCACATAGCGCTGGGTCGTGATGTCGAAATCGAAGCTCTTGACCCGCTCCTGGTATTGGGATGGATCGACGAGCCGGATGCGCGCATCGATCCCGAGGATTTTCAGGTTCTTCACATACGGCGCGATGATGCGTTCGAAGGTGGGCGAAAAGATCAGGAATTCAATGTCGAACTGTTCACCCTTGGCGTTGACGCGTTTGCCGTCCTTGACCGTCCAGCCGGCTTCCTTGAGCAGCCTGGACGCCGTGCGCAGCAGCTTTCGGTCCTGTCCCGAGCCGTTCGACACCGGCGAGGTATATGGCGCCTCGAAGACTTCCTTCGGCAGCTTGTCGCGATAGGGCTCGAGCAGGGCCAGTTCGGCCTCGCTCGGCGGGCCTTCCGCCTTCATTTCCGAGTTTTCGAAGAAACTGTTGGTGCGCTTGTACAGCCCGTAGAACTGGTTGCGGTTTGTCCATTCGAAATCGAAGGCGTGGTCGAGCGCCTTGCGCACGCGCGGATCCGCAAACTTGTCGCGGCGGGTGTTGATGAAGAAGCCCTGAGCGCCCGAGGGGCGCTCGTCGGGAAGCGTCAACCGGATCAGCCGGCCCGACTCGACCTGCGGGATATTGTATTCGGTGGCCCATGTTTTCGAGGTGAACTCCTCGCGCAGGTCGTATTCACCCGCCTTGAGCGCCTCGAACTCCGCCGTGCGGTCGCGGAAATACTCATACCGCAGCTCGTTGAAATTGAAACGGCCGCGGTTGACCGGCAGATCCTTGGCCCAGTAATCGTCGCGCCGCTCATACACGATGAAGCTGCCCTGTTTCATGTTCTTGACCTTGTACGGTCCGGACCCGAGCGGCGGTTTCAGGGTCGTCTTCGTGAAGTCGTTGGCGTCGTAGTAGGCCTTGGAGAAGACCGGCAGGCCGGCGACAATAACCGGCAGATCGCGGATCTGGTCACCCTTGAAGTGATAACGCACCGTGCCCGGGTCGACGGCCTCCGCTTTTTCCACGTCGCGAAGCCTCAGGGCGTAGAACGGGTGCCCCTTTTCCTTGAGCAGGGTGAACGAGTTCACAACGTCCTCGGCCGTAACGGGCGAGCCGTCGGAGAACTTCGCTTCGGGCCGCAGATAGAACGTCACCGACCGCTTGTCGTCAGCCAGTTCCGCGGATTCGGCGATGAGGCCGTACATCGAGCCCGGTTCGTCCTGCGCCTGTGTCATCAGACTGTCGAACAGGTAGGACACTCCCTGGGCCGGATCGCCCTTGAGGATGAATGCATTCAGGGTGTTGAAGGTAATCAGACCCGCCGTGCCGATCATCGACAGCCTGCCGCCCTTCGGCGCGTCCGGATTGACGTAGTCGAAATGCTTGAAGTCGGCCGGATATTTCAGATCGCCGAATGTCGACAGGCCGTGACGGCGCTCGCTTGCGTTCGTTGCGTCGGCAAAGGCGAAACAGACGCAGATGACCAGAAGGACTCTGGCTGCGCCGTACAGGGATCGCGTGCATATTGCGGACATGGCTCTCACCGCCTTACTTCGCCGACGCCAGTTTGGACGCGGATGCGTCGTCCCACCACCAGATGGTCGGGAAACCGACCGACTGTGAGGGCATGTTCTTCGGATGCCCGAAGCGGTCCCAATAGGCCACCCGGGAATACGGCGCATACCACTGCGGCACCACGTAGTTGTTCCACAGCAGAACCCGGTCGAGCGCGCGGGTGGCGGCGACCAGTTCGGCGCGGTCCTTGGCGAAGATGATCTTGTCGATCAGCTTGTCGATTGCCGGGTCCTTGATGCCGATCAGGTTTCGGCTGCCGTCCTCGTCCGCGGCGGCGGAGCCCCAGAAATCGCGCTGCTCGTTCCCCGGTGACTGCGATTGGGGAAAGCTTGCGACGACGATATCGAAGTCGAAGGTGTCGAGGCGCCGGCGATACTGCGGCACGTCGACCACCCGCATCGAGGTCTTGATGCCGAGGCGTTCCAGATTGCGCATGTAAGGCTGCACGATGCGTTCGAACAGCGGAGAAACGAGCAGAAAGTCCGCTTTCATCTGCTCGCCGGTCTTCTTGTTGACGAGTTTGCGGTCCTTGACCTCCCAGCCGGCCTCGTTGAACAGCTTTGTCGCCTTGCGCAGATTTGCGCGCATGCGGCCTGAGCCGTCCGTCTTGGGGTTGGCGTAGGGCTGCGTGAAGACGTCCGGCGGGATTTGCCCTTTCACCTCCGTCAGGATTTCCAGCTCGCGTCCCTCCGGCAGTTCGGATGATGCAAGCTCGGTGTTCTGGAAATAGCTGTCGACGCGCCGGTACTGGTCGTAGAACAGGTTCTTGTTGGCCCACTCGAAGTCGAACGCGTAGTTGAATGCGCGGCGCACGCGCGGGTCCTTGAACTGGTCGCGGCGCAGGTTGAACACGAATGCCTGCATCGGCTGGCCGCGTTTGAGTTCCATCAGTTCGCGCTTGACCCAGTCGTTCTTCGCCGCCTTGAAATCGTAGCCGGTGGCCCAGTTTTTCGCGCTTCTCTCGTTATAGAAATCCAGCTTGTCCGCCTTGAACGCCTCGAAGGCGACGGTGGCATCCCGGAAATACTCGTACCGGATCTCGTCGTAGTTGTCCTTTCCCGCCTTGACCGGGAGATCGGCACCCCAGTAGTCGTCAACGCGCTCGAAGGTGATCGACCGGCCGGTATTCACGTTTTTGATGCGATAGGGTCCGGAGCCGAGCGGCGGTTCCAGGGTCGTCTTGGTGATGTCTCTCGGAGTCCCGTTGGCGTCTTTCGCGGTCCAGTAGTGCTCGGGCAGGATCGTCAGTTCGCCGACGATGAAGGGAAGTTCCCGATTGTCCTTGACGTTGAACCGGAACGTGACCTCGCGGTCTCCGGTCTTCTCGACCTTGTCCACGTTCTTGTAGTACTGCGCGTAAAAGGGATGCCCCTTCTTGAGCGCGTTCATCGAGAAAATGACGTCTTCGGGCGTGACCGGCTTGCCGTCGTGCCAGCGCGCTTCCTCGCGCAGCTTGAACGTGGCGGAACTGAAGTCGTCCGGATAGCTGATCCACTCGGCGAGAAGGGCGTATGCGGTGCCCGGTTCATCGAAACTCTGCTCGAACAGGCTCTCATAGATGAAGCCGACGCCGGCGGCCGAATCGCCTTTCAGAATGAAGGGGTTGAGGCTGTTGAAGGTGCCGGTTGCCGAGAGCCGGACCTTGCCGCCCTTTGGCGCGTTCGGATTGACATAGTCGAAATGTTTGAAATCGGCGGGATATTTCGGCGTGCCGATCAGCGAAAGCGCGTGATGCCGTTCGGTTTCGGCATGAAGAGCCGGAGAAAGGACGAGAAGGACGAATACCGCGAGTGCGGCGTGCAGAACACGGGGAACACGCAAAGTCATATTCATAAGCCCCAACTGGTTGACCACAAACGCGGCAGCCCGGACACCCGTCGCCGGGTTCGGACCTAACATGACGCCCGCGCGCGCCACCGCCAAATTAAATAATCGTTAGAACGGCTGCAGTTTCAAGGGGTCGGCAGCGGTGCGGGACTGTCTGACCGGACACGGAGAAACACGAGCAGATTGGCGCTGGCGAGTCGTGCTCCGAGCGCGTCGGCCATCGCTCCGGAACCGGCCGCGGGCGCTGCCGCGGCCCGTTGACTCCCGGGCCCGGCCGGGGATTTTGATTCTGTCGGCTTGTCCGCTACTGCTTTTTTTCGGTTGCAGCCGCCTCTTGGTCTTCCGACTTTGCTTCTTCTTTCGGCGCTTCAGGTTGCGCTTCTTCCTTCGGCTTTGCCTCCGGGAGCGGTGGTTTCTCGTCGCCATACTCGCGCAGATAGAGGATCAGATCGGCGCGTTGATCCGGCCTCTTGATGCCGGCAAAGGCCATTTTTGTGCCACTGATGAAACCCTTCGGGTTGGCAATAAACGCGTCCAGCGCCTCATAGTCCCAGGTACCGCCCTTCGCCTTCAATGCTGTCGAATAGGCAAATCCATCGACGGCGCCGAGCTCACGGCCGATCATCCCGTAGAGATTCGGCCCGATCCTGTTGGCGCCGCCCTGTTCAAACGTATGGCAGGCCGTGCACTTCTTGGCCTGCCGTTCGCCCTTGCCGACATCTGCGCTTGCCAACAGCACGGCCAGGTCCAATTCTTCTTCCGGTTCGGCTTGAGCTGCTTGCTCGCCGCCGCCTTCGGTGACTGCCACGACGTAACCCGGCGTCTCGGGCGCATGCGCCCGAAAGAACAGATCCGTAGCCGTTTTTGCGCCGAAAAGGATCAACAACGCAAACAGCACTGCTCCGGCAAGCTTGTTGAGTTCAAATGTATCCATAAGGGGCCGCTCCCAGTTATTTGCGTCGGCATCACGTCGCGAAGACCGCGCCGAATATAGAGTGTTGGCGCGTTGTTGCAACTGGCACCTAGGGCGGATATTTCGGTAGCACGAAATGCCGCACCTGCAAACGGAACCGACCCATGTCGCAGACGCTGATCGTGATTCCTGCCCGGCTACAGGCGAGCAGGCTTCCGGGGAAACCGCTCAAGGACATCCGCGGTGAACCGATGATCGTGCATGTCTGGCGGCGCGCCATGGAGGCGGAAACCGGGCGGGTTATCGTGGCGACAGACGCAGACGAAATCGTCGACGCCGTCACCCGGGCCGGAGGCGAGGCGGTCATGACCCGCACGGATCACGAAAGCGGAACAGACCGCGTGTTCGAGGCCGCCGAGACGGTTGATCCGGACCGGACATGCGACGTGGTCGTCAACCTTCAAGGTGACTTGCCGACCCTCGATCCGGGCCTGATCGCGGCTTGCATCGAACCGCTGGGCGAGCCCGCATGTGATATTGCGACGATTGCGGCGGAGATCGTCGACGAAGAGGAGCGGGAGGACCCGCACGTGGTCAAGGTCGTGGGAACACGCGGCTCGGGCAACGGTCTGCTGCGGGCCTTGTATTTCACGCGCGCAACCGCGCCGCATGGCGAGGGGCCGCTCTACCATCACATCGGTATCTATGCGTTTCGCCGACCGGCACTTGCCCGGTTCGTGTCATTGCCGCGGTCCGAGCTCGAACACCGCGAGAAACTGGAACAACTCCGCGCGCTGGAGGCGGGAATGCGCATCGACGTCGCGCTCGTTGACACCGTGCCGGTGGGCGTCGATACTCCGGCCGACCTTGAGCGGGCGAAGGCGCTCCTGTCTTCGTAGGGCCGTTTGGGGTTCTTCGCGATTTTGTTCCGCTATCCCATCGATTTATGCAATTCATGGCCTCATTGAGCGATGGCTGATTCAAACACCAATTCGATTGCTTTCCAGGGCGAGCCCGGCGCGCACTCGCACGCCGCCTGCCTGCATGCATACCCGGACATGGAACCGGTTGCCTGCCCGACTTTCGAGGACGCGCTGGCGGCGGTGAAATCGGGTGGGGCCCGCTATGCGATGATCCCGATTGAGAATTCGGTCGCCGGCCGGGTCGCGGATATCCACCATTTGCTCCCCGAGGCCGACCTCTACATCGTCAACGAGCAGTTCGAGCGCATCCGCCACCAGTTGCTCGGGCTGCCGGGCGCGAAAACGGATGAATTGAAGCGCGTTCTGAGCCACACGCACGCGCTGGGGCAGTGCCGCAAGATCATTCAGGGGCTGGGCCTGAAGGCCGTGCGCGAAGCCGACACCGCGGGATCGGCACGGATCGTGAAGGAGGAAGGCGATCCGACGCAGGCGGCCATCGCGTCCAGGCTGGCGTCGGAAATCTATGGCCTGGAAGTCCTGAAGAGCGACATCGAGGACGCGTCACACAACACCACGCGCTTTGTCGTCCTGTCCGCCGAGCCGGAGGATGCGGAGCAGGAGTCCGGACCCGTCATCACCACGTTCATCTTCCGCGTCCGAAACGTTCCGGCCGCGCTTTACAAGGCGCTCGGCGGCTTCGCCACCAACGGCGTCAACATGACGAAACTCGAATCCTACCAGCTCGAGGGCTCGTTCAACGCCACCATGTTCCACGCCGATATCGAGGGCCATCCGAGCGACCGGAACGTGCGGCTCGCTCTTGAGGAGCTGTCGTTCTTTTCGTCCGAGGTGAAGGTGCTCGGGACCTATCCCTCCAATCCGTACCGCGAAGAGCTAGAGAAGCTCAGCGCCGCGCACAACCCTGTGGCCTGAATACGCGCGGCCTGCAGCGTGCCGCTGCAATCCCGTTTTGTTGAACGTTCGTTTTCTCTCAACCTTTTGATCGAGACTTCGGTGCCATGCGGCCGAGGCAGTGACGTTGCGATCGTTGGCTTGTGCGGCCCTTCGCGCCATCACGGCACGGTCATAGCTCGGTGAGATCCACGCCAAGGCGTCGCCGGGCGTCACAGGGTGGTCATCAGGTGTGACCTGGTGCGTCACGTCGGACGACTATATCGGAAGAGCCGGGGATAACTCTAACCAGGAGGCTCTCATGAAAGCGAAAGTCTTGGTCGCATCGGTCCTCTCCGCCGGTGCAATCCTGTTCATGCCGGCGGTGGCTTCTGCCGGCGCTCAGTTGATCACGCCAGCCGTGGCTCTGAACAAGACGCTGGACGTGAACGGGTCGGCGACGCCGATCCACTACAGGTATGGCAAATTCAAGCGCGGCGGCCTTCGGCTGCACTATCGCGGCTTCCGCGGCGGCTACGGTCGGCATCGCGGCTTCGGGAAGTACAAGTTCAGCCGGAAGAGATTTCACCGCAGGCCACTCTATGGCTACGGGCGATACAGCCCGTACGCCCACAAATACCGCTTCGGCGGTCACCGTGCCTTTGGACGGTTTGGAGGAAACTAGCATTTGCAATTGCGGTCGCCCGTCGCCTGGAGGACCACAGGAAACAAGCCGGGGTGGCTTCACCTGAAACCGCCCCGGCTCGAGGTCATTTCGATTCCACGAAGCTCTTGATCAGGGCATAGGCGATGGAATGGGAGCCGGGCACGGTGAAGCCGTCCGGATGCGTCTCCGCCATCATTTGCCGGACCTCTTCGCGGGAGAACCAGCGCGCGTCGTAGAGCTCGTCTTCTTCCAGGGTCAGATCGGTCGTCAGCGCCTCGGCCCAACAACCGACCATCAGCAGATGCGGAAACGGCCAGGGCTGGCTTGCGAGGTAGGTCACGTTGCCGATCTTCACCCCGGTTTCCTCGCGCATTTCGCGGCGCACGCACCCCTCGATGTCCTCCCCCGGCTCCACGAAACCCGCCAGCGTCGAATAGAACTTGTGGGCGTAGCGCTTGTGATGGCCGAGCAGACAACGTTCCCCGTCGGTGATGAGCACAATGACGGCCGGGTCGGCGCGGGGGTAGAACTCCTGTCCGCAGGCCCAGCATCTTCGCCGCCAGCCGGCATCCTTGCTGCGCGTTTTCCCGCCGCAACGCCCGCAGCACTTCGCGATCGCGTGCCATGCCGCAAGCGCGCGGGCGGCACCGGCGAGCGAAAGATCGGCT
This sequence comes from Hyphomicrobiales bacterium, assembly GCA_965228625.1. Classification (GTDB taxonomy): domain Bacteria; phylum Pseudomonadota; class Alphaproteobacteria; order Rhizobiales; family Methyloligellaceae; genus UBA2767. The sequence continues at coordinate 2,349,006 of OZ245829.1, read as the reverse complement.
GCCGGAAGCGACCCCTGCATGGCGAGCGAGCGCAGATCGACAAGCGGTTTGAGGGTCTCGGCGCCGCCGGGAACATTGGCCACCTGCGCGGAACTGAGTGAAGCCGCAAAAATCGCGATGTCGCCCTCGTTACAACCGAGCAGAAAAGTGTCGTCGAGATCGACGCCGAGCGCCTCGATCTGGTCCGCGGTGTACCAGCGAAGCTTCGTCTCGCTTCTGTCAGGTGTCGAGTCGACCGCCAGCGACAGATCGGCGAGCAGCAAAAACCGGCTGTTCGGGTCGTTCAGACGGCCTTTCACCCAGTCCTGATCCGAGCGTTTTTCCGCCATCCGGTTGAGCGTCTGCTCGGTGCCGATACGGGGTATGGGAAAGCTCTCTCGGTCGGGCGGGTTCATTGCAGGATCAGGAAGGCTGCGGACGGGCGCCATAGGATACCACGCCGGTTCGGGAGACAAGGACCATTTGTCGCGATTCAGTGTTGCCGGCTTGTCCCCAATGGTGTGCGCGGCACTTGCCACCGCGACCCCATAAGCTGATATAAGGACCTCGGGAGGTTGGCGGCAGACGTGTCTCTCGCCAACCGGGTCAGATCCGGAAGGAAGCAGCCCTAACGAGTTCGGCGCGGGTTGCATGTCCAGCCTCCCACTTGTCGCATCGGGTTTGGCCACGCTCCGCATTCAGCCGGCCCCACAGAGTTAGACGTGATGGCCAAGCGCAAGAGCAGCCCCGAATCCAAGGAGCAGGCCCCGCAGCAAACGGGCGGCGCCTATGCCGTGCTCGCGCGAAAATACCGGCCCAATACGTTTGACGAGCTCATCGGTCAGGATGCGATGGTGCGTACCCTCACCAACGCGTTCGCATCGGGACGCATCGCGCAGGCCTACATGCTGACCGGCGTGCGCGGGGTGGGGAAGACCACAACCGCGCGCATCCTGGCCCGAGCGCTCAATTACGAAACCGGGGATATCGACGAACCCACCATCGACATGAAGGCGATGGGCGCCCATTGCGAGGCGATCATGGAATCGCGCCATGTCGACGTGCTCGAGATGGATGCGGCCTCGCATACCGGTATTGACGACATTCGCGAGATCATCGAGAGCGCGCGCTACAAGCCGGTGGCGGCGCGCATGAAGGTCTACATCATCGACGAAGTGCACATGCTGTCGAAGGCCGCGTTCAACGGCCTGCTCAAGACGCTGGAGGAGCCTCCGGATCACGTCCGTTTCATTTTCGCGACGACCGAGGTGCGCAAGGTGCCGGTGACCGTGCTGTCGCGGTGCCAGCGCTTCGACCTGCGGCGTGTCGACGTCGAGACGCTGCGCGACCACTTCGCCAGGGTCGCCGGCCTCGAAAACGCCTCGGTCGAAGATGACGCGCTGACCCTGATTGCACGCGCCGCGGAAGGTTCGGTGCGTGACGGACTGTCCATTCTTGACCAGGCGATCGCCCACGGCGCCGACGGCGTGACCGGGGCGGACGTCCGCGCCATGCTCGGTCTTGCCGACCGCGGGCGCGTGTTCGAACTGCTCGAAGTCCTTTTCCGGGGAGATGCGAAAGGCGCGTTGAACGGGTTGCGCGAATTGTACGAGGAGGGCGCCGAACCGGTGCAGATCATTGCCGACCTTGGCGAAGCCGTTCATGTCGTGACGCGCATTGCCGCCGCCGGAAAGGAGGCAGGCGATCCGACACTCAGCGAAGCGGAACGCACCAGCGCGGAGGGGCTGGCGGAACGCCTCGACATGGGCATTCTCTCCCGCGCGTGGCAGGTGCTGCTCAAGGGACTCGAAGAGACGGGGTCGGCGCCACAGCCCCTGACGGCGGCCGAGATGGTGCTGATCCGATTGGCGTATGTGGCCGATCTGCCCTCGCCACGGGATTTGGCGCGGGTCCTTGAAGGGGATCAGAGCGAGGCGCGCGGCAATGGAGGCGGGTCGCCAACCGCGTCACCGCCGCAGCCGTCACCCGCATCGCACGGTGGTGGTGCGGTTCAGACCCGGTCCGTCGCGGCGCGCGAGCCGGACCCCGAGTTCGACGCGCAAGCCACAACGAATGCGCAGCTTCACCTGCAGAACTTCGATGACGTGATTGCGCTCGTCACGGAGAAACGCGAACCCATGCTGTGTCGTGCGCTGGAAAACCAGGTGCGCCTTGTTCGTTTCGCGCCGCGCAATATCGAGATCAACCTGCTGGAGGGCGCGCCCCGCACCCTGCCGAACGATTTGCGGTCGAAACTGTCGGAATGGACCGGCGAACAATGGATGATCGTCGTTTCGGACGATAAGGGCGGTGCGACCGTTGCCGAACAGCGCCGGGCGCGGGAAAAGGAAGAATCGGATCGCAAGGCGCGTGAAATCGAGGAGTTGAAACAGCATCCGGCCGTCGACAAACTGTTCGAGTATTTTCCGGACGCGGAGGTCCGCGACATCCGCGATCTGGACCCGAGCGACGACACGGAGAGATGACGCTCTGAATGCCGGTGTAGAGAGGTAAGTGACGCCATGAAGAATTTTGGGAACATGATGAAACAGGCGCAGGAGCTGCAGGGCCGCATGCAGCAAATGCAGTCGGAACTCAACGATCTCGAATGCAAGGGGACGTCCGGCGCGGGTTTGGTCACGGTAACGCTCAACGGCAAGGGCGAGATGACCGGGCTCGATATCGATGCGTCGCTCATCAAGCCGGACGAGGCCGAGATTCTGGAAGACCTGGTCGTTGCCGCTCACGCGGACGCCAAGTCGAAGATGGAAGCCGAGTTGCAGGAAAAGATGAAGTCGATTACCGGAGACCTGCCGATCCCGCCGGGCATGAAGCTCTTCTAGGGCGAAGGATCAACGCTTTTTCATGTCCCGCAAGGTCGCCGGTCCGGAAATCGAGCAGTTGATCCAACTGCTGGCGCGGCTTCCCGGCCTGGGGCCGCGTTCCGCCCGAAGGGCGGCGCTGCATCTCATCAACAGGAAAGATCAGCTTCTCGCGCCGTTGGCGGCGGCAATGGCGGTCGCGCGCGACAAGATCGTCATCTGCGAAACCTGCGGGAACGTCGATACCAGCACCCCGTGCACGATCTGCGCCGATCCGCGCCGGGATGCCGCGCTCATCTGCGTGGTTGAGGAGGTGGCCGACCTGTGGGCTCTTGAACGCGCCGGCGTCATCAAGGGACGCTACCACGTGCTTGGCGGCACCTTGTCGCCGCTCGACGGCGTGGGGCCGGAAGAACTCAACATCGCCAAGTTGATCGAGCGTGCGCACGGCGAGGAGGTCAAGGAGATCCTGCTCGCGCTCAATGCGACCGTCGAGGGTCAGTCGACGGCGCACTATCTCATGGACCAGCTCGAGACCTGTGATGTCACGGTCTCGCAGCTTGCCCACGGCGTGCCGGTCGGCGGCGAACTCGACTATCTGGACGAAGGGACGCTCGCCGCCGCCATCAAGGCACGCAAGACCTTATGATGGAATTTTCAGGCTTTCGGACTCAGGCCGCCGCCTTCTGCGGAGGCGTTTCGTCCTTGGCAACCTTGACCGGCGGAACCTGTTCATCCTGCTCCTCGAACGTGTCCTGCTCGATCATCAGGTGGCGCAGCATCCCGTCCGTAAAGTGCGCATAGTCCTTCTGCATGCGGGCGAGATATTCGCCTTGTGCCCTGGTCAGATCGTCAAACGTCTTGCACGTGCTGAGCGTCTCCGGCCAGTCCATCCATGCGCGCGCGCGATGGCTCCAGAGCTCCATCGTGTCCGACTGAACCTTCATTCCCAATTCGCACACGGGGCGTACGGCATCCGGAATGTGGTCGAGTTGCGGCGTTGGCAGTCCGAAAGTCATGTCACGACGGCCGGCGGGGCCATCGGTCTTCTTCTTGGTACTCATGGGGGGACCTCCCTCGGTTTACATGCCGGATGATTTAATCACTTTCTCCGAAAAATTGAAAATGCTTTAGAGTCGCAGACACCGTTTTTTTTGAGAATTCGGGTTGAGCAGTCGCAATTCCGAAACCATTACGGGTAAAAAGAAGCGATCCCAGAAAGAGAAGGGGGGGACAGATGGCCGAGAATACAGAAGACAGGACCCTGCGGTTTCGCGCGCTGCATGAGCGCGAGGGTGCATTCGTCATTCCGAACCCCTGGGATGCGGGCTCGGCGCGGGTACTTGCGGGCCTCGGTTTCGAGGCGCTTGCGACCACGAGTTCGGGGCTTGCCTTCGTGCTTGGAAAGACCGACGGCGAAGTCACCCGCGAGGAGCATCTTGTGCATATCGGCGATCTGGCCGGTGCGACGGATCTCCCGGTATCCGCCGATCTTGAGAATTGCTATTCGGCGGTGCCGGTCGAAGCAGCCGAAACCATCAAGCTCGCCAGCGATGCAGGCGCCTCGGGAGGGTCGATCGAGGACTATGCCGGGCCGTCCGAGAACCGCATCTACGATTTCAACCACGCGGTGGAACGCGTCGCCGCGGCCGTCGACACAGTCCAGTCCCTGCCGCGTGCATTTGTGCTGACGGCGCGCGCGGAAAACCTCATTCGCGGCGTGGACGATCTCGACGACACCATCAATCGGCTTCAGGCCTTCGAGAAGGCGGGGGCGGATGTGCTCTACGCACCGGGCCTGAAGACCGCCGAGCAGGTGCGCGCGGTCTGCAGCGCCGTGTCGAAGCCGGTCAACGTGCTCGCGACGGCGGAGCTGTCAGTTGCGGAGATCGCCGAGGCCGGGGCGAAGCGTATCAGTCTCGGCGGCGCGCTGGCGCGCACGGCGATCGGCGGATTTCTCTCCGCATCCCGCGAGATCGTCGAAAAGGGCACGTTCACCGCAACCGGGACGGCACCGGGTTTTCCTGAAGTGATCGCCCTGATGAAAGGGAAGAAACAGACGTAGGCTTACTCGCCGGCGATCAGGTCGGCTTGCTTGCCGTTGCCGTTGCGTTTGCCGGCGACGCTCGTCTTCTTGCGCGCGCGTGTTTGCGCCGCTTTGGCGTCCTCTTCGAAATCGAGGGTTTCGATCCTGCGCCCGCGCGAGGTGATCTTCTCCGACGAGGTGAGCACCAATTCGATGTCCTTGCCGGCCTGACCGAAGTGCTGCTGCAGTTTCAGGACGCGTTCGCGCAGCCGGTGGACGTCGTCCATCAGATAGGCAACCTCTTTCTGAATGAGCCCGGCCTGCTCGCGCATTTTCACGTCTTTCATGATCGCCTGCATGGTCTGAACCGCCAGCATCAGCATGTTGGGCGAGACGATGACGACGCGGGCGCGGGCCGCGTGCTGCAGGATCGCCGGAAAGTTTTCGTGCAGGTCAGCGTAGATTGCCTCGGACGGCACGAACATGAGCGCGGTGTCCTGCGTTTCGCCGGCAATGAGATAGCGCTCGGCGATCGCGGTGATGTGGGTGCCGACGTCCTGCCGGACGCGGGTGCGCGTCTGCTTCCTGTCTTGCTCGGAACGGGCCTCACGCAGGGCTTCAAAGGCCTCGAGCGGGAACTTGGCATCGATCACGAGGTCCGGCGCGTTCGGCAGATGGATCAGGCAGTCGGGGCGCATTTTGTTGGAGAGCGTTGCCTGGAAGGTGTAGGCCCCCTTCGGCAGGCTGTCCTCGATGATGGCCTCCATGCGGCCCTGGCCGAAGGCCCCGCGCTGTTGCTTGTTGGCGAGGATTTCCTGCAGGCCGACGACGTTGGAGGACAACTCGGTGATGTTCTTCTGCGCCGTGTCGATCACCGCGAGACGCTCGTTCAGCTTCGACAGGCTTTCACTGGTCTTGCGGGAGTTCTCATTGAGATTTTGCCCGAGCCTGTGGGTGACGTTGTCGAGCCGCTGGTTGATCGAGCGCGTGAGCTCCGACTGCCGGGAGACGGAAATCTCCGCGACCGTCTGCAGGCGGCCCTTGAGTTCGGCAAGTTCCGATTCCAGGTGCGACGCGTGCGCCGCCTTCTCCGCCGCTTCCGAACCGCGCCGTGTGACGCCGACGATGACGACCATCAACAGGGTCAGGAGCAGGATTGCGGACAGGCCCGCGACGATGAGCAAGAGCATCACCGGGTCGAGGGCGAGGTCGCCGACGCGGATAAGATTGTCGTTCATATGGAAAGCTATAGCGCGATTCGCCGGCAATTTGGATCAAAACGGGAACATTTGCCGCGATTTGCCGAGTTGACCTCGATGGAGCGACCTCCTATTTCAAGGCAGACATGACGAAGCGCGCCATCATCACCCTTCCCGATCCCCTGTTGCGCCAGCAGAGTGCGCCCGTGGAACGCGTCGACGACGAATTGCGCGCGCTGGTCGGCGACATGTTCGACACCATGTACGACGCACCGGGCATCGGACTTGCCGGCGTGCAGATCGCCGTGCCCCGGCGGGTCATCGTCATGGACGCCAGCTATCGCAGTGCCGACGAGGAGGAGGGCGAGGCGCCGAAAGAGCCGATCGCGATGATCAACCCGCAGATCGTCGCGCATGGCGACGAGTTGCGCGCCCATGAAGAGGGGTGCCTGTCGATCCCCGAATTCTTCGCGGAGGTCGAGCGGCCCGCACAGATTACCGTCCGCTACCTCGACACCGACGGCAAGGAACAGGAGCGCGTGTGCGAGGGTCTTCTGGCGACCGTCGTCCAGCATGAGGTGGACCACCTCGACGGCAAGCTCTTCATCGACTATCTCTCGCGGCTCAAACGCGACCGGGTAATCAAGAAGTTCATCAAGGCCGCCAAGGGCGAAGTTGTGGCCTAGAGCCAGGACCACCCGGCGTAACGCCTTAACCAAGCTCAGCTTTTCCGATGACTCGCGGTGAGCGAGATTGTCTAATGACCGCAGGATCAGGGCTTCGGCTCTGATTTCGGCAGGATGGTAGCCCGTGGGCTGTGGTGGCCCGAAGCGCGCCTAACCGAACGCGATATTTCGCCGTTGAAGCCGATCCGGACGGCCGAGGTGAGCGGGTGTTCCTGTGGGAGAGCTGTGCCCTAACCGGGCATGGCTCTCCGCAGTTCTGGCATCTGTCCTCCCGCGCCGGTAAAAGGTGGATTTTGTTTCCGACGAGCCGGGAGGGACCGTCACGCCCATGCCATTTCGCCTTATCTTCATGGGAACGCCTGACTTCTCCGTCCCGTGTCTTTCCGAACTGATCGGTGCGGGTCACGAGATCGCATGCGTCTACACGCAACCGCCGCGTGCTGCTGGCAGGGGCCAGAGGGCCCGTCTTTCGCCCGTACATGCCTTTGCCGAACAGGCCGGGATCCCCGTTGCCACGCCGCCGACGCTGAAGGATGCGGGAGAGCAGCGCGGCTTCGCGGAGATCGGCGCCGATGCGGCGATCGTCGTGGCCTATGGCCTCATTCTCCCCAGCGAGATCCTTCAGGCGCCGGCGCATGGCTGCCTCAATCTGCACGCCTCCTTATTGCCGCGTTGGCGGGGTGCGGCGCCGATCCAGCGGGCGATCATGGCCGGCGACGCGGAAACGGGCGTCATGGTCATGCGCATGGAGGAGGGGCTCGATACCGGCCCTGTCTGCCTGTCCGACCAGGTAAGCATCGGCGCGGATGAAACCGCCGGCGAGCTGCACGACCGCTTGTCGCGGCTCGGCGCGGATCTGATGGTGCGGGCGCTTGCGGCGCTCGAACGTGGCAGCCTCGACTGCAAGGCACAGGATGAAGACGGCGTTACCTATGCGGCGAAGATCGAGAAGGCCGAGGCGCGCATCAACTGGAGCCGGCCCGCGGTCGAGGTGCATGACAATGTTCGCGGGCTTTCGCCGTTTCCCGGCGCATGGTTCGAACTCGACGTCAATGGAAGGCCCGAGCGTATCAAGGCGCTTCGCTCCAGCGTCACCGGGGGCGACGGTCCGCCAGGCACGGTGCTCGACGATTCACTGACCATCGCCTGCGCCGACGGAGCGGTGCAGCTCACCCATTTGCAGCGGGCCGGCAAGAAACCGATGTCGGCCGCCGAATTCCTGCGTGGGGTGCCCGTCGTGCGGGGTACGACCCTCTCATGATTGCCGGCGCCTGACGCGCTGGGGCCGGTAACCTTCACGAAACGTTTTCGCCACAGGGCAGGCAAAGCCGTTAATATGCCGCTCACGAGGAGGTGCACCGCGGGGTTCGGAGTGTGCCTTGAGAGCCAAGAGTATCGCGTTTGCCACGATCGGCATGACCGCCCTTCTTCTGGGACCGGCGCCGGCTGCCGCGCAGAAGATCATTCACGTCGGGCCGAGCCCCTTTCGGATCAATCCTCTCGATCTCAAGATCACAAAGAGTTTCGGCGGCGCGCTGATCCTGCGGGTCCGTCCTGCAAAAAAAGATAAAAAAATCAGAAGGATAAAGCCCCGCAAGCGCGTTCGAAAGCCCGATGTCCCTGTGCGGATGATCACCAAACAGGAAGTGCAAACCGATCTGCCGGGATCACGTCTGCCGCGTTCTCAACGGGTTCAGACGGACTTGCCGGGGACCCGGCTGCCGCCGGGGCAGCGGGTGCAAACCGATCTTCCGGGCACGCGCCTGCCGCGAAACCAGCGGGTCCAGACGGACCTCCCCGGCACGCGCTTGCCGCGCGATCAGCAGGTGCAAACCGATCTTCCCGGTTCGCGCTTGCCGCGGGACCAGCGGGTGCAGACCGATCTTCCGGGAACGCGCCTGCCGCGCGATCAGCGGGTGCAGACGGACCTTCCGGGCACACGTTTGCCTCCGGACCAACGGGTACAGACAGATCTTCCCGGCTCGCGTCTGCCACGCGACCAGCGCGTCCGCACGGATCTGCCGGGAACGCGCCTGCCGCGAAACGAGCGCGTGCAGACCGACCTGCCCGGGACCCGCCTGCCGCGCAACCAGCGGGTGCAAACCGACCTGCCTGGGACCCGCCTGCCGCCGCGCCAGCGTGTTCGCACGGACCTTCCCGGAACGCGGTTGCCGCCCTCCCAGCGGGTGCAGACGGACCTGTTCCCGACGCGCGTGATCAAGTTCGGGCAGGTTGCGAACAATCGCGGTGTTCGGCGCGTCATCCGCAAGAAGGGACGTTTCCGCAAGAAGGGTTTCGTCGGTTTCTCCCTGCCGCAGCAGACCTACTTCCCGCCCTACTACCGGGCGCGGCGGACCTGGACCCACGGTCCGGATCTCGAAAGCCGCATCCAGGGCGGCAAAACGGTTCAAAAAGGCTCGCCGTTCGCCAGCCGGATAGAGGGCGGCAAGACAGTGGAGCAGGGTTCGCCCTACGCCGGCCGAATTCGGGGCGGCAAGACCGTCCAGCGGGGCTCGCGCTATGCGAGCCGGATCAAGCCCGGGTTGACCGTCAAGGGCGGTTCGCCTTGGGCGAGCAAGATCCCCAACTGGAAGTTCTCCGGTTACGCGGCGCCGATGCGTCCGCGCGGCATCCCCTATTACAAGGCCAACCGCCGCAAACGCGCGCCCTGGGCGAGATAGTAGAGCCTCTTCGACCAAATCAGTGTCAATTCTGTTTCTCGATTGGCGTGTGCGATCCGGCGCCGAAACGGTCGCGGCGCGATGCAGCGCATCGGGCAAGGCCGTTTCGCCGGCGGGCGTCCGCCAATCGGAAACCCTGCGGGACGGGCAGTTTTGCGCCAATTCCGGCGCAAAGCCCCTTGCTCGTACAACCGGGTACGCGCCACGGGCCTTTGCTTGACCTTGTCGCAAAACTGCTACGTCAGAATGGCTCCGATTTGGTCGAAGAGGCTCTTGAGTCCTTGCCATTGTGTGTGGTTGAGGGCACCAATCGCCGATGCCCCGCTACCGGATCACAGTCGAGTATGACGGCACACCCTATGTGGGCTGGCAGATCCAGGACAACGGCCCGTCGGTGCAAGCGCGCCTGGCCGATGCGCTGGAAGCCTTCTGCGGCGAGAGGGTCGTCCCCGGCGGCGCCGGGCGCACCGATGCCGGCGTGCACGCGTTCGGACAGGTCGCCTATTTCGATCTTGAAAAAGCGTGGCCGACCGACACCGTCCGCGATGCCCTGAACGCGCATCTGCGTCCCGACCCGATCGCCGTGCTGGATTGCGCCGAAGTCGATTCCGACTTCGACGCGCGGTTTTCGGCAAAGGCGCGCACCTACCTCTTTCGCATCTGCGACCGACGGTCACCGCTTGCACTGGATCGCGACCGGGCCTGGCACGTGCCGCGGACGCTCGATGCGGAGGCGATGCACGCGGCCGCGCAGGTGCTTGTCGGCAACCACGACTTCACCACGTTTCGCGCCGCGCAGTGTCAGGCGAAATCGCCCGTCAGGACGCTCGATCGGCTCGATGTGTCACGGGTCGGCGCGGAAGTGCAGGTGACAGCGCAGGCGCGATCCTTCCTGCATAATCAGGTGCGCTCCATGGCCGGGGCGCTCAAGCTGGTCGGCGAGGGGAAGTGGCGCGCAGGTGACGTGGAGCGCGCACTCAAGGCGAAAGACCGCGCGGCCTGCGCGCCCGTCGCGCCGCCGCACGGTCTCTATCTCGTCAGCGTTGATTACTGATCAGGTTGCTTTTCGACGGCCGCGCGAATGTTCTCGAACTCGCGCTCGAGTTCCGCGCATTGCTCGGCGAACATCTCGTCAGTCATTCCCGGCATCTGGATCGCCGTGAATGTCAGCAATGTGCTGTCGTCGGGCAGTCGTGCGACGCGGACGGGCCAGGTCGCGGTCATCGTCTTGGTCGGTCCCGAGGTCATGTCGAGAACGCCCGTCTTCTCGTCGTGATCGATGCGGAAGTAGACCTCGCACTTGGGTGTCTGCACGAAGTAGTCGTCGCCCTCCTTGCGCATGCTCTTGCAAAAACCTGTCGCCCATTCAGGCAGGTTTTCCATGTCCGCCAGATAGGCAAAGACATTGGCGCAGGGTGCGTTGAAGTTCGCGGTGTGGGTCGCCGTTTTCATCTGAAGTCTCCTCAATTGAAATTGCTCTTCAATGCGATGGACCGCGACCCTACTGACACTATACTGACACCATCCTGTCAGTAGGCATTTGCGAGGCTCGCCGTATGAGACGCGCCGACCGCCTTTTCCAGATCGTGACGTTCCTGCAGGGACGCCGCACAGCCGTGACGGCACGCGAGATTGCCGAAGAGTTCGGTGTGTGCGAGCGCACGGTCTATCGGGATATGCAGGACCTGCTGCTGTCCGGCGTGCCGATCACCGGCGAAGCCGGCGTGGGCTACGTTCTCGATGCCAGATACCATCTGCCACCGATCATGTTTTCGCCCGAGGAAATGGAGGTGCTGTTGCTCGGCATCTTCATGGTGGAGAGCTGGACGGACGAAGAGACGGGCGCGGTCGGGCGGCGCGCATTGTCAAAGATCAAGAGTGTCCTCGGCGAGAGGGAAAAACGCGCATTCGCAGATGCTGCATTGTTCGCGTCGGAGAGCGCGGCGAAAGTGCCGTGGAACGTCGATTTCAGCCTGTTGCGCAACGCGGTCCGCAGCCACTACAAACTGGAAATGACCTATCGCGACGAGGCGGGCCGCCAGACAGAACGGGCTGTCCGGCCCCTTGGACTGGCCTTCTTCGCGCCGGTCTGGGTCATGCTCGGCTGGTGCGAACTGCGCAACGACTTTCGCAACTTCCGGATCGACCGGATTGGACACCTCGAGCTTCTGGAGGAGAAGTTTGTCGCCGAGCCGGGAAAGCGTCTGATCGACTACCTGCGGCGCGAAGGTCTCGAGGACCGGCATCGCCTTTAGATGTGTCGCAAAAAAACCGCGCGGCCTGCGCGCCTGTCGCGCCGCCGCACGGTCTGTTTTACGTAGCGGCCCGGTACTGGGCCTGGCGCCTAGCGCTTGCGAAGCCTCAGGCTGCCCGACCCTTTCGGGCTGCTGACGCGGATCGTCTGGCTCTTGCCGCTGACGGAAATGCTGACGTTTCCGGACACCGCGTATTGATCGGAATACAGACGGCCCGAATAGCTGTTGCTTGAGCGCTGCACGACACGGCCCGACTGCTGGAAGGTGCCTGCTGTCGTTGCGCAGGTGGCGTTGAGCACGAACGTCCGTCCGGTCCCCGATTCGTACCGCACGCTGCAGCTCACAGGCTCAACCTGGCCCGATTCCTTGACACGAACGCTGCCGCGCCCTTGCCAGGACCCGAGAATCGAGGCTGCTTCGGCGGTGGCGACGAGTGGCAGGCTGAATGCCACAGCCACAAGTGCTGCAGGAATGATCCGCATTGATCGTCTCCTTGTTGGTCGGGTTCGCGTGCGCCTTGGCGTCACGGTCAAATCCCAGAATATCATCTGTGGCGAACGCGAAAAAGCCGGTGCGCCGTCTCGGGCGTCTGTTAGCGGCGAAATGTTACCGATTTGCGGCAGCAATTAGTCCGTGGCGAACGCCTGGAAATACCGCTCGATAAAGGCTCCGTAGATCGCCGTCAACCGTTCAAGGTCCTTGATCTCGACCCGCTCGTCCACCGCGTGAATGGTCTTGTTGACGAGGCCGAACTCGATCACGGGGCAGTAATCCTTCACGAAACGGGCATCGGACGTGCCGCCTGCCGTCGAGAGCTCCGGGTCGACGCGCGTCTGATCACGGATCGCACCGGCCATGATCTCGACCAGCGGACCGGGCTCGGTGACGAAGCAGTGGCTCGGCGGCAGAAAATCGATTTCGTGCACGAGGCCGGTTGCTTCAACAGCCGCTTCCGCCTTGAGCCGCAGTGTCTCCATCAAGCTGTCGGCCGTATGATGTGGGTTGAACCGGATGTTGAAGCGCGCCCTGGCGCTGGCGGGAATGACGTTCCGCGCCTCGTTTCCGGTCTCGACGGCGGTGATCTGCAGGTTCGACGGCACAAAGTGCGCGGTGCCGTCGTCCAGCGGTTCGGCGAGAAACGCGTTGAGAATCCCGAGCAGTCCCGGCAAGGGGTTGTTTGCCAGATGCGGATAGGCGGTGTGGCCCTGAACGCCGCTGACGGTGATCTCGCCGTTCAGGCTTCCGCGCCGGCCAATGCGCAACGTGTCGCCGAGCTGTTCGGAACAGCTCGGTTCGCCGACAAGGCAGTGGTCGGGCGTATGGCCGTTCTGCGCCATCCATTTGAGGACCTTCCGCGTGCCGTTGATGGCCGGGCCCTCTTCATCGCCCGTAATCAGGAAACTGATCGACCCTGCGGGCGTTCCGCCGCGTTTTTCGAGATGGTCGAACGCGGCCGCGGCAAAACAGGCGATATCGCCCTTCATGTCGGCGGCGCCGCGCCCATGCAGCCAGCCGGCATCGACCGCCGCGTCGAACGGTGGGTGGGTCCAGTCTGTTGCATTGCCCGGCGGCACGACGTCGGTGTGGCCGGCGAAACACAGATGCGGCGCATCGGAACCGATGCGGGCAAACAGATTGTCGACGTCGGGCGTATCGTTGTCGGAGAAGACCAGACGGTTGCACGTGAAACCCTGGCCCTCCAGCAGCCCTTGGAGGGCATCCAGGGCCCCGCCTTCATCGGGCGTCACCGAAGGACATCGGATGAGAGTCTGTGCAATGTCGAGGGCGGCGGAGGTCATGGCCTGGCCGTTCGGATTTGATCGAAAGGACTCTAGTCCCGCAGCAGATCGTTCAGTGACGTCTTTGCGCGGGTCTGGGCATCGACGGTCTTGACGATCACCGCGCAGTACAGGCTCGGTCCCCAGTTCTCGCCGGGAAGGTTCTTGCCGGGCAGGGAGCCGGAGACGACGACCGAATACGGGGGCACCCGTCCCATATGGATTTCGCCCGTGGCGCGATCGACGATCTTGGTGGATTGACCGATATAGACGCCCATCGAGATGACCGATCCCTCGCCCACGACAACGCCTTCGACGACCTCCGAGCGCGCTCCGATGAAGCAATCGTCCTCGATGATCACCGGGCCCGCCTGCAGCGGCTCGAGCACGCCACCGATCCCGACGCCGCCGGACAGATGTACGTTCTTGCCGATCTGCGCACACGAACCGACGGTCGCCCAGGTGTCGACCATTGTCCCTTTGTCGACATAAGCGCCGAGATTGACGAAACTCGGCATCAGCACCACGCCCGGCGCGATATAGGCGGAATGGCGTACGGTGCAATTGGGCACGGCGCGAAAGCCCGCGTCGCGGAAGTCCTCGCTCTTCCAGTCCTCGAACTTTGACGGCACCTTGTCCCACCAGACCGATTTCCCGGGGCCGCCCTTGATCACGTCCATGTCCTTGAGGCGGAACGACAACAGGACGGCCATCTTAAGCCACTGGTTCACCTGCCATTCGCCGTTGTGCTTTTCGGCGACGCGCGCCTTTCCGGAGTCGAGCAGATCGAGGGCGGTTTCCACCGCGTCGCGTATCTCGCCTTTCGTATCGGGGCCGATAGTGTCGCGGTCCTCGAATGCGGCTTCGATTGTCTTCTTCAGATCATCGTGGGACATGGATTTTCCTGACTGAACTCAACGGCGTTGCGGGTCGCGTGCCTTGCGCGGCACTTTCTGCGGCGGTGAGCGAGGCTTGTCAATGCGCGGAACCGGCAAGCCAGCATTCACCGGCGCGTCCAGGCTCTATTTGCTGGATTTTGATCTTGATGCCGCGGCGCGTTTCGGGGCCGTCTTGCGGCGCGCCGGCGCAGGCTTCGCGGCGGCACTCGTGGGCACTGCACCGTCCTTGATGTGGATGTCCCTTTGCGGGAACGGGATTTCGATTCCCGCCTTGCGGAACGCTTCATCGACGGCGAAACGCAAGTCGCTCGAGATGCGCAGCCGGCGGTTCACGTCCGGCACGAAGCACCGCAGATCGAACATCAGCGCGCTGTCGCCAAAGTCCAAAAACAGGACGAAGGGTGCAGGGTTCTGCAGGACTTCGCCGTGATCGGCGGCACACTGCAGCAGGATATCGCGCACCTTGTTGACGTCGGATCCGTATGCCACGCCAATTCTAAGCTCGACGCGGCCCTGCTTGTCGCGGTGCATCCAGTTGACGACCGAGTTCGCGATCAATTCCGAGTTCGGAACGATGACGGATGCACGTTCAAATGTCTTGATCTCGGTGCTGCGCACGCTGATGCGCTGCACGATGCCCTGATGCGCGCCGACCTCGACCCAGTCCCCGACCTTGATCGGCCGTTCGGCCAGGAGAATGAGGCCCGAGACGAAGTTATTGACGATACTCTGCAGTCCAAAGCCGACGCCGACTGACAGGGCGCCGGCGATGATCGCCAGACCGGAAAGGTCAATCCCTGTCGTGTTGATCGCGATCAGAAGCGCAATGACAAGCCCGGCATAGCCGATGCCGGTTGAGAGCGAATTGCGGACGCCGGCGTCCATGCGCATGTTCTGCAGGACCCGCCGGTTGATGAAATGCTGAACCGAGCGGAGAATGGCGATGAGGATGATGAATGTCGCAATTCCGGCGAGCACGTCGGTGATCGAAAATACGCGCTCGCCGATCTTGAAGCCGCTCAGGCTCCAGCCAAGCCGATCGAATATCGTGTCCCAATGGCCACCCCAAAGCGGCACAATCAGGCCGGTGACAATCAGCACAAGACCGATGTCGAGAAAGAGAACCGACCACACATAAATCGGATTGGTCCGGTCCGGCTCGTCCGCTTGTTTTTTCGAGTCGACGGCGAAAATGCCAACGAGATCGCGCGCCAATCCGTGCAGCACAAGTGCGACCAGAAGGATGCCGGCCGTCGCAATAAGTCTTCCTGCGATGAAGTCGGAAAGGACGTTGTAGCCCGCCAGCAATGTGCCGGGAATGGCCAGTGCCATCAGGGCGAGTACAACCCGTCCGACAAACCACCACCGGCTGCGTGTCTCCGTTTCGACGACGGGTGTTGGGGGTGGAGCGACGGCAGACTCAATCGCGCGCGCTTCCTGCTGTGGCGTCAGCCAGAGGCGCTTGTCGGTCGCCATGGCGAAAAAGACAAGCGCAAAGGCTGTGTTCACGACCAGGCCGTATACGGACAACAGAGCATCCGACGGATTGAGTTCGGCTCCGGGTGTGGCCACGAGAAAGCCCGCCCCGACGATTATCGCCAGTGTCAGGGCGTAACGATACCAAAGGCGTGCCGCGTTATCTCCGACTGCCGCTAGCCGCCATTGCGGCAGGGACGGAGAAAGCATGGCACGCGGCAGCCCGTAGATCATGCTGAGAGCGACAACCGCGGCCAGGCCGCCGAGCGCGATGTCCCTCATGAAGTCGATCAATACGCCGGACATGTAGAGCGCGGCATAGATCGCTCCAACGACAAGAATTGGTATCGCGGTCCGCGCAACGGTTTCCGCCAGGGTCGCCAGAACGCGCCGGCGATAGCTGGGATGCTCAATCTCGGCTTGTCGTCCATAGTTGCGCATCAGCCAGCGGCGCAACAGCAATGCGAACAGCGCCGTACCAAGGACCGCCAAAAGTGCCGCTATGAAGAAACCGCCTTGTGCCGCGTTTCGCACCTCGTCGAGATTGCGCCATCGATCCAGTTCGCTCCGCGCCCGATCACGCAAGACGCCGAGATCGATTGTCGCGTCCTCCCATGTCTGCCACTTGAGAACAGACGGTGTCTTCGTGAAGAGCCGCTCGCCGAGCGCCGCAGCTTCCGCACTGCTGATCCGGGCGAGCAGCGAACGGGATTTCTGGATCAGAAGCTCGATCTGCTGCAACCGACCCGTGTCGTCGGCCAATCTGGCGTTCAGTGTTTCACGCTGTGCAATGATCTCGCCGGATTCCGCCGGTTCTCCGTCCTTTGGCGCAGGTCCGAGCGCGTCCACCAGGTCCTGCGACCTCTCGACATCCGCGCCGACCGGGACCCGGGCGGCGGACAACTGCGCCTGCAGGTCCGACACAGTGCTGCGGAGGTTCTCCAGGATTGCCGGCGTCAGTTCGTTCGAGTCGAGCTGGGCCTCAACGCGATCCAGCACACGGGTCCAGCGGGCCAGATCGTCGCTGAACTGCTGTTCAGCCGTGACCTGCTGATCGAGTTCGTCGTTGTCGGTCGGTTGGGCGTAGGCCGCCGTCGCAAAGGCGAAAACGACGGCCAGCGCAACGACCGCCATCAGATATCCGCGCACGGATCCACTTCTCGAAAGACGTTGAATTGCGGCCATTTCACGAAACTTTCTGCGGCGGTAGCTCGGGCTTGTCAACGCAAGGTCGCCGGGAGCGTTAAGGGGTGAGCCGGTGAACCGGCCATCATACCATGCAGCAAAGAAAATCCATTTATTTCAGATTATTAGCTCTTAACCGGCTTTCCGGTCCGTGCCGTCCCGTGGCGCGTCCAGCACATCGTGCACATCGTCCAGAAAGCCTTTCAGGTCTTCGGTCATGTGATGCACGTGGTCCGGCGGAGATGTCCACTCCCTGATCTGATGCTGGATCGGATGATCATAGTAGCGTGAGTGCACAAGGACCGTCACCATCCCAAGATTGTGCGGCGCCTGGAGATTGTGCGGCATGTCCTCGAACATGGCGGCTTCGCCGGGCGTGACATCATGCGCTTTCAGGAACTTGTCGTAGGCCTCCGTCTCCGGTTTCGGCACATATCCGGCCGCGCCGATGTCGAATACGTCGTCAAACCGGTCGAGTATGCCGAGCTGGCCGGCAACGTTCTCCGCGTGCCGGCGCGAACCGTTGGTAAAAATGTACTTCTCGCCGGGAAGCTGATCAATCAGTGCGCCGAGCTCCGGCGCGGGCGGCACCATCGAGACATCGATGTCGTGCACGTAGTCCAGGAACGATTCCGGTTTCAGGCTATGCTCCGCCATCAGGCCGGCAAGCGTGGTTCCGTACTTGTAATAATAGTCCTTCTGGACTTTGCGGGCCTGATCGAACGGCAAGTCGAGCAGGTTCGAGACGAACTCACCCATGCGCTGGTCGACCTGCGCGAACAGGTTGCACTCCGCCGGATACAGCGTGTTGTCGAGATCGAAGATCCAGGCGCGGGTTTCGATGAACCGTTTCAAGGGAGATGCCTGCCTTAGCCGTTGCGTTTGGCGCGCAGCATGGTTCCCGCGCCATGTTCGGTGAAGAGTTCGAGCAGCACGGCGTGCGGCGTGCGCCCGTTGATGATTACAACGGCCTCGACGCCGCTCTGGACCACCGACATGCAGCTCTCGATCTTCGGGATCATGCCGCCGGAAATCGTGCCGTCCTCGATCAGGGCCTTGGCCTCGTCGATCGTGAGTTGCGCGATGAGGTCGCCCTGCTTGTCGAGCACGCCTTCCACATCGGTGAGCAGCAGGAGCCGCTTCGCCCTGAGTTCCGCGGCAACGGCTCCGGCAAATGTGTCGGCGTTGACGTTATAGGTCTGGCCGTCCTTGCCGACACCGAGCGGCGCGATCACGGGGATCAGGTCCGAGCTAATCATGACCTCGACGATGTCCGGATCGACATCGGTCGGCTCTCCGACGAAGCCGAGGTCGACCACCTTCATGATATTGGAATCGGGGTTAGAGACCTGTTTTCTGAGCTTGCGGACGCCCATCAGATTGGCGTCCTTGCCGGAAATACCGACCGCCTTGCCGCCCTGGGCGTTGATGTTGGCGACGATCTGCTTGTTGATCGAGCCGGCCAGCACCATCTCGACCACGTCCATGGTGTCCTTGTCGGTGACGCGCAGGCCGCCCTGGAACTCGGATTTGATGCCGATCTTGTCCAGCAGGGCCCCGATCTGCGGCCCGCCGCCGTGGATCACGACCGGGTTCACGCCGGATTGTTTCAACAGGACGACGTCGCGCGCGAAGATCTCGGCAAGTTCCGGGTCGCCCATGGCATGGCCGCCATATTTCACGACGACCGTCGCGTGGTCGTAACGCTGCATATAAGGCAGCGCCTTCGACAGAATCGCGGCTTCGGCGGACGCCCCTGTGCTATGTCCGTTGTCTTTCGGCATCGATATCGGTTTCCTTGCCGCCCCTTATAACGGGTTGGCCGGCGCGGACAATCACTCGTTGTCCGTCAGCGTCAGGATCGCCGTGCGCAGGTCGGTCAGTCCGGTGCCTTTTCTCGACGACGTGACGATCAGCTCCGGATAGGCCGCCGGATGTTTCGCGAGTTCGTTTGACACGCGCACGATGGTTTTTTCAAGGTCCGATGCCTTCACCTTGTCGGCCTTGGTCAGCACCACCTGATATGACACGGCGGCCGTGTCCATCAGCGCCAAAGTGGGCCGGTCCGACGTTTTGAGCCCGTGCCGGGCGTCGATCAGCAGGAACACGCGGCGCAGGCTGGCACGGCCTTTGAGATAATCCTGAATGAGACGGTTCCACCCCGCCACCTCTTTCTTGGATGCGCGCGCATAGCCGTATCCGGGGAGGTCGACGAGGTAGATGCGCCCGTCGAGCAGAAAATAGTTGACCTCGCGGGTGCGCCCCGGGGTGTTCGAGGTGCGTGCCAGCGCCTTTTGTCCGACAAGCGCATTGAGGAGGCTCGACTTGCCGACATTGGAACGCCCGGCGAACGCAACCTCAGGCAGGGTATCGTGCGGAAGGTCGGCGACGCGCACAACGCCCTTCAGAAAGGTGCAGGGGCGGCGGAACAGCCTGTCTGCCTCGTCGCGCAGCCGCGCATCGGCTTCATTGGTTTTGGCGTCGTCGTTCATTTTCAGCTATGACCGGCATCCTCGCGCCCGGCTATGAGTGCACCACCCACAGCGGAAAGCCAAGCCAATGTCCAAACGCTACGATGCCGTGATTTTCGATGTCCTGACGGGTCTTATGGATTCATGGAGCTTGTGGAACGCCGTTGCCGGCGATCCGGAGACGGGTCAGCGCTGGCGCCACCACTACCTCGAACTGACATACGCGACCGGCGACTATCAGCCCTATGAGGAGCTGGTGATACAGGCGGCGGAAGAGCAGGGGCTCGGTGCGGAAACCGGGCAACGCCTCGTCGCACGCTGGGACGAGTTGCGGCCCTGGCCGGAGGTCCCGGGTGTGCTCGGCAAACTGCAAGGCGGACTTCCTCTTGCCGTGGTCACGAACTGCTCGGTGGACCTCGGCACGCGTGCTGTGGAGAAGGCGGGCGTGCCCTTCGACGTGGTGGTGATCGCCGAACAGGTCGGCGCCTACAAGCCCGACCCGCGGCCCTACAACCATGCGCTCGATCAGCTCGATGTTGCACCGGAGCGTGCCCTGTTCGTCGCCGGTTCGGTGTTCGATGTGAACGGGGCGGGACGTGTCGGCATGCCCGTCTTCTGGCACAATCATGCCGGTCTGCCGCGGCCCCAGGAGGGGCTCGATGCGCTGAAGGCCGAGCATCGCTCGCTCGAACCGCTTGTGGCGTTCGTCCTGGGCTCTAATCCAGCGTGACGCGGCCCCTGGGGCAATCGACGAGCGCCTCGAGGCGCGGCGTTCCCTCTTCAACATCGGCGAGCGTGTCCGCCCCGATCGATTTCAGCCCGTTTCGCATGCGGTCCGGTTCAGGCTGATACACGGTGAGTTTCGCGAGCGTGCAGCCGAGGTCCGCCATGTTCGGCGCCGGGCCTTTCTCGTTCAGGTCTTCGGGCCATTGGATGAGGGTCGGGAACAACCCGTGTTCCGGCATCGAACCGTCCTCGGGCACTGTGATCTGCCACACGAGATCGCCGCGCCGTCCTTCGATGACCGGTCCCGGGGAGATGGATGACGCGCGAACCGCGTCGCCGATAGTGCCGGTGCGCACGACCCAGGTGATGAGACAAGGCCGTGCCGCGATCCGCGCCTGCATCGCCGGATCGTCCAGTGCATACCATCGCGGGCGCGTCGGTGGCGGGGCATCCGGGTCGATGGCGATCACTTCGAGAAACGCGCCGTCGCCGAGCTGCATCAGGCGGTTGTGCGTGCCCATCAGCGGGTGTGCGCCGCCTTGCGGAACGGTGACGCCGAGCTTCTCTTCAAGGTAGGCAACCCCCTGATCGAGAGCGGTCGCGGCGACCACCAGATGATCCAACTTGCATAACGTCACGCGATCTCTCCCCGCGGCCGGAAGGCAATCTCTGCTCCGGGTTTTACGACGTGCACATTGACCGGTAACCACGCGCAACAGAAGCGAAATTTAATTTGAAGTTGCCGGCAAAGCCCGGCAATACTGCGCGCAGTCACAGTCTGATTATCCGTTCATGGGAGATTCGTATGGTTCATCTTGGCCGTAAGGCAATTGCGGCGGCCGCAATCGCGCTTGCCTGCACCGTTCCGCTTTCCGACGCGAATGCGCGGGCGCTGTTTGCCTATCCGCTCAAGGGGCAGAGTGTCGAAAAGGAAAACCTGGACCGGCTTGCCTGCCACGACTGGGCAGTCGCGCAGACCGGTTACAATCCCGACAATTATCCGATGTGGGATCAGGGTCAGCGTGGAGCCGGAACGGGCATTTTTGCCGGTGGCGCCTCTGGATCGATCATCGGCGCGATTGCCGGGGGCGCGCGTGGCGCGCTGGTCGGACTTGGCGCCGGAGCCGCGGCCGGTGGACTGATCGGCGGCATAATCGGGGTCGAGAAGCGCCGCAAGCTCCAGATCAGATACGACGCCTATTTGCGGGCGGCGCAGACGTGCCTCGAAGGCAAAGGCTACCAGGTATCCAGATAGGGAGATGACCGTGCGACTTTCAGGACTGTTTGCCGCTGGTGCGATCGCGGCCATGCAATTCACGTCACCGGGCGCGGTTGCCGCGCCCAACAACTATGTCTGCGCCATCAGCGAGGTTCAGGAATGCAGGATGAACGGGGCCTGCAGGCGCATTACGCCGCAGACGATCAATCTGGCGCCGATCATGACGCTGGACATCAAGAAGAAGGAGCTGGCCTCCCTGTCGCTTCTGGAGAAGGAACGTACCGAAGCAATCGAGGGTCTGAAGGCGACCGACGATCATGTGTTTCTGCACGGGCTGCAGGACGAGGAGACCTGGAGCGCGGTGATCTCGCGAAAGAACGGCGCGTTCACCGGATCGATCAGCACGCTTGAAGCCGGTTTCGCGTTCTTCGGCCATTGCGCGCCGAACTAACTCCAGACCTGAAGCAGCAAAGCGGCGGGAGGACGCGGTGCCGGGCGCCGCAAGAAAGGATGAAGGGATGAAGAAGTCAGTTGTTGCGTTGGCTGCGATCGTTGCAGGTGCGTTCGCCGTTCTGGCGCCGTCACCGGAGCCGGTTTCCGCTCAAGGCAAGGGCAACATTCCCGGCATGGTGATGCAGCGGTGCGACAAGGAGATCAAACAGTACTGCAAGGACGTGCAGCCCGGGCAGGGGCGCCTTGGTGCTTGTCTCTACTCGCATTCGAACAAGCTGTCCTTCGACTGCGCCTATTCCATGTATGACGCGGCCGACCAGCTCCTCGATATCCGCACGGCCCTCGATCGTCTTGCCAACGATACGTCCTGCAAGAGCGATATCGCGCAGTATTGCATCGGTGTGGCCCCGGTGCCGGACCTGATCTTCCTCTGCCTGAAGAAGAACTTTTCGACCCTGACCGACGGATGCCGCAAGGTGATGCCGGAAGCGGAGACGATGTTGAAGCGCGCGGGCGTCCTGCCCAACTGACCGGATCGAGAAGGCTCCAACACATCGCGAATTGAAAAAGGCCCGGGCAACCCCCGGGCCTTTTGATTCAGGCTGCGGCCGCGTCTGCAATCCTTTCAAGAATCGCTTCGCTTTCCCGGTCGGCGGGAAAGAACAGTTCCAGCCGCAGATCGTTCACGGTGATGTCTTCAGACGTGCCGAACTGCGCGATCGTCGAAAACAGGGAGATGACCTGATCGTCGCCGACGCGCATGCGGGAGCACACCAGGGCACGTCCCGGCGGATCGCTGACCTCTTCATGAATGGCGGGATCCGTGGCGAACAGGTCAAGCAGGGCCACGAGTTCGGGATCGCCGCCACTGGCCTGCACCTCCAGTTTAACCCGCGCCCGCATGTGATGGAGGATCTCCGGCCAATTCTCGAAGCGCGCAGTGGCAGCTTCATTGCCGACAACCGCTTGCAGCAAATTGACCGGTTCGTCCGCATCGGGGAGCCCGAAAAGGGTTTTGGCGACCACGTTGCCCCCGCGCAGATTCCAGTAACGGTCAAACACCATCGCGGGGTAGGGCATGTGCTTTTCCAGCATCCATCCGATCGCCGCGCGGATCGGCTCCAGCGCCGCGTCATCAAGTGGCGTCTCGGGGTAGACCGCAGCAAAGCCCGCCGCCTGCAGCAGGCCGTTGCGCGCGCGCAAGGGCACATCGAGGGTTTGCGCCAGTTGCTGGACCATCTGCCGGCTGGGCATGGCGCGGCCCGATTCCAGGAATGAGATGTGACGCGACGAGACGTTGGCCTCAAGCGCGAGTTGCAACTGGCTCACGCGGCGGCGCGCCCGCCATTCCCGCAACTGTTCCCCGAAGTTCTCCATGGTCATGACCCTGCCTATCGCCGAAATCCGTGCCGAATGCACTTACCTCCGAGGTAATTGTCTCGCTGATGTCGCCGGTCACAATCAAGTGCATATGGCAACATCACTTGAAGGAGTTTAGGCATGAGTCCGTTCTGGCAAAGATGGCTCCGGATCGCGAGCATCGCATTGGTCATCTACGGGGTCTTCACGGCATTTGCCGTCTTTCCGGCCCTGACAGGCCCCACCCATTCGACGATCGAGCTGCTCTTCTGGCCGCGGCTCGAGCAAACCGGCGCGCTCGGGCCCCACGCGGTGTTCCTGCTCGGAGTGCTCGGCGCGGTCGTGATGGGGTGGGCGGTGTTGATGTACTTCGTTGTCGCGGAAGCCGTCAGTTCGGGAGCGCCATGGGCATTCAGGGCGCTCTGGGCCAGCCTGATCACCTGGTTCGTGGTCGACAACCTGGCATCATGGGTGGCCGGCGCGCCGCTCAATCTTCTCCCCAACACGCTGGTTGCGGCGGTTTTCGTCGCGCCTTTGGTGTTTGGACGTAGAGTGCAGACCGCGGCCCGCAGACATGCATGAGGTTGCGGAACGTTCAGTCGTTCCGCATCAGGCTGGCGAGCCGTCGGCTCGCCAGCCGATTGCGCTTGCCGCGCGCCGGGCGAGACATCGCGTGAATCAGCTCTTGCTTTTGGCGTCCTTTTGTCCGGAATCGCCCGCGGTTTTCGACTTTGCCGCGTCGTTCTTCTTCTTGATTCCGATGTTCTCGAACAGCGTGATCTCAACGCCGTGCCGCCGCATGATGTAGGCCTGCTGAAGTATGGACAACAGGTTGTTCCATGCCCAGTAGATCACGAGTCCGGCGGGGAACGGCGCCAGCAGGAAGGTGAAGATGACCGGCATCCAGGCAAACACCTTGGCCTGGATGGGGTCCGGCGGTGCCGGATTGAGCCGCATCTGCACGAACATGGTGAACCCCATGATCAGCGGCCACAGGCCGATCATCAGGAAGCCGGGCGGATCCCACGGGATCAGGCCGAACAGGTTGAAGATCGTCGTCGGGTCCGGTGCGGAAAGGTCCTTGATCCAGCCGTAGAACGGAGCGTGGCGCATCTCGATGGTGACGAACAGCACCTTGTAGAGCGCGAAGAACACCGGGATCTGAATCAGGATCGGCAGGCAGCCCGAAGCCGGGTTGACCTTTTCCTTCTTGTAGAGATCCATCAGTGCCTGCTGCTGGCGCATCTTGTCGTCGGTAAAGCGCTCGCGGATCTTGGTCATTTCCGGCTGCAGCTTCTTCATCTTGCTCATCGACGCATAGGACTTGTTGGCCAGCGGGAACATCACCAGCTTGATGAGCACCGTGACGATCAGGATCGACAGTCCGAAATTGCCCACCAGCTTGTGGAAATAGTCGATGGCAAAGAACAGCGGTTTAGTCAGAAAATAGAACCAGCCCCAGTCGATCAGCAGGTCGAAACGGTCGATATTGTATTTCTCCGCTTCACGATCGACGACGTCGACCTCCTTCGCGCCGGCGAAGAGCAACCCTTCCGTCGATCCTTTTCCGCCTGCCGGGATCTGGATTGCCGACGCCAGATAGTCGGTCTGGTAGAGGTCCTTGCCATTGACGAACCAGCCCGAATATTTGGCACGATACGGCGTCGTCTGATTGGGGATGACGGCCGAGGCCCAGTATTTGTCGGTGATGCCGAGCCAGCCGCCGCGAACATTCTCAAACGTGGTGCTCTTGTCTTCTATCGCGTCGTCGTAGTCGATCTCCTGCAGCCCTTCCTCGCCAGAGACCCCGATCAGGCCCTCGTGAAGAATGAAGAACCCCTGGATTTGGGGTTGTCCGTGGCGCGAGATCAGTGCGTAGGGGTAGAGCGTAACCGCGTCTCCGGTCTTGTTTTCAACCTCCTGACGGATGCTGAACAGGTAGCTGTCATTGAGTGCAATCGTCCGCCGGAAAACCAGCCCCTCGCCATTGTCCCATTCAAGCGTGATCGGAGAATCGGGTTTGAGCGGTCCGGACGACAGTGCCGTCCATTGTGTTTGCGCGTTCGGGAGCTTTAGCGATGTGCCTCCGCCGCTCGCCCAGCCATGTTCGGCATAATATGGCCTCGTGCTGCCGGAGGGCGAAAACAGCGTGACGTTGGGACTGTTGGGATCCACCGTCTCGCGGTAGTTCGAGAGGATCAGGTCGTCGATGCGTGCGCCCGTCAGCGACAGCGAGCCTCGAAGGTTCGGCGTTTCGATCTGGATGCGTTCTGAGGCGGCGAGGGCCGTTTCGCGCGTCGCGCCCTTGACGGTGGGCACCGCCGACGGCGCACCTGTCTGAGGCGTCGGTTGCGGCGGACCGCCCGGTGAATCGGGACGAGGTGTCGTCGACGGCGCGCCAGGCTGCGGCGGTCCTTGCGTTGTCTGCTGTTGCTGCTGTTGCTGTTCCCTCTCCGGCGCCAGGAATGCCTGCCAGGCGAAAAGCACCGCGATCGACAGCACGACCGCCATCAACAGATTTCGACTATTTTCGTCCATACCAATGGTTCCAAAAACGCATGATGCCGGTCAGTTCCGCGCTTCCTGTTTCCTGTGAACACCGCGAAAGGCGTCCTGAAGATCCTTCTGCATGTTGGTGAAGGACCGGGTCAGCGCACCCTGTCGGGCAATCACCACGTAATCATAGCCCGGACGGGCATGGGTTTCTGCGACACGGCGGATAGATTCTTTCAGTCGCCGCCGCGCCCGATTGCGGGCGACCGCCGTGCCGATGCGCCGCGTCGCCGTGTATCCGAACCGGGGCGCGCCGCCATTGGCATCGCCCGTTTCGCTTCTCCGGCGCGCCTGCAGGACCAGACTGCCGGTGCGCCACGATGCACCGTCGCGCACGCGCAGATATTCAGCGCGCGTCTTCAGGCGGCCAAGGGAGTTGTGATATGCGCCCGCCGGCACGGGATCACTCGCTCACGCCGCCGGTTTACGCCGAGAGTTTCTTGCGGCCTCTGGCCCGCCGCCGCGCCAGCACCTTGAGGCCGCTGTTCGTCGCCTTGCGGGCGCGGAATCCATGCCGCCTCTTCCGCACCAGTACGCTTGGTTGATATGTGCGTTTCACGCCTAATCTCCGTGCCACCGCTCCTGGTGCGCGCGCGACCCCGTTACAAAGGGCGTCGCTGCCATCTCAGAGTGCGCAAGAGCGACCATAGAGGAATTGCGCCCGCTTATACGTTCGGGGCCGGTTCAAGTCAATTCATCGCCAATTCGTTTGTATACGGTGCATTTCACGTCTTCTGACAACCCATCACGAAGCAGAGAGCGGTGGCTCGCAATGTCGGACCTTGGCGTTATCTAGAGGAACAGAAACGAGTTGGAGGCTAGCAGCACCGTCATGACACCACCGCGCAATTGCGCCGGCCACGACATGGACCTTTTGAGGTCGTGGAACCGGCATATCCTGAACACCCTCACCGCAACCGTGATCGTCGTGCTGTCGGTCTTCATGCTGGCACAGGCCGCGAAGGCTGAAGAACTGGCCGAGCGCTTCGCGCCGCATGACCCGAAGTCCGAGGTGACGATCGACCATTCGGCCTGGAACAGCCTCCTGGAGAAGCACCTGCACGTCGGAGAAGACGGGCTGAACCGCTTCGACTATGCCGGACTGAACAAGGACGGACGCGCCGATCTCAAGAAATACCTCGACGCGCTCCAGACCGTGAAACCGGCGAAACTCAATCGCAACGAACAGTTCGCCTACTGGACCAATCTCTACAATGCCAAGACCGTCGACATTGTCGCTGAACACTATCCGGTGGAGTCCATCCGGGATATCCGCCTGACCAGCTTCATTTTTCCCGGTCCGTGGCGGGAAGAGGTGGTCAAGGTCGACGGCGTCGAGCTCAGCCTCGACGACATCGAGCACAGGATCATGCGTCCGATCTGGCGTGATCCACGTATCCATTATGTGGTCAATTGCGCCGCCGTGGGCTGTCCCAATCTTCAGAAAACGGCCTATTCGAGCGCGGAGCTGGAGACCATGCTCGAGCGCGCGGCGCGCGAGTACATCAACAGCCCCCGCGGCGTCCGGTTCGATGGCAAGGACATCATCGTCTCCAGCCTGTTCGACTGGTACGCGGGTGATTACGGCGGATCGACCGAGCGCATCCTGACGCACATCCGCAAATATGCCGATCCGGTGCTCACCGACCGTCTGGCGGGCGCAAACTCGATTTCGGACTACGAGTATGATTGGGCACTAAATGACAAGAAATAGTGGTATATCGCAGGACCGTCCGGATTGGAAAAGTGCCGTTCAGCCGGTGACAAGGGGGATGTCAGCATGAACGACAATGTCAAAGCAGAGTCCGGTTCGGGCGGCGGCTGGATGAAACGCATCATACCACTCATTGTCCTGATTGCGGTTGCGGCGCTCGTTATCTCGCAAGGGTGGCACAACTACCTGACGCTGCAGCACATCGCCGACAATCGTGATCTCCTCAAGGGCTACATCGAGCAGCACTACGCATTGGCGCTGCTCGCCTATATGGGCATCTATATCGTTGCCGTCGCGCTCTCACTGCCCGGCGGCATCTTCCTGACGCTGACCGGCGGATTTCTGTTCGGCTGGGTCGTCGGCGGTCTCGCCACCGTGGTTGCCGCGACCATCGGCGCGACCATCATCTTCCTCATCGCCAAGACGTCGTTCGGCGAACCGCTCGCGGCGCGCGCCGGCCCGTGGCTCGGAAAACTCCGCGAGGGCTTTCAGGAGAACGCGCTCAACTACCTGCTGTTTCTCAGGCTGGTTCCGCTGTTTCCTTTCTGGCTGGTCAATCTTGCCCCCGCACTTCTGGGCGTCGGCCTCGGCACATATGTGCTCGGCACCTTCGTCGGCATCATTCCCGGGACCTTTGCGTTCGCGTTCGCCGGCGTCGGGCTCGACAGCGTGATCGAGGCGCAGCGCGCGGCCTATGATGCCTGCGTGCAGAGCCACACCGGAACCGGCGCGCCGCCGTGCGAGTTTTCACTCGATCCCGGCGCCCTCGTCACCACGGAACTGCTCATCGCGTTTGCGGCCCTCGGTGCGGTCGCGCTCATTCCCGTCATACTGAAGAAATTCCGCAAAACGGCTGCATCGGCGTAAGTACATTGCTGCCGGGCACACCGTTGAAGGAGAAGGCACATGGTTGAAGTGATCGAGCCGGATATTTGTGTAATCGGCGCGGGGTCCGGAGGTCTGTCGGTGGCGGCGGCCGCGGCGCAGTTCGGGGTGGACGTCGTGCTGATCGAGAAAGGCAAGATGGGCGGCGACTGCCTCAACTATGGCTGTGTCCCGTCCAAGGCGATGATCGCGTCCGCCAAATGCGCGCATTCGATGCGCGAGGCGGGACGCTTCGGCATTGCCCCGGTGGAACCAAGCGTCGACCCGGCTGGCGTCTACGAGCACGTTCATGGCGTCATCGCCGCGATCGCGCCGCACGATTCCGTCGAGCGCTTTACGGGCCTCGGCGTGCACGTGATCGAAGCGCCCGGCAAGTTCATCGATGCCCGTACGGTCGAGGCAGGCGACTATCACATCAAGGCCCGCCGCTTCGTCGTCGCGACCGGGTCCGCGCCGGGCACGCCGCCGATTCCGGGCCTCGACAAGGTTCCCTACTTCACCAACGAGACCGTCTTCGACAACAAGAAGGCGATCGATCATCTGCTGGTGATCGGTGGCGGCCCGATCGGCATGGAACTGGCGCAGGCACACAGGCGCCTCGGCGCCAAGGTCACGGTCCTGGAGGCTTTCACGCCGCTCGGCAAGGACGATCCGGAGCTGACGGCCATCGTGCTCAAGCAACTCGAGGCGGATGGGGTCGAGATCCTTGCCGGTATCCGTATCGAGCGGCTCGAGAAAAGCCGCACCGGCGTGCGCGCGATGATCACGCAAGACGGCAAGGAGCGCGCCATCGAGGCGAACGCTTTGCTGGTCGCCGCCGGACGCGCCCCGAACGTTGAAGGGCTCGGCCTGGAGGAAGCGGGCATCCAGTATGAGCGCACCGGCATCAAGGTTACCGGCGGACTCAAGACGACCAACAAGCGCGTCTACGCCATCGGCGACGTCGCGGGCAGCCTGCAGTTCACCCACGTCGCCAACTACCACGCCGGCATCGTCATCCGGAACGCGCTGTTCCGGTTGCCGGTAAAAGCCAACATGTCGAACATCCCGTGGGTCACCTACACCGAGCCGGAGCTCGCACATGTCGGGCTCACGGAAGAGCAGGCGCGGGAGAAGCACGGCGACATTCGCATCCTGCGCTGGCCCTACGCCGAGAACGACCGCGCCCAGACCGAGCGCGACACCCAGGGCATGATCAAGGTCGTGACCACCAAGCGCGGGCGTATCCTCGGTGCGTCGATCGTCGGCGAGCATGCGGGCGAGCTCATCCAGCTCTGGGTCATGGCCATGTCGAAGAAAATGAAGATCGGCGCCATCACCTCCATCGTCTTCGCCTATCCGACCTTGGCGGAAATCAGCAAACGGGCTGCTTACCAATATTACGCGCCGAGTTTGACGAACCCGACAATCCGGCGCATCATCGGCTGGCTTCGCAAATTGGGTTGATGGAGTGAGGCGCGCACCTGCATATGGCCTCCGATTCAAAAGCAAGGCAGCCAGAGGAAAACGAGACATCGGACGCGGCGGACAAGAGCCGGCGTCCCGGCGCGGCTGCTGGCCGGCGCACCCCCCTCGTCGGTCTGTCATCGAAACTGCTGATCCTGACGATCGTGTTCGTCATGATTGCGGAAGTGCTCGTGTTCGTTCCGTCGGTCGCCAACTTCCGCAAGAACTGGCTGGTGGAGCGCCTCGCCGCGGCGCAGATCGCTTCTCTCGCCGTCTCCGCCGATCGCCGGTTGCCGCAGTCGGCGCAGGATGATCTGCTCAAGAACGCCCAGGTGCGCGCGGTCGCGCTCAAGCGCGGCGGCCGACGCAACCTCATCCTGCAAAGCGAGATGCCGGCGACCATTGCCGGGCATTACGACCTGCGCACCGCCTCGTGGGCGGAGCTGATCTGGGACGCGCTTGCAGTCTATGTCGCGCCGTCGAACCAGTTCATCCGCGTCGTCGGTCAGCCCGGATTCGGGGCCGGGGAGTTCATCGAGATCGTCGTTGCCCAGGACCCGCTCAAGGCGGCGATGGTGCGTTTCGGCCTGAGCATCCTCGGCCTGTCGATCATCATCTCGGTGATCACGGCGGCGCTCGTCTATCTGTCGCTGAACCTGCTGCTTGTGCGGCCGATGATGCGCATCACCCACTCGATGGTGCGGTTCAGCGAGAACCCCGAGGACCTCTCGCGCATCATCGTGCCCTCCGGCCGCGATGACGAGATCGGCACCGCGGAGCGGGAACTGGCGCACATGCAGAACGAGCTGAGCGGCATGCTGCAGCAGAAGACGCGCCTGGCGTCGCTGGGGCTTGCCGTGTCGAAGATCAACCATGACCTGCGCAACATTCTCTCCAGCGCCCAGCTCATATCCGACCGGATGGGCGGTGTGCAGGATCCGCTGGTGCAGCGCATGGCGCCGAAGCTGGTCAATTCTCTCGACCGGGCGATCCGGCTGTGCACCGACACACTGAAGTTCGGCCGGGCCCAGGAGGCCGCCCCCATGCGCTCGATCCACCCGCTGAAACCGCTGGTCGAGGAGGTGGGCGAGAGCCTCGGACTGAGCGAGACGAACGCGTTCGACTGGCGCATCGACATGCCCGACGGGCTCGAGGTGGACGCGGATCACGACCAGCTTTTCCGGGTGATGAGCAATCTGTGCCGCAACGCCTTGCAGGCGGTCGAGACCCAGTATGGCGGCGCCAACCCGGAGATCGTGGTCGCGGCCAACCGCTCGGGCGCCGTGGTCGCCATCGAGGTGCGCGACAGCGGGCCCGGCGTTCCGGAGAAGGCGCGCGCGCATCTGTTCGAGCCGTTTCAGGGGTCGGCGCGCAAGGGCGGCACCGGCCTCGGGCTGGCGATCGCCGCCGAGCTCGTCCAGGCCCATGGTGGCGAGATCGTCCTGCTGGAAAGGACGGTGGGTACCGTCTTCCGCATCACCATTCCCGACCGGGTCGTCGAACTCCGCAATGCCCGCGAGAAGGTTGACGCCAAGGCCTGACCGCGCACGCCGCCGCGCTGCTTGCCTTTGCGCGCCCGAGGCCCTAAATAAGGCGGCGCGCGCGGCGGACAATCAGCCCGCAACGCGTCAGGAATTTCGCAAGGTCCGGAGGCGCATGTTTCACCGGTACGCCCCGCTTACGGCCGACCTTGCACTCAGGCGCCGGTAGCTCAGCTGGATAGAGCACCAGACTACGAATCTGGGGGTCGGGAGTTCGAATCTTCCCCGGCGCGCCATTCTTTCTCGATATAGATCAGAGAATTATGGGTCAGTGACGCTGCCGTCACTTGATCGTCAATTCATCCCGTGTACGACGCACCTTTGGCTCTTCGACTACAGGGTCACGGCCGCCGCGCAGGATCGAATTGCCTTCATAAACGGTGCGTTGGTCGATTGGCGGTGGATTGAGCCAGTCGTCCTCACTCATTTGCCCGCTCTGACCGTACGCATCGAGCGCATTCTGGTAGGTGGCCAGGCGGACCAGCTCTTCCGAAACGCCGCGTTCCAGCGCCAGCTTGGCCGTCTTTGCAACGCCGAGCGGTTCGGAGATGCCCCAGTCGCAAGCCGAATCGACGATGATACGTTCCGCACCATACTGCTTCAGGATCTCGACCATCCGCTCATTGCCCATCTTGGTGCTGGGATAGATCGAAAACGCCGCCCAATAGCCGCGATCGAGCACCTCCTGAACCGTCTCTTCGTTGTTGTGGTCAACCACCACCATGCCCGGGTCGAGACCATGCTCTTCGCATACATCCATAGAGCGTGTTGTGCCGCGTTTCTTGTCGCGATGCGGCGTGTGGATCATGACCGGAAGCTCAAGCTCCTTCGCGAGATCGAGCTGTAGTCGAAAATACTTGTCCTCAAGGTCGCTCTGTTCATCGTATCCGATCTCGCCGATCGCCACGACACCGTCCTTCAGTGCGAATTGCGGCAGGATATCCATCACCTCCTCGGCAAGCCCCTCATTGTTGGCCTCCTTGGAGTTCAGGCCGATGGTGCAATAGTGGCGGATGCCGAACTGCCCGGCGCGAAAGCGCTCAAAGCCGATGATCGCCGAGAGATAGTCGATATAGGTGCCGACGTGTGTGCGTGGCTGGCCTTGCCAGAAGGCCGGCTCGATGACGGCAACAACGCCGCTCGCGGCCATGGCCTCGTAGTCGTCCGTCGTGCGCGAGATCATGTGGGCGTGTGGATCGATCAGCATCATGGCCGTGCTTCCTATGAGTTTCTCAAACTCCCGGTCGAACCGTTATTGCGCCAGCCTCAAAGAGTCCCATATCAACTGCCCCTTTTCAATCGCCGCCGCGTGGTCCGGAAGGGCCTTCAAAAGTTCGGGGGCTCCGGAAGCTGGACTTGCCGCGAGCGCCAATGCCGCCGCGCTTCGCTCGACCTCGTCGTCGGAGGCCGCGACGCGCGCAAGGTCGGCCAGAGCATCGTCGTCAGCGAAAGGTCCGACACAACGCCACAACTCGGGTGTGACCGGCCGCCCGGCGGACCAGCGCTCGTGGGCATAGTCGATCAGAATACGCGCAAGTTCGGAATTGGCGCGCTCGTCGAGACCCTGTATTGGAGCAAGCGCGCTGCCGATGAACAGCGCCTTTAGCACCATGTGGTTCCACCGGTTCTGGTCGAATTGCTCGACGGGATAAGGATTGCGGTGGGCAATGGCCTCGAACACCGCGCGCATATTGGTGCGTACGCCTTCCGCGGCCTGTTTTTCGAACCGCTCGGGCTCGGGATAGAGCGACAGGCCGGAATAGTACGCAACCGCCTCCGAAGCATCGGCGTATCGACAAAGCTCTGAGAAAAGCCGTGCAAAATCAATCGATGTCCGGCTCGTACGGCACAGGACCAGTACGCGGGCGGCGACATCAACGCTCCATTGGCTTGGATCCCAGCCTTCGCGGGCCGTTCTTGCGGCCGCAAGATCGTTCCGGTCCAAGCCAAGGTCATCGCGCCCGAGCTTCCGCGGCGCCATTCCGAGTGTGATTTGCAGGTTTCGATCGGACGGATCGGCCGCAAGCTTCGCCAGGCGCTCGTCCAGCCACAAGGCGGCATCCTCCGGAAGCTGCCGGCAGAGCCAGTTCGTCAACAAGTCGGTTGCCGCATCGGACATGAAGGCATTTTACACAATTGCCGACGCAACGTTACCGCTCCGTGTTGTGGGGGAAACTCGCGCCTTGCCTGTGCCTGGCAGGCACGACATCCTCGTCTCATGAAGCGCATCCTCGTCATTCTCGTGGTTGGCCTGTCTCCAGCGCTAGTGGGCCCGAATACGCCCCATTTAACGAAATTCGCAAAGCTTGGCGGCAAGCGACGACTCACAACGGTCGTTCCAGCCGTCACCTGTACCGTGCAATCGACACTGCTGACCGGCTTGCCACCGTCGGGCCACGGCGTCGTCGCGAACGGTTGGTACTTCCGTGACCTGGCGGAGGTAAAGCTCTGGCGGCAGTCCAACCATCTGGTAGCGGGCGAGAAAATCTGGGAGGCGGGCCGAGCCCACAACCCGGACTTCACCACTGCCAAGATGTTCTGGTGGTACAACATGTATGCGTCCGTGGATTGGAGCGCCACGCCGCGCCCAATGTATCCGGCGGACGGGCGCAAGATCCCGGACCACTATGCGGACCCGCCGGAGTTGCACAGCGAACTCGATGCCGAGCTCGGGCAGTTTCCCCTGTTCAGGTTCTGGGGGCCGGCGGCCGACATCACTTCGAGTGAGTGGATTGCAAGGTCGACTCTTCATGTGATGGAGACACGCGACCCGACGTTGACCCTGACCTATCTGCCGCATCTCGATTACGATCTGCAGCGACTTGGGCCTGATCCGACCAATCCGCAGCTTCAAAAAGCGCTTCGGGACGTCGATGCTCTTTGTGGCGAGCTGATCGAGGTTGCCGAGCGTCAGGGCCGGGACGTGATCGTCGTCTCGGAATACGGCATCACGCCGGTCAGCGATGCCGTCCATATCAATCGTGCCTTGCGCGAGGCGGGCCTGCTGCGGGTACGTCAGGAGTTGGGGCGCGAGACACTCGACCCGGGTGCATCTGAAGCCTTTGCCGTCGCGGATCACCAGATCGCTCATGTTTATGTGCGGCCGAAAACTCCAATCGATGAGGTGAAGGCGCTGATAGAAGGTCTCGATGGGGTGGAGACTGTGCTTGACGGCGAAGGTAAGCATCTCACCGGCCTCGACCACCCGCGCTCCGGCGATCTGGTCGCCATTTCACAAGCCGACCGCTGGTTCAGCTACTACTTCTGGATGGATGACGAGCGTGCACCGGACTATGCCCGGACCGTCGATATCCATCGGAAGCCTGGTTATGATCCGCTGGAATTGTTCATCGATCCTGACATCCGTTGGCCGGCGCTTGCGGTCTCGAACCGACTGTTGCAACGCAAACTGGGTTTCCGCACGCTTTTGGACGTGATCTCAGTGACACACACACGGACAGTCAAGGGCTCGCACGGGCGGCTGACGGATAATCCCGAACATGGGCCGGTCGTCATCACGTCGAGGCCCGACGTGCTGCCCGAGGGTCCCGTGGCCGCGACCAGCTTCAAAGACCTTGTGCTGTCGCACGTATTCTCGTGAATGTCAGGTGCCCGGAATGAGCCGTTGAAAGGCCAGCGTTAGCGCGAATCCTGCCACTGCGACGAGCGCGGCGACGGGCGCCCCCGCGGTCGCGACGAGCATTGCATCAAGCAGCGAGATGCCGGCGATCAGGCTCACGACAGCCCTGGGGATGTCACCCGGTTTGCCGCGCGCGACAAATCGGACACAGACAACGACCCAACCGGCAAACCCGGCGAGGATGAACAAGGAAAGCGGTTCGCCCGCGCCGAAAATGACACCAAAGAGCACGGGAAGAGCCAGAAAGAAGAGCGGCCACAGATCGCGGACCTCACCGAGGCTTTCCTGCTTTGCCACATATGTCAGGCCGATCAGATAACTCAGCAGCAACAGGGCGCCGACAACGACTGCGGACGGCAAAGGCACGGCGAAGCTAAGGCCGGTGGTAACGTAAACCAGCATGCGGCATAGCCCCATGACCAACGGGCTGAGGGGATTGTTCTTGTGGTGCCAGTTATAGAAAATGATCGTTCCGCCCAACGCCAAACCTGTCAGCACGGGCCAAAAACCGGTTCCGCCTGGTATCGCATAACCGACCCACACGAGGGTCAGCAGACCGGTCAACAGCATGGCAAATCCAGCGGTCATCACCGTTGAGACGCTTGCCTGTCCAGAGGGTATGGGACGTTCGGGCCGCTCGAGCGCGTCGACATCGGCGTCAAAGGCATCGTTCAGATACATGCCGCCAAGATAGAATAGCGACATGGCAGGCAGGAGCAGCAGCAAACGGACGTCCGTGAAACTGCCGCCCGCCAACGCGGTGCCCGCAAGCACATTGGTCCAGACTGTTGGTAGATTTGAGACTCGCCCCAGTCTCAGAGCGACATCCCAGGTCACGGCAGCAGTTGCCCAATGACCCAGTTCAATTCCCGGGAGATGGCCGTCGGAAGATCAACGTCGCGATAGGAATCGGGTAGGACGTCCCACGTGTAGGTCTCAACCTCCAAATGCGGTGCAATGGGGTTGTCGCGGTGCAACGCCAGTATGTCCCGCAGAAAGAACTGGGTGGTGCCGAAATCCTGCAACTCATCCAGGAAGACGGGAACATGGAAGTGAATGCGCCACTCCTCGCCCAGCGCCCTTTTGATATCGGCGAACGCTTCGGGGAGATCCTTGTAGCGACGCAACTCATTGGCTCCGCGTCCGATAACCTGGTGAAGGTAAACGGGTTCGTCAAAAGGGCGTAACAGGTTCGCGGCGTCCTGAGTGACTTCGGGAACGCGTAACGCGGAGCTCAACTGTAGTTTCGAAACGGCAATGCCCGCCCTTCTGAGATCGTCGATACTTGTTACGTGATCCTCATACTCAACGGCCGCGTGACAAACGTCATAGCAGACACCGAGATGCAGCCGCAGCGCATTCTCAGCGTCCGCGGTGCCCAGTCCGGTTGCATCCGAAAGACGCAAAACGGCATCGCGGGAGAACAGGTGCTCTTTGAAGAAGACGACGGTCTCCGCGATCGTCTCCAGCATGCAATACGGTTCGGGCTCGAGCGCAAGGGCGATCGTCTTTCCGGTGCGCTCCCTGAGCGTTACCAGATATGCGACATGATCGACGAGCCTGGCGCCGATTGCCTTCCGCCTGCCTTGGGCCCACGGCTTGAACGTACCGGGCACGGTGCTGATGCTGCCGTCGGTTCCCTCGGGCAGGAGCTGCACCAGAATGTCCGCCAGGGCATTTGAGTAGGCGAGGCGCTCGGGCGTGCTCCAGTCCGGGGCGTAGACATTCTCCTTTACCGGCTGGCCATGAAAGCTGCCATAGGGGAAGCCGTTGATTGTAAAAACGTAATAGCCACCGTCTTCCAGGAACTCCTTCAATTCATTCATCGCCGCGCGTTGCCCGAGGGCCTTTGCCGCCGATGCGCCGAGCCTCAGTCCAACGCCAAAACGGTGTGCCGGGCATACCGCGGCTTTAATCGGCGGCAAGCACGTGCGAAGGCTGGTGATGACATCCGGCCAGGTCTCGCCTGCATGGATGTTCGTGCAGTAGCTCAGATGGCCAAGTCGTTCATGATCGCGGAGTTGCATCAGGGCGCCTTGCGGTCTCCAAGCCATGAAATGGCGTTGCCAACGAGCATATTGTCCATTTCGTTGACCTCGATGCCCCGGCCGATCCTTTCAAGGAGGGTTATGGTCAGCTCGCCGCCGAGATGTTCCTGGAATTCACGCAGACCTTGAAGAATCACCAGTTCGCCGGCTTGCGATCGTGTTTCGAGTGCGGCGCTCCATAGGTCGAAACCGAGTCTTTCCAGCAGACTGCAGATGCGTTCTTCCTGGCCGGGTTCGAGGTGCCCGGCAAGAACGGAATAGCGCGCGTCCAACGCGATGCCGATGGCGACAGCCTCGCCATGCCGCAGGCCGTAACGGGTCATGCTTTCCAGCTTGTGCGCCGACCAGTGCCCATAGTCGAGAGGGCGGGCGCTTCCGGTTTCGAACGGATCGCCCCCCAGCGAGATCTGCGCCAGGTGCAGCTCCGCACAACGCCGGATCGCCGTTTCCGTGGCCATGTCTTCAAATGTGCTCAGAGCTTCGACATTGGTCTCGAGAAACTCGAAGAAGTTCGCATCACGAATGAGTGCGACTTTTGCCGCTTCGGACAAACCGCTTCGCCGGTCTCGCGCGCTCAGCGTATTGAGAAACTGAAAGTCGTTGATAACGGCATGTGGAGGCTGGAATGTCCCGGCGAAGTTCTTGGTGGTGAACTTGTTGACCCCGTTCTTGACGCCGATTCCGGCATCATTCTGAGCCAGCACCGTGGTTGGAAACCTGATCAGCCGAATGCCTCTGTGTGCCGTGGCGGCTGCATATCCGACAACGTCGAGGACGGCACCTCCTCCGATGCAGACAACGAAGGAATGGCGGTCAATGCCGGCGTTGCGCAGGGCACCATGAATCTCGTCCAGAAGCGACGGATCTTCTTTGCATGCTTCTCCACCCGGAATTTGAATTGGCGGTTGGACAAGCTGTATTCGGGACCCGTGGCGCCGGATGTATCTTCCCAGTTGCTCCCCCAGATCCGGCCGGGCGTCGGCGACGCCTGAATCAATGAAAGCGATGATCTTGTGCGTTTTTTGCGGCTCACCGTTCGATACGACGTCAACAAAGGATCGGTTACCGGCATTGAACGCGCCGTGCGTGAAGATCACCGGGTAGTCGAATGTGACAGAGAACTTCACGTCACACGTTCCGGTTGAGGTCCGGGCCGCTTCCTCCGACGTGGTTTTGCCGCCGGGTGCCGCAAGTCCGAAAGGCGCATTCAGCCCCGGGACAAGCCTTACGGCTGCCACGCCCAGCGCGGGCAAGGCAACCGCACCGGCGAAGGCAAGCAGGAAGGAGTTTGTTTCAAAGGCATACGCGCCGATCGCCGCGTATGCCGCCGCTATGCCGAGGTTTGCCAGGGCCGTCGCGACCAGGAAATCGCGCCAAGGCATGCGGGCCGCTCCTGCGGCGATGGTCGAGGCTTCCGCGAGGACAGGCACGGCCCGCGCGACGACCAGTGTCCCGAGGCCGATCTTTTGCGCAAGGTCACGCGCCCGCGCAAGTTCTCGCTCGCCGAGCAAACGTTCAATCGCGGCCGTCCCGCCGGTCGCCCCGATCCAGTAACCGAACAGACATCCAAGGGACATACCCGCCCAACACACCAATGTGCCGCCGGCAAACCCGAGAAGTGCGCCCGCGGCCGCGCTGACCAAACTCGACGGGACCGGCAGGATGACGTCCAGGGCCAGCGCAGTCGAAATGACGATGGCGATCAGCGACGGCACGAGTTCCGCATTCAGCAGACGCGTGGCGTGCGACGTGATCGTCTGTTCAAAGAGGACAAATGGGCCGATGATGAGGGCGAGAACGGCGCCAACCAGGAATGCCCAACGGAGACCTGTCGACACCGTCATGAGATGATCATTCCTTCTCGTCAGGAACAATCGGCTCGAACGATGCAACGATCAGACTTGGACTGGCAACGATGCCAATCCCGACGAAATCTCCCTGTTTTCCAGCCTGGTCTCCGGATTGAAATTTGCCTTCCCAATTTAACTTCAAGGCAGCGTTGAACCTGGCGGAGATCAGGTGCCCCTCCCACCAAAACTCGCCGCTCGGGCGGAATATCTTGATCGGCCAGTCTCCCTCAACATTGCATTCTGGAACATTGGACGCGACGTCGAGCGCAAGGTCCCCCTTGATGAGTTCGTGAGACCACTGACCGACCAAATTCTGGTCTTCCCGCTTGTACACGACTACGCCGGCTTTCATGTCGTGTCCCCCATGTTTGCCATGTTAATCGGGCGCATGGTTGCTTTGCGCAGGTTTGCCGTTCCAACTCGGCGCGAAAAGCACGAGTAACTTGATTTCTCCAGGGCCTTCGAATTTGTGATTTGCTTTGGCGGGCACATAGACGAGATCGCCCTCCGTTAACTCGACGCTCTTTTGCGAGTTTGACTCATCGTCGACAATCAAAGTTCGGGAACCTGAAATGACGTAGTAGAGTTCTTCTTGTTCGTGTGGTGCCTGTGGATCTTCCTCGCTCTCTTTCAAATGATAAAGATGAACGCTCATACTCTGCGTTGCGGGTGTATTGTTATCTGCGGCAACAGTCCCAATCAGCGTTTTCAATGACACTCCGTTCGGCAATACCGGAATGTTCCGAGACAATTCCGGGATGTTCCATTTCTGGCCAGAGGTTGGAGGATTCATAGTAATTGACATTCCTGTGGCACGTTGCAATTGACTTTTATTGGATTGAATGTTTCTCCGTTTCAGACAGATTAGGAAGAATTAATCCAGATTATTGATCAAATAAGCTCAAGGTTGTGGCCAATCCGGAAATAAGAACGGGGGAAATCCAGGATCTTTGGCGAAACGAACACCTCGCGCAACCATCCCTTGTACGAGTTCGTCGGGTTGTGTGTTTTCGAATGCGGCTTTGACATTTTGCTCCAAACTAGGATCAGTCGCTTGAAATTCCGGAATGTCGAGCCGTCCCCGGACTAAACCGTCCGCGATGATTCCAACCTGCCAAGCGCGAGCCAACCGTATGTCTGATTCTGTTGCATCACCGGCGCGCAAAGACATCTCTAAGTAGGGGATCCACCAGAACCAATCGTAGGGGCTATTCATGGTTCGTTTGGGTGGAATCCCGATCTGAGGGTCCGGTGGCAACAGGTCACCGCCAAATTTCCACAAAGAGTCTAGCAAGTTATCTTGTGATGTTCCGTAGAAATCTTCGATGATCCGTGTTTGATGGAATCTGACGTGGCGAAAGCTTTCCTGTACGTCCGCCCTGTTCATGTAATTGTTCCAAGCGTCGGCACCTTGGTCGAGAATATTAGATGCCTTCCAAGGCCCAAAAGCATCCATATGAAGCCGAAGTACGTGATCCCTCGTCTCCGGGCTCGCTAAGCTGGGTAGGAAGAAGAAGTCAATGGAACGCCAGTATTTTACGTGCGTTTCATCGTCGACGTTTTCGACGATCGCGAGTGCACGGACCTCAGCAGTAGGATGTTCGTCTGGACAGCCTTGGGCTATCCAATTCGAGACAAATTCAATATCTTCCTTAGTTGCAGCGGGTTGCTCGGCGGCCAAGCATAGCCACATTTGATCATTCGATTTCTGGCTGCGCTCTGAGCCATAAGGTGTGCTTCCTCGCATTGCGCCGATTAGGGGGGATTTTTCAGGTGCCCCGGGCTCAATGATTTTTATGCCAAATACGGCAAGCTCGACAAACTCATCTCTTGTTTTTCCGCGCCAAAAAGCACCATGATTGCCGGCCGGCGTGGGACCTAGAACCTTATCCAGAAGCATTTGAATTTCATGAAAGTTTGGCATTTTCAACTCCCTGCCTAGTCGACTGGCTACGATGCTGTTAAGTCAGGTCCAACGCAGAGATCATAGGAAGTGCACCTTCCGCGTTGTCCGCTACAGTTACGATCTGGTTAGAGCGACATATGTGTCTGGCTCCATGATCAGTTCAGGCTCAAGAGATGACTATTCAGTAATTTTTGTTCGTATTTCAAATATAAATGTCTAAACTACTAATTCATCAAAGTATTCAAAGGTTGGCCCTGCTCTTGTTCCATCATTCAATTCAATCTTAATAACTTCTGAAGCTAGTACTCCCAATCCATTCATCGCATCTACTGCAGCGTATATGCGTGTCGGATCGGTATCGAATGCTGCGTGGAGATGTCTGAGGACTTCAGTATATTTTTGATTGAAGCTGTCAATCGCAACCCGGGGGGGTGAACCAAGTTCAAAATCCCTACATTTTGGGTTTTTGCGAAGAGGTAGGACCATAGCTTCATCGAAAGGTACTGGATCGTTCGAGTCGTATTCATAACGGTCCTTTGGAGGGGAATTCGGAGTGGCATCTGGATTTGGTTTCAATCGCCCGTTCACCAATTCCGCAAACTTGTAGTAATGCGCCAACTCGTCGTTCGTTGGGTTTCCATCACCATCAGGAAAAGTCGGTAACTTATCCGTTCCCTCTCCCTGTTCGACGATGAGGTCAATTGCATCAAGTGCCTGCGCAGTTGTTGTGATTTTTTGTTTGTCTGGCGGCAACTGCCAGTGGCTGGGTTGCGTTTCCCCTGTCTTGTCAATGATCAGGCTTTCACCGCCATCCTCGAACACTTCGCGAATCCGGCCGTAAAACTCGCCAATCGTTTTGGGTGGTTTTGCCTTTTCGGCCGCCAAGGATCGCGTGTCGAAATCGAGAATATGCTCGGGTTGTTCAATCCGCATGAAGACATCCCGTACGAGTTCCTTCGAGTAGGGCGCAAGAGGAACCACCAGATCATTTGCGACCGTCCCTGGCAGATTTCTTGGATATTTGGGAACGAATGATGCCGAGTCGATTATGGGGGTGCCGCCAATCGCTTTCAGCAAATTGCCCGCAAGCAACATGTGGTGCATCTCCTCTTGGACAATCTGGTAGAGCACCTCAACAATCTTCGAATTGCTTGTACCGAGCGAATAGCGTGCGTAGAAATAGGGCGGCATGGTCGCATGTTCCAATTCCACTGCATATTGCAACGCCTTCTTTAATCCGTCGATTTCACCGGACTCCACCAAGGCATATACTTCGGCATCAATCTTCAGCACGGCAGATCCAACCTAGTTTTGCAAATTTCTAATTCTCAAAAACCACAGTATTAATAAATAAACTCGATCAAAATAACTAAATTTCTTTCAGATATGTCAAGCTCGGCGCGAAGAAGTACTCCCCGCCGAGCATCTTGACGAAGTTCATCATCCGAAATTCCTTGATCTCATTTCCTTCCGGGTCTCCGCATGGCCAAGGCTGCGGTCTGACCTCTGAAGGGTCGGCAGGCTGCCCGGTGACGCTCTCCAGTCCGGTGAACTGGACGTCGTTCTGATCAAAATTGTACGGAAACGTATCGCCGTCCGAGCCCGCCTGCTGGATCGCAAACTGCTGGATTTGCCCCTGAAAGCTCATGAAGAGCAATCCGACTCCCGTCTCAGGTTTGGCAGCCGTGTCCGGATTGTAGAGGTCCGGCCGTTCGCCATAGGTGATCCCGCGTCGCGCGATGCGCATGCTGCGTTCAAACTCGAATGAGGGTCCACCATAGTGCGGGATGTCGCCGCGCGGATTTGTGCGGCGAATATGTGAATGGAACGGACACAACCGTGCGGCATTTGGTTTTTCGGGCCTGTCGGGCGCGAATGTGAAGTCGTTCGGGTCGGCGTCAGGGCAGGTTGTCGTCGTCGGAATGGCTGGTGTTCCGTCGCGGTGACGTCCGACCATCAGTCCGGCGGCGCCGTCGGCATCGATCTGCAGTAATTTGGCGAGTTCGTTCCTGGCTTGATGAAACGCCCGGACATTCTGTTCCAGTTTGCGGAACACCATGTAGCTGCCGTAGCGGTCGTTGCCTGCCGGTTCCTTGACGAGCGTGAGGCCGAGCGGAGCGCTCGGATCCCAATGTTTGGCGCCACGCTCGTTTTTCTCCTTTTCGATCGCGGCTTTGATCATCCGCGGATTGGACACGCCATCCTGGTGGCCGAAATGCTCGATCTCGAGCGTGCCGCGGGGAGGGCCGAAATTATACTCGAGCTTCTTGCCGCGTTCGACAAAGTGCGCGCAACCAATCGCCTCCAGTTCTTTCGAGCAATTGTCCAGGGTTTTGTCGAGACGCCCCCGGTCGTCATCGGCCAAAAGAACCATGGCATGCAGGTCACCTCGAAACCCCTGGTCCCAGGTCACAGGCGCAGGGTCATTGATTGGATGTTGTCCGACGCTGTTGTGCTGTTTCAGACCGGCGCGGAAGAAAGGATCATCCGGAATTTCGCGTTCCGGAACCCCAAGCGCCGCATAGCCCTGATGGCTCAGGAGAAAGCAGGCGAATGTCTCGCCGTCATCCTTGCTCGCGCGCCAGGCCTTCGACTGCCCGAGTTGCTTGGCGGCGGAGGTAACGTGGTTGGCGGCAAACTCGGCTATCCACTTTTTGACAGTCTCGGTTTCTGCTGGAAAAGTGACGAATACGTGCGTTGTATGATTGCGGCCAT
This sequence comes from Hyphomicrobiales bacterium, assembly GCA_965228625.1. Classification (GTDB taxonomy): domain Bacteria; phylum Pseudomonadota; class Alphaproteobacteria; order Rhizobiales; family Methyloligellaceae; genus UBA2767. Next base: position 2,305,494 of record OZ245829.1, on the reverse strand, counting down.
GTCCTTTGATAATGTTGCCTTGAATACCACTAAGAAAATCATCTGCATCGGTTGAATTCAGATCAAGCTCTTGATCCAAATCTATCATTGTGAGATTCCACTAAATAACATAAAAAATAATAGAATTTCATAATGGACAGAGTTTTGTGATAAATCAATAGAAATTGTACTGTTTTTGAAATATGCATATTATCTTTGCAATATAACGTTCAATGTTTTTTGTGATATCGACATTTAAAATTGTTGATGTTTTCTTATCAAATCGTTTTAGTGTCCTGAAATCAATCAGGTTTGAGGCGCGATGCCGTCGAATGACAGTTTGTTGGGAGAGAGCTGATGTCGCTGAGGGTTATTTCGCCTCAGGCTGACAAGGGGGCCCGTGTCCACGCAGCCGAGGCAAGCAGTGTTGTGGACTCCTACATGGAGCGGCTGGTCAAACTGGTTCCCGCTGAAGCAATCGCCGCATATCCGTTGCTGGAGCCGTTGGCCGAAACCGCCGGCAACTGGGCGGTCCCGGTCTTGTCCTGGGTGTTGCTCGGCGTTGTTGGCGTGCTGCGATGGCACGCCACGTCTACTCCGCAAAGCGGGCCACAATGGACTGCTGTTGTTATCGCGTGCGTGTCTTTCGTGATTTGGGTTTATGTCATGGACGGCCATTTCGGCGTCTATAGTTTCTTCGCGCTTTTCTACACCGATGGCGACGGCGCTTTCCGGGAATCTATCGAGGCCGGGAAGTCGTTTCTTTCAACACTTGCACTTGTTGTCTGGACCCTCCTCGTTCCCGTTTTTTACAAGGGGGACAGTGCCTAAGACACGTCAACGCGATCGCAAATTGTGTCCATCAAAAACGTCAACCGGAAACCGGAGGCAGAGTGAGATGAACTTTGACAGCGCTGAACAAGCGGCGAGGGACTGGCCCTGAATGTCCTTGTCGCCGACCGAAAGACAGCAGACGCATTGCCTGAAAAGATCAGGGATGTCGAAGTGCAGTTCGATGTGGTCGGCGAAGTAAAGGCGTATTGATCAGGCTCACAAAACTCACCGACACCTCACACTATCCGTGTCGTCCCAGAGCCTTTTCGCGAACGGCGTTTTGACGGCAAGGTACATGAGGTACAGCGTGTCTTCGGCCTTCGGGAATTTCTGAACCTGGCCATCGACGTTGGTGAAGCCGACCTCCATCAGCGTCTTCAGCGCTTCGGCCATGATCCGCGCTGACATTTCGAAGTCGATGTCGTTGTCGGGCGCGGCATTACATTTGTGGGCAACGAAGAGCCAGTCATGGACGATGAAGGCCGGTCCGTAGTTCCAGGGCGTGAAGTTCCCGACGGCATGAAGCACCTTCGGAATGCTTCCGCCGTCGGTGTCCATTTTGCCCGGCGCGATGCGGCGGCCGTTCGAGGTCACATAGGCGAAGTCCGTTCCGTTGAAAACGAACATGGGCCTGTCGTTCTCGGGGTCAAAGCCGTTCCAGGTCACGGTCGGGACGCCTTCGAAGTGCCCGCTGTTGAGCCTGCTGTAGAAGAGATCCGCCAGGAACAGGGTCGCAAACGATTCTCTGGCAGGCCCGCCCAGTTCCATTTGCAACTCGGCCTGAAGTGCGGCCTGGACGTCCGCGGCGAGCTCCGGCGGGAAGAGCTTTTGCGTCCGCTGCGACAACTCAAGAGCCGACAGTTGTGCTCCGCCTTGCGATGGGGCCACCTGGTCCTGCGCGTGTGTTATCGAACCCAGGAACGCCCAAGCGATAGCCGTAAACAAAATGATTTTGCATGATTTCATAGTATTGGCCCAATGTATTTATAAAATCAAAAATTAAAGGTTTCTTCCTAAATAAAAAATGTCGAGTGAATAAATTATATTTTCCAAATCAATACGTATGCAATCAAAATAAGTCGCGATTTTCAAAGAAAATCGATGTAAGTATCTCCACGACGTTACGGCATTGCCGTATTCGAAGATTTGCGAGGAGTGCGGACTCTCGGACATCAAGCGCCATACTGGCCGCGTGCGGGATGACGCCGTCATCGATACCTTGAACCCGGAGAACGCGCCGGAGCGAACGCAAGCCCCAACGGACGAAGCACCGCGCCGCGACGTCCGCTATCGCAAGCGTGCCCGAACCGACCGGCGCGACGGCACCTGCGTCCAGGGTGCACTTCCCACACCCCAAACCATTTGTATCTAGTTTTGCTGCTGCAGGTTGATCCCGGCGACGGAGCGCAACAGCAGGCTGACCAGTTCCGACTGCCGGTTGGTGTTGGTCTTGGCGAAGATCGAACGCAGTTGACCCTTGGCCGTGTTGCGGCTGATGCCGCGTCGGGTGGCGGCCTGCTCGAGGCTGTCGCCGAGCGCGAGGCGATGCGCGAGTTCCGCTTCCGCGCGCGACAGGTCGTAGCTCGACACGAACAGCGTGATGGCCGCGGTCCGGTTTGCCGTCGGGTCGAACAGGAATATGGCCACGGAAGCGCCGCCGCCGGTGACGTCCCTTTGCGCGGGCATCGGCACCACGACGGCGCCATAGGCCTGAGCGCTCGACGTCCGCGGAACCTTCAGGGTGCCTCCGGTCTTGGCGCTGATATGGGTGTCCGGGCGGTAGAGGGCGGACACCATGTCCTGAAGCGCCTGGTCCGCCGCGGGGTCCAGGAAAGAGAGCTTGCGGCCATCGAGAAGCACGCCGTCTTTCTGGCCGATGATGCGTTGCGCGGCATCGTTGACGAACACGGGGGTAGCCTTCTTGTCGTAGAGGACAATGCCGAAATCGATCAGGTCCAGCAGCTTGCTTGACTGGATCAGGGTCTGCTCCAACTTGTCCAGCCGCCCCTGCAGGCGCATCGCACGGTCATAGTGCTTGTTGAGCAAGGCCATGATGCCCAGTTGCTCATGATCGAGTTCCTCCTGGCCGGGAAACCGCACGAACCCGCACAAAAAGGTGCTCATCTGGTCCCGGGTGAGAATGAAAGCGCCGTCACCGTGAATGCCCCACGGCTCCCCGGTCAGCTTGTAAACGGGCGTTGCGAAATGCACCTCGTCGGGCACGAACACCCGACGCAGGATCGGCATGCCGATGGGAAACTTCGACATGACCTGGAAGACGCTGTTGTTCTCGGTTCCGTCGTATTTGGCGACCATCGCCGCCACTGCATCGTCGGGAATATTGTAATGATGCGGGTCCTTGAACCCGCACCCGACGGGCCAGATCTCCGACACGATCAGGCCGGTGTCGTCGACTGTCCTGCTGTAGGCTTCGAGCCCCCGTGTGTGGTCGAAAGTGTCCCCAATACAGTCGTATATGGTCTCGATGGTCTTCAGCAGACTGTCGTTCATTTGCGCTTCTCTTGTTTTGCCTCGCCGCTCTGACCGTCCCGGAGATTGATCCCGGCGACGGAGCGAAGCAGCAGGCTGACAAGCTCCGATTGCCGGTTGGTGTTGGTCTTGGCGAATATCGACCGCAGTTGACCCTTCGCGGTATTGCGGCTGATGCCGCGCCGGGTCGCTGCCTCCTCGAGAGTGTCGCCGAGTGCCAGACGATGCGCAAGTTCCGCTTCCGCGCGGGACAGGTCGTAGCTGGACACGAACATCGTGATGGCCGCGGTCCTGTTTGCCGTCGGGTCGAACAGGAATACGGCCACGGACGCGCTGCCGCCGATGACGTTCTTGTGCGCGGGCAGGGGCACCACGACCGCACCATAGGCCTGTCCGCCGGAGATGCGCGGAACTTTCAGCGTGCCGCCGGTCTTCGCGCTCAACGGGACATCGCGCCGGTAGAGCGCCGACACCATGTCCTGAAATGCCTGGTCCACTCTTGCGTCCAGGAAGGAGAGCTTGCGGGCGTTGAGCACCACGCCGTCGTTCTGGGAGATGATGCGCCGGGCGGCCTCGTTCACGAACACGGGCGTCCCCCGCCTGCCGTAGAGAACGATGCCGAAATCGATCAGGTCCAGCAGGTTGCTCGACTGGATCATGGTCTGTTCCAGCTTGTCCAGCCGCCCCTGCAGGCGCATGGCCCGGTCGTAGTGGCTGTTGAGCACGGCCATCATGCCCAGTTGCTCGTGATCGAGTTCCGATTGGCCGGGAAACCGCACAAAGCCGCACAACATGGTGGTCATCTGGTCCCGGCTGATAATGGCGGCACCGTCGCTGTGAATGCCCCAGGGTTCACTGGTCTCCTTGTACATGGGCGTGGAAAAGTGGATCTCGTCCGGCACGAACACCCGCCGCAGGATCGGCATGCCGACCGGGAATTTCGACATGACCTGGAACAGGCTGCTGCTCTCTTCGTTGTCGTATTTGGTGGTCATCACCGCCACCGAATCTTCCGGGATGTTGTGAAAGTTGAAACTCTTGAACCCGCGTCCCCCCGGCCCGATCTCCGAGAGAATGAGGCCCGTGTCGTCGACGGTCTTGCTGTAGGCTTCAAGGCCCCGGCCATGGTCGAAACTGTCGCCGATACTGTCGTACAGGATCTCGATGGTCTTCAGTAACCTGTCGTTCACGCGACCGTCTCCTCTTCGAGGCGGCCGCCTTCGCCGGTCTTGAGATTGATCCCGGCAATGGAGCGCAGCAGCAGGCTGACGAGCTCCGGCTGCCGGTTGGTGTTGGTCTTGGCGAATATGGAACGCAGTTGTCCCTTGGCGGTGTTGCGGGTGATGCTGCGCCGGGCGGCCGCTTCCTCGAGACTGTCGCCGAGCGCGAGACGGTGCGCCAGTTTCGCTTCCGCGCGCGACAGGTCGTAATTGGACACGAACAGGTCGATGGCCGCGGTGCGGTTCGCCAGCGGGTCGAACAGGAACACCGCGGCGGCTGCCGAGTCGGCGCCGATGTCCCGCCGCGTCGGCACGGGAACGAGCATGGCTCCGTAGGCCTTCTCGCCTGAAATCCGGGCGACTTTCAGCGCGCCGCCGACTTTCGCGCTCAACGGGACGTCCTGCCGGTAGAGGGCGGACACCATGTCCTGAAACGCCTGGTCCGCGTTCGATTCCAGGAAGAACAGCTTGCGTTCATTGAGCGCCACGCCGTCCTTCTGGTCGATGATGCGTTGCGCGGCCGCGTTCACGAAAACCGGGTTCGCCTGCTTGCCGTAGAGCACGACCCCGAAATCGATCAAATCCAGCAGGTTGCTCGACTGGATCAAGGTCTGCTCCAGTTGATCCAGCCGCCCCTGCACGCCCATCGCGCGGCGATAGTGGTTGTTGAGAACGGCCATCATGCCGAGCATCTCGTGATCGAGTTCTCTCTGCCCGGGGTGGCGAATGAACGCGCACATCATGGCGGTCAGCCTGTCCCGGGTGAGAATGGAGGCGCCCTCGCTGTGAATGCCCCACCGTTTGGCGCTGTCGTTGTACATGCGGCCGGTGAGATGGGCCGCGTCGGGCACGAACACGCGCCGCAGGATCGGCGTGCCGACCGGGAATTTCAGAGTGACCTGGAAGATGCTGTTGTTGTCCGCGCTGTCGAATTTGGCGACCATCGCGCCCACCGCGTCCTCCGGAAAATTGCGATAGTAGTGATTGCTTAGCCCGTGCCCGCCAGGCCCGATCTCGGACAGAAGCAGGCCGGTATCGTCGAGGGCCTTGCTGTAGGCCTCGATCCCCCGGGCATGGTCGAAGGTTTCGTCGATGCAATCATACAGGGTCTCGATCGTCTTCAGCAGTTTGTCATTCACGTGTCCGTCTCCTTGTCGGCCATCGCCCGGTTGAATCATCGGGCAAGACCAGGTCCTCCGTCTTCTCGCGAAGTTGGAATCCGGGCGCGCCCTCACACGGGCGGGTCGGTGCTTCGCGCAATACACGCCGGCGCCGAGGTCCGGCCAAGTTGAATGCTCGGCGCACTTGAAAAACCTTGAAAAATCTCTGTTTTTAACCCGTTTGGGTGCATTTCTGCGCGTAGATTTTCACTAAAGATTCCCTGTCGAGTAGTGGCATATGAGTCGGGTCTGTTACGTTGTCAACTCTTCGAGCGATTTTTTCTCTACAACCGCTCGCCATTACTTTCCCGGCTTTTCGATGACTGAAAGAGACATGAATCGGGGAGCCCGGACATGGCAAAACGAAAGGACAATGGCGGCAAAAGTGGCGGCCAAAAAGGCGGCAAAAAACCCGGTCTCGTCGTGGTCGGAGGCACCGAACATGCCGCTGACGCGGACCGGTCGGAGACCCCGCCTTGCGGGCAGGATTCAACCGGCCCGGAGTCGGGGGCGGAGCTCTCCAGGGAAATCCGTGACGCCCTGATGCACATCGGCGAGGCCATCCCCCCGATCATGGAAACCGCGGACGCACAGATGCTCACACGCCTCAGCGATATCCTCGGGCTCGCCAAGCTGGAAACCGAGCGCAAGCTCAACATCAAGAACCGGCCGAACGAGACCCTTGCCGCCCTGACGCTGATCTGCGACGCCATCACGCCGCTCATCCAGACCGCGGACGCGCATGGCCTCACACGGCTCGGCCACATTCTCAGGATGGCGCGCTTCGAGATGGACAAGCTGCTCAAAAGCAGAGGCGGAGATCAGGCATAGCGACGTGGCCGCCCGACACCGCGGCGCCAGGGCCCGATCCTGAATGCGTTTGAAGAGTTATTTTCGTCCGTAGCCCGTTTGGGCGGTTCTCGCCGGTCGCACCGATCCTATTTTTGCGGGAGGGGTGATTCGGCGGGGCATATCGAGCGCACTGATTTCGAACTCAAGGCGCAACGGGTGCCCGGCGCAGTCATCAGGCAAACAAGCACGACGCGAGAATGACCCAAATGAACCTGACGGCAGCGAGGGAATGGTTAGGCCGGAGAGTGGGCGCGGGCGCGCTGTCGATCCTGGCGCTGTTGGTCCTGATGGGCGCGTCGGACCCGGACGTTCAGAGGAACGCCATCAAGTGGAAGAGCGTCGGCCCCTGGGAAATCAACGTCGATCAGCGGCTGAACTACGGTTGCTTCATCTACGCATCCTACGAGGACGGCACGGATCTGCGGTTCGGCTTCAGCCACAAGATGTCCCACGCCTACATCATGATCACCGACCGCGACTGGCTGTCCCTGGAGGAAGGCGAGAGCTACTCGCTGGTGTTTCAGTTCGACAGGAAGCCGACATGGTCCGGTGACGCCGCCGGGGTGCGCGTCCGGGACATTATTGCGCTGATCCTCCCCGTGCCGACACGGGAGGACAGTTTTTTTGTGGACTTCGCCCTGAGCGACAAGCTCTACATCACCTACAAGGGAAAGACGGTCGCGAACCTCAACCTGAAGGGCAGCTACGCCGCGACGGAAGAGCTCCTCAATTGCCAGCGGAACATGCAGGCCATCAAGAGCGATCGCTCGGAGGACGACGCGGACCCCTTCAAGCGCGATCGCCCGGAGGACAACACGGACCCCTTCAAGAGCAAGCGCTCGGAGAACAGCACAGACCCCTTCCGCCCTTAGGCGCCACCCTGGTGCACGCTCCATCCCGAAACGCGGGCCGGAGAGATTTCACTCGTCAATCCCGCCCCCGCCTGCGCGGGCAATTCGCCTTGTCGTCATTCCGGCGAAAGCCGGAATCCAGTTGCGGCTTCGCAACATCTTGCGATGGATCCCGGATCACGTGACACGCGTCCCGCGTGCACTGTCCGGGATGACGGGTGGGGACGTTGGAACGCCGGGACCAACCCCAATTCGTCATTCCCGCGAAGGCGGGAATCCATTCCACTAACCCCTCAGCGCGTGACGGCGGTCACGGAATGGATCACCGGGACGGGCCTGCACACGTCACCGAAACTCCCGCGAAAGCGGGAGTCCAGTTGCGGCTTCGCCACATCTTGCGATGGATCCCGGATCACGTGACACGCGTCCCGCGTGCACTGTCCGGGAGTTCGTTTTTTTGGTGGCCTTGCCAACCTCGCCAACAGTCATTCCCGCCCCCGAGCCTGTGGATTTGCCCGCATGCCGTGCGCATCGGCAATTTTGCAACAGCCTCCGAAAATGTCCGCCGGTAACCCGTTTGGGTCGTTCGCCGCGCGCGGGAGCCGCCTATTTGTTTGAACGAAGCAGTATCCGGGACGGCTCGGGGTGATCTGTTTTCCAAGCACCGATCAAGCAACGCGATTGCTTACTGGTAGAGGTAAGATGGAGAAAATCAACAAGCCAATCGAACGCCCGGTCCTCAAATGCAACGCAGATTGCAGGCCGGGTACTGCTTCTTCCCCCATTGCGTCGACCCTGCCGGCATGGCGTGCGGCACTGCTCGGCACGGTCGCGGCCGGCGCGCTGATGCTGGGCCAGGACCGCGCCGCACTGGCTGGGCCGCAACTGTGCGATCTTTTAACGGTTCCCGGTGAGGCAATCTGCACGGGCGACCAATCCGCTGGCATTCTCGCCGCGGCCGGGGCGGATTTTGATCCGGCCTTTGTGACGGTCCTCAACGTCAACAACCTGAACCAGGACATCGCCCCCTTGGCGGGCGTCGAGGGTATTGATTTTGACGTTGCAGCCGGCAATGTCGTTATCAATTCCGACACCACGGACGGGCCCGGCGGACCGTTTCAGATCATCACGACCGGCGCCGGTGTCAACGGCATTTCCGGCCGCTCGCAAAATGGCAACGTCACCATCACCCACACGGGCGATATCTCTGCAGGCGGGATCGGCATTGACGGCTATGCAGATGCCGGAGATGTGGTTATCTCGGCGACCGGGAACATCGATGCAGGCAGCGAGGGCATTTTCGGAGCTTCCGGCAGTGGCTCCGTATCGGTGTCGTCCACAGGAGCCATCCTTGCTGATGCGGACGGCATTCTCGCGGAAGCTATTCAGGACGTCGACGTCACGTCCATCGGCGACATCACCTCGTCGACGGGCCACGGCATCTTCGCCTACTCGGACAACGGCGTTGTCACCGTGACCTCCGAGGGCGAGATCACGGCATCGTATGACGGAATTTACGCCTATTCGAGCCAACAGGACGTCCGGGTTTCATCCACAGGGAGCATCACCGTCACCGGAGCGGGCGGTGACGGCGGATTGGTCGCCGTATCCGATTACGGTTCCGTCGCGATCACATCCAACGGCGACATCACCTCAAGCGTATTCGGCATTGTCGGTGCCAGTGACGCCGGATCAACTGAGATCACGTCCACAGGTGATGTAACCGCCGTGGAGGGCGGTATTTTTGCCAACGGCGCACTGGATGTCCGGGTCACGTCGACCGGTGACATCTCCTCCCAGACGGGGAGGGGCATAAATGCCTACTCCGCAATCGGTAGCCTGATCATTTCGTCCACCGGTGACATCACGTCACTCGCCCTCGAGGGCATCTCCGCCCAGGGTGGGGAACTCGTTCAGGTCACGTCGGAGGGAGACATTTCGGCGGGAGCCAGTCGCGGCATCGTCGCCGAGTCGGACAACGGCAACGTCATCGTGTCCTCCACGGGCACCATCACCGCGAATGATGCTGGAATCTTCGTCCGCGCTGACGACAATGCACTGGTGACGTCGCAAGGCAACATTACGTCCGCAACGTTACAAGGCATCGACGCGTTCGGGGTCCTGGAAACCCGCGTGTTCTCCACGGGCAATATCACCGCGGCCGATCATGGAATCTACGCCGAGAGCAACGGTCTGGTCGAGGTCACGTCGGTCGGCGACATTGACTCTGCGACGGCAGACGGAATCAACACGCTTTCCTTCTTCGACAACGTGTATGTGTCCTCCACGGGCGACATCGATGCGGCGCAGGACGGCATATACGCCGGTGCTCTTGCCGGAACCGTCAACGTGTCCTCCACCGGCAGCATCAATGCCGTTGCCAGGGGTATCGACGCACGAGCGGCTCAGGACGTGAGCGTCGAGAACATCGGCAACATCACCGCTGTGAGTGTCGGCATCTACGTGGATTCGTCTGGCGGCAATACGGTCGTGTCGTCGACGGGGAACATCACGGCGGATGCGGGCGGCATTCTCGCTGAAGCGGCCAACGGCAGCGTGACCGTGTCCTCCGCCGGCGACATCGCCGCGGGGTCGAACGGCATCACCGCCGATGGAGACCAGGACGTCGAGGTCACGTCGGAAGGAAACATCTCGTCGGATTTGGCCGACGGCATATACGCCTATGCCAACAGCGGCACGGTAACCGTATCCTCCACCGGCAACATCGCCGCAAACTCGAACGGAATTCATGCCTATGGCGACCAGGCGATCCGGGTGACGTCCGTCGGCAACATTTCCTCCGCCGTGCAATCCGGCATCTACGCCAACTCGAACCTCGACACGGTCGATGTCTCGTCCACCGGCAATATCGACGCGGACCTGGATGGCATCGAAGCGACTGCGGATCTGGGCGTCCAGGTCACATCCGTTGGCGACATCAATTCGGCGGCGGCAACCGGCATCTATGCCGACTCGGCCTTCGCGACGACCCAGGTCGCCTCTACGGGCAGGATCAGGGCATCGCGGGACGGCATTGACGCCCGCGCGGGCGAGGCGGTCGAGGTCACGTCGGAAGGGGACATTCTCTCGGTGACGGCGGACGGCATCACCGCGCAGTCCGACAACAGCACGGTCGATGTGTCCTCCGCCGGCAACATCAACGCGGCGCAATATGGCGTCTCGGCGAACGGACCGGGCGGCGTCACCATCACCACCTCGGGCGGCACGGTCGACGGCGGCTTCGCCGGGCTCCTGGCGGTGTCTGCGAATGCCGGAGCCACCATCAACAACCTCGCCGGCGGAACGCTCACCGGAACCAACTATGCCATCGTCGCCAACACCTTCACCGGGGCAACCGTCAACAATACGGGCACGGTCACGGGAGACGTGTCGTTCCTCGGCGGCGGCGGCAACAACCGTTTCGACAATCTGAGCGGCGGGCTGTTCAACTCCGGCGGGACCGTCGATCTCGGCGCGGGCAGCCTGTTGCGCAACGCGGGTACGTTCTCGCCGGGCGGCGTGGACACGGTTGCGAACACGTCCGTCACGGGCAACGTCACCCAGACCGGGTCCGGTGTTTTCGAGGTCGATGTCGACCCGGCGGCTGGAACCTCGGACCGGGTCGACGTGACGGAGACGGCGAACCTCGCCGGCAATGTGCGGGTGCAGGTGCAGAGCGCGGCGCCGGGCCAGCAGTCGAACCTCATCCTGTCGGCGGCCGGCGGGACCACCGACAACGGTCTGGGACTTCTCGCCAGCCCCGCGCTTCAGGCGTCGCTGGAATTCCCGAACGCCAACGACGTGGTGCTCACCACCGAGGTCAACTTCTCTCCCCTGGACCTCGGGCTCAATGAGAACCAGACCAGCCTGGCGGACAATCTCAACGAGATTTTTGTCGGGGGTGTCGGCGGGCTCGGCCCGGTCCTCGACGCGCTGCTGAACGGCATCGTGACGGTGCCCGACTATATCGCCGCGCTGGATCAGCTCATTCCGGAAATCTATCTCAACACCGAGACCGCCGCGCTGTTCGCCGCGGAACGCTTCAACGACAAGCTGCTGAGCTGCCCGAAGACCGGGCCCGGCTACACCGCCATCAGCCAGGGCCCATGCGTATGGCTGCGCTATGACGGGGGCTGGATGGATCGCGACGGCACCTTCGAGAACATCGGCTTCGAGGAAGACGTGCGCGGCTTCTCCGGCGGCGCGCAGGTGGCGGTCGCGCCGCGATGGACCCTCGGCATCGCAGGCGCCTATGAAACCGGCGACCTCGAGACCGACGTCAACGAGGACGCGGATTCACGCCGCTACATGCTCGGCGGCGTCATCAAGTATCAGTCGCGTCGCCTGCTCATGGCACTTGCCGGCTCCGTCGGCACCGGCGACACCGACGTGACCCGGCCGTTCGACTTCGGCGGGTTCAACGCGACCGCCAGATCCAGTTACGACGTGGACCATATGGGGGCCACCTTCCATGCGGCTTATCTGATGGGCCGCAATTCCTGGTACGCCAAGCCGTTTGTCGATGTGAACGTCATCCGCATCGACCGCGAGGCGGCACAGGAGAGTGGCGCCGGTGCGGCCAATCTCAACGTGTCGGGTTCGGACGAGACCTATGTCTCGGTCACCCCGGCGCTTGAGCTTGGAACCACCATCGAGCGGGGCGATGGGCGGGCCGTCAGGCCCTATATCCGCGCCGGCGTCACTCTCTATGGCGATACCGACCAGTCGCTGCTGGCCAGCTTCGCCGCTGCCCCGGCGGGTGTCGGCGCGTTCCGGATCAATTCCGAGTTCGACGATGTGCTCGCCAGGCTGGATGCGGGGCTCACCTTGTTCAATGGGCGGGCCGTCACGCTCTCCGGCGGTTACCAGGGCCGCTTCGGTGACAACATCGAGAGCCACGGCGTCTTCATCAAGGGGTCGCGGGCGTTTTAGGGCGCAGGCACTGTCCTTGTTCTCCCTCACGCGTTGCCGAAACTCCCGCGAAGGCGGGAGTCCAGTTGCGGCTTCGCCACATCTCGCGCTGGATCCCGGATCAAGTGACACACCTTCGGTGTGCACTGTCCGGGAATTCGATTCTCTTGGTCCTGCAGGTCTTGCCTAACTCGTCATTCCCGCTGCAGCCTGCCCCCGCGCAGGCGGGGGCCGGAATGACGAATCTGGATTTGCCTCGGCCTTCCGACATTCCCCACCGGGTCAACACCGGGCTTGTCCCGGTGATCCATGCCGTGACCGTGGCCACGTGCTGAGGGGCCGACGGCTTGGACCCCCGGACTGAATCCGGGGGTGACGGTTGTGGGTGGAGCGAGGCCTTCCGACACTCTTTATATGAAATCCCGGACAAGGACCGGCCGCGGTGATGCGTGGGGCATGGCATCCGATCCGGCCCGCGATCCGGGATCCATATTCCGGCAGCGAAACGCGTGGCACATCACTTATGGATTCCCGCCTTCGCGGGAATTTCGAGATTGAGGGCGGCCGGACCAAGAACTATCCACGCGCAGGCGGGGGCCGGAATGACGGTCGAGGGTGATGCGCGGCCTTCCGACATTCCCCACCGGGTCATCACCGGGCTTGTTCCGGTGATCCATTCCGTGACCGCGCCGCTCGCTGAAGCGCCAGTGGAATGGACCTACATCCTCTACCCATCATCCCGCACGGCGCACACGGCATGCCTGTATCTGCGCCGCAACGCTCCCGTTTACGTTGAAATCAAATAATATTCCCTAACAAATTATTAAAATACAACTAATGCGGGCGATGCAATCGCATAGAATATAATTGTAACCATGATCAGTAACAATCATAAGTATATAACAAGAAATAAGAGAGATTACAGTTAACGGTTCATAAACCGATTCGCGACTAATTTTTCATCAGCAACAGTATTCGATTCGCGTGAATAAGTATCGAATGCGCAAGTTCTGGTTGTGCCAAATCCCGAAATTCATCGATCTCGGGACTGCACAGTCAAGAATTCGGAAGACGCTCGATGAAAAACCGCGACAAACACGCCAAAACACCCGTATTCGCGCACATTGCTGGCCCTGGAGCCGGTTCTGCTTCGGCCGCGCGGGCCGGATTGCCGGCCTGGCGCGCGGTGCTGCTCGGCACGGTGGCGGCGGGCGCGCTGATGCTGGCCCACGACAACGCCGCGCTGGCCGAGCCGGGTGACTGCGATACTTCGGTTCCCGGTGTCGCGACCTGTACCGGCGATCACTCCCAGGGAATTGTCGGTGCGACCGTTGCCCCCGCGGACTTCAGCACAGTGTTCGCTGGCACAATCAACATCAACAACCTGACGGCCGATATCGCCCCGCCGGAAAGTGCGTTTGGCGGTATTGTGATCTCCGGCGGGGGCTTCACTGTCAATTCCGATACCACGGACGGGCCGAACGGGCCGGTTCAGATCATCTCCGCCGCCGACGGCATCGCTCTTATCGGGGCGGACATCAGCATTGATCACACGGGGAACATCGTCGCCGGCGACAACGGTATCCGGGTGATCGCTCTATCTGGCCCCCTCGGCGAAGGCGACGGAGCGGTTGACTTCACCGGAAACATCACCGCCGACGGGATCGGGATTATCGTCCAGGCGTCCAACTCTGCCCAGGTCACATCCGTCGGTGATATCTCCTCGGCAACGAGCCGAGGCATCGTCATTACGAGTAACGCGTTAACCGCCGAAGTCTCTTCCACCGGCAACATCACGTCATACGGCACCGGAATAAACATAAACGGCGATGATTCAGTACAGGTCACGTCGGTCGGTGACATCCTCTCCGAAACCGCACGGGGGATCGACGCTTCCGGCGACATTGCGACCGTTTCCTCCACCGGCGACATCACCGCGGCCACCGACGGGATCTTCGCCAACGGCAGTAACGGGGTTGAGGTGACGTCCACGGGCGACATTCTCGTCACCGGGAACGCCATAGGGGCCAATGGTATCCAAGCCCGGTCGTCCGGCGGCACGACGACCGTTTCCTCCATGGGCAACATCACCGCATTCGACAACGCGATCGATGCGATCGGCCAGCAGGGGCTTCAGGTCACGTCCATAGGTGACATTGCCTCGGAGGCGGGGATCGGTATCGAGGCGATCTCCGGCTCGGGCAACGTGGAAGTGTCCTCGACGGGCGACATCACTGCGAACAACACTGGCATCTACGCCGACGCGCAGGATGCGGTTGAAATCACCTCGGTCGGCAACGTTTCCGCCACGACAGCATACGGTATCCGCGCCTATTCCGCCTCCGGCACCGTTGACATCTCGTCCACGGGCAACATCACCGCGGACCGGGACGGAATTGTGAGCCTCTCCAGTCAGGCGGTGCAGGTCACATCCACGGGCAACGTCACCTCCCAATCATCCCAGGGCATCGACGTCGTCTCTCAAAACGGCACGGCAGATGTCGTCTCCACCGGTAATGTGAGTTCCGCGCTCGGGGGTATAACCGCGCGGGGCGAGCTGGGCGCCAGTGTGGAATCCGACGGCCATGTCACAGCGGGCACCATCGGTATCCTGGTGGACTCGGCTGCTGACGTCGACATCACCACGTCGGGTGGCACGGTCGACGGCGGCGATGTGGGTGTTTTTCTCAACTCAGACACCGCCGCCGTCACCGTCAACAACCTTGCCGACGGCACGATCACCGGCGGAACTCTTGCGATCGACTCCGAAAGCGCCACCGGCACGACGGTCAACAATGCCGGCACGGTCACGGGCGATGTGGCGCTGGTGAATGGCGGCGGCAACAACCTGTTCGATAATCTCGGCGGCGGGCTGTTCAACTCCGGCGCCAGCGTCGACCTCGGCGCGGGCGGTTCTCTGCGCAACGCCGGGACGCTCTCGCCGGGCGGCGTCGGCACGGTCGCGACCACGGCCGTCACGGGCAGCGTCACCCAGACCGGCGCCGGCGTCTTCGAGGTGGACGTGAACCAGGCGGCGGGTACCGCCGACCGCGTCAACGTGACGGAGACGGCGGAGCTGGACGGCACCGTCAGGGTCGAGCTGCAAAACGTCGCAGCCGGCGAGCATTCCAACGTCATCCTGTCGGCGGCGGGCGGCACGACCGACAACGGTCTCGACGTGCTCGCAAGCCCGATCCTGCAGGCCTCGCTCACCTTCCCCAATGCGACCGACGTGGTGCTGACCACATTGCTCGACTTCACGCCGGACGATGTCGGTCTCAATGACAACCAGGAGGAAGTGGGCGACAATCTCGGCGACATCTTCGACGCGACCGGCGGCGACGGCGCGATGGGCCCGCTGTTCGATGCGCTGATCAACGGCATTTTCTCGATCTCCGACTACCTCGACGCCCTGAACCAGCTCATCCCCGAGATCTATCTCAACACCGAGACGGCCTCACTGTTCGCCGCGGAAGAGTTCAACGGCAACATGCTGAGCTGTCCGGAAGCCGGCTTCGGGCTCACCGCCATCACCCAGGGCGAATGCCTGTGGCTGCGTTATGACGGGCGCTGGCTCGATCGCGACGGCACGCGCGACAACATCGGCTTCGAGGAGGACGCCCACGGCATCTCCGGCGGCGGTCAGGTGGCGGTCGCGCGCGACTGGACCCTCGGCTTCGCCGCCGCCTATGAAGACAGCCGCATCGATACCGACACCAATGCCTCGGCCGATGCCGACCGCTACATGATCGGCGGCGTCGTCAAGTATCAGTCGGGCCCGGCGCTGCTGGCCCTGGCCGGCTCCTTCGGCACCGGCGAATACGACGTGGCGCGGCGGATCAGCTTCGGCGGGTTCAACGCCACGCCGAGATCGAGCTTCGACGTGCACCATGCAGGGGCAACGCTTCACGCGGCGTATCTGATGGACCGCAATTCCTGGTACGCCAAGCCGTTCGTCGATCTGAACGTGACGCATATCGACCGCGAGGCGGCGCAGGAGCGCGGCGGCGGTGCCGCCAACCTGAACGTGTCGGGTTCCAAGCAGACCTATTTCTCGGTCACCCCGGCGCTCGAACTCGGCGCCACAATCGACCGGGGCGACGGGTACGGCCTGCGGCCCTATGTCCGCGCCGGCGTCACCTTCTATGCCGACACCGACCAGTCGTTGCAGGCGCGCTTCGCCGCCGCGCCCGCGAGCGTCGGTTCGTTCCGGACGCGGTCGGAGTTCGACGACGTCCATGCCGATGTGGAGGCGGGGCTCACCGTGTTTCACGGCGAATTCGGCACCATGTCGGCGGGGTATGAAGCCCGCTTCGGCGACGACAACGACGTGCACGGGTTCTTCGTCAAGGGCACGCGGAAGTTTTAGAGCCTACTCGACCAAATCGGAGCCATTCTGACGGAGCGGTTTTGTGACAAGATCAAGCAAAGGCACGTGGCGCGTACCCGGGCGTACGGGCGAGGGACTTTGCGCCGGGATTGGCGCAAAACCACCCGTCCCATTCGGGTTTCCGATTGGCGGACGCCCGCCGACGAAACGGCCTTGCCCGATGCGCTGCATCGCGCCGCGACCGTTTCGGCAACGGTTCGCACACGCCAATCGAGCAACAGAATTGACTCGGATTTGGTCGAGTAGGCTCTAGGAGCCCAGGGGCGGGCTGCACCGCCCGCCGGGCGTGTGCGTGGGTCGCACATTACCCCCCAACAATGTTGTGGCCCACGCCGCGCCCGGCGGCACCCCGGAGAGGGTTTCTCCAGGCGTGCCGCGCAAAGCGCGCCGTCCCGACCCGCGCGCAGACATGCGCTGCGCCCGCGGTGCGGCCGCGCGTGCCCAGTATTTTCAAATATTCATCCCACAATAATATTCTATCTTCAGTAGTAATAAATATACTTGATTATTTGTAGTTGTAAAATATCAATATAAAACACGAATTAATACTTCAGAAACCAAAATTCACTAGCGTTTTGCTCGGAGCAGTATTCGCCAAGAGTAGATTCGATTTTGCTCTACGCGTCTTGGTTGAAGGGGTCGGTTGGAAGATTTCGCATTCGAAGGAATGCGATCAGCCCTTTGAAAGAAGTCCGATGCAAAAGCTGAACAAAAGACCTGATCTCGACATCATCACATATAACGGGAGTTCGATCTCCCGTTCGGCCTCCGGCGCGCGGCCGACCTTGCCGGCCTGGCGCGGGGCGCTGCTCGGCACGGTGGCCGCCGGCGCGCTGATGCTGGCTCACGACAACGCCGTGCTGGCCGGGCCGGATGACTGCGATATTTCGGTTCCCGGAGTGGCCGTCTGCAGCGGCAACCAATCCAACGGGATCGTCGCTTCGCCTTTTGGCGGAGAAATCGACCTTGACCTTTTTCCCACTGTCAACGTCAACAACCTCACCCAGGACATCGCACCCGTAGGGCTTGCGCCGGGCATCGCCCTTGCTGCCACTGGCGACGTGACTCTGATTTCCAACACCACGGACGGACCCGAGGGGCCGGTTCAGATCACAACGGCTGGAGCCGTCACCGCCATCGATGTGGACGGCGAGAACGTCAGCGTGTCCCATACGGGCGATATCACCTCGGGCGGTGGCGGCATCAGTGTATTCTCGGCTGCCGGCAGCTCCGGCACCGCTTACGTGTCCTTCACCGGGAACATCAACGCAACCGCTTCGGGGATAGTTGCCACAGCGGATGAAGCGGTCGAAATCTCATCGGAGGGCAATATTACCTCAACAAATGGGGGGGCCATCGGCGCCGTGTCCGTCAATGCCGGCGTGACCGTGGAGTCCATCGGTGATCTGAATACATACGCCGGTGCGATAAACGTGAACGGCGCGCAGGACGTTATGGTCACGTCCACGGGCGACATCACGTCCGCCTTCGCATTCGGCATGAATATCATTTCCGACGGCATCACGACCGTGGTCTCCGAGGGCAACATCTCGCCCGGAAGCACAGGCATCTTCGCCAGCGGCGAACTGGGCGTGGAGGTGACGTCGACGGGCGACATTTCATCCATCGGGCCCAATTCGTACAGAGGTATCGATGTCCTTTCGATCAACGGCACCGCCGCGGTGTTCTCCAGAGGCGATATCACCGTAGCAGACGACCAAGGGATTTTCGCCAACGGTGACGCCGGAGTTCAGATTGAGTCCGAAGGCGTCATCTCCTCGCAGACAGGCGACGGCATCCGCGGCGTCTCAGCCAATGGTGGCGTCACCATTATCCAGGAGGGGAACGTTTTCGCCGGCGATACCGCCATCGACGCCAACGCGGCCCAGGGGGTCCAGGTGGACTCGACGGGTGACATTGTCTCCGAGGCGGGGTTCGGCATTGCCACATTCTCCGCAAATGGCGGGATCGAAGTCTCCTCAACGGGCAACCTCACGGTCGAGAACATGGGGATTTCCGCGAGCGCGGCTCAGAACATCGAGATCGGATCGGAAGGTGACATTACGACGACGGGGATCGGGGGTGGCATGTTTCTCGTGTCCAGTGGCGGCAGTATCGTCGCGACGTCCGAGGGCAACCTCGACGTATATGCGAGCGGGATTGTTGCTCAGGGCCAGACCGGGGTTCAGATCACGTCGGAAGGGAACGTCACGGCCGCCATTTCGACCGGCATTAGCGCTGTTTCGGCCGGCGGCACGGCTGTCATATCGTCCGAGGGCAACATCAGCGCCGGCAGTTATGGCATTTTTGCCAGTGGCCAGAGCGGGACCCAGGTCACGTCCACGGGGGACATCACAAACGGCGCGCCATTCCCCGGGTACGGAATCCGGGCGCAGTCTTCCGGCGGTGCGACGATCGTGTCCTCGACGGGCGACATAGATGTGTCGTTGGACGGCATCTTCGCCCGGTCCGACATGAGCACGGTCAACGTTGTCTCCGAGGGCACGATCACCGCACAGCAGATTGGCATCAACGTGGATGGCGCTCAGGCGGTCGAGGTCAGATCGGAGGGCGTGATCGATGCCGGCGACACCGGCATTCGTGCAACTTCGGACACCGGATCCGTGGAGGTCATCTCCGACGGCGACATTGTCTCCACGACGTCAGACGGCATCGCCGCGCTCTCCGGTACAAACACCGCGATCGTGTCGTCCACGGGCAACATCACGGCGGCCACCAACGGTATCTTGGCCAACGGCCTTGCGGGTGTCGACATCACCACCTCCGGCGGCGCCATTGACGGCAACGTGGCGGGCGTCGGCGCGATATCTCTCGATGGCGCCGTCACCGTCAACAACCTTGCCGGCGGCATCCTCACCGGCGGCACCTACGCCATCCTGTCCGGCAGTGCGACGGGCACGACGGTCAACAATGCCGGCACGGTCACGGGCGATGTGACGCTCGCCGATGGCGGCGGCAACAACCTGTTCGACAACCTCGCCGGCGGGCTGTTCAACACCGGCGCCAGCGTCGACCTCGGCGCCGGCGGTTCGCTGCGCAACGCCGGGACGCTCTCGCCGGGCGGCGTCGGCACGGTCTCGACCACGGCCGTCACGGGCAACGTCACCCAGACCGGTGCCGGCATCTTCGAGGTGGACGTGGATCAGGCCGCGGGTACCGCCGACCGGATCGACGTGACGGAGACGGCGGAGCTCGACGGCACCGTCAGGGTCGAACTGCAAAGTGTCGCAGCCGGCGAGCATTCCAACATCATCCTCTCGGCGGCGGGCGGCACGACCGACAACGGTCTCGACGTGCTCGCAAGCCCGATCCTGCAGGCCTCGCTGACCTTCCCCAATCCAACCGACGTGGTGCTGACCACATTGCTCGACTTCACGCCGGACGATGTCGATCTCAACGGCAACCAGGAGGAAGTGGCCGACAATCTCGATGATCTGTTTGGCGCGACCGGCGGTGAGGGCGGGTTCGGCCCGCTGTTCGATGCACTGGTCGGCGGTATCTTCTCGGTCTCCGACTATCTCGATGCCCTGAACCAGTTGATCCCCGAGAGCTACCTCAATTCCGAGTCCGCCTCGCTGTTCGCCGCGGAAGAGTTCAACGGCAAAATGCTGGACTGTCCGGAAGCCGGTTTCGGGCTCACCGCCATCACCCAGGGCGAATGCCTGTGGCTGCGCTATGACGGGCGCTGGCTCGATCGTGACGGCACGCGCAGCAACATCGGTTTCGAGGAGGACGCCCACGGCATCTCCGGCGGCGGCCAGATGGCCATCGCGCGCGACTGGACCCTCGGCTTCGCTGCCGCCTATGAAGACAGCCGGATCGATACCGACACCAATGCCTCGGCCGATGCCGACCGCTACATGATCGGTGGCGTCGTCAAATATCAGTCGGGCCCGGCGCTGCTGGCCCTGGCCGGCTCCTTCGGCACCGGCGAATACGACGTGGCGCGGCGGATCAGCTTCGGCGGGTTCAACGCGACGCCGCGATCGAGCTTCGACGTGCACCATGCGGGCGCAACGCTCCACGCGGCCTATCTGATGGACCGCACGTCCTGGTACGCCAAGCCGTTCGTCGATCTGAACGTAACGCATATCGACCGCGAGGCGGCGCAGGAGCGCGGCGGCGGTGCCGCCAACCTGAACCTGTCCGGCGCCCAAAAGACATACCTCTCGGTCACCCCGGCGCTCGAACTCGGCGCCACCATCGACCGGGGCGACGGGTACGGCCTGCGGCCCTATGTCCGCGCCGGCGTCACCTTCTATGCCGACACCGACCAGTCGTTGCAGGCGCGCTTCGCCGCCGCACCCGCCGGTGTCGGTTCGTTCCGGACGCGGTCGGAGTTTGACGACGTCCATGCCGATGTGGAGGCGGGGCTCACCGTGTTCCACGGCGAATTCGGCACCATGTCGGCGGGATACGAGGCCCGCTTCGGCGATGACAACGACGTGCACGGGTTCTTCGTCAAAGGCGCGCGAAAGTTTTAAGGGCGGGCGGCACCCGGACGAGGGTGTCTCCAGGCGCGCCGCGCAAAGCGCGCCTCCCTGATTTGCGGGCAGATACGCACTGTTCCCGCGGTGCGGCCGCGTGCGCCCAGTATTTCCAAATATTTATTCCGAAAAAGCACTCTACTTCCAGTAGTAGTAAATATATAACTTTATTAGCGGTTGTAAAATATCAATATAAAACATGAATTAATATTTCAGAAACCAAAAATCACTAGCGTTTTGCTCGGACCAGTATTCGCCAAGAGTAGATTCGTTTTTATTTTACGCGTCTTGGTTGAAGGGGTCGGTTTGGAAGATTTCGCATTCGAAGGAATGCGATCAGCCTTTTGAAAGAAGTCCGATGCAAAAGCTCAACAAAAGATCTGATCACGACGTCATCACATATAACGGGGGCTCGGTCTCCCGTTCGGCCTCGGGCGCGCGGCCGACCCTGCCGGCGTGGCGCGCGGCATTGCTCGGGACCGTGGCGGCGGGTGCGCTGATGCTGGCGCACGACAACGCCGCGCTGGCCGACCCGGATGATTGCTCCTTCAGTGGCATTACCGTCTCCTGTTCAGGCAATCAGTCCGACGGAATTCGCGCCACGCCGCTCTACGCGGATGATTTCGATCCGTCGTTGTATAGCGTGCTCAATGTCTTCGATTTGAACCAGGATATTGCCCCGCCGATGGGTACCGCCGGCATTCTTTTCACATCCGACACCGGTGACGTCACCATCAACTCCAACACCACGAACGGCCCGGGCGCACCACACGGGATCAATACGCTGGGAAACGCCAATGGCATCACCGCCACTTCGGGTCCGGGCAGCGTTACGGTCGATCATACGGGGAATATCAGCGCCGGCGCCATCGGCATCGACGTCGACGCGATCTCCGGCGTCGCCACCGTGTCCTCCACCGGCAACATCACTTCGAACTTTACCGGTATCGCTGCGGCGGGCGCACAGGGGACCACGGTCACGTCGGACGGCAACATTCTCTCCGGTCTGGGAGACGGCATCATCGCACAGTCCACCTTTGGCGCGGTGGATGTGACGTCCATGGGCAACGTCATCGCGGACTTCAACGGCATTTTTGCGAGTTCCGACAACGACAACGTCACCGTGAACTCGACCGGGACCGTCACCGCGGACTTTGACGCCATCTATGCCGGCGCCGACGAGGCCGTCCAGATCACGTCCAACGGCAACCTCAATGGCGTACTGCGGGGCATAGAAGCACTTTCCGGCAACAGCACGATCGTTATCGAGTCCACAGGCACTATCTTCACGGGCCAGGACGGCATCTTCGCCAACGCCGCTCAGGACGTCACCATCACATCGGACGGCGACATTACCAGCAACGCCGGCGGATCCGGGATCATTGCAATCTCCGCCAACGGCGACATTGTCGTCGACCAATCGGGCACCGTCGACGTCGGTGACGAGGGTATTTATGCATTCGCCCAAAACGGCAGCACAACCGTGGACTCCATGGGCAATATTTTCGCGAGCACGTTTGGTATCCGCGCTGCCGGGGACCAGGGCGTCCTCGTCACGTCGGTCGGTAACATTGAGACCGACTCGAATGACGGCCTCTCGGTGGTTTCGGCAAATGGTGGTGTAACCATCAACCACGAGGGAACCATTGACGCCGGCCTCGGGGGTATTGATGCAAATGCGGTCTTCGGCGCCGTCGGCGTGTACTCCGTGGGCGACATCACTGCGACCAGTGTGGGAATCTCTGCTGACTCGGACGTCGGACCAATTGTGATCACGTCCGAGGGGGACATTACCAGCCAGACGTCAAGCGGTATCGTAGCCTATACTTCTTTCATGGCCGCCGCGACCGTGTCCTCGACAGGCAGCATCGAGGCAGATGACCGGGGAATCTGGATTGTCGCCGGCGAGGACGTCTTGCTCGAGTCCATAGGGAACATCACCTCCACGTCGAATGACGGCATCGACGTGCTTTCCAGCTTCGGTTCGGTCGACATCAGCTCCACCGGCGACATCGACGCATTCGCAAACGGGATCTGGGTCGATGGTGAGCAAACGGTCGAGATCACGTCAAACGGTGCCATCACCTCGCAGACCGCAATCGGCATCAGCGCCGTATCGGATAGCGGGACAGTCGATATCGAAGTCGGCACCGATCCCGATTCGGTGAGCAGCATCTCCGCCTATGCAAGAGGCATCTTCGCCAACGGGCCCGAGGGGGTCGAGATCACCTCGGTGGCCGATATCAACTCCGAGACTGCTACCGGCATCTCCGCGGCGTCCGGCAATGGCCCGATCAACGTCGACTCAACCGGCGATATTGATGCCGCTCAGAACGGCATCGACGTCACGGCCTTGAACGGTGCGGCTACCGTGACTTCCACCGGCGCCGTCGACGCAGGCGTGGACGGGATCGACGTCACCGCAGGCCAGGCGGTTCAGGTGATATCCGAAGGTGACATTGACGCCGCCGCGGGGCAAGGCATCGACGCTGTTTCCACAAGCAGCACGGTCGATGTCAGCTCAACCGGAAACGTCGACGGCAGCCTTTCAGCTATCGTTGCGCGGGGAGATCTGGACGTGGTGGTGTCCTCCGCGGGCAACCTCACCAGCGCCAACAATTGGGGTATATTTGCCCAGTCCGACAACGCGGCCACAACCGTCACCTCCATCGGCGATATCACCGCAGATTCGGACGGCATCTACGCCGATGCCGCGCTGAACGTCGAGGTCACCGCCGATGGCGCGCTCTCCTCCACGGCAGAAAGCGGCATCGACGCAAGCTCGGACAACGGCACGGTCACTATCGAATTCGGCAGCGATATCAACTCCGACAGCAGCATCTCAGCCTTCACAGACGGCATCTTCGCCGACGGGGACCAGGGGGTCGAGATCACGTCGGTGGCCGATATCACCTCCGAGACGTCGATCGGCATCAACGCCGACGGGAACAGCGGCTCCGCGACCGTATCCTCCACGGGCGACATCAATGCCGTGGTCGCTGGCGTCAATGCCTCGGCGACCCAGGCAGTCCAGGTCACGTCTCTTGGGGACATCCTTTCCGGGGCGCAGGGCATCGTCGCCCAGGCCATTAACGGGGACGCGATCGTATCCTCGAACGGTAACGTTGACGCGGGAGAGAACGGTATCGTGGCGGCCTCCGACAATGGCAATGCGGAGCTGGAGTCCATCGGCAACGTGGACGCTCAGCTACTCGGTCTTATTGCGCAAGCGGATCGGGACGTCGTGGTTTCGTCGGACGGGAATGTCACCTCCGTAGCATCGACCGGCATCTCCGCGACATCCTTCAGCGGTACGGTCGACGTGACCTCCACGGGCACCATCGATGCGGAACAGCGCGGCATCGACGCGCTCTCCGACAGCAATTCGGTCGACGTCACATCCGATGGCGCGATCATCGCCGGACAGGACGGCATCTTCGCCATCGCCTTCCTGAACGCCGATGTCACGGCCGACGGTGCGATCTCCTCCGCGCTGGCAACCGGTATCGCCGCGACCTCGGTCAATGGTGCGGTCAACATCGACCTCGGGAGCGATACCGACTCGGTGAGCAGCATCTCCGCCAACACATCGGGCATCCTCGCCGACGGCGATCAGGGGGTTGAGATCACGTCGGTAGCCGACATCACCTCCGAGACGGCGACCGGCATTTCCGCGGCGTCCGCCAATGGCGCAGTGAATGTCGACTCCACCGGTGCCATCGATGCGGCCCAGGACGGC
Organism: Hyphomicrobiales bacterium; assembly: GCA_965228625.1. Lineage (GTDB taxonomy): Bacteria > Pseudomonadota > Alphaproteobacteria > Rhizobiales > Methyloligellaceae > UBA2767. Next base: position 2,280,560 of record OZ245829.1, on the reverse strand, counting down.
ATCGACGTCACGGCCTTGAACGGTGCAGCAAACGTGTCTTCCGAAGGCAATATCGATGCAGCTCAGATCGGGATCGATATCATGGCAGGCGAGGCCGTTGAGGTCGCATCCACAGGTAATATTGACGCCACCACAGGGCAAGGCATCGACGCCGTTTCTCTCAACAGCACGGTTGATCTGAGTTCAACCGGAGACGTCGACGCGGGCGTTTCAGCTATCGTTGCGCGGGGAGATCAGAACGTCGATGTGTCCTCGATCGGTAACGTCACCAGCAACAACGCGACCGGTATTTTTGCCCAGTCCGTCAACGCGGCCACAAACGTCACCTCCGACGGCAACGTCACCGGCGCCATCGACGGCATCTTTGCCGCCGGGTCTGGCGCGGTCGAGGTCATCACGTTGGGCGGCACGGTCGACGGCGGGACCTCGGGCATCGAGGCGGACTCCTCCGGCGCCGGCGTCACCATCAACAACTTTACCGGCGGCACCATCAACGGCGGCACCAACGGCATCTATTCGACCAGCGCAACGGAAACGGCCATCGACAATGCCGGCACTATCACGGGCGGCGACCGCGCCGTGTTCTCGGAGAGCGCCGGGGAGATGACTGTCAGGAACCTCGGCCTCATCGACGGCGGCAATGTGGGCCTCGCGGTGGAATCCACCGGCGCCGGCGTCATCATCGAGAACTTCTCCGGCGGCACGATCGACGGCGGCATCAACGGCGTCTACGCCATCGGCGCGGGCGACGTCACGCTCGACAATTCCGGGGCGATCGACGGCGGCGACGCGGGCCTCTTCCTGCGCTCCGACACCGCCGGCGTCACCATCAACAATGCCGCCGAGGGCATCATGACCGGCGGAACCAACATCCTCGAATCCGACAGCGTGACCGGCACGACGGTCAACAACTTCGGCACGCTGATCGGCAACGTCCTGACCACCGGCGGCGCCGGCAACAACGTGTTCGACAATCTGGCCGGCGGGCGCTTCGAGACCGGCTCGAGCGTCAACCTCGGCGCGGGCGGCCTGCTGCGCAACGCCGGCGCCCTGTCGCCGGGCGGGCGGGGCACCGTCGCGACCACGGCTGTGACGGGCCGCATCGTCCAGACCGGCACCGGCGTCTTCGAGGTGGACGTGAACGCAGCGGCCGGAACGGCGGACCTGATCAATGCGACCGAGACCGCGGAGCTCGCCGGCAATGTCCGGGTGGAGGTGGTCAACCCGGTTGATGGTGAGCAGACCTACCTCATTCTGCGTGCGGACGGCGGAACCACGGACAACAATCTCGCCCTGGATCTCACGAGCCCGGTTCTGGAGGCCGAGTTGCTGTTTCCGAACCCGACCGACGTGGTGCTGAGCGTCGGTATCGACTTCACGCCCCCGGATTTCGGCGAAAACCCCAACCAGGACGAAGTCGGCGAAAACCTCAATGAGTCGCTCGAAGAGGGCGGAGGCGGCCTCGGGCCGCTGTTCGACGGGCTGCTGGGTCTGCTGTCGATAGCGGACTATCTCGATGCCCTGAACCAGCTCATTCCGGAGGCCTATCTCAATGCCGAGACCGGCTCGCTGAATTCGGCGGAGCGGTTCAACGACCGGATGATGGACGGTTGCCCCCGGGCCGTCTCCGCCTTCGCCTCCCTCTCGCAGGATGAATGCCTGTGGGTGCGCTACGACGACGGCGAGCTCGACCGGGACTCCACCCGCAATTACATCGGCTTCCAGGAGGCGACATACGGTATCTCGGGCGGCGGTCAGGTGGCGATTGCGCCGGACTGGACCCTCGGCATTGCCGCCGCCTATGAGGACGGCCGGCTCGACACCGACACCCGCGTCACGGCGACGGCGGAGCGTTACATGTTCGGCGGCGTCCTCAAGTACCAGGCGGGCCCGACCCTGCTGGCGCTCGGCGGCTCCTTCGGCTTCGGCGAATACGACATGACACGGCCGATCCGCTTCGGCGGTTTCAGCGACGTGCCGACATCCACCTTCGACGTGGACCATATGGGGGTCACGTTCCACGCGGCTTACCTGATGGACCGCGGGACCTGGTACGCGAAGCCGTTCGTCGACGTGAACGTGACGCATATCGACCGCGAGACGGCGCGCGAGCGTGGCGGCGCCGCCAGCCTCAACATCGCCGGCGGCGACACGACTTATTTCTCGGTCAGCCCGGCGCTCGAGGTCGGCGTGACCTTCGATCAGGGCAACGGGCGGGCGATCCGGCCTTACGTCCGCGCCGGCGCGACCTACTACGGCGACACCGACCAGGCCCTGCAGGCGCGCTTCGCCGCGGCCCCCTCGGGCGTCGGGGCGTTCCGGATCACGTCGGAGTTCGACAGGCTCTTCGCCGACGTGGAGGCGGGGATTATCGTGCATCACGGCGACCTCGGAACGATCTCGGGCGGTTACGAGGGGCGCTTCTCCGACGACACCGAGACCCACGGCCTCTTCGTCAAGGGCACCCGGAAGTTCTAGAGGGGTGGGGGACGGCTAGATAACACCTGAAATCCCGGACAAGCGGCGGCCCGTGCGGTCGGTCAGCCCTTGGTCTCAATCTGCCGCGCGATCCGGGATCCAGTCTTTAACGGCGATAGGTGTGGCACGTCACTTATGGATTCCCGCCTTCGCGGGAATTTCGGGATTGGGAGCGGACCAATTAACGGGTTGAGGGCGAGTCCCGGCACTTCGACAATCTCCACCCGTCATCCCGGACAAGCGGCGGCCAGAGCGATCGGTTAGCCCGTGGTCTCAACCCGCCGCGCGATCCGGGATCCAGTCTTTAACGGCGGTGGGTGTGGCACGTCACACTGGATTCCCGCCTTCGCGGGAATGACGAAAGTAATACCCCTGCGCCTGCCGCCTGACCCCCTGTCGGCATTTTTGCAACAGTCCCCGGAATTCTCCGCCAATGACCCGTATGGGTCGTTCTTGTCTGGCGCTCCCCCAATAACAGTTTCACTCAGAAAAGTGTTCGCACCGACTCAGGTGCAAGCCATGCATGCATTTCAAGTTGAACACTTGAAGCAAATGCAACTCTTGCTGGGGGTGTCTTGAATGAAAACGTTCGGAAAACCGCAGAATATTGTGATCGCCAATAATTCCGGCGACCGCCGGCCCGTTTCATCTTCGCCGACGCCGTCAACCTTGTCGGCCTGGCGTGCCGCGCTCCTGGGCACCGTGGCGGCGGGCGCGCTGATGCTGGGCCAGAACCACGCCGCGCTGGCCGGGCCGGATAGCTGCGATCTCATGGCGGTTGCCTTCGAGGCCACGTGCACCGGCAACCAGTCCGACGGTATCGTGGGCGACCCTGCCGGGGGCGGTGACTTTGATCCGGATCCGGCCGACGACAATATCATCACCCTCAACGTCAACAATCTGGATCAGAACATTGCTCCGGGACCCGGTGTCAGCGGCATCTTTTTCGAGTCCAACGGCAATGTCACGATCATTTCCGATACAACGAACGGGCTCGATGAACCGTTTCAGATCATCACGAGCGGGCCAGGCGCCGATGGCATCTATGGCTCTTCGGTCGTCGGCACAGTCGTCATCAACCACACGGGCGACATCTCTGCCAGCGGCATTGGTATTCGGGGATATTCGTCCTTCTTGGGCGTGTTAGGTGTGGACATCACCGTCACCGGCGACATTTCCGCAGCAGAAGAGGGCATCTCCGCCGAGGCAAGCCAGAACGTTCTGGTGACGTCGGAGGGTGACATCACCTCGTCGGCGAGGCGGGGTATCGACGCCTTCTCGCTCCTGGGTAGCGTGACTGTCTTCTCCACGGGCGACGTCGATGCTGAGCTGGATGGCATCTTCGCCGCGGCGGAGCAGGACGTTCAGGTCACGTCGGAAGGCGACATCACATCATCTTCGTTTAACGGTATACTCGCCGACTCCGATGCCGGCCAAGTGACCGTGTCTTCTACGGGCGACATCAACGCAAATGGACATGCCATCCGCGCCCTTTCAAACCAGGACGCCGAGGTGACGTCTGTGGGCGATCTGGACTCGACATTTGGATATGGCATCTTCGCCACCTCGACCTTGGGCGGCGTGGTCGTGTCTTCCACCGGCGAAATCGACAGTGACTTTTCCGGTATTATCGCTGCGGCGGAGCTGGACGTGCAGGTGACGTCAGTGGGCGGCATCACGTCGGTGACGGCAGACGGCATCGAGGCCGATTCGACGAACGGTAGCGTAACGGTGAATTCCACGGGCAATATCGATGCGATTGACTTCGGCATCAATGCGGACGGACAGACAAATGTCAGCATCACCACGTCCGGGGGGATAGTGGACGGCGACATTGTAGGCGTGGACGCCGTTTCGGGCGGCGGTGTCACGATCGAGAACCTCGACGGCGGAACCATCACCGGTGGCAACGGTGCCATTGTTGCTGACAGCGCGACGGGTACGACAGTCAACAATGCCGGCATCGTTACGGGCAACGTCAGACTCATCAACGGTTTTGGCAACAACGCTTTCAACAACCAGACGGGTGGGCTGTTCAACTCTGGTGCGACCGTCAATCTCGAAGCGAACGGGGCGCTGAACAACGCCGGCACGCTGTCGCCGGGTGGCGTGGGCACGGTCGAGACGACTGAGCTGACGGGCAACCTCGTCCAGACCGAGTCCGGTGTCTTTGAGGTCGACGTCGACGAGGCGAACACGACCGCCGATCGTATCAACGTTTCGGGAACAGCGGAACTCGCCGGCAATGTCCGGGTGCAGGCGATCGGCGACGTGACGGGCCCGCAGACCAACGTCATCCTCTCGGCCGCCGGCGGCATCACCGATAACGGCCTCGGCGTGGACGCCAGCCCGGCGCTGCAAGCCGAGCTGTCGGTCAACGGCGACGACCTGGAGCTGAACACCGACATCAACTTCCTGCCGCCTGCTGGTCCCGGCGATCCTCCCGGTCCTGGTGGTCCAGGCGCTGATCCCGGAGCTGAACCTGAAGGGGATGGCGCCGTCATCGTTTTCAACGAGAACCAGACCAATCTGGGGGAGAACCTGAACGACATCTTCGCCGCCGGTGTCGGCGGGGTCGCTCCGGTGATCGACGCTCTGCTGAACGGCATCGTGACGGTGCCGGACTACCTGGCCGCGTTCGATCAGCTCATTCCGGAGGTCTATCTCAACACCGAGACCGCGGCGCTGTTCGCCGCGGAGCGCTTCAACGACAAGCTGCTGAGCTGCCCGCAGGCGGGGCCCGGCTACACCGCCATCTCCCAGGGCCAGTGCATGTGGCTGCGCTATGACGGACGCTGGAGCGACCGCGACGGGACCAGCGAGAACATCGGTTTCGAGGAAGACGCCAACGGCTTCTCCGGCGGCGCCCAGGTGGCGGTCGCGCCGGAATGGACCCTCGGCGTGGCTATCGCCTACGAGAACGCCGATCTCGACACCGACACGGGTGCATCCGCCGACTCGGACCGCTACATGCTCGGCGGCGTCATCAAGTACCAGTCGGGGCCGACCCTGCTGGCGCTGGTCGGTTCCGTCGGCACCAGCGGCACCGACGTGGCGCGCTCGCTCGACTTCGGCGGGTTCAATGCGACCGCCAGATCGAGCTTCGACGTGGACCATATGGGGGCCACCTTCCATGCGGCCTATCTGATGGACCGCGGAACCTGGTACGCCAAGCCGTTCGTCGATGTGAACATCACCCATGTCGACCGCGAGTCGGTCCAGGAGACGGGCGGCGGTGGGGCCAACCTCAACGTGTCGGGCTCGGACGAGACCTATTTCTCCGTCACGCCCGCCCTTGAACTCGGCGCCACCATCGACCAGGGCTACGGGCGGGCGATAAGGCCTTACGTGCGGGCCGGCGTCACCTTCTACAGCGACACCGACCAGTCGCTGCTGGCGAGCTTCGTCGGCGCGCCTGCGGGTGTCGGCGCGTTCCAGACATCCTCGGAGTTCGACGACGTGTATGCCGACCTTGAGGCCGGTGTTACCCTGTTCAACGGCCAGGACTCCACGGTCTCCGCCGGCTATGAGGGCCGCTTCGGCGACGACGTCCAGAGCCACGGCATCTTCGTCAAGGGCACACGGACGTTCTAGGGAGTACCCGACGGCCCTGCGCGGGAGCGAACCACCCAGCCGGGCACGGCGATGCGTGAGGCATGGCGTTTGACCCGGCCCGCGATCCGGGATCCAGTTCTTATCGGCGATGCGTGTGGCACGTCACACATGGATTCCCGCCTTCGCGGGAATTTCAGGATGAAGGGCGATCGGACCAAGGACTGTGCCCGCTTGCGCAGACACCCACACACGCCCATCGACATTTTTGCAACGCTCTCCGTAAATCGCCGCCAATGACCCGTATGGGTCGTTCTTGGCGGGCCCTCTCCCAATAACAGTTTCATTCAGGAAAGTGTTCGCACCGACTCAGGTGCAAGCCATGCATGCATTTCAGGTTGCACACTTGAAGCAAATGCAACTTTTGCTGGGGGTGTCTTGAATGAAAACGTTCGACAAACCGTCTGATACTGAGATTGCCGAATATTGCGGCAGTCGCCGGCCCGGTTCATCTTCGCCTTCGCCGGCAACCCTGCCGGCCTGGCGTACCGCGCTGCTGGGCACGGTGGCGGCCGGCGCCCTGATGCTCGGCCACGATCACGCCGCGCTGGCCGGGCCGGATAGCTGCAATCTCCTGGTTCCCGCTATCGCCACCTGCTCGGGCAACCAGTCCAACGGTGTCGCGGGCTCTAATATCCCTGGTTCTGACTTCAATCCGGAGCCGCCCCCGGCCGGTGACAATAAAACGATCCTCAACGTCACCAATCTGAGTGCGAACATCACGCCGGCGGTGGATGTCCCAGGGATTGGCTTTGGTTCTACGGGCAATGTTCTTATCAACTCCGACACCACGAACGGGCCGGGCGGACCGTTCGAAATCATCACCACCGGCGCGTTGGGCCATGGCGTCTACGGCGCTTCCACTGGAGTTGGAACTGATGTCACCATCATCCACACCGGGGACATCACCTCCGAAGCCGACGGCTTCAGGGGGCTCGCGCTCCTAGGCAGCGTGGAGATTACCGCCACCAGCAACATCGATGCAGGCGTTAACGGCATCATCGTGGGCGCGTACCAGGACGTTCAGGTGACGTCGGTCGGGAACATCGATGCAGGCGCTAACGGCATCATCGTGGGCGCGGCACAGGACGTTCAGGTGACGTCGGTCGGGAACATCAACGCTGCGAACGAGGATGGCATTTACGCATATTCCGCCATCGGCACGGTGACCGTCTCCTCAACGGGCGGCATCACCGGTGGCAACGCCGGAATTCGGGCTGTCGCAGACAGCGGTGCCATCGAGGTGGTGTCCACAGGTGACATCGTTGTTACGGGTCCGCCGATACTGGGTGGAGCCGATAGCGGAATTCGCGCCCGCTCGAATGCCGGTTCCGTCGAGGTCACATCCACCGGCGACATCACCTCAACCGTGAGGGGCATTCGCGCCGAGAGCCTTACTGCGTCGGTTCAAGTCACGTCCATCGGTGATATCTCCGCCTTTACGGGCGGCATCAACGTGGACGCGCCTGCTGGCAGTGCGAGCGTCTACTCCTCGGGCAGCATCACTTCGAGCGTTGCCGAAGGTATTGATGTCGTTGCGGGCCAGGGCGCTGAGGTCACGTCGCAAGGCCTCATTTCCGCAGGCCTGGACGGCATCAACGCACTCTCTACCGCCGGCACGGTCGGCATATCCTCCACCGGCGACATCGATGCCGGTCTGTCCGGCGTGGCCGTGGTTGCCGCCGAGGCGATCACTATTAACTCGAACGGCGACATCACGGCCGGGGCGAGTGGCCTCGCCGCCGTTTCGGACAACAGTTCCGTCGAAATCACCTCGACGGGGAACATTCAAGCCGAAGAATTCGGAATCACGGTAGCGGGGCCGGCGGGAGTCCAGATCACCTCGCGGGGCAACGTTTCCTCGGCGACATCAATCGGCATCTCCGCCGCTTCCGTGAACGGCGCCGTGACCATATCCTCCATCGGCAACGTCAGCGCGCTCAACAACGCCATCGAGGCCATTGGCGTCGGCGGGGTCCAGGTGACGTCGGAAGGGAATGTGTCCTCGGAGGCCGGAAACGGCATCGCGATGATTTCCAGCGGCATCACGGCGGCCGTGTCCTCCACGGGCAACATCGCCGCAGACCTGGACGGGATCTTCGCGGTTTCCAACGCCAGCACAGCGACCGTGTCCTCCACGGGCAATATCACCGCAGGCTTGAGGGGGATCTACGCCAACGCGCTCGAAACGGCGAACGTGACGTCCGTTGGCAATATCACGAACGCCGACATCGGTATTGAGGCCCGCTCCAGCGCAGACGTCAATGTGAACAGCACCGGCGACATCAATGTCGCGCAATACGGCGTTCTGGCGAACGGCGCGGCCGGCGTGAACATCACCACATCCGGCGGCACGGTCGACGGCGGCAATTCGGGCATCCTGGCGCAATCGGACAATGCCGGCGCTGTCATCAACAACCTCGCCGACGGCATCATCACCGGCAACACGCTCGCCATAACGACTGCCACCGCCACGGGCGCGACGGTCAACAATGCCGGCACGGTCACGGGCGATGTGTCACTCACCGGCGGCAACAACCTGTTCGACAATCTGGACGGCGGGCTGCTCAATTCCGGTGTGAGCGTCGACCTCGGCGCCGGCAACCTGCTGCGCAACGCCGGCACGCTGTCGCCGGCCGGTGTGGGCACGGTCTCGGCGACGGCGCTGACGGGCAACCTCACCCAGACCGGTTCCGGTGTCTTCGAGGTGGATGTCGACCGGGTGGCGGGAACCGCGGACCGGGTCGACGTGACCGAGACGGCCGACCTCGCCGGCTCCGTCCGGGTGCAGGTGCAAGGCGCGGCGCCCGGCGAGCAGTCGAACATCATCCTGTCGGCGGCGGGCGGCACCACCGACAACGGTCTCAGCGTGCTCTCAAGTCCGGCCCTTCAGGCGTCGCTCGCCTTCCCGAACGCCAATGACGTGGTGCTGACCACCGAGGTCAACTTCGCGCCGGACGCGGTCGATCTCAACGAGAACCAGACCAACCTGGCGGGCAACCTCAACGAGATTTTTGACGCCGGCGGCGGCGGGCTCGCTCCGGTTCTCGATGCGCTGCTGAACGGCATCGTGTCGGTGCCGGACTACATCGCCGCGCTCGATCAGCTCATCCCGGAGGTTTATCTCAACACAGAGACCGCCGCGCTGTTCGCCGCGGAGCGCTTCAACGACAAGCTGCTGAGCTGCCCGCAGGCGGGACCCGGCTACACCGCGATCTCCCAGGGCCAGTGCATGTGGCTGCGCTATGACGGGCGCTGGATGGACCGCGACGGCACGTTTGAGAACATCGGCTTCGACGAGGACGCCCGCGGCATCTCCGGCGGCGCCCAGGTGGCGGTTGCGCCGAGATGGACCCTCGGCATCGCCGGCGCCTACGAGAATGCCGACCTCGAGACCGATGTCGGCGAGGAGGCGGATTCGAGCCGCTACATGCTCGGCGGCGTGATCAAGTATCAGTCGGGACCGACCCTGCTGGCGCTTGTCGGTTCGGTGGGATATGGCGACACCGAGGTGTTGCGGCCGTTCGACTTCGGCGGGTTCAACGCGACCGCCAGATCCAGCTACGACGTGGACCATATGGGGGCCACATTCCACGCGGCCTATCTGATGGACCGCGGGTCCTGGTACGCCAAGCCGTTCGTCGATGTGAACGTGACGCGCATCGACCGCGAGGCGGCACAGGAGACGGGCGGTGGTGCGGCCAATCTCAACGTGTCGGGATCGGACGAGACCTATTTCTCGGTGACCCCGGCGCTCGAGCTTGGCACCACCATCGACCGTGGCAATGGCGGGATGGTGCGGCCCTATATCCGCGCCGGCGTGACCTTCTACAGCGACACCGACCAGTCTCTGCTGGCGCGCTTCGCCGCCGCCCCGGCGGGTGTGGGGGCGTTCCAGACCTCTTCCGAGTTCGACGACGTGTATGCCGACCTTGAGGCTGGGCTGACCCTGTTCCGCGGGCAGAGCGCCACGGTCTCCGCCGGCTACGAGGGCCGCTTCTCCGACGACGTCGAGAGCCACGGCATCTTCATCAAGGGATCGCGGACGTTCTAGGGGCGGGGGCAGTTCTTCCCTCGTCATTCCCGCGAAGGCGGGAGTCCAGATATGACGTGTCACGGGCGGACGCTTCTTCTTGTCGTCATTCCCGCGAAGGCGGGAATCCAGAAGTGACGTGCCACACGCATCGCCGTTAAAGACTGGATCCCGGATCGCGCGGGTCCGGGGGTCCATGCCACTGGCGTCTCAGCGCGTGGCGAGGTCACGGGATGGATCACCGGGACAAGCCCGGTGATGACACGTGGGGTATGTCGGAGTACCGGGACTCACCCTCGACCGCCGAAGCCTGCCCTCGCGCAGGCGGAGGCGGGAATGACGAGGGTGAAGTGCAGGCGGGCCCTCAACCGTCAACCCGGACAGTGCGCGTCGCGCCGGAGGCGCGCGAAACAAACGATCGGCGTTACGGGATCCAGCACAAGACCAGGCAAAGCCGTGCCGGATTCCGGCAGAAGCCCGCCCCCGCCCGTGCGGGGGCGGGCCGATTGCGTTTTCGCAACATTCTCGGCACATCTCCGCCAATAACCCATATGGGTTATTTTTTGTGGCAAAGGCCTTCTAGCCGGTTCCCCGGAGTTTCCTCATGACGGCGCTCGTTTTCGTCCATGGACTGTTTGGTCACCTCAAGGTTCCGGAGGTGCACGCCGCGTTCACCGCGTGCGTCACCTCGGCGCCGGACCTGCTCGGCTACGGCGACCACGCCGACGCCGATACCGCCGGGCTGACGCTTCAGAACCAGGCGGATCACGTCATTTCACATATCGGGCAAGTCCACAGCGGGCCGGTCCACCTGATCGGCCACTCCGTGGGCGGCGCGGTCAGCGCTCTTGTGGCCATGCAGCGCCCCGACCTGGTCGCGAGCTACATCAGCGTCGAAGGCAACTTCACTCTGAAAGACGCCTTCTGGTCGGGGCAGATCGCGCAGAAATCCGATGCCGAAGTCGAGGACATCGTCGATGGGTATCGCGCCGAGCCGGATGAATGGATGAATGCAGCGGTCGCGGAGGCGACGGAGCTGACGTCCCGCGTCGCGGTCGAATGGCTGAACAATCAACCGGCATCGACGATCAAGGCGCAGGCCAGGGCCGTGGTCGCGGCAACCGGGCACGACAGCTACCTGAAGGGCATGCGCGACCTCATGGCTTCGGACACGCCGGTCCATCTCATAGCCGGAGCCCGGTCCTCGGCAGGGTGGGATACGCCGGATTGGGCCAATCAGTTGTGTCGCGCGAGGATAAACATTGCCGAGACGGGCCACCTCATGATGATCGAGGCGCCGTCCCTGTTCGCCGATGCGGTCATGAGGTGCATCCGATAGCGGGCGGGAATGAAGGCTGAGGATCAGTCCCGGCGCTCCGACATCCTCTACCCGTCATCCCGGACAAGCGGCAGCCCGTGCGGTTGGTCAGCCCGTGGTCGCAATCTGCCGCGCGATCCGGGATCCAGTCTTAACGGCGATGCATGTGGCACGTCACATCTGGATTCCCGCCTTCGCGGGAATGACGGTTGAGAGCTTTTGTCCGGAATGAACCAACATTCTCCACCCGTCATCCCGGACAAGCGGCGGCCCGTGCGCTCGGTCAGCCTGTGTTCCAATTCCGCCGCGCGATCCGGGATCCAGCTTTTAGCGGCGACATGTGTGGCACGGCACATCTGGATTCCCGCCTTCGCGGGAATGACGAGGGTGAAGTGCCCGCGCAGGCGGGGGCGGGAATGACGAAGACAGAAACTCCCCGCGCTCAGCGATACATCTGCAATACACGCCGGAAATCTCCGCCGTTAACCCATACGGGTCGTTCTTGGCCGAGGCTACGACAATAGAATGATGCGTACACGCAGTTTTCAACCCGGTTTGGGTGCGTGCTGCCAATAACGCTCAAGTTGAGCGCGTAAAAAATACAACCAGTGTTTGGAGGGGGAGTCAATGTACACGAGTTTCAAGCCGTCTGATCGCATGGGCGCAACAAATCACATCCAGAACCGGCGCCTTTTCATTCCTTCTGTGCCTTCGACCTTGCCGGCCTGGCGCACCGTGCTGCTGGGCACCGTGGCTGCGGGCGCGCTGATGCTGGGCCAGGACCGCGCCGCGCTGGCCGCGCCGGATCTGTGTGATCTCTCGGTTGGCGGTGTGGCCACCTGTTCGGGCAACCAGTCGGACGGTATCACCGGCTCTGCTGACCCCGGCGCCGACTTCGATCCGGTCGCTGAGAATGTCACCACGCTCAACGTGAATAACCTGGTCTCGGACATTGTGCCGGCCGCGGGCATCGACGGCATCCGCTTCGTCAATTCGGCTGCAAGCATCACGATCAATTCCGACACCACGAACGGGCCCGGCGCGCCGTTCGGGATTATCACGAGCGGAGCGGGCGCCGCCGGAATCCTCGCCGATTCCAACGGCAGCAGCGTCACCATCGACCACACGGGCGACATCACCGCCTCCGGCACCGGGATCGTTGCCAACGCGGGTCTGAGCGTCTCCGTCACCTCGGACGGCAACATTGCTTCGGTTACAGGAGACGGCATCTCCGCCGTCTCCGCGGACAGCTCAACGTCCGTGAACGCCATGGGTGACATCACTGTAGATGCCAACGGCATATCCGCCCAAGCGAATAGCGACATCAACCTCGACTGGGCCGGCGACATTACTGCCGGCGGCACCGGCATCTCCACCAACTCCAACTCCGTCGTCATGTACGCCACGGGTGATATCACCGCAGATGCCAACGGCATATCCGCCCAAGCGGGTAGCTTCAGTGAGCTCGAGTGGAGCGGTAACATTGATGCCGGCGGCACCGGCATCTTCACCAACGCCGACTTCGTCGTCATATCCGCCACGGGTGATATCACCGCAGGTGCGGACGGCATATCCGCCCAAGCGGATCAGGAGGTCGAGGTCCAGTGGAACGGCGGCATTGTTGCCACAGGCAACTACGGCATCTTCGCCAGTTCCTCGAACGGTATCACGGCCGTGTCCGCCATGGGCGCCATCAGCTCGGGTGGCGACGGCATCTTCGCCCGCGCCGGTATGGACATTAGTGTTGTGTGGGGTGGCAACATCTCTGCCGGCCGCGACGGCATCTCCGTCTCCTCCGATAACGACTTCGCGTTCATATTCTCCGCGGGTAACATCGAGGCCGGCCGCGACGGGATCCTGGCCGAGTCCGATCAGGACGTTGACGTCAACTCGTTCGGCGACATTCTCGCCGGCCGTGACGGCATCTCCGCCTCCTCCGCGATCAGCATGACGACCGTGTCCTCCACGGGCGACATCGATGCCGACCGGAACGGGATTGATGCCGATGCGGGTCTGGACGTTAACGTCACCTCGGCCGGCAACATTGCTGCCGGCGGCACCGGCATCTCGGCCACCTCGGGGTTCGGTGACACGACCGTGTCCTCTGCGGGCAACATCAACGCATATTCAGATGGCATCGTCGCAGAGGCAGCTACAGATGTCTTCGTCACGTCGATCGGCGATATTGCATCGGAATCGGCGAGCGGCATCTTGGCGGATTCCGGCGCCGGCTCGATCGTGGTCGACTCCACGGGCAACATCGATGCATACGAGCGGGGCATCTTCGCCCGCGCATCTCAAAGTATCGTGATCACATCGAGGGAAGAAATCCGTTCCGAGGCGGCTGAAGCCATACTCGCCCGCTCTGTCAGCGGCGACATCGACATCACGCATGAAGGCGATATTTCTGCGGCCAATTCGACGGGCATTTCCGCAAACGCGGCCAGCGGCATTGTGAGCGTGTTTTTGACAGGCAATATCGATGCGGCTGACATAGGCATTTCCGCAACCGGGCTGGCTGGCATCGACATCACCACGAACGGCGGCACGATCGACGGCAACAATGTCGGCGTCTCCGCGTCCTCCGGGAATGGCGACATCATCATCACCAACCTCGCCGGCGGCACCATCACCGGCGGCACCGATGCCATATTCACTGACAGCGTGACCGGTACGACCATCAACAACACCGGCACGGTCACGGGTAACGTCGTGACAACCGGCGGCGGTAACAACCTGTTCGACAATCAGGTTGGTGGACTGTTCAACCCGGGCGGGACGATCGATCTTGGTGCGGGCAACCTGCTGAACAACGCCGGCACGCTCTCGCCGGGCGGTGTGGGCACGGTTGCGCCCACCGCGCTGACGGGCAGCCTGATCCAGACCGCAACCGGCGTCATCGATGTGGACGTGGACGGCGCGGCGGGGACCGCAGACCGCATCAATGTGTCGGAAACCGCGGATTTGGCCGGCACCGTGCGGGTGCAGGCGGTCAATCCGGTGCTGGGCCCGCAGTCCAACACCATCGTCACGGCCGGCGGCGGCGCCACCGACAACGGCCTTGGGCTGGTGATCGCCAGCCCGGCGCTGCAGGCGTCCTTGTCGTTCCCGAACGCCAACGACGTGGTGCTGAACACCGACATCGACTTTTCGCCGGCCGCCGCTCGTCTCAACGAGAATCAGACCCGAGTCGCCGACGACTTCAATGTCGCGGTCGAGTCCGGTGTCGGCGAGCTCGCCCCGGTTGTCGACGCGTTGCTCAACGACGTACAGACGGTCCCGGACTATGTCGCCGCGCTCGATCAGCTCATCCCCGAGGTCTATCTCAACACCGAGACGGCGGCCCTGTTCGCCGCGGAGCGCTTCAACGACAAGGTGCTGAGCTGCCCGAAGGCGGGGCCCGGCTACACCGCGATCAGCCAGGGCCGATGCGTGTGGCTGCGCTATGACGGGCGCTGGAGCGAACGCGACGGGACCAGCGAGCATGGCGGCTACGAGGAAGACGCCCACGGCTTCTCCGGCGGCGTCCAGGTGGCGGTCGCGCGGAGATGGACCCTCGGCTTCGCCGGCGCCTATGAGGACGCCAGCCTCGACACGGATACGGGTGAGACCGCCGACAGCGACCGCTACATGCTCGGCGGCGTCATCAAGTATCAGTCGGGCCGGACCCTGCTGGCGCTGGCCGGCTCCGTCGGCACCGGCGACACCGACGTGACGCGGCCGATCAGCATCGGCGGCTTCAACGGGATCGCCAGTTCCAGCTACGATGTGGACCATATGGGGGCCACCTTCCATGCGGCCTATCTGATGGGCGGCAGGTCCTGGTACGCCAAGCCGTTCGTCGATGTGAACGTGACACGCATCGACCGCGAGGCGGTCGACGAGACCGGTGGTGGCGCGGCCAACCTCAACGTAGGTGGATCCGACGAGACGTATTTCTCGGTGAGCCCGGCGCTCGAGCTTGGCACCACCATCGACCAAGGCTATGGGCGGGCGATCCGGCCCTATGTGCGCGCCGGCGTCACCTTCTACAGCGACACCGACCAGTCGCTGCTGGCGAGCTTCACCGCCGCCCCGGCGGGCGTTGGCGCGTTCCAGACGAGTTCCGAGTTCGACGACGTGTATGCCGACCT
This sequence comes from Hyphomicrobiales bacterium, assembly GCA_965228625.1. Classification (GTDB taxonomy): domain Bacteria; phylum Pseudomonadota; class Alphaproteobacteria; order Rhizobiales; family Methyloligellaceae; genus UBA2767. The sequence continues at coordinate 2,264,986 of OZ245829.1, read as the reverse complement.
GGAGGCGGGGCTGACCCTGTTCCGTGGAGAGGCGGCCACGGTCTCGGTCGGTTACGAGGGCCGTTTCTCCGACGACACCGAGACCCACGGCATCTTCGTCAAGGGGTTACGGACGTTCTGAGGGGTACCCGAAGGCCCCGCGCGGGAGCGGACCAGCCGGGCAAGACCGCCCGGCCGCTCCCGTCGCGGGGCCAATCGTGTTCTTGCGTTGGCGTCCCTGAAATCTCCGCGGATGGCCAAGGCATGTATCGCATCGGCAGGACTGCATGACCGACGAAATACAACCTTCAATCGACGGCACCAAGACAGGTGGTTTACGCGAGTCCGGCCACATGGACGATGTAGCGATAGACACCCAAAAAGGTACGGCCAGTACGGATTTCGGCGACGTCCTTCTCACCCGCAAGACAATTGCCTATTACAATGCCCTGCCGCGCAAGGGCGGCACGCTTGACATTGGGGCCGACGCGGTGCGGCTCTGGCTTGAATATCTCGAGATCGTCGTCGACTTCGCCGAGGAAGAGTTCACCTTCGAGCATGGCACATGCGATCCCGTTCCCTGCATCACGGACTGGATTGAGAAGCAGGCGGTTTGATCGAAAGGGCCTTGCCCGGAACGGGCCGTATCGGGCGTCGACCGCGGCCACGCCTGCCGTGGGGTCGGACGGCATAACTGCAACGGCTTCCGGAAACATCCACCAATGACCCGTTTGGAGCGTTCATTGTGGGCGAGGGCTCACTAAATGTTCGTTGGAAAGCAGGAATCGGGACGGCCCGGCATGGTCTGCTTTCCGAGCACCGACGGACAGGATGCGATCAGCCGGTTTTCTCAGGACTTCAGTTTTCGGAATTGGATGGACAACGGACATCTTCCGGGTTGATGTCGGACGCCGGAAGGTCGCACAGGGCATTCAGCGCACCCGCCTGGAAATGCTCCTCCGAACGCTCAGTCGTGCCGGGTTCCCGCTCAAGCTGTTGGGCCACAAGGACCAGCGGCTGGCCAGCCGTCTGATCAGAAAGGGCTTTGCCCGGACCGGGCCGTCACGGGTGTGGAGCATAGATACCTGCCGGCTCACCGCGGCCGGCCGGCGGCTGCGGCGGCACGTCGAGCGCAGAGCTTCGCACAACCAGCTCCGGCGGCGGTCAGCCGCTCCGGCCGCGGGGCGCGATGGCATATTTGCAACGGCCTTCCGAAATCTCCTCCAATAACCCGTTTGGGGCGTTTTTTGCCGGCACGTGCGCTCTACCTCTTTGTCACGAAGCAGGTTTCGGGGCGACCGGGCTGTTGTGCGTTCCAGGCGCCGCCGCATGCGAGGGCCGAAAGACGTACGCAAGTGACTGGATAAGACGTGTGAACCCGGCGGAAATCGAACCGGCAATCCACGGGCCGAAAGGAAGCGATCGGCCCGATTTTTCCATTGCTCCGGCTGTCGGTGCTTGTTGAAAACCGGACGCCGTCGGATGGCACAGGAAACACAGCTTGCCCATCTTGAAATGATGCTCCGAACGCTCAGTTTTGCCGGACTCCCTTTTGACCTGCTGGGCCGCCGGGACCGGCAATTGGCCGCCAGTCTGGTCAAGAAAGGCTTTGCCCGGATCGGGCCGTCGAGAGTGTGGAGCATGGACACATGCCGGCTTACCGCGGCCGGCCGGCGGCTGCGGCGGCATATCCTCCACAAGGCGTCGATGCACGAGTGCCCGCGCACGGCCGTCGCCATTCCGGTTGATGCCGGACAGGACTGGGTAACGCGAGGGACACGGTCTATCCGTCTCGAAATGCTCCTGCGAACGCTCGGTCATCTCGAGTACCCGTTCGAGTCATTGGACCCTTCGGACCAGCGTCTGGCCGTCAGTTTGACTCAGAAAGGCTTTGCCCGGATCGGGCCCTCGCGGGTGTGGGGCATTGACACGTGCCGGCTCACGGCAGCCGGTTGGCGGTTGCGGTCGCACGTGATCCAGAACGCATCGAAGCACGAGCAATGGCGCGCCGACGTCCAGTCGAAGCTGCCGGCGGATACCGGCCAGGCACGTTTCGTCACCGACGGCGCGCGGAGGCCTTAAACATGGACGATACGCCCGGGCTGGAAACGAACTTTCTTTGCTGCGGATTGCAAGGTTCGTTTTCCTCAGTGGGATCGGCTACCGGAGCTTGGAGTCCGGGAGGATCACACCTCTTGGCGGCGGGAGGACAGCGGTGAGCGACACAAAGACCGACGACACGGGCGAGAAGACGGCTGCGGAGGCTGCGTCTGGGGAGACGGCGCCCGGAGAGACGGGCCCCGAAAAGACGGCGCAAGAGCCGAAGGTCAAGCCGGCGCCGCTCGAACCCGCCAACATCTCCTGCTCGCGCGGCATGGCGCAGTGGCTCGTCACCAACCAGACCGGGCTGGCCATGTCGTCCTACCAGACCGGACGGCTCTACCTCGTCGGCGTGCGCCAGGACGGGCGCATCAACTTCCACGAGGTCGGCATGGGCCGGGCCATGGGGCTGTGGGCCGATCCACAACGGCTTTTGTTGGCGACCGAGTTCCAGGTCTGGCGGTTCGAGAACGTACTCACCCCCGACCAGCGCCTGGGCGAGGCCGACAGGCACTACGTGCCGCGCCTCGCCAACACCACCGGCGATCTCGACATCCACGACATCATGGTGATGGAGGAGGGGGTGATCGTGTTCGCCAACACCATGTTTTCCTGCCTGGCGACGCTGCACAACATCCACTCCTTCACGCCCTACTGGGCGCCGCCCTTCATCTCCAAGCTGGCGGCGGAAGACCGCTGCCACCTGAACGGCATCGCCATGAAGGACGGCCGGCCGGCCTATGTGACGGCGACGAGCCGCGCCGACGTGGTCAATGGCTGGCGGGCGCGGCGCGAGGAAGGCGGCTGCGTCATCGACGTCACCTCGGACGAGATCGTCACGGAGAAGCTCTCCATGCCGCATTCGCCGCGCTGGCACGACGGGAAGCTCTGGGTGCTCAATTCGGGTACCGGGCATCTCGGCACGGTCGATCTGTCGTCGGGCCGCTTCGAGCCCTTCGTGTTCCTGCCGGGTTTCGTGCGCGGTCTCGCGTTTCACAACAACCACGCCATTGTCGGGCTGTCGCTTCCCAGGGACGGCACCTTCGCCGGACTGCAACTGGACGAGGAACTGAAGAAGCGCGACGCCGACCCGTGGTGCGGCGTGCAGGTCATCAACCTGTCGAGCGGCGACGTGGTGGAGTGGATCCGGTTCGAGACGGCGATCTCGGAGTTCCTCGACGTGTGCGTCCTTCCCGGCGTGCGCCTGCCCTCCGCCACCGCCCCAAGCGACCCCAACATCGCAAAGTTCTACACCATCGATGCACGTTCCGCGCAGCAGGCAAGCCTCGAGGAAGAAGAAGCGCCCGAAGAAAAGGAAACTGCCAAGGAAGAGGACTGACGGTTTTGGGTCAGGTCCAGCGCTCCAACTTTCTCCACCGGTCATCACCGGGCTTGTCCCGGTGATCCATTCCGTAACCGCACCACGCGCTGAGACGCCAGTGGCATGGACCCCCGGACTGAATCCGGGGGTGACGGCTTTGTGTGGGGCACGGCTTCGCGACAGTCTCTACCCGAAGTCCCGTACAAGCGGCGGCCCGGGCGGCCGGTCAGCCAGTTGTCTCAATCTGCCGCGCGATCCGGGATCCAGTCCTTATCGACGAACCGTGTGGCACGTCACATCTGGATTCCGGCATTCGCCGGAATGAAGTTTGAGGATCAGTCTCGGCGCACCAACGGTCTCCACCGGTCATCACCGGGCTTGTCCCGGTGATCCATTCCGTAGCCGCACCACGCGCTGAGACGCCAGTGGCATGGACCCCGGACTGAATCCGGGGGTGACGGTTTTGGGTAGGCGCCCGTCTGGCGAAACACCCACCCCACGCAAGCGCCTGCAAATGGCATTTTTGCAACGGCTGCTCGAAATCACTGCCGATAGCCCATTTGGGTCGTTATCGTCCGGCGCCGCCGACCTAACTGTTTGTCACGATGCGATTGTCGCACCGATTCGGGTCGACACGGCACTTGCTCCGGGCCGGGACGACATGACCCTGGCGGAGTCCGACCCCCATGGTATCCCGAATAGGTCAGTACCTGGGGGCCCTGTTTCGCCGACGCGAGGTGGGCATGGTTGAAAAAGTGGAGGAAAGGGTCCTCTACCATCGAACGGTCACTAGGTCCTACAAGAAAGCATTCGAGCTGGGGCAGGGCGTGACAATCGGCAACGCTCACAATCCGTTTTTCGGCTTTTACGACACGCCGCGCACATATCCGTTGATTCACCGGGACCGCTCCATCGAACAAATCGGTCCGATTGCATTTTTGAAGAACGTACAGGCCGGCAACATCAAGCCGAGCAACCTGGCGCGCGACGCCTCTGAGATCGCGCAACATTACTATCTGCTGTCGCGCGAAATTCTGATGGAATATATCCGTGTAACGGAGTTCGCGGGGTTGCCGCCTTCCCGCCAGGTCTGTCTCTTTGCATGCGACACGCTTCAGGAAGCCAAGTTGTGGGACAAGAAGATGAGCGAGGACAGCGATGAAGAAGCTGTCCTTTGCGAACTGACATGTACAGGCACAATCTTTCGCGCCGACGCCTCTTGGCTCCGGGTGGAAAGCGATGGCCTGTCCATGTTGATCGCATGCGCACGGGCCTACTGGCGCGGCGACGTCAGTGACTACCCGCAGATGGAAACCCTGTTCATCGGGACTGCGACAGTTACGGATTTCGTAAAATAGCCGCGTTGCCGTGGCTTCAGGAGCCGTTCCGTCCAACGAGCGCATGGATGAGGTCGCTCACCGGCATGCCGGCCACGGCGCCGAGCTCGCGGGCGCGATCGTTCAGGTGTGACAGGACTCCGGTTTCATGTGTCGATCTGCCGTCGCCGATCCGGGCCGAGGACGCGTCCACGGCCGCGGCGGCCACGTTCAATTCGTCGAGCACCGGCAGTCGCGAGATGCCTGCATTGTCGACGCCGACACCGGCATCGTTGAAAACCGCGAGATGGACCCGCGCCTTGATCGCATTATCGCCGGAGCCGCCGGGAAGGCCGCCATGCGATCCGGTGAGAACGACCGCGCCGGTATCGCTCTCAACCACTGACGAGGCGGAGTCGAGGGCAACGATCCTGAAGCCCGTTTCCGGCAGCGCGGGTTCCCCCATCGAAATCGGATACCTTCCGAAGGGCTCGACCTCGACCTCCTGGCCTGCACAGCCGGAGCGTTCGGGCGCGCGGGTTTGAAGGTGGTCGAACGCCTCATCGCAGCGAACACCCGGCCGCAGCCCGAGATCACGCGCGCAGTCATTGGCGTGCGAGACGAGACCGCGCGCCAGCATGTCACGCGGGTCGCCGATTCGCGCGCTCATATGATCGATGGCCACGGCCGGAACGCCGAACGCGTCCAGCACGGCAAGACCCTGGATCCCGGCTTCTTCGCGGCCGACCCCGGCATTGTGGCATATCAGCGAGCGCACACCTGCGGCCAGCGCGCATTGCGCGACGACGCGCCCGCCATGGGACCCGGTGCACACATGGGCGCCCGCGTTCTCGTCCTTCAGATGCGTGATCGAGCCCACCACGCAGGCAGCGGGAACCGGAACGGATTGCGGCTCGTCCGGAACGCGACCGGTCATTGCACATGCCCCGAATGACTGACGGTTTAGCTGCAGTCGTAACCCGACAGGTTGGGCGCCGCAAAGAAATCCGTGCCGGTGCCGCGCCGAGCCTCTTCATGTCCCGGCATAGACGGCTTCCGGAATGAGCCGGTCGATGACCTTGGCCGAGCACAGCACGCCGGGCATGCCGGCGCCGGGATGGGTGCCCGCGCCGACAAGGTACAGCCCCTTCGGGCCCTCGGCCTTGTTGTGAAAACGGAACCATGCCGACTGGGTGAAATGAGGGGCGAGGGAAAAGCCGGTGCCCATATGGCTGAGATAGCGCGTCCGGAAGTCGTCCGGCGTCATCCAGAAATCGGCGCGGATGCTGTCCCGCAGGCCGGGCAGAAGGGTCGCGTCCAGAGCCGTGACGATGCGGTCGCGCAGCTTCGGGCCTTCGACCTCCCAGTCGACCTCGGCCGCGAGATGCGGGACGGGACACAGGACGTAGAAACTGTCGCAGCCCGCCGGCGCGAAACCCGGGTCGGTTGCCGTCGGGCGGTGGACGTAGAGCGAGAAGTCCTCGGTCAGCTTGTGCCGGCGAAAAATATCGTCGAGCAGGTCCTTGTAGCGGTCGCCGAACCAGATCGTGTGGTGGGCCACATCCGGATACGTCCGGTCGGTTCCGAAGTAGAGCACGTAGAGCCCGAGCGACAGCCGCGCGAGCCGGTGCTTGACGCGGGCGCTGCGGCGCTGCGTCTTTGCAGGCAGCATCCGGTCGAACATGTGCATGGGGTCGGCATTGGACACGACAATATCCGCGTCGAGCCGCTCGCCGCCGTCCAGCGCGACACCGCTGACCTTTCCGTCCTCGACGAGAATCTGTTCGACTGTCTCCCCGTATCGCAAGGTGCCGCCGGCATCGCGAATGAGGCGTTCGAGTTCCCGCACCACCGCGCCCGTTCCGCCCATGGCGAAATGGACGCCGTCGCGCCGCTCCAGAAAGTGGATCAGGCCGTAAATGCTGGTGGTCTGGAACGGGCTTCCGCCGAGCAGCAGGGGCTGGATCGAGAACGCCCTCCGCAGTTTCGGATTCTTCATGAAGCGCGACACCATTTTCCAGACGGTTTCGTGCGCCCGCAATCTCACGAGGTGCGGCGCCTGCCGCAGCATCGTGGTGGCGCTGTCAAAGGGCTGGTCGGCGAGATCCGTGAACGCGGTATCGTAAAGCGCGCGTGAGTGCTCGACGAGACGCAGATACCCGTCCGCGTCGTCCGGTTCGATCTTGCGGATCTCGCGGAGCGTGTCCTCGACCGTGCCGCCGTAGTTGAACTCGCTGCCGTCGGCAAACCGGAACCGGTACCACGGGTCAAGCGCGACGAGTTGCAGGCGATCCGACATCTTCACGCCCATCAGGTCGAAGAGTTCCTCGAACAGGAACGGAGCGGTGATCACGGTCGGACCGGCATCGTGCCGGAACCCGTCACGCTCGAAGACCTGTGCCCGCCCGCCCGGCGCGTCTTGCCGCTCGACGAGCGTGACGCGATAGCCCTTCGCCAGGAGGCGGATGGCCGCCGCGAGGCCGCCGAAGCCCGCGCCAATGACGATCGCGTGCTGCACCGCCGCGGAAGGACCTGAGTGCGGACGATTCCGCGCCTGCGATACATCGATCGCGTCGCTTTTCATCTCGAACCGACCGGGTCCTGCAACTTCGCGGTCCGCAACTCCTGCAGGTTCCGGCTCCCGCTGCAGAAGCAGGCGACCCGCAGTTGTTCGGTCATGATCTCGAGATGCCGGCGAAGCCGCTCGGCGCCGTCGAGCGCCGCATCCAGGAGACCGGCCGCCTGTCCGGAAAGATCGGCTCCGAGCCGTATCGACCGCGCGACGTCGAGCCCGGTGCGGATGCCGCCCGAGGAGATGATCGTTGCCTCGGGACAGGCCCGGCGAACCGACGTGATGCATGTGGCGGTGGGAATGCCCCAGCCGCGAAACGCGTCGGCGACGGCGCGTCGGCCGCTGTCGGGCGCGCGCTCGGCCTCGACCGCCGCCCAGCTCGTTCCGCCCGCGCCGGCGACGTCGATGATACGCACGCCCGTCTCCCACAAGGCGCGCGCAACGTCGGCCGAGATGCCGCAGCCGACCTCCTTGACGATGACCGGCACCGCGGAAGCCGCGACCACGTCCGTTAGCCTGGCACGAATGCCGGCCCATTTGCGGTCGCCCTCCGCCTGAACCGCCTCCTGAAGCGGATTGAGATGGATGATGAGCGCATCGGCGTCGATCATTTCGACGGCGCGGGCGGCGTCCTCGGCGGGATCCTTCCAGTCCAGGAGCTGGGCGGCGCCAAAATTGGCGAGGATCGGCACATCCGGGGCAAGCTCCCGCAAGGATCTCTCCAGCCCTGCGTCCGCGCCGCCGTGTTCGAGCGCGACGCGCTGCGAACCCACTCCGAATGCGACACCGGATTTGTTGGCGGCCTCGGCGATGGCCCGGTTGATCTCCGCCGCCGCTTCGGGGCCGCCGGTCATTGAACTGATGAGGATCGGCGCTTTCAGGCGGCGACCCAGGAATTCCGTGGACAAATCGATGTCGTCGAGGTCGAGTTCGGGCAGCGCGACATGTTCGAACCGTATATGCTCAAGGCCCGTGGTCACCTCGTGGTTTGACACGTCGCGCGACAAAACAATGTCCAGATGCTCACTTTTTCGCTTGATTGTACGGTCCATGTCGAATGACGTTCCAGGTATTCGCGTGGCAGCGTAAAGAGTGGTCCGATTGGGGGGGACCCTACGTATACGCACGGAGCGCTTGCGTGGATCAAGCTGGGCCTAATCTTGCGCGTATTCTGCGTGCATCAACGTTCGAATGGCAATGGACAGTCAAGTAACCGATGTGAACGTGCGGCTGGACGCCTGGCGGGTCGACGTGGAGAAAGCGCTCGACCGCTGTTTGCCGGTGCAGCCGCCGGCGGGCCTCGTCGAGGCGGGCCGGTTCAGCCTCCTCGGCAACGGGAAACGGGTGCGCGCCTTGCTCGTCCTCGCCACGGCGCATGACCTGGGTGGCAATCCGGACTTCGCGATGAACGGCGCCTGCGCCATTGAGATGGTTCACGCCGCCTCGCTCGTTCTCGACGATCTGCCCTGCATGGACGATGCGCTTCGCCGCCGCGATCGCGATACCACGCATCGCGCCTATGGACAGTCCACGGCCATACTCTGCGCCATCGGTCTGATCGCCCGCGCCTTCGAGCTGGTCGGTGACGCGTCCCGTCTGTCTGCGGAAGCGCGAAGCGCAATGACGGTCAAGCTGGCCCGGGCTATCGGGTTTCCGGGCCTCACCGGCGGGCAGTATGATGATCTTCTGATCACCTCCATGAATAAGGAGCCGAAAGAGCTGGAAGAGTTGTACATGCGCAAGACAGGCGTCCTGTTCAGCTTGTCGCTGGAGTTCGGGGCGATGGCCGCAAACGCCGAACAGGCCGATCTGGACAAGCTGTCCGCCGCCGGGGCGAAACTCGGGATCGCCTTTCAGTTGATCGACGATCTGCTCGATGCCTGCGCATCATGTGAAACGGCCGGAAAGGACGTGCGCAAGGATACCGAGAGAACGACGGCGGTCAGCCTGCACGGCGCGTCCGGTGCGATGCAGGAGGCCGAGACGCTGAAGGCGGAGGCGCGTTCGATACTGGCCGACGTGCTCGGGCACGGCGCGACGACAGGCCTTGTCGACTGGATGTCGGACTATGTGGTCTCACGCGTCGGCGCCGAGGCCATGCCGCCAACGCAGGCCGAAAGACTGGTGGGCCCCTGAGATGCCCGATCCATTTCTGGAAGTCGAGGACGCGTCGTTCCACTACGGCCGGCGCCACGTCCTCGACGACGTGGCGTTGTCGGTCGATCGCGGGGAAATCTATGTTCTGCTGGGTCCGAACGGGGCCGGCAAGTCGACCCTCGTCAGGGCGATAACGGGCCAGATCCACCTCAACCAGGGCCGGGTTCGGGTCGGTGGGGCGCCTCCGGAAAGCAGTGCGTCGGCGAGGCGCAACATCGGGTTGGTGCCGCAGAACATCGCGCTCTATGAAAAACTGAACGCGCGGGAGAACCTGGGGGTGATCGGACGGCTGATGGGCGTCGCAGCCGGCGGCATGCAGCAGCGCATCACCGAGATGCTCGACCGCATCGCGCTCGGTGACCGGGCCAGGGACCGGGTGGAGGTGCTGTCCGGCGGCATGCGCCGGCGACTGAACATCGCGGCTGCGCTGATGCATGATCCCAGCCTGCTGATCCTGGACGAACCGACGGTGGGCGTCGACCAGGCTGGGCGGCATGCCGTCCGCGAGCTTCTGATTTCGCTGCGCGACGGCGGGCTCGCGATTCTGCTCACGACCCACGAGATGGACGAGGCGGATGCGCTCGCGGATCGGGTCGGCGTCATGGTCGACGGTCAGCTCAGGGCCGAGGGCACTCCGGGCGACCTGGTGGTGGAGCACTTCGGTCAGACGCTCGAACTGATTGTTCAACTGGAGGACTCCAAAGTCCCGCAGTCCAAGATCAAGACAGTGCTTTCCTCGCTTGGCCTCAGCTATGATCCCTCCACGGGTCAGTGGCGCGGCCTTGTGCCGGAAAGCGAGGTGTCGATGCAGGTTGCGGTCAATCGGATCATGCACACCGGATTGAGCGTCAGGGACGTACGTATGCGCCGTCCGGGTCTGGACACTCTTCTTGCTCACCTGACCGCGCCGCGCGATCTGCAATGAGGGCCGCGGTCCTCAAGGCAATGGTTCTCGGACTGATCCGGGACCCGGCGGCACTGGTTTTGAGCTTTGTCCTGCCGGCGGCGGTATTTTCGATTTTCGCGCTCATCTTTGCCGGCGCGACCGGCGGCAGCCTGGCCATCAAGCTGGCCGTGCTGGACGCGGAACGCAGCAGCGCGTCCGAACGTTTCCTGGACGGCGTCAAAACACATCCGCAGATCGAGATTCTCGAACTCCGCGACGGCAGCAGTGAAGAGGTCATGGCGCTGGTGCGAAGCGGGGTCGCGGATGTCGGCATCGTCGTCCGTGGCGGTGACAGGACCCTGGCTTCCGGGTCATCGGACGGCGAGCCGCCGATCGTGCTCATCACCGACCCGACCCGCGAAATCGCCGTCGCTGTTGTCGAGGGCATCGTTCAGGAAGCGTACTTCGGAAAACTGCCCGATGTGGTGATCGGCGGTATCGCACGGATCGTCACGACGGATTTGCTGCAACTCGAACCGGCGCAGAAGGCGCGGCTCGACGCGGCGCTGGACGCCTTGACGAAGGATATCGAGGAGCGCGAGCGGACTGCTACTGCGTCGGGCGATGCGGGCGCCGATGAATTCAAGCTGCCGTTCGACGGGCTGGTCGAGCGCCGCAGCGGCATCGGCGAGCCCGGCGTTCCAACGAGCATCTCGTACTATGCCGGTGCCGTTGCCATCATGTTCCTGCTTTACTCCGCTCTGACGGGCGGGCTGTCGCTGCTGCAGGAACGCGAAAGCGGTCTTCTCGATCGGATTTCGACCGGCCCGGCCGGGGCGCGTCCGATCATCGACGGCAAGTTCCTCTACCTCGTTCTGCAGGGAACGATGCAGGTGGGGATTATCTTTCTCGTGGCGTGGCTCGGGTTCGGGCTCAACCTGCCCGGTCACCTGCCGCCATGGTTTGCCGTCACACTTGCGGCGGCCGTCTCGGCGTCCGGCCTGATGCTCGGCTTTGTCGCCTTGTGCCGCACCATGCAGCAGGCGAACACGCTCGGAACCATTCTCGTCCTCGTGATCTCCGCCATCGGGGGCAGCATGTTGCCCCGCTTCCTGATGCCGTCCTATATTCAAACGCTCGGTTGGGCGACGCCGAATACGTGGGCGCTCGAGGCCTATGCCGCCATCTTCTGGCGAAACGAAAGCTGGTCGGCGATCGGGCTGCCGATCGCCGTGCTCACCGCCTCGGGCCTGGCCGGACTGCTTGTCGCTCACCTGGCCCTGGCGAAACACCGTTAGCCGCTGCTGTTGCCGCCATATGAGCGAGATATCGAAATGAGCGCCATTGATCATTCTCGGGACACGGAAAGCCGCAGCAAAGCCACAACGCTGACCAATATCGTACTGGCCGCGGCGATCATCTCAAGCTGGCTTGCCGCGCACATTTACAGCGTTTTCTTTTTCGAGTTCTCAGCCGGCACGTTGCCGTTGGCGGCTATTCTGTTCCTGCTGAATACGTGGCTGAGCGTCGGGCTTTTCATCGTTGCGCACGACTGTATGCACGGCTCGCTCGTTCCGTTCCGGCCAGCCGTCAACCGTGCCATCGGTCGGCTTTGCCTCACGCTATATGCCGGATTCTCGTACGATGACCTGAACCGCAAACACCATCTCCATCATCGCCACGCCGGGACGGGTGACGATCCGGATTTCCACGACGCGCCGCCATATGGTTACTGGCGATGGTTCGCCAACTTCCTCGGCGAGTACTTTTCGTGGGCACAGTACGCGCACATGACCGTGCGGTTCGCGGTCTATGTTTACGTTCTCGGCGCGCACCTGGAGAATGCGATCCTGCTGTGGTGCGTCCCGGCAATCCTCTCCGCGCTGCAGCTTTTCACGTTCGGCACCTATCTGCCGCACCGGCCGCAACGCGAGCCCTTCGCCGACCGGCATCGCACGATCAGCAACAACTACTCATGGCTCGTGTCGCTGCTGACGTGCTTCCACTTCGGTTACCACCATGAACACCACCTCGAGCCGAAGGTGCCGTGGTGGCGGCTGCCGCAGGCCCGAAAGGCCCTCAAACAAAAGGGTCTAGTCCGCTAGCGCGGGGTGCGTCCATAACCCGTCGCGCGTCGGCGGGCGGACCAGGCTGCTCGCCTTCGCCCGGACGACATGAAGTGGCGCAAGCGCAAGGGTTGCCGCCTTGTAGGGTTTGGAAATCACCGTACGCTCATCCCACGCCCTGTCACCCCGTGCGCGCACCTTGGTGCCGATGGCACGGTACACGGCGCGTGCCGCGGCGATGGACATTCCGGCGCGGACGGGGAGGGCGGCGATGCCGTAAACGGCGGAGTTGTAGTACCGGTCGGCTTCCGCCAGCAGCCGATCGGTTACGCGCGCGACGCCCGCGCGATGGGTGTGTTCCGTAATCTGTGACGCCGGAACGCCGGCCTCGGCGAGCCAGTTCATGGGCAGATAGATACGTCCGCTCGCGGCATCGTCCATAACGTCGCGGGCGATGTTGGTCAGCTGAAAAGCGATGCCGAGATCTGCCGCGCGCTGCAGCGTCCGGATATCGGATACGCCCATGACGCGCGCCATCATCAGGCCGACGACGCCCGCGACATGATACGAGTAATGGACTGTATCGCTGAGCGTCTCGTACGTCCGGCCGTTCGCATCCATGGCGAAACCGTCAATCAATTCAAGCGGATGGTGGTTTGGTATGTCATGCTTCGCCAGAACACGTGACAACGCCTCGAAAACCGGTCCCTCGGGTTCTCCGCGCGAGGCCGCCACGGTCTGACGCCGGAGGAGATCGACCAGTTCTTTGGCGTTCTCTTCCCCGTTGCCGGTTCCGGGCGCGCGCGCAAAACCCAGTTCCTGGCCGTCGATGACGTCGTCGCAATACCGGCACCAGGCATACAGCATGTACGTGCTTGCCCGGACTTCACGAGGCAGCAGCCGCGCGGCCGCAGCGAAACTCTTGGAGCCTTTTTCGATGCGTTCGCGGCTCAAAGTGATTATGGGGTCCTCGCGCAGCGTCATGAGGACAACTTGTCCCGTGGTGCGGGGTCGATTGCCGCGCGGCGGCGCAGGGACGCTTCCGGGATCGCCCTGAACGCACGCCACATCGGAATGGGCGGGCGTCCGACGAGGATGCGGGCCTTGTCGTATGGCGTGAGCCGGTCGCCATAGAACCGGTCGATCAGACCGTTCGACAGGCTGTAGAAGCGCTGCAGGATGCGCCATCGTTCATCCGGCCGGGCGGCGACGAACAGCATGCGGTTGACGATGCGATAATAGCTGCGGCTCTCCCACAGATCACGGGATCGCTTTTCGATCAGTTGTTGGACCGCACCGGTTTCGAGCGGCGCGAACCGTGCCAGTGTATCAGCGAGGGCGACCGCATCGGGTAGCGAATAGCCGGTTGTAGGATGAAACAGTGCGGCCCGGAGCCCGGCGCAGGCGCATGGGCTCTCCGCGCGGCGGTTGCGCCAGAAGGCATCGATATCGCCACCGAGCGCAACGGGCAGAACACCGCTCTCCCGCCCCAGTTCGGTTGCCTCGCCCCATCCTTGCGCTGTCCTGTAATCGTGGATGCGGGTGCCAATACTCTCCGCGTCCAGACGGCGCTGGTCGCTGTAGTAGGTATCCTCGATGAGGAGATGGCGCTCGCTGAAGGGCAGCACATAGACGAAGCGATAGCCGTCATGCTGAGGGACGGTGGCATCCATGATGACGGGCTCGGCAACACCATGAGGCGCCGCGGTCTCAATCTCGTGTCCGACGAATTTCTGGTAACCGATCTCCAGCACGGGATCGGACAGGGCCCCGCGGCAGTCGATGACGCAATTCGCGGTGATCCGCTCGCCATCGGCAAGGATGACCTCGTTTGCATCAGCGGAAGCTACGTCGGCACGGGTTCGCACACTTTCGCGCAACGACTGTTGCGTAACGTCGTTCAACCGGTCGCTGGTCACCGAGTGGTAGCCCGTGCTGATACTCCGATTGAACCGCGGGAAGCGGATGGTCTGCTGCGGCCAGCTCTTGACCACGAAAGGCGCCATCCATTGCAATTGGTCCGGTGTCAGATCGGTGTCGTGAAATGACCAGATGTGGTTTCCGCCCAGGCCCGGACCGCGCTCCACCACGAGCAGTCGGCGCTCCGGCTGCATTTGTGCAAGCCGGTAAGCCGCGAGCGAGGCCGACAGCCCGCCGCCGAGAAACACCACGTCGTACTGGCGCGCTTTCATCGAAGTTCGTTTCAACCGGTTTGGGTGTCCAATATGGTACGCGAAGGACGTGGCAATGGATCATTGCTCATGCATGTGCAATGGCCGCTGACATCTCAGTTCGCGCCCGCCAGTTCTTCGACGGCGCGTTTGTCATGGAATCCGCACCCAGTCAACGAAACCGTTCGCTTTGCATCCACGCGTTTCAGGCGGGACGGCGAATCCAACCGTCGCGCTATGCCGATCCGAGATACGCGTTCCGGAACCTCAGGCGGCAGGCGGCGGGGTCCAGATTGCGGCTGAAGTCAGACGGCGGACCGTGCGTCACGCGCGTCACCAGGAGCCTTGGCCCCGCAGCGTCCTGAAGAAACGCCGCGGCGTCGGCGAGCTCTTCGGCGGTTGTGATCGTCTTGACCGAGGCGATCCCGGCGCCCTCCGCCATTCTCCCCAGGTCGGTCCTGCGGGCGGTGTGTCCGGGTTGACCGCCGGTCTCGCCATGACAGCCGTTGTCGATCACGACAATCGACAGGTTTTCCGGTTGTATCGAGGCAACGGTCGCAAGCGACCCGATATTCATGAGCAACTCGCCATCTCCCGTGACGACGGCGACCCGGGATTCGGGTGCGGACATCGCAACGCCCAGCCCCATGCAAACGGCGGCGCCCATGGTGCCTGCCATGGTGTAGAGCTTTTCGCTGTCCCCGGTGAGCGCGGCGGCATCGCGCGCCGGGCCGGCCAGTCCGCTGATAAAAAGGTAGCCGTCCGTGTCGGGGAACAGGTGCGGAAGAATCTCACGGCGATCGAGTGTCGGATTTGTCATCTATGGGGTCCCCCTGATCGTTAGAACGGCTTGGCGCCGAGAAATCGTTGCGACAGGACCAGCGCCGAGGCGTGTCCCCCTTTGAAGGCCGCCGAGATCGCGGCGTCGGTGGCCGGTGCAAGGTCATCGGGCGTATCCACACGAAAAATCAGCACGCCCATGGCTTCGAGAATGGGCTCCGCGGCCTCGCCCATGGGATACTGCCAGGGGTTCTGCTCGCCGTAATCGCCGCGCATCGAGACGATCATCAGAATGGGAAAGCGGCCGCCTTTGACGAAAGACAGGAAATTGGGACAGTTCCCGACACCGGACGACTGCATGCAGAGCACGGCCTTTTTGCCGACGAGATCCGCACCCGCGCTGAGCGCTATGCCCTCTTCCTCGGTCGTCAGAAGAATGGGGCGCATATCGTTGTGAGCTTCGGCGAGCTCGACGAGACGCTTGTTCCCGGCGTCCGGAACGTAGCTCATCAAGGAGACGTCCGCCTCGACCAGCTTGTCGAAGACCTGGGCGGACCAGTCATTCTTGTCGGGTTCAGTCATCGGCCTGAATGTCCTTTTTGGTTGCGTTTATGGTACGTGGCGGAGGGTAGTGGCTGTCATGCGTCAGCTTCCGCTCCCGCCGAAATCCTTGTCAAAAAGCTCCTTGAAGTGGGCTGCGAAAGCCTGCGCGATCTCGGACCGCGGCCGGTTGGCCGGGAAGGCAATGCCGGGCTCGAACCGTATGGTCGGATGGAACGGCTTGATGCACAGGCCGCCGCCGTCCATCTCCTTCGCGGTGATCGGCTCGACGATTGCCGCGCCCGCGCCGGACTCCACGAGCCTGTAGATCATGGCCGCGAGATTGGCCTCGATTTTCACCAGGGGCTCGATGTTGGCGGCGCGAAACACGGCGAGGACCTTGTACTGCGTCTGGGTTTCCGTCTCCTGACAGATGAGCGGGACGCCGTCCAGATCCTCGACGTGAATTTCCTTGCGGCTGCACAGCGGATGACCTTTGGGCAGAATGCACACCGCCTCGACGCGGTTCAGCGGCTCGATCTCCAGTCCCTGCACGTCATTGGCGAAGAAGGCGATACCGACATCGAACTGGTGGATCAGCATCTTGTCGACGACCGAGGGCGTCGTATCTGTGCTGACGGTGATTGAAACGCCCGGATACGCGTCCTCGAGCATTGCCACGGCCTGCCCCAGATACGCCGTCGACATGCCAAGCGTTCCGGTGACCCGCAAGGTGTCAGATTTCAGGCGGGCGATGCCTTGTGCCGCGCTTTCGATGCGGCTGAGCGCCTGAATGCTGCGGTCGACCTCCCGGTGCAGCATGGTCGCTTCCCTGGTCGGCTTGATGTTTCCGCCATGGCGCTGGAACAGGGAGAAACCGACCTTCGACTCCAGCTCACGGATCAGCCGGCTGACGGCAGGCTGGCTGATACCGAGCAGCTCGCCGGCAGCGGTCATCGATCCGGTGAGCATGACGACGTGAAACGCCTCGACCTGACGATGATTGATCCAGCCTGTCATGCACGAACCCCGCTCACGGATGTGCAACCATGGTGGCGGGATTTTTCTCCATCATTTCATGGGCCGCATGGGGAGGGCCCTCATTGTCGAAGGCGCCGGTTTGCGAGCAGTCGCGGGTATACGGGCCGGTAGACATTGTCGCAAGACCGAGCGGGCGGGTCACGAGGCGATCTTTCGCATTGTGTTGCTCGATCTGAGCGCCGCCGTTGCGTCTTCGTCGACCGAGAGGTCGTCCCTGATCGCAACCTTGTATTCCCGCTCCGCCGCCGCACGGCTGACCAGCTCGTCGCGCACGTCCTTCCGCACCCTGTCCGGGTCGCGGGTGGCGGGGTCGCCATAGCCGCCGCCGCCCGGCATATTGACGATCAACCGTTCGCCTTTCGGGATCACCTGGAAACCCTTGCCCTTGAGAACCGCGCCTGTGGCGAGCGTGACCTGTCCACACATGCCCTCGAAGCCGCCATCGCGTCCGCGCGGTGCGTGGTGCACGCGCTCGAACACCGCGTGGATGCCGAAGGGCACGTCCTCGCGGTTGGTGATCTCCATGATCTGCCCAAGACCTCCGCGCTGCCGGCCGGCACCGCCGGAATCGGCGCGAAACTCCTTCCGCCAGACGACAACCGGCGTGATCGCTTCGGTGATCTCGATCGGAACCGTCCGCACCCCGCTGGGGAAGGGCGTCGCGGACAGTCCGTCCTGCTTCGGGCGGGCGCCGGCGCCGCCGGAGTGAAAGCTCGTGACATTGAAGGTGGTGCCCTCGGTGCCGGTCAGCCCGTGACCCGCCGCGAGGCGCACATTCCAGAGGTTCGACGTGCCCTCCGCCGGCACACAGTCCGGCAGCGCCTGATGCAGGCAGCCGAACACGACGTCGGGGAGCATGTGGCCGATGGTTGAGCGGGCGACGACCGCGCACGGCGGTTGTGCGTTGACGATTGCGTCTTCCGGCGCCGTGACCTCGATGGCGTCGAGGGTGCCGGTGTTGTTGGGAATGCGCGGTGCGGCAACGCACTTCACGGCGAACGCCGTGTAGGCCTCGGTATAACACATCGGACAGTTGATGCCGTAGGAGGAAACCGGCGAGGTGCCGGTGTAGTCGACCAGGACCTTGCCGTTGCCGATGGTGAGCGACGCGACGAGATCAATAGGCTCGTCATAGCCGTCGATGCGCATGGAATGGGTCCAGGTCCCCTGAGGCAGCTTGCCGATGGCGTCGGTGATGCCGCGCCCGCTCTGCTCGATGATGTACGACCCGAGCTCGTTGAGATCGTCAAGACCGTACTCGGCCATCATC
The DNA here is from genome assembly GCA_965228625.1 of Hyphomicrobiales bacterium. Classification (GTDB taxonomy): domain Bacteria; phylum Pseudomonadota; class Alphaproteobacteria; order Rhizobiales; family Methyloligellaceae; genus UBA2767. The sequence goes on along the minus strand of OZ245829.1, from coordinate 2,246,787 downwards.
GACAGGAGCCGGCTGGATCCGCGCTCGTTGCAGGCCACCAGCGCATAGAAATCACCTTCAACCTGCACCGGTTCGCGCACATTGTGGCGCAGGAGCTTGAGCAGCCAGTCGTTCATCCGCCCGCGTTTGATCAACGGCAGGATCGGGATGTACAGGCCCTCGTGATACACCTGCCGACTGTCCGGTGACATGCCCTGGCCGCCGATATCGACCACGTGCGTGGTGCTGGCGAACAGGGCGACCATTTCCTCGCCCCGGAAGGTCGGCGACACCATGGTGATGTCGTGGAGATGGCCTGTCCCTTTCCATGGGTCGTTGGTGACATAGACGTCGCCGGGCTCCATGGTCTCGGCCGGAAACTCGTCGAGGAAGTGCTTCACGGCACGGGCCATGGAGTTGACGTGACCAGCGGTCCCTGTGACCGCCTGGGCGAGCATTCTGCCGTCCAGATCGAAGACGCCCGCCGAAACGTCACCCGCCTCGCGCGCGGAGGTGCTGAAGGAGGTCCGGATCAGCGTCTGCGCCTGCTCCTCGACGACCGAGACAAGCCGGTTCCACATGACCTGCAGGCGGATGTCGCGCATTTGCGTGCTTTCCATGGTGCGTCTCCTTATGCCGCCTGCCGCTGACGGGTCAGGATCAGGTGCCCGGGCGTGCTGACCAGCGCATCGAAGCCTTGCGGGACAACCGTCGCCGTTTCCGTTTCGACAATCACGGCGGGCCCGTCCACACGCGACCCGACCGCCATTTCGGCGCGGTCATAGAGCGCGGCCTTGACCGCCTGCCCGCTGCCGGGGTCGAACAGCGCTCTGCGGCCCTGTTCCGTTGGCATGGAGCCGTTCGCCGGTGCCGGTGCCTCCGCGATCGGGGCCTGCTCGCTGGCCAGGGTGAGCGCCCAGGTGAGCGCCTCCACTTCGAGCCCCGGTACGACGCGGCCGAACAGGCGGACATACTCCTCCTCGAACCAGCCACGAAGTTCATCGCGAATGTTGCCGTCATAGTCCTTGACCGGCAGGCGCACGACGATTTCATGACCCTGGCCGCGATAACGCATGAAGGCCTCGCGGGTCTCGGTGAGTTCGCCATCGGGTGCCCCGAGACGGACCACCGACTGCGCCTCGGCCCGCATCTCGGCAAACATCGATGACAGAGCGCCGGGATCGATGTCGTCGAGCCGCATCAACCGGGTACGGATGACTTCATAGGAGATCGGCGCCCGCAGGAAACCGAATGCCGAGCCGACGCCGGCGCTGGTGGGCACGATGACGCGGTCGATGTCGAGCTTCTCCGCGAGCCGTGCGCAATGCAGGGGTGCTGCGCCGCCCATGGCGATGAGCGTGCGTTCGCCTGTGTCCTTGCCTTTTTCAACGGCGTGAATGCGCGCGGCGCTGGCCATGGTTTCATCGACAATCTCGGAGATGCCAGCGGCGGCAATCACGGTCTCCATGTCGAGTTCGGAGCCGATGGCCGGCGAGATCGCGTTTTCGGCCCGCTCCTGGTCGAGCACGATCTTGCCGCCCGCGAAATTTGCCGGATCGATCCGGCCAAGCACCACGTCCGCGTCGGTCACGGTCGGCGCCGCGCCGCCGCGCCCATAGCAGGCCGGGCCCGGCATGGATCCGGCGCTGTCCGGCCCGACCGTGATCCGCTTCAGTTCGTCGACGCGCGCAATCGACCCGCCGCCGGCGCCGATCTCGACCATATCGATCACCGGAATCCGGATCGGCAACCCGCTGCCTTTCAGGAACCTGTACTGACGCGCGACCTCGAAGCTGCGGTCATACTGGGGCATGAGATCGTCGATCAAAGTGAGCTTGGCCGTTGTGCCGCCCATATCGAAGGAAAGCGCGTGCTTGATGCCACACTCCGCGGCAATGGCCTGACTGAAGATGACGCCGCCCGCCGGTCCCGACTCGATCAGCCTGATCGGCTGCGCGATTGCCGTCTCCACGGTCGTGATTCCGCCACTCGACATCATCAGCAGGAACGGGCATTCGAGGCCGTTTTCGGCGAGACTTGCTTCCAGCTCTCGCAGGTACCCTGCCATGAGCGGCTGGACGTAGGCGTTGGCGCCGGTGGTCGATGTGCGTTCGTATTCGCGGATCTCCGGGCAGACGTCGGATGAAAGGGTGATCGAAAGGTCGGGCAGCTCCGAACTCAGGATTTCTCGAATACGCTGCTCGTGAGCCGGGTTGATGTAGCTGTGAAGCAGACTGACCGCCACCGACTGGATCTCCTCCTGTTTCAATATCGGGACCAGGGCGCGGACCGCATCTTCATCGAGTGCGCGCAGCACGCTGCCATCGGCGGCGACGCGCTCGGGAACCGTGAGGCGCAGATGTCGCGGAATCAACGGGTCGGGCCGCTCCATGTAGAGATCGTACTGCTCGAACCGGTGCTCGTAGGCGATCTCCAGCGAGTCGCGAAACCCATCCGTGGCAATGAGCGCGGTCCGCGCGCCCTTGCGTTCGATCAGTGCATTGGTCGCCAGCGTGGTGCCGTGGATGACCAGTTCCACGTCGGCGGCGTTCGAACCGGTCTGCTGCAGGAGTTGCAGGATGCCGTCGATCACGCCGCGGGCCGGCGCGTCATGGGTGGTGAGCACCTTGGTACTGGCATGGTCCTTGCCGCGTTCAAGAACCACGTCGGTAAAGGTGCCGCCGATATCAACCGCGAGCTTCATTGATCATGCTCCCACTTTTTCTTCCGACGTCGCGGGCGGGCTGTCCCAGGTCGTCTTGCCGAAACCGGTCATCTGGATTGCCGCGACCATGGCGGCGAGGGCGCCGAGCGCCCAGAACTTCGTTGCGAAGTCGACGGCGCCGAGGACGACGACACCGCCGATGAGGAGAAACGGTGCGACGGCCCGTTTCAGCGGGCCGACGAAGGGCAGGTACTGGCCGATCCCGAAGGCGGCGATCGCGACCCCGACCATGGCGAAAAGTGCATAGGGCAGCATCAGCCAACCGCCGGTCTGGAGGACCAGCGCGGAATTCAGCACGAAGGCGAACGGCACCACATAGGACGCGAAACCGAAAGCGACGGCCTTGAACCCGACGCCGAAATAGGACGTGTCGGCAATCCGCGCCGCCGGGAAGCAGGCGAGCGCCACCGGAGGGGTGATGTTGGAGATGATCGCCCAATACAGGATGAACAGATGAATGGCGATTTCGTTGAACCCCTGCGCGACGAGGCCGGGCGCGAGAATAACGGCGAGGAAGATGTAGCAGGCAGACGCGGTGAGGCCCATGCCGAGGACAAAGCTGGCGATGGCGCCCATGAGCAGCAGAAGATAGGCGTTGTCGCCTGCAAGCTTGATCATTTCCCCGGAAAGCGCCGCGCCGACACCGGTCATCGACAGCGCGCCGATGATGAACCCGACGGCGCCGAGGGTCACGATCAGTTCGCTGACCGGGCCGGAGATCCCGGTGGCGATGTTCCAGAGCTCCCTGAAGTTGATACGTCTCGCGACGAGAACGGAGACCAGAATGAAGGCCATGGCCCAGAATGGTGCAAAGGCTTCCAGCCGCAGATAGAGGAAGTAGAGCAGGACAGCCATGGCGCCGATGAAGGGCCAGCCCTCGCGCACCACATAGGCGGCACTCGGGATCTGATCCGCGTCGACGCTCTTGATGTTGTGGCGCACCGCGTAGACGTCGAGCAGGATAAGGAGCCCCAGATAATAGAGGACGGACGGCAGCAACGCGGCGACGACGACATCGAAGTAGGGGATGTTCAGAAACTGCGCCATCAGGAAGGCCACCGCACCCATCACCGGTGGCATGAGCATGCCGCCCGTCGAAGCGCATGCCTCGATGGCGCCCGCGACCTGAGGGCGAAAGCCGCTCGCCTTCATTGCCGGGATCGTGACGGAGCCCGTGGTGATGACGTTGGAGACGGAGCTTCCGCTGATGGAGCCGAACATGGCGCTGGAAATCACCGCGATCTTGCCGGCGCCGCCGCGATAGCCGCCCATGATCGCACTGGCCGCATCGAGGAAAAACTTGCCGCCGCCGGTGCGGTTCAGAATGACGCCGAAAATGATGAAGCCGATCAACAGCGTGCCGGTCACCCGCATGGGGATGCCGACGAGGCTCTGCGAGTCCAGGATGTGCATCGTCATGGTTTCCTGGAACGTGAACGGATTGCCGTAGAGGACGTCCGGCATCCTGTCGGCGAAGATCGGGAACACGACGAAGAGCGAGCAGAGGATGAAGATCGCGAGGCCGGCCACCCGGCGCAGCGCCTCGAGAATGATGAAGCCGAGAACGACGCACATCCACACCACTTCGTCGTTCGGCGGCGCCAGCATCCAGCCCTCGGCGGTGATCTCCAGACCGTACCAGGCAAAGTAGAGGCACGTGCCGAAGCCGATCAGGCCGAGAACGACATCGAACCACGGCACCCGCTCCTGGAATGCCTTTGCCGGCGCGTAGAGAATGTAGACCTGCAGCGACGCCAGCCCCACCAGCGTGTACAGGTAGGAGTTCTCCTGCATGACACGACCGGTGATCCCCAGATTAAAGATGTAATTGACGGCGACCCCGAAGATCGAGAGGCCGATCAAGGTGCTCACGGTCTGCCAGAATGGGCCAAGGTCGCGTTTCATGGTCTCTTGGAATCCAACCGTGTTTCAGCACAAAAAAATGCGGACTCAAACCGGATGCGCGTTTTCGCCGTCGCGGGCCTTTGCCTGGTCCTGTCGCAAAATCGATCCGTGAGAATGGCTCCGATTTGATCGAAAGGCACTGGTGGAATGGGGCGCTGCTCCGCGTCCGGCCATGGTACGCGCGGCCGTCCGCTTGAGGGGCAGCGCCCCACCCGTTTGCGTATCTAGAAGCCGGCTGCTTTTAAGGCTGCAGCTTTCTCTTTCTCCCAATACGCGGGAAACTCCTTGGGATCGCCGGAATAGCTCGACTTGGCCTTGGCAAATGCGTCCTGGAGCAGTTTGGTCCGCTTCAGCAGTGCCTGCTGCTGCTTCTCCATGTCATCGGTCCATTTGCCGATTTCCTTGAAGTACTTCACGGCGCCGTCGTGATACGGCACGGCGAAACGCGACTTGAGCGCTTCGTCGACCTGCCAGTAGGGCGCGGACTTGATGGCGTCCTTGTAGGTGTCCCAGCTCTCCACGACCATCTTTGTCAGCCAGTAGACGTCATCGGCGCTGGTCTTCGCGTAGGCCACGAATGTCGGGCACGGATAGCTGCCGACTTCCGCCGACTCACCCTCATTCAGTCCCGGGCCGCCGGTGATGACGAGCGGCGCGACGAACGGGGCGCGGCGCTGGACTTCCTTCCAGCCGTCCTTGTTGGCGTGCGGAATGTTGATCCATTTCAGACCGCCGGGCGACGCGGCGATTTCGCGGGTGGCGGATGAGCTGTTCGCCGCCATGACGACATCGGTCTGCCCGGCAATAACGCCGCGCAAACTGGCCACGTATCCCGGGAACTTGACGAGTTCGACATCATCCAGCGTCAATCCGCCATGCGCCAGGTAGGCTTCGGTCTGCATGTTGATGCCCGAGTTGCCGACGACCCACGCCATGCGCTTGCCCTTGACGTCGGCGACCGACTTGATCGGCGATTCTTTCGACGTGGCGAGCGAGAAATTGTTTCGCCGGTTGGCGAGAATGAGCACGCGGATGTCCTGCGGGCCCCAGTTCTGGGCGGCGAAGTCGCCGATGCCCTCGAACGCGGTGTAGTAGGCAGAGCAACTCATCCAGATGTCGGTCTTTCCGTTTTTCAGCGCAACGGCGCGTCCGACGGCGTTGCCGACGGGTATCGCGCGGATCTTGGTGCCGAACTTTTTGTCGACGGCGTCCGCGATGCCGGTTATCTCCGCATGCATGGCCGAACCGGGCTTGTTGCCGGCAATCGAAATGGAACCGGGTTTCTCGGCGTTTGCGGGCGCGGCGGCGAATGCAATCCCCGCAATGACGGCAGAGCAAATGAGGAAGCTCTGTTTATGCTTCATGATTACCTCCCTTGGAATGGCTGACGGCGTCGGGACATCCGCCTCTTTCGGGCGGTTCTGTCCTGGGTTCATGTGCTTTTGTTCAATCCGAGCCGCGCAGCGCGCGGTTGTGAAATTCAGAGCCACACGCACCAGCTTAGGCATAATATTTTGTTATTGCAAGATTATGGCTATGCAATTTAATTATCGCAATCGTGTCAATGTTCTAGCGACGTCCAAACCGGTCCCACAAGCGGTTTCAACGTGCCGCCTCTTCTTTCCGCAGGGCAATGCGCACGCGGCGGCCGGCGCTCCGTGAAACCACGGTGCCGAAAACAATGACCTTGTTGGAAATGACGTCGCAGACAGATCGGACCGCCGGCGGCTGCAATCCCGCTCAACGAGATCCGGTGATCCGGACTCCCGTCCGACCGCGTTGCGCGGTGATGTCACCCGCCACCGGAGTGGCTCCGGCTTACCCGAAGAAGGTGTCGCCCGCCCGGAAGTGGCTTGTTGATGGGACCGGGGCGGGCGACACGGCGCCTGGGAAGGAAAGGGACATCTCCGTAGTTACATTGTAAACGGCGCCGGCCGGGAGCCATACAGCGCGGCTGGTCTTTGCGATGTGACCGCGTTTTCCCGTGGCAGAGATTTCCCCCACTTCCCGTGCGTCTGGACCGAGCCGTATCGCGCTCGTGCCTCTTGCCTGTTGTCGGATCCGGATCCCGTTATTGAGACCGGTGAAACGACGGGGAGAAATTCGCACGGACGCTGCTGGCGCGTATGTGAAGCGGTTCACAGTGTCGGGGGCCTTGAGATTTCGTCGTATCCGGCGTCGAGGGGCGGTCCGCTCACGCCAATCGAGCAAAAGAACTGCCTCGGATTTGATCGAAGAGATGCTAGTTCAGTTCGGCAATGTCGGCCAGGCTGCGTTGATCGCAGACCTTCACGGCGCCGCGCGACAGTTCGATAAGTCCATTGGCCCGCCATTCCTGAAGGATCTTGTTGATGGACTCCCGGGTTGCGCCCAGGAAATCGGCCAATTCGCTTTGCGACAAGTAGAGCTTGCCATATTTGTCGGAGAACTTGCGATGCAGGATCAGGAGCCTGCTCGCCAACCGCCCCTCGATGTTCAGCATCGCGAGATCCTCCACCTGCTGGCTGACCCAACGCAGTCGTGCGCAGAGGATCTGTATGAGATCGGCAGCGAGCTCCGGCCTTTTCTTTATCTCGGCCATAATGTCCGCGCGGTCGAAACGCAGCAGGGTCGAGCGTTCAAGCGTGGTTGCCGTTGCCGTTCGCGGTCCGCCGTCCAGTGCGGCGATTTCACCAAAAACATCCGGCGGCCGCATGACGTTGAGCGCAAGTTTCTTTCCACTAACCGAAAGTATGCTGATTTCGACAACGCCGGAATCGACAATGTAAATGGAATCCCCGGGATCTTCCTGAAAAAAAAGAACTTCGCCCTTCTCAAGCTCGACGCGATTTGCAAGGGCGCCAAGATGTCCGAGGCTCTCGGTGCTGAGTTGACCAATTAAATGGGAGCGCTTGAGGCCGTGACCTGAACGATCATCAATCGGTATTTTCGCTGCCATCTTGCAAAGAAAACCACTATAGGCGCCACATCTGAGCGGTAAGATTAGTTCTGTGGTTATCTGATGGCTAGGCTAAACTGCTTGTCCCGGTTCGGAGAAATCGGCGTAGGCCCGATCGGGACACGGCAAACACGGACAGGCGAGCGGCTACGGCGTTGCGGTGCCGCGCCGCTTTGGCCGTGGGCGGCGCTCCGCGTCGCCGTCAGTCGGCCCGCGAGGTGGCGTCGTGGTTCGGCGCCAAGTGTGATCCTGGTCGCCGGGAATGCCGTCGCCTACCGAAACACCGTCGAGAATGACGCGATTGCCATCGCCGACCTTTCCGTCGGCGAGTTGATCTGCGATCAGCCGGGTCATTTTCGGAGCGGCAACGCTGGTCCCGTTCATGGCGACGCGCGAACCGCTCCGGCTTCCGGCGGCAAGCACGCCGTGCAGGACATCTGAAGCCTCACTGACCGCGAAGTACTCCGGCGGATTTCGCCAAGGGACGCGTTCCTTGCAGGTTGGAACGGCCGGTCCCTCGGCGGAGTAATCCGCAATGTACCAGTCTCCCCGCCATGGCTTGCCGATGTATCCGCCCAGGACGAATGTTTCCTTCCCGGTGCCGAGGGCATTGACGGACCCCGCGCGCCTCACGTCGCTGACGTCGTTGTCGACCTGGACATAGCGGCCCGTGATCTCATCGACGCGGTCATACTTTTCGTCAATAAAGTAGGACTGCCGCCCGGTGCGTGGATATCCGAGCGGCCTGTCGTCCCATTGAATCCAGGCGTTTATGTTTGCGATCGTCCGGTTCGTTTTGTTGGCGAGACGGATGGTCCACGTGCCCGAGGGAGCCAGCGTTGTCGGCGCCTGGTGAAAGGCGGTCGGCAGCAGGATGACCGTGAAGCGGCCCTTACCGCCGCCGCATTTCGGGTCGGGATGGGGCATGAACTCGTAATAGGCCCTGCAAACGATATCGCCGCCGGTTCCGTCCGGCATCCAGGAAAGGAACTGCCCGTGCGTCCCGTTTCCCAGCGGTTTGCTTCGTTTGCCGCCAGGCGGGCGGACGCGCAGCACGATCTCGTCCTTCTTCGGTTCCTTGTCCGTGTATGGAAGCCAGATCTCCAGAAAGCTGAAGGTCTTGTCGTCCGGCTGGACCCGCCATTTGAGCTCTTTCTTTCCGTTGGTTTTCTCGTCGCTGCGCGCGGCGAGATCGATCTTCGCATGACCACGCGAAAGATGGCTGTTCCCGGAGGGCAGCACGAGTTCGGTCGGGGCAGGCGCGTCCTTGTCGGTTCTGCGTGCTGACAGCAAACCGTCGAGTGCAGTCTCGATCGGATGGGTCCCGTCATGCGGACCCGCGAGGACGCCGGAGCTGAAGTTGATGACGACCGGCAATGCGCCAACATTTCTTTGATCGGCAATTCGGTTCGCGCGTTCCAGAATGTACTCCACGGCATTGAGCATGAACTTCTCGAGACCGATGCCCGATGTGTCGGCGACGGTTCTGGTCGGCAACTGAACGCAAATGATGGGCCGCTTGTCGCATCCGCGTCTGTCGGCAGGTGAGTCGCCTTGCCGATATCCGCACGCAAGGTCCATCACATGGGTGCCATGAGACGTCCGCTGAGCAGCGGCCTTGTGTCCGGGCCTGGAAAAATCGATCAGCCCGGCTCGCCGGTAGAATCGATCTTCGTCCAGCCATCCCGCAGTCGTGCATTCCTCGAGCAGCACATCGATTTCGTGTTTGTCGAGTTCACGGCCGTAGCCGAAACCTTCGACGCCACCCACGCAGCGCCCGTCCTGCAGCCAGGCGAACTCGACGCGACTGTCCAGAGCCGCGCGCCTGAACCGTGAATTCGCAAATGCAAGTCCCTCATCAATGATGCCCACGACGACTGTTCCGGGTTCGGACTTGTCCGTGTCGGCTTTTTTCGACTTCTTCCTGCCGCTTTGCCGGCGCACCTCGGGTTGGCCCGCGCCGTTGCCGTCGCCGGTATCACAAATCGCGTCCTCGGGAAGCACTTGCGCGAGTATCATCCGGCTGATCGCTTTGCCGGTCGCCTCGTTTCCGCAGACCGTTTCGATGAAGTCATTGTCGACCTCGGCAACAAAATGCTGCAGCTTGCTGCCCTTCAGAGGTGCAAGGTCGCAGATCCCGAGCGGCTTGAAGACGGCATCTGTGTCCGCGCGCCCGGTGAGCGCGATTTTCTCGGATTTCAGCAGGTCCTTGAATGTGTCCAGGGTGAACTCGTCCGTCAGCCTGATCAGGACAAACCTGCGCGCAACTTCCTCGTACTTTGGCGGATAATCCGCGCCCGGACCGCCGGCCCAATCGAGATAGGCGTCTTTCCTTGGGGCAAGCGATCCTCTTTCCCATGCGCCACGCATTGTTCGATCTCCCGTCTTGCGAAAGGACCCGAGGGCTCTCCCGCCAGGCCTTTATTCCGTGCCGTCTTCCCAGGTCCACTCATCCCTGGCCTTTTCCCAAAGCCAGGTCAGTGCGGCCGGTCGAGCAGCAGGGTGGGAACCGAACGAGTTCTTCTCCTTGCCGATCTTCGCGTATTTTTTTGCCGCCGGGCCCGAGATGCGGAGCTTCTTTTTCTTCACCGAATAGAAGTTCCGCCAGTCGTAGTCCTCGTCTCCGGGGTAGCGGTGTCCGCGGAACTCGCTCGATCTGTAGCCGGCGCCGCCCGAGCACAGTTCAACCAGATATTCCGCCAGCGTCAGGCCGAGAAGCGTTCCCGCCGCGCTGTCGGTGGGGAAATGCACGCCCGCGACGGTTCTGTTGATTGCGATGCGCGCCGCCTGCCGCATGAGCTGTTCGCCCCAATCCTGTTCATAGGTGTTGGGGCGCGTGCGGCTCTTGGTGCCTTCCAGGAGCTTCAGCAACAGATGGGCGAAGACCGGAGCTTCGGTCGCGTGCCCGCTCGGCCAACTGCCGTGGAGGGGCGAAGGAATGATCGGTTGCACTTGCGGCGAGTACTCGTGAGGACGTCGGCACGCCACCGCGTATTTGACGCGCATGACGATTGAATAGGTGAATCTCAGCGCCGTGTAGATGAGTTCCATCGTCCATTTGTTGCGGTCCGGATGGATATAGGCGATGGAGCCGAAGAACGCTTCCGGCACCCCAAGCTGGCCGACGATCTCGGGTGCACGGTCGGCCCGCAGGTCGGCATAGGTGTCGAGAAAATCGAGTTGCTCCAGGAAGGTCGCTCGGCTCGGGCGTATCAGTCGGACAAGGGGCTGATACTCTATGTCCGGAAGTCCGCGCCGGCTGCGCCCCGGGTTCGGGGCGACATGCCAGATCGACATGGCCCGATTTCCATTCTCGACCGATTCCCCGAATGCGATCCTTGAACTCAGTTCGAAGTCAAAGATTGCGGCGCGTTCGCCAGGTCCGAGAAGCTCCAGGTTCTTCACCGTCTCCTGGCGAAGATCATTGGGCACTTGACCGTCATCCGGCCGCCGCCAGTCTCCAACGATCCCGTCCCGGGTGGTTATCAATGACGCGGTCAGGTTCGGCTGGAACCCTCCGCCGCTGACCATAAACGCGCTGCCCGCTCCGGACGCGCCGCTTGCGCCACTCGCACCACTCGCACCACTCGCGCCCGACGCACCGCTCGCACCGGAGGCACCGCTTGCACCTGACGCACCACTGGCACCGGAGGCGCCGCTTGCACCGCTCGCTCCACTGAATAATGACATTTTCTGCTTACCCCCCTTGTTGGCCGAGACTGTTGCCACGGAGAAAACGCCTTTGATCTGCGCGGGGTCTTTCTCCCGTTTCAGGATGCCAAGACCGGCTCCTGCGATCGCTGGCCGTCGATAAAAGTTCTAAACCCCTCTGACATTTTCATCGCACGTGTCGTCGGGGCCGATCGTCTGCTGTGTGTAGTCCGATAACGCGCCGACGCTCTGTGAAATCTCTCACAATGCCCTCTCATTCGGGAACGCCGGCCTTGTGCAGGGCGCTCGCCCATTCCCGCCCCGTCCGGAACGGTGCGGCGGGAATTCGCGCCAGATAACTCGAAATCTTCAAGGACGGTTCGAGGCGAAGAAGCTCTTTGACCGTCGAGCGCGCTTCCTCCTCCTGTCCAAGCTGCCACTGGGCAATCGCCATGGCGCGGAACGTCGATGTGTGTGTTCGGTTGGCGCGCAGTGAACGCCTTGCAAGCACAATCGCACGTTCATAGTCGTGCGCGGCAAGGCACGCCGTGGCGGCCAGGGAGTCATAGTAGTAGCGCTGAGGATCGAGCGGCGACAACGCGAGCGCGCGTTGGGTGTTGTCGACCGCTTTCTCACCGTCTCCGAGAAACGCGTGTTGTGTTCCCTTCAACAGCCATGCAAGCGATTCACTCGGGTTGGACTTGATCGCCCGCTTGTAGCTTTTCTCGGCCAGGTCGAACCGCTTCGACATATGCGTGTGAACCAGCCCGTCGATCGTCAGCGCCAATGAACAGTCCGGGTCCGCATCGAGGGCCTTTTTTGTACAATTCAAGGCACTCTGCCCGTCTTTTTTCGGGTCGTCGGACCAGCCTTGCTGGAGCCTCAGCACATACCAGTTGGCCATCCACGCCCAGGGAATCGCCTGACGCGTCGCGCGTTCGGTCAGCGCCCGGAGGAATTCGCAGGATTCGTTGAATTCGTTGAGTGAGTTGCGGTGCATCATCGTGATTGCACTCATCAGGACCGCATAGCTCTCAAGTGTCGGCAGTGCCCGGCACCTTGCTCGCCGCAACTCATAGGACAGGATCGAATTGCTCACATCCGCAACGATGTGTTCGACCAGCTCCTGCTCGCCGCTGACGATTCCGGCAATCTGCTCACCACGGCGTGCCGTCCAGATCACCCGCGCCGATTTCACGTCGGTCAGCTCTATGTCGAGGGAAATGCGATCCTCTTTGACCCGATACGTGCCCGAAAGCACGAAGTTGACTTTGAGGTGGGAGCTGATCTCCTCCAGGTTCATGTCGCGGTCACGAAACGCCGTCGTCGACAGACGCGAGATCACATGGAGGTTCGGCGATCTGCAGAATCCCCTGATTATTTCCTCGGCGAGGACCTCGCCGATGACCTGATGCTCGGCCCCGATGAACCTCCCGGCGAACGGCACCACGGCGATGGAGGGCAGGAAATCGTCTTGCGAATTGAATGGACGGATGCTGACGCATGAACCGGGAGGCCCGATCCTGAAGGCCCTGATAGGTGTCTCGACATGCTTGACGTAGCACTCGCCGAGATCTTCCACGTCGGCGTGCAATCCCGCCGTCAACTGGTCGCGTACATGCGCTGAAACCACGATTTCGCCGGGGCCTGCGAGGGTCATGAGTCTTGCACCAAGCATAACCCCTCGACCGTATACGTCGTTCTTGCCGACGATTACGTTGCTGACCTCTATACCGATACGAAGCAGCATTTGCTCGTCTGGCGCGATGCCGCGGTTGGACCTTGAACCGGCCCCCTGGATCGCAAATGCAGCGGCGACGGCAGACTTCACATCCCGGAAGTCCAGCAGCAACCCGTCCCCGAGGCTGTTCACGAGACGGCCTTCGTGCTCCGCCAGTATCCGTGTTCTGATGACCTTCACGAGATCACGCCAGCGCGCGATCGCATCATGCTCATTCAGTTCGAGTAGCCGTGTCGATTCGACCACGTCGACAAAAAGAACTGTGCGAGTTGTCCGCTCGCCTGGAATGGATGGACAATGTCTCGCCGCCATCACACTGCTACCAAACAACGAAAAAAATCACAAAAGGACACGCCGTCAGAATGCACACTCCGCATTTTAAACAACGGTAGTATCGGGTCAATTATACAACCGTACGTCAGAATCCTCTTGCTAATCCGTAATTTGCGGATGATTGCGGTCTTATACCCGAAATGCTTGGCGGTGTTTTTGCCAAATCCGACCGTCACTGAATGCTCAATCGGCCGGTCGCAGGGAAAACACGTCATGCCGGAAGCCCGGCAACGCTGATACGGCATCGAGCCCGGAACGCTTGACCGAAAGCGGTGGACCTCACGACACGTGCCGCACACTCCACAATTGCGATGCCTGCCGATCAGAAGTCGATATTATGCCACGGACGATGACCGATATCTTTGACCCCGACATCTTTCGGCCGCCCGGAACCTTCATGGGTATCGAGTACGGCCACGATCTTGCCGGACGAAAGGCCGCCGTTCTCGGACTGCCCTACGACAATGGCACGCATCCGAACCGGGTCGGCGCGCGCGACGGTCCCCGTGCCATCCGCGACGCATCGCGGCTCATTCGCCGGTTCCGGCCGCCCGACGCGGATTTCGATCCGCTGGAACGCCTGCGGGCGATCGACTGCGGCGACCTCGACCTCGTTCCGAGCTTTCTCGACGAGGCCGAGGCGACAATCGAGAAGGCCGTCGGACTCGTTGCCGGGAACGGGGTCGTCCCGGTCTGCATGGGCGGAGACGGCAGCGTGACACTCGGTCAGTTGCGTGCGCTTTCACGTTTTCAAAATGACCTGGTTGTCCTTCACGTGGACTCCCACACCGACGCCAACCCGGGCGAGGGACGCCTCAAGGCCACCGGCAACACGTTTGTGCGCGCGGCCGAAGAAGAGTTGATCGACGTGTCTGCGTCGGTCCATGCCGGGATGCGTGGCACGTTCTACAACCCCGGCATCTTGGAGGCCGCGCGGAACCTCGGATACACCGTCATGACCTATGACGAGATGCGGACACGCGGCATGGAAGACGTCGCCGGCGAACTGAAGGACAGGCTTTCCGGCCGGCCCGTGTATCTGTGCTGGGACATGGATTTCTTCGATCCGTCCTGCGCGCCGGGGGTCTGCGCGCCGATACCCGGCGGCCCCGGTGCCGAAGCGGGTTTGCGTCTGCTTCGCAATCTCGCCGGGCTCCGGTTCGTGGCGTTCGACGTCAATACGGTGAGCCCACCGCACGATGTCGGCAATGTCACCGCCCAACTTGCCGCGCAAGTCATGTATGACTGTCTGGTACTTCTTTGCAGTGCACCGCCCTCACGTTAGGGATCGTCACGGGCAACAGCAAAACACGGAAACCAAAAACCCGCGCCTACGGCGCCAAAGAAAAACTCGGGGGGAGAATCCAAGACATGTCTGAACGACTCACCGTTGAACCGCGACGCGAATTCCACACTCTGTTCGACGCACCGCTGGTGCTCGATCTGGACACTCTGGCGGAAACCGGCGCCCATGTGGCAATCCTCGGGCTGCCCTTCGGCTCGCCATATTCGATGGAAGACGTCAACAACGATCAGGCCAACGCGCCGACCGCCATACGGCGCGCGTGGCAGCGGGCGTTGCGGGGGCTTGAGCGGTACGACTTCGACGTCGGCGGTCCGATGCTCGATGGCCGGGACATCAGGATCGTGGATTGCGGCGACGTGCCCGGCGACCAACTGGATATGGAAAAGCACATCCGCCTGTCCGAGGAAGCGGTGCGCAAGATCGTTTCCGCCGGGTGCATGATCGTCTCGCTCGGAGGGGATCACGCCGTGCCGATCCCGGTGTTTCGCGGGCTGACCTCGGTACCCGATCTGAAAGAACCGATAACGCTCGTTCAGGTCGATGCGCATATCGACTGGCGCGACGAGATGAACGGTGTGCGCGAGGGTCTGTCCAGCACCATTCGCCGCGCCTCGGAAATGGATCACATCGGCGAGATCTTCCAGATCGGTCTGCGCTCGGCCGGCAGTGGGCGGCTGGAGGAATTTGAAGCAGCGCAGGCCTATGGCGCGCATCTGATCACCGACATCGAGCTTCAGTCGCAGGGCATGGAGGCCATTCTTGAACGTATTCCGTCCGGCGGCACCTATTACCTGACGGTCGACGCGGACGGTATCGATCCAACCATTGCGCCGGCGGTTGCCGGCCCCGCACCCGGCGGCGTCACCTATCCGCAAATGCGCACATTGATCCACGGGCTCGTCGGCAAGGGCCGCGTTCTCGGGATGGACGTGGTCGAGATCACGCCGGCGCGTGACGTGAATGCCATCACCAGCATCACCGCCGTTCGCCTGATCTGCAATCTGATCGGCAAGGCCGTGCGCGCGGACTACTTCGGCTAGAGCCCTTCCGACTGAATCGGATTCAATCGAAACGGCCCTAACGCAGTTTCAAAATGTCCGACTGACAAGCGCCGAGGGTGAGTGTGGCAGCGAGCGCCGCGGCCCGACGCAGATCATCGGCGTTCACCCGCTCCCGCGTATCGCCGGGCGTCAGCACATGGCGGATCTCGGACTGCGGCTCGTTGAAGCCGGCAACGAGGCGCGTGGCCGGGATGCCGTGGCGGGCGAAATTGTAGTGATCGGAGTTGGCCATTATCGGGCGATGGGTGCCCACGGAAAACCGATACGTCCTGGCGCGGTCGGTCAGCCAGGCTTCGAGCCTGGGGAACTCGCTGGTCAGCGCCGTCAGGTTGGGGCTGCCGGCGATCGTGTCGAGATTGAGGTTGAGGGTGATGGCCGCGCGCTCATTCTCCGCAAGACCGTCCACATAAGCCTGTGAGCCGGCGAGAGCCCACTCCTCGATGGTGAACAGGGCCACGCGCAACCCGCGCTTCAGTTCATCTGCGCGAGGCACCATGGCCGAGGCGATGGCAAGGGCTGCCGCGAGGCCTGTCGCGTTGTCCATCGCGCTTTCCGCCAGATGGTGCCCGTCGATATGAGCCGACAGGACAACCCACTCCGAACCCTTGCCGGGCAGATCCAGGATCAGGTTGGCCGTTTCGCAAGGTGTGACGTCCGTTTCGATGGCGAGCCGCAGTGTCGCCGGGCCGCCGGCGGTGAGGTGGTCGGCCACGTCCGCGCTGATACCGGCGGCGGGGATGCCCCGCTCCGGCGTAGCGCCCGACGATCCGGTCACCGGACCCGCGTGCGGAACAGGATTGGCGATCAGGAAACCCGCGGCCCCGTGGTCCATCGCCCATTGATATTTGCGCCGCCGGTGGATCGTCTCCGTCGCAAACATGTATTCGTGCCGGACCATTACGATGTTTCCCGGAATGTCGTCCGCCCGCGCCTGGAAGTCCGCTTCCGCGCCGCGGCCGAGGTCGATCAGGCCGGCAACGAGCCCGTCGCCGGAAGTCGGCGGGGACCGGACCAGCGACACGCAGGGCAGGGGGCCGGTCGCGCCGTCCGTGCGCTCGACCTCTGCATGCCCACGCGACCAGCCGGCATATGCGACGGGTGACAACTCGGGCGGCTCGCCGGTCAGTTGCTCCAGGCGGCTGGCGAGATAATCCTGCGCCAGTTGCTCGCTCCGCGTGCCCGCAAGGCGGCCTCCGGTATCGCAGATCGTGCTGAAGTCCCGCATCAGGTCGGCGGAGTGGAAAACTTCCTCGACGATGTCCTCGTTCATGACCGCTCTCCACACCGGAACAGCTTCCGCTCAAGCTTCGTCAGCCGTTCCGGGCCGTCCGAACCCACCAGAACGGTTTCGCTGAACGCGATCCCCAAATCGGCTGACGCATACATGTGAAACGTCATGCCAGCCTCCAGCCGCCAGTCGGCCTGCGGCGTGAACAAGCGGGTAAAGTCGCTCGTGCGCGGCGCCTGTTCGAAATAGTAGCCGAGCGTGTACCCGGTGTTGTTGACATAGGTCTGGCGCAAACCGGCGTCGAGTACGCCCTGGCGCAGGATGGCGTCAACTTCGTTGGCCGGCGCGCCCGGTACCATCGCGGCAATCTGGCGATCCTGTATCTCGATCAGCTTGCTTGCAGCTTCGCCGAGTTCTCCGGGAGGGTCGCCCATCACCGCCGGACGCATCAGCCGCGCGCAGTAACCGCTCACCTTCGGAACAAGCTCAAGGTGCAGGATATCGCCCGGTTGCAACGGGTCGTCGGAGAGCTTGCCGTGCATGAAGTTCCAGCCGCGTCCGACGGTTATCGGACCGCTCCGCCCGAAATCCGCGCCCAGCTCGACGAACGATGCGGACGCCACCGCGGCGGCGGCGCGAGATGATGCGCCGTCATCGGCGGACGCGATCGCGCGGCGCATGGTTTCATCGGCGATACCGGCCGCCTTGCGCATGAGCTCGATCTCGCGTGCCGACTTGTTGAGGCGCAGGGGCCGGAAGACGTCACTGAAGTCAACGAATTCGGCCGACGGCAGCAACGCCGACATCTGGCGGAAGCGCCTCGCGGGCAGGCAATAGGAGTTCATGTCGAGACCGATGCGTGCCTCCGTGCCGTCCAATTGCCTTACGACGTCGCACGTCACTTCCACCGGGTCTTCCAGGTCGTCGAAGGCACGGCGGCTGTCGAACCAGGACGCGTCTAGGAAGGGCTGTTCATCGAGCTTGCGAACGACCATTGTGGGCGGACCATCGCGCGCGATCACGGCCGCGCGGTACAGGTTCTCGGAGACCGCATAGCCCGTGAAGTAGTGCAGCATCTCGGCTTCGTCGGCGATGACAAGTGCCACATCGCGATCCGTCATGAACGCGCGCAGGCGTGCCAGCCGCTCCTCGTATTCTTCCTGAGGGAAAAGCATCACCCGGGCTCGCAGATTTCGAGGATGGCCAGAAGATAGATGCGGATGGCATCGAGGTAATCGGCAATGTCGACCCGTTCATCGGGCATGGTGTTGTATTTCCCGCCCGGCCCGCAGACGATACCGGGCATCCCGGCGCGATGCAGCAGGTGTGCCGCGTCGGTACCGTAGAAACAGTATGGCCGCACGGGTCCGAGGTTCTGATCGGTGCCGCGAACCGTGCGATACGCGCGGGCAACCGCCTGCACCACCGGTTCGTCGCGGGCCACCTCAAACGGCAGCATCGACGGGCGTTCGCCGGCGTGCTGCTTGACGACCACTGCCTGCAACCCGGGTGTTTCCGCGATCAATTCATCGAGCAGGGTCCGGATGTCCGCCAGCACCCCATCCTCCGACTGGCTGGGGCCATAACGAACCGTGCCCGCGAGCCGAACGAAGTCGGCGACCTGCGGCGGACGCCAGTCGTGGAACTGAGGGGAGAGCGAGCCGCGTACCACACCGATATTGGCGCGGTTGACGGACTTGTGGTCGGCATTGGCGGCGCTGGAGAAGGTCATGGCGTTGAAGCGCGGGATCAGCGCGGCCGCCGCCGCGATGGCATCCACCGCCTCCTCGCGCTTGGAGACATGACGGGTGATGCCGGTAAGCTCGATTTCCACGTTGAAGCTGCCGGCGTGGAGGCTCAGGCCGTTCAGGTCCGTCGGCTCCATGTTGATGAAGCAGTCGGCGGCGATCCCGCTTTCGATCGCCTTGACGGTGCCGACGCCGCCCTGCAATTCACCGACCACATACTCCAGGATCACGTCGCCCTTCAGGGCCACACCGGCGTCGACGAGGGTCTTGACCGCCATGAACGCGGCCGCGTCTCCGGCCTTCATGTTGGACACGCCGATGCCGTAGATGAAGTCGTCGTCGTGGTGCCCGCCCCACGGATCGACCGTCCAGCCCTCAGTCGCCGGGTTCGTGTCCATGTGACCGTTGAAAAGGAGACTTCGCCCGCCGCCCGTGCCCGTCAGGGTGCCGATGGCGTTGGTGCGGTCGCCCTCGACAGGTTGCAGTTCAGCACGGAGGCCGAGCGCTTCCATCCGGCCGGCCATGAAGCGGGCGAGTTCCGTCTCGCCGGGTTCGCCGCTGTAGCTTTTGAACCGGACCATCTCGGCCAGGAAATCCAGTGCCGCGCGCGCGTCGATCCGATCGAGAAGGTCTTGGCGATTCAGCAAAGTGCCCTCTTCAGCGTGAGTTTGCGCGCCGCAAGGAAGCGAGCATCGTGGGCAGGCTGCCGGCGGCGGGCAGGCCAAGCACGGCAGCTTCCAGCTCCTGCACCGCCTCCGCCGTCAGGGCGCGTGCCGCCAGTTCGCGGTACTTCGCGGTTACCTGTTCTGTCGTCAGCGGATTGAGCGGGTCGCCGAGACCCACGGGCTCATGGCCCTCCAGCCGCATGCCGTCGGAGGTGACGATCTCGATGACAGGTTCGGAATACTCGCCCTGTTCGGGATCGACGGTCATGGTGACGCGGCCCATGAGCGCGCGGACGGTCGGGTCGTTGATCCAGCGATCCTCGAATTCGGCGAGCGATGCGCGACCCGTGACCACGCCGACGGCGACGCCGTAGGGCAGGCTCATCTGCGCCGCCAGCCGTGTGGTCGGGTCCGGATCCCCGATCGAGAGCTTGTTGGCGGCACTGCAGCGCACGTCGACACGGTCGATATCATCGGCCGTCAGGCCGTGCTCGGCCCTGAGCCGCAGGACGACGTCCAGCGCGGCATGCAGCCCGCGGCATGCGGCGTAGGGTTTGATTCCGCTCTTCATGATCCGGAATTCGTGGCCCAGACCTTCGGTCAGTGCTTCAGGCCGCGCGCGTTCGTCGCAATAGGTGGAGAAGTAACCGCCATACTCGGCGTCGAGCACGCGCGTCGGTCCGGTGAAGCCTGCGCGGGCCATATAGGCCGCGGTGAGCCCGATCTCGGCCGCGCGGCCCGTGTGATAGCGCTTGCTCATGGATCCGTCGGACAGGAAGGCCCACACGCCACCGGTGAAGCTGCCGGCAATACCCAGCGCCCAGGCCGTCTTCTCCCGGTCGAGCCCGAGCATCCGCGCCGCCGCCGCCGCGGCACCGAAACTGCCGCACGTGCCGGTCGAGTGCCAGCCAAGACCATTGTGGGCGCGGTATCCGCCGGCTCCCTCGAGAACCCGAAGTGCCACGTCATAGCCGGCGATGACGGCCTCGAGAACACGCGCGCCGTCAGTGATGCCTTCGGCCTCGGCGATGGCCAGGACGGCGGGGATTACGACCGCGCCGGAATGATCGGCGCCGCCAAAG
Source organism: Hyphomicrobiales bacterium (assembly GCA_965228625.1). Classification (GTDB taxonomy): domain Bacteria; phylum Pseudomonadota; class Alphaproteobacteria; order Rhizobiales; family Methyloligellaceae; genus UBA2767. The sequence goes on along the minus strand of OZ245829.1, from coordinate 2,226,425 downwards.
TCATCAAGCTCCTGTGCGTGTGCGACGACACCGTTGACCAGGGCGGCGGCTGCGGCGGTTGTCGTGTGCGGCGTACCCCAGATGCCGCACGGTCCGTCCTGGGGAGCGAAACCCTGTGCGGCGGAGATCATGGACCGGGCTTCGACTGTCTCCACGCCGGCCAGGGCCGCCCCCAGAAGGTCGAGCGTCAGCACCCGCGCATAGTCAACCACATCCTCCGGGACGCTGGAGAGGTTCAGGTCGGCGGTGAACGCGGCCAGGGCAATGCTTGGAGCGCGCTGGCGACATTGGGGGGCAGGATCGTATCCGCTGATTGCTGGTTCTTCGGCCATCACGCTTCGGCGAGTTCCTGAGCGCGCCGCGACAGCTCCGCGATCGCGCGTTCCACCGCACCCTTGCGCTTGGTCCAGAGTTCACGGTGCGTCTCGAGAGCCTTGGAAAGGGCGGCACAATGCTTGCGGGTCTCCTTCGGGCGCACGCTGCCTTCGGTGACACGGCTGTCGAGAAACGCGCGGGCGTCGAGGATTTCGCGGACCTCGTCGCCGGTCATGTCGATGTCGATGCCGGCCATCTCTTTCCCGGCCTTCGTCAGGTCTTCCGCACGCGCGTCGGCAGGTGTACGCCCGGCCTCGATGCTGTCGCGCACGAAGCGCCCGACCACGTGATGGGCAGCGCGGAAAGGCAGATCGTACCGCCGCACCAGTTCGTCGGCCAGGTGACTGGTCGTGCTCCAGAACGCCCCGGCCGCTTCGCCCATGCGCTGCTCGTTCACGATCAGCGAAGAGACGGTCTCCCAGCCGAGGCGCAGCGCCTGCAAGGTGGCATCTCCGATTCCCGTCAGCAGATCGTCGGCGAAACAGATATCCAGGTCGGTGGAGACAATGCCGTGCTGACACCCCATCACGCCGGGCAGCCATCCCGCCGCCTGGCCGCCAAGTGCCTTCATGCGCTCCAGGGAGTGCGGGTTCTTCTTCTGGGGCATGATGCTCGACGTGCCGGCAAGCCCGTCAGCGACTTCGAGGTAGCCGAATTCCCAGGAATGCCAGACATACAGATCGTTCGCCAGACGGCCCAGATTGGACATGAGCAGGGACAGGACGGCCACAACCTCTTCGATATAGTCACGCGCGAAGCCGCCCGCGTCGGACGAGTTGAAGGCGATGTCGTCGTGCCCGAGCAGTTCCGCCGTGCGCCGGCGGTCCACCGGCCACGACGTACCGGCCATGGCCGCGCCGCCGAGGCTGGACAGGTTGGCTCGTGCGTAGGCGTCGGCCAGGCGGCCGAGATCCCGGTCGAAGGCGGCGCCGTAGCGCATGAGATGATGCCCGAAGGTCGTCGGCTGGGCATGCTGCAGATGGGTATATCCGGGCATCAGCGTTTCGGCATGCGCCTCGGCGCGGGCAAGGACGGCCTCCTGCAGCCTGATGGTTCCTTCGGTGGCATCGAGCAGAAGGTCGCGCATGAAGAGGCGGTCCGCGGCGGCGCTCTGATCGTTGCGGCTGCGGCCCGTCTGCAGACGGCCGGCGATGTCGTCGCCGACGCGCTCGCTCAGGCGGTGCTCGGTCTGTACCAGGAATGATCCCGAGTCCGGCAACCAGGGAAAGTCCTCGCCGTCGGACGCCCTGATTTCGAGCAGTGCGCCGACAAGGGCGGCCCCGCGCTCAGGTGTAAGAATGCCCGTTTCCGCCAGCATCACCGCATGCGCCAGATCGACCAGCACATATTCCCGAAACCGCCGTTTCAGGCGCGGGATATGCGGCACTTCCTCACAGTCGATGAGCGCCTGCGCCCGCGGTCCCAGGCGTGCCTCTTCAAGAAAAGCGTCCTCTTTGCTGCTGATCGTTTGGGCCTCCCTTTCCTTGTTCAGGGGGCCTTGCGGCCCTGAATCAAACCGACCATCAGATAGACGATGATGTAGACGATCAGCCGGTAGACCGCGGCCGAGCCCGGCGGAATACAGATGAAGGACAGCCCGTCGAGACCGCGCCGTCCCACCTCGTGGGCGATCCGGATCACTTCGAAATCGCTCATGCCGATCGGTTCGACGAGATCGCCGAGAATGTCGCCCGGGGCCGGGCCGGCGCCGCCGATCACGTCCATGTCGAAGTGAACGTAGACCGCGTCCGTACCGTCATAGGCATGGCGAAGCTCGCGGCACAGACCGTCGATGCCGAGCTCGGTGCGAACCTTCCACATCGGGATGAAATGCGCCCCGTTCTCCAGGTAGTAACGAACGATCTCCTTCGGCTCCAGCATTCCGCGTTCGCCGATTTCGACCAGGTTCGGGATCGAGAAATTGTCGTGAAACTCGTAGGTCTTGGCCTTCCAGTTGCCGCTGCCGGCGATGCGCGGGTCCTTTGTGAGCCAGTCGATGGGCTTGGCGTCCCAGTGGGTATCGAGGCTGATCATGCCGACCTTGCCTTGCGTGCGTTCGGCAATGGGTTTGGCGATCGCATAGGAGCCGCAGGGCGAATTCTGGCCGATAACGACCGGGACGGCGCCGGCGGCGAGCACATCGACGACTTTCGCTTCAACCGCGGCCTGCGCCTTGAGGATGTTCTCAGCGGTCGGATTTGCGTTCACCTCGGGAGAGATGTCCGCGTCGCCGTAGTCCATGACATTCAGGTGCTCGAAGATGTCCAGATCGAAATCCTGCACATAGCCGGAAGGGTATCGGATCGACTGTTGCCGGACGCGTCTGGGCGCAAGTACCCACTCCGACTTGTCGACGCCGGCATACTTGCCTTTCGCGCCTGCGACGTACGGGGCGCCGACAATGACGACGTCGGCACCGGCAAGCTCTTCGGCATCGCGCGCATGCGGTACGCCCATGAAGGTTGGCATGTCGTCATCGAGCATGGGGAAGTCGCGGTCCTTGACGCGGTAGTGGCTCTTGATCTCCTCCCAGTCGATGACGGAACTCATGACGGTTCGTCCAGCATATCGATCATAAGCTGCGCGTAGATGCGGGCTGCGCGCCCCACGTCGTCAAGGTCAACGAACTCATCGGCCATGCCCGAGATCGTGTGGTGGGGGTCCTCTCCGGGCGCGGTGCGCCGGTAGGGCCCGTACATGGCCGTCGGGATGCCCGCGTCGAGCAGAAAGTGGGCATCTTCGAAACCCGCCGTCGACCCGATGGCCGCGTCCTCTCCGGTCACGCTCCGATGCGCCGACCGGCAGGCTTTGACGATCTCTTCGTCGGGGTCCACCTCGCCCGGCGACACATGCATCGCCCTCCTTACATCGACCGACCAGTCCTCATTGTCGGCGGCGCAAATCGATCCGCAAAGTTCGGCGACTTCCGCTTCCGCCGCGTTAGCGTCTTCCCCCGGCATCAGCCGGCGGTCGATCTGGAACACGGCATGGTCGGCGACGAGGTTGAATTTGCTGCCGCCCTTTATTGCGCCGATGTTGATTGTCGGCGCCGGAAGGAGCGGATGCACACGGTCCTGCAGGCTCGGTACGAGCTCATCTTCGATAGCGGTTATGATCCGGGCCGCTTTCGAGACGGCGTTCACACCGAGCCACGGTCGGCCGCCATGGGCCGACTTGCCCGCGATCTCGACCTCGAGCCACAACGCGCCGCGATGTGCGACCCGAACCGTATCTCCGGTCGGTTCGCAGACGACCGCCATGTCGGCTTGCACGAGACCTTTCGAAACGAGAAACCCGGTCCCGAGATGGCCACCACAGACCTCGTCCGCCACCGCCGTAATCACAACGTCGCCGGCGAGGCGCCGTCCGGCCCGCTGCAGGCTGTCGACCGCGTAGACGACGGCGGCCAGCCCGGCCTTCATGTCCATGGCACCCTGGCCGTAGAGCCGCCGTCCCTCGATCGTCGCGCCAAACGGATCGCGCGACCAGTGGATTCCCGGCGGCTGGACATCCATGTGACCGTTGAAAAGGAGCGTCGGCCCCCCGCCGGAACCGGCGAGCCTGGCCACGATGCTCGGGCGTCCCGGCGCCGCCTCGACGGTGGTTGTCTCGAAGCCGAGCCCCACGAGCCGGGTGACCATGAGCTCGGCGACGAGCCCTTCGTTTCCGGGCGGATTGGGTGAAGGTGCGCGGACGAGGTTCGCCAGAAAGGCCGTCAAGCCCGCATCGTTGATGTCAAGTGACGGGGTCCGCTCCATGCCCTCGTTATCCGCGAAAGCAGGCGGGAGTGTCGAATAAGAAATCCCGGCACCCCTATTCACCGCGGTTATATGGAGGGGCCCCTCAGAGCCTGTCTTTATGCCGCCAATCTGCAGCCTTTAGTTGCACGATGACCGGGACGGCAACCGCTGGATCGGTTATGGAAATTTGTGAACGATGTCTACGCGTGGCGCCCCGGCGCACTGCTCCGGATATGGCGCGAATAAGTGAGCGTTATACGCCGCGTCATATAATTTATTCGACCTTATGGTTGTTTAAACTCATTATCTACCCGTGGAAGCTGCGGCAAAAGGGGGAAGTGTGCCGGATTTCAAGTCTCGCCAGCCGCACCGGTTTCCCACACCCGGGTAACGGCGCGAGCAACAAAGGGAGTGTCAAGATGTTCAAAAGGACCTGTATGATTGTCGCCGCTGTGATGGTGCTCGCCCTGAGTGCCGTCTCGGCGGACGCACAAAAACGGGGAGGCGTTCTGAAGTTCGCGACGCCGAGCGTCAAGCCGGGACTTGATCCGGCCCGGACGCGGACGGGTGACGGTTACATGCTGACGGCCATGATCTTCAGCAATCTCACGCGCATCAGCCCCGAGCTCAAACCGGAACCCCAGCTTGCACACAAGTGGGAAACCAACGAAGACGGCAGCGAGTGGACATTCCATCTGCGCAAGGATGCCAAGTTCTCAAACGGACGGCCGGTTGTCGCGTCGGACGTGAAATTCTCGATTGATCGAATCCTCGATCCCAAGACCGCCAGCAAGGGCGCAAAGTCACTGGGACCGATCAAGGAGGTGATCGTGAAGGACGATCATACGGTCGTCTTTAAACTTGAGGGCCCCTATGCCGACCTCGCCCTGCAGCTCGGCAATACGTTCTCGCGGATCATCGCCAAGGAAAACGTCGACGAGATCGCCAACAAGCCGATCGGCAGCGGCCCGTTCATTCTCAAGGAGTATGTGCCCGGCAACAAGGCCATCCTTGTGCGCAATCCGGACTATTTCGAGGAGGGTCTGCCCTACCTCGACGAGGTCCATCAGATCTACATCAAGGAATACGCCGCCCAGGTCTCTGCCCTGAAGACCGGCGAGATCGACATCATGTATTTCGCACCCTCGGAGATCATCGACGAACTGAAGAAGGACCCGAACATCGAGGTGATGGTGGTCTCGGCACCCTCCTTCCAGCCGTTGATCATGTGGGTCGATGCGAAGCCGTTCGACGACGTGCGTGTGCGTCAGGCGCTGCGCTACGCGGTTGACCGTCAGGCCATGATGGAAGCGGCAACCGGTGGCCTCGGGGTGCTCGGAAACGACACGCCCGTCAGCCCGTCGAACCCCTACTACAACAAGGCTTTGCCGCAGCGGAAAAAGGACGTTGCCAAGGCCAAGAAGCTGTTGGCCGAAGCCGGCTATCCGGATGGTATCGACATCACGCTTTACACCTCGACGCAACGCCCCGGACTGGAACCGGCTGCCGTCGTGGCGCAGCAGACGCTCGCCGAGTCGGGTTTCCGCGTGAAGATCGAAAGTGTCGAGATTGCGCGTCTCTACAAGGACATCATTCCCAAGCCGAAACCCTTTGCGACGTCGCACAACAACTGGTTCGGCCGGCCGACGATCGATGAAAGCCTGACGCCGTTCTACTACACCAAGAGCAACTGGAACTATACCGGCTACTCCAATCCGGAAGTCGACAAGCTCCTGGATCAGGCCAAGGCCAAAACGAAGTTCGAGGACCGCAAACCGCTTTACGACAAGGTTCAGGAGATTCTCTACAACGAGGGTCCCGATGTCGTGGCATACTTCAAGAACTACGTCTCGGCCGTCCGCAAGGAGGTCAAGAACTACAAGCTCATCCCGGTGCAGTATGTCGATCTGCGCGAAACATGGGTTGAGAAATAAACGGCAGCAAATCTCGATTGGGGCGGACCCGGAAGCGGTCCGCCCCAACCGAAGCCACCGACAGGGCTGACCGGTTATGCTGAGGTATCTCGTCCGTCGCACGGGGCTTTTGGGTCTGACGCTGCTCGGCATCTCGGCGATGATCTTCATCATCGTCCAGATCCTCCCCGGCGACGCGGCCGATCAAATCCTGGAGGCGTGGGTCGAGAGCGAGGGCGGGGCGCATGACATGCTGCGTGCCAAACTCGGTCTCGACCGACCCTGGTACGAGCAGTATTTCGGATGGCTCTGGGGCATCCTGCAGGGCGACATGGGGCGCAGTCTGTCGATGGATGCGCCGATCGCGCCGATCCTGTTCGAGCGCCTGGGATATTCCCTCCGGCTGGCCATTCCGGCCCTCGTGATCTCGGTGATCCTGAGCCTGATCCTCGGCGTCATCGCCGCGGTCCGCCCCAACGGGATCATCGACAGCGCCATCACGGTCGTGACCCTGACCGGCGTATCGGTGCCCGCCTTCGTATCCGGTTCGCTGTTCATCCTGATATTCGCGGCATGGCTGAACTGGTTCCCCTCCACGAGCTCCCTGTCGGAGGGAAGCGGCTTTTTCCATTGGGCCTACGTGCTCGCACTGCCCGTGGCGGTGCTTACCCTGGAATCCGTTGCTCACATCACCCGCATCACCCGTTCATCCATGATCGAGGTGCTGAAGACGCCCTATGTCCGAACGGCGCGGCTCAAGGGATTGCCGAAGCGGCTGGTGCTCTACAAGCACGCCCTGCGCAACGCGATGCTACCGACACTGACGGTCATTGCCTTCAATATCGGCTGGATGATCGGCGGCGTCGTGCTCGTCGAACAGGTTTTCAGCTATCCGGGGCTCGGCAGTCTGGTGTTGTTCGCTATCGAGCAGCGCGACACGCCGCTGTTGCAGGCGAGCATGCTGTTCGTCGCTTCCGGCTATTGCATCGCCAACGCGCTCGCCGATGTCGGTTACGCGCTGCTCGATCCACGCATTCGGTACACGTGATGAGAGGCCTGATCATCGATGTCTGACACGACCATTCCCAGTGCTGACGAGGTTGAGGTCTCCCGTGCCGTCACACCACCGCGGCGTGTTCCGAAGAGTCTGATGATCGGCGGCGGGATCGTCGGCCTGTTCATCGTGCTGGCGATCATCGGGCCGCACATCACGCCGTATCCGTTCGACAAGTTCCACTTCGGCTCGCGACTGGCGCCGCCGTCGGAAGAATTCTGGTGGGGCACCGACCGGTACGGGCGCGATATCTTCAGCCGGGTTGTCGCCGGTGCGCGGCTTACCGTCCTGATGGCCGGTATCGGTACGATCATCGGCGTGGCCGCCGGACTGCTGATCGGCCTGTTCAGCGGATATGTCGGCGGCTGGATCGACGAGATCCTGATGCGGCTGACCGATATCGCCATGTCGTTTCCGGGCCTGCTTCTCGCCATGCTCGTCGTCGCGGCGCTCGGCTCGAACGAGATCAACGCGGTTCTCAGTATCGGCATCGTCTTCACGCCCAAGGTCGCGCGCGTGGTACGCAGCGCGACGCTCGGATTGCGCCACGTGCAGTTCGTCGAAGCGGCCGAGGTGCGCGGCGAGAGCAACAGCTTCATCATCTTCCGGGAAATTCTCCCCAATGTGTGGCCACCGATCATCGTCGAAACCTGCATCCGGCTGAGTTACGCGGTTCTGCTGGTCGTTTCGCTGAGCTATCTGGGCCTTGGCGCGCAGCCTCCGGCGCCCGATTGGGGATTGATGATCGCGAAGGAACGGGCGTTCCTGTCGAGCGCGCCTTGGGTCGTGTTTGCGCCGGCGGCGGCAATCGTCACCCTGATCATCGGTGTCAACCTGTTCGGCGACGGCATGCGGGAGTGGCTCGCGGCGAGGAAGACCGCCGATGAATGAAGCTGCCGCACCGGCGGCCCGCTGTTCGGAACCAGACCGGCCGGTGCTCACGATCCGGGACCTTTGTGTTTCTTACTTCGCGCGCGGCCAGGAGATCCAGGCCGTTCGCGGCGTCAACCTGACTGTGCGGGCCGGCGAGACGTTGGCCCTGGTAGGCGAAAGCGGGTCGGGAAAGAGCTCGGTGGCGTTCTCCGCCATGCGGGGCCTCGATGCCGCCGGGCGGATCATGAAAGGATCCATTTACTTCGGAGAAACGGACCTTCTGGCGCTGAATGCCCAGGAGCTACGCGCCGTTCAGGGGTCGCGCATCGCCATGGTGTATCAGGACCCGCAGACCGCGCTCAATCCGGCGTTTCGGGTCGGCGACCAGATCGGTGAAGTCCTGAAGGAGCACACCGGAGATACGCCGGCGGCGATCCGCGAGCGGGTGCTGCAATTGCTGGACGAGGTGAAACTGCCCGATCCCGCGAGCGTGGCGCTGCGTTATCCGCACGAGCTTTCCGGGGGGCAGCAGCAGCGTGTGGTGATCGCCATGGCGTTTGCGTGTAACCCCGAACTGCTGATCATGGATGAGCCGACGACCGGACTCGACGTCACCACCGAGGCGCACATTCTCGACCTGGTCGCAAACCTGCAGCGCAGCCACCGGTCGGCGATTCTCTACATCACCCACAACCTCGGTGTTGTCGCGCGATTCTGCCAGCGCGTGGCGGTCATGTATGCCGGTGAGATCCTCGAGGAAGGACCGGTGTCGCGCGTGTTTTTCGAACCGGCTCATCCCTACACGCGCAGTCTGCTGTCCTGCATCCCGCGGCTCGACCTGTCCAAGCACGATCGCCCGCTCAGCGCGATCGAGGGGCGCCTGCCGAACCTTGCGAACCTCCCGGCCGGTTGCATTTTTGCGCCGCGTTGCGAGCATCGGCGCGACGCGTGCGAGACGTCGCATATCGCGGCCGAGCAGGTCGGCGATGGCGAGGACGATTTCGTGCGATGTCTACGCTGGCGTGACATTCCGAGGTTCAAGTTCGACCGGCGCATCCGGAAGCGCAAGACGTCCACGATGTCCAAGCCGCCGAGTACGCTGCTCGATATCGAGGATCTGCGGTGCTACTACCAGCTTCGCCGCAGTTTCAGGGAGTTCGTCACCGGCCAGAGCATCCGCCAGGTGCATGCCGTCGACGGCATCGAGCTGGAGGTCGGTCACGGCCAGACGCTGGCCATCGTCGGTGAAAGCGGCTGCGGGAAGACCACGCTCGGGCGCACGGTGGTGGGGCTGCAGTCGCCGACCGGCGGCGAGCAGGTGTTCGAGGGCGATGAACTGGAAGGCACGGCGCGCACGCGCAGCCCGGACCTGCGCCGCCGCATCCAGATCGTCTTTCAGAACCCGGACGCCACCCTGAATCCGCAGAAGTCGGTGGGCGAGACCATCCGCCGTCCGCTCCAGCTTTTCGGTCTCGTTCCGGCGGACAAGCAGGCCGACCGCGTTGCCGAGCTGTTGCGCAGCGTGAACCTCCCGGCATCGTACGCCCAGCGCTACCCCCATGAGCTTTCCGGCGGCGAGAAGCAGCGTGTGGCCGTGGCGCGTGCCTTCGCCGCCGAGCCCGAGCTGATTGTCTGCGACGAACCGCTGTCCGCGCTCGACGTTTCCGTGCAGGCGGCCATTCTCAATCTGCTCGTCGAGCTGCAGAAAAACTCGAAGACGGCCTACATGTTCATCTCGCACGATCTCTCGGTCGTGCGCTATCTGTCGGATCAGGTTGCGGTCATGTACATGGGGAAGCTATGCGAGATCGGAACGCCCGAGGAGGTGTTCGTTCCGCCCTACCATCCATATACCGAAGCCCTGCTGTCGGCGATCTCGCTTCCGGATCCCATGATCAAGCAGGAGACGATCCGGCTCGAGGGATCCGTTCCCAGTCCCGTCAACCCCGAATCGGGCTGCCGTTTCGCCTCGCGCTGCCCCCGCAAGATCGGAAAAATCTGCGAAACCGAGGATCCGCCGCAGCACGAGTTCGGCAAGAACCATCGACTGTACTGTCACATTTCCCGAGATAAACTGGAGAAGATGAAACCGGTGATTACTTACGCCGGCAAGAAACAGGCCGTGGTTTGATGCCGTGACCGGGCATGGTGCGTCGACCGCGGCTGACGTGAAATTCAGCCCCCGACCGCGGGAAGGCTGTCCGGGTCGATGACCTGTATGACGAAGCGTTCCATCTGCGGTTGGTAGGCTTCCCAAAGGAACCGGAGTTCGACGAGCGGCGCGCGGTCGAACTCGACTCGCAGATCGACAAGAGGGAAGGACTCCTCATGCGCCACGAGCAGAGCCGCGGACTTGACCTGCTTGAACTCGCTGCCGGCCGCAAATCCGGCCTCGAGCGCGAGCACGAGGCGTTCGGCGAGATGATCCTCGGGCGATCCCTCGAATGCCTCGATCATTTTCCGCGGAACGTCCTCATTGCGGATGATGTTCCCGATCGCGCAGCAACCGTCGCCTTGCGCCGCGGCGTGGATCGAGGTGATGTTCTCACCGTGATAGAACCCGGTGTTGCCGTTGCGGTCGACGACGGCGAGCTGGCGCCAGCCGATCGTCGGGTTGCCGTCCACCAGGGTGTCGATCACCTCCGGCGCGCTCTTTCCTTCTTCCAGGAGTTCGATCCCTCGCGGCCCGAGCCTGTTGTCCGTGCGGTGTTGTGTCAGAACGGCGCCGACGCCGGCTTTTGCGTAGGGGCAGCGCATCCCGACGTTCATGTTGGATGTTGTAACCGCGGCACCGAACATGCCGGTGCGCCGACACATGCCGACCAGCGAATAGGTCATGGTCATTACTCCGTCGTAAAAGGTGATGGCCGTGTGGGTTCAGGGTTCGACCGTTGGAAGACGCACTAGATTACCGCACGCCCTGAAGTCGTGCACGGAGTTTCACCTGATGAGCATCACTCGCACACTTGCAGACTGGACGGCCGAGACACCTTCGCTTGCGAACGGCGTATCCCTCGGCCTCGCCCGCAACGCCATGATCGACATCGTCGGATGCATGATCGCCGGCGGCGCTGACGAGGCGACACGGCGCACCTTCGCCTCGGTCGCCGACCTTGGCAGCGGCGGCGCGAGCGTCGTCGGACAGGAGACCGGGTTGCCCGCGCCGTTTGCGGCGCTGGTCAACGGCACCGCGGCGCACGCGCTCGACTTCGACGACAATTTCCATCCGGGCGCTGGCCACGCGACCGCCGTGCTGGCGCCGATGTTGCTGGCGCTCGGCGAGGAGCGGGGCAGTTCCGGCACCGATATCATCGATGCCTATATCGCCGGTCTCGAAGTGCTCACTGCGATCGGCAACGGCGTCAATCTCGCGCATTACGAGCGGGGCTGGCACTCGACCAGTACCCTCGGTGCGATGGCCGGAGGGGCCGCATGCGCGCGGCTGATGGGTCTCGATGCAGATGGTGTACAGCGTGCCATCAGCCTCGGCTTCAGCATGGCGTGCGGTTCCAAGCTTCAGTTCGGCGCGATGGCGAAGCCCCTGCATGCGGGTATCGCGGCGCAGAACGGAATCATGGCGGCGCGGCTGGCGGCGGCCGGTGTCACGGCAACGCCGGAGCCGCTCGATGCGCCGTGGGGATTTCGCGATCTGTTCGCCGGCGAAGGCGCGCCCGGTTTCGCCCATGTCGCCGACAGCCTCGGCGAACCCACCGCGCTCGAACGCTACGGCCTGAAGGTCAAGATTCACCCGTGTTGCGCAAGCGTGCACACGGCGGTCGACGGTATTCTGTCCCTGATGCAGGAGAACGATCTTGCCGCCGGCGACATCGCGGCGATCGAAACACGGGTCAACCAGGTCAGTTTCGACAATCTTCGTTTCCCGGAACCCGTCAACGAGATGGAGGCCCGCTTCAGCATGGAATACAGCGTTGCCCTCGCGGTCACGAAAGGCGTGCTCAAACTGGGCGATTTCGAACCGGCTGCGCTCAACGATCCCGAGGTCAGGTCATGGCTGCCCCGCGTGACCATGCATCTGGCCGCGCCGGAGCCGCTGCCGATCGCCGACAATGGGCGCGAGCCGGCCGAGGTCCGCTTGCGGCTGAATGACGGCAGGGAGCTCAGCCGCTTCATGCAGCATGCAAAGGGCGTCAAGCAGAACCCGCTCAGTGAGCATGAGGTATGGGCCAAGTTCGAAGACTGCGTCGGCGGCGTGATGGACGGCGGACGCGCCGACACCGTGCGCCGGCATCTGGCGGGGTTCGAGTCGCTGGAGCGCGTCGCCGATCTGATGCATCTCCTGCAGGACCAGACGCCGGTTCGGATGGCAGCTCCATGACGGCGCGCTCGCCACAAGAGGCCAGCGTTCTCGCGAACGTCCGTTTGGCCGACGGCACCGCGGCGGACATCGTGATGCGCGATGGCCGTATCGCTGAAATCAGGACGGGTCGCACAGACGAGATGAACGGCGCGACCCGCATCGACGGTGACGGGATGCTGGTGTTGCCGGGCCTCGTCGACGGGCACATGCATCTCGACAAGGCGCTCGCCGGCTTGCCGTGGATGCCCCATCCGGCCGGGCCGACGCGCCTCAGCCGCATCGAAACCGAGAAATCGCTGCGCGGCGGCCTGCCTCCGGTGAAGGAGCGCGCGGCCAATCTCGCGAGGCAGTGCGTGGCATATGGCACGACGGCGATCCGGACCCATGTCGACATCGATCCGGACAACAAGCTCACCCACTTTCATGCGCTCCTGGAGCTACGCGAGGCGTTTGCGGGCGTCTTCGATCTGCAGATCGTCGCGTTTCCGCAATCGGGCGTGCTGCGGGCGCCGGGAACGTCCGAGCTTCTCGAAGCGGCCCTGAACGAGGGCGCCGACGTCCTTGGTGGGCTCGATCCGATCGCAATCGACAACGATCTCGACGGCCAGTTCGACGTGCTGTTTGCAATCGCCGGGCGTTGCGGCAAGGGCATCGACATTCACCTGCATGATGCCGGGGCGGACGGGCTTGCGGAGATCAACGCACTGTGTGAGCGGACCCGCGCGTCGGGATTGTCCGGCCGCGTTACCGTCAGCCACGGCTTCTGTCTCGGGAGCGCCTTGCCGGACGAGTTCGAACGGACCGCCGAAGCGATGGCGGGGGCGGGCGTATCTCTCGCGACCCACGGCGGCGCGGCGTCGCCCTTGCCGCCGGTCAAGGCTTTGCGGGAGCGCGGCGTCGAGGTTTTCGCGGGCAATGACAACGTCCGCGACACCTGGTCTCCCTACGGCAGCGGCGACATGCTCGAGCGCGCCATGCTGCTCGCCTGGCGCTCCGGCTATCGCACCGACGAGGATCTCGAAGTCGCCCTGGACTGCGCGAGTGGTGCCGGGGCCCGGGTTCTCGGCCTCGAGGACTATGGGCTCGGTATCGGGAACCGCGCCGACCTGTTCACGGTGGAGGCGGAGACGCCGGGCGAAGCCGTTGCCCAGCGGCCCCGCCGCGGCGTCGTACTGAAGGGCGGCCGCGTCGTCGCCCGGAAAGGCGAGTTTGTCGATGCCCCGGGATCCTGACCCGCTAACTCTGGATCACCGCATCGACGTCGATCTCGACCAGGATCCGCGGGTTGGCGAACCCGTCCACGATCAGTCCCGTCCCGCAGGGGTGGACGCCTTTGAGGTGCTTGCCGACCGCCTGGTACACCGCCTCGCGGTGCGCCCGGTGCAGAATGTAGATCGAGATCTTGCAGACATCGTCAAGCGACGCGCCGGCTTCTTCGAGCAGGGTCGTGATGTTCTTCATCGCCTGGTCGGCCTGCGCGCCGGCATCGCCGCTGCCGACGAACTCGCCGTCGAGGCTGGTGCCGGTCTGTCCCCGAAGGTAGACGCGGTCCCCGGCCCGCACCGCCTTGCAGAACCGGCTGCCGAGCTTCTGGCCGTCCTTGTAGGCGTCGTCGGTGTGAAACTTCCGGAAGCGCTCATGCGGCGTGCCGTTGGACAGCGTCACCGCCATGTCGATCTCGAACACGATTTCCGGGCGCGCGAAGCCGCGCATGATCAGACCGGTCGAACAGGGATGGGTGTCGCCGAAGTGCTTGCCGATGACCTGGTAGATGGGTTCCCGGTAGGCGCGGTCGGAAATGTAGATGCGCGTCTTGCACACATCGTCGAAGCTCGAACCGGCCTCCTCGAGCAGTTGGCGCGCGTTCTTCATGGACTGGTCCGCCTGGGCGGCGGCGTCTTCCGGCGTGTAGCCGAGGCCGTACATTTTCGACCCGTCCAGTTCGCATCCGGTCTGGCCGCGCAGGTAGATCTCGTCACCGGTGTTGATCACCATGCAGGAATCGCGATCGATGGACGTCTGACCGAACCAGTCCCGGGTGTTCAGCAGCCGGAACTTCTTGTGCCCGCCGTTATGAGGAATAACCGCCTCGAGGTCGATCTCCACCTTCATTTCCGGCATGGCGAGCCCCTTGACGATGAGGCCGGTGGCCACCGTCGGGTTGCCCCTGAGATGGCGTCCGACGGTGTTGTAGACGCCGGTCCGATACGCCGGGTCGGTCAGATAGGTTGTCACCTTGCAGACGTCGTCGAGGCTCGATCCGGCTTCCTCCAGCAGAACCTTCGCGTTTTCCATCGCCTGGTCCGCCTGGGCCGCCGCGTCATTCGGATCGACCATTTTCTGGTCCAGATCGAGGCCCGTCTGGCCGCGCATGAAGATCCTGTTCCCGGCCTTGACGGTCATGCACATGTCGTTGTCGAGGGTGGCGCCGGGATAGACGTCGCGGGTGTTAAATTTCCGGAATCGTTCGAGTTTCATAACGTACTTACCTGTTGTTATTGCCGCTGCCTGGAGATGTTCGCGGGGCTGGTTTGGAGGGTGAGAATTCTACCACCATGTCTCAGGACGGCATAACGAAGTTGCGGCCGCTTGCGGGTCCGAACCTCACCGCAATGCTGATCATGCTCGGCATGATCGGGCCTTTCGCTTTCCAGATTTTCCTCCCCTCCATGCCCGGGCTGGCGACGGAGTTCGGCGTCAGCACGGCGGCCATGCAAACGACGGTGAGCTTTTATCTGGTTACCTTTGCCTGCGCGCAGCTCTGCCTTGGACCGCTTGCCGACCGGTACGGACGCCGCCGGGTCATTACGGGCGGGCTTACCGCCTATATGGCCGGCGCGATCATCTGCGCGACCGCACAGAGCATCGAGGTTCTCGCCGCGGGCCGGGCTGTTCAGGCCGTCGGCGGGTGCGCCGGACTGATGTTCGCACGCGTGATCGCGCGCGACCTTCACGAGCGCGGCCGCGCTGCGGGCGTGATCGGCTTTGTCACGATGATGACCGCGCTCGCCGGGACCCTGACGCCGATCCTCGGCGGCTGGATCGATGTCACGCTTGGCTGGCGGGTCAGTTTCTGGTGCACGCTCGTGCTTGGCGTGATCGTCTTCACGGTGACGCTCCTGTGGCTGCCGGAGACACGTCCGGACGGTGCGGCGGGACAAACGCTGGCGACGTTTCGCCAGGGATTCAGGCAATTCAGGTCGGCCGCATTCCTCGGCTATGCTGGTCATGGCGCCTGCACACTGTCGGCGTGGTACGCGATGCTCAGCGGGCTTCCCTATGTGATGGTCGACGTTCTCGAGCAACCGACCATTGCCTACGGCCTCTATTTTCCTTTTCTTTCGCTGGGCTACATGGCCGGAAATCTGATCACGGCGCGAGTCGCGCACAGATGGGACATACACCGTCTGATTGTCGTGGGTGTCGCGGTGGCGCTTCTCGCGTGCCCTCTCATGATCGTGTGGAACCTTTTGGCGGACCCGACGCCCCTGTCGCTGTTTCTGCCCATGGGCCTGATCTCGTTCGGCCACGGCTTGAGCCAGCCGGGCGCGACCTCGGGCGCGATCGGGCTGCAGCCACGGCTGGCCGGCAGCGCCGCCGGCCTGATGGGGTTCGGGCAGTGGATGATCGCGGCGCTGACGGCGCAGGCGGTGGGCGTTCTGCAGAACGAATCGATCTGGCCGACGACCCTGATCGTCATCGGTTTCACCGTCCTCTCCTACCTGAGCTACCTGCTGGCGCGGCACGCCGAGATGGATGGGAAGGACAAGGATACCGGTTCGGGAGGCTAGATTTTCCCAAAGAAAACAAGAAGGAAAGGGCGACATGAGCGCTGACGAAAAACAACACGATGTACTGATCACCGGCGCCACGGTCCTGACGCTCGACGTGGACCGGACGATCATCCCGGACGGAGCCGTCGCCGTAACCGGAGGCCGAATTGCCGCTGTCGGCGGAAGCGATGAGCTGCGCCGACGTTTCCCCGAAATGGAAATGCTCGATGCAACGGGCAAGGCGGTTCTGCCGGGTTTCATCAATTCCCACACCCACGCGGTCCTGTTGGTCCTGCGCGGAACCGTCGAGGATATGTCCGGGGACGCCATCTTCGGCTACATGACGCCCATCAGTTTCGCCATGACCGACGGCGAGCGCCGCGCTCTCGCACGCCTCGCCTGCCTGGAGGCCATTCGCTGCGGCACCACGACAATGGTCGAGCCGTTCCGCTTTATTACCGGCTACGCCGCCGGCATGGCGGAGACGGGGATGCGGCTGTGGCTGAGCGAAAACGGCGCCGACGCGCTGACCCTGAAGATCCGCCACGGCATCTACGAATACGACCGGGCCTTCGGCGAAGAGTTCCTGGACCGCATCCGCGCCATGGTCGATCAGTTCCATGACACGCACGACGGCCGCGTGAAGTGCCAGATGGCGGCGCATGCCCCC
Organism: Hyphomicrobiales bacterium; assembly: GCA_965228625.1. Lineage (GTDB taxonomy): Bacteria > Pseudomonadota > Alphaproteobacteria > Rhizobiales > Methyloligellaceae > UBA2767. Next base: position 2,209,709 of record OZ245829.1, on the reverse strand, counting down.
GACGTGTGCTCGCCCTGGATGCTCGGCGAACTCAACGACCTTGCCCGCAAGCACGATCTCACCCGGACGATCCACCTGGCGCAGAGCCCGGGCGAGATCAGACAGGTGCGCGCCGCCCACGACCGGACCCCGGCCGAGTATCTGCGCGACAATGACTGGCTCGGGCCCGACGTGGTGGCGGCGCACTGGACGTTCTGCACCGATTCCGACATTTCTCTCCTGGCCGAGCATGGCGTCCACATGGCGCATTGCCCGGCCAACAGCTCACGCCGCGGCCCGCATCTGGCCCGGGTCGGCCGCATTCAGGAGGCCGGCGTCAATATCGTGCTCGGCACCGACAACATGACCGAGGACATGTTCCAGGCCCTGAAGATCGGCAGCATCATTCACCGCGGCCGGCGGGGCAGCGAGCGCGAAGGCGGCGTCGATCCCACGCCGCAGACCGTGCTCGACTCCGCGACGCGAAACGCGGCGCGTGCGCTCGGCGAGGAGGCGGAGATCGGATCACTGGAGGCGGGCAAGAAGGCCGACCTGATGATCCTCGACCTGAACCAGCCCAACCTCCGCCCGGTCATCAATCTCGTCTCCAACATCGTGCACTACGGCAGCTCCGGCGCCGTCGAGTCCGTGATGATCGACGGGCGGTTCGTGATGCGCGACCGCAAGGTTCTGTCCATGAATGAAGACGATGTGATCGGAGAGGCCCAGGAGGCGACGGTCGCGGCGTGGCATCGCCTCAAGGAAACGTCCGGCGATATCGACCTGCCGGCAGGCCTGCAGAAGGAAGGGACAAAGCAATGAGTACCGATATCGAAGAGACCTTTCGCCCGGGTGTGTTGCACTGGCGGGTTCCGGCCGACGGTGCCGCTCCGCTCGTGTTCGACATCCCGCGAAGCGGAAGCGACTATCCGCGCGAGTTCCGCTCGCCCGCGCCGTTCGACGCCGTGCGCCGGTCCGTATCCATGTATGTCGAACAGCTCTACGCCAGCGCGCCCGACCACGGCGCCACGTGGCTCTATGCCATGTTCCCCAACACCTATATCGATGCCAACCGGCACGAACTCGACGTCGATCCGGAGTGGTTCGAGGGGGACTGGAGCGAACCGCTGGAGCCGTCCGACAAGTCCCTGAGGGGCATGGGCCTGATTCCGCGCGTATGCGGCAAGGGCGATGTCGTGCTTCAGGACACGCCGATCTCGGCCGCGGACCTGCGCCACCGGCTCGACACCTGTTACTGGCCTTATCACAACACGCTGACGGGGATACTCGAGGACTTCAAGGCGCATCACGGCGTGGCGTTCCATGTGAGCTGCCACAGCATGTCGAGCGTGGGCGGAAAGGCGGTTGCCGATGCGGGCCGCAAACGCTCCGACTTCGACATCGGCACGCGCAACGGAACCACCACCGCGACCGCGTTTCCCGACCTGGTTATCGAGACCTTGAAGGGTTTCGGCTACGACGTGACGCGGGATGAGCATTTCATCGGTGCGGAGTCGGTGCGTAAGCATGGCAATCCCGATGGTGGCGTTCACAGCCTCCAGATCGAGATCAACCGGTCCATCTACATGGACGAGGACAGCTTTCGCCGCGGCGAGCGGTTCGCGGAAATCCAGGATCATTTGAGCCAGATGATCGGGCGGCTCGCGGAGTTCGCCCGCAGCGAGACGGGATCGGGATGATGGATGCGCGCTCCCAGCTTCTCGACTGGATCGAGAAGGATCGCGACAAGCTGACCGCGTTCTTCAGCGGCTTCGTCGCCAGGCCTTCGCCGAATCCACCGGGCGATACCCGTGACGCCGCGGCATTCATCGCGCAGTTCCTGGACGGAGAAGGCGTCTCATACGAGATCATCGCACCGCAGAAAGATATGCCCAACATCGTCGCCGTCGCCAACGGCAACGCGGCCGGGCGTCATCTGGTGCTGAACGGGCACATTGACGTCTTCCCCGTGGGCGCGGACGAAAAATGGACCCATGACCCTTGGTCGGGGGCGATTGCCGACGGTGCGGTCTGGGGACGGGGCACGTCCGACATGAAATGCGGTACCAGCGCGACCATCCTTGCCTTCGTCTATCTCGCGCGCCTCACCAACCAATGGCCCGGCAAACTCGTCCTCACCGTCGTGTCCGACGAGGAAACCGGCGGGAAATGGGGCACGCGCTATCTGCTCGACAACTATCCGGCAGACTGTGTCGGAGACTGTGTGCTCAACACGGAGCCGAGCGGCTTGTCGTCCATCCGCTTTGCCGAGAAAGGCACGTTGCGCCTGACATTCCACATCAGGACACATGGCGCCCATGGCGCCTATCCTCATCACAGCGCCAACGCCAATCGCATCGCCGCGAGACTGATCAATGCGCTTGAAAGCCTGGAGGAGATTCCCGTCGACATGCCGGAGGAGATGGCGCGCCGCCTCAATCAGGCCTCTGCGCGCGCGGCAATGAACGAAGTCATGGGCGAGGGCGCGGCGGACGTTGCGCAACAGGTCACTATGAATGTCGGCGTCGTCCAGGGTGGACTGAAGGTCAACATGATCCCCGGCGATTGCCGCGTCGAGGTCGACATCCGCCTGCCGTTCGGCGTTGACCGTACGGACGTGCTGGAAAGGATAGACGAGATTCTGAAGACTTTTCGGGAGGTTACGCTTGAGGTCCAGGAAGCCGCCAGCAACCCGGCATCGGCCAGCGACCCGGATCACGAGATGATCGGCATTCTGAAGAACGTGATCGGGGAAATCAGCGACTACCGGCCCGAAGCCATCACCGGGCTCGGCGCCACCGACTGCAAATTCTTCCGCTACAAGGGTGTACCGTCATTCGTCTACGGACCATCGCCGGAGACGATGGCGAAGCCGGACGAACATGTGCCTGTGGAGGACTTCCTGCATGTGTTGCGGACCCACACGCTTGCCGCGTTCGACTATCTGACGGCGCGACCGCCGGCATCGGGCTGATGGTGTTGCGGACACCGGAAGCTTGCGCCTATGCCGCGACGCGTGAGCCCAGGTCCGGCGAATGCTGCAGCGCCGACCCGATTGCGTCGTCAAGCCGCGCCAGCCCCTCGTTGAGCAGGTCGGGCTCGATTGTCAGGGGCGGTATGATCTTCACGACCTCGTCGCGGGAGCCCGACGTCTCGATAAGCAGCCTGCGCCGATAGCTCTCGTGGCACACGCGCTGTGCCAGGTCATGCTGCCCGAACTCGATGCCGGACATCAGGCCGGTCCCTTTCGGTTTGAGACGGTCAGGGCCGTATCGTTCGCAGGTGTCGGCGAGCCAATCGCGAACCCGCTGCGACGATGCATGCAGGTTGGCAAGGAATCCGTCATCCCGCCACATCTCGAGCGCGGCGGCGCCGGACACGAAGGCGAGGTTGTTGCCGCGAAATGTGCCGTTGTGCTCCCCCGGCTGCCACCGGTCATGCCGAGGGTCGATGAGCAGGACCGACAACGGCAGTCCGACGCCGCTCAGCGATTTTGACAGGCAAACGATATCCGGCTGGATGCCGGCGTCTTCGAAGCTGAAGAAGCTGCCGGTCCGTCCGCATCCGGCCTGAATGTCATCGACGATGAGCAGCGCTCCCAGCCGCGCGGCCAGACCGTCCAGATGCCGCAGCCAGCGCGGACTTGCGACATTCAGGCCACCTTCGCCCTGAACCGTTTCGAGGATGATCGCCGCAGGGCGCTCTTCGCCGCCGGTCGGATCCTCGACCATTACCGCGTAGCGGTCGAGTTCGGCAGTGCCCGCGCCGAGATAGCCTTCATACGGCAAGCGTGTGACACCGTCCGGAAGCACGCGTTCGGACGCCGCGTCACTGCGCCTGCCGCTCACCGACATTGAGCCGAGCGTCATGCCGTGAAAGGCGTTCGTAAACGCGGCGACCGTCCGCCGTCCAGTCACCTTGCGTGCCAGCTTCAATGCGGCCTCGACGGCGTTTGTCCCGGTCGGACCGGTGAACTGTATCCGGTAGTCGAGCCCGCGTGGCGACAGAACGGCCTCTCGAAAGGTCTTCAGGAACGCGCGTTTTGCGGCGGTGTGCAGGTCAAGGCTGGTCAGGATGCCGTCAGACGAGAGGTATTCGACGATGCGCGACTTGAGGACCGGATGGTTGTGACCATAGTTGAGCGATCCGCACGCGGAGAGAAAATCGATGTACTCGCACCCCGCTTCGTCCCAGACGCGGGCGTTCATCGCTCGGGTCAGAACCGCCGGCATGTTCCGGCAATAGTAGCGGACACCGGACTCGCTGCGCTCGAATTCGCAGTCCGGTCGTGTGGACCTGGTCTCAAGCATCGTCGTATTCCTCATGCAAATGATCAGTTCGGTCTGTTCATGCGATTGCCGCGATGGCGACCGGGGTGAAAGCGCTGGTCCGCGCCGGCTCCATCCGTCTCGGCCGACATGGACCGCAACTCGTTGCGCACGCTGGCAAGTTTGCAGGCGACATTCTGCATCCCCGCCCGCATTGCGATCTGGATCAGGAACGTTATCGCGTCGGCCATATTCGCAGCCGTTTGCACCGGGGAGGGGCCGGTATCCTTGCCGTGAGGCTGTGGCACGTTTTCAGGCATCATGCGGCAGCCTGCCGAACGATCGGTTCAAGCGACAGAACGCGCGCCGGTATGCCGTACTTGTCACAGTGTGCCTCGGGCCGCGTCCATTCCCGGGGCATCCAGAACGCCGCTTCTTGCTCGCCCTCGATCTCGGCCGCGTCGCCAAGCCATTCAATACCGGTGGGGTTGAAGTGGTCGAGCAGGTGCTTGCGCGTGACCCCGACCGTTGCGCGTATTCCGTTCAGCCTGCAGAACTCGGCCGTCGCGCTCAACAGCTCGGGAAAGATGCGTCTGCGAACCTTCGGCGTCACGTCCCGGTCGACACACACGCGATTGATCTCCCACACGTCGTACGTATTGGGGAGCGGGCGCGCCTCGCAGAGATACGGCCAGTACGTCTGAAGCATGTATGGCATGGTCGTCGGAACCAGCCTCGCGACGCCGCGGACGGTCTGGCGCTCGTCCCGCCAGACAAGATAAACCGCTGCGGGCGTATCGAACTCGTCATACTCCATATCCTCATAGTAAGGATGCGCCAGCATGCGCCGCTTCACGAAAACCAGATAGCGAAGGCGTGCCTGTGACACCAGCGCATCGCCGAAGAGATGAGCATTCTTGAGTGAAAACGCCTCGATCATGGTGCCACCTCGTGCAGAATCGAATTCTGCTACGCATGGAACCACTTATTTGCTGGGCGTGAGTACTAGGGAAGTTACTAGGATTACTATCGGATTCTGGTCTATATATCCAGAATTCCTCGCTGAATGGCGATCACAATAGCCGTAATCTTGTTGCTCGCGCCGAGTTTGTTCATGACATTCGTCACGTGGAACTCGACCGTCTTGGCAGAGATGGAGAGGATCTCACCGATTTCTGAATAGGTCTTGCCGTGTTTGCACCAGCGCAGGATTTCCAGCTCCCGCGGAGTCAGGTGGACGTTTTCGATATCCGGAAATCTGTCTTCCTCGCGCAGTTCCAGGTAGCGGGTCCACGTCTGGACGCTGATGGCGTGAAGCAGTGCATGGCTCATCGGGTTCGGCGACTCATTTATCCGTCGGCTGATGCTCATGATTTCCAGCCGGTCGCCCGGACCGTGCATCGGAAAGACAATGCCGGAATGCACGCCGATATCCTCGCAGTCGTCCATGAAGCTCTCTTGCTTTTTCGACAGCGGTCGGGTCTCGACGACATCGTTCCAGAAGAACGGCCGGGACGCACGCAGAGCGCATTCCAGCACCGGGTCGATTTTCGCCCAACGCTGCTCGTAATAGGTGTCGAGATAGCCTCTTGGGAAGTTGAACCATGCCACATGCGTCAACGCATGTTTCTGGATCGACGTCAGGATGCAGTTCTCATAACCCTCTCTGGCGATAGCGTGCGAATAGAGATCAGCGAGCTCGTCGATCGAACGAACTCTCTGACACGCCTCAACAAACTCCTCGAACTCATGCACGAAACCGGCCCCTGAGTGCAATTATGTCCAAACTATGGCTTGGCTTAGACCTCCGGCGCAAGGCTAAAACTGCCAATTGTACTTTGCGCAGACTGACCCGACCCCAAGTGCAGAAAAGACGAGAGAAGCGCATTGAATGCCGTCGGCGCCTGCCAATGCGGTGCGTGGCCCGCTGACCGGATCAGGGAGATCGATCCGTTCCAAAGTGTCCGGTATCGGAGTGACCGCAGATAGCCCAGACGGACAAAGGGCTCATTCTCTCCATGCACAACGCACAAGGGCTTGCACGTTGTTTCGGCGACGAGACGCGCATCCATGCCGACGCCCGCCAGCGCATTCTTCATCATGAAATACCGTGCATTTCCGTCTGTTCGGAAAACGCGTTCCAGAAGGTGCGGGGTGACAAGGTGGTCGCCACCGAGCATCTGCCCGGCGTAGGTTCGCGCATCACGCGCCGAAAATGATTTTTTTCCGGCTAGTTGCATCTCGCCTGAAGCATGGAAACCCTCAGTCAGGGCCTGCGGTGACGGCCGCACCGGCGGGGTTCCGACAATCAGCAATGAGCGCACGCGCCTGTTTGTCGCCAGCAGTTCAAGTCCGATATGGCCTCCGAGCGACCAGCCAACAATGTCGACCGATTGCCAATCAAGGCGCGCCAACAGTCTGCCAATGACCCGCGCATAGCCGGGAAAGCTGTAGACGTGCCGGGGCGCACGCGCATTGCTCGATTCTCCGTGTCCCGGCAGATCAGGGGCGGCAAACGGCCGTCCGTGCGCCGCGAGCAACGCGAACTGGTTGGCCCAGATTTCCTTGCAAGACGAGTTACCGTGGATGAAGAGTACCGGATTGCCCCGGCCTGGCGAGATCAACGACGATACAAGCGCGTCTCCCAACTCGAACTCATGAGTCGGGACGTCCGGCAGATCATCAGCAGGCAAACCGCGGCGCTTGCCGCAGGGCAAGAAAACGGCGCGTGTCGGAACGACCTGTTCAAGCGCCTGTACCAAAGACATCAGTGAACCAGTTTGTTCGGTCCCGGCTCGTAGTGCCCTTCTTGCAACAGTTCGTATTGCCGGGAGACCTGGTCGATGCAGAGGGTCAACAGGTCCTCGCAATAGTCGTCGTCGAGGATCAGCGCGGCTTCCTGCCGAACAAAAACGAGCAGCTTGGCAAAATCGAGAATTCTCTCGATGCCCGGATGAAGCGGTTCAAATTGCGCCGGCTCCAGACCGGCGGCAACGGAGGATGGCTCGATCCCGTCGATCAAGTCGGAATGCACCAGTTGCGAGTGATCCCCGTCCCGTCCGGGATCCTGCTGCCTTGTCTTGAGAACGCCTTCTACGATCCGGGAGATTTCCTCCCGACGATAAGATCGTCTGCGTGTGCGACGTTTTTCGCGTCGATATCCCTTCCCAGTTAACATCTTCGCCGTCATCGTCGTCCCTGCCTACTTTCGCGTTACAGATACGCCGTCTTTCTAGGTGGCGCAGCGCGTGACATCTGTAAAACCGTTCACACAGGTCACTTTTGTCGCAGGCATATTCGAGGACGAAACTGAGCAGTTGTACAACTAGGTATGTGCCTAGGCTTCCTTGCGGGCCGCGCGTTCGGATCGGTTCGACCAAATCGCAAATCCAGCCTCGGGATCAGGCCTTAACCATGGTCAAGGCAGGTTTGCGGGCTCATGGATAGATTGCTGTCGTGGCAAACATCTAACCGGGGCATCTAGACCATGGCCAAACGCGCAAAACCCGCGTCGAGCACCCCTGAAGCGGAGCGGATTCCCGTCATGCAGCGGGTTCTCGACAATCCGTTCCTGCTGCTCTTCCTCGGGGTCGTCATTCCGACCGTCTTCTACATCATGTGGGGGCTGATTGAGCTCACACAGATACCGCTCGCGAAATAGCAGCGGACGCGGGGAGAAAAGACATGGCAATCCATCCTCCTGAAGAAAGAATCTGGTGGAACGCGCGCATCGAGCGCGGCGAACTGGTCTGGATCGGCATCGCGTTTCTGTGGGGCCTCGTCATGTTTTCCATGATGGTCTACTGGCACATCGAGGGAAAACAGAACCTGTCGAATGAAGCCTACCGCATCGATCCGGCGGTCTTCGAACAGCGCACCGAGGAGTTCACCGAGAAGTTCACCGTCCGCGAGGACGAGACCGGCTACCCGGTAGCCAAACCACCGGCCGGCGGCGATGTCTACATGCTGGCGCGCCTCTGGGAGTGGTGGCCCATGCTGGAGCTGGAAAAGGGGCAGACATACCGGCTGCACCTGTCCTCCCTCGACTGGCAGCATGGCTTCTCGCTGCAACCCACGAACATAAATCTCCAGGTTCACCCCGGCATCGAGCATGTGATCACACTGACGCCGACGGAAACGGGGTCATTCGGTGTCGTTTGCAATGAATTCTGCGGCTTGGGTCATCACCAGATGGTCGGCCGGATTTACGTCGTCGAATCCGGCAAGAGCCAGTAACGGGAAAGGGGGCGACTATGTCTGTTGCAACAGCCGAGACCGGGATCATTGGCGGCATCGCTGCGAAGTTCCGCACCTGTCCCGCAACCGGGCTCAAGATCGATCTGGCGGCCGAGAAGCTGATCAAGGCCAATGCCGTTGCCGCTGTCGTTTTCCTGGCGATCGGCGGTTTTTTCGGGCTGCTGGTGGCGCTCACGCGCTGGCCTGCCGTCCACCTCCTTTCCAGCGAAATGTTCTACCTGGTGCTGACCGCTCACGGCCTCGACGTGCTGCTGCTCTGGATCATCTTTTTCGAGATCGCGGTGCTCTATTTTGCATCCGCCGTTCTGCTCAGTTGCCGACTTGCGACTCCACGTATCGCGTGGGCGGCTTTCTGGCTGATGGTCATCGGTGGGTTGATGACGAACGTTGCCGTCCTGCAGGGCGAGTCGAGCGTCATGTTCACGAGCTACGTCCCGATGAAGGCGGAGCCGCACTTCTATCTGGGACTTATCCTGTTCGCGGTCGGCGCGCTTGTCGCCGTCATGGTTTTCTTCGGCACGCTGGTCGTTGCCCGCGACGAACGCACCTATGAGGGTTCGGTCCCTCTGGTGACGTTTGGCGCGATCACCGCGGCAATCATTGCGGTCTTTACCATTGCCAGCGGCGCGATCATCCTGATCCCGACCTTCCTGTGGTCCGTCGGCTACATCTCCCACATCGATTCCGTCATGTACAAGCTGGTGTGGTGGGGCATGGGGCACTCATCGCAACAGATCAATGTCGCAGCCCATGTGGCCGTCTGGTATGCAATCATCGCGATAACGATCGGTGCCAAGCCGCTGTCCGAGAAGGTCAGCCGCACCGCGTTCTTCCTCTATATCCTGTTCCTCCAGCTCGCCTGCGCGCATCATATGCTGGTCGAGCCCGGCCTGAGTGCGGAATGGCGTATTTTCAATACCTCCTATGCGCTCTATCTGGCCGTGCTCGGGAGCATGATCCACGGCATGACCGTGCCGGGCGCGATCGAGGCGGCGCAGCGCAAGAACGGCTTCAACAACGGTGTCTTCGAGTGGCTGCGCAAGGCGCCGTGGAACAATCCGGCCTTTGCGGGAATGTTCCTCTCGCTCGTGATGTTCGGGTTCCTCGGCGGCATTTCCGGCGTCGTGCTCGGCACCGAGCAGATCAACCTGATATTGCACAACACGATCTACGTGCCCGGACACTTCCACGCGACCGTGGTTGCCGGCACAACGCTCGCCTTCATGGCCGTCACGTATCTGCTGCTGCCGCTCATCTTCCAGCGTCAGGTGATCTGGCCGACTCTGGCGAAATGGCAGCCATATCTGTTTGGTATCGGCGTTGCCGGGATCTCGCTGTTCATGATGGGTGCGGGTACGCTTGGCGTGTCGCGCCGGCATTGGGATATCACCTTCTCGGACGCGCAGGTCACGTTCGACTATCCGGCCACCGCATTCCTGATGATGGGTCTCAATGGCGTCTTTGCGATCATCGCAACGATCGGCGGTATCATGTACGTCCTGATTACGGTCGGTTCCGTCTTCTTCGGCAAGAAGGTCGATTCCTCCAATATCGTCGAGTCGCTCGGGCCGATGCCCCAGAAACAGGTCAGTGACGCGGTGCACGAATATGGCAGTGCCGGGACATGGCATCTGCCGGGCACCTACATCCTGGTGACTGTCTTCTTCCTGTCCTTCGTTCTCTACTACTTCGTGAACTGGAAGTACCTGTCGGAGATCTGGCCGCTCAGTTAGGGCGTTACGAGGCAGGACAACAGCGGGTAAGGCACGCAATAACATGTCCAACACGGCTGTCGCACTTCCGCTCGGGGCGCGCGATTATTTCGGTATCTTCAAGCCACGCATCGCAACGATGATCGCGCTGAGTGCGCTTGGTGGTGCCGCGATCAGTCCCGACCCTGGCGTCTCGCCCTGGGCCATAGTGCTGACGGTGGTTGCGGTCTTTCTTGCCGCGGGCAGCGCCGGGGCCTTCAATCAGTGGGCCGAGGCCGACCTTGACGCCCACATGTCCCGCACGTCGGGGCGCCCGTTCGCGAGCCGGCAGCTCGTACCCGGCATGGGCTGGCTTGCCGGCATCCTTGTGCTTCTTGCTTTCGCCGTCGCCATGGCGGCCATGGCCGCCAACGCGTGGGCCGCGTTCTACACCTTCATGGGTGCGTTCACCTATGCCGTCGTCTACACGCTCTGGCTGAAGCGGCGCACCTGGATCAATATCATCATCGGCGGTGCTGCCGGCAGCTTCGCCGTGCTGGCCGGCGCAGCCGCGGTTTCGCCAAGCCTCGGTCCGGAAGCGATATTGCTCGCCGTGGTCCTTTTCCTGTGGACGCCGCCTCACTTCTGGAGCCTGGCGATCGCCGTCGAAGACGAGTATCGGTCCAACCTCGTCCCCATGCTCCCGACCCTGATCGGAAACCGGAAATGCGCCTGGGTGATCCTGGCACACACGCTCACGCTGTCGGTCCTGTCATTGGTCCCGGCCGCATACGGAATGGGAATCGTCTATTTCGCCGGAGCCCTGATTGGCGGAACCTTGTTCACGTGGGCAAGCATCGCACTCGTTTTGCAGCCCACGAAACACCGCGCCATCAAGAACTTCGTCGCGTCCTTGATCCAGTTGCTCCTTCTGCTCTCAGGAGCCATCATCGATCGCTGGCTCGTGGGAAGTTTCTTATGAGACCCTTTCTCGCCCTTCTCCTTCTCGCTCTCATGATCGGCGTCGCGGGAGCACAGGATGCGGACAGGGCACGACAAGCCCTCAAGACTTCTCAGGCCGCACTCGGCCAGCCGCTTCCCGATGTCGTTCTGACCGACACCAAAGGCAATGCGGTTCCGGTGGCGTCCTTCAAGGGAAAACCGCTCCTGGTGACTCTGGTCTACACGAGCTGCGCCGATGTGTGCCCGACGATGATCGAGTCTCTCTATCCCGCCGTGCAGGAAGCGCAGTCGGCTCTTGGCGACGACAGTTTTTCGACGGTCACGATCGGATTTGACGTGCGCGCCGACACGCCGGAACGGATGCGGCTGCTTGCCCGCGCACGCGGTGTCGATTTACCCAACTGGCAGTTCCTGTCGGCGGATCAGCAAAGCCTCGACGCGCTTGCACGTGCGGTCGGGTTTGCCATCTACAGCCGTCCGGGCGGCTACGATCATCTGGCCCAGGTGAGCATCGTCGACAAGGACGGAAAGCTCTACCAGCAGGTCTACGGCGCGATCTTCGAGCCGCCGGTTATCGTCGAACCGCTCAAAGACCTTGTGTTTGGCCGCTATCAGCCCGTCGTGAGTGTTCAGGGGATCATCGACCGCATCAAGTTCTTCTGCACGGTCTACGACCCGAACTCCGGACGGTATTACTTCGACTACTCGCTGTTCGCCGGAATTGCCATCGGGCTGTTCTGCCTCGGTTTGATCCTGACCGTCCTGATCCGAGAGTGGCGCCGTCCGCCGCCTGGTGCGCCCGGAACCGCGTAAGAGGTCTTCCGCGATGGAAATACTCCGCGCTCCCCTGCGGTTCGTCTTCGATCGGACCGAACGTCTGCTCGGCCTTGCCTTCCCGCCGAGCTGGAACCCGATGCTCAATCTCGGCGCGTTGGGGTTCTTCTTCTATTGGATCATCACGGTAAGCGGCGTCTACGTTTACATTTTTTTCGATACCGGCGTCACGCGTGCCTACGAGTCCGTCGAGTATATGACCCACGACCAGTGGTATGCCGCCGGCGTCATGCGATCGCTGCACCGATACGCGTCGGACGGACTGATCCTGGTGATGCTGTTGCACATCGCGCGCGAATTCGCACTCGACCGGTATCGGGGCGTACGCTGGTTCAGTTGGATGACCGGTGTGCCGGTGCTCGTGCTCGTGTATGCCGCCGGCATCACCGGCTACTGGCTCGTTTGGGACCGGCTGGCTCAATATGTCGCCATCGTATCGACGGAGTGGCTCGACCGTTTGCCGATCTTCGGTGAGCCGATCGCGCGGAACTTCCTGTCCCCCGCGATGCTTGAGAGCCGCTTCTTCACGCTCATGGTGTTCATACACATCGCGGTGCCGCTGATCGCGCTGATCCTGCTCTGGATCCATCTGCAGCGGGTTTCGAAGCCTCGGATCAATCCTCCGCGCGGCCTGGCAATCGGGACGCTTGCATCCATGCTGGTGCTCTCGCTGGCCCACCCCGCCGTCAGTCAGGGACCTGCCGACCTGGCCAAGGTGGTCGGCCCGATCGGCCTCGACTGGTTCTACCTGCCGTTGTATCCGCTGCTTGAAAACTGGCCCGGCACCGTGACCTGGATCGGGGCGGGTGCCTTGCTGCTGATGTTCTGCGCGATCCCCTGGCTGCCGCCGCTGCGCAAACATCCGGTTGCCAGTGTCGACCTGCCGAACTGCAATGGCTGCATGCGGTGTTTCAACGACTGTCCCTACAATGCTATCTCCATGCGGGTTCGCAGCGACGGCTTGCCGTTTGAGCGCGAAGCCGTGGTCGAACCCTCGCTTTGCGTTTCGTGCGGTATCTGCGCCGGCGCGTGCCCGACGGCAACCCCGTTCCGCCGGGCATCGGAACTGGTTTCCGGCATCGATCTGCCGGACATGACGGTCGCGGAACTGCGGGAAGAGATCGAGACGCGCTGCGCTTTTCGCAAGGACGAGACCCGGATTCTCGTGTTCGGATGCGATCACGGCGTCTCGCTTCGGGGAATAGACGGCGCATCGGTCAAGTCAATCTCGCTGCGATGCATCGGTCAGCTACCGCCCTCGTTCATCGACTATGTTCTCTCCAAGCGCCTCGTGGACGGAGTCGTACTTACAGGATGCAGCGAGAACAGTTGTTACGCCCGATTTGGCATAAAGTGGACGAATGAGCGCGTGGCGCGAGCGCGCGACCCGATGTTGCGGGCCCGCGTCCCGCGCGAGCGCATTCGCGTGCTCTGGGCGGGCCGTGCCGGCAGGCGCAGCCTCGAAGCGCTCCTGACGAAGTTTGCGAGCGACCTTGGCGAACTTCCGCCGGGTGCACCTGCGATACACAAGCCCGGCACGCGCGAAGCATCAAAGGAACTCGTCAATGGTTAGGGTGCTCCAATATGCGGGTCAGGCACTTGTCTACGCGGCGGTCGCCGCGCTCGTTGGCTATTTTGCGTCCCGTCCGCTTTACCAGCAATTTCCCGAAGGCCAGGCCCAGATCAAACTGAGTTTCGCCCATGGTGCGGCGCGGGTCCGGGAATGCCGCCGCCTCACGCCGGAGGAGATTGCCAAGCTGCCGCCGAACCAGAGGCGTCCGAACACCTGCGATCGCGCCCGTGTCGCTATGCGCGTGCAACTCGATCTCGACGGCGAGATTATCTACGATGCCGACCTGCCGCCGACCGGACTTGCCGGTGACGGCCCGGCCCGTGTGTACCGGAAGTTTGCGGTTCCACCGGGTCCGCACGTGCTGATTGCGCGTTTGCGCGACGGCAGGGACACGACCGGTTTCAATTACGAGACCCGGCACGAAGTCGACCTCGTTCCGGGACAGAACCTGGCGGTCGATTTCAAGGCCGATGCCGGCGGTTTCATCTTTCAATAGGGAATCGGACGATGACGCTGATCGAATGGCGCAAGGAGTTTGAAACCGGCGTGGCGGAAGTCGACCACGAGCACCAGGAGCTCGTCGAACTCATCAACAAATTGCACGAGCAGATCGCGGCGGACGCGCCCCGGGAGAAGGTGAGCGAGTTTCTGGGCGAGGTGTTCGCGAAGATCTCGGCGCACTTCGCGCTCGAAGAAACGGTGATGCGCAAACATGACTATGACGAGTATGCGGACCACAAGGCGGATCATGAAAAGCTCCTCGACGATTTGCGCGACATCATGGACGACTTCGAGGCGGACACGGGAACGGACTACAAGAAGGCATTGAGCGCGGCGGTGCGCGACTGGTTCGTCAACCACTTCAAGACAAAGGACGCCAGACTGCACTCGAAACTGGGTGTCTAGTGCGTCTTCGAACACGTCCGAGCCGTTCTGAGGCAGCGATCCTGCGACAAGATCAAGAATTGGCTCAACCGCAGTCAGCTTTGGCGCCGGACCCGCGGACCCAGAAGAATCGGCGTGAAAACAATGACGAAAAGCCCGTAGGCAATCATCCACGCACCGCCGGCGACAAGCATGATTTCATTGTAGAATTGCGGTAGAGCGACCGGGCCGAAACACCTCAACACCGCAGCCACGGAAACCAGAACGTACGCCGTGATGATCGAACCGTGCACGTCGAGCGCGCGGCCCGTGTGGCCGAGAGAGGCGCGCGTCATGATTGCCAGGATCATGGTGCCGGCGGCGCCGGTCCCGAACGCGTGCATGGCCGCGGCTTCGCTGATCCAGTTCGTAAACGAAGACATCCCGAGCAGCACGAAGCCGACGACAATCCAGGCGTAGCCCAGGTGAAGCACCCAGAGTATCGGGGAATTGAGCGTGGCGAGCCCGCGCCAGCCGGCGAGCCGCACCGCGTTGGCGAGCGCGGCAAGGAGCGCCAGTATCCCGACCAGCTCCGGCTGCAACCGCAGGACATAGAGACCAAGAGCGGTTACGGACAGAACGAGGCTTGCCATATTGACCGCGGGCCGGCTTCTCGGCAGCGCGGCTTCATCGACGGTCCCACCGCGGCGCAGGGCATTGGTGGTGAAGCCCGGAATGACGCGCCCGCCGATGACCATGATCATGATCACGAATGTCGCCAGCCCGAAGCGGACACCGTATGTCATTCCGCCCTCGATCAGATCAAGCCGGCCAAGATGATAGAGCACGTTTCCGCCGATGAGGGCGCCGATCAGGCTTAGGAATATGACGTTTCGCAACGCGGGCTGAACGGCGAGTTGCCTGGCTGCGGCAAGTCCGAGTACGGGCAGGAACGCGAGGTCCAGGATGAAGACGAGCACGGGAGGAAAATCGGCGGTCCCCCACATGGCGATGCGTCCAATGCACCAGAGCGTGAACATGAAGACCAGCACACGGCCTTTCGAGTGCCTGGCACCGGTCCAGCTCGGAACAGCCGTCAGCAGGAACCCGCCCGCGGCGGCCGCGGCGAAGCCGAAGACCATTTCATGGGCGTGCCAGAGGTGCAGCGGTTCCGCGACGGTCATGAAAGCCGGCATGGCGCCGGCCGCATGGATCCCAATCCATGTCAGCCATGCGGCGAGCGCGAGCACTGCATAGACCCCGGCCGCCAGGAAAAACGGGCGGAACGCATGCGAGAAAAGAAGCGCGGCGGGTCCGGGCGTCTTTTCGGCATTTCGACGGGACGAGGCGGCTGTCTGGTCCGTGCGCATTCCCCACACCATAGCCTTTGGCATTGACCCGGGGCGGGCCTCCGGAACGACCAACCATAGGGTTTTTTGCAGAGCCGGGACTTAACCCGGATCAAGGTAGCCCTTGGCGGAAGTCACTAGGATTCATAATCGCCAACAAATTTTGTGAACAGGGGATTTAATATGAAAAGACCAGTGCGGACCGGTTTCGTGCTGGGTCTGGCGGTTAGTGCCTCTCTGCTCGGAGCGGTGACAACCAAGGCTCAGGCGCAGGAACCAAAGCTGTCCGAGGAAGCCTTCGAGAAATCGAAGACAATCTATTTTCAGCGCTGTGCAGGGTGTCACGGTGTCTTGCGCAAGGGCGCGACCGGAAAAGGCCTTTTGCCGAAGGAGACCCGCAAGCTCGGCCAGAAGCGCCTCGAGAAAATCATTGCGATCGGTACCGAAGGCGGCATGAACAACTTCGATGACATTCTGACCAAGGAAGAGATCAGGGATATCTCGACCTACATCCAGCTCGAGCCGCCGGTTCCGCCGGAAATGTCTCTGGCAATGATGAAGGACCGCCGCAAGGTCTACATCGACAAGAAAGACTATCCGACGAAGCCGCTACATGACCGCAACTGGAAGAACTTCTTCCTGGTCATCGAGCGTGACGTCGGCAAGGTTGCGATCGTCGACGGTGACAAGCACGAGATCGTTGCCCACGTTCCGACCGGTTACGCGGTGCACGTTCTCAAGGGAACGGAGAAGCACAAAAAGGATCAAGCCGACAATCCGGGCCGCTTCTGGTACACCATGGGGCGCGACGGCAAGCTCACGAAGATCGACCTGTGGCAAACGCCGGACAAGATGCGCGTCGCTGAAGTTCAGGTCGCGTATGACGCGCGTGACGTCGCGGTTTCCGGCGACGGCCAATACGTGATTGGCGGCGGCTACTGGCCTCCGCATTTCGTCATTGTCCGTGCTGAAGACATGATGCCCCTGAAGGTGGTGTCGACGCGCGGCATCAACGTTGACGGCGAATACGTCAACGAGAGCCGGGTCGCGGCGGTCTACACGACGCCGAACGAGAAGAGCTTCCTCGTGTCAGCCAAGGAACTCGGTCAGATGTGGCAGGTCGACTATACCGATCTCGACAATCTGAAGATCTCCCAGATGAACACGGCGAAGTTCCTGCATGACGGGTTCTTCGATCCGACGGGACGGTACTTCCAGATTGCGGCCAATGCGTCCAACAAGATGGTGGTCGTGGACTCGTCGGACTGGAAGGCCGAGGCTCTGATCGATGTCGGCAAGATCCCGCATCCCGGACCTGGTGCCAACTGGAACGATCCCAAGTGCGGTCCCGTCGGCGGTACGGTGCATCTCGGTGAAGGCAAGATCACGTCCTGGGGCAACGACCCTGACGGTCATCCCGATCAGGCCTGGAAGGTCTGCTACAACGTCGAGACGGATGGTCCGGGCCTGTTCATTCGGACCCACCCGAACTCGCCATACGTGATTGCCGATCAGACCAAGCATCCGGAGCCGGAAATCCAGCAGTCGATCCAGGTGCTGGACAAGAAGACCGGTGAGATCGTCGAGACCATCCGCGTCACCGAAGACGTCGGCAAGGTCGCGGTTCATACCGAATTCAACGACGATGGATCGGAGTTCTGGGTGTCCGTGTGGAACCGCAAGGACAGCTTGGAGCCGAACGGCGAGATCGTTGTGTACGACTCCAAGACATTGAAGGAGAAGAAACGGATCAAGGGCTTCTTCGCCCCGACCGGCAAATTCAATGTCCATAACCGGGTCAATCACGTCACATGATGTGAGGCAAAAACGGGATCAGGCGGCATTTGCCGCCTGATCCTTTTGGCTTGTACCAGCCGATTTCAGCTCAGGGGGAGTGAGGCGCGGTTGCGCCTGTTCGCACCGGCGCTGAACGCTTGCGGAGGAATTCGATGGCAGCCAAGAGCACCCGCAAAAGCCCCGATCCGAAGGGCAAGACCCCCCAGTCGAACGAAAAGACGGCGGACACAGACGCACCGAAGAGCAAAAAGAGCGGCTGGCGCAAGTGGTCGCTTTGGGGCATTCCGCTGGCAGGTGCCGGGGTCATGTTTGCCGCGGGCATCATCTTCTGGGGCGGATTCAACACCGCGATGGAAGCGACCAACACGCTCGGGTTCTGTATTTCCTGTCATGAGATGGAGAACACCGTCTATCAGGAATACAAACCGACCATTCACTATCAGAACCGGACAGGAGTGCGCGCAACCTGTTCCGACTGCCACGTGCCCGACCCTTGGTTTCACAAGGTCGTCCGCAAGATCGAGGCCTCGCGCGAGCTCTATCACAAAGCGCTCGGCAGCATAGACACGCCGGCAAAGTTCGAGGCCAAACGGCTGACGCTGGCAAAGCGCGTATGGGACTCGATGAAGAAGACGGATTCGCGCGAATGCCGGAACTGTCACAATCTCCAGTCCATGAACCCCGAATTTCAACGGCCCCGGGCGCGCAAGCAGCATCTCAAGGCGTTCGAAACGGGCCAGACCTGTATCGATTGTCACAAGGGCATCGCGCATGGTGATGTCCGCAAGCTCCTGACGGAAGAAGAACTCGAAGAACTCGAGAAGCCGGTCGTTGCGCATATCCGGCCCATTCCGGCTTCTTTTCTCGAGGGCATGAAGCGCGCTGAAGAGAAAGAAGCGCAGGCGGCGGCGGAAGAGGAAGCGGCGAAAAAGGCAGCCGCGGAAGCGTTGAGGGAGCAGATCGAAGTCCGGGCGCAGGAAATCGCGGCGAAGGAGGTCGCGGCATTGGCCGCCAAGGGAGCCGGTGAGGCCGCTGCCGCCGCGCCCGAGGCCGCGTCATCAGGCGCCGCCGCATCGGGACCGTCTTCACCCATCGACTGGAGCGGTGTCGAGTCCAAAACCGTCACATTGTTCTACCCGGGCCAGGCGTCCTTCGAATGGGCGCTGACCGGCAAGGATCATGGCGGCGCGCGTGCTTTCAAGACCGGCGACCGGTGTGCGTTCTGTCACATAAAGGAACTGGAGGACATGGGCGCCAAGATGGTTTCCGGCGAGAAGGTCGAACCGACGCCCATCCCCGGCAAGCGCGGTCATATCGATGTGTCGATGCAGGCCGCCCATGACGACGAGAACGTCTATTTCCGATTCAGTTGGAAGGACGCGCCGCACACACCCGTGCCGTTCGCGGAGGGCGGCAAGATGGATCCGGAGAACCAGACCAAGCTCGCGGTCATGATCGCCGGAACCGAGATCGAGCATGCGGAACTGGCGGGATGCTGGGTGACCTGCCACGCCGACTCCCGCTACATGCCGGACCATCCGAGCAAGGACGACATCGCCGCCGCACCGGACGCGGCGGGCCGCCTCGATCTTGCCGACGGCATGACCAAGTATCTGGCCGAGAGCCGGACGAAGATCGAGGTGCGCGGGCGCCGCGGCAAGAAGCGAGGCGGATGGGAGAAGCTCAAGGCGAAGGAAGAGGTCGACCAGCTTGCCGAAGCCGGTACGTTCATGGACATCATTCGCTACCGTTCGGGAGGCGATCCCGAGAACGGTATGGTCCTGGAGCAGCGGACCGTGGAGGGCGGGGCGAAAGTCACCGCCGAGGGAAAGCTCACCGGAGGCACCTGGACGGTTGTCATGAGCCGGGCGCTCAAGCCGGACGTGCCCGGGGACGTCAACATCGAGCCCGGCAAGCTCTACACTATCGGAATTGCCATTCATGACGACTACACAAGCGCGCGGTTTCATCATGTGTCGCTTGAATACTCTTTCGGTCTCGACAACCCGGAAGCGGAGATCAACGCGGTCAAGAAGTGACATCGGAGCTTTAAGGGAAGGACGTGTGATGAGTTTGGGATCAGTGCGGAGCGTTCTTCTGACGCTCGCCGTCTGCTTTGCGCCGATCTCGGTCGCAAACGCTGCCACCGACGCGGAGCAGGAGAAGATCTGCAACGAGGCGGAAGAGCGGTATCAGGAGCTCTTCGGCAAACCGTCCAAGGACGAGCCCGTTACCATCGTCAAAATGTACAAATACACGTTCTGTCCGACGGTGCTGGAAGTGAAGCAGGGTACGACCGTCCGCTGGGTCAATGTGGACAAGCGAACCAGCCACTCCGTCTGGTTCAAGGACCAGGGCCAGGAGGAGTCCGACCGGCTGTTCTCTGAAGAAGACGTCGAGATCAAGATGGACTTTCCGCCGGGTGATCTCGGCTATCTGTGCGGCCCGCACTACGAGAAACAGGGCATGAAGGCACGCATCATCGTTACCGAGTGACGCGGCCGTTCCTTTCCAGTCCGGTGAGGTTGACCATGGTCAAGGTCGATTCTCTCCGTCCGGCATACATTTCAAGTCCGATAAAGCCTCGACCCAGGGAGAAGTCAGGCATGGTTGGACGTGTGTTCCTCGTTGGCGCAGGACCAGGTGACCCCGAGCTGTTGACGCTCAAGGCAATCCGGCTGATCCAGAATTGCGATGTTCTTGTTTATGACCGTCTGGTCTCGCAGGAAGTCCTTGATCTTGCACCTGATTCCGTCGAACGTTTCAACGTCGGCAAGCGCCCTCACATGCATTCTGTCCCGCAGCAGGACATCAACACGCTTCTGGTCTCGCTCGCCCGGCGCGGCCGTAACGTGGTTCGCCTGAAGGGCGGAGATCCGTTCATGTTCGGCCGCGGCGGCGAAGAGATGCTGGCGCTGCGCGCGGTCGGCATTCCGTGCGAGATCATTCCCGGCATCACCTCGGCCCAGGGCGCCGCAGCCTCGACAAAGGTGCCTTTGACACATCGCGGACTGGCCAACAGCGTGCGCTACCTGACCGGACATTGCCGGGACAATGCGGCACTGGACTTTGATTGGGAGGGCCTCGCGGACCCGTCCACAACCCTGGTGGTTTACATGGGTCTCGCAAACATCAGCGAGATTGCGCATCAGTTGATGACATATGGGAGATCGCCGGAGACGCCGGTGCTGGCAATCTCCAATGCAACCCGTGAGGACGAGCGCCGGTACAATACGTCGCTTCGCGACGTCTCCTGCGCAGTAAAGGTGGCGGGCTTCCAGAGCCCGGTCCTTTTCGTGATCGGCGACGTTGTCGCCATTGCCCAGATTCCGGAACAGAAGTTCGATGTGGTGGAAAACAACCATCTCGTTGTTGCTGCTGAGTAGCGTGGCAGGGATGAGCAGTCTGATCGGCGCGTCCGCCAGTGCACTGGACCCGGTGCGCGAGCGCGAGCTGACCCATCTCGTCCGGCAGGACTGCGGTTCATGTCACGGCATGACGTTGAAGGGCGGACTCGGGGGACCGCTTCTGCCGGAGAGCCTCGTGGATCTGGAAAGCGAGAGCATTGCCTCGATCATCCTCGGCGGTGTGCCCGGCAAGCCGATGCCGCCGTGGGAAGGCCAGTTGAGCGAGGAAGAAGCCATGTGGATCGCCAAGAACCTGAAGAAGGGGTTCCCGAAATGAAACGCCGTGATTTCCTGAAGACCTCGGCAATCGGCGCCGCCGCCGCTGCCATCAGCGTGCCGGCCGCCGCCTGCGTCAAAGGCCAGCGCGGCACGGGCGACCTCGCCGTGATCATCGAAAGGGCAACCGGGTCGGTCCTGATCGCCGATACCACCGCGCGGGAAATCCTGACGCGGGTCGAGGGCCTGGGCGATCTCTCCCATGCATCCGCCGTCTATTCCCGGGATGCGCGCTACGCATTCATTTTCGGCCGTGACGGCGGGCTGACCAAGCTCGACATCCTCGAAGGTGCGGCCGTCAAGCGTATCATGCAGGCGGGCAATGCCATCGGCGGCGCCATTTCCGACGATGGACAGCTCGTCGCGGTCTCGAATTACAAGCCGGGCGGCGTGCGCGTGTTCGACGCGGCGACGCTGGAGCCGGTGGCCGACATTCCCGCGACATACGGCGCGAACGAGCGGTCGAAGACCGTCGGTCTGGTGGATGCGCCCGGGCGGCGCTTCATCTTCACGCTGTACGATGCCGGTGAAATCTGGATCGCGGACTTCTCGAGCGACGGTCCGCCGAAGATCGACCGCCACAAGGGCATCGGTGAACTGCCCTACGACGCGCTGATCACCGGGGACGGACGCCACTACATTGCCGGGCTTTTCGGTGAGGACGGCCTCACCCATGTCGACCTCTGGCAGGGAAAGCCACAGCCGCGTCGCATCCTGTCCGGCTACGGCAAGGGCGAAAAGAAACTTCCGGTCTACAAGATGCCGCACCTTGAGGGATGGGCGCATGCCGCCGGCAGGTTCCTGCTGCCCGCCGTCGGCCGGCACGAGCTGCTGGTGATGGATGCGACCTCGTTCGAGGAAGTCGGCAGGGTGGCGGTCCACGGGCAACCGATCTTCGCAGTCGCGCGTCCCGACGGGCGTCAGGCCTGGGTGAACTTCGCGCATCCGCGAAACGACACGATCCAGGTGGTGGATGTGCCGTCGCTCAAGATGGTGCACGAGTTCAAGCCGGGACCGGCGGCCCTGCATATGGAGTTCACGCCCCGCGGCCACGAGGTGTGGTTGTCCGTTCGCGACTCGGACGAGGTCCATGTCTACGACACGCAGACATTCGCGAGGCGGACCGTACTCCCGGCGCAGAAGCCGAGCGGCATTTTCATGAGCGCCAGGGCGCACCGTATCGGTCTTTAACTTTGAGGAGCGCAGATGCAACTCAGTGACAATCATCTCCGGCTGATCGACGGATGGCAACGCGGGTTCCCGCTCGATCCCGCGCCCTATGCGCGTATCGCCCTTGAGCTCGGCGTTTCCGAACTCGCCGTGCTCGGCATGCTTGGCGAGTTGTCTCGCGGCGGCGCGCTCTCGCGCGTCGGCGCCGTGGTGGCGCCGAACACGGCCGGGGCCAGCACGCTTGCCGCCATGGCGGTGCCGCCGGAGCGGCTCGAAACCGTGGCGCATGACGTGAACGCGGAACCGGGCGTGAACCACAATTACGAGCGCGAGCACCACTTCAATCTCTGGTTTGTCGTCACTGGCCGGAACAGGCGCTCCGTCAGCGAGGCGATCGCGCGGATCGAGGCGCGAACCGGGCTGGACGTGCTCGACCTGCCGTTACGCACCGCCTTTCACATCGATCTCGGGTTTCCGGTCGCGAACGGGAATGTTGCTGCCCGCCGGCCGCGGGCGAACGACGCGGCGAACGCCATGAACGGTCATCAGAGGGTCAGCATCGGCACCGAAGATCTGAACTTGCTGCAGGCGCTTGAAGACGGTCTGCCCATCTGCCCGCGCCCCTACGCGGAAATCGCAAGCCGGATGGGAACGAGCGAGGATGCGGTGATCGAGGGATTGGCGCGGCTCGTCGCGTGCGGGGTCGTCAAGCGGCTCGGGCTCGTCGTACGTCATCGCGAGCTCGGCTACACCGCGAACGCGATGGTCGTATGGGATATCGCCGATGAGCAGGTCGGGACGATGGGCGAGCGGTTTGCGCGCTATCCCTTCGTCACCTTGTGTTACCGGCGCGACCGTCACCGCCCGCGCTGGCCGTACAACCTGTTCTGCATGATCCATGGACGTGACCGCGAAACGGTGCACGCGCAAATCGAACAGCTTCGGACATGTGCCGGAAATCCTCCGATGGATGTCCTGTTCAGCCTGCGACGGTTCAAGCAGTGTGGCGCGCGGCTTTCCGCCGCCTGACTCGGGAGGACGTGGCGAATGATTGATATGACGGACCGCAGGATCATCAACGCGCTGCAGGGCGGCTTTCCGGTATGTGAGAATCCGTTTGCCGAGGCCGCCAGGACACTCGGGCTCGAGGAGGAGGAACTCCTCGAACGGATTACGAAGCTCCGTGAAACGGGCGTCCTGACCCGCTTCGGCCCCATGTACAACGCCGAAGCCATGGGCGGCGCATTCTGTCTGTGCGCCATGGCCGTGCCGGAAGCGCGACTTGATGCCGTCGTCGGCCAGGTCAATGGCCACGCGGAAGTGGCGCACAATTACGAACGCGCACATGAGCTCAATGTCTGGTTCGTGCTCGGCAGCGACGACCCGGCGCGTATCGACGCGGTCATCGACGAGATTGAAGACGAGACGGGCCTCAAGGTTTACGCCTTTCCAAAGGAGCACGAGTTCTTCATCGGCCTGAAGGTGGACGCGTAATGGACGAGATCGACCGCAAAATCGTCGCCGCGACGCAGGAGGGTCTGCCGCTCGTGCCCCGGCCCTATCACGCGGTGGCCACGGATCTCGGTCTGAGTGCCGGAGAAGTCATGACGCGGCTGGAAAGCATGATGGCCAACGGCGTTATCCGCCGTATCGGGGTCGTGCCGAACCATTATGCGCTGGGCCTTTCGGCGAACGGCATGACGGTCTGGGATCTGGACGACGATGTTGCCCAGGAGCTTGGCCAAAAGGTCGGGCACCTCGACTTCGTGAGCCATTGTTATCTGCGGCCGCGTCATCGCCCGGTGTGGCCGTACAACCTGTTCGCCATGGTGCACGGGCAGACCCGCGAGGAGGTCGAGGCCAAGGCGGAGGAGATCGCCGTGCTCCTCGGCGCGGCATGCGGTCAACACGACATTCTCTACAGCACACGCATTCTCAAAAAGACCGGGCTGCGCATCGCCGCCTGAGGAGACGCCAATGTTCAGACTGAGCCAGTTCATCAAGGAGATCAGCACACCGACGCCGGTCGGACCACGCCGGGACCCGCCTGGGCCGGTCGTGATCTGGAACCTCATCCGGCGCTGCAATCTCAAGTGCAAGCACTGCTACTCGATCTCCGGCGATGTGGACTTTCCCGGGGAGCTTTCGACACGGCAGGTGTTCACGGTCATGGACGACCTGAAGGCCTTCCGAGTTCCCGTGCTCATTCTGTCGGGCGGAGAGCCGCTGTTGCGTCCGGACATTTTCGAGATTTCCGCGCGCGCCAAACGCATGGGGTTCTACACGGGGCTCTCCTCGAACGGCGCGCTGATCGACGAGCGCAATATCGGCGAGATTGCCGACATCGGCTACGACTATGTCGGCATATCGCTCGACGGGATCGGCGCCACGCACGACGCGTTTCGCGGCAAGGAGGGATGTTTCGAGGATTCGCTCCGGGGTGTCCGGTTGTGCAAGGAACACGGGATCAAGGTGGGGCTGCGCTTCACCATGACCATGGACAACCACGCGCAACTGCCCGAGCTGCTCGACCTTGCGGATTCCGAAGGCGTCGACAAGTTCTACCTGTCCCACCTCGTCTATGCCGGCCGCGGCAACAAGAACCGCATGGATGACGCGGCATGGGAAATCACCCGCAACACCATGACCATGCTGTTCGAGCGCGCGCTCGGGTATGTCGAACGGGGCGAGGAGAAGGAGTTCGTCACCGGCAACAACGACGCCGACGGCGTGTTTCTGTACTTCTGGGTCAAGAAGCACTTCCCGGAGGCCGCTGAGCATGTGCGCGGCAAGCTGGCGCAATGGGGCGGCAATGCCAGCGGCGTCAACGTCGCCAACATCGACAATCTCGGTAACGTCCATCCGGACACGTTCTGGTGGCACTACAATCTCGGCAACGTCAAGGAGCGGCCGTTTTCGCAGATCTGGCCCGACACCTCGGATCCGATTATGGCGGGTCTGAAGCAACGCCCCCGGACGATCGGCGGGCGCTGCGGAAAGTGCCGCCATTTCGACATCTGCGGCGGCAACACGCGGGTGCGGGCGCTCCAGCTCACCGGCGATCCGTGGGCGGAGGACCCGGCCTGCTATCTGAGCGATGAAGAAATCGGCCTTGCCGAGGCCCAGGAGCGTTTGACGGTCAAGCCCTTCAGAGGAGCGCGCCATGAAGCGCAACATGTCATTCGCGCCTAGGGCATTCGTCCTGATCGCGCTGCTGTTGCTTTCGGCCGGACCGGTAGTCGCGCAGGATGCCGGAACGGAAGCGCTCTACAAGGAACACTGCGGGGAATGCCACGGCGCCGACCGGCTCGGCGGTCAGGGTCCCGCCCTGTTGCCGCAGAATCTCAAACGCCTGCGCAAGAAACGGGCACTCGGCGTCATCGCGAACGGCCGCGCCGCCACGCAGATGCCGGGCTTCGCGGAGACTCTTTCCAAGGATCAGATTGCGGCCCTTGCCGACTATGTCTACACGCCGCTCGACCACGTGCCGGAGTGGGGCGCGGCACAAATCGCGCAAAGCCATGTGGTGCACAAGCCGGAACTGGTCGAAGGCAATGCGAAAACCACCAGGCCGGTCTATGAGGCGGACCCGCTGAACGTCTTTCTGGTGGTTGAAGCCGGCGACCACCACGTGACGGTACTCGACGGAGACAAGTTCGAACCGATCCACCGGTTCAAGTCACGTTTCGCACTGCACGGCGGACCGAAGTATTCCTCCGACGGCCGCTTCGTCTACTTCGCCTCGCGGGACGGGTGGATTTCGAAATTCGACATGTATCGGCTGGAGACGGTCGCCGAGGTGCGCGCCGGGATCAACACGCGCAATGCTGCCGTCTCGAGCGACGACCGGTACGTGATCGTCGGCAACTATCTTCCGCACACCCTGGTGATCCTGAATGCAGGCGATCTCAGCCTGCTCAAGATCATTCCGGTCAAGGACGGGGAAGGGAACTCGAGCCGTGTTTCCGCCGTCTACAACGCGCCGCCACGCTCAAGCTTCATTGCCGCGCTCAAGGACATTCCGGAAGTGTGGGAAATCAGCTACGACGACGATCCGCCGTCAGGTTTCTCCCAGCCGTGGGTGCATGACTATCGCAAGGACTCGGGCGACGCACCGAAAGCTGAGTCCTTCCCCGTGCGGCGGATCACGGTCGAGCGGCATCTGGACGATTTCTTTTTCGATCAGGACTACATCCACCTGATCGGAGCCTCGCGTGACGGCCATGCGCAAGTCGTCAATCTCGACGCCCGGCGGTCCATTGCCGATCTCGACTTACAGGGCATGCCGCATCTGGGCTCCGGCATCACCTGGCGTTGGGGCGACACGACGGTGCTGGCCACGCCGAACCTCAAGACCGGCGAGGTGACGATCATCGATACCGCCACCTGGAAGACCGTGAAGCGCCTCAAGACGCTCGGACCCGGTTTCTTCATGCGCAGTCACGACAATTCACGCTACGCGTGGGTTGACGTGTTCTTCGGGCCCAATCGGGACGCCATGCATGTGATCGACAAGGAGAAACTGGAGATCGTCGAGACACTGCGGCCCGAGCCCGGCAAGACGGCCGCGCATGTGGAGTTCGACAAGGCCGGTGCACATGCCCTTGTCAGCGTCTGGGACAAGGACGGCGCGCTCGTTGTCTACGATGCGGAGACACTGAAAGAGGTCAAGCGGCTGCCAATGTCGAAGCCGTCGGGCAAGTACAACGTTTACAACAAGATCACCTATTCCGCCGGCACGAGCCACTAGGCTCTAGAGGTGAACGGTCACTCCGCTCTGCTCGGCTTCGCGGCCCGCGAAATCCCTTAAGGCTTCGATGTCGTCGATGGCGATCCGTTCCCGCTCCATGGTGACGCCGAGATCGCGCAGTTTCAGCATGGCGCGGGAGAAACTCTCCGGTTGCATGCCGAGCCGTTTGGCGATGAGCGATTTCTCATAGGGCAGTGTGACGATGCACTTGCCGCCAGACGACTGGCACAGCCCGACGAGAAAGTTGGCAATCCGGCGCGGCGCCGACAGGCGCTTGAGCTGTTCCAGTTGCTCGACCAGGTATTTGAGATGTTTCGAGCACGATGCCAGCATCGCCAGCGCGAGGTCCGGCTCGTCATGCACAAGCCGCCGGAAGTTCTTCGCGTCGATGCACAGCAGGCGGCTCGGAACGATCACTTCCGCGAACACCGGATATTCCGCGCCGTCGAATATCGCGGCTTCCGCGAAGGACTGTCCGCGGGTGAACACGCCGACGATGGTCTCGTTGCCGCGGGGCGAAATCCGGTAGATTTTCACCCAGCCGTCGAGAATGAAGTAGAAGGCGTCGGCCGGGGTCCCCTGCTGAAACAGGATTGTGCCCTTGTCATACTCCCGGGCGCCCCGGTTTCCGATCAGGCGTCTGACGGCTTCGTCCGGAACGCCGTCGAACAACGGCGCCGAATTAATGAGATCCCACTCTTTATTGTCCATGAGACTGCGCTAACCGTTCCTCCCAGTCGCCGGAATATCGCAGATGGAACAGACCGTCTGCAAGGCACTGACATATTAATTGCTGTTCAGGTGTTGCCCCCGGAACACGCGCCGTCGGGCCGCGCGTCGCGCGAAAGTCCGCGGAATCCCTTGGCCATGCGTCCATCGATCGCTCAAGTCGGCTCCTGGACCGTCACAACGCGAAACGTGCGCAGAACGTCGTCATGTTCCTTGATGGACACATATTCGCCCGGCACGAACGCATGGTCGCCGAACCTGTAACCGGCTTCGTCGTCGTCCTCGTCTCCGAGAATATCGTAGTGAAACGCCCAGCTTCCGCCCGGCTTGCGGATCAGATGACCGACTTCGTCCTGTTCTCCCTGCCAGAAACGAACGACGCGGCAGTGATCGCGTTCCTTGTGCCATTCCTCCGGATCGATATGGCCGCTTTCGTTGAGCGGCGCCGTGAACTCGTAACCGTGGTTGGTGCTCCCGGAGGGATAGTCATGGTCGCGTGCGAGCTCGAGTCTGATCTTCATAATGGTCATGATCGGTTCCTCTGGATGGAGATTGAGACGGATCCGCTAGTGGGACATTAACACCGGAACGATCATGTTTTTCATCACGTGTTGCGTGGCGCCGCCGAACAGGCGTTCTCGCAGGCGCGAATGCCCGTAGCACCCCATGACCAGCAGATCGCCGTCGTTTTCCGAGGCGTATTTGATGAGGGCATCGCCTGCCGCGGAGTCGCCGCGATCGACCGTTGCGATTTCCGCGTTGACGCCGTGACGGGACAGAATGCTCGCCATTTCCCCGCCGCCGGCATGCACCGCATCCTTGGCATCGCTCGACTTGCCCACGGTGACGAGATCCACCGCCTTGGCCCGTTTCAGAAGCGGCAGGGCATCAAACACCGCTCGGGTTGCCTCGCGCGAACCGTCCCATCCAACGACGGCCCTGCCTGACAGATCCCCGTGATCCCCGCCCTTGGGAATGATCAGAACCGGTCGCCCGGAATCCATGATGATATCGGTGACGAGGTCGCCGACGCGCTGCTCGCTCTCGGTTTGCGCCATCACCAGCAGATCGGCGCAACGCGTCTGTTCCAGGATCGCGCCGAGCAGATCGAGGTGCAGGGATTTCTCCTCCTGGTCACGCCATTCGGTCTGGACCCCGCATCCCTTGATCGCTTCGGCATACGCTTTCTTAATGGCCTGCGCGTCCTCGCGCATCATGTCCGCGTACTGGTCGATGATCTCGGGCGGGACCTGGGCCCCGATTGTGCCGACCAGCGGCACGCCCGCGAAGACATGGGTGCCGGTGAGATGCGCGTTGAACGATTCCGCGATCGGAAGCACGGTTTTCATCACGGCGGGCACGCTGTCCGGCAGCGCCAGATAGACAACGATCGTCTTGTAGGACATTGATTTCCTCCCCGATTCGGATTGACCGAACTCAGCATATAGCTATCGATTGTTACGATTCGGAACCTTGATCTCTATCAATTTGATTGGGGTCATGGAGG
Source organism: Hyphomicrobiales bacterium (assembly GCA_965228625.1). Classification (GTDB taxonomy): domain Bacteria; phylum Pseudomonadota; class Alphaproteobacteria; order Rhizobiales; family Methyloligellaceae; genus UBA2767. Next base: position 2,180,295 of record OZ245829.1, on the reverse strand, counting down.
TGATTTCGCAGTCCGCCGGGCGGTCTGGCCCTGCCGGCGCATGATGTTGTAGGTTGAACAGACCGCTTTTGATCCAGTCCCCCGTATGGAGCAGACCGTGCCGATCATCGATACCGACGTCCATGAGAGTTTCTCCAGCCTGCAGGACCTGGTGCCGTATCTGCCCGACCCGTACAAGGGCTGGATCGCGCAGGGCGCGTGGCGCGGCATTCCGCAGCCCTTCTGCTACACCTCGCCCGGCAATGGAAACCGCGCCGATGTGGTGACGGAGGACGGCGCGCCGGTGGCGTCGGATTACGACCTGATGCGCCGGCAGGTGCTGGACGAGTACGATCTCACCTATGCGGTCCTGACCGGCTACTTCTATCCGACCATGCTCAAGCTGCAATATGGCCTCGGCAGCGCTCTTGCGGCGGCCTACAACGACTACTGCGCCGAGCACTGGCTGGCGAAAGACGACCGGTTCGTCGGCAGCATCCAGATATTCGCGCGCGATCCTCAGGCCGCCGCGCGCGAGATCGACCGGATGGCGGATCACCCGCAGATGCGCCAGGTGATGCTGCCCGTCGTCGACGACATCGCCTATGGAGATCCCGCTTACCGTCCGATCTTCGAGGCCGCCGACCGCAACGAAATGATGATCTCGTTTCACCACACCACCCATGCGCAGGGCCCGTACGGCATGGGGCTTCACTACATGGAGCGGCGCGCGCTTTTGCCGATCTCGCTGATGCCGCAGGTGATCAGCCTCATCGTCAACGGGGTTTTCGACAACTTCCCCCGGTTGCGGTTCATGGTGCTCGAAGGCGGGTTCAGTTGGCTGCCGCACGTCATGTGGCGGCTGGACCGGGACTATCGGATGGGCCGCGTCGAAGTACCGTGGATCAAGAAGCTGCCGAGCACACATTGTCGCGAACGCCTGAAGCTCTCGACGCAGCCGACGGAGGACATCTCGGCGGAGAACTGGGTCAAGCTCATCGAGCTGATGGGAACGGACGAAATCCTCGTCTTCTCCACCGACTATCCGCATTTTGATTTCGACAGCCCGAATGCCGCCATTCCGCGAGGGCTGCCCGACGACCTGCGCGAGAAGATCTTCTGGAAGAACGCGGCTGCGTTCTACGATCTCGACATTCCGCCGGCGGCGGCGTCGATTGCGGCGGAGTGAACGGCATGACGCGCCACACAGTGTGCAGGCTTGAGGATCTGCCGGTCGGCGAGATCGTGCCGGTGAACGCCGGCCGCGCCCGGCTCGTCCTCTCGCGGCTGAAGACCGGGGAGGTCAAGGCCTATGCCGGGCGCTGCCCGCATCAGGGTGCGGCACTGGAGTTCGGATGCATATCCGACCTGACGCGGGCGGAGCGCCCCAATGAGGTCAGCGTCGATTCATCCTGCAGCGTCCTGCGCTGTCCCTGGCATGGGTTCGAGTTTTCGCTGGAAAACGGCCAGGCCGTGGTTGCCGACGACCGTGGCAAGTTCCTCAGGCTGCGTCCCTATGACGTCCAGATTGACGGCGACAACGTAGTAGTAGTGGTCACGTAACCGCCAAGAAGTTGCGGCTATCGTTGGGGACGCGGGAATCATCAAGAGATTTAACGGATGACGAAACGGACGCGCGCTGCGCGACGCGATCGCAGTGCAGGCCGCAAAGGCTTCTGGTTCAGTTTCGGGATTGAGCGTCTGGGGCTCGTGCCGCTGCGGGCGCCGCTCCTCTCTGCCGTCATCATGGTGCTCGTCTCGATTGCCGCCGTGCCCGGCATGCTCGCCATGTCGGTCGACGATTCCTTGAGCGAACTGTTCCGCACGGACACGGAGGAATTTCGCCGCTACGAAGAGATCTCGCAGCGCTTTCCATCGAGCGAGTTCGACGTGCTCGTGGTCATCGAGGACGACAGGCTTCTGACGCCGGAGAACCTCGATGCCATGCGCAACGTCATTCTCGACCTGCAGCTCATCCCCGGGCTGAACGGTCTGATCTCGATGTTCTCGGTCCGGGAGGTTCCCGATGAGACCGGGTTCCCCAACGCCCTGTTCCCGGCCGAGCTTCCGACGGGCGAAGCGTTCGATGCGCTCATGGAGCGGGTCCGGTCGAACGAGATCATTCAGGGCAAATTGCTGTCGGAGGACGGCACGCTGGCCCTGATCGTACTCTCGCTGGACAAGACCAGCGTGCTCGATATCGGGCTGAAGGAGACGATCGGCGAAATCGAGGAGGTCGTTGCCGACGCGCTCGCGACGACGGACCTCAGCGCGCAGCTCGCGGGCGCGCCGGTCATGCAACTGGAAATCAGAAACGCCGTCCAGCGCGACCGGCTGATCTATAACGGTCTCGGATTCCTGCTCGGTGCGATCATTGCCTACATCTTTTTCGGCAATGTCACGCATATGCTGATTGCGGTGGCGGGTCCGGCGGCCGGCGTGCTGTGGTCGCTTGGCGCCGTCGGCTATCTTGGCTTCAAGCTCAATCTGTTCGTCAACGTGATTACGCCGCTCATCATCGTGAACGGCTTTTCCGATTCCATGCATCTGGTGTTCAACATCAGGCGCGAGATCATGGCGGGTGTGAGCCGCATCGAAGCGGCGCGGCGGGCCGTTATTGCCGTCGCGCCCGCATGCTTTCTCACGGCACTGACCGCGGCCATTGCGCTCGCCTCGTTCATTTTTGCCCAGTCGGCGCTCATTCGCACATTCGGCGGTGCGTCGACCCTGGCGGTGCTCATCTCCTACGTTGCCGTGGTCATGGTCGTTCCCACGCTTGCCGCGCTCCTGTTGCCGCGGCAGACGGCACCGGAGACATCGGAGTCCAAAGAGAAATCGGATGCGCCCATGCAGTTGCTGGCACGGGTATCCGAGACAGCTTTCCGGCATCTCGCCAGGATCCCCGCGCCATACGTGGTCTCAGGGGTAGTCCTGGTCGGGCTGATGGGGGCGGCCTATGTCAATCTTGATTCCCATTACCGCCTCGCGGATCAGGTTCCCGACCAGGAACAGGCGCTGGAGGCGACCAGCCGGCTCGACGAGAAGCTCACCGGCGCAAATCCCGTGCACGTGATGATCGAGTGGCGGGACGGGCGCTCGATCTACGACCCCAGCGTGCTGGAGGTGATCGCCGACGCGCACAATGTGGTCGAGAAGCAGGCCGGTGTCGGCAATGTCTGGTCGGTCGAAACCCTGCGCCGGTGGCTCGAGAAGGCGGGTGACCCGAGCATCGAAACGCTGAAGGAGTATATCGGCCTGTTGCCGGAGCACCTGGTCCGGCGGTTTATCGCGGTCGACGAACAGGCGGTGGTCGTGTCCGGGAGACTGCCGGACGTCGATGCCAGCGAGATCCTGCCCGTGGTGGATGAGCTGGATGCGGCGCTCGAGCCGTTCCGCAAGGCGCACCCGGAATTCACGATCTCCGTTACGGGCCTGCCGGCGATTGCCGCGCGCAACAGCGCGCAGATGATCTTCGAGCTCAATGTCGGCCTTGTCAGCGATATACTGGTGGTCGTGGTGTTCCTCGGGCTGGCGTTTCGTTCGGTGTTCGCCAGCATCGTCAGCATAATGCCCAGCCTGCTGCCTATCTTCGCAACCGGCGCGCTGCTGTGGATCACGGGCGACGGCCTGCATTTTGCCAGCATCATCGCGCTGACCGTGGCCTTCGGCCTCGCGCTCGACAGTACGATTCACTTTCTCAACCGCTATTTCATCGAGGAGTACGACGACAAGGGCATACCGCGCTCGACATTGGACGCGCTCGCGCGCACGGCACGAATCATCGGGCCCGTGCTGTTCCTGACGACGATCGTTCTGGCGCTGGGACTCGGCGTGACGATCTTCTCGGACCTGCCGTCGCTTCGGGTGTTCGGACAGCTCAGCGGCGCGACCTTGTTCGCGGCGCTGGTGGCGCAGCTCATCGTGCTGCCGGCGTCGATTGCCCTGCTGCGGCGATACTGGCCGGCGAAAAAGCTCTAGGCTTACTGTTTCAGGCTTTTGATGTATGCGACGAGGTCGGTGATCTGATCACGCGACAGGCTGAAATTCGGCATGACCGGATGCGGGTCGAGCAGAAAGAACGCAAGGCGATCCAGGTCTTCTTCACTCCTTTGGGCGATCGATGCAAACGGCGGAGCGTCAGCACTCGCCTTGGGTTGATCGGGAGAGACGAGGTGGCAGGAGGAACACCATTTCTGCGCAAGAGTCTTGCCATTCACCGCTTCGAAAGCGGCATTGGCGGCGACGCCCGGCAATATCCACAGCGCGCCGAACAGGACCACGGTCAAACCAAGATTCACTTTCATACAGACGATTCCTCCATCCAGACGATGCCGACATACTGGCAGAGTGACCACCGTGAGAACAGTACGAATTGACGCAGATCAATGAGCGGCGCGGCACTCCGTGCGAGGTCTACACGTCCACCTCCTTGCGGGAATTGGATTGTCTTTTTCATGAACGAGAGCGGCAAGCAAAGCGAATTCGAACCGGATGGGCTGCTCGCCCAGATCGAGAAAGAGCACCTGCAGGAACAGACCCTCTGCGACCAGCTTGAGCAGATTGCAGATGATTTGCTCGAGCCGATTGATCCGGTGCTCGCGCGAATGAGCGTCGCGGCGCTCCGGCAATGCGTCCGGCGTCACCTGGTGCTGGAAGAGGGCTACCTTTATCCCGTCCTGACGAAGAGACTGCGGCGCGGCGAGCTGGAGACGGATCTGCTGAATCAGATCCGCGAAGAGCATGCGAACGACGAGTGTCTGGCCTATGACACTGCCGACCAGTTGGAACGTGCCGCCGAGCGCGGGCGCGCGGAAAACCCGGAAATGCTCGGCTACATGCTCCACGGCTTTTTCGAGTGCCGGCGCCGGCATATCGCGTGGGAAGATGCAGTCGTTCTGCCCCTGGCGCGGTCAAGATTGTCGCCGAGAGACTTCAGGGCGTTCTCGGTGGTGGAGTTCGAAGCGTCGCTGACGACCGGAACGCTGACATTCACACGGCTGTAGCCCTCGCCCCGGCCGGTGCTTGGCCAGGACCGGACATTCCGCCGCTCGCGGAGGGAATTGGATCTTCGCGTTTCAATCGGTCGCGCGAGGTCCGCGTCCGCAAGCGCGATCCACGAGCCATCAAATCCAGCGACGTGTGCGTGCCAGATACTGCTCGTAGGTTTTGCCGTGACGCGATAGGAGAAACGCCTCCTCGAGGCGCGCTTCCACCGCGAGAATGATGGTCGCCAGGACCGCGCAAACGAGCGTCAGTACATTGGGCGTAGCGCAGAATAGTCCGGCGCAGATGACGATGAATCCCAGATAAATCGGATGTCTGGAAACACGGTACAGCCCGCGTGTCACGAGGCTCGTCTCGTGCTCGAAGTCGATCCCGACCCGCCAGTCGCGCCCCATCTGGTGCTGCGCCATGGCGCACCACAGCAGTCCTGAATACGCCATCGTCAGACCGGCAGCCTGCAGTGCCGACGTTTCCAGGGAGTGGAACGGCCCGAGATAGGCGTAAAGCTTAGGCGCCTGGCCTGCGCCCGCTTGGTCGTAGATGGCCGGCAATCTGAAGGCGAGGATGTTGATCGCTTCCAGGACGAATATCCCGGCGAGGACCTTGTGGATATAGTCATGCGCCGCGTCGGCGCTATTCAGGATAATCGGTACCCGTCCGGTTTTCCGATACACCAGGACCACGCGCAGCACGATCAGTGCTGCGAAAAGCAGCCCGAAAACACCCACCAGTCGATCCATTCCCATGGCGCACTGCCGTCCCTGGCCAGTGGAGACCGCTATCTCCAAAGATCGGCTGTCGTGTCGACATGGGTCAAAGCACATTCTGGTGTAGTCGCATGCGCGTGGTTGGTCGTTTCGCGGTGAGGCACGCGAACAGAAACGGGGTCGAGCGGCTTGGTCTCACAATCGTGTCCGCATTACCCACGACGCGGCTCGAACACGCGAACTCATCAACTTTTTTCATTCAGGCAGCGTCGCCTTCCTTGTAGAGCCAGGCGCCCGCGATGGCCGCTATCGGGACCTCGAAAAGGCCCCAGACGATCGAAACAACCATTTGTCCCGTCGGGAAGACCCCGACAGTGATGAACGAGGCGCCGGTCAGCAACCAGGCGATGGACCAGACGGTCAATCCGGCAATGACCGCTGTCATCGGGCCTGGCCCGAAACGCGGCCTTATGGCCGCATAAATCCAGATCAATGCGATGCCGAAGACAAACATGATGGTGACGCCCGACACCATCTGGCCGACGCTGAACGCGGCCATTCCCCCTTCGGCACCCGGGTCGGACGACAGTTGGGCAACAATGACATGATTCAGGACGTACTCACCGATGTTCAGCACGAGACCGGCGAGCGCGCCGCCTAGCATCACGCGCGTTATGTTTATGCCGCTCACTCCACCTGCCATCTTCCTGTATCGTTTCAAACCTTATTTGGCCCAGCCCGCGGACCCGGCGACGCCGCCAGCCTTTTTGTGATCGTCCACGCGACACCCGCATCCAGAGCGCAACGGACGTTGACATCCTTTACAACAGGGGACCGGCGCGAGGACAAGCTATGGATATTCCACGTAGGGGACATTGATCAATTGGTGACGCGGTGACCAAAAACTCTGAATACAGACCTGCGCGGTTCTTTCTCATGGTGTATGCCGCGAGCTGGATCCCATGGTGTTTCGGCGTGTATGCCGGGTCACAGCAAGGTCTGGAGCCGTACGCAGGTGTCTTCAGCCTGATCGGATTGCTCGGTCCGATCGCTGTGGCACTGTTTTTGGTCTTGACGTCCGGCAGCCAGGCTCTGAAAGGCGATTTCAAGGACCGGGTCGTCAATTTGCGCAGGATCCGGCCAATCTACGTGCTTGTCGCCGTGGTGATGCCGTTTGCGGTGGTCTTCATTTCGATCGGGCTGTCTCTGCTGGTTGGACAATCGACAGATCAGTTCCAGCTTTCAGGCAGCGCCAATCTGTTGGCCATGATCATCCTGGCACTGGTGCTGGCGCCCGTAATGGAGGAGATGGGTTGGCACGGATATGGCGTGGACAGTCTCAGAGCCGGAAACGGAGTGATGAAGACCACATTGTTGTTCGGCATTCTCTGGTCTGCATGGCACGCCCCTCTTTTCCTGATCAGCGGGACTTACCAGAACGGGCTGGTCAAGATGGATAACCCGGTTTTCGTGGTCAATTTCTTCGTCAGCGTTATCCCTGCGGCGTTCATAGCGAACTGGGTCTATTACAAGAACAACCGCTCGATCGCGGCTGCCGTTCTCTTGCACTCGATGCTGAATGCGGCGGCTGTTCTCCTGAATGCCGGACAGGTTGCAAAATGCATTGCAACGGTCCTCTACGCGGGGATTGCAGCGTCGATCCTGGTCGTCGATCGCGCCCTTTTCGCCGAAGGTCCGCGCAATTTTCTCCGAAGCGCAGGAGAGGAAGGACAAGCCGAAAACTGAAGATAGCGGTCTTTGCAGACGCCGGCGGAATTGATCGAAGAGGCGCTAGCTCCCGGCCACCTCTTCCAGGATGCCGACGTCGGGCACGATGATCTCGCGATTGTCGACGAGTTCGATCACGCCCTGTTTCTTCAGATTGGTGATCTGCCGGCTCACGGTCTCAAGTGTCAGACCGAGGTAGTCGGCAAGATCGGCGCGCGTCAGCGGCAGCGAGAAGCGGGCCAACCTGATTTCCGGCGGATGCGCGCAGCCGACGTTGGATGCGCGCCGGGCGATCATCAGCAACAGGCTTGCCACGCGTTCGCGCGCGGTCTTGCGCCCCAGCAGCAGCATCCATTCTCGCGCGCTGTCCAGCTCGTCGAGCGTGTTCTCGAACAGGCGGTGCTCGAGGTCCGGATATCGCCGCAGCATGCGCTCAAAGCCGTCCTTCGGGAAGGCGCACAACTCGACGTCGGTCGCCGCTTCGGCAAAGTAGGGTGATTCTTTAGCGTAGATCCGTCCGAGAAAATCGGGCGGGAACTGCAAACCGACGATCTGCTGGCGGCCGTCGGAAAGGGTCTTGGTGAGCTTGACGACGCCATCGAGGATGTTCGCGAACACGATATCGGAGTCAGCGGCGATCACCTGACCGGTGGGGATACGCCGTTGCCGGGCGATCCGGTTCAGGTCCTTCAGCTCATCCTCGGAAAGCGCTCCGCAAATCGCCTTGTGCCGCACGACGCACCGGTCGCACTTCGCGGGCAACTCGAATGTCATGTCACCTGCCATAACGCGGCTTGATCCCTCAACCCCCAAAATGTGTGCCCAACGGCGCAGCTTAGCCGACGGGGCTCATCATGCCCACCCATGCATTTGATACAAATCAATGATTACACCACGGCCACATGGCACGGAAGACAGTCCTCGTCTACAATACCGGCTGGGGCGACCGGGGAGAAAGCACCTATGGCTACGGCACAGATATCGACGATTGAAGTTCACAAGGTGAACAAGATTCCATTTGACGCGCCGTGGAAATGGCTCGCGGCGGGTTCGCGCGACATCATGCGCGCGCCTCAGGTCAGTTTGGCCTATGGTGCTGTATTCACAGCGATTTCAATGCTGATCGCGTTCGCCCTTTACGCCGGCGGCGCCTTGTACCTTGTGCTTCCGCTGGCCGGGGGGTTCCTTTTGCTCGGCCCGATGACCGCCGTCGGCCTTTACGAAACATCCCGCCGGCTCGAGGAAGGAAAGCCGGTCACGTTCTCCGACATGCTGCAGCTTGGCATCCGCTCGCCGGGACAACTGGCGTTCATGGGCGCCTTCCTGCTGATCATCTATTTCATCTGGATGGATCTGGCCTTTCTGCTGTTCATGCTGTTTCTGGGCCCGTATACGGTCGTCCAGTTCGATGCCATCGTCCCGACACTGCTGTTCACGGCCAACGGCCTTGGTTTGTTGATTGTCGGCACGCTGGTCGGGTCGGTCCTCGCGGCTCTGGTGTTCGCGGTCACCGCCGTATCGATCCCGCTTCTCATGCGCCGCAAGGTCGATGCGGTCACCGCGGCCGTCACGAGCTTTCAGGCCGTCGCGCTGAACCCCGCGCCGATGTTCCTCTGGGGCGTTCTGATCGTCGGCATGATGGCCGTTGCGTTCGCCACGCTGTTCATCGGCATGATCATCATCTTTCCGCTGATCGGTCATGCGACGTGGCACGCCTACAGGAGCCTGGTCGCTCCGGTGCCGGCGAAAAAGGCCAAAAGCAAAGCTGAGTGAGTTAGTCCTTCGGCTCCTCGTCGTCCTCCAGGGCGCGCCAGGCCGCGCCCTCCAGGTCGTCGAACTGCCCGCTGCGCAGCGACCAGAGAAACGCCGCGAGCCCGAGCAGCCCGAGAAAGAGGGCGACGGGAATGAGCCATGCGAGCGCCGTCATGTCCGCTCTCCCGCGTTGAACCCGGCGAGCCGAACCGCGTTGGCCGTCACCAGGATCGAAGATGTCGACATGGCGATCGCCGCGACCAGAGGCGTCACGTACCCCGCCACGGCCAATGGCACGCAGACCGTGTTGTAGGCGAGCGCGATGGCGAAGTTCTGCAGCGCGAAGGATCGGGCTTTCACGGAAATCCGGATGGCCTCGACAACCGCGCCGAGTTTCTCCCCCTGGAACACGAAATCCGCGGCGCGCTGGGTAATGTCCGCGGCGTTCGCCGGCGATATGGAAACGTGCGCTTCGGCCAGTGCCGGCGCATCGTTCAGGCCGTCGCCGACCATCAGCACCTTGTGGGCGGACGCCTGATCCTTCAGATAGCCGATCTTTTGTGCCGGATCGACCGGGCCGTGCCAGTCCTCGATGCCGGCGGTCTCCGCCATCGTCCTGACGGCCTGCGCGCGATCTCCCGACAGAAGGGTGACGCCGAAGCCCGCGCCTTCAAGTTCCTGCACCGTCTCGGCCGCGTCCGGCCGTAACGCTTCGCTGAAGCGGAACGCCGTCTTTTCACCTGACGGTGCGCGATACCACAACGACGCCGACGTCTCGTCTTCAACGCCGCACCATCGCGGCGAGCCGAGCCGTTCCTCGCCCTTTGCGGTTTTCCGCCTGAGTCCGTCTCCGGGCACTTCCTCGACGCCTTCGGCCGCCTTGACGTGACCGAAACGCGCCTCGGCGGCCCCGACGACAGCCTTGGCGTAGGGGTGCGAACTGGCCGACGCCAGCGCGGAGGCCGCGCGGAGTTCCTTGTCGGAGATCTCGGCGCCGTTGAGCAGGACCGGGTGCCCGAGTGTCAGCGTGCCTGTCTTGTCGAACACCACCCAGTCGGCTTCAGCGAGCCGTTCGAGCGCGTCGGCGGCCTTGAGGATGATGCCGTTTCGAAACAGCCTGCTGGCCGCGGCAATCTGGACCGCCGGCACCGCCAGCGCCAGGGCACAGGGGCAGGTGATGATGAGAACCGCGATGGCGTAGGTCAGCGACACCTCCCAACCGGCTCCGGCCACAAGCCATCCGATGAAGGTCGCCGCGCCGAGAATATGGACGGCCGGTGCGTAAATCCGCGCGGCCCTGTCGGCAAGCCGCTGGTAGGCCGCACGGCCCTGTTCCGCATTCGACATCAGCCGGCTGATTTCCGACAGCAGCGTCATGTCGTCGGCGGCCGTCACGCGCATGGTGAGCGGTCCGGCGAGATTGAGCGTGCCCGCATAGACCACGTCGCCCTTGCGCACGCTGACATGCGCGCTCTCGCCGGTGATCAGACTCTGATCGACATCGCTTTTGCCTGACTGAATGGTGCCATCGGCGGGTACGCGTTCGCCGGCCGGTACCAGCACCTGGTCTCCGGCCTCCAGCGTGTGCGCCGGAACCCGCCGCTGCGCGCCCTTGGAATCGATGATCGTGGCCAGGCCGTTCTGCAGGCTCAACAGGTTCTGCGCCTCGCCCTGCGCCCGCGTACGCAGGCGCTGATCCAGCCAGCGCCCGATCAGCAGAAAAAACAGCAGGGTGACCGCCGCCTCGAAATAGACCTGCTCGGAATTGTTGAACATCTGGAAACAGCTCATCGCCGTCGCCAGAATCACCCCGAGCGAGATCGGGACGTCCATGTTGAGCCGTCCGGCCCGGAGCGCGCCGAGCGCGGACCGGAAGAAGGGCTGACCCGCATAGGCAACGGTCGGCAAGGCGATCAGTGCGGTGATGCGGTGGAAGAAGCTCTGGGTCGCCTCGTCCATGTCGCCGCCGGCACCGGACCAGACGGAAACGGAGAGAAGCATGATATTGGCGGTGGCAAATCCCGCGACCGCGAGGCGCTTGAGATAGTCGCGGTCGACGTCGTCCTTGTCCGTATCGACCTGATCGGCCAGGGGCGCCGCCTTGAAGCCGGCTTTCGCGAGCGCGTCGACCACGTTCTCGATGTCGCATTGCGCGGGGTCGCACCGCACGCTTACGCGCTTCGCCGACAGATTTGCCCGCGCGTGCCGGACACCCGGCACGTCATGAAGCGCCTTCTCCACGCTGCGAAGACAGCCGCCGCAATGCATGTTCTCGACCGCCAGGGAAATGCTCCGCTCCTCGGGCGGTTCCGAACCCTGCGCGCCGGAGAGTCGTGCATCGGGTATGGCAACCTCAAGGCTCATGGGGTCTCCTCGACCCACACCCGCTTCTTGAAACGGAACGCCGGTTCGCCCGCGGAGCCGGGTTCGCGCATTTCCACGGAGAGCACCCACTGTCCCGCTCCGAGCTTCGCCGGTGCCACGTAACGCGCCGGCGAGATTTCGCGAAACCGGACGGACTGATCCTCCCGATCGGTGGCCGGACGCCGCACCTCGCCCGAGATCGTCAGGCCGGCCAGGTCGGACCCGCTGCGGTCGCGCACTTCCAGCACGAGCTCGCCGGCTCCTCCGTCGTGGTGCGCCATCGCCTTCCAGCCGCGTGCCGTCTGCGCCGCGTCTGCCGCAATGCGGGTGTTGTAGGTCAGCCCGCGCTGGTAGGCGTTCTTCGTTTCAAACCCGTTGAATGTGCCGAGCGCGTAGTACAGGAAAAAGCCGTTTGCGATCAGCATCACCCCGAAAAAGGCGAACAAACCGTACAGCACATGCCGACCCGTGAGCTCTTTTGATTTGCGCTTCGTCTCGCTCATTTATCCGGACTCCTGAACGTGGTGTCGTTACGGACCATCGATCCGTCGTTGAGGTCGGTCACCGTGAATTCGAAGTCTGTCACGGGGCCATTCAGTTTGGCCAGCGAGTCCCGCGGAACCGTGACGAAAACGCGCAATGCGCGAAGATCATCGGGAAGCACGGAAATGGGCGGGCTTTCCTCCTGCTCGAAACCGACGATTTTGAGTGACGCGTCCGGCAGGCCTTCAAGGCCGAGGCTGAACCTGCCCGGCTCGTGAAGCTTGTTGAGAATCTTGACCGTGTAACCGTTTCGCACGCCGCCATCGGACAAGGTCACGAATATCGGATTTCGATCACGAAGGATGTTCACTTCCAGGACGGTCCGGTTCAGCAGGGCGATCAGCATGATGAGCGAGACCAGTGCAATAAGCCCGGCATAGAGCAGAACGCGCGGGCGAAGCAGCTTGAGTGTGGTCGGTTTGCCCTCGGCCTCCGCTTCCAGATTGTCGATCGTGTCATAGGCGATCAGGCCGCGCGGCCGGCCGATCTTGTCCATGATGGAATCGCACGCGTCGATGCACAGCGCGCATTGAATGCACTCAAGCTGCGCGCCGTCGCGGATATCGATGCCGGTGGGGCATACGGCGACGCACTGCTTGCAGTCGATGCAGTCACCACGGCCGTCCCAGCTCTCGCCCTTCTTGTGCGGCCCGCGCGGTTCACCGCGCCACTCTCGATAGCTGACGAGCAGTGAATACTGGTCGAACATGGCGCCTTGGATGCGTGGCCATGGGCACATGTAGATACACACCTGCTCACGGGCGATGGCGCCGAGCAGGTAGGTCGTCGCCGCGAAGATTCCGACAAAGATGTAGGCGATGGCCGGTGCGTCGAAGGCGAGAAACTCGCCCATCAGTGTCGGGGCATCGCGGAAATAGAAGACGAAGGCACCACCGGTGGCCACGGAGATTGCCAGCCACGTGACATGGGTCGCTGTCTTGAGCCAGATCTTGTGAAGCGTCCATGGCGCCTTGTCGAGCCGCATCCGCGCGTTGCGGTCGCCCTGCCAGAACCGTTCGACGGCGATCATCAGGTCGGTCCAAACGGTCTGCGGGCAGGTGTAACCGCACCATACGCGTCCGGCGACGGCCGTCACGAGAAACAGGGCCAGCGCGGACAGGATCAAAATACCGGTGACGAAGTAGAACTCCTGCGGCCAGATCTCGAGAAAGAAGAAAAAGAACCGTCGGTTGGGAAAGTCGATCAGAACCGCCTGATCGGGCAGATACGGCCCCCGGTCCCAACGCAGCCACGGAAGCAGGTAATAGATACCCAGCGTCACCGCCATGACGATCCACTTGACGGTGCGATAGGTGCCGTAGGCGCGTTTCGCGTAGATCTTCTCGCGTACGGCGTAGAGCGGACGTGTCTCCGCCGCATTGACGGCTGCGACATCAAGCTGCTCGATGCCAGGGGCCGCCTCGGACGGCGCCTTCTTGGCGCGTTCTGTTGCGGTTACGTCCATGAACTCGTCGGGTCGTGTTCGCGCCCGCATAGTCTACTCCGGCGCGGCGTCTCCGCCTACTGGCCGCCTCCGAGCGAATGGACGAACACGGCGAGCTGCTTGATCGTTTCCGGTGACAGCCGGCCGTCCCACGCCGGCATGACGCCCGCACGGGAGTTGCGGATCACGTCAGTGATATCGTCCCGCGTGCCGCCATAAAGCCAGATTCCGTCGGTCAGGTTCGGCGATCCGAGCTCAGTCATACCCTTGCCGTCCTCGCCATGACATGCGGCACATTGCTCTTCAAAGATCACTTTGCCGCGTTCCGCTGCTTCCTTGTCCGCATCAAGGCCGGACAGGGAGAGAACGTAGTCGGTCACGTCCGAGATCTGCGCCGGTTCGAGCAATTGGTCCCGGCCGAAGGCGGGCATGGCATTGTCGCGCGTGTCCGGATGCCCGGAACGAATCCCGACATTCAGGGTGTGGTGGATGTCGTCGAGCGTACCGCCCCACAACCAGGCGTCGTCGTTCAGGTTGGGATATCCGACGAAGCCCTGTGCCCCGCGGCCGTGACATGGCGCGCAATTGTCGCCGAACGCGGCCTGGCCGCCGGCCAACGCGAACTGGAGCAGCTCCGGGTCGGCCTTGATGCCGGCCAGATCGGTCGCCGCGATACGCTCGAGAAACTGCGATTGGGCGGCGCGTGCATCGGCGATCGAATTTGCGACGACCGAGCGTTGGCTGTATCCGAGCAGACCCTTCGTGTAGTTCGAAACGAGGGGCCAGGACGGCATCGCGATCCAGTAGGCGACGGACCAGATGATCGTGGCATAGAGAACCCAGAGCCACCATTTCGGCAGGGGCTTGTTCAGCTCCTTGATTCCGTCCCATTCGTGGCCGGTTGTCTCGACGCCCGTGACGTCATCAATTTCCGGTCTGGACATTCTCAACCTCTTCCATTGTCGGCGTCCAGCTCATCGCTCTCGAAGGGCAGGCGGGACGCCTCGTCGAATTTCTTCTTGTTGCCGGGCCAGAACACGTAGATCACGATCGCCGCAAACAAGGCGATGAAGAACAGCAGGGCAACGATCTGGGTGAACATGACAACGGTCTCGTATTCCATGAAAGCCTGCCGCGGTTATCTCAGGTTCGGGCCGGATGCATCAAAGGTCGCGAAATCGACCAGCGTGCCGAGCATCTGCAGATAGGCCACCATCGCGTCCATTTCCGAGATGTACTCCGTATTGTTATCGAACTGGCGCACCTGCGCTTTGGGATATCGTTCCAGCAGCGCCTCCGCCCCGTCGCCATCAGGGTCGACCTGGGCTTTGAGATCCGCCTCCGCGTTTTCGATCATCTCGTCGGTATACGGGACACCGATCGCGCGGAGCGTGGCCAGGTTGCCCTTGATATCCTTGATGTCGAGCCTGCGCTCCGCGAGCCAGGGATATCCGGGCATGATCGATTCAGGCACCACCGCACGCGGGTTCTTCAGGTGCAGAACGTGCCACTCGTCCGAGTACTTGCCCCCGACGCGCGCCAGATCGGGTCCGGTACGCTTGGAGCCCCACTGGAAGGGATGATCGTAGATGCTCTCCACCGCGAGCGAGTAGTGTCCGTAACGCTCAACCTCGTCGCGCAGCGAGCGGATCATCTGGCTGTGGCACAGATAGCATCCTTCGCGGACGTAGATGTTGCGGCCGGCCAGTTCGAGCGGCGAATAGGGCCGCATCCCCTGCACCTTCTCCACCGTCGACTTGAGCCAGAACAGCGGCGCAATCTCGACAATCCCGCCGATCGACACGACGACGAGAATGCCGATGAGCAGGACCATCGAATTGGTCTCGAAAATCTTGTGTTTTGCCCAGGACATTGTCTGCGCCTCCTATTCGGCCGGCGCGGGCTGAGCCGCGCCGGGTGATCCACGCAGCTCCGGAGCTGCGGCGATGCGTGGCTGATCCTTCATGTCGACCGGCTCGTCACCGCGCACGGTGCGCCAGAGGTTGTAGGCGAACAGGAAGGAGCCGATGACGAACAGCAATCCGCCGATGGCGCGGATGATGTAGAAGGGATGCATCGCTTCCACGGTTTCCACGAAGGAGTACTCCAGGAACCCGAGCGAGTCGTACGCACGCCACATCAGGCCCTGCAGAATGCCGGACACCCACATGGACGTGATGTAGAGCAGGATGCCTAGCGTCGAGATCCAGAAATGCCATTCGACGAGCCGCTGCGAGTACAGGCCCTTTCGCCCCCAGAGCCACGGCACGAGACAGTAGACCGCGCCAAAGCTCACGAAACCGACCCAGCCGAGCGCGCCGGAATGGACGTGGCCGATGGTCCAGTCGGTATAGTGCGAGAGCGAGTTGACGGCCTTCACGCTCATCAGCGGGCCCTCGAATGTTGACATGCCGTAGAAGGCAACCGAGACGACGAGCATGCGGATCACCGGATCGGTACGCAGCTTGTCCCATGCGCCGGACAGCGTCATCAGGCCGTTGATCATGCCGCCCCATGACGGCATCCAGAGCATCACCGAGAAGGTCATGCCCAGTGTCTGCGCCCAGTCGGGCAGGGCGGTGTAATGCAGATGATGCGGACCCGCCCAGATATAGAGGAAGATCAGCGACCAGAAGTGAACGATGGAGAGCCGGTAGGAATAGACCGGGCGTTCCGCGCGTTTCGGCACGAAATAGTACATCATGCCGAGGAACCCGGCGGTCAGGAAAAAGCCGACCGCATTGTGGCCGTACCACCATTGGGTCATGGCGTCCTGCACGCCGCCGAACACCACGTAGCTCTTGGAGCCGAGGAACGACACCGGCAGCGCGGTGTTGTTGACCACGTGCAACATGGCGACGGTGACGATGAAGGCCAGGTAGAACCAGTTGGCGACGTAGATATGAGGTTCCTGGCGACGCGCGAGAGTGCCGAGGAACACGAGCAGGTAGACGACCCAGACGATCGTCAGCCAGAGATCCACATACCACTCCGGCTCCGCGTATTCCTTCGACTGGGTGACGCCGAGCACGTAGCCCGTTGCCGCCAGGACGATAAACAACTGATAGCCCCAGATCACGAACCAGGGCGACCATCGCCCGGCAAGGCGCGCGCGACAGGTTCGCTGCACGACATAGAACGATGTCGCCAGCAACGCATTGCCGCCGAACGCGAAGATGACCGCGGAGGTATGGACCGGGCGCAACCGCGCGAAACTGGTCCACGGCAGATCGAAATTGAGAACTGGATAGGCAAGCTGCCAGGCGATGATATCGCCGACCAGGAAACCGATGACGCCCCAGAAGACAGTGGCAATGGTGGCGACCTTTATGGGGCCGTCGAAGTAGCCGGTGTCGTCTTTGTCACTGCTGTCCTCGAAGGTATGCCGGATAAGATAGATAGCCGCGATTGCCGATGCGGCGGCGAAAATCCAGCCGTGAAATGCGATCACCTCGTCCCGGCCCGCGATCGCATAAATCAGCCCGATAATGATTCCGCCGATCGACGCCACGAGCGCAAGAACGTCTGAAAACGCGCCCCAAGCAATCGCCTTTGTATTGGATTTCATCGTTTCGGCCCCCGGTCGCCTTTCTGTGCACTCACTGACCCAGTCGGATTGCATCCGATTTCGGCACGGATCGAATCCACGCCGGCATTATGCGGACTGAATGAACCAACTGCCAGAGGCGGGCTTTGATCTGCGTCAATTTCGATCAGCGTCAATTGGTGTCGACCAAAATGGCACGGTGATTGAATTCAGCCGCTACGGCGCGCCACACGAGGCTATCACGTTCGCGCCCGCAAGCACGCCTTGAGACGAAACGAATGCACGCGCAATTCGCGACAGCACCCACGATATCAATAGCAAACCCGGACTTTCGCGTAGCAGCGGTGGTGCGGCAAAACGTAGTCCAGGTTCCAGGTATCGCACTTCGTGCTCACCCGCCCGACGCGCAGCCGCTTGATGCGCCCCTTCTACTTCCGCATCTCCATGGAGTACATGAGTTTCTGTAGCGAATCGCCCACACGGGTTGCGGGTCGGTTCGCTCCGCCGATCAACGACGTTTCGGCCCGATGCGCTCGCCTGGAAAAGGCTGTCTGAATGGCGCGGGATTTCGTGAAATATCGCCCAAATCGACATGTGCTATTTTTCTCACACCTGTCAGGAAAATGTTCGACTCCAATTCTGCAGCGCTGTTTCGCGCACCTGCGGTCTGGTATTTTCAAAGAAAACAAGAAGGGGCTGCGTGTTCGGCTTCATCCGACCAAGTGTGTCGCGGTGCGGCAGAGCAAGTCTGCAAGACGGACATTCCGGGTGTTGCGTTGAGCGTGGTCGGCCTGAGCGGGCCGACCTGCAGAACGGGCAGGCGAGTGCAACGAACGGGGAAGGGCATAAGGCGGACGAGCGCCGACGCTGCGCGGCAGCACGCGCGCAGGATTGCCCGTGCGATCACCTCCAGGAAACGCACCTCGGAGACGAGCAAGTGGCGTAGGGCACGTCTTGGTGTCGCCCTCGTCGTCGTGCTGCTGGCCTCGGCCATGTCGTCCAAGCCGGCGCAGGCGCAGGTCATCCCGCAAACCGTCGTGCTGACCAAGACGTTCACGAACGATCCCGTCGCGCCTGGCGACACGGTCACCCTGGAATTCACCATCACGAATCTGGACCTGGCAGCGGCGGGCATCGATACGATCCAGTTCACCGATGATCTGGATGCGGCGCTGTCCGGACTGAGAGCCATCGGACTTCCCGCAAACAACGTCTGTGGGGCCGGTTCGCAGATTGCCGGAACGTCGTTGCTGACGTTCACGGGCGGCGTCCTGGCAAATGGCGCAAGTTGCACGTTTTCGGTGACTTTGCGGGTGCCGGACTCAGCGCCCGCCGGCAGTTTCACCAATACGACGAGTACCGTGAGCGCCGTCGAACTCTCGGATTTCGAACCAATTGGGGGACCGCCGGCAAGCGACGATCTCGACGTGAATGTTCCCGGCGACGCGACGCAGAACGTCGTCAAGAATTTCCTCAGCCGGCGCGCGCGCCTGATCACGATCGAGGATCCGCTGCTGACGCCTCACCTCAACGGGTCCGGGCAACAGGGCGCAGGCCCGGTCAATGTGACGGCGCTAGAGCGCTCCGGCGGCCGGCGCGTCGCCTTTTCAACCAGCCTGTCGCAAATCGCACGCTCCAGCGCGGAAGACGCCAATCGGCATCCCGGAGCGATGGCGCTTGGTTATTCGAAGGGCCTGAGCGCGCCGGTTGCACAGGATCACCCGTTCAACATCTGGATCCGCGGCGCGTTCACATCCTTTGAGGATGATGTCGGCAATGCCGATCAGGATGGCAACTTCGGTTACCTCTATCTGGGCGCCGAATACAAGGTGCGGCCGGATTTGCTGCTCGGCATGATTGTCCAGTTCGACTGGATCGACGGAGACAATGACCGCACCAATGTCGGCGCGGAAGGTGACGGCTGGATGATCGGTCCCTATATCGTCGGCAAGTTTGCCGAGAATATCTACTTTCAGGCGCGCGCTGCCTGGGGAGAAGCGGACAACGAGGTTTCGCCTTTCGGCACCTATACGGACAGCTTCGATTCCGAACGCTGGCTGGTCAGCGGCAAGGTCGAAGGTCGATACCGTCGCGGGCCGTGGCGCGTGAGCCCGATCGCAAGCCTGATCTTCTTCGAGGACGAATCCGACCGTTACGTCGACTCGCTCGGGGTGACGATCGCAAGCCAGACCGCATCGATTGGCCAGTTCGAATTCGGGCCGCAGATCGCTCATGGCAGACAGATAAGAGAGGACCTGATCCTGGAGGTCTTCGGCGAAGTGACGGGAATCTGGGAATTCGACAACGACGACCGTGTCGTCAACGGCATCGCCTTCGGCGTGGATGATGCGCGAGCCAAGCTCACCGGCGGCGTCATCCTGAAGAACGACAACGGCCTGAAGTTCCAGGCATCGGCTTTTGCCGACGGCGTCGGTGCCGACGATTACGACGGTTACGGCGGTACGGTTCGCGTGCGGGTGCCGCTGAACTAGAGCCCTTTCAATCAGATCCGGGTCAATTCTGTTTCTCGATTGGCGGCTGCCCGCGTCAATCCTTCAGGCTGACGATGTAGGAAATCACGTCGTTCAGGTCGTTCGGCTCGAGCACGAGGTGCGGCATGTTCTCATGCTCGCTCTGCATCCATGCAGCGAGCGCCATTGCCGACATGCCGGGTGTATCGGCAATCTGCTTGAACGTCTTCACTTCGGGCCGCGGCGAAAGTCCGGCTTCATCGGCGACCAGGTGACATTCCGCGCAGACCTTCCGCGCGTAGTCGAGGCCGCGCTCCGGCGTGCCCTGCTCCTGCGCGGCGGCGCCCAGGGGTAGAAGTATGACGGTGAGCGCCAGCAAAAGTCTGAGCGTCATGGCATGTGCTCCTGCAAGTCCGATTTCGCCATGAAGATGCGCGCCGCCCGGCTGCGCGTCCTTGATCTGGCGCAAGGCAATGTCAGGGCAATGTGACGGCGTTGCGGCCACGAAACCGAAATGGCAAGATCGCCGCCCGAACCGCGCCCCCGTGGCGCAACGAAAACGCATGTTCCGGAGCTTCAAGACATGGCCGCAAGTCCGATCAAGGGTGCGCAGAGCGATGCCGCGCAAAAGACCTTCGAAGACGCGGCGGCGATGCAGCGGCAGGGCAACCACAAGGGGGCGATCAAGCGGTTCAAGCGGCTCCTGAAGCAGGCGCCGGACCATCCGCAACTGCTGAACATGTGCGCCCTGTCGCTTGCCGAGACCGGCGACATGCGCAATGCGCAGAAGCTGCTCGAGCGGGCGGTCGGCAAGAATCCGGACCATGGCGCGAGCTGGGGCAATCTCGGCATGTTTCAGCGCCAGAGCGGAAAACTCGATTCTGCCGCTCAGACGTTCGACCGTTATCGCAGCGTCACGCCCGATTCACCCACCGCGCATCTGGGGTACGCGGATGCGTGTCACGATCTGGAACGCTTCGCCGAAGCGCTCCCGGCCTACGAGAAGGCGCTGGATCTGGGCACCGACACGATGCTCGCCTGGCGTAACCTGGCGCGCTGTCACATGTTCGAGGGCAACTGGGAAGACGCCCTCGACGCCGCCGACAAGGCACTCGCGAAGGATCCGGGCAATTCGTTGCTCCTGGCGATGAAGTCGGTCGCCTTCTCCGAGCTCGGCCGCGAAGACGAGGCGGCGCGACTGGTCGATTTCGACGGGCTGATCGGCGTGATGGACCTGGCTGCGCCTGAGGGTTACGCCGACATGGCCGCCTTCAACGAGGCGCTCTGCGCCCACTCCCGCGCCCATCCGACCCTCGAATACGAGCCGGAGGGCAAGTCGACCATGCGCGGGCACCAGAGCACCAATCTCGCGGAGGGCGATCAGGGCCCGGTGGCGCCGCTTCTTCAGATGATCGAGGCGGCGGTCGGCGAATACCGCGCCGCGCATGCCATCGATCCCGCGCATCCCTTCCTCGCGCAACGGCCCGATGAATGGGACATCTATATCTGGGCGACCGTGCTCAATTCCCAGGGGCATCAGGCGGCCCACCTTCATCCGTCCGGCTGGCTGAGCGGGGTGTATTACGCCAAGGTCCCGTCGGTCGTCGCCGCAAACCCGGACAGCGAGGACGGCTGGATCGAGTTCGGACGCGCCGCGAAGTATCCGCACGCGCAGGCCGAGCACCCGGTCAAGACCTATCAGCCGCGCGAGGGCCGGGTCGTGCTGTTCCCCTCATACTTCTATCACCGCACGATACCGTTCGAGTCCGACGAGCAGCGCATATCCATCGCGTTCGATCTGATGCCGCGAGTCTGAGTTTGGCTTAAATGGGCGGCCTGCGATCCGCCCAGGGACGCGCCTCCTCGATCGCGGCGGACGCCGCGAACACGTCCTCCTCGTTGAGCGCGCCGGCGACGATCTGCAGGCCGACCGGCAACCCGTCCCCGGTGAATCCGGCCGGAACCGTCGCCGCCGGCGTCCCCGTCAGGTTGAAGGGATAGTTGTAGCGGACCCAGCCGACGATATCCGCGTCCGGGTCCTGCGGCGGCGTGTTGAGGCCGGTGTCGAACGGCGGCACCGGCAGGGTCGGCGACAGCAGAAGATCGTAGTCCTCGAAGAAGGCGCGCATCCGCTCGCGGAAGTCGTAGCGCTCGAACACCTTAGTGTAGTGGTCGGCGAGCGACTGGCGCAGCGCTTCGCTCAGGGTTCTGGCCACCGCCGGGTCGAGCAGATCGGGATTGCTGTCGAGCACGGCGCGCAGCCGCCCGCCGACGCCGGGATAGAACTCGGACATCCAGATGTCCTCCGGGTCCTCGGGGATGACGGTCTCGACGAGCTCCACCTCGCAGCCCTGCGCTTCCAGCGCCTTCACCGCCTCCTCGCACAGCGC
This sequence comes from Hyphomicrobiales bacterium, assembly GCA_965228625.1. Lineage (GTDB taxonomy): Bacteria > Pseudomonadota > Alphaproteobacteria > Rhizobiales > Methyloligellaceae > UBA2767. Next base: position 2,158,366 of record OZ245829.1, on the reverse strand, counting down.
CACGACCTCCGGCTCGGGCTTGGCATAGCCGAGCGTCGGCGACCAGGCGGCGCGCAGGCCCTTGACCGGCTTGTCACAGGCCGCGAGGAAGTCCGGGACCGGCCCGGCGACGGCGAACGGGTCGTGCGCGTCGAAGCCGGCGACCACGCTCAGCAGCAGCGCGCTGTCGCGCACCGTCCGCGACATCGGCCCGACATGGGCAAGCGTGGTGGTGGCGGAGGTCGGGAAGGCCGGGATGCGCGCGAACTGTGGCTTGATGGCGAACAGCCCGCACAGGGAACCGGGAATGCGCACCGACCCGCCGCCGTCGGTGCCGAGCCCGAAGGCTGTGACCCCGGCAGCGATGCTGGCGCCCGCGCCGGCGCTCGACCCGCCGGGGGTCTTGTCGAGGTTCCACGGATTGCAGGTGATGCCGGTGAGCGGGCTGTCGCCGACGGCCTTGCAGCCGAACTCGCTGGTGGTGGTCTTGCCGACGATACAGGCGCCCGCCTCGCGCAGACGGGCAACGCTCGGCGCGTCGACGCTTGCCACGTTCTCGGCCATGGCGCGCGAGCCGAAGGTGAACTTGACCCCGTCCATGGCGATCAGGTCCTTGACCGAGACGGGAATGCCTTGCAGCGCGGCGAGTTCGGCGCCCTTCATGACCGCGTCTTCCGCGGCGCGTGCGGCTTCGCGCGCCACGTCCTCGGTGAGGGTCACGAAGGCGTTGAGCTTGTCTTCCGTGGCGTGCAGGCGTTGCAGCGAGGCCTCTACCGCGTCGACCGGCGAGATTTCCTTCGCGGCGATGCAGCGCTTGAGCTCGAGCGCGCTCATCCAGCAGATCTCATCCGCCATCCAGCTCAGTTCTTCGGCCATGGTTCCCCCCTCGACGACGCACACGGTATGCGTTCCACCCTACAGCGGGCCGGGTCCATACGCCATCCGGGCCGAAGTAGGAACTGCCTTGCGCTACGAAAGTGCGGCGGACCAGGCGCGGACCGTATCATGGTGCGGCGCCCAGTGGGCCCATACGCTTTCCGCCCAGGCGCGCACGAGGCTGCAATGCTCGGCCGGGTCTGCGGCGGTAACGACATCAACGACGGTGAGGGTGCCGTCGCCGAGCGGCGGCGGCTCAAGCCAGATGAATTCGCGTTTGGATGCGCTGGCCTTGCGTGCCGCAACGATCTGCGCGGGGGAAAAGCCCAGTTTGAGCGCCTGATACAGCGCGACCAGATGCACACCGACTGACTGGATCGACCGGCGTTCGGGCTTGCCGGGATGCTGCGCGGCATAGGCGTCGACCGTGAGCTGGTGCACGGCGAAATAGCGCGCGTCGCTGTATTCCTTTGCCAGCACCTCCCCATAGACCGCCCAGCAGCCGGGCGAGGCGCCGAGATAGGCATGGCCCGGCAGCGCGCTCACGGGCACGCGCGCGCCGCAGTCAGGGCAGGTTTCCATGGCGGTGGTGTCGGGCATGTCGGGTCCGGTGGTCGCTTGGGCACCGGAGAGATATGGGTCAGCGCACGGCCATCTCAAGTGGTCTTGGCGTTGCGTAGGTCCGCCCGCGCTCCTGCCACAGGGCATGCACCTCGTCCCAGTCGGGCACTTCTGTCGTTTCGAACCCGAAGGTCTTTCCCTCCGCGATCTCGGGAAAGGCGCGGATCGCTTTGGCGTGGGCGCCGCGATAGAGAAAGCGGCGCATCGCCTTCTCGTCCTCCCACACGGTGATCGTGTGGCGCACGCCGTTGATGGTCTTCACGTCCGTATGCAGGTTTCCGGGCGCCCGCCGTGCCTGCCGAAGCGACAGCGCCGCATGCCGGAAGAAGCGAAAGATGTGCCACGGGCTCCTGAGGCGCAGCCCGGTGATCGACACGTAAACCTTCGCGGACGTCGTGGCCCTGGGCACTAACTTTGCCTCGCCACGTCGAACATCACCTCGTTGCGGCGCAGGAAGCCCGGGGTGAATGGAGCGTTGTAATAGGCATAGGTCGGCGGACCGACCGGCTTCAGGCCGCGCGATTCGATCCATTCTCGCAAGGCCGCTTCCTTCTCGGCGAGAAGCGCGTCGTTTGCCACGCCGGAGAAGCGTACCGCCGCGACCCGCCGCGCCGGCACGTCGAGCAGCTTTACGTCCGCATTGGCCGGTTTCGGCAGGGCGTCCAGTTTGTATTTTGACGGCATGATGAAGCGTACGGTCCAGGCGTCGTTCTCGCCGCGTGTCTGGGTCACGGGCGCGGTCATGGCGATGGTCTCGCGCTTCTGCTGCGTGACGGGCGCCGTCATGGCAATCGTGTCGCCCTCGCGCTCCTTCGCGAAGATATAGTCGGCGAGGGGGCCGAAACCCCTGTTCACCGCCGTGCCACGGTCGCCCGAGCGCGTTACCTCCGCCACCACCAGCGGCGGATAGTTGCGTACCTCGAACGCGCCGTCGGTCACCAGCGCGCGATAGGCGGGCCGCTCCACATTGTTGGTGTAGAGCACCCATCCTCCATAGGCACTGAGTGCGAGCCCCACCAGCAGCGCAATCGCAATGGCAATCTTCATTCCGGCCTCCAGTCTTCCGCGGGGTCAGACCAGTTTCACTTGAAGTCGGGTACGGGGAGGGGTGGGGGTGTGGATCACAGGGCAGAAGTCAGAGGAGAGCGGAGCAACAATGTAACAAAGGTGGCTATTTAAAAACCTTCAAAAACGGTGATGAGACAAGTCACCAAGCAAATGGCGTTGGCTTCTATGCATCATGCTCGCGAAAAGTGTGTTTGAACAAATAAATAAGAATGAAATAGAATTTCCGCGAACAGTTTGCTGGGGTGACTATGTCTGATCCAAATCATTTTTTGGGAAAGATTGAGAAGATTGTTGGAGCAGAATTCAACAGCCAAGGCCGGCTCAGCTTAGACTTCCAATGTGAAAATCACGATGAAGCGCGCGAGCTATTGCATCGATTTCGATCCATGCAAAAAGAACTACGAGCGCTAAAGCGCGATGTGAATCATTCAATTAAAGACATTCGATCGATGTTTGCCACAAAGAAGACGAATGTGGGTAAAGGACTCGGATCGATGTTCGCAACAGGTCTGCTCGGTCGTCGTGCGGTCGGTGGATTTAACGCGGTAAAACGAGACAGCTTGCGCATAGATCGTGACAATGAAATCGCGCCTTACACGGAACTGAAGAACATAATTGATGACATAATCCATCAGATCGATAAGCAAAAATATGCGATAGAATCATCCGACATCTACAGAAATAAGCCAAAACCCAAGCCAAAATCTCAGAAGAGGGATCGCAAAAGTGGCCTTTCCGAGAAGGCGAGACGATACTTCGTCAACCTACAAGGCGACATCAAAGGCCCGTTGACTACTGAACAAATCGAAGGCTTGTTGGCAGCTGACGTTGCAGATGAGAACACGTTGCTTTGCGTGGAAGGGGAGCACGACTGGCATCCGATGAAGCACTTCTTTGAGTTGCCGAGTTAGCTTGATTGGTCCCATTTAATTGAAGTCACCATTGGCGAGCAGAGGGCCGTCTGGCGGGCGCGTACATCCTATCGAGCATCATCTGGAGGATCTCATCGCGAGTAGGGATCTGAATTCGTATCTCCTTCGATTGATTTCACCCCTCACTCCCTCTCCCTTGTGAACGGCACGAAGCGGACGAGGCCGTGGTGGCGTTTTTCGGTCGTGTCGGGACCGGTCTTCTCGACGACTGTCATGCGCTGGACCGCGCCCGGTGAGCCGACCGGCATGACGAGCTTGCCGCCGACCTTGAGCTGTTCCAGCAACGGCGGCGGCACGTGGCCGAGCGCGGCGGTGACGACAACCGCGTCGAACGGCCCGCATTCGGGCCAGCCCTTGTAGCCGTCGCCGACGCGCACGCGCACATTTTCATAGCCGAGCTCCTTCAGCCGTTTCGCGGCTTCTTCGCCCAGCGGCTCCACGATCTCGATGGTGCAGACCTCTTTCACGAGGTGCGCGAGAACCGCCGCCTGGTAGCCGGACCCGGTGCCGATCTCCAGCACCGTGTCGCCCGGCTCGACCCCGGCCAGGTGGGTCATCAGCGCGACGATGAAGGGTTGCGAGATCGTCTGGCCGTGGCCGATGCGCAGGGGCCGGTCGGCATAGGCGAAGGTGCGGACATGTTCGGGTACGAACAGGTGACGCTTGGTCCGGGCCATGGCGTCGAGCACGGGCTCGGGAATGCCGCCCGGGCCGGTCATCTTCTCATCGAGGCGGGCATATTCGCGGATGGTTTCGACCATGGACGCGCGGTCGTCCTCGCGGACGTCGGCGAGCGCCCAGGGCGGGGCGGCGAACAGCGCCAGAGCGAGGAGGGACCGGATCCGCATGATCCGAAGTCTGCGAAGCGGTGGCCGCCGCGTCAATGGGGCGGGCCGCGCCGGTTTACCATGGCGGCTAACCATGCGGCGAAAAACCCTACAAAATCCGTGGCTTTTCGGGTTGTGAGATGGGAAGAATTTCCCTCCAATACATTCCGTGGGCTGAAAACTCCATCAGGGCTGAGTATGCGTAAAATGTCCGATTTTCGATGCGGCATCCTCGCCGCGGTCTTCACCGCGGCGATTTTTATGGCGTGCCCCGCCGCGCACGCCCTCGACGTTGGGCCGCACTTTGGGCTCAACTACGGCAAGAAGCTTCCGGGCGGGAAGATCTGCCGCGTCGTGCTTGGCCAGACCCACCTCCATGCCGGCAACGCCGCGGACCGCAACAAGGCCCGCTCCCGGCGCAAGGCGATCAAGGCATGGTCCGACTTCACCGTCTTCGAGTACGGGCGCAAATACGGAAGCTGGGCGAAAGCCCGGAAGCGGTCCATGCGCTGCGCCTATGACCGCGACAAGCGCGTTTGGCGCTGCCGCGCCCAGGCACAGCCCTGCATGCGCTGAAGCGAACGCCGAGACCGGGAACCACCTCATCTCCGTGCATTGGGGCGCTGTGCGCAAGTGACGCGCGAACATGCCACATTGGCGCTTCGTTCTGTGTTTAACGTACCCAGGCGTGGCAAGGCGACGCAGTGCGACAGGTTGATCCCATGCTCTGCGTAGCAACCAGTAGGGGAGAACCGCATGCCCTTATCGAGAAGGGCGTCGGGGGGAGGAGATGTCCATGATCAAAGATAGTCCGGCTTTTCGTTTTCCGGCGCGCTTGGCCGCGTGCTGCATCGGCGGCGTGGCGTTCATATTGCTCGTTCTTGCCAATGTCTCTTCGGCCGTGGCGGCGAGCGTCGGAGCGATGCCGGGGGCCCTGGAGACCCTTGGCGAACCGTTGAAAGCCATCACGTCGGCGCCGTCGGCGGACCTGTTGGAGGTGCGTAAGGGCAAGAAGGCCAAAAAGAAGCGCAAAGCCAGGTCCCGGAAGGCCAAGAAAAGGCGAAAGGCGCGCAATCGCCGCTACGCCAAGAGACGCAAATACAACCGCCGTTATTCCAAGCGCCGCTACTACCGCGGCCCGAGCATCTATCTTAGCATTCCGCTCGCCGTCGGTCCCCGTTATGGCTATCGCCCATACTACGCGCCCTATTACGGGCGCTGCACGCGTTGGCGCAACCGCTGCGCGGCGAACTGGGGATACCGGACCCGGAGCTACTACGGCTGCCTGCGGTATCACGGCTGCTAGGGAGTTTGCCGGTAGGCGCAACCGCGCTCGGTAGCACCGTTTGGCCGGGTGGGCCCGCTCGATGAGCTGGCCTAGTCCCCGTCCATCCGCAGCGCGGCGATGAAGGCGTCCTGCGGGATCTCGACCTTGCCGAACTGGCGCATGCGCTTCTTGCCCGCCTTCTGCTTCTCAAGCAGCTTGCGCTTGCGGGTGACGTCGCCGCCATAGCATTTGGCGGTCACGTCCTTGCGCATGGCACCGATGGTCTCTCGCGCGATGATCTTGCCGCCGAGTGCCGCCTGGATCGGGATCTTGAACAGGTGGCGGGGAATGAGGTCCTTCAGCCGCTCGCACAGCGCGCGGCCGCGCGACTCGGCCCGATCCCGGTGCACGACCATGGAGAGCGCGTCGACCGGCTCGCCGTTGACGAGGATCGACATCTTGACGAGATCGCCGGGCTCGTAGCCGGTGAGCGTGTAATCGAACGAAGCGTAGCCGCGCGAGACGGACTTCAGCCGGTCGTAGAAGTCGAACACCACCTCGTTGAGCGGCAGCTCGTAGACCGCCATGGCGCGGGAGCCGGCATAGGTCAGCTCCTTCTGCCGCCCGCGCCGGTCCTCGCACAGCTTCAGCACGGCGCCGAGATATTCGTCAGGGACGAGGATCGTCGCCGAGATCCACGGCTCCTCCATATGGTCGATCTTGACCGGGTCGGGCATGTCGGCGGGGTTGTGCAGCTCGGTTTCGGTGCCGTCGGTCATGAACAGCTTGTAGATCACCGACGGCGCGGTGGTGACGAGGTCGATGTCGAACTCGCGCTCCAGCCGCTCGCGGATGATCTCCAGGTGCAGCAGCCCGAGAAAGCCGCAGCGGAAGCCGAAGCCGAGCGCGGCGGAGGTTTCCATCTCGAAGGTGAAGCTCGCATCGTTTAGGCGCAGCCGTGCCACGGCCTCGCGCAGATCCTCGAAGTCGGCGGAGTCCGCCGGGAACAGGCCGCAGAACACGACCGGCTGCGCCGGCTGGAAGCCGGGCAGGGCCTCCGCGCACGGGGTTTTCTCGTCGGTCACCGTGTCGCCGACGCGGGTGTCGGCGACCTCCTTGATCGCCGCGGTGAAGAAGCCGATCTCGCCGGCGGTCAGCACGCCCGTCATGTCCTGCTTGGGCCGGAAGATGCCGACGCGGTCGATCAGGTGTGTCGCGCCCGTGGACATCAGCTTGACCTTTTGGCCCTTCTTCAGTTCACCGTCGATGACGCGCACGAGAACGACCACGCCGAGATAGGGGTCGTACCAACTGTCCACCAGCATGGCCTTGAGCGGCGCCTCCGGGTCGCCCTGTGGCGGCGGCAGGCGGGTGACGATCGCCTCCAGAACGTCCTCGATGCCCTGGCCCGTCTTGGCGGAGATCTCCAGCGCGTCGGTGGCGTCGAGGCCGATCACGTCCTCGACCTGCTGGCGGATGCGGTCGGGCTCGGCGGCCGGCAGGTCGATCTTGTTGAGAACCGGCACGATCTCATGGTCGACCTCGAGCGCGTGGTAGACGTTGGCCAGGGTCTGCGCCTCCACGCCCTGGCTTGCGTCCACGACCAGCAGCGAGCCCTCGCAGGCGGCGAGCGAACGGTTCACCTCGTAGGCGAAGTCCACATGGCCAGGTGTGTCGATCAGGTTGAGCTCGTAGGTCTCGCCGTCCTTCGCCGTGTAGTTGAGGCGGACGGTCTGTGCCTTGATGGTGATGCCGCGCTCGCGCTCCAGCTCCATGGAATCGAGCACCTGTTCCTTCATTTCCCGGTCCGAGAGCCCGCCGCAATACTGGATCATGCGGTCGGCGAGGGTCGACTTGCCGTGATCGATATGGGCAATGATCGAGAAGTTGCGGATGCGCGACAGCGGTGTTGGTTTGCCGGTGGTCATGGCACGCGCTTTTAGAGGTTTTCCGGCGTGATGGAAACCGTTGCGGGAATTAGAGCCTTCCCGAATGCAAAACGGCCGGGCGTGGGGCCCGGCCGTTTCGTCTTCCCCCCGATCCGGGGACGCCGTTACGCTGCGGCCACCTTCTCAAGGAAGTTGTCGACCGTCTTGCGCAGCCGGTCGGCCTGGTCGGCGACGCTCGTCGAGGCATGCTCGACCTGCGCGGCCGATTGCGTGGTTTCCGATACCGACGCGCTGAGACCGTTCATGTTCTCCGAAACGGTGCGCGCGCTGGTCGCGGCCTGATGAACGCTTGAATTGATCTCGCTGGTGGCCGCGTTCTGCTGCTCCACGGACGTGTTGATCGATGCAGTGTATTTGCTGATCGTCTCCATTGTCGTGGAAATGGCCTCGATGGCCCCGACCGCGTCACCGGTCGACGACTGGATTTCCGAGATCTGCGATGAAATCTCCTCGGTCGCCTTCGCGGTCTGGTTGGCAAGGGTTTTGACCTCCGAGGCCACGACCGCGAAGCCCTTGCCCGCATCGCCGGCCCGCGCGGCCTCGATGGTGGCGTTGAGGGCCAGCAGGTTGGTCTGCTCGGCGATGTCCTGGATCATGGTGACGATGTCGCCGATCTTGTTGGCGGCCGAGGCGAGGCTCGACACCTTCTGCGTCGTCGCCTCGACGTTCTCGCCCGCTTCGCCGACGACACCGGCCGCGTCTTCAACCTGACGCGTGATCTCGGCGATGGAGGTTGAAAGCTCCTCCGTCGCCGTGGCGACGTTCTGCACGCTGCTGAAGGCTTCCTGCGAGGCGTCCGTGGCGCCGCCCGCCTTGGAGGTCGTATCCTCGGCGATGCTGGTGAGCAGTTGCGCGGTGGTCTGCATCTCGTCGACATTGCCCGAGACCGACGTCAGGACGTCGCCGATGGCAACGCGGAACTCCGAGACCAGTTCGTCGACGCGCTTCTGACGCCGCTCGCGTTCAAGCTGCTCCTTCTCGCTCACCGAGGCGAGGCGCGCCCGCTCACGCGCGTTCTCGCGGAACACTTCGACCGCACGCGCCATGTCGCCGATCTCGTCTTTCTTGGTCGAGGGCGGGAAATCGGTCTCGATATCGCCGTTGGCCAGCGTCTGCATGTTGTCGATGAGACGCTCCAGCCGCAGGGTCAGGCCGCGGTGGACGATGAACAGGGCGATGAACAGCGCAATGGCAAGCGAGACGATGCCGACGCCGATCATCAGCGACTGGTTCGTGGCGATCAGCGTGTGCACCTGGCCTGCGCTTTCCTGCGCCTGCTTGCGCTGCGCCGCGACCATCGAGTCGATCGAACTGCTGAGCTGATTGGTCAGGAAGAACATGTCCTCGACGATCACCTTCGACTTGCTCGCCGCGTCGAGCTCGCCGCGCCGGTCCGCGAGCAAACCGCTTTGCGGGTCGGCGAAGGCGGTGACCACGAACAGCTTCGCCTTCAGATTGTCGTCGCCAAGCGCGTCGATCGACTTTACGAACCGGGCCGCGAGCGCATTGATGCGGTCCTGCAACGGGATGATGTCGTCCTCATTGTCCGTCAGGGCGCCTTTGACCATCAGGGCGACCAACTGGTGGAAGTTTGAATCGGCCTCCAGACCTGCCCGCAGCGCGGCGAGCTTGTTGCCCAGATCGGCGACCGCAGCCGGGCTGCCGAACTCGCCGATCCTCTCGCCGGCAATCGCCGCGTCGAAATAGGCGTCGTCGATGATCGGAATGAAGGCCCGGGAAATCTCGGCATGTTCGCGGAACAGCTCGGAGAGATTCTCCTCCCGCCGCGTGCTGGCGGCGAGCTGCGCACGGGTTGACTCGTCCAACTGTCCCAGAGTGGCTTCCAGCGCGTTGACGCTGGACAGCAGGTCGTTGGCTTCCGACGAACCCGGGTTTTCCTTCAGCACGTTGTCCGTGCTCGTCTTGATGGTCTCGACGATCCCCTTGAGATCGCCGAATGCGCTTGAGCGGTCGTACTCGTCCTGTGCCTTGGAAATCTCAACCGCGGCCGTCGCGATCTGATTGCTCTGTACGGCCAGCGTGGACGCATCGGCCACGGCGGCAATGCGCTTCTGGGCGAGCTCGTCGAAGTCCGACCGGATGCTGGAAAGCGAGAAAAAGCCGGAACCGGCGGAGATGATGGTGAGAAGCGTCAGAACGCCGAGCGCAATGAAAAGCTTGTATCTGATGCCGAGTGATGCGCCGAGCCCGGCAAACATGCTGCGGCCGTTGAGGGCGAAGATGCCCGGTTTCTTGGCGCCTTCGACCGGCGCCGCGGGTTTGCCGGTGGACTCTGTATCGTTGGACATCGGCTTGATCCTTGTTCGAAATCGGTTGACCAGGTGTGTGATGCGCGACGCTTGCGCTTACATCGTCAGTTTGGCGACCGGCCGGAATGTGCCGTCCGCGTTGATCTGGGTCATGAACACCTGGTCCATGCCCTGGTTGTCCTTGGCACCGAAGTTCAAGGTCACGCCGCCGAGGTCGTATGTCCCGGTTTCCCAGATCGTTTTCATGAAGTTCGTACGGGTCAGATCGCCCTTCATGTTCTTCAGCGTCATGATGGCGAGCTTGCCGACCATGTAGCCTTCGAGCGAAACGAAACCGGGTTCGGCCTTCGCATCATGCGCCTTCAGCGCGGCCTGATAGTTCCTCACGAGCGGAATCGAGGTCTCCCAGGGGAAAGGCACGACCTGGGAAATGATGACGTCGGTGCCGTCGGCGCCGAGTTCCTTGGCCAGCGCCTTCGAGCCGACGAACGAGATGTTCACAAACGCCGGGTTGAAATTAATCGAGCGGGCGACCTTGATGAATTTGGCAATCGGCTTGTAGGCCCCGACCATGACCACCGCCTGCGGATTTTTGCGGCGGATGTCGATCAGCGCCGACTTCACCGCGGTCGTGTTGCGGGTATAGGTGCCGGTGGCCACGAGCTCCATCTTGCGCCGTTGCAGGGCCGCGGTGACGCCCTTGAGGCCGACGCGGCCGAACGCGTCGTCCTGGTAGAGAAGGGCAATGCGGGTATGCCCGAGATCTTCCGTAAGGTGCTTGATCCAGGCTTCGGTCTCCGCCGCATAGGTTGCCCGTACATTCGCGACATTGCCGAACTCGTGATTGCGCAGGAAGCCCGCACCCGTGAACGGTCCGATGAACGGGACCTTGGCCCTGGTGGCCATCGGCTGGGTAGCCTTGGACGTTGGCGTCCCGACGGGCCCGATCAGGGCAAAGACCTTGTCGGTTTTGATCAACCGTTTGACGGCGGCCATCGAGGCCTCGGGCTCGTAACTGTCGTTGTAGCTCTTGAGTTCCAGCTTGCGGCCTTGCACGCCGCCCTTGCTGTTGGCCTCGGCAAAGGCGGCACGAATGCCAAGTTGCATGCCCTGGCCGAGCGCGGCAGCCGGGCCCTCCAACGCGGCAGCCTGTCCGAACAGGATCTTGTCTTTCGTGACCCCCATTTCGGCGTGAGCGGAAACGGGCAGCAACGTCGCCGCGCTTGCGGACGCTACAGTGGCAATCAAGGTTCTTGGAATATTGGTACGCATTACATGTCTCGCAGGTTGATTCCCCTGAAGACACATTGATTTAACCGCGTAAACAAAAGATTTCTGATCTACAGTATTGCGGAAAATGAAAGAGTATTTCTATTCGAATAAATATCATTAGTTGCAGTAAATCACGTAAATCAATCTATGGTTGTGGAATGTGCAGTTGTATCGCGGCATGCGGATGCAACGATGCCGCGTGGCCGTGAGATGCCGCCGTTTCGGATGTGACGGCGCGAGACGGGCGCAAGGCGGAATTTGCCCGGATTCGTCCACAGAGCGGCGCGATTGCACTTATATTCGGCGTCGCTATACCCTAGATAAGTATAAGAAAAACCAAATTGTCCCGCCGCCCGCCGGGACCTTTTCCGGAGGCCTATATGCTTGGTTTTGACATTTTCGTCCTGGTCGTCGTTGCCCTGATCGTTCTGACGATCATTGCCGGCGTGAAGACGGTTCCCCAAGGGTACACCTACACCATCGAGCGCTTCGGGCGGTATACGCGCGCCCTGTCGCCCGGACTCGGCCTGATCATTCCGTTCATCGATCGCATCGGCAGCAAGATGAACATGATGGAACAGGTCCTCAACGTCCCGAGCCAGGAAGTGATCACCCGCGACAACGCCATGGTGCAGGTCGACGGCGTTACCTTTTTCCAGGTTCTCGATGCCGCACAGGCGAGTTACGAGGTCAACAATCTGGAAAACGCCATCCTCAACCTGACCATGACCAACATCCGGACGGTCATGGGATCGATGGATCTCGACGAGCTGCTGTCGAAACGCGATGAGATCAACCATCGGTTGCTCGACGTCGTCGACGAAGCGACTAGATCGTGGGGCGTCAAGGTCACGCGCATTGAAATCAAGGACATCAATCCGCCGCGCGATCTGGTGGACGCGATGGCGCGACAGATGAAGGCGGAGCGCGACAAGCGTGCCGAAATCCTGATCGCCGAGGGTGAGCGGCAGTCGGAAATCCTGAAAGCCGAGGGCGACAAGCAGGCGCAGATTCTTGCGGCCGAAGGACGGCGCGAGGCGGCGTTCCGGGACGCGGAAGCGCGCGAACGCGAAGCGGAGGCGGAAGCCAAGGCGACGGAGATGGTGTCGACGGCGATCGCCGCCGGTAACGTCCAGGCGATCAACTATTTCGTCGCCAACAACTATGTCGATGCGCTGAAGGATCTGGCGAAGGCGCCGAACCAGAAGGTCCTGATGCTGCCCGTCGAAGCGTCCTCGGTCATCGGATCGATTGCCGGACTTGCCGAGATCAGCCGCGAAGCGTTCAAGGACGGCGGCGGCGGCGGCGGCGCGGCGCGGAGCCAGGGCGGTTCGGTGCCGCGCACCTGATCGCGCGGAGAGAGGTCATATGGACAACGTATCTTCGATCTTCTTTGCTCTCGGTCCGTGGAACTGGCTGATCCTCGGCGGCGTGCTGTTCGCACTGGAGCTGATGGCGCCGGGCGCCTTCATGATCTGGTTCGGCATGGCGGCGGGGCTCGTGGGTCTCATTGCCATCATCTTCGACATTTCCTGGCAGACGCAGCTTGTTCTGTTCGCCGTTTTATCGGTGGCGGCCGTCGTCGTTGCACGGAAGTATTTCCGGTCCGGCGCGGACGATCAGAAGGGACGTCCGTTGCTCAACAGACGTGCGCACCAGCTTGTCGGCAAGACCTATGTGGTGGCCGAAGCCATCGAAAACGGGACCGGCAAGATCCGCGTTGGCGACACGCTGTGGCGTGCGGAAGGACCCGATGCAAAACAGGGCGACAAGGTGACCGTGAAAGGGGCTGACGGCACCACGCTTCTCGTTGAGCCGACTTGAACCGGATTCGATCGAAGAAACTCTAACGCCCGGACCGCGCCCGCTGCGGCTTGTGATCGACCGGGAAGGGCGGCGCTTCTGCCATGATGAGGATGGAGATTCGCCGGTTCGACGCGAGAAACGGGTCCTCCGGAAACAGGGGTTCCGCATCCGCCCGTCCGGTCACGGAATGAAACCGGTCATGCGGGAGGCCGGTCTCGGCCAGAATGCGGCGCGCGGACATGGCCCTGTCGGCTGACAGATCCCAAAGGGAATAGCCCGGATTGGTGTAGAGCCGCGACGCGTCCGTATGTCCGGTGATCTGTATCCGGTTCGGCAATCCCTTCAGCACCGGTCCCATTTTCGCCAGCAGCTTCTGCGTCCGGTCATAGGGTTTCGCGGAGCCTTGCGGAAACATCGACCGGCCCTCCTGGTCGACGAGTTGGATGTGCAACCCTTCCGGTGTCTCCTCGACCAAAAGGTTGTCGGAAAGCTCGGCAATCTCCGGAAGCTCGCGCCAGGCCTGACGCAAGGACGCCGCGGCGACGGCGAAATGGCGCGGACGCTCGATCTCGGTGCGTTCGATGTCGTGCGTGTTCGCTTCCGGGCCCTGCTGCTTGCGCTCGTTGTGCAGCGTCTCGGCGTATTCGGAATCCGTTTCCTTCGGAACCGGCGAGACATGCTTGACGTAGTTGCGCACCGGCGAACCTTCGCGCTCGATCATTCCGGCGCGGCGCTCGACATATTTGATGCCGAACGCCTCGCGCATCGAGCCTGCGACGACCTGCAGCTTTTCCTTGTCCTGGATCGAGAACGAGATGATCAGGACGAAGAAACACACCAGGATCGACATCAGATCGGCGAAGGTGACGAGCCAGTCCGGAGTTCCCCCGCCTTTGGCTTTGCGTCTGCTTGCCATCGGTCAATTCGCCGTTCAGGTTGCGGCGGGCTGCGCCTGCGGCTCGACGTCCGCCATCTGCGCACGCGCCTTTTCCGGCAGATAGGCCACCAGCATTTCGCGGATCAGGTTCGGGTTCTTTCCGTCGGCGAGCTGCATCACGCCGTCGATCGTGAGCGTCGCGCTCACATCCGTCATCTTTCCCTTGGTCGAGAGTTTGTCGGAGATCGGCAGCGCAATCAGGTTGGCGATCACCGCACCGTATAGCGTGGTCAGCAGGGCGACGGCCATGGCCGGGCCGATGGTGGAGGGGTCTTCCATGTTGCTCAGCATCTGAACCAGGCCGACGATTGTTCCGATCATGCCGAAGGCGGGTGCCGCGTCGCCGATAGCCTTGTAAATGCGCTGTCCCTCGTCGAGCCGCTCCAGCAACTGGTCGCGCTCCAGCTCAAGCGACTCCTGAATGAACTTCGGGTCGTAGCCGTCGGCTACGTATTGCGCGCCCTTCTTCAGAAACGGATCGTCAATTTCCAGATTGTCGAGCGCCAGCGGACCTTCGCGGCGGACGAGTTCCGCCAGCTCGGCGATCTTGTCGATCATCGTCTTCGGATCGGAGTGTTTGTGAGTGAACGCGACCTTGCCGCCCAGCACCAACGCCTGAAACACGTTCTTGAGGGGAAAGCGGATGACCGTCGCGGCGAAACCGCCGCCGACAACGATCAGGACCGAAGGCAAGTTCATGAAGGTGCCGACATCGCCGCCGATCAGGATGGCGATCGCCACCACGGTGCTTCCGGCAAGAATACCGGCGATTGTTGCAATATCCATGGGTTCCCCCGCACGCTCCTCGCGACCGGCCCGACCGGTCGTGACCTTTCCCAGACTGCTGGGGAATTCTAGGGCCGAACACCCTAACTATTCGCTAAACGGAGACGGTTAATCGAAATAAAGCGGAGCGCATTCTCTTAATGCGTCATTAACCATAAACGATGGGGCGTGTACGTGTTGTTTGGTTATTTAATATTTGTCAGGAAATTCATGGTTAATAATGGATTTAGAGAGCCATTTTTCTGCATGTCAGGTGAGGGTCCATCATTTGTATTTGATCAAGTAAGAGAATGGCATCAAAGATTGGTGCGTAACGCTGATCCTTTACACGGTATGCGCGGGTGCGGAACCCAAGCACGTACAAGACATGGCGGAAGCATCAGTCAGATGCAGGCTCTTCATCATCGGCCTGAAACAAGAGGGTGCCGGGTGCAACCGCGCCGGCGAATGACATGAGCGACTATGATCTGCCAAGACGTCTTGCGGCGGAGGCCCTGGGAACCGGCATATTGGTCTGCACCATTGTCGGATCGGGCATCATGGCCGACAAGCTGACCGACGATACGGCGTTGCAACTGGTTGCGGGGACGCTTTCGATTTGCGCGATCCTGGTCGTCGTCATAACCATGTTCCTTCCGATCTCCGGTGCGCATATCAATCCGGCCATAACGCTGGGTTTCCTGGTGAACCGCAGTTTTCCGCTGCGCGAGGCTGTTCCCTACATCGCCGCGCAGGTTTCCGGCGGTGCAATGGGCGCCTTCATGGCCCATCTGATGTTCGACCTGCCCGTTATCCAAACGGCCGTCACGGAGCGGTCGGAACCATCGCAATGGCTGTCCGAATTCGTTGCCGCATTCGGATTGATGGCGGTGATACTCACGGCCAACCGGTTTCAGCCGAAGAGCATGGCCTGGATGGTCGGCCTCTATATCGCCGCCGCGTTCTGGTTTGCCTCGTCCACCTCCTTCGTCAACCCGGCCGTAACGCTTGCCCGCTCGCTGACCGATACGGCCGCAGGGATAAGGTTCATGGATGTGCCCGCGTTCGTCGCCTCGCAGGTTGCCGGTGTGATCTGCGCGGTCTTCGTTATGACCTGGCTTCTCCATTCAAAGGGGCAGGCCGGCGGCGGCCCGTCACAACAGCCCGACAACGACAGGACAGCGGAGCCGCATCAATAGGCGCGTGCTGCCGATAAGGTCGTCCGGACCTGGCACGTGAGCGCGCCGCCGGCGGGTTCTAGTTCGGGGCGTCTTCGGAAGACTTGCGCAAGGGACGGGTCACGGTGTCCGATGCCGCGCGGGCGCCGGTCATGGTAACGCGCGCGGCCGTTCCGGCGGCTTTCGTCGTTGTTTTGACGGTCTGCGAGACAACCGTGGTCGCGGCGCTGGCCATGCAGCCCGCGACAAAGCTGGTGAGGACGCAGAGCGCGAGACCGCGCAGGACAAGACGGTCGAGTGAGCTTGCGAAGTTCATGCTGTCCCCACCGGGTGACGCGCACCCGTTTTCCCAGCCGAAACAAGTATCTGGCTGATTCCATTAACGGATCATTAAGGCTAAAGCGTGAGGGGAATCAGGCGACACCGGAGCGCAGCAGGTCGTGCACGTGAATAAGGCCGACCGGCTTATCGTTCTCGACGACGAAAAGCGCGGTGATGCTCTTGGAATTGATCACCTCGAGCGCGGTGCTGGCGAGGGTGTCCGGTGCGACCGTCTTGGGGTTTTCGGTCATGATATCGCCGGCGCGTGCGGCGAGCAGTTCGGGACCCATGTGGCGGCGGAGGTCGCCGTCGGTGATGATGCCCGCGAGCCGGCCCCGCTCGTCCACAATTCCAAGGCAGCCCAGGCTTTTCTCCGTCATCGTGACGAGCGCCTCGCTCATCGGCGTGTCGGCGTTCGTGAGCGGGAGTTCCGATGTGGTGTGCATTATGTCGGAGACGAATTTGAGGCTGGCGCCGAGTTGGCCGCCCGGATGCAGCACCTTGAAGTCGCCGGCCGAGAATCCCT
The DNA here is from genome assembly GCA_965228625.1 of Hyphomicrobiales bacterium. Lineage (GTDB taxonomy): Bacteria > Pseudomonadota > Alphaproteobacteria > Rhizobiales > Methyloligellaceae > UBA2767. Next base: position 2,141,772 of record OZ245829.1, on the reverse strand, counting down.
TGCTCTCGAGCAGCGCGATCGCAAGGCAGTCCCCCAATGCCAACTGCATGAGCGTCGAGGTCGTCGGCGCGAGGCCGTGTGGACAGGCCTCCTTGGATCTCGGCAGGACGAGCGCGATCCCGGACGCGTTCGCCAGAGTGCTCTCGGCCCGCGAGGTCACGGAGACAATCGGCACTGCAAACCGCCCCGCATAAGTGATCAGGCTTGAGAATTCCGCCGTTTCTCCCGACCAGGAAAAGGCCAGGATGACGTCCTCGCGGGTAATCATGCCGAGGTCGCCATGGCTCGCTTCGCTGGGGTGAACAAAGAATGCCGGCGTGCCGGTCGACGCAAGGGTCGCGGCCACCTTTTGCGCCACGTGGCCGCTCTTGCCGATGCCGCTGACGATCACCCGGCCCGGCGCGCCCCGGATCAGCTCGACGGCATCCGCGAACCCGGCCGCAAGGCCATCGCCGAGGGCGTTCTCGAGAGCCCGAAGACCGTCGCTTTCCAGCTCCAGCGTTCGCCGGGCGGACCGAAGCAAACCGCTCGTCTTCTCGTCGGTCGAATATTCTGAAGAGTCGTCCCTTACGGAAACAGCCATAGGCATCGCAACCCGAATACGCGCGTTTGATTCTGTGCCGCACAATACGTGGTCAGTCGCGCCGACGCGAGTCGCATTTGTGACGCGGTGGTGACAGGTGAGGGTGGATCGGACGAATTATGGTAAACGCCTCCTTAACCGTGTCCCCCTTACTCTTTCACCGACAACAGGTTTGCGTGCCTGCGCGGGTCCGAATTGGCGCCCGCGACTTTTTGCTGTTCGAGGTGGTATCCGTTGCCGCGCCAGCCACGATCCTTGGCTCTGTTACTCGCGTTTCTGGCGTTGCCGGCTGCAGCCGTTGTGGGGCTGACGCCAGCATGGAGCCAGTCGGCGGACCCGGACAATGACGACCCCTTTCCGGAACCGCTGACCGACATCCGGGCCTCCGGGACGGACGATCAAACGGGTCTGCGCGGCCGGTTCGATCCCGTCACCGGCGATCCGACCCTGCTCTCGCGGCAGCAGGAAAGCCGATCGACCGACAGGTTCCTGCGGGGCACGACGGTGCCGGAGGATGCGGGCCGGCGCCGGCCCGAAGGTCCTCTTTCGGGCGGTGACGGCATCGACGGGACTGTGGAGCGCGTTTCGGACGATGCACCCGCTCCGCGCGATGTGGCGCGAGCCACGCCGGAGGAAGAAGAAGTCGACCCATACGCGCCGCTCGGCATCCGCCTTGGGAGTTTCCTTCTGTTCCCCGAACTGGGGGTCGAGCGCGTCTATGACGACAATGTCTTTCTCTCCTCCACCAATCCGCGTGGCGACTGGAGGTCCGAGTTTTCACCCAACCTGGAGATCCAGTCGGACTGGAGCCGCCATTCGCTGGTCGGATCCTTAAGCGCCGTACGCAGCTACTATGACAATTTCAAAGGTGAGAACGACAAGGACTTCGCCGCCGAGCTCACCGGGCGGCTGGACATCCGCAGATCCACGAACCTGGTCGGCAGCGTGAGCTACTCCGAGGAACCGGAAGACCGGTCGTCCAGCGACTTTCCCCTCGATGCGGCGGACCGTGCGCTTACGCGCACCAAGGCCGCCTCGCTCGAGGGGAACCACACCATCAATCGCGTGACCCTCACTCTGCGCGGAGAGCTGGAGTCGGAGGACTTCGATGACGCGACCGCGGAAGACGGCTCAAGAATCAACAATGATGACCGTGACTTCACCGAACGGCGCGTCACCGCACGTGTTGCTTACGAGTTCCAGCCCGGGGTTGCGGCGTTTGTGGAGGGCAGTGCAAATGACCGGGATTTCGTCGAGGCGACCGACGACAACGGCCTGCTGAACGGATCGTCCGGCTATGACATTCAGGCCGGCCTGTCGTTCCTTCTCACCGGCAAACTGACCGGCGAGGCGAGCGTGGGCTATGCGTTCCAGACGCCGGAGGAGCCCAGCCAGATCGATGTGGACGGAGTCATCTTCAATGCCGGGCTCGAGTGGCAGGCGACGGGACTCACCGCGTTCCGTCTCGACGCGTCCTCGGAAGTCGACGAGACCACGGACGCCGGATCGGCCGGATCGATCATTCGCACCGTCGCCGTTTCGGTCGAGCATCGCCCGCGCCGTAACATCGTCCTCGGCGCTTCGGTCGAGTATGAGAACGAGAAGTTCGCCGGCACCAACGAACGGGACGAGGAGTGGCTCTACGCTCTCGCCGCGGAATACTTCTTCAGCCCTTCAGCCGCGTTCACGGTTGCATACGAGCATGCAAAAAACGTCAGCAACAGGCCGGGCGATGGCTACACCGCAAATGAAGTGCGCTTCGGCGTGCGGGTCCGGCGTTAGAGCCTCTTCGACCAAAAGAACGGACTCCGATTTGGTTGAACACGTTCTGAGGTGCGCTCAGCTCAGTTTCTTGATTTCCTGAAGCAGGGAAGGGCGGAGGTCGGCGCGCTGAAGGGCGAATGCGATGTTCGCCGCCAGGAACCCGGCCTTTGATCCGCAGTCGAAACTGTTGCCTTCATATCGGACGGCTGTGAACGGCTGGCTCTCGAGCAACGCGATCATGGCGTCGGTGATCTGGATCTCGCCGCCGGCGCCGCGCTCCTGGGCTTCGAGGATGTCGAATATCTCGGGCTGCAACAGGTAGCGGCCCATGATGATGAGGTTCGAGGGCGCTGTCCCCGGCGCGGGCTTCTCGACCATGCCCTTGATCTTGCGGCTTGATCCTTCGCCATCCTCGATGTCGACGATCCCGTACTGATGCGTCACGTCCTCCGGCACGTCCTCCACTGCGATGACGTTGCCACCTTTCGTTTCGTAAACGTCCATCAACTGGGCAAGGCATGTCCGGCCGTTCGATCGCACGAGGACGTCGGGCAGCAGCAAGGCAAAGGGCTCGTTGCCGACGAGGTCACGGGCACACCAGACGGCATGGCCAAGGCCCAGCGGGGCCTGTTGGCGCGTGAAACTCGTCTGTCCCGGACCCGGCAGTCCGGCTTTCAGTGCTTCGAGCTGTTCCGTTTTTCCGCGTTTCGCCAGTTCCTGCTCGAGCTCGACCTGCCGGTCGAAATGGTCCTCGATGACCCCCTTGTTCCGCCCGGTCACGAAAATGAAATGCTCGATGCCGGCGGCCCGCGCTTCGTCGACGACATGCTGGATGACCGGCTTGTCGACGACGGTCAGCATTTCCTTCGGCATGGCCTTGGTGGCCGGCAGGAAACGCGTGCCAAGCCCGGCGACGGGGAACACGGCCTTTCGGATCGGTGCGGTCATCTGGTCACCATTTGGTTACCACGTTTTCAGAGAGGGACTCCCACTTACGCTCGCTAAACCTCTGTGTCCTATCACCATGAGATTGCGAAAACTCTATCCGTGAACGCATGGCGGTTTCATGAGTGTACTTGTCACAGGTGGCGCGGGCTATATCGGCAGCCACATGGTGCGCGAGTTGATGGATGCGGGCGAAACCCTCGTCGTGCTGGACAACCTTTCGACCGGGCGCCGCTGGGCGGTTCCGGGAGAGATTCCCCTTATCGTCGGGGACGTCGGAGACAGCGAGCACGTTCAGTCCGTGATCGACTCCTACGGTGTCAATGCGATCATCCATTTCGCGGGTTCCATCGTGGTGCCGGAGTCGATTGCCGATCCGCTCGGCTATTACCGCAACAACACGGTCAAGTCACGTGACCTGATGGCCTGCGCGATCGAGTGCGGCGTGAAACACTTTATCTTCTCGTCCACGGCTGCCGTTTACGGGATGCCCGATCAGAATCCGATTTCGGAAGATGCGCCGCTGCAGCCGATATCGCCATACGGTTCGTCGAAGATGATGACGGAGATGATGCTGCGGGACGCGGCGGTGGCACACGATTTCGAGTATGTCGCCTTGCGCTATTTCAACGTCGCCGGGGCCGACCCGCACGGGCGTTGCGGGCAGTCAACGCCGAACGCGACGCATCTCATCAAGGTGGCGGTTCAGACCGTGCTCGGGCAACGCCCGTTTCTCGAGGTTTACGGCACGGATTATCCGACGCCGGACGGCACAGGCGTACGCGACTACATCCACGTTACCGACCTGGTACGCGCGCATTCCGCAGCCCTGCACCATTTGCGGTCCGGCGGCAAATCGCAGGTCCTCAATTGCGGGTACGGGCGCGGGTTTTCGGTTCTGGAAGTCATCGAAGCGGTCAAAAAGATTTCCGGGAAGGACTTTGTCGTCAAGGACCGCGCCCGCCGCCCCGGCGACCCGGCCGCGCTCGTTGCCGACGCACGCCGCCTGCCGGCCAGGCTCGACTGGCAGCCCGAATATGACGATCTGGAAGTGATCGTGCGCCACGCCTATGAGTGGGAACGCCACCTCACCGAGTTGAAGGAAGCCTCCTGAGGTTCCGCAAAGCCTTGCGGAAATTTCACACAGGCAATCCGATCAAGGGTTGAAATAAACCGCCGCCTCGATACTTTTCTCCTCCAACAACAGCGTGGGAGGAAGGGCGGTCCGCTTCGCGGCACCTCGTCTTGAAAAAACCATGAGGCCGGTACGGGTTACATTCTTGGCGGCATGTACGCTCGCGTGTCTTGTACTACTGCCCATGATGCCGGCACAGGGATCGCCGGCGTACCGGGCCGCTGTCGAAAAGCGCTTTGACGTCTGGGTCGGTGAATTGCGTGCTGAGGCGATCACCAGAGGGGTTTCCGGCGAGACCTTCGACCGGGCGATGAAGGGCGTGACCCTGGACTGGAAGCTGCCCGACCTGATCCCGCTGGATCTCGGTGAGGGTCAGCCGCAACGCCCGAAAGCCGAGGTCTCCAAACGTCAAAAGCAGCAGGCTGAATTCGACAGGCCTGCCCGTTACTTTCCGGCAAAAGGCCTGAACTGGGTCACAAAGAACGGCCGCACCAAACTTGCCAAGTGGAAGGACACCCTTTCCGCGATCGAAGAGAAGTACGGTGTCGAAGGCCATGTGGTGCTGGCGATCTGGGGACGCGAAACCGCATTCGGAAGGGCGAAGATTCCGCACTATGCGGTTCGGGCCCTCGCGACGCAGGCCTTCATGGGGCGGCGTACGGAGATGTTCCGCGAGGAGTTGCTCATCGCGCTGGCCATTCTCGAGGAAGGTCACGTCACGCCGGAGCGAATGCGCAGCTCCTGGGCCGGCGCCATGGGCCATACACAGTTCCTGCCGAGCCATTTCCGTGATTACGCAGTGGATTTCAATGGGGACGGGCGGCGCGATATCTGGGGCACGATCCCGGATGCACTGGCGTCGACCGCAAATTTCCTTGCCCAGAAGGGCTGGCAGACAGGAAAGACCTGGGGTTACGAGGTGCGTCTGCCCAAGGACTTCGACTGCACACTTGAGGGCATCGCCAATGCGCGGACAATCCAGGAGTGGGTCGATCTCGGCGTCACGCGCACGTTCGATCGGCAGTTCCTGGGCGAGCGGCTCAAGGAAAAGACCCATCTCGTGGCGCCCGCCGGGACGCTTGGACCGGCCTTTCTCGTGCTCGAGAATTTCGAGGTGTTCCGGTCCTACAACAAGGCCGACCTTTATGCGCTTTACGTGGGGCATGTGGCGGACCGGATCCTGTTCTCCGGCAGCTTCGAAGGCGGATGGTCGCGTGTTCAGAGTTTCAGCCGGAACGAGATGAAGCGGTTGCAAACGACTCTGGCGAAGAACGATTTCGACGTCGGGAAGATCGACGGGCTGATCGGTTCCCGCACGCGCTCAGCGGTCGGCAAATGGCAGAAACAACTCGGCCACAAGGTCACCTGCTATCCGCCGCGCTCGCTGCTCAAGCTCACTGACCCGCTTCCGCCGGAAAGCACCTCCGGATAGCCCAGACGTACTGCAATCCCAGGGGGCAGAGAGATGTCCGCGCGATTCCCGAAAGCCCTCCGACTGGCAGCGGCGATTGCGGCTACGCTTTCGCTTGCCGCCTGTGCCGGCGGCAATCGGCCTGCGCCCGGGGCAGAAGCGGGCGTCCAGCGCGTCGCGCTCACGCCCGCGCAATCCCAGCTTGTCGAGAACGGCGTCAAACAGATGGTTGAGAGCCAGACGGCTGGTCTCAGCGCCGTGACGGCGACACGGTTGCCCGGCAAACCCGGCATTCACGTGTGCGGCTTCGTCTCAAAAAGCCTACCCGACGGCAAGTCCGGACCGGATCAGCCTTTCTACGTCGAGCTGCGCGAGGTGGACGGCAAGCCGGAGACCGAACGCGGCCAGGTGGGGAGCGATCCGTCAAAATTGTCCAAGGTCAATTTCGTGTGCCGGCACAACAGGTGAGCCGACTCATGTCACAGCTCGCCGTCGGCGCCTGCCTCGGCAAGTCCGGCGACGGCGGTTTCGTCGGCGTAGCGCTGCAACGAAAACTGGCGCGCGCGGGGCGGAAGGTCTGATTCCGTCACCCATGCGGCGCACAGCTCCGCCGCGGCGCAGGCCATCATCGTCCCGTAGCCCGACAGCCCCGCGATCATGAACGCGCCGGGCGGTCCCATCGGCCCGATCAGCGGCAAATTCCCGGGCGTGCGGGTGTAATAGCCGCCGTAGTGCGAGAGGTTGCGGGGGAGATCCTCACAATAGGCCGCGAGGCCGGGAACCAGGCGCGCCGCGCCGCGCATGACGATCTCCGGAAAGGTGTCGGTTCCCGAGGGATGCAGGACCGGCGTTTCCGGTGTCTTGTTCGTCGCCCAGCCGAGCTTGACCCAGCGGCTCGTCTTGCCGCCGTCCGGACGCACATGGACGCCGCCCGGTTGCTCGTCCGCAAGTGCCGCGGTTTCCGGATCCTCGCGGAGCAGTGCACGCACATCGTCGGGCCAGTCGAGCGGACCGGCGTCCTGGTCGATGGTGAAAGGCGCATCGCGCGGAACCACGCCGTGCACGTCCTCAAAGGCGACCTTCTGCTGGAAAACACAGTCGATCGGCAGGTCGGTACCCAGCATCTGGCCCACTTTCCGGGCGAACGGGCCCGCCGCGTTGATGAAAATGTCCGCCTCGATCAGCTTCGCATCCGTGGCCGACGATGCGGCGATCTCGAACCGGTCCCCGTTTCTGACGACGCTTTCAATCTCGAACGGGGCGACGTGAACACCGCGCGCACGGGCCTCGCTGAGCATGAACAGGCCCATCTGCTGTGAGTCGATATCACCGGCGCGGCGCACCAGGGTCGCGGCCCGGATGTCCGGGCTCAAATGGGGGAAGCGCGCCCGGATCGTCTCCCGGCTAAGAAGAATGTCGGCGCCGTTCTCGGCCTCCGATATCGGGCCGCCGTGATCGTGAACCCGGATTTCGCCTGCCTTCCCGTGACCGTAAACCTGCTCGATCTCGGCGATCAGCGCATCGGTGTCCGGCCTTCGTGTCACATAGGCATAGCCGGTTTCCGAGATCCGGAAACGCGCGTCGCCGGTCCCTGCAAGTTCGTGCATCAGCGCGATGCTGCGGTCGGCGAACCCGGCGAGTTCGGCTTGCGGCCACCAGTTGCGGTAGTTCTCGCCGGATGCGGCGCTCGTCAGGCTCATCGGCGCGAGGGGATCGACGATGAGGATGTCTGTCTGCCTGTGCAACACCGCGAGCCAGTAGGCGGTCGCGAGACCGGCGATCCCCGCGCCACAGATCACAATTGAAGTTTGTTCTCGGGACGCCATTTTGAACTCCATCCGGTCTGCCCAGAAATGGACTGGTAACCACGTTATGAGATGAATGAGATGATTCGGCGAAACTTCATGCGATGCGGGATTGCAATGCGGGCCATCATATTCATCATATCTCTTCTCGTCTTTCTGCCTTCTCATGGCGGCGGACCGGCACTCGCGCAGGACGCGGAATTCCAGCGATGGGTGCAGTCCCTGTGGCCGGAGGCACGCAAGAAGGGCGTTTCACAATCGACGTTCCAGCGTGCGTTCAAGGGCGTGGCGCCCGACCCCGAGGTCATCCGGAAGGCCGAACATCAGCCCGAGTTTTCGAGACCGGTCTGGAAGTATCTGGAATCAGCCGTTTCCCGGAAGCGTATCGAGAACGGGCGCGAGATGTTGCGCAAACACGGGGCGCTGCTGGCCGACATTGAAGCGCGGTACGGTGTCGACCGCCATGTCGTCGTGGCGATCTGGGGCATGGAGTCCAGCTACGGGCAGTTCAAGGGCAAAAAGCGCGTCATCCGTTCGCTTTCAACGCTCGCCTATCAGGGCTCACGCAGGAAATTCGGCCGTTCGCAGCTTCTCGCGGCGCTGCAGATTCTCGAACGCGGCGACATTGCTCCGGCCAAGATGACCGGCTCCTGGGCAGGCGCCATGGGCCATACCCAGTTTATCCCGACCACCTACAACGCCCATGCCGTTGATTTCGACGGTGACGGGCGCCGCAACATCTGGGAATCCCGCGCCGACGCGCTGGGGTCGACCGCGAACTATCTGAGGGTTTCGAAGTGGCGTCCTGGCGAGACGTGGGGCTATGAGGTCTACCTGCCGGGAGACTTCGACTACGCGCTCACCGGACGCAAGACGGTCAAGACGCTTGCGCAATGGGGCAGGCTCGGTGTGCAGCGGGCCAAAGGCAAGAGCTTTCCCCGGCCCGATGACCCTGCGTCGATCATCCTTCCGTCCGGGTCAAAGGGACCGGCTTTCGCGGTGATCAACAATTTCCGCTCGATCCTGCGCTACAACAACGCCATCTCCTATGCCCTCGCGGTCGGACATCTGGCGGACCGCATCCGTGATCCGTCGATGGGCGGGTTCTCGCGGCCCTGGCCGGTGGACTATCTCCCCCTGGCCCGGTCTGAGCGTTTTCAGCTTCAGAGACTGCTCGTGGCGCGCGGTTTCATGCGCGGGGAGGCGGACGGCATTCTCGGCTCGCAGACCCGCGCCGCGGTGCGTGCCTATCAGCGCGCCAACGGCATGGCGGTCGACGGATATCCGAGCGTTGTCGTCCTGCGGCACTTGCAGAGCGGCGGCTAGCGTTGCAATCTGCGACTGACCCGAGTCGCGGCGCGCGCGCCGCGCCATGAGAACGCCATATAGCGCCATATCATGTTGCCACAACGGCACACGCATTCACGGTTTGGAAAGCAATTTGCGTCACCAATTGGTGACCATATGCGCTGGCGGGGGCGCCGCGTTTCCGTAACACGATATCCAAGCCGTGACGCCACGGTTGGCCTGCCGGAGGCCGGAGAAGAAATGTCAGGTTCTGCGTTTTTCCGATCTCGGGCCGTGCTCGGTTACGTCCGCTGCGCGGCGCTTGCGCTCGCCCTGGCGATGCTCGCGATCGCAACGCCGGCGACGACCTCTCTGGCGCAGGGCCTGAGCCACCTTTCCAACAGCTACATCACACCGTTCCCCGAGCAGAACCGCTACCGGGTTTACATATTCGGCGACTCGCTCGGTGACGGCCTGTGGCAGGGGCTCTACCGGGCCTTCAATCCGGAGGGCAACATCGATGTTGTGAAGAAGTCGCGCGTGTCGACCGGTTTCGTGCGCACGGATTACTTCGACTGGAACAAGCGCCTGACGCGCATCCTGGCCGCGGAGAAAGTGCATATTGCGGTCGTCATGGTCGGCGCCAACGACGTGCAGCCGATCCGGGTGAAAAGCAAGGACAAGAAGAAGCGGCAGTGGCACAAGATCGGGACGCCGGAATGGCGTGAGATCTATACGCAACGCATCGATCAGTTCATCAAGAGCCTGAAGGGCTCGAAGGCCGCGGTCTACTGGGTCGGCCTGCCGATCATGCGGTCGGCCAAACACAACAACCACATGCAGGTGATGAACGAGATATTCCGCGAGCGCGCCTTCATCAACGGCGTGAAGTTCGTGGACACCTGGAACGGCTTTGCCGACCAGTTCGGCCGTTACAGCGCCTTCGGGCCGGACCTGTCGGGCCAGGTCCGACGGTTGCGCGCCGGCGACGGCGTTCACTTCACCGTTCGCGGCTACCGCAAGCTGGCGCACTTCGTCGAGCGTGAGATCAGGCGCGACATGCGCCAGGCGCGCTCGGAGCGCGACATCCCGCTCGCCGGAAACGAGGAAGAGCAGGCACGGGCCATTCGCCGGCAGCGTGTGCCCGCCGCGCAGCGCCAGGCGCGTCTCAAGCCGCAGGCGGCCAAGCCGAAAAAGCCGGTGGGCCGCGTAACGCCGCAGGCCGCGGCACGGAAAGCCGCGAAGGCCAAGCGCGTCACCAAGGTCAAGCGGAATCCGGGACAGGAAAACGTCGTGGCGCTTCCGTCGGCGGATGGGGCCATCGAAGGCATCGACCTGCCGCGTCCGAAAATTTCGCAAGCAGCGCTGGCAGCCGTCAGCGCCCGCTACACGCCGCAAAGCGAGTTGATTGCGCTGGAGACCAACGAGGGCGTGACGGCGCTCGCGTCGATTTCACCGATCAGCGACACCAATCTCGCTGAAGCCCTGCGGCGGCTGCCGCTGTCGCAGCGGCCCTACTACCGCGTGCTGATAAAAGGCGAAGAGCTGAAGCCAAAAGAAGGGCGCGCGGACGACTTCACATGGCCAGGGAGCTGATTACAGAGAGGTAAGGACCGGTCTATCTCAACCAGTATTGCGTGCGAGTCTTGAGATGCAGTGTCAGCCCGGTTCGAGTGATGCGCAGGCGCGCGGACGTCGCCCTGCCTCATTGACCCTTGTTGTGCTCACGCCACTGTTTCTGGCCGGTTGCTTCGACGAGGAGGCGTCCAGGCAGGAAACGGGCGCCGCACAGCCGGATCCGCGGACGCGTGAACGCGTGGACCGCACGCTCAAGGGCGACCGTCTGGCCGCGGCGTCACCTCGCCAATATGAAGACCGTCGGCCACAGGCACCTCAAGACAATGCTGAACGTCGCGGCCGGAACGAGCCACTTTCGAAGTTCTTCCTTGCTCTCAACGGCCTCAAGACCGGCAGCCGCAACGACCCGGTGACGATACTTCACCTCGGCGACAGCCATATCGCCGCCGACCGGTTCACGGGACCCCTGAGAGACCTGTTTCAGAAGCGCTTCGGAGACGCCGGGCGCGGCATCATGATGCCCGGATTTCCATTCCCCTACTATCGGGCAAGGGGTGTGAAGTTTGCCCGTTCCGGCAAATGGACCGCCGCCAACAGCTTCAAGAAGGACGCGGGCCCCTACGGGTTGAGCGGCGTGCGGCTTACGGCACGGGAGAAAGGCGCGCGCCTCACGCTCACCGCCAGGGACGGACCGCTTGAGCGGGCCCAGGTGACATTCGCGTTAGGGCCGACAGGTGGCAATGTCACCGTGCGCTTCGGCGGCGAGGAGAAGTCGGTGTCCACGCGCGGTCAAAGCAATGGCATCAAACGCGTCGCGTTCGCCAGCAAGGGGCGCAAGCTCGAGGTGACCACCGAAGACAAGGGGCCGGTCTCGGTCCTGTCCTGGTCCGTTGCACAGAACCGGCCGGGCATACGCTACGTCAATTTCGGCATTCCCGGCGCGACCGCGGATACGCCGCGGCGCTGGAACGAGGCGTTGGTCGAGGAAGACCTCGCACGGCTGAAACCGGATCTCATCGTCTTCGGTTACGGCACGAACGAGGGGTTCGACGACGATCTCGACATCGCCGCCTACGAGGACCGTGTTGCGGAACTGGTGAGCCGGTTCAAGGCTCGCGTGCCGCAGGCGGGCGTCCTGATCCTGGGGCCGCCGGACGGTCTGCGCTTTCCCCGCTACGCTCGGCGCAAGGACAGGAAGGTCGCGGCAACGGCACCCTGCAAGGCGCTCGGCGATGACGAGCGCAGACGGTACACGGAGCTGAAGAGCAGCAAGTCCCCTCAGCTTGCCCGCTGGCATCCGCCGCCCCGACTGGCAGAGGTGCGCGCCGCGCTGCGCCGGGTTGCGCAAAAATCCGGGGCACGGTTCTGGGACTGGTCGACGGTGATGGGCGGTGCGTGCGGCATTCATGCATGGGCGAACGCCGACCCGCCGCTGGCGGCGCGTGACCGGGTTCACCTGCGCGGGCTCGGGGCGGAACGTTCCGCGCGGAGTTTGTTCGACGAGTTGATGCGGGCCTACGAGATCCACGTGCGACTGGCGAGCCGTTAGGCTCCAGACGGCGGTGCTGCGCGTGTTGCGAGTTGGAAGTGCGAGTGTGAGTTTGCGAGATGCTTTTCCCGACCCTTGATTTTGCGTTGTTTTTCCTTGCTGTCTTCGGCATCAGTTGGGAACTGCGCGAGAGGCCGGAGGGACGCAAGGTGTTCCTGCTGGCTGCCTCCTATGTGTTCTACGGATACTGGGACTGGCGGTTTATCGCCCTTCTTGCCGGCAGTTCCCTGATCAACTACACCGCCGGCCGGCTCCTCGGACTTGGCGGCAGCGCACGCGAACGCAAGCTGCTGCTTGGAATCGCTGTCGTGCTCAACCTGACGATCCTCGGGTTCTTCAAATATTACGGCTTCTTTCTCGAGTCGCTCGCCGATCTCTTGACCCGTGCCGGACTGGAGCGCGATCTGCCGTTTCTGGAGATCATTCTTCCCGTCGGGATTTCGTTCTTTACGTTTCAGGGCATCTCGTATGTGACCGACGTCTATCGCGGCAAGATCAAGTCAGTCGACTCGCCGCTCGACGTGTTCCTGTACATCTCCTTCTTTCCCCAGCTTGTCGCCGGTCCGATCGTCCGCGCCGCCGATTTCATGCCGCAGCTTCAGGCGAAACCTCAGCTCGACCGCGGGCTGGTCAGCCTTGGTATCCTGCTCATTCTCGTGGGCCTGTTCAAAAAGATGGTGATCGCCAACTATCTCGCGACCGAACTCGTCGATCAGGTCTTCTTCGATCCGACGGCGTTTGCCGGTCCCGATCTGGCGCTCGCCGTCTACGCCTACGCGATACAGATCTATTGCGACTTTTCCGGCTATTCCGACATCGCCATCGGCGTCGCCGCGCTGCTGGGATATCGCTTCCGGTGGAACTTCAACCAGCCCTACCGGGCGGCGTCCCTGCGCGAGTTCTGGCACCGCTGGCACATCTCCCTCTCCGAATGGCTTCGGGATTATCTCTACAAGCCGCTGGGCGGCAGCCGCGGCGGGACGTTCGCCACGACGCGGAATCTGTTTCTAACCATGCTGCTCGGCGGCATCTGGCATGGCGCCGCCTGGACCTTCGTGTTCTGGGGCCTGATCCACGGCACGTCACTGGCGGTTGAAAGGCTGGTGATGAGCCTGAAGACAGCGCCCGCGCGCGGACAGGTCGTGGCGGCGGGCGGTTACGGGTCGGGGACGCTTGCCGCATATGAGGAACCGGAGAAATCCTGGTGGTTCAGCCGCACGCTCGGCGTGCTGGTTACGTTCCACATCGTGTGTCTGGCGTGGATCTTCTTCCGCGCGGAGTCCCTGGAGGTGGCCATCGCCTATCTCAGGGGCCTCGGTGACTGGTCGGACGCGGGCCAGCTCACCCGGCCTTTCCTCGTGGCGCTGGTCGCCGCTTCCCTCGCCGCGCACTTCCTCCCCGGCAACCTGGTCACGCGGACCGCGCGGGCGTTGCAGCCGGTCGGACCGCTCGGGCTCGGGGTTCTGCTCGGTGTCGGGATCTTCCTGATTCAGGCCGTCGCACCGGAAGGCGTCGCCCCGTTCATCTACTTCCAGTTTTAAAATTCTGCACTGCACCGGAGAACCTTGAAGACATGTCATTCGCCCTTGATTACCGAAAGAAGCTGCAGGAGCAGGAACGCGCGGCGCACCGGGCTCGCAAGGAGAACGATGGGTTCGTGTCCCTTCCTGCGGAAGACGCCGCCGATACGCGGGGCAACCGGCGGCGGGTCATGCTGGCGCTGATCATCGCCGGAGGCATACTGGCCACGTTCAACTCGGGCAGCCTCGTCAACTACAGCTACGATCTTGCCGACAGCGCCGCGGGGCAGAAGCTGATAGAGGTAACCGAAGCCTGGCATGACATGATGGAGGAAACCCGGGCGGCGGAAGTGGTGGACCATATCCGCGGGTCCGTCGAAATCGCGCGCGAGTCGACCTGGGAGGATCTGACGTCGGCGTTCGCGCTGACCCGTCTCGATCCGGGAGCGGATGCTGCCACCGAGACCCCGGTACTGCCCGCGAAAGGCGGGCCGTTGCAAGCCCCCGTCGAGCGGAACCGGCCTGAAACCGTAAAGCCCCGGGGTCCCGTGATGCGCGCGTCAGTGGATCGCTGACAGCCGCACTGGAGAATGAATCGAGCGTTCAGGCACCCGGATCGGGCGGTAGCCGGCGATTTTTCTTTCCCTTCATCTGGCCGGTGAAGTCGCGCAGTTGCCGCTCGGCAATCGCAAAGGCGTCGCGAATGGCCACGTAGATGTCTTCGTGCGCGTGATTCTGCTCGCGTTCGTTGCTGACCACGAGTTCGTGTTTGCGCGGCACGCCCATCTCGATTTTCACATGGTAGATCTTGCCCTTGTGATGATGACGATGCGGCGCCTCGATCACCACGCGGCAACTGGTGAGATGGTGAAAGTACTGCTCGAGTTTTGCCGCCTTCTCTCGCACCCGTCCTTCAATCGCCTTGGACGGCTCCATGTTCCGGAAACTGACTTGCAGGGGAATGTCCATGACTCACTCTCAATCCTTGTTCACCGTACAAGGAAAGCATAGCGCTCGGGCCCGGATCAAATTTTGACTTTGGTCAACGACGCCAAATCTAGCGGGGCAGGTCGCTCGAGCCCATGAGAAACGCGTCGATCGCGTGCGCCGCCTGACGTCCCTCGCGGATCGCCCAGACGACAAGTGACTGTCCGCGGCGTATGTCACCGGCGGCAAAGACCTTCTTGCGCGACGTGTTGTAGTCCATGTCGTTGGCGAGCACGTTCCCGCGTCCGTCGAGTTCGAGGCCGAGCTGCGTGATCATGCCGTCGTGCACCGGGTGCACGAAACCCATCGCCAGCAGCACCAGATCCGCCTTGAGCTCGAAGTCGCTGCCCTCGACCCTCTCCATGTCCCCGTCGACGCGGATACAGTGCAGTTTCTCGACCGAGCCGTTGCTTCCGGTCAGTTTGGTGGTCATAACGCTCCAGTCGCGCTCCGCACCTTCCGCCTGGCTGGAGGATGTGCGGAGCTTGAGCGGCCAATGCGGCCAGGTCAGCCCCTTGTCCTCGTGCTCCGGCGGTTTGGGGAGAATCTCGAGCTGTGCCACGGACAGCGCGCCCTGCCGGAAAGAGGTGCCGATGCAGTCCGATCCCGTATCGCCGCCGCCGATCACCACGACATGTTTCCCGTCGGCGGTGATCTCCTCGATGTCGCCGAGCGGCTCGCCGGACACGCGCCGGTTCTGCTGCGGCAGGAAGTTCATGGCGAAATGAACGCCGTCCAGCTCCCGGCCCTCGACGGGTAAATCCCGCGGTGACTCTGAACCGCCGGCGAGCAGCAGCGCGTCGTGTGTCTCCTCCAGTTCCGCCACGCTCTTGTCGACGCCAATGTGCATATTGGTGTGGAACGTGACGCCTTCGGCCTCCATCTGTTCGACGCGCACGTCGATAATGCCTTTCTCCATCTTGAAGTCGGGAATGCCGTAGCGGAGCAGGCCGCCTGGCTTGGCATGCTTTTCGAACACGTGCACGTCGTGGCCGGCGCGCGCGAGTTGCTGGGCCGCCGCCATGCCCGCCGGGCCGGAGCCGACAATCGCCACGCGCTTGCCTGTCTTGACGTCGGGCAGTTGCGGCGCGATCCAGCCATGCTCGAACGCCTTGTCGGCAATGGCGCACTCGATTGTCTTGATGGTGACGGGCACATTCTCGATGTTGAGCGTGCACGCCTCCTCGCAGGGGGCGGGGCAGACCCGGCCAGTGACTTCCGGGAAGTTGTTGGTCGAATGCAGGTTGCGCGACGCCTCCTCCCAGTCGGAATGGTAGACGAGGTCGTTCCAGTCCGGGATCTGGTTGTTCACCGGACAGCCGGTATGGCAGTAGGGAATGCCGCAATCCATGCAGCGCGCGGCCTGGCGCTTGACGCCGGGATCGTCGAGCGGAATGACGAACTCCTTGAAATGCCGCACCCGCTCACCGGCCGGACGATAGGTCCGCTCCTGCCGATCGATTTCCAGAAATCCCGTTACCTTTCCCATGGTCAGCCTCTAGTCGCCTCCCGGTAACCCGATCTCGAGCACGTCGAGACCGGTTTTGTCCGCCTTGCGGTGCTTTGACATTTCGGCAAGGGCCCTGCGGTACTCGACCGGCATGATTTTCACGAACTTGCCGAGAATGTTGTCCCAATCGTCCAGGATTTCCTTCGCCTGGCGCGACCCGGTGTAGTGCAGATGGTTCTCGATGAGCTTGCGCAGGCGCTCGTCGTCATTGCGCGTCATGTCGCCCATGACGTCCACCAGACCGTGGGTTTCGAGGTCGGCGCCCTGCATGACCAGCCGTTCCATGCGGTCGCCCTCGGCCGTTATCGGCTCAAGGTCGACCATCGCCATGTTGCAGCGGCGTTTGAAGTCTCCGTCGAGGTCGAGCACATAGGCGATGCCGCCCGACATGCCGGCGGCGAAGTTACGCCCCGTCGGTCCGATGACGACGACCACGCCGCCTGTCATGTATTCGCAACCGTGATCGCCGGTCCCCTCGACAACCGCGACCGCGCCCGAGTTGCGGACCGCGAAGCGTTCGCCGGCAATGCCACGGAAGTAGCATTCGCCCGCAATCGCGCCGTACAGCACCGTGTTTCCGACGATGATGCTCTGCTCGGGAACGATGCCGCTGTGCTCCGGCGGCCGCACGACAATACGGCCCCCGGAGAGGCCCTTGCCCACATAGTCGTTGCCTTCGCCCTCCAGATCGAAGGTGACGCCCGCCGCGAGCCAGGCCCCGAAGCTCTGTCCCGCCGTACCTGTCAGACTGACATGGATGGTGTCGTCCGGCAGTCCCTTGTGCCCGTAACGCTTCGCCACCTCGCCCGACAGCATCGCACCGCTGGTCCGGTCCCTGTTGTAGATCGGCTCCTCGATGCGCACCGCCTTGCCGTTCTCAAGCGCGTCCTGCGCCTGCTCGATCAGGCGGCGGTCGAGGATGTCGTGGATGTGGTGGATCTGGCGTTCGCAATTGTAGATCGCCACGTCTTCCGGCACGTCCGGCTTGTGGAACAGCCTCGTGAAATCGAGACCCTTCGCCTTCCAGTGCTCGATCGCCTCCTGCTTGTCGAGATTTTCCGTGCGGCCAATGAGCTCATCGAACGTCCTGAAACCCATCTCCGCCATCAGCGCGCGGACTTCCTCGGCGACGAAGAAGAAGTAATTGATGACATGCTCGGGCGTGCCGTTGAAACGCTTGCGCAGCACCGGGTCCTGCGTCGCAATCCCGACCGGGCAGGTGTTCAGGTGGCACTTGCGCATCATCAGGCAGCCGGCGGCAATCAGCGGCGCGGTCGAAAAGCCGAATTCGTCGGCGCCCAGAAGCCCGCCGACGATCACATCGCGCCCGGTGCGGATGCCGCCATCGACCTGCACCGCGATACGCCCGCGCAACCGGTTCTCGACCAGCGTCTGCTGGGTCTCGGCAAGGCCGATCTCCCACGGGCTGCCCGCGTGCTTGATCGAGGTGAGGGGACTTGCGCCCGTGCCGCCTTCGAAACCGGCAATCGTCACGTGATCGGCGCGCGCCTTCGAGACGCCGGCGGCCACGGTGCCGACGCCGACCTCGGCGACCAGCTTGACCGAGACGTCCCCGTCCGGATTCACGTTCTTGAGGTCGTAGATCAACTGCGCCAGATCCTCGATCGAGTAAATGTCGTGGTGCGGCGGCGGGGAAATCAGGCCGACGCCGGGCGTCGAGTGGCGCACCTTGGCGATGACCGCATCCACCTTGTGACCCGGGAGCTGACCGCCTTCGCCCGGCTTCGCACCCTGGGCCATTTTGATCTGCATCATGTCCGAATTGACCAGGTACTCGGTCGTGACGCCGAAACGCCCGGACGCCACCTGTTTGATGGCCGAACGCATCGAGTCGCCGTTGTCCATCGGAGTGAACCGGTCGGATTCCTCGCCGCCTTCACCGGTATTCGACTTGCCGCCGATGCGGTTCATGGCGATGGCGAGCGTCGTGTGCGCCTCGCGGCTGATGGAGCCGAACGACATGGCCCCGGTAGCGAAACGCTTCACGATCTCCTCGGCCGGTTCGACCTCGTCGAGGGGTACCGGCTTGCGGTCCATTTCCTCCGCGCCCTTGATGCGGAACAGTCCGCGCATGGTGAGATACTGCCGGTCCTGTTCGTTGATGCGCGCGGCATACTCGCGGTACTTCTCGGGCAGATTTCCGCGAACCGCGTGCTGCAGGTCGGCCACCACGTCGGACGTCCAGGTGTGCGCTTCGCCGCGAATGCGGTATGCATATTCGCCGCCGACATCCAGTGCATTGCGATAGACAGGCGCGTCTGAAAACGCCAGCCGGTGGCGTTCCACCGTTTCGCGGGCGATCTCGGCGAGGCCAACGCCCTCGACCTGGCTGTGGGTGCCCGTGAAGTACTTCTCGACGAAATCACTGTGCAGGCCGACCGCGTCGAAAATCTGCGCGCCGCAATAGGACTGATAGGTGGAGATACCCATCTTGGACATCACCTTCAGGATGCCCTTGTCGATGGCCTTGATGTAGTTGGTGATGAGTTGGTCTTCGGTCAGGTCCTCTTCCACATCGTCACCCATGTCGCGCAGCGTATCGAATGCGAGGTATGGGTTGATCGCCTCCGCGCCGTATCCCGCGAGCGTGCAGAACTGGTGGACTTCGTGCGCCTCGCCGGTTTCCACGACGAGACCGACCGAGGTGCGCAGGCCCTTGCGGATCAGGTGATGATGGACCGCGGATGTCGCCAGCAGGGAGGGAATCGGAATCGCGTCCGCGCTCACGCCGCGGTCCGACAGGATGATGATGTTGTAGCCGTCACGGACCGCGGCTTCGGCGTCCTTGCAGAGCCTGGTCAGCGCCGGTTCCAGGCCGTCGGCCCCGGCATCGCTCGGATAGACGATGTCCAGCGTGATAGTGCGGAAATCATTCTCCTCGATTTCCCCGATCTGCCGGATCTTCTCGAGCCGACCATTGTCGAGGATCGGCTGGGAAACTTCGAGCCGCTTCAGTTTTGACGTGCCCTCGAGGTCGAGCAGGTTCGGGCGCGGTCCGATGAAGCTGACGAGCGACATCACCAGTTCCTCGCGGATCGGATCGATCGGCGGGTTGGTGACCTGCGCGAAGTTCTGCTTGAAATAGGTGTGCAGCAGCTTGGGGCGGTCCGACAGCGCCGAAATCGGCGTATCCGTCCCCATGGACCCGATCGCCTCCTGACCGATATGGGCCATCGGCGCCATCAGGAACTTCAGGCTTTCCTGGGTGTAGCCGAACGCCTGCTGGCGGTCGAGCAGGCTCACATTGGTGCGCGGCGCGGCTTCCTCGGCATCGGGAAGCTCGCGCACCAGGATCTGTCCGGTGTCGAGCCAGGCCTGGTAGGGATGGGAGTCGGCAAGCTCGGCCTTGATCTCCTCGTCGGAGATGATGCGCCCTTCCTGCAGGTCGATCAGCAGCATCTTGCCGGGCTGAAGGCGCCATTTGTGAATGATCTTGTCTTCCGGCACTTCCAGCACGCCGGCCTCCGACGCCATCACCACGAAGTCGCCGCTGGTGACGAGGTAACGCGCCGGACGCAGACCGTTGCGGTCGAGGGTTGCGCCGATCTGCAGACCGTCGGTGAACGCGACGCCGGCGGGTCCGTCCCACGGTTCCATGAGGGCGGCATGGTACTCGTAGAAGGCGCGCCGCTTGTCATCCATCAGCGGGTTCCCGGCCCATGCCTCCGGGATAAGCATCATCGCCGCATGGGCAAGCGAGTAGCCGCCCTGGACCAGGAATTCCAGCGCGTTGTCGAAGCACGCGGTATCGGACTGGCCTTCATATGAGATCGGCCAGAGCTTGGAGATGTCGTCTCCGAACAGCGGCGAGGAAACGCTCGCCTGCCGGGCCGCCATCCAGTTGACGTTGCCGCGCAGCGTGTTGATCTCGCCGTTGTGGGCGATCATGCGGAACGGATGCGCCAGTTTCCACGACGGGAAGGTGTTGGTCGAAAACCGCTGGTGCACGAGTGCAAGTGCTGAGACAAACCGCTCGTCGGACAGGTCGTTGCGAAAGTAGGGGCCGAGCTGATCGGCGAGGAACATGCCCTTGTAGACAATCGTCCGGCACGACATAGAGACGATGTAAAAGCCGTTGTCGCGCCCCTCGGTCTCGGCGAACACCGTGTTCGAGATGACCTTGCGGAGCAGATAGAGATGCCGCTCGAACGTGGTGTCGTCCGTGCTGTCCTTGCGTCTGGCGATGAACACCTGATCGTGCTTGGGTTCGGTATCGATGACCGTTTGCGAGAGACAACTGTTGTCGACGGGCACCTCACGCCAGCCGAGCACCTCGTGGCCTTCGTCCTGGGCCGCACGTTCGACGATTTCGCGGCAATGGGCGCGCAGCGCCTCGTCCTGCGGCATGAAGATGTGCGCAACGCCATAGTGGCCGGGTTCCGGCAATTCGAAGTCGAGGTCGGCGCAAACCGCGGCGAAGAACGCGTGCGGGATCTGAACAAGCATTCCAGCGCCGTCTCCGGCGCGCGGGTCGGCGCCGACGGCGCCGCGATGCTCGAGGTTCTCCAGGATCTCGATGCCCTTGACGATGATGTCGTGGGACTTGTCGTTCTTGAGGTGGGCAATGAAGCCAACGCCGCACGCATCGTGGTCCAGGGCCGGGTCGTAAAGGCCCTGTCGAGGTTGCGTCGGTGCCGGTTTCGTTTCCCTCTTCATCGCGTTCCTCTTCTCCCTCGACGTCACCAGGTGCCCCGCGGCGCAGCCTCCCCGCTTCTCTGTACCGGCGCCGGGCCGGAGAGGTGGGTATCGCGATCGCTTGTGGGGCCGTTCATACCGGCCAGTTCAAGCCGGCGGCTGACATGCGGGCCCGTTTACATGGGCTGCACGTCACCCCCAAGGCGGAACATCCATGGTCTGGCAAGATTGCGCGGTCCGCGCAGAAATTCGCCGCTTTACGACCGGGTTCCGGGCGCAAAGGGACAGCAACACTGTCCTAATGCCGCGCCAAAATGCCAGATTTGCCATCAAATCACAAGCACAAGGATGAAGCCATGGTCAGTGGACGGCATGTCTGCAGACTGCAAAACGCCCCCGCCCGGGCTCACACAAACGTGATTCTCCGTTAGCAACTGATAGCAAACTGCCGTCGTTTTGGGCATATAGGTCCGTTAGAATACAAGGGCCTATGCACCAAGTAAGCAGGAGGATGACTTCATGGAAAGCAAGACAAGGAAGATGACGAGCCTGGCCATCGCCGGCGCATTCGCAGCATCAGTCGCCGCCGTTGGCGCAACCCCGGCGGTTGCAGCGGACGACATGGTGAAGTGCTATGGCATCGCCAAGAAGGGCGAGAACGACTGCAAGGCCGGCCCAGGCACGTCATGCTCGGGAACGTCCACGGTCGACTATCAGGGCAACGCCTGGAAGCTCGTCAAGAAGGGCACCTGCACCCAGGTTTCGACCCCCGCGGGCAAGGGCAGCCTGACTTGCCTGACAGACCGCCCGGCCGGCCAGACCTATCAGTGCGGCTAGGCTGACATCCGGTGAGCCGGATTGAAGATACGAAGGTTTCCACCCCGATCCCGGCCCGCGCCGGGGTCGGGCTGAAGCCCGAGCACTACACGGAGATTCTCGACACCCGTCCGGCCATCGGCTGGTTCGAGGTGCATGCGGAAAACTACATGGGCGCGGGCGGCGCGCCACATCATTACCTGACCGCCATCCGCGAACATTACCCGCTCTCGGTTCATGGGGTCGGCCTGTCGATCGGCGCCGATGCGCAGCTCGATGCGGACCATCTCGCCGCTCTGAAACAGGTTTGCGAGCGATATGAGCCGGGCCTCGTCTCCGAACACCTGGCCTGGTCTACCCATGACGGCGTCTATCTGAACGATCTTCTGCCCGTGCCGTACAACGCCGAGACACTGGATCGCGTGTGCGAACACATCGATCAGGTTCAGGAAACGCTTCGCCGGCCCATGCTGCTGGAAAACCCGTCGACCTACGTCAGGTTCGACGGCAGCGACATGAGCGAGCTTGACTTTCTGCAGGCGATCGTTGAGCGAACCGGCTGCGGCCTTCTGCTGGACGTGAACAACGTTCACGTGTCGGCGACGAACCATGCCTATGACGCCGTCGCCTATATCGATGCGTTTCCGCACCAGCATGTCGGCGAAATCCACCTCGGCGGCCATTCGCACGATGAAGGTGACGATGGCGAACCCCTGCTGATCGATGATCACGGCAGCGCGGTGGTCGACATCGTGTGGGACCTCTATGTCCATACCATCTTGCGCTGCGGTCCCGTCCCGACGCTGATCGAATGGGACAACGACGTCCCGGCCTGGTCCGTGCTGATGGACGAGGCGGCGCGCGCCGACGCGGTTCTTTCCGAACGCCCCGTGCAGCATGTCGCGGCTGAGTGAAACCCAGAGCGGGTTCGCGCACGCGGTGCTGAATGCGGACGCCGCGGTGCCCGAGGGCGTCGCCAGCCACTTGCGCGCCCAGCCCGGCAAACGCTTCGGGGTCTATCGCAACAACGTCTATGTCAGCCTGATCAGCGTGGTCGAAGGGCGCTTTCCGGTGGTCGCGCGCCTGCTGGGCGAGGAATTCTTCAAGGCCACGGCGCGGGTGTTCGTCGAGCATCATCCTCCGGCGTCTCCGGTGTTGATGCGCTACGGCGGAGGATTTCCCGAGTTTCTCGAGACCTTCGAGCCGGTGGCGGATCTGCCGTGGCTCGCGGACGTTGCACGGCTCGAGTGGGCGTGGAACCTGGCGTACCACGCCGCTGACCGGGACCCGGTCGCGCCCGAAGCTCTCGCGGCAATCGATCCCGCCAGCGCCGGTTCTCTCGTCTTCGAGCTGCACCCCGCGGTTCAGATCATCCGTTCCGATTATCCCGTCGTTACTATATGGAGTGAGCACAGCAAGGACGGTGAGCCGGAACACATCGACGCTGGCGCGGGCGGCGAAGATGGGCTTATTGTCAGGCCGGGCATTGCGGTGGAGGTGCGTCACCTGCCGCGCGGCGGGGCAGCCTTCATTGCGGCGCTTGCTGACAGCAGGACACTCGGGGAAGCTGCAGAGATGGCGTTAGGCGAAGACCCGTCATTTGACCTGCAGGCAAATCTGGCCGGTTTGATCGGCAGCGGCGCCGTTGCCGGGCTGGGACCGGCCTGAACAGGCGAGAACGAGGGGGCAAAAAATGAGCACACAATCTGGACTTGCGGGGCTGATCATCTCCGTCATCGATCTCTTCAAGAGGATACCGCACGATCTGATCGCGATCCTCTCGCGGTTTGTCGTCGGAATGGTGTTCTGGCAATCGGGACTGACGAAAATCGACGGTTTCTCGATCAAGGCCTCAACGTTTTTCCTGTTCGCCAACGATTTCAAGCTGCCGTTTCTTCCGCCGGACGTGGCCGCCTATATGGCGACAGCGGCGGAACTCACATGTCCGATCCTGCTCTGGCTCGGATTCTGCACCCGGTTTGCGGCGCTGGCGCTGCTGATCATGACGCTCGTGATCGAAATCTTCGTCTTTCCGGAGTCCTACGTGACCCACGGGTTGTGGGCGATCGGCTTGCTCTATCTGATGAAGTACGGACCCGGCGTTCTTTCGGTCGACCATTTCATCGCCAGATCGCGCGGCGTGGCGGACTGACCGTCCGCGCCCTGTTGTTCGAAACGCAGCGGCGTGCCGAAGCAAATCCGGCCATACGGAACGTGGGCGTCACCCATAGCGGCCGAGCTGGTTGCCGGGGCATCTACACGCTTTGGAACGCTGCAGGCGGATGGGGGTGCGGTGTACTGGTCGGAGAGCCGTCCCGACGAAGGGGGCCGGGGCGTTATCGTGCGGGCGGACTCTGATGGACGGGTCCGGGATGTGCTTTCTCCGCCGCATTCGGCGCGGTCGAAGGTGCATGAATATGGCGGCGGTGAGTTCCTGGCCACGCACGGCCGCGTGTTCATCGTCGAGGCCGACAGCCAGGACATCTTCGAAGTGATGTCCGATGGCGAGGCGCAACGCATCACCGATCAGCCGGGCACCCGTTTCGCGGACATGGCGCTCGACTCGGGCCGGCATCGGCTGATCGCCGTCGCCGAGCGCCACGAGCCGGACGCACACGAACCCGAAAACGTTCTTGCGACGATCTCCTTGACGGGGCACGACGCCTCCCGCGCCGCTGCCACGTTCGTGTCGGGTGCGGATTTCTACGCTTCACCGCGGATCAGTCCCGACGGAACGAAGCTCGCATGGCTTTCCTGGAACCTGCCGGACATGCCGTGGGAAAGCGCTGCGCTGTTTGTTGCCGCCATAGAAAACGAAGGTGCGCTCGGACTGGTACAGCGGATCGCCGGCGGTGATCGAAACGCCGCGTTCCAGCCGGAATGGAGCGGCGACGGCCGGCTCTACTTCGTCTGCGATGAAAGCGGTTGGGGACGGTTGTGCGTGTGGGACGGCAGTCAGGTGTCGGAGGTTGCGGCAAGGGATGCCGAGCTCCTGCGGCCGCAATGGGTGTTCCGTATGCAGTCCTACGCGCTTCTCGGCGACGGGACCGCCGTAGCGGCCTTCATCGACAAGGGAGAGACGAAACCCGGCAGCGTCGACCTTGCCACCGGTGCGATCGAACCGCTGCCGTGCGGCCTGCGCGCGATCGACGCGCTCGCCCCCTATGCGGAAGGGGTGGCGCTTATCGGTGCAAGCGACGTTGCCGCGCCCGCGGTGGTCTCGGCTTCGCGCACAGGTGACACGCGCACTCTGCGCGGCGCCGCGGAGAATGCGTTTTCTCCGGCGGATGTTTCGGTCGGCGAAATGCTCACATTCGAAGGTACAGGTGGCGTGCTCCATGCGCTGTTCTATCCGCCCGCCAGTTCGACGCACGCGCCGCCTCCGGGCGAGCGCCCGCCGATGATTGTCCTTGTTCATGGCGGGCCCACCGGCATGGCCGACCGGGGACTGAAGCTCAAGACGCAATACTGGACGAGCCGCGGGTTCGCCGTGTGCGATCTCGACTACTCCGGCAGTGCGGGGTATGGGCGTGCCTACCGCGAGCGGTTGAACGGATTGTGGGGCGTGCGCGATGTGGAGGACGTCGCCGCGCTCACATCATACGTGTCGGAAACGGGCCGCGCCGACCCGGACCGTCTGCTCATATCGGGCGGCAGCGCCGGCGGGTACACCGTGCTCATGGCGCTGGTCACGCTTGATGTCTTCGCCGCGGGCGCGTGCAGCTACGCGGTCGCCGATCTCGCCCAGCTTCAACGCTTCATGCACAAGTTCGAAGCGGGCTACCTTTATGGTCTGACGGGCACAACGCCCGAGACGTGTGAGGTGGTGTTTGCCGAGCGCTCGCCGATCAACCATGCCGGCGAAATCTCGTCACCCGTTATTTTCTTTCAGGGGCTGGAGGATCTGGTGGTGTTGCCGGAGCAGTCCCGTGCCATGGCCGAGACCTTGCGGGACCGCGGCGTGCCCGTTGCCTACGGGGAGTATGAAGGGGAGGGCCATGGCTTCAGGCGGGCCGAAACCATCGTTGACGTGCTGCGGCGCGAGTATGCGTTCTATGCACATATTCTCGGGCTCGAACCTGCCGAGGACCTTCCGGCGCTCGATCCGGAAGACCTGAAATCCTGACGCAAACAAGCAAGAGCGGGCGCTCTCGACGAAGAGAACACCCGCTCGCTCAGGATGTGAGAGAGATTGCGGAGCTTTTAGACTTCCGCTTGGTTCTCGATCACCTTGGCTTTTGCGCCGCCGTTGATCTCAACGTTGCGCGGCTTCATCGCCTCCGGCACCTCGCGAACAAGGTCGATATGGAGCAACCCGTTCTCGAGATTGGCGCCCTTGACCTCGACGTGATCGGCGAGCTGGAAACGGCGCTCGAACGCGCGCGTCGCAATGCCGCGATGCAGATAGTCGGTGTCTTCCGGCTTCTCGCCGCGCTCACCGCGCACGGTTACCGAGTTTTCCTTGACCTCGATGTTGAGCTCATCCTCGGCGAATCCCGCAACCGCCATAGAGATGCGGTACTCGTTTTCGCCGCGCCGCTCGATGTTGTACGGCGGATAGGTCGGGGCGTCGCCATCGACCGAGGCAAGCGAGTCAAAGACGGACGCGAGCCGGTCAAAGCCAACGGTTGAACGATAAAGGGGTGTCAGGTCGAAATGCCTCATCACACATTCTCCTTCTGAAGCAACATGCGTTCAGGACCCACCATCATGGTCGGGTCCAATCTGATATGTTGCGCACCCTCAACAGGCATGCGCATGCTTTGGATATAAGGTGAATCCTGCCCGATTCAAGAGGGTGTAACCGGTTGAGTTACATAGATTTAATGTCGAACCTTGTGACCGAACAAAGGCTTGATATAACAGGCGACAATGCTTCCGGCGCCAGCCCACGCTCTCGCCAATCCTCGAAAGATGCTGCCGCTCCCATGACGCTTGTTGGCATCCCGCGCAATCCCGTTCCGGCGGGAGCCGAATCCGGCGTTATCACCGGCTACGACGGCACCGAGCTGCGTTATGCGCGCTGGAAGCCGCCGGCGCATGGCCGCAAGGGAACGGTGTGCCTGTTCGGGGGAAGGGCGGAGTACATGGAGAAGTACTTCGAAACGGTTTCGGACCTGCGCCAGCGCGGGTTCGCCGTGGCCACCATGGACTGGCGCGGGCAGGGCGGGTCTACGCGCGCTTTGCGGAATCCGTTGAAGGGCCATGTCGAGGATTTCGCGCAATATGAGCGCGACCTCGCGCAGTTCGTGAGCGAGATCGTTCTCCCCGACTGCCCGCCGCCTTACTTCGGTCTTGCCCATTCCATGGGTGGGAACATCCTGATCCGCGCCGCCTGTATGCGCGATTGCTGGTTCGACCGGATCGTATTGACGGCTCCGATGGTCGGACTGGCCGGACCCGCATCGTCACTCGGTCTGACCAGTGCGGTCTCGCAGCTGGCGGTGTTTTTCGGGCTTGGAGATCTCTATGTGCCGGGCGGGTCAAACGCGGTTGCGGGAACCGGCCGCTTTGAGGGCAATCCCCTGACGTCGGACAAGCGCCGCTACGACCGCAATCGTCTGATTCTCGAAACCGCACCGCAGCTCGGCCTGGCGTCACCGACTCTCGCGTGGTTGCGCGCGGCGACCGCTTCGATGCAGGAGATCAACGCCTTCGGTTTTCCCCCCACAGTGCATGTGCCGATCCTTATGATTGCGGCGGGTGAGGACAAGGTGGTGTCGAACAAGGCGATCGACGAACTGGCGCTCCAGCTCAAGGCCGGCGAACGGATTGTCATTGACGGTGCGCGGCATGAGTTGCTGCAGGAACGCGAGGCGATCCGCGAACAGGTCTGGGCGGCATTCGACGCTTTTGTTCCCGGGGGGCGTTGATCGGCCTTAGCCGGTTAGCCGGCGAGAACCTCCAGAACCTTGTCCCGCAGCTTCGGATCGCCGCACGCAACCGCATGGCCGCCCGCGGCCGCGTCTCCTCCGTCCCATCCGGTCACGCATCCTCCCGCGTGCTCGATGATCGGGATCAGCGGTGCGATGTCGTGGGCGGCGAGCCCGGATTCCACGATGAGATCGATGTGGCCCGCGGCGAGCAGACAATATGCGTAACAGTCTCCGCCGAACCAGCGCATGCGCACCTGGGTGCTGAGATCGTCGAACCGGCTCTTGTCTTCCGGCGTCGCAAACAGGTCCGGGCTGGGGGTGGTCAGAACCGCGTCGTCGAGGGTCCCGCATGCTCGGGTCGTGATGGCGTGCTCACGGTCGCGGCTCCTGTAGAAGGCCTGGTCCATCCCGCTCCAGAACCGCTCGCCCGTGAATGGCTGGTTCATCAGCCCGAGGACAGGCGTGCCGTGATGCGTCAAACCGATCAGCGTTCCCCATGTCGGCATCCCGGCAATGAACGGCCGGGTGCCATCGATGGGGTCGACGACCCAGCAGAACTCGGCATCCGTTACATCGCCACCGAACTCTTCGCCGGCGACAGCGTGTTCCGGCCATGTGTTTGCAACTTTTGCGCGAATCGCGTGTTCGACATCTCGATCGGCCACGGTGACCGGGTCATACCCGTTTCCACCGGATTTGTCTTCTACAGTATATTTTTCGCGAAAATACTTCAGGACGGTCGCGCCGGATATGTCCGCCAGCCGGTGTGCGAAGTCCAGGTAAGCGTTGAATTCGTTTGCTTCTATGCTCTTCATTGCGTTGAATTTGCGTCTGTTATTTCAGATGGTTGGCAGATATCTCGGATCAGGCTGCCGCGGCTGATACGGTCGGTTGTTGCGGGCCCGTTTGTGTACACTGCGCCAACTGTGGCAAATCCGCACCAATTCACGGCATTCTTTCTTAATATCCATTAACGATCTTGAAATTTGTGCGCCGCAATGACATATTGTTGCAATGCGGTAGGGCATCACGTTATGCCGTACCGTTGCCCTCTTTGGGCGTTTCCTCCCTTAGACTTGGGCCGCCCGGCATGCTCTGGCGGCCCTTTTTTTCTCTATGGCAAGGCGTCGAGTCCGGCCGGTCACTCGGCCGCGATGCGTGGCGTGTCGAACAAGGACCACGCAATTTCGATCATGGTCTGGGTGAGGCGCTCCAGGTCGCGGCGCACCTTGGCGAAGTTGGCGTTGCGTTTGTATGTGGTCTCGTCCATGTAGAGCGCGCGATTGACCTCGATCTGCAGCGCGTGACGTCCTCTCGACGGGCGGCCGTAGTGTTCGGTGATGAACCCGCCCGCATAGGGTTTGTTGAAGGCGACCACATAGCCCATGGCCTTGAGTTGCTCGGCAACCAAGCGCGTGAATTCCGGGCTGCAGGATGTTGAGAACCTGTCACCGAGGACAAAGTCCGGGCGGATGCCGTCCGCCTCGTAGAGCGGGTTCGACGGCATGGAGTGGCAATCGATCAGAACCGAAATTCCGAATTTGCGCGTGCACTCGTCCATCAATTCGCTCAGGCTGCCGTGATAGGGCTTGTAGAGTTCGCTGATCCGCGTCAGGGCGACGCCGAGACTGAGCGGTTCCCGGTAAATCTCTTCGGCATCGGCAACGACGCGGGCGATCGTGCCGAGACCGCCGACCACGCGAACGGACTGGGTGTTCGCATAGCGTGGCAGGGACTCCGCGATCAATGCCGGGTCCAGTTCGTAGGGTTCACGATTGACGTCCAGATAGGCGCGCGGGAAATGCGCGTGCATCAGGGGTGCACCGTGAGCGACGACCGGGGCGAACAACTGTTCGACGAAGGTGTCTTCCGAGCGGCGAAGATCGGGCAGGTTCAGGCGCGACGACTCCAGGAACTCTTCCAGGTAGACGCGGCCGCTGTGCGGAGAATTGAAGACCAGCGGGGCGCTGTGTGATGGCGGTTCGAGGATTTCAAAGGGCGGATCAAACTCGTCTCTGATCACCGCCGTGTCACGCTTACTCATGGCGAACCGTTTTCCTGCCCTGTTGAACAATCCCTTGATCACGAGCTCCCCCGCCGAATCCTTGAGTGGAATGTGCCAAGGCTGACTGAAGGAGTCCAGCCGAGCCATCTGCTTTTTCGCGTGCGTACCGCCCGGGCGAACCGATCCGTATTGGCGGCCGCCGCGGCGCGTTTACGAATTGCCCACGAAATTGCCGTGTAATGGCCGCTAATCGGCTATAAGGGCGGTGATATGACAGTCAACGAACTGCAAAACGGCCAGTTGCGCCGCATTCTTCTCGCGGAAGACGACGAGGACATGCGCAAGTTCCTCGTCAAGGCGCTGCAGAACGCCGGGTATGATGTGACGTCGTTCGGCAATGGCGCGGAAGCTTACGAGCGTCTCAAGGAGGAGCCGTTCACGTTGCTCCTCACCGACATCGTCATGCCCGAGATGGACGGCATCGAGTTGGCGAGGCGCGCCGCCGACCTGGATCCCGACCTCAAGATCATGTTCATCACCGGTTTCGCCGCGGTCGCGCTCAATCCCGACAGCCAGGCGCCGAAGGACGCCAAGGTCCTTTCAAAGCCGTTTCATCTGCGTGATCTCGTCGGAGAAATCGAGCGCTTGCTCGAGGAGTGAACCGGACCTGCGGCCCGTACGTTCCGGGTCGCTTGCTTCACCAGTCTAATCCCGATATATGACGAACGACCATTCTGCTGCGCGGGGCGAGAGCCCGGCAGCGGCCATGCGACGGGCGATTAGCTCAGTTGGGAGAGCGCTTCGGTGACATCGAAGAGGTCGCAAGTTCAAGCCTTGCATCGCCCACCATCATCCCGAACCTGACGAAAAAACGCGCTAGGACGCCTGTTTCCGCTTGGCGACCGGCGCTGCGCGCCGCCGGCTCTTTCGCGCAGGCGTCCGCTTGGCCTGGGCCGGGCGTTTTGCCGGTGCTGCACGCTTCGTCTGCGCCGGGCGTTTCGCCGGAGCTGGGCGTTTCGCAGGGACAGGCACAGGCTGCTCCACGGCCAGCCATTTGTCGGTCACGGTGAGCAGCGCGGGCAGGAACACCATGGCGCCGAGGAATGCGGTGACCAGGACAACAGACGAGATCTGCCCGTAGAGCTGGACCATCGGCAGTTCGCTGATGATCGTGATGCCGACGCCGCTGATCAGGATGATCGTCGCCACCATCAGCACGGGACCCACCGCCAGCAAGGTGCTCCGGACCGCCGCGTCGATGTCCGGCGTGCGCTCCCGTTCGAGCCGGTAGCGGTTCAGGACATGAATCGTGCTGTCGACGGCAATGCCGAAGGCCACGGTGAAGGCAACCACGCTGGTGAACTGAAGCCCGTGGCGATTGAGATAGAGAAACGTTCCGCCCGCCGCGATGGGGAGCAGGTTCGGCGCAATCGACACGATGCCATAACGCAACGACCGCAGGGCGAAACCGATCAGGATGATGATCACGCCGATGGCCATGGCGAGGCTCTGGTTGAGCTTGCCGATCATCTCGGTGCTCGAGGTGGCCGACAGGGGCGTGAGGCCGGTGACGTCGAATTTGACGCCCGGATTGTCCGCCCGCAACTGGTCCAACCGGTCTTCGAGTTTGTTGAGGATGGGAATGAGCTGCGATGAATCTATTGCCGGGAACTGGGCCGTAAGCAGCGCGGAATTGAATTCCTTGGAGGTCAGCCGCCGGCTGAGCGTCGAGCTGGCTTTTTCCAGGAAATTGAACACGTCGCCGCGCGTGCCCGAACCGTTTGCCATCCACTCCTGGACATCCCGCAGGGAGCTCACCGACTGAAATTCGGGCTCGGCCTTGAGCGCATCATGCGCCGCGCGGATGACCTCCACGGTTTCCGGCGAGTGCAACTCGTGTGCGCTCGGCCAGCGAATAAGCAGATGCAGGCTGTTGGAGCCACCAAGGTAGGTATCGATCTCCTGGATCGCCGCAAAGGCCGCGTTCCCCTCGGGCAGGTTCTCCTGATAGCTGTAGCGGGGTGTGTTCTGGGCATACAGAAGTCCGGCCACCACCGTCACGACGACACCGGCGCCGGCGACAGCATAGGGTGCGGAAGAGATCATCCGGGCAACCGCATCGCTGGCCGTCATGGTCGCGCGTCCGAACCAGTATTCGCCCTGACCCGCGGGCCGCTTGCGCGGCGTACGGGCCAGGAAGATTGCGGCCATGGCCGGCACGAGCGCAAGCGTCGCGCAATAGGCGATGGCGGTGCCGAGCGCCGCGGTCAGACCGAACCGGGATATGAACTCGTGCGGAACCAGCGTCAGCGAAAGCAGCGCGAGCGTGGTCGTCACCGAGGTGAGCACGCATGCCGGGCCGACCTCGAGAACGGCCGTGTCGATGGCCTCGCTCAGACCCTGCCCGGCGGCAATGTTCCGCCGTATCCCGAACAAGAGGTGCAACGCGTCCGAAAACACGAGCACAATGACCAGCACCGGGATGATGTTTGTCAGGACATTCACTTCCTGCCCGACGATCGCCATGCTGCCCGCCAGCCAGATCACCGCGATCGCGGCGGGTGCGCCGGCCATCGCGACATAGGCCCAGCGCCGGAAGAAGAACCAGCATAGTCCGAGGCACAGGATCAGTCCGGCAATGGCGAAACGGCCCTGGTCGCGCACCAGGGCGCCGATGATTTCCACACGCAGTGCGGCGAGGCCCGTGACCCTGAGCTTCAGTCCCGTCCCTTCCAGAACCGTTTCCGCGGTCTCGTTGATCTCGCTGATGAGGCTCTGCAGATCCTCCACATCACGGTTCTCGGGCTTGAGCGCGACAACGATGAGGGCTCTCCTGGCGTCTTCGGACAGGAGCTTGTTGGCGACGAGGGGATGGGCCTCGACCTCTTTGCGTAGCGCCTCCACATCGGTATCTGCCGTTATTTCCGTGGGAAAGAGCGATACCGCATTGCCCTCTGCGTCGGGCGGATAGCGGGCGGAAAAGATCGAGAGCACGAAGTCGACATCCGGGATAAGGCCGAGGTCGAGATGCAGGAAACGCAGCGCGGTCAGGGCTTTTGGTTCGAATATGTCGCCCCCGTCGACGACCAGCAGAACATCACGGCTCGAGGCCGGGTACTGCTTGCCCACGTCCTCGAGGACCGTGAAGCCCTCGGACTGCGAGCGGAAAATCTCGCGTATGTCGCTTGAAAACTCCAGCCGGGCCGCGAAAAACAGGAAGATCGGCAGCGTGAGTGCGAAGAACAGAAGGGTGGCCTTCGGGTGGCGCGCGGTCAGAAGACCAAGTTTCTCAAGGCCAAAGCCAGCGGTCATGTCTGGATCATCCTCGCATCGCTCGGGGTATTTCGTGAAGTTACGTCGATGCGAACAATCAGCATCGATCCAATTGGCGGCCGCACGCCGCTTTCGGCGGCCACACGATCAATCGTTTCCGGCCACCAAAAGGTGGCGTCTGTCTAGCAGCCCGGTACCCTGAGGCCAAGTTTAAAGATCGAAAGTAAAGTGCCGGTGAACCGCCTTAAATATCATCACAAATTAGTCAAAATGTGAGCATTCCGCCTGTTGACTCGCATACAGCTCTCGCGGAGAGTGAGCCGTGGCAGTTGCCGGGCACGCGCACGTGCCAGTCAAAACTGCCAATCAGGCTCGAGACCCCGGGGGTTTGGGCCCGAAATGTGACGTTTTTTTGTACGTGTCATCTTAGGGAGGAGTACCTCATGAAACGCTATTTGCTTGGAGCAACTGCTGCTCTGGCAATGATCGGTGCGACGGCTGCGAATGCCGGTACGCTCGACGATGTGAAAGCACGCGGCGAGCTGATCTGCATCGTGAACACCGGCCTGCCGGGATTTTCGTTTACGGACGAAGCCGGCAAATGGCAGGGCTTCGACGTTGACCATTGCCGCGCCGTGGCTGCGGCCATTTTCGGCGATGCGAACAAGGTCAAGTACAAGCCCGCAACCGGCAAGACGCGCTTCACCATTCTGAACTCCGGTGAAGGCGACGTGATTTTCCGCAACACCACCTGGACATTCGTGCGTGACGTCGACGTCAAGCTCGCGTTCCAGGGCACGAACTACTATGACGGCCAGGGCTTTATGGTTCCCAAGAAGCTGGGCGTCAAAAGTGCGAAGGAACTCGACGGCGCGTCGGTCTGCATTCAGACGGGCACGACGACCGAGCTGAACCTGGCGGACTTCTTCCGCTCCAACAAGATCAAGTATGAGCCGGTTCCGATCGAGTCGAACGAAGAAGCACGGACGAATTATCTCGCCGGGCGCTGCGACGTTTACACGACGGACGCCTCCGGCCTTGCAGCCACGCGCGCGACCTTCAAGGATCCGCAGAACCATGTGATCCTGCCGGAGATCATCTCCAAGGAGCCGCTTGGCCCGGCCACACGCCACGGTGATGACCAGTGGAGCGACATCATCCGCTGGACCACCAATGCACTCGTCGCCGCCGAGGAACTCGGCATCACCCAGAAGAACGTCGACGAGCTTGGCGCCAAGGCGACCGACAATCCGGAGATCAACCGCCTGCTCGGCACCGAAGGCAATCTCGGTGGTATGCTCGGTCTTGAGAAGAACTGGGCCGCGCAGGCGATCAAGGCCGTGGGCAACTATGGCGAGATCTTCGACCGCAACATCGGACCGAAGACACCGATCGGACTGGAGCGTGGCCTGAACGCGCTGTGGACCGACGGCGGCCTGCAATACACGCCGCCCTTCCGGTAGGCCGTTTGTTGTTGCAGGTTTGACCTTGCAATTCGCCGTACCGGGCTTCGGCCCGGTACGGCACCAGCTAACCGCTCAGGCGGTTTCGGGGGAGCCGGCGGACGTGCCGCCGGCACACGAGCTGCGAACCTTGGGGAAGGGGCTCGCGCAAGACGACAGGTACTGCTTCTTTTTGCTGACAAACACGGGTGGGGGTCTTGGCTTCTATTGATACGACGGCGCAAGTGGGCGACGGGCAGAGGAACTTTATCGCCCGGCTCTGGTACGACAAAGAAACGCGAAGCATAATCCTTCAGGTTCTTACGCTCGCACTTCTCATCGCATTCATCGCCTATATCACCACGAATGCGATCGCAAATCTGAAACTGCTCGGAAAGACGTTCAGCTTCGATTTCCTGAACGAACCCGCGCATTACGACATCAACCAGACGCTGATTGAGTATTCCTCGACCAGCAGTCACTTCCGGGCGATGATCGTCGGCATCTTGAACACGCTGCTGGTCGCCTTCTGCGGCGTGATCCTCGCGACCATTCTCGGTTTCATCTTCGGCGTATTGCGGCTGTCGCCAAACTGGCTGGTCAGTCGTATCGTCTATTGTTTCATCGAATTCACCCGCAACACGCCCGTCCTGCTGCAGATCCTGTTGGTCCACGGCATTGTGGTGCATTTGATGCCCCAGCCGCGGGTCGCGCAGGAGTCCGCCAACATTGCGAACTCCGTCTTCTTCACCAATCGCGGCGTGTTCGCGCCCATGCCGATACCGGAGGCCGGGTTCAATATCGTGATCGGGGCCTTTCTGGCGGCGATTGTGTTTGCGGTCGTATTCGCGAAGTGGGCCAAAGCGAAACAGGACGCGACGGGTGAGCACCTCCCCGTCTTCTGGATATGCACCGGCGCAATAATCGGATTTCCGTTGCTGGTCTATCTGGTGCTCGGCATGCCCCTTGCCTGGGACATGCCGGCGCTGCAGGGCTTCAACTTCCGCGGCGGCTTCGTCATCCGTCCCGAATTCCTGGCGCTCTGGCTGGCGCTGTCGTTTTACACGTCTGCGTTCATTGCCGAGATTGTTCGGGCGGGCATTCTCGCGGTCAGCAAGGGACAATGGGAGGCGTCTTCCGCACTGGGCCTGCCGCGTGGCAGAACGCTCAACCTGGTGATCATTCCACAGGCGATGCGCGTCATCGTCCCGCCGCTGACGAGCCAGTATCTGAACCTGACCAAGAACTCATCCCTGGCGATCGCAATCGGCTACATGGACATCGTCGCGACGATCGGCGGTATTTCGCTGATGCAGACGGGCAAGGAGATGGAGACGATGATCATCGTCATTCTGTTCTATCTCTGTGTCTCGCTTCTGATTTCCGCGTTCATGAACTGGTACAACCGGCGCATCAAGCTGGTGGAAAGATAGGGGGGAGCGGGATCGATGACCGATACGGCAACAACGCAACGTTACGAACCCGGCAAGCACCCCGAACTGCCGCCGCCTACCCTTGCATCGGGACCGATCTACTGGGTGAAGGAGAACCTGCTTTCGAGCTGGTACAACATCTTTCTCACCTTTGTCGGGGTGTGGTTTCTCTGGACCATTCTTCCGCCGCTCTTCAACTGGGCCTTTTTCGATGCG
Organism: Hyphomicrobiales bacterium; assembly: GCA_965228625.1. Classification (GTDB taxonomy): domain Bacteria; phylum Pseudomonadota; class Alphaproteobacteria; order Rhizobiales; family Methyloligellaceae; genus UBA2767. The sequence continues at coordinate 2,105,981 of OZ245829.1, read as the reverse complement.
GTCTTCGAGGCCGCTGACCGTGCCGGCTGCCAGTCCCTGGGCGACGGTGCCTGCTGGGCCTTCATCGGCGAGCGCTACAAGATCTTCATTTACGGGTTCTACCCGGAACCCGAGCGCTGGCGCGTGAACCTCGCTTTCGTTCTGCTTTTCGTGGCCCTTGGCCCCTTGCTGTTCGACAAGTTTCCCTATCGCGGCAGGGCGATGCTGTTCTCGCTCGCCTATCCGTTCATCGCCGCATGGCTCCTGCTCGGCGGAATCTTCGGCCTGACGTCCGTTACCACCGATCAGTTCGGCGGTACGTTGCTCAACATCATCGTCGGTGTGACGGGAATCGCGTTTTCGTTGCCGATCGGCATCCTCCTGGCCTTGGGGCGCGCGTCCGACATGCCGGCCGTTCGCATCATCTGCGTGTCGTTCATCGAGTTTATCCGCGGCGTTCCGCTGATCACCTTGCTGTTCGTCGCATCGACCATGCTGAGCTATTTCCTGCCGCCCGGCACCAGCTTTGATCTGCTGCTGCGGGTGCTGATCATGGTGACGCTGTTCTCATCCGGGTACATGGCCGAGGTGATCCGCGGCGGCCTTCAGGCCATTCCGCGCGGGCAGTATGAGGCGGCCGACTCCATGGGGCTCAAATACTGGCAATCCATGCGGCTGATCGTGTTGCCGCAGGCGCTGAAGATCTCCATTCCCGGCATCGTCAACACCTTCATCGGGCTGTTCAAGGATACCACCCTGGTGATCATCATCGGTCTGCTCGATATCCTCGGGATGGGACGTGCGTCGCTTGCCGACTCCAAGTGGGCGGGTCTGTCGAACGAGGTCTACATCTCGATCGCCGTGTTCTTCTTCCTGTTCTGCTTCGCGATGTCCCGCTACTCGCTTTATCTGGAGAGCAAGCTGGAGACGGGACACAAGACCTAGCAAGGCCTTGGGCGCGGGCCGGCGTTTCGCCGGTACCCGCGCGGCCTGCGCATGTTGACATGGCAGCCCGCCCTCCATATGTTCCGGGCGGTCTGGGGCGCGAGCGACGCGCCGGCAGAGGATGATTCAAGAGGCAAGACTGATGAAAGTCAGGAACTCCATACGCTCGTTGCGCAAACGGCACCGGAATAACCAGGTGGTGCGCCGGCGCGGCCGCCTCTATGTTATCAACAAGGTGAACCGCCGCTTCAAGGCGCGCCAGGGCTAGATTCCCAGTTTATTCAAGGTTTTGCCGTAAACGCGATCGGTTTCGCGCGGGCTGTTCACGGGGTTTTTCTTTGACGTGCGCTGCGGGGTGGACCTATCCTCGCCGCATGACCTGTTTCCTGAAATCGACCTTTTGTGCCGTGGCGGTCATGGCCGCTTCGGGCCTGTCGGCAAACGCGTTTGCACAGGCGTCACCGGATGTGCCGCGGGAGCGGCAGGACAGGCTTGAGCAGAACGACCTTCTCCTCAAGGAGGTACCCGACGCGGCGAAGGACCGGAAGGTCCTGCTCAAGGAGCTTTACACGCGCCTCAGTCAGAGTGAAGACGAGGAAAGCTCGAAGGTGGTGGCGAAGGCCATCGAGAAGCTCTGGCTGCATTCGGGGAGCGATACGGTCGACCTGCTCATGAGCCGCGTCGGCCAGTTGATGGAAAAGGAAGACTTCGACGTCGCGCTCACCATTCTCGATTCCGTCGTCGAGATTGCACCGGACTTTCCGGAAGCCTGGAACCGCCGTGCCGCGGTCTACTTCCGCAAGAAGGACTACGGCAAGTCGCTGGAGAACCTTCGTCATGCCCTGGCGATCGATCCCTCCCACTTCAAGGCGATCCAGGGCCTCGGCCTGTTGATGCAGGAAATGGGCGAGAAGGAAGCTGCTCTGCGAGCTTACCGCGAGGCCTTGAAGATCCACCCGCATATGGGAGACGTTCGACAGACCGAGCAGGAACTCTCGCGCGAGGTCGAAGGCCAGGGCATCTAGAGCCTTTTGATCAAATCGGAGCCGGTCGCGCGTTCTTGCCGCGACGCTCAGATGTTCTCCGCTTCGCTTTCACCGACAAACGCAACGCGCAGCATGTTTGTGGCGCCCGGCGTACCGAGAGGCACACCGGCTGAAATGATGATCCGCTGACCGCGGCCGGCGAAGCCTTCCCGGTATGCGATGCGGCACGCCTTGTCGACCATCTCGTCGAGAGTTTCCGCGTCACTTGTCAGGACACAGTGGAGGCCCCAGACGACCGCCAGGCGGCGTCCCGTCCCGGCGATCGGCGTCAGGGCGACAATCGGCTGACGCGGGCGCTCGCGCGCCGCGCGCTGGCCTGTCGAACCGGAGCCCGTGTAACAGACGATCGCCGCGAGATTGAGGGTTTCGGCGATGTTGTGCGCGGCAGCGGAAATCGCATCCGCGCCGGTCGCCTCCGGCGTGATGTGCTGGGCATGGACGAGGCGATCGTAGTTCTCGTCGCGTTCGACCTCGATGGCGATGCTGTCCATGGTCGAGACCGCTTCGATCGGATACTGGCCGGCCGCGCTCTCGGCGGACAGCATGACCGCGTCGGCGCCGTCGTAAACGGCGGTCGCCACGTCGGAGACTTCGGCCCGTGTCGGAACCGGGGCGGTGATCATCGATTCCAGCATCTGCGTGGCAACGACCACGGGCTTGCCCGCGTTGCGGCAGGCGCGCGTGATGCGCTTCTGCAGGCCGGGCACGCTCTGCAACGGCATTTCCACGCCCAAGTCTCCGCGCGCGACCATCAGGCCATCGGACTGTTCCAGGATCGCGTCGAGATGCTCGATGGCCGCGGGTTTCTCCATCTTGGTCATGATTGCGACGCGCCCGCGGCTGAGCTTGCGCGCTTCAGCGACGTCGTCGCCGCGTTGAACGAAGGACAGCCCGATCCAATCGGCGCCGAGATTGACCGCTTGTTCGAGGTCGGCCCTGTCCTTGTTGGTCATCGCGCCGAAAGGAAGCACGGTGTCGGGCAGAGAAATGCCTTTGCGGCTCGCCAGCGGCCCGCCGACGATCACCTCCGCCGTGATCTTGTCTTTCGTTGCCTCGCGGACCCTCATCCGCAGCTTGCCGTCGTCCAGTATGAGCGTATGGCCCGGGGCAACCGCGTCAAAGATCTCCGGATGCGGCAGGAAGACGCGTTCGGAGTTGCCGGTTTCCTCCCTGGTGTCGAAACTGAAAAGGTCGCCTTGCTTCAGAGCGGCGCGTTCGTGCGCGAACTCGCCGACCCTGAGCTTCGGGCCCTGCAGATCGACGAGGATCCCGATGGGCCTTCCGGCGTCCGCCTCGATCTTGCGGATTGCGCGAACAAGCTCGGTGAGCTTGTCACCCGAGGCGTGGCTCATGTTGATACGAAAAACATCGGCGCCTGCTTCGAACAGGCGCCGGATCATGTCGGGGTCTGAAGAGGCGGGGCCGAGTGTTGCAACGATCTTGACCCGGCGGTTTCTTCTCATTGATTCTTGGCTCGTTGCTCGACCTTGTCCTGGAGCGTGATTGTCCAACTCTTCTCGTCCTTTGTGTCAACCTCAAAGAACCGAGTCCGGTTGAACCCGCGATCCTCGCATCTGCCGGCGCCACGGATGACGAACGCCTTGTCCTCCGTGCACATATAGAACTCCGAGTTGCTCGAGACCTCCTGCTCGTTGCGGTCCCAAACTCCCGGGCGGTCATAGTCGATGGCATGGACGTAGTAATACCGTGCCACCAGATCGCCCTTGATCAGCGTCCAGCAAACATTGGAAGGGATATTCCACCAACCCTCGCTGGTCCAGCCCTTATCGTCCTTGTATCCGATAACGACGCCGATGCGGCTCGAGGTCGTATTGCACAGTTTCAAGTCGGCATGGGCTGGCGCGGGTACGGCAACAGCGAACGCGACGAGGAGCGCGAACGCGATTGCCTGTGCTGAAGGCATGAAAAGCGACTTTGCTGTTGCGCTTTTGGTCAGGCGCCGCTCAAGACCGCCGCGCGGATTCTGTACTGATTTTACTCGCATGGGCACGCGAACGTTCTCGTTCGTACTCGAATTAACAATCCACCAAAATCACTCGGAAATCATTAACGTTGGTCCGAGTCGGGCCGGTCACAAGTAGATCTCCAAGTGCCCGGAAGAAACCCGTAGAGTCATTGTTATTCAGAAACTTGGCAGGGTTAAGGCCAAGCCCGGTTGCACGTTCGCCGGTGGTCGGATCGACGATCGCGCCTGCCGGGTCGTCAGCCGCGCCTTCGCCTCCGTCGGTGCCGTCGGTGTCGGCTGCAAGCGCGGAGATGGCCTCGGTGCCCTGAAGCGCGTTGGCGAGCGAAAGCGCGTATTCCTGGTTGGGGCCGCCCTTGCCGTTCCCGGTTACGGTGACGGTCACTTCGCCGCCGGAAAGGAGTGCGGTGCGCTTGCCGGACGCCAGACAGTTGCGCGCCAGTTCAGCGTGTTCGGCGGCCACATCGCGTGCCTCGCCTTCGATGGAGTCGCCCAGGAGCTGCACCTCGTAGCCGAGATCCGCGGCGACCTCCGCGGCCGCTTTCAGCGCATCCGCCGGACGGGACACGAGCACGTAGTCGGCATGAGCGAACAATGCGTCTTCGGGTACCGGCGTCTCGTTGCGGTCGTCGGCAAGGGCCGCGGCAACGGACGGTGGTGGCTCGATCCCGCGGTCTTTCAGGATCTGCCGCGCATCTTCGAGCGTCGTGGGGTCGCCGACGGTGGGGCCTGAACCGATCGCGGACGGGTCGTCTCCGGGCACGTCGGAAATCGCCAGCGTAACCAGCTTTGCAGGCGCGGCCGCAAGGGCGAGCCGCCCCCCCTTTATGCCGGAGAGGTGTTTGCGCACGCAGTTGATCTCGCTGATACGCGCGCCCGATGCCAGCAACGCGCGCGTCACGTCCTGCTTTTCGCCGAGCGTGACGCCGTCGACGGGCGCGGTCCACAGCGCCGAGGCGCCGCCGGAGAGCAGGACCAGAACAAGATCCTTTTCGGTTGCTTCGCCGGCGAGCTCGAGCGCACGTCGGGCGGCCGTCGCGCTGCCCTCGTCGGGCACCGGGTGACCGCCCTCGATGATCTCGATGGCCTGGGCCGGGAGGGAGAAGCCATGCCGGGTGACGGCGCAGCCGACCATGTCCGGCCTGGGATCGAGCCCCAGATAATGGTCTTCCGCCGCCTGAACCATGGCCGCCGACCCCTTGCCCGCGCCGAGTATGATCAGCCGTCCGTCGCCCGGAGGGTCGGGAAGCGCGGGCGGAACGCATTGCAGCGGGTTGGCCGCCGCAACCGCCGCCTCGAACAGTTTCATCAGGCTTTGGCGTTGGTCTTCAATGGTCATGAATGCACTGCCGGTTTGTTGCGCCCTGGCCGGGCCGTGTAGATGCCTGCAAGAATAAGCAACCCGCCGCAGAGCTGCCAGATGGTTACCGGCTCTGAGAAGATGAGCCAGGCGAGAAACGCGGCTGCCAGAGCCTCGAGGAACAGCACGAGCGAAGAGAACACCGCCGGCAGGTGGCCAAGCGAATAGGCGATCAGGCCCTGGCCCCCAAGCTGTGAAATCACTGCCAGCGCAATCAGCCAGCCAAAGCCTTCCCATGTGCGCGGTATGATGTAGTCGTCGAGCAGGAAGGCGGCGACGAACAAGAATCCGGTGGACACGATGGCAGGGTAGAACATCACCTGCGCCGGGCTCATCCGCCGCCGCGCGAAGGCCACGGCAAGAAAATAGCTGCCGAAAAAGAACGCCGTGATGAAACCGGAAATGTCGCCGAACAGGTTTTCCGGCTTGAAGGTGGCACTCGCGCCCATCAGCAGGGCCGCGCCGATCATGCCGGCAACGACTCCGATCATGATCTGCCTGGTGATCTTTTCCTTCAGGATCAGCCATGCCCCGAAAGCGACGAAGAGTGGCGTCGTCGTTGCCAGCAGCGTGGCGTTGGTGATGGAGGTATTGAGGATGGCGAGGTGCCAGAAGAAGAGATCGCCGGCAAAGAGGAAACCGAGGAGCACGATGAGCGACAGGTCGCGCCCGAAATCCATTTGCGTGACGCGTCCGCGGGCGCTTTCGATCTGCAGCCAGGCCCACAACACCGGCAGCGCGAGCGCCATGCGCCAGAATGCGCTGGCAAACGGTCCGACGTCGGTCAGCCGGACAAACACCGGTGAGGCGCCGGCGCCGATGGCGCCCAGGATCAGCGCGATGAACGGCACAAGCAGCACGTGATCTGCGGAGGACGCGCCGGGGGCGTGCGATGTCTGGGGATTTTCACTCATGGAATTGCTGCCCCTGTAGCGCATATTCGCGGCGGTTACTATAGTGCGGGAGATGATGAAGCAGGCCGATAGAGCACCCGGCGTGGAGATGAAAGAGTTTCCTGCGTACACCCGAGTCGACGGAGCGGCGGAGCATGGTCTTCTGATCATCTGCGACCATGCGAGCAACGCGCTGCCGAAGGCTTATGGGACGCTTGGGCTGCAGCAGTCGCAGCTCGAACGCCATATCGGCTACGATATCGGCGCGGCCGGGGTGACAGAGGAAATCGCACGGCTGCTCGGCGTTCCGGCCCTTCTGGCAAATTTCTCCAGGCTGCTGATCGATCCGAACCGGGGCGAGGATGATCCCACCCTGATCATGCGCATATCGGACGGTGCGGTCGTGCCCGGAAATGCGGACTGTGATGAAGCGGAGCGCAATCGCCGTATCGAGGGATACTACGCGCCTTATCACCATGCGATTGGCATGGCGATCGATGAGGGCATCGCCGCCGGCCGGCCTCCGGCACTTCTGTCGATCCATTCGTTCACGGAGAGCTGGCGCGGGATGCCGCGGCCATGGCATGCCGGCGTCCTGTGGGACAAGGATGAAAGACTGGCCGTGCCGTTGCTCAGGGCATTGCAGGCCGAACCCGATCTGCTGGCCGACGCGAACGTGCCGTATTCCGGCGAGCTGGAGGGGGATTGCCTGTACCGGCACGGCACCGGGCGCGGACTGGCGCATGCGCTGATCGAAATCCGCCAGGATCTGATCCGCGATGAAGCGGGCCAGAAGGCGTGGGCGGAACGGCTTGCGCGCATCCTGAAGAACCTGTTTGCGGCACCCGATGCCCGCTCGACATACAACACCATTTGCCATCACGGGTCGCATGCGGATATGAAAGCCCGCGATCGCGCCCCCGAGGTCCAAGCCCTGCAGTAGGAGTTACCCCCATGTCCGAAATCGATCCCAAGACCGCGGAACAGCTCGAGGCTGCCGTCTTTCGCCGCCTGGTTGAGCATCTGCGGACCCACCCCGATGTGCAGAACATCGATCTGATGAACCTTGCCGGCTTCTGCCGCAACTGCCTGTCGAACTGGTACAAGGACGCTGCCGGGGAACAAGGCATCGACCTCTCGAAAGAAGCGTCCCGCGAGATCGTGTACGGAATGCCGTACGACGAATGGAAATCGAAATTCCAGACGGAGGCCCCGGCCGAGAAACTCGCCCGCTTCGACGAAGTGCGCGCCAAGGAAGGCCACAGCTAGAGCCTCTAGGCACTGGAAAACTCCAACCCGCGACTTGATTGCGCGGGTGCGGCTGGCTACTTCTCTGTCTCCATCCCGTGGCCGGTTCAGGCACCAATTCAGCGGAGAGATCATGTCAGACTTGCAAGGCACCACCCGTGACCAGTTGCGCGCCTTCGTGGAGCGCATCGAGCGGCTGGAGGAGGAGAAAGCGGCCCTCACCGCGGACATCCGCGAAGTCTACGCGGAGGCGAAAGGGATGGGTTTCGACGCCAAGACGCTTCGAACGATCGTCCGGCTGCGCAAGCAGGATGTCCATGAACGCCAGGAGCAGGAGGCTCTGCTGGCCACGTACATGGTCGCGCTCGGCATGGTGCCGGAAGAGTAAGCGACTGAATTCTAGGACTTAATCCTAGTCAGGAACAGAATCGTCGTAGCTGGCGGTGCGCACATACGCGCGGTCAACGGCCGAGGTCCGTCTGCGCGTCGGCTGCTCGTATGAGAACGCCGCCCGGTATGCGGGGCCGGTGTATCCGAGCGCGCGGGCGAGAGAGGCCGCATAGCCGTCATCCGCGTCACGCAGCAGGTAGCCGTCTTCGTCGCTGAAATCGGGCGCCGTCAGACTGGCCAGGTTGCGGTCGGCGCTGACCGTCCGGTCACCCATCAGCGGCAGCACCGGTGCCAGTTCGAAGGTCAGCTCCTCAGGATGTTCCGCTTCCTCCAGAGCCGAAATGGCAATTTGCGGAGCGGCGGCGGGCTGCTGCGCGGGCGCTGGCGTGGAGACGGGCAGCGGCGCGGCAGGTTGAAGCGCGGCCGTCTTCTCGGCCGGCGGCAGCGGCGTGCTCTCTTTCGGAATCGACGCCGTTGTTTCCGTTGAGGCCTTCGGCCAGGACACACTCGGTGGCGTGAAGCCGGCGACGATCATCTTCGGCGGAAGTTTTACCTTGCTCTTCTTGGTGATGAAGTCGTCGATCCTCTTGTCGAGCTTGGCCAGTGCAATGCGCGAGTCCCGCGGCGTAATCGGGCGACCGTCACGCGGAACGTGCTTGGACTTGCCGTCCGGGAACAGCAGGGCCAGCTCCTGGCGTGGCAGACGCGGCCAGTGGCGCACACGTCCGGTATCGACATGGACGAACGGGATGCCGGATTTGGGATAATAGCCGACACCGCCTTTCTCGCGCACGAGGGCGGAATTGCGGAGTCGCTTCACGTCAACGTCGGGAAAATGGATGTCGGCCGCCTTGCCCAGGATGTGCTGGCTCTGGCGGGCCTGGCCGCCGCGGCGCCGGCGCAGACGGTCATTGGTCTTCTTCGAGCGGTATCCGGAAATCAGGTGGATCGGTTTTTCCGAACCGAGCTCCTGGTAGATCTCCCAGATGGTGTCGATCAGCGCCGGGTCCATCTTGGTGGATTGATTACTCCGCCAGTCGCGCATGATGTGATTGATCTTCTTCATACCATCCGGGTCGAACTCGCCATCACGCTTGTAGGTGATGGACATCTCTTCCTTGGTATGGATGTTGTAGAAGGTGAGGGTCCGGGCGCCGTCACTGGCGAACGCGCACACGGAGAAGCCGGAGAGCGCCAAGCCGATCGCCCCCGTCGTCAACGCCCGCTTTGCGCGCACGATTGCCTTTTGCAAATTTTCCCCCGGTTTCCGACGTTACCGTACGTGCCGTACGGTTTCCCAACAACGCAGTCCAACCCTTGTGATTCATAAGCATAACCGCAAAACCAGAGTCAATGCGTTGATTCTGGTCAAACGGTTAAGCGAAAGTAACTCGCCAAATGCGAAGAAAAAAAGGCGTGCAAACACGAATTAACGCGCCCTGTTCCGAGACAGGGTGCGCCAAATTCGGTTAACAAATTGTTTTCTTTATAGCTTCAAGGCTCTGGCCATGCGCGAGTCATGGCCGTAAATGTCCCCAAAATAGGTGATTTTCCCGTCTTTCTCGACCCGGGCGGTGAAATAGGTGATGTGCACCGGGATCGGATTGTTCAGATTCACGTGCTGATTCTGGCCGCGCTGAATGGCCGCGCCGACGCTTCCGGACGACCAGCCGCGGTCGCGGGCGAGGATAATCTCGGCCAGCTTGCGCGGGTTGCGCACCCGCACGCAGCCATGGCTGTAGGTCCGCCGGGTCTGATTGAACAGATGCTTCGTCGGCGTGTCGTGCATGTAGACCGCGTGCTTGTTCGGGAACATGAACTTGACGAAGCCGAGCACGTTCCTGCCGCCGGGCGGTTGATAGAAGCGATAGTTCGCGATGTTGACCCGGTTCCAGTCCACCCGCGACGCGTCGATCTCGCGACCGCGATATTTCACATACAGGTTGTGCGCCTGCAGGATGCGCGGGCGCGAATAGCTGTTGAACCATCCGCCACCACCGCCGCCGCGCCGCAGGTAAGGCAGGAGTTCCTTCACCTTGATGGAATTGGGAACGTTCCAGTAGGGATGGAACACCAGATACTCCATCTTGTCGGAGAAGATGGGTGTCTGGTTCTTGAGCTTGCCGACGACGACACGCTCGCTGTGAACGACCTGCTCTCCGTCATAGACCCGGTACCGGTACTCCGGCACGTTCACCTGGATGTTGAGCTTGTCGATATTGTCGGGAATCCAGCGCCAACGCTCCATGTTGGTGAGGATCGTCTTCTCACGGTTCTTGGGGACCGTGGATCCGCCATTGAGCGCGCGACGCGTCCCCGGACCAACGATACCGTCGACCGTCATGCGCCGTGACTTCTGGAACGTCTTCACCGCAAGTTCGAGGGTCGAGTCGTAAACGTCTTGCGGATGCAGGGCCTCGCCGTTCTTCTCGGCAACCGGAACCTTCAGGCGTTTGCGCAGAATAGCCACGTGGTCATGGCTCATCCCCGGCTTGAGGGCAGGGCCCTTGGGGAGGACAACGCGTTCTTCGCCTTCGTCAGCGCCGCCGCGCACCTTCAGCAGCGCCTGCCTGAGCGCCTCGAACTGGGGATGCTTGGGATGGAAGCTGCGAATATAGGGCGCCGGATCGTCTAGCGTCTCCAGCTTCTCCATCACCTCCAGCGGATCGGCAAGCTCGAGCGTCGGATCGAGATAGCCGGAAAGGCTGCGCGGCGAGACGCGCCCGCCGCGGGCATGCCGCACGTAAGCGAGCACCGCATGGCTCAGCTTGTGTTCAAATTCCGCAAGACGCGCCGTTGGGGTCTTGTCGTTCGAGGCGAGAATGATCTCTTCGGGAAGATCGTAGTCGTCCGGATCGAGGCCGTAATTGCCTGCGCGCCGCAGTTCGCGGATCACCTTTTGCGCCCTGGGCCGCAGACCGTTCTCGTCCACCCAGACCGTCTTGTGGTCGCCGTCGGCGTAGTATTCAACCAGGGCGCCGTGGTCGGCCTTCTCGAATTCCGTTTCGTTCCGGAATGGTTGACCAAGCCGGTCCTGCACGAGAATGCGGACCGCATCCGCGCGCGAAATCAGGCGCTCGGGTGCATCCGGCTCCACCGCCAACGCGGGTCCCGTCAGAACCGATCCGAGGATCAAGCCGTACGCAATACAAAATCGCAGCCTCATCCGTCCCTCCTCTCACAGAATGGCCTTGATCACTTCCCTACTTTTGATTCGTCGAACGCTATCGTGTGGCATCGGCGTTTTCCAGCAACGAACGCGTTATTCCCTGTGAGCCAGACCATTTTTGAACACAACTGTGGCATTCCTGCATCCAAATGATGGAGTTTTTTCAGCCGGTGTGCGCTTCAAGGCCGAATTCGCGCATCTTGCGATAAAGCGTTGAACGGCCGATACCCAATTTCTTTGCGATTTCAGTCATGTGGCCGCGATATCGGCCGATCGCCAGGCGAATCATGTCCGCCTCGATGTCCTCCAGTGCGCGGACATTGCCACTGTCGTCGAGCGCCGGAATGCCGAGTTCATCCCGGCCGGATCCCGATGTAACGGCGACCGTCGCCGGCACATCCACATCGCCGCCGAGCACGGCCGGGCCGTCGATGACCGGGGTCTCGTCCTTCGGCGGCGGCGCCGGCGGGAGTTCCGCTTCGAAACCGTCGACATGGGCCGCGATCTGCGGGAATTCGTTGATGCCGAGGACCGGCTGATCGGCAAGCACGACGGCGCGGAACACTGCATTCTCGAGCTGCCGGACGTTCCCCGGCCACGGGTAGCGCTGCAGCATGTCGAGCGCATCCGGCGCGATGCCGTCAATCTTCTTGCCTTCTTCGGACGCAAACCGGTCGATGAAGTGGCCGACCAGCTCGGGCACGTCATCCATACGCTCGCGCAGAGGCGGCACCCACACCGGGAAGACGTTGAGGCGGTAGTAGAGGTCTTCACGGAACTTTCCGCTGTTGACCAGTTTGATCATGTCCTGATTGGTGGCGGAGATCAGGCGGAAATCGACCTTCACCGGTTGCTTGGCGCCGACCGGGTCGACTTCGCCCTCCTGCAGGGCACGCAGCAGCTTGACCTGGGCGTCGAGCGGCAGTTCGCCCACTTCATCGAGAAACAGCGTGCCGCCGTCGGCCTCGACGAATTTCCCGTCGCGTTTGGCGCTGGCGCCGGTGAACGCTCCCTTCTCATGGCCGAAGAGGATGCTCTCGACGAGGTTCTCGGGGATGGCGCCGCAATTCACCGTCACGAAGGGTTTGCCGGCGCGCTCGCTCTCGCCCTGGACGGCGCGGGCGATCAACTCCTTGCCGACGCCGCTCTCGCCCTCGATGAGGACGGGAATGGTCGACTGCGCGGCGCGCGAGCCAAGGCCGATCACGCGGCGCATGGCTTCGCCCTTCGCGATAAGATCGCCAAAGGTCAGTTTGCCCTCGCTCTTGCGGGCAATGCGTGTGACCTCGCCCTGCAGTGACGAGATCTTCAGCGCGTTCTTTATCGAAACTTCAAGCCTTTCGGGGCTGACCGGTTTGACCACAAAGTCCGTCGCGCCGGCGCGCATGGCTCCGATCGCAGAATCGATGCTGCCATTTGCCGTCTGCACAATGACTGGAGGAGAGGAAGGGTCCGGACGCAGCCGGTCGAGGACGCCCATGCCGTCAAGCCCGGGCATGACGAGATCGAGGAGGATCAGGTCGATCCGGGCTCCGTCCTCGCCTTTGACGATGTCGATCGCCTGCTCACCGCTTTCCGCGGTCAGGGTCACGTGTCCGAATGATCTGACGGCTTCTTCAAGGATGCGGCGCTGGGCGGGATCGTCATCGACGATCAGAATGCACTTGGGCATGACGCGTACTCACTACTCATTACTCTTACGCAACAACCAAACCAGCACCTTGGCGCATGGCGGCCCGACACGCGCCGCGAACACAATTTGGCCGGTTTAGCGGCACACGCTAGCCAATGATGGTAAAAAACCTCTTTACTCGGTGTTCGATTTTGGGCCCCTGGAGCGTGATCGATCCAATCGAGAAGCAGAATTGACTCCGATTTGATCGAAGAGGCTCTCGTCCCCAAACCCCGCGGAACTGCTGAATTTCCTGTTATCTGGTGCTTTGCGTCTTGAAGCTGTTTCGACAGGGCCGCACACTGCAAAATTGAGTTCACATCACGAATTGATTCAGCGAACGGTTTTCAAAAAATGACCCCACGGAGTTCCATTCTGTTCAACCTGCCTGCCTTTCAGTCAGGCGCCGCCTTCGCCACGGCGCCGAGCGCATCCGCGGCCAAATCCGACGATTCTCTTGGCGCAATGCCGGAATGGGATCTGACTGATTTGTACGCAAGCCCCGAGGCGCCGGAACTTGCCGACGACCTCGCGGCGCTCGAGCGCGATGCCGGCGCATTCCAGGAACAGTATATGGGCCAGCTCGCCGGCCACGCGGCGGAGAGCGGCGCCAGGCTGGCGGAGAGCGTCAAGGCGTATGAGGCGATGAGCGATCGTCTCGGCCGCATCGGATCCTTCGCCGGATTGCTCTACGCGGCCGATACATCCGATCCGGTGCGCGCCAAGTTCTATGGCGATATCCAGGAAAAGCTCACAGCGATCACCACCAGGCTGCTGTTCTATCCGCTTGAGTTCAACCGGATCGATGACGCGGTGCTGGAGGCGGCGCTCGAGGACGCGGCGCTGGCGCATTACGCCCCGTGGATCGAGGATCTGCGCAAGGAAAAGCCCTACCAGTTGTCCGACGACATCGAAAAGCTGTTCCACGAGAAGTCGGTAACCGGCCGCGGATCGTGGAACCGGCTGTTCAACGAGACCATGACGGCCTTGCGTTTCGACGTGGGCGGTGAGCCGCTCAGCCTGGAGCCGACACTCAACCGCCTGCTCGATCAGGACGGCGCCAAACGCCGCGAGGCGGCGGAGGCACTGGCAAGCGTCTTCGCAGACAACCTGCGGCTGTTCACGCTGATCACCAACACGCTCGCCAAGGACAAGGCGATCTCCGACGACTGGCGCGGATTTGAGGACGTGGCCGACTCGCGTCATCTTGCCAACCGGGTCGAGCGGCCGGTGGTCGACGCGCTGGTGGCGGCGGTCCAGGACGCCTATCCGCGGCTTTCGCACCGCTACTACATCCTCAAGGCGCGGTGGATGGGCGAGGACAAGCTCGCCCATTGGGATCGCAACGCGCCGCTTCCGGAAGAGCCGCAACAGGTGATCGCCTGGGCGCAGGCGGAGAACCTGGTGCTCGACGCTTATGGTGCCTTCGCGCCGCAGATGGCATCCATCGCCAAGGATTTCTTCGACAAGTCGTGGATCGATGCGCCCGTTCGCGAGGGCAAATCGCCCGGCGCGTTCTCGCACCCCACCGTCCCGAGCGCGCACCCCTATATCCTGATGAACTATCAGGGCAAGCCGCGCGATGTGATGACGCTGGCCCATGAACTCGGTCATGGCGTGCATCAGGTACTGGCGGCGAAACAGGGGCCCCTCATGGCGCCGACACCGCTGACGCTGGCCGAGACGGCGAGCGTGTTCGGGGAAATGCTGACCTTCAAGAAACTGCTGGCCCAGGCGAGCAGTCCGCGCGAGCGCAAGGCTTTGCTCGCCCAGAAGGTCGAGGACATGATCAATACGGTGGTGCGCCAGATCGCCTTCTACACATTCGAGCGGGAGGTTCACACCGCGCGCAAGCAGGGCGAACTGACGTCGGACCGGCTGGGCGAGATCTGGCTCGATGTCCAGGGGCGCAGTCTCGGACCGGCGATTGAGCTGAAGCCGGGCTATGAGACCTTCTGGTGCTACATCCCCCACTTCATCCATTCGCCGTTCTACGTCTACGCCTATGCGTTCGGTGAGTGCCTGGTGAATTCGCTCTATGCGGTTTACGAGAACGCGGACGAAGGCTTCGCCGACAAGTATCTCGACATGCTCGCCGCGGGCGGAACCAAGCATCACACGGAGCTGCTTGCGCCATTCGGGCTTGACGCCAGCGATCCGGATTTCTGGTCCATGGGCCTGAAGGTGATCGAGGATCTGATCACCGAGCTTGAGGGACTGGAGGCGTGAGCGGAACGGTCCGCGTGTGAACGCGCGCCCGGCCGGTTCCGGTTCACGCTACCCGATCCCCCGGATCGCGACCTATTTCGTCTCCGCGCTTGTGCTGATGGCCGGAGCGTACGCCATTGTCTGGTACCTGGAGCAGCCGTCGTCGGAGTTCGACTATGACGATCCCGACATCGCGTTCCTTGAGAGCGTCGTCATCTCGCCGACGCCGAGCCGCGGCGATTTCAGCAACCTCAACGGCGGCAATTGGGAGGCGCTCTGCCTGGTGGGCTGGCAAGGGCAACCGGGTGAGGGCTTGCGCGCGGCCCGGCTGTCGGAAACCGTTTCGCAGGCCCTGCTGCGGGCTTACGAGGACATCTCGGACGAGATTCAGCAAAGCGAATTCGCGCTCGTCTACGCCGATCCGTCGGGCGAGGTGAAGGCGGTCCGCCATCCTCACGGATTTGCATTTGCGCACGAAGGCGCCGCGCGCTGCACCACCCGCGCCGAGCCGGTTCTGCAGTTGCCGATTAGGACTCAGTAACGCGCGAAGACTTCCGTTGAGCCGTCCCTCCTGACCAGCAGCACCTCGTAGGGCTCTTTGTCCGGACCGGAATCCATGCCGGGCGAACCGAGCGGCATCCCGGGAACGCTCAGGCCGACGGCATCCGGCCTTTCCTTCAGAAGCCGCGCGACGTCTTGCGCCGGCACGTGACCCTCAATGACATATCCACCCACCTTGGCCGTGTGGCAGGACTGAAGATCTGGCGACAGCCCCGCCTGACGCTTGATTTTCGCGAGAATGCCGATCGCGGTGTCTTGGGCCTTCACCTTGTATCCGGCTTCTTCCATGTGCCTGATCCACGCCGTGCAACACCCGCAGGTCGCCGATTTGTACACCTCGACGGTTCGCGACGTGCTTTCCGCAACGGCGGGTGCGGCATTGAGCAGGAGCGCGACACAGGCGCAAAGAATGAAACGGGTGATCATGCGGTCGGTCCTTCTACTTGGTGACGCAAGTTTAACATACGGCCTGCCGGGCGTGGCAAGCGGAGCGCCGCGCTCAAATCGTGCCCGCGTCAAAACAGCCCGCCAACGCAAATCTCGCATTGCCGGTGTATCTGCGGTCATGCTAATCGGTCATGCAATTCTAGGTTTGAACCATAAGGGGAGCCGTCATGGGGGTCGACTTTGCCGGTAGCCATCGCGCGATGGATTCGAAACAACACAAGGAATCTTATTCCTGGTTCATGAAGCTTACCATCGGAACCTGCGTCCTTGTCGTTGTCGTTCTGGTTGGAATGGCGGTGTTTCTTATATAGTTTGTTCCCACGCATTCGCGTATTGCCGTTTCTCACTGGCAATTCACCTCAGGACGTGCGGCTGACAACGGGGGGTTCTGTCGTCGAAGCCGATTTCCACGGAGCAGGGCATGGTTACAATCGCGGTCCCGGCCGAGACGGACAAGAGTGAGCATCGCGTCGCTCTGTCACCGGAAACGGCCAAGAAGTTCGTCGGTCTCGGTTGCAACGTGCGGGTGCAGGCCGGGGCGGGCGCCGGATCGCAGTTCTCTGACGCAGACTACAAGGAAGCGGGCGCAACCGTTGCCCGAAACGCCGCGGACACGCTGAAAGGCGCCGACATTGTCCTGACCGTCCGCCGCCCGACCGCGGCGAGCCTCAAAGGCGTCGCCAAGGGCGCGATCCTCGCCTGCATTCTTGACCCTTTCTCCGACAAGGCCGGACTGGAGGCGCTTGCGAAGACCGGCCTGACGATCTTTTCCATGGAATTCATGCCGCGCATCACCCGCGCCCAGTCGATGGACGTCCTGTCCTCGCAGGCGAACCTGGCCGGGTACAAGTCCGTGATCGATGCGGCGGCCGAGTTCGGTCGCGCCCTGCCAATGATGATGACGGCCGCCGGCACGGTGCCGGCGACCCGGGTCTTTATCATGGGCGTGGGGGTCGCCGGACTGCAGGCGATCGCCACAGCCAAGCGGCTTGGTGCGGTGGTGACCGCGACCGACGTGCGCCCGAGCACGAAAGAACAGGTGGAATCGCTCGCCGCCAAGTTCATTGCCGTCGAGGACGAGGAGTTCAAGGAAGCCGAAACGGCCGCCGGTTACGCGAAGGAAATGTCCGCCGACTACAAGAAGAAGCAGGCGGAGCTCGTTTCGGAGCACGTCAAGGGCCAGGACATCATCATTACGACCGCGCTAATTCCGGGCCGCCCCGCGCCGGAATTGATTTCCAAGGCCATGGTCGAGTCCATGAAGCCCGGCTCGGTGATCGTCGATCTGGCCGCGGAACGCGGCGGCAACTGTGCGGTCACGAAGGCAGACACCACCGTCGACCACAAGGGCATCAAGGTCATCGGCGCGACGAACCTTGCCGGGGAACTGGCAGGCAATGCGTCAAGTCTTTACGCCCGCAACCTTCACGCCTTCATCGCGCTGATGCTCGACAAGGAGAAGGAAGGCGCGCTTGCGATCGACTGGGACGATGAAGTGATCAAGGGCACGCTCATCGCCAAGGACGGAAAAGTCGTTCATGAAATGCTGACAGGAACGGGAGGGAAGAAGTGATGTCATTCCGATTGTTTTACATCCTCCTCGGCATTGCAGCGGCAGTCGCGGTCGTGACCGGACTGGACGCCGGCCTTTTCTCGACCGCGTATGCGGCGAGCGGCGAAGAGATCGATCCGTTCGTGTTCCGTCTGGCGATCTTCGTCCTGGCAATTTTCGTCGGCTATTACGTGGTCTGGTCGGTGACGCCGGCGCTGCACACGCCGCTGATGTCCGTGACCAACGCCATTTCCTCGGTCATCGTCGTCGGTGCCCTGCTGGCGGTCGGGGTCTCCCTGGCCAGCGACGCCGACGGTCCGTTGTGGGCGCGGATTTTGGGCTTCCTCGCCCTGGTCATGGCGTCGGTGAACATCTTTGGCGGTTTCCTCGTGACCCAGCGCATGCTGGCCATGTATCAGAAGAAGAAGTAGGGCGGCGTCATGGATCCGAATATCACAGCGCTGCTTTATCTCACCGCAGGGGTTCTGTTCATTCTGGCCCTGCGCGGGCTATCCAGCCCTGAGACCAGCCGTCAGGGCAACGTCTACGGCATGGCCGGAATGGCCATCGCCATTCTCACCACGCTGGTCTCGCACCCGCCCGCGGATACCATGGGCTGGGTCCTGGTCGTCGGCGGCATCGCGATCGGCGGCTCGATCGGCGCCGCGATTGCCCGGAGAGTGCCGATGACGGCGATGCCGGAACTGGTCGCGGCCTTTCACTCCCTGGTCGGCATGGCCGCGGTGCTGGTCGCGGCAGCCGCGTTCTATGCGCCGGAAGCCTTCGATATCGGAACGGTCGGCAACATCAAGAAGGCGAGCCTGGTGGAGATGTCGCTCGGGGCCGCCATCGGTGCCATCACCTTCACGGGTTCGGTGATCGCCTTCCTGAAGCTCTCCGGGCGCATGAGTGGCGCACCAATCACTCTGCCCGGCCGGCATCTCGTCAATATCGGCCTTGGACTGGCGCTGGTGTTCTTCATCTACAGCCTGGTTGTCGGTCAGGGGCAGCTCGACTTCTGGCTCATTGCGGTGCTCGCCTTTCTGCTCGGCGTGCTCATCATCATTCCGATCGGCGGCGCCGACATGCCGGTCGTGATCTCGATGCTGAACTCCTATTCGGGCTGGGCCGCCGCGGGTATCGGCTTCACCGTCGGCAATACCGCGCTCATCATCACCGGCGCGCTCGTCGGCTCCTCGGGCGCGATCCTCTCCTACATCATGTGCAAGGGCATGAATCGCTCGTTCATCTCGGTCATTCTCGGCGGATTCGGGGGCGAGACCGCGGGCCCGGCCGATGACGACGGAGTTCCGCGGACCATCAAGCAGGGCTCCGCCGACGACGCGGGATTCATCCTGAAGAACGCCTCCAAGGTCATCATCGTTCCCGGATACGGCATGGCGGTCGCACAGGCGCAGCATGCGCTGCGCGAGATGGCGGACGAGCTCAAGTCGCACGGCGTCGACGTGAAATACGCGATCCACCCGGTCGCCGGCCGCATGCCCGGCCATATGAATGTGCTCCTGGCAGAGGCGAACGTGCCGTATGACGAGGTGTTCGAGCTCGAGGACATCAACAACGATTTCGCCCAGGCCGACGTGGCATATGTCATCGGCGCCAATGACGTGACCAATCCGGCCGCCGAGGACGATCCCCAATCCCCGATCTACGGTATGCCGGTTCTCCAGGTGTGGAAGGCAGGCACGGTGATGTTCAACAAGCGCTCTCTCGCCAGCGGCTACGCCGGCGTCGACAACCCACTCTTCTATCGCGACAACACCATGATGATCCTGGGCGACGCCAAGGCCATGACCGAGGACATCGTCAAGTCATTGTAGGCATGCGCGCCCACAGGGGACCGGTCGCTTGCGTGTAGGTTTCAAGCAGGAACTCATGGAACTTCTTCCTTGGCTTGTTGGCGTCTACATTCTGCTTTGCGCGGGCGCCTACTTCGGCAACCGTTGGTTCATGTTTTTTCCCGATCCCACGCGATACACCCCCGCACAGGCGGAACTTGCGGATGTGGAGGAAGTCGAGCTCAAGACCGGCGACGGCGAGACGCTCGTGGCCTGGTATTCGAAGGCCAAGGGCGACAAGCCGACAATCCTCTATTTCCACGGCAATGCCGGCAACGCGGCGGGTCGGGCACCCAAGATCGAAACGATGCGTGGCGACGGGTCCGGTGTCTTCTATCTCAACAACCGTGGCTATGGGGGGTCCACCGGCAAGCCGACGGAAGCCGCAAACGTCGCCGACGCGTTCCTCGCCTATGACTATCTGCGCGGTCTGGGTATCCCGGCCGAGAAGATTATGCTGTACGGCGAGTCGCTCGGTTCGGGACAGGCGACACAGCTTGCTGCAGCAAAGGACGTCGGCGCGGTTGTTCTGGAAGCGCCGCTGACCTCGACCCCGGATGTCGGAAAGCGGACCTATTTCTTCCTGCCGCTTGGCCTGCTCATGACCGATCAGTTCCGGAATATCGATCACATCAAAAACGTGCGGGCGCCATTGCTCGTTGTGCATGGGGAGCGGGACTCGGTGATCCCGGTCGCAATGGGCAAGGCGATTTATGAGGCCGGAAACGAGCCGAAGAAACTCGAACTCCTGCCTGAAGCCGATCATAACGATCTGTTCGAGCACGGTGCGTGGGACAGGGTGCGCGCCTTCCTCGACGGCTTGAAAGCGTCCGGCTGAAGCGAGGCTGCCATGCAGGAAATCGAAAAACTGGAAGACTACCGGACGCTGGCGTCGGAACTGCTCAAGTTCGGTTTCGACCACCTCGTCAACATCTTCAGCGCGCTTGCCATCCTGCTGGCCGGGTTCATCATCGCCGGATGGATCGCGCGGCTCGTCCGCCGCCGCCTAAGCGACCTCAAGAAATTCGACAAGGCGCTGGTGCCGGTCATTGCCCAGATCGTGCGCTACGCGATTCTCGTGCTCACGCTGATCCTGGTTCTGGCCGAGTTCGGAATCCAGACGACCAGCATCATCGCCGTTCTCGGCGCGGCGGGGCTGGCTATCGGACTGGCTCTGCAGGGCACGCTTCAGAACGTGGCGGCCGGGTTCATGCTGCTGTTCATCCGTCCCTTCACAACCGGAGATTTCATCGAGACGGCGGCCGGCAGCGGAACCGTGGACGAGATCGGGTTGTTCATGACCCGCATGCGTACCGCCCAGGGCGTGTTCGTCGCCGTGCCGAACTCGAAGATCTGGTCGGACGCGATCACCAACTATTCGCGGCTTCCGAACCGGCGCATCGATCTGGTTTTCGGCATTGGCTATGAGGATGACATCGACGCCGCACGAAAACTCATTCTTGGACTGGTCGAGAAGGATGACCGCATTCACGACGATCCGGCGCCCGTCGTGAACGTGACAGAGCTGGGCGACAGCTCGGTCAATCTTCAGGTGCGCGCCTGGACCAGGCGCCAGGATTACTGGCAGGCCCGGTGGGATCTCATTCGTGACGTGAAATACGCGCTCGATAAGGCCGGGATCTCGATCCCGTACCCGCACGTGCAGATGGTCACGTCCTGAGCGCGCAAGCGTGCGCATCGGCTAACGCAGGTGATGGAAAGAAGCGTTGTGGTGTCCGTGTTCGGACGGGCGATAGTTAGCGCCGGCCCTGAAGTCCACCCTCGCGCTGCGCCCGCTTGCGGGCCAGCTTGCGTGCACGGCGAATGGCTTCGGCCTTTTCCCGGGCACGTTTCTCCGACGGCTTTTCGTAGAAATTGCGCAGCTTCATTTCACGGAAGATGCCTTCGCGTTGCATCTTCTTCTTCAGCGCCCTGAGCGCCTGATCGACATTGTTATCGCGGACGACGACTTGCATCCGGTCACTTCCTCTCAAATTCAGCTAGTCAGATGGCGGCCCACTGCACGCGTGAGCGGCGAGGCCAGCCCCGATTGAATTTCGTGTAACAAAAGGGCGAAGGGTTGTCCATAGCATGAAAGGTCTGAAGCAACTCTAAACGGCCTGAAACAGGGCTTTTTCGCGCCGAATCCGGTTAACGCTCCCCGTTCATGGCGCTGAGCCATGTGATGTGGCCCATTTTGCGCCCTGGCCGGATCTGCCGCTTGCCGTAAAGATGCAGGCCCGCGTTGTCCTCGCGCGCCAGATCAAGCCACTGTTTCACGTCGTCACCGATCAGGTTCTTCATCAGGGCATTGGCGTGGCGCGTACACGGCCCCAGCGGCCAGCCTGCAACCGCGCGGATATGGTTCTCAAACTGGGAAACCGCGCAGGCGTCCAATGTCCAATGGCCGGAATTGTGTACCCGCGGCGCAATCTCGTTGACGATCAGCGGGGCCGGGGCCTGTTCGCCGCCGTAGAACAGCTCGACGCAGAGAACACCGCGATAGTCGAGGTCCTCGACGATGCGCCGGGCAATGTCGGTCGCGTCTTCCACGATCTCGTCGGGAACGCGTGCGGGAATGCGTGTTTCGGCGAGTATCTGGTTTTCGTGCCGATTCTCGGAAGGGTCATAAAAACGCATCTCGCCATCGCGGCCGCGCGCCGCCACCACCGAGACTTCGCAATCGAAGTCGATGAACCTCTCGTACAGGGCGTCGACACCGCCTAATGACCGGTGTGCCTCGGTGAGATCGGTGTCCTCGGTGATCTTCACCTGCCCCTTGCCGTCGTAACCGAGCCGCCGGGTCTTCAGAAGGCCGGGACGACCGAGCGCTTCGACCGCCGCTTCGAGCTCTTCGAGCGAATTCACCTCGCGATAGGGCGCGACGCCGATCCCCAGGTCCTGTGCGAAGCGTTTCTCCGCAAGCCTGTCCTGGCTGACCTCGACCGCGAACGGGGGCGGGAAGACGGCCGTGTCCTTTGACACCATCGCCATCGCGGCGGCGGGAACATTCTCGAATTCGAGCGTGGCGACGTCGACCGACTGGGCGAATTTGCGCAATGCGCTTTCGTCGTCATAAGTCCCGACGGTGTGATAGGCGGCGACTTCGTAGGCGGGTGCCCGTTCCTCATCGCAGTAGATGTGGCAGTTCAGGCCGAGCTCGGCGGCGGCCATGGCCAGCATCCGGCCGAGCTGCCCCCCGCCGAGAATGCCGATGGTGCTGCCGGGGGCAAGGGGCGCGTCAGTCATCGTCTGTCGGGACTTCGGCGATCGCCTCGGTTCGCGCCTTGCGCCACGCCACGATCCGCTCGCCCAGCGCCGCGTCGGATGTTGCGAGTATTTGCGCCGCAAGCAGGCCGGCATTGGTGGCGCCGGCATCGCCGATTGCGAGCGTGCCGACGGCCACGCCGGCCGGCATCTGTACGATGGAAAGCAAGCTGTCCTCGCCGGACAGGGCGCGGCTGCGGACCGGCACGCCGAGCACCGGAAGCGGGGTCATCGAGGCGGTCATGCCCGGCAGGTGTGCCGCACCGCCAGCGCCGGCAATGATGACCTTGAGCCCACGCTCCTGTGCCGTCCTGGCGTAGTCGTACAACCGGTCCGGCGTACGGTGCGCTGAAACGATGCGCTTCTCGTAAGGCACGTCGAGTTCATCGAGCAGGTCGGCGGCATGGCGCATGGTCGGCCAGTCCGACTGGGAGCCCATGATAATGCCGACGAGCGGCGACGAATCGCCCATGATGCTTGCGCCTTTCCCTCACCCCGCGAAGCGCGCGATTATAGGGGTGGCGAATCGATTGGCAAGCGCGCCCGCCGATTTCTGTTGGAAACCGGTGAACGCGGAACACGGTGAACGGGTTGTTAACGGCTTTCGGGCCAGATTTTCCGGAATGCGGCCGCGGGCGGGGACCCGAAACGCCGGCAAGCAGACGAGGGGCCGAAGCCTGGAATCATGGCGAGTAGTGCGAAAAAAGCGACCGCCCCGGAGAACCCGGGGCGCAAGACGGAGCTGACCAAAGAGCCATCCGCGCGGCGCGGTACGGGTGCGAAGGCCGCCAATCTGAACGAACTCTCAGGATTGGATTTGGGGCCGGATGCACAGCCTGGCGTCAGCGAGCTGATGGCGGAGCTCGACCGCCTGAAGGACGAACTGGTCACCGCGAAACGCCGTGTCACCGAGCTGGAAACGAAGGTCGACGAGGATGCGCTTCTGCCGGTGCTCAACCGCCGGGGTTTCGATCGTGAGCTCGAGCGGACGCTCGCCTATGTGAAACGGCACGGCACACATGTCAGCCTGATCTATATCGATCTCGACGACTTCAAGTCGATCAACGACATTTACGGCCATGCCACAGGCGATGCCGCGCTGATGCACCTTTCCGACATTCTGCTGGCGAATGTGCGCCGATCCGACGTGGTCGCGCGGCTCGGCGGCGACGAGTTCGCGATTCTCCTGCATCGCGCCGATGAAGCCTCGGCCAACGCGAAGGCCGAGCAACTGGCGCGCGCGCTTGCCTCGAGTTCCCTTGTGTTCGAGGGCAGGGAGATTCCGATGTCTCTGACGGCGGGTGTCAGCCAGCTTCGTGAGGACGACACGAATGCGAGCGCGATGACGCGCGCCGACCGGATCATGTACGAGGGCAAGGCGCGCCGCAAAAGAGGCTGACGCGCTCTCGTTTCCGGAAAGGCTCGCCTCTGGATCGTGTCAGGCGATGATATCGGGCAAAAGCTGGTCCTCGACCCTCGCAATTTCGTCTTTCAGAGAAAGCTTCTTCTTTTTCAGCCGTTTGAGTTGCAAAGGATCGCCATGCCCGGATGATTCCAATGCGGCTATGGCGCCGTCGAGGTCGCGATGCTCCTGTTTCAACCGTGCCAGGTTTTCCTGGAGCTGCCGCCGCTCCTCCTTGTCCATTCAATGCCCCTTGCGCTTCGTGTTTCCCTCAAAACATGAACCGTCAACTACGGGCACGGATTATCGCGGCGAATTCGGAATGGTGCAAGGTCCCGGAAACGCCTCAAGTTCCGTGCAAACGGCAGAAGTCTGCCATTTTGGCGCGTAATTGGACAAACAAACGCCGATTTGCGAAACTTGTAGGGTTGGAAATCTGAATTACACGGAGGAGCCAATGGCGCTTGAAGCACATGTCGCTGAATTGACCGACAAACATCGTGCATTGGAACAGAAAATTGAGAATGAGCTGGCGAGGCCCTCGGCCGACAGCATTGTCATCTCCGAACTCAAGCGTGAAAAACTCCGTATCAAGGATGAACTAGAGCGTCTCAAGGCGGCAAACGCCAAGGCGGACTGACTGCTGTTTCCTTGATTGAACGGACAGAAATCGCCGCGGCCACGCCGCGGCGTTTTTCTTTTCCGGCCCTGCCGGAAATCACTTCGGTGTTTTCGCGGCCGATGCGAGCAGACGCTTCTGATAGCGGCTCTGAACCAGGTCGACGGCCACGAGCACGGCCAGCACGAAGTAGAATGTGCTTTTCGCCATTGGTTCGATCGCGTAGCCGAAGAGCTTGAGATGGGCGAGGTGTCCGCCTTCGGAAACCAGAAGGATGCCGACGATGAACAGGATGAACAGGCCGAGCACTTCGTAGGCCCGGTTGCGCTCCAGGAACGCGGACACCGCGTCCGCCAGATAGATCATCATGACGCCGGAAATGATGATCGCCGTGGCCATAACCCAGAACACCTGTGTGAGGGCCATGGCGGAGAGAATGGAGTCGAACGAAAACACGAGGTTCATAAGGACGATCCAGAAGACGGCGCCGGCAACGCTCCGGCGCGGGCCGCTGCCGGCGTGCTCCAGGTCCGGCGCGGCGAGCATGTGATAGATCTCCTTGAACGCCGTGTAGATGATGAACACGCCGCCGACCAGAACGATGGCGGCATGGACCGTGAAATCGCCTTCCACAACGCCCGGGATGGCGAATGCGGCGAAGGGCGCCGTGAACTGCTCGACCGCGGCAAGAACCAGGAACAGCAGGACGATCCTGAGAACGATCGCCATTCCGATCCCAAGCCTCCGCACGAAGGCCTGGCGCTCCGGTGCGACCCGTTTCGACTCGATGGAAATGTAAAGCAGGTTGTCGAACCCGAGGACGGCCTGCAGGAAAACAAGCATGGCCAGGGTGAAGAGATTCTCGACGGAAAACAGGCTGTCCATTTTTGCCCCCCAGCAAATTGGTCCCGAACTGCATAGGTGCGCGTTCGCTCAGCCGATTTCAACCGGCCTGGCCATCACAAACGGCGGTGGAATCCTTGCGCCCGTGGAAGACGGCGCACGAAAGACCCTAGTTGGCGCTGAACGCGTTGTTCCAGGGCGTGTCCTGAGCGGTGCGTGTGCGCTGGCGCGGGGGGCGCTTTTTCCGGCTCACGGCGATCACCGGCGCGGGCAGGAGGTGTCCTTTGCCCGTGAGAACCTGCGCCAGCCTCTTGTCGTGGCCGTAATAGTCGGAACGGGTCCGGAAGTTGCCGTCCTTGTCGAACGTGGTCGTGAAGTAGGTGATGTGCACCGGAACATGCGTCTTGAGCTTTTCCGTGTGAAGCCGCTTCGGACCTTGCAGGATCTGGCCGACCCGCGATGACGTCATGCCCTTGTCGTGCTCGAGCAGGATCTCCGCCATCCGGCGCGGGTTCTGCACGCGGACGCAGCCATGGCTGTAGGTCCGTGTCGTGGTGCCGAACAGGCGCTTGACCGGCGTGTCGTGCATGTAGACCGCGTGGGCGTTCGGGAACTTGAACTTGAAGTCGCCGAGAACGCTCTTTTTGCCCGGCGGCTGGGTCACGCTGCAATTGCGGATGTCGACGGCATTCCAGTCGATCGTTCTCCAGTCGCTGCCGTGGCGGCCGCAATTGATCCTCAGATGATAGCGCTCAACGACCGTGCTGGTCGGGCGGCGCAGGCTCGGTTTGATGTCCTCCACCTTGATCGAGTTCGGCACGTACCAGGTCGGGTGAAACTCGATCCACTCCATGATGTCGGAGAAGACCGGCGTCTTCTTGTTGGTCTTGCCGACGATCACGCGCTCATCGAACACCACCTTGCCGGCCCGCACGATGCGGGTGCGGAATTCGGGAATATTGGCCCAGACGAAGATCCCCGCCTCCCCGCCCAGATCGTCGGGCAGCCAGCGCCAGCGCTCCATGTTGGCGAGAATCCGCACGACGAGTTGCTCATTGGACTGGCCGTTGAGCGCGCGACGGGTTCCGTTGCCGACCACACCGTCCGCCTTGAGGCCTTTCGCCTTCTGGAATTTCTTCACCGAGGCCATGAGGCCGTCGTCGAAAGTATTCGCCTTGCCATTGTCCGCCGCGGCGACATCGAGCCGTTTGCGCAGCAGGGCGACCTGTTCGTGTTTCACGCCCTTGCGCAGTACCGGTCCGTCCGGGATCTGGACGCGCGGTTCGCCGTCGCCGCCGCCGCGCAGGTCAGCCAGTTTTTTCCTCAACTGAACGAAGTGCGGGTGTTTCGGATGGAGATCCCGCAGCCGGGCCACCACGTCATCGTCTTGCTGCAGGCTCTCGAGAAAGGCGCGCGGGTTCTTGAGCGACTCCGGGTTGTTCAGGCTGTGCCCCACCTTGCCCGGCGCGACCCGGCCGGCCTTGGCGTGATGGGCGTAAGCGAGCACCGCACGGGTCATCTGCAGTTCGATCCCGGCGAGCGCCTCGGGCGAACGCGCTGTGCTTGTCACGTCGGGCAGATTGTAGTCCTTCGGGTCGAGGCCATACGCGTCCGACGCGGCGATTTCCTTTGCCGCGTCGCGGGCCTTCTCGTTCGGGCCGTTCTCGCCGACCCAGATGGGCGCCGCCGCGCTGCCTGTATAAAAGGCGCGCAACGCCTGAAGCACCAGCGTCTTCCGGTCCTCGCCGTCGGGCGCTTCGCCCAGTTCGTCATGCACAAGCCCGGCGACCGCCTGGTCGAAGCTTTCCTCGGCAATAGCCGGCGGCTTGACGTCCTGCGAGGAGGGCTCGGCGATCGACGCCGTCATCTCGGATTCGGCATCGCTCTTCTGCTCCGCCACAGCCGCGAAGCTGTAGCCGGACGCGAAAACGGCTATCGACGCAATACGAAAGAGCGTTTTCATGGACGAGTTCCCCGATGGTATCCCGCGAACAGCGGGCTTCATGGACGTTCGATGCCCCCGAATCGTGAAGACCATGCCAAACAGCACGCCGAGGCACAACCTGCCGCACATATTGTGTTGGCAAATTGTCGTGATCGTGGCGAAAAGCCGCGATCCGGCGAACGCATGAATATCTGCGGTTTTTTGTCTGTATTTCCGGCAATTTTGTTCGTATCACGGGTCGCCGCGCACAAAGATCAACAAAACCGGAGGGACAGATGGTCAAGCAATCGGTCAATCACGCATGGCTGGAGAAGGTGAAGGAAGAGGCGCTCGAACCGGACCTGCCGATATGCGATCCCCATCATCATCTCTGGCGAGAGCGAAAAGGCGCGGTCCAGCCGTGCTACATGCTGGACGAGTTCGTGGAAGACCTGTCGGGCGGCCACAACATCGTCTCCACGGTGTTCATCGAGTGCGGCGCGGAATACCGCCCGGACGGTCCGGAGGCGCTGCGGTGCGTCGGTGAGACCGATTTCGTCGTCGACATCGCCGAACAGGCCGACGCGCAAGGATACGGGCACTATCACATTGCCGCCGGCATCGTCGGGACCGCCGATCTGAAAATCGGCGATGCGGTCACCGACGTGCTCGATGCGCAGATCGAGGCGGGCAAGGGCCGTTTCCGGGGCGTGCGTCTCGGCACGGTTTGGCACGAGAGCCCGGACATTGCCGATCACCGCACAAACCCGCCCCAGGGCCTGATGCTGCGCGACGATTTCCGCGAAGGCTTCCGGCATCTCGCGCCCCGCGAGCTGAGTTTCGAGGTGTGGTGCTGCCACCCGCAGATCGAAGAGGCGACGGAGCTGGCGCGCGCGTTCCCGGACACGACCATCGTGCTGAACCATTTCGGCGGGCCCGTGGGCATCGGTCCCTATGAGGGGAAATCGCAGGAGGTGTTCGCCGACTGGAAGAACATGATCGACGCGCTCGCCGCGTGCCCGAATGTGCATGCCAAGCTCGGCGGGCTCAACATGGAGATAAACGGTTTCGGCTGGCACGAGCGCGACATGCCGCCGACGAGCGATGAACTGGTGTCGGCGACGCGGCACTATTACGACTATCAGATCGAAAAGTTCGGCGTCGAACGCTGCATGTTCGAGTCGAACTTCCCCGTCGACAAGGTGAGCTGCAGCTATACGGTGGTCTGGAATACCTTCAAGAAGATGACGCGCGACTTCTCGCCCGCCGACCGCGCCGCCCTGTTCCATGACACCGCGACACGGGTGTACCGCCTCTAGGCCGTATCACGATGACCGGCCGGGCTACTTGTCGTCGGGCAGATAGCTCGGCTTGGTGAGCACGTAGTAGGCGCCATAGGCCATCAGGACGCCGGTCACGAGCAACCAAGGCCAGCCGAGGTCGGTGAAGAACGCGAGATAGATGAAGCTCACGCTCATGGCGCCGACGGACGCCATCTTGGCCGGGACGGAAATGACCCCGTGCTCCTGCCAGCGCTGCAGCGGCGGGCCGAAGACCCGGTGATTGTAGAGCCATTCGCGCAGTTTCTCGGAGCTGTTGGAGAACGCCCACAGGGCGAGGATCATGAACGGCGTCGTCGGCACCACCGGCAGGAAGGCGCCAATCACCCCGATGCCGAAAAACAGCCAGCCGAGGCCGAGATAGATCAGTCGTGCGGTCTTCGAGATGAGCGTGCGCTCGGACATGTGGGGAAAGGTCTCCGTACCGGGGCGCGACATTATCCCGATCCCGTGCGGGCCGCCAGCGGTATAGGTGTTACACCGCGCCGGTTGTTGGACTTCACGGGCTTGCCGCTTTAGCTTACGGCCCGGCCCCGCCGCAGTCCGTTTCCCGTTACCTGGAGCCTGAGCCCGTGGAAAAAATCAGAATTCAGTTCACCTTGTTCTCCGCATTCTATTCCCCGTTGATCTCCACCATGTCCGCAGGGTTCCTGAAAGAGGAAGGTCTCGATCCGGAATGGTCGGTTTCACCGCCGGGCGTGTCGGCCATTGCCGCGCTTGAGGCGGGTGAGGTCGACGTCATCCAGTCGGCCCTCAGCCAGGGGTTCAACTCGCTGGCCAAGGGGGAAACGCCGAACGCGGTTCACTTTGCCCAGATCAACGAGATGGACGGCTTCTTCCTGACCGCGCGGGAGGCGGACCCCGACTTCACCTGGGACAAGCTCGAGGGCGCCGAGGTCGTCATGTTCAAGGGCGGCCAGCCGAACGCCATGTTCAAATATGCCTGTTTCAAGGCCGGCATCGACTACGACAAGCTGGTGCCGGTCACGCCGGGCGGCGCGGCCGACATCGACAAGGCGTTCCGCGACGGGCAGGGGCAGTATGTGCAGCAGCAGGGGCCGTATCCGCAGCAGCTCGAGAAGGACGGCGTCGGCCACGTGGTCGCCGAGGTCGGCCGGCAGATCGGGCCGTGCGGGTTTTCATCGCTCGCCGCGACGCGCGACTGGCTCGAAACCGACATGGCGAAGGCGTTCATGCGCGCCTACAAGAAGACGCGGGTCTATATGAACGAGACGCCGGCGGCGGAGATCGCCCGCGCGGAGAAACCCTTCTTCCCCGAAATCGACGAAGACGTGCTCGCCGACTGCATCGCCACCTACCAGCAGCTCGGGTGCTGGACCCCGCATGTGGAGATCACGAAGCCCGCCTACGAGGTGATCCTCGACGTGTTCGAGCACTACGGCACGCTGAAGGAGCGCTATCCCTACGAGCTGGTGTGCGCGGAACCGCCGAAGACGGATTAGAGGCTTTCGCGGAGCCGTTTCTGGAGATCGACCTGCGGTATG
Source organism: Hyphomicrobiales bacterium (assembly GCA_965228625.1). Taxonomy (GTDB): domain Bacteria; phylum Pseudomonadota; class Alphaproteobacteria; order Rhizobiales; family Methyloligellaceae; genus UBA2767. The sequence goes on along the minus strand of OZ245829.1, from coordinate 2,075,771 downwards.
GCGCGCTCGGGCGGAGGTCTGTTCGCGGAGACGCCATGGTAGCGGTGCCGGAGCAGCTCGATCTGTCCGCGCAGGGTGATGTGGTAGCGGTCCGCAGTCTCCTGCAGCAGCCCCATGGAAATCAGGTTTTTTGCGCGGTCGCGCCGAAGCCTGCGCCGCTCGCAGGTCCCGTTGGAACGCACAACCTTGCGCAGGGCCCGCCGGTCAGCGTAGCCCAATCGAATCGCCGTCATGGGACAAGCTTCGGCCCGCCGCGGTTAACAAACGATTAACCATGTTTTTGCGGGCGTGCCGGTTGTCTGCGATGGCGATGCCGCCCGTATTAAGGGGACAGTTTACTTAATTCGGCAGATGTCGTGAACGAGCCCGACGGGCGGACCCGGAATTAAGTAAACTGTCCCCTTAATACAATACCTGTTCCCTCAACTCCCCATTCAGTGGGGCCATGGCGGCGTTCGCAGGGACGCCATGATCTCATCAAGTCCGGTCGGAACGCCAACGATGTCCGCCGTGGCGTGTGCGATACGGTCGCAAATGTCGATCGTCTCATCGTCCAGATTCTTGGATTCCGGCGTGGCGTTGCGCCATGTGTCCCAGGCGGACACTTCCCGGTTGAGCAACGCATGAAGGTCTCTCACGAGGTTGACCCGCAAAAACCAGTCCCCTGAAAATTCTCCGTGAGCGAAGGAATCCGCCGCTGCATCTCCGTTGCGAAAAACCAGCCACGCTTGCCCCGCGTTCAGGAATGCGCCGGACGGCACGTCGGTCGTGTCGAACGTGATGTTCAGGTGATCCGTGTGAAGCGGGTCAAGCTGAGCATCGGCAACCGACCACCGCTGCGCCTCGGGCTTCCAGTATTCGCAAATCCAGTGATCTTCGAACCGACCGGGCGCAAGGTATGTGGCGAAGCCGCACCGTGTTCGCGCCGGAATGCCACGCTCTCTGAGAATGCTGCACAAAATGATCGCGAAGTCGCGGCATGTGCCGGGCGATCTTGCGTTTGGCGACCGTGCCTCCGACAGCACGGCCGGACAAGCCTCAAGGACGAGCTTCAGTCGCTCCGAAACGGATCGGGTCGTTCTGTCGAGCACCGTCTTGTCAGGGAAGCCATGCTTGTCAGCCCAGGAAACGTGGACAATCACACCCTGTACGATTTGACAGAGTGTCCTGAGATCTCCCGGCAATTCCGCAATCTCGTGCGCATACTCCCCCGGGTCGGTGTATGCGCTGTGATCGCGGTAAAACTCTGGCCGGGAGTGAGTGTCCATTCTTCGCATTTGCGTTCGATCGTTCTGGACAACAAGGCACCGCTGCCATGCGAACGATTTCGAACCTCAAACCTCCTTCGCCATCTCGCGCAGCTTGAATTTCTGGATCTTGCCGGTCGAGGTCTTGGGCAGTTCCGTGAACACCACATGGCGCGGGCATTTGTAGTGGGCGAGGTTTTCGCGGCACCACGCGATCAGGTCGTCGGCGTTCACTTCCACACCGTCGGCGGTCTCGATGAAGGCGCAGGGCGTCTCGCCCCATTTCTCGTCCGGCTTGGCGACCACGGCTGCCGCCGCGACCGCCGGGTGCCGGTAGAGCGTGTCTTCCACTTCGATGGAGGAGATGTTCTCGCCGCCTGAGATGATGACGTCTTTCGAGCGGTCCTTGAGCTGGATGTAGCCGTCGGCATGGAGCACGCCGAGATCGCCGGAGTGGAACCAGCCGCCGGCGAACGCCTCATCGGTCGCCTGCTTGTTCTTGAGGTAGCCCTTCATGACGATGTTGCCGCGGAACATGACCTCACCCAGCGTCTCGCCGTCCGCCGCGACCCGTTCCATCGTATTCGGGTCCATCACGGTCAGGTCTTCCAGCGCGGGATAGCGCACGCCCTGGCGGATGCGCATACCCATCTGCTCCGGCTTGGCCAGCGCGTCCCAGTCCTCGTTCCACTCGTTGATGGTCGCGGGTCCGTAGGTCTCGGTGAGGCCGTAAAGGTGGGTGAGGTCGAAACCGATATCGCCCATCTGCGCGAGCACCGCCGCCGGGGGCGGCGCGGCGGCGTGGGAGAAGGAGACGCGGTGGTCGAATGCGCGTTTCTCGTCTTCGCCTGCCTGCAGCAGCACCGACATGACGATGGGCGCGCCGCACATATGCGTCACCTTGTGATCGGCGATGGCGTCGAACATGGCCTTGGCGCGCACCCAGCGCAGACACACATGCACGCCCGCCACCATCGACAGCGACCAGGGGAAACACCAGCCGTTGCAGTGGAACATCGGCAGGGTCCAGAGATAGATCGGGAAGCGTCCCATGGCCGTCGAGATCGTGTTGGCGTAGCACATCAGTGCGGCGCCGCGATTGTGGTAGACGACGCCTTTGGGATTGCCCGTGGTGCCGCTGGTGTAGTTGAGCGAGATCGAGTCCCACTCGTTGTCCGGCGGCGACCATTCGAAGTCCGGGTCGCCGTCCCTGATGAACGCCTCGTATTCCTCGCGCCCCAGCATCTCACCGTCCTGGGGAAACTCCGGGTCGTCATAATCGATGACGAGGGGTTTGACCTTGGCGTTTTCCAGCGCCTCCCTGACCGTCGGCGCGAACTCGCGGTCGGTGATCAGGACCTTCGTTTCCGCATGATCGAGCTGGAAGGCGATGATGCCCGCGTCGAGCCGCGTGTTCATGCAATGCAGCACGGCGCCCGTCATCGGCACGCCGTAATGCGCTTCGAGCATCGGCGGGGTGTTGGAGAGCATGACCGAGACCGTGTCGCCCTTGCCGACACCGTTCTTCACCAGTGCCGAGGCGAGCTTGCGCGCCCGGGCGTAGAAGTCCGCATAGGACGTGCGCGCGTTCCCGTGGATGATCGCGAGGCGGTCCGGGAACGTGCGCGCCACGCGGTCCAGAAACGTGACCGGCGTCAGCGTCTGGTAGTTGGCCGGATTGGGATCCAGCCCGGACTCATACGGATTTTCAGCCATGCAACCCTCCCTTTGGCGCTGAGGCTAACCGCGCCGGCAGGGCGTGGCAATCTCTGGGCGGGCGCGGCCAGGACAACACCCGAAGTCCCTGACAAGAGGGGTGCGGTACGCGCGCAGTTCTCCCCTCGTCATTCCCGCGAAGGCGGGAATCCATATGTGACGTTCCACGGGCACACGCTTCTCTTTGTCGTCATTCCGGCCCCCGCCTGCGCGGGGGCGGGCTTCAGCCGAAATCCAGATGTGACATGCCACACGCATCGCCGTTAAAGACTGGATCCCGGATCGCGCGGCGGATTCCGACCACGGGCTGACCGACCGCACAGGCCGCCGCTTGTCCGGGATGACGGGTAGTGAATGTCAGGGCGCCGGGACTTACTCAAAACCGTCATTCAGCCCATGCCCTGTGCGCAGTTCTCCCCTCGTCATTCCCGCCCCCGCCTCCGCGGGGGCAGGCTTCGGCGGGAATCCAAATGTGACGTGCCACGGGTGAACGCTTCTCCTTGTCGTCATCCCCACACCCCGCGCAGGCGAGCGCGCGCCCAATGGCATTTTTGCAACGCTCTCCCGAAATCTCCGCCAATGACCCGTATGGGTCGTTCTTGGCCGGGGCTCTCCCAATAACAGTTTCAGTCAGGAGAGTGTTCGCACCGACTCAGGTGCGCACCATGCATGCATTTCAAGTTGAACACTTGAAGCAAATGCAATTTTTGCTGGGGGTGTCTTGAATGACAACATTCCACAAGCCGTCTGATATTGCGGTTGCCGAATACACCGGCGGTCACCGGCACGGTTCACCTGCGTCCAGGCCTTCGACCTTGCCGGCCTGGCGCGCGGCGCTGCTGGGAACGGTGGCGGCGGGCGCGCTGATGTTGGGCCAGAACCACGCGGCGCTGGCCGCATGTGCTTTGGGTCCTGGTGTCGGTGAGGTTACTTGCACGGGGGACGAGTCGGACGGAGTCCTGGGCTCCGGCGGCGGCGGTGCGGATTTTGACCCGGTCGGTGACAATATCACCACCATCAACGTCAACAACCTGAACCAGAACATTCAACCGAACGCGGGCGTCGACGGTATCAGAATTGAGTCGACGAATGATGTCATCATCAACTCTGACACCACGACCGGCCCCGGCGGGCCGTTCCAGATTATCACGACCGGGCTGGGTGACGGCATCCACACCGCTACGGATCAGGACATCGAGATCACGTCAAACGGCGACATCACCGCCGGTGCAGACGGCATTGACGCCGTCTCGGTTACTGGCAACGTCACAATTGTCAGCACCGGAAATGTCACCGGCGACACGCGCGGCATCGCCGCCTTCTCTCCAAGTGGCGTGACGTCCGTGTCGTCCACGGGTGATGTCAGCGCCGACGCAGTAGCCATTTTCGCCAACGGCAGTCTCGGTGCCGAGGTCATTTCAAACGGGAACGTTTCGTCTGAGATTCTGAATGCAATCGCCGTATTTTCCAACGCCGGCGGCGCAACCGTGTCCTCCACGGGAGGCCTTTCCGCGGGCCAGACCGGGATCTACGTGGATGTGGATCAGGATATCCAGATCACGTCGGACGGCCCGATTGTCGCCGGCGATGACGGCATCTCCGCCGACTCCGCGAACGGCGGCATTACGATATCCTCCACCGGCAGCATCAATGCGGTGGGCAATGGCCTATTGGCTTATGCGAGTCAAGACGTCGGGGTTACGTCGTCAGGTGATATCACCTCCCAGATGTCGGCTGGTATCGACGCCGACTCTGACGCCGGCAACACGACCGTGTCCTCCACGGGAGGCATCAGTGCGGACACGGACGGAATATTCGCCGAATCGGAGCTGGGCACTCAGGTGACCTCGGAAGGGGGCATCGTTGCCGGCGACGACGGCATCTTCGCGCGGGCCTTCAATGGCGCTGTCAACGTGTCCTCTTTGGGCGAGATCGATGCGGACATCAATGGGATTGATAGCATTTCGAACGCCGGCAATGTGACCATCAACCAGGATGGAAACGTTACCGCCGGTGCTCGCGGCATCAACGCCGTTACGAATTTGGGCGGCGTCTTCATCACCCAAATCGGCGACATCACCGCCGGCGACAGGGGCATTAGCGGCGTTGCGTCCACTGACAACGTCGAGATTACCTCCACGAGCAACATCAACGCCGTGGACGAAGGCATCTTTGCCGACTCGGCGTTGGCCAGCGTGACGGTCTCTTCCACGGGAAACATAGACACGCAATTGACTGGGATTCTTGTCGGTGCGTCTCAGGGCGCCCAGGTCACGTCGGAAGGCAACATCACCGCGACTGGGGGATACGGCATCAGAGCAGACGTCTCCGCCGGGAGTACGACCCTCTCCTCCACGGGGAACATCAATGCGAGTGGTTCCGGCATACTTGGTTTCAGCTCCACTGGAACAGCTAGCGTTGTCTCGAACGGAGAGATCATCGCCGGCGTCACGGGACTGGCCGCCATCTCGGCCTCCGGCGCCGCCGCGAATGTGACGTCCAACGGAAGCATAGATGCGCAGGGCAGGGGCATCGTAGCCACGGCGGTTCAGGGGGCAGCCCAGATCATTTCGGAAGGAGGCATTACCTCCGGTGGCAATGGCATCGACGCCGATGCGTTGCTGACGGTCGCGGTCACGTCTGAAGGTGACATTACGTCCACGACGGCAATCGGCATCAACGCGACATCGGACAGCGGCTCGGTCGGCGTTGAGTCGTCGGGCGACATCTATGCGAATGGCCGAGGCATTTACGCCCGAGCAGACCAGGATATCCTGATCGTATCGAGCGGTGCCATTCTTTCCGAGACCGCAGATGGTATCTTCGTCGGCTCGTTTAACGGCAATGTCGGCATCACGCACGAGGGTGACATTGCCGCAGCCAATGGAATCGGTATTTCCGGAGCTGCAAACGTCGGCACCATGACGTTGTCGTCAACGGGCAACATCGAAGCAGGCGCAGATGCCATTTTCGCGGACGCCGCAGAGGACGTTCAGGTGACGTCCGTCGGCGACATCGCGTCGGAGACGGCGGACGGCATCGACGCCGATTCGGCGAACGGCAGTGTGACCGTGTCTTCCACGGGCACCATTGATGCGGCGCAATATGGCATTCGGGCGTTCGGTACGGCCGGCGTAGACATCACCACATCCGGCGGCACGGTCGACGGCGGTACGATTGGCGTCGCGGCGGACTCCGGGAATGGCGGCATCACCATTGAAAACCAGGTCGGCGGCACCATCACCGGCAGCACCTATGCCATAGCGGCAACCTCTGTGACGGGGACAACCGTCAACAATTCCGGCACGGTCACGGGCGACATAGGATTCGTTGGCGGTGCCGGCAGCAACCTGTTCGACAATCAGGTGGACGGGGTGCTCAATGCCGGTGCGAGCGTCCGTATCGGAGCAGGCAGTTTGCTGAACAACGCCGGCACGCTGTCGCCGGGCGGTGCGGGAACGGTTGAGACCACGGAGATGGTAGGCAATCTCGTTCAGACCGAGTCCGGTGTCTTTGAGGTCGACGTCGACGAGGCGAACGCGACCGCCGACCGTATCAACGTTTCGGGAACAGCGGATCTCGCCGGCACCGTGCGGGTGCAGGCGATCGGCGACGTGACGGGCCCTCAGTCGAACATCATCCTCTCGGCCGCCGGCGGCGTCACCGATAACGGCCTCGGCGTGGAGGCCAGCCCGGCGCTGCAGGCCGAGCTGTCGTTCCCCAACGCCAACGACGTGGTGCTGAACACCGACATCAACTTCCTGCCGCCTGCTGGTCCCGGCGATCCTCCCGGTCCTGGTGGTCCAGGCGCTGATCCCGGAGCTGACCCTGAAGGGGATGGCGCCGTCATCGTTTTCAACGAGAACCAGACCAATCTGGGCGAGAATCTGAACGACATCTTCGCCGCCGGTGTCGGCGGGGTCGCTCCGGTTATCGACGCTCTGCTGAACGGCATCGTGACGGTGCCCGACTACCTGGCCGCGTTCGATCAGCTCATCCCGGAGGTCTACCTCAACACCGAGACGGCGGCCCTGTTCGCCGCGGAGCGCTTCAACGACAAGCTGCTGAGCTGCCCGCAGGCGGGGCCCGGCTACACCGCCATCTCCCAGGGCCAGTGCATGTGGCTGCGCTATGACGGACGCTGGAGCGACCGCGACGGGACGTTTGAGCATATCGGCTTCGAGGAAGACGCCCACGGCTTCTCCGGCGGCGCCCAGGTGGCGGTCGCGCCGCAATGGACCCTCGGCGTCGCTATCGCCTATGAGAACGCCGATCTCGACACCGACACGGGTGCATCCGCCGACTCGGACCGCTACATGCTCGGCGGCGTCATCAAGTACCAGTCGGGCCCGACCCTGCTGGCACTGGTCGGCTCCGTCGGTTCCAGCGGCACCGACGTGGCGCGGTCACTCGACTTCGGCGGGTTCAATGCGACCGCCAGATCGAGCTTCGACGTGGACCATATGGGGGCCACCTTCCACGCGGCCTATCTGATGGACCGCGGGTCCTGGTACGCCAAGCCGTTCGTCGATGTGAACGTCACCCATGTCGACCGCGAGTCGGTCCAGGAGACGGGCGGCGGCGCGGCCAACCTCAACGTGTCGGGTTCGGACGAGACCTATTTCTCCGTCACGCCCGCCCTTGAACTCGGCGCCACCATCGACCAGGGCTACGGGCGGGCGATCCGGCCTTACGTCCGGGCCGGCGTCACCTTCTACAGCGACACCGACCAGTCTCTGCTGGCGAGCTTCGTCGGTGCGCCTGCGGGTGTCGGCGCGTTCCAGACCAATTCGGAGTTCGACGACGTGTATGCCGACCTTGAGGCCGGTCTCACCCTGTTCAACGGCCAGGACTCCACGGTCTCCGCCGGCTATGAGGGCCGCTTCGGCGACGACGTCCAGAGCCACGGCATCTTCGTCAAGGGCACCCGGACGTTTTAGGGGCGGGGGGCACGGTCCTTCTTCGCCTTTACAAGTCACCGAAACTCCCGCGAAGGCGGGAGTCCAGTTGCGGCTTCGCCACTTCTTGCGATGGATCCCGGATCACGCGACACACCTGCGGTGTGCACTGTCCGGGAATTCGTGTTTTTGGTCTGACCGGCCTTGCAACCTCCTCAACCGTCATCCCGGACAAGGGCCGGCCACCGGGATGCGTGGGGCATGGCGTTCGGTCCGGTACGCGATCCGGGATCCATGTTCCAGCAGCGATGCGTGTGGCACGTCACATATGGATTCCCGCCATAGCCTGGCCCCGCTTAGGCGCGTGCGCGCCCATCGGCATTTTTACAACAGTCTCCCGAAATCGCCGCCAATGACCCGTATGGGTCGTTCTTGGCCGGGGTTCTCCCAATAACAGTTTCAGTCAGGAGAGTGTTCGCGCCGATTCGGCTGCGCGACATGCATGAGTTTCAAGTTGAACACTTGGAGCAAATGCAATTTTTGCTGGGGGTGTCTTGAATGACAGCATTCCACAAGCCGTCTGATATTGCGGTTGCCGAATACACCGGCGGTCACCGGCACGGTTCACCTGCGTCCAGGCCTTCTACCTTGCCGGCCTGGCGCGCGGCGCTGCTTGGCACAGTGGCGGCGGGCGCGCTGATGCTTGGCCAGAACCACGCGGCGCTGGCCGCATGTGTTGAGGATATTGCTAACGGCGAGGTCAACTGCACGGGGGTCGAGACCGACGGCATTCTGGGCGCCTCAGTCCCGGGTGCAGACTTCGATCCGGACATTAACAACATTACCACACTCAACGTCTTCAATCTGGAGGCGGACATCGAGCCGGCGGAGAACGTCGACGGCATCAGCTTTGGTTTCGCGGGCAATGTTCTTATCGACACCGACACCACGACCGGACCCAACGGACCGGTTCAGATCATCACCACCGGAGTGAACGGTAACGGGGTCACAGGCTCTTCGATTAACGGCGTCGTGTACATCGACCACACCGGAGACATCAATGCCAGCGCCGGCGGGAACGGAATTTCCGCGAATGCGAGTGACGGCGACGTGGATATTGACTTCATCGGCAACATCACCGCCGGTGGTGTCGGTATTAGTGCGGTTGCGAATGGAGCGGGTAGCGAAGCATCGGTCACGTCAATCGGAAACGTCACTTCCACGGGAGGAGACGGTATCGCTGCCAGCGGGCTGAGTTCCGCCTCGGTTAACTCCGAGGGCACCGTCATTGGGCAGGTGCACGGCATCTCTGCCACAGCATCACAATCGTTGACCATAGTCCGCTCGGACGGTTATGTCAGAGGTATCACCGGAGATGGCATCCGCGTCGTAGGCGGCAACGCGTTCGTCAACGACACCTATGGCACCGTCATCGGAGAGGTGAACGGCATTTTCGCTGAGGCGTCCACCAGCAACATCGTCAGATCGTACGCCGATATTACCGCCTACAGCGGAAGTGGTATTGTCGCCATTCGTCAGAGCGCCGGCGGGTCGGCGCCCCAGATCGTGGCGTCCACGGGCAATATCGATGCGGCTCTCGCCGGCATCTCGGCTTCTAGTGCGGGCGCATACGGCATCGAAATCACCACATCTGGCGGCACGGTCCATGGCGATGTGGTTGGCATTTCCGCCGTAGCAACAAATTCCGGCGCCATCATCGAAAACCTCGCCGATGGCGCCATCACCGGGGGCTTCTTTGCCATAGACACTTCCAGTGTGACAGGGACAACGGTCAACAATGCCGGTACGGTCACGGGCAACGTGAGACTCGATGATGCCGGCGGCGGAAACAACGAATTCAACAACCAGGCGAGCGGGCTGTTCAACTCCGCCGCAGCTATCGATCTCGACACGGGCGGGCTGCTGAACAACGCCGGCACGCTGTCGCCGGGCGGTTTGGACACGGTCGTGACGACTGAGTTGACGGGCAACCTCGTCCAGACCGCGTCCGGCGTCTTTGATGTGGACGTGGACAGCACGGCGGGGACCGCCGACCGCATCAATGTGTCGGGAACCGCGAACCTCGCCGGCAATGTCCGCGTGTACGCGCTCAATCCGGCGCCGGGCCCGCAGTCCAACACCATCGTCTCGGCTGCTGGCGGCGTCACCGCCAACAACCTCGGCGTGGTGATCGCCAGCCCGGTGCTGCAGGCATCCTTGTCGGTCAACGCCAACGACGTGGTGCTGAACACCGAAGTCGACTTCACGCCTCCTGGTCCCGGTCCTGGCCCTGGTCCCGGCCCTGGCCCTGGTCCCGGCCCTGGCCCTGGTCCCGGCCCCGGCCCTGGCCCTGGCCCTGGTCCTGGTCCTGGTCCTGGTGATCCGCCCGGTCCCGGCGGTGGCCCTGCTCCTGATCCCGGAGCTGAGCCTGAAAGTGATGGTCCCGTCGTCATTCTCAACGAGAACCAGACCAATCTGGGGGAGAACCTGAATGACGTCTTCGCCGCCGGTATCGGCGGGGTCGCTCCGGTGATCCACGCACTGCTGAACGGCATCGTGACGGTGCCGGACTACATTGCCGCGCTCGATCAGCTCATCCCCGAGGTCTACCTCAACACCGAGACCGCCGCTCTGTTCGCCGCGGAGCGCTTCAACGACAAGCTGCTGAGCTGCCCGCAGGCGGGGCCCGGCTACACCGCCATCAGCCAGGGCCAGTGCATGTGGCTGCGCTATGACGGGCGCTGGATGGACCGCGACGGCACGTTTGAGCATATCGGCTTCGAGGAAGACGCCAACGGCTTCTCCGGCGGCATCCAGGTGGCGGTCGCGCCGGAATGGACCCTCGGCTTCGCCGCCGCCTACGAGAACGGCAGACTCGACACCGAAACCGGTGCGTCCGCTAATAGCGACCGCTACATGTTCGGCGGTGTCATCAAGTATCAGTCGGGCCCGACCCTGCTGGCACTGGTCGGCTCCGTCGGTTCCAGCGGCACCGACGTGGCGCGGTCACTCGACTTCGGCGGGTTCAATGCGACCGCCAGATCGAGCTTCGACGTGGACCATATGGGGGCCACCTTCCACGCGGCCTATCTGATGGACCGCGGGTCCTGGTACGCCAAGCCGTTCGTCGATGTGAACGTCACCCATGTCGAACGCGAGTCGGTCCAGGAGACGGGCGGCGGCGCGGCCAACCTCAACGTGTCGGGATCGGACGAGACCTATTTCTCCGTCACGCCCGCCCTTGAACTCGGCGCCACCATCGACCAGGGCTACGGGCGGGCGATCCGGCCTTACGTCCGGGCCGGCGTCACCTTCTACAGCGACACCGACCAGTCGCTGCTGGCGAGCTTCGTCGGTGCGCCTGCGGGTGTCGGCGCGTTCGAGACCAGTTCCGAGTTCGACGACGTGTATGCCGACCTTGAGGCGGGTCTCACCCTGTTCAACGGGCAGGACTCCACGGTCTCCGCCGGCTATGAGGGCCGCTTCGGCGACGACGTCCAGAGCCACGGCATCTTCGTCAAGGGCACGCGGACGTTCTGAGGGGAGGGGACACGGTCCTTGTTCGCCTTCACACGTCACCGAAACTCCCGCGAAGGCGGGAGTCCAGTTCATCGTCATTCCGGCCCCCGCCTGCGCGGGGGCAGGCTTCAGCCGGGGGATCCAGAAGTGACGTGCCACACGCATCGCCGGCAAGAGCTGGATCCCGGATCGCGCGGCGGATCTGGATCACGGGCTGACCGGCCGCACGGGCCGCCGCTTGTCCGGGATGACGGTTAGAGAATGGCAATGCGCGGGGACTCACCCTCAGCCGTCATTCCGGTTGTGGCCCCCGGCGCAGCTCTCCCTTCGTCATTCCCGCCCCGGCCTTCGCGGGGACAGGCTATGGCGGGAATCCATTCCGCCCTCGCGCCACGTGCTGAAAGGCTCTAAGTCCAGAACAGCGCCACCGAACCGTCCCAAATCAGCTTGAGCGAGACGATGAAGATCGCGATATAGGCGAGCTTGTAGAAGGTCTCCATGTGGAGGGTCTTGACGAGCCAGGCGCCGGCGAAGATCGACAGCGGCGCCAGCGGCGCGAGAACCAGCGACGTGGTGAGGTTGGTCGTGTCGAGCTGCCCGAGGGCGGCGTAGGGGACCACCTTGATCCAGTTGACCACCGTGAAGAAGATCACGCTGGTGCCGACGAAGAGACGCGGGTTGAGACGTTGCGGCAACAGGTACATCTGCAGCGGGGGCCCGCCCGCGTGCGACACGAACGAGGTGAACCCGGCCGTTGCGCCCCAGAACCCACCCTTGGCGATGTTGGGTTTGGCCTTGCGCGAACCGCTCCACTCGAACCAGTAATCGAGCGTGAACATGAAGGCGATGAGCCCGACGATCAGCCTGACATGGGCCTCCGACACGTAGGCCGCCGTCAGGTAGCCGATGCCGATGCCGACCAGCGCGGCCGGAATGAGGATCTTCAGGTTCCGCAGGTGGTAGACGCCGCGATAGCTCCACAGGGCGAACACGTCCATGGCGATCAGGATCGGCAGCAGGATGCCCGCCGCCTGCACCGGCGAAATGACGAGCGCCATGAGCGGCACGCCGAGCATCGCCAAGGCGCCGACGAACCCGCCCTTGGCGAGGCCAACGAGGATTACGGCAGGGATGGCGACGGCGTAGAATATCGGATCGGTGATCATGGATTTGAACCGGAGCGGGGCAACGTGCGCTTCTAACGCTCATTAGGCTTTCGGGCTAGAGCCTTCTAGATCAAAAGTAGGCTGCGGCACTTGCTCCGCTCCCCCTCGCGCGCGACGGCGGAATTGAATAAAAAGAAACGGCGGGACGGTTGATCACACGTTGGCCATGGCCGTCCGGCAGCACAAGGGGAGGGTTCAATGGCAAGCCGGTACAGGGACGTCTATGAGAGCTGGCTGCAGGATCCGGAAGGATTCTGGGGCGAGGCCGCAAAGAAGATCGACTGGATCAAACCAGCGGAGAAGGTTTTCGACCCGGATGCGGGCATTTACGGACGCTGGTTCGTCGGCGCCCAATGCAACACCTGCTACAACTGCGTCGACCGCCATGCCGAACGCGGGCGCGGCGATCAGCTTGCCCTGATTTACGACAGCCCCATCACCGGCGCGCAGCAGAAATTCACCTATTCGGAGCTTCTGGACGAAGTCTCCGCGCTGGCCGCGGTGCTTCAGGACATGGGCGTGGAAAAGGGTGACCGCGTGATCATCTACATGCCGATGATCCCGGAGGCCACGTTCGCCATGCTTGCCTGCGCGCGGATCGGCGCCATTCACTCGGTGGTGTTCGGCGGTTTCGCACCCAACGAACTGGCGACCCGGATCGACGACGCCCAGCCGAAGGCGATCCTGACCGCGTCCTGCGGTATCGAGCCGGGCCGGGTCGTCGAATACAAGCCCCTGCTTGACGAGGCGATCGATCTGTCGTCCTCGAAACCCGACGCCTGCCTCGTATTGCAGCGTGAGCAGGCGGAAGCCTCGATGGTCGAGGGAAGGGACCACGACTGGGCGGAGAGCGTCGCGCAGGCCAAGGCGGACGGAAGACGCGCGGACTGCGTCGTCGTGGCGGCGACGGACCCGCTCTACATCCTCTACACGTCAGGTACCACCGGCGAGCCCAAGGGCGTCGTGCGCGACAATGGCGGGCACATGGTCGCGCTGTACTGGACCATGAAGAACATCTACGACGTGGAACCCGGCGAGGTGTACTGGGCGGCATCGGACGTCGGCTGGGTCGTTGGTCATTCCTACATCGTCTATGCGCCGCTGCTCCACGGCAACACGACGATCATGTTCGAGGGCAAGCCCGTGGGCACGCCGGACGCCGGCGTGTTCTGGCGCGTGATCTCGGAGCACAACGTCGCCGCCATGTTCACCGCGCCGACGGCGTTCCGCGCCATCAAGCAGGTCGACCCGAAGGCGGAATTCATCGGCAAGTACGACATGTCGAATTTCCGGACCCTGTTCCTGGCGGGCGAGCGCGCCGATCCGGACACGATCCAGTGGGCCGAGGACAATCTGAAGGTGCCCGTCATCGATCACTGGTGGCAGACGGAGACGGGCTGGACCATTGCCGGCAATCCCATGGGGCTGGGCGCTCTTCCGGTCAAACACGGTTCGCCCACGGTGCCGATGCCGGGTTACGAGATCCACATTCTCGATGAGGCCAACAACCAGGTCGAGACCGGGAAGATCGGCGCCATTTCCATCAAACTGCCGCTGCCGCCCGCGTGCCTGCCGACGCTCTGGAACGCGGATGAGCGGTTCAGGGAAAGCTACCTGGAAGAGTATCCCGGCTATTACAAGACGGCTGACGCCGGCTACCTCGACGAAGACGGATATGTCTACGTCATGGCCCGCACCGACGACATCATCAACGTCGCCGGCCATCGGCTGTCGACGGGCGGCATGGAGGAGGTCGTCGCCTCGCATCCGGATGTCGCCGAATGCGCCGTCATCGGCATCGCCGATCAGCTCAAGGGACAAATTCCGGCAGGGTTCATGGTCCTCAACGCCGGCGTCAACCGGGACCCGGCGGAAATCGAGAAAGAGGTGGTGGGACTGGTGCGCGAGAAGATCGGACCGGTCGCCGCCTTCAAGCTCGTCCTCGCCGTGGCGCGCCTGCCCAAGACGCGTTCGGGAAAAATCCTGCGTGGCACGATGCGCTGCATCGCCGATGGCGAAGAGTACAAGATGCCTGCCACCATCGACGATCCGGCCATCCTCGGCGAGATCACGGATGCGCTGAAGGAGCGGGGCATACCGGGGCAGTGAAAGGCAGCGGGACTGGCCCGCTGCCCGTTCAGACCCTGCACAGGTGTCGCGCCGTTACTTCGGCATGACGACCGTGTCGATGACGTGGATCACGCCATTCGAAGCCGCAATGTCGGCCTTGGTCACTTTCGCGTTGTCGACTTTCACGCCCTTGGTCGCATCGACTGCGATGTTGGAGCCCTGGACCGTCTTGACGTCGGTCTTCTTGCCGGCGATGTCGCCGGACATCACCTTGCCCGGGATCACGTGGTAGGTCAGGATCGCGACGAGTTTCTCTTTGTTCTCGGGCTTGAGAAGATCGTCGACCGTTCCGTCCGGCAGCTTGGCGAAAGCCTCGTCAGTTGGTGCGAAGACCGTGAACGGGCCGGTGCCCTTCAGGGTGTCGACGAGACCTGCGGCCTTCACCGCGGCCACGAGGGTGTTGAACTGACCAGCGCCGGCGGCGGTGTCGACAATGTCCTTGCTGCCTGCCTGTGCGACCGAGGCCGGCACGATCAGAAGCAGTGCAAACATCAGATTGCGAAGAAGCGTCATTGATTTCCTCCTGGAGATTGGGGGTTGATACGCCACTTACGCGAGCGTCCCGGGATCGGATCAGTCGTGCGGCAGGCCGCCGCGCGATTGCCGCAATGCTGCCCGAATTCGGCCAGGAGCCTCCCGTGCGCGGACGTCAGGACTTGCGATTGGAGCGGATCGTGATCCAGAGCGCCGCCGCGGCCACGATCACCGCACCCCCGGCGAGCGGCCATCGCAACCCGAGGAACTCCGCAAGCGAGCCCATGGTCAAGGCGCCGATCGCAGGGCCGCCGCGCAGGATGAGTCCGTAGATGCTGAGCACGCGGCCGCGCATGTCCGAGTCGACATGGAATTGCAGCAGGGTCTGGATGCCCGCGCCGGCGATCGACATGGTCATGCCGAGCACGACCATGGCCGCCACGGCGATCCAGATTTCGGTCGTGGCAATGAACGCGATCAGGGCCAGAGCGAGCACGAAAGCGGCGGCGAGAACCGTTCCGGTCAGATCGCCCTCGTGGTTGCGTCCGGCAAGCCAGAGGCCGCCGATGATGGCGCCGCCGCCAAGCGTTGCCGTCAGCAGGGCAAGGGTCTGCGGTCCGCCGCCGAAGACCGCGGCGGCGAGGCCGGGCAGCAGCTCGACCAACGGGCGCGCGCCGAGACCGATGGCGATGTTGAGTGCCAGGAGTGCCGACAGGCGCGGGTCGCGGGCGGCATAGACGAAACCGTCCATCAGGTCGGCCATGAAATGCTTGCGTTTCCGCTTGGTCACGAACGGTCGCGTCAGCC
Source organism: Hyphomicrobiales bacterium (assembly GCA_965228625.1). GTDB lineage: Bacteria > Pseudomonadota > Alphaproteobacteria > Rhizobiales > Methyloligellaceae > UBA2767. The sequence goes on along the minus strand of OZ245829.1, from coordinate 2,059,814 downwards.
GTAAGTTCATGAGAATAAACAGGAAAAACGCGAACGAGACGGCATTGATTGCGAACACCCAGGAGACGTGTCCGCTGGCGATGATGACGCCGGCGATCGCCGGGCCGATCAGCCGTGCGAGATTGAAAATGACCGAGTTGATGCCGATCGCCGAGTTGAGCTGGTGGGCGTGCACCAGGCTGGGCACGAGGGCGAGACGGGCCGGCTGGTTCACCGCCGTGACGATCCCGAGAAACAGCGACAGGGCCGCGAGGGCGTACACGTCGATCGCCCCTGCCGCGGAGAGGGCGAAAAGGGTGGCCGCCTGCACGCAGGACAGTCCCTGAGACACCTGAACCAGACGCAGGCGGTCCCGCCGGTCGGCGATCGCCCCGCTGATCGGACCGATGATCACCGCCGGAAACAGATCGGCGAAGGCAATGATGCCGAGCCATAAGGGCGAGCCCGTCAGCTCCCACGTCAGCCAGCCGACGGCGATACGCTGCATCCAGGTGCCGATCAGCGAGATGCCGTTGCCGATGACGTAGCTGCCATAGTTCGGCGAGCGCAGGGTTTCGATGATCTTTGCTGTTCCGGCGGTCGAGGGCATCGGAGGATCGGTCGGCGTGAGCCGCGGTGGGTCGGCGGATCGCAAGATAGCATGACCACTCGCCTCGACGCGAATTTGCCGCCAGTGCCACAAAAAAAGACCGGCCCCCGGAGGGGCCGGCCGTGTTGTTCAAATATGAGTGAGCTGGTTATCGCTGTTGCGTCGCCCACCAGGCCGAGAACTTCTTGAAGAGGGCTTCGAGTTCCGCTTCAGAGTAGTTCTGCCCGGATCCGCCGTTCTGTTTCAGGAACGCGGCGAATGCATCCCTCGCGGGCTCGGGCTGTTTGCGATTGGCCGGATTATCGAGCCATTCCTGGGCGGGCTTGAACCGGGTCCAGCCCGGAATGTTTGCCGCCAGATTGACCGTTGTCCACTTCGGATGCCGCGGTGGTTTCTGCAAGTTCGGGAATTTGGCGAAGAACTTGTCGACGAAGCGCGCGACCTTCTTGTAGCGGTCCGAACCTTCCTTCCAGTTATAGACAGCAAGGACCACGCCGCTGGCGTAGGACTCGACTTCCTGGCCCTGTGGAATGATGTTCGGATACTGTTCGTGGGTCAGCTTCGTCGGCAGATAGACCTCGAGCAGCTTGGCGTTCTGCTCCGGCGAAAGGCTGTTCGGCCCGAGCGGGACGATATGCAGGCCCTCCTCCGGCTTTATCTTCGCGTAACCCGGAACCGGCGCGCCCGCGAGCAGTACGGTCGCGGCAATCTCGCCGCTCTTGACTTTCTCCAGTGCGCTGGCCGTATCGATGTAGATCGGCTTCACGTCGACGCCGATCAGGCGAAAGATGGTCTGGCTGCCGATATCCGTGGCGCTCCAGGGGCGCCAGAAGTTCACCGTCTTGCCCTTCAGGTCATCGAATTTCTTGACGTCCGTACGGGCGACCAGGTGGTATTCGGAGTTGTAGAGCTTGGTGACATAGCGGACGCGATTGTCGATATCGCCGTAAAGGGCTGGATCGAGGTTCTTGAAGAACGCCAGGTGATCCTGCTGCGTCAATCCCATGTCAATGCCGCGCAGGAACAGGATGTCGATGACATTCTGTCCGCCGCCGCGGCCGATGATCGGAAGGACCCGCATTTCGTTGCCCTTCAGGTCGTCGAGCTCGTTGGCGATGTCCGTCGCGTAGCGAATGTAGGTACCGTTGATGCCGCCGCCGATAATGCTGACCGCGCTGCGGTTCCGGTCAAATCGCTGCTTCTCATAAGGTGAAAGCTGTCGCTGCTGGGCGTAGGCCGTCGTGCCCGCGATCACAAACGCAAGCAGCAGCGCCAGGTAGAATTTCGTGCGCGTCTTGAAGCTCATCCTAGTGTTCCCTCCTGACAAGCTTGATAAATGCCCCCGCATCCCATAACTCGCCTTCAGTTAGGCGTTATTATGGCAAGCGTTGAATTTCCGGGGAAGACAGTTGTCTGCCTCACCGCCATAATTAAGGCAATGCCGTGCGAAATCGATGCGGCGCATCGCCCTTGCGCCGTCTCAAAGGCGCGCGTTGCGCAGCCTGAGCGCGTTGCCGATCACCGATACCGACGACAGGCTCATTGCGGCGGCGGCGACCATCGGCGAGAGCAGAACGCCGAGCGCCGGGTACAGTATGCCGGCGGCGACCGGCACGCCTACCGTATTGTATGCAAAGGCAAAAAACAGGTTCTGCTTGATGTTGCGCAGGGTCTGTTCGGACAGCCTGCGCGCCCGGACAATGCCGGTGAGGTCGCCCTTCAGGAGCGTGATGCCGGCGCTTTCAATGGCGACATCGGCGCCCGTTCCCATGGCGATGCCGACATCCGCCTGGGCGAGGGCGGGCGCATCATTGACCCCGTCGCCGGCCATGGCGACCCGCGCGCCATCGTGTTGCAGTTCTTTGACGATCCTGGCCTTCTCGTCGGGAAGAACATCGGCACGCACCTCGTCGATGCCGAGCCGTGAAGCAATGGCCTGCGCGGTGCGCTCCGTGTCGCCCGTGACCATGACGATGCGGAACCCCTCTTCGTGCAGAGCGCGGAGGGCGTCCGGTGTCGTTTCCTTGATCAGGTCGGCAACGGCGATGATCCCGGCAATGTCCTTCCCGATTGCCACGAACATGGCGGTCTTGCCGTCGCCGCGCATCGCGTCGGCCTGCCCTTGGTGCGCATCGGCGTCCAGTCCGAGTTCATCGCGCATCATGGCCGCGTTGCCGAGGGCGACCGCGGTCCGGCCGATTTTGCCCCTGACGCCCTTGCCGGTGACCGCCTCAAAGGCGGTCGATTTGGGCAGTGAGAGGTCCTGCGCGTGGGCGGCGCCGACGATTGCTTCCGCGAGGGGGTGCTCGCTGCCGAGTTCCAGGGCGGCGGCATATTTGAGAACGTCGCGTTGCTTGTGCTTGCCGATTGCGACGACGTCGGTCACTTCCGGTCTGCCGACCGTGAGCGTGCCCGTCTTGTCGACGATGAGCGTGTCGACGGCGGCAAAGCGTTCCAGGTTCTCCGCATCCTTGATGAGAACGCCGGCCTGCGCGCCGCGACCGGTGGCCACCATAATCGACATGGGCGTTGCCAGGCCGAGGGCGCATGGACAGGCAATAATCAGCACCGAGACGGCAGCGATGAATCCGTAAGCCATCGCCGGCTCGGGCCCCCAGATCGACCAGACCACGAAGGCGATGATCGCGACCGCAACGACGGCCGGAACAAAATAGCCGGCGACGACATCCACCATTTTCTGGATCGGCGCGCGGCTGCGTTGCGCGTCGGCGACCATGGTGACGATTTGCGAAAGAACCGTCTCGGCGCCGACCCGTTTCGCCTCCATGACGAAGCTGCCGGACTTGTTGAGCGTGCCGCCGGTGACAGGGTCGCCTTGCGCTTTCTCCACCGGCACCGCCTCGCCCGTGAGAAGCGACTCGTCCACGGATGAACGCCCGTCCACGAGCACGCCGTCCACCGGCACGGCATCGCCGGGACGGACGCGCAGGTGATCGCCGGCCTGAACCTCGTCAAGCTCCACCTCCTCGTCGGCGCCGCCCTTCGTCACGCGTAGAGCCGTCTTCGGGGCGAGATCGAGCAGGGCGCGGATGGCGTCTCCGGTGCGCTCCCGCGCCCGCAGTTCCATAATCTGGCCGGCGAGCACCAGGACGATGATCATCGCCGCGGCCTCGAAATAGACCGCGACCGAGCCGGACGCGTCGCGAAACGCCTCTGGAAAGAGACCGGGCGCGACGACCGCGACGACCGAATAGAGATACGCGGCGCCCACGCCGATGCCGATCAGCGTCCACATGTTCGCGGCGCGGTTGACGAAAGAGGCCCAGCACCGCTCGAAGAAGGGCTTCGCGACCCAAAGGACGACGGGTGTGGCGAATGCAAGTTCAAGCCACGCCGCCATGCGGTGACCGAGCCAGTCGCGGACCGGCAGGCCGATCATCGGTCCCATTGCAAGGATCAGTACGGGAATCGAAAAGGCGATGCCGACCCAGAAACGCCTCGTGAAATCAACAAGTTCCGGATTCGGGCCCGCGTCGGCGGCAGGCAGGCCCATGGGTTCGAGCGCCATGCCGCATATGGGACATGCGCCCGGTTCCTCCTGCACAACTTCCGGACACATGGAGCACGTGTAGAGGGTTCCGGGAGGCGCAGGCTCGGGTTCCTTGCGCTCGCCGAGATAGGCTTGCGGATCGGCCTCGAACTTCTGCTGACACTCCGCGCGGCAGAAATAGTAGCGCGTGCCGTCGTGGGTCGTCGTGTGCTGCGCGCCCGCTACGTCCACGGTCATGCCGCAGACGGGATCGATCGCGGTGGCCGTCTGGGACTCTTGTCGGGTCTTCGTTTCGTGACAGCAGCTCTGACTCATCGAAAGAGGCCTTGGTCTTGTCAGATACCATATACCCCTATAAGGTATGTGAACGCTTATCCGGTTTCAACCGCGAAGTTTGATGCCGGCAAAGGAGGCAAGCGCCGCCGTGAAACCACGTCACAAAGACTGCCTGTCCCGCCTGTCCCGGATCGAGGGGCAAGTGCGCGGGATCGCGCGCATGATCGAGGACGAACGATATTGCATCGATATCCTCACCCAGCTTCGCGCCATCAAGTCGGCCCTGAACAAGGTGGAAACCGAAATCCTCAAGGATCACGCCGATCATTGCGTCGCCGAGGCGATCAGCAGTGGCAGCGAGAAGGAACAGAAGATCAAGTTCAACGAGCTCGTGGAGCTGTTCGAGCGATACAAGCAGTGAGGTGTCGCAGCGGCCCGGCGTGCGCATAGCGGCACGCACGCGCCGCGTCGGGCCCGCGCACGACTGCCCGGTTGTCCGCGCCATTCGTTTCTTGCGAAGTCGAGGCCCTTCGTCAGCCCTGTCACGGGCGGCGATGCGTAAGACCGCTCTTGCTCCGCGATGGCGGTGGGCATAGCGTGCGGGCTCGCAACGGGAGGTGCGCGTCATGGATTTGAACGGCAAGGTTACGATCATCACGGGTGGAGCACGCGGCATCGGCTATGCGTGCGCGGAACGTTTCATTGCCGACGGCGCGAAGGTGATCCTGGCAGACATCGACGAGAAGGGCGGTAAGGAGGCGGCGAAGACGCTCTCGAGCGACGGTGAACCGCCGATCTTCATCGAATGCAATGTCGGCGAGCGGCTGGATGTCCGCAACATGGTGGCTCAGGCCGTCGACGCCCATGGTCGCATCGACGTTCTCATCAACAATGCCGCGCAACTCGACAGCGCACCGTTTCTCGAGCTCGAGGAGGAGCAGTTCGACGCGGTTCTCAAAACCAATCTCAAGGGACCGTTTCTGGCCGGCCAGATTGTCGCAAAACAGATGGTGGCGCAGGTCGAGGGTGGAGGCGTGCCCGGCACGATCATCAACATGTCGTCGGTCAACGCCGTGTTTGCACTACCGGACCATCTGGCTTACACGGTGGCGAAAGGCGGTTTGGCGCAACTGACGAAGGCGATGGCACTGGCGCTCGCTCCGAGCGGCATTCGCGTGAATGCGATTGGCCCCGGCTCAATCATGACCGAAATGCTCGAGAAGGTGGCGACCGACAAGGAGATTTCGAACCGTATTCTGTCTCGCACACCCATCGGCCGGTTCGGTGAACCTTCGGAGGTGGCTGCGATCGCCGCGTTCCTGGCAAGCGATGAGTCCAGCTACATCACGGGCACGACGATCTATGCCGACGGCGGGCGGCTTGCATTGAACTACACGGTCGATGTGAAGCAATAGCCCGCCTGCACAGCGGATTGGCTGAACCTTTCGATGACAGGAATGCATGAAAAGTCACTGCGTGAAAAATCGCCATGTTTCGATCTCATAACCCGCGCCGCGCGGATTTTTGTTGAGCCGTGAAGCTCAGTTTTGTTCAAATAGCCGTTGTTGCCGTTCCGGGCAGATCAACCGATGGTTGCGACGACAAATGGGGGGTCACCTCACAGTGAAGAGAGTGCTGGCGATAGCGGCGTGGAACGTGGGCGTGATTGCCGTCCTTCTGGTGTTGATCGAGCTGGGTCTGCGCTTTACCCCGTTCGATGCCGCCCGGAACCCGGCGGCGAATATGCCTCCAACCTACTATGTCTCCGACAGCGCGCTCGGTGTGCGCATCAGTCCGAACCATCCCGATGGTTGGTTCGAGTTTCGCGGTCCCGGCCACAAGGTCTTCTCGAACGAGCTCGGCTGTTTCGACAAGCCTCTGGACCTCGAGAAAGACGAACCCTTCATTCTTGCGATCGGAGACAGTTTCACATGGGGTTACAATCCGCTGGACGCGAAGTGGACCAGCATCATCGAACGCGAAACGGGCATTCGCGTGCTGAAGTGTGGTGTTTCCGGGGTCGGTACCAGGTACCAGCTTCATCACCTGAAGAACCTGCTGACGCGCTTGCCGCATCCTCCAAAGACGGTCATCCATCTCTATGACACGACCGATTTCAACGACGATTTCATCTTCCCGTCGGAAACGGTTCGGGACGGCGAACGCTTCGATGATTTCCAGCGGGTCCGGCTCAGTGACGGAAAGCACCTGAAGGACAATGCTCAAACGGGTGCCGATCTGCCGGACCACGCCTTGAATCGCGAACCGGCCAAGAAACGGACGCTCGTGCTCCCCAGCCTTCTGCACGCGGCATTCACCGTCGAAAATCAGGTCGAGAAGCGGCGGCTGATTCTCGAAGGTCTGAAACCGGACCATCTTCGCTGGCGCTATGAGTTCAACCTGCTGCTTCTCGATCCGGAGACGTATCCGTTTGTCTCGAAGCAGCTCGACGCCCACATCGAGACGCTCAAAGAGCTGCGCCGCACAGCCCAGGATGCCGGGGCGGAGTATGTCCTGTTTCACACCAACAGCTTCCGTTTGCCCAAGGACCGGCCGCTCGTTCAGCGGCTCGAGGGCTTTTTCGCGAGTCTGCCGGAATTCAAGGGCCATGTGCCTGAGCTCGGGCGGCATCTTTTCGATCCGCACTGGAATCCGGACAGCGAGAAAGAGGTCGCGGCGTTCATGATCGAGCGGCTTCAACGCGATGCGATTGCAACCGGCGGGCACCGGGGATTTTCGCAAAGGGCGGCACGCGGCACCGGAAGCAACTAGGGCCTTTTCGATCAAATTGGAGCGGGCGCGCAGGCAGCGTGTGTCACGTATGCGCGCGGTGGTGATGGCGCAGGGCACGGATACGAGCCTTGTCGATCGGGCCGCCGATGAACACGATGGCGATGACCACGCCGACAACGGCCAAACAGCCATTGACGATGAACGCGTTGCTGATGCCGCCGATCAGCGAGGCCGACGTGGCGACGATGGCCGTATTCAATCCGAGCCCGATGGCGCCGCCGGCGACGTTTGCCATGTAGATGATGGCGCCGGCGAGACTGGACCGTGACGGATCGAGCGCGGTCACGCCTGCGGTCGTGACCGACGAGTAGAACAGACCGATGCCGATACCGAGAACCAGCATGCCCGGCACGAGTTGCCCGTAGGTGGTGTCAGGCCGGATCGCGGACAGGAGAAACATCCCGCCGGCCAGACACGCGGCGCCGACCGATACGATGAGCTTCGCGCCCAAGGCTTCGTAGACCCGTCCGGCAACAAACGAAACCAGCGCGAAGGTCAGCATCATCGGCAGCAACCCGGCTCCCGAACCGATGGCCGTGAAGCCCAGTTCCTTGGTCATGAATTGCGGCAGATAAAGCAGCGCACCGAAGAAGACCGCCGCGATCATGAGGGTCGTCAGCGTGCACATCGCGAAGGTCAGGTTCTTCATTACCGAATCCGGCACCAGTGCCCTCTCACCGACCCGGTTCTCGTAAATGCCGAATCCGGCGAGCGAGGCCGCAGAGACGGCGAACAGCAAAAGGATCACGGGATCGGTCCAGCCGCGGTCAACGCCCCAGTCGAGGGCAAGCAACAGCGCCAGCAGTCCGACAGTGAGGGCGACGGTTCCGCCATAGTCGATCCGCTCACCGGGCGCGGTCGGCTTGTCGCGCGGTACGACCATCAGAACGGTGACCATTCCGAGCAGGGCCACGGGAAGATTGATGAAGAAGATCCACTCCCAGCCAAGCGTGTCGGTCAGAAATCCTCCGAGCAGCGGACCGGCCGCGTTGCCGATGCCGGCCGCGCTGATGATGAGGCCGCCGGCGAGCCCGGCGCGGCTGTCCGGCACGATCTCGTAAGTCATGCCCATGACGGCGGGCCACATCATTGCCCCGCCTATGCCCATGATCCCGCGACAAACGAGCAGCAGCCTGACATCGGGCGCCAGCCCGCCGATCACGGAAAACACGGCGAAAATGCTCGCGCCGATGAAAAAGATACGCCGCCGGCCGAACATGTCGGCAAGCCGGCCGCCGGTCACGATAACGACGCCGAAGACCATGGCGTAGCTGTTGATCACCCATTGCGCCGTCGTGACGTCGGTATTGAAGGATTTCTCGATCGCGGGGATGGCGACAGACAAAGCCGTGAAATCGTTCGCGACAACGAAGGTGCCGACGGCCATCGCAAACATGCCGATGATGGTATCCCGACCGAGCGGTTCGACTGCCATCCCGTTTCCCCCCTTGTTCGGCGCCCGTAAGGCTAGCTTTTCTAATGCGTTATGGCCAGTGTGGCGGCGGCAACGAGGAGGTGATCAATGGAGTTCTTCGAGGAAACCGATTTCATGACGCTGTCCAACCCCGGTGTGGTGTCGGAGCAGCTCATCTCGCCGCACAGGTCCGCGTCGCGGCGTTTGACAATCACGCGGGTGACCGTCGAGCCGGGCGCCGTGCAGGACCGGCACGCGCACGAAGCTTCGGAACAGGTATGGATCGCGTTGAGCGGGACCGGCGAGCTGTTGCTGGGTGATGCGCAGGTTCGGGGGTTCAAGTCGGGTCAGGTCGCGCGGTTCGAGGCCGGCGACGTGCACGGATTCGCCAATACCGGGAACACGCCTTTCGTGTACCTGGCCGTGACCGCGCCGCCGATACGTTTCGACGACGCATATGAGAGTATGCAGGCGTGAGCTGACGAAACGCCGGCGCGCGGCTACTCCTTGGCCTCTGCCTCGTTGTCGTTGCTCTGCTTGAGTTCTCCCAGCTTGGCAAACACCGACTCGGCTTCTTCCTTGGCCTCCGCCGCCTGCTCTTCCGCGGTCTTGTCGGCGGGCTGGGTGGTGGCGAGGTCGGCCCGCTTGAGCGCCAGCGCCGCGGCTTCGGTGGCTTCCTTGTGTGCGGCGAGCTCGGCCGCGGTAACGAGCGTTGCTTCCTTCTTTTTCTTCTTTTCCTTGTCCGGAACGGTCTCTTCGGTCGGCAGGAGCGTGCCGGCCTTGATCGCTTCCTTTTCGGCTGCCTTGCGCTCGCGCTCCACACGGCGCGCGGCGCGTTTCACCTCCCGGTCAAGGTCGGTCTGAGTGCACAGCGCCAGGGTGACGGGGTCGGCGGGCTGCAGATTGGCCGAGTTCCAGTGCGTGCGCTCGCGAATCGACTCGATCGTCGGCTTGGTGGTGCCGACAAGGCGCATGATCTGGCTGTCCCGCAACTCGGCATGCTGGCGCAGCAGCCACAGTATCGCGTTCGGGCGGTCCTGGCGCCGCGAGACCGGTGTGTATTTCGGTCCCTTTTTGGTCTTCACCACCGGGATCTGGACCTTGGGCTCGGAGATCTTCAGGTGATACTTCGAATCCTCCTGCGCCCGCTGGATTTCCTCGCGGCTCAACTGGCCCGACGAGATCGGGTCCATGCCCTTGATACCGTGCGCCACGTCGCCATCGGCGATACCTTTCACCTCCAGCACATGCAGTTGGCAGAACTCGGCGATCTGATCGAATGTGAGCGACGTGTTTTCGACAAGCCACACGGCGGTGGCCTTCGGCATCAGTGGCATACGGGACATGAATCTGACCTCTCTGCTCCTGCTCACTGGCATGAGCAAAAGCGCTAAATCGACTCCTCGATAAAGGGGATTGCACTCTATATAGGCTGGAGCGCGCGCGGACGCAATCGCCTGTCTCCGTCATACGCTCGCCCCAACGTTGCGTCCTAGTCAAACCGGCATCACGTCGGAAAACGGAGAGAATTCCTGATGATCACGCTCTACACCTTCGGCCCGAAGTTCGGTCTTCCCGACCCGTCGCCGTTTTGTATGAAGGCGCTTGTGCTGCTCAAGATGGCGGGCGTGGAATTCAAGACGGATACGGCCGATCTTCAGAAGGCGCCGAAACGCAAGGCGCCCTATATGGACGACGGCGGAACGATCATCCCCGATTCCACATTCATCCGCCTGCATCTGGAGAAGACGCGGGGTATCGATTTCGACGAGGGCCTGAGCGCGGCGGACCGCGGCATTGCGTGGGCGTTCGAGAAGCTGTGCGAGGACAATCTCTACTGGGCCGCCGTCCAGACCCGGTGGATGATCGACAAGAACTTCAATGCCGGTCCGGTTCAGTTCTTCGAAGCCGTTCCGGCCGTCATGCGGCCGCTGATCGTCCCCATGGTCCGGCGGCAGGTGCGCCGCGATCTGAAGGGGCAGGGGACGGGCCGCCATTCGGAAGCGGAGATCGCCGAGCTCGCAACCCGGGGGATCGACGGCATCGCCGCGTTCCTTGCCGACAAGCCTTACCTGATGGGCGACAAGCCCTGCGCACCCGACGCGAGTGTTTTCGCAACGGTTTCGAGCCTCCTGTGCGAGCTGTTCGATACGCCGCTTCTCGACGCGACAAAACGGCATGGGAATCTGGTCGCCTATCGCGACAGGCTCATGGCGCAGTACTTTCCCGAATGAGATGACCCGGTTCAGTCGAGGCGGTCCAGCGCCGTGAGGACGATGTCCGTTGCCTGCGCGGTGCCGTGATCACCGCCAAGTTCCATGGGCAGGAGTTTTCCGCCCGCGAACGCCGCCTCCACGGCGTCGTCAATCAGTGCCGCGGCACGCGTCAGGCTGTCGTTGCCCGAGCGGTCGGCGAGCCAGTCGAGCATGATCGCGGCGGACAGGATCGTGGCCAGCGGATTGGCCTTGTCCTCGCCGGCGATATCCGGTGCGCTTCCATGTGCGGGCTGGAACAGGCCATGTGCGTCCCCGATCTCGCCGCACGACGCCATCCCCATCCCGCCGACGAGACCGCCGGCAAGGTCGGAGAGGATATCGCCGAACATGTTCTCCATGACGAGGACGTCGAATTCCCAGGGCTTTCGCACCAGGTCGAGCGCCTGGGCGTCGACGTAGTTGTATCCGGTCTCGATGTCGGGAAAATCCCGCGCGCGCTCATCGAAAATGCCGCGATAGAAGGCGAACGCGCGGAATACATTGGCCTTGTCGACGCATGTCACCTTGCCCGGCTTGCCGCGCGCCTTGCGCTTCTGCGCCAGACGGAAGGAAAAATCGAACAGCTTCTCGCAGGTGGCCCGGGTCAGCCGCAGGGTTTCGCGCGCTTCCGTGTCGCCGATCACCTCGCCGCGCCCCTGGGTGTAGAAGAGCCCTTCGGTGGATTCTCGGACGATGACCATGTCGATGGCGGCGGCGCGCGGGTCGGCCAGCCGCGCCGGCGTGTTGGGATACGCCTTGACGGGCCGCACGCCCGCATACAGGCCGAGTTCCTCCCTGATCCGCAGATGCGGCGAGATCTCGGTGCCGTCTTCACGGCGGATATCCGGCAGCCCGATCGCGCCGAGCAGGATGGCGTCCGCGGCCCTTGCCTTCTCCAGCGTTTCCTCGGGCATGTCGACGCCGGTGTCGCGATAATGCCCGGCGCCCGCGGGCAGCGTTTCGTAGGTCAGGTCAAAGCCGCCCGCCTTCGCGCGGGCCGCCTCGACGACGCTGATCGCGGCGGGGATGACTTCCTGGCCGATGCCGTCACCGGGCAGAACGGCAATCGTGAACTTCGTGTTGGAACCCATCGGTGCGGCTCACGCGACGCGCAGCATGATCTTGCCGATATGCGCACCCGATTCCATGTAGGCGTGCGCGGCAGAGGCGTCTTTCAGGTCATAGGTCTTGTTCAGCACGGGCTTGACCTTGCCGGCCTCGATCAGCGGCCAGACCTGCTCCTGCAGCGCCCGGGCGATACCGCCCTTCACCTCGACCGTGCGTGGCCTGAGGGTGGAACCGGTATAGGTCAGCCGTTTGAGCATCAGGCGTACGAAGTTCACCTCGGCCTTCGCGCCCTCCAGGAACGCGATCTGCACGATATGCCCGTCGATCGCCGCGGCGGAGAAATTGCGGTCGATGTAACTGCCGCCGACCATATCCAGAATGACATCAGCGCCGTGACCGTCGGTGACCTCCTTGGTCACGGCGACGAAGTCCTCGTCCCTGTAGTTGATCGCGCGGGTCGCGCCGAGGTCCTCGCAGGCCGCGCACTTTTCCGCAGAGCCGGCCGTCGCAAGCACCTTCGCTCCGAACGCGACGCCCAACTGAATGGCCGTCGTACCGATCCCGGAAGAGCCACCATGCACCAGCAGCCAGTCGCCCGACTTGAGCGTGCCGCGCTCGAACACGTTGTGCCATACGGTGAAGAAGGTCTCGGGCAGCGCGGCGGCCTCTTCGAGCGTCAGGCCCTCGGGTACCGGCAGCGTCGCCGGTTCGTCGGCGAGGCAGTATTCCGCATAGCCCCCTCCCGACGTCAGCGCACACACCGTGTCCCCGACCTTGAAACGGCTTGTGTCGGGCCCTGCCGCGACGACCTCTCCCGAGATTTCCAGCCCCGGCAGCTCCGATGCGCCCGGCGGGGGAGGGTAGGAGCCGCTTCTCTGCGCGACGTCGGGCCGGTTGACGCCGGCAAATGCCACCTTGACCAGAAGTTGTCCGGACCCCGGCTTCGGAACCGGCACGTCCTGGGCTTGCAGGACGTCCGGGCCGCCGGGTTCGGTGATGGCAATGGCGGTCATCGTGTCGGGCAGAGGGGTCATGGAGCAGCTTTCAGGTGGAACGGATGAGGGACGTCAGGCGTATGGCGCTCAAATAGCCCGGATTGCGCGCGTCCTCAAGTGAGTGTGGTCCTGTCAGAAGACGCTCCGCATGCCGGCGCGCAGATGGTACCGTTTACGGCGAACGGGGAGAGGAGAAGGAGTGTTGCCCAATGGATATGGAAGAACTGGAGCCGCGCAAGCCCGCCGCGTATGAACTCGGCGGTGACCTCTCGAACATCTCGATTGACGAGTTGAAAGAGCTGACCGAACGGCTCAAAGGCGAGATCGCCCGCATCGAGGCGGAGATCAAGGCGAAGGAATCATCGCGCGACGCGGCCGCCTCGGTTTTCAAAAACTGAGTTTTTTCAATGCTAAGGCACGAATATTACTGAGGAATTTACCCAGTCCGGCAGGAATTTGGTTACCATTAACGTTTTGTTAGGAGGTGTAGGGTTAACATTCATCATATCCAGTCATCTGGATTTGAGTGGCTCCTGTCCACTCTGTTTGACGCCTCCCTGTTAACTTCCAGAGCCGCGGTTCCCGCGGCTCTTTTTTCTTCGTCAGCTAAAATTTTACGGTTTTGTATTAACCTCGCCTGCACGCAAATTGTCTAAGTCGGCCTCTGCGGTGTGTGTGCGAGATTGTAGTCGCGGAGGTGGGGAGCGTTTGTTGTATGTCGCGTGAGTCGAACACCGGTTCTCCGAGTTCGGGAGACAATGTGACCATTCCGTTTGGTCACAAATATGCGGAATCCGAAAATTTCTCGGCGGTCTTCCAGGAAGGCATGGCGCTGGTCGAAGCCACGGCCGCCTACCTGGATGGTGATGGCCGCAAGGAAGCCAAGAATCTGGACGGCCCCGCCTCTCTCGCCTATGCGAGCGAGAGCATGCGGTTGACCACGCGGCTGATGCAGCTCGCATCCTGGCTGTTGATCCGCCGCGCCGTGAATGAAGGGGAAATGACCCCGGAGCAGGCGTTTGAGGAACAGAACAAGGTCAAGTTCCAGCCGACCGTCAGTACCATTGACGAGGAAGCCTACGCCCACCTGCCGCTTCAGTTGAAGGAACTCAATCAGGCAAGCCTGCATCTGCACCGGCGCGTCATGGCGCTTGACCAGATGCTGCGTGCGGAACTGCAGACGGCGCCGAGCGGTGAGAGCAACCCGGCCATCGACGAGCAGTTGTCGCGGCTGTCGGACGCGTTCGGACCGATGGTCGACATCCAGCCCGACAGGAAAACCGATAAAAAAGGCGAACCCGAAGAGTCCGCCTGATCGAAAAAGCTCTGGATGAGCCGGCTTACTTGATAAAGCCTTCGTACTTCTTCTTGAAACGCGACACACGTCCGCCGCGGTCGACCAGATGCTGGCTGCCGCCGGTCCACGCCGGATGCGTGCTCGGGTCGATATCGAGCTTGAGCGTGTCGCCGTCCGAGCCGTAGGTCGAATAGGTCTCGTACTCGGTCCCGTCGGTCATGACGACTTTGATCTTGTGGTAGTCGGGATGTATGTCTTTTTTCATCGCGTCTGCACCCGGCGGCACGTTCGATCCGCCTTGTCGTGGCCTGCACATCAGGCCCTGTGTCCATGATTGCGCGTTGCTATATCGCAAACCTCGGCCCGCGACAAGGTGCACAGGCTCTAGACTGATCGGTCAAATCCCTGGCCCGTTTCGGCCAGCCCGAGGTTTTCCGCGACCATCTTGAGCATGGCGTGTTCTTCCGGCGCGACTTCGTTGTCGGCGGCGGCGATGGCAAGCAGGTACTTGTAGACCGCGCGCTTGGTTTTCGCGTCGACCACTTCGTTCAGGAGCACCGCCAGGTCGGTGGGCGTCGGCAGATCCCGCTTGGCTTCGGCCACGGCCAGGAATTCCTCATCGTCGAAGTCGGGAAACAGATCCTTGCCGATTGCCGCGGCGGTTTCGACCTCCTCCGGATAGACCTTGCCGTCTGAAGTGATCAGCGCGGCGGCCAGACCGTAAGCGATGCGCACCGGGCGCCGCAGATCTCTCGGGTCGTCGATGCCGGCGGCGCGAAGCAGCCTGCGAATGCGCACCTCGTCCTTCCTGACGATCCCTGCGCGAACGAACGCGTAGGTGATCATGACCGGGTTGGCGACGATCGCGGCAGGGCTCGTCCACCCCTGCAAACTCGCCATTAGTATCTGGAACACGATCTGTTTGCGCACGCACTTGCGGCACCCGGCGATGGTCTTGAGATCGAACTGTGCGCCGAGTCCGTTGGCGCGCACCGAAGGCAACGTCGCCGCCGCCTCCAGCGGCTGTTCCTTGCAGAAAGGGCACAAATGCCCGACCTCAGAACTTCCGGTCTCTTCCGGCGTCTCCGGCATCACGTCGCTCCCTGCACGACCATGCCACGTCGGCTGAATGCGGAAAAGGCGCCGCCGGCTGCCTTACGAGCTCATGCGGTGCTCGAAGCGGCTGAGCATACGGACCACGGGCCAGAGCATGAGGAGATACAGACCCGCGGCCATGACGATGGGCGAGGCGTTATAGGTGATGGACCGCGCCATCTCCGCCGAATAGAGCAGCTCGTGAAAGGCGACCACGCTCGCCAGCGAGGTCAGCTTCACCACCTCGACCGTATTGCTGACGAGGTCGGGGAGCACATTGCGGATGGCCTGGGGCAGGACGACATAAACCTGCGCCTGCAGGGCGTTCAGGCCGGTCGAACGGGCCGCGTCCACCTGGCCCTTGCCGATGCTCTCGATACCGGCGCGCAGGATTTCACCGTAGTAGGCCGAATTGTTGAGAAAAAACGCGAGACAGACGGAGGCAAAGGGTGAAAACCGTATGCCCGCGAACGGCAGGCCGGAATGGATGACGATAAGCAGAACCAGGGGAGGGATGGCGCGGAAGAAGTCCACATAGACGACCAGCGGCCAGCGCACCCAGCGGTGTTTGACGGTTCCAAGGAGTGCGACGATCAACCCGCCGGCGAACCCGAGCGGGACGACGACGATGCACAACAGCAGGGTCATCAGAAGGCCCCGGCTGACAATCGGCCAGGCGTCCACCATCAGGCTGACGTTGAAGAACTGAGTGAGGATCTGTTCCATCTCAGGCCCTCTTCCACGCAAACCGGTTCTCAATCCACCGGCCCGCATACACGATCGGAACGAACAGCATCACATAGGCAATCGCACCGAGCATGAGCGGCGATGCATTGCCGGAAAACGCCTGCGCCGTCGTCGCCTCGTTCAGGATTTCTCCGACGCCGACCACGGTACCCAGGGCGGTGTTCTTGGTGATCGCGATGGTGCGGTTGGTGAGGGGAGGCACGGTCAGACGGATGGCCTGGGGAAGGACCACGTAGATCAGCGTCTGCGTGAAGCTCAGCCCCGTGGAGCGCGCGGCCTGCCATTGTCCCTTGTTGACCGACAGGATGCCGGCCCAGACGATTTCCTCGGTAAACGCCGCCAGAACCAGTGTGAGAACGAGCCATACGGCGAGGAAGCCCGAGAGATTGAAACCGACATTGGGCAGCCCGAAATAGAGCAGCAGGATCAGAACGAGCGGGGGCAGCGCGCGCAGAATGTCTGCGAAACAGACAATGAAGAAATTGACGGCCTTGAGCCTGTATGACCGGACAACGGCGAGAGCCATGCCCATTGCGATCCCGCAGATGACGACGGCGACCGCAAGCTGGCATGTCACGAGAACACCCTTGGCAATGACCGGCCAATAGGTCGCGAGGACGTCGGGGTTGAAGAAAGTGTCGGTGAAACGCTCAAATGCCGTCATGGCCGATACTCAATGCTCGACCTGCCGCAGGAAGTCGCGCGTGCGCTTCCGTTTGGGGCGTTTGAAGAGCTGGTTGGGCGCGCCTTCTTCGACGAC
The DNA here is from genome assembly GCA_965228625.1 of Hyphomicrobiales bacterium. Taxonomy (GTDB): domain Bacteria; phylum Pseudomonadota; class Alphaproteobacteria; order Rhizobiales; family Methyloligellaceae; genus UBA2767. Next base: position 2,043,014 of record OZ245829.1, on the reverse strand, counting down.
AACACCCTTGTCCATGAAGACGACCCGGTCCGCGGCCGAGCGGGCAAAGCGCATCTCGTGACTGACCACGAGCATCGTCATCCCGGTGTCCTTCAGCTCGCGCATGACCGTGAGAACGTCGCCGACAAGCTCCGGGTCCAGTGCGCTGGTCGGCTCATCGAACAGCATGATCTTGGGCTCGAGCGCCAGCGCCCGGGCGATGGCGACGCGTTGTTGCTGTCCGCCGGACAGCTGCGCCGGAAAGCTCTCCGCCTTGTCCATCAGGCCGACGCGGTCCAGGGCCGCGTCCGCCGCCGCATCGGCGTCGGTCCGTGAAAGCCCCTGCACCTTGCGCAAGGCGAGCGTGACATTCGCGCGTGCGGTGAGATGCGGATAGAGGTTGAATTGCTGGAATACCATCCCGATGCGCTGGCGCAGCTTGTTGAGATCGACGCGGCGCGCGGTGATTTCGTCGCCATCAACCACGATGCTTCCGGCGTTGGGCTCCTCAAGCCGGTTGCAGCACCGCAGCAGTGTGCTCTTGCCGGAGCCCGAGGGTCCGATGATGAACACGAGCTCACGCTCGGCGACGCTCAGGTCGATGCCTTTCAGCACCTCGAGAGCGCCAAAGCTCATGCGCAATCCGGAGATCTGCAATATCGGCGGGCTGCCGCTCAAGGTTTGCCTGTCTGGTTGGAGATTGCGGAAGGTTATCCGCGCCCGGGCCGTTGGCGTTTGAGCCTCCGACAGCCCGGGCGCGAATTGAGCTTAGCTACATTTCGGCGTGTGCTTGCTGTCTTCGTGACCCGGCATGCCCGGAGGGCCGTAGCCTTCGAACACGGTCACGGCGGCCGATCCCTTCGCCGGCGTCACGCCAAACCACTTCTCCGAGAGCTTGGTCATGGTCCCATCGAGCTTCATGCACTCGATCGCGTTCTCGACCTTGTTGCGCATCTCCGTATCGCCCTTTCGGAACGGCATGGAGAACATGCGCCCTGTCGAATGCAGATAGGAGAGCTCGAGCTGCGGATTCTTCTTGGCGGCCCACGCGATCACCGTGTTGCCCGCCACGTTGGCGAAGGCGCGGCCCGAAAGGACCGCCTGCACCGCATCCGTGTTCGTTCCGTACGATTCGACCTTCCAGCCGATCTTGTCCGCCAGGCCGCGCGCCCACTTGTCGTAAGCCGAGCCCTTGTTGACGGAGATCGTCTTGCCTTTGAGCTGGTCAAGGGCGGTGATCTTCGGCGCGCCCTTCTTCACGAGGAACTGGTAGTCGGTATTCAGGTACCCTTCGGTAAACAGCAGGTTCTTCGCGCGCTCGTCGGTCATCGTGGTCGGCGCGACGATGAAATCGTAGGTGCCCGCCTGGAGCGCCGGCAACAGACCGGACCACTGGGCTGCCGTTATGTCCATCTTGCGACCGAGGCGTTTCCCAATCTCGTTCGCAAGGTCGACATTGAAGCCTTCCGTACCGCCATCCAGCTTTGGCATGGCGTGCGGCGCGAAGGTTCCATCGAGTGCCACCTTGAGAGGCGGATCGTCGGCCAGAACTCTGGTTGTGAAAACGGACGTCAAAACTAATGCGGCGATCCCGACCGCGACGGTCAGCACTCTCATTGGTACTCTCCTTTTTTTTGTTCCCTCAGCCAGCATTTACGACCGCAGATGCCTGGCTCAAAGAGGAATTCTAGAGAGGGTACCGCGGCGCGCAACTGACAGGGCGCGCAAATTTTACGCAAACTCAAAGATCATTTGAGTATAATTTGGGTCCGACGAATGACCAGACGTTTCGTCGCAGTTCGGAGTCGACGTTTCGCATTGACCCGATTGCGGACAAATTTTTTGCCAGATTCTTCAATAAAATCCATACCCTACCTCGCCGTTTGCCGGTCAGCAGTGTGCTTCCGGCAGTTGGCTGTGCTCTTGCCTACGCGCAAATCGTCGGGCATGGTCGCGGTGAAATTGTACGTTTGATGACAAGGGCATTTTCAAGCGTTGGCCCGCCGACGATCTAGAACCACTGAACTGGCAGAAAACGACCAAGAGAATGGTGGACGCCGTTCACTGCGGCCACTCGCGCGCCTGTGGCCTTACATCATTCGCCACAAGCCCATGGTGGCGCTCGCCTTTGTTGCCCTTGTTACGTCCGCAGCGGCGATGCTCGCCTTGCCGCTCGCGGTGCGGCGGATGATCGATTACGGCTTTTCCGGCGATAATCCCTCTTTCATAGACCAGTATTTCGCCATGCTCCTTGGCATCGGCGCCCTGCTCGCCGTCGCGAGCGCCACCCGCTTCTATGCGGTCAACTGGCTCGGCGAGCGTGTCGTGGCGGATGTGCGGAACGATGTGTTCGCGCATCTGGCCCGCTTGAGCCCATCGTTCTTTGAAGTGAATCACTCCGGCGAGGTCATGTCGCGACTGACCGCGGACACGACGCAGATCAAGGCCGCGGCCGGCAGCTCGGCCTCTCAGGCCCTGCGCAACACGGTCATGCTGATCGGATCGGTGGTGATGATGTTCGTCACCAGCGTGAAACTGTCCATCCTGATCGTCGCGGTCATTCCGGTCATCGTGCTTCCGCTCATCGCCTATGGGCGGATCGTCCGGCGCCTGTCGCGGACCGCACAGGACACGCTGGCTGACGCTAGCGCCTTTGCCGGCGAGAACCTGGCCGCTGCCCAGACAATGCAGGCCTTCACATATGAGGGTGGTGTGATCTCGCGCTTCGCGCGTGCGGTCGAGCGGTCGTTCGATGCGGCGCGGGCCCGGATGCGTGCGCGCGCCGGACTGACGGCGATTACCATCTTCCTGGTTTTCGCCGGCGTCGTCGGTATTCTCTGGTACGGGGCGCAGGACGTGCTTGCGGGAACAATGTCGGTTGGACGTCTCGGGCAGTTCGTCCTCTATTCAGCGTTCGCGGCAGGCGCGCTTGGAGAGCTGTCGGAGGTCTGGGGCGAGGTCCAGCAGGCTGCCGGGTCTGCCGAGCGTTTGAGCGAGTTGCTCGACGAGAAGTCCGCCATTGCCTCCCCATCGCACCCCAAACCGCTTCCCGTGCCGCCGCGCGGTGAAATTGCGTTCAGAAGCGTCTCGTTCGCCTACCCCACGCGTCCGGGCGAACAGGCCCTGGAAGACGTATCTTTCAAGGTGGCGCCGGGCGAAACCGTTGCGCTGGTGGGGCCGTCCGGTGCCGGCAAAAGTACCGTGTTCTCGCTCCTCCTGCGGTTCTACGATCCCCAGAAAGGCAAGGTTCTGCTTGACGGCGTCCCCGTTGACGAGACGAGCCTCGAGGACCTGCGAGCGCGCATGTCACTGGTCCCGCAGGAGCCGGCGCTTTTTGCCGATACGGTCCGGGAGAACATCCGTTACGGCGCGCCGGACGCGAGCGACGCCGATATCGAGAAGGCGGCGAAGCTCGCCTACGCGGACAAGTTCATCACGGCGCTGCCGGACGGATACGAGACCCATCTCGGCGAGCGCGGCATCACCCTCTCCGGCGGCCAGCGCCAGCGCATTGCGATCGCCAGAGCCATCCTGCGGGATGCGCCGGTTTTACTTCTCGATGAGGCGACAAGCGCGCTCGATGCGGAGAGCGAGCGCGAGGTGCAAAAGGCGCTGGAACGTGTGATGGAAGGACGTACGACGCTCGTGATCGCCCACCGATTGGCAACCGTGCAGCGTGCGGACCGTATTCTCGTCCTTAACGAAGGATTGATTGCCGAGCAGGGCAGCCATGGCGAGTTGCGCAAAAAGCGCGGAGTCTATGCCCGTCTGGCCGACCTGCAATTCGCCGCCGACGCCGTGCTCTAGGCATTTGGACTCGCCGATGGGTTGAAATCGCCAAATTCAGCCCCCAATTGCCGGACAGACGGCGATTTGAGCCGCTCGGTTCAGGTTTGCTCCCCCAAACCCTGAAACGAGGTGTCCGACAGGACGCATTAGTCGATGCAACGTGGCTTTGGACGGCCACAGATATGCAAGGATGTGTGAGATGATGAAGACGACTTTTGCCCTCGCCGCAATCGGCGCGGCTTCCCTGTTTACCCTGACGTCCGCTGTTCCCGCAGATGCGGCGATCAAGTGTCAGGGCCGGAACATGTGGAACTCGGCCGCGGGCGCGTGGATTCCCCAGCCCTACTGTGAAGACAAGCTGATTGCCTATGTCTCGGGCTATCCGTTCAACGGTCCGAACGGTGTGCGCCAGAATCCGTCCGTCAAGGCCGAAGCGTGCCGTTTTGCCGGGTCGGATATCCGTATCCGCGACCTTTGCGCGGGTCACCTGCCGGAAGACGATGGCGCCCGCCGCCGCTAGTCTCGGCTGACCTATTTTTCGGTGAGTTTCAGCTCGATGCGCCGGTTTCGGCGGTAGGCTTCTTCCGTGTTGCCGGTGTCGAAAGGCTGAAACTCTCCGAATCCTGCTGCCACGAGCCGCACGGGCGGCACACCCTGGGAAATGAGCTGACGCACGACCGAAATGGCGCGCGCGGAAGACAACTCCCAGTTTGACGGGAATTCGACCGACGCAATCGGGCGTATGTCGGTGTGGCCGTCGACGCGTAGCACCCAGTTGATATCCCTCGGAATCTGCCTTTCGAGCTCAACCAGCGCCGCCGCCAGCTTGTCGATCTGCTGAACGCCGGCCGGGTTCATGACGTCCGATCCGGTGGGAAAAAGCACCTCTGCCTGGAAGACGAACCGGTCGCCCTCGATACGCACGTCCTCGCGGTCGCCGAGTATCTCCCGCAGCTTTCCAAAGAAGTCCGAGCGGTAACGCGCCAGTTCCTGGACCTTGCGCGCCAGCGCCAGATTGAGCCGCCGGCCCAGTTCGGCAATTTGTGTCTGGCTCTGCCTGTCGCGGGATTCCGACGCGTCGAGGGCGTCTTCCAGAGATGCGATCTGGCGGCGCAGTGCCGCGATCTGCTGGTTGAGCAACTCGACCCGTGCAAGGGCGCTGGCGCCAAGCTCCGTTTGTTTCTCCAGTTCGGTCTCGAGCGAGGAGGCGCGTCCCGCGGATTGCTTCGCCTCGTCGCCCGCCGCGTCGATCAGGCCCTGAAGCCGCGTGTTGTCGGACTTCGTGGAATCCAATGTCGCCTTGAGAGACGCCAGGCTGTCTTCAAGCGTCGTCTTGTTGGACGTTTCAAGCGCCAGTAATTCGGTCAGTTGGGCGATCTGCCTGTTGAGTTTCTGGAGCGCATCGTCCTTGCCGCTAACCACCTGCGTGACGATGAACTGCACCACCATGAAGACCGACAGAAGAAACGTCACCACCAGAAGCAGGGTGGCCATGGCGTCGACGAAACCGGGCCAATAGTTGGTGTCGGCACGGCGGCGGCGTGACACGCGTCCGAGGCTCATCGCGACCGTCCCTTCGGCCCGGGCTTGCGGGCGGTGGTGCGCTTCGTGTCGCCCGGCGCCGAGATGTTCTTGATGACGTTTGCGAGATCCTGTTGCTGCTGCGCCTGTTCATCGGCCCATTCGCGCACGACCTGCTGTTCGGCGCGCATCTGTTCGATCAGCTTCTCGACGCCGGACGCGAGATCGCGTACCGCGGCCGTCGAATTGTCGTTGAGCGCGCCGCGCTCCAGGTTGGTACCAAGCGCCGAAATGGAACGCTGCATCTCGAGAATGGCGTAGCGCAATTGCGGCGTCGTACCGGTCGCCAGCGTCTCGCCCAACTGCAGCTCGGTGATGCCCGAGAGCCAGTCTTCGAGTTCGTTGTAGAAGCGGTTCTGAGCCTGTCCCGCCTGCAAATCCAGAAACCCGAGAATAAGCGATCCGGCAAGGCCGAACAGAGATGAGGAAAACGCCGTGCCCATGCCTGCCAACGGGGCTGCGAGGCCGGCCTTGAGATCTTCGAAGATGACCAGGCCGTCATTCGATCCCGTGTCCAGCGTGGAAATCGTCTTGCCGACCGAATTGATTGTCTCCAGCAAGCCCCAGAACGTCCCGAGCAGTCCAAGGAAGATCAGAAGTCCCACGAGGTAGCGGGAAATGTCCCGTGCTTCGTCGAGCCGCGAGCCGATCGAATCGAGGATCGAGCGCATCGAGAGCGTGGACAGCGAAACGTGTCCGGTGCGGTCACGCAACATGGTCGCCATCGGCGCAAGCAATACGGGGGAGCGCGGCGCCCTGCGCCCGGTGTCGGCAAGCCGGAAATTGTTCACCCACCGAATTTCCGGAAACAGCCGGATGATCTGCCTGAAGGAGTAGGCGATGCCGATGAACAGCACGCCGATAATCAGACCGTTCAGACCGGGATTGGCCATGAAGGCGGAGAGAACCTGTGCGTGGAGAATGAGAACGAGAAAGGCAACAAGGATCAAAAAAATGAGCATGCGCCAAAAAAAGACCTGCGGTCTCGACAGCGTCATGTGAGCGGGGTTGGTAGCCATTGGCCGGACTTCGCTTTCTGTCGACGGGCCTGCGCGTGTGCTTGCGTAAGGGGCTCCCCCGGAGATTCGCAAGCCGGAGCATCCATCATAAATCAATAGTGTGTCACGAAAAACGGCGGTTTGATGCCCGCAGGCCGATTGTCGCAAATTCGCGCCGTCAGAATGGCTCCGATTTGATTGAAAAGGCTCTAGGCGGCCTTGACGCATTCCCGCAGGGCGTTGCTGAGCGCTCTGTGGATGTCTGCGTTGCCGGCAATGATTCCCCCGGTCTCGAGCATGTCCTGTTTGCCGTTCAACCCCGAGACGAACCCGCCCGCCTCGCGCACGAGAAGCGTGCCTGCGGCGATGTCCCAGGCGCTGAGATTGCGCTCCCAGAATCCGTCGAAGCGGCCGGCGGCGACCCAGGCGAGGTCGAGCGCCGCCGCACCCATGCGTCTGACGCCTGCGCTCACGCTCATGACGTGTCCGCACTCCCGCAGAAACAGATCATGATCGGGCTTTCCGCGATGCGGAATGCCGGTGGCGATGATCGCCGCGTCCATGTTCGATCGACCGGCCACGCGAATGCGGCGGTCGTCGAGGAACGCGCCCTTGCCACGCTCCGCTGTAAACAACTCGCCACTGGCCGGATTGAAGATCAGTGCCGCCACGATGTCCCCTTCGCGCTCCAGCGCCAGTGAAATGGCAAAGAGGGGGATGCCATGCAGAAAGTTGGTCGTACCGTCGAGCGGGTCGATGATCCAGCGGTGGGTCCTGTCGGCGCCTTCCACATATCCGCGCTCTTCCATCAGGAACCCGTATCCCGGGCGGGCCCTTGAGAGCTCGTCGAACAGGATCTTCTCCGCACGCATGTCGGCAGCGGTGACGAAGTCCGCGGGCCCCTTGACCGAGACCTGCAAATGCTCGACCTCGCCAAAGTCACGCGCGAGCACCCGTCCCGCCTTACGAGCGGCCTGGGTCATCACGTTCATGAGGGCCGAGGCGGGCATGGCGAACTTGTCGGTCCTTTGCGGCGGGCTAGTCCGCTCGCTTTACGTAAGTGATCTCGTTGGTGTCGACGATGATCTTTTCACCGACGCCGATGAAAGGGGGCACCATGACCCGGACGCCGTTCTCAAGGATTGCCGGCTTGTTGGAGGATGCGGCGGTCTGCCCCTTGACCACGGCTTCCGCTTCGACAACTTCCAACGCCACCTGGTCGGGCAGAGAGACGCCGATGGGCTTGCCCTCGTGGCTCTCGACGACGACTGTCATGCCGTCCTGGAGAAACGCCGCGCGCTCGCCAACGAAGTCTTTCGGTAGCTGGATCTGGTCGTAGGTCTCGACATCCATGAAGGTCAGCATGTCGCCGTCGGCGTAAAGGAACTGGTGATCCTTCTGTTCGAGGCGAACGCGTTCGACCGTTTCGGATGCGCGGAAGCGTTCATTGAGCTTGGATCCGTCGATCAGGTTTTTCAATTCAACCTGGGCGAATGCCCCACCTTTTCCAGGTTTGACGGCCTGTATCTTGACCGCGACCCACAATCCGCCCTTGTGCTGGATCACGTTGCCGGGACGGATTTCGTTGCCGTTGATTTTCATCTGCGCTGTCTTTGCCGATTGTGTCGATGAAGAAAAGGTTTGGCGCTGACATAGAGCATGTCCGCGCCCCCGGCAACCGGGACATGCGCCGCGCGTGCCGCTTACCCGCCGGCGTGTGACTGGGCCCAGTCTTCGGCGGCCCTCTCCGCGGCGACGCGCTGTGCCTCGGTCAGCTTCGCCACATACAGATCCAGCCAGAAATCACTGACGCCGGCTGTCCGGGCAAGCAGGTGCCACTTGGCGGCCTGGAGGGGGTCTTCCTCGGTGCCCGCGCCATGCGCGAAAATCCGCGCCAGCCGGTTTTGCGCGACCGGGTTGCCCTTATAGGCCGACGAAGTAAAGAGTTTGATTGCCGCCTTTTCGTCCTTTTCGACGCCGCGGCCGTTGAACAGCATGATGGCGTATTCGACTTGCGCCGAGGCGTGATCGAGATCCGCGGCCCGCTTCAGCCATTCCGCCGCCTTTTTCGAGTCCTTCTCAATGCCGATGCCGCGTTGGTAAAGGCTGGAGAGGTCATATTGCGCCTGGGCGTGATCCTGCGCCGCCGCCTTCTGCATCAACGAGACCGCCTGCGACAGGTCCCGGCCATGCGCGGCCCCGTCGATCAGAACGAGGGCATAATTGTACTGGGCCGATGCGAGGCCCTTTTCGGCTGCCTTTTGGAACAGGTCCGCGGCGCGCTTTATGTTCTGTTTGACACCGCGCCCCTCGCTCAGCAGGACGCCGAGCGCCAATTGTGCGTTGGCGTCGCCCAGTTTCGCCGCCTTCTCATACCATTTGGCGGCCATGGCGTGGTCCTGGGGAACGCCAAGCCCTGAGGCGTAAAGCTCTCCGATCAGGGTGTGCGCGGCGGGATCGCCCTTGGCGGCAGCGGCCTTCGCCTCTTCGAGTGCCGTCAGGTAATTGCCTTGCACGAACGCATCATAGGCGGGGTCTGGCGCGGACCGGGCCTGAGTGCCGAGCGCGCAACCGAGTGCGACGGCGATTGCGAAGGAGACCGCGATCACGGAGGTCGATAGGCGCGTCACGTCGAAGCCTGTTCCTCGGTAAGCTGGTCCCGCAAAAGGCGAACCGCCGCGGCGGGGCCTTCGGGGTGACGCCAGACCGAGTTCCCCAAGGCGACGAAGTCGGCGCCGGCGTCGACGATCCGCTGCACTTCGCGCCCGTTTGTCGAATCCCACCCCACGCAGGGTACGGTTACCGTCTCCGACCACCATCGGATCAACTCTTCCAGGCCCATTTCGACCGAATCCGGTTCATCGTTCAGCGGGCCGTCGAATGCCACATAATCGGCGCCCAACTCGCCGAGCAACAGGGCGTCGTGACGGGAGAGTTCGCATGCCGCGCCAATGATGGCGTCGCCGCCGAGACGTGCGCGCGCCTCGTGATAAAGGTCTTCGTCGGCCGGAATATGAACACCGCTGGCCCGCAGCTCGACCGCTGCCGCGATATCCCGCTCGAACAGCAGAGGCAGTTTCACACGCCGCGTGACCCTAAGCAGCCTCTCCGCGTTGTGCCGTTTGACAAGACCGTTCGGCTCGCACTGCAGGAGGGCGCATGCAATCCTGCCGGAGTTGCCCGCTTCGGCAAGCTGGACCGCCATGTCGCGATCGGCGTCAGGAGGAACGATCAGGTACAGCTCGCAACCTGCGCGTGTTCGATTCTCAGTCATGCTCCCAAGTCGTGTTGTAGCAAAATGTGGACGTCCTGCGATGCGTCTTGGGATTAGACTAACATCCCAAGGCCCGGCACCGACAGTACAAAGGTGCGTGTTCGTGAATGCCGTTTAAGCGGCTTTTTCGAGCTCCGTGTTCCACTGGCCGGTCGCCGCCAGGGAATTCATCTTCGCGCGATGCGTGAAGGCGGCCTGGGCCGCCGGGACATTCTCGGCCTTGCCGCCCCAGGCCTTTAACGCCGCGGCCTGCAGCGCACGGCCATAGGAAAAGCTCAGTTTCCAGGGACAATCGAACATCGCGTTCATCGCCGACAGGTGTGCGGTCGCGTCTTCGTCCGACTGTCCGCCTGACAGGAAGCAGATCCCCGGCACAGCCGAAGGAACGGCCCGCTTGAGACATTTCACAGTTTGCTCCGCCACTTCCTCGACGCCCGCCTGGGTTCCGCAGTCCGTACCGGAGAGCACCATGTTCGGCTTGAGGATCGTCCCTTCCAGAACGACGCGCTGCGTGTAGAGCTCGTCATAGAGCGTGTTCAGCGCGGCTTCGGTTGCGTCAAAGCACTGGGCGATATCGTGCGGCCCGTCCATGATGACTTCCGGCTCGACGATCGGGACAATGCTCGCTTCCTGGGCCAGCGCCGCGTACCGCGCAAGCGCGTGCGCATTCGCTTCCAGGCATGTTCGTGACGGGATACCGTCGCCGATATTGATGACCGCACGCCATTTCGCGAAGCGGGCGCCGAGGTCGTAATACTCGGCAAACCTCTCGCGCAGGCCGTCGAGTCCTTCCGTCACCTTCTCTCCCGGGCAGGCCGCCAAGTCCTTCGCGCCGGTATCGACCTTGATCCCCGGAATAGCGCCTGTGTCGGAGATGACCTTTGACAGCGGCGTTCCGTCCTTTGCTTTCTGACGCAGCGTCTCGTCGAACAGAATCACGCCGGATATGCACGTTTTCATCGCGTCGGTGCAGCGAAACAGCATTTCACGATAGTCGCGCCGGTTCTCCTCGGTCGACTCCACGCCGATGGAATCAAACCGTTTTTTGATGGTTCCGGAGCTTTCATCGGCGGCCAGAATACCTTTTCCATCAGCCACCATAGCCTGTGCGGTCGCTTCAAGCTGAGCGGTCATTGCTGCCTCCCTTACATACGTACTTGCAAACGTGGTCCAAGGATCGTCCGTTCAGGGTGAGTCCTACTCTTGAGACGCCGCGCGTCAAGGGGGCGCGGCAAGAATTATTGCCGGGAATCGTGAAGGTGGGATGATGGCGGCGCGCGGCGAAACACCGCCACATTCAACAGGCCCTAGCGGGCCGGGTGGGCCTGCGTGATCCACGTCGGGTCCTGCGTCGCGATGACGAAACCGCGTCTGGTCCGCGTCTCGGGATGCGCCGCGGCGTCGGTCATGACGAGAACCAGCCCCGGATGCATGAGCCCCGCGATCTTGTTCGCCAGAGCCTGGTCCGACTGAATGCGGCCGATCACGGCGGCGTCGGACGCGCGCAGCCGGGCGCCGGTGTCCGCGGGCGTATATCCGACCGCTTTCCATTGCAGTGCTCCGGCCTTTTTTGCCGATCCGATCAACATGAACGTATGCGATCCGAGCGGCTCGTTCGGGTGCAGAAACGTGACCCTGTTCTTCGAAATAACGTGGCCGTCCCGCATGATGTAAAGAATGCCGTCAGCGCGGCTGACGAGCAGAGAGACGGCATGTTGCATCCCGTCATTGCGCCTTTTTGGTGGGAGCTTCTTCTTCGCCAGCTTGGCGACGGCAGCGTCCAGTTCACTCTTCGCCAGGGCCGGAAGCGTGGGGCCGGGATGGGTGACGATCCCGGGCTGGCTGTGTTCATCGGCGACGATGACCGGCGTGCCCAAATGGGTGACGCCGAACAGCAACTCGGAGAATCTCTTCGGGAGCCTGATGCAGCCGTGCGATGCGGGATAACCCGGCAGGTGTCCGGCATGCAGGGCGACGCCCGACCAGGTCAACCGGTTCATGTTGGGCATCGGCGCATTGTTGTAGGTGCTCGAGCGGTGGTCCTTGTCCTTCTGCAGGATTGTGAACACCCCGGTCGGCGTGCGGTGACCCGGTTTGCCGGTCGAACAGGTCGACACGCCAATACGGATGCCGTTGCGATAAACGTTCACCCGCTGATCGGGCAGCGACACGATGATCGCCACCGGTCCTTCCGGCGAGAGTTCCGGATTCCAGGTGAATTGTCCGGGTCTCAGGCCATCGTGCGCGCCACGCTTCGCGGCAAGCGCCGGCAGCGGCAGGCTCGTGAGTCCCATGCCCGCGAATACCGCCGTTCCCTGCAAAAAAAGTCGCCGTGATGATCCGTTGTTCATGAATGATCCGATTCTCGCATGATGATCGACCGCACTCATATTGACGGGAACTGGCTGGAATAAGGCAAGTTAAGATTGCGGTGACCGCAGTCGGGTTCCGATCACAAATCAGACGCCGATCGGCGGTCTGCCGAGGCGCTGGCGCGACGTGCCGAGAACGTTTTCAAAGGCACAGGCGATGGAGAGCAGTTTCTCCTCCTGACCCGGTCCGGCCATGCACTGCAGCCCGACGGGGATGCCCGCCTTGTCAAGACCGACGGGCAGGGTGATCGCGCAAAATCCCAGCAGATTGCCGATGCAGGTGTTGCTGAGCGTTGCCAAGTTCGCCGCCGAGTAGGATTTGGGATCGGAAACGTCCTCGAGCTTCGGCGCGGTAAACGGCACGGTCGGCGAGACGAGCACATCCACGTCATCCATGCGTGCCGCCGCGGATGCGCCGAATTCGGCGATGCGCGCGCGCCGCGTCGCGATCTCTTCGCTGTCGAGGTCGAGAGCGCCGGAGAGGCGGAAGGCGATGTTGGGATCGAGGGTGTCGTTCCAGGCCGGCAACTCCGTATCAAGGAAGGCGCGGAGCTCGGATGACACGACACTGCCCATCCGGAACAACGCATAGGCTTGTTCGGTCTCCGGCAGGTTGAAATCCGCGGCCTTCGCTCCGGCGGTCTCGAGTTCGCCGATGGCGGCACGGACGGGCTCGGCGATGTCGTCGGGACAATTGGCGAAGAAATGGTCCTCGCAGATGCCGATCCGGACACCACCGATATCATCCGCCTCGGCGGGTGCACCGGCCGCGCGCCCTGCACAGAAGGCGTCGATGACCTCAAATGCGAGTGCTGCGTCGGCGGCGGTTCGTGTCAGGATGCCGGGCGTGTCGAAGGTCGGGCTGAGCGGGACAAGTCCCTCCAGAGACCATCGCCCGGCGGTGACCTTGAGGCCGACCGTACCCGTGACGCTTGCGGGAACGCGAACCGATCCGGCCGTGTCCGAACCGAGCGCAACCAGGGCAGAGCCCTCGATCAGGGAAACCCCGGCGCCGGAACTCGATCCACCCGGCGTGCGATGATGTGCCGCATCCCACGGATTGCGCGGGACAGGCCAATGCGCGTTGGTGCCGAGGCCGCCGAAGGCGAACTCGACCATATGGGTTTTGCCGGTGACAACCGCGCCCTGTTCGATCACGGCGCGCATGACGGGGCCTTCGCCGGACCAGCCTTTCGGCAGGGGCGTCGGCGAACCGGCATGCGTGTCGAGGTAGGACACGCCGAACAGGTCCTTCACGGAGGTCGGGATGCCCTGAAGCGGACCCGCATCGCGGCCGTCACGGAAGGCCGTGTCCGCCGCCTCGGCCTGGCCGCGTGCGCGCTCTTCGTCCCACAAGAGATATGCGCCCAGGGCTTCGTGGTGAGCCTCATGGGCGCTTCGCGCGGTCTCGAACAGGTCGAGCGCCGAGACCTCACCCGAGCGCAGGGCGCTGCCGATTTCGCGCAGGGATTTCTCGTGCCAGGCCGTGCCCATGACAGGCAAGCCTAGCCAAGCTTGCCCATGGCCACGGCCGTATCGCTCATGCGGTTGGAAAAGCCCCACTCGTTGTCGTACCAGCTCAGGACGCGCACCAGCGTGCCATCCATGACCTTGGTCTGATCGAGGTGGAAGACCGAGGAGTGGGGGTCATGATTGAAGTCGATGGACACGTTCGGCTTGTCGGTGGTGCCGAGGATCCCTTTCAGTTGCTGGGAGGCGGCCACTTTCACCGCTTCATTGACCTCGTCCGGTGTGGTCTCGCGTTTGGCGACGAACTTGAAATCGATCACCGAGACGTTGGGCGTCGGTACGCGCACCGACACGCCGTCAAGCTTGCCGTTGAGCTCGGGAAGCACGAGGCCAACGGCCTTTGCCGCACCCGTCGAGGTCGGGATCATCGACATCGCCGCCGCGCGGGCCCGGTAGAGGTCCTTGTGCATGGTGTCCAGGGTCGGCTGATCCCCGGTGTAGGCGTGGATGGTTGTCATGAAGCCGTGCTCGATGCCGATGGCGTCGTTCAGCACCTTGGCGACGGGCGCCAGGCAGTTGGTGGTGCACGATGCGTTGGAGACGACCGTGTGGCCATCCTCCAGCTTGTCGTGATTGACGCCGTAAACGACGGTCAGGTCGGCACCGCCCGCCGGCGCGGAGACAAGCACGCGCTTCGCGCCCGCTTCGAGGTGGGCCGACGCCTTCTCCTTGTCGTTGAAGATGCCGGTGCACTCGAGAGCGATATCGACATTCAGCTCCTTGTGCGGCAGCTCTTTCGGGTCGCGAATGGCGGTCACCTTGATCGGTCCCTTGCCAACGTCGATGGTGTCGCCGTCGACCTTCACCTCGCCGGGGAACCGCCCATGCACGGAGTCGAAACGCAGCAGATGGGCATTCGTCTCGACCGGCCCGAGATCATTGATCCCCACGACCTCGATATCGTCGCGTCCCGACTCGATGATCGCGCGAAGGACATTACGGCCGATACGGCCAAACCCGTTGATTGCAACACGAACTGCCATCATTCCACTCCACTGGCGTCTGTCATTTTCCGATGCGGCGCACTTTTGGCGCCGTCCGGCCTCGGCGCGAGACCGAAATCCACGCCTTAATGGGCGCATGACCACTTGGAGTCAATTGAAAGGCGGATTTTCAGTTGTTTGTTCCGTCAAACAACCGTCAAACTGTTGACGCCCAGTTCTAGCCACGCCTAATCTTTGACATGCTTGGGATTGGTGCGAATCACTGCCAGATGCCGTAAATGCGGCATTTTTTCCACAATGCACGAGTATCGGGGGATGTGTATTTATGGGCGACAAAGACGAACTAACCGCCGCGACAGAACGGCTCGACTCGGCCTTGAAAGTGATGGAGGACAAGGTCGCGTCCCGGCGACAGGATGACCTGCAGCGGGAGTCCCTGGAGGAGCAGGTGCAGACTCTCGAGGCGCGGCTGGATGCGGAGCGTGAGCGTAACGAGAAGCTGGTCGCTGCAAGCGAAGATGCCGCGCAACGGATCGATAAGGTCATGAATTCGATCGAGGGTATGCTGCAGAGCAAGTAGTCGACGGCTCAACCTCGAAAGGACAGGAATGGCTGACGTCAACGTTACTCTGAATGGCCGAACCTATCGTCTCGAATGCGATGACGGCGAAGAGGATCATCTGGTCGAACTGTCCGAGATGGTCCAGGAACGCCACGAAAAACTCCAGAAAAAGTTCGGTCAGGTGGGGGATGACCGCCTGCTGCTCATGACCGCCCTGATGGTGGCCGACGAGCTGACCGAGATGGAAAAGAAGCTCGAGGACTCAGAAGCCAGGCAGGCCTCATCCAAGGAGCGCGTCAAGTCGAACGAAGCGCGAGTGGCGGGCGAAATCGCCGCGGTCGCGGACCGCATCGAAGTGCTGAACGCCGCGCTTGGTGACGAGAAGGCGGCGGCTGCGAAAGGCTGAAGGCCCGCTGCTCGGAAGCCAATCCGAAACGTTTTCACCGGCTGCTACTGGACTCTTAACGAATGTTTCCTACATTGCCCTTCGCAGGGCTGCGAAGTGCGTCAGGAGTTTCATTCCCGGGGCCGATACGACTCCTTAGGGAGCTGACCCTGACCGGGATCGTGGTCCCGGTCACTCGGCGCCCACCTACATTTCGTAGGGACCCAGGGGATCGCACCTCCGACGGCTTATGCGGCCTTGCGTCTGTTTCCTCCGCCGCGTGAATCCCGCGAGACCCATGACCTCAGAGCACTCCATCGACGCGGCGAAGCGGTCGTTGCGCGAGGACATGCGCGCCCGGCGCGGCGCTCTGAGTGTACCCGAGCGTGCCGAAGCCGCTGCGGCCGTCTCAAGACACGGCCTCGATTTCACGCGCCCGGCGCCTGGCGCCGTGGTCGCAGCCTACGCCGCGATCCGCGATGAGCTCGACCCGGCTGCGCTGCTCACCAGGCTTGCCGGCGCCGGCCATCCGATAGCGCTTCCCGTGATCGCAGCGCGCGGCAAGCCCCTTCTGTTTCGCCGATGGTCGCCCGGCGACGCGCTGCTGCCAGGCGAATTCTCCGTGCCCGTACCCGGCGCGGACGCTCCCGCGGTCGTTCCCGACATATTGCTCGTCCCGCTGCTGGCATATGACGCGCGCGGTTATCGGTTGGGCTACGGCGCGGGATACTATGACCGCACGCTTTCGGACCTGCGCGACAACAGGCAGGTGGTTGCAGTCGGACTCGCATTCGACATGCAGCAGGTGGAAAACGTGCCCCATGAGGGCTATGACGAACGCCTCGACTGGGTCCTGACGCCTTCCGGACCGTCTGAATTCGAAAGGTAGCGCATGCGCGTACTGTTCATTGGCGACGTCGTCGGTCGGGCGGGGCGCACAATTGTCATGGACGAGCTGCCGCGGCTGCGCGAGCGCTACAATCTGGATTTTGTGATCCTCAACGGTGAGAATGCCGCCGGCGGGTTCGGGATCACCGAGGTCATCTGCCAGCAACTGCTCGATGCCGGCGTCGATGTCATCACCACCGGAAACCATGTTTGGGACCAACGCGAGGCGCTCGTGTTCATCGAACGCCAGGACCGCCTTTTGCGCCCGATGAACTACCCGCCCGGGACACCCGGGCGCGGCAGCGGCCATTTCACAGCGGCCAACGGGGCCGACGTCCTGGTGATGAACCCGATGGGGCTCGTGTTCATGCCGGATCTGGCGTGTCCGTTCCGCGCGGTTGAACAGGAGCTTGAGGCGTGCGCGCTCGGCACCGGCGCGGAC
This sequence comes from Hyphomicrobiales bacterium, assembly GCA_965228625.1. Taxonomy (GTDB): domain Bacteria; phylum Pseudomonadota; class Alphaproteobacteria; order Rhizobiales; family Methyloligellaceae; genus UBA2767. The sequence goes on along the minus strand of OZ245829.1, from coordinate 2,026,270 downwards.
GCCATCGTCATCGACTTTCACGCCGAGGCGACGTCTGAAAAGCAGGCCATGGGCCATTTCGCCGATGGCCGGGCGTCGGCCGTTATCGGAACCCACACCCACGTTCCGACGGCGGACGACATGATCCTCTCCGGCGGCACCGCCTACATCTCCGACGTGGGCATGACCGGCAACTACGACTCGATTCTCGGCATGGAAAAGCGCGAGCCGCTCAACCGGTTCCTGACGCGTATCCCCGAGGGCCGTTACGAAGCGGCCAAGGGCGAGGCGATGCTGTGCGGCCTCGCCTTCGAGACCGACGACAGGACGGGCCTCGCGACGGCAGCCTCACCGGTCCGGATCGGTGGGCAATTGCGGGCGATTGAGCCCGCGTTCTGGGTGGAGTGATAGAAAAGGCTCTAAGCGCTTTTCGCTCTGCGCTGTTTCTTCGGAGCCTTCTTGGACTTGGCGTTCCGGCGGGTGCCTTCCACTTCGACCTTCCTGAGGCATTTGAGCGCTGCATCAAGGTGCACGATGGCCTCTTCGCCGCCTTCTTCACCGTCGAACAGTTTCTGATGGGCCTGCGACATGTGATCGGCCGCCTGCTCGCACAACCGTGTGAGCTGGGCGATCGTGGTGATCGTCGCGGTCGCGTCCGCCCGGTCTTTTGCTTCGGCCACCAGACTCAACACCCGGCCGGTGGCGTTCGCGGTGGCTTCTTTCAGGTTGTCAGACAGTGATTGAGGGTCCTTGGCCTTCGATGCGCGCGCCATGCCAGTCTCCTTGTACGATTTGCGCACCGGCCCTCGCATTGCCGGTGCTTCGCAATCGCCAAAGCTAGTCGCGCGATGGTTAACGCTCTGTTAACCACGATTCCGCGCACGCGGCATTTGGTACGATCACCGGCGCGAACTGGATTCTCCCGGTGCACGACCGTATAAGATGCGCAAAGATTGGCAGCGGAACGCGAGGACCCGACTGACGACAGCGGACGAGAGCGATGGCAGGGCATTCAAAATTCAAGAACATCATGCACCGCAAGGGTGCGCAGGACAAAAAGCGGTCGAAGATATTCTCCAAGCTCGCGAAGGAGATCACCGTTGCGGCGAAGCTCGGCACACCCGACCCCGACATGAATCCGCGTTTGCGCACCGCCGTTCAGGCGGCCAAGGCGCAGAACATGCCCAACGCCAATATCGAGCGGGCGATCAAGCGCAGTCAGGATGCCGGCGGAGAAAACTACGAGGAAGTGCGATACGAGGGCTTCGGCGCGGGCGGCGTCGGCGTCATTGTCGAAACGCTGACCGACAACCGGAACCGGACGGCGGGGGAGGTCCGGGCAACGTTCTCCAAGCATGGCGGCAATCTCGGCGAGACCGGTGCGGTGTCTTTCATGTTCGACCGTGTTGGCGCGATCGAGTTTGCAGGCGATGCGGGATCGGCGGAGGAGGTGTTCGAGGCGGCAATCGAAGCCGGCGCGGATGACGTGGAATCGACCGACGACGGCCACACCATCTATTGCGACGCCGACGCGCTGCACGAAGTCGCCAAGGCTCTGGAAGAGTCGCTTGGCGAACCGAGGTCGGCGGCGATCGCCTGGCGGCCGCAGAACGCCATCGAGCTCGATGACAAGCATGGCGAAACGCTGCTGAAGATGCTCGAAGCACTCGAGGACTCCGACGACGTGCAGAGCGTCTACGCCAATTTCGAGGTCTCCGATGCGCTGATGGAGAAGCTGGGCGCATAGCCGTGCAAGCCTCTGCATCGGGGCCCGGCAAAACTTGCCGGTTCTGCTTGACTTTTCACGAATCACATCGGTGGATCGGGCGTCGGGTCGGCGCCCGGATCTTCGGCTTCGACCAGAAAATCGCTGATTTCTAAGGAAAATTTACGGTTAAGGGCTCGTTAAAGTCTGAAGCCCATAGTCCCGATATGAAACAGTTCGGCTTCCCCCCGCCGCTGCGCATGGATGCCCGGACTGCGAAATTGAGGGTACAAAATGAGCAAGTTCCGTAAAGCGATCATTGTTGCAGCGGCCCTGACCTTGGGCCAAACCGCCACCACAAACGCCGCTGATCTCCTGCCGCCTGTTGTTGAGCCTGTGCCGATTCCGGAACCTGTCTCGGCGCCTGGCGCATTCTACCTGCGCAGCTTCATCGGCATTACCAATCAGGAGGTCGACGACCTTTCGAACCAGTTCATCGATGCTGGCGGGTTCACGATCATCGATCTCGACTTCGACAGCTCGCCGTTCATCGGCCTTGGCTTCGGCTATGAGTATTCCGACAGGTTCCGCCTCGACATCACCGGCGAGTATCGCGGCAAGTCCGACTTCACCGGGTTGGACACGTTCGTTTCGCCCGGCATCGGACCCGGCTTCTCGACCAACGAATACACGGCCCGCAAGTCGGAATGGCTGTTCCTGGCCAACGGCTACTGGGACATCGGCACCTGGCACGGCTTCACCCCGTATGTCGGCGCCGGTATCGGCACCGCCGCGGTGACCATCGATGGTTTCAAGGACGTCAATCTTGTCAGCAACGGCCTGGCTTATGCCGGCAAGAACACCGAGTGGAACTTCGCCTGGGCATTGCACGCCGGCTTTTCGTACGATCTGACGGACGATCTGAAGTTCGACTTCGGCTACCGCTACACCGATCTCGGCGATGCGAAGACGGGAACAGTCCGCACCTACGATCCGGCAGTCGGGCCGTTCGGACCGACCAAGTTCGAGGACATCACGTCGCACGACGTTCACGTCGGCCTGCGCTGGAGCTTCGGCGGAGGGTGCTGCGCGGCGCCGATCCACGAACCGATTCCGATCACCTACAAATAGTTTCGGTTGGGCGCATAGTTTCGGTTAGGCGCAAAATCTGGCGGCCGGGTGCGGGGAACCGTATCCGGCCGTTTTCTCGTGTGACCCGGGCGGAGCTACCCCGTTAACCCCTCCCGTGCGACACTCGCCAGGTGATTCGTTCCGGGTTTGTCCGCTTCACAACTCCGAGGGATTCAAGGCTTGAACAGTTCCGTTCGCATCATCGGCATCGATCCGGGTCTGCGGCGCACCGGTTGGGGCATTATCCGGAGTGACGGCCACCGGCTGGCCTACATCGCGAGCGGAACGGTGGTTTCCGTCGCGGGAGACGGGCTTGCCGAGCGCCTGGTTCAGCTCTTCGAGGGCATCAACGCGGTGCTCGCGGCATGGACACCCGCCGAAGCCGCGGTCGAGAACACGTTCGTCAACAAGGATGCCGCCGCGACCCTGAAACTCGGTCAGGCGCGCGGGATCGCACTCGTGAGTCCGGCGTTGGCAGGTTTGCCCGTCAGCGAATACGCGCCGAACATGGTCAAGAAGACCGTGGTCGGCACGGGTCATGCCGGAAAGGACCAGATCCGCGCCATGATCGGCCATCTGTTGCCGAAGGCCGCGCCGGAAAGCGACGACGAGGCCGATGCGCTGGCGATCGCCATCACCCACGCCCATCACCGCACACGGGCAAGGCTGGAGGCCGCTGAATGATCGGGAAACTGAAAGGCGTCATCGACGCGTTCGGCGAGGACTGGGTGCTGCTCGACGTCAACGGCGTGTGTTACGAGGTGCATTGCTCGCCGCGCACGCTCACCAGCCTTCCACAGGTTGGGGAGGCGGCGACGCTCGCCATCGAAACCTATGTCCGCGAGGACCAGATCAAACTGTTCGGCTTCGCCACCGATGCGGAGCGCGCCTGGTTCCGCCTGCTGCAGAGCGTCCAGGGGGTGGGCGCCAAGGTGGCGCTGGCCGTGCTCGGCACCCTGTCGCCGCAGGATCTGGCGAACGCGGTCGCGCTGCAGGACAAGGCGCAGGTGGCGCGCAGCCCCGGCGTCGGGCCGAAGGTCGCGCAGCGCATCGTCTCCGAACTCAAAGACAAGATCCCGAACATGGTTCTCTCGGGACAGCCCGGCGCGGCGCTTGCCGAAGTCGGTGCTGAGCCGGTGCCGGCAATCCCGGCGGCCGCCGACGCTGTCTCGGCCCTCACCAATCTCGGCTATGCGCATGCCCAGGCCGCCGCGGCGATCGCCGCGGCACAGCGGAAGGCAGGTGAGGGGAGTGAGACCGCTGAACTCATCCGGCTCGGTCTGAAGGAGCTGGCGGGGTGAGTGCCTCAGGCCAAAAGGCTGCGGACGCCTTCGGTGCAAAGCCAAACCATCTGCATTGGGTGCCTGTCTTCTTTGCGGTTGTCGGCCCGGCGGTCGGTCTGTTGACGGCTTTCCCCTTGGCCGTAGTGCTGGGAGCACTGCAATTCCCTTTCATTGTGCCTGTACTCTTTCTTGCCCCTCTGGTTTTTCTTGGTGCCTTGTTCGTGTTCCGCAACAAGCGCCCGGTTTTCAAGGCATGTTTCAGCGCTGTCGTTTTGATCGGATTGCCGGTCGTCCTGTTTACAGTTGGCCCTCTGCGGACTTTGAATCTCACTCTTTTCTTTTTTGTCGTGGTTTATCTCGTCGGAGGGTTTCCGGCAGTGGCCACCGGAATTGCCGTGGCGGTCTTGGCAGGTTGGGGGATGCGACTTCGGACAGTAATCTCGGTTTCCCCAATTGTAGCTGCTTCGCTCACCGCGGCCGCACTCCTGATTCTCGGGGACGTAATTGATATCAAACTTGATTGGATCGTTGTCTTTGTCGGTGCCGTCGCGGGGCTCCTGACCACTGCCCTCGCATGGTGGTCGGGTTTGTTGGGTGACGTCCCGGTCGGCGATTCGGCAAAAGACACGCAAATTGGGCGGACAGCTTAAAGGATCACGTCATGACCGACCGTCCCGTTGAAATGTCACATAAACCGGGCGATGAAGGGGAAATGTCCCTGCGCCCTCAAGTGCTTGGCGAGTTCATCGGTCAACGGCGGGTTTGCGACAATCTTAAAGTCTTCATCGAGTCGGCGAAGGCGCGGGGCGAATCGATGGACCATGTGCTGTTCGCCGGACCGCCCGGTCTCGGCAAGACGACACTGGCTCAGATCGTTGCCCGCGAACTCGGCGTGAATTTCCGGGCCACGTCCGGCCCGGTCATCGCCAAGGCGGGCGACCTGGCAGCCCTGCTCACCAATCTTGAAGAGCGCGACGTGCTGTTCATCGACGAGATTCACCGCCTCAACCCGGCCGTTGAGGAAATCCTCTACCCGGCCATGGAGGACTTCGAGCTCGACCTCATCATCGGCGAGGGACCCGCGGCGCGGTCCGTGCGCATCGACTTGGCCAGGTTCACACTCATCGGCGCGACGACGCGTTCAGGACTTCTGACCACGCCGCTGCGCGACCGTTTCGGAATCCCGGTGCGCCTCAACTTCTACGAGCCGCAGGAATTGGAAGAAGTCGTGCGGCGGGGAAGCCGGGTGCTCGCTCTGCCGATGAACGACGCCGGCGCGCGCGAGATTGCGCGGCGGTCGCGCGGGACGCCGCGCATCGCGGGCCGGCTGTTGCGGCGGGTGCGGGATTTCGCCACCCATGAAGGTGCGCAACTTGTCGATGCCGAAGTCGCGGACCGCGCACTCCGGCAGCTCGAGGTGGACGCCGCGGGTCTCGATGCCCTCGATCATCGCTACCTGCGGTGCATCGCCGAAAACTACGGGGGCGGGCCGGTCGGTATCGAGACGATTTCCGCCGCCCTGTCGGAACCGCGCGACGCGCTGGAAGAGATCATCGAGCCGTTTCTGCTGCAGCAGGGGTTCATTTCGCGCACGCCGCGCGGACGTATGCTCACGCAACAGGCTTTCGTGCATATCGGTCTTGCCGCGCCGAAAGGATTTGAAGGAAAGCAGATGGGCATGTTTCCGGACGACGAGGCCACAAACTGATTCTGCGGTCTCCTTATCCCTTGCCGGTTATCTGCTGGCGAACTGCAAACAGGCCTCCTAAATAGCATCCATGATTTCCCGCCGGACCTTCCTGAAAGCCGTTGGCGCCGTGTTCGTGGCCGGCATCGGGCTCGGGAGCTATGCCTTCGGCGTCGAGCCCGTCCTGCGGATGAACGTCACCCGCTACCGGCTCACACCGCCGCGCTGGCCGCACGACCTGAAACTCCGCATGGCCGTCGTTGCCGACGTCCATGCGTGCGACCCGTGGATGACCCTGCCGCGCGTCGAAAAGATCGTCGCGGCCACCAACGCATTGCAGCCGGACGTCATCCTGCTGCTCGGCGACTACGTGTCCGGCATGCGCTGGGTTACCGAATATGTTCCGTCCAGCCAGTGGTCGACGGCGTTTGCGGCTCTGCAGGCGCCGCTCGGCGTGCACGCGGTCCTCGGCAATCATGACTGGTGGGAGGACGCAGCGGCGCAACGGCGGAAAGAGGGCCCGACGATCGCCGGCAAGGCCCTCCAGGACGCGGGAATTCCGGTCTACGAGAACGATGCGATCCGCCTGGAAAAGGACGGGCGCCCGTTCTGGCTCGCCGGGCTCGGTGATCAGCTTGCGTTTATCGAACGCAACAGGCTGGGGCAACGCAGCTATCGCGGGGTTGATGATCTGACAGGCACACTGGCCAAGGTCACCGACGACGCGCCGGTCATCCTTTTCGCTCATGAGCCCGACATTTTCCCGAAGGTCCCGGACCGGGTCTCGCTCACGGTCTCGGGGCACACCCATGCCGGACAGGTCCGGCTCTTCGGGTATTCGCCCGTCGTTCCGTCGCGCTATGGCAATCGTTTCGCCTACGGGCATGTGGTAGAGCAGGGCCGGAACCTGATCGTTTCGGGCGGGCTCGGCATGAGCATCCTGCCGGTGCGTTTCGGCGCACCGCCCGAAATCGTCGTGGTCGAGCTTGGGGAGGCTTGAAGAGCGCGTGAACAAGGCTGAGGGAAAGGCGGACTCGCGCTGGCCCGATCTGGCCGGCCGGATCGAAGGCGGTCGCCACATTCTCCCCGTTCGTGTCTACCATGAGGACACGGATTTCACCGGCCTCGTCTATCACGCGAATTTCCTGAAGTTCTGCGAACGCGCGCGCTCGGACATGGTGCGGATTGCGGGTATCAGCCAGACCGAGCTGTTCACCGGTGAAGGGGACACCGAGCCCGCGGCGTTCGTCGTCCGGCACATGGATGTCGATTTTCTCAAGCCCGCCCGCATGAACGACCTTCTGGAGGTCGTGACCTCGGTTGCCGACCTTGGCGGCGCGACAATGACCCTGCTGCAGGAAGTGATGCGTGAAGACACCGTTGTCGCCCGGCTTCACGTGAAGATCGTGCTGGTCGGCGCATCGGGCAAGGTCAGGCGTTTGGATACGCTGGTTCGTGCCGCGCTTGAACGTTTCGTTAACGAAGAAGTCTGACCCTGCGAAAGACCAGGATTTCTGGTCGTGCGCAGATGCGCACACATGGGTCGTGCCACAAGTCCAAGTTTGGTCACAAATGCGTATCACATCTCGCCCGCGTGAGGCACGCGCGTTCGGGACGGGGCGGGACGCAGCGAAAACCCAGCGGGAAGCCCTATGAATCCGGTGGAAGTAACCACAGCGGCAGCGCCGGCCATGCAGGCGGATCTGTCCATCGTCGGACTGTTTCTCGAAGCCCATTTCGTGGTGCAACTTGTTATGGTCGGGCTGGTTGCGGCCTCGGTGTGGAGTTGGGCGATCATTGCCGACAAGCTGGTCCTGTTCTCGCGTACGCGCGACGAAACGGACAGCTTCGAAGAGGTGTTCTGGTCCGGACAGTCTCTTGAGGAGCTCTACCAGAACATCGGCAACAATCCGGTCCGCTCCATGGCGGCGCTGTTTGTGGCTGCCATGCGCGAGTGGAAGCGTACCGTCGAGGCCTCGCCGAAGCCGATGGCCGGTCTGCAGATGCGGGTCGAAAAAGTGCTCGACGTGGCTCTTTCACGCGAGGTGGACCGTCTCGAACGGCGTCTGCTGTTTCTGGCGACGGTCGGCGCCACGGCGCCGTTCATCGGCCTGTTCGGCACGGTCTGGGGCATCATGACCTCGTTTCAGGCGATCGCCGCCGCAAAGACCACCAATCTGACCGTCGTGGCTCCCGGCATCGCCGAGGCGCTGTTCGCCACCGCGCTCGGCCTTCTCGCGGCAATCCCGGCAGTCATTTTCTACAACAAGTTCACCCATGAGGTGGCGCGCCACGCCCAGAGACTGGAAGGGTTCGCGGACGAGTTCTCCGCGATCCTGTCGCGCCAGATGGACGCGAGGAACTGACCGATGGGCGCGATGTTCGGAGGCGGGTATCTCGGGCGGCGCAGCCGTGCGGGCCGCAACTACAAGCCGATGGCGGAGATCAACGTGACGCCGTTTGTCGACGTCATGCTCGTGCTGCTGGTGATCTTCATGGTCACGGCACCACTCCTGACCGTTGGTGTGCCGGTCGATCTGCCGAAGGCGGATGCCAAACAGCTACAGGGCGACAAGGAACCACTGACCGTGTCGATCACCGGATCCGGCAAGCTGTTCCTGCAAGAGACGGAAATCGGCCTGAACGAAATTGTGCCAAAACTCGTTGCTATCACCAACAGCGGTTACGAGGAGCGCATATTCGTGCGCGGGGATCGCGGGACAGACTACGGCACGATCATGAAGGTGATGGGCACCATCGCCGAAGCCGGATTCCGCCGGATCGCCCTCGTTACGGAAGCGGAAGACAAGCTCTAGAGATGCGGTTTCATGGGAAACGGCCTGATCATATCTCTTATCATGCACCTGGCTGTTCTGCTCAGCTTCGTCGTGGTGTTCCACTCGTCGCGGCCCTTGCCGGCGACGTCGACACCCTTGCCGGTTGATCTGGTCACGCCGGCCGAAGTGACGAAGACAAAGGCAGGCGACCGCAAGGCGAAGGCCGACGCCGGCAAGGTCGAGAAGAAGCCGGAACCGGCCAAGAAGCAGGCGGAAAAGAAGGTGAAGGCCGCGCAGGCGAAGACGGTGAAGGCACCGTTGCCGGTCCGCAAGCCGAAACCGAAAAAGGCGGAAGCGCCGCCCAAACCTCCCAAGAAGGTTGCGAAGGCGAAACCGAAGCCAAAGCCGAAGCCGAAGAAAGTGGTCAAGAAACCAGTCAGGAAGCCGGCGAAAGTCGCGTCGAAGCCGAAGCCCAAGCCCAAGGCGAAAAAGGACTTCGATCCGGACAAGATCGCCGCCCTGCTGGACAAGGCGCCCGACGCCGGTCCCCAGACGTCGACGGCCGCGCAGCAGGCAAACACGCAGAAACCGGCTCGAGGCCGTGCGTCCGGACAGGACCTGACCATGAGCTACAACGAGCTCGATGCCCTGCGCTCGCGAATCTCGCAGTGTTGGAACCCGCCGGTGGGCGGGCTCGGCGCCGAGGCCATTCGGGTCAGATTGCGTTTGCAGCTCAGTCAGGACGGCACGCTCACGAATGCGCCGCAGGTGGTCAACACCATGGCGTCGCCGTTCTTCGAGGCGGCGGCGGACGCCGCGGTGCGCGCCGTCATGCTGTGTCAGCCATACAAGGAACTGCCGGCGAGGAAGTATGCGTTATGGCGCGACATGATCCTGAACTTTGATCCACGGGAGATGTTTGGCGGATGATGCGATTCACTGAACGATGGAGCGGCTCTGGTTGTGCGCGGGCGATTGCCTGCGTGCTCCTGGTCATGATGGCGATTGCCTGGCCGCTGCGGACCGCGCACGCGGTGCTTGAGGTCGACATCACGAGAGGCAACCTGAAGCCGATCCCGATCGCCATCCCGACATTCAACGGCAACAGTCTGAACGACCAGAAACTCGGCAGCGACATCGCCGGCGTCGTGATTGCCGACCTCGAGCGGTCCGGGTTGTTCAAACTGGTGGACCCGGCCGCCTATATCGAGCGCATCGGCAATCTGAGCCAGGCCCCGCGGTTCGGCGACTGGCGGACGATCAAGGCGGAGGCCTTGCTGGTCGGTCGTATCACGCATGAGCCGAGCGGCAGGCTGAAGGCCGAGTTCCGGCTTTGGGACATCTTCGCCGGACGCCAGCTTGCCGGACAGCAATTCTTCACCAATTCCCGCAACTGGCGACGCGTCGGCCACCTGATTGCCGATGCCGTCTACGAGCGGCTGACGGGCGAAAAAGGCTATTTCGACACCCGCATCGTCTTCGTCGACGAGACGGGGCCGAAGAACGCCCGCGTCAAGCGCCTCGCGATCATGGATCAGGACGGACACAATGTGCGCATGCTGACGAACGGGCAGGCGCTGGTGCTGACGCCGCGCTTCAGCCCGTCGAGCCAGGAAATCACCTACCTGTCCTATGAAGACGGGCGGCCGCGCGTCTATCTGCTCAACATCGATACCGGACAGCGGGAGATCGTCGGGGATTTCCCGAATATGTCGTTCGCCCCGCGGTTCTCTCCGAGCGGGCAGCAGATCATTATGAGCCTGCAGGAGGGCGGCAACGCCAACATCTACAATATGGACCTGCGCACGCGCCGGACGAGCCGGCTGACCAACACGCCGGCGATCGATACCGCGCCAAGCTTTTCACCGGATGGGCGGCGGATCGTCTTCGAGTCGGACCGAACGGGGAATCAGCAGCTTTTCGTCATGAATTCCGACGGCAGCGGCCAGAAACGCATCAGTTTCGGCGAAGGCCGGTATTCGACGCCGGTCTGGTCGCCAAGGGGCGATCTGATCGCGTTCACCAAGAAGCTCGGCCCGAAATTCCTGATCGGCGTCATGCGGCCGGACGGGTCGGGCGAGCGCATCCTGACGGAAGGTTTCCACAATGAGGGCCCGACCTGGTCGCCGAACGGGCGCGTTCTCATGTTCTTCCGCGAGTCTCCCGGGGAAGCCGGCGGCGCGCGCCTCTATACCATTGATTTAACTGGATATAATGAGCGTGCGGTCACCACGCCGGCGTTTGGTTCCGATCCGGCCTGGTCGCCGCTCATCAATTGACTCCTCCGCAGGACGCCGGTCCCGCGCGGCGCTTTCCGATTTCATCTTGATCGGGCGTTAGGCGATCATTAACGTTTCCAATTGGGGTTGAGATTCGGGCGTTGCATTTTGGCACCATGTGTCACGTAAAAAACCTTCTGAAGTGCAGTCCGTCCTTGATCTGAAGCCTCCACGTCGGTACACGCGAAGGTGGCTTTTGCCGATTAGACAAGAGGAGAGAAGACCATGCAGGGTTTGAAGGGCGTGATCGTTGTCGCTGCTATCGTGGCAACCGCCGCCGCTCTGGGTGCTTGCCGAAAGCATGTGGGTGGCGCGCCGATGAAGATCGGCGCTGCGGACGTCACGGTTGAGCAGGCTGTCCGCAAGTAATTGCGGGCGATCACAATAACAAAGCCTCTCAAGCGGGGGGAATCCTCGCGAAGATGGATTAGCTGGATGCCGTGTCGCCAGAGCCTTCTGCGAAGGCGTCCACGGCGTTCCAGCGCCGTCTTCCAAGGTTAAGGGAACTCCGAACTCTACTGCTGACGCGTCTGCGATACCTGAAATTCGCCGTTCCGACGAGCGGTAAGGTTTCGTTAAGACGTCGCGATCTAGGCTAACCGCCGGGTCCACAGCAGATCAGGAGTCAGGGGTATGCGCTGTGAGAACAGCTTGGCGCGCGCCGCTACCGTGGCGGGCGTTTTTCTTTTTGCGGCCGGGGTTGCCGCATGTTCCAAAAAACCAAACCAGTCAGCGAGCATGGCGATCGGACAAGCCGGGCTCGGTCCGGCGACGCCGGGATCGGCCCGCGATTTTGCCGTCAATGCCGGCGACAAGGTATACTTCACCGTCGACAGCTCGGCCTTGAGCGCTCAGGCCAAATCGACACTGCGGGCACAGGCCACCTGGCTTAACCGCTATCCGCAATACGGTGTGACAATTGAGGGACACGCCGATGAACGCGGCACCCGGGAGTACAATATCGCGCTGGGCGGGCGCCGTGCCGCCGCGGTTCGTTCCTATCTGGCCGGCCTCGGCGTCAATCCGAGGCGCCTGCGGACGATTTCCTATGGAAAGGAACGTCCTGTGGCGGTGTGCAACGCCGTTTCGTGCTGGTCGCAGAACCGCCGCGCAGTCACCGTGCTGAACGGCCGGGCCGGCAGCTAATACGTCTTATGAAATTCTGATGGTGCGGCGTGTTCGACCGCATCATCCGACGCGAATGCGGCCGTCTCGGCCCGCCACGTCGTTTTCCGGGTGCAATTCGCGCGGACCGGCTTGCCGCGATCCGCGCATCACCTTAGTTTAGCCCCAAAATTTCCGAACGGTATTGCGCGAGGCTTGGCGCGGCGCGAGCGTGCCGAATTCGCAACGGGTTTTCCATATTCGAACTGACATGAGCTCCATCACGTCCCTCCGGTTTCTTCCGATCGCGGCCCTGACTGCCCTCATCCTGACAATGGTGGGAGGGCTCGTTCTGGCGCCGGTCGCCCCGGCGCAGCAGAACCCGGCGCAGCAGAACCCGGCGCAGCAGAACCCGGCGCCCGCGCCTGCGCCTGCGCCTGCGCCGAGCGGCAATCTCCAGGAGCGAATTTCGCAACTCGAACAACGCATCGTCGATTTGCAGGGTGTGATCGCCACACTCCAGTCCTTCGTACAGCAGGGCGGTGCGGCACCGGCGCCGGGCGGCGCGCCGCCGGCCGGTCCGGCGGGCGGTGCAGGCGGAGGCCCGAGCGAGCTTTCGATTCGGGTGCTGGCGCTGGAGACCCAGATTCGCGCGCTGACCGGTCAGATGGAGCAGATCAACGCCAGGCTCGGCGGCGCGGCCGCGCCCGGGGGGATTGCCGCGGTTCCGCCCACGGCCCCGCCGGTTCAGCCCGGCTCGGATTTCGGCGCTGCGCCGGCACCGCTGGCAACACCGACGCCCGCGGCGCCGTACGGCACGGCGCCGCCTGCCCCCGCACAGCAGGCGAGACCGCTGCAACAGGAACGCCCGCCATGGCAGGCTGACCCGAACGCGCTTGCGCCGTCACCGATCCCCACGCCGTTGCCGCAAGCCGGTCAGGTCCCGCCGCCCCAGGGGCAAGCGGGCGGCGGCGCACAGGCTGCGTACGATGCGTCCTACCAGAGCTTCCTGCGCAACGACCTGCAGGCCGCCGAACAGGGCTTCACCACATTTGTCGAGACGTATCCGAACGACCGTCTCGCCAGCAATGCCTACTACTGGCTCGGGCGCACGCATTTTGCCAATCAGAGATTTGAACCCGCCGCCAAGGCCTTTCTCGCGGGCTACAGGAAAGACAAGAAGAGCGCGGTTGCACCCGACAGCCTGCTGCATCTCGGCAAGGCGCTTGCCGCACTTGGCGAGAAAGACGCCGCCTGCTCCACGCTCAAGGCCGTCGGCAAACAGTTTCCGGCCGCGCCCGGCCAGCTCCGGCAGGATGTCAGCGCGGAGATGAAGCGCACCGGGTGTTGAGGCGGCGCTCCGGCGCCCCTATACGATAGCCTATGACAACGCCGATCCCAGAGTCCGACTACGAGCGGGTCTTCTCCTGCCTCGCAAACGTGCGACATGCCGGTCTGGCGGTGTCGGGCGGGGCGGATTCCGTTGCGCTCATGCATATGGCTCACAGATGGCAGGCGGCGGTCGGGCCATCCGCGCCACGTCTGACCGTGCTCAGCGTCGATCACCGATTGCGTCCCGGATCGGGCGAAGAAGCACAATGGGTGGCGGAACAGGCCCGGGCCATCGGGCTGGACTCGGCAATCTTGCGCTGGGACGCGGAAAAACCAAGCAGTTCCCTCCAGGAACGGGCCCGGCAGGCACGTTACAGCCTGATGGCGGGATACGCCTACGCAAACGGCCTCGATGCGCTGGTGACGGCCCATCATCTCGACGATCAGGCCGAGACGTTCCTCATGCGCCTTGCACGCGGCAGCGGCGTGGACGGGCTGGCCGGTATTCCGAAATCGGGCCAATGGGCGGGGCTCGCCGTACATCGGCCGCTGCTCGACCTTCCCAAGGCGCGGCTCTTGGCGACGCTCGAAGAATTCGGCGTGAACTGGCTGGAAGACCCGAGCAACGACGATAGCCAATTCGAACGCGTGCGAGTCCGTGCGGCAATGGAAAAGCTCGAAGGCCTTGGCATCGGCGCGGAAGCACTCGCGCGCAGCGCGTCCCGTTTGCGCCGCGCCCAGGAGGCGCTGGATTTGACGGCGGATCGTTTCCTCGAAAGCTGCGCGTCCTTAAGCGATGCCGGATATGGCCAGATCCGCACCGAGGCGCTACGCGACAGTCCCGAGGACATTGCGCTGCGCGCGCTGACGCGGGTGATCCGGGCCGTCAGCGGACAGGTGAGCACCCCGAACCTCGCAAAGCTGGAATCGCTCGTGCAGGCGGTCCGGTCCGGCGATATGGCGGCGCGGACCCTCGCCGGCTGCCGGATCGTGCCCGACAGTGACGATGTGCTCGTCCTGCGCGAGACGGGCCGTTCGGCGCTTGAGACGATAAGCCTGAAACCCGGTGAAAGCGGCCTGTGGGATAACCGTTTTCGCGTCAGTCTCGACGCCGGATCCCGCTCTTCGGTCGAGGTTCGCGCGCTCGGCGAGGCGGCCTACGGCACGGTTCGTGCCCGGCTCGGCGCGCCGGTCAATCTGCCGGCCCATGCCGCCGAAGGCCTCGTCTCCTTCTGGCGGGATGACGCCGTATGGTGCGTTCCGGCAATCGGATTCTACGCGACGTCCAGCCGCGCGTGCGGATGCCACGCCCGGTTCGTCAATCGCCCCGGATTGTGATCCACTTGTTAAGGCCAATCGTTGATCTTAGTCGTGTGATGCGCAAAAAAGGGTTAGAGATCGCGCTGGCGGTCGGAAAACCGCGAAAGATGCGGCAATTCGATCACCCTGAAATAACTGGCATGCAACTTGGCAAAACGCCTGCGGATACCTATGTTTCCAAGGAGTCTTAGGAGTCGGTACGCCCGGCTCGCGCCGCAATTCCCCAATAGCGTGAAATTGCAGGGATGATCAGCGCCGTAGTGGCACATTGAGGCACAATTTATGAACTCGAATTTCCGGAACTTCGCCATCTGGGTCATCATCGCTTTGCTGCTGATCACCCTTTTCAACCTGTTCCAGAACCCGTCCCAGCGGGTGCGTTCCAACGAAATCAGCTTCTCGCAGCTCCTGAATGACGTCGATACCGGCAAGGTCAGCGAGGTGACGATTTCCGGCTCGCAGATTACCGGTCAGGACACGGACGGGCGTTCGTTCCAGACCTATGCGCCGAACGACCCGACGCTCGTCAGCCGGCTGCACGACAAGGGTGTGAAGATCACCGCAAAGCCGTCCGACGAGGACGTGCCCTCGCTGATGGGCGTGCTGGTGTCGTGGTTCCCGATGCTGCTGCTGATCGCGGTCTGGATTTTCTTCATGCGGCAAATGCAGTCGGGCGGCGGCCGTGCCATGGGTTTCGGAAAGTCCAAGGCCAAGCTGCTCACCGAGCGCCAGGGCCGGGTGACGTTCGAAGACGTGGCCGGGGTCGACGAGGCCAAGGAAGATCTCCAGGAAATCGTCGAATTCCTGCAGGACCCGCAGAAGTTCCAGAAACTGGGCGGACGGATTCCGCGCGGCGCGTTGCTGGTCGGACCTCCGGGTACGGGTAAGACGCTGCTTGCGCGCGCCATTGCCGGCGAGGCGAACGTGCCGTTCTTCACGATCTCGGGTTCCGACTTCGTCGAGATGTTCGTCGGTGTCGGCGCGAGCCGTGTCCGCGACATGTTCGAGCAGGCCAAGAAGAACGCGCCGTGCATCATCTTCATCGACGAGATCGACGCGGTCGGCCGTCATCGTGGTGCGGGCCTCGGCGGCGGTAACGACGAGCGCGAACAGACCCTCAACCAGTTGCTGGTCGAGATGGACGGCTTCGAGGCAAATGAAGGCATCATCCTTATCGCCGCCACCAACCGTCCCGACGTTCTCGACCCCGCACTGCTGCGTCCGGGCCGTTTCGACCGTCAGGTTGTAGTGCCGCGTCCGGATATCATCGGCCGCGAGAAGATCCTCAAGGTCCACGTCCGCAAGGTGCCGCTTGCACCGGACGTCGACATGCGCGTCATCGCCCGGGGCACGCCCGGGTTCTCGGGCGCCGACCTGGCCAATCTGGTGAACGAGGCGGCCTTGCTCGCCGCCCGCCGGTCCAAGCGTCTGGTAACGCAACAGGAGTTCGAGGACGCCAAGGACAAGGTGATGATGGGCGCCGAGCGCCGCTCGATGGTGATGAGCGAGGAAGAGAAGAAGCTGACCGCCTATCACGAAGGCGGCCACGCGCTGGTGACGCTGCACCAGCCGGCATCGGATCCGATTCACAAGGCGACGATCATTCCGCGCGGCCGTGCTCTCGGCATGGTCATGCGGCTGCCGGAGCGCGATCAGCTCTCGGTCACGCGCGCGAAAATGAAGGCGGACCTTGCCGTCGCCATGGGTGGACGCGTCGCCGAGGAACTGATTTTCGGCCACGACAAGGTCACGTCGGGCGCGTCGCAGGACATCAAGATGGCGACGCAGATGGCGCGGGCGATGGTCACCCAGTACGGGATGTCCGACAAGCTCGGCCCGCTGGCATATGGCGACAACGAGGAAGAGGTCTTCCTCGGCCATTCCGTGGCACGCACGCAGAACCTCTCCGACGAAACACAGAAGCTTGTGGATGACGAGATTCACGCGATTGTGGACGAGGCGTATGCGACGGCAACGAAGATCTGCAAGAAGTACATCAAGCAGCTCCACACCATTGCCGAAGGCCTCCTCGAATACGAGTCGCTGACCGGCGAGGAGATCAAGAACCTGCTGAAGGGCAAGCCGCCGATCCGCGACTTCGACGACGACAGCGGCAGCGCAAAGGCCGCGTCTTCGGCGGTGCCGTCGGCGGGTGGCGCGAAGAAGGCCAAGCCGGACAAGGGCGACGAGCCGGAGACCGGCGGGATGGAGCCCCAACCGCAGTCGTAAGGCCTGCTATACAAGCACTGAACACCGGGAGCGGCAGACATGCCGCTCCTTTTTTGTGAGCGTGCTCGACGTGCTTTGGCCTCGGATGCGACGCTGCTAGGTTGCCCGCCATGGAACAGACAGCGACCGTCGACTTTGCTGCCAGACATGCCCGGTTTCCCAGACTTGGCCTCGCGCACCTGCCGACGCCACTGGAGCCGCTGGAGCGCCTTTCGAGGCACCTCGACGGCCCGCGGATCTGGGTCAAACGGGAAGACCTGACGGGTCTCGGCTTCGGCGGCAACAAGCTGCGCAAGCTCGACTACGTCCTGCACGACGCGATCGCCGAAGGTGCCGACACGCTGGTCTCCGGCGGCGTGGTGCAATCGAACAGTCAGCGCCAGGTGGCGGCGGCTGCGGCAAAGCTCGGGCTCGACTGCCACCTGGTCGTGTATCACGGGCGCGTCGAACCGCCTTCCGAAGACTATGAACGGTCGGGAAACGCGCTTCTCAACCGACTCTACGGCGCCACGCTGCACGACGTTCCCTGGACCGGCGACAGAAATGCTGCGATCTGGGCACTTGCCAAGGAGCTTTCCGGACAAGGGCGCAAACCGTACATGGTGCCCTACGGGGTCTCGAACCCGCTGGGTGCGGTGGGCTATGCGAGCACGGCAATCGAGCTTGCCGTGCAATGCGCCGCGTTGCAGTTCATGCCGGCGGCGGTGGTCCATTGCAGCGGCAGCGCGGCGACCCAGGCCGGTCTGGCCGTCGGGGCCGCGGAGCTTCTGCCGGCGACGAAGATCGTCGGCATCGACATCGACGCGGAGCCTGAGCAGGTCCGGGCGGATGTTGTTACATATGCATCTGAGGCTGCCGCGTTGCTGGAGGCGGCTTTCGACGAGGCGCGTGTCGAAGTGGTTGCCGGCCATGCCGGTCCGGCCTATGGCGTGCCCCATGAGGCGACACTCGAGGCGATCAAGCTTGCCGGCCGGCTCGAGGCGCTGGAACTGGACCCGGTCTATTCGGGCAAGGGCCTTGCCGGATTGCTGGCGCTGATCGAGGCGGGGCGCTGGGGCAGGGGAGATGACGTGGTCTTCATCCATACCGGCGGCGCGCCGGCGCTTTTCGCATACCGCGACGTGTTGCGGTTCTGACGACAAATCCGGCGGAGTTTCCAAAAAAGGGACCAGATGACAGATCAGCTCTATCTTCGCCCGATCGGGCTCTTGCACGGCAACGCGGCGCGAGAAGCTGTGTCCGAAGGTCAGGCCGCGCCGCTGGGCGGCGGGCCGGTCGCCTTTTCGCTGGTCGAGGTCATCGAGGGTACGCCCGGCAGGACCAAAAGCAGCCATCACGCCGTCGCCTCACTCGGCGCCAGCACAGATGCGTCCATGCAGGCGCTCATGGAGCGGATTACGACCGCCCGGGCCCCGCTCGCCGGGCTTCCACTCGACACGCCACGGATCATGGGCGTCGTGAACGTCACGCCCGACAGTTTTTCCGACGGCGGTCTCTACGATACGACCGACGCGGCCATTGCCCATGCGGCGCGTCTCGCGGAAGAGGGTGCGGATATTCTCGATATCGGCGGCGAATCAACCCGGCCCGGCGCGGATGCGGTCGAGGCGGCGCGCGAGGCGGAGCGGATCATTCCCGTCATCGAGGGATTGCGGGGCACGAAAGTGCTCCTCTCGGCGGACACGCGGAAGGCCGAGGTGATGCGTGCCGTGGCCACCGCGGGCGCGCATGTGCTGAACGACGTGTCGGCGCTCACATTTGACGAAGAGAGCCTGAAGGCCGCCGAGGCGTCCGGCCTGCCGGTCGTGCTCATGCACGCTCAAGGCGACCCCAAGACCATGCAGGACGATCCCGTTTACGATGATGTCCTGTTGGACGTGTTCGACTATCTGGAGGCCCGTATTGCCGCCTGCGAGCGGGCGGGAATTGCCCGCGAACGCCTCGTCTGCGACCCCGGAATCGGATTCGGCAAGACGCTGGAGCACAATCTGCAACTGTTGCAGGGCCTCAGCCTTCTCCATGGTCTCGGCGTGGCGCTGCTGCTCGGAGCTTCGCGAAAACGCTTCATCGGCGCACTCGCCGAGGAACCGGATGCGCGCAAACGCGTTCCCGGCTCGGTCGCGGCCGCCCTGGCCGGCGTTGCGCAGGGCGTGCAGGTGGTTCGCGTCCATGACGTTAACGAAACGCGCCAGGCGTTGACCGTCTGGAACGCCATTAACCACTGAGCGACACGGGGCCCGCCTGCCGGCACGCTTGGTGTAATTTTTGCTTACATTTTTTGAGATCATTTCCACAGTCACGCAGGGCATAATGATATGGTTCTTGGTTCGTATCAGAGCAGTTCTGGCAAATCTCTAAAGGAGTGACGGGGGCAAATGGCGCGACAG
Organism: Hyphomicrobiales bacterium; assembly: GCA_965228625.1. Classification (GTDB taxonomy): domain Bacteria; phylum Pseudomonadota; class Alphaproteobacteria; order Rhizobiales; family Methyloligellaceae; genus UBA2767. The sequence goes on along the minus strand of OZ245829.1, from coordinate 2,007,057 downwards.
CTGTTTGGAACGGATGGAATCCGGGGCCTGGCGAATTCCAGTCCCATGACATCCGAGATAGCACTCAAGGTGGGCATGGCCGCCGGTAAGCTGTTTACCAATGGCGACCACCGTCACCGCGTTGTGATCGGCAAGGACACCCGCTTGTCCGGCTACATGATCGAATCGGCGCTTGTTTCCGGGTTCACCTCGGTCGGAATGGACGTGTTCCAGCTCGGGCCGATGCCGACGCCGGCAGTCGCGATGCTCACGCGGTCGCTGCGGGCCGATCTGGGCGTGATGATTTCGGCGTCCCACAATCCGTATTTCGACAACGGCATCAAGCTGTTCGGCCCGGACGGCTACAAGCTCTCCGATGACACCGAACTGGAGATCGAGGCCCTGATGGCGCAGGGCAGCGAAGACCTCCTCGCCGAACCGGAGTCGATCGGCCGGGCGAAACGCATTGACAGCGCCCAGGAACGCTACATCGAATTCGCGAAGCGCACGCTGCCGCGCAAGGTCCGCTTTGACGGCTTGCGTGTCGTCATCGACTGCGCCAACGGTTCCTCCTACAAGGTGGCGCCGGCGGCGTTGTGGGAGCTCGGCGCGGAAGTCATTCCGATCGGCGTCGACCCGAACGGTTTCAACATCAACAAGGATTGCGGTTCGACCGCGCCTTCGGCGCTGTGCAAGAAGGTGCGCGAGGTCCGTGCGGATATCGGCATTGCACTCGACGGCGATGCCGACCGGGTCCTGATCGCCGACGAAAAGGGACGGCTGATCGACGGCGATCAGCTCATGGCGGCGATCGCCGAGTCCTGGCAGAACCGCGGCCGTCTGGCCGGCGGCGGCGTCGTCGCCACCGTCATGTCGAACCTCGGTCTGGAGAGATATCTTGAAGGGTTAGGGCTTTCACTGGTGCGAACGCCTGTCGGCGACCGTTACGTGGTCGATCACATGCGCAAGCACGGCTACAACATCGGTGGCGAGCAGTCGGGCCACATCGTTCTGTCCGACTATGCCACCACCGGCGACGGGCTCGTCTCCGCGCTTCAGATCCTCGGCATTGTCACGTCCAAGGGCAAGCCGGTGAGCGAGGTGTGCAGCCAGTTCGAGGCCCTGCCGCAGGTGCTCAAGAATGTCCGTTTCAAGAAGGGCCAGCCGCTCGACGACAAAAAGGTCATTCAGGTCATCGATGAAAGCAAAGGCCGTCTCGGTCAGGCCGGGCGGCTCGTGATCCGGCCGTCCGGAACGGAACCGGTCATTCGCGTGATGGCGGAGGGCGATGACGAAAGGCTCGTCGGAAAGGTCGTGAACGATATTGTCGACGCGCTGAAGTCTTCTGCCGCGTGAGCGAACGCCGCAGCGGGATTCCTCCTGTGTTGCGTACTGGTATCTGGGCCCCGGTCATGTTTCCGGGGCCCCTTTTTGTTTTCTGACGACCCGTCACGCCGCGGCGTCAGGGTTAAGCCTCTCTTAAATAATCTCCCGTATTGTCCCGAAATGAAACGCTTTCATCAGCAAAGCGACATGTAAGCCCTGAATATTTTTTGACGGCGAAGGGGACACACATGGGCAATCTGCGCCTTTCTACCGCGCTCGCGGGCGCGCTTATCATTTCATCCCTGACAACGGCCCAGGCAGCGGACTTCTCGTTCCCGCCACAGCCGATGGTATCGGTGCCATCACCGGTTCCGGTCCCGGAGTACACCAACGGCTGGTATCTGCGCGGCGATATTGCATATGGTCTCACGGTGGATCCCGACCTGAGCCAGTCGGGCGCAAGCTTTGCGCGCGAGAGCATGGACGACACGTGGGGCTTCGGCGCCGGGTTCGGCTACATGTTCGATGAGCACTTTCGCGCGGATCTGACGATCGACTACCGGATAGATGCAGACGTCCGAGGCACGGACCGGGTGACCGGTTCCCTGTATGAAACTGGTGTCCAAAGCACCGTCGGGCTGGCGAACATCTACTACGATTTCCATTCCCGCGAGGAGTTCACGCCGTATATCGGCGCCGGCATCGGCTTCTCGGTGAATGAAACCGACAGCCTGTCGGTCTTCAACGGCGGCGCGCTGGTCGGCAGGGTCGCGGGGCAGTCGGAGACCTCCCTGGCGGCCGCCGGGATGGCCGGATTCAGCTACAAGTTCGATGGCGGGTGGCTGGTCGACGCGGGCTACCGCTACCTTTATCTCGGCGACGCCAAGACGGGCAACATCAACGGTGTCGTCCCCGAAGTGAGCGTGGATGACATCAGCTCGCACGAGATTCGCTTCGGGCTGCGTTACGAATTCAGATAGGGCTGAGCAACCGAAGATCGGGTTGGCATCCAAGCAAAAACAAGATCGCACCCCCAATTGACCTGGACGGCGGGAGACATCCCGCCGTTTTTTTGTCGCGGCATTGTGCCGCTTGACTCGGCGTCCAATCCCTCCTAATCCCGCACGTGGGACACCCCTCCCCAACGAGGGGCGGCTATCTGTAAGGGTAGGAGAACATGACAGAGCAAGCGAAACCGGCCGCGCGGCCGGCAAATCCCCGTTTTTCGTCCGGACCGTGCTCCAAGCATCCCGGGCATTCTCTCGACAACCTGAAGTCAGCGTTTCTCGGCCGGTCGCACAGGGCTGCCGAAGGCAAGGCGCGGCTCGCCGCGGCGATCGATCGAACCGCGGCGCTTCTCGGCCTCCCCGAGGACTACCGGCTGGCGATCGTGCCGGCATCTGATACCGGCGCCGTCGAAATGGCACTGTGGTCGCTTCTCGGCGCGCGCGGCGTCGATATGCTGGCGTGGGAGAGCTTCGGCAAGGGCTGGATCACCGACGTGGTCAAGCAGCTCAAGCTCGAGGACGTGCGGCTGCTCGAAGCGCCGTATGGCGAGCTGCCCGACCTTTCGCAGGTCGATTTCACCCGAGACGTGGTCTTCACCTGGAATGGCACGACATCCGGGGTGCGCGTACCCGACGGCGACTGGATTGCCGCGGACCGCAAGGGGCTGACGATCTGTGACGCGACGTCGGCCGCATTCGCGCAGAAGCTCGACTGGCCGAAGCTGGACGTTGCAACCTTCTCCTGGCAGAAGGCGCTTGGCGGCGAGGCTGCTCATGGCATGCTCGCGCTTTCACCCCGCGCGGTCGAACGGCTTGAGAGCTACACGCCGCCCTGGCCACTGCCGAAGATCTTCCGGCTGACCAAGAACGGCGAACTGATCGAGGGCGTCTTCCGCGGCGCGACCATCAACACACCCTCCATGCTCTGCGTCGAGGACTGGCTCGACGCGCTGGATTGGGCCGAGAGCATCGGCGGGCTTGGGCAGCTCATGGCGCGCGCCGACGACAATGCGGATGTGCTCGCACGCTGGGTCGAGAAGACACCGTGGGTCGATTTCCTCGCGCGGTCACCCGAAGCGCGTTCGAACACCTCCGTGTGTCTGAAGATCAGCGACCCGGCCATCAGCGCGCTTCCCGCCGACGAGCAAAGGGCGTTCGTCAAACGCCTGACCGCCCTGCTCGAAGCCGAAGGTGTGGCGTTCGACGTCGCGGCCTATCGAGATGCGCCGCCTGGCCTGCGCATCTGGGCAGGTGCGACGGTGGAAAAATCGGACCTCGAGGCGCTCACGCCCTGGCTCGACTGGGGGTTTGAGCAGGCGCGCTCGGCGGACGCCGAAGCGGCCTGAACACCAGAATCATCCAAAGCAATCACAATCGAGACGGCCGGCCATCCAAAGCCCGCCGACAAATGGAGAGAAAAATGGCTCCCCGTGTTCTCATTTCAGACAAGCTCAGCCCGCTCGCGGAAAAGGTATTTGCCGAGCGCGGCATCGACGTCGACAAGAAGGTCGGCCTCAGCAAGGAAGAACTCGCCGACATCATTGGCGACTATGACGGGCTTGCGGTGCGCTCCGCCACCAAAGTCACGGAGAAGGTCATTGCCAAGGCCGACAAGCTGAGGGTCGTCGGCCGCGCCGGGATCGGTGTCGACAATATCGACGTTCCCGCCGCGACCGCGCGCGGCATCATTGTGATGAATACGCCTTTCGGCAATTCGATCACGACGGCGGAGCACGCCATATCTCTGCTTCTGGCGCTTGCGCGGCAAATCCCCGCGGCCGATGCGTCGACCCGCGCCGGCAAGTGGGAGAAGTCGGCCTTCATGGGCGTCGAGGTCACGGGGAAGACGCTTGGCATCATCGGCTGCGGCAATATCGGCTCGATCGTGGCCGAGCGCGCCATCGGTCTGCGCATGAAGGTGCTGGCATATGACCCGTTTCTCTCACCTGAACGCGCCATCGAGCTCGGCGTCGAGAAGGTCGAACTCGACGATCTTCTGAAACGGTCGGATTTCATCTCGCTGCACACGCCGCTCACGGACAAGACGCGCAACATCCTCGATGCAAAGGCGCTCAAGACCGCAAAAAAGGGTGTGCGCATTATCAACTGCGCCCGTGGCGGCCTGATCGTCGAGGAGGCGCTCAAGGCCGCCCTCGAGAGCGGCCAGGTGGCAGGTGCGGCCCTTGATGTGTTTGCCGAGGAACCGGCAACCGAGAATTCCCTGTTCGGCGTGCCCAATGTGGTTTGCACGCCGCATCTCGGCGCGGCCACCACCGAGGCGCAGGAGAACGTCGCCGTACAGGTTGCCGAACAGATGGCGGATTACCTGCTGACCGGCGCCATTTCCAACGCGATCAATTTTCCCTCGATTTCCGCCGAAGAGGCGCCGCGTCTCAAACCGTATATCAAGCTGGCGGAGCAACTTGGTTCCTTCGCCGGACAGTTGACCGAAACCGGACTGAAGGGCATCCGCCTCGAATATGCCGGTGAGATTTCCGAGCTGAACACGAAGGCGCTGACGGCGGCGGCTCTGTCCGGTGTGCTTCGCCCGCTCCTGCACCACGTCAACATGGTGAGCGCGCCGGAAATGGCGAAGGAACGCGGCATTGGTATCGAGGAGGTGACGCGCGGGCAGGAGGGCGCGTACGAGACCTATATTCGCCTGAGCGTGATCACGGAACGCCAGGAACGGTCGGTCGCCGGCACGGTCTTTTCGGACGGAAAGCCGCGCATCATCCAGGTCAAGGGGATCAACATGGAGACGGAGCTCGGCCCGAACATGCTCTACACGACCAATGCCGACAAACCAGGCTATATCGGGGCTGTGGGAACTCTGTTCGGCAAGAACGATGTGAATGTCGCCACGTTCAGTCTCGGACGGGATGCGCCCGGAGGCAACGCCATCGCGCTGATCGAGACGGACGAACCCATTACCGACGAAGTCCTCTCGGAGGTTCGCGGCCTTCCCCACGTCGTGCAGGCCGCGCGGCTGACATTCTGAACATTCGGCGTCGCTTATAGGGCGGATTTTCGGGACAGGAAGCGCGCATCATGTGGCGGCTGATGCGGGCAAATTTGAAGGGTTTCACCCTTGTTGACAGGGTCCAACGCCTGATAATCTAAAGATTGCGGCGGTTGCGGGAGTAACGTGTATGGAGTTCTACCGTGACGCGCGAAAAATTGGCGAGTGGGGACATCGCGCTCCTCGATCGGCTCTTGGATGGGCCGTGCGAGGTGGGCGACGTTCCGGTTGATGAGTTGGAAAAATTGACGGCACTGGGCCTGGCAAAGAGAGTGCTGGGCTGTTGCGAAATCACGCGTGCCGGTCAATTGACATTACACCGGCACCAATATGCACGGGGGTTCCACGTGCATAACGCGCGTGGGCCGGGAAGCGGTCTGGCATTTCCGAAGGAAATCGCCGGTTCCGCGCTCCGGCATCGTAATCAGCTCCTCACACTGCTCAATGCCCGGCGAAAGAGGGATACGCGCTCGGGTGGAAATCCATTCACGCCGGAACGGTTCAAAAAGCTGTTGCTGCGGACTGCTAACGAGGTGCGGGAACGCGGCCGTGCAGTCTTTCCCAACAGCCGGCGGAAAGACGAAGCCCCGCTGAATCAGAAGAAACCTCAACGAGGAAGCCGCACAAGATGAGAGACGAAGACGCCAGGAAGGAGCGGTCAACGATAGGCGAGGACCTGGTCGTCGATGGCAACATCACCTGCAAGAGTGACCTTCTGATCGAAGGCAATGTCGACGGCAATGTATCGTGCGTGGCGCTCCACGTCGGGAAGTCCGGCAACGTCACGGGCGACATCAACAGTGAAGAGACCCGTATCGAGGGCAGAGTCACCGGGATGATCCGGTCGAAAAGCGTCGAACTCAAGGATGGATGCACGCTCGAGGGCGACATCGAAAGCCAGACTCTCGCGGTTGATCACGGTGCAAGGTTCACCGGTTCGGTCAAGCCCACCGGCGACGCCCGTGTTCTTCGACTCAATGAGGCGGCGGAGTAGGCCGCCGCTCCCGAAATCTCCGAAATTCCCAGCGATACGGCTGACCCGGCAGGTCGGCCGAACCCCGTTTGCGTAGTCTGCGTTAACCGCGACGGCGCGGTCGCCGAGCGACGCCTGTCACGGTTCCGCCGGTCCTGATTGTTATGGTGTACACGGCTTCTGGTATAATGTATACAAAGGGAAATTCCGCGCGACATCCCTTGTCACGAAGCAGGAAAACTGGGGGGAGATCATGACAATTGACCTTGAAATCGCCCGTGCGGCGAATCTCAAACCAATTACCGAGATATCCGGCAAGCTGGGCATTCCCGATGACGCGGTGCTGCAACACGGGCCGCACATCGCGAAGGTCTCGCTCGACTATTGCGAAAAGGTCGCCGCAAAGCCGAACGGCAAGCTGATCCTCGTTACCGCCATCACCCCCACGCCGAGCGGCGAGGGCAAGACGACGACGACCGTCGGTCTAGGCGACGCTCTCAACCGCATCGGCAAGCAGGCGATGATCTGTATTCGCGAGCCGTCGCTGGGTCCGGTGTTCGGCATGAAAGGTGGCGCTGCCGGCGGCGGACATGCCCAGGTGGTGCCGATGGAGCAGATCAACCTGCATTTCACCGGCGATTTTCATGCCATTGGCGCCGCAAACAATCTGCTGGCGGCGATGATCGACAACCATGTTTATTGGGGCAACGAGCTGGCCCTCGACACCCGCCGCATCACCTGGAAGCGCGTCGTCGACATGAACGACCGGGCATTGCGTCAGATCGTGAATTCCCTCGGCGGCCGCGTGAACGGTTTTCCGCGCGAAGACGGCTTCGACATTGTTGTCGCGTCGGAGGTCATGGCGATCTTCTGTCTCGCCACCGGCATGAAGGACCTCGAGGAGCGCCTCGGCAACATCATCGTCGGCTACACGCGCAAGAACAAGCCCGTGACCGCCCGGGAAATCCAGGCGGAGGGATCGATGGCGGTTCTGCTGATGGACGCGCTTGCCCCGAACCTGGTTCAGACGCTTGAAAACAATCCGGCCTTCATCCACGGCGGTCCGTTCGCCAACATCGCGCATGGGTGCAACTCCGTCATTGCCACCAAGACGGCGCTCGGCCTGGCGGACTACGTGGTGACGGAAGCGGGCTTCGGTGCCGACCTCGGTGCCGAGAAATTCTTCGATATCAAGTGCCGCAAGGCGGACCTGTCGCCCGCGGCGGTGGTGCTGGTGGCGACGGCGCAGGCGCTGAAATGGCACGGTGGTGCGGAGAAGGGTGATCTGAAGAGCGAAAACGTGGAGGCCATCAAGAAGGGGGCGCCGAATATCGCGCGGCACATCCAGAACCTGAACAAGTTCGGCGTGCCCGTGGTCGTCGCGGTCAACCGGTTTCCGACGGACACGGACGCGGAACTCGAGGCGATTGCGGAAATCGCGAAAGAGAACGGCGCCGACGTGGCCATCTGTTCGCACTGGGCCAATGGCGGCGCGGGTGCCGAGGAACTCGCCGAAAAGATCGCCGCGCTCGCCGACTCCGGCAAGGCGAAATTCAAGACGCTTTATGACGACGACATGCCGCTGTGGGACAAGGTCAAGACCATCGCCACCGAGCTCTACCAGGCGGACGACATCATCGCCGACAAGCCTGTTCGAGCCCAGATCAAGCGGCTTCAGGACAACGGGTTCGGCAATCTGCCCGTCTGCATGGCGAAGACACAGTACAGCTTCTCCACCGATCCGACGTTGCGGTCCGCGCCGACCGGGCACGTGGTTCCCATTCGCGAGGTGCGCCTTTCCGCCGGCGCCGGCTTCGTCGTTGTGATCGCCGGCGACATCATGACCATGCCGGGCCTGCCGCGCGAGCCGGCCTCGTTCCACATCAAGATCGGTGAAGATGGCCTGATTGCGGGCCTCTCATAGAGCCTTTGCGGGCGCGCCCGTCACTCCGTATTGACGTGGAAGTGGTGCGTGCCTTCCGGTGAGACGTAGGCGATCGTGTCTTCGATCTCGGGCTCGATTTCGGGGCTGCCGGGCTCAAACAGGCCGCAACGGCAGAGCGCCTTTTTGACGCTGACCTGGCGGCCGAGCGAGTCCAGCACGACGCGGGCGCACAACGGCTCACGCAGGCGGCCGGTGGACACGCCGAGCTTGAGGCCGGAAAGGCGCGTCAGCCGATGCTGGTAGTTCGGATAGAGCACGGTCTGACTGATCTCGTTGCCCGTCAGGCTGTCGTAGTCGACCAGGAAAATGCGGTCGTTGAGATAGAACGCCATGCCCCGGTATTTGCATTTCACGCGCGGTTCGGGCCGGTCGAGGCGCGCGACGTTCTCGATCCGTTGATACGTCATGGTTCCGGCCTCGCCGGCAATCTTGAGCAGGGACCGCAGGATCAGTCCCGGCCGCGTCATCGAGAACGTGTACTCGAAATAGTAGCCTTCATAGTCGGCGAGGTCGCTGCGCGACTGGCGGACCAACTGGTCGAGATAGGCGACATAGGGTCTCGGATTGGCATCGACGCTTCGGCCGGAGGGTTTCAGATTGACGATCTTCCTGAAATCCCTGTGCGGCAGCCGGATCTCATATTCCTCCACGCCGAAGAAGTTGCAGATCGTCTGCAGCGTGTGTCGGGAGGGAGCTGCCCGGCCGCTGAGATACTTGTTGAATTGCGACCGATTGATACCGACCCGGCGGCAAACCTCCGCCACTGACTTGTAATGATCGGTCAGCAGCCGCAGGTTTCGCTGAAAATCCGAGCGCAAGATCCGTTCCCCCGATGATCGCGCGGCACGTTACAGAGGTTACTGGTCACATATGCTTCATACAAGGGAAATGGCGCTTTGTGATGCTCTTTGAGCATCACTTCCACCCAAATCGCGCCGCCCGGCCAAATTGATCTCCCGGAATCCCGATTCTACGGTCAATTCTGCTGCGATCTGCGCTCCGCGCGCATCGCGGCGTGGGAGGGATTGGCAGGTTGGCGATTCTGCAAAACGAGATGTGCGCGGCGCTTCACGTCGGCGCCCGTGCGGATGTGGATTGAGGCCACTCCGGCCTTTCAGGCATCGGTTTCCACATCCGTACGTCTCACCCCCGCTCCGCGCGATCGCAGCAAATGACGTCGACTCGACCGCGTCGACCGATCGCTAGGCCGCAAATCCGTGCGGAGAGAGAAAAAGGGGGACGGTCATGGAATTCATTGAAGGCATCTTCAGTACCATCGGGGATGTGACCTGGGGTTGGGCGCTCATTCCGATCCTGGTCATTTTCGGTGTGTTTTTCACCATCGCGTCGAACTTTGTGCAATTCCGTTTCTTCGGGCGCATGTTTCGCGTGCTGTTCGGAAAACAGGAAGGCGCGGAAGGTCACATCAGTTCACGCGAGGCGCTGTTCGTCAGTGTCGGCGGTCGCGTCGGCGGCGGCAACATTGCCGGCGTGGCGGTGGCCATCACCCTCGGCGGGCCGGGCGCGGTCTTCTGGATGTGGATGATCGCGCTGGTCGGCATGGCAACCAGCCTGGTCGAGTGCACGCTCGCTCAGACCTACAAGCGGTCCGACGAAGACGGGACCTATCGCGGCGGTCCGGCACAGTACATCCTGCATGGGCTCGGACAGCACTACAACTGGCTCGCGATCATCTACGCGATTTCGCTGATCGCGGCATTCGCGCTCGGCTTCAACGCCTTTCAGGGAAACACCGTCGCCGGTGCCGTAAAGGACAGCCTGGGTATCGACCGGATCTGGACCGGGGGACTTCTCGCAATCATCACGGGCGTCGTCGTCTATGGCGGCATCAAGCGTATCGCCCACGTTGCTGATGTCGTCGTTCCGATTATGGCGTTTGGCTATATCGGGATGGCGATCCTGATCATCCTGTTCAACATCGCAGATGTCCCGGCGGTTTTCGTCATGATCGTCTCGAATGCGTTTGGCTTCGAGGAGGCCGTTGGCGGCGGCATGGGTGCCGCGATCGCACAAGGGCTGCGCCGGGGTCTGTTCTCCAACGAGGCAGGTCTTGGCAGTGCGCCCAACGTTGCCGCGGTGGCCTATGTCCCACACCCGGTCAGCCAGGGCATCGTTCAGTCGCTGTCGGTATTCATCGACACGATCATTATCTGCTCGTGCACCGCGTTCATGATCCTGCTGGGTGATGTCTATGTGGCAGGTGCGGCAAACGTGGACGGTGTCGTGCTGACACAGGATTCGCTGGCCTCTCACGTGGGTGGCTGGTCGGAGTACTTCCTCACCGTGGCCATCCTTCTGTTTGCGTTCAGCTCGATAATCTACAACTACTATCTCGGCGAAAACGCGCTCACGGTCTTCACGGAGTCGGAGACGTCACGTCACGTTCTGCGTATTGCGATCATCGCGTTGGTTTTCCTCGGATCGTCCGCGCCGGGCGCTACCTCCGTGTTCTTCTTCTCCGATCCGATGATGGGCGTTCTCGCCTTGATCAACCTGCTGGCGATCATGCTGCTGTTCCCGGTCTGCATGCGGGTTCTGAAGGACTTCAAGGATCAATTGAATGAAGGCACGGACCCGCCCAAGTTCGATCCGAAGAAGTTCAAGGATCTCGACATTGACGCTACCGCCTGGGATTGACGTGCGGAGCGTCGCGGACGCCAATGCGATTGGGACCGTCGTGCCTGTCAGGTACCGTTGCCAATCGTGAATCACCAAGAGGGGCGGCTCGGAAGGGCCGCCCTTTCCTTGTGTGCGTTGGTCGGATGGTCTGGGTATGGGTAAGCGGGATGGCAGGCAGAAAGAGAATATCGATCATTTACACAGGCGGGACGCTTGGTATGCGGCCGTCCGAAAGGGGCTATGTTCCGGCCAGCGATCTGGACGGTCTGTTGCGTGAGCGCCTTCCGGAACTCAGTTCCGGGTCGCTCCCGGATTACGCGCTGACCGAGTACGAACAGCCGCTCGAGAGCTCCAACGCCGCGCCCGAGCATTGGTACGACCTCGCCGCCCGCATCCGCGATATGGGCGAGGCGTTTGACGGGTTTGTCGTGATTCATGGCACCGATACGCTCGCATACACCTCCTCGGCGCTCTCCTTCCTGTTGAGCGGATTTGGTCGGCCGGTCGTGGTGACGGGCGCCCAGATCCCGTTGTGTGAGGTGCGCAGCGATGCGTCGGGCAATCTGATCGGCGCGATGCAGGCCATCGCAACGGGAAAGCTCAGCGACGTGTCGGTCTGTTTCGGTCGCTACCTGCTGCGCGGCAACCGTTGCACAAAGGTCAAATCAACCGAGCTTGATGCGTTCGAATCTCCGAACCATCCTCCTGTTGCCGAAATCGGCACCGACTTTCAATTCAACGAGGTGAACGCGCTGCCACCGCCGCCGGTTGTGCTCGCGAGGTCACCTTCGTATCAGGACTGCAATATCGCCGTGCTGCCCATCTATCCCGGCATGCCCGAGGGCTTGCTTGATGCGATTGTCGGCGCCGGCGCGGCAGGTATTGTTCTGTGCTGCTATGGGGTGGGCACGGCCCCGACGTCGGATGAGAATTTCCTGGCCGCACTGCGCCGGGTGTGCGCCGCGGGCGTCGTCGTCGTCGCCGTGTCGCAATGCCTGGAAGGCCGCGTGACCCTCGCTCGATATGCGGCAGGTTCCGCGCTGGCGGATGTGGGTGTCGTGAGCGGCTATGACATGACCACGGAAGCGGCGTTCACAAAACTGCACGCCTTGTTCGCTCTCGGGCTCGACGGGGAGACCGTCGCGGGCCTCATGCAGGAGAACCTGCGTGGTGAACTGACGCCGGCGTAGTTGTCCCCGGGGCTCGTGCGCTTCAACCCTTGCGCGATGCCAGGATCACGCCTCCGAGGATCAGAGCAATGCCGACGGCATGGTAGATTTGCAGCTTCTCGCCAAGAAACACGATTGCCAGGACGGCACCGAAAAACGGCACGAGATAGAGACAAATCCCGGCGCGATTGGCGCCGATAAGCTCTACGCCGCGACTGTAGAAAATATAGGCGAGGATGCTCGGGAACACGGCAACATAGAGCACGGCAGACAGTGTCTCCCAGGTCAGTTGAAGCTGCCGGCCGGCAAGGTGCTCGACCGCGAAGAACGGTGTCGTGAAAAGGAGGGCGGCCATGAAGGTCACGGCAACGAAGCTGAGGTCGCCCATCGACGGCCGCTTGCGCAGGAAGGCGGTGTAGACGGCCCAGGACAGCATGGCCACCACCACGCCCAGGTCGCCGATGTTGAAGGACACGGTTGTGAACACGTGCGGATCGCCGCGCGCGATCATGATCAGCACGCCAACAAGAGCGATCGCAATCCCCGCGGCCTGAAACCGAGTGATGCGATCGCCAAAGAACGTCGCCGTCGCAATCACGATCAGCACGGGGCCACTGGTTTGAATGACCAGGGCGTTCAGCGCTAGCGTGTGGTTCAGCCCGAAATAGAAGCCCAGATTGAAAAGGCCCGCACCGGTTACGCCCAGAAAGGCGAGCCACTTCCACTGCGCGCGGATGGTTGGCCAGTCATGCACCAGGTCCCGCCATACGAACGGAAGCATGATCGCCACGGACAGAAAGAAGCGCCACCAGGCAAGCGCCATGGGCGGCACTTCGCCGTGCACGCCGCGGCCGACCACGGCATTCCCCGCCCAGAACAGGGATGTCAGGGCAAGCAACAGGTATGCGTTGGCATAAAGGGCCTTGAACAGGCGGGCGACCATGCGCCCCGTGTAGAAGAGTTGCCGGTTCGCGTAAAGGACAGTTATCACGCTCGATTCACTGGTGAAATCGCGCTATAGTTGACTACGGCCCCCACGGATGTGCGGGGCCGTTCGGTTTTTCGGGGGGCAGTTAGAAGAAGTCATGGCAAATGTCGTAGTCGTCGGATCCCAGTGGGGCGACGAAGGGAAGGGAAAGATCGTCGATTGGCTGTCTGAACGCGCCGACGTGGTGGTGCGGTTTCAGGGGGGACACAACGCCGGCCACACGCTCGTCATCGACGGTAATGTCTACAAATTATCGCTGCTTCCGTCCGGGGTCGTTCGGCCCGGCAAGCTCTCCGTCATCGGCAACGGTGTCGTCATCGACCCCTGGGCGCTTGCCGAGGAGATCGATGCGCTGAAGGCGCAAGGCGTGGAAATCTCCCGCGACAACTTCCGGATTGCCGAAAACGCCACGTTGATCCTGCCATTGCACCGTGAACTCGACGCCTTGCGCGAGGCGGCGGCGGGCGCGGGCAAGATCGGGACCACGCGGCGCGGGATCGGACCGGCATACGAGGACAAGGTCGGCCGCCGGGCGATCCGCGTGATGGATTTGCAAAAACTGAGCACGCTCAAACCGAAGATCGAGCGCATCCTGACGCACCACAACGCCCTGCGCCGCGGCCTTGGCGAGCCTGAAGTCGCGGCGGACGAGTTGTGCGCGCAACTTGGCGAGATCGCGCCGAAGCTTCTCCCCCTGGTCGACACGGTGTGGGAACTGCTTGACCGTCAGCGCCGTCAGGGAAAACGCATCCTGTTCGAGGGCGCGCAGGGCGCGTTGCTCGACATCGACCATGGCACCTATCCGTATGTGACGTCGTCGAACACGGTGGCGGCGCAGGCGGCAACCGGCACGGGTCTCGGACCCGGCGCGCTCGGCTATGTGCTCGGCATCACCAAGGCCTATACGACCCGCGTCGGAGAAGGGCCGTTTCCGACCGAGCTTACCGACGACGTCGGCCAGACGCTCGGCGAGCGGGGACGCGAATTCGGCACCGTGACGGGGCGTGCGCGCCGCTGCGGCTGGTTCGATGCATGTCTCGTGCGCCAGACGATCAAGGTCGCCGGCATCAACGGCATCGCGCTGACCAAGCTCGACGTTCTGGACGGGCAGAAAGAACTCAAGGTGTGCATCGGTTACCGGCTCGATGGCGAACCGGTTGACCATCTTCCGGCGAGCCAGGGCGCGCAGGCGCGAGTCGAGCCGATCTATGAGACCCATGAAGGTTGGACCGAGTCGACGGCCGGCGCACGCTCCTGGGCCGATCTGCCGGCGAACTGCATCAAATATGTTCGCCGGGTGGAGGAACTGATCGAAACGCCCGTGGCGATGCTCTCGACGAGCCCGGAGCGCGAAGACACCATTCTGGTGCACGACCCGTTCCAGGACTGATACACTCGGGGGCTGATACACTCCTGGACTGGTAAACTGGCCACGACCTTGCAGCGCGCGGAGCAGGCTTTCCCATGCCGAAGGACTCCTTTGGACTCGAACTGACGACCGTATCCGACGACGCCGTGCGGGCATGGGACCGCGCGGTGACCGAGTCGCTCGAACATCGCCTGTCCGCGTCGGAGCGCGTGAAGGAAGCCCTCGACGCGGATCCGGACTGCGTCATGGCGCTGATGTTTCGTGGTGCCATGATGCTCATGATCGGTACCAACCGGGTCCACGACAAAGTCGCCGGTGTCCTGGAGCGCGCACAGCAGGCCTCGCAAGGTGCGACGCGGCGCGAACAGATGCATGTGGCGGCCCTTGGTCACTGGCTCGCCGGAGACACGGCCAAGGCCCGCAAGGTGTGGCGGGAGATCGTCACCGAATGGCCCGCTGATCTGGTGGCGTTGCGTATGCATCACCACGCGAGCTTCTGGAGCGGCAACCGTGAAGAGCTGCTGGCAGGTCCTCTTTCGGCGTATGAAGCGCTTGGCGAAAACGCGCCGGGCGCCGGTTTCGTCAAGGGTATGGTCGCGTTCGGCTATGAGGAGAGCGGGGATTACGCGCAGGCGGAGCGGTTCGGACGGGAAGCGATGGCGGCCAATGAAAACGACCTGTGGTCGCTTCATGCGGTCGCCCATGTGCTGGAGATGCAGTGCCGCCACGGGGAGGGCCGTGACCTTCTGAACTATCCGTTCGGGACATGGGACGACCGCACGCCCTTCAAGGACCATCTGTGGTGGCATTCTGCGCTGTTCGCGCTGGAAGAAGGAGATACAAAGCGCGTTCTCGAGCTCTACGACCGCGAGGTGCGCATTGACGAGAACGGTTTCTACCTCGACGTCCAGAATGCGGCATCGCTTCTCACGCGGCTGGAGCTGGTCGGTATCGATGTCGGCGACCGCTGGGACGAACTGGCCGATCTCGCGCAAAGCCGGACCGGCGACCACGTGATGCCGTTCACCGATGTACATTTCATGCTGGCCTTGACGGAAGCCGGGCGTCTCGACGCGGCGCGCAGCTATCTGGCGTCGCTGAAGACATTTGCCGACACCGGCGGAAACGACGCGGCAAAGGTGACAGGCGACGTGGCTGTCCCGTTGTGCGAGGGGCTGCTGGCGTACGCCGAGAAGCGTTTCGCTGACGCCGCCGATATCCTCTGCGCCTTCGATCATGATCTCTCGCCGCTCGGCGCCAGCCACGCGCAACGGGACGTCTTTCAGCAGCTCAAAATCGATGCGGTGACGCGTGCCGGACGCACCGAAATCGCCCGTGAATTGCTCGAAGCGCGCGACCGGCAACGCCCGGAAAGCACCTGGGCGCGAGACCGCCTGCAGCAGCTCGCCAATTAGTTGTTTTCTGCCGGGCAATTGTTTCAGTTGTGTATCAATTGTATGGGTGTGCCGCGATCCGCGATCCCGTCAAGCCGTTGAAAAGTCGAGCTAAACCGATTCGTTTGTATCAGGGGTTTGACGGATCGGGACGGCCTCCCAATTTCCTCAACATAGCAAATGGCGAACACCGGCAACGGTCCAGATCGCCAGCGCAATTACCGATCGCGAGAGGCTCCGACCCTTGCGGATCGGCTTGAGGATGGAGAGAGTAAATGAAGAAGATCGCATTGACCCTTGGCGCAGCCGTTGTCGCCCTTACGGCCGTTAACGCTGTCGCTCCCGACGCCCATGCGGGCGGCAAGAAAGGCCACCACTTCGGGTGGCACAAGCCTTGGCACGGCGCCCACTTTTTCGGCCCGAAATACCACTGCTTCTGGAAGAAGAAGAAGTTCTTCACGCCGAAGGGCTGGTATTGGAAAAAGGTCCGGATCTGCAAGCCGCTTCACTGGTACTACTAGTTTGACAATGTCCGTCGATCGAAGGCCGCCCCTCCCGACCGGGAGCGGGCGGCATTTCGGTCTCTGACGCCGGCATTCGCAGCTCATTAGACGAAAGTATAATGCCGCGCGGGCTTAAAGATCCCTGCGGCGGCACCATTTAACCGCTGTTGGCGACGCGCATTTGGGCATGGGCGTTTCCGAAACGACAGGCACGCGGCCGGAAAATGGATGGAGGATCCATGGCACGGTTGGAGCATGTTCTCGTCGTCTCGGACGAACCGGAATTGCACAAACTGGTTGGGGGGTTTCTCGAACGCAGCGGTTACCGGGTCACGACGGTCGATTGCGGTAAGCTGATGCGCCGCGTCGTAACGCGCGAACCGGTGGACATCGTTGTCGTCGATATCGAATTACCGGGCGAATGCGGCATTGCGCTGACCCGATTTCTTCATGAGCACACGCAAACCGGGATCGTCGCACTGACGGCTTCGGATACGTCCGTCGACCGTATCGTGACGCTCGAAGCCGGGGCCGACGACTGTCTGGCCCGCCCGGTCGATTTGCGAGAACTGCTGGCGCGCACCAAGGCGGTAACGCGGCGTATCGGCATTGCCCGTGCGGCACTGTCCGCAGGCGCGCTTGCCGGCCGCGAAACGGTCCGCTTCGGTGAATGCGTGCTCGACCTGGCCGCGCGCCGGCTCGTTGACGGGAACGGAGAGGAAATTCGGCTGACGGCGATGGAGTATGCCCTGCTGCGGGCCTTCGCGGAGCATCCCGGACGCGTCCTGAATCGCGACGAGTTGGCGGAACTCGCCCACAACCGGGACTGGTCTCCGCTCGACCGCAGCCTCGACATCCGGATTTCCCGGTTGCGCCGCAAGATCGAGCCTAACCCGTCCCGGCCGCGGGTCATCGAGACGGTGCGTGGTGTGGGCTATCGATTTCAATCCGGCAAGCGAAGCTGCTACGCCTGAAGCTGCTTCGTCTAGAGCAGGAAGAGCAGCACGCCGGCGACCGTAACCGCGATACCGACGAGTTCGGCCGTGTTGAACTTCTCCTTGAAGTAGAAGTGCGAAATGAGCAGCGTGAAGATGGCCTCCACCTGGCCGACCGAGCGCACATAGGCTGCGTTTTCCAGGGCAAAGGCGGTGAACCAGCAAATCGAGCCCACGGCACTGGTGACGCCGATGAAAGTGCACAGCCGCCAGTTGGGGAACATGGCCTTGAGACCTTCGGGCTCGCGCCACAACAGATACGCTCCGAAAAACACGACCTGAATGCTGATCACGGTCACCACGCTGCAGGCGGCCCGCAGTGTGACGTCGCCGCTTTCCAGTGACAGGCTCGCCTCCCGCACGAACAGGTAGGAGAATGCGAAGCCGAGTGCGGAGGCGAGGCCGATGATCGTCGGCCTCCAAGCATCCGCGCCTTCACCCTGAACCGAAAACGCCCTGATGCCGGCGCGGGCGAACGTCATCATGAAGACGCCAGTCACCGTGAGGATCACCGCGACCCAGCCCAAACCGGTAATCACCTCGGAAAAGAACAGCGTGCCGATGATCGCCGTCATCATCACGTCGGTCTTGGTGAGCGTCGTGCCGACAGCGAAGTTGCGAAGGGTGAACATTTGAATGAGAAAGACGGTCGCCGCGACCTGCGAGATGGAGGCGCCCAGCGCCATCGCAAGAAATCTGACGTTGAATTCGGGAAACGGCTGTCCCGTCCACTCCTTGACCAGCCACAAATAGACCAGCAGCAGCGGCAGACCGAAGAACGACCGCACATAGGTCGTCACCAGTGTCGACAGTTCGGCGTTCAGGGCCTTCTGCCCGGCCGTGCGGATCGCCTGCAGGAAGGCGCCGAGCACACTTATCGGGATCCAGATCAGTTCCATGGCGCGTGTTGCGGGCGGCGCGGAAACGAGCTGAACGGCCGCCCCGTGGGCGTGTTGAAGTGCGGGCATGCGTCTGTAACACAGGACGCGCGAAATCAGTTAGAACAAATGACCGGACATTTGGCCCGGCGTGACGGACATGCAATTGTGCTGCCCGCGCGCCGTGTTCAGTTTGCCGACTGCGCACAACTTTGGAGGGAAAGGACCCAAACAATGGATATTAAAAAAGGACAAGAGGACCCGCTGTTCAACGAGGGCCTGGAAGTGAGGAAATCCGTTCTGGGAGCGGACTATGTGGAGAAATCAATCGCATCCGCCGACGACTTTAACGAGGATCTGCAACGCCTGGTGACGACCTACTGCTGGGGCGCCGTCTGGACCCGCCCGGGTCTCGACCGGCGCACGCGCTCGCTTCTCAACCTGGCCATGATTTCCGCCCTCAACCGGCCGCACGAGCTCAAGCTGCACGTCAGGGGTGCGCTCAACAACGGCGTGACACGCGAGGAGATCCGCGAGGTCTTCCTTCAGGTTGCCGTCTATTGCGGGGCGCCGGCCGCGATCGATTCCTTCCGTCTGGCCCGCGAAGTGTTCGAGGAATCCGATGACTGAGAAAGCCCAAGTCGGATTTGTCGGTATCGGCAATATGGGCGCGCCCATGGTGCGCAACCTCGCCAAGGCGCAAGTCCCGGTTCTTGCCTACGATCTGCGCCCGGAGGCCGTGGAGGCGGTGACGGCAGAGAGCAATCTCGTCACCGCTGCATCGAGCCTTGCCGATGCGGGGCAGAAATGCACGACCGTCATCACCATGCTGCCAACGGGCGCCCATGTTCGCGAAGCGGTGCTCGGCGAGAACGGGATCGCCTCGAAAATGGCGCCCGGCTCGATCATCGTCGACATGAGTTCATCGGAACCGACGGGAACCGTCGAACTGGCGAAGGAGCTCGAGGGGCGCGGGTTGCATCTGATCGACGCGCCCGTCTCCGGCGGCGTGCCGGGAGCGGAAAAGGGGACACTGGCCCTGATGACCGGCGGACCGGACGACGTTGTCGCGCGCATCGAGGAACCTCTCAACGCCGTGGGCAACATCTACCGCACCGGCCCGGTCGGGTCGGGTCACGCGGCGAAGGCGCTCAACAATTTCCTTTCGGCCGCATCGCTCGTCGCCACCAGCGAGGCGCTGCTGGTGGCGCAGAAGTTCGGGCTCGACGGTGCCAAGATGGCTGATATCTGGAATGCCTCGACCGGCCGTTCCAACGCCACCGAGAACAAGCTGCATCAGCACATCCTCAATCGCAAATTCGCGGCCGGGTTCACGCTGAAGCTTCTCGACAAGGACGTCCGGATCGCCCGCTCCCTGGCGGAGTCTCTCGATGTGAAGGCCGATTATCTCGACCGTGTCAGCGAGTTGCTGAGCGAGGGACTGGAAGACCTCGGCGACGATGCGGACCACACGGCGCTCTTCAAGCATATCGAGAAGCTTGCTGAACAGGGTCGGAGCGAATGAGTGAAGCTTCTGAATTCTATGAGGTTTTCGCTCTGGAATATGGGCGCATGGACCGGTCGTCGCGAGACTTCTACCTGCATGCTCCCGATCCCCACGAGGGGCCGCGCGAAATCGTCTACTACCTCTGGGTGATCCGGAACGACAAGCGCACCGTGGTCGTCGATCTCGGCTTCGACCGGCGCTCCGGCGATGCGCGCGGACGCGTCATGCTGCGCGAGCCGATGGCGGCGCTTCAGGCGATCGGCGTGAAACAGCAGGACGTGAAGACGATCATCATCACCCACATGCATTACGACCACGCCGGCCACGGCCACGAATTTCCGGACGCCCGGTTCGTGGTGCAGGAGAAGGAGATCGCCTACTGCACCGGCAAGCCGATGAGCTACCCGCCGCTCAGACGGTCCTTCGATATCGAGCACGTCACCGACATGGTCCGCGCCAATTTCGCGTCGCGGGTCACGTTCGTGGACGGTGACAAGGAGATCCTGCCGGGCATTTCGGTGCACCTGATCGGCGGGCATTCGGGCGGCCTGCAGGCGGTGCGCGTCGAAACGGCGAAGGGGCCGCTTGTGCTGGCATCCGACGCCGCGCATTTCTACGACACGGTGATCGAGCAGAACCCGTTCACCATCATCGTCGATCTGCCCGACATGTGCGCCGGATGGGACCGGATCTTCGAGCTCGGGGCGGAACCGGGCCTGGTTGTTCCGGGCCACGACCCGCTCGTCGCCGACCTCTATCCCAAACACGCCGAGGATGAGATGACCTTCGTCCTGTCGGACGGACCGCTTCGGGAGACGCCCTGGCAGGCGTGGAAGGGCGAGCTCGAGTAACTGGCATACGGGACGCGAGATCTAACGTCCGCGTGCGCGCCGTGTTTCACCGGGAGTCGCATCGAAGTGGCGCTTGAAGGCGCGGTTGAACGCGGCTTCCGACCCGTATCCCACCTGCTCGGCAATCGCCATCAGTGTCTGGTCGGTTTCGATGAGGTTGCGGCGCGCGCGCTGCATCCGCCATTGTGTGACATAGGCCAGCGGCGTCATGCCCATGAGCGACGTGAAGCGTTCCGAAAAGCTCGTGCGCGACATGCCGGCCTCGCCTGCCATCATCTCGACCGTCCATGGGCGGTTCGGCTCCACGTGTACTTTCGACAGAGATTTCCCGATCTTCGGATCGAGGATGCCGGCGAGGGACCCGGCCGCATCCCCGGCCGTGTCGACGAGCGCGCGCACGACCTGAATGAAAATGATCTCGGACAGGCGGTGAACGATGGCGTCCGACCCGGCATCGCCGCCGCTGACCTCCGCTGAGACGAACCGCATTACGGCGTCCAGCCAGGACGCGTTCATCGTCTGCGTGTTGGGCACGTGGAAGACCTGCGGCAGGGCGTCGAGGATCGGGTGCATCGCGCCTTCCTCGAATTCGAAGTGACCGCAGAACAGCCTGCACGCCTGGCCGGCATCTTCTCCGCCATATGCGAGCGCGCCTTCACCCGCATATCCGCTGATCGAAACGACTTCGTCGACATCGAGGGCCTCGCGGTCGGGCGCGTCGCTCAAGACATGGGAAGCTCCGTGGGGGATGACGACGAGGTCGCCGGTCGTCAGGTGGATGGGGTCGTCGACCCCGTCGACGCGCAGCCAGCAATCGCCGCGCATGGCCATGTGAAAGCGGGCGACGTTGCCATAGGCCGGTACGCGCACGCCCCAGGGCGGGCTGAAGTGGGTGTGAAAATAGACGGACCCTTTCAGCCGCAAGGCGTCGAGGATCTGGCTGAGGGCATCGTTTTGCATTTGCGCATCTCACTTGGCAGCGGTCAGGGATAGATGGCATTTCATGATCGATCAATCAAGTTTCCGAACGATCGATCAATAATCACGAACTATTGCGCATAGATCAATCGCGTGGCGATCACCAGATTGGTGGCTACCGGCGAATGCAAAGGGCTTCGCCTTCCCGTATCCAACAAAAGGAATCACACCCATGGACCCGCGATTTGTGACCAAGACGATGCATGCCTTCCTCGATTACCCCGTTGCCCTGAGCCTGATGGCCGCGCCTTTTCTGCTCGGCCTCGGAAGCTCCAACCCGCTGGCATTCTGGCTGGCGCTCGTCACGGGCGGCGCTGCGTTTGTCCTGACCGTGCTGACAGACCATAGGCTCGGCGTGTTTCGCGTCCTCCCTTACTCGTTTCATCTGGCGGTCGATCTCGCCGTCGGCATCACGTTCGTGCTCGCACCGAGCGTGCTCGGTTTTACCGGCATCGATGCCTGGTACTACTGGCTCAACGGCGCCGCCGTTCTGACCGTCGTCAGCCTGCACAAGCCGGAAAGCGCGCCGGTGGAGTCCGCCGTCCGCGGCTAAGAGCTGAATGCGTATCAAAAAAAGCGGGCCTCCGATCGGAGGCCCGCTCTTCATCTATTGTCTGGTCCGCTTCAGCGGACGACGCGCCGTTGGCCCGTCTGCTGCGAGCTGAGGGACGGATTGGTCCGCTTTTTCAGCTTGCGCTTTGCCGGCGGGGTGACCCGCGTGGCCGGCCTTGCCTTCGGCTTCTGGTTTGCCTGGGGCCGGGGCGTCGGCCTGACCTGGGGTCTCGGCTGCACCCGCTTCGGCGGAGTGGTCTGGGGCCTCGGCGTGACCCGCTTCGGCGGGGGCTTCGGCGTGACCCGCTTCGGCGGCGTCTTCTTCACCTTCGGCCGCTGGCATGTGCCCTTGACGTTTTTCGTACGCGGCGGGCAGATGCACCTCCACCTCGGCGGCATGGTCTTGAGCATGACCACCTTGCCGCCGACGCATTTCGGCTTGGGCGGAGTGACCGGCTTCGGCGGAACCGTCGGCGTCGACGGAGTGGTCAGTCCCGGCCGTGCACACCAGATGGTGACCTTGCCGTTGCTGACTTTCCGCTTGGTCCAGCCGCTCGGCACCTGCTTGGCGCTGGCGAACTTCTTTTCGCCACGGCGGCAGGTCGGCAGCGGGGTCGTCAGGCCGGGCCGCGCGCACCAGAAGGTGACCTGGCCGTTGCTGACTTTCCGCTTGGTCCAGCCGCTCGGCACCTGCTTGGCGCTGGCGAACTTCTTTTCGCCACGGCGGCAGGTCGGCAGCGGGGTCGTCAGGCCGGGCCGTGCGCACCAGAAGGTGACCTGGCCGTTGGTGACTTTCCGCTTGGTCCAACCGCTCGGCACCTGGTTGCCGTTGGCGAACTTCTTTTCGCCAGGACGGCAGGTCGGGGCCGGGATCGTCAGGCCGGGCCGCGCGCACCAGAAGGTGACCTGGCCGTTGCTGACTTTCCGCTTGGTCCAGCCGCTCGGCACCTGATTGGCGCTGGCGAACTTGGTCTCGCCCGGGCGGCAGGTGGGCAGCGGGATGGTCAATCCGGGTTTGGCGCACCAGATGGTGACGTTACCCTTCGTGACTTTCCGCCTGGACCAGCCCTGCGGCACGTCCTGAAGCTTCGAGAACTTCGTCTCGTCGGGACGGCACTTCGGGTGCGGAATGGCCAGCGGCGGCGTGGCACACCAGATGGTGATGACGCCGTTCGTGACCTTCCGCTTGGACCAGCCTTGCGGCACCTGATGCGGCAGGTTGAAGGTATGCTCGCCAGGCTTGCAGGACGGCGGCGCCGGCTGCGGATCAGGGTTCACGATCGGGAAATCACCACCCTCGGGAGGCTGCGGCCGCATGCACATCAGTGCCCAGCCCGTGCCATCGGGATGGAAGCCGTGGATCGCGATCATCTGCCAGCCTGCAGGAGCACCTGCCGGCGGAACTTCCTGCCAGCCAGCCGGGCACTGTGGTGCAAACAGCGGGACGACGGTGAAAGGTGCACAGGCCTTGTTCACGCCCGGCGCTTCGGGGTCATCCGCATGCGTGGGGTGTCCAAGCTCGACACAGTTCTCCAGTTCGCCGGAAACGGCGGGCGGCACGATGATGCTGATCAGAAGTCCCTCGACATCACCCGGGTTCATGGTGACGCCCGGAGGATCCGGCAGGGTGCACTCGACCGGCGGACCACCGACACAGGCCCAGCCCGGGGTCGTCGAGAGGTGGATCGCGCCGAAGATCGTGCCGGCGGGAATGTTCTCAACGAAATGCAGCGGACCGGTGTAGGGCACTGGGCCGACATTCTCGAACTCGAGGATGAAGTAGCAGCGCTGGTTCGCGCCTTCCGGCTCGCATTTCCAGAACTTCTTCCGGGTCTCGAGGTCCGGACGCGGCAGCTCGGCTTCGTCACAGTCTTCGTTAAGGCCATGATGGTTCGGATCGTCACCATGATGATCCTCGTCCAGAATGACGCAGTTCTCGATATACTTATCGGCCGCCGCGGGCGTGACCTGGATGGTGATATCCAGCGTCTCGGATTCACCCGGATGCAGCGTCTCGACGTTGTCGGACTGGCAGTCGATGGGCGTTCCGGCGCCACCGGGCTGCGCGCAGGTCCACGGGATCGAGCCGCCTGCGGGCGGGACAAAGACTGCGGTTGCCGGAGGATTGTCCGTCACGTTGAGGTGCCCGACGAAGTCGGCGGCACCAAAGTTCGTGACGACGACGGTGTAGTCGCACAGGAGAGAACCGGGGGCGGCCGGGTCGGCAACGCACTCATTGGCGATCTTCTCCAGTTCCAGATCAGGCGTGCGCGGCCACCAGACCGGCGGAATCCACCCCTCAGGCGGATACCATTCGGGGATCGGGTACCACCCGGGGAAGCTCTCGGTACGTCCACCGGCACAGTTCCGGTAAACCTCGACGTCGCCGACGTGACCTGCGTCGGTCTCGTTGGCCGGCTGACCGTTGTAGTCGATGAACCAGCTCGACCATGGCGGCACGTTGAACGGCCGGACAAGCGACTTGCTGTTGCCCTGAAGGCCGTGAAAGGCCAGAGGCCCGCCCGCGGAAAGCTGGGCGGCCAAAGCCGGATCGTTGCGCAGGGCATCGCCCGTGCTCCACAACGTCCCGTCACAGGCGAGGCCGACGCCACCGGAGGCGTTCCGGTGGTTGACGGGGAAGCCGATTGCATATTCGTCCGGCTCCTCAATCCAGTTGCCGGAGAGATCACGCTGATAGCGCAGAACACGGTTCTGCTTCGGCTGATGATAGGCGGAGTAATCGTGGGAACCGAGGATCCCGCCACGCTGTGCGAGGACCATGCGGCCCTGCGGCGTGAACAGAATGTCGGAAACCGGGTTTCCACCCGGCACGGACTGGATTTCGATCTGGGCGTCAGCGGCGAAGCTGCCGTCGACGGCGATGCCGACGGACCAGATCTGCGAACCGCCTGCGACCGCGTAATAGAGCCGGCCCTTGTAGTAGGCCAGACCCCAGACGCGGCGCTGCTCGTCCGCCAGACCCCAGGTGCCGGGATTTGTGGCGTCGAATGCGGCGCTGGTGATGTCCATGCGGTTGGCGGGGTTCATCGCGACCGCGGGCAGACCCGCGACGGCACGGCCCTCAAGACCGTGGTCGAACGTGCCGAGGTCGTTGCCCGACAGGTCGAGCCGGTGAATCATGCCCGTGTCCAGATCGGACACGTAGAACTGATAATGGGCCGGGTCGAAGGCGATGTTGCCGAGGCCGGGTCCGCTGTTCGCAACACCGTCAAAGGCGATGTCGGCAAACACCGAAACCTGTCCGGTGGTGCCGTCAATGCGCCAGACGGTGCCCGGGCCGCCGCCGAGGGCGGTGCCGAACTGGCCGTCCATGAACGTGGCGGCCGCCTGGCCGGTGTTGACCCGCTCCGGAACGCCGTCACCATCGGAATCGGGCGTTACGATCTGCAGGCCAAGGACGCTTGTGGACGTCGCGTAAATGTTGGGGTTCGGCGCATTATCGAGCGCAACACCAAACACCTGGCCGATGTCCCGGGCATTCGCCTGGAACTTGGTCGGCGCATTGATGACCTGCGCGGACGCACTTCCTTTTCCGGAGGTGCTGAGTACTTTGAGCGATATGCCGTCGGTATCGATGAACGTCTGTCCGCCGACATCCTTCGTCCCGGAGAATCCGGTGACGGCGAGATCGCCATTGGACATGATGCCATCCTGAGCGCGGGCCGCCGAGAACGGCGTCATCAGGGTGAACAGGACGGTCAGGAAAACGGCAAAAACCGCCAAGAACGCACCGGATACCGGTTTGTTTCGGCTGAATTCAGCGATCCTCTCGAAATATGACCCCAGCCACCGGTCGATGGCGAGGACCGGATGAGCACGATCAGGTTCTCTGATCGTTGGCCTCACATAGTTTGTCATGGGTGAAATTCCTTTTTTGGCTCAACTTCTCAGGTGTTCGGTGTGCGGACCGAAGCCACTGTGGATTGGTCGCGCCTGGGCCAAAAAAGGTTCAGGTTGCAGAAAGAGTTTTTAGAAATCAGCGGCTTAGCGGTTGTCTCGCGGTGCGAGTCGTCCGCGACTGCCATTCCGCGGCGTAAGGTGCTTGACGATTGCCCTGAGCCCGCCGCCTGCTAGACTTCCGCGAAACACAAACAAAAAACGCAGCGGAGAGAAGCGAAATGCCCAAATTCCTGACCGAAGCCCAGGTCCGGGGCTATGAGAGCGATGGATATGTGTGCCCGATCCGGGTCATGCCGCCCGAAGAGGCGGCGGATTTCCGGCAGAAGTTCGAGACATATGAAGAGGCGAACGACGGCTGGTATGAACTGTCGAAGGGTCAGAAGCTCTATCTTCTGCAAACATGGGCCCGGGATCTGGTGCGTCATCCGAAGATCCTCGATGCGGTCGAGGACGTGCTCGGCCCGGATATTCTCTGCTGGGGTCAGTCGCTGTTCATCAAGGATGCCCGTGATCCGGGATATGTCTCCATGCATCAGGACGGCACCTATTGGGGGCTGTCGGAGCCGGACGTGGTGACCGCGTGGATCGCCCTGTCGCCGGCAACGGAAGAATCCGGCTGCATGAAGGTGGTGCCCGGCACGCATGCCATGGAGCTGCAGGCGCATAACGACACGCTCGACAAGGACAACCTGCTCACGCGCGGACAGGAGATCGCCGTCGACGTCGACGAAGACGATGCGGTGTTCATGCCGCTGCAGCCCGGCGAAATCTCGCTCCATCACGTGCGCCTCGTGCACGGGTCTGCTCCCAACCGGTCGGACGATCGCCGGATCGGCGTTGCGGTGCGTTACATCGCCCCGCATGTGAAACAGAAGGAAGCGGACAAGGACAGCGCGTGGCTGGTGCGCGGTGAAGACAGATACGGCTATTTCCTGCACGAGACGCCGCCCGAGGCAGATATGGATGCCGCCGCGCTGGCCGAGCACAAGCGCATCATGGCGCTGCGGCAGGGTGTGCTTTATAAGGGTGTCGAGGGCAAGCCCGCGCACACCGACCTGGTCAATCAGTCTTAGGCTTCAGTTCGTTGCCTCGGCGACCTCGCCCTCGTCGCCGAGATAACCGTTCCAGGCAAACCAGTAGGCGATGTGGCCCGGCAGGCGGTGCAGCCGTTCGCCGTCCGGACCGACGAACGAGCGATCATACCAGACACGGCCCAGCCGCGATTTCATGCGCGGCACGGCGCTAAACGTGTTCGCAAGAGGCGGGCTCGGGGAGGTGACACCACGAATGGTTGGTCCGTGACGCCCCAATCAGTTGGGAGTTGAATCCTGAGGATCCGGTAGCGGGTTGCCTCTTTGGGTGTGGCGCTGAAACTTCGCGACGAATCCAACGGGGTCGGCCTCGATTTCGCGAATGTGCCGATCCGACAGGACGTGGAGAGCTTTATGTGCTCTGTAAACCGCCGGCGCGCCATACCGTTTCGATGTTTTGATCCACGTTGAGAATGCGCGAATGGTGTCGTCGAGATGCTCCTTGTTCGGGGTCTCGGTGGCCCTGAACAATACGCGGTCGTTTTTCGGGTCCGTGTACTTCACGGTCACGATTAAACGGCGAATGCCGTACCACCCATGAGGAACGACCGGTCCAAACCGCTTCTCGTCATAAAGCACGCCCAGCACATCTTGTGCCGTGGCAGGCATCGCTTGCCAGAACAGTCTGTCCTGGCGCGCAACGTCACTGAGAAGCGGCAGCCTTACGTAAATGAGCGCGCCGAAGAGTGCGAGCAGAAGCAGGAACGCAATGCCACCGATGGATATCCAGATTGCCGAAGCACTGGACTGGGCGCCGCCCCACCAATAGTAACCTGCCGAGCAAACCGCAAAAATGCAGGCCGTAAGCACGCAAAAATACAGTACAAGACGGTAGTCGATCATCGCCGTCGTGTCTCACGAATTCAATTGATCGACAATAACATCGATTATATTCGTAAAATGTTACGTCTCTGATCGCGGCTGAACCGGACGTTCAGAAAGTAATGATCTGGCGGACGACGTTACCGTCGCTCAGGGCGTCGAAGCCTTCGTTTATGTCGTCCAGATCGATGCGCGAGCTGATCAGCGAGTCCACCGGCAGCCGCCCGGACTGGTACATGTCGATATAGTGCGGGATGTCGCGGCCCGGCACGCAGCTTCCCAGATACGAGCCGATCATGGTGCGTTCCTCGACAACCATATTGACGTGTGAAATCTGGATCTTGTGGTCCGGATGCGACAGGCCGCTGGTCACCGTGGTCCCGCCGCGGGCGGTGACGGCGTAGGCCAGTTCCATGGCCTCGACCTTGCCGACGCATTCGAAGGCATAGTCGGCGCCGCCGCCGGTGGCTTCCTTGACCTTCTCGATGACGTCGCCGGCGCTGGCATCGAACACGTGATCGGCGCCGAGTTTCTTCCCGAGCTCGAGTTTCTGCGGAAGGGTGTCGATGCCGACAATGTGCGTCGCGCCGACCGCCCGCGCGCCGAGCAGGGCGGCGAGCCCGGTGCCGCCGAGTCCGACAACCGCGACCGAGCTTCCGGCCGGTACCTTGGCGGCGTTGACGACACTGCCGACCCCGGTGATGACCGCGCAACTGAACAGCGCCGCCTCGTCCAGCGGCAGATCCGGATCGACCTTGACCACGGACCGTCTGGAGACAACGGCGGCCTCGGCGAAGCAGGACACACCGACCTGGTGATTTATGTATTCGCCATTGAGGCGCAGACGCCGGCCGCCGCCAAGCAGCGTTCCGGCGACGTTCGCCGCAAGGCCCGGGTCGCAGATGGCGGGCCGGCCTTCGGAGCATGGACCGCATGTGCCGCAGGCCGGCATGAAGACGAAGACCACGTGATCGCCGGGCTCGAGGTCGTCGACCCCCGGTCCCACCTCCTCGACGATTCCGGCGCCCTCATGGCCGAGCGCCATGGGCAGGGGACGGGGCCGCACGCCCTTCAGGATCGACAGGTCCGAGTGGCAGAGACCTGCGGCCGTCACGCGCACCAGGACTTCATCCTGATCCGGCGGGTCGAGGTCCAGTTCCTCGATCCTGACCGGCCGCGACTTGGCGTAGGGTTGGTCGGCCCCCATTTCGTGCAACACGGCTGCCTTGATTTTCATGGATTTGGTCCTTCACGCGTTCCTTTGTCCGTATGCGGTGCTATAGGTGCCAAGCCGGCCCGCCGACTGCAAGAAGCTTTTGTGACCGCGCCGTTCGAGATGTGAGAGGACGCCCATGAAACTCAATGAATTCAAGGTTTTGACGTTTGACTGTTACGGCACATTGATCGACTGGGAGACCGGTCTGTGGCAGGCGCTGGAACCTCTCGCGGCTGCCGCGGGCAAGTCCCGCGAGGAGGCCCTCGCCGACTACGCGGACCATGAAGGCGCGCAGCAGCGCGACACGCCCGGCATGCTGTACCGCGATCTCCTGACGGCGGTGCATCGCAACCTCGCCAGGTCGTGGGCGATCGACCTCGATGACGAAGCACACGCGGCGTTCGGCAACTCGGTGCCGGACTGGCCCGCCTTCCCGGATTCGGCACAAGCCCTCGCCGCGCTGCAGAAGCACTACAAGCTGGTGATCCTTTCGAATGTGGACAATCAGAGCTTCGCCGGCTCCAACAAGCGCCTCGGCGTCACATTCGATGCGATCTACACGGCGGAGGACATCGGGTCCTACAAGCCGGACCCGCGCAATTTCGACTATCTGCTCGAGCACCTGAAGCAGGATTTCGGCTTCGCGCACGGCGATATCCTGCACACCGCGCAGAGCCTGCACCATGACCACGTGCCGGCGAGCGGCATCGGGCTGGCGCGCTGCTGGATCGACCGGCAGCATCTGCGCGACGGCGGCAGCGCGGGGGCGACCAAGCTGCCCGAGAAATGGCCGGAGCCGGATTTCTACTTCAACACGCTCGGCGAGATGGCGGACGCCGTGGAGCGCGAGGGGGCATAACCCCATGCGTCATACCCGGAGGTGTTCGGCTGTCACCGCTTGTGTGCATACGTAACGCTTGCTCAAACCGTTCCGTTGTCGCGGCTGTACAAATCGTACGGCATCAGGCTTTCGATCTGACAATGGAATGGACCTCCGGAACAAGTCCGGGGGTGACGTTTGGGAGTGGGGGGTAGCGACCTCCACGCATCGATGCCATGGTCAAATGATTGAGACGGCACTTCGCAGGCCTCTTGCATTCGCACCGTATCCGCTGCACATTAGCCACACTTGTTCCCAGGGGCGCCGGACGCATCCGGCTGAGATCGATCTGACACGGATCGAGCACCCTTAGAACCTGATCCGGGTGATGCCGGCGTAGGGACTGGAACCGAGCGTTTTCCCCCCGCCGCCACTCCGGAGAGTTTGGGCATGCAGCGTCAGCGTGGACGCGCATGAGTGGTGGAGATGACGACATCGATCCTGTTTGCACGGTTCCTGGGTCCCTACATGCTCGTCGTTGCGGTCGCCATGCTGCGCGACCGGGAGGGCATTCGCGAAGTCGCGGAGGACTTCATGAATTCCCCGGCCGTGATCTACCTCGCCGGAATCCTCACGCTGATCGCGGGCATCACCATCATCACGTTTCATAATTTCTGGGTTCTGGACTGGCGCGTCATCATCACGATCTTCGGTTACATATCCATCCTCTCCGGCATTTTCCGCATGGCCTTCCCGACGCAGGTGAAGCAGATGGGGGAGTGGATGCTGGAGACGCGCCCGATCATCCGCATCGCCGCCGTTCTCAACGGCCTGCTCGGAGCCTTCCTGACCTACCAGGGGTTTATTGCCTGATGACGTTGCACCGACAGCCCGACATTGATGCGGCCGCGCAGAGGGCGATCAAGCCTTACCTGGAGCCGGGAGAGGTTCTTTTGTGGGCGGAAAAGCCGCCCGGACTGAAGCTGGCTTTGCCGCAATTGCCCATGCTGATTTTTCAGACTGCATTTGTTGGTTTGTTTGCCGTGGTGTTCCTGGCTGAACCCCGCTATCGGGAAGCGCTGATGGCGATTATTGGCGGCGACGCGCCGTCGGAAGCATCGGCCTTCGATCAGTTCTTCGCCGCCTTTCTTTTGATTCTCGTGGCCGCCGGGATTTATGGCCTCATCCAGGGCCTGAAGAGTTTCGCGGCAAGCTGGCGAACGTTTTATGGCCTGACCGGCAAGCGCGTGATCATCCTCCAGACCATGCCGCCGTCCCGGATTCACAGTCTGGGTCCGAGTGCATTCACGACGATCAGTCGGACCGAAAATGGCCGGTCGGGCACGATCATTTTCGATGAACCCGAAGGGAATGAACAAGAAAAGCGCGGCAGTGGATTCAAACGACTGATTGCAATCACAAATCCGGCAGGTGTCGAAACACTGATTGTTTCGACATTGCGTCCCGCCGATACACAAGGAAGGTATTGATGAACAAGCACACGCGTAAAGACGAACTCAGGCGTCCGGAGGTCACGACGGGGCCGCTGAGGGCAAGCAGGAAGGTCTATACGAGCCCCGAAGGTCTCGCAGACATCCGCGTGCCCATGCGCGAGATCGCGCTGACCAACGGCGAGACGTTCCGCGTCTACGACACGTCCGGTCCCTACTCGGACGATGCGGCGACCATCGACGTGGAGAAGGGCCTTGCGCCGGTTCGCGCGACATGGATCGCGGAGCGTGGCGGTGTCGAGGAATATCAAGGCCGCGAGGTCAAGCCGGAAGACAACGGCAACGTGTCGGGTAAACACCTGGCGCGCGAATTCCCGACCAGGAACACGCCGTTGCGCGGGCTTGACGGCCATCCGGTCACGCAGCTCGAGTTTGCGCGCAAAGGCATCATCACCAAGGAGATGATCGCCATCGCGCACCGCGAGAACCTCGGCCGCCAGCAGGCCTATGAGGATGCGAAGGCCAACCTGGAAGACGGGGAGAGTTTCGGCGCGGAAATCCCTGAATTCATTACGCCTGAATTCGTGCGCGACGAGGTGGCGCGCGGCCGTGCGATCATCCCGGCCAACATCAACCACCCGGAGACCGAGCCGATGATCATCGGCCGCAATTTCCTGGTGAAGGTCAACGCCAATATCGGCAACTCCGCCGTTACCTCTTCCGTGGAGGAAGAGGTGGAGAAGATGGTGTGGGCCACACGCTGGGGCACGGACACGGTCATGGACCTCTCCACCGGCCGCAACATCCACAACACCCGCGAATGGATCCTGCGCAACTCGCCCGTGCCGATCGGCACCGTGCCGATCTATCAGGCGCTGGAGAAGTGCGACGGCGATCCGGTCAAGCTCACCTGGGAGCTTTATCGCGACACCCTGATCGAGCAGGCCGAACAGGGGGTCGACTATTTCACCATCCATGCCGGTGTGCGGCTGAAATACATCCATCTCACCGCGGACCGCGTGACGGGCATCGTCTCGCGTGGCGGGTCGATCATGGCCAAGTGGTGCCTCTATCATCACCGCGAGAGCTTCCTCTATGAGCATTTCCCGGAGATCTGCGACATCTGCCGGCAGTACGACGTGTCGTTCTCGCTGGGCGACGGTCTGCGCCCGGGCGCGCTGGCGGACGCCAACGACGCGGCCCAGTTCGCGGAACTGGAAACTCTCGGCGAGCTGACGAAGATCGCCTGGGACAAGGGCTGCCAGGTTATGATCGAGGGCCCCGGCCACGTGCCGATGCACAAGATCAAGATCAACGTGGACAAGCAGCTCAAGGAGTGTGGCGAGGCCCCGTTCTACACGCTCGGGCCCCTGGTCACCGACATTGCCCCGGCCTACGACCACATCACGTCCGGGATCGGGGCGGCGATGATCGGCTGGTTCGGCACGGCGATGCTCTGCTACGTCACGCCGAAGGAGCATCTGGGACTGCCCAACCGTGACGACGTGAAGACCGGCGTTATCACCTACAAGATCTCAGCCCACGCCGCCGACATCGCCAAGGGCCACCCGGCGGCGCAGGCGCGCGACGATGCGCTGTCACAGGCACGCTTCGACTTCCGCTGGGAGGACCAGTTCAACCTGTCGCTCGATCCCGACACGGCGGTCCAGTATCACGACGAGACCCTGCCCAAGGAGGCGCACAAGGTGGCGCACTTCTGCTCCATGTGCGGGCCGAAATTCTGCTCCATGGAGATCACCCAGCAGGTCCGCGACTACGCCGCGAAGCTCAACGAGAAGCAGGCGGGAATGGATGAGATGTCCGAGAAGTTCAAGGAGCTCGGCAACGAGGTCTACGTGCCGGCTGAAGACGTGGAAAAGGCGAAAGCGGACGCCGTGAAAGAGAGCAACGAGAGCCTGAAAGCGCCGCCCGCGGCGGAGTAGGGTTTACGCCACGACGAACAGATGAAAAGGGCGGCTTCGGGGCCGCCCTTTTTTGTCGTACGTCAAAACCGACGCATGGCCAAATCAGTCATTCGGAGGACATCTGCGAGATTTTTGTTAAGTTACTGCACATAACTCATGTGAATCTGCGACACTTCCGATCATCCGACATTCAATAAGATTGCGAATATTCACGTCATGGAAAACGAACTCCCGCCGTGGAAGATCTTCACGAAGGCCATTTCATTGATCTGGGAAAAGCGCCTTTTCGCCCTCTATATCTCGTTTCCGGTCATCCTGCTGTACACGCTGACCGGGGTGGCGATGGATCTCGGGATCATTGAAACGCCGACCCCTGAATTGCTTGAAGAGCAGGAGCCTCAGGAGCCGTCTTCCAGCCAAGTGATGTGGAGCCTGCCGTTCGGGTTGCTGTTGAGTTTCCTGTTTGCCGGCGTCGCCGTTTATTGGCACAGGAGTATCCTTCTCGGTGAACATGCGGTTGGAACCATCCCGTTGCGTTATGACCGCGTGCTCTGGCGTTACATTCTCTACGCCATCGGCATGATCCTGTGGATGATGATGTTCGGCCTGACGTTCGGCGTGATCTTTGGTGTGCTTGGCGGCATCCTGTCAGTGGCAGGCGCGGACACAACCGTGGGAGCTATGCTGTTTGTTGCTTTCCTGCCGTTTTTGATCTTTCTCGCCATTGTCATGTTTCGGCTGAGCCTGACGCTTCCCGCGGCGGCAATCGGGCTCGAGGATTTCGGGTTTCGCAAGGCATGGCAGACGTCCCGGGGGCACAACTGGCAGATTCTGGCAATCGTCCTTCTGATGTTCGGCCTGAGTATCCTGATTGCTATAACTCTGGGCGTGCTGCTTTTGATATTCGGGCTGCCGGCGTTGGCCCTGTTTGCCAGCCTGCCGAAATCACTAACCCTGTCACTCGAAGCGGTTGTTTACGCCGCGCAAATGCTGATCTCCATCGGCGTGCTCTCCCTGACCTTCGCCTATTTGACCTATGAAGGCCCGAGAGGCGGAGCGGTGGCGCGGAAGTAGGTCAGATGGATCCTGGCTCGTCTCGTCGGGCGCGCGACGAATGCCTCAAAAGCCCGCCCGCTGCGCAGTAGGGTTCACGCCATAGCGAACAGACGAAAACGGCGGTTTCGGCTGCCCTTTTCTTTACTGTCTCGTCGTTTCGGTCTGCACTTCGATCCAATCGCCTGTGGAGGTGCAAATATTTGTATTGTATTTCCTGCGTAAATTCATATAAGCGATGTATAATTCGGCATAAAAGCAACCATAAATTGTAATAATAAATATAATGAACTTAAAGTTGCCGCCGCTTCAGATAATCAAACATGCTATTTTACTGATCTGGCGCAAGCGTCGTTTCGCGCTATTCGTATCTTTGCCAATAATTCTTCTCTTTGTGACAAGTGGGATTGGTGCGGATACGGGCACATTCCGGATTTTCGGATATGGCAATGCGAGCCGTGGGGACCCCGGTCTTCTACCCACCGAAGCGCAAATCGCATTGCATGTAGCCGGAATTCTTCTTCTTGTTGTCCTGGCGGCCATGATGGCCGTCTACTGGCACCGTAGCGTTTTGCTCGATGAAGAATCCGCGGAAGGTATCCCATTGCGGTTTGATGCGGTCGTGTGGCGATACCTCCCGTATGGCTTCCTGATATCCATGCTCTCAATGATCGTCCTGGTGCTTTTCGTTGCCGCTTTCTCAAGCACATTTGCAACCTTCAGCGCTCAACAATCCGCCGTCGGCATTCTCTTGTTCATTCTCGTGTTCATCGTGCTTGTACCGCTTGTTCTATGGCTTGGTGTCGCCACATTCCGACTGGGTCTGGTCCTTCCTGCAAAGGCGATCACGCGTCCGAATTTCGGCTTCCGTGCCGCCTGGCGTCTTTCGACGGGATGTGGTTGGCAGTTGCTGGCGATTATCTCTTTGTATTTTGTTGTGAACTTGGTGTTGGTGATCCCCCATATGGTTGCCTTTGCCATCGTCAATCCGTTCAGCGTGCTGCCGAGCACATTGGTTGAAT
The DNA here is from genome assembly GCA_965228625.1 of Hyphomicrobiales bacterium. Classification (GTDB taxonomy): domain Bacteria; phylum Pseudomonadota; class Alphaproteobacteria; order Rhizobiales; family Methyloligellaceae; genus UBA2767. The sequence goes on along the minus strand of OZ245829.1, from coordinate 1,971,660 downwards.
TCTTCATCGGCGTATGGATGGCATTGCACACGCTCCTCGGCGTCGGAGTCTTGTCCGTCACCTACGCATACCTGACCTACAAAAAGGCAGTTCCCGCACCGCCCGGCATGACATAGACGAGTGGCGTGTCGGTTGTTCGCGTTCCACCGTCGCTACTGCTTCACGATCGGTTCGCGCGCCTTGGACCATGCGCCGCCATCACCCCTCAAACACCGACGCGTCGAGCGGCCGGATCTGGCCCATCCACATGGCGTGCTCGGTGTGGTCCTTCAGGCCGTCTCCCGTTTCCGGGTGAACGAACACGGTGAGGCCGTTGCGGTTGAGCGCGAGCCAGGGCACGACGTCGGCGAACTTTTCAGGTCCGAAGGCGAGCTGGCAGCTCCAGTCCGGGTGCGGGCCGACCGGCTTCTCGTGCACCCGCCCCATCTCGATCCCGAAGGTGTCGCGGGCCTGCTCGCACAGGGCGCGCGCCTGGTCGAGAGTGTCGGCGTCGAAATAGACATGGGCGTGGAAGTCTTTGATTTCCGTCATGACGTGTCCTTGTGACCTGGAATGTTGGAAAGAGTTTAGGTGAATGATCTCGCTGCGGCGAACGCAACGGCGGCGCACGGGGAGGAGGGGTCGTGCGCCGCCGTCTCGTGATCTGTCCGCGCGCACCTCTGGACGGAGGAGAGCCACGCTGCGCGGACAGAGGGAGCGGACACGGGCGCTTGCAAGGAGAACGCCCGTGTCCCGTCGATGCCTCTTCGTCCGGCCGGACCTGCCGGGCCTAGTAAGTGACGCGCGCGCCGCCCGACGCCTCGATCACCTGACCGGTCACCCAGCGGCTCGCGGGCGAGGCCAGATAGAGCGCGAGCTCGGCGATATCGTCAGTCTGCCCAAGCCGCTTCAGCGTCTGGGTCGCCTTGGTGTATTCGACACCGTCCGGATCTTTCAGGAACTCGGCCATGTCGGTCTGGATCGCGCCCGGTGCGATGGCGTTGACGGTGATGCCACGCTCGCCGAGTTCAGCCGCCAGGGCCCGGGTCAATACGTCGACACCGCCCTTGGACACGGAATAGGCCGCGGCCGCCGCAATCGGCATGCGCACCACGACGGTGGAGAAATTGATGATGCGGCCATTGTCATTGAGCCGGCCGGCTGCTTCCTGTGACAGGAAGTAGGGCGCCCGTATGTTGACGGCCATCTGTTCGTCGAACTCGTCCTCGCTGGTGTCGGCGAAGCCGACGAAGCTTGCGATGCCCGCATTGTTGACGAGGATGTCGAATTTCTCGCTGCCGGTGCGGTCTTTCAGTTCCTTGTCGATCTTGGCGAAAAGCTCTTTCGCCGCAGCCGATTTCGACAGGTCACCCTGAACGATGAAGGCCTGCCCGCCCGCTGCCTCGATCTGGCCGACGGTGTCTTTCGCCGCCTCTTCGCTGCCGCCATAGTGGACGGCAACCAGCGCGCCTTCGCGGGCAAGTGTCTGTGCGATTTCCCGGCCGATGCCGCGGCTGGCGCCGGTCACCACCGCAACCTTGTCTTTCAGTGTCTGAGCCATTGGTCTGTCCCTTTCATCCGTATCAATCTTTTCCGGCCCCGGGGGCCGCGCTCAATCGCTATGTAAGGGGTAAGTTCAGAAGTTCAAGAATATTGAACTATTGAACTTTTGGTGAAGGGGCGGCATATTGCATTTCATGGCGAGACCGTTCGTTCATCCCTCGGCAGAGGACATCAGCCTTGAAGGCGTGCTCTACGCACTGGCCGACCCGCACCGTCTGGCGATCATTCGCCTGCTGGCCGGATGTTCCGGCAATTTGAACTGCACCGCGGCGGCGCCGTGCGACATGCCGAAATCGACCCTGTCGCATCACTTCAAGCTGCTGCGCGAGGCGGGGTTGATCCGCTCGGAACGAAACGGGACACAGGTGATCAACACGGTGCGGCGCGACGACCTGGAAAAGCGGTTTCCCGGTCTTCTGGCCACCATCCTGAAATCCGCCGAGCCACCGGGCGGCCGCGGCGCCTAGGCGGGCAGGGGGCTCATACATGCTCAAACGCATCGTTTCCGGAGGACAGACCGGCGTCGACCGCGGCGCGCTGGACGCGGCGCTCGCCGCCGGGATCGATGCGGGGGGCTGGTGCCCGAAGGGGCGGCGGGCCGAAGACGGCACCATCCCTGAGAAATATCCGGTTCAGGAAATGGCGAGCGCAGACTATGCGGACCGCACCAAGGCGAATGCGCGCGACTCCGATGCGACCCTGATCCTGACGCACGATCCGGAGCTTTCGGGTGGCACCAAACTGACCCGGACCTTTGCGGTGAACATGAAACGCCCCCATCTGTGGGCCGACCCCGCCGGCGATCTTGCCGAAGAAGCCCGCCGCGTGGCGGACTGGGTCGAGGGCGAGAAGGTCAGCGTGCTCAATGTCGCCGGACCGCGTGAGAGCGGCGAGCCCGGCATCCAGCGGCAGGCGGAGGAATTTGTTGCCGCGCTGATCGACGAACTCGCCAGTCGAGAGGGCTAACTGCCCCGCAGATGCTTGAGTTTCGCCTCGAGTCTCTGCTGATGGTTTAGCTTGTTATCAAACCCGTAAAGCGCGCGCTCCCATGATCCGTAGATCGGATTGGGAATGATGATCCATTTCGTGCCCCAGAGATCCTTGTGGGCTTCCGCGATCTCGTCCCGGCCTTCGAGCGTGGCCTCCGACCCGTGGACGCCGGATATGAAGTCGTTGAGATCGTCCCCTACGAGCAAGAGCACGCGGTGCGTCTGCGCAACGATTTCGCGACGGGAGTTCTTGTCGGAACCCTTCGTCGGCGGTTTGTTCTTGCTCAGGAGGTTGGCGCCGTCGGCATCAACGGGAAGGTTGAGTTCCCGCAACAGCTTGATCGTGTCGCCGGCGTACTCGTTGTCGCGATTGGTGATATAGAAGACGTCGACGTGCAGTTCCTGCAACCGCCGTATGAAGCGTCCGGCGCCGGGAAGAAGCCCGGGCTTGCCGGTTTGTTGCCATTGCTGCCAGAGGCTGCGACTGAACTGAATCCCGTCGCGGATCAACTGACCCTGGAAGCGTGAATTGTCGAGAACGGTCTCATCCAGATCTAGGATGACGGCGGTGTTCCGGAGCTCGCGGGCGTTCTTCTGCTCCGGAATCGCTGTCCAGCCGGGGTCCGTAAGCGCGCGGTCGACCATCACTTCGGCCATACGATACGCCTGGGTGACGGACATCTTGTATTCCACCGATGTCTGCATCCAGAGGACACCGTTCAGATTTTCACTGGTGCCCGTCCGTGGTTCCTTGCCCGAAACGAGACTGCTGGTCAGTCCGACGGCCAATACGGCCATGATAGCCAGCGCCGAGTTCCTGATGGTCCGCGATTGCATTTTTCCCTCCTGACGCTCCACATCTGACCGAAGCACCACTGCCGTTCGGCGATGATGCCTGTCCATATCCAGAATGGCACAGTTTGCGGCGCGTGTGACGGCGCGATGGCAGCGTGCTGCAATCACGCCGGCATGCGAACACATCTCGGACAAAATCGGGTGCTAGGCGTCGCACCAGTAACGTGTTGAATTCAGGTGCAAGTTATGAGTGCAGTCGGGAAATTCTCAGGAGCCCTGGCGGTCTTTGCCGTCACGTTTTTCGCAGCCGGAACCGGCGCCCAGGAGGTGGGCATCACGCTCGCACAGGTCGAGCCGGCCGGAAGCTCGTGCTACGCGGTGTTTCACGAGGGCCGCAACGGCAGTGGTGTTTCGCTTGAGCGTATCGGACCGGAAGACGTGCCGCGTATCCGCGATCTGCGGTACTCGGACGGCCGCGACCTCAACCGGCGGGTTCTGTCGGTAACAACGGGTCCGTCGGCCAAGCTGGTGCTCTACGATGCGCCCAGGTACCGCGTGCCCATGTTGGAGGCCTTGCCGAACTCACGGGTCAATCTGGCGCACCCGGTCATGGACAGCTATCAGCTTCGCTGCATCGGACCGGCCGCGCGCTCGCCCCAGTTCAAATAGCGGAAATCGCCGGCTCTAAGCCGCCGTGCTCCCGCTCTCTTCGGGCACGGCCGGGCCTTCGATCGGCAGGCGCACGCTGAACGTGCTGCCCACACCTTTGGTGCTTTCGACCGAAACGGAACCGCCGTGCATCTCGGCCAGCGTCTTGACGAGATTGAGGCCGATGCCGGTACCCGCTATTCCGGTCGACGTCTTGGCGCGGAAGAAGCGGTTGAACATGTTGGGCAGATCATCGGCATCGATGCCGATGCCGCGGTCTGCCACCTTTATGACGATGTGGCCAAGGTCGCGACGGGCGGCGACGCGGACATCCGGCGCCTCCGGCGCATATTTCACCGCATTGGAAAGCAGGTTGGTGAGAATTTGCTCCAGCGCGCTGGCATCCGCGTGGATCAGGTCCGGCAGGTCCGAGGTTTCGCAGGAGATCACGTGGCTCTCGGCAATCTCCTGATGCCGTGAACAGGCTTCGTGAATGATCCGCTCGATTGCACATGGCCTGATGTCGACAACCACTCTGCCGTCTTCGAGACGGGCCGCCGTCAGAGTGCTCTCCATCAAACGCGTCATCCGCGCGACGGCGTGGCGGATTTTATCGATCCTGTTCAGGGCATCGCCGGACGACATCTGGTCGGCGCGCTTCTTGAGGCGCTGGGCGGTGGCGTCGATAATGGCCAGGGGCGTACGGAATTCATGGCTGGCCATGGAGACGAACTGGCGTTGCAGTTCGTTGAGCTCTTTCTGCTTGTTGAGGGCCGTCTCCAGCTCTTCCGCCTTGGCTTCCAGATCGGCGGTCGCTTCCTTGACCATTTCCTGGAGCATATCGCGGTCTTCAAGCAGCCGGCGCTCGGTCGCCTTGCGTTCGGTCACGTCATGGGAAATGTTGAGCATGCGCGGCTCACCGCGCACATTGACCCACTCGCCCGAGACGTGCACGTCGCGCAGTTCCCCGCTCTTCGTCCGGTATTGCGTTTCGTAATTGTCGACGATCCGGTTTTTCTCAAGCAGGGCGACGAATTTAGCTCGGTCTTCAGCGTCCGCCCAAAGACCGAGCTCATAGGCGGAATTGCCGATCGCTTCCTCGCGCGAATACCCCATCATCTTCACCCAGGCGTCGTTGATGTCGTAGATCTCGCCATCGGGGCCGGAGATTGTGTAGGCAATGGGATTGGCGTGAAACGCCCGTGAAAACAGCTCCTTACTCTGCTTCAGGTCGCGCAGCACTTCATTATGCTCGGTGATGTCCTCGATGAACGCCGTGAAGACCCGCTGGTTTTGCGAGTGCAACTGCTGCAGCGTGACCCGGACGTTGTACAGCGAGCCGTCCTTGCGCTTGTGCACCGTCTCGAACTGAACGTGCGCCTTCTCGCCCGTGCGCAACGGTGAAACGATTGCCTCGAACGTTTCGCGCGTATGGTCCGGCTTGATGTCGAGTGGCGTGAGCTCCTGCAGCTCCTCAAGTGAATAGCCGAGATTCGTGCAAGCGCTTTTGTTCACCTGGGTGAACCTGAGCGTTTGTGCGTCGAACACGTAAATCTCGTTGATTGCGTCTTCGACGATACGGGCGAGACGCTGATTCATGGACTGCGCCTTGGCCAGTTCGGAGATGTCTTCGTGGGTGGCGACCCAGCCGCCTCCGGGTAAGGGCGCGTGCGAGATCGCAAGGACACGCCCGTCGGACATGTGTTGGATCTTTCTCGAACGTGTGCTTTCGCGCACCGACGCGATGCGTTCTTCGATGTAGCGTTCCGGGTCGTTGCCTGCGATCGCATTGTTCCTGATCCGGCAATCCAGAATCTTCCGGAAACTGACGCCGGGTTTCATGAGATCCGTCGACAGGCCATACATCGACGCATAACGCCCGTTGCTGACGACGAGACGCTCATCGCCGTCGAACATGCACAAGCCCTGCGACATGTACTCGAGGGCTATCGCAAGGTCCTCGATCTGGGCCTGGGCAGCCGCGCGCGCCGTTTCCGCGGCCTGCTGCGCCTCTTCGAGCGATTTCTCGGCGATCAGCGTATGGTTTCCGTGTTCGAGTAATGCCGCGACGACGCCGGACAACTCTTCGAGCGCTCCGCGTTGAACGCCATTGAGGGTCTTGACCGTTTTGCCAATAAGGCAGATTGCACCGACGGCGGCGCCGTCGCCGTCACGCCGCGACACCGGCTGCGCGGCAAAGAAGCGCGGACCGGTCTCCGCCGTGGCACCCAGAACCGTGGTCAATTGTTCGTGGACCCGCAGGTCGGGTATTTCCAACAACGTCCGCGATGCCCGGACGGCTCCCACGGAGGCTGTAACAAGCTGATTTGTATCAGGAAGGTAGGGGCCGCTGCGCGCCAGAACCGAAGCCTCGGCGTTGTCCGCAAGCACGATCGCGGTGAACTCGACCTCGCAGATACGGGCGATCGCGCCAACAATTGAGGCAAACGCCGGATCTGCTATGCGGCCCGTCAGACCGTTGCTTTCAGGCTTGTGCAAGCCGGCATAAACATCGCGGGAGGTCGTCGCAGACGCCATCTTTCCTATCGCCCAGTTTCGAATGTTCGAAGCCTAGGCGAATAGTGTTAAGGAGCTTCTACTCGCACTGGTTTCGCCAATACCGCAATGGATGCCGCCTTTTCCGAAGAATTCATGGGTTTTCACTTTGCGAGCGGAAGCAAGGGAAATGTGGCATGGATCACAGTTCGGCCCCGATGTGCGTGCAAAAAGCGGTTTATCGTGACCTTGATAGCCGGAGCACCTCAATGAAAAGTGTCGCAATTTTTGGCGCAGTTGCGCTCACAGCACTCACCGCATCTTCCTTTTCCGCGTTTTCGCAAGAGCGGCCGACAGCCGCCCAGAAACAGGCGCTTCGATCCGCGTGCCCGGCGGACTATCGCGCCAACTGTGCAGGCGTGCCGACCGGGGGTATGGCGGCATTGGTGTGCCTCGAGCAGCATGTGGACAAGCTCTCACCACCTTGCCAGGCGGCGGTGAAGGCCGTTTCGGGAGGGTCGGACGAGACCAAATCGGCCTCGGCTCCTGCGAGCAAACCGCCGGCAGCCAAGAGCCCGGGTCAGGGCCAGCCGGCCCCCGCGGCGGCGCCAGCATCTGACCGGCCTGTCATGCCGTTCTTCCGCGAGCTCAGACTTACCGCCCGGTCCTGCGCGCGAGATTTTCGCGTCCTGTGTCCGGACGTCCCGCTCGGTCACGGCAATGCGCTGTTTTGCCTGAAGGTGCACGCCGACCACTTGTCGGAGCCGTGCCGTGCGGCGCTTGTGGCTGCGGGTGAACCCCTGGAGTAGCCGGAACGCCTAGGCTTCCGCCGTCACCGGATTTCGCAGGACGCCGATCCCCTCGATCTCCACTTCGACGTTATCTCCGGGTTTCATCCAGCCCGGCGGATCCATGGCGTGCGCCACGCCCGACGGCGTTCCGGTGGCGATGACGTCGCCGGGCTCCAGCGTCATGATCTCCGAGAGAACGGCGATGATACGGGCCACCGGAAAGATCATGTCGGACGTATTTGAGTCCTGGCGTGTTTCGCCATTGACGCGCGTGGTGATGCGAAGGCCGGACGCACCGGCCGGCAGTTCGTCCTGGGTCACGACCACCGGCCCGAACGGTCCCGTCCCGTCGAAGTTCTTGCCCGCCGTCCACTGCGACGTCTTGCGCTGATATGCACGGACCGAAACATCGTTGAAGATGGTGTAGCCGAACACATGGGAGAGGGCGTCCTCCTCGGCAACATGGCGCCCGTGCCTGCCGACGATGATCGTCAGTTCGCCCTCGTAGTCGAGCTGCTCCGACGCCCTCGGGAGGATCACGGGAGCGCCCGCCGCGACCAGCGACGTGGGCCAGCGCACAAAAAGGGATGGGTATTCCGGGATGTCGTGCCCGCCCTCCTTGGCGTGCAGCGCGTAGTTCAACCCGACGCATATGAACTTTCCGGGGCGCGGCAACGGCAATGCGGGCGTCACCTGTTCGAGAGGGTGCCTAGCCTCTGCCGGCGCGCCGTCGACGGCCCGGCGAACCGACTCAAGCCCGTCCTGTCCCGCTGCTATGAGCTCCCGCAGCGTATGCGGTGGCGCGCCGGTACAGGCGGCAAGATCGATGACCGTCTCACCGTCCACCACGCCGAGGCGCGTAAAGCCGTTCGTATGGAACATCATCAGTTTCATTGGGTTGCCCTTTGCTTGCCCGGTGCCGATCAGGCGTCAGTTCTAGAGCCTTTTCGGCCAAATCCGAGTCAATTCTGTTTCTCGATTGGCGTGTGCGGTAACGCCAATTGACTGGCGTGCGAGATGACGCGCAGCGGTGCTGCGCCGTCCGCGTGCACAGGACGGGTTTTGTCAGGGTTTTGGTATCTCGGACGGGGCAATCAGCCCTGAAGATGCGGCAAAAGCCCCGAAATTCCGGTCAGGATCAGATAGGCGGCAATCACGTAGTTGATGACCGTCGGCCAGATCAGAATGAGAATGCCGGCGATGAGGGCTACGAGGGGTTGAACAAGTATGATGTCCATAGTCGATCCTCCTTGAGGCTTCCGGTCGCTTTGACTTGGAGCTCTCGGATGGCCCCGCTGTTGCGTTCACTATCCAACGCATCGATGTGAATCATGCATGAGCGACGAGTATATGACACATTCCGGCAGCGGTCGGGTGGTACCGTCGTCTCAGGCTCGGCAGGAAATCGGAAAATTCGGACGCATCGGAACAGGAGGGTCAGTCATGTCGAAACTTCAGAGCATTGCACTTCAAACCATTGCGGCGGCAATGATCTGTCTGGCTTTCCCGTTACAGGCCACGGTCGCGTCCGCCCAGCAACCGGGGACCGACATCGCCAAGCACAAGCCGCCGTCCGGTCATATCCTGCTGACGATTTTCCTCAAGCATGACCAGTCGAAGACCCTGGATCAGATCGGCAAGGAACTCGACGGCACCGACTTCTGGTTGAAGTTTCCCCCCGACGGGGTGGAGGTGGAAAGCTGGTATGTGATGATGGGCATCGGCCAGGTGGTGACCCTGCGGGTGCCGCCGGACCGGTTGCGCGACGTCAACCGGGTTATCGAGAAGACCGCGTGGGGGGCGTTCCGGACGGAATTCTATGCGACCTACGACCTTTATCCGGTGGTCCAGCAGATCAAGAAAAAGAAGCGCGAGGCCAAGAACAAATGATGCGCGTGCCGTTCGTCGATCTTGATATCCGACAGGCCTCGCCGCTAATTGCCGATACGTCCAGAGAGAATGCGCGCGCTGTGCTCCAGTCCGATGCGGAACCCGCGCGAACGCTCGGGTTCCTCGGTGCCGGTGACGAAAGCCACTGCCTTGTAGAGTGCGGCATCCTCCCGCGCGTGGAGATCCATTGCGCCCGCGAACACAGGCATACCGAGGTACACGATCAAACGACAGAAATCGACAACGCGCCAGACCATCGCGGGGAACTAGACCCGCTCCGGCGGCGCGCTGCAGATCGCGGAACTTGCCGCGAAAAATCCTTACGGTCCTGAGGACTGTCTACTCGGCGGCGATCGCCTGGTAGTCGACCACTTCGCCGCGTGCGGGATAGTCAATGTCCAGCACCTTCTGAACCGCGCCGAGGACCTCGGCGAAGCTTGGCCGCGCGAACGGCATCGTCTGGATGCTCGACCAGTAGAGGGTTCCATCCGGACGGACGAGAAACAGGCCGGGCTCAATGAAAAGCGGCGGCTCCTCTACGCCTGAGGACGTCTTGCCCTTGCTTGTGGAAATGAACAGGCCCCACTCGCGCGCCTTGTCGAGAGAGAGGTCGTAACCGATGGTCAGGGCGTCGAGTTCCCATTCGGTTTTCGATTTCTCCGCGCGCTCCAGGCTGTCGTCGCTGATGGCGATGGCCTCGACGCCGAGATCGGCGAAGCGCCCGAGCTTCTTGTTGAGGTCGCCGAGATACTTCGAGCAGATCGGGCAGTGATAGCCGCGATAAAACACGATCATCGTGAAGTTTTTCGGCGACTGCTCCGAAAGCGTCCAGGTACCGCCACCGACGGTGGGGACGCTCAACTCGGGAACAGGCTGACGGGGATAAAGGATCGCTTGGGGTGTCATGGTCTTCTCCTGGATTGCCGGTCGGGGGAACGGTCATGCTGTTGTAACGACAGCTCACGTTCTATTGGCAAATCACGACCATGCGAAGGTACGGCACGGCTAAACAGTGTTGACCAAACGTTATAAACGCGGCACGCGAGCTCGCGTCGCGCAAAGAAATGCGCATTCTCCGGCAGGAAAAGCTCTAGTTCGCGCTTGCTTGCGCCGTCGCAGCGTCGGCCTTGGCGGACGCTTTCTGGACCGCCTTCTGGACCTTCTCGAACGCCCGGACTTCGATCTGTCGGATGCGCTCGCGGCTCACGCCGAACTCGCTTGAGAGATCCTCGAGCGTTACCGGGTCTTCGCTCAGCCGCCGCGCAAGGAAAATGCGCTTCTCACGCTCGTTCAGACCTTTCATGGCGTCCTTGAGCAACTCACGGCGTCGATCCAGCTCCTGGCTCTTGCCGAGCGCCGTCTCCTGGTCTTCGGTCTCATCCACCAGCCAGTCCTGCCACTCGCCGCTCTCCGAGTCGGTGCGCACCGGCGCATTGAGCGAGCTGTCGCCGGACAGGCGGCGGTTCATCGACACCACATCCTCTTCCGGAACGCCGAGACGGGTGGAGATCTTCTTCACATGATCGGGATGCAGGTCGCCGTCGTCGAACGCCTTCAATTGGCCCTTGATCTTGCGCAGGTTGAAGAACAGTTTCTTCTGGCTCGCGGTCGTGCCCATCTTCACCAGGCTCCACGAGCGCAGGATGTATTCCTGGATGGCGGCGCGAATCCACCACATCGCATAAGTCGCCAGCCGGAAGCCCTTGTCCGGGTCGAACCGCTTAACCGCCTGCATCAGGCCCACATTGCCTTCCGAGATGACCTCGCCGATCGGCAGACCGTAGCCGCGATAGCCCATGGCGATGCGAGCCACGAGCCGCAGGTGCGACGTCACGAGCTCGTGCGCCGCGTCGCGGTCGTCATGCTCCCGCCAGCGTTTGGCGAGCATGTACTCCTCGTCCGGCTCCAGCATCGGAAAACGCCGGATCTCTTCGAGGTATCGGGACAGTCCGCCCTGTCCACTTACGGTGGGTAATGATCTCGTTGCCATTTTATGATTTCCCCAGGGAAAGCATCACTTCTTTCGGCATTGGCCCCCCGAGCCCCACCAATATAGGGCATGAGCGGTTAAAAAAACACCCTATGGAGACCATTTTTCAGATTTCTGACAAGCATTTGACAATCTTCAACAGATCTTTCGGTAGGGCGCTTTCGAACCGCATGGACTCGCCGGTTTCGGGGTGCTCAAAGCCAAGGACGCCCGCGTGCAATGCCTGGCGCGGCAGTTTTTCGACCGTTCGGCGCGCCCGGTCCGGCAGCAACTGTGTCTTCGACCTGAAGCCGGTGCCATAGACCGGATCGCCGATCAGCGGGTGTCCGATATGGGCCATGTGCACGCGAATTTGATGCGTGCGGCCGGTTTCAAGCTGGCACATGACCCGCGCGGCAACATGCTCCTCGCCGCGGCCGTAGCGCTCCTGGACCTCGTAGTGGGTCACCGCGGCCTTGCCGTCCTGCGATACCACGCTCATTTTCTGCCGGTTCTGCGGTTTGCGGGCGAGCGCCGCATCGATGGTGCCCTTGGGCGGGAAGGGCACGCCCCAGACAAGGGCCTCATAGCGGCGTTCCAGCGCGCCGCTGCGCCCATGGTCGGCAAACTGCCTCGAAAGGGCCCTGTGCGCCGTGTCGGTCTTCGCCACCACCATCAGCCCGCTCGTTTCCTTGTCGATGCGATGGACGATGCCCGGTCGCCTGACGCCGCCGATGCCCGACAGGCTTTCCCCGCAGTGAGCGATCAGCGCATTGACGAGGGTGCCGGTCCAGTTTCCGGCGGCCGGGTGCACCACGAGCCCTGCCGGCTTGTCGATCACGATGAGAGCGTCGTCCTCGTAGACGACGTTCAGGGGGATCGCTTCCGGCTTTGGTGTCGCCGGCTCCGGGGGCGGGACGTCGATATCGTACCGCTGTCCGTGTTTGACCCGCAAATTGGGCTCAACTATCTTGCGCCCGTCCTGAGCCGCGTGCCCGGCCTTGATCAGATCCTTCAGGCGCGAGCGGCTCATGTCCGGCACGTGGTTGGCAAGAAACCGGTCGAGACGCTCGCCGTCGTCGTCGGCGCCCGCTTCAACGCTGAAACGTGTCATATTTTCCGCGGCCGTGGTGTCGCTCATGGGTCCAGGAAAGCGTGCTTTATGGCGAAAACCGAAACTCCGTCTGATGTCGTGCCCGGCACGGTTTTCACACCGCGTCAGGTCAGGCTGCTCAAGATCGCGGTGATCGTGATGGGCATCCTGCTGGTCGGCGGTTTTGCCTTCGTCATGTCGGCCATTGTCTATCAGGCCTCGAACCTCAGTCAAAGCACGGCCGAACCGGAACCTTCGGCGGCAAGCGCGGTCGCCGCAGACCTTGTGGTACCCGAAGGCATGGCCATCTCGCAGATGGCGCTGGGCGACAATCGGCTGGCGGTGCATATGACGGGCCCGCGTGGCGCGGAAATCCGGATCATCGACCTCGGTACCGGCAAGGTCGTCACGCGTATCCCGGTCAAGGGCGAATAGGCTTGATCGCCTCGGCGCGCGCAAGCTATAGCTGAGGATTGCCGACCGCTTGCGCCCCGTTCGTCTAGCGGTCTAGGACGCCGGCCTCTCACGCCGGAAACACGGGTTCGAGTCCCGTACGGGGTGCCAATTCCTTTACATGATGTCCACAGCCCGCACCAGCGCAAAGCCCTTGCGCGTACGTCCGGATACATGCCCGCTCGCGCGCTCATTTCTTCCATTTACGATCGGTAAAGCGCGACCTGATATCCAGAGCCCTTGTTGGCGCATACAGGATACGGGCGAGAACGATGATCGGTGCGGGGGCTATTGCGCTTTGCCTGGCAGTTGCGGGATACAGCGTGGGATCATCGCTCGCTTTGCTTTGTGCGCTTCTGATTATTCCACTGAACTTATGTGTGCTTTTGCTCGACGACAGTGAGGTCGAGCCTGTGCAATCAATCCCGAAGCGGAAACGCGCTCGCGGTTTTCAGCCGCCCCAGAGCGACCCCTAGAGCCTCTCGGATCTAGTCGAAAAGGCACCAACCGGCAGAAATCCCGGAAAAAAGCCAAAAAAAGATCGCTTGCGGGCGTGATTCACGTCGGGCCCCGCCCCTGCAAACTCAATTGGCCCCCAACAGGATTCGGCATTGCCACCAAATGGCCTCGGTTGACGGCTATGTAACTCAATGGCGTGCTTTCGGCACTGCCCAAAAAAAAGAAAGACCGGTGCATAAATGTGCTGGCGACGGGAGGGAAAATGATTGGCGTGGGGGCTATTGCTCTTAGTTTGGGAATTGGCGCTTACAGCACGGGATCAACTATCCCGCTGCTCTTTCTAGCTTTGCTGATCCCACTGAACTGGTGGATTCTCATACTCGAAGACGAGGCCGTCACACAGCCTCGCCAAATTCGAAGCTGAGATTCGTCCATCGGTTTTGAGCATGTTTCGCGGCAACTGCGGGACCTGATCCGGGTTACGCCGTTCGCGATTGTGTATGCGGCTTTCCACCTTGTTTTCCAACGTTTTTTCCGCGTCTCTCGATGTTCCTGCTTGCTCGGATCGCATCGGTTGTGTAGCGTTAGTTAATTCGCGTATAAGTGGAATCAGGGGGTCCGGTTGATCCGCGGTGCGAACCGCAGCGTATGGTTAATATCCCGGACGGCGCTGGAGGTTTGGCATGATTGGTGCCGGAGGCATCGCGCTCGCCATAGGGGTCTTTGGTTACAGCATGGGATCGCCGTTTGCATTGGTCTATGCAATTCTGGTCATCCCATTTAACTGGTGGGTGCTTATGCTTGATGACGATGAGCAGAGCACCGCGTTTGGGCTACGGAGCACGAACTGGCGTTTCGTGATGGCCCCCCTGGTAGGCGCAACCGCGATTCAATTTGGGTTTGCTTAGGCGTGTATGGCGTTGGCGCCGCACACGGCTGCCGTCGTCGTGCGCTTGTGTCGTCAGTTGACCCCCTCAGGAAAGCTTAGGCGGTTTTAGACCGTGCTTGACGTGGACTGCCCGGCGAATCGCTTCCGACATGTTCTTGACGCGCTCAGGATGATTTTTCTCGAACCACGCTTTAAGCGCTTCGGGCGTCTTGGGTCCCGTCTTGCCGCAGCGCTTGTGGGTCCCGTGTCCGTTCCGTTCCCAGCTTGGATGCGCGTCCGCTGCCTGAGCCACGATCATATGTGAAAGAAGACTGTGGTACTCGCTGTAGATTTCGATGTTGGCGAAACCGACGGGCAGGGGATTGTCGGGCGAAGCCTGAAAAACACCAAGCTGATCGGGGGACATGGTCATGCTGTCATCCTCCATGAATGATCGAGCATTACTTGACCGCGCATCGTGGCCTTAACACTCAACTCAACCGGGCCAAAGGACACGCAATTTCCATTCCATTGATGGGTCCCTGACCACGTTGATAGTGAGGTGGAGACGGCGTTCTGAATTGGAAGTGACGAACGTCACACTTTGACGCTTTTTTTTGGTGCATGGCCTCGTTTTTTTGAAGTATGGCCTCGAAAACGATAGCGCCTATCATTCAAGCCTATGGAGTCGACACAAACGCATGGCGATGTGGCCTGTGCCGATATGGCACGCGCGTGGTTCGGGTCAGGAACCGACGTCCGTGATCCCCGAAAACCTGCGTCGATGACCCGGAAAAGAGCCGCAATACCCCGGGCCTCGGACATCTTCCCGAAAGGAACTTCGGTGATTTACGTGCCGTTCCGCGCAGACGAACCAGACTCAGGGTCAGGCGATGGCCATTTTTGACGACGGAAAGGGTGGATTGCACAAAACAAACAATAGTAACGTCGAGAATAGTCTCGTGCGCGCGAAAGAAACTGATGATACAGGCCGTCCGAAAGCTACCTGAACGGTATTGGGTGTCGCAGTCTGCAAGGATCACATTGCTGGTTGCGGCTCTTGTACTCACATCCATAACGAGCGCGGTTGCGGAGACTGCGACCAGGAAAAAGGTCGTTGCGGCCATTCCGAAGTTGGAACTGCTGGCGAAGGACAGCATTGCGGATGCGCGCGTTCCCGGCCTCGCTATTGCGGTCGTCTACAAGGACGAGATCGTGTATCTCGGCGGCTTCGGAGTGCGCGAGGCAGGGAAACCCGGCCTCGTCGAGGCTGACACGGTCTTCCAGCTCGCCTCTCTGTCCAAGCCGATCTCGTCGACGATCGTGGCGGCTCTGGTCGGCGAGGGCACGTTGGACTGGGACTCGCGAATTGCCGATCTCGACCCTGGCTTCGAGCTGCACCAGGCCTATCCGACCGAACAGGTCACGGTCCGGGATCTTTTTGCCCATCGCAGCGGCCTGTCCGGCAATGCGGGAAACGATCTGGAGCAGCTCGGTTTTTCGCGCGTCCAGATTTTACACCGGTTGCGCCATCTCAAGCCGACGAGCAGTTTCCGGGCGGGCTATGCCTACAGCAATTTCGGCCTCACCCAGGGAGCGGTCGCGGCTGCCAAGCCGACGGGCAAGGTCTGGGCGGACGTGGCCCGGGAGAAGCTCTACAAACCGCTTGGCATGAATTCGACCAGTTCCCGCCATGCCGATTTCGTCAAACATACGAACCGTGCATCACTTCATGTGCGTGTGAACGGAAACTGGACACCGCTGGTGACACGCAATCCCGACCCCCAATCGCCGGCCGGGGGCGTAAGCTCGACCGTGCGCGACCTGGCCCAATGGGTTCGGCTTCAGCTCAGCCACGGAAAGTTTGAGGGCAGGCAGCTGATCGGGAAAGAGGCCCTCGCCCAGACGCATTTGCCGCTGATGGAACGCGGCACGCATCCGGTCGTCAAAGCGCCGTCGTTCTATGGGCTGGGGTGGGGCATCAACTACGGCCGTTATGGCACGGTTTGGACGCACGCAGGCGCGTTCAGCCAGGGCGCGCGGACCGTGGCGAGCATGATTCCCTCTGAGCAACTCGGCATCGTTGTGCTCACCAATGCGTTTCCGACCGGCGTACCGGATGCCCTGGCGGACTCGTTTTTCGATCTCGTATTCACTGGATCGGTCTCACGCGACTGGGTCTCTCCATGGAACGCCCTTTATGCCTCGATTGCCGGCCCGGCGATCAAGGCGGCCAAGTCCGAATACGGCACGCCTCCCGCGTCGCGATCGCCGGCCTTGGCGCTTTCGGCATATACGGGAACGTTCCGCAACGATTATCTGGGTGCCGCCATCGTTGTCGAGGAGAACGACAGCCTGGTATTGAAGCTCGGACCGGGTGCGAACAAATCGTTTCCGCTCAAGCACTTCAATCGGGACGTATTCATCTACTACCCGGACGCGGAGACGCCCGACGTGCCGTCCGGTGTGGCCTTCGAGATCGGACCGGCGCAGAAAGCAGTTCGCATGACAATCGACAATCTGAACGACGACGGGCAGGGCGTGCTCGACCGCGCGAAGGGCAAGTAGTCGGGGCCATTTGTGCGCGCCGTTCCGAATCGGATAGGCTGAATCCACGTGGCCCTTTCTTGCATGCGCGGTTTCCGGGGACATTTGACCCGCCGCGCAAGTTGCAGCGTCGATTCAAAAGCCCGAACGGCGCTGGAGGTTGGCATGATTGGTGCCGGAGCCATCGCGCTTGGCTTGGGGGTGTTCAGCTACAGCACCGGTTCGTCGTTCGCATTGCTTCTTGCGATGCTGATCGTCCCGTTCAACTGGTGGGTTCTTGCTCTCAATGAAGACGAGAGCGACCCGTGACCAGGTTTCAGAGCACGAACTGGCGCTTCGTACTGGCTCCCCTGGTTGGAGCAGCCGCCCTTGCGATCGTGTTTGCATAAGATCCCATGAGATGCCGCGAACTGTTTTGCGCGGCGGCTCACGGGGTCGGCGAACGGCGTGTTGAACGCGTGGTGTCGTCAGGACATCTTCGGCGGCTTGATCCCGTGCTTGACGTGAACCGCCTTGCGGATGGCTTCCGCCATGTTCTTGACGCGCTCCGGATGGTTGCTCTCGAACCACGCCTTGAGGGTCTCGACCGTCGTGGGGCCGGTGCTCGCCCGGCATGAAAACGTGTCATGCCCCGTGCGCTCCCAGCTTGGATGCGCATCAGCCGCCTGAACCAGGATCATCTCGCCAAGCAGACTGCGACACTCTTTGTAGATCTTCATCTTGGCGAAACCCTCCGGGACGGGGTCCCCGGACGTAACGGCAACAACATCAAACTCCCAAGGAGACTTCTTCACTTCGTTCTCCAAGCTCACTAGGTACCGGTTGTATGACCCGAAAACACACTATGCGCGCGTGTGTTGTCGGCCGTGTGAATTCAGGCAGTGAGCGCCGGGGGGAAGCAACCCAAAAAAAGCCGCGGAGGTTCGCTCTGTCAACGTGTAAGTGCACCACAATCTATGGTTTTGATGATCGACCGATGCAATCTTGCACCGCTTCCGATGCGTCCCACAGGGCGTTTGCTGCTACTTGGGTCCGCCCGATTCCATCCCGTCTCCGACTTCATCCCGCCGAGGCCTGCAGCTCGCTCACGTCAAGAAATTGTGGTACGGCGCACCCAACGTGCCGGCGTATGCGAGATACGTACACGCGTAGACGGCCCCTGGCCCCGCCGCATTGCAGGGGCCGTCTTTCTTTCCACGCTCATATGTCCGGCCTTCCGCCACCTGGAGAATGTTCGCCTATATGGCGGGGCCTGACGGTGTGTCTGCACAACAGCCTTCTGAATTCATTGGATTTTATTGAGTATGGTTGCACAACATCGCATACAGCTTGCATTCTCTCTCGCCGAATACGCGGGTTCGGGATCCGCACGGAGTGCCGAAGCCGTGAATTGCGGCGACGACCTCCAGGACTGCAGGGCTCGCAACACATGACCGGAGCCAGATGAGAAATTCTCAAACCAAGGCAGGTTCAGCCTCGCTGGCGCCGGACAATACGCTCGTCTACGCGGTTGGCGACATCCACGGCCAGCTACACCTGCTCGATGCGCTTTTGACCAAGATCGTCGCCGATGCGGCTCAGGCGCCGGAGTTTGACCGGCGCGTGCTGGTGTTCGTCGGCGACTATGTCGACCGTGGTCCGGACAGCGCCGGCGTCATCGGGCGGCTGATCTCCGGTCTTCCGGACGGGTTCGACGCGCACTGTCTGATGGGAAACCACGAAGCGGCGCTGCTCGACTTTCTTGACGATCCGTCATTGCTCCCGCACTGGCTGTCGAACGGGGCGGGGGCGACCCTGGCCTCGTACGGGGTCGAGGCGCCGGACGAGAACGCCGCGCTGCCGGCTTTCATTCAATGCCGGGACGCGTTCTACGCAGCGCTGCCGTCTTCGCATCTCGGATTTCTGAGAGGCTTGTCGCTCTCCGTCACGATGGGGGATTACCACTTCGTACATGCGGGCATTCGTCCGGGCGTACCGCTCGACGAGCAGGTGCGGCGTGACTCGCTGTGGATACGGAACGGGTTTCTCGACAGTGATGCGGACTTCGGTTGCGTGGTCGTGCATGGGCATACGCCCGGACCGGAGCCGGTCGAGAAGAAAAACCGGGTCTGCATCGACACCGGCGCATGGGCTTATCGACGCCTGACCGCGCTTCGGCTTGCCGGGTCCCGGCGGGCTTTCATGCATGTGGATGAGGATGAGACGGGCTGAAGACGCGCCTGAGGCGATCCGCGCGACCGACAGCTACCGACAGACAGGGGCCCGGCGGCAACCTCGAGCCGGAAATTTCTAGGCGTTTTCCTTCTCTTTTTCCTTCTCGCGCCTGGGCCGGAGCGACGCGAGGCGTTCGGACAGGCTTTTGCGCGATTTGGTCGGGATGTTGGCGCCCGGCCGCGCCTTCGGCTCGGCAGGCTTCTTTGTCGTCGGCTGTGTGGCACCGGGTTTGGGTTTTTCCGCGGCCCTGCCTTTCACGGCGCCGTTTGCGGTTTTCGCATCACCCTGAGCGGCGGGCGCCTTGACAACGGGCTTGCCCGCCAACATCAGATCGGCCAGACGCTGCATTTCGGCGCGCAGGCCCTCGGCGTCCGCCATGTCGGTTTCCCTGAGCCGGGCAAACTCCTCGCGCAGGCGGGACAGTTCGGCCTGAAGCCTGCCATTCTCCTTCTTGAGGGCCAGGGTCGCTTCGTCCTCCTCTCCCGTGCCGCCTTTGCTCCAGAATGCGATACGGCCGATGATTCCGCCTTCGAGCGCACCGCGCAGCTTTTCAATTTCCTCCTCCTGCCGCCGGATCACCCCCTGGGCAAACTCCAGTGCCTCGGCCTGGACATCGTAGGCGCGAGCGCGCTCCATAATCTCCTGCTCTCGGGCCGCAACCACGTCGAGCGTGCGGGCCACTTGCGCTTCCAGTTCGGGGACGCGCTTCTGCACGGTCTGCTCCAGAACATTGCTGGCTTGCTTGCGCTCGTCGACGGCGCGGGTCAGCTCTTCGATCTGCGCTTTCAGGTCGCCGATCTCCACATTGTGCTGATTGCGCTCCATGAGATGCCGCGCGGCGCGGCTCTGGGCGCGTTCCAGCGCCATCTCGAGCCGCCGGATTTCCACCGCATATTCCGCCCGCAGCAGATCCTTGTCGGCGTTGATGTCGGCAACCGAGATCGGCATTGTCGCCTGCAGCTTGCGCGTGGTCAGCCGCACGGCGCGTCGCCACGCGGCGGGCGCAATCAGCAACGCCAAAATCCCTGCGGCCGTGAAGCCGAGGGCGACAAACATTATGTTCTCGATCATGCCAAACGGAACCCTGTGCGGACGCGGTCCTGCATCGGGCGAATGTGCCACTTGCGGCCACGTATGGCCAGACCTCCGGGACGATAGCCGCGTAAATGTGGTCTAAGTCTGTCCGGGAAGGGACTCTAGAACGGGTTCCAGGTCGGCCGGCGTGTGTATTTCAGGTAGCCGACATTTGCCCCGAGACGGAGCCCTACTCCCGAGCGAATCGGTGCCAGGGTGATGTGATCGCGTTTCTGGAAGGTCAGGCCGACCCCGCCGATGAAATATGCGGACCCGTCGACGCCTGCGAACCTGCCGTAGAGTTCATCGAGATTGCGCAGATTGTAGACGAGGACCATCGTCTTCGAACCCTCCGCGCCGAAGTCGTAGCCAAGCGATGGACCCTGCCAGAACACCTTGTGCGCGCCGGCATCCTTGGTGTGCAGGGTGCCCTCGCCGTAGCGCAATCCGGCAACGAACGCGCCGCCTGCCTCTTCTCCGAGAATGTAGCCGTTCGGCCGTCCCGACTTTGAGAAAGCATACTCGACAACGCGCGCCAGCCCGGTCGAAACGCGGCCGAAGAAACTGTGCCCGGCGGCGAGGATTTCATCGGAGGAATAGGTATCTTCCTCACTTTGCGGCGCCGCGTAAGGGTCACCCCCATATGCCGGCGGGGGCGGCGTATAGGCTGAGGACTGCGGCGCGTTGGTCGGACCATACGCGTCGCTGCTCGCCGTGCGCGGGCCAAGCGGTGTCGGGGCATTGTCGGTCGATTGCGCTAACGCCGGAGCCGCGAATGCCGCCAGCAATACCATGGTGGCGATCCGCCACGCGAAAGACCGGTTGAGAATGGGTGTCTTCATGGGATGACCTTGTCCGCCTTGAGCCACTTGCCTGGTTCCCCCGTCCGCGGAACGAATCACACGGTGAATTTAACATTAATCGGCGACGTGCCCCATTGTACTCCCATGTCTTGCTTGCCGTTTTCTTAACAACTGTCCCGCAAAATCTTGCGCCATGCGCCGATCTTACGGGCTGAACAGGGTTTGCGATGACGGGAAAACGGGACTGGATCACCTGTGGCGTGCTCGCGCTCACCCTTCTGGCGTGGGGGCAGATGATGGCCGCCCAGCAGGTCGTGCGCGCGGCTCCGGGCGTGTGGCGCGATCACGCCACCGGGTTTGCCATCGGCGGCTACGATCCTGTTGCGTATCACACCGAGCGGCGTGCGGCGCAGGGCCGCGACGGGTTTGAGCACAACTGGGGCGGCGCCGCATGGCGGTTCGTGAGCTCCGGCAACCGGGACGCTTTCGCCAGGCATCCCGAGATCTATGCGCCGCGGTTCGCCGGATATGACGCGTTTGCGCTGTCGAAAGGTCTGACGGTGCAGGGCCAGCCGCTGATCTGGACGCGTTACCGGGGCCGGGTGCTCCTGTTTCACAGCCAGGCCAATTTTCACGCGTGGCAGACGAATCCTGAAACCATCACCAATCGAGCGGAAACCCACTGGAAACGGCTGGGCAGGAATCTGCCTGGCACCTCGGAACACTAGAGCGTGGCCTCATACAAGAGCAGCTGCGCGGCGACGCGTTGAACCCACGGCCCCAGCGGGCGTTCTCGACATAGTGGTTGCCGCTTGGGTTGTCGCGGAAATGCCATATGCGGATGCGTCCGCGTTCCACGGTGGCCTTGTGGCCGATCGACCGTTTCCCATTTCACGGCACCTGGGCACGGGTTTCGTTAGGTATGCCCAGCCCGCCGACTTGACTTTCCGGCCAATAAGGCGCAGTTGAAGCACAGAGCTTCTCGCGATCGCGCGATTCAACCCGTATCAGCGGGTGTTATTGTCTCGAGACAATTTTTCAAGATTTTCCGTCAGTTCCAGATGCGCGTGGACAACGGCGACAAGGCCGGGGCCCTGTCGCGCGTCATTGCGCTTCTGCATCCCCGGTGCATAAGGAACACCAAACGTGACAACTGATACATTCGCCGCCCTCGAACTTTCGGGGCGGCTTCTGCGTGGTCTTGAGGACGCGGATTACACAACGCCGACCCCCATCCAGGCGAAGGCCATACCGCTACTTCTGGATGGATATGATCTACTCGGGATCGCCCAGACCGGAACCGGCAAGACGGCGGCATTCACTCTGCCTCTGCTGCACAACCTCGAAGAAGACAACGAACGTCCCCGCCCGCGCTGCGCGCGTGCGTTGATCCTAGCCCCGACGCGGGAACTCGCGATCCAGATTTCCGAGAGCATCAAGACCTACGGACGACACATGCGCATGCGGCAAACGGTTGTGATGGGCGGCGTCGGCAAACGCCCACAGGCAGATGCGTTGAAACGCGGCGTAGACGTTCTGATTGCGACACCGGGACGGCTGATCGACTTGCTGAGTGACGGCCATGTTGATCTTTGCAGATGTGAATATCTGATCGTCGATGAGGCCGACCGCATGCTCGACATGGGCTTCATCCGGGATGTGCGCCGCATCGTGGCGGAGCTTCCCGATGAGCGGCAAACGCTGCTGTTTTCCGCGACCATGCCGGCGGAAATCGCCCGGCTGGCTCAGGAAATCCTGTTTGAACCCGAGCGGGTGGAGATCGCCGCCAAGAGCGTTGCCGTCGAACGCATTGACCAGCGTGTTCATCATCTCGACGCAGGGGTCAAGAGCGCGCGCCTCGCGCATCTTCTCGACACTCCGGATTTTCAGAAAGTGATCGTCTTCACACGCACCAAGCGGGGCGCGGACCGAGTGGTCAAACAGCTCGGCCGCGGCGGTGTTGCCGCCGAAGCGTTGCACGGCAACAAGTCGCAGAACGCCCGGCAGCGTGCGCTGGACAATTTCCGCGAGGGCCGCTCGCGCGTTCTCGTGGCGACTGACATCGCGGCCCGCGGCATTGACGTTGGCGGCGTCACACACGTGATCAACTACGAGATGCCGAATGAACCGGAGAGTTACGTGCACCGCATCGGCCGAACGGCGCGCGCGGGGGCCGGCGGCATTGCCATCTCGTTTTGCGATCCAAGTGAACGCAAGAATCTGCGCTCTATCGAGCGGTTGATCAATCGACCGCTGACGGTTTCAGGAGAAGACATGTCGTCTGGGGAGCGAACATCCCCGTCCCGCAAACGCAAAGCCAAAAGGCGAGGTGGCGGGAGAAACAGGCGCAGCCGACGCGCCCCCCAGCCTGAGAGGGCCCGCGCATGGTGACCACAGCCAATGACAACAAGCCCGCGAACGGATCATCCGGTTTTGACTATTCAGAACCGGCTGAACTGTTCGGCGGTCGCAGTTGGACCAAGGGACGCAACGCGCTCGCTTACCGGCGTTTCGATAACGCGGCGGAAGCGATCCGCTACATCATGGAGGAGCTCGACGAAGCGACTCAGCGTCCCTGTATTCTGGAGGTGAGTGAAAAAAGGCTCACTCACATTGAGGTGCGCCGACTCTACGACAGCAAAAACTATCCTTTGGAGAGAAAAGCGGGAAAGGATTCTGATGGCACGTAAGCCCAACTACAATTTCGAACGCTCACAGCGCGCCAAAAACAAGGCCCAGAAGAAGGCGGAGCGGCTTGAAGCCAAGAAGCGTAAATCAGAGGAGCGTAAGGCAGCCCGGGTAAGTGACGAATTGGTCGAGGGCGAGCCAGAGGGTTAGACCGTCAACAGTGAATCTTTGCGTCAGTCAGCCAATTGGAACCAATGGCAGAACTGAGAAAAGGGAACAATGAAATGGCCGGACCCCCGATTTCAAGGTCGCAATTGAAGCTACTGAATGAACAGACACGAAATGAGCAGGTCAAGGCCGAACGCGAGGAAGCTCGACAGCGCGAATTAGAACGTACTGCCACACTGCGGGCGCAACGGCTGGCGAAAGAGGAAGTCGAGAAAAATGGGTCCGCGAAAGCCGCCGATGGTGAGAAACCAACCGTAATCCAAGACAAGGACTGGCCCTGGCGGTTTCCCCAGCCGCATCGGCACTGACGAACCCCGGCGGGATCACCAAACTGGCGGAAACCAACTGGAAGCGGCTTGGCAGTAGTCTCCCTGGTACCTCGGAACACTAGGGCCTTTTCGATCAATTGCGGCCGCGCGGCGACGCGTTGAACCCACGGACCCGGCGGGCTTTCTGGACATTGAGGTTGCCGCTTGGGTTGTCGCGGAAGCGGCCGGAGCGGGTTCCTCGTGTCGGTGGACACGGGCTCTAGACAGCAGCAACTCTCTCGACCGCTCGGCCGCCCCTGGTCAGGCCAACCTCGGCAACGAATCCGTACATCGGTTCGTCCGGAAGGGCGTCGCGGATAACGCCTCTCACTTCGAGCAGGTGTTCCAGGTCGATACCGGTGCGCAGGCCCATCTCGTGAAGCATGTAAACCAGGTCCTCGGTGACGATGTTGCCGGATGCGCCCGGTGCAAACGGGCAGCCGCCAAGACCGGCCATCGAGGCATCGAGGGTCGTCACGCCGGCATCCAGCGCGGCAAGCGCATTGGCCAGGCCGAGGCCGCGCGTGTTGTGCAGATGCGCGCCGCCGAGCTTGTCAGGTCCGATTTCAGCCACGGCAGCCTTGAAGATGCGGCGGATACTCTCCGGATTGGCCATGCCGGTCGTGTCAGCCAGTCCAACCTCGTCGACACCGGACTCAACCGCCGCAACGCACAATTCCAGCACGTCCTTTTCGGACACTTCACCTTCAATCGTGCAGCCGAACACCGTGGACAGGCCGCATTCGATATGCGGCCGTGTGTCTGGCGGACAGGCGTCGCGCATGAGACAGATCCGGCCGAGCTCATCGATGCTCTCGGCTGGCGTGCGGTTGACATTGGCACGGTTGTGCGACGCGCTGACCGAAACGGGGACGGTGATCTTATGTGCGCCCGCGGCCATCGCTGCTTCGGCGCCACGCGCGTTGGGCGCCAGCACGGCGACAGTGAGGCCAGGCATGGTGCGCGCAAACTCCGTGACTTCCGTGGCATCGGCCATGGCCGGAACGAGCTTGGGCGGTACGAACGAGCAGACTTCGATCTCCCGCAACCCCGCGCCCGCCGCTCTTTTGATCCATTGCTTCTTTGCGGCTGTCGGCATGATACCGCCGGCCATTTGCAGGCCATCGCGCGGACCGACTTCGCTGACCAAGACGTCGATTTCCGTCATATTTGCTCTCCCTCTGCCTGAATCACGGTCCAGGGAATTGTCATCTCGATTGGCAATATTCTATTGTACAGAATAGCGTTCTAAAATATACCTTGCTTGTGAATTGTATCAAGTGCCTTCTTGGAACGCCGGTAGCCGGGTGAAAGCGATGTCCACAGTCCTGCAGAAAAGCGACCCTTCAGAGCAAAGAGAAGATAAGAAGCCGCTGCCATTGTCCGGCATCAGTGTTGTCGAATTCAGTCACATGGTGATGGGTCCGACCTGCGGATTGATCCTCGGCGATTTGGGCGCCGATGTTGTCAAAGTGGAGCCATGCCCCGGTGGCGACAACACCCGCCGTCTGACCGGTTCGGGGGCGGGGTTCTTCCCCATGTACAACCGCAACAAGAAGTCCATTTCGGTGGACATCAAGGACCCGCGCGGAATGCGCCTTGTGAAGGACCTGATCGACGAAGCCGACGTCTTGATCGAGAATTTCCGGCCGGGCGCGCTGGACAAGCTTGGACTGGGATACGACACGCTTCGCGTGGACAATCCGGGCCTGGTCTACTTTTCCGCCAAGGGGTTTTTGCCCGGACCTTATGAGAACCGGACGGCATTGGACGAGGTCGTGCAGATGATGGCCGGACTGGCACACATGACCGGTCCGCCGGGCCGTCCGTTGCGGGCGGGCGCATCCGTGAACGACATCATGGGAGGAATGTTCGGCGTCATCGGCATCCTCGCGGCGCTGCGTGAGCGTGACGACACCGGGCGTGGCAGACATGTCACCAGCGCGCTTTATGAGAACTGCGTCTTTCTTTGCGGTCAGCATATGACCCAATTTGCAGTGACGGGCGAGCCGGCCGCTCCGATGCCGGAGCGACTTTCAGCCTGGGCGATATACGATGTTTTTGATTGCCTTGACGGCGAGCAGGTCTTCGTCGGCGTTGTGACCGATACGCAATGGAGGATCTTTTGCGAGAATTTCGGGTTGCCGGAATATCTGGACGACCCTGCACTCAAGACCAACCCGCAGCGGTGTCACGCGCGCGATCAGTTCCTGCCGCGCGTACGGGAGACCATCGGCGCAATGTCCCACAACGAGGTTATGAGGCGGTGTGAAGAGCTGGGCCTGCCCTACGCGCCAATCGCGCGGCCGCAAGATTTGTATGATGACCCGCATCTTGTTCAGTCGGACGGACTGATCGCATTGACGCTCCCGGAGAAGGGCACGGTTGCCGCGCCCGCGTTGCCGTTCACACTGGACGATTGGCGGCCGGGAATGCGTCTCGACATTCCCCGACAGGGTGAGCACACGCGCGAAATCGCCAGCCAGGTCGGCTTGTCCGAAGGCGACATCGCCGACCTCGAACAGGATGGCGTCATCCAGTGTATTGACTGACGGGCGTCCCTTCAGGCGACGATCAGCTTTGGTCCCAATTTCTGCGCTTCGGTCTTTGCAATCTTCGTCGCCCTGGCCCGAGCCTCGGCGTCAAAACGTGATCTCAGTCCGGAAACCGTCAGGGCGCCGACAAAGCCACCGTCCACGGCAATCACCGGGACCGCGATTGACGCCGTATCGGAGTCCCGTTCACCCAGGGAAACAGCGCAACCGTCCTTGATGATTTTCGCAGTCCGGTCGCCTCCGCCGTCGGTGTAAGCGCGGATGAGATGTCCCGCCGCGCCCTGATCAAGGGTCAAATGCGTTCCTTCGTCGAGATGGTGGCGGATAGCCTGCGGGCCGTTCTGCCGGAACAGGCATACCCGTTTTTCGCCGTCACGCACATAGAGCGACGCGCTTTCCGATGTCGCCTCGGCAAGGTGGCGCAGAACCGGTCGGACATGCTCCGCGAAATCGAACCGCCGACGGTAAAGCGAACCCAAACGCCACAAGGTCGGTCCCAGCATGAACGCGCCGTTCTCCGCGCGGGTCAGGTAGCCGAAATGCTCGAGCGAACCGGCAAGGCGCAGAATTGTACTCTTGTAGAGTCCTGTCCGTTCGGCGATTTCCTTCAGTGCAAGTTGATCCTTGTCGCCCTCGAAACAGTCGAGGATCTGTAAAGCGCGATCAACCGCGGCGACCCGATGTTCAGTCATTCTCATCCCTCATGATTCAGGCCCCAAGTTTTCACTTTACCTCACGCCGGCAAAGGCTTTATTATAGAACAGCGTTCTATCAGATAGAATATATAAAATGGCAACGCCGCCGGTCGCGGGCTTGCCACGATAAAGGGAGAGAGAGCATGCGGACTTGTATGAAGGCTATCGTCGTCGCAGGAGCCTTGGCCCTGTCGGCGAGCATTTCAGCCAAGGCGGAAGAAGTCATTTTCAGCGCCGTCGGCCCGACGACGCAGGACTATCAAATGGCCGTGGCGTGGTCGAACCTGCTCGGCGACGCCAAATCGAAACTCAAGATGACGGTGGTCGACAACGGATCGGTCAAAGGACTGCGCCAGGTCGCCAAGAAGCAGGCGGATATCGTTGCCATCGGTTCGCCGCACTACAAGGATGCGACCCAGAAGTCCGGCAAGTTCAAGAACGATCCCGACGACCTCGTTGCCGCCTACAAGAATATGAGCGCGCTGTTTGCGATCACCACCAGCGCGGCGCAGTATGTTGCGCGGGCTGATTCCGGCGTGAACGACATCAAGACTTTCAAGGGCAAAAAGCTGGCGATCGGCCGTCCGGGCGGAAACGCCGGGCGCGTCACGACGGCGCTTTTCAAGGCTCACGGGCTTGATCTCAAGGCGGGTGATGCGGATGGCCAGTATCTGAAGTATGGGCCGGCCCTGGAGCAGATGGCCAACGGCTCCATGGACGCCACGCTGGTCTGGGGCGGAATTCCGCACGCTGCGGTCGACAACGCATCACGGCAGATGGAACTGAGCTTTGTCTCGCCGGACCCGGCGATGCTCGACAGCTTCCGCAAGAACATCACCAATGGCGAGTATTATGTCTTTCAAAAGGTGCCCAAGTCGGCAATCGAGCAGGCCTATGGCGGACGCGTGAAGGCCGACGAGTTCGAGTATTTCTGGACCTTCCCGTTCATGATGGTCGTGCGTGACGACATGCCCGAGGACACCGCCTACGAGCTCACCAAGACATTCTGGAGCAACATCGCCAAGATCAACGGAATGAGCCCGGCGCTGTCATTGATTTCCAAGGAGGGCGCGCTGGAGGCATTGTCCGCGAAAATCCACCCTGGCGCCGCGAAGTACTACAAAGAGATTGGCTTGCTTTAGTCTGTCCGATGGAACGTCCGAAGAGTCCATCGGCAGATTTGCATGGCTGAGCAAGAACAGAACGCACCTGCATCCGGTCTCGACCGGGTGCAGGCCGCGTTTTCCATGCTCGGCAATCTTTGCTGTGCCGGGATTGCACTCTTTGTCGCCGGGACCACGGTCTTCGGCAAGTTTCCCGCTGAAGCACAATACACGGTGGCGCTGACGCTCGGGCTTCTGGCCGTCTATTTTCTAAAACCCGGACCGTTGTCGCGCGAGGGGCGCGTCACATGGCCCGACGTGATCCTCAGTATCGCCTTTGTCGCGGCCGTTGCGGCGACAGGCGGCTACTATCTGATGAACTATCACGATATCGCCGCCTTTCGCGAAGGCATTCCCAACGATCTCGATCTTCTCTGCTATGCCGTTGGCACCTTCGTCGTGATCGAAGCTGCCCGCCGGGTCGAGGGCTGGATCCTGGTCGCGGTGGTCGGTGCCGCATTCTTCTATCTGGCATACGGGCATCTGATGCCGGGCGTCCTGCATCACCGGCCGATGCCGATCAGCAATGCGCTCGAGGTCGCATACAGCTACAAGGGCATTTACGGGATCGCGCTCGGCGCGGTTGTCGACATCGTTCTGGTGTTTGTCATCCTGGGTGCGGCCATCCGGGTCTCGGGCGCGGGCGACTTCTTCAACTTTATTGCTCTGCGGATCACCCGTGGCATGCGTTCAGGGCCCGCGCAGGGCGCCATCGTCGCTTCGACGCTTTTCGGTTCGATTAACGGTTCGGCTCCGGCCAATGTGTCCTCGACCGGAGTCCTGACGATACCGATGATGCGGCGTGCCGGCTTCTCGCCAAGCTTCGCCGGTGGGATCGAGGCGACCGCTTCCTGTGTCGGACAGATCATGCCGCCGATCATGGGTGTCGGAGCGTTCATCATGTCGGAGATCACCGGTGTGCCTTACGCCGAGATCATGCTGATCGCGATTGTGCCCGCGTTCCTTTTCATCTTTTCGCTGTCGACGGCGGCGGCGCTGGAAGCCAATCGGCTCGGCATCAAGGCATCGCAGTCGGATGCACCCGGGCAATGGAATACGCTGAGGCGGTGTCAGTCGCTCGTCCTGTTTGCCGGATTCGGCTCCCTGCTGGTCATGCTGTTCACCGGTTTCGCGCCAACCTTCTCCGGACTGACCGCAGCCGCGGTGACACTTGGGCTGGCGATGCTCATGCCGCCGACCCGGTTCGGCCTGAAGGAGGGATGGGCGTTCGTTGTCGACGGCGGCCGCGACGGTCTCTCGGTGATGATTGCCTGCGCCGCAATCGGGGTCGTTATCGGCGCGGTGACGTCAACAGGCCTTGGCGTGAAACTCAACCAGTTGATCGTTGCCATGGGCTCGGGTGACTTGCTGCCGGCGTTGCTGCTCGCCGCGGTGTGCTCGATTGTGCTGGGGATGGGCTTGCCGACGGCAGCGTCCTACCTCATGGTCGTGTTCGTTGCCGGTCCGTCATTGACCGAGTTGGGGGTCAGCCTTCTGCAAACCCATTTCTTCGTCTTCTACTATGCCGTCCTGTCGGCGATCACACCGCCCGTGGCTTTGGCGGTCTTCGCTGCCGCCGCGATAGCGCGCGAGCGGCCATTGACCATCGCCCGCGATGCGCTTCGGCTCTGCATGGTCGGCTTCGCGCTTCCGCTGATCTGGATCTATCACCCGGAGATTTTTCTCGACACGATTTCGGCCGAAACACTGCCAGCGGCCCTGCTCACCTTCATCGGGCTCTTGATCGCCGTGGTCGCCTTCAATGCGGCCCATATCGGGTTCCTTTTCACGCGTCTCGATCCGGTCCGGAGACTTGTTCTCGTGACCTGCACGCTGTGCGCCGTCTATACGGACTGGCGAATCCAGGCTGCCGCCATCGTTGTCATTGTTCTTGTCGCGGGTGAACGTCTGCTCGCCGGACGACGCCAGCACCAAGAGGCGGCCATCACATGAGCGCAGAGGAAATCCGCGCCGAAGTATTCGCCGAGGTTCCGGACAGCTTCCGGATCACTGATCGCACCTCGGACTGGGCCGACGCCAACAAGCCGGGGACGGTTGTGCCGTCATTCCTCGAGGGTCCGTCATTCGACCGCGACGGGAACCTCTGGGTGGTCGATATCCCCTGGGGACGCATATTTTCGATCCAGGCGAATGGCGAGTGGTCGCTTCGGGCCGAATATGATGGCTGGCCGAACGGACTCAAGGTCCATGCCGACGGCAGCATCCGGATTGCCGATCATCTCCGCGGTATCCTCCGTCTCGACCCCGCAACGGGAGCGATCGAAGATCAGCTCGGCCACAGGCGCAGCGAGAGTTTCAAAGGGTGCAACGATCTTTTCTATGCGGCGGATGGCACATTGTTCTTCACCGATCAGGGGCAAACCGGCCTGCATGACCCCACCGGACGCGTCTATCGCATGAGTCCCGGCAATGGTTCGCTTGAGTGCCTGATATCAAACGGCCCGAGCCCCAATGGTCTTGTCACCAACATCGACGATCGCGTTCTCTACGTGGCCATGACGCGTTCCGCGGAAGTGTGGCGGTTGCCGCTCTTTGCAGAGGGAACATCGAAGGTCGGTGTGTTTGCGCGCTTGCCGGGCGGAAACAGCGGTCCGGATGGAATGGCGCTCGACGAACAGGGCAATCTCTACTTATGCCATGCAAGCCGTGGACGTGTTTACGCATACGATGTGCACGGTGACGCCTATCTCACGGTCGACTGCAGCCACATTGGACGCACCGTCACAAACCTCGCCTTTGGCGGGAATGACCGGCGCGACCTGTATATTACCGTCTCGGACGCAAGCACCATCGCGGTTGCCCGTATGCCGGTGCCGGGACGCGTCATGTACTCGCATCTTTAGGCCGGGCGGAGACCTGTTTCACAGCCAGGCCGGCTATCGCTCGTGGAAGGGGAACCGCGGCGGCATCGCCAAGCCGGCGAAAACCAACCGGAAACGGCCGGGCAGGGATCTGACGCGCGCCCCGGAGCATTAGGGCGTGTCCACATCAAGAACGGCCGAGCAGCGACGCGTTGAGCCGACAACTCCTGAGGGCTTTCTGGAGGGTGCGGCCGGACTGTTGACGTGCGTCAACGCGCAGCCACGTCAGATGCGCTATAGACGGTGCCCCCCATTTCCAAGCAGGCGACCTGATCGTAAGGAGGACACCATGAGCGTGGTCGAAGTCTCTTATACGGGAAACCAGCAATGCGTAGCGCTCGACACAAAGAACGGAAAGCGT
This sequence comes from Hyphomicrobiales bacterium, assembly GCA_965228625.1. Lineage (GTDB taxonomy): Bacteria > Pseudomonadota > Alphaproteobacteria > Rhizobiales > Methyloligellaceae > UBA2767. Next base: position 1,940,209 of record OZ245829.1, on the reverse strand, counting down.
GTTGCTTCGGATTGTTCCATGACAAAGGGTGAGGAGTTCGGCCCCGAGAGCCTTGTCGCGGCCGGGCTTGGGTCATGCATGCTTATCTCGATGTCGTCATATGCCGAGCGGCACGACCTTGACGTGGCCGGAGCCCGTGTCGACGTGGATACGTCGCTCGGCGGCAGGCCGGAGACGCGGATTTCGGAGATTAACGTCACCGTGCGTGTGCCAAAAACATTCACGGACGACGAGCAGTCGAGTCTCGAGAAGGCGGCGAATGCCTGCCCGATCAAGCATAGTTTCCGCCCCGATACGAAAATCTCGACGCGCTTCGAGTTTGGCGGCTCATCGGCTGCGGCGGCCTGAGCCACCTCAATCCTGTTTCGGCTGGCAAGGAACCGGATCGTCGAAACAAAGAAGGCAATTCTCCTCCAAAATCTGCCTTAGGGCGGCACTGCCTCTGATCGCCTCGGACCGTATGCAGCCGAGCGCCCCGGTGCGCGCCCCAGTCGCCTGTAACCCGCAGCGGCATTGCGCTAGCATTCCGGCGATGCCCCGAAACCGGAGAGAGCAATGAAAACCATTCTGCCTCTGTTGCTTGCGAGCTGCCTGGCGGCCGCGCCTGCCATCGCACAAACGGCCGACTGCGGCCCGCTCCTGGGCACCTATCTGACGAAGAAGATCGATACCTCCGGTGTCGACAAAGGGGTGGAGGGACGCACCATTCTTTCCCTGGCACCAGACGGTTTTGCAGCCATGACCGACAGCGCTCAGGGCGGGATCAAGGGTTATCAGGCCTTCGGCATGATGCAGGGCGTTTGGCGCTGCGAGGCCAGTGGCGAGAAGTCCATGAGATTTCACGCGACCCTGGTCGATTTTTCCTATCCCGATGGCAACAACCCCGACGCCAAGATCGCCAGGGTCGAGATTTCGGGTACGGTGGACGCCAAATCCGGGGCGCTGAAGGGCAAGACCGCGATCAATATCTTCCCGCTGTTCGATGATCCCTTTTCCGGTAAAGCGCCCGGGCTTGTCGTTAATTACGATTTTGAGGGCCAGCGGATTCTGGTCACGCCGCCGGACAAGAGCTAGAGCAGCCTCAGGGTACGCGGCCCCAGGCAATAAACCCGGGATTGGCATACGCCTGTTCAATTTTGCCATAGGCCAGCGGCGCGCCGGTTTCGTCGTGGACCGCCCCTCCCGCTGCGGCAAGGACGGCATGGCCGGCTGCGGTGTCCCATTCCATGGTGCGGCCGAAGCGCGGATAGACATCCGCGAGCCCTTCGGCAAGGCAGCAGAATTTGAGCGATGATCCCGATGAATACGTGTCTGTTATGCCGCGCGCGGCGAGAAAGTCCGTCGTCGCGTCGTCGAGATGCGAGCGGCTCACTGCGGCGACGAGGTTTTGCGGGTCGGGCGTGCGCGTCCGGATCGCCGCCGACGCAAGGGTATCGACGTCTGGCAGGCGCGCGCCGGCATCAAGCTCGACCTTGATGGCGCAATCAGTAGCCTGCGTCACGAAGGCGTGGCCGAGCGCCGGCCCGTACACGATCCCGAAAACCGGCACGCCGCGATCGATCAGCGCGACATTGACCGTGAACTCGTCGCGTCCGTTGATGAACTCCTTGGTCCCGTCGAGCGGGTCGACGAGGAAGAACCGCGATGTCGCAGAGACCTGCTGTGACGGGGACGATTCCTCGGAGATCACCGGTATTTGCGGCGACAGACGATTCAGCGCCTCGACAAGCACGGCGTCCGCCTCGCGGTCGGCGGCGGTGACCGGGCTGTTGTCGCCCTTCAGCTCAACCTCGGCATGACCATAGTGGGCGAGGATGCGGGCCCCCGCTTCATGGGAGGCGGCAATCAACTCCGCGCCAAGTCGCTTGTAGTCAATCTGGTCCATGAGGCTTCTTCGACTTTGCCGGCTGGCGCCATTTCTGCCCGGAGGCGAGGTCAGGTGATTCGCGGGGTGGTGTACAAGGCCGGACACGGCCAATCGTGCCGCGGCGCAGACCCTATGGCAGAAAAGCATTGCAGCGGCAAGACGTTACATAGTCGGCGCCCCCGCTCCTTGGCACGCTCTGCCGCCTCGTGTAACAGAGTAAGCCCCTAGTACAGCAGCATGTTCGTCTTGCGTCTCGCGCTGCCCATTCTGAGACGGGAGCAACCGCCCATGTCCGCCGATACCGAACTTAGCGAACTCGAACTCACCGCGCTTGTTTCCAGCCGCATCTGCCATGACATCATTTCACCCGTCGGCGCAATCGCCAACGGCCTCGAGGTGATGGCCGAGGAATCGGATCAGTCCATGCGCGAGCACGCCATGGAACTCATCCGAAAGAGTGCGCAGCAGGCGTCCGCGAAGCTCCAGTTCGCGCGGCTTGCCTTCGGCGCTGCCGGCGCGTCGGGTGCCGAGATCGATCTGATGGAGGCGGAAAAGGTGGCGCGTGCAGTGGCCGAGTCCGACAAGCATTCCGTTGAATGGAGCGGGCCCGCCGCGCGGCTTGCCAAGGACAAGGTGAAGCTTCTTCTGAATATGGTCACCATGGCGCTCAATGCGCTGCCGCGCGGCGGCACCATCAGCGTTTCCGTCAGCGAGGACGAATCGGCGCCGGCTTTCCAGGTGCATTGCCGGGGACAGTCCGCGCGGGTGCCGGAAGTCGTCGAAAAGATGCTGTCCGGTGCCAACGGCGCGGCGCTCGATGCGCACTCGATCCAACCCTATTTCGCAACTCTGATCGCGAAAGAGGCCGGTATGGCGTTGACGGCCGAAGTCGATGGCGAGGACGTCATTCTCGCCGCGACCGCAAAAGGCTGAGACCGGCCATTTCAACCATTGCGTGCATTAGGCCTGCCCGCTTCAACGAAACGTAAACTCTTTCTCTTCACACTCTGGCTGTTGGTCCGGAGCCGCTCGTCGGCATCCGGTGCGAGAGTTTGTGCGGGAAAGGGCGGTTGACTGATGGATGATCTCCTATCCGAATTCCTTACTGAGACGTCCGAAAGTCTGGACGTGATCGATGTCGAGTTGGTGAAGTTCGAGCAGGAACCGAACAACGCCGGCATCTTGGACAACATCTTCAGGCTTGTTCACACGATAAAAGGAACGTGCGGGTTCCTCGGCCTGCCGCGCCTCGAAGCGCTGGCGCATGCGGCGGAAACCCTGATGGGCAACTATCGGGACGGCGCGCCGGTGACACAGGAGGGCGTCTCGCTCATCCTGCAGACGATTGACCGCCTCAAGGAAATTCTGGGCGACCTCGAAGAGGCCGGGACCGAGCCTCAGGGTTCTGATGAAGACCTCATCAGTCAGCTCGATGCCATCTCATCGGGTGGTTCCGCCCCGGCTGCGGAGGCCGAAGAGCCGGCAGCCGAACCCGAGCCCGAGCCCGAGGCCCCGGTTGTGGAAGAGCAGGCCGCGCCGGGTCTGAGCGACGACGTCGCACCCCCGGAACCGAAGGAGGGCGAGGTCTCGCTCGACGAGCTTGAGAAGGCCTTCCTTGACGCTCCGGGTCCGGACGGCATGGACATCTCGCCCGAGTCCGCCTCCGCGGTTGCTGCCGAGGCATCCGGTACCGAGGAGCAAGCGCCTGCGGAAGACGCGGCGCCAGCAGCGGAAAAACCGGCTGAAGCGGCTCCTGCGCCCGATGCCCCAGCGCCCGATGCGCCTGCGGCTCAGGATGAAAAGGCGGCAGCACCCGCCGCGCCCAAGGAGGGACCGGTCAAGAACCAGTCGATCCGCGTCAACGTGGATACCCTCGAGCATCTGATGACCATGGTCAGCGAGCTCGTGCTGACGCGCAATCAGTTGCTGGAAATGGTGCGGCGGCTCGATGATTCCGAGTTCAAGGTCCCGCTGCAACGGCTCTCCACGGTAACCGCCGAGCTGCAGGACGGCGTGATGAAGACGCGGATGCAGCCGATCGGGAACGCGTGGCAGAAGCTGCCGCGGATCGTGCGCGACCTCGCGCAGGAACTCGACAAGAAAATCGACCTGCAGATGCATGGGGCGGACACCGAACTCGACCGTCAGGTCCTCGAACTGATCAAGGATCCGTTGACGCACATGGTCCGCAACTCCGCCGATCATGGCCTCGAGACGACCGAAGAACGGCTCAAGGTGGGCAAGCCCGACGTTGGCGTGGTGAAGCTGAGCGCCTATCACGAGGGCGGCCACATCATCATCGAGATCGCGGATGATGGCGCAGGGCTCAATACCGAAAAGGTCAGTGCGAAGATCATCGAGAACGGGCTCGCGACCCAGGCCGAGCTCGAGCAGATGAGCGAGAGCCAGATACACCGGTTCATTTTCAAGGCCGGGTTCTCGACCGCGGCGGAGGTGACCAGCGTTTCGGGCCGCGGCGTCGGCATGGACGTGGTGCGGACGAACATCGAGCTCATCGGCGGAATGGTCGACGTGAAGTCGGAACGCGGCGCCGGCAGCACGTTCATCATCAAGATCCCGCTGACGCTGGCCATCGTTTCGGCGCTCATCGTCGAATCGTCCGGACAGCGCTTCGCCATTCCTCAACTTTCAGTTGTGGAGCTGGTGCGTACCCACAACAATGCCGATCACCGTATCGAGATGATCAACGATACGCCGGTGTTGCGCCTGCGAAACAAGCTTCTGCCGCTCATCACCTTGTCGAAGCTTCTTGATCTGCAGTTCGCGGAGGACGTGATCTCCGAAACCTCCGACGCGCCTGTTGCGATCGAGGAGGAAGGATCGCCGACCGCGGAAGAGACCGAGGTCGAGGCGGCCGCGCCGGAAACGGACGCGGCGGAAGATGCCGAGCCCACCGGCGAAAACGAGGAAGACAACCACTTCGTCGTCGTCATTCAGGTCGGTGCACAGCTCTTCGGCATCGTCGTGGACAGCGTCTTCGATACCGAGGAAATCGTCGTCAAGCCAATGTCCAGCATGTTGCGGGACATCTCGCTGTTCTCCGGCAATACGATCCTCGGCGACGGCAGCGTGATCATGATCATCGATCCCAACGGGATTGCCGAGGCGGTTGCGAGCGAGACCGCTACTCCGACCGAGGAGGCCGAGGAAGAGGCGGCCGCCCAACAGTTCTCGAACGACGACACCACGACCGTCCTGTTGTTCCGCGCTGTGTCCGAGGAGCCCAAGGCCGTGCCGCTTTCGCTTGTCACGCGCCTCGAGGAACTCCAGGTCTCCGAGATCGAGCGCGCCAACGGACGCGACCTCGTCCAGTATCGCGGCGTTCTCATGCCGCTGGTCTACTTCGACGAGGACGCGCAACGAAAGACCGAGGGCGAACTGCCGGTACTGGTCTTCTCCGATCAGGATCGATCCATGGGTCTCGTGGTCGACGAAATCGTCGACATTGTCGAGGACAAGCTGAAGATCGAGCTCAGGTCCGACTCGCCCGGCATGATCGGCTCCGCGGTGATCAAGGAAAAGGCCAGCGAGGTCATCGATATCGGCTACTTCATCGAGCAGGCCTATGACGACTGGATGGAACGGCGTGAGGCCGGCGAGGAGATTCGCGGAGCACGCTTGCTGCTCGTGGACGACAGCGCCTTCTTCCGCAACATGCTGGCGCCGTTGCTCTCCGCCGCCGGCTACAGCGTGACCATAACCGAGTCCGCAAAGCAGGCCCTCGAGCTGAAGGATCGCGGACTGAAGTTCGACATCATCGTCAGTGACATCGAGATGCCGGAGATGGACGGCATCGCCTTTGCCGAGGTCCTGCGTGACGATCCGGCCTGGAAGGATACGCCGATCATCGCGCTGTCCTCCCATACCGCGCCGCACATCATCGAACGCAGCCGCCAGGCCGGGTTCGCGGATTTTGTCGGCAAGTTCGACCGGCAGGGGCTCATGGAGAGCATCAAGGATTGCAGTTCGCAAATGGGAGTTGCCGCATGACCGGAGTAACCAGCCCGGAGCAGGGGGCTGACCAGTCGGCCCAGGAGTACATCACCGTCATGATCGCGGATCAGTTGTTCGGTCTGCCGATCCTCGAAGTCCAGGATGTCTTCATGCCGGAAGCCATCACGGAAGTGCCGCTGGCCAGTCAGGACGTGGCCGGCGTGCTCAATCTGCGCGGGCGCATCGTGACGGCGATCGACATGCGCAAGCGGCTTGGGCTTCCGCCGCTCGAGGACGGCAAGGCCCGCATGGCGGTCGGCATTGAAAGCAACGGCGAGTCCTACGGATTGATCATCGATACGGTTGGCGAAGTTCATCGTCTGTCGCACGAGACCTTCGAGGCCAATCCGGCAAATCTCGACCCCCGGTGGGCGGCTATTTCCGCTGGCGTGCATCGTCTCGACGGCAGCCTCATGGTGGTGGTCGATGTGGAGAAGGTGCTTGCCCAGGAAGAAACAGGCATTGCCGCCTGATCGCAGGCGGCAATCAAACCGCGGACCCCTGAAGCGCGGTCAAAGGAGTAACCGATGAAACACTGCCTGGTTGTTGATGACAGCAGCGTCATCCGGAAAGTGGCCCGCTGCATTCTCGAGGAGCTGAGCTTCCGTACGACTGAGGCGGAGAATGGTCAGGAGGCTCTGGATCGCTGCCGGACGGAGATGCCGGACGCGGTCTTGCTCGACTGGAACATGCCGGTCATGGACGGCATCGACTTTCTTCTGGCGCTGCGCCGCGAGAACGACGGCGAGGTGCCCAAGGTGATCTTCTGCACCACCGAGAACGACGCGGAACACATCACGCGGGCGATATCCGCCGGCGCCAACGAGTACATCATGAAGCCCTTTGACCGCGAAATCATCGAGGCCAAATTCCAAGAAGTCGGACTTCTGTAACGCGGGCGGGGGGGAATACCCAGATGACATCTCTCGCGGTTGCGCAAGCAAACCCGGCGGCGGCAACGTCCGACAAGATCAAAGTGATGATCGTCGATGATTCCGCAGTCGTTCGGGGTCTGGTCACGCGCTGGGTCGGCGAAGACCCGGACATGGAGGCGTGTGGGCGGTTTTCCAATGGAAAACTCGCCGTCGACGGCATCTTGAAGTGCGATCCGGACGTGGTGGTGCTCGATATCGAGATGCCGGTTATGGACGGTTTGACGGCGCTTCCGCAATTGTTGACGCACAAGCCGGGCGTCAAGGTCATCATTGCGTCCACGCTGACGCGCAGAAACGCCGAAGTCAGCTTGAAGGCGCTCTCGCTGGGCGCGACGGACTATATCCCGAAACCGGAAACCAACCGGGGCGTGACCACGTCGCAGGAGTTCCGTGACGAGCTTCTGCGCAAGGTCAAGGCCGTGGTGCCGCACAAACGGGCCCGGCCGTCGACGGCACGCGACACGGTGCAACCGCGCACGGCGGAAACGAAAGCTGAAGCCGCGACGGACGCGGGCGCTTACCCGCTGCGTACCTTCTCGCGCGTGACACCGAAAATCCTCGCGGTCGGCAGTTCGACCGGGGGTCCGCAGGCGCTTGCCAAGCTGATCGAAGTCATTGGACCGGCGCTGCGGAGCGTGCCGTGTGTGATCACCCAGCATATGCCGCCGACTTTCACCTCGATTCTCGCGGAGCATCTCGGCCGCGCATCGGGTTTGTCGTCAAAGGAAGGCGAGGACGGCGAGAAGATCGCACCGGGGTCGATTTATGTCGCACCTGGCGGCCTGCATATGAAAGTCGTTCAGACGGGCAGTGGCCCCGAACTGAAGCTCTATGACGGACCGATGATCAACTATTGCAAACCGGCCGTTGATCCGTTGTTCGAGAGCGTGTCGAAGGTCTTCGGACCGGCGGTGCTCGGACTTGTCCTCACCGGTATGGGGCACGACGGTGCGGCCGGCGCGAAGGTGATTGCCGACGCCGGCGGTTCGATCATTGCCCAGGATCAGGCCACAAGCGTGGTCTGGGGGATGCCCGGGGCGACGGCCGAGATCGGTGCTTGCGCGGCGATTCTGCCATTGGAAGAAATTGGGCCAAAAACAAACTCGCTGCTGCGGGGAGGTGCCTGATGACTCCGGCGGAATTCGAATTCCTGAGGGATATGCTGAAAACCCGATCGGGCCTCGTGCTCGGCGAAGAGAAGCGCTATCTGCTTGAATCGCGCCTGATGCCGGTCGCGCGCGAGGAGGGGCTGGAGTCGCTCGGCGATCTGACCAAGGCACTCATGGTGCCCGGCGCGGAATCGCTGCGCACCAAGGTCACGCAGGCGATGACCATCAACGAGTCGTTCTTCTACCGGGACAAGACGCCGTTCGAGAACTTTCGGGAAATCATGGTTCCGGCCATGCTCGGCTCGCAACGCGCGACGACGCGCAAACTCAGGATCTGGTGCGCGGCCGCGTCGACCGGTCAGGAGCCATACTCTCTGGCGATCGAGATCAAGGAACTGGAACAGCAGTTCAGCGGCTGGTCCGTGGAGATCATCGGCACCGACCTGAGCGAGGAAGTGCTGGAGAAGGCCAGGGCCGGTCTCTACAGCCAGTTCGAGGTGCAGCGCGGGCTGCCGATCCAGCTCCTGGTGAAGTACTTCCAGCAGACCGGGAGCATGTGGCAGATCGACTCAGGCATCCGGTCGATGGTCGACTACCGGCATTTCAACCTGCTGGACGACTACTCCGCGTTGGGGACGTTCGATATCATCTTCTGTCGGAACGTACTCATATACTTTGATACGCCGACCAAGCAGGACATGCTGGCGCGCATGTCGAAGCGCCTGCAGCCTGACGGATATATGGTGCTGGGAGCGGCCGAGACGGTCATCGGCATCTCCGGCGACTTCAAGCCGGTTGCCGATGCGCGCGGGCTCTATGAGCTTTCCACCGCCACGCGTGATGCGGCCGCCTCTCCTGCGGCGCCGCGGAACGAGCCGGCACAACCAGCGCAAGCCGCGCCGACGGTGGCTGCAGCCAGCGTTGCCAAGCCGGCCTGACAACACACAAACGGGACGTTACGGGAAATACCGGAGCGCCAGTCTGCGGCCGGACATTCCCGGCAAATAAATGGGGCCCGGCAAACAAATAGGGCCCGGCAAACAAGAAGGGTCCGCCAAACAAAAAGGGCCCCTCGGGGCCCTCTCGGTCTGTATCGCGGTTTCGCACCGATCGGCGCGAGTGACGCTCAAGCGGCTTCCGACTCGTCCTCCGGATCGCGCAACACGTAGCCGCGGCCCCAGACGGTTTCGATATAGTGTTTGCCCTCGGTCGCGGCTGCGAGCTTCTTGCGCAGCTTGCAGATGAACACGTCGATGATCTTGAGCTCCGGCTCGTCCATGCCGCCATAGAGATGGTTCAGGAACATCTCCTTGGTCAGCGTGGTGCCTTTGCGCAAGGAGAGCAGTTCCAGCATCTGGTATTCCTTGCCCGTCAGGTGGACGCGCTGGCCGCCGACTTCCACGGTCTTGGTGTCGAGATTGACCTTGAGATCGCCGGTCTGGATGACCGATTGGGCATGGCCCTTCGAACGGCGGACGATGGCGTGAATGCGGGCCACCAGCTCGTCCTTGTGGAACGGCTTGGTCATATAGTCGTCGGCGCCGAAACCGAGACCGCGCACCTTGTCCTCGATCCCGGCGAGGCCGGACAGAATCAGAATGGGTGTCTGAACCTTGGAGACCCGCAGCGTCTTGAGGACTTCATAGCCGCTCATATCGGGCAGGTTCAGATCCAGAAGGATGATGTCGTAATCGTACAATTTGCCGAGGTCGACGCCTTCCTCTCCGAGATCCGTCGTGTAGACGTTGAAACCGTCGGACTGCAACATCAGCTCAATGCTCTGTGCCGTTGCGCTGTCGTCCTCAATAAGAAGAACCCTCATTTCAATCCTCTTTCCCCGGGCCCGTAACGGGCGTTGGCCCCCACACGGATGGCGTTTGCCGCCTCAATTCAAAATGGTTAATTCGAATCAACAAATTAGGTTCTATTGGTTAACAAATCCTAATCCTGCCTGACGCAACGCCCGATAAAACCGCGCATTCCGGCCCTGAACTGTTTAACCGGCGAATCGCCGCGAACGTTTAACTCGAACGGTTGCACTCGACGTTGTCGGCATGAAGGCGCAACTCTGCCGGTTCCGGCCCTGCCGACCGGATCAGTTGAATCTCATCTACACGGAAACGCGATGGGTGAATTCGGAACGAATCACTCGATGGGACATTGATAGCAAATGTTGCTGTCACAGACTAACCGTCAGCGATCGATTTGGTTTACCGGGTCTTAATGGTCGGCGAGGCAAAATCGATCGGGTGGGGGATGCTTACGGAGCTGGGGACGCTCCGGGGCTCCAGGACATTTGGAGGGATCGCGTGCAAGCATTGCTGAGCGAAATCGCGGCAGTGCCGACCTGTGAAGTCTATGGACGGGTAAGGTCCGTCCAGGGACTGCTCGTCGAAATCGCCGGTCCCATCAACGCCATGAGCGTGGGGTCGCGGTTGCGCCTCGCGAGCGGATTGCGCGGGCAAATCACCTGTGAAGTCGTCGGGTTTCGCAACGGACGTGCCCTGGCGCTCCCGTTCGGTCCGCTTGAAGGCGTGCGCATGGGCGCAAAAGCGGTGGTCGAGCCCGCCGTTCCGGCGGTGAAGCCGTCCGGGGGCTGGCTTGGCCGTATCGTCAATGCGCTCGGTGAACCGATCGATGGCAAGGGCCCTTTGACGCTCGGCCCGCAAAAGTACCCGTTGCGCGCCTGTCCGCCCCCGGCCCATCAGCGTGATCGTGTCGGTGGCCCGGTCGATCTCGGTGTGCGGGCGCTCAATTCGTTCATCACGTGCTGCAAGGGTCAGCGGATGGGCATCTTCGCAGGTTCCGGCGTCGGCAAGTCGGTCCTGCTGTCCATGCTGGCGCGCTTCACACGGTGCGACATCTCCGTCATCGGCCTGATTGGCGAGCGCGGACGGGAGGTCCAGGAGTTCATCGAGGACAACCTGGGCGAGGAGGGCATGGCGCGGTCCGTGCTCGTTGTGGCGACGTCGGACGAAGCCGCCCTGATGCGCCGCCAGGCGGCGTATCTGACGATGACGCTTGCGGAGTATTTCCGCGACCAGGGCAACGAAGTTTTGTGCATGATCGACAGCGTGACGCGGTTTGCCATGGCACAACGCGAAATCGGTCTTGCCGGCGGCGAACCGCCAACGACGAAGGGCTACACCCCGACGGTATTCTCGGAACTGCCGCGACTTCTGGAACGCGCCGGCCCGGGAACGGGGCAAGGCTCGATCACCGGCCTGTTCACGGTGCTCGTGGAGGGCGACGATCACAATGAGCCCATCGCCGACGCGGTGCGGTCCATTCTCGACGGACATATCGTCATGGAACGCGCCATCGCGGAGCGCGGACGGTATCCGGCCATCAACGTCCTGAAGTCGGTCTCGCGCACCATGCCGGACTGTTTGAACAGCGAACAGGAGGCTCTGGTCAGGCGGGCACGGCAGCTCATGTCGACCTACTCGGAGATGGAAGAGCTCATTCGTCTCGGTGCGTATCGCGCCGGCAGCAATCCGGATGTCGACGAGGCGATTGCCTACAATCCGATGCTCGAGGCGTTCCTGAACCAGACCAAGGCGGAAAAAGCGACGCTCGAGGACGGTTACGCCGATCTGGCACGGATATTGAATACTGAATCGTTGCAGGACGAGGCTTTGCAGGCCGAGTTGCAGTCGGAACATAGTGAGGGTGCTGAGTCATGAAGTCACGTAAGTCGCTGATACAACTGAGGCGTTTCGAGGTTGACGAACGGCGGCAAACGGTCGCCGACATCGAGAACATGCTTGAGGATCTCAAGCAGATGGTTGTCGATTTGGAACGGCAGATCGAGGTCGAGCAGGAAAAAGCCGGGGTTAACGACGTTAACCATTTCGCATATCCGACATTCGCCAAGGCCGCGATCCAAAGGCGTGACAATCTGCAGAACTCCATCAAGGAGCTTGAAAAGAAGCTCGAGGAAGCCCGCGGCGAGCTGGCCGAGGCCTTCGAGGAACTAAAGAAGGTCGAGCTGATCGAGGAGCGTGACGCCGAGCGCGTTCGTGCCCAGAATGCCGCCCGCGATCAGGCCGAGCTCGATGAAATCGCCCTGATGCCGAAAATGGGCATGGCCGGCGACTCCGTCTAGAGCGACAAAACCCCCGCAGTCATCGCCACGCGGTCAGACGCGCAGTCTGATCGCGTGAAGCCTTTCATAAAACGGCCGCGCCTCCTCTGCGAGGCGGGCCAGTTCACCATCGAGTTGCGGCATCGCTTCAGGCGGCGGTCCGAACCCGGTCGATTGCTCGACCGCGCCATACCAGTGCGCCGCCCATACGCCGTCGCTGTCGCGGGGACCGGATGGCCATTTCAGCATTTCCTCGCGAAACGGGATCGCGCAGGCGGTGCATAGCTGCGCCAGCGCCGCGCGCGGCGCTGCGAGCACGTCGTCCGCATCGAGAATCGGAGGCGCCTCGCCAAGGTGGTCTGCGATGGCGTCGAAGATCTCGTTCTGCTGTCTGAACCCCAGGTCCTCGAACGCGACGTCCGCGCGCTTCGCCGCGTAGGACGCGACGACACGACGAGGATCGCGGATCAGGAACGCGTTGGTGACGTGCAAAATCCAGTCACGCGGGAAGTCGTCCAGCATGTGGTGGGTCATGTGCTTCTGATAGTGAACGCCCTCGCGGGGCCCGCCGGTCAGCAGGCTGTCGCGGACGGCCTTCGGATCGGTCACGGTTCGCGCCAGGATCTCGTCGTGCATCGGGTGGCGTACTTCGCCGGCGGCAAGGAAGGCGCCATAGAAAGGCTCATCGACGACGTCCGTGTCGGGCCGGTTCTCGAAACTGCGCATCATCGCCGTCGAGATATTCCGAGGACCGGACCACATGGCGATCCGGACGACCGGGCTGTCGTTCGTGCTCATGGTTTTTCGCTTTCGCGGGCGGCCAACTCTTTGTAGAGCGTCCGCAGCCGCGTCGTGACGGGACCCGGCAGGGCTGCATCCTTGTCTCCGATCACACGACCGTCGACATCGCGGACGGGAACCAGCCCGGCGAAGGTGCCGGTGACGAACGCTTCGTCGGCGCCGTAAACGTCAGTGAGGCTGAAACGGCGCTCATGGGCGGCAATTCCGTTCTCGCGGCATATCCGAAGAACGTTGCCGCGCGTGATGCCGCCAAGGCAGTAATCACCCGTCGAGGTCCAGACCGCGCCGTCCCGAACGATGAAGAAATGCGTCGAGTTGCAGGTCGCAACGAAGCCGTCGGGATCAAGCATCAACCCTTCGTCCGCGCCGGCCTTGGTTGCCTGGATGCAGGCCATGATGCAGTTGAGTTTGGAATGGCTGTTGAGTTTGGGGTCCTGAATGTCCGGTCCCGGCCGCCGGACATGGACCGTGAACAGGCGAAGGCCCTTGTCGGCGGTTTCGGGCGACGGCGTCTTGTATTCCGGGATGATCACAACCGTCGCATCGCCAACCGTGACCCGGGGATCCTGATAGGGCGTGGCTTTCAGTCCGCGCGTCACCATCAGCCGGATGTGGACCCCGTCCTCCATGCGGTTCGCCGCAAGGCACTCGAAGATCCGGGATTTGAGTGCGCCGGCATCCAGTCCGATGTCGAAGTCGAGCGTTTTGGCGCCCTCATACAGTCGCCTCAAATGCGCGCTCAGGAACGCAACACCGCCCTCGTGGACACGCAGCCCCTCCCAAACGCCGTCACCGAGAATGAAACCGGAATCGAAGACCGAAACCATGGCCTCGCTGCGCGGCTTCAATTCCCCGTTCACCGAAATCAGAATATCTGCGTTGCGGGGATCGTCTTGGTAGTCATGGCTGCCCATTGCCATATTCGCGGGTTCCTTTCATGTTGCAAAACGTCCGGGACGTGGGTAAGCGCGGAGTTTCGATGTCTTGCCGGCCGGAGCGGCGCAGGTTGATTGGATCCGATCATGCCATCCTTTGATATTGTCTCGAAAACCGATTTGAGCGAAGTCGCGAACGCCATCGCCAACATGGAGCGGGAGATGGAGCAGCGCTACGACTTCAAGGGCTCCAACTGCCGTATCGAGCGCAGCGACGCGGAGATCACCCTGAACGCGGACGACGATCTCAAGCTGCGGCAGATGCGCGAGATGCTTCAGGGCCATCTGGCACGCCGCAAGGTTGATGCGGGCGCGCTCGACTACCAGGCGGAGGAGTCCGGCGCCGGCCAGTCCGTCCGGCAGAAGGCCATCGTGCGGCAAGGGATCGACCGTGATTTGGCCAAAAAGCTGGTTAAGGAACTCAAGGGCACGAAGCTCAAGGTCCAGGTTGCGATACAGGGCGATGAACTGAGGGTAACGGGCAAAAAGCGTGACGATCTCCAGGCGGCGATCACCCACGTGAAAGGCCTGAAGAACGACGTTCCCCTCCAGTTTGTGAACATGCGGGATTGAATGTGAATACCGGCGCAGTCGGCTTCTGCGGTAGGCTGATTGCTCGCGAGGGGCGTTTTCAAATGACCAAGACACTCGGAGCGGCGGCATTGATTGCCGCAGCGTTTGTATTGTCATCCTGCGGTGCCACCGGCAGCGGGGGCGGCGGCGGGACCGTCTCGCAGGGGCCGACGACGATCGTCAAGGGCAACACGCCGGTCCAGCTTTACAGCCACATCGCCCGGCAGGTGCGCGGTTGCTGGTTCAATCCGTCATCGCCGGTGCTGACAAAACACGTCTTTCGCGGTGAAGCAGGCGCCGCCACGACCGGGGCCAACGCGACCCGGATCGTTGTTCATGAACGCACGCCTGACGGCAAGCGCGGCCTGAAGGCGTTCTCGATCGATTTCGAGCCGGTTCGAGGCGGCACGAAAATCAATGCGCAGAACCAGCGTCTGCCCTATGCGCTCGGCCAGAAGCTGGTTTCCGACGTCGGCTATTGGGCGCAAGGCGGTGCCAATTGCGACGGTCCCGTCCAGGCCTCGGGCGGTCCCCGCGGCTCGGTGTCCGGACCGCGGGTGACCCGGTAATTCCGGCAATCGCTCGTCGGTTCGCCGAGAGGACACGCGTCCAGGGGTTTTTTCGCGCAGACCACCGGTTTTCCGCGTGGTTTTGCTTGTTCGCCGATAATGCAGGCCCTAAGGTCGAAGAGCGATCAAAACCGTCAACTGGCCGGCAGTCTGCGGCAACTCCGGACAGAATCGAGGCAGCGCGTATTGCCCTTGCGTACGAGTTGGTCATTGGGGGGCTGCGATAAGAAACCGGCTTGCATCCGTCGTTGGCTCGGACGCCACGATCTGCGGCGACGCCAGTTTCCCGGGCGACGTTAAGGTCGAAGGCAAGATCCAGGGCAATCTGCAATGCGGTTCGCTCCTTCTGACCAGCGGAGCGGAAGTCCTCGGGCATGTAATCGCCGAGCGCGTCGTGGTTTTCGGCCGTATTTGCGGTTCGATCGAAAGCAGCAATATCCTGCTAAAAAGCGGCGCTGTGGTTGAAGGAGACATCTTTCATCACCAATTGACAGTGGAACAGGGTGCGGTTCTGAAAGGCATCTCGATCCCATCCGAGGTGCCGGCGGCGAAAACGCGGGGTGTGGAGGAAGTTATGTTCGAGGGCCTTCAGACGCGTATTTTGTCTGCTGCACGCGCCATTCGCTCTTCATTTGACCGCAAATCGCGGGACGCAGAGTCGGCACCGCAAGAGGAACGCGCCGGTGCCACGCTTGGAATCGCTGAGGCGGTCCGGCAAAGAGCGCACGAGACGCTGCACCGCACGATCCTGCGCTTCAAGTCCGCCACCAGCCCCCATCCCGATGCCCCGCCCGGCCTGCACCGCGAAGCGAAGCCGCTTAAGCCCAAAGGCTTTCGCCGTTACAGGTTCCACGTTCTTTCCCCGCTCACCAACCTTACAATCATCGCCGCCCTCGCACTCTTCGTCGCGTTGCGTGCGTATGAACCCGATCCGGCGGGCACATACCCGCTCGCCAAGACGTTGGAGGTTCCATCCGATCGCGAACTGATCCTGCTTGACGCGAAAGGAAAGCAGTTCGCGCGGCGCGGCGGTTGCGTCGACGCATCGGTGAGCCTCGATGAATTGCCCGAACACTTCGTCGATGCGCTGCTTGCGACCGAGGACCGGCGTTTCTTCGTGCATTTCGGGATCGATCCCATCGGCATCATCCGCGCGGCGCGGTCGAACTATGCCGCCGGCAAGATCGTCCAGGGCGGCAGCACGCTCACCCAGCAGCTCGCCAAGATCTCTTACCTGTCCTCCGAGAAGTCGTTCGAGCGCAAGATGAAAGAGGCCATTGCCGTGTTGCGTCTCGAGGCGGCGTTGTCGAAGCGTGAAATTCTCGAACGCTATCTGAGCCGCGCCTATTTCGGGGAAGGGTGCTTCGGTCTGCGGGCCGCCGCGCGGCACTACTTCAAGCGCGAGGTTTCTCAGCTCACCGTTCCGCAATCGGCCATGCTCGTCGCACTTCTGAGGTCGCCGAGCCAGCTCGCACAGGACAGAGACGCGCTTCGCACGCGCGAGGCGCGGGTCTTGGACGCCATGGTGGACTATGGCCGCCTCGATGCCGACCAGCGCGCGCTACTGCAGCCGGCGAAGACCCGCAACACGAAACGCCGCACGTTCGGCGCGTTCTACGCCGACTGGATCGCGGATACCGTGGACGTAGGACAAGGCGGCGGGCTGCCGCCGTTGCCGATCCGCACCAGTTTCGACCCGCGGCTTCAGCGCGTGGCCGATGCGGTCCTCGGCAAAAGGCTCGACAAGTTTGGACGCCGGCTTCGGGCCGGGCAGGCCGCACTGGTCGCCATGCGACCCGATGGTCGCGTGCTGGCGATGGTCGGCGGCAGGAAGTACGAAGACAGTCAGTTCAACCGGGCCAGCCAGGCGCTTCGCCAACCCGGGTCCTCGTTCAAGGCGTTCGTTTATCTGGCCGCGGCCAGGGCCGGCGGTCGCCCGGAAATGCTGGTCGCGGACGCGCCGGTCACGATCGGCGACTGGAGCCCGAGAAACTATGACGGAAGGTATCGCGGCGTCATCCCGCTCAGGCGCGCGTTTTCCGCGTCCGTCAACACGGTTTCGGTCCGGCTGACCCAGGCCGTCGGGCCGCGACAGGTGGCACGGGCGGCACGCGATCTCGGCATCACCACGCCCATTTCCGACGAGCATCCCAGCATCGCACTGGGGACCTCCGAGGTGACGCTGCTGGATCTCACCTCGGCCTATGCCGCGTTCGCGGCGAAGGCCTACCCGATAAAGCCCTGGGGCGTCGTCGAGATGGAACACAAGTCAGACGCCGGACTGCCGCCGAGTGGGGCCGGCCGCTGGAAGCTGATGGAAAGCGCGACGATGCGGCAGTTCCTGCAAGCGACCGTTCAGGCCGGAACCGGACGGGCGGCGCGTGTGTCGATTCCCTCTTACGGGAAAACCGGCACCAGTCAGAACTATCGCGACGCGTGGTTCGTCGGCTTCGCCGGCAATCTCGTGGTCGGCGTCTGGGTCGGAAATGACGACAACACGCCGATGCGGCGCGTCACGGGAGGAAATCTCCCCGCGCAGATCTGGAAGGCCTTCGTCTCCGAGGCGCTTCGCATCGACCGCAAGTCCCGCAAGGCACCGACGCGAATTGCCGCATTCGAGGCGAAACCCTCAAGCAGGCGGTCGGGCGGCTATCAATCCGCCACATTGATGTCGATGCTGCTCAGCCAGGATTACATGTATGCGTCCGGCTACGGTTCCGGCGCGTATTTCGGCGATGCGATGTTGTTCGGACGTCCATATGACGGGAGATACCCGGGATATCGGCAAGGCTATCCGGGATACCGGCAAGGCGGTTATCATGGTTATCGTCAGGGCCGCCCGGGCATGCGCAAGGCCAGACGCCAGCATCGCTCGGAAGGCTCATGGGATCCGTTTTCAAGCCAGAACTGATGTCGTCGGTTGAGGTTTGAACGGGCAAGTTTGCGCCCGGACTGGAAACGGCCGGACGGGTAACAAGGGGAAGGTTCAGTTATGTTTGGACGGCGGCGTCCGCTCACGCTCATCGCGAAGGGATCGGAGATCGGGGGAGGCGTGTCAGCAAAGGGCCTGTTGGAGATCAACGGCACCGTCAATGGCGACGTCGAGTGCGCATCCGTGTTTGTCTCGCGGTCCGGGCAGGTCAACGGCAAGGTTACGGCAGACAGTGTCATCGTCGCCGGGACCGTGGACGGGCCGGTCTATTGCTCCAAGTTGCACCTGAAATCGGGCGCCCGCGTCATCGGCGACATTCAGTACGACTCGCTGATCGTCGATCAGGGCGGGCATTTTGCCGGCCGCTCACTGCAGAAAGAGGAACCGGCGAAGAAGAAAGCACCAAGGAAGCGAAAGGCCAAAAAGGAACAGGTCCTTGCGCGAAGCCTGGCCAAGGAGTCGCCTGCCGGGCCCGATGAATCCGCGGGCACGAAAAGCACTGCGCGACCGAAGAAGGAAAGGGCCAGAAAAGAGCACACCCTTGCGCAAAGGCTGGCCACGGTGCCGGCGGCCGGGCCCGATGCGTCCGCGGACACGGAGGACGTTGCACCACCGAAGAAGGACAAGGCCAAAAAAGACCATGCCCTTGCGCGAAGCCTGGCCAAAGAGTCGCTGGCCGACCTCGAGGAGTCCCCGGACGCGGAAAACGGTGAACAACCCAAACTGACGCCGGCGGGTTCGACCAATCCGGCATAAGGCAGCTCCGATTTAATCTAAAAGGCTTCAGACCTGACCCACGGTCTTGAGCTTGGCCTGCGGGTGCACTTCATGCTGCGACATGACCGGTGTCTGCGCCCGGAACCGCTCGATGATCTGCCGCACATAGGGCCGGATGTGCGGACCGGTGAGCAACACCGGTGCTTCACCCGCTCCTCCTGCTTCCTCGAAGGCCCTGCGCAGGTCCTTGATGAACTCCTGCAGACGGCTCGGCACCAGGGCAAGCTGACGGTCCTCGTCATCGCCGATAAGGCTCTCGGCAAACTCCTGCTCCCACTGCGGCGACAGTGTGATCAACGGCAGGTATCCGTTCGGTCCCGTATGCGCCGCGCAGATCTGGCGGGCAAGCCGCGTGCGCACATGCTCGGTGATCGCCTGGACCGACTGGGTGAAACCGGACGCCTCTGCAATGGCTTCGAGAATGGTCGGAAGGTCGCGGATCGAGATGCGCTCGCGCAGCAGGGTCTGCAACACGCGCAGGACCGCGGGCGCGCTGATCTGCGCCGGCACCACGTCGTCGAGCAGCTTGCGTGACTTCTCGGGCAGCTTTTCGAGCAGGTCCTGCATGTTCGCGTAGGACAGCAGCTCCGGCATATGCGCCTTGAGCGTCTCGGTCAGGTGGGTCGAGATCACAGTCACGGGATCGACAACCGTGTATCCCTTGAACGTTGCTTCCTCGCGCAGATCGGTATCAATCCACGTGGCGGGGAGACCGAACGTCGGTTCGGTTGTGTGATTGCCCGGAAGCTCGATCTGCGCCCCCTTGGGATCCATGGCCATGAGCTGTTCGGGGTAGAGCGTGCCGTGGCCGGAATCCACTTCCTTGACCTTGATGATGTAGTCGTTGGCCGGCAACTGCATGTTGTCGAGAATGCGGACCGCGGGCATGACGAAGCCCATCTCGGCGGCAAGCTGGCGGCGCAGCGCCTTGATCTGCTCGGTGAGCTTGTCGGAGTCGCCCTTGGGATCGTTGATAAGCGGCACCAGCCCGTAGCCGAGTTCAATCCTGAGCTCGTCCATCTGAAGGGTCTCGGAAATCGGCTCCTCCACCGGCGCGGCCTCCGCCTCGGTCTCAGCCTGCTGGATCGCCAGCTCCTCCTCGGCCTTCGCCTTCTTGGTGTTTGCCGCGCGCCACGCAAGCCCTCCGGCAACACCCGACAGGGCGAGGAAGGGGAGCATGGGAATGCCCGGCAGCAGCGCCATGCCGCCCATCACGAACGAGGCCATGCCGAGCGCCTTGGGATAGCCGGAGAGCTGGCTCACCAGCGCCTTGTCCGCCGCGCCGTCGACTCCGGCCTTCGAGACAAGCAGACCGGCGGCGGTCGAGACGATGAGGGCGGGAATCTGCGAGACCAGCCCGTCGCCGATCGTCAGCAGCGTATAGGTCTGTCCGGCGTCCATCATGGACATACCGTTCTGTCCGACGCCGATGATCATGCCGCCGATGATGTTGATGAAGGTAATCAAAATGCCGGCGATGGCGTCGCCGCGCACGAATTTGGAGGCGCCGTCCATGGCGCCGAAGAACGAGGATTCATCCTCGAGCTTCTTGCGGCGCTCACGTGCCTCGTCCTCGTTGATGAGGCCGGCGGACAGGTCGGCGTCGATCGCCATCTGCTTGCCCGGCATGGCGTCCAGCGTGAAGCGTGCGGCGACTTCGGCGATGCGGCCCGAGCCCTTGGTGATAACCACGAAGTTCACGATCACCAGGATTGCGAACACGATGATGCCGATGACGAAATTGCCCTGCATCACGAAATTGCCGAAGGCCTGAATGACCTGTCCGGCCGCATCCGTCCCCTCATGTCCGTCGGTCAGGATCAACCGCGTCGACGCGAGATTGAGCGCGAGCCGCATCATGGTCGCAATCAGCAGGACGGTCGGAAAGGCCGAAAATTCGAGCGGCACGTGGATGAACAGCGCCGTCATGAGAATCAGAACCGAGAACGTAATGGAGATCGCGAGAAGCAGGTCCAGCATCATTGCCGGCATCGGCAGGATGAGAACCACAAGGATGGCGACAACACCCAGCGCGAGCCCGATTTCACCGCGCCGCGCCGCATTGGCCAGATCGCCAAGACCGGATAACACGGCGTTGGGCTGGCCGGAGGCCTGCTTTGCCGTGTCGGTGCTCGGCACCGGTCCCGCCGCCGTCGTGTCGCTCATGCCGTACAAACTCCCCGCAGCCGGAAACGCCCGGCCGGATAAATCCGCTAGGCAATATTTGCCGCCTATATGGTTAGCGGAGAGTTAATGGGAGACGGATTGGTGCCGCGTCTGTCCGTCTCCCATGTGTGTCTTCAGCGCAAGTGCGACGGCAGTTCGCTGGTGCCGGCTTCGGGTGCGCTGAGCAGCGGCGTGATGCGTTGAACGGAGACCCGACGGTTCTGCCGCTCGGCGTATGGCGTCGGGATTACGGGGTAGCGTTCGCCGTACCCCTGGGTCACCAGGTTTTCCGCCGGGATCGCATAGAACCGGACAAGGGCATCGGCGATGGCCTCGGCGCGCCGGTTCGAGAGATCGAGATTGGAGAACTCGTCACCGATCAGGTCCGTGTGACCCGACACCATGAAGACCTCGTCCGGGTTTTCGGCGATGATCGCGTGCATCGCGCTGGCCAGCTCGGCGAGCTTCGAGACTTCATAGTCATCGATCTGCGCGGAGCCCGTTGCGAATGTGATGCTCTTGACGTCGACACGGTTGAGGCGGCCAAGCCAGTCTCCATCGGCCCGCAGCTCCTCCAGGGTGTAGGTGCGCTCGATCGGAGCGGGCGGCGGCGCGGTCAGGGTCTGCTCCAGCTCCAGCGCGGTTGCCTGTCCCGCATCCGGGGCGGTCACGGGTCCGGGATAGGACGCGACCGGGGGTAGGGGCGCGGGCAGCGGGCGCCAGCGCGGAACCGCGTAATAGGGGCGATTGTCGACGAGCACGGTAACGCGGCCATCGGGGGTTTGGCGCGTACGCCGGACGATGCTGCCGTCGCGCGCCCGGATCGTGACGATACGTACGCCGTTGGGGCGGACCATGACGATGCGCGTCCGGCCGTTCGGCAGGTGCTTCACGTGGCGCTGGGTTGCAGGCCGCGGTGCCGGATAACCGACGACCACGCCGCCATTGCGCCGATCGATCGCGCGCACGGCGCCGTCGATGATTGCCGCCAGCGCGTCATGACGGCGCGGCTCCGGATAGGCGTAGCGCGGACCATAGTTACGAGCATGCTTGCGCCGGATCTTCGCGGCACGGGCACTCCGCGCGGCGCGCTTCTTACTCGCAATTGCATTCTTGCGGACAACGGCCTTTTTGCGCCCCGCGGTGTTCCGGCCCTTGGCGGAACCCTTCTTGTTGCGCCTCTTGGCAGCGGTTTTCTTTTTCGCCGTGTTGTTTCTGGTGACGGTCTTTTTGGTGACCTTCTTTTTCACGGTCACCGTCTTCGTACGCTTGGCCTTTTTGGCGCCTGCCTTTTTCTTGGCGGCGGTTTTTTTTGCCAGGGGTTTGGGCTTGCCGCCCTTTCTCGCGGCCTTTTTCTTTTTTGCGGTCTTTTTCTTCGCTGTGTTCGCGGATGCCTTTTTCTTTTTCTTTGCGGCCTGATTGCCGGCTTTCGGCTTCCCTGCCTTTTGGGCCGCGGCCTTTTTTGTCTTTTTGACCTTTTTCTTCGTCACCTCCTTTTTGACCGCTTTCTTCTTTTTCGCGGCCTTCTTGCCGGCCTTCGCCTTGCCGGCCGTTTGCGCCGATCCATCGCCTTTCTTCGCGATGGCCGGGGATGTCACCGCAGTGGCGACAAATACCGTCAGAATGGCCGACAGCAGCGCGACAAAGAGCTTTCGCGTTTTCGGTCCGTGTCCGGGGATTGATGGGCGGGGGCGTGTCGCAATGGCCGTGTTCATGATCGATCTCCAACGAAAGAACGCAGTACTCCAAACAGGCGGCCAATATGGCGCGAACGCTCTGAATGGAGACGGAACACGCCGTTCATCGGGGGTTCATGTTGGAGGGGATCGTTTTGCGCGCGCGGTCGCGGCCCCAGGTCGAAATCCCGAACCTGAGGCCGGCCCGGTGTGGCCGAACTTGTCGTGAGGAGCGCCGCGCGCGCCGCCGTGGCCTATCCCACCATGGCGCGCGCATCGCCTGGCATCGGTACGTCCACGCCTTCATCGGAATACTGCTTGAGCTTGTTCCGCAGCGTACGGATCGAGATTCCGAGGATGTTTGCCGCATGGGTGCGGTTGCCCAGACAGTGGCCGAGCGTCTCGAGGATGAGATCGCGTTCAACTTCCGCCACGGTCTTTCCGACCAGCGTCCGCGTGACGGCTTCGGCGGTTTGCGCCGCCTGGGCCGCCGGGTCGGCGAATGCGCCCGGGGCCATCGCCGGCGCGCCGTCGGGGGCGCGAATGGCATCGGCCTCGATCTCGGCGCCGCTCGAAAGCAGCACCGCACGATGAATCGTATTTTCAAGCTCGCGCACGTTTCCGGGCCACGGATTGCCGAGAAGTTGCCGCCGCGCTTCGGCGGAGATGGCGCGTCGCGGCGCGCCGTTGGCTTCCGCGTATTTTCGGGCGAAGTGCTCGGCCAGCTCGAGAATGTCGGTCGGGCGTTCGCGCAGCGGCGGTACGCGCAGGTTCACCACGTTCAGCCGGTACAGCAGATCCTCGCGAAACGTGCCCTCGCGCACGGCCGCGGCGAGATCGCGGTTCGAGGTGGCGATGATGCGGATATTGACCGGGATCGGTTTGGTGCCGCCGACCCGGTCGATCACCCGCTCCTGGATCGCGCGCAGCAGTTTCGCCTGAAGCCGTGCGTCCATCTCGCTGATTTCATCGAGCAAAAGCGTGCCGCCGTCGGCTTCCTCGAACTTGCCGATGCGCCGCGCGATGGCACCTGTGAATGCACCTTTCTCGTGGCCGAAAAGCTCCGACTCCAGGAGGTTTTCCGGGATCGCCGCGCAGTTCACGGAGATGAACGGCTTTGCCGCGCGGGACGACTTGCGGTGGACATGGCGCGCCATCACTTCCTTGCCTGTTCCCGATTCTCCGGTGACGAGGACGCTCGCGTCCGAAGCAGCGATCTGTTCCGCAAGGGCGATGACCTGCGCCATCTTCTCGTCGCGGTAGACGAGCGCGTGGGTCTCCGCGACCACCGCTTCGAGAATGGCGGCGATCAGCTCCGGGTCGGGGGGAAGGGGAATGTACTCCTTCGCACCCGCCTGTATGGCGGAGACCGCCGCCTTGGCGTCGTGCTCCACGCCGCAGGCGACGATCGGCACGTGGATATGTTCCGCGTCGAGCCGTTCGATCAGTTCGGCAATGTCGTTATGTACTTCAACCATCAACAGGTCCGCACCGCGCCCCGCACGCAGATCCTTCATTGCAGTTTCTATGTTGGGCGCATGGGTTACCTGCGCCCCGCGATCCATCGCGATTTTTGTCGCCGTCGTCAGCTCGCCGTTCAGGCTGCCGATAATCGTCAGTCTCATTGCCGTCTCCTAAATCCCGCAAGGCGGCGCGCCACACCGCCATCTCGCTCCTGTCAGTTGCTCTCGCCCTTGATGATCTCCGTCATGGTGACGCCCAGCCGGTCCTCGACCAACACGACCTCGCCGCGTGCCACCAGTCTGTTGTTCACATAGATGTCGATGGCTTCGCCGACCTTGCGGTCCAGCTCCACCACGTCGCCCTCGTCCAGTTTCAGCAGGCTCGCCACCTCGATGTTGGTCCGGCCGAGAACCGCCGAAATGTTCACCGGCACGTCGAACACGGCCTCGAGATCGGACGCCGAGCGCGGCTCATCTTCGTTTGCAAGCGTTTCAGCATCACTCGCCGGCGGATCGTCAACGCTCTGCGGCTTTTCCTGTTGGGCGAAGTCGGTGAGGTCGACGTCGTCTCCGCCGGCCCCTTCGGCCACTTCGCCGCCTGGCTCGTCACTCATCTGGTGTCTCCTGAATCGGATGCGGTTGTCTGGTTGTCTCGGACCGGCCCTCGATTGCGTCATGCGGTTCCGGCAGGGCTTCGGCGCCCGGCACCGGCTGCTCCGGCTCCGCCGGCGTCACGGCGGACGGACTCGTTTGATGCGAAGCGTTGAGGCTCTCGAGATGACGCCGCACGATTTGCGCCACCGCGGCGCGTTTCCTGCCCACGTCGACGGTCAAGCCGCCGTCCGCCCATTGCAGATTGCAGTCGCCCCTGGTCGTATCGGGGTCGCCGAGCACGACGATGTCGCCTGTGAATCCGCGTTCCGCCGCGATCGTGCTGACGAGCTTCTGAACCTCGTCGACCAGCACGTCATTGACGGTGACGGCGATATGCGGCGCGTCGTCCAGATGCTCGAGCGCTTCGGCGAACACCGCCTCAAGATTAAGAGCAGGCGAGCGCTCTATGAGCTGCTCCGCCAGCACATTGGCGGTGAGGCTCCCGATTTCTATGGCATCGCTGCGGATGCGATCGAGTTCGCCTCTCGCGTCCTGCAGCGTTTGCTCCACGCGCTGCAACAAATCGCCGACCAGCACCTGCGTCTGCGCCGCCAGGCTCTGGCGCGCGGCTTCCTCGCCCTCGGCGCGGCCCTCCTCATATGCGGTGCAACACGCCTCGGCGAGCTTGCGTTCCCACTCTTCCTGCAATTGCCGCGCTGCCACGGCCTCTTCCGATTCCGTGCGCCGCGTCGGGGCGTCGAAGGCTCGGTCGAACAGGTATCTCGCAGCTTCAGCCATTTCTGTTCCTAGTAGACCAGTTCGTCATCACCGCCCGACTTGGTGATGATGATCTCGCCCTTGGCGGCGAGGTCCTTGGCGGTGGTGATCATTTTCGTTTGCGCGTCATCGACATCCTTCAGTCGAACCGGTCCCATGACTTCGAGATCATCCCGAAGCATCCTTCCGGCCCGCTCCGACATGTTGGACAGGAAGAGGTCGCGCACCTGCTCGTTTGCGCCCTTCATGGCCAGCAGGAGAACGTCCTGCTCCACGTTGCGCAGCAGGAGCTGGATGCTTGCCTTGTCGAGCTTGGTCAGATCCTCGAAGGTGAACATGAGGGTCTTGATGCGCTCGGCAGCTTCCCAGTCGCTCTCCTCGAGTGACGACAGGAAGCGCCCTTCCGTCTGCCGGTCGAAATTGTTGAAGATCTCCGCCATGAGTTCATGGGCGTCGCGTTGCCGTGTTTGCGACAGGTTGGAAATGAACTCGCTGCGCAGGGTGTGTTCGATCTTCTCCAGGACGTCGCGTTGCACGGAGCCCATCTTGAGCATGCGCTGGACCACTTCCATGGAAAACTCGTCCGGCAGCAGCGACAGCACGCCTGCCGCGTGCTCGCTCGCGATCTTCGACAACACGACGGCCACCGTCTGCGGGTATTCGTTCTTGAGATAGTTGGCCAGAACCGCCGGCTGAACGTTTGAGAGCTTTTCCCACATGTTCCGGCCCGCGGGTCCCCGGATTTCCTCCATGATGACGTTGAGGCGGTCGGGCGGAAGATATTCCGAGAGAAGTTTCTCGGTTGACGACGTGGTGCCGAGCAACGCTCCGGCGAGCGACATTTTCGAAATGAAATCAGTGAGTAACGCCTGAGTCACGGTGTTCGTCACATTGCCGAGTTCGGACATGGCGACCGACACGGCGACAACTTCGTCGTCGCTCAGTTCGCTCCAGACCGGCTGCCCCCATTCCGATCCGAGCGCGAGCAGCAGGACAGCGGCCTTTTGCGGGCCGGTCAGCGAGTCGAGGCTTTCCGTCGGCGGTCCAGCCTCGCCGTCATCCTGCTGCGCCTTGGCGTCCGCGAGCATCTTTTCGATGTTTGCTGCCGGTGTTGCCATCTTTTCGTTGCGTCAAGCCGGTTGCTGAAGCCAGTCACGTACGATCGTGACGGCCTCGTCGGGGTTGTTCTTGATCGTCTCGCCGACCTCCTCGACGGCCTTCTGCTGGACCTCGCCGATCACGCGCGCGCTCTTGAGCGCTTCGGAGGTCCGGCTCGGGGGAGCCGGAAGCGCCAGGTCGGCCTCGCCGGCGGATTGTCCATCCGGTCCGGCAAGCTGTGGCGCCTCGCTCGTTGAAAAATTCTCCAGCGCCTGTCGCGATTCGTCCGGTGTGACGATGCGGCGAACCAGCGGCCGGACGATCAGCAGCAAGACGAGGAGGGAGACGATGCCCATCACGGTCATCTCGGCGATGGCGAAATAGTCGTTCTTCGACAGCGACATCATCGAGGCCAGCCAACCCTGAGGTGCGCCGTCTGCCACAGCGGCGGGCTGCACTTCGGCAAACCGGAGATTGACCACCTGCACCTGGTCGCCGCGGTCCTGATCGAAGCCGATGGCGGAACGGACGAGCGCGGAAATCTGTTCGATCTGCTCCGCCGGCCGGGGGGCATAGGTAACGGTGCCGTTGGCGTCCTTCTGATAGATTCCGTCGACCAGAACGGCAATCGACAGGCGCTTGATCCGGCCGCCTTGTGCAACCTCCGTCTTGGTCGTGCGCGAAATCTCGTAGTTGATGACCTCCTCGGTCTTGTTGGAGTTCTCCTGCTGATTGCCGTCAGTTCCCGGTTCGGCATTGGCCGCGGGCAGTTCGTTGCCGACGGAAACACCGTCATTGCCATTCGGCGTCGTGACGTTCGAGCTTTCCTCGCGTGTCTGGGTTGAACGGACGACGCGGCCGTCCGGGTCGTAGAGGTCGGTTGTTTCCGTGATCTTGGAGTAGTCCATCTCCGCGGACACGCGCACACGCACCCGGCCGTTGCCGACCACGCTGGCGACGATATCCTCGATATCCTCGCGCATCCGCTGTTCCATCGCCTGGTGCCGCTCTTCGAATTCCGCGCCGCCCGGGTCTGCGCCATCGTCACGCCCGCTGGCGAGGAGGCGGCCCGCCTCGTCGACGATCGACACCCGCCCCGGATTGAGGCCGTTGACGGCCGATGCCGTCAGATGCTGGATCGCCTTGATCTGTCCGCGGTCGAGTTCGCCGCGCACTCTGACGACGATCGACGCGGAAGGCTCGGCCTTGTCGCGCGAGAACAGCTCACGCTTCGGCAGCACGAGATGAACCCGCGCCACCGCGACGTTGCGCAGCGCACGGATGGTGCGCGCCAGCTCTCCCTCGATCGCGCGGATCCGGTTGATATTCTGGACGAAACTCGTCGCGCCGAGCGTATCGGCCTTGTCAAAGATCTCGTACCCCACCGTTCCGCCCGCGGGCAGACCAGCCTCGGCCATTTCCATTCTGAGGCGCAGAACCTGCTCCTTGGGTGCGAGTATGATGGCGCCTTCCTGCCGGATCTCGTGCGGTACGTTCATGCCTTCGAGCTTTTTGACGACCTGAAGGGAGTCGTCGAAAGTGAGGTCCGTATACAGAACGGAGAGCTGCGGTTGCGACAGGCGCAACATGAGAAATGCAAAAAAGCCGATCAGTGCGACGGCGACGGCACCCATTGCGGCCAGTCTGGCGGGCCCCAGGGCCTCGACGAATTCCTTGACGCTGTTCACCCCTGCGCAGTCCTTTCACTGGCGGCGAACGGGGAAACGCGCCCTGGAACGGGACGCCCGTTAACCCGCCGTTCACCATGTTTCGTGCGAGTAGGCAAAAATTACCCAGCGACTCCTAAACAGATGCTTAACCGCGGAGGAGTTTTGAGCGGAGGCGGGGCGGAAACCGCGCGGCGCCCAAAAGGCCCTGGAATCGAGATTGCACCGGCACGCATACGTGCAGGCGGTGCAACCATCGGGGGAGAAAGGTCAGGAGGATTGCTGACGGTAATCCTGAATGCGCGTTGCGCGCAGGCCGGCGAGACCGTGCTTGTCGATGGAGCGTTGCCAGCTCAGGAATTCGTCGACGGTGAGAGTATAGCGCTCGCAGGCCTCATCGAGACTGAGCAAGCCACCGCGTACCGCGGCGACAACCTCGGCCTTGCGGCGGATCACCCAGCGTTTGGTGTTTGTTGGGGGAAGATCGGCAATCGTCAACGGACTGCCATCCGGCCCAATCACATAACGTACGCGCGGCCTGTAGTGCTCTGTCATGATACTCTTACACGTGACCCAAATCGTGCACGAGCATAGGCTGTCTGTTTTAAAATTTGCCTAAGGTCGAGGGTTAACGGTGTGTTAGGCAACTTCCGCGTGCATTGCCGGTCGCGATGCGCGGAGCGAAGTTCTGACGGTCGGCCGTGACTATGAGGAGGTGCCGGCCCGTCTCACGGCATCGATTTCATCAAGACGGATCTGTTTGCCGCCGACGGTCAGAAGAGGTTCGCTCCCGCTGTAGTCCACGCCATCGACAATGCCGACTGATTCGGTGACGACATTGACAGCCGTTCCCGAACCGTCGACTGCGGATACCGTCAATGTATAGACGCCCTCGGGGGCATTGGTGCCCGTATCCGTCTGGCCGTTCCAGACGAAGTTGCCGGGCCCGGACGCCGGCGAGCCGCCGGTCGTATATACGGGCGTACCGCTGGAATTGGAGACCGTGAAGGTGACATTGCTGGCATTGCCCTGAATGTCATAGGACCACGTTGCGCTGCCATCGCTGTATTGCGCCGTCTTGCCGCTTATCGTGACCTCGGCGCCGAGAAAACCGACAACGTTGGTGACCGCATTGGCGGCGGAGAGCTGGATAAGCTGTTCCAGGTTTTCGTTCTGCTTGACCGTCTGCTCAACCTCGGTGAACTGCACCAATTGCTGCGTGAACTGGTTCGTGTCCAGCGGATCGAGGGGGTTCTGGTTCTGCAACTGCGTGGTCAGCAGGGTCAGGAACGTGTCGAAATCATCCGCGATGGAAACGCGGTCGGCCGAGGACTGACCAATGCTCGAAAGGGCGGAGAAGGGATTTATTTCAACCATGGTGCTTCCGTATCCTCATATCCTGATGTCGAGCCCGGTGGATGCGATGTAGCGCTGTGGCGGCGGCATGTCCGGATCGGCGGAACCGTCGTCGCCCTCATCGCCCCGCGCGCCATGGGCCACGTCATCGTCGTCGAAAAACCCCTTGTCGTCGCCACTCAGGCTCTGATCCTTGAGCGAGAACTTCATCCCCTTGTCCGATGTGTCGAGGCCTGCATCCTGCAGGGCCCGTTCGAGCTGCTTCGCATCGCGCAACAACAGATCCAGGGTTTCCGCGCGCTCCACGACCAGATGTGTCATCACCTGGCCCTCGCGTGAAACATCGAGACGCACATCGATACGCCCGAGTTCCGGCGGATCGAGGCGGATTTCGAACCGCTTCGCGCCGTTATTCGCCTGATGGGCAATATGGACAGCCAACGCACCTACGGGAACGTGCGGCGCTGGGGGGGAAGCCGGGCCGGGGGAAGCCGCGGGCGCCTGCACGCTCACCGTAAGCGTTGGGGGACTGGAAATGCCGGTGGAATCGCCGCCAATGCGCTCCTGGACCTGGATCAGGCTCTGTCCGGTGTCGGTCTTTATGAGGCGCTGTATGATCTGCGGCGGTCTCGGTGCGAATTCGGGCCGTCCCTTGTCCGGCGCGATTTCAGGCCGTTTGCCATCGATCTGCGCGGGTTTTTCGATGGTCGCCTCGCCGTCACTGCCGCTCAGCGGCGTGTTTTGTGAATGTGCGACCGCGCCTGTGCCGGGTCCGTTGCCCGTGCGGGCAGGCACCTTTGCCAGACCGTTTTCAAGACCATTGTCGGAGGCATGCTGAACGGCGGCTTCCAGTCCGGTCGGACGTGAAGGTGCTCCATCTTGCGTCTGATTGCGGGATGCCTGCTGCTGCAGAAGCCTGTCCGGCGTTCTGCCTTGGACATCAGGGCGCGGCGCAGGTGCCCCGGATGCGACAGATGTGACGTTCGTGTCCGGTGCGGCCGCTGCCGCCGGCGCCGCGGTATCTGTGCCGGTCGTCGTCGGTGGCGCCGGAGCCGGCACTGCGTCTTCGGAGTCGACCGTATTCGCCGGTACGCCGGTTTCTCCCGGCAGCTCACCTGCGGCGGTCGCATCGAGCGGACCTTCGATGATCTCGGCTTCGACCTCGCCGTCTTCGCCGGGTGTGTTGAGTCCTTCGCTCAAGGCCTTACCCAGGAAAGTGTCTCCCGCCGCCACCTGAGGCTCGCCCGGAGCGGCGTTCGGGTTCGGTGTGGTCGGCAGCAGACCTGTGGGATCTGTTTGATGGGGAATCCCCTCCGAAGCATCGGTCGGAACCGAAGTGGTCTCGAGCAGCGCGGCGAAAAGACCGCTCGCACCGGTCCCGCTGGCCGGAGTGGTTGATTGGCCCCCCTGTGGTGCAGCACCTGCCAGGCTGGCAAGATATGATGCGAGTGAAGTCATGAAATACGCCTGTTACTCGAACTTCGCGCATTTCCGGAGCAAGCGGCGGGCCAACCACCGGTTGCACAGGAAAAACAAACAAAAACAGATGGATAGCTTTATTCCGGGCGTTTGAAACCGGGCTGTTTTGCCGGGCGAGGGGGCAGAATTTGCCGCGTGGGGGATGATTTTGCCGCTTTCGCCGCGTGCTTGACTCTTGCCGCGCCGGGTTGATATGCCGCCTCCGGCACAATAAATTACAGGCCAGCAGTCACAATTATGACGTAACGAGTTTTCCGGTGTATTTGCCGCGGGGATGGAATTGCGCACCCGCAGGTAGCCCACTCTGCATCGTGCGATTGAATTCCGAAAACGGCGGGCCCTGAAGTTTCATGTCGAACCTCAATTCCCTCTCGCTCTCAGGGCGTCCGCAAGACACCCGTGTCGTCGTCGCAATGTCGGGCGGTGTCGATTCATCGGTCGTCGCGGCGCTGCTGACGGAGCAGGGCTACGACGTCATCGGCATCACGCTCCAGCTCTATGACCATGGCGAGGCCGTTCAGGCCAAGGGAACCTGCTGCGCCGGCCAGGACATTCACGATGCCCGGCATGTCGCGGAGTTGCTCGGTATTCCGCACTATGTTCTCGACTACGAGGAGCGGTTTGCAAGCGCGGTGATGGAAGAGTTCGCCGACAGCTACCTCTCCGGCGAGACCCCCATTCCCTGCGTGTCCTGCAACCAGAAGATCAAGTTCAAGGACCTGCTGCAGACCGCGAGGGAACTTGGCGCCGCGGCACTTGCCACCGGCCACTATATTTCATCCAGACGCGGACCGGGCGGCTGGGAACTGCACCGCGCCGTCGATGCCGAGCGTGACCAGAGTTATTTCCTGTTCGCGACGACACCGGCCCAGCTTGAGATGCTGAGATTCCCGCTCGGCAACCTGAAGAAGGCGGAGACGCGCGAGCTTGCGCGCCGATATGGACTGAGCGTGTCGGAGAAGTCGGACAGCCAGGACATCTGCTTTGTGCCGACCGGGCGCTACACGCAGGTGATCGAGCGTCTGCGCCCGAACGCGGCCGACCCCGGCGATATCGTGACGCTTGACGGCGAGGTCGTCGGCCGTCACGACGGCATCATCAACTACACCATCGGTCAGCGCCGTGGGCTCGGTATTGCCGCCGCGGAACCGCTCTACGTGGTGCGGCTGGACGCCGAACGCAGCCAGGTGGTCGTGGGCCCGCGTGCATCTCTGCGCACGAGCAAGGTGTGGCTGCGGCAGGTGAACTGGCTCGGCGACGTGCCGTTCGACCGGATTCCCGAGGCGGGGGTCGAGATCGAGGCGAGGATCCGCTCGACCGGCATCCCTCAGACGGCCACATTGCTGAACAAGGATGGTGCGGCATTTGTGCAGTTGCACGAAGGAGAAGATGGCGTATCACCCGGGCAGGCATGTGTTTTTTACGACGGATCGCGCGTGCTTGGCGGCGGATGGATCGTCCGCAGCGAGCCGGACGATGCGCTCGCGTTGAGCGGGACGGACAAGACGAGAGCATTGGTTGAGAGTGCGCCTGTGGCCTAAGCGATGCAGGCGAACGTAAAGGGAATTCCACAACGAGGTCCAATTCAGAGCAAGGTATACGGAAAGGCGGGACGAGAGGGCCATCCCGACCGTACCGGTGCGCGTTGGCGTTAACCGGAAAGTCGTACACCTCGGAGTAAGGGGAGCTTATGCAGGAGACCGGTTCGAAGACGGGCAGTTCGGTGATCGAGCTATTTGATGTGCAGCGCGCGTACCGACGTTGGGCGCCCGTCTATGATTTCACGTTCGGCAAGTTAGTCGAAGCCGGCCGCCGTCACGCGGTGGAGATCATCAATCGCCGCAAGGGCAATGTCCTGGAAGTCGGTGTCGGCACCGGGCTGTCGTTGCCGCGTTATGGGCGTCACCTGCAGGTCACCGGCATCGACGTTTCGCCGGAGATGCTGAGCAAGGCACGTGATCGCGTCACCAAGTCGGATCTGGACAACGTGGCTGGTTTGCACGAAATGGATGCCGGCAACCTGGAGTTTCCCGATGAGGAATTCGACACCGTGGTTGCGATGTATGTGATCACGGTCGTACCGGATCCCGAGCGGGTCATGCGTGAACTCGAACGGGTTTGTGCACCCGGTGGCGAGGTCATTCTGGTGAACCATTTCAGCCAGGACGAGGGTTTTCGCGGATTGATCGAACGCACCTTTGCCCCGCTTGCGGCGACGCTCGGCTGGCGGCCGGTGTTCCCCATGGACCGGGTTCTCGGCAGCAGCGGGCTGCGTCTCACCGACACGTCGTCGCTGCGGCCGTTCGGCCTGTTCACGATGCTGCGCTTCGTCAAGCAGCCCGACGTGGCGGCCGACCGCAAGCTCGCAACGGAAAAGGTCTCGGGGCAGGCCCAGTTGAAGCCGGCGCGCGCCTGATCACGCCCGCCCGGTCGACCTTTCTTGACAGCGGCGAACCCCGCTCATTATATCGCTCGTATCCGACACGCGTGTCGGCACGCCATTCCCGGTCTGGCGGAGTAGCTCAGCTGGTTAGAGCAGCGGAATCATAATCCGCGTGTCGGGGGTTCGAGTCCCTCCTCCGCTACCACCCTTTTCAAAGACTTAATGGCTGTTTTGCTGGCGGCCAATGTTCGACTGGCGACGGTCTGGCAACCGCAAGACATTGCTTGGACAGTGCCGGAACCGCGTTGCACTCACCTTTGTGCGCGAGTGGCAATACGTGTCGCCATCGTGCGCAATGCGCCCGATCGACGGGCGTCGCAGCAGACGACTCCGTCGGCATGCACTGGCCACCCGCATTGACGACGAGCCGCTTTGCAAGAGCAAAGGAGTGTTGAGATACAATCAGCCCTAGCATTTGTCTTGCCGCCTCACCCCGGGGCCAAGCGGTCCTTCGCCAAGCGATCGGTTCTAGGCCAGCGAAGGTTCGGATTGAAGTTTCACTTTTAGGAATTCTGTGAAGAGCTTGACCTTTGCCGGGACAAGACGTGAAGGGGAGCGCACGGCAAAGACGCTCCATTCCGGCATGACCGTACAATCCTCAACAACCTGTACGAGAGTCCCGGCATCGAGATGTTCCCGAATTTCCCATTTACATTTTCGGGCGATGCCGAGGCCCGACAGAGTGGCTTCGGTGATGGCCTCGGCGCTATCGCTCGCGAAGTTGCCGGCCACCTTGTAATCCTTGATGGATCCGTTGGCCGTTCGGAGCCTCCAGGTCCTCACATCACCGCGCATCAGGCAATTATGCGCGATCAGATCCGTTGGCTGGCGCGGGACATTGGTCCCCGAAAGATACGACGGCGCGGCGACTATGATCCTTGGGCTGGACGCCAGCCTCCGGGCTTTCAAAGAGGACGGCGCCAATTCGCCGAGGCGAATGGACAAGTCAAAGCTGCTTCCCACGATGTCGACAATGGAATCGCTGAGGTTGAGCTGGATCGACAGGTTCGGATGAGCGGCCAGGAATTCCGATACATAGGGCGCGATATGCTTGCGGCCAAAGGAAGACGAACTGGCGACCCGCAACTCGCCTTTTATGGCTCCCGGGTTTTTCTGCGTATCCGAGAGCGCCTCATCGACACTCTCCAGGATGCGCTTCGCATGCTCGAGAAATGTTTCACCGTCACCTGTGAGGGAGAGTTTGCGGGTCGTTCGATGGAAGAGTTGGACGCCAACGTCCGCCTCCAATGCCTGGATGCGTTGGGTCGCAGCCGTCCGGGACAGCCCAAACTCCTCGCCCGCCTTGCCGATCGCTCCAACCGAGGCCACTCGCACGAACAATTCCACGGATTTCAGGTCAAGGGCCATTGTTCAGAAATAGAGGATAGTCAATTTGAGAGAAAGCGGATTGTTCGCTTTTTCGTGGCGCGACAATGTTGCATGAGTATCGGCTCGGTAGCCGAACCCATAGGAGGTTGCCATGCCTGTAACGCGTTTTGTCACAATGATCGTCACCGCCCTGTTGGTCTTGCCGGGCATGGCGCCAACTGAGCCGGCCTTCGAATTGAAGGCCAGATCCGACGTCAAATTTCAGCCTCTCAACCCCCTCAGGGGGGACGCCAGTCCCAAGGCAGGCGTATTGTGGGGTGACATAAAGAAGATTGGCCCGACAGGCACATTGATCGAGTTTGTCGACGGGTTCTCCTCTCCCCCGCATATTCACAACATCACCTACCGGGCAGTGGTCATCAGCGGTGAAGTTCACAACGATGATCCCGAGGCCGAAACCATGTGGATGGGATCGGGATCGTTCTGGGTGCAGCCAGCCGGCGAGACGCATATCACGTCAGCCAAAGGAAAGAAGACCACGGCATTTCTGGAAATTCTGGAAGGCCCCTATCTTGTACAACCCGCCAAGGAAGCCTTCGACAATGGCGAGCGTCCCATCAATATTGAAGCAAGGAATGTTGTTTGGCTGGACCCGTCGGATGTGACGTGGATGGATCGTTCCGACGCGCCTGAGGGGCCGGAATTGGCGTTTCTTTGGGGTATGCCGAGAAAGGGACATCGAAACGGGACATTTCTTCGGTTGCCCGCGGGATATGGCGGAACCCTGAGTGCGACCGACGATTGGCTGAAGGCGGTTGTTATCCAAGGCAACGTGACCCATCAGCGGGCCGACACCTCAAAAAGCGTGGAATTAGAGGCGGGAAGCTACTTCGGAGCGACCAAGGGCATTTCCCATAGCCTCTCTTGCGGCGCCGAGAGCAAATGCTTGCTGTATGTGAGTGCCTTCGGAAAGTTCAACTTTTCGTCGCCCTAGGGCCAGTGCAGATTGTTCTTTGAGGTGCGGTTGCAGGAGGCAAGAAGAACCAACACGCCAATGCAGCTTGCGGCAGCATGAATGGATCGGGCGTTTTTCGACGTTATCGGTAGAGGCTGACTTCAGCCACCGCGAGATCGGCGGAGAAAGCCCGTCCAATGGCGACGAGCCCCAGTCGCCTGAGACGCTTGATGTTCAATGGCACCCCAATTCGATGAGGAGCAAAGTCCTTGAAAGGGAGTTCTACTGTTTTCCAGTCA
Source organism: Hyphomicrobiales bacterium (assembly GCA_965228625.1). GTDB lineage: Bacteria > Pseudomonadota > Alphaproteobacteria > Rhizobiales > Methyloligellaceae > UBA2767. Next base: position 1,904,308 of record OZ245829.1, on the reverse strand, counting down.
GGCGTTGTCTTGAAGTGAGCCCTGTAGGACATCCATGGACGGACATTGTCGGGCGTACGCAGATGAACGGAGTAGTCCTCGCCATTGCCGCGAACGACCAGCCTGATGCCAGTGTACCCGGAAGCGTCGAGCGCAGCCGATCCAGGCGTGAGGTCCAATGCGGCCTGCACGAAACCGCCATTGTTGTCCAACCGCACATCTCCTCGCAGGCGGATACAGCGACGGCCATCGATCGTGTCCAACGATATGGTGGCCGTCGAAACACCGCCCATGACCCGGTCGCTGACAACACGCCATTGCGTTCCCAGCGGGGAGGTCAGAGTTGCGCTTGAAAAGTCATCGATCAACATTGTGACACAGGCAGAAGCCACACTAGCAAGCTCATTCAAGAAAACCTCAACATCCGTTTGAACCGGAGAATTTGTTATGTTGTTCCGTTCCTTGGCCCTTGCCGCTGTCGTTGCCGCCGTCCTTGCCACCGTTTTAAGCGCAAGCGCGCAAGACGCAACCGACGCCGTTGCGCCCGAGGCTGCATCGCCGAGAAGTCTTCCTGCGGCCTTTTCCGAACTCACCGATCTTGCGTCCGCGTCGCTGGCGGCAAAAGCTGCCGGTCGGGCGGTTGAGGCCAAAGACTGGATGGTCGTGGCGGCAAACCCCTTGGCGGTTGAGGCCGGAGGACGGGTTCTTCGCGAAGGCGGAACGGCTGCGGATGCGATGGTGGCAGTGCAAGCGGTTCTTGGCCTTGTGGAACCCCAGTCTTCGGGACTGGGCGGAGGGGCGTTCCTCGTTTGGTATGATGCCGAAAGCGGCGAGGTGACAACGCTGGACGGGCGGGAAACCGCGCCCCGGGCCGCCACGCCGTTGCTGCTTCAGACGCCCGATGGGGAGGTCATGGATTTCTGGGATGCCCTTGTCGGCGGGCGGTCGGTTGGGACGCCGGGGATTCCCGCGTTGATGACCGATGCGCATCGTCTTTGGGGGCGGGCGAACTGGCCGGGTCTGTTTGCCGAGGCTATCGCCCTTGCCGAGAACGGGTTTATCGTCTCGCCCCGATTGGCGCATATCGTTGCCGACGACGAAGCGAGATTGCGCCGTTTTCCGGCCACCGAGGCCTATTTCTTCCCCAACGGCAAGGCGATTGAAGCGGGTGAAGTGTTGAAGAACCCCGCCTATGCCGAGACGCTCCGTCTTCTGGCGACCAAAGGCGAGCGTGGCTTTTACGAGGGTGCCGTGGCCGAAGATATCGTCGCCGCCGTGCGCGGTGCGGAGGGTAATCCCGGGGTTTTGTCGCTGACCGATCTCTATCTTTATGAGGTGATCGAGCGGCCGGCGGTCTGTGCCGAGTTCAAGGGCGCGGATGTCTGCGGAATGGGACCACCATCTTCGGGCGGCCTGACCGTGGGGCAGATCCTGGGCATGCTGGACAAGGTCGAGCTGGGCCGTCCGGATGAAGCCGAAACCTGGCGTTTAATCGGCGATGCCTCACGCCTCGCCTTCGCAGACCGGGGCCGCTACATGGCCGATAGCGATTTCGTGCCAGTCCCGATCAAGGGGCTGATCGATCCGGCCTATCTGGCCCAGCGGGCGGCGCTCTTGTCGGGCGATATGGCGCTTGATTCTGTCGCGCCAGGCAATCCGGAATGGGATCACGCGATGCTTTGGGCCGATAACGTCAGTGTCGAGATGCCTTCGACCTCGCATATCTCGATTGTCGATTCCTATGGCAACGCCCTGTCGATGACGACGACGATCGAGAATAGCTTCGGGTCGCGCGTGATGGCACGAGGGTTCTTTCTCAACAACGAACTCACGGATTTCTCGTTTCAGTCTCACAAAAACGGCGTGCCGATTGCCAACCGGGTTGAGCCGGGCAAACGCCCGCGCTCGTCAATGGCGCCCGCGATCGTGCTGCGCGATGGTGAGCCGATCCTGGTTATCGGCAGCCCGGGTGGCAGCCGGATCATCGGCTATGTCGCACAGGCAATCATTGCCTATCTGCATTGGGGGATGGATGTGCAATCGGCAGTGTCGATGCCGCATCTGATCAACCGCTTCGGTCCCTTCGACCTGGAGAAAGGGACGACGGCGACCGAGCTGGCCGGTCAACTCGAGGCGATGGGGTATGAGATCAATGTTATGGAGCTCACCTCGGGAGTGCACGCGATTGCCATTGACGATGGACTGCGCGGCGGCGCCGACCCCCGGCGGGAGGGGATCGCACTGGGAGAATAGGCCGGCCCAGTCTGTCCGGGAAACGAAGGGGTCTGCGAAAGTTCTGACTCTCTGAGAATCCGAATTGGCGAGCCAGTCGCGATTGATTCCTCGGCGTTTCATTGCTTTGAGCTCTTCTGATGACCGGCAGTTCGCGATTGTTTTGCCCCCGAAAACAGACAGTGGCCGCCAGAACTTCCGCTTGACCGCATTGGCGGTCGTCCTGAGTTACAGCCAGTTACGTCCACGCATGGCACCAAGCGGACTGACAACGAAGTCGGATTTTACGTTTGCTCCTGAGCCAAAGCGGAGTTGTCAGCTCAGCGCTGCCGCAGTTCACCCTTGAAGACAAGTTCGGAGTGGCAACTCCCGGAATCAAACGTCCCGCGTGAGCGCCTGCGCCAGGTCTCCGGTTGCGCGTCGCAGCAGCCTTGGGGTGAACGGGGCATAGCCGAGAATAACGCTCTGACGTTGCGGCTTGCGAACCCCAAACCAGGACGTGGGCGTCAGGTCGATGCCCGCCGACCGGGCGGCCTTCAGGATCCGGTCTTCGGTCACATCACCACAGAGCCAGCCAATCAGATGAAGGCCTGAGTCCAAGGCCGGGACGTCGATCATCCCTGCCCAATCCTGTTCCGCGGCGTCCACGAGCGCGCGTTGACGCTCGGCATAGAGCGTTCGCATGCGCCGGACGTGTCGCGCGAAATGTCCCTCGTCGATGAAATCGGCGAGAACCGCCTGTTCCAGTGGCGGCGAATGGCGGTCGATGAGCCACCGGGCGGCAGCAAAATGACGGACGGTGTCCTCCGGAACGACCACATAGCCAATGCGCAACGCGGGAAACAGCAGCTTGCTGAAGCTGCCCGTGTACAGCACCCGTCCCGGTGAGGCGAGGCCATACAGCGCCGGCAATGGCCGACCGGCATATCGGTATTCGCCATTGTAGTCGTCTTCCAGAATGACCGCGCCGGATCGCTCGGCCCATTCGATCAGGTTGAGACGGCGTGCCAGTGACATGGTCGTTCCCAGCGGGAATTGGCTGCTCGGCGTCACATAGACGAGCTTGGCGGAGGTGACCTTTCTCTCAAGAAAATCGGTTTCCAGACCGTCGTTGTCTACCGGTATGGAGACAACGTCCGCGCCCGCCAGCTCGAAGACGATTCGCGCCGGTGCGTATCCGGGGTCCTCCATGCAGACCTTGTCGCCGGGTTCAATGAAGATCTTGGCAATGAGCTCAATCGCTTGCTGCGTTCCCGCCGTGACGATCACCTGATCGGCACTGCAGGATACGCCTCGTGCACTGCCGAGATAGCCCGCGATCGCTTCGCGCAGCGGGTGGTAGCCGCGCGGGTCGACGCGTTCAAGCGTGCTGCGTCCCATTTGGCGCAGCCGCCGTGTCGTCAATGTCGCCCAGAGCCGCCGCGGAAAGGCGTCGGTGGCGGGGGTGTGGGGGCGGAACGGCCGCGACGGCCGCTCCATATCGCCATCGATCCAGGGGCTGAACGAGGCGATCCGTTTGGCTGTCGCGGACAGCGCGGCGGAACGCGCGTGTGTGTCGTCGCGCTGCTCCGGGACCGGCACTTGCAGCAGGTGTTCCGGCAGATCCGGTGCGACGCGGGTTCCCGAACCCGCCGATGTGACCAGATAGCCTTCCGCGATCAGCTGATTGTAAGCCGCCTTCACGGTGTTGCGGGCGATGTCGAGGTCGCGTGCAAGCTGACGGCTCGCGGGCAGCCGTTCGCCGGGGCGCAGGCGAGCCTCCCAGATCGCGCCCCGGATCTGATCCTCCAGCTGGCGATAAAGCGGAACTTCTGCGGACTGATCGACAGTCAATGCGTCGAACGGAAAACGCTGACGCGGGTTCTCGTGTGCGCTGGTGGCCACGTTTGGGTCCATTACTTTGTCGGAAAGTGGGTCTTTTTAGGGGTCCCAGCATAGCCTATCTGCGGCACGAAACAAGATCATGCCTCCCGCACTCGACGCCCCAATCAGGACGTTCGCGCAGCCAACGCCGGGGACCGGTCTGATCTCCATGTGAGACGAACGCTGTCTCAAGCCAATCAGGAACAAGACGTGATGCGAAACAGCTCATTCAAACTCGCGCGGGCAGCACTGCTTGCTCTGTCGACGCTTGGCGCCGCCGGCGCCGCACAAGCCGACTTGACGTTCATCGATCTGACGCAGCCCATCCCGACCTTCGAGCCATCGGCTGAAGACGCGACCAAGCCGGATTTGTCGAAGCCGGTCGGCGGCAGCAAACCGGTCGCCGGCTTCTATCATCAGGCTGTTCTGTATCCGACCGACATCTGGCGCACCAATGAGGGTCATTTTGAATCCGCTGCAATCCTCATCCAGGAGCACAACGGGACCAGCTTCAACAGTCCAAATCACTATGTGAACAACGGGCGCAGCCGTGAGCCGGGGGCCATTCCTGAAAAGAAGCGCAAGTCCAGTGACGAGCTGACAATCGCGCAATTGACGGGAAAGATCGTCCTTGTCGACGTCTCGCACCGGGTCCGCAGTGAATTGTCCAGGAATGGCGGAAATCCTAGCCCCGACACATCGGTCACGGATTTCTCCGACTCGTCGCGTGCCACGGTCCGGGCCTCGGATATCACGGCAGTTGCCGACAAGATCGAGGACGGTGTCTGGATCGTTGCCAATCTGGGGTGGTCCCATCTCTATGGCCGTGGCGGGAAGGATTGGGACGCGCCGGGCTATGTGAACGGCCTGAACCATCCCGGTTTCACGCGCGAGGCGATCGACAAGCTGATCGAGATCATGGATGCGAAGGGCGTGAAGATTTCCGGCATCGCCGCCGACAGCCTCAGCACCGATTCCGGACAAGGCATGAAGGGCACTGACGGCAAATGGAGCAATGCCTGGCCGGCCCATGTGCGCCTGTATCAGCGCGACATCCTGATCGTCGAAAACCTGACCAACCTGTACGCGCTCGCCGCAGCGGTGCGCAGAAGCGAGTGCACGTTGATCGTGGGTGCACTGAAGCACATTGGTGGCACCGGCGGCCCGGCCCGCGTTATCGCCGCGTGCGAATGAGGCTGATGCAGAGATCAAGACAACGACTTGTGAACATGACCGAGGAGCAGAACATGACAGATCGTAGAACTATCATCGTGACCGGCGCGAGCCGGGGCATCGGACTGCTGGCGGCGAAGTCGCTCGCCGCCATCGGGCACCACGTGTTCGCCGCAATGCGGGACATTGACGGACGCAACGCCTTTGCCCGCAGTGAAGTGAACGATTGGGCGGCGGAGAGCGGACATCTGCTGGACACAGTCGAAATGGACGTCACGGACGCGGAGTCCGTGTACCAAGCCGTGAATATCATCGAAGACCGGCAGCCGATCGATGTGCTGATCAACAATGCCGGCGTGATGCCTGTCGGTGTCACTGAAGCCTATACGCTGGACCAGGCGAAAGCCCATTTTGATGTGAACCTGTTCGGCGCCATGCGCACCTGCCGGGCTGTCCTGCCGCATATGCGCGCGCGCAAGTCGGGTCTGATCGTGCATGTGAGTTCCACCGCCGGACGGCTGGCGATCCCGTTCTTCGGTCTCTACTGCGCCGGCAAGTGGGCCCTCGAGGCCTACGCCGAGTCGTTGCACTACGAGGTCGAGAACTTCGGTATCGAGTCGGTCATCGTCGAGCCCGGCGGGCATGCGACCGACCTGATCAAATCATCCCCTGAACCATCCGATCTTGCGCGCATTGAAAGCTACGGACCGATCGCGAAAGGTCCCGGCCGGATGATCGGCATGTTCGAGACCATGTTTGCCGCAGGTGGTGGCAACACGAATGCGCAAAACGTGGCCGACATCATCTGCGACCTCGTGGCAATTGGGCCTCCCCGGCCGATACGGAGCATCGTCGGTCAGGACATGGGGCTCGTGCGGATCAACCAGCGGACCGCACCGGTCCAGGCGGAACTCATCGAGGGTCTCAAAGAGGTGTATGCCGGATCGGACGCCGGTCCGGTCTCCTCGTGACAAGGCTCTAGCTGATTAGTCGGAGAAAACACCAATGGACGTCACTGCAGACCGCATAAGCGCGTATGAAGCCGCGCCCGAAGCCATGGCCGCGATGCTCTCTGTCGAGAAATACATCGCGCGTTGCGGGCTTGAGAAATCGCTTGCTGAACTGATCAAAATGCGGGTGTCGCAGATTAATGGCTGTGCGTTCTGCCTTGACATGCACAGCCGTGATGCGCGTGACAACGGTGAAAGCGAGCAGCGCCTTTATCTGCTCAACGCTTGGCGTGAGTCATCACTTTACAGCGACCGAGAACGCGCCGCGCTCGCCTGGGCGGAAGCGGTAACGCGGGTTGCGAGTTCACATCCGCCCGATGCGAGCTTCGATGCGCTGCGCGCGCACTTTTCGGACGAAGAGGCGGTGAACCTGACGGTACTGATTTGTCAGATCAACAGCTGGAACCGCCTCGCCATCGGTTTTGGATACCAGCACGCATAGCCATTTTCTGAAAACAACGGATATTCGATGCATCAGGAGAGGTGGGCGCTATGGAGCCCAATTAGACGGTGCCTAGGACGTCCTCAGTCGCCGCATCCACGATATCGTGTGGCAAAAGGCACATAGTCGCCAAATCCGCAACAAAAGGACAATTCCCAAGCGCAACGAGCCTACCGATGCGTCGCAACTCTTATTGGCGATGAAAATATTTTCTGAGGGACTTAAGCGTCAAAGGAAAGAAACGGCCACTCGCACAAATGCGTATCGAAATGCGGTAATGGCTGTCCCCCGAACCAGGTTCATGGAGCAAACAGATGTCCACTAACGCGTTTGTTGTTCAACGTAACGGTCGAGAAGCGACCGCCGAGGAGTTGGCACCGCTCGCCTTTGCTGGCTATGCTCACTTCACTGCCATGCAGGTTCGTGACGGGCAGGTCCGGGGTCTCGACCTCCATCTGAAGCGGCTGCGGTTGGCTTCACGGAGGATGTTCGGTCAGGCATTGCCCCACAATCAAATTCGATCCTATCTACGCTCCGCGCTGAAGGACGGTCCGGCGGATCTCTCGTTGACAGCCACGGTTTACTCACCAGCTGGCGAATTCACTGTGGTCGAGGCCGATGTAGAGCCCGAAGTGCTGGTTCGTACCGGACCAGCCGCGTCCGGTCCGGAGGGGCCGCTGAAATTGGCGATCGTCGAATACGAGCGATTCCTTCCAGACGTGAAACATGTCGGCGAGGTGGCCAAGACCTACTTCCTCCGTAAAGCAGTCGAGCAAGACTTCGACGATGCCGCTTTCGTTGACCGTCAAGGCCGGCTCAGCGAGGGGTCAATCTGGAATCTGGCCTTTTGGGACGGCGATGCGGTGCTTTGGCCAGAGGCTGAAATGCTGGGTGGCACCACGATGGACATTGTCCGCCGACAACTGGATCGCCTCGGGATTCCCCAGCGCGTCCAAGAGATCGCTCTGACTGATCTGCCGGTGTTGGCCGGAGGCGTGGTCATGAACTCATGGACGCCCGGCATTGCTGTACGCCGGATCGGATCCGTGCCCTTGCCTGAACCGCCGGCCTTTCTGGAATTGCTTCACCGGGCCTACCGGGCCGAGCCGCTGGTTTCCCCGTGAGGGCCCACACGACCGAATTCTCAAGCTGACCATCAAGCTATCGCCGAGCAGGCGGTCAACCTGACGCTGCTGATCTGCCAGATCAACAGCTGGAACCGCTTCGCCATAGGGTTCGGCTACCGGCACGCACAGACGGACTAGATGAAGATCAGGAATGTTGGACGCCCGTCATCAGGAGGCAAACGATATGGACCGACTCCTCGAAGGAAAGGCCGGCGTCGTCGTCGGCGCAAGCTCCGGTATTGGCCGAGCCGCGGCCAGACTGTTCGCCGAAGAAGGCGCGAAGGTTGACGGCCAGATGGACTGAACGCGCTGCGCGCGTGGAGGAAGATTGAGATGTTCAGTACCAGATTGTTGCGAGACGCGGAGCGTGTTGTCCGCGTGACGATGATCGTCATCCTGCTTACCGCTGGCACCAGCAAGTTTTACAGTCAAGGCGGCTTCTTCGACTATTACTCGGCGCTGTTTCAGGGGAATTTGCGCATCACGTTGCCCCGCATGTTTGTGGACAGTTATTTGGCCGCCATTCCCTTTGTAGAAATAGGCCTTGGTCTTGCGCTGCTCAGTACGCGCTACAAGAGGCTTGTCGTGTATGGCTGGTTCGCCTTCATGCTCAGCCTGCTGTTCGGGCACTACATCCTGCAGCAGTGGTCGAGCGTGAACCAGATCCTTGACTACATCTTTCTCGGGCTTCTGTGCATGCTGCTCCCGGCGCACGACTCCTGGTTCACGGGCATCGTCCGACGGCGCAACCCATGACGACTCGATCATGGAGTTCTGGGCCAAAGTCCACGTCCCACCCGCTACGAGGGTGACTCAACCAGACGCTTTCGTTTCTCGTCCTCGAGCGCGGCCAGCGCCAGGTCGCGCGAAGGGAACATGTCCGGATCGAAATTGTCCGAGTCCGCAGAGGCCGTGCCGTTGTCTTTCCCGGTCTCCGTCTCGGCGTATCGCACGGTTCCCAGCGAGTAGTTGGTATTGACCTTTTTGCCTCGGTGCGCGAACGCGACCCACGCTTCCGGCCAGATGCTGCAATCACGGTAGTTGACGATGAGATACCACTTGCGGCCGGTTGCTTCGATGAGCTCTTCAACAACGTCATAGAAATCATTGACGATCTGACTGTTGGCGAATTCGAAACCACTGAAATCGATCTCGATGGCTTCGATGTCCTCCAGGAATTCGATGCGCTCGGCATAGCGATTGTCGTGCTTGGACGCCGACGAGCTGTCGGATTGCGGGACCTCGGCCTGCCTTCCGGCCGAGTAGACCGCGGTACCGAGCTCATCGACGGCCTTTTCCAGCCGCGTGCAGGCGAGGATGGCCGTTTCGAGGAACTTCCGGCGTTCCTCTTCGTCCAGGTCCGGAAAATCGCGCAATATCTCCAGGTTGGCGCGCAGTGCCGTCAGTGGCGCCACGAACTCCTTTTCGACCTTGGTGTCGAGGGCCAGGGTCAAGTCCGAACCTGTCTTCTCGGCCATAATGCCCTACTTCGGCAATCCGGTCAGATCGCCAGATATTGCTGCCGCAGATCCGCATCGTCCAGGACTTCCTGCGAGACGCCGTCGAACACGATCTGTCCCATATCGAGGATAATGGCCCGATCGGCCAGATGCAGCGCCGCGATGGCGTTTTGCTCAACAATGATCGTGGTCATGCCCAAATTCTTGATCTCTTCGAGCGTGCGTTCGATTTCCTTGACGATGACGGGAGCGAGGCCTTCATACGGCTCGTCCAGGAGAAGCAGCTTGATGTCGCGCGCCAGGGCGCGACCGATGGACAGCATCTGCTGTTCGCCACCCGAAAGCGTCGTGCCCTCCTGCGTCTTGCGTTCGCCAAGCCGCGGGAAGAGGTCGTAGATGCGTTCGATCGACCAGCCGTGCGGTGGCGCAATCTGGGCGAGCTTCAGGTTCTCCTCGACGGTCAGCCCCTGGATGATCCGGCGGTCTTCAGGCACCAGGCCGATCCCGTTTTGCGCCGCCTCGTGCGCTGTCATCTCGTGGACCGGTTTGTGGTCCAGCCAGAGCTCGCCACGCCTGAGCGCGGGGTCCTCGGTGCGGGCGATCGTTCTCAATGTGGAGGTCTTGCCGGCGCCGTTGCGGCCGAGCAGGGCAACGATCTCGCCCTCGCGGACATCGAAACTCACACCCTGCACGATATAGCTTTCACCGTAATAGGCGTGAATGTCCCAGCACGAAAAGAAAGCGGGCTGACCGCCGGTCGTGAGCGTCGGCTTTTTGCCGGGTGCCTTCTCCCCCGCGAAGTCGATGCCGAGCGTGCCGGTCTCCTGCTCCGCCTTTTTCTTTGTCTTTTTGACGACCGGTTCCATCTTGGTCATAGATGTGCTCCTCCAAGATACGCTTCCTGGACCTTCGGATCGCCCTTGATCTCGTCAGGCGCTCCTTCCACGATCACGGCGCCTTGCGCCATGACGGAGATCTTCTCCGCGAGCGAAAAGACAACGTGCATATCGTGCTCGATCACGATCTTGGTAATCCCGCGCTCGCCGATCCGCTTCAGCAGATCGATGGTGTTGTTGGTGTCGGCCCGCGACATGCCGGCAGTGGGCTCATCGAGCAGCAACAGCCGCGGTGCCTGCACCAGGCACATGGCGAGCTCGAGCCTGCGCTTGTCGCCGCGTGACAGCGAATTGGCCAGTTCATGACGCTGATCGGCGAGACCCACGTCCTCGAGCACGTGTTCCGCCTCGTCATTGACGTCCGCTTCGCGGTCCATTCGCCCCCAGGCATTGAGCACGAACGATCCGTCGCGCTTGGCGAAGGTGGGGATCATCACATTGTCGAGCAGCGACAGCTCGCCGAAGATCTCCGGCGTCTGGAAAACGCGACACACGCCCATCTGGTTGATCTCGAACGGCTGGCGGTTGAGAAGAGGCTGGTTGTCGAAGTTGACCTCGCCGGTATCCGGCTCGAGCCGGCCGACGAAGGTGTTGAGCAACGTCGACTTGCCGGCCCCGTTGGGCCCGATGATGGCGTGGACGGTCCCTTCTTCGACATCGAGATTTATGTCGTTCAGCGCTTTCAGGCCGCCGAAATTCTTGTTGAGGTTTCTCACCTTTAGAATGCCCATGTCCGCGCCTCACTCCGCCGCCGATGCCGCCGGCTCCGCCTTGCCGGTCTTGTCAGCGCCGGACTTGCGGCGGAACCAGCCGGCAATTCTCTGACCGCCCTCGACGATGCCTCCTGGCAGGAAGATGACCACGGCCATGAACATGACGCCGAGCGTCAGCAGCCATCCGTCGCCGACGAACATCTGGGCGACCGTGACCATCGCACTCTGCAGGCCGTCGGGCAGACCGGAGAACATCTGGTTGAGATCGGCCTCGTTGAGCCGTGAGAAGATGTTCTCGAAATACTTGATGACACCGGCACCCAGCAACGGACCGACCAGCGTTCCCGCGCCGCCGAGGATGGTCATCAGGACGACCTCACCGGAGGCGGTCCAGAACATTCGGTCCGCGCCCGCAAGCGGGTCCACCGCCACCATGAGCCCGCCCGCAAGACCGGCATACATGCCGGAGATGACGAAAGCGGCGAGGGTGTAGGGTTTCGGATTGATGCCGGTGTAGTTCATCCGCTGCTGGTTTGATTTCACTGCCCGGAGCATGGCGCCGAAGGGCGAGCGAAAGATGCGGATCGAGATGTAGAACGCGACCAGCATGATCACCGCGCAGAGGTAGTAGCCGAAATTGAAGGTGAACTGCCACGCGCCGACGGACAATTCGAACCCGTCGCGCATTGCGATGCCGAAGAAGTTCGTGGCCGGAATGGTGCCGTCCACAGCCGAACTGCCCAGGATTCTGGGATCGGTCAGGGAAAGCTGAAGGCCGGTTTCCCCGGCAGTGATCGGCGTGAGCACCGAATACGCCAATGCGAAGGACATCTGCGCGAAGGCGAGCGTCAGGATCGAGAAATAGATGCCCGATCGTCTGAGACAGATGTACCCGATGAGCAGGGAGAAGATCCCGGCCACCGCCACCGACGCGATGATCGCCGGCACGACGTTGACCGTCAGCAGTTTCATCATCCACACGCCGGCGTAGGAGCCCACCCCCAGAAAGGCCGCATGACCGAACGACAGGTAGCCTGTGAGCCCGAACAGGATGTTGAAGCCCATGGCAAAGATGCCGAAGATCACGAAGCGCTGCATGAGGTCGGGGTAACCGGCGTTGAAGCGTGCGAGTTCCGAGTTCTCCGGAAAGGGATTGAGGAGGAACGGCGCGAACACGACGAGCCCCATGACGATGAGCAGAAGCGTGGTGTCTTTGCGGCTAAGTCCGAGCATGCCTCAGTCCTCCATGACGCCTTTTCGTCCCATGAGCCCGCGCGGCCGAACAAGAAGGACAATGATTGCGACCAGATAGATGATCACCTGATTGATGCCGGGAACGACATCGATCACGGCGGACATGGAGGCGAAGCTCTCCAGGATGCCAAGCAGGAACCCGGCAGCCACCGCGCCTGGCAGGCTGCCCATGCCGCCAACCACAACGACGACGAAGCTGAGCACCAGGAAGTTCATTCCCATGTTGTAGTTGGGCGCCACGATCGGCGTGTACATGACGCCGGCCAGCCCGGCGACGATCGCTGCAATCGCGAACATGACCGTGAAGCGGCGGCCGATATTTATGCCGAGAAGCCCCACGGTCTCGCGATCGGCCATGCCGGCCCGCACCACCATTCCGAACGTTGTGAAGCGCAGGAAGGCGAACACCGCGGCGATAATGACGATCGCAAAGCAGAAATAGACCAGCCGCCAGTAGGGATAGATGATGGAGAACGGTTCGAAGCCCAGGAGCACGCCGAAATCGAAGGATCCGGTGAAAACCTCCGGCGCCGGCGTTGCGATCGGGTTGGCTCCGTAGAAGTACTTCACGATTTGCTGGAGCACGATCGCCAGACCGAACGTCACCAGGATCTGGTCGGCATGAGGACGCTTGTAGAAGTGCTTGATCAGCCCGCGCTCCATGAGGAGGCCGATGAGCGCCATGACCGGAATTGCAAGCAGTATCGAAAGTGGCACGGACCAGTCGATGATGGCGCCGCCGATTTCGGGCCCGAACCACTCCTCCACATATCGCACTTCGACCTTGAGCGGATTTCCAAGGAAGTCGGTACGGGTTGGATCGACGACCTGGTGGGACAGGGTGAGCAGCCGGTTCAGCGTGACGGCGCAAAAAGCGCCCAGCATGAACAAGGCCCCGTGGGCGAAGTTCACGACACCCAGGGTGCCGAAGATCAGCGTCAGCCCAAGCGCAATCAGCGCATAGGCCGAGCCCTTGTCCAGCCCATTGAGTATTTGCAGAATTATAAGATCCATGGCCAATACGCTGCAGCGCCATCGCCACCCCGGACGGGGCGGTGGTTATGATGTGACGAGCCGCGGGGCGTGACCGGAGTCGGACGCCCCGCGGACCGTTTCAGGAGTGTTTCTTTCGGATCACCTTGTGGCTCAGGCGGTGCCGGGGTTACAGGTGCCAAGCTGGCCGCCCGCGAACTGCGGATGGTCGTGCGGATAGGTCACCTGCTTGGCCGGGGTCTTCTCGACGATTTCCAGCAGATCGAACTCGCTTTCCGGGTTCTCCTTACCGCGCACCACCAGGACGTCCTTGAAGCACTGATGGTCGTCCGCACGATAGAGCGTGGGGCCATTACCGAGACCGTCGAAATTGAAGTCTTCGAGCGCCTCGACGACACCGCAGGGGTGGAATGAGCCGGAGCGCTCGACGGCATCGGCGTACAGAATGGCCTGGCAGTAGACCGTGTGTGCAGCCTGCGACGGCGGGAAGCCGTACTTCGTTCCGAATGACTTGGTGAACGCCTTCGAGCCTTCGTCCGGCAAGGACCAGTGCCAGTTGGTCGAACCGAAGATGCCCTTGACGTTGTCGCCCGCGCCTTTCGCCATCAGACGGGAATAGAGCGGCACGACGATCTCGAAGTTCTTGCCGTTGGCCTGAGCATCGCGCAGGCCGAACTGCACGGCGTTGGTCAGTGAATTGACCATGTCGCCGCCGTAGTGCACCAGCACCAGCACGTCGGCACCGGACTTCAGAACCGGCGCGATGTAGGACGAGAAGTCGCCGGCACCGAGCGGTGTCAGCACCTTGTTGACGGTCTCCCAGCCGACACCCTCGGTGGCTTGAGAGATCGCCTTCTCCGTCGTGTAGCCCCAGTTGTAGTCGGCCGTCAGGTAGTAGGCCTTGCGGTCTGCGCCATACGCGTTCTTCAGCACCGGAGCGAGTGCGGCACCCGACATGTAGGAGTTGAAGAAGTGGCGGAAGCCGTTTCGGCGGCGATCCTTGCCGGTGGTGTCATTGGCATGGGTGAGGCCCGCCATGAAAATCACGCCGGCTTCCTGGCAGAGGGCCTGCACGGCGACGGCCGGACCCGATGACGAGCCGCCGGTGATCATGACTGCGCCGTCCTTTTCGATCATCGACCGGGCGGATGCGCGGGCCGCGTCGGTCTTCGTCTGGGTGTCGCCGGTAACAAACTGGACTTTCTTGCCGAGAATGCCGTTGCCCTTGAGCGCCTTGGACGAAAACGTTGGCATCATGCCGCCGTCGCCCTCGCCATTGAGGTGCTCGACTGCGAGCTGGAGCGCGCGCAACTGGTCCGCGCCCTCATCGGCGTAAACGCCGGACTGCGGGACGTTGAAGCCGAGCGTGACGGTGCTGCCGGTCGGCTTGTTGGTGAAGTCCGAGGCCCAGGCGCGGCTGGTGAAGATTGTTGGTGCGGCCAACGCGACGCCGGCTGCGGCGCTTCCTTTCAACAGGCCGCGGCGGCTTACGTACAGTTTGCCCATTTGAGGTCTCCCTTTAGATGTTCCCGGGAATTCGGACCGGGACCGCGCGGCGCCTCCCAAGAATTCGCAGCGCGGCCCCAGCCTCTGGAGCACGGTTCCTCCCATTCCCTTTACGCTGCCAAGGTTTTGTAAAAAGTGCAATAGTAGCTTGTTATACAATGATTTTTTTGTCATTTTATTTCCTGTATGCGCTGTTTATTTGTAAATATTTTTACAAGACCGGTTGCAAGCGTCCGAAATAAAAGGGGAATCTCCAAATGGACCACTCCATCGTCGGGACTCGAATTCGTCAGAGGCGGCGCGAACTTGGCGTGACCCAGGCCAGCCTGGCCCAGCGGATCGGGATTTCCCCCAGCTACATGAACCTCATCGAGCTGAACAAACGAAGGATCGCGGGCGCGCTGTTGCGCCGGACGGCACATGCGCTCGATCTGCCTCTGGATGACCTGGACGGTGTTTCCGAAAAACGCCTGGTCGAGACGCTGGTTGGTCTTGCGCACCACCCGTCGTTCCGGAAGCTCGGCGTGGAAAGCGAACGGACGAACGAATTGATCGGCCGGTTTCCGGGCTGGGCGAGGGCGCTCGGTGCGCTCGCTCAGTCGGAGCGCGAGGCCAGCGTTCGGGTGCAGACGCTGTCTGATCGCCTGTCGAATGATCCTTATCTCAGCGAGACGGTACACCGAATGCTGACACGGATCGCGGCGGTACGGTCAACGACTGAAATCCTGACGGAGTATGCGGATATTCCGGAAGACCAGCGCGACCGTTTCAACCACATTGTCCATGAGGAGATACGAACGCTGTCCGATGTCGGGGAAGCGTTGGTGGCTTATCTCGATCGCACCGATCACACGGATCGCGTCCTCACGCCGGTCGACGAGGTGGAAGCCCTCTTTAACGCCAGAGGCAATCGCTTCACCGAAATCGACGAGGCCGCGCGTCCGCTCACGCCGGTGTTGAGCGATCCACATCCTGTGTCGCGTCGTCAGAAGGCCAGAGCGCTCGCGGAAGAGCATCTGGGTGAGGTGATCAACGAGCTGACCGAACGGGAATCCGAGATCAAGACAGCCGCTGCGGTCAGCCGCGCGCGGCGCGCCCTGTTGGACTATGCGGTCGGGGCGATCTTGATGCCGATGGATGCCTTCGCCGAAGAGGCGGCCAACTGTGGCTATGACATCGAGCTCCTTGCCGAGCTGTTCTCCGCCGAAGTCGAGGCGGTCTGCCACCGCCTGACCGCACTTCCGCGTGCCGAGTCGGTGCCGCGTTTCGGTTACTTTTGCGCCAACGCCGCCGGGATCATTATTGAAATGCTCGGGCTCGAGGGCCTTTCAGTGCCGCGCTACGCAGCCGCGTGTCCGCTTTGGGTTCTGTTCCGGGCGCAACAATCCCCGGAGGCCGCGATCCGGCAACGCGTGCTGTTTCCTTCCGGTGAGCGGTTCGTATTCGTTGCCCGTGCCCGTCACACGGGTCCGAGCGGGTTTGGCAGACCACGCCATTACGTCACCGACATGGTGGCCATGAAGGAGGACGATGCCCGCCATACCGTTTACGATCCGGGACCATCGGCGACTGTCGAAGAGGTTGGGCCGAGCTGCCGGTTGTGTCCGAGGACCACCTGTGCGCACCGTGTCGAAGACCCGCTGTCGGAGTAATACCAATTTGGGCATTGTGGTGGCGCGAAAATTGCCATCTAATCGAAATCAACAACTCGCGGAAGACGAGCGGAAACCTAAGGGAGAAAATCAGTACATATGCCGAAGCGTCTATTGTTGGCCGAGGACGAGCCGAACATTGTCGAGTCCTTGTCGTTTTTGTTGGGCCGCGCGGGCTTCGAGGTGACGGTAAAAACCGATGGGCGGCAGGCGCTTGATGCCGCCCTCAACGACACGCCGGATATCCTTATTCTCGACGTCATGCTGCCGGAAATGAGCGGATATGAGGTGTTGCGGCATCTGCGTGCAGACCGGCGCGCCGAGACACTGCCCGTTCTTATGTTGACCGCGAAGGGCCAGCGCGCCGACCGCAAGACGGCGCTTGAATGCGGTGCCGATATTTTCATCACCAAGCCCTTCGCGAATTCCGAGATCATTGACGCGGTCAACAAGCTGGTCGGCGCGCCCGCCGATTGATCGGGCAGGAACCGGGCACGTGACCGACCAACGGGACACGCATCTCAGCCGCCGCAAGGTTCGCGATCGTTCGATCGTGCAAGTGCTGGTCGGGACGATGCTGTTCATGCCGCCGATTGTTGGCGTGTCGCAGATCGACGCCAGGATCGGCGGAGTGCCAGTGATGCTGCTCTACGTGTTCGGCGTGTGGGCGCTGCTCATTGTCGGGGCGATGCTGCTTTCCCGTCGTCTGCGCGAACAGGACTCTCCCTCGGTTTCGGAGGAGACAGTTGACGCGGAGAACTGATGCTCTCCGTTGATGTCCTTCTGGCGGTCTGCCTCGGTTTTGTTGCGCTGCTGTTCGCAATTGCGTTTCTTGTCGACCGCCGCACGCGCCAAAGACCGATCCTCTGGCTGCAATCGCCGGTCGTCTACACGCTGTCCATATCCGTCTATTGCACGTCGTGGACGTTCTACGGCGCGGTTGGGTCTGCGGCGCGCAATGGCCTTGAATTCATTGCCATTTATCTTGGACCGACGCTTGTCTTCATCGGCTGGTGGTGGCTTCTGCGCAAACTCGTCCGTATCGGCCGGGCGCACCGGGTAACGTCCATCGCCGACCTGATTTCCTCGCGCTATGGAAAGAGCTCAAGTCTGGCCGTTCTCGTCACCGCCATCGTCGTGATGGCCACGACCCCCTATATAGCGCTGCAGTTGCAGTCGCTCACCCGAAGCTACCAGGTTATCCACGCCGACGCCGACGGGTTCATAACGGCGCTTTCGATCGCCGCGGGCATGGCGTTGTTCACCATTCTCTTCGGAACCCGCAGCCTCGATGCGAATGAGCGCCATCATGGCGTCATCGCCGCCATCGCGTTCGAGGCAGTCGTCAAGCTGGTTGCACTGGTTTTCGTCGGGGTGTTCGCAACCTACGGGGTCGCCAACGGGCTTTCCGACGTGTTCGCCGATGTCGATATGGAAGCGCTAGGCGGTGAGGATATTTTCGGCCCGCGTTGGGTCGTCCTGATCTTTCTGTCTGCCACCGCCATCATCTGCCTGCCGCGTCAGTTCCAGGTGACGGTCGTCGAGAACATCGACGAGAGCCATCTGCGCATGGCCTCCTGGCTGTTCCCTCTGTACCTGCTCGGCATGTCGATCTTCATCATGCCGATCGCGCTTGTCGGGCTGAAGACCATGCCCACCGGCGCCAATCCGGACTTGTTTGTGCTGACCATTCCGCTTGCGCACCAGCAAAACGAACTGGCGCTTCTCGCATTTCTCGGTGGGTTTTCATCGGCCACCTCGATGGTGATCGTCGCCGCGATCGCCGTATCGACGATGATTTCCAACCATATCGTGATGCCGGTGATATTGAGGTTTCTGCCGTCGGATCGCGCGGTCAGCGGCGACGTGCGCGCGCTGCTTCTGACCTCCCGGCGCATCAGTATCGCGATCGTTCTCGGCCTTGGGTTCATCTATTTCTGGATGAGCGGCGGGTCGGCGGCACTTGCAGCGATCGGGCTTATCGCCTTTGTCGGCGTTGCCCAGTTCATGCCAGGCCTGATCGGCGGCATCTTCTGGCGTGGCGCCACCCGCGCCGGCGCCATTTCCGGACTCGTCGTCGGTTTCGTTCTGTGGAGCTACACCTTGTTCCTCCCGAGTTTCGAGGGTCAGTTTCTCATCAGTTCATCGGTCCTGGCGAACGGTCCGTGGGGCGTGGAGCTGCTCCGTCCGCAGGCATTGTTCGGTCTGCGGGAAATGGATCCGCTTGTCCACGCCGTCGTGTGGAGCGTCGGCATGAACGCGCTCGTGTTCCTGATCGTGTCCTGTCTGACGAGCGCCAGCACGCTTGAGCGTCTGCAGGCGGCGCTGTTCGTCGACGTCTACAGGTCCGCCGGCGGCGCGCCGGTCAGGGTCGCCAAGACCTCTGCCGGAGCCGACGATCTCTTTGTCCTGGCGCAGCGTATTCTCGGCGCAGAGCCCGCGCGGCGCCTGTTCGCTGAAATGGCACGCGCGCAGGGGGTCAACAGGGAACTGCCCCACGTCACCGATACCGTCATCACGCGTCTTGAGCGGGAACTCGCAGGCTCGATAGGAGCCGCCTCGGCGAACGCGATGGTGCAGCGTATCGCAGGCCGGCAGACCGTCGGCATGACGGAGCTTATCGACATTGCCGACGAAACCCAGCAACTGCTCGAGACAACCCGTCAGCTCGCCGAGAAATCCCAGGAACTCGAACGAACGGCCGGCGAGCTCACGAGGGTCAATGAACGCTTGCGTTCCCTCGACGCGCAAAAGGACGAGTTTGTGGGGCAGGTAAGCCACGAGTTGCGCACGCCCATGACGTCAATCCGGTCGTTCTCGGAAATCCTGATCGACGACGACGACCTGTCTGCCAAGGACCGCAACCGGTTCACCGCCATCATCCATGAGGAAAGCCGGCGACTGACCAGCCTGCTTGATGAGCTCCTCGATATGAACCGGCTCGAAACCGGCGCGGTGCATCTGAACCTCGAACCGACCGATGCCGAAGAAGCAGTCCGTCGCGCCCTGGATGCGGTGACCGGAATGACGCGCAAGGCCGACGTAGCCGTAAGCACCTCATTGGTCGCAAATGCACCGCATGTGCGTGCGAACGGCGACCGGCTTCACCAGGTGCTGATCAACATCCTCTCCAACGCGGTGAAGTACAATGTCTCGGAGACACCCGAGATACACGTGCGAACCGTGGTCAATGACACGTCGTTCTGGATCGAGGTGATCGACAATGGCGGCGGTGTAACGCGCGAGGATGCTGAAGTGGTATTCGAGAAATTCGCCCGAGGCAGCCGGGCGGACCGCGACCACGGTGCCGGCCTGGGTCTGCCCATTTGCCGGGCGATCATGCGCGCAATGGGTGGTGATGTCACCGTCGAGTTTGCAGGCGATGGCACGAGTTTCTTCCGCCTGATCCTTGTCCCCAGCATGGAACCGGAGCTTGCATCCGAGGCGGTGGCGGATTAGCCGGCTTGAGCCTGGCCGGAGATATGTCCGTGTCGGAAGCTCTCAGTCCGCTCCAAGCTCGCCGCCTCGGCACAAGCCGCGCCGGGCACCGGTATTTTCCGCGGAACTTGTCATGTAGGTTTCTCCCGCAACGTGGAGAAATGCGGCCGTACTGCCGAGGAGAGGACATATGTGGAGAAGCCTAATCGGTGCGGTGTCGATCGGGATGCTGATGATCGGTACTGCGTGGGCGGAGATCGAAACCTACGCCACATTCACCCCGGAGGTTCCCCCCGGTAACATCGCCGTCGGGCCCGACGGACGTGTTTTCATGAGCCTGCACCGCTTCTACGGCAAGGAGCCGCGGGTCGTCGAAGTGATGCCGGACGGCACGACGAAACCCTATCCGAACGCGGCCTGGGCCAACGCGCCAAAGGGCGACGGACCGGGCCTGCAAGGTGTTCTCGGACTGCGTGCCGGCCGCGAGGGGATCCTTTGGCTGCTTGACGGTCAGGGCGATGGTCATACCGGCCGCGTCATCGGTTGGGACACGAAGGGCGAGAAGCTTCACCGTATCCACTATCTCGGTGCGCCGGTTACGGTCGCCAGCTCGTTCCTGAACGATCTTGCCGTCGACCGCGAAAACGAAGCGATCTACATCGCCGATACGTCCGATGGAAAGACCTCCGCGCTGATTGTTCTGGACCTGACCACCGGGCGCGCGCGGCGGGTTCTGGAAGGCTCGCGCTTTACGGTTCCCGAGGACGCGGACATGGTGATTGACGGCCGGACCATCACGCGTGGCGGTACGCCTGTGAGAATCGGGGTCAATCCGATCACCGTCGATCCGACGAACACGTGGGTCTATTTCGCGCCGATGACCGGTACATCCATGTACCGCGTCCGCACCAGGGACCTGTTGGACGATGCGCTTTCCGACGGCGACCTCGCCGGGCGCGTTGAGCGATACGGCGAAAAGAAGATCTCGGACGGCTCCACGGTCGATGCCGATGGCAATGTCTACATCACCGCGATCACGGACAATGCGATCGGCGTGACGAAACCGGACGGGAGCTACGAAACGCTGTACCAGGACGAGGACATTTCCTGGCCCGATGGATTCGCGATCGGCCCTGACGGCTATGTCTACGTCACGATCAACGAATTGCACCGCAGCCCGGTCCTGAACGAAGGCAAAGATGCGAGCCAGGGCAAATTCAGGATCATGCGGTTCAAACCGCTGGGCAAGGCGGTGAGCGGGCGGTAGGCGGGGTCGTCTAACGATCTTCTGCCCGGAGCCTGTCGACGACAGCCGCGGCGAAGCTTTCCGTCGTCCCGTTGCCGCCCACGTCGGACGTGCGAGCTTCAGGATCGGCGAGTGCGGCGTCAATGGCGTCGTGGATGATCGGAACCGCGTGGAGATAGCTGTTCAGATCATGCTTCTCGCCAAGCCATTCGAGCAGCATGGTTGCCGACAGCATCAGGCCCGCGGGATTGGCAATTCCCTTGCCGGCAAGGTCGGGCGCGGAACCGTGCCCGGCATTCGCCGCCGCCCGTTTCTCGCCGGCGTTGAGCGCGGCGGCTAGCCCGAGGCTGCCGGACATGGCGACGGCGGCATTCGACAGGATGTCGCCGAACATGTTGGTGATGACGATCACGTCGAAAATGTCCGGACGGGTGTAAAGGTCGGCCGAAATGGCGTCGATATCGACCTCCCGCCACGCGACATCGGGATGCGCCCCGGCGGCCCTCTCCACTTCCTCGATGAAGACGCCGTCGGAAAGCTGCAGGACGTGGCGTTTGCCTACGGCGGTCACATGCGAGCGGCGGAGCTTTGCCATCGCGAACGCCGTCTCGGCGATGTTGCGGCAGGCGGCGCGCGTGATCTTGCGCACGGACAGGGCAACATCCGGCGTCGGCATGAATTCTCCGGTGCCGCGGAACATGTTGCGGTCGGAATAGAACCCCTCGGTGTTCTCGCGCACGATCAGGCAGTCCAGGCCCGTGCGCGCATCGGGCACGCCGTCGCGCGTGCGGGCAGGGCGGATGTTGGCGTAGAGATTGAGCTGTTTACGGATCGTCCCGGGCACGTTCAACCAGCCGGCCTCGCCTTCGGGATATGCGGTCATCCCGGCGGGCCCGAGGATGACGCCGTCGGCGGCCCTGGCGGCCTCCAGCGTGCCTTCGGGAACCGTCGTCCCGAGTTCATTGTACGCCGCCACGCCGACGAGACCCTCCTCGAAAACAAGTCCAAGGCCGAATATGTCGTTGGCCGCATCGAGAACCTGGCGGGTGGCGGCGGTAATTTCCGGACCGATGTCGTCTCCCGGCAGAATGAGAACATCCATTGCGTGGCTCCGTCGTGTGGCAGGGCTGGCGGACGCTCAGCCGGTCGAAATGAGGCCGGCCGCGCTCATGCCGCCGTCGACGGCGAGAACCTGGCCGGTGATGTAGGATGCCTGCGGTGAGGCAAGGAACATGACGGCCGCGGCGATTTCGCTTTCCGTGCCGTATCGCTTGACCACCAGGCGGTCCGTCCATGCCTTTCGGCGGGCGTCGGAGTGATTCTGGCGGGCATGGGGCGTATCGACGGGGCCGGGCGCCACCGCGTTCACGGTGATGCCGCGGTCGGCGAGCTCGACGGCCAGGACCCGCGTGATGGCATCGACGCCGCCCTTGGAGGCGGCATAGGCGGCGCGGTCACGGCTGCCGAGGCTTCCGGAGTGAGACGACAGGTTGACGATCCGTCCGCCGTCTCCCATCAGCGGCAGTGACGCCTGAACGCAGTTGAACACGCCGGTGAGATTCACGCCGATGACCGTGTCCCAAATTCCCGGGGTCAGATCCTCGAAAGGCCGGGCGAGGACAACGGCGGCATTGTTGACCAGTACATCAATACGCCGGGCCCGGGAGGCTACTTCGCCTATTGCTCCATCGACTGCAGCGCGTTCGGAAACATCGGCGACCAGGGGATGAAAGGCACCGGTGGATTTGAACGCGTCGGCGGTGGCATCGAGCGTCTTGGCGTTGTTGTCGATCGCAAAGACCGTATCACCCCCCTCGAGAAATCGTTCGGACAACGCGCGGCCAATGCCCTGCGCGGCACCGGTTATGACGACGATACGCTTTGACCCTGCTGCCATGTCGATGCTCTCTACGTCTTTCCATTGTGGGCGTACGACACGAGGCCGGGCACGGGCATCTCGACGGCAAGGATGCTGCCCGTCTCCGACTCCGTGATGAAGAGCGTCTTGTTGTCCGGGCCACCGTAACAGGCGGCTGTGACATCGAGACCGTTGGGCGAACGGATCTGATAGAGCAGCTCGCCGAGGCGGCTGAACACCCAGACCACGCCGAGGCCGCACTGGCATACGACCAGATTTCCTTCAACGTCGACCGCCAGCCCGTCCGGCCCTGTCGTGCCGCCGGAGAGATGCAGGAAGACGTTGACCTTGGTCGTGCCGCCGTCGCCGTGAATCGGCAGCCGCCAGATCTGGTTGGCGCGCGTCACGGCCACGTAAAGGATGCGGCCGTCGGGGCTGAAGGCCATGGCGTTCGGGCTCGGTATCGTGTCGACAAGCAACTCGACATAGCCGTCGGTGTTCAGCCGGTAGATCCGGCCCGTGGGGTCCTGCATCCCGGTCTGCCCCTGATCGGTGAAGTACAGGGCGCCGTCCTCGTCGAACACGACCGAGTTCAAGCCCTTGAAGCCCTCGCGGCGCAGCCGCGTCAGAACCGGCGTGATCGCGTTGGAGCTAGGGTCGAATTTCATCAGACCGTTCTTGTGGTCGGCCATGAAGACGGTGCCGTCGCGGTCGATCGCCAGCCCGTTCGGTTCGCCGTCATACTCGGCGATCTGTGTGAACTCTCCCTTCGGCGAGACGCGGAACAGCCGGCCGAAAGGAATGTCGGAGACGATGATGTTGCCGTCGTGGTCGATGCTCGGGCCTTCAAGGAAGGAATGCATGTCCGGGTTGTTCTTCCCGAATTTCCAGGAGGATGGCTCACCCGTGCGCCGCAGTTCGTCCGGCAGGGATGCGAAAACTTCAGCCTTCAGTTCGCGAGGTTGAGAGAACATCATCGATCCTTCCCGGGCATCAGACCTCGACGCCCATTTTGAGCATCGACCAGATCTCCGAACGCATATCCAGGAATTTCCGCTCGGACTTGATGGCTTCGGTTCTCGGCCTTCCGAACGGCACGTCGATGATGCGATCGACCCGGGCGGGGCGCGGCGTGATGACCGCGATCCGGTCCGCGAGATAGATCGCCTCCTCGATGCTGTGGGTGACGAAGACGACCGTCTTCTGTTCCTTGCCCCAGATGTTGAGAAGCTCATCCTGGAGAATGTCGCGGGTCTGCACGTCAAGCGCGCCGAACGGTTCGTCCATCAGCAGGACCTCCGGACGGATCGCCAGGGCGCGGGCAAATCCGACGCGCTGCTGCATGCCGCCCGACAGCTCATGCGGGTAGGACCCCTCAAATCCCTCAAGGCCGACGAGATGAATGTAGTGGAGGGCCGTATCGCGCCGCTCCGCGCCGTTGACGCCGGCAACTTCCAGCCCGAACTCGACATTCTCGAGCGTCGTTCGCCACGGGAACAGGTCGAAACTCTGGAACACCATGCCGCGGCCCTCGCCGCCGACGACGCCGGTCACGTCACGGCCGTCGAGAAGGATATGACCGGTGTCGGCCGGGATCAGGCCGTCAATGAGACGCAGCAGGGTGGACTTGCCGCATCCCGACGGCCCGATCACGGCCAGAAACTCGAGATTGCGGATCTCGAGAGAGAAGTCCTGCACCACGCACAGCGGTTCGTCCGTGCCGCGCGGAAAACTCTTCTCGAGGTTCCGCAGTTCAAGCTTCGGCGCATTCATGGGCTCAGCCAAGCGCCTTCAGGGCATCGTCCACGAGTGACGTGTCGACCACCTTCTTCAGATCGACCGTCCCCTTTACCGCGCCGGCTGACTTGTAGACAGGAAGCAGTTCCTCATAGACCGAGAGCTTGTGGTCCATATTGTTCGGCCAGCAGCCGATATCCTGGCCGAGCGCCTTCCAGACGATCTCGATCTCTTCCTTGCTGGCGGTCTGCATGTTCTTCTTGGTTCCGTATTTGCGGTACATCTCCGCGTACCAGTCGAGATCGCTGTTCGTCTTGCGGAAGGAGGTGATCATGGCCTTCATCAGGTCGGTGGCCGCCTTGCGGTTCTCGTCCTTGGCGAGCCAGTCGCCGGAGCAGATCCACACCTCGCCGAGGAACGACTTGTACTCCTTGGCGGGCTCGATCATGACCTTGAAGTTGCCCTGCTTGGCGACGTCCGATGCCTGATCGAAGTGCAGCGGCACGCCGTCGACCTTGCCGGCGAGGAGCGCGCGCATGCGCGTGCCGGAGCCGCCCATCTTGATGACATTGACCTTGTTCATGTCGACGCCCCGCTTCGTCATCGGTCCGACGACCATGACGTGCGTGAAGTCGCCCTTGGAGTTCACCGCGAGCGTCACATCGGACTTCTCGATGTCCTTCGGCTCCTTCACCTTGTCGCCGTTGACCACGAAGACGAGGCTGGTGTGCATGAAGCCATTGCCGACGATCTTGAGGTCGGCGCCGGCTTCCACGGCACGCAGCGTCGAGATGGCATCGCCGGTCGCGAGTTCCGTCGATCCGGTGAGGATGGACTGGGTGATGGTGTGGAGTTTCTTCACCCGTTCCCAGTCGGGAACGTCGTATCCCATGCTTGGCAGGACTTCGTTGATCGCCGCCATGTAGGGAATGTGGACGCCGAGCGAGTTGCCGGTGATGTTCAGTTTCAGCTTCCGGCCCGCGGCAAGGGCGGAGGCAAGTCCGGTGAGACCGGTCGCGTGCGCAGCAAACAAGCCGGCGCCGGCTCCCGATATCTTAAGTGCGTCACGTCTGGTCAGCATGGTTCTCTCCCTTATTGCTGTACATTTATCATTTTTCCTCCCCGTCTTCGGCGCGGGGTTTTGTCTCTATCCAGCCGCCATTCGCGCGTCGTACCAGGGCGCGATGCGGCGGCCGATCCATTGCAGCACCAGGTTTGCGCCGATGCTGACGATCATGATGGTCACGAGATATGCGAGGATCGGACTCGTCGACAGGTCCTGACCGGTCTGGAAAATCAGCCCGCCGTAACCGACGATCACGAACATCTCGGCGACGACCATCGCGCGGATGGCATGGACCAGGCCGAGGCGCGCGCCGGTGATGAGGTAGGGGAACAGGGCGGGCAATATGACCTTCTTGTAGACGTCGATGTGTCCGGTATCGAACGATCGCGCGACGTCGAGGAACTTCGGATCGATGCCGCGGGCGCCGTGATAGGCGGTCAGAACCACGTAGCCGATGGTCGCGACGAACACGATGGCGACGCGGAACTCGAAGCCGGTGCCGAAGAGCAGAATGAAGATCGGCACGAGGGCAGCGACGGATGTGACGACGACCATGCTGATCCACGGATGCACGAGCGCGTCGATCCAGCGCGACCGCCCCATGATGGCGCCAAGCGGCATACCGATGACGCAGGCCAGCGCAAAACCGACGAACATCTGCCGCAGAGAGCCGGTGAGCTCGCGCAGCATCTCGCCGTCGCGCAAAAGCTCCACATAGGTCACGGCAACCTGTGACGGCGGCGCCAGAAGCAGATCACCCATGATACGGCCGGTGATCTCCCAGATGATGAGGACGATGGCGATCCCGGAAAGCTGCAGCAGCAATTTGCGGTGGCGGCCCATGTCAGTCCCTCACATGCCAGGGCAGAAGCCGCCCCTCGGCCCACTTGATGCCCTCCTGACAGGCGAGGCCGAAGACCGCGAGGATGAACACCACCGCGAGCATGCCGGCGGCGTCGAAGTCGGCGGCCGCGTCTTCCATGTACTCGCCAAGATTGACCGTGGCGAAGAACAGCTCGGCCGTGATCATGGCGTTGACCGCGCGCACCGTGCCGATGCGCAGCGCGGTCATGAGAAACGGATAGCTCGCCGGCATCATCACCTTGAAGAACATCATCCGGCTGTCGGCGGCGAAGGACTTGGCGACCTGGATGTAGCGCGGTTCGATATTGCGCGCGCCGGCGGTGACGGTGATCAGGATGTCGAACACGCACATCACGAACACCAGCGAAACCCGCCCCTCGAAGAACACGCCGAACCAGATGATCAGGAACGGCACGAAGGCGATGGAGGGAATCGAGAAAAAGGCGTTGATCACCGGATCGAACATCAGGAACGCGGTCTCGTTGCGCCCCATGAGGAAACCAACCGGGATCGCCACGACGAGGGCGAGAAACAGCCCGAGCAGCATGTGCTGGAGGGAGTCGGCAAACCGGCGCGGCAGCTCTCCGGACACCGTCCCGTCATAGATGTGCATCAGCACGGCGCTCGGCGAAGCGAACACCACGTCGGGAAGCTGGCTGGCGATCAGTTCCCAGACAACCAGCCCGAAGCCGAACGAGAGAACGTAGATCAGGGAAGGATGCCGCCAGAGCGCATCCAGCCGCGCTCCGAAATCCCTCCAGGGTGAGTTCAGCGCAAGGCTGTTCGATGCAGGCGCTTTCATGGATTCGCCGACTCTTTTTCTGGCGTTTCGTCCCTGTCCATCCGCATTCGGGTCTTGAACGCCCGATTGCAATTGATGGTCATTTCGTGCTATACGACTAGTCAATTACGCTAAAGGCCAGTCAAATGAATGTCAATAGCATCGGGGTGGGTGACGAAGGCGCCGGGAACGGCAGACAGCCGGTTTACCTGCGCATTCAGAAACACTTCCTGGATCGCATCGCGTCGGGAGAGCTGAACGTCGGCGACCAGTTGCCCACGGAGGTCGAGATTGCCGAAGCCTTCGGGACCAGTCGGGCGACGGTGCAAAATGCGATGTCGCGGCTGGTCTACGAGGGCTGGATCGAGAAGCAGGCCGGGCGCGGGACGTTCGTGTCCGATGCGGGGCATTCCGCGACGATCGACCTGCACCATGTCCGCTCCTTCGAGGAAGACGTCGCGTCGGCCGGCGACCGGGTAACTTATCGCCTGCTCAATGTGCGGCGCGAGCGGGCCGAAGAAGAGGTGGCGCAACGCCTCGGCACCACACCAGGCGAGACGATCTTCACCTTCGAGCGGCTGCGTTTCGTCGGCGGCAGCATCATCGGTATGGAACGGCGGTCATTCGAGCCGCGGATTTCCCTCGACTTCCCGCTCGAGGCATTCGACAGCTATTCGACGCACGATCTGGTGGAGAAGTACCTGAACCGGGAAATCGGCCGCATCGAGGTTGCCATCCGGGCGGTGTGCGCCGATGATGACACCGCCGGTAAACTCGAGGTTGAGGCCGGCGATCCCCTGCTGCTTCGGCGCCATACCATGTATGCCCGCAGCGGCGATCCGATCCTTTACGGCGAGGCCTTCTACAGGGAGCCTTTCGCTTTCCGCTACATCGCCCATGCCGAACGTGACACCTGATCGAACCGCAGCCGCCGCCCCCAAGCACATATGACCACTCCCGCAAAACGCATCGCCCTCATTCATGCAACGCCCGTTGCGGTGGATCCGGTGATCGAGGCGTTCGGGCGGTTGTGGCCGGAGGCGCATGTCCACAATCTGCTCGAGGACTCGCTGGCTCCGGACCTTGAGCGCGCCGGGCGTCTCGACGATCACATGATTTCGAGATTCGTCCAGCTCGCGGAGTATGCGGCGGACTGCGGCGCCGACGGCGTGCTGTTCACCTGCTCGGCGTTCGGCGTGGCTATCGAGGCGGCCGCGGACAGACTGATGCCGATGCCCGTCCTGAAACCAAACGAGGCGATGTTCGAGGAAGCGCTCGAGGCCGGCGGGAACATCGGCATGGTCGCCACCTTTCAGCCGAGCGTGCCGTCCATGGAGCGGGAGTTTGAATCCATGGCGGAGCAGGCCGGGTCTGCGGCCCGGCTGCGAACGGTGTGCGTGCCCGATGCCATGGCTGCGCTCAAGGCGGGAGACGCAGAGACACACAATCGCCTGGTGGCCGAGGAGGCGGCCAAGCTCGACGATTGCGACGCAATTCTCCTGGCGCATTTCTCGACCGCCCAGGCGCGCAAGGCCGTCGATGAGATCGCCACCAGGCCGATCCTGACCAGCCCCGACAGCGCCGTCAGAAAGCTCAAAGCCTCTTGAAACGAGGCGCGCCGGTCAGTCTTTGCGCTTTCCCTTCTTCACCCCCGCCTCCGGGAAGATCCACATGGAGATCACCATGAAGATGCCCGTGCCGATAACGATCCAGGCAAGATCGACACGGTCATTGCCGTATTCCCAATAGGCAATCGCGATGGCCACCAGGATCGTGATCACGGAAACGATCGCTTTCACATCATTCGGCATGGCGCGCGCTCCTTCGGCAGATCGGGCACACAGGCTCTAGTAGTTCCCCATGACGTGCGCCGCCGCTTCGTCCGGGCGTTTCGGCTTGCCGCGCAGCGACGTCTTCAGGTGGTTGGTGTTGTAACCGTTGAAGAGATGGCCGAGCAGTCCGCGGTTAAGGTCAGAGGTTCCGAACAGCCAGTCGGCGATGGGGAATGTCAGGTTCATGTTCACCTCCATCATCAGCCGCGCATTGTGATGCGCCGTGTGATGGCGGCGGATCGTGTTGACGAACGGCACATTGCGCACGAACCAGTTCTCGTCCACGTGGCAGCAGAAATGCATGAACTCGTAGATCAGATACATGCCCGTCGTGGTGCACATGAACAGCCAGCCCACATTCGGCGAAATCAGCCAGCCGAGGATGAGCGCGCCGGGTATCGACATCAGGATGAATACGACCAGGGCGTATGGCGGAAACACCGTCACGCGCCAGTCCATGTGATCGCGGAACCGCATCTCGTCGTCGGTGAAGAACTGATGGTGGTTGAGGGTGTGGCGCTCATAGACCGCCCGCAGCCCTTTGATGTTGATCGGGCGGTGCATGATGTACTTGTGCACCCACCACTCGAACAGGTTCGTGAAGATGAACGTCAGGGGAACCGCCAGCCACTCCCACCACTGCACATTGTGAATATGCTGGACGTAGACGTAGAACGCGGCCGCGCCCATTGCGTAGATGATGACGATGTGAACGTAACCATCATACCAGCCCATAATCCGCGATCTGTACTCCTTGCGGAAATCCTTCTGGCGCTCGCCAATCATGTCTCATCTCCCGTTCTGGCTCTCATCCCTCAGGCTTGCGGCAGCGAAACTATTCGGCCGCGGTTGACCAATCCTCTTCCTGCTGCAACGCGAATATCGACGTGTATCCTCCCGACCAGTCCGGCGGCATGAGGCAGGGACGGGGGTCGTGATGCGCCCAGCGCACGCGTTCGCCGCGAACGATCGCCTGATCGTATTTCGAATAGAGCGGGTTGTGCGTGTAGGGCATGGCGTCCGCCGCCGAGTAGACATTGAGGAGGAGGGGGCGTGGTATGTCGGAGTCATTGCGCGCCGAGTAGTGCAGGGTCCGGCAGTTGTGGATCGTGATGGATCCCGCCGGACCATCGAGAAACACCGCCTTGTCCATGTCGATTGCCGCGGCGTCCTCGGCGCTCAGGCAGCCCGTCCATTCGCCCGCGTCATTGTACTGGTTGTAGAGTTCCCCCTCGTGGCTGCCCGGGTAGACGGCCAGAGGTCCCTGTTCCATGCCGCAGTCATAGATGTAGGTTCCCGCGGTGCAGGGGCTGTAGTTCGTATGCGGCCAGAAGCTGATGTCCTGATGCCATTTGACCTCGTCGCCACCTCCCGACCATTTGAAGTTCAGCTTCGCGTGGTGAAACTTGACGTTCGGTCCGACAAGGTCGGCGATGACGTCGGGCAGCAGTGACTTGGAGGCGTAGTCCCAGTAGACCGGGTGATGATCATTGGGGCTTGAGAGTCGGCGCAGGCGCGGGGCGTCCGCGCTGTGCTTCTCGTCCAGATCCCATGTTTCGTCGGACGTTTCGACTTCACGGCTGCGCTCGACCATCTCGTCGGTTGCAGCGCGCAGGCGCTCGATCCACTCGTCCGGAACAATCTTCTCCAGCAGGATGTAGCCGTCCTCGAAATAGGACTCGCGCTGCTTTTGCGTGAGTACCCTGGGTTCGTGTGAAAGAACCTCTTCAGGGAACATGTCGTCCTCTCCCGTCGTTGGCTTCGTCGCGTTGGCACCGCTCACGCCGCCGGACGCGTCACCGGCGCCTTTTGCATCTAATATATTACTAATACATCAGTCGTTCATGGTGCGTCAATCTGACCGGTATCACTCATCGAAATCTCCTATCTGAACCCGAGCAACTGGTCGGGAAGCCAGAGCACCAGGCCCGGAAACGCGGCGACGATCGCCAGGCAAATGAGCTGCAATATGATGAAAGGCACCACGCCCTTGAACATGTGCCTCAGGGTGATTTCCGGGGGACTGATGCCGCGCAGATAGAATATGGCCGGGGCCATGGGCGGCGTCAGGTAGCTCGTCTGAATCACGATCAGGAACAGGATGCAGAACCATGCCGGATCGAACCCCATGGATTTCACGATCGGGATGAACACGGGGATGAAGATCAGCAGCACCGATATCCAGTCGAGGAAAAAGCCGGCGATGAAGCAGATGAGCAGGAACAATACGAGCGTGAGCGCAGGTGTGAGGGCCGCTTCGGCGATAAGCCGTTCGGTCAGGATGACGCCGCCTGAAGCGATGAACACGCCGGCGAACATGTTCCCGCCGAGCAGGATCAGGATGATCATGCAGGTGACGCGAAGCGTTTTCAGCAGCGCTTCATGAAGCACCGGCAGTGTGAACTGGCCGTAAAGCAGCGTGAGAAGCAGCGCGCCGAGCGCGCCGAGGCCCGCTGCCTCCGTCGGGGCGGCGAGGCCGAACATGATGGAGCCGAGCACGGCGATGATCATGAACACCGGCGGCCACAGCGCAATCACGGATATCCGTGTCTTCTCCCAGAAAGACGGCTCGTCATCGCTGCGAGGCAGGCTCGGCCCGGCCTTCGGATTGATGGCGCACCAGCCGAGAATGTAGGCGATGTAAAGCCCGGCCAGGATCAGGCCGGGAAAGATCATGCCAATGAACAAGGTGCCGACCGAGACGTCGGCGACGGGACCGAGCACGACCACCACGACCGAAGGCGGGATGATGGTTCCGAGCGAGCCGCCGGCGCAAATGGTCCCGGAAATCAGGCCCTTGTTGTAGGCGTATTTCAGCATCACCGGGATCGCGAGCATGCCGACGACGGTCTCCGTCGCCCCGATCACGCCGCTCGATGCGGCGAACACGACGCACATGATGACCGTGCCGACGGCGAGGCCGCCCGGCAGCCGCCGCGTCCACAAATGGATCGCCTCGAAAAGCCGCTCGGCCATTCCCGAGCGTTCCATCATGGCGCCCATGAAGATAAAGAGCGGAACGGCTGCAAGTTCGAACGCCGAGGCGACGGCGTCCACCTTCTGCACGAACTGAAAGATCACCGGCGTTCCGAATGTTGCGAGGCCGAAGAACAGGGCGATGCCCATCATCGAAAACGCGACCGGAAATCCGAGAAACAGGGCCACCATCAGCGCCGGAAACATGGTGAGTGCGAGATACTCGCCCATCACACCGACTCCTTCCGGTCGCCCTGCAGGTAGTCGGTCTTGCCGGTGAGGAAGAGCACGTCCTTCATCACCTCGGCGATGCCTTGCAGGAACAGGAGCGCGTAGCCGGCAAAGAAGGCGAACCGGAACGGCCAGATTACCGGGTTCCAGGCCGATTGGCCCGACTGTTCACCGGAGATCAGGGCTTCGGTCCAGTACTCCCACAGGCCGATACACAGCCAGGTGACGGCGGGAAAGAACAGCAGCAGATATCCGGCGATATCGATCAGCGCCTTCGTCCTGTCGCGGAAGCGCGAATAGAGGACGTCGATCCGGATGTGGGAATGGCATTGCAGGGTGTAGGCGGCGCCGACCAGGGCGTGAACGCCCATCGCCATGTAGCCTGCCTCGAACGCCCAGATCGTCGGTGCGTTGAGGACGTAACGTGAAAACACCTCGTAGCAGGTCGCGCCGATGAGTGGGAGCACCACCCATGCGATCAGATGTCCGGCACCGCTGGTGATCCGTTCGATCAGCCGAATTATCTGGATCATCCGCACCAAGCCCCCATGGCGGAAGACGCTTCCGATATCATTGGAAAGGAAGGCGATCCGCCCGGCAAACCGGCGCGCCGGAGAAGCGGCCGGGTCACCGGACAGGCTCGACTATTGGTATTTCACGTTGCGGTAGCTCGAGGCGTTTTCCCAGAGCTTCTCATATTCGAGCTGGCTCTTGAGAACCTTGGCGAACCACGGATTGTCTTTCGCCTGTTCCTCCGCCCACTTCAGTGCGAGAGCTTTCGCCTGTTTCTGAACCGCCGGGTCGAGCTCGATCACCTCGTTGCCTTCGGTCTTGAAGAAAGCCAGGGCCTTGGCGTCTTCGTGGCCGATCTTCATCCAGCTCTCGACCGTGACGAGTTTCGCCGCGAGCTCGACGTTCAGCTTGTCAGCGTCGGAGAGTTTGGCCCACGCGTCCTTATTGATGACGACCTCGAACGGCGCCGTCGGCTGATGAATGCCGGGAATGATCACGAACTTCGCGATCTTGTGGAACCCGGTATTGATGTTCTCGTACAGGGTGCCCCATTCCGTGGCATCGATGGCGCCGCGCTCCAGCGTCGCAAACACCTCGCCGCCCGGCATGGTGACCGGCGCCGCACCAAGATCCTTGGAGATTTCCAGCCACGCTCCGGCGGTGCGGAACTTCAGACCCTTGAGGTCGTCCAGCGTGCGGACCGGCTTGCGCGAATGCAGGAAGGCCTCGGCCGTACGCGCGAAACACGGAAACGAAATCACGCCGAATTTCTCTTCGTTGAATTGCCGCCACAACTCCAGGCCGCCGCCTTCATAGATCCAGTGCAGCATTCTCTCGGTGTCCATGCTGCCGGCGAATCCTCCGAACAGCACGACGGTCTTGTCCTTGCCCCAGTCGTAGCCCATCCAGGTGTGCCCGACCTCGGCCACGCCCTTCTTGACGGCACTGCGAACTTCCAGACCCTTGGAAAGCGTACCCGCGGGGAAGACCTGTATTTCGACCCTGCCGTCGGTCAACTCCTTCACGCGCTTGGCAAAGGCCTTCGCGCCGATGTCCATCAACGGGCCGCCACCCCAGCTCGTTGCCATCTTCCAGTTATGCTCCGCGGCCAGAACCGATTTGCTCACAACCATCGCGGTAAGCGCGATGGTCAGAGCCACGAGCATTGCGCCCGAGCGAAAAGTCATCTTCATGTTGCACTCCCTTTTTGTTGCGTTCCCTTGGGTGCTGATTGTTTCCGCTGCCGATCGACGATGCGGCGGCGGCGGTGAGAGGCGCACCTGCCCGTCACCCTTTCTTGATCTCGTTCAAGGCCTCGGACACCTGCGATCCGGTCAGGATCCAGTCATTGTCCAGGTTGGCGATGACCGTTTTCATGAATGGCCCCGAGAACCGGATGGCTTCGTCGGAATCCTCGAGAAAGTCCGTGAGAATGGCGAGGGCGAGCTGTTGCGGCGACGCGCCCTCGTACGACCATTCGAAGCCGTAATCCGTGAACTTCTTCACGTGCGAATGATCAGGGAGGAGGTCGCCGTTCACCGTGACGCGTAGTCCGTCAATCGTCCGCTCCCCCTCGTAACGCTTTGACACCAACTGCCCCCGTCAATTTGACGCATCAGTGATATATTACAGATATGGTAATGATGTGCAGCAAGTATGTAAAGTGCGCCGGGCGCGCGCTTGCATTTTCGGCTGAAAAGAACGGATTTGATCGACGCTAAGGATAGCGTTCGGAAGAGACGGTCGCGCGCGTGAACGACTCCGTGTAGTCGATGAGCTTGTCAACGGCGACCGCCGCGGCCTCGGGATCGCCGTTGGCGATGGCCCGGGCCTGGTCGGCATGGAGCCGGGCGCAGAGCGGCAGGTCGGCGGCCTGCTTGTAATGCACGTACCAGAAACGCCGCGACAGTCCCTGCAACAAACCCATGGCGCGGCTGGCGTAGGCGTTGTGTGCCGCCTGCGCCACGAGCTTGTTGAGTTCCCGGTCCAGGCGCATGAACGCGATGTCGTCGTTCTCCTCCGCCGCCTTGTCCATGCCGGCCGCGATCTGTCGCAACTGGTCCGCCTCTTCCTCGGTTCGCCGTCGGGCACCGGTGCGCGATAAAAGCCGTTCAATCTCGCGGCGGGCCTCGAGCACGAGAAGCTGCTCGCGCGGGTTGGTGTCTGACACGAGAATGCCCTTGCGCGGCAGGATCACCACAAGCCCCTCGCGCGACAGGCGCTGCAAGGCCTCGCGGATCGGGGTGCGCCCGATCTGCAGGTCCTGCGCCAGGGATTGCTCGGAAAGGACTTCACCGGGCTCGAACTGAAGGGTGACGATCATCTCCTCCAATTGCCGGTAGGCGCGATCGGTCAGCGTTTCGACCGAATCCGCGCTCTTCCGTGTCCTTGGTCTTTTCGTCGCAACCGTGTCTGCCATCAGCGAAGCGTGCTCAATAGAGAAACGAAGGTTCAAGCCTGTTTGCGCTTTTCCACCATTTTGGAGAATTTTTCGAGTTCTTTTTCGTTCACCGTGTAGGTGTGATCGTCATCCGGAAAAGTGCCGTCTTTCACCTCTTTCACATATTGCGAAATGCCCTTGACGGCGACCTCCGTGAGGTTCGCATACCGCTTGGTGAATTTCGGTTTGAAATCGGTGAAGACGCCGAGCAGGTCATAGCACAACAGGATCTGACCGTCCGTTCCGACACCGGCGCCAATGCCGATGGTCGGGATCTCGAGTTGCTCGGAAATCAGTCTTGCGATCGGCCCCGGCACGGCCTCGAACTCGAGCATGAAGCAGCCGGCGTCCTCGATCGCCAGCGCGTCCTCGAGAATCTTCATGGCGTCGTCGGCTGTGCGGCCCTGGATGCGGAAACCGCCGAACATGGCTACCGTGTGCGGCGTCAGCCCGATATGCGATGCCGTTGGTATGCCGGCATCGACCAGTGCCTTGAGAATATGCGCCTGGCTCTTGCCGCCCTGCGGTTTCACCGCATCGCACGCTGCGTCCTGCATGAACCGCGTGGCGTTTACCAGCGCCCGGTCAACCGAGTTGTAGCTCTGATAGGGCATGCAGCCGAGCACGAACGTGTTCGGTGCGCCACGCCGGATCGACTGGCTGTGCAGGATCATCATGTCCATGGTCGCCGGGATGGTGTTGGGGTGGCCGTGCGCGATCATCGCCAGGCTGTCGCCGACGACGGCAACATCGACGCCTGCCATTTCGGCCCATTGTGCCGACGTGTAGTCCGGCACCGACATGTAGACCATCTTTTCGCCGGTGTGCTTTGAGTCGCGGATTTCGGTGATCGTGCGTTTCTTCCTGTCCGGTTTTTCGCCCGGCGCGGGTGTGTCCTTGGCCAACTCATCCCCCCTAATGTATTGGTGATATATGTACGATATGTTAGTTAGCCTCACCGGACCGGGTCAAGCTGCCGGCTCCGACACACCATGAATTCGGAAGGGTCCGGGTCAGAACATGCCGCTGCCGCCGCTGTCTCCACTGTTGCTGTTCATGGCGATGGCATTGATCTCATGCATGTTCTTGCTGGTCGCCGCGGGACATTTCCCGGCGCATGCCCGCGCGCCGACGCTGCGAACACCTTCAGGCGCGATCATCCTTTGGGGCTCGATCTGCGTCGTTATTGCCTCGGCGCTGGGCGCCCTCTATTTCGCGTTCGCGACGCTGCCCTGGTATGCGGCCGTGATCGGCGGCGGGCTCATGGTGCTCGCCGCCCCACTGCTGGTGCAGCCGTTTCCCAACCACATCGTCGACGGTAAGGCGGCCTTGCTGGCGCTCTCGGCTCTGACCTTGGCGCTCGATTTCGCGGCTCTCAGACTACTGTGAGTGCGTTGTCGGGCATGCTACTCACCGGCCGGATTCTCTCGTTTTTACAACGATCATGTAACCGGCGGGCTGAATCGGTTTATGATCTCCCGGAAACTGCGGTTTAGTGATCCAAAGACTCGCAGCCATCGTAACGTGTGTGGCTAACAAGAGGTCTTTGCATGCAAGCGGTTCTGCGCGTGAATGGACGTGACGACGACTTGGCAGGTCAGCGATTGTTCGATGAGCACCGCGCGCTGGTCTCAAGAATAGCCGAGACCGGCGATCGTTCGGCGTTCGAGATTTTGTTCCGGTATTTCGGCCCCCGGGTTAAGGCGTTGATGCTCAAGTCCGGCGCCGACCACTCCCAGGCGGAGGACTTGGTCCAGGACGTCATGATGACGCTCTGGAACAAGGTTCACCTCTATTCGCCCGAGCGTGGCAGCGTCGGAACATGGATTTTCACGATCGCGCGGAATGCGCGGATCGATCGCCTGCGCCGCAGCTCGGCGCGCCCGCACGAAGATGTGGACGACCTCGAACTGCCGGCCGACCAGGCTGATGCGGCGGACGAAGTGTTGGCGAACCAACAGGCAGAGCGGGTTGCGTCAGCACTTGGCGAGTTGCCGGCTGAGCAACGCAAGGTGATTGAATTGGCCTATCTGAGCGATATGCCGCAAAGCGAGATTGCAGAGAAGCTGGATTTGCCGCTGGGCACGGTCAAATCCCGTATGCGTCTGGCATACGCGAAGCTGAAGACTGAACTGGAGGACGTGAAGTGAACATGCAGCATCATCTTGATGGCGCAACGCTGTTGCGTTACGCCGCCGGCGATCTCGATGAGGCCTTTTCCGTGGTGGTGGCCTCGCATCTCAGTATGTGCGCCGAGTGCCGTCACGCGTTGCGTGTCGCGGAGCAGGTTGGCGGGCAATTGCTTGACGAGGCCGAGACGGCGGAGTTGTCCGCCGGCGCTTTCGACCGGCTGATGGATCGAGTCGAGGCAAATGGACATCAGCCGCCGAAACCGCGCGAGGGTGTCTCCACCAGGGAGGCTATCTCTGTTAAGGACGGCGACGTTCCTGTTCCGCTGCGTCGGTTGGTCGGCAACTCACTCGACGAAGTCGCGTGGAAGACGATTTCTCCGGGCGTGAGCCGCCATGTGATCGAGTTGCCCTCGTCACCGATATCCTCGCTCTACATGTTGCGGATTGCCGCTGGCAAGGCGGTGCCGGAGCACGGGCACGGCGGTTCGGAGATGACGCTTGTCCTTTCCGGTGCCTACCGTGACGAACTGGGCCGCTTCGGTCCGGGCGATATCGCCGATCTCGACGAGCATGTGGAGCATCAGCCGAAGGTCGAGGCCGGGGAACCATGCATCTGTCTCGTCGCGACGGAGGCTCCGACCCGCTACAAGGGATTTTTCGGCCGGCTTCTTCAGCCCTTCGTCGGCATCTAGGCGTCACACGACATGCCCGAGCAATGGAACTCGGTCTGGATCACGGGCGCGAGTTCCGGGATCGGTCTTGAGCTTGCGAAGCTCCTCGACGGACGCGTTGCACACGTCGCCATTTCCGCGCGCTCAAAGGCGCGTTTGGACGAGGCCGCGAGCGCCGGCTCGACCCTGACCGCGTTTCCTCTCGACGTTACGGACGAAAGCGCCGTTGTCGCATGCGTGAAGGACATCGAGACGGCCGCGGGAGCGATCGACCTCGCCGTGCTCAATGCCGGCGTATGGTTTCCGATGGAGGCCGAGGATTTCGATCTGGGGCATGTGCGCACCAGCATGGACGTGAACTATATGGGCGTGATGAACGCCCTCAACGTGCTTCTGCCGGACATGATCAAGAGAGGTGCGGGCCATATCGCAATCGTTGCCTCGGTTGCCGGGTATCGCGGCCTGCCGAAATCTCTCGCCTA
This sequence comes from Hyphomicrobiales bacterium, assembly GCA_965228625.1. Classification (GTDB taxonomy): domain Bacteria; phylum Pseudomonadota; class Alphaproteobacteria; order Rhizobiales; family Methyloligellaceae; genus UBA2767. Next base: position 1,865,741 of record OZ245829.1, on the reverse strand, counting down.
CGGACCGACCAAGGCGGCCCTCATCAATGTCGCGGAGACGCTCAGATCGGAACTCGCGCCGCACGGCATCACGGTTTCCGTCGTCAATCCGGGATTTGTCGACACACCGATGACCGAGAAGAATACATTTCCGATGCCGGGCATCATCACGGCCGAGAAGGCCGCGCAAGAGATGCTGGCGGGTCTCGAGGCGGGCCGCTACGAGATCGCCTTTCCCAAGGGCTTCGTTCTCGGCATGAAATTGTTGCGGCGCATGCCGAACGCCCTGTTCTTCTGGGTTGTGAAGACCTTCATCATGAAAAAGGACGCCTGACGGCTCCGATTTGGTCGAAGCGGCTCTATGCTTTTCGCAGTCGAAAGACGCCCACGTCGATAACGCCTTCGAGGAAGCCGGCCTCGCAATAGGTCAGATAATACAACCATTTGCGTCGGAATGATTCGTCGAAGCCAAGCGCCTCGACCTGCGGCCACGCGTCCTCGAAACGGCGGCGCCACTCGCGCAGCGTGAGCGCGTAGCTCTGCCCGAATGTCTTGACCTGCTCGAACGTCATGCCAGCCGCGTCGGCGTGCGTGGCAATAGCCGTTTGCGTGGGCAGCATGCCGCCCGGGAAGATGTAGCGCTGGATAAAGTCGGCCTTGCGCCGGTACTTCTCGAAGCGGCGTTCCTCCATCGTGATTGCCTGGATGATGGCGGAACCACCCGGTTTGAGGCGATCATGGAGCGTCCGGAAGTAACGCGGCCAGTTCTCTTCCCCGACAGCCTCGATCATCTCCACCGAAACGACCCGATCGTAAAGACCCGTCGCATTGCGATAATCCTGCAGCCGGAAATCGCATTTCTCCGCGAGGCCTGCCGCCTGTGCTTGCTCTCGCGCATAAGATAACTGCTCGTGCGACAGGGTCAGACCGACAACGGCGGCGTTCTTCACGTCCGCGATGCGTCGCGCAAGACCGCCCCAGCCACAGCCGATTTCGAGCACTCTCTCTCCGCCTTCGAGTTCAAGCGCATCGACAACGAGATCGATCTTTGCCGATTGCGCATGCTCAAGGCTCTCGTCGTTCTCGCGGTAGAGACCGCTCGAATAGTTCATGTGGTCATCGAGCCAGAGCCGGTAGAAGTCATTGCCGAGGTCGTAATGCTCTGAAATGTTCCGGCGGCTTCCTTTCACCGTATTGCGCCGGATCCGGTGGGCGATCCGGTCGGGCAGGCGGGCCTTGAACAGCAGCCCGCCCGTATCATCAAGGCGGTCGCGGTTGCGCACGAAAAACCGGAACACGTCGGTCAGGTCCGAACAGTCGAAATCACCGTCGATGAAAGCTTCGGCGAAGCCGACGCCGCCGCGCCGCAGCGACTTGGCAATGACCCCGTAGTTGTTCAGCTTGAGAACGGGCTCGCGGGCGCCGGACTGTGCGCCGAAGCGTATGCGCTGTCCGTTGGGCAATTCGAGCAGGATCGAGCCTGCCGGATTCCATCTGAGCATGCGCCGGCCGCTGCCGCGGATAATGGGCGTCAAAACCCGTGTGATCAATCCGGGGCGTGTTGCCCCCCCCGCCGTCAATTCATGGATCATCGCACTAATAAGTCTCTTTCGGTGTTTGCACGTAAGTGATGGGCGTCTCGGGAGGAGGCGGGCGGCGCACGAGGCGTAAGCCCTTAAGCCAGAGACGCAACGCCTCATAGTGGATTCCGGCAATGACCTTGACCGTCATCCATCCGGTGCGGCCGAGGGCGCGCAACAGGGATTTGTCGCTCAGTTCCTGGCGTTGGCCGCGGAAATGCGCCTTGAGAAGAGGACCGTCGTCGGTCCGCAGGGCCACACCCACCGTCAGCTCGCTGTCTGACAAGGGGGTCGCGTGGAAACTGTATCGCCCTTCCACCGAATTGAACGGCGACACGTAAAAGCGCTTATTGCATTCCTGGTTGACGAAGCCGTCGGCGTCCGGTTCAGCCGGCAGCACGTATGTCTTGCGCTCCCCGAAGGTGTTGTTGACCTCATAGATGACCAACCTCACCCGGTCCTCGGTGTCCAGGCCGAAATAGACGGTGAGCGGATTGAACGCATATCCCATCACCCGCGGGTAACACAGCATCAGGAACCGTTCGATCTCGCTGCCACGGCCGCTGCGCTCCGCGATGGCGCGCAGATGGTTTTTGAGACTGCGTCCGTCGGTGTGGTCACGGTCTCGCAGCGAGAACAGGTTGAAGCGGTTGTAGGAAAACAGCCGCAGACGGTTGCTCAGTTTGTCCAGTTCATCGCAGTCGAACAGGCAGGAGAACACGGTGTAGCTCAGCGCGTGTCGGCGTGGGCGCAGCCGCTTGTGGACGACCGTCCCGAGAAACAGTGCGCTTTCCGTCGTGCTCATTCAGCCGCCTCGATGCCGATTCGCGTGTCGGGAAGCATGATCCGGGCGGATTCGTTCTCAACCTGCCAGGGCCTGCGGACCCCGCCCAGTTGTTCGGCGACGGCCAGCCCGCTCTGAAGGCCGTCCTCATGGAACCCGAAACCGAAATAGCTGCCGCAATACCATGTGCGCCGGAGCCCCTGAATGTCCCACAGGCCTTTCTGCGCGTCGACCGCGGTGGAGCTGAAGATCGGATGGGTGTAGTTGAATTCGCCAATGACTGCCTTGGGGTGAATTTCCGCTGTCGGGTTGAGCGTAACGAAGTAGTTGGTCTTCGTCTTCAGATTCTGCAGCCTGTTCATCCAGTATGTCAGGCTCAGACGTTCCTCGTGGCCGGGCCCGCTCTTGAGGTAGTTCCAGCTTGACCACAGCCGCTTGCGCCTGGGCATCCAGCGGGTATCCGTATGCAAAAGCGCGAGGTTTTCCTCATAGCCGAACCGGCCGAGGTGCAGTGCTTCGAGCGGGTGCGGCTCGTCCAGCATGTCCAGGGCCTGGTCCGCATGTGCGGCGATGACCACGTGATCGAAGGGCCGGATGACGCCGCGGGCGTCGGAGATATGCACGTAGTGCTCGTTCCGCGCGACCCGCTCGACTGGCGCGCCGCGTACGACTTCGAAGCCGCCGTCGGAGACAACGCGGTCGACATAGTTCCGGCTGCCACCGGTAACCGTGCGCCAGGCCGGGCGTCCGCGGAACTGCAACATGCCGTGGTTAGCATAGAAATTGACGAAGCTGCGCACCGGAAATCTGAGCATGTCGGCCATGGGCGTCGACCAGATTGCGGCGCCCATTGGCACGATATGATCGTGCACGAATGCAGCCGAGTAGCCTTCCAGCGAGAGGAAGTCGCCGAGTGTCATGTCGGACGGGACATCGCGCACGCGATCGGGCGCCGTCTTGAAGAACCTGGAAACGTCGCGCAGGAGCTGCCAGTGCGCGGGATTGATCAAGTTACGGTACTGGCCGAAGAAGCCGGTGAAGCCGCTGCCCGCATATTCATACGCGCCACCGTCAAGCGATAACGCGAAGCTCATTTCGGTCGGTTCTGTAACGACGCCGAGATGCCGGAAGAAGGCGGTCAGGTTGGGATAGTTGAGCTCGTTATAGACGATAAAGCCGGTGTCGATCCCGACCGTTCCCTCGGGCGTTTCCACGTAGGACGTGTTTGCGTGTCCGCCAAGCCGGTCATCCGCTTCGTAGAGGGTCACGCGGTGCTGTTTCGCCAGCAGCCACGCCGAAGAGAGGCCGGAAATGCCAGATCCTATGACCGCAATGTTCAGTCTGCTCATAAGGCGCCCTGTAAGGATTGTTCGAAAAAATTACGCGTCACGTGAAGGTGCGGATCACTGCTGGCGGGCGGCGTCGGCGTGATCCGATCTGCACCGGGGTACGTAGTGGGTAGGCGAGCTACAGGACAGCAAATATGGTCCAATATCTAACTGCTTACGCCGTCACGGCAGCGGTTTTCCTCGGTATTGATTTCGTCTGGCTTTCGAAGATCGCAAAGCGGTTTTATTTCGACAGGCTGGGGGATCTCTTGCTTGAAAAGCCGAACATCGGTGCGGCGGTCGCATTCTATTCGATCTACGTTGTTGGAATCATCATTTTTGCCGTGGCGCCCGCGCTCAGGGAGCAATCCGCCGCGACCGCACTCATCTATGGCGCGCTGTTCGGCTTTTTCGCATATGCAACTTACGACATGACCAACTACGCCACCTTGCGCAACTGGTCGCTGACGGTTTCGCTTGTCGATATTGCCTGGGGTACTTTCCTGACGGGCATTTCGGCGTGGCTCGGATTTCTCGGCACACGTGCGATTGCCGGATGAGGCGCGGCTCGATCTTTCGGCTCTAGTGAAAATCCCGTGACGGAAAAAGTATTTTGGCCTGCTCGCGCGGATGGCGCGGCGGGGCGGGCTTTTTGATGGCTCGGCGGATGATGTGTTCGCGCAGGTCCGGGCGGGGGAGGTTGTCGAATTCATCCGCACGCGAACGTTTGGGCGTAAGCGGCTGGGTCTCGTCGAGCGTGTCGAGCAGGTGAGAGAAATCTTCCAGTCTGTTTGCAACCAGATGCGCGACGAGCCCTTCGCGCTGCAAACGCCCGCTCACGCGCAACAGCCGCGCGGTCATCACCACGCGGCGGAAGCGCTCCAGGATTTTCGGCCAGACGATGACGTTGGCGACACCGGTTTCGTCTTCCAGAGTGACGAACACGACGCCCTTTGCCGTGCCGGGCCGCTGGCGCACGAGCACGAGCCCGGCAACGCTAATCCAGGTGCCGTCGTCTGTCGTCAGCAGCGTCCCGTTTTCCCGTGCGGGCGGCATCCGGGGTCTGAGCAGGGAAATGGGATGGGCGCGCAGTGTCAACCGCATGGACGTGTAGTCCTGAACGACATGTTCGCCCTCCGTTATGGCCGGCAAGTCGACGGGCAGGTCCGCGCCCCGGTCATCCTCGCCGGCATGGGCGAACAGCGGGAGCGGTTTCTCTCCCTTGAGCCCGGCAATGCGCCAGAGCGCCTCGCGCCGTTCCACGCCCATTGAGCGATAGGCGTCGGCGTTTGCCAGAATCTCCAGGACCTTCGGGCGCACCCCGGCCTTGTGCCACAGATCTTCCGGTTGCGCGTAGCCGTTGCCGCGCGCCGCGGCGATCCACTCTCCGTCATCCTCGCCGAGGCTCTTGATCTGGCGCAGGCCCAGCCGCAAGGCAAAGCTGTCTTGCGTCGGTTCCAGCGTGCAATCCCAGCCGGAGTAATTGACGTCCGGCGGATGCACCTCGACGCCGTGAGCGCGCGCGTCGCGCACGATCTGCGCCGGGGCGTAGAAGCCCATCGGCTGGGAGTTGAGCAGAGCGCAGGCGAAAACGGCCGGGTAATGGCATTTGAGCCAGGACGAAACGTAGACGAGCAGGGCGAAGCTCGCCGCGTGGCTCTCGGGAAAGCCGTATTCGCCGAACCCCTCGATCTGCCGGAAACAGCGCTCGGCAAAATCCTGCTCGTAGCCGCGCGCCGTCATTCCGGAGATGAATTTTTCCCGGAACGTATGGATCGTGCCGGTCTTGCGGAAGGTGGCCATGGCGCGGCGTAGCTGGTCGGCCTCGTCCGGCTTGAACCCGGCGCCGATGATGGCAATGCGCATGGCCTGTTCCTGAAACAGCGGCACGCCCAGCGTCCGCCCGAGCACCTCGCGCATCTCTTCCGATGGAAACTCCACCGGCTCCTCGCCGTTTCGGCGTCTGAGATAGGGGTGAACCATGTCACCCTGAATGGGCCCCGGACGGACGATCGCCACTTCGATGACGAGGTCGTAGAAATTGCGCGGGCGCATGCGCGGCAGGAAGCTCATCTGCGCGCGGGATTCGATCTGAAACACGCCGAGAGAGTCGGCGTTGCACAACATGTCGTAGACGGCGTCATCGCCTTCCGGAAGCGAAGCGAGGGTGTATGCAAGCCGATAGTGAAGCTTGAGCAGATCGAATGCCTTGCGGATGCAGGTCAGCATGCCGAGTCCCAGAACGTCGACCTTGAGGATGCCGAGCGCGTCGAGATCATCCTTGTCCCACTCGACGACCGTGCGGTCTTCCATCGCCGCGTTTTCCACCGGCACCACCTCGTCGAGCCGCCCGCGGGTCATGACGAACCCGCCGACATGCTGGGAGAGGTGACGCGGGAAGCCCATCAACTCCTCGGTGAGCACAAGACAGAGCCTGAGTCGGGGATCGTCCGGATCGAGCCCGACCTCGCGCACGCGCGCCTCGTTCAGGCCGGTTTCCGACCAGCCCCAGACCTGGCTTGCCAGCGCGGAAACGGTATCGGTCGAAAGGCCGAGCGCCTTGCCTACCTCGCGGATGGCGCTGCGGGCCCGGTAGGAGATGACGGTGGCCGCAAGCCCTGCACGCTCGCGCCCGTATTTCTCGTAGATGTACTGGATGACCTCCTCGCGCCGTTCGTGCTCGAAATCGACGTCGATATCCGGCGGTTCATTGCGCTCCGCCGACACGAACCGCTCGAACACCATGTCCATGCGGTCGGGGCTGACGCTGGTGATGCCGAGCACGAAACAGACGATCGAGTTGGCCGCCGATCCGCGGCCCTGACACAGAATCTCTTCCGCGCGCGCATAACGCACGATGTCATAGACGGTCAGAAAATAGGGCGCGTAGCGTAGGCCGCGGATGACCCTGAGCTCATGGGCCAGCATGTCGCGGACCTTGTCCGGCGCGCCTTCGGGGTAGCGGTTGTGCGTTTCCCGTTCGACCAGCCGCTCGAGTTCCTCCTGTGGGTCGCGTCCGGCGGAGACCTCGTCGGGATATTCGTAGCGCAGATCATCGAGGCTGAACGTGATGCGGTCGGCGATCTCGACCGTGCGTGCAACGGTCTCCGGATACGCTTCGAACAGGTGGCGCATCTCATCGGCGCTCTTGAGATGCCGTTCGGCGTTCTTCAGAACCTGCAGGCCCGCCGTGTCGATGGTGCATTTCTCGCGGATGCAGGTGAGCACGTCGGCAAGCGCGCGCCGCTCGCAGACATGCATGAGCACATCGTTCGTGGCGACCAGCGGAATACCGGCCTCGTCGGCCAGGGCCGACAGGCCTGCAATCCGCTTTGCGTCGTCTCCGCGGTAAAGGTGGCTTGCGGCAAGGTAGACGTTGCCGGGAAAGGTTTGACGCCAGTGATCGAGCTGTGCCGCGAAACCCGCATCCGGCTCGTCGGGCGGGAGCACGACGAACAGCGTGTCCTGCCCGTATCTCCCGATGTCTTCGGCGTGCAGTTCGCAGGAGCCTTTTTCGACCCGGCGGCGGCCGGTGCTGATGAGGCGTGACAGCCGTCCATAGGCGGAGCGGTCAATGGGCAGCGCAACCAGGCGCTGGCCGTCCGCGAGTTCCAGTTCCGCGCCGACCAGGATCTTCTGCGCGCACGGTTTGGCTTCGCTGTGGGCACGCACCACGCCCGCAAGCGTGTTGGTGTCGGTGATGGCGACGGCGGGGTGGCCGAGTTCAATCGAACGGCGGACATATTCTTCCGGATGCGACGCTCCGTGCAGGAAGGAGAAATTGGTGCGCACGTGCAGCTCGACATACGCCATGCCTCAGCTCCCGAAACCGTGCACGAACCATGCGCCATGGGCGCGCGGGCCGCCGACGCGGAACAGCCACAGATGACGCCCGTCTCCGTCACGCACCCACCAGTATTCGCGTGCGCCGGACCGCCAGGCCGGGTCGTCGTGCCACCACTCGGGCTCGATCCTTTCCGGCCCGCCGAGCGGCACCAGGTCCAGAAGTCTGCCGCGGAACTGAATGGCGGCAGGGGGCGTTTTGCCGTCGGCATGGGCCTCGGCCGTGACCGGTTCGGGCGGTGAGAGCAGGCGCACGGGCCGCGCCGCGACGGGCGCACTCCAGCACGCATGAGGCGGGGTATCGGCTGCGGAAAAGGCAAGCCAGGCGCGCTCCGGCAGATGGCTCTCGGCGGGTGCCAGCCGCAGCACGCGGTCATAGCCGAACCGGTTGACGAGACGGTCGATCAGGCCGCAATCCGTGATGCCCTCAAGCCGTGCTTCTTTCCCCGGCGTGCTCAATTGCGCCGTGCTGAGAGGCTCACACCGCTCGGCGCTCACATACACCCGTTCAATGCCGAAACCGGCATCGAGCTTGTCGAGCTGGTCACGGAAGAGATGCAGGAGGGCCCTCGGGGAGCGGTTGGGTTGTGCCGTGGCGATGGTGAGCGTCTGTCGGGTGCCGTCGACCTGCTCGATGGTGAAGGCGGTGAGGCGGGCCCCCTTCTCCTTTTGCTCCAGGCGTACGCATAGACGCTCAAGCACCAGCCGCAAGGCGGCCTCCACGTCCTCGGTACGTCCGATCGGTTCGGCGAAGACAAGCGTCTCCTTCAGCGCCGGGACGAAACGGATGTGACGCAGCGGTTCATCCTCGTGGCCGAGTGCCTGATCGAGCCGCTTGAGGGTCTCGAGGCCGAAGCGGGAGGCCATCGATGCACGCGGCAGCGGATAGAGGTCGCGAACCGTCTTGAGGCCGAGCCGCCGGCTCAGTTGGGCGACCTCTTCGCCGACGCGCAGCGCCGCGACCGGCAACGGCGACAGCGCGGCGCGTTGCGCGCCGGGGCTCACGATGGTGCATCCGCAGCCATGGCGCGCGAGCGCCCACGCTGCCCCGGCCGTATCGGCAAGGGCGGCGCGGATGGAAATGCCGAAGCGTTCCAGCTTCCCCGTCAGCCCGGCAATCATTTCCGTTTCGCCGCCAAACAGATGTGCGACACCGCTCATATCCGCAAAGAGGCCGTCCGGCTTGTCGAATGCGATCAACGGGCTGTAGCGCTGCATCCAGCGCGCCAGGCTCCTGAGCAGGCGCGCATCGGCACGCGGGTCGGCAGGACGGGTTGCGAGCTGCGGGCAGACGGCGCGTGCGTCGCTGAGCGACATGCCTTCCGCAACACCGGAGCTGCGTGCCGGTCCATTTACCGCGTAAAGCGTGATGCAGTTTGTGCTTTCAGACACGAACGCAAACGGAATGTCACGCAGGGACACGTCGCGCCGTGTCACCCTGTCGATCGCGAGATGAGGGAACCAGAGAGAAAGAACGCGACGCATAATCCCACTCCATCGTCCATTGGCCCGGCAGGCCGCTGCGGTTGCGCGTCAGGTGAAGATGCAAATCGATTGGCGCGGGCCAGAGTGCGCGGGCGGCCAGCACGGCATGCCAGCGTGTCGTCGCGGAGGGCAGAACCGGTGCATCCGCGCTCCGGTCCATGGCGACGACAAGGCCAAGCCCGCCGCCGTTCTCGGCGGCAAGCTGCAACCGCCGTGCCGCACCGAGATCGAACCCGCGCATCGTTTGCAGCGCAATGTGCCAGCCGGCGCGCAGGCCCTCATGGGCGGTATGCAGGAGGTCGTCCGCGCGCTTGAGCCGAACCAGGACAATCCGCTGCGGATCGAGCCCTGCCTGTGCCAGGCCCGGCGGGTAAAGGCTGCATGCGAAGCCGTCCTGCGCGCACCACAGGATGGGGCCTTCGCTGCGCGCCAGCACAACGCTCGCGAACAGGGTGGCCGCCGCGCCGCCGAGTTCATGCATGCGTCCGCTGACAAGGGTCTTGCCCAGCACGTCATCCGCCTGCGTGCACCCGAAGGACAGGTCGCGCGCGAAGCGGGCCCGCGGTCTTTCAATGGCGCGGACGGCACTGCGTAAGGCGTCGATATCGGGCAAGCCATGCATCATTTCCCGTCAGAGTAGCAAAAATGTTCTTATTTTGTTCTAATCAGTTTCATGATGCAGAGTCAATGATGCAGATATCCTTAAACGGATGCCTGGTCAGCAAACTCATTGATTTCAATAGGACTATTCAGCCAGAGGAGGGTTTCGCGCACATGCCGGCAAGATAAGCGATCATTCGCCCCGCGGTGCGGACGCCGAGACCGTTCACATCGAGTTGCGGCGCCAGCTCAACCACGTCGGCTCCCACCAGCGTGCCCCGTGCGCACACGCCTTCAATGAGCTCGATGATGTGCCAGTAGGTGAGACCGCCCGGCACCTTCGACAGCACGGCGGGAATGACCGCCGGATCGAGCCCGTCGCAATCGATCGTCAGGAAGCAACGCGCACCCCGCGGCAGGGCTTCGACCGCCCTGGCAATCCCGTCCGCATGCACCTCCCGCGCGGTGAAGATGTTCGCGCCGTAACCCTTCGCCGCCTCGACATCGGCCGGCCGGGCCGAGCCGACGCCGCGAATGCCGATCTGAACGATGCCCTCCACCCACGCCAATTCCGAGGCTCGCCGCATGGGGCTGCTCCATCCCTCGCGCACGCCGTCGCGCTCATCACGCCAGTCCATATGGGCATCCACCTGCACCACCCAGATGGGTCCGGACGCAGCAAACGCGCCGAGCACCGGAATGGGCACCGAGTCGTCTCCGCCGATGACAACCGGCACCGCGCCGGCTTCGAGAACACGGGCCACTGCAGCGGTGATGCGCGTCCGGTTTTCCTCCGGATTTGCCGGATCACCCGCAACGTCGCCCGCGTCGCAAATCCTGCGCCCGCCTTCGGGGATCAGTGTTGTGCCCAGATCGAAGTCGTAGTGTCCCGCCCATTCACCCAGACGCGCTGTCGCGGCGCGGACCGCTGAAGGTGCGTCGCGGCAATGAGACGGCTCGCCGGGCGTATAGGGTGTCGCCTCGGGCGCGCCGAGGATCACAACATCGTCGGCCGTGACATCGTCGAGCGAAACGGCGGGCACGCCGAGAAAGGTCTGTGAAACAGGTGAGAGCATCAGCAGGAACTCTGTCTGAGGATACGTCAGAGGAGCCGAGAATAGTCAATCGGACGGGTCCGGTCGATGCGCGTTTCCACCGGCGGTAGGTCCGCCTTCAGGCCGCTCGCGCAATTGAACAGGATGGCCCGGTCATCGGCGTTTATCCTGCCGTTGCGCACCTCCTGCCGCCAGGCGACGAAGCAGGCCGCACCTTCGATTGACAAATGTATGCCTTCCTCGCGGGCGACCGCGGCGCGCGCCTCGACGACTTCGTCATCATCAACCATCGAGCCGAACCCGCCGCTCTCCCGCAGAACCTTGAGGCACAGGCGGTCGCCGAACGGCTTGGGAACACGCACCCCGTGGATCAGCGTCTCCACATTCTCCCAGGGCTCGCGCACTTCGTCATGGCCCTCGTCGAACGCCTTGACCAGCGGGCCACAGCGCGTGGATTGCACCGCGACCATGCGCGGGCGCTTGTTGCCGATCCAGCCGATTGCCTGCAGTTCGTCGAATGCCTTCCACATGCCAATGAGACCGGTTCCGCCGCCGGTCGGATAGAAGATGACATCGGGCAACTCCCAGCCGAACTGTTCGGCGAGTTCGAGCCCCATCGTCTTTTTCCCCTCGATCCGGTAGGGCTCCTTCAGCGTCGACAGATCGAGCCAGCCGATCTCCTTCGTGCCCGCGGCGACGATTTCCCCGCAATGATTGATCAGGCCGTTGACCCGGTAGGTATCCGCGCCGTGGAAGGCGATCTCGCGGATGGTCGTCTCCGGCGCGTCGTCGGGGCAGAAGACGGTGCTGCGGATGCCGGCATGCGAGCAGTAGGCCGCGAGCGCGGCGCCCGCATTGCCGGCGGTGGGCATGGCGATATGCGTGATCCCGAACGATTTCGCCATCGAAACCGCAACGGCCAGACCGCGCGCCTTGAAGCTTCCCGTCGGCATCCGGCCCTCGTCTTTCACGACGACCTGGCCCTCGGCCAGCCGGGTGAGGGGCAGGAGGGGCGTCATCGGCTCGCCCAGGCTCACGACATCGGAAGGGTGCGCAATCGGCAGCCATTCCAGATAGCGCCACATCTCCGGCTGACGCGCGGCAAGCGTGTCCTTCGAGACCGCGGCTTTCAGCGCATCGAGGTCGTAGCGCACCAGCAAGGGTGCGTTCGCGTCGGAAACATTGCGGAACCGGTCGTGGGCATAGGTCGCGCCGGTCGCGCTGCATTCGAGATGTGAGACAAGACTCAATCGAGGTGCCTTGCCGCGCCGCGTGCGGTGCGGTTCACGCTACAGGATCTGGCTCAGGAACTCCTTGGTCCGCGGGTCCTTGGCCTTGGTGAAGAATGTTTTCGGTGGCCCATGCTCGACGATGATGCCGCGGTCGGTGAAGTAGATGTGGTTGGCGACCTCGCGCGCGAAGCCCATCTCGTGGGTCACCAGGATGCACGTCATGCCTTCCTCAGCGAGCTCGCGGATCGTCACCAGCACTTCCTTGACCGTTTCAGGATCGAGCGCCGCGGTCACCTCGTCGAACAGCATCACGTCGGGGCGCATCGCCAGCGAGCGGGCGATCGCCACGCGTTGCTGCTGGCCGCCCGACAGTTCGCCCGGATAGCTGTCCTCCTTGCCGTCCAGGCGCACCTTCTTGATGAGATCGCGGGCCCGCGCCTCCACCTCCGACTTCTCCTGTTTCAGGACCTTGAGCGGCGCCATCATGATGTTCTCGAGCGCGGTCTTGTGCGGAAACAGGTTGTATTGCTGGAACACCATGCCGACCTTCTTGCGCAGCTCCAGCTTGTTCAGTTGCGGGTCGTTCACCTCCTGTCCTTCGACCAGGATCGAGCCGGCGTTGATCGGATTCAGCGCGTTGATGCAGCGGATGAATGTCGACTTGCCCGAGCCGGACGGTCCGATGATGCAGATGCACTCCCCTTTCATGACATCCATGGAAATGCCCTTGAGCACTTCCAGATCGCCAAAGGACTTGTGGACGTCCTTGGCGCTGACCATCGGGTCTTTGTCTGTCCAGGCGGTTTCGGCCATGACGTTGGCTCCTCAGAGTTTCACCGAGAACTTGCGCTCCAGGCTGATCGTCCAGCGCGCGATCGGGTAGCAGTAAACGAAGAAGATCACGAGGCAGAACCCGTAGAACGGGATCAGCAGTTCGGGATGGTTGTCCTCGCCTTCCATGGCCTGCCGCGACAGGGTGACGATCTCCTCGACGCCGAGCAGCGAGACCAGCGGCGTCGCCATGGTGAGGATCGCGTACCAGTTCATCCATGGCGGGATCATGCGCTTGAAGCACTGTGGCAGAATGATCTGCCAAAGGACCTGGCGGCGCGAGAAGGCGAGCGATTCCGACGCCTCCCACTGGCCTGTCGGAACGGACATGATTGCGCCGCGCACCACTTCGGAGATGTTCGCCATGATCGGCAATGACAGCCCGAACACCGCCTTCATCCAGTCGGGGATGGGAATGGTCACGCTGCCGATCCTGACCTCGAAGGGGAAGGCGAGCATGACGATGAACAGCAGCACCAGCCATGGCGAATTGCGAAACGCCTGCGTCGTCGCCCAGGCAAACTTCTGAACGTATCGGTTCGGCGAGATCTGCCACAGGCCGAGCAACACGCCGGCGAAGGTGCCGATCGCCATGGTCAGGAAACTGATGAGAATGTTCAGCGCGAAACCTTTGGTGACGAGGAACGGAATCCACTTCCACAGCGCGTCAAAGGCGTCGCCGAGCGTATATTTGGCCTGCGCCAGGGCGGCCACCGGCCACAGCGTGACGACAATCACAAAGAAAGCAATCGTTTGCGGCGACAGGTTCGCCAGGAAACGGCAGAAGCCGATATCGTCCTGACCGGACGGCGTTGCGGTGAAGGGCTTCAGGACCGGAAGATCGGTCGTCGCCGTCGCCGTGATGCCGGGTATGCGGTGCCGTGCGCTCATGGTCACGCTCCGTATCCCGGGATGCGCATGGCGCGTTCCCACCGGTTCATCGTGAGCACGAGAATGCCGACAAGCCCGATATAGACCACGAACATCAGCACCATGCAGGCGTTCTGCGCGGTCGAGTAGTCGTTGTAGATGCTCACAAGTTGATAGAGCAGCTCCGGCACGGCGATGACGATGGCCTGCGTCGTCGTCTTCACCAGATTGACCAGGTTGTTGTTGAGCGCCGGCAGGCTGACGCGGAACGCGAGCGGCAGGACCACATAGCCGTAGGTCTGCAGGCGGTTCATCCCGAGGGACTCGGAGGCCTCCTTTGTCGACTCGGGAACCGCCTCGATGCCGGAGCGGAAGATCTCCACGTTGAAGGCGCCGGCGAAGAATGAAAGGGAGATAATCGCCCAGCCGACATTGGAGATGATCGGCACTTCAAGCCAGCCGTCGGGTGAGTATTTCGGCGTGAACTGGCCGAGCGCAAAGTAGAAAAACAGGAGCTGAATGAGGGGAGGGGTATTGCGGAAGAACTGGATGTAGCCCTGAACGATCGCGCGGATCCAGCGCACGGGAGAACCCTGCAGCCAGGCGCCCAGCACACCGATGACGACCGAAAGGATGACGCAAACGACCGACAGCCAGATGGTCATCAACAACCCGTCAAGGACACGTTCGGCCTGAACCGGATCGTAGATATAGATGAAGTTCCAGCTCGGATGAGCCTCGTAGAGGTCCCGGAAATAGTCCTGTATCGCCTGAAGCATGCTCCCCCCGACGCTTCAAAAAATGCCGGATGGCTCCGGGAAGCGCCTCCTCGCTTCCCGGAGTCAAATCCTAGTGCTGCCTAGTTCTTGTCGGCAAGCCAGTCCTTGAACCGCGCCTGCTGGTCGGCGAGGAATTTGGTCGGCTGGATGCCCCATTTCTTTTCAAGCTCGACGAGCTTGCCGGACTGGAGCCAGTAGTACTGCATGCCGGACATGAAGCGTCCGAAAACGCAATTGACTTCCGCCTTGGGAACCGCGAGCGCCCATGGGTTGTCATCCTCGGAACTCAGCGGCATCTCGAAGTCGTTGTATTGACCCGAGGAAAGATCGGACATGATGGACGAGTCATCGTAGACCCAGGCAATGCACTTCTTGTCGCGCAGCGCCTGCTTGGCTTCCGCGTTTCCGGTGAAGGCGATCACCTTCGCGCCGTGGCGTTCGGTCACGATCTTGTTGTAGAACGCGCCCTGCTTGCCACATACCGGCTTATCCTTCAGATCGCTCCAGCTTTTGATTCCGAGGGCCTTCGGCGCGAGAATGTTGGTGCCGGAGGTGTAATAGTTCGGCCCGACGATGCCCACGACCTTGCGGCGGTCGGGACGGTCAGACATGGTCGCGATCATCAGGTCGATCTTGCCTTGTTCGAGGAATTGCATCCGGTTGGACGACTGAACGGCGACGAGTTCGAGGTCAAGACCCATCGTGTCGGCGACGTCCTTGGCCATGTCGGCTTCCATGCCGACAATCTTGCCGCTGGAATCGCGGAAACCCCACGGCTTGTAATCGGCCTTGACGCCGACGATCAGCTTGCCGCGCTCCATGGCCCGTTTCCAGGTTTCGTTCTTGCAGACTTCGGCGGACGCCGTGGCCGAAAAGACGGTCGCCGCGAAGACACCGGCCAGGCCGGCAAACGCAATAGACTTCAACTTCATTTCACTCTCCTCCCTACACGGTTCAGGACCGTTCGTCGGTCCACTGACAATCATCTCACTTTAAAACCTATGGTTGTGCAATCCGCCTTCGGCTCATGCCTGTATCAGTTCACCCAATACTCCCCGATCGAGTGGGCCAACGATTCCGATTGCTGTATGCGTTTCGCCACCGCCTTGCCGCCGCGCCGCACGACCATGCCCATCAATCCCTCGATCAGCACGAGAATTGCGGTGTGCGACGGGAAGAACTGCGGGCCTTCGGTCCCGACGATGAAACACTGCGACGCGATCGGGACATAGGGTGAGGCGAGACCGTCCGTGATGACAATCACGTCGGCGCCCGCGTCGCGCGCCTGTTGGGCAGCGCGCACCGGCAGGTTGCCGTAGGGCTGGATCGACGCGAGGAAAACCGCGTCCCCCCGGCCAACGTCAGAAAGACTTGTCGACCACAGCGAGCCGTCGGCTCCGGCGACACGCCAGTTGTCGAACCCGAGCCGGGCCATGCAGGCGAAGTACTGGGCAACCGCGAGACCGCTCGACGTTCCGAAAAGAACAACCTTGCGCGCCTTGGCCAGCGTAATCGCCGTCGCGCGCAGCTTTTCCAGGTCGATGCCCTCGATCAGCTCCTGAATGTTCTCGATTGCCGCGCCGGCCTGGGACACGAACACGCCCGTTTTCGCGCCCGGCGCGCCTTCGGTCGAGATCTGCAGCAGCGCTTCCGCCTTGTCGGCAAGGACGCGATTGCGCCGCTTGAGCTCCCCGCGGCAGATCTCGCGAAGCTCCTCGTAGCTCTCGCAATCGAGCGCGCGGGCGAGCCGCGAAAGGGTCGGTGGGGTGATGTCGGCGGCCTTGGCGACCTGGCGCAGCGTGCGCGTTGCCACCTCGTCGGGGTGTTCGACCACGAACTCGGCGGCGCGTCGCAGCTTCGGGCTCAGCCCGTCGAAACGGGACATGACCCTGTCCTCTATGGATCCGGACGCCTGCACCCCCTGTACCTCGCATTGGCGATGGACTCGCCGGTTCTTTTCGTAATATATGTAATAAGAGAGCGCAGTTATTGAAACACATGTTTCAATATGAATCAAGCGCGGCCCGGCGGAGTGTCTCGGAGCTGGGGGAGGAGAGGGTCTCATGTCCGCGGAGCGAACCTTGCCGAACCACGCGTCGGCGGTGGTCATTGGCGGCGGGGCGATGGGATGCTCGGTCCTCTATCACCTGGCGAAATCGGGTATCACCGACGCCATTCTTCTGGAGCGCAATCAACTCACCTCGGGCACCACCTGGCATTCCGCGGCGCAGGTGCGCCAGCTCCGGTCGACCCGGAACCTGACGCGGCTCATTCAATACAGCGCCAGGCTCTATGCCGACCTCGAGACAGAGACCGGCCAGCAGACCGGCTGGTATCAGACCGGGTCGATCTCGATCGCGACCAATCCAGATCGCCTGACGCACATCCGCCGTCAGGCTGCTCTGGCCAAAGGCTACGGTGTGCGTGGCGAGGAGATCGGCGTCGACGAGCTCCGCCGGCTATGGCCGGTTGCGAACTTCGACGACGTCATCGGGGCGATCTGGTCGCCGGACGACGGACGCGTGAACCCGTCGGACTTCTGCCAGGCGCTGACCAAGGGCGCCAAGGCACACGGCGCCCGCATTTTCAAGAACACGCCCGTGACCGGCTTCCTGAAAAGCGACGACAGGATCGCCGGTGTGAAGACCGCGGCCGGTGATGTGCGCGCCGACAACGTGATCATCTGCGGAGGCCTGTGGAGCCGCGAACTCGGCGCGATGGCCGGGACCCGGGTGCCCGTTCTGCCGTGTGAGCATTTCTATCTTCTGACCAAGCCGGTCGAGGGGATCGGCGGCCATTTGCCGACCCTGTCGGATCATGACTCTCACCTCTATATCCGCGACGAGGTCGGCGGCCTCCTGGTCGGGTGCTTCGAGCCCATGGGCAAGGCGATTGATCCGGCGACCCTTGGCGAGAACTTCGCGTTCGGGCTCCTGAACGAGGACTGGGACCATTTCGAGCCGATGATGCTCAACGCACTCCACCGACTGCCGGTGCTTGAGAGCGCAGAGGTTCGCATGCTGCTCAACGGACCGGAGAGTTTCACGCCCGACGGGTCCTTTCTGCTCGGGCCCGCGCCGGATATCGACGGGCTTTGGCTGTGCTGCGGCATGAACTCGGTCGGGATCGCCACCGGCGGCGGCGCGGGCTGGGCGCTCGCGCACTGGATCGTCGACGGGGCGCCACCTTTCGCGCTCGATGAAGTTCATCCCGCGAGGTTCCCGGACGTGCAGAACGAGCTGGGCTTTCTCATGGCGCGCGCGCCGGAGGTTCTGGGTGAGCATTATGCCATTGCCTATCCGGGTCATCAGTGGAAGACGGGGCGCGACCTGCGCAGGACCTCGCTTCACGGGAAGTGGGTCGAGGCCGGCGCCCGCTTTGCGCAAGTGTACGGATGGGAGCGGCCGCAATATTTCGGTTGCTCGGGTGAACCCGAACTGACCTTCGGCCGTCCCGAGTGGTTCGATCAGGTTGGTGCCGAAGTCGAAGCGGCGCACAAGCATGCGGCGGTCTTCGATCAGTCGACCTTCGGCAAGATCAGGATCACGGGTGCCGACGCCGAGAGCTTTCTCAATCGCGTTTGCGCCAACGACATGAGCCGCCCGCCCGGCAGCGCGATCTACACGGCCATGCTGAACCTGCGTGGCGGGACCGAGAGCGACTTCACCGCATTGCGGCTGGCCGCCGACGACTACCGTCTCTATGTCGGGACCATTGCGATCAGGCGGGATATGGCGTGGCTCGCGGCCCATTTGCAGGATGATGAGCGTGTCGAAATTGTCAATGAAACCGAGAACTTGGCGGTCCTGGGGCTGATGGGGCCTGAAGCGGCGCGAATAGTTGACGAGCTGGGCGGTGGCGAAATCAACGGCCTCGGATATTTCCGGCATGGGACGTTCAGCCTGGGCGGCGTCGAAGTCCTCGCCGCGCGCCTTTCTTATGTCGGCGAGTACGGGTTCGAGCTGACCTGCGCGGGCGTGGATGCCGCCGGGCTCTACGATGCCCTGGCCGATGCCGGCGCCACGCCGGCCGGGCTGTATGCGCAGACGTCGATGCGGATCGAGAAACGGTTTCTCGCCATGGGGCACGATCTCGACAGCGATACGACGCCGCTCGAGGCCGGTCTCGGCTTTGCGGTCAAGAGGCGGGAGCCGTTCATCGGCTCCGAGGCGCTGGCGCGGCAGCGCGCGGACGGCGTTTCCTCGCAACTCGTCACGATCATCCTCGATGATGTCGAGGCGAACCCCATCGGAGATGAGCCGGTCTACGTCGACGGTGAGCTCGCCGGTCAGGCGACGTCGGCAGCGTTCGGCTACCGCGTCGGCAAGCCGGTCGCGCTGGCCAGGATTGACCTCGCTGCCCTGAGGGAGCCCGAAGGCGCGCGGGTTGAACTCGATATTGCCGGGGAGCAAACGGCCGGGACCATCACCCTGCGTGCCGCCTTCGATCCGGATGGCGTGCGCATGCGGTCGGGCGAAGCGCTCAAGGTGGTGGCATGACCGAAATGCCGATCGCGGAACGTCTCGGACAATGGTCCGCCGACCTGGGTCTCGCCGAAACACCGGATGACGTGCGTCATGCCGCAAAGCGCTGCATCATCGACACCATCGGCGTTGCGGTCGCCGGCAGCCGAACCCCGGTTGCAAAGCGGATGGCTGCGCATGTGGGATCGAACTACGGCCCCGGACCGTGCGGCGTTCTTGGAACGGACAAGGGATCGGGCGCGCCGGGCGCGACCCTCGCGAACGGGACGGCGGCACACGCGCTCGATTTCGACGACACCTGCTATGCCGGCATCATCCACGGGTCGGCGATCATCCTGCCTGCCGTCCTCGCGGCATCGCAGCAGAGGGGCGTTTCAGGTGCGCAATTTCTCGAGGCGTTTATTGCCGGTGCCGAGTCAGCCTATGCGATCGGTCTCACACTGACCGACAGCCACTATTTGAGCGGCTGGTGGGCGACGGGCACGCTTGGCGCGATCGGTGCCGCCGCCGGTGCGGCCAAGGCTCTCGCCCTTGACGGGCCGGACACGACGGCGGCGATTGCGCTCGCGGCGCTTCAGGCCAATGGCATGATCGCCATACTCGGTTACGACGCGAAGCCGGTGATGGCGGGGCAGGCGGCGCGGCTCGGCGTTGAGTCCGCCTTGCTGGCGGCACAAAAAAACACGGCGCCGCAACACGCCTTCGAGGACCGCCGCGGATTGATCAAGCTGATGAACGGGGGAAAATCGGAGTCCGCGGGACTGTCGCAGCTCGGGCGCACCTGGCGTCTGGTCGAGCCCGGGGTTGCGGTCAAGGGCGCGCCTTTGTGTTCCGCGACCCAGGCGGCAATCGAGGTGACGCAAGGGCTGATCGAACAGCACGGCCTCGATCGGGCGAAAATCACGCGCGTGCGATGCGACGTCCCGAACCTCGTAAAGATCAGCCTTCTTTACGATCGACCGCAGACGCCGGCTCAAGCCCAGTTTTCAATGCCGTTCGCCGTCGGCTGCGTGCTTGCCTTCGGATCGCTCGGCCCGGAACACATCGCGCAGGATGTGCTTGAAGACCCCGCACTTCTCACGGCCATGGAGAAGGTCGAGATGGTCGAGGCGGAAGACCTGAACGGCGCCGACTACCAGCCGCATTTTCCCGAATGCGCTCGGGTCACCATCGAAATGGGGGACGGAGCCAAGGTCACGGATTTTCTCGGCACACCAACCGGCGCTGCCGAAACGCCCATGTCCGATGACGCCCTCGCGGCAAAATTCACGAGCTGCGCGGCGTTCGCCGGATGGAGCGAAGGTCGTATCGAGGCGACCCTTTCCGCCCTTTGGGACATGGAGAACGCCGGAAACATGACCGAACTGATCGGGGGAGAAGACGCATGCGTTACTCCCTGAGTGCGATCATTCGCAACGCCGCGAGCGGCCACAGGAACTGGCCGAAGGTGTGGCGCAACCCGGAGCCGCAAAAGTCATATGACGTCGTGATCGTCGGCGGAGGCGGTCACGGCCTCGCGACCGCCTACTACCTGGCGCGCAATCATGGCATCACCAACGTCGCGGTGCTCGAAAAGGGTTACCTCGGCAATGGCAATATCGGCCGCAACACGACGATCGTCCGCTCGAACTATCTGTGTTCGGAGAACAGCCAGTTCTACGAGCACTCGCTCAAACTCTGGGAAGGCCTGTCGGCGGACCTCAACTACAACGTCATGCTCAGCCAGCGCGGCGCGCTCAACGTGTTCCACACGCCGGCGCAGCGCGATGCCGCGATCCGGCGCGGCAATGCGTTCAGCCTCAACGGGATCGACTCGGTCCTGGTGAGCCGCGAAGAGGTCAAGCAACTCGCCCCGCTCGTCGACTGTTCGCCGAACGCGCGCTTCCCGGTGCTCGGCGGGCTGCTGCAGCCGCGTGGCGGCAGCGTTCGTCACGATGCGGTGGCGTGGGGGTTCGCGCGCGCCGCCGACACGCGCGGCGTCGACATCATCCAGAACTGCGAAGTGACGGGCTTCAGGATTGAAAAGGGGCGGGTGCGCGGCGTCGAGACCTCGCGTGGGCCAATCCGCGCGAACAAGGTCGGGATCGTGGTCGCGGGACGCTCGACACTCGTCGCCCAGATGGCCGGTCTGCGCCTGCCGATCGAGAGCCACGTGCTGCAGTGCTTCGTCACCGAACCGGTGAAGCCGGTGCTGGATACGGTGGTGATGTTCGCCGCGGCGCATTTTTCCATCGTCCAGTCGGACAAGGGCGGGCTCGTCTTCAACGGCGATCTCGACGGCTACAACAGCTACGCGCAGCGCGGAAACATGCCGGTGATGAGCGGTGTCGCCGAGAGCGCGGTGTCGTTCATGCCGCGCCTCAGTCGGCTGCGCCTGCTGCGGCACTGGGGCGGGATCAACGACATGACGCCGGACGGCAGCCCGTTCATCACCAGGACACCGGTCAAGGGGCTCTTCTTCAATGGTGGTTGGTGCTATGGCGGCTTCAAGGGCACGCCCGCTTCGGGCTGGACCTTCGCGCATCTCATCGCCAATGAAGAGCCGCATCCTTTCGCGTCCGGGTTCACGCTCTCGCGTTTCGAGACCGGTTCCGTGATCAACGAAAACGGGGCTGGTCCGCAGCCCGGCAAGCACTAGGCGAGGCGCGTCATGCAGATTCCCTGTCCCTGGTGCGGTCCGCGTCCTCTCGATGAATTCGAGTATGGCGGCGACGCAGCCAAGGCGCGTCCGACCGGCAAGAAGCAGGAGAGCATGGACGCGTGGATCGATTACGCGTTCCTGCACGACAATCCGGCCGGACGGCATCGTGAGTACTGGCAGCATGTCGGCGGTTGCCGGGCCTGGCTCATTGTCACCCGCGACACCAGAACCCACGAAATCATCAAGGCCGAACCGGCAAGCCCGGCCGCGAGAAAGGTCGCGAAATGAGCGCGCGATCGAACAGGCTTGCGTCCGGCGGGCAGATCGACCGCGCCAAACGCGCTCGGTTCACCTTCGACGGACGAGCGTATGAGGGGCACGCCGGTGACACGCTCGCGTCGGCCCTCATCGCCAACGGTGTCCATCTCACGGGCCGCAGCTTCAAGTATCACCGTCCTCGCGGCATCTACACGTGCGGCAGCGAGGAGCCGAACGCGCTCGTAACGACAGGAGAAGGCGGGCGCACGGAGCCGAATGTCCCGGCGACCATGGTGGAGATCCATGACGGGCTCGTCGCGCGCAGCCAGAACCGCTGGCCCTCGCTCTCGTTCGACCTGATGGCCGTCAATTCGCTGCTGAAGCCGTTTTTCCCGGCCGGCTTCTACTACAAGACCTTCATGTGGCCGCGCAGCTTCTGGTACCGGCTGTACGAGCCGGCGATCCGGCGGGCCGCGGGGCTGGGCACCGTCGCCGAATTTCCGGACCCGGACGCCTACGAGCATGCCCACGCCCACTGTGACGTGCTCGTCGTCGGCGCGGGACCGGCCGGGCTGATGGCGGCGCAAGCGGCAGCCCAGGCGGGAGCGCGTGTCGTGCTGGCCGACGAGCGTGCGGTTCCCGGTGGACATCTTGCGGGACAGCTCGTCGAGATCAACGGGCAGGACGGTGCTCAATGGGCGCGAGATGTCTTCGACGACCTCGCCGCCCGCGAAAATGTCCAGTTGCTTTTGCGCACCTCCGTGTTCGGGCGTTATGACGGGCTCACATTCGGCGCCGTTGAGCGGGTGGGCGATCATCTGGGCGACGCGGGATCAGATCAACCACGCCAGCGGCGCTGGACCGTTCAGGCAAAGCAGTTCGTCTGCGCGACCGGGGCCATCGAACGTCCGCTTGTCTTCGAGGGCAATGACCGGCCGGGGATCATGCTCGCGGGCGCCGCGCGGCACTACGCCAATCAGTACGCCGCCCTGCCGGGCCTCTCGATCGTGGTTGCGACCAACAACGACGACGCCTATCTGACGGCGCGGGATCTCGCACGCGCCGGAGCGACGGTCACGGTCGTGGACAGTCGCGAGGAACGGCGCGTGTCCGGACATGCCGTCCTTCCGGAGAGCGTTCCCGTCCGCTACGGCCAGTGCGTCGCGCAGGTCAGCGGAAAGAAACATGTCTCGTCCGCGCGTCTTGCGTCCATCGCCGAGCCGGACCACATCCGTGCGGACCTTGCCTGCGACCTGGTGTGCACGTCGGGCGGATGGAACCCGACGATCCACCTGCTCTCTCATTGTGGCGCACGCCCCAGATGGAATGCCGCCATCGCCGCGTTCGCAATGGGGCGGGGTGAAGAGGGCGTGCACGTGGCCGGCGGGGCGGCGGGAACGTTCGATCTCCAGACCTGCCTGCATGAGGGGGCTGTCGCCGGCGCGGCCGCGGCCGCCGCCTGCTGCCGGAAGGCCGCCCAGGCACCCGCTCCGACGGCCGAGGAGCTCCCGGTCTATGGAATTCAGGCGCTGTGGCGGTTGCCGGACAGCGTTTCAAAGCCGAGCGCCGCGTTCGTCGATCTGCAAAACGACGTGACGGTTGCCGACCTCGAGCTCGCCGATCGGGAGGGGTTTGGACATGCGGAACACGCCAAGCGCTATACCACCCTGGGGATGGCAACCGATCAGGGCAAGCTGGCCAATGTGAACGCGCTCGGCATTCTGTCGGAACTGCGCGGCACGCCGGTTTCCGAGACGGGCACGACAACGTACCGGCCACTGTTTACGCCGGCGGCACTCGGTACGCTCGCCGGGCAGCGCCAGGGTCCCGAATTCCGGGCGACCCGATGCAGTGCCATGCATTCTTGGCACGAGGCGCAGGGTGCGGTCTTCACCGAGGCGGGACTTTGGCTCAGGCCCTATTACTACCCGCGCGAGGGCGAGGACTTCGCCGCGGCGGTCAGACGCGAGGTTCTGAATGTCCGCTCGGCTGTCGGCATGGTCGACGTCTCCACCCTCGGCAAGATCGAGCTCAAGGGACCGGACGCGGGCGCGTTTCTCGACAGGCTCTACATCAACAGCTTCTCGAAGATGAAGACGGGCCGCGCGCGCTACGGGGTGATGCTGCGCGAGGACGGCATGGTGTTCGATGACGGCACGGTGACGCGCCTCGCCGAGGACCATTACTTCATCACCGTCACGACGGCGAATGCCAGCGGTGTGATGCAGCACATGGAGTTCTGCCATCAGGTGCATTGGCCTGGTCTGGACGTGCAGTTCTGTTCCGTAACCGAAGTTTGGGCGGCGATGGCGGTCGCCGGTCCGAAAGCGCGCGATGTGCTGTCCCGTGTCGTTGGCGGGATTGACCTGTCCAACGAGGCGTTTCCCCTGCAGTCCGTCGCCGACGGGACGATCGACGATGCGTTTGCACGCGTCTTCCGCATCAGTTTCTCCGGCGAACTGGCCTACGAGATCTACACCCCCGCCAATTGCGGGCTGGGGGTCTGGGAAGCGATCATGGACGCGGGCGCCGAGGACGGCATATCCGCATACGGCACCGAGGCGATGACGGTCATGCGCACGGAAAAAGGCCACGTGGCCGGTCCCGAGCTCGACGGCCGGACCACGGCCGATGATCTCGGTCTCGGCCGGATGATGTCGCAGCGCAAGGACTATATCGGACGCTGGCTCGCACAACGCAGCGGGCTGACGGGCACTGGACGCACGCAGCTCGTCGGGCTCCAACCCGTAAATGACGGGGACCGTTTCAGGATGGGCGCGCATCTGGTGACCGAGCCGGGCGCAATCGGACCCGACGTGTCGCAGGGCCATGTCACCACCTCCGTCTACAGCCCGGCTTGCGACCACTTCATCGGTCTTGCGCTGCTGAAGGACGGGCGCGAGCGGGCAGGCGAGCGGGTGTTCGTCGTCTCCCCGCTGCATGACGAACAGGTTGAAGTCGAGGTGACGGGCCCCGTGTTCGTCGACCCGGACGGGGAGCGGATGCGTGGCTGAGCGGATTGTCAGACGAAGTGCCCTGGAAGGACTGCTCCCGCAGCAGACGTCCGGTGGCGATGACGCGGCCCGCGTCGAAGAGTTGGCGCACGTGACACAGCGGCAGGTCTTCGCGCGAAACGGTCAGGCCGAGGCACTTGCAAAGATGATTGCCCGGTTCCTCAAACAAAAGAAACCTCTAGGGCCACTCCAGGGTGCGGCGCTGGGTGACCTCTTCATCTGTGCTGTGGGTCCAGATGAATACTGGGTGCTGGCGCAAGGTTCCTCCGCCGCGAAGCGCATGGGGGAATTCGAAGAGGCGGTGGCCGCCCATGCGTCCATCTTCGATCAGAGCGACGGCCGGTTCGTTGTGCGCCTGACGGGCCCGGGTGCTGAGGATGTGCTGGCGCGGGGTACGTATGTTGATCTCCATGACCCGGCCCTGCCGGCGCGATGGGGCACGCACACGCTCATCGAACATATCCCCGCGCTCGTGCTGCGCCGGGGAACAAAGAGCTCCGACGGTTATGACATCTCCGTCCCGCGCAGCTATGCCGGGTCGTTCGTGGCGTGGCTCCGATTTGATTGATTAGGCTCTGGTAGCTCCTAGGCGGCCTTTTCGTCCGCCTTCTTCTCCGGCGGCAGGTTGCCCGCCGAAACCGCCAGCATCACCAGCGTCCAGCCAGCCATGACGATATTGATGCCGACCAGCAGGCCCAGGGCCCAGAGCGACGAACTCGGCAGTTGTGCCCAGATCAGGACACCGACGATTCCGGAAAGAATGCCGCCGGTCAGGACCCATCCCCATCCGGCCAGTGGCTTGATCTTGAATGCGAGCGCGGCGCGAAAAGCACCTTCGATGATGAACATCACCGCCAGAAAGACCGTCAGCGCGACCATCCCGGCAAGCGGATAAAACAGCAGAATGGCGCCGGCGATGAGTTCCAGCGCGCCGATGAGCAGTTCCCAGAAAAACCCGCCCCAGTCCTTCACGCGGAACGCGTGCACGATCTGCACGATGCCGCCGATCACCAGAAGCCACCCGATGAAGATCTCGGCGGAAAGCGTCGCCATGAACGGAAAGAGGATCGCTCCGGTGCCGACCACGATCAGGACAACGCCCAGCGCGATGAACCAGCCACGGTTGTCATGAATGGTCTTTGCAAGGTCCTCAACCATTTTGGCCATGATGGATTCTCCTTAAGTTTCCGCCTGGGTGACTTTTGACGACGAGAACGTGACAGCGCGATGAACACTGCGAACAACAACCTGTCATGGTGCTCGGGACGCGACTCAACTTGGCAGGACTATAGTCACGGTTCCGGTCCATGAACAGGCTTGCCGGCTCTCGACCTGGTCGAAAAGGCGCAAGGTGTCAGAACCGATCGGCCCGATATGGCGATATGTCGATGGGCGGTGACTCGTCGAGAACGATCCCGGCCACCAGCTCGGCGGTGCCGGCGGACTGGGTGAGCCCGTAGTGACCATGCCCGAACGCATAGGTCACGTTCGGCGCGTTGGGTGACTTGCCGATCACCGGCAGGCTGTCGGGGAGTGCCGGACGATACCCCATCCATTGCTTCCCGCCTTCGGTATTCATATCGGGGAAGAATGATTTGGCTTTCGCGAGCAGGGCTTCCGAGCGCCGGAAGTCGGGCGCGATGTCGAGACCGCCGAGCTCGACGGCGCCGCCGACGCGAATGCCGCTCGTCAGCCGGGTCACGAAGAACGCATGGCTCGCAAACAGCACGGCGCGCTTCAGGTCGAGGGCCGAGGGCGGCAGCGTGGTGTTGTATCCGCGCTCGGCCTCGAGGGGAATTTTGTCGCCGAGGGTTCTGGCCAGAGTGTGTGACCATGCGCCGGCGCACACGATCACGTCCTTGGCGGAAAGGGTCCGACCGTCACTCAGCTCGACCTCGCACGCCTCGGGACGGTGCGCGAGGGCGTTCACGCCGCAGGTCTCGATGATGCCGCCGCGGGAACGGAAGGTCCCGCCCAGCGCCTCCACATAGTCGAGCGGGTCGGTCACGCCCTGCCAGACCTTGGTGTGGATGGCATGCTGAAATCTCGGATTGAGACCGGGCTGGTAGTCGGAAATCGCCTTTGCGCCGCGCACGGGCTCGAATGAGAGCCCAAGGTCCGCGCGTCGCTCCCAGGAGCGAATGGCGGCATTGAACTGACTTTCCGTGTCGTAAATCTCAAGCCCGCCGTCCTTGTGCAACAGGTTGTGGGTCCCTGCCATTTTCGAGAATCGCGGCAAGGTTTCACGGGAGAAACCCATCAAGGCGGCCAGTGCCTGACGGGTCGTCGCAACGCGCGCGGGACGGCTCGCGGCAAGGAAACGCAACAACCAGGGTGTCGCCTGCAGAGCATATCGCGCCGGAATCGAAAACGGCCCCATCGGATCGAAGAACCACTTCGGCACCTTGCGCATGAGGGATGGGGAGTTGTGCGGATCGACGCTTGAGAAGGTCAGCGCGCCTGCGTTGCCGCGCGAGGTTTCCGCGGCGACTCCCTTGCGGTCCAGCACGGTGACGGCGAGCCCGCGTTCCTGCAGCGCCACGGCTACCGACATGCCGATGACGCCGGCGCCGACGACGATGGCGTCAGGTTTGGAGGACTGCTCGCGTGTCACGCCTGTTCACCTTCTGTCGGGTGGTTCACACAAAACGGGGTTTGTCGGCAAGATAATGCGCTTGCATGGGCTCGCGGAAACGCTGCATCAGGTCCCTGTTGACGGTCAGGTCGGGACGCTGGTCGGCGGGCAGCATCGGCTCATAGGTGATGCCGTCCAGTTCATCCTTGAATGCCCGTTTGGCATCGACGACCAGCTTCGGTTCCATGAAGAAGTCGAGAGCCGCGCCGGTCAGTGCTTTCGCACCGGCGACAGTTCCCTTGTGGGTGATGCTGGATGTGAGAGGAATTCCCGCCGTCCAGTTGTGAAAGGACACACCCGGAACCGATCCTGGGAACCAGACGCGGCCCATCGGGACCTTCCAGGAAATATCGCCACAGTCGTTCGATGCGCCGATCAGAGGGCCAGGACCCGTCAGCGGCGTCACGTTCTCAAGCAGCCCGTCGGCGGGCTCGCCCGCCGCCTTCTGCACCTCGCGCGCGAAGGTCTGCTCAGCATCGCTCCATTCGGGCATGCCGACTGCCTCGATGTTCCATTGCATGACTTCTGCCATGGTTTGATTGCAGCGCAAGGGCCAGACGGCACTGCGCACGTTTATCTCGAGCCGCGTTGTCGTCATCAGGGCCGCGCCTTCCGCGATGTCCTTTGCCTGGTCAAAAAGCGATTTGACGCCGGCGGCCTCCGGGTGGCGGAACATCCACCACACGGATGCCTTGTCCGGAATGATGTTCGGTTGCGTTCCGCCATGGGTGATAACGCGGTGGGCGCGCATGTCGGGTTCCATGTGCTCGCGGAACTGGGCGAGGCCGACATCCATCAGCACCACGGCGTCGAGCGCGTCACGCCCACGCCAGGGCGCGAGCCCCGCATGGGCGGTTTCGCCGTGGAACGTGAAGTCCGCCGCAAGGCAGGCAATCTGTACCACGTCGTATTCCGTGTGAAAGTCCGTCCCGATGTGATTGTGAAAGGCGAGGTCGACATCGTCGAAATATCCGTCGCGGACGAAATAGGGACGCGAAAGGATCAACTCCTCCGCCGGTGCTCCGAACACCTTCAGGGTGCCTGCAAGCCCGTGCTTCTCCATCGTGTGTTTGAGCGCCAATGCGCTCGAAACCAGGACCGCGGCGTTGGCATGATGGCCCTCGCAATGTCCGGGCGCGCCTTCGACGATCGGGTCCTTCTTCAGGACGCCGGGTTTTTGCGAGTTCTCGGGCAGGGCGTCGTATTCCGCGTGAAGCGCAATGATCGGCGCGCCGCTTCCCCATGTCGCGAGAAATGCGGTCTCGAAGCCGGAAATGCCTTTCTCGACCTCAAAACCCGCCGTCTCCAGGACTTCGACAAGCAGCGCGGCGGACTCAAACTCCTGAAGGCCCGGCTCGCCGAACCAGAACAGATTGTCGGACAGCAGTGCGACCTGGTCCGCATTGCGGTCGAGATAGCCGAAAGCCGCCTGTTTTTCCGGACCCGCGTTTGCGTTTTTCAATGCTCTGCTCCCTTGCCCGGCGCTCAGAGTTTCTGAACGCTCCTTCGCGCGTCAAAAGTGTTTGTCGCGCGATCGCGAAAATTCGACTTGAAGCGTTTACCGGCTACTGGTCTTTTTCTTCCCACGTTAAACGCCGCCAAGCGGGTTCACAATCAATGACATACAACGTTGCTTTTATCGGCCTCGGCGTGATGGGCCATCGCATGCTCGGCAACATGGCCAAACACGAGGCCTTCGAACTGTATGGAGGCTGGGATCCGGATGCCTCGGCCCGCGAGGCGGTCAAGGCGCAATACCCGCAAATCGACGTCGCCGAAACGCCGGACGAGTTGATCGCGCGGCCCGCGACCGACGTGGTCTACATCGCATCGCCCCCGGCAAGCCATCGCGAACACGTCTCGAAGGCGGTTGCGGCGGGCAAACCGGTGTTCTGTGAAAAGCCGCTCGGCGTCGATGTTGCCGACAGCCGCGAGATGGTGGAGGACGTCGAGCGGTCGGGCGTTCTCAATGCGGTGAACTTTCCGTTCGCCCGCGCCGTGGCGGCGGATTACATCATCGGCGAACTGAAGGCGGGAGGCCTCGGCGATGTCGTCGGGGTTGACGTGCGCCTGCATTTTTTGTCCTGGCCACGTGATTGGCAGGCCAATGCGGCGCCGTGGCTTTCGAAACGCGCCGAAGGCGGTTTCACGCGCGAGGTGGTCTCGCACTATCTCTATCTCACCGAGCGCCTGTTCGGCCGGGCGGAGCTACAGGCATCCCATGCTCACTATCCCGACGGGCCGGTCGGCGAGGAGGCGGAAACCCATCTTCTGGCGCAGCTCAACTGTGGAGAGCTGCCGGTCGCGATCGCCGGGTCGGTCGGCGGTACCGGGCCGGATCTCGTGGAGTACACGGTGTGGGGATCGCGGCGTTCATACCGCATCTTCGACTGGAACCAGCTCTTTTCCAGCGATGGTGGTCCGTGGGAACGCGGGCTGGCGCATATCGCCGACCCGCGCGAGGAGGGCTATGTGCGCATGCTCGACAACTTCCACGCCCAGCTCGAGGGCCGACCGCATACAATGGCGAGTTTTGCCGAGGCCCTGTCCGTGCAGGAGCTCGTCGAGGGGATGCTCGCATGAGGCGAACGGCATACCGCGCGCGGCGGTCTCCGAAGTGACGATGCAGTGCAGTAAAATTCGGCATTTGCATAGGATTCATGCAGTTCTGAAGGCAGGAAAAACAGAAGTTGCAAAATGTCGGAAATATCACGCTTTGTTCGCTTGCTGAGACCATGGCGCGGCTCTAACCTGACGGATCGCAATTTCGAGGATTGCGAGAAAGTTGTTCCAGTTTTGAGCCAGGGGAGGATCAAGCTCATGAAAGTACGTCAAGTCATTGGCGGCATTCTGGTTGTCTCGGCATTCGCATTTGCCGCGGCGCCGGCCTCAGCGAAGAACACGATAAGGTGGGCCAGCCAGGGAGATGCGCTGACAGGCGATCCGCACGCCGCCAACGAAGCACCGACCAACTCGGCCTCGCGCAAGATCTATGACTCCCTGGTTTATGCGGACAAGGATCTGAAATTCATCCCGTGGCTCGCTACCTCCTGGAAGCTGGTGAATCCGACCACCTGGGAATTCGAGCTGCGCAAGGGCGTTAAGTGGCACGACGGATCGGACTTTACCGCGGAGGACGTGAAGTTCACTTTTGAGCGCGTGATGTCACCGACATCGGATTACAAGAAGCAGGTGAACAGCGTCAAGGAAGTCAAGATCATCGACCCGCACAAGGTCCATATCATCCATACCGGACCGAATCCGATTTTCCCGAACCAGCTCACAAGCATCTTCATGATGTCGAAGGCATGGTCGGAGAAGCACGGTGTGACGAAGCCGCAGGATCGTGCCGCGAAGGAAGAGACGTATGCGGTCCGCCATGCGATGGGCACCGGTCCCTTCAAACTGAAGCTGCGTGAACCGGATGTGAAGACGGTGCTCGAAAAGAACGAGGACTGGTGGGGGCTGAAACAGTTCCCGCACGAAGTCGACGAGATCATCTATACCCCGATCTCGAACCCTGCCACGCGCATCGCCGCGCTGCTTTCAGGTGAACTGGACTTTGTCCTTGATCCGCCGCTGCAGGACCTCAACCGCATCAAGAGCACGCCCGGCTTCAAGATCAAGCAGACGCCGCAGACGCGAACCATCTTTCTCGGAATGAACCAGGGCAGGGACAAACCCCTGAACGCTACCCTCGACGGTAAGCCGCTGGACAAGAACCCGCTGAAGGACGTGCGCGTGCGCAAGGCGTTCTATCAGGCGATCGATATCGACGCGATCAAGAAGAAGGTCATGCGCGGATATTCGGTGCCGGCCGGCATCATCACGTCGAAGTTCATTCACGGTCATACGCCGGAACTCGACAAACGGCACCCCTACGACCCTGCCGCGGCCAAGAAGCTGCTTGCCGAAGCGGGCTACCCCAACGGGTTCGACATCCAGCTCGACTGTCCGAACAACCGCTACATCAATGACGAGGGGATCTGTCAGGCTGTCGTCGGCATGCTCGCCAAGATCGGCGTGAAAGTCACGCTGTCGGCGATCCCGAAAACGATCCATTTCCCGAAGATCAAGAACCGGGAGACGGACTTCTACATGCTGGGATGGGGTGTCCCCACCCTCGATTCCCACTACGTGTTCTCATTCCTGACCAAGGGCGCGGACAAGGGTTGGAACGGAACCGGCTTCAACGATCCGGAGATCAACAAGATGATCGACCAGATCGAGGTCGAGACCGATTTCGCCAAGCGCGACGAGATGATCGGCAAGGTCTGGAAGACGAAGAAGGACAACATCAACTACCTGCCGCTGCACCATCAGGTGATCGTCTGGGCCATGAGCGACAGGATCGACCTGCCGATCGTGGCGGACGACGGAGTTCGCTTCATCTACACCAAGTTCAAGAAGTAGCTACGGCCTGCTGGTGATAGGGTAATCTCCCGGGCGTGCATTGCACGCCCGGGATCGCCTGTCTGGGGGAGAGCGAGCCGCGATGACTGCCTATATCCTGCAACGGGTGTTCCAGGCGCTGGCCGTGATGGTCGTCGTGGCCTTTGTCTCATTTCTGATCTTCAATTTTGTCGGTGACCCGGTCGACAACATGGTCGGTCAGGAGGCTTCGTTCGAGGACCGCGAGGCCATGCGCGACCGCCTCGGGCTGAACGATCCCTTTGTGGTTCAGTTCGCGCGGTTCGTCGGAAATGCCGTTCGCGGCGATTTCGGGATTTCCTACAGGCTCCAGCGCCCGGTGGCGACGCTGATATCCGAGCGCATGCCGGCCACCCTGGAGTTGGTTGCCGCCTCGGCGCTTCTGTCGATCCTGATCGGGATACCGCTCGGGGTCTATACCGGCATAAAGCGGTACGCCATCAGCAGCCGGATCATATTGACGCTCTCGCTCGCCGGTGTGTCGTTACCCACATTCGTGATCGGCATCCTTCTCATCTACATTTTTTCCGTCAATCTGGGATGGCTGCCGTCGTTCGGGCGCGGGGAGGTGACCCAGGTCGGCTGGTGGTCGACGAGCTTCCTGACGGTCTCCGGGTGGAAAGCGATCATCATGCCGTCGGTCACCCTGGCGCTGTTCCAGATGACGCTGATCCTGCGTCTGGTGCGGTCCGAGATGCTCGAGGTGATGCGCACCGACTACATCAAGTTCGCCCGGGCCCGCGGACTGCCCGACCGGCTCATCAACTTCGGGCATGCTTTCAAGAATACACTGGTTCCGGTCATCACGATCATCGGCCTCAACGTGGGGTCGCTGATCGCCTTCTCGATCATCACCGAAACCGTGTTCCAGTGGCCCGGCATGGGCTTCCTGTTCATTCAGGCGGTGGGCTTCGCGGATGTTCCCGTGATGGCGGCCTATCTGGTGATGGTCGCGGCAATCTTCGTGGCCATCAACCTGTTGGTCGACATTCTCTATTTCGTCGTCGACCCCCGCTTGCGGGTTGACCGCACGGTCGCATCGGGCAGCGGGGAGTAGGGTCCATGTCAGACAATCCCCTTGGCGTCACGCGCTCCGAGAGCCTGTTGCAGCGAATTCTCGACAGCGACATCTTTTACAGTTTCAGACATTCTCCGGTCACGATCCTGTCGGCGGTCGTTACCGCGATCTTCTTTCTCTCGGCCGCCTTCGCGCCCTGGGTTGCGCCACACAATCCGTTCGATCCGGCGACCCTTGACCTGCTTGATGCGTTTACGCCGCCGGCCTGGGAGGCCGACGGCACATCGAAATTCCTGCTCGGCACGGACGATCAGGGCCGCGACATTCTCTCAACCATCAT
This sequence comes from Hyphomicrobiales bacterium, assembly GCA_965228625.1. GTDB lineage: Bacteria > Pseudomonadota > Alphaproteobacteria > Rhizobiales > Methyloligellaceae > UBA2767. The sequence continues at coordinate 1,832,554 of OZ245829.1, read as the reverse complement.
TTACGGCAGCCGCGTCTCCCTGATCGTGGGTTTCTCGGCGGTTCTGTTTTCGGTCGTATTGGGCGTCGGTCTCGGTCTGCTTGCCGGCTATCTCGGCGGCTGGATCGACTCGATCGTCATGCGCCTCGCCGACGTGCAGTTGACGATCCCCGCGATCCTCGTCGCGCTGATGATTGACGGCGTGGCACGTATTCTCGTTCCCGTCCATCTCCGCGACGTGGTGGCTATCTATGTGCTGATCCTGGCCATCGGCGTATCGGACTGGCCGCGCTATGCCCGCGTCACCCGCGGTGCGGCGCTCGTTGAACGCAACAAGGAGTATGTGTCCGCCGCGCGCGTCATCGGCGTGCATCCCATAAAGATCATGCTGCGGCATGTGCTGCCCAATGTCATGGGACCGGTGCTCGTGCTTGCGACCATCGGACTGGCTCTGGCCATCATTACCGAGGCAACCCTCTCGTTTCTCGGTGTTGGCGTGCCACCCACGCAACCTTCGCTCGGCACGCTTATCCGCATCGGCAACAACTTCCTTTTTTCCGGCGAATGGTGGATCACGCTGTTTCCCTCCATCGCCTTGGTCATTCTGGTGCTCGCCGTGAACCTGCTGGGCGACTGGCTGCGCGATGCGCTCAATCCCAAATTGAGGTGAGCGCGGGTATGGCGCTGCTTGAAGTCGAAAATCTGCGCGTTGAGTTTCTGACCCGTATGGGTCCGCTCTTGGCGCTGGATGGCGTGTCGCTTGAAATCAACGAGGGCGAGGTTCTCGGGGTCGTCGGCGAGTCGGGCGCCGGCAAGTCGCTTACCGGGTCGGCCATCATCGGACTGCTGGAGCCGCCGGGCCGGGTGACAGGCGGGCAGATCCGGCTCGAAGGACAACGGATCGACGACTTGACCTACGAGGAGATGCGTCCGATCCGCGGCAAGAAGATCGGCGCCATCTTTCAGGATCCGCTGACGAGCCTCAATCCGCTTTACACGGTCGGTCGCCAACTGATTGAAACGATCCGGGTTCACCTGGCGCTCAGTCCCGACGAGGCACGCGGTCTCGCGATCGAACTGCTGGCCGAGGTTGGTATTCCCGCGCCGGAACGGCGCATCGACTCCTATCCGCACGAGTTCTCCGGCGGCATGCGCCAGCGCGTGGTGATCGCCTTGGCGCTGTGCGCCAATCCACGGCTGATCATTGCCGACGAGCCGACGACCGCGCTCGACGTATCGATCCAGGCGCAGATCATCGCGCTGCTGAAAAAGCTCTGCCGCGAACACAAGACGGCGGTGATGCTGATCACGCACGACATGGGCGTGATTGCCGAGACCGCGGACCGCGTCGCCGTCATGTATGCCGGGCGGGTCGCGGAAATCGGACCCGTCAAACGCGTGGTCAAGCAACCGAAGCATCCCTACACCGTCGGGCTCATGGGTGCGATCCCGATGGTCGGCCATGACGTGGAGCGCCTTACGCAGATCGAAGGCGCGATGCCGCGCCTGAACGAAATCCCGGCGGGCTGTTCGTTCAACCCGCGCTGTCCCAAGGTCTTCGACCGGTGCCGGACGGAGCGCCCCGAGCTGATGCCGGCGGGACGTGACGCGGAAGCCGCATGCTGGCAGTTCGACAAGGAGGCCCGGCGTGGCTAGGCAAAGCGTGCCAGATGTTTCCGCGCCGCCGCTGCTCGAGGTACGGGACCTCGCCAAGTATTTCGATGTGTCCAAGCCGTGGCTGGCGCGCATGATCGAACGCTCGCCGCGGCAGATCCTCAAGGCCGTTGACGGGCTCGCCTTCGACATCAACAGGGGGCAGACCTTCTCGCTCGTCGGGGAGTCCGGTTGCGGCAAATCCACCGTCGCCAAGCTTGTCGTCGGCCTTCACCAACCCAGCGGCGGCGTCATCCGGTTCGAAGGACGCGACGTGGCCGACGCGCAGTCACGCGCCGACTCGGCCGCATTGCGGCGGCGCTGGCAGATGATCTTCCAGGACCCCTATGCCAGCCTCAATCCCAGGTGGCGGGTGCGCGACATTATCGCCGAGCCTATCCGCGTGTTCGGCCTGGTCAAATCGCGCGGTGAACAGGAGGAGATGGTCGCAGGCCTTTTGCGGCAGGTCGGCCTGTCCCCCGCCGACGGCGAGAAATACCCGCACGAGTTCTCGGGCGGACAGCGCCAGCGGATTTCCATCGCCCGCGCGCTCTCTTCAAATCCGGAATTCCTGGTGTGCGACGAGCCGACGTCGGCGCTCGATGTATCGGTGCAGGCGCAGATCCTGAACCTGATGAAGGACCTGCAGAGGGAGTTCGGGCTGACCTATCTGTTCATCAGCCACAATCTCGCGGTGGTGTACCACCTCTCCGACAAGATCGGTGTGATGTATCTCGGCCGTTTGTGCGAAGTGGCTGGTGCCAAGGAGCTGTTCGACCGCCCGCAGCATCCCTATACGCGGCTTCTGCTTGAGACCATTCCGGACCTCGAGATGACTGGCCGGGAAAGGGAACCGGTCGCCGGAGAAGTGCCGAATCCGATCAATCCCCCCTCGGGTTGTGCCTTCCATCCGCGCTGTCCGTTCGCCAATGACCGGTGCAGCTCCGAGATTCCGATGCCGACCGAGCGCGACGGGCACATTGTCGCCTGTCATGCCGCGGAGGAGGGCCGGTTGCCGGAGGCAAAGTACGCACCGCCGAAACAGCCGGTCGCTTCCTAGTGTCCCGACTTGGTTCTACCCGGCGATGAGGCCTTCAACGATCTTCTGAACTGCGAGACCGTCGTCCAGCGTCGCGACGGTCACGGTCTCGCCGTGGAACGCTCTTGCCACCGCGCCGATGTTGCGGGCGATATCGTCTTCGCTCTCGCCGTCTTCGTCCTCGAAAAGCGACCGCCAGTTCTCGCCGTCGGTTTCGCTGATCCTGCCGCCGCTCTGCAGCATAAAGGACTTCTCGCTCCCCCAGAGCGTGTATTGGGTGCCCACGGGACCGGCGCCGCCGCAGGCGGCGTTGATGACGGTCGGTATGCCGCCGAACTCAAGCTCCGCAATCAGCCGGGTTTCGGATCGTTGCGGATCATCGGGAAACGTCGCGCGGCATGAGACGATTTCACCTTCACCGAGCAGGCGGCGCGTGAGGTAGGTCCAGTGCGAGATCATCTCCCGTGTGAATCCGCCTTGTTCGCGGCCGGCGAGCCAGGTCGCGTGTGCCTGAAAGTCCCGCGGCCATTTCGTGAGATGGATGAAGATGTCGACGCCGGTGACGTCACCGGCGGCGCCGGACCGGATCTGGTCTTCCAGATAGGTGCTGCCGCGGGCGGCCGTATGATTGAAATTGATCGCGTTCGGAATCTCTCGTTGCGCGGCCAGCTCGACAAGTGCCTCTGACTCGGCGATGTCGATTCCCAACGGCTTCTCGCAGAAGATGCATTTGTCCGCTTCGGCGGTCGCGCGCGCATAGGAGACATGGGAAGTGGGTGGACTGGCGATGTACACTGCGGTCGTTTCGGGGTGAGTGATCACCGCGTCGGCGCTGTCCGTGATCTGAACGCTTGGGTTTGCATCCTTGACCCGGGCGCAGGCTGCCGGGTCCGGGTCCCACGCGCAGACGACCTCGTAGTCGTCATGCTCCTCCATGCTTGCCAGCGTGACGTGTCCGATCGCGCCGAGGCCGATGACGCCTGTTTTGTGCGGTGCATGCGGCATGCGAGCAGCTCCCTTTCGCCCGGGCGCACCATATGCGCCGACCGAACCGGCAACAACCGAACGTCGGAAAAACTGCTTCGCTCAGGCTCTAGTAACAGACCGTCGACTTCGCTTTGCAATTGCGATGCGGCAGCATGTACTTGATGAACCAGTCGCCACACTTGATGTGGAATCTGCCGTACCGGACTCTCTTGATGTTGTTTTTCTTCTGCCACTGTTCGACGTACCAGATCAGCTTGTTCTTGACGGTCCCCTCGGTGCCGTCGCGATAGAAAAAGTCCGTACCGTTGTGGCTTGCGTGGAACGTTTTGCAACGGGCCTGAGCCGAGTCCGGCGCTGCGCCAAGTGACAAAAACAGGGTGGCCGCACCTGTGGCGGCAAGAAGAGACAGTCTCCGCATCCTTACAACCTCCTCAACAACATCACGGAGCTTTCAATCGGCTTTCAGGGTCAGTAGCAGACCTTCGCCCTGGCGATGCAGTGCTTGTGCGGGAGCATGTATTTGATGAACCAGTCACCGCACCTGGTCTTTGACCGGTAGACCTTCGCCCGCCGGATCCCCCTCGACGCCTTCCAGTTCTTGATATAGCCGTTCAACTTGTACTCTGCCGTGCCGGCGGCACCATCGGCGTAAAAGAAATCGGTCCCGTTATGGGTTGCCTTGAACCATCTGCATGCTGCCTCTGCCGGCTCGGACCCCACGGTCGCGCCGACCGACACGCCAATGATCACGGCAAGGCAGGCCCCCTGCAAAAATCGCATCTGCTCAGCCCTCTGAAAGCGGATCGTGCGGAGAATATTATTATCCGAGCCGGAGAGGAGTCACGCGGTGGGCCGATCGAAACATGCAATTTTCCGCACGCTGTTGCGTTTGGACAACAGGTGTCACAATCCTCTTCAAGTCTCTCAGTTCTTTACAAGAAAGTCGAAATCGCAGCCCCGGTCGGCCTGAAGGATGGTCTTCTCAAGGAGCTGCGCGTAGCCGCGTTCGGGCACGTTGCGCGGCGGCTTCTTGTCCCGAAGTGCGGCACGTTCGGTGAGCTCCGCCTCGCCCAGGTCCACGTCGAGACGGCGGTTCGGGATGTCCAGCGTGATGGTATCGCCGGTTTCAATCAGGCTGAGCGGTCCGCCGATCGCCGCCTCCGGCGTGACATGAAGGACGATCGAACCGAATGCCGTGCCACTCATGCGCGCATCGGAAATCCGGACCATATCCTTGATCCCGGCTTGAGCGAGCTTCTTCGGAATCGGCAGGTAGCCTGCCTCGGGCATTCCGGGCGCGCCCACCGGCCCTTCATTGCGCATCACCAGGATATCGTCGCTTGTGACGTCGAGGTCCGGGTCGTCGATCCGTTCCGCGAGATCCTGCACCGAGTCGAACACAACCGCCTTGCCGGTATGGACCCGAAACGCATCCGACGATGCGCTCTGTTTGATGATGGCGCCGCCCGGCGCGAGGTTGCCCCGCAGCACCGCAAGCCCGCCCTCGCTGGACAGCGGGTCGTTCAAGGGCCGCACGACCGACTGGTCCCACTCCGGCGAGCTATCCAGGACTTGTTGCAGCGTCTCTCCGGTCACGGTTGTCTGCTGCATATCGAGCAAAGGCGCCAGCGTCCGCAGGATGGTCGCGAACCCGCCCGCCTCGTGGAGTTCCTGCATGTAGTGCTCGCCCGACGGTTTGAGATCGACGATCACCGGCGTTTCCCGGCTGAGTTCATCGACGCGGTCCAGTGAGACATCGATGCCGAGCCGGCCGGCCATGGCCGTAAGGTGAATGAGTCCGTTGGTCGAGCCGCCGATTGCCAGCAGCACGCGCAACGCGTTCTCGACCGACTGCCGCGTGATGATCTTGTCGAGTGTCAGTCCGGACCCGGCCAGTGCGACCGCCCGCATGCCTGTCTGCTCCGCGTGGCGCAGGCGCTGCGACATGACGGCGGGAATCGTCGCGCCTCCCGGCAGCATCACACCGAGTGCTTCCGACATCAGCGCCATGGTGCTTGCCGTGCCCATGACCATGCAGGTGCCGGGCGTCGGTCCGAGCTGGTCGGTGATGTCCGGGAGCTCTTCCTCGCCGACCTCACCGGCCCGGAACCGCGCCCAGAAGTGGCGGCAATCGGTGCACGCGCCGACGCGTTGTCCCTGGTACGATCCGGTCAGCATGGGACCGGTCACTTCGAGAATGGCCGGCGTGCCGGCGCTTGCCGCGCCCATCATCAGCGCGGGCACGGTCTTGTCGCACCCGCCGATCAGGACCACCGCATCCATCGGCTGGGCGCGGATCAGCTCCTCCGTGTCCATCGACATAAGGTTCCGCAGATACATGGATGTCGGGTAGGTGAAGGACTCGTGCAGGCTGATGACCGGAAACTCGAACGGGAGCCCACCGGCGAGCATGACCCCGCGCTTCACCGCCTCCATGAGTTTGGGCACGGTCGCGTGGCAGGAGTTGTAGGCCGAATAGGTGTTGGTGATGCCGATAATCGGCCGGTTCAGGGCGTCATCGGTGTAGCCCATGGATTTCAGAAACACCGTTCTCAGATATCTGGAGAACGCCGCGTCTCCATAGCTGATGAGCTTGTCGTCAAATCCACCTGGTTTTGAAGTCTTTTTGTGGGACATGATTGCGGCCTTTCACTCGGGCGATGCTGTGACGTCGGAGACGGTGACAGTGACAGTGACAGTGACAGTGTGTCGTCCATGCCGGGTTCGGGTTTTACATGGCGTGGCCCGAAAACTCCAATCGACGCGGCTCTTGCGTGCCGCCGCGTTTCCGGCGACAAGGGCCGCCGGGGGCCGCTTGCGCGGCCGGTTTACGTGTCGTGTGGGAGGAGTTTTTCATGATTGCAGTGATTGTCGATTTCGAAGCAAATCCGGGAAAAGCGGATGAATTGCGCGAAGCGCTTCAGACCCAGGCCCGCAATTCACTCGAGAAGGAGCCCGGTTGCCGGCACTTCGATGTGTGTCAGCTTGCGGAGAACCCGCATGTCTTCTTCCTTTACGAACTCTATGACGATGAGGCGGCTGTCGAGGCGCATGGGCAGACCGAGCACTATGCCGCGTTTCGGGCGACGATCGATCCCTTGCTGAAAACGCGGGTTCGCCGCGAAATGGCGCCTCTCTAGCCGGTCTGCCGCCACATCAGCAGATGCGCTGCGCACTGTTTGCAGTCACTGCTGCCGAAACCCGGATGTGTCGCGACAAACCGGCCCGAAGCACTCAGGTCCGAGACGAGGCCGCATTCCGTCCGGTTCGGCAAGGACGCCGCCCAGATGCGGATGCCCTTCCGTGTCGTCACCTGATCGACGTGCCAGTGAACCGGCTTGTCTTGCAGCATATGCCGGGCCAGTCGCGCGCGGATGCCGCCGGGGCCATGTGCGGAACCGGCATAGATGTACCATCCCGCGGACAGGGCATGGCAGGCGTGGCGCGGTCGGTTGAGACTGAGGGTGTCCGCAACGTCAAGGATCAGGGCGTAGGCCCCTGCCACGGCAACGAGCCCGGCGATCTCGTCGGGCCGGCACAACGGCGTCGCACCGAGAGCAGCATCAAGGTCGCGGATCAGTGGGGCAGGCAGCAGGTGTGCACCGGTCATCGCCATCCGGCACCGATGGGCTCGTTGAGGCTCATGATAACCATCTGAATACAAACGCGAAATGCGTCCACATTTCGGGCCACTGGTTGTGTTATCGTTCCACAAATGCCATATCCGACAAGGTTTGCCAAAGGATCCACAGGTGATGGCGGCAAAGGCAACAGACATCGTTAGCACCAATGGCGCGGATGCGGTCGCGACTCGTGGGCGTGGCGCTGCGCGCCGGAGCCGTCGCGGCAAGGTCAAGGTGCAAAAGCTCGGCCCGGTCGCAGCCTTCATGCGGCCCATCGGATTCACCGTGGCGCTGATGCTGGCGGCCTACGGCCTGGCATCGCTTGGGACCACATTCTGGAAATCCTATCAGCGCCATCTGGACTACACCGCGGCCGTCCACCCGGACCGCTCTCTGTTCGAGGTTCTTGTCGGGCCGTCTCTGCCCGACGACGCCGTTGATCTTGTCGTCAAGGATATTGACGGCAAGGTGCGCCGTGTGGCGGCATCGAAGTCGGATACCGACGCGTTCGTCAATGAAACCATCCTGATGCTCGACGACGAGCGCGACCGGATCAAGCAGGCCGCGAGCGCCGATATCGACCGGCTTTTCGAGACCGCCTTTGCCGACCGGGAGCAGGTCATCGAAGCCTACGCGGACTGGTTCTTCGAGTGGAAGCGCTCCTACATCGTCCTGAAGGAGTCCCTGACCTCGGCGGCAACGCGTTTCGTGGAGGCCGGTGAATATGAAAGCCTGGGCGAAGCGGTCGAACGCGATCTCCAGGACTACTTCATGCGCCACTACATGGAACAGGTGCTCAAGCCCGATCTGCGGGACGCAAAGATCACCGACGGTCTTGAGGTTCTCGTGCGGCGCTCGCACGAGAGCTATCGCCGCGTGATTGCCAATGGCGACATGCGGTTGCAGCTCTTCCTTGCCAGGTACACGCAACACCTGGCCGACATCCCGGCGGACCGGAAGCTGACCGACACGAAGCTCGATTGGGACGCGCAGAAATGGAAGGCGCCGACCTATCTCATGGAGGATCGGGCATTTGACGGTATCGCCGGCCTTGGTATTGCCGCGGGCAGCGGCACGGTCGGCGGGCTCGTGCTTGGTCCGGCAATGAACCGCGTGATGGCGCGGACGGTCGGCACGCTGTCGCGGCGCTTCGTTGCTTCGGCCGGCACGCGGCTTGCCTTCGCGCAGCAGGGCGTGGTTGCCGGAACGGCCGTGCAGCCGGTGGGCGGTCAGGTGGTCGGCGCGGTCGCCGGGCTGGTTGTCGGGGTCGCCGCAGACTACTTCATCAATGAAGTGCAGGAAGAGTTCAACCGCGACACGTTTGTGGCCTCGAACCGCGAAGCCCTCGACACGACGGTCGACGGGTGGAAGTCGAAGCTGAAGGCCAACGTGCACGCGGCCGTCGATCGCTGGTTCGATGATGCGCGCAAGGGCGTTGTCCTGGCCAAGCGCTAGGGGCGTCCTGGCTTACTGTTCCAATTGACAAAAGAGACATAAGTAACTGAATTGTCACATCGACAATTCAGAGAATCGCGCTCGATGGCCGAGCTAGCGCGTAGTTGAAATTTAATAATATTGACTGTGATGCTTGGCCAAATTAATATTTTGTTTAAGCAATATAATCTTCGCATATATAGGTATAATTCTCAGAATATTGAGGATTACAAATGTTTGATTCCGTTACAAGAATCTTATCTGCAGTACTATTGTCCGTTCCAATTCTGACGTATTCAACTTTCAACTCAGAACCAGTTTCCGCCGCTTCGGGCAAACTCGACCGTGCAAAGATGGATGTTGGCCGTCTGGAGCTGAAACTGAAGGATGGAAAAATTGTTTTTTGGTCGACCAACCGCACGCTTGATGAGTTGAGAACACAGATTTCGGAGCTATATGCGGCTTTGTTCAATATCTCTGTCCTTCCGGTGAGGAGTGCAAAGAATGTTAAAGGCGTTGTGCCCGTCAAGTTTCTCGAAGGGCTCAATCTGACCTGGGGCAGGCGGGACGGGTATACAGAGACGCTGGACAGTGTCTTGTGCGACATAAACACGGATATCTGCCGGCGGAAGAAAGTCCCCGCCAGTCCTGCACAGATCTCTGACTATACGCGCCACGTCGGCGGGTACCTGCCTTCGAGGGGGATCTGGAGATCCCGCGAAGACTCATACTTTCTCGTTCCCGACATCGACTTCACCGAGATTGTGCAGCCCAGCAGCTATTACAAGAAGCGCGGCCAATCCATCGAATCCATCGTGACCGAGGTGCGCAAGGGGTGTGTCGCATATGACGGGCACTGCAGAGAAAGCATGGAGTTCTACAACCGGGGACAGCCCGGTTTCGACAAGCGCGACTTCAGCGGAACAATACAGGTTCCAACACTGCGCGTGAAAGCCATCATAGATCTGAAATGCGAGCGTCGGCAGTGCGTTGGAGGAATTGACAGACGCGTTTTTCTCAATTCGGCGCATTGGGAATTTGACGGAAACATTGACGACAATCTCATTGCCAAATCAGCGCCCGAGGCGAGTTATTCGACGCCGCTGATTCTGGAGTTTCATGAGCGAACCAAGGACGATCTTGTTGATGGACGCGCCCTAGCGGGTGATTTGAAGGAAAGATTGAAGGGTCTTAGCCCGCATATCTTCTCTGGCTCGGAGAGGGGCGGAGGAAAACCGAACAGCTCGCATCAAGGTAGTGGTCAATCTCACTACAGAGAAAAGCTGAACAATCAACGTCGGTTCATCGGTTACTACTATCAGGAGGGCCAAATTCCGGAGCGGCTTAAGAGCAACATCATTCCGATCGGAGTGTTGGACGGAAATCTCGATATTGGTCATTGTGAGATAGCCAAAAAGGCCGAAGCGAGCCTTCTCATTTACGAAAATGAATATGAGCGCAATGTCTGTCCGGACGATGCGGGCGAGGATTTCCATTCAGATTGCCAGCGCCGTTCCGCATGTGGGCACTGGATGGCAAGCGCCGATCCGGATTCGCATCACGCAAATCACGTCGTTGGCACAATTGCAGCCGCGCATGACGACCATGGCATTGGCGGATTGAGCCCGCATGTCAAGGTTTTTGGCAGAGAAGTCATATTCAAAGATCTTGGGCGGAATGAAAAGTATCATTCTGATATCGCCGCGTATTTGAACAATATTATCGGTTCAAATCTGATTTATGTATTTAACTTGAGCTTGGAATACCCGGCGCCTGACATTCCAGACGGAGATCCTTTCATTACGACAATGATGTCGCACAAGACAACTCTGTTTGTAACAGCGGCCGGCAATGACCGGAAGGACTTGGATACCGCATGTTCAGTTTGGCCGGCCTGCGCGGACCTTCCCAATCTCATAACAGTGGGCGCCCTGCAAATTGGAAGACAGGGAAAACCCGAACTCCTGGAGTATAAGGACGGGCAGAAGACCAGAGGCTCCAATTACGGCAAATCGAAAGTTCATATCGCCGCGCTCGGCCAGGACATCATCAGCACAGGTGCAATGAACACAGTTGTGTCGCTCAGCGGAACCTCTCAGGCGGTTCCGCAAGTTACCGCCGTGGCTGCCCTGATGATGTCTGCGGATCGGAGCGCCCTGCCGTTCGATGTGAAGGCCCGAATATTGGCCTGCGCAGATCCAATACCCAACATCTCAGAAAAGGTCCTGACCGGTAAACTGAATGCGGACTGTGCGCTCGAAGATATGAAGAATTGGAGGATCGTGGACAGATTTGAGAATATTCATGTCGGGACAATTGTAAGGTTTTTGGACGATAACGGAAAACCCATTGGTAGGAGATTTGTTTTTGAAGATGAGACGTTAGATGATCCAGATCCGATATTTATTAGAATGGGTAAGTTGGCAGCTATTCATTATATCGAGGGAAGCGATAATTACAAAGCATACGAGATAACTGGAAAGAATGTAGGAGATCGGGATACTAGAAAATTGATTTCATTAGATGAAATTAATTGGACTAATGGTGATTATGAAATCATTATCAAGAATATTTCAGGAGAAAGAAATAAAATAAAATTAAAAGATATAGTGACGATTATTGCACCACTTCGAAAAAATTGACAATGCAAATGATTATATGGAGAAATAAATGAGGTTGTATAGCATTTGGAAGTTTATATTTTTTTCCATTCTTGCCTCCACATTTGCGTTTTCTAGCGATGCCGCGTTTGCGCAAGCACCGTTGCCTGACGGCGGCAAGAAAGCAGAAGGAAAGACCTTCTCGGATTTTGCATTGCAGGAAGGCGGTGGGCGGCGGATCTACTCGCTCAGGCTCCGCCGTCCGGGAGCCGATTATGTCCGCGTTGCTTTCGAGGGAATTGCGGCCGGCGCCGATGACAAGTTTATTGTGATTATCGCGGACAGCAATGATCAGCAAAAGACGCGATACACAGCAGAGCAATTCAGCAAGAAGCCGACACTCACGACGCCGGTAATCTGGGGGGATACTGTCAATGTCCGCGTGATCTCCAAGGGCGAACCTGAAGGGCTCAACTTCGCAATCCCGCATCTTCAATTTGGGCAGAGAGGCGGGGTCCCTGCCTCTCCCGTCGGGGTCGATCAGCGTGAGAGCATTCTTCAGTACGATAACAACAATCCGATTCGATCCAATGGACGTCCTGTCGCCCGCCTGATCTTCTCCATCGATGGTGCGCCATACACCTGTACGGGTTTCCTGATCAGCGAGGACGAGCTGATCACCAATGAGCATTGCGTAAACTCGCAAGCCGCATGCGAAACTGCAGTTGCGATCTTCGGATACGACGCGGTCAATGTTGGCAAACAGTATCCGTGCATCACCGTTTCCCCAGACAGAGTGAACGTATCACTGGACTACGCGGTTCTGCGTCTCGATGGCCGACCGGGGGATGAATGGGGAATGCTTGAGCCGGTCTCGCGCAGCCCGAGCGCAGAGGATGAGCTGTACATCATCCAGCATCCCGGCGGTCAGCCAAAGCAGGTTTCACGTACGGACTGCAAGGTAATCAAACCGAAAGTGGCTGGCATTGACGGAGAAACGGATTTGTCCCATGCGTGCGATACGCTGGGTGGAAGCTCGGGTTCGCCTGTGTTTGATTTGTCGACACATGAAGTGATCGCCCTTCATCACCTCGGTTACTTCAAGGGCTCGATATGGGAAAATCAGAACCGTGCTGTTCTGATGTCTGAAATCCTGAAGGATTTGAACGGCGCTCAGTAGCCATCATTGCCGCTCCGTGAATTTCGTCACGAAGGTCTCGCGATCTCCTGGCGCGATACACACAGATTTGATGGCGAAAGGGCTTTAACGCGTCTTGCTCGCCTCGCGGGCGCGCAAGCTCTTGACCTCCGTGCGCAGCGCACGGACCTCCGCAAGGATCTCATCCAGTTCGGCCTTGGTGGACCTCTTTTCCTCGGCTTCCTCCGCCTCGTGCTGGGACTGCATGGCGTCGACGATGATGCCGATGAACAGGTTCAGCACGGTGAAGCTCGTCAGCAGAATGAACGGCACGAAGAACGCCCACGCCCAGCCATGGACCTCCATGACGGGGCGGACGATACCCATCGACCAGCTCTCCAGCGTCATGATCTGGAACAAGGAGTAGGCGGACTCGCCGATTGTGCCGAACCATTGCGGGAATTCGGCGCCGAACAGTTTCGTGGCCATGACCGAGAAGACATAAAACACCAGGCCGAGCAGGGCGACGATCGACCCCATGCCCGGAATGGCGTGGAGCAGGCCGCCGACGACGCGGCGCATGGACTTGATGGCCGAGATCAGCCGCAACGCCCGCAAGATACGCAGGGCACGCAATACCGAAAGATTGCCGGTCGCCGGAACGAGCGCAATCGCCACGACGCTGAAGTCGAAGAGACTCCAGGGATCGCGCCAGAACTTCGCGCCGTGCACGATCATCCGGACCGTCAGCTCGACCACGAAAACGCCGAGAATGATCCGATCGGCCATTACCAGCGCCGGCCCGGCGGCCGCCATTGCCGACTTGCTGGTTTCGAGCCCCAGTATGATCGCGTTCAGAACGATGAGCAGCATGATCGCGCGCTCGGTTCGCGGATCTTCGATGATCGGCGCGAGGCGCGTGCGCAACGAGGCGAGAAGTGTCGTGTCGGAAGCCTGGGTCATATCTGAATGTGGAAGCGTCTGGCGCCGGATTCACCGGCGAAACTGGTCGCCCCGTAAAATAGTATCGGCCTACCTGCCATTCCACCCCCGGGATGTCCAGCGCTGCGGAACATTTCTCGTGCGGGTTGTTTCAATAGTGCTAGACTATCTGTTGACGGCAAATCCCAAGGTGCCGTTGTGCAGGGCCACATGACGAAGTCGGAAAAGAAAATCGATCAGCCAGCCCCCGCCACGTCGCTTCGCGAAGCCATTCATCTCGCCCGAATTCAGGAAGCCGAAGATCTCGACAAATCGGTCGACCGTCGCAGTGTCGAGATGGCACGCCTCGAGGTGCTGCATGCGTCCGTCGTGCCCGTATTCGATGACATTCCCTTCGAGGATGACCGGTTCGCTCTGTCACTCGTGCCGAGCAATCCGGCGCGGCTGTGGATCGACATCATGACCTATGTAGCGATGGACAACTCCGGAGAGATCTACCGGATGATCCGCAACGAAGGAACCGGGCGGAGGGTTCTGGTCGAAACCGACGATGTCGGCGTCATGGCGGGGCGGATCACCGAATATGTCGCGCATGAGATCGTGTCGCGCGAACGGCACGCGTCCGGCCTGTCGTATGACCGGATTTTCACCCGGAACGCGGCTCGCAGCCGGCCATGGCTGGTTGTCGCCGCCTTCATCATCGGTGTGCTGACAGGTATCGCCGGCATCATGGCGTTCGGCCTGCCGATCACTCCGTAAGCATCCTTTTTTCGATTTCGACAATCCGGCCGCCGCTCCGTGTCAGGCCGCGGCAGGTCATTTCGCATTTCCAGCCGTTTCCCTCGTGCCAGATGCGGAACAGGTAGTAACGGGCGTGCTTGTCCGGCCCGGCATGGCTCGACGACGCCGAAGGCGCGCCCACGACCGGCGCGGGCGGTTCGCTTGCCAGCCTGTCGACGGTGTGCACGTGACGATGCCCATAGAGCACGAGGTCGGCGCCGGATTGCCGCAACACGGCCTCCAGTTCATGCACGTCGTCGAGGCCACGGCGTCGTTCCGACAGTCCGGGGAGCGGCGGGTGGTGGACCATAACGGTGCGAAAAACGCCCTGTTTGCCGAGTTCCTGCAACACCTTCTCGAGCGTGGCGATTTGCGCCGTGCCCAGCTTTCCCGACGCGAAGAACGGCGGCCTGGGGACGGCGGATGAAAGGCCGATCAAGGCGACCTGCCCGAATTGCCGCACGAACGGAAAGCCACCCGGGTCGCCGACGAGTTGCCGCATGCCCTCCGCAGTCGTCGTCATGTAGGCGCCCCAGTGCCCGATTCCGGTCGCGGCGTTTATCGGCACGTAGGCATCGTGATTGCCGGGTACGACGCTGACATCGTCCGGCGTTCCGAGTGTGCGCAGCCAATCGGTGGCGCGGAGGAATTCCTCGGGCAGCGAGAGATTGACCAGATCGCCGCCGACCGCGATGTGATCAGCGCCTTGAGCCAGCATGTCCCGCGTGATCGAATCGAGAATGTCCCGGTCATGGATATTCTTGCGGGAGACACTCCAGTTGATATACCCGAAAATGCGTTTGCTCATCAGGTGACGAACCGATGGCCTGGGCAAGGGCGCAATATGCGGATCGGAGAGGTAGGCGAGGGTGAACATGGGCGGTGCAGGTCCTGCAGGTGATTTGGCGGTACACGGCGCCGCCCGGTCCGAACAAGGGGTGCCTAGTTATCCTCGTGGCGGGCAATCTTGACAAGCCGGGCAGCAAGATGAGGAAGAAGCCGGCTTCCTTGCGGGTGCTTCGGGGTGTGCTGCGGCCCTGGTGGCGCCTGACACGCGGCCTGACGCTCGGCGCGCAGGGCGTCGTCATCGACGAGAACTCGCGCGTGCTGCTCGTGCGGCACGGATATCGCCCCGGCTGGTTCTTTCCGGGCGGCGGCGTGGAACGCGCCGAGACTCTGACCTCGGCATTGAAGCGCGAGCTGGAAGAGGAAGCGGGCGTGATCGTAACCGCGCCCGCCACGCTCCACGGTGTGTTCGCCAATGTCGAGAACTTTCCGGGAGATCACATCGCGGTGTTCCTGGTTCGCGAATGGCAGCGACCGCAAGTGCCGTCGCCGACCATGGAAATTGCGGAGCAGGCATTCTTCGCCCTCGATGCGCTCCCTGACGGGACCAGCGTCGGGACGCGGCGCCGGCTCGCCGAGATCTTCGACGGTGCGCCTGTTTCCGAGAAATGGTGAGGCCGTCAGGCCTGTTCCCCGGGAAGGCGGCCCCGGTCGTGAGGCTGCGCATAATCGACCTCGGGACCGACGGGCACGATACCTGTCGGATTGATGGTGCCGTGGGAACCGAAATAATGGTGTTTGATGTGCACGAAGTTCACGGTCTCCGCGACTCCCGGCACCTGATAGAGCTCGCGCAGGTAGTTTGACAGGTTCGGGTAGTCGGAAATCTTGCGCAGGTTACACTTGAAGTGTGACACGTAGACCGGATCAAAACGCACCAGTGTGGTGAACAACCGCCAATCGGCTTCCGTCATGCGCGACCCCGCGAGATAGCGCTGTCCCGACAGCCGGTCCTCCAGCGCATCGAGGGTCTCGAAAAGCGCGCCGACCGCCTCGTTGTACGCCTCCTGGGTCGTCGCGAAGCCGGCCTTGTAGACGCCGTTGTTCACGTTGGTGTAGACGGTCGCGTTCACCTCGTCGATCTCGGCGCGCAGGTCTTCCGGGTAGAAATCCGCACCCGTGGCGCCCACATGGTCGAAGGCGGAATTCAGCATCCGGATGATTTCCGACGACTCGTTGTTGACGATGGTCTTGCGGTCCTTGTCCCAAAGGACCGGAACGGTCACGCGGCCGGTGTAATCGGACTGCGCCTCCAGATAGACCTCGTACAGCTTGTCCTTGCCGTTGACGGTGTCGGGCGTCGCGTCGGCGACGCTTTCATCGAATACCCAGCCGAGTTCGCCCATGGCGTGGTGAACCACGTCAACGCTGATGGCGTCCTCAAGTCCTTTCAGCTTCCGGAAGATGAGCGTGCGATGGGCCCAGGGGCAGGCGAGCGACACGTAAAGATGATAGCGCACTTTGTCGGCTGCAAAGCCGGCTTCGCCGCTCGGACCGGCTGCGCCGTCCGGCGTGATCCAGTTGCGGAATTGCGACGATTGCCGTTTGAACCGGCCGCCTGTCGAACGGGTATCGTACCACCGGTCAGTCCATACGCCGTCTACAAGCAACCCCATGAATTCTAACCGTTTTCCTTCACGCTGTCGGCTGCCAGGAGTTGCTCCGCCGCGGCAACGAGGATAGCCAGGGACAACCCTTCACCGGCGAGCTGAATCTCAGAGACGTCCGGGTAGGTGGGCGCCACACGCACATTGCGGTCGCGCGGGTCCTTGCCATACGGATAGGTCGAACCGGCCGGCGTCAATGTGACACCGGCTTCACCGCAAAGCTCGATGACCTTTGCCGCGCAGCCGTCGGGAACGTCGACGCTGATGAAGTATCCGCCCTCAGGCCGTGTCCATACGGCGGCGCCCGTTCCCGCGAGATGCTTGTCGAAGGCGTCGTAGACGGCCTGGAACTTCGGCGCGATCAGGTCCTTGTGCCGTTCCATGAGCTTGTCGAGACTGGCCACATCCTTGAGGTAGCGCACATGGCGCAACTGGTTGAGCTTGTCCGGTCCGATGGTGCGTTTCTGCATCCGCGCCGCAAGCCAGGCGACGTTTGCCGGAGATGAGGCAAACAGGGCCAGGCCGCCGCCGCCAAATGTGATCTTCGAGGTCGACCCGAACACGAAGGCGCGGTCCGGATTGCCGGCTTTCTCGCACTCTTCCAGGATGTTCAGAATCTCGTGGCGCGGCTCGGTGAGGTTGTGAAGCGCATAGGCGTTGTCCCAGAACAACCGAAAATCCGGTGCTCCCGTCGTCATCGACGCCAGCCGGCGCACGGTTTCATCCGAATATGTTTCGCCCGTCGGGTTCGAATATTTTGGCACGCACCACATGCCCTTGACGAACGGGTCGGCGACAAGGCGCTCCACTTGGTCCATGTCGGGGCCTTCGCCGGTCATCTCCACGGGTATCATCTCGATCCCGAAATCCTCGCAGATCGCGAAATGGCGATCATATCCGGGCACGGGACAGATGAATTTCGGGGCGGCGTTTTCGCGCCATGACGCCTCGCCGCCCGGAAGCGGGGTGAGCAAGGCATAGACGATGCAGTCGTGCATCAGCGCCAGGCTCGAATTGCCGGCGACAATGATCTGTTCGATCGGCGCACCAAGCAGCTCGGAGAAAAGTTCCCGCGCCTCCGGAATGCCCTGCACGCCACCCCCATAATTCCGGGCATCGCTGCCGTCCGCCAGGTGGTAGTCGACATTGTCGGGCAGTCGCAGGATGGCGTTGGAGACATCGAGTTGCGCAGCCGAAGGTTTGCCGCGCGTCATGTCGAGCGCAAGCCCGCGCGCACGAAACGCGTCATACTCGGCGCGAACCTTGTCTCGGAACGCGCGCAAATCGGACGGGGACATGTTCTGCAGTTCGGTCATGGCAATCGGGCAAACGCGGTACGCGCTAGCTGACTAGCTGATCAGTCTCTGGGCGATCGAGGCCACATGATGGCCCTGGAAGCTCGCCAGGTTCAGTTCCTTCTGGCTCGGCTGGCGCGACCCGTCGGTGCCGGTGATCGTTGCCGCGCCGTATGGCGAGCCGCCGCGCACGTCCGAAACGTCCGCCAGGTCCGGAGCCGAATAGGGCAATCCGACAATGATCATCCCGTGATGGATCAGGGTATTGTAGACCGACGTGATGGTGGTCTCGTTGCCGCCGCCGGTGCTGCTGGCCGTGAACACACTTCCGACCTTGCCGATGAGCGCACCCTGCGCCCAGAGCCCGCCCGTCTGGTCCATGAAATTGCGCATCTGCGAGGACATGTTGCCGAACCGTGTCGGCGTGCCGAAGACGATCGCGTCAAAGCCCGCCAGATCGTTTGGATCGACGATATTGGCCGGTTGATCCACTTTCATGCCCGAGGCCTGCATGGCTTCGACCGGCATCAACTCCGGAACGCGCCGCACCTGGACCTCGGCGCCCTCGACGGCGCGGGCTCCCGTCGCCACCGCATAGGCCAGTGTTTCCACGTGGCCGTAGGAGCTGTGGTAAACGATCATGACTTTAGGTGCGCGTGCCATTTGCCGTTCGCTTGAGTGCCGCCTCTGAGAATCGCGACTCAGCTTAAACCATGGATGGCCGACACGCGAAACATCAATGTCATGTTATGGCGATGATATGCATTGCTTTTTAACGGCCCTCGCGGAACCAGGCGAGCGATAGCGCGCCGAGCAGGACCGCAAGCGCAAGCAATCCCGTGAACAGGGGAATGAGACGTACACCGCGCGTGATATAGGCATCCCGCTGCTTGAATCCCATCCAGTCGGACCCGTGCATCAGGCGGCCGGACCGCAACATCGCGACGCGCGGAAGCGCGATATCGTCGGCATTCGCACCCGCCCAGAATGCGCCGCCTCCGGTCTGTGCGAGGACGGGCTGCAGCAATTCGTCGGTTGCGTTCAGCGTGGAAAGTTCCTTTGAGTTCATCTGGCCCACATGGGCAACGGCGTGCAGCTCGCCCGACTTGAGCCGGTACACGCCGTGATCGGGCGCGTTCAACACCGCGCGCCAGTGGCCGGGACCGCTTTCCTCCAGCTCAACGCTGCGGATCTCACCGTTGGGAAGCGTGACCTCCACCGGCTCGACCGTATCGTCCATGGAGCGGCGCTCGATGGTGAGCGCGTTGTTCTCACCCGATGCGAGAAGTACGTCCTCTTCCAGGTCCGGTTCCTTCATCAGCCAGTGGGCAAGGCGCCGCAGCAATGCCGTATACGGGCCGCCACCCTCGAAACCACGAGCCCATAGCCAGGCATGGTCTGACAGAAGCAACGCGACACGGCCTTCCTTGATCCTGTTGAGAATGAGGAGCGGCTTGTCCAGCGGGCCGTTCATCAGCACGTCGCCGGTTGGATTTTCGGTATCGATCAGCCGGAACCAGCGGCCCCAGTTGGGCGCTTCCGTCGATCCGTCGTCCAGACCCCGCGTGACCGGGTGGCGGTCGCCGGTTTCCGTCACTGCCGGGCGGTAGGGCTGCTCGATCAGCCGCCCGGTGGGTGCGGCGGGCAGAACGTGCGCAAGCGGCGTGCGGAAAAGGCTCGTCGGCGAAGCGTAACGCTGGCCTGCTGCGACCAGTACCGCTCCGCCGTTCTCGACATATTGCGCGACATTGTCGAGATAGAGCAGGGGCAGTACCCCGCGCCTGTGATAGCGGTCGAAGATGATCAGGTCGAATTCCTCGAGCTTCTCGGAGAACAGCTCACGTGTCGGAAAGGCGATCAGCGAGAGCTGGTTGATGGGAGTCCCGTCCTGCTTCTCCGGCGGGCGCAGGATCGTGAAATGGACAAGGTCCACCGCCGCATCGGATTTGAGAAGATTGCGCCACGTCCGTTCGCCCGCGTGCGGCTCTCCGGAAACCAGCAGCACGCGCAGGTTTTCGCGCACGCCCTCCGCGGCAATCACCGCCTTGTTGTTGGCGGTGGTCAGTTCACCCGGGGCGGTTTCGACTTCCAGCTCGACGATGTTCAGTCCGGCATGCGGGAAACGGATCGGAATGGTGACCGGTTCTCCCGGTTGAACCCGGCGCGTTTCCTCGGTCTGGTCGCCCCAGCGGATGGTCAGCTCGACGCTGGCGCTCCGGTCGTTCGAGGGATGGTCGACGACGCGCACCTCTGCATCCTGCACGCTGTCGACAATACCGAAGCGCGGCGCGCGAATGATCTCCAACCGGCGGTCGAACTCGTCAGGCTTGCCGGTCAGGACGGCATGTACCGGCACTTCAAGCCCGTAGTCCGATGCGTTCGCCGGCACGTCATGGATCTGGCCATCGGTCACGATCACCACGCCGGCGAGCCGGTCGGGCGGAATGTCGGCAAGGGTCTTGCTCAAATCGGTAAACAGCATGGTGCCGTCGCGGTCGCCGCCACTCGACAGCGGGGCGGTGAGCCAGCGCAACTCCAGATCACCGACGGCGGAAAGCCGGTCGGCAAGCTGGGTCCGTACCGCTTCGCCGGCATCCTCGCGGCCGGCAAAGCGCTGGCTCGCGCTCTTGTCCATGACGACGACGGCAATATTTGTCAGCGGCTCGCGGTCTTCCTGGCGCAGGCTCGGATTGGCGAGCGCGAGCAGCAGAAGCGCCAGCGCGCCGATGCGCAGCAACGCGCCGCGCGTACGCGTCCACAACAGCAGGAGCGACAGCAGAACGCCGATGCCACCGAGGATATAGAGAGCCTGCAGCGGCAGAAGCGGCGAGAATTCGACCATCCAGTTCATGAGCTTAACCGTTCCTGCAACTCTTACTGCCCCAGCCGCTCAAGCAGCGCCGGGACGTGCACCTGATCGGCCTTGTAATTGCCGGTCAGCGCATACATCACGATGTTGACCCCCACGCGAAACGCCATCTCGCGCTGCACTTCCCCGCCGGGAACAACCGGAAACAGGGCACGGTTGCTGTCATCGAGGGCCCATGCGGCGGCGAAGTCGTTCGAAGTGATCAGCAGCGAACTGACACCGTCCGTTCGCCGCGCCCGGCGGGACTTGTCCGCTTCGCTCGTCGGCGTGGCTTCCACCCATAGCGAGCCGCCGTCCCAACGGCCCGGGAACGTCTTGAGCAGGTAGAACGCTTTCGTCAGCACGTGGTTTTCCGGGACCGGCTCAAGCGGCGGCACGTCGAGTTCGCCGACGAGGCGCGACAGAGCCGTCGATCCGGGCCCCTGCGTGCCGACGCCGGACGGCATCGCGCTCTGATAATCGCGGGTATCGAAAATGATCATGCCGCCCTGCTTCATATAGGCGTCGATCTTGGCCAGCGTCTGTTCGGACAGTTGTCTCGCGTCTCCGGGAACGGGCCAGTAGAGCAGGGGATAGAACGCAAGTTCATCCTTCTCGACATCGATGCCTACCGGGTCAGCCGGTTCGATCGCCGTCCGCGCCCGCAGGACGCGGCTGAGGCCGGTCAGACCCGCCAGGCTCACCTGGTCGATGTTCTGGTCTCCCGTCACAACGTAAGCCAGACGCGTGTTCAGCGTGGCGTCGAGCGCCTTCAGATCCTCCGGATTGTCGCTCTCCTGGGCAACGAGCGGTTGCGCGGTGAGCGCAAGGCCAAGAGCCACGACCGCGAGCATCGCCGTTGCGCCCCGGGCCGCCGACATCAGCCGGGCCCCGGCGGAGAACATCAGCACGGCAATCATGTCGGCGAGGAAGATGATCAACGCCGCACCCAGCAGCCAGGGCTTGAGCTGAACAGCAGCCTGCACGGCATAGCCGATCTGCTGGCCGTCTGCAGAAATCCCGGTCAGCGGCTGGAGCGCCGTTTGCGGGCGGATCAGGTTCAGCGCGCGGGTCGCGCCGGCGGGGCCATAGTATCCCGGCAGATGCGACGGGCTCACGCGGGTCTCCTCGAGCTTGCTGGCCTCGATCGGGGACACTGCGGGAGGCGGAGAGACGAGCTGTCCGAAGCCGTCGAGCACTTGCCGCGGCGAAAGCAGACCAGTGGGTTTCTGCGCTGCCGAGTCGCCTGCCGACGGGCTCGTGCCGGAGCCCTGGACGTCGCCAGCGGTGATCACCGAGCGCTCCGTAATCCGCCGCAGCATCTCGACGAACAGGCCGGATATGGGCAGGTTGGACCAGTCCGAGTTCGCGGTGACGTGGAACAGCACAAGCCAGCCGTCACCGCGCCGCGCCGCGCTGACCAGGGGCGTGCCGTCCTTCAGCCGCGCCCAGACATCGGCCCGCGGCCCCGCGGCCGGATCGGCGAGAACCTGGCGACGTACGGTGACCTCGGGCGAGATCTCCAATCCGTAAAACGGGCTCGTCTCCTCGAACGGTGCAAGCTGCTGCGGCGTGCTCCACGACAGTGACCCGCCGAGCGTGCGACCGCCGCGCCGCAAAGCTGTGGGCAGCAGTTGATCGACGTCCTTTTCAAGGCGCGGGCCGGAGAATCGGATCAGCGTTCCACCCCGGTCGACCCATGACTCGATCGCTTCAAGTGAGCTCGGGACAATCTTGCCGATGTCCGCCAGAACCATGACCGACGGGTCACGCGCCAGAAGGTCCGTGACATCGGAGGCGATGTTGCTGCCGTTTGCGGTGACAACGTCCGCATAGGGCGTCAGCGCGCGTTCCACGTAGTAGACGGAGGAGAGCAACGGTTGAGCCAGCTCCTGGGCGTCGCCGGAAATGACGCCGACGCGGCGCCAGTGCGAGCGTGCGTCAAGCAGATGGACCGCGCCCGCAGAGGTCTCGCCGCCGATCTCGAGGCGGGCGATCTGGTTGCGAATCTCGAGCGGCAGTTCGATCTCGGCGTCGGCGGTCGTGTTTCCGCGCGCCAGCGTGAAAGGCACTTCGCCGAGCTGTTCACCACGCGCCGTAAAGGCCCGTACGATCCCGGTCCGGTTGATCTCGCCCGCGCTTACGACCTGGGCAACGAGGGCGCCTTTCTCCGCAATGTTGGCGCGCAGCGCGATCGGGTTCTCCGCGCTTTCCGGCGTCGCGATGGTGACGCCCGCGTTACCACCCACGAGTTCGGAGAGTGTGTTCGCGAAGGTCGATGCGTTGCCGTAATCGAGGCCGTCTGTCAGCCACAAGGCGGCTCCGGCGTCGCCGGCATTGATCTCGTTGAGCAGCTTTTCGGCCAGGCGTGCCCGGTCAGGATTGTAAGGATGCGGCTGCAGGCTGGCGGCGGCCTCCCGCGCCTTTTGCGGTCCCATCGTCGTGATCCGGGCGTCCCCACGGCCGGCTGTGCTCGCCAGCATGATCGGGCGGGAATCGCGCTCCGCGCGAGAGATATATGCATCGATCAGGTTCTGGCGCGCCTGCCACTGACTGGCGCTGGCCCAGCCATTGTCAACGACGATGAGCACCGGTCCCGATCCCGGCAGCGCATCGCGATCGGGATGCAGAACGGGTCCGGCCAGCGCGCCGATCAGCAGCGTCGCCAGCAGCATGCGGAGCGCCGTCAGCCACCACGGACTGTGCGCCGAGGTCTGTTCGGAATCTTCAAGCCCCTTGAGCAGGCGCGTCGGCGGAAACACGACGCGTTCGGGGCGCGGCGGCGTCAGCCGCAACAGCCACCAGATTGCCGGCAGTGCGATGAGCGCGGTCAGCACCCACGGCTGCATGAACCCGATCGGACCGAGGGCCATCATGACGCGGCCTCCGTGGTCAGGCCGGGATCCATCGGTTCAGCGGAGGGGCGGTAACGATAGTCATGCTCCATGCCGGCCAGACGGGCATGCAGCGCAAGCAGCGCTTCCTCGGCCGGTCGGTCGGTGTGGTGCACGAGCAGAGACCATTCGAGTCGCCGCAACGCCTCGTTCAGCTCGCGGCGGTGCGACCTGAGGCGTTCGTGGTAGCGTTCGCGAAGGCTTTCGGCGCGTCCCGCGATCATGCGTTCCCCGTCCTCGGAACCGGTAAACTCCGTTCGGCCCTTGTACGGCAGCGTCTCCTCGGCGGGATCGAGAATCTGCACCAGGTGTCCGCGCACGCCCTGCATCGCCAACTGTTCGAGCCGCGGCACGATCACGTCCACCGGCTCGAGAAAATCCGAGAAGAGCAGGCATTCGGAGAACTCGCCGAGCGCCGCCGCCGGGGGCAGACTGTCCTGCTCGAGCGCGGGATCGTTCGCCCGGCGGGCAATCGACAGCGCCAATTGGGTCACGGCCATCCGGCCGACGCGCGCCCGGCCACCGATGAACCCGATACGTTCGCCGCCGCGAACAAGCAAATCGCCGGTCGCCAGTGCGAGAATGATGGTCCGGTCGATCTTCGAGGTCTGCGACAGGTGTGAACGGAAGGCCATGGACAGCGACATGTCGACCCAGATCCACGCCGTGTGCGCCGCTTCCCACTCGCGCTCGCGCACATATAGATGGTCCGAGCTTGCCGACCGCCGCCAGTCGATGGTCTCCGCGGCATCACTGTTCTCGAAGTGGCGGAACTGCCAGAACGTTTCACCGGGCCCGCGACGGCGGCGCCCATGTATCCCGTGCGCAACCGTGTGCGATACGCGGCGCGCCGCGACCAGCAGCGACGGCACACGTTCCGCGAGCGCGTAGGCGCGCGACTCGAGCTCGCCGAGCGGTGATGTTCTTTTGCTGTCAGCGATTGGGGGCACGACCGCTGTCTATCCCAGTCGTTTCGTCAGTGACTCAATGACCGATTGCAGGGTAATACCTTCCGCGCGGGCGGCAAACGTCAATGCCATACGATGCTTCAGGACCGGTTCGGCGAGGGCGATGACATCGTCCACCGAAGGCGACAGACGCCCGTCGATCAGGGCTTTGGCCCGCACCGCCAGCATTAAGGACTGGCTCGCCCGTGGTCCCGGGCCCCACGCGATCTGGTCATTGATGGCGTCGTCCGCGTCTGCTCCGGGGCGTGCCGACCGCACCAGGTCCAGAATCGCGTCGACCACCTTTTCGCCGACCGGAATCTGCCGTACCAGCCGCTGAGCCGCCATCAGTTCAGCCTCGTCGATGATGGCTTTCAGTTTGGTCTCCTCCGTTCCGGTCGTCGCGAACAACATGCGGCGTTCCGCGACCACGTCGGGATAGTCGATGTCGACCTGCAACAGGAACCGGTCAAGCTGCGCTTCCGGCAACGGATACGTGCCTTCCTGTTCAAGCGGGTTCTGGGTGGCAAGCACATGGAACGGGCGGGGCACGGTATGGTCCGTTCCGGCGACTGTCACGTGGTGTTCCTGCATCGCCTGAAGCAGGGCTGACTGGGTCTTCGGGCTTGCCCTGTTGATCTCGTCGGCCATCAGAAGCTGCGTGAACACAGGGCCTTCCACAAACCGGAAGGAGCGTTTTCCACGGCCCGTTTCTTCCAGCACCTCCGACCCGACAATGTCGGATGGCATCAGGTCAGGCGTGAACTGAATACGCTTGTTATCGAGGCCGAGAACGGTCCCAAGGGTTTCGACCAGGCTGGTCTTCGCCAGTCCGGGTACGCCGATCAGAAGGGCGTGGCCGCCCGAGAGCAGCGTAATGAGAGTCAGCTCGATGACCTGGTCCTGGCCGAAGATCACGGAGGCTGCCGCCTTGTGAACACGGCCGACTCTTTCGCCCGTTTCTTCGAGGCGTTCTTCAAGGTTTTCGTCTGTTTGACTTAGTGCGCTCATGGTGATGAATATAAAGCTCAAAGGGATCGTTCGGAACAGTTTGCAGCGAAATTAGGTCACAATCGTGTTAGGGCCGCAAGACGCCGTCGCAAGCCAGTGTCGGCGTTCCACAGGACTTTTGCAACTCGACCCCGGCGCAACCGTCATCCGGCGGATTTGCATTGAGGCAATGAGCAATGACACTCATGCAGGTTGGCAAGGCGGGCGTTTTCTCCGTGGCGGAACTGCGCGCGCGCGCCGAAGGAGTGCTCAAACCGACAGAGGTGCAGACGACGGATTCCGGCGTCATGCGCCACGACTTTGAGCTTGATCCCGAACTGGCCAATATGGACGGAACGTACGAGAAAAGGCTGGCGGCCGTCCTGATCCCGGTTATCGAGCGCGACGACCAGGCATCTGTTTTGTTTACACAAAGGACCGATCATCTGCCGACACACGCCGGGCAGATTTCGTTTCCCGGCGGCAAGATGGATGCCGCAGATGGTAGTGCGGTTGATACGGCCCTCAGGGAAGCATCGGAGGAGATCAGCCTCGATCCGCGGTTTGTCGACCCGATCGGCTTTCTGGATGACTACGTGACGTCAACCGGCTACCGGATTTCACCGCTGGTCGGCGTCATCAGGGACGGCTATTCGGTTGTTCCGGACCACAACGAAGTCGCGGACGTGTTCGACGTGCCTCTCAGTTTTCTCATGAATGCGAAAAATCACGAGATTCATACGCGCGAGTGGCGGGGCCGCCGGCGCAAATTCTACGCCATGCCGTATGGGGACCGCTTTATCTGGGGGGCAACTGCAGGCATGCTGCGCAACCTTTACGAATGGATGTATCAGGTGGAGTCGTCTCGATGATTCGCGTGTTTCTGGCCGTGATCGGCATGTTCTTCCTGCCGTTTCTTCTCTACGCGGCGTACGAGTATGTGAAGAACCGCGGTGAGATGAAGCACGGCTTTCTGCACAATGCACCCATCAACTGGCTGACCGTGGCGGGTACGGTTTTTGCCGTGGTGACGCTCGGGAGCCTGGTTTCGACCGAAATCCTCAAATGGGAAAGGGAACAGCAGCGGGCGACCACCGAAACGTCCGGTGAACAGACTCCCGGAAGCCGTCCCTAGCCATTGGTGACATTCAACACCGGAGGACCGACACGTCCTTGTCCGACCGATCCACGACATCCCCGCAAACCGTTGCCGGTGCTGCGTGGCTCACCTGGCCCGGAACGGTTCGTATCTTCGAGGCGCTGACGGCGCGGGACCACAAAGTCCGGGCGGTCGGAGGGGCAGTTCGGGATACTCTGCTCGACCGGCCCGTGCAGGATGTCGACTTTGCCACGGACGCGCCTCCGGAAACGGTCATGGCGCTTGGGCGCGCGGCGGGGCTCAAGGCGGTTCCGACCGGCATAGATCACGGCACGGTGACACTCGTTGCCGATCATCACGCGTTCGAAGTGACGACGCTGCGGGAGGACGTCGAGACGTTCGGCCGCCACGCGACCGTCTCCTTCACCGACGACTGGGCCGCCGATGCCGGCCGCCGGGACTTCACGATCAACGCGCTTTATGCGGATGGCGACGGCACGCTGTTTGATCCGCTCGGTGCGATCGCAGATATCCAGAAGCGCCGCGTGCGCTTCATCGGCGACGCGCGCGCCCGCGTCCAGGAGGACTATCTGAGGATCCTGCGCTTTTTCCGGTTCAACGCGGAACTGAAGACGGATCGGTTCGAGCCGGACGGCCTGAGAGCGTGCGTACGGGAACGATCCGGGCTTCGCGGGCTTTCAGGAGAGCGTGTCGCCGGCGAACTGATGCGGCTGCTGCGGGCGGGCGGCGTGATCGCGGCGCTTCGGAAGATGTTCGATTACGGATTGCTTGTCGACGTGCTGCGCGGCGTGCCCAATATCGTCCGGTTCGAGCGCCTGGCGGCGATCGAAACGGCACTCGGCAGGAAGCCGGATGCTCTGCTTCGGCTCGGCGGGCTCGGCGTTTTCGTCGCGGAAGATGCGATACGGCTCGCAGCGATCCTGCGTCTCTCCAATGCGGAGCGTGATCGCCTCGTCGCGTTTGCGCGCATGCCGGATGTGGCTGAAACATCCGATGACGGCGCGCTTCGCCGCCTGCTCTTCGCCTTCGGGACGACAGGTGCTGGCGACGCGGTGTTGAAGTCATGGGCGGTTTCCGATGCGCTGCCGTCGCACGACACCTGGCGCGCGTGCATGACGCGCGTTGCCGAGATGCCGGTTCCGGAGTTTCCGCTGCAGGGCGCAGACCTTGTCGATCTCGGCGCTAAGCCGGGTCGACGCATCGGAGACGTGTTGAAACGTCTCGAAGCAGAATGGCTGGAGAGCGGGTGTACGCGAACAAAGCGCATGCTCATCGCGTCCGCCAAGGCATTGCTTGACTCGGAGCCAGAGCGGCGAAGCGAAGGGAACTGATCGTGTCCGGCCATGACGGAGCCGCGGAGACCAGACACCGTGTGATCAAGATCGCATTCGGCGCGGCCGCGCTCGTCTGTCTGCTTGTCGGCCTTTTTCTCTATCTGTTTCCGGATGTTATCGGGATGGACCCGGAGACGGCGGAGCTGGTCGCGATCGCGTTTCTTCTCGCAGGGGTCTTTGACTATCTGATCCTGAGGTTCTGGGACAGACTGGTCGCGCGCCGTTAGCAGCAGGCGCACGTGGCTGCCAACATCATGAAATTGAAGTGCTAATTTGATCCGTCGCGGACTTCTGGGTTAGCATTTGCATCTGTCAGGAACGAATCGCTGCGAAAGAGAGGTTGGAATGGCGGATCGGGATTTCTTGCGACAATTGAATGGACACAGCCTGACCACCGCAGAGATCCTCTACCGGATGCCCGATCACCCCGCACTGATTCAATCCTTTGTGTGGCAGGACTACGATATCGCTCCGGCATTCCCCAGGCTGGCTGACTTCCTGAGGTTCTGGACCGAGAGTCTCGATGGGCCCCTCTACAAGATCCGTATCGCACACAAGCAATTGCTCTCTCCCCGCGAAGTGCAGTTCTATGACGGGGAGTTCCGGCTGAACTGACCGCCGGGAGGCTCCGAAATGGTCAGGGGCGGATGTCGATGCGGAAATACCGTGTCTTCGTGAACCGCCGCTTTCCAATGTCACGGTAATACTCGAATGCGAGGTCGGCTCGGCCGGCCGCCTTGGTCCGGACAGCGACGTTGAGAACGCTCTGTTCCCGAAAAAACATGGAAACGCCTTTCCGCGCGATAAACCAGCCCAGCGGATCGACGTTCACAAGATGTGCGCCGTCGCTCGCGGTCGGATTGAACCGCCATTTGTAGCCCTGGTCCGGATTGCCCGGCAGTTTCAGGAAAAGCTGCTCGCCGATGCGTGCTTCATGCGATTGTTCGATCTTGCGCGCCTCGGAGGCGAGCGCCGCGGCGGAAAAGAAAACAAGAACAAGCGCCAGAGGTAATGGAAACAATCTTGCCATCGGTTATTTCTTCTGCGTGTTTAGAGAAAGAATACTGTGAATTAATATGGTTATGTCTTTGTTAATTTCATGATGCGGATGGCAGAGCCCATGCATCCGGTCGCACGGTTGTGTCGTAACATACTCGCAGTAAAGTGGTCTCGCGGTCTTGGTCACAAAGGAGGCGCGCATGTGGCGCTGGCTCACAGTATTCCTGTTTGGTGGTCTGCTTGGCACGGGCTTCGGCGTCGCGCTCGGCTTCTTTCTTTTCCCGTACGTGTTTCCGCCGCCTGCGGCGGTTGAGCAACTCACCGCGGCCGAAAAGACGGGACTGGTTGCAGAAGGCACGTTCATTCACGCCAACCCGAGCGATCCGATTCACTACGGCAAGGGCAACGTGAGCGTGTACGAGCAGACCGTGTTCCTGCACGATGACTTCGAGGTGGGGCCGGGACCCAAGTTCCACGTCTATCTTGTGCCGAAGCCCGAAATCCGCGCATCGAGCGACGTCAAGGACGTGATGTACGTTGATCTCGGCCGCTTGCGGAGCTTCAAGGGCAGCCAGAAATATCAGGTTCCCGCGGGTCTCGATCTCTCCAAGTACAAGAGCGTGGTGATCTGGTGCGAGCAGTTTTCTGTTCTGATTTCTCCGGCCGACCTCAAGGAGGTGGCTGGTAGCTAGCTGGCGCCGGTCTTCGCGGCGATCGCCTTGTGCCTGGCCAGCACGCGTTCCGCGCGGACGGCAACAGGTACGTCCACCATCTTTCCGTCGATGGTGATCGCGCCTTTCCCGCCGGCTTGCGCCGCCGCATATTCGGTGACCACCCGTTGCGCCCAGTCGACCTCCTGCGGTGTCGGTGCAAAGGCTTCGTTGAGCGACGGCACCATGGCCGGGTGAATGCAGCTCGCGCCTTCGAACCCGAACTTGCGCGAACGCGCGAGTACCGTCCGGATGCTCTCAAGATCGCTGTAATCGGCGACGGTGCCGAGAAACCCGAGCGGCATGACGCCTGCTTCTCGCGCCGCCATCAGACACAGGAGCTTCGGCAGCTCGAGCGTCTCCGGATCGGGCGGCGCCTGCATTTCCAAGGCGAAATCCTCGCCCCCCAGAGACATCGAGATGACGCGCGGGCTGGAGGACGCGATTTCGGCCGCCTGCCGCAGCGCGCCCGGACTTTCGATCATCACGGAAAAACCGATGCCGCCGGCCGGCAGGTCACGTTCCTGTTCGATCTCGGTCACAAGCTCGTCGACAAGGCGCAGGTGTTCGGCGCTTTCCGTCTTGGCGACAAACAGGGCGCGCACGCCGGGTATGACGGACGCGTCAACATCCGCGATCATTTCGCGCAACGGGCGGTTGATCCGGACGGTGACGTCCGCGCCGGACTGTCCGACGGTTTCGACCGAGGCCGCCAAGGCGGCCCGCGCCGCCGGGCGTTCCGCCTGCGGAACCGCGTCTTCCAGGTCGAGGATGATGGCGTCGGCGCCGCGTGTATGCGCCTTGGCGATGAAACGCTGGTTGTTGGCGGGCACATAGAGCAATGACCGCCAGATCGGGGAGGGCGGGGTGCTCGTGCTCATGTGGCATTGCTCCCACCGCCGATGACGCCGGCTGAACGCAACGCGTCGCGCTCTTTGTCACCGACGCCGATTTCCTTCAGCAGGTCGTCGGTGTCCGCCCCGATCCCCGGCGCCGGGTGCCGGAAGCTTCCCGGCGTCTCCGACAGGCGCGGCACGATGTTGTGCATCGGCGCCGCTCCGACGTCCTCGTCAGGCAGCTCGACGATCACGCCGCGCTCGACGAAGTGCGGATCGCGCTCCATATCGCGCGGATCGTAGATCGGCGAGGCGGTGATCTCTTCGCGTTCGAAGATCTCCATGACCTCATCGCGGGTGTGCTGTGCAACCCACTCCGCGACGATTCCATTGACCTCGTCCTTATGCCGTACGCGATCCTGGTTGGTGCGATAACGCGGGTCGTCAATCATGTCTTCGCGGCCGATCGCGCGGAACACCCGCTCCGCCATGGTCTGGATCGAGGCAGAGAGCGCAATAAAGCTGTCGTCTTTCGTGCGATAGACGTCGCGGGGCGCGGCGGTGTTCGACGCGCTGCCGACGCGTTCCTTCACCGTGTCCGTGAGATTGAGCACCATGGCCTCAGGCCCCATGATCGCCTGCATGGCTTCGAGCAAGGCGAGGTCAATCACCTGGCCCTTGCCAGCCTTCACCTCGACCTCGCGTAGCGCCACCATGGTCGCAAAGGCTCCGGTGAGACCCGATACCATGTCGGCGAGGGCGAGCGGCGGAAGCACCGGCTCGCGGTCGGCAAAGCCGTTGCGTGCGGCAAACCCGGACAGCGCCTCGATCAGCGTGCCGAAACCGGGCCGCTCGCGGTAGGGACCCGTCTGGCCGAAACCCGATACGCGCACGATGACAAGTTTCGGGTTTTTGTCGTGCAGGACATCCGGGGCCAGTCCCATCTGCTCCAATCGCCCGGGCCGATAGTTCTCCACCAGCACATGTGTTGTCGCAACCAGTTCCAGCAGGAGTTCGCGCGCCTTCGGCTCGCGCAGGTTCAGTCCGATGCTCTTCTTGTTACGCGAATAGACCTTCCACGTGGTCTCGACGCCGTCATTGCCCCATGAACGCAGCGGGTCGCCCTTCGCCGGGTCCTCGACCTTGATAACCTCGGCGCCGAAATCGGCGAGCTGCAATGTGAGCATGTTGCCGGCAACGACCCGTGAGAGATCGAGGACGCGCACGCCGTCAAGAGGCCCGGCGTGGTCGGGATCGAAGTCTCGTTTCGGGAATGGCCCCGGTTCAGCCATGTTGGTTCACAAGTGTCCGGCGCAACCGAAGGGTGGTTGCCATGCGCGGCGGATAATAGACCGGTTTGGTGTTTTCGCAAGCAGGCGCGGACCGGCGCGGCGGGTGTCAGGCCGGTTCGGCTGGTTGCGCCGGTTTGTCAGAACGTTCCTGCTGCTTGTACTTGTGGCGATTGAGCACGCGTTCGCCGAACACGCGTTTCGGCGCGCTCCCCTCATTTGCGTCCGGCCGGTTTGTCCGGACCGCGCTGGGTGTGGCGTCGATCAGGTCCTCTACGAACCCGAGCAGGGCGTCCGCGCTCATCTTCGCCGGCAGGAACTCGTTCGAGACACAATAACGCCGGTGGACTTCCTCGGAGACCGGCTGGCCGACAAAGCACATGGACCAGTCCGCGAAACGGCGTTTCGAGATTGGCCGGGCCT
Organism: Hyphomicrobiales bacterium; assembly: GCA_965228625.1. Taxonomy (GTDB): domain Bacteria; phylum Pseudomonadota; class Alphaproteobacteria; order Rhizobiales; family Methyloligellaceae; genus UBA2767. Next base: position 1,800,241 of record OZ245829.1, on the reverse strand, counting down.
CGAGAATGACCAGATCCGTATGGCGCGGGTCCCTGGCGATGCGACAGAACGTGTCCGTCACCGCCTTGCGGTCGCCCTCGAGCACCTGTGCGAAATAGGCCTGGTTGAACAACAATGCGCCGGTGACACCATTGGCCATATTGTTCTGTTTCGCTGACGTCAGAATGCGCTTCAATTCCGCGCGCAAATCCGGGTCCTCCGGATTCACCGCGGCGTTCCTCGAGTAATAGATCAGGCGAAACAGGTACATGGCCTTCAACCTTACCGTCGGCGAACTCTATCCGCTGCCGGGTGTAGATGAAGTTAATGGGTGCTTCCAACGCGCTCCTGAAGCGCGTCCGAGGCGCCGGATGACGGCCCCGGATCACGCGCGCTCAACGCTATTCTTTGCGACCGCGTGTTTGTGGTAGGAAGGTGCGTTCTGCAGCGCGTCCTGTCGTCGGAACCACGCGCACGAAGGCGTGGGAGATACGGCCAGGGCTGCAGGCACATATCGGTTTCGGGGGTTTTACGTGGCAAGAGATCCATACGAAGTACTCGGTCTGAACAAAGACGCCTCTGAGGAGGACATCCGCAAGACCTACCGCAAGCTCGCGAAGAAATATCATCCCGATCTCAATCCCGGCGATACGGCGGCGGAAGACAGGTTCAAGGAGATTTCGGGAGCGTTCGCGATTCTCGGCGATGAAGAGAAGCGGAAGCGTTATGACGCCGGCGAACTCGACGAGAGCGGCGCGGAACGGCCCGAGTACCAGTTTTACCGGCAATATGCGGATGCGGACGCGCAGCACCAGTACCACTCGAGCGCCGGCTTTGAGGATTTCGCCGACCTCAGCGACCTGTTCAAGGACGCGTTCTCTCAGAGGGGATACGCGCGCGGCGATTTTGGCGGTAACGGTATGAAGCTGCGTGGCGCCGATGTCCGTTACAATCTTCCGGTCGAGTTTCTGGAGGCTGCGCTTGGCGACAAGAAGCGGGTCACCATGCCTGACGGCACCGTCCTTGACGTCACTATCCCGGCCGGTATCGCCGACGGAAAGACCCTTCGCCTCAAGGGCAAGGGCCAGCCCGGCATGAACGGCGGACCAGCCGGAGACGCGCTGGTCACGGTGGACGTCCGGAAACACCCGTTCTTTGAGCGCGAGGGAAACAACATTGCCGTTGAAGTGCCCATTAGCATCAACGAGGCAGTCACGGGAGGCAAAATCGAGGTCCCGACAATCTCCGGCAAGGTCAATATGACGGTGCCGAAAGGCGCCAGCTCAGGCCAGACAATGCGCCTGCGCGGCAAGGGCATTGCCGCGAAGGGCGGTCGCGGCGACCAGTTGGTGCGGTTGAAGATCGTCATGCCCGAAAAGGTCGACAAGGACCTCGAAACGTTCATGAAGTCCTGGGCGGAGGACCACGCGTATGATCCGCGTGAGGATCTGGAGCGCGGACGATGACGCTGAGCGAAAAAGACGTTCTGCGCCGCGTGACGGGAATCACCCGGATCCGTCTGCAGGCATGGGTGCAGCGCGGATGGATCATCCCTTCCGCGTCGCGTGAAGGGGTGCGCTACACGGAGGTGGACGTGGCGCGCTGCGATCTGATCCGGCAGCTTCGCGACGATCTGGGCGTGGAAAACGAGTCGGTGGAGATCGTTCTGTCGCTGCTTGATCAGGTCTACGGGTTGCGCCGAGAGCTTCGTGCGGTGGTGCGCGCCGTGGAGTCGCAGCCCGATGATATCCGCGCCGGCATTCTGGAGGCCCTCTCCGGCGAGAAGGACGAGCACAAATCACCCGAGTGATCCAGAAACCTATTGTCACCTCTGTGCGTCACCCACTTGACCCGCACATCCCTCCCGTTCGACAATTCGGCGTCGAATTCCCGTTCTGTTGCGTCCCGCCTGCGCGCTTTCCTATGTCTCATGACTGCAAACCGTCCCGATAAACCGCTCGCGAGCGTGCGGGTGGTAGAGATCGGCACCAGCGTTGCCGCGCCCTACGCGGGCTGGATTCTCGGCGCACTCGGGGCCGACGTCATCAAGGTGGAGCGCCCGGACGGCGGCGATGATGCGCGTCAATGGGGCAACATGTTTCCGGACGGAACGTCGTCGACGTTCCATTACCTCAACAGCGAAAAGCGCGGCATCACCGTCGACCTCAAGGACGAGCAGCAATGCGGTTGGCTGCAGGAGTTCTGCAAGACCCAGGCGGATGTTGTCATCCAGAATCTGCGTCCCGGGCACGTCGACCGATACGGGGTCGGCGCCGGCGACCTGACCGCGGCCAACCCGCGCCTTGTCTACTGCAATCTCTGGTCTTTCGGGAATTCCGGGCCCATGCAGCAGCGTCCCGGCTACGATCCCCTGATGCAGGCATTGAGCGGGATCATGAGCGTGACCGGCGAGGTCGGCCGTCCGCCGGTCCGGGTCGGACCGTCGATGATCGACATGGGAACCGGCATGTGGTGCGTCATCGGTATTCTGAGCGCACTCTACCGGCGCGAGGAAACGGGGGAGGGCTGCATCGTTGACGCCTCGCTTTACGAGACCGCGCTCGGCTGGATGGCGAACGCGGTCCCGACGGTTCAGGCAACCGGCAAGAGCCCGGGCCGGCAGGGCACGACCGCGCGCGGCATGGCCCCGTATCAGGCCTATGAATGCACCGACGGGTATCTGATCGTCGCGGCTCCGAACGACCGTCTGTTCGAACGCCTGTGCGGCGTACTCGGCCAACCCGAATGGCCGAAGGACCCGCGTTTTGACACCAATCAGAACCGTTGGGAGAATCTCGATCAGTTGAACGCGCTGATGGAGCCGATCCTGAAAACGCGAGCACGCGACGACTGGCGTGAGCGATTGGACGCGGTGGGTGTGCCGTCGGCACCGGTGCGCGATACCGTGGAAATGATGAATGATCCTCAGAGCCGGGCGTTGGGGATCATCCAGAGCCTCGGGGCGGAAGGGCCTGAGCTGATAACAATGCCGCTGAGCTTCGATGGGGTTCGCCCCGCGCTGACCCGGTACGCACCGGCCCATGGCGAACACACGGATGAAATTAAAGCGGAAGACGACCAGAAGAGTTGAGTAGGGAGCGGAGATCCATGCGCACTGACTACGAGACGCTGCATGTCGAACGGGTTGATGACCATATCCTGGTCGTCACGTTCGATCGCCCGGACGTTGCCAATGCGAAGAACACGCAGATGGGGCGCGAGCAGAAGGAGCTGTTCGAGGGCCTTTATGTCGACACCGAAGATGTGCGGTGCGTGGTGCTCACCGGCCGTGGAAAGGTGTTCTGCGCCGGCGGTGATCTCAAAGAGCGCAAGGGCATGACCGACGAGGCCTGGCAGCAACAGCACGCCATCTTTGAGCAAGGCGTGCTGGCATTGCGCCTGTGTCCCGTGCCTGTCATTGCGGCGGTCAACGGACCGGCCTATGCGGGTGGATGCGAGACCGTGCTGACCTGCGACTTTGCCTATGCATCGACGACCGCGCGTTTCGCCCTGACCGAAGTTACGCTCGGCATCATGCCCGGAGCGATGGGAACGCAGAACCTGCCGCACGCGGTCGGCGAACGCCGGGCCAAGGAGATCATTCTCACCGGCCGGCCCTTCAGTGCCGAGGAGGCATTCCAGTGGGGGCTCGTCAACAAACTGTGCGAGCCGGACAAGCTCATGGACGACGTCCTGGAGACGGCCCGCAAGATTGCCGGAAACGCTCCACAGTCGGTCATGCGGGCTAAACGGTCGATTTCGGTCGCAACCCAGGTCGACCGGTTCAACGGCTTTCAGTTTGAGCTCGAGGCCTATAATCGGCTCGTGCCGACGGAAGATCGCCGCGAGGGCATTCTGGCGTTCAATGAAAAGCGGAAACCCGAATACAAGGGCCGTTGAGGAGAGAAACGATGCGAGAAGGTACTGACGTTCTTGTTCACGAGGTCGGGCCGCGCGACGGCCTGCAGAGCATCGAGACCGTATTCCCGACCGAGGCCAAGCTCGAATGGATCAGGGCGGAAGCCGCCGCCGGCGTGCCGCAGATTCAGGTGGGCTCCTTTGTGCGGCCCGATCTTCTTCCGCAAATGGCGGACAGCGCCGAGGTCGTGAAGGAGTCCATCAAGATCCCCGGCCTGACGGTTTCCGCGCTCGTGCCGAACCTCAAGGGTGCGGAGAACGCGATCGCCGCCGGCGCGCACCAGATCGGCGTCGTCATGTCCGTATCGGAAGCGCACAACAAGTCCAACGTCAACCGGACGGTGGATGAGTCCCTTGAAGGTTTCCGTCAGATCGTCGAATACCGCAACGCGGTCGACCCTGAACGCAGGACGGTCATCTCGGGCGGGCTCGCAACGTCATTCGGCTGCACCATTTCGGGGTCGGTTCCGGTTGCGGATGTGATGCGCCGCGCCGAACAGTTGCTCGAACTCGGCGCCGACCGGCTGAGCGTGGCCGACACCGTGGGTTTCGCCAATCCGAAGCAGGTCCGGGACCTGTTCGACGAACTGTTCCGGACCGTCGGTCCGGACGTCGCCGTCGGCGCGCATTTCCACGACACGCGCGGGCTCGGTCTCGCCAATGCCTACGCCGCGGTCGAGGCCGGTGTGCGGGAGCTTGATGCGTGTCTTGGCGGCCTCGGAGGCTGCCCCTATGCACCGGGTGCGAGCGGCAATGTCGTCACCGAGGATCTCGTGTTCATGCTCGAAGCCATGGGACTCAGGACGGGCATCGACCTCGACGCGCTTTTGGAGGTGCGTGAACTGATGGAACGGTACCTCAAGGGCGAACCGACCCAGGGCACCTTCGTCAAGGCCGGACCGCCGCTCGGATTCGTCCCGGCGACGGCAGCCTAGCTGACAACAATGAGATCAAGAACAGCGACAGGGAGAGCGAATGTCTGACGTCGAGCTGGAAATGCCAATTGAGGAAGACTATCCGGAAATCCGCGAGCAGGTGCGCGCGCTGTGCACCGATTTTCCGGCCGAGTATTGGCAGAAGCTGGAGGATGAGCCGCCGGAGTCGAGTTACCCGACCGAGTTCATCGAGGCCTTGACGGCGGCGGGCTATCTCGCGGCTCTGATCCCCGAGGAATACGGCGGGTCGGGCCTGCCGGTGCGCGGCGGCAGCGTGATCCTGGAAACGATCAACGCGACGGGATGCAACGCCAGCCCCGGACACGCGCAGATGTACACCATGGGGACGATCCTGCGGCACGGATCAAAGGAGCAGAAGGCCCATTATCTGCCGCAGATCGCCAAGGGTGAGTTGCGTCTTCAGGCGTTCGGCGTGACCGAGCCGACAACCGGATCCGACACCACCCAGCTCAAGACCCGTGCCGAAAAGCGGGGCAACGGCTACGTCATCAACGGACAGAAGGTCTGGACCAGCCGCGCGGCCCACTCCGATCTCATGTTGCTGCTGGCGCGCACCACGCCCGCCGACAAGGTGGAGAAACGCACCGACGGCATCTCCACCTTTCTCATCGATCTGCGCGAGGCGCAGAAAAACGGCTGCACGATCACGCCCATCAAGGCGATGATCAATCACAACACCTGCGAAGTGTTCTTCGACAACGTGCCGATCCCCGGCGACGCACTGGTCGGCGAGGAGGGGAAGGGCTTCCGTTACATCCTGGACGGCATGAACGCGGAGCGCTGCCTGACCGCGGCGGAGTCGATCGGCAACGGCCGCTACTTCGTGGAGAAGGCCGTCAACTACTCAAACGAACGCCATGTCTTCGGGCGACCGATCGGCAAGAACCAGGGCATACAGTTTCCGATCGCGCGGGGGTTTGCCCATCTCGAAGCCGCCGACCTCATGGTCCGCAAGGCGTGCGCCATGTTCGATGCGGGTCTCAGATGCGGCGCCGAGGCCAACATGTCGCGGATGCTCGCATCGGAAGCCGCCTGGGAGCTGGCGGAGGCCTGTTTCACCTGCCACGGCGGTTTCGCCTTCGCCTGTGAGTACGACATCGAACGCAAGTGGCGCGAGGCGCGGCTGTCGCGCAACGCCCCGATTTCGACGAACCTCATTCTCAGCTATCTCGCCCAGCACGTGCTCGGCCTGCCGCGCTCGTATTAGGAACTTCAGATCGTTGGTTTGAAAACCATCAGAACGAGGACGACGAGAAGCGCAGGAAAGGCCAGGGCCCCGAGGAAGATCCACCAGCGGTCCAGCGTCCGAAAGTGAGCGGGAAGCGGTCCACCGGTCTCACTTGCGGTCTTCGCCAGGTTGCGCATCCTGATTTGCAGGGCGACCACGGGCAGCCAGCAGGCGCCGGCAAAGAAGTACAGAACCAAAGACAACCAGATCCAAAGATCCGAAAAATTGTATCCGAGCATCTGGACGAGCATCACGCCCGTGACCAACTGCACGACGGCCGATGGCGCGGTAAAGATGAAATCGGCAAGCACGACCGTGCGGGAGGCGGAGTAGATCTCTGAGGCGTCTCCTCGGCGGTTGGCCATGAACATCTGGAACGCGGTGCCGATGCCCGTGCCGAACAGTATGGTGGCGCTCACCACGTGAATCCATTTGACGAAGAGGTAGCTCACGTCACGCGTGTTCCGTTTGCCGCGGGCCGGGCGCCGGTGAATGGCGCTTCAGGGCAGTCGCCTAATGCCCGTACTCCTGGATGCGTGCGTGCTGCTTCTCCAGAACCGGGCGCAGGTCCCTGAACGCTTCCGGATAGAGGTAAAAGGGGATGCGCGGGAACAGGTGGTGGATGAGGTGATAGTTCTGAAACATGTAGGCCCAGTTCACGATCCGCGCCCACGGGCCTGACACCTTGAATATCTTGGTGTTGCGGTACCGTTCCTTCGTGTCGTGTGGCTTGTGCGGGATGTAGGCGAAGAAATAGATGATGATCGCGCTGCCAATCCAGTGGGGCAGAAGCCAGAGCATCAGCACCTCGCGCCAATACCCGAAGATGATCAGCCAGAAGGCGATGGAATAAAGAACAAAGTAGGCCGCGATCACGTGCGCCGTCACCTTGAAGTTTGCCGGGTCCTTCGGATTGAGCGCGATCTTCTGAAAAAAGAAGTGGTGGTAGTAGGGCACGATGGTGAAGCAGCGGAACAGGACCGCGAGCGGATTGGAGACCTTCACCCAGTGGTCGGGGTCCAGATCGTCGTCATTGGTCTCTCGGTGGTGCATGAGATGCATATGCCGGAAGGCTTTGTATTCATGCAGTAAAATGGCGCCGCACAAGAACCCGACGAGATGATTGAGCCACATCCAGCGGCCATTGCGTCCAGCGATGTTGCCGTGACACGCTTCGTGGAGCGGTGTCTGGATGGCGTAGAGGAGCAGGGAATTGATGATGAGGCCGACCCAGAGCGGAATGATCCGCATGGTTCCCAGGACGCAAACAAGCGCGAATGAGCCGATGATCGCGAAGGCCACAATGACGCTCGGCCAAGCGACCATGCCCTGATACGGCTTGACGATTTTCTGTGCTTGACGGTCGGCTGTTGCCGTAGCTGCTGTCATGGTTATACGTCCACGTTTTCACCGGAAGCATCAGCTCCCGACGTTTTTGACAGCGGCCTCCCTCACCCCGAATCACATGATTATGGGCAACATTTCGCCATTGTTCAATTTGCAACCGGGTCGCACGGTTACTGTTTGTGGCTAACGATAGCTCAATCCGCTTTGGCGCATGCGCCACATCAGAATGTCGAACCGGTCCTGGCCGAAAAACGGTTCACCCAGAAACACGAACAGCGGCACACCGGCGTGGCCGGCAGCCGTATGCGCAACCTGGTTCTGCTCGATTGCCGCATCGTAGCGTTCCGGGTCCATCTTTATCGCCTGTCTGAGGGCCTCCGGATTGAGCCCGGCGCGCGAAATCGCTTTGGAAAGATGCGTCCCCTGATGCCAGTTGTCGGTGCGACCGTCCCACAACAGCCTCATCACCTCGTCCTGGAATTCCAGACCTTTGCCGGCCTCGACCGCGGCGGCCGCAAGCCGGGTGAGCTCGTGGATGTAAGGTTGCTCGTCGGCAATCTCGTTGGTCTCGATGTCCTGCACGATCGGGTCGGGGATCGGCCGCCGGTAAGGGATATTCAGGAATTCCGCGACGCGGTTCGAGTCGCGCAGATGGTAGTTGCGGTAGTGCGGTGACGCCGTCTTGAAGAAGTCGGGATTGCGAATCGCAATCGGATAGACGACGCGCAAATCCACCTCGACGTCGTACTGCTTGCGGATGGTGAGGATACGGTCCAATGCGAGGTAGCAGAACGGGCTACGCATCGACCAATACACGTCAAATCTCAGAGTCATTTCAAACGAACACCAAATACGGCTGAACGTGCCGCGCGACACGTTAGACCCGATCTGGATGACAATCACAACACGGCTGTGGAAATGCGGCGATACGGCGCAACAAGTACGGCCCGCCTTTGGACAGGCGGGCCGGTGCAATTTGCGTCAGTTCATTAAGTTATTGCCTAACGTCAGGCCGCCCGCTCGAGCCGGGCCGCGCGCAGTTTTCCTGTGCTCGGAGGCGGAGTCTGTTTGAGGGACTCGAGCCCGGCCGCAGCCTGAGACAGGGGATCGTCGGAACGGCGTGACTGGCCTTCAAAGAATGCGCCGTGTTCCAGCTTCAGCGCAGAATGGCAGATGTCACCCTCGATATGCGAGGTGGATTCGAGTGTGACCTGCAGCGCGTTGATCGAGCCCGAGATCCGCCCGTGGACCGTGACTTCCTCGGCGACAACCGCCCCGCTGACGCGTCCCCGGTCTCCGACGACGAGGCTTGAACAGAACACATCACCCTGCACGTCACCGTCAACCTGGACTTCGCCTTTCGAAATGATGTTACCGGTTACGGTAAGGTCCTCACCGATGATAGATGGAGACATTTTTCGTGATCCTTCTCGTTTCAGTATGGTGCATTGTCCCCCGACAATGTCCGAATTTCTACGAGTCGCCCCAAGCAGCCGAATCGATGGATTCAGACTGTGTTAAGACTGGTTAACGAAGGGTAAATACCTGTCCTGTTGCGGGACTTCGGGGTGCAACCGTCTGGGGCAAAAATGCTGTTGGGGCCGGGGCCGGGACGAGTTTTCCCCAGACTTTTCCACAGATGTCGCCGTCACCGACGCACCATGTCGGGTATCTGTGGCTGCCCGCAACGTGCGGGGCTATCATTGTATGTGCGGCAGGATTCGGCGGGGGTATCCAACGAAACTGTAGGCATGTCTTAAGGTGACTTCCCCAGCGTTGCGTAAAAAAAGCGGGGAATAAAGCAGCGTGTGAACGGGAGCAAATATGTATGTCTGAATCGGTTATTGCGGACGATCTGCACATAAAGGGCGAAGTCATAACTCAAGGCGATATCGAACTGAAAGGTACGCTTGAGGGCGAAGTGACGTGCCGGACATTGCTGATCGCCGAAGACGCGCGGGTCGAGGGAAAGGCAACCGCCGAAAAGGTCGTCGTGCGGGGCGCCGTCGACGGTTCCATTCACGGCATCCGCGTGACACTGACCTCATCGGCAAGGGTGAAGGGTGAATTGGTGTGCAAGGCGTTGTCCGTCGATGAGGAGGCGTATTTCGACGGCACTTCGCAGCGTGTCAACGACCCACTCGCTGTCGGTGACGACAAGCTCAAGAGAGGCGGCGGCGATCAGGGCAAGCAGCAAAGCAAGCACGAGAAATCCGACAAGAACTCGGGCGACAAGCTGCAGCCGTTGGCGGCAAGCGGCGGTTCGGGATCAGGCGGCGGGCAGGGCGCATCGACGAACTAGCACGCGCGGGCATTGCACAAAAAAGGCACGCAATTCCTGAAACAACGGGCGCGCCCTCAGGGCGGGCCCGTTTCTTATTGTCCGGTTGCCTCGAGCCGCCTCAAGGCCAATAAACGACCGGAGGCATTGACGACAGGATCGAGTCGACATTCCCGCCCGTCTTCAGTCCGAATACGGTGCCGCGGTCATAAAGAAGATTGAATTCGACATAGCGGCCGCGACGCACGAGCTGCTCCTCGCGGTCTTGTTCGTTCCAAGCCGTGTTCATGTTGCGCCGGACCAGTTCCGGATAAATCTCGACGAACCTGCGTCCCACATCCTGGGTGAAGGCGAAGTCCGCGTCCCACCCCCCGTCGTCGTCGTCGGAATGCAGATAGTCGTAAAAGATGCCGCCGATTCCACGCATCTCATTACGGTGCTTGAGAAAGAAGTACTCGTCGCACCACTCCTTGTAGCGTGGGTAATCCGCGACCGCATGCGCATCGCAGGCGGCCTTCATTGCGGCATGGAAGTCCTTCGTATCCGGATCATCCTGCGTGCGGCGCGCATCGAGGACCGGGGTCAGATCCGCACCGCCGCCGAACCAGCTTGTCGAGGTCACCACAAATCGCGTGTTCATGTGAACCGCCGGTACGTTCGGGTTCTGCATATGTGCGATGAGGGAAATGCCGCTTGCCCAAAAACGGGGGTCTTCACCGGCGCCGGGAATCTGCGAACGGAATTCCGGGGCGAACTCCCCGTGAACGGTCGAGGTGTGCACGCCGACTTTCTCGAAGACCCGCCCTTTCATCATGGACATGACGCCGCCACCGCCTTTCTCGCCCGTGTGATCGGTGCGTTCCCACGGGGTCCTGGTAAACGTGCCCGGTTCGTGCTCGGACAACGGGCCGCCCGTCATGTCCTTTTCGACGTCCTCGAATGCGTCGCAAATCACATCACGCAGCTCCTCGAACCACGCGCGAGCGCGCGCCTTGCGCCCGTCCAGCTCGGTTCGCTCCACATCCGATAGCTCGGGAAGGTTGGCCGGGCTGTTCATCGTCGCTCCGTGATTGCGGTTCAGTGACGCGTGATTTCGGATCCGCGGCGCAAGGCGCGGCCCGGCCGCGCGTTGCCAGCGCCCTGTTCCGTCCAGACCGTTTGCCCGTTCACCACGACGTGCAAGATACCCGCCGCCGGGGTCTGCGGTTCATCAAAGGATGCCTTGTCGATGACGTCGGCCGGGTCGAACAGCACCAGGTCGGCAAACGCACCCTCACCGAGCACTCCGCGGTCCTTCAGCCCGAAGGTCCGAGCCGTCAGTCCGGTCATCTTGTGAACCGCGGTCTCCAGCGGGAACAGCTCTTCCTCCCGACAGTAATGTCCGAGCACGCGCGGGAACGTGCCCCAAAGGCGCGGGTGGGGATGGCGGTCATGCGGCAGGCCATCCGAGCCGATCATGGTGGGCGGATAGGACATGATTGCGCGCACGTCCTGTTCGTCCATCATGAAGTAGATGGCGCCGGCCGGAGAGATCGCGTCAACCGTCTCCTCCAACGACAACCCCATCTCCTTCGCGATGTCCTCGAGGTCGCGGCCTTCGACCCCCTCCACCTTGTCCGACCAGGTCACGATGGTCCGGGAGGAGAGCGCCAGACGTTCCTTCCTGAGGATCGTCGACGAGGCGACATAGGGGTAAACGTCGAGGCCGATCGGCTGTTTTGCCCGGGCGGCGTCGATCACTTTGAGGGTTTCCGCCGACCGTCCGTGGTTGGCCAACCCGACGCATTTGTGATGCGAGACAATAACGGGGATGTCCGCGGTTCGTCCGATCCGAAACGTCTCGTTGAGCGAGTCGACGACGCCGTCGGCTTCGTCGCGCATATGCGTGGAATGGAAACCGCCCTCCTCGTGTAACACCTTTGCCAGGGCCTCGATCTCCTCGGTCGGTGCGGCATTTGCCGGGGGATAATAAAGCCCCGTCGAGAAGCCGGCCGCGCCGTCGCGCAGGGCCTGGCGCAGAAGTGCTCTCATGTCCTCGATTTCGGTCCTGGTCGCGGGCCGGTCGTAACTGTCCATGACCGCAACGCGGAGCGAGGCATGTCCGGCCTGGGCAATCACATTCACACTCGGTGGGGATGCTTCGAGCGCGGCGAAATAATCCGTGAAAGTGGCGAAAAAGTCCGACGGGTCGGGGCAGATCAGATCGAGCGGTCCCGGTGGGCGAAAGTCGATCGCGACCGGTGCGATGGATACACCGCAATTGCCGGTAACGACGGTGGTGACGCCCTGACTGACCTTGCACGCCATCGACGGCTCGGCGAGCACGATCCGGTCGTCGTGGGTATGCGCGTCGATGAAGCCGGGCGCCAGGGCCTTGCCGCCGGCGTCGATTTCCTCGCTCGCATTGCAATCAAGCGACGAACCAATCGCGGCAATGCGATCGCCGGAAACTGCGAGGTCTCCTTCGACGGCCGATGCGCCCGTTCCGTCAAAAATCCGGGCGTTCCGGATGACCAGATCCATGTGTCTTGAAACCATGCCTTACTCGAGGGGTGCGGGATGTTTTTGGCGTTGATGGGACCTTTGTACAAGACGACGCACCGGTTTGTCCCGGCTGTAAGCCCAATTAATCGCCCATCGGCTCGTTTGAGAATGTGAGTTTGTAATTGAACCGGTCCTGGGGATGCAGGCTGACCGATGTCTCGAAGACGGAGCCGTCACGCTCATAGTAGCGGCGCAGAACCTGCAACGCCGGGGTACCTTCGTCGACCATCAGAAACGCCGCTTCCGGATTCATCATTGCGACCGAGCCGAGTTCGACCTCGACACGGGAAATCTCGATCTCGTAGCGCTGCTGGACGATCCGGTAGACCGGCCGCGTGTCCTTGCCGACCGCGTCGAAGACACCGGCATACTTCCGGCGAACATAGATCTCGCTCCAGCACAACAACATGCCGTCGTCAATGCGCGAACGCACGCTTCGAATGCAGGACAGCGGTGTGCCGACGGGCGCTTCGAACCATTCCGCGACCGTTTCATCAGCACTGATGTCTTCGAAGCCCTTCGGATCGAGCCGCGTCTCGACTGGGTACTGCAGCAGATCGTCAACACTCGCGAGTTTCTGAATGAAAGCGGCAGATGGCTCCGTTGAGCGAATAACTGTCCCCGTTGCCTTGTTGCGTTTCAGCAGCCCTTCATGCTCGAGGCGGCTGAGCGCGCTGCGGATCGTATGCCGGCTGACATCGAATCGGTCGCAGAGGTCGAATTCCTTGGGAAACGGATCGCCCACGGCGTAGCCGCCGCTCAGGATCTCGCGCCTCAGTGTATCTGCAATCGTCCGGTAAAGTGGCATGTTCTCGGTCATTGACGCACGGGAGTTGCTTTCTGGTGTATTGCCAACATATAATGTCCGGACATTATGTATAAGACACGGAGCGCACGCAAGGCCGAAGCGCTTCGCAAGGGAGGTCAGTCATGGGTACCACGAGCGAGCTTGCCGAGTTTGTCGGGAGCCTGCGTTACGAGGATATTCCGCAAGAGGTCACGGAGCGCGCCAAGCGTCTCATCCTGGACATTACCGGTATCATTGTCCGCGCCCGCAACGATGCGGAGTCAACGCCGAGCCTGATTGCGGCGGTCGAGAAGCTCGGGCTTGCCGATGGCGCCTGTTCTGTCATTGGAGATGAACGCGCATATGCACCCCCGGCGGCGGCGCTCATCAACGGAGCGCTCGCGCACTCCCTCGACTTCGACGATACCCACGCCGAGGGATCGATCCATTCCTCCGCGCCGATCGTCCCGGCCGCCCTGGCGGCCGCGGAGATGAACGACGCTTCGGGGAAAGAACTCATTGCGGCCGTCGTCGCCGGCTATGAGGTGCAGATTCGCTTGTCTCTGGCTTTGAACCCGACCGCGCATTACGACCAGGGTTTCCATCCCACCGCGACGTGCGGCGTATTCGGAGCCGCGGCGGCGGCGGGCAAATTGCTCGGTCTCGATGCCGACGGCATCCGGAACGCGTTCGGCATTGCACTCAGCCAGGCGGCGGGCTCCATGGAGTTCCTCGTGGACGGCGCGTGGACCAAGCGCTCGCATGTCGGCCAGGCTGCCCAGAACGGGCTGATGTGCGCGGCCATGGCCGTGGAGGGCTTCAAGGGTCCGGAGCAGGCATTCGAGGGCCGCGCCGGGTTCTTGCGGGTCTATTCGCCGAAATCCGATTCCCAAAGGGCGTCCGCCGACCTCGGCACCACGTGGGAGACGATGCGCCTTGCCGTAAAGCCCTATCCCTCCTGCCGATACTCGCATGCGGCCATCGACGCGATCGTCGCGTTGATGAAAGAGCACGGAATTGCCGCCGACGAGGTGGAAGAAGTCGAAATCGGTCTGTCCGAAACGGGCTGGAAGATCATCGGTGGTCCTGAAGACAAGACCAAACCCAAGAGCGTGGTCGACGGGCAGTTTTCCATGCCGTTCTGCGCGGCGGTCGCGGTGAGGGAAGGCGGCCTTGCCTGGGACGATTACAGGAAACATCTGGACGATGAGACCACACGCGCTCTGGCGGCCCGGGTGAAACCGATTGTCGATCCGCAGGCCGAGGCCGAGTTTCCGGCGAACATGAGCGGCGTGGCGCGCATCAGGACGCGGAACGGCGCGTTTGAGAAACTGGTCGTGGTGCCCAAGGGCGAGCCGGACAATTTTCTCGATGACGGCGAGTTCCGCAGCAAGTTCGACGGCCTGTGCGCGCCGTATCTCGGGCAGGATGGCGCCGACCGGCTCGCGGCCTCACTGCTCGCCCTGGAGCAGGCGAATTCCGTCTCGGCGATCATGGCGCTCAGTCAAACCAGGAGTGCCTAGTTCAATGGTTGCCGAAGCGAAGGAAGTTGCCAAGGGCCGGTATCGCGAATCCTACGGACGTTATTTCGAGGAATTCGAGATCGGCGACGTCTATGAGCACCGCCCGGGTCGGACGATCTCGGAAGCCGACAACACCTGGTTCACCCTGCTGACCATGAATCAGCATCCGCTTCACTTCGATTTCGAGTATGCGGCGAAAAGCGAGTTCGGCAAGCCTCTGGTCAATTCCTGCCTGACGCTCTCAATCGTTGTCGGAATGAGCGTGTCGGACATCAGCCAGAAGACGGTTGCCAATCTCGGCTGGGACAAGATCAAGCTGACCGGGCCGGTTTACATCGGCGACACGGTCTATGCCGAGTCGGAGGTCCTTTCGAAGCGCGAATCCAATTCCCGGCCGACGCAGGGCATCGTCACCGTCCGGACGACCGGCAAGAAGGCGGACGGGAGCGAATTCATGTCGTTTGAACGCAGCATGCTGATCCCGAAGAGGGGTCACGCGGTGGATGACAAGATCGGATATTGAGACATGGAGCAGATCAGAAACATTACACCCGACGAGGACGAGGCCCTGATCCTCGACAGCGTCCGCCAGTTCCTCAGGCGCGATGTCGAACCTTACGCCCACGATCTTGAGGCGCGCGACGAGTATCCGCAGGAGATCGCCGACAAGATGGCGGAGCTTGGCCTGTTCGGCACGACCATCGGACAGGAGTATGGCGGGCTCGGCCTGTCGTGCGCCACCTTCGCGAAAATCATGGAAGAGATCGCACGCGTCTGGATGTCCGTCGGCGGCATCATCGGCGCCCATCTCGTCATGGCACGGGCGGTCGAGCACTTCGGCACCGACGAGATGAAACAGGAGTACCTGCCCAAATTCGCATCCGGCGAATTACGAGGCGGGATCGGCCTCACCGAGCCGGATGCGGGGACCGACCTGCAAGGCATCCGCACCCGGGCCGACCGCGATGGCGACGACTACGTCATCAACGGATCGAAGATGTGGATCACCAATTCGGTGAAAGGCAATATCCTCGCCGTACTGGTGAAGACGGACACCAAGGCGGAACCCGCCTACAAGGGGATGAGCCTCGTCCTGGTGCCGAGGGAAGCCGGTTACGTTCCCTCCAAGCTGGAGAAGCTCGGCTATCGCGGCGTCGATACGGGCGGCATTGAATTCAAGGACGTACGGGTTCCGGTGAAGAATCTGATCGGCGCGGAAGAGGGCCAGGGCCTGCAGCAGATCCTGAACGGGCTCGAGCAGGGACGCATAAACGTCGCCGCGCGCGGCGTGGGCGTCGCGCGGGCCGCTTTCGAAGAGGCGCTGGCCTATGCGCAGACGCGCAAGACCTTCGGCAAGCCGATCTGCGAGCATCAGTCGATCCAGATCAAGCTGGCCGACATGGCGACCCGCGTTGAGGCCGCGCAGCTCCTGACCGAACAGGCGTCTATTGCCTATGACGAGGGCCGGCGTGCCGATCTCGAGGCCGGAATGGCGAAGCTGTTTGCGTCGGAAGCCGCGATGGAGAATGCAGCGGAAGCGATGCGCATCCACGGCGCCTATGGCTATTCGAAGGAATACAACGTGGAGCGCTATTACCGTGATGCGCCGTTGCTGGCGATCGGCGAGGGCACCAACGAACTGCAACGCATCATCATCGCCCGGCAACTCGTCAAAAGGTATCCGGTTTAGCGGCATGGGTATGCAGCTTCCGCTTGAAGGCGTCCGGGTACTCGCCATCGAACAATACGGCGCAGGACCGTTCGGAACATTGTTTCTGGCCGACCAGGGCGCGGAACTCATCAAGATCGAGAATCCCAATACCGGCGGCGATTTCGCCCGCGACGTGGGGCCGTATTTCTTCACGCCCGAGGACTCGGAATTCTTCCATGCCTACAATCGCAACAAGAAGAGTCTGTCGCTCGACCTTTCGGCGCCGGAGGGCCGGGAGGTGTTCCTCGATCTCGTCGAGAGCGCCGATGCGGTCGCCTCGAATCTGCGCGGCGATGTGCCCGAGAAGCTCGGCCTCACCTATGAGAGCCTGAAGGGTCGAAACCCGAAAATCGTCTGCGCGCATCTGTCGGCCTATGGCCGCGAGGGGTCGCGTGCGAGCTGGCCCGGTTTCGATTATCTGATGCAGGCCGAAGCCGGTTACTTCGCGCTTACCGGCGAGCCCAACACACCACCGACCCGTTTCGGGCTCTCCGTGGTCGATCAGATGACGGGCCTGGCGCTGGCCTACGCCTTGCTGGCTGGTCTGACCGGTGCGCGCACGAGCGGCGTGGGACGGAATATGGACGTGAGCCTGTTCGACGTGGCCATGTGCAACGCCGCCTATCCCGCAATCTGGTATCTGAACGAGGGTCATGAGCAGGACCGCCTGCCGCGGTCCGGCCATCCCATGCTTACGCCATGCCAGCTCTACACCACAAAGGACGGCTGGATTTTCCTGATGTGCAACAAGGAGAAGTTCTGGCCGGCGCTGTGCAAGCTACTCGGAAAGGAGGAGTGGGCGGAAGACCCGCGCTTCGCCCGATTCAAGGATCGGCTCGAGCACCGCGAATTGATCCAGGAAATGCTCGACGCAGAGCTCGCGCAAAAGACGACGGCCGAGTGGCTCGATGTCTTCGCCGGCATTGTTCCGGCGGCGGCGATCAACGGTATCGCCGAGGCCATGGACAATCCGTTCGTCGCCGAACGGCATGGAATCCAGACGGTGCATCTCGAAGGACATGGGGACTACCGCATGCTGGCCTCGCCGGTCCGCAGCGGAGGTGCGGACGTACCTGCGAACCCGGCCCCGAAACTCGGCCAGCATACCGATGAACTCCTCTCCGGTCTCGGCTACTCGACCGAAAAGCTCGAAACCCTTCGCAAGGCGAAAGTGATCTGAAGAAAAATGAGTGAACCCGTTATCCTGACCGATATCGACGCGCGTGGTGTTGCAACCCTTCGGTTGAACCGCCCGGAAGTGAACAACGCCTACAATAGCGACGTCATCGCCGCGTTGACGGAGCGCGCCGAGACGCTGGGCGCGGACGATGCCGTCCGCATCATCCTTCTGCGTGGCAATGGCCGGCATTTCCAGGCCGGCGCGGACCTGAAATGGATCGAGGAAAACCGGTCCAAGCCGTTTGAAGACAATCTCGAGGTCTCCCGTGCAACCCGCAAGGCCTTCTTCGGCTTGTTGACCTGCCCGAAGCCGGTAATCGCGCTCGTTCATGGCGCCTGTTTCGGCGGTGGGACGGGCCTCGCGGCCTCCTCCGACATCGTGATCGCCGAAGAGACCGCGATGTTCGCTGTCACCGAAGCGCGCTGGGGATTGGTGCCGGCCATCATCATGCGCCAGCTCGCAGCCCGCCTCGGGCCGGCGCGCATGCGCCGTTACAGCCTCACTTGCGAACGCTTTGACGCCGAACGGGCTTTTCAAATCGGGTTCGTCGACGAAGTCTGCGGCGAAGGGCAGCTCGACGAGGCTGTCGAGCCGACCATCGATTCCCTGCTTCACTGCGCACCGGCGACGCTCGCGCAGGTCAAGTCCGAGGCCCTCCGCCTTTCCGGTCTGACGTTCACGGAAGAGGAATTCGAGCAGCTTGTGCAGGAGCACGCGAAACTGCGCTACACGGACGAGGCGGAAGAAGGCGTGAAGAGCTTCCTTGAGAAAAGAAAGCCAAGCTGGTATCCGGCGCCATAAGAACCGCCGCTGCCTTGTTTCCGACGCACTCTCGGATTACGCAGCCAACGTTGACACATTGAATCAACTATGAGGACCTCAGCATGTCCGGTATCGCTGTAACCTTCTATTGACCGGCGGCCCTTAGTCACAGACTGACAAAGTTCCTCGCGAAGCCGATTTCGCACGCTTCGCCCCGGCCGCACGCATCGACCTTTCTTCGATTCGTATTTTACGTGGCAGGAGCGAAGCCATGATTGCCCGACTGAACTCCCTCATCGATCCCTTCCGCGCCGGCGACGTCGAGCGCCCACCGTCCGAGCTGGTGAAGTTCTACGGGCATTTCCTCGTGCAGGTTTGGCCGGTCTTTCTCGGCGTCCTGGTGAGCGGATTTTTTGCCGCGCTGGTCGAGGTCGCGCTGATCGCCTATGTCGGCGACATCGTCGATCTGGTGAAGGATGCGGAAAACCCGTCGCAGTTCCTTTACGACAACGGTCCGCTTCTGTTGTGGATGGCGTTCGTGGCGATGATCGCACGGCCGATCCTGTTCGCCATCCATGCGTCGTTGGTCAATCTGGCCATTATCCCGAATTTCACCAGCCTGATTCGCTGGCAGACGCACAGGTATGTCCTGCGTCAGAGCCTTGCCTTCTTCCAGGGCGATTTTGCCGGACGGATCGCCAACAAGATCATGCAGACAGCACCCAGCCTGCGTGAGTCGGTTGTCGAGCTCGTTGACACGGTCTGGTTCGTCACGATCTACACGGTGCTTACGCTTGCGATTTTCTCGCAGGCGGATGTGCGGCTGATGGTGCCGCTGGTGGTGTGGATCGTCGGCTTCATCGGAGTGCTCTGGTATTTCGTGCCGCGCGTCAAACACCGCGCCACCGTCATGTCCGAGGCGCGCTCCATGCTTACGGGCCGCATCGTCGACAGCTACACCAACATTCTCACGGTCAAGCTGTTCGCCCACGCCGATCGCGAGGACGACTATGCGCGTGAAGCAATCACCGAGCAGACCGAGAAGTTCCGCGACGAGTTGAGGCTGATCACGGCGATGGAGATCGCCGTGTGGATCCTGAACGGCATTCTCATGGTCGGGACCGGCGTGCTGGCGCTCTGGCTATGGGGGCAGGGGCTGATCACCATCGGCGCGATTGCGCTGGTGATGGGACTCATCATCCGCATCAACAACATGGCCGGCTGGGTCATGTTCGTGGTCACCAGCATTTTCGAGAACATCGGAACGGTGCAGGAGGGGCTCGAGACCATATCCAAGCCCCATGCCGTCACCGACAGGCCGAATGCGAAGCCGCTCAAGGTGACGAACGGCCGGATCAGCTACGAGGACGTGCACTTCCACTACGGCAAGGAGACCGGCGCGATCGACGGTCTGTCGCTGGTCATCGAGCCCGGCGAAAAAGTCGGTCTGGTCGGCCGCTCCGGCGCGGGCAAGTCGACGCTCGTCAATCTGCTGTTGCGGTTCTACGACGTGGAACGGGGCCGCATCTGCATCGACGGCCATGACATCGCCGACGCGACACAGGACAGCCTGCGCTCCCAGATCGGCATGGTCACTCAGGACGCCTCGCTGCTGCATCGTTCGGTGCTGGACAACATTCTGTACGGTTCGGCGGACGCGAATGAAGACGATGTGATAGCGGCGGCGAAGAAGGCCCATGCGCACGAGTTCATCCTTTCGCTGAAGGACCAGGCGGGCCGCGAGGGCTACCATGCCCATGTCGGTGAGCGTGGCGTCCAGCTCTCGGGGGGACAGCGCCAGCGCGTTGCGATTGCCCGGGTCCTGCTGGAGGACGCGCCCATCCTCGTTCTCGATGAGGCGACATCGGCGCTCGACTCCGAGGTCGAGGCGGCGATCCAGGATCAGCTTGTCAATCTGATGCGGGGCAAGACCGTGATCGCCATCGCCCATCGGCTGTCGACGATTGCCGCCATGGACCGATTGGTCGTCATGGACCAGGGACGTATCCTCGAACAGGGCACGCATGATGAGCTGATCAAGGCGGGCGGGCTCTACGCTCAACTCTGGTCGCGCCAATCCGGCGGCTTTCTTATGGAGGACCGCGTCGCCTAGGCGGGTTTGCTTGAAGCATAAAACCCGCCGGTCTGACGCAGACCTTCGCCGAGAACGATCGCCGCCGCGGTGACGATGTTCAGGGACCGGCGGCCTTTGGCCATCGGTATCCGGACCCGCTCGTCCGCCACGTCATGAACCTGCTCCGGCACCCCGGCGCTCTCGCGGCCCAGCATGAGGATGTCATCCGCCTCGTAAGTGAGGTCGGTGTGTGCAATTGGCGCAGACGTGGTCAGCAGGACAAGGCGGTACGTATTCTCCGTACGCCACTTGTCAAACGCCTCGAACGAGATGTGACGGACGATCTGCGCATGCTGGATATAGTCGAGCCCCGAGCGTCTGAGCGTGCGGTCACTCACGTCGAAACCGGCCGGTTCGATGATGTGCACCGGCACGTCGAGGCATGCGCCGAGGCGCAGGAGGGCTCCTGTATTCTGCGGAATGTCTGGCTGATAAAGTGCAAGAATCATGAGCTGGTATTTGCATAGCTTCATAATGCGAATTTACCGCGACCTACACCGCGCGACGCTCTGCCGCAACGGGACAAATTTACCTGTCACGTCTCTAGACATTCGCGTGCAAGGGTGCAAAAAAGTGGCAATTCAGGTCCATTCTTGCAGCAGATTGAACAAGGGTATTTCACCAGTTGCGGGAATGGCCAGGGGGGTTATCAGCTCATTTTCCGGTTGCCGGTTTCGGCAAGCGGCCATCTCTCCGGTGTTGGACCGGAGTTGTACCGATGATGGCTTCACTCCGGAAATGGTCAGTTAGGAAGGAGCGGCGCTTTGGCCAACAAGAAAACCGAACCTACCCGTCGGGATTTCATGACCGTTGCAGCGGGGTCGTTTGCAGCCGTCGGCGGCGCGGCGGCTCTTTGGCCATTTATCGATCAGATGAATCCCGATGCATCGGCCCTTTCCCTGGCGACGATCGAAGTGGACCTTTCTCCGATAGCGGTCGGTCAGTCGATCACTGTCTCCTGGCGAGGCAAGCCCGTTTTTATCCGGCACCGCACACCGGAAGAGATCGAGGCCGCCAAGGATGTGAAGATGGATCAGTTGATCGATCCGGTCGCCCGTAACGACAATCTCGAGGGCGAACCGCCGGCAACCGATCTGAACCGTGTTGCGACCGGCCAGGACGATGCCGCCAAGCATGAAAACTGGATGGTTCTCATCGGCATATGCACCCACCTCGGCTGTATCCCGAAAGGTCAGAGGATCGGCGACGAGAAAGGTGAGTTCGACGGCTGGTTCTGCCCCTGCCACGGGTCGCATTACGACACCGCCGGACGCATTCGCAAAGGCCCGGCGCCGCGCAACCTCGAAATTCCCGTCTACGAATTCATTGCCGATAACAAGATCAGGATCGGCTAGACCCGTTTGAGCGAATAGAGGCTTTCATGGCACACGCATCAAGTTACAAGCCGAACTCCGCCATCGAAAAATGGATGGATGACCGGCTGCCGATCATGCGGATGATGCATGATCAGTTCAACGATTTCCCGACGCCGCGGAACCTGAATTACCTCTGGACGTTCGGCGGCATTCTCACATTCTGCCTTGCCGTTCAGATGCTCTCCGGAATCGTGCTCGCCATGCACTACATTCCGCAGGAATCCATGGCATTCGACAGCGTCGAACACATCATGCGTGATGTGAACTGGGGCTGGTTGTTGCGCTACATGCATTTCAACGGAGCCTCGTTGTTCTTCCTCGCGGTCTACATCCATATTGCGCGCGGCATGTATTACGGGTCCTACAAGGCGCCGCGCGAGGTCCTGTGGATCATCGGCGTGCTCATCTTCCTGGTCATGATGGCGACGGCTTTCATGGGGTATTCTCTGGTCTGGGGACAGATGAGCTTCTGGGCCGTGACGGTGATCACCAACCTGTTCTCATCTCTCGATGCGATCATACCGGGCCTCGGCACTACGATCGTGGAATGGATCTGGGGCGGGTTCTCGGTTGGCGGACCGACGCTCACGCGGCTGTTCTCGCTGCACTATTTGCTGCCGTTCGTGATTGCTGGTCTTGTGATCCTGCATATCTGGGCCTTGCACGTGCCCGGCAGCAACAACCCGACAGGCATCGAGATCAAGACCAAATCGGACGCCATCTCGTTCAACCCGTACTACACGATCAAGGACGGGTTCGCGATGTCGATGTTCGTCATCCTGTTTGCGGCGTTCGTGTTTTACGCACCGAACTTCCTCGGGCATCCGGACAACTATATCGAGGCCGATCCGCTCGTGACGCCGCCGCACATCGTTCCGGAATGGTACTTCCTTCCGTATTACGCGATCCTGCGTGCGATCCCGGACAAGTTGATGGGCGTGATCGCGATGTTCGGGTCGATCCTCGTTCTGTTCTTCCTGCCCTGGCTCGATACGTCGAAAGTGCGCTCGGCGCGCTATCGACCGATCTTCAAGTGGCTCCTGCTTCTGTTCTTCGTCAACACCGTCTTCCTTGGCTATCTCGGTGCCCAGGAGGCCGCTGGCGTCTATCTGACCCTCGGACGGATCTCGACCGCCTACTACTTCCTGTTCCTGCTTGTGATCCTGCCGGTATTGGGCTGGATAGAAAAACCAACGGCCATGCCGGGCAGTATCACCGATGATGTGCTCGGCAAGAAACCGGTCGAGATGGCGGGACGAAAACCGGTGCCGGCGGAGTGACGGTGATGAGAGGCAATTCCATGAAAATGTTCAAGTCACCGTTCGGAAAGGTCGGCCTCGTGGCGGTCGGCGTGCTGCTGGGCGCAATGACAACGCAGACAGCCCCGTCATTCGCGGCGGGCGACGCGCCGCCGATCCCCTCTCAATCGTGGAGCTTTTCGGGGCCGTTCGGACTGTTCGACCGCGGTCAGTTGCAGCGCGGCTACAAGGTCTACAAGGAGGTTTGTGCCGTCTGTCACGGCCTACGCCTGCTGCATTATCGTAACCTCGCCGAGCCGGGCGGGCCGGAATTCAGCGAAGAGGAAGTGAAGGCGCTTGCCGCCGAAGTGGAGGTTCAGGACGGACCCAACGAGGACGGCGAGATGTTCGATCGTCCGGGCCGGCCGTCGGACAGGTTCGTGTCGCCCTTCCCGAACAAGGAAGCGGCGCGCGCCGCAAACAACGGCGCCTATCCGCCTGATCTGTCGCTGATGGCCAAGGCGCGCGTCGGTGGTCCCGACTACATTTACGCGCTGCTCACCGGCTATAAGCCGGAACCTGACGGCATGGATATGGCCGATGGCATGAGCTACAACGAGTACTTCCCCGGACATCAGATCGCCATGGCGGCGCCGTTGAGCGATGAGATTGTCGAGTATACGGATGGTACGCCGCCGACAGTCGACAACTATTCGCGCGATCTCTCAGCCTTCCTCATGTGGGCCGCCGAGCCCAAGCTCGAGGAGCGGCACAGGGTCGGTCTCCGCTTCATGATCTACCTGGTGATCCTTGCCGGTCTGCTGTACCTCGCCAAGCGCCGGGTCTGGAGCAAGTTGAAACACGCCTGATCATTGACAGCGCCATTGCGCCGAATACGAAAAGGCCCCCTTCAAGGGGGGCTTTTTTCTGGCTGGTTTCGCTTCAGCGGAGGGGAGGGGGCGAGCCCGCCAGAATCAGAGATTGATGTATCAGTGCTTTATGCCGGCGTGGGCTTCGTTGCCCCACAGCGACTTGATCTTCTGGTCGCGGCCGCAGCCGTAGCGATAGATCTTGTACCGGACCGGATTGCGCACGTAGTAGTCCTGGTGATAGGCCTCGGCTTTATAGAACGGGCCGGCCTTTTCAATCTTGGTGACGATCTTCTGGCCGAGCACCTCTTCCGCCCTTTTCCGGGTGGCGAGGGCGATCTCACGTTCCTCCTCGTTCTTGACGAACACGGCGGTCCGGTAACTGTCGCCACGGTCGCAGAACTGGCCTCCGGCATCGGTCGGGTCGACGCTGCGCCAGTAGACGTTCAACAGCCGACGGTAGGACACCTTTTCCGGGTCATAGACGATGCGGACCGCCTCGTAATGTCCGGTGGGTCGGCTGGTCACGGCCCTGTAGTTCGCTGTTTCCGCTGATCCGCCGATATAGCCGGAGATCGTGCTGATCACCCCGGGAACCTTGTCGAAGTCGGACTCGACGCACCAGAAGCAACCACCCGCGAAAATCGCCGCGGCTTTCTTTTCCGCCGCGTCCGCGGTCGTTGCCGCCATCAGCGCGATGGCGCCGACGGCAGGTGCAAGAAACGCTTTTGTGATACGTCGCACGAATACCTCCGATAATGAAAAACCGTATCGGCCAACTGCTGATTTCACGAAGATGTCTCCGTTTTCGGCTTGAACGTCAGCGCGAGGCCGTTGTTGCAGTAGCGCAGACCGGTCGGCGCGGGGCCGTCCTTGAACACGTGCCCCTGATGACCGCCACAGCGCGCGCAGTGATACTCCGTGCGCGGCAGGAACAGCTTGTAGTCGGTCTTCGTTCCGACCCGATCCGGGATCACATCGTAGAAACTCGGCCATCCGGTGCCGCTGTCATACTTCGTTTCACTGTCGAACAGCGCCAGGTCGCAACCGGCGCAATGGTATGTACCGGGGCGCTTTTCATCGTTGAGGGGGCTCGTGAACGGCCGCTCGGTGCCTTCCTGGCGCAGGATATAATACTGCTCCTCGGTGAGCTTCTTGCGCCACTCATCATCGCTCAGCACGATCTTCGAGATGGTTTCCGCAACGGCGCGTCCGGCCCCGGTCACGGCAAGTACCGTCGCGCCGGCGACAAGCTTCAAAAAACCTCTTTTGGTCCAGGGCATCGCTTGCTCTGCTCCATATCTGGCGTGGCTCGCGGCGTGTTCTCAGAACAGCCTATTATTACACCATGAAATAGTGTCGCCACGCATTGCTCTCGCTTGTCTTACGGTTCGGCACCCCGTTTGGATGCGCGGCCCTCGGTTTTGCGGATTTTGTTCAACGTGAAGAGGCCCCGCACCTGGCAGGGCCTCTTCCGGACGGACCATACGCAGTACAAGCGGTCCGTCCCGCGGCAACAAGATCCCGGGCTAGTTCTTTTTCATCTTGTCATCTTTCATCATCGCGTCCTTGGCCATTTTGTCGTCCTTCATCATGGCGTCGGACTTCTCCATCTTGCCGTCCTTGCCCATGGCATCCTTGGCCATCTTGTCGTCTTTCATCATTGTGTCGGACTTCATGGTGTCGGACTTCTCCATTTTGTCCTTGGCCATGGCGTCGCCTTTCTTCATTTCATCGGCGGCCATCAGCGGTGTGGCCATCATGAAGGAAGCGGCAAGGGTGGTCAGTGTGAGGGTGCGAAATGTCATGGGTTTCTCCTGAGCGCGCGCCGGGTTTGGCGCTGAGACTCGGGAAACGACCACCATTGAAGCGAAGATGCGGAAAAACACCGGAACGTGAAGTCATGTTTTCCGGCGTGAGCGGGTGGGATCGCCTGCCGGGCTGCACTATGCTTCGACTGATCAACGGAACGAGGACAGGGGTCTGATGATTGGAAGTCTCACAGGCGGCGTTCGCGCCACTTTTCTTGCCCTCGCCATTGCGGTCGCTGCTGCGGGTGTTGCGGGTGCGCAGGATACCCCGGAACCGAAAGGGCATGTGGTCCTGACGATTGCGGGCGACATTTCGAAAACGAACCGCGGCTCCTTCAAAGAAGACCACGACTCTTTTTTCAAGTTTCACGAAATCGAGTTCGAACGTGCGTTTCAGTTCGATCAGGCGATGCTGGACGAGTTGAAACAGGGAACGGTCAAGGTGAACGCGCCTCAGACCGACGGACCGGTCGTGCTCAAAGGCGCCTTGCTCTCTGACCTGCTTCAATTCGTAGGTGCGCCGGAAGGAGCGTCGATACGAACCGTGGCGCTGGACGGGTTCGGGACCGAGATCAGCGCCGAACAGATCAAGGCCCATGACTGGACGCTCGCGGCCAGCGAAAACGGCAGGCCCCTCGGCATCGGCGGCCAGGGACCGTTGTGGATGGTGTACACGCCGTCCAAGGTCGATGTTCCCGACGAGGAAGAGCAGCAGTGGCCGTGGGCGCTCTTCTATATCGAAGTGAAGAAGTAAGCCGGGAGGCTCTAGCCGGCGAGCTTGCGCTCGACGAAATCGAGCCGGTCCTGGCCCCAGAAGATCTCGCCGTCGATCACATAGGTTGGTGCCGCGAAGATGCCCTTGGCGATCGCGTCTTCGGTCTCCTGTGTCCACATCGCGCCGGCCTCGTCCGCCGTCAGCGATGCGCGCAGGGCATCAGCATCGAGACCGACGCGCCGGGCGGCCTCGTTCTGAACCTCGGCATCCGCGGGATCGCGGTCTTCCTCCCAGAGCATGCGGCCAAGCTCCGTCGCCAGCCCATGCGCGTCCCCGCCGGATTTCTTCGCGGCAAAGACAAGCCGCACGCCCTCGCTCTCGTCATGGGGAAAGTGTTTAGGCTCCAGAACAAGCGGAATGTCGTTGAACGCACGCCACCGCTTCAGTTCCATCATGCGGTAGGCCTGACGCTCGGGTGAACGTTTCGGCAGGGGCAGGCCGCCCGTCTCGGAAAACACCGTACCGAGATTGACCGGAACGGGATTGACGGTCGCACTGTTCGCGGCCGCCATCGCGGCCAGCCGCGCGCTGCCCATGTAGGACCAGGGCGAGTTCAGCGAAAAGTAGTAGTCAATCGAGGTCATGGGAGGTGCCTTCGCGTGCTGGAGGAACCTCACTCCTACCATTGCTCCGGCGGCCTCACTACAACATGTGCGTTGAGGCTGTTTTTCCGTTGGACAGGGCGGGCGGGAACGCTAAGGTCCGCGCGGCAACGGATCACCGACAGTGAGTGAAGAGGCAGGACCGCGCATGACAAAAGCCGTTCTCGGCATCATCGGCGGAAGCGGTGTCTACGATATCGAACTGGAAAACGCCCGCTGGGAAAAGGTCGAAGGCCCATGGGGCGAACCCTCCGACGAGCTTCGTTTCGGAGAAATCAGCGGGTTGCCGATCGTATTTCTCCCGCGCCACGGGCGGGGGCATCGCCTGCCGCCGTCGTCCATCAATTACCGCGCCAACATCGATGCGATGAAACGCGCGGGCGTGACGGATCTCGTCTCCTTGTCGGCCTGCGGATCCTTCCGCGAAGAACTCGCGCCGGGAACATTTGTCATCGTTGATCAGTTCATCGACCTGACCTTCGCGCGTGAGAAGAGCTTCTTCGGTGAGGGCTGCGTCGCCCATGTCAGCGTCGACCAGCCCGTGTCGCCCCTGTTGGCGGACAAGGTCCACGCGGCGGCCAAGGCGGAAGGTATTTCTCACAACCGCGGCGGAACCTATGTCGCCATGGAAGGACCGCAGTTCTCGACGCTCGCGGAATCTCACTATTATCGCCTCAGGGGTCACGACGTGATCGGCATGACCAACATGCCCGAGGCAAAGCTCGCCCGCGAGGCGGAGATCTGTTACGCGACGGTGGCCATGGTGACCGATTATGACAGTTGGCACCCCGACCACGGGTCGGTCGACATTCAGTCGATCCTGAAGGTGATGGGCGAGAATACCGCGCACGCCAAACAACTGGTCATGCGCTTGGCAAAGGACTTTCCGAGGGAGCACGAACCGTGCCCGATCGGCTCCGACAAGGCGCTGGAGTATGCGATCATCACAGCGCCGGAAGCGCGGGATCCCGATCTTCTGAAAAAGCTCGACGCGGTCGCGGGGCGGGTGCTTTAGAAGGAAGACGACATGAACGGTGACGACCTCAAAGCCCTCGTCCGCACGATTCCGGATTATCCGAAGCCGGGCGTCATGTTCCGCGACATCACAACGCTGTTCGGCGATGCCGCGGGCTTCACGGAGTGTATTCAGCAGTTGGCCGCGCCGTTCCGGGACCAGAAGGTGGAGGCGGTGGCCGGCATCGAGGCGCGCGGCTTCATCCTGGGCGGTGCCATCGCAGACCGCCTCGAATGCGGTTTCGTGCCGATCCGCAAGAAGGGCAAACTCCCGGCCACATCGATCGGTCAGGACTACGAGCTCGAATACGGCGTGGATGTCATCGAAGTGCACGAGGACGGCGTACGGGAAGGCGAACGCGTTCTGCTAGTCGACGATCTCATCGCCACCGGCGGCACTGCGGAGGCGGCGGTCAAGCTTCTGCGTATGGTCGGCGCGGACGTTGTCGGCGCGGCGTTCGTCATCGATTTGCCTGATCTGAATGGACGCAAGCGCGTCGAGAACCTCGACGTGGTGTGTCACACGCTGATGGAGTTCGAGGGAGACTGAGCCGTGGCGTCGTGGGAGACTCTGGCCGCATTTGCCGCCGTTCTGGTCGTATTCGCTTACGTCCCCGGACCGGCGACTCTGTATGCGGCAGCACAGACCCTGGCGCGGGGGCGGAAGGCCGGATTGCTGGCAGCGGTCGGGCTGCATGTGGGCGGCTATGTGCATGTCGCGGCGACCGCATTTGGACTGTCGGCTCTGCTCGCCCTCGTTCCCGGCGCCTATTTCGCCATCAAGATCGGCGGCGCGATTTACCTGGTCTGGCTCGGCATCACTGTCGTGCGCGCCGGAAACGGCGAGGCTATGGGCGCCTCTTCAAAGGGTGAGGCCGGAAGGGTCTCAACCCTGTCGCAGAGCATCATTGTCGAGATCCTGAACCCCAAGGCCGCATTGTTCTTCCTTGCCTTCCTGCCGCAGTTTGTCGACCCGGCGGCGGCCCTGTCCGTGTCGTCGCAGATCTTCATTCTGGGTTTCGTGACGTTGCTCGCATTCACGTCCGCGGATGTTGTCGCCGTCCTGCTCGCGTCCCTGGTCGTCACGAAGCTCCGGAATACAGGACCGGTGCAACGGCTCTTCAGGTGGATTGCCGGCTGCGTTCTGGTCGGGCTCGGCGCCCGGCTCGCGATGGAGAGCCAAAGGTGAGAATCGACGGCAAGCCTTACCGGACGATCTGGGTCGAGGAGGACGGCTGGACCGTCGGCATCTTCGATCAGACCAAACTGCCGCATGTTTTCGAAACCGCACAGCTAAAGAAAGTCGACGATGCGGCGCGCGCCATAAAGGACATGCTCGTGCGCGGTGCGCCGCTGATCGGCGCGACGGCGGCTTATGGCATCTGCCTGGCGTTGCGCAAGGACGCCTCCGACGAGAACCTCGAGGCTGCTGCGGAAAAGCTGCTGGCGACGCGTCCGACGGCCGTCAATCTGCACTGGGCGGTCCAGGAGATGATTGACACGGTGCGCAACCTGCCGCGTGAGAGACGCGTGGTTGCCGCCTACCAACGGGCCGCGGAAATCTGCGATGAGGACGTCGAGACCTGCCGTATGATCGGCGTGCATGGCCTTACGCTGATCGAGGAAATCGCGCGGCGCAAGCAGGGTGCGCCCGTGAACGTGCTGACGCACTGCAATGCGGGATGGCTGGCCACCGTGGACTGGGGCACGGCCACGTCGCCGATCTATCAGGCGCATGATGCCGGAATACCCGTTCACGTCTGGGTGGACGAGACGCGCCCGCGAAACCAGGGGGCGGCGCTGACCGCCTTTGAGCTCGGCCACGAGGACGTGCCGCACACCATCATCGCCGACAACGCCGGCGGCCACCTGATGCAACGCGGGCAAATCGATATCTGCATCACCGGTACGGACCGGACCGCGGCCAACGGCGACGTGGCCAACAAGATCGGCACCTACCTGAAGGCGCTGGCCGCAGCCGACAATGACGTGCCGTTCTACGTCGCGTTGCCGCATTCGACCATCGACTGGTCGCTGGACGACGGTTTCGAGATTCCGATCGAGGAACGCGCGGCGGAGGAGGTCACGCAGATGACAGGGCGGGCGAAGAACGGCAGGATCGTCACGGTGGATATCGCCGCACCGGGCAGTGCGGCCGCGAACCCGGCTTTCGACGTGACGCCGGCGCGGCTCGTGAGCGGCCTTATTACCGAGCGGGGGATTTGCGAGGCGAGCCTGGAAGGCCTGCTCGGCCTCTACCCGGAAATGGCGGACGATGACTGATCCGGACGAGGCCTGGCTCCGCCAGCAGGTCATCGACACGGCCCGCGCCATGTCCGACGAGGGCCTGTCGCCGGGAACATCGGGGAACGTCTCGGCGCGTTGGAACGGCGGCATGCTGATCACACCCACCGGTATGGCTTATGGTGATCTGATTCCGGAAGATATTGTTTTCATTGATCAAAGCGGCGACGTGGCGGGAGGCGGCCGAAAGCCCTCGAGCGAGTGGCGGTTCCATCTCTCCGCCTATGGCGCGCGTGACGATGCGCAGGCGATCGTGCACACCCATTCCCGCTATGCGACGGCGCTCGCGTGCTGCCGGAAGACCATCCCCGCGTTCCACTACATGGTTGCCGCTGCCGGCGGGACCGACATCCCATTGGCCGACTACGCGACGTTCGGCACGGAGGAGCTGGCCGCCAATGTCGCGAATGCGCTCGCCGATCGCCGGGCATGCCTGATGGCCAATCACGGCGTCATCGCCTGCGGCGGTAACCTGGACACCGCCCTCGGCCTCGCACGCGAGGTGGAGTCGCTTGCCGCGCAATATGTGGCGGCGCTCGAAGCCGGTGAACCGCACGTTCTGGATGAGGCCGAAATGGCTCGGGTCCTCGAACGCTTCAAATCATACGGGCAACAAACAGACAGTTAGCGGTTCACGCGAATTCCTTGAGCCAAGGCACCGCCTGCAGCGCGGCCTCCATTGCATCGGCCTCGCTCGCGAACACCTCGGCATGGTGAAACCCGATCGGAAACCAGCCCCGCCCGTCCTCGCTGTCGCGGCGGTACTCCTCGAAACCGAACGTTCCATCCGGCCTGACAAAAAGGTCGACGCAGCGTCCGCCGTCGGGCGTCTCGATCGAGCGCAGAACCTTGTTCTCGTGGGCCATCCGAGCGGTTTCCGAATCGGCGCAAACGTGATTGTCTTCTAGCAGGCACTCTGGGGGATCGGCGATGGATTTCGCACTGGCAACGAAGCTGTTCGCGGCATTGTTCGCGATCATGAACCCGCTCACGAACCTGCCGATCTTTCTGTCGGTTACCGAGGGAAAGAGCGCGAAGCAGCGCGCCGCTATCGCCCTGACCGGCGCCGTCGCCACACTGGTGATCCTGGTGGTTGTGCTGTTCGCCGGTAACGGGATTCTCCGGTTTTTCGCCATCACCGTGGACGACTTCCGCATCGCCGGCGGGATCCTGATCCTCGGGATCGCCTTTTCCATGCTGAACGTTCAAACGAGCCGGATCAGCCATTCACGGGAGGAATCCCTTGAGGGGCGCGAGAAGGACAATCCCGGCATCTTTCCGCTCGCGATCCCCTTGCTGGCCGGCCCGGGATCGATGAGCACCTTGATCATCTTTGCGGATCGGGCCGACGGCATCGCCAACAAGCTTTTGTGCGCCGTTGTGGTGTTTGTGATCTGCGCGCTGATTTACATAACCTTTGCGATGGGAGATAGGGTTTCGACGTGGCTTGGCACAACAGGCATGAACATCGTCACCCGGATCATGGGGATGCTGCTGGCGGCGATCGCCATCAGCATGATCATCGACGGGGTCGTCCATGCAGTGCCGGCGCTTCAGAAATAGGGTTTTGAGAGCCAGGGAGGCTCAGGTCGCAAACCGGAAGTGCAGTACATCGCCGTCCTTCACGATGTAGTCCTTGCCTTCAAGCCTCAGCTTGCCGGCGTCACGTGCGCCACTCTCGCCCCCACATGCGAGAAAATCGTCGTACGAAACGGTTTCAGCCCGGATAAATCCGCGTTCGAAATCCGTGTGGATCTGTCCAGCGGCGCGCGGCGCTTTGGTGTTCTCGCGCACCGTCCATGCGCGCGCCTCCTTCTCGCCGGCGGTAAAGAAGGTGATGAGGTCGAGGAGGGCATAACCGGCACGGATCAGGCGGTCGAGCCCCGCCTCGGCGAGCCCCAGTTCCTTCAGGTATTCCGAGCGCTCTTCGGCCGAGAGCTGCGCGACCTCCGCTTCGATCTTGGCGGAAATCACCACCACCTGCGGCGGCTTCGGATCCGCGCTGCCGGCTTGTGCGGCGGCTTCCGCGACCTTTTCCTCAACCGCCTTTGAATAGGCGTTGCCGGTGGCGGCAGACGCCTCATCGACGTTGCAGACATAGAGGACGCGTTTTGACGTGAGCAGATTGAGCGCCCGGAAGGCGCGCCGGTCTTCCTCCGCTACGTTGGCAAGACGGGCCGGTTGCCCTTCGCGCAGCATGTCCAGGGCGACATTGACGAGTTCAAGCGTCTTCTTCGCGTCCTTGTCCTGGCCGCGGATTTTTTTCTCCAATGGCTCGATGCGCTTTTCAAGGCTCTCCATGTCCGCGAGCATCAGTTCGGTCTCGACCGTTTCCGCATCAGCCAGCGGGTTGATGTGTCCGTCGACATGAGTCACGTCCGGATCATCGAAGCATCTGAGCACATAGGCGATGGCGTCCACTTCGCGAATATGCGCGAGGAACTGATTGCCGAGACCTTCGCCCTTGGACGCGCCTTTCACGAGCCCGGCAATATCGACGAAGGTCAGACGGGTCGGGATGACGGACTTCGGCTTGACGATTTCGGCGATCTTCTCAAGCCGCGGATCGGGAACGGGCACCTCGCCCACATTGGGCTCGATGGTGCAAAAAGGGTAGTTTTCGGCCTCGGCCGCCGCCGTCTGGGTCAGCGCGTTGAAGAGGGTGGACTTGCCCACATTCGGCAGCCCGACAATCCCGCATTTGAATCCCATGCGCTGAGCCTAACCCTCTTGCGTTCCGAACAGCTTGCGCAATCGTGCAAACGGGCCCGACTCGGTTGACGGCGTTTTCTCGGCGGCGTTGCGTGCGAGTTCGCGTTGGGATGGCGCCTTTTTCGGTTTTTGGCCGCGGCCGGTCGCGGGTGCGGGATCCTTCGTATCCGCGCCCGCGGCGAGCGCGATCTTGTTCATGAAGTTCGCGGAGTCGCCCTCCGCCAGAAGCGGTGCGGAAGACGCGATGGCGTCGATCAGAGGGTCCAGCCAGGTCCGTTCCGCCTTTGTGAAGTCCTTCAGGACATGGCGGTGAACTTTCGATTTGTGCCCCGGATGGCCAATGCCAATGCGCACGCGAACATAGTCGTTGCCGATGTGGCGTGTGAGGGACTTCAGACCATTGTGGCCGGCGGCCCCGCCGCCGGCCTTGACGCGTACCTTGCCCGGCGCAAGGTCGATCTCGTCATAAAGCACGATCACGTCGTCCAGATCGAGCTTGTAGAAGCGCATGGCCTCGGCGGCGGCGCGTCCCGACTCGTTCATGTAGGTCGTTGGCTTGAGCAGCAGGCATTTCTCGCCGTCGAACCGGCCTTCGGAAACCTGAGCCTGGAACTTCTTGCGCCACGGCCCGAACCCGTGCGCTTCGGCAATGGCATCGACGGCCATGAATCCGACATTGTGCCGGTTGCGCGCGTGCTCCGCTCCGGGGTTGCCAAGACCGATCAGCAATTTCATTGGAACAAGCGTCCCGTTGAAGGTGCGGCGGCCGACCGGACTTGAGGCCTAGTCTTCGCCGCCGTCAGTCTGTTCGCCGCCCTCGGCTTCGCCTTCCTCGGCTTCACCTTCTGCAGCTTCGCCTTCCAGCTCTTCGCCTTCCTCGCCTTCGATTTCTTCCTCTTCGACGATCTCGGCCATGCGGCCGACAATGGTCGCGACGGTGAAGTCACGGTCGGAAATCGTCAGCTCCACGCCTTCCGGGAACTTGATCGACGAAACGTGCAGCGAATCGCCGATGTCGAGGCCGGTCAGGTCGGCTTCGAGTTGCTCCGGGATCGACTCGGCCACGCAACGCATCTCAATGGTGTGACGCACGATGTTCAGCACGCCGCCACGCTTGAGGCCCGGAGACTCCTCCTCGTTGAGGAACTGGACCGGGATCTCGACCGTCACTTTCGCGCCCTTGCCGAGGCGCAGAAAATCCACGTGCAACGGAACGTCTCGCACCGGGTCGAGCTGGACGTCGCGCGGGATCACGCGTTGCTGTTTGCCGTCCACGTCGAGCATGTAGATCGTGTTAAGGAATTGCGGCGAACGTGCAAGTTGCCAGAACTCCTTGCTGTCGAGCGAGACGGGCTCCGGATCGGAATTGTCGCCGTAGATGATACCCGGAATACGGCCTTCGCGCCGTGCGGCCCGGGATGCACCCTTGCCAAAACCGTCGCGTACCGTGGCTTTGATCTCGTTGACCTCGGCCATGTCAAATCCTCCAAATTTCAGGAACGGGCCAGGTGCGCTGGTCCGTCAGTGCCCTCGGCGCAGAAACCTTCATGTGGCGCCGGGCAAAATTTCTCGCGCGCTTATACCGCCAGCGGGCCCCGCTGGCAATGGCGGGATCGAAAGATCAGTTACAGGCGCTTATGCATTTCTTGATGTCTTCGGCCTGATCCGCCTTCTGGTCGGGACCAACCAGTGCATCGGCGCACGCTCTCACGCATGATCCTGAATTCTTGGCAAAATCCGCTGTCGTCGTCTTTTGCGTGCATGCGTTCTGACAGGCCGCGTCTCCTTTCTTGCAGCCGACCAGGCACTGTGTAAGACCGGATTGCTGGCTGGCGGACAGTTTTTCCTGTGCGTGGGTTTCTCCCGCGGTCAGCAAGAGCGCCGCTGCGAGTGCGAGAAAGGCGCAACAGAGCGTCCGCGCGCAAATTCCTGCGAATTCGTACATGTCGTCTCTCCGATTTCAGTCGACGCCGATCATCCGGCCGGGCCTAACGGCACGTTCCGATCACCGTATGTCTTCCTATGTTGCCAAAGCGGTCGATTTCAATGCGAATGCGGGTTCTGTCCAGGCAACCATCCACATACATGGACGCTCCGGTCACGCCATCCTTCTCGATGGCATCGAGAACGCGCCGCACCCGGCGTGAGGGGCAGTCGCCGATTGGCCGCTGGCTGATCGTCTCTCCGTAACGTGTCAGCTCGAGTTCGACGCGGGCGCCTTCCTCGCAGACCTCCGCGGCATATCCGCTGGGTGTGCTGCGGACGATGCGCACCCGGTCGTAACCGGCCCGCCGCAGCATGCCCGTCAGCGCATCCGAAGTGAGAGCAGGATCACACCGGCCGATCGGCTCTTCATCGACGATTTCGCCGAAGCGATTCATGCTGATCGCAACGCGCTGGGTGTCGCGGCAGGCATGCGCGACGTAACGCGGCAAGGTTCGGTCAATGATATCGATTCTCGTGAATCCGTAGCGGGCGAGCACGGCGGGGATGGTCGCCGGATGTACGGGCGGGTCGCAGCGGCCAACGGGGTTCTCCTGCACGACCGCGCCGAAATTGCTGACCAGCAGTTCCACCCGGCTGTCCTCGCGGCATGCGGCGACCGAATAGTTGCGTCCGCGCGCCGGTTGCACGCGAATTCGGCTGTACCCTTGGGCGCGCAGCAACGAAGCCACGTCATATTGCGAGAGCGCAGTTCCGCACCGGCCGAGAACGGTTTCCCGCCGGACATCGCCGTAACGGTTGAGCGTCAGGCGGTACCGGCGCTTGTCACGGCAGGCGGCCGCCACGAATCCTTTTCCGGAGGGCAGCAACTGGATTTGCCGGAAGCCCTTGTTTCGAAGGCGCTTGCGTGCCTGCTCCGCATTGGCCGTCGCGCGGCACTTGCCGATCTGCCTGATCTGCCTCACGCCGCCGTCGAACCTGACCTCCACAAGGTACTTTTTCCGCTTCTTGCAAGCTTCCGCACGGGCCTTGGTCAGCCTTCGTTTTGTCACCTTGATGTCGCTGTAGCCTTCCCTGGTGAGCGATCTGCGGATCAGGCCGTTGGAAATCCCAAGCTCGAACTCGACGCCCTGTGTGCGGACAAGGAGCGGATCTTTGTTTGTCAGTGCGGACTTGTCCGGCACGGGAAATGCGATGGCGGTGCGTCCGGTCGCGGCAAATGCAAGGATGAGAATAAGCCATACGGTTTTCTTCACGGGCGGCCTCCGGGGAATCGCGAGTGCAGGCAGTATGTATCCGATCAAATGTCGCGGCCTCAAAAGTTTCCAAAGCGTGCACTCTTCATTGCACAACGACTTGGCAACTTCGTGGATGCAGCGGAAGAATTTGTGCTTCCGCGTGCTGATCAATCGAACAAGCTTGATACGGATTTTTCACCGCTCGTTCGGGCGATAGCTTCGCCGAGCAGGGGCGAAATGCTCATCACTCGAATGTTCTGCGCAACCCGCACCGCCTCGGTCGGGACAATTGTGTCCGTAATGACCAGATTGCTCATCGCCGACGCGGTCACACGGGCGACGGCGCCGCCTGACAGGACCCCGTGCGTGATGTAGGCGCTGACGTCCTGTGCGCCGTTCTCCAGCAGAGCTTCCGCCGCATTGCAGAGCGTGCCGCCGCTGTCGACGATGTCGTCTACGAGTAAGCAGGAATATCCGTCAACCTCGCCGATGACGTTCATGACCTCGGAGTCGCCCGCGCGCTCGCGGCGTTTGTCGATGATCGCCAGCGGTGCGCCGAAACGTTTCGCCAGACCACGCGCCCGCACCACCCCGCCAACATCGGGCGATACCACCATGACCTTCTCGAGGTCGTAGTTCTCCTTGATATCTTTCACCATCTCCGGCGCGGCGTAGAGATTGTCGGTCGGGATGTCGAAGAAACCCTGGATCTGTCCGGCGTGCAGGTCGAGTGTGAGGACACGGTCGGCGCCAGCCGCAGTGATCATGTTGGCCACGAGCTTCGCGGAGATAGGTGTACGCGACTCTGACTTCCGATCCTGACGCGCATAGCCGTAGTAAGGCATCACCGCCGTGATGCGGCGGGCCGACGCGCGCCGCAACGCGTCGATCATGATCAGCAATTCCATCAGGTGATCGTTCGCAGGATACGACGTGGACTGCAGGACGAAGACATCTTCGCCGCGGACGTTTTCCTGAATCTCGACGAAAATCTCCATATCCGCGAAACGGCGCACGGAGCACTTTGTCATCGGAATGTTGAGATAAGCGGCTATCGCTTCGGCCAGTGGCCGGTTCGAATTGCCCGCGACGAGTTTCATTTGCCGTTCTCTGGCGCGCGAAAACCATACGACATGATCGCGAACTCCCTGCCACCCCTGTGCGAGGGCCGCTTTTTAGCAATGCGCGCTGACGGTGTAAACCGATTGCAAAAAGGACTGTGTGCAAGGCCCGGCTGATCAGCCGCGGCTCTTTTCGATGAGCTTGAGAAGTTCGGCGGCGGCGGCGTTTCCGGCAGCCTTCGCGGCCGGGCCCCAGGACCGGTTGAGCGAACCCTTTTCGACGTCGCTCTGCTGCGTCACGGATCCCAGATCCTGACCGGTCGGGCCCAGCAGCGTCCAGTCGATCCGGATCCGTTCCTTGCCGTCGGATGCCGCGCTTACGGAGACTTTTCCGTTGATCTTGTAGACATTCGTTCCGCCGGTGCTCGCGATCTGTACCCCTTTTGCGCGAAGCCGTTCGCGCAGGGCGTTGGTGAGGGACGTACGTCCGTCTCCGGGCGCACCGGAGACTGGTGGCACCAGGGCAGCGACCGGCTCGGAACGCCGGCTTGTCGAGGCCGTACGGCGCTGCGCGCTGGATGCGGTCGCGGTTGGTGGCTTTCTCTGAGCCTCCGGTTTCCTCTGAGCCGACTGCGCTTGCGAGGGCGTACGAGAGGCGACTGCCGCCGTGCTGCCGCTCTGCTTGGGCAGCCAGGTCGCAAGGTCGGTCGTCGTTTTGGTTGCGATCTTCTGCAACGCAGCCTTGTTGATCGATGCCCAGGGTTTCGCGCCGGCCTTGGCGGGGACCGCCTCCTCACCGATGATTCGGTGCACTCTGTTCCCAGATGTGTCGGTCACGTCGAGAATGTAGGAGAACTTCTCCGTGCGGCGGTCGTTCGACTGCGCGAGATACCCTTGAACCGTATATGTTGCCGGCCGTCCCTTGGCGACAACGGGGATCTTTTTCTGCTTCGCCGCAGTGACAAGCTGTTCGGTGAGTTGATTGCCGACATTGGCAGGCGGGCCGATGATCGGTGCGAACTTAACCGGCGCCATCTTGGCGGTTGCGGTGTCCTCGCCACTGAACACGCTGCTCAGGGAGCCGCCGGCGCAACCAGAAACCAGAACGACAGACACCGCCAAAACAGTCAGCGTTGCCAACCATTTCGTGATGCGCCCCGCCGCCGCCGTACGCATGCCTAACACTCGTTCCGACTCCATAATGTCATAATTCCAGGATCGTACGCCAATTCAATGGGTTGGCTCAGCCCTGGCAGCCCCGCCGCACAATTTGTACAGCGTCTGGCCGAATGCGTCTAGCGGCCCTGAAACGCACTGCCGCCAATAGTATCATGGGATCAAAATGGCAGAGATTTGACGGCCATAATCAACTTCCTCCCGATGGCATGATCGCCGATAGCTGAAAAACCGGTCTGCGTCACGATATGTGCATATCTGCAGGTTTTCGACCGTGCCCGTGCCGGCGGACTTCAGACGGTCCTCAACATAACCGGTGAGGTCGAAATGCGGGCGCGAATCATTGTCGCGCCGCGTAAAAAATCGAGCATTCCGGTCGTTCGCTTCGAGGAATCTCGCCTCGAACTCTTCCCCGACCTCGTAGCTCGCCTGCGAGATCGCCGGACCGATTGCCGCGCGGATGCGCGCGCGCGCCGCGCCGAGCGCCTCCATCGCCTCGACGGTCGCTTCCAGCACGCCATCCAGCGCGCCGCGCCAGCCGGCGTGGGCGGCTCCCGCGACCCTGGCCTCCGGATCGGAAAACAGGACCGGCACGCAGTCCGCCGTTGAAATGCCGATGGCGAGGCCCGGTTGCCTGCTGACCACGGCGTCGGCGCGCGGTGCACTCTCGCCGGTCCACGGTTCCGTCGCGACGGCGACGTCGGGGGAGTGGGTTTGATAGGGCGTGACGAGCATCTTCGGTTCCGCGCCAATCAGGTTTGCGAGCCGGGAGCGGTTCTCCAGGACGTGGACCCGGTCATCCCTGGACCCGAGACCGCAATTCAGCGTCGCATAGATCCCCTGCGAGACGCCGCCGCTCCGCGTGCCGAATCCATGACGGAGCCCCGGCAGGGATGCGAGCAATGGGCTTTCAATAATCATTCGGCGGCGTTTTCCTCCTATTGATCAGGGAAGGGCGGAGGCGTCACGCGCGAGGATGAAAGCGCAATCACCTTGAAGAGCTGACCCATCTGCTCCGGATCCACCAGACGCCGTGCTCCGGTGGCGATATGCTCACGCGTCGCCGCATCCGCACTGGCGAGCAGCTTCTCACAGCGCTCTTTCAATCCGAGGCCCAGCAGGAAATCCCGTTGCCTCAGGGGCCCATGGACATGCAGGCCGTGTCGCTCGGCGGTCTCGCGAAGGTCGCCGAAATCGACATGCGCCGTCAGGTCCGCTTGTCCGGGCCGTTCAAGCACATCTGCGAAGTCGTGCGCGTGTACCGCCTGGAGCGTTTCTCCGGGTGCGCTTGCCTCATGGCCGTAGTCGATGATCAGAGCGGTCAACGGGAACTGCCGCGCACGCTCGGCGAGGTGTTGCACGAACACGCGCGCGAACGGACGGCACTCCACAATGCTCCCCTCGTTTGCGCATGCACGCACGGTCTCCGACACGCCGGTCCGGGAACCGGACACCTCCGGTCCGGTCTGAAACTCGAGCGCGTCCTGTTCCGACAGTCCGACGCAGCGTTCGAACCATTTGCCCTCGCGCATCACGTACTGGCGTACGGGGAGGGCATCCAGAAACTCGTTGGCGATCAGAATGACCGGTCCCGCCGGCACATTTTCGACCTTTTGGTGCCAACGGGGCTCCAGACCGCAATCGGCGAGCTGATCGCGCTGCACGCTTTGCAGGACCGGGCTTGTCTCGACCAGATGCACGCTGCAAGCGCTCCGGAAGTCCGGTACGGTCTTTGCGGCCCGCAGTGCATCGGCCATCAGCGTGCCGCGGCCCGGGCCGACCTCCACAAGCCCGACTTGATCCGGCGACCCCATTTGCTGCCAGACCACGGCAGCCCACAGGCCGATCAACTCTCCGAAGATCTGGCTGACTTCCGGCGCGGTCGTAAAGTCTCCACGCGCGCCAAGCGGGTCCCGGGTCGTGTAATAACCGAAGTCGGGGTCGCCCAGGCAAACGTCCATGTAATCGGCGACCGTGAGCGGTCCGTCGTTTCGTATGCGGTGCTTCAGTCGCGCAAGAAGCGTATCGCGTCCATGTGTTCCGGAACCTGCCGCAAGCATCACCCTGGAGCCTTTTCGATCGAATCGGTGCCATCCTGACGGAGCGATGTTGCAACAAAATCAAACAATGGCTCTAGACCGCGGCCCGGCGATATGCACGCCAGATGACGAACGCGCCGATGGCGATCATCGGCAGCGAGTAGACGATGCCCGGCGTGAGCAGGCCCCCGATGGAAAAGGCGTGCTCGGGGTCGAACATGCGGAAGTGCTCCGCGGTGATCCGGGCGATGGCGTAGCCGGCGAAGAATACGCCGGAAACGTAGCCCGGCATGGGCAACACTTTCTTCACGTGAGTGAAGTAGCGCAGCACCAGGAACAGCACGAGGCCTTCAAGCAGGGCTTCATAGAGCTGGCTGGGGTGGCGCGGCTCGGGCCCCGCACCCGGGAACACCATGGCCCACGGGACGTCGCTGACCCGCCCCCACAGTTCGCCGTTAATGAAATTGGCAATGCGTCCGAAAAACAGGCCGAACGGCGCCGATGCGCAGGCGACGTCGGCGATGGACAGCATCGGGATTTTCTTGGCCCGCGCGAACAGCCATACGGCAAGACATACACCGGCGAGCCCGCCGTGGAACGACATGCCGCCTTGCCACAGCTTGGGGATGTCCAGCGGATTGGCAAGGAAATAGGCCGGGTCGTAGAACAGCACGTATCCCATCCGTCCGCCGATCACCACGCCGAGGGTGATCCAGAACAGCAGGTCGTCGGCGATGTACTTGCTGGCCGGCGGGTGCCCGTTCCACAGACCGGCGTTGGCGAGCAGGCTGCGGCCATACAGCCACCCGCCGAGCAGGCCGAACATGTAGGCGAGGCCGTACCAGTGCACGGCGATCGGGCCGATCTCGAAAGCGATCGGATCGATCACCGGGAACGGGAGGACGAAGAGGGACATGCGGCGGTTTCTCTGCGCATCTCAGGTCGTGCGCCGGACCTTCCCCAAGCGCTGCGTCCATGTCAAGCAACACGCGCGTGAACTGCAGGTCATGAAAGCAGACGGCGCTTGGGCCCGTCAGCCACGCAGGCGCGTCAGTTGTTCACCATAGCCGTCCGCGTTGACGACGACATCGAGCAGCGCGGGCCCTTTGACGGCGATTGCCTCCCTGAGAGCACCGGCAAGATCACTTTCCTCCTCGATCCGCCATGCCCGGCAACCCAGTCCCTCCGCCGCACGGGCGAAATTGGTGTCGGCGTAGCGCACGCCATTCGACCGGTATTGCTGACGCTGCTGCTTGATATCTATGAGCGAGAGCGCGGCGTCGTTGATCACGATGATGGTGATGTCGGCATTGCGCTCAACGGCCGTCGTGAGCTCGGGCAGCATCATCATCATGCCGCCGTCGCCGGTAACGGCCAGGACCGGTCGGTCGGGTTGTTCGAGGGAGGAGGCGAGTGCCGCGGGAAGGGCGTAGCCCATCGTCGACAGTCCGTTGGACTTGAGCGCGCCGAACGGCTCCTCGGCCGGCCATGCATTGAACGTGGCAAACATGTGCGCGCCGGCATCGACGGTGAGGCGGGTGCCTTCCGGAGCGATGTCGGCCGCCGTCTCGATGACGCTCTGAACGGTATGGCCCGCGCCTTCGAGGGCCACAGCCGCCGCCATCTCCTTGCGCGCTTCCGAGATTCTCTTGGCCGTCCAATCGCTTGATTTCAAACGGGAACACAAGGTCTCGACGATCCCGGACATATCGCCGAGGACGCGTGCCTCCGGCGTGACCGGCAGCGGCGTTGCTTCGGCGATACCCAGTTCGAGCACCGGGCATTGATACGGCCACTTTCCGGGAATCATCTCAATCGCATCGAAACCGAACAGGACGATCAGGTCCGCATCATGAATGAGCGCGGACTCGGCGACGGCCCCGGTGAAATGCCCGGCGAAACCGGGGTGACGGGACGGCAGGACGCCGGAGGCCTTGTAGGTCGTGAACACCGGGCAGGCGAGGGTGTCCGCGAGCGTGCGCAGAGCCTCGGGCGACGCCCCCTGGCGGGCCTCGAGCCCGGCGAGGATGACCGGTTTCTTCGACCGGGCGAGCAAAGCATGCGCCGCCTCCAATGCCTCCTCGGCAACCGGTGGCGGCTTGACCTCGGCAATCTCGACCGCGCCGTGCGCGGCACGTGTCGTGGCGTCGCCCGCCGTCAGGTCGAGCTGCACCGGTCCCCAGGGCGGTGTCATGGCCGCTTCCAGCACCCTGGCCAGAAGTTCGGCTCCGTCATCGGGCCGCAGGCGCCCCTGCAGCTTGGTGATCGGTGCGTACAGCGCGTTCTGGTCGAACGCCTGATGCGGCGACGATGCCGGGCCGTCGGTGATCAGAA
Organism: Hyphomicrobiales bacterium; assembly: GCA_965228625.1. Lineage (GTDB taxonomy): Bacteria > Pseudomonadota > Alphaproteobacteria > Rhizobiales > Methyloligellaceae > UBA2767. The sequence goes on along the minus strand of OZ245829.1, from coordinate 1,757,398 downwards.
TGACCGGCGACTTTTCCAGCGATGCATAGGCGATGCCGTTGACGGCGCTGCTGGCGCCCGGTCCGATTCCCGTGAGCAGCACGCCGGGCGTGCCGGTCAACTCGCCGGTCACCGCCGCCATGATCGCCGCCGCTGTCTCGGTCCGTGTCAGCACGAACTCCACGCCGGCATCTCCCGCCGCTTCGATCAGGGCGAGGCTCGATCCGCCACCGGGAATCCCGAAAATGCGTTTCACGCCGGCGCTCTTGAGCATCTCGACGACGACATCGGCCAGGCTGGCCGTGGCGGACTGGTGGACGTTCATCAGATGCCCTTGTACTTGGCCATGGCTTCGGTGAATGTGAGCCCGGCACGCAGATCCTCAACTGCGGCCTTGTCGTCGCGGTCGAGCTTTTCGGCGATCTCGAGCAGCTCCTCCGCGCGTGCGGACGGCAGGCAAACGACGCCGGTTCCGTCGGCGACGAGAATGTCGCCGGGCGAGACCGCGACGCCGTCGATCACGACGGGCACGTTGATCTCCTCGATCTTCAGTCGCAACCGTCCGGTGGTCGGGATCATGTGGCGGGCAAACACCGGGAAATCGAACTCGACCATTTCCTCCAGATCGCGGACCGCACCATCCACCAGAAGCCCGGCAACGCCTTTCAGCTTCGCGGCGAGCGAGGCCATGCCGCCCCAGGTCGAGGCTTCCGCGCCGGCACAATCCACCGCGATGATGTCTCCCGATGAAGCGGCGTCTATCATCGCGCCCACCCGGAAATCGTCGGACGTGAAGTCGCCATGGGCACCGGCAATCTCCTTCACGGTCACCGCCGGTCCGGCGAAACGGAAGCCCGGAGCAACGGCCTTGATATGCGCGATGACGTTGTCGTGGAGACCGGCAGCGTCGAGGGCGTTTGCAAGCGTGCTCGTCGCGAGCTTGCTCGAGCGATCGACAAGAGATGAAGGCGGTCGGATGATATCGGACACGGTCATGGGGTTGCGCTGAAGAACCGATCGGCGAGTCTGGTCGATTTGAATGGTTTCGGTGCGGCAGGTCAACGCCTTGATTGTGCGTGCGTCGCGCACCATAGTCGTCTAAATCCCGTGCAAAGGGAGTTTCAGACAATGACCCAGACAACAAACCGGTTCTTCGACGAGCTGGCCCGGATGATGACCGACGCGACCGGCGCGGCGCAAGGGCTGCGCAAGGAGATCGACAATGTCATCCGCTCGCAGGCCGAGAAGGTCCTGAACGATCTGGATGTGGTGCAACGCGAAGAATTCGATGCCATGAAAGCGATGGCGCAGAAGGCGCGCGAGGAGAATGCGCGGCTGGAGACGCGCATCGGGGAACTGGAAGAACAGCTTGAGCGGCTCGGTCCGGACAAGGCCGGCAAAAAGACGCCGAGAGCCGCCAAGAGTTAGCGCCGGACTCAAGCCGGTCACGCTATCCGGCTGTAAAACAGAAATATTCACACGGCGTTTCCGCCGCGCCGCGGCCTTTTTTCACCGTCACAATCCAGGATACTCGCGTCATCACCGAAATTGGCGTGGACAAATCGGCTTGGCTTCTTGCGACTCATTCGACCCTAAGGTTATGTCGCAGTAGTTGTGGTTCACGAATCACGAAGCGCAACATTTAGTGGGACTCCGGGGGGTGTCGTGCATGATCTCATGCGCATTGTGTCCTGCGCCCGCCAGGCCCGAAAAAAAGGCAAGCCATGGCGTCGACCGAACTCAATTACGAACGCAGAGGCCACCCGGTCGATTTGATCGAGCAACTCGCGACCATGCATGACTGGGCGTTCGAGCGCAGCGCCGAGGACGAACTGTCCTTGTGCGTCGGCGGGACCTGGAGCGACTACCAGATATCCCTGAACTGGCGCGATGACCTCGAGGCCCTGCATCTGGCGTGCGCCTTTGATCTGACCGTATCCGATGCCCGGCTCAGTGAAGTCTACCGGCTGATGGCGGCGATCAACGAGCAACTCTGGATCGGCCATTTCGACCTGTGGCGGAACGAGAACCTTCTGCTGTTCCGGCACGGGCTGATGCTCAACGGGGCCGACCCCACCGTCTCCCAGTGCGAGGCCCTGCTTCAGGCGGCGGTGGAAGCATGCGAGCGCTACTACCAGGCCTTCCAGTTCGTGATCTGGGCCGGCAAATCGGCGGAGCAGTCGCTGGCAACGACCATGTTCGAGACAGAAGGACAGGCATGACGCTGGCGATCGGCGGCCCGCTTCTCCTGGTGGGCGCGGGCAAGATGGGCGGCGCGCTACTTACCGGATGGCTCGACTGCGGTCTCGACGCAAGCTCCGTCCATATACTGGATCCGGCCCCCTCCGACGATCTCGCCGCCATGATCAAGGAAAGAGGCGTTCGCCTCCTCGGTGATGCAGGCGATGTTCCTGCGCCACCCCGCGTCATGGTCCTCGCGGTCAAACCCCAGATTATGAACGACGTGCTGCCGTCGCTGAAGAACGCGGTCGGCAAGGATACGGTCGTGCTCTCCGTTGCGGCGGGGACGACAATTGCGGCGATGGAGCGCCACTTGGGCCCGGACGCGCCGATCGTGCGCGCGATGCCGAACACGCCGTCGGCCATCGGCCGCGGCATCACGGTGGCTTGCGGCAACGCCTTGGTGAGCGCGGAGCAGAACGCGATGTGCGATGCGCTGTTGCAGGCCGCAGGCGTCGTTGCCTGGACCGAGGATGAGGCGAATCTGGATGCGGTGACAGCCGTTTCGGGCAGCGGACCGGCCTACGTGTTCCTGCTGGCGGAATGTCTGGAAGAGGCCGCCGTGGCCGCCGGTCTCGATCGGGACCTTGCCCGGCAGCTTGCGCGCGAAACCGTAAGCGGGGCGGGGGAACTCCTCCGGCAGTCCGGCGCGCCCGCGTCCCGGCTTCGGGAGAACGTGACGTCTCCGGGCGGAACGACGGCCGCGGCGCTCGAAGTGCTGATGGGAAGCGACGGATTGCAAACCCTGCTGACCCGTGCCGTCAAGGCGGCGACAGACCGCTCCCGCGAACTTTCGTCCTGATGTGAATCTTGAGAAACAAGGGCCCGCGCGGGCGATCACGCCCGCGCGGCGGGTCTTGTCATCGGTTCGTTGAAAAGACGTCCTGTGACGAGCTGCTGGTCCGCGTGTAGGACGTTGCTCCGCGGAAGGACTTTTTCGTCACGACCACCTTGGTGCCGACACGGGTGCGGTTATAGAGGTCGATCACGTCCTCGTTGTACATGCGGATACAGCCCCGCGACACGGACCGTCCAATGAGCCAAGGCGCGTCAGTGCCGTGGATGCGATACAGCGTGCTGCCGAGGTAGAGCGCCCGCACACCCATCGGATTGCGCGGATGGCCGCCGGGCACAAACCGCGGCAGTTTCGGGTTCTCTCTGCGCATCGCCGCCGTCGGTGTCCAGCTCGGATTTACCGCCTTTCTGGATACCGGCAGGGTCCCGGACCAGAATGCTTCATTGTTGGGAATGGCGATCGGGTACGATATGGCCTTGTTCCCCGGCAGGATCTTGTACAGGCGCCGGTCACCGATACTCACCAGGATCGTTCCCGGGCGTTGACGCACTTTCAGGTTCACCACATGACGGCCGGTGGGACCGCTGCTGCCGAAAATGTCACCGAACAGGCCCTGCGCATGGGCGCCTCCCGACGAGCCGGGCATGAAAGCCATGACCACAAGTGCCGAGAAAATGGCGCCTTTCAGGATTTGAAGAGTTGATCTCATGTTCTTTACGTCCTCGAAAATCAATTGCAATGGAGACGGCCGTCTGTCGGAGAGCGGGTGCGCAAGACGCGAAACCCTCAAATGCGCCACACGAAGCCGACCTTTCGGACCGGAAGGGCCCTGGAGATTTCGGGGATGAGAGATCAGTTCCGAATGCGCGCGGTGCGGGCGATGACCGCGCCTGATTCCCGCCTGTCGTGAAGGGCGTCTCCACTTGCGAGGACAAGACGTGCCGAGGCCTGCGCGGCCGCCAACGCCAGGCTGTCACCGAGCGCATCGGCAACGACCAGCTTGAGTCTCGGGGAGGGGTGGAACAAACGCGTGCGGCTGACAGCCGTGAGGCCCGCATGATGCTGACAGGTGTCGCAGCCATAGTGGGCGCGGGCCTTGGGCCGCTTGCAGGGAGTCTTGGCGTCCGACTTTGTGTTCGCCTGGATTGTGTCCGGCTGGGAATCGGCCGGTTTGGCCGCCACGTCATACGCCGGATTGACGCCCGCCAATGCGCTGGCACCGACGAGCACCGCAACAGCAACCGCGAACGCAAAAAGCGCAACGCAATGCCTGATTGCAGCCGAAAAGTCCATCGTCGCCCCCCGAGCGAATCTCGCGATCATAGTCGTATAAATTCCTGAACGAGAAGCAAAAACACGGCACTGCGTCTTCACATTCATTTGAGCCATTTGCGTGCGGAAACTCCCATTTCAGTGATCGTTCGCGACAGGGAAAAGCGGGGCGCCCGCGCACGAGCACCCCGACTTGGCGGTCCGCTGGAGCGCGCTTCTCAGCGGACGATCAAACTGTGAAGGGGGCCGGGCCGACCAACCATGTTTCGTGTTTTGGGAATCTCTGCGTGCGCCTGCGTCGCTCGCGTCGTGAACTTCAGCGACGAAACTCTTGCTCTCGCGGTCGCCGCGTGTGCGGCCGACAACTCGTCGACCACGGCAACAACCTTCTTGATCGTCGCAAGCGCGACGGAGCCCAAGATGATTGTGGTTGTCGTGTTCAAGGCGATGGCCGCGCCTGTGAATGCGACAACAAGAGTCCTTTTCAGCATTCGATGCTTCCCTTTCGGGGTTGAATTGACTGCCGCGGCATGAAATTCGGCCGCAATGACGCGTGATGCGCCGCTCGAAGAGTTGGTCGCGGTGCGCGGGAGAAAGGTTCAATCGTCCTGTAACTATCTGAAAACAAGCGCGAATATTCTTTTCTTGTGGCGCTACTGGCCACGCTCTATCTTGCCGCGCGAAAGAGGGAGGGGCGTTCGTGACAGACAAGACACCGGCACCTGAAATCACCTTCGATGACTTTCTCAAGGTCGACATTCGCGTCGGGATCGTGACGCGCGCCGAACCGTTTCCCGAGGCGCGCAAGCCCGCCTACAAGTTGTGGATCGACTTCGGGCCGGAGATCGGTGAGAAGAAAAGTTCGGCTCAGATCACCGTGCACTACACGCCGGAGGATCTCGTCGGGCGCCAGGTCGCCGCGGTCGTGAACTTTCCGCCGCGCCAGATAGGACCGTTGATGTCCGAGGTTCTCACCCTCGGATTCCCCGACGAAAGCGGAGAGGTGGTTCTGTTCGCGCCGGACCTGAAGGTTCCCGTCGGCGCCCGGCTCTACTGAGGCTCGGGCGATGGAAGCGGGGGTAGCGTGAAAGCGGTCATCACCGGAGGTGCGGGGTTTCTCGGCAGCAAGCTTGCCGCGTCCCTGCGGGAGAGGGGAACGCTTGCGGGTCCCGACGGGCAGCCCGCACCGGTGTCCGAGCTCATCTGCGTCGACCGCACGGTGCCGGCAGAACCCCGCGACGACGTGACCTATGTCGAAGCCGACATCACGTCGGAGGGCGTATTCGACGCCGTCATTCCGGATGATACGGCAAGTGTCTTTCATCTGGCGGCGGTCGTGTCCGCCGAGGCCGAGGCCGATTTCGATCTCGGCATGCGGGTTAATCTGGACGCGACGCGCGCCCTTCTCGAACGCTGCCGCCGGCTGGCTACACCGCCCCGGCTCGTCTTCGCGAGTTCCGTTGCGTCGTTCGGCGTCGCCCCGCCCTTTGTCAACGACGACACGCCGGTCCGCCCTCTCAATTCCTATGGCGTCGAGAAGGTCATCGGCGAATATCTCGTCGGTGAATATGCGCGTCGCGGGTTCGTCGACGGTCGGGCGGTGCGTCTGCCGACAATCGTGATCCGACCCGGCGTCCCGAACAAGGCCGCCTCATCGTTCGCCAGTTCCATTCTGCGCGAGCCGCTTCAGGGCAAGACCGCCGTCTGCCCGGTCTCACAGGATCTGGCGATCTGGATCAAATCGCCCCGAGCCGTGGTCAATGACCTGATCCACGCCCATGACCTGCCGTCTGAGAGCTGGCCGGAGGGCCTGCGCGTGCTCAACCTGCCGGGCCTGACGGTAACGGTCTCGGAGATGGTCGCGGCGCTCGAGCGCGCCGGCGGCGACAAGGGCCTGATATCGTGGCACCCGGACCCGGCAATCGAGGCGATTGTCGGATCGTGGCCGCAAGGGATGGCCACCGACCGGGCCGACATCCTCGGTTTCCGGGCTGATGAGAGCATCGACACGGTGGTGCGGCAGTTTCTGGCGGACGAGCTGGACCGGGACGACTGAACCGTTTTGACGACAAGGGAGCAAGCAAGATGACCGAGGGACGCATCGCATTCATTACCGGCGCCGGCAGCGGCATTGGCAGGGTAACCGCGCTTTTGCTGCAGAAAAACGGATATTCCGTGGTCCTGACCGGGCGCCGCGCGGATGCTCTGGAGGAAACCGCCGGGTTGGCGGAGGAGGGCGGCGGTAGGATGCTGCCCGTGTCGATGGACGTCGCCGACCCGGCGTCGGTCGCGGAGGCATTTGCGCAAACGCAGGCAGCGTTCGGCCGGCTCGACTTGTTATTCAACAATGCAGGGGCGAGCGCACCGGGCGTGCCGATGGAAGAGCTGACGCCTGAGCAATGGCAAGCGGTGGTGAACGTCAACCTTTCAGGCTCGTTCTATTGCGCGCAGCAGGCCATCAGCATCATGAAGGCGCAGACGCCCAAGGGCGGGCGCATCATCAACAACGGCTCCATTTCTGCCCACGTACCCCGGCCGTTCTCCGCTCCGTATACGTCGACGAAACACGCGATCACCGGTCTCACCAGGAGCATTTCCCTCGACGGGCGCGCGCACGACATTGCCTGCGGCCAGATCGACATAGGCAATGCGCTCACCGAACGCACCGTGAGAATGACCGAAGGCGTGCCGCAGGCCGACGGCTCGACGAAGACCGAACCGGTTATGACCGCGGAGCAGGTGGCGGGCGCGGTACTCTATATGGATTCCCTGCCGCTGGAGACGAACGTCCAGTTCATGACGATCATGGCGACGAAAATGCCATATATCGGCCGTGGCTAGAGGTTTGGAGCCTAGGCGGTCGCCACCTTGTGGGGATTGCGCATGAGCAGCAGCACCGGCATGCACATGACGATGATGACGGCCAGAAGCCGGAAGTCGTCGATATACGCGATCAGCTCGGCCTGCTGATTGACAACCCTGTTGATGGCGCGAAGGCCCGCCGTGCTCTCCAGGTCCCATACGTCCGGCAGATCCATGTGACGCACGGCATCGTTGAAGCGGGTCACGTTCTCGCTCAGCACCGCGTGATTGACCTGTGTTTGTCGGGCCAGATAGCTGGCGAGCAGGGCGATGCCCAGACTGCGACCGATATTGTTCAAAAGGGCGTAGAAGGACGTCCCCGCGTCCCGGTGTTCCGGCGTCATGGAGGAAAAGGCGACCGTGTTGACCGGGATGACGAAACAGCTGAACGAGAGGCCCTGGACGAAACTCACCACCGTCACACTGACGATTTCAATGTCCTGCGTGAAGTTGGAGAACTGCCACATGGTCAACGCGGCGAGGAACATGCCGAAGAACATGACCTTGCGCGGGTCGATGAACTTGAGCAGATAGCCGACGAAGAGGGCGGAGAACATCGCGCCGGCTCCGCGCGCGGCCAGAATGATGCCACTGTCGACGAGCGGGTATCCGCCCTGGTTCTGGAGGAAAGGCGGAACCAGAACAAGGCTGCCGAAAAGCACCAGGCCGAACAGGACGCGCAGAACAATGCCGCTCACGTAATTTCTGTCGCGGAAGATCGCGGGTTCGACGAACGGAATCCGCGACGTCAAGGAGTTCACCAAAAAGACCCAGAGCGCTCCCCCGGCGATCAGGGTCAGCAGGATGATTGTCGGGGAATCGTACCAGTCGAGCCGCTCGCCCCGGTCGAGAATGAACTGTACCGAGCCGATGGTTATCGCCAGCATGGCAAAGCCGAAATAGTTGAATTTTCGCGGGGTCTTTCTTTTTGCTCTCGGGACGAGCAGAGCGATCATCACGAAGGCGAGCAGGCCGAGGGGCAGATTCAGATAGAACGCCCAGCGCCAATTGAAGTATTCGGTGATATAGCCGCCGAGTGTCGGTCCGAACACGGGACCGAACATGATGCCGACGCCCCACCATCCCATGGCGATGCCGAAATCTTCCTTGCGGTAAGCAAACAGAAGCGAAGACTGCGACAGCGGAATGAGCGCGGCGCCGAACATGCCCTGTATGAAGCGGTAGATAAGGATTTCGGTCAGCGTGTCCGAGATCGCGCACAGCAACGAACAGAAAACGAAACCGGCAATGGACACGAGAAGCAGGGGCTTGCGTCCGAACCTGCCGCTGATCGCACCCCAGAACGGCGTCATGACCGCGAGAGAGATCAGATAGGACGTCAGCACCCAGGCAATCTGGTCCTGTGTCGCGGAGAGTGAACCCTGCATGTGGGTGAGCGCCACCGCCATCAGCGAGGTATCGAAGACCTGAATGAGCGGGGCAAGGATGAGGGCGATGGTGATGAGCTTGAGCCGTAACCCGGTCGGCTTCAGGTCTTCGTCCGCGGCCGCGGCCGCCGCGCTCATATCAGATCACGTGCCCAGATGAGCGCAGATTTGGCCAGTCCGGGCAGCTCACGTTGAAAGCCGGTGTCGATTTCCACAACGACGCTCATGCCGGCGCGCAGCGGTGGTCCCGCGCCGGGATCGCGGAACTGCACGCGAACCGGCAGCCGCTGGACGACCTTGACCCAGTTGCCGGTTGCATTCTGAGGGGGCAGCAGCGCGAACTCCGCGCCGGTCGCAGGGCTGATGCTCGTCACCACCGCCTCAAAGGTCTTCCCGGGATAGGTATCGACCCGGACGCTCGCGGGCTGACCGACGCGGACGTGGGTGAGGTCTGTCTCCTTGTAGTTCGCCTGCACCCACACCTCGGCGTCACCGACGAGACTGAACACCACGTTTCCCGCGTGAATGTATTCGCCGGGCTGAAGCTCGAAATTCGTGATGACGCCCGACGTCGCGGCGCGCACCTCGGTGCGCCTGAGGTCCAGAGCGGCCTGATCGCGCACCGCCTTTGCCTCGAGGACGGTGGGATGTTCGGCAGAGGGAATGTCCGGATCACCGCCCAGCTTGGCGCGGGCCTGTGCGATATCCTGCCGGATGGTGTCGAGCTTGTCGCGGGCGTTCCGGAGATTGCGGTTCGCGGTGTCGAGATTGGTCGTGGAGGCAAACCCGCGCGTGTTCAGGGTTTCCTGACGCGCGAATTGCTTCTGGTAGAAAAGGAGATCGCCTTCGGCCAGCGTCAGCTCTGCAAGCCGTTGCTTGTGTGCCGCGCGCAACGCCTCGATCTCCTGGACTGCCAGCATGAGCTGGGCTTCCGCTTTCTGCAGCGCGATCCGGAACGGCTCAGGATCTACCCGGAACAGAACGGCGCCCTTCGCGACCTTCTGGTTCTCCCGTATGGCGACATCCGTGACGCGGCCCGAAATGTCCGCGCTGACCGCGATTTTCTCGGACTTGATATAGGCGTTGTCCGTCGACACGAACCTGCCGCCGACGGAGTAGATGTACAGGCCCACGACGGTCGCCACGAGCGGCCCGATAACAGACAGCAGGGCGACCCCGAGCGTTCGGCGCAGCGACCAGCCGGACGCGGGCGTTTCGTGCGCGATGTCCGTTTCGGCCGCTTCGGCCGGCTCGCGTTTGCGTTTGCGCGGGCTTTTCTTTCTAGGCGTCAACGCGCCCTCCGCGTGTCTTTGTCTCAACCGAGTCTGTCTTCGCCGCCCCCTCAACCGGCTCGCGCTTCAGCATGTTGCTCTTGATCTGCAGCAGCCGGTCGATCAGCTCATCGCTGTCTTTTTCGGAGATTCCCGCCAGTGCCTCCGCCCTGGTCTGTTCCGAGAACTCGCGCATTTTGTCGAGAACGGGCTGCACTTGCGCGTTGAGGTGCAATCGCCACGCCCGCCGGTCGGAGGGGTCGCGGCGGCGCTCCACCCAGCCTTTGGCTTCAAGGCGGTCGATATGGCGCACAAGCGTGATGCTCTCGATTTCCAGGATTTCCGCGAGATCGCGCTGGTTGATGCCTTCGCGGCGCCTGAGCTGCGCCAGCACGCGCCATTGCGCGCGGGTCAGCCCCAGAGCCCGGGCACGTTGATCGAAGCGCTTTCGGACCAGCCGTGAGACGTCCGCCAGCAGGAATCCGAGGGATCGGGTGAGATAGGGATCATCAGCCATACTAACTTATAATAAGTTAGCTTATTATATGCCAGCATGATTTTTGCGCTGCCAGATGGTTCCCCTGTCCGGACTGACCGCTTGTGGGCGGTCCGAGAAGGCGCGGTTCGAGGGCGCCGGCACGGCATTTACGACGAAAGACTGCGAGATTGCCGGCAATTGCAGGGGCAGGCCGGATTACACGGGCACGCGGATGGTCGCCTGCAGGCCGCCCATCTCGCTGGCCTTCAAGGTGATATCGCCGCCGTGGCTGCGCACGATATCCCGGGCGATGGACAGACCGAGGCCGGTGTTGATGCCGGTGGCCTGTCCCCTGGCATCGTCGAGACGATAGAACGGGCGAAACACTTCCTCGCGCTCTTCTTCCGGTATCCCCGGACCGTCGTCGTCGATGCGGAGCGTCAGCCAGTCGTCGTTCTGAACCACGGAGACAGTGACATGATCTGCGAACCGGATCGCGTTCGAGACGACATTGGAAACGGCCCGCTTGAACGCATGACGCCGCAGCGGCACCACGATCTCGTTGTCCGGCAAATCGAGGGTGATCTCCTTTCCGCCGCGCGCCGTCTGTTTGCGGATGTCCTGCAGCAGGTCGCCGATATTCACCGGTGCGCTTTCCTCGCTCGAGTCACCCCGGGCAAAAGCCATATAGTCCTCGAGCATCGCCTGCATCTCGTCCACGTCGGCGAGCATCTCCCTGGCCTCTTGCGAGTCTTCAAACATCGCGAGTTGCAGCTTGAGGCGTGTGAGAATGGTCCGCAGATCATGACTGACGCCGGCCAGCATCGTCGTGCGTTGCTCGATTTGCCGCTCGATGCGATTGCGCATCTCCATGAACGACAGGGCGGCCTGCCGGACCTCGCGCGCGCCGCGCGGCCGGAAATCAGGCGGTGCCGACTGGCCCTTGCCGAAACGGTCCGCGGCCTGAGCGAGACGCAGAATCGGCTTGATCTGGTTTCGCAGGAACAGGATGGCGACGGTCATCAGCACCAGCGAGGTACCAACCATCCATAACAGGAAGATATGGGAGTTCGATGCGTAGGTCTGGCTGCGGCGGGCCAGCACGCGCATGACCGCATCCTTGAGCTGGATACGGATCTCCACCAGATGGGACCGCCCGACCGTGTCGATCCAGAACGGTTTGTTGATCTGCTTGCGGATTTCCCGGCTGAGGGTGCGGTCGAGCAGGTCGAAGAATGGTTTGGGGCGTGTCGGCGGCAAGTCCTGCGGCGGCAGAATCTGCAGGGACAGGTTGAGCTTGGTCTGCGCCAGCTTGATCAGCCTCTTGTAGTCATCGTCGTGCGGGTAGGATTCATAGACGCCCAGCAGCATGGCAATGTCGCGGGTCGTTGCGTCGGACAGGCGGCGTGTCACCGTCTCCCAATGCCGCTCCATGAACACGAACGCGACCACTGACTGAAGAAGGACGATCGGCGCGATGATGATGATCAGGGCGCGCGCGTAAAGGCCCTTCGGCATGATGCCGCCGAACAGCGCGCGCATCACGCCCAGATTGGGCAATCGCCATGTGCGCCGTGCCGTCTGTTTGGGTAAGGCAACCATTATTCCGCGTGCAGGATGTAACCTTTGCCACGAACCGTCTGAAGATAAACCGGATTCCCCGGATCCGCTTCGATTTTTCTCCGTAGCCTGTTGATCTGAACGTCCACTGCGCGTTCCGAACCGTCGGTGCCCTGCTTTGCCAGTTCGAGCCGCGAAATCGGCGTGCCGGGACGCTCCGCGAACTGCCTGAGCAGGTCGCGCTCGCGCTCCGTCAGCCGCACCGTTTCGCCGTTCTGCTGCAGCTCGCCGCGGCCGATATGGAAGGTGAAATCTCCGATACGCACCACATCCTGCGGACTAACGTTCCGCTTGTGCCGGCTCAGGATGTTCTGCAGCCGCAAGAGAAGCTCGCGCGGTTCGAAAGGCTTGGCCACGTAATCGTCGACGCCGATCTCCAGGCCCCGAATGCGGTGCTCCGGTTCGGCGCGGGCGGTGAGCATGAGGATGGGAATGTCCTGGTCCTTGCGCAGGGATTCCGCGAGTTGCATGCCCGTCTCGCCCGGCATCATGACGTCGAGCACCAGGACGTCGAAAGACAGCCCGCGCATGTTGGCGCGCGCGGCGGCCGAGTTCTCGGCCGTCGTCACCCGAAAGCCGTTCTCCTGAAGGAAGCGCGCCAGCAGGTCGCGTATACGTTGATCGTCGTCAACCACCAGAATATGCGGTGCGTTGTCCGCCGGGGACGGTGCCGGACCGTGTGTCGTCGCCGGGTTCATTGCCGCTCGCCTCGTTCGCGGACCTTGTTCAGATCGGTCCTGAGCAGCCGTTCGACCTGCGGCCGGTCCGCTTCGCTGATCATCTGGTAGAGGAAAGACTCGATCCTGGCATTGCCACGCCGGCGGCTTGCCTCAAGCGCCCGGGCGATCCGTTCGAGTTGCGGCTCCGCCAGCCGGGCTGCGAGTTCGCGTCCGCTCTCGGTCGGGTAGAGCAGACGTTCGCGCCTGTCCGATTTTCCCTCCTGCTGCACGATGAACCCGTCATCGACGAGCTGCTTCAGAACACGGCCGAGGCTCTGCTTCGTGATCTTGAGGATTTCCAGAAGGTCGGCAACGCGCATGCCGGGTCGGCGGTTCACGAAATGCAGCACGCGATGATGGGCGCGTCCGAACCCGAAATCGTCGAGGATCTTGTCCGGCTCGCGGGTGAAATCGCGATAGGCGAAAAACAGCAGCTCCGCCAGGTCGAGAAGCGCGGGATCGGTGTATCCGCGTTCCCGAACGTCGTCCGCGGTCTCCTTAGCACTCAGCCGTGCCGCCGAACGAGCGCCCTGGACCTGTTCATTTATGTCAGTCATGTTGACTTATTTTTAGCCGATTGATACTGATAAATACAGCCTTGCGGTCCGTTTTCTGCAATTCGGTTCTGCCGCAAAAACATGTTCAGGGAGTGCAGTTTCGCGCCGTCGGCGTGCCCACAGCAGGGCGGTTCCGGTACAAGACGTTTTGGCGTAGCGCGCGTTGGGCCGTCCGGTGCATCGCAACAAGCGCACTGTGGAGAGCAAGAGATATGTCATCAGTTCCGTACGATCAACGCGAAGGCGTGATTTGGATGAACGGCGAAATGGTCGACTGGCCTGACGCCAAGCTTCATGTCCTGAGCCATGGCCTGCACTACGCCAGCGCCGTGTTCGAGGGAGTGCGGGCCTATGGCGGCCAGATTTTCGAGCTGACCCAGCACACGGAGCGGCTGCACAAATCGGCGGAAATCCTAGGCTTCGAAATTCCCTACTCGGTCGACGAAATCGATCAGGCGTGCCGTGACGTCGTCACCCGGAATGGTCTCGTCGAGGCTTACATCCGTCCGATCGCCTGGCGCGGCAGCGAGATGATGGGCGTGTCGGCGCAGGAAACGCGGATCAACCTTTCGATCTCTGCCTGGGACTGGGGCAAGTACTTCGATCCGGAGGCCCAGCTCAAGGGCATTCGCATGGCCATGGCGGATTATCGACGCCCGGACCCCCGGACGGCGCCGGCCCTGAGCAAGGCGGCCGGCTTGTACATGATCTGCACTATCGAAAAGCACAAGGCGGAAGCAGACGGCTATGCCGATGCGCTGATGCTCGATTGGCGCGGACAGGTCGCGGAAGCAACCGGCGCCAACGTCTTTTTCGTGAAGGATGGCGTCATCCACACGCCCACGCCCGACTGTTTCCTCGACGGCATCACCCGCCGCAGCGTTATGGATCTTGCCAAGAAGCGCGGACTGGAGGTGGTCGAGCGTGCGATCATGCCGGACGAGCTCGACGATTTCAGCGAGTGTTTCATCACCGGTACGGCCGCGGAGGTCACCGCCGTGGCGGAAATCGGCCCGCACAAATTCACGCCGGGAACCATCACCGAGACGCTGATGAACGATTACTCGGCGCTGGTCCGCCCCGTGGAGAGCGTGGCGGCGACCGGCTGACATCGCAAAACCCGACGTAAAACCTATATCCGGCGCGGGTACCCTCTTGCGCGGCGGTCGAAGACGCGTGCTATGATCACGCGACATTGCGAACCGGCGGCGATGCATTTGGGGAGGGGGTGCCGCAATGCTCCAATACGCAAAAACATGCATGGCTGCGGCCGCGCTGCTTGTGGCGCTCGTGCTCAGCGGTGCGTTGGCCACGGACGCGAAGGCAACCGCTTCACTGAACGGCTTCGCCGGCGCGGGACACATGTCCCATATGAACCCGCTGCAGAAGGCGGACACGTTCCGCACCTGCCAGGAGATCTACTGGTGCGGTGTGCGCCGCGATGGGCGGGCGCGTTGCGGACCGACACTGCGGTGCCGGACGTGCCGGTTCGTAAGGGTTTGCACCCGTGCCACGGGATGCGTCTGGCGTGAGAAATGCCGGTGGGGGCCCTATGTCCCGCCGGTGCCGCAATAGCAATCAGAGACGCGCGCGTTACTCCGCCGCCTTCTGCGGCGCCTGCCAACGCTTGAGCGCGTCATCGTCGCTGTCGCGGGCATCGACCCAGGTTCCGCCGTCCGGACCGGCCTCCTTTTTCCAGAAAGGCGCGTTGGTCTTGAGGAAGTCCATCAGGAATTCCGCCGCCTCGAAGGCCGCCTGCCGGTGTGCCGATGCGGTTACGACCAGCACGATATTGTCGCCCGGCCGCAACGGGCCGTAGCGGTGGATGATGAGCGTTCCCTGCAGCGGCCAGCGGGCATTGGCCTCGCCCTCGATGCGTTCGAGCTCCTTCTCCGTCATGCCTGGATAGTGTTCCAGCGTCATCTCGGAGATCGGCTCTCCTCCCGCCGTGTCGCGGACGGTGCCGGTGAATGTCACGATGGCGCCGATATCGGTTCGGCCCGCGCGCAACCGCGCGATCTCGGCACCGATGTCGAAGTCTTCCTGCTGGACGCGGATCATGACGTGTTTGTATCAGTCGGCCGTTCGCTCTGAAACTCATCACCGAACGTTTTTAGGTGCGGCTCAGGGTCTGCGTTCGAGCAGATCGATCGCCCGTTCTTTTACGGTCGTTGGCGAAATCGCCTGAAATGGCTCATCGTCGCCGGCAAAGCTATATAGGACCGAAACTGCAAATCTATCTATCTTTCGCTCGGTTGTTTTGTCTTTCAATTCTATCTTCTTAAAGAAACCTGCCGATTTCAAAACCTGTCTGTAAACGCAATCGTCAATGTCGACCAACAACTCACTGGGATCGATTGCAATAAATGCCAGGGTCGCGAATCCACTCTTGTTGGCGTCGTATATAGCCGCGCAGCCACTGCTATCTGAATTTCTGGAGTTGTTTATCCCGTTGATCAAAGTGCGTTTCTTCGCCTCACTGAACGGCACTTGGTTCAGAATACTGCTGTCGCCATCCTTCCTGATTTTTTCATGAGATCCGTTTTCTATCAAAACCAGGTAATTGATCTTTTCATCGCCTTCTTCCAATTTCAGCTCGGAATATATGTGATTGAATTCTTTCTCGAATTTCGATTTATAATTTTGCTGACCAATCTCGATGATCTTTAAGACAGGGGCCTCTTTCCACAAAAATGTGGATGGATGCGTTGCGTTTCCGCCCCATGCTGCGTTTATGAGTTTGTTGTCCATCAATCCGTGCGCGACATAAGTCGCGATGGCGTTTCTTCGTGAGGTCGCATCCTGTCCTTTTGTGGATCCTTTTGAGATGATCCGAAAACCTTCACGATGGTCACTCTCCGGCCAAACTTGATACAGGAAGACCGCGAACGCCGCAGTTGCTGTCAATATTGCAACTATCTTCCAGCGCGCTTGTTTGGGGATTTCGATCATTTCTCAATCCCTACTCATCTTTGGAATTCAGTCAATTAAACAGCTGGGATGTCGTCCGGAGCTGCACCCGGATCATGGGCCGCTCACCCTCCGGTTACGGGCGGGAAGAAGGCAATCTCGCGCGCCTCGGCGATGGAGGCGCTGTGTGCGACATGTGTCTGGTCGACAGCGGCGCGGATCACATCCGATTTTTCGAATGCCGCTTCGTATTCGGGTCCGCGCCCTTTCAGCCAGCTCATCAAGTCGGCAACGGTGCGCACGTCCTCGGGAAGGTCCACGATTTCCTCGCCGCGGCCCGTCTTCTCTCGCACCCAGGCGAAATAGAGAAGCTTCACACCCATCACACGCGTCCTGACTTCTGAAACCGTCCGGCCTATTTGTGTTCCATTTCCAGCACGTGGCGCATGCCGGCGCGGAAATAGTCCCAGCCCGTATAGAGCGTCACAATGGCCGAAACCCAAAGTAAGCAAAGGCCGGTCAGGGTCGTAAAGGGAAAAATCTTGTCGCCGGCCGACCCTGCCAGCAGAAAGCCGATCGCCACCATTTGCGCGATGGTCTTCCATTTCGCCAGTTTGGTTACGGGCACGCTGACATTCACCTCGGCCAGAAACTCACGCAATCCGGAGACGAGGATCTCGCGGCTGAGGATAATGACCGCTGCCCACAGGGACCAACCGGCGATGGTCTGCTGGGCCGCGAGCATCAGCAATGCGGCCGCCACCAGCAGTTTGTCGGCGATCGGGTCGAGCATCCGCCCGAGGGATGTCTGCTGGGCCCAGGCGCGCGCAAAATAGCCGTCGAGCGCGTCGGTGATGCCGGCGGCGACGAATATGGTTAGCGCCAGCCAGTTGCCGAAGTCGCCGTCGATAAAGAAACACCCGACCAGCGCAGGAACGGCCGCAATCCGGCCGTAGGTCAGCAGGTTGGGGACGTAGAAATACATACTCTGTCGTGCGACTCGTTCCATTTGGCCGGCAGTGTAGTCCTTTTCAGCCACTCTGCTCATGAAAAAAATCATATATGGTTTGCGCGGTCTGCGCGGAAATCCCGTCAACGGCCTGCAGGTCGGCGAGTCCGGCCCGGCTCACGGCTTTTGCCGAGCCGAAGTGCTTCAGAAGCGCGCGCTTCCGCGCCGGTCCGATGCCCGGCACCTCGTCAAGCGGAGAGGCGCCGATGGACTTCTTGCGGCGTGTTCGGTGCGCGCCGATGGCGAACCGGTGCGCCTCGTCCCGAAGGCGTTGAACGAAATAAAGAACAGGATCGCGTGACGGGAGCATGAACGGGTCACGGCCGCGAATGAAGAACCTCTCGCGTCCCGCGTCCCGGTCGGGACCCTTGGCGATGCCCACGACCCGCAGCGTGTCGATTCCCAACTCGTCAAGCACCTCGTGCGTCGCGGAAAGCTGTCCGGCGCCGCCGTCGATCAGCACCAGGTCGGGCCATACCGCATTGGCGCCGTCGCTTGCCGTCTCCTTGAGCAGGCGGGAAAACCGCCGCGTCAGCACCTCGCGCATCATCCCGTAGTCGTCGCCCGGTGCCAGATCGGCGGACTTGATGTTGAACTTGCGGTAGCTGTTCTTCTCAAAACCCTCGGGTCCGGAAACGATCATCGCGCCGACCGGGCTCGCGCCCTGGATATGGCTGTTGTCATAGACCTCGATCCGCTCCGGCAGGTCGTCGAGGTCGAATGCCTCGGCGACGCCTTCAAGCAGCTTGCGCTGTGACGCGGACTCCGCCAGGCGCCGTTCGAGCGCTTCGCGGGCGTTTGCCAGCGACTGCTCCATGATTTCGCGTTTCTCTCCGCGGCGCGGCACCGTTACCGTGACCTTGTGATCCGCCTTGGTGGTGAGCGCCTCTTCCAGCAACCTGCGGCCGGGGACGTCGTGGGACAGCAGCACGAGTTTCGGTATGGGCTTGTCGTCGTAGAATTGCGCAATGAACGCGTCGAGCACTTCTTCCGGGGAGAGCGATTTGTCGGCACGGGGAAAATACGCGCGGTTTCCCCAGTTCTGGCCGGTTCGGAAGAAGAACACCTGAATGCAGGTCTGCCCGCCATGCGCATATGCGGCGAACACGTCGGCCTCGGCGAAGCTGCTCGGGTTGATGCCCTGGTGCGCCTGGATCTGGGCCAGGGCCGCCAGCCGGTCGCGATAGCTCGCGGCGCGCTCGAACTCGAGACGTTCGCTCGCCGTCTCCATCAGCGCATGGAGATGGTGCTTCACCTTCTCGCTCTTGCCGGTAAGGAAATCCTCCGCGTCTTTCACCAGCCGGGCGTAGTCGTCGTGACTGATTTCGCCGGTGCATGGTCCGGAGCAGCGCTTGATCTGGTACAGCAGACAGGGCCGCGTGCGCGCCTCATAGTAGCTGTCCGAGCATGAGCGCAGCAGGAACGCACGCTGCAGGGTATTGATCGTGCGGTTGACGGCGCCGGCGGACGCGAACGGTCCGAAATACTCGCCCTTGCGTTTGCGCGCGCCGCGATGCTTGAGGATCTGGGGCGCGTCGTGATCCCGCGCAATCAGGATGTAGGGAAACGACTTGTCATCGCGCAGGATGACGTTGAAGCGCGGCTTCAGGCGCTTGATGAGATTGGCCTCGAGCAGAAGCGCTTCCGTCTCCGTCGCCGTGGTGACGACTTCAAGGGCCGCGGTCACGGCAATCATGCGGGCGATGCGGTTGGTGTGACCGCCGAGACGGGCATAACTCTGTACGCGCTTTCGGAGCGAACGCGCCTTGCCGACATAGAGCACATCGCCATCCGCGCCGATCATGCGGTAGACGCCGGGCCCGTTCGGCAGGGTCTTCAAGGCGCGTGCGATAACCTTTGGGCCCGTTTCGGTCGCCGGAGACCTGGTTCGGCTGATCGTTTTGGCGGCGGCGATATCGCTGCCTTTCGTGTTCAAGGGCATGGGCCGGGATCGAGTGTATTGCCGGGCGCGGCCGTCATGCAGCGCCCGCATTCGATCAGGTTAAAGGCTGCAGACGCTCGATTTCAATGCCAACGGAAGCGCATTCCTCGATCGCCTCGGGTTTTTCCACGCGAACCCGAACGGCATGCACGCGGGAATCTTCCAGACAGCTTGCGGCGACACGCTCGGCAAGAGTCTCGATCAGGTTGACATGGCCCTGTTCACAGATGTCGTGGACCTTGTGAACGACGTCCTCGTAACAGACCACATCGCCGATATGGTCGCTTTTCGGACCGGGCAGCTCACGCACCGTCAGATCGATCGAGATGCGCACCGGCTGGGGCCCGAGTTTCTCGTGCTCGTGCACGCCGACACTCGCATTGACCTCGAGGTCGCGAACAAACACATGCGCCAGGCCGCGCACCGCGTCGGCTTCGAAGATGGATCGTCTGGCTGTCTGCTCGGTCATGCTACTCATCACTCTCGATCGTGTCCGGCGTCTGCCATGCAAGATGCTGGCCGCCATCGAGCGCGATCATCTGCCCGGTCATCGACCGGGCGTCAAGGATAAACCGGACGGCGGCACAGATTTCCTCCGGGTCCGGCCCGCGTTCCAGGATGGTCGAAGCCCGTTGACGCGCGAACGCCGCGTCGGACTGGCGCACATTCGCCAAGGTCGGCCCCGGACCGATGGCATTGACCCGGATGCGCGGCGCCAGGCCCTGCGCCAGTGTGCGGGTCGCTGCCCACAGCGCGGACTTGGAAAGCGAGTACGAAAAGTAATCCGGCGTCGGTTTCCAGACACGCTGGTCCAGCATGTTGACGATCACGCCCTCGGTGTCGTTCGGAAGCGATTTCGCGAATGCCTGCGCCAGGAAGACGGGCGCCCGCAGATTCACGCGCATATGATAGTGAAAGCTGTCCTCGGTCATCGTCGTGACGTGGTCGTGCTCGAAAAGCGATGCGTTGTTGATCAGGCAGGTCGGGGCACCGAGTTTCTCGCAACAGGCAGGCACGAGGGCGTGCATGGCCTCGAGATCGGTGAGGTCGGCCTTGAGCGCCGCGGCGGTGCCGCCGGCCTTTTCGATTTCTTCGACAGTGCCTGCCGCGTCTTTGTTCGAGCTGTTGTGATGCACGCCCACCCGCCAGCCGGCGCGGCCGAGGTCGAGGGCAATCGCGCGTCCGATGCGCTTCGCCGCACCTGTAATGAGTACTGTCGGCTCGGTTCCCATCTTTGAGGTGCTGATTGCGCGTCGTGTCGGGCTCTAGTTGCCGGAAACGGCCGCGAATTCCGACATGCGCGGCGCGAATACGAACGAGATGTATAGTAAGTAGCAGGAAACGAAAACCAGGCCGATCTTCCAGGTGATGCTTCGGCGCCGCAGGACAAACGGCGTGATCGCCAGGGCGGCGGCCAGCATGATCCACACATCGACGCTCTTGATGACATCCGGAACCGGCACCGGAACGACCATCGCGGTCAGGCCCATGATCGCGAGAATGTTGAACAGGTTGCTGCCCAGCACATTGCCGAGCGCCAGGCCGCAGTGACCCCGGAGCGCGGCGGCGACGGTTGTCGCGAGCTCGGGGAGGGAGGTGCCGAGAGCGACAAGCGTCAGGCCGACCGCGGCCTCGGATACGCCGAAGTCCTTGGCGATCGCCGAGGCGGCGCTCACGGTGAGCTGTGCGCCGATCGGCAGGCTGATCAGGCCGATTGCGAGAAACATGGCAATCGTCCAGTTACGGTGCGGCACGCCGGATACGCCGTCGATCAGTTCGATTGCCTCTTCGCCGATGACGGTTGCGGCGTCGGAGCGTCGCGCGGCGCGGCGACCGGACTCGACCAGAAACGCGACCATCAGGCCAAACAAAACGGCCCCGTGCCAGAATGCCAGGGGGCCGCGTTGGCACAGCCAGATGAACAGCAGGCTGGCGCCGATCACATAAAGGGTGTTGCGCTTGATAAAGGGCTGGTCGCAATTCGTCGCCGCGATCAGGGCCGGAACACCAAGCACCAGCAGGATGTTGGCGATGTTGCTGCCGACGACGTTACCGATGGATATGCCGGGTGAACCAGCCAGCGCGGCGCGCAGCGAAATCACCAGCTCGGGCGCAGACGTGCCGAACGCGACAATCGTCAGACCGATGACGAGCGTTGGGATATCCAGTTTCACGGCTAGCGAGACAGCGCCGCGAACCAAAACGTCGCCGCCGATCAGCAGGAGCGCGATCCCGGCGGCGAGAGTAAGGTAGACCATGAGTTCGTTCTGGCTCCTACTAGCACGTTCTACACATGCGTGAAGCCCCGGAAAAGCGACCTGTGCGGTGTTTTACCGGGGAATGGCTAGTTCAGTTATCGTCCTTATATAGGGAGGCATTTCGCGAACAGAAGGCGTGAGCTGGCGAGAATCGCGCATCGCGCGCGCGGAATGCAACCCGCTTGTAGCGGTCATTGAGACGGCGGGCAATCTAGGTTCGACGATCTTCTCGATCAAGTGCCGGCCGAAAAAAACGTTGGCTGCTTTACGTATGTTCCATATCGCGGGATCACTTGGCGGATGGGCTGAAAAGGTGCGTGTCACGGTACGAACCCGTGGAATCTGGAAAAGGTGAATTCACGAAAACTGTGGCGTAGTGCCTTGGGCCCTAGTTTTCAGGCCCCTCATGGCGAAAGATCACGGGCCACTGTTCAGGCAACCGGCTGCCGTCGCACTTGCCCCAGTACCGGTATTCGATCATCCGCCAGTTGTCTTCCACCCACCGGTAGGACGGGATGCTGCCGCAATCGCCGAGACCGCGCGCCTTTTCGAAGGCCGAAAGGGTCTTCGTCTTGAGATCGAACTCGGCATTGACCAGCCCGTCCCTGCCGGTCCAGCCATATTCATCGGAGTACCCGGCAAACAGGCTCCGGCGAACGGAATCCGGGTAACGGGAGTCAAGTACATAAACGTGATAGGCGATGTTGTAGGCGCCGGAGGCGCACGGCAGCAGATAGAGCGTCTGTGTCTCGCCGAGTTTCGCGGTCACGCGCGCCTTCTTCATGAAGTCCGCATCATAGTTCCTGCAATCCTTGTCTGACTTGAGCAGGGCCTCGATCTGGGCAGGCAGCGCGTCCGTCTTCGGCGCGGCGACAGGTTGTGAGACTGCGGCGCCCAATGCCGCCACGGCCAGAATCCATGTTTTTACCGAAAACGAATACATTGCATTCCTCCTTGTTCTTATTGTTGAGGGCTTGTCCTGCACGGGAGTAAGGGCTGTTGGATCGCGGAGGGGAGAATCACCGCCGCCCGCCTGTTTCGGCAGTTCCGCCTCGCACCGGTGGCATGACGATCCTGTCGAGCCGGCAGAGCCGCGCCTGATCTTCATTCTCCCCGCAGGCCGTCAGTTGGCCGTCCTTCGAAAAACAGATGCGGACTTCTCGCAGGCGCCTTTTACCACTGCATCTGATCGAAATCATCTCCGGCTTCAGGTCGCGGTTCGTCTTCAGAAAGTCGCTCTCGATTTCTTGAGGCGATACGGTGATCGGCTTGTTCGGGTTGAGATAGCGCGCCGGGATCTGAATCGCGTCGTGCGTCTTGCGCGCGAGCGCATAGTAGGCCTCGGGCGTGAGGCCCGAGCATGTGCCGTGCTTGCGGTATTGCTGGATGACGAGCCGCGGGCTCGGCATGATGTCCAGCATGGCGTCAATAAGCAGGCGCGGTACCCACGGCTTGCGGCCGATGTCACAGTTGTCGGGCCAGCCTTTGGCGTATTGCGGCCAGAGCCCGTGGAGGACGAACGCATACGGGCGCTCGCCGGTGCACTGCCTTTCGCGGCGGGTGCGGCCTTCTTCGGCGCAGTAGGTTGGCGACCAGGAGAGTGCCAGCACGTAGTAATCGAACTTGCCCGGCGTGCCACCGGCGGCGGTCACATTGGGGGCCGCCGCAAAGAACCCCAGGCAGAACAGAACCGCGCATAAGGAGCCGGCGGTCCGATTGCGTGCCGACCGCTCAGTCACTGGGCGCGGTCTCTCCATAGGCAGGTACCGCCTCCGCGAACGCGTCGAGCCAGGCCACAAGATTTGGATGGTCGTTGCGCCATGCCCCCTCGAAGCGGAAATCCAGATAACCGAGCGTACAGGCGAGAGTGACATCGCCGATGTGGGGCGTTGCGCCGGTCACGGGCGTATGCGCCTCAAGATGCGCAAGCGCGCGGTCCACCTTGCCTTTCTGACGTGCGACCCAATCGGGGTGTCTTTTCTCCTCGGGCCTGAACCGCTTTTCATACACCTGAAGAATTGCCGCATCGAGGATCCCGTCCGAGAGGGCCTGAAGCGTGATCGCGGGCCAGCGCGCGTCGCCCTGGGGAAACAACTTGCCACCGCCCGCGGCGGCGTCGAGATACTCGCAGATCACCCGGCTGTCGAAGATGCACATGCCGTCATCGAGTATCAGTGCGGGGATCTTGCCGAGCGGGTTTTCTTTCGCGATCGGATCGCTCGGATCGAGGGTGTCCGTTCGGGTGACCTCGATCTTGTCCAGAAGACCGAGCAGGGAGGCGGAGATTTTGCACTTGCGGCCGAACGGCGAGGCGGGAGATGAGCGCAGGATCATGACGGGTTCCTTATTCTGAGTGGTGATGCGCGGTGGGAGAAATCAGGCCGGGACGCGCGGCGGGTAAACACGCGCGTCACATATTGGCGAGGCCATCGAGGATGCGCGCCCAGCTTCGCGCGCCTTTCCGGTAGCTCGTCAGGTTGTACCGTTCGTTCGGCGAATGGATCTGGTTGTCATCGAGCGCGAAGCCGACGAGCAACGACTCCATCCCGAGCTCGGACTTGAAGGACTCGACAATGGGAATCGATCCGCCGCAGCCCATGAAAATCGGTTTTTTGCCCCATTCTTCCGCGAGCGCGGCTGCCGCCGACTGGAACGCCGGACCCGACGTGTCGAAACCGACCGCCGGAGATCCGCTTTCGCCCAGGAACTCCGCGGTGCAGTCCTCGGGCAGGCGGCTCGTAATGAATTCCTTGAAGCCGGAAACGATCTTGTCGGGGTCCTGATCGGGAACCAGGCGGAATGTCAGCTTGGCCGATGCCTTAGAGGGAATGACCGTCTTGGTGCCGGGCCCCGTGTAGCCGCCGATGATGCCGTTGATCTCGGCGGTGGGGCGGGACCAAAGCTGCTCGAGGACGCCGTGCCCCGTTTCGCCGGCCGGCAGTCTCAGGCCGACCGCGCTCAGGAATTGCGCGGTGTCGAAGTCCAGCGCGTTCCACTGGTCCCGCTGCTCCGGGCTCAACGCGCGCACATCGTCATAAAAGCCCGGAATCTGAACCGCGCCGTTTTCGTCATACAGACCGCCAAGGATGCCCGTCAGCACGCGGATCGGGTTTCGCGCCGCGCCGCCATACATTCCCGAATGCAGGTCGCGGGACGGACCGGTGACGACCACTTCGCAGGAGCAAAGGCCGCGCAGCATGGTCGTGATCGCGGGCGTGTCCGCATCCCACTGGCCGGTGTCGCAGACGAGTGCGAAGTCCTTGGTGAGCTCATCCCGGTTGGCCTCAAGAAACGGGGCAAGGCTCGGACTGCCGGACTCTTCCTCGCCCTCGATCAGAACGGAAACCGAGACCGGCAGGTCGCCCGTTGCGTCACGCCAGGCCCGACACGCCTCGAGGAAGGTCATGAACTGGCCCTTGTCGTCGGACGCGCCGCGGCCGCTGATCACCCGCCCATGTTTCGGGTCATCGGTTAGCTGAGGTTCGAAAGGCGGCGTGACCCATTTGTCGAGCGGGTCGGCCGGTTGCACGTCATAGTGTCCGTAGAACAGGACGTGGGGTGTCTCCGAGCGGTTCTGCGACCGGTAATGGCCGACGACCATCGGCTTTCCCGTCGTCGGGCGGACCGAGGCCTCGAACCCGATGTCCTCCAGTGTTTTGGCGCACCAATCGGCGGCGTGCCTGCAGGCGTCGTCATAGGCGGGGTCGGTGGAGATGCTCGGTATTCTGATGATTTCGAACAGGCGCTCCGTCGAGGCGTCTTCCTCCCCGGACAGGACTTCGAGCACTTTGTTGAGATGTTCACTCATGACTGGACTTCCGAATCACTTCTTGTAACACGCGGCCGAAAGGCACTGATACGCACCGTTTTGCATGTGCAGAGGACGGGCGGGGGTGCGATTTTGCAATCGAAACCGGCTTTATCCAACATTTTTCCCCAGGTTTTTCCCAGAAATGCGTCGCGGCGCCTTGAGCCTGCCAAATCCGGTGATAGACTTCCGCGCCAGTCAGTATTGCGTGGAGTTTGTGTAGCGTTGAAAGGGGTTTGTCACGTTTGTAGGGGGTTGGTTTGTCGAGTCCGGTTGCGTGTCTGGACAGAGCCGATTGCAAGATCCTGGAGCGACTCAATCGCGCCAGCGAGATGCCGAGCCCGATGATGCGAACGCGGATCGACAAACTGCTTGATTCCGGTCTTATTGAAGAAAACTCGGTGGGAGGCGTCACCATAACGGTGCGCGGCCAGCTTGAGCTGGCGCGGTGGCGGTTCCGGGATGGCCCGAGAAACCGGTTCTCGCTCATGGGCTACGAACCAGGCAGGCGCCTGATCGAGAGATTCTTCAATCCAACCTAAGAATCGTCCGAATGCGATCTGCACGATGTGCAGATTTTTTTTGCGCGCGAACGGCGGCAATGAGCTAGGTTGCGCGCGCGAAACAGGGAACGGGGAACGAAACACTCATGGCTCGGGAGGATGACGGTTGGTCCGGAGAAGTCTACAACCTCATCAAGGAGGCCGGTATTTCACTGGTCACGACCGTTCCGGATGCCGGGCTGACGCGCCTGCTCAAGACATGTGACGCGGACCCTGAAATCCGGGTCGTCACGCTCTCGACCGAAGAGGAGGGCGTCGGCATGGGATATGGTGCCTGGCTCGGCGGCACGCGCGCCCTGCTTTGCCTGCAATCCAGCGGAACCGGAAACATCATCAACGGGCTGGCCCTGCCGGCCTTTGCGGAAAGTCCGTTCCTGATGCTCGTCACCATGCGCGGGCAGGAAGGTGAGGGCAATCCGGCGCAGTTTCCGATGGGGCGCGCCGTGCGGCAGGTCTTCGAGGCCATGGGCGTGACCTGTCTGGAAGGCGACACCGCGGAAGAGGTGGCCTCGCATTTCAGGACGGCGTGCGACATGGCGTTTTCCGAAGGAAAGATGGTCGCGGTGGTGATTGCGCAAAAGGTCATTGGCGCCAAGACGTTTGGCAAATAACGGGTGGGTCTTATGGCAGAGCTTCATCGACGTGACGTGCTGGCGCGTGTTCTGGAGGATCGCGGCGACGCGCTTGTCGTCCCGGGGCTCGGCACCGCCAACTACGACCTGTTTGCCGTCTCACCAAGCGATGACAACGCCTATATGTGGAACGCCATGGGGCTGACCGTTCCGACCGGGCTCGGGCTGGCCATGGCCCAGCCGGACCGCAGGGTCCTCGTCGTCACGGGCGACGGCGACATGATGATGGGCATCGGCTCTCTCTCGGTCGTGGCGGCGCAGGTTCCCGCAAACCTCGGCATACTCGTCATGGACAACGAGATGTTCGAGGAAACCGGCGCGCAGAGCGGCCTCTCGGCCAAACGCGCGGATATCGAGAAGATCGCAATCGGGTCGGGCATCGACAAGACCATGACCGTTCGTTCGGACAACGAAGTCGCCCGCCTTGGCGCGTTTCTCCTCAAGGAGAAGGGCCCGGTGCTGGCGGTTGCGAAGGTGGCCCCGAGCCGCGACGATCCCGTCTTTCCGACGATGGACGGTCCCGGCATCGTCCGGACGTTTCGCGCTTCCGTCCTGGGACCGCAAGACGCCTGACGTCCCGTTCTCCAGAACTGCAAAGCACTTTTCCGGAATCGCTCTAGATTGGCGCGGAACGCTGGTGGTATACCACAGCGGATTGAGACAGTTTTTCGAAGAGGGATGGTGGCGTCATGCGCATTGTGGTTCACGGTCAGGAGGCCTTCGGCAAGGCCGTTTTGGAAGCGCTTCTGGAACGCGGTGAGGATGTGGTCGGGGTCTATTGCGCGCCCGACAAGGAAGGCCGGCCGGAAGATCCGCTCAAGGTCTTCGCCCGTGAAAAAGGGTTCGATGTGCATCAGCCGTCTTCATGGAAGAAGGAAGAAGTGTGGGAGCACCTGCGGTCTCTCGAACCGGACCTGTGCGTCATGGCCTATGTGACGCTCTTCGTGCCGCAAACGCCGCTCGAAATCCCCAAACTCGGCACCATTCAGTACCACCCGTCGCTGCTGCCGCTGCATCGCGGTCCCAGTTCCATCAACTGGCCGATCATCATGGGCGCAAAGAAGACGGGCCTGAGCATCTTCTGGCCCGACGAGGGCCTCGACGAAGGGCCGATCCTGCTGCAGAAGGAAGTCGACGTCGGACCCGACGACACGCTCGGGTCTGTCTACTTCAAGAACCTGTTCCCCATGGGTGTGGAGGCCATGTGCGAGGCCGTCGATCTCGTGCGAGAGGGCAAGGCGCCTCGCGTCGATCAGGATCATTCCAAGGCAACCTACGAGAGCTGGTGCCGCAAGAAGGACGCCGAGGTCGACTGGTCGAAGCCCGTGCAGGAGGTTCACAACCTGATCCGCGGCACGGATCCGGCGCCGGGGGCGTGGACAATGCACGGCGATGTCCGGCTTTCCCTGTTCGACAGCACCATCGCCGATGGTTCAGGAGCTCCGGGCGAAGTGCTCGACGTGTCGGACGAGGGTGTCACCATCGCCGCGAGTGATGGTGCGGTGCGTGTTGGCCGCATGCGCGCCGACAAGGACCAGAAGCTCCCCGCAAGCGAGTGTGCGGCTGCCGCCGGCATAAGCGCCGGGACCAAGCTGGGCTCTTGAGATTGCGGGAGTGAGATTCCGCCAGACTGTGCCTAGGCGGTGATATCGAGCGTCGTTCCGACACCCGGCGCGGTCGCTGATTTGACGACGCCTTGAAGATTGGTGTTCGCCGCCTCGATCAGTTGAACGACCGATTGCGCGTTGTTCGCATTCATTTTGGCGAGTTTCGCCGCCAGCGCCATCTGGACTTGCGCCTGGTTTGCCGCAACAGCGGCACTGGCAATCGCGACCGAGGAACTCATCTGCCATACCCCTACCAGCCGTCAGGCTAGGCGAGGTTGGCTAATGGAACCTTAAAGTGAACCCGGTTCGCCTGGCGCGTACGGACTCTCAGCCCTCGCCCTCGGCAATCGCGATGTTCACGGCTTGCGGCCCCTTGCCGCGCCGGTCGGGCTCGGTTTCGAAGGTCACCTTGGTGCCCTCATCCAGGGCCGGGAGGCCTGAGTTCTGGAGGGCGGTGATGTGCAGGAACACGTCTTTTCCGCCATCATCCGGTGTGATGAAGCCAAAACCACGTGAGTGATTGAAGAACTTTACAGTGCCAGTCTGGCTCATTGGGGTCTTCTCCTCTCCCCTTCTAAATTGGGATCATGTCCCGCATGCGAACATGATCAGCAAGGCAGACGGTTCAGAGTTCGGGGAAAGACCAGTTGCGGGGTCTGCGCCCCAGTCGACGGTAGCATCCTCAAAGGGTCCGATAAGCTGCCCACATACGCCCTAACTCTAGTTTGGCCGGTGAGCGAGAAGCAAGCGGGATTTCGTCCCTCAAGACGTGCAGGAGAGGCGGACGTGCTACCTGAAAAGGCTGGTCCGCTCCGGTTCGGGCTCTTCGTCGAGGAGCGTGCGGATCAGGTTCTCGCCGAAGGCTGGTTCGAAGTAGCCGAAACGCTGGAAACGGATATTGCCCTGCTTGTCGATGATCGCCATTTCGGGCGTACCCATGGTGTTGTAGCGGCGCATGGTCTCCGGGACGCGCTGGCCGTTTACATGCCTGTCAATACCGACCGGGTGCTTGATTTTCTTCTCTTTCAGGAACCGGCGCAGGCGTTCCGGGGTCTGGAAGCTGTGCCCCTCGAACACCGTGTGGATGCTGACGAATGCGATCCGGCCGTCTTTTGTTTCCTTCTCGAAGACCTTTTCCCAATGATCCATCAACGGGATGGAGAAGCTTTTGCAGCCCGGACACCAAAGCTGAAAGAAATCAATGACGACGACCTGACCCTTGAGATCGGAGATATTGATCGGTTCGGAATTGATCCACTCCGAGATGTCCCATTGCGGCGCTTTCTTCGGCGACGCCGCGGGCACGGACGAGGCAAAGATCGTCACGGTGAGAGCGGCAATAAGGAAATAAATGAGAGTGAGCGCGCGTGCGACAGCCATGTCCCCGTCCTTCGTGTCCCTGTCCAGAGGGCCCGCACGGTGTGGGGCCCTTAGTGCTGACACGAATCCTAGCACCGGGCCCGGTAACCTACGATTCAATGGCGCGTGAACACGACCGCCCGAATTCGTGAACTCGGACGCGGGCGCCTCACGGACTTGTGTTTCACATCGTTCGGTGCGAGGTCTCTACCGCCCGCCCGTTCCTCCGGATGCCGTGCAGGCCTTTGGTCGCCGAACCGCCGGCCGCAAGCAAAAGGAAATCCCGGACATGCCAACCCTGAAAGCCGCGATCCTGCCGGTCACGCCGCTGCAGCAGAACTGCACGCTGATGTACGATGAGGAGACGAACGCCGGAGTGGTGATCGACCCCGGCGGAGATGTGGATCGCATCGTCGAGGCGACCGGCGAGATCGGCATGAACGTCGAAAAGATCCTTCTGACCCACGGACACATCGATCATGCCGGCGGGGCGGCAGAGCTCAAGGAGAAGCTCGGCGTGCCGATCGAGGGCCCGCACGAGGCGGACCGCTTCCTGCTGGAATCGCTGGAGCAGACGGGCGCCGAATACGGCATCACCGGTTCGCGCAATGTCGAGCCGGACCGCTGGCTCAAGGAGGGGGACACGGTCTCATTCGGGCCGTTCACCTTTGCCGTGCGCCATTGCCCGGGTCATGCCCCGGGTCACGTTGTCTTCCTGCAGGAGGATCTGCGGATCGCGCATGTCGGCGACGTGCTCTTCAAAGGCTCGATCGGGCGAACCGACTTTCCCTATGGGGATCACGAGGCGCTGATCGATGCGATCAAGACCAAGCTGCTGCCGCTTGGCGACGATATGGCCTTCATCTGCGGGCACGGCCCGCCCAGCACGTTTGGCGAGGAGCGGCAGACGAACCCGTTTATTCAGTGATCCGTCTGCCGCGTCGTGTCTCAGGGGGGGAGGGAGTTCCTGAGCGCGATTTCAGTTCGTTTAGTGGTCTAGCGGCACAGACGCCGTGGTCCGTGATAGGGCTGAAAGGTCCCCGAGTAGCGGTCGAACGAGCGGTATTTCGACGCGCAGTACGCGTACCACTCCGGCGTCCATGGCGCGGGAACGTATACAGGCGGCGGTGCGTAGGCATAGGCCGGTGGCGGCGGAGGCGCGTACCGGTACCGGTAAGGCGCATAGCCGTAATCGTAATAGCGCGGGCGGCTCGCAAGCGCGGCGCCGACGCCCAGACCGATGATTGCGGCCGCGGCTGCGCCTCCATAGTAGTGCTTGTGTTTGTGACGGCGTCCGGCATCGGCCGGCGAAGCAAATGCAAGCGCGCCGACCGAAACGGCGGCCGCCAGCGCAATTCCCTTGATCACATGGGTCGACATGATTGTGGTCCCCTCTGGTGGTTCCGGAGCCCGCACGCAAAACGCGCGCGTTCCTCTCCGGGCGTCTGTTTTCGAACATAGCCGCTGGAAGTTGAACGGGAGATGAACGGATTGTCCGTCGCTGCCATGTGACGGCGGTGCCGGGTATCAGGCGGTCAGCCTGAGGATTTCTCCCAGATAAACCGCCGTCGCCGTCACCCCGGCGCCGAACGTGATCGTGCGCGTGCCCCAGATGCGCGTGACCTGGGCAATGGGGTGCAGCACCCGCGCCCAGAAGAAGACGACCGCGCAGGCTGCGGTGACGCCGGTATGCACGTCCATGAGTTCGCCGGCGAGCACGGCAATGGCGAACGGCGCAACGTTTTCCACCAGATTGTAGTGCGCGTGTTTGAGCCGCTGACCCCATTTCGGCAGCGGCCGTTCATCCGGATAGCTGAGCGCCTTCACCACGCCGGTGAGTTTGAGCTCGGCAAGGATGTAGGGCACCCACATCACCAGCATGAGAATGCCGCAGTAAACGAGATGCCGGAGTTCGATCGAAAGAGATTGGTCCATGGCGCGCTCCTGTCCGGGTGGAATCGGTTTCCACCCCGGAACCTATCCGGTTGTCCGATGCCCGCCAGTCGACATGACGCTCAACATAATGTGAGCGCAAGAAAGCACCGCGCGGGGTTTCGCCCGCGCGGTGCGATTCACTTCAGTCGTGAAAGATCCTAGAAGCAGTCGCGGGTGACGCAGCCGAAGTCGGATGCGCTGTTGCCGCTCGCACGGCTGGCGCTTGAGCGGCTGCTTGCCACGCGTCCGCCGCGTGAAACGGCGGTGACGCGAACCTTTGCCGTGCCGCTGCCCATCAGGCCGAGCGCGCGGGCGCCGCCGCGGCTGACGTCAATGATGCGCCCGCGAATGAACGGACCACGGTCGTTGATACGCAGCCGCACAGTGCGGCCGGTGCCCAGGTGCTCCACCAGGACGATGGTGCCGAACGGGAGCGTCCGGTGCGCGGCGGTCATGCCATCCGGATTGTAGCGTTCGCCGTTCGCCGTCTTCGTGCCCATCTGATACCAGGAGGCGATACCGGTTTGCGTGCTTGCCTGTGCGTCAGGCGCCGCGAAAAGTGCAGCGGCGGTCAAACCCAAGGCCGCGAATATGTTCCCCGCACGAATCATATGTGCATTCTCCATCTCTTTAATTGTGTTGGGAGGGTGAGCCCGGCTGGAGGCGCCGGGTCGGGGGCGGGCGCATCTCGCTGCCCGCCTGAGTGCAGTGCGGGAAGGTACGGAATAATAAGGCAGAATCTTGACGGGCTTTGGGTCAAACCGTGGTCGGAAGGTTGATTCCCGGATAGCTGTCATGCATTCGCTGCATTGCTTCGTTACCGGTGAAGCGGTGCCCGGTACGGGCGAAACGAAGGGGCTTCCCATGGATCTGACTTCTCTTCTGGTGCAGGTGATCGCCGGCGCCATCGGTGGCAACGCGGCGGGAGCGGCCATGAAACGCTATTCGCTGGGCACGCTCGGCAACACGATCGCGGGCGTTCTCGGTGGCGGCATCGGCGGTCAGTTGATCGGCCAGGTGGTCGGCTCGGCGGTCGAGGGCTTTGTCGGTGACATTGCCGGCGGCGCCGTGGGCGGCGCCATCCTCATGGTCATCGTCGGCGTCGTCAGACAGATGATGGGCAAATAGGCCACGCGGTCCGGTTGGACGCGTCTCGTCACTCCGCGCGCAGGCCGATACGGGAATGACGGTTATCCGGACCGGATCATGCCCATGCGGGAGCGGACAGCATCGGGCACGTTGAGTTCCTTGCAGAACAGGTCATGCCGGCGGAACCCGCACAGGTCACGCTGGATCATCACGTACCAGAGCGCCTGGCCGGCGGTGTTCAGCGCGGCCTCCGTCTCGTCCTCGCGGTATCGTTCCAGCGCCTTCTCGAGCTTCGTCACCAACCGCCCGTAGGTCGCAGCCTTCTCCGCCAGCACTTCATGCTCGAGCGCAGCGGTCAGCGGGTCCTCCGGCAGCGTGTTTTTCGGCGCAAGGATTTTCGGCGGGCGGACGGGCATGGGCTTGATCTGGAGAAACTGTCGGACGGTTCAACAACAAGAGATTTGTGATCGTATCGCGGGCGTGGATAATACACGAATGAAATGGACGTGCATCGCCCTTGCTCTTCTGCTCCAGCTCGCCTCGGTCGCACCGGCGTTCGCATGCGCATGTGAGCTCAACTGCCCCGAAGGCGAGGAGTATTCCGACGAGACCGAGCGCTGCGAGCCGATCGAGAAGCCGGTGAGCTAGCCGGAAGCGACACGCTCCGCTGGACCGTCATTCCCGCACCCGCCTTCGCGGGCACAGGCTTCGGCGGGAATCCAGACATACGGTGCCACGCACGCGGCCGAAAGACATGGATCCCCGATCGCGCGGCGGATCGACGTCATCGCCAGACCGGACATTCGGGCCGCCGCTTGCCGGGGATGACGGTGAGGGGAACGGCGGGCCGATGAAGACCTCGCAAGATTTCTGCAAAAGGTTTGAACCTTTTCCGTCGCCTGCGCGACGAACCGGTGTGCGTAAGGAGTGTTGCGGACGCTGCCTGCCCACTGTTCTGCGTATCGCAGGTGGCGGCTGCGCACAGTCATCCCGGGTCCTCGGGTCCCCCGGGATCCGGGGTGGCCTTGCGCGCGGAGATATCGGGATCAGCCCCCGATCCCGCGTTTCAGATCGTCGAGGTTGAGCACCGGCACAATGTCGATGGCGGCATCGAGGGCGGCGAACATCGGCTCGTTGTATTTGGGCAGATTGGCCTGATCCGTTTCCTCGAAAAAGATGTACCCGGCGCGCTCGCCGTCCTCCAACGTAAAATAGGCGGCCTCGGCCCCGGTGTCCGCGATCAGCTTCTCGATCGCCTTGCCCATCGTACCGTTCGCCTCCGCCTCATTTCCGTTCTCGACCGGTATTGTGAATTTCAGCATCAGGCGCATCACCACCTCCCGTTCCGAACCGGTGGGAACCGTGCCTCACTCGCCGATGGGGATGCAACTCGTTTCTCGCAGGACACCGGAGGACAACGCCTGAAGGTTGTAGGCGCGCGCATAGGTATCGAAGGCGAACAGCGCCTTGCCCGCGTCCGGAGATAGTGGCGCGCGATAGCCGAAGTGGAACACGGTACGGCGGCGCGGCTCGCTGCGGTCGTGGCAGCGCAGTCCCGACGCCACGTGGCGTTCGGCGACCGTGTCGTTGGCATAGGTCATGAGGCCGGCGTGTCCCGAGCGCGCATCGGCGCGGACGTCGCCTTCCGGGTCGGCCTTGGCAATGGCCATCACCACCGCCTGCCAGTAGGACGCGGTTCCGGGCGTGTTGGCAGAGGGTGCGAGATGGTCGGCGATGAGCTGGCCAAGCCGGGTCCCGGGCACACCGTTCTGGCCGATCCGGTCCAGCCCGGCGGCAGGCGCCGCAAGGCTTGCGGCCAACAGGCCGAGACACGCGATCCGCATGAGTGCATGCACGGGCGTCATGGCGACCTCCTGAATGGTCCCGTACGGGACAAGTATTCAGCAGGGACGGCGGCGCGGCAAGGCGTCCTGCACCAAACTTAAGGTCTAAAAGACGACTTGGCTCAGCTCCGCCGGACCTTGCGGCCCTTCTTCTTGTAGGTGCGCGTGCCGGGGCGCCCGCCCGTTGAGTGCGGCTTGTCGGAAGATTCTCTTGGCCTCCCTATCGTGCCTTCGGCACTCCCCGCCTCTTGTCCGAGTGGAACCTCGGTTCGGCCCACGGTCATCTCGTCGAGACCGGGTTTGTGGGGGCGGCTTTTCGCCGAGCGCGCGCGGTCCTCGATGGCCTGCTGGCGGGCGAGGGGATCGTCGGCCACCGCGAGCTGCGTCTCTCGTAAACGTTTCACCTCGTCACGCAGCCGCGCCGCCTCCTCGAACTCAAGATCGGCGGCCGCCGCGCGCATGCGCTTCTCCATATCCTCGATGACGGCTTCCATATTGTGGCCGATGGGCATCTGGTCGTCTTCGCCGAAGCCCGCGCCCGCGTCGACCAGCACGTGGTCGCGCTCATAGACGCTTTCGAGGATGTCGCCGATGTTCTTTTTCACGGACTCCGGCGTGATGCCGTTGGCCTCGTTGAAGGCGATCTGCTTCTCGCGGCGGCGGTCGGTCTCGGCGATGGCCCGCTCCATGGAGCCGGTGATGGTGTCGGCATAGAGGATCACCCGCCCGTCCACGTTGCGCGCGGCGCGGCCGATGGTCTGGACCAGCGAGGTTTCCGAGCGCAGGAAGCCCTCCTTGTCGGCGTCGAGAATGGCGACCAGCGCGCATTCGGGAATGTCGAGCCCCTCGCGCAGCAGGTTGATGCCGATCAGTATATCGAAGGCGCCGAGACGCAGATCGCGGATGATCTCGATGCGCTCCAGCGTATCGATGTCGGAATGCATGTAGCGCACGCGCACGCCCTGTTCGTGGAGATACTCGGTCAGGTCTTCCGCCATGCGCTTGGTCAGGGTCGTCACCAGCGCGCGGTAGCCGTTGGCGGCCACCTGCCGGCACTCGTCGAGAAGGTCGTCGACCTGGGTGCCCGCGGGGCGGACTTCCACCGGCGGGTCGGTGAGGCCGGTCGGGCGGATCACCTGTTCGGTGAACACGCCGTCTGTGCGCTCCAGCTCCCATTCGCCCGGCGTTGCCGAGACATAGGTGGATTGCGGCCGCATCATGTCCCATTCCTCGAAGCGCAGCGGACGGTTATCCATGCAGGAGGGCAGGCGGAAGCCGTATTCGGCGAGGGTCGCCTTGCGCCGGTAGTCGCCGCGGAACATGCCGCCGACCTGCGGCACGGTGACGTGGCTCTCGTCGACGAAGACGAGGGCATTGTCCGGCAGGTACTCGAACAGGGTCGGTGGCGGCTCGCCGGGCTTGCGGCCCGTCAGGTAGCGTGAATAGTTCTCGATGCCGGCGCAGGATCCCGTCGCGGCGATCATCTCCAGGTCGAACGTCGTGCGCTGCTCGAGGCGCTGCGCCTCCAGCAGACGTCCCGCCTTGTTGAGTTCATCGAGGCGTTCCTTCAGCTCGATCTTGATCGCCTTGATCGCCTGCTGCTGGGTCGGCTTCGGGATCACGTAGTGCGAGTTGGCGTAGATCTTGACGGTCTTCAGATCCATGCTTTTCTGCCCCGTGAGCGGATCGAATTCGGTAATGGAATCAATCTCGTCGCCGAACAGGGAGATACGCCACGCGCGGTCCTCGAGGTGAGCCGGGAACAGCTCGATGGTGTCGCCGCGCACGCGGAAGCTGCCGCGCTCGAAGCCCATATCGTTGCGCCGGTACTGCAGCGCCACCAGGTCGGCCAGAAGCTGGCGCTGCTCAACCCGGTCGCCGACCTGAAGCTGGAACGTCATCGCCGTGTAGGTTTCGACCGAGCCGATACCGTAGATGCAGGAGACCGACGCGACGATGATCACGTCGTCCCGCTCCAGCAGCGCCCGCGTGGCGGCGTGGCGCATGCGGTCGATCTGCTCGTTCACCGACGACTCCTTCTCGATATAGGTGTCGGTGCGCGGCACATAGGCTTCCGGCTGGTAGTAGTCGTAATAGGAGACGAAATACTCCACCGCGTTTTCGGGGAAGAAGTTCTTGAACTCGCCATAGAGCTGCGCGGCCAGCGTCTTGTTCGGCGCGAGAATGAGGGCAGGGCGTTGCGTCTCCTCGATGACCTTGGCCATGGTGAAGGTCTTGCCCGAACCGGTGACGCCGAGCAGGACCTGGTCGCGTTCCTGGCCCTTCACGCCTTCGACGAGTTCGGTGATGGCCTCCGGCTGATCGCCCTGCGGCGAGAAATCCGATTCGATCTTGAGCGGAATGCCGCCTTCGCTCTTCTGCGGGCGCTCCGGTTTGTGTGGCATGAACATCGGCAGCGCGTTCGGGTTGTCGAACGACTGCACGATCGGATGATTGGCGATCATCGGCTGCGGCGCCTCGGAGAGCCCCTCCGGTCTTTCGACCGGATAATTCAACTCGGCCGATTCACCGGTAACCGGGCGCGGTTCGGCGCGGGACCCGAAGGTTTTTGGAACGTGTCGTGCCATTCGATTGACTATGACTTAGCGAGCTAGAACTGAAAAGAAGGAACACCCGGATTCAGCGCGCAAACGCGCGCCGGCCGGTCAGGCCGCGCCTGCGCAGGCCCGAGCGCATCGCACGAGGAACTGCCGTGAGCGAGGGGAATCTACCATGGTTTCTATATGGACCAGCACTGTGGCGGAGGAAAGAGCGCATGCCGTCTTTACCGTCCGGGAAAATGTGATTCAAACGTAATGTTCCCGCCATTGACAACCGTGGATTCCGGGTTAGCTTGAGGTGGTATACCACCAACAACACACCAAATTTGCCTCGCCCAAGCGGGGCGCCAAGGGAGAAAACGAACATGTTCAGCGCAAGATTTGCGTCAGTTGTTGCCGGCTTCCTCGTTACCGCCATGGTTGCGGTCGCGGTCCCGGTCTCGGTGCCCGATGCATCGGCGGCCGAGGTCCGTTGGGGAACGTCGCGGGTTGGCTCTTCCGGCCACCGTGCGGTGACGGCCCTGACGCAGTTCCTCAAAGACAAGATGCCCGGATACACGTTCACGGTGCAGCCGACCCCCGGCGCAATCCTGACGGTGAAGGGCCATTCGAAGGGCGAGTTCGAGGGCTATTACGGCTCCGACGTCGCCTTCTATGAACTCGCCAACAACATCAAGCGGTTCAAGGGCTTCAAGGACAAGATCCAGCGCCAGCCGGTGCAGTCCTTCTGGGCGTTCACCATCGAAATGGGCCTCGGTGTCCATGCCCGCGACAAGGATAAGATCAAGTCTTGGGGCGATCTCGCCGGCAAGCGGGTCTTTACCGGACCGCGTCCGTGGGACACGCGCGCTCAGGTCGAGCGGGCCATGGAAGCGCTCGGTATCGATTTCGAGTATGTCGAAGTCAGCGTGAAGACCGCGGGTTCGCTGCTCGAGAGCGGCCGCTACGATGCGTTCGGCGTCTACAGCAATGCCGAGGCGACGACGGCGCCCTGGATCCAGGAAGCCTCGTTGCAGACGGACTGGGCCG
Organism: Hyphomicrobiales bacterium; assembly: GCA_965228625.1. Taxonomy (GTDB): domain Bacteria; phylum Pseudomonadota; class Alphaproteobacteria; order Rhizobiales; family Methyloligellaceae; genus UBA2767. Next base: position 1,719,669 of record OZ245829.1, on the reverse strand, counting down.
GTCTCAACCTGAGCGACGCCGAAACCAAGAAGCTGCAGGATGCCGGCTTCACGGTGAAGAAGATCCCGACCAACATCTTCGGCAAGAAGAAGACCCACGCCGATGCCGTGACCTTGCTGCCGTTCCACTACGGTCTGCATGTCGGCACGCAGGTTCCCGAAGAAGATGTCTACAAGATGCTGACCCTGATCGAGCAGGGCGCCAAGGAACTGGCGCAGTCTGACAAGGCGTTCAAGCAGGTTGCGGACAACATGGTCGAGATGCAGGTGCGCGGTATCACGTCGTCCATCGACTTCGTGCCGGTGCATCCGGGTCTCGCCAAGTTCATGAAGGAAAAGGGTGCCTGGAAGCCGGAATGGGATTCCCGCATCGCCAAGGTGAACTAGCCTTCCGCAACGACGGATGACAAAATACGAGGCCGGCGACACATAGTGCGCCGGCCTCAACTCTATTTCCGAAGTCCGTAGGGGGGCAGTGGGGACTTATGGCATCCGAGGCATCGACACGTTCGGCTGAAAGAACAACCGCGCATCCGGTCGTTGAGGCGCTGTTCCTGTTGACCGCGATCGGCTTTTTCGCGGTTCTCATGAATTACTATGTGACCTCGACCGGCGGGCCAAGCCTGCTGGCCTCGACCATGGTGCCGATTGCCTTCGTGCTCTATGTCCTCGATGCGCTGCGGAAGAACGACTTCTATCCGAAGCTCAACGTTCCCCTGAACTATCTGATCGCGGCGGCCTATTCGGCCTTCGCGCTCTACACGTCCTACTTCATGTATACCGAGTTCGAGGACCTCGGGACGGTCCGCGCCGGCGACTGGGACCCGCTCGACCTCTATGTCGGCGGCATCATGTTCGTGCTGATCATGGAGTATGCCCGCAAGCGCCAGTTCGTGCTCTTCGTCCTCAACATCATTCTCATTCTCTACGCCGTCTACGGCTGGATCGTGCCCGGCATGTTCAACCATCCGGGGTTGAGCTGGAAGCGGATCGTCACCTCCATGAGCCTGGAGGATTCAACGGGAATCTTCTCCAGCCTGCCGCAACTCGCCCTGACCCTGATCGGTTCGTTCGTGCTGGTGCTGAGCGTCCTGCGCGCGTTCGGATGCATCGAGTCGATTCTGCGGGCCACCTCCCGTCTGGCGATCCGCTCACCCTACGCGCTGCCGCAAGCCGCCGTGCTCGGATCGTTCGGCGTGGCCGCCGTCAGCGGCAGTGGCGCGGCCAACGCGGTGACGACCGGATCGGCGACGATTCCCGCCATGATCAAGGCCGGTATGCCGCGGAGAGATTCCGCCTCGGTCGAAGCGTCGGCATCGCTCGGCGGTCAGTTGATGCCGCCGATTATGGGGCTGTCCGCCTTCCTGATGGCCAGCTTCATGGACGTCAGCTACGGCGAGGTGGTCGCGCGCGGATATGCCCCCGCGCTGATCTACTTCTTCTCAGTGTTCCTGAGCGTCTACCTGCTCTCGCGGCACGTAGGCACGATGACGAAGCCCGCCCATGTCGACGAGACCAGTTGGAGCGATTGGCTGAACGTCTCCGTGTTCGGCGCGGTGGTCATCGGTTTCGTGATCGTCATGGCCATCTATCACTTGCCGCCGATGTTTGCCGCGCTGTACGTCTTCATCATGATCGGGCTGATCCTGCTGGCGCGGTTAATGGTCGAAAACCGTTCCGAGACACTGTTCGAGCAGGGCCGCAGGCTGGTCGAGGTCCTGCGCAGGTTCATCGACACCTTCGCGGCGATGACCGCCGAACTGACGCTGCTGCTCGCGGTGCTGGCGATCCTCACCAGCGCGCTGGTCAATACCGGCATCCCCACCAAGGTCGGTTTCATCCTGGTCGACGCCGCGGCCATCAACCTGTTCGTGCTCGGCATTGTCGCCTTCCTGTTCGGCGCCTTGCTCGGGACCGGGCTGCCGCCGGCGCCGACCTACATCCTGACTGCGCTCGTCATTGCGCCACACATGATCAAGATCGGCATGGACCCGTGGGCCGTCCACTTCTTCGCCTTCTTCCTCGCCGTGTGGGGCGAGCTGACGCCGCCGACCTCCGTGGTTGCCGCGGTCACGTCGCGGATCGCCAATGCTTCGTTCCTCGGCACACTATGGCGAACGTTGTTGCTCTGTTCATCGCTGTTCGTCTTGATGGCGGCGGCCTTCGTGCGGCCCGAGCTCGTGCTCGAGCCGGGGCTCAATCAACTCATTGCGATGGCTCTCGTGATGAGCGCCGCGTTCGGCCTCGTGTTTGCCTTCCAGGCGCAGTTCGCCGAGAACCGGACCGTCGATATCGCCTTCCGCGTGGCGGTGGCCGCATGCGGCATGCTCGCCCTGTTCCACCCGAACATGGCGATCGCCTGGGCCGGAAGCGCCGGCGTCGTGCTGTTCGGGTGTTACTGGTTCCTGCAGCGGCGCCCGCAGGTGCTGGAAACGCAGACCAGCTAGGGCCGGTGCAGCTCGGGTCGTGAGCGCGTGAAGGTGCGCCGGCCGTTCTTGAACCCGTAGAGCGGCGCGGCGATCCGCGCGACCGCGTCATTGCGCGATGCCGCGTCCCAGACCACGAGATCCGCCGCGTTGCCGACCGCGATGCCATAGTCGTCGCGGCCGATCAGGCGCGCCGGCCGGTGGGTCATCATCTCGAAACACTCGTCCAGTTCGTCCTCGGTGCCGCGCTGCACGATGTTGGCGTAGAGATTGGCAATCCGCATGAGCGAACAGTCGCCGAAGGGCGTGAACGGGTTGAGCACGTTGTTGGTCGACAGGCAGCAGTTGACCCCGTGCGCCACCAGGGCATTGGCGTCGGCCACGCCGCGAATGACATTGTGATCCCGCTCCCGGCCCATGACGAACAGGTCTGTCGCCGGCAGAACGGTCACGGTCACGCCGGTGTCCGACAGGCGCTGCCCCAGCGTCTCCAGTTCATCGAGCGGAAGGCACGAGTATTTCGTGCCGTGGCCGACGGCGACGCGACCGCCCAGGCCGTATTCTTCCGTCAGATCGCAGACCTGGTGAATGTCCATGTCGTCGGTGGTCGACCCGACATCGAGATGAATATCGACATCGGTATCGTACTCGCGGGCCAGCTCGAAGATCCGGGCGATCTGCGCTGCGCTGTCCGGATCGTAGCTGGGCGCGCCACCGATGACCGGCGCGCCGCGTTTCAGGCCCTCTTCCACGTTGCTGTCCGCTTCCGGCACGTTGCTCATGCCCTCCTGGGCAAATACGCACAGTTCCAGATCGATGGCCCAGGCATAGTCCTTCGCCAGTTGCTGCAGCGCTTCGAAACTGTTCATGCCGACATTGGGATCGACCTCCACATGGGTCCGCATGTGTGTCGCCCCGTGCAGGATGCACTCTTCGAGCGTCTGGCGCGCCCGCTCGTAGACATCCTCGACCGTGAATGTGTGCTTGATCGCGCCCACACGGGCCATGTGATCGCGCCCACGGTCGGGCGAGGGCGAACAGCGGTCGAGAATGCGCGATTTGTCCAGGTGAATGTGAGTCTCGATCAGGCCACTCGAGACGAGGCGCCCCTCGACATTGAGCCGTTCGCAGTCCGCGTCGAGGCTGGGTTCGATCGCGGCGATCTTTCCCGCTTCGAGACCGATGTCGATCGTTTGAGCTCCGTTCCCGGCATTGGCGGGTCGGGCATTGCCGAGGATGAGGTCGAGTGCCATTTGAGGTCTCGCTTGTTCCGGATTGGCGCGGGGATAATGATGTGCCGGGCTGGCTTCACGCGCCGCATGACTTCGTGCCCTTCACATTAGAACATCAGTGACGATGGCGCCAACATGCAGACCACCCTTGCGGTGGGCACACGACCCGCCTATTGATTGACGACCAACAAGAACAATCCCTCCAACGCTTCTTCCGGAACACTTGTCATGACGTCCACGACCATCCCATCTCGCGAAGAGATCACGATCGCCTTCGGCCATGTCGCCTACCAGTTGGCCGAGGCCTTTGCCCGCCGCGACCTCGGCATCAACCACTTTCAGGTCTGGAACGCGGAGGATCTGGTGGCCCGCGCCGGCGAGGCGGATGTCGTTGTGGCCTCCGGGCTCTGGTCGAACGACCTGCTGGATACGGCGCCGCGTATCAGGTTTGTGCAGTCCGCCAGTGCGGGCATGGACAAGTTCGACGCCGACCGCTTCCGCGCCAACTCGGTCCGCCTCGCGAGCGGGCAGGGCGCCAACGAGCGCGCCGTTGCCGAACACGCCATGGCTCTCATTCTGTCGCTGACACGGTTGATCCCCGAGGCCTGCGCCAACCAGCATGCGAAGACGTGGCGCGGCATGATCTCCGATCCCACGATCCGCGAGGATGAACTCGGCGGCAAGACGATGCTCATCGTCGGCATGGGCCGGATCGGCTCGCGCCTGGCGACGCTGGCGAAGGTGTTCGATATCAACGTGGTCGCGGTGAAGCGCGACCCGTCCAGGGGCGGAGAGGCCGCGCACGAGGTGCACGCGCAGGAGAAACTGCACGAGCTGCTGCCCAATGCGGACATCGTCGTGCTGACCTGTCCGCTGACGCCGGAGACGGAGAACCTCATCAACGCAGATGCCCTGGCCGCCATGAAACCGTCCGCGCACCTGATCAACGTTGCGCGCGGCAAGGTGGTCGACGAGCCGGCGCTCATCTCCGCGCTGCAGAGCGGCCAGATTGCAGCGGCCGGCATCGACTGTACGGTTGAAGAGCCGTTGCCGGAGGGCTCGCCCTTGTGGTCGATCGAGAACGCGCTGATCACGCCGCACACCGCCGGCGAGACCCGCCGCTATGAGGACAATGTGGTCGACATCCTCATGGACAACCTGGAACGGATGTGGCGCGGCGAAACGGAACTGCGGAACCAGGTGGTCTGAACCGGTTCAGCCTTGCCCGGCGACGAAATCGTCGAACACCTCCCGCCCGAGATCACCCAACACGCGCTGCGCCGGCATCAACCGTTCGCCCATCGGCAGTCCCACCTCGCGCCGTATCTCGACTGAACTGAACCGCCGCGACCATTTCGGGTCGCGCTCCGCGAGCTGGCGGAAAAACACCGCGCTCTCGTCAAGCGTGCTGGCATAGTAGAGCCGCTCGATCCCTGCGATATACATGGTGGCCACGCACATGGAGCAGGGCTCGCAGGACGTATAGAGATCGCAGCCCGAGAGCGTCGGCGTTCCGAGACGCTTGCAGGCGTCGCGGATGGCCTCCACCTCGCCATGCGACGTGGGATCGCATTTTTCGAACGAGCGGTTCAGGCCCTCGCCGATGATCTCGCCGTCCTTGACCACGACCGCGCCATAGGGCATGGCGCCCGGCTCGCTGAGGCTTTGGCGGGCGATCTCGATCGCCCGGCGCATGAAGTCTTCGTTCATGAAATGGCTCCTGATTTTTCGCGCATCAACTTCAACGCGATGCTGGCCAGTTCGGACCAGTGCCCGATATGGGCATCAGATACCATGATCCAGTCTTTCATCGGAGGTTTGGTTTTGAACGGTGCGAGGTAGGTCCATTGGTCTGTTGGCAGGGAACTGAAGTCGTAGTCACGGCCAAGGCGGACGCCCAGACCGGCGCCGCCTGCCTTGGTTGAACGGAATGCGAAGACCTTGCCCCGGTATGTCACGGCATCAGCCGACAGCATCCGACCGCGCTCGACATCATGCTCATTTGCGATCAGATCGCACGCCAGCGCTTCCCAGGATCGCTCCGCCGCCGTTGGTTCCTTGTCATGCTTTGCCATTCGTCCTGCTTCACTTTCGGCTGCCGAAGCACATGTTAGCGGCTGCGGACAATATGTTCTCGAACATATTTTGGCGTCCGTTACAGTTTCCCCATCGGCAAGAAAACGGAGTTCGATGTGACCGGGTTTGCGGGATTTCCCAAGGAACTCGTCTGGTTCTTGAAGGATCTGTCGGCCAACAACGACAAGGCATGGTTCGCGGCGAACCGGACAACATATGACGAAGCGTATATAGCGCCGGCACTCGCCTTCATCGAGGCACTTGCGCCGCATGTTGAAAAACTGTCGCCGCCTCTTCAGGCGGTCCCGAAGCTCAACGGATCCTTGCGGCGCATTCATCGCGACGTGCGCTTTTCCAAGGACAAGAGGCCTTACAACGCCAGGCTTCATCTTGTGTTCTGGACCGGCGAGCATCCCAACAGGGCGCCGGCGATGCATCTCGTCATCGCGCAGGACCACCTCGGATTCGGCTCGGGGCAGTGGGGCTTCGGACCCGATGCCCTCAAACGCTATAGAAACGCCGTGGCGGACGAGACCAGGGCGAACGCGTTGCAGAAGGCGATCGACAAGGCGTGTGCATCAGGCGCTTATGAGTTGAGCGAGCCCGCGCTGGCCCGGGTGCCGAGAGGGTTCGACGCGGATGCGCCGCACGCCGGTCTGCTGCGCCACAAGGGCATCGTCGTGAAGGGCCGGAACGGCTCCTATCCTGCCGTTCTGTTCTCGTCCGGAATCATCGATTGGACACTGGAGCAGATAAATCTGACCATGCCGCTGCACCGTTGGCTCGTGGAGAACGTCAACGGCTAGAGCCTTCCCGCGCGTTTGCAGAGGGTCAGGGTGCCGCGGTACATCCTTATTGAACCGCGGTCCGGCCCGGATCGTATCCAAGGCCTTATCAGTAGTCCGGCGTATCCATGTCCCTTCTGGAATTCAGCGACAAGGGCATCTACTGCCCCCGGGCCGACGTCTATATCGATCCCTGGCGTCCGGTCGACCGGGCCCTCATCACGCACGGTCACGCCGATCATGCCCGCCCGGGCCACAAGGCCTATCTTGCCAGCGAAGCAGCAGTGCCGGTGATCCGGCACCGGCTCGGCAATATCCCGATCGAGGGGATTGCGTTCGGCGAAACGCGCGAGATCGGCGGTGTCGCGTTTTCGTTCCATCCCGCCGGCCACATACCCGGCTCGGCGCAGATCCGCGTCGCGTACAAGGGCGAGGTCTGGGTCTTCACCGGCGATTACAAGACCGAGCCCGACGGCCTGTCCGAAGCCTTTGAACTGGTGCGCTGCGATGCGCTCATCACGGAATGCACGTTCGGCCTGCCGGTCTTCACGTGGCGGCCGCAGGGTGAGGTGTTCTCGGAGATCAACGGCTGGTGGCGCGAGAATGCCGAAAACGGTCTCGCCAGCGTGATCGGCGCCTATTCCCTCGGCAAGGCGCAGCGCCTTCTGGCAGGCATCGATCCCGGCATCGGGCCGATCTACACGCACGGTGCGGTCGAGAATACAAACGAGGTCCTGCGCGCCCAGGGCCTTGCGCTCCCTGAAACCATCCGGGTGACGCCGGAGACGAAGAAAGAGAGCGTCGCCGGCGCCCTCGTGGTCGCGCCGCCATCCGCTTTGGGGTCCGCATGGATGCGCCGTCTGGGGCCGGTTTCGACCGGTTTCGCCTCCGGCTGGATGGCGCTGCGGGGCGTACGCCGACGGCGCGCGGCGGACCGCGGCTTTGTGCTCTCCGATCACGTCGACTGGACGGCTCTGAATGACACGATCAGATCGAGCGGTGCGGAACGCATATACGTGACCCATGGCTACACATCGATCTTCAGACGCTGGCTGGAGGGCGAGGGCTACGACGCGCGGGTCGCCGAGACCGAGTATGAGGGCGAACTGCTCGACGACGGCTCGGGCGAGAAAACCGCCGAGCAGGACGACGGCGCGGAGCATTCGGCATGAAGGACTTTGCCGAACTGTTCCGGCGGCTGGATCAGACGACCAAAACGAACGCCAAGGTCGCGGCCCTTGCCGACTACTTCAAGACCGCATCGGACGACGACAAGATGTGGACAATCGCGCTGCTGTCGCACCGCAGGCCGAAACGGACGGTGACGACCACGGTGCTGCGCGAATGGGCCGCGGAAGCAGCCGGCATTCCGCTATGGCTGTTCGAGGAGGCCTATCCGATTGTCGGCGACCTCGCCGAGACGATCGCCCTGGTCCTGCCGCCGAAATCGGCTGACACCGACAAATCCCTGACGGACTGGATCAATGTGATCAAGGGGTTGCGGGATCTCGATGATGCGGAAAAGAAACGCCGGGTGCTCGACGCATGGAGCAGGCTCGACGCCACCGAGCGGTTCCTGTTCAACAAGCTGATCACCGGGGGCTTTCGCATCGGAGTGTCACAGAAACTCATGACCCGTGCGCTCGCGCGGGCGACGGAAATCGATGAAAACGCCCTGGCCCATCGCCTCATGGGCGACTGGACGCCGGACAGCGCGTCCTTCGAGCAACTGATCCTCTCCGAAAACCCTATGGAGAACCTGTCGCGGCCCTATCCGTTCTATCTCGCCTATGCGCTGGAAGGAGACCTCGACGCCTTGGGCGATCCTTCCGACTGGAGCGCCGAGCACAAGTGGGACGGCATCAGAGGGCAGGCGATCGTACGGAGCGGCGAACTCTATGTCTGGTCGCGCGGCGAAGAGCTTGTTACCGAACGCTTTCCCGAGTTCGCGCCTCTGACGGATTTTCTGCCCGACGGCACGGTGATCGACGGTGAGATCCTTCCCTGGAAAGACGGACGGCCGCTTGGTTTTCAGACATTGCAGACGAGAATTGGCCGCAAGACCGTGTCGAAGAAACTGCTGTCCGACGCACCGGTCGCGCTAAAGGCCTATGACCTGCTCGAACGGACCGGCGATGACTTCCGGGAGCGGCCCTTCGCGGAGCGGCGCTCTGCGCTGGAAAACCTGGTTGCGAACAACGCCGCGGGCGGCGTGCTTTTGCTGTCGCCGCTTGTGCCGTTCGAGAGCTGGGACGACCTCGTGCGCGAACGGGAAACCGCGCGCGAGCGCGGCAGCGAAGGGCTGATGCTCAAGCGCAAGGACAGCCCCTACAGGTCGGGTCGGCGCAAGGGCGACTGGTGGAAGTGGAAGGTTGATCCGTTCACCATCGATGCGGTCATGATCTACGCCCAGTCAGGCCACGGGCGGCGCGCCAACCTGTTCACCGATCTGACGTTTGCGGTATGGCGTGAGGGTGATCTCGTGCCGTTTGCCAAGGCCTATTCGGGCCTGACAGATGCGGAGTTCAACGAACTGACCCGGTGGGTGCGCCGCAACACGGTCGAGCGCTTCGGTCCGGTTCGCTCCGTCAAACCGGAGCATGTCTTCGAGATCGCGTTTGAGGGCATCCAGAAAAGCTCACGGCACAAGTCAGGCGTCGCCTTGCGTTTTCCGCGCATTCACCGCTGGCGCCGTGACAAGCAGATCGAAGACGCCAACTCACTTGGCGACCTCAAGGCGCTTCTGGCGGAGACCGCAGAGTAAGCGTGCGTAGTGCGGTAAGACAGGTGCCCCGCAAAGCAGACCGGCCGTCTGCACGCGGCAGACGACCGGTCGATCGCACGGAGGCCGGGGGGACGAGCCTCGGTATGAAATGTACACCTACCAGGTGGCAGTATCGGTTCCGGCGATAACCGCGGCGAGTTCCACATACTCCTTGCAGCCCTTGCCGCAACGCTTGCCGATTTCCTCGAGCTCGAGCTTCGCCAGGTCCAGACGGCCGGCCTTCACGTAGCCTTCGCCGAGATACTCGCGGGCCAGAACGAAATCCGGATTGATGGCCAGCGCAGCTTTGTAGAAGCCGATCGCGGTGTTCAGGTCGCCGCTCTTGCGGTGGCTGTAGCCCAGGTAATTGAGGACGCGCGGGTCTTTCTGGTCGGCCATGTTCAGCACGGTGATGGCCTTGTCGTAATTGCCGGACTTGGCCAGGACCCAACCCTGGCGGTACAGCTCTTCGCCGCTCAGGTCATGGCGGGAGATCGGAACGCACTTCTTCTTCTTCTTGCTCCAGATCTTGCCTTGCGGGCAGGACGGAATGCTCGGTGCCGGATCGCCGCCGCCGGCGGCGTAAGCGGGAACCTGCGGAAACAGCATCGCGGCGCCAATGGCCGCCGCGGCAATGAGTTTAACAGCCATGCGCGAATTCTTTTGGGAGGTGGTGTACATTTCAATTACCTTTCGTTGCTTCGATTCAGGCATTCAATGTTGTGCGTTTTCGTCCTCGTGGGCGTTTGCATGGTGTAAACACGCTAGTCTCAGATTTATTCGACATTAAGACCAAAAAAATTATGAGTGAGGGGTCTCACGACATTGTTAGCGATGGGCTGGGCGAGCATCTCGCCCGTCTGTGGCGTTACGGTCTCGTCCTGTCGGGGGACCGTGACGCGGCCGAGGACCTCGTGCAGGCGACATGCGTCCGCGCGCTCGAGCGCGCACACCAATTCCAGGTCGGTACGCGCCTCGACAGATGGTTGTTTTCCATCCTGAATTCAATATGGAAAAACGAGTTGCGGTCCCAGAAGATCCGCACCGGTGCGGGGTTCGTCAGCGCCGACGAGGTTCTCGTCAGCGACGGGGCGTCGGAGGTCGAAACGAATATATTCGCCCGTCAGGTGTTAACAGAAGTGCAGGCGCTGCCTGAAGTGCAACGGGAAACCGTGTTTCTCGTCTACGCCGAAGGCCTCACATACAAGGAGGCCGCCGAGACTCTGGACGTCCCGATCGGAACGATCATGAGCCGGCTTGCGGCGGCGCGTGCGAAGCTCGGCGAACTTAACAAGGAAGACGCGCCGGGCAAGAAACAAACAGGTCAACGCCGATGAGCAACTGGCGCGATGATGGTCCCGTGACCGACGAGCAACTCGTCGCCTATCTCGACGGAATGCTCGACGAGGAGGACGCTCTGCACGTGGAGCGCGAGGTCAAGCTCGACCGCGATCTCGAAGCCAGGCTCGAATTGCTTCGCCGCGGCGACCGCCCGTTCGAGGAGGCGTACAACGCCCTGCTTGGCGAGGCGCCCGAAAAACGGCTTCAGGAGATCCTCAAACGCGCGAAGGAACCGCCTGCGCCGAAGGCCGATGAAAACGAGATCGACCGCCCGATGCCGCAGGTCGTCGGCGCCTCGGTGAGCATCCGCAGGGAACCGTGGGTGGGCTGGCGCATGCTTGCCGCGGCCGTGGTTCTTCTGGCGGTGTTTACGGGCGGCCTTTTCTCCAGCAGGTTCCTTCAGTTGCCGGGGGTGACGACCCAGACGGCGGAACAGTCTTGGGCGAAACGGGGCTGGCGCGCCGCGGTCGCGGAGTATCAGTCGCTGTTCATCACGCAGACCCTGGAGAATGCAGGGACGAATGTCGAGGAAAGGACTGCCGGCATGCGCGCCGTGTCGGAGTATCTGGGGCTCGATCTGACGCCGGACAAGGTGACCGTGGGTCCGTTGGAGCTGAAACGCGCCGATATTCTGCAGTTCGGCGGCAAGCGGCTGGTACAGGTCGCCTATCTGGCGGACGGCAAGACGCCGGTCTCGTTCTGCATCATCAAAGGCAAGCGCAAACCGCATGACCTTGAGCAGGAGCAGCGCCTCGGGCTGAACATCGTCCACTGGGGTAGCGAGGACTTCGGGTTCATGGTCATCGGCGACCTGCCAAAGGCCGAACTCGATCAGATCGCGCGCACGCTCCAGCAGCGCGTATCCTGAGCATCGCTACTGGTATCGTCCGTTCATTCCGCCGCGTGGGCCGCTGCGACCGGCTGCAGGTCTCCGGTGATCACATAGCGCAGGATCGCAACGATCTGCTCCGGCGTCTCGGCGACTGCCTGTGCCGCCGCGTCGACCTCCTTGAGGGCGTGGGCGTGCCCGGGGCCGTGCATGATGATCAGCGGTTTGTCCAGGGCGGCGGCATAGCCTGCGTCGAACGCGGCGTTCCACTGCTTGTACTGATCGCCGAACCGCACGACGACGATATCCGCCTTGTCGATCAGCGTGCGCGTGCGGATGGCGTTGACGCCCGCCCCCTTGCGGTCCTTCCAGAACGCGTTCTCTTCCGCCCCCAGAATGGCGACGCCACAATCATCGGAAAAGCCATGGTTCGTGACCGGGGCGGAAAACTCCACCGGGAGCCCCGCCGCCTTCGTACCGGCTTCGATCTGTTCCCGCCAATCGGTGTGGATTTCGCCTGAGAGATAAACCCGCCAGTTTGCCATTGAACTCACTCCGCTTTTGTCATGGCCCCAGATGGGGAACTCGTGCTCGCTGGCCGGCAGATATAGGGGACGCGGCGCCTCAGGTCGAGGGCCTTCGATACGACTTGAGAGGGCGCATCGGGTATGCATTAGTGCGGGCGCACCGGGGGCAGCGATTCCAAATGGACATACTCAGCTTTGCCGCATTGGCCGGTGTTGCGTTCTTTGCCGCAGTCGTTCAGGCCGCGACCGGCTTCGGTTTCGCCATCATGGCGGTACCGTTCTTCCTGCTGATCATGGGGTCCTTGACGGCGATCCAGGTGACCGCGGTCATCAATTTCGTGATCTCGCTGGTGCTGCTGCGCCATCTCATGCAGGGAGCGCCGTACCGGCTGCTGTCCAACCTGATCATCGGCTCTGTCATCGGGTTCCCCGTCGGCCTCGCTGCGTTCAAGGCCGCGGACCTCGACAGCGTCAAGATCACCGTCGGGGTGCTCATCACTGCCTTTGCCCTGTTGCTGATCGTTCGCGAGTGGCGCCTCTCCCGCGCCGGCGCGACGCCGCCCGCGACCGGCCAGTTTCAGCCCCGCCTGTTCAGTGAACTGGCGATCGGCTTCATCTCCGGCGTCATGGCGGTCGCGCTGGCCATGCCGGGCCCGGTCGTCGTCCTGTATCTGCTTGCTCGCCACGCCGGAAAGCAGATCAGCCGTCCGGCGACGCTGCTGCTGTTCGGCTTCTCATACGGTTCCGTGTCCATCGTGCACACGATCTGGGGCGGGATGACGGGGGACACATGGCTGCTGGCCGCCAAGCTGTCGCCGTTCGTCATTGCCGGCGCATTTCTCGGGCACTATGTGACGCGCTATCTCAGCGAAGAGCGGTTTCGCGGGGTGGTGCTTCTGATTCTGATCGCCTCGGGCATCTATGGCGTTTGGACCGCACTGTGAGCGATTCCGGCCCGCCATGAGATGCGCGGGCTCTAGGCCTTTGGTATGTGAGACGTTGGGTCTAAACCGATTTGCGAATTGATGGCAGCGCTCCAGCGCATAGTCTCGTCCCCGGAACTTGGTTGCCATGCGGCCGCACTTCTAAAGAGACGGGAGAGAACAATGTCGGCATTCGTGAAGAAGAACACCTGGGTCATTCCTGCGATTGGATTTGCGCTCTTGATCGCTGCGGGGATTGCGTTCTCGTAGAGCTGAAGATCTCGCAAGAGAATTCAAGGGAGGCGCGAGCCTCCCTTTTTACTTGCGCGTCCGACAAGCAGGGCAGGGGTGAGGTTCTAAAGCCCTTTCGCGACGTTTCCGACAAACAGGACAAGGTAGGCGATCAGCGCAACCCATAGCGAGTTGCCGGTTACGAAGGGAATGGGCGTGGCCGTGCCGACAACGGCGAGGACCGCCAATACAACCGAAATGAGAAAAACCGGGGTGGTTGGAGCACTCAGGTTCATTATGCCCTCCATTTCATTGACGCGGCGCACTCTAGCCCTATTTTGTATCACCAATACGTCGGACAAGGAGGAGTGGGGACCATGCGCCCGTTGGTCAGGTTTGTACTCGGTATCGTTCTGCTGGCTGTGCTGCTGGTTGGCGTCGCATTTGCGCTGCCACAGGAAATAACGGTCGCGCGCTCCAAGGTTATCAACGCCCCGGAATCGGATGTCTTTCCATATGTGAACAGTCCGAAGCGCTTCAATGAATGGTCGCCATGGGCAGCGCGCGATCCGAACATGAAGTACACGTTCTCGGGTCCCGCCGCGGGCAAAGGCGCCAAGATGGAGTGGGACAGCGAAGAGTTCGAAACAGGGTCTCAGGAGATTGTCGAAAGCCAGCCGAATTCCTTCGTGAAGGTGAACCTCGCTTTCGGTGACATGGGAAACGCCACGGCCTCGTATCAGCTTCGGCCGGACGGCGCCGGGACGCGAGTCGTCTGGATCTTCGAGACCAACACCGGAAACAATCCAATCCGGCGATGGATGGGTCTGATGTTCGACCGCTGGATCGGCAAGGACTACGATATGGGACTTGAGAAGCTCAAACAGGTTGTCGAGGCCGGCCAGTAGCAAGCCCGTACCGCCAAATGCCGCTGACCGGACAGTTGCTCAAACTGAACACACTGTGCCGGTGCACATGCCGGCAAATGCCCGATCAGACGCCCTTCATGCACACGCCGGCGGTCAGCACGGCCCAGGCCGCGGCCGCGATCCAGAACGCGAGATTCATGGATACTTCCGCGACACCAAAGACGTTGACGAAATACAGGATCAACGCGATGACGCCCAGGATCACGGAGATATTGAAGTTCATCCTGGTTGGTGGTGTGAGGTTGGCCATCGTTCGCTCCCCGGATGATTCGCGATAACCGAGGGTAGCACGCGACAATCTGGCGCCGGGCACGGAGCGATGTGAGCAATCGAAGCCTGTGCAATGGTGGCGCGCGGTAAGGTTTGCAGGTGAACGGGTTATCCCAATGTCACAGAGCCCAGTCATTTCGGACTACTTCGTTTGTATCGGCGCCCAGAAGGCGGGCACGACCTGGCTCGCACGCATGCTTGCCCGCCACGACGACGTGTTCATGACGCCGGTAAAGGAGATTCACTATTTCGACCACATCGCCGGCCTCACCGATCATCTGGGGCCGCGAAAGCGCCGGTCGCGCTACCGCAAGTACCATCAGCGGTTATGGACACAGTGGAGCAAATGGGGCGAGCATCGCGCCCAGGGCGACTGGTATCGCACTTACATGGGCGCAACGCTCGACGACGACTGGTACGTCTCCCTGTTCGCCGACCGGGCCGGACGAAAGGTTGCGGGAGAGATCACGCCGGAATATGCACTGATCGGTGAACCGGGGTTGAAGCACCTGAAGAGGCTTGCCCCAGATGCACGCATCATCTTCATCATGCGCAACCCCGTCACCCGGGCCTGGTCGCAGCTCCTGCATCTTTGCCGGGCGCGCAAGCTGGACGCGGAGACGCTTTCCACGTCCCAGTTTCTGGAAATGACGGGCGAGGAGCGGTTCAGGCACCTCTCCGATTATGTCGCGGTCCTGAACGCGCTCGACGCGGTCTTTCCCGCCGATCAGGTCCATCTGGAGTACTACGAGGATATCCATGCGGACCGGCGCGCGGCGCTGATGCGGATTTGCAACTTCCTGGGTGTGACCGATGACTCCGAGCATTTCAGCGGGCTGGAAGAGCGCCACAATCCGTCTCAGAAGGCGCGCATGCCAGCACCGCTGCGCAAGGAACTGCGGCTGCGGTATCGCGCCATGGTCCGCGAAGTCCAGGACCGCGTCGGGCGTGTTCCGTCAGCGTGGAAACGCGAATTCAACCTCTCCGGGTCGTGACGCGCGGGCGCGACGTTTTCCGGCGAGACTTTCAGAACGCCTGGTTTTCTCTCCTGCGCCGCTTGGGCGCGACGGAGCGGCGCAAGTGCCGCCACAGTCCCAGTGTCAGGGCGCTCATCAGCGAGAAAATCACCGCCATCGTCGTCAGAACCCAGGTCCGGCTGTTGTCGGCGTCGGCCGCTCCGTTTGAACCCGAACCGCCCGACAACGCGGAATTCGGTCCGGATTTTGCAGCGACGCGAAGTGCGGTTCCCCCGCCTGGATTTTCACCCGATGCGGTCTGGTTCGCGTCCCGAGTTGCGGCAAGCGTCAGGAGCTTCGACGTCGCCGCGGACCGGTCATTGCCGGAGCCCGCGTCCGCTTCCGCCAGGTTCGTCAGCCCGGCTCGGGCATTGTTGTCATAGATCCACCCGGCGGGGAGATCGATCGGCAGACTTTCGCTCGCGAGCGGCTGATCCTCCGGGCGCGGCGGGGTCACGTCGATCGCGATCAGGCTGGTCGTCGGTCCGACCAGTCCGTGGGCGAGCGCGACCTCTTCAATCGCATTGTTGACGTCGCGCGCCGATTGACCCGTATAGCTTCGCGCTTCAAGCGACGCGACCTTGTTGCGGGCCCAGAACTTGCCGATGCCGGACCCGATTCTGGAATCGGTCAGCGAGATTTCCTGCGACCAGGTCTGACCTGCGAGCCGTCCCGTGATCTTCATCGCGCCCTTCAGGGCCGACACACGGGCGGTGAGGATCAGAGAGTCATCCAGATAGAGGTCGGGAAGCGGATTCGGCCAGGAATCGACACGCACACCCGATGCCCATTCCAGTTTCAGGTCGGTGATGACCGGACGCCCCAGCCGCTCGAAAAAGCTGTTCAGACGATCCGAGACCTGTGCGTCAGCAGGAATGTCGACGAAACCACCCCGGCCGATTTCCGCGGCTCGGCGCATCAGAGAGTCGTTCGGGATGGACCCAAGCCCGACGATGAACACACGTGAACGGCCACGTTTCTGTGCGAGCGTGGACAGGAATGCGCTATCGCTTGCAACCGCGCCGCCCGTCAAAAGCACGACCTGGCGCACGCGTTGGGTATCCTTCCTGCGCGGGTCGGTCAGTGCCGCTTCAAGGGCGGGCAGCATCAGCGCTTCACCCTCGGCCTGCAATCGCTCGATGAACCGCTCCGCAATTCCAAGGCTTTCCTTGGTCACCGCCACCGGTTCCTCGAATAGCTGCGCGCTCGAACCGTTGAAGCCGATGATGTTGAAACGGTCTCCGGGACGAAGCTGCTTGAGCGCGAATGCCAGGCTCTTGCGCACCTCGTCCATCGTCCTGCCCTCCATGGACACCGATGTATCGACGACGAAGACAATCTCCCTGGCGACCGGCGCAGGTGCGGTCTTCGCCTTTGGCGGGGCAAGCATTGTCAGAATGTAGTCGTCTTCGCCGAGCTTCTGATGAAACGCCGTTGCCAGCGGCGTTGACGCCCGCTTCGTCTCCCATGTCAGCTCGAAGTCCCGGTCGGCGGGGACATTGCCTTGATGCAGGCTGACGATAGCGGTCGCTTCGCCGGTCCGTCGCAGGGCGACTTCGTGAGTCTCGCTGTTCACGGCGCCCAGCGGAAATCCGGCATTGATGCGCACGCGCAACGAAACCGTGTTGGTTTTGCGATCCGCTGTTCCGTCTGCGGTTGCGGCGCGGTGGGACGCCCCGGCATGGCCCTCAAGCTTCACCGGTTGCAGGTAAGACCGGGGCGCATGCCGGGGCGACGCGACGAGGGGAATGCGGAGGTTGTATGTGCCTCCGTTCCCGCGCAGCAATTCCTGAAATTCGATCTTTATGGTGATCTCTTCACCGGGTCCGATCCTGGAGACCGACGCCATGAAGACGTCCGGACGATATGGCACCGGTGGTTTTGTATCCATTCCGGCGTCCGTCGCGACCTCGAACAGTCTGCGTGCATCCGCACCGGGCACGATCTCGCCCCTGATGATGCGCTTGCCGATGCGCATCGACATGAGGTCGACGGTGGAACGGTGGGCGAGGGGATATGCGTAAATACCTTCGACCCATGAAGTGCTCGTATTGCGGAAGCGTTGCGTGACCGTGGTCCGGGCAATGGGTCCGCTGACGGTGACGTCGACATTGGTTTCCAGACGCCGGGCCGGGCCGAACGTCGCTTTCGCCCGGTCTCCTCCGACCGTCTTTCGAATGACGAGCGTTCCGCTTTTTACGTGCTCCGGTGAGAGCGCATCGGCCCAGCCGTTCGAAGCGGCGATCCCGGAAGCCGGCGTTGTCGGACCGAATGCGGGTGCGGAACGCGCCGCACGGCTGTCGAGTATGGCCAGAACAATGACGGCCACGAACACGGCGAGTCCGACGGAAAAATCACGCGCGAACTCACGTACGCAACGAATACTACGTCTGGATTTCATGGATAGGGCCCTCGCGCCAACGGGCAATGTCTCGCACCGACCATAGGCCACGGCTTTGCGGCACCGGTTTAACCGCAATGTGTCGCGCAGACGCAAATTGTATGGCGCTTTTATGAACGCGCCGGGTATGGATCGGGTTGGCGTGGTTGTGTTTAGGCATGCAACGGTCCATAAGGGACGCAGATTGGGGGCGCGCCGTTCTAGCCGCTGCACCCACCCCTCTGATTTCAGGAGATAATTTGTGGATATCGGCGATAAATGCGTGGTTTCATTTCACTACACCCTGACGAACTCTGACGGAGAGACGCTGGATTCTTCGGACGGGCGAGATCCCCTCAAATACCTGCATGGTGCCAAGAACATCGTCCCTGGCCTTGAACGGGCGCTTGAGGGCAAATCTGTCGGCGACAACCTCAAAGTCACAGTTGAACCGGATGACGCTTACGGTCAGGTTAATCCGCAGCTTGTGAACAAGGTTCCGCGAAGCGCCTTCGAGGCCTCGCAGGACGTCAAGCCGGGCATGCAGTTTCAGGCGCAGGGGCCGGGCGGCGAAATTCATCTCGTAACCATCAGGGACGTGAGCGGCGACGAGGTGACCGTCGATGCCAATCATCCACTGGCCGGGCAGACGCTTCATTTCGACGTCGAGATAAAGGACGTCCGCGAGGCCACCGCGGAAGAGCTCGAGCACGGCCAGGCGCAGTAGCCGCGCGGCCTCACATCCGGACACCTTCGGACGGCATCACGCGTGCGTGTTTTGACACCGGAGTTGAGCCGGGCGGAGACTGGCGGCCATGCGTCGCCTTCGTCTGATCCTTCCTGCCGTGCTGTGCCTGTTCGCTGCCGTGCAGGTTCATGCGGACGAAAAAGCAAAGGCAGCGAAGCCGCCCGAAAGCATGATCATTGCCATGGCCCAGCACTTCGTGCTCGAGCACTTCGCGCGCGATCCCGCCGATCATTTCGACGTTGCCTTCGACATCGCCAACATCCATCCGCAGCCGGATCCGAACTATTGGGCGGTGATCGGCGGCTTCATGGCCGACTCGGGCGGAAAGAACTACAAGCCTCACGGCTACGGCGTCGCCATGCGGCTGGTTTGCCCCAAGGCTGAAAAAGTCGAATGCTGGCAGCTTGAAAAGCTGGTGATCGACCGGACGATCATCCTCAATAATTAGGCGCCGGTGTTAGCCGGATCGGATCAGGAAAAGACCTGTTCCATCGCACGGCGGGTCCTGACGGCGTCTGCCGCATCGTCGGCGGCCACATCGTCCCAGCGGACGGTCTCGCCTTCCTTGATCGGCCGCTTGAGTTTGACGCCGTGCGCGAGGCCGATGGGCAACGCGCCGAACTGTAGACTCTTGGCAGCCGGCTGGGCCTTGCCCCAGACGGTGAAACCGCCTTCGCCGTCGAGCATCTCGCCTTCCTTCAAGTCGCGCTTGGCCACTGAAACCACATCCGAAACGAAGTCCTTTGTGCGACCCGTCGGCTCGCCGCGCAGCGCCGCGGACAGAACGGATATACCGAGTTCAAGTCCGATAAGATGGTAGGGCCGGTACATCGCCGAATAGCGGCCGGACGGATCGGTGTTCAGGCCGTATTGCCGGAAGCAGTCCCTAGCATAATCGTTGGGTGCCTCGAACACGGCGTAGACGCCCCAGCGCAGATTGTTGGGTATGTCGCTTCCGTCGCGATGGACGGAGGCGATGACCTCCACCTGACCCTTGTGGTGCAGCAGACCGCCGTCCTCGGTCGGGATCAGCCTGTTCTGCAACTCATCGGTCGGAATGTCGGGAAACGACAGACCGTCGGGGGAGGGTGCAAGTCCCGTAGCATTTGCGATCGCCGTCATCTCGATGCCCGACTTGGTGCCGTCGATGAACGAGTTGAACATCTGCGGGTTCATGCCCGCCTTCTTCGCGCTTTCCGGCGTCTGGCCGTAATGGTCCCAGACCGTGTCCGGCGTCGACGCGTGAAAATGCGGGAGGTACTTGGTTCCCTTGCCGGCCGCCACGACCTCGAAGCCGCACGCGCGCGCCCAATCCACGATCTCGCAGACAAGCGCGGGCTGGTCGCCGTATCCCATCGAGTAGACGACGCCCGCACTCTCCGCCTCGCGCACGAGCAGCGGTCCGGCCAGCACGTCGGCTTCCACGTTGACCATGACGATATGCTTGCCGTTCGCGAAGGCGGTGCGCGCATGGGCAATGCCCGCCGCCGGAGAACCCGTAACCTCCAGAACCACGTCGACATCGTCGCGCGCGGCAAGCGCATTTCCGTCCTCCAGAAAATCGACGGCATCGATGCGGGCATCGTCCCAGCCGACGTTCCTACAGGCCGCCCTGGCCCGGTCGGGAGAGAGATCGGCGATGGCGGTGACGTCCAGCGGACTCGTCGGAACCTGATTGAGAAACATCGAGCCGAACTTCCCGGCGCCGATCAGACCGACGCGGACGGGTCCTTCGCCGCGTTCGATGCGGGCAAGTGCGAGGGCGTGGAGATTCATAAAGACTGTTCCCGAATTGAAATGGCTGCGTGAGCATTCCTGAAAAGAAAACGCGACGGCGAGAGACGCCGTCGCGTTACTTAGCGCACATCCGTGTGGTTCGACGAGTCGCGTTTACTCTTCGGTCAGCACCTTCACGACCGACCTGTCGACCACGCCGGCGAGCAGCGCCTCGCCGTCATCGGAGCATTCCGCTTCGATTGCAGCGGCGAACTTGTTGCGCAGTTCGGTCTTCTCTTCATCGGTCTGGGCGAACTCGGAGATGTCGAGTTCGCGATTATAGAGCGACACGGCGACCATGAGCTGAACGATCATGTCCAGTTGCACCGGGTCCTCGCCCGACTCTTCCACCACGCTGGTGCAGCTATGGTGCATGATGTCTTCAGCCTGCTCGATATAGAGCTCGGCGGCCTTGTCGGCGGATGCCGGTCCTGCAAGTGCAAACTGCATGACAGGGACGGCAACAAGTGCAGCAAATATCTTCTTCATTACAATCTCCTGCCTCGATCCGAGGCTCGGTTTGAATTTCGCGAATTGGGACGAAGGCTAGTAGCGGCGCCGGTATTTCCTTCTGTATCTCTTCTTTCTGTTCCTGCTCCGGCTCCTTTGCGTCGCGCCCACGAGCGCACCGGCGACCGCGCCGGTTTTTGCGCCGCGTCCCCCGTCAACGAGGGCGCCGACGCCGGCGCCGATTACGGCCCCTCTCACAATGTTCTTGCCGCGCCTGGCATCGGCTGGATCGGGTACGAGACCCACCACAAAGACAACGGCACAGGCCGCCACCGCGACGGACCGAAAGCGCGGTCCGCTTGCAACGCGTTTTGAATGCATGACGTTTCTCCATCTCACCAATAAAAAATTGAACCGCGAAAACCATGAACTTCGCGCCAATACATGAAGTCTTGGGAGGACAATATGCCTGTTTTTTGACGGGACTTGAGGGATTCGACCAATTGATATGGAAGGACGGGCAGGTCTTCAGAAATCAACCGCCCGACATGGCAGTCAGGACATAGACTTTGGCGCCCGGCTCAAGTGCGGTGTCGAGGTTCGCGCGGCGCCCGTTGACGAAGATATTGATGTGCCTGCGGATGCTGGGGCGCGAGTCCCGCAACCGGTCGCGCATGCCGGGCCAACGCGTGTCCAGCGCCTCCAGCATTTCGGACACGGTCGCGGCGCGCAGGTGCAGATGGGTTGTTGAACCGGGAAAGAGGCTCACAAGGGCAGCCGGGAGGACAACCTCGACTTCAGCCGCGGCGCCGTGATCGGCCTTTGTCGATGTTTCCTGCATCGGCTCTAGTCTTCGACGATCAGCGTCTCGATCGATGAAATCGTCGGCAGGTGTTCCGCAATCTGCGTCCAGCTCTCACCTTCATCGGCGCTGGCGAACAACGCGCCGGTATTGGTTCCGAAATAGAGCCCGTGCGGTTCGAGCGTATCCGTGGCCATGGCCTGGCGCAGCACGCCGAAGAAAACGTCCTTCTGCGGCAATCCCTTGCGCAGGTCCGCCCATGTCTTGCCGCCGTCCTTCGTGCGCCAGACGGCGGCTTTTGCGTCCGGTACGAAGCGGCCAAGCACGTCGCCGTTCAGCGGCACGAAATAAAGCGTGTCCGGGTCGCGTGGGTGAATGGCCGAGGGAAAGCCGAAGGTTGACGGCAGGCCGGCCTCGATGCTCTGCCATTCCTTGCCGCCATCGTCGCTGCGGTACATGCCGCAATGGTTCTGCTGGTAAAGAAGATCGGCATTGCCGGGGGCCATCACGATCGAATGCACGCACTGGCCATGTTCGGGATAGCGCTGGTCATCGGGGCCATAGTCCATCCGCGTACCCTTGTTTCGAGCTTCCCACGTCGCACCGCCGTCCCTGGTGTGGAACAGTCCGGCCACCGAGATCGCCACCCAGAGCTGCTTTTCGTCGTCGGGGTGGGAAACGATCGAGTGCAGGATCATGCCGCCGCCGCCCGCCATCCAGTCCGAACGCGAGGGATGCTTCTGAAGGCCGTCGATATGGCTCCAGCTCTCACCCTGATCCTCGCTGCGGAACAGTCCGGCGGGCTCGACCCCGGCGTAGAGGTGTCCGTTGCCTTGGCGGATGTACCAGACCGACTTGACCGGCTCTTCGCCTTCCGCGTAGGTGAGCCCCGCGCTCGAGTGTGACCATGTCCGGCCGAGATCATCCGACTTCCAGACGGCCGGTCCGAACCACTCGTTTCCGCCGCCGGCATAAATGGTTCCCGTATCAGGATCCGCCACCATGTGGTTGATCGGCCAGGCCTCGCAGAACGGGCCGCGCAGCGACCAGCCGTTTCGCGATGTGTCGCCGTCAATGATGAAGGCGCCTTTCTTGGTCCCGACGAGAAGGTGAAGCTTGCTGGGCATCACGAGTCCTCCAAAACGCGGGCGATCGTGCGCCTGATCTGTGTCTCGACGATGACGCGCGTCAGGCGGCCTCGACCCTGTATTTGCGGGCATACTCCAACAGGGCATCGTCCGCGACCGGCTCGATCGGCGTGAAATCTCGATGGGCGATCCACTCTTCGCGGTTGAACTTGGTGATGTGGTTGGAGACGGCGCAGAGCGTGAGGTAGACGATCTTGCGCGGGTAAGGCGTGATGTTCGGCGGCGACGCGTGCACCATATTGCCGTGGAACATGATCACCGCGCCGGGCTTGCCGGTCGGCGCGACGATGCCGCCCTTTTCCGCCAGAGCAGCGATGGTTTCATTGTCCAAAGTCCAGAGCGGGTATGAGGTGGTCTCGACGTCGTGACCGGCCTCGAGGACGCCATGCTTGTGGCTCTTCGGAATGAACATGAGCGGGCCGTTGATCGCCATGACCTCATCCATGAACACCGCGATGTTCATGGCGCGCGGTGCAGGCATGCCGTCGTTTCGGGCCCACACGCCGTAGTCCTGATGCCATTGCCAAACGTCCCCGTCGAAGGGCGCCTTTGCGTTCACCTTGAACTGATGCATGTAGAGTTGTTCGCCGAAGACCTGCTCGACGGGCTCGATCAGCCGGGGATGCCGGCCGAGGACCGCGAAGGCGTCATTGTAGGTGTGCGCGGCGAATGCGGTACGCGGGGCGCCCGAGGACTCGTACCAGATTTCCTTTCGCTCGGTCTTGAAGATTTCGTCTGCTTCAGTGCGCAGTACCGCGACCTCGTCTTCGGAAAAACACTCCGGCAGAAACAAGTATCCCTGTTCGTCGAACTGCGCGAGCTGTTCTTCGGACAGCTTCATCTCATCCTCCCCTGCAAAAAGACTTTGTTTACCAAAGAATATCGTGCGTGAGCGCAATTGCCCAGCAGCGAATGAGAACATGGCGTCGCCGGTAAACGGGCCTTTCCGGCGACGGAGCGCACACGCCAATCGAAAAACGGAAATTGGGTCGGATTTAGTCCAAACGGCTCTATCGGCGGCGGGAGGCTGTCCCTATATGGAAAAATTGACTGAAGGGGGCAGCACGCTAAGGTGCCGACCCCGCGTGAACCCTTAAACCCTCGTGAACCCTCAAAGAGGTCCTCATATGAGCTTACGCGCCGCAGTTCCCGCAGCCCTCATTCTCGCCGCCGGTCTTGCCCTGGCCGGCTGGCTCGCCGGGCAGGGGCTGGTCGAGAGCCGCCTTGGACATCGCACGGTCACCGTGAAGGGCTTTTCGGAACGGCTGGTCAAAGCGAACATCGGCTTCCTTCCGGTACGGTTCAATGCCGTCGGGCCGGACCTGGCAACCACGCGGGGATTGCTGGAAGCATCGGAGCAGGCGGTCTTTCGTTACCTGGAGGCGAAGGGATTCAAGCCCGAGGATTGGGAAGTCCAGAACGTGCGGGTGCAGGACCGTCTGGTCGCGTCCAATACGTCAAATGCGCAACGGCCGAACCGGTTCGTGCTGACCGAGGACCTGATTGTGCGTTCCACGGACGTGGACAAGCTGTCGGCCGCGTCGCGCAACATGTCCGATCTCATTCGCGATGGCGTGGTGCTCACGTCGGACCAGTACAATTCCGGCGCGTCGTTCGTTTTCACGAATCTGAACGACCTGAAGCCTGAAATGCTGACGGAGGCCACCAAGCGGGCGCGGGAGGCGGCGGAGCAATTTGCCCGTGAGTCCGGCGCCAAGGTCGGCGCGATCTCGTCCGCGCATCAGGGACTGTTCACCATCGGACCGGCGATCCGGATTCCGAATGAGCGGCCCGATAAACAGCTCGAGAAAAAGGTCCGTGTCGTCACCACGATCACCTATTTTCTCACCCGCTAAAGGCTCTATGTGCTGAGCCACAGCAACACGATAAACACGATCATGAAAATGAGCGGTAGAAACACCCAGCGCGTCATGAGCTCGTGCCCCGCCGTGTTGCCAGGCCAACTACTCTAGCCATCTTCACCTCGTTCGAGACCGGGAATCGGCGGCAACCGCCGCGGGACCGGGGATGACTGCACGATCGACGTATTTGTCATCGCATACGGCATAACCTTGTCGATGACGATTTCGAGTTCGCCAACCGAGGCGACATGCGCGCGCGCGATAAAACAATCCTCGCCGGTGATGCGATCGCACTCGACGATTTCCGGCAGCTCATCGATGATCTTCGCAACCTTGTGAAACAGGCCCGGCATCGGCCGCACGCGGATCCAGGCCGTGAGACCGAGACCGAGCGCCGCCGGTTCAATCGTGGCGGCATAGCCGGTGATGATTCCGGCCTCCTCGAGACGCCTGATCCGTTCCGACACACTCGGCGCGGAAAGGCCGACGCTCCGCGCGATCTCGGCCGTGCTGGTGCGCGCATCGGACAGCAAGGCGCTCAGGATCCGCACATCCGTCTCGTCCAGATCACCATTTTCGTATCGAAGGCGTTTCACCGGTTTAACCATTCGGAATCGATATTCGAAGTGAACATAGCCCTATATTCGTGCAAATAAAAGGCCGTTCAAACCTCTCATAATTAATCTTCCGGGAGGCGAGGTTTGAGCCGAGACGAACGACACGTGCTGACCACCGCCGCGACCCGCATGCCCCCGCATGTGTGGTTCGGGATCAGCGCCGTTTTTCATTATCTGGGTCCTGCATTCGCGGTTCTCCTGTTTCCCGCGATCGGCGTCCTCGGCGTGGCCTGGTTGCGGATCGCGTCTGCCGCAGCGCTGTTTGCACTCATACGCAATCCATGGACGACGTTCGTCAATTGCGCGCCGCGCGTCCGCATACAGTTGATCGGACTGGGAGCATGCCTTGCCGTCATGAATTCGGCCTTTTACCTCGCTCTCGATCGTCTGCCGATGAGCCTCGTCGCCGCCATGGAGTTTGTAGGTACGGTCGGCGTCGCGCTGTATGGCATGCAGACGAAGCGCAATCTCCTCGCCTTGATGCTCGCGGTCACAGGCGTGGTGATCCTGATCGACGTGCAATGGGCGGTTGAGCCGCTCGGCCTGATCTGGGCACTGCTGAACAGCGCACTCTTCGTCGGTTACATCGTGCTCGGCCACCGTATTTCTCAGGCCGGTGCCAGCGGGGGCGTGGAACGCCTCGGCGCGGCGATGGCGATCGCTTTCATCTTTGTCATGCCGATCGGACTCGCCGAGGCAATCGCCGCCTTCGGGTCCGCCACACTGATCCTCGCCGGGATCGGCGTCGGCGTGTGTTCTTCGGTCATTCCCTATGTCTGCGATCAGCTCGCAATGTCGCGATTGCCGCGCGCGAGCTTCGCGCTGATGCTCTCTCTGCTGCCTGCGGTGGCGACGATCATCGGCGCCATTGTCCTTTCCCAGTTGCCCGGGCCGACCGACATTCTCGGCATAGCGCTCGTCATGATCGGCGTTGCGCTTCACGAGCCGGGCCGGGAGCGGGGGAAGTAATCCGCCTACGGAGCGTGCGGCAAAAATTCTCGCGGTCGGACTTGCGGTCGGGGCGGTGCGGGCCTAGGTTGCGCTCGCTCTACCTGCCATCCTTTTGTTTCCAGACCAGCTCAGGAGAGGTCGTCATGGGCTTTGTTGCCGATTCCCTACAGCGCGTCAGACCGTCCCCCACCATTGCCGTGTCCAACAAGGCGATGGAACTCAAAGCCGCCGGCGTGGATGTCATTGGTCTCGGGTCCGGGGAACCGGATTTCGACACACCGGACAACATCAAGCAGGCCGGCATCGACGCGATCAATCGCGGCAAGACCAAATACACGGCGGTCGATGGCATTCCGGAACTCAAGAAGGCGATCGCGAACAAATTCAAGCGAGAGAACGGGCTCGATTACGAACCCTCTCAGGTCACGGTCAGTTCCGGCGGCAAACAGGTGCTCTACAACGCGTTTCTCGCCACCGTGAATCCCGGCGACGAGGTCATTATCCCGACGCCATATTGGGTCAGTTATCCGGACATCGTGATGCTGGGCGGCGGGAAGCCGGTCTTCATCGAGACGAAAATCGAGAATGACTTCAAGGTGCAACCGGAAGACCTTGAGGCCGCAATCACGCCGAAAACCAAGTGGTTTGTTTTCAATTCTCCGTCGAATCCGTCAGGTGCGGCTTATTCGCACGACGATCTCAAGAAGCTCACCGATGTCCTGCTCAAGCACGAGCAGGTATGGGTGCTGACGGATGATATGTACGAGCATCTCGTCTATGACGATTTCAAGTTCGCGACGCCGGCGCAGGTCGAGCCGAAGCTCTACGACCGCACCTTGACCATGAACGGCGTGTCCAAGGCTTATGCCATGACCGGGTGGCGGATCGGCTATGCGGCGGGGCCCGACACGCTGATCGCGGCGATGCGCAAGCTCCAGTCGCAGTCGACCTCGAACCCGTGTTCGATCAGCCAGTGGGCGGCGGTAGAGGCACTCGACGGTCCGCAGGGATTCCTGAAAGAACGCGCGGCGGTGTTCAAGGAGCGGCGGGATCTTGTGGTGTCGATGCTCAATCAGGCCAAGGGACTGGAATGCCCGACGCCCGAGGGAGCGTTTTACGTCTACCCTTCCTGCGCGGGCTGTCTTGGAAAGAAATCGCCCATGGGCATGAAGATCGAGAGCGACGAGGATTTTGTCACGGCGTTGCTCGAGGAAGAGAGGGTTGCCGTCGTCCATGGCTCCGCGTTCGGACTGTCGCCGTTCTTCCGTGTCTCTTATGCCACCTCAACGGATGCGCTCGAGGAGGCATGCCAGCGCATTCAGCGTTTTTGCGGAAGCCTGAGTTAACCGAGGTCTTTCTCGCCGATATATGGCCGCATGAGCACAACCAACGTGATAATGCCACTGATCGGTGGCGTCATGATCGGGATCGCGGCACTGATCCTGCTGGCCTTCAATGGGCGCGTCATGGGGGTGAGCGGGATCTGGTCCGGTTTGGTCCGTTGGTCGGACGGTCCGGGCTGGCGTCTCGCCTTTGTTCTCGGCAGCATTGCAGCACCGCTCGGCCTGGCCCTGCTTGGGCGGCCGGGTGAGGTCCAGATCGGCGCGTCGTTACCGGTCCTGATCATTGCCGGTCTGCTCGTCGGATTTGGCTCGGCTCTGGGTGCAGGGTGCACTTCGGGGCATGGTGTTTGCGGTATCTCGAGGCTCTCGCCGCGCTCCATTGTCGCGACCCTTGTCTTCATGGCGGTCGCCATCGTGACCGTCTTTCTCGTCCGGCACGCGATATAGGAACCCTGTCATGAACATTCTTGTTGCGGCGTTCGCGGGATTGATTTTCGGAGCCGGGCTCACCTTGTCGGGCATGGTGAATCCCGCGGTGGTTCTCGGCTTTCTCGATCTGACAGGGAATTGGAACCCGGCTCTCCTTTTCGTGATGGTCGGCGCACTGGCCGTCGCTATCCCGGGCTATCAGATGCTCAAGGGCCGGCGTCCCGTGTTTGCCGAGGCGCAGTCGATCCCGACGCGAACCGACATCGATACGCCGCTCCTTCTCGGGGCCGCCGTCTTCGGATTGGGCTGGGGCCTGGCAGGCATCTGTCCGGGCCCGGCAATCACCATGCTGGCCATCAAGCCGGCCACGGCGGCTCTGTTCATCGTCTCCATGTCCGTCGGCATGTTCGGCGCACGATACGCTGCGCGTCACCTCACGGGCCGCGGCGATTGAGGCCTTTGGCCGGCGTAGGCTTGGCTATGCGACGGTCGCTTTTGCAAGCCGTTCCCTGAGCTGCGCGTTTTCGGCTTCCAAATCCGCCACCCGGTCGGCGAGCTTTTGCGTGACCTGACGCACCGTCTCCTCGTCATAGCGCTGAACGATGTGCTGCGGGCAGTTCACGTCCCATGCAGCGATCGTAAAGAGGAACACGCGTTCCGGACGTGCGGCGTAGCCTTCGGGGGAAAGTCGCGCAAGCAGGTCCAGATCATCCTCCACGACCTTCAGACGTCCCCAGATCTTGACGCGCTGCCGGTTCGCATAATCCATCATGAAGATGTGCGCCTGATCGTTTTCAGCAAGGTTTCCCAGCGAGATGTACTGCTTGTTGCCGCCATAATCGGCGAAGGCAAGCGTGCGGTCGTCCAGCACACGCAAGAACCCTTTCGGCCCGCCGCGATGCTGGATGTAGGGTTGCCCGCCCTCGTTGGCGGTGGCGAGGTAGAAACTGTCGCGCTCGGCGATGAAGGTCCTCAGGTTTTCGTCAACCTTGTCCGGCCAGTCACGTTTGACGGCCATCTGCTCATAACCGACGCGCGATCCGCGCTTGCGCTGCTGATCCTTGACGGAGGGCGTAAACGCGACATCGCTGACATACTCGTTCATGGCGCAGTCCTGGAATAGAGTCGTGGAACCGAATCACAAGCATGATCCGCGACTGATGGCCAGCCTTGGGGTTGAGAAACGAGGCCATACCGCATGTGTGCGGGATGGCCTCGTTGCTTGATCATGCGGCTGCCGCGGCTTCGGCCTCGCCTGCTGAGACGTAGGGAAAGTCGATCTCCGTCTGCGCCACGTGATTGAGGTAGTTGGTCAGGACGTTCAACGCCACTTCGCCGACCACTTCGACGATTTCGGCGTCCGAGATACCGGCGGCGCGCGCCTCGGCAATCTCCTGGTCGCTCACAAAGCCGCGCTTTGCGACAACCGCCTTGGCGAAGGTGAGAAGCGCCTGAATCCGGGGATCATTGGAGACGCCGTCGAGATTGGCGGAAAGCTCATCTTCGCTGACGCCGGCTCCGCGGCCGAGCAGGGTGTGTGCCGAGGCGCAATAGTCACAATGGTTCTCGCCGGCGATGGAGAGCGCGATCTGCTCGCGAACCGCCTTGGTCAGGCTGCCCCCGGACAGGTTCTTCGAGAGCGAAAGGTAGGCGTTGAGGACGGAGGGCGCCTGGGCGAACGTGCGGAGCAGGTTCGGGGTCGCGCCAAGTTCGGCCTGAACCACATCGAGCAGTTCCTTGGCCTGGCCTTGCGCCTGTTTTGGGTCAATCGGGTCTATGCGTGACATGTCTATCTCTCCTGGGTCTGTAATGCTGCGATCATGTGTTCGGTCACCGCCGTTCGTCCTTGAGACATGGTCGATCAGCGGTTGCTTAAATAGATAGAACGATCGGTATGTTTTGCAATTCAACAAAACTTGATTGAAATGTTTTGTTTCAGATACCATACTGAACGGTACGTATATCAAGGTGATTCACATGGCACGCCAATCCAAAAGAGACCAACTGGTCGAAACGGCGATAACGTTGTTCTGCCGTGACGGTTTTCACGCCACGGGCGTCGACCGTATCCTGCAGGAGGCCGGGGTTGCCCGGATGACCCTCTACAAGCATTTCCGTTCCAAAGACGAGCTGATCCTTGCCGCGCTCAGGCGGCGTGACGAGCAGTTTCGGACCTGGTTCAAGAGCCGGATCGAACGCACGGGCGGATCGCCGGCCGATCGCCTGCTGGCGAGTTTCGACGCGCTTGAGGAATGGTTTGAGGGCAAGGCGTTTCCGGGGATGCCGTTCGCCGGGTGCACATTCATCAACGCGGCCGCCGAGTATTCTGAGGCCAAACATCCCGCGCATCAGCTTGCCGCCGAGCACAAGCGCCTGATTTTCGAGTATCTGCGGTTGCTGGCCTCATCGACGGGCGCCCGAGATCCGGACGGTCTTGCCTGGTCGATCGCGCTCTTGCATGAGGGGGCGATTGTGACCGCTCAGGTCTCCGCTGATACCACTGCGGCGCGTGGCGCCAAGGAGATCGCGAAATTGCTGATGCAGCAGCACGGCGTGATCCTGGAAGACAAGGCAGCGTGACGCGCTTCG
This sequence comes from Hyphomicrobiales bacterium, assembly GCA_965228625.1. Lineage (GTDB taxonomy): Bacteria > Pseudomonadota > Alphaproteobacteria > Rhizobiales > Methyloligellaceae > UBA2767. The sequence goes on along the minus strand of OZ245829.1, from coordinate 1,689,226 downwards.
CCTGAAGGGGTGAGGGGCGTTCGAAAACGCCCGATTCCGAATTTCTGCGATTTCGTGACAATTCGCAAACATGCCCGCTTCGGGCATCAAATTTTCGAACAAAATTCGAATGAAATTCGGATTGTTGACAAATTATTCTCAATTCTGAAAAATTGAAGGATGCCAATCCAGGCGAGGACCTGGAATTCTGCGGCCTCACGTTCCGGTGATCTTGAACCGCGGCCAGTGGTTCTTACTTCCTCTATAACTTGACCGGCTCACCGACCAAACGGGTTGGACCATAAGAGCAAAGGGACCATCGGCTACGAGGGTCCACGGTCACAGGAAACGGTGGGCGCGTATGAGTTGTTTGCGCATCGTTTCCGGCGGACGCTGTCGCAGTCGAGCCGCACCGATGACGCTCCCCCTCCCTGGCGTCATCGCCGGCAAACGGTCTGAAAGCAGACCGACAGCGATACGCAAGAGTGTTCGTAGAGAGTTTAAGCCTCAGTACAGTAAGAGGCGGCCGGCTCTCCCTATGTCCCACCGATGTTGGCGCGGGGAACAAGGGAGGCCGGCCTGAGCGCGTTGCGGGCGATCCGCGGGTGGGGTGTGCGAGTTCACCCCGATCCCGGACGCGAGACTATCGACCGGACCCACAATACGCGCGTCGCGCCAGGCAGTGGCGAGGGCTGTGACGGCGAACAGTCCCAGGGCACTGCGCTCGCGCCGGGACACCATTCCTCTCGCTGCGCGGGGGCAGCGGCGAAGGATCGGAGTCCCAAGTGAAAGGCAGAATTCGTTTAATTTGATCGCCCGCAGGCGGTTGCGCATCTATATGGCCGTCCTGGATGCGCGCCCGGCATTGGGCTGGTGCAGATTTATCGACCGGGCGGTGTTGTTGCCGCTGGCGGCCGGGATGTGCGTTGTCAGTCCTGACGACGCGAATGCGGGGGGGAGCATACCCGGCATCACCAGCGGCAGAGCCGGTCCGAACCGGCGGCACGGGGGTACACACCGGTCTCAAAACGACATAACTCATACGTGGGTCAGCCATCATTTCCGTCGCAATGTTCAGGAAGGAACGTCGTTCGCCCGCAGTCACGCTCGCCTTGAGCAGCCCCGGAAAAACTCGAATTGCACCTGGAACTGATCGTCTGCGCTTAACCCGCGAGTCGGCAGACGCACTGGATGCGAACATGACGTCTTTTCCCTCCCGAACGCTTTAAACTGGGCCTGTGCCCCCAAGCACGAGGCCCACGCGTTTCTTATTTGGCACGCTAAAGCCGATTCTTGCCGACAGTGAGGCGGGGAAGGGCCCGATTCAGGCGAAAATTCGTCCATTTCGTGGAGAATGTCGGCTCCGCGCCGCTTTTGGCGCCGGACAGGATGGAAATCCATGCGGCGCATTGCGCATACGCAGTTGTGACCACCGGGGCCGGTGCATTTGCGATAACAAGCTCCTGGGGCGCGATTCGACATGTTGATGGGCTGCCGCGAGCCCCGCCAGAATGACAATCTGCAAGATGTTCGGAGATTTGACTTAATCCCGTGGAAGAAATGGCGTATGCCGAGCGCCGGGAAATCATGCACCCGCGCGTACAAACTTGCGGGCGGTGACACCCGCGAAAAACCAAAATATGCCGACGATCATAAAAAGAAGGCTGCTATGCTGCGTGACCGGAGCATGTTCGAACAATCCATGAGACTTTCGCCGCCAGTAAGACGCCATACTTCCATGCGCCGCCTCTTTGCCATGGCGATGCTGGCCGCCGGGTTGGCGACCGTGTCGGCGGCGGATCTCACGCCCGCATTGGCTCAGGGTCCCGAAGCGGCTCTCGTTGGCGTGGAAGAGACGCGGATCGAGCCGCTCAGCCAGACGGTCCCGATTGCCGGAAGGCTGGTTTCGCTCCGGGTCGGCGATGTGGCGGCCCGGATTGCCGGGCCCGTCGAGGGGATCAGGGTAGAGGTCGGAGACCGCGTCTCTGAACGACAGGTTCTGGCTGTTCTCGACAACGAGACCCTGGAGGCCGAGGTCAACATGTCGCAAAGCGAGCTTGCCGAGGCACAGGCCGAACTGGAAACCTGGGTGGCGGAAAAGGACGTCGCGCTCACCGAGCTGCGTCGTCAGGAAGGTCTTCGGAAGTCGGCGGCGTTCTCGCAGGCGAGGTTCGAAGACGCGCAGAAGAAGGCCGCTGTCGCCGACGCACGGGTGGGACGGGCACGCGCCAATGTCGCCATCAAACGCACCAACCTGCAACGGCGTCAGATCGATCTCGAATACGCGACGATCCGCGCGCCGTACGCCGGCGTGGTGGTGCGCCGCTATACCGAGGTCGGGGCCTATGTGAGCAAGGGCGACAGGATCGTGAGGGTGATCGGCGACCGCGCCCTGGAGGTTGAAGCGGATGTTCCCTTCAGCCGCCTTGCCGGACTGCCGATTGGGCGGCGCGTTGACTTCACCCTCGACGACGGGACGAAGCACGTGGCGAAGGTTCGCGCGATCCTTCCCTCCGAAAACCCGCTGACCCGGACACGGATTGTGCGCCTCGTACCGGACTTTTCCGAAACAAGACGGCCGCTTGCCGAGTCGCAGTCGGTCATTGTCGCCGTGCCGATCAGCGATGACCGAGAGGTCGTGACGGTCCACAAGGATGCCATACTTAAACGGCCCACCGGCGACATGGTTTTCGTGGTTCAGGATGACAAGGCGATGCCGCGGCCGGTCACGGTCGGCGAGGCCATCGGCGGCAGGTTCGAGGTCGTGTCCGGTCTCAAGAAGGGCGAGATGGTCGTCATCCGCGGCAATGAGCGCATTCAGCCCGGCGCCAAGGTGCGGGTGGAAAAAGGCTCTTCATGAACATTATCCGCGCATCGATCGAACGGCCGACCGCCGTCATCGCCATCGTGCTGATGGTGGTGATGTTCGGTATCGTTGCGCTGCAGACCATCCCGATCCAGCTCGCGCCGGACGTCAACAGGCCTGTCATCACCGTGTCGACCAACTGGTTCGGCGCCGCGCCGGCGGAAGTCGAGCGCGAGGTCGTCATACGCCAGGAGGACGTGCTGCGCGGCATCGGCGGGTTGACGGAGATCATCAGCACGTCGGAGCAGGGCAGCAGCCGCATCACCATGGAGTTCGCGGTCGGTACGGCCATGGACCGGGCAATGCTGGAGGTCGCCAACCGTCTCGACCGGGTGACCGGATATCCGGACGAGGCGGACGAACCCACCATCAAGCTCGCGGGCGCGGAAGACAGTCCCATTGCCTGGTTCATCGTCACCCGTGAGGCCGGCAACACCCGGCCGATCCACGAGTACGGCGATTTCGTCAAAGATGTCATCCAGGACCGGGTCGAGCGGGTCAAGGGCGTCGGGCAGGTCAACGTCTATGGCGGCAGCGAGCGTGAGATAGAAGTCGTCGTCGAGCCGGAACTGCTGGCCCGTTACCGGCTGACGGTGTCGAACGTGATCGACGTTCTCCGCCGCAACAATGCCGTCATGAGCGCCGGTGACGTTGATGAGGGCAAGCGCCGCTACGTGGTGCGCACGGAAGGCGAGCTCAACACGCTCGACGGCATCCGCAACGTCGTCCTGCGGTCGGTTCGCGATGAACAATCCGGCGGGCTCGCGCGGGTGACAATCGCGGATATCGCGCGCGTCGGCTTTGCCTACAAGGAGGCATTCGCCAAGATCCGGCTGGACGGCGAGGCGGCACTGGCCTTCAACGCGGAGCGCGAAACGGGCGCCAATGTGATTGAGACGATGGCCGGCATCCAGGAGGCCATCCGCGAACTCAACGCGGGACCGGTGCCGCGCGAAGGCCTGCAGCTCAGGCAGGTCTACGACGAGACGATCTACATCACGTCGTCGGTCGATCTGGTGCAGCAGAACATCTGGGTCGGCGGTACGCTCGCGGCGCTCATTCTGATGCTCTTCCTGCGCTCCTGGCGGGCCACGGTGATCGTCTCGCTGGCGATACCCGTCTCGGTGATCGGCTCGTTTGTCGCGATGGCGGCCCTGGGGCGCTCGCTCAACGTGATTTCGCTCGCGGGCCTGGCGTTTGCGGTCGGCATGGTCGTCGATGCCGCGATCGTGGTGCTCGAAAACATCTTCCGGCTCCGCGAGAAGGGTAAATCGGCGCAGGATGCGGCCTATGAGGGGACGCAACAGGTCTGGGGTGCGGTATTCGTTTCGGCGCTGACCACCGTCATGGTGTTCATCCCGGTGCTGATCATGCAGCTCGAGGTCGGCCAGTTGTTCCGCGACATCGGCGTGGCGATCTCGGTCTCGGTTATCCTGTCCCTGCTCGTCTCCGTGACCGTCATTCCGGCGCTTGCGAGCCGGTTGCTGGCGGGGCGTTCCGGCAAGGGGAACGAACCCTTCAAGCGGGTCTACATCCCCGGCATCGATGAACTGGCCCATTTTTCCGTGAAGGGCATCATCGGATTCACGAAGCTCGTCACGCGCAACAAGATCGCCGCCGTTCTTGTGGTCGGTGCCACATCCGCCGCCTGTGCTGCCGGAGCCTGGGCGTTCCTGCCGAAACTTGAGTATCTGCCTGAGGGCAACCGCAATCTCATGTTCGGCATCCTGATCCCGCCGCCCGGATACAACCTGGATACGACCACCGATATCGCAAAGCGCATCGAGGATGACATCAAGCCCTTGCTCAAGTCGGTTTCCGGTCCGGAAGAAGTCGAGGGCGGGCCGCCGAAAATCGACCGGTTCTTCTTCGTCGCCTGGCGTTCGCGGACGTTTCTCGGTGCTGCGGCGGTCGATCCCATGCGCGTTGCGGAGCTGAAACCCATTCTGCAGGAACCGGTTTTCAAGGAACCCGGGACCTTCGCGATCATCAATCAGCGGTCGATCTTCGCGCGCGGTATCGGCGGCGGACGCAAGATCGAACTCGACATCTCCGGGCCGGAGCTTGAAACGATTTTGAGCACCGCGGTTCAGGCGACGGGCCGGATCCTGAAGATCCTGCCGCTGGAGCAGGGCAACCAGTTCACGCCCAATCCGGGGCTTGAACTCGGCGCGCCGGAAGTCCGGGTTTTTCCGGACCGGATGCGGCTGACCGACAACGGGGTCTCGCCGGTCGAACTGGGTGAGACGATCGATACGTTCAACGATGGCTTCCGGGTGGTCGAGGTTACGGTTGGCAACTCCCGGCTCGATCTGATGCTCAAGGGCCCGCTCGACAAGGTCGGCAACACCCAGGATGTCGGCAATCTGCCCGTTGTGACCCGGGACGGACAGATCCTGCCCGTCTCCTCGGTGGCACGCGTGGAAATGACGTCCGGACCGACGGCAATCCGGCACCGGGAGCGCCAGCGCACGGTCACGCTCGAGGTCGTGCCGTCGACGGCGATCCCGCTGGAATCGGCGATCGAGATGCTTCAGGACGAAGTCATACAGCCGCTGGAGGAGGCCGGACTGCCCGAAGGCGTTCGTATGCGTATCTCGGGAACGGCGGACAAGCTCACTCAGACCTGGAACCACATGGTCGGCGACCTCATCGTCGCGATGATCATCGTTTACCTGGTGATGGCAATCCTGTTTGAGAGCTTCATCTATCCGTTGGTCATCATGCTGTCGGTGCCGATGGCGGCGGCGGGTGGCGTGGCCGGTCTCGCCTTTCTCAACCTCTTCTATTTCCAGTCACTCGATATGCTCACGCTGCTCGGCTTCGTCATTCTGATCGGCATCGTGGTCAACAATGCGATTCTGCTGGTCCACCAGACGCTTCTGCATTTGCGCACGGACAAGATGCCGCCGCAGGAGGCAATCATCGAGGCCACGCGCAACCGTATCCGGCCCATTTTCATGTCGACCCTGACCTCCGTGTTCGGGATGTTGCCGCTCGTGTTCTTTCCCGGAGCGGGATCGGAGCTCTATCGGGGTCTCGGCTCGGTCGTGGTCGGCGGACTGTCGCTTTCCGCGGTGCTGACGCTGCTGATCGTGCCGCCGATGCTGACCCTGGTGGTCGGGCCGTTGGAAGAGCGCGCGCTGCGCCGCGCGGCCGCGAAGGCGAAGAAACCCCGGCGTCCGCGCCGGCGGGGCAAGGCGGCGCCGGCCGAATAAGCCAGCGCTGATATCCTCCAAAAGAGAAGGCGGCGCAGGGGCGCCGCCTTCCGATATTGCGGTGTCAGATCTGATCAGACCCTAGGCCTTTGAGATCACGACCTCGACATACTCGGCCGGCGCCACGAAGGTGCCGTCGCTCGCCACGTTGAACCGCTCCAGAACGGTGCGCAGGTCGGCTTCGAGCGCGGCCTGGCCATCGCCGTCCAGGGCAAGGAACGCCTTGTGGACGGGTCCGTAATAGTCGCGGAAGATCTCCAGAAAATGATCCGTCGAGAGGTAGCGGAAGACAAAGTGCTTTGACGCGACATTGATTGCACTTGCGCCGTCGCCGAACAGGTCCTCGATCCGTTCCTGCGTGCCCCACAAGGCCGGCGAGGCGACACCGGCGGGCGGCGGGACATGTTTGCCGATCGCCTTGAACATCTGACCGATGAAGCCGCCCGGCGTCCAGTTGGCGAGTGCGATTTTGCCGCCCGGCCGGCAGACGCGAAGCAATTCCGCCGCCGCCTTGGGCTGGTTTGGCGTGAACATCACGCCGAAGGTCGACAACACGGCGTCGAAAGAGCCGGCGGTGTAGGGCAGGTCTTCCGCGTCGGCCTGCTCGAACGTCACGTTGAGCTCTTCGGCATCGGCGCGGTTCTTTCCCTTGTCGAGCAGTCCTTTCACATAATCGCTGGAGGTGACGTCGCAGAATCTGCGTGCCGCGGCGAGCGTCGCGTTGCCGTTGCCGGCCGCAACATCGAGCACCTTGGCACCCGGACGAAGGTCAATGGTCTCGCAAAGCTGCTCGCCGACGATCTGAAGCGTCGTACCGACGATTGCATAGTCGCCGGATGCCCAGGTGCCCTGCTGTTTGATCTTGATGGCATCAAAGTCGGGTGTCGTCCCGTCCCGTTCCTGCACGAGTGTCATGTCTCGGTTCCTTTCAAATGGTTGCCTGCACGCTCGAGGGGCTGGCTGTTCGATAAGCAATGTGGGGGGCATGCCTCGGAATTGAAGTTCAATTCCAGTTCAGTAAGTGAATCGACCCGGTACAGAAACTGAACTACGCTGTTAGAACCGCAGTGCAGGGATGCACTTGCGGGAGGTTATCTGGAGACGGCGATGGCAGACGGGAGCTATCACCAGTTCTGTCCGGTCGCGATGGCATCCGAAGTCCTCGGGACCCGTTGGACGCTGGTGGTCCTGCGCGAGTTGGTCGCCGGCTCGAGCCGTTTCAACGATATCAGGCGCGGTGTCCCGCGCATGTCGCCGGCCCTCCTGTCCAAGCGTCTGAAGGAACTGGAGGAGGCGGGCGTCGTGGAGCGGGCTCCGGTTGCCGGCGAACCCGATGTCATGGAGTACCGCCTGACCGCAGCGGGCGAGGAGCTGACGCCCATCATCGTGGCCGTTGGCGAGTGGGGCCATCGCTGGACCGAAACGAAACCGCAGCTCGAGAACCTCGATGCGGGTCTTCTGATGTGGGACATGCGGCGGAACCTGAATGTCGAGGAGCTTCCGGCGAAGCGCACGGTCATCCAGTTCATCTATCCCGAGCGCCGCCTCGGCGAGCGGCACTGGTGGATTGTCGTTGATCCGAAGGACGGGGCGGATCTGTGTGCGGTCGATCCGGGATTTGACGTCGATCTGTATGTGAAGACGGACCTGCGGACCATGACGTCCATCTATATGGGTATGGACAGGTTTTCAAAGGCGATCGACGAAGAAAGGCTCACGCTGATCGGCGATCAGGCCCTGCGAGCGAGCCTGCAGGACTGGCTCGGCCTCGGTATGTTTTCAGGGGTCGAGAAACAGGTGCCGTAGCGCAGAAGCGGGCGCAAACAGAGGTTCATCTCTTCATGAAAACGGCATTTACCCATTGCGCCTTGCATGTCCGCGATCTTGACCGATCGATTGCGTTCTACGAGAGGTTCTGCGGCCTGCAGGTCGTGCGGCGGCACGGGGAAGGTCCGAATGACGCCGCGGCGTGGCTCGCCGAGGAGAGTGACGAGACCCGGTTCGTGCTGGTCCTGCTCGAGGGTGGCACGGGGCAGGAGCGGACGGACGGCGATATGACCCATTACGGGTTCGCCGTCGCCGTACGCGACGACGTGGACCGGATTGCGCGTGAGGGCCGTGCTGCGGGGTGTCTGCTGTGGGAACCGCAGCAGCTTCCCCATCCGGTCGGCTATCTGTGCGCGCTCGAGGACCCGGACGGTTACGTGGTCGAGTTCAGCTATGGACAGCCGCTCGGACCAGGGGCGGAGGACACACCGTGAAACACGGAAAACCCGGAGCGTTTCCAGCGGTTCGAAACGCGCTCCTGATCGGACTGATTGTTGTTGCGGGGACAGCGTCTCTTGTTGCCGCATTCAGGCATTTCGACGGACCCGTCGAGCGGTGCGAGGCGGCCGGGGGCCACATGCTCGTCGGCCCGGGCGGGGAAACCTCGTGTGTCAGTCCGTACACGTTCCTTCCGCTCGAGGCGTTCTCTCCAGGTCAAACTGTGCGATAGGCGGCGCGTGTCCCGTTCCGGGACTCCAGAGACTTGCCAGAACGTCATACACTTGACACGATAGCAACAGGGCGTTCTCCGCGCGCAGGGCGGATGCGTGAGTAAGTAGCTAAGTTGTTGAGGGGAGGTAGAAAATGACAGACGCCACGGGGCAAGGAGGCAACAGTCCGCGCTGTATTGCGCTGGTTGGTCCCTATCTCAGCGGTAAGACGACGCTTTTGGAAGCGATTCTCGCTCGCACGGGGGCCATTACACGCCAGGGCACGGTTTCTGACAACAACACTGTGGGCGACGCAAGCCAGGAAGCTCGCGATCACGATATGAGTGTCGAGCTGAACGTTGCCCAGACCGAGTTTCTCGGTGACACGTATACATTTGTCGATTGTCCGGGGTCCGTTGAGTTTCAGTATGATACCGCTGCCGCATTGACCGGTTGTGACGCCGCGGTCGTCGTGTGCGAACCGGACGACAAGAAGGTCCCGGCGCTGCAGCTCATTCTGAAGCAGCTCGAGGACCGGGGCATCCCCCACTTTCTTTTCCTGAACAAGATCGACAAGGCCGAGGGGCGCGTCCGCGACATCCTTCCGATCCTGCAGCCGGCCAGTTCCAAACCGCTTGTCCTGCGACAGATCCCGATCTGGGAAAACGAAATCGTCACCGGTTTCGTCGACCTGGCGCTCGAGCGTGCCTTTGTCTATCGCGAACATGAACCGAGTGAAGTGGTCGACATTCCGGGCGACCTTACGGACCGCCAGAAGGAAGCACGCTTCTCCATGCTGGAGCAACTGGCCGACTATGACGACGAGTTGATGGAGCAGTTGCTCGAGGATATCGAACCGCCGCAGGACAAGGTCTTCGATGATCTGTCCAAGGAAATGCAGGATGGCGACATTTGCCCAGTCCTTCTCGGGTCAGCGGAAAACGGAAACGGGATTCTGCGCCTGCTCAAGGCCTTGCGGCACGAGGCGCCTGGTGTCGTTCAGACGGCGGAGCGGCTTGGCGTTTCCGATGCACCATCATGCGCGCAGGTGCTCAAGACCTTCCATACGGAACATGGCGGCAAGCTCTCGCTGGTGCGGGTGCTCACGGGTACGTTCTCGGACGGGGCCACCGTCTACACCGACGATGGAGACGAGCGGATTTCCGGCATTTTCACCCTGATGGGGCAGGACCCCGTCAAGGGCGGCGAAGCGGGTCCCGGTTCAACGGTCGCGTTTGGCCGGATGGAATCGGTGAAGACCGGCGCGACCCTGGGCCTGGAAAAAGGGGCTGTTCCGAAGATCGAAACGCCGGCTGCGCCTTCACCGGTCATGGGGCTCGCAGTTGCGGCCGCCGAGCGCAAGGACGAAGTCAAGATGACCGAGGCGGTTGCCAAGATCGTCGAGGAAGACCCGTCCATTGCACTGGTCCACAGCCAGGAACTCGGTGAGATGGTCATGTGGGGGCAGGGCGAGATGCACTTGCGCGTTGCGCTTGAGCGCCTGAAGCGGAAGTATGGCATTGCCGCGCAGACCCGCCCGCGCCAGGTTCCTTACAAGGAAACCATCAAGAAACCGATCGAGGTGCGGGGCCGGCACAAGAAGCAATCCGGCGGTCATGGCCAGTTCGGTGACGTCGTGGTGGACATCAAGCCGCTCCCGCGCGGCGGCGGTTTCGAGTTCAGTGACACCATCACCGGCGGCGTCGTGCCCAAGCAGTACATTCCCTCCGTCGAGACCGGCGTAAGGGAATATCTGACGAACGGGCCGCTCGGTTTTCCGGTGGTGGACGTGGCTGTCTGCCTCAAGGACGGCTCGTATCACAGCGTCGATTCCTCCGATCAGGCGTTCAAGACCGCGGGTTCGCTCGCCATGCGCGAAGGCATGCCGAAATGCGCACCGGTTCTGCTCGAGCCTGTTATGGCGGTTGAGATCGCGGTGCCGTCGGACGCAACGGCGCGTATCAATCAGATCATCACGGGGCGCCGCGGTCAGATTCTCGGCTTCGACGCGCGTCCGGGATGGGACGGCTGGGATCTCGTCCAGGCGCATATGCCCGAGGCGGAAATGCAGAACCTGATCATCGAACTTCGGTCGGCGACTGCAGGTGTCGGAACCTACACCGCAAACTTCGATCACCTCGCCGAGCTGACCGGCAAGATTGCCGAGCAGGTGCTCGCGAGCCACTCTGCCGAGGCCGCCTGACAACGGGCATCGACTGTTCACGACTCAAAAGGGGCCGGAATTTCCGGCCCCTTTGCTATTGAAGAGCGGGCGCTGCGGTCGCGCCGATTTTGCTATTGTGCGGTCGCGGTTGCCTGTTTCGCGCGCTCGTACCACTCGGCCGCCTTGGCCGGGTCCGGGTCGACGCCGCGGACGCCGAGCTTGGCGAGGTATTCCGGATCATAGCTGTTTCCGAGCTTGAGCATCGCGTCCTTGTTGCCGCGCGTCGCGGCATATCCAAGCAACAACCGGGCTCCGGCCACGTCTCCCTGCGCCAGCAGCGCATCACCGCGCTTGAGAATATTGCTGACCTGTTTCGCGGTGAGGGGCGGAAGGGTGGGGTTTGCCGTGGCCGTCGGTGCCGGCGGAGGCGCCGCAGCGGGTTCGGTGGGTGCAACGCGCTCCGGCCTTGCGAGTGCGGCCTTCGGAGCCGGTTCCGCCGCCTTCGGCGCAACAACGGGTTTCTCCGGGGCCGGCGCCGACTGGACGTTCGCCTGTGTAGGTGCGGCCGGTGCATCGATGACAAGGGCAAGCTTGCGCGCCTCGGGGACCTTGCCGTCGCTTCGCACCATGATCACTTCGACCTGGTAATCACCAGGCTGTAATGCGCGCGTTGTGTTCAGGGTCAGTCCATCCAGTTGGCCGGTCGTCAGAAGCCAGTTGCCGGAGCCGAGATTCTTGCCGGCCGAAAGCTCGGTTTGCTTCGGAACGCTCTGAATCATGATCGACATTTCCGCGCTTTCCGCATCGGCCGGGAGCTTGATGTCGAGGGCGATCTTCTCTCCTGCCGTTCCGCGGACCGGTTCCACCGTAACGCTCTCCGGCTGCGTCACCGGTGCTTTTTCGGCGCTTTCCATGGGCACCGGATCATCTTCCGGAGGCGTCAGCGCGGCCACGGAGGTGTTTTCCGTCGCCGGAGCAGGGTCCGCTGCGGAAGGTGGCGGCGGTGCGCTCTCGCTCTTGGGAGGCGCAGCTTGATCAGCCTGTGGCGGGGGTGCCTGTTCGGTTGTTGCAACCTGCGCGGGGGCTTGCTGATCACCAAGTTGGGTTTGGTCCTTTGCAGCCTCCGGCTCCGCAGCCACGGTTTCCTGCGGTTGGATGGTTGCCACCTGTTCCGGTTCCGGCGCGGGTGCAGAAGTCTCGCCGCTGCCTTCAAAGATCCAGGGGTTCGTATAGGCAAGCCACCCGACGCCTGCGGCCACGATCAGGCCCGTAAGGGCGGCATTCGCGACGAGGCCGAATTTGCCGCGCTTCTCGCGGCCGGTATTGCCGGCGTTCGGCGTGGACGCAAATCGTTCCGCCAGCGGACGAAGGTCGTCCTTCTCCTGCTGTATGCTGTTGAGACGGTCGGAGAGCCGGTCAAACTGCTGATCTGGCCCTTGTGGGTGTTGCATTTGCATTGTGTTGTCCGGCTGCAAAGGGTTCGGCTCGATCTGGAATTGCGACTGTGACGTCTCATTGGGAACGTTTGCGGCGGCATCGAGAACGGTATTCGCCGTGTCGATCGTCACGCTGAGCTGTTCCAGCAATTCCAGAAGTTCGGGGTCCGAAACCTGGTTTTCGTTGGCGTGGTCTTCGTTTTCTACAGCCGTGCCGGGTGCCGGCGGGCTCGCTTCTTCAGCCTCCGCGGTCTCTTCAGCCGTCGTCGGCGGCGGCATATGGATGACCTGCGGCTCTTCGTTGTCCTGATCTTTGGCCTTGTCGGGAGCCGTGGTGTTCGCGGAGCTCCCGTCGACGATGTCGATGGCCCGCAGCTTCATGATCGGCAGTCCGGCATTCTCGGTCTGCTTTGCGCTTCGCGAAGTTGAAGACTTCTTGCGCGTCGTAGAGCTGCTTGCCTTTTTTGTTCCCCCCGAACGCTTCTTTTTCGCTTTCGTGGGTTTTTGCTGGTCGTCGTTTTTCGCCAGCGCCCTCTCTGTTTGACCGGCCATCTTCCTGCTCCGTACTAAATACACTCCGGACCCGTTGGCATTGCCGGGCCCGTGCGGCTGTTCGCCGTCCGGGGACCCATTTATTGTCTTATCTGCTGCCACTGAACGAACTTTTTGAATAATGCCTCTAGCTCAGGCTGCGAAAAGCCTGAATTGGGTCCTTGCGCAGCTACGAATTTCTTGAACGCCTCGGTCGTATTCAACTGAGGCTCGGGTTTGTTCTCCGCCAACCACTGTTCCGCATATGAAAAGCGCGTCCAGCCCGGGAGACTCGCGGCGAGATCGACTTCACGCCATTTTCGATGACGCGGCTCTTGCTGAAGCTCATTGAAGTTCGAAAAGAACGCGTCGATGAATTTCGCAACGCGCTGGTAGCGCGCGCTGCTCGGTTGCCAGTTGAAGACAGCCATCACGGCGCCGACCGCGATGGTATCGACCGTCGCCCCGCGCTTGACCAGGTTCGGATAGTCGCTCGCCGAGATGCGTGCCGGCAGATAGGTTTCCTGCAGTTCTTCCGTTAACGGAATAGGCAGAAGCCGGAAGCCCACCCTTCGCTTGAGCTCGGATATGGCGGGCGCCGGCTTCCCGGCCACGTAGACGGTCGCAGCGACTTCGCCCTTCCTGACCTTCTCGAGCGCAAGGGCCTGATCGTAGTGAACGGCCTCAACCTTCACGCCGAGACTTTCGAACACGGCGGCTGCGGTCATCGCGGTGCCGCTGCCTTTGACGCCGAAGTTCACCTTCCGCCTGGCAAGCTGCTTGATGTCCGAAAAGCCGCTCGCGGAAATGAGATGAAATTCCTCGTTGTGCAGCTTGGTGATGTAGTGGATGCGGGTCTCGATATCGCGATGCGCTCCGCTGCGCTTCATGAGATTGAGCACGTCCGACTGCACGATGCCGATGTCGATGCCCTTCAGGTACAGTATGTCCGAGACGTTCTGGACCGACCCCTTGCCCATGATCGGCAACACGCGAATGCGATCGCCATCATCGAGCACGGAGGACAGATCGGTCGCCAGGCGGAGATACGTGCCGTCGATGCCGCCGGAAATGATCCCGACGCGACCGCCGTTGACACGGGCAATCGTGTCAGCGTGCGATTCCTGCGAGGCTCCGGCAGCCGTCTGGGCCTGCGCTGTATCGAGCGCAGACGCCGCCGCGATCAGCACGGCGAGACCAACGGCCTTGAGCAGACGCGTCATCGTTCCCTCCCTGACGCAAGTGCAACCACTCGCCCCCCAGCGAGTTGTGTAGTGCCCGTAACCGAAGTTAGCCGAGCAATTTGCCGAGTTTTAGCCGACACTGGGGCAATTGGTGCAGGAATAAGACCGGATTTAGCCAATTTCGAGATGTGTTGTGCTCAAAGGCCAGTCTTTTGCCATAAAGTCTTGAATTCAGTTCAAGACTTTATGTTGCAGCTCCGCAACTCCGGCGCCGCGATTACGCACCCGTGCCCACAGCTTTTTTCCTTTCATGGACAAGTCTGCGCCCGGCGGCCCGCATACATGACAACGTCTGACGGAGGGCCTTAACGTTCATGCTTGTTTTTTCGCGACGCTCAATGCGGGGGTGCGGACCGGGCCGCGCGCATCCGGGAACGGGTGTCGAGCGTATGTAATTGAAGGGTTTGTTGGCGCACCCCAGAGTAGTTCGGCTTGGTGACGATCATCTCTCACACACGTGACTTGCCGGCCCGAGTGCCCAGCCGTAACACTACCGGTGCGTCAAGGGAGAGAAGCATGCAAATCAGAATACCGAAGGGCTGGGAGCTCCCGGACCGACTTGCCACTCCTGAAGACGTGTTCCTCAACCGTCGGGCGTTCCTTGCCGCAAGCGGTTCGATTGCAGCGATCGGTGCGCTGCCCGGCGCGGCCTTCGCGGCGGCGCAAGACGCCGATCCGACCGCTGATCTCTATCCGGCGAAGCGCAACGCCAAATACAAGATATCGCGTCAGCTCACACCGGAAAGCGTCGCTTCCAAATACAACAATTTCTACGAGTTCGGATCGCACAAGAAGATACATGAAGCGGCGCAGGCCTTGCCGATCCGCCCATGGGAAGTCGCAATCGACGGTGACGTGGAAAAACCGTTCAAGATCAGTATCGACGATCTGGTCCGCAAGATGACGCTCGAGGAACGGTTGTACCGTCTCCGGTGCGTCGAGGCGTGGTCCATGACGGTTCCCTGGTCGGGTTTTCCGATGAAAGACCTGGTTGATCTGGCGAAGCCGCTCGCGAAGGCCAAATATGTGCGCATGGAGACGTTCAAGAATCCGGAAATTGCCCGGGGACAGCGGGCCTCCTGGTATCCGTGGCCGTATGTTGAAGGGCTGACGATCGAGGAAGCGACCAACGAACTCGCGTTCATGGTCACCGGGGCGTATGGAAAACCGATGGCCAAGCAGTTCGGTGCGCCGCTGCGCCTTGCCGTCCCCTGGAAGTACGGATTCAAACACATCAAGTCCATTGTGCGCTTTACCTTCACGGAAGAGCGGCCGAAGAGCTTCTGGGAGATTGTCCAGGGCAGGGAATACGGCTTCTGGGCGAATGTGAACCCGGAAGTGGATCATGCGCGCTGGAGCCAGGCGACTGAACGGGTATTGGGCACAACCATTCGCGTGCCGACGCTCAAGTACAACGGATATGGCGAGTTCGTCGCGCAGTTGTACTCAGGCATGGAAGACGAACGCGCAACCTGGATGTAGCGGCGCCTGCGTTTATCGGGCAAGCAATGTGTCGAGGTAGCGCGCCGTCTCGTCGGAGAGGACGTCCCTGTGCAGTCGGTTCCGGTCGGAAAACACCGCTTGCGACGCATGGCTGTCAAGCATCAGGGTCCCCATCCGCTCCAGCGCCAGGTCGACGTTTTCACCTTCGAAGTAGACAAGCCGATGATCGCCTTGCTCGGGCGTATGCAGCACGCGTGAGAAGTACTGCAGGAACAAATCACCCTGCCGCGCCATGTAGTTTCCCAGGACAAGAACCCACAGCGACTTCCATTCCTCTTCCGACAACAGCTCGGTACGGATCCGGACGACGCGTTCATGACAGGCGTCGAGTTGTGCACGCGCCGCGCCGGCAAGAGCGACATTGATATCCCCTTCCGACTCTCGCGCGAAAACCCCGAGTTTGTCCGGCGTCACGCTACCGGCATCGAGCACCGCGTCCATGAACGCGATGCAACGGTCAAGGAGATGAATCGGCTTGTCGAGACGTCCATCCCTGAGCTCTTGCTCGGGATTGATCTCCGCGGACCCCGCCTTCACGGCATCGGCATATTCGGAGAGGGCGCGCAATCTGGGCTCGGGCAGAGGTTCGCCATTTGCCACGTCGCCCAGCAGACAGAGAATCGCCATGGGCATGTGCCCGTTGGTTTTCAGCCTGTCATAAGCCTCCGGCTGCATCCCATAAAACACCTGAACGGGCTCTCCAGCATGGTGCAGGCGCATTTCGTCCCCGACCAGAATCAGCACCCCCCGGGTCTTCTGGTCGTCAATGACATGCTGGCGCGCCTGCTCGTAAATTTCGACAAAGCGGTTGTCGACCTGTTTCAAGGCTGGGGGAGTGACCATGTGCAATGCTCCGCAGTTCGACCTGTGCGATGCGAGTATCGCCGCGCAATTCTGTAAGGCAAAGCAGAGCGTGGTGGCAAAAGAAAAAGCCGGACCAGTTGGCGTGGCCCGGCTTCACTTCTTTTTGCCGCTCCAGGGGGGTAGAGCGTCAAAGTTGCGACCGCAAACGGACCTGGCGGTCCTTGAAGGCATCTAAAGGGAGGAAGACGCGCCTTCTGTTCACGATCGCAGTTGTACGGATATTACGCTTTTGGTGCAGCGCAACAAGTGTCCGGCGTGCATGGCAGCTATGCATACGTGCATAGCTGTAAGCATCTGAACTGGAACGTGAAATTTTCCTGCGACAATTTATGCGTGCACGCTAGAAAGACCACTCGCGCGCCTTGGCAACGATGAAGTCGCGAAACACCCTGACCCGTTTGGATTCGCGCGCGCCTTCGGGGTAGACGAAATAGGTTTCGAACGCCGGCAGATCGGCATCCGTCAGAACCTGTACGAGATTGGATTCTTCGTGCGCCATGTAGTCTGGCAGGATTGCCAGGCCGAGATCGCGCTGACAGGCGCGCTTCAGGGCGTACAGGTTGTTGACCCGCAACACGGGCGCGCGTCGTTCCTTGCCGTCGCGACCGGCTTCTTCAAGCCAGTTGATTTCGCGGATCTGCGCAGGTGGATATCCGCCGAACGTCAAGATCCGGTGATTGTCCAGATCCGTGATGTCCTTCGGCGACCCGAACCGTTTGAGATATCCGCTGGACGCGTAGATGTGCAGATGCACCGTAAACAGCCGGCGCTGGATGAGATCGCCCTGCGAAGGGGCTCTCAGCCAGATCCCGACATCGGCTTCGCGCATGGTGAGGTCGAGCTGATCGTATTCGAGCATCAGTTCGACGCGGATATCGGGATAAAGCTCGATGAAATCACCGATGCGCGGCGCCAGCCAGGACGAGCCGAGCGCCACGGTCGTGGTGATGCGCAGGTCGCCGAACGGTTTGGTTTTTGAATCCGCGAGGCGGGTCTGGGTCGCCCGCAGTTTCTGGAACACGTCATGCGCGGTGCGGTAGAGCATCTCGCCCTGCTCGGTCAGCATCAGTCCGCGCGCATGCCGGTTGAACAAGGGAACGTTGAGTTCCTTCTCCAGGGCACTGACCTGGCGGCTCACGGCGGACTGGCTCATTTCCAGCTTTTCACCCGCATGGGTGAAGCTGCCGGCCTCGGCCGCCTCGTGAAAAATCCTGAGTTTGTCCCAATCCATGGATGTAACGGGTCTGTTCGCGCGCCGCCTCTACTCCGCGGCCTGCGCGTGGGCTTCCAGTTCCGCCAGATACTTCTCGGCTTCGAGCGCGGCCATGCAGCCCATGCCCGCGGCCGTTACGGCCTGGCGGTAGATGTCGTCGGTCACGTCACCCGCCGCGTACACGCCTGGAATGGCCGTCGCGGTGGAATCCGGTGCGGTCACGAGATAGCCGCCCGGTGTCGACTCGAGTTGCGCGGTGAAGAGTTCCGTCGATGGCGCATGCCCGATCGCAATGAAGATGCCGTGGACCGAAATGTCGGTGATCTCGTCTGTCTTCACGTTGCGCAGCTTAGCGCCGGTCACGCTCAACGGCTCTTCCGTCCCCACCACCTCTTCCAGGACTGTGTCCCACAGCACCTCAATCTTCTCGTGGTTCAGCAGGCGCTGTTGCAGGATCTTCTCCGCGCGCAGCTCGTCGCGCCGGTGCACCAGCGTGACCTTCGATGCGAAATTGGTGAGGAACAGGGCTTCTTCGACGGCCGTGTTGCCGCCGCCGACGACGAGCACGTCCTTGTCGCGGTAGAAGAACCCGTCGCACGTGGCGCAAGCGGAAACGCCGAAACCCTTGAATTTGTCCTCCGAGGGCAGTCCGAGCCATCTGGCCTGCGCGCCCGTGGCGATGATCAGGACATCGCAGGTGTACTCCGCGCCGCTGTCGCCCTTCAGCCTGAAGGGGCGGCGTTTCAGGTCCACCTCGACAATGGTGTCGGAAATCATCTCGGTGCCGACGTGCTCGGCCTGGGCCTGCATCTGTTCCATGAGCCAGGGCCCCTGGATCACGTCGGCAAACCCCGGATAGTTCTCGACATCCGTCGTGATGGTCATCTGGCCGCCAGGCTGGATTCCCTGAATGATGACGGGTTTCAGCATGGCCCGCGCGGCATAGATCGCCGCCGTATAACCGGCGGGCCCGGAACCGACTATGATGACCTTTTCATGTCTCGCACTCATGATCGTACATGCCTTTGAGTTGGACTTGCGAATTGACTAGCAGATTCGGAAAGTTGGAGCTCGCCACGGAGATAGGATGCGGGGCTGGAAATGGCAAGCCAAAGCGCCTCGGTGTCATTCGCATTGACAATCTTCCGACCACGAATTCTGCTAGGCTTGATGCATGGAGAACACGGCAATGGATTTTGAGTCGACACGCCTCTGCCCGGCACTTGGCGCGGAGATTTCGGGACTTGATGTGTCCGATATTTCAGGCGGAAACCTGATCGGCGAACTCCGCCAGGCGGTAAACGAGGCCGGTGGTCTTCTCGTACTCCGCGACCAGGAGCTGACACCGCGGCAGCACGTGGATTTTTCGCGCGCCTTCGGCCCGCTTTTCGGTGAGGCGGAGGAGCTTCAGAACACCGTAAAGCCTTACCTTCACCCGGATTATCCGCAGATCTATCGCGTGTCGAACAAGGTGGTGGATGGCAAGCCGCAAGGGCGTCAGCGCGCCGGCACGTACTGGCATTCCGATGTCTCGTTCCGCAAGAGGCCGGCCATGATGTCCATCCTGTATGGCATCGAGGTGCCGCCGCTTGGCGGCGACACGGTGTTCACCAACATGACCCTTGCCTACGAGGCGCTCTCCGACGCGATGAAGGAGATGATTGCACCCTTGCGGGCGCTGCACCATTTCGCCGGCGCCAGCAATGCGTCCTGGAGCCACGAGAACGTCGATGAGGACGACCTTGAAGGTGCAAATGTGGCGGAACATCCAGTCGTACGCGTGCACGCGGAGACGGGGGCCAAAAGCCTGTTCGTCAATCCGGGAAACACGTCACATCTGATCGGGTTCTCGCCCGAGGAGAGCAGGGCGCTGCTCGGTTTCCTCTACGAACATGCCATCCGGCCGGAGTTCCAGTATCGCCATCGCTGGTGTCCGCGCGATCTCATCATCTGGGACAACCGGTGTACGCTGCACTACGCCATTTCCGACTACAATGCCGACCGCTACATGCATCGCACGACTGTCATTGGCGAGGAACCGGTCGCGGCCTGAAGCAATTTTCTAGAACTGCGCCTGCATTTTCCGGATCTTGACCTGCTTGCTGGACACGTCGATCGCGTCGCCCAGGGTGACAACACCGCGCTCCTCAAGCGGGCCAAGCATGGCGAGGAGAATCGCGCCAGTCGTCATGGCGTCTCCGAGCGCCGTGTGGCGGTCGGAAACGTTAACGCCGAAACGTTCCGCGGTCGCTCCCAGCGAATGATCTTCGGTGTGATCGTGCAGAAAGGCGGAGAGCAACAGGACGTCCACCACCGGGTTGTTGAACGACACGCCCGACGCCTTTTCCTTGAGTTCCAGGAACCTCATGTCGAACGCCGCGTTGTGGGCCACGAGAACGGCGCGGCCGCAGAAGCGGTGAAACTGCGGCAATACGACTTGCGCGTTCGGCTTCCCCTTCACGTGCTCGTCGGTGATGCCGTGGAAGCGGATCGACGCCTTCGGGATTTTCTTGCCCGGATGGATGAGCTGCTCGAACGTTTCGCCGCTGACAATACGTTTGTTGACGATCCTCACCGCGCCGATGGAAATCAGTTCATCGCCTTCCGAAGGCCGCAGGCCGGTCGTTTCGGTGTCGAACACCACATACCGGATTTCCTTCAGGGGGATATCCATGACGTCCCGGTCCGGCGGACATTTGAACAGATCGAAGTCATAGAACTCGGGGCGCGGCGGCAGCGTGGTGTCCGCGTCATCGACGCTCGCGGCTTCGGGAGCGAATGTCAGCACGTACCCCTCCGTTTCGACCTCGTCCGAACAGATCAGCGCCAGTTGGGCGTCGAGGGTTTCGCCGCCGTCGAGGCGGTTGCACGTGACAGTCCGGGTGATACGCAGCTTGCGGGTTGTGTCAGCGCGCTGCTTGTCCGTGAGTTCTGACAGGGCCTTGAGTATCTCTTCGCGCTCGAACAATGCGAACAGGCGGCGTCCCAGCCCGAGCGACACCGGACGCTTGAGAATGCGCATGGCGGCCTGGTTGTAGAGGAGAACCCGGTTGTCGAGATTGCAGACGATGACGCCCTCGCTCAGGTCGAGCAGGATCGTCTCCAGGCGCCGTTTGTAGGTGTCGCCGCGTTCGAGGGCCGCGTCGATCGCCTCCTGGCGCATCGTCCGCGCCTCGATGAACTTGGCAATGAGGTCCTGGAGAGACGTCCCGAGCGCGCCGGTCATGTGGCCTTCGGGCAGGGTGATCGGCCGCAGGGTCTGCGCGTGCCCCAGGGTTTGCACTTCCCGTGTAAGCGCGTCGATCGGTTTCAGGATCCGCAGTTGCACAAGCGCCCAGGCGCCGGCGAGGGCGAAAAGAAACAGAACGAGGCCACCCGCGCCAATCAGAACGGCCCCTTGAAGTGCTTCCGTCCCGTCGGCATTGACAACGGCCCAGCCGAACGCAAAGCCGAGGGCGATTGCGATCAGTCCGAGTCCGGAGAAAACAAGGACAACAAACGGAGCGGGGCGCATCGGTGACGTCTCGTGCTTTGCGTTTCCTGCGGGTTTGCTGCCGCCAACCGGCGAAAAACCGCAGCCTCGGACAAAGGCTAATACGACAGGCTCCGCCTGTCACCGCGATGATTTCGATGGTCTTGCCGGGAAAGCCCTGAATTCGCGCGCGATTTCAGTGGATCAGGCGCGACGCCTGCGCCCAGTCGCCGGCTTCATCCCGTTCGAACTCGATGCTCTGCGGGTCGCTCGTGTAGCCTTCCACGGTGCGCTTGAGAACGTCGTGGACCTTGTCCGTGTCATAGGATTCGATCGCCCGCTCCAGCTCGGTGAGCTCGGTCCTCAGCGTCTGCCATTTCAGGAACGGTTCGGAGTTCTTCATGATGCGGGGATGCTTCGTGCCCGTCGTGTTCTCACCGATCAGAAGTTCCTCGTAGAGCTTCTCGCCCTGACGCAGCCCGACATACTCGATCGCAATATCGCCATCCGGGTGGTCCTCGTCCTGAACCTCCAGTCCGGAGAGGTGGACCATGGTCCGCGCAAGATCCGCGATCTTGACGGGGCTGCCCATATCCAGAACGAAGACCTCTCCGCCGCCGGCCATCGAGCCCGCCTGCAGGACGAGCTCGGCGGCCTCGGGGATCGACATGAAATACCGGATGATCTCCGGGTGCGTGACCGTAACAGGGCCGCCGTCGTGAATCTGCATGCGGAAGCGGCGCACAACCGAACCGGACGAGTCGAGGACATTTCCGAAACGGACCATGGTAAACACGGTCTTGGACCGGTTCTTGGCCGACAGCGCCTGCAGCACCATCTCCGAAAGGCGTTTGCTCGCGCCCATGATGCTGGTCGGCCGGACCGCCTTGTCGGTCGAAATCAGCACCATGCGTTCGACGCCGGCCGCGATCGCCGCCTGCGAGACCACCAGCGTGCCGAACGTGTTGTTCTGCAGTCCGACGAACGGGTTCTGTTCGACGATCGGGACATGCTTGTAGGCGGCCGCGTGGTAGATCGTGTCGACCTTGTTGGCCTTCAGGGTGCGTGCCACGAGGTCGCGGTTGAGCACGGAGCCGAGCACCACGATGATTTCCGTATCCGTCACGGATGCACCGGCCTCCTGTGCTTCGGCACGTGTCTTTTTCAGGAGCCGCTCCGCCTGGTCCTCGATCTCGTAGAGCGCCACTTCGGAGATATCGAACAAGATCAGCTTCCTTGGCGCGCGCTTCACGATCTGCCGGGTGAGCTCCGAGCCGATGGAACCGCCGGCGCCGGAGATCATGACGTTCTTGCCGGTGATATGCTTGCCGAGCAGGCTGGCGTCGGGCGGCACGGGATCGCGCCCGAGCAGATCCTCGACATCGATGGGCCTCAGATCGGAGACCTCGACCTTGCCCGCGGCGATGTCTTCGAGCGCGGGCAGCGTCTTCACGATCACCGGGAACGCTTCGAGACTTCGGATGACGGCGCCGCGGCGCTGGCGCGAAGCGGAAGAGATCGCCAGGAAGATCTCCTTGACGCCGTCGCGCTCGATCAGCTTCTTGATCTTGTTGGGTCGATAGACCTTGAGCTTGTTTATGTTCTGACCCCAAAGCGACGCGTTGTCGTCGACAAGCGCGACCGGCCGGTAGTCGCGGCTCTCGCGCAGCGAACGCAGCAACTGCAAGCCGGTGTTGCCGGCGCCGTAAATGAGCACCTTGGTGCGGGGGTCGATGCTGGCGAGGGTGATGTTCGGGATCGACTGCAGCAGCCAGCCGGCAAACTGTCGGGAAATCCGTATCATCGCCGCCGCGAAAAATCCGTAGATGATCACCACCGACCGCGGAACGCCGGGAAGCCCGATCAGGTAGAGCAGCAACGTCCAGATCAGAACCGCGAGAAAGATCGTGACATAGAGGCGGCCCGCGGCCTCCTGGCTGAAGTAGCGGGTGACGAGCCGGTAGAGACCCCGGGCGTAAAAGGTCGTGACGCCGACAACAGGCGCCAGCACAAAGAGCGCCAATGTGATTTCGTCCGGTGGCACATAGAGCTCTCCCAGCCGCAGCGAATACGCCCCCCAAAGGGCAATGCTGAGCAGGAGAAAGTCGTTGCCGATGAGCAGGGTGCGTTTTGCCCAGCGCGGCAAGGCAATCAATTGTTCGCGAAAGGTCTTCTTGGCTATTGCCACGCGCTGCTGCCTTTTGCTCGACGCTGCTCGTTGTTGTCTGTCGGCGGGGGCGTGCCCCGCTCCACGCTTTCGGGCTATGGGTCACCACACTGGGCGTGAATTTGCAAGCAAATCATTGGACAAGACATGCCTCCCCGCGCTGCCGGCGGACGCGATCCCGATCATCATCCGGAAATGATGACGTGCAGTCGCCGCGGTCCGTGTGCCCCCATCACTATAATCTGCTCGATGTCCGCGGTGCGCGACGGGCCCGAAACGAGGTTAACGGTGCGCGGAAACCCCTGCTTTCCGAACGCCTTGCGCAAGGCGTTCCAGGCATCTTCATACGATCCGTGAATGTCACGCGCCCGGATCACGATGATATGGGTATCGGGCAGGAAATTGAGCGTCGTCGGATTCTCCGGCCCCGACGTCAGAAACAGCGTTCCCGTCTCGGCCGCGGCCGTTTGCGCGCGGCTGACGGTAACGGCATCATCGCCCCGTCCGCGTCCCGTGTGGCGTGTCAGTGACGCGGCCGCGTCCCAGGGAATTCCGGACAGCAGGTCGTCGCTGCCGGTGCGGAATTCCGCGGGCAGGTTGTTCTCGCGCAGATAGTTGGCAAGGTGTTCCGGTATCTCGTCGGGCTTGGCGATGCGGCTGACACTGGCGCCCTGTCCCTGGAGTTTTTCGGTGAACAGCGCAACGGCCTTCGCGCCGCTGACCCTGGCCATGGCCGGGATCAGGTTCGGCGCGTGTTTCTCAATTCGATTGGCGACTGTTTCCGCCCGGGATGCTTCGTCGCCCGTGACGCCGAGGGATTTGCGAACGGCGCCCAATACGCGGTCCCGGGCACTTGCGCTGGTCATCGCCGTGCCTCCCGCTCGCGCCAACGCTGCTGGAATGTCTTGCCGCGCGGAGCCGGGAGATCTCGATGACGCGTCCACCCGCCCGCGAGCGGCAGCGAGCCGAAACGCCCCTTGCGGCCAAACCGGGAGAGCAGGGGCGAAACGAGACCGGTCAGCCGGTGATAAAGGGCAGGCCTCTTTGCGGCGAACGCCCAAAGTTTGAGTCCCGCCTTGTACACGGCGGGGGTATCGCCGTTTTCATATTCGCGCTCGCGCCAGTGCCGCATCATCTTCGGCAGGGGAATACGCATGGGGCACACGGACTCGCACCGTCCGCAGAATGTCGAGGCATTCGGCAAGTGCCCGGCCTCGCCGACGCCGATGAGCGACGGCGTCAGGACCGCACCCATGGGGCCGGGATAGACCCAGCCATAGGCGTGACCGCCGACAGCGCCATAGACCGGGCAATGGTTCATGCAGGCGCCGCAACGGATACAGCGCAGCATGTCGTGGAAATCGCCGCCGAGCATTTCGCTGCGTCCGTTGTCCAGCAGAACCACGTGATATTCGTCCGGTCCGTCCAGATCGCCCTCGCGCTTCGGCCCGGTGGTGAAGGTGGTGTAGGTTGAGAATTCCTGCCCGGTCGCGGATCGGGCGAGAACGCGCAGGATGGTGTCGGCGTCCTCGAGCGTTGGCACCACTTTCTCGATCGACGTGATGACAATGTGGATCCGCGGCAGGCATTGCGTCAGATCGCCATTGCCTTCGTTGGTGACGATGATGGACGTGCCCGTCTCCGCGATCAGGAGATTGGCGCCCGTGATGCCCACGTCGGCCGCGAGAAATTTTTCGCGCAGGATCGCGCGCGCCTCGCCGACCAGTTGCTCGGGCTCCTCCAGAACGCGCTCGGGTGAGAGGTCTGTGTGCGTCTTGCGGAAGTCCGCTTCGACCTGATCCTTGGTCAGGTGAATGGCCGGTGCAATGATGTGGCTGGGCGGTTCGTCGCGCAACTGGATGAGATACTCGCCGAGATCCGTTTCGACCGGCGTGATGCCTGCCTGTTCCAGGTGCTCGTTGATGGCGATCTCCTCGCCGACCATCGACTTGCCCTTCGTGACGGTCTTCGCTCCGGCATCGCGGCAGATCTTCAGGATCGCCTCCCGCGCGTCGTCGGCCGATGCGGCCCAATGGACATGGCCGCCGGTTTCGAGAACCTTCCGCTCATAGGCCTCGAGGTAAAGGTCGAGGTGCGCGAGCGCGTGCTCCTTGACTGCCCGCGCCTCGTCCCGAAGGTCTTCGAATTCGGGCAGGTTGGCGCGCGCACGGGCCCGGTTCGCGACAAAGCCGTGCTTGATGCCGCCCAATGCCCGTTTCAGCGGTTCATTGCCCAGCGCCTGTTTGGCGTTGGACTTGAAGGCATGGGACGTCGGCTTCACTTCTTGCCCTCGGTGCTCTGGCCGATTGCAGGTTCGTCGGTCATGCCGGCCAGCACCTCGGCCACGTGACGGGCCTCTATGGTGCGGCCTTCGCGCAACATCTTGCCGGCCATGTTCATGAGACAGCCCAAGTCACCCGCCAGAAGACAGTCGGGCTCGCTTGCGGCGATGTTGGCCGTCTTCTTTTCGACGATCGCGTTGGAGATATCCGGATATTTGATGCAGAACGTGCCGCCGAAGCCGCAACAGATTTCCGCTTCTTCCATCTCGGTCAATTGCAGGCCGTTCACGCTTGCCAGCAGTTTGCGGGGCTGCTGCTTTATGCCGAGTTCGCGCAAGCCTGCGCAACTGTCGTGATAGGTCACGGAGTTCGGAAAGTCGGCCTCGACTTTGTCCATCCCCCGGACATCAACGAGAAACGAGATCAGTTCGTGGACGCGCTCCGCGAATGCGTGTGCCTCGCCGGCGGTCTCCGGATCGTCGCCGAGCAGTTCCGGGTAGTGATGCTTGAGCATCCCGGCGCAGGAGCCGGACGGTGCGACCACGTAATCAAAGCCTTCGAACGCCGCGATCGTGTTCAGGGCCAATGCCCGCGCATCCGCCTTGTCGCCGGAATTATAGGCGGGCTGCCCGCAGCATGTCTGGGTGGCAGGAACGGCAACGTCGCAACCGGCATCCTCGAGCAGTTTGACGGCCGCGAACCCGACCGACGGGCGCATGAGGTCGACGAGGCAGGTCACGAACAGGCCCACGCGCGGTCGGGTTGCGTCTGTGGTGGTCTTTGCCATGGGTGCCGACACTAGAGCCTTTGCTTGATCTTGTCACAAAATCGCACCGTCGGAACGGTTCCGACTTGATCAAAAAAGGCGCCAGGGCGCGGGTCCGTCAACCGACGGCAAACGACAGGTGACTGCGCGGGAGGTGGAGGCCGGCACCGGTCAATTGAGGTGCGGCAGCTTCAGCCCCTTGTCCCAATACGGTTCGGGGCCGTACAGGTTGCCCAGATAGTCGATGAAGACCCTGAGCTTTGCCGGGATGAACTGGCGGCAGGGATAGACCGCGTAAACCGCCACGCGAGCGGACTCATGATACTCGGGCAGAACGATCGTGAGCTTGCCGGACTTGAGCTCCGGCCCGACATCCCAGGTGGAGCGCAGGGCAATGCCGAGACCGGCGATCACGGATTCACGCACCACTTCGGTCGAGTTGGTGCGGATGTTCCCGTTGACGCGCACCGACACCGGCCCGTCCGGCCCCTCGAGCCGCCAGACCTCCTGAGCGGCGGCGGTGAGGCAGTTGTATTTGGAAAGGTCCGACAGAGATTGGGGTTCGCCGACCTTCTCCAGATAGCTTGGCGCGGCGCAGATCACGCGATGGTTGCGGGCGAGTTTGCGGGCCACAAGGCTTGAGTCTTCGAGTTCCGCGATGCGGATCGCGACATCGAAACCCTCTCCGACAATGTCGACGAAATCATCCGACAGTTCGAGGTCGAGCCGCATGTCCGGATAGAGTTCGAGGAATTCGCCCATGAACGGCGCAACGTGCATGCGCCCGAAAGCCGTGGGAATGGACGCCTTGAGCGTGCCGCGGGGTATCGCGTTGCGCCGGGTCACGTAGGCTTCCGCTTCCTCGATCCCGGCAAGAATGTTGACCACGCGGTCGTAGAAACCCTGTCCGGATTCCGTCAGGGTCAATTGCCGGGTCGTACGTTGAAACAGTCTCGCGCCGAGTCGTTCTTCGAGATGACTGATCCGTTTGCTGACGACCGCGGGAGACAAGCCCATTTCGCGGCCGGCAGCCGACATGTTGCCCGCCGTGACCACGCGCGCAAAGATTTCGAGATCACCGGTCGACATAATTCCTCCCACCCAGTCTTATTTTCAACTGTGTTGAATAAATCAATTGGCTTATTTTACAATATCGCGCCTATCGCGGCAATGGGTATAATGTATTCCACACACCAAAGGCGGGAAGGTTTTTGACCTAAGTCCGGCTGGATTTTGCTCTGATTTCATGGGCAAAATCCTGGTGGGCAGTGGGCGAACCGCTGTGTGGGCAATTTGCAAGGACAGGGACGATGACCAGCTTAGCAACTCTGGAACCGGATGCCGAAGTGCTGGGCCGTCGTGATCAGTTGATTCGCGGCTTGCGTGGCATTCTCGCCGCGGACTGCGTTATCGCCGACGAGGATGGCCGGCGCGCGTTCGAAACGGACGCGCTGACCGCCTATAAGCAAATGCCGCTTGCCGCGGTTCTGCCGACGACCACCGAAGAGGTCTCGCAGGTGCTTCGCTTCTGCCACGAAAACAAGATCAAGGTCATCGCCCGCGGGGCCGGTACGTCGTTGTGCGGAGGTGCGTTGCCGTCCGAGGACTCGATCGTGCTCGGCGTGTCGAAAATGAACCGGATTCTGGATATCGACTACATGAACCGGACCGCCCGGGTGCAGACGGGCATCACCAATATCGGCATCTCCAACGTTGTCGCGCCCAATGGCTTCTTTTACGCGCCGGATCCTTCCAGCCAGCTCGCGTGCACACTCGCCGGAAACCTCGCCATGAACTCGGGCGGGGCGCATTGCCTGAAATATGGCGTGACCACCAACAATGTGCTCGGTCTCAAGATGGTCCTGATGGACGGCGAGATCGTCGAGATCGGCGGACAGGAGCTGGATGCGGCGGGATATGACCTGCTCGGTCTGATCATTGGATCGGAGGGCCAGTTCGGGGTCATCACCGAGGCGACCGTTCGCATTCTGCGCGCCGCCGAAGGCGCGCGTCCCATGCTGATGGGATTCGACTCGAGCGAGGCCGCGGGGGAATGCGTCGCCGCCATCATCGGCTCGGGCATTATTCCGGTCGCCATCGAGTTCATGGACAAGCCCGCGATCCGCGTTTGCGAGGAGTTTGCCAAGGCCGGATATCCGCTCGACGTCGAGGCGTTGTTGATCGTCGAGGTGGAAGGCTCCGAGGACGAGATCGAAAGCCTGCTGACGCGGATTTCCGACATCGCCAAGCCGTTCAAGCCAAAAGGCATCCGGGTCAGTCAGAGCGAGGCGGAGAGCAAGGCGATCTGGCTCGGCCGCAAATCCGCCTTCGGGGCCATCGGCCGGATTTCGGATTACTATTGCATGGACGGGACCATCCCACTGGGCAAGTTGCCCGAGGTCCTCGTCGAGATCGGCGAGATCTGCGCCAGCCACAAGCTGAACGTTGCCAACATCTTTCATGCCGGGGACGGCAACCTGCATCCGCTGATCCTTTACAATGCGAATGATCCCGCGGAAGTGGAACGCGCCGAGAAATGCGGTGCGGAAGTCCTGGAGCTTTGCGTCAGGGCCGGAGGCTGCCTCACGGGCGAGCACGGTGTCGGCGTCGAGAAGCGGGAGTTGATGCTCACGCAGTTCTCGAGAACCGATCTCGAACAACAGATGCGCATCAAGACCGTGTTTGACCCGGACTGGTTGCTCAACCCGGAAAAGGTCTTTCCGCTCGAGTTGCATGCAGCGTAGGTAGATATCGAGAGGCCAGTATTTGTGTCCGATTTGATCCGTCCCAAGGATGAGACCGAGCTTGCCGCCGCAGTTGCCGAGGCGAGCGCGGCGCAGACGCCGCTTGAAGTCGTCGGGGCGGGGTCCAAGCGCAATGTCGGCCGCCCGCTTCAGATCGCGTCTTCCATCACCACCGAACGGCTGAAAGGCATCACGCTCTACGAGCCCAACGAGCTTGTCCTGTCAGCACGGGCGGGAACGCCTCTCAAGGAGATCGAGGCCGCTCTCGCCAAGAACAATCAGGAGCTGGCCTTCGAGCCGATCGATCTCGGACCGATGCTGGGGGAAGACGAAAACCGGGCGACAATCGGCGCGGTGTTCGCGGCCAATCTGTCTGGCGCGCGGCGCATCCATGTCGGCGCGGCGCGCGACCATCTGCTCGGCATCCGCGCCGTCAACGGGCGCGGCGAGATCATCCGGTCGGGCGGCCGGGTGATGAAGAACGTGACCGGTTACGACCTCTGCCGTGGACTGGCCGGCTCCTGGGGAACGTTGTCGGTTCTGAGCGAGGTGACGATGAAGGTCCTCCCAAAGGCCGAGGCGACCCGGACGCTGTTGCTTATCGGCCTGACCGACGAGGTGGCGATCGATGCGCTGTGCACGGGGCTTGGGACGCCTTACGAAGTGTCGGGCACGGTTCACCTGCATGCGGATTTCGCGCGTGAGATGATCGACGATGAGGTCCTGCGCCGGCCCGCGCCGGTCACGGCGTTGCGCCTTGAGAATTTCGAAAGCTCACTGAACTACCGCGCGGACCGCCTTGCCGACAGTCTGAAAGCGTTCGGCAAGATCATACAACTCGATGATCAGGCGTCGGCCGCCTTTTGGAAGGGAATGCGCTCGCTGAGCTTCCTGACCGGATCGGAAGATCCCGTGTGGCGTATCTCAACGGCGCCCACGAACGGATCGAAAGTCGTCTCCGCGCTCTCGAAACGGCTCGACTGCCGGGCGGCTTATGACTGGTCGGGTGGTTTGGTATGGCTGCAGACCGACCCTACGGGAGACGCGGGCGCCACCGAAGTGCGGCGCGTGCTCGCTGAAACCGGCGGCCATGCGACGCTGATCCGGGCAGATGCCACCTTGCGCAATTCCGTCGATGTCTTTCACCCGATGGGTGCGGGCGTTGCCGCGCTCACGCGCAAGCTCAAACTCAGCTTCGACCCGTCCGGGATACTGAACCCTGGACGGATGTATGCCGGGATTTAGATTGAAAAGGCTCTAGCGTCGATGCAGACGAATTTCACCGAAGAGCAACTGCAGAACCCTCGCATGGCCGAGGCCGAGAAGATCCTGCGCACCTGCGTGCATTGCGGATTCTGCACGGCAACCTGCTCCACCTATGTCCTGCTCGGTGATGAGAGGGACAGTCCGCGCGGCCGCATCTACCTCATGAAGGACATGTTCGAAGGGAACCGCGACGCGAGCGACGAGGTCACCTTCCATGTCGACCGCTGCCTGTCG
Organism: Hyphomicrobiales bacterium; assembly: GCA_965228625.1. Lineage (GTDB taxonomy): Bacteria > Pseudomonadota > Alphaproteobacteria > Rhizobiales > Methyloligellaceae > UBA2767. The sequence goes on along the minus strand of OZ245829.1, from coordinate 1,658,800 downwards.
TGTCTGTCCTGCATGACCACGTGTCCGAGCGGTGTCGACTACATGCATCTTGTCGACCTCGCACGCGCCCATATCGAGGAAACGCACACGCGCTCGATCAAGGACCGCCTGATCCGCAAGATGCTGATGATGGTGGTGCCGGACCCGAAGCGTTTCAGCCTTGCTTTGCGCGCCGCCGCATTGGGCAGACCGTTCAAGAAGCTTTTCGGCGCGATCGGGTTGAAGGAACTGAGCGCCATGCTGGAGTTGTCGAGCGGCGGCGGACGCATCGGCAAACTGGTCGAGCCGGGAACGTTTCCGGCCGAAGGCACGCGCAGGAAACGCGTGGCCCTTCTGACAGGGTGCGCACAGCAGCCGCTTCGTCCATCCATAAATGAGGCAACCATACGCGTTATGGCGCGCCACGGTGTCGAGGTCGTGGTCGCGCCCGATCAGGGATGTTGCGGGGCCCTTGTCCATCACATGGGGCAGGAGGCGGCGGCCATGGAGGCGGCGCGGCGGAATGTGGATGCATGGTCGGCCATCATGCGCGAGGGACCGCTCGACGCCGTGCTGATCAACGCCTCGGGCTGCGGCACGATGGTCAAGGACTATGGCCACCTTCTGTCTCGCGACGAGGGGTATCGTGACCGCGCCGCGCATTTTTCCGAAATCACCCGGGACATTACCGAGTTCCTGAGCGAGCTTGGCATGCGCGCGCCGGAACGCTGGTCCGACCTCAAGGTCGCCTACCATTCGGCGTGTTCCATGCAACACGGTCAGCGGATCACCGCCGAGCCGCGGGTTCTCCTCGAACAGGCGGGCTTCACCGTCGTCGACGTCCCCGAGGGCCACATATGCTGTGGCTCCGCGGGAACCTACAACATTCTGCAACCGGAACTTGCCCAGGAGTTGCGCGACCGGAAAATATGGAATATCGAAAGCACGAAACCGGACATCGTCGCGGCAGGAAACATCGGCTGCATCACACAACTCCAAGGTGCCAGCCAGATTCCCATCGTACACACCGTGGAACTCCTCGACTGGGCTCAGGGTGGCCCGTGTCCGGAATCGCTTCGGCCCCTCGAGGGCCGCGCAAAGGCCGTCAGAAGCCTGCTGGAGGAACGTCAGGGCCGTGAAGTCGAACTGACAGGGACGAGCGAAAAAAGTGACACTTGAAATCGGTGATGTGGCGACGGAGTCGCCAAACGGCGTGAGGATCGCAGGACCCCTCAAGCCGGGTTATGAACGCGTGCTGACGGACGACGCCCTCGAATTTGTCGTCGATATCGCACGCAAGTTTGACGAGACGCGACGCGGCCTGCTCAAGGCCCGAGAGGTCCGCCAGCGCGCATGGGATGCGGGCGGCTTGCCGGACTTCCTCCCCGAGACGAGCGAGATCCGTCAGGGCGACTGGAAGATCGCAGGGGTCCCGGCGGATCTGCAGAAGCGGTGGGTGGAACTTACCGGCCCGACCGAGCGGAAGATGGTCATCAACGCGCTGAACTCGGGCGCCGACGTCTTCATGACGGATTTCGAGGATGCCCTCTCACCGACCTGGGAGAATATCGTCGAAGGACACCTCGCTCTCCTCGACTACTGGCAGGATGACCTGACGTTCGACGATCCGAAATCCGGCAAGAGCTACGCGGTCGGAGCAGATCCCGCCATGCTCATCGTTCGGCCACGCGGATGGCATCTGCCCGAGGCCCACATCCTGCTGGACGGAACGCCCATCGCCGGTGCGTTCGTCGACTTCGGGCTGTACTTCTTCCACAACGCGAAGCGCATTCTCGACAAGGGATCGGCTCCGTATTTCTATCTGCCGAAGCTCGAAAGCCATCAGGAGGCGAAGCTCTGGAACGATGTCTTCGTGCACGCGCAGGAGGCCTTCGGGATTCCCGTCGGTACCATCAAGGCGACGGTCCTCATCGAGACGCTTCCCGCCGCGTTCGAGATGGACGAGATCCTGTATGTCCTGCGCGACCACATCGTCGGCCTGAACGTCGGACGCTGGGACTACATCTTCTCGTTCATCAAGGTCCTGCGAAACAAGCCTGAATACACGCTTCCCGACAGGCAGCAGGTGGTGATGGGCAAGGCGTTTCTCGGGGCTTACGCGCGCCTGCTCGTGCAGACCTGCCACAAGCGCGGGGCCTTCGCCATGGGTGGCATGGCGGCGCAGATTCCCAATCGCCGGCAGCCGGAGATCAATGAAAAGGCGATGGCCGCGGTCCAGAAAGACAAAGAGCGCGAGGTGCGCGAAGGGTGCGACGGCAGTTGGGTCGCGCATCCCGATCTCGTGCCCGTGGCGCGGGAGGTTTTCGAGCGCTTGATGAAGGGGGACAATCAGGTCGATGTCATTCCCGACACGACGCCGGTGAGCCAGGCCGACTTGCTGGAGATACACGAAGGAACGCGGACCGAGGAGGGGCTGCGCACGAACATCCGCGTCGGCGTCCAGTACATCGAGGCATGGCTGCGCGGAAACGGCGCCGTTCCGCTCTACAACCTAATGGAGGACGCGGCCACGGCCGAGATTTCCCGGACGCAGATCTGGCAATGGCAGAAGCACGGCGCGAAGCTGGAAGATGGCCGGCAGGTCACCGTCGATCTCGTCGACGCGTTGCTCGCGGATGAAATGGCCAGGCTGCGCGAAGCGCTCGGACCCGACGTCTACGACGCGGGGAGGTTCGCTGACGCCATCGGGATTTTCAAATCGCTCTCCGAGGCGCCGGAGCTCGCGCCATTCCTCACCTTGCCGGCCTATCGCCTTCTTTCGGACTGACGACGGCAGCGATCTCTTCGGCCATTCTCCGGTCCAATGCGCCGTTGAGACGCACCTGCTCCGAAGTGCAAGTGAACCGATTGTTAGGGATTGTCATTCACCTTCTGGTTGTAGAAACCATGGGGTGGGGTGATGCGTTCAGCCAACAAACGGGTGTTCCGTATTGAGCGGGCGGCGGGGCAGGAGACTGCGCAGAAGCCGTATGTCGTTTCCAATGAAAGTTCGGGCGCTTCCGACGAATTTGCCCGGGTGCGGCATCAGGAAGTGATGCAGGCGCTTGCCGAGATCAGCGCCAGGCTGCCTTCCGCTGAAGGCGACGCGGAACCTGTAAGCAAGGTCACCGAGGAGGTCATCGAATCGTGCCAGCGCGACCTGCGGGAAGCGCAGAAGATCAAGGACGAGTTGCAGGAGATTCACGACGCGATCTCGCGCACCAAGCAGGAGATCGCGACCCTGCACCGCGGCGAGTATCAGGGGGTCGAGATCTCGCGCATGACCAACGAATTGTCCGCCATCGTCGACGGCACGGAACAGGCGACCGAGAGCATCTTGCATGCGGCTGAGCAGATCGACAACGACGCGGCCGATCTCGTTGCGGCGCTGAGACAGGACCGGAACCGGGATTCGGCGTCCGATATCCAGGACCAGGTCGTGAAGATCTTCGAGGCTTGCAACTTCCAGGACCTTACCGGACAGCGCATCAGCAAGGTCGTTGCGGCCTTCACGTTCATCGAGGAGCGGGTCGGACGTATGATGGAAATCTGGGGCGGGCTGGAATCCTTCCGGGATATCGAGCTTGAAGAATCCTGCACGCGCAATGAGGACGAGGCCCTGTTGAATGGCCCGGCGCTCGAGGACGACGCCGATATCGCTTCACAGGACGACATCGACGCCCTGTTCGACTAGAGCCCCATCGCTGCGACCCGGCTTTTGGTCTAGGACTTGGTTCCGGCGGCAGCCTTCTTTGCCGGTGGCGGGGTGACGCGGCTTCCCTTCACCCGTTCGCGCAGCGACTGGAACACCACGTACAGAACCGGAATGAACACCACGCCGAGAATGGTGGCCGCGACCATGCCGCCGAACACGGTCATGCCGACGGAGACCCGGCTGGCTGCGCCAGCCCCCGTCGCCAGCACCAGCGGTGCCACGCCGAGAATGAAGGACAGGGCCGTCATCAGCACGGCACGGAACCGGAGTCGCGCGGCGTCTTCCGCCGCGGAAAGGATGTCCTTGCCTTCCTCGCGCAGTTGCTTGGCGAACTCGACGATGAGAATGGCGTTTTTCGCCGCCAGGCCGATCAGCAGCACCAGCCCGACCTGTGCGTAGACGTTTAGGGCCAGCCCGGCGGTAAGCAGCAGGCCGAGCGCGCCGAACATCGCAAAGGCGACCGAGAGCATGACCGGGAAGGGGATGGTCCAGCTCTCGTACTGCGCCACCAGGAACAGATATGCAAAGAGGATGGAGAGCACGAAGACGAAAGACCCGGCCTCCGCCGCCTTGATTTCCTCAAGCGCCATGCCGGTCCACTCATAGGTGTAACCGTCGGGCAATGACGTGTCGCCGAGCTTCTGCATGGCGTCGATCGCCTGGCCCGACGCGTAGCCCGGCGCCGGTCCGCCATTGACCACCGCCGAGCGGAACAGGTTGTAGCGTTCGATGCTCTCCGGTCCCTGTATCGGTTTGACCGTGACGAAGCTCTGCATCGGGATCATCTCGCCGTCATTGTTGCGGACGTAGATCTTGCCGATGTCGGCGGGCGTCGACCGGCGGTCGCCCTCGGCTTGCACGTAAACGCGATAAACCCGGCCGAACTTGTTGAAGTCATTGACGTAATAGGAGCCGAAATTGGCGCTCAGCACCTGGAAGATCTCGTTGATATCGACGCCCTTGGTCTTGGCGAGCTGGCGGTTGACATCGATGAAAAGCTGCGGGGCGTTGGCGCGGAACGTGCTGAACGCGTTGGCCACCTGCGGCTCGCTGTTGGCGGCGACGATCAGGCCTCCGAGTGCCGATGCAAGTTCGGTCGGCGGACGCCCGCGCGTGTCCTGAAGCACGAACTCAAAACCGCCGGTGGTCCCGAGCCCGGGGATCGGCGGGATGTTGAAGGGGATGATGGTCGCCGTCGGAATGGCGAGCAGCTTCGGCGTCACGCTCTGCAGGACGCTTCGCAGGCGCAACTCCGGCGTGTCGCGTTCATCCCACGGATCGAGAACCGCGATCAGAAGCCCGCCGTTCGGAATGACGGATCCGCCGAGGATCGAGTAGCCGGTGATCGCCGCAACGTTGGCAACGCCGGGCGTGTCCAGGAGAATCTGTTCCGCCTGCGTGACGACCGCCGCAGTGCGTGGAAGTGCGGCACCATCGGGCAGACGGATGTCGACGAAGAACGCGCCGCGATCCTCTGGCGGTACGAAGCCGGTCGGGAGCTTGGTTCCGAACCAGCCGGTGACCACGAGGAGGCCGACAAACGCAACCATGCAGATGGCCAACAGCCTGACCAGCCGCCGCACCAGCCACGTATATCCGTCCCGGCTCTTGTTCAGGATTTTCTCGAACCAGGCGAGCGGGCCGCGCCGAACCTCTTTTGGCGGCTTCAGGATGCTGGCGCACAGGGCCGGGCTGAGGGTCAGGGCGTTAATGGACGAGATTGAAACGGCGACGGCAATGGTCGCGGCGAACTGCTCGAAAAGCCGTCCCGTCAGTCCCGGCGTGAAGGCGACCGGAACGAACACGGCAAGCAGAACAAGCGTGGTCGCGATCACCGGGGCGGTCACTTCCTGCATCGCGACACGCGTCGCCTCGCGCGGTTCGAGCCCGTCGGCCATGTGCCGCTGCACGTTTTCGACAACGACGATGGCGTCGTCCACGACCACGCCGATTGCAAGGATGAGCCCGAACAGGCTGACCGTGTTGATGGTGAATCCCATCACCAGCAGTGCGGCGAACGTTCCGATCAGCGACACCGGGATCGCGATCGCGGGGATCAGCGTCGACCGCCAGTCCTGCAGGAAGATGAACACCACGAGAATGACCAGCGCCAGGGCCTGCAACAGGGTGATCAGGACCTCTTTGATCGACGTCTGGACGTAGAGCGTGGTGTCATACGTCACCTCGAATGTGAGGTCGTCGGGAAACCGCGCCGAGAGGCGCTCCATCTCGGCGCGCAGGTTCGTGGCGAGATCGAGCGCGTTCGCGTCGGGAAGCTGATAGATCGCCAGCAATGCCGCCGGCTTGCCGTTCAGCTTGCCGAACCAGCCGTAGGTTTCCGACCCGAGCTCGATCCGGGCAACGTCGCCCACCTTGATAATCGAACCGTCCGGATTGGCGCGGATGACGATGTCCGAGAATTCCTGCACGTCGGCGAGGCGGCCTTTGGCCTGAAGCGTGTATTGGAACTGCTGGTTTGCAGGGGCCGGGGCCTGACCGATGCTGCCGGCCGAGACCTGGACGTTCTGGTCGCGTATGGCGTTGATGACGTCGCTGGCCGTGAGGCCGAGGCTCGTCATGCGCTCCGGCTTGAGCCAGATGCGCATCGAATAGTCGCGTGCGCCGAGGATATCGACACTGGCGACGCCGGGCACGCGCGACAGCGCGTCGCGCACATTGATGCTGGCATAGTTGGACAGGAAGATATCGTCATACGTGCCGTTTGGTGAGTACATCGCGATCACCATCAGCATGCTCGTCGACTGCTTCTTGACCGAAAGGCCCTGCCGCGACACTTCCTCGGGGAGTTTCGGCGTTGCCAGCGACACGCGGTTCTGGACGTTGACCTGGGCGATGTCTCCGTCGGTCCCGACCTCGAAGGTTACGGTCAGCGTATAGCTGCCATCGTTCGCGCTCTTCGACGACATGTAGATCATGTCTTCGACGCCGTTCACCTCCGCTTCGATCACGGCGGCGACCGTTTCTTCGACCACGTTTGCATTGGCCCCGGGATACTTGGCGGTGACCTGGACCTGCGGCGGAGTGAGTTCGGGGTACTCGGCGACGGGCAGGGCGGCAATGGCCAGCGCGCCGGCAAGGACCGTGACGATCGCGATAACGAATGCGAACTTCGGCCGGTCGATGAAAAATGCGCTTAGCATCCAGACCTTTTAATTCTGCACGGCGGCGGATTTTTGCGGCACGGGATCAACCTTCATCCCGGGTCGGACTTTCTGTATCCCGGCAACGATGACTTTCTCGCCCTCGGTCAGTCCTTCCAGCACGGCGATATCGGGACCGTTTCGCTGACCGGTCTTGATCGGGCGCATCACCACCTTGTCGTCCTGGTCGACGATCAACACGAACGGACCGGTCTGGTTCTCCTGGATTGCGGCCTGCGGCACCACAAGCTGGTTCTCGGGTTCGGCGCTGATCAGATTGACGTTCACGAACTGGCCGGGGAGAAGAAACCCGTCCGGGTTCGGGAAGTCGAGATAGAGTCTGATGGTGCCGGTGGTCGGATCGACCCGGTTGTCGATGAACTCGAACTTGCCGTCCTGATCGTAAAGCTGGTCGTTCGCCAGCTTGATCTTCGGCGTGTACTCCTCCGCTTTGCCGGCTTTCTGCGCTTCCTTGTAGTTGAGGAAATCGCGTTCGGAGACGGCGAAGCTGACACGTATCGGGTCGAGATCGTTGATCGTCGCGAGCACGCCGCTGTCCGGTCCGATCAGATTGCCCACGTCGACGGTACTCTTGCCGATGCGTCCGTTGATCGGAGCCGTGATCTTTGTGTAGCCGACGTCGAGCTTCGCTTTTTCAAGATCGGCCTGCGCTGCCGCGAGGTCGGCGCGTGCGCGTCCCGCCTGGGCCTTGGCCTCGTCGAGCTTGGCCTCGCTGGCCGTGCCGCGGTCGCGCAACTCGCGATAGCGTGCGAGCTGCAGCTCGGTCTCGCGGATCGTCGCCTCGACGCCTTCGACCTTGGCCGCGGCCGCATCGCGATTGGCGTCGAACTCGGACGGATCGATGACGTAGAGCACGTCGCCCTTCTTCACTTCCGAACCTTCCTCGAATTTCTCCTCGAGCAGGAATCCGGTCACGCGGGCGCGCAGATCGACGGTCTGGACCGCTTCCGTCTGGCCGACGAACTCCAGCGATTCGGCAATCGGTTTGGAGACGACCGGCGTGGTTTCAACGCCCGGCGCCGGTTGGTTGGCGGGCGCGGCCGTCTTCTCGCCGTCGCCACATCCGACGAGCACAGCGAGGCTGCTTACAACCATGGCGCGAATCAGAAACCTGCGTCGCATCGGGGCCTCACGGGGTTCGGTGTTTCTCGAGGCAATCAGTTTTGCGTCGATTCACCATTGCGTCAAAAGAAAATACGACAATTTCAGACCATGCCGGATCATGCAACCTCAGGGTGAGAGGCATCGCCCTTGCTGCAGGTAAGGCGATGCGCTAAACCCGCCGCACCCGTAAGGGTCTGATACGAAGCCGGAACTTTAAGCACATGGGCAAGAACAAGAAGCCGCCGCGCCTCAAGGCACGGCTGCCGAAAGGCCTTAGGGATATCGGTGCGCAGGAAATCCGTGCGCGCGACGCCATGCTGCGCACGATCCGCGACGTGTATGAGTCCTACGGCTTCGAACCGCTCGATACGCCCGCATTCGAATATACCGACGCGCTCGGCAAGTTCCTCCCCGATCAGGACCGGCCCAATGAAGGCGTGTTCTCGTTCCAGGACGAGGACGAGCAGTGGCTGTCTCTCAGATACGATCTGACCGCACCCCTGGCACGCCATGTCGCGGAGAACTACGAAGCACTGCCGAGACCGTTCCGCCGCTATCAGACAGGGCCCGTCTGGCGCAACGAGAAACCGGGGCCGGGCCGCTTCCGCGAGTTCATCCAGTTCGACGCGGACACGGTCGGAACCTCGTCCGTCGCCGCCGACGCGGAAATGTGCATGCTCGCCGCCGACGCGCTCGAGGCGCTCGGCGTGAAACGCGGCGACTACGTCATCAAGGTCAACAACCGCAAGGTTCTGGACGGAGTTCTGGCCTCCATCGGCATAAATCCGAATGCGGATGATCAACTCGCCATACGGCTGACGATCCTGAGGGCGCTCGACAAGTATGAGCGGCTCGGCTCAGACGGCGTGAAGCTGTTGCTCGGCGAGGGCCGCAAGGACGAATCCGGCGACTTCACCCGGGGCGCGGGTCTCGCGCCGGACCAGATCGGACCGTTGATGGATTTCGTGCAGGCCGAAAGCGACGGACGGACCGGGACCTTGTCGACAATGGCGGATCTCGTCCGGGACAACGACATCGGCGCACAGGGCGTGGAGGAACTGAAATCGATGGACGCGGTCCTTTCAGCGTCCGGTTTCGCCGATGACAGGGTCGTTGTCGACCCGTCCATCGTGCGTGGTCTCGATTACTACACCGGGCCGGTCTTCGAGGCGGAGCTGACCTTCGAGGTCAAGGACGAGAAAGGCCGGCCGGTACGGTTCGGCTCGGTCGGCGGCGGCGGCCGCTATGACGGGCTGGTCGCGCGCTTCAAGGGCCAGCCGGTTCCGGCGACCGGCTTCTCGATCGGCGTGTCGCGCCTCTACACCGCCTTGACCGCACTTGGGCAACTGACGGACGCGGAACCCTTCGGACCCGTCGTAGTCAGCGTTTTCGACAAGGCGGCGATCGCCGACTATCAGGCCCTTGTCGGCAGGCTGCGCGATGCCGGTATCCGCGCGGAACTCTATCTCGGCAGCGGCAAGATGGGGCAGCAGTTCAAATATGCCGACCAGCGCGGTGCGCCCTGCGTGGTCATTCAGGGGCCCGACGAGAAGGAGAAGGGCGAGGTCCAGATCAAGGATCTGATCGAAGGGGCGAAGGCCGCCCAGTCCGTCGCCTCCAACGAGGAATGGCGCGCCGAGCGTCCGGCACAGTTTGCCGTTCCCGAAGAGAAACTCGTCGAGGCGGTGCAGGACGTGCTCGAACGGCATCGGGCCTGAACCGATGGTCGCCGAACCCACAGCGAGCTATGCCGCGCTTCAGGCGCAGGCCCATGCCATCACCGAGCTGTTCAACGCGCGGGGCTATGAGCTCGTCGCACCCGCCTACCTGCAGCCCGCGAATCTGTTCCTCGATCGTATGGGAGAGGCCATTCGCGGGCGCACATATGTGTTCACCGATCTCGACGGCGAAGAGCTGTGTCTGCGTCCCGACGTCACTTTGCCAGCCTGCAGGGTCTATCTGGAGCGTCACCCGCAAGCCGATGTCGAGGCGCGGCTGTGCTACAACGGCCCTGCCTTCCGCTATCAGCCGGGCGGCGGCGATGAGACGCGGCCGCGCGAGTTCCGCCAGGCGGGGATCGAATATATCGGCGGGTCTGACCGTTCGGGCGCCGAGGCCGAGGTGACCGGCTTGGCGGTCGCCGCCGTTCGCGACGCCGGCCTGAAGACGTTCTCGATACGGATCGGCGATCTCGGCCTGTTCGCGGCATTCGTGGCGGCCCTCGACATTCCCGAACGCTGGCGCCTGCGCATGCATCACTTCTTCTGGCGTCCGCCCGTGTTCCGCAATCTGCTGCGGCAGCTTTCGACCACGCCGGCGGGTGAAATGACCGGCGACGAGGCCAAATTGCTGGCGAGCCTCGATATCGACGACGCCGGGGGATCGGGCGCGCGCGTCGCGACGCATCTGGACGAGACGGGCATCCCGATAGAAGGCGCGCGGACACTGGCCGAGATCACCGAACGCCTTCTCGACAGGGCTGCGGACGCCAAGGAGCAACCGCTCTCCGGTGAAACGGTGAAACTGATCGAAGCCTATCTTGCCGTCTCCGAACCGGCGCGGAACGCGCTCGATCGCATCGGCAAGGACGCCAAGGGGGCCGGGCTCGACATGGATGGTGCCCTTTCCGCCGCCCACGACCGGCTGGACCGCCTGGGTGAGGCCGGGATCGATGTCGGGGCGGTGACGTTCAGCGCCGAGTTCGGGCGCGACCTCGAGTATTACACCGGACACGTCTTCCAGATCGAATTGCCCGGGCGGGGGCGGGCCGGCCAAGTTGCTGGCGGCGGCCGATATGACGACCTGCTGGAAAGTCTCGGGGCGCAGAGGCCGACGCCCGCCGTGGGATCGGCCATTCACACCGAGCGCCTGCTGGCGGCGGTTCGCGGAGGCGCGGCATGAGCGGCGAACCCCTCATTCTGGCGCTTCCGTCCAAGGGACGGCTCATGGAGCAGGCCGGCAAGCTCTTCGAGGCGGCGGGATTGCCGGTCCGCAAGACCGGGCACGAACGCGGTTATCGCGGCGAGATCGGGGGGCAGAGCGACGTGGAGATCGCCTTTCTCTCCGCCGCGGAAATCGCCAACGACCTGAGCCTCGGCCGCGTTCACCTCGGCATTACCGGCGAGGACCTCATTCGCGAGTCGGGCCGCGACGGGGTATCGCGAACCGAAATCGTTCGTCCGCTCGGCTTCGGCAAGGCGGATGTGGTCGTGGCCGTGCCGGAATGCTGGATCGATGTCTCGAGGATGGGTGACCTCGAAGACGTGTCCGCCGTGTTCTTCCGCCGGCACGGACGGCGGCTGCGCGTTGCCACGAAATACATGAACCTCACGCGCCGCTTCTTTTCCGACAAGGGCGTCACGGGCTACCGGCTGGTGGAAAGCCTCGGCGCCACCGAAGGCACTGTCGCGGCGGGTACGGCGGAGATGATCGTCGATATCACGTCGACCGGAACCACGCTCAAGGCCAATCACCTCAAGGTGCTTTCAGACGGGTTGATCCTGAAAAGCCAGGCCGTTCTGGCGAAATCGAAAACCGCGGAATGGCAGCCGGGGTCGAGCGATGCGCTGGTGGAGATCATCTCACGGCTGGACACGAACGGCGGCTGAGTCCATGGCAGCGCGGCTTGGCGACGGCGGTCGCGTGCCGCCGGCCGCGCCGAACTGCCTCAGGCGCTTTGCCAGCATCCACATCCAGGTCGAGTTCTTGATGCGCTGCTTTGCCAGAAGCTTGGTCTTGAGCCCCGTGGTGTAGCAGCGGCCCTTGAGGGTGGTCGCAACGATCGTATGCCGCCGCGGCCGCTTGATGTTGCACCACCGGAGCTTGTTCTCGTCATCCCCGGCGCCGCAATCCATCCGTTCGATGCCCCTGGCGGCGAGATGCTCGATCAGCCGCAGGAACAGGATATTGCCCGGTCCGTAGCGCAGCATCGGCCCGTCGGCGGTCGTCGAGATCAGGCCGTAAAACACATTGTTGTGGACATAGCCGAGATTGGCGGCGGCCGGCCGACCGCCCACGGTCAGTTCAAACAGCTCAAGGCGGGGTCCGTCCTTGCCCGTCGGTGTGCGCATCAGCGCCAGGTAAAAATCGCGCATCGCCTCATCGGCGAAGAAGTCGCGGATGCCCCGGCTCGCGAACCAGCGCCGCTTGTCCTCGATCATCCGTTCCATGGCGGCCTTGAGTTCCGCATCCGATGAAACGTCACGAAGGCGGACCTCTCCGCGCTCGCCCAACCGGCGTTCCCTGCGCCGCAGATCCGCGCGGATGCGCCGACCGAAGCGCCGCTTGTAGTGCGCGGTCCAGTCTTCGCTCAAGGGGAAGGCGTAGCCCGCGCTCGCCATCTCCATGCCGGGCAGGTTTGCAAGCGGGGTCCCGTTTTCGCTGCTGTCGTGCGGCTGGTTCGTCAGGTGGACCGCATCGAACGGCGGCAAGGTTTCAGCAAGATGAGCGAATAGCGCGTTGCCGCGCGGCAGATCGGATTTCTCCCACGCGCCACTCAGGAACAACCCGGATGCATAGTTTCCCTGCTCGGCGCTCAGCCATTCAAGCACGGCGAACGCGCCGCGCCGCCGGATCGCCAGGGGCAACAAGAACACGATCCCCTCTCGTTCGGTCGTGCCGATGGCGATCAACGGGGTGGTTGACGCACCCGCCGTCCGCAGCCACGCGTCGTTCCATTCCCAGGTGTCATGCGGCCCCGCATTCGTGCGTGCCTGGAAGGCGCGCCAGACGTCTCTCAACGCGGTGACGTCTCGGTGAACTTCTATGGTTAACACGTCCGGTTTTGGCACCGCTCGTTCACTCCTCGCCTGTTCCGGCACGCAGACCACCGCCTGTCTTGTCGAAATGGCACAACGCACGGGTTCCGGGATCGGCGAACGTGTTGCCTTTACGCATTGAATTCCCGAAGGAATTTCGATCCAAACGGAACAACCACAGATTGATGCAATGTTTGTACCGCAAGTGCCTTGCCAAACGGTTGCGCCGCGGGTCTTTGCTTGATCCTGTCGCAAAACCGCGCCGTCAGAATGGCTCCGATTTGGTCGAAGAGGCTCTGACGGGCAGCCTTGGTCAGATGTACAAAAGAAAAGGCCGCCCCGGTTGCCCGGGACGGCCCTTGTTCAAGCGATGAATCGCTGGGGAACGGGGGGCTACATCATGCCGCCCATGCCTCCCATACCGTCCATGCCACCGGCCGGCATGGCGGGCTCTTCCTTCTTCGGCGATTCGGCAACGCCCGCTTCCGTCGTGATCAGCAGGCTGGCGACGGAGGCCGCGTCCTGCAGGGCGGTGCGTACCACCTTCGCCGGATCGATGATGCCTTCCTTCACCAGGTCGCCATACTTGCCGCTCTGGGCGTCGTAGCCGTAGTTGGCCTTGTTCTCGTCGAAGATCTTGCCGACGACGATCGAACCTTCGACACCGGCGTTCTCGGCGATCTGACGAACCGGGGCCTGAAGGGCGCGGCGCACGATGTTGATGCCGGCCTCCTGGTCCTCGTTGTCGCCCGTCACGTCGATGAACCGCGAGGCGCGAAGCAGGGCGACGCCGCCGCCCGGAACAATGCCTTCCTCGACCGCAGCGCGGGTGGCGTTCAGCGCGTCGTCCACACGGTCTTTGCGCTCCTTCACCTCGACCTCGGTGGCGCCGCCGACCTTGATCACCGCAACACCGCCGGCGAGTTTCGCCATGCGCTCCTGCAGCTTTTCCTTGTCGTAGTCGGAGGACGACTCCTCGATCTGGGCCCGGATCTGACCCACGCGGGCTTCGATGTCGCCCTTCTTGCCGGCACCATCGACCACCGTCGTGTCGTCCTTGGTGATCGAAATGCGCTTGGCGCGGCCGAGCATGTCGAGGGTCACGTTCTCAAGCTTGATGCCGAGATCCTCGGATACGACCTGGCCGCCGGTCAGGACCGCGATGTCCTGCAGCATCGCCTTGCGGCGGTCGCCGAAGCCGGGCGCCTTGACGGCGGCAACCTTGAGGCCGCCGCGCAGCTTGTTGACCACCAGCGTGGCGAGGGCTTCGCCCTCGACGTCCTCGGCGATAATCAGCAACGGCTTGCCGGACTGGACGACGGTCTCGAGAACCGGGAGCATCGCCTGCAGGTTCGACAGTTTGCTCTCGTGAATGAGGATGTAGGGATCATCCAGTTCACAGATCATCTTTTCCGCATTGGTGATGAAGTAGGGCGAGAGGTAGCCGCGGTCGAACTGCATGCCTTCGACGACATCCAGCTCGCTTTCGAGGCTCTTGGCTTCCTCGACGGTGATGACGCCCTCGTTGCCGACCTTCTGCATGGCCTCGGAAATCATGTCGCCGATGGCTTTCTCGCCATTGGCGGAAATCGTTCCGACCTGGGCAATCTCGTCGGACGAGCTGACCTTCTTCGATTTTGCGGAGATATCCTTGACGACCTCGGCGACGGCCTTGTCGATGCCGCGTTTCAGGTCCATCGGGTTCATGCCCGCGGCCACGGCCTTGAGGCCCTCGCGCACGATCGACTGCGCGAGCAGGGTCGCGGTGGTGGTGCCGTCGCCGGCCTCGTCGTTGGTCTTGCTGGCGACCTCGCGCAGCATCTGCGCGCCCATGTTTTCGAACTTGTCGTCGAGCTCGATTTCCTTGGCAACGGTCACGCCGTCCTTCGTGGTGCGCGGCGCACCGAAAGACTTGTCGAGAATGACGTTACGGCCTTTCGGACCAAGCGTGACCTTCACGGCATTGGCCAGGATGTCGACGCCACGCATCATCTTGTCGCGCGCGTCGGTCGAAAATTTCACGTCTTTTGCAGCCATTACTGACTCCTAGATTTGAACACTACGTCTGTTTGCTTGGGGGTCGGCGTCCAGTGACGCCGGCGGTTCACCGGGTTGCTGCTACTGCAGCACGCCCATGATGTCGGACTCCTTCATGATGAGGAGTTCCTGGTTGTCGATCTTGACCTCGGTGCCCGACCATTTGCCGAACAGAACCTTGTCGCCGCTCTTGACGTCCAGGGCCTCGATCTTGCCGGTATCGCTGCGGGCGCCGGGACCAACTGCAATGACCTCGCCGGTCTGGGGCTTTTCAGCCGCCGTGTCGGGAATGATGATCCCGCCTGCGGTTTTCTGGTCTTCCTCGATGCGCCGAACAACGACGCGGTCATGGAGTGGACGAAATTTCATCGTTGCTAACTCCTGCTAACACTTTGTTTTACAAAGAGAAAATTCGCTTCTCTTTCGATTTTGAGATGGAAGTTAGCACTCTTCTGAGTTGAGTGCTAACAGATGACGAGTGAGATAATGAAATGCTCGATTTTTGTCAAGCGTTTCTGCGACATACCGGCGCGCCACGGTGAATCCGGCACCGGGATCGGTTGGGAGGTTGCGCGATATATAGGGCACCGATTTGCCGCTGCAAGGCGTCGGCAAAAAAAGGCGGGCCTGGCGCCCGCCTTATCGAGTTTTTTGGGATACTCCAATGAACCGAGCGGCCCTAGCTCTGCTTGCCGAACAGATAGTCGTTCTCTTTCACCGCGGAGTGACAGGCGATGCAGCCCTTGTCCGCGCCCTTCATCACGCGGCCGGCGAGCTCCATGCCCTTGGGATTCTTGTCCAGCGATCCGTCGGGTTTGTACTTCGCCCAGAACCAGTTGGCGTTGTCCGGGTCGTACCCGGCTTCGCGCTTGAACATCACGGTGACGGCCTTCAGGTATTTGGCGGGGTCATTTTTGACGGCATCGACGCTGACGCCGTCCCCGCCATAGTTACGCTTCACCACGAGCATGCCCTTGTGCCCGTTGACCGTTGCCTCTGACGTGATGGTTTCAAGCACGGCGCCGTGCGGCGCCTGTCCCTCGTAAGGCGCATCCTGCCTGGCGCTTGCGCCGACCAGGTTGGCCTTTGTCAGTACGGACCACAGATCCTGCGAGTACTTGATGCTCTCTTCGTCGCAGCACGGCTTCATCTGGCTGTAGGCGGACCCCATGGTCAGACCGACAGCAATCACGCCCGCGGCAGCGACACCAACGCCAAGAAGACTGCATTGTTTCAGCATGAAATTACCCTCCCAGAGATAGTGGCAGCGGCGACATGCGCAGGGATTGCGCAGCGCACTGCCGACTTGAAGGATAAGCGGGTCAAAGGGGCGCCCGCCGTCACCTTTGCTCACAACCGGGTGAGAGATCCGTGATGCGAACGGCACCCGAACGGTTGCTCCGAATGCCGGGGTCGGGAGAGCAGACCCTTTGTGGAAGACCGGCAAAAACCGTGTTGCCCTCAACCGGCGAAAGATGAAGGATCGGCCAAGCGGCGGTTAACTGATTCGGAATGCATGAAAGACCGCAAGACCAACGCAAATCTGCTGAACCGGCTCAAGCCCGTTCTTGTTGAGACGCTTGTCCCAAGCGCCATGGCCTTGGCGGCGATGGCTTTTGGCGCAGGGTTGTACTTGCAGGTCGGCCTGGGTCTGGTGGGATCGCTCATCGCCGCTGTCACGCTCTTTCTCGTCATGATCTGCGCGCAGGCGGCGTTCATAGGTTCGCAGCGCGCGGCCTATGCCGTGGATCGCGTCAATGCGCTCGAGACGGCCTACAAGGGCGGACTGAACGGGGACAGCGAGCACTTGGCGCAGCTTGCGGCAAAGGTGGCGCAGATCGACGGTTTGTCGGATCGCGTTCAGCAGATCGAGGCTTTGGCGGAGCGCATCGAGGCCCTGGATCACGAAGTCGCGCTCGTTCGCCGTGACCGCACCGAAGTCGATCCTGCCCGCATTCAACGGCTGGCCGCCGAGGTGGACCGTCTGGACGCGCGTCAGGAGGCGCTGCGGACCCAGCTTCAGATCGAGTCGCGCGAGCGCTACGAGGATCTGAGCGCCGAGCTGCAAATGGTTGAAACCCTCGTGAAGCAAATGGCGGAGCACATCGCCGTCAGCCAGCGGGCGTCGCTGCGGAGCACGCAGCCGGCCGGGCAGCAAACGGCGACCGAGGACCTTGCCACCGCGGCGCCGCAGCAGAGCGAACCGCCGGCAAGGGCTGAAGAGGTGGAGACGGCTCCGGAGACGCTGGAGCAACAACAGCCGGCCGCGGTGAGCGCGCCGGAGGCGTCGCAGGAGGTGCAGCCCGACGTTCCGGAAGTCCATTACGAACCTGATGTTCCGCCGGCGCCGGACGCGTCTGAGGCGCAAATGGCCGCCACCCCGGTTCCGCCGCCACCGCAAGCCGAAGTCGCGGTCCCTGATCCGGTGCCGGACGTTCCGCAGGCACCATCCGGGGCCCAAGCCGAGCCCGCAGCCGCGTCGCACGTCGAAACCGCGCCCATCATCGAAGAGGTGCGCAGATCGATCGAGAGCAACCGGATCGAGCTCTACCTGCAGCCGATCATGATGGTGCCGCAGCGGCGCGTGCGCTACTACGAGGCGCTGACGCGGCTGCGCAATGACGCCGGCGAGTTGCTGTTGCCGCAGGCCTATATGGGGCCGGCGGAGTCGGCCGGTATCATGTCGGCGATCGACAACGTCATGCTGTTCCGGAGCGTGCAGGTCCTGAGGCGTCTGGAGAAGCGCAGCAGCGCCCGCGGCGTGTTCTGCAACATCTCGGTCAACTCTCTGCTCGATCCGGAGTTCTTTCCCGAGTTCGTCGGCTTCATGGAACAGAACCGCGGCCTGGCGGAAAGCATGTATTTCGAATTCTCGCAGGCGATGATCGAGCATTGCGGGCCGGTGGAGCAGGAAAGCCTCGCCACGCTCGCCGCGCTCGGCTTCAGGTTTTCGCTCGATCAGGTCACGAACCTTGATCTCGACTACCAGGCCATGAGCGAGCGGGGCTTCCGCTTCATCAAGGTCGACGCCGATGTGATGCTGAACGGCATGGACACGGCGAATGCGCAGATACACGCGGTTGACATGCGCAGTTACCTTGAAAGGTTCGGGATCCAGTTGATCATCTCGAAAATCGAGAGCGAGCCGGAGCTTGCCCGTCTTCTGGACTACAACATCAAGCTCGGGCAGGGGTTCCTGTTCTCGGAACCCAGACCGGTTCGCCCGGAGATCTTCAACGACAGGAGTTCGGTCGCGGCGGCGTAGGCCGAGACGGCCGCTTGACCCGCGCTCTCGCAGTGTCTACCCACGCGCCATGAACGCGCATGACCCCATTCCCATAGTGCAGTCGATCGAGTCCGTCGCGAACGGCTACGACGCGTGGCTATGCGATATCTGGGGCGTCCTGCACAACGGTGTGCGCCGGTTCAAGGACGCGGAGCACGCCTGCCGCAGCTACCGCAAGGACGGCGGGACCGTCGTCCTGATTTCCAATTCGCCACGCCCGGGCGGCGCCGTCGCACGGCAACTCGAGCAGATCGGCGTATCGGAGGAGGCATACGACGCCATCGTCACGTCGGGCGATACGACTAGGCATGTCCTCGTCGAGCGCCGTGACGAGCCGGTCTTTCACCTCGGGCCGGTGAGGGACCAGCCCTTGCTTGAGGGACTTGATCTCCAGCTTGCCGATTTCGAGGGCGCGTCGCTGGTCCTGTGCTCGGGCCTCTATGACGATCTGACCGAGACGCCGGACGACTATGCGGATGTTCTTTCGCGCATGCGCGACCGGGATCTTGAGATGGTTTGCGCAAATCCGGACGTCCAGGTCGAGCGCGGCAATCGCTTGATTTATTGCGCGGGAGCGCTCGCGGAGGCGTATGAGGTGCTCGGCGGCAAGGTCATCTATACCGGCAAGCCGCACGCGCCGATCTACGACATGGCGATGGCCAGGGTTGCTGAAGCGAAAGGCCGCAAGGTTCCGGCGAACCGCATTCTCTGTATCGGAGACAGCCTCAGAACCGATGTGGCCGGGGCCTCCGGCGCGGGGATGGACATCGTTTTTGTCGCAAGCGCGCTGCATATCGACGGCACGCACAACGAACAGCCTCTGAGCGCGGACGCCCTGCAGCGTGTGTTTGAGGGGAGTTCGACCAGACCGATAGCCGCCCAGAAGCGGCTATCGTGGTAATGCGGTTTCCCTAGCCGTTCAGAAGGGCGTCGATGTCGTCCTGACTGACGCCTTCGCCTTTTTTGGCGGGTCCGTTGAGAATGAGGTCTTTCTTGCGCTTGTTGCGCTTCTTCTCTTTCTCGCACGCCTCGCCCGCGACGTCCTCCGCACCGATGGCGGCGGCGAACCGCCCCACGCGCGTCTCGATATGCTCGAGAGTCTCGACCACCTTGGCGATACGCTGACCCGTCAGGTCCTGGAAAGAACAGGCCTCGAAGATGACCATCACCTTGTCGTTGACAAGCTGCTGGTAGGCTTCCGCGTCGCCGGCATCAGCCTCGAGTATGGCCTCGGCGCATTCCATGATCTTGGTCGTCGCCTCTTCCGTCGAGCTGACCACGGCGCCCAGTTCGTGGCCGGCTTCCGGGATGTGCTTCGACCGCAGATCATTGGCCTGCAAGTGGCCGATCTCCGATTTGGTCTTCTGGATGTACTGCGCGATGTCGCGGAATTCGCTGTAAACCTTGGAATCGAGACTGTCGATGAAGGACTTCATGGACTGGATCGACGCTTCCGCCAGCGTCAGAACGTCCACCAGTGAGATATCGTCCTTTTCACACAGCCCATCCGCGGCCGCGCGCACTTTAGCATGCGATTTCGAAGCCATGCGCCAACATACTCCGTCGTGGCCCGAAGTTACCGATCAGACGGCCCGCGCGAACACATGTCGCGCGGGGGTCTATGAAAGATTGATTATTCGCCGAAAACGGCGTCGATCTTCGACTTCAAAGTCGCCGCGTTGAACGGCTTGACAATGTAGTTGTTCACGCCGGCCTTTTTGGCGGCAATGACGTTCTCGGTCTTGGATTCCGCGGTCACCATGATGAACGGCGTGCGGGCCAAGCCCTCATCGGACCGAACCTCTTTCAGGAGCTCGTACCCCGTCATCGGTTCCATGTTCCAGTCCGAAATCACCAGGCCATATCTCTTCTCGCGCATCTTGCCCAGTGCCTCGGTGCCGTCGGCGGCATCGTCAACATCGGAAAAACCAAGCTGCTTCAGAAGATTGCGAATAATGCGGATCATCGTCTTGTAGTCGTCGACCACAAGCACGGGCATTGAAAGATCAACCGCCATGTCGCTCTCCATCCCCCTCTTATCGGGCAAACTTTAGTCAGTACTTCGCAAACGGACGCAGGCCGTCTCCCGGACGCCGTCAATGTGACCGGGTGCTCGCGTCTTACAAGCGCACAATAGGCTGTGGACCTAAAATTTGGGTTAACCACCAGATTTTGCACGCAAGGGTTGTGAATCGGCTGTGATCGTTTGTCGGGCAGATCGCTTTACCCTGGCGTGATTGAGCAGTTGCAGCAAACCCATGCGTCGACTATTGTGCGCCGCAATAACAACCTGCGAGAAGGATTCGGGGAATGCAGAACGGTGGCAACAATGGTGGGGCGTGGCCGACGTACTATATCGAGGATCTCCAAGTCGGTATGGAGGCGAGCCATAGCAAGCGGATCACGCATGACGATATCCAGTCGTTTGCCGATATCTCGGGAGACAACAACCCGGTGCACCTGTGCGACGATTTTGCGTCGGGAACGGTCTTCAAGGAACGAATTGCCCACGGCATTCTGACCGCGAGCCTCCTCTCAACGGTGCTCGGCACCAAGCTTCCCGGGCCGGGCGCGATTTACATTTCGCAGAGCCTGAATTTCCGGGCCCCGGTGAAGATCAACGACGAAGTCGTCGCTGTGGCCCGCATCTCCGACCTGTTGCCTGAGAAGAAGCGGGTTATCTTTTCGTGTGATTGTCGCGTGGATGGTAAGACCGTTCTGGACGGTGAGGCCGTTATTCTGGTACCGAGCCGTCCCGAAGGTTAAGTGTCGGCGGGGGGCGCCGGCGCACACACGACTTGCCGGCGTTCCATGCAGACAATCGAAAGCGCAAATAGCTGTCCGGACGCGCTCAAGGGTGCGAGCGTTGCCATCGGTAATTTCGATGGTGTGCATCGCGGCCACCAGGCCGTGCTCGGTGCGGCCCTCGCGGCCGCCAAATCCGGTGATACACACTCCGGGGTGATGACCTTCGAGCCACACCCGCGTGATTTCTTTCAACCCGACAAGCCGGTCTTTCGCCTGACCCCGGAAGCTGTGAAACTTGAGCTCTTCGAGGCCATGGGCCTAGATATGACCGTCGTCCAATCCTTCGATGCCGCACTGTCGGCACGACCCGCGGCGGAGTTCGTCAGTGAAATCCTGGTCGGCGGCCTCGGCGTGTCCCATGTCGTGACGGGCAGCGATTTCAAATTCGGCAAAGGGCGTGACGGAAACGCCGCCGTGCTGCGCCAGCTCGGCGAAAGTCATGGGTTCGGCGTCACCATCGTCGAGCCCCAGGGCGAGGGGAGCGACGTCTTTTCCTCCAGCAGCATCCGCGAGCACCTGCGCAACGGCGAAACGCGCGCGGCGGCCGAGGAGCTGGGATACTGGTGGCGGGTGCGTGGCACGGTCGTCGGCGGTGACAAGCGCGGCAGGCTGATCGGGTTCCCGACGGCGAACATCGCGGTCCCGCGCGGCTTCGCGCTGAAGTACGGAATCTACGCCGTTCGCATCCACACGCGGTCCGGACGTTTCGACGGCGCGTCCTATCTCGGGACGCGTCCGAGCTTCGACGACGGCGCGCCGTCCATCGAGACGTTTCTTTTCGAGTTTTCCGGCGACCTGTACGGCGAGGAGATCGAGCTCGAGATCATCGAATTCCTGCGCCCCGATGAGAAGTTCGAGAGCGCCGAGGACTTGGTGACGCAAATGACGAAGGACTGCGAGGTCTCGCGGGCGGTTCTCGCCGATCTGGCAACGGACGACCCGATTGCCCGTTATCCGTTGGCGCGGGCGCTGAAGTGAGCTATTCGGCCCTTTATTGTTCACCTCGCGATTGCTAGAACGCGATCTTCAGCGGACATTCGGCAGCACAAATCATGGCCAAACAAGACGCCAAGCACACCAACAGCAAGGGCGGCGACGGGCGCGACTGGCGCGAAACCCTGTTTCTGCCTTCAACCGACTTTCCAATGAAGGCGGGCCTGCCAAAACGCGAGCCGGAGTTGCTGGCGCGATGGGAGGAACTCGGGCTCTATGAGCGCCTGCGCGAGGCCGCAAAGGGACGCGAGAAGTACATCCTCCATGACGGCCCGCCCTACGCCAACGCCAACATCCATATCGGCACCGGGCTTAACAAGATCCTCAAGGACGTCGTCACCCGCTCGCAGCAGATGATGGGGTTCGACTCCAATTACGTTCCCGGTTGGGATTGCCACGGCCTGCCCATCGAATGGAAGATCGAGGAGCAATACCGCGAGCAGGGCAAGAACAAGGACGACGTTCCGATCAACACGTTTCGGGGCGAATGCCGCGAGTTTGCCGAGCACTGGATCGACGTGCAGCGCGAGGAGTTCAAGCGGCTCGGCGTGACCGGGGACTGGGACAATCCCTACACGACCATGTCGTTCGACGCGGAAGCGGTGATCGCGAACGAGTTGATGAAGTTCGCCATGAACGGGCTGTTGTTCCGCGGGTCGAAACCGGTGATGTGGTCGGTGGTGGAACGCACCGCGCTGGCGGAAGCCGAAGTCGAGTATCAGGAGCACACCAGCCCGACCATCTGGGCCAAGTTTCCGGTGGTGGATGCTGACGGCCCCCTCAAAGGCGCATCGATCATCATCTGGACGACAACCCCCTGGACCATTCCGGGCAACCGGGCGATCTGCTATTCGCCATCGATCACCTACGGGCTTTTCGAAGTGACGGGCGCGCCGGAAGACAATTGGGCGAAAGCGGGCGACAAATACATCATCGCCGATGCGCTAGCCGAATCGGTCCGCGAAGCCGCGCGCATCGACGACTGGACCCGCGTTTGCGATGTCAATCTTGCCGACGTCAAGACCTGCCATCACCCGCTTCGTGACATGGGTTACGCATTCGACGTGCCGCTGTTCGCCGGTGATCACGTGACCGAAGACGCGGGCACGGGATTCGTGCATACCGCGCCCGGCCATGGCCGGGAGGACTTCGAAGTCTGGATGGAGAACCGCACAGACCTGGATGCGCGCGGCATCGATACCACCATTCCCTACACGGTCGACGAGAACGGCTTCTTCACGGCGCAGGCGCCCGGGTTCGAAGGCAAGCGCGTGGTCGATGACAAGGGCAAGTTCGGCGATGCCAACGATGCCGTCATCGACGCGCTGATCGAGGCGAATGCGCTGATTGCGCGCGGCCGGCTGAAGCATGACTATCCCCATTCCTGGCGCTCCAAGAAGCCGGTCATCTTCCGCAACACGCCGCAATGGTTCATCGCCATGGACCAGGACATGGAGGGCGAGGGCGACACTTTGCGCGCGCGCGCCTTCAAGGCGGTTGAGGAGACGCGCTGGGTGCCGGCGACCGGCCAGAACCGCATTACCGGCATGATCGAGAGCAAGCCGGACTGGGTGATTTCGCGCCAGCGTGCCTGGGGCGTGCCGATCACGGTGTTCCGGAACAGCAATGCAAGCTCGAACGCCTACGAAACGATCATTCCGGGCAAGGACTACCCCGGTTCCCAGGAGTTGATCGCGCGCATCAAATCCGCGTTCGAGGCCGAAGGGGCCGACGCGTGGTTCGCCGACGGCGCGAAGGAGCGCTTTCTCGACGGCCTGGTCGATAATCCGGATGACTGGGAGAAGGTCGACGACATTCTCGACGTGTGGTTCGATTCAGGCTCCACCCATGCCTTCGTGCTCGAGGAGCGTGCCGATCTCAAATGGCCCGCGTCGCTCTACCTCGAAGGGTCCGACCAGCATCGCGGATGGTTCCAGTCCTCGCTGCTCGAATCCTGCGGGACGCGCGGCCGGGCACCCTACGAGGCGGTGCTGACGCACGGGTTCGTCATGGCGGAGGACGGGCGAAAGATGTCGAAATCGCTCGGCAATCAGGTGTTCCCGCAAGACGTCATCAAGCAGTCCGGCGCGGAGATCCTCAGGCTCTGGGCCATGAGCTCCGACTACACGGAAGATCTGCGGATCGGACCGGAAATCCTCAAGTCCAACATCGACGCCTATCGCAAGCTGCGCAACACGATCCGCTTCATGCTCGGCAATCTGGCGCACTACGAACCCGGCCTCGCGGTCGAGCCGTCGGACATGCCGGAGCTGGAGCGTTACATGCTGCACCGGTTGAGCGAGCTCGATGCGTTGGTGCGGCGGGAATACGACGCGTTCGACTTCAAGCGGATCTTCTCCGCCCTGTTCAATTTCTGCACCATCGACCTGTCGGCCGTCTATTTCGATATCCGCAAGGACGCGCTCTACTGCGACCCCTATGACAGCATTGTGCGGCGCGCCAGCCTGACGGTCCTCGATCATCTGTTTTCCTGCCTGACCGCGTGGCTTGCACCGATGCTGTGCTTCACCATGGACGAGGCATGGATTTCCCGGAACGCCGATGACGGTGCGTCTGTCCATCTGCGCCTTTTCCCGGAAGTTCCCGAAAGCTGGCGCAACGACGAACTGGCCGAAAAATGGCGCAAGATCAGGCAGGTGCGGCGCGTTGTTACGGGCGCACTGGAGATCGAACGCCAGGAGAAGCGTATCGGGTCGAGCCTTGAGGCCGCACCTGAGATCTTCATCTCAGACGCTGCCCTTTTTGATCTCGTCTCCGGATATGACTGGGGCGAAATCGCCATCACCAGCCAGGCGGTCCTGGAAAAGGGCGAGGGGCCGGCGAACGCGTTCCGGCTCGACGATGTCTCCGGAGTGGCGGTCGTACCGAAACCGGCGCAGGGGAAAAAGTGCGCCCGGTCCTGGAAAATTCTGCCCGAGGTCGGCTCCGATCCCGAGTTTCCAGATCTGACGCCCCGTGACGCCGAGGCCGTGCGCCAGTTCGATGCGCGACGGATGGCGGCAGAGTAGCACCCGTCATGGCACGCAAGTCGCGGCGCAACTGGCTGTGGGGACCCCTGTCCCGGTTCGGGCTCATCATCGCCGTCGTGACCATGGTCGTGGACCAGGCGATCAAATGGTGGATGCTCGAGGTCTTCAAGATCGAGTCGAAGGGCACCGTCACGGTGACGCCCTTCTTCGACCTGGTGATGGTCTGGAACAGGGGGATCAGCTACGGCATGTTTCAGCAGGACAGCACGACGGGCCGGTACTTGCTGATCGGCATCGTGGTTGTCGCGCTCACGGTGATGGTGTTCTGGCTTGCCCGCAGCACCACGTCGCTCGGCGCCGCTGCCCTCGGGCTCATCCTTGGCGGCGGCGTTGGAAATCTGATCGACCGGCTGGTGCACGGCGCCGTCGCGGACTTTTTCTCGTTCCATGCATTCGGCTTCTACTGGTACGTTTTCAACATTGCCGATGCCGCGATCGTTGCCGGTGTCGTTGGACTTCTGTATGACTCGATATTCGGCAGCCACAAAAAGGTCTCAAACACGCCATAGGCCGTTTGTAGACTTCGAGAATTCGCCGAATTGGAAACTGCAAACCCCGGGGGCGGGTCCGTAGAATGCCGAGATTTGCCAAGACCTTGAGGCATCTGGTGCCGGCCGTCGCCGCCGCGGCACTCCTCGCCGGCTGTGCCGGGGGCGTCGAACTGGACGGCCCGGGTTTCGACCGGTTGGGTCTGACAGGCAAGAAAAACAAAAAAGAGCCGACCGTGCCGGACCGGGCGCCGTTGCTCCTGCCGCCGGACCGTGCACGGCTGCCTGCGCCGCAACAAGAGACGGCAAATTCGGCCCCGCAGAACTGGCCGACCGATGCACAAGAGGTCCAGAAGGCCGAAGCCCAGGAAGAGTTCCGCAAAAAGAAAGAGTACGAGGACAAGGGCAACTTCGATCCCAAGGCGGATATCGACGAGTTCGAGAAACTCATGGACCCGATGGAGCGCAAACCCGGCATCTTCGGGAAGGGCCGGTTGCTCGGCCGCAAGTACCGCGATCCCGGCAAGTACGAGAATTAGAGCCTTTCGATCAAATCCAAGCCAATTCCGTTTCCCGATTGGCGGACGCCCGGCTACGTGACACGGACATTGCTTGATCCTGTCGCAAAAGCGCTGAGTCAGAGAGGCTCCGATTCGATCGACACGGCTCTCGTCAAAAAAACCGCCGGATCACGCCATTCTGAACGATAATTAACTGGCGGTGGGGCCGGCCCGTGCCCATATTCGTCTTTCGGTGGCGGGCGCCGTTGCGTATAAGCGTCTGCAACCCCAAGATGAGACAAACCGGTTCCTCACATGACCCATGAAGTCGCTTCGAAAAATCCCTTCTGGCGCGCCGCTCTGCTCACGATCTGTGCTATTGCAGCCGTCATGACAATTTCATTGCCCATCGAAAAACTGAACGCCGCCTCCAAAGTGTCCCACTTCAAGCTGAAGAACGGCATGGAGGTGGTCGTGATCCCAGATCACCGCGCGCCGGTTGCTACACACATGGTGTGGTATCGGGTTGGCGCGGCCGACGAACCGCGCGGCGCATCCGGCATCGCCCATTTTCTCGAACACCTGATGTTCAAGGGCACCGACAAGGTGGCGCCAGGAGAGTTCTCCAAGATCATCGCCCGAAATGGTGGCCAGGATAATGCCTTCACGGGCCACGACGCGACGGCCTACTTCCAGCGCGTGGCGAAGGATCGCCTGCCGCTGGTGATGGAGATGGAAGCGGACCGCATGGTCAATCTGAAGCTTCTGGAGAAGGACGTCGTCACCGAACGGAAGGTCATTCTCGAAGAGCGCCGGTCGCGGGTCGAGAACGATCCCTCGAACATCCTCAGCGAACAGGTGAACGCAGCGCTTTATCAGTCGCATCCCTATGGCATTCCGATCCTTGGCTGGGAGCATGAAATGCGGACCCTCGACCGCCAAAAGGCGCTCAGCTTCTACGAGCGCTACTATGCCCCGAACAACGCGATCCTGATCGTCGCCGGCGACGTGACGGCCGATGAGGTGAAGAAACTCGCGCAAGAGACCTACGGCAAGATTCCCGCCAACGTCGAGCGGGTTCGCGACCCACGCCCGATCGAGCCGCGGCACCGTGCGCCGATCCGGGTCAACCTCGATGACCCGCGCGCGGGGCGGGCAACCATGCAACGGCTCTATCTCGCGCCGAGCTACACGACCGCGGAGCCGGGCGAAGCCGAAGCGCTTGACCTGATGATGAAGGTGCTTGGTTCCGGGTCGACAAGCCGCATCTACAAGGCCCTCGTGGTCGACAAGAAGATTGCGGCGTCGGCAGGCGGATGGTTCAGCGGGACCGGCCTCGATGCCGGCCGCCTCGGTGTCTACGCCGTGGCCGCCGACGGCACGGATATCGCGGATGTCGAAAAGGCGCTGGATGCGGTGGTTGCGGATTTCATCGAGAACGGCGCCACCCAGAAGGAGCTCGACCGGGCCCGGAACTCCTACATCGCCAGCCATATCTACGGCGGCGACAGCCAGTCGCGCCTGGCGCGGCGTTATGGTTGGGGCCTGGTAAACGGCCGCACCATCGCTGACATCGAGGAGTGGCCGGAGCGTCTCAAGAAGGTCAGTGTCGAGGACCTTCAGAAGGTTGCGAAAAAGTACTTCGATTTGTCCCAGTCCGTCACCGGCGTCCTGCGCCCCGTTGACGTGAAGAACGCGGACACGAAAAAGGCCGACGATGGCAAGAAGAGATCATAGAGGCGGTTATGACGGTTCTGACGCAAAGATATGTGACGGCCATTGCGGCACTGAGGGGTCGCGTGGCACATGTGACGGGCCTGTTCGCCGCGTTCTGGCTCACTCTGCTTGTGGCAATTCCTGCTGAGGCGAAGGTGGACGTTCAAGAGGTGACAAGCCCGGGTGGTATCAAGGCCTGGCTCGTGGAGAGCCGGCAGGTACCCCTGATCGCCATGCGCTTCAGCTTTGTCGGCGGCGCGGTGTACGACCCTGACGGCAAAGAGGGACTGGCCAACTTTGCCGGCGGCATGCTTGACGAAGGCGCCGGCGACATGAAGTCGGTCGCGTTCCAGGAGCGCGCCGAGGAATTGGCCGTGCGCATGAGCTTCAACGCCGGGCGGGATATGTTCATCGGCAGTTTCCAGACGCTTACCGAAAACAAGGACGAGGCGGCAGGGCTCCTGAAGCTGGCGCTGACCAAGCCGCGCTTCGACGAAGATGCCGTTGACCGGATCAAGAAGCAGATCGTGACCGGGCTCAAGTTCGATCAGAACGATCCGAGGCAGGTTGCATCCAAGGAATGGTTCAGGATCGCGTTCGACGGTCATCCCTATGCGCGGCCGGTGAAGGGCACGATCGGCTCCGTTGGAACGATCACCGCCGCTGACCTCCGGGACTTTGCGAGCAAGGTGCTGGTGCGCGAGACGCTCACCGTGTCCGTTGTCGGCGACATCGATGCCAAGACGCTCGGTCCGATGCTGGACAAGATCTTCAGTGACCTTCCGAAGTCATCCGACCTGCAGACCATCGCCGAGGCAAAACCGCCGACCGGCCCGCAGCGCAAGGTCATCGAGATGAATGTGCCGCAATCCGTCGCCGTGTTCGGCCACAGCGGTCTCAAGCGCAAGGATGACGATTTCATCGCGTCCTACGTTTTGAACTACATCCTCGGCGGCGGCGGCTTCAATTCGCGTCTCACCGAAGAAGTGCGTGAAAAGCGCGGGCTGGCCTATTCGGTCTACAGCTATCTTTCGCCCTATCAGCGCGCCGCGATCTACATGGGCAACGTCGCCACGGAGAATAAATCCATGGTGCGGTCGCTCGAGGTGATCGAGGCGGAGCTGCGGCGCATGGCCGAGAAGGGCCCGTCGGCCGAGGAGCTGAAGAACGCAAAGCAGTACCTCACCGGCTCCTATCCCCTGCGCTTCGACACGAGTTCGAAAATCGCCAGCCAGCTTCTCTGGATCCAGATCGAGGACCTCGGGCGCGACTACATAGAGACCCGCAATTCCCAGATCGAGGCGATTTCGCTGGACGATGTTCGCCGCGTGGCGAAGCGGCTGCTGAATGCCGACGGGCTGATCGTGACCATTGTCGGCAAGCCCGAAGGGGTCGACAGCCGGAGCTGACCATACCGCTCGCGGGCGCGGCACAGCGGCAGTGCGCCGCGCCCCGACGTCTCATTCTGCATGTTTCCTTTGGCCGGATAAGGCTTTAGGGTCCCGCGCATTCCGTTTGTTTCCAGTGACAATGCTGACCTGATACGGAGAGACGCGGGCCATGGCGTTCGTCCAGGCATTCGAAGGTTGCATGGAGGCCGCCATCGGCACGTCCGGGCTGTCGCAAGCCATGCTCGATGAGCGGCTGGCGAAACTGGACACCGCCCTTGCGGAGCTTCGGGCCCGGTATGACGACGGTTCGCTGCCGCTGCTGCGGGTCCCCGAGCACACCGAAGATCTCGACGCCGCGGCCGATGCGCTGCAGAAGCTGAGCGCCGGCGCCAGGACGCTTGTGTTCTTCGGGACCGGCGGCTCGAGCCTCGGCGGGCAGACCATCGCGCAACTGGGCGGCTGGTTCATTCCGGGCGACCAGAAGTCGGACCAGGCGCGCCGGCCGCGCACCCGCTTCTACGACAATCTCGACCCGCGCACGCTTGAGGCCACGCTTTCACGCCTCGATCTTCCCGCCACGCGGTTCATCGTCATTTCCAAGTCAGGCAACACGCCGGAAACCCTCGTCCAGTTCTTCGCCGCGCTTCAGGCCGTCGAGGCGGCAGGGCTGACGGCAAAGGCTCCGGAGCTGTTTCTCGGTTTGACCGAGCCGGAGAAATCCGGGGTCAACAACGGCCTGCGCGCGGTCTGCGAGGCGCGCGGGATTCCCATGCTGGATCATGATCCGGGGATCGGTGGACGCTACGCCGGGCTTACCAATGTCGGTGTGTTGCCGGCGCTCGCGCGCGGGCTGGATGCCGGGGCTCTGCGCCAGGGCGCGGGCGACGTGGTCGCCGGTCTGTTGTCGGCGGGCGAGGCGCGCGCCTTCGCGCCGGCGGTCGGGGCCGCGCTCAGCATCGGGTTGGCCGAAGAGCGCGGTACGCGTGTCCAGGTGATGATGCCGTACAGCGACCGGCTGGAACGGTTCGCCAACTGGTACGTGCAGCTTGCCGGCGAGAGCCTCGGCAAGCAAGGCAAAGGGCTGACGCCCGTCGCGGCGGTCGGTCCCGTCGATCAGCACTCCAAGCTGCAATTCTATCTCGACGGTCCGCCCGACCATCTCATCACCGTTCTGCGCACAAAATGCGAGGGGCTGGGCCCTGAGATCTCAGCGGAACTCGCCGGGGCCGCAGGTGCCGCCTATCTCGGCAACCGGACCGCGGGCGATCTCGTTTCCGCCCAGCAGTCCGCCATTCCACAGGCGCTTGTGGATGCGGGCCGGCCGGTTCGGACCATCGACATCGAACGGCTTGACGAACGGGCCCTCGGCGGACTCATGATGCATTTCATGATGGAAACGATTCTTTCCGGACATCTGCTGGGCGTCGATCCGTTTGATCAGCCCGCGGTGGAGGCGGGAAAGATACTCACGCGGCGAAATCTGGAAGACCGCCGCTAGGGAGCTGATGCGGTGGTTGTCCGCCAACTGCCTGCGAACCTGGTCAACCGTATCGCCGCGGGCGAGGTCATCGAGCGCCCGGCGAGCGTGGTCAAGGAACTCGTCGAAAACGCCCTCGACGCCGGTGCCGCACAGATCGACGTGGTCTCGCGTGACGGCGGACTTTCCTACATCCAGGTGAGCGACGACGGCTGCGGAATGAGCCTTAAGGATCTCGTCCTGTCGGTGGAACGCCACGCCACCTCGAAACTGCAGGACGACGATCTGTCGAACATCGCGACGCTGGGTTTTCGCGGTGAAGCCCTGCCGTCGATCGGCGCGGTGGCGCGGCTGGCAATCCAGAGCCACGCGCGCGGGGCGGATGAGGGCGCGGAGCTTCTTGTCGACGCGGGACGAACCACGGGCCCGCGTCCGGCGGCACTCAATACGGGAACGCGCGTCGAGGTGCGCGATCTGTTCTATGCAACGCCCGCGCGGCTGAAATTTATGAAGTCGGAGCGCGCCGAACAGGGTGCGATTTCCGACGTGGTCAAACGCCTGGCGATGGCCCATCCGGGCGTCGCGTTTTCGCTGACCAGTGGTGATCGCACGGTGCTGCGCGTGCCGGCGGTGCTTCCCGGAGACGGGGAGGGGGTGCTGGCACGCCTGGGGCGGATCATGGGCGAGGAGTTCATGCGCGACGCCCAGCGCGTTGCCGCCGAACGCGACATGCTTCGCCTGCACGGTTTCGCCGGCCTGCCCACCCTCAATCGGGCGAACCAGATGATGCAGTTCCTGTTCGTCAATGGCCGTCCGGTCCGTGACAAGCTGCTCGCAGGCGCGGTGCGTGGGGCTTACGGCGATCTGTTGCCGCGCGGACGCTATCCGATGCTGGCGCTCTTCCTGGAGGTGCCGCCGCAGGAAGTCGATGTGAACGTCCACCCGGCAAAGGCCGAAGTACGCTTCCGGGACCCGGGTGCGGTGCGCGCGCTCATTGTGGGTGCGCTTCGTGAAACGCTGGAGGGCGCTGGGCATGCGGCAAGCGCTACCCTTGCATCGACGGCCTTCGCACGCGCCGGCACACCCTCGCATGGCGCAAGGCCGGCTGCCCGGTCTTTTCCTCGCTCCGCGGCGCGGACGGCCATGGGGTTCGCCGAGGCGGCGCAGGCGCCGCTTGAGGGATTTGCCGCGCCGAGCGGTGATACCCGTACGAGCGACGTCGACGCGGCACCCGACTACGAGGCAAGCCCGCTCGGAGCGGCGCGCGCGCAGCTCCACGACACTTACATCATCTCCCAGACCGATGACTCTGTGATCATCGTGGACCAGCACGCGGCCCATGAACGCCTGGTCTACGAGAAGATGAAAACGGCACTCGGCAATGGCGGCGTCGCCCGGCAGATGCTGCTGATCCCCGAAGTCGTCGAGCTGGACGAGACGGCCGTGGAATCACTCGATGCGCGTGCGGAAGAGCTGGCCCGGTTCGGCGTGGTGCTGGAGCGTTTCGGTGATAGCGCGGTGGCGGTGCGCGAGATGCCGGCACTTCTGGGTGATACGGATATTCGCGGCCTGATCCGGGATCTCGCCGACGAGATCCGGCAGACCGATGCCGCCGACACCCTTCAGGAGCGGTTGCATGACGTTTGCGCCACAATGGCGTGTTACGGCAGCGTTCGCGCAGGGCGGCGTCTGAAGGCGGATGAGATGAACGCGCTGCTGCGCGAGATGGAATCAACGCCGCATTCGGGACAGTGCAACCATGGCCGGCCCACTTATGTCGAGCTCAAGCTTGCGGACATCGAGAAGCTGTTCTCGCGGCGGTAATCCGTAAGGGCTCGTCATGTTCATCGTTCTCAAGCTTGCCTTTCTTGCCGCCGTCGCCGCCATGGCCGGGTATTTCCTGTTCGATATCTACGAGGAGTTCAAACAGCCGGAGCCGACGATCATCAGCCACGGGTCCGTCGTCGCGAAAAGCAACTATTCGGACAAGCTCGCGGTCCGCGCCAAGCGTCAGGTCCTGCGCGGCGAGGTGACGTACTGGCAGGTCGAGACGCCTGGCGGCGCGTGGCTGGATTGCGCGGGCGACTGTGCCGAGACCTACCGCCGCGAAGTGCTCGATTTCTGGGAGACGCAGTCCGAGGGCGGGACGGGACGCGCCGGCAATTGACTCTAGGCTGATCGCAGGAAGATCACCTCGGTATCGCCATAGACGCGCCGGTCCAGCTCTTCATATCCTTCCGGCGCCTCGAACCTGCTCTGCGCGCTCTCCTCGACCACCGCGATGCCGTGCTGTTTGATCCAGCCATTGTCGCGCGCGGCCCGAAGGGCCATCTCTCCCAGTTCCTCAGCGTAGGGCGGGTCGGCAAAGACCAGGTCGAAGGCCTCCATGTTGCCGGCCGGGCCGAGCGCGCTCGCGTCCCGCCGCCAGATCTTCGTGACGCCGGTCAGGCTGAGTGTTTCCACATTGGTGCGGATGAGGCCGCGCGCCGGCGCCGAGTTCTCAATGAACAGGCAGTATCTGGCACCGCGCGATAGGGCCTCGATCCCGAGCGCCCCGGTGCCGGCGAACAGGTCCAGCACGCGCCCCCCTTCAAGCGTGAAATCCTCAATACCGTGGGCGAGCACATTGAACACGGCCTCGCGTACCCTGTCGCTCGTCGGACGGGTCGCGCGGTCTTTCGGTGCGGCGAGCGGCCGGCCCTTGAATTTGCCCGCGACAATTCTCATCGGCGCGGGCGCTTTCCGGCAGGCTTGCGCTGCGGCTTTTTGGCGGGCGTCTTGCCCGTCGCCTTGATGCCGAGGTCTCCCGCCAGCCGGGGTCCGAGCTGGTCGGCAAGGACGTTTGGCTTGACTTCCTCGACCGTGCCGGATTTCAGATCGCCCAGCGCGAAGGGCCCGTAGGAGAGGCGGATCAGCCGATTGACCTCGAGCCCGAGATGGGTCGCGATGCGCTTCACCTCGCGGTTCTTGCCCTCGCGCAAGGCCATGGTCAGCCACACATTTGCGCCCTGTTCGCGGTCCAGCCTTGCGTCGACCTCACCGTAGCGCACCCCTTCGATCTCGATACCGCTCTTGAGGGCGTCGAGCGCGTCCTGCGTGACCTTGCCACGGGCCCGTACCCGGTAACGCCGGAGCCAACCGGTTGAGGGCAGTTCGAGATGGCGCGCAAGCTCACCCGACGTGGTGAGCAGCAGCAGCCCTTCCGTGGTGATGTCGAGGCGTCCGACGGACACGACGCGCGGCATGGTCTTCGGCAGCGCATCGAACACCGTCGGGCGTCCCTGCGGGTCGCTATGCGTGGTGATCAGCCCCTTGGGCTTGTGATAACGCCACAGGCGCGGCGGCTCGGCACGGGTCAGCGCCTTGCCGTCGACGAACACCTTGTCCCGTGCCGTCACGGTCACAGCGGGTGTTTTCAACTGTTTGCCGTTGACGCTCACCCTGCCGGCCTCGATCCAGCGTTCGGCCTCTCGGCGCGAGCACAACCCGGCCTGCGCCATCGCCTTGGCGATGCGCATCGGCGCCTCCGCGCTCGATGGAGCTTTCTGTCGACCGGGTTTTGCCACTTGACCGAATGGCCTTTCGCGTTCCACTTGGGGCTCGGAATGACGCGCAACCTGACAAAAGCCGGTGAGACCGGCAAGCCCGAAACGGTGATGGAGACCGCGCTCGCGGAAGCGCAGGACGCGGCTCTGCGTGGCGAGGTGCCGGTCGGGGCGGTGCTCGTGGATGAAGCGGGCCGCATCATCGCGCGCGCCGGCAACCGGACCCGCGCGCTCAACGACCCGAGCGCCCATGCGGAGATGTTGGTCATTCGAGAGGGCTGCCGGAAGTGGCAAAGCGAACGGCTCACCGGCTGCGATCTGTATGTCACGCTCGAGCCCTGTGCCATGTGCGCGGCGGTGATCTCGTTTGCCCGCATCCGGCGTCTCTATTTCGGAGCCGAAGACGAGAAGGGCGGCGCGGTGGTCAACGGCGTGCGCTTTTTCGATCAGCCGACCTGTCACCACGCACCGGAGGTCTATGGCGGGATTGACGAGCGGCGTGCCGCGGAATTGCTGAAAGGTTTTTTCAGGGAACGGCGTTAGTCCTACTGCGTCATAAGCCATCATCTTTTATCCTGTTGCAGCAGGGACATCGATGGAAACTGCGCGCCAGGTGGACTGTGAGACGCTTACGAACAGTAGCGATCGATGTGGCCACGTGTCGTTCGGGTCGGATCGGGAGCGCCGCGGGGTCGGTAACTTTCGGGAAGTCGAGCCATTTGGCGCGCGCCGAAGCGTCCGCGTCCTGAGGGGGGAATCGTCTGCGCCTCGCAGATCAGGAACCCATAAGCCGCAATGGCCAGCGTGGCGTGGTGGTGAAAGCCGCGCCAGCCGCGCCCCTCATAGTGGCCCAGGCCGATTTCCTGTTTGAGGTCCTGATAGTCGCGCTCGATCCGCCAGCGCTGTTTGGCCTGATCCACGAGTTCGGCAAGCGTCGTCTCCTCGGCCAGCGTGGACAGCCAGAACTTGGTCGGCTCGGCCTCGCCTGGCGGCCATTCGATCAGCAGCCATTCGACGGGCCAGGGGGCGCTGCGCTCATGATCGCGGTGCGCGGGCCGCAGCCGCTGCAGCTTCCGCGTCTGGTTTTTTCCGAAGAGCGGTAGAGCGTGGGTTTCGTCCCGTCGCCGTCCCACTCGAAGGCGTCGAGCGGGAACTCGACCCAGGCGACGCTCGGCGCGCCGCTCCAGCGCCGACAGACGGAGCAGGAGCAGAGATGCGGAAACACCGGCGTGCCGCGCGCGACATAGCGGATGCGTCCGCACAGTCATCCGCCCTTGAAAACCTTCGGTGCTGGCATGGCGCCTCGTTTCGAACCCGGACCATGGTGCGGTCGGTATCGGACTAAACCCAATCGGCACAGGGTTCGGCAACGGGAAATCGAGGGCAGAGTCGGGCCGTACTGTCGCACCGAGGGGCCGTGCGCCCGCAACCGCCTAATGCGGCGGCAGCTGATAGCCGCCCAGGTCGATATCGGCTTTGGCGTTGCGCGCCCGATTGTTCGAGAAGGTACAGTCCTTGAGCTCCAGCAACGCGTTGTACTCCTGAGCTGCGGCACCGCCTGCCTCGGCTACATTGCCCGTCATCCGGCAGCCCTCGACGCGCACGAGCGATGAATCGGTCGCCGCGATGCCGCCGCCGCGCAGGCCCGCGCGATTGCCCTCGAAGTCCAGATTCTTGCCGGTCAGAATGCTCGCTTCGAGTTGCGAGGCGCGGCTGATGGTGTAGACCGCGCCGCCGTCCGCACCCGCCTCGTTGGCGTTGAAGCGCACGCCGTCCAGCTTGGGCCGCGAGCCATAATCGACGAAATAGGCGCCACCCGACCAGCGTGCCCGATTGCCGTCGAAGGTCACCTCGTTCATGGTCGTGACCACGCCGACCCGGTCGACGATAGCGCCGCCGAACGCGGCCGCGTTGTTTGTAAAACGGCAGTTGGTGATCGTCATCTTCGCGCGATCGTAGGAATAGAGCGCGCCGCCTTCCTGCGCACTGTTGCCGTCGAAGACGCAGTTGGCGAGGGTCATGTCGAAACCGGTAACCGGAGGTGCGAAGGGCGCTTTCTGGGTATAGTCCGCGTAGTTGACCAGGCCGCCGCCCTTTCCGTTGTAGCCGCTGCCGCTGGCATTCCCGGCCGTCACGGTCACGCCGTCGAGCCGTGCGCCGTTGGCGCCGATCACCACATGGTAGCTATTGTCTGCTGCAAGCACGCGGGCACCGATGTCGCCGGAGAGCACGCTCCGATTCTTTGCCCAGTCGCGCGCCTCGAGCGCGGTCTCCGAGCCCGCAAAGCCGCCATAAACGGCGACGCCCGGCTTCAGCCGGAAGGAAGCATGGCGTCCGTCTCCCTTCGGCGTGTAAATCCCGGCTGCGAGCCAGACGGAGCCCGCCCGCTCGGCAGCCGCATCGATGCCGTCCTGCAGATCGCGAAAGGCCGACGCCCAGGAAGCGCCGTCGGGCTTGGCCGCACTGCTCGCCGCGTCCACATGGATCGGAGAGGCGGAAGGGTCGTGGGTGCGCATCGGCACGTCGTCGGCTCTGCGCACCCGGTCCGCCCGCGCCTTCAGCTTCTCGATCACGGCGGCGACCTCGCCCGGTGGGATCGGTTCCTCGGTCCTGTCACCGACGATGGAGCCGGCGATCTGAGGCGCATTGGTGTGCCAGTTATAGATGTCCGCGGGCCCGGCGGGCGCCTTGTTATTTCTGACGATGGAGTTCACCACCACCGGGTTGTTGGCCGGGCCTGTGCCCTGATAGAGCCCGGCGCCCAGATCGTCCGCCACATTGTTGGCGATGACGCTGCCCACGATCACCGGGCGGGACCCGCCATCATTGCCGATGGCTGCCGCCTCGAAGGCGCGGTTCCAGACGAAGACGCTGTCGCGAATCTCCGGCGAGCAGGCAAAGTCGTTATAGATGGCGCCGCCCTTGCCGCCGGACCGGTTGGCGACGAAGAGCGAACGCACGATCGTCGGGTTTGTCCGCATGTCGTTGGACATGGCGCCGCCACGATCGATCGCCAGATTGTTGCGAAACTCGCAATCCTCGAAGCGTCCGGCCGGGCGGGGCACGAGGTTCCGTGGAGAGTCGCCCTCGGCCGTCATGTTGTAGACGGCGCCGGCCTTCATCGCCCGGTTGTCGCGGAAAAGGCAGTTCCGAACCACCGGCGCGGCACGGAAGTTCAGCATGCCGCCGCCGACGCCGTCATTGCCGCGCCCGCCGCTGAGTACAATCTCCGGCGTCACATGGATGCGCTCGTCGTTCGGATTGGCGCGCTGTCCCGGCGCCTGCGGAGCAGCGGCGGGGCGCGGACCCTTCGCTCGGTCCGGGATCGCCGCGCCGTGCGCCACCGTAAAGCCGTCCAGCAGCGCATCGTTGGCGCCGATAACCACATGGAAGCTGTTGTCTCGCCACTCCCCCGAGACACCAATGTCGCCGCTGAGGATGGTTTCGTTCGTTCGCCAATCGCGCGCGCTACGCTCGGTCTCGCGCCCCGCAAAGCCGCCATAGACGCTAACCCCTTCGACCAGAACGAAGGAGGCGCTGCGGTCGCTGCCGTCGGTCGGCTTGTACGTGCCGCGCGCCACCCAGATCTCGTCGCCGCGCCTTGCGGTCTTCAGCGCCGCGGAGAGCGACGCAAACGCCTTTGCCCAGGACGAACCGTCTCCCGCCTTGTCCGCGACGGCCTGGTTCACATGCAGCACGCGCGCCAGCCCGGCTGTCGGATAGAGCATGCCGGCCATCGCGAGGGCCACGCAAAGATGTCGCCACATGATCGAAACTCCTTTGAATGGCATTCGCCGCCCAGAGTGCTCACCTTCAGTGAGAGCATCGCCAGACTATCGAATCGTTGGATGTGCCTCGTTGGCATCGGCACATGTTCGTCGACACACTACTGTCGTCATTCAACAGCCAGCGCCGAGACTTTCTCCACAATTTCCTTAACGTCGCAGTCATAGAACCCGGCACTGTTGAAGCAGTTAAGCTCGATCAGCTTATGACCGTCCTTTGTCAAACCGATGTCCATTGCAACGGCTCTCGCCGGCATCCAGACTCCGGCCAACGTCTCACCAAATCGCGAACCTTGCACAGAACCGCATCGTCCGACCATGGCGCCTGACCGACAAAATGCAACAGCGACTGGTGCTTGGCCGAAACCCGCGCCGGCGCTATGACCGCCGCCATCGGCTCAACACTCTTGCGCTTGATCGGCATCAGCAGCCCGGCGCAATAGTCGTGCAACGGCTTGGCCCGGTCCGCATGACCAATCGCCTCCGTCAGTCCCTTCACATAGGCTTCAAAACGCGATTCACTCCCATCCATGGCATGATCCATCATCAGCCGCCGCCTCGCTGAAAAACGAATCGCCAAATATACAAAATTCAATCAGCCAAACAGGCCATGGATTCGTGACTCAGTAGGGTTAGGGCGCTGAATTTAATCCGCTTTCAGGAACGGAATAAGGGCGGCGAGCGTCTCGTCGGGCGCTTCCTCGGCCAGGAAGTGGCCCGATACGATGGCTTCGCCGCGCACGTCCACGCACCACTCCTTCCACACGTCGAGCGGACTTGCCGCGCGCTTCGCCACGTAGTCCGTGCCCCACAGGACAAGCGTCGGGCACGCGATCTTGTCGCCGGCGGCGCGGCTTTCCTCGTCCGCCTGCCGGTCGTAGGTTTCGCCGGCACGGTAATCCTCGCAAGCCGCGTGACGATGGTCCTCGGACGCGAGCAGCGCGCGATAATGGGCCAGCGCGGTTTCATCGAACACGGACAGGTCCTTGGTCAGGGCCCAGCTTGCCAGCGTGTGATCGACGTAATAGTCCGGCGCTTTGCCGATCAGTGTCTCGGGCAAAGGAAAGGGCTGGGCGAGAAACAGCCAGTGGTAGGCGGACATGGCGAGGCCGTGGTTCATGGATTGCCACATGGTGGACGTGGGCAGGATGTCGAGCAGGGCGAGACGCGTGATGCGCTCACCCGAATCGAGCGCCATGCGATAGGCCACCCGTGCGCCTCGGTCGTGTCCGAGCACCATGAAATTGGTGAAGCCGAAATCGTCCATGACCTCGAACATGTCGATGCCCATGGCGCGCTTGGAGTAGGTGTAGTGTTCGTCGTCGGACGCCGGCGCGAGGCTCTGCCCGTAGCCCCGCAGGTCGGCGATGATCACGCTGAAATGCCTGGCAAGTTCCGGTGCGAGGCGGTGCCACGCGTGATGCGTCTGCGGGTAGCCGTGCAGCAGGAGCAATGGCGGCCCGTCGCCGCCGAGCCGTATGAAGATCTCCGCGCCCCCCGTGCGGATCGTGCGCGAGGCAAATCCCGGAAAAAGGTCGGGTAACTCGCTCATGCCGCCTGGTCGTCCTCGCGTGCGATCGCCCGCCAGCCGATGTCGGAGCGGCAATAGCCTTCCGGCCAGTCGATCCTGGAAATGGCGGCGTAGGCGCGGTCACGCGCCTCGCGAACGGTTCTGCCGCGCGCCGTGACGTTCAGGACGCGTCCGCCCGTGGCGATGACCTCGCCGTCCTTCATCGCGGTTGCCGCGTGAAAGATCTCGACATTCTCATCGCGCCCCGCCTCGTCGAGGCCGCGGATGACCGAGCCGTTCTCATAGGCGCCGGGATACCCCTCTGTCGCCATCACCACGCTGAGCGCCGCATCGTCAAACCAGCGCAGATCGAACGTCTCGAGCACCCCGTCGGCGGTCGCCAGAAGGGCGGGCAGAAGGTCGGACTTGAGCCGCATCAGGAGCACCTGGCACTCCGGATCGCCGAAGCGGACGTTGTATTCGATCAGTTTCGGGCCCTGATCGGTGATCATCAGTCCGGCATAAAGGACGCCCTGAAACGGCAGGCCGGCTTCCGCCATGCCCTCGACTGTCGGCTTGATGATCTCCTCCATGGTGCGGGCGCAAACGGCTTCCGTCATCACGGGGGCCGGGGAGTAGGCGCCCATGCCGCCGGTGTTGGGGCCCTTGTCGCCATCGTAGATCTGCTTGTGGTCCTGCGCCGTGGCGAGCGGCAGGACGCTCTTGCCGTCACACAGCGCAAAGAAACTTGCCTCCTCGCCGACAAGACATTCCTCGATCACCACTTCGGCGCCGGCCGCACCGAACTTTCCGGAGAAACAGTCGTCGATTGCGGCAAGCGCCTCATCCAGGGTCTGCGCGACGGTGACCCCCTTTCCGGCAGCGAGACCGTCGGCCTTGACGACGATCGGCGCGCCCTGCGTGCGCGCATATTCTCTCGCCGCATCCGCATCGGTGAAGTGACCGTAGGCCGCGGTCGGGATGTTCTTGCGATCGCACAGCTCCTTGGTGAAGGCTTTGGAACCCTCCAGCCGGGATGCCGCCTGCGACGGTCCGAAAATCTTGATGCCGTTGTCCCTGAGATGATCAGACAGGCCCGCCACCAGCGGAGCTTCCGGACCGACCACGACAAGGTCGATGGCGTTTTCCTTGCAGAAGGCGGCCACGGCCTCGTGATCGCCCACATCGAGCGCGACGCACTCCGCGTCACGTGCGATCCCGCCATTGCCCGGAGCACAGTAGAGTTTGCTCAGGAGCGGACTTGCGGCAAGGGCCCAGGCCAGAGAGTGCTCGCGTCCGCCGGAACCGATCAGCAAGACATTCATGTGAATTCGCTCCACGCGCGATTGCGGTCAGATTTCAGTCGTGATGTAACATTGCCCGAGCTTTGAGGGAAAGATCAGGAGCACAAAGCAGTGGAAAACCCACAGGACGGGATGAGCGCATCGGGCGACAACGTTCTCGAAGTCACGGTTTCGGAGCTCTCCTTCGCCGTCAAGCGTGCGATCGAGGAAGGCTTTTCCTATGTGCGCGTGCGCGGCGAGCTCGGGCGCATCTCGCGGCCGGCGTCGGGACACATCTATCTCGATCTCAAGGACGAGAAGGCCGTGCTGTCCGGCGTCATCTGGCGCGGGCAGGCGGCGCGG
Source organism: Hyphomicrobiales bacterium (assembly GCA_965228625.1). Taxonomy (GTDB): domain Bacteria; phylum Pseudomonadota; class Alphaproteobacteria; order Rhizobiales; family Methyloligellaceae; genus UBA2767. Next base: position 1,617,831 of record OZ245829.1, on the reverse strand, counting down.
CTCAAGGTGCAACCCGAACAGGGCATGGAGGTGGTGGCGACGGGCCGGCTGACCACCTATCCCGGGCAGAGCCGGTATCAGATCGTGATCGACGCGCTGGAGCCGGCGGGTGTCGGCGCGCTGCTTGCACGCCTCGAAGAGCTGAAGAAGAAGCTCGCCGCGGAAGGACTGTTCGACGAGGAACGCAAGAAGCCGATTCCCTTCCTGCCGTCGGTCGTCGGCATCGTGACGTCGCCGACGGGTGCCGTGATTCGCGACATGCTGCACGGGTTTTCCGAACGGTTCCCGGTGCGCGTCGTCGTCTGGCCGGTGCGCGTGCAGGGAGAAACCTGCGGCGCCGAGGTCGCGGCGGCGATCCGCGGCTTCAATGCGCTCGGCGCGGGAGATACCGTTCCGTGCCCGGATATCCTCATTGTCGGGCGCGGCGGCGGCAGCATCGAGGATCTATGGGGGTTCAACGAAGAGCAGGTTGCCCGCGCAGCGGCCGACAGCGAGATCCCGCTGATCGCGGCGGTCGGCCACGAAACGGATTGGACGGTCATCGATCTTGTCGCCGATGCCCGCGCGCCGACGCCGACCAAGGCGGCGGAGTGGGCGGTGCCGGTTCACAGCGATCTGCTGGAACGGCTGGGCGAAACGCGCACCCGGCTCGGTGTCGCGCTCAGGCGCGCGCTGGAACAACAGCGGATCGCGCTCCGTGCCGCCACGCGGGGCCTGCCGCGGCTGACGGACCTGCTGGCGCTGCCGCGTCAACGTCTCGACGCGATGGCAGCGCAATTGCCGCGCGCGCTCTTTGCCAGCACCCGGGTACATGCGACACGGCTTACCCGCGCCGCGACACAGCTTCGTCCCTATGTGCTGTCCCAGATGGTGCGCCGCGGGCGCGAGCAGTTGCTGCAATTCCGGGACCGCGCGGTGCGTGGCCTGACGCTTGGAACGGAAAGGCGCCGCCAGAGCCTGGATGCGCGCGCCTCCCTGCTTGCGTCTCTCGGTCATCGCTCGGTTCTGGCGCGCGGCTTCGCGCTGGTACGTGACGGCGCCGGACACATGGTGCGGTCCGCCGCCTCCGTCGCGCAGGGAGACGCCCTCGACATCGAATTCGCGGACGGTCACGTTTCCGCGACGGCGGGCGCGCCGGGACGGGAAAAACGACGGGCCACGAAGAAAAAGGGGGGCGGCGCGGGGCCGCAGGGATCTCTGTTTTAGATCGCAAAGCCAACTGGCAAATCGCGACCGTTGCACCTATCTTAGGAGCGACGAATGACAATTGAATAATTGGCTGCATACGGCACTGTGATGAACCGGCTTGAAAAGAAATTCCCGCTCAAGGGCGAGGCGACCCTCAATTACGGGGACGGCGAATACCAGATCGTATCGCCCGGTGACTTCGTTCGCTGCGCCGTGACCGGACAGCCGGTGCCGCTTGACGACCTGCGCTACTGGAGCGTCGAGCTGCAGGAAGCCTATTCCAGTGCGGAGACGTCTCTGGAGCGCCATCGCGAGGTTATGGCGCGGCGTTCCTGATTGCGCGCGCGAGCAGGCGCCGCACTTTCCCCCGATCCTTGAACTGCAGCGCGATGGGCAATGCGCGCGTTCTGCTTTTCAGAAGCCCGAGACTGCCCGCGCCCTGAATGCGCACAAGGTCCTTCTCCGTGGTAACGAGCTGCGCCTCCGCTTTGCGTGCGCGTTCGAGCAGATCTTCCGCGTCGGCGGCGGTAAATGCGTGGTGATCGGGATAGGTCCCGCGGTAGATAAGGTCGCAGCCGATCGTTTCGAGTGTGGCGAAGAGTTTCTCCGGGTGCGCGATCCCGGCATACGCGACGACCGGTTTGTCACGCAGCCAGCCGGTGTCCTCTGAGGGCGCAATGGTGGCTTCCAGTGCGACGACGCCGGCGGCCCGCGCCGCCTGAACCAACGGCTCGGCGGCATCGCCCGTTCCGGGAAGGACAAGGGCCTGTGCCTTCTTGAGCTGGAAAGGAAGCCCGGCCCGCAACGGCCCGGCAGGGACCACCCGGCCATTGCCGACGCCGACACCGCGGTCGACGACAACGAACGAAAAATCCTTCGCCAGCGACGGGTTCTGAAACCCGTCATCCATGATGATGACGTTCGCGTTCTGCTGTGCGGCGAGCGCCGCCCCGGCGGTGCGGTCGGCGGAAACGATTACCGGCGCCACGCGCGCAAGCAGGAGCGGTTCATCGCCCACGCGGCGCGCGTCGTCTCGGTCCACATCGACGAGATGTGGTCCTTTTTCCGTGCCGCCGTAACCGCGCGTGAGAAACACGGGCTGCGCCCCGTCCTTGATCAGCAGCCGTGCGATGGCGATGGCCGCCGGGGTTTTTCCCGCGCCGCCCACGGTGAAATTGCCGACGCAGATGACCGGTAGTTCGGGCCTTGAAGGACGGGTCAATACCCAGCGCAAGCGGGTGACCGCGTCCCACAGGGCGGCGGCGGGGGCGAGCAGGTGCGGCTGCAGACCCTGTTTCTCATACCACCAGGACGGAGCCCTAGGAGGCACGTTGCCGTTCCTTCTGTGGTTTACGCGCGGCGGGAAAGAACGTCAGAATCGCGTTTGTCGTTGTCTCCAGCGCGCCGCGCATTCCATCTACCGCCTCGCGGGCCCGCGCGTTGAACGCCTTCTGCGCGGCCGGGTCCTTGAGGAGCGGTTTCACCTTTTCGATCAGATCCTTTTCGTCCGCCACCTCGATGCAGGCATCGGCCTCCCGCAGAGTGTCATAGGCATCCTCGAAATTGTGGACCTTCGGTCCGCTGACAACAACGGCGTCGTGCATGATGGCCTCGATCGGGTTCTGACCGCCATGCGGTACCAATGACCCGCCGATAAAGGCGACCGGCGCCACGGCATAGAACAGGCCGAGCTCGCCAATCGTGTCGCCGACATAGATATCATGCTTTCCATCCGGCACCGGATCCGATGTGCGGCGCGCCGTGCTCAGGCCCTTGGCTTCGAGCATGGCGCAGATTTCGCCGCCGCGATCGGGATGCCGGGGCACAATGATCGTCAGCAGGTCCGGGAAATCCTCCTTGAGCGCGACATGGGCGTCGGCAACAATTTCGTCCTCGCCCGGATGCGTGCTGGCGGCGAGAAACACCGTGCGCTTGCCGATGGCCTTCCGGAGCTTCTTGAGGGCGGCCTTCTCGACAGGCGGTGGCGGCGCGTCGGTTTTCAGGTTGCCGCTGACAATGACATTGCGCGAACCGAGCCGCTCGAACGACACGGCATAGCGGTCGCTCTGCGCGAGCACGAGATCGAGACTGGAAAACAGCGGATTGGCCGTGCGCATCTGCTTGCGCCAGCGCCGAAAGGACTTGGGAGACATGCGCCCGTTCACCAGCAGAATGGGAATTCTGCGGACGCGGACCTCGCGGATCATGTTCGGCCAGATTTCCGACTCGGTGAGGATCACCGCGGATGGTTGCCAGTGATCGAGGAAGCGTTTCATGAATTTCGGCGCGTCGAGCGGCACATACTGGTGAATGACGCCGTCGGGCAACCGTTTGCGCGCGAGCCGCGCCGACGTCACCGTGCCGGTGGTCAGGAGAATGCGCAGCCTCGGCCTTTCCTTGACCAGCCGCTCAATGAGGTGAAAAACGGCGGTTGCCTCGCCCACGCTGGCGGCATGGAACCACAGGATGTCACCCGCAGGCCGCCCGATGCTGGCATAGCCCATACGCTCCGGGATGTGTGCGGTCTCCTCCTTGCCCTGCCGTTCGCGGTAGCGCAGGAGCAACGATGCAGCGGGTTGAAACACCCGGGTCAGAAACGCGTATGCCTTGAGCTTTCGCCCAAAGGCCGGCGGTTCGCCCTCGGCCGAAATGCCGCGTTCTTTCGTGCCGGCGCGCTGGTAGGCGCGCGCAGTGGTTTCGTTCAGTTCGTCCTCCAGCAGCTTGCGCGCCGACTCCAGTTCCTCGGCGCTGGCATGACGTGGCACACGCACCTGGTTGCCGCCCGCCATCACCATCTTCGAGAAGGGCAGGTTGATGGTGAAACCGCTCCAGGTGTTGAGTTTCAGATAGTGTTTCGTCACCACCGCGCACGGCAGGATCGGGCGGCCCGACAGCTTTGCCAGGGTGACGATCCCGATGCCCGCTTTTCGCGCCGGTCCCGGTGGTATGTCGGCGGTCAATGCGATGGTCGTGTCGTTTCGCAGCGCGTGCATGCATTCACGCAAGGCGGCGAAACCGCCCTTGTCCTTGCCCTTGCGCCCGGCGCCGGCGCCGCGGATGGTCGTCATGCCGAATGGCACGATCGAGGCGTGAACGATATCTCCGTCAATGTGCTTCGCCACCATGATGGCGACCTTGATGTCATCGCGTGGCCGGATGAACGGCAGCAACAACCCCTGGCCATGCCACATGGCGATGATGAGGGGTGTGTCGGGAAGGTTGTTCTCGATGAAATTCGGCGGGTCCTCGCTGACCTGCGAGGTGCGTTTCACAAAACGAATATAGGCCGCCATCGATCTGCCGATGGCCTTGATGACTGCACTGGACTTCAAGAGGCGTGAAACCATCTCCGCTGCCGATGCCCTCGATCACTTGACCGAGACGGGATCAGATTTACGCCGCGCGGTGCGCTTTTTCTTCACCGGTGCGCTCGCGACAGCAACCGGCTCATCGGGAATGATGCCGAGCTGGGCGCTGTTGAGGCGGGCATAGAGGCCGCCGGCGGCCATCAGCTCCTCGTGGCGGCCCATCTCCGCGATCCTGCCCTCGTCGAGTACGCAAATCAGGTCGGCTTCGATCACGGTCGAAAGGCGATGCGCGATCATCAAGACCGTCCGCCCGCGCATCAGCTTGTCCAGCGCGTGCTGCACTTTTGCTTCCGCCTCGGAGTCGAGAGAACTCGTGGGCTCGTCGAGAAGCAGGATCGGCGCGTCCTTGAATACCGCGCGCGCGATCGCGATGCGCTGCTTTTCGCCGCCGGAGAGGATGTTGCCGGCTTCTCCGGCGCGGGTCTCGTAGCCTTTCGGCAGCTTGGAGATGAATTCATGGGCGTCCGCCGCCTTGGCTGCGGCAATGACGCTCTCCTGGTCGCCATCAGACCCGTAGGTAATGTTCTCGCTGATGGTTTCGTCGAACAGAACCGGATCCTGGGTGACCAATGCCAGGTTGTCCCGCAGGCTGGTCGTCGTAACCTTGGAAATATCCTGGCCATCAATGAGGACACGGCCTTGCTGCGGATCGAAGAAACGCAGTGCAAGGTTGATCATTGTGCTTTTGCCTGCGCCGGACGGCCCGACCAGAGCGACCGTCTTTCCGGCCGGCACTGTGAGCGATACATCCCGCAGGACCTTTGCGCCGTCTTCGTATGAAAACGACACGTTCTCAAAGACGATCTCGCCCTTCTTTATCTTGAGCGGCTTGGCGTCGGGTGCGTCAATGAGTTCGCGCTTGCGGTCTATGATCCCGAACACGCGGCTCGCTGCCGCCACGCCTTCCTGAATTGCGGTCTGCAAGGTCGCCACGCTCTTCAAGGGTTGATAGATCAGCATGACAGAGGTCATGAAGCCCATGAAGTGGCCAAGTGAAACGGCGCCGGTGATGCCCTTGACGCCGGCAACATAGATCAGTGCGGCCAGGCCAATGCCCACGAGCACCTCGACAAACGGAGCCGAAGCCGCTCTGGCCCTCGCGCCGCGCATGGTGAATTCCAGAGCCCGGTTTATGGCGCGTGTCGCCCGCTTGATCTCGTGTTTTTCTTGACCATAGGCATGCACGATGGGCAGCCCGGATATGGTCTGTGAAATGAGTGCGCTGAGGTCGCCTGTTTCCTGAAGCGTCTTTGTCGTGGACTTGCGCATTTTGCGGCGCTGGCGACCGAGGAGCCAGAACGCAAAAGGCATTGTGATCAGCACAACGCCGGAGAAACGCAGATCCATATACAGCATCACGCCGACCAGAACGATGACCTTGATGGTGTTCTGGCAGAGCGCCACCATGGCGCGGCTCGCGGTCTGCTTAATGAGATTGGCGTCGTAGAGGAAGCCGGAGATAAGGCGCCCGGAATGCACCGAGTTGATCCAGCTCAGGTCAGCCTCGGTGATTTTCGAGAACATCTGGATGCGCAGATCGGCAATGAAGCGATTGCCGAGATACCCGACAGCCACGGTGGACACATATTCGGTGAGCGCCTTTGCGACGCTCACGACAAGAACGAAGGCCATGATCGGGTAGATCATCTCTTCCTTCTTTTCGACGAACACATTGTCGGCTGTCAGTTGAATGATGAATGGAATGGCGCCCGCGGTCGCGGCCGCAAACGCGAGCGTGAGCCCGGCAAGGATGACGAGGCCGATCCTTGGCCGAAAATGCTCATGCCAGATGCGTTCGATCACTTCACGGGTCGTGTAATCGACCTGAAGCACATCAGCTTTTCGCTTTACGGAGGCCGCGTCGGTGAACAGTGCGTCTTTCACTTACGTTTTCCGTCGGCAGACATCATGCTTACACGGTACGCCGCGCAGCCACACAGAATCGACCGCCGTTCTAACAGCTAATCCGGTGCGGCGCCACATCGCCGGCAGCAAGGCCCGGCTTGTTCAGGCGTTTTCCTCGGCCGTTTCCGGATCGAGAAGTCGGTGCATGTGGACGATGAAATAGCGCATATGAGCGTTGTCCACTGATCTCTGTGACGCCCCTTTCCAAGCGTCGTACGCGGTGGCGTAGTTGGGAAAAATACCAACGATATCAAGTTTGTCGAGATCGCTGAACTCGACTCCCTCAAGGTCTTTCAACTCGCCGCCGAACACCAGATGAAGCAGTTGCTTTTCAGGTGTCTCATCGCCTTTCTCAGCCATGCGTCGACGTTCCTCCTCGTGTCAATGCCAGTCGGCGAGCGGGTCAGTTTGTCGCTTGCGCGGTCCGCTCGATCAATACCGCGTGAAGGGTCGGCCCGGCAGCCACCACGGACGACTGAGTGGTGCTCGTCCCGTTATAGGTGAATCCGGTGCCCGAGTAGTCGGTCATCAGACCGCCTGCTTCTCGCACGAGCAGGTCGGCCGCGACAATATCCCAGTCGCTTTTTGGTGACATGGAGATCGTCCCGTCGCAAAGACCGCCGGCCACCAGGGCGAGGCGATAGGCGATCGAGTTCACCCAAATCGCCTCAACATTCCCCCAGGGCTGCTTCCATCTTTTTGAACGCAACAGGCCGGGCGAGGCGGCGAGGCAGGCACCGTCGAGCGCAACGGGGTCGCGGACAAAGACGCGCGTGTCGTTCAGGAACGTGCCGCCGCCGCGCCTGGCATGAAATAGCTCGTCCTTGACCGGGTTGAACACCGCCGCGAGCATCGGTTTTCCCTTTATCACCAGCGCCGCCGACACGGTCCACTCGGCCGCCTCGTTGAGGAACGCCCGAGTCCCGTCGATCGGATCAACCATCCAGACTTTTTCATGGTTCAGCCGTGTCAGATCGTCTTCGGTTTCTTCAGACAGCCAGCCATATGCCTGCCCGTCTGCAACGAGGCGCCTTTTCAGCACGCCGTTGGCTGCGAGATCGGCCTCGCTGACCTCGGTTCCGTCGGCTTTGGTTTTTCGGCGCGGGTTGTTGCCGAAATAGGACAGCGCCGTCGCGCCGGCCTCGCGCACGGCCGCGATCAAAAGATCAAACTCTTCGTTGCTGATGGTTTCGCTCACGATCCTGGAGTGTCTCGATGGGACCTGCCGCGCGGGCAGGCTAACGTGGTGTGAACCTTTCTAAATGCCTTACGCAGCGAATACCAAACTTTAACGGCGTTCCTTAAGGGGATCAGAAGATGTGTGTGGCATTCTCCCCGACAACAAAGGTTGCGCAAGACAACCGCCAAAGGTTGCAACAGACAACCTCAAGGGGAGTTAATTGTGAGGCGTCAAACACAGCCGCACGGGCTTGCGGCACGTTGGCCTATGAGCCCGTTGGATCTCGATCCCAAAACGCTTCCGGTGCGATACAGCCTTCCGGTCGAAAGCAGCACCGATCGCGCGCACGCTGCGCGCGATCTGGTCGAGATCCGTCCGGAATCAGTTGCCGTAAAGCACGAAGTCTCAGGCGTTCCGGCTGTTTGCCGAAATCTCGCGCTCGAGGATTTCAGTGGCGTCGCGATCCGGATCGAAGCCCTCGACGCGGGGTTCGACAGTTTCGCGGTTTCGGTCAATCTGCATCATCCCGATCCGAAACTCTGCTTTCCATTGCACGTTTCGTCCGAGATGGGCGATGTCGGCGCACGCTGGCAGAGCTGGGCGCGTGCCCTGAACCTGCCTCTGCTGCTGCCGAATCTCGACGGGTCCTGGCGTGAGCCAATCGAAAGGTGTGGCAAACTTTCCGTTAATTCACCGCATCAGCGTCCGGTGCGGCTCGGTCTGGCGGCGCGGCGCTCGGCGATTTCGTCTATCCGGGAGATCGGTGATCCGAGCCTCGTGCGCGCGGTAACGGGCAGGGAAATCATCGCCCGTACCTGACTTTTTCCGGGCAGCACCTATATGTCTGTGTGTCCCGGCTGAAACGGGCTTGAAAGCGCTTCCTGCAAGCGCCGGACACCGGCGGCGCTCGATAGGCTAAGTCTATCGAAAATTTAAGTTTCCATCACTTGTATTGATGAGTTCGCACGCCACTTCTCTGATATGGGCGCGGGGATTAGCCCGTGTATTTTTATGAGAAGGAGTGAACCCTCATGCAGCAAGCTCAGCAGTTGCTGGACCAGTTTCTTGGCCAAGGCGGCTCGCAGTCGGACAAGCAGGACAACAATGCGGGTTCAGGCGGCGGCTTCAACCTCAACAGCATGCTCAGTGGGCCGGGCGGACTGGCAACGGGCGCCCTTGCAGGCGGTCTGGCGGGCCTGTTGCTCGGTGGCAAGAAACCCAAGAAGATCGCCAAGACCGCTTTGCAGGTCGGTGGTGCCGCTTTGGTCGGCGGTCTGGCTTACAAGGCGTGGCAGAACTGGAAAGCCAACAAGCCCGCCCAGCCGACCGGCGAGATACAGTACGAGGCACCGCCCTCCGACACGGCGTTTCTGCCGTCGTCCCAGGCGGAACAGGAAGAACTCTCCACCGCGCTCATCAGCGCGATGATCGCCGCGGCGAAGGCGGACGGCCATATCACGCCGAAGGAAAGGGAGAAGATCTCCGAGCAACTGTCGGCGTTGAACCTCGGCCCGAACCAGACCGCATTCATCGAGCAAGAGCTGGAGAAACCGCTCGACATCGATGCTATTGCGGACCGGGCAAAATCGCCCGAACAGGCGGCGGAGATCTACGCGGCATCCCTGCTTGCGATCGATCCGACCGGTGCGGCCGAACAGGCCTATCTGGCACTGCTCGCGGCGCGTCTGAAGCTCGAGCCCGGACTTGTTGAACACTTGCATGCCAGCGCCGATGCGCCGGTTGCAATGGAGAATGCGTGACGGTTTGTGCGGACCGTCAAGTGTGCCTGCGGAGCGGCGCCGGGACCTAGTTCCTGGCGCCGTTTTCTTGGCGTTGGAGCATGCGTGCAGGCACAGACGTCCCGTTTCCGGTCATGCTTAGCGATTGCGCGCGCTGATTGATTATCTTGTGAGATTGAAGCGGTAGCCGAGGCCGATCGATCCGGAGAACTGGTCCTCGGTCTCGATCACGGGGCTGTCCGCGGCATCGCCGAGTAGCCGACCGTAGCGCCCAGTGCCCTTGATAAGCCAGCGCTCGCCGAGTTCATGCTCGGCGCCGAACTCGAGATAAACATCCTTGATTCCGCCGCTTGCATTGAATGTGCGAAGGCCGGCGAGCGATGACGCCGACTGCGCCGGGGTGACCCCGAAATAGGTCTGCATATAGTCATCACTTGCGAACGTGGTGCCGACCCGCGCGGTGATCTTGGTGCGCGCGGAGACCTGCTGCTCCGTTCCGGCAGCCAGTCGGATCTCGAAACCGGAGTCATCGCCGGTGACCTTGTCGAGGATGGCAGCGTCGAACAGAAACGAGCCGTGACGGATTCCGGCATAGCCGCCCAGCACCAGGCCGCCGTCAACATCTCCAAGACCGCGCAACCGTCGTGCATCGCTCTCATCCCGGTCCGTGATGTAGCCGGTGACGGCGCCGAACTCGAAGCCGCCCGGGCGCGAGACGCGTATCCTCACATCGTCAAGGTCGCGGAACTCGACGCGCCTGCGGATCTTCTTGAACAGGGAGGGGTTTTCGTCCGCCGAGTCCGAGAACTTCGGCACGAACAGCGGGATCACATAGACGTCGTGCTCGTCCGAGCCCTCGTATTTGGGTTTTGCGACAACGGAGGCGCCAAGGTAGATCGACCGGCCGTTTTCTTGGGCCATGGCATGGCCCGACATCAGAAAGCCGCCGGCGACTGCCGCAATGAGAAACCTGCTCGTCAAAGAATGCATGCGCTGCGCCGGAAAGTGCCGCCCTGAGAAGAAGTACCCTTAACCTCATTCGTATGCCAGTTCGGTTTGGATCACAAGAGGAGCCCTCAGGTGTCCTCGGGCGCGTTATGCGAAGCCTCCGTGGACGCAAGCTCAGCGGTCACGCCGCAGCGCCCGCACCGGTGCCGTCATGCATTTGAGTGCTGCATCTGTGTCGGCCGCGAAACCGGCCGGATGACCCGTCGGATCAGGCGACTTCGAGCGCCTTCTCGACGATTGGTGTGGGTTCGATGATGTGTTCGGAGACAACGCTGGCGGGCTTCACGGTCATAACGCCGCCGCGCACCGCCGCAAGGATCGACTCCGCGGCATGGCCGCTCAGAAATCCGGTGACGCCGCCTCTGGACGACGCGCCGATGACAATGAGGTCCACGGCCTCCGAATTCACGGTTTTGACAATGGCGCGCTCGGGCAATGCCTGCGGCAAGTGGATCGTGTGCGGAATGCGCCCGAGCCGATAGTTTGAAAGCAGGTCGTCGAGGCGCTCCTGATGAATGCTCTGGTGCTTTTCGAGCAGGGAGACGCGGGTCGTGTCCTGGATCTCCGAGCTCAACGTATCTCGATCCTTCCCGACCACCTCCCAGGCGTGGAGGATGTGGAGGTCGGCGTCATAGCTGGTGGAGAGCGACGTTGCCAGATCCATGATCTTGGTATTGAGTTCGTCGCTCTCCGGCCGCGCGGGATCGGGGTCCACGCAGGCCATGACGCGGCCATACTGCAGCGAATGACCGGGCTTCAGGAGCCATACAGGGCAGGGGCACTTGCGGATCAGGCGAATGGCCGGCTTTCCGTAGAGGGCATTGCGAATCGGGCTTCCGCCTTCCGCGCTGGCAATGACAATATCGTATTCGTGACGCACGACCTGGTTGACGATCTCGACGGCTTCGACGCCACTCAACAACTTGAACGACGTTCTTTCGACGCCATCGAGTTTCAGGTGGTTGACGGTGCGCTGGAGGCATTTCTCCCGTTCACTGCGCTTTTCCGGCGTTGTCGTCGAGGGATGGAGCACGTCAATCAGGGTCAGACGTGCACGGTTGGCCATGGCGAGTGCAGCCGCCTGGGTCAGCGCATCCTCCGCACCGATGACGTCGTTATAGACGGCCAGGATATTCTTGAATCGATTCATGGTTTTCCTCAGTTCGTTGCAGGCGGCGCCGGCGGCGGCGCTTGCGGTGTCACGCTTGCGGCAGCTTCCGGAGCGGGAGCCGGCGCGTCAGCGGCCACGGATTCGCTGGCGGTCGGGGCGGGGCTTTCGAATACGGACGCATGATAAGCCTCGATGGCGGCGGGGTCCGCGAGCAACCCTAGGCCAATGGCAAGGAACAGCCAGACCGCGGCGAGATCCCAGAATGTCAGAAACGGCGCGTTGAAAGGCTGCACGCGCACAAGCGCGAATATGCCGGCCGCAAACGCGCACATTGTGAGCAAGCTGCTCATTGCCGGGAGCAGGATGGGTCGGGGCTGGAACGACGCGACGAAGAAGATCACCGTGACCGTCAGAACCGCGAGATAAACCATGGTTCTATTGACGGCCACGGCAATCACCTCCGGGGGGATCGAACCGAGTTGCCTGTTTCCATCGCTCATTTTTTTGTTGTTTCGGTGCTCGATGTTCAACGAGAAATTCCTTTGAAGCTGGGTATAAAGTGCGATAAATGCCAATGCATTGTTGACAAGGAAATGATAGATTTTATCTATTAAGGGATTGGGAGTGCGGCGGACCGAACGAATCGTGTCTGTGATGGCGCGCTCGCGGACACGAATCGTTTGGAGCACGAAATGCCGTCCATTCGTCAGATCGAATATCTGGTTGCGCTCGCCGAGACAAAACACTTCCGGCGGGCCGCCGAACAGTGCGGCGTCAGCCAGCCGACCTTGAGCGCGCAGTTGAAGGCGCTGGAGGAGCGGCTCGGCGCCCAGTTGGTTGAGCGCGGCCGCTCGGGCGTGATCTTCACGCCCCTCGGCGAGCAATGTCTCGATACCGCCCGGCGCGTTCTGCAGGGTGTCCAGGAAATCCGGGAAATGGCGCTCAGCTACGGAAAGGGCCTCGGGGGTACCATAAGGCTGGGGCTGCCGCCGACAATCGGCCCGTATCTGTTGCCGAAAATGCTGCCGCGGCTGCACAGCGACTATCCGGAACTCCGGCTCTTCGTCCGTGAAGAAGTTCCGCAGACGCTGCCGCGCAGCCTGCAGAGCGGCCGATACGACGTCCTGATCACGCCGTTACCGGTCAAGGCCGCCGACATCGATACCAAGGCCCTGTTCCGCGAACCGCTGTTCATTGTGATGGCCAACGACCATCCGCTTGCCGACAAGGAGGAGGTCGAGCGAGCGGATCTCTTTGGCGAGTCCATATTGACGCTTGAGACGGGCCATCAGCTCCATGAGCAGGTGGAATCGATCTGCGAGGAAATCGGCGCGCGGCTGCGCTTCGATTTCGAGGGAACGAGTCTCGATACCTTGCGGCAGATGGTGGGGATGGGCAGCGGTCTGTCGTTCTTGCCCGGCCTTTTCGTCCGTTCGGTTCTCGATCAGGACATGACCGTCACGGCCCGTCAGATCAAGGGCCGCCCGATATTCCGGACCATCGGTCTGGTCTGGCGGAAATCTTCACCGCTGACCGCGCAGTATGAAACGCTGGGGACCTATGTGCGCGAGACCATCGAGCGCGAACACGCCGACTTCCCCCGGCTCTAACTGTCGTGCGCCTCGTCAGGCGAGAACGCCGACGGCCATGTCGGCGACAAGAGCGGCAAACACGATGGCGCCGAAATCGCGATTGGCGCGGAACCGTATCAGGCAGTTGCTTTCATCGCCGACGTCCAGGGTCAGCGTTTGCCATGTGAGATGAACCGCGCCGGCGGCCATGATCAGAAAGAAGGCGAGCCCGGCGCCCGCCGCGTAACCGGCGGCGAGGATCCCGGCGAGGGTGGCCGCGTAGAACACGGCGAGCCACGGTTTGGTCTTTTCGCCGAACTTCAGAGCCGTGGATTTCAATCCCAGCAGCGCGTCGTCTTCCTTGTCCTGGTGCGCATAGATCGTGTCGTAGCCGACGGTCCAGGCGACCGCACCAGCATACAGCAGAAGCGGGGCGAGGGAGAGGCTGCCGAACACGGCCGCCCAGCCCATGAGCGCGCCCCAATTGAAGGCAAATCCGAGCACCAGTTGCGGCCAGTAGGTGAACCGCTTCATGAATGGATAGATCGCCACCGGCAGAAGCGAGGCGATCCCCAGCAGGATTGCGAACGTATTGAACTGCAGCAGCACGCCGAGCCCGACGAGCGCAAGAAGACACATGAACACCTGTGCCTGCAGCAGCGTGATCTGTCCGGACGGAATCGGACGGGACTTGGTACGCGCGACACGGGAGTCGTAGTCCCGGTCGATGATATCGTTCCACGCGCACCCGGCACCACGCATGACGACCGATCCGATGGTGAACAGCACCATGTACCAGAGGTCCGGATAGCTGACCTCTGCGGAGACACCCGCCAAACCGAGTGACCACCAGCACGGCCAAAGCAGCAACCAGACACCGATCGGACGATCCGCTCTGGCGAGCCGCAAATAGGGGCGCCAGCTCACCGGTGCGATCCGATCAACCCAGTTGCCGGGGACCGCATCGGCAACCGTCCGGCCCGGAGAGTGGTTCGTTTTGACGTGTTGCGACATGTTTGCTTGCTGGCGCGCAGGTTCGGTGAGCAGCGCGAGACTCGCGCGCTGTCACCCTCCTATCTTAATATGAGGTGATTTGTCCCGCCGCAATGGATGCGTTCCCCGGAGCGTGTTTTCAGATGTTGGTATCCCGGTAGACGACGAGGCGAGATGCACGCCAAATTCATTCGGCTGTTTGTCGTCGACGCGCCCGACACGGGTCGCGAGATCGCCTGCACGCGCGCCCAGGCGAATTACCTCATCAACGTCATGCGTCTCAAATCGGGCGCCGAGCTTCTCATTTTTGATGGCCGGTCGGGGGAATGGCGCGCCGAGCTTGTGGTTCAGGGGCGTTCCCGTTGCGCATTGCGCGTCCTTGAGCGCGTGCGCGAACAGCTCGACGGCCCGGACATCGAGTACCTGTTCGCACCGCTCAAGCGCGCACGCCTCGACTACATGGTGCAAAAGGCGACGGAAATGGGCGCGGCGGCCCTGCAGCCGGTGCTGACGCAACATACCGCCGTGCAGCGGGTGAATTCGGAACGCATGCGCGCGAATGCGATCGAAGCAGCGGAACAATGCGGCGTCCTGCGTGTCCCCGAGGTGAGGGCACTCGTATCACTCGACGCGCTGTTGAGGGATTGGAATGCGGAGCGCCCGATCATCTATTGCGATGAAGACGCGCCGATTGCCGCGCCGCTGCAGGCGCTGAGGCGTGTCGAACCGGGCCCGCTCGCGGTTCTGATCGGCCCGGAAGGCGGTTTCGATGAAGGGGAGCGGAACCGCTTGAGGTCTTTGTCGTTTGTCACGCCGATTTCTCTCGGTCCACGGGTCATGCGGGCCGATACCGCGGCGGTTGCGGCGCTTGCCCTGGTGAATGCGATGCTGGGGGATTGGCAGTGACGCTTGCCAGACGCTTGCAACCGGGTTCATAACGGGCGCCTGATTCCTGCGGGGTCCTTTTCCCGCGCCGCCACTTCTGATTTTGCTGGAGAATTCATGTCCACACGGCAGGACACGCCTGACAGTCCTCCAATCGAATCGCGGGCGCAGCTCGTCGCGGAGTTCGAGCGCGGGTGCAAGCCGCAGGCACAATGGCGGATCGGGACCGAGCACGAGAAATTCGGGTTCTTCGCGGCGGGGCCAAAGCCGCTTCCCTATGACGGAGAGCACGGCATCAATGCGCTGCTCGCGGAGATGGCGCACCGGTACGACTACGAGCCCATCAGGGAGGGCGACAACATCATCGCCCTGCAGCAAACCGAACCTCCGCTCGGCGGCTCGATCAGCCTGGAGCCCGGCGGACAGTTCGAGCTGTCGGGCGCGCCGTTGGAAACCGTGCATCAGACTTGCGAGGAGGCCGCCCAACATCTCGAGCAGGTGCGGCAGATCGGCGATGAGTGGGGCATCGGCTTTCTCGGCCTCGGCTTCTCGCCCAAGTGGACGCTTGATGAAACGCCGCGCGTCCCGAAGCTCCGCTACAATGTCATGCGCGCCTACATGCCGCGTATGGGGCGACATGGCCTCGACATGATGCATCGGACGTGCACCATCCAGGTCAATCTCGATTTCGCCGACGAAGCCGACATGGTGAAGAAGCTCCGCATCGGTCTGGCGCTGCAGCCGATCGCGACGGCGATATTCGCGAATTCGCCGTTCAAGGACGGCAAACCAAGCGGGTTTCTGTCCTATCGAAGCGAGATGTGGCGCGATACGGACCCGGACCGCACGGGCATGCTGCCCTGGGCCTTCGAAGACGGGATGGGTTTCGAGCGCTACGTCGACTACGCCCTCGACGTGCCGATGTATTTCGTCTACCGCGACGGGCAGTATATCGATGTCGCCGGGTGCTCGTTCCGCGACTTTCTTGACGGCAAGCTCGAGGCGCTGCCGGGCGAAAAGCCGAACGAGGCCGACTGGACCGATCACGTTTCGACGATCTTTCCCGAAGTGCGCGCGAAGCAGTTTTTGGAAATGCGTGGCGTTGACGGCGGACCTTGGCGCGGGATCTGCGCGCTGCCGGCCTTCTGGGTGGGATTGCTTTACGACGGGTCGGCGATCGATGCCGCATGGGATCTGGTGAAGGACTGGACGGCGGACGAACGCCAGGCGCTGCGGGACGCGGTGCCCGAGCTGGCCCTCAATGCGCCGTTTCGCTCCGGGAAAGTGCTCGACATCGCTCGCGAGAGCATGGCCATCGCCCGATCCGGTCTTCGCTCCCGCAACCGGCTCGACCGGTCCGGTCATGACGAGACCCAGTTTCTGCAAAGCGCCGAGGATAATCTCGCCAGGGTCAAGACGCCGGCCGAGCAGATGCTCCATGCCTATGAGAACGAGTGGGGCGGCGATATCGACAAGGTCTTTGAAACGGAGGCTTTCTGAGTGCCGCAATGGTGCAGCGGGCGCCCGGAAACAGACCAATGAGCCTCAGCGAAAACGACAAGATGGCGCTCGCCGGCGTGCTGACGGACGCCGAGTTTCCGGAACTGCCGGCATTTCACCGCGGCAAGGTTCGCGACTCCTACAACCTGCCGGAAGGGCGCCGCGTGATGATAGCGACCGACCGGCAGTCCGCATTCGATCATGTCCTCGCCGCCGTTCCCTACAAAGGTCAGGTGCTGACGCAGACAGCGCGCTACTGGTTCGAGCAGACGGCGGACATCTGCGCCAATCACGTCCTCGACTATCCCGACGCCAATGTGGTCGTCGCCCGCACGCTTCAGATCCTGCCGATTGAGATGGTCGTACGCGACTACATGACGGGATCGACGGAAACCAGCATCTGGCCGATGTATGAACGCGGTGAGCGCGTCCTGTACGGACATCGCTTTGCGGACGGCCTGCGCAAGAACCAGAAACTCCCCGAGACGATCATCACGCCAACGACGAAGGCGGCGGCCGGTGAACACGACGCGCCGGTCACGGCCACCGAGATCGTCGAACAGGGGCTGCTCACGCAGGCACAATGGGATGACGTTGCGGACAAGAGCATTGCGGTGTTCTCCCGCGGACGGGAGATCGCCGCGCGCAACGGCCTGATCCTCGTCGACACGAAGTTCGAGTTCGGCCTCGATGAGGGTGGCGAGATCGTCCTTGCCGACGAGATCCTCACGCCTGATTCCAGCCGCTACTGGAAGGTGGACAGCTACGAGGCACGCCTGAGCGCCGGCGAAGAGCCTGAAAGCCTCGACAAGGAGTTTCTGCGTCTGTGGATCCGCGAACGCTGCGATCCCTACGCCGAACCGATCCCCGAGATCCCCGACGACACGCTTCTTGAATTCGCCGGGAAGTATGTCGCCCTGTTCGAAACCGTTACCGGGCAGGCGTTCGACTACCCCGATGCCTCGGTTCCGGTCCGCGACCGGGTGCGGATGGCAATTGAGCGTGCTTTTCCCGAGTTCTTCTGAAACGTCGCCCTGGAACCCTGAATCCAACCCTACATCCAGGGCTGGGTCGCAAAATCCAGGTTGCTCAGGCTATCTTCGACGTGCGTCGCCAGGGCGTCGATGCTCGATGATGTGCTGCCCGCCGCGCGGAGCAGCGCGATATCGCAATAGGGCAGGTCCGGATATCCCTCATCTTCGCTCAGTCGCCGCATTCCGGAACGGACGGCGCTTTCAGGAAGCACCGTCACGGCCAGGCCCGACATCACCGCGGCGACAACCGCCGTGGCGCTGGGGCTCGTATAGAGGACCCGGTAGGGGCGGTTGATTTCATCAAGCGCCTTCGTCGCCGAATGACGCCAGGAACATGTCGACGGCCCGGCGGCGAGCGGCAGCACCTCGCGTCCCTCGAGGCGGTGACGCGGCGAGCCGACCCAGCACAGCCGTTCGCGGCGGATGACCTCGCCATGCACGCCGCAGTCGGAGTGGGTGGCGATCGCCAGATCGAGTTCGCCCCGATTGATGAGTTCCATCAGCGAGTGGCTTCCCTGACAGAGAATCTCCACCTCGACGAGCGGATGTGTGCGCGCGAAACGCGCGAAAATGCCGGGAAGAAACCGTTCCGCATAATCGTCCGGCGTGCCGATGCGCACGTGACCCGCAAGCTCGGGCTCGGCGAGAATGGTCATCGCCTCGTTGTTGAGGGTCATGATGCGCCGCGCGTATTCGAGCAAATGTTCGCCGTCGCCGGTGAGCTGGTTATGCCGGCCACTCTTCACGAACAGTCTCCGGCCGACGATTTCCTCGAGCCGCCGCATCTGCATGGAGACGGCAGCCTGCGTCTTGTTCACCTCTTCAGCGGCACGCGTGAAGCTTCCCGTATCGGCGATGGCCACGAGTGTTCGTAATTGATCCGCATCGAGCAGGGGTGTCGCCATCTCGGCCCTCGTTTTTCTCTCAGATCCATAAATCAGATTTTGTTATGTATCGCATAATAAACATTTGTTTGATTTATGAAAAGACTCTCTCCATATTCGCGACCATCAGACCGGATGACACCCGTCTGACGTCACAACAACGATCAGCGTCACACGCCGGAGCGGATGTGCCCCGTTTCCGCAACGGTCGCGCTCGTTTGAAAACCGGAGTGGAAACAATGACGTATGCCCCATTCGAGGTGAAGAGGATCAGGCGGTCTACCGGGCGGTCTTTCGTTCGCTCTGCATGGACGAATCTCTTCGGATATCTGCGCCGATTGCTGGCGGCACGGCGTGCGCGCCGGGAGATCATGAAGCTCGCCCGCAATAACGATTGTCTCCTGAAAGACATCGGCCTGACGCGTTCGGACCTGGATTGGGCGCTGATGCGGCATTGGTCGGAAGATCCCTCGGACGCCCTCGCGGCCCGCCTGAATCGCCGCCGCGCCGCCACGCGCTGGGCGCGCACCTATCAGGCGAGCTGATACGCACGCAAGAGTTGAGCTGCGACGGTGTTCTCCACTTATCGCCGCAGTTACGCCCGGTTCCCTGCTAATGTAGAAAGGCATCATCCGTTGGATGGTGCCTTTTTTCGTATCAGTGCGTAGGACAGGAGGCGCAAATGGGTGTTCACAAGACCGTTGAGATCATGGCCGAATCGGACAAGAGCTGGTCCGATGCGGCGCAAAAAGTGGTCGAAGAGGCGTCGAAAACCGTCAAGGGCATCAGGTCGATCTGGGTCAAGGATCAGACGGCGCATGTGAAGGACGGCAAGATCGAGTCCTATCGCGTGAACTGCAAGGTGACGTTCGAAGTCAAGGGTTAGTCTTTTCGTTTGCCGTTATCTTCGGATCGGCCGGCTGCGCCGAAACCGCGGCCGGACGCTTCCATGCGTTTCGGCACTAGTTGATTTTGGCGAGGGCGGTCAGGCGCTCGAGGCCCTTGCTGAATCCGCTCAGCGAAACGGGAATCGCGCGGCCCTCTTCTTTTGTCTCGACAATGATGAACAGGGCGGTCTTGCCGGCCTTGAGTTTGTCCAACAGCGCCTTCTTGACGACGATTTCCGAAATGCACCCCATCGGGCGGCAGCGGATAAACGGCAACGGTTTGTCTCCGATAGGCTCTTCGTCAATTCTCAGACCCAGCCCGAATGGCAGGAGAACGCCGAGCGGCGCCACGACGCGCAACACCTGCCGCCCATCGGACGCAAGCAGAAAGACGACGCGCAACCCGACATTGGCACGTTCTTCGTCGATGACGCTCTGGACGAGCGCGCAGCGCTGTTGACGTGCACCCGGCGGTTTGCCGCAATTGACCTCCCAGTCGCCGAACTTCTCCTTCGGTGTGGTCTGGGCAAAGGCGGGCGGGGAACTCGCCGTGACAATGGCGAGGCAGGCCGCGAGGAACAGCGCCGGCACGGACCGGCCACGCTGTCGGGACATGGGGCATCCAGATCGAAAAAAGCGAGCAATCATCTCGTTGCAATCAATAAAAAACCGTCGCGAAACTATAGCATTATCCTGTTCCGACAATGCCAATCACGAAGTTGTTCGTTAACAGGATTCGCATCTCGACCGAAAGGGGCAAGCAAGCGGCTCTCGCCCAACTTTTGGGCCAAAATAGGACTGCGCGTTGCGGCGGTCGAGCCATGGGGATTGCGGGGCAATGGGTATGTGCTGCGCGCGTAGAAATGGGTATGTGCCGCGCGCGTAGATTTGACGCACTTCAAAACCCGGGGCTGAGGTTGCCAACCGCGCCGCCTGCGTGTTTTTGAATGATTCAAAATTCTGATGGCATGCGTTCCGGCGAATCCATTAAAACCTGCGTGTTGTGTCGCAGGCATTGCGGATGCTAGAGCAGAGTCACGCAGATTTCTGAACGATGAGATGCACGGCACGGGGGATGCTGAAGCCGGGCGTCGAATGGGAACATCGATAGGAGCACAAGAAATGGCCAACGGTTTCCTCGGCAAGGGGGTGTTCGCGGTATTCGCTGCGGCGATGGCAAGCCTCACGTCAACACCGGCACTGGCGGAACTGGGACAGCCACGGCCGTGGCAGCTTGGATTTCAGGAAGCCGTCACGCCGATCGCCGCACAGATTGACCAGTTCCACGATTTTCTTCTGATCATCATTACGGTCATCTCGATATTTGTGCTGGCGCTGATGGTCTATGTCGGGCTGCGCTTCAACGCCAAATCGAACCCGACACCCTCGAAGACCACACACAACACCACGCTCGAAGTGCTCTGGACCGTGGTCCCGATAATCATTCTGATCGTGATTGCTGTACCGTCCTTCCGGTTGCTGTTCGCGCAATACGACTTTCCCAAGGCCGACGTAACGATCAAGGCCATCGGCAACCAATGGTACTGGACATACGAGTATCCGGATAACGACGACCTGACATTCGACGCGATCCTCGTCGAGGAAGCGGATCTGAAGCCCGGTCAGCCGCGCCTGCTGGCGACCGACAATGATGTGGTCGTACCGGTCAACAAGAACGTCCATGTTCTGATCACCGCGGCTGACGTCCTGCACAACTGGACGGTGCCGGCATTCGGCGTGAAAGTCGATGCGGTTCCCGGGCGTGTGATTCGCACATGGTTCCGGGCCGAGAAAACCGGCATTTTCTACGGGCAATGCTCCGAGCTGTGCGGATCAAGACACGCGTTCATGCCGATCGCGGTCAGGGTCGTCACCGACGAGGAATATGCCGCCTGGCTTGAAAAGGCGAAACAGGAATTCGCGCGCGCTCCATTGCCGTCAGAGAAGACGACCGATAGCGAGCCTTCGCAACTGGCCAATCTGAAGCGCTAAAACGAACTGGGACGAACAGAATTAAAAGAGCCGGGCGTTTGACCATCCGGACTGGAAAAGACGAGGACGACGACATGGCGGGCAAAGCGGAAGCCGTACATCACGATGATCATCCGACTGGATTGAAGAGATTCCTTTTCTCGACGAACCACAAGGATATCGGGACGCTGTACCTGATCTTTGCGCTCATTGGCGGAATCATCGGCGGCTTGCTGTCGATCGCCATGCGCATGGAATTGCAGAGTCCCGGGATGCAGATCTTCGGCGACCCCGGGATGTACAACGTGTTCACCACCGCGCATGGCCTGATCATGGTGTTCTTCATGATCATGCCGTCACTGTTCGGCGGTTTCGGCAACTGGATCGTGCCTCTGCAGATCGGCGCGCCGGACATGGCGTTCCCGCGTCTGAACAACATTTCCTTCTGGCTTTTGCCGCCGGCGTTTCTGCTGCTGATCATGTCACTGTTCGTTCCGGGAGAACCGGGCGGCGACGGTGTCGGCGGCGGCTGGACGATCTATGCGCCGCTCTCGACCTCCGGGTCGCCCGGACCGGCAATGGATTTCGCGATTCTCTCGCTGCACATTGCGGGTGCGTCCTCGATCCTGAGTGCGATCAATTTCATAACGACCATCTTCAACATGCGGGCTCCCGGCATGACGCTGCACAAGATGCCGCTGTTCGTCTGGTCGATACTCGTGACCGCGTTCCTTCTGCTGCTGGCGCTTCCGGTGCTGGCCGGTGCGATCACGATGCTGCTGACCGACCGCAATTTCGGCACCACATTCTTTGATGCCGCCGGTGGCGGGGACCCGGTCCTGTTCCAGCATCTGTTCTGGTTCTTCGGTCATCCCGAGGTGTACATCATCATCCTGCCGGCCTTCGGTCTGATCAGCCATGTGATCGCGACCTTCTCCAACAAGCCGATCTTCGGTTATCTCGGTATGGCGTACGCCATGGCCGCCATCGGCGCCGTTGGCTTCGTCGTGTGGGCGCACCATATGTACACGGCCGGCATCTCGCTCAACACGCAGGCCTATTTCGTGGCCGCGACCATGGTCATTGCCGTGCCCACGGGCGTGAAGGTTTTCTCGTGGATTGCCACCATGTGGGGCGGTTCGATCCAGTTCAAGACGCCGATGCTGTGGGCGTTCGGGTTCATCTTCCTGTTCACGCTCGGCGGGGTGACCGGCGTCGTGCTTGCCAATGCGGCTGTCGACCGTGCCTTGCACGACACGTATTACGTTGTCGCCCACTTCCATTACGTCCTCTCGCTCGGGGCGACGTTCGGACTGTTCGCGGGGTGGTACTACTGGTTCCCGAAGATCACCGGATACATGTACTCCGAATTCATCGGCAAGTTGCATTTCTGGGTGTCGTTCATCGGCGTCAACCTGATTTTCTTCCCCCAGCATTTCCTTGGTCTCGCCGGAATGCCACGTCGTTACGCGGACTATCCGGATGCATTCGCGGGATGGAACTATGTGTCATCCGTCGGGTCATATATCTCCGGCTTTTCGGTGCTGATCTTCCTGTTCGGCGTATTCCTTGCCTTCCAGCGCAAGGAGAAGGCTGGCGATAATCCGTGGGGTGCAGGCGCAACGACGCTCGAGTGGACGCTCAGCTCGCCACCGCCGTTCCACCAGTTCGAGCAGCTTCCGCGTATTAAGTAGGGGCGAGGCTCGACCGGCGCATGACGGGACTTCGGGTTCTATGCGATGACTGACACAAGTCTGGACATCAGCCAATCGGGACTTGAGCGGGCGGTGCCGAACGGCACCGTCGGCGATTTCGTGGCGCTGATGAAGCCACGGGTCATGTCGCTCGTCCTGTTCACCGGTCTCGTCGGGCTGGTTGTCGCGCCTGGCGCGATGCATCCTGTTCTTGCGATCGCGACGCTGATCTGTATCGGCGTTGGCGCCGGGGCCTCCGGCGCGCTCAACATGTGGTACGACGCGGATATCGACGCGATCATGCAACGCACCGCGGCGCGCCCCGTGCCACGTGGACACGTTACGCGGGAAGAAGCCCTCACGTTCGGGGCCGTGCTCGCGGTCGGTTCGGTCTTCTTCATGGGGCTTCTGGTGAACTGGCTCGCAGCCGCGTTGCTCGCCGTGACCATCGCCTTTTACCTGTTCGTCTACACGATGTGGCTGAAGCGCCGCACACCACAGAACATTGTTATCGGCGGCGCCGCCGGGGCGCTGCCGCCGGTGATCGGGTGGGCCGCCGCCACAGGCAGTGTGAGCCTGGAGCCCGTCATACTGTTTCTGATCATCTTCATGTGGACGCCGCCGCACTTCTGGGCGCTCGCGCTGATCCGGACCGGGGACTATTCCAAGGCCGGAGTGCCGATGCTGCCGGTCGTGTCCGGTGGCGATTCCACACGCCGTCAGATCCTGATCTACAGCCTGATACTGGCGCCGCTCGGCGTACTGCCCGCGGTGTTCGGCACCGGAGGCGCCGTGTACGCTCTCTCGGCCAGTGTGCTCGGCGTGCTTTTCGTGGCCCTGGCATGGCGCGTGTTTACGTTGCGCGAGGGCAACGCGGCGCAGCATGCGGCACGGCAGCTCTTCGGATACTCGATTCTGTACCTGTTGCTGCTGTTCGCCGTGCTTCTGATCGAGCATATGACGGCTGCGGATGTGAACGTGTGGGCTTCGGTTTGAGCGATGCGATGCGACTCACGGATGAAGAGAAGAAACGCCGACGAACACGATCGATCGCGATCGCCTGTGCATTGGTCGGTATCGTGGTGTTGTTCTACCTGGTCACCATCGTGCGGCTCGGCTCGAACGTGATGAACCGGCCCTTCTAGCGAAAAGAGAATTCAGGGACATGGAACGCAAGAACGCAGAACATACCAGCAAGGCGACAGCGCAGGGAAACAGCGCGCGGCGCAATCTTACGGTCGCGCTCACCATGGCGAGCATCGTCTTCGGCATGCTCGGAATGTCCTACGCGGCGGTCCCCCTTTACGAGCTGTTCTGCCGGGTCACCGGCTATGGCGGTACGACCCAGCGCGCCGAGCAGGCGCCGGACACCGTGCTTGACCGCAAGATGGTTGTCCGGTTCGACGCCAATCTCGCGCGCGGCATGGAATGGCACTTCAAACCGGTACAGCGTGAGGTCAATATCCAGATCGGCGAGAGCGCGCTGGTCCACTACGAGGCCAAGAACATCTCCGCCGCGGCGCTGACGGGAACGGCCACGTTCAATGTGACCCCGGAGGCCGCGGGCCAGTACTTCAACAAGATCGAGTGTTTCTGTTTCACCGAGCAGATGCTTGAGCCGGGCGCGCGCGTCGACATGCCACTGACGTTTTTTGTCGATCCTGAGATTGTGAATGACCCGGAGGCCAGGAACATCCAGGAAATCACCCTGTCCTACACCTTCTTCCCGGTGGAAGACGACGCGACGGTTGCCGCCACGGACGGAAGCAAGACCGACGCGGACGGGACATGAGTTTGCAGAGATATGAATGACGCGTCCCTCGCGGGGACGATGGTGAGAAACGCCCTTGGGGGGGCAAACGGAGCGAGACCATGGCGAAATCGCATGCAACCGAACATGACTATCATCTCGTAGAGCCGAGTCCGTGGCCGGTCCTCGGTGGTGTTGCGGCCTTTATCGCTGCGATCGGCCTGATCATCTGGATGCGGTCGCTGGACGGTGGCGAAGGGTTGTTCGGACTGCAGGGCCCGTACATCTTCATCGTCGGAGCGATCTTCATCGCCGGCATCATGTTCGTCTGGTGGCGTGACGTGATCCGCGAAGCCGAGATCGAGGGGCATCACAAGCCCGTGGTTCAGCTTCATCTGCGCTACGGGATGATCCTGTTCATTGCCTCGGAAGTGATGTTCTTCGTCGTCTGGTTCTGGGGCTTTTTCGACGCGGCACTATTTCCGGACGAAGCCGTCCAGGTCGCGCGCACCGAGTTTACGGGTGGAGTCTGGCCGCCAGAGGGAACCAAGACGTTCAACCCCTGGGAAGTTCCGCTGGTCAACACGCTGATCCTGCTGACATCCGGCACCACGGTGACGTGGGCGCACCACGCGTTGCTGAATGACGACCGGCGTGGCCTGATCCTTGGTCTGGTGCTGACCATTGTTCTCGGCATCATGTTCACCGCGCTGCAGGTGTACGAATACGCCATTGCGCCGTTCAGTTTCCGTGACAGCATCTATGGCGCCACGTTCTTCATGGCGACCGGTTTCCACGGCGCGCATGTGATCATCGGCACCATCTTCCTGATCGTGACGCTGTTCCGGGCGCTTGCCGGGCACTTCACGTCCAAGCAGCACTTCGGCTTCGAAGCGGCCGCCTGGTACTGGCATTTCGTCGACGTGGTGTGGCTGTTCCTGTTCAGCGCCATCTATGTCTGGGCTGCGGGCGTGCCGGCAGAGCACTGATCTGCGGAACCCGCCCCAAGCGGGCGGCGGAGGACCAGGTTAATGGCCGGCCGGGAGCAAATGCCGCTCGCCACGACGCTCAAGGCGGGATTGCTTGCGCGCTGCCCGCGGTGCGGATCGGGCAAGCTGTTCTCGGGATATCTGCGCCTGGCGCCACGGTGTGAGGTGTGCAAGCTCGATTTCGGATTTGCCGACAGTGGAGACGGACCCGCGGTCTTTGTCATTCTGATTGCCGGTTTTGTCGTCGTCGCGGCGGCCCTGATCGTGGAGGTTATGTACCAGCCGTCGTACTGGGTCCACGCGGCGCTCTGGCTGCCGCTGACCGTCGTGTTGTGCATCGGACTGTTGCGCCCCTTCAAGGCGACGCTGATTGCGCTGCAATACCGGCACAAGGCCGAAGAAGGCCGGATCGCCCAACGGTAGGACACGGGTGAAGTGAAACGCGATCTCATCTGGTTGACCGCGTTTGCAGCGATTGCTTTCGCGGTTCTTGTATCCCTCGGCTACTGGCAGCTTCAGCGGCTTGCCTGGAAAGAAGGCCTGATCGCGCAGATCGAGCAGCGGGTCGACGCAACGCCCGTTCCCTTGGACGAAGCCGTCGCGCGCTGGCAGAAGACCGGAGACGTCGAATATCTTCGCGTGCGGACCGGTGGCCGTTTTCTTCACGACAAGGAAATGCATCTCTTTGCCGTGATTGACGGCAAGTCCGGCTGGAGGGTGTTTACGCCGCTCGAAGCCGACGGCGGCGAGATCGTGATCGCGGATCGAGGATTTGTGCCCGATGCGCTCAAAAAGGCCGATCAGCGTGCGGCCGGGCAGATCCCCGGTCCGGTCGAGATTGTCGCCCTGGCGCGAAGGCCCGAAACACCGGGCCTTTTTACGCCAGACAATGCGGCAGACCGGAACATCTGGTACTGGCGTGACCTGGACGGGATGTCCGCGTCCGCGCTATCGTCCCGGGACCAGGATCGGGTGGTGCCGTTTTTTCTGGAAATGGAGGCGCAGAGCGTTCCCGGCGACTGGCCGAAGGGCGGTGCGACGCGCCTGAAGCTGTCCAATAACCATCTCCAATACGCGTTGACCTGGTTTGGTCTTGCCGGCACTCTTCTTGTCGTCGTAGTCGTTTATGTGGTCAACAGATTGCGGCAACGCGCCGTTGACTGAGCGCATTCACCTAAAACCGGCACTTGTGCTTGCGGGGCTGACGCTTCGCCTTTACCGTGCGCGCCCATAAGATCACAATTGGTAAATGCCCGATAAGACCAACGAAATACGCTATGTCAGCACTCGCGGCACGGCGCCTGTGCTCGGCTTCGAGGACGTCATGCTGACGGGACTTGCGCGCGATGGCGGCCTCTATGTGCCCGAGGCGTGGCCGCGCCTTGCACCATCGCAAATCGCGGAGCTTTCCGGCTTGTCCTACGCCGACGTCGCGACGCGGGTCATGGCACCTTTCGTCGGCCCGGACATTCCCGAAGACGAGTTCCGTGAGATCGTCGCCGACGCATACGCCACATTTTCCCATGCGGCGGTTGCGCCGCTGGTGGAGCTTGCGCCAAACCAGTGGCTTCTGGAGCTGTTTCACGGGCCCACCCTTGCATTCAAGGACGTCGCCATGCAGCTACTCGCGCGGCTGATGGATCGTGCGCTGACCCGGCGCGGCGCCGTTGCGACGATCGTTGGCGCAACGTCGGGCGATACCGGCGGCGCGGCAATCGAGGCATTCGCCGGACGCGAGGCGATCGAGATTTTCATCCTGCATCCGTATGGACGTGTAAGCGACGTTCAACGGCGGCAGATGACGACATCTCAAGCGTCCAACGTGCACAATATCGCCATTGAAGGGACGTTCGATGATTGCCAGGCGCTTGTTAAAGCGATGTTCAATGATCTTGAGCGGCGCGACCGTCTGGCGCTGGCAGGGGTTAACTCGATAAACTGGGCGCGAATCATGGCCCAGTGCGTTTACTACTTTACATCTGCAGTTGCGTTGGGCGGGCCCGAGCGGTCCATCAGCTTTTGTGTGCCGACCGGAAATTTCGGCGATATTTTCGCGGGTTACGTCGCGTCTCGTATGGGATTGCCGGTCGAACGCCTCGTTATAGCCACGAATTCAAATGATATTCTCGCGCGCACGTTGCAGGCTGGCCGATACGAACCAAAAGGCGTCGTCGTCACTTCAAGTCCGAGCATGGATATACAGGTTTCGAGTAATTTCGAACGGTTGATTTTTGAATCGGCCGGGCGTGATGCAGGCCGTGTCTGCGGGCTCATGGACGCGCTTGCACAGGACGGCGGGTTTACCCTTGCGGACGACGAACTCGGATCCATGCGCAAGCTGTTTTCCGCCGAGGCGGTCAGTGAATCGGACGTCGAAGAGACAATCGGGACCATCGCCGGCACATCCGGATATGTCTGTGACCCGCACACGGCGATCGGTGTGGCTGCGGCCCGCCGTGTCGCGCGGCGGGACGAACCGATGGTGACGCTGGCAACCGCACATCCGGCAAAGTTCCCCGACGCCGTGGCCGCCGCAACGGGTACGCCTCCGGAGGTGCCGGCCCGGCTGCGGCAGCGCCTCGGGGCCGAGGAACGGTTTACCGTGATCGCCAACGATTATGATGCGCTGACGGATTTCATCGAATCGCGCGCGCGCGCCGTTCAGGAACCGGCAACATGAGCGTGACCCTCTCGACTTTGCCGAACGGGTTGCGTGTCGTAACCCACCAGATGCCGCACCTGGGGACGGTTTCGCTGGGTGTGTGGGTCGGGACGGGCGCGCGCTCCGAGGCTTCGTCCCAACACGGTATTTCGCACCTGCTGGAACACATGGCCTTCAAGGGGACGGCCCGGCGCAGCGCACGCGATATCGTCGAGGAAATCGAATCGGTCGGCGGCGACCTCAATGCCGCGACCAGCATCGAGACGACGGCCTACTATGCGCGCGTGCTGAAGGCGGACGTCGCGCTCGCGGTCGACATCATTGCCGATATTCTCCGCGACCCGCGATTCGACGCCGGCGAGCTGGCCCGCGAGCAGGACGTCGTCTTGCAGGAGATTGCCGCGGCGGAAGACAGCCCGGACGATGTCGCCTATGACGTGGCACAGGAGATCGCCTTTCCCGACCAGGCGGTCGGACGCTCCATACTCGGCACGAAACAGAGTGTTCGTGCGGTCACGCCTGATGATCTCACCGACTACATGCGCAGCCATTACCATGCCGGCTCGATGGTGCTCGCCGCTGCCGGGGCAATCGAACATGCAGATTTGGTCAGGCTGGCCGAAGCCGCGTTCGGCGATTTGGAGGCATCCGCGCATCCGGAGCCCGCGCCGGCCCGCTATGTCGGCGGGTTCCGCCACGAACCGCGCCAGTTCGAGCAGTCTCATATCATCATCTCAGCGCCGGGGCCGTCCTACCGCGACGACGCGATGTACACCGCGCAGCTTTTTTCGAGCATGTTCGGCGGCGGCATGTCATCGCGTCTTTTTCAGGAAGCCCGCGAAGCGCGGGGCCTCTGCTACGCGATCTATTCCTATTGCTGGGGCATGTCGGACACGGGATTGTTTGGAGTCCACGCCGCCTCCGGCCCCGAGCAGATCGGGGAACTTGCGCAGGTTGTTTTCACCGAGCTGGAGAAGCTCGCCGGCGAATCGGCAACCGATGTCGAGCTTGCGCGCGGCAAGGCGCAGCTCAAATCCTCCCTGTTGATGAGCCTGGAGAGTTCGGGCTCGCGGGCGGAACAGATCGCGCGCCAGACGCTTGCCTTCGGAGCGCCGCGCGAGGTCGATGATCTTGTGGCAAAAATCGAGGCCGTGGACAAAGAAGCGGTGCGCAAATTCGCGCGGGAACTTATACTTTCGGGATCTCCGAGCGTTGCGGCTGTTGGCCCGCTGACGGACCGCGATCGGCTGGAGACTTTTGTTCAAGGGTCATTCGTGCAGCCCGCCACGGCAGCAGAGTAAGGGAACGCGAGCGGACATGGCATTTCTGCGATCGGTAGCACCGCCGGATGCCGGGCCCCTGGTCAACGGGGACCGTGTTTATCTGCGCACGCCGCAGATGGGCGATTATCCGGCGTGGGCGGAGCTGCGCGCGCAAAGCAGGGAATTCCTGACGCCGTGGGAACCGGCATGGACCAGCAGTGAGCTGACCCGGGCGTCGTTCCGGCGGCGGCTCAAATATTATGCGCGGGATTTGAAAGAAGACCTGGGTTATGCCTTCTTTTTGTTTCACAGCGAGAGCGATGCGCTGATCGGGGGATTGACGCTTTCAAATGTGCGCCGCGGAGTCACTCAGGCGTGCACGCTCGGCTATTGGGTCGGTGCGCCTTACGCGGGTCAGGGTTACATGACGTCCGCCGTTCGCGCTGTTATCCCTTTTGTGTTCGATTCGCTTCGCCTTCATCGTCTGGAGGCGTCCTGTTTGCCCAACAATGCCGCCTCGATCCGACTGCTGGAGCGCACCGGGTTCATGCGCGAGGGGCTGGCGCGCCGCTATTTGAAGATCAATGGCATGTGGCAGGACCATGTAACCTTCGCCCTGCTTGAAGACGATATGCGCGGCTAGGCGATCTGATTGACGGCCAAGTACAGAGAAGAACCGGTAACGTGCGATTTGACACCTTCATAGGCGGGAGGCGGCGGAAGCTGCGTTCGACCTCTCGTGTGTTCCGTTCGGTGCGCACCTGCCTGCTCGCGCTCGTTGCCTGCATGACGGTTCTCGTGCTCGGCTCGACCGGGTCGAATGCGCTCGACGCCATCGTGATCGACCCGGACAAGGACCGCATCGACGTAACCGCGCTTGGTGAGCTGTATGAAGGGCGGGGTGACAGGCTTCAGATTGATACGGTGCCGGGCGCCGACGGGATTGTCGGCCGTATGGCGGTTCAGGCAACCACAACGGGAACCAATCCGAACTGGATCGTGTTCGCGCTGAAGAATGCGACCGACAAGCCGATCGTGCGCTGGCTCTCCGCCGAGCGATACACCCTCGTGGGATCGCGCGTGTTCTGGCCGGATCTCGATTCGGGGCGCGTCGCCGCCGTGACACCATCTCTCGGGTTTCGCCCGGAACGCATTTCCGACGACCGGGCCGATATCTTCCTGCTGACGATCGAACCGGGCGCAACCATTACCTTCATCGCCGAGCTGAGTTCGCTTCAGGTGCCGAGACTGACCCTCTGGAAGCCCGAGGCCTATGAACGGCAACTGAAGGATCGCATGCTGTTCAACGGCATCCTCCTCGGTATTCTCGGCTTGACGGCGATCTTCCTGACCGCTGTCTTCGCCGCCAACCACAAGTCGATTTTCCCGGCCGCGGCCCTGGTCGCCTGGACCGCGCTTGCCCTGTTTTGCGTCGATTTCGGCTTCTGGCACAAACTGTTCCGGTTGAGCGCGGAGGACAATGCCGTCTACCGTGCCGCGTCCGAAGCGGCTTTTGCCGCCAGCCTCGTCATTTTCCTCTACAGCTTCCTGCGCGTGCGGCTGTGGCACAACTGGATCAAGCTGGGCTTCGCGTCATGGATCCTGGCGCAGGTCGTGCTGATCGGCCTGACGATTATCGATCCGCGTCTCGCCTCGGGTATCGCGCGGGCGTCACTTGCCGGCATCGGGGTGATCGGGTCCCTGATGATCACCTACCTGGCGCTTCGCGGGCAGGAGCGGGCGATGTCCCTCGTGCCGACATGGCTTCTCGTTCTGGTCTGGATCTTCGGCGCCGGCCTGGTCGTTCTCGGTCAGCTCTCGGGAGAGATCGTCGTATCCGGGCTGATGGCCGGGCTCGTCCTGCTGATCGTCCTGATCGGGTTTACCGTCACCCAATATGCCTTCCGCGGCGGAACCCCGTTCTATGCCGGCGCCCCGGGAAACATGCAGCTCAGCGCGCTGGCGCTCGACGGGTCCGGTGCCGCGATCTGGCAATGGAACATTCGCCGGGGCGATTTGTCGGTCGGCGCCGATGTCGAGGATGCGCTGGGCATGCCGGAAGGCATGCTCGAAGGCAGTCTCGACGAGTGGTTGCGTCACGTGCACCCCGCGGACAGGGATCGATTCCGCATGCAGCTCTATTCGCTTCAGGAGAAAGGCGGTGGAGAGCTCAATACCGAGTTCCGGATGCAGCGGTCGGACGGCTCTTATCTGTGGTTCGAGCTCCGCGCGCACTCGGTCGAGGGCACCATATCGGACTCCGCGCAGCGCTGCGTCGGCCTCATGCGCGACATCTCCGGTCCGAAGCGGACGCAGGAACGGCTGCTGCATGATGCGGTTCACGACAGCCTGACAGGACTTCCGAACCGTGAGCTGTTTCTCGACAGATTGAGCGGTGCGGTCATGCGTGCGGTCGAGGGAACCGGCAAGCGCCCGACGGTTCTGTTCATCGATATCGACCGCTTCAAGAACGTGAACAAGAGCCTCGGGTTGGTGGTCGGAGACAGCATGCTGCTGACGGTGGCGCGGCGTCTTTCGCGACATCTCAACCCGCAGGATACGATCGCACGGGTCGGCGGCGATCAGTTCGCGGTTCTGATCGTGTCGGAGTCCGACCCACAGCATATCGCCCTGTTGTCCGAACGCATTCGCCGGTCCCTGCGCAGCCCCATGCGTATTTCCGGCAAGGAGATCATTCTCACCGGCTCCATCGGCATCGCGGTATTCGACGGCCAGCAGCAGAACCCGATGGATCTGCTGAAGGAGGCTGAAATCGCCATGTTCCGGGCGAAACAGGCGGGCGCGGACCGGATCGACATCTTCAAGGCCAGCATGCGCGGGACCGACCAGGCGCGCCTTCCGCTGGAAAGTGAATTGCGGCGTGCCATCGAGCGCAAGCAGATCAAGGTGCTGTACCAGCCGATCACCAATCTCGAGGCAAACACGCTTGCCGGATTCGAGGCGCTGATGCGCTGGGACCATCCCAAGCAGGGCCGCCTCAACCCGGACGACTTCGTGGCCATTGCCGAAGAGACGGGTCTCATTGCCGAACTCGGCGGGTATGTGCTGGAGCAGGCGGTCAAGCAGCTCGCACGCTGGCAGAAGAGCATGCCGCAATCGGAGGCGCCGATCTTCGTGTCGGTCAATGTTTCGAGCAGCCAGCTTTTCCGTCAGGACCTGTTGCAGCAAATCAGGAGCGTGCTGACGCGTGACGCAGTGCCGAAGGAGACACTGCGCCTTGAGGTGACCGAGTCGCTTGTCATGGAAAACCCGGAGCAGGCGATCGAGATTCTCAACGTCCTGAAGGATTTGGGTGCGGGACTCTCACTTGATGACTTCGGCACCGGGTTTTCATCCCTCAGCTACCTGCAGCGCTTCCCGTTCGACACCATCAAGGTGGACAAGTCGTTCATTCGTGACGCGGCGCGCGAGGGCACATCCCCGGTGATCCTGCGATCGATCGTCGCCATGTCCAATGAACTCGGCAAGAAGGTCGTCGCCGAGGGCGTCGAGACCTCCGAGGACGCCGATTTTCTGCGCTCGATCGGTTGTGAATACGCACAAGGCTTCTATTTCGGCGAGCCGATGCCCGACAAGGCGGCGGCACGCCTGGTCACGGCGCTGTCGAAGGCGCTCAGGAAGCAGTCGGCGAGTGTCGCCCGCACCGCGCGCAAGGCGCCGGTGAAAGCGCCGCCCCGCGCCCTGCCGAAACCGGCGGCTCCCGCGAAAGCGCCGGCCAATCCGCCAGCCAACCCGCCGGCCAAACAGGCAGGCAAACCGGCCGGCAAACGGCGAGTTGCACCGGGAACGCCAATTCCTGCTGGTGGGGTAACGCCGCGTCAGGCGTGACCTGAATCGTTTACGAGCCGGCCCGGATCGATGCCGATCCGTCGGATGGCGCGCTCGTATTTGGAGTCGATATCCGCATCGAACAGCATCGCCGGATCAGCCGGGCAATGAAGCCAGCCGTTCGACTGGAACTCGTTTTCCAGTTGTCCGGGTGCCCACCCGGCATATCCGAGCGCCAGCAGCGCCTCGTCGGGACCTTTGCCCGCGGCGATGGCCCGAAGGATGTCGATCGTCGCCGTCAGGCTGACGCCTTCATCGATGGGCAGGGTGCTGTCCTCGACATAGTAGTCCGAACTGTGAAGAACGAAGCCGCGGCCCGGCTCGACCGGTCCGCCGACGTGAACGGCCATGGATTCCAGCGTCGGCGGAACCTGGATGGCGTCCTCCTCGGACAGGATGTTCAGTTGTTTCATCAGTTCGGCGAAACTGATGTTCGGCGCGCGCTGGTTGATGATGATTCCCATGGCTCCGTCCGCGGAATGTGCGCACATGTAGATGACGGAGCGCGTAAAACGCGGATCCTCCATCGCAGGCATTGCCACCAGCATCTGGCCGTCCAGAAACTGGTCGTTCCCCTCCGTCGCATCTTTGGTGCCGTCGGTACTCATACCGACAACCTAACCCGTTGATTCGGGCATTGTGAAGGGGACAGATGGATCTCCACCCGATTCACACAAGAGTGATGGTTTGTCAGTGTGATTGGGTCGAATTCGCCGGTCACTCAATCTAAACTCCGCCATGTTATTCAATAGCCTTTGGCCTTTCGCGGGCTGATAGGCAGACCTTAACGATCCAGGCAATGTCGATAAGAACACTCAATACGTCCGGGCGCAGCGCAGCTCTTCTGCTGGCGCGCGCATTCCCGTTTTGCGCGGCGGTTGCGATCGCGGCTCCCGCTTTCGCCGGGTCCGCGAGTTCCTGGACTGAGCATAAACACGCAAAGACCCGGCTCGTTGCCGATGAGGTTCCCCGCGACGGCGGCGAAAAGGCCCTGGTTGCCGGCATCCACCTCAAACTCGACAAGGGCTGGAAGACATACTGGCGCTATCCGGGAGATTCGGGGCTGCCGCCAAGCTTTCATTGGACCGGTTCGAAGAATCTGAAGAGCGCGAAGGTCCTCTGGCCGGCGCCGCTGCGGTTTCACGACAGTGCCGGAACGTCGATCGGCTACAAGGATGAAGTCGTATTCCTGGTTCTGATCGAGCCGGTCAAATCCGGCGAGCCGGTGGACCTGAACCTGAAAATGGAGTTCGCGGTTTGCGCGGATATCTGCATCCCCGCCGACGCGGATCTCAAGCTGACGGTCGGCGATGACGGTTTCTTTTCCCGGAGTTACGCCCCGCTGCTGACACGCTACATCGACCGTGTGCCGACCAGACAGACGTCGGGCGATGACCGGAAACCGGCGGTGAGCCGCACGGACGCCCAGCTCAACGGCAACAAACCGTATCTCGAGGTCGACGCCAAATTCCCTGAAGGCGCGAAGGGCGCGGACTTGTTCGTCGAAGGGCCCGAGGGATTTTATCTCGCGCCCGCGGAGCCGGTCGGCAAGCAGGAAGACGGCGCCATGCGTTTCAAGGTCGATCTGACGAAGGGGGATGACCCCAAGGAGCTGAAGGGCAAGACCGTCACCCTGACGCTGGTTTCAGACGCTGGGCAGGCGGAGACGTCCTGGCACATCAAATAGGACAGTCGGTTCCGCCGGGCCGGTTTTCTTTCTGATTTCGCGAAATTTTTATGCCGCGCAACGGCTTGGCCTGTCTGTGCCGGGCCGATATGGTACCGGCCAAATAGGGCAACCTTGGAGAGGTGAAGTTATGACGATCAAGGTGGGCGACAAGTTACCGGAAGCCACATTCAAAGTGCTGACCGACGACGGTCCGGCGGACAAGACGACGTCGGATGTGTTTTCCGGCAAGAAGGTTGTTGTATTCGCCGTGCCGGGCGCATACACGCCGACGTGCAACGCACTGCACGTGCCGAACTTTCTCGGTCATCTCGATGCCTTGAAAGAGAAGGGTGTCGACACCGTCGCCTGTGTCGCCGTGAACGACCCGTTCGTCCTGAACGAATGGGCGAAGAGCACAGCGGCGCAGGGCAAGATCCTCTTTCTCTCCGACGGAAACGGGGACTTCACGAAGGCGATTGGCCTTGAGTTTGATGCCACGGCCGCCGGCCTCGGCATTCGCTCCCAACGCTACGCGATGCTCGTCGACGATGGCGTCGTCAAGGTGCTGAACGTGGAGGAGGTGCCGAAGACCGTGGAGGCATCATCCGCGGAGAATATCCTCGCGGCTCTCTAGAGCGTTTCCGACGAAATCCGAGTCAATTCTGTTTCTCGATTGGTGCGTGCGATCCGTTGCCGAAACGGTCGCGGCGCGATGCAGCGCATCGGGCAAGGCCGTTTCGTCGGCGGGCGTCCGCCAATCGGAAACCCTGATGGGACGGGCGGTTTTGCGCCAATCCCGGCGCAAAGCCCCTTGCCCGTACGCCCGGGTACGCGCCACGGGCCATTGCTTGACCTTGTCGCAAAATCGCTCCGTCAGAATGGCTCCGATTTCATCGGAAAGGCTCTAAAGCTCATTGATACGGGGCCATGCCCGCCCGGGCGAGCGCATCGGCGCGCTCGTTCTGCGGATGTCCGGCATGGCCCTTGACCCAATGCCAGCGCACGTCGTGCCGTGCGCGCGCGGCCTCGAGCCGTTCCCAGAGATCGGCATTCTTGACCGGCTTCCTGTTTGCCGTGCGCCACCCGTTCCGCTTCCAGTTCTCGATCCAGCTCGTGATGCCGTCACGCAGATAGTTCGAGTCGGTATGCAGGTCCACCATGCACGACTCTTTGAGGGCATTGAGTGCCTCGATGGCGGCGGTCAGCTCCATGCGGTTGTTGGTGGTGTTTGCCTCGCCACCTTTGAGTTCCCTCTCCGTGCCGCCATGAAACAGGATTGCACCCCAGCCGCCGGGGCCCGGATTTCCGGAGCATGCGCCGTCTGTATAGATTTCGACCGTCTTTTTATCTGCCACGTTTTACTCCCCCAAACCGTATTCCCGTGTCGAGGCGACACCGCGATGGAACCGCAACTTGCGAACATATTCATTTGGATCCTTCGGCCGCACCAGCGCATCCGCCGACGTGTTGAGCCAGTCGTAGATCCGGGTCAGGAGAAAGCGCATCGCCGCACCGCGCGCCAGGATGGGCAGGGCGTTGAACTCCTCGGTTGAGAAGGGTCGGATCTCGGTATAGGCGCGCAGCAGCGCGCGCGCCTTCGTGATGTTGAAACTGGCGTCCGCCTCGAAGCACCAGGCGTTCAGGCAGATGGCGATGTCATAGGCGAGCGCATCGTTGCAGGCGAAATAGAAATCGATCACGCCGGAGATTTCGGGGCCGAGGAAAAAGACGTTGTCCGGAAAGAGGTCGGCGTGAATCACGCCTTGCGGCAGGTCCGCCGGCCACTTCGCCTCGAGCTCGTCGAGCTCGCGTTTAAGCTCCTCGTGGAGCCCGTCGGCGATCTCGTTCGCCCGTGCGCCGCTGGCGTCGAAAAGCGGGCGCCATCCTGTAACCGACAGTGCGTTGGGCCGGGTCATGCTGAAGGACTGGCCGGCGACATGCAGTCTGGCAAGTGTTTGGCCAACAGCGGAACAATGCTCCGCCGTGGGCCGGCGCACCCATAACCCGTCAAGGAACGTGATTATGGCCGCCGGACGGCCGGCGACTTCGCGGAGCATCCGACCCTCACGATCACGGACAGGAACGGGACTGGCAAAGCCAGAAGCGGCAAGATGCTCCATGAGGCCGAGAAAGAACGGCAGGTCCTCCTCCCGTACGCGCTTCTCGTAGAGCGTCAGGATGTGCGGCCCGGCCTCGGTCCGGACGAGGTAGTTCGTGTTCTCAACGCCTTCCGCAATGCCCTTGAATGACAACACGTTGCCCAGGTCATACCCGGTCATGAACGCGTGGAGCTCCTCGTCGGAGACTTCCGTGTAGACCGCCATGCGCGCTATTCGCGGTCGCGCAATTCGCGCGGCAGTTTGAAGACGACGTCCTCGTCGGCGGTGGAAACCTTCTCTACCGTGGCGTCGAAGCGCTCCGCGAATGCGGCGACGACCTCGTTGACGAGGACCTCCGGCGCAGAGGCGCCCGCGGTTATGCCCAGCGTTCTGACATCGCGAAACTCGGCCCAGTCGATCTCCGCCGCGGTTTGCAGCAACGTCGCGTGCGGACACCCTGCCTTGATCGCGACCTCGACAAGCCGTTTCGAATTGGAGCTGTTGGGTGCACCCACGACGATCATGCTGTCGCAATGCGGCGCGATGTTCTTGACCGCGGCCTGACGGTTGGTTGTCGCGTAACAGATATCGTCCTTGTGCGGGCCGACGATCTGCGGGAACCGGTTCCGCAGCGCATCGACGATCTCCTGCGTATCGTCGACCGACAGCGTTGTTTGCGTGATGTAGGCGAGCTTGGCCGGATCTTCCGGTTGAAGGGAGTCCGCGTCGGCGACGGTCTCAACCAGCCTGACGGCACCCTCCGGCAACTGCCCCATCGTGCCGATCACCTCGGGGTGTCCGGCGTGGCCGATGAGAACGATCTCCAGCCCCTTCCTGTGATGCCGTTCGGCCTCGACATGGACTTTCGACACCAGTGGACAGGTGGCATCGAGAAAGAACATGTTTCGTTTCCGGGCGTTCTCGGGAACCGATTTCGGCACGCCGTGCGCGGAGAACACAACCGGTGCGTCCGTTTCCGGAATTTCGTCCAATTCTTCCACGAATATGGCGCCTTTCTGACGCAAAGAGTCGACGACGTATCGGTTATGTACAATTTCGTGCCGCACGTAGACGGGAGCGCCGTACTTCTCGAGCGCAAGTTCGACGATCTGCACGGCGCGGTCGACGCC
This sequence comes from Hyphomicrobiales bacterium, assembly GCA_965228625.1. Classification (GTDB taxonomy): domain Bacteria; phylum Pseudomonadota; class Alphaproteobacteria; order Rhizobiales; family Methyloligellaceae; genus UBA2767. The sequence continues at coordinate 1,579,503 of OZ245829.1, read as the reverse complement.
GGCGCAGAAACCGCGCGGGGCAGCCAGCAGAATCGTCAGGGCCGGCGCGGCGGAGTGAGTCGTCTCCGGTGTTGCAAACTGCGTATCGTCCATCTCGTTCACTCGGCCATCGATCCTGAATTCCGGAGGTTTTCCAAGCCTTTGTCGTTGAAGGACTTGTCAGATAAGTTCAGTGTCACTATCACATCAAAAAACAGTATAAGACGTAAGGCGCTCGGCAGCATATAGATGCTGGTGCGGAAAGAGTGTCAAGCAGTGAACGGGGGCGCGTTGAAAGTCTGTAGTCCAATGCTGATGCGATGCGCATGCCGAATGACCGCGGTGTTCATCGCGTTCGCTCTCGTCTCCGGCTGTGGCGTTTCGCAGATCACCTCGCCGTTCCGTTCCAAGGAGAAACGCCCGGATTGGGAGCCGGTGGTCAACGAGGCACGCCTGCTTGAAGCCGCCCGCACGGACACATCCGGCGAGATCAGCGTCGAGACGGCAATTACCGGCTGTCCGAAGTTCACAATCTGGCCGCGGGACAGACTGCTCACGGTCTATGATGTCGGCCGAGCCGGCGATGGCCTGGCCATCCAGTACCGGGGCGAGCTCACCAAGACAGCCCGCGAGTGCCAGATTCAGCCGAACCAGATCACGGTGAAGTACGGTTTTGCCGGGCGCGTTCTCCTCGGACCGCGCGGGCGCCCGGGACCGGTTCGCATGCCGGTCAAGGTCCACCTCACGGATCGTGATCGCAACATCATTTCAACCCAGAACCTGGTCATTGACGTCACAATCCCGAGTGACAAACCGGTCGGATACTTCTCTGCCGTTCGGGAAACCACGTTCCCGATCGCGCCGGGCGTGCCGCCGGGTGACTACAAGCTGTTTGTCGCATTTGACCGGACGGCGCCGGGCACTGGCTAGTTGGCCAAGTTAACGTGATCCGCCGAAAGGTTGTGTTGACTCGCCCTCAGGACCACTTATCATTCGGGCGCACTGCCCCAGGGCAGTACACACATGCCCAGATGACCCCAGCGGGAGAGACCGGTCCTGACCGGCGCCGAAGGAGCAACCGCCTCGGAAACTCTCAGGCAAAAGGACCGCAGGGGGATGGCGCTCTGGAAAGCAGCCGGCGGCGGCCAGCCGCGGCTCACCGAAGGGGATAGGCACGCGGGACTTCGTCCTGCAGGTGAAATCTCTCAGGTTCCATGACAGAGGAGGCGCGTCCCGAGCTTTCGCTCGGACGGCGTTTTGACTGTCGAGGCCTGAGAGGTGAGTGCCGTGACACAAATTTCACCAGCCGTAGATGCCCTCAAGCGGACGCCTCTGTACGATCTTCACGTCGAGCTCGGCGCGAAGATGGTGCCGTTTGCCGGCTACGAGATGCCGGTTCAGTATCCGCTTGGCGTCCTCAAGGAGCACCTGCATACCCGCGCGAAGGCCGGTCTGTTCGACGTCTCGCACATGGGACAGGCTTTTGTGCAAGGTCCGGATCACGCCGCGACCGCGGCCGCGCTCGAGGCGATGGTGCCCGGCGAAATCGCCAAACTGGGCCTCGGACGTCTGCGCTACACCATGCTCCTGAACGAGACCGGCGGCATCCTTGACGATTTGATGGTCACGCGGTCCGTCTCCGAACAGGACGACGGACGGTTGATGCTGGTCGTCAACGCGGCCTGCAAGGACGCGGACTACGCCCATATCGACGCGCGCCTGCCGGACGGGATAACCCTTGAGCCCGCTGAAGACCGTGCGCTCCTCGCGCTACAGGGCCCGACGGCGTCCGCCGTCATGTCACAGTGGTGTCCGCAGGCGAGCGAGCTCGGGTTCATGACCGCGTCGAGTGCCGAATTCGACGGCATCGACTGCCACATCAGCCGTTCCGGCTATACCGGGGAAGACGGCTACGAGATATCGGTCGCCGCTGACAAATCCGAACAGCTCGCGCGGACGTTACTCTCCCATGAAGACGTCGAGGCGATCGGCCTCGGCGCGCGCGATTCCCTTCGCCTCGAGGCCGGACTTTGTCTCTATGGACACGACATAGACGAGACGACCTCGCCGGTCGAGGCCGACCTGGTCTGGTCCATGAGCAAGCGTCGCCGCGAGGAGGGTGGCTTTCCGGGGGCAGATCGTATCCAGAAGGAACTTCAGGACGGACCGGCGCGTCTGCGCGTCGGCATCAAGCCGGACGGGAAGGCACCGGCGCGCGAAGGCGCGGAGATCGTCGGCGGCAACGGCTCATCGATCGGATTGATCACAAGCGGCGGCTTCGGTCCGAGCGCGAACGGTCCCGTTGCAATGGGCTACGTACAAAGCGCGCACGCGACGCCGGGCAATCAGGTCGGTTTGATGGTGCGTGGCGAGGCGCGCCCGGCCCACGTTGTCGAGATGCCGTTCGTGCCGCACCGCTATTACAGAAAACCGAAGTGAGCAGAGGGGAAGACAATGGCTGAGTACAAATACGCCGAAACCCACGAGTACATCCGGCTTGACGGAGACGTGGGTATAGTCGGCATTTCGAAATACGCCCAGGAACAGCTCGGGGACGTGGTTTTTGTCGAGCTGCCGGAGACCGGCAAGGTGTTTTCCAAGGGCGACGAGGCGGCGGTCGTGGAGTCCGTGAAGGCGGCGTCCGAGGTCTACGCTCCGGTGTCCGGCGAGATCGTCGAGGCGAACAGTGAACTGGAATCCAACCCGGGTCTTGTGAACGAGGACCCGGAGGGGAAGGCGTGGTTCATCAAGATCAAGCTTTCCGACAAAGGCGAGCTTGACGGACTGATGGATGCCGACGCGTACGACAAATTTGTGGAGGAACAGGGCTGATGCGTTATCTGCCGCACACCGATGCCGAGCGCAAGGCGATGCTGTCGTCGATCGGTGTTGAATCGATCGACGACCTTTTCGCCGACATTCCGGCCGAGGTGCGTCTCGACAAGCTGCTGGACCTGCCCCGCACGGCCGGCGAATTGGAGGTCGAGCGCAAGTTGGGCGCGATGGCGGCAAAGAACACGGCCGCCTCTTCCGTGCCGTTCTTCGTCGGCTGCGGCGCCTACAAGCATCACGTGCCGGCAACCGTCGATCATCTGATTCAACGATCCGAGTTTCTCACCGCCTACACGCCGTACCAGCCGGAGATTTCTCAAGGCACCCTGCAGTACTTGTTCGAGTTTCAGACCCAGGTGGCGCTGCTGACCGGAATGGAGGTGGCGAACGCCTCCATGTATGACGGGTCGACCGGATGCGGTGAGGCGGTCCTGATGGCGCACCGGGTCACCCGCCGGTCGAAGGCGGTGCTTTCCGGCGGCCTGCACCCCCAGTATCGCGACGTCGTCCAGACGCTGTGCAATCTCTCCGAGGAACCGGTCGAAGCCCTGGCCGCGGATCCGGACGGAACGGAGGATATCATCGCGGCAATCGACGACGAGACCGCGTGCGTCGTCGTGCAGACGCCCGACGTGTTCGGCCGCGTGCGCGATCTCACGCCGATTGCCGCGGCGGCGCATGAGAAGGGCGCATTGCTCGTCGCCGTCGTCACCGAAATCGTCTCGCTCGGCGCGCTCAAGCCGCCGGGAGAAATGGGGGCCGACATCGTCGTTGCGGAAGGCCAGTCGATCGGCGTCGGGCTCAACTTCGGCGGCCCCTATGTCGGTCTGTTCGCGACGCGGCAGAAGTACATCCGGCAGATGCCGGGTCGCGTCTGTGGCGAGACGGTCGACGCGAATGGCAAACGCGGCTTCGTTCTGACATTGTCGACGCGCGAGCAACATATCCGCCGCGAAAAGGCGACCAGCAATATTTGCACGAATTCAGGGCTTTGCGCTCTGGCCTTCACGATCCACCTGTCGCTTCTGGGCGAGGCGGGGCTGATGCGCCTTGCCCGGATCAATCACGCGAACGCGGTTGCACTCGCCGACGCCTTGACCGCCATCGATGGCGTGGAGCTTGTGACCCCGTCCTTCTTCAACGAATTCACCATTCGCGTGCCCGGCAAGGCGGCAGGCGTTATCGAAGCGCTCGCGCAGAAGGGTGTTCTTGGAGGTGTCCGGGCCTCGCGGCTGTCGCCCGATGAGAAGGCTCTCGACAATCTGATCATCGTGGCCGCAACGGAGGTGAATACGGATGAGGATCGCGCCGCCTATGCTGCTGCGCTGAAGGAGGTGCTGTCATGAGCATGAACCGTGGTGGACGGCCGACAGCGGCGCAAGGCGGCGGTACCGCCAGCCATCCCACATTTACCGGCAACAAGGCTTTGCAGATCGAGGAGCCGCTCCTCTTCGAAGTGGGCGATACCGCCAACACCGGCGTCGATTTGCCGGAGTCCGCCGAAACCGACAATCGGCTCGGTGGTCTTGAGCGGCAGAGCATCGGCCTGCCGGGGCTCTCCGAACCTGAAACGATGCGACACTATGTGCGGTTGAGCCAGAAGAACTACGCCATTGATGCCGGCATCTACCCGCTCGGGTCGTGCACCATGAAACACAATGCCAGGCTGAACGAGAAGATGGCGCGGCTGCCGGGGTTCGGCGACGTCCACCCGCTTCAGCCTCAGAGCACGGTCCAGGGCGCGCTCGAGCTGATGCACACGCTCGCCGCGTGGCTGCTCGAGATGACCGGCATGGCCGGGGTCGCGCTTTCGCCGAAGGCAGGCGCCCATGGCGAGTTCTGCGGGATGGCGGCGATCAAGGCGGCGCAGATCGCCAAGGGCGACGCGCGTTCCGTGGTGCTGGTGCCGGAATCGGCGCACGGCACCAATCCGGCGACTGCCGCCTCGCTCGGCTACAGCGTGCGCGATATTCCCGCGCGCGAGGATGGAACCGTCAGCCCGGAAGCCGTGCGCGAGGTGCTCGGTCCGGATGTTGCCGGCATCATGCTGACGAACCCCAATACCTGCGGCCTGTTCGAGCGCGATATCATCGAAATCGCTGATGCGGTGCATGAGGCCGGCGCCTATTTCTACTGCGACGGCGCCAATTTCAACGCCATCGTCGGAAAGGCGCGGCCCGGTGATCTTGGCGTCGACTGCATGCACATCAACCTGCACAAGACGTTCTCGACGCCCCATGGCGGCGGAGGGCCGGGATCAGGGCCCGTTGTCTTCTCCGAAGCGCTCGCCACCTACGCGCCCGTGCCATACGTCATTCAGACCGGCGAGACATATTCCCTGGTTGAGAGCGTCGAGGCCGCGGCGGAGGACGGCGAGCACCCGTTCGGCCGCCAGACCGCGTTCCACGGCCAGATGGGCATGTTCGTCCGTGCGCTCAGCTACATGATGAGCCACGGGTCCGACGGCATGCGCCAGGCATCGGAAGACGCCGTGCTGAACGCGAACTACATCCGCGCCGGCCTGCGCGATGTCATGACCCAGCCCTTCGGCGATCAGGTGTGCATGCACGAAGTGCTGTTCGACGACACGTTCCTGAAGGACACCGGGGTAACCACGCTCGATTTCGCCAAGGCCATGATCGATGAAGGGTTTCATCCGATGACCATGTACTTCCCGCTGGTGGTGCATGGCGCGATGCTCATCGAGCCGACGGAATCGGAGTCGAAGGCGAGTCTCGACCAGTTCATCGCCACCCTCCGCGACCTGACGCGCGGGGCAAAAGAAGGCGATACGGAACGCTTCACGGGTGCGCCGTACCACGCGCCGATGGCACGGCTCGACGAGACGCGTGCGGCGCGGCAGCCGATCCTGCGTTGGACGCCGGACGTTCCGGCGGAGGCCGCGGAATAGGTTAGTTGAGTTTGCCCTTCAGGTCCTTGATGGACTGATCGACGAGTTTTTTCGACGCGGCGGGCGTCATCTTCTCGTCGATGATTTGCTCGGCGGCGGCAATCGCGATGTTGACGGCTGCGGTGCGCACCTCGCCGAGTGCCTGCTCTTCGGCGCGGGCGATCTTGTCCTCGGCAAGTTTCATCCGCCGCTCAAGCGTGTCCTGGAGCTTTTCGCGGGTTTCCGCGGCGAGCGCCTCGGCTTCCTCCTTGGCGAGCGCGATGATCCCTTCGGCCTCCTTTTCCGCCGTGCGCTGCTTGCGCTCGTATTCGGCGAGCCTGGTCTGCGCCTCCTCGCGGAGCTTGCGCGCCTCGTCGAGCTCCTGCCGGATCAGGTCCGCGCGGTCATCCAGCATCTTGGAGACCTTGCCGGGGACCTTGAAATACACAATGAGCAGGATGAAGCCGATGAAGGATACGGCGACCCAAAGATCCGGAGTGGAGAGAAGTCCCATGCACCTGGCTCCTAGCTGGCGAGCGCCTTTGAAACGGCCTTGTTGACCTGGGCCTTGGTGAGTCGTCCGCCGATCAGTTCCTTGACGATGGTTTCGGCCGCGTCCGAGGCGACTTCATTGAGATTGGCGACCGCGGCCGATTTGGCGTCGGCGATGGTTTTCTCCGCCTCCTCGGTCTTTTTCGCAATCTGCTTTTCAACCTCTTCCTTCTCGGCCTCGACCTCGCGTGAAAGCGCATCGCGCGTGTCCTGGGCGATGGCGTGCGCCCGCGAGCGTGCCTCCGCCAGAGCCTGTTCGTAGGCGGCGATCGCCTCGTCGGTGTTCTGTCTGAGCTGCTCCGCCTCGTCGAGGTCGGACGCGATGCGGTCACGCCGTTCCTCGATCACGGTGGCGATGCGCGGCAGGGCCACGCGCGCCATCACGATGTACAGCGCGATGAACGAGATCGCGAGCCACATGAGCTGTGGCGCCCAGTCTTCAAATGCGAGTTGGGGCATCGTCTATGCTCCCCGGATGCGCGTTTGCCGGTTCGGCGTCCGCCGGACCGGCTGATGGAGGCGGCTGCGTGCGCCGCCTAAAACACGAAGAGGATGATCAGCGCAACGACGAGTCCGAACAGGCCGGTCGCCTCGGCGAGCGCAAAGCCGAGAAGCAGGTTCGCGAACTGGCCGGGCGCGGCCGACGGGTTGCGAAGCGCGCCGGAGAGGTAGTTGCCGAAGATCGTGCCGATGCCGATACCGGCGCCGACAAGGGCGATCGAGGCAAGGCCCGCGCCGATGAGTTTTGCTGCTGCTGGATCCATAATCGTTTCTCCTTGAACGGATGTGAGGATTGTTCTCTTGAGTGATCGTCAGTGATGCATGTGCAGTGCATCGTTCAGGTAGATGCAGGTCAGAATCGCGAACACGTAGGCCTGCAGGAAGGCGATGAGGATTTCGAGCCCGGTGAAGGCGACCATGAAGATGAGCGGTGCCCAGCCGCCGATGACGCCCATGCCGACGACGAAGGCGGCAAACACCTTCAGCATCGTGTGCCCGGCCATCATGTTCGCAAACAAGCGGACCGAGAGGCTGACGGGGCGTGTGAAATAGGAAATGACTTCGATCGGGACCAGAATGACCAGCAACGGCGCCGGAACGCCCGATGGCACGAAGAACTTCAGAAAGCCGACTCCGTGCTTGATGAAACCGATGATCGTCACGCCGATGAAAACCACGGCTGCCATGGCGAAGGTGATGATGATGTGGCTTGTGACGGTGAAGGAATACGGCAGCATCCCGAGCATGTTGCAGAACAGGATGAACATGAAGAGCGTGAAGACGAAGGGGAAGTAGCGCTGACCGCCCGATCCCACATTGTCCCGCACCATGTTGGCCACGAACTCATAGGAAATCTCGGCCACCGACTGCATCCGCGTCGGCACCAGTGCGCGTCCGCGCATGCCGAAGATCGTCAGGAACATGACGCACGCCGCGGCGATGATCATGAACAGCGAGGAGTTGGTGAACGAGGCATCGACACCAAAGACTTCCAGCTCGATGAGACGCTTGATCTCGAACTGGTGCATCGGATCCGGCATGCCGCCGCCGCCGTGTTCGCCCGTGCCTTCAGCCACTGAAATCCCCCATCATCCGTTCTCGCCTTTCGAACCCGGCTCGTTCTTGGTCGCGGCAGACCCCTGTGTTTCTGCCTGCATCTGCAGCGCGGTTCGGATCACATTCCAGATCCCGGCAGCCGCGCCGAGTATGAAAAATATCAGCAGAAAGACCGGAGTCGTTTCCAACCACTCGTCCAACTGCCACCCAATGAACCCGCCGACGATAAGCCCGGCGATCAGCTCGCTGGCGATTCGGAATGCCGTCCCCATTGCGGTGCCGCGTGCCTTGCCGTCTTGCGGCGTTTCCGGCGGTCGGCGGCTTCGTGCACGATCAAGGCGCGTGTCGAAATCATCCTGCCAGCTCTCGCGCGATCGGCCTGTTCCGGTGCGATCGTGCTTGCGGTCTTTGCCGCCGTCCTTGGCAGATTTCGCCATGGGTGCACATGCCCAATATGACAGCATTCCCGACCCCCGATTGAGGTCCGAAACCGCGCGCACCATAGTTTGGCCCTCAGGGTGTGTCAAGAACCCCAACTGAAGTCTTAAGTTATTGATATAAAACAATTAAAAGACCTGCGGCAATCGGCCTTCGCGGTCATCGCGGGCCGAGCTTGCTGCAGCGCGGGATCAGCCGGTCTCGCGGTACTGCTCGGCGGTCTCCAGATCGACGGATACGAGCTGGCTCACGCCGCGCTCGGCCATCGTCACGCCGAACAATCTGTCGACGCGCGCCATGGTCATCGGATGGTGGGTGATGATGAGGAAACGCGTGTCGGTCGACTTGCTCATCTCTTCCATCATCTTGCAGAAGCGCTCCACATTGGTGTCGTCGAGCGGCGCATCCACCTCGTCGAGCACGCAGATCGGCGAGGGGTTGGTGAGGAAGACGGCGAAGATCAATGCCATGGCGGTCAGGGCTTTCTCGCCGCCGGAGAGCAGGGTCAGCACCTGGGGCTTCTTGCCCGGCGGACGGGCGAGAATCTCCAGCCCTGAATTGAGCGGATCATCGCTCTCGACAAGCTGCAACTCCGCTTCGCCGCCACCGAACAACGTTTTGAAAAGACGCTGAAAATGGTCATTGACCTCGTCGAAGGCGTCGAGCAGGCGTTTGCGCCCCTCCCGGTTCAGCTTGGCGATTCCCTGGCGCAGCCGCGCAATGGCCTCTTCGAGGTCCTCCTGCTCGGTATCCATCTCGCCGAGTTGCTGCTCGATCTCGCCAACCTCTTCCTCGGCCGCCAGATTGACGCCGCCGAGCCGCTCGCGGTCGGCCTTGAGGCGCGAGACCCTGGCATCGAGTTCGTCGAGCGCCGGCAACTCGGCGTCGGGCTCGAGTTCGGCAATGGCCAGGCATTCGTCGGGGGCGCAGTCGAGCTGATCGGCGATCATCCGCGCCTGTTCCGCGCGCCGTTCGCGCGCCGCTTCAAGCCGTGCCTCCACCCGCGCGCGCTCCTCGCGGGTCTCCGACAGGCTGGTTTGCGCGTCGCGCATCGCCTTTTCGCGGTCGCGCAGGAGCGTATCCGCGTTCGCCAGCGCATCGGCCGCCTCGTTGCGTTCCGTCTCGGCCCGCGCGATCTCGTCGAGCAGACGGCTGCGTCTCTCTGCGACCTGGGCGGGCAGGTCGCCGAACGCCTCGATCTCGCTTCTGGATTCTTCGTGCCGGTCCTTGAGCGTTTCGATCTGCTGCGACGCGCTTTCCTGCCGCTCCGTCCACTTTTCAAGCTCAAACGAAATCGATTCCAGACGGTCGCTGCGAATCTGCTGCTCGCGCTCGATGCTGTCGAACCTGGCGCGCGCCTCGGCATGGGCCGACCGTTTCTCGGCGACGAGGGCACTCTGCGTCTCGCGTTCCTCCGCCAGGGCGGTGTCGGATGCGAGCGCGTCGAGCGACTGTCGTGTCGATCCGATGGTTGCTTCCGTTTCCTCGAGCGCCTCTTCGGTACGCGCGCGCGCCTCGGTGAGCGCCGCCAGTTCCTTGTTCGAGGCCTGTGCATTTTGCTCGGCTGCCGCCAGTGCGTCCCGGGCCGTACCCAGTTCCGCCTGAACCGCACGCCACGCACGGGTCGCTTCACCATCAGCCGTCTCGGCCTCGGCAACCTCGGCGCTGATCGCCGCCAGCTCCTGCTCCGCCGTCTCGGCCCGCTCGCGCGCGTCCTCCACTTCGACGCTCAGGCTGTCGAGACGGTTGCGTTCGGAGAGCCGTTTGGCGGCCGGAGTCGGCGCATCGGCCGCGGCGGCATATCCGTCCCACCGCCACAGATCGCCTGATCGGGACACGAGCCGCTGGCCGGGCTGGAGGTCTGACTGGAGTGCCGCACCCTCCGTCGCGTCGACAACCCCGATCTGGGCAAGCCTGCGGGCGAGCGAGCGCGGTGCCTTCACGAAGCGGCTCAACGGCTGGGCGCCGTCCGGCAATGGGGGATCTGCGTCGCCCGAGCCGAGCAGGCTCCAATGCGCCGGCGCGTGCACATCATCGGACGCGTCGAGGTCGTCGCCCAGCGCGGCGCCGAGCGCCAGTTCGTATCCCGGCTCCACCCGGGTTTCACCGAGCACGGGCGTCCATTGCACGTCTTCGGCGGGTTTCAGGAGCTTGGCGAGGGTCTGCGCCTCCGTCTCCAGCTCCTGCGCCCGGATTCGCGCCGCCTTTGCGCGGTCGCGGATCTCGGTTTCGCGCTCGCGGGCTTTGGCCAGGGTCTCTTCCGCGCTCAGGGCGTCCTGCTCCCGTGTCTCCGCCTGTTGAGACAACACGCCAACCGTGTCGCGCAACGCAATGGTTTCACTCGTCGCGTTGCCGGTCTGCTCCAGTTCTTCGAGGCGCGCCTTTTCGTCTTCATCGCGCGCCTTGAGTCTCCCAATGCGTTCCTCGCTGGAGCGGAGCGCCGCGGTCAGTTGTTCCCGTTCCGCCCGCAGCCGCTCGACCCGGGACGTCAGATCCGTCAGGCCGGACTCCGCCTCTTCCAGCTCGCGTGCGTGCGCGTCCATCTCGTCACGCGCGGCCTGCGCCGCGTCCGACGCGTCCGGGGCGTCGGCAAGGCCTTGCTGCTCCGCGCCCAGTTGTTCGAGGGTCTCTTTCGCCTCCTGCTCACGGTCGCGTTCGCGCTCCAGATCGCTTTCGAGCTGCGCGAGGCGGTCCTCGAGTTCCTGTTTGCGGTCCACCGCGCGCTGCTCCTCCTCATCGAGCGCCTCGCGCTCGACCGTCAGGCGATGCAGCACGGCCGCCCGCGTGGCTTCATGGTCGCGCAGCGGCTGAAGCGCATCCGCGGCCTCGGAGTGCTCGCGAATGGCCTGCGCCTCGTCCTGCGTGAGCTTGGCGACCGTACGAACCGCCTCTTCCAGCGTCGTCTCCTCGGTGTCCACCTGCTCGCACGCCGCCTTCCAGCGCAAATGATGCTGCAGCGCCTCGCTCTTTCGGATGTCGCCTGAGATTTCCTTGTACCGCCGGGCCTGGCGGGCCTGCCGTTTCAGGCTGTTCAACTGGGTCTTGAGCTGACCTTTCAGATCCTGCAGCCGTTCAAGGTTGCTTTCCGCACCTTTGAGACGCAGCTCGGCTTCGTGCCTGCGGCTGTGCAGTCCGGCAATGCCCGCTGCGTCCTCGAGAATGCGGCGGCGTTCCTGCGGCTTGGCGTTGACGATCTCGCCGATACGCCCCTGGCGGACGAGGGCAGGCGATCGCGCGCCGGTTGCCGCGTCCTCGAACAACAGCCGCACGTCACGCGCCCGCACATCCTTGCCGTTGATGCGGAACACCGAGCCTGCCTCGCGCTCGATCCGGCGCGTCACCTCGAGCTGGTCGGCGTCGTTGAACTCCGCCGGCGCCTGGCGCTCGGAGTTGTCGATGAAGATGCTGACTTCGGCCATGTTGCGGGCCGGGCGGTTCTGCGTGCCGGCGAAGATGACGTCGTCCATCGCCGCGCCGCGCATGCTCTTGTGCGACGTCTCGCCCATGACCCAGCGCAGCGCCTCGAGCAGGTTCGACTTGCCGCAGCCATTGGGGCCGACCACACCGGTCAGTCCCGGCTCGACCAGCAGTTCGACCGGCTCGACGAACGATTTGAAACCCAGCAGTCTGAGGCGTGAGATCTTCACGAATCTTTTCCCCGCTGTTGCGCCAGCACCGCCAACCCCCCAGGGTCTGCGAATCACTTAGCGATTATGGGATAAACTACGGCAGGCGGACAGATTTTCGACACACCCCTCAAAAGGGCTATGTCGTCTGTGTTCCGATCATGGCAACGAGCTCGTCGTATGTCAGATCGCCGCGAGACTTCTTGCCGTTAACAAAGAATGTTGGCGTACCTGTGACGCCGAGTTCGCGGCCGCGCTGCTTCACGGTGCGCAGCCCTTCCTCGATTTCCTTGTTGTTGAGGCAGGCATCGAACGCCTGGCGGGTCATGCCTGTCTGGGAGGCAACCTTGTAGATCGCATCGGGCCGGACCTCCTGCGAGACCCACACCTTCTGCTGCGTCAGGAACTTGTCGAACAGGACGAAATAATCCTTGTCCGGGGCGCACCGGTTGATGATGGCCGCGGTCCCGGCGGAGCGGCCGATGGGAAACTCCCGCACGATCCAGCGCACCTTGCCGGTATCGATCAACTCCTTCTTGACTCGCGGATAGACGTTCACATGGAACTTCCGGCAAAACGGGCAAGTCAGCGAGGCATACTCGATAATGGTCACGGGCGCATTGGGGTTCCCAAGCGATTTCTCACCCAGCGGCCCCGGCTTCATGAGCTCAGCGAGAACGGGCGTCCCGTCCGCGTTGAGCGGTCCCGTGGTGGCACGCGGGCGGGAGCCGCCACCGGCGCAGCCGGCGAGACCGCCTGCGCTGGCGGCAAGAAGTCCACTTATGAAAACACGCCGGTCCATCAGCACCGGACTTCCCCCCGGTTGTCACGCCTGCCGTTTCGCGTTTGCGCGGTCAGGCGCCTCGACACTCAGCCACCAAGGAAAGGCTCCATTGCCTTTTCAAGGTCGGCCAGGCTGTTGCCGCCTTCAAGTTTTTTGCCGTTCACAAAGATCGTCGGCGTGGAGTTCACGCCGAACTCCTCGCTGCCGCGCTTGCGCGTCGCCTCGATGTGGTCGATGACTTCCTTGTTCCGCAGACAGGCATTGAACGTGTCTTTCGTGAAGCCGGCCTGCTGCGCCATCTTGAACAGGCGCTCCGCCGGATTTCCGTTTCCGCGCGCCCAGGTGTCCTGGTTCTTGTAGAGGGCGTCCATGAACGGGAAGAACTTGTCGGGACCCGCGCACCGCGCCAGCGCCGATGCCGCAAAGGCGATCCGGTCAAGCGGGAACTCGCGGATGATGTACCGCACCTTGCCGGTCTTGACGTATTTTTCCTTCAGACCCGGAACCGTGTGCTGGTGAAAGTTGGCGCAGTGCGGACAGGTCAGGGACGAATACTCCACGACCGTCACCGGCGCGTCCTCCGGCCCCAGGGCGTTCTCCGGCAGCGTGCCGGGCTTCATGAATTCGGTCTGATTTTCCTGCGCCCATGCGCGGTCGGCAAAAAGCAGGCCGGGGCCGCCGGCAGCGGTCACGGCGAACGCACCAAGACCAAGTCCGACGACATGGCGCCTGGACATGGCATGCTGATGGAAGACTTTCATCTCTGACAAGGCTCTACTCCTCAGGTTTGTCGCAGAATATGGCAACCGGAACACTGTTTCGCTGCGGGAGCTGCCATTGTTGCCGTGAATATAACAAGAATGTGGAATTGTTCACTCAAAAGGACGTGTGATTTCGCGAGCGGATTGTCAGATCGGGTTTACTTCACGCGCCCGCCGAGACGGGCGAGGGCATCGCGCAACCCGTCATCCTCGATATCGGCGTCGATCGGCGCCGGCTCCGGCGCGGGAGGGTCTGTCTCGCGGTCGGGTGCGCGGCGGCGGCCTACCGGTCCCTGCACGAGGCGCAGCTCGGAGATGGCGCGATAGCCGAAATAGACGTTGATGCGTTCCAGGAGTTGCGGCGCGATGTGCTGGATTTCGATGGACCGCGGGCCCTCGACCCGCAGGACGAGCGTTGCGCCGACGCGCCGGGCGTTCTTGAACCCGCGCGGCTTCAGGTCCTCGTCCGGCTCCGGCTCCGCGCCCCGGGGCCACACCAGCCGCTCGGGCATCGTGATGCGTGCGTATTCCGCACCGATGATCTCCGGCCAGTCCGCCAGGAGATCCGCCGACGGAAAGCCATGGCGTTCGAACGCGGCACGGGCGACTTTCGGCACATAGGCGCCGATGGCCTTGGCCCGGCCGCTCGACCGGCGCCTGGTCCCGGTGCCTGTTTTTTCCCGTGGATTGCTCATATGCGCGCCGCCATTGACGGTTCTCCAAACCCAAGGATGCTTTAGCATAGCCGACTCGGCACGGTGAGACGGAACACAATATGCAGCCGAAGGAAAACATGTCGAAAACAGGCGCGATCACGTTTCCGGTCGATGACCTTCTGGCCTGGTACGACGCCACGCACCGGAAACTGCCGTGGCGCGCGCCGCCGGGCGAGATGTCCGATCCCTATGGCGTCTGGCTCAGTGAGATCATGCTGCAGCAGACCACGGTCAAGGCGGTGGCGCCGTATTACGCGAAGTTCCTTCGTGCCTGGCCGACGGTGGACGCGCTCGCAGCCGCCGACCGTGACGACGTGCTGAAGGCGTGGGCGGGGCTCGGCTATTACGCCCGGGCGCGCAACCTTCACGCCTGCGCCCGGCATGTGGCGCAAAATCACGGCGGGCGGTTCCCGGACACGGAAGCGGAATTGCTGACGCTGCCCGGGGTGGGCCCTTACACGGCGGCGGCGATCGCCGCCATCGCCTTCGGGAGACGGGCCGCGGTCGTCGACGGCAATGTGGAGCGGGTGCTGGCGCGGTTCTATGCCGTGGAAACGCCGCTGCCGGCGGCCAAGAAGGAGCTGCGCGCGGTGGCAGATCAGATTGCGCCGGATCAGCGGCCGGGAGATTTCGCTCAGGCGATGATGGATCTGGGCGCGACGGTGTGCACGCCGCGCACGCCCTCATGCATGCTGTGCCCGGTCATGGCCGGTTGCGCCGGACGGTCCAGGGGCCTCGAAGCTGTGCTGCCTTATAAGGCGGCGAAACAGGAGAAGCCGACGCGCCGCGGCGCGGCGTTCTTCGCGTCGCGCTGGGACGGGGCTGTGCTGCTGCGCAAGCGAGCGGACAAGGGGCTGCTCGGCGGCATGGTCGAGGTGCCGGGAACGCCGTGGATCGAAAACGGTGAATGCGAAGCGGACGATGCCTTGAGCCACGCACCGGTGCCGGCGTCGTGGACACGGGTACCGGGCGAGGTGCGCCACACCTTCACGCATTTTCACCTGGAGCTGGCGGTCTTCCGGGCCAATGTGCCGCCCGATGCCGAGATCCACGGCTCGGCGCGCCCGGAGAGCTGCATGTGGGTGGCGCGTTCGGAACTCAAGGGGCAGGCCCTGCCATCGGTCATGCGCAAGGTCGTGACCCATGCGCTTGACGGGCGCGACGACTGAGTTGCGAGCCGGTATCGCTTCAGGACATTCCCAGATGCGCGCGCGCCTGGTCGCGCAGGGCGTCGATCGGCTTCAGCTCGCCGCCCGTTTCGTAATGCCAGAAGGTCCAGCCGTTACACGCCTGTGCGCCCTGCACGTGGGCGCCGATCTTGTGGATCGAGCCCTGCTCGCCGGCGCAGGCAATGGAGCCGTCGGCCCGGACCTTGGCTTCGTGGCGGGCGCGGGTGTCGTACAGTTTCTCGCCGGGCTTGAGCATGCCGAGTTCGACGATGGTTCCGAACGGCACGCGCGGGGCGGCGCGCTTGCCCTTGCTGACGTCCAGTGTCTCGGCGTCGAGCGGTTTGATGCTCTTGATGCGCTTCTCGGCGACGCGGACGTAGGTCTTGTCGCGCTCGATGCCGATCCAGTGCCGCCCGAGCCGCTTGGCCGCCGCACCGGTCGTGCCGGTTCCGAAGAACGGGTCGAGCACAACGTCGCCCGGATTGGATGAGGCCAGCAGGACGCGCTGCAGGAGGCTTTCCGGTTTCTGCGTCGGGTGCGCCTTCTTGCCGTTGCCGTCCTTGAGGCGCTCCGCGCCTGAGCAGATCGGGAACAGCCAGTCGGAGCGCATCTGCAGGTCCTCGTTGAGCGCCTTCATCGCTTCGTAGTTGAAGGTGTAGCGGGACTCCGCGCCGCGCCCGGCCCAGATCATCGTCTCATGGGCATTTGTGAAACGTTTGCCCCGGAAATTCGGCATCGGATTGGTCTTGCGCCAGATCACGTCGTTGAGGATCCAGTACCCCAGATCCTGCAGCACGGCGCCGACGCGGAAGATATTGTGGTAGCTGCCGATCACCCACAGCGCGCCATCGGGTTTCAGGATATCGCGGCAGGCGGCCAACCAGTCGCGGGTGAAGGCGTCATAGGAGGCAAAGTTCGAGAACTTGTCCCAGTCATTGTCGACGCCGTCGACGCGCGTGTTGTTCGGGCGCATCAACTCGCCGTCGAGCTGCAGATTGTAGGGCGGGTCGGCGAAGACGAGATCCACGCTTCCCTCGGGCAGGCGGCGCAGTTCTTCCACGCAATCGCCAACGATGATCCGGTCGACGGCCAGATCGGCGCGCCGCGGCTTACGCATACGCATTACACTTCCCCCGATACGCGAGCACTCGGCCCAAACGCGGGCCGCTCGGGATCGACTATCCTGACGCTCTAGTGTGCCGCGATCAAGGTAAAGGCCGGCTTAACCGGCTTACGCCGTCGACGCGCGGGCAAGTGCGGCCCGGACGGGCTTGTAGGAATGGCGGTGAAACGGCGTGGCGCCGTAGCGCGAGAGGGCGCGTGCGTGCTGCTTCGTCCCGTACCCCTTGTTGCGCTCCCATCCGTAGGAGGGGTAGGCGCGCGCCGCGTCGCGCATGATCCGGTCGCGCGAGACCTTGGCGATGATCGAGGCGGCGGCGATGCTCAGCGAAAGGGCATCCCCCTTGACGAGCGGTTCCGCCGGGCAGGGGAGGTCGGGACACTTGTTGCCGTCGACGAGCGCGCATGCGGGTCGGTCGGGTAGCGCGGCGAGGGCCTGCGCCATGGCCCAGAGCGTCGCCTGCAGGATGTTGTCGCGGTCGATACGGGCGACGTCGGCAATGCCGACGCCGACGCTGGCGCACGCGAGAATCTTGTCGAACAGCGTCTCGCGCTCCGGCTCTTTCAGTTTCTTGGAGTCGTTCAGGCCCGCCGGCGTCTGCGCCGGATCGAGGATGACCGCCGCCGCGACGACCGGTCCGGCCCAGGGGCCGCGGCCCGCCTCGTCGATGCCGGCCACGAGACCGCCATGGCGGCCCTGCAGCCTGGCCTCGTGGGTCCAGTCCGGACCGCAAGCCGAATCATTTTTGCCCCGCATGAACACGAGCATGCCGCGATGGCGGACACGCGCAAGTCCAAAAACGCGCGGGACCGGTCAGAGGAGGGGGAGTTGCTGGCCGACGAGCACGGGCGGCTCGAACAGATCTTTCCGCAGATCGTATTTGCGCACGTTCAGCCCGAGGCGCTTGGTGGCGAGCTCGAACCGCCGCCCGATCTGCCAGGCATAGGGGCCCTGGCCGCTCATGCGCTTCTTCCAGCGGGAATCGTAGTCCTTGCCGCCGCGCATGGAGCGCATCAGCGACATGACCCGTTTGGCGCGGTCCGGCGCGTTCTCCAGCAGCCATTCCTGGAACAGATCGCTGATTTCGAGCGGAAGCCGCAGCACCACGTAGCCGGCTTCCTGCGCGCCGGCGGCCTTGGCGCGGGTCAGGATCTTCTCGATTTCCGGATCGTTGAGCGCCGGGATGATCGGCGCGACCATGACCGCCGTCGGAATGCCGGCAGCGCTGAGCTCCTCAAGCGCTGCAAGGCGTTTCTCCGGTGTCGAGGCGCGTGGCTCCATGGTGCGGGCGAGCTTGCGGTCGAGCGTCGTGACGGACAGGCAGACCTTGGCCAGCCCCCGCTTTGCCATACGGCCAAGAATATCCTTGTCGCGCAACACCAGCGCCGACTTGGTCACGATGCCGACGGGATGATTGGTGCGTTCGAAGATCTCCAGCAGCCGCCGCGTGATGCGGTAGCGCCGCTCGGTCGGCTGATAGGGGTCGGTGTTGGTGCCGAGCGCGATCGTCTTGACCTTGTATTTCGGGTCCCCAAGCTCCTGCTCCAGCAGGTCCGGCGCGTTCACCTTGGCGAACAGTTTGCTTTCGAAATCGAGCCCGGGCGAGAGACCCACGAAGGCGTGGGTCGGGCGCGCGTAACAATAGACGCAGCCATGCTCGCAGCCGCGATAGGGGTTGATCGACTGGTCAAAGCCGATGTCTGGCGAATTGTTGGTGGTGATGATCGACTTGGCCCGCTCGTCCTGCACCGACGTGGCGAACGCCTCGAGGTCCTCGAGGATGTTCCAGCCGTCGTCGGCCTCGCTGCGGACTTCCGCCTCGAAGCGTCCGGAGCGGTTCGACACGGTGCCGCGGCCACGGCGGCGCCCGGCCGGAACGGTCTCCGGCTCGGACGCCACCGTCTGTCGGACCGGCGGGGTATGAGGGGGCTGCAGGTCCATGAATCGACATTACCCGGATTTGAGAACAAATCAAGAACAAAATGATTTTGGCGCACCGTCGCCCCTCCCGTTTTGCGATGACGCCCGCTGTACTAAGCTTCCTGTCATGCGGTTTCTCATGATCCTCACTCTGGTGATTGCGCTTGCGGGCCGGCCAGCGCCGACCAGACGGACGCGCGGCTCAACGATCTGTTCGCGAACTTGAAGGCGTCCGATGGCATGGAGGCCGTGGCGACGGAGCAGAAGATCTGGGCGATCTGGCTGGAGACCCCGGATACCAAGGTCCAGCGACTGCTGGAGATCGGCATCGCCCACATGAATGGCGGCGCGAACGCGCAGGCCCTCAAATCCTTCGACGAGATCGTCGAGCTTGCGCCCGGTTTTGCGGAAGGGTGGAACAAGCGCGCCACGGTGCATTATCTGCTCGGCAATTACGACGCGTCGCTGGCCGACATCGAGAAGACGCTTGAACTGGAGCCGCGCCACTTCGGTGCGTTGTCGGGCCGCGGACTGATCTACTCGAAACTGGAGGACCTGGAGAAGGCGCTCGCCGCTTTCGAGGCCGCGCTCGACATCCACCCCAACATGGCGGGTGCGAAAATGAATGCGCTGATGATCCGAAGGGTCCTCAAAGGGCGGGAGATTTAGGCGGACATTGCCTATTCAGATTTGGGGTTTGTTTGAGGCGTGCGGAAGTAGAGGTGACATAGTTTTTGCCCAGGTTTTCGCTCCCACCAAACACATGAAGCAACCGCGTCTTTGACGCGAGAACATTGAGATAGGTCGTCTCGCTGCAAATGCGCCTTCGAATATGACGTGCTGAAGCGACGGGGACGTTCTTGGGGAACAGATAGCTTCTGCGCGAACATCCCGTCTTTGGATAGGAAGATCGCTGTGATGTATTTGTCCGACCATCCCCAGCACGCGACTTTCCCTTTATAGTGCCACCTCAATCCGTGTTGACGCAGAAGGTCATAGTGAGAGTCCACGTTGCGTGCGTAGCTGTATGAGTCGTAGTTGCCCGCATAACCCCTGCTCGTCAGACACACCGAATGCCATTCCGGGCCGATCTTCCGGAAATCGATCGACGGGTTTTTGTCAGACAGCGAATCCTCAATTGAACTGTTCAAGACGTCTGAAAAATCTCTCGAAAAAACGTTCGTGATGTCGCAAGCGGTTTCGGATTCGGATGCCAAAATAGCCACAGAAAAATAGACGGCAACTGAGACCAGTCCGGCGACAAAGACGAAAAGTGCATACTTAATGTTGCGCATCATTTATTATTCTAATTAATAAACTAATAAAAACGTAAATAAATAATAATAATAGAGACAAAAATAGATATTTGGCACTTGTTTTTCTATTAATAAAATTAACAATATTCTTTATTTTCATGCTTTTTACAGATTCTATGTAGCCATTGTTGAATTTCGCTAGAAAAAACAACGATATTGCAATTAATAAAACTGCAATTGTTTCAAAAACGTAATAGCTATTTTGAAAAATACCGCTCAATGGATCTCTCTGTATATTCTACAAGCACACCCGGCTTCCCGTGGACCATGCCGAGCTATTCGCCAATCAAACGGATAGCCTACTCAATTCATGCTGTGAATATCTCAAGTTAGTCCTCCGGCTCAATTCGCACTTCGCATTCGTCACCCGTATCAAGCCCCGCCTTCTTGCACTGCGGCTCGGTCAGGTTGAAGAAGAAGACATCGGACCCCTTGCCCCAGGGACGGATGTTCCGCGCGAAGGGCGGCGACTGGTTGAGGCTGACCATCGCGGGAAAAGCCGTGCTGCGACCCTCGACATGTTCCGGCTTCACGACGATGTAACGCGGCAGGTCCGACTGTTTGCGCAGGATCCGCGTTGTGAAGACGATGGGCTTTTGGTTCATTTCAGAGTTTCCAATTCAAGGACGGGATCCGAAGGCGGGCGGATGATTCAGTAACCTGTCACCGTAATCCGAACCATACCGCTCTCCGACCACGCGTCAGTCACGCCCCGGCCGCCACCCGCCATCCCATGCGGCCAGCGGTACGACGTCGATGGCATCGGGTGGCTTGTCCGCGCCCGGTTCAAGGAGCACGGCAATCCGGCGCCTGGTTCCAGCCGTGACGGCGGGCAGATCGATCACGACCTTGACGACGCCTGCATTCGAATTCTGCGGTGGCGGCTGGCTGGCTGACACGACCGAGAAACGGGCACCGGGCGGGCTCAAGATACGTGCGCCGAGCGTCTGGCCGCCCTGGCGCAGGATCAGTGTCGCCGGATCTTGAGCGCTTACGGACACCTGGCTGTGCGTGTGCATGCCCCAGCGCACAGAGGAGGGCTTGTCGCCGCCGATTTCGTCCTGAACCAGGATCGTGCGCCCGCCGATCAGCGCCAGGCCTCTGCGGATGCTCTGCGCGGCAACGCCGTAGGCGGACCCCAGGTCGGTAATGGCGAAGCTCAGCCCGGGCGAGCGCCGAAACGCCGTCACCGGCGCAACCGCACCCGGGATCTGGTTTTCGCCATCAAACATCAACGTGTTCTGCCCGGCGGTGGAGGTCCTGTAATAGGTCCAACGCTTGTCGCCGAAGTAGCCCGGAAGAGCGTAGTTGCCGCGGCCAAGCTCAATGGCCCAGCGCTGCCCGAGCCCGTCGATGACAAAGGTTCCCAAATCCAGATGCGTGTGGTGGCCGCTGGTGTCGCCGCCTTTGAGACCCGCAAACAGGGCCATCGGTTCCAGCCAGGCGGAGCGGAACGTCGCCACACCGACGGACCTGAACCAGTGATCCGGGTGAACACCGGCCACGACAGGGTCCTTTCCGTCATCGGAGACACGCCACACCAGGCTCAGCGCCAGCCGGGACCCGGGCGATCTATGACGGGCGAACCAGGCGTCGACCGGGCGGTCGTAACGTTGGCTGAGCCAGGAAAGCGCGGTGCGATTGGGGTCGGTATCGCTGTCGCCGAAATTGAATGCGAGTCCGGTCGGTCCGGTGAGATGAAGAATGAAGTCGCCGGTCTTGCCGAATCCGGGCGTGCGTCCAAAGCCGAAGTCATTCCCGAGGATGTCCTTCGCGGCGCTCAGGAACGAAACCGCATATCGCGTCGCCAGCGACCAGTATTCCGGACCTTCGGCAAATCCCCCGTCGTCACCATACTCGGCAAAGCCGAAGGCGATCGATTCGACGCTGTGTTCCAGGAGGCGGTCGGAGAGGTCGCGGTGGGTGAAGCGTATGGCCAGGGCCGCCAGGGCCATGCCGCCGTTGCAGACCATGTTCCAATTGAATGAACCGGCCTCCCAGTCATGGTCGGCCTTTTCGGTCGCAGGCGTTGCGCTTGCATTGCGTGCGCGCGGGCGAACCCAGGAGCCGCGGCCGTCGCCTCCATTGCCCTCGTAATACTGCAGACCGGGTTCGATGCCCAGCTTGATAAGGGCACGGGCGATTGTCGCCTTGTCGGCGTCGCCAAGATGGTTCGTGAACCAGTCCAGCCCGATCGCCACGGCCGCCGACATTTCCGCGGTCGCAAGAAATTTCTCGGGGTTCCAGTCGTCAAGTGCGGCGACCCCCAGCAGTTCCCTGCGCCCACGGATGGCGTACCGCTCGTCACCCCACAAATTCCAGGCCAGGCCCAGTTCGGTCATCCGTTGCAGCATTTCACGCGCGGCGAAAAGCACCGTCAACGGTTCTCCGGAGCCTGTTTGCCTCAACCGCGCGGCAATGAGCGGCTGATCGAGGATCGCATCGGCGCTGGCGCGCAATTGCTGCAGGCGTCTGTTCGTATCGTTGTCGGTCTTGGCAGCCGATTTCAGGCGCGCGATGACCCCATCATTGAGCATCATGCTCGGACCTGACGGTTGGTTCCGGGCGGCTGCCCCGCAGCCGATGACGATCAGAACTAAGGCGGCAACGGCGGATGCGAGACGGCGTGGGCGCATGGCAAGCCTCTCTATGCGGGGGACAGTTTACTTGATTGCTTGCCTGTCCTCGCCACCGTCTGGAGGAGGTGAGGAATTAGGTAAACTGTTCCACCAAATATATTTGGCCACACCTTGCCGCTTTCGCCCAAGACATGATAGGTCGCGCCCATGATTTCCGTGGTGATACCGACCCTGAACGCCGAGGCCGGGCTAACGGCGACGCTGAGGGCGGTGGGACGGAAGAAGCGTGGCGCTAAGCCGAATGACGGCAAACAATTTGGTAAACTGTCACCGTAATCCCTGCCAAACCAATAGGAAAACCTAACGGAGAAATTTCAGCTGTGAATGTAACACCGACTGTTCTTGACATTATTTCTCCTCGTAACGTGTTTCCTGTGGCCTAACCGCAAAAAAACCCTCCCCACACGGTCCAACTGAAAACAGCAAACCCGAAGATGTTTTCTGGGTATTTTTTGAAGTTGAACGATTGGAGGCGAATGTGATTTGGCGGAGACTTGCTTGCTGCTTTAAATGAGCGCCACATAATAAGACAACCTACCGTCAATGCTACAAGTAGCGTAATGGTAAGGTACTCATGAGTGAGCCAATTATAGATTGCGCAATAATCAGTCATCTTCAATAGACACACTCTTCGAATGCTCGTAATAGTTGCAACAATGACTCTCTACAATGCAGAGAACGCGCAGAAGACATACGGCGCGGAAAATCGTACGAATGAAATTTAGTAAGCATTGCCATCACATTCCCGCCACCTCAAACCTCCCGCACACCTGGCCTCCCGTCGACCATGTCGAGATACTTGATGGTGCGGTCCGGGAAGACCTGTGACTTGAGGTCCTGGAGCATTTCTCCCTGCCCACCATGGGGGCCGATGCTAAAGAGTAAACTGTCACCGTAATCGACGCTGAACGCCGAGGCCGGGCTGACGGCCACGCTGAGCGCGCTGGGACGGAAGTAACCAGGCGCTAAGCCCGATGACGGCAAAAAATTTGGTAAACTGTCACCGTAATCAATTTAGTAAACTGTCACCGTAATCCCTGTCACCGTAATCCCACCGTAATCCCTGCCAAACCAATAGGAAAACCTAACGGAGAAACTTCAGCTGTGAATGTAACACCGACTGTTTTTAACATTGTTTCTCCTCGTAGCATGGTTCCTGCGGTCTAACCGCAGAAAAACGCTCCCCACAAAGGGCAAAAGAAAACAGCAAAACCGAAGATGTTTTCTGGGTATTTTTTGAAGTTGAACGATTGGAGGCGAATGTGATTTGGCGGAGACTTGATTGCTGCTTTAAATGAGCGCCACATAATAAGACAACCTACCGCCAATGCTACAAGCATCGTAATGGTAAGGTACTTAGGAATGAGCCAATTATAGGTCGCGCAATAATCAGTCATCTTCAATAGACACACTCTTCGAATGCTCGTAAGAGTTGCAACAATGACTCCCTACAATGCAGAGAACGGGCAGAAGACATACGGCGCGGAAAATGGTGCTAATGGAAATTAGTAAGCATTGCCATCATATTCCCGTCACCTCAAACCTCCCTTACACCCGTCTTCCCGTCGGCCATGCCGAGATACTTGATGGTCCGGTCCGGGAAGACCTGTGACTTGAGGTCCTGGAGCATTTCCTCCTGCCCGCTATAGGTTGCGCCCATGATGTCCGTGGTGATACCGACCCTGAATGCCGAGGCCGGGCTGACGGCGACCTTGAGCGCGTTGGAACGAAAGAAACGAGGCACTAAACCCATTGAGGGCAAACAATTTGGTAAACTGTCACCGTAATCACCGTAATCCACCGTCATCCTGTCATCGTAATCCCATAACTGTTAACGCAACTGCTGATAAAATTGCTGTAATTAGTGACCCGAAAAATATTCCGCCAAAATAATCGAGCGCCTTAGGATGCTTCTTTTCTTTTAAATTGCTTTTTTCTTTCCTTGATAGATCATCTATTATCCACTTAGTCTTGTACGTCAAAAAATCAAATCCACTTATGTATATCCACGAGAAAAAAACGAACAACAAGCCAATAATGCTTGCCGAAAGGAGGAATAAGAATAATTCTCTCATGTGACTAATAAAAACAAATGGCCATAAATAACCTCTCTATACCTCCCTTACACCCGTCTTCCCGTCGACCATGCCGAGATACTTGATGGTCCGGTCCGGGAAGACCTGTGACTTGAGGTCCTGGAGCATTTCTCACTGTCCGCCCTGGGGTCGATGGTAACGAGTGAACTGTCCCCGTAACGACGTAACCTTATGCCTCCGTAACGGTATTTTGCGGCTCTGACTTACACGAACTGCGATCCGTAAGGTCACACTTATCAAACTCCCAGCCCTTGCAGCCGCTCTCGCGTACAGCTTGTTCAAATTGATCAGAGCAGAAAAAAAATCCATGCAATGGATCTTTGCCGCGCCACAGATGCATTCCCTTGATCTTTTCAGCTAAGAGAAAGCACTTGGCGCTAGGTCCAGTTTTCAACAAAACACTTTCCCTATATCGACTCGGAATAGTGTCTGATTCTTCCAAGTCAACGGCATCAGCAGATTGTTTGATGAGCAATAGGTAATACGTTCTATCTGTGGGCCTACTTTTCTTCTCAAAAGTTGTTTGGATTTCATAGAAATTATGAATTTCAGGCTCCAATTTTTCGATTAATTCTTTGATTATATTTGTAACAAAGAATGGTCCCATTTGCCATCCGATAATATCGACAAGATTTCCTCGATACGCCTTTATCAACAACTGATGGTTTTGAAGTTCCTCAATCTGATCGTCTGAAAGAGGGATGCCGCGTTTAATACAGAAGTCCAGGCTATCGGGCCCGTATGGTAGCGGAGGCTCCCATGTTTTACGGACGGAATACTTCACCGCTCGTGTCATCACAATCCGATACGGCATTATCATTCCTCTGACAGCGTACACATCCTCACTCAAGTCCCGCACGTCCGCCTTTCCGTCGGTTGGACTGAAGCATCCTAAATATCGTTAGTAGAGTGGTCGACTCGATTAACCGAAAGTCGCCACACCTTGCCGCTTTCGGCCAAGACATGATAGGTCGCGCCCATGATTTCCGTGGTGATACCGACCCTGAACGCCGAGGCAGGGCTGACGGCGACGTTGAGCGCGCTGGTGCCGGCGGTGGTGCAGGGCGTCGTGCGCGAGGTGATCATCGCCGACGGCGGGTCGGAGGACGGCACCTCCGAGATCGCCGACATTGCCGGGGCCGAGTTCGTCACCTGCGCGCGGGGCAGGGGACCGCAGCTTGCTGAAGGCGCGCAGCATGCCCGCTCCGACTGGCTGCTGTTCCTCCATGCCGACACGGTACTGCAGCCGGGCTGGGAGCAGGAAGCGGCGGCCTTCATGGAACGGGTCGATGCGGGAACCCGGCCGCTGGCAGCGGCGGCGTTCTCCTTTGCGCTCGATGACTTCGGCGCCCGCCCGCGCATTCTCGAGAAGATCGTCGGGTGGCGCTGCACCCTATTCCGCTTCCCCTATGGCGATCAGGGACTGCTGATCCCGAAACGGCTTTACTCTTCGCTCGGCGGCTACCGGCCGCTGCCGCTCATGGAAGATGTGGACCTGGTGCGGCGGCTCGGACGCCGGCGGCTCGTCATGATGCGCACCAAGGCGGTGACGAGCGCCATGCGCTACAAGCGCGACGGCTATCTCACCCGCGTGGCGCGCAATTTCGCCTGCCTGTCGCTCTACTATCTGCGGGTCTCGCCGCGCACCATCGTCCGCCTGTATGACTGACGCTTTCAGGGCCGGTCCGGCGTTCCAGAGATGGCTCGTCGTGATGGCCAAGGAACCGCGCTGCGGCGCGGTCAAGTCGCGCCTCGCAAAAGACATCGGCTCCGTCACGGCGACGGCCTTTTACCGGAACGCGCTGCGCAACGTGACCGCGCGGCTCGCGTGCGATCCGCGCTGGCGCACGCTGATCGCGGTGACGCCGGACATCTCCGTTCATGCACCTGTGTGGCCTAGCGCCTTCGGGTATATCCGGCAGGGGCAGGGCGATCTCGGCACGCGCATGCAGGGGATCTTCGAGTGGTTGCCGCCGGGGCCGGTGGTGTTCATCGGCACGGATATCCCGGAGATCACGCGCGGCCACGTCGCGCAGGCCTTTGCCGCGCTCGGCCCCGCCGATGCGGTGATCGGGCCCGGCGATGACGGCGGGTACTGGCTCGTCGGCCTGCGGCGGACGCCAAAGGTGCCGAAGATCTTCGCGGGCGTGCGCTGGTCGTCGCCGCACACGCTCGACGACACGCTGGCCAACCTGGAATCCATGCGCGTCGCCACGCTGGACACGCTGGCGGACGTGGATGATGGACGGAGCTATCACAAACTCAAGACAGCCGGCGCGAGGCGCATCATGCCTTGCGGTCCGGGAACTGAGCTCTAGAGATTGAACTGGTAGCTGGCGGGCACCCAGTGATAGGTCGCACCGCGCTTGTCGAGATAGCCGAGCGCTGCAAACGGCATGTGATATCCGATCACCGGAATGCGGTCGGTGTGCACCATGTCGAAAATTCTCTTACGCGTGGCCGCGGATTGCTCATGGTCGTTATCGAACGCCACGTGCCAGTCCGGCCGTTGCAGCGAAACCACATAGTTGTTGCAGGTATCGGCCCAGATCAGCAGTTGTTTGCCTTCACTCTCCAAATGGAAAACCAGGTGGCCCGGCGAGTGGCCATAGGCCTCAACGGCGCGAATGCCCGTGGCCACATCGTCCCCGGGATTGATGAAGGTTGCTTTCTCGCCGAAAGGGACGGCGATTTCCATGAACAGCTCGCGTGTTCTCACGCGGTTTTCGGGGATGTTGTCGCCCTTCTTCCAGTAGTCGAATTCGACGGCACCGAACAAGACCCGCGCATTGGGAAAACCGGGCGCGTCGCCTTCCATCAGCCCGCCGATATGGTCGGGATGACCGTGGGTGATCACCACAACATCGACCTGGTCCGGCTTGTATCCGGCCTCGGCCATGACCGAAGCCAGATTCCCCGCGCCCTGTCCGCGGCGCAGCGGTCCGTTGCCCGTATCGAACAGGATCAACTCCTTGCCGGTGTTGACCAGTGTCGGCGTATAGCTGTTTTCGTACGGCGTGGGCGGAAGGAAATTCTCCTCCAGCAGAGCGTGGACAGTTTCCGGGCTCTGATCGCCGCCAAAGGTGGGATATGGCCCGTCCCGCTGCACAGTGCCATCCAGAAAGGTCGAAACCTCGAAGCTGCCGAGTTCGAAACGATAGAACGAGGGACGATGCACGCCCATCATTTCCGCAGCGGCCTGCGCCGGGGAGTGCAGGGATTTGGGAAGTGCAACTGTGGCAGCTCCCGCCACGGCAGCAAGGGCGCCGCGGCGGGTAACGTCATACTTGTTCCGAGCCATGGAAACACCGGTCGCCTTTCTCGGTTCTAGAGATCGAGGTGGTAGCTCACCGGAATCCAGACATAGCCGTCATTGTGCTTCGCCACATGGCCGACCGCGGGGAAGGGCATGTGATAGCCGGCCGCCGGGATCTTGTCCGACGACACCATGTCGAGGATCTTCTTGCGCGCGGTCACCGCTTTGTCCGCGTCCATGTCGAAGGCGCAATGCCAGTCCGGCTTGGCGAGAGATGCCACATAGTGGTTGGTCACGTCGCCGAAGATGAGGAAGCCCTTGCCGCCGCTCTCGATGCGGTAGCACAGGTGCCCCGGCGTGTGGCCGAAAGACTCGACCGATGTGATTCCGGTGACCACATCGGCGCCCGGCTTGATGAAGCTCGTCTTCTCGGCGAGCGGCACGAGATTGTTGTGCACCGCTGTCGCGCGGCGGACCATGTTCTTGTCGCTGCTCTCCAGGTGCTCCTTCTTGGACCAGAAATTGTACTCGGTGTCGCCGGTGACATAGCGCGCATTGGGATAGACGGCCTTGCCGTTCTCCATCAGGCCGCTGACGTGGTCCGGGTGGCAGTGGGTGACGACGATGACGTCGATCTGTTCCGGCTTGAACCCGGCGGAGGCCAGCGCCGCGGCGGCCTTGCCCGCGCCGCGCTCGCGCGCTTCCTCGCCGTAGCCTGAGTCGAACATCACGACTTCCTTGCCGGTGTTGACGATCACCGGCGTGAACGAAATCACCATCTTGTCCGCCGGCAGGTTGTGGGTGGCGAGATGGGCCTTCACCTCGTCCGGTGTTTTGTTCTTGCCGAAAATGGGATGCACCTTCGGAACGTTGACGGCGCCGTCGTTGAGCGTCGTGACCTCGAAGTCACCGAGCTTGAAGCGATTGTGGGTCGGCTTCGACGGTCCCATCATCGGCGCCTGCGCCGACGCAGGCGTTGGAAACCGGGCCGACATGGACGCGAACGCTGCCGTTCCGGCGGCACCCGCGAGCAATGCGCGGCGTGAGATATGCGGGGATCTTTCAGACATGAGCGGTACTCCCTTGCTATGCCTTTTGGGGGGCATTTGTCGGGAGAAATTATAGGCGCAATCGCGCGGGACTAGAATGTCGGCAGCGGCAAAGGATTTTCGCCGCCGGTCAAAATATCGCGATGAGATTGGTCCTGTTTCGCTAGTGGTAACCCTCTCCGGGGCGGACTTTTCCGCGAAATGCCCAGTAGGACAGCACCGTGTAGCCGAGGATGATCGGCAGCAGCAGGAGGACACCGATCAGCATGAATAGCTGCGACTCCGGCGCCGCGGACGTGTCCCAGAGGTTCAGGCCGCCGCCGGGTTGCGCCGGCGGTACGATGAAGGGGAACTTGGAGATGGCGAGCCCGATATAGGCGAGCATGAACAGCAGAATGGTCGCAACAAACGGTGCGAGGTCCCTGCCGGTCCTGATGGCGTGATAGCACCAGTAGGCGACCGCCGCGGTCAGCAATGGAACCGGCGCAAGCAGAAGCAGGTTGGGGAGCGAGAACCAACGCTCGAAAATGTGCGGTTCCTGAAGCGGCGTCCAGACGCTGACCGCGCCGATGAATACGATCATGCCGGCGAGCAGGGGAAGGGCGTGCCGCCGGGCGCGTTCGCTCACCGGGCCTTCCGTCTTCAGCATCAGCCAGCATGTGCCGAGGAGTGCGTAACCGATGACGAGCCCGAAAGCGCACATGATGGAGAAGGGTGTGAACCAGTCGAGCGGGTGGCCCGTGAACGTCTCACCATCGGTCTGGATGCCTTGAACGAGGCCGCCGAGGACAAAACCCTGGGCGGCCGTGGCTACAAACGATCCGCCGAAAAACGCGGCATCCCAGAACTTGTGGAACGGCTTTGACACGAAACGGAACTCAAACGCCACGCCGCGAAAGACGAGTGCCAGGAGCATCAGGATGATCGGAACGTAGAGCGCCGGCATGACAATCGCGAAGGCCTGCGGAAACGCGACCCACAGAGCGCCGCCGCCCAGCACCAGCCAGGTCTCATTGCCGTCCCAGAACGGGGCGATCGAGTTCATCATCAGATCGCGCTCGTCGTCGGTGTTGCCGAACGGAAACAGAATGCCGATACCCAGATCGAACCCGTCGAGAATGACGTAGAGCGCAACTGCGACGGCGAGCACGCCGACCCAGACCACGGGCAGCCAGAAGGTGATCCCGTCCATGACCGTCAGGCTCCCGACCCGAGAACTTCACGGCCCGCAGATTCGGCTCCGGAAATCGGCCGGTTGGGCGTGCCGTGATCTTCCGGCCCAAGGATGGTCTTGATGGGTCCTTTGTGAATGAGCCGGTTGATGTAGTAGATGCCGGCCGAAAACACGATGCCGTAGACGACCACGAACAGGCCCAGCGATATCGCGACCTGCAGTGCGGAAACCGGCGACGCGGCATCCGCGGTTCTCAGGATTCCGGTGGCGATCCACGGTTGCCGCCCGACCTCGGTGGTGAACCATCCGGCAAGTATCGCGACGAATCCCAGCGGCCAGGACCACCAGGCCAGTGTCAGGAAGGCGCCCTTCTCGAACAGGGTGCCTTTCCACCACCGGACCGCGCCCCACAGGCACATCAGAATGAACCAGAACCCGATACCAACCATCAGCCGGAAGCCGTAGAACGGGATCAGAACCGGCGGACGGTCTTCCACCTTGAAGTCCTTCAGTCCCGGGAACAGGCCGTCGAGCTGATGGGTGATGATCAGGCTCGCGCCGTTCGGGATCGAGATTTCGTAGTCGTTCGTCTCCGTCTTTTCATTGGGAATCGCGAACAGCACGAGATCGCCCGGCTTGCTGCCGTCCCAATGTCCCTCCATGGCGGCGAGCTTGGCCGGTTGGTACTCCGCCGTCTTCAGACCGTGGAGGTCTCCGATCACAATCTGGGCGGGCGCGAGAATGAGCGCCAGCCCCAGCCCCATGCGCACCATGATGTGGGCAAAGGGCACGTGCTTGTCCGCGAGCAGGTAGCGCGCGCCGACGCCGAGGATCACGAAGGCGGTCGTCAGATAGGCGGCGATGACCATATGGACGAGCCGGAGCGGGAAGGTCGGACTGAAGATGATCTGGATCCAGTCTTCCGGATAGGCGATCCCGTCGCGCATGACGTGGCCGGTGGGGTAATGCATCCAGCTATTTGCGGACAGAATCCAGAAGGACGAGATGAGGGTTCCCACGGCGACGGCAACGCACGCAGTGAAATGCAGCCAGGGCGGCACGCGGTTCCAGCCGAACAGCATAATGCCGAGGAACGTAGCTTCGAGGAAAAACGCCGTCAGCACCTCGTAACCGATGAGCGGCGCGACAACGTTTCCGACGACTTCGCTGAAGCCGCTCCAGTTGGTACCGAACTGGTAGGACAGGACGATGCCGGACACGACTCCCATCGCGAACGACACGGCAAAGATCTTGGTCCAGAAACGGGCGAGCAGGTGGTAGCGCTCGTCGCCGGTTTTCAGCCAGATGCCTTCAAGCGTCGCAATCCACGCCGACAATCCGATGGTGAATGTCGGGAAGATAATGTGGAAGGAGATGGTGAAAGCGAACTGGATGCGGGCCAGCAGGACAGCGTCGAGTTCCATGAGTGTTCAGGCCTCCGCCAGATGCTCCTGTAACCGCGGCATGATCTCCACGAAATTGCAGGGTCGATGCCGGTTATCGAGCTGGTATTTGAGAATGCCCTCCCAGGCGTCCTTGCAGGCGCCGGGCGAGCCGGGCACGCAGAAGATGTAGGTCCCGTTGGCGACGCCGCCGCAGGCCCGCGACTGGATCGTCGACGTGCCGACCTTTTCGTAGCTCTGCATGTGGAAGATGACCGAGAACCCGTCGATCTCTTTCTCGAACAGCGGCCGGATCGCCTCCGGCGTCACATCGCGGCCGGTGAAGCCCGTGCCGCCCGTGGTGATGACCACGTCGATGGCAGGATTGTCGATCCAGCCTTTCACTTGCTTCCGGATCACCGGAACGTCGTCCGTCACGATGGTGCGCTCGGCGAGCGTGTGTCCGGCCCCTGTCAGCATGCGCTCGAGCGCGGCGCCCGACTTGTCTTCCTTCTGGCTCCGCGTGTCGGAAACCGTCAGCACAGCAATGTTGACGGGGATGAAGGGGAGGCTCTCGTCGATCCGGGACATGGCACTTTCCTCACACGAACAAAAAAACTCTAGCCGAGATTGAAGCCTTTATTGCGGATGAACGACCCGAAACTTGCGCGCTCCGGCACGGCATATTGACGCGCCTTGTCGTCCGACCAGCCGTACGCCTCGACCTCGCCGAACCGGTCGGCGCCCCGCTGGCGGGAGAAGGGCTGCGCTTCTGCACGGCGCCGGTCATAGGCGCGGACGTTTTCCGATATGGCGTCCTCGGAGAACCGGTCCGTGTGGACCGTCGCGGCGAGCGGCAGGCGCATGCTGATGTGGCCCACTTCAGCCGGCCAGCCGAGCGCAAGCCCGGCGACGGGAAACACATGTGCGGGCATCGCCAAGAGCTCGCTGACCTTCTCCGCCTCGTTGCGGATGGCGCTGATCGGGCAGCAGCCGAGGCCGATCGACTCCGCCGCCATCATGAATGTGGCGAGGGCGATGCCGGCATCGACCGAAGCGTTGAAGAAGGTATCGATGTGGTCGTTGGCGAAGGGGATATCGCGCCATTCGCTCAGCTGACGCTGGCGCCGGTTGTTGGCGCAGAACACCAGGAACGCGGGCGCGGTCTCCATCCAGGAATTGCCGGGAATGATCTCCATCAGCTTCGCGCGTTGATCCGGGTCCTCCATGATCACGATATCGCGTTGCTGGAGGTCACTCTTCGACGGCGCACACAGGGCAAGTGCGCATAGCGACTGCACGAGCTCCGGGTCGACCGGATCGGGCTTGAACTTGCGGTGGGACCGGCGCGCGGCCAACGTCGCGGGAAAGTCCGACTGCCGCAGTGCGTCCGGGGCCTCCGGGACATCGCCCCCGAACCGGAATTTCAGTGACTCGTCTATCTCCGTCATCAGGTCTCATCCACCTTTTCGAGTGCGGTCTTGAGTGTCAGCAGGTCGCGCCATGCCTGGCGTTTAGCGGCCGGATTGCGCAACAGGTAAGCCGGGTGCAGCATCGGCAGCGCGCGGCGAGCCTTGCCGCCGATTTCGCAGTCACGCCACTTGCCGCGCAGGCGCATGATTCCGTCTTTCGTGCCGAGCAGGTTTTGCGAGGCGGGACCGCCGATCAGCACGAGATAGTCCGGATCGAGCAGTTCCACCTGCCGTTCGAGAAACGGTATGCAGGCCTGCACCTCCTGAAGCGTCGGGGTCCGGTTCCCCGGCGGGCGCCAGTAGACGATGTTGGTGATGTAGACATCGTCCTCGGTCAGTGAAATCGCCGCGAGCATCTTGTCGAGCAGCTTGCCCGCGCGGCCGACGAAGGGCAGGCCCTGCAGGTCCTCGTCGCGGCCCGGGCCCTCGCCGATGAACATGACCCGCGCCTCGTCGCTGCCACGCTTGAAGCATGTGTTCTTGGCGGTCGCCCTGAGCGGGCATCCCTCGAAGCCGGACAGCGCCTTTTCCAGATCTGCAAGCGTGTTCGCGCTACCCGCGCGCTCGCGCGCGTCCATGACCGCCTCGTCCGGCGCAAGACTGGCGAAATCCCGTCGCGGTGCCGCAATCGGTGAGGGTTGCGGGGCTTCAGCGCGGGCCGGGGCGGGCTCCGGTTTCGTCCGCGCCGCTTCCGCCTCGGCGAAGCGGTCGATGCCGGCATCGCCGATCGCTTCGTCCACGCCCATCGCGCGGTACCAGTCGAGCAGGGCGGCTGCCGATGATGCTTTGGAGAGGGTCATTGTTCGGATACCGGGAACGAAGCCTATGCGCATTTGACTACCATACGGAACGCCATCGCGCGAGCCGGGCGGCGTCCCGCACCGATTGACGGCGGGTGTGCAGGCGCACTATCCAGCACATGAGGAAACAGAGGTCTGCAAATGTCCGAAAATGAAAATGCCGTGCCTGAACGGGAGTCCATGGAGTTCGATGTCGTCATTGTCGGCGGCGGTCCCGCAGGTCTGGCCGCGGCCATTCGGCTGAAACAACTGGCGGAGGAAAAGGGCACCGAGTTCTCCGTCGTCGTGCTGGAGAAGGCGTCGGAAATCGGCGCGCACATCCTCTCCGGCGCAGTCATCGATCCGGTGGGACTGGACACGCTGATCCCCGACTGGCGCGACAAGGATGCGCCGGTCAAAACCGAAGTGACGAGCGATCACTTTCTTTATCTCACCGAAAAGAAGGCCTTGCGGCTGCCGAATTTCCTGATGCCGCCGTTCATGAGCAACCACGGCAACTACGTCATCAGCCTCGGGAACCTCTGTCGCTGGCTCGCGGAGCAGGCCGAAGCGCTCGGGGTCGAGGTCTATCCGGGCTTTGCGGCGAGCGAGGTCCTTTACGACGAGAATGGCGCGGTGCGCGGCGTGGCGACCGGCGATATGGGGGTCGGGCGCGACGGCGGGCACAAGGACACCTACATGCGCGGCATGGAGCTCTTGGGCAAATATGTCCTGTTCGGCGAGGGCGCGCGCGGATCGCTCTCGAAAGAGCTCATCGCCAAATTCTCGCTCGACGAGGAACGCGATCATCAGAAGTTCGGGATCGGCCTGAAGGAGCTGTGGGAGGTTGCGCCGGACAAACACAAGCCGGGACACGTCCAGCACACCATGGGCTGGCCACTGGACGACGAGACCGGCGGCGGATCGTTCCTCTACCATTTCGACGACAATCTGGTGGCCGTCGGATTTGTCGTGCACCTGAACTACACGAATCCCTATCTCGCACCGTACGAAGAGTTTCAGCGCTTCAAGACGCACCCCGACATCCGCGCCACGTTCGAGGGCGGCAAGCGCGTGGCCTATGGCGCGCGGGCCCTGACCGAAGGCGGCTTCCAGTCCGTGCCAAAGCTTGCCTTCCCGGGCGGTGCGCTCATCGGGTGCGGCGCGGGGTTCATGAACGTGCCCCGCATCAAGGGCTCCCACAATGCGATCCTGACCGGCGTTATGGCTGCGGAAGCCGCCTTTGCCGCACTCGGCGAGGGACGCGCGGCCGACACGCTCACCGCTTACGAGGATGCCTACGAAAAGAGCCCGGTGGCGCAGGATCTGAAACGTGTTCGCAACGTCAAGCCGCTCTGGTCGCGACTGGGCACGCGTCTCGGCGTCATGATCGGCGGCCTCGACATGTGGCTCAACACGCTGTTGCCGTTCCTTAAGCACACGATGGGCCACGGCAAGCCGGACCATGCGACCTTGAAACCCGCCGCGGAGTGCAACCCGATCGAATATCCGAAGCCCGATGGGGTTCTGACATTCGACAAGCTGTCGTCGGTGTTCCTGTCGGCGACGAACCACGAAGAGGATCAGCCGGTCCATCTTCATGTGGCCGACATGCATCTGCAGAAGGCGCGTGAGCTGGAGCTCTATGACGGGCCGTCGAACCGGTACTGCCCGGCGGGCGTCTACGAGTGGCTGGACGATGAGTCCGGTGGCAAGCGTTTGCAGATCAACGCCCAGAACTGCGTTCACTGCAAGACCTGCGACATCAAGGATCCCGAGATGAACATCACCTGGGTTGCACCCGAGGGCGGCGGTGGCCCGAATTATCCGAACATGTGAGGTGACGGTCGGCGGATGTTCTCATTGAAGGAACTGGAAGAGGCGGCCGCTTACGTGCACGGCGCCATGCCGGCGACGCCGCAGTATAGCTGGCCTCTGCTGTGTGAGCGCCTCGGCGGCGAGGTCTGGGTCAAGCACGAAAACCACACACCCATCGGTGCCTTCAAGCTCCGCGGCGGTCTTGTTTACCTGAAGAAGTTGCAGGAGAGCGGCGACTCCGTGACCGGGATCATCACCGCGACCCGCGGCAATCACGGTCAGTCGGTTGCGCTCGCCGGGCGCAAGCACGGCGTGCCTGTGACCGTGTATGTGCCTCACGGCAACAGCGTGGAGAAGAACCACGCCATGCGCGCCTTTGGCGCGGAGCTTGTCGAGCACGGCGCTGATTTCGACGAGGCGCGCGTGGAAGCGGACCGGGTCGCGGCGAAGAAAGGACTGACGTTCATTCCGTCGTTTCATCGCTGGCTGGCCCTTGGCGTTGCCACCTACGCATACGAGCTGTTCCAGGCCGTCGGCGATCTCGACGAGGTTTATGTGCCGGTCGGCATGGGCTCCGGCATCTGTGGGCTCATCTCGACGCGGGACGCGCTGGGGTTGGATACGAAGATCGTCGGCGTTGTGGCTGAGAACGCGCCGGCCTACGCGCTGTCATTCGACGCGGGCGAGGTGCGTGAAACCAATTCGGCGATGACCTTTGCCGACGGCGTCGCCTGCCGCGTTCCCTCTCGGGAGGCTCTGGACGTCATACACCGCGGCGCCGACCGGATCGTAAAGGTGTCAGAGGACGAGATCGCCGCCGCCATGCGCGCCTACTACAACGACACGCACAATCTGGCCGAAGGCGCGGGCGCGGCGCCGCTGGCAGCCGCACTGAAGGAACGTGGCGCAAGAAACGGGCGAAAAATCGGGCTGATCCTGACCGGCGGCAACATCGATGTGCCGATGTTCCGGACCGTTCTGGACGGCGACACGCCGAACCTCCCGACGGTTGCTTAGCTTAGGGTTCTGAATTCACGGGATAATAATGACGCCTGCGTGATAATCGTTGTTTGGGCCTTGCAGCGCCATGTAAATAGCGTAATTCTTGCGACAATGCGTCGGGGTTGCGCCAGGCGCGTCGGAGACAAGACGCCCGCGCGACAACCAAACATTTTTCGAAGGGAAATCCATGTTGCGCAAAGCCATCTGGGCTACTTCACTTGCTGCCTTGCTTACTTTCGCGGCGGCGCCGGTCGCCGATGTCGCCTGGGTCGAGGAGCGTGAGGTTCAGCCGCGGTCGCTGCTGGGAAGCTATCTCGCGGGCCGACTTGCAAATTCCGCTCGGGACAACGACAGGGCTGCGCAGTTCTTTGAAAACGTCCTCACCAAAGACCCCGAAAACGAGTTCATTCTCGAGCGAACCTTCCGTCTCGAGGCAGCCAGCGGGAACTGGGCGCGGGCGGCACGGCTCGCCGAGGACGTGATCACCGCCGAGCCGTCGCATCAGCTTGCGCGGTTCGTTCTGGCGGCAGAGGAGTTCAAGAAAAAGAACTACCAGGGCGCGAAAGCACATTTCATGGCGGCCAGCAAGGGCGCGTTACCGGAGCTGACGGCAAAACTCTCGCTTGCCTGGACGCATCTTGCCGAAGGCAAGACCGACAAGGCGCTTGGCGAAGTGGCGAAGATGAAGAAGGCCGACTGGTCGCTGTTCTATCAGCAGTACCACAAGGGCCTGATCGCCGATGTCGCCGGGCGGTCGAAGACGGCCCGGACGGCACTGTCGCGCGCCTTCACCAGCCGGCCGCGCACGCTTCGCATTGCCGAAGCCTATGCGCGCCATGCTGGACACAACGGCAACAACAAGCTCGCGAAAGAGATCCTCAGAAAGCACATCGGGAAATCGACCGGTCATCCGATCGCGGTTTCGCTGCTTGACCGGCTCAATGCCGGGGAGAAGCCCGCCCGGCTGATCACGAAGCCACGGCATGGCCTCGCGGAAGTCTATTACGCGATCGGTGACGCGCTGACCGGCGAGGACAGCACCGATGTCGGGCTCATCTATCTGCGTATCGCCCTGCAGCTTAAGCCGGAATTCCCGCTCGCATTTCTCGCCGTCGGCGAGACCTATGATCGTCTCGATCGGTTCGCGCCCGCGATCAAGGCCTATGACAAGGTTCGCAAATCATCGCCGATCTGGAAGAACGTTCAGATCCGCAAAGCCTATGCCTTGAACTCGATGGAAGATGTCGACGCCGCCAGAGCATTGCTGGTCAGCCTTGCCGACGAGTCCGCGGACGACATTCGAATCTACGATGCGCTTGGCAGCATTCTGCGTTCGCGCCAGAAATACGCGGAAGCGGAAAAGTACTACGGCAAGGCCATAGCGCTGGTGAAGAAGCCGGAGAAGCGGCACTGGAGCCTGTTCTATGCGCGCGGCGTGTGCAGGGAGCAGCAGAAGAACTGGAAGGATGCCGAGGGCGATCTGGAAATGGCGCTCAAGCTCAACCCGGACCAACCGCTCGTTCTGAATTATCTCGGCTATTCCTGGGTCGACCAGGGTGTCAATCTCAAGCGCGCCATGAACCTGATCCGCAAGGCGGTCAAACTGAAGCCCGATGACGGCTACTTCGTGGACAGCCTTGGCTGGGCCTATTATCGCCAGGGACAGTTCAAGCAGGCCGTCAAACACCTTGAACGGGCTGTGGAATTGCGTCCCGAGGATCCGGTGATCAACGATCATCTGGGCGACGCCTACTGGCGCGTTGGCCGCACTCTGGAAGCCGAGTATCAATGGTCCCAATCGCTGACGCTGGATCCGGAGCCGGAGGAGGAGCGCAAGATCAAGAAGAAGCTCACCGAAGGCCTCAAGGACGGCGACGAGACGAGAGCAATGGCCGATACGGCCGAAACGGCGCCGTCCGGTTCGCGGAACTGAGCGGCTGGGGCCCGGCCTTCCGTTCGGC
This sequence comes from Hyphomicrobiales bacterium, assembly GCA_965228625.1. GTDB lineage: Bacteria > Pseudomonadota > Alphaproteobacteria > Rhizobiales > Methyloligellaceae > UBA2767. The sequence continues at coordinate 1,541,215 of OZ245829.1, read as the reverse complement.
ATGGGAGCGCTGAAAGAGACGGCTCCGGCGAAGGTCAATCTGACACTGAAGGTTCTGGGACGCCGCCCGGACGGTTTCCACGAGATCGTGAGCCTGGCGGCGTTTGCCCGTTTCGGTGATCGACTGGAGCTCGCACCGGGGGCAGCGCTTGCGCTGAGGACCAGGGGAGCGTTCGCGGAAGGGCTTTCCGAAGACAATCTGGTGTTGCAGGCGGCGCGCCTCTTGGAGCAGCGATGTCCCGGTATTCGCACCGGACGTTTCGAGCTTGAGAAACGGCTGCCGGTGGCCGCGGGTCTCGGCGGCGGCTCCGCCGATGCGGCAGCGGCACTGCGTATCCTGCGGCGCGCCAATGAAACAGAGGTCGCGTTCGAGGATCTCCACGCCGTCGCAGAACAGGTGGGTTCCGACGTGCCGGTCTGTCTCAACTCCCAAGCCGCCATGATGCGCGGGCGGGGAGAGGAGACCGCGCCTGTGCCATCGTTGCCGAAGCTGTCGGCCGTGCTGGTCAATCCGGGCGTCGCGCTCGGCGCCGGCGAAGTTTACGCCGCCCTCGGGGCCGGTCCGTTGCCGGAGGGCTCCGTTGCACGGGGGGGGCCGGACGCGTGTCCCGACACGGTCGAGGGTGTGGTCGAGCTTGTCGGTTCCCTCGGCAACGACCTCGCGGGCCCCGCGGAAAAGCTCGCACCGGTCATCGGTGAAGTCCGGAATGCGCTCGACGCAACGGACGGATGCCTCGTTGCCGGGATGAGCGGCAGCGGGACCACCTGTTTCGGACTGTACCGTTCACCCGAAGCCGCCGAGGCCGGCGCACGGACGCTTTCCGACAGTCACGCCGACTGGTGGGTCGTCGCTACCGAATTGTCCTGAGAAATCAGTGGTCTAGTGCAGCCGATCAATACTGAACGCCACCGCGTCGAGCAAGGCCGCCTTGTAATTTGTCTCGGGAAAGATCGCCAGGGCATCCTGCGCGATGGCGCCGTAGTGGCGTGCGCGCTCGACCGTGTCCTTTATCGCGCCGTGTTCCGCGACCAGCGCGATCGCCTCCTCAAGGTCGCCGTCGCGAATGTCGCCCTCCTGAAGTGTCCGCCGCCAGAATTTGCGGTTCGCATCGTTGCCGCGCCGGTATGAGAGGACGACGGGCAGGGTGATCTTCCCTTCGCGGAAATCGTCGCCGACGGACTTGCCGAGCTGCGCCTGATCCCCGGAATAATCGAGCACGTCGTCGACGAGTTGAAAGGCGATACCGAGGTTCCGACCGAACGAGCGCAGGGCAGCCTGCTCGGCCTTCGGCCTCTCGCCAAGGACCGCGCCGACTTCCGCCGCCGCGGAGAAAAGCGCCGCGGTCTTGGCGCTGATGACGGCGAGATACTCGTCCTCGGTCGTTTCCGTATCCTTCGAGGCGACAAGTTGCATCACTTCGCCTTCGGCGATGACCGCCGCCGCATCGGAGAGAATGCGCAGCGCCTCCAGCGAGCCGACCTGGACCATCATCTTGAAGGCTTGCCCCAAAAGAAAGTCGCCGACGAGGACGCTGGCCTCGTTGCCCCACAAGATACGAGCCGACTCTTTGCCGCGCCGCATATCGCTCTCATCGACCACGTCGTCATGGAGCAGGGTGGCGGTGTGCATGAACTCCACGCTCGCGGCCAGCCGCACGTGCTCCTCGCCTTCGTAGCCGCACATGCGGGACGTGGCGATGGTCAACATCGGTCGCAGCCGCTTGCCGCCCGAATCGATAAGGTGCCGGGCGAGCTCGGGAATAAGGTCGACATCGGAGCGCGCCTTGTCGATGATGATTTGGTTCACCGCGCCCATGTCGTCGTTCACGAGATCGAACAACAGTTGCAGGCTGGCTTTAGGTTCACGCGCACCGGTGAGCGGTACAACAATTCCCAAGACGTGTTCCCCCTTGGTGAGGCTGAATGGGACCATTATATTCGGATTGGTGGTGATTGCGGTCAAGACGAGAGTAGTGCGCCAAATCGGCCCGCGAAGTCACCACAATTCCTGTTCAATGGCAAAGCCCAATTTTTTTGAGGTTCAGGCGTGAAAGAGCTTTTCCGAACGAACGATGCCGTTTTGCTGTCCTATGTCGACGCGATTTTGAGCGACGCGGGCGTCTCACACGTGATCATGGATGGCAACATGAGCATCATGGAAGGCTCGCTCGGCGTGTTGCCGCGCCGCATGATGGTTGCCGAGGACGAGTTCACCCAGGCCTGTCGTATTCTCAAGGATGCCGATCTTGAACATGTCGTTACCCAAGACTGAGCCTGGCCCGGAGCCGTCAGATGCGACTCAAGGTAAGGGTGAGGTGACGCAAGACGCGTTCCTGGACGGGCGGCTGACCGTGTGTCAGCCGAGGTCCGGGCCGCGTGCGGCGATCGACGCACTGTTTCTTGCCGCAGCGGTTCCCGTTGATGCGGGGACGGCGCAGCATGTGCTCGAAGCCGGAACGGGCAGCGGCGTGGCAAGCCTCGCGCTCGGGGCGCGCACAAAGGATGTCCGGATCACCGGCGTCGAGATCCAGACCGCACTTGTCGAACTGGCGCGAAAAAACGCCGCACTGAACGCCATGACGGACAGGCTGCGCGTGATCGAAGCGGATGTGACCGCGCCGTGGACGCAGCTTGAAGGGGTGGGCATCGCGCGCGAGAGCTTTGATCACGTGGCGGCAAATCCACCCTATTTCACCACCGGCGCGGTGCGTCGGCGGGCTGATGAACAGACGGCAACCGCCTACAGTTTCGGCGCCGATGGACTGGAAAAGTGGGTGCGGTTTCTCACCACGGCGGTTGCCGCGCGCGGAACCGTGACACTGATCCACAAACCGGATGCTCTGCCGATGCTGCTTGAACTGCTTGTGCCCCGTTTCGGTGCACTCCGGGTCTTCCCGCTGTTTCCGGTCAGCGGCGCGGCTGCAGGCCGTATCCTGGTTCAGGGAACAAAGGGGAGCAGGGCGCCGCTTGAATTGCTGCCGGGAATGGTCCTGCATGAGGACGATGGCCGCTACACATCCGCGGCCGATGCGATCTTGCGAGGCGTGAGCGCCCTCACACTGAACAGGAGTTGATATGTCCGGTCCGGGCGCCGCGCTTGAAACACCGCTAGTGCACTCAGTATGGTGCCCCGAGAAAGGGCAGGGATTGTATCAACTGCCGAACACGATGGTGACGTTTTGAGAATTCCATTTGTCAGCGCCTTCTTCAAATCGGGTCCGGTCGTGCCGGTGCTGCGTCTGGCCGGACCAATCGGTGCCGTGACGCCATTCAGGCAGGGGCTCAACCTTGCGACGATGGCCGGGACGATCGAGCGCGCCTTTGCCACCAAAGGTGCGAAGGCGGTGGCGATCCAGATCAACTCTCCGGGCGGATCGGCCGTCCAGTCCATGCTCATTTACCAGCGTATTCGGGATCTGGCGGACGAGAAGGGACTGCCGGTTTACGTCTTTGCGGAAGATGTGGCCGCCTCCGGCGGATACCTCATTGCCCTCGCCGGCGACGAGATCTACGTGAACGCCAGTTCCATCGTCGGCTCCATCGGGGTCGTTGCGGCCACGTTCGGGTTCGACAAGGCGATCAAGCGGCTGGGCGTTGAGCGCCGCGTTTATACCGCCGGAAAGAACAAGGTCTCGCTCGATCCGTTCCAGCCGGAAAAGCCCGAAGACGTGGACCGCCTCAAGCGCCTCCAGGAGGATGTCCATGAGTCGTTCATGGACCTGGTGAAAGAGCGGCGCGGACGGCGGCTCAAGGATGCCGAGGAAGACCTGTTTTCGGGCGAGTTCTGGTCCGGAAAAAAGGCGCTCGAACTCGGCCTTGTCGACGGCATCTCCGATCTCAGGTCAAAGATGCGGGAGATGCTCGGCAAGAAGGTGCGCCTGCGTCTGGTCGCGCCGAAGCGCGGCCTTTTCGGCCGGCGTATGCGCGGCGTCTTCACGCGGGTCTCGCCCGAGGACTCGGGCTTCGGTGCGCCGAGCTTTGCCGACGAATTGATTTCGGCCATCGAAGCGCGGGCGCTCTGGTCGCGTTACGGCCTGTAACGGAACGGCGCCAACCATGCCGCAGCTTCTGTTTCTTCTGCTTGTAGGCCTTGGAATCTGGTTGGCCTATCGATGGTATCGCAAGGAGCAGAACCGCGTCCGGTCCGTGCTGCGCAATGCGGAGGATGAGCTGGAAAAGCGCTACGAGAAAGAAGCGCCGAAACTGAAGCGTGATCCCAAGACGGGCGTGTACAAGCCGTCCGATGATGGATAACGCCGCAATCGCCTCGATACTCCAATCTGCATAACCGGCAAGAAACGGTTGCCCCTGGGGTCGCGCGCGCATAACAAGGCGCGGACGGATAACGAATCCTTCGGGCAATCCTCATGGCCGACCCAGAACCGGCGCCGCTCAGGCCGGAGAAATCATTTCAGGATCTGATCCTCGTGCTCCAGCAGTACTGGGCGGCCCATGGCTGCGTGCTGCTTCAGCCCTACGACATGGAAGTCGGCGCCGGCACGTTTCATCCGGCAACGACGCTGCGCGCGCTCGGGCCCAAGCCATGGAACGCGGCCTACGTCCAGCCGTCGCGCCGGCCGACCGACGGGCGCTATGGCGAGAACCCGAACCGGCTGCAGCACTACTACCAGTATCAGGTCATCCTGAAACCGAGCCCGCCGGACATTCAGGACCTGTACCTCAAGTCGCTCTACGCCATCGGCATCGACGCGAGGAACCACGACATTCGTTTCGTGGAGGACGACTGGGAGAGCCCGACGCTCGGGGCCTGGGGACTCGGTTGGGAGGTGTGGTGCGACGGCATGGAAGTCTCGCAATTCACGTATTTTCAACAGGTTGGCGGCTTCGACTGCATGCCCGTCTCAGGCGAGTTGACATACGGGCTCGAACGTCTGGCAATGTATTGTCAGGGCGTCGACAACGTCTATGACCTGAACTTCAACGGACGCGAGGGCGCCGAAAAGGTGACCTACGGCGACGTCTTCCTGCAGGCCGAGCAGGAGTATTCCCGCCACAACTTCGAATATGCGGACACGGACCGCCTGCTGCAGCATTTCCGGGACGCCGAGGCGGAGTGCAAGGCGTTGCTGGAGGCGGGAGCGCGCGGCGACGAGAGCCTCCATGAATGCGTGCTGCCGGCCTATGACCAGTGCATCAAGGCTTCGCACATTTTCAATCTGCTCGATGCGCGCGGCGTGATCTCGGTCACCGAACGCCAGGCCTACATTCTGCGTGTGCGCGATCTGGCGAAGGCGTGCTGCGCGGCGTGGCTGCGGACGGAAGCGGGAGGCGGGGCATGAGCGATCTCCTCCTTGAACTGTTCTCCGAGGAAATCCCGGCGGGCATGCAGACCCGTGCCGGCGAGGACCTGCAGCGGCTCGTCACCGACGGGCTGAAGGCGTCCGGGTTGGAATTCGGAAGTGCGAAGAATTTTGCCGGCCCGCGCCGGCTGACGCTGGTGGTCGAGGGCTTGCCGGAAAAGTCGCCCGATATCTCCGATGAGCGCAAGGGGCCACGGGTCGGCGCGCCGGACAAAGCCGTCGAAGGGTTCCTGCGCGGTGCAGGGCTCACGTCCATCGATGAGGCGGAGGTCGTCGCCGACGAAAAGAAGGGGGACTTCTACGTCGCGCGGATCGAGAAACCGGGCCGTCCCACGTCTGACATTCTCGCCGAGGTCATTCCCGAGGTCATCCGCCAGTTTCCCTGGCCGAAGTCGCAGCGCTGGGGCGCCGGTGCGCTCAGATGGGTGCGCCCGCTTCATTCCATCCTCTGCCTGTTCGCCGGACAGACGGTCGATCTCGAGGTCGACGGCATCAGGAGCGGAAACGAGACCCGCGGTCACCGTTTCATGGCGCCGGACGCCTTCGCGGTGAAGGATTTCGTCGACTATGAGAAGAAGCTGCGCGATGCCTATGTGATCTTGGACGCCAAGGAGCGGCAGGAGATCATTCTGAACGGTGCGCGCACGGCCGCCACTGAAGCCAAACTGGAACTTGTCGAGGATCCGGCCCTCCTTGCGGAGAATGCCGGGCTCGTCGAATGGCCGGTCGTGCTTTCCGGGGCCTTCGACAAAGAGTTTCTGAGCGTTCCGCCGGAAGTGATCATGACGGCGATCAAAAAGCACCAGAAGTGTTTTTCGCTCAGGGACGGCGCGACGGGCGACCTCGCGAACGCCTTTGTTCTCGCCTCGAACCTGATCGCCGAGGACGGGGGGAAAGCGATCATTGCCGGCAATGAGCGCGTGATCCGCGCGCGTCTCTCCGACGCAAAATTCTTCTGGGACCAGGACCGCAAGGTCAAACTGGAAGACCGGCTGCCCGAGCTCGAGGGCATTATCTTCCACGAAAAGCTCGGCACCCAGGCCGAGCGTGTCGAGCGGCTGAAAAAACTCGCACGGGAGCTCGCGCCGTTGGTGGGTGCGGAACCCGAAAAGGCGGAACGCGCCGCCGCGCTCTGCAAGGCAGACCTCGTAACGGACATGGTCGTCGAGTTTCCGGACCTCCAGGGGCTCATGGGCCGCTACTATGCGCTTGATCAGGGCGAGGACCCGGCCGTCGCGATGGCCATCGAGGAGCATTACCGTCCGCAAGGCCCGAACGACGCGGTGCCCGAGAACCCCGTGGCGACCGCCGTCGCGCTCGCTGACAAGCTCGACACGCTTGTCGGCTTCTGGGCGATCGACGAAAAGCCGACCGGCTCCAAGGACCCGTATGCGCTGCGCCGTGCGGCGCTCGGCGTTATCCGGATCGTCCTGGAAAACGAGTTGCGTGTCGGCATTTGTCACGTTGTGAGCCCTGAGCTCGCGTTCCAGATTTCCCGTAAATACGCGCTCGATGCACTGGAACCGTTCGGCGCGCTGCATGATCTGATCAGCATCGAGAGTTTCGATCCCGGAGAGTGGATGAGAATCTTTCGGGACTCCTTTGGAGATGTCACGGCTGACTTCGAAAAGGAGTTTTCGGAGGTGTTTGCGCAAACGCTCCGTGATCTCCTCACGTTCTTCCACGATCGCCTGAAGGTGTATCTGCGCGACCGGGGCGCCCGGCACGATCTGATCGATGCCGTCATCTCCGACGATGCGGACGACCTCCTGATGATCGTTGCCCGCGTTGAGGCGCTCGGACGTTTCCTGGATACGGACGACGGCGCCAACCTGCTCGGCGGCGTAAAGCGCGCGACGAATATCATCCGTATCGAGGAGAAAAAGGATAAGCGCGTGTTTGACGGCGCGCCGGACGCGCCGCTCTTCGCGCAGGATCAGGAAAAGGCACTCGCAGCGGCCATAAGCGAGGCGTCCAAAAGCGCGGCGGCAGCGGTAGAAAAAGAGGACTTCGAAGGCGCCATGGCGGCCATGGCGAAACTGCGCGCGCCGGTGGACGCGTTCTTTGACCACGTGACGGTCAATGCGGACGATCCCGCGCTCCGCGAAAACCGCCTGAAGTTGCTCAACCGGATCCGGGAAGCGACCCACGCGGTCGCGGATTTCTCCAAGATCGAAGGATAGCGTCATGTCTTCGCGTATCAACATCGTCGGGCTCGGTGTCGCCGATCTCGAAAAGGCCACCGCCTTTTACGAGAAGCTCGGCTTCGTGAAGTCGCAGGCCGCGAGCCAGCCAACCATCTCGTTTTTCAAGGCCGGAGGGGCCGTGCTCTCCCTGTTCGGCGCCGAAGCCCTGGCCGAGGACGCCTGCGCGCAGGACCACTGGACGGGGAAGGGCGGCATCACCATCGCCCAGAATCTCGAAAGCGAGGCGGCGGTGGATGAATTCATGGCGCTGGCGGCATCCGCGGGCGCCAAGATCCTCAAGCCCGCCGCGAAGACGTTCTGGGGCGGATATGGCGGTTATTTCGCCGATCTGGACGGTCACGTCTGGGAAGTCGCCCACAATCCGTTCCTTCCGATCAATGAAGATGGCATCGCTCAATTGCCTGACTGATTAAGGATTATCCCCATCATTGGCCCAACGCCGCATTGAGTCTTGTGCAGTGCAGCGTTAAACAAGCGCCAGCATATTCACGGCGAGCAAGAGAGAATGCCAATGAGCCAGCCGCAGAGAGCAGCCGACCCTGCGTCGAAGTGGGTGTACAGCTTCGGTGCCGATCGCGCCGAAGGGGCGGCCGATATGAAAGACGTGCTGGGCGGCAAGGGAGCCAACCTTGCCGAAATGTCCAACCTTGGGCTGCCGGTGCCGCCGGGTTTCACCATCACGACCGATGTCTGTGCCGCCTATTACGAGAACGGCGGCAAGCTGCCCGAGGCTCTTACGTCCCAGGTCGAGGCGGCGCTTGCTGCCGTCGGCGAGGCCACCGGGCGGACGTTCGGTGACCGCGGGCGTCCGCTGCTGGTTTCGGTGCGTTCAGGCGCGCGGGCGTCCATGCCCGGCATGATGGACACGGTGCTGAACCTCGGCCTGAACGATGAAACCGTGGAGGCGGTCGCCGAGCAGTCCGGCGACAAGAGGTTCGCCTATGACAGCTACCGGCGCTTCATCCAGATGTACGCGGATGTCGTGCTCGGCGTCGACCACCACTTCTTCGAAGACATTCTGGAGAACTACCGCAACCTCAATGGCCACTCGCTCGATACGGATCTGACGGCCGACGACTGGGCGGACGTGATCGACGAGTACAAGACCTGCGTTCAGAACGAGCTGGGCGAGGCGTTTCCGCAGGATATTCACGCGCAGCTCTGGGGCGCGATCTCGGCCGTGTTCGGGTCGTGGCAGAACGCGCGCGCCAAGACATATCGCCGGTTGCATCACATCCCCGATGACTGGGGCACGGCGGTGAACATCCAGGCCATGGTGTTCGGCAATATGGGCGAAACCAGCGCAACGGGCGTCGCCTTCACGCGCAACCCGTCGACCGGCGACAAAGAGATTTACGGCGAGTTCCTGGTGAACGCGCAAGGCGAAGACGTGGTTGCCGGCATCCGCACGCCGCAGAGCCTGACGGAGGCCGCCCGCAAGGAGGCGGGAGACGACAAGCCCTCGCTCGAGACCGTCATGCCCGATGTTTTCAAGCAACTGGCGGATGTGTTCGGCCGGCTCGAAGCACGCTACCAAGACATGCAGGACATCGAGTTCACCGTCGAGGAAGGCAAGCTGTGGATGCTGCAGACGCGGGCGGGCAAGCGCACGGCGAAGGCCGCCCTGAAGATCGCGGTCGACATGGTGTCCGAAGGCGTGATCAGCAAGGAGGAGGCGATCGAGCGAATTGACCCGAGACAGCTCGACACGCTTCTTCATCCGATGCTCGACCCCGATGCCGAGCGCACGATCGTGGCGACCGGCCTGCCGGCGTCTCCGGGCGCCGCGGTCGGGGAGATCGTCTTCAATCCCGATGAGGCGGAACGCCTCGTGTCCCAGGGCAAGACCGTCATCCTCGTGCGCATCGAGACCAGTCCGGAGGACATTCACGGCATGCACGCGGCCGCGGGCATCCTCACAACGCGCGGCGGCATGACAAGCCATGCGGCCGTGGTTGCGCGCGGCATGGGACGGCCCTGCGTCTCGGGCGCCGGCACCGTGCAAATCGACTACGAGGCGCAGACCATGCGGTCCGGCGGCGAGACGCTCAAAAAAGGCGATGTCATCACCATCGACGGCACAACGGGCCAGGTGCTGAAGGGAGAGGTGGCGATGCTGCAACCGGAACTCACCGGCGACTTCGCAACCCTGATGGGGTGGGCCGACAATGTGCGACGTCTCGGTATCCGCGCCAACGCCGACACGCCGGCTGACGCGAAGCAGTCGCGGCAGTTCGGCGCCGAAGGCATCGGGCTTTGCCGCACCGAGCACATGTTCTTCGAGCACGAGCGCATTCTTGCGGTGCGCGAAATGATCCTGGCGGAGACGCAGGAAGGCCGCCGTGCGGCGCTGGACAAGATCCTGCCGATGCAGCGTGACGATTTCACGGAACTGTTCGAGATCATGGCCGGATTGCCCGTGACCATCCGCCTGCTGGACCCGCCGCTGCATGAGTTCCTGCCGCATCAGGACGAGGAAATCGCGGAAGTCGCGGAGGCGCTCGGCACGACGCCCCAGAAACTGCGCTACCGGGTCGGCGAATTGAAGGAATTCAACCCGATGCTTGGTCATCGCGGGTGCCGGCTTGCGATCACCTATCCGGAAATCACGGAAATGCAGGCGCGCGCGATTTTCGAGGCCGCTGCGGACGCGGGCGCGAAGACCGGCGAGCCCGTCATGGTCGAAGTGATGATTCCGCTGATCACGTCGCGCGAGGAATTCGATTTTCTCCGCGGCCGCATCGTCACCGTGGCGGACGAGGTGCAGAAGGAGAAGGACGTCGAGCTCAACTATCAGATCGGAACCATGATCGAGCTGCCGCGTGCGTGTCTTCTGGCCGACGAGATTGCCGAGTCGGCGGAGTTTTTCTCATTTGGAACCAATGACTTGACGCAAACGGCTTACGGCCTCAGCCGGGACGACTCGGCCAGTTTCCTCGGCGATTACACGACCCGCGGCATATTCGAGGTGGACCCGTTCGTGTCGATCGATACGCGCGGCGTGGGTGAGCTCGTCGAGATCGGTGTGACGCGTGGACGCACGTCGCGGCCCGACATCAAGCTGGGCATATGCGGTGAACATGCCGGCGATCCCGCATCGGTCGATTTCTGCGAAAAAGTCGGGCTCGACTACGTCTCGTGCTCGCCGTTTCGCCTGCCCGTTGCGCGGCTGGCGGCGGCCCAAGCGGTGCTGCGGAAAAAGTCGGCCCAATCCTAGCCACAATTTGCGGGGACATTCCAAACAAGCTGTTGGATTAATGTGGCTTTCGGTATTCACATTTTTCCCATAGTTGGTTTAAATACTGCGATAAAGCACGCCGGATGAAGGTGCCGCGTGCGGGTGAAGTTAAGACTCACGTAAGTCTTTTCGGGCCTAATTTACCTTCGCCCTGCTGGGGGCAGAATAAGCTCAGGTAAAGTGGGTACCTTTGCCGTGAGTTCGAGGGGAAGACAAAACTCCAGTGCGAGTCCGCCTTCCCGGGTCGTAACGTTTGTTGGGTAGCTGCTCGGATGGGGGTTCATCTCGTGCGCAGGAAGTGGCAGCTTGCCACCGCGGGTTTGGTTGTCGGGCCCGCCTTGGCGCTCGGCTATTACGCCGGCGATCCTGCGAATCTCGGTGTGACGGTTAATCCGACCGTCTCCGGTGTCGGCTCCGTGCACGCACAGCACGTGCCTGCCGATGCGGGCAAGCGCACCAAGGTCGGCCAGGAGGCAGCTCACCTGTTCACCGTTCAGCGCAGAGGCCCGCGCGCCGACCGCTACGTCGAATTCACCCATTCCACCAAAGGCCAGGAAGGCGAAACCAAGGTCGTCAAGGCGCCCAAGCGCACCGACATGATCGTGACGGCCTCCGCTCCGCCTCGCGAGACCGATAAGGTCGCCCTCCACAATGCCAAGCCAGCGAAGGAAAAGGCCAGCCCGAACGCGGCCTTCATTACCGCCGGCCTGGGCGGTGGCCCGCGCATTCCCGTCGCCGAACGTACGACGGCCTCGCTTTTCCTTTCTTCACTCGTCGGCACCGAGAAACAGGCGGTCGAAAGACTCGTCGGCAAGGTTCCGAGGGGTCTCAAGTTCAAAGGCGAGTCCGAGAAGGAATACCAGGACAGGCAACGCCGTTGCCTCGCGACCGCCATCTACTTCGAGGCGCGCGGCGAGTCCGAGAAGGGACAGATCGCGGTTGCACAGGTGGTCATGAACCGGGTCCGGTCATCGCTCTATCCGGACACGATCTGCGGTGTGGTTTTCCAGGGACAGATGCGCCGCACCGGTTGCCAGTTTTCCTTCACCTGTGATGGCCGGTCGGACTTTCCCAAGGACAAGGTGCAGTGGCGCCGCGCCAACGAGATCGCCAAGCGCATGACCGAAGGCGAGAGTTTCCTCAGCGATGTCGGCTATTCAACACACTATCATGCCAACTATGTCGCGCCCCGTTGGCGTCGGGACCTGAACAAGGTCAAAAAGGTCGGCACACACATCTTCTATCGCGTCAAAGGCGAGCAGATCGAAGATGTTCTCAGCCCTCAAAATCGAGGCCGAGGTCTAGCGCTTGCGGGGAATGGGTAAGCCGCCCCACTGAAATCAGATCGACGCCGGTTTCGGCGATCTCACGCACTGTTTCCAGATTGACGCCGCCGGACGCCTCGGTGACGAGATTTCCATTGGCGCGCCGCACGGCCTCGCGCAGCTTGTCCGGTGTCATGTTGTCGAGAAGCACCGCGTCCGCCTTCATGTCGAGCAGCTCATCGAGCTGGTCGAGCGTGTCGACCTCGACCTCGATCTTCACCATGTGACCGGCTTCGGCCCGCACCCGCGCGACGGCCTTTCTGAGACCGCCCGCAGCGGCGATATGGTTGTCCTTGATGAGCACGGCGTCGAAAAGGCCAAACCGGTGGTTCTGGCCGCCACCGGCCCGCACCGCGTATTTCTCGAGCGCCCGCAGGCCCGGCGTTGTCTTGCGCGTGCAGCAGATGCTTGCGCCCGTGCCCTCGACCGCCTTGACGTATTGCGCCGTTAGCGTTGCGATGCCGCTCAGATGGCAGAGGAAATTCAAGGCCGTGCGCTCGCCGGTCAGAATCGCGCCCGCGGGCCCGGAAATGCGCGCCACCACGTCTCCTGCCGCGACCTCGGCGCCGTCGCCGATCTCGGCCTTGAAGACGACGGACGGATCGCAGTTCCAGAAAGTGACGTCGGCGCATTGCAGGCCGGCAATGCGGCCCGACGCCCGTGCAACCAGATTGGCTTGCGCTTTCGCGTCTTCGGAGATCGTCGCGCGCGTCGTGATGTCGCCGACGAGCCCGAGATCCTCCTCAAGAGCGCGGCTGACGGCTTCCTCCACGATCGACACCGGAAGCGGTGGCAGCGGCCGATCCGCGGAAAGGGGAAGGGGATGCAATGTACCGGATGCGCTCATCGGGCAAACTCCGCGTGAATGACATTGTCTGGTGATCGTTGGGCCGCCGCGTCGACAGTCGTCCGGACATCGGCAAGCGTCAGATAGCTGCGCTTCTGCCAGGCATCGCGCGCCTCGGGAAAATCCGAGCGGAACTGGGCGCCGCGCGATTCTTCACGCCGCAGCGCGGCGGCGGCGATGAACTGCGCAGTCAGGACGCGATTGAGCAGGGGGTGCGGTGCGTCAGGAGTGACGAATCCGTCCAGTTTTCGAAGCGCGTCCTGAAGCCCGGTCCCGGTTCTGACAACGCCGACACAGGAGGACATGATCTGGCGCAGAGAGCCGCCCGGACGACCGGCCTCGCGTGCGCCTTGTGCCGGGCCGTCGAAGTCTCTCGGTGGGCTTAAACTGCCGCGCGGTGGTGTGAGATGATACAAAAGACCGGCGATGTCGGCTGCGGTCCGTGCGCCGAACACCACCGTTTCCAGCAGCGAATTGGATGCCAGCCGGTTGGCGCCATGGGTGCCTGTGCTGGCGACCTCGCCGCACGCCCACAGGCCTTCGATACTGGTGCGTCCGTTGGCGTCAGTCAGGACGCCGCCCATGTGATAGTGCGCCGCCGGCGCGATCGGGATCGGCTCGCTGACCGGATCGATATCCGCGCTGCGGCAGACATCATAGAGGCCTGGGAAGGCATCTGCGAACGTCTCGCCGATCGCCTCGCGGCAATCGATGAAGGCGCCGCGTCCGGCCTGAACCTCGCGGAAAGTCGCCCGGGCCACCACGTCTCGCGGCGCCAGCTCGGCGTCTTCGTGCGCGCCCGTCATGTAGCGCTCGCCGCGGCCATTGATGAGCACTGCACCCTCACCGCGCAGGGCTTCGGTTGCGAGCGGGGCGGGGTCGCGCCCGATATTGAGCGCGGTGGGATGAAACTGCACGAATTCCGCATCGGCGATGACGGCTCCGGCCAGCGCAGCCATCGCCACGCCTTCACCGTTCGCCGATTTCGGATTGGTGGTCACCTCGTACAACTGGCCCGTGCCACCGCTTGCCAGCACCACTGCCTTCGCCGGCAGCGCGAAAGCCTCACCTTGCCCGGGGGACGCAGCGGGCCACAGATGAACGCCGGACACGCGCCCGCCTGACATGGCTAGGGCGTGAGCGCTCATGCCCTCAAGCACATGAATTGACGGTGTTTTCCGTGCAGCGTCGGTGACGGCCGCCATGATCGCCTTGCCGGCAAGATCGCCCTTGACCCGGGCGATGCGGCGCGCGCCATGGGCGGCCTCGCGCGAAAGCTGGAGTTTTCCCTCAAGGTCCGTGTCGAACGGGACGCCGAGCCGCAGAAGGTCTTCGATCCGTTCGGCCGCCTCGGCGGCGAGAAGATGCGCCATCCGTTCGTCGACGATCCCCGCGCCGGCGCGGATCGTGTCGTGGGCGTGGGCCTCGGGCGTGTCGCCCTCGGACACGGCCGCGGCGATGCCGCCTTGCGCCCAACTGCTCGACGCATCTTCGCCGAGTGCGCGGGGCGAAACGAGGACGACCGGATGCGGCGCAAGCTTCAGCGCCGTGAACAGACCCGCGAGACCGGCGCCGACAATGACGACGCATTCGCCGCGGCGCGCGGAAGCGGGCAGTGCGGAGATCGGGTTGCCTGAAACCACCGTCTTGGCTCCCTCGTGAAGTGCCGATGGGTACGGCGACGGGCTACTTGCTGAGTTCGACCATCCGCTCAACGGAGCGGCGCGCGCGTGCGGCCACTTCCGGGTCGATCACGATCTCCTCCTTCATGTAGACGAGGGACTCCAGGATCTTCGGAAGCGTGATGCGCTTCATGTGGGGGCACAGATTGCACGGGCGGATGAACTCGACGCCGGGGGTCTCGACGGCCACGTTGTCGCTCATGGAGCATTCCGTCACCATCATCACCTTGCTCGGCCTGTTGTCCTTCACCCAGTTGATCATGCCGCTGGTCGAACCTGTGTAGTCGGCTTCCGCCAGCACTTCCGGCGGGCACTCCGGATGGGCAATGATCCGCAGGCCGGCTTCCGCTTCGCGTGCGGCACGCAGATCTGTCGCCGTGAAGCGCTCATGAACCTCGCAATGGCCCTTCCAGGCAATGATCTCTACATCGGTCTGCGTGGCGACATACTTGGCGAGGTATTCGTCCGGCACGAAGATGACGCGCGGGCTGTTGAGCGATTCCACGATCTTCACGGCGTTCGAGGACGTGCAGCAGACGTCACATTCCGCCTTCACCTCCGCCGAGCAGTTCGCATATGTGACCACCGGCACGCCCGGATAGGCCTCGCGCAGGGCGCGGACATCAGCGCCGGTGATCGATGCCGCCAGCGAACACCCGGCCCTCATGTCAGGAATGAGCACGGTTTTCTCGGGGCTCAGCAACTTGGATGTCTCGGCCATGAAGTGCACGCCGCACTGCACGATGATCTCCGCATCGGTCTTCGATGCCTCGACCGCGAGCTGGAGCGAGTCGCCGACGAAGTCGGCGATGCAATGGAAGATCTCCGGCGTCATGTAATTATGTGCCAGAACAACCGCGTTGCGCTCTTTCTTGAGCTCGTTGATGGCCTTGACGTAAGGGGCAAATGCGGGCCACTCGACCGGCGGCACCACGGAAGAGATGCGGTCATAGGCATGTGCCGTTTCCTGCGCCAGTTCCGGCGTGAATTCCAGATCCGGCATGTCCAGCACGCCATACTTGCGGGCGGCTTCCGATTCCGCTGTTACGGTCTCCAAGGGTGCCATTTGAGCCTCCTGCCTCTGCATATACTCTAATTGAGTATATAGGGGGCGTTAAAACAACCGGCAAGATGCCGGCGCGAAAGACCAATATAGTCCAAATGAGCAGAAATGGCCAGAGGGGTGAGTTGACGCAGGGGGGAGGGATGTCTCGTGACGCGGTTAGGCGCGCACTTCCTCCTTCTCGCCCTCTACCGATCGGGGGAACACAAACCTCTGGTAGAAGAACCCGATGGCGACGAGAACCAACCCCAGTCCGATGAAGGACAGGGCACGAAGAATGCCGGAAAGGTTGGCCAGGTCCGACAGGAATACCTTGCACACGGTCAGGGATATGATCGCGAGCGACGCGTAGCGAAGCTCTGCCTTCCGCAACAGGACCCCGCCGGCAAGCAGGATTGCGCCGAAAACAAGCCAGATCGCCGAATAGGTGTACCATTCCGCATCGCTGGTCACACCACCTCTGAGAATACTGCCGTGAAATAGTGCGCGGTTTTCAAGCGAGATGTACGCGAAAGCGAGAAGCAGCGTTGCGACACTGCAGGCAACAACGACCTCTTTGGGACGTCGGCCGACGGACACCCGGTACAGGACGCCGCACAGGACGGCAGGGGCAAGGTAAGCCAGCAGGAGCAAATTGAAGACCTTGCCGGAACCGATCGGTTCACCGGTCAGGAGCGGGTTCTTCAGGACCAGGAGACCCAATAGCGCGGCGGCGAGTCCGGCAATCGAGAGCAACAGGCTCGCCCGGTCTATTGTGGGCCGATCGGTCTTCTCGTAGAGGCGCTGAAACCCTATCGCGAGTCCGAACATGGCAATGGTCTGGATACTCAGTTCGGCGAGATCAAACCGCCGGGAATAGATGTTCCCGTCGTTCAGCAGGTGGCGGATCTCGAGACCGACGAGAACCACGATGCACAGGATGGCTGCGGCTTCCAGCAATTGAACACAGCGGTCATCCAGTTGTTTTCGGAACAGGACACTGGCACCGGCGAATGCAATCGCCGGCACACCATATCCATACAGCAGCCAGTTGAAGACAGGCGTGGTCCCTGGATCTGCTCCGGCGATCACCGGGTCATAGACAAGGCGGAGCATGACGATGACTGCCATGCCTGCCGCCAGATAACGAAGACCCGGGACGGGACGTTTCAGCGCGATCCAGCCCAGACCCGGGCAGATAAGGGCGAGCGCGATGGTCAGCCATCCTTTCTCGAGGAACATGGTGAACGACAGGGCGAGTGCGGCGACCGCCGCCGCGGCATAGCAGCCCGATCGCCAGCCCCATATCTGTTCCGGAGACTTCCGGAACATGAGATCGCTGGCGGCGATGAACACCGAGGACAGCGCAAGACCCGTGATTGCGAACGGAACGCTCTGTTCGAATTCCGTCGCGCGCAGATATGCGTAGGCATAGATCAACACCGGCATCACCGCCGAGACGAGCGTCCAGAGGACGTGCCCGGAATGGCGATAGCTCGCGACAAATCCCGAAATCAGAAAGGCCATGGCAAAGACGGCGCCGACACCCAGGAAGGTCCAGAGTTCGGGGGGTGGAAATGGCGTGTCGTCAATCAGGTTGCCGTATTGCGTTCCAGCAACGAGGTTCGGTATGTGCCAGGTCGAATACGCCGCGCCGAATAGAAGGGCCGACCATACGACGAGGATCGAGAGGTTTTGCCAGCGAAACGCGCATGCCAGGAGAGCGAGAGTTCCTGCACCGAGCAGGAACAGTGACGGACCCAGATATCCCTCGAATCGCACCGCAGCGAAAATCTGGAACGAGATGGCCGCGAGACTGATCGCGGCGACCCAGTCCGTATCCGTTCGCAGGCGATTCCAAATGTCGTCGACCTTCGGCTCGGGTTCCTCTTCCGTCTCATGTGTAAGGAAGTAAGCGGCCAACGCCATGAGCGTCAGTATGTACGCGCCTATCGGAATCGCGTCCCAACGCGACCAGTGAGTCACACACCACAACAGTCCCCAGAAAACCGCGCCCGCGGTGGCGCAGGCGGCAAGCCATAGCCAGCCCTTAAGCCGCGCCGCGAAGAACGACGCTCCCGTCACCACGGCAAGATACATGAACAGAGGCCACGCTTTAGGGGACTCAGTTGCCACCAGCGCGGGCGTTGCGTAGCTGCCCAGGAGCCCCAGCGCGGCAAGAGATGGGCCATGGAGCCAGGATGCGGACAGGGCGCCAAACGAACAGGCGGCAAGAAGGACAAATGCGGGAATTGGCCCCAGAAATCCGTAAAGGGCATATGCCGAATAGACGGTGGCAAACCCGACGACGGTCGCTGCCGCTGTCAGAATGCCGGGAATGTAGGCGCTGGGAAGCCCGATGACATCGTCGTCCATCTCGCGACGGCGGATGTATTCTCCTGCGACCGCCAGGGCGAGCGCGAACAAGGCACCGAGAGCGATGCGCACACCCGGTCCGAGCAGGCCCGCTTCGATCGTGTAGCGAACGAGAAATATGCCGCCAAGGGCGAGCGCGAGTCCGCCGACCCATACGGCCCATCTCGTGCCAAGCGTTTCTTCGATGTTTGTGCGGGTTGCAGCGCGTTCGCTAACGCGATCAACGTCGACAGCCTGCGGCAAAGCGATTTGAGGCGTGAGCGAAGAAGGATCTTCGTCGGGCACTTCTTGAGAGACTTCGTCAGCAGTGCTGTCGGTGCTCTCATCGACGAATTCCTGTTCGCTCGTCTGAAGGCCCTCCGGATCGTCGCGCGGTCCGGCCTTGGCAAGAGTCTCGATTTCCTGCCGAAGCGATGCGATCTCGCTTTCAAGAATGCGAAGGCGATCGCGCAATCCGATAGATTTGCTGATCGCAACTATAGGGAGCGCAATGAGTATAAGGAGGAAAAGTACTGCTGCAGCAATCATCCCGGTGCACTTAACAGATTCCCGAAGGATGCGGCATTAAAATCCGCCACTTCTGTTTTTAAGACTAGAGGCGCCCCGCCTTCATGCGCACGCCCATTGACGGGCGCTCGAGCAGGACGTCGCGGCGGAACCGGAAGAGCTTCGCGGGGCGGCCGCCCGTTTCGGTGCTGACGTCGCCGGTCGGTTCAACAAGCCCGCCGTTCTCAACCAGCCGCCGGAAGTTCTGCTTGTGCAGATGATGGCCTGATACCGCCTCGACGGTCTTTTGCAGCTCGAACAGGGTGAACGTCTCCGGCATCATCTCGAACACGACGGGGCGGTACTTCAGCTTGCCGCGCAGGCGGCTGATGGCGGTCGCGAGAATCCGGCGATGGTCGAACTGCATCGGCCGCCCGAGTTGCGGCAGGTCGTGCCACTGTTTCGCGGCACTGCGTCCGTCCCGCCTGGCTTCGGCGACGAGACCGGCCTCGTACAGGAGCTCATAGCGTTCCAGCACTTTTTCCTCGTCCCAATCGGCCCCGCCGCCGATGGCAAAACAGATACGCAACCGCTCGGGCCGTGTGAGCGCGGCGACGCGCGTCTCGTCGACCTCGCATCGTTCCGCCCACTGCTTCAGCCTCGGTTCGATTTCGCTGGACAGGATATCGGGTTTGCCGGCCCGCCAGTCTTCCCACGGCAGATAGGCGTACCACCGTCCGAACGAGGCGCCCTTGAGCTCCAATTGCGGCTCCTCGCCAATCAGCGCGAGATAGCCGACGGACATGACATGAGGACCGGCATCGCCGCGTTGTGCGTGGCGGCCGCGATCGCCGAACGTGTAGAGTTGCTCGACATAGCCGAGTTCCAGATCGGTTTTCTCGCGCACCCAGTTCCGCAGCCCGATGTCGAGAGTACGATGATCGAGCGGCGTGAAGGGTCCGTAGGGCAGGGCGTCCCATGTGTCGCCCTCGCGCGTCACCAGCACGTTCGGCTGCCCGTCGCGCATGCCGACGATCGCCGCGTTGAGGCCGATTTCAATACTGGCCGTTTCGTTCATGCGGACCTTGGCTGGAGCCCTTTCGATCGAATCCGAGTCAATTCCGTTTCTCGATTGGCGTTTGCGATCGGTCGCTGAAACGGCTCTAGGCTGCGACGCGAGCCGGGAGTGTGAACACCCGGCCTTCCATGGTGGTCTCGCCGCGTCCGATTTCGTCGATTGCCGCGTTCATGCGTCCTTCGCGTCCGAGCAGATCGTCGGCCAGTGTAACAAGACGCCGGTTCGGCGTCGCGGTCGGCGAGGCGGCGCGCAGCATCCGCGCAATCTGCTGCTCGGAAATGCCCGGGTTCAGGGCGCACAAAGAGATGAAGGCGGCGGCGGTTGAGCGGCTGATTCCGGCCCAGCAGTGAATCAGCATCGCTTCCTGCTGATCCCATGCAATCACGAAATCCAGCAACTCCGCGACATGGTCATCGCCCGGGATCACCATGCCGGGCTGCGGTTCGGAGATGTCATTCATAGCAAGCCGCAGATGCTTGTGCGGAGAGATCGTCGGCGGCGTATCGATCATCGTTTGATCGTTGATCAGTGTTACCAGATAGCCGACGCCGGACTTCTCGATGGTGGGGTTCACGGCGCTGAGCGGCCCGACGTAAATTGTCTCGTTCTTTGTCTCTTTGCTCATGGTCCGAAAAACGTATCTGACTCGTTTGTCAGTTGCACGGCACAAGCATCTCACATTCGATCGGGTTCCTCAAACGCACACCTTTACCGGGAAGTATTCCCTGTAAGTTCCTGAAAGCGCGTCATAAAAGCATCCTGCGCCGCAGGCGGAGAAAGCGGCGTCAGCGTGCTCAGCTCCTTCAGGGCGCGGGCGCCAAGGCCCCGCGGCGGGGTGAAGAACCGCCGTGCTTCCGAATCAGAGAATCCCGCAAGCTGGGTCGCCTCGAGGAATGCAGCGATCTTGTCGGCGCGCTTGATCAGCGCGGCGACCGTCTTCGGCAATGCGGGCGGCAGACCGAACCGGATATGCGTCGCCTGGAGCAGCCGGTCCTCAAGGTCGTGGTAGTCGAGCCCGATGGCGGCCTTGAACGGGGTTATGAGGTCGCCGACGACATATTCCGGCGCATCATGAACAAGGGCCGCCAGCCGCCACCGCGTCGGCAGGTCCGCGCGCAGTTCCGAGGCGATGCGTTCGACGAGCAGGGAGTGCTGCGCCACCGACAGGGCATGATCGCCCGTCGTCTGCCCGTTCCAGCGCGCGACGCGGGCGAGGCCGTGGGCGATATCCTCGATCTCGATGTCCAGCGGTGACGGGTTGAGCAAGTCGAGCCGACGGCCTGACAGCATGCGTTGCCAGGCGCGGGGAGGGGGTGTCCGGGCCGCCGGCATCATGCCTAGCCGGCCGGCGCCGAGAACGATCCGCCAAGGTCGGCGCAGACATCATGGCGCGGACAGGAGACGACATGATCGTTGACCATACCCACGGACTGCATGAAGGCGTAGACGGTCGTCGGTCCGCAGAAGCGAAACCCTTCCGCCTTGAGGGCTTTGGCCATCGCCTGGCTGACCGGCGTCTGGGCGGGGATGTCGGTCATGGACGTGAACCGGTTCTGGACCGGAATACCGTCCACGAAATCCCAGAGAAACGCGGAAAGGGACGTCTTTTCCTGAAGGTCGAGACAGGCTTGCGCGTTGGATATGGCGGCCTCGATCTTGCCGCGGTGCCGGATGATCCCGGCGTCCTGCAAGAGCTCTTCGATCTTGGCCGCGTCGTAGCGGGCCACCTTTTGCGCGTCGAAATTGTCGAACACCTCGCGGAAGCGGGCGCGCTTGTTGAGAATGGTGATCCAGGACAGGCCGGCCTGAAAGCCCTCGAGAATGAGCTTTTCGAGCAGCAGCCGGTCATCGGCGCGCGGCACGCCCCACTCTTCGTCATGGTAGGCAATGTAGATCGGTTGCGGTCCTGCCCATTCGCAGCGCTGATCCGTGCTCATTGCGCCGCTCCCGGTGCACCTGCTCCCGGCACGGCGAACGAGGCCCAGCTCGGCTGCTCCAGCGAGATCTCGACATCTCCGGCCCGCAGGCTCTGGCCTTGCGATATGGCCTTCTCCGCCCGGTCGAGCCGGACCATTGCCAGGCCCCGGTCTCCCGAAACCGAGCCCACGACACCAATGTCCACATCCCCGATGGACACCGGCGCGCCGGCGGAAAGCTCGGCGCTTCCGCGCACCGGCACGATGCGCTTGCGCGCGGTGCCGCGGTGCTGGACGCGGGAGACGACTTCCTGGCCGACGTAACACCCCTTGTGGAAGTCAACGCCCGCAAGCTGGTCGTAATCCGCCTCGTGCGGAAAGGTGTCGCCGAGCGGATAGTCCTTGTCAGCCTCGGGCACGCCGAGCGAAATCCTGTGTCGGTGGTAGGCGTCTTCGCCCGTCACATCGCACGCCGTCTGCGATATCTCGTCTGACGTGTGGACGATCGCGCGGGACCCGAGCGCCTCGAGCCGCGGATCGGCGTACATGATCGCCTTGTCCGTGAGGGCGGGCGTGCCGTCCCACGCGGCCCATATCTTCACCTCGTCCGACAAATCCTCAAACTTGACCGCCGCGCGCAGGCGGTAAAAGGTGAGCCGTTTGACGAACTCGTTCACGGTCTCGCGACCACATTCGAGAAGCAGATGGTCGCCGCGGTCGAGCAGGAAGAAATCGAACAGGATTTTGCCTTGCGGCGTCAGCAGTGCGGCATGCACCGCCTTGCCGTCGACCGCGTTTGTCACGTCGTTGGTGACAACGTCCTGCAGGAATTTGTGTGCGTCGGCGCCGGTCACGCGGATCGCCGTGCGGTCGGACAATTCCGCAATGTTACATGTCGTCATGGACGTTTCGCTCCTTGCATCGGGAGACAGATGTATTTAAGCGGGCGGCAGGCATCAAGTACGCTTCGGCGCTGGAGAGGGCAAAATGGCAGAAACGTTCGACCTTGTGATCAAGGGGGGCACGCTCGTCAATCATTCGGGCATCGGCAAGGCGGACATCGGCGTTCGCAACGGCAGGATCGCCGCAATCGGATCGATCAATGGCGCATCCGCAGGCGAAACCATCAATGCCACCGGCCTCCATATCCTGCCGGGCGTCATAGACAGCCAGGTGCATTTTCGCGAACCCGGCGCGGAACACAAGGAAACGCTCGCGGCCGGAAGTCGCGGCGCGGTTCTCGGCGGCGTCACATCCGTTTTCGAGATGCCGAACACGGACCCCCTGACGACGGACGCGGACGCGCTCGCCGACAAGGTCAGGCGCGGGCGCGCCGGGATGTTCTGCGACTTCGCCTTCTATGTGGGCGGGACGCGCGAGAACATTTCCGAGCTCCCGGAGCTGGAAAGGCTCGAAGGTGCTGCCGGTGTCAAAGTCTTCATCGGCTCCTCCACAGGCAATCTTCTGGTGGATGACGAGGAGAGCCTGTCCCGTATCCTTGCCGTCATCAACCGCCGTGCGGCGTTCCATTCCGAGGACGAGGCGCGGCTTGTCGAGCGCAAGGGGCTTCGGCGGGAAGGCGATCCCACAAGTCACACCGAGTGGCGCGACCCGCAGGCCGCGATGATCTCGACCGAGCGGCTTCTGCGTCTCGCCCACGAGCACGGCAAGAGGGTCCACGTCCTGCACATCTCGACGGGCGAGGAAATGCGGTTGCTCGCCGCGCACAAGGACGTGGCAACCGTCGAGGTCACGCCCCAGCACATCACCCTGACCGCCGAGGAGGCCCACGCGGAACACGGCAACAAGGTGCAGATGAACCCGCCGCTGCGTGATGCGGCGCACCAGGAGGTGCTCTGGTGGGGGATCGATCAGGGTATCGTCGATGTCCTGGGCTCCGACCACGCGCCGCACACCCTTGAGGAAAAGGCAGCACCCTATCCGGCATCGCCGTCGGGCATGCCCGGCGTGCAGACCCTGGTGCCGATCATGCTGGATCACGTCAAGAACGGACGTCTGACGCTTGAGCGCTTCGTCGACCTGACGAGCCACGGACCGCAGCGCATATTCGGAATTGCCCGCAAGGGCCGCATCGCCTGCGGTTATGACGCGGATTTCACGATCGTAGACATGCAGTCTGAGTGCACCATCGAGGACAACTGGATCGCCAGCGTGTGCGGCTGGACACCGTTTGCCGGCCGTACCGTCGGCGCCTGGCCGAAGGGAACCGTTATCCGCGGCAGACGGGTGATGTGGGAAGACGAGATCCTGGGGCAGCCTGGCGGTGAGCCGGTCCGGTTCCTGGAGGCACTTTCGGCCTGATCGAAAAGGCTCTAGTCCCCGGCCACGAAAAAGTGCCAGGTCCCGTCACGACCGATGCCCAGACGGTAATAGATATAGTCCCCGAAATCCTCCATCTTCTTCGCCTCCTCCGGCGAAACGAGCTGGAACAGGTCGACCTTCTGGGCAGGGGTCAGTTTGTTCGGCGCTATGCGCGCCAGATACGGCCAGATGTACATTTCCTCCGGCGTGCCCGCATTGGTCCGTGCAAACGGCATCTCGAGGATCTCGACAAGGGTGGCGAGGATTTCGCGGCCTTCGCCGTCGCCGGAAACCTCCTTCCAGAACGCGATCGGATCGTCCGTCTTGCCGAAGCTCACGGTCGGCGGCAGCTCGTTCATTTCCAGAACCGGGAGCATCTCCTCGATATCCCCGCCTCGCGCCGCCTCGAGTATCGCCGCGCGCGTGTTGCTGACCCGCTCGGGCAAAACGGAAAGATCGGTGTGGATTTCGGGCGCCTTGCCGCGCTGCGCGAATGCGCCGTCCAGCAGGAGGCCGCTGCATATGAGTGCGGCAACCAGTGCGAGATATGTCCGTGGCTTCAGAAGACGGTTCATCGCGCCGATGTAGCTGGAAAAAACGGCAATGGGAAGGGCGGTGCGGTTGTGCGCCGCGGCCGGTTCTACTGCGTCGTGCGGTTCAGTGTGAATTCGCCGTGCTGGATACGGCGCGACAGGCGGTCCGCCATCTTCGCAACGGCATCCTCACCATAGATGGAAACCAGATCGCTGAGGGCGGCGAACAAAGACGCGTTGGCAAGCATCTCAGGCTCGATCCCATCATGCAGCGCCTCTTCCCAGGCTTCTATGATGTAACGCAGGGCAGCCTGCTTCTGGCTGCGGGAATTGAGCTCGGTGATATCCATTCTTTTTCGTTGTCCCGTTCCGCGGCCGAACCGCACCGCACATCACCCGCCGTCGATCAACTCTTGTTGGCGAAATTGGTAGCACACGGCAGGCGCCGATGGCGTGCATCTGCTGTGTTAACGGTTAACCTCTGGGGTTAATTCGGGGGACAGGTCTTACTGATTTTCCTTCAACAAAACGTCCGCTATTGCCGCCCCTTCCTCCATGAAACGGTCTATGGCCAGCTTGGCCGGTTCGGTGCAGGATCGATAGGTTCGCCGGTACCCGCGATAGCCCTTGTTGAACCCTTGAACGAGCTTCGCTCTGCGGATCGCCGTGGTGCCTTCGGAATCGACGAGATCCTTCATCTGGTCTCGCCAGACCTGGCCTTCACGAGCGCCGCAAAGCTCACGCAGGTAATGAACCGCTCCCAATATCTCCGAGAGGCGCAGCAGCTTGTCGTCATAGGGACGATCATCGGCGCTGAGTTGCGCGAGAGCCGGCTGAGGCATGCTCAACAACAGGATGGCACCGAGTACGAACAGTCCCGCTCGAAGACGCAACCTGAGGAGGAGGACGTGTTTCATGCGCGTGTCGTAGCGCAGAATTGCGGTCGCCGCTAGGTGCAGCAACCTTACAATCCGGCAACCCTTCAGCTCTTGATGATCGGACGTTTCGGATGGAAGGCGTGGAACACGAAGGCGAACGTCACGTCATAGACGACATCCTCGTTTCCGCCGGCGGTCTTTCGCTGCGCCGTCACATTGCCGACGTCGCGTCCGTCGGCGATCTGCGACGTGTCGAGCGCCGAGTTCTGACCTTTCTGCCACTTCAGCGAAATGTCGCCCACATTGACTTCGCCCTTCTTCCGCAGCAGATCGAGCGTGACCGCGCTCGCCTCTCCGTCCGCCTTCACGACGACGACGCGGGCCATCGGATTGATGTCCTTCGGAAGGTCGCCATTGTAGAGAAACGGTCGCGTCGCCGAGTCATAACCGACGTAAGGATTGCGTCCATAGGAGCGCATGCCCTTGTTGTTAGGTATAAGCACCTTCCCCTCCGGATGTCTCGCCTTGAAGTTGTCGAATGATTCAAGCCGTGCCGGGATGGTTCTGAGTTCCTTGCCCGTCAGTTCACCGACGATCGCCGTTCCGGTGAATTGCTGCCACCAGCTTTCGGTTTGCCGGTCATACATCACGAGGTCGGAGTTGCGCAGCTTGCCGGTTGTGCCGAAATCATAGATCTGTCCGTCGAGACGCCGATCGAAAACCACGGCCGAGTTGCAGAGTGGGCAATAGGTAACGGAGACCGGCGTGCCGCCAACGGTGTCGTTGACAATCTCATGCCAGATGAGAATTTGCAGCGGGTAGGCGCGTGCATCTCCCTCGATGTCCAACCCGATCACCGGTTCCGTTCCGGTCAGCGTCGTTGCCTCGGCGATGGTCACGAATTTCGGATTGTCGATTGAAGGAATGCCGTCTTTTGGCGGTCCGCCTGAAAGGATCTCGGAATAGTCGATCGATTTCTTTCCGAAGTCCGTCTTGCTCCAGCCTTCGTGAAGGCGCCAGCGCTCCGGGTCGGCAGAGGTGGCCGAGGTGGAGATCAGAACGAGCGCGCAAACGGTGAGCATCGAAACAACAGTCCGGGATGCGAAAGTGCGAAATCCGCTCATGACGAACTCCTTTCAGGACGGTGAGGCAGTATGACGCCCGGCGCGGACGTGCCGCCATTCACTCGACCTGAAAAGTTCGTGAATGTGTCAGTTATCCGAAGCCGTATCGTGTCGCGCGACCAGGGCCGCTGCGCGGGCAACGATTGCTGCCGTTCCTTCGGTCATTTCTCGTTGCGACAGTGTCGTCGGCTCGACCCAGTCGACGGCCTGACAATCGCTCATGGCGCGCGCTTCGCCCGAGTGCCAGCGACCGTAGAACACCGTGATCACGTAATGCGCCTTCAGGCGCCTGTCGGCGTGGCGAAGGATGACGTCGGTGACATCGGCGATGCCAAGGAGGTCGGCGGTGATGCCGGTTTCCTCCGCGAGTTCCCGGGCGATCGCGTCGCGCGCTTTTTCACCCGGCTCGATATGTCCGCCGGGCAGGCTCCAGATGCCGGTGAGCGGCGGCTTGCCGCGCTGGGCGAGCAGGACCTTGCCGTTGTGAAACACGGCGGCGGAGACAGCCGGTACGGGTTTTTCATCGCGCATGACCCGCGCGATATACAAGTGGAATGCCGGAAATTCTAGTCGAACAGCGCGTCGACGTCCGATTGGGTTGCCGTCGTGCCCGAACCGGTGTTGCCATCATCGGCGTTCTGGTCCGCACCCGGAAGCGCGCCGTTGACGATACCGGCCGAGATCTGAACCAGCTCCTGAAGCCGCGGCACGGCCTCCGTGCAAAGGCCGGTCAGCCCCTGTGCATCGCCGTTGTTGATCGTGTCCAGCACCTGATGCAGCAGCAGCACCATTTCCTGCTCCAGGTCCGCCACCGAGGAGTCGAACGCCCGCCGGACGTCCTGGGGCGCGTTGCGGTAGCAGACGATCGCCAGTTCCTTGTCGCGAAACCCGGAATGGGTGAAATGCTCCTCATAGGATTCGTGCTGCCATTCGGCGAGTTCGGATGCGAACTGTGATGGTGCCGAGGGCACCAGCTCAAGCAGCATGATGATTTCGTTGAAATGGTTCAGATAGTCGGTTGTAAGCAGGGTCTCGGGATTGACGTTCGTCCCCGTCGTGTGGGCCCGAAGGTGCTCGGTCATGGAATTTCGGAACGCCCTGGCGAGGCTCTCGCGCGCGGTGAGATGATCGTTCGATGCGACGATACGCAAATTTGCGGACGAAACTGACATGGACACCCACCGCGGCTGCGGAACAACCAGACTCTGATTTGGAGGGTGGCGGATAAGTCTTGCCAAAGCCTTACCCGTATTCCGTGCGGCTCGGAGCAGCTACAAGCCAGTTGACATATCAGTCCTTGCTGGCCGGACGGCGCGACGGATCCAGCCATTTCGACATGTTGACGCGTTCTTCCGCTTCGTAGCCGAGCGATCGGTAGAAATCGATCACCGGCTGGTTGCTCGCGCGGATCACGAGATTGAGTTTCCACACGCCGCGATCGCGCAGCCAGGCTTCCGCGGCATCCATGAGGGTGCGGCCCAATCCGGCGCCCTGCTGCTCCGGATCGACGCTGACGTAGTAAACCGTGCCGCGATGTCCGTCATGGCCGACCATGACACTCGCGGCAAGCGTCGTCCCGACCCAGCCGCCGAGGAGTGCCGCGTTGTCGCTGGCGCGCGCGAATGCAATGTCGGTATGCGGGTCGTTCCAGGGCCGCGTCAGGCCGCACCGCTCCCAAAGCGAAACGACGGCATCGACGTCGCCGTCGCCGATTGCCCGAACATCAAGTTGAGCGGTGTTTCCCACTAAAGGACCTTGCCGGGATTCAGAATGCCGTTGGGATCGAACACGGCCTTGATATTGCGCATCATCTCAAGCTCCACTTCAGCCTTCACCTTGCGCAAGGTCTCCCGCTTCATGCGCCCGATTCCATGCTCGGCACTGATCGAGCCATTCAGGTCGAGGACGATTTCGTGCACGCCCGAAACCACGGCGTCCCACTGCGCGAGGAACGCGTCCTTATCCATTTCAACGGGTTGGGTCAAATTGTAATGGATGTTGCCATCGCCGTAGTGGCCGAAGGGGACGGGGCGGGACCCCGGTATCATTCGCGTGACAAGAGCATTCGCCCGCTCGATGAACTCGGGGATCGATGATATCGGCACGGACACGTCGTGCTTGATCGACCCGCCTTCGAGGCCCTGAACCTCGGACATCAGTTCGCGAAGGCGCCAGAAGTCGTTGCGCTGGGCAAGCGAGGCGGCAACGGCCGCATCGGCAACCAGCTCCTGCTCGAGGGCCTGGCCGAGCACGTCCTCAAGCCGCGCGGCGCAGCCGCCATCGGCTTCGCGTCCGGAGAGTTCGATCAGCACGTACCAGTCATGCGGTTCGGAAAGCGGATCGCGCGTGTCGTGGCCGTGTTTGAGAACGATCTCCAGGCCGAACCGCGGAAGTATCTCGAATCCGGTGAGTTCATTGCCCGACGCCTCGCGCGCAAGGGCAAAGAAGCGCCCGGCATCTTCGACGCTTCGCAGCCCGGCGAAGGCGGTGGCCCGTTCGGCCGGGTTCGGATACAGCTTGAGCACCGCGCCGGTGATGATCCCGAGCGTGCCCTCGGCGCCGATGAACAGGTCCTTCAGGTCGTATCCGGTGTTGTCCTTCCTGAGCGCGCGCAGCCCGTCCCAGATCCGCCCGTCGGCGAGAACGACCTCCAGGCCGAGAACCATGTCGCGGGCATTGCCGTAGGCCAGCATCGCCGTACCTCCGGCATTGGTCGAGAGATTGCCGCCGATCTGGCAGCTTCCTTCCGAGGCGAGGGAGAGCGGAAACAGGCGATTGACTTTCTCCGCGGCCTGTTGCGTCTGCTCGAGAATGACACCGGCGTCCACGGTCATCGTGTTGCTCTCGGGATCGATGTCGCGGATGCGGTCCATGCGCGACAGGGAGATAATCACCTCGTTTCCGGCATCGAACGGGATCTGCCCGCCGACAAGTCCCGTGTTTCCGCCCTGAGGGACGATTGCGACCTTGTGTTCATTGGCGAGTTTGAGGATTTCCGAGACCTCGTCTACCGAGCCCGGTCGCAGGATGAGCGCCGATTTACCCACATAGAGATGGCGCAGTTCCTCCAGATAGCCTTGCATGTCGTTCGGGTCGCGGATGGCGTTTGCCGGTCCGACGATCGATGTGAACTGATCGAGGAGGGCGTCTCCGGGGGCGGCAAAGGCGGATGGCTCGACTGCGTTCATTGTTGTTTTTGGCCTGGGGTCGGTGGTGAGAATGCGGATCGCCGGCACCATAACGCCGGGGCCCCTCAATAATCCATCCCCCAATGCTCTGTGAACTGATAGCCTTGCCGCGGGCCTATCGAAAAAGGGGCATGAACGTGAAACTGAGATCGTGTCTGCTCGCGCTGGCCATTGTGGCGCATGCCGCCGACGCGTCCGCGGCCGGGATGACGACGGCGCCGTCTGCCGCGAGCCTTTCAGGCACGGGTGCATTTGGACAGATCGACAGGAACTTCAGTCCGCGCGTCAAACCGGCGCAATATTATTACTGCCGGCGCGATTGCAAGTGGTGCCGAAGCGATTGTTACAACACTTACCGGATCAATTGTTTCTATCGGGGATGCCGACAGCAGTTTGTGCTCTGCATGCGCGCCTGCTGGAACAATATCTGCCGGAACTGCTGAACCATTCCGCCGGTCTCAGCGCGGCGCCGCCGCGCGCAGAAGACGGTCGTTGATGGCCTCGCCGAGCCCCCGGTCGGGTATCGGCATGACGGCGATGGTCTCGCAGCCCTTTGCGTCGAGTTCGCGCAGGGCGGAAAAAAAGCCGGCTGCGGCTTCGCGCAGATCCCCCGACGGGCTCAGATTGATGCATGGCCCGTTCGTCTCCGGTGCATCCTTGCCGAATGCGAGCAGAGCCTCGCCGGGCCGCACGTCTCGGGAATTGAGGCGGACTTTGGTGTTCGGCGCATAATGGCTTGCGAGCTGGCCCGGTGACGCGGGCTGATTGTTTTGCAGCGGCTTGCCGAGCTTGCGGCCGAGGACGTTCTCAATGTCGGTACGCGAGATGACGCCCGGCCGCAACAGGAGCGGCTGCAGACCGCTGCAATCGACGACCGTGGACTCAAGCCCGAGTGCCGTTGCGCCACCGTCAAGGATGACGGCGACGTCGGTACCGAGGTCGTCGTCCACATGCCGCGCCGTTGTCGGGCTGACATGCCCGGCACGGTTCGCACTTGGTGCCGCCACCGGGCACTTCGCGGCGTGCAGGAGATCCCGCGCGACATCGCCCGAAGGGACGCGAACGGCAACCGTGTCCAGTCCGGCGGACACCAGATCGCAGATCCCGCTGACACCGCGCCTGGGCAGGACGACGGTCAGAGGGCCCGGCCAGAACGCGTCGACAAGCATGTCGGCCGTGTCGTTGAATTCAACGTGCACGCCCGCCATCTCCCGGTCGCCGACATGCGCGATTAGCGGGTTGAATCGGGGACGACCCTTCACTTCGTAGATGCGGGCCACGGCATCGGCATTCGTCGCATCGGCCCCGAGGCCGTAAACGGTTTCCGTGGGAAACGCGACGAGTTCACCGTCGGCGAGCGCCTTGGCCGCCCGGGCAATCGATGCGGGAGTTGCTGTTTCAATGACCATGGCGCTGACTAGGTCGCACGGTCCGGACTATCATGCAATTGTGTTGGCGGGCGCGGAAACAAGACGCCCTGTCTGCACAAAGGGAGGCAAACAAACAATGACATACCGGGCACCGGTCGCTGAAATTGGCGCAGCGCTCGACGATATTGCCGGAATGCCGGACCTGATCAACGCCGGACTCTTTCCCGGGCTCGACGGCGAAACGTTGGCTGCCATCCTTGACGAGGCAGGCAAGTTCGCGTCCGAGCAGATCGCGCCGCTCAATCATCAGGGGGATATTGCCCGCCCGGTTTTTCGAGACGGCGAAGTGACAATGCCGGAAGGCTGGCGTGACGTTTATCGCCAATGGTGCGATGCCGGATGGTGTGGGCTGTCGGGGCCGGAGAGCTTCGGCGGGCAGGGGCTGCCCGTCACCGTTTCCATGGCAGTCGGCGAGATGTGGCAGGCGGCGAGCATGGCGTTTGCTCTCAATCCGATGCTGACGCAAGGCGCCGTCGAGACGATTTCGCGGTTCGCGACAGAGGAGCTGAAAAAGCTCTATCTGCCGAAGATGAACGCTGGCGAATGGTCGGGCACCATGCAACTCACCGAGTCCCACGCCGGTTCCGACCTGAGCACGCTGAAGACGATGGCACGTCCGCAGGAAGACGGCAGTTATCTTCTCACCGGCACAAAGATCTACATCACCTATGGAGAGCACGACCTGGTGGACAATATCATCCACCTGGTGCTCGCCCGCACACCGGACGCGCCGCGCGGCACGCGTGGGATCTCGCTGTTCCTTGTGCCTAAATATCTCGTGAATTCAGACGGTTCGCTCGGGGAGCGCAACGACATTCATGCCGTTTCGGTCGAGCACAAGCTCGGCATCCATGCGAGCCCGACCTGTGTGATGCAGATGGGGGACAACGGAGGCGCCAGAGGCTGGCTCGTGGGCGAGCGGAATCGCGGGCTGCATGCGATGTTCATCATGATGAACCGGGCACGGCTTGCGGTTGGCGTTGAAGGGGCGGGGATCGCCGAACGCGCCTACCAGCAGGCTCTTGCCTATGCCCGGGAGCGCAAGCAGGGGCATGACGCGGACGGGCGCGAAGTCGAGATTGTCACGCATCCGGACGTCAAACGTATGTTGCTGTCAATGAAGGCGAAGACGGCCGCCGCTCGGGCGATCTGTCTCATGACCGCCCGCGTGATCGATGTCGCGGAACGAAGCACGGATGAGGCTGAACGGCGGACCGGCGATGCCATGGCGGGCCTCCTGACGCCGGTGGCGAAGGCCTTCTGCACCGACATGGGTGTCGAGGTGGCATCCGACGGGATACAGGTACACGGCGGCATGGGATATATCGAGGAGACCGGAGCCGCCCAACATCTCCGCGACGCCCGCATAGCCCCGATCTACGAGGGCACCAACGGCATTCAGGCCATCGACCTCATCACACGAAAGCTGCCGCTCGAAGACGGCGCGGTTGTCGCCAGGCATATTTCCGGGCTGAGGGCCGTTCTTGGAGAAGTCCAGGCCTCCAATACACCCGACTTCGGCAAAATGGGCGCGCGGCTGAAAGACGCCGTTGACGCCATGGAGCGTGCAACCACCTGGACACTTGAGACGCTGAAGGTCAATCCTGACGCCGCGCTCGCCGGAGCCACACTCTATGCAAGGCTTTTCGGGTTGGCCTCAGGCGGGATTTGGCTTGCGAAAGGCGCAGTGGCCCAGAGCCGCGGCCACGGCGGTGCGCCCGACCGCATCGCAACCGCGCGATTCTTTGCGGAAATGCTCAGTGTGGAGGCGCCGGGACTTGCCCGGGCAATCATGGAGGGT
This sequence comes from Hyphomicrobiales bacterium, assembly GCA_965228625.1. Classification (GTDB taxonomy): domain Bacteria; phylum Pseudomonadota; class Alphaproteobacteria; order Rhizobiales; family Methyloligellaceae; genus UBA2767. The sequence goes on along the minus strand of OZ245829.1, from coordinate 1,508,422 downwards.
TCGTTCTGGGTCGAAGCAGATCTGTCGGAAGCCCGTGCCGGGTAGCGGAACCGGGCCAAGACGCATATGAATACGATGTGACAGGTGAGGAAGCGAACGCGGCAGGAGAGTATGGCTACCCTTTATCTCACGCATGACGTGTGCATCGAACATGATACGGGTCCGGGGCACCCTGAACGTCCCGACCGGTTGCGCGCCATCAAGATGGTGACCGACCAGCCGGAGTTCGACGATCTGGTGCGCGAGGATGCGCCCCTTGCCGAGATTTCGGACATCGAGCGCGCCCATCCCGGCGATTACATCGACGCCATCCGCAAGGCGGTTCCGGAAGAAGGGCTCGTGCGCGTGGACGGCGATACGGTGCTGAGCCCGAGGAGCTGGGATGCGGCGTTGCGCGCGGTCGGCTCCGGGATCCGCGCCGTCGATCAGGTGATGACCGGCAAGGTGCAGAACGCCTTCTGCGCCATTCGCCCCTGCGGGCACCATGCCGAGCAGCGCGTGGCAATGGGTTTCTGTGTGTTCAACAACATCGCCGTCGCCGGTCTGCACGCCCGGGCCAAACACGGGGCGGAGCGCATCGCGGTCGTCGATTTCGACGTGCATCACGGCAACGGAACGCAGGCCATGTTCTGGGACGATCGCGATTTGTATTTCGGATCGACGCATCAGATGCCGTTGTTTCCCGGAACCGGCGCAGTCACGGAGAGCGGGGTCGGCAATATCTGGAACGCACCGTTACGCGCCGGTGACGGCGGCGACGTGTTCCGCGAGGCTTTCGAAAGCAGGATCCTTCCGCAGCTTGCGACGCACAGGCCGGATCTGATCCTGATTTCCGCCGGTTTCGACGCCCATGAGCGCGATCCTCTGGGAAGCCTGCGGCTGGTGGAGGATGATTTCGCCTGGGCCACAAACAAGATGATCGAGATTGCCGACAAGACCTGCGAGGGCAGGGTGGTGTCGATGCTCGAGGGCGGTTATGACCTGAACGGACTCGCCAACTCTGTGGGCGCACATGTGCAGGCGTTAATGAAGGCGGGCGCGCAATCAAACGGCAGCGGAGACCATGGCTGAGAAAGACAAGGCTGGCGATATCGCGAAAATGAGCTTCGAGGCCGCCATGCAGGAACTCGAACAGATTGTCGCGAAGCTGGAAAAAGGCGACGTGGAGCTTGAAGAGTCCATCGCCATTTATGAGCGGGGAGAAGCGCTGCGCGCCCACTGTGACGCGCTGCTGAAGAAGGCCGAAGCGAAGGTGGAAAAGATCACGCTCGACGCCGAAGGCCAGCCTGCCGGACTGGAACCTCTGGATGTCGACGACTGACGAAGCCGAGCCGCCGCTGTCCGGCATCCGCGTACTTGATCTCGCAACTTTCATCGCCGCCCCGTTCGCAGCGACGACGCTGGCGGAGTTCGGGGCCGAGGTCATCAAGATTGAACGTCCCGATGGCGGCGACCCCTGGCGGCGCTACGGCACGCCAAAGGACGGCGGCGATACCCTGGCGTGGAAAAGCGAGGCGCGGAACAAGCGGTCGGTGACGCTCAACCTGCGGCATCCCGAAGGTGCGGAAATCCTAAAAAAACTCGTCTCCAAGTCGGACGTGCTGTGTGAGAATTTCCGGCCGGGAACCCTCGAGAAGTGGGGCCTCGGTTGGGATGTGCTGCGCGAGGTGAATCCGCGGCTGATCATGTTGCGCGTCTCGGGCTACGGCCAGGACGGGCCTTACCGTGACCGGCCCGGCTTCGCACGGATCGCCCATGCATTCGCGGGGCTCACCTATTTGGCGGGCATGCCCGGCGGACCTCCGGTGACGCCCGGTTCCACGTCTCTCGCCGACTATACAACCGGCCTTTACGGCACCGTTGGCATCCTCCTGGCGTTGCGCCACCGCGACAAGACGGGGCACGGACAGGTTATCGATCTCTCGCTGTATGAGAGCATCTTCCGCGTCCTCGACGAACTCGCGCCGGCCTATGCCGAAGCGGGCATCGTCCGTGGCCGGGAAGGCACGAAGACGCTTAATGCGGTTCCCCATGGCCACTTCCAGGCGAAGGACGGCGAGTGGCTGGCGCTTGCCTGCACGTCCGACGTCATGTTCGCCCGATTGTGCGAAATGATGGGGCGCCCGGACCTCGCGGCGGCGGACATGTACGGTGAAATCGGTCGCCGGCTTCAGAACTATGATGAGGTCGAAGCGATTACCGCCGATTATATCAGGACATTCGACCGCGACGACTTCCTCGCCCGATGCGTGGAATTCGAAGTGCCGGCCGCCCCGGTGAACTCGATCGCCGACATTTTCGCTGATCCGCAATTCAAGGCGCGCCGTACTCTTACAGAGGTAAAGGATTGGACGGGGGATCCGGTGACCATGCCGAACGTGGTCCCGCGGCTGTCTGAAACGCCCGGCCATGTCGAGGCGACCGGTCCGGAACTGGGGGAGGGAACCGAGAAGATTCTCGGGAAACTCTGTGGGCTGAGCCACGCGGAACTCGCCAGGCTCAAGGAACAGAGCGTCATTTGAACCAGCTTGTCTTCAGAGCAATTCGGCCGACAAAGGTATCGAACGTGTCACTTGCCCCATACGAACGGGAGAAGCACGACGAAGAGTGCTGGCAGACCACAACAGAAGAAGCGCGCCGTCCATCTGGTTCCGAAATCGTCGTACCTTATGAAGCCGGCACTGATCAGGCAGACAAGAACGGTTGCGCCGCACAGCAGGTAGTACTCCATCGGTATCGTCTTCGCAGAAAAGTGGAATTGGCCCTGCGCGTCCGTCGCTCCGAGCGTGGAGATCGCGTAGAGCACAAATATGTAGTTGACGAACAGAGACACCACGACTTTTGTCGTCTGGTTCGATTTATCTTTTCCAAAGCCCTTCCATCCGAAAAGACCCTGCCTCGTAGCAAATCTCTGGTCTTCGTCGTCGCTCAAATTGTTTTCTCCTTCGGCAAAGCTGCGAAGATATCGAATCGAATCAGACAGTGCGTGACATACGTCCCGCCCGCAAACCCGATCGAATTTGTACTCCACGCTATCGGCGAAACAGTTTTGCGGCCTATCCTGTGCCTCGGCTTGCAAGTTGTGGCGGCTTCCGGTCAAATGCGCGCCGCCTTCGCAATCCCGTGCGGCCGCGTGAGCGAAATGCGGAAAGTTTGAAAATGAAAGTTGATACGCCCCTTTTGGACAAAATAGGTAATCCGGCGGACCTCCGTGAGCTGGACGATGCCGATCTTTCGGAACTCGCCGATGAACTCAGGCGCGAAACCGTAAGCGCTGTTTCGGTCACGGGCGGGCATCTTGGCGCGGGGCTTGGCGTCGTCGAGCTCACGCTTGCCATTCACAAGGTCTTCGATACGCCGGACGACAAGCTGATCTGGGACGTCGGCCATCAGTGCTATCCGCACAAGATACTGACCGGGCGCCGCGATCGCATCCGCACCCTGCGTCAGGGCGGGGGCCTGTCCGGTTTCACCAAGCGCGCGGAGAGCGAATACGACCCCTTCGGCGCTGCGCATTCCTCGACGTCGATATCCGCGGGTCTCGGGATGGCCGTCGCACGCGACCTTTCGGGCGCGGACAACAACGTGATCTGCGTCATTGGCGATGGCGCGATGAGCGCGGGGATGGCGTATGAAGCAATGAACAATGCGGGCGCCATGGATTCGCGCCTGATCGTCATCCTCAACGACAACGATATGTCGATCGCGCCGCCGGTTGGCGCCATGAGCGCCTATCTCGCCCGATTGCTTTCAGGCGGCACCTATCGACACTTGCGCAACTGGGCGAAACAACTCGCGAAGCGCCTGCCGAAGAGCTGGGAACGCCGGGCGGCGAGGGCGGAGGAGTACACCCGGAGCTTCTGGTCCGGCGGAACGCTCTTCGAGGAACTCGGGTTCTATTATGTCGGGCCGATCGACGGACACAATTTCGACCACCTGCTTCCGGTGCTGCGCAATGTGAAGGACGCGGAGGATGGTCCGATCCTTGTCCATGTGGTGACGCAGAAGGGCAAGGGATATGCGCCGGCGGAGGAGTCGGACGACAAGTACCATGGCGTCGCGCGCTTCGACGTGGTCACCGGCGCTCAAGACAAGCCGAAGCCTAATGCGCCGTCCTACACGAAGGTGTTTGCAAACGCGCTGAGCAAACTGGCCGAAAAAGACGACAAGATCGTTGCCGTGACCGCCGCGATGCCGGGAGGCACAGGCCTCGACGTGTTCGGTAACGCGTTTCCCGAGCGGAGTTTCGACGTCGGCATCGCTGAACAGCATGCGGTGACCTTTTCCGCAGGCTTGGCGACGCAGGGCTACAAACCCTTCGCGGCGATCTATTCCACGTTTCTCCAGCGGGGTTATGACCAGGTCGTGCATGACGTCGCCATTCAGGGCCTGCCCGTGCGTTTTGCCATCGACCGCGCCGGGCTTGTCGGCGCGGACGGTCCCACCCACGCGGGCGCCTTCGACGTGGCGTATCTCTCGTGCCTGCCGGGTTTCGTGGTAATGGCCGCGGCGGATGAGGCGGAGCTTGTGCGCATGGTTGCAACGGCCGCCGCAATCGACGACCGTCCGAGTGCATTCCGGTATCCGCGGGGCGAGGGCGTCGGCGTGGAAATGCCCGAAAACCCCGAACCGCTTGAAATCGGAAAAGGACGCATCGTGCGCGAAGGATCCGCCGTGGCGCTCCTGTCGTTCGGCGCGCGTCTCCAGGAGTGCCTGGTCGCCGCCGACAAACTTGCCGCGCAGGGTTTGCCGACAACGGTCGCGGACGCACGCTTCGCCAAGCCGCTTGACGGCGCATTGATCTCGCAACTCGCGCGTGACCACGAAGTTCTGATCACGGTCGAAGAAGGCTCGGTCGGCGGTTTCGGCTCCCACGTGCTGAAGTACATGGCGGACGAGGCGTTGCTCGAAAGCGGCCTCAAGGTGCGCTCGATGGTCCTGCCGGACGTGTTTATCGATCAGGACAAGCCGGCCGCGATGTACACGCAAGCCGGTCTCGATGCCGACGGTATCGTCGCGACCGTCTTTTCCGCACTTGGCCGGGATCAGGCGGCGGAGACGGGCGAGCGCGCCTGAGTGGTTGAAAAAGCTCTAGCTGCGGCAGAAGGCCTGCAGCTTGCCGATAACATCACCGGCACCCTGCAGTGGAAAGGCTAGGGTGGGCCCCCGGTCCACCATCACTTCGACGCGGTTGGACGTGCGCATGTGATCGAAGATCGCGTGCTCGCTTGGAATTCTGATTTCGGGCTCGACCGTGTCGTTGATGAGGTTCTCGACAAGCACGCTCTCGACGCTGATCGCACCGTCCGCGAATTTGAACGTCACATTGCGTCTCTCGCCGACCGTGCCGTTCTTGACGTCCATCACAGGAATGACGGTGACGGATCGGCCCTTTCGGCACACGGCCGTGAACTCCGCGCCATCGCAGTTCACACAACTGGAGAGGAAGGCCTGCCCGACCTTGCCTGCGACATGAAAATGCCACTGGAGCTTGGCCGCGGTTGCGGATGTCGCGAGAATTCCGACAACCAGCATGCTGCAGGTGACACCGCAAAGATGGCGAAGCACCGAATTTCGCATCAACAGGCTTTTCATTCGGATTGACATATTTGACCTGCCGACAAATGTGAAGCGGATTTTCGTTCGTTTTGCGGCTGCGGATTTGCGACAAATGCCTGAACCGCCGATAGAAATGACGCACCATTTCGAGACTGCCCGGCGGGCGGGAGGACGATGACGTGACGGCACGCATTCGGCTCGACGAATTGCTGGTCCGGCGTGGTCTGGTCGCGAGCAGATCGCGCGGCGCGGATGCCATACGCCGGGGCACGGTGACCGTCGACGGAGAACCTGCGAGGAAGGCAGGTCAGCCGGTTGCCGCCGACGCGCGGATCGAGCTCGACGACGCAGCGTCCAACTATGTCTCGCGCGGCGCGCTCAAGCTGTGCCACGGGCTGGACGCGTTCTCCTTTGATCCGTCCGGCCGCCGGTGTCTTGATATCGGCGCGTCGACCGGCGGGTTCACGCAGGTCCTTCTCGAACATGGCGCAAGACATGTGACCTCCGTCGATGTGGGACATGATCAGTTCGCGGAACGGCTGCGGGATAACCCGAAGGTCACGTTGCTGGAGGGAACCGACGCCCGCGCGCTGACGCGCGACCTGGTCCCGGAACCCGTGAATGCGATCGTCGCGGATGTGAGTTTCATTTCGCTGGCAAAAGTCCTGTCCGCGGCACTTGAACTCGCCGCGCCCGGATGCTGGCTCGTTGCGCTCGTCAAGCCGCAATTCGAAGTGGGCCCCGGCCACGTGGGCAAGGGAGGTGTTGTACGGGATGACGCGGCGCGCGATGCGGCCGTTGTGCGCGTCGGGGACTGGATCGATGGCCAGCCTGGCTGGAACGTCACCGGCGTCATTGACTCTCCGATCAAGGGCGGTGACGGGAATATCGAGTTCCTGTTGGGCGCCGAAAAGTCCGATTGAAGTCAGCCGCTCAGGAGCTTGTCGACATAGGCGGGGACAACCTTTGTGGCCGGACCGTGGATCGCTTCGGCGAACAGGGATGCACCCTCCGAGGGCTCCAGGTTGAGTTCGACGGTGTGGGCGCCCGCGCCGCGCGCTTCCATCACGAACCCGGCTGCCGGGTAGACGGTTCCGCTGGTGCCGACCGAGATGAATAGATCGCACGCGGCGAGCGCTTCGTAGATTTCGTCCATCCGATACGGCATCTCGCCGAACCACACCACGTCGGGGCGCATGCCGCCAGTTTGGTTGCACACCTGGCAGGCGAGGTCGGTTGTGAGGTCTTCCTGCCACGGCTCTTTGGCGCCGCAGTGGGCACAGAGGGCCTTGAGGATTTCACCATGCATATGGATGAGTCGGCGTGTCCCGGCCATTTCGTGCAGAGGATCGATGTTCTGCGTCACGGTCAGGACCTCGCCCGGATGATACTGCTCCAACCGGGCCAGGGCCTCGTGCGCCGCATTGGCCTTGACGTCGGCATTCGACTTGCGTCGTTCATTGTAGAACGCCAGCACGGCGTCCGGGTCGCGGGCGAAACCCTCGGGGGTCGCCACGTCCTCGAGGCGGTACTTTGACCAGACACCATCCTTGTCACGAAACGTGGAAAGGCCGGATTCGGCGGAAAGCCCGGCGCCGGTCAGAACGACAATTCGGTCGTAGACAGGCATGTCAGCAACCAAGGGCGTCGGCGACGCCGGTCATGGTGTCGGCGACAACATCCCAGTCGCTGTCCGCCTTCTGGTCCTTGGTCTGATGCGGGCCGTATTCGGTGGGACGGCAGACAAAGGCCGTGCGGTAGCCGAGCGTGCGGGCGACGGCGAGATCGTCATTGTGGGCGGCGACCAGCATGCATTGCGACGGTTCGAGATCGAGGTATCTGGCGTTGCCCAGATAGCATTGCGGCAGCGGCTTGTAGGCGCGGTTGACCTCCGCGCCCAGGATCGCGTCCCACGGCAGCCCGCCATTCCGCGCCATATCCACCAGCAAGGCGACATTGCCGTTGGAAAGCGTCGCCAGGATGTATTTCTTCTTCAGCCGGGTCAGGCCTTCCACCGTATCGGGCCAGGGAGTCAGCCGGTGCCACGCCTTGTTCAGGTGGTCGATTTCCTCTTCCGTCAGGCCGGTGATGTTGTGGCGCGAAATCAGCGTGATCAGGCTCTCGCGGTGCAGGGCATCCAGCGGACGCCACTCCCTGTCGCCGCGGCGGACCGCGTCCATCGAGGGCTGATACATACCGCGCCAGTCATCGGCAAACTGCACCCAGTCCGCGTTGATGCCCTTGCTTGCGCCGAAGGCCTCGAGTTCCGCGATGATGCTTGTGCGCCAGTCGACGACGGTTCCGAACACGTCGAAATGCAGCGCCTTGACGTCTTCCAGCGACATGATGACTAGCCCTTTCCGGTTTGCGCCCGGTGCAGCAGATAGTGATCGGCGAGCACCAGCGCCATCATCGCTTCGCCGATAGGGACGGCGCGGATGCCGACACACGGGTCGTGACGGCCCTTGGTCGAGATCTCCGTTTCATTACCGTGCGCATCGATGGTCTTGCGCGGCGTCAGGATCGACGACGTGGGCTTCACCGCAAAGCGCGCGACCACGGGCTGACCGCTGGAAATGCCCCCGAGAATGCCGCCTGCATTGTTCGACTGGAATTCCGGCTTGCCGTCCTTGCCGATGCGGATTTCGTCGGCGTTCTCTTCGCCGGTGAGCGCGGCCGCGCCCATGCCCGCGCCGATTTCCACGCCCTTGACCGCATTGATGCTCATCAGGCCGGATGCGATGTCCTGATCGAGCTTTCCGTAGATCGGTGCGCCGAGACCCGCGGGCACGCCGTCCGCCACCACCTCGATGACCGCGCCGCAGGAAGACCCGCTCTTGCGAATGCCGTCGAGATAAGACGCCCAGCTCTGCACGCTTTCATGATCCGGCGAAAAGAACGGATTGCGGTCGACCTCGTCCCAGTCCCAGTTGTCCCGGTTGATGGTGTGGGGCCCGAGCTGCACAAGTGCCGCGCGGACCGTGAGGCCGGGTACGATCTTTCGCGCGACGGCCCCGGCGGCGACCCGCATGGCGGTTTCCCGCGCTGAGGACCGCCCGCCGCCGCGGTAGTCGCGAATGCCGTATTTCTCGAGATAGGTGAAGTCGGCATGTCCGGGGCGGAACTTGTCCTTGATCTCGGAATAGTCCTTCGAGCGCTGGTCCACGTTCTCGATGATCAGCGATATCGGCGCGCCGGTGGTGACCTGTTTGCCGGCGTCGTCCTCGAAGACGCCGGACAGGATTTTCACCGCATCGGGTTCCTTGCGCTGTGTTGTGTAGCGCGACTGGCCCGGACGGCGTTTGTCCAGGAATGCCTGGATTTCCGCTTCCGTGATCTCGATCCCCGGCGGACAACCGTCGACCACGCAGCCGATTGCGCTCCCGTGGCTTTCGCCCCAGGTGGTAACGCGCAGCAGATGGCCGAAGCTGTTGTGAGACATAGGAAACTGGCCCGGTTCAACCTTCCGGCCCTTCTAGTCGAGCGGGTGAGGGGCGTCAAACGGCTAGCGCGCGGTTGGTTGATCAAATCGTCATGTGCTGCGGGCAAAACGACCTAGTGCCAGTCGATACGGCCACGCTCAATCGAAAAGAAGCGATCCTGAGGAACGTCCAGATCAATCGTATCATTCCGTCCGAGTCCCAGGATGTGGCCACGCAGGCAACGGCTGAACGCGCCGTGAGAAACGATGACGGAGTCGCGATCCACAGACTCAAGCCAGTCGCGCGCCCGCCTCGAAAGCATCGCGTAGCTCTCGCCGCCATGCACGTTGGAGTTCCACTTGTCGGCTGATCGGGTTTTGACCGCGTTCGGGTCTTTGGCTTCGAGCTCAGCCATGGTGAACCCCTCCCAGTCGCCGTAGTTGATTTCCTTGAGGATAGGATCCATGCGGAAATCCTGTACCTCGAGACCCATCTCACGGCGCACGATTTCCATGGTCTCGCGGGTCCGGCTCAGAGGACTCGCAACAAATTCAAACCGCGCCGGATCAGAAATGACTTCGCCGAGCCGGCGTCCATTGCGGGCGGCCTGAGAGCGGCCCGTGTCGTTCAGTGGAATATCGCGCTGCCCTTGCAGGCGAAGCTCGGCATTCCAGTCAGTCTGGCCGTGGCGAATGAAGTAGATGAGGGGCATGGGAATTGGGTGAGCAGGCTGAGGCTAATCCTTGACCACCGAGATATCCGGGGCGTCTTCGTTTTTCATGCCGACCACATGGTAGCCGGCATCGACATGGTGGACCTCGCCGGTCACGCCGCGGGAAAGATCCGACAGGAGATACATGCCGGCGCCGCCCACATCGTCAATCGATACCGTGCGGCGCAGCGGCGAATTGTATTCGTTCCATTTCAGAATGTAGCGGAAGTCGGAAATGCCGGACGCGGCGAGGGTCTTGATCGGTCCGGCGGAAATGGCGTTCACGCGAATCCCGTTCTGGCCGAGGTCGGCCGCGAGATACCGCACACTTGCCTCGAGAGCTGCCTTGGCGACGCCCATAACGTTGTAATGCGGCATCACCTTTTCGGCGCCGTAATAGGTGAGGGTCAGAAGCGATCCGCCCTCGCGCATCAGCTTTTCCGCCCGCTGCGCCACCGCCGTGAAGGAGTAGCAGGAGATCGAAAGTGTCTTTTCGAAGTTCTCCGAGGTCGTGTCGACATACCGACCATCGAGCTCGTCCTTCTCCGAAAAGGCAATGGCATGCACCAGGAAGTCTAGCTGGTCCCAGGCCTTGCCGATCTCCTCGAAGACAGCGTCGAGGCTGGCCGTGTCGGTCACGTCGCACGGCAGCACGATCGTGGTCCCGATCTCCTCAGCGAGCGGTACAACGCGTTTTTTGAGGGCGTCACCCTGATAGGTGAGGGCGATCTCCGCGCCCTGGGCGTGGCACGCCTTGCAGATGCCCCAGGCAATCGAGCGGTTGTTGGCGACCCCCATGATGAGGCCGCGCTTACCCGCCATCAAATCTCCAGTATTGCCCATGATCTGCCCCCAACGAGCCCGCAGCACAGCCCCTCATCGTACATAATTGCTTTCGACGGTCTAGGGATGCGCATGCCGCACATATACGTGTTCAAACACGATTTGTGTCTTTTTATTTCCGCACCTTAAGGATTTGACGACGGAATTGCGATTGTTGCGAAACTCACAGTTGCCAGCGCCCGTCACTCTGTCTGCAGGCGATACCTTCGATCTGTTTCACATAGCGCCCCAGCGCCATGGCATAGACAACGTGGCGGCAGATTTGCCCACCCTCGTTGCGGAATGGCTTGCTTGGCCGGATCACCCCTTTGAGCGATCGGCTCCGCTTGCGCCACACGAATGCTCCACCATCAGGCACCTGTGACAGGGCAAGATGCAAGGCCCGCATGGCGATGACCCTCTCGCCGTAACCGAGCTGTGCGCGGAGCTGCGTGAGCTTTCGAACGGGATTGGCCTGGGGTACCGGTGGCGCCATCGCGAACTGCTTTGGCTCCAGATTGACCGGCGAGGCGATCGCCGGGCTCAGGGGCTCGCCGGCGGAGCAGGCAACGGCAAGCAGGAATGCGGCGGGCAACGCCCGACCGGGTCGGAACATACGCATTACAATTTGTCCCCGTGTACTCGATTGCCGTGACAATGAGTCGGCACTATCAAACACCCAATTCTTAGGTTATCAGGGTGAGCAAACGGTAAACGCGTGTGCCGGAGTGGACGTTTTCGGCCAGATGCCCCGCGCTCCGCAGGCAGGTCCCATGACGCAAAAGCCTGACAATGAGTTCTACACCGCGCCTCAGGCCGAGGATTTCGGCGGATACAAGGACCCTTACCTTCTCTTTGATGATTGGATGAGGGAGGCGGAAGCGCACGAGCCGAACGACGCGAACGCCATGGCGCTTGCGACCGTGGACAAGTCCGGGCTGCCAAACGTGCGCATGGTGCTCCTCAAGGGCATCGAGGACGGCGCATTTGTCTTCTACACCAATCTGGAAAGCGCGAAGGGACACGAGCTCGCCGACAATCCGAAGGCGGCTCTGAATTTTCACTGGAAGAGCCTGCGCCGCCAGATTCGCATCCGCGGTCCGATTGTCCGGGTCAGCGACGAGCAGGCGGATGCCTATTTCGCCAGCCGGGCGAGAGGCAGTCGCATCGGGGCCTGGGCCTCGCAGCAGTCTCGGCCGCTGGAAAGCCGTTTCGCGCTTGAAAAGGCGGTGGCCAGGTTCACCGCCAAGTACGGCGTCGGCGCGGTTCCACGGCCCGACTATTGGTCAGGTTTCGCACTCACACCATATGAAATGGAGTTCTGGCACGACCGTCCGTTTCGCCTTCATGATAGGGTCGTGTTTCGCCGGCCTGCAGAAAACGAATCCTGGTCCATCTCGCGCCTGTATCCGTAAGACCGGCTCCGGCAACCGGGTCTCGGGCATGAACAAGACAATCGCGGAAGTACGATGAACATTCCGAATGAAGAGCGCAAAACGCTCATCCTGACCGGCGCCAGCCGAGGTATCGGGCACGCGACGGTCAAGCGGTTTTCCAGCGCCGGTTGGCGGGTCATCACCTGTTCACGTCAAGCCTTTCCGGAAGATTGCCCGTGGGAAGCGGGTCCCGAGGATCATATTCAGGTCGACCTGTCTGACCCTGAAAACACCGGCCAGGCGGTCGAAGAGATGAAACGCCGTCTTGAAGCCCAGGGCGGTCGCCTCAATGCGCTTGTGAACAATGCCGCAATCTCGCCGAAAGGCGAGGGCGGCAAGCGCCTCGGGACCATCGACATGCCGATCCAGGATTGGCAGACCGTCTTTCAGGTGAATTTCTTTGCCCCGATCATGCTCGCGCGCGGTCTGGTCGAAGAGCTGGAGCGCGCGAGCGGCACCGTGGTGAATGTGACATCGATCGCAGGAAGCCGTGTGCATCCGTTTGCGGGAGCCGCCTACGCGACCTCGAAGGCCGCGCTCGCATCGCTGACACGCGAAATGGCGGCGGACTTCGGACCGCTTGGCGTCCGCGTCAATGCCATATCGCCTGGTGAAATCGACACGTCGATCCTGTCGCCGGGTACGGAGAAGATCGTCGAGGAAGACATTCCCATGCGCCGGCTCGGCGAACCGGAGGAGGTGGCCAAGGCGATCTACTTCCTGTGCACGGACCAGTCGAGCTACGTGAACGGCGCGGAACTGCACATCAATGGCGGCCAGCACGTCTAGCGACTTCTTGCGCGGGAGAGTTACTCCGTCAGGATCCGCTGAACCAACGCGCCGAGATCGTCTCTCCGCGGGTCAGGCGCGGCGGCCGGAATGGCGGCGGTCGTCAGCGGTTCGCGCGGCTCCGGCGGCGCCGTCCCGTCATCGATGTACCATTTCGAGGCAAGCTGAATGGACGGATTGTCGCCGTTCGGGCCCACGCTCGAGTCGACCGCATAGACGCGCCCCGTGCGGCGCTCCTTGATCATCGCCGCGAAGTGCGGCCAGCGGAAGAAGCTCGCCTTCGAGAACGGGCGGATGACCCGATGGTGGCGCAGCAGTCCGTTGTTCTGGAGCACCAGCAGGTAACTCGTTGCGTTCGTCGCCTCGTCAACGCAGTCGAGCTGCCCGCTGACATTGAAGAATCCCAGGTTTGCGCGGTCGTTCGCCGTGCCGGTTGCCGGTCCGACGCGCCGCTCCATCCATGCAATCGCGTAGCCGATCGCCTTGCGTTCCGCGTGCGCCGTGTCCGACGTGCGGACATAGTCCATCAAAACGGCAAGATCGGAGATGTCGGCGGTGGAGAAGGTGAACGTCTCCTGCTTCTGGCATCCATGCGCGTGGCAGACGGTGACCGTGTTTCCGATTGGGGGTGCGGCGTTGTATTCCTTGAAATGGAGCTCCGGCGGGCCGCCCGGCCTGAAGGTGAACCCGCACGTCACAAGGGCGACGAGGAGCACCGCCGCGGCCCTCGCGCCCCGATACGCAAAACTGAAATCCGACATGTATCCTCGACCCGCCTGACTGATCCTGCTCGTGGCCGTCCGCCCGGATCAGCGCTCCGTATTCCGGAGCCCTGCAGGCACAGGATTCGAATCGAACCCCTTAACGGACCGTAAACGGCTGCGGTGGTCTCGGTCAGGCGGCGGCCTTGAGCTGCTCCAGAGATCGGTCGAGGCCGCGCTCGATGCCGTCGAACATCTCGTCAATCTGCGGCTCGGTGATGATCAGCGGGGGGCAGAAGGCGAGGGCGTCACCGAATATGTTGCGGACGATCACACCTTCCTCCTGGCACATCTGCGCCGCATGGGCCGATGCGCCGGCCTTCGGGTCAAACGCCGCTTTCGTTGCCTTGTCGGACACGAGCTCGACCGCGCCGATCAATCCGACGCCCCGGGTGTGGCCGACGAGCGGGTGCGAACCAAGGCTTTCCAGCCTGGCCTGGAACTTGGGTGCGACGGACCGCACGTGTCCGACCGTGTCGTCGCGCTCGTAGATCTCGAGCGTCTTCAGGCCGAGCGCCGTCGAGAGCGGGTGTCCGGTATAGGTGTAGCCGTGACCGAAGACGCCGATCTTGCGGCTCTCGTCGAGCATCGCCTGGTAGACGGCTTCCGGCACCGTGACGGCACCAAGCGGGGCATAGGCGGAGGTGAGGGCCTTTGCCACCGAGATCGTATCCGGCTTGATGCCGAAGGTCTGTGATCCGAACATGTTGCCGGTTCGTCCGAACCCGCAGATCACCTCGTCGGCAATGAACAGAATGTCGTGTTTCGACAGAACGGCCTGGATCTTCTCGAAGTAGCCGTCCGGCGGAACGATCACACCGCCCGCGCCCATGACCGGCTCGGCAATGAAGGCGGCGATGGTGTCCGGGCCCTCGTTTTCAATGAGGTCTTCCAGTTCGCTCGCGAGACGGGTTGTGAACTCGTCCTCGCTCTCGCCGGATTCTGCGTAGCGGTAGTGATGCGGGCAGCCGGTGTGGAGAATGCGGTCGATCGGCAAGTCGAAGTCGGCATGGTTGGCGGGCAGGCCGGTGAGGCTCGCCGTTGCAACCGTCACGCCGTGGTAACCCCGCTGCCGCGATATGATCTTCTTCTTGTCCGGAAGACCGCGGGCGTTGTTGTAGTACCAGGCGAGTTTGATCTGCGTATCGTTGGCCTCGGAACCTGAACAGGAGAACAGGACCTTCGAGGTCGGTGCGGGTGAGATCTCCTTGAGTTTTTCCGCCAGCTCGATCGCCGGATCGTGCGATTTGCCACCGAACAGATGGCTGAACGACAACCGCGAAAGCTGTTCGCGGGCGGTTTCGACCAGTTCCTCGTTGCCGTATCCCAGCGACGTGCACCAGAGCCCGGCCATGCCTTCGATGTACTGCTTGCCCTGGCTGTCGAACACGTAGATGCCCTTGCCCTTCTCGAGGATCGTCGGACCGACCTCCCTGTGCGAATCCAGGTTCGTGTAGGGATGGATCAGGGTCTCGATGTCTCGCGTCTGGGCGTTTGTCAGCGGGGGCATTTGATGGCCTCGTTATGTTTGTGGCAGGGTCTGGTGTTGTTGCGAGCAACAGTAAGAAAGATGATTTTCGTAGCGGAACTTTGCAACCATTGTGTCACCACGTCACACATATTATTTGATTGACCGAGCGCAGGCAGTCACGACAAGGTCCGAATTCCGCGCTATTTCCGGTCGCGTTACGCATCGTGATGGCGCCGACTGCGATCTCAGGTTTTTGGTATGACCGCCATACTTTTGCAACGCGAGTCGAAACAGGCGCGCTGGAGCCAGCGCATCGCCATCTTTTCAGCTCAGGTGGTGATCATATCGCTCGTGCTGCATCGCTTCGATTTCCTCGGGGCAAAAGCCGCTACGAACCTCCTTGGACTTGGCGCGCTTGGCGGTCTTTTCGCCTGTGTGCTCGCCGTGGCGGCGCTCGTCCGGATCTGGGGGCAGGGTCTGCTGGGCGGCGGCCGCGCCGCGTTTGGCGCGGTGATCGGCCTCATGCTCATGGCCGGACCGATGTTCTATCTCCCCGACCTGCTCACGCGCCCGAAGATCAATGACATCACGACGGACGCACAGCAGCCGCCGAGCTTCGCGAAGATCGCGACCCTGCGCGGCACGGACGCGAACCCCGTCGCATATCCCGGCACCGCCTTCTATGACCAACAGGCCGAAGCCTATCCCGATATCCGGCCCATGGTGCTCGAGCGGTCGTCCGAGGAGGCCTTCGACCTGGCGCGCGAAGCCGTGTCGCGGCTTGATTGGCAGATCGTCAATGTGCGCGCACCGGAAGGCGAAACGCCCGGCTACATCGAGGCCGTGGCCCGGACCCTGGTGATGGGCTATGCCGACGATGTCGTCATCCGCGTTGCCGCCGTCTCGGACGAGGCGCGCATCGATGTGCGCTCGGCGTCACGCTTCGGCGAACACGATTTCGGTGCCAATGCCAAGCGCATTCGCCGCCTTTTCAGCGAGGTCAAGGCCGGGCTGGAGAAAGGCGAACGCCAGGCGCTCGAAGTGGCGTTGGCAAAGCGTGCGAAGGATGCGCGGGAGGAGCAAAAGCGCCTGCGCGAAGAGCGCGCAAAAGTGAAGCGGGAAGAAGAGGAGCGTCTTGCCAAACTCAGGGAAGAGGCGCGTCTTGAGGAACTGAATAGGCTGAATGAATTGCAACAGGGTGTTCCTGGCATTCAACCAGGCCTCGGTCTACCAGGAATTCCAGGTGCGCAAGCACCGATAGAGCGGCCGCGGGCACGAGCTTCTCGTCGAGATTCCCATAGATTTTGGGAACAATTTGGGGAATGAACTGGTCGCCGCTTTCGACGCAGCCATAGATGGCGGATTCCCTCATTTTTCTGTGCATCAGATAGGCTTTGACGACGCGTCTCGGCGTCTCGATCCGTCCGCCATGCCCCGGCAGGAACACCTTGTCGTTGCGCTCGAGCACCCGCTCGAGTGAGGACATGTAGTCCGCCATGTTTCCCTCCGGCGGCGCCACCACGGTCGTGTTCCAGCCCATCACGTGGTCACCGGAAAGCACGGTCCGTTCACCGACGAGCGCGAAACAGAGGTGATCGGGCGCATGCCCCGGCGTATGGATCGCGTCCAGGGCCCAGTTTTTGCCCTGGATGGTGTCGCCGTCCCTGACCGTCTCGTCCGGCTCGAAGCCCAGATCCACGAACGCTTTGCCGGACGGGCTCGTGGTGCGCGCGCCGCGCGGCTTGTCGGTCTCGCCGAACGCGAGAACCGGTGCGCCGGTGCGCTCCTTCAGGCCGGCAACCGCATCCGTGTGGTCGCGGTGGGTGTGCGTGATGAGAATGTGCGAAACCCGTTCGCCGTCAAGAGCTTCGGCGATGGCGTTCAGATGTGCCGGGTCGTCGGGGCCAGGGTCGATGACGGCCACGTCGCCGCTGCCGACCAGGTACGTGTTGGTGCCTTTGTAGGTGAAGGGCCCGGGATTGTTGGCCACGATACGGCGCACATTGGGCGCGACTTCGGTCGGCACGCCATAGTCGAAATTCATCTCCGTCCGGAACGCGATGTTGGAACCGCGGTGTGCGCCAGGTGCCGACGTGCTCATGCAGGAGACCTTGTCTGAAGTGATTTAATGGGGATCCGGCCGGGATATGCGCATGCCCCGCAGGATCCTAACGCATTGAAAAGGCTGGTCGGAGTGGCAGGATTTGAACCTGCGACCCCCTCGTCCCGAACGAGGTGCGCTACCAGGCTGCGCCACACTCCGACTTGATCATGCCTCAGATTTTGCGAGTTATAGCGTCGGTCCGTTGACCCCGCAAGCGAGGCGAGTAGCCGCGTTAAAGAAGCCCAAGCGATTTGAACGCGACGTACCGGGCAAGCAGGATGGCACCGACGAACAGCTTGCGATCCATGCTTTCAAGCGGGTCCACCTGTCCTTGCCCGAACTCCTGCAACGCCGCAAAACGCCTGAGCCAACCGAACATGGGTCACGCTGATCGGCGAACATGGGCTGCGCCGGATAAACGGCGTACGCCGTCCGGGCAGGACTGGACAGGGATGTGAGAGTTGTGGTCTTGAGACGCTTCTCATATAAGAACCGCCGTCAGGCGGATTCGCGGCCCGGATTGCCGATACGGCCGCGGCGCCTGAAGCCATACAATCTTTGGGGCGTAGCCAAGTGGTAAGGCAACGGGTTTTGATCCCGTGATTCGCAGGTTCGAGTCCTGCCGCCCCAGCCAGCCTTCATGGGGCGTCGATAGGCCATTTGTTTTCAATCGATTAGAGTCTATCACTCAGTCGCCACCACCCCATATTCTCACCCCATGTCGCCATCACCGGAATTGTGGATAAGAGCGGCCAAAACTTGAAGGCCGGCTCGAACCGCGTCTGCGCTGGACAACTGGGGGCAACGAATCATTACGTAATCGAGGGACTTACGGGCGTTTCTATCCATTTGCGCACCAACCGTTCCACTATCAGCGAGCGGTTTGTCGATCAGCGTGTCGGGGGGACGGAGGGGTTTGAGGTCTTCGGGTCTGATAGAGAAAGTTCTGATGCTCAATCTCCAGCTGTAGGTAAGTTCTCGAAGTATCAAGGGCGCTAATCGAATCAAGAGACAGACAGTATTGCTAGCGATTAGCGCGTGATCGGCTGATGAAATACAATACTGAACGCGACTACTGATTCGCATTCCTTTCTTTGGGCAGCGCCTGAACGTGGCGGGTAACTGCCCGAGGAAGGAGGTGATTGCGATCCGTACTCGCAAGATCGGTCGAAGCGCTATGACAGGACGCTTCACCAAGGTCTCAACGGCCAAGGTGAAGCCTCGGACTCACGTAGTCGAAACCGTGAAGACTCGTATGCGGAAGCGCTAGTTTCTGTTCGAATGGGTCAGAGAGGGGCTGCACGTAAGCTCCGGCCCCTCTTTCCGCTCGAAGGTTAGCGTTGACTTTTGAGGTATTTGAGATGACCGAATATCAATCCATCGAAAACCTTGGACACGACCCCAAACTTGCTGAGGAGCTTGGGAACATGATTGTTGCGTGGGCCCATGCCGAGCTGATGATTCTCTCGACATTCGCAAGGGTTACTGGTGTCGGGCTAAACATGGCGATGGAATCGTACTATTGCATTCCGACCTTTGAGTCTCGAACGAGATTTACACTCGGCCTACTAGGTGAATGGAACACCTCCAAATATGACCGAGATGCAATCAGAATCGCTCTCAATAAACTGGCGAAGCTGGCACGCACTCGGAATCAGTGGGTGCATGGGGATTGGTGCACAAATCCAGACGAAACTGAAACAGTGATCTTCAACCACCGAGCCGCGGCGGACTCGCCAGCAAGGCGGAAGCCGGTAAAAGCTGCCGATGTTAGGAACCACTGCGAAGCGGTTATTTTGCGGGCTGACGACCTAGGGGACTTGATACGCTGGCGCACACTAAAAGGGTAATTGCCTTCCAAATATCAGTTATCAACAAGCGCACGTTGAACCATTTAGAGTCAGTTTCTGTTAGCTATTCGGCCCCATAATCTTCTTCAGACGTAGATCGTTAAGAACGCGTCGCGAGCGTTTAGGCAGCTTCGTCGCCTGCCATTGCCCAAAATGTGAACTTGCAACGAGGTTGATATGTCTACCTTGGGAAGTCTGCTCGCGTTCGTGAAACAGCTCATTCTCGTATTGCACGAGATCGTGGTTTTAATGGACAGGTTTCGTGAGCTGATCGAGTACATCTACTGACCGCGTCCTACGACCTGCCTCCTGCAGTGAGCCTTATATGTCCTCTGTCACAAACAGAATGACCTACGGCTTTTGATACGTGATGAACGAGCACAAAACCTGCTCTCGCTGCGGCGAAGTCAAACCCGCGACACGTGAATTCTTTGGATCAACGCCATCAGGAGGGCTGCGGGGCTATTGCCGAACATGCATGAACAAGAGGTCACGAGAGTATGAGCTGAGGAACAAAGACAAGCGCCAAATCCGAGATGCCAAACGAGCGAAAGCTGGGGGTGGCACGCGACGCAGCTTTGATAAGTTGACCAAGAGGGAGCTGCACAATAAGCAAAATGGGATTTGTTCGTTTTGCCTTACGCCAATCGAGGCCGCCGACGAAGCGGAAGTTGATCATCTAACGCCACTATCTAGAGGCGGCGCGGATAATCAGACGAACCTCGTGCTTGCCCACGCGCGTTGCAACAAAGAGAAGCACAACAAGACTATCAACGAGCATTGGGAGTGGCGTGTGAAGGTTGGTCTCAGCGAGGAGAATCTGTGGGCGAAGCTAAGTCGTGCGACAAAGAACTGACCGCGTCCCGCGCCGCCCCAGCAAGCCTCAAGATTGTTATCGTATCCCTCGGAAATGCGTCGCGTTCGCCGGTAGGGCGTCTTTGCAAAGGGGGCGAGTGCTCGTGTGTCCGGGCATCACCTTGATCTCATTGCAAACGAAAAATCCGCCGCGAGGATCGCGACGAGCTGGGTTGAGATTTGTGGTGGCTCGTGAATGTACGCTATTTGCACAGGCCTCAAAGCTGAGGAATACTGACCACCTATATATTTGGCGAAACATGACAGTGGGGGCAAATGGCTGAATTTTATACTTCTATCGGGTACGCGATTCCCTTCGAAAGCAACCAGAAGGGCCACCGCAGGATCGACAAAAACAGTTTGAGGGCGAGTGGTTTCTGGGAGGACGTGCCTGAACGCAACATGAGAGGCTGCTACATCTTCTCGCTAAAAAGGGCGAAAGGATTCACCCCGTTTTACGTCGGGAAAGCTGCTGAGCAGTCCTTTGAGTCAGAGTGCTTCACATCGCACAAGCTGTCGGATCATTACAATAAGATACTGTTCGAAGAGATTAGGGGACTGCCCTACCTCTTTTTGGTTCCACAGATGAAGGTTGGAAGGGGCAAATGGTCGACAAGTGCCATTGACGATCTTGAAAAGCATCTCATTGCCATCGCCGCAGCGAAAAACAACAGGCTTTCCAACCAGCGCAGACTGCCTAAGGACCAATGGAGCATTAAAGGAGTGTTGGCTTCGAAGCGCGGCAAGCCTTCGACCGACGCCATTTTGTTTAAGGCAATGATGGGCATTAAGTAGGTGCGACGTTGGCGCTTCTGACTAGTTGAATTAGCTTTCTTTGTTTTCTGCGAAGCGCTTCTCGCGCAACCGCTCAATCCGCCTAACGCGATTACTTGTCCAGCGGCTACACACCAGCGAATGGAGCGCGAGGTGTGTTGGTGCGAT
Organism: Hyphomicrobiales bacterium; assembly: GCA_965228625.1. Lineage (GTDB taxonomy): Bacteria > Pseudomonadota > Alphaproteobacteria > Rhizobiales > Methyloligellaceae > UBA2767. The sequence goes on along the minus strand of OZ245829.1, from coordinate 1,487,699 downwards.
GGTCACTCGAAACCGTCTGTCTCTCGCCATGAGACGGCAGATCCCTCAGATCAGTTCGATACGACTTGATACCCGTTAGTCCCCACCGTTGACCAATATCCTTGGCAACGGGTTTTGATCCCGTGATTCGCAGGTTCGAGTCCTGCCGCCCCAGCCAGTTGACGGCGATTCTGGCGATGCCCCTCCAAACCCGATCCCGAAGGGCCAAAGACGGCCTCGTCGCACCTTGAGACGCTCCTGAACGGGACAAATTGCGAACAAAGCGCGCATTTGCAATTTTTGGTTGTGGGTTGCGGGGTTGCACTGTGTTGCTGACGAGACACACCGTTGCGGCGTATTTGACTGAGACGTGACGGAAATGTGTTCCAACGGTCAAAAAACTGGTAGCACTAGGAGGCAGGTGCGGGGACGCTACGAGTCTGTGGCCTGTGGCAGCGTACCCTGCGACACCGGCAGTCGAACGGGTTTATGAACGCGTTAAAGCCGGAAGGGCGACCACTCGGAGCGGCGATGTTCCTCGATACGAACAAAAAAACTAATGGGTCGAGCGGGGTAGTCGGCATCATGATGTGTTTATGTGTTGGGGTAGCATCGTGACCTTAAATCGGAAATTTGGAGCTCTGGCTTCGATTACAAGGCGGTTGCGCGGCGCGCTGATTGCGTCGGCCTGCGCGGTGGTCCTTCTGCCGACATCGGCGGAGGCGATCACGCTGAAGGCGGCAATCAAGATTGCGCTTGAGGCCAACCCGGAAATCGGCGAGGCGATCGCCAACCGGGAAGCGATTGAATTCGAGCTGAAACAGGCGCGCGGGCTTTACCTGCCGAGCGTCGACAGTGAGGCCCGATACGGTGCACAGCGGTTCAGCAGCCCCGCGACGCGGTCGAGCGGAACCTCGGATGACGGTCGCGATCGCCGGGAAATTCGCGGCACGCTGACCCAGCGCGTCTTTGACGGATTCAACCGGCGCGGCGAGCGTTATCACCAGGCCTCGCGCGTCGATGGCGCATCACATCGCGTTTACGAGCGGTCCGAGACGATCGCGCTCAACGTCGTTCGCGAGTATCTCGAAGTCGGCCGCGCCCTGAGGGTGGTGCAGTTCGCCAACGAGAACATCGCCTATAACCGCCGCGTTCTCGGTGATCTCAGGGAAGGCGAGACGGGCGGTTCGATTTCCGCGGCCGATCGCCAGCAGGCGGAAGAACGCGTGTTCGCCGCCGAGGCGCGCCTGATCGAGGCGACCGAGGAACTGAACGGCGCGAAAATCCGATTCTTCAAACTCGTCGGGGTTCCGTTCGACACATATGTCTCGCCGCCGAACGTAGCGCGGTTCCAGCCCAAGACGCTCTCGGACGCACTCGGGACGGCGCGCACGACCAGCCCGGTCATCAAGACGGCGAAGGCCGATCTGGACGCCGCCCGCGCTTTGATCACACAGGCGCGCAGCGAGTTCTATCCCAAGATCGACATCGAGCTTCTCGGGCGGCGCGGGTACGAGCTTGAGGGCGTCATCGGCCGCGAATCCGAATTGCGGGCGGAAGTCGTTCTGCGCTGGAACCTGTTCCGCGGCGGCATCGACAAATCGAACGTCCAGGAGCAGGTCCGCCGTTCGGACGAAGAACGCTACGGCCTGCGGCGGGCGCACCGCGAAGTCGAAGAAACCGTTCGGCTGGCATGGGATCGCCGGATCCAGCAGAGGCGGCGTTATGCGCGGCTGAGAGATCAGCTCGCCAGCACGCAGCGCCTCATCGAATCCTATGGCGAGCAGTTCAAGGTTGGCGAGCGTTCGTTGCTCGACTTGCTCGACACGCAAAACACCCGGTTTAACACCCAGGTGAGCGTCGAGACGGCAAGAGCGGCTCTCGAACTCGCCGAATACAGGGTTTTGGCGGCCTCGGGTATTCTGCTGACGACGCTGCAGATCGAGGCGCCGTCGCAGTCCGACGAGTATGCGCGGACGCAACAGGGCGTTCCCCCGACACCGGACGGCGAGACCGAAAAACGCTATCAACCGAACCGAAATCCTCGCTGGTTCACCAGAAGCTCACCTTAGTTTAAGTTTCGCGTGCGAGAACCGCAGGTGTCGCCCCTTTTCGGGGTGGCGGTAGACTCGTGTTTTGCGGTGAGCGGGCGAACGTGAGCCATGGCAGAGAAAAACCCAGCGGCAGAGATCGAACAATCTGAATCCGCGCAGAGCCTCGCCGCCGAGGACGTCCACGGCGACAGCCTGCTCGGATGCCTCGAATTCATGGGGCGGCATTTCGATCGCTCCATACCGCCCTCGGCGCTCGTGTCCGGCCTGCCGCTGCAGGACGGACTTCTGACACCGCGCCTGTTTCCGCGCGCCGCCGCGCGCGCCGGCCTCTCGGCCCGAATCGTACGCCGCCCGCTGGACAAACTCAGCTCGCTGTTCCTGCCGGCCATTCTTCTGCTCGACTCCAACGAGGCGATCGTTCTCGTCGAGCTTGGCGACAACGACCAGGCCAAGGTCGTCGTACCCGAGACCGGTCGCGGTGTCGCCGCGGTCAAGACCTCCGAGCTGGCCGAGCGCTATTCCGGCTACGTCATTCTCATCAAGCCCGAATACCAGTTTCAGCAGAACGACAAAGACGTCGACGAGGCAGACGGCAAGGACTGGTTCTGGAGCGCGGTCAAGCCGCTCTGGCCGAACTACCTGCAGATTCTCGTCGCCGCGGCGCTAATCAACGTGCTGGCCCTAGCGTCACCCCTGTTCATCATGAACGTCTATGACCGGGTTCTTCCGAACAAGGCGATCCCAACGCTCTGGGTGCTGGCCATCGGTATCGGGCTGGCGATCCTGTTCGATTTCATCCTGAAGATGCTCCGCAATGCCCTGATCGGTAATGCCGGGCGCCGCGCGGACATCTTGCTGGCCAGCCGCCTGTTCGGTCACGTTCTCAATCTGGATCTCAGTCAGCGGCCCATGAAGACGGGTGAGTTCGCCAACCAGTTGCGCGACTTCGAGACCGTCCGCGAGTTCTTCACGTCGAACACGGTCGTGACCCTGACCGACTTCGTGTTCATCTGGCTGTTCATTTTCATCATCTACCAGATCGCCGGCATCGTCGCGCTTGCGCCCGCCATCGCGGTTGTCCTTGTCCTCATTGCCGGGGTGCTGTTGCAGATCCCGTTGCGCAACACCGTGGACCGCGCGCAGTCCGAGGCGACCCACCGGCATTCGATCCTCATCGAGGCCCTGACCGGTCTCGAGACCATCAAGACCTCGCGCGCGGAGAGCCAGTTCCAGACCAAGTGGGAGCAGTTTGTCGGACAGAATGCGAAGACAGCGGAGTCGATGCGCATGATTTCCGCGGTCGGCATGAACTTCACCGCATTCGCACAACAGCTCGTTACCGTCGGCGTCGTCATCATCGGCGTGTATCTTTTCAATGAAGGCGAGGTGTCGCCGGGCGCTATTATTGCCGCGGTCATTCTCGCCGGCCGCGCCGTCGGACCGCTTGGGCAGATTGCCGGCACGATCGGCCGCTCGCAGCAGGCGTTCCACTCCCTCAACGTGCTGAACCAGATCATGTCGGTGCCGGGCGAGGACGATGCGCACGGGCGGCATATCAACCGTTCGCTGACATCCGGGTCGGTCGAGTTCGACAATGTGACGTTCCACTATCCCGGCTCCGAGCAGGCGGCGCTGAAGGATTTCTCGCTCAAGATCGAGCCCGGCGAACGGGTCGGTGTGATCGGCCGGATCGGCTCGGGAAAGACCACGCTCGGCCGCCTGATCGCCCGCCTTTACGTGCCGAGCGACGGCGCGCTTCTGCTGGACGGCGTCGATATCCGCCAGTACCACCCGAGCGATGTACGCCGGCGCGTGGCCTTCGTCTCCCAGGACTCGGCGATGTTCCACGGCAGCGTGCGTGACAACATCGTGCTCGGTGCGCCCTATGTGTCCGACGATCTCATGCTCCGGGCGGCGGATCTGGCCGGCGTGTCCGACTTCGTGAAGTCGCATCCGCAAGGTTTCAATATGCCGGTTGGAGAGACGGGACGGTTCCTCTCCAGCGGACAACGCCAGGCCATTGCGCTGGCGCGCGCCTTTCTGTTCGACCCGCTGGTCGTTTTTCTCGACGAGCCGTCCGGGTCCATGGACATGGCATCCGAGCGCGCTCTGATCGAGCGGCTCAAAACCGCATTCCGGCCGGACCAGACGGTGATCCTCACCACCCACCGGACCGCTGTGCTGACATTGGTGACCCGTCTCGTCGTGCTTGAAAACGGCGCCCTGGTTGCCGATGGCCCGCGTGACAAGGTCCTGAAGATGCTCAAGGAGAAGGCGAGCGGCCGCGAAAAAGCCGCTGGCTCGTCTCAGGTCGGCAGGATCGTCACGCCCGGGGGAGGCGAGCCGGCGCACCCGGTCAAAGCCGCAAATCAGCCGCCGGACCGGACCGCCGCCCAGGATGCGCCGGGAGCGCAAAGCGGCCCAAAGGCCAAAACCTCGAAGAAGGCAGGCGCCGCGGAGTAGACGTCGGTTGAGACGTTTTTGCTCATCGTTTCTTGTTCAGCGTACCGAGGAAGCAGATCAGCGGCGACGCCTCGGTTGCCTTCTGGTTGAGCATGCAGAAGCGCCCGACCATCTGCACGATGGCCGAGCCGCGGGTGAACGCAACGTTCGTCTCCACATAGGATCCGGAGCCCGTCGTCAGTTCTTCGATGATCCGGTCAATCGGCTTGCTGAGGGAAAACCGCACGACCGTGTCGGCGTCGCTCCACATGTCAGGCGAAAGAAGCGATCCGAGCACCTTCTCGCTGAATGCCGTATTCTGGGCGATCAGCCGTTTCTCGCTGCTGACGATCACGCACGGAACCGGACAGCTCGCGATGATGCCTTGTATGTCCGCATTGGATTTCGTCAGGAAGGTCTGAACGACCTTCCGGCGCATCCACCGCGCGCAGTAGATGCGCAGCAGCGACGTCCGGTTCGACGCTTCAGCCTCTCCGATGACGCTGAAGACCAGGTCGGTCAGCTTGACGCCTTCGTCCTTGGCGCAGAATTCCAGTTGCTCCCAGAACTCCTCTTCAAGGCGAATCGAAATGCGTTTACCGTCGCGCTGAAGGATGCGTTGCCGCGGCTTCAACCAGGCCGGATTCATCTCCATATCAGGTTGCAAACCTCCCCGTTTCTTCTACAGGCCGGCCTTGGCAGGCTCACCGGTCCAACGCTCTGGATCGGGATTTCTATACAACATATTGTATAGAAACGTTAATTCAAGATGCGGTGGCGGTTGTGTGATCAGGAGGGGGGCCGATGTCCGGCGGCGCGGCCCGCGTGCAAGCCGCATCTAAGGCTTATTGGCCGAAATCTATGATTTCGTGGATTTTTTTGTTTTCCCGGCGCGGGCGCCTCCCGGCTTCGCCCGAGCCTTCCGGCCGGCCGGTTTCTTGGCACTGGCGGTTTTTGTCTTGCCGGCCTGCTTGCTTCGTGCGGCAGGTTTCTTTGTTGCCGCTTTCTTCGCGGATTTGGATTTCGACTTCGATGCCGTGCTGCCGTTTGTCGTGTTCCGCGCTTTCCCGGCCTTCGTGTTTTTCGATGCGGCCGCGCCGTTCGATTTCTTCGCGCGCTTCCTGGCCGGAGCTGGTTTCTCTTCGATGTGAGGCACGACCCCGGCACGCAGTTTGAGCTTGAGACGTGGGGGTGGTTTGGCCGCACCTTTTCGCACGGTGAGTGAACTGGCGGTGATTGTCGGGGTTCGCCTGGCCGCCGGTTTCAGGCCGGACGTCCTGTTGCCGACCGAAAGCGCCACGGATGCAGGTTTGCGGCTCGGGCTGGCGGGTCTCAACCTGCGATCCACGTTGTCGCGGATGGTCCGCTTGTACTGAGTGATCGCGTCGTCACGCTCCCAGATCATGAGATTGATGGCCGGCAGGCGCTTAAGCAGGCTCATGTCGTCGACGGCCTTTTCCCATCCCGCGCGGCAACGCTCGCAGGCCCTGAGGCTGCGGAACGGGATCACGATGACGGTCTCGTATTGCGCGATCAGCTCGCGAACGGGACCCGGCTCGTCCTTCGCGGCGAAGGGGAAGGGCAGCCGCAAAACCGGCATGTCCGTAGGTGTCTGGCGCCCGAGGCGCTTCTTGAGCGCCTTCCGTGCCTGAGCCGGATCGAATGTGAAGCTGATCCTGCCTGAGTGGACGCGCGGCTGGTCGGTCAGGCTCAAGACCGATCGAAAACCCCTGCCGCCCTTGCCCGGCATCATCGCGCTGCCGTCCCCAAGCGCGGCCGCGCTGGCGTCATTGGCGTTCTGCATCAGTTGGAAGAACAGGTCGTCCGACAGGCTTGCCGCGAGCTCCGCCTCCCGCGCCGCATTGCGTGAAGTCCTGTCCGGATTGAGCTCAAAAGCCTCCAGCCAGCGTTCGCGGATCACCTGAAGCTGGTCCATCGATGCCGGCGGATAGCCTGCACCGGCGCGTCTCTGCTTCATGAGGTCATTTGCGCCGCGGCCAATCAGGCACAACGCTTCGAGCCCCAGGCGCGTCATGGGTTTGCCGCTGTTGGCGACCGCGAGATAGGCGTCCGTCAGCAGGAAGTGGATCTTGCGCTCGTACCCGGGCGCGGGTCGTCTGGCAGCCGCGGGTCCGGGCGCACGCTGGAGCGGTATGTGAGCGGGTTTCCTCGACATTCGCCAATTCTAGCGTTGAAAGATCGCCATATATGTAAATTCGGCTGATCTCGATGCGAACGGTTAACGGACCATGTGCGCGGTTCCGCGGGGAGGCGCTGGCGGAACGCATCGACGCGGTGCAGCGCCACGGGTAACGGCCCGAAAGGGTGTTGCGGCAGAGATGTAGTCTCGGGCAGACCTTGTGCGGCAAGGCACAGAGCCTATCTATGGCAGGAGCTCCCAAAAAACACGGGAGTGTCCTGCCGATGGCCAACGGGGATGACGAAATGGCTCAAAAACCGAAGACACCGCCGGTCCCAGCGCTTGTTGACAACGACGGTGTCCACGAGATCTTCGCCACTGATGTCGTCGGAGCCGGCGTTATCAGCGGATGCGTCTCGATCAATCTGGCGGCGCACCGCTGGAGCGTTGCCGCGCCGGGCAAGGACCCCGAGGTGCATCGGGCGCTGGTCGCGCGGCTGGTGTTGAGCCGTGAAGCGGCTCTGCAATTGGCGCAGAGCCTCGCTAATCTGTCGCGCGCCGGCAAGGACGCGGACGGCGCCAAAGGCAAGAAATAGCTCCCACAGATCATTGCGGTGGAACGCCGAAGCGGCACAGATGCCGGCTCCGGCCGATTCTGCCATATGCCGGCCGCAATGTTCTTGAGCTGGTTCAATGGCTTATGGGCGCAAATTGTGCTACTCTTCAGATCGCGTACTATAGTTTGTGTATGAGGTGAGCGTTTGGGGCCGTTCGTCTGCTGGCCGATCGAGGGACGAGAATTGGCACGAAACATGGACATTGACCTCAAGACCCTTGCGCCTTTGGTGGACGAACTCACCGTGCCCGATGCGGCAGAGGTGAGCTGGACCGATGTCACCCCGTCGGCTGCACATAGCGATGAGACGGGGGTGCTCAATACCGTGTACGATCCGGCATCTGATGATGCGCATGACGAGGTGTCTCTGGAAGTGTCCGTGGGAGATCTGTCGACCGGTGCTGATTGGCTGGATTACGCGGAATCAGGCCTTGAGTCGGTCGATCTCAACGACCTCCTGGACGCGGGCAGTGTGAGCGCCGAGCTCGAAGCCATTGCCATTCTTGGGGAAAATGCTGCCAGCGAGCCGGCGGCTCCGGAGGCAACTGACGGGGCGCCGAAGGCGACGGAACCGCCCGATGTGGCGCATCTGTCTCAGGAACTGCTGTTTCCGCAGGTCACGATCGTGATCGATGCGGACGCCGACACGGATTCTGTTGCGATCTAGCAACAGGTACGAACTTTCTCGCTTTCAAAGGTTTGATGGGTTTCGCTGTTGCTTGCATTGGCAGGATGGCGGTGAGACAACTGTAACGTCGGTGATTACTGCAATGACCGATGGCGTATTTTGTGTTCTCGGCCGCTGACCGGTCAGGGGGGCGACATGAAAGCCATTCTTGCGACGGCAATTGCATTCAGTTTCCTTTTCGTGGCCACGCCGCCGGCCAAGGCGGGCGGAGACATCGGCTATTCGAAAGGCAGCCTGGCGACGCATTCACGCTGCCGTTTCGTCGAAGATGCTGATGAACTCGTCAACTACATGAACCTGCGCGAACTCAAGGCGGAGGTCTGGCGGCGCTACGAGCACGCATCCGGCGTCGCGAATTCAAATCGCGCGGTCTATTCCCAGTCGCCTCTGTTCGTGTGGGCAGGTCAGGCGAAAATCAACTGTGCGCGAAGCTACGGCTATCTGCGCAAGCGCTGGAAATGGAAAAAGCGGCCCGACTACGTCACGCTGCAGAAATGCGAGTGCTTCTACGAGCGGATGCTGAGCTATATGGGCCACTGACCGGCCGCGATAGACCGTTTCTACATCTTCCGTTATCTTTGATCCGGCGTCGCCGCGAACCGTCGCGTGCGGCGCGCGGCTGAACGGCGGCGTGCAATTTTTGTTGCGCAAAGTTCAGTTTTCTTAACCGCAAATACAGCGTATTTCTCGAACATGAGAGAAAGTCCGCTCTGGTTGAAATGACCGAAGGGCAGCCCCCATGTCGACCCGCGATCTGAACAAATGGATGACCACGCCGCAGGAGCGTGAGGATCTCAATTTCGTTCGCGACGCCGAAGCCGCGTTGCGCGGGGCGCCGTCGCGGATGTCGGCGATTTTCCTCACCGCGTGCGCCGCACTGTTCCTCGCCTTCATCGGCTGGGCCTATTTCGCCGAAATCGACGAGGTGACGCGGGGCGAGGGGCAGGTGATCCCGTCCTCGAAAAAGCAGGTGGTGCAGAGCCTGGAAGGCGGGATCGTCGAGGACATCTTCGTGCGGGAAGGCGATACGGTCAAAAAGGGCCAGATTCTCCTGCGCATTGACGATACGGGCTTTTCGTCCGACCTCGGCGAGCTCGAGGCGAAGCAGCTCAGCCTGCGTGCCCAGGTGCAGCGGTTGCGGACCGAGGCCGAGGACCCGGATGCGAACAAGGTCGAATTTGCCCCCGATCTCCTGAAGCGCGCTACGGCGACAACCGGCAATGAGAAGACCCTGTTCGAGATCCGCAAGTCGGCCCTGGAGAACCAGCTCAGCCTGCATCGTGAACGGCTTCAGCAGCGGCGCCAGGAACTGGCCGAGCTCGATGAGGACCGCAAGCGTTTCGAGAACGGCCTGGAGATCGCGCAGAAGGAATTCAAGCTCAAGGAACCATTGGCAAAGCGCGGCATCGTCTCCAGAACCGACGTCTTGCGGCTGGAGCGGGAACTTTCGGACCTCAGAGGTCAGCTTGCCTCGACCAAACAGGCGATTCCGCGCGTCGAGGCCTCGGTCCGCGAGGCGGAACGGCTGATCGACGAACAAAAACTGACGTTCCGCCAGAACGCGCAGACCGAGCTGAACGCCAAGCTTTCCGAACTGTCGGTCGTCGATCAGTCGATCAAGGCGGCGTCGGACAGGGTCGTGCGCACGGACATTCGTTCACCTGTGGACGGTATCGTCAACAAGCTGCAAACGAACACCATCGGCGGGGTTGTTCGCGCCGGCGAGCCGCTCGCCGAGATTACCCCGATCGAGGACACGCTTCGGGTCGAAGTCCGCGTTCCGCCCAAGGATATAGCTTTTGTTAGCCCTAAACAGAAAGCACTTGTTAAGATTACGGCCTATGACTTTACCGTCTATGGCGGTCTCGACGGAGAAGTTGAGATAATCTCTTCAGACAGTATTAAGGACGAGGAAACGAAAGAAAGTTTTTACTTTGTTACTGTAAGAACTTACGAGAATATTTTACGGAAAGGCAAGGAGTCTCTGCCAATAATCCCCGGCATGGTCGCGCAAGTCGACATCATAACGGGGAAGAAGAGTGTCCTTGATTATATTCTCAAACCGATCGTCAAAGCCAAGCGAGAGGCCTTACGCGAACGGTAGCGCGCAGAACGCGTTGCTCGAGCAATATGAGACGAACAGTCATTGGCTTACCAGACATCCTGAAACCGGTGCGTTCGCGCGTTTTCGCCGCGCGGCCTGCGTGCTCGGCGCTCTGCTGCCGCTGGCGATGCTTGGCGGCGACTCGACGCAGGCGTTCCCGAATGTCGGCATCAATCTGAAGAATGCCATCGTCAATCATACGAAGGAGGCCGAGCCCCGCAAGGAGCTGCGAGGCTTCAAGTTCGGACTTCTGGGTTCATTCGAGTTCAAGACGGTCAAGCACCGGTTTGAAAGGGACTGGAAGGGCCTCCTGACGCGTATCGTCGACGAATCCGAACTCTATGAACGCTGCACGGCGGGCGCTGCCGACTGTCCCGAGGAATTGCGCCGCTGGCGGGTTCTGCTCGAGGACCTGAAGGGGCTGCCGCCGGAAATCCAGTTGGCGCGTCTCAACAAGGCGATCAACGCCATGGCGACGTATGCCGACGACGACAAGCTGTTCGGCGTGCGGGACCACTGGGCAAGCCCGATCGAGTTTCTGCGGGGCCGGGGCGATTGCGAGGACTACGCCGCGATCAAGTTCTGGTCGCTGATCGAACTCGGGTTCCGCAACGACCAACTGCGTCTCGCGGTCGTCCATGACCGCAAGCGCGGGATCATGCACGCGGTGACGACGGTCAAGCATGACGGACGCACATTCGTGCTGGACAGTCTTTCCGACCACGTTGTCGAACAGCGGCATATCCTCAAATATGAGCCGATCTATTCTGCCAACCTGAACGCGCAGTGGGGTCATATCGTTACGAAAAAGATCCGCGTGACTTTCCTCGACCAGATCGAGAAGCGCGACCGGGAGCGGGTCATCAAGGCCAAGATGTAACGGCTGACCGCGCCTTCTCAGAAAGCGCTGCCGGCGAAAGGGTCCCACGACCCCGACCGTTTGATTGAATGCGCGCCCGCGCGGTATAAGGCGGACCGTACTGGCCCCCTCACTCCGTGCGGAATGCGCATCCATCATGTCGAACCCGGTTCTGGTCGAGCTCACCCGCGCCAATCAGGTCGAGAGCACCCATCGCGGTGCCGTTTGCATGGTCCATGCGGATGGCGACCTGGTTCTCGCCCTCGGCGACGTCGATGCCCCGGTCTATCCGAGGTCGGCCATCAAGGTGTTGCAGGCGCTGCCGCTGGTCGAGAGCGGCGCGGCGGATGCCGCCGGTTTCACGGACAAGGATCTGGCGCTCGCCTGCTCCTCGCACAGCGGCGAACCGTTCCATACGGAGACGGCGCGGGCGATGCTCGCCAAATGCGGCCTTGGCCCGGACGCGCTCGCATGCGGCACGCATTGGCCGCTTGATCCGAGCGCCGCGCATGCGCTGGCGGCCAGCGGCAAACGCCCGGGGCCGCTGCACAACAATTGCTCCGGCAAGCATGCCGGCATGCTGGCGCTTGGCGTCCATCTGGGCGCCGATGCGCAGGGGTACGACCGTCCCCATCATCTGGTCCAGAAGCGCATACGCGAGACGATCGAGGAGGTTGCGGGCCAGACGCTGTCCCCCGGAGTCTGCGCTGTCGACGGCTGTTCGGTGCCGACATGGTCGATGCCGCTGCGCGCGATTGCCGGCGCCTTTGCGCGCCTCACCAACGCCGATGCTCTGCCGGAAACAAGGGTTGCGGCCGTCAGGCGCCTGTTCAACGCCTGTACGAGCGAGCCCGTCATGGTGGAGGGGACCGGGCGTTTCGGGACCGGTGTCATGCAGCGGTTGGGCGCGGCAGCATTCGTGAAGGGAGGTGCGGAGGGTGTTTACTGTGCCGCGTTCCCCGAACACAGGCTTGGACTTGCCATGAAGGTCGACGACGGTGCACGCCGGGGTGCGGAAGCCGCGGCGGCCTTCCTCATCGCCGGCCTGTTTCGCGACAGAATCCGTGGTGCGCACGAAATCTATGACGTCACGCTCGACAATTGGCGTGGACTCCACGTCGGAAAGGTCGAGCCGTCAGATGAATTGGCGGATGCCGCGGCGAGGCTCGCGCCCTGTACCGTATCCTAGAGCGATACGTTGCCGAACACGGCAATGTTGCGAAAGGCTTCCGAGCTTTGCGTCGCCAGATCGGGACCAAGCGGCTTGGCGTGATCCATGGCGCGCACGCCGCCCTCCGAGGTGACGGATATCATGTTGTTGGTGATGTACGCGTAGCCCGCCTCGGGCGCCGTCGAAACGCCGATGCCGATGCGCGCTTCACGGATCAGGTTTCCGGTGACGTTGACGTCGCGCTGGTACTTGCCCCAGCCGATCATGATGCCGCCCGCAGGGGCGCCTTCGACGAGATTGCCGGTGACCACCGCGTCCGCTTCGACGGAAATGCCGACGCCGCGTTCGCCTTCGCGCATGAACAGGTTGCGGATCAGGTTGCCCTGGGCAACGGCCATGCGCCCACCCTCGTTGAAGTTGGTTATGGAAATGCCGGTCGCGGCCCGGTCCACGAGATTGTTGGCGATGATCGTTCCCTCGAACCCGAACTCGGCATAGATGGCGACTTCGCCGAGCCGCGCGCACGAATTGCCGATGACCTGGAAGTTCGAGGCGGCGTTGCCGCGGATGGCGGTGAAATGACAGTCGGTGATCCGGTTTCCGGTAACCTGGACGGAGCCCGCCCGGAAAACGTTTATGCCGTTGCCGTTCTGTCCGGACCCGCCGCTCGCGGCGCGGATACCGTCAATCCGGTTGTGGGCCACGATCGTCCCGTCTTCGCCGGTGCTCGAACGCCAGATCTGAATGCCGTTATTGCTGCAATTGTGCACGTGGTTGTGGCTCACATCGAGACCGGCCGAGTCCTGGCAGAAGATACCGGTTAGAGCGACGTCCTCGACCTCGCAGTCGCTGATCTGCCCGGAACAGGCGTTGAGCGATATGCCGTTGGTCCGGCTGCCGGTCACTTTGCACGCGGTGAGGTGGATCCCGGTCACGTCGTCGGCGCGCAGCAAGGCGCTGCCGTTGCCGTCTCCCTCGGGGGCCTTTCCGACGCCGTCCAGCACCAGTCCGGACAGCCGGATGTTCCGCGCGGAGCGGGCGGCAAGGCCGCCGCTCCCGGCGGCCACCTTCAAGACGCTCAAGCCCGGCACGCCTGATATCAGCGTACTCGAGCCGAGCTGCAGGTCTCCGACCCGGTATTCACCGGCCGGAATGTGGAGAATTTGTCCCGACGTCGCCGCATCGTCGATCGCGGCCTGGAACTGCCGGGTCTGATCTGTTTCGGCGCCGGGACGCACGCCGTAGTCGACTACGGACTTGCTGCTCCCGCCTGAACCGGCGGACTGCGCGGACGCCGCGCGGGGCCCCGCCGCTGCCGCCAGACCTGCGCCCAAGCCAACGCCGCCGATCATCATCTGACGCCGATCAAGAACCATGACTGCCTATCCTCGTTTGTACCGATTGAAGCAAGCGCGGTGCCAACCGGCGTTAATGTTAACCGGCTCAGGCGGCCGTCCGCGCCAGCCGGCGGTGGCCGACGATGCACCGGTTGGCAATGATCTCCGCGCCCTCAAGCAGCGCCGTCATGGCAAACCGCGCCTGCTTTCCGCGCCGGCCGTGGTGCGCGGGCTCGACAATGTGCGGAATGTGAATGAAGCCCGTTTGACGGGGACCGGACGTTTCGCCGGCCTGGTTGAGCGAAAGATAGAGCAGCATGTTACAGAGATAGCGTCCCGCATCCTGCGAGGATGCGGCCGGAAGGCCGCGTGATTGCAGCGAATGTACCAGCTTGTGGACCGGAATGTTCGCGTGCAGGCGCGGCGGAGCGTCCGCGATGAGCTTGTTTCTTCCGAACAGCTTTCCGTCCACGTCCGCATGTCGGCCCGCGCGATTGTGCGCACGCGTTTCGATCCTGAAGCCGTCGGCGCGCCTGTGCACGCCGAAATGCAAGGCGATGTGGGGATCATAATCCGCCAGCGTATTGGTGACGAACGCCTCGACCCCGGTCCAGCTTGTGGCGAGGGTTTCCACCCTCAACTCGACGTTCGGCGCAACGGGCGAGAAACCTGTCGCAAAACGATCCAGGAACTCCCCGCTCGGATTGGCGCGTACTCCGGGAAACGGACCGAAGCCGGTGAGGAGAATTCTGATGGAGTCGTGACCGGTCATGGGTGTCGAGGGTTCCGGGACATGCGCTCAGGTCCGCATCAGCGCCATGATCTGTTCGACCGCGAGTGCGGGCGTGAGCTTACCGTCGCGTACGTCGGTCTCGATCCCGGGCAGGCCGGCCGCCACCTTGGGGTGCGCCCGCAGCACCGACTTCAGGCGGTCCTCGAGCATATCATGCATCCAGTTCACCGCCTGGTCCCTGCGGCGCGCTTCGAATTCACCGGACTCGGTCAGTGTCCCGCGGTGATCTTCAATCCGGGCCCACAGCGTATCGAGGCCGATATTCTCCTTGCCCGAAATCGTGATGACCGGCGGCGTCCAGTTGGGGCTCGTCGGTGTGATGATGTTGAGTGCCGCACGATAGACACTGGCGGCGGCGTTCGCGCGCCCGACATTGTCTCCATCGGCCTTGTTGACGGCAATCATGTCGGCAATCTCGACGAGGCCCTTCTTGATGCCCTGCAGTTCATCACCTGCGCCCGGCAGCATCAAGGCGAGGAAGAAGTCGACCATCTCGGCGACCGCCGTTTCCGATTGTCCGACGCCGACGGTCTCCACGAGGATCACATCGAAGCCCGCGGCCTCGCACAACGCCATGGTTTCGCGCGTTTTCCGCGTGACGCCGCCGAGCGTGCCGGACGTGGGCGAAGGCCGGATGAACGCGCTGTCGTCCTGGGCGAGGCGCGGCATGCGGGTCTTGTCGCCAAGGACGGAACCGCCGGATCGGGTGGATGAGGGGTCAACGGCCAGCACCGCGACCTTGTGCCCGCCCCCCGTGAGGTTCGTGCCGAGCTGGTCGATGGCTGTCGACTTGCCGACGCCCGGGACGCCCGTGATGCCGACCCTGTAGGCGCTGCCGGTATCGGGCAACAGGGCCTGAAGCAGCTCCTGGGCGAGGGCGGCGTGCTCGGGCTTGGTGCTCTCGATCAGGGTGATGGCGCGCGCCAGGAGCATGCGGTCACCGGCGCGCAGACCGTCCCTGTAGTCTTCAAGCGTCGGGTCGCTGCGTCGTGGTTGCGTGGCGGACATGAATTCCGGGTTAGGGGGAGTCGCAGTTTATGACAAGAGCGTCAGCCCGAGGACGTCACGGTGGAAACGAACGGCGGTGTCGAGGTCGCTGACCGCCAGGGTGATGTGATTGAGGCCGCGAATACTCGGGATAACGTGGTCACCCATGGTGAAACTCTATTCGGCGGCCTCGCTCGGCTTGAAACCGAGTTGCGCGGAGAGCTTCTCCAGCAGGTCCGCCGCCGCGTCGGCGATGACGGTGCCGGGCCCGAAAATCGCCTTGGCCCCTGCCGCGTACAACGCGTCGTAGTCCTGCGGCGGGATCACGCCTCCGACAACGATCATGATGTCGCCGCGCCCCTGTTTCTCCAGCGCCTCGCGCAGTTCGGGCACCAGCGTCAGGTGGCTCGCCGCCAGCGAAGAGACACCGATGATATGCACGTCGTTCTCGGTCGCCTGCCGGGCCGCCTCGTCGGGTGTCTGGAACAGGGCGCCGATATCCACGTCAAATCCGAGATCCGCGAACGCCGACGCAATGACCTTCTGTCCGCGGTCGTGGCCGTCCTGTCCCACCTTGGCCACGAGGATGCGCGGCCTGCGGCCCTCGTTGGCCACGAACCCCTCGACCAGTTCCTGAACCCGCGCCAGCGATTTCTGCATGGTTTCGATCTCTTCCCTGTAGACGCCGGTGATGGCCTTGATCTCCGCCTGATGGCGCCCGAACACCTTCTCCATGGCATCGGACATTTCGCCGACCGTCGCCATGGCGCGCGCCGCGTCGACACACGCGGCGAGCAGATTGCCGCCGCTCGTCTCGGCGCACTTCGTCAGCGCGTCGAGCGCCGCCTGGCATTTCGTCTCGTCGCGTTCCTCGCGCAGCCGCTCCAGTTTCTCCTGCTGCTGGCGGCGCACCGCATGGTTGTCGACTTTCAGGATCTCGATGTCCGCCTCGTCTTCGACGCGGAACTTGTTCACGCCGACGATGGTCTGCCGTCCGGAATCGATACGGCCCTGAGTGCGCGCCGCCGCTTCCTCGATCTTGAGCTTCGGCAGGCCGGCCTCGATGGCCTTGGCCATGCCGCCGATGCCCTCGACCTCCTGAATGTGCTCCCAGGCTTTTTCGGCGAGGTCGGCGGTCAGCCGTTCCACGTAGTAGCTGCCGCCCCATGGATCGATGACGCGTGTGGTGCCGGACTCCTGCTGCAGGTGAAGCTGTGTGTTCCGCGCGATCCGTGCGGAGAAATCACTCGGCAGCGCCAGGGCTTCATCGAGGGCGTTGGTATGCAACGATTGCGTATGGCCCTGGGTCGCGGCCATCGCCTCGACGCAGGTGCGTGTCACGTTGTTGAACACGTCCTGCGCGGTCAGGCTCCAGCCCGACGTCTGGCAATGGGTGCGCAGGCTGAGAGACCGCGGATTCTTCGGATCGAACGCGCTCATCAGCCTGGCCCAGATGGCACGGCCGGCGCGCATCTTGGCGACCTCCATGAAGAAGTTCATGCCGATCGCCCAGAAGAAGGAGAGCCGCGGCGCGAAGGTGTCGATGTCCATGCCCGCATCGATGCCGGCCCGCACGTATTCGACGCCGTCGGCCAGCGTGTAGGCCAGTTCGAGGTCCGCGGTCGCGCCCGCTTCCTGCATGTGATAGCCGGAAATCGAGATGGAGTTGAACTTCGGCATATGCGCCGAGGTATAGGCGAAGATGTCGGAAATGATCCGCATCGAGGGCGCGGGCGGATAGATGTAGGTGTTGCGGACCATGAACTCCTTGAGGATGTCGTTCTGGATCGTGCCCGAGAGCTTCTCCGCAGGGACGCCCTGTTCCTCGCCTGCTACGATGTAGAGCGCGAGCACCGGCAGAACGGCGCCGTTCATGGTCATCGACACCGAAATGCGGTCGAGCGGAATGCCGCTGAACAGCGTGCGCATGTCGTAGATCGAGTCGATGGCGACGCCGGCCATGCCGACGTCACCCTGAACGCGCGGATGATCGGAGTCGTATCCGCGGTGGGTGGCAAGATCGAAAGCGATCGAGATGCCCTGCTGGCCGGCGGCCAGATTGCGTCGGTAGAAGGCGTTGGACTCTTCCGCCGTCGAGAAGCCTGCATATTGCCGGATGGTCCAGGGGCGCTGCACATACATAGTCGGGTAGGGCCCGCGGATGTAGGGCGGCAGGCCGGGGCGGGTGTCGAGAAAGTCCAGTCCCGTACGGTCCGCGTTGGTGTAGACCGGTTTGATCTCGATCCCCTCGGGCGTTTCCTGAGGATCGGCGGAGGGCAGCGCGCCCGCAGCGATGTCCGCCTCGAAGGCGATCTTCGTGAAATCTGGCAGCTTGCTCATCTGATCCGTTCCCGCAGGGCTCAAGTCCGTTTCAGACCAAGGACATCCTGGGCTTGTTTCAGTATCTCAATGATATCACACCCTTGGTGAAGAAACCCGGCAACACCGGCGTTTTTGAGCGTCTTGCGCAATTCGCCTGGCCTTCCCACCGAATAGATCAGTTCCGAGCCGTTATTCTTGATATATTTCAATGCCTTGGCGCAATCTTCTCGATAAATCTCGTCACTTGAGCACAGGCACGCGATGGGTGACGTCTTGGCCTCGTAAGCGGCTGGATCATCGACGGTCACGGCCTCAATGCCGCCGGACGCAAAAAAGCTCTCTGCATAGGTCGCGCGCGCCGCGTAGTCGCTCGGGCGCCCAAGCGTGACGAGCACCGCGCGCGGGCGGTGGCCGTGCTGTTCGAGATAAGCATCGGACGCTTCGCGCAACCGTTCGAACGGCTCTGCCGGACGGCGCAGGGGGATCGCTTCCACGGTGACGGCCGGATCCACGTCGTCGGGCACGGCATGCGGTGCGGGCTGCGGCAGCTTCTCGGCCAGGTCGGGGAAGGAGCTGACGCCGGTCAACTCGATTTCACCATGCGCCACATCGCGGGCCCGCTCCGCCGCGGTCTCGGCAATCATCTTCTGGACAAACCCCTTGGCCAGTGCGTCGGCCATCCCGCCCTGCTTTTCGATCTGCTGAAACAGCGTCCACGCCTTCGTGGCCAGTTCCCGCGTGAAGTCCTCCACGTACCAGCTCCCGCCGGCCGGATCGACGACCGCGCCGAGCGAGGACTCCTCCTGGAGGATGATCTGGATGTTGCGGGCGATCCGCCGCGAGAAGGCATCCGGCGTGCCATCCGCAAGCGTGAACGGAAGAACGGTGATGGAGTCCGCGCCGCCGAGCGCTGCCGCTGCCGCGGCGACGGTGGTGCGCAGGATGTTCACTTGTGGATCGAGGCGCGAAAACATCCGGAACGATGTCATCGCATGCAGGCGCAGACCGGGCAGGGCATCGCCCGCGCCGGAAACATCGGCGATCCTGGCGATCAGCCCCCGCGCGGCGCGCAGTTTGGCGATGTTGACGAACATGTCTGCATCGCATGCGAGTGCGAATTCCATGCGGGCCAGGCCGTCCGCCGGAGCGATCCCGGCCTCTTCAAGAGCCCGCAGATAGGCAATGGTTGTGGCGCACAGGCAGGCGAGTTCCTGCGCCTCGCTCGCGCCGCCGCCGTGATAGGGCCGGGCGTCGACGGCGATCGCGGTCACCTGCGGCATGCGCTCGAGGGTCTGGCGGGCCAGTGCCGTCACGTCCTGCAGCGCCTGCTCGAGTGAAACCGGCAGCGCGCCGGTCCGCACCAGCGCGCCCAGGGGATCGGCGCCGAACCCGCCGATTGTCTCAGGATCCTTGATGCCGCGTCTGGTCCAGAGTTCGGTGAGGTAGCCGGCACTCTGCGTGGCGCCGTGTCCGGCCTCGAGCCAGACGCCTGCGAGATCAAGGGCGACATTCTCCAGGGCGCGGTCAAGATCGTCCGTGCTCTTGATGACCACGCCCGACTGACCGGGTGCTGCAACCTGCAGGGAAACGGCGCTTGCGCCGCCCTCGAGGTCCTGAAGGATTGCCGCGTTCGCGTTCCCGGGGTCAGGTTCCGCATACAATTGGCGGATCTCCCAGGGACGCTCGCCCCTTGTCGCCCGGAACCCCCGGACGAAGGGTGCGGTCCCCGGCATGCCGCTCACGTCGGTTGCGGGTTCATCGCCCCGCGTGTAGAGCGGATTGAGCGTCAACCCGTCATAGGTGTGCGACAGGAGTGTCTTGTCGAAGTCGGCGCCCTTCAGGGCCTTGTCCACGAGCGTGCGCCACTGCGTGTCGTCCGCCTTCGGGAAATCACCGGCGAGGGACAGTTTGCTGGCCATGGGCGCCGCCGACTAACCGCGTTTGCGTTGTTGCCCGGCCGGTCGGTCCTCATCCTCCCAGCCCACATAGCCGTCGCGGGTCTGCGGAAACTTGCGGTCGAGAATACGGCTCGCGACGAGGTTCCGCAGCATCTGCGCGGTGCCACCGCCGATGGTGAACATGCGCGCGTCACGGACCATGCGTTCAAGCGGCAAACGGCGCGAATATCCCGGTGCACCGTGGATCTGCAGTGCCTGGTTGGTGACGGTGATCGCGGTTTCCGATGCCAGGATCTTGGCCTGGGCCGCGAGGAGGGCATCGGGAAAGCCGTTGATGCCGTTGCTGGCGGCGGCCTTGTGAACAAGCAGGCGGGCGGCCTCGAGGCCCGTCGCCATATCGGCCAGCATCCACTGCAGGCCCTGAAACTCGCTGATCGGGCGTTTGAACTGATGCCGGGACTCGGCATAGTCAAGGGCGATGTTGTAGGCGCCGGTGGCGATACCGAGCGCGACGCTCGCCGCGCCCGTGCGCTGGCTGTTATACGCATTCATGAGACCGGCAAATCCGCGGCGGACGCCTTCCGGCGGCAGGATCAGCCGATCAGCAGGCAGGACCATGTCGTGGAACTCGACGCGCGCCTCCGGGATGCCGCGAAGACCCATGGTCGGCTCGCGGTCGGCGATCACCAGTCCTTCGTCTTCATCCTTGAGCGCAATGAACGCGGCGATACCCTTGTCCTCGCCGTCCTCGATCAGGCGGGCGAAAATGAGGTGCAGGCGGGACACGCCGCCGCCGGTGATCCAGTGCTTGGTCCCGTTGACGACGAATGTGTTGCCTTTTTTCTCGGCCCGTGTCGTCAGCTCGGTGAGCGCGCTGCCGGCATTGGGCTCGGTCATGCAGATGGCCGGCTTGTCGCCCGCGAGCACCATCTCGGTCGCGAGCTTTTTCTGTTCGTCGGACCCGTAGGCCAGGATTGCGCTGATCGCGCCCATGTTCGTCTCGACGATGATCCGGGCCGTGACGGCGCAGATCTTGGCCATCTCCTCGATGACCAGAACCGTGTGCAGGTAGGTGAGACCCTGTCCGCCATAGGCTTCCGGCACCGTCATGCCGCAGAACCCCGCCTTCGTCAGTTTCTCGACGATGTCCCACGGATACTCCTGGCTCTCGTCGATCTCGGCCGCGCGGCCGACGAGTTCCGCCTCGGCGAAAGCGCGCGCGCGCAACTGCAGTTCTTTCTGGTCTTTGGTCAGTTCGAACATTGTCCCTGTCCTGTGTTCCGTTGCGTTACCCACCGGATTGTTCGACTATCTCCTATCACAACCGGTTTGCCACGGTCACCCGGCTCAACGTCGCGGACACTGTTTCCCATCCTCCAACAGAAAACGGCGGCTCGCCGGAACCGCCGTTTTGTGTCTCGCAACAATGACTACTGACTAGTATGTCATGATTGGCTTGAGCTTTTTCGCATGCGTCACCCAGGCCTTCACCTGCTTCGGTCCCGGCAACTGGCGCACCAGCTTTTTCTTCGAGTTCAGTGTCACCATCTTTTCGTGAAGGTTTTCAGGCTTGCGGTTGCGCAGTTCCTTGACGGTGTCCACGCCCGCCGCTTCCAGAAGTTCCGAATACTCCTCGCCGACGCCGCGGATGCGCATCAGATCCGCCATGTTGGTCCACTTGAGAATCTGTTTCTCGGTGCAGCCTGACTCCTTGGCCAGATCCTTGCGGCCCTTCTTGGACGCGCCGCGGTCCAAAAGATGCTTCGTCTGAGAAACGCCAACTTTCTTGAGCATCTTGGTGTACTTGGGCCCAATGCCCTCAATGTCGATAATCGGGTAACTCATATTCAGCCTTCCTCCTCATCACCCAACTAATTCAGGAAAGTGACGGTCTTGTAACCGCGCACCGTTTCATGAACAAGGGTTAAGTTGTAGGTCAATTCGATGCTCGCCTGACGCGTGTGAATGGCGTAGGAAATTGCCTTGCAACGGGCGAGCCGGTAAGGGTATCGCCTTCTCGGAATTTCGCACAAAAGGGGCCGCCATGAGCGACGAAGGAACGGTCTTTATCGGCAAGAGCACAAAGCCGGAAGAGTTACGGCTGAAACTCGCCAACCGGCATGGGTTGATTACCGGCGCCACCGGCACCGGCAAGACCGTTTCCCTGCAGATCCTTGCGGAAGGCTTTTCCGCGCACGGCGTTCCGGTGTTCTGCGCCGACGTAAAAGGCGACCTCTCGGGCGTGGCCGAAGCCGGCGTGTCAAAGGACTTCCTTGAAGAGCGCGCCAAGAAGATCGATTTCGACACGTACACCTATGAGGCGTTTCCCACGGTGTTCTGGGATCTGTTCGGCGAGCAGGGCCACCCGATCCGCACCACAGTGAGCGAGATGGGCCCGCTCCTGCTGGCGCAGCTCATGGACCTCAACGATACGCAGGAAGGGGTTCTGAACATCGCGTTCGAGGTCGCCGACGAGGAGGGGCTGATGCTCCTCGATCTGAAGGATCTGCGCGCGCTCATGAGCCATGTCGGCGAACGCTCGAAGGAGCTTTCGACCGAATATGGCAACGTCTCCACGGCTTCGGTCGGTGCCATTCAGCGTTCGTTGCTCGTGCTCGAACAGCAGGGTGGCGAGAACTTCTTTGGCGAACCGGCACTCGAGATTGCCGACCTCATGCGCACGACACGCAACGGCAAGGGCTATATCAATGTGCTTGCCGCCGACAAGCTGATGCAGTCGCCGCGCCTCTACGCCACGTTCCTGCTTTGGCTGTTGTCGGAACTGTTCGAGGAACTGCCCGAAGTGGGCGACCCCGACAAGCCGCGGCTTGTCTTTTTCTTCGACGAGGCGCATCTGCTGTTCGACGAGGCCCCGAAAGCGCTCGTTGAAAAGGTCGAACAGGTCGTCCGTCTCATTCGGTCCAAGGGCGTCGGCGTCTACTTCGTCACGCAGAACCCGCTCGACGTACCCGATTCCGTTTCCAGCCAGCTCGGCAACCGCGTTCAGCATGCGCTGCGCGCATTCACGCCGCGTGAACAGAGGGCGGTGAAGGCGGCCGCCGAAACGTTCCGCCCGAACCCCGAGTTCAAGACCAAAGACGTCATCATGGAGCTGGGGGTGGGTGAGGCCTTGGTCTCGACCCTTGAGAAGAAGGGGCATCCCTCGGTCGTTCAGCGCACGCTCATTCGTCCGCCGTCGTCGCGTCTTGGTCCGCTGACCAAGCAGGAGCGGCAGGACGTGATCGACAAGAGCCCGGTGCTCGGCGTCTACGACAAGAGCGTTGATCGTGAGTCGGCCTATGAGATCCTGCAGGGGCGCGCCAAGGCAAAGGCGGAACAGGAAGAAAAGCAGCGGGCGCAGGAGTCGGAGGAAGAAACCGAGACCCGCGGCGGGTTTTCGCTGCCTGACTGGCTCGGTGGCGACTCTGCCTCAAGCTCCAAATCGACGCGATCTCGGCGCCGCAGTTCGCGCCGGCAGAGCACGACCGAGGCGCTCACGAAGTCGGTCGCCCGCTCAATGGGCACGGCTCTCGGGCGTGCGCTCGTGCGGGGAATCCTCGGCAGCCTGAAGAAGGGCTTCTAGAGCCTCTTCGACCAAATCCGGGGCAGTTCAGGTTTCTTTCGGTATTTCAATCATCAAGGAGGGGCGAATGGCCATTTTGTTGAAGGGTTTGCGCGGAGAGCCCGTCAAGCGCTTGCAGGAAAAACTCGGCATCGAAGCGGACGGAGTTTTCGGCTCGGGCACGGAAAAGGCGCTCAAGGACTATCAGCAGGCGAACGGTCTCAAGGTCGACGGTATCGCCGGCCCCGACACGTTTTCGCAGATGGAGCTCTATGATCTCGTCCTGCTCCGCCGCGGTACGCGCGGGACGACCGTGAAGGCGATGCAGGAGAAACTCGGTATCGACGCCGACGGCAAGTTCGGCGCCGGTACGGAGAAAGCCGTGAAGGCATTCCAGGAGAAGAACGGCCTCAAGGCCGACGGCCTCGTCGGCCCGAACACGCTGGCCAAGCTCGAGCTGTTTGAGAGTTCGGCGGCCAAGAATGTCATTGCTTCCGCGGCCGACGCTGCCGGAAACGTCTGGGATACGATCGAGGAAGCGGCCGACGGCGCGTTTGATCGGGTTAAGAAGATGTTTGGCTTCTAGCCATACATGATCAAGATCAAACCCGGTTGTGCGCGTTCATCGTATGGATTTGTGCGTTCAGACGCGCGTCCGGGCGAACCGGACTGGCAGGAACCGATGCCGACCATGACACAAACAAAGATAGGGCTCGCCCTTGCCGCGACAATCTTCGCGTTCGCACTGCCCGTGACCTCGCCGCAGGCGCAGGACAAGAACCTGGCCGCGGAGGGCAAGCTGCTTGCCGAACAGTATTGCGCGCGCTGCCACGCCATCGACACATCGGATGAGAGCAAGCTGGCCGAGGCGCCACCGTTCCGGACCTTTGCTGCGAAGTGGCCGGTGGAAACACTGGAAGAGGCGCTTGCCGAAGGCATCGTGACAGGCCATCCGGACATGCCGGTGTTCCAGTTCGAACCGGACCAGATCGCCGCGCTGCTGGAGCACCTGACGGCAATCGCGGACACGCCCAAGTCTCAGTAATCGGGACTCGCAAATGAAAAGGGCCGGGAAGCGTGTTCACCCGGCCCTTCGAGAACGTGATTTGCGTCGGGTCTAGCTTGCCGCCTCGTACAGCTCAAGCACGTAGTCCCAGTTGATGAGACTGTCGACCCAGGCTTCGAGGTACTTGGGACGCGCGTTGCGATAGTCGATGTAGTAGGAGTGCTCCCACACGTCGCAACCAAGCAACGGTGCCGCGCCGTGGGTCAGCGGATTCTCGCCGTTCGGCGTCTTCATGATTTCCAGCTTACCATCCTTCAGCGCGAGCCAGCACCAGCCCGACCCGAACTGGGTCAGCCCGGCATCGACAAAATCCTTCTTGAACGCATCGTACCCGCCGAGGTCCTCGCTGATCTTGGCCTCGAGCGCACCCGGCAGGCTGGTTCCGCCGCCATCGCCTTTCATCCATTTCCAGAAGTGAATGTGATTGTAGTGCTGGGCCGCATTGTTGAAGAGGCCGGGATTCGTCCCGTGCGAGGCAACCACGATCTCTTCCAGGCTCTTGCCTTCAAGCCCCGACCCTTCGAGCAGCTTGTTGCCGTTGTCGACATAGGCCTTGTGGTGTTTGTCATGATGATATTCGAGGGTCTCAGCCGACATGTAGGGCTGAAGTGCGTCATACGCATAAGGTAGGTCAGGAAGTTCGAACGCCACGGTCATCTCCAACGGTTATAAAGGGGAAGTCGTCGTCGCGCGCACACTAGACGCAACGAATTGGCAGCGCAAGAAATTGGCCGGAAGCCGACGTTTGCTCAGCAGAACGCCTGTATACCGGTCTGCGAGCGTCCCAGGATCAGTGCGTGAATGTCGTGCGTGCCTTCGTACGTGTTCACGGTTTCCAGGTTCAGCATGTGCCGGATCACGTGATACTCGTCGACGATCCCGTTGCCGCCATGCATGTCCCGCGCAACCCGCGCCACGTCGAGCGCCTTGCCGGTGTTGTTGCGCTTCAACAGGGAGATCGATTCCGGCCATTCATTGCCGTTGTCGAAGATGCGTCCGAGCTGGAGCGCACCCTGCAGCCCGAGCGCGATCTCGGTCTGCATGTCGGCGAGCTTTTTCTGGACGAGCTGATTGGCGGCCAGCGGGCGTCCGAACTGCTCACGGTCGAGCACATATTGGCGGGCTGCGTGCCAGCAGAACTCCGCGGCGCCAATGACGCCCCAGGAGATACCGAAGCGCGCGCGGTTGAGGCATTTGAACGGTCCGCCCAGTCCTTCCGCGCCGGGCAGAAGGTTCTCTTCCGGCACGAAACAATCATCAAGAACGATCTCGCCGGTCTCCGAGGCGCGCAGCGAGAACTTGCCCTCGATCTTCGGCGTTGAGAGGCCCTTGGCTCCGCGCTCGACGAGAAACCCGCGAATGACGCCGTCCTCGGTCTTGGCCCAGACGACGCAGACATCGGCGCTCGGGGCATTCGATATCCACGTCTTGGCGCCCTTGAGGATGTATCCGCCGTCGGTCTTCACCGCGCGCGTGCGCATGCCGCCCGGATCCGAGCCGTGGTCCGGTTCGGTCAGGCCGAAACAGCCGATCATTTCGCCGGACGCCAGCTTGGGAAGGAACTTGCGCTTCTGCTCCTCGGTGCCGTAGGCGAAGATCGGGTAAATGACCAGGGAGTTCTGCACGCTCATGGCCGACCGGTACCCGGAATCCACGCGTTCAACTTCGCGGGCGATCAGGCCGTACGACACATAGCTCATTCCCGAGCCGCCATATTCTTCCGGCAGGGTCACGGCGAGCATGCCGAGCGCGCCCATCTCGCGCATGATCTCGGTATCGAAGTTCTCGTTGCGAAACGCCTCGAGCACGCGCGGCATCAGCTTGTCCTGGGCAAAGCGGTGTGCGTTGTCCCGCACCATCCGCTCCTCCTCGGTGAGCTGACCATCGATATCCAACGGATCGGTCCAGTCGAATTTGACCTTGGTTGGAGATATATCGTGTTTGTGCGCCGGCTGGCTCATGGTTTCCTCGCTCGAAATACTCAAATGGGGCTGGTTGGTATTATCGCACTCTGCGGTAGCGCACGATACGATTATTGCCGCTGTCGGCAAACCAGATATCGTTATGGCGGATAACAACACCTTCCGGCGTGGTGAAGGTGTCCGGGCCTTTGCCGCTTTCGCCCGTGCCGATCACGCCGACAAGGCCGCCATCGGGCGCAATTGCCTTGATCGAGTGCGCGTACTTGTCGGCGACGACGAGCAAACCGTCGTCGGTCATGTCCTGATAGCGGGGTCCGTTGAAACCATACGCATCGCCCTCGAGGACGCGCTCCGTTTTCAGGTCCTTGGACATCAACACCATGCGGTCGTTGCCCGCATCCGCTACCCAATAGGACCCGTTGCCATCGGCGATCACGTCGTGAGGGGAGCGAAGCCCCTTCGCCTCGGCGGCAATCTCGTTGTTCTCAAACACGACGATGTTGCCGCTGCGCGCGCCCGTCGCATAGACGCGATTCTCAGACTGGGCGTACACGCCTTCCGGCGCGGCGATCCCGCCCGCCAGCTCGCCGACCTTTTTCCCGTTCACGCCGTCTATCTCGTAGATGACGATCCTGTCGTTTCCGGTGTCGGCGACATAGAGGCGCCCGTCCGGCCCGATATGAACGTCATGCGGCGCGGCGAGGCCTTCCTTCTCTCCGAAGCCGCCGAGGATCTGCAGTGAACGCGCATCCAGCACGGCCACCCGGTTGTTGCCGAGATCGGCCACGTAGAGGTGCTTGCCGGTCGATGACAGCTCGATGTCGTGAGGATTTGCCAATTCTTCGGGGCTTGCGGAAATGTACCTTACCTTGAACTCGGTCGCCCATGCGGCAGGCGCGAGCGCGCAAACCATCACCAGCAGCAAACAACGCGAGATCAGTCTGTACATTCAGAGCTTTCCGGTCACTTTCAGTGCGAAGGCGTAGGCGATCGCCACTTCCTTCAATCGGTCGAACCGGCCGGACGCCCCGCCGTGCCCCGCATCCATGTTCGTCTTCAGCAGGACGAGAGGATCGTTTGACTTCATGGCGCGAAGCTTCGCGATCCACTTGGCGGGTTCCCAATAGGTCACGCGCGGGTCTGTCAAACCGGCCAACGCCAGAATGTTGGGATAGCTTTGTGACGTGACGTTGTCATAGGGGGAATAGGCGGCAATGGTCTCGTAGGCGGCCTTGTCGGCGATCGGATTGCCCCATTCCGGCCATTCCGGAGGCGTCAGCGGCAGTGTGTCGTCGAGCATCGTGTTGAGCACGTCGACAAAGGGGACTTCGGCGATGACCCCGGCAAACAGATCGGGCGCCATGTTGGCGACCGCACCCATCAGCATTCCGCCGGCGCTCCCGCCATGGGCGACGATGTGTCCGCGCGATGTGAATTTCTCGCGTGCGAGATGTTCGCCCGCGGAAATGAAATCCCTGAAGGTGTTGGTCTTGGCGGCGCCGCGTCCTTCTCGGTACCAGCGATAGCCTTTGTCCCTGCCGCCGCGAATGTGTGCGATGGCATAGACCAGGCCCCGGTCCACCAGGCTGAGGCAGTTGGTGTTGAAGCTTGCCGGTATGGAGATACCGTAGGCCCCGTAACCGTAAAGCAGCAGCGGCGCCGACCCGTCGAGCGGCGTTTCCCTGGCATAGAGCAGCGACACGGGGATCTCTTCGCCGTCATGCGCCGGGGCCATGATCCGCCGCGTGACGTAATTGGCCGGATCGTGGCCGCTCGGGACTTCCTGCGTCTTGCGCAAGGTGCGTTCGCGGCTCGCAATGTCGTAGTCGAATACCTGGGCCGGCGTCGTCATCGACGAATAGGTGAACCGTACCATTGAGGTGTCGTACTCATAGCCCGAGGACAGGCCGAGTGAGTAGGCATCCTCCTCGAATGCGATATCGTGCTCCGAGCCGTCCGCCATTTGCCGGATGACGATACGCGGAAGGCCGTCCTCGCGCTCGAGCCTGACAAGATGGTTCTTGAAGGGCACGACGTCGAGAATGAGGCGCCCGGCCCTGTGAGGCTCGATCTCGCGCCAGTTCTCGCGGCCAGGCGCGTCGACCGGCGCCTCGACGATCTTGAAGTCTTCCGAGCCGTCCGCGTTGGTCAGGATGATCAGCGTGTCGCCGTGATGCTCGACCGAATACTCGTGTCCGGTATCGCGTGCGGACACCAGCCGCGGTTCCGAGCCCGGGGCGTCCGCATTGATGATCCGCACCTCCGATGTCTGGTGATCGTGTGCGTCGATGACGATGAACTTGCGGCTCTGCGTCATGCCGACGCCGACAAAGAACCCGGGATCGGCTTCTTCATAGACGAGCACGTCCTCATCCGGCGCCGTACCGAGCGTGTGGCGGAAGATCTGGCGCGGGCGGTGGTTCTCGTCGAGCCGGGAGTAAAACAGCGTCCGGCTGTCGTTCGCCCAGACCGCGCCGCCCGCGGTATCGGGGATCGGCATGCCGAGCTCGTCGCCGGTTCCGATATCGAGCACGCGCAGCGCGTAGTATTCCGAGCCGTTCGTGTCGCTCGAATATGCGATGAGCTTGTGGTTCGGGCTGTGCGAAACGCCGCCGATACGAAAATAGGTATGCGGCTCGGCGAGCTTGTTCGCGTCGATCAGAACCTGATCGTCATTGCCCTCGCGCGGGCGCCGGCAGAACAGGGGATGCTGCCCGCCCGTGATGTATCGCGTGTAGTAGGCAAAGGGACCGTCGGGCGCCGGGACGCTGGAATCGTCTTCCTTGATACGGCCTTTCATCTCCGCGAACAGGACGTCCTGCAGGTCTTCCGTTTCGGCCATCAACGCGGCGGTGTAGCTGTTTTCCGCCTCCAGAACGGCGCGGATGTCGGCGGCCAGAACCGACGGGTCGCGCATGACGTCCTGCCAGTTGTCCGCTCTCAGCCAGGCGTAGTCATCGGTTCTCGTGATGCCGTGCCGGGTGTCTTGCAGCGGACGCGTTTCGGTCACGGGCGGGGCGGGCGGAGACGCAACTTTGTTCATGGGTGAATTCTCGAAAAATTTGGACCTGGCAGGCTACGTTTCGTCGTCGTCGTGTTTCAGCGCGAGGCCGTTGATGCAGTAGCGCAGACCGGTGGGCTCTGGGCCGTCCGGGAACACGTGACCCAGATGCGAGTCGCAGGTCGCGCAGCGCACCTCGGTGCGTTTCATGAACAGCTTCCGGTCTTCATACTCGCTGAGGGCATCCTGGGAAACCGGTGCCGTGAAACTGGGCCAGCCGGTACCTGAGTCGAACTTGTCGGTAGACGTGAACAACGGCTTACCGCAGCACACGCAATTGAAGGTGCCGTCCTTCTTCGTCGCATTGTAGGGATGCGAGAAGGGTGGTTCTGTCCCGTGAAGCCGGGTGATGTGATACTGCTCGGCCGTCAGCTGTTCTCGCCATTCGGCATCCGATTTCTGGATTTTCGTCTGTTTGTCCTTGGTACTCATGACCCGTTCTCCAAAGGGTGATGTGAGGCGGTTGAGGCCCTAATAGGTTGCAATTCAGGGGTTTATCAACCGTTGGTTGATGTTGCCGTGGCGTGCGTAGCTTACCATTCGCCGCATGTGAATACAGTCCAGGCCACGCTTGTCGGCATCTGGATGTCGTGCCACCGAATCTCCCATTATCCAAGTCAAACTTGATCGATTGGGCAAATCTGCCAACAATCCCGGCACAGCGAATCGGTCGGTAGTCGTTTCACAAACGCGGATCAAGGCGTTATCGTAACTCGACATTCGAAGCCGGACATGTAGCTACGTGCCCAAAAGGGGGAGGGGTCGCGTGCTTTATTGGAGTCTTGGACTGGTCCTAGCTTGCTTCTGGCTGGTGCTGTCCGGTCATTACACGGTCATCACGGTTACGGCGGGCTTTGTCTCCGTCATCGGTGTCGTGCTGCTGTCACGCCGCATGGACATCGCCGACGAGGAAGGTCATCCGATCCACCTTTCGCCGCGCGCGGTGACCTACTGGCCGTGGCTCGGACTCGAGATTGCCAAGTCCGCGTGGGACGTCACGAAAATCATCCTCAGTCCCAAGCTGCCGATTTCACCCACCCTCATTCGCGTACGCGCCAGCCAGCGCACGCCCGTCGGTATTGCCACCTACGCGAACTCGATCACCCTGACGCCCGGCACCGTCACGGCCCGGGTCAGCGGCAACGAGTTTCTGGTTCACGCGATCACGCGCGCGGGCGCCGAGGATCTGGCCAAGGGCACCATGGACGACCGCGTCAAGCAGTTTGAGGGTGGCACATGACGCACGCGACACTCGCATTGGCATGCATCGCGATTCTCGTGGCGCTTTGCTTCGGCGTGCTGCGCGCGTTGAGGGGCCCCACGGTGTTCGACCGGGTGCTTGCCGGGAACGCGATCGGGACTGGCGCGATTCTGCTGCTTGCGCTCGTCGGTTTTCTCACTGGCCGTCCGGAGTTCCTCGATATCGGCATTCTGTACGCCCTTCTCAACATCATCGGGACGCTCGCCGTCCTCAAGTACTTCCGCTATGGCGATCTGAGCCACCAGGGTGGCGAGGAGCCGGAGGACTCGTAATGTCGGCAGTGGGGGACATGATCGGCAGCATCCTGATTCTTGCAGGCGCATTCTTCTTCGTTGTCGGTGCGATCGGAATCTATCGCATGCCCGATGTCTTCACCCGGATGCATGCGGCGGGCATTTCCGACACGGTCGGCGCGGGTCTGCTGTTGGTCGGCATGATGTTTCTGTCCGGCTTCAGCATCTTTGTGACGGTGAAGCTCGCGATCATATTCGGGATCATCTTCTTTACGAGCCCGATCGCCACTCATGCCCTTGCGCAGGCCACGCTCCATGAAGGCATCAAGCCGACGGGCGTGGGAAGGAAGGTCCTTGCCGGACCCGGCATACAGGAGAAACCGGAGACAGCCAGTACGCCCGGCAGAACAAAGAAAAGCGCACCCAAACGGAAACCGCGGGCCGCAAAGCCGAGTGCCGCCGGAGGGAAAACGCCCCGCTCAACCAGGAGGACCCGGTCATAGAAGCGCTGATCAACATGGTCCTTCTGACGTTGCTCGCCGTTGTCGTGTTCGGCATCGTGCGGCTCCGCAATCTGTTCGCGGTCGTTATCCTCGGCGGTATCTACAGCTTCCTCATGGCAAGCGTCATGATCGTGCTCGACGCGGTCGACGTGGCCATGACGGAGGCTTCGGTGGGGGCGGGTGTTTCGACGGTGCTGATGCTGGCGACCCTTTACCTGACCAAAGCGCAGGAGACCACTCCGATTCACACGCCGCTTCTGCCCCTTTTCGTGGCCGTCGGGACCGGCATAGCCCTCGTCGTCGGCACGTTCGCCCTGCCGCCTTTCGGCGCGGCGGACACGCCCGTCAATACGCACATCGCGCCTTATTATCTGGAGAACTCGCAACGCGACACGCTCGCAGTCAACGTCGTCACGGCTGTGCTGGCCAGCTATCGCGGCTTCGACACGTTGGGCGAAGTGACGGTCATTTTCACCGCCGGAATCGCGGTGCTCATGCTGCTCAAGGGCAA
Source organism: Hyphomicrobiales bacterium (assembly GCA_965228625.1). Lineage (GTDB taxonomy): Bacteria > Pseudomonadota > Alphaproteobacteria > Rhizobiales > Methyloligellaceae > UBA2767. The sequence goes on along the minus strand of OZ245829.1, from coordinate 1,456,190 downwards.
ACGTAACGTGAAACCGGGGCCGAAACGCCGGAGGATTCGCCGATGAAACTCGACGTCGTTTTCCGTATTGCAGCGAAGATCTTCATTCCGTTCATGCTGGTCTTCGCGATGTATGTACAATTCCACGGCGAAGTCGGTCCGGGCGGCGGGTTCCAGGCCGGGGTCGTGGCCGCTGCGATGGTGTTCTTCTATTCCATCATTTTCGGTCTCGAGGCCGCGCAACGGATCGTCCCGCCGCGCGTGGTGGAAATGATGGTCCCCGCCGGGGTGGGCATCTTCGCCGGCGTCGGCGTTGTCGGTCTCCTGCTCGGCGAGAACTATCTGAACTACTCGCCGCTTGGTCCGGACTCTCCGCACGGTCAGGAATACGGCATCATCCTCGTCGAGATCGGTGTGCTGGTAACCGTTACCGGCACGCTTGTAGCGATCTTCTACTCATTCGTCGGCAGGGGGCGCTGATGAACGTTCTGCAGGAGATCGTTGCCCACTACAATCACTGGATCATCATCGTCCTGATGGTGTCGGGCCTCTACATTGTCGTGGCACGCGGCAACATGATCAAAAAGCTGGTCGGCCTGAGCGTCTTTCAGACATCCGTCTACCTTCTCTACCTCTCGCCGGGAAAGATCCTCGGCGGCACCCCCCCAATCCTCTCCCCTCAGTTCACGGTGTATTCGAATCCGCTTCCTCACGTTCTGATCCTCACCGCCATCGTTGTCGGCATAGCGACCATCGCCCTGGGTTTGGCGCTGGTCGTTCGCATCAACGAGGCGTTCGGGACGATCGAGGAGGATGAAATATTCGCTGAGGACGAGGACGAATGATCTCAGAGCATCTGCCGGCCCTCCAAGTCGTCCTTCCGCTGCTCGGCGCAGTCCTGTGCGCGTTTCTCAAGCGCGGCAGCGCGGCTTGGTTCGTCTCGCTGATCGTCAGTATTGCGATGCCGTTCATCGCGGTGGGGTTGCTCGCCCAGGTCATTAATGGCGGGACGATCTCCTATGCGCTCGGCGGCTGGAGGCCGCCTTTCGGCATCGAGTACCGCGTCGATGTCTTCAACGCCTACGTGCTGGTTCTGGTGTCCGTCATCGGCGCGGTGATCATGCCGTACGCGAAGCGCAGCGTGGAGCAGGAGATTCCCGCTGATCGACAGGCATGGTTCTACTCGATCTACCTGCTGTGCCTGTGCGGTCTGCTCGGCATCGCGATCACCGGCGACGCATTCAACGCCTTTGTGTTCATGGAAATCTCGTCGCTCGCGACATACGCGCTCATTGCCATGGGACGCGACCGCAGGGCGCTGCTGGCGGCCTACCAGTATCTGATCATGGGAACCATCGGTGCCACATTCTACGTGATCGGAGTCGGGCTGCTGTATTCCATGACCGGTACGCTCAACCTGGTCGACATAGCGAACCGTCTCGCGGGCATCGAGGAATCCCGCGCGGTTCTCGCGGCTCTGGCGTTTCTCACCGTCGGCATCAGTCTGAAGCTGGCGCTGTTTCCGCTGCATGTCTGGCTGCCGAACGCCTACGCATATGCACCGTCAATGGCCACGGCGTTCCTGTCGGCAACGGCAACCAAGGTCGCGGTGTATCTGCTCATGCGGTACTTCTTCAGCGTATTCGGCGTTTCGGTGATATATGCCGATCTGCCCATATCCTGGATCTTCCTGGCTCTTTCCCTGGCGGCCATGTTCGGCGCATCGATCGTCGCCGTGTTCCAGAACAACATCAAGCGGATGCTTGCCTACTCGTCCGTTGGCCAGATCGGCTACATCACGCTCGGTATCGGTATCGCCAACGAGACAGGTCTGACGGGCGGCATCGTGCACCTTTTCAACCACGCGCTTACGAAGGCCACACTGTTCATGGCGGTGGGCGCGATGTTCTTCCGTATCGGCTCGGTCAGGATCGAAGACCTCGGCGGGATCGGCAAGCAAATGCCGTGGACGGCCGGCGCATTCGTCGTTGCCGGATTCAGCCTCCTCGGCATACCGGGAACCGTCGGTTTCGTTACGAAGTGGTATCTGGGGCTGGGTGCGGCTCAGGACGGCTGGTGGTGGCTTGTCATACTGATCGTCCTGAGCTCGATTATCTCCGTGCTTTACGTGGGCCGCTATGTTGAGGTGATGTGGTTCCGGGACGTTGTGCCGGCGGCCAAAGGCGCCAAGGAACCGCCGCTCAGCATGCTGCTGCCGACGCTCCTGCTTACCGCTGCCACGATTTATTTCGGCTTTGACACCTGGCTGACCGAGTATGTCGCGGAAACGGCGGCCAAGTGGCTACTTTCGGGGGCGCGATGACCGGTGAGACACTGATTGCTCTGTCGCTAGTCGTTCCGACGCTCGGCGCGGTCCTTATCTGGGCTACGTCGCAGTACCCGAACCTGCGCGAGACGACGACGCTGGTAACGGCGGGCGTACTGTTCGCGATCGTTCTTACGATACTTGGCCGTTTGATCGACGGGCAGGAGCTCGCGACGGGCGCTTTCCCTGTCGTGCCGGGCATTGAGATCAGGTTTGAGGTCGAGCCGCTCGGGATGCTGTTTGCCTGCGTCGCATCCGGGCTCTGGATCGTCAATTCCATCTATTCGATCGGCTACATGCGCGGCAACAAGGAGCCGCGTCAGACACCCTTCTATATCTGTTTCGCCATTGCACTCGCGAGCACGATGGGCGTCGCGTTCGCGGCGAACCTGTTCACGCTCTTCCTCTTCTATGAGGCGTTGACGCTTTCGACCTACCCGTTGGTCGCTCACAAGGCCGACGATACCGCGCGGGAAGGCGCGCGCACCTATCTGCTGTTGCTCCTGGGCACATCGACCGTCCTTATGTTGCCGGCGATCATCGCGACGGCTTTCATTGCCGGGACGCTCGATTTCATGCCGGGCGGGATCTTTACCGGCAAGGCTGACAAGCTGACCCTGATGCTCGTGCTCGGACTGTTCATGTTCGGCATCGGCAAGGCGGCGCTGATGCCATTTCACAAATGGCTTCCTGCCGCGATGGTCGCGCCCACGCCCGTGAGTGCGCTGCTGCATGCGGTGGCCGTGGTCAAGGCCGGCGTGTTCACCGTCTCCAAGGTCATCATCTACGTCTTCGGGCTCAATCTGCTGAGCGAAACCGGTGCCGGCGAATGGCTCGTCTTCGTCGCCGCGTTCAGCCTCGTCATGGCGTCCGTTATCGCCCTGACCAAAGACAACCTGAAGGCGCGGCTGGCCTATTCCACGGTGAGCCAGCTTGCCTATGTCGTGCTGGGTGCGTCCTTTGCGAACGCCATGGGCCTGATCGGAAGCGGCATGCATATCGCCATGCATGCGGCCGGAAAGATCACCTTGTTCTTCTGTGCCGGCGCCATCTATGTGGCGACACACAAGACGGAAGTCAGCGACATGGTGGGTATTGGCCGGATCATGCCCGTCACCTTGTTTGCCTTCTTCATCGGTTCGTTGAGCATCATTGGATTGCCGCCGCTCGGCGGAACCTGGAGCAAGTGGTTCATCGCAGCCGGTGCGGTGGACAGCGGTCACCTGTTTGTCATCGGTGTGCTGATCGTGAGCTCCTTGCTCAATATCGCGTATCTCATGCCGGTCGTGGTGCGGGGCTATATGCATCCGCCGCCCGATCTGGCGGCCGGCTCCAGGGTGCGGATCAAAGAGGCACCCTTCCCATGCGTTTTCGCATGCATTGTCACGGCCTTGCTTTGCGTGGTGCTGTTTTTCCAGGCCGGTGCGATCGAGGAACTTCTAAAAGGTGCCGTGTCCCAAGCGGGGCCATTGCTGGCCGGAGGAGTGCCATGACGAAAAGAAAACAACAGGGCAAGCGGACACCCGCCTCGAATGGTGAAAAACGCTATTGGCTCGATGAGCCCCGCAACGTGAACAAGATTGTTTACGCGCTCTACGCCATTTGCGGCCTGCTTTTGGTCATCGATCCCTTGATCCACAAGCACGGACCGTTCGCCATCGAGCATTGGCTTGGCTTCTACGGCATCTACGGTTTCTTGGCATGCGTGGCGCTTGTGCTCGCGGCCAAGGAACTACGCCGGCTCCTGATGCGGCCGGAGGACTACTACGATGACTGACGTGTCGCCAGGGCTCATCCTCATTCTCGGCGCGCTGTTGGTGCCGATGCTGCGCGGCTGGGTGCGCTCGACATACATGCTTGCCCTGCCGGTGCTGGCCTTTGCGCATCTTGCGACACTTCCCTATGGCTCGTTCGGCGCGTTTGAGTTCCTCGGCATGAGCCTGGTTACGCTGCGGGTCGACCGCCTCAGCAGCATCTTCGGATATATTTTCCTGATCGCGGCGTTCGTATCGGTAATCTACTCCCTGCATGTGCGCGATGCGGTGCAGAACATGGCGAGCCTGATATATGCGGGCAGCGCCGTCGGCGCCGTTTTCGCCGGCGATCTGGTGACGCTCTTCGTCTTCTGGGAAGGCACCGCAATCGCTTCCGTCGTGCTGATATGGGCCCGCGGCACGGAAGCGTCCTACCGCGCCGGCATGCGTTACCTGATGATCCAGGTTCTTTCGGGATTGCTGCTGTTCTTCGGCGTGCTGCTGCAATACCACGCCTCGGGCTCAATCAGCTTCGATGCGCTGGGCCTGGAGACGCAGGCGGGCGTGCTGATCTTCCTCGCTTTCGGAATCAAATGTGCCTTCCCGCTCCTGCATAACTGGCTTGAGGATGCCTATCCCGAAGCGACCGTCACCGGAACCGTCTGGCTGTCGGCCTTCACCACCAAACTTGCGGTCTATAGTCTTGCGCGAGGTTACGCGGGCACGGAAATTCTGGTGCCCATCGGCGCGACCATGACGGCCTTCCCGATCTTTTACGCCGTGATCGAGAACGATTTGCGGCGCGTGTTGGCCTATAGCCTGAACAACCAGCTCGGCTTCATGGTTGTCGGTATCGGGATCGGCACCGAACTGTCGCTCAACGGTACCGCCGCGCACGCGTTCTGCCACATCCTCTATAAGGCGCTGCTGTTCATGTCGATGGGGGCGGTCCTGTACCGTGTCGGCACCATAAAGGGATCGGAACTCGGTGGCCTTTACAAATCGATGCCATGGACCACGGTCTTTTGCATCATCGGCGCCGCCTCGATCTCGGCATTCCCCCTGTTCAGCGGATTCATCAGCAAATCCCTGATCCTGTCGGCCGCCATGAAGGAGGGATATTTCTGGACCTGGCTGGTGCTGTTGTTCGCCAGCGCCGGCGTGTTTCATCATTCCGGTATCAAGATCCCGTACTTCGCCTTCTTTGCGCACGACTCGGGAAAACGGTGCGAAGAAGCGCCGATCAACATGCTCGTCGCCATGGCGATCGCAGCCGCGTTCTGTATCGGACTGGGCGTCATGCCTGGCCTGCTCTATGCCTATCTTCCGTTTGCGGTGGATTATCACCCCTACAGCCTTGAGCATGTGGTGACGCAGCTTCAGTTGCTCATGTTCTCGGCCCTGGCCTTCACGGTGCTGATGCGCACCGGCCTGTATCCGCCGGAGCTGAAGTCGATAAATCTCGATTTCGACTGGACCTATCGTCGGCTCGGCAAGTCGGTGCTTCAGTCCCTCATGGCGTTCGGGCACCAGATCGACTCCCGAAGCACGGCAACGTTGACGCGCACCGTCAAAGCCTTTCTGACCAGGCTGTACCGCCATCACGGGCCGCAGGGCGTGCTTGCCCGAAGCTGGCCGACAGGAAGCATGGCGTTTTGGACAACCCTGCTTCTGGGCGCCTGCCTGATCGTCTACTACTTTTAGTAGAAATTTCGTGCCCCCGGAACGATCGGCCGGCGTTTCGGATCATCGCGTTACAACGATCTTGAAGTCTAAAACTGAAACAAACCATTTTTTGATCCAAGATCACTTTGTTTTGACCAAGTATTGACGACCAGCCAGAATCAGAGGCGGCCTTCGATTAGCGCAAAAGTTGCAATTCCTGCGAAATCGAACGAATTTTCGGTGCGGTTCTCGTCCTGCTCACGCAAAAAAGAGTGTTGTCCTCTCCGCACGGGCTCAATTATCCGTTCACGGACAAGTACTTACGCCCAAAATGCGGTGGATGCGAGAATCGTTTACTAAATAATCCACGTTGCTTGAAATTTGCGTAATACACGTCTACATTCTGACCAGTCGACTTTTTGAGTTTCAGACAACCGATCCGGTAACGTTGATTACGCGTATCTAGACAACCAAACGATCTGAAACTGATCTGGAATTTATTTTTGATTCCGACAAAATCTGGACAATTTCTTTTTGATCTTTGTGTATGAATTATTTTGGTGCCTGAAATATCTTTCCAAATGGGAGATGACGTAAATGGAAGATAAGAAAATCACTGAGGGGCTTGTTGAGCTGACGGCGGATATCGTTTCCGCGTACGTTAGCAACAATACCGTCGTTTCGAGTGATCTGCCTTCACTCATAAACGATACATATGACGCGCTGAGCAAGGCCGCAGCGAAGGCCGCCCAGCCGATCGTAGAAGAGCTCAACCCGGCCGTCCCGGTCAAGAAATCGGTCACGCCGGATTACATCATTTGCCTGGAGGACGGTAAGAGGTTCAAATCCCTCAAGCGTCACCTGCGCACGCACTACAACCTGACGCCCGAGGAATACCGGGACAAGTGGAACCTGCCGCACGACTATCCGATGGTTGCGCCGAACTACGCAGCCGCGCGCTCGGCACTGGCCAAGAAGATGGGGTTGGGGCAGCGCAGAAAAGGCTAGCTTTGCGTGTCGCGGCGCCGCCGCGCTCGTCAGGTGATACAATGGTTTAAGAGAGGGCCTTAGCGGCCCTCTTTTTTTGTCTGAATCTCAGTCGGAAAATTTCAAAAAAAATCACGCCGCGCACTTGCGGAGGACTCGCCGGATCGACCATAGTCGAAGCGATGCGGCTGATTCGCGGATGTTGTCTTTTTGCGACGCGAATCGGAAATTCATGAGGGGGCCATGACGTCCGAGCTGGCATTTCGGGCGCAGCTCATAACGCGCGAGCAGCGTCAGGTTTACGACTATTGGCGATCCTGTGCGCAGCACCGCCTTATGCCGGCGCGGGCCGATCTCGACCCGACTGCAATGCGGCAATACCTGCCGGACATCTGTCTCATAGACATCCTCGATGGTTTGCCGGATGCCGTGGTGCGGCTCGCGGGAACGCGCGTTCGCAGTGTCTACGGTTTTGAACTCACCGGAAAATGCCTTGGCGATCTCGAATGGGGAGAGAAGGCCGAATACTGGCGGGCGGTCTACCGCAGGCTTGTTGAAAAGGCGGTGCCGCTTCAGGGCGCGGTTCAAGGACCGATCTGCGAACGGGAGCACATCACCTTGTTTTGGTTGCGGCTGCCCTTGTCGGACGACGGCCAGACCGTGAACAAGGTCCTGTGCTACGACTTCGCGGTTCCGAATTGCGCGATCCGCCCGGATTCTGATGAAATTGCCGATATGAAACAGGCGGTTAACTCTTAACCCACGGGATCGGCCCTAGTGAACGGCTGCCGCGCCTTCAAGTGCGTGCCGCGCATCTCTTTGAATGCGGTCGACCATCGAAACGAAGCCGTTTGAACGCTGTGGCGTGAGGTGTTCGCCGAGGCCCAGATCATTGAAGATCGCCTGAGCATCCGTCTTGAGGATCTCCGATGCCGGTTTGTCCGAATAGATGGCGAAGAGAATGGCGATCAGGCCACGGACGATGAGCGCGTCACTGTCACCGACGAAACGCAGGCGCGGCCCGTTGTCGGCGCCGTCGGGCTCGATCGTCGTCGCAAGCCACACCTGGCTGACGCAACCCTGCACCTTGTTGCGATCGGATCGGTCTTCGTCGCTCAGCGGTTCAAGCTTGCGTCCAAGCTCGATGATGTAGCGGTATCTGTCTTCCCACTCGTCGAGAAACTCGAAGTCGGAGAGAATGTTCTCAAGCGTCATCGTCTGCCAGTGTCCGTTCGAACGTTCATTCGAACAGTATCACTACCCGATCGCGCGTATTGTGAAAAGCGCTGGAGCGCAGGCCGGACGTCACGATTGATGCGATTGCCGCCGGCAAAAGAATGCACGCACCCCGGGCGGGAAAGGGCAGGGGGAAACGCCCGGGGTGCGTGCCAGGCAGACACTGGCTGCCGTCAAACTCTCCAAGGTTCGCCGGACGGGCGTCGCCGGGCCGTCACAGCAAAACCGATTTCATTCCCCTTCGATCCCGGCGCATGCGCCGAATGCCCTTTTCAGCTAGATCGTCAATGACTTGCAGCTCCGCATGGATGAGGTGCGCGAGTGCAGGCCATGCTCAAACACCGGTATCGCTTGCCGGAACCGACCAGGCCGGACGCAGGTCGTCCTGCGTAAGCGTGTTCGCCGAGTCCTGCTGCAGGAACGACGGACGGCGGTCGGACGCAGTCGTCGCGGTGGTTTGACCGTCTCCGGCTTTTTCCTGGATGAAGTCCATGACCATCCGGGCACCGAACTGGGCTTTCTCGCTAAAAGTATGTGCCGCCTTCTTCGAGGCTTCGCACACACCCGGGTTCCGCTCGCAGAACGATCCCAGGTCCTTCACGGTCGCATGAGCATTGCCATAGATTTCCTGCTGCTGCTGCTTGTCCGTCGGCAGAAGCAGAATCAGAAGACCCAGCCAAAAGGCCGTCCTAATCAGAAACATTTGTTTGCCCTCTCCAAAACAGATCAACTGTTTAAGCGATGGGCGAACTCTAGCAGCGGCGAAATAATTTACTCGGAATGTGGGTGGCTACATTTGAATAGAGATTGAGCCAAGTTCGAATAAAAATTGAATAAAATTGTAATTAATCCGAACCGGTCCTGCCTTAGAGCCTTTTCGACCAAATCCGGTTTTGGGTTTGTCGGAGCTATCCGGTTGCTTCCGCGCGTGACGGACCGAATACAACCATCTGATTTAAATGAATTTTCTCTCGGTGCTCTGCCGTCAAGCAGACAGGAACGGACGCGCGCGTGTTCGTTCCGCGGAACGGCAATGCCGGGGAGTAACGGGTCGCGGTGGCCGATCGATGATGTGGCGGAACCGTGAAAGCGCCGCGTAGCGGTTCTTTAACCATGGGACGATTTCGACGGGCAAATGCCGGGATAAATGACGCTGCGGCATGTTTGGCCGGTGTCTGGCCCCACGGCCTTCAGTATTCATTAAACGACACGGAAGATACTTGACGTAAATAATGGTCGGGACAGTGCACGTCTGGGTGGCGCTGAGGGAAAATTGAGCCTGTTTACGCGTACGCGCGAGTTGAGCGCCTATTTCGAGTCCTTGGTCCATGAGTCGGCACAAGACAAACCTCTGACTGCGGCGCGCCACAAGTCTTTCATCACATCACATCTGCTGGGTGGCCTGCTGGCGCTGGTCGTCTTTCCGGTCTACCTGGCCAGCGTCGGGCAGCCGAGCCTGTTCTCGGCAATCGCCTTCGCATGGCTCATGACGCCGATCCTCGTTGCGGTCTTCCTGTCATGGACCGGGCGGCTCGGCCTGGCGCACCTGATATCGGCCGTAAATCTCACCGGACTGGTCGTGTTCGCCGCGGCCGTGACCGGCGGCGTCACGTCCTTCCTGATCGCCTGGATCATTGTTGTCCCGCTGGAGGCAGCGCTTTCGGCGGATCGCCGGATTGTGTTCGCATCACTGGGGATCGCCGGCCTTGCCCTCGTCGGGCTCGCGGTGGCCGGTCTGCACGGTATCCTGCCACCGGCTCATGTCTTTTCATATGACCCCGCGCTCCTGGCGCTGCTCGGCTCACTTTCGGCTCTCGCCTATGCCGGCGGACTGGCCATTTCCGTGCAAGGCGTCCACGAGCGCTCCGAGCGAGAGATCCGAAGTGGGGAAGAGCGCTACAGGTTGCTGGCGGAAAACGCGACCGACATGATCACCTGCCACAACGCCAATGGCCGGGTCCTGTTTGCCTCGCTGGCATCCAGACAGATCCTCGGCGAACCGGCGGACGCCCTCATGGGAAACGGCTTGCTCGAGCGCGTTCATGTCGCCGACAGGCCGGCTTTCCTCAATGCCCTCAGCCAGAGCGCGCGGACATGCAAGCAGGTGTCGGTCGAATTCCGCGTCCGAAAAAAGCGGAACACCTCCGGCCGTGGAAAACGCGGTGCTGCCGAGTATTCGTGGGCGGAGATGCGGTGCCGACCGGTTTCCGCCGAGGAAGCAGGAACGTGCACGACCGGCGCCGTTCCTTTCGAGATCGTTGCGGTGACGCGGGATATCACCGCGCGCAAGGCGCAGGAATCGGAAATCCTGGAAGCGCGCGACGCGGCCCAATCGGCCAACCTGGCAAAAACCCAGTTCCTTGCGAATATGAGCCACGAACTGCGGACGCCGTTGAACGCCATCATCGGGTTTTCGGAGATCTTGCATCGTGAGCTCTACGGCCGGATCGGCGAGGAACGCTATCGGGAATATGCGCATCTGATTCACGAAAGCGGCGGCCACCTGCTCAGCGTGGTCAACGAAATCCTCGACATGTCGAAGATCGAAGCCGGAAAATTCGACATCGTCGTTGAGCATTTCGATGTCGCGGGGTTGGTCAAATCCTGTTGCGAAACCATGCGCCACCAGGGCACCCAGAAGTCGATCGATCTTCGCATGAACGTCGAGCCGCAACTGCCGGAACTGGCCGCCGACAAGCGCGCCTGCAAGCAGATGCTTCTCAACCTTCTCGCCAATGCGATCAAGTTCACCGACGAAGGCGGCTACGTCGAGCTGTCGGCGAAGCAGGACGGCGGGCACATCGAGTTCGCGGTTGCCGACAACGGAATTGGCATTGCCGAGAAGGACATCCCGAAACTGGGCAAGCCCTTTGTCCAGGCGGAAAGCTCCTACGACCGCAACTATGAGGGCGCCGGGCTTGGACTGTCGGTGGTCAAGGGGCTCGTCGGTTTGCACGGTGGAACATTCACGATCGAGAGCGTGGTGGGCGAGGGGACAACGATTCGCATTCTCCTCCCGATTGAAAACGCAGCGAGCGGCACGCAAACGGACGCGAAACCGGCTGCGCCGGAGACGGAGCAGCCCGTCGCTCTGGCGGCGAGCGCCTGAGCCGATAGCTTTTCCGCGGCGCCGGAGAAGGACGAAAAGATAGTCGGCGCCGTTTAGCAAACGTTCACGTTAGCTTTTCATACTCGATCGCGGGTCCCTGTCTCGGGACGCAGCTTCACGAATTGGGACCGTGTAGCGACAAGGGGTCATGGCGACACTTCAGGCGAGGTTCATGTTTTTGGCGTTCGTGGCCATGTCGGCCGCGATCACCTACAATGCCGCCTACCTGCAAAAGGGGCCGCATCCCGCGCCGATGACGAATGACCGGGACGTTGCGGCCGACCGTTCGGACAAGCTGCCGACGCCAGCGCCGGGGACCTTGAGAACACTGTCGCCGGCCGTGGAGACGACTGCGTCGTTGCCACGCTCGCAGACGATCGAGACCGTTCAGCGAAAGCTCGTCGAAAACGGATATGAACCGGGCCCGGTGGACGGCGTCCAAGGTCAAATGACGATGGCCGCGATCATGGCCTACCAGCACGATCACGATCTCCCCATCACCGGAGTTGCATCTTCGGCGCTGCTCAAGAACATGATCCTCGGCGGATCGGTCGGCGGTTCCTACGGCTCGGAGCTTGTGTCGCCGCCGGAAGAGATGACATTGCTCGTGCGGATGATTCAGAAGACCCTGGCCGACCTGGACTACGCGCCGGGACCCATAGACGGCCTGCTGGGTAACGCGACCAAGTCGGCGATCAAGAAGTTCGAGCGCGACCGCAAACTTACGTTGACGGGACGTGTTTCCGGTCAACTCCTGCAGGAACTGAGGAAGGCCAACGGTGGCCGGCTGAGCCAACTGGCGTCAAGCTGATCGGAATTGATCGGTATCGCCATCGGGCAGCCTGTACGCTTGATCTTGCCATGCGCGTCAAAGCCGAGATCTGGGTCAAAGCCTATATCCGCCGTTGCGGTGGCAGTGGCGCGGCCGCCGTCGTCGCGCAGCGTGGACAGGCCGATGGCGGCGCCATCTTCATCAAGATCAACAGGCTGGACGGCACGGTGTATCTCTACGGTCCGGCGCCGGCCGGTCTGGACAGTGCCCGCTCCGGACGGCTCTGGTCGCCATGCCTCGGTGGTGACGCGGTCGAAGAGGCTAAGGCCGACGACTACCTGCGCCGCCAGATGGAATTTGACCCGGACATCTGGATCGTCGAAGTCGAGGACCGCGCCGGCCGCCATTTCCTTGATGATGCGCTGAGCGAGGAGTGACGCCGCCCGCTGGCCGGTTCTGTCTCACTTGCTGACGTTCGTTAGCTCTTTCTTAACCATAAAACCGCCTTAATTGAGCTGCGCTCGCCGGTTCGGCAGCGCGTTGGGCCATTCAGATTCCGAGGGAATTGCCAATCGGGGTCAGCAGGACCAAAGGGCATGACAATGACGGCAACGATCCTAGAATTCCGCCACCCCGAATGCGAGCGGGAAGTATCGGACAGCGACGGGTTAACGCAGAATCGCAAAGCAGACCGGTCGGCCGAGATCATCATCTTTCCCGGGGTCCGGATTGAACGCCAATCCGGGCCGGAGGACGGAGAGCCATCGGCGAAATCCGGTAAGCGCACAAACCGCGCCGTACGGCGCGAGTTGTGATCGACCGGACATCAGTTCGTTGATGCGAGTGTGTTGATGCGTGGCGTGGTGGTCGATTTTGTTCGGAAGTCGCTTTCGTGGCGTTTTCGGCATGTCGCCGGAACCACGTTCGTGCCCTGTCCCCTCAAACTTCTCAAATTCGCGATCCTGACGCCGATGCTGGCGTTCCTGTTGAACGCCTGCGCGATGGAGGGGGATTTCGGCCGGCCTCAGCCGACGTTCTTCAAGAAATTCACCGACCACTATCTGGCAAGCGATACGACGCTGCTCGGCACCCGTGGCGGGTCCGGTGTGACGGACGATGAAGTCGCGATGCGCAATGCCGGCAATCTGCTGTCGAGCCCCTTGAGCCTGCCCGATCCGACAATGGCAAGCCGCGGCTGGAAGGACAGCGGATACGGGACCGACCTGCCGCCGGCAAATCCGGACTTGCGGCTCCGGGCCATCGACGAGCAACTGGCCACCGACCACGAGGCCCTGACCGACTTCGGTGATGCGGCGCGCCGTGTCCTCATCACCGACTCGCGGCGCATGCAGGCTGTCTATGACCACAATCCCTATCTGCTGGAGCAGGACCGGCAGACCGCGCGTGCGCGCATGCGAGAGAACTACGATTACGTCATAGCGGTTCTCAAGGACTTCGCACGAAGGCTCCAATCGTACCATCAGGCCCTCCAGGATCTTCAGGTCACGAGCCCGAATGTACCGATCGTGGAGGCCCAGAACTCGCTATTTCATCTGCGCGATCGCGCGGGCTCACTCGAGTACGAACTCAAGAACCTTCACGAGGTCACGCTGGCCCGTGGCGTGTACCGTCCGCACAGTCCGCCGAGGCGTTGGGATGCCGGGTATGAGCGCAACAGGCTCGACCCGTCTGTAGGTGACTTCGAGCGGCCCTACAGCGAAGAAGACGCCGCGGCGGCTGAAGATCCCTACAAATAGGCTCTAGCTTCCGGGCAGGTTGCGGGAGCAGGTGCTGCGCTTCATCGCCGCTTCGGTCTGAGCCGCGTAGCTCGGCCCCAGCAATGGTGCGCGAATGACCGCGACGCCCTCGCGCACGGGCGAATCGACAACGATCAGATCCTCGACCTCGTCGAGCAGGCTGGCACCCGCCTTCACGCCCACCTCGTTCTGAGTGGAGATGATGATCTCTATGCTGCTGCGTTTGAGTTCGCGTCCCGTGATCGCGTAGAAGTTCTCGCCGCTCGGCGTATAGAAGGCGATCAGCCAGAGGTCATCGAGGATCTGGGTGCTCAGCCTCACCGCGCCGTCGGAAAGGTCGAACCGGCACACGCTGTAGCGGACATCCGGCGCCATCATCGGCAGGCTCTGATGCGAGGGGTTGGCGGCCGGCAACACCACCATCCGGTTCGGCTCCGACAGGGCCGAAACGCGCGCCCATGCGTTCTTCGGCGCGAGATAGGGCAGGCTGAGGACCGCCACGATATGGATGAATCCGGCCAGGAAAATGATCCCGAGAACGCTGACAATCGCAGTCCTCATCGGCACACCACCTTGCGGATCGTCGGCAGGCCGCGCGTCGCTGCTTCCTGGTCGAGCACGCTGGTCGAGTCCCGCAATCCATAGGCTCTCAGCATGAGCTGCAGGCTTCCCTGTTCGGCGGATGGCAGCCAGTTGCCCGGTCTCGCGCTGCGCGCCAGCACGATGCGGAACGTTCCATCCGCGCGCCGCGCGACGTCGGTCCGGTTGAACGAATGCCGGCCCGCCTTGTTCGGTACAAGCCGTCCCGTTCCGTCGTAGACGGCGAGGCTCCACCATGCGGCATTGAGGGGCTGACCCTCGATCACATATTCGCATTGAGAGGTGAGGCGCTCCCCGCTCTCATCCTTGTCGGCATAGAAGTAGAGCGCCGTTGTCGCCGTGATCGGCAGGCGTCCGGCGCGCGCGACATGCGCCTTGGTGTACGGGTCCGCATCCGGCTTTCCGGCAGAACGCCAAACGGCCCAGGGTCCGACGTGGCTCGTCGTGAGTGCTGAACCTTCTTCAATCGTGTACCAGGCGGAACCAAGCCCCAGGACGAGGGCGACCACGAAGATCAGAATCAAATGTAAAAGGAACCGCATGGTGTCTATTGCCGGCGAAGGCTCGCGCGCTGGCCGGCAGGTGTGTCGCTTTCGGGTGCACCGTCACGCGACGTCGAGCGGGCTGGCGGGGCACCCTGCGGCCTGTTCTCCTCCGCAAACGGCTTCTGCCCAAGATCTTTGAACAATCCGTTCAAAGTCTCCAGCGTCTTCCGGGTGTTCGGCGGCAACTTCCGCAGGGACGGGTGGAGGCGGCTGATGCGCGCATCGACACGCCGCATGGTGTCGAGCCGCTGCTGTTCGGCCACCTGGCTCGGATGAGCGGGCAGTCCCGGGATCTGCGGAATGTTGTAGGTGGCGTGGGCGAACATCATGAATTCCTTCCACGCCATGGCAGGCAGGTTGCCGCCGGTCACCTTGTTGGTGGGCGAGTAGTCGTCATTTCCGAACCACGTCCCCGCGACGTACTGACCCGTGAAGCCCATGAACCAGCCGTCGCGCCATGCCGAGCTCGTTCCCGTCTTGCCGACCGCATAGGTGAACGGAAGCTGGGCGCGCCGCGCCGTCCCGCTCGAAACCACCAGCGACAGCATGGCATTGAGCTGCTCGATCTTGCTGCGATCAAAGATCCGGCGCGGTTTCGGGTCGTCGCGTTCGCGGACATACAGGATCTTGCCGAACGAATTGCGGATCTCCTCGACGGCGTAAGGCTTCACCGACATTCCGCCATTGGCGAACACGGCGTAGCCGCCGGTGTGGTCGACGAGGGTCAGGCCGGTGTCGCCGAGCGCCATGGAACAGGTCTTCTTCACGTGGGTGAAGCCGATCTTGTGCACATTGGCGAGCACCTTCTCGCGGCCCACATCGAGCGAAAGCCGGACAGCGACGGTGTTGAGCGAGCGCATCAACGCGTTTTTCATCGGCAACCGTCCGCGAAATCCACCCGAGTAATTGCGCGGCGACCAGTTTCCGCAGAAGACCGGTCCGTCATAGACGATCGAGTCCGGCGTGTATCCGTGCTCCAGAGCGGTCAGGTACACGTAGGGCTTGAACGACGAACCGGGTTGGCGCAGCGCATGCGTGGCGCGATTGAACTGGCTTTCGCCATAGTCCTTGCCGCCGACCAGCGCGCGCACCGCGCCGTCGGTTTCCATGGCCACGAGCGCACCCTGTTTCGCCCGGCGTGCACGGCCATGCTTGCGGAGCGTGTTCTGGACAGCCGACTCGGCAGCCTTTTGAAGTCCGACGTCGATGGTCGTCTGCGCCGTAAGCACGAACTCACCGCGATCGCGCATCAGCCTCTGAACTTCCTCGAACGCATAGTCGAGGAACCAGTCGGGACTGTAGAAATCGTTGCGGTTGATGATCTCAGCCGGATTGAGGCGGGCGCCGTGCACCTGCCCCTCGGTGAGGAAACCGGCCTGAACCATGTTGGTGAGGATTTCGTTGGCGCGTGCGCGGGATGCCGGAAGGTCAATGTGCGGCGCATATCGTGTCGGCGCCTTGAACAAGCCGGCCATCATCGCCGCTTCCGCCAGGGTCACGTCGCGGACCGATTTGCCGAAGTAGAACTTGCTTGCAGCCTCCACTCCGAAAGCGCCGCCGCCCATATATGCGCGGTCGAGATAGAGTTTCAGGATTTCACGCTTCGAAAGCCGGGCTTCGAGCCAGAAGGCGAGAAACGCCTCGTTGACCTTTCGGCGAAGCGACCGTTCCGGCGACAGGAACAGGTTCTTTGCCAGTTGCTGGGTGATCGAGCTGCCGCCCTGGACCACGTCCGCGGCGCGAATGTTCTCCAGCAGGGCGCGAAACGTGCCGAGGAAATCGATCCCGATATGGGCGAAGAAGCGGCGGTCCTCGGTCGCCAGCGTCGCCTTGATCATGTGATCGGGGATCTCGTCGAGGGGAACGGCATCGGAATGGAGTATGCCGCGCTTGCCGATTTCGTTGCCGTACCGGTCCAGGAACGTCACGCTGAATTTGCCGGCCTTCTGCCAGGCGGTTCGCGTCTCCTCGAAAGCCGGAATGGCGAAGGCGAGCATGACGAGCAGTGCGCCGGTGCCCATGGTGGCGCCTTCGGAAACGAACTCGTTGAGGACGCGCTTGTAACCGGAGATCTGGAAGCGTGCAAAAAAGCTCGAATAGGTGCTCCACCAGTCGCGGAAACCGGCCCATGTTCCGAACAGGCCTGCGTCGATCGAGGAATCGAGCGCCAGCCAGTTGACCTGCTTCTTCTTGCGGGTAGGTTTGAAAATCCAGTCGCGCACTGGTTGTCCAATTTGGTTTTGCCGGTGGGGCGCTCCGAATCTTGTCCGGCGATTGTCGTTACGCCCAACCGAATCTATACCCGAATTTCGGGCAAATCCATGGCTATAAGTTCACGGGACGTCGCCTTGAGTGAAAGCAACGAACCCTTCTGGCGCACGAAGTCGCTTCACGAAATGTCCCAGGACGAGTGGGAATCGCTGTGCGACGGCTGCGGACAGTGCTGCCTCGTGAAGCTGCAGGACGAAGATACCGACGAATTGCTGCATACGCGGCTGACCTGCAAACTGCTGGATATCGGCAGTTGCCGGTGTACCGACTACGAAAACCGGCACGAGCGGGTTTCCGACTGCGCCATCGTCTCGCCGAACACCATCGAACATCTCGACTGGCTGCCGCATAGCTGCGCGTACCGGCTGCTGGCCGAGGGACGCGAGCTCTACTGGTGGCATCCGCTCGTCTCCGGTGACCCGGACAGCGTGCATCAGGCGGGTGTCTCCGTCCGGGACTGGGCAACCAGCGAGGAGGGCGTTCCGGAAGGCAAGATGGTCCGGTTCATCGTCAAGGATTCCAAGTTGAAGCGTATCCTCAACGGCAAGGGCTAACGGTTGCACCCGTTGCCCGAATATTCTGATCTAATTGACTAAAGTCGCGTTCGAGGGGGCGCCTCAACCATGCCGCGAAACGCGGTGTGGGATTTGCGGCCCGTGATCGCCGAAGGATCACCGGTTCTGCCGCGGCGGCAATTTGCCGTTTTTTCAGACGCGAGAGGAGCCGCTTTACGGTTTCTTAAGCGTAAATTTCACATTGTTACACATGTGATTCAGCGGCCGTCACGACCTGATCACATGCCTGTGTCGCCCACTGGAACTGGTTAACGCCGTGACCCATATCTTTCGTAAGTGACTGAGTTCGGAGACGAGTGATGGCTACGAGCGGGAAGTGGAGTTTGCAAAGAAGCGTCTACGAGGCGCTGACTTCGGACAGATCGGTAACGGGCCTGCTTGGTGGTGCAAAGATCTTCGACAGTGCGCCGCAAGCCGCGAGTTACCCCTATCTGACATTGGGTGAGAGTGCTGATCCGGACTGGAGTAGCGGTTCGCAAGAGGGCGCGCAGCGTATTCTCACATTGCACGTCTGGTCGCGCGCCGGCGGTGAAAAGGAAACCCACGACATTATCGAGGCGATCCGGACGGCGCTGAATAACGGCCCTGTCGCCGTGAATGACGATCAACAGGTCGAACTGCACCATGAGTTCTCGGGCGCGCGCCGCGATCCCAATGACGAGGCCTATCACGGCATTGTCCGCTATCGTGCGGTGACCGACTCGCAAGCGGCCTGAACGGCCACATTTCAGGCCAACCGGACGCGTTTTTCGAGGCGCCCCTTGTCGGGGCGCTTTTTGTTTGCGATCCCGCCATTCCGAGAGCGCGCGGAGTCCGTTCAAGTACACGTGTGAATTCAGGTGAAGGCACCTGAACGAAACCGGTGTAAAACATTCATCTATGGTTCATCTGCAGGTCCGTATGGTGTTTCCTGACGGACAAGTTCGAGGCATCGTATGCGCGTTCCACAGAAGCTACTGCGGGTCACTTGTGCGGTGCTCCTGTGCGCCGCGCTGCTTGCCTCCGCATCGCACACCCATGCGCAGAGTGGCTGCGTCTCGTTCGGCCAGGCGCGCAAGGCCGGTTGGGTCTCGGGGTTGAAGCTGCGCTCCGCCGGCTCCGTCAAGAAGAGTGTCGAAGCACGTACCGGAGGGAAAGTCGTGTCATTCAAGATTTGCCGGTCCGGGCCCACATACAAGTTGACCGTGATGAGACCCAACGGAAGCGTCACGACCGTTACCGAGCCCGCCCAGTAGCCCGCAAGAGATTTCCGGAGGATATGCCGTGCGCATTTTGGTCGTTGAGGACGATCAGGATTTGAACAGGCAGCTTGTCGAGGCGCTGTCGGAGGCCGGTTATGCGGTCGATACCGCATTTGACGGCGAGGAGGGGCATTTCTTGGGTGACACGGAGCCTTACGACACCATCATCCTGGATATCGGTCTGCCCCAGATGGACGGCATCAGCGTTCTCGAACAATGGCGGCGGCAGGAACGCAACATGCCGGTGCTCATCCTTACCGCGCGCGATCGCTGGAGCGACAAGGTTGCCGGCATGGACGCAGGTGCCGACGACTACGTGGCGAAACCGTTCCATATGGAGGAGGTGCTGGCGCGTGTGCGCGCCCTTCTGCGCCGCTCGGCCGGTCACGCGAAGAACGAGATCGAGGTGGGCCCGCTCCGGCTCGACGCCGGGTCATCGCGCGTCACACTCGAAGGAACGCCCGTCAAGCTCACCGCGCATGAGTACCGGTTGCTGGCCTATCTGATGCACCATCACGGGCGGGTCGTCTCGCGCACCGAACTCATCGAGCACCTTTATGATCAGGATTTCGACCGGGACTCCAACACGATCGAGGTCTTCGTCGGGCGCCTGCGGAAGAAGATTCCGTCCGACATGATCGAGACCGTGCGAGGGCTCGGCTATTGTCTCGGAAATCGCTCGGATGAGAGCTAACTCGCTCGCGTTCCGGCTGTTCGTGACGGCCGCGGCATGGGCTCTCGTCGCGCTGCCGATTACGGCGTTTGTTCTGATCACGGTTTACCGCGGGGCGGTCGAACGGAATTTTGACGCCCGCCTGAACGTCTACCTCACCGGTCTCCTCGCCGCCGCGACGTCGCAAGGCCTGAACCCGGACGCCGAGCCGCCCGCATTGGGCGATCCGCTTTTTACGCTTCCCTTCTCGGGCTGGTACTGGCAGATCACACCGCTCGGAAACGCCCCGCAACCCGTCATCATCTCCGACTCGCTTCTCGACCAGCGCGTTCCACTGCCCAGCAGACAGGGCGTGACGGCCGACACGAACCTCGCACGCCGTGCCTATGTCGACGGACCCGAACAACAGCACCTTCGCGTGCTGGAACGCGAAATTGCCCTCAACAGAAACGGTCAGGATGAAGACCGCTACTCCTTCGCGGTCGCCGGAGACGCGGCCGAGATCGACAAAACGGTCGGCGAATTCCGGACGCTTGTTATCATCGCCCTCACGATCGTCGGCGCGGGCCTTTTGCTGGCGACGTTCTTCCAGGTCCGCTTCGGTCTCAAGCCGTTGCGGGTCATCAGCCGCGGGCTGGCCGCCATACGGTCGGGCAAGGCGGAGGAACTGGAAGGCGAACTGCCGGCGGAAATCGAGCCGATGCAGAATGAACTGAACGCGCTGATCCGCTCCAACCATGCGATCGTCGAACGCGCCCGAACCCATGTCGGCAATCTCGCCCACGCGCTCAAGACGCCGCTGAGCGTGATCACCAACGAAGCGGGAGGACAGCGCACCGCATTCGCGAAGAAGGTGGCGGAACAGGCCAACCTCATGCGTGACCAGATCACACATCATCTGAACCGGGCGCGGATGGCGGCGCGATCCGGTGTCATCGGCGGCGCGACGCCGGTCAGGCCGGTCCTCGAGGCACTGGTGCGCGCGCTCCGCAAGATCTACGGCGCCAGGGGACTGACAATCCGGCTGAGTTGCCCTGACGATGTGGTGTTCCCCGGCGAGAAACACGATCTGGAGGAGATGATCGGCAATCTCCTCGACAATGCATGCAAGTGGGGTCAATCCGCGGTTTCAGTCGAGGTGCGGCCGGGTGCCGATTCGATGGTTGTGACGGTGGACGACGACGGACCGGGGCTGCCGAAGCAGGCCCGTGCCGCGGCAATTAAGCGCGGACGGCGGCTGGATGAGACAAAGCCGGGCTCCGGGCTCGGCCTGTCCATCGTGGCGGAGCTTGCGCATCTCTATGACGGTGATTTTTCTCTGGAATCCTCCGAATCCGGCGGGCTGCAAGCCCGGCTCGAACTGCCGAAAGGCTGATCCGGCGAATCGTATGTGGCCGAAATATCGCCGAATTTTCGT
The DNA here is from genome assembly GCA_965228625.1 of Hyphomicrobiales bacterium. Taxonomy (GTDB): domain Bacteria; phylum Pseudomonadota; class Alphaproteobacteria; order Rhizobiales; family Methyloligellaceae; genus UBA2767. The sequence continues at coordinate 1,435,283 of OZ245829.1, read as the reverse complement.
ATCATTAGCAAATGGAGGGGAGTATGATTCTGGTAAGGATGTATTGAAGCGGCGATTCTGAACTATGTCAGGCCGCAGGCATTCAAACTCCATACTGCGAGGACTCATTATGAAAGCGAAGGTCATTTTGACCGCGATTCTGCTTCCGGGTCTGCTGCTCGCATGCGGACCGGGTCGCAACACTCAGAGCGGGACGGTGGTTGGCGCCGTTGCCGGTGGACTGCTCGGTAGTCAGGTCGGCAAGGGAAGCGGCCGCGTTGCCGGCGCAGCCGTTGGCGCTTTTCTGGGTGGCGTGGTCGGTCACGAAGTCGGCCGGCGCATGGACGAGGTTGATCGTCGCGCCGCCATGGAAGCCGAGTACCGCGCGCTGGAGACGGGCAAGGCCGGGTCGGCAACGCCCTGGCGCAACCCGAGCTCCGGCCACTACGGCACCGTGGTGCCCGGTCAGCCTTATATGGCGAGCAACCAGCATTGCCGGCCCTACACGCACACGATCTACATCGACGGCCGCCCGGAAACGATCACCGGCCGTGCCTGCCGCCGGAGTGATGGCAGTTGGCACAAGGTTGGCTGACAGGCATCGTATGATCACCGTGTCCGCGTAACGCTTGACCTAGCTCATGGCACGAACTCGGCCGATATGTTTTCAACTTGTTTACTGGACGAAAGTTGTCGCCGTCACGGCGGCGTGCTTTCCATTTTGTGTCCTGTGGTGTGATGTGAAGGCTTGAGTTGTAGCCATGGTTATCTGGGTGATATTCGCCGTACTGGCCGCCGCGACGCTTATCGTCGTCCTTTATCCGTTCCTGCGATCGAAGCCTCTGGCGCTGGATGCAACTGCCTACGACACGGCTGTTTTCAAGGACCAGCTTCGGGAAATCGCCGACGAAGAGGAACGTGGCGTGATCAGCGAGGCGGAGGCCAAAGCGGCCCGAACCGAAGTCTCGCGCCGCCTGCTTGCCGCCGCCGAAGGCGGAAAGAAAAAGTCCAAGCAGGCAATTGCGCTGAGCAAGAGCGGTGCGACGTTTGCGCTCGTCAGCACTTTTCTGCTCGTGCCGGTCGCGAGCACGGCGCTCTATCTGAATTACGGTACACCGGGTTTGCCGGACCAGCCGCTGGAGGCGCGCCTGAAGGCGCCGGACGGAAACCAGGACATTGCGGCACTCGTTGCCCGGGTCGAGGCGCGGCTGCGCGAAGATCCTCATGACGGGCGCGGCTGGGAAGTTCTTGGCCCGGTCTACCTGCGGCAAAGACGGTTTGCCGACGCGGCCGACGCCTACGGCAAGGCGGCCCAGATTCTTGGTCAAACGCCGCGGCGGCTGATCGAATTCGGAAACGCGCTTGTGCTCGCCAACAACGGCGTCGTTAACGAGCAGGCGCGCGCCGTGCTGAAGAAGGCGCTCGAGGGCGACGACTCCCTGATCCGGGCACACTTCTGGCTCGCGATTGCGAAGGAGCAGGACGGACAGTTCGCGGAAGCGGCGCAGGCATGGCGTGATCTCCTGAAGCGGGGACAGGATGGTCCGGCGCCATGGAAAGAGGCCGTGAAACAACGCCTTGCGGCCGTTGAGGAGAGGGTGGGTGATCCGCCCTTGCGGCAAGGCGCGCCGCAGACGGCCCGGAACCAGGCGACCGAACGAGAGACGGCCCAGGCGCCTGCGGGTCCCGAACAGGGCGGGCTTCGCGGCCCAACCCAGGACGACATTTCCGCGGCAAATCAGATGAGCGCCTCCGACCGGTCGGCCATGATCAGCCAAATGGTCTCCGGTCTTGCCGAACGCCTGAAAAGCGACGGTGGCAGCGTGGACGAGTGGCAGCGGCTTGTGCGCAGCTACATGGTGCTCGGAGACAAGCAGGCGGCGGCCAAGGCCTTGTCGGACGCGCGCGGGGCGTTTGCGAATGACCCGGGTGCTCTTGCGTCCCTCGGCGAGTTGGCCAACTCTCTCGGTCTGTAACACTCAGGTAAGTTTGGAAGGCTTTGACAAAAGAATGACGCGGAAGCAACGCAGATCAGTCCTGATCGCCACGTGCGTGGCCGTGCTCGGCATTGCCGTCGGACTGGTTCTTTTCGCCCTCGAGGACTCTATCGTTTTCTTCTACAGCCCCAGCGATATCTCCGAGAAGAGCATCGCACCGGGGCAGCGCATCCGCATCGGCGGACTGGTCGAGGAGGGGAGCGTCAAACGCGGCGAAGGGACACAGGTTCAATTTGCGGTGACCGACACCGCAAAGACCCTGCCCGTCGTCTATACTGGCGTGCTGCCGGACCTGTTCCGCGAGGGACAGGGTATTGTTGCGGAAGGCAAGCTTGGCACGGACGGCGTGTTCACCGCGGACAACGTGCTCGCCAAGCACGATGAAAACTACATGCCGCCGGAAGTTGCGGACGCACTCCGAAAGCAAGGGGTATGGCAAGGGGAAGGTCCACCGCCCCAGACCAATTGATGAAATCGACTGGCTACGGGAAGGGGCCAAAAAGAACATGATTGCGGAAATCGGCCATTTCACACTGATCCTCGCGCTCGGTGTTTCTCTCGTTCAGACAATTCTGCCCATATGGGGCGCGCGACGCGGCGATCTCTCCCTCATGCAGGTCGGCAGCACGGCGGCGCAGGCGCAGTTCCTGCTTGTGCTGGTTTCCTTCTGTGCCTTGACGGTAGCCTACGTCACATCCGACTTCTCGGTCGAGAACGTGCTGCAGAACTCGCATTCGGCCAAGCCGATGCTCTACAAGGTCAGCGGCGTGTGGGGGAACCACGAGGGCTCGATGGTGCTCTGGGTTCTGATCCTGGCGCTGTTCGGAAGCGCAGTCGCGCTGTTCGGCCGCAATCTGCCGCCGGATCTGAAAGCGAACGTGCTCGGCGTCCAGGGGTCCATCTCCGCCGCCTTTCTCACTTTCATCGTCACCACGTCGAACCCGTTCACGCGCGTTCATCCCGCGCCATTCGAAGGCAGCGGACTCAATCCGATCCTGCAGGACCCGGCGCTCTCGTTCCATCCGCCGTTCCTGTATGCGGGCTATGTCGGTTTCTCGATCGCGTTTTCGTTCGCGGTCGCGGCCCTGATTTCCGGGCGCATCGATCCGGCCTGGGCGCGGTGGGTGCGCCCGTGGACCCTGGGCGCCTGGATGTTCCTCACGCTCGGCATCTCGATGGGCTCGTGGTGGGCCTATTACGAGCTCGGCTGGGGCGGCTGGTGGTTCTGGGACCCGGTCGAAAACGCGTCCTTCATGCCGTGGCTGGCGGGCACCGCGTTGCTGCATTCCGCCATCGTCATGGAGAAGCGGGACGCCCTGAAGGTCTGGACCATCCTGCTCGCCATTCTCACCTTCTCGCTCAGTCTGATGGGTACGTTCCTGGTGCGGTCGGGTGTGCTCACGTCCGTGCATGCCTTCGCCGTCGACCCGGCGCGCGGCGTGTTCATTCTGGCCATCATGGTGTTCTTCACCGGCGGCGCGCTGGCGCTGTTTGCGAGTCGGGCGCAGGTCTTGCGCCAGGGCGGACTGTTCGCGCCGATCAGCCGGGAAGGCGCGCTCATTCTCAACAATCTCCTGATCACGACCGGCTGCGCCGCCGTTTTCGTCGGCACGCTCTATCCGCTCGCGCTCGAGTCGGTCACAGGCGAAAAGATCTCGGTCGGACCGCCATTCTTCAACGCCACGTTCGTCCCGCTGATGATCCCGCTGTTGATCGCCGTACCGTATGGCCCGCTACTGGCCTGGAAGCGCGGTGACATCCTTGGCGCCACGCAGCGTCTGTGGGTCGCGATCGGACTGACGGCTCTGGCGATCATCGCTGCCTATGCCATGGCGGGCTCCGGTCCGTGGCTCGCGCCGCTTGCGCTCGGACTTGGGGTGTGGGTCATCATGGGGGCCGTTTCGGAAATCGGCTTCCGCGCAAAGGCCTTCCGGGCACCGGCGGACGAGGTTTTGCGCCGGCTGCGCAATCTGCCGCGTTCCGCCTACGGCACCGCGGTCGCCCATATCGGCGTCGGTGTCATGGTGATCGGCATCGTCGGCACGACTGCGTGGCAGTCGGAGAAGATCGTCGCGATGAAGCCGGGTGACACGGAAGAGATCGCCGGCTACCAACTGAGGTTTGACGGTGTCGAACCGCAGCAGGGGCCCAACTATCGCGAGCAAATCGGCACTTTTGTCGTAACGGAAGGCGGCGCGGCGCTGACGAACCTCCATCCGTCCAAGCGGATGTATATCGCTCCGGCTCAGGCGACCACTGAGGCGGGTATCCACGCGGCATGGGGCGGTGACCTTTATGCGGTTCTCGGCGATGAACTCACGGACGGCGCCTACACGGTCCGGCTTTACTACAATCCGCTCGTACGGCTCATATGGATCGGAACGATCATCATGTTCCTCGGCGGAATGATATCGCTCACCGACCGGCGGTTGCGGGTGGGCGCACCCAAGCGGGCCCGCGTTGCGAAGGCGCATCCGGTGCCTGCGGAGTAGATGAATGATCCGGATTCTGACAGCGGCATGCATGATCCTGGCGGCAGCGGCGTTCACGCCGCCCGCGCTGGCGGTTCAGCCTGACGAAGTCCTCAAGGACCCGGCGCTGGAGGAACGCGCGCGCGTGATCTCGAAGGATCTGAGATGTCTTGTCTGCCAGAACCAGTCCATCGATGATTCCGATGCGCCGCTGGCCAGGGACCTGCGGGTCCTCGTCCGGGAGCGTCTCAAGACGGGCGAGACGAATGAGCAGGTGATCGATTTCGTCGTCTCCAAATACGGCGAGTTCGTGCTTCTGACACCCAGATTCGGACTGCACACTCTGGTCCTTTGGCTGGCGGCGCCGATCATCCTCCTGCTTGGCCTCTTTGTCTTGTACCGCTCCTACCGCAGGCGCGCTGCCGCAACGAAGCCGGCGGGCAAGAGCAGTCTGTCCGCAAAGGAGAAGCGCGCCCTCGACAAGCTGCTCGAGGAAAGCTGATCAGCGGTGCAATCAAAGGCCTTGCTCCGCCCTCCGGCCTGAACCATCTTACCCGGCGAGTTCATCCATTTGCGGAGCCGGTCCATGTCCAGATCCTCTGAAAAACTCACTTTTCCCGGCAGTTCCGGTGAAGCACTTGCCGCTCGCCTCGACAGGCCCGCCGGCAGCCCGCGCGCCTTCGCGCTGTTCGCCCACTGCTTCACCTGCTCGAAGGATATCTTCGCGGCGGCCCGGATTTCCGAGGCGCTGGTCGAGCGCGGTTTCGCGGTGCTGCGGTTCGACTTCACCGGGCTTGGAGCGAGCGACGGCGACTTTGCCAACACCAACTTCTCGTCGAACGTGGATGATCTCAGAAAGGCCGCCGATTTCCTGCGCGACAACCATGAGGCTCCGGAAATCCTGATCGGCCACAGCCTTGGCGGCGCGGCGGTGCTGGCGGTCGCGGGGGACGTTCCCGAGGTCAAGGCCGTGGCGACAATAGGTGCCCCTGCGGATGCGGCGCATGTCGCACACAATTTCGGCGCCAAGATCGACGAGATCGAGACGGAGGGTGTCGCCGAGGTGCAGCTCGCGGGACGCACCTTCACGATCAAAAAGCAGTTTCTGGACGACCTGAAGGAGCAGTCGGTCAATTCGCGTATTGCGAAAATGCGCAAGGCCCTTCTGATCTTTCATGCGCCGCGCGACGAGATTGTCGGCATCGAAAATGCGGCTGCAATCTACGATGCGGCAAAGCACCCCAAGAGCTTCATCTCCCTCGACGATGCCGACCATCTGCTGAGCCGCCGCTCGGACGCGGTTTACGTGGCCGACGTGTTGAGCGCGTGGGCCTCCCGGTTTATCTCCGGCAAGGAATCACCGTCGGTGCTTCCTTATCCGGGGCCGGAGGGGCAGGTCGGCGTTGCGGAAACCCGCGCCGGCAAGTTCCAGGCGGAAGTCGTCTCCGGACCGCATCGTTGGCTGGCGGATGAACCGGTGAGTTTCGGAGGAATGGACTCCGGACCCAGCCCGTATGACCTGCTGTCGTCAGCGCTTGGCACCTGTACGACCATGACGTTGCGCATGTATGCCGATCACAAGAAAATCGATCTCGATCGCGCGACCGTGCATGTCCGGCACGGCAAGGTCCACGCCGAGGACTGCGCGGAATGCGAGGGCCGTGAAGGCAAGATCGACCGCTTCGAGCGCGACGTTGTGATCGAAGGCGAGCTGGATGATGAAACGCGGCAAAGGCTCCTTGAGATCGCCGACAAGTGCCCGGTTCACAAGACGCTGGAGAGCAGCTCGGTCATCGTCACCAAACTCCTGAACGATCGGTAACGTTCCGATCCCGATGAGTTGATGAAATCGAGGGTTTTCTTGCCGTGTTTGGTGCAACTCTTACGAAACTTTAATCCTCCGGCAAGTTTCGCGTAACAACCGAAACCCTATCTCTTAGTACCTGAGACCACGAGGCGGCCGCAGGCCATGCGCTTCGCTAGCCCGGTGACTGGTCAGGTTCAGCGCGATCACAGACCTAAGGAAGGTAAAACCACATGATCGACCAAAGTACGACGTCAAAGAAGGCGCGTTCTACGCACAAGCTCGGCGGCAAGGCGCCGCTTGCTTATGCGTTGGCCGGTGCGGTCGGGCTCGGCCTGCTCGGCGCCGCGCTTTCGCCCAGCTCCCCCCAAGCGATTACCACTGCGAATGCGGCTCAGAAGACCGTAAAGACACCGTTGGGCAACGCCCCGCTCAGCTTTGCGGATCTGGCCGAGAAAGTGCGGCCTGCCGTTGTGTCCATTCAGGTCAGGGGCGAACGCACGTCGCGCCGGATGTCGCGCAACATGCCCGAATTCAACATGCCGGACCTGCCGGACGGACATCCGCTCAACGAGTTCTTCAAGCGGTTCCGCAAGGAAGGTCCGGGCAACGACGCACGTCCGCGTCGGTCGATGGGCCAGGGTTCCGGCTTCATCATTTCCGAGGACGGCTATGTGGTGACAAATCATCACGTCGTCGACGATTCGACCAAGATCACGGTTATCCTGGATGGCGGTGATGACTACGAGGCGGACGTCATCGGAACCGATGAGCGGACCGACCTCGCACTTCTCAAGATCAAGTCGAAAAAGACCTTCGCCTATGTCGAGTTTGCCGACGAGACGGCTCGGGTCGGTGACTGGGTCGTGGCGGTCGGCAATCCGTTCGGCCTCGGCGGCACCGTGACGGCCGGTATCGTCTCCGCCCACAAGCGTGACATCGGCAACGGTCCTTACGACTTCCTGCAGATCGACGCGGCGGTCAACCGTGGTAACTCCGGCGGTCCGGCCTTCGGTCTGAACGGCAAGGTGGTCGGCGTCAACACCGCCATCTTCAGCCCCTCCGGCGGTAACGTCGGCATCGCCTTCGCGGTTCCCGCGCAGTTGGCGAAGACGGTCGTTGCTCAGCTCAAGAGCGATGGCAAGGTCGCCCGCGGCTGGCTCGGCGTGTCGATCCAGAGCGTCAGCGACGACATGGCTGCAAGCTTCGGTTTCGATGAGCCGAAGGGCGCGATCGTGACCAAGCTGTCCTCGGGCGGTCCGGCGGCCAAGTCCGACATGGAAGTCGGTGACCTCATCCTCAGTGTCGAGGGCGAGAACATCGAGAGCTCGCGGGACCTGGCGCGCAAGATCGCGACCATCAATCCGAAAGAGAACATCACGATCAAGGTTCTGCGTGACGGCAAGGAGCGCGACATCAGCGTCAAGCTGGGTACGTTCCCGACCAGCCGGCAGCTTGCGGCCCTGAACAAGGACGACAAGCCGTCCGCGAGTTCGGACGAGCAGATGGATGGCCTGGGCCTCTCCATTGCTCCGGCCTCGAGCAAGCCGGGTGCGGGCAAGAAGGGCGTCGTGATCACCAAGGTTGATCCCGACTCCTCGGCGGCCGAGAAGGGGCTCAGGGCCGGTGACGTCATCCTCAAGGTTGGCGGCAAGGACGTGAGCAACCCTGAAGACGTTGCAGACAGCGTCAAGAAGGCCAAGGACAAAGGCCGCACGGCTGTCAACATGCTCGTACGTTCGGGCGAGAACCAGCGGTTCATCGCCATCCCCCTCAAGAAGGTCTAACTCTCCACGGACCTCAGACGGCACGGTCCTTGTTGACCGTGCCGTCGCCACCTAGGTATTTCATCCCATGACCCTAGAAGCACAGATTCCGACGGACCATACGGTTCAAGATATGTCCATTTCCGGGTTAAAGTCAGAGCCCATGCGTGTCCTGATAATTGAAGACGACAGCGAAACGGCCGCGTTTCTCACCAAGGCGTTGAAGGAGGCTGGCCACGTGCCGGACCATGCCGCCGACGGCGAGGCCGGACTGGCGCTGGCGGAAAGTCAGGTTCATGACGTGCTGATCGTCGACCGCATGCTGCCCAAGCTCGACGGCCTGTCTGTCATTTCCCAGCTTCGCGAGAAGGGCGTCCAGACGCCGGCGCTGATCCTGAGCGCGCTCGGCGAGGTCGATGACAGGGTGAAGGGACTGCGCGCCGGCGGCGACGACTATCTCACCAAGCCCTACTCGTTCAGCGAACTGCTTGCGCGCATCGAAGCACTCGCCCGGCGCTCGGCGCCGGAGGAAGCGGTAACGAAGTACAAGGTCGACGACCTGGAACTCGACAGGTTGACGCACAAGGTTGTACGTTCAGGACAACCGATATTGCTTCAGCCTCGGGAATTTCGTCTGCTGGAATATCTGATGAAACATGCAGGGCAGGTCGTAACGCGGACCATGTTGCTGGAACACGTCTGGGACTATCACTTCGATCCCCAGACGAACGTTATCGACGTGCATATTTCGAGGCTGCGCGCGAAGATCGACAAGGAATTCGACAAGCCGCTCCTGCACACCGTAAGAGGCGTTGGCTACTCGATCCGCGCTGACGGTGCATAAGCTATTTCGCACCACCACATTTCGATTGGCCGTGATCTTCATGGCGCTGTTCGGATCTGCGTCCGCCGGCGCCATCGGTTACATCTACTACCAGACCAACGTGCTGCTCGCGCGCCAGCTCGAGCAGACCATCGAGGCGGAGATCCGCGGCCTCGCGGAGCAATACAACGCCGGCGGTATCTCCAACCTGACCAAGGTGGTCTCGAACCGTAGCCTGACTCCGGGCAACAGCCTCTACCTCGTCACCGACAAGGACGGCCGCCGCATAACCGGCAACCTGACGTCCATTTCCAAGGACCTCTGGAACAGTGTCGGGCGCGTGGAGTTCGCCTACAAGCGTCCCAGCCAACGCGGTGTGGAATCGCGTCTTGCGCTGGCCAGCGTCTTCCGCCTGCCGGGCGGGTTTCGACTGATCGTCGGCCGCGACATCGAGGACCGGCGCATTTTCGAGCGCATTGTCCGCCGCGCGTTCTTCATCGGTCTCGGCTTCATGGCGCTTGTCGGTCTCGGCGGCGGCTGGCTCGTAAGCCGCGGTCTGCTTGCCCGCATCGATACGGTGACCGCCACAAGCCGGACCATTATGGAGGGCGATCTGTCGGAACGCGTGCCGCTCAACGGGTCGGGCGACGAACTCGACCGCCTGTCACGGAACCTGAACGCGATGCTCGACCGCATCGAGCAGTTGATGGCCGGCATGCGGGAAGTCTCCGACAATATCGCCCACGATCTGAAGACACCGCTCACCCGGCTTCGCAACCGCGCCGAAGCGGCGCTACGCGAGAAGGGGGACGCGCAGGCCTATCGCGATGCGCTGGAGCAGACGATTCAGGAAGCGGACGGACTGATCAAGACGTTCAACGCATTGCTCAGCATTGCACGGCTCGAAGCCGGAACCACCGGCAACGCGATGAACGAAATCGACGCAAACGCGCTGGTTCAGGATTTCGTGGAGCTGTACGAGCCGACGGCGGAAGAGAAGAACATGACGCTCACCGCCAATGTCGCGAATGGTGTGCATTTCAAAGGCGACCGCCAGCTCGTCGGCCAGGCGCTGGCGAACCTGATCGACAACGCGATCAAGTACGGCGCTACGGGCAAGGGCGGCGAGATCGAGGTCACCGCCATGGACACCGGCAAGGCCATCGAACTGACCGTCGCCGATTCCGGGCCCGGCATTCCCAAACAGGATCGCGAACGGGTGCTCAAGCGGTTTGTCCGGCTGGAGGAAAGCCGCTCGCGTCCGGGCAGCGGGCTGGGTCTCAGCCTTGTCGCCGCCGTGGCCAGGCTTTATGGCGGGTCCGTACGCGTTGAGGACAACGAGCCCGGGTTGCGCATGGTCTTGTCTTTGCCCCACAAGACCACACACAATGACGAATCCCGGACGCGGTAACCGTGCGTGCGGATCGTTTCGGTGAGAGACATCGCGCCAGGGGGCGGGCTTGGAAAGACTTTACGAGCGCATCGCGACCGTTCCGCCGGTTTTCGATCAGGAAAAGGCCGATCTGTCCCTCGAGGACCTGAATGACCGCCTCTCGGCGGGAGAGCGGCCGGATGAGTTGCGCGCGCTCATCGATGACAACGATACCGTTCGCCGGCTGCTGTCCGCGGTATGCGGAACCTCTCCCTATCTGACCGGCCTGATCCTGCGCGATCCGGACACGCTTCGCGACATATTGACGACCGCGCCGGAGCAGTACCTGGGTAATCTGGACCAGGCGCTCGATACCGAGCTTGCCGGTTCGCCGGCGCAGCGCGACGTTATGGCGGCGCTGCGCCGCTACAAGACCCGTGCGGCTCTGTGCATTGCGCTTGCCGACATTGCCGGTGCGTGGACCATCGATCAGGTCACGCAGGCGCTCAGCGACGTGGCGGACCGCTCCGTCGCCTGCGCCGTACGCTACCTTCTGTCCGAGGCGGCCCGCGCGGGAAACCTGCTGCCCGCAAATCCGGACGCGCCCGACGAAGGCTGCGGTTACTTCGTGCTCGGTATGGGCAAGCTCGGTGCTGGCGAGCTCAATTTCTCGTCGGACATCGATCTCATCGTCTTCTTCGATGCCGACCGCGTGCCGCTCAAACCGGGTGTGGACGCCGCCTCGTTTTTCGTGCGGCTGACGCGGGACCTGGTCCGGCTGCTTCAGGATCGCACCGCGGAAGGATATGTGTGGCGGACCGATCTGCGCTTGCGGCCCGATCCCGGCGCCACGCAGCTCGCCCTCTCGACCGAGGCGGGGCTCACCTATTACGAGAGTTTCGGCCAGAACTGGGAGCGGGCGGCGTTGATCAAGGCGCGGACCATTGCCGGGGACCTCGACGCCGGACGCGCGTTTCTGGACCAGCTCGCTCCATTCGTCTGGCGCCGCTATCTCGATTTCGCCGCCGTGGCCGACATTCACGCGATGAAGCGGCGCGTTCACGAATTCAAGGGACACGCTCAAATCGCCGTTGCCGGGCACGACGTGAAGCTCGGCCGGGGCGGCATTCGGGAAATCGAATTCTTTGCGCAAACTCAACAGCTTATCGCCGGCGGCAGACAGATCGAGCTGAGGTCCCCGCAAACCCTGGAAACCCTGCAGCGTCTGGCGCGGCAGGGCTGGATCGATGCCGCCGCCGCGGACAATCTCACCGAAGCCTACCGGTTTCTGCGCCACGTCGAGCACAGGCTGCAAATGATCGCCGACGAGCAAACCCACAAGCTGCCGTCCGGCGCGGAAGAGATCAGCCGGATCGCAAGCTTCTGCGGGTTCGACTCGACGGAAGCGTTCTCGGAAGCGCTGGTCGCGCGCTTCGAAACCGTCCAGAGCCACTACGACGCCCTGTTCGCGCGCCTGCCGGATGTCGACGGGACGGACCGGCAACCGGTGTTTCGCGGCGACGACGATTCCCCGGAAGGCCTCTCGGTCCTGTCGGAATACGGGTTTCGCGATGCCGAGGCCGCGGCCAAGATCATTCGCGCCTGGAAGGCGGGCCGATATGCGTCGACCCGGAGCCAGCGTTCGCGTCAGGCGCTCGAGGAGATCCTGCCGGATCTGCTCGAGGCGCTTTCCGCGGCCGATGATCCCGGCGCGGCGCTGGTTTCTTTCGACCGGTTCCTGTCCGAACTGCCGGCCGGCATCCAGCTCTTCTCGCTGCTTCGCTCGAACACGAGCCTGCTTCGCCTGATCGCCGACATCCTCGGTGCCGCGCCCAGGCTCGCGCGGGTGCTGAGCCGGCGCAGCCAGATGCTTGATGCCGTTCTTGATCCGGGGTTCTTCGGGGACGTTCCAACGCCCGAGACCCTCCAGCCGCTGATCGACCAGGGGCTCGCGCGTGCGCAGGACTATCAGGACTATCTCGACCGGGCACGCAGGCTCGGCCAGGAGCAGGCGTTTCTGATCGGCGTGCGTGTGCTCTCGGGCACGATCGGCGCGGATCAGGCGGGCGGCGCCTATGCCTGCCTTGCGCAGCTTTTCATTGAGGCCCTGCACCGCGAAGTCGAAAGGGAGATGGTTCGCCAGCATGGCCATATCGACGGCGGACAGGCGGCCGTGATCGCCATGGGTAAGCTCGGCGGACGGGAAATGACTGCCTCATCCGACCTCGATCTCATCATCATCTATGATTTCGACGAAGACGCCCGCATGTCGGACGGCGCGCGCCCGCTGATGGGTGGACAATACTACACGCGGTTCACGCAACGGCTGATCAGCGCGCTCTCCGCGCAAACCGCGGACGGTACGCTCTACGAGGTTGATATGCGGCTGCGCCCCTCAGGGCGTTCGGGGCCGGTCGCCACGCATTTCGAGAGTTTCACCAGCTACCAGCGTTCCGAGGCGTGGACGTGGGAGCATCTCGCGCTCACGCGCGCCCGCGTCGTCTCGGGACCGGAAGCGCTCAGGCGCAAGGTCGAGGGCGCCATTTGCGACGTGCTGACCATGGAGCGCGACCGGAACAAGCTTGTTTCGGATGTTCATGACATGCGCGAGCGCATCGCCAGGGAAAAGGGCACAGATGATATCTGGGACCTGAAAAACGTCCGCGGCGGTCTGGTGGATCTGGAGTTCATAGCGCAGTTTCTGCAGGTGGCGACCGCGCATGAGAACCCGGACGTTCTCGATCAGAACACTGCCAGGAGCCTGGAAAAGCTGACCGCGGCGGATGCCCTTTCGGCCGACGACGCGCAACTGCTCATTCCGGCGGCGCATCTTTACCATAACCTGACACAGGTGCTGCGCCTGTGTCTGGACCGGCCGTTCGACGAGAGCACGGCGTCCGCGGGGTTGATCGGCCTTTTGCTGCGCGCCACCGAAAAGCCGGACTTCCAAAGCCTGCAATCCGATCTTCGCAACACGGTCGATATGGTCCGCGCCACTTATGAGCGCATCGTTGCCTGATTTGTGGTTACCGCACTGTGCGGCAATCCCTTTTTCGCGACGGACGCCGGCGTTCCGATCCGTATGACAGTAAGGGACGGCCGACGGGGGAGCCGGCGCGATCTCGAGTGATGTGAGAGGAGAACTCAAGATGGCTATTGGCGCTATCAGGCTGATCGGGCTGGCAATCGGTGCGCTGACACTCGGCGTGTTGAGCGCAAGTTTTGCGTTTGGACAGTTCGGCCCGGGTCATCCGGCGATGGGCATGCAAGGCCCGAAAGGCTGGCTCGACCGTGCCGATGCGAACAAGGATGGTGCGATTTCACTCGATGAAATCAGAGCGTTGCGCGAAGTGCGTTTTACGGAATTCGATCGTGACAAGGACGGCGTCGTGGACGCGGCGGAAATCGACACCGCGGTCCGTGAACGTGTTGAACGTATGAGCAAACGGATCGTGCGCAGGTTTGACAAGGACCGCGACGGCACGATCACACGCGATGAATTCAACCGCTTTGCGGAGGAACGTTTCACCTGGCTCGACCTCAACGATGACGGCCAGGTGACGAAGGATGAAATGCCGCGCTTTATGCGCCATAAAGGATGGAGAAACTGAAGTTCACCCGTGTGGAGATGGACAGGCGTGCCATCAGACGACGCGAAACCGGACCGGGCCGGTTCCCGGTCCGGAACGTCGCAAGACGCAGCGAGACAGGCCGATCAGGCGTTGATGGAACGGGTGTCGCAGGGCGATGCCCAGGCCTTTCAACTCCTCGTGGACGCTGGCATCGACCGGGTCCTCGCCGTTGCCCGCCGCACGCTCGGGGACGAAGCCGAGGCGGAAGATGTTGCGCAGGAGGTGTTCCTGCGGCTATGGCGGCAGGCGGAGAACTGGCAAGGTGGACGCGCGCAGGTTTCGACGTGGCTTTACCGGGTGACCGTGAACGCCTGCATAGACCGGCTGCGGTCGCGCAAGGAGGAGACCGTCGATGAGGTGCCGGAGGTCGCGTCCGAAGCCACGCAGCAACTGACGATGGAAGAACAGGATTTGCGAACGACCATGGACACAGCGCTTCAACAGCTCCCCGAACGACAGCGCCTGGCGCTGGTTCTGTTTCACTATGAGAGCATGTCGATGAACGCGGTGGCGGAAGCTATGGACGCGAGCGTTGAGGCGGTGGAATCCTTGCTGGCGCGGGGCCGGCGGTCGTTGAAGAAGAAATTACAAGCGGAATGGAAGGCGCTTCTTCCCGATATTCCGGAATAACGAACAGGTGTCGAACTAAATGACGGCCATGAACAAACGAAACAGACTGAAGAGGCTTGGCGAAGTCCTTGACGCGTATGGCGCGGATGCGAGGCGCTGGCCGGAAGCGGAACGCGACGAGCTGCGATCGCTGATTGAAACGGACAACCGAGCGCGGTCCCTGTACCGCGAGGCGCAGGCACTCGCACGTGTCATGGACACTGCGCCCGCGATGCACGCGAGCGAATCGTTGAAGGCCGGAATTTTGGCCGCAGCCACGAAAGACAAATCCCGCAATGCGACGGTGGTGCCGATCGCGGCGGCGGCGCGGCGTGACCAGACGGAAGTGAGATCGCAGCCCGTTTCGCGTTTGTGGCCGGCCGCCGCATTGGCCGCGTCGTTTGCGCTTGGTGTATATCTCGGATTGTCCGGCGTCGGCGGCACGACAGTGGACAGTGCATTGCGTCTTGCCGCCTTGAGTAACGGGAACGGTGAGGGAGATGGCGTTTACACGGATGCCTGGCTTGATGGAAACGGCGGAGGCGACGCCGAGGACTTGTTGTGACCGCAAATGAGAATGACAAGTCTTCGGGGCAAGCGCCTCGCAGGCGGCGATGGCTCTGGCCCGTACTGATCGTCTCGCTGGGGCTGAACCTTCTGTTCGTCGGCCTGATCGCCGGCCGGATGTGGGCCCGCATTGACGGACCACCCGGGGCGCCACATCGGATCCTGGGCCGCGCGGTCGAGAATTTCTCCGTTGAACTTCCCGATACCAAGAAACAGCGTGCGAATGCGCTCCTCGAGAAACAACGCGAGGACGGTCGTGCCTTGAAACAGCAGCTTCGCCAGGCACGACGAGAGGCCAAGGACGCGGCCCTCGCGGTGACCTATGACGAGCAGAAGCTCGCGGCGGCCCTGACGCGTTTGCGGGACATCAGGAACAGCCAGCATGAGGCGATGCACGCGATGGTCGTGGAGCTGCTCAAGGACTTGACGCTTGAGGAGCGGAAGGTGCTGCTGCGCTATGTCCGCGCCGCGTTCCGGCCGCACCGCCAATCGGACCGCCGAAAAGACGGTCCCGCGAACAGCGACGGGCCGCGTGAACAGAAATCGCCCTGACAGGGTGGACAGTCATGCGGCATCTGCCGCCGGTGACGACAGGTTCGGCTTGAGCGGGAGATGACAGACTACCATCGTTCCCTCCGTCTCGCTGCTCTTGATCTCGAACTTCCCGCCGTGCAACTCGACCAGCGAGCGCGAAATCGCCAACCCGAGCCCGCTGCCTCGATGGCTTTTCGTCAGTTGGTTTTCGACCTGCTCGAACGGGCGTCCGAGCTTGCCGATCTCGGATTCCGGGATGCCGATGCCAGTATCGCTGATGGTGATCTTGGCATGTCCCTTTGCCTTGGAAAGCCGGATGGTGACGTGCCCTTTCTCGGGCGTGAACTTGACCGCGTTGGACAGCAGATTGAGCAGGATCTGCTTCACGGCGCGTTTGTCGGCCCGCATACTGAGCTGTTTCAGGCCTGCTCGCTTGACTTCGATTGACCGCTCTTCGGCGACCGGTGCGACGACGCGAATGCTGTCCTTGATGATCTCGCCGGCGTCGATCTGCTTGACGTTCAGGTTCATCCGTCCGGCTTCGATCTTCGACATGTCGAGCACGTCGTTGATGACCTCAAGCAGGTAGGTCCCGCTCTCGTGAATGTCGCGCGCGTACTCTAGGTATTTCTGGTTCCCGATCGGCCCGAACAGACCGTTTTCCATGACTTCGGAGAAGCCGATAATGGCATTGAGCGGGGTCCGCAGCTCATGGCTGATATTGGCGAGAAACTCTGACTTGGCCTGGTTCGCCGCCTCGGCCCGGTTCTTTTCGAGCGCGTATTTCTCCATCAGGTCCACGAGCTGCTGTTTTTGCTGTTCCAGCTCACGGCGTGACTGCCGCAGATCCGTGATCGTCGCCTTGAGCTCCTCTTCGCCCTTCTTCTGACGCTGCTGGCTCTGCTTGAGGGACGTGATGTCGGTGCCGACGCTGACATAGCCGCCGTCATTCGTGCGCCGCTCGTCGATGTGCAACCAGCTACCGTCCTCCAGTTGCGCCTCGTAGGTGTGGGCGCCGGAAGACTTGTCGTCACTCATGATGACCTTGGTGCGCACGATGGGGGCGGCAGCGGCGGCAATGACCTCCTCGTAAGGCGTTCCCGGCGAAACCGCGGCGTTCCCGAGATTGTAGAACTGCTTGTATTTGCTGTTGCACATGACCAGGCGATTGTCGGCGTCCCAAAGCACAAACGCTTCGGAAATCGCTTCGATGGCGTCGTGCAGGCGGGCATCGTCGGCAGCGCCGTTCCTTACGGTGCTCTTCGTGGCGTCGCGCGGCGACACAACGCCGGTCAGATGGATTTCATTGGTTGCGGTGTCCCGATGGAAAGCTCCGCTGAAGGACATGTTCGCCCATTTCCCGTCCTTGCCGCGCATCCGAAACTCGCGCTGGAAATGCTCCGTCCCGTTGCGAACCGCGTCTTTGACGGCGCCGAGAAGATCATCTTCCGGGTGGATCGTGCCGGCGATCTCCCGGTAGGGCAGAACCGGCTTTGACGCATCGAGGTCAAGCGGCGCGTTTGCGGACCGCGTCAGGCGGACGTGGCCGCGCGCGATGTTCCAGTCCCACAAGCTCAGGTCGCCATTGTCGAAGGCCACGTCCAGGTCGGTGCGCGCGGCCGATAGATCCGCCTCCGCGCGTGCCGCGCGCTCCGACAGCCATCGGAAGCTCGCGCCCATCAGCAACAACAGAATACCCGACGTCAGGGCAAGGGAGGTGCCGACTGCGGTCAGGCTTCGCCAACGGTTCAGCGCATACGCAAGGGGCTGAATGAGCGTGACCTGCGCATCTGTTCCGGGGACGTTGCGCACCGTGACCAGGGCGTCACTGCCGTCCGTCAGCGTTAGGCGGACAACCCCTGCGCGGGTCCCCAGTATCGTCACGGGCTGATCGGCGCCCAGCACCTGCAACAGCGTGCGATCTTCCGACCGGGCGGTGATCGGGGCGGCGGCCTGGATCTTGCCGTTGATGTCGGCAAGCAGGATCTGGCGGCCGGCCAACGTGGCGCCCGCGGGCAGGCTTTGCGCCAGCCGGTTCTGCCAGTCTGCGTGGTTCGCGATGGTGTTCTGCAGGTTTGCCGTGACCGCATCGGCGATCAAAGTCAGCTTGACCCGTGCGTCTTCGATGGCGACCTGCCGCCCGTGGGTGAATTGGGCGAGAATGCCGATGACGAGAAGAATGAAAAAAATTATGAGTAGAAAAGGAATAAGACCGCGGAGCACGCGCTCCGAGAGATATCTTTCAAGAATATTTACGCCGAACCGACTGGAGAGTTCGCCCGCCAGAATTGAAAATGCATCCCGGCGCGCGGTCCGCATCCGCGCCATGTTCTGCCCCCTCAAGATTCGCTGCACCTTCTGAATCGGAGGTGTGCCGCATCTCCGAATCACTTATCCAATTGATTCGAAAAGTGACTCTCTTGTCTAGAGAGAACATGTGGAGAACCTGTGGAGATTGCCGGTCGACATTGCGGCAGACGCGCTATAACGCGGAACTTCTACTCAAGCGTTTTCGTAACGATTTCATAGAGATCGCGCGACAGCTTCTCGTGGGATGCAATCCGCTCCAGCTCGGTTTTTGCCAGGTTCTGCCTGGTGCGCTCCAGCATCCTCCAGGTTTTGAACGCGCCGAGCATGCGTGCCGACACCTGAGGATTGAACCCGTCGATCTCAAGCACCGCATCGGCGACAAGGCGGAAACCCGCGCCGTCGGCGCGGCAGAACCCAGTCGGGTTCATGTTTGCGAACGCCCCGATCAGAGCGCGAACCTTGTTCGGGTTCTTGAGCGAGAAGAGCGGATGCCTGGTCAGCAGTTTGACCCGCTCCGGTACGTCCTCAAGCGTCGACATGGCCTGCAGCGCAAACCATTTGTCGATGACGAGATGGTCGTCGTTCCATCTGCGATAAAACTCATCGAACGCCGCTTCCCGCTTGTCTCCGTCCATATGGCTCAGGATCGCGAGCGCGGCGATCGCATCGGTCATGTTGACGGCGCTTGCGTGATGGTCGCTCACGCGCTCCGCGTCGCCCTCCTCCCCGGTGGCGGAGAGCATCGCCAGCGCGGCGTTCCGTAAGGCCCGTTTGCCGGCGTCCGCTGCTTCCGGAGAGTATGGGCCGGATACTTCATTTGCTGCGTACAGGTCCAAGAGCTCATCGTAGAGGTTTTGTGCGATTTCGCGCCGAAGCCAGTTCCTGGCCTTGTGGATGGCGGTCGGGTCGACGTCCTTGCCGATGTCCCGCGCGATATCGGCTTCGCTGGGAAGTTTCAGGATTTCCGCCCGGTACGCCGGCTCCAGTGTCTCGTCTCGCAGGCTCGCCGCAAGGGCGGCGGCAAATGACGCTGCAGGAGCCGGTTCCGCTCCGTGCCTGAAATTCTCCGTGGCTGCCGTGAGCACGCGCAGGGCATAGCTTTGACCGGCCTGCCAGCGATTGAACTCATCGCTGTCATTGGCCATCAGGAACTCGAGGTCGCGCTCGGTCAGATTGGATGTCAGTTTGACGGGCGCGGAAAACCCGCGAAACAGCGAGGCAACCGGCGGTGAGGGCACGTTGGTGAAGCGGAACGTCTGACGTGCGTCCTTAACGTGTATGAACCCATCGGTGATCTTTTCGCCGTCTTCGAGTTGCAATGGCAGATCATCGCCGTTCTGTCCCAGCAGGCCGAGCTTGAGCGGAATGTGGAGCGGCAGCTTCTTCGACTGGCCGGGCGTCTTCGGGGTGAGCTGGTTGACATCGAGCTCGGCGACCTTGCCGGCAGGGTCGTAGGAGAGGGAGGCCACCACTTCAGGGGTGCCGGCCTGATTGTACCAGCGCATGAACTGGTCCAGCTCCTTGCCCGTCGCCTCGCTCATGCAGGCGATGAAGTCCTCGACGGTCGCCGCGTCTCCGTCGTGCCGCTCGAAATAGAGGTCCATGCCCGCCCGGAAACCGGCGTGTCCGACGATGGCCTCGATCATGCGGCACAGTTCGGCGCCTTTCTCGTAGACCGTTGCCGTATAGAAGTTGTTGATCTCGATATAGGAGCTCGGGCGTACCGGGTGCGCCAGCGGCCCGCCGTCCTCGGGAAACTGATGGGTCTTCAGCATCCGGACGTCATTGATGCGCTCCACCGGTCTTGAGCGCAGGTCGGACGTGAACTCCTGATCCCGGTAAACCGTCAGGCCTTCTTTCAGGCAAAGCTGAAACCAGTCGCGGCAGGTGACGCGATTGCCCGTCCAGTTGTGAAAATATTCGTGGGCGATAACCGCTTCGATCGCCGCGTAATCCGTGTCGGTTGCCGTCTCGGGCCGGGCCAGAATGAGCTTGTCGTTGAAGATGTTGAGGCCCTTGTTCTCCATCGCCCCCATATTGAAGTCGCTCACGGCGACGATCATGAAAATGTCGAGATCGTATTCGCGGCCAAAGCGTTGCTCGTCCCACTTCATCGAACGCTTGAGTGATTCCATCGCCCATGCGCACCGGTCGGCCGACCCGGGTTCCACGTAGATCAGAAGGTCGACATTGCGCCCGGACATGGTCGTGAAGCTGTCCTGTACATGATCCAGTGCACCCCCCACCATGGCGAACAGATAGCTCGGCTTCGGGTGGGGATCTTCCCAGATCGCGAAGTGCATACCGGTGCTGTTTGGCGCGCGCTTGTCGACAAGATTGCCGTTGCCGAGCAGCACCGGGGCGATGTCGTAATCCGCCTGCAGCCGGGTTGTGTAGCGCGAAAGCACGTCCGGACGATCGAGAAAATAGGTGATGCGCCGGAACCCCTGTGCCTCGCATTGCGTGCAGAAAATGTTCCGGGACCTGTAAAGCCCCGAAAGCGCGGTGTTGGCTTCCGGGTTGCAATAGGTGGTGATCTCCAGTTCGAAGGCGCTGTCGGGTACGCCGGGCAGGGTGAGATTGGTATCGGTCTGCGCATAGTCGGCCGCCTTGAGCTTGCGGCCGTTGAGACGCACCTCGTCCAGCCCCAGCACCTCGCCATCGAGGACAAGGGTGCGCGTCTCTTCCCTGGCGTCCGGGTTGGCGCGGACCTCGAGGCGGGAGCGCACGCGTGTCGCCGTCGGGTGCAGATTGACGTCCAGCGAGACGGAATCGATCAGAAATTCGGGTGGGGTGTAGTCCTTGAGGTAAACGGTCCGGGGTGTCGGCTTTTCCATGATCAGCTACGTGGTCTCACTAACGTTCGCACTGGCACCGGTGTTTAGAATGTGACGCGAGAGAACGCAAACCGCGCCGCTCGACAGGGCACATGATCGAATCCGGTCGGGCGGGCCGCCCGCCGCAAAGCATGCACGAACGCGGAACAGCGTGCATGAGAGGGCGGGCGCGAAATGCATATTTTTCGGATGCTTGCGAGATTCAGTTAACAAGTTTGGCGCAAAAAGCGCCCGGCACATCTGACGAATATGCGCTCGGATCGCGGTTTCCGGCTGCGAGGGGAGAGCCGTAAATCGTGTAACAACGCTGCTTTCTGACTTTACGGCCCCGGTCTGGGGCGGGATATTCAGGCGTCATGGCGGTCGACAGCGAAATATTGGAGAGATTCGCCCTGTTTTCGGGGCTGGAGCAGGGCGCGCTCGACAGATTGGCCCGCTACGCGCGTCGAATCTCCCTCAAGAAAGGTGAAAAGCTATTTGATCAGGGAGATCCGTCAGACGGCTGCTACACCGTCATGGACGGCGTTTTCAAGGTCTCCGTGCCCCTCCTGGACGGAAAAGAAACCCTGCTGAACATCGTCGGGGCGGGGGACGTGATCGGAGAGATCGGCTTGATCGATACGCAACCGAGGTCCGCCGCCGTGACCGCGCTGAAACCCGGCGAGTTGGCATTCCTCGCGTCGCGCGATTTCAAGCATGTCGCCGACGCCAATCCGGGGATTTACATGCACATGCTGCAAATCCTGAGCGCGCGGGTGCGCACCTCGACCGAGGCCGCCACGACGCAGACGACCCTGCCGCTCCATGGCCGTCTCGCGCGCGTCTTTCTGCGTCTGGCGGAAGGTTTCGGGGAAGACGTTGATGGCGGACGGGTGCTCATCCGGCACAAATGCACCCAGGAAGACCTCGCCCGGATGACGGGGGCGGCAAGGGAGAACATCAACCGCCAGATCAAGGGCTGGGTGGAAGAAGGGTGCCTCAGCCGCATCAGCAGCTATTACTGCATTGAAAACGAAGAAAAATTGCGATCCTACACCGAGCTTTGAGCCATCCGCGGCAATGCCGCTCCTTGCAGAGCGAAAATCACCAAAAAACGGCACAAATGAGGGGATTCTCCAGCAATCGCCCATTCCGTGATGCGTGTCACACGGATTTCGGCGCCACGTCTCCATCTCCCGGTCATCGGACGGACACATCCGAGGATGGAGAGCTGAAAATGAATACCCTGAAGAACACGTTTTTCGCAGTCATCGCCGCCGCGACTGTAGTTTCCGCCGCCAGCACCGCGGACGCCGCCAGCCCCGCCGGCCTCTGGTACGACCACACCGGCCGCGCCGCGGTCCAGATCAGCCGCTGCGGCTCGGGCCTGTGCGGAAAGATCGTCTGGCTCCGCAACGCCGCCCACAATTCGGTCTGCGGCACGCGGATCATCGGCGGCGGCAAGCGCGTCGGCAACTCCTATGACACGGGATGGATCTACAGCCCCGAGCGGCGCAAGAAGTATTCCGTCGAGATCACCCCGCAGGGCCGCACGCTCAAGGTCATGGGCTATGCCGGTTCCAAGATGCTGTCGCGGACGATGATCTGGAAGCGCGCGCCCTCCAACCTCAAGCGCTGCGCCTGAGGACGGGCCAAACGGAACAGCCAGGCCGGCGCTTCAAAGTGCCGGCTCCGGCTTAGGAAGAGAGAAACGGTGTCACGAAAGGCAGAATCCAGCTGAGGACGTGTGTTACAAACCTGAAACAGTCCTCTAATTTGTTACTTCAAAAATGCTGGTTGAGCCTTTCACGACCCTACGGATGAACCATATAGGTATAAGGGCAGGGTGGATCAGGATTGATTCCCCACACCCTTGAATGAAAGGAAGAGAGGTTCGTTATGCGCCGCCACGCTATACTCCTCATGTGTTTCCTCATTTTTGCGATGGGGGCTATCAAAGAAGCTGCGGCGAAACGTGTCGCACTGGTGATCGCGAATTCTGATTATGTGCACGCCGAAAAGCTCTTGAATCCATCCAACGATGCCCGGGCATTGGCCGCGGCATTCAAGCGGCTGGATTTCGACGAGGTGATACTGAAAGAAGACCTCGACTACCGGAGCCTGCGGCTGGCGCTGAAGGATTTCGCCAACAAGTCGGCCGGCGCCGAGCTGGCCCTGGTCTATTTCGCCGGACATGGCATCGAGGTTTCGGGCCAGAACTATCTGATCCCGACCGATGCCCGGCTTGAGTCCGCGACCGACATCGATTTCGAGGGCATCCCGCTTCCGAGTGTGATGAGCTCGGTTGAAGGCGCGCAGAGCCTCAGGCTGGTCATTCTTGACGCCTGCCGGAACAATCCCTTCAGGTCACGGATGGCCTTCCGTTCGGGCACGCGCTCCATCGGACGCGGGCTTGCGAAGGTGGAGCCCGACAACAACACGATGGTCGCGTTTGCGGCTAAGGAAGGCACGGTCGCCCTCGACGGTGACACGGACCACAGCCCCTATGCGAATGCCCTGCTTCAGGTCGTCGAGGAGCCGGGCGTCGAGATCGGTTTCATGTTCCGGCGTGTGCGCGACCTCGTCCTCAAGGCGACCGGTCAGCGCCAGGAGCCCTTTACCTACGGCTCGCTCGGCGGAACGCCGATCTACCTGAAGTCGCCGGCGAAGACCGCCGACGCCAAGGAAACGGCGGAGTCGGAAGATCGCATTGCGAAACTGCGCGAGGAACTCGAGGAACTGAAACGGCAGTTCAACGAAGGCCGGAACTCGGATGCCGAGGCCGAAACGAAGTCCGAGAACGTCGTCGTTGCCAAGGCCGAGCCCAAGACCCGCGAGAACACGGACGCCAAGGAAACGGCTGTTCGAAAGGGTCCGAGCACGCAGGACGAATTCAGCGCCCCGGCGGACGGCAAGAATGAGCCGACGATCGTCGCCAGCGCGCAGCCTGTTCCGACTGCGGCTGAAAAGGATGCGAATGCGGAGCCGAAGGCAAGCCCTGTGGAGCCGTCCGCGACACCACAACTGGTCACGGACATCCAGAAGCAACTGGCGCGCCTTAGCTGCAATCCCGGACCTGCAGATGGTCTGTGGGGACTGCGCACCAGCTCCGCGATTTCAGACCTGAATGCGGAATCCGGCAAGAAGCTGAATGCGAGCGGTCCGGAACAGGAAACCCTGGATGCCCTGCGGGCGATGCAGGGACCGGTTTGCAAGACGCCGGCACCGCAGGTCGTGAAGCCCAAGCCGGTCAAGCGCACCAAGCCCAAGGTCGTCAAGCGGGCCAAGCCTCCGGTCGCGAAGAAGAACCCCTATGCGACTCAGAGGCCCTATGCTGCGCCCAGGCGGACCAACACGCCACCCAAGAAGAAGGAGTACTGGGGCGGTGAGGACACCCGGCTCGGCTGTGAGAGCGGCGCGGAGCTGACCGAGAAGTGCTTCTGATACACAGGCGAGGGAGGGCGCGCCATGAACGTCCTCCCGGCCATCAAGAACAAGAGCGGCAGGCGGAGTTACCCGCCTGCCGTTTTTCTTTGTCTGACCGGCGTGTTCACGGAAGGATGCTCCGCACTACGTCCTGAAGGCTTTCAATCGTGCTGAGGAATGAAATGATGCCGTCGGAATAGCCAATCCGGCCTGGACGCAATTACAGCGCCGAACTGGCCGAAAAGGCTCTGGTGCGCGGGTTGGGGAGAAGAAGCATCCGTACTGGCTCCTGAAGGCTCTGAATCACGCTCAGAACAGGTGTGAGGCCGTGAGGACGCGCGACCTGACCGACGAGGGAACATGATGCGGAAGTGACTGTGGCGCTTTTTCGTAAGCGGGTGGGGGACGACCATCCATGACCGTCCCCCTACGAATATCCCCCAATCGAACCCCATTCCGAATCAATCGCTTACCGTCTTTCGTTGATTGACCGGCGAGAGTTCGCAAGGCGACGCGCTGCACCGCGTCCTGGAGGCTCTGAGCGGCTCTCAGGACAGATCTGATGCCGTAAGGACACGCGAGCCGACCCGGAGGCGGCGTGACGCTGAATTGACTGTGGAGTGGTTCTGATACGCAAGCGGGGGAGGACGGTCTATGACCGTCCTCCCCCGGCTATTCCGAAACGGAAAGGCAGGCGGATGCATCCGCCTGCCGTGTCTCTTATTCGACCTGCATGTTCACGATCTGCACGCGGCGGTTTTCGCCGGCTTTGGGTGTTTCGGGCAGCTTCAACTGCTCCTCCCCGTATCCGATCGCGATCAGTTTCGAAATGTTGAGATTGTGCTTGTCGACGAGATATTGCCTGACTGACTCGGCCCGCTGCTCGGACAGCGACTGGTTATAGCCGTCGCTGCCGACAGCGTCGGTGTGACCGGCAATCATGAACGTCTCGCCGTCCAGTTTTTCGTCGCTGAGCGCGGCAGCCAGCTCGTTCAGCTTCGGTACCGAGCGCTGGTTGATACGCGCGGAGTTGAAGTCGAAATAAATCTCCATATCGACGGCTGGCAGGTCTTTCTCCTTAACGTAGTCGGCGACCTGATTTCGCTGCTCAACCGTGATCTGACGCGTACTCACCTTGCGCAGCGTGTCGACCAGTCCCTGGAACTGTTTCTGGTCCTTGCTGGGTGCGGCGGTCACGGAGCGGGTCTTGACCCGTGACAGGGACTGGATCAGATCGTTCTTGTCCTGCGCATACGCAAACTCGAGACCGACGGATCCGAGGGCGAAAGTCGCGACAGACAGAACGGCAAGGGACTTTAATACTCGGCTTGAAGTCATTGCACGTCCTCCATTTTTGCGTATTGGCGGTTCAGGGGGCCTGCGGGAGCGAATTCACTGCATGAATGCGCTCAGCGAGACGGCACGCGCCAACACGGCATGCTTGGGCTCATACCGTCGATATAGGTGCAAACATCAGTTTCGCAACTCGGATATGCGATGTTCGAACCACTCAAGGTCCCGTTTCCAGGCGGCGTTGCCGGGCGCATGCTCCACCAGCTCGCTGATGATGCTTTTGCCCTTTTCAAGTGCTTCGATCGCCCGGTCCCGGTCTCCCGTGAGCTGGTGGGCGGCGGCAAACTTGGAATAGATGACGGCGAGGTCACGCTGCCAGAGGGCATTGCTCGGGTCGGAGTCGACCAGTTCCTTGCGGATCCGCAGCGCCTCGTCATAGGATTTGACGGACTCCGAGATCTGCTTCTTTTGTGCGAGCACGTCAGCGACCTTGATCAGCGAAACCGAGAGCGCACGGCTCCACTTCGCATTGCTCGGTTCCCTGGCGACGAGTTTTTCGCCGATCGCCAGGCTGTCCCGGTAAAAGGTGAGTGCCTCGTCCAGCCGCTCGGAACTGCGCAGCATGTCCCCGACCTTTGTGGCTGAAACCGACAAATCATACTGACGGCCGGCATTGTCCTTGTCGCGTGCCGCCAGTTCCTCCGAAATCGCGAGGCTCTGACGGTACTTCTCCAATGCCTCGGCCCCGTCGCCCTTGAAATGGAGGGCATCCCCGAGCCTTTCGAGCGCAACCGAGTGGTCGCGTTGCCAGCTTTCGTTTTCCGGCGCCCGCTTCGCAAGGGCACTCCGGATCGTCGCACTCTGACGGTAGGACTCGAGAGCATCGTCGAATTGGCCTTGCGTAACGAGCACGTCGCCGATCCGTTCCAGAAGCACCGCGAGATCGCGCTGCCAGTGGGTGTTGTTCTCATCGTTCTCCGCGAGCCTCCTCGATATCTCCTGGCCCTTGCGGAAATAGACAAGCGCCTTGCCGATATCGCCGGTCGAATAGAAGACGTCGCCGAGTTTTTCGTATGAGATGGAAAGATCGCGCTGGCGTTCCGCGTCGTCCGGCTTCGCCTGCGCCCGTTCGCTGGCGATCGCGTTTGCGTCCATCTGGTTTTTGAGAGCGGCATCAAGATTGCCACGGTCGCGAACAAGCTCGCCCAGCCTCAGGTGAGCCCGGAACACGCCCCGGCTGTCATCCTTGCGTTTGGAGGTTTCGAGCAGCCGGTTCAGGTCCTTTTCGGCAGCGGACAGGTTCCCCGCCAGCAGGCTCAGCCAGCCGTGCCAGTACAGGGCATCGGAATCCGTGGGGTCGAACTGAAGTGCCTTCGCATAGGCTTCTCTGGCCCGTTTCGGGTCTCCGAGGCCCGCAATCGCCCCCAGCCGGCGGTAGGCCTCAGCCGCCCGCTTGGCCTCTGTGTCGGCGCGTCTCGCGGTCTCTTCCGCAAGCTGTCTCAAAAGCGCCTCCGCCTGTCCGACTTGGCCGTCCTTGAGGGACTGGAGCGCGCGCGCATACCGCTTGTCGCGCGCCGCACCGGTCACGATTGCGGTGATCGCGTCCGTCAGTTGTTCCGTTGACGTGGTGGTTGCGCCTTCCGCGGGCGATACGACGCTGTACTTCGATACGAGCGTTTCGATCTCCGCGAGCGTCTGTCTCTGGCTGTGCGACGTGTAGGCGAAGATCGCGCCGCCGATTGCCAGTCCTGCAATGATCACGCCGACGGTTGCCCGGACGCGCTGGCTCTGCCGGCGTTCGCGTTCGGCGCGCGCGAAAACCGAGTCGGTGCTCACGCCGATGATGCGTGCAACGATCTTCGCAACGGTCAGCGTCCATCCATCGCCCGTCGAACGCACATCGGCGGCAATGATGTCTTCTTTCTTCTTGGACAGCCGACCGGTCTTTGTGACCTTGTAGCGCATGGCGGGCGGAAAGCACTCGGCCTCGGCGCTATCCGGCATGCCGTCCAGGATGACCGGGATGATGCGTTCGCTGCGTCCGAGCTGCTTGAAGAGCAGGACCTCCTGGTTGACGAACTCACTTTTCGCCGCCGACGGCGAACACAGCAGGATCAGAAACGCGGACGCCTCGAGGGCCTCGCGCGTCTGCCTGTCGAGGGATTTCCCGGCTGAGAACTCCTCCCGATCACGGAAGACGGGCCGGAGCGAGCCGGGGTCGGGGCCGACGAACGTCGCGCGCTTCGCAAGACTTTCGTCAATGCGGAACTGCTCAAGCGCGCGATGGATGCGCCTTGCCCACGCATTGTCGCGATGGCTGTACGAAAGAAACGCCGTATATTTGTAGCCGTGCATCGGGTCCAGACCGTCGCATTATTCAACTGAACGGCAAAGAGGCATTGCGGCAGTGCGCGAAGTTGTGACACCGCCGGCCGGTTCTCTGGCGCTCATGTGACTTTTTCGCCGGTGGCTAGCCAATCGCGGCGTGGACCGAATCCCGTCGCGCGCCCGGACCCGGTTCGCGCAATGGCTCAGAAAGAGACCTCCGGCTTGTGGCGCGTCGCTTGTGCCAGCCGCTCGGCCATGGTCCGGCTGATGTTCTGATTGAGCTTGGCTTCGATGCGCGGATACAGGCGCAGCGCCTTGTCTTTCCCTTCCGGGTTGAACACCAGCAGCATCGACGGCTCCGCCGCCATGCAGGTGGCCGTCCGGGCATCCCCTCCAACGAAACCGATCTCGCCGAATATCTCGCCCGGACCAATGCTGCCGACCTTCTTGGCGTCCTTGCCCCTCAGGACGTCGATCCGGCCCGACAGAACCAGATACATCTTGTCACCCTCGGACCCTTCCAGGATCACGATATCGCCCTTGTCCACGTCTTCGGTCTCGGACAGCAGGATGGCTTTCTTGATCTGACGCTGTGACATACCGCGAAAGATGGGGCTGTCGACCAGGACCTGCGTGCCCACTTTCGAAGCGATCATGTCCCAGACACCGACGAGACGGACGTGCTTGAGAATAAGCGGCGTGATGAAAAGGTCGGCGAGCATGGCGTAGATCATGGTCGCCGCCGCAAGCAGGCCGAACTGGGCCACGTTGTTGAACGTCGAGAATAGGAGTGTCAGGAACATCCCGGCCAAACCGATGGATGTGGAGACAACGGGAATGGCCTCCAGGCGCACCGTCTCGAGAATCGCCTTGTCGGGATCGGGGTTGTTCCGGCGCTCGTCGCTGTAGCGGATCATCAGATGCGAGGTGTCGTCGATCGCGATACCCATTGCGATGACGGCCACGAGGGCGGTACCGGGATTGAGCGGGATGCCGAGCAGGCCCATCGTTCCAAAGTTCAGGATGAGCGGCATCAGGTTCGGAACGAGCGACACGAGGCCGGCCGCGAGCGAGGTGAAGAGGAAAGACATGATCGCGTAGATCACGACGATCAGGAGCAGGAGGGAGTAGAACTGGCCCTTCACCAGGTTTTGCGCACCGGATGAAATCATCAGGTGTTCGCCGGTCAGCTCATAGGCGATGTCGTCTCCGAAAATCTCATCCAGCTTCGTCTTGAGTTCGGCGATGTACTGGCGCAGATCATATGTGTCGGTGATGTAGTGGCGGACGAGGATCTTCGCGCTGCGGGCGTCAGGGCTGACATAGCTGTCCACCGCGTCGCGCTTGTACAGAAGCAGGAACTGGTCGATTTCGTCGCGCGTTTCGGGAACCTTGTAGAATTCCTCCTTGCCCTGGTTGAGCTCGCGATTGACCAGCGAAACATAGTCGGCCAGCGACGTGATCTTGTCGAAGACGTTCTGCTCCCGCATGAATTTTACGGCGTCTTCGACTTTCTTGAGGTTTTCCGGCTCCCGGAACGCATCATCGTCTTTGGCTTTCAGCAGGACGTTGAAAACCTGCATTCCGGCGAGCTGATCGTGCAGTTTCACGCCGGCCTGGGTGATCGGATGATCCGCTCTGAAGTTCGCCAGCGGGTCGTCATTGACCCTGATCGTGTAAGCAAACGATCCGACGACCACGACCACGAGCGCCGCTCCCGTCAGCACCAGTTTACCGTGCCTGATGGCGACCTTCTCGAACAAGGTGGCGATCAGCGCCGCCAGACCGCCGGAACCGCCCATGTCTTTTTGTTTCGGGGCCTTGGTCGGTCCCATGACGCTCAGCATGAGCGGTACGAGCAGAACGGTTGCCACGAGGTTGGCAATCATCGCGAACGACGTTGAGTATGCGAACTGCTGGATCAGCGGTATCTCGCTGACCGCGTTGGAGCCGAACCCGAACGCCGTCGTGAACGAGGTGATGAGAATGGGCAGCCCCATATGGCGCGACATGTAGCGGATCGCCAGTCTGCGTTTCGCGGCGCGGGTCTCCGCTTCGCCCTGTCTCAGGCCGTCGAGATAGGCGGAAAGGATATGGGTATCCTCGGTCGAACCGATCACGATGATCAGCGACGGGATCATCGAGGAGAGCAGTGTGACCGGCAGTCCGACATGCCCCATGAATCCGAAGGTCCACAGGATGCTGATCAGCGAGGTCGCGACGGGAATGATCGCGAATCTCGGCGTCCTGAGAAAAACCACGATGGACGTGACGAGAATCAGCAGGGCGATCGGCAGCAACACCGCGAAGTCGTTCTGAATGCCCGCTGCCAGGTCGTGTTCCAGGCGCGGCGGCCCGATTTGGAACACGTCGGCAAACTCGCCCTTGATCGGCGCGATCGTATCCTCGATCGACTTGAAGGCGTTTGTCAGAAAGTTCGGGGTGTTCTCGCTTGATATGGCGACGACGAAGGCGGTCGCGGTCCCGTCCTTGTTGATCAGATCGCCGAGTATCAGCGGATTGGCGGAAGCGTTCTCGATCGCCAGCTTGACGGCGTCGGCATCGTCATACTGACCGTTCAGAACCTGGCCAGTATCCAGACCGCCGTCGCGGTAGCGGAATGTCGTGACATTGAACAGGCTTTCGACCGACTTCACGGCGTCGAGATCGAGAAGCTCGTGGTGCAGAGC
This sequence comes from Hyphomicrobiales bacterium, assembly GCA_965228625.1. GTDB lineage: Bacteria > Pseudomonadota > Alphaproteobacteria > Rhizobiales > Methyloligellaceae > UBA2767. The sequence continues at coordinate 1,404,866 of OZ245829.1, read as the reverse complement.
CTCCAGCCGTTTCAGCTTGTCTTCCGTGAACAGGTCCGGATCGGACACGAACACGACCGTGATGTTGTCGGAACCGAAGGTGTTGATGGTCTCACGGTAGCCCGGCCAGCCGGGATCTTCGGCGCTGATCAGGGCGCGCCGGCTCGTGTCGGTCGTGAGCTTGGCTGCGCCCAGGACCGAAAGGGCCGTCAGTCCAATCAGTATCGCGAGCGCAACAAGTCTGTAGGTTGCGCCAAACGTCAGCAATGTGCGAACCACGCCTGTCCTCCCAATCCCGCGTTGCGGACCCCCTTATAGACCCGTCATCTGACGTGGTCGCCGGACAACAAGGTACGTTGAAAGAACAGCTCCAACGGCACCGAGTCCTCGTCGAAACTGCGCTCGACGACGTCGACCTGGGTTTTGTGCCCGTCTTTGAAGTTCTCCATCGTTTGGCTGTCTGCCCGCCATACGTCGTCCTCGACATTCTTGACGTCGCTTGCCGTCTGCCGCTTCACCAGCGTGTCGCGCCAATCGTAATAGTCCGTGCGCATGACAAAGAAATTCTCCTGATCGATCCAGAGACGGCGGCGCTTGTATCCGGTTTCCGCCTTCAGATCGGCGTCCTTCGGCGTAACTTCGATGACGAAGTGGTCCTTTCCGTCCACCTCCTCGTCGTCCAGCCGTTCGAATGCCAGCTTGCTGACCGGTTCCGACGCCAGGTCTTCCGCGGCGAAATCGGTCCCCATGACATAATTTCTTTTCCCGCCGCTCACGATCCTGACCGGCTTTCCGCCGGTAGCGGGCAGGTAAATCCACTGTCCGTCGTCCTTGAACCGCCGCTTCCAGGTGATGGTGGCCGTGCCGCGAATGGCGGGCGGAGAATGGAACACCATAAGGAAGCGCTGCTCGCCGGGGCCGACCGTCCGCGCATACCGCTTCACGTCACGGACCTGCTCGGTTCCCTTGTCGTCGGTCAATGTGAGCTTCTGTTTCTCGAATTCAATGGGTTTGCCGTGGCGCTTCCCGACCTCCTCGAAGATTTCCTTACCGGTCATGTCTTCGATCGGCTTTGTCTCCTTCGCCTCGTCCTGCGAAGTCGCCGGGGGATTGGTTTGCGCCTCAGCAGGTGCTGCGAGAAAGGCGAACGGCAGCAAGAGTCCAATCAGGAAAAGAGCGGTTCTTATGTTGCGCATGCATCACACTCCCGATTCTGCGCCCGGTATGGGGAAGAATTCAAACCCGAGCCGGCCATGTCGTCCCGACAATTGCGGCCCAGAGCCTTCATTTTGATCGTCCCGTAGTTAAGTCTTCCGCTTGCCGGTTTCCAGACCGTTCGGGCAAACGGGCCGTGAACCTGTGCGGGCGATCGCGCCGTCTGGAATTGGGGGTTGCGACAGAAACGCAGTCATTGATGATGATGCCGGCACAGGGACGCGGTCGGTTTGCCCACTTCCCACCGCGTTAAATATATCAATTTCAACCGTATTTCCACTTGGTTTTCCGGGGTTTTTCAGCCTGCGCAGCGGCTTTCACATATCGCGTATTGCATTAACGATGCCGGCTGCCAATGTTACCGTAAGGGCATCGGGCGAAGGAGGACGACAGACGTGCGTGTGAAGTTTGTGAGTGTTGTGGCGTTTGTTTCCGGACTGTTGTCGTCCGTGTTCGTGACAGTTGGCCCGGGAGCAACACCATCCGCTTGCACCCACGCCTCCGTATCCTGCGCGCCGGTCGTCGAAAGAAACCAGGGCCAGGACCGGAGCTTTCGCGTTGCCCAAGTCCCCGCGGTGTCGACCACGGGTCCCAAGGTTTCGATCAGGCAGCCGAAAAAAGGCGTGCCGCGCACTGCGTTCAGGGCCCTGGACAAGCATTGCGCGCGGTGCCACCAGCAGGGCCGCCTCAAGCGAGACAGGCCGGCCAAGGGTTTCGGCAACATCCTCCAGTTCGATGAGATCGCGCGCGATCCTCACCTGATCCTTCCCGGCAATCCCGACGGCTCGCGCCTGTTTTCACGCATCGTCAAGCAGGAAATGCCCTACGACGTTTACACGGAGTTTTCCGGTGGCGAGGAACCGAGCAAGGAAGACGTCCAGGCGATCTACGACTGGATCGAGTCGCTGGACGCAAAAAGGGTTGCCTCCTGCGGCAACCGTCAGCCGATCGATACCGCGCAACTCGTCAAGGCGATTTCCACGGACCTGAACAAGCAGTCCGCCAATCGGCGCAAGGGCATGCGCTATCTCACCCTGACGAATTTCTACAATGCCTGCGCGAAAGAAGGTGAATTGCGCCGTATGCGCAACGGAGCGGCGATGCTGCTGAACAGCCTCAGCCGCGCTGAAAAGACGGCCCGAACGAGGTCGATCGGTACCAGCCGCGCGATCATTGCCTTCAACATCGACGATCTGGGATGGAGCGCGGAAGACTGGGAGACGCTTGCCGCTGCATATCCTTACGGGGTCAGGCCGAAATCGCGCACGTTCGACCAGATCAAGCAGACGACGAAATCATCACTGCCTTTCCTGCGGGCTGACTGGTTTGCCGCCGCCGCATCGAGTCCGCCTCTCTACTACAAGCTGCTCGACCTGCCGGAAGACCTCGCAGACCTGCAAAGCGAGCTTGGCGTTGACGCCGCACAGAACAGGGAACGTGGCGACGTCATGCGCGCGGGAACCGGGAGTTCGGTCGTCAGCCGCCGTAACCGTGTCGTCGAACGCCATGACGTTGGGTCCGGATATCTTTGGATGACCTTTGATTTCGATGGCACCAATCCGGAGCAGAAGATCAAGGAGCGCCCCCTCGGCCCTGGCGGCGAGGAGGGGTTCGAGCACAATATGAGCGCAGTGATCTTCAGTTTGCCCAACGGCATGAATGCCTTTTTCCTTGCCGATAGCGAGGGCAAGCGCATCGATGCGGCGCCACCGGACATTCTCAATGATGACGCCTATCCGCGCCGTCCGGTGATCGCCGGCCTTTCCTGCATCTCGTGCCATGCGAAGGGTGCGCGCAACGTCAGCGACGAGGTGCGTGCCGATGTCGAGTCGGGAAGCAAATTCTCCGACAGCCAACGCGATGAGATCCTGAAACTGTATGTTCCCGAGGACGAGCTGGAGCGCCGGATCAGGGACGACCGGAAACGCACCGTCGCCGCCGCGGCCAAGGCGGACATAAGTCTGGAGCAGGGCGACGACGGGCTCGACGATCTGAGCTACCTCGCCAGCAGGTACAACAGGAACGTCGACCTCCGCATCGCTGCCGCCGAGTACGGGGTTACGAAAACCCGCTATGCCAACGGCCTCGTCAAGGGCGACAAGGAAGCCAAGCGCACCAAGCAGCAACTGGAACAGGGAACCATGACAAGGCGGGAACTCGCGCCGCTTTTCCTGAAACACGCCGCGCTCGTTTCCGGCGACGTTCCGGTCGGGCAGGTGAAGGCACCGGACGACAGGCCCGCCAAGCCGCCTCTGGCCGAGGCCGGCAAGCCGAAAAAGAAGAAAAAGAAAGAACCGGCCAAAAAGAAGAAAGAGCCGGCCAAGGCGCCTGAGACGGCTGCGAAAAAGGACAAGCCTTCAGCGGAAACCAAGACGGCCGCCAAGACGCCTGACAGTGCTGACCGTGCCGATCCTGAGCAGACCATTACGCTCTTCGCCGACAAGACCAGCTATCGCGAGAACGACCTGCCGGTGTTTACCGTCAAAGCCTCCTCGGATTGTCAGCTGACACTGATAAACGTGGGTCCGAAGGGCAAGGCGACCGTGATCTTCCCGAACAAGTATCAGCAGGAGAACGCCATCAAGGGCGGCAAGGAATTCCAGTTCCCCGGTCCGGACGCACCCTTCCAGTTCCGGCTCAAGGACATCGGCAAGGAGAAGCTGATTGCGGAATGTGCGATCAAACAGAACGGGGAACGCATCCAGCACAATTTCGAGGAGGAGGAGTTCACCGATCTGGGAGATTACCGGGATCATGTCGGTGAACAGGCCGAGAAGGAGGGGAAGAAAAGCGCGGGCGGCTCGCAAACGAACCTCCTCAGGACCGCCATCACCTTCAGCGTCAAGTGAGTTGAGAGGCTCTGACCACCGGTGTCGGAGGCTCTAACCACCGGTGTCGCGAGAGGCGGAGTTCTCCCGCAGCAGATACATGCGCTGATCGCCATATGCCTGCGCCAGCGGCAGATGTCCCACATACTCGCATCGAAACTCGTCGGTGCGTTCCATGGCGCTGAGCGCCGCAAACGCCTCCGTCACGAAGACCTCCCTGACCGGCGTGACAGGCTCCATCCGTGCCGCGCGGGTCAGCGTCGAACCGAAATAGGTCTTTTCCTTCTTGATGAAGTCATAGCCCTCGAAGACGGGGCCGACGTCCAGGGCCATCCGCATTTCCGGGCGTATCGGGAGCCTCCCGGCATCGCCGTCGAGTTGCTGAAGCGCCTTCTGCATGCTCAAGGCGCACTTGGCGGCCGTGGCAACATCGTCGAAAACGGCGTGAACGGCGTCGCCCCAGGTGTTTCGGAACAGGACGCTGTCGCCATATTTGTCCAGCGTCCCGCCCAAGCGCCCCATGACCATTTCAAGAAACGGCGCGAGCTCGTTGTCGGACAGCTTGCTGTAGCCCTTGATGTCGGCGAAGGCGACCGGATAGATCTTGCGGGTCAGATTGTGCGCCTTCACGTTCGTCGTGCCATCGGCACGCGCGATCCCCGCGGCGGGCGGCCCGCAATCGATGGTCTCTAGACGAAGGTTTCGCGCTCGCCAGAACGCGACGTCGACGGCGGTGCCGGCGGGAAAGCCGGGCTCCTGACCATTCCAGACGGCGAGCATGTTGAGGTCGGCGCTGAGGTTTTGCGCCTTGATCCTGGCGAAGCCCATCGCCATGCGCGCGGCGTAGTTGAACAAGCTGTCGTCGCCGAGATACGCCCCCGTCGTTGCCTGGGTCACGCTTGCCGCGCCCGCCAGGCACGCGTCCATCCGGTCTTTCCAGCCCGGGCCGCCGCGAATGACGGAAACATCGGTGAACTCGTCGAGATCGAACGGTATCACGACGTGCAATTCCGCACCGCGCGCCAGCAGCGCCTCCGCGAAGAGGATGTCGCTGCCGCAGGCCAGGGAACCGAACCCGAAGCCGACATCGTGCTTGATCAGCAAGTCATCGATCCGGCTCCGAACGGCCTCTTCGGAGTCAACGCCGAACTGACCGGACCGGCCCGCGCGCGCAATCATGTGGCCCGAATAGTAAATCACGCTCGGTGGTTTCAGCGGATCGAGCAGACCGCTATCAAGGCCCTTCGCGGCGCAGATACGCAGCAATTGCGAGCGCGTTGAAGCCGCGGCGGAATAGTCCGCGTCGACGTAACTTGCCGCTTCGTCGATCGCCGCTTTCGTCTTGTCCAACTCGTCGAGCAGAAGCGACGCCTCGGCGCGTGTCGCCGCCCGCCAATAGCGCGTCTGCCCACCATCATCATGTTCCGCCGCGACGCTGCGCTCGTGGGCCAAAGCCGCCATCCTTGCGCAGTTAGCCGCGTCACCGGAAAAGAACCACATGGTCGCGGCATTGATCGCCGGGTAGTAGCCTCCGGACTTCTCGAAAACCTCCTGGTAGAGCCGTGCCGCCTTGGTGGATTCGCCAGGACTGGCGCGTTCGCCGCCGGCGAAGAACTTGTCCTTGGCGATGCGTGCTCCAAGCGAGGACGTATCCTCGGTCCCCACCGATTGCAGCGCGAACGTTTCGTAAAGCTCCTCCGCGCGCTCCGTCGCGCCGCTGCGGGCCAGGGCAAGGACCGCGTGATACTTCAGCAGCTCGTTTTCCGGATGGGCCTCGAGCCCCCGGATCGCCAGGTCATAGGCCATGAGGAACTCGCCGCTGCGGATTTCCGCGGCGGTCTTCGCAAGCCATGCTTCGGCACTGATGTCTGTTTTCGCCAACTGATCCACTCACCCGTGTGCTGCGAATCCCGGAATCCCAGTTTTAGCGGTTCGCCCATCGGTTTTGCCAGCAGAGTATGTAGCGCGGACCGGATCGGAATATCCAACGGTTCGGGCGGTTGAGGCACGGTCAGGATAGGCCGCGTGGTTAACGGCGAGCGGCGGGAACGGCCTCACGGCGCGAATGTCATGAACAAGGGCGCCACGGAAAACGGTCACTCTGTGACGCGCATCACAGGGGAACGGGCGCCGCGCCCTTATCTCCCTGTCATCTAGACGCACGCAAACAGTTCGCCAGATCGGCGAAAACACCACGGACGGAGTGCAGAATGATGACTTTTGATGCAATCAAGGGCGCCCTTATTGCGCTGACTGCCCAGGGATCGATCACGATCACAATCCCGGAAGAAGTCGACAAGTATCTCAACCTGGGCCAGGTTGAAATCACGATTCAAAGGCCGGGCGACAAGGTGAATCGCAAAGCGGCGCCTGCCGAAGTTGCGCCTGAGGCCGAGACCGGCGACGTCAAGACCAAGGACACGCCTGCTGACGTCGAAAAAGAAACCGCGCCTGCCGGGACCTCGAACGAAAACGCCCCCGTCGAAGCGACGAACCAGAACGCGCCGGCCGAGGCGCCGACCGAGGCTGCTCCGGTCAAGCAGACCGGCTATACGGGGCTCTGGTATGATCATTCCGGCCGAAGCGCGATCCGGATCGACGAATGCGGCAAAGGCCTGTGCGGCAGGATCGCCTGGCTGAAGAATTCAGACCACAACTCGGTTTGCGGCACGGATATCATCGGCGGTGTCCAGAAGGTGGGCAACACCTGGGACAATGGCTGGATCTACGATATCGAGCGGGGCAAGAAATTCGACGTGGAGCTCAAGCTCCTGAGCGACAGCAAGCTGCGCGTGAAGGGCTATGCCGGCACGAAGTGGCTCTCCAAGACAATGATCTGGAACCGCGCGCCGAGCGACCTGGTGCTCTGCAGCTAGAGCCTATTCGAGACGCGAACCCGGTGCACCACTGCACCGGGTTTTTTGTGCATAAAATACATGCCGGAGACCGTCGTGAAGGTGCAAGGCCCGCCGTGTAGCTTTGGTCAAATATGGAGTACCCGCTCTCGTTGCGCATCAGTGGCCTTGGAATGTCGCAATCCTGAAGTGGCTCCCGCCCTTGTGAAGACGCTGACTTCAACCGCAGATTGTGGTATCTGATGGCTATTCCGATGCGTCCCGAACCCGCGACGGCACGTACTCAGCGGGTGTGACGCGCGCCGCCTGCGGGCACTCAGAATTCGCCTCGCGGGCATATTCTGAAAGGGTTAGAGATGGCTCGGAGCTTCCCGACGCGCGTAACCAGATTCGCCGTACTTCCCGTTCTTGTTTCAACTCTGTTTGTCCTGGCATCGACGTTCGTCGCCGTGGCGTCACCGCAGAACAAAGGCGGCAACCGAGGAGGGGGCGGCGTTGGGATCGGTCTTACGATCGATGTGACGCCCCTGTTGAACCAGCCGCAAAGAAGACAGCCGCAACCGCAACGCACGACCACGAGCTGCCGCAAGCCGCTCGTCTATTCCAAACGTTCCGGCCGGTGCGTCTGCCCGACGAGCCGGGGCTATGTGTTTACGCGCGGAAAATGCGTGCGGCGCAAGCCTCCAACGAACGTGGTCAGGAAGCCGCCGGTGGACGTCACCCGGATTCAGGAATGCCTGCAAAAGGCAGGCTTCGATGCCGGACCCGCGGACGGCTCCGCCGGTCCCAAGACGATCGAGGCATTCCGGCAGTTTCAGCAGGCCAACGGGTTTTCGAAAGGCCTCGGGTCGCTGAGGGACAAGGCAAGCACCAACAGGTTGTTCGAAATATGTGATGCGACACCGGTGCCGGCCGCGACGCGCCAGGCATCCGCTCCGCAGCCGGACAACTGCATCCCGCGAGACCTGTACGACATGCTGACGGCGAGCTACGGCTCCAATCCCAATATCAGGGCCTGCCCGAATGCGTGCCTGCCGAAGCCGGAGTTCTTCTCCGAAGCCCGCGTCCAGTCTATCGGGGCGCAATTCAACATCAATTGGTGCGGCAACTGCGTGCGGCTAACCGGCTGGCTTCCGCTCGCGGAAATCCTGAACATGGAGAGGCTGACCGGGCGGACAATGTGCGTAACGCCGTTGGCGCAATGTGTCGTGCCGGCATCGTATAGCGGCGGCGGCTACACCAAGGTCAGGACCATATTCAAGACGTTGCCGACCAGCGTCCGCAAGCCGGGCGATATCGCCGTCGTCATCGGCAACGAGATCTACAACAAGGTCCCGTTGAACGAGAACGGTGATCGCGAGGCCGGCGCGGTCCGGACTCTGCTGCTCGATCAGCTCGGCTACAGCGAGGAGAACATCATCGACGTGCGCAACGCGACGCTGACGCAGCTTGAAGAGATCTTCGGCACGACCGAGAAAGAGGGATCGCTGTCAAAGCGGCTCGCCAGTGACCAGCAAGGCGATGTGTTCATCTATGTGTCCAGTCACGGCCTGGCGGATGAGGCGCAGAGCCGCGGTCATATTCTGCCGGTGGACTCAGACTTCGACAAAACCGGCAAGGGCACCTACGCGCTGCAGCAGCTTTACGACAATCTTTCCAAGCTCGGTGCCCGCACCATCACGCTGGTGCTGGAGATGTCCTTCAGCACGGACCTCAACCAGTTGATCGAGCCGCCGAATTTGCCGCAGCTTGCATCGAGCGTTCTGCCCGAGACGTCCGTCCCGGGGCTTGCCGTTTTTACTGCGTCGGATCGGGACCAGCGCACGCTGGAGGACCCGGAATTCGGCATCGGCCTTTTCACCCGTTACCTGATCGAAGGTCTGGCCGGTCAGGCGGACCAGCAACCGATCGGCAACGCCGACCGGCGCATCGATACGGTGGAGCTCTATGTCTACACGGCCAACCTCGTGCGCATGGCCGCGCGCAAGACACAGGGTATGGAGCAGAAGCCGATCCTGGCCAAGCATGACAATCTTCTGATTGGCCGGCTGGGGCAGCGCTGATTACGCGCCGGTTCCCTATTGCAGGGTGCGGGCGATGCGGAAACCGACGACGTTGAGGCGGGTCTTGGCCGGGTAGCTCTGGCGTGCGGCCGAGCGCAGATAGTCCGCCTCATAGTACCAGGCGCCGCCCTTGAGGACGCGGCGCTTGCAGTCCCCGCCGCGCGGCGAGCCGTCGGCGGGTGCACCGTTATGGTCGGCGTTCCAGCAGTCTTCCACCCACTCCATCACGTTGCCGTGCATGTCATGGAGGCCGTACGGGTTGGGCGTGAAGGACCCCACCTCGATGGACTTGCCGCGATAGGCGGCATCGCTGCGCTTGCCCGTAAGTGCTGACGCGTCGTAGTTCGCCTGCAGCGTGGTAATTGCCGACCCGGTCGCAAAAGCGCCGGTGGTGCCGCCGCGGGCGGCGTATTCCCATTCCGCTTCGCTCAGCAGCCGGTAGGGCTTGCCCGTCTTCTGTCGTAGCCACTCGATATAGGCCTTGGCATCGTCCCATGAGACGTGGATCACGGGGCGCCGGCCCTGACCCCATCCACTGTCCTTGGGCTTGTGCGCGTTGCAGCCGCCTTCAAGCGCGCAGGCTTCCCATTCGTCGAATGTGATCTCGAATTTCGAAACGGCGAACGGCCGGGAGATGGCAACCTGACGTTGCGGCCCTTCGCTCTTGTTGTATCCCTTCTCATTCGCCGCGGAGCCCATGACGAAGGTGCCGGCAGGCACCACCACCATTTTCGGGCACTGGTCGCAATCCTGCATTTCCTCTCCCGGCTTGACCTTGTCCACGGACAGCTTCGGCGGCACGGGAAAGATTCCCGCCACCTTCTTCTCGTTCAGCGAGCGCAGCTTCGAACGCGCAAGTGCGGCAAAGATGCCCTCGGGGAATTGTTCCAGATAAGCTTCGACCAGTTGTGGATCGACAGTCTCTTTCACCTCCTTCCAGGCCACCGCGGCCGGGTCCGACGGCGGGGGCGGGGCGGAGGCCACTCCGGCCTCTGGCCTGCCGCGCAGGTAGAACTCACCGATCAGCGAGAGGGAAAGCTCCGGCAATTGTTTCCTGTTCGTGGCCGCGTAGACGTCGGCGCTCATGCGGCGGAAAACCGTGCCGATTTCCGCCTTGGCTTCGATATGCTTCAAAAAAGCCGTCGTGTAGGGGCTGTTGCGCCCGAAGCCGTCTTCGGCGACCTGGCCGGCCTGGGTGGAGAAGGCCACAATCATGCCCTCCGGACTGTCGATCTTGGCAAGGCCATCGCGAACCGCGGCGGCGCGGGTACGACCGATGGAACGCTTGAGCGACTCAGCCAGCGGATTGTCACGGCAGGCGTCGAGTACGAGGATGCGCAGGTTCTTGGCGTGCTGCAGGTCGGCGACCATCTCGTCAACGCGGATCATCCGACGGATGTCGGCTTCATCGCGCAGGCGTGAATCGACCGGGATCAGATAGTTGATTCCGTTGAATTGAATGGCATGGCCGGAATAGTAGATCATGGCGACGTCGGCGTCGCGCGCTGCACGGGCAAAAGTTATGGCCGACTCGCGCATTCCATGTTGGTCGAGGTCGATGCCGAGGACGACCTCGAATCCCATGCGCTTCAGCGCCGCCGACACGTCATTTGCGTCGTTCTTGGGGTTCGGCAGCACGCTGGCATGGCGGTAGTCACCGTTGCCGATCACGAAGGCAACGCGCTTCTCTGCCAGAGCGGAAGATGCCAATGCCGGCAGCAGCGCGAGCAAGGCAAACGCGATCAGTGTGCATGCGGCTTGGCGCATCGCATTCTCCTGCCATCCATGCAGTGCCCCGGTTGCGGGAGGTTGGCACAAAGGTCCGGGAAATCCAACCGGGTGGTTGCGACAAGGCCGCGTGGGCACGGCGCGCACGACTGAAACGGGAGTGCCACATCCGTTGCCGATGCAACGCAGACTGTCCTGTCTCTACAAAGTGAGGGCAGCTTGCACGGGTAGGGGGACTTTGCTGCCGAATAGGCCCCGTGCAAGCTGCCGGCCGCGATCAGGCGGCGTGTCTTGTCTCGATCATCTCCCACTTGCCGGTGTCGGCGGCGACCGTCGCCTGCCTGAAGGTTTCAAGGCGTAACATGGTCCGTGAGAGCGGCGCGTCGGAGTGCCGCGACTTGCCTTCGAAGTAACTGTCGAGCTCGAGGGTCAGTTCGCTGTGGCAAATATCCGCCTCTGTACGGGAGCCCGGTTCCAGAATCACGCTCAGCGCGTTGATCGAGCCGGAGACCTGGCCGTAGACCACAACCCTCTCAGCGACGATCCCGCCGGTGACTTGCCCGCCCTTGCAGACGATGACCTCGGAGCCGAAAATATATCCCTGCACACACCCTTCGACCTGTAGCTGTCCGGTTGTGATGATATTCCCCGTTATCGTGACTTCTTCCCCAATGACGACTGCCGACATGATGGGTGATCCTTTTCGATTCAGCTTCGTTACATGTTTCCCGCAGTGCGCGGGCCCCGCTACAGATTCTTGTTTACGCCGCCGAATCTACGAGTTCAGAGTGTGTTAAGGGAGGTTAACGAAACGTAAACGGTTCGCCTGACACTCGAAAAAATACCCAAAATTCCGCCGTTTTTCCGGCAAACGCCCGCTTTGTGACGGGTGTCACACGGATTTCGGCGCGGCGTCTCCATCTCCTGGTCATCGGACGGACACATCCGAGGATGGAGAGCTGAAAATGAATACCTTCAAGTACATCTTTGCCGCAGTCATCACCGCGATCACCGTCGCATCGGCCGCCAGCACCGCGGACGCCGCTGGCGCCGCCGGCCTCTGGTACGACCACACCGGCCGTGCCGCCGTCCAGATCAGCCGCTGCGGCTCGGGCCTGTGCGGAAAGATCGTCTGGCTGAGGAACGCCGCCCACAAGTCGGTCTGCGGCACGCGGATCATCGGCGGCGGCAAGCGCGTCGGCAACTCCTACGACACGGGCTGGATCTACAGCCCCGAGCGGCGCAAGAAGTACTCCGTCGAGATCACGCCGCAGGGCCGCACGCTCAAGGTCATGGGCTATGCCGGTTCCAAGATGCTGTCGCGGACGATGATCTGGAAGCGCGCGCCCTCCAACCTCAAGCGCTGCGCCTAGAGCCGTTTCGACCAAATCGAAGAGGCTCCGAACACCGACATCATTCGAAAGCCAAGCCGATCCCGGCATTCCCTCATCCCTGCCGGGACCGGCTCGCGAGAGAGGACAGGTTTTCCGATCAAAAAGGCCTTGGCGCTCCGTCCGAAACGGCCCCATCCGCCTTTGGAAAACCTGTCCCCCGCGCACTTCTGTTTCCATCAAAACTTGCAAGCACCGGACATCTTCGGGCGCCTTCCAACCGAAGCCGACGGGCAGCACGTCCGCATCATGCGGTCTGTGCGAGATACTGCCCGAAGACGGATGCGTGGGACGTTTCCGGCTGGTCGCTCGGCAGGACGGCATAAAGGTCCTTGACCATCTTTGTGCCGGCAACGGGGAGGGGAATAAGGGACCCGTTCGCCACGTCCTCGCGGATCGAGCCCGACATGACAATCGAGATCCCCAGTCCCGCTTTCACCGCTTCCTTGACCGCGGCGGTGCTGCCGAAGGTCAGTCCGACCTTCAGCTTGTTGGCGGAGGCGCCGAACAGCTCCTGAAGCAAATGGCCGGTGCCTGTGCCGGCTTCGCCGCCAATCAGCGTTTCGTCGAACAGCTCGTCCTTCGGAACCGTCCGGCGCGCCGCCCAGGGATGTTTGGTGGCAACGATGACGACCAGGTCCTCGCGCGCCCAGACATGCGCGTCAAAGCCGGATCGCCCGTCCCACCACTCCATGAGGGCGATGTCCGCGGTGCCGCTTTCAACGTGGCCGGCCGCGTCCAGGTTCGTGCCGATCAGCAGATTGATCGCCGGAGCTGCCGGGCGGTTTCGATAGGTGCGCAGGATGCCCGGAAGGAGATAGGTGCCGATATTGGAGGAGGCGGCGACCGTGAGAGCGTCCCTGTCTACGCTGTCTCGGGCGCGCGCTTCGGTCCGGACAAGAGCGCGTGCGTATGGCAGAAACTTCTGACCGTCGGGTGTCGGGACGGATCTGGCATGGCTGCGTACCAGCAGTCTCGTGCCGAGATCGGCTTCGAGCCGCCGGACCTGTTGCGAGATGACGGGTTGCTTGGTGGCCAACGCCTCGGCCGCCCGGCTGAAGCCGGCGTGATCCACGACCGCGAGAAAGGCGCGGACCTGATTGAGATCAAGCATTCTGCTGCTCCGTTGCGTTTTCGCTCTCAACGGTGGTGACTGGCCGGTTGACCGCATCGGGTGGCTGCTTGCCGGCGAGACAGGCGAGGATGTTGGCCGCTGCCGACATTTCGATATCGAGCCGGGCCTGGCGCACGGCTGACCCGAGATGTGGTGAGAATACAGTCCTGTCCGCAGCCTCCAGGAGGCGCGTATCGATGGAGCGGGGCCGGTCATGGCGCGCCCAGTCCTCCATTTCGAACACGTCCGCCGCGTAGCCGCCGAGTCGGTTCGACTGCAGGGCGTCCGCCACGGCGCTTTCATCCACGAGCGAGCCGCGGCCCGGGTTGATGAGAAAGGCCCCCGGTTTCATTTGGCCAATCGTGTTCGCGTTCAGCAGATGCAACGTGTCGGTCGTGAGGTGCACGGCGAGAACGATGTAATCGCTTACCTTCAGAAGATCGTTCATGGGAAGCTGCTGGACACCCAATTCCTTTTCTTCGACCGCGCTCAACCCGCGTTGGTCGGTGTAGACGAGCCGTGCGCCGAAACCAGTAAGCCGCTGCGTTACCGCGCGCCCGACCGCGCCCATGCCGACAACGCCGATGGTGGAGCCTGCCAGTCCGGTCCCGTAGAGCCGTGGTCGCCAGCCGGCGAACTGTCCGCTGCGCACGTAGCGGTCGCCCGGCAGCAGATTGCGGGCGAGGGCGATCATCATGCCCACCGTCAGTTCGGCTGTCGGATCGGTGAGGAGATCGGGAACGATGGTCAGCCACACACCGCGTTCGGTGCAGGCATTGCGGTCGAAATTGTCGTAGCCCTTCAGCGCGCCGGCAATGATCCGGATTTTCGGGCACGCATCCAGCATGTCCGCCGTGATCCGGTCCGGCATGAACGCCATGATCGCATGGGCGTCATGTGCGCGTGCGACCACCTCATCGGCGCTCCAGGGGCAATCGCTTTCATTTGCGATGACGTCGTGCGCGTGGGCCAGACGCGCAATGACCTCATCGTGGACCCGGTTCGTGACGACAATCCTGCAGCGCTCCATGCCGCATCCTCCAGCTTGTTATATGCGTGAAATTGATTGAAAGCTAATTCAATTGTCAATAGATATAATTTGAGGTGCCCGGAGGGGTCGCGATTACGGGGCAGGGAGGACGCTCGATGGAACTCAGGTTCATTGGCTGCGGCGATGCGTTTGGCAGCGGCGGCCGCTTCAACACCTGCTTTCATGTGGAAGGCGAAAACACGCGTTTCCTGATCGACTGCGGTGCCACGTCACTGGTCGCCATGAAGCGGTACGGGATCGATCGAAATGCCATCGACACGATCCTCATCACGCACTTTCACGGCGATCATTTCGGCGGAATCCCGTACTTCATCCTGGATGCGCAGTTCTTCGCCAAACGCAGGCGTCCGCTGACGATCGCGGGACCGGAGGGACTGCACACCTGGTACGAGCGCGTCATGGAAACCGCGTTTCCCGGATCCTCGAAGACCAGGCAGAAATTCGATCTCCACCTGCAGGAGCTTCAGCCCGGGCCGCCGGTCCGCATCGGCGATCTGGACGTCACCGCGGCGCGCGTGCGCCATGGAAAGCCGGAAGGTCCGTTCTTCGCGTATCGGATCGGCGTTGACGGCAAGACATTCGCCTATACCGGCGACACGGAGTGGGTCGACGCGCTCGTTCCGATCGGGAAAAAGGTGGACCTGCTGATCGCGGAGGCCTACTTCTACGACAAGACGGTGCCGCTGCATCTCGATCTCGCCACGCTGGAAAGCAAACTACCCGCCATTCAACCCCGGCGTCTCGTGCTGACCCACATGAACGAAGACATGCTGCGGCGCGTCGATGAACTGGACTTTGAGACCGCCGAAGACGGGATGGTGATAACCGTCTGATCACTTCGCGTTCCCGGGCAGGAGAGCAAAAAGAATGACTGGACCGCTATCGGGCGTGCGCGTGCTCGAGTTTGGCCAGATTGCAGCGGGACCCTTCGCGGGGTCCCTGCTGGCCGATCTGGGAGCCGACGTCGTCAAGGTCGAGAACCCGTCGGGCGGCGACGGCATGCGCCAGTGGCCGCCATTGACGGAGAACGGGGAGGGCCGCGCGTTCAGCGAGAACTTCGCTTCTCTCAATCGCAACAAGCGTTCGATCGCGCTGGACCTGAAAGACGATGCCGATGTTGCGCGGCTGCAGGAGCTGGTGCGCGCCGCGGATGTCGTAGTTGAGAATTTCAGGGCGGGCGTATTGGACCGGCTGGGCCTGGGATACGACGCGCTGCGGGCACTCAACCCCCGTCTGATCTACTGCTCCATATCCGGGTACGGGCAGACTGGACCATACGCGCAGAAGGGGGCTTTCGACGTCACGGTTCAGGCCATGAGTGGCCTCATGTCGGTGACCGGCGAGGATGGTCGCCCACCGGTGAAATGCGGCGTGCCCGTCGGAGACTTCTGCGCCGGGCTCTATGCCGCCTACACCATTGCCGCGGCGCTGCCGAAGGCACGGGAGACCGGACGCGGCTGCTGCATCGATTGCTCGATGCTTGGTTCGCTCATCGGCGTCGCGGCGCTGCAGACAAGCGAGTTCTTCGGTACCGGCAGACCCGGCAAAAAACTGGGCTCGGCGCATCCGCGCAATGCACCGTATCAGGCGTTCCGGGCGAGCGACGGATACTTCGTCATTGCCGCGGGCAACGATGCCCTTTGGGCGGAGGTCGCCGATGCGGTGGGCCTGCCGGAATTGACCGACAATCCGAGGTTCGCCAGGCAGGTCGACCGCGCCGCAAACCAGGACGATCTGCGCGCAATTCTCGAAGAGCGTTTTGCGGCCAAAACCGCGGCGGCGTGGCTTGCGGAGATGGACGAGCGTGGTGTGCCCTGCGCGCCGATCAACGGCTATCAGGACATTCTGAACGACCCGCACGTGGCGGAGATGAATCTAGTCCGGCCCGTCGTCCTGCCCAACGGCGTGGAAACGCAGACGACGGCGTTTCCCGTCACCATGTCCGATCACAAGTTCGAAATCGAGCGACCACCCCCCGAGTTGGGGGATCACACGGAGGAGGTGTTCCAGGAGTGGTCGCAGGAGGACCGAAAGGACTGACCGACGAAAGCGGAAACCCCGACTGTCCCTGGTTCGGGCAGGCCGATGAGAACTGCATGGCGGAAATCGGACCGTTATTCGGCAGCTTGTCCGTTCGTGCGCTGACGAGCCACGTGGTGAGGGCATTTACATAGGTTTGCCGATACATGCGACGGCATGGAGTAAATGCGTTATAAGCACGCCAATGAACGGGCCTCGAAAGGTGCTGTTTGGAACAGTTCACTCTCTCTATCTATCTCTATCTATGTGTGGTTAGGGCGACTCGATGTTCAGATTTCTGATTTTCCTGCTCCTGATTCTGTTTGTTATCGGACCGATCGTCCTTTTCTTCGTGGTCGTCGAACGGACGCCTGCGGTGCAGGCTCGCACGCCGAGCACCGCCGCCGACGCGACCCGAACGAGAGCCATCTTCAGGGAATTCAGGTCCCTGACCGAAGCGGAGGGGGCGGCAAAGCAAATCAGGCTCACCCAGTCGGACATGGACAGCGTCATGGCATTTGCGGTGCGGGCGCTGCCTTTCATGCGCGGCGAGGCCCGTGTCGCGCGGGACTCCGTGCTCGTGGCCGTTTCCGCGGACGCTTCGGCTATTCCGGGTGGCGGCTGGGTCAATCTTAGAGTCGCAGTCGATGAGTCCGCCGATGGGCTCAAACTCAGACTGGTGAGACTCGGACCTTTGCCTCTGCCCGCCGGGTTGGTCCTGCCGGTGGCGGGCGGTGTACTCGATATCGTGCTCGGCGACAATCTCGGCCAGATTGCCATCAAGAGTATCGACGGGGTGTCGATCAAGAACGATACGGTCACGCTCGGGGTCGGGCTGAACCGTGATGACCGCAAGGCGTTGGCAAAGCGTGTGAAGGACACGGTCCGGAGCGCCGCCCAGCTCAGCACCACTGACGACGTACGCAGCTACACATTTGCCTTGCACAGCGCAGCCAAGGGCGGCCTCGTCCGGCAAAACGGTTCAGCGCTTCCCTTTCTCAGCTATGCCATGACCCTCGCGAACGAACGTGCGAACGGTGGGGACCTGTCGAAGGAAGTCCAGTCCGCACTACATGCGTTGGCCATCTACTGCGGCCACATGAAATACCAGAACCTGATCGGCGATGTCGTTCCCCGTGACACGCGGCGGAGCTTGAACGGCTGTTCCTCGTCGACCATGGCCGGCCGTCACGATCTCAAACAGCACTTCTTCATTTCAGCCGGATTGCAGGCGGCGAGCGACGCAAACATTGCCTTCACGATTGGGGAGTTCAAGGAACTCCTGGACAGCCGGAGGGGAGGCAGTGGGTTCAGTTTCGATGATCTGGCCGCCGACCGGGCCGGCATTCGCCTTGCCAAGAAGCTCCTGTCGACGCCCGCCGCGGAGATGCCGGCGGTTCTTGCCCGTTTGAAACGGGAAAGGGACGTCTTTCCGAACATCGCTGGCCTGCCGTCGGGCCTCTCGGAGCGGGATTTTCGACGCACCTATGGTGATGTCGACAGCTCGGCCTACAAGCAGATGTTGGCAACGATCGAACAGCGTATCGACAATCTGACCTTCTACGCCGCGCAGTAATCCGACCAGTGACCGGACACCGGTTGCAGGTCGTGCCGGGCCACATATAGATTTCTGACAAGTCCGATTGTTAGGTTCCCAGATGATGGGAATTCGAGCCGGCGGAGCAGACCGCCTGAGAGAAGTCGTCAGATGATCCGGTTCCTTTGCCTGTTCCCGCTTTTCGCTTTCGTTGCCGGTTTGCCGGCAGAGGCCGGGGAATTCCACCTGGACGCGGAACTGGGGAAGAGCGGAAACGATGGTTCCGTCGAGAGGCCCTGGCGCTCGCTGCAGAATGTCCTGGAGAACGGGCGGGTAGGGCCCGGCGATACGGTTTTCCTGAGAACCGGATACTATGGCGGGCTCACGCTCGTCGGTCGGAGGAACACGCAGCCGATCACCATCGCCGCCGCCCCCGGACACACTCCACGTCTCTCGCATATCAACATTCGTGAGAGCAGAAACTGGCGCCTGAGCGGCCTATCGGTCAGCCCGTCACACGCGCCTGTTTATAACCGTCAGCCTATCGTCCGTATCGGACCCGAAAGCGAAGACGTGACGCTGGAGGACAGTGTCATAGAATCCGTCGGCGACAGCTCGGGCTGGACGAAGGAAGACTGGGGCGAAAAGGCTGCGAACGGGATTGCCCTGGATGGCACGAGACTGACGATCCGCAACAACACCGTCAGGAACGTCAATCATGGCCTGGCGAATTTCGCGAACCATACAAAGATCATCGGCAACAGCATCGTCAATTTCGGCGGCGACGGCATCCGTACATTGGGAAACCATGCGGTCATTCGGTCGAACACGATCAAGAACTGCTACAAGATCAGTGACAACCATGACGATGGCATTCAGTCCTGGTCCAGAGGGGAGTCGGGCAAGGTCGGCGCCGGCGAGGTCGTCGATGTTGTCCTGAGCGGCAACAAGATCATCGAACATGAGAACCCGGACCATCCGCTTCGCTGCCATCTCCAGGGGATCGGTCTTTTCGACGGCACCTATGTCGACTGGGTGATCGAGAACAATCTGATCGTGATCAATCATTGGCACGGCATAACGGTTCTGGGCGCCAGGAACGTCCGCGTGGTGAACAACACGGTTTTCACACCCGGGCCCGGCAAACCCGGTCCTGCATGGATCACCATAGCCCGCCACAAGAACGGCACGCCGCCGGAGAACAGCGTCATGGCCAACAATCTGGCGCAGTCGTTCAACCTGAAAGGCTTTGGGAAAAACCGCATCGCCACCAGCCGTGTCGGGCTCGTGATGAAGAACAATCGTGTCGTTCGCGAACCAGACGCGTTCTTCGAGAACACCGCGGCGCTGGACTTCAGGCCAAAGGCAGGAGGCCCGGCGATGGACCAGGGCTCTGCTGAGTTTTCACCCAAGACCGATATTCGCGGCATGCAGCGACCGGCAGGCGATGGCGTGGATCTCGGGGCGTTCGAGAGGCAATAGCGCCCGAGGCGCGCCCGGCGGACCGCATCCCGAACCATGTTTGTGCGATCGTTGCGTCCTGCCGGTGTCGGCTGTGTTGAGGACAAGGCGACACAGCCCACTTGCATGAGCCGCCGAAGTGCTGCGCGCAATCCACGCATGCGTTCGCGTGAGTAACACGCTTCCGGTTATTCCTCTGCTCTGGCAAGAGCGTTTGTCGGCTTCGTAATTTTCTCGATATTTCAGATGGATAGAGCGGGCGTCGGCGAACAGGCGAAGCCGGGCAGGCATGGCACGGCTGTTGCAACACGCGTGGCGGGAGCCTCTTAACCAACACAAGTGCGGCGCGGAAGCGCCATAAGAAAAAGGGAGACCGTCCGATGAGGAAACGCCTTACGTCATTGCTAGCCGCCGTCGCCGTCTCACTGCCGGTCGCTGTGCAGGCGAGCGAGGTCAGGATCGGCTACACGACCGACGCACTGACGCTCGATCCGCACAATCACCGCAACCGGACGACACAGACCATCATTCGGAACATGTACGACGGGCTGGTCACCCGCGATCCGAAGATGAAGGTCGTGCCGCAATTGGCGGAGCACGTAAAAGTCATCGACGACACAACCTACGAGGTGAAACTGCAGGAAGGCGCCACATTTCATGATGGATCGCCGATCACTTCCGACGACGTGAAATACACCTTTGAACGGCTGACGAAGGACGGTGCGATTGGTGGCCAGACGAGCCCCCGCAAGAGCCTTGTCGGCCCGATAAAGACCGTCGACATCATCGACCTGCGGACGGTGAGAATCAAAATGGAGACGCCGTGGCCGCAGTTCCCCGCCTTTTTGACGCTGCACGAGATCGTCCCCAAGAAGTTCACGGAAGCGCAGGGCGCGGACGGTCTGGCCACGAAGGCCATGGGGTCCGGACCCTTCAAGCTCGCTGACTGGCGAAAAGGGGACTCGGTGATCATGGAGCGCTACGACGGTTACTACGGTGGTTCCCCGGCGTTGCCGCCCCATTCGAAGGCTTGCGCCGAGCGCGTGATCTTCAAGATCATTCCCGAGAATGCATCACGGGTGGCGGCGCTCCTCGCCGGCGACGTGGACCTGATCAACGACCTTCCGGCACACGCAATCAAACACGTCAGGAACAATCCCAACACGGACGTGGTGACGGTCAACGGCACGCGCAGCTATTTCATCGCTCTCAACAACCAGTCCGGTCCGTTCAAGGACAAGCGCGTCCGACAGGCGGTTGCCCACGCAATCGACAAACAGTTGATTATCGACCGGATCATGAATGGCAACGGAACGCAGATTGACGGCATTCTGTCGCCGGACGCCTTCGGCAAGAACACGAGCCTTCCACGTCTCGCCTATGACCCGGACAAAGCCAAATCGTTGCTCGCAGAAGCCGGCTACCCGGACGGCCTGGACGTCGTGTTGGACGTCAAGGGCGAACTCAAGGAGATCGCCGAGGCAATCGCCTCGTTGCTGACGAAAGCGGGCATCCGAACCAAGGTTCAGGTCGGCGAGGTCAGTCAGCTTCGCTCGAAGTGGCGGACCAAGGGGAAACCCAAGACGGGCGATATGTGGATCACATCATGGGGCAATGGTACGCTCGACCCGGTTGGTATCTTCGTGCCGACTCACAGAACGAATGATCGAGGGAATTCGGCCGGATACGCGAACGCGGAATTCGATGCTCTTCTCGATGCAGCCGGTGTGGAGCCCGACGCGGAAAAGCGGGCCGCAATGTACCAAAAGGCGGAGGCGATCGCCGCGGATGATCTGCCCTATGCCTATTTGTGGGTCACAAAGGACATTTACGGCGTCTCAAAACGCCTCTCGGGCTTCCGGCCGAGTTCCGACGGACGCATCAACCTGCATGATGCCTGCGTGAAGTGATCCGGAAGAGGGAAACGCTATCAGTGCGAGACCGCATGCGGAATGAAACTGGGTAGATTTATCGAGCGCCTCGCGCAGCTCGTCCCGGTATTGTTCGGTGTCAGCATCATCGTGTTCTTCATGATGTCGCTGACGCCGGGCGACCCCGTCGAGATCATGATCGGTGACAGCCACGTTACCGCAGAACAGGAAGCTGAGCTGCGCCGTGACATGGGCCTGGATCGGCCGCCAATCGAACGCTATTTCATATTTCTCAAGAACGCCCTGACCGGTGATTTCGGCCTGAGCTTCTATCATCGCCGGCCGGTCTCCGAGGTCATCGCCGAACGGCTGCCCGCGACCATCGAGCTCAGTCTGGTGGCGCTCCTGCTGGCTCTGTTCACGTCGATCCCGCTCGGCGTGATCGCGGCGGTGAAGAAGAACACGCTGATCGATCGGTTGGCCACGGTCGGCTCGCTGTTCGGCGTGTCTCTTCCGGGGTTCTGGTTCGGCATTCTGCTGCTGATGCTCTTCGCGGTGCACCTGCATCTACTGCCGGTTTCGGGCCGGATCGGGTACGCTTACGAGGTCCCGCCGATCACGCACTTGATTCTCGTCGACAGTCTGCTGCGCGGCCGCCCCGATGCCTTTGTCGACGCCGCGAAGCATATCATCTTGCCGGCAATCGTCCTCGGTCTGCCCATTGCCGCGATCCTGACCCGGGTGACGCGCACATCCATGCTGGAGGTCCTGAGCCAGGACTACATCACCTTTGCCGAGGCGAAGGGACTGAACCGGACGCGCATCCTCTTCCGACATGCCTTGAAGAACGCACTGATCCCGACCGTGACCGTCGCCGCGTTGCAGACGGGTTCGCTGCTCGGCGGAAACATGATCGTCGAAACGGTGTTCGGCTGGCCCGGCCTCGGGCGGCTTGTGGTCGAGAGCATTTTTCTGCGCAACTACCCGTTGGTTCAGGCAGCGGTTCTTCTCTACGCCGTGACATACGTGACGCTGAACTTCCTGGCGGACATCCTTTACACCGTGCTCAATCCGAGGGTCAGGCTGTGACCGATACCCTTGCCCGCGCCGGTGCCGTCAAAGCCGCCGATGAATCACCGTTTCAGCGGAACATTCGCCTGTTCTTTTCCAGCCGCCTGTCGACACTGTCCGTTGTCGTCGTTTTTGCCTTTGTTTTTATGGCGCTGGCGGCGCCGTTGCTGGCGCCTCATGATCCCAACGAGACCGACCTGTTCCGGCGGCTGCAGCCGCCGGCCTGGATGGCCGGAGGCGAGTGGGCATATGTGCTGGGCTGCGATGCCCTGGGGCGCGACATCCTCTCGCGGATCATCTATGGCGCGCGGGTTTCGATTTTCATCGGCGTCGTTGTCATTCTCGCGGCGACCTGCATCGGGATCTTCGCCGGGCTCGCCGCCGGTTACTTCCGTGGCTGGGTCGACACGATGATCTCCAGACTCGTCGATATCCTGCTTGCTTTTCCCTATCTGATCTTCGCCATCGCGCTGATTGCGATGATGGGTCCCGGCCTGCAGAACATCTTGCTCGTTCTCATGTACAGGGAGTGGGTGATCCCCTGCCGCGTCGTCCGCGGCGAGACGCTCGCCGCACGCGAACAGGAATATGTAGAGGCCGCCCGTGCGTTGGGCGGCTCCAGCCGCCACATCATGACGCGCGAGATCCTGCCCAACATCCTGTCGCCGGTCATCGTCGTGTCGACCATCCGCATGGCGCACGTGATCATCCTCGAGGCCAGCCTGTCGTTCCTTGGTCTCGGGGTGCAGCCGCCGACGGCGAGCTGGGGATCGATGGTGGCGGACGGACGCTCCTTCATGCTGGAAGCGTGGTGGGTGAGCACGTTTCCGGGACTGGCCATACTGATGCTGGTGTTGGCCATCAACGTCGCCAGCCAGGGACTTCGGGATGCCTATGATCCGAAGTTCCACGATTGAGGGCCCGGGTATGGCAGACCAGCAACCCATCCTGGAGATCCGGCAGCTCGTGACCCGCTTCGAGACACGCCTCGGGGCCGTGACGGCCGTCGACGGCGTCAGCCTGACACTGGCGCATGGTGAGTGCCTTGGCGTGGTCGGCGAGTCCGGGTCCGGCAAAAGCGTGACGTTCGCCAGCGTCATGGGTCTGATCCGGACGCCTGGCCGCATCGACAGCGGTTCGATCCTGTTCGAGGGCCGCGAGCTCGTCGGGCTCGCTGAAACCCGCTACCGTGCTCTGCGCGGCAAGGACATCGCAATGACGATGCAGGACGCTCTGACGGCGTTGAATCCTGCGCTCACCGTCGGCACCCAGATCGTTGAGGCCATTCTCGCCCATTCCGATGATCTGCCGACGGGAAAGCGCCACCGGCGGCGTGCCGCCCGTGACCAGGCCATCGAAATGATGCGCCTGGTTGGCATCCCTTCCGCTGAGTCCCGGCTCGACGAATATCCTCATCAGTTTTCCGGCGGCATGCGCCAGCGCATGATGATCGCCATAGCGCTGGCCTGTCGCCCCAAATTGCTGATCGCGGACGAACCGACGACGGCACTGGATGTGACGATTCAGGCCCAGGTGCTGGAACTCATCGCGCGCATCCGCGCCGAGCTCGGCATGAGCGTCGTGCTCATCACCCACGATCTCGGCGTGGTTGCCGAATTCTGTGACCACGTTGCCGTCATGTATGCGGGACAGGTGGTCGAGACGGGGCCCACCCGCGCGGTCATCGGCGCGCCGGAACATCCGTACACGCAGGGCCTGCTGGCATCGATCCCGCGTTTGTCGCATCTGGATGAGCCCATACATCCGATCGAGGGTCAGGTGCCCGATTTGATTGACGTGCTCACTGGCTGCCGGTTTCGCAGTCGATGTCGATTTGCCGAACCGCCCTGTGAGGCGCCGCAGGCCATGCGACACTGCAAGGACGAAAGAGGGGTTCGGTGCCGGCTTGCAGACATGGAGCTGGTACCGTGACCGCACACGCCGGAAGGCCCTTGCTGCAGGTCGAGGGGCTGGTCAAGTACTATGACAGCCGGGGCGGTCTGTGGGGCCGGATCACCGGCAATCCCGGGGCCCTGGTTCAGGCGGTCGACGGTATCGACCTGACCATCGGCAAGGGGGAAACGCTCGGATTGATCGGCGAATCGGGCTGCGGCAAGTCTACTCTCGGCCGGGCCATTCTCCGGTTGCACGAGCCGACCGCAGGACGGGTTAAATTCGACGGCGAAGATGTCACCGCCCTGAACGATGCGGACCTCAAGATGATGCGCCGTCGCATGCAGATCATCTTCCAGGATCCATATGCATCACTCAATCCGCGCAAGACGGTGCTGGAGATTATCGGGACGGCCCTGCGGCTGCAGGGCGTTGCCAAGGGATACGAAGTGCGCGACAGGGTCGCCCATTTGCTGGAGAATTGCGGTCTCAAGCCAGACCACATGACGCGGTATCCGCACCAGTTCTCCGGCGGGCAGCGGCAGCGGATCGGCGTTGCCCGCGCTCTGGCACTGAAGCCGGATTTCATAGTCTGTGACGAACCGGTCAGCGCGCTCGACGTTTCCATCCAGGCGCAGATCATCGAACTGCTCCAGAACCTGAAACGCGAGCTGGACCTGACCTACCTGTTCATCTCTCACGACATTTCGGTTATCGGTTACGTCAGCGACCGGCTGGCCGTCATGTATCTTGGAGACATCGTGGAGATCGGGCCGGTCCGGACCGTACTCGAAGCCCCGCGCCATCCATACACACAAGCACTCCTGAGCGCCGTGCCGCGGGTCGAAATCGATGCCAAGGTCGAGCGCATGCAGCTCACCGGCGACCTGCCGTCACCGATCGACCCGCCAAAAGGATGCAAATTCCACACGCGCTGTCCGTTCGCGATGGATATCTGCCGAAAGGAGAAGCCTAAGCAGAAGCTCGGTGAGGATGGCGTCCGCGTGGCCTGCCACCTCGTCGAATGAGTGCGTCCGTGTCAGACCCGGCGCTCCTCCTGAAAGTGCAACGGGCTGCATCGCCGATGACCCTCAGCGGTGATCCGTTCACGCGCGGCCTTGGCCAGGCTGCCGCCGAGCCCGATCTGATGCCGGTTGTCCGACAAGCAGTCATGAGCCGTATTGACGATGCCCGGGACTTGCTGTCGAAGGCCGAAGCTTATCTCGCCGCACAGTTGGACTTCGTCCGTGACAATGCGCCCGATCACATCTTGCAACTCACAGGTATCGCCGAGGGTTACTGCATCGGCCTCGACGATCTTTTTGCCTATCTGCATCTGGCTGCCATTGAAGACGCAAACGGGCGGCATGCGCGGGACGAGGATGGATGTAGCGTGGTCGCCCGCAAACTGTCCGGCAGCGGCCCCGTGATGGCCAAGAACAGAGATTACCTGGGCGAACATCGCACTCTTCAGCGCGTGTTCCTGGAGAGCGATCCGGATTGGGGCGAGCGCCGGATATTGGCGGTTGGCAGTCTGGGCAGCCCCGGCGCCTTCTCCAGCGGCATGAACTCGGACGGCCTGGCGCTGGCAGACACACGCATCGGGTGGCGCCGGCCGGGAGTTGGATGGTTGCGCTATCTGTTGATGAACGAAGTCCTGATCCGGGCCGGCTCCGTTCCAGAGGCACTGGCTCTTGTTGAAGCGCAATCTCATGTCGGTGGCGGCGCGCTGATCCTGATGGACGGTAACGGCAACGCCGCCACAGTCGAACTCGGGGCAGATGAGGTTCACGTCACGCACGCCGGTGCTGCGGGCATCGGACAAACCAACCATTTCCTGTCAGGGGACCTTCAGGTGGGGGAACCTCGTGCGCCGGACGACGCGGCGGCAGCAAACTCCCGCGGCCGCCAGGCGCGCATAGACACCTGGCTCGCAGGTGCTTCCGGGAACTCCGATTTCACGGATCTTGCCGGGCTCATGGCAGGTCATGACGTCGATGGTGCACCGGCCCTGTGCCGCCATGGATCTGCCGACGGATCGGCGACCATATCCACCGCCCTGTTTGCGTGTAATTCACGCACTCTGTATTTTTGTCCGGGCAATCCGTGTTCGGATGACTGGCGCGTCTATTCCTTCTGAGACGCGACCGAAAGCGGGCAGGAACCGACCATGACGTACCAGTATGAACTTATCGGCGAACATCCGAGCATGCGCGACACCCGGCAGCTAATTGCCAAGGTCGCGAACAGCCCGACCCGCACCATCCTGATCTACGGTGAGACCGGGACCGGCAAGGGACTGGTCGCACGGATGCTTCACGCGGGAAGCGATCGGGCCGCGCGCGAGTTCATCGACGTCAACTGCGCCGCCATACCTGCGAACCTGATGGAAAGCGAACTCTTCGGTTTCGAAAAGGGTGCCTTTACGGGTGCGCTCGCAAAAAAGACCGGTCTGGTGGAGGCGGCTCACGGCGGCAGTATCTTTCTCGATGAGATCCGGGAGCTGGAGCCGGTCCTGCAGGCCAAGCTTCTGAGCCTGCTCGATACGCAGGAGTTCCGCCGGGTTGGGGCGGTTCGCTCGAAGAAAGTCGATGTTCGGTTCATCGCGGCCACCAACAAGATCCTCTATGCAGAGGTGCGGGCCGGGCGTTTTCGCGACGATCTTTACTATCGGCTGCAGGTTGTCGCCATCAACATTCCGCCGCTGCGTGAACGCGGCAACGACGTTCTGGTTCTCGCCGACTACTTCATGCGGAAATTCAACGCACGCTATGGCCGAAAGATCCGAGATCTGGAGCCGGCGGTTCGCGACGTGTTCCTGGCCTATCCCTGGCCAGGTAACGTCCGCGAGCTCGAAAACCTGCTGGAACGCATCTTCATTCTCGAAGACGATGACCGCGTTCTCGTTCGCCATATTCCGCCGAGGATTACGCGGGAGGTGGAAGGTGATACCTCAATGATGGATGCTGAGCACGACCCTGATGGTGCGGCGTTCACCGAGGCACGAACCAACGGCGAACTGAACTTTCATGGCCGCACCCGGGCCTTTCAGCGCCGCATGGTTGAGGTGGCTTTGGGCGAGAATGGCAGCGTTTCCGGAGCCGCCAGGAGCCTCGGTATATCCCGCCACGCCTTGCGCCATCAGATGAAGAAGCTCGGGCTTTGATGTTACCTCCATCGACGTGCGTGCGTTTCACTCATGTCGGAGCAATCTGCACACACTCATCGCCGGCAACGCAGCCGGTACATTGCTAAGCCTCTGAAAAAATGAGCCTTTTTTCATCGCGCATGACTGGCACGGCGTGTGCATCATGACAGGCCGGCATTGACGGACGACGTTCCAAAGCAAGGGAGACGCTGCTTCACATGGGTTCAACCCGCATCATCTGTCCGAACGGGCACTTGGGCTTCGCACCGCTGAAGACCGAGAGCTTTCACCTGGGAGTTGCCGCCAATCCCGATTTCATCGCGGCGGACTCCGGCAGCAATGACGTGGGTCCGGTTCCGCTCGGCTTGGACATATCGACCAGTCCCCGCCGTTGGCAAGAGCACGATCTTGAGGAGATGCTGCTGGCGGCTCGCAAGCTTGATGTGCCTATGATTATCGGCTCGGCAGGGGATACCGGCTCGAACAGCCGTGTCGATCTTTACGTCCAGATGATCAAGGAACTTGCGGAAAAGCACGCTCTGCCAAGCTTCAAGCTCGGTTATTTCTATTCCGAGATCACGCCGGACTATCTGCTGGCCAAGAACCGTGCGGGCAGTGATGTCCTGGGATTGGACGGCCGTTCAAAGATGACGGAAGAGGAACTGGAGGCCACCGATCGGATTGTGGCGATGGCCGGCGTGCATCCGTTCATGGATCTCCTGGAGGAGGGCGCCGACGTGATTATCGGCGGGCGATGTTCGGACAGCGCCGTATTCGCCGCCGGCGCGCTGCACCGGGGGCATGGGCTGCCGGAAAGCTATTATCTGGGCAAAGTTCTCGAATGCGCGTCGTTTTGCGCCGAACCATATGGTGGCAAGGAGACGGTGTTGGGTGAAATCAATGGCGGTGGGGAAGTTCTCATCACGGCCATGAGCCCGGCCCAGCGGTGCACGGTGGCGAGCGTCGCGGGCCACGCCATGTATGAGAGGTCCAATCCGTACCACGAATATGTTGCCGGCGGTCTTCTGGACATGACCAACTGCAACTATGAACAGTTGTCGGAAAAGACGACGCGGATCACCGGCGCCAACTTCATTCCCGCCGACGAAGTGCGGGTAAAGATCGAGGGCGCCGGCAAGCTTGGTGAGCGGTTCGTGGGAATTGTCGGCATCCGGGACCCTTACACGGTTGAGCATGTCGACCAGGTCATTGCCTGGGCACGGTCTCACGTTGCCGATCGTTTTGGCGAAGAGGGCTACGAGTTGCACTACAACATCTTTGGCAAGAACGGTGTGATGGGTGACCTGGAGCCGGTGAGGAATACACTCAGTCACGAACTCTGCGTCGTCGTTCACGCGGTGGCGCCGACCGCGGAGATGGCCGAGGAAATCTGCCTGACCGCAACCCGGCAGATGTTCTACGCCCGCCTTCCGGACGTAAAAGGCACAGCCGGTTCCGTGTCGTTCGTATTGGATGAAGTGCTGCAGGCAAGTCCGGCTTATAGTTGGACGCTCAATCACACGGTCGCGGTGGACGACGGGCTGGAACTCTTCCCCCGACACATGACGCAGGCGGGGCATTGATCCATGACGCGCACCGCAAAGGGCAAGAGGCTCGCAGACATCGCCAAGACCATCCGGTCAAAGAACGCCGGTGTCGACAAGATTACGTTCGACATCATTTTCAAGGACCGGGAAGACTACGACATGGTGCGCAACAGCGGCGCACTGACGCGCCAAACCGTGGCCGATCTTTACGGCATTCCGGACGACCGCATTTCCGATTTCGTGGAGTTCGATCCCGCCTTCGCCATCAAGTTCACGTTTTATCGCACGCGCGCAAGCGGTGGCCCCGGTGATCCCGACATATTCGGCGCCCAGCAATATGCGCCGCTCATGACCCTGGAGATTCCAGCACCCTGACTTGCGGACCGCGCAGTCGACGAGAGGTCGAGGCTCACCCTCGACCCGCTAGCTCGCGCCCCGGTTCATTTCGCGGCGCCGCATGGGCATCTGGTCGATCAGTGAAAACAGATCCTGCGACGTGACAGGGCTGTCGGACTTCAGCTTGACCCCCGTGTCCTTGCCCAGGAGCACCACTTCAAACCGGTCACCCCGGACTTTCAGGGCGTCCATCAGGGCCGCGGCGTCGATTTCCACTGCCGGCCCGAAGACCACGTTTGCACGTTTCCCAACGATTTCGATCAAGGTCATATCGCGCTCTCGCAATTCACCGTGGACGGGGGACAGTCTTTTGCGCTGTTCGGCTAGCTGCGCGTTTTGGCTGTCTGGCGCGAAAACAATGAGCGGCCGGTATTTCCAGGCCCAGCTATCGGTCGGACTCGCCATAGCGTTACCTCCGCCGACCAAGCTGGCGATCGCAAGCGCCAGGAAGGCCGATAGCAAGAATTTCGTCGTCTGCATTTCCGTGTCTCAAAAATCTGAAAAGGTGCATCGGAGACGTTACGCGGAACACAGGCGTTTGGATTTTCCCGGCTCCGATTTGGTCGAAAAGGCTCTAGGGTGGTTGAGATGCCAGCGCCACCGCCCAGGGTCTTTCCATTCGAAGATGCAGTCATCTGCGGAATGCTGGGGGGTGCGATCGCCTGGTTGCTGGGCGAGTCCTTCGTCATCTCGGCCATGCTGTGCGCGATCGCAGGTCCGCTCTTCATCTTTGGCGCAAGCAAGCTGCTGGCCGTGTTGCCGGTTTCACTGCCGGGCAGGGAACACGGGATCTACGAGTTTCTGCTTTTCTCCGTTTGCGTCGTTATCGCCGTGACGATCCTCAGGCTCTAATTCGCAGCGCTGACCGGGTATCCCGTCATCTCCAGATATCCGATTCCCGAATGCGTGCCGCTTACGGTCACCGGACCCTCCCAATAGGCAATCGTGAGATCCATCCATGCCTTCGGATTGACGGCGTCGATCGTCACATCGAGGTTTCGCTTGGGCAGAGTCACGCGCCAGCGTGTCGGCACTTCTCTTCCGGCGACCACGGTTTGCGACAACGGTTCCATCTTGAGATGTGGATCGGGAATCGGGCTGGTGGTGCCGTCCGCGTCAATCCACGTAGCGGACCGGTAGACGCTTCCATCGGTGTTTCGAAGCTGAAACCCCATCAGTTTTTCACCGCCGTCCAGATGGAGCGATATCCAGTCCCAGCCGCTTTGGTCGGCCGAGAGCGGCTGCGACGACCATTCGCGGTCGAGCCAGGCGTTTCCGGAAACCTCGACCGGGCCGTCCGGCAGGTTGAGGGTCCCGCGCACCCGGTAGAAAGGCTGGGAATAGTAGTAACTCGCCTGACCGGTCTCGGATTTGACCGAATAGCCGGCGTCGCCGTGGAAGACCAGCGGGCCGCCGGCGACCAGCTCCATGTCATAGGAGAAGTCCTGACCGCTCGCCTTGAGCACCAGGCGCGACAGCGCGTCTTCCGGCAGTGTCGCTCGCCCAAGCATTTCCCATCCATTGATCCAGGCCCTGAACGGTTCGGCGGTCACGCCCGCGGTCCCAAGTCCGCCGCGGGCGATGGTCTCGGACGCGAAATGTTCATCAGGGGTCGTGACCGCCGCGTGTGCAAACCAGACCTGTCCCGGCGCAAACCGGGTTCCCGTCTCCGGTCTCAGGGCCGACCGAAACAGCGTCCACTGGAGACCGTAGCGCTTGCCCTCGGCATCGCTCAGATTGGCGGTCAGGTACCACCATTCAATCCGGTAGTCTTCGTGGGCCGCATGGTCACGCGGGAACACGAACTGCTTGCCGGGTTTCGGCACCGAGAATCCCTCGGCGTCGGCGCCCAGACCCGAAAATCCCTGCCCCAGGGCCTGAACCGCGCCAAGGATCGCCATCATCGCCGTGGCGACCAAGACTGTTCGCTTCCAGCTAGTTCGCATCGGTTGCCTGCTTCAACAAGTTGGACGGCGAGACCCGGGCGAGCCGCAGCGTGGGGTAGGCGGCCGCGACCAGGGCTGCGAGCACCGAATAGGCGAGCAACAGAACCCAGTCGCGCGGGTCTGATTGAAACGGAAGCCGCCAGCCAAAGGCCTCGACATTGATGACCGCAAGCAGGACCCAGCCGAGCAACAGCCCGACCGGAATGGCGATCAGTCCGGTCAACAGGGCCAGCACCAGCGCGCGCATCAGCTCGAACCTCGCAATTTGCACCCTGGTCATTCCCATGGCCCACAGCGGCGCCAACTGCGGGATGCGATAGGTCGCCAGGATCACGAGACTCGTCAGCAGGGCAAAAACCGCGACGCCAAGCGTCAGGACATTCAGCGCGGCGGTGACGACGAAAGTCCGCTCGAAGATCTGCCGCGAGAGCTGCTTGACCTCGGTCTGGTTGGCGATATGCGAGTCCGGCAATGCAAATGCCTCCTGCAGGCCCCGAATGATCTCGTCGGATCGGTTCGGATCCACGCGGATGACGAAGCGCCGTCGCGTGGAATCGGGATACCACGTGTCGAACAGACCGATCCCGATCATCGCTTCGACGGACGGGTTTCCATAGTCGGGATAAATGCCCACGATCTCCAGCGCATGGTTGCCTTCGATGCTCAGGGTATCGCCGACCGCAAGGCCGTATCGCAACGAAAGCTGCTCATTGATGAGAACGCCGTCGCCCGCAAAAACACGGTCCCAGGCATCTTCACTGGATGCCTTCAACGGCCAGTCTCGCCGATACGTCGCATGATCGGCAACGCCATACATGTCTCCGGGCTCCCCGGACAGGCGAACGCGCTCGCTCATGATGGGCAGGACCGCATCCACCTTTGGCGCCAGCCATTCGTTTATGGCGATTGCCTCATCCGGGGACCGTGCCGAGAGATAGACTTCCGCGGCCAGTCTCTGGTCCAACCAGTCGAGGAAGGTGATCCGGAAGCTCCCGACCATCGTGCTGACGCCGATATTGGCGGAGGCCGCCATCAGCAGCGCCATCAGTGCGACCGAAAGGCCCGGCAGCACGAACCGGGCATCGGCCAGAAACCATTCGGAAAGCGGTCCCCGCGCGACTGTCGAAGCCCGTGCGATGATCCAGTTCAAAAGGGACGGAAGCGCCAGGGCAAAGCCGATCAGCAGACAGGCGAGGGCGGCGAACCCGGCAACGAGCCCTTGGCCGAAGGCCATCAGCAGTGCGAACGTTGCCAAAAGCACGAGCGCCAGGACGGCCTGAACGCGCGACAGACGAAACAGGCGTATCCTCGCGGCGTTCGCTCCACCTGCTTCAAGGATAGAACTGCGCGCGGTTTCGACAAATCCGCTCGCCGAGGCGAGTGCCGTGCCCAACAGCGTGATTGCGACGCCCGACGCCAACCACTGCCAGCGAAATGTCAGGGAACCGGAGACGTTTGCACGATAAAGGCTCTCCAGTGTCGCCGCCACGTCCGGCAGGAGCGCCGCGGCAAGGACGTAACCTCCGATCACGCCGAGGATTCCGCCGATGGTGGCCAGCACAAGGAGCTCTATAGACAGGCTCGCGATGAGTTGCCGCCGCGACACGCCGAGCAGACGCAACGTCCGGAACACCACCCGCCGCTGTTCGAAAGACAGGGTGATGATGCCGTATACGACGAACAGGCCCACCAGGAAGGAAAGAAAGCCGAATGCCGTCAGGTTCAGGTGGAAACTGTCGGTCAGCTCGGCGGTTCCCGTACGGTCGGCGGGTTCGGTCAGGATGACATCGGCAAATTCGCGCAGCGGAACCTGATCCCGTGGCTGATCGTCCAGCACGATGAGGCGGGAGAAACCACCGGCCGAGATATCCGCTTCATTGCCGGGGAGAAGACGCGCAAGTGCCGAGAAATCACCGAGAACGGTTTTCGGGGGCAAACGGTCGGAGGTGCGTATTTCGCCCTTTACTCCATTGCGCATGAGAAAAGCGGCGGTCGGCTCGTCCGCAAACAGGGTGCCGGTCTTGCCGATCAGCCGTGTGAGGAATGTTTGCGTTGAGTCCTGCGATGTCACGTCCTGAAAGACATCGCGCGCCGGATAGGTCAGAACGTCGACGCCGATCGCGCGCAGATGTCGATCGCCTACCCGGACCCTCTTTTCGAATATCGGGGACGTTCGCCAACCTGAGCTTTGCAGCCTCGTGTAGGTTTCAACCGGGACCGTGCGGGTTCTTGCCGAGACGATCGAAGCAAATTGCGGCGGTGAAAGCGCCTCTTCCGCAAGCGCATAGCTTGCCCGCGCCTCCGTGTTGACGGCTTCAACGCCTGTCCAAAGGCCGGACGCAAGAAAAAGCCCCGTCAACAGCATAACGAGCTGGAATGGATGCTTGCGCCAATGCGACAGCAACACCGAGATGACGCGCGGGTCGATCATGCCACGCGACCCGCGTGCAGGTGCAGGTTGCGACTGATGAGCCCCGCCAGCTCGGCTGAATGGGTGACAACGATCAGGCTGGCGCCGGCTTCCTCTGCAAGATCGGACATGAGCTCGAAGACGGTGCCCGATGAGCGCTCATCGAGATTGCCGGTCGGCTCGTCCGCGAGAATGAGACCGGGCTTCGCTGCCAGCGTGCGCCCGATGGCGACGCGTTGTTGCTGACCGCCCGACAATTGTTCCGGATACCGGCCCGCGAGCGACTCAAGGCCAAGACGGTCGAGCAGATAGCGGGTCCAGTCTTCATTCTCCCGACCGGCGAGGCGCGCATGCAGCCGAACATTGGAGAGCACATCAAGTGATGGAACCAGATTGTATTGCTGAAAGATGATCCCGACCATCGACCGGCGGAAGTCCGCGCGCTGACTCTCGGATAATGTGGTGAGCTCGAGATCTCCGTATCGGATTTCCCCGCCGTCGGAGGCTTCCAACGCACCGATAATATGCAGCAACGTGCTCTTTCCGCTCCCGCTCTCGCCGGTAATGGCCAGCAGCTCGCCGGCTTTCATGGAGAACGTCACATCCTCCAGGACACGGATGGGCCCATCCTGTGTCGAGAATGATTTTCTGACGTGTTTCAGAGTCAGTGATGAACTCAAGGATACTTCCTGCAAGATCGACCGGAGGGCCGGGGCGGTTTGATGCGCACACTAGCATCTACGCGGGCGAATCTGCTTCGGGTCAGCAGCCCGGTCGATTGCCGCATATCCAATGCTTCCGCAAATCGCAAGGAGCGGACGTAGATTAAGCAACTGCGGGTCAACTGTCGTCCTCTTCAAAACATCGCGCATCCCTGCCGCACGTCTGCCAACCGTCTGATCAAAAATTATTCGCGGCCGGGCGTAGGGCAGGCGCGTTTCCGTCGTGAAAGGTTCGAAAGCCAACCCGAGAGGTTGGTGAAACCTACCTTTCAAGACGGGAAATCGACATGAACACGTCATTCATCATCTTCGCTCTGGGACTATTTCTTTTGCTCGCTGTTCCGGCCCTGGCCGACGGCACGCATACATATTCCGGCCCGCGCGGCGGAACATCCACGGTGACGCATTCATCCGATGGCACAACGGCGTCGCGCTCTGCGACCGTGGACGGTGCCTATGGCGGGTCTGCGTCACTTGCCGGCTCCTGCACTCAAGGAAACGGCTGTTCGCGGAGCTGGAGCCGTACGCTGCGCAACGGCGCGACGGCGTCCGGCAGTGCAACGGCCCAGCGGGGCGTTGGCGTTTCGCGCACCGGCACGGGCTTCCGTGGCCGCAATTGGTGATCCCCTGCAGCATCGTGTGCGAAGGGTCGCCTGTCCGCCAATCGGGCGACCCAAACACGGGAGGTCTCGATCGTGGAATTCGGATTTCTTGAACAGCGGGCCGGCGCCGGCCTCTTCCTTGTGTTTCTCGCAGGTCTGGTTTGCGTGGAAGCCGCCTGGCTTGTCTGGGTGCGCAAGCAGGGTTTCGACTGGCGGGCGGCCGGCGCCTCATTTGGTGTCGCAATCGGCAAACGTATTGTCGATACCGCTACAGCAGGCGCTGCCGGCGTATTTCTGTTCGGGCTATACGAGTACCGGTTGTTCACGCTGGAGTTGAACAACATTCTCACCGGCGTCGCGTTCTTCCTGCTTTTCGAGTTGACCTATTACTGGCACCACCGGATGGCGCACGAAGTCCGCTGGCTGTGGGCGACCCATTCGGTGCATCACACTCCGGAAGAAATGAACCTCTCGGTCGCCGCTCGCCTTGGCTGGACAGGGCTGTTGTCCGGCAGCGTTTTGTTCTTCGCCCCGCTGGTTCTGATAGGGTTTCATCCCATTGCGGTTTTCGTGATGCTCGCCGCGAGTCTCTTCTACCAGATTTGGATCCATACAGAGGTCGTCGGCCGTCTGCCGCGACCGGTCGAGTGGCTGTTCAACACGCCGTCACACCACCGCGTTCACCACGCTTCGAACGCCGACTACCTGGACAGGAACTACGGTGGCGTCCTGATCATTTGGGACAGGATATTCGGCACGTTCGCCGAGGAGGCCGAACCACCGAAGTATGGACTGACGGAACCGCTGAAGTCCTACAATCCGATCAAGATCGCGCTGTGGGAGTGGCGCCGCATAGCCCGTGACCTCCTGTCGGCGCGCAGTTTCTCCGAGATCATTGGCTACATGTTTGCGCCGCCCGGGTGGTCGCCGGAGACCCCTCGACGCTACTCGAAACTGACAATCAAAAGTCCCTTCAACGTCAAACAGAGAAAGGAAAAGTCATGACCTCCCTCACACGGGTTTTCATAATCGCCTGCGGCCTCGTTCTCACCTCTGTGCCGTCCCATGCACTGGACCGCGAAGCGATCAAAACGACGATCGATCAGATGGCCATTGAACTGAATTTGACAGACGCCCAGCGCCAGACGGTGGAGCCGATCCTCGCCAAGGGCATGGAAGAACGCGCAGCGATTCTCAAGTCCGCGGGATTCGAAAAGGGCAGAAAGCCGACCATGCGCCAGCTCTGGCGTGTGAGCGGACCGATCAAGGCCTCCCGGGCCCGCACGGAGCAACAACTGGCTCAGGTGCTCAGCCCGCGCCAGATGACAAGGTATCGGGCGATCATGGATGAAATGCGCAAAAAATTCAGAGCGGGCCTCAACTAGGTGAGATAGAAAACCAGTGTTTGAGACATGCACAACGAAGACGACGATGAAGCGCTTGTTGCGGCGGCGGGACGGGGCGATCAGCAAGCCTTCAACCGGCTGGTCCAGCGTCACGCCCCGCGAATGCATGCCATCGTCCGCCGTTATGTGGGTTCGCCCGATGACGCCGATGAAATCGTCCAGGACACGTTCTGGAAAGCCTGGAAATCACTGCCCGATTGGCGGCCCGGCGGGGCGAAATTCTCAACCTGGCTGTATCGTGTGGCCGTCAACCGTTCCATCGACCATCTGCGTACCACACGCCGGAATCGGGAGGTCGTTGTCGATGAGGACGTCGAAATCGAGGTCGCCGCAGCGGATTCGGGCGACAGTGTCGATCAGCGCCAGACCCTTCGGCTCATGCGGCAGGCGATCAACAGGCTGCCGGACCGCCAGCGTCTGGCAATCCTGCTGTCGACCCAGGAGGAGAAATCGAATGTTGAAATCGCGCAGATTATGGAGAGTTCGGAGGGAGCGATCGAACAACTGCTCGTACGGGCACGCAAGAGCCTTCGCAAGACCTACAGAGAATTGCCATGACAGAACAAGAATTTGATTCCGCGCTCCTCACCTGGGGCGCCGATCTATCCAATTGGCCGGACGAGTTGCGTTCCTCCGCCGAGGCGCTTCTCCAAAAGAGCGAGACCGCGCGATCACTACAGGAAGAAATGATCCGTATGGACGCCGTCCTGGAAAGCGCCGTGATGTCGGACGTCCAGGCGGGTGTCGTGTCAGCCAAAGTCCAGCAGGTCATCGCGCAAAGAGAACAGGGCAGGGAGATAACTGACCTCATTCCAATCAAGCAGATCGTTGGCTGGGGCTCACTTGCCGGCATCGGCGGCGGCATTCTCGCTGCATTTGCGCCGGTGAGCGTTGGCGTGACGTCGCTGCTGAGCGTTGCATTGGGGGGCGCGCTACCATGAACCGGACCAACAAGACCCTGATTGCCGCATTGATTGTCTCGCTGCTGCTGAACTTCGCCGCGGCAGGTTATATCGGCGTGCGCCTGGTCAGGGACCACACCCTTGATTCCATCTTGGATCATTCGACGACCGATGTGCGTATACCCAAGGAGCTGAAGGATGCGTTTCGCAAGGCTCTTCGCTCCGATCGTGCCGGACTGCTCAAGGCCCTGCGTGAACTCGGCGTCGCGCGAGACAAATTGCACAGAACACTCGTCGCCGAATCCCTCGACGTGCCTGCGCTTGAGGCGGCGCAGGCGGAGGTCCGTACCGCGACGGTTGGTCTGATCTCCCACCTCCAGGGCGCGCTGCGCGTCGCCGTGACGGAGCTTCCCCAAGACGTCCGCCAATCCATTCCAGAGTTTCGTATAGGCCGCGATCTGGCGAAGAAACTCGAAGACGCGGCCCAATAGACAATCCGTCTGAAAATTCGCGCGCACCCGAAGC
Source organism: Hyphomicrobiales bacterium (assembly GCA_965228625.1). Classification (GTDB taxonomy): domain Bacteria; phylum Pseudomonadota; class Alphaproteobacteria; order Rhizobiales; family Methyloligellaceae; genus UBA2767. The sequence goes on along the minus strand of OZ245829.1, from coordinate 1,367,186 downwards.
GAGCTTGAAGTTCTGTGCAGGCTGAGGAACCGGAGTTCCAGCGGCCTGACGAAGTTCGCTTATTGAAGCCCCAGAAACAGGTAAGCCAACAACAGCGTCGACACAGCGTATCCAAGTGGAAAGGCCCAGCGGCAGATACGGTCCACCTTCAAAACCAACTCTTTGCGTCCACTTTGTTCCAGTCTTTCAACTGTAACCGCCAGAACCACACCGGCTGCAAGAATGAGAAACGTCGAGAGAATGAACGCGTCTGTCAGAGTGAGATAGGCGGCTTCAGGGATGTGTCCCAGAATGACGAAATAGTAGGCAACCACGCTCAGAATTCCGATGAAAATCATGTTCACGCGGGTCGAGAGAGTCTCATTGTCCATCCAGAACACACACCAGGTAAGCGATACTAGGAGAACCATGGGAAGAAGGATGCTTATCAGGAAGTGCGTCGGCCGTCGCTTGACCTGGATGGTGACGACAAACTCCGAGACCAGATGCTTGTTATCATCGAAATAGGCGATCTCCGCCGGACGTTCCAAGACCGTCACGGACTCGCGGGACCAGTCGGCAATGCCCGGATCATGTTCCCATGCCCGGGAGAGCCTGTTGTCGGGAACAAGGACAATCTCGTCGCGCTGATAAACAAAGGGGTGAAAGAAGATTTCCAGGTCCTGGGTGTCGAAGGGGAAGCGTCGCAAATCCATTGGCGTTTCCGCCTTGATGTAAAAAGTCTCTGAGTACGCAATGTGGCCATCCGGCCAGACACTGATGGCCACATCTGTTGTGGTCCGATCGCCGATCCCGTTTGGAATTACGATACGTGGGTACCAACCATTGAATTCGTAGTTCACCTCGGCCTCGCCCAAATAGATCTTCTTGGGCGCTCGGGAGTAGTCTCCTGGAGTCCATTGCTCACTCATACCGACATCGGCGGGTGCGTAGGCGAGTCGCGGGTCCGTCCATTCCAGATAGATGGCGCCTTCGAAATCAATCGTTTCCTCTTTCTCGCTCACATCAGTGATGTCGACGAGGTTGAAACCCATTTGTACCTTCAGCGGCACCTCACCCGGGGGTGGACCGCGCAGGAAATCACTGTTCTGAGCCCTGCAGGAAAAGGTGCCGAGCAAGACCAGAACCGACGCCAGGAATGTCAAACCAAAGAACTGATTGAGATATTTCTGACGCAGTCGCATTCGCTTGTGGTTCCTCGTCAATACCCAACCAGACTCAATCCAAGCTCTTATCATATGGATTGTTGGACGAGCAGCATTTGAATGAGCCAAACCCCGCCAAGTGGACAGGGAACGGCGCGTACGGATCCTTTAGCGCATGCGCTATTCGCGGATGCCACGACTGACGACGAGCAGGTATTCGCCGGAAGGATCCGGCAGATGGCGCCGTGAAGCTTCAAGAATGTCACTTGCCGTCACGCTCCGGTAACCGCGTTCTTCTTGCTCGGCAGATATGCCGGTTCGGATTTCATCGAAGATCATGTCGCGCATCGCCTCGTTCATCTGCGCCAGCGCCCGCCGTTCGTAGCGCCAGTGATCGTAGAACGCAGTGAGCAGACGCTCCGAAACCGGCTCGGAACGCATCGACTGAAACACGTCGAATATCAGCCTGGTGAGGTGGTCAGGTTGCGTTGCCGTGAGGGCCTTCACCACCATCTCGCTGGAGTACATGCCGGGGTCGTAGTGGCTTGCAATGCTGTAGGTAACGGGTATCTCTTCGACCAGTTTCTGGCGGAGCCGGGCGTAATGGACGTGGCCGCCGAGAAAGTGGTTCATCGCCCGGGTTGCGTAAACCTCGGGGCTCGCCAGTGTGACGCCCGTGTTCCACGTGAGTTCGATATCCGTTGTACCGGTTTTGAGCTGTGGCACGTCCTGATCGATGATTCTCTGCTTCTTGAGCTTCGGGACGGTCCGTGGCGTTTTGCGCGTAACGGACCGTGGTTTGGCGGAACCGAAATACCTTTCGATCCACGCCTCGCTTTGCGGCGGAATGTCCCCGACCAGAATGATCGACATGAGGTTCGGATGGACCCCGGTGCGATGAAAGCTACGCAGGTCGGACACAGAAATACGCGAAATGCTCTCGGGCGTGCCCTGATAGCCATACATCAGCGGATGGTCCGCGCCGTAGAGCATCCGCTTTATTGACCGCGCCTGGGTTTCCGTGGAGGCGATCTCCTGGATCACCGACATCTTCTCGCGGCGAATGTGATCGGGTTCGAAACGCGGTGCGAACAATGCGTCAGCGGTATAAGCGAGAAATCGCTCCAGACGGTCCGGCAGCATTTCTGCTTTGCAGGAGATCCACTCCAGGTTCACCGTCGGTTTGATATGGTGGAACTGCGCGGCAAGGTCACCCATGCCGCTCTCAGGAAACCTCTCGGTGTTTCCGAAGATCACGTGCTCCAGCAGGTGTGCCGTGCCCGGCAGTTTTTCGTTGATCGCCCCGTATTTCACGTCCACCCGAGCTGCCAGCAATCCGCTTTTGTTGCTCGACGTGTGGACCTCGAGCCCATTTGGCAATCGATAGATCCGGTGCGGTGACGGTGAACCGGTTGCTGAAACGGTGGAGATGGCTGGTAGCAGCGCCGACGCCGTGGCGGCGCGAACGAAGGCGCGTCTGCCCAGGCGGAGTCCTAACGTTTCTCCAGTCCTTTTTCCACGGGCCTGTTCGTCCAGATAAACGTCCTGGTGCGCTTACAACTGTTGAATCTTTGCTGGCAGATGCTGAAGCAGCCCGGGGCGTCGCCCGTCGACTTGCAGTAGTTCTTACATTCGTTGTGGGCGCTGGAGCAGGATCGCACCGCCTCCGCCGGAATGGCCAACCAATCCAAAGCCGCCAGCCCGGCTGCAGGAATTGCAAACGTCGCCGCCAGTCTCATAACCGTCCTCCCAGACCAATACTGTCGGTTTATTCAAGCACGAACCGATCAATCTACCGGAAGGTTGTATTATTTGGCAATTACTAGCTAAAGTTGCTCGGTCGGCGGAAATCGAACGAACCGCTACACCTTTTTGATGGAGCTGTGAATCGCTGCGAAATCCCGTCCTGATCTTGCGAGATCTGATGGTCTTCTCGGCATTGTAATTGGCCTCACGACGGGCGGCCGCGGCACCCGAATTAACCCACAAACGACCAATGTCTGCTGCGGGCCGTGAGCGGGGGGGTACCACCGGTTTTGCACCGTGACGCGGCACCTGTTTTCATGGGAAGGCGTTGCTTTTCACGTATGATTCGTTGCCGCCCGGACGCCGCGGCGCGCGCGCGTATGCCTTTTACAACTGCAACTGAAAATTCAGCCAGCAGCCTTTCCAGAGCGTTAAATCGTCGAATCTATACAATATATTGTGTAGAACCATTAACTCACAATTGAGTTTGCCCGCGCTTTGGCGCAACGCCCCCGTTAGTATTTCGTTAACCGGCGACCTTGGTTCACCCGTCTCGCGAGGCGAATGAGCATGTCGCGTTTCAAAAGTTACATTGACGGCGGAGTACAAAGATGGCCAAGCGCGAGGACGTATCGCAGGAATTCGGTGCGGGTGAAACGGGAAGCTCAAGCGGGCAAACCAACACAATAACAACCGACAACGCGGCTGAAACGGCTCAAGCCATTCAGATCGCTCAGGCCGGTACAGGCAATCAGCAGCCATTCAATCTTACGAACGCAACGGTCGTCGCGACGTTCACGTCGAGCGAGCGGGGCGCTCGGATTGAACTTCCGCCTGGAACCGCCATCGACCAGGTGTTCATCAAGGACGGCAACCTCTACCTGATCCAGCCGGATGGATCCGTGGTGGTGATCGTGGACGGCGCCACCAACTATCCCACGCTCGTCATCGGCGACGGACTGGAGATCCCGGCCGATCGTCTGGCCGAGGCACTCGAGAATGCGGTGGAGGGCGTCCCGACCGCGGGTCCGGAGGCCGGACCGGATCCGAGCAGCGGCGGCAATTTCGCGGCCGATCCGGGCGTCATCGGCGGCCCGTTCGACCTGCGCGACCTGCTGCCTCCGACGGCGCTGGCGTTCGAGCTGTTTGGCACCGAGGATGAGGAAGACGAGCTGATAGAAGAGGACGAGGCCCTCATCGGCCCTTCGATCCTTGATGTCGGTACAATCCTCCTCGAGGAAGACGACCTCGTGGTCCAGGGCAACGACACGGATGGTTCCGGTTTCACCCTGTTCACCGGCATGGCGACACTCGGTGTCGATTTCGGCTCCGGCGGCCCGGGCGCGATCACGTTCCCGGCCTCGATCACCGCGCCGGAGGGCTTCACGTCGAACGGCGAGCAGATCACGCTTGTCGTCTCGCCCGACGGGCTTACGCTGCAGGGCTTTGCCGGCGGCAACCTGATTTTCGAGGCGGTGCTGTCCGACGACTTTTCCGCCGATCCCTTCGGCAAGATCACCTTCACATTGTTCGACAATCTCGACCACGGCACCCCGACCAAGGACGGTCTCGACGGTTCGACGGCCAACTTCCCCGTCAATCTGAATGACGAGGAGATGATCGAGATCAACATCGCGTTCGATGTCGAGAACGGCGCCGGGCTGACCGCGAGCGGCGTGGTGCAGGTCCAGGTTCAGGACGACATTCCCGAGATCATGGTGCCGAACCAGGAGAAGTGCGCCGATATCGTTCTGCAGAAGGGCGTGATCATCGACGATGACGGCGACAATGGCGAGACCGGTGAAGGGGAGGGCGAGGTCTCTGTCCTGAACGAATTCGGCGGTCCCGATCCGAGCGATCTCCTGTTCCGGATTCCCGACCCCGAGACCTTCAAGGAACTGCAGATCGATATCACCGAGATCAGGACGGATACCGAATTCGAGACCGCGTTTGGCTACTACTTCGCCGACATCAACGGCAATCCGATCTCCGGCTTCGTCATGGAGGACAACGCCAGTGGTGATCTCGCGGAGGAAGCGACCGTTCTCGCCGAGGATATCCCCGACGGCGCGTTCATGCTCGGCTTCTTCATTCTGCCGAATGCCAATCTGCTGCAGAGTCTGCCGGAAAACGTCGACGTTACGTTCGATCTGGTGAACGGCAACTGGGTCGCGTTCCTCGACGGTGAGCCGATCCAGACGGAAGACGGACATGTCCTGTTCTCCGACCGCCGTTTCAATCCGGATATCGATCCGGACGGAAACACCGTCCCGGGCGATGATTTCGAGAAGATGGGTCCCAACGACGACTTCTCCAGGGATTCCAACTGGGAAGAGACGGTCGAAGGCAGCGACAAGGATTTCAACGACGTTCAGTTCAACGTCAAGGTGACGGTCAGAGTTCCCGTCGAATTCCTGCTGCAGGTCGACGAAGACGATATCAACAATTTCGATCCAGGAAACTCGCCCATTGAAGGCTCGATGGGCACCGAGCCGAACGATGGCGACGAGGTCGATGGCTCGTTCACCGGCCACCCGTCGTTCAACACCGAAGGCCCGGCCGTCGCGCACGCCAATCTCGGCATCAAGTGGGGCTCCGACGACGGCAACATGGAGCCTTCCAAGGTCGAGGATGAAATTGAAGGCGAGGAGGGCTCCGAGACGATCCTTGTCGATGGCGAGGACGACGGCACCGAGTTCTTCGGCCACAACGGCTTTGACGCGGTCAACGGCGATACGATCACGCTCGGCGCTGCTGACGATTTCGAGCACGATTTCGTCAACGGCGAGAAGGTCGTCTACACGACGAGCGACCCGACCGATCCGGCGACCTACATCAACGGCCTGACCCCGGGCGTCTACTACGTGCATGTGGTCGACGACGATTCGATCCAGCTTATGACCAATCGCGCGGACGCGTTGGCCGGCAACAATCCGATCGACCTGCAGGGTGATGAAGGGTCAGGTACCCAGTTCATTCACAAGGTCGGTGACCGTTCGGTCATCTTCGATCCGGAGCTCGACGGCACCGAGGCGACTTATGCGCTTCCCGACGGGTCAACACCGCCGCTCACGTCGAAGGGCGAGCAGGTCATCTACCAGCTCGTCGATGACGGCACCAAGCTCATCGCGTTCGTTGACGGCAAGTTCTTCGACGACGACCAGCAGGTCGAGTTCGTCGGCAGCGACAATGGCGATTCCTACGGTATCGGCGACGGCGTGTACGACCCGAGCGGGGAGTCCGGCGACCGCCTTATTTTCGAAGCGGAGCTTTCCGATCTGGGCGACGGCGAGATCTGGTTCAAGCTCCATGACCAGATCGACCATCCCGACCCCGGCGTCGGCAATATGGACACACCCGTCGAGGACCTTGTCTGGCTCAAATTCCCGTTCATCGCCACCGACTCCGACGGCGACATGGTCATGGACACCGTCACGGTCGACGTGAAGGACGATGTACCGATGCTCACCGGCGAAGAGCCGGTGTCGCTCCTCGTCGACGAAGACGACATCAACACCCTTGAGAGCGAACTCCCGGGTGAGGACGCGGGCTCCATGGGGACGTCGCCCAACGACGGCAACTCGGACGGCTCGTTCACCGGCAATCCGATCTCCAACACCCAGGGTCCGGCGATCACGACCGCAAGTCTTGCCGGGCTCGTGAAGGTCGGCTCCGACGAGACCGAGAATGGCGGCGCCGAGTTCATGTTCGTCGAGGGAGCCATCGCGCGCGAATACCTCGAAGGGCTTGGCCTGAGGTCGCAGGGCGAGTCCCTGAGCTTCGACATACAGGGCAACGCGCTGTTCGGCTTCGTCAACAATGTCGGGTCCGACCAGGTATTCACGTTCGGCGACAGCGGTGACCGGCTGGTCTTCAAGCTGACGGTCGAACTCAACGGCGACGTGACCTTCGAACTGTTCGACCAGATGGATCACGATCCGCCGTTCGACACCGACCCCGATGGATTCGAGAACGACGACGATCCGAACTTCCCGGGCAACACCGAGACTGCTGATCAGAACACCGATCTGATCGACAATGACGACCCGGACGGGGACCCACGCGACTTCGACATCTCGGAGATCGACTTCGGGCCGATCGTCAAGGCGGTCGACTTCGATGGCGACGCCATCACTCTGGACGGACAGATCGGCGTGACGATCCGCGACGACATTCCGGTGGTCACGGATGCCAAACCCATCACGCTCCTCATCGACGAGGACGACATCAACACCCTGGACATCGAGCTTCCCGGACAGGACGCGGGCTCGGAGGGTCAGAGCCCGAACGACGGTGCTGGCGATGGTTCGGAGACCGGCAACCCGCCGTCCAACATCACCGGTCCCGCGGTCGCGTCCGCTGATTTGAGCGGCCTGGTGAAGATCGGGGCGGACGAGGAAGCGACCTTCATGTTCGTCGATGAAGGCGAGGTACGCGCCTATCTGGAGGGTCTCGGCCTGAAATCCAAGGGCGAGTCGCTGAGCTTCGATATCCAGGGCAATGCGCTGTTCGCTTTTGTCAATAACACCGGTTCCGATCAGATCTTCACGTTCGGCGATAATGGCGACCGGCTCGTCTTCAGGCTTACGGTCGATTTCGACGGTGGTGTTCTGTTCGAGTTGTTCGACCAGATGGACCACGACCTTCCGTTCGACGATCCGGGCGACGGCGAGGGAATTGCCGACGAGAACCTGGACCTCCAGGACGGTGTGTCGGGAGATGTCTCGCAGATCGATTTCGGCAGCATCATCAAGGCCGTCGACTTCGACGGCGACGCGGTGCTCCTGGACGGCCTGTTCGGCGTGAGCATACGCGACGACGTTCCCTCGGCGAGCATTCGGATCGCCAACGGCGAAGACACGGTCGTTATCGACGAGACGGTCGGCTCGCAGAATGACGATGTGGCGTTCGCAAGTCTGCCGCCGGCGGTACAGGCCCTGTTCAACGCGGTGACAAACAAGGGTGTCGATCCCGATGGAACGCTGCCGCAATATGCGCGCGACCCGTTTCCCGCGGTCGTCGCGACCACCGTCACGCCGGGCGCCGACGACGACCCGGTCGTCGAGCTTACGCTTGAGCTTGCCGGCGGCGTCGACAGCATCGATTCCGGTATCGATACGACGGACGGACGCGACATCATCCTGTTCAAGGAAGGCGACCTGATCGTCGGCCGTTACGAGACTCCCGGAACATCGGCGGGCGTCAATCAGGACGACGACGCCGCATTCGCGATTCACATCGCGCCCTCGGGGCACGTTTCGATCGTGCAGTTCGTCTCGGTCTTCAATCCGGTTGCGGGCTCATCCTTTGCCGCTCGCGACGATACGATCTTCCTGTCCAGCGGAAAGATCCTGGCGCAGGTCAAGGTTACGGACTTCGACGGTGACATGGCGATCGACACCGTCGACCTCGGAGGCGAAATCGGCTTCAGCGACGACGGGCCCTCAGTCTCCGGCAACAGCCTCGTTCAGCTCGACGACGATGACCTGACCAACGGCAATCCCGGTGGACCGGGCGACAATCCGAATGCGACGCCGGTCAACGAAACAGGGACGCTCGCCCACGACTACGGCGCCGACGGACCGGGATCGCTCCTGCTTCTGGGCAGCGGTGCGCCGGGTGGATTCGTCTACACGCTCAGCAACAACGGCGAGACCCTGACGATTTCGCAGGGCGGCACGGACGTTATCCGTATCGACCTGTCCGACGGGACGTCCGGCGACTACACGGTCACGCAGCTTGCGCCGATCGATCATCCCTCCGGCGGCAACGAGAACAATGTCCAGTTCACGGTGAACTACCGCGTGACGGATGGCGACAATGACACCGCCGACGGGACGCTCAGCATCAACGTCGATGACGATACTCCCGAGCCGCAACTGCAGGTCTCCTCGGAGATGATCATTCACGACGAGACGCCGGGTGTGGACGGTGACGCCAGTGACGTGGCTACTGATCTGTCGGCCTTGTTCGCCGGCGTTGCCAACACGGGCAATGACCCGGACGTCACGCCGGGCAACCCCAACGATCCGATCGGGTTTGCCCAGAGCGCCTCGCCCATTGCCACGGTCGTTCCGAACGTCGGCGCCGACGTTCCGGGCACCGTTACCTTCCTCATCGATGTGCCCGGCTCCAGCGAGCCGTCCGGCCTGCAGACGACGGAAGGCCGGAACATTACCCTGTTCGAAGAGGGGCCGAACCTTGTCGTCGGCCGCTACGAGCCTGCCGGCGACAATTCGCCTGACGGATTTGGCAATGAACCCGCAGCGTTCGCGATCCACATCGACCCGGCCACGGGCATTCTCACCGTCGTGCAGTATGTCTCTATTCTGCATGACGACCGGGGCGATCCGGACGAGGCGAACGACAACGGCACGCAGCCGAACGATGCACCGCCGGACGATCCGCTGACGGTCCAGCAGGCGATCATCGACAGCGCCTTGCGCGTGCGCGTGCAGGTCGAAGATGCCGACGGCGACGTCGTCACCAGCAGCCGTGTCAACATCGGCGATCAGATCAAGTTCCAGGATGACGGACCGGTTGTTGATGACAGCGTCATGGCGATGGCGACTCTGGACGAAAACGGTCTGTCCGGCGAAGACTCCATCTCTTCGACGATCGATCTTACGGACGTGGACGGTGCTGGAACGTCCGCTGTTTCGTTCGGCGCCGACGGCCCGGCGACCGGTGGCGGATTCTCCCTGAAGGACCCGTCAGATGCCCTGTCGCAGCTCAATCTCACGTCGCAAGGGACCCCGCTGCAATATGCGTTCGACGGCACCACGCTCGTCGCGCATACGGGCAATGTCGACGACCCGGTCTTCACCGTCGCGCTGCAGGCCAATGGACAGGCGACTTTCACCCAATTCGCATCTATCGATCAGGCCGGTACGGACCAGAACCCGTTTGTCCTGACCTTCGGCTATAACGCCACCGACGGCGACGGCGACGCGGATATGGGGACCTTCCAGTTCAAGCTCATCGGCGACGACCCTGTCGAGCTCTCGGGACTGGATGTCGAAGGTGGGGAACTCTCGGTTGACGAGGACGATCTGTCGCCCGACGGCTCGGACCAGTCGGACCCGGTGATGAAGACCGGTTCCTTCACGGTCGATGCGCCGGACGGACTGCAGACGCTGGAGATCGGCGGATCGAGCTTCACCGAAGCCGAACTGCTGGCGACGAACGGAACGCCGGCGACCGTCTCGGGCACGCAATACGGCACGCTCGAGATTACGGGCTACAACGCGGCGACCGGCGTCGTCGACTACAAGTACACGCTTGACGACAACACGTTCGATCACGGCCCCGCCAACGATGGCGAGGACAGCGTGTTCGAGAACCTCGCGGTGACGGCGACTGACACCGACAACGACTCGGACACCGCCAGCCTCGATATCGAGGTCGTCGACGATGTGCCGACGGCAAAGGACGACAAGTTCGAGGTTCAGGAAGCCGGCACGGACACGGTCAACGCCCTGTTCGTGCTTGACCGCTCCGGTTCCATGGACAATGTGCAGGTCAATGGTGTTGATCGCATCGATCTGGCAAAAGCGGCCATTCTCGACTTCGCCGCGCGGCCCGGCGTGCTGAGCATTCAGGTCATTGCCTTCAACAATGACGTTGATCCTGACGAGATCTCGGGTTGGTTCGATCTGACCCAACCGGACGCGCTCACGGATCTCGAGACTTTCCTGGACAGTTTCGGTGCGAGCGGCGATACGAACTATTCAGATGCCACCCAGGCTGTGCGCAACAACTTCGCGGGTGCGCCGAACACGGCGGATCAGGACAATATCTTCTTCCTGTCCGACGGTTCGCCGAACCCCGTATCGACCGCGTTGAGTGCAACGGTCCGGGGTCCCGGAAACACCACGGAACTCGATCTGTGGGAAGACTTCTTCAATGATCCGGCCAATGGCATCGACAATATCATCGCCGTCGGTATCGGCGACACCATTCCGGGCGGTGCGGCGAACGGGTCGCTCCAGGAAGTCGCGCTTCCGAATGCCGACAATCCGAATCTGCCTGACGACAACAACAATGTTGTCCTGATCAACGAGGCGGACGAACTGAGCGATATTATCGATCAGACCCTGCCGAGTGCGATTGCCGGCAATGTCCTTGTTGACAACGGCAATGGTGCGGACGTGCCGGGGGCCGATGGTCTCGGCGGCATCGTGTCAATCACGGTTCAGACAGAAGCAGATCCGGACGTCTTCGTGACCTTCACGTTCGACGGCACTGACATCACCAACACGACCACCAACGCCGTGATCCCCGGAAGCGAGCTGAATGTCGAGACGGCCTTTGGCGGCAAGTTCACCTTCCACTTTGCCGACGACGGTTCGAACTCGGCCGGTGATTTCATCTATGTCGCGGGCGAGGTCAGCGAGGACGTCTGGGACAAGTTCGACTACACGATTGTCGATGGCGACGGTGACCAATCTTCCGCGACATTGACCATCGATGTGATCAACACTCTCGCGCAGGTCGAGGGCTTCCTCGGCGTGGTCGAGGAAGAGCACCTCGACAACTTCACCGGACTGGGAACTATCGAAGGCTCGACTGGCAACGAAGACACCATCGGCGACATGGACGCCGACACGGACGTCGATTTCAGCCTGACTGGCATCAGCACGCAGCTTGACCTCGCCGGCCTGGTCAGTGACCCGGCGGCCACGTTCAACCTCGTCGATGTCGTGTCCGCCAATGGCGGCAATCCGGTCGACGTCTTCCTGATGGACGGCGTGACGAAGCTGACATCGCGTGGTGAGGACGTCCAGTTCACCAGCTTCAATGCCGGCGCGAACCAGTTGGTCGCGACCGCAGGTCACGCGGCCGATGGTACCGGCGGACGGATTGTGTTCCGCGTGACATTGAACGAGACCACCGGCGTGTTCACCTTCGAACTGGTCGATCAGGTTGATCATCACGACATCCTGGCGGCCGACGACATCGAGGGCAGCATCCAGATCGCGTTGGACGGGCTGTTCGAGGCAACCTCGAACAGCAGCACGATCACCCTTCAGGACATCAAGGTGAAGGTGATCGACGATATCCCGATCATCGGTGAGAACGGGGTTGAGGCGATCAACATCGATATCTCTTCGCAGACGACGGCGACGGGCAATATCGACTTCCTCGTCGGCGCCGACGAGCCGGGTGTCGCTGACCTTTCCGGCAATACGCCACCCGTCGGCCTCACATCGGAAGGCGAAGATGTCACCTATTTCGTCGATCCGAGCACGCCGAACATACTTGTTGCGCACATTGGCGATCCGAACACTCCGGAAGACGTGGTGTTCACCCTGGAAATCGACGTCGCCGACAAGGACTACACGATCGAGTTCAATCGTGTGATCGACGGCGACACCGATGTGGAACTGTCGTTCGACGCCACGCTGGCCGATGCCGACGGCGACTCACTCGACATCTCGATCCCGGTGACGGTTACGGGTACCGAACCGCCGGACACCGGCGCCAGCGACCAGAAGGCGGCGATCAGCCTGTCGACGTTCGACGGTTCCGGAATTGACGGGATTGCCGGCGATGAGTTCGGGAACGGAGACGTTATCATCACGACAGACGGGTCGACTGCGTCCATCCTCTTCAGCGAAGCCACTTTTATTGGCGACGCAGATGTCAATGGTTTCCATCATTTCACCGGTACGGGAAGCATCCTTGGGCAGGCGTTCACGCCGGGAGATATGCTGCTGTCGACTGCGGATACGGCATCGCTTCCAGGTTTTCTCGGCTTTCGCAACGAGGACGTGGTCTTCTGGGACAGTGAGACCGGTCAGGCGTCCCTGCTGTTTGACGGAAGCACGGTGATTGGTGGCAGCGGCAATGGAATCGTTGACGCGGTGAGCGTGGTTGAATCGGCCGTGTCGGGTGAGTTCAACCTTGTCCTGTCACTGACGGATTCACGCACAATCGACAATGCAACGAGCCCCGACGTGGCGTTCCGGGATGGCGATCTCTTTGAGTGGGATGGATCAGACGCAAGCCTGTTCTTCGATGAAGTAACCGGATTTGTCAGTCTTCCTTCGGACGTGGGATTTGCGGAGAACGTGGATATCTTCTCGGTGCATGTCCTTTCACGCAACGAGATTATCTTCACCGCGTTTGACTCGAACGACTTCGATTCCGGTACGACAATTGGAACAGGTCCGGATGCGGTAACGATCGCGGATCTTGGCGACGTCATCTACTGGAACGGCACAACCGGAGCGGTCATCCTCGACGATGACACATTCTTCGATCAGTCGGAGTTCATTGATGCGATCGATCCGCCGAAGGAGGTGCTCGACCAGTTAATGGCCGATGTCGTCCGACACACGGCAATCACCGCGACCCGCTCGGTCGAGGCGAATGTCAGCAACGGAACGCTGACGTTCACCTTCATCGCCGCGGCGCTGACGTCCGAGTTCATCTCGGCCCTGTCGTTCACGCTGCCGGCCAACGCCGCGATCGACCCGGAACAGATCACCGTGATCCTCGCGTCGGGCGAGGAAGTCGAGGTCGACGTTGCAGTTGAAGAGGGCGCGGACGGCGACACCGTAACCCTGGTGCTGCCGGATCAGGTCGTCACCGAGGGCGACAGCCTCCATGTCAGCTTCGAGGCGGACGAAGCGGTCGACACCGGCCCCGTCATCGAGCCCGGCCGGGTGCGCTTTTCCGCGACTTTCGAGGACGACGAGACCATCGACGGTGAAGTACAAGTCGGCGAAGACGGAACCGGCTCCGCCACCGCGAGCACCGAACTCCTTGTCGGCCAGAAGATCGTCGGGACCGAAGGCGACGACATCCTCGTCGGCGGCTCGGGCAACGACATCCTCATTGGTGGCGACGGCGACGACATCCTCATCGGCGGCGCCGGTGACGACATTCTCAAGGGCGGTGCGGGCGAGAATACGCTCACCGGCGGCGAGGGTGCTGACACCTTCGTGCTGGAGGATATCGATGTCGCCGACATCATCACCGACTACGATTTCGACGAAGGTGACGTGGTGGATATCAGCGCACTGCTCGATGGCGCGCAGGGCGCCGACGTTGCCGGCAATCTCGAGAACTTTGTCCGCGTCGTTGTTGACGACGGCGAGGACGAGGCAGGCCTCGAGGTCGACACGGCCGGCGGCGGCGACGCCTTTACCCGGATTGCGACGCTGCAGGGCATCGGTGCCGGCGACGTGGTCAAGGTCATCATTGACGACGGCGACAACGGCGGATCGTCCGGCAACATCACCGTTTAGAACGAAACATCGAGACGCGAGACAGGCCGGTGGGGGAGAAATCTCCCGCCGGTCTTTTTTGCCATTGATCTTGCGATCGGCGACGTGTGTTTTTTGACACGAACGGGTGATGACGTGTGTTGTCAGCCGCTGCGAAAACCCTCAGGTAACGTATCTGAAAGCCTTTTTCGGCATAATTGACGTTTAGTGCGGGTCCTAGGCTGCCAGCGACAAAGCCTGTTTTTGGCAGAATCCCGCGCAATGTGAGCGACTCCTGCAAACGCCAAAAGGGGGATCACGAAATGGCTCGAAAGCCGAAAACACCACCGGTTCCGGCGCTGGTCGACAACGACAGTGTACGCGAGATCTTTGCAACCGACGTGGTCGGCGCCGGCGTGATCAGCGGTTGTATTTCAATCAATCTGGCCGCGCACCGCTGGAGCGTTGCGGAACCCGGCAAGAATCCCGAAGTGCACCGGGCCGTTGTCGCGCGCCTCGTGTTGACCCGCGAGGCTGCGGTTCAGCTTGCACAGAGCCTGGCAAATCTCGCACGCGCCGGGCAGGGCGATCAGGCAGCCGATACCGCCAAAGCCAAGAAATAGCCGGTTCCAACCGGTCCGTTACCTCGTCGATCAGAACCCGCTGAGGTCGTCGAACGACGAGCTATCGGCGAGCGCCTGTATCTGGTCGGCGTCGAGAGCCTGATCGAAGATCTGCACATCGGCGATCTCGCCCGAGAACGGATTGGTGAAGGTATCGCCTCCGGTGTCACTTCCCCAACCGAGGCCACCAATCTGCAGGAACTCGTTGTTGTTTTCCCATGACATGATGAAGTTGGTATCTTCACCCACTAGGGTGCCGTCGACGTAGAGCTTCACGCCGTCGCCTCCAAAGACCGCCGCAACTTCATACTCCTGGTCTGCGACAAGGTCGTTGAAGTGGAAGACCTGGCTGTCCGCCCCATCCTGGAATCGAACCTCAAGGTCGCCCTGATCGATATAGGCGGCAAAGTGATTGCCACCGCCTTCAAACCCGCTCGCATCTTTAGTCACCAGGCCCTGTCGGCTGTTCGGGTTGCCGTCAATGAACGAGAACGCAATCGTTCCTTCCGGGAACTGGAGGTCCGGCTGAGGCGCGATGTTGTCGACGTCGTTCGATGATCCGCTGTAGCTCGATACGCCTTCCAGCTCGAACACCGGCGTCGGGAATGGTGCGGAGTCGTTGTCTGTGATCTCCAGGTCTAGCGACGTCACAGCGCCCAGTTCGAGACCGGCTGATACCCCGTTGATCGAGAAGGTCGCCGTTTCGGTACCCTCAACGATCGCATCGTCGTCGATGTTGACGGTGAACGATGCGGATGTTTCACCATCGAGGATCGTCAGGCTGGAAGGTATCACGCCGACAAAATCTATCGCTTCGGCACTGCCCGAAAGATCGATGTCGACAGTTTGATTGCCGGTCACTGCCGCACTGGCGGTTACGGAAACATTGATCTGGGTCTGCCCGTCTTCCGTGCCCAGGTTTGGGGTCACCGAAAGCTCGACCGTCGGTGGGCCGTCGTTATCGAGGAGGAGGACTTGTTGCGACGTTGTAGTTCCCAAAACGAGACCCGCCGTCGGGCCACTGATCGAGAAGGTCGCGGTTTCCGTGCCCTCGTTGAGGTTGTCGTCTTCGATGTTCAGCGTGATTGAGCCGACGGTCTGTCCATCTTCAATCGTAATGAGTGCGGGGACACCGCCGGCAAAGTCTGCCACATCAGCACCGCCCAATGTGACTGCCACGGTTTGATCACCGGTGACCGGCGCGGATGCCGTTGCCGTCAGGACGATATCCGTTGCATCGCCTTCCGTGATTGAGGTGACGTTGACAGACAGATTCACCTCCGGGGTTGGCGGTGTAACTTCGGCAAGCACGGCGATCTGCTCGGATGTCAGAACCTCGCTGTAGATCTGCTTGTCGGAGATGGTGCCGTTGAACGGCGCATCAAAGCCTGCCGCTTCGCTCTGGCTTGCCCAGCCGCGGCCGCCCCACTGGAAGAACTCCGTGTTGCCTTCCCAGCTCACCGGCAGGGCATCTGAATCGACGAGGTTGCCATCGACCCACAATTCGACACCGCCGGGCCCGAAGGTTGCGGCGATCTCGTAATCCTGGCCCGCGGTGATGCCGCTGAACTGCAGTTCGGCTGACGTTGAGCCGTCCTGAAAGCGGGCGATCAGCGTTGTGCCGCTGAGGTAGATGGTAGTGTGACCGCCACCGCCGAAGAAGGAAGCGTCCTTCGAGAACAGGCCTTGCTGACTGTTCGTGTCGGCTGCGTTGAATGCGAAGGCGATTGTCCCTGCCGGCGTTTCCAGATTCGTGTCATGCGGAAACTCCAGGACCGAACCGTTTTGACCGTTGAAGATCATGTCGCCTGGTTCATCGTAGATTGCCGCCGGGAACGGTGAGGCGTCATTGTCCTCGATCGTGACGTCCACGGAGGTCATTGCGCCGAGCACAATGCCGCCAGACGGCGTGTCGATTGAGAATGTCGCTGTCTCCGTACCCTCGACGAGGTCGTCGTCAAGGACCGTGACTGAGACAGAGCCTATCGTCTCTCCGGCGTCGATGGTGATTTGAGCCGGGACACCGCCATCGAAGTCGGCGGCCAGCGCGCCGGTCAGAACGAGATTGACCGTTTCCTGGTTGGCAACGGCTTCCGATGCCGTCACGGTCAGGACGAACGTCGTCGCTCCCTGCTCGCTGCCCTGGGTCGGGCTCACCGACAGCTCGACAGTTGGTGGGCCATCATTGTCGAGGATGGTCAGGTCCTGGGAGACTGTCGAACCGAGAACCACACCGCTCGATGGCGACGAAATCGTGAAGGTTGCTGTTTCGGTTCCTTCATCCAGGGCGTCGTCGAAGACGGTCACGTCAACCGATCCCGTCGTCTGCCCGTCAAGTATCGTGATCTCCGTCGGGAACGCGCCATCAAAATCAGCCGGATCAACGCCGGACAAGGCAAGCGCCACCGTCTGGTTGCCGCTGACCGCCTCGGACGCGGTCGCTGTCAGCGTGACGATCGTGCCATCGCCTTCCGTAACAGAGGTGACGTTCACCGTCAGATTGACGATGGGCGTGTCACCGCTCGCGGATGCCGCGAGCGAAGCGATCTGAGAGGCCGTCAGGACGTCGGCATAAATCTGCTTGTCCGAGATCGTGCCTTCGAATGGTGCATCGAAGCCCGGCTGTCCGCTGTCGCTGGCCCAGCCGCGACCACCCCATTGGATAAACTCGACGTTGCCACCGTTGCTCCAGTCCATAACGAACGGATCGCTGGCCACAAGGTTTCCGTCGACCCACAGCTCCGCCCCATTCGGGCCGAACGTGGCGGCGACCTCATACTCGGTGCCCGGAACGATACCGTCGAAGGTCAGCTCTATGTCGTCGGCGCCGTCCTGGAAGCGTGCCGTGAGTGTCGAACCGTCAAGATAGATGACGAAGTGGTTGCCGCCGCCGGCAAATCCCGAGGCGTCCTTGGCGAAGAGTCCCTGATCGCCGCTCGTGTCGGTCGCGTTGAACGAGAAGGCGACGGTGCCTTGCATGATCTCATACGCAAGCTGATGCGGCAGCTCGATGACATCGGCGTCGGTCCCGTCAAAAGTCATCACGCCCGGATCATCGAAGACCAGCGGTACGCCTTGCTTGACGACCAGCGGCGCGCTGGCGGCGCTGACCTCGCCGTTCTGGGTGACAACGGCCATGAGGTAGTTCAGCCCGCCGTCAGGCGTGTCGTTCCCGCTCTGGGTCTCGAGCAGCGTGACGGGCACCTGGAACGTGCCGTTGGCGTCGAGGGTTCCGGTGAACAGGGTCTGCCCGCTCATCGCCTCGTTGGCATAGAACGGCAGTTCGGCGGCACTGACGTCGAACGGCGGGTTGCCGGAGGCAATGAACAGCCGCGAGTCCATCTGCAGCAGCTCGAAGTCCGCGTTCGGCGCGCCCGTGACGAGAACCGTGAAATTCGGGTTCGCAAGATCGACCTGATCGCCGGGCAGGGAGGGTACCTGGTCCGGACCGCCGCTGACGACCGAAAGGCTTGGCGCCACGACCGGGTCAGCGGTCGTCACGGTTCCGAACGCGCCGCCGAGCGTGATCGGGTCTTCGACGAACATGCTGCCGAACGTGGTTTCCGTGCTGGTGCCGTCGGAGAAGGTGACGGTGACGGTGCTGCCGATCAACTCGTAACCCGAGACGGCGCCCGCGTTGCCGGCGCCCGGCACGGACTGGATATTGTTCGGATCGACATCGGTCGTGAACGTGAAGGTCTCGCCCGGATCGAAGTCCGTGAAATCGATGGTCAGAACATCGAACCCGCCATTGCGCGGCTGTGAAAACGGATCCGCAGCCGGATTGCCCGGAACGACGAGCCCGGTGAGCGCGGCGCCGCTATTCGGCGTGAACGGGCTCGCGGTCGCGTCGCCGCCCGCACCGGTCGGGTCGAACACCATGTCCGGCAGAATGGCGGTGCTGAGGTCGATACTGACCGAGGTAATCTGCACGCCGGGGTCGCTGGCGTTGGTGAGCTGGAAGCTGTCCGCGCCGAAGGTCGAGGCGCCCAGAGCGCCGCCCGGCGTAATCTCGATATTGAGCACGCCGCCGTCGACTTGTGGTTCCTCGTCGTCGGCTATGGTCACAGTGGCGGAGTCAATCGCACCGACAACGACATTGGCGTCACCGGAGACGACGTTGTCCAGCGTGACGACAACGTCCTCATTGCCCTCGACATCGGGATCATCGATGACGGCGACATTGATCAACGCCGATGATTGACCCTGCAGGATCGTCACCTCGCCGCTGAGCGCGGTGTAATCGACGTCCGGCGTTGCCGTTCCGTTGACCGTGTAGCTGATCGTCGTGTCTTCGGCCACAGGAGTGCCGACGCTGACGGTGAACACGCCGTTGACATTCGGCTCGGCGCCGTCGGTGGTCGGTTCGATCGTCACCTCGTTGGGGACATCGTCATCGGCAATCGTCACCGTCGCCGAGTCGTTCGTGCTGATGGCAATGTTTGCATCGCCGGAGACCGAGTCGATCGTCACTGTGACGCTCTCGTCACCCTCGAGCTCCAGATCGTCGATGACCGAGACGTCGATCACGGCGGACGTGCTGCCTTGCGGAATCTCGACCTGACCGGAGAGAGCGGTATAGTCGCCATCCGGGTCGGCCGAGCCGGTAACCGTGTAATTGACAGTCGTGATCGTGCTGGCGGCCTCGCTGAGGCTGACCGTAAACACGCCGTTCGTGTTGGGCTCGGCGGCATCGGCAGTGGCCGCGATCGACAGATCGTTCTGGCCGTCCTGTGTCGCGTTGACCGCGACCGTTGCGTCGTCGTCGTCGCCGACCGAATTGTCGCCCGCGGTCGAGTCCGGATCGGCGCGATCGGACGTCAGGATCTGGGCGTAGTTGCTGTAGTCGAGCGGGACCGGTGTCGCGTCGTTGAGCTGAACGATCTCGATGCCCTTGAGCGCAGGGTTTTCGATGATGTCGTGCAGGAAGACCAGGTTGAGCTCGCCGTCACCGTCGACCGTCACGATGGTCGACAAGCCGATCGCGCCCTTTGCACCGGCAAGGCCGAAGGGATCAATGTCATTGAACTCGGCAGGCACGACACCTTCGACGGAAACGTCGAAAGAACGCTGGCCTGCCGCGGTAACGCCGTTGAAGAGCTCGGCGAAGTAGAGCTTGACCTCGACTTCCGTCCCGGCCGCAACCGGGAAGGCCCACGACATTTCGTTGCCGCTGCCCGGGTCCCAGCGCTCGATATTGAACACGGCATCCGGAACGGTCGCAGCAAGGTCCGGGAACGCGGAGAAATCTATCGGCCCCGGATGCGCGGCGCCGGAGTTTCCACTGAACGTGTTGGGGCCGCCGCCGTCCAAAATGCGGAAAGCACTCGGATTCCCGTTCGTGTCGGCGGTCCAGTTGGGTCCGCCGTCGATTGCCGCAACTTCTGTGCCGCCCGCATTGACCCGGTAGAGGATCGTCTCGGGCTCCGGCGCAACAGGCGCATTCACCGTTGCGATGATGTCGAGGCTGGCGCTGCCGCCGCTGGCGAGATCGCCGATGGTCCAAAGACCGGTTGCGTCGTCATAGGTGCCGTCGCCGGTCGCGCTTTGGAAGGTGTAGCCTTCCGCGAGCAGGTCCTGAACCGAAACGCCCGATGTATCGGGGCCGTCGACATGGTTCACGGTCAGGCTGAAGGTGATCGTGTCGCCGAAGGCGGGCGTTTCGTCGGAGACTGTCTTCACCAGTTCCAGATCCGCCAGGTTGTTGGGGCTGACGGAGGCTGTCGCATCGTCGTCGTCGCCGACGGAATCGTCGCCCGGCGTCGAATCCGGGTCGACCTCGTTCGCATTCAGAATCTGTGCGTAATTCTCGTAGGCCGACGTATCGAGATCGTTGGTAATGGAGCTGATCTGAATCGCCGCGATATGCGGGTTGTTCTCTGCGCCCTTGAGGAATTCGATGTTGAGTTGACCGTCGCTTACGGTCGTCTGAATGCTCTGTACGCCCGAGTCGCTGCCGAAGGCCGCAAACGAATCGAAACCGACCAGTTCGAGAATGCCCTCGATTTCCACATCGAAGACCCGATCGCCGGCCGCCGTGAAAAACAGCTCGTCGAAGAAGAGGTCGACCTGGTATTCGCCGTTCGCGACGTCGAACGCATAGCCGATGTTGTTGGGGTTATCCAACGTGCCGAAACGCTCGGTGACGAACAGAGCGTCGGGGGCCGTCGTGGTGTTCACGCCCGGCCCGGGCGGCGTGTTGTCGCCGTAGGTGATGTCGTCGCCCGCAATGCCGCGGTCGACCAGGTAGATCGACGGCGTACCGACCGCAGCGGAGCCGTTGGCGTCGACGGCGGTCTGGTCCTCCGACCATGCGGGCCCGCCGTCGGTGGCGGCCACTTCGGGACCGCCGGCGTTGATGCGGAAGAGGGGCGTCAGGGTCGGTCCGGTCAGAACCTCTTCGACCGTGACGGTGATGTCGATGCTGGCGCTCGCCCCGTTAGCGACGTCACCAATATCCCAAAGGCCGGTGGTCTCGTCATACGTTCCGTCACCGACGGCGCCGACGAATGCGTAGCCCGCCGGAAGAATATCCTCGACCTGGACGCCACTCGCGTTGCTGATGCCGGCATTGTCCACGGTCAACGTGAACGTGATCTGCTCACCGACGTCCGGCGCGGCATTGTCGACGGTCTTCGAAAGCTCCAGGTCGGCCGAAAGGACTTCCGAATATTGCAGGTAAATCGGATCGGTCACGGGACCGACCGGCAAGTCGCTGTTGGTCGGGTCGATGACACCGGCAACGATTCCGAGCGGAAGCTGGCCGTCCACGAGATCGGTCCAGCCACCGGTCCCGACGGGTCCACCGTTCTGAAAACCCGAGAAGTCGAATAGGCTCGAAATGTCCTGATCCGAACCGGTCAGCACCACATCCACGGACTGAAAGTCGACGGCATTGTTTGCCGGAAATTCCGAGGCGGCGAGCGCATCGAGCTGACCTTCAAGCTGCGCATTGAACGGATCGGAGATGTCGAAATTGTTGTCGGCAGGCTGAATGAATCCCATCGTGACGACGACCCGCGCGGTCGCGCCGGCGGGGCCGTTGACGATGACCTGCGGACCACCGTCGCCATATATTCCGACACCGCCGGGAACAAGCCCGTTGACGGTCAGATTCACTTCCGCGCCGGACGCGTCCTGCGAGGCGAGGCCCTGCGATCCCCCTTGAAGGGCGACACCCGAACCGTTGGTCTGACCCAGCAGTTGGCCGGTTGCGGTCGTATCGTCGTCAAAGGTGATCGTGAAGGTTGATCCGATGAGCTCGGCGCCGCTGATGCCGCCGATATCCCAGCCAGGCGGGTTTGCGCCGGAATCGAGCGTGCTCTTCAAGGCGCCCGCAATCGAGTTCGGGTCCATGTCGACCGCGAATGCGACCTGCTCGCCGGGATTGAAGCCGCCATCGATGGCCGCGTCGAAATCGAGCTGGATACCCTCGAAACCGAGAATCCCGCCAGCGCCGATGTAAAAGCCGCCGCTCGGCTCGACAACGCCCGTGCCGCTGCCGCCGGATATGGTCATCGGCTTGCTGGTCAGGTCACCGGCCTGGCCGAAGGGGTCGAACACGCTGTCCGGATAGAGCGCATTGGTCACGTCGATCGTGAAGGAGGTGATATCCTTGTCGCCGGTATTCGTCAGGACGAATGAGCCGTTGCCGAAGTTGGAAATCTGGATGTTGTTCGAGCCGTCGTTGACGGTCAGCGTCGCTTCGCCGCCCGACGGACTTGGATTGATCTCTTCCGTGACGAGCTGCAGCGTGGTCGTCGCCAGGTCCTGGTTCTGGTTGAACCAGAGCGTGTAGAGCCCGGGGCCGAGTGGCAGCGAGAATCCGTTGGTTGGCTGGCCTGCGTTCTCGACGACGTTCGACGCGAGCAGCGGCAACAGGTCTTCACCAAGCTGGCCGCTGCCGTAGACCGTGCCGCCGTCGAGGGTCTCGATGCCGTTCTCGATGTCGCTTTGCGTCGGCATCGTGTCGCCTTGCTGAATGCCGACAAACGTCAGATTGCCGCCCGTGCTCTCGTAGCCGGTCAGATTTGCCGCGACGAGTTGCTGGCCTGCGGCGATCTCGAAGGTGATGTAGTCGGCATCGCTCAGTTCACCGTTGATCACGAGCGTGTTGTCGCCAAGGGTGAGAGCGACATCGTCGGGATTGGTGTTGTCGTCCGAGAAGTCGTCACCTGGCGCCGGTGTGCCGTTAAAGCTGTCGACCGGGTCAACATCCGTGGCAATGATCTCAATGCCTTTGATGGCGGGGTTCTCCACGCCGTGGAGGAATTCGATCGAGAGCGAGCCGTCCGTCACGTTGACGGTATCGGACAGCATGAACGCGCCGCCGGCCCCGAAATCGGCAAACTGGTCAATGTCATCGAACGTCGCCGGCACGGCGCCTTCGAGCGAGACGTCAAAGACGCGCTCACCAACCGCATCGATGCCGTTGAAGATCTCGGCGAAGAACAGGTTGACCGTGTAAGTGCCCGAGGCGACCGGAAACTCCCAGAGCATTTCGGGCGCACTCTCGGCGTCATAGCGCTCGGTGTTGAACAAGGCGTCCGGTGCCGAGGCGGCGATGCCCGCATCAAATGACGTTACGTCGTAGGCATTGTTGGCGGGTGAACTGAACGTGCTGTTGCCTGTGCTGTTTGCCGCCAGGTACGGACTGTTCCCGGCGTTGCCGAAGTTGCCGGTGTCGGCAGACCAGGCAAGGCTGCTGCCGTCGGCGGCAGCGAGCTCCGGGCCGCCCGCATTGACGCGGTAGAGGACCGTGCCGCCTGTCGGCGCATCGTTGTCGGTGATGGTCACGTTTGCGGTGTCAGCGGCGCCGATGCTGGCATTGGAACTGACATTCGTGATGGTCAGCGTGAACGCTTCGTTGAGCTCGAACTCGCCGTCATTGAGGATGGTGACCGGAATGGTGAGGTCGGATGAGCCGCCGGCAATCTGCAGCGTGTCGGTGTAGACGCCGCCGCTGAACGTTCCGCCCGCATATGTGTAGTCGCCGCCGACGCCACCGGTTGCTGTGCCCGGTGCGATCTCGAACGTGACATCGACCGTCTCGTTGTTCGGCACCTGGATGTTGGTAGCGACGGAGATCAGGATCGTGCCGCTGTCCTCGGCGACCGTCGTTGCAGTATCGATAACGGAAACGATCGGATTCGGGTCGCCCTGGGGCGGTCCGATGATCTCGATGGCGTTGATCAGCGGGTTTTCGACGCCGTGGATGAAGTCGATGGTAACCGCACCATCCGTCACCACGACCGAGTTGCTGATCAGGACGCCGACCTGGTGGCCGAAATCGCCCGACAGATCGATGTCATCGAGGTTGGCCGGCGTCTCGCCTTCGATCATGACATCGAATACGCGCGCGCCGGGTGCCGACGTTCCGGGGAAGCCATTGCCCATGTACAGATTGACCTGGTACGTCCCCGGTGTGGTGACGGCGAACTCCCACTGCATCTCGGTGCCGCCGGAATTGTCCCAGCGCTCGGTATCGAACACGGCGCCCGGCACTGTTGCGGGAACGGTTGGACCCGGATTGTTGGGGGCGAACCCGGCCGTATTGTTGCTGCCCGGATCGGAAAGGTTGGTGTTCGGATTCGCGGTGGTGTCCGCGGCCCAGGCCGGGCCGTCGTCGAGGGCCGCAAGCTCGGGCCCGCCCGCGTTGACGCGGTAGATCACGGTGTCGTCGGCAACGGTGAGATTCACCGTCCCGGTGTCGCTGTCGATACCATCGGAGACGATATAGTCGAACGACGCCGCTCCGGAGAAATCCTGGTCCGGCGTGAAGGTGACGAAATCGTCGGTCGCGTCACCGGGCGTGTTGTTGTCGTTGAGCACGGCAGTGCCATTGACGTCGCTCAAGACTCCGGTGACCGTGAGCGTGTCGGCGACGTTGGGATCGATGTCGTTGGCCAGAAGGTCGGCGACGGGGATGTCGATGGCCTGGTTGACGCCGGTCGCGGCCTGGTCGTCGACAGCGGTCGGGGCCACCTGCTGGGCTGTCGACGTAATCTCGAGATCGGCGAAGTTCGCCTGGAACGGCGTTTCCGGTCCGACCGATGTCGACAGGAGCGTAACGATGGCGGATGAAGGCAGATCGCTGCCGTCTTCGGCCATGATCGTTTTCTGGCCGAGCACCGCACTCAAGACCTCGCCCTGAAGCGCGATCGGCCCGCCGATGGCCTTCGGCTGAGCCAGTTCATAGCCGCCGCCCGGTGACAGTTCGTAGTTGTAAAAGGCTTGCGCGGTCGCGGCGCCGGGTGTCGACAGGTCGACGGTAAGGAAGAGATCGAAGAGCGCATTCCCCGTCGCGCTCGTCGCCGCTTCGTTGAAGTCCGCGTCGGCGGCGCCGTTCACGGTTATGTCTGCGATGATGCTGTCGCCCTCTTCATAGAGGACCTGCAGTCTCGGCACGCCGCCGCCGACGCCGGCAACGACCTTGAGATAGTTGAACTGCGTGCCGTCGCCCAGCGCGAAGCCGACTGAGCCGAAATTCTGATCAAGACCGACGGACGAATACGGGTTGAAGATCGGTACGCGGATGGTGAAGTCCGCGACATCGACCGCGGGCGTAAAGCCGGTCTGGATGGCATCGTTCTGGGTGTTGCCGCCGGTGAACGCATCACCGTCGGTGACGCTCTTCACCTGAATAACGCCCGGCGCACCACCGCGGATGGTGTTGTCCAGATCGGTGAGAAGATCGGTGCCGGGATTGTCGATCAGGACGTCGGGATTGATTTCGCCGACGCCATCGATCATCCAGCCGTTCATGCCGATATTGTATTCACCGCTCGGTCCGGGATGCGTTCCGGCTGCCGGATTGAAATCCCAGAACAGCGTCTCGCCGCCCTGCAGCACGGTCTGAGTTCCGTTGTTCGGGTCGAACTGCAGCGGATCGTTTTTGTCCAGCACACCGTCGTTGTCCGCGTCGAGATCCAGTCCCGGGGGGTCGCCAGGCTCCAGAACCACGATGCTGTTTGGACCGAACTGGGTGACGAACATGGCGCCCGCGCCGACACCACCGCTGCCCGGGATACCGCCGTTGCCGAGGGCGGTCACATCCAGCGGTGTGCCTCCGACACTGATTGTCTGGGTATCCGTGACAGTCGAGCCCGCGGCCGTCCCGTCGGTCTGGATTTCCATCAACGTCACGTTGCCGTTGAACGACGCCACGGCGAGGTATTCCACGTTCGGGCCGCCGTCGCCGATATTGTCGGCCGTGTATTCCGTGAGACCGTTGGAGGAGGAGTTGATCGTAAACAACGACTCATCCTGGGGACCCGGGCTGCCGTCCGGCCCGAAATAAACGCCTTCGATCGGGTTGGTGTTGCCGCCCGTTATCGTGTTCCAGTCAACCGGCAGGTCATCCCAGACCGTGCCCGGATCATTGGCCGGATCGCCAACCGGCGTGAGCTGCACGTTCTCCGAAAGACCGCCACCCTGGCCGGACCAGAGGCCCGCTGCTTCGCCCGAAGCACGCGTGGGGTTGGGGTGCCCGCCATAGGTGCCCGGCTCAACGATATGCAGGTTGTCGGGGTCGCCGTCATTGGTGTTGTCATTGAGGTTCGGCGCGTTGGTCGCGACCTGCGTCTCGCTCGTCACTTCGACGCCGTTTTCGTCGACGACATCACCGCCCCATCCGTTGTTGGGGCCATTGTCGAAGGTGTAGATATTGCCGCCTTCCGTGATGACGACGTCATAGGCGTTGCGGTAACCCGGTGAATAGACCTGGACCGGACCATCCAGATCAAACTTCGCCTGGTTGCGTCCGTCATTGCCGCCGAACGTGCTGCCCGCCTCGGCATCAGCGGCGCCGGTTGTTCCGGTGGCAATGTCGTGGCCGTTCACGTCATTGGGACGTGTCGGATCGTCCAGCGTGGGCAGGGCGTAGACATATTCGTCCACGTAGTCGGTGCCGCCCTTCAGGCCCTCATTGGCTTCGATCTCGGCCAGTTGGGTCAGGTCGACGCGCAACATGGCGCCCGAATAGTAATACTCCGGGGTGTAGGCAAAGTTGTTTGACGGTGCGCCCTTGTTGTCGAATCCGCCGGACATCACGTACATGATGTCGTGCTGCTCGAAGACGCCCGGCGCCACCTCCACCGTTTCGGTCCGGATGTCCATGCCGTTGGTGGAGTGGTTCTCCTCAGACCGCGGAAGTCCGATCACGAGATCGACCTTGTCCCAGGAAGACCCGTTCCACTCGAGGCGTGAAATGATGCCGGAGTTCGTGTCGAGGTTGACGTCGTTGCCACTTCCGCCCGCACCGATGCGGGGGTCACTCGAGGTCACGTAGAGGACGGGGTTTTCGGCCGTTCCCTCTACGGCAATGCCGGTCACCTGGCGGTTGTTCTGTCCCGCGTTCAACGACCCATCATCGTTGTGGTTCGGGATCTGATTGATAAGGTTTATGGTCTCTTCGTTCGATGCCGTCCAGTTGCCGGCAGGGTCGGGGTCCCGCGCGAGATCATAGACTTTGATGATGCCGTTCTGCTGCGAGACGTAGAGACGTCCATCGGGTCCGATCTGAATTGAGGTCGGATTGTTGACGTTCAAACCGGAAATCGTCTTCGTCGCGAATGTCTGCGTGATAGCCATCTGCAACCTCCCGTTAGTTCGGCGTCTCTATCGACCGAATTGGAATGCCCGATCGCGCCGACGGTCGCCGACACGCACTGGCTTGTGATTGTCTCGGATTTGGAACGGCATCGCGCGTCGCCGCGTCACCCGAAAGGCCGCGCGCAATCGCGATGGGATCGCCGTATCGTAAAGCTGTAACGAGTGTAACTGTCGTGCCGGTTCGTCCGGCGACGCGGGACCAGGATTCGGATTCAGGATGGACTAGTGAAAGATCGACCGAGGGGCTTTCACCGCCGTCGACGCCACTGAACCAACCAATCGGCTCTGATCCGATCGTCATGCCCCCAACTCCATGTGCGCCGCATCATTGTTGTCACCAGGATGCGTGCGAACACACGGGCGGTATTGACGCTCGAGATGTCCGTTGACGTGAAAGGTCCGCCTTCACGTGTTGGCGGACCGGGTTTGTTATGACGGATTTCGGGACGGCCGACACAAGAGTGGGTATGGCATGGTCAGATATGCGGTGGTGAGCACATCTGCGTGCCGGCCTCGAAGGCAAAGCTATAGGGAAAAGAAACTTACGCCTATACACAACACCGTCCCACTAACCCACGCAATGGGTTGCGTTACTAACTCGAATACTACTATCGGTAGCAGAGATCAATTAGCGAGTCAAAACGTTAGTCGTTAACTATATTTCGCGTAGACGACTCCCAAGGTTGCGACGAGCCGCGATGAACGGATGCAGCGGTGCGTTGGCACAGGGCAGGGCCAACGTCCTTTGCACGCCGTATGCGAGGCGTATCCCGGCATCACACATTTTTCGCGTGCGTGTTGTGGATGTATGCAATATCGAGTTGAACTCCCAGGAACGGTCGACCGGAACTCGCTGGAGGTGTGCGTGACCAAACAAGGCAAAGGCGAACCGACGTTGCAACAGTTGGCAGCGCAAGTTGAAGCATTGAGGCGGCAGGGGCTGTCAATCGTGCCACGAATAAACGCCGCGGAGATACTCTGCCGCACGATGGTTGCGATGATCTGCTCCTATGATTTCAGGCCGGACTTCAAGGAGCGATTCGAGAAGGGGATCGTACCGGCCATGATGAAACTGGCGCGCGAACGAAAACACGAAACCAGCCAGCAGGACCTGTCGGACTGGCTTACGAACCAGGAGCTGGCCATTCTGAAGGATCACTGCGCGAAGATCCTCTCCGATGTCGAGGCAATTCAGGAGAGCGCGAAGCGGGCCGCCCAATAGAACCCCGACGGCCTCAGCGTGACGGATGCACCGGTCATTGGTGTTTCATGCGGCGCATGCGTCGTGTGTCCGTGCCGTTCCCTGGGGCCACGTTCTTTTTGTCGAGGACGTGTTTGTTGTTGAGGACGTGTCGGGCGCGTGGGGGAGCGAAGAGGCTCTACAAACCAAACTCCGATGCGAGTCCCAACTCAAGCGCTGTGGCCACTCCGAACAGGGACATCAACAACGGCCACTGCAGAAGAGGCCGCTTTGGCTTCCGCAGCGCACCAACCGGTTCGAACTCATCCTTGTCCAGTATGAGAACCCACCAGTTCAGCAGAATAAGCAGAAACGCATAAAGCAACGCCAGCGACGATCCCATGCTGTACCCGGCAACCCCCAGGCCGAGAGCGATAGCTCCGGCACCAATCATGTGAGCCTCCAGCGCCGTCGGCGTTCCTGCGCACATGCAACTCGCAGCACCTCAGCTCAGTCGGAGCTGTCGTCTGCTCATGCGAGAAACGCTCCTTCAATTGACCCTATCTGATTCGACCAAACTCACGCGCAGGCGAGCGTAAGTCGGTAAACCTGACCAGCTAACGCGACGTCACCGACTTCATTTCTGCCTGTGTTTCGGCAAGGGCAACGCCGTTCAACTTGCCAATTCTTGACAGGAGATCTCCTCGGCTTCGCCGCCCATATGGGCTAACGAGGCAAATAACGCGACCGGCGGCGATCTTCGAATGTCTTGATCTGGATGCTGAGGGGACACTGAACGGACTGGACTTCTTGGGCCGCATTTCCGACTACGCGGCCGCGTGCGCCCATCGCCCTAATCGACGGCCCGGCTCATCCCGAAATCGGCTCGCACCTGGCGATAGATGTTTGTGAACGTGGTTCCGAAAGAGTCGGGCCTGTGCAAGATGGAAAGAAAGAGGTAGCTGGTTATTCCGATCAGTCTGCACATCATCGCCTGAGCGGGACCGTCCAGACGCGATACCGCCAGATTGCCGCCGATCTTGCCGGTTCCCGATATCGGGCCGAAATTCTCGATCGGTGTTCCAAGCAGGATAGAAGCCGCACAAAGAGCCGACTCGGCACGCGTTCGAAGAAGCGTGCTGTAGTGAAAGTTGCCGAGCGATGCTTTCTGCTCGTGCGGAGAAGACCGCTGACTGAGTATGTCAAGATCAACCAGATCCCGCAGGTAAAGACCGCCGCGCAAGACCTGCTCCGGTGAGAGCGTCGCGTGCGACAGGGCATGAGATAGCCGATGCGTCATGTTCGGCAGGCTGAACGCAGCTTTTCGCCGGCGACGCTCTTCCGATCCATCCAATACGTAACCGGCGGGAAGAACGCCCGCGTCGATGGGCGAGAGGTAACACATGTGTCGATGGAGTTCGAATGACACCTCGTATGTCGGCGAAAACAGAGGATGGAGATGAGAACTGCTCCGCGTGACTCCCTCAATGCACCACGGCGTGTATCCCACTCGCCGCAAGTGCTCGAACGCCTCGTCGAGTTGTTCTTCCGGCAGAAGGCAATCGACGTCCAGCAGGAATCGATCCCCGATGTGTCCGTAGACGTCGTCCAGAATGTATGCGGCGCCTTTCAGGAAGCACGGTGAAATCCCGATCTCGTTCAGATGTTCGGTGAATTTCCCAATTTCATCCAGGATGCGTTCGTTGCGTTCCGTGTTGCGGCGTCGCGCAAGCTGAAGCCAAACCACAAGGTCCGCGGGCAGGTGTTTTTCAAGCTTCAGCTCTTCAATCGCTTTCGCCAATGTGGGCGCGAGTTTTTCGCGCGAGGAGAACTCGACCCAGCTTTGATCATCAATCTCTTGAAGGGAGTTGACCGGGCAGAGATCGCCTCGGCCGCGTCTCCATGCCCGAAGGATACTCAGGACTTGCCGAGCGGCGCGCATTCGACGTCAGCATGTGATTGCGCGAATCCGCCGGCTCGCGACCGATGTGCAGTGACCAACTGCCATTCGACCCGCAGGAGTCTCGCGGAGACCCCCGCGACATGATCGACAAAACGCCACATGCAATGCACTGTTGACCATTCTGAAACGCCTGACTAGTGTAAAAAAAGTTGGCATGCGAGAAAAACGGCAAGACGGTAAAAAGATGTCGAATCGTATGCTTGAGGCCGATGAAGGCGGGAACCTGATCGGGTAAGAAATCCGAGGAGACATATCTGATGTCGAATGTAAACGATCACGGTAGACAGGAAACACCTTCAACGGACATTGGCGCGATCGATTCGTCCGAGTCCGAGCCCATCAGCCGAAGGAACGCGATGGCTGTCATGGCGAAGTACGGTGCGGTGACGGCGCCCGTCATGATGACATTGTTCAACGGTACCGACGCCTCCGCCGGAGGCAGGAGAATGGGATCGGGCAAGCGACGGAGACGGAGACGGAGACGCAGAAGACGGTAGTACTAAACGCCCGCCGGCCTTTGCCGGCGTGGACGCCGTCCGTTTCCGAACGCTCCATTTTCCATTTTTGCGGTAGCTCTTTTCTCGCTGACTAGCAGTGTGCTGTCGGCGGATATCGAATTGTGGCTGAGACGCGTATCGCGGACCTTTGTCCGCGGGACGCGTGACAGGCTCCTGAGGACATCGCCTTATGGACTTGTCTCGAAGAGTTCCGTTTGGCGACGGATATCTGCTCGGTGGAGATCTCGGCCAAGTCTACTACATCAACGAATCCGCTTACGCCATCATGCGTGCGCTGGCCGACGCACCTCCCGAGAAACCTCTCGGATCGCTGGCCGGGCAATTCAAGGCCCACTTCAATGGATCGGAGCATGCGGCGCTTGAGGGCGTGAAGGCGGTTGCGCATTGGCTGGAAGAACGCAGCCGTCAGAGCACGCTGAATCAACCCTCCTCGTTGCCTCTTCAGCATTCCCACAGCGCCCGCCTTCAGGTGAACGGCGTGAGCATAGAACTGGACATAGAGGATAGCGCGCTTTTTGAATTGCTCCGGCCGATGACCGTGCATCTGGATGCCCCGGGGCTACCTCGGAGCGGCTGCCGGATTGCCGTGACGGGCACATCCCGAACCGGGCGCTACGAGTTGTATGTGGACGGCGAGCTCAAGGATCTGGGTCCGGACATCTTCTACGCCCGCCATATGGCCCTTGAAGGTATCGCGCTGGCATCGATAGCGACCCCTGAGTGCTTTGCGCTCCTGCATGCGGCAGCCGTCAGC
Organism: Hyphomicrobiales bacterium; assembly: GCA_965228625.1. Classification (GTDB taxonomy): domain Bacteria; phylum Pseudomonadota; class Alphaproteobacteria; order Rhizobiales; family Methyloligellaceae; genus UBA2767. The sequence goes on along the minus strand of OZ245829.1, from coordinate 1,335,432 downwards.
TTTCAGGGTACAGGTGTGGCGCTGAGCGGGCCGAGCGGAGTGGGGAAGACGACCTTGTTGCTCGGACTTCTATCCGCCGGTGCAGACTTCATTTCAGACGACATTGTTCCACTCGTGGGGCGCGATGCGGTCGCGATGCCGATACCGTTTGCAATAGGCGTAAAGCGAGGAAGCTGGACGCTCGCCAGAAGGATCTTCCCAAATTACAACGAAGTCGTCCCGATCAGACTGGGAGACCGCCTGGTTAGGTATTTTCCACCCGTTGCCGGGGGTGTTTTCGGACTTTCCGGTGAATGCGAGGCGGGGGTCATTGTCATGCCCGAGTATGATCCCGACGTGCCGGCCGAGATACGCAGGTTCACGCCATTGGAGGCACTGACCCTGGCGGCTGACTATGGATCCTGGTTCGGCGGAAGCAGGGAATGCCTGGAATACCTCGCGGCGTTTTACGATATGACGCTCGCAGCCGCCGTGCGTTACAGAACGCTGGACGAGGGGGTTGCGCTCACGCGCGAACTCATCGCGGAGGCAAAGAAGGCCCGCCGAAGACGCTAATCTTCCGTCTTAGATGAGACCGTCATCAACCACGGTCGTGCTGATCAACTGACCATTGTCGTCATACTCGCTGACCTGCTCCGACCAGTTGTACAGGCCTGCCGAATCGTAGACCGTGAACTGCTCAGCCCAGCTTTCGCTGTCGTCCATATCCCACAGCATCTGCCATGTCCGACCGTCATCATAGGTGCCGGTTTGCTGATACAGGTTCCCGCTTTCGTCATAGAAGTTGGTGTATTCGCTCCAATCGAACTCGTTGTCGGTGTCGCCAAATGCACTCTGCCAGGCCGTTCCGGTCGACGAATTCGCAGCACCCTGGAGCTGGGGCACGCCAGCGTTATCGCTCGCAAGCTGCTGAATGTCCTGCTGGGAGAGCGCCTCTCCGTAAAGCTTGACCGTGCTGACCGTGCCGTCAAAGGCGTCCCTGAGAATGTCCGCCGACTCGTCGCCGCTGAACATCTCGTGAGCGCCGATCGCGATTGGCTCCTTGTTGCCCTGCAAACCGCCCGTGTAGCTGTTGCTGTCCATGAGCGCGCCGTCCAGATAGAGCTTCATGCCATCGGAGCCGAACGTCAGCGCCATGTGATGGTCCTGGCCGGCGTTGAGGACGTTTTCGGCGCGCACATAGTAATCACCGTTCGAGCTCTGGAGCCGCACCACGAAATCGTCGTTTTCCAACCAGGCGCTGAGATGTCCGCCGGTTCCGTAATAAGAAGCATCCTTCGAAAAGATGCCCTGGCGCCCGGTGGTCAGCGCGTCTGCGTTGAAGGCGATCTCCAGCGTGCCCTGTGCGAGTTCATATTGCGAGTCATGGGCAAGCACGATTGCCGAGTCGACCGTGCCGTCGAACGTGAGTGTGTTGCCATTGGCAGAGCTGCCGTTGTCAAACACGTCGAGCACAGGTGACGCCACGGGTGAGGGTGACAACGGGTCGTTGACCGCGGCAGATACATTGCTCGTTGTGATCGAGGCCAGCAGGTCTGCGCGGCTGATGGTGGTGTCCGAAAACTTGAAGTTCTCGACCGTATTGCGGACCGTGTCGGTGCCCTCGTTGAAGCCGCTTACCAGGATATCCGTGCCCACGACGCTGAAATTGTAAGCGCTCAACGTGCTGGAGAACACTGCGGTGTCGGTGCCGGCACCGCCGTCGATGATATCGTTGCCGCCATTGCCTTCCAGAATGTCGTCGCCGGCGTCGCCGCTCAGGGTGTTGTCGCTGTCATCGCCATAAAGCTTGTCGTCGTGAACCGACCCGGTGACGTTCTCGACATCTGTGAGGTCGGCAATCGAACGCCAACTGCCGCCGCTGAGGTCTTCGCCATCCCGGGTCCAAGCCTGTTTGCCGGAGCGGCCCAGGTTGACCCACACCGCGGAACCGAAGGCGCTGAAGTCGGCCGTGTCCGTGCCACCGCGACCATCGATCGTGTCATAGCCGCCGGTATAGCCGAACGTGTTGTCATTCGCGTCGCCGCGCAGCTTGTCATCATGAACCGTCCCGACGACATGCTCGACATTGGCGAGATCGGCGATCTCGCGCCACGACCCGCTACTGAGATCCGAACTATCCCTGGTCCAGACCTCTCTGCCGGAGTACTGGAGGTCAAACCAGACCGCCGACCCGAAGTTGGAGAAGTCGACCGTGTCGGATCCGGCGCCGCCGTCAATCTCGGCAAAGCCGCCGCGATAGGAAATGTGGTCGTCGCCGCCGAGCGCATCAAACGTGCCACCCGATGTCGGCAACTGCACGACGTCATCATTCTGCGTGAAGTCTGGCTGCGCGATCGAGGCCAGCAGGTCTGCGCGGCTAATTGTGGTGTCCGAGAACTTGAAGTTCTCGACGGTATTGCGAACCGTGTCAGTGCCGTCGTTGAAGCCGCTTACCAGGATGTCCGTGCCGACGAGGCTGAAACTGTATGCGCTCAAAGTACTGGAGAACACCGCGGTATCGGTGCCGGCACCGCCGTCGATGACGTCGTTGCCGCCTTTGCCTTCCAGAATGTCGTCGCCGGCGTCGCCGCTCAGGGTGTTGTCGTTGTCATCGCCATAGAGCTTGTCGTCGTGAACCGACCCGGTGATGTTCTCGACATCTGTGAGGTCGGCAATCGAACGCCAACTGCCGCTGTTGAGGTCGTCGCCACCCCGGGTCCACGCTTCGCTCCCGGCGCGGCCAAGGCTGACCCACACCGCGGAACCGAAGGCGCTGAAGTCGGCCGTGTCCGTGCCGCCGCGACCATCGATCGCGTCATAGCCGCCGGTATAGCCGAACGTGTTGTCGTTCGCATCGCCGCGCAGCTTGTCGTCATGAACCGTCCCGACGACATGCTCCACATTGGTGAGATCGGCGATCTCGCGCCACGACCCGCTATTGAGATCCGAACTATCCCGGGTCCACACCTCTCTGCCGGAGTACTGGAGATCAAACCACACCGCCGACCCGAAGTTGGAGAAGTCGACCGTGTCGGATCCGGCGCCGCCGTCAATCTCGGCAAAGCCACCGCGATAGGAAATGTGGTCATCGCCGCCGAGCGCATCAAACGTTCCACCCGTTGCCGGCAGCACGGCGGTGTCCGCGCCTTCGGTGAATTCCGGCGGAGGCGGAGGTGCTGATGTGACGTTTACCGTCACCGTTGCCGTGTCCAGGCCGCCCTTGTTGTCTGAGACGACGTAGGTGAACGTGTCCTGGCCGGAGAAATTGGAATCCGGCGTGTAGGTGACCGATCCGTCGGCATTGAGAACCGCGGTGCCGTTTGCACCGTTGTTGACGCTCAGGATGGTGAGCGGATCACCGTCGGCATCGCTGTCATTGCTCAGCAACTGGCTCGACGCAACCGTGATCGCTTGCCCTTCCTGCGTGTCCAGCGAGTCGTCGCCGGCGATGACACCGCCGCCGGCATTCGCGAGCTGCTGGACCTCTTGAGGTGTCAGGGCCGCATCATAGAGATTGATCTTGCTGATGGTCCCGTCGAGGGGATCGGTGATCACGTCGGCCGTTCGTTCCTGGCTCGACCACTGGTTGGCGCCGATCACGATGGGCTCGGAGTTGGCCTGCAATCCGCCGGTATAGCCATTGCTGCCGATAAGGTCCCCATCGAGATAGAGCTTCATGCCGCCAGACCCGAAGGTCAGTGACAAATGATGGTCCCGGCCGGCTTCAATGACGTTGTTGACCCGCAGCTCGTGGGTGCCGGTTTCGCTCTGCAACCGCACCCGCACATCATCGCCCTCGATCAGAACGGCTAAATGGCCGCCATCGCCATTGCCTGTCGCATCCTTGGAGAACAGGCCCTGACGATCGACGAGCGTGTCGACATTGAAGCCGATTTCGAGCGTGCCTTCCGGCAGATCATACGCATCATCGTCGGCAAGGACGACGGCCGAATTGACGGAGCCATTGAACTCGTTCTCGCCGATCGAAAGAACGGGAGCCGGGAACTCGACGACCCTAACCGTGACGGTTGCGGTATCGGTTCCGCCCTTGCCGTCACTGATGGTGTAGGTGAACTGGTCCGTGCCGACAAACCCGTCATCGGGCGTGTATGTCAGCGGCGAGTTCTGGGTGACTTCGCCATTGCCGGCATCGGTGAACCCCACGATGTTGATGGTATCGGCGTCGGGATCGACGTCATTGCCCAACACGTCGAGGACAGTAGATTCGCCGGGCCGCACGGTGACGATGTCGTCGACCGCCGTGGGCGAATCCTGTTGCGGGGCTACCGTCACATTCACGGTGGCCGTACTGCGGCCGCCCGATCCATCGTTCACGGTGTAGGTGAACTGATCCGTGCCGAAGAACTGCGCATCAGGCGTGTATATCAGGGAGCCGTCCGCGGTCACCGTCACGGTGCCGTTCGACCCCTGGCTGAAGCTCTCGATCGTCAGGTCGTCGCCGTCGGCATCCGTATCGTTTGCCAGCAGGGTCTCCGGCGTAACGGTCACCGATGCGTCTTCATCGGTCGAGATATCGTCGTCGACCGCTTCAGGACGGGTATTGCCGGGATCGCCTGAGCCGCCTCCGCCTCCGCCTTCGTTCAGCAGTTCCAGGAGGCGGGCATAGGCGCCTACCGATTCCGCGGCGCTTCCCTCGACAGGGCGCAGGTCTTCCAGAGTGAGACCGGCACCGTCCGTGGCATTGACGAAGTAGTCGTCGTAATAGAACGAGGCGTTCGGGTTGTCGTGCTGGAGCCTGATCCCGCCGCTTCCATCGTTGCCGAGGTACTGCGAACCTGCCAGCGTGGTCTGGATATTGTCTTTGACGACGCTTCCGGACGGCGCGGAGATAATCGAGGTCTTGCTGCCGTCATCCGGTGTATTGAGCACCGTGTTGTTCTGTATGACGATACCGGACGCGTTGCCGAAACGATCAGTGACGGAAATGCCCCGTGTGAGGCCGGTGTAGATGATATTCTGCTCGATCAGAATGTCGGAGTACGAGCCGTTGTCGAGATAGATGCCCTGAACGTTCACGGCGTTCTCGACGAGCATCACATTGCCACGGATCACACCGTCAGACGACGAACCCACAAACTGGATGAAATCCATGTGAGCGCCGCCGTCCTGAAACGTGGTGCCCAGATGCTCATTGTTCTCGATCAGGAAATCCGTAAGGCCGGAAAACTTGAAACCGTCAGCGCCCACGCGGTCTACGGTGTTGTTGGAAAACTCGACATTGTTGGAGCTCAACGCGACATAGCCGACGTTCACATCGTGCACATAGTTGTTGGTGATTTTGACGTGGTCGCTGTCCTGAACGTCGATACCGCGACTGCTTCCGGACGTACTGCCGTGGTTCACCTCCACGCCGTCGATATGGAGAAAGCTGACGTCCGAGACAGAGATTTCGGAGAAGACGGCGCCCTGATTTCCGTCTGCGGACGTAATCGTCACGTAGTCGGAAAACGAGAGGTTGTCGAAGTCCACCGAGCCGTAGTTGCCCGAGGCCAGCTCGATGATATCTCCGCCCTTGGCGTTAGATACCGCAGCCAGCAGCTCGGAGGTCGATGAAACCGAGATCACGGCCATTATACGATCCCATAGTTAGACGCATGCGTCCGGAAACACAGCTGCACGCTAACAGACTCAACTTGAGGAATCGTTCGAGCCGAACTTCGATTTTTCTTAAAATTTTAATGGCCAAACGAATTGTCGTTTGCTGAATTTCCCCGTACATGCGAAGTGCACGAGAAATGTGACGATAGTTGGCCGTTATGTGCGAATTCACAATTCTCGGTTGTGTCGGAATCCGCCCGTTTAAACGGCCCCAAAACGCCCGAGAAATCTCAGTGCCAACAACAAAAGCAGGCTCGCCAGGGACCGCTTTTCGGCTTTCGCTATGACGGGTCCCGGGTGTCGCATGCTTCGCATTGACGCAGGCGGTAGATCACCTGGTTTTGGCGAGCGAGGTCAGCCGGGCAGAGAGGGCACGAAGCTTCTGGCGGAATGGCGTGTAATGCCTGGGGTTGGACGGCAAGCGTAACAGATTGGCCGCACTGCGGCGAAGTTGATCATCCCATTGTTCGAGCGACATGGCCCCGAAGTTCCGGGCGGACAGAGGGACGTGGCGCAGGAAGTCCTCGTCCGTCTTCAGCATTGTGTGCGGAGCCCGGGGATCGTCCATGTGTTCCTGATAGAGCAACGGGAAATACCAGCCATTCACCCATCCCGCCAATGCAATACGGATCAGGTATTGCGTAATTCCGGACGTTTTCTCGTGGATCAGCCCGACTTTTTCCACGCATTGGCGCTTTAGGACAAACGCGCTGCCTCCGACCCATGGATGGCAAAGAACCTGATGCCCGCCATTGAACGTCCGAATCTTCCGCTCCCCCAGGGACGGGTCATAGTCCTCGGGCATGAAGTGCCAGCATCCCAGCGCTCCGAAGCTGGGCTCGTCGCTGTGGGCCTGGCGCAGCACCTTCAACCAATTGGGTGGCACGATGCAGTCGTCATCGACCTTCGAAACGTATTCGCCGGTGCCCTCCGAAAGGATCCAGTTGGTGGGCCCCCGCAGCTTTTCGTTCGTCGGACTGAAGTGGTGTTTGAAGACACGAGGATGGTCGAGAAACTCGGTGACGACGGAGATGGTCGCTTCATCGGTGCCGTTCTGCCAGATCCAGACACGCGAGCTTTCATCGCAAGTGTCGAGCAGCCCTTTCAGGGACAACCGCGTATAATCCGGGCGGTTGAAGGTAATCATCAAAATGTCGGTACCTGAATCTTGCGCGCGCATTCTCGTAACTCGGCTTGGCTGGCAAACAATATTTGCACCAGCGCGATTCCAGGATGTTCTAGCGGGTTAAATGAAGCGTGACCGACGAAACCGAATGCCGGAATGATATTGCAAGCCGGCGCGGATGACCAGAAAAGCAACCCGGCCGTCATCAAACCGACGGGCGGGCCCCGAACATGAGAACTGTATCACTCTGCCATGACTGGAATTTGGTTCTCGCGCAGCCGGGCGATCTTTTGGGGATCGGAGCGGCCGCAAACTAAGCTGTTGTACGTGGCGCGAAATCCGGAGTAAGGACAACTTCCTGGTTGCGCAAGCGCACCTTGAGATGCTCCGTCTTGTCGCTATCCGACAGGCCTGCGGACACCGTTCTTGTTTTCGCTCCAGGGTCAGTTGCGAGCCGTCGATCAGAGCCCGCTACGGGCGCACAAAGCCACAGCGGAGTTGGCATTTCAGGATAACGACGCATGGTCAATGTCAGCATTGGTCTGCCGGTTTTCAATGGCGGCGAGTTTCTCGAGCCGACACTGAAATCAATTCTCAGCCAAACCTACGACGACTACGAACTCATAATATCGGACAATGCCTCAACGGATGCGACGCAGGAGATTTGCGAGTCCTATGCCGGGCGCGACAAACGCATCAAGTACACGCGGCTGGAGTCGAATATCGGGGCCGCTCCCAACTACAACCGCGTCTTCGACCTGGCATCGGGGAAATATTTCAAGTGGGCGGCGCATGACGACCTGCTGCGTCCGGAATTTCTCGAAACCTGCGTAAGGGCGTTCGAGTCCTGCACCGATCGACCGGTTCTCATCTATCCGACCTCGGAGTTCATCGATGACCGGGGAGAATACCTCCGGTCGGATACCGACAGAATGCACTCCGTTTCACGGTTTGCGTCGGTGAGGGCGTTTCAAATCCTGCAATCGATGAATCTGATCGTGAGCATTTTCGGCCTGTTCGATCGTGAAAGGTTGGCGACCACGCAGTTGATCGGCAGCTATGTCGGGTCGGACTACGTGCTTATGTTCGAGACGTCGCTGCGCGGGAAGATCGTCCGGCTGGACGGGACACCGTTGTTTCAAAGAAGAATTCACCAGGGATCGTCACGCCGGGCGAATGTCTCCAAGGAAGATGCTTTGCGCTGGTTTGACCCGGGGGCCACGTCAAACCTGTCGATTCGTCAGAAACTCTATCTGGAATATGCGAAATCCATCTTCAGATCCGGCGATCTGAGTATGGGTTCCAAGCTCGTATGCTTCGTCGCCATGGTTCTCAGCGTGTCGCTCAGACGTGCGCGCGTCGCCTTGGGGAGATGGCGACGGAAGCTCTTCGCGCCGAAACCAAAGAAGCCCGGCGGTTGATACCTCTGCGTTGGCGGTTTCGCGGTCCGAACAGTCTTGCAGTTGGCCGGCGAAGGCGCCGGGGCGGGTTAACAACGAAATGCGGAAATATGGCGTTGGTCGCTGTGCAGGGCTAAGATGCCCGACTTGCGTGTGAGATGAGGCGTTAAGATGACGGCGGTTTTGCGCAACAAGAGTGACGGCGCAGGACATGTTGTGGCCGACGCGTTGCGCGCCTGCCGATCTGTTCTTGTTGGTGTCGGTCTCCTCAGTCTGGTCATTAATCTTTTGATGCTGACCGGGCCGTTGTTCATGCTTCAAATCTATGATCGCGTGTTGACCAGCCGATCGGTGCCGACGCTGGTGTCGTTGGCGGTGATCGTCGTCGCCCTCTATGGTTTTTTCGGTCTTCTCGAGGCCTTGCGTTCCCGAATTCTCTCGCGCATCGGAGTCAGACTCGATGAGCGGTTGTCGGCGGTTACGTTCGAGAGCGTTGTGGCGTTACCGCTCCTGGGCGGCAGACGCGGCGAGCGGCTCGAACCAATGCGCGACCTCGACCTCGTTCGCCAGTTCTTGTCGGGTCCAGGACCGTCCGCCCTTTTCGACATGCCCTGGATGCCGGTCTACATCGCGTTGGTGTTCATGTTCCATCCGATTCTCGGCTTTGTGGCGCTCGGCGGGGCACTGATTATGTGCGTGCTCATCGGATTGAACGATTTGCTGACCCGCAATCCGCTCGGCGAGTCCGCGCGCCACGCGCTGGCCCGAAACGCGTTCGTGGAAGGAGCGCGAGCAAACGCCGAAGCCGTGGTTGCAATGGGAATGCTCGAGGGCTTGCGCGCGCGTTGGTTGCAAGCAAACGAGCAGTTTCTTGCGCTGCAGGGCAAGGCGTCGGACCGTGCGGCGTTTTTCTCGGCCACGATCAAGACGTTTCGGTTCATGCTTCAGTCTGCGATCCTGGGTGTCGGGGCCTATCTCGCCATTCATCAGGCAATCACGCCGGGTGTCATGATCGCGGCTTCGATCATCACCGCGCGCGCGGTCGCGCCGATCGAGCAGGCAGTGGGTCATTGGCGCAGTTGGCTGGCGGCGCGTCGGGGCCTAAGACGCCTGCGGCAGGTGTTGGGCCGATTGCCCGATACGACCCCCGAGACGGAACTTGCGCTTCCCAGCAAGCGCCTGGGGGTCGCCAAACTCGTCGTCACGGCGCCTGGCGGAAAGAAACCGATCCTGCAGAATATCAATTTCGACCTCGAGGCCGGTTCCGCCCTCGGGATCATCGGTCCCTCGGGTGCGGGCAAGTCGACTCTGGGACGGGCGCTTATCGGCGTATGGCCTGCGGCGAAAGGCGATATCCAGCTCGATGGCGCCGATCTCGACCAGTGGGAACCTGAGCGATTGGGCCGGGCCATTGGCTATCTTCCGCAGGACGTTCAGCTTCTGTCGGGCTCGGTCGCCGAGAATATCGCGCGGTTTTCTCCGGATTGGCGGTCGGAAGATGTCATAAACGCTGCGAAGCTCGCGAATGCTCACGATCTGATCACGGCGTTTGATCAGGGTTATGATACGCAGGTCGGCGATGGAGGCGCTGTGCTTTCGGCGGGACAGCGCCAACGCGTTGCACTCGCTCGCGCGCTTTATGGCGAGCCATTTCTGGTCGTCCTGGATGAGCCGAACTCAAATCTCGATGCAGAGGGAGAGGCCGCGCTCACGCAGAGTTTGCAGGACTTGCGGTCGAAAGGCTGTATCGTTGTCGTCATTGCCCACCGACCGAGCGCAATATCCGCCGTCGACCAGTTGTTGTTCCTGAAAGACGGTCAAGTTGGTGCGCTTGGTCCGAAGGAGGAAGTGCTGAGCAAGGTGCTCTCGAAAGACGCACGCAAGCGTACCGGCCTCAAAGTCGTTCGCGAGGGGAAGGGATGACCCAGTCCGTCACCGGGAGTCTGCGCCGGCATTTGCTTGTCGGCTTCGGTCTGTTGCTGTTGCTGATCGGGGGGCTGGGCGGCGCGGCCGCGTTGGTGGAAATTCACGGTGCGGTGATCGCGCCGGGGACAGTCGTCGTCGAGACGAATGTCAAACGCGTGCAGCATCAGGAAGGCGGGATTGTCCGCGAGATTCTCGTACGCGAAGGCGAGTCGGTCCAGGCGGGAGATCTGCTCGTTCGCCTCGACGATACGTTACCGCGCGCGAACCTGACAATCATATCGACCCGGCTTGATGAGCTTCTGGCTCAAGAAGCCAGGCTAAAGGCCGAACGGGACAGTCAGTCAGCGCTGATTGTTCCTGAGGCGCTCGCCGGGCGCGCAGAGGAGCGCGATGTCGCGGCCGTGCTTGACGGCCAGCGCACGCTCATGGGGGCCCGCGCGACGTCGCGCGAGGGCCGAAAGGCGCAATTGGCCGAGCAGATCAGCCAGATCGAACAGAAGATAAAGGGTCTTGTGGCGCAGCGGGATGCCAAGGCGCACGAGATCGACCTGGTTTCACAGGAGCTTCGCGACCTCGACTCTCTTTACGAGAAGGGCCTGGTGCAGCGGGTCCGCATCACCGCATTGAAGCGTGACAAGGCGCGGCTTGAAGGTGAGCATGGGGTGCTCGTGTCATCGATCGCGGAGGCCCGTCAGGCAATATCGGAGCGTCGGATCCAGATTCTGCAGATCGACGAAGAGATGCGCGCCGAGGTCGTTGAGCAGCTTCAGTCAGTCCGTGCCGAGATTTCCAAGCTCGCGGAACAGAAGGTCGCGGCGGACGAGCAATTGCGCCGGGTCGATATCAGGGCGCCGCGGTCCGGCATCGTCCATAAGCTTGCTGTTCATACGGTCGGCGGGGTGGTTGCCGCGAGCGAAGACCTGATGATCATCGTTCCGCGGGAAGATGTGCTCATTATCGAGGCCCAGGTTTCACCAACTGATATCGACGAACTTTCCCCTTCGCAGGAAGCCGTAATCCGCTTCACAGGGCTTGATCAGCGCTCGACGCCTGAGTTGAAAGCGCGAATCGTGAACATCTCTCCTGATCTCCTGCACAATCAACAGACCGGAATCCCTTACTACCAGGCGCGACTTGCCCTTGCGGAAGAAGAGGTTGCCAAGCTCGATGGCAAGGAGCTCATTCCCGGTATGCCTGTGGAGGCCTTTGTCCAGACCGGTGCACGAACAATCCTGTCATATCTCACCAAGCCCATTACCGATCACATCGTGCACTCATTCAGGGACGGTTGAGGAGGGGTCTGCAACCGTCACCAGTGCGTCTGAGAAACGCCGAGTGCAGGCATAATTCGAGAGATTATGGTAAATTAGAGGGAAAGTAAGCATCGATTTCGTCGATCAACAAGGAGTGGACTTTTTTCCATATAAATCAATATATTATTAAGTCATCTTCATAATTTATATTTCAAAGTGCCATCTATTGAATATCATTAATGTGGGAATCTATTTTGTCTCGTATTGCATTTTTTTTGGAGATACCCAATTCATTGGGGCGAATACCTCAGATGAAGCCTTTTCTCAAAGGCAGCTTTCAACCATTGAACAACAATTCGCGACGGGTGCGAAATAGCGCGGGACGGGTGCTCAAAAGTGCTGGCAGTTGGTGTTTGTTCGCGCTAAAGTTGAAGTCCGGACGGCGCGCATAACGCGGCAATTTTTCGCGACGAAACCGGCTGAGCGTTCGCATAGCGTTTGTTAGGGACGGTTTGTTAGGGACGGTCGCGTATGAATTCCGACGATTTCAGTCAGGGTGTGTTGGACCCGGTCTGGCGGATCGAGGGTCCGGCCGCGATATCAGGACAACTTGGCACCTCCGCTACCGACGGGTTCCTGGAGCTTGTGACGCCGGACGGCGATCACGATGCGTGGGATCAGAACAATGCCGCGCGGGCGATGCAGACGGTCTCCGACACTGACCTTCAGCTCGAGACCAGGTTCCTGACCACGCCGACGGAACAGTACCAGTTGCAAGGCATTCTGATTGAAGCCGATGCGCAGAACTGGATCCGGCTCGGCACCTATTCGGACGGTTCGAACCTGAATGCGTTCGGCGCTATCACGGTGAACGGCAATTCCAGTGCGCGCTTCAATGTGACAATTCCGGGCGGCACGGCGCCCTATCTGCAGGTGACGCGGGCCGGCGATGACTGGACGCTTTCCTATTCCACGGACGGTGTGAACTGGACGGTTGCGGGGAGCTTCACCCACGCACTGACGGTCACGGCCGCCGGGGTCTATGCCGGCAACACGGGCCAGGCGGCGGGCTATACGGCGCAGGTCGACTACTTCGAGAACACGGCGAGCCCGATCGTGGATGAGGACGGCACCATCACGCCGGTGGCCGTCGCACCCGACGCCCAGGATGACGCGCTCGCTGCGGACACGGACACGGTGCTCACCATCGATGTGGCCACGGACCTTCTGGGCAACGACACCGATGCCAATGGCGACACGCTGAGCCTCGACAGCTTCGGCCAGCCGTCCAATGGCACGCTGGTGGACAATGGCGACGGCACGCTGAGCTACACGCCGGATCCCGGCTATAGCGGTCCGGACAGCTTCACCTACACCGTCACCGATGGCGGCCTGACGGATACGGCCGTGGTCTCGGTCACGGTATCGACTCCGCCGCCTGGGCCCATTGCGCCTGAGGCGCAGGATGACGCGCTCGCCGCGGATGCGGACACGGTGCTCACCATCGATGTGGCCACGGATCTTCTGGGCAACGACACCGATGCCAATGGCGACACGCTGAGCCTCGACAGCTTCGGCCAGCCGGCCAATGGCACGCTGGTGGACAATGGCGACGGTACACTGACTTACACGCCGGATCCCGGCTACAGCGGCCCGGACAGCTTCACCTACACCGTCACCGATGGCGGCCTGACGGACACGGCCGTGGTCTCGGTCACGGTGTCGGCGCCGCCGCCTGCCAGTGACGCCGTGTCCGACGACTTCAGCCAGGGTGTGCTGGACCCGGTCTGGCGGATCGAGGGTCCGGCCGCAATATCAGGACAACTTGGCACCACCGCTACCGACGGGTTCCTGGAGCTTGTGACGCCGGACGGCGATCACGATGCGTGGGATCAGAACAATGCCGCGCGGGCGATGCAGACGGTCTCCGACGCGGACCTTCAGCTCGAGACCAGGTTCCTGACCACGCCGACGGAACAGTACCAGATGCAGGGCATTCTGATTGAAGCCGATGCGCAGAACTGGATCCGGCTCGGCACCTATTCGGACGGTTCGAACCTGAATGCGTTCGGCGCCATCACGGTGAACGGCAATTCCAGTGCGCGCTTCAACGTGACAATCCCGGGCGGCACGGCGCCCTATCTGCAGGTGACGCGGGCCGGTGATGACTGGACGCTTTCCTATTCCACGGACGGTGTGAACTGGACGGTTGCGGGGAGCTTCACCCACGCGCTGACGGTCACGGCCGCCGGGGTCTATGCCGGCAACACCGGCCAGGCGGTGGGCTACACGGCGCAGGTCGACTACTTCGAGAACACGGCGAGCCCGATCGTGGATGAGGACGGTACCATCACGCCGGTGGCCGTCGCACCCGACGCCCAGGATGACGCGCTCGCCGCGGATACGGACACGGTGCTCACCATCGATGTGGCCACGGACCTGCTGGGCAACGACACCGATGCCAATGGCGACACGCTGAGCCTCGACAGCTTCGGCCAGCCGGCCAATGGCACGCTGGTGGACAATGGCGACGGTACACTGACTTACACGCCGGATCCCGGCTATAGCGGTCCGGACAGCTTCACCTACACCGTCACCGATGGCGGCCTGACGGATACGGCCGTGGTCTCGGTCACGGTATCGACTCCGCCGCCTGGGCCCATTGCACCCGTGGCGCAGGATGACGCGCTCGCCGCGGATACGGACACGGTGCTCACCATCGATGTGGCCACGGATCTGTTGGGCAATGATACCGATGCCAACGGCGACACGCTGAGCCTCGACAGCTTCGGCCAGCCGGCCAATGGCACGCTGGTGGACAATGGCGACGGTACACTGACTTACACGCCGGATCCCGGCTATAGCGGCCCGGACAGCTTCACCTACACCGTCACCGATGGCGGCCTGACGGACACGGCCGTGGTCTCGGTCACGGTGTCGGCGCCGCCGGCTTCCAGTGACGCCGTGTCCGACGACTTCAGCCAGGGTGTGCTGGACCCGGTCTGGCGGATCGAGGGTCCGGCCGCAATATCAGGACAACTTGGCACCACCGCTACCGACGGGTTCCTGGAGCTTGTGACGCCGGACGGCGACTTCAATATCTGGGATCAGAACAACGGTGCACGGGCGATGCAGACCGTCTCCGACGCGGACCTTCAGCTCGAGACCAGGTTCCTGACGACGCCGACGGAACAGTACCAGATGCAGGGCATTCTGATAGAGCAGGATGCGCAGAACTGGGTCCGGCTCGGCACCTATTCGGACGGTTCGAACCTGAATGCGTTCGGCGCCTTCACGGTGAACGGCAATTCCAGTGCGCAATTCAACGTGACAATCCCGGGCGGCACGGCGCCCTATCTGCAGGTGACGCGGGCCGGTGATGACTGGACGCTTTCCTATTCCACGGACGGTGTGAACTGGACGGTTGCGGGGAGTTTCACCCACGCGCTGACGGTCACGGCCGCGGGGGTCTATGCCGGCAACACGGGCCAGGCGGCGGGCTATACGGCGCAGGTCGACTACTTCGAGAACACGGCGAGCCCGATCGTGGACGAGGACGGCACCATCACGCCGGTGGCCGTCGCACCCGACGCCCAGGATGATGCACTCGCCGCGGATACGGACACGGTGCTCACCATCGATGTGGCCACGGACCTGCTGGGCAACGACACCGATGCCAATGGCGACACGCTGAGCCTCGACAGCTTCGGCCAGCCGTCCAATGGCACGCTGGTGGACAATGGCGACGGCACGCTGAGCTACACGCCGGATCCCGGCTACAGCGGCCCGGACAGTTTCACCTATACCGTCACCGACGGCGGCCTGACGGATACGGCCGTGGTCTCGGTCACGGTATCGACTCCGCCGCCTGGGCCCATTGCGCCTGAGGCGCAGGATGACGCGCTCGCCGCGGATACGGACACGGTGCTCACCATCGATGTGGCCACGGATCTGTTGGGCAACGACACCGATGCCAATGGCGACACGCTGAGCCTCGACAGCTTCGGCCAGCCGTCCAATGGCACGCTGGTGGACAATGGCGACGGTACACTGACTTACACGCCGGATCCCGGCTATAGCGGCCCGGACAGCTTCACCTACACCGTCACCGATGGCGGCCTGACGGACACGGCCGTGGTCTCGGTCACGGTGTCGGCGCCGCCGCCTGCCAGTGACGCCGTGTCCGACGACTTCAGCCAGGGTGTGCTGGACCCGGTCTGGCGGATCGAGGGTCCGGCCGCGACATCGGCACAGCTCGGGACGACGGCGACAGAGGCCTTTCTGGAGCTTGTGACGCCGGACGGCGACTTCAACATCTGGGATCAGAACAACGGCGCGCGGGCGATGCAGACCGTCTCCGACGGGGATCTTCAGCTCGAGACCAGGTTCCTGACCACGCCGACGGAACGGTACCAGATGCAGGGCATTCTGATAGAGCAGGATGCGCAGAACTGGGTCCGGCTCGGCACCTATTCGGACGGTTCGAACCTGAATGCGTTCGGCGCCATCACGGTGAACGGGAATTCGAGTGGCGAGTTCAATGTGACAATCCCCGGCGGTACCGCGCCCTATCTGCAGGTGACGCGGGCCGGCGATGACTGGACGCTTTCCTATTCCACGGACGGTGTGAACTGGACGGTTGCGGGGAGCTTCACCCACGCGCTGACGGTCACGGCCGCCGGGGTCTATGCCGGCAATACGGACCAGGCGGCGGGCTATACGGCACAGGTCGACTACTTCGAGAACACGGCGAGCCCGATCGTGGACGAGGACGGCACGATTGTCCCGGTGGCCGTCGCACCCAACGCCCAGGATGATGCGCTCGCCACGGACGCAGACATGGCGCTCAACATCGATGTGGCCACGGACCTTCTGGGCAACGACACCGATGCCAATGGCGACACGCTGAGCCTCGACAGCTTCGGCCAGCCGTCCAATGGCACGCTGGTGGACAATGGCGACGGCACGCTGAGCTACACGCCGAACGCCGGCTACAATGGCCTGGACAGCTTCACCTACACCGTCACCGACGGCGGCCTGACGGACACGGCGGTGGTAACGGTGTCGGTCGGCAATCCCATCAATGTCTGGTACGGAACCGAGCAGACATTCGGTGCTCCCGGAGTGAGCCAGGAGTGGGTCAACATCCTGGGCAATGTCTCCGGCGATGTCGCATCACTGAGTTATACGCTGAATGGTGGCGCGAGCCGATCGTTGAGCATAGGTGCGGATGATCGGCGCCTGCAGAATTCGGGTGATTTCAATGTCGACATTTCGTTCTCCGAATTGGACGGATCGTCGGCGGACGACACTGTCAGGATCACGGCGATCCTGGCGACCGGCGAGGTGTATACGCAGGACGTCCTGATCGACTATGAAGCCGGAAGCACGTGGGCCGCGGATTACAGCATTGACTGGAATACGGTGACGGATATCCAGGATGTTGGACAAGTCGTTGACGGGCTGTGGCACATCGAAAATGGCGGTGTTCGGACCACCGAGATTGGTTACGACCGTATCATTACGCTGGGCGACTCATCCTGGGACAACTATCAGGTTGATCTCACGATGACGATAAACCAGATCACCGCGGGAACGGTCCGCGATGGTTCTGGATTTGGGTTCGGGATGCTCTGGGGCGGACATACCGATGACCCGATTGCCGGGCAACCGCTCGCCGGCTACAACCCAATCGTCTCTCCGTTCTACAACACGAAGCAAAACGAGTTCCAGTTGCACGGACATCCGAACTGGACGGAACGGCTGGACTACGGGGACACGATGTTCTTCGAGGAAGGCGAATCGTACAATGTGACGGTACGCGTCGAGCAGACAAATATCCTCGACCGTGTTTACAGCTTCAAGATCTGGGAGATTGGTACCGCCGAACCGACGGAGTGGACGGTGCAGGGCACCGATATCATGACCGAACCCGTGAACGGTTCCTTCGCCCTGATCGCGCACCACTGGGATATCACCTTCGGCAACATCGATGTGACCGAGATTCACGGCCAGGACATCGTGCTTGGCGATAGCGGAAACGAGGTGATTGCCGCGGTCGACACCGGGCAGGCAAATCCGGGCGAAAACGAAATTGACGTGCTGAGCGGGGGAGATGGTTCAGATACGTTCGTGTTCGGCGACGCCAACGGGTCGTACTACGATGACGGAGTTGCGGCATCGAGCGGCGAGGACGACTATGCGTTTGTGTGGGATTTCGATGAAACCACGGACAGTCTCCAACTCCATGGCAGCGCTGCGGAGTACCAGCTTACGGAAAATCACGCGGGCCTGCCGGCGGGAACGGCTATCTGGATCGATGGGCAAGGCGGTGATGCGGACGAACTGGTTGCCGTTCTGAACGGGGTAACGGGTCTCACGCTTGAAGATAGTGTATTTGTCTTCACCGACGTCTTCGCTTGATGCGACGCAGCATTGGCGTCGCAATCACATATGCACGCTTGCAGTCTTTGATCCCATTCATCAATACAACGCGTTAAGTTGGGACCGTCATTCTCTGTCCCTTTTTTGGCTGGATACGCTCTACATCGGGGAAGCGTCCTGCCCTCGACGACAGGTCGGAATCTTTTGAAGAGTTGGCTTCGAAGTGTTCTTCGTGCTGAGTCGATTCACACCCCGTGAAATAGTTGTCGGTAAGATATTCGGATTATGAATATCATATGATCTGAGTTTGAATTTCTCTCAGTATAAATGTCGCTAGATTCAATAATGAAAAAATATATTGGTTGAGCACAAAAATATAATCGTCTCAAAAAAGCTTGTAGCCATAAACGCTGCCAGCACTATTTTCGCTCGAATTCTGAATGTTACCGTACTTCTTTGGATGTACCAGTATCTTCTTAAGAGGATACCGCCCGAGGAATTTGCCGTCTATCCGGTTGTGACCGCCATCATGGTGTTTGCGCCGCTCTTTTTCACGTTCTTTTCCGGCGGGATAGCCCGTTTCGTTATTGACGCTTATGCGAAGGGAGATTTCGAGGAAGTCAGCCGTATCGTCTCATCGATCTTCCCGATGCTCGCGGCGGCGGCCGCGGTATTCCTGGTCGCGGGACTGATTTTTGCCGGAAACATCGAAAACGTGCTGAACGTCGCGCCGCAAATGGTCGATGACGCGCGATTGATGATGGCTCTCCTGATCGTCAGCTTTGCTCTGCAAATGATCATGCAGCCGTACGTTATCGGATATCAGGTGCGTCAGCGATACGTCGAGTTGAGTTTGCTGGCTGTCCTTCGCGATCTTATCCGGATCGTTCTCTTGTTGATTTTCCTGTTGGGGATCTCGCCGGAGGTCATTTGGGTCGTCATAGCGACCGTTGTCTCGGAGCTTGTCTATCTCCTTGTTACAGTTGTTCGTTCACGGCGGATGGTCCCCGAATTGCGCTTCAAACGCAGCCTTTTCGCGATGAAAAGGGCATGGGACCTCATGTCGTTCGGTTTGTGGACAACCGTCGGTCGCCTCGGAACCGTCATGTATACGCATGCGGCCACGCTGGTCTTGAACCTGTATGGAAGCGCCGTCGACGTTTCCGGCTATTACATAGCCTCGTCGTTCTACAGGCAGTTGCTCGGCTTGATCCAAACCGCCGCGTTGCCGCTGCAGCCCGCAATTACAGGCATGAACGCACTCGATGATCACGAGCGGTTGGCCTCTACGGTGATGCGTGGTGGCCGCTTCGCGCTCTGGGTCTCGCTCGCCGTCGCCACTCCCATGGTGCTCTACGCTGATCCGTTCATCCAGCTCTATCTCGGCGATAAGTACTCGATCACCGCAATGGTCCTCGTGCTCTTCATGATTATCTTTCCGTTTTCCCAACCGACGCATCTGCTCGGGATGACGGCAATGGCAATGGCTCGGGTGAAGGCCTTCTTTTTGCCGGCCTTTCTGTTCCAGCTCCTGGGATTGGTCTTGATGATCGTTTTCACAGTACGCCTGAACATGGGGGCAACCGGGGTCACCCTGGCGCTTGCAGGCATCACGATTGGATCACAACTCCTGTACTTTTGGTGGCTCTGCCTGAAACTGATCAAGATTGACTTTTCCACGTTCGCCCAAAGCGTCTTGTTGCCGGGCTGGGCCCCGGCAGTCTCGGGAGCGGTGGTGTGGACGGGCCTGGCGGTGATGCGCGCTCCGGATAGCTGGTTCTTGCTGGGCCTTTACGGCGTGCTTGGAGGGGTCGTCTATGCCGGCGTCCTGCTTGGTTTTTGTCTCAGCCAGACTGATCGGCAAGATCTGCAGGCGTTGCTCTCGCGGGTCGGATTGGTTGCTCGGAACTGACGTTCGTAGCTTTTGCGCGCGCCGGCTCTAGACCATCGAGTTCAACCGAGCCGGATCTTTCGCGCATAGAAGGCTTCCGCCAGATGCTCCGGCGCGCAGCACTCGAGCCCGCGCAGCCGCATGAGGCCGCGAAAGGTGAGGTCCTCGAACCAGTGCTTCTCCGCCTGGGAGGGGAAGCAGTTCAGCAGCAATTCGATCTTTCGATCGGTGTCGGCCACGGAAGCGGGTACAAAGAAATTCGGAGCACCCAGATCGCCGTCATATTTCGGGATCTCGTATTCGAGGATCGTGTGATCGCGGAACGTGTTCCAGGTCAGCTCGGCAACCACCCGGTGATCCTGGTGCAGATCCCGCCCGTGTTGCGTCAGAATGAGGTCGGGCTCGTGGTGTGTCAGGGTCTCGAAATACGCCTTGATCTCCGCCCACTGATCAGGAAAGTGGCCGTCTCTAAAGGACTCCAGCAGAACCGTTGAGTTGCCGGCGCCCTGAAGAAAGTGCTCAGCACTTGTACCTGCTTCCTTTCCGCGATCGCCGTTTGCAGACAGCACGACCCAGACGAACCGGGCGTCCGGGTTGGCGCGAACGAGCTTGAGGACGGTGGCGCCTGCGCCGATCTCGATATCATCGCTATGCGCCCCGATACACAGGATCGTGCCAAGGTTCTCGAACGTCAGATCCTGCACGGACGCCTCACTTGTCCCAGGAACGCCAAGGGGTATCGCCGACGGCCACCATGTCGTCGAGCGCCTGTTTCTCCTTGAACGTGTCCATGCAGGTCCAGAAGCTCTCATGCTTGTGCGCGTACAGCTTGTTCTTGGCGACAAGCCGTTCAAAGCCCTCGATGACGAGTTCTTCGCCTTCGTTCAGATTGTCGAATATCTCCGAGCGCAGCACGAAGTAACCGCCGTTCATCCACATTTCGGAGTGCTGGACGTCCGAGATCCGGTCGACCTTGTTGCCCTTGTCGAAGGACACAACGTGAAACGAGTAGGGGGGATTGACGCAGCAGAACCCGGCAATCGCGTCCGTCTTCTCGAATTGCCCGACCATCGCGTTGAGATCGAGATCCGTCAGCGTGTCGGCATAGTTCGCAAGGAACATCTCCTCGCCGTCGAGATAGTCGCGCGCCCGCAGCAGGCGTCCGCCGATATTGGTGTCCTGGCCTGTATCGACGAACGTGATGCGCCAGTCATGGATGTCGCGCTGCAGCAACTCCACGCGCGCTCCGCCTTCCTCAAGCACGAAGTCGTTGTTCAAGCACTCATTGTATTCGAGAAAAAAGCGCTTGATGGTCTCTCCCATGTGACCGAGGCACAGGATGAAGTCCTTGTGGCCGAACGCGGCGTAGTACTTCATGATGTGCCAGAGGATGGGCCGTCCGCCGACCGGCACAAGCGGTTTCGGGATCTGGTCGGAATAGTCCTGGATGCGCGTCCCTTTGCCACCACAGAACAGAACAACTTTCACAGCATTCGCCTCATGTGAGAATGGTGACCCGTGGAACGAACACGACGAGCTTTGCACCCCAGTCTTTCACGTACTCAAGTTGCTTGGCGATTTCGTCCTGGAAATTCCAGGGCATGATCACCACAAAATCCGGCTTCGTCTCGGTGATCTTGTCAGGATGGTAAATCGGTATCCGCGAGCCGGGCAAATACATGCCTTGCTTATAGGGATTGCGATCCACCGTGTATGACATGAGATCGGGTTTGATCCCGCAATAGTTCAAGAAGGTGTTGCCTTTGCCGGGCGCGCCGTAACCAACGACTTGCTTGCCCTCGCGCGCGGCGGTGATGAGGAAATCGAGCGCCGCACGCTTGGTCTCGTTAACCTGCTCGGCGAATTTCGCATAGGTTTCGATTTGCGTGAGCCCGGCGGAGACTTCGCGCTCCCGCAAGGCAACCAGCCTGTCCGTCACCGGTTTGCTTTCGTCGTCGATATGACAGCCAAATATGCGAAGCGAACCGCCATGGGTCGGGATCTCCTCAACGTCGAAAAGGCGGATCCCGTGATGCGCGAAAACGCGCTCGGCGGTGATCAGCGAGAAATAGCAAAAGTGCTCGTGATACACCTGATCGAACTGGTTCCCTTCAATGGTGGTGAGAAGGTGAGGGAACTCGATGGTCATCACCCCGCCGGGCTTCAACAGAATCTTGATTCCGGCGACGAAGTCGTTCAGGTCCGGCACCTGGGCGAGAACATTGTTTCCGGCAATGACGTCCGCCTGTTTGCCTGCGTCGGCCAGTCGTTGCGCAACCTCCGCTCCGAAGAACAGAACCTCCGTCGGAACGCCCTTGTCGATCGCGACCTTGGCGACATTGGCTGCCGGCTCGATCCCGTAGCAGGGGATTCCGAGTTCGACGAAGTGCTGTAGCAGGTAACCGTCGTTGCTCCCGATCTCCGTCACGCGGCTGTTTGCGTCCAGCCCGAACCGGTCCTTCATGCCGTGGCAGTAGCGCCGTGCGTGCTCCACCCAGCTCTCGGCGTAGGAGGAAAAGTACGCGTACTCGGTGAAGATCTCGTCCGCGGGCACGAATTCATCGACCTGCGCGAGGAAGCACTCATGGCAAACGAAGGCATGCAGTGGATAGAAAGGCTCCATCTTCGAGTAGTTCTCTTCCGCCACATAGCTCTCGCACAGCGGCGACATGCCGAGATCGACCAGCGTATGAACCAGCTCGGTTCGGCAAAAGCGACAACAAAACGAGCCCACGGTATTCGATTTCACTTCTGCCACGTCATTCTCCGCTCAGGCTTCCACGAGTTCCGGCGACAAACCGAGATCCGCCAACGTCCCGGCAATCTCGGTTCGATAAATAGGGTTCATCAAGATCACAATGTCCGGCGGGTCTTCGGTCAGATCCGACGGCGCCACAATCCTCTGACCGGTACCGGCCAGGTGCTTCCCGCGCTTGTGGGGGTTGATGTCGACGACACGGGGGATCGCATCGGCCACATGCAGCATGTTCAGGAATCCCACGGCCTTTGCCCCGGCACCCCAGGCGGCGACGCGGGCATTGCCTTTCGCCCAGCCGGCGATCCTCTCGTCCCACTCGGTCCGTTTCTTTTCCTGTTGGTCGCGAAACGACGCAACATCGCGGCGGAGCGCGTCCAGGTTGCCGGTGTCAGTGCCGGGACTTCCTGCACCGGCACGCGCGTCGATCGTCAGAAACTGTTTGTTGTAGGTCTCCTCGACACGCAACACGTCGAAACCGGTCACGGCGAAGGCGTGCGTAAGGGACTCCACGCTGAAATAGGAACAGTGCTCATAGATCACATCCCAGACCGACATCTGGCGAATGATGAGATCGACATTCGGCACTTCAAAGAAGATGACCGGCGGATGCGCGTCGTCGGTGGTTTCCCGGATCATCGCCAGGAAGTCGCGCGGTGCGGGGATGTGTTCATAGACGAAGCGGGAAACGATCAGATCCGCGGGGATATCCGCATGCTCGGCGCCGTACAGATCGTTCGACCAGGTGATGCGTTCCGAGGCCGCGGTCTCGATGCGCTCCTCCTCGTAGGACGGGTCGAAACCGTAGCCGAAATTTTCGCCACGCTCGCAGAGCGCGACAAGGAAGTCACCCTTGCCGCAGCCGATGTCCACGATCTTTGCGCCGTGAAGACGATAACTGCGAATGAGGCGTTCCACGAGGGCGTCGGTGTATTCCCGAAATGTCGGCGAGAACATCAGCGAGTTGTCGTAGCGACTGTCGTATTCGATCAGCGACGGATCGAACGCAGTGTTCCAGATAAAGCCGCAATCCGGGCAGAAGGCGAGATCGATGTCGCCTTTCTTGCAGGACCTGGCGCTGTCGGCATCGGGCCAGAGCACGCCGATCAGCACCGGCTGCGCAGAGAGTGAAAAGAACTTCTCCGCATGGTGGCCACCGCAGATTGGGCAAGGTTGGACGGTCATAGGGCGTTTGCCGATATTGATGCGTGGGGCGGTTCTTCGGTCGTGCAGAGCTGCGGTCTCAGATCCATGCTCGCGATATCCGCCGCGATTTCATCGCGGTAGACGGGGTTCATGACAATAACCACATCGGGCCGGTAAGAGGGCAGCTCGCCCGGAGCGATGATCGGCATCGGGCAGCCCGGCATGAACCGGCCCGCGCGTGCGGGATTGATATCGACCACGCAGTGTACGGGCGACATGTTTCCAATGGTCGTCAGGAAACCGACCGCCTTGGAGCCGGAGCCCCAGAGTGCAATCCGCATTCCGGCGGCCTCCAAAGCCATCACTGCGCGGCGCCACTCGTCGATCCGGTCGAGCCCTTCGCGCTTGAACCGATCGACACCCCGCGCCGTCGGCGCAAGGTCGTCGGCCAGCACAGGATCCGCCTTGCCTTCACCGTCGGTCGGCTTGGCTTCGATGATCAGATACTGGTCTCCGAACACGAGCCGCACGTCGAGCACGTCGAAACCGTTTTTTGTGAATGCACGTGCGAGGGAGCCGGCAGTGAAGTAGGAACAATGCTCGTAGTAAATGTCCCAGAACGCGAGTTCGTGCAGAATCCGGCCGAAATCCGGAAGCTCGAAGCCGAGGCGGATCGTCTGGTCGTCGCCGCAAGCCTGCCGGACCAGCCGCAGGAAGGCGGTGACGTCACCGATATGCTCCAGCGTGTGGCGACACAGGATGAAGTCCGTCTCAACGGGCAGGGCATCCGCATCGAAATCCCTCGCGATGAACGTGACCTGCTCGGGGACGGCAGTGCGGCCGGGAACGTAAGCGGGATCATAGCCTACGCCGGAACAGCTCCCTTCTTCACACATGAGCTGAAGGAACTCGCCTTTGCCGCAGCCGATCTCCAGGAGGCGTTTACCCTTGAGACCGTAACGGTCGATCCAGCCGCGTGCGAGCTCCCGGGCAAAGCTCGTGAATGCCGGCGATGCGCCCTGGGAGTCTTCGTAGCCTTTTCCGTAACTTACGAGAGCCGGTTCAAAGCGGGAATTGAATGCGAATCCGCAGGACGGGCACCACATGAGTTCAAGGTCGCCGGTCGGGAATTCAAGCGCCTCCGTCTCGCTGTCGAGGAGCAATGTGCTCTGCACGGGGATGCCTGAGAGGGTGTACAGCGACACTATTCCGGCACGATTGGAGCAGGCTGGACAGCAGGACCCGCCCGGGTCGACGCTCCCTGCATGCTCCTTTGCCGTCATATGCGCCGTCACTATTCGCCGGGTCCGGCGACGGCTGCTTCGGTCCAGAACAGCTCGTCGTCCAACATCCCGCGCGCCAGGTGTCCGTTGATCGTTTTCAGACGAATGAAACGGCTTCCCTCGAAATCCTCGAGCATCAGCTCGTTTGTGCGGTAAGCCTCGACCAGCTCCTCGATTCCCGCCGGCACAGTCCATTTAGGCTGATAGCCGGGAAGCTCTGTCTCGATCTTGGAAAAGTCGACCCGGTAGCACCGGTCATCGGGGCCGCCACCTTCGGCGTAGGTGATCCTGCTCTCTGGGATGATCCGCGCAACATGGTCGGCGACATCGCGCACCTGGTAGTTCTCGGATGATCGTCCGACATTGTAGGCAACGTCGTGCACGAGTTCCCGTGGGGCCTCCAGGACAGCGAGGAAGGCGCGGCAGACGTCTTCCACATGCACGAGCGGGCGCCACGGCGTGCCGTCGCTCTTTATGAGTACATCGCCGGTCAGCAGCGCATGTCCGACGAGATTGTTCACCATCAGATCCGCGCGCAGCTTCGGCGAGGCTCCGTAAACCGTTGCATTCCGCAGATGGACGGGGCTGAAATTGTCGTCGGCGAGTTCGGAGAGGATGGCTTCGCTGCGAACCTTGCACTCACCGTATGGCGTGACCGGATTGAACGGTGCGCTCTCATCGAGAACATCGTCGGGGCTGGCGGCGCCATAGATGCTGCAGGAAGAAGCGAATGCGAACCGCGCGATGCCGGCCTCCTTTGCCGCCTGACCAAGCGTGCGCGTCGCTTCGGCATTGATGCTGTACGTGCATTCCGGGTTCAGGTCACCCATCGGATCGTTGGACAGGTTCGCAAGGTGGATAAGCGCGTCGAAACTGCCCAGGTCTTCCGCCCCGATTTGCCGGATATCCTTGCGGACAGCGGTGTTCGGCTCGGGCATGTCCGAGAGGCTGCAATTCTCAAAGAAATAGGTGTCGAGGCCCGCGACCTCGTGACCATGGCGCTGCAGGAAGGGTACGAGGACCGCGCCAATATATCCATCGTGACCGGTAACCAATACTCGCATTGTACCGCGCTCGTGATTTGTCCAATCGGCAGATTGGAGAATGGGGACTTGATAAAATATGAGAAGCGAACGTGCGGCTGATCCGGCGCTGTTCGTTTCCGGGTTTCTTTTAATGGAAAATGCGCGGAACGTCTAATAAATCGGGCACTCCGGAGGGGGTCGGTGTCACACGAATGACACCTGAGACACGGCCGAATCCGCGAGCTTGTGACCGGCGCCGTGGGCTGTCTTGCCCCGCCTTAACGAATAGTGTTGAACTCTGCGATAACTTCGCGCATTGCGAGCGATATCCGGATGGGCCGACGGCGCTCTTTGTTCCCGGAAAATCAGGAGCCGCAAATTGACCAAGTCCTCGACACTGGATCGGGTCTGGAAGGGCGATTTGTGCGCTGGCTGCGGCCTGTGTCGCGCCGTTGTTGCGCCGGGCAAAATTGAAATGGCCGTGTCGCCCGGCGGCTATCTCCGACCCGACCTGCAACAACCGCTCACTGCGGAGGAAGACCGCATGGTCGCGGATGTCTGCCCGGGCCTGCGGATCTCCGGTCACCATGCCGGAACGACCCCTGATCCGCTCTGGGGACCGTTTGTGAAGGTGCGGGAGGGGCATGCAACTGATCCGGCGCTCCGTCATCACGCCTCCTCAGGTGGCGCCTTATCCGCATTCCTCAAATATCTGCTCGATAACGAGATTGTCGATTACGTCCTGGAGAACACGGGCTCGGAGAGCTTCCCCATACAGAACGAGATCATCGAGAGCCGAAATGGTGACGACGTGTACCGTGCGGCGGGTTCACGTTACGCGCCGTCCGCCCCGTTGTCGGAGCTGGCGCGGCAACTGGACGGACCGGAGCGCTTTGCGTTCGTCGGCAAACCCTGTGACGTCGCGGCGTTGCGTGCGCTCGCACGGATCGACAAGAGGGTGGATGAAACCATTCCCTACATGTTCTCTTTCTTTTGCGCAGGAATTCCCAGCCTGTCCGGCGCACGGGAAATCCTCAAGAAGCTCTCGGTCGATGAGGAGGACGTCGTCGCGTTTCGATACCGCGGCGATGGCTGGCCGGGCACGGCCATGGCGCGGTTGCGGGACGGCCGCGAGGAACACATGAGCTACATCGACTCCTGGGGGGCAATCCTGAGCTATCACGTCCAGTTCCGCTGCAAGATCTGTCCGGACGGTGTGGGGGAGGCCGCCGACCTGGTCTGCGCGGATGCCTGGAATTGTGATGAACGCGGTTATCCGCTCTTCGAGGAGGAAGACGGCCGCAGCCTGATCATCACCCGGAACGCCAAGGGCGAGGCGTTGTTTCAGGAGGCTCTGAGCGCGGGATACGTGACCGCCGCGGACTCCGACCTGGATGCAGTCTTCAGGATGCAGCCGGGTCAGGTGCGCCGCAAACAGCGTGTGTTTTCAAGATTGTGTGCCGTTTGGCTGTTCGGACGTGTGATGCCCCGTTTCGAGGGATGCCGGCTTTTGGCCTCGGCCGCAATGATCAGCCCGTGGCAGAACATTCGGGATTTTCTGGGGACGGCCCGCCGACTGATGCGTCTCAGGCTTTCAAGGATCACGGGCGGGGTTCGCAAACCCGCGGCGAACAAACCGGGCTAGTTGTGTTTGACGGCGCGGGGCCGCTGCAGAAATCGCAGGAAATAGTCAACGAGGAACCAAGGGTCGAGCGCGCCTTTCAGGAGCCGCGAAAACGTGCCCATATCGTCAGACCACTCAACCTTGCTTCGCCGCAGCTTGAAGGGGTTCGTGCTCTTCACGTTGATTCCGTTCACCGACGTGCACCCGAGCTCATATCCGGCACCTTCGAGCGTCACGCAGGTGCGGTCGTCAAAGTCGTTGAACGTGCCATAAGGGTAGGCGAAGAGGTCGACATCGTGGGCGACACAGGCCTCCAGCTTTTCCTTTGACGTGATAGCCTCCATCTCGGCGTCGGCCTCCGGGATCTGCGCAAGCGAACGATGGTTCTGGCTATGCGAGCCGATCTCGATGAGGGGATTTTTCGATGTTTCCGCGACGTCCTTCCGGTTCATGTACCGGCTGTCATTGGCGGCGAGCTTGTTCCCGACGATGAAAAAGGTCGCGGGGACTTCATGCTTGGTGAGGATGGGAACCGCGTTCTCGACCAGATTCTTGAAGCCGTCGTCAAACGTCAAAACGACACTCTTTTCAGGCAGTTCTCTCTGTCCGTTGGCCCATTCAAGGTAGTCGTTGAGCGTAATGACGTTGAAGTTCTGTTTCAGGTAGACAACCTGATCTTCGAAGTCCTCGACGGCGACGTCAAACGGGCTTCCCGGCGGTGTTTTCACACCGTGATATGTGAGGATTCTCACGGCCGGGCGGGAAGAAAACGCATTCCAGATCGCGGCGAGCCCCGAGTAATAGGTCAAAACCGCGAAATTCTTTCGAACGAAGGCTTTGAACTGAATGCGTGGGGTTTTCACGAATGCCGTCGTTTTCATGTCCTTGTCACCCCATGATCCGGCGGCATCCGACCCGCCCCGAAAACGGCGCGGATGTTACCAGTTTTGCGAGCATTCCAAAATCCTCGATGTACCCTGCGCCTTTCACGAGATTCGCCGAAAAAGGTATGGAATCTTTGCCTTCAGACGCCGATAGCGGCTGACGCCAAAATGGGCGACCGAACATGTCACCACGATTAACCCTGCACCCTTGAATCGACTGCAATTGCTTGCTTTTTCGCGGATTGGTTGGGATGATGGTCGTTGCGAGAAAAGACCAAAAGATGAGTTCGTATGGTGAGACTTCCGTCGCGTATTAATGACGAAGCCTTGAAATTTGGTCTGGGAGCCCAAACGTTCACCGTTGAGGCCGCGCGACGCCTGCTTAACAAGATTTAACGTAAATTTGTTCAAAATATGTTATTTTGAGCAAAAAACATCACGATAACAAGATGATGCTATTGTTGCGCCATGATTAAAAGAGCTATTACTCCCCAATACATCATTTCTGTGATTAGAAGGCGTTGGATTTACTTTCTAATTCCTTTCGTTGTAATCATGGCCGGGGCCGTTGCGACCATTTTTCTCTGGCAGCCGATATACAGCTCGTCGGCGATGATCCTGGTGGAGTCCCAGAGAATTCCGCACGATTTCGTGCGCTCCACGGTCAAGGTTCGTGTTGACCAGCGGTTGCAGATCATCGAGCAACGTCTCAGAACCACGGACAACCTGCTGCGGATCGCCAAGAAATTCGATCTCGTCACCTCGCCGAAAGGCGGCATCGACGGGCAGCCGATTTACGCACTGGGAATGCTGAACGACCGGATGTTGATCGAACGTGTTGCGGCGGGCACGCGGCGAAATCCTGAAACGATTGCGTTCACCGTCTCATTCGAGCACGAAAACCCGGAGATTGCAGCGGGCGTGGCCAATGAACTTGTGACGTTCATTCTGTCGGAGGATACGCGCGCGCGTACCTCGCGCGCATCGGAAACGACGAGGTTCCTGGTGCAGGAGCAAAAACGGCTGGAGGATCAGCTCAAGTCTCTCGAGACGGAGATGAGTGAATTCAAGATCAAGAACAAGGATTCTCTGCCCGACTCGCTGCAGTACAATCTGAACTTCCTCGAACGATCACAACAGCGGCTTCAGAACGTCGAAAGCCAGATTTCCGAAAACCAGGCCAAGCAGAAAATTCTGCAAAGGTCGATTGAAGCGCGGGCGGGAGGCAAGGTCGACACAGAGGACCCGGCCGTGCAGCGCGTGTTTGAGCAGCTCGAACAATTGCAGCTCGATCTCGCGCGAAAAGAGATCACGTTCACCGACGCTCATCCTGAAATCAGGCGGCTGCGCAGCGAGGTTTCCGCGCTTCAGAGGAAGCTGGCCTTGCTCGAGTCATCTCCCCGAAAGACGGATAACAACGAGTCCGCGGCGCCACGCTCTTTTGTCGCCATGGCTCAACAAGATTCCGAATTGGAAGTCTTGAAAACCAGTCTTACAACCCTGAAATCCCAAGAGGTTACTCTGCAGGACGACATTGCACGACTGAAAGCGCTCATCGGTGAAACGCCTCAGGTCGAGCTGAAACTGAACTCCCTGAACAGAGAGTATGAGAACCTCAAGGGCAAGCTCCTGGAAATCGCAGGAAAGCAGGCCGATGCCGTTCTGGGTGAGAAGATGGAAGCGAACAGACAGGGTGACCGGTTCGAAGTCCTCGAGGAAGCGACCGTCCCCGGGGCGCCCGTCAGGCCGAACCGACTGTTGATTCTCGCGGCCGGGATGGTCCTGGCGTTCTCGGCGGGAGGCGTGCTCGTGATCGGGCAGGAGGTCCTGGACGATCACATTCGATCACCGCAGGACATGATGCTGAACTTCGATGTCATGCCGATTGTAACAATTCCGAATATCGATACGTCGCGCGATCACCGCCGATTCAAGCACGCGCGTGACGCCGCGATGGTTGGATTGTTCGTGGTCACAAGCGCGGGAATCTACTTGATCGATCAGCATTACATGCCGATGTCCGAGCTGAAGGAAAAGATTGTGAGCCTCGCGTCGATGGCCACAGGTTGAGCGCCGAGCGCTGCTGGAACACGAACCACAGATGGACTGCCCATGAAGACCATTGAAGAGGCTGTCGACAAGGCAAAGGCTGTCCGCAAAAAAAGACATCCTTTGCAACTGACTTATACGGAATTCGATCCGGACCCGGCGACGCTTGAGGCCAACGGGCTGGTTTCGTTCACATGTTCCGATCCCAGCTACTCGTGCTTTGACATATTGCGGACGCGCCTTCTGCAGACGATGCGGGCGCATGACTGGCGGAGTGTTGCGATCACGTCGCCGAACGCATCAGCCGGAAAGTCGTTCGTCGCACTCAATCTTGCGGCGAGTATTGCCCGGCTGGAGAGCGAGAAACCCCTCCTTGTCGATCTGGACCTCCGCAATCCCTCGATAAGCAGATATCTCGGGGTGCCACCCAATATCTCTCTTACGCATTATCTGAATGGCGACCTGGGGTTCTACAATACGATCGCGAAGATCAAGGACTCTCATCTCGGAATTCTGCCGAATCATCAACCGTTTCCAGACCCGGGTGAAACGATTGCGTCAAAAAAAGTATCGGACATGGTCCAGCAGCTCTACAAGTGCGACGACTGGTCCCCGCTCATTTTTGACCTCCCGCCGGTGCTCGCGGCCGATGACGTCATCGCCTTTATGCCCAACGTCGACTGTATTCTCGTTGTCGTGGCTGCAGACTCCTCGAAGGCCGGCGAACTCGGAGAATGTCTGAAC
This sequence comes from Hyphomicrobiales bacterium, assembly GCA_965228625.1. Taxonomy (GTDB): domain Bacteria; phylum Pseudomonadota; class Alphaproteobacteria; order Rhizobiales; family Methyloligellaceae; genus UBA2767. Next base: position 1,304,341 of record OZ245829.1, on the reverse strand, counting down.
CTTCTGAGCCCATTTGAGATCATCGGCACGGTCCTCAACAAGTACGACAGCAACAAGCCGTACTACTACTGACCCCCGGCATCGTTGGCGCGGCAGGAGACACCGCAGCGTAGCGGGTCGGCCGTCGTGATCCCGTACCGAAAAACACCGGGCGCCGTGTCAGGCCGGATCGGCTTCGGCGATCCTTAAAAGGTATTGGCCATAGCCGGTCTGTTCCATTTTCCGTCCCAGAGCAACCAGGTCCTCGCGCGAAATGAACCGTTGACGGAAGGCGATCTCTTCCGGGCAACATATCCGGAAACCCTGCCTCTTCTCGAGGACGCGAACGAACTCCGCGGCTTCGATCAGGGAGTCCGGCGTTCCGGTATCCAGCCAGGCGAAACCCCGCCCGAGCCGCTCGACATAAAGCTCGTTCTGAGCGAGATAGGCCGCGTTGAGGTCGGTGATCTCAAGCTCGCCCCTTGCCGAGGGCGTCAGTCCGGCAGCGAGGTCCGGTGCTTTCTCGTCGTAAAAATAGAGCCCGGTCACCGCCCAGTTCGACCGTGGTTCGGACGGCTTTTCCTCAATGGAAATCGCCCGGTTTTGGTCGTCGAATTCAACGACGCCGTAGCGGTTCGGATCCTGAACCTGATAGGCGAACACCGACGCGCCGGTCTGTCGGCTTGCCGCGGCTTCGAGGAGTTCCGGCAGACCATGCCCGAAGAACACGTTGTCACCGAGTATCAGGGATGAATTGCTGCCGGCGACGAAGTCGGCACCGATGATGTAGGCTTCGGCGAGGCCGCCCGGGCGGGGCTGTACCTTGTAGCTCAGACTGAGGCCCCATTGTTCGCCGGTACCCAACAGACGCTCGAAACTCGGCAAGTCGTCCGGTGTCGAGATGAGCAGAATCTCGCGAATACCCGCCAGCATGAGCGTGGAGAGCGGATAGTAGATCATCGGTTTGTCGTAAACCGGCAGCAACTGCTTCGACGCAACCAATGTCATCGGGTGAAGCCGCGTGGCCATGCCACCGGCCAGAATGATCCCCTTCATTGTGTTCCCCCTGTTTTCGCCTCACCGGCAAGGATTGAAGACGTAGAGCTGAGAAGCCGGGCGACGCACGCCTGCGTGCCCGACCGCCAGTCCGGCATCACGATACCAAACCGTGTTTTGAGAAGCGCGCAGTCCAGCCGCGAATTGGGCGGCCGCTTTGCCGCGGTCGGATACTCCGCGGTGGATATCGGAAGCACCCTCGCGCCAGGGCCGCCATATTTCGCCGATTGCCCGAATATCTCCCGCGCGAAGCCGCACCAGCTTGTTTCACCGCTTCCAACCGCATGAAAGGTTCCCCGGAGATCGGTATCATTCGCGGTCGCTTTCGAAAGCCGAAGCGCCATGCTGAGAAGCGCGTCAGCCAGGTGGCGTGCGTAGGTGGGACATCCAAGCTGATCATCGACGACCGAAATCTCGTCGCGATCGGCCGCGAGCCGCAACATGGTCTTTACGAAGTTCTGTCCGAACGGACTGTAGACCCACGCCGTGCGCAGGATGGCGTACCTGGTGCAGGTGTCTTCAACCGCTTCCTCACCCCGCAGTTTGCTGAGCCCGTAGACACTGGTGGGGCCGGTTGGATCCGTCTCGCAATATGGCTCCGTCTTGTTTCCGTCGAAAACGTAGTCGGTGGACACATGGATCAAAGGCACATCGTGACGCGCACATAAGCCGGCAAGCGCGCGCGCGCCGTCGGCATTTATCGCCATGGCCTGTTCTGCATCGCTCTCCGCGGCGTCGACAGCCGTGTAGGCCGCGCAATTGATGACAACGTCCGGCTCATTGACGTCAATCGACGCAGCAAGCGTATCGGGTTTTGTGACGTCGAGGTTCGGTCGTCCGAGGGCGACCAGCCGCAAGGACTTGTGGGCGTGCTCTTCATGCGCTTCGACCAGGCAACGAGCCAGTTGACCGGTGGCGCCCGTGACCAGTATGCGCGTCAATTCAAGGCGCGGCTTCGATCTGTCGTGGTCTCGTCCAGAAGACCGAGCCGTTCTCCCTTGTAGGTGTTCTGACGCAACGGTTCCCACCACGCGCTGTTCTCAAGATACCACTGCACGGTCTTGTCCAGCCCTGTCTCGAATGTCTCGATCGGTTCCCAATCCAGCTCCGACTCAATCTTCGTGCAGTCGATGGCGTATCTGTGGTCATGGCCGGGCCGGTCGGTGACAAACTCGATCAGCCTGTCGTGGGGCGCACCGTCGGGGTTGTTGCGGTCCATCAATCGGCACAATTCGCGCACGACGTCGAGGTTGGTCTTCTCGCTGCGGCCGCCAATGTTGTATTTCTCTCCGAGGCGACCCTGCGTGAGGATCGTGTACAGCGCACGGGCATGATCATTCACGAACAACCAGTCCCTGACATTGGAACCGTCGCCGTAAACCGGGAGCGGTTTCCCGTCGCGCGCGTTCAGGATCATCAACGGGATCAGCTTTTCGGGGAACTGGTATGGCCCGTAATTGTTGGAACAGTTGGAGATTATGACCGGCAGCCCGTAGGTCCTCCACCAGGCCATGACAAGGTGGTCGGATGACGCCTTGCTCGCGGCGTATGGCGAACTCGGATCATAGGCGGTCTCTTCGGTGAACGCTCCTGTCGCGCCGAGCGAGCCATAGACCTCATCCGTCGACACGTGCACGAAGCGAAACGTCTCCCGGCTCGCATCCGGCAGGCCCGTCCAGTAGTTGCGGGCGGTCTCCAGGAGGATGTGCGTTCCAAGCACGTTCGTGTTGATGAACTCGGCCGATCCCGTGATCGAACGATCAACATGGCTTTCCGCCGCAAGATGTATCACCGCGTCGGGTGCAAAACCCGAAAACAACTCCTCCATCTTGGGCGCGTCGCAAATGTCGGCCTGGACGAAACTGTAAGACGGATGTTCAGATATGGCGTCCAGGGAGACGAGGTTCGCGGCATATGTCAGCTTGTCGACGTTCAGAACCTCGGCCTTTTTGTCCTGGACCAGAAATCGGCAGACTTCCGAGCCGATGAAACCGGCGCCCCCTGTCACGAGAATTTTCACCGCAAGCCTCCTTTTCCGATTCTGAAAATGCGCTGGTTCATTGGACTTCGCCTCCTGAAGCGCTTGGCGTGTAAGAAAAGTAATCCGGCAGTTCCGACAAGCCAGGGTGCTTGGCGTCCTTTTCAGACAGCGTTACCTCGTCGGCATCCAGGGGCCAGTCGATCCCCAGCGCCGGGTCGTTCCAGGCAAGCCCTCGGTCGCACTCCGGATCATAGTAATCCGTCACCTTGTAAAGGACTTCCGTGTTGGGTTCCAAGGTGCAGAAACCGTGTGCAAATCCTTTCGGCACCCACAGTTGCTGCCAGTTTTCCGCACTCAGGATGGCCCCGACATACTGACCATAGGTGGGCGACCCGGTTCGGATGTCCACGGCAACGTCGTAAATCGAGCCGCGGGTCACGCGGACAAGCTTGTCCTGCGCGCGCGGCGGGATCTGAAAATGCAGTCCTCTGATGACGCCCTTGTCGACGGAAAACGAGTGATTGTCCTGAACAAACGCACCCGTTTGCAGCGCGCCGTCCACGCCTTCGAAGGCACGGTGGTTGAATGTCTCGGAAAAAAAACCCCGATGATCCCTGAAGATATCAGGTGTTATGAGCTTGATCGCTTCAATTTCGAGGGACTCATGTTTCATGGCGGTGCGGGTACGCGTGAAATCGAATGCCGAAACTGATGTGTTCCTCAGAAAGATGCCAACAACGCAAGCGCTTCAACTGCCGATTGAGTCATAGTGCCTCTCGCTCCTCGACCTTTGCGGCTCCGGGTGCGAGTGGAGGGAAGACTTGCGCTATCGGCAGGGGACCACCTTGTCTGTTGAAGAGCTGAGGGCTCTGAGGATCAAGCCGTCTCAAATCCTGTCATCAAAAGCCGGTCCGCATCGACCGGCTCCGAAACCAACATCGTCGCTTTCTCGTGAATTATTATGGTCTTATAGCATGACACCGCATTGACGGACAAACAAACGGGACCCCTGGCGGCGGTTGCATGGAGTGGCTGGTTCAATTCCTGGTTCAGCCCATCGCCGCGCATTTCGCTCTTCGGGCAATAAACCCTGGCGCTGAAACCGCATATCTTCGATCGCCAATTCACGTGATATTTCTCATTAATCATGTCTCATAAATCACTCATTTGCCTTGTTCTTTTGAAATCAGTGAATTGTTGCTTCGACGTTTCGGTTTTCCAATTTCCGGTCTGGAACACTACTGGTTTATCCGGAAGTGTTTTGCGGCGCCTTTGATCGTCATCGTCATCATCAGCCCCACAAACCCGCCCACGACATTGGCGACGAGGTCGCGAAATTCACCGGTGCGGCCGAACAAGGGCTGGATGAGCTCGATCATGCCGCTGAACGCCGTTATCACGGCCAGCACGAGCAGGTAACCGGCAACGCTCCGCCGGCTGAAACTCGCCGCGCACGTCAGGACTGCGTAGGCGAGAACATGGTAAAACGCGTCGTACTGGTTTCCACCTGTGCCGGTGGTGTCGGGAAGCAGTGACAGGGCAAGAATCACCAAAGCCAGAAGCAGCGCGATGCGGTCGGTATTCAACCGTGCGAGTTGTTTCATGCGATCTGCCCCCTGCGGTCGTGCTCGGCCAATGGTTTGGTTGGCAGCTTTCTTCGCCCGGCTGAGAGGTTCTTCGGCGAGCGGCGAGGGTATGTCCGCCACGGTCCCTGTGCAAGCTGCAAGACGGCCCGGAGCGGTCGAAATCCGAAGGCAGCCGGCGAGTTGAAAATTCTTGGCGATACGATGCCCTGGCACGTCTTGAATCGGAGCAAACGCTACCAATCTGTATGTTGTTCGGCGGTTCGCACTTCGCTATTCTGGGTTGTGAACAGAGCCTGATGAAACCCACTAAGGAGCGAGACGGCGCGGTGGGACGCAAGGCAAATTCGAAACCGAAGGTGCTGGCAGTTGCCTCCAGTGGCGGACACTGGGTGCAGCTTCGTCGGCTGCGGCCCGCATGGGACGAGTGCGCCGTGACCTACGTGACAACCGAGCCCGAATACCGCCACGAGGTCAGCAAGGATTCAGGTTCAGCCGGTGATACATCGCCTGGATTCCACATCGTTCCCGATGCGAACCAGTGGACAAAAGTGCGGCTGGTCTATCTGTTCTTTTCGATCGCGGCGCTTGTTGTGCGCGTCCGTCCCGACGCCATCGTGACGACGGGTGCGGCGCCCGGATTGTTCGCCCTCTGGATTGGAAAGTTGCTCGGCGCACGCACAATCTGGGTCGACAGTGTCGCGAATACCGAAACCCTTTCGCTCTCGGGCCGTCTTGTCAAAAACGCTGCCGATCTTTGGCTTACGCAATGGGAGCATGTTGCCGATGCCAATGCGGATCAGGCCGGCCCGACATACAGAGGGGCGGTGTTTTGATTTTTCTCACCGTCGGCAGCAAGGAACCGTTCGATAGGCTGGTGCGCGCCGTCGATGAGTGGTGTGCCGATCGACAGCGTGATGACGTCTTCGGACAGATCGCTGAACCCGGGCGGGACGGCTACACGCCACGCAATTACGAGTGGACCTCGTTCATTAAGCCCGGTGAGGTGCAAAAGTATTTCGAGGACGCCGACTTCATCGTTTCACACGCCGGTATGGGGACGATCATTTCCGCACTGACGCTGGGAAAGCCGATCCTGATCGTGCCGCGCCGCGAGGCGTTCAAGGAAACTCGGAATGATCATCAGGTTGGTACGGCCGAGCGTTTTCGGATACGCCCGGGCGTCAGGGTTGCCAAGACGGAAGCGGAGGTCGGTCGTGAACTGGACAGTCTTGTCGCCCGTCGCAAGGAGGCCGGTGCAGGCGACATCGCGCCTTTCGCGGACAAAAACCTCATAGATGCAATTCGCTCTCAGATCATTGAGAAGTGATCAAGACATCTCTCTCTGTGCCGGCATGCCGTGATGCGGTTTCCATGCCGCAAATTCAATCGCCTGCGCCATACCGTGTGTTCGTGCGCCGGTCGGCCGTTCCTTGCAGCCGTTGACCCGGTTTCGGCTGTCGGATTTGACGCGCGAAACGGCTGGCGGCCGGGGCGCCGGCCAATGGTCCCGTGAGGTCTGTGAACATCATCGCAATTCCATATACATCCACTATAATTTCGACCGCCGGCCTTCGGGTTCCAGCAGTCGCACCGGCGTAGAGGAAAGCCTTGCGCATGGATCACCGCTCATCTGAGAGTTCATCATCGCGCATCAAGCTCTGCATGTTCGGTGCTGCGCCTGACACCGCAAACCTGGGCGTGTCCGCGCTGTTCCTCTCGGTTCTCAGTGCCATCGCGGCCCGTTATCCGACGGCGGACGTTACCGTATTCGACCATGGCCGAGGCGTCCGGGAGGACGAAATCCGCTTTGACAACACGCCGTTCCGGTTTGCCCGCTGCGGCGCCAACCTGTCCCGGCGCTACTATCGGCGCGACAGTCTCCTGAATATGCGCTTAAGCGCTGCGCTGGGCGGGCTCGCCAATCGGGGCGTTGGTCTGATGGCGGATGCGGACGCCGTGCTGGACATCAGCGGTGGGGACAGCTTCGCCGATCTCTATGGAAACAAGCGCTTCCAGGGAATGACGCAGACAAAGCGCCTGGCTCTGGGCCTCGGCACGCCTCTGGTGCTGTTGCCGCAGACTTACGGACCGTTCGAGCACCCCAAGGCCCTGGAGGTCGCGCGCGAGATCGTGCGCGGCGCCAGCATGGCATGGGCGCGCGACGGGCGCAGTTTCGAGACTTTGAAAGAGCTTCTCGGCGATCATTTCGATGCCGACCGGCACTGTTTGGGCGTTGATGTCGCTTTTGCTTTGCCTCGAAGCCGGCCGGATGACCTGCCGCAGCGCTTGGAGAGCTGGCTCGCCGACCGTCCGGAAACACCGCTGGTCGGCTTCAACGTCAGCGGGCTGATCTACAACCAGGGCGTCCAGGCATCGCGACAATTCGGGTTCAAGGCCGACTATCGGGACCTCGTTCATGAAATCCTCAAACGGTTCCTCGCGGAAAGCGATGCCCGCATTCTCCTGGTTCCGCACGTGCTTGCGCGCCTGGACCATTACGAGTCCGACCCGCGGGCTTGCCAGGACGTGGCCGCGGCGCTCGGTGAGGATGAGAGGGTTCTGGTCCTTGACCGCCGTTACAACTCGATGGAAATGAAGTGGGTTATCGGCCAAACGGACTTCTTCTGCGGCACCCGTATGCATTCGACGATTGCCGCGCTGTCATCCTCTGTTCCTACGGCGGCGATTGCGTACAGCAAGAAGACCTTGGGTGTGTTCGAGGCATGCGGGCAGGGAGGTTGCGTGACCGATCCCCGTTCTCAGGACACGGCACACTGCACGCAGGACATCTGGCAGAGCTGGCTCGAACGCGAGAAGATGGCCACCACGCTTCACGCTCGGCTTCCCGATGTTCTGGGCCAGGCCATCAAGCAGAACGAACGGATTTTCGATTACATCGACAGGCTTAGGCTAAACCCGGGCGAGCCGGAGACGGCGTTGTCCGAGACCGCAGGATGACCGGACGCGCGATCTGGAGAGGCGCGACGCCGCTCGAAGCGGACGACCGCACATCCTGCCGTTTCTGGTCGCGCGGATATGCCGTCGATCCGGATGGCAAGGTCCATGTCGGCCCGGCGGTGGGCCGCTATCTTGCCACCCATCGCGACCGGCTCGACGCCATCGTTCCCCGATTGAACGGTTGCTATTCCGCGTTTCTCTCCGACAGCGAGACCTCTTTGATCGTCACCGATCGCTTCGGAACAGTGCCGGTCTACATCAGCGAAGACCGCGAGGGAGCGTTCAGCGTTGCCGACGATCCCTGGCGGCTTGCGGACAGGCTGGCTGAGCCGCCGCGCATCCGCGATGCCGCTCTGATCGACCTCCTGCACTGCGGCTATGTGACGGGAAACCGAACCCTGATCGACGGGATCGAGACTGCTGCGCCAGCCACCATCACGTATGCAGACGGCCGCACGCTCCGCAAAGAGCGCTACTGGGCGTACGCCTATGCGCCCGAAGCGATGGATGAGGCTACGCTCGTCGAAGCGCTTGCAGAGCTGCTGAGCGGCGTGACTGCCAGGAGCCGTCGCGTGCTCGACGAGATGAACTGCAGACCGCTGTTGACGCTTTCAGGCGGTCTCGACAGCCGGCTATTGGCCGCGCTGTTCGCCGCCACTGACGGTCCGCCGCCATCGTGCCTGTCATATGGAATGGCGACGGACCCGGAAGTTGCGGTTGCTTCGGAGATCGCACAGGCGATGGGCCTCGATCATCGCGTCGTCCCGATCGACAAGAGCTACTTCAATGCGGACTTTCTTGCCCGGTCGGTCGGGGAGGTCGGCATGACAACCCGCTTCACCTGCGGTACGGGCGCCAGGCACCTTTCCTGCGGTGCCGGCGACGTGCTGGTGCCGGGGCATACTGGCGATTTCATCTCAGGCGGTCATCTGCCGCCCCATGTGGGTCTTGTTCGAAACCGCGGTCAGTTGCAGCGTTTCCTGGACCTCCGCCACTTCCGCTATCCGCTTTCGGACCGGATCCTGAAACAGGTTCTGCGAACCGATCCGCGCCTCCGTTTCGATGGTTTGGCGGAGACGACCGCCGGATTCGATATGGCGGAGGACATGTTCGGACTGATCGACCGCTGGAACGTGGAGAACCGGCAGCGGCGTCTGATCCTGATGGAGTTGCGTGCATACGAAACCGTGGCTCCCTGGATCCTGCCTTTCTACGATTATGAGCTGGTCGATTTTTTCAGTCGTGTTCCCCATGACCTGCGGTTGGGGCAATTCCTCTACGTGAAGACAGCATTGGAACGGATCTTCACGGGCCGCGCCGCGGCCCTCGGCACAATCAGGAGGGTGGGCAAACCCTTGCAGGCCGAACGGTCGACCTATGACAGGAGCCGGACCTTCGCCCGGCTGCCCGGCGTGCTGTGCACGCCGGCGCTTGCGGCCTGGCCGCTCGCTCGTGCTTTTCGCGAGCGACTCCGGAAGCCGGTGCCGGCAACGCTGGGCCCCGATCCCATCCTGCACTGGTTCCGTACCGAACCGGACGTCCGAGATTTCCTGACCGCGAAGATCGGCGCCGTCTCGCTCGATGCGCTCGACTCCGGCCGGCTTCTCGAGCTCGCGTCGGAGGACTGGATCCCCGAGCAATTCTTCCACCGCCTGGTCACCTCGGCCATAACCGCCCAGGAGACACTGGACGCGGCCCGGGCCCGGTGGCACGAGGCTGACGACACCGGCGCGTGAGCGCTGCGAACCGTCACCGTATGGGGTCACGCCGGGGCGGTGGTATTCGCTTTCGGGGTCTCGCACACGCTGGTCACGACGGTCTCGTAGAGATCGCATACCGCCTTCTTTCGGAACCGTTCGAAGCCGCCGGTTTCCTGCAATGTGCGGATGTTCGCCTTCATTCTGTCGGCGCCCGCATGGAGCGCGGACAAGCCCTCGGCGATGCTCTCAACGGACTTCGGGTCGCAGCGTACGCCCACGTCCTGGTCATCGAACAGGCCGTCGACACCGCGGTCCTGCGAGTAGAGGATCGGTACACCGGAGAACAGCGCCTCGATATAGACCATGCCGAACGTTTCGCGCAGGGTCGGCAAAACAAAGGCGGCGTAATCGTTCAAGGCGTCCTGCATCATGTCATGCGGGACCGGGCCGCGCAGTGTCACGAGGTCCTCCAGCCGTCGGGCGTTGATCTGCTTTTCGAGAGCCTTGGTTGCGGCATCGCCGCCACCGCCGACGATGTCGAGCGCAATCTCGGTCCCGTCCGCCCGCAGAGCCGCAATAGCGGACAACAGGTTGGGCATGCCCTTCAGACGCCAGCCGTCCAGATGGAACGCGGTGACAAAGCGCTTTCTCGCGGTCAGGGGAGGGATGAACCGGTCGCAACTGGTGATGGTGGGCAACAGGGTCATGCGGGTATCTTCGAGGGAGAGCTTGCGGATGAGATAGCGCTCGATCCAGGGCGTGACGGGCAGAAGGTGAGCCGCGTTCATGGCCACCTCCCGATAGGCGGACCGCTTCTCCGGTTTCAACTGAAGGTACTTCCGGTCCGTGTTCCCGCGTACGGTGCAGATGTAGGGACAACCAAGCGCGTCCGCCACTCGGCGCGCGGCCAGCCCTTCGATCGTGAGCTTGTGGGCATGTACGAGATCGATCTGTTCACCTCGGGACTTGCAGTCTGAAATGATCCAGTCGGCGAGCGCGTTCAGATAGGTCTCCAGAAGAATGCCGTATTTGGGCGCCCGATAGACAAGCGTCGTGACACCGTTTGAACGGTCAAGTTCCTGGATACCGCCGAGCCCGTTCTGCCGGTTGATCGAATAGACCCGATGATCGAGCGCCGGCGTACCGTCCAATAGATTCCGAACGGCCTGCGTCTTGCTGGCCGAGAAGGCATCGGGATAGTCGGCGGATATGTGAACGATGCGTATCATGGCGCGGTTCCGTTCGGGGCTCGCCGGTGTGGCCAGGGCGACGCCTACCGATATCCTCTCAACCAGTTTTGCCGATGCGCCCAGACCTGCTGCCAGATCGCAGCCTTCTCTTGATACCTCGTTTTCCCGGACAACAGCGCGGCACTGCGATAACCAAGAGCGCGCACCACGACGAGAAGACGAATAAGGAGCCGCCCCGCCCATAGCTTGACGCTGCCCCAGTGCTTTTCAGCCAGCGTCACGTTTGCGCGCAGCAATCGTTCGACCTTGTCCGCGGGAACGGTCTCCGACATGCCCCCGTAGTGAATGATCTCGGCGTCGGGCGTGATGGTCGGGCGGGCGCCGCGCTTGCGGGCCCTCAAGCACAAATCGGCCTCTTCGCCGTACATGAAGAAGGCCGGGTCGAACCCGTCGAGCTCCTCCCACAACGACCGCCGGATCAGCAGAAAGCAACCGCTGACGGTGTCGACCTCGCGAACGCTGTCGCGTTGCCAGCCGCCGTAACCCGCGGCATTGAACAGCGGGCTTCGCGGCATCAGGCTCAGAAGTCCGACGGCGCGTGAGAACAGCGTCCACAGCGACATGCCGCGCCAGCAGGACCCCGGGTTCAGCGAGCGGTCGGCAAACAGGGTGCGCCCGCCCCAGATGCCGCATTCCGGGTGCTCCCGGGCAAAGCGAACGAGCGCGTCGATCGCTCCGTCGAGCACGACCGTATCGGGGTTGAGCAGCAGTGTGAATTCGCCGGTGGCGTGCTCCGCCGCGAGATTGTTTCCTCTCCCGAACCCGATGTTCTCGTCCAGGGCAATGAGCGTGAGAGCCGGAAACTCCTCGCGGATGGCCTCGGCCGAACCGTCCGATGATGCGTTGTCGACGACGATGAGCTCGAATTGGGTCTCATGCGTTTCCTGATAAACGGAACGAAGGCACTCCAGCGTCAGCTCGCGGGTGTTGAAGCTTACGACCAGGATGGAGAGTTCGGGGTTTTCGCTCATGCGGATCGCTCACACGGGATAGCTTCATCGCCAACGACCGCGGCAAGGCCGGAGCAGCCGGACACCGGTCGGGGCAGGGGGGACGAGCAATGAACGCGCCACGCCGCTCCGGGCGACGTCCCGAACGCGGGCGTCGCCGTGATCACACCTGCAGCCGATACAAGAGCGCCGAGCATCATCACGCTTTTGGCCGCCGCGGCGTGGCCGGAATACTGTGCCGGATGGCAGGCTTATTGGGCGTGGCGTGTTTGCCGCGATCCGGCGTCGTTGTGTCGTCTGACACAAGGCCCTTTTTTCGGATCGCCGGCACCTTGTCGTCGCACGCGTCCAGCATCCATACCCCGCTGCCGAGAAGGAACATGAACAGCACGTAGATCTGTTTCCAGTAGTCGACCGTCCATCCCGCCAAATAGAAGCCGACCATGCAGATGAGGAAGCCGGTTCGATAGCTGGAGGTGCGCTCGTCGAGCCCCTTCTTGAAAGCGATCGTCAGGAATATCGAGAAAAAGGCGAGCTGGAACAGAAGGGCAGCGGGCAGTCCGCTTCGGACCGCCGGGACCAGCCAGAACATGTCCATGCTGCTGCTCATCCAAAAGGCACGCTCCCATTCGTGGCGTCCGATACCGAACAACGGATGCTCGGCAACCGACTCGGTCCCGTAGTGCCAAATCCTGATCCGGTTGTACGCGGAGTGTCTGTTGAACGCGAAATAATGGATGAACAGTTCCGGAGTGCTCCGGTTTGCCGCGATTTCAAGGGCGACGACAAACGACAGCACCGCGCCGGTGAGAATCTTCCACCGCGCCTTGATTTTTGACAGGGCCTGGTCCCAGCCGATCAACAGAACTTGTGCCAGGATCGCCAACAGCGGTCCGGCAGAGAGCGAGAAAAGCGCTGTGAGTCCGACAAGGCTGGTCTTGAAGACGCGTTTGAAGAACGAAGCGCCATAGCCAAGGACATAGTAAACCAGGGATATGGCCACGCCGCAGAACACACCGAACAGGATCGGGTGCACCAGGACGCCTTCGACGCGGTCAAGCCCCCATCGCGGTTGCTTCACCGCATCGTGGCCCGAGAACCAGATGGAATTCGCCACATCGAGGAGAATGTTATGTCCGGTCAGCGACTCGTAGATCGCGAACGGCAGCATGGCGACGATGATCATGAACAGCAGGGAGACCATCGCGTGAAAACTCTCCGCGTCCCTGATGTAGCATCGTGCCAGGAGATAGGCGCCAAGCGTTTCGATGAAACGGATGCCACTGGCTTCGATGGTCATCATGAGGTCGTGGTTGACCAGAAAACTGATGGTGATCCAGAGCCACATGAGCATGAGCGCAATGTCGGCGGTGCGAATTGGGCCGGCCCTGCCGCTAAGCCACATGAAGAAGCACGGAATGACCATGACCAGCAGTACGAGCCGGTTGACGGACATGAGCAACGGGCCGACCTGAACCAGGAAAGGAAAGACAAGCGAAAGCAACAGGAGCGCGGCCGGGATCGGCAGCTTCCTTCGATCGGAATCCTCGGCGAGCTTGCTCTCTGCAGGGATGGCTTGGCTGCGGGTTTGCATGCTTGGCACGGCCGCTCTCGTCACTCACCAAAGGTTGCAGAATTCTCGATGTATACCACTACAACATTTGTGGCAAACGCTGCTCGGCAAACAAGGAGCGAGCGTTAATCGTCGAGGTTTCGGGCGATCATACGGGTGAAACTTAAAGCTTTTCGATACCGCGACGACATACGGCTTCCAGGCGAACGCGCTCCGCGGATCGGCGTCTTCCGACCCCCGTCGGGCGGTGACGGTGTCGTCGCCGGACCCATCGCCGATGCGGACTACAGACTGTTAACGGGCTTCAGATGGAGGCCATCGGCTCGATCGGAATCGAACGGGAACAAGCCATAGTCGGATTTGCTCTTGACGACCGAATTGATTATTCGCTCGGTGATCTTGTCCGCCTCGCTGGCAAACCCGTAAACGAGTGCCGTGTCACACAGGATGTTGACGATGCGGGGTACGCCGCGGCTCACATTGTGAATGCGGCGACACGCGGCGGAGGTGAACAACGACCGGCTGCCGCCGGCCACAACGAGGCGGTGCGCAATGTACCTTTCGACCTCATCCTCATCCAGCGAGCACAGGTGGAAGTCGGACGACACGCGTTGCGCGAACTGAGCGAGTTCCGGCTGACGAAGCCGCTCTTTCAATTGCGGCTGACCAAGAAGGATCACCTGGAGAATGTGGTCCTTGTCGGCGTTTATGTTCGACAGCATCCGAAGCTCTTCGAGCAGTTTCGTGGGGAGGTTCTGAGCTTCGTCGATAATGATGACCGTTCTTCTGCCGTTTGCGAACTCTTTGGCCAGATATTCCTGGAATGCCGTGTAGAGCGCGATATTGGATTGCTCCTCAAACGGCTGCTCGAGCGTCATCATCAGCCAGGGCAACAGCTCACCTTCGGTGAAACTGGTTTGAGAAAGCAGTCCGACGGTCATTCCGTCATCGTCAATGTTCTTCAGGAGCTCCCGCACAAGCGTGGTCTTCCCGCTTCCGATCTCGCCGGTAATGACGGTGAAACCGGCGCCGTTCATCACGCCGTATTCGAGCATCGAAAATGCGAAGCGGTGGCTCTTCGCCCAGTAGATGAAACTGGGGTCCGGAAGAATGGAGAAGGGCTTCTCACTCAGGCCGTAAAACGACTCGTACATAACACCGACCGCTACTGGTTCACATGGCCCTCGGGAAACATGGCCGTTTATCGTCACGGGACACGGCCCGACGAAGGCAATTCAAACGTTGCGTGATCATTGATCCGCTACCCAATCTCGTGGCACGCGATCCCGAAAATCCCTCACGACGTAGAACAGGCACTCATCTTTCAGGTGCCCGAGAGGACTCGCCTAATGGGCGTTCGTGCCCTTGAGCACGGTGAAGGCAGTCCTGATAATGATCGAAAAATCGAGCCAGATTGTCCAGTCCCTGATGTACTGGAGGTCAAGATCGACCCGTTTCCGCATTTTCTCCTCTGTGTCGGTTTCGCCCCGGCACCCATTGATCTGCGCCCATCCGGTAATGCCGGGTTTCACCTTGTGCCGCGTCGCATAGTCCTGGAACACCGTGAAGAACTGCTCGTTGTGGGCGATCGCGTGTGGCCGTGGGCCAACAATCGACATCTCGCCGCGGAGCACATTCCAGAACTGCGGTAGCTCATCGATACTTGTGCGACGAAGGAATTTGCCAACTCTCGTCACACGGTGGTCATTTCGTTTGGCTTGTTGAAAATCCGCTCCATCTTCCATGACGGTCATGGTGCGAAACTTCAAGACATTGATAATCTCGTGGTTAAAACCGTGCCGCCGCTGGCGAAAGAACACGGGCCCCCGAGAGTCGAGCTTGATCGCAATCGCAACCAAGGCGAACAACGGTGCAAGAAACATCAGCGCGAGGATGCTGCCGACATAGTCCACGGCCGTTTTGGACACACGGTCCCAGTCGCCCAGAGGTTTGGACTGGAGTTCGAGCAATCCCAAAGGACCAACGTAGCTGATCCGTGGATACCGCAGATTGAAGGACGCGAAGTCCGTGCACAGATAGACCTCGCTTGGGAGCTGGGTCAGATGAGCAAGAACGTTGTTGATGCGTTCGACGTTTGCATTCGACGATGCGGGCACCGCCAGTATGATGCGGTCGACCGAAAACGCCCGTGACAGCGTTACAAGATCGTCAAGTCCGCCGAGCACAGGCGACTCTGATTTGCCATTGCGCCGTCGAGACTGGTCTCGATCGTCGAACAGGCCGACGACATTCAAGCCGTAGTCATTCTGAGACAGGAACTCGCTCAGGCGATGACCCAGACGTCCCGCTCCGTATATCGCGACATTGCGATGAAAGTACCCGCGATCGATCAGGCGCCTTACGGAGAAAATCGAAACGCGGTGAGCGGCGACGATGAGAACAAGGCTCATGAAGAACCACATCATCAACCAGCCGCGGGAATAGTAGTGGGCGTCTTTCAGGATATAGCCGATGGCAATCAGAATCAGGAATGCGCCGCAGAGGCCCATCAGGATCTTCTTGTTTCTGCCGTGGGATTGAGAAATGGCCTGCGGTTCATACAAACCGTTTCTCTTGAGTGAGAAATGGGCGAACAGGCCGGCCAATGCGGCGACACTCAGATAGGGCGCCAGCGGTGCCGTGTAACCGGCGTACCAGTCAAGATAGACCCATTTCGCGACGACCGCGCAGCCTATGACAAGGGCAACATCGACCATCGCCAGGAAATCGGCGACCATCTTGCGCGACCACAACCGCCCCCGCGCCGTGCTCACACTGCTGAGAGGTGCAAACTCACCTAGTGAGCGCGCTCTCGTAGTAACGAGTTCGACCAGACTCACTGAAACACCACCGTCAAAACGCCCTAACTCACGATCGTTTACGCTAACGTGTTAACAGATTGGTGACAACCGCTGATTGCACGTAAACGCGATTATTAGAGCTGTGAAAATTGCGAAAACGCCCTACTGGTATATGGGCCGGCGGCCGGGTCGGTGCAAGGGCGGAAGCTGAGGTATCAAGCTGCCTTTTTTCGCATCGGTCCACATAAGCAGACGCCCGTTTTCGAGCGTGAAACTGACACCGCCGGATGACACGGCGGCGACAAAACGTCAATCGGTCTTCGCGGCGAAAACGCATGTTCATTCGTCCGTCACCATTGTCAGCGTTCAACCGGAAAAGAGCGTGTGACCGCGAAAAAGACGCTGTTGGACTCGGCCACTGCGTCTCCCCCGCCGCCTGAGTTTGTCGTCCCTGACGCGCTGCTGATTTCGCGCGCGTATTCGTAGGCGACACTGGCCGCCCATCCGGGTGTGAAGCTGATTGAATAGGTTGGCGAGACGCGGATCAGCTCTCGATCCGACCCCGATCCCGTGACAACAACCTGGTTCACCGTACCTCCGCCTGAGAAGGCGAATTCGGGTGGATTGGTTTGCTTCGTATATCGGGCATTAAGCGTCACGCTGGAACGGCTGTTTATTTTGTGGTCGATGCTGATTCCAGTACCTTCAACGAGCTCCAGATCGCCTGTTGAGGTTGGAGAGACTTGCCGCGAAACTTCAAACGAAATCGAGGTTCTCTTCAGATCGTAGTTGAACCCGAACGCACCGACGAAAGCGGTGCTGCTTCCCGATCCGCTGACCAGACCGCCGTCGGTGGCTTCGCCCTCGCCACTCACAAACGCGACGCCGCCGTCGAATGTCATCTTCAGTCTTGGAGAAACCTGCACGTCCAGGATGCCGCGGGTCTCTATCTTGCGGCTGTCGCCTTCATCGCCCGGTCTGAAGTCCTGATTGCTGACGCTCGCTGTCAGGTTTGCTGCCTCTGAGAGTTGCCTCGTATAAGCGAGAGCCGTGGTGATGGTCTCGCTGTCAACCAGTTCCGAAGTGGTGCCCCCATTCGTCGTGTTCGAGTCGACCACGTCGGTGAAGGACTGTTGTACGGCCTCGGCGCTGAAGAACAGCGCGTTCCTCTCATTGAGTTGCAGCGCGATATCACCGCCGACGATGAACGTCTCCTGCACCTCGTCCACCGATGTCACGTTGTCGGTCTGCAATTGCGTGATCGTGCCGCCGGTGTCCGGGTCGCCCGGCGTATCTTCGAGCGTCGGTATGGTCGAATCCTGCAACTGCGCCGCCGCCGCATTCTGAATCGTGCGGGCGGACCGGACATTGTAGGTGAACCGCTTCTGCGAATTGTTGTACCTGGAGAAGTAGTACTCGTTTTCAGATTCAAGGTTGCCCGGATCGCCGGGCCCCGTGACGTCCACCTTCTCTGCCGTCGCCCGGAACTCGAGCTCACGGGTTCTGTGTGTCGTCGTGATGGCTCCGGTCGCCGCGCTCGTCGTGCTTATGGCGGCTCCGCCCGGCGGATCGACATCAAGGGCGATGTTGTCGCTGATCTCGACCTCCTGATCCAACCTGGTTGACACGGTCAGCTCATCGCCGAGCAGGATCTTGGTCGCCGCAATGGCACCTCCGATGCCATACATCACGTTTTTCGAAAGTGACTCGATCCAGGGATCACCGGCGACCGCGCTGCCCGGCAATGCAACCCACAAGACCGCCGCGACCGACATCGCTGCGGTGAACGCTCTCGGGCAGCTCACCGCACAGCATCGGGTCGCCGCGCCAAGGTCCCGCACTAGAACAGACCTTTTAGCAGCCCCCGCTCCGGTACGATGACGACGTCCCCCTCTTGAAGATAAATGTTACTCCAGGGATCTCTTCCATTGACCGCAGCACGGTAGTTGAAGGGGATAAGTACGTCCTCCCCATTCATCTTCCTTTGGATAACTATGCGTCCCTTGGCGGCAAAAATATCCAAGCCGCCTGCGAGCGCGATAGCCTGCAAAACCGTTGTTGGTTTGGTTACGGTGAACCGTCCTGCCTGTTTGACTTCCCCGGTAACAAATATGTCCTGCCCGATGATCTCGGGCACGCGTTCGGGTTCCTGCAATTCGAGCTTCTGTCTGATGAGGCTGACAGTCACGTCGAGCTTTTCTTTGTAGTTGTCTTGCAGTCTCCGAGCCAATTCATCTTCGAGCCGGTCAATCGTCAGACCTCCCGCCCGAATCTGTCCCGCGAGCGGAAAGGAAATCCGCCCGTCCGGAGCAACCACCACTTGCCGATCAAGTTTCGGATCTTGCCATACAGAAATCGCAAGCACGTCGCCAGACTGAAGCTGGTAGGCAGCCAAAGCCTTGGCAACGAACATCAGCAAGAACGCGAATGTCAGACCGAGCCGCATGCCCCGTACCCCAAAAATATAAAATGTCATAACTGGCTCGCGCAAAGTATTGAAGACAAGATGATTCGTTGTCAATTTCTTCAACCGCAACTCGTGGTGGAATTCCAAGCAACAGTGGCATTTTGGGCACAATTCAATCTTACAAGCCGAGCGTCCTGACATTGCTCGCAGAATGCCCAAGTTTGCTGGCATGCCAGGCGCTGCGGGGTGCTCGTTAATCACGGTGCTGAAACGTCGGATTAAAGGGAAATCAACCCGGAGTTGCTAATCCGGGCTATAAGAAGGTGGGACCCGCGGCTCTTGCGCTGCCTCGGTTCGATTTTTGGAAGTGAATGACGGCCGATCCAGGACACGTTCATATGGCGTCTGGACACGATCAAAAGCAGGTTCGCTCGCTGAATGAAGCGATCAGGCGATGCCGGGCGGGATTTGGCACGGCGTTCGCTTTCAGCCTTGCGCTGAACCTGCTGATGCTCGTGGCCCCGTTGTACACGTTGCAGGTCTTTGATCGCGTTTTGACGAGCCGCAGCACCGAGACGCTGGCCTACCTGACGCTTCTGGCCATTTTTGCATTTGTCATCTTCTGGGGTCTGGACATCGCCCGCGGCCGGGTCATGGTCAATGTGGGCATCTGGCTCGAGCGATTCTCGGGCAGCTCGGCGCTCAGGGCGAGCCTCGCCAGCGCCCTAGACAACAAGAACGCCTCGACAGGCGTCTTGCGCGATCTCTCGCAGGTTCGCAGTTTTCTCATCGGACCGGCGGTCTTTCCAATCCTTGACGCGCCCTGGACGCCGATTTTCCTGGCGGCCATTTTCCTGCTTCATCCGATGCTCGGCTGGGTGGCTCTTTGCGGCGCGATTGTCCTGTTGATTCTCGGGCTGGTGAACGACATGTTGACGCGCAGCCCGCTTATGCTGTCCGGACAGTTCGGGACACATGCGCAGGACGACGTGCAGGCAGCGGTTCGAAACGCCGACGTCATACACGCGATGGGCATGATTCCCAACGTCATCGCGCGCTGGGCACAGGCCACCAATCTGTCGCTCGACAAACAGACCAGCGCCTCCAAGATCAGCGGACTGATTTCCGCATCATCAAAATCGATCCGTATGGTCCTGCAAATCGGAATTATGGGTCTCGGGGCCTGGCTGGTCCTGCAAAATGAACTGACTGCAGGCGGAATGATCGCGGGATCCATTCTGACCGCGCGCGCGCTCGCCCCGGTCGAACAGGCCACGTCGCTCTGGCGTTCGGCGATTGTCGCGATGGCCTCCTACCGGCGCCTGAAGCAGTCCCTGGGGACCGAGCAGCAGCCCGCGCAACAGGTCGCGATGCGCCCGCCTCAAGGCAATCTCCGTGTCGAGGGTCTGAGCTTTGCCTATCCCGGGCAAAAGGAACCGGTTCTTCGCAACATCACCTTCGAACTGAGAGCCGGACAAAGTCTGGGGCTCATCGGACCCACGGCATCGGGGAAATCCACGCTTGCGCGGCTGTTGGTCGGCAATCTGAAGCCCCGGCTGGGTCATGCGCGGCTCGACGGCGTCGATCTTTCGACCTGGAGCTCCGATGACCGCGGGCAATACTTAGGTTACGTGCCGCAGGACATCGAACTCTTCAACGGAACCGTCGTAGAGAACATCGCCCGTCTGGCGGCGCCCGACAAGGAACTGGCCTATACGGCTGCTTCGATTGCGGGCGTCCACGATGATATTCTCCGGTTGCCGCAAGGTTACGACACCCGTGTCGGCCCCGGTGGGATGGCGCTGTCGGGGGGACAGCGTCAGAAGATCGGTCTTGCCCGAGCAGCGTACGGAAACCCCAGACTTGTCGTGCTCGATGAACCGAACTCAAATCTGGACCTGACCGGCGAGTCAGCGCTCGTTCAGGCTCTGGAGAAGCTGCGCGAGAGGGGCAGCACCGTTATCATCATTGCCCATCGTCCGAGCCTTCTTCGCAACGTCGACAGCATATTGTTCTTGCGCAATGGTACGGTTCACATGATGGGACCACGCGACAACGTCATTGAAGCGATACGAGCGCCGGCAGCCCCGGTCGTGCCGTCGCGCAACGTGGACGAGACCTTTGGACCTGGACGCGGAAACTGATGGCAGAACGACACGCAACTCCGTTCGATACCACCCCTGAAAGACCGCCAATCGGCAGGTCCGCAGCGCTCGGTGCGGTACTCATCCTGTTGTTCTTTGCCGGTTTCGCCGGCTGGTCTGCGGTAGCCCCGTTGCAAAGCGCGGCGATCGCCATGGGCAATGTCAGCCTTGAGACATACCGCAAGTCCGTACAGCACTACGAGGGGGGCATCGTCGACAAGATACTTGTGCGCGAAGGGCAGAAGGTCGCGGAAGGTGACACGCTCATCCTGCTTGATGAAACCCGCGCAAAGGCCCAGATCGAATTGCTTCAGGCTCAGATCCTCGCCGGAAAAAAACAGCTCGAGCTGATCAACGAGGAGATCGCCAGCATCGACCAACTGTTCGAGAAGGGGCTCGCCACCAAATCACGCGTGCTGGCACTGTACCGGAGCCGGGCTGAACTGGAAGGAACGCGCTCCGAACAGCAGGCACAACTCCGGGCCGCACAGGACGTGATCGCCCGGGCGCGCATCCAGGCGCCGATTTCCGGCACCGTGGTCGGCCTTCAGGTGCACACCACGGGCGGCGTGATCAAGGCCGGCGAGACGCTTCTTTCGATCGTGCCGCAGAACGAGCCGCTGGTCGTGGAGGCCAAGATCGATCCGAACGACATTGATATCGTGCAGAACGGGCTCGATGCCCAGGTTCGCCTTACGCCGTTCAACGCGAGGATGGTGCCGCCCGTACCCGCAAAAATAGTCTGGGTTTCGGCGGACAGCATGAACGACCAGCAAACGGGAACGAGATATTACGTTGCACGGGCGGAACTCAACACGTTGCCGTCGGAATTGCCCGATGATATTCGGCTCTATCCCGGCATGCCCGCAGAGCTTATAATAGTCACCGGCGAAAGCACGCTCTTGGACTATTTGTTGGCACCGCTTACGCGCAGCTTTCGTCGAGCGTTTCGCGAGCAGTGAACGTGGGTGCTCTGGCAGCCGTCGGCCCGAGTCATCGAATGTGACCCATGCATTTTGGCGCGACAGGC
Source organism: Hyphomicrobiales bacterium (assembly GCA_965228625.1). Lineage (GTDB taxonomy): Bacteria > Pseudomonadota > Alphaproteobacteria > Rhizobiales > Methyloligellaceae > UBA2767. Next base: position 1,282,926 of record OZ245829.1, on the reverse strand, counting down.
GCGCGTGGCTCACGCTGACATCGTCAAACCCATGCCCACTTTCGAGCGTTACAATGCAAAGCCCCTTCGATTCGAGTGACTGAGGTTGAGCGTATGGTGAGTTTAGATTGGTATTCGGCGCCGGAGAGCGCCTCATCAGACAATTCTGTTCCGGAGTGTTTTACCAGCGAGGAGATGTATCACAAGGCGCGTCGTTTGTTGGAGACGGCCGTCATTCGCGCGGCGGCAGAGTCGCACCCGAGCTGGGAACATGTGAACGGTCGTAAAGTAAAGCGTGTCGGTAGCCGCGGACCAAAAACACGGCGAACCCTTCGATTCTGGTTCGAAAAGAATCATCCTGCCGAAGTTGAGGAACTGGCCGAGGCAATTCGCCTGGCTGTGAACCTCAAGGACGGCCTAGATCTGCGACGCTAGAGAGCGCCGGGCGCCTGTCCCCTCATGACGGCCGGTCTCACCACGGACTTGGCCGCGGCAAATTGCGACCTGCACCCATAAAGCCCTATCGGGCCATCCGGGCGAACGCCCGCATGGGCTGACCGAACCTGCCTCGTCGCCTTTCGGGCACGCCGGACTGACATCACGCGAAATTTCACAGGCGCGGTGCTTGATCGATCGCCGTTTCGGTCGGTAGGTTTCGAGCGCGTTTCCAACCGCGCCGCTGTGTGCGAGTCCGTTGTTCATTCGATGTTGTGGTGAAGAAAATGGAATTCGGTCCGGTGGACCTCGATGCGGCCGTTGGGGCCATTCTCGCCCACAGTCAACGGCTTTCGGACGGCGTCATAAAGAAGGGAACCGTGCTCGATGCCTCGCACATCGAGCGGTTGCGCAAGGACGGGCTCGATCAGGTGATCGTTGCCCGGCTCGATCGGGACGACGTCGGCGAAGACAGCGCCGCCGCACGTATTGCGAGAGTGATCGCGGGTGAGGGCGTTCGGGTCGATGATGCGTTTACCGGGCGCGCGAACGTCTTCGCGGAAACAGAGGGAATTTTCCTTGTAGAGCCCGATGGTCTGAACGCATTGAACGCCGTCGATGAAGCGATCACGATCGCGACCTTGCCGTCCTTTTCCCGCGTTGCCGCGGGCCAGATGGTCGCGACGGTCAAGATCATTCCTTATGCGGTGTCCGGCGCGTCCGTCGGGCTCGTCGAGCGCCACGCGGCGGAGAACGCGGCCGCCTGTTCGGTCGCGCCCTTCGCCCGACTGCAGGCGGCCCTCATCGCAACGCGCACGCATGGAGACAAGGACAAGGTGATCGAGAAGCGTCGCGCGGCTGTCCTTCAGCGTGTGCGCGCGCTTGGCGGCAGCCTGATCTCGGATGCGACGTGCGACCATGCGATTGACCCGCTCGCGGCGGCGATATCGGGTGCGCTCGAAGAGGGCCCGGACGTTCTGCTGGTCTTCGGCGCAGCCGCAATCTCCGATCGGAATGATGTAATCCCGGCGGCGCTCGGAAAGGCCGGCGGAGAGGTCGTTCACATGGGAATGCCGGTCGATCCCGGAAACCTTCTGATGTTGGGACGGCTTGGCGACACGTCGGTGGTCGGCGTTCCGAGCTGTGCGGCATCGCCCAAGCTGAACGGGTTCGACTGGGTGCTCGAGCGCCTGTTCGCGAACATTCCGGTTGGTGGGGCGAATATCATGCAGATGGGCGTGGGCGGCCTGTTGGGCGAGATTCCAAGCCGTATTCAACCCAGGGCTCGATCAAAATCGCCGAAGAAGGCGGAACCGAGAGTGGCGGCACTCGTGTTGGCTGCGGGGACGGCGAGCCGTGCGGGTGACCGGTTCAAGCTGGTCGAACCGTTTGAGGGCGTGCCGATGATCCGACGGGTCTGCATGACGGCACTCGAGAGCCGGGCGGGAGAGGTGATCGTCGTGACCGGGCAGGGCGCGGACGATGTGGAAAGGGCATTGGATGGACTGGACGTGCGCATCGTGCACAATCCGGACTATGCCGCGGGCCTGTCCACGTCCTTGCGAGGAGGAGTAAATGCCCTCTCCGATGATATAGATGCCGCCATTGTGATGCTTGGCGACATGCCGATGGTGCAATCCGGAACCATAGACCGGATCATGGACGCCAATACGGAAGCCGATGGCCGCTCCATTTGCGTTCCCGTATCGGGCGGAAAGAGGGGAAACCCCGTGCTTTGGCCCGCCGGCTTCTTTGAAACTCTGACGCAGCTTGCCGGTGATCAGGGCGCGCGCAGTATCATCGCAAGCAATCCCGAGAGCGTTGTCCATGTCGATGTCGACGATGCGGGCGTTCTCCTCGATTATGATGCCGCTGCCGCGCTTAAAGGTCTGGCCAAAAACTGATCGGACCGAAGGCGGAGCGAGGAATTCTATTGAATTTTGCGTCCGCAAGATTCGCCGTTATGGTCCCGCGCCGAAAAATCGGGACAAGCCGGAGGGCAAAATGAACGACCATGTCAAAGCGAATGACATTGGTGATACGCCGACGAGCGCACTGATCGAAGACCTCGCGCGCCGGGTCAGCGTGCGCGACTACAGTGACCGTCCGGTCGAAGAGTCCATGATCGATACGATCCTCAAGGCGGCTTTCCGCGCACCGACATCGTCGAACATCCAGGCCTACAGTGTCATCGTTGTGCGGGACCAGGGCACCAAGGACAAGATGTCGGTCGTCACCGGAAATCAGCAGCATGTGAAGGAGACGCCGGTGTTCCTCGCATTCTGCGCCGACCTGACCAGGATAGAGGATGCGCTTCAACGCAATGCGCACACGGTCGAGGGCAATAATCTCGAGGTCGGGCTGGTATCCAGCATCGACGCGGCGCTCGTTGGCATGTCGGCCTATCTCTGCGCCCGGTCGCTCGGACTGGCCGGCGTCATGATCGGCGGCGTTCGCAACAACGCGGTTGACACTGCCGAGGTCCTCGGCCTGCCGAAACATGTCTACTGCGTCTTCGGCATGTGCCTCGGATGGCCGGGCAAGGTTACGCCGCAAAAACCGAGGATGGCGTTTGAGGCAATGGTGCATCGCGAGCGTTACGGCAACCAGGGCGACGGCTTCGACGCCCGGGGGGCACTCGTCGACTACGATCGGTCTTTGGCAGCGCACTACGAAAGCACCGGTACTCCAACCACGCCGGACTCGTGGACAAACAATGTCGACCAGAAGTTCCATGTTCAGCCGCGACAGGGGCTGAGAGATCAACTGAAGCAACTCGGTTTCGACTTCATCTGAGGTCGGCGAACCTGGAAGGCCCTCTCGCCGAACGCTCAGTCGAGCTTGAGCCGGTACAACACAAGGTTATTGGCGGGACCCTCGGCCGCTCCGACAGGCGCAAACCCGCACTGTTCCATCAGCCGGTGTGAACGGGCGTTCGGCTCGTCGACCGCGGCGACAAGATGCGAGAGGCGAAGTGACTGGCGCGCATGCAGGATCAGTGCATTCATGGCCTCGCGGGCCAGACCTTGCCCCCAATACGCAGGATTGAGCGCAACAATGGGCTCGATACCGCCGGCCATGGCGGGAACCGCATCCATCTCCGCGGAGACGGGCTCAAGTCCGGCCACCCCGACAAGGTCGCCAGAGTGCTCGATCATCCACAAGCCGAGGTCGCGCGACTCCAGCCGTTCACTGCGCGCGAGCATCTCGGCCACGGTCTTGCGCGGCAGGACCGTATCGTCACAAAGGTAACGCCGAACGTCCTCGTCCTGCAGAAGCTCCACGAGAATGTCCAGATTGTCGGCCCTTGCCGGTCGCAATCGGCCATGCGGCATGGAGAGATCTGCTTTCATGCACGTACCTTTGGGCTTCCTCGCTAATGCTCTAGGAGGCGGCGCGAAGCCCGCCTTTTTCCTTCACGAAGGCGGCCACGTCGCTGACCCCGACGCCGCCTTTGATATTGGTGAAGTAGAACGGGCGTTCGCTTCGCATTTTGCGCGCGTCGCGCTCCATCACGTCAAGGCTCGCCCCGACCAGCGGGGCCAGGTCGATCTTGTTGATGACCAGCAGGTCGGAACGGGTGATCCCGGGACCGCCCTTGCGCGGGATCTTGTCCCCCGCCGAGACATCGATCACGTAGATCGTGATATCCGCCAGCTCAGGCGAGAACGTTGCGGCGAGATTGTCGCCGCCGGATTCGATGATGATCAAATCGAGGTCCGGGAAATTGCCGCGCATTTCCGAGACAGCCGCCATGTTGATCGACGCGTCTTCGCGGATCGCCGTGTGCGGACAGCCCCCCGTTTCCACGCCCATGATGCGCTCCGTCGGCAGCGCCCCCGAACGGTTGAGAAACTCCGCATCTTCTTTGGTGTAGATGTCGTTGGTGATCACGGCGATCGAATAGGTGTCGCGCATCGCCTTGCAGAGCGCGTCGGTGAGCGCCGTCTTTCCGGTCCCGACCGGTCCTCCGATGCCGACCCGAAGGGGGCCATGTCCAATGTCGGTCATGAGCGAAACAACCTCGTATGTTGGGTCTCGTGTTTCATGGAGCAGATGTCCACGACGAGAGTTGAAGACGATACGTTTTCGACGTCTGTCGCGAGTGCCAGCTTGACGGAGTCTTCGATGTCTTTCTCGAGGGACGCCAAAATACGCTGGCCGTCTGTCTGGCCGAGCGGAACCAGGCGAACCGCCGCGGAAACCAGGTTGGCCGCGAATGCGTGCAGATAGCCATTGGCGACGTCCATCAACGCGATGCCGTGGCCGCCCGCCGCGCAGCCAACCGCGACCGGGTAGGCCACGGCGCCACTCCATGCGGAACGCAACAGATCAAAGGACGGCGTGCCCCAGACGCGCTCGGTGATTTCGAGAAACGCGGCACCTTGCGCGCGCGTCTCGAGGGCGAGTTCCCTGCTGGCGACGAATACGGAGGCGATCTCCGCAACATCCTTGAGCCTGAGCTTGTCTCGTCGCGTGCTGGCGCGATAGGCCTCGGCCAGGAAGACCGTGTCGGAAAATCCGCCACCGAACGAAACGATATCGCCGATCCACTCGCGCACCGAACCGGCATCGCCGACATACCCTGCCTCGATCGCCTGCTCCAGACCGTGACTGTAGGTGTAAGCGCCGACCGGATAGCCCGGAGAGAGCCAGGCCAGCAGCCTGTAGAGCGCACCGGCGTCCGTCACGATGCAGCTCCGTTTCCTGTCACGTTCTTCCGGTGTGTATTTGGGTGGGTGTGGTGTCCGTGATCGTGATGGTGATCGTGTGAGTGAACCTGACCATGCCCATAGGCGCCGCCTTCGGGCTGAAAGGGCGCCTCGATCAGCGAGACCTTTGCTCCGAGCTTTTCAACCATGTCGATAATGACGTGATCTTCGCGGATCCGCAGCCGGCCTTCGAGGAGCTGTGTCGGCAGGTGCCTGTTTCCGAGGTGCCAAGCCACCCGGACCAGGGCATGGGGCGTGTCGCACACGATTTCCGCGAGCCGCTCGGGCGCGGCTTTCACGGCCACGACATCGCCGCTGTCGAGCTTCAGGTGGTCACCGTCGAGCAGTAGGCGCGGTTCGGCCATCTCCAGGAGAAACCGCAGGCCGTTCTCCGAACGCAGAACGATACGGCGGCGAAACCTGTCATCATAGTCGAGGACAACCCGGTCGGCCGCGCCCGACTGTCCGTTCGCGGGTATGATATCGATGACGCGGGGAATGTCGGTGGTCATGCGGTTCCGCTCTCAATACAGAAAATAACGCTGTGCCATGGGGAGTTCCTCCGCCGGTTCGCAGGTCAGGATTTCTCCGTCGGCACGGACCTCGTAGGTTTCCGGATCGACGTCGATCTCCGGTGTGTATTCGTTGAGCACCATGTCCTTCTTTCCGATTCCTCCCCTTGTGTTGCGAACGGCGCGGAGCGGCTTCGCCAGTTCCAGTTTTTCGCCCAGACTGCCGTCCAGCGCGGCCTGGGACACAAAGCTCACCGCGCTTTCGGTCATCGATTTGCCGAATGCCCCGAACATGGGACGGTAGTGCACCGGTTGCGGGGTCGGGATGGACGCGTTCGGATCGCCCATGGGTGCCGCGGCGATCGTCCCCATCTTGATGACGAGGTCCGGTTTGACCCCAAAGAAGGCCGGCGACCAAAGAACAAGGTCGGCGAGCTTGCCCACCTCGACGGATCCGATCTCATCGGCGATGCCGTGGGCGATCGCCGGATTGATCGTGTATTTGGCGATATAGCGTTTGACGCGAAAATTGTCGTTCCCGGCGGCATCCTCGGGAAGTGCGCCGCGTTGCTTTTTCATCTTGTCGGCGGTCTGCCAGGTGCGGATCAGAACCTCTCCGACGCGCCCCATCGCCTGACTGTCGGATGCGATGATCGAGAACGCCCCCATGTCATGGAGAATGTCCTCTGCGGCGATGGTCTCCTTCCTGATGCGGCTCTCGGCGAACGCGATATCTTCCGGAATCGACGCATCCAGATGGTGGCAGACCATCAGCATGTCGAGGTGTTCATCGACCGTGTTGACCGTGTAGGGCCGCGTCGGGTTCGTCGACGAGGGCAGCACATTGGGCCTGCCACAGACCTTGATGATGTCGGGCGCGTGTCCTCCGCCGGCGCCTTCTGTGTGGAAGGCGTGAATGGTCCGGTCCTTGAAGGCGGCAATGGTGTTCTCGACGAACCCGCTTTCGTTCAGCGTATCCGTGTGGATCATGACCTGAATGTCGTAGGCATCGGCAATCGACAGACAGCAGTCGATGGCAGCCGGTGTCGTACCCCAATCCTCGTGCAGCTTGAGCGCGCAGGCGCCTCCCTCAATCTGCTCAACGAGCCCCTCCGGCTGCGAGGCATTGCCCTTGCCGGAAAAGGCGAGGTTCATCGGGAAGGCGTCGGCCGCCTGCAGCATGCGGCCGATATGCCATTCGCCCGGCGTGCACGTCGTTGCGTTCGTTCCCGTGGCAGGGCCGGTTCCGCCGCCGAGCATCGTCGTGACGCCCGACATCAGAGCTTCCTCGATTTGTTGCGGGCATATGAAATGAATGTGCGCGTCAAATCCGCCCGCGGTCAGGATCTTTCCTTCCCCGGCGATCGCCTCGGTTGCCGGGCCGACAATGATATCGACATCGGGCTGCGTGTCCGGGTTTCCCGCCTTGCCGATGGCGGCGATCTTTCCGTCCTTGAGGCCGACATCCGCCTTGACGATACCCCAGGTGTCGATGACCAGCGCGTTGGTGATGACCGTATCGACCGCACCGCCGGCACGCGTCACCTGGCTCTGCCCCATGCCGTCGCGGATCACCTTGCCGCCGCCGAACTTGACCTCTTCGCCGTAAACGGTGTGGTCCTTCTCGACCTCGACGATGAGGTCGGTATCGGCCAGTCGCACCTTGTCGCCAACCGTCGGACCGTACATGGCCGCGTATGCGGCACGCGAAATCTTCGCCGGCATCAGTCAAGCCCACCCGATACTTGGGCATTGAACCCGTAGACGATGCGCTTTCCGGAGAGCGGTACAAGCGTCACATCGCGGGATTGCCCGGGTTCGAAACGCACCGCCGTTCCCGCCGCGATGTCGAGACGAAAGCCGCGGGCTTTCTCCCGGTCAAAGTCCAGCGCCTCGTTCGTCTCGAAGAAATGATAGTGACTGCCGACCTGGATGGGCCTATCGCCCGTGTTCGCGACAGTCAGGGTGACGGTCTTCGCGCCCACGTTGAGCTCGATCTCGCCATCGGCGGGGAACACCTCGCCGGGGATCACCTGTCTGCTCCTGCGCGCAGCTTTCCGTCAATGGCGAGCGCAAGCGCACCAATCGTGACCGCCGTCAGCGCCCAGACGACCAGAACGGTCATGTCATCGGTCGCAAGCTCGAAATGATCATACGGGGTGCCGATCTCATGCGCCCGCGCCGGCATCGCGGCACAGGTGGCGACCAAACCGGCAAGAACAAACCTTCTCATTGCACTGTCTCCTTATCGGATGGGCTCGTGGACGGTGACCAGTTTGGTTCCGTCCGGGAACGTTGCTTCCACCTGAACGTCGTGGATCATTTCCGCCACACCGTCCATGACCTCGCTGCGGGTAATGACGTTTGCGCCTTCGCTCATCAGATCGGCAACGGATTTGCCGTCTCGTGCGCCTTCGACTACAAAGTCGGTAATGAGGGCGACGGCCTCGGGATGGTTCAGTTTGACGCCGCGTTCGCGACGTTGCCTGGCGACCATCGCGGCCACCGACACGAGCAGCTTGTCCTTCTCTCTTGGTGTGAGATTCAACTCAGACCTCCCTTGCTCAGCACGACCAGACGCGCGGTAACTCTGTGCAGCCCGCTGGCTCGCCTTCTCGCTGCAGCAGTTTCATGGTTTCCTGCAGAACGAGAATCAGGTCGCTTCGCAGTTCCGCGCCTGATCCGGCGAGCAGTCTCATGACGACGACCGGCCCCACCGACGAACAGCCCGAAAGCGAGCTGGTGGCCTGCAGAACTGATCGAAGTGGCTCGATGAAATGTTCGGCGTCCCGATCAGCCAGAACGACGCTTGCCATGGCGGTCGCGCCGCGCATGAGGGCAGGGCGTTCCAGGCGATGCAGAATATTGCCGTCCAGATGAAGCCCGTCGGCGAAAACGAGGTCGCCCGCATAGCGCACCCGCCACTTGTCGAACTGCAGACCGCTCTGCACGGTTTCGCCCATCGCGGAACGGCCGAAAACGGTGCTCTCACACGCAAGAAGCCGCCCGCCCTCGGCAATATCGGCGACGAAGCTGCGCTCGAACTGGCCGCCGTCAAAAACAATCGTCTCCTGCGGGAGCCAGAATGCCGTGGCGTTCTCGGCAATGGACAGTTTGTTGCGAATTCGGGCGGGACCACCCCGCGAACGGTAAATCCGCTCCGCGGCCTGGGTCGTGACGATCGCCCGCGCGCGCGACCGCCAGCTTGCCTCGATGGAAACACGATCGCCGTCCGTCAATCCGCCTGCGGTATTGATGAGCACGGCCTCGGGCCACGCGGAAGGTTCGGGAGCCGGAAACCGCGCCTTGCAGCAGCCTGACTGGTGGACTGTTGCCAGAGCCGTGCAGTTCGCACGCCGCTTGAACGCGACCTTGACCTCGCCGACTGAGCGCTGCAGACGGACGAGCGGCAGGACGTTGTTCTGACCTGCGCCGTCGCGGGAGGGTCTGCCTCGGGCAAAGTTTGGAGCGACTATCGTCATGTCGACATTCTTCCTCTTGGCGCCATTTTCTATACGGTCAGGTGCTTCTTGATTTCCCGTTCGGGAACCTTGCCGATATCGCCGGCCAGGACGATCTCACCGCGGTCCATTACGGCGAACGTGTCGGCGAGGTCGCGGGCGAACTCGAAATATTGCTCGACGAGCAGGATGGCCATCTCGCCTTTCTCGCGGAGAATTCCAATCACCCGTTCGATGTCCTTGATGATCGAGGGTTGAATGCCCTCGGTGGGTTCGTCGAGTATGAGCAGCCGCGGGCGCGTGACCAGCGCCCGGGCGATAGCGAGCTGCTGCTGTTGGCCGCCGGAGAGGTCACCGCCGCGCCGGCCGAGCATGTCTTTCAGCACGGGGAACAACTCGAATGTCTGCTCCGGAATAGACCGCTCGGTCCGTGGCAGAGGCGCGAACCCGGTTTCGAGGTTCTCTTTCACCGTGAGCAGCGGGAAGATCTCGCGGCCCTGCGGGATATAGGCGATCTTGCGGCGCGCCCGTTCGGCGGGGGGGAGGCCGGATATCTCGGCATCGTCCCAGGCGATCGACCCCGATGCGATCGGGAGGTGCCCGACAATGGCGCGGAGCAGGCTTGTCTTGCCGACGCCGTTGCGGCCCATCAGACAGGTGACCTCGCCGATCTTTGCGCTCAGCGAGACGCTGCGCAGTGCCTGCGCGGCACCGTAAAAGACATCGACGCGATCCACGTTCAACACAGCCTAACGCCCCAGATAGCTTTCGATCACGCGCTCGTCCGCGCTGACGGCGTCGAGCGAGCCTTCCGCAAGGACGGAGCCCTCGTGGAGAACCGTCACCTTCACGTCGAGATCGCGCACAAACGCCATGTCATGTTCGACAACGATGACCGAGTGGTCCTGCGAGATCTGCCGAAGCAGCTTGGCGGTCTCGGCCGTTTCGGCATCGGTCATACCCGCGGCGGGTTCGTCCACGAGCAGGAGCTTCGGGTCCTGCGCCAGCAGCATGCCGATTTCGAGCCATTGCTTCTGGCCGTGAGAGAGACTGTCCGCGAGCTCCTCGGCCTGCCCGGTCAGCCGGATTATATTCAGAATCTCGTCGACACGCTCGGTCTGCGCCGCCGTGAGCGCGCCGAGCAGTTGTGCTCGCGCGCGCCGGTCGCTCGCGAGCGCCAGCTCGATATTGTCCCGGACCGTATGGTGATCGAATACGGTCGGCTTCTGGAACTTCCGGCCGATTCCGAGTGTCGCGATGCCCGCCTCATCGAGGCGTGTCAGGTCGATATCGCCGTCGAACAGAATGTCGCCCTGATCCGGGCGGGTCTTGCCCGTGACCACGTCCATCATGGTGGTTTTTCCCGCACCGTTCGGACCGATGATGGCGCGCATCTCACCGGGTTCGATGACGAGGGACAGCCCGTTGAGCGCCTTGAAGCCGTCAAAGCTCACGGACACGTTGTCGAGGTAGAGAATGGTGTTGATCGCCTGACCGTTCATGGCTTACTCCGCCGCCTTGGGTTGCGGTTCAGCAGCCGCAATTCCGCTGGTCTTTGGCCGCGCGCGAGACATCGCGTTCCGAACGGTTCCGGCAAGCCCCATGATCCCCTTCGGCAGGAACAGCGTCACGACCACGAAGAGCCCGCCAAGCGCGAACAGCCAGATCTCGGGAAAGCTCCCCGTCAGCCAGGTTTTTGCGAAATTGACGAGGGCAGCTCCGATGGCAGGCCCCACAAGCGTGCCTCGGCCGCCGACGGCAACCCAGATGACCGCCTCGATGGAGTTGGCCGGCGCGAACTCGCTTGGGTTGATGATGCCGACCTGCGGCACATAGAGCGCCCCCGCCACGCCGGCGAGACAGGCGGACAGGGTGAACACGAACAGCTTGTAGGATTCCACCCGGTAGCCGAGAAACCTGGCTCGGCTCTCGGCGTCACGTATTGCCACGATCACCTTGCCGAAACGGGATGTCACGACCGCCCGGCAGATCAGAAATCCGAGTGCCAGCGCGACGCAGGAGGCGATCAAAAGCCCGGCGCGCGTCTCGTCCGACTGCAGGTCGAAGCCGAGCAGATCCTTGAAATCGGTGAGCCCGTTATTGCCGCCGAACCCCATATTGTTGCGGAAGAACGCCAGCATCAGCGCGTATGTGAGCGCCTGGGTGATGATGGACAGGTAGACGCCGGTCACCCGCGAGCGAAAGGCAAACCAGCCGAAAACGAACGCCAGCAGACCGGGCACCAGAAGAACCATCAGGCAGGCGAACCAGAACTGATCGAATCCGAACCAGTACCAGGGCAGTTCGCCCCAGTTCAGAAACACCATGAAGTCGGGAAGAATCGGGTCGCCGTAGACGCCACGGTCGCCGATCTGGCGCATCAGGTACATGCCCATGGCATATCCGCCGAGCGCAAAGAATGCGCCGTGTCCGAGGCTCAGGATGCCGCAATAGCCCCAGATCAGATCGATGCTGACTGCCAAAAGCGCGAAGCAGAGATACTTGCCGATCAGGGCGACGGCATAGGTCGGAACGTGAAACGGGCTTGTTTCCGGGACGGCGAGATTGAGGATCGGCACCACGACGGCAATCACACCCAGCGCCGCAAGGAAAACCAGCGACGTGCGATTCACGGAGCGGGAGAGTGTCGAGGTGATCATGCCTCCGCAGCCCTGCCTTTCAGAGCGAACAGGCCGCGCGGACGCTTCTGGATGAACAGGATGATCAGCACGAGCACCAGAATCTTCGCAAGTACAGCGCCCGCATAAGGTTCGAGAAACTTGTTCGCGACCCCGAGGGTCATGGCGCCGACCAGGGTGCCCCAGAGGTTTCCGACGCCGCCGAAAACGACGACCATGAAGCTGTCGATGATGTAGGACTGACCGAGGTTCGGACTCACATTGTCGATCTGGCTGAGCGCCACGCCGGCGATGCCGGCAATACCTGAGCCCAGGCCGAATGTCAGCGCATCGATCCGTCCCGTCCGAATGCCCATCGAGCCGGCCATTTCCCGGTTCTGCGTCACCGCCCGGACCTGCAGTCCGAACCGTGTGTATTTGAGGATCAACAGGAGGACGGCAAAGACCATGATCGCGAAGATGATGATCCAGAGCCTGTTGTAGGTGATCGTCAGGCTGCCAAAATCCAGGGCGCCCGACATCCAGCTCGGATTTCCAACCTCGCGGTTGGTCGGACCGTAGATCGAGCGGATCGCCTGTTGCAGGATCAGACTCAAACCCCAGGTCGCCAGCAGGGTTTCGAGTGGCCGTCCGTAGAGCCAACGGATCACGCCGCGCTCGATGGCAATCCCGACCGCACCGGCAATCAGAAACGCAAGCGGAAGCGCAAGGAAAAGCGAGTAGTCGAAGAGCTCGGGCGCCGACACGCGGATGATTTCCTGCACAGTGAAGGTCGTGTAGGCGCCCAGCATGACCATCTCGCCATGGGCCATGTTGATGACGCCCATGACGCCGAACGTGATGGCGAGACCGATTGCGGCGAGCAGCAGAACGGAACCGAGGCTGATGCCGTAAATGACGTTCTGAACCGAGTTCCAGAACGCCAGATTCTTCTCAATCGCCGCGACGGACGCGGCCGCAGCCCTGGACACCTCATTGTCTCCCGCGTCAGCAAGGCCAAGAAGCAGGGCGAGTGCGTCGCGGTCGCCGCGTGCCTCCAACGTGGAAATCGCCTCGAGCTTTTCCGTCTCGGGGCCGTCGCTGGAGAGCAAGGTGGCGGCGCGCGCCTGCTCCAGAGCGCGCTTCACCTTCGGATCGGCTTCTTTCGCGATTGCAGCGTCCAGAGATGCGAGCGCGTTTGCATCCCGGGACTTGAAAACGGCCTCCGCCGCCGCAAGCCGTTTTGCCGGGTCGGGATTCAGCAATGTGAGCGAACCGAGGGCCGCGCGGATCGCACGGCGCAGCCTGTTGTTGACGCGAATTTTCTTTAATGCGTTTTTCGGGGCGGTCCCGGTTTGCTGGCCGCTGATCGGATCGATCAGCGCGAGCTCGTCGCCCGCACCCCGGGTTATGAATACGCGCTTGTCGGACTTGCGTGTGAAAAGGTCACCGCCTTGCAGGGCCTCCAGTATTGCGGCCACACGCTCGTTGCCGGTCGCAGCGAGCTCATCGACGACCTTTGCCCGAGCGGAAAAACCGCCGTCTGCAAGCTTCTGTACGATTGCGCCAAGATTATCGGCATGTGCGGTGCCCGGCGGTGTGACGAGCAGCGCAACCAATGGAGCGAGGGCGAATACAATGAACTGAAATCGTCTGAAAACGATCACTGCGGCCACCCCCTGTTTGTTTTTGTCGTTTCGGTGGGAGGCCCTGGTCGGGCCTCCCGGTCATTGTCGATGTCCGATCTCCCAACCGGACATTGCAGCGCCTGAGCCTAAGCTCCCTTACCGCCGCACTTCTTGGTCACGGTGTTGTAGTTCCCGCATTTGAGGTCGACCCAATCGGCCTTCAGGTCCTTGGAGCCGGGCAGGTGGTCTGACCAGGCATCTCCCGGAACCAAACCGTCGGTCTGCCAGACGATTTCGAACTGACCGTCATCCTGCACCTCACCGATCAGAACCGGCTTTGTGATGTGATGGTTCGGCAGCATTTCCGACATGCCTCCGGAGAGGTTCGGAACCTTGATGCCGACGATCGCGTCGATCACCTTGTCGGGATCGGTCGTACCGGCCTTCTCGACGGCCTTGACCCACATGTTGAACCCGATCACATGGGCCTCCATCGGATCGTTGGAGACGCGCTTCGGGTTCTTCGTGAACGCCTGCCACTTCTTCACGAATTCGGCGTTCTCAGGCGTGTCCACGCTCTGGAAGTAGTTCCACGCCGCGAGGTGGCCGACGAGCGGCTTGGTGTCGATACCGGCAAGCTCTTCCTCGCCAACCGAGAACGCGACAACGGGAATGTCCTCAGCCTTGACGCCCTGGTTTCCGAGTTCCTTGTAGAAGGGCACATTGGCATCGCCGTTGATCGTCGAGACCACGGCGGTCTTCTTGCCGGCCGAGCCGAACTTCTTGATATCGGAAACGATCGTCTGCCAGTCGGAATGGCCGAACGGCGTGTAGTTGATCATGATGTCTTCCTTGGGCACGCCCTTGGAGATCAGGTAGGCCTCCAGGATCTTGTTGGTCGTGCGCGGATAGACGTAGTCCGTGCCGGCGAGGACCCAGCGTTTCACGCCCTCTTCATTCATCAGGTAGTCCACGGCCGGAATCGCCTGCTGGTTCGGCGCCGCACCCGTGTAGAAGACGTTGCGCTGGCTTTCCTCGCCCTCGTACTGGACGGGATAGAACAGGATCGAGTTGAGTTCCTCGAACACCGGCAAGACGGATTTGCGCGAAACGGATGTCCAGCAGCCAAAGACGGCGGCAACCTTGTCCTTCTCGATCAGCTCGCGCGCCTTCTCGGCGAACAGGGGCCAGTTCGAAGCAGGATCAACCACCACGGGCTCGAGCTTCTTGCCGAGCAGACCGCCTTTCTTGTTCTGCTCCTCGATCAGCATCAGCATCACGTCTTTGAGCGTGGTCTCGGAAATCGCCATCGTTCCGGACAGCGAATGAAGAATACCGACCTTGATCGTGTCGGCGGCCTGGACGGCCGACGCCCAAAGAACGCCGACTCCGACGACCAAGGCGGCGGCCAGATTTCTCAGGCTCAACGAATTTGAAGACATAGACACCTCCGAACAGAGATTGTTGTTTGCACCGCATTAACCAGCAGCAACGCCTGTGCCAGCTCAGTGATTGAAATGATTGAAACGAGGGAAACGATTGTAACTAATGGTGAAAAACGAGTGCGTGCCAGTCGGAGGCACCTTCAAACGCTTGATTGAACGCGCTGGTTTGCCTAATCAGTGTGCAAACTTGTTAACCTGTCCAGAAATTGTGCAAGCGTACAGTTCGGGTGCGATGGAGCGGGGCGGGAGGTATTTGCGAGAAGGCCGCGCCGAAGGCACATGGGTCCAGGTCGCTGTTATCACAATGGCATATGGGCGCTGTGTTATGTTTCCCGACGTCGATGGTTTCACACCTTCGGCAGAGGTTGTTTGCACCACAATCGACCTCGGCCCCGCGCCTTCGGGCGCGGGGTTAGGGTGTGCACGGGTGCCGGGTCTGTCACCCGCGCGCTGCAGAATGGCCCGACAGAGACGAAGGCGACAGGCGTGATCACTGCAGTCAGGGAATGAGACATGACGCACCCAGCTCGACGAATCTGACCGGTGTCCCCAACTGCGCCGCACGGACGTTCTCGTAGAAGTAGCGGCAGCGCTCGCCATCACGGGTGGAAATGCTCCCTGTGCCTGCTGACCGCTCTAAGAGATTGTTGCAGCGCAGCGCGCTGACCTCCCGGTAGACGTGGGCGGTGCGGTCCTCACATTGCGCCGGCGTCTGAAGGCTGTGCACGGTCTTCGTCCAGGGTTCCGCACCGCGATGGTTGGGGAAATTCGCGTCATAGAGCACGTTGTCGACGGGTTCAGGATAGAGCGACACGGCGTCGGCGCCCGGGTGCTTGACCAGCAAAACCATGTATCCGGCCAGCGCGATGCCCAGGCAGGTCGTGAAGGCGTATCTTCTGATGAGTGTCATCACGCCGGACGCTTCTTCACTTTCGGAAGCTGCGCTCAGAACTCGCATGTCAGGTCCTCCGGCTGATGCACGATGATTGCGTTGCGCCTGATGGTGACGAGACCGGACCGCTGAAAGCGGGCGAGGGTGCTCGTGACCCACTGGCGGGTTGAGCCGACAATGTGGGCAAGTTGATCGTGGGTGATCTCGCGCTCGATGATCAGGGAGCCGCCCTGGCGCTTGCCATGCAGTTCGGCAAGGATCAGGAGAAGTTGCGCGAGGCGTTCCGCCGCCGACCGCGTGCCCAGCATTTGCACGAGCGCGGAATAGCATTTGCCCTTTGCGACAAGGCCTTCGATCAGGCCGACGGCGAATGCGGGTTTGCGCTCGACGAGCGCGCGGATTGCCGGCCCGGGCAGATAGCGCAGGCGGCACGGCTCGAGGGCAACGGCCGACCACATGTGACTGCCGCCGCCGAATACTTCCGGTCCGCCGACGAAATGACCCGCCGGCCAGAACGCGAGGGTGATCTCTTTTCCGGTTGGGCCGGTGTAGAAAGTCTTCACCCGGCCGCTTTCAATCAGATAGATGCCCTTGTGCGGCTCGCCCTGGTTGAATGCTGCTTCATTCGGTTCCAGCGCGAGGGCCACCGATGCGCGTTTGACGTCCTGAATATCGCTCAGGCTGAGACGGTCCAGGAAACCTGATCCTTCGTTCAGCTCCGAAAGTGTCTCCGTCAGATAGATGGCCGACAGTTTGCCGGCGGCACTCGCCATGTCGTGAGGTCCGGTCCGCTCGATGGTGGCATGCATTCCCAATCCTCCGTCTGTTAGCTCTGCTCTCGGGGGAGACCGGCGATGTACGCCGCGAGGGCGTCGATTTCGGCATCCGTGAGCTTTGCGGCGATCTCCGGCATCGTCCCGGTCGTGTCGTTGGACCGGTCGCCGGAGCGGAAATCGCGTAGCTGCTTGGCGAGGTACCCGGGATGCTGTGCGGTGATGCGGGGACCGGCAATCGGGCCACGGGAGGAGGGCAGATGGCACCCCTTGCAAGCGGGTATGCCGGCCTCCGTGTCACCACTCAGAAACAGGGTCTTCGCGCGGGAAAAATCGGTGTCTGCGGCGTCGGACGGAATCGGATTCGGGGGGGCGGAAGACGAGAAGTGCGCCGCGACGACAGGGATCTCGTCTTCCTCGATCTCGGTCACGATGGCTGCCATCTGGCCACCGTCGTTCTGGCGCGCCCTGGCCCGGAAATCGCGCAGTTGCTTTTCAAGATACGCCTTGTCCTGGCCGGCCAGTTTGGGGAACTTCTGCATGCGGCTAATGCCGTCAATGCCGTGGCACAAGCCGCATACTTCCCATGGTTTCAAGCCGCTGGTGTCAATCATGTCGGCGCGGCTTGCACTGGGCGCCAGACTTGCAACCGCGAACAGCAGTGCCGTACCGCCGGCGCACACGCGCCGCCCATGGCGGCCCGGAAACCGTGACCGGTCGTCGTTACATGCCTTTTTTCTTATGCGTCCCATGGCCGTGATGGCTGTGATCGCCTTTCATCTGTTTCGCGGCGGTGACTTTCGCGCGGGTGTCGAGCTTCTCGCCGTTCTGGAAAACGAGCGTCAGGGGGATTTCCTCGCCATCGGTCTGCTTGCTTTTCGGTCCCATCAGCATCAGGTGAAGCCCGCCCGGTTCGAAAAGGACGGTCTTGCCCGGCGGCAGCTCGATCTGAGCCAGGCGCTCCATGGTGGCGACGTCGTTGACCACGCGCGAGACATGGAGCTCCGCGCTCTCGTAGATCGGGCTGGTCACATCGACGAGATAGCGCGGCTGGCTCGAAGAATTCGTGAGTTCCAGGTACCCGGCATGAACTTTCATGTTCGGCGGCGCCAGGGGGATCCAGGCATTCGCCGCGCTGAGACCGGTGTCCGCATGGATTGCGGTTGGGAGGGCGAGCCCTGCGGACACCATCATGATCAAAGCGATAATTCTTGCGGATCGTTTGTAAGACATTGGTCGTCTAACCTCTCTCTACTGACCAACGCTGGCGTTGGCCTTGTTGTGCTTCCGCATCAGGCTGGAGATGAAGATCGCGGCCTCGTTTGGCGGCAGGGGCGGATTGATCTGACTCACGATCTTGCCGTTTGGGTTGATGACGCTGATGCGCGAGGAGTGGCGCACGAGATAACCTTCGTCGTCCTTGCCTTTTTTGTCGGACCGCACGAAACCGTCCAGCGCCTCGACCAGCTTCTTGACCTCGGGCCAGTCGCCGGTGACGCCGAGAAAATCCGGATCGAAATGGGGCATGTAGTCGGGGAGGACCTCCGCGTCCCGGTCGGGATCAACCCCGACGAAGACCACCTGAGGAATGGAATCGGGCGGAAGTTGAAACTTCAGCTGCTCGGTAACCAGGGCGAGATTGGTGAGGGTGAAAGGGCACACGTCTGGACAATGGGTGTATCCGAGGACCATCAACGTCCACGTGCCCTTGAACCGCTCGGGACCGAACGGCTTCTTCTTATGATCCGAGAGCGCGAAACCTGTCACCGCCTTCGGCGGGTCGAAATCCCGCTTGTCGAGTTCCGCGATTGCCGGCGCCGCAGTGACGGCGATCAACCCCAACAGCATGATTGCCGCAAAGGCATGGCTGAGAAGTCCGTTTGGCTTGATGCGTTTCATGGCAAACTACCCGTTCTGCTGTTCAAACGTCTTCAGGCTCTCCGCCCGGATCATGGCCAGGCAGTGCTTCTTGATCTCGATGAATTTCTTGCTGGTGGCGATCGACGGATCGCGCGGACGGGCGAGGTCGACCTCAAGGTCTTCCAGGATCTGACCGGGGGCTGCGCTCATGATCAGCACGCGGTCAGCGAGGAAGACGGCCTCGTCCACGTCGTGCGTCACGAAGACGACCGTAATGCGGAATTCCGACCAGATGCCGAGCAGGTTCTCCTGCATCATGAGCCGTGTTTGCGCATCGAGCGCGCCGAACGGCTCGTCCATCAGGAGGACCGAGGGATAATTTGCGAGCGCTCGCGCAATGCCGACGCGCTGCTGCATGCCGCCCGACAACTCAGCGGGATACTTGTCGGCGAATTTGGACAGGCCGACCATGGCCAGAAAGGTGTTGGCGAGGCTCTGCGCACCGGCCCGGCTTGCACCTCCGACCTTCGGGCCGAAGGCGACGTTCTCGCGAATGGTCTTCCACGGGAACAGAGAATATTGCTGGAAGACCATTCCGCGTTCCGGTCCCGGACCAACGACGGGTGTGCCGTCCACCACGACTTCCCCGCTCGTCGGCATGACGTAACCGGCGATCGTGTTCAGCAATGTGGACTTGCCACAGCCGGAAGGACCGAGGATGCAGACGAACTCGCCGGGCTTGATGTCCAGTGACGTGTCGGTCACCGCGAGGTGCGACGCGTATCCATCGCCGAAGCGTACGGACACGTTCTTGATCTCGATGTGGCCTCGGTCCGACGATGGTACGCCCTGGCGCGATTGCGATGGCGTGGACCGCGTGCGCTCGCGGAGATTAACGACCTGGTTCAGCATCTTCGTGGATCTCTCCGATTTTCTTTCACGATCCTGGCCTCATCGCGCGTGCATGGTTGCGCCGCGCACGGTCTTGCTGTCGGCATCGCGCCGGGTCTGCGCATAGGCAATCCAGAAGACGGAGCCGGCGAGCAGCAGGAATCCTCCCGCGTTCAGCCAGAACCCGTATGGTTCGAGCGCAAGCGACGTGGAAACACCCAGGCCCATCATCGCCAGGCCGACGACCCAGGATGGCGTCGAGCAGCACACGACCCAGCTCATGGTGAGGTTCGACAGCGCGACAAGAGCCGATCCGATGCCCACGGCTCCGCCCGCACTGTGCACGGTCGCCGCGGAGCACTCCCGCTTGCGCATGAGCAACACCAGCGCCGTGGCCATGAGCGCGCCGAGGACGAGTGAAAGAATAATCTTGGGGGGAATGAGGGTCAGGCTCCATTCGGAGATTCCCATCCCGAAATCGGTGTTCATGTAGCCGATTTCCACCAGCCACTCTTCGAGAATGATCGGGATCATGTCCTGAACGGAAGGCGTGCTGCGCACGATGTGCGCGACGTTTCCGAACCAGTCGTAATACTCGACATAGTTGGGCAAGCTGCCGAAGCGGACAATCAGCCCGATCATCATCGCCACGTAATATGCAACGACGAAGCCGAAGGTGATGGTCAGCCAGAGCCGAAACCGGTCCGACACGGCGTGGCGAATGGTACCGAGGACGGCGCTCATCGCGTTCTCCTTTGCCAGGCGAGAAGCGGCCGGGTCATCAGGCGCACGGCCAGCGTGGAGGCCATTCCGAGGCCGCCGATCACAAGCATGCCGACGACAATGTCCGGATAGTTGATGAGGGAGTAGGCGTTCCAGGTGAAATAGCCGATGCCGTACTGCCCCGATATGATCTCTCCGGCGAGCAGCGAGAACCACGAGACGCCCATGCCAATGGCGAGACCCGCGGCGATCGAGGGGAGTGCGGCCGGAATGACCACATGCCAGAAAACCTGCATTCTCGAGGCCCCCAGCGAGGTTGCCGCGCGAACGAGCACCTCGGGCGTCTGCTCCACGCCATGGATCGTGTTCAGCACGATCGGAAAGAAGGCGCCGAGAAACGTGATGTAGACGATCGACGATTCCTCGGTGGGCCACATGAGGATCGCCAGGGGAATCCACGCAACCGCCGGGATCGGGCGAAGAACCTCGATATAGGGGTTCAGGAAATCGCGCACCAGCCGCGAGCGTCCCATGGCAATACCCACGACGATGCCGAGGAGGCTGGCGAGAAAATAGCCGATCAGGATGCGGCGCATGCTGACGGCGACATGAATGTAGAACTCCTGCCCGCCGAGATGCGTGATGAATGATGCCCAGACGGCGAGCGGTGGCGGAACGTTTTCGAAATTGATGTACAGGTTGAAACTTGTGGCCGTGGCCCAGTGCCAGACCGCCAAGCCGATCAACAGGGCGGCACCACTGATGCCGAACGTTTTCGACGCGGAGATCACGTCCGACATTGCAAGTCCGAACCAACGCTGGTCATCCGGTGGTTGGTTCGGCCGCTGAGCCTGCTCCTGCGTCGAGCCGCCGGCGTTCTCGGCAATCGCGATCTCGCCTTCCGGTTCGACCGTCGGTGAGGGTGCGCGTGTCTTTGAGCTTTCGCGCTTGTCTTTGACTATCTCTGCAGCCTGCGCAGTCATCGCCCTTCTTCCGTTGTCGTATCCGCCGGGCCCCGGAGCGGGGGGAGGTGGAGCCAATACCTCGCTCCGGGACCCGGCTGGCGGCGTTGCTCGACGCCCCTAAGAAGCTGCGGAGGCGATGGCTTCTTCAAAGCCGATCACCTTGCCACCGGTCTTTTCCGCATGTTTCTCCGCTTCCTTTTTGCGCAGGAAGGTCGCGTATTCTCCGTCCGGCGATGTCACGTAAAACGCGGTCTTCCCGAACAGCTTGAGGCCGGTCTCCTTGTCATAGACGTATGTGGAATTCAGCTTGGCGCCGGTTGCCCGGAAACCCGCAACCGCCTTCAGGAAGGACTTCATATCGGGATACTCGGAGATGCCGTCCCGCGAGTGCCAGATCTCGAACGGCAGGTCCGCATTCGCCACGACGGGATCGACGACTTTCGCCCGTTCGGCGGCATAGTCCTTGCCCAACTCCTTGTAGGCCGCTTTGATGTAGTCCTCGGTGATCCAGGCGTCGAAATCGAGCGGCGGGATCGCTTTTTCGCGGGTCAGGACCGTGTGGTTGAACTTCAGCGCGTCGACCCACGGGTCCTTGATCGTCGGATCAAGCGTGAGAATTCCGCCCTTCGAGAAGTAGAGGTAAAGGACCTCCTTCTCGACGCCGGTCCACTTCTCCATTTCGTCCGTCGCCTTGACCGGATCCGCCTCGATCCACTTTCCGGCGTCATACACGGCCTTCAGGAAGGCAACGACGACTTCCGGGTACTTCTCCGCGAAGTCCTCACGCACCACGACACCGTGCAGGTAAGGAACGCCTGCCTCCGAGCCGTCGAATATCTTTCGGCCGGTCCCGCGAAATTCCATGATCTCGGACCACGGGCAGAAGTCGGCGTGCGCGTCGATCTTGCCAGCGGCAATGTTGGCGGCGCCAACGGCCGGGCTCTGATTTTTCAGGGTGTAGTCCGACTTGCTGAACTTGGCGTCCTGCATCGCCTTCAGCAACATGCCCCACGCGGCGCTGCCGACCGGTGTCGAGACGGACTTGCCCTTGAGGTCGTTCAGCTCATACAGGTCCGACTTCACGGGCACGACGATCGCGTTGCCGGACCCCTTCAGATTGTATCCCGTTCCCGCGACATAAACGGTGCGCAGCGACTTGGTCGCCTGAAACTTGGCGCCGTTCACGATCAGCGGATAGTCGCCCATGACGCCGAAATTGAGCTTGTTCGCGAGCATCTGGTTCGTGATGGGTCCGCCCGAGCTGTAGTCGGCCCAGCTAATGTCGTATTTGACGTCCTTGTATTTGCCCGTTCTCGGAAGGTGCTTTTCCAGTAGCTTGAGTTCCTTCACCACGATGCCCGCGGTGTAGGTGTCCGTGCACATGCTCTGGTGGCCGATGGCGATCTTGATGGTCTCAGCTTTCACCGGAATTGCGGTCAGTGAGACGAGTGCGATGCCGGCCAAGGCTGATCTCGATAGCAACATGGTCAGACTCCTGTCTTGGCGCTAACTTGTCCGTTCGTACCCATCTAAGAGGGCAACGAGCGTGCCAATTCGGGTCTGAATCGCGTGAGAAAGTTCTAAGTCGCGGGCGCCATTAGGATTTTCTTAACTATTGCCGTCCCGGGCCCGAGCCCGAAATCGTCCAGATCTGCTCGGCGTTTAGGCGAAATGCCTTGCGGCGCACAAAATTCAGCCAAGCGGCGTTTGCAACCGGCAATACAAGTTGCTGTGCCATCCGCCGAGACCGGGACAGTCCGGTTCACACTCGCACGCTCCTGCGGGCGGCAATGGTGTGCTGAAAGCACCCGGCTTTCTTCGGGCAGCGAAGCGTCTAGTGGCGGGTGATGCGGGCGTTGAAACAGAGCGTTTCCACCCGGCTGTAGAGGTATTCGAAATCGATCGGATTGCCGTTCACGTCGTGTGTCAGACGACGGATGCGTATGACCGGCGTACCGGTTTTGACACCGAGAAAGGCCGCATGGCGCCGATCGGCCGGGACCACGTCAATTCTCAGATCCGCGTAGCTGAGCTCGATATCGAGTCGTTCCTCGAGCAGGGCAAACACGTCGGCGCGGGCCAGGTCCTGTTGCGCCAACCGCCGCCCGACTTCGATCGGGAAATAACTGACGTCGAGCGACATGACGGCGCCGCCCGCGAGGCGCAGGCGCGCGATACGCGTCACCAGTTCGCCGGGCGAGAGGCGCAACGCCTCCACGATCTCCTTGTCGGTTGCCGGTATCTCGAGCAACTCGATCACGTCCGAGCGTGTGGGCACGCCGAGTGGCGCCATGATCTCGCCAAAGCCTTCCAGGCGCTCGAGCTGGTGCACGGCGGTGAGCTGACGCACGAAGTATCCTTTGCCCCGCCGGCTTTCGATCAGGCCGAATTCCCGCAGACTGTTCAGCGCCTGGCGGGCGGTGACACGGCTCACCGAGAACTTGTCCATCAGGTCGTGTTCACTGGGAAGCTGCTCACCGCGGGCGAAATGCCCGCCGAGGATGCGGTCGGTCAGCCAGTCGCGGATGACGACGTATTTCGGTTTTCCGGTACGGCTTGCTTTCGGCCCGTCATCGCGCGCCTGGCGAGCCTGGCCGGGACGGTCGGAGCTTCCGGATGCGGATCTGGTCAAATCCTCGAATGCAGCCAACGCATCTTGCGATCTCGCCCCCATTCTCGTCCTTGCGGAACCGCTTATCCGGCCGCCTCCCTGTCACCGCCAATACGTTCAATGGCCCATCGGACGTTCTTGCGGACGTCGGGGTCCGGATCATCGACATAGGGCGCGAGGAACGGAAGCGCCCCGGGGTCGGCGATCTCGCCCAGGGCGGCAGCCGCCTCCTTGCGAAGATTGGACTGCTCGTGGCCGAGGAACGGTCCGATGTCCGATACGGCACTGCGGGTGCCCATCTTGCCCAGGGTGCGTGTCGCCTTCAGGCGGACCTGCCAGAAGTCGTCGCCGAGCAGTGCAATGAGTTCCGATTCTCCCGCCGCGATCCGGCTCTTGCCAAGCGTTTCCGCCGCCATCTCGCGCACCATCCAGTCCTCGTCCGAGAGCGCCATGACAAGCGCTTCTCCGGCCGGTGCGGCCTTGGAGAAACCAAGCGCACTGATGGCGGCACGGCGCACGAGCGGATCCTTGTCGCCTGCCGCCGACTTCAGCGCGGGCAGGGATTCCTCCAGTTGCAGGAAGCCGATAACCCCGACAGCCTGAACGCGAACCTCGGCATCCGGATCCTCCAGCGCCGCGAGCGCCGGTTTGAGCGCCTCGGGTCGCCGCAATTCCTTCAACGCGCGCAGAACGGACTTGCGGACGAATTCGCTTTCGTGCGAGGCGAGGGGCAGCAACGGATCGGCCGCCGCCGGGTCCTTGAGCTCGGCAAGACTGTCCGCGGCCGCTGCGGCCACGGTCGGGTCGCTGTCCGCTATGGCGCGCGCCAACGCCGCGCTCGCCGCAGGCCCGTCAAACTCGCCCAACGCAATCGCGGCCTGCCTGCGGACCTCAACGGCCTCGTCGCCCAGTGCTTCCGCGAGGTAGGGGATGGCCGCCTCGTCCGCGCTGTCGGCGAGGCTCATGACCGCGACCTGGCGCACCGACGGATCGGAGTCCTTGAGCTCCCCGGCGATGTCTTCAATGTCGTCGTATTCTTCAAACGGTTCGGACATGCGAGGTCCTCTAGCGCAGCAGATATGGAATGTTCACGGTCACCGCGCCCGTGGGACAGTCCGACTCGCATGGCATGCAGTACCAGCACTCGTCGTACTTCATGTACGCCTTGCCGGACATCTCCGATATGCGGAGTACGTCCAGCGGACAGATGTCGACACAGACCGTGCAGCCCTTCTCGGCGATGCACTTGGCGTCATCGACGACGACGGGAACCGTTGTGGGTGTATTTGCTGTTGGCATGATTACGTCCTTCGCAATCGCTTGTCGCGGCGCGCGTCAGCCTTGCGCCGTGATCCTTTGTTTGTCGTAGAGGTCCTTTTCATCGTCCGCGATCGGTATGATGTAGGGGTCCACGTCCCGCTTTTCGCAGACCATCCTGTCGTTCTTCTTCGAAAGCAGCGTGTGGCAGAACCAGTTCTCGTTGTCGCGTTCGGGATGATCGATCCGGTTGTGGTAGAGACCCCAGCGACTCTCGGTGCGGTAGAGCGATGCGAACGCCGCCATATCCGCACAGTCCATGATGGAGCGCACCTCCAGCGCGCGCATCAGTTCATGCGCGTTCGTCACGAACATCGACGTGTCCATGTCTTCGCGGGTTTCGGCGAAGCGATCCTGCGCGAGCTCCATCTTGCGCGTGACTTTCGGCGGTTGCAGGTAGTCGTTCACCAGCCGGCGGGTCTTGTACTCGATCTGGTTGGGCGGAATCCCGTCGTCGCGTTTGGTTGCCGCCAGAACCCAGTTCTTCTCGGCCGCGATCTCGTCTTCGTCATAGTCGGCAAGATCGACCTCGGCAGAATAGTCCATGGCGTCTTCGCCTGCGATAGCGCCGTTGGTAAACGCACCAAGCATGTAGTTGTGCGGAACGTTTGCCATGTCGCCGGCGGCATACAGCCCCGGAACGGTCGTCCGGGCGAACTCGTCGACGAACACGCCGGATGCGCTGTGACCCGAGCAGAAGCCGATCTCCGAGATGTGCATTTCCACCATTTCCCGGTGGTAGCTGGTGTCGCGGTTCTCGTGAAACCGGCCCCGGGTCGGTCGTTCCACATTGTGCAGGGTGCGCTCGATCTCGTTGACGGTTTCCTCGTGTAGATGATCCATCTTCAGGAACACGGGACCCTTGCCGGACTGAAGTTCGTTATAGAACTCCTGCATCATCTGCCCGGACCAGTAATCGCACTCGATGAAGCGGTCCCCCTCGTTGTTGGCCGTATAGGCGCCGAACGGACCGGCGACGTAGGCGCAGGCAGGACCGTTGTAGTCCTTGATGAGCGGGTTGATCTGGAAGCACTCCAGGTTCGCGAGCGCGGCACCGGCATGATACGCCATGGCGTATCCGTCGCCCGAATTCGTCGCGTTCTCATAGGTGCCGAACATGTATCCCGAGGTCGGTAGCCCGAGCCGGCCGGCGGCTCCCATGCACAGCACGACGGCCTTGGCACGGATGATCAGAAACTCGGCCGTTCGCGTGTTCACCGCGATCACGCCGGACACGCGACCGTCTTTTCCGGTCAGAAGCCGCGTCGCCATGTAACGGTTGGAGATCAGAAGCCGGGCGCGTCTGAGCTGGCGATACAGCGCCTTCTTGACGGTGTCACCGTTCGGCATCGGCAACACGTAGGTGCCGATGTGATGCACCTTCTTCACATCGAATTCGCCGTTCTCATCCTTCAGGAAGCGAATGCCGAAGCTGTCCAGCTCCTGGATGATCTCGTAGCAATTCTGGGCGTATTTGTAGACGGCCTTCTGGTCGCAGATACCGTCATTGGCGATCGTGATTTCCTTTGTGTACTGCTCCGGTGTCGAGTGGCCCGGGATCACAGCGTTGTTGAGACCGTCCATCCCCATGGAAATGGCGCCGGACCGCTTCACGTTGGCCTTTTCGAGCAAAATGACCTTGGCCTCGGGGTTCTTTTTTTTCGCCTTCAGCGCGGCCATCGGTCCGGCCGTTCCACCGCCGATGACGAGGACGTCGCACTCCACGCTGGAGGTGCCGTCGGTGATTTCGTCTGTTGCCATGTGCCTAATGTCTCCTGTTCCAGTCCGGGCTCAGCAAGGGGTCGCGTTCACGGGCGGTACTCCGGCGAGTTCCTCGCTCAGTGCCTCGAGGTATTTCCAGGGATAGATGCCGCGCTCGTAGCCGTCCGAGAACCGGATGTTCAGGGCGTAGCTCCCGACGACCTCGACCGACGTGATATCAAGCTCCGGCGATCGCTCCGGGCTCACACCTTCGATGCGTTCGCGTACTGCATCCGCCGAGCGGCCGTTCTCGCGAAGGTATTGCGCGCTGTAGGTCGAAGCCGAACCGTCGAGCCAATAGACGGTGAGGGACTTTCGGTCGCGCGCAACGCGCACCTCTGACGCTGACATCGCTATCTCCTCGCTGTATGCACATGAGTAGCTTTGACATCAGCCTGCGCGGTCTCACCCGCGTGCGATAGCAATTAGTTGACACACGCCGCGCCGGATTTCCGCGCCACCCCATTGAACGCCGAATGGCAACTAGTTGACTGACGCCCCGCAAGCGGCGGCGTATTGACGTTCCCCGACAACCATCAATCCCTTTCCGGACCATTCAGGAGATCGGGAACGGCTCATGACCTATGTCGTTACGGAAGCGTGCATTCGCTGCAAATACACCGACTGCGTCGAGGTGTGCCCGGTCGATTGCTTCTATGAGGGCGAGAACATGCTCGTGATCGCCCCCGACGAATGTATCGATTGCGGGGTGTGCGAACCGGAGTGTCCCGCGGAGGCGATCATTGCCGACACGGAACCGGACGCCGGGAAGTGGGTTGAGCTCAACACCAGATATGCTGCTGTCTGGCCGAACATAACCAGCGCCCAGGATCCGCTGCCCGACGCCGATGAGTGGTGTGACAAACCGGACAAGCTGAACCACCTCAGCCCGAAACCGGCCGAAACCGAGATGGCCTGAGATGCTCAAAACGTCATCGACCGAAAGCGGTGATCGGCAACAGACGACCGGTATGGTTGTGCGTTTCGCCGGCGACAGCGGCGACGGCATACAGCTGACAGGCCTGCAGTTTACGAGAACGGCATCCAGTCAGGGTGCCGGGTTCATGACGTTTCCCGAGTTTCCCGCCGAAATCCGCGCGCCGGCGGGAACCACATTCGGCGTCTCGGCGTATCAGATTCAGGTGGGCGAGGGCGATGTCCTGACCCACGGCGACGAAGCCGATGTGCTCGTCGCGTTCAATGCCGCAGCGCTCGTGACGAACATCGGTGCCGTGCGCCCGGGCGGAACCGTCATCGTGGATGAATCTGGCTTCGACGCGCGAAGTCTCAAAAAGGCGGGGCTGGACGCCAACCCGCTTGAGGACGGCAGTCTCACCGGACACGACGTCAAGGTCCTCGACATTTCAAAGCGAACGCTGGAGGCGGTGGCGCCTCTCGGGATCGGGCGCAAGCAGGCGCTGCGATCCAAGAATTTCTGGGTCATGGGTCTTGTTAGCTGGTTGTTTGATCTGGACCGTTCGGTGGTCAAAGGCTGGATCGGGACCAGGTTCAAAGACACGCCCGAGGTGGCCGCGGCAAATACCGCGGCGCTCGACGCCGGGCACGCTTACGGCGAGACGATGGAACTTGCGTTCGCCGGTGCGTTTCCCAGGCTGGAACAGAGGCGCACCGACAAGGCCCAGGAGATGATCTCCGGGACGGCTGCCATGGCGCGCGGCATCGCAACGGTCTCGAAGATGTCCGGCCGTGACGTGATCTACTGCTCCTATCCCATCACACCCGCATCCGCACTGTTGCATGAACTGGCGCGCGTCGGTTCCGGCGTTCGGACATTTCAGGCGGAGGATGAAATCGCAGCGGCCTGCGCGGCCATCGGTGCATCATATGGCGGTGCTATCGGAATCACGGCGAGTTCGGGACCCGGACTGGCGCTCAAGACCGAGGCGCTCGGTCTCGCGGTTGCGGCGGAACTGCCGCTGGTCGTGCTGGATGTGCAGCGCGCAGGCCCTTCGACGGGCATGCCGACGAAACCGGAACAGTCGGATCTGTCCATGGCGGTGTTCGGCCGGCACGGCGAGGCGCCGTGTCCCGTCCTGGCGCCGGCAACGCCGGCGGGATGCTATGACGCAATGATCGAGGCCGCCCGGTTTGCCGTTGAAGCCATGACGCCGGTGATCGTACTCTGCGATGCCTATCTGGCGAATGCGGTCAGCAGGTGGGATCCGCCCGACGATCGGGAGTCCGAGGCTTTCGTTTCACCCGGACCGAAGAGCCAGGACGATTTTCACCCCTATGCCCGACACACCGGGACGCTCGCGCGCAACTGGGTTCCACCCGGCACGCCCGGGCTGGCGCATCGCATCGGGGGTCTGGAGAAGTCGGCGAACGACGGACACATCTCCTACGATCCCGGCAACCACGCCGAGATGACGCGTCTGCGCGCGGAGAAGATCCTCCGCATCTCCGAACGCCAACCGCCCGCCGGGATCGAGACCGGCAGCGAGAGCGGCGAGCTCCTGGTTATCGGATGGGGGTCGACCTATGGCGCGATTCGGCAGGCGGTGACCGAGTTGAGCTCTCAGGGCTACGCGGTCGGGCATCTTCATCTTCGCCAGCTTTGGCCGTTGCCACGCGGTATCGACGCCGTTTTGCAGCGCTTCGAACGCGTGGCCTGCGCGGAGCTCAACAGCGGCCAGCTCAACCTTCTCTTGCGGGCGACCTACCTCAGGGCGATCGAGCCGATCACCCAGGTTACAGGCCAGCCGTTCCGCGTCGACGATTTGAAGACGCACCTCGTCTCCCGGTTGAAGGAGGCAGCGGCATGAACGAGATGCCTTTCAAGCCCGCCGATTTCGCCTCCGATCAGGAAGTGCGCTGGTGTCCCGGCTGTGGCGACTACGCGATTCTCAAAGCGGTTCGCACGGCCCTCGCGCGTATCGGCCGCTCGCCCGATGAAACGGTGTTCGTTTCGGGCATCGGATGTGCGGCGCGGTTTCCGTATTACCTGTCGACTTACGGGTTCCACACCATTCACGGCCGCGCCCCGGCGATCGCGACCGGCCTGAAGCTCGCGCGTCCCGATCTCGACATCTGGGTTGTCGGTGGTGACGGCGATTTCCTGTCCATCGGCGGAAATCACGTTGCCCATGCGCTGCGGCGCGACGTGGACCTCAACATGCTGCTGCTGAACAACGCGATTTACGGATTGACCAAGGGGCAGGCTTCGCCGACCTCGGCCATTGGCACGCGGTCACCGACAACGCCCGATGGCGTGGTCGAGCGGCCGGCGAATGCCGTGCAGTTCGCGCTCGGTTCAGGCGCGCGTTTTGTCGCGCGCTCGGCGGATACGCTACAGGATCATCTGCCCGGGCTTCTCGTCCGGGCCCAGGCGAACCGTGGCACATCCTTCGTTGAGATATTGCAGAACTGCATCGTCTACAATGACGGTGCGTTCGGACCGATCAACGAAAAGGCGGCAACGCCCGACGCAACCATCAGGCTGGAGCATGGCAAACCGATGGTCTTCGGCAAGGCGCGGGACAAGGGGCTCGTCTTCGACGCGCATGCGCTGGCGTTCCGGGTCGTGCCTGTTGAAAACGACGGCGATGAAAAGGGTCTTGCCCTGCATGATGAAGGCAGCTTCATGTTCGCCCAGGCGCTGGCCTTGTTGAACGATCCGGTTCCGCTCGGAGTCCTGTACGCGGCTTGCCCGCCGGGTTCCTAACCTCGGGTGTCGCTTGCGGATTGAGCGGCCATCTTCTGCGTCAAAACGAGTCCAACGCCGCCCAGTGTTGCAGCCGACGCGAGCAGCAGGCGGAAGGTCATGTCTTCCGACAACAGAAGGACACCGCCGAGTGCGGCGATGACCGGTACGGAAAGCTGGACCGTCGCCGCCCGCATCGCCGACAGGCCTGAAAGCGCCGCGTACCAGATGACATATCCGCAGCCCGACGCGATCGCCCCCGAGGCGACGGCGAGTGCCAGGCCTTTCGCCGAACTGTGGTAGCCGTCCATGAAGACGAGGGAAACGACCAGGACCAGTGGCAACGTGTAGGCGAAGTTGCGGGTTGTCGCCTGGAGCGGATCCGCCGCGCTCCTTCCCAGCAACGAGTAGGCGCCCCAGGCCACGCCGGCGAGTGCCATCAGGACGGCGCCGATCGGGTCCGGCGCGGTCAGGCCGGGCGAGACGAGATAGATCAGGCCGAAGACGGCGAGGAGCAGGCCGCCCCAGGAAATCAACGTGAAGTTCTCTCCCTGTCGCAACGCGGTAACGAACATCGTGACTTGCACCGCGCCGAACAGAATGAGCGCGCCCGTGCCGGCGGTGAGCGAGAGGTAGGCAAACGAAAAACAGACCATATAGGCGAACAGCATCATGACAGACCGCCAGTCCGCCGCACCCGGCCGACCGGCGCCGCCGCGCCAAACCAGGATCAGGCCCAGCATGATTGCGCCGGAACAGACGCGGACACTGGTAAAGGTCGCCGCGTCGATGAGCTGGGGCCCCAGTGCCATCCTGGTGAGCAGAGAGTTCGCGGCGAACGCCAACATCGCCAGCCCGGTCAACAGCACCGTGCGCGTGGGGCTTATGGGGATTGCCTTGTCCAGAACGAAGATCCCTCCACATCGCGCTTCGGTGGCCGGCCCGAAGTCCGCGTCGGCAAGCGAGCCTTTGCGCTTCGGACCTCCTTCTCATATGGCGTGTTTCACTCCTAGCAATTTGTTGACACCGAGGTTCACCTGCCACGCCAACCGTCGCGCATGCGCCTCGAAGCCGGGTAGGTGATCCTGGGCCGAACAGAAGTGGACCTTTGCCTTAAGGGCCACTCGGGCATTGTCGATAGCGCTTTCTTTTCCAGTTCGCAGTGTGCATCTTGTAGGTAGTGGGCAATTGAAAATTCAACCTGCGCGCGAAGAAATTGCCGGCGGCCGAGCTTCAGGCCGTGGACGAAGCGATCAGACCGGAAAACACCGTCGGGAAAGGAACAACTGGGAATGATGCGATACTTCCGGACCCGTTTGGGCGTATTGATCGCTTCAATCGCGTTGGCCGGAGCTCCCGCGATCGCTTCGGAACAGGCTTCCGAAGGGCATGCTGCGGAGGGGCATACGGTCCCCTGGTGGACGCCGCCGGGTGAGACCGACGGGACCGCCTATGCCGCGCTCATTCTCCTCTTTCTGCTGCTGTTCGCCGTGTTTCATTTCTATGCCCGCTTTGACCGTTTTGCGGAGCGGCACAATGAGGGGACACCGCTCAAGACGACGATCCCGACGCTCCTCATGATCGCTTTCGCGTACGAGATCTTTCCGCCCATAAGACATTTCAGCATCCTGCTGCCCCTTGCCCTGATCGCGACCGCGCTGGCGCGCGATCTCATGCTCTGGTTCGAACCCATGAAACAGCACACGCTCAAGGGCGAGATTGAAGGCGCGCTGCTCGAAGAGCTGCAGCATGAGAATATTGGCGAGCACGACCGCCACGGCAGACGGGTGCAGGCCGAACCGGCGGCGAAACCTCCGCCGGATCCGGTGCCGGTCCCTCCGCGGCAGGCCGCCAAGGCTGCTCCGACCGCGAAAGCGCCCGCCGCGGCGCCCAAGACGGCGGCGACGCGTTCACGGAAGAAGGCGCCCGCAAAGCAGACGGCGCAGGCCGCGGGAGGAGCCGACAGTGATTGAGCTGACCGTCACCTCCATCCCCTTCATCCTGCGGATCCTCTATCTGCGATGGAAGGGCATACCCATCACGCTCTACAATGTGCACATGGCGCTATTTGTCTGGCTGGCGCTCGCCTTCATCGTTTTCTTCGTCGTCTTCTACTATTACCCGAAGTCCTACACGGGCTTCGTTCCGTTCCGGACCGTGCCGGTCGTCAGCGAGAACGGCGGCACCGTCGTGAGCATCGAGGTCGACAACGGATCCCGCGTGAGACCGGGGCAGGTGCTCTTCACGGTGAACGCCGCGACGGAACAGGCCGCGGTGAAGACCGCCGAGCTCAAGCTGGCCGAAGTCGACAAGTCGTTCGCCCTGGCCGAGGCCGAATTGCGCTCCGCCCAGGCGTCCCTGGACAAGGAGAAGGCCGTCCTCCAGCAGGCGAACGAGGTGTTCGAGGACCAGAACTCTCTGCGGGCACGCGGGTCTCCCGCCTTTAACGAACGCCGCTACCAGTCGGCCGTTGCCGACAAGGCGGCCGGCGAAGCCAAGGTCGCCCAGGCGCAGGCCCTGCTTGACGAAGCGAACATTCAGTTGAACGAGGTGCTGACGGCCCAGCGCGCAAGCGCGAATGCAGCACTTGAGCAGGCAAAGGTGGAGCTGGCGAAAACGACCGTCCGGTCCCAGGTGAACGGCGTGGTCGACCAGCTCACCCTCCATATCGGCGCCCGGGCCTCCCAAATCGCGTCAAAGCCGGCGATGCTCATCATCCCCGACCGGGACGAGTCCCATCCCAAGCGCGTCTTCGCCGGCTTTTCGCAGGTCGCCCGCTCGGTGCTTTACGTCGGCATGCCGGCGGAAGTCGCCTGTGACACCAACTTCAACGTCGCCATGGTGGACTCCGTCTTGCCCGCACGGATTTCCGCGATCCAGCCGGAGATCGCCGCGGGACAGATCGCGCCGACCGGACGTCTGCTCGAGCCCAGGGAATTCTCCAATCGCGGCGAGGTCGCGGTGCTTCTCGAGATGGTTCACCCGGAGCATCGGGAGACCCTGGTCAACGGAAGCGGGTGCATCGTCCAGACCTATTACCGCAATCTCGGCCATGGCGTCATGGCCCACATTCTCGGCGGACTCGGAATCATCAAGGCCTGGGGTCTCCGCATCAAGGTCTGGATTGCGCTGGTTACCGGCGTCGGCCTTGCCGGCGGCGGCGGGCACTAGTGCATTCGGGCCATCGCCTTGACCGAACCTCGATTTCGAAATTCAAAAGCGCGCTTGCGCCTGCCGCATCGGCCAGACAACGGCAGGTCCAGCGCCGTGACGCTTTCGATAACCGGCACGTCGATGTTGCCGGCGCGCACCAGCCTGTCGGCGGTGGATCTCAGTTTGTTTTCTTGTTCTGCTCTTGGGGTTCAGATCCGGAATCGGCTTGTGGGAACGCACCCCAGTTCAAATCGATGAGCTCCGGTTTGCCTACCGTGACACTCCGGGTCCGGCTGCAAGGCTTGAGGTTGGAAGGCGCACGGCGCCATACCATCGTCCTCGACAACATCTTGGAGCCGGCGTAGCCCATCACCTTGAGCTGGGAAGCGCTGATCTGGGTGACTTCGACATTGTATTTCCTGCCGTTTTCCGGGTTGTAAATCCAGCCTTCGTCATAGGATTTGCCGACTCGCTTCCCGCCGCCGATGATGGCAGTGCCGCACGCCTTGCTGTGAGCGGCATTTTTCAGCCAGACAATGCGCCCGCACAAGCCGGCCCCGCAGGGGCTTACCTTGATCGCGCTTCGCCCGGAATGGTCGTAATAGATCCCGCTGAAGGCTTCGGCCGGGGCCGGGGACATTAGCGCGAAAAGTGCGGTGCACGTGAGTGTCGCGAAGGTGGCGTTCTTGAGGCTGCGAATGGCGGTCATTTTGGCGCTCCCATGATCCAGAAATACCGTTCCTCATCCCCCCATAAGATAGGAACGGCCGGCCTGAAGCTCAATGTCGCGTGTCACATTATTGTGTTTCAGTCCGCTCGGGGACGCCCGTCGGCGAAACGGCCTCGCCGGATGCGCTGCATCGCGTTTCCAATCACCATGACAATCCTTGCGCGTGGGTGAAAACACTGAGCCCGGGGACGGTTCTCCGGAGCATTGGGCCGGTGCTTGAGTCCCGCTGTGGCAAATTTGCACTTGGAATCAATGCAGTTTTGAAAAAGAATGGAAGCCGTTCTGGTTCGGACAATCCGTTGTCCGATGAAAAGGGAACGCGGTGGGGCGCACCATGCGCCGAATCCGCGACTGCCCCCGCAACTGTAAGCGGAGAGCGGCGTCGAAAATGCCACTGATGGGTCGCGTGACCCCTCGGGAAGGCCGGCGTCGGCAACGACCCGCAAGTCAGGAGACCTGCCAGGACAGCTCACCCAGTTCCCGTGCGGGGCGCGCGCGAACGGCGGGCTCTTCCGCAGTGGTGGCGAAATGCAACCGTCTGCGGATCGGGCCAACCCCGTTCCAATGACATTCAAACAGTCATCCTTGCAGCTTCCGGGCTGCCGGGTAAACGGGGGGTATAAATGAACCATTCACTTGCCGCGTTCGGCGCAACCTTGCTTGCCGCCGGGTGCGCTTTCCCAACTTACGCCGTCGCACAGGACACCGAACCGTTCCAGCTCGGCACCATCATCGTCGGCGGCGGTCTTACGCCCATCGAAGCGGAACGCTATGGACGCTCGGTTACGGTCGTCGATGCGGAAGACCTTGAAAGGCTGCAGACAAGGCACGCGGCCGACGCGCTGCGTGCGCTCCCCGGCGTTGAGGTGAACCGCACCGGCGGCGTCGGCGGACTCACACAGATTCGCATCCGCGGGTCGGAGGGCAATCACACATTGGTCCTTGTCGATGGCGTCAAGGTTGGCGATCCGAGCAGTGGCGAATTCGATTTCGCAAACTTGTTGGCGGACGATCTGGAGCGGATTGAAGTGCTCCGTGGTCCGCAATCTTCCATATTCGGCTCGAATGCGATTGGTGGCGTTGTCAATATCATCACAAAAACCGCTACGGAGCCCGGCTTCCATGTGTCGGGCGACGGCGAGTCCGGTTCCGAGGACAGCAAAGGCGGCCGGCTCTCGCTGCGCTATGCCAATGACTATGCGCGACTGACCGTTTCCGGCGCCCAGCGAAACACAGACGGTTACAACGTCTCAGGCGGGCCGAGCAGCGAGGCGGACGGAAATGAGATTGGCACGGTCAACGCGCGCGCCGAGTTCGATCTTGGCCAGAACATCACCATCGGCACCACGGCTCGTTATATTGACCGGGTCACGGAGTTTGACCAGTTCAACTTCGCCGCTCCTACAGTGGCGGATCTGGTTACGGACGCCGATCTCGAAGCCGATGTCACCAACACCTTCGCCTCGGCCTACGCGACGGTCGACGCCTGGGATGGGCGATTCCGCAGCAAATTTTTCTTCGGGTTTGCCGATATAGACACGGTAAACACCAACGCGAACGTGAAGACCTTCGACACAACCTCAACCCGGCAGCAGCTAAGCTATCGCGGTACCTTGGCTCTGGATGGCGCCAATGTCGACGATGCCAACCATATCGTAAGCGCTCTTGCCGAGAGCGAGTACGAGACGTTCAAGAACAACGATCCGAGTGTCGTCTTCAGCCCGGCCCAGCTCGAGAAGCAATCCCGCCAGCTCTATGGTTACGTGCTGGAGTATCGCGGCAGTTTTTTCAACGATGCCCTGACGGTTCAAGCCACCGGGCGCCACGACAAGAACGACGACTTCGAGGATGCCAACACGTGGTCCGTGGGTGTGTCTTACCTGTTCCCGAACGACACGAGCCGTCTTCACGCATCCGCGGGAACCGCGGTCCAGAACCCGACATTCTTCGAGCAATTCGGTTTCGATCCCGGGACGTTCAGAGGCAATCCCAACCTGACGCCGGAAGAAAGCATCGGCTTCGATATCGGGCTTGAACAGCGGTTCATGAACAATAAGGCAGTGGTCGACGTCACCTATTTTCAGTCCGAGTTGACCGACGAAATCTCGACCGTTTTCGACCCGTCGACGGGCGATCTGACGCCGTTCAACGAAGACGGCGAAAGCGACCGACGCGGTGTCGAGGTTTCGGCAGAGTTCCGTCTCAACAACGGACTTACACTGGGCGCGGACTACACCTATCTCGACGCCAAGGATCCTGACGGCCAAACCGAAGTGCGGCGACCCAGGCACGAAGTTGGCTTGCGGGCCTTCTATGAGCTGCCGAACAACAAAACGCTGCTCGGGACCAATATGCGCGTGATCGCTGACAACCTCGATTTCGACTTCACGGCGGCGTCGGTTGGGCCATTCGGCACAAGGCCCGCTCGGAGGGTGAAGCTCACAGACTACGCGTTGGTGGATGTGACGGCGCAGCACGAGGTCATCAGCGGGTTCGCGTTGACAGGACGGATCGAGAATCTCTTCGATACGGAGTATTCCGAAGTCCTTGGCTATGCGGGCCGGGGACGGGTGTTCTATGCCGGACTGAAAGGCAAATTTTAAAAAATGCGGTTGTTGTTTTGCCTCGTTGCCGGATTTGTCGCGGCGCTGACCCAGGTTGGGACCGGCAATGCGGCGCCGGCGCGCGTGGTTTCGATGAATCTCTGTACTGACCAGCTCGCGATGTTGCTGGCGAGGGAAGGGCAGCTCGTCTCCGTATCCTATCTTGCGCATGACGAGCGCTCTTCGGCCATGGCCCGGGAGGCACGGCGTTATCCCGTTAATCGCGGACTGGCCGAAGAGATATTCCTGCTCAAACCGGACCTCGTAATTGCCGGAACGTTCACCTCTCGGGCCACGGTCGCGATGCTGAAGCGATTGGGTATTCCGGTTGCCGTAATGGCGCCGGCCTACTCGCTGAACGAAGTACGCGACCGGATAACCGAGATGGGCCGGCATTTGGGGCGCGCGGGGAAGGCGACAGAACTCGTCGCGGCGTTCGATGCCGAACTTGCAGCACTGCGGGATATGTCGGCGAAACACTCTCCCAGACGTCCCCGCGCCGCCGTCTACGCTGCGAACGGTTATCTGTCGGGTCCCGAAAGCCTGTCGGGTGCAATCCTTGATGCCGCCGGTTTCGATAACGTGGCGCGGGAAGCAGGCGTACCCGTTGGCGGTCTGCTTCCGCTCGAACAGCTCGTGCTCCTGAACCCCGATCTGGTTGTTCTGCCGACACCCTGGGCTGGCGCATCGCGGTCGGAGGAAGTGCTTGGTCATCCCGCGCTGCTGGCCCTGCGGGACCGGGCAGCGACAGCCCCGCTTACTGATCGCGACTGGATTTGCGGAACGCCGAAGGTACTCAACGCTATCGCCACGCTGGTGAACGTGCGCAACAAGATTTCCGGCGCGCCGTGACCCGTTATCTCTGGCTCATGATCGGTCTTACGGCAGCGGTTGTGCTGCTTTTCGTCGCGTCGCTCCTGGTCGGCCCGGCAAAAATCTCGCCGCTTGTCAGCCTTTCGGCGCTGATTTCGGGTGATGCAGGTCCGCTGACCCTGGTCATGCGGGAAATCCGCCTTCCGCGGGCTCTGCTGGGCGTCATGGTCGGGGCCAGTCTCGGGTTGTGCGGGGCCGCCATGCAGGGCTATCTGCGCAATCCACTCGCCGAGCCCGGCCTGATCGGCGTGAGCGGGTCCGCGGCACTCGGTGCGGTGATCGCAATCCAGACCGGTCTCACGGCCGCGTTCGCCCTCGCTTTGCCGCTGGCAGCGCTCGCCGGCGCAACCGTGTCGGTTGCGTTGCTCTTCGCACTCGCCGGGCCGCGGGGCGGCTCGCTGACGCTCATCCTTGCGGGCATCGCAATCTCGGCACTTGCCGGCGCATTCACGGCGCTGGTTCTGAACTTGTCACCCAATCCCTTCGCGACGACGGAGATTGTCTTCTGGATGATGGGCTCGTTGGCAGACCGCTCCTTCCTGCATGTGATGCTGGCGCTGCCCTTTGTTCTGCTTGGCATGGCTTTGCTGCTGCCGCT
Source organism: Hyphomicrobiales bacterium (assembly GCA_965228625.1). Taxonomy (GTDB): domain Bacteria; phylum Pseudomonadota; class Alphaproteobacteria; order Rhizobiales; family Methyloligellaceae; genus UBA2767. Next base: position 1,244,722 of record OZ245829.1, on the reverse strand, counting down.
TGGGCGCGGGCTTGACACGCTCACGCTTGGTGAGGACGCGGCCGCGGCGCTCGGCACACACCTGTTGCGCCTGCGGTTGATGCTAGTCAGCGGTGTTGCCGCGATGGTCGGAGCTGCTACTGCCGTGGCGGGCACGGTCGGGTTTGTCGGATTGGTCGTCCCCCACCTGTTGCGCAGGGCTGTCGGTGCCCAACCAGGGAAACTCCTGGCAGCCTCCGCGCTCGGCGGCGCGGCCATGGTGCTCGCCGCGGACATCGCGGTGCGCCTGATCCTTCCGGGCCGCGATTTGAAGCTCGGCGTTCTCACCGCGATCGTCGGTGCACCATTGTTCCTGCATCTCGTTTACCGGACACGGAGGGATCAGGGTTGACGCTCCTTGCGCTAGAAGATCTGACCGTACTTCGTGGAGAGGTCCCTGTTGTGAACGCGGTCTCGCTCAGCATTGTGCCGGGCGAGGTGGTGGGCCTCGTCGGGCCGAACGGCGCGGGCAAGACGACATTGATGCGTGGTGCGCTTGGCCTGTTGCCGCATCGCGGGCGCTCTACGCTTTCGGCGCTCACGTCAGGGCAAAGGGCCCAGTTCGCGGCATGGCTTCCACAGGCGCGCGAGATCGCCTGGCCAGTCACCGTGGAAACCTTGGTCACGCTCGGACGCGTACCCTATGGCGCGGGACGCATGGCGCCATCGCCGGAGGACGCCCGTGCTGTTTCCGCAGCCCTTGATCAGATGGACCTGGGCGGTTTCCGCCAGCGCATTGCGACACGCTTGTCCGGTGGTGAACAAGCACGCGTGCTCCTCGCCCGTGCGCTGGCGCAGGAAACGCCGCTGCTGCTGGCCGACGAGCCCATAGCCGGCCTCGACCCCGCGCACCAGATCACGACCATGGAGGTGTTCAATATGCTCGCACTTGAGGGGCGTAGTGTGGTCGTATCACTTCACGATCTGGGACTTGCTGCCCGGTTTTGCACAAGGCTGGTGATGATGGACAACGGCAGACTGGTAGCCGATGGGCTGCCCGGCGAAGTACTCTCGCCTGATCGTCTCGCAGGTGTCTTCGGCATCACCGCCTGGCGCGATGAGACGCCTGAGGGGCTCGTCATCCAACCGACTTCGCTCTCCGGTTCTGCGCCATGAACGTCACGTATACCGCGCCATGGCTGATCGCCGATCTGGATGAACCGCACCGCGTGCTGAGCTGGGCCTTAAACCGGCCCGGCTTTGCCATAGCGCGCCGGATCGTGTTCCGCGAAGTGCGCAATCGCGACCTTCCGAAGAGTATTGACGCCGCGCGTTGGCTCGATGATGCGTTGACCGCAGCGGACCTTTCAGATGCGCCGGCCTTGCTGACGTCGCGCGCCGTTCGATCCTATCAACTCACCGAGGCTCACGCGGGTGAAGTCACGGCCAACTGTCTGACGACGGTGGGGTTCTCGAATGCGGAGCGTGTGGGCCATCGGCACCCATTGCGGCATCCGCCTGAGCCGGCGCGATTTGGCACGATCAACATCGCGGCGCGTCTGTCCGCGGCACTGACAGAGGCGGCGCATATCGAAGCCCTGACCATCGTTGCACAAGCCAGAACAGCCGCAGTGATGGACGCAGGTGTGGCGTTGCCCCAGGGCCTCGCGACGGGAACCGGCACGGATTGTATCGCCTTGGCATGTCCGCCGGCAGAGCATCAGCCGCGCACCACGTTCGCCGGTCTGCACACGGATGTGGGCGAGGCACTCGGCCGCTCTGTCTACGACGCTGTGTCAAGGGGTTCGGTCGAATGGCTCGCGACGCGGCCGGATCTCGAAACGCCCCCGGAACATATGACTGAACCGCCTGAGCCAACCCGCCACGACCCCTAGACGGCCGAATTTCGGAAAAGAGGATCAAATCCCATGGAGAACGACACAACGGCAAGTGCGGTCCTGTCACCCTGCGTGGGCGTCTGCGCCCTTGACGAACAAACCGGATGGTGCATGGGTTGCGGGCGGAGCGCCGACGAGATCGCTGCGTGGCAAACCATGAACCCTGATGAACAAAAAGCGTGTTGGGATGAGTTGGAAGCCCGTCTCGGCCAGCTCTCCGTGCGGGTGCGTCTGCTGCCATGGTCCCTGGAAGACACGGCCGTTTGGGTATCGAACACGCTTAAGAATGAACAGGGCACATGGGTTACGGGCGTTCCGGGCGCATTGGCGGAGTTTCCTTGCGGTCCTTCATATGTCGACGCATGCGAGCGTCATTCGGACATCATCATTGGCCGCGCGAAAAAGGCGTCCCTCCGACTCAAACTTCATGAAAAACTGCGCGTGTTTTCCTTTGGAGACGGCCAGCCCATCGTGCTGGGTATGCCCAGGGCGAGATCGACACTTCCCGTTGCCGAGACCGTCACGTCCCTTGGCGAAGACGCCGCCGCGATTGACGATCGATTCCGCAATGAGGTTCTCTTCGACTTCGGCCTGGGGCGCATAAACAGTCGGTTCTGCATCCGCACGCAAGAACCGGAGTTGCTCTCCGCGCTCGAGAAACACTGCGGTGGGGCCTGGCCAGACGTCATGAGTGCGGTCGGCCCACTGCTTCTCGCCCACGGCCCGCACCGCGTTGTTGAAAGTGCATTGGCGCGCATCGAGGTCTATGCGCCTATTCCGGCACCGGGAACCACGACGCCGCCCGGCGCGCATACGCATTTCCTGCCACAGTTCCTGAAGTCGGGCGAAGACTCACCGGCCGGCCTGACCTTGCCGGATTTCGCCTTGCCAGTCGCGATCTACTATCCGAAAACCGACTGATACTGCAGTCGCCGTTGGCACCAGCGATCTGGCTCAACTTCTGCCGATCATCAGTACGTCCACCGTATGCCGCCGAAAACCGAACGTGGATCGCCGGGAAAGTAGTTGGCGATATCGGCCCCATTCACATCGGCCCGCACAAGCGTGGTGGAGATGTACCTTTCGTCAGTCAGGTTCCGGCCATCGACGAACCACTCCGTGGTGCCGGTCAAATCTCCGGACAGACCGAGATGCACGAGCACAAATCCGTCGTCTCCGACGGTGTTGGCATGGTCGATCCAGGTCGTTCCGCCGCGCCATTCGAGCATGGGAGAAATCGTCAGCCAGGACACCGGCGTCCATGAAAGCCGGGCGTTGAGGCTGTGGGGCGGGACTCCGGCCAGGTAATTGTCACCGAAGACGATGTCGTCGTCGAAGCGGAAGTCGCTCCAAAGATAGGTGACGGCCAATTCGACAGTCGCGGTCAGCGGCAGGCTGGCACCGAACTCGAAGCCGCGATGGACCGTCGCGTCGGCATTGGTGGTCCCGAGGGGGGCGCCGTTTTCGTCGATGAGCGACAGGAATTCATTATCGATTGTGGAGTAGTAACCGACCGCTTCGATGTTCACCTCACCGACACGGCGACGCCAGCCGATCTCATAGGTCATTGCTTTCTGCGCATCCGGCAGCGGGAGATTGGGCAGAACCCGCGCTTCTCCGAACGGCGCAGGCTCAAAGCTGCGACTGACATTCGCAAAAAACTGATCGGTCTCGCCGGCTTCGTAGAGAACGCCGAGTTTCGGGCTGAGTCCGTTGAAAGACTCGTCATAGCTTCGGGTCGGCGATGCCAGATTGTCCAGTTTCCGCTTGGCGTGTGTGAATTGCGCGCCCGTCTGGATTGTCAGGGCGTCGCTCAGACCATGAGAGTATTCCGCATAGGCGGCGTAGGTCCGCCCGTCGAGCTCCGTACGACCACGATAGGTTCCGCGCTGACCGCCGGTATTGGCGAAGCGCTCTTCTTCGCCCAGATACTGTGCGCCGGAGACACCAACCACGAGTCGCCTCGTAGCATCGGTCTCGGCGAGATCGAAGACACCACGGACATCGACCCCGCCATTGCGTGCATCCTGATCGAGAATTCCGAAAATCGTGGGATGATGGCGATCCCTCTCAAAATAGAAGACGGACGTGACGAGTTCGGCATCCTCCACCGGAGCCCATGAAAGCCGGGCGGCAGACCGGCTCAATGTGTAGTCGTTCGACGCATTGAGTTCGCTATAGTTGCGCGCGGCCTGCTTCGGGTCGTCCTCGATCTGAGCGAGCGAGAGAGGACCAGGCAATTCCAGTTCGGAATCGACATAGTTGAGATAGAGACGCGCTTCCAACGTGTCGCTGATACGATAGCCGAAATTCGCCAAAGCTCTTTTTGCCCTGGTCGCGGACTGGTCTCTCCAGCCGTCCTGTTCACCCATGGTGACACTGAGGACTCCATCGAGGTTCTCGCCCGCACCGCCAAGCTGCAGATGGCCCCGCTGCTGACCAAAGGAGCCGGTATCAAGCCGGCCGGCCAACGGTTCGGCGGTTCGCCCGGTCGGCGTGACGAAGTTGATGGCGCCGCCAAGCGTGCTGGAGCCATATTCGAGCGCATTGCCGCCCCGCCAGATTTCCACGTAATCGATGGCCAGCGGATCGATCGACTGAAAATCCGCACTCCCGTCGGCGAGGTTCAGTGGAATACCGTCCTGGTAGAGCTGGATACCGCGAAGCTGAAAGCCTCGCTGAATGCCTGAGCCGCGGATGGACAGGCGTGTCTCCTCGCCGTGGCGGGTTTGGGTTAGCACGCCGGGGGCGAACGAAAGAACGTCACTGAGCGTTGTTGCGCGGGTGTCTTCGAAGGTGTCTGCGCCGACAACCGACGTACCGCCGGCGCGTTGATCGAGCTCTTCACGGGCGGCCTCGAAAGCGGCGCCTGCGCCCGTCACGCTTATCGTATCGAGCACCTCATACCCTGTTGAGCTTTCAGCATCAGAGGGTTCGACGGTGATTTGCGGCAAAGGTGATGGGGCGTCTTGCGCGATTGCCGGGGCGGCGATCACGGCAAGTACCGCTCCGCTCAGGAAGCGGCGATAGTATTTCGGTTGCATTAAACGGACTCGCGAAAGGAAAGGGGAGCGCACACGGAGGAAGGAGGGGCGCCCGGAAAGGGAGAGGGAGGGCGCCCGGAAGCATCACCTCAAAGGCGCCAGTCGATTGTCGTGTGTTCAGCGGTGAAGCGGTGGTCCGCGAGACCCGAGTGGTGGCCCGTGCGCAGTGTGCACAAAGCCGCCTCGCTCGTAACAGACATAATCCGTGACCGACGTGAACTCGGCAGGCGCGACCAAAATGGAGGGCTCAGCCAGCGGCGCAACATGCGCAAGTGTGCAAAGCGGGCAATGCCCGCCAAACTGCTGACCGTCGGGCGCCTCGTCGCCGAGCAGCGTTGCGATCTGTTCGATCGCCGCCTTCTGTTCCGCTGACAGTCTTTCGGACGGCGCACAGATGAAGCGCGACACGTCAAAGCCACTTGATGCGGCAAGGGCAAGCGTGCCCGGCAGGAGAACCTGCAGAACAATCGCCAGCATTGCCAAGAATCTGGCGGCACCAAAACTCACAGTGCGTTTCATCACTCTCTGAATAACTGAGAACGCCTAGGAACGCATCTCGCCCTGTTGTCGCAGTTCTGAGGAACGACATGACACTTCAGCGCGCGAGGTCCCGCAACCGGCGGTCAGGGGTCGGTGTCTCTTCTCAAGGCCGATACTTGACAGACCGCGATGGTCTCTGGCTCTCTGCGCCGATGACTTTGCAGGCCCTCCAAGACTGTGTGTCGACATGAACACCGCCGGCCGTCAGCCAGGGTCGACGCCTGACCGGGACACTGGTGGCCCCAAGGATGGTCGGGCAAAGACGAGCGGTTCCTCGCCAGCGGCAAAAATGTTTGCCGTCCTTGAAACTCTCGCCAAACGTGGCAGCGCGCGGCTGACGGATATCGCCGTGGCGCTCGACGTGCCGAAAACAACACTCCATCATACCGTTGCACAGTTGGAGGACCTGGGATTCGTGCAACGAGAGCCCGGTGGCCGACAACTCACAATCGCGCCGCGCCTGGCCAAACTGTCGGCCGACATACTTGGTGCGGCGATGCGGCATGCGCCGCGTCACGCGATACTTGAACGACTGGCCGCAAGTCTGGGTGAAAGCTGCAGTCTTGGCATTCGCGTCGGTCACCAGATCATCTATCTCGACGATATGACCGGTTCTTCGCCTCTGGCGTTCAACTTCCAGACGGGCAATCGCACACCGCTGTATTGCACCTCCACGGGAAAGTTGTTTTTGGCCCGCATGACATCGGCGGAGCTGGACCGCTATCTCGAAAGCGAACCGCTTATCGAACACACGCCGCGAACCATCACCGATCCGGATCGGCTGCGCGCGGTTGTCGCCGAGATTGCTGAAAGCGGCTTCGCCTGTTCGGATGGCGAGTTCGTGCTCGGCGTTGTCGGCATCGCTGTTCCGGTGGTCGACAAGCAGGGCCGGCTGTTGGCTGGCCTCGCCGTATCCATACCGGCGGTACGGATGTCGTATTCCGAACTGCCCGATCTGCGGCCGGCTCTCGAATCCGCTGCCGAGAGCCTCGCGCATACGTTCGATTAGCACGTACCCAGCGCGCGTCTCCCCATCCTCAGTGAACAAGCGTCTCATTGTCGAGCGCTGTCCCCGAAAATGCCACGAAGCCAGCCGGTTTCGACCCGCTGTGGTCGGAAATCGTATTGGATTCGAAGAATATGTTTGACAATTTGTTCGATATTTTGCAATTTTTTATTCGATAATATCGAACAAAAAATCAGGCGACACGACCCGGTTTCACCGTGTTGCCGCGATGTGACGGTGGAGCATCAGACGTGAATGATCATCTCGAAACGGCGTTCTCCTTTTCCAATCGACATAAGGATTTGATGGCGCGCGATGCCGAACACGTGTTCGGATGGCGTTATGAACCGCGCGTTATTTTCGAGCGCGGCGAGGGCGTGAAGCTGTTCGATGTGGACGGCAACGAATACTATGACCTGAGCTCGGGCATGATGTGCCTTGTCCTCGGCCACGCCCATCCCGAACTCGTGGACACGATCAAGGATATGGCCGGGCGATTTGTGCACCAGTCGTCCTGGTATTCCAATCCGTGGGCGATCGAGTTGGCGGAGCTGATTGCCTCCACGCTTCCCGGCGAGCTTGACGTTGTCAATTTCGCAGTGACGGGTTCCGAGGCGAATGAAATCGCCATGAGGATGGCGCTCGGCGCCACCGGCGGATTCGATATCTGCTCAGTCGTGCGCGGCCTTCATGGCGGCTCTCTCGCCGCCGAGGCAGTCACATCGGTCGGAGGAGCCCGCAAACGCGGGCTCGGTCCGTTGAGCATTCCCGCACGTTCAAACAGCATCGTTCCGGCATTCTACTACCGTGCTCCGGTGCAGGACCCCGACGAATGGGACCGCATCTCGCTGCAGATGACGGAAGAGCTGATCGAATTCACGACCAGCCAGGAAGTCGCCGCGCTTATGCTTGAGCCGGTCGCGGTGCCCGGCGGCATGATCGTGCCGTCGAACAACTGGATGCGCGGCATCAAGGAGATTGCGGACAAATGGGAGGCGCTGCTGATCTTCGACGAGTGCCAGCTCGCGCCCAGCCGGACCGGCCACATGTGGGGATTCCAACGCTATGATGTCATCCCGGACATCGTGACGTTCGGCAAAGGAATGTCCGCCGGCTTCGCGATTTGCGGCACGGCAACGACCCGCGAGATAGCCGAAGCTTCCGATGGCAAGATGGGGCTTCCCTGGGCGGGCACCTACCCCCAGGACCCCTTGTCGTGTGCGGTGGCTCTGAAGCAGCTCGAAATCGTTCTGCGCGACGATATTACCGGACAGGCGGCGAGGATGGGTGACATCCTCGAGGCCAAGCTTGCGGGGTTGTCGGACCGGCACGAGTGCATCGGCGACGTACGCGGCGCCGGTCTCTACAGGATGCTGGACATCGTGTCCGACCCCGAAACACGCGCAGCGGACCCCGCGATGGCCGAGCTCATCCGCCGAGAGGCCATGGCTGAAGGGCTCGTGATGATCGCGGTCAAGAACTACATGCGCGTGTGCCCGCCATTGATCATCACCGAGGCAGAAGTCGACGATGTCGTAGGACGTCTTGACCGTGCCATCGCAAAGGCCATGAGCAAGCGCACGGACGAAATCGACTTCAGTTCGTCAGGGTCGCTCGCGGCGAATGAGAAATTCCGCCGATCGGCTTGAGAGAGGTTTTGTGGGAGCTGGGAGATCCCGCTCCGGCGCGATTGCACGAGCGCTACAAGAAGGGAGAATGGCGAAAATGAAGTTCCTGAGATTGTTCCCGATAGTTGCATTGCTGTTTACAGCCCTGTCCGCAACGGCCGCCAAGGCGGAGGGCTCGGTTCTCGATACCGTGCTCAAACGCGGCAAGGTGATTGTCGGTGTTTCCAGTGAGGCACCGCCTTTCGGCTTCATTGACGAGAAGGGCGAGCTTGTCGGTTTCGATATCGACATTGCAAAACTGATCGCCAGCAAGATTTTCGGCGAGGACGGACGGATCGAATTCCTGAAACAGGGCTTTGCGGCGCGTTGGGCAAACGCGAACAGCGGAAAGATCGACTTTGGCATTCAGATCACCACGATCCACAGCCAGCGCCCGACCAAGGTTGCGTTCACGCGCAGCTATGTCGACTCCGGCATCGTCCTGGTTTCGAAGAAGGGCTCAGGTATCAACAAGATTGCCGACGCCAATAAGGACAGCGTCACGGTCGCCAATCTCACAGTCCCCGCACAGGAGGAAAGGGCCAAACGGCTCTTCCCCAAAGCCGAGCTGACGGTGTTTGACTCGACAGCAGCGCAATTCAATGCCGTGCGCACCGGCCGCGCGACCGCGGCCCAGCTCGATGAGCCGATCGCGCGCTGGTATGTCAGCCAGCACGACGATGTGCAGGTTACGGTGGACTGGATAACGCCGCCGACGAACAACGCCATCTTCACGAAACTGGGCGATTTCGAGTGGTGGCTCGTACTCGACACCTACGTTGGCGAACTCCGCGGCGGCTCCCTGTACGCGGACTATGCAAAGATCTACGAGAAATGGTTCGGCTCCCGCCCTCCGCACACCAAGTTCTGGATCGAGGAGCAGTTGCGAGCCAAGGAGCAGGCGGGCAACTGACTCCAATCAATCCGGTGGCCGGATACGACACCTTGCGGGATGCGCCTGCGTCGGGCAGGTGCATCCCGTACCGTTCTGGAGGCGATCGAACACCGGGCGTCGAACAACGCACGTTCGGCCGCTCCTAAGGTGCGGACGCATGGACGCAATCCTTAGTTTTTTCGGATTTGGTTTCATACAGAGTCAACTGCCGCGTTTCTGGGACGGGTTCCAGCTTACGCTTGCCATTTCTGCCGCGTCCATGATCGGTGCGGTCTTGTGGGGTCTTGCCCTTGTCGGTCCGCGGATGTCAGGCGTGCGAACGGTCGTCATCCCGATCGTGGCCTATATCGAGCTCGTTCGGAACACGCCGCTTCTGCTCCAGATCTACCTGTCTTACTTCGGCCTTCCGCTTCTTGGATTGCCGCTTTCCGCCTTTATGTGCGGGGTCATTGCCATCGCCTCCCAGCACGGCGCCTTCCTGTGTGAGATCTTTCGCGCGGGCATCCAGTCGATTTCCCGTCACCAGTGGGAGGGAGCTCTGGCGCTCGGCATGACACGCCGCAAGGCCATGCGCCAGGTCATCCTCCCTCAGGCGGTTCTCAAGGTCGTGCCACCAATCGGCAATCAGCTTGTCATTCTGATCAAGGATACATCGCTCGTCTCCGCAATCGGCATCATCGAGCTGACGCTGAGCGGAAAGATGGTCATTGAGCGAAGCGGTGCGTCTTTCGAAGTCTTTCTCTTTATCGGGGCGGTCTACCTGCTCCTTACGACCACGTTTGGCGTTGTCCTCAGGATTGCCGAAAACCGCCTGCGCGCGAGGCAGTAGGGCATGTTCGATATTCTCATCGCCAATCTCCCCTACCTGATGAAGGGAACGGTACAGACGTTGTGGCTGGCAGTGGTCGGCGTCGGGCTTGGTACGCTGCTCGGCATGGTTCTGGGCGTGACCGGCGCCATGCTCCGCGGTGTCGTACCTGCTCTTATCGCGACATACGTGTTCATTATTCGGGGCATTCCCGTTCTGGTCTGGATGTTCCTTGCCTACTACATGCTGCCCCAGCTTGGGCTCGTGGTCGGTGATGTGACCGCGGTCATCGGCGCGTTGGTTCTCTACACCGGCGCCTTCGTGACCGAGATTGCCCGCGGCGCCGTCCTGGCTGTCCCAAGACACCAAACGGAAGCCGCAAAGGCGCTCGGCATGCGCAAGTTCACGATGCTTCGGCAGGTGATTCTGCCTCAGGCAATAACCCTGTCCATACCGCCGCTGTTGAACAACTCGGTCATGATGATCAAGGCGACATCCTATGTCTCGGTCGTCGGCGTATGGGAGTTGACATACGCCGCGCGTGAAGTCGTCGAGCGGACATTGGCCGCCTTTCAGATTTTCCTGGGCGTGATGCTGATCTATTTCCTGATCTGCTATCCGCTCACACTGGCCGCGCGATACCTCGAGAAGAGGTTCTCCTATGAGCACTAAGCCCGACCTGCCGATGATCCGTGTCAGCGGCGTTTCCAAGAGCTTCGGCGATCTGAGGGTCCTCGACGGCATGTCGTTCGACGTTGCCCGGGGTGAAGTCCTGGCCATCATCGGCCCGAGCGGATCAGGAAAATCGACGATGCTGCGCTGCCTGAATTTCCTCGAAGAACATGATGCCGGCGAGATCCTCATCGAGGGAGAGCCGCTTGGCTATCGTGTCCTGGATGATGGTTCGCGCGTTCGCGAGTCGGAGGCGGAAATCGCCAGGATGCGGTCCAATGTGGGCATGGTGTTTCAGAGCTTCAACCTGTTTCCGCACCGCCGTGTGCGCGAGAACATCACGATGGCGCCGATAAGCGTCAAACAGGTCAACAAGAACGAGGCGAACGACCGCGCCGAAGCATTGCTCGAGAAAGTCGGACTCGCCGAGAAGATCGACGAATACCCTTCGCGTTTGTCCGGTGGCCAGCAGCAGCGCGTAGCCATTGCCCGGGCATTGGCTATGGAGCCCAAGGTCATGCTGTTTGACGAGGTCACCTCAGCCCTCGACCCCGAACTCGTCGCGGAAGTCCTCACCGTGATGCAGCAACTTGCGGAGGAGGGCATGACGATGGTCATTGTCACCCACGAAATGCAGTTCGCACATGACGTGAGCGACAGGCTGATGTTTATCGATGGTGGCAAGGTCATCGAGCAAGGCGATCCGGCAAAGCTCCTCGTCAAGCCGAAAAGCGCCCGGCTGAAGGAGTTCCTGCACCGCTTTCGTGCGTCGTTCAACTAGATCGGTTTGGTGGAGTGGCCGTTGCGCGTGAGGCAGGACTTTCTCCGTTGCGCCCATGGTGGAGTCGACGCAAAACTTTTATTAATCAGATAGTTGTGACGCCGCATGCGCAAATTGCGTGCGGTTGTCGACGTCGCGCGTCAGCGTGCGGCCGACGAGCCTGGCGTGAAGCCATACAGCCAGTCATATCGGGCGAGCAGGGCATCCGGCTTGAGCCTGCGGATGGCGAAATTGCGTGCCCATCGGGAGGGCCCCCCAAGATGGTAGACGGATCCCAGGTGTTGGGAGGCTTTCTGCACGCGCGCCACGCGCCCGGCACGCAGTTCCTCATACCGTCTCAGGGCCGCCGGAAGCTCGTCCGGTGATTTCTGAATCTCGTCCGCGAGGACGGCGGCATCTTCGATCGCCATGGCGCTGCCTTGCGCGAGGAAGGGCTGGACGGGATGAGCCGCATCTCCCAACAGCGTCAACCGCCCATGACCCCAGGCTTTCAATGGCTTCATGGTGAACAGCGTCCATTTGGTCCATCCCGAAAGCTGCTCGAGGACCTGGTACAGGCTTTCGTGCCAGTCCGAGAAGAACGGCAGCAGATCTTCGGTTTCGCCGGACGCGCCCCAACCGTCGTAGTGGAACGTCTCGTGGATGATTGCAATTATGTCGACTTCCTTGCCCGCGTCGACCGGGTAGTGGATGAGATGACAATAGGGGCCCATCCAGACGCCGATGTCGGATTGGCGGAACAATTCCGGGGCATCGCTGGCGCGCATGGCGGCCCGCCATGCTGTCATGCCGATGGTCTCCGGTCGCGTCTCCTCGACGAACTCGCGAAGCGTTGACTGCAAGCCATCCGCGCCGACAATAGCTCGACCCCTGACGCTGACACCGGACGTATCAAGAGCCTCGACACCATCGTCGATGCTCTGATAGCCGGTCACCTTGAAACCGGTTGTGATCTCGAGATCGGCTTGTGCCAAGGCGGCTTCAAGCAGGCATTTCTGAAGATGAGCACGCCGGATCACGATGTGCGGTGCGCCGTACCGCTGCTCCGAACGTTCGCCCAAAAGGACCGTGTTGAGCAACTCTCCGCTGAGGCCATCATAAATGCGAATACCCTGCGGGATTGCGGCAAAGGCAGAGACCAGCTCCGCAAGACCCCAGTCTTGCAGCAATCGCCACGCATTGGGGCCGACCTGAATCCCGGCGCCCGCTTCGCTGAAGGTGTCCGATTGTTCGAGCACGCGCACAGGCTGCCCCCCCTGCGCCAGCGCTATCGCCGCGCAGAGACCGCCGATCCCGCCGCCTCCTATGAGTATTGGATCAGTCATGGGTCAACCTGAACGGCAGCCGGGCACATGACGTTCTCCCATGCCATTGAGACCGCCGATCTCAAAAAGGTCCGTCGGTTGAAGAGGGCCTCCCCAGGCGTCGTCATGGATTCCGGATCCCCCGTCCGCGTCGCGCTTTGATCAGCATCGGTATCTCGGACGCGCTGTCAAGGTTGCGATTGCCGCAGGATTTGAATGGGTTTTCGGCCATTCGCGGACCCCTCATGAGCGCGCCTCCCGACCCGAGGAGGCTCTCAATGCTGCGTTTCATGGAGCCCGTACTTCTTGATGAGCCGATAAACGTTGCGCTCGCTGATCCCGAGCGATTGGGCAAGCTGCGCCCGGCGGCCTGCATACTTGCTGAGCAGCCGCTTGAGATAATACGCCTTGAGTTCTTCGAGGGTCGGCTCGTGGTCGAAGTCGAACCTCATTGCGGACATCGAACGCCGCCTGACCTTTGGCAAACCGAGATGATGTGGCCGGATCGTTTCGTCCATGCCCGAGATGATGAGGGCGCGCTCGATAACGTTGCGCAGCTCGCGCACATTGCCCGGCCAGTCATACTCGACGAGCGCGCTCACCGTATCGGGCGAAAGCGCCTTGCTGATGCGCCGCGAGAACCCGTGATTGGCGATGAAGTGCTGCGCCAACTGTGGAATGTCCTCGCGCCGTTCCCTGAGCGGAGGCACAGCGATAACGAAAGCGCTGAGCCGGTAGTAGAGGTCGGCCCGAAAACTTCCCTCTTCGGCGAGCTTCAGGAGATTGCGATTTGTGGCGGCGACGATCCTCGCGTTTGAAACGAGATCCTTGACGCCTCCAAGGCGCCGGAAATGCCCGGTTTCTATGATCCGAAGAAGCTTGGCCTGGACAGAAGACGTGATTTCACCGATCTCGTCGAGGAACAGCGTGCCTTTGTCAGCGCCCTCGATCAATCCCTTCTTCTGACCCGTTGCCCCGGTAAATGCTCCACGTTCGTGGCCGAAGAGCTCCGACTCAAATAGGTTCTCCTGGATCGTGCAACAGTCGATCGCAACGAAATTCTGGTCTGCGCGCCGGCTTCGCTCGTGGATCTCCCGGGCGACCAGTTCCTTGCCGACGCCGCTCTCGCCCTGGATCAAGACGGTCGTCTCCTCGGGCGCGATAGCGTCGATCAGTTCGATCACGTTCTTGAGCTCACGGCTTCGACTGATGATGAACGCCTTGCGCTTGGCCCGTTGTCGGCTCTTGACGAACTGGAGATTTCGACGAACCTCGGCGTTCTCGAGGGCCCGTCGCACGGCGATCTCGAGTTCTTCCAGATTGATTGGCTTGGCGAGATACTCCGCCGCACCATCCTTCATTGCCTCAACGGCCCGTTCGACCGAGGCGTAGGCCGTGATGACGATGACGGGTTGGCTCCGTGACAACTCGCGGATGAGTTTATGCGCGTCGGTATCGGGCAGCCGGACATCGAGAAGAATAAGGTCAGGCTCGTTCTCTTTCAAAAAGGCTTCAGCTCCGGTCCACGAGTGCTCGCCGTGAACGGCAAAGCCTATTGATTCGAGCTGACCGGCAATCAGCTCGTTCAACACCGGATCGTCCTCGACAATCAGGATTGTATTCTGTCTGACATCGTCAACCATGAGCCGCGTGCCCTTCATCCGCCAAAGGCAATTTAACGACAAATGTCGTCCCCTCGCCGGGCGTACTCCGGAATTCAAGCATACCATTGTAACGTTCGACGATCGCTTTGCTGATTGTCAGGCCGAGGCCGGTCCCTTCAACCTGGTCCGCCCGCTTGCTGAAGAACGGTTGGTAGATCCGCCCGACGTCCTCGGGCGCGATCCCGACGCCCGTATCCTTGAACTCGATCTTGATCTTATCGTCCTCGATCCGGCCAAGGATCATCAGCCGTCCGCCTCCGGGCATCGCGTGAAAGGCATTCTGGATGAGGTTAAGTGTCAGCATGCGAAGCTCGCTGTCTGTTGCAAGGACGCGAAGGTCATCGCGGCCGAGATCGACACCAAGCTCGATTTTCAATTTCCTCGCCTCGTGGACCAATAGCGAGACGACTTCCGGAACGATCTTTGTAAAGGAGACGAGTTGGATATGCGGACTGGGGGGGATGCTGAGGCTCAGCAACCTCTGTGTCACCTCAATGCACTTGTCGACCTCTCCGTCGACAGCCTTCAGGTACTTGCGGGCGCGTTCCATGTCCTCGTCATCCCCCTGAATCCTCTTGAGGAATGACTGCACGCCCAGCCTCACCGAGGCCAGAGGGTTGTGAATCTCGTGGGCGACGCCGGTCGCGAGCTGGCCGAGTTCAGCCAACCTCTGCTCATGGGAAAATTTGACCTGTTTTTCCAGATCGCGAATTTCCTCCACGATCAGGCTGCGGCGCTTTCCGCCGCGCGACGTCTCCAGCCGGGCGGCCATGATCTCGACATGAAACTCGCTGCCGTCGCTGCGGACATGGCGATGGATACACTTCAGCGGGCCGTTGTCATCAGGCATGGCGTGGAACGGACAGGTGATGAGTGTCGGCGGACATGGCTCGTCCCGGCCGTGCGCGGCGTAACAGGGGCGGCCGACAACGCTCTTGTGATCGGTTTCGAGCTGTCGGCAATAGGCGTCGTTGGCCATCACCACGTTATAGTCCTCGTCGATCACGCGCAGGCCGTCGGGCAATTTGTCGATCAGCGATTGAAGGAAATCTTCGCTCTCCTGCAGATTCCCGAGGCTCTGTTGCAGCCGTGCCGCCATCATGTCGAACGTCCCGCTGAGTTTAGCCAGTTCGTCGCTGCCACCGTGGTCTGCTCGCGCGTCGAGGTCGCCCGAAGCGAGCGAGCGGGTCGCCGCGGTCAGCCGATCAATCGGACTGACCACAAACCGGCGCATGAAGGCCCAACTGCCAAGAAGTGTCAGGATGAGGACGGCGGCGCCTGCGCCGCTCAATGCAGCCGCCCCCATCATTGCCTCTTTGCGGATGTTGCCCGCGTCATGGTCAACGATCAAAACACCGTTTATCGGGTTCTCGCTGACCGGCCCGTGACATTCGCTGCAAATCGGCTTGTTGCGGATCGGATTGACGCTGCGGAGAATATCGACGCCCTCATTGCTTGCCGAATACCAGGCCATCTGCGGCAACTCGGCCATGCTGCTGTGAAACGGCCCTTTCGCCAACTGTGCGGCCGCGAGCTGCCGACCAAGCGATTTTTCACTGGATGCGAAGCGCACCTCGCCCGACGGGTTGATGATCATCACATTGCGAATGTCTTCCTGCCGGCCAAGTCGCCTGACGATCTCGCGCAATCCCGGAAGGTCCCGTTTCAGCATGGCGTTCTCGAGCGAAACCTGAAGGAGGCGGTTGACCTGGGCGGAAGCGGAGCCTCGCTCCCGTTCAAGCTGCGTCCGGTATAGACCGACGAACAGAAGCAGGAAGACGAAAGACGTGATCGCCAGACTTGCGGCGAGACCAACCATCAACTTCCGGCTCAGACTGGACGAGATCCATTTGACTATCATGGTATCCCACGTACCCGCACCTTGCGTACGGCGATGCCCATCAGAAAGAAACTGCATCTCGCGCACCATACTCGTTCAGATCAGCGTCCCGTTTCATCCGGTCTTGCGCGCACCATGGCTTCGGGTCAGTCGTAGACCTGATAGAGCCGGGGGCGGTTGTCTGTTCGCGCGCAAATCTCACACAGCGGCCCGGTTCGGTTGGAGCCCGCCGGGGTATGAAACGGGACCCCGCAACTCCGGCACCTGTGTCGTTTCAGCGGCACGGCGTGCTGCATTTGCACCGCAATCTCGGTCACCGTGACCGCGTTCTCATTGCAGACATCCATACAAAGACGACAGCCCGTACACTGCTCGGCATCGATGTCGTATCTGAGCTGGTCCGGTTGACCGCGAAGCGTGATCGCGCCATGCGGACAGATGCCGGCGCAGGCGTTGCATCCGGTGCAATTGGCGGCATCGATCCAGGGGACCGCCGGAAACACTCTGGCGTCGCAGGGTGCCGTCATGCTGCGGTCCGGGTCCAACCTCACCCCGGCTCCGTTTTCGAGCGTCTCCCTCAGGAAACCGAGGAGCCTTCGCTTGTTTGCGTCCGGTTGCTCCGGACGCCTGGCAAACGCGTGCAATCGAGCCCGCCATGCCCCTGGCGTGACCCGGGCCAAGGTAACAACGGGCAGGTTCCGCGAACTGTGGATTGCATTGAGTGCGTCGACCGTCCGGTCGAGCCTGTTTGCGTCAGGGCACGTGCAGCCGTCGCAGCTTTCCGGCGCGACGATAATCTGCGAGAGGCCCCGTGCCGCAAGTTCCAGAAGGTCCCGAAGGCCGAGGGCATGAAGGCAGGGCACAATGCCTTCGCCCGCCTGTCGTATTGCCCGTCCGCAAAGCAGGAAGGCTACCAGATCGCCGTCCTTCGCGGCGCGCAGCGCCGGTTCAAACGGTGCCTCGATTGCCGACTCGGGGCAGGCGGGACGGCACAAACCACAACCGTCGCAGGCATTCTGATCAAGAGACAGCGACTCGTCATCAAGTATCCAGGCGCGTTGCGGACAGACATCCACGCACATCGAACAGCTCGCCGCCGGTCTATAGGCATGCACGCACCGTTCGCTCTGAATATCGGGTTGCATCGGATCGAGCTTCGTTTCCATCATCCCATGTCAAACAATCCCGTTCATCTGTTCGCCGGCAACATCTTCAATCACCGGCTTACCATCCGGGTTCGGCACCGGGCAGATATGGCCGAAAATCTTCCTCCAGGTCGGCATCTGTCTCTGCGGGCCCGGATTGCATCTCCGTTTCCGGAGGGGCGATTCCCGTCAATTCCGTAAGATGCGCCCGAACCTCGTCAACGTAGTTCGCCGTTACCCATGCGAGACCGACAAAGAACGGAAGCGCCCCCGCACGCTCCACCTGCTCCGCGAACCTGTGTATCCAGCGCAGCAAATGTTCGTCCAGAAACCGCGCCGCGTCATGCAGATCCGCATCGCTCCGCTCCAGGAAAAAAGCCAGGAAGCGGAGCTGCAGGACAAGGTGATCGTCCGGGCGCCGTGCCCAATCATCGGATCTCAGGCCGTGGCGGCGATACCACGATTGAACGCGGAACGTCGGTTCCTGGCGCTCGAGATGGTCGGTGTCCAGCCAAACCGACTCCGTCGGCGATGCGCGGTAACGGTAAGTGAGATAGATGTCCGCGTAATCGGCGGCGAGCGCTTCGATCGACTCTTGATCGAGAGGATTCGGCAGCTCGCCAAGGGTGTCATCGAACCGTTTGAGGTTCTTTGCCGACTCCGGCGTTTGCAGCACAAGCGCGAGCCGTTCCCGGAACGGATGGAGGCGGAGTTCCTCCAGGACCTCGCGCGTGGGCTCTCGGTCGTGAAGAAAAGCGAGAAGGCTGAAGTCCTCGACAACGGCTTCGCGCCAGACGTCCAGATCGTCAACGTCCTTCTCGATTTGATGCCTCATCGGCCGTCGATCCTCCAGTCAAATCCCGTCATTTCACGATTCCCTTGCGGTGCGGGACGAACGCGATGGAGGGATTGGTGAGTTCCGGGTCCGCCAAGGATCTCACATTCTGGACGGCCTGGTCGTTGGGACCCCGTGCCTTGGTCGGGTGCGTTCCGTCCCACAACCCGTCGATTGGCCCGATATCGAGGACCCGCATCATGCAGGCCATCACACAATACGGCTTGCGTCCCGCATCGATCTCGTCGACGCACATGTTGCACTTGGAAACAATGTTCTGCTCGGGAATGAACTGCGGAGCACCATAGGGACATGCGGCCTCGCAGCGCCGGCAGCCGATGCACAACGTCGAGTCGATGTCGACGATGCCATCCTTCTTGCGTTTGAAGATCGCGCCCGTCGGACAGGCCGGCAGACACGCCGGGTCGGCGCAGTGGTTGCAGGCCATGTTCACCTTGTAGACGAAGACGTCCGGATAGTTCCCGCCTTCGACATACATGACACGCCGGAACCGCGGGCCCGGCGGCAGTCCGTTCTTGTCTTTGCAGGCGATCTCGCAGGCCCGGCAGCCGATACAATCCACATTGTGGTGAATGAAGCCGAGCTGTATGTCCGGCACGACCGGCACATAGACCTCGCGCTTCTTGCGCTCGACTGCCTTCTTGATCCGCGTCTTGTCGATCTTGGTGGTCATGGGTCTTGCTCCAGGTTGCGGCCGTGCCTCAGGAACTGCGCCGGAAAACATGGCTTCGGGATGTGGCGAGCTTGTCCCATCCCGGTCGGTGTTCAAGCTGGCTCTTTCGGACGTTGACCAGCACCGTGTTGTAGGCGAACGCGCCGGCCGGACTCGGTGCATCCAGCGTCAGAAAGTCAGGATTTCCGGCGCGGTCGATGCCGTTGTTGTCCAGATCCATCCAGGCCCCCTCATAGAGGACGGCCACGCCGGGCATGCACCGTTCGGTCACGTAAGCGGGCACCACAACCTGGCCGCGGTCGTTCCAGACATCGACCACGTCACCGGTCCTGATCCCAAGCCTCTTGGCGTCGGAGGCGTTCAACGTCACCTCCTGTTCATACGTCTCGCGCAGCCAGGGAACGTTGTTGAAGATCGAGTGCGTTCGATGGCGGGGGTGCGGCGACACGAGATGGAAGGGGTATCTCTGTGTCAGAGGATGATTCAGCGATTCGAACGGTTCGATCCACTTGGGGATCGCCGGGATCGGATAACCGAACTGCGTGCGCGAGAAATCCGGCGTTTGCGCCAATGTGGTGGAGAAGATCTCGATTCTTCCCGACGGCGTTTTGAACGG
This sequence comes from Hyphomicrobiales bacterium, assembly GCA_965228625.1. Taxonomy (GTDB): domain Bacteria; phylum Pseudomonadota; class Alphaproteobacteria; order Rhizobiales; family Methyloligellaceae; genus UBA2767. The sequence continues at coordinate 1,225,355 of OZ245829.1, read as the reverse complement.
AGCGCCTTTTTCGATCTGGTCGCGGAATGCAACGTGCGGTTCCGAAAGCTCGAACTTATAGATGCCGCGCCGCTTGAACTCTTCCCAGGGCATGGTGACGCCCTGGTACCCCATGACCCGCTTGATCCACCACTCCCGCAAATAGGCCTCGTCGACCGCGTCGTCGTAGTGGAAATAGTCTCGGTTGGCTTTTGGATTGAACTCGGGACCAAAGCCGAGACGATAGGCGAGCTCGGTGAAGACCTGGAAGTCCGTCTTGCTCTCGCCGAGTGGCTCGATCACTTTCGGACGATGAATGTAGTAATGGCCCTTGTACCAGGGCAGTGCGACGTCGTGCCGTTCGAAATGCGTGGCGATCGGCAACAGGACGTCGGCATACAGCCCCGAGGGCGTGATCGTGGAGTCCATGCACACGACAAGTTCCAGCCGCTGTATGGCTTGAAGCTGCTTGTTAATGTTGGTGAGCTGGTTGAGCCAGTCAGAACCCTGCCAGAAGATCGCCTTGATGTTGGGAATCACACCCTCGAGTTCGTCCTGGCGCGGCCAGAGTCCGATGTCCGCCCGATGGACGTTGGGGTAGTTGAGCACGCAGTGGGCCCAGAGATCCGATTTTATGCCCGCGTACCAGACATTGGCCCATTTGTCGTGGGGGCCGGCCACGGACTCGGCATGCCACCCCTTGCCGACACCCTCGGCCGATCCGCCGAGGATGCCGATATTCCCGGTCATGGCCTGAAGTGCCGCCGCCATGCGGCTGTATTGCTCGCCGTAGGCGTTGCGGCCCGGGCTCCATGAGGCTTTCAACGCCGCCGGCTTGGTCGTGGCGTACATGTGAGCAAGCTTCTTGATATCGTCCGCTTTGACACCGCAGATCGGCTCGGCCCATTCCGGCGTCTTGGGTTGGCCGTCGCTGTGACCGAAAATGTAATCCTTGAAGCTCTCCTGTCCCTTCGCCCACAGCGGCATGGTTCCCTGATCCATCCCCTGGCAGAAGCGATCGATGAACGCCTGATCCTGCAGGCCATAGGCAAAGATGTAGAACGCCATCGCCGCGAGCATCGCCGCGTCAGTATTCGGCTTGATGGGAATCCACCAAGCGTCATAGGCGGCCGCGGAATCCGTATATTGCGGGTCGACACAGACGAACTTGCACCCGCGCTGCTTTGCGAGCCGCATGTAGTAGAACGTGTTGCCGCCGTGGAACGTGTAGGCCGGGTTCCAACCCCACATGATGATGAGCTTGGAGTGGGCGAAGGCATCGTCCTCGTTGCCGTCCTCGATCGTGCCGAAGGTGGTCATCGAGGAGAATGTCGTGCCCTGATACGAGGGCACCGACCACGAGACGGTCCGTGACCCGAACATTCCCAGAAAGCGCCCGAGAAGCCCTTCGATCTGGTCCGACTTGTGCAGCGCGCCCCATGAAGCCCCCGCGTAGGATTGGTCGAGAATCGCCGTCGGCCCGTACCGTTGTTTGAGCTCGACCATCTTTCCGGCAATGAGGCTCAAGGCTTCGTCCCACGATGCGCGCCTGAACCTTCCCTCGCCGCGTGCGCCGACGCGGATCATCGGGTAAAGCAGGCGCTCCGGCGAGTAGATGCGTTCCCGGTAAGAGCGACCGCGCAGACACGCGCGCACTTGCGGCACCGCCTCGGTGTCGGTTCCGAATTCGCCGCCGGCCTGGTAGCGGCCGTCATCGGTCGAGAGCCGAACGATGACATCGCCCTTCTTGTGGGCCACAAGCATGTGCCGTGAACCACAGTTGTGCGCGCAACTTGTCACGACAGTCGTGAGCTCGTCATCGGTCGGGTAGGGCTCATAGGCGAACGCCTTGACGCGATCGATCTTGGCCAATGACGCGAGCCCGGCAACCGTTGCTCCCGCGGCGCTTGTACGCAGAAACTCCCGCCGGTCCAGGTTCAACGCCGAATGCCACGATCCTGCCTTTTTAGGATCAGTCATGGTCATCTCTCCGTTCTTCTTCATGTCGTCCGCCCTTACTGCTTCACGCCGACCAGATGACGCGGATCAGACGTCGTCGGCCGGTCCTTGGCCCAATCCGGCGTCTCTTCCACGACGTCCTCCATGCCCGGCCAGGGGTGGCGCGGATAAGGATAGGAATTCAGGAACCAGGCTCGTCCGCCATGACAGCCGTAACAGCTATCGGATGTGCCCTGTTTGGCGTCCTCTTCGATGGCCGCGGCGTTCAGATAGTTGACCCGGTGGCGCACCGTGCGGAAGAGCTCTTCATGGCAGGTGAGACAGCCGTTCTTGGCATCCTCGAATTCGAAGTCGCCCCTGACTTCAGGCCAGGGACCGTCCACGCCGTCCATCTGCTCGTAGTTGAACCGGCCATGGCACAGCAGGCATGTCTTGGACGGGTTCACGACCTTGCGAAGCGTGAAGTCGTCCGACCTGGCGCTCGTTGCGCTGGAGTAGGGGGTTTCCTCGCGAAGGTCGTGCCCTTGATGGCAGAAGTTGCATTTGAGACGCATCACCCTCTTGGCGAACGGTGTATCGCGATGGCGGGCGTGAAAAGTCTCCTGGTCGCCGGTATAGGTATCGAGCGTCTGGTACCAAGCCAGCGTACTCTCACTCCTGACGCCCGCCGGTGAAGCCGGGCGGACCTTCCGCGTGAGGATTTCCTGGTGACAGGCGAGGCACTGCGCGTCAGTGGCCGTGTCGATTGCCGGCTTGAAATGAATTGGATCCCATTTGGCGCTCTGATAGTCGCCGGGAATCCCGCGCTGCTGGCCAGACAACTCACTCCACGTAGCGAACACACCCATCAGAATGAAGATCGTGCCGGCGGCTATTGCTATTGCCAACCTGGACATGACGGTCACGCTCCTCCCGATTGCGCCGTCAACTTTTAGAAGCACCCTGTTCTCCTATACTATATTGGCCAAAACAACACTGATATAGATCAAACAAATATCCAATTAATGATTCATTTATGTCTAAGTAAGGCTTGCGATGAAGATTTGTTGTATATTTCAATTTTACTTTATCAAGGGGATTGCCCGGCAAAGATGACTCGTGCAATTCCGAGAAATTCCGCTGTTCGTGATTCGCCAGGTGTCACCGCATTTCTTACGTAGCCTCCGTTCTCACTTGCTTCGCATCCCAAAAAACGCCGGAGGACACGAAAATACATGTCGAGTCTGCCCAACAGGCGCTCGTACCTTTTCCAGCAGGTTCATCCAGCTCCATTATCGAGATTGCGCGCGGTGTTTCCGCGTCGGTGGCGTCCACGTTCTTTGCGGTACGCGACCGACCGGCGGCATTCCGCGCAGCCCGGCCATTCCGGTCATGGCCGGCATTCCATACATCCCCATTGTTCCGTAAATCATCGCCGGCACCCTGTACGGCATGCCCGGGAGCCCGTAGAGCCCGAGATACGTTTCGTACATGCTGGGCATGCCGTATATCGGCGGCCCCGCGGGCATGCCGTACATGGGCGGTGCCGCAGGCATGCCGTACATCGGGGGGATCACCGGCATGCCATACATTGGCGGCACTGCGGGCATGCCGTATATCGGAGGTCCGGCCGGCATGCCGAAGATGGGGGGTGCTGCGGGCATGCCATACATCGGGCGCATCGCGGGCATGCCATATATCGGGGGTATCGCGGGCATGCCGAACATCGGAGGTCCGGCCGGCATGCCATAGATGGGGGGCACTGCGGGCATGCCATACATCGGGCGCATCGCGGGCATGCCATATATCGGGGGTATCGCGGGCATGCCGTACATCATCCCGGGCATGCCATATTGTGGAGACATCGACGGCATGGCACAGATGCCCGGCGCGGCGCCCGCAATATTGATGAGCAGGATCGCTGCGGCAATCGAGACGGTTTTTGCCAAGCCCTTCATCATCTGACCTCTCTTCCCGCACCGTTGTCAGGCCGCTATTGCGTGCCCGGTAGGCCGCCCATTGCAGGGATCGCGTATGTCGGTGGACGATAGGTCCACTCACTGCACACCCAGCGGCCCTGCTGACTGGCTGTTCCTGGCATTCCCGATATCGAACCGGCGCCGGTCGTCGCGCTCGGGACCGCCTGTTGCGCAGTCCTCGTTTCGGCTGCCGCCTCAGTTTGGGGCTGCTCGGTCGAGGCCTTTGTCCGATCATCCGGAGACGTGATCGAATCGCTGTCGGTCGTCGTGGGCGGAACCAACTGCTCCTCGATCCTGGATTCGACTGCCACCTCAGTTTGAGGGCGCTCAGTCGAGACCGTTATCCGATCGTCCGATGGCGCATCCATGTTGGAGACGGTGCGCGCGAACACCACCGCCGCTCCAACGGCAACGACCACTCCCAGAATAATGCCGTACTCGGACGACATGTACTCCTTCAGGTTCTTCGCCCGGCTCTGCGTCTTCGGACTCTCTGGGCTCTGTTCCGATTTCGCCGTGTGCTCGGGTTTCTCCTTAGCCATCTCTTACCTTGACGAACCGGGGCGGAGCGCGTTCCGAAGCCCGAAGACCTCATCCTGTTCTCCGTCCCATGTCCCTGAAGTTATTAGTTCTTTTTCTCTTCTTTTTTCGTGGTGTCTTCCTTCTTGCCAGCCATTCCCGGCATACCGGTCATCCCCGGCATTCCGGTCATCCCCGGCATTCCGGTCATCCCCGGCATTCCAGTCATACCTGTCATTCCGGCCATGCCGCCGACGCCATAGACCGACGGCATAAAGCTCCAGCGCGTGCACACCCAACCGGGACCGGCCGCGGAGCCGGGCAGGCTGGCCATGCCGGCCATGCCACGCATGCCAGCCATCATGCCGGGCATTCCGTACATCCCACGCATGCCCCACATACCGGGCATTCCGTACATGCCGCGCATGCCGGCCATCATTCCAGGCATCCCGTACATGCCGCGCATTCCGGGCATGCCCCACATGCCGGGCATTCCGTACATTCCGTACATGCCAGTCATACCGGGCATCCCATACATGCCGCGCATGCCCCACATACCGGGCATTCCGTACATGCCACGCATGCCCCACATGCCGGGCATCCCGTACATTCCGCGCATGCCATACATGCCGGGCATTCCGTACATGCCGCGCATGCCCCACATGCCGGGCATTCCGTACATGCCGCGCATGCCATACATGCCGGGCATTCCGTACATCCCGCGCATGCCATACATGCCGGGCATCCCGTACATGCCGTACATTCCGGGCATGCCCCACATGCCCTGGGCCGAAGCGCCCGCGACGGTCACGATCGCGATGGCTGCGGCCGACAAAACTGTACTTACAATCCGCTTCAGCATTAGAACTCCCTTTCGTATCAGCTGCTTCCATCGCCCAAGGACACAGGCTCCGGTTCCCGTTTTTTCGGGTTCCGGATCTCCTGTGCTCTGGTGATGAGCTGTTGTTCCAATCTCATCCGAAATCCAGGCAGGCGGGGCCCCGCCTCATGCGGCAGCCCCGCCTTGGGTTCGATCGGCTATCGCATGCCGTACATGCCACGCATGCCGGCCATCATGCCGCCCATGCCGGGCATTCCGTACATGCCACGCATGCCGTACATGCCGGGCATTCCGTACATGCCACGCATGCCGTACATGCCGGGCATTCCGTACATGCCACGCATGCCGTACATGCCGGGCATCCCGTACATGCCGCGCATGCCGTACATGGCAGGCATTCCGTACATGCCGCGCATGCCGCCCATCATGCCGTACATGCCGGGCATTCCGTGCATGCCCCACATTCCGGGCATCCCGTACATGCCGTACATGCCGCGCATGCCATACATGCCGGGCATTCCGTACATGCCACGCATGCCGGCCATCATGCCGTACATGCCGGGCATCCCGTGCATGCCCCACATTCCGGGCATTCCGTACATGCCGTACATGCCGCGCATGCCATACATGCCGGGCATTCCGTACATGCCACGCATGCCGGCCATCATGCCGTACATGCCGGGCATCCCGTGCATGCCCCACATTCCGGGCATTCCGTACATGCCGCGCATGCCATACATGCCGGGCATTCCGTACATGCCACGCATGCCGGCCATCATGCCGTACATGCCGGGCATCCCGTGCATGCCCCACATTCCGGGCATCCCGTACATGCCGTACATACCGCGCATGCCATACATGCCGGGCATCCCGTACATGCCGCGCATGCCATACATGCCGGGCATCCCGTACATGCCGCGCATGCCATACATGCCGGGCATCCCGTACATGCCACGCATGCCATACATGGCAGGCATTCCGTACATGCCATACATGCCGGTCATACCGGGCATGCCATACATGCCGCGCATGCCGTACATGCCTTGTGCGGACGCGCCCGCTACGGTCACGACCGCAACCGTGGCGGCAAGCAGCACTGTTCTTACTATCCGCTTGAGCATCGTTCCTCCTTTCTAGCTACGTGGCCCTCTTCCGAGATTTGAACCCCTGGCTCCTCGACACTGTCGGGAGCGCACGAGCTTGCGGCGCTGGACCATTGCGCCCCAATGCGAAACGGGGCGGAGCGTCTTTTTGCTCCTCCCCGTTCAACAATCACTGCTTCTTCTTGCCTTGCATGCCGCCCGTTCCGGCCTGCCCGCCAACTGGTGTCCAGCGTGTGCATTTCCATCCTGGACCAGGCGTCATGCCGTACATGCCGCCCATGCCCATACCCATCCCCGGCATTCCGTACATGCCGCCCATACCCATGCCCATCCCGGGCATTCCGTACATGCCGCCCATGGCCATTCCGGCCATTCCTGTGGCGGGCTTTTTGCCGGGGCTAAAGGTCCATTCCGTGCAGACCTTGCCTTTCTGGCCGGTCATGCCTTGCATGCCCGGTTGTTGCGCGGCGGTAGCCGGTGACATCGACAAGGCACCGATGACTGCGGCAACACATGTGGTTGTGGTGATCTGTTTGAGCATCGGCGTCCGTTCCTCCCTCACTCGTGGTGCCGATCATTTGCGATTTCGCGCCGTGGCCAATGCCAGCAACGCGGCCTCCCGGCCCCTCTCAAAAAACAAATCGCTCGCACCTCGGACCCTCTCGCGCCACCTCTTGTTAGTGCGGCTGCCGCGCGTGCAAACCTCTGATGTCGTAGCGCCCCGTCAAGCCGGGACGATTGAAGGGCGTGTACCAAGCCCCTTGATATTCCAGGAATCTCAAGCTGTAGGGATAGGGCGGCTGAACACCCCGAAGAGCGTTCGTGTACCAGTCATCGCTCTTGTTGAATTCGGCAATGACGGGTGCCCCTTGAGGCCGCCGATCAGGCTCTGTGCCTGCGATGTAAACCTCTCCGCCCACCGCCGCGAACGACATGGTGAAGAGGCCCGCAAGCCACATTAGAAGCGCAACCGAAACCATTCCCCTCGGCATGGCACACCAACTCGAGTACCCAATTCGTTACTTTTTGGTTAACGAATGCAACGCGCGTGCCAATTGCCGCCGATTCCGGCGAAATGGTATAAATTCTTGAATTTTCAGTGTCTTAGAACAATGCCAATTGTGACGACGGATCACAGATTCACCGGGCCATCTGACAAATTGTCAGGTGCGATATTGTCCGATCTGCTCAAGCCTCTGTTAACAAAGCCAAATCGGCCGACTGCCAAAAAGTCAGGTCGTCTGACGCCTGTCAGGGACGTGGCGTGCTGCCGATTTCACCGCACTCGGTGGAGATCATTCCGGCGCCAGGCGACCAACCACGTTCAGAGGCCGAGCCATTACACAACGACCTTGAATGTTTCCGTCGCGGCACACATACGCCATGCGATGCCATGCCGTTTGCGTCAGTTGATCTGCGCCTGCAGGCTCTTGTAAGCCTTGTTCAGCGAACCGAACTGCGCTTCGACTTTTTCAGGATCGCCGGTCGAGAGAGCCTGGACAAACCGTGCCGCCTCGCCATTGAACTGTGTCGCCGCGGCTACAAACGGACTCGTATCCTTCATTGGAACAGCGTCGTCTTTCTTGATGGCGGCCGTGGTGACCTTCTCCGGAAAAAGCTCCAGAAGGCTGCGGCTTCCGCCGACGATCGCAATGGCGTGATCCGACACGTGGTGCCGGAACTTCACCTTGTCCGCGACAACCGCCTCAACGGCATTCATGTGCGCGTCCAAAGCGTTCAATACCGACTTTCTGTATTCTACAAGCTGTTGATCCTGCGCCATGGCATTGCCGGACGGCACCGCCATCAGGAACGCGCAGACGATGAAGAGCGTTCTCACGGCACCTGAAATGGGGACCCTCATATCAATATCTCCTTGGTAACTCTCGCGGCATACCATGGGACCTTGGCAAGATACTGGCATCGAGACAGGCGCGGCAATATTCACTTGCTGTCAGGCCGTCCAGTCAAGGACGACTTTGCCGGAATCTCCGGAACACATGGCCTCCATCCCGTCCATGAAATCATCGGCGCTGAGCCGATGCGTGATGAGTGGCGAAAGATCAATACGGTTCGGGACGAGGGTCGACATCTTGTACCAGGTCTCGAACATTTCTCGTCCGTAGATGCCCTTCAACGTCAGCATCTTGAATATGACCTCGTTCCAGTCAATCTCGAACGCGGTCGGCGCGATGCCAAGAATCGCAATCTTTCCGCCATTGTTCATGACCCGGATCATGTCCCGAAATGCCTCGGCCGCACCGGACATTTCCAGCCCCACGTCGAATCCTTCGGTCATTCCGATGTCGCTCATGACATCTTCGAGGGTCTGTTCAGAGGCATTCACCGCGTGCTCGATACCCATGCTCCGCGCCCTGTCGAGACGGTTCTGATTGATATCGGTGATGACCACCTTGCGCGCACCAACCTCCTTGGCGACCAGCGCCCCCATGATGCCGATGGCGCCCGCGCCGGTCACCAGGACATCCTCGCCGACGAGGTCGAAGCTCAAAGCCGTATGGACGGCATTGCCGAACGGATCGAAGATCGACGCAATCTCGTCCGGCACGTCATCCGGAGGCGCGAAGACATTGTGCTCCGGAATAGTGAGATACTCGGCAAAGGCACCCGGTCTGTTGACACCGACACCAAGCGTATTGCGACACAAATGTCCGCGTCCGGCGCGACAGTTGCGACAGGCCCCGCAAACGATGTGTCCTTCGCCGGTGACCCGCTGACCCACCGAATACCTCGTCACCGCCGAACCCACATCGGCAATCTCACCGCAAAACTCGTGGCCGATGATCATCGGAACGGGGATCGTCTTCTGCGCCCACTCGTCCCACTTGTAGATATGAACGTCGGTCCCGCAGATTGCGGTTTTCCTGACGCGGATCAGGACATCATTCGGCCCCGGTGTCGGGACGGGGGATTGCTCCATCCACAACCCTTTTTCGGGTTTGGACTTCACGATCGATTTCATCATTTCGGTCATGGCTGAGCCCCTGTTCAGGCGATGACTCCAAGTTCCCGGCCGACATCCGCAAACGCGGAGACGGCCCGGTCGATGTTGTCGCTGGAATGCGCGGCGGAAATCTGGACACGTACCCGGGCCTGTCCCTGCGGCACGACCGGATAGGAGAATCCGATAACGTAAATCCCGTGATCCAGCATTTTCGCGGCCATGTCCTGGGCAAGCTGCGCCTCGCCCAGCAATACGGGAATGATCGGATGCTCGCCCGGCACCAGCCTGAAGCCGAGCTTGGTCATGGCGGCACGGAACCGGTCGCTGTTTTGACGCAGCTGCAGGCGAAGCGCGGCGCCGTCCTTGATGAGATCAAGCACCTTGAGCGATGTCGCGGCGATCACCGGTGCCAACGTGTTGGAGAACAGATATGGACGAGAGCGCTGGCGGAGCCAGTCTATCAGTGGTTTCTTGCCGCTCGTGTAACCGCCGGACGCGCCACCGAGGGCTTTGCCCAGTGTTCCCGTAACGATGTCGATCCGTTTCTCTACTCTACAATATTCCGGCGTTCCGCGGCCATGCTCGCCAAGAAACCCGACAGCATGGCTGTCATCAACCATCACCAGCGCATCGTACGTCTCCGCAAGATCGCAGATCGACGGCAAATTGGCGATGATCCCGTCCATGGAAAACACGCCATCGGTGGCGATGAGCCGGAAGCGTGCATCGCGCGCCTCTCTCAGCCTTGCCTCAAGCTCTCCCATGTCGTTGTTCGCATAGCGCAGTCGCCGCGCCTTGCAGAGCCGAACGCCATCGATTATCGAGGCGTGGTTCAGCGCATCGGAAATAATCGCGTCTTTTTCGTCAAGCAGCGTCTCGAACAGACCTGTGTTGGCGTCAAAGCAGGACGAATACAGAATCGTATCTTCCATGCCGAGGAAGTCCGAGAGCCTGCTTTCCAGCGCCTTATGCTCTTCCTGCGTGCCGCAAATGAAGCGCACGGACGCAACGCCGTATCCGTATTTGTCGAGCGCCTGTTTGGCGGCGTCGATCAGGTCCGGATCGTCGGCGAGCCCGAGATAGTTGTTGGCGCAGAAGTTCAGAACCGTCTCGCCGCCGGCCAGGGATATCTCCTGACCCTGTGGCGTGACAATGATATGCTCCGGCTTGTAGAGGCCCGCCTGTTTGAGTTTGGCCAGCTCATTCGAGATGTGAGAATTCAGCTCCGGCTTGGTCACTGGTTGTTCTCCTCAAATCTGCTGTCATTGGAGGCACAGACCTATTTGACAGGAAAGCAGACGGTGCGGCGCTCGACGCCACGCGGTCATATGCCCATTGCTCGCAGTTATGGCAACTGTTCGTACCTGTAGGTGAAAACAAATGGCAATGCCATTGGCAGAGATGAAGCCCGCGGTCTCGACGGCGCGCGGATTTATTTCAGGTGCTTGCGGAGCAGGTCGAAGCGAAAGGGCCTGTCCGGCTCGCCGAGAGGATCCCTGAACCTCTGCACCTTTTCATCTATGGCGCGCCAGTCTTCCTCAGTGAGTTCCTGCAGAACAATTGGGAAGAAAACGTCTTCCTCTCCCATCATATGCCGTCGTTCATTGTCTATGAACTCACGCGCTGCGCGGATGAACGCGTCTCGCGGAATCTCTGCGCCCATCAACACCTGCACATGGAGCCGCGCCAGATTCTGCAGGTAATCCGAACACCCCTCATGCTCTCGTTCCAGATCGCCGATACGCTTCGCCTGATCCGGCGCCCGTTTTTTGAGGCGCGTTAGAATGACCTCTTCCTTGGGGTGATGATAGAGATCGGGAAAACGTCGAAAGTAGTCGATGATCTGGCTCATCAACTCATAGTCGGGCTCGGCGGCGTCGGCAAAAAGCGCGACGTGGTGTTCGAGCAGATCGAGCACGCGCGCCATGTTTTCATGCTCGGCGCGCAGAACATCAACAGCGTTCGGCATCGCCATCTTTCCCATTGCTTGAAACCGCCAGCTTATACGACGGTTCGACTCCTGCATTGATCTGCATCAGCGGGAAGGTGCGAGAGCAGGGAGGCGGCAAACACCGATTTTCGCAAATGGCCCAAAGCGGACATGCTAACTCTTGTCGAGGTGACGCAGCTCCTTGTTTCGGAGGTTAGGCTCGAGCTGCGCGCTCGTTGTCGAACGATGCCGTCAGCCAATTCCGGAAGCGATTGACATAGTCAAGGTGCGCCGCCTTGTCGGGCACCACCACGAAATATCCCTGCTCGGCGGTAATCGTCTGCTCCAAAGGACACACCAACTCGTCACGCGCAATCAGGTGGCGCAGCAAGTACTGATGTCCCATGGCGATACCGCCGCCAGCTCGCGCCGTATCGATGGCCATGCTGTAGTGAGTGAAGAACTGACCATCTCCGCCCAGCGACCCGGCGACACCGGCCATCGACAGCCAACGTGACCAATCGTCGGACCAGAAGGTGTCATGCAGAAGCAGGCAGCGAGACAGATCCGCGGGCCTGCGTATCTTCATCGTCTCGGCATATTCCGGCGTGCACACCGGCGACAGCGTGTCATGGCCCAAATAGGTCGCCGGCAATCCGTCGGTATCCGTTGTCCCATAACGGATGCCGAGCTGCGCATCAGAGCGTGAGAAATCGACCATTTCCGGATCAGCGGACACGACGATGTCGATGTGCGGCATGGTCTTCTGGAAGTCGCCCAGTCTTGGCACGAGCCACATGGACGCGAACGCCGGCAATACAGTGATCTTGAGTTGAGCGCGGACCCGCGAACCGGCAATGCGCTCGGTTTCCTTTTCCAGGATGTTGAACGCGTTTCGGACGGCGGAATGGTATCGCCGGCCGGCATCCGTCAAAGTCACCCGCCGACCAGTTCTTCTAAACAGGGATACGCCTAGAAACTGCTCCAGTTTCTTGACCTGTTGGCTGACCGCTCCTTTCGAGACCCGGAGATCCTTGGCTGCGCGAACAAAACTCTCGTGTTCCGCGGCGAGTTCAAAGTACCGAACCGCTTTCAGGGAGGGAAAAAGCCGAGGCATTGTTTAGCTCAACTACTCAGGAGAACAGATTTTGATTATTGCTCCGGACCGAGGAACCGTCAAATCTACCAGTCGTTTTCAAGCGCAACAGGATGGTGGTGAAAGTGAAACTTACCGATACGCAACTCGAGCAACTGGAGAGAGACGGATTCATCATTCTTCCAGAGCGCTTCTCCGAGGCGGAAGTTGCGGCGATTCATTCAAGACTTCCAAGCCTGTTTTCGCAACGGGACGAAGCGAACGTCATCGAGCGGAATTCGGGCGTGGTCCGCACGGCTATGGGATTGCATCTGCGTGACGCGCTGTTCGCCGATCTGGTTCGCCACCCGCGCCTGATCGAACCGGCGAAGCAGATTCTCAATGAGCCGATGTATGTTCAACAGGTGAAGGTGAACGTGAAAGCCGCCTTTACCGGCGAAATATGGCAATGGCACACGGACTTCGCGACACACCATGCAGAAGACGGGGTCCCAAAGCCTCTTGCCCTTAATCTGCATATCCTTCTCGACGAGGTCACGGAATTCAACGGCCCGCTTTATTTCCTGCCTGGCTCGCACCGCAGAAGTGAACATGCGGCCACGCTCGATGACGAAACGACGAGCTATCCGCTTTGGGTGACGGAGCACGATCGCGTCCGCAAGATCGCGAACAGTTCAGGAATCGTTGCCGCGAAGGGAAAGCCCGGTACAGCGCTCATATTCCATGACACACTCATTCACGGTTCCCCAAACAACATGTCTCCATGGGACCGGTCCATATTCTCGCTCATCGTTAACCCCGTTTCGAACGCTTACACGACCGAGACTCGGCCCGACTACAAGCATCACCGCGATCTGACACCGGTCGAGCCTGTCTCGGAAGACTGTCTTGAAGACTACGTGACCGGGTTGGAGGCTCCTGCAGCATGAACCTGGACGTGGTGCAAACCGAGCGTTCAAGCGATGAGCTCTCGGCCTATTTCGATAGATCCCTGTCGGTCGCCGACCCGGATGTCGCGGCGCTCATAACGTCTGAACGTGATCGCCAGAAGCAGCATATCGAATTGATTGCTTCCGAGAACGTTGTCAGCCGCGCAGTTCTTGAAGCGCAAGGCTCGGTGTTTTCGAACAAGACGGTCGAGGGTTATCCTGGCGCTCGTTATCACGGCGGGGCAGAAGTCGCTGACGCCCTTGAGACCCTGGGTGCTCGGCGTGCCTGCGAACTCTTTCATGCTGCACAGGCCAACCTCCAGCCCCATTCCGGGTCCCAAGCTAATCTGGCCGTCTTTTCGGCTCTGCTCGATCCGTTCGACTCGGTGCTCGCTCTCGACCTCAAATGCGGTGGGCATCTCAGTCACGGCGCGCAAGCCAACATCAGCGGAAAACTGTTTTCGATTCACACCTATGGTCTGTGTTCAGACTCGGGTTTCATCGACCTCGATCAGGTCGCAGAAGCGGCAAGGACCCATTGGCCGAAGCTGATCGTGGCAGGCGGATCATCCTATCCGCGTGCGCTGGACCTCAAGGCGTTCCGGCAAATCGCCGACGAGGTGGGGGCCTACCTGCTCGTAGACATGGCGCACTTCGCGGGCCTTGTTGCCGGTGGCGTGCTCGACAATCCAGTCGACTATGCGGACGTGGTGACGACCACCACTTACAAGTCCCTGCGCGGTGCCCGTGGTGGCATGATGCTCTGGAACCGCGACGATTTGAGCCGACGGCTGCGATCCGCGGTCTTTCCAGGAGTCCAGGGCAGCCCACTTCTGAATATGATGGCAGCGAAGGCTGTAGGACTTGGCGAGGCTTTACAACCATCGTTCCGCCAATACGCCAAACAGGTTCAACTGAATGCACGTGCCCTTGCCGGTCAATTGTCGGCCGGCGGGTTGTGCGTTGTCGCAGGTGGAACCGATACGCCCCTCATGCTCGTCGATCTGACTGAACTCGGTTTCGACGGACAGACCGCGAGCGACCGACTCGCCGGTATTGGTATCACCTGCAACAAGAACATGATCCCGGATGACCGACGCCCGCCCGCGAAAACGTCGGGGCTTCGCTTCGGTGTGTCGGCCATGACTTCCCGGGGCATGGTCGAGGACGAGGCCAGGCAGATTGGCATCTGGATCGCTGACTGCTTGCTTGGTCGAATCAAATCACATCAGGCGGTGCGCCGCGATGTATTGGCGTTGTCGCGTCGGTTTGAGTTCTACTGAGACAGAGTTCGCACTTTCACTTGTGGGCATTGATGGCACGCTCATGGACTGGCCCTATGGACCAGACCTCCTCAACAGATGCGCAGGTGGACCGGTATTTCTCTGCTGCGCTAATGATGGGGTGGGCGTAAATTATATATATTTCAGATAGTTACGAAGTCGCGTGTACAATATGTGTGCGCTCAGGTATCGACAGAAATCGACGTTGATCCAGGTCCATCAATCTGCAGGCGATACGCGGCGTCGGCTGGAACCCAGGCAGGGCTCGTCGTTATTGCAACGTATCCGTAGGGGGGAGGGACGTGCATTTCCTTCCATGAACAAGATCCGGATTTAGCGGAAGCGCCATTTCGAATGCGGCACTCTTATTTAGTGCTGGAATTAGCAATGCTCAAAAAGAGTATGTTAATGCGAGTTCAATACTTAGATACTTTATGTTGTGAGTATTTTCAAAATTGGCTGCCATACTATCCGTCGCGTATCGAGAGCGAAAGAAGTGTGTGAAATGACTGAACTTACTCAGGTTTTTAAGGGCCTCCTCATCGGTGCCGTAATTTTTGCGATTCCCGCCATCGTCCTATTTGTCGCGCTGCCTAGTGGATTTCCGAGTGGAGCAGGTACCGCCGTTGCGCTCGCTCTTCCAGTTGCTGTCCGAGGAATATTGATTTTCGTTTTGGTATCGCAAGTCATTGCAACGGCTATACTTATGTGGAAATCAAGATATTGGATTATTTGCGGCGTTTGGCTTTCATACATTCTACTAATACCCGCGTATTATGTGTCCAAATATTATTACATAAACTATAGGGTAAGCGGATCATTAGCTGTGGAATATCACGCACATTACGATACTAATTTCATAAAATTCAATTCCATGAATTCGTTTTTTGCGTAGTTTTTGCAAATTCGTCGCGCGAACGTCGTGCGCCTGGAGCGTTTGAGCAACACGAATGGCTCCGCTGTCGTGAGATCGACGCTATTGTGTTACCGACAGAAATCTGATCGAGTTCGCACAATTTCAAGTTGTATTGATTTCTGATTTTCAACTTTTGAATGGTTTTACTCCAAAATTCGGACATGTTACGCCGCTAGACAGTCATTGCGCTTGGGAATGCGCGCATATCTTAGTAACGTCCGTAACAATTGGCGTTCGGCACAAACGGGGGAATAAGTGGGGCGGGCACCGAAGACACCGGCGAAGAAAAAACGCGCAACCAGCAAGGCGTCTCCTGCGAAGTCGCCCCGGACACCAAAGAAACGCGCTGCGGCAAGCAGACAAGACAAGACCTCCTCCAATGTTCCGACGGAGTTCGATCGCAAGGCGGCGGCCGCGCGTTTCGGCGAGGTCGTCATGTTGATGATGACGGCGCAGCGCTATTGGCACATGTCGATCCACGAGCTCGAGTGGCTCGTGCTTCAACCGCTGATGCGCAATCAGATCGCTGTGGCAACCGGCTCTGCAAAGATGCAGGGGGAAGAACAGTCGGGCACGGTAGGGGCGGCCATCTGGGCCCGCGTCTCACCCGAGGTCGACACCAAGATCAAACAACAGATCGAGCAAAAGGTCTTTCCGGTTCGTCTCAAGCCGGAGGATTGGACCAGCGGGGAGATCGTCTGGCTTCTCGACGTCATAGCCCCGACAAAACTGCTGGCGACGAAACTGTTCTCCGAACTGGGGAAAGCGGGTCTCGGCAAGGGTAAAATACAAGCTCATCCAATAGTCGGCGCAACAGTGGATATCGAATTCCTGCGTAAATCCGGAGCAAAAATAGATGAAGCTGCGTCATAAACACGCGGGGCGAATTTAATAATTTACGTCATATTATAAAAATATATCGTTGTTATAATTAATTAAATAGCAATTTCACCTGTTTTGCTTGAAAAAAATAGAGCGGGCATATGTCCGTAGACTAAGTAGCGGATTTTAGGTTGTCTTGGCCTTTTATTCTCGCATAGGTTGAGAATAGAATATTCCATATACGTCCTGTCACGAAAAAGTCTACAAACAAACCTACGGTTGCATTTACAGAGTGGAGATTTGATTTTACAGATTGAACATCTGTGAGTCGCTGGCGTGGGGTCTAGTGCAGCAATGCCGAAAGCTGCGGGGCAAAAGGGACAAGAAAAGTCGTCGAAGAAAAAGGCTTTTTCCTATCGGCTTTTGGCTCTCGCTCGTCGCTCGCTCAAAGGTGACGAGAAAAGCACGTTTTCCATCCGAGCTACCTCAAGGCACCCCTGCGATCGACTCTTTTTTACCTATTACAACGGCCCGGCGGTGAATGCGACCGAGGCGTACCACCACTATCTACAGTCCAGCCGCAGAAATCTTACCAATGCCTACATCAACGGCGTCAAGGTCGCGAAAGAAGGCTTTGCATTCAGCCGCTCACGGCCAGCCCGATTCGTTCTCGAACGAGACACTCATCTATACCTCTTTAAGCACTTCCCAATTCTGCCACACGGAGGGGTCGAATGACCGTCACGCAGCCAACCGGCACAGCACTTTATGCCGCCTTGTCCGAGCAAGTTTATAACCGCGACGGAACGGATCAGGCTTTCACGGATCAGGATCTGTTTGGTAGTGGCAACGCCGGATTCTCCGGGGTTGATGTGGCGGGCCTCATAAAGACCGATGATGGTTATTACTACAACAAGGACACGAGCGATCCTGGTGATTTGGGCAATGGATTTGCTGCACGTGTGGTGAAACAAGGTGAGAAATACATCATCACGTTTCGCGGCACTGATTTGGCTGGTGAACTAATCGACATCGCCGCCGGTCAATTAGGGTGGACAGATGAAACACCTGGCACCTCGGTTGTCGACAATCGAGATTTCGACACGAATTTTGCTCTTGGTGCAGGAGAATTCGGCCCAACCCAACTAGACGATGCTCTCAGGTTGGTCGATGCAATCCTCGCGCAAGAGGGCGTCGGACCCGAGGATGTTGTGGTTACAGGCCAATCCTTAGGTGGGGGCTTGGCAGGGCTTGTAACTGCGCTCAGGGGTGTGGAGGGACACGCCTTCGCGCCGGCGCCGTTCAAAAAACAACTGAATATTGAGGCACAAAAGGCCGCCGTTCATTTCGTTTCGGAGACGTCCACCACCCTCGGCGGGTTTGCCGAAGCCTTTAACACTGACTTCTTTAACTTGACGATCGAAGAGCAAGCGGCAGTGCTCGCCACGTTGGATCAAGGTGATCCCGTTATACCCAACGCTGTCAAGTATCTTGTATCTGGATTTCAAAGCCAGGCGGTAGAGATAAAGAATGCCTTTTTGAACAATGTGGCAGAATGGGAAGCCATTTTTTCGAGCAATACTGCCAATTTGACCGTCAATAGTATTGCTGGAGAAGCGCTGTCTGCAGGAATTCTGGGAGCGATCCTCGACCTCGGTGCCGAGCATTTTAAAGATCCAACCACATCATACGATTTTGGTGAAGGTAGCGACGTATCGCTAAACGCGAGCGTGTCTTTGCATCACCCGTCGCTGCATGCCTTGGCTGCGCTGACACATGACAGCGCTTCGCTCAATTTTGCGACCTTGTTGAAAGACAACAAAAACCTCAGGGACGCGTTGTTGGAGGAGTCAGGGATCGCAGGAGCCGTGGAGAAGGGGCGTGCGGACATCCCAGATGTAAGCAGCAAATTGGCCTCCGGCGGTCCTAACCCAGCGGTTCTTTACCGCGCCCTTTGGAAGTCCTTCACCGATTCCGAAGACAAGCTCTACAACAATGTTTACGTTTTTTTCAATCAGACCATAAAGTCCGGTGCTGCGGCTGAGGGATTTGGTTCGGACTACACCGAGCTGAACATCACCAACGGCATCACCAAGTTAGCACTCGGGGTTTTGCGCAGCGCCGTCGTTAACACGGACGAACTGAGTGATGTGAAGGATAATCTCGATGGGAATTGGGACTTTGCCGGAGTCAAAGCGAACGGTGAGCCCGAGACCGACCGCGTAATCATCGATCTATCGAAGATCATCGATGTCAACGTGGTTTTTGGTGGTGACCAAATTCATCACGGAGACGATGACAAGGCACACGGCGTTCTCGAGATTAATACTGCGTTGTGGGAGAAGACGTCAGAATCGATCTCCGGAATGAGCAATACGCTTATCGGAACCGAATTCGCGAAACTGATATTTGGCGCCACACTGAACGAGATACGTTCAGGGGACAAGTCCATACCGGACTGGGAGATGCTTGTCGTTCAAGCCGGAGACGACAATGGCACCTTGGACTATACGGCAGCATCAGAAGACAGCGCGAAGTCACATGTCATATTTGGCGGCGATGGGGTCGACAAAATTGGCGGTTCAACAGCCAACGACTATGTTGTGGGAGGAGATGGCGACGACGAATTCGAAAAGTTCGGCGGAAACGACCTTTATCTGGGTGGGAAGGGCAACGACACATATACCGCTCACAATATAACTGACGGCATCACGTTCGTCGGTGGACGCGACAAAGATACGGCGATCTATGGCGAAGAATTTGATGGCAGCCAAATCTCGATCGATGTTGCGAATCTGCCCATCCACGGATTCTTGAAGGGCGTTACGGTTTCTGTGACTCCAGATGGCGGGGGCGCCCCCGTTGTCGACACACTCATCAAAGTCGAACGGATCGAGTTGGGCGTGGGCGACGAAAACGTCACGGTTTCCGACGCCGCCCAAAAACAACCGTTGACCATCCTTTTTTCGTCAGGCGAAAGCACGATCCAAAGGATCAAGGAGACGAATCCTGACGCACCCGGAGACGACCTCGAAAAGGGCGGATTGCTCCAGCTCCATTTCGAACTCGAGGAGTCGACGGAAGCATTCACCCAACATCTGTTTACTGCCGACGATTTCGAGGAGGAAGAACGCCCAGACGCGATCATCGTTGTCGACGGCAAGCAGCTTGTCGGGGGCGCGGCATTCGACTTCAACAAGTTCGAGATGCGGACCGGTGACTTCGATCTGTTCAGCCCGCTGTTGCAGGATCGCGAGTACGGGCCGGTTGAGACGCTCGATGTGTATCAGGCCGCCAGGGCGGCCGCCATTGCCGCGCTGTTCGACCAGGCTTCCAATCTGGCAGGCGCCAACCCGATTCTCCCTGGTTTGGGAGCGCCGGGCATCGGAATCGGCCTCGGTCTGTTTTTCGGTAGTCTGGGCCTCAATGAAGCCATGCGCTGGGACACGGAATGGGTCAGTGCTTATGAGCAAGTGATCCTCGGGTGGCACGGCGAACGCTACATCTTGAGTTCGGGACCGTCCGACGAGCCCCGCCGACTGACGATCATTCTCGACGCCGACGACACGCAGGCGCGTCAGGAAATCGTTATCGACAACTGGATGCAGGGCGATTTCGGGATCCGGATCGAGGAGTTCGAGCACGGACAAGGCCTTGAGACGGGAACGAACAAGAATGGTGTCTTCGATCAAACAGACCTGACAGATGCGGAGATCCAGGCACAGTTGGCGGCTTTGGGTTTCTCTGCTCCGCCGCCGCCCGATCCTGGGGGAGCCGCCGCGACCTTACAGACAGAGCCAGGTCTTATCCGCCAGGGTAACGACGCAAACAACGAACTTGGCGGCGGTGATGGCAATGACTTACTTCGCGGCGCCGAGGGTGATGACGAACTCATCGGCCAAGAGGGATACGACACTTATGTCTTCGCCGCCGGAGACGGTCACGACATTATATATGACGCCTCGGAAGAGGGCGGACGCATCCAGTTCCTGGAGGGCGTGGACCTTGCCGCCGTTACGCAGGTCGAAGTCGATGACGGCAATGGCGGGACCAACCTTCTCATCACATATGGCAACGGCGATACCATCACAATCGTCGGGTGGTCGTCCCTCAGTCAGGCGACCAAGGATGCCTGGGTGTTGGAAGTTCTCGACGGACCGGTCATCTCCGCCGCCGATCCGGCGCTGACTCCGGATACGTCGGTGCGCCCGTCGGAGTTGATCGGTACCTCCGGCGACGATGTCATCGAGGGCGGCGATCAGTCGGAGATCCTGGACGGGCTCGGCGGCAACGACGTTCTCCGCGGCAATGGCGGTGACGATCAGGTTCTCGGCGGCGACGACGACGACACTGTTTCGGGCGGTGACGGCAACGACCGGATCGTCGCCGGTGACGGCGACGATATCATTCGCGGCGGACGCGGCGACGATGAGATCGACGGCGGCTGGGGCAACGATGTTTACTTCTTCGATCTTGGAGATGGCGCCGACACGATCAGCAATCAGGACGGCGGAACGCTATTCCTGTCGCCATCGGATACGGACCGGATCGTATTCGGTGAAGGGATATCGGTAAGTGACATTAGATTCGAACGGTCTCTCGACGACACGAGATCGATAACTCTCAAGATTGGTGAGGGTGATGACGAGGTTCATCTTATCAACCAGTACGGTGCCTCGGGATTCCTGCCGATTGGATTTGACGGCATCGACGAGTTCGAGTTTCAGGACGGTACATTATGGTCTCGTGAGGACGTCCTGGAGCTTTATCTTGCAACTTCTTCGACGGATGGCGACGATACGATTGTCGGTTTTGAT
This sequence comes from Hyphomicrobiales bacterium, assembly GCA_965228625.1. Taxonomy (GTDB): domain Bacteria; phylum Pseudomonadota; class Alphaproteobacteria; order Rhizobiales; family Methyloligellaceae; genus UBA2767. The sequence continues at coordinate 1,204,238 of OZ245829.1, read as the reverse complement.
CATCTTGATGATGTGATTGCCGGCGGGGCCGGCAATGACACGCTCTCCGGCGGGGCGGGAAGCGATACGTATCTCTGGAACCGTGGCGACGGTGACGACCTGATCGTCGATATCGCGGACGCCAGCTTGTACGACGACAATGTTGATGCGCTCATACTGGGTGCCGGAATCACGGCGGCGGACGTCGCGGTATCGCGGCCGGCCGGCAGCTTTGATCTGGTCTTGACCATTGCCGGGACGGATGGCGGCCAGATCACCGTGTTCGACTTATTCAGAGAGTCTTCCGAGCCGTTTACCGATGGGGTCGAGTTTGTCCGGTTTTCTGATGGAACGGCCTGGGACAAGCAGACGCTGTACAACCTGTCGATGCAGAATGTTGCATCCGACGGTGACGACACGATTTCAGGGTCTCCCGGCGCCGATGTGATCGACGGCGGCCTTGGCAACGATTTCATCAGAGGCGCGTCTGGCGACGATACGCTGATCGGCGGTCAAGGTGACGACTATCTGCGCGGCGACTGGGGCAACGACACCTACATCTTCGGAACGTCTTTCGGAAAGGACACGATTTATGACGGCGGCTCCTCCTTTGATTCAGCCGTTTCCGACCGTGTGGTTTTTACCGACTACAGCCTGTCCGATTTCACCTTCAGATTGAGCGGTTCGGACGACGGAGACCTGATCATGGATCGGGTCGGATCCGACGACAGTCTGCTCGTCAATTTGTTTACCCATGTTGTCGGCCGGATAGAAACTTATGAGTTTGCCGACGGCGTCGAGGTTTCCTGGGAACAGATCAGAGATCTGGCGGAAATATCGGTATTCGCCCCCAACCCGACGAACGGTACGGAGAACGCCGATACGCTCGACGGAACCGATCTCGGTGACCGCCTGCTTGGTCAGGGCGGCAATGACCAGCTCAATATGGGTGCCGGAAATGACATCGGGTACGGCGGAGACGGCGCAGACACGATCAATGCCGGCGCCGGCCGCGATGCCCTGATCGGGGATGACGGCAACGATATCCTTAATGCCGGCGAAGGCGACGACATCGCATTCGGTGGTGCCGGAGAGGACACGATTTCCGGCGATGCCGGCGATGATTTCATCGATGGCGGCCTGCAGAACGATACGCTCGACGGCGGCGCGGGAAATGATGAGCTGAGAGGCAGTGCCGGTGACGACGACCTGACCGGCGGCGCCGGCGACGACGAACTGTACGGCGGCCTCGGCAATGACGATCTGACCGGCGGTACCGGCAACGATGTCCTGCTGGGAGGCGCCGGCAACGACATCTACAGGTTTGAGCGCGGCGACGGCCAGGACACCATCCGGTCGCACATCGGCCGCGAGGACGGAGACATCAAGACACTGGTGCTTGGTGCCGGGCTGACGCAGGAGAATATCCGTTTCGAGGTGTTCGGCGGTTACCTGGGTAATCCGTCATTGCGGATCTTCTTTGCAAACGGGACGACGGACAGCATCACCGTTGAGCGCTTCACCAAAGGTGGCGTGCTCGATCGCATCGTTTTTTCGGATGGAAGCGAACTGAATGCGTCGCAAATTCTGGAGCAGGCGACGAGATCGACCGGGGGGGATGACTCTCCGGCGCCGAACGCCGAGGTCGCGGTATCCGGATCGGCATTTGTCACGTATGGCGGACGCGGCAACGACGTTCTGAATTCCGGCGGCACGCGCGACATCTTTGTCTTCGGTCGTGGAGACGGGAATGACGTGATCAACGTCGACAGCAACGAATGGTCCGCGCTGCATTTGCGCGACTATACGCCGGCGGAAGTCGTTCTCACCCGCACCGGGACCGGCCAGAATGACTTGACGATCGCCTTCGTCGGCAGTGACGACAGCGTCACGATCGCCAACCATTTTGGTGGCAATGGAATCAATCAGGACAACTCTCTCGGAGAGATTGTCTTCCAGAACGGCACGGTTTGGAACGCGGAAACGATTTCGAACAATTCGCTGCAGGGTGCATCGACAAGCGGCGATGATGATCTGGTTGGCGGCTCGATCAACTCGCCCGACGAGCGGTTCGAGGGCGGGTTGGGTGACGATAGCCTGTCAGGCGGAAGCGGGTCGGACACTTATGTCTACGCCTTGGGAGATGGCAGCGATACCGTCATCGATGCCGGTACTGACGGCGGCGATACCGATCGCATTGAACTCGGTTCAGGACTGAATCCCGACAACGTCACGGTCTTGCGGTCGCAATCCAATCCGAACGACATCGTTCTTTCGATGCCTGACGGCGGTCAGATCCTTCTGGTCAACCAGCTCGGGGGCGATGCAAGCGGTGTCGAGCAGGTCCTGTTTCTCAATGGGACCATCTGGACGCGCACGGAGCTGGCGTCCCTGGCCGCGAACGGCGACGCCACCGGCGGCAATGATGTCATCCAGGGGTCCGACCAGGCCGAAACGCTTGATGGCGGCACAGGTGACGACACGCTGATCGGCGGCGATGGCGGCGATACCTATCGCTATTCGCTCGGTGACGGATCCGATCAGATCGTTGAAGCGGCGACAAGCGGTGAGGATCGCCTGCAGTTCGATGGCTCAGTGTTGCCGGACGACGTGACACTTTCCAGAGATCCCGCAGATCCGGACACCTTGCTGATAGACCTCGGCAATGGCGATGTGATTACCGTTCAAGATCATTTCGTCGACGGGACCGGTCTCGAGTTGATCGTCTTTGACGACGGGACAAAGTGGAACCGCGACGCCATTCAGGCAAAAGCAATCCTGGGTTCCAGCACTGCTGGGAACGATGTCCTTGTCGGCACCTCGAGCGACGACGTCATCGCCGGCGCGGAAGGAAACGACACGCTGGATGGCGGTGAGGGCTCGGATCTCTACCTGTTCCGTATTGGCGATGGGCAGGACGTTATCCAGGACAGCGGGAGTGTAGAGGGAACTGACCGGCTTGCATTTGGCGAGGGCATCGACGAGTCCATGGTCGACATATCCCGAGCCGGGGATGATCTGGTCGTCTCCCTGAGAGATACGGCCGACAGCATAACGGTTTCCAATTACTTCCTGCCGGGACAGGCGAGCGTCGGTGCGGTCGAGTTCCTGGACGGAACAATTTGGGATGCCGCAGAAATCGTGGCGCGGGCAAACAACGCAGCGCCGACTGTTGATGGCGGTATCGCAGCTCAATCGGTCGCACAAGATGCGGCATTTTCGTTCGCCATTCCTGCCGATGCGTTCAACGATTCTGACGCAGGCGATACACTGACCTACACCGCCTCGTTGGCGGATGGCTCGGTATTGCCGGACTGGCTGACGTTTGATGGCATGAGCTTCTCCGGCACGCCGGCCAACAGCGATGTCGGGTCGATTTCCATACGCATCACCGCCATTGACGGTGCCGGTGACCGCCAGAGCACCGATTTCGTGCTTGATGTAACCAACGTCAACGATGCTCCGGTTGCAGCAGACGTGCTGCCGAACCAGGCCGTCGCAATCGGCGGATCGTTCTCTTACACCGTCCCGGAAGATACGTTTTCAGATCCGGACGCGCAGATACCTGGCGGCACCCAACCCGACCTGACCTATTCCGCCGAACTGGAAGACGGGTCGGCCCTGCCATCCTGGTTGAGCTTCGATAGCGCGACGCGTTCTTTCACTGGAACGCCGCCAGCCGGCTCCGACGGCGCGTTGAGCGTTCGTGTGATTGCCTCCGATGGCCAGGCCACGGGGTCAGTTCTCCTGGGTATCGCGGTCGGTGGCGGGAACGCCGCGCCGACGGTGCTGACGCCGATTGCGGCACAGCAGGCGAACGAAGAGGCGACATTCGTTTTCGCCATCCCGAATGATGCATTCGCCGATGCCACTCCTGGCGATCACTTGACGTATTCGGCCGAACTTCAGGGCGGCGGCGCGCTTCCGGGTTGGTTGAGCTTTGACGCGCGCACCGGGACGTTCAAAGGCGTGCCTACAAACGACGACGTGGGTACGCTCTCAATCGCAGTCACCGCGACCGACGTTTACAACGAAACCGCAACATCGGTTTTCGTTCTGAATATTGCAGACGTGAATGACGCGCCGACCGGCCCGGGGTCGCTGGAATCGTTCGTGGCGCAAGAAGAAGCCTTGTTCGAGTATGTGATTCCGTCTGATGCATTCCAGGATATCGATCAGGGCGACACCTTGACTCTGACCGCCGAGCAGGCAGACGGGCGTCCGCTGCCGGATTGGCTGACATTCGAAAACGGCGTGTTCAGCGGAACGCCCGACGACCAGGACATCAGTGTTCACAACATAGTCGTGACGGCGACCGACAGCGCCGGCGCCAGCGTTAGCGCGGACTTCTTCCTGTTTGTGGAACCGATCAATGACGCGCCCGAGGCGGCAGCTCCTCTGCCGTCGATAACCGTCGATCGGTTTGAAGACTTCACGTACGACCTGCCATTTGACGCATTTCAGGACGTGGACGATCTGGGGCTGTCTTTTTCGGCATCGAGCGCTGATGGCAGCGACCTGCCGCACTGGCTCGAGTTCGATCCGCTGACCGGACGGTTCTCCGGCGATCCGGGTTCCCTGTCCGTTGGGACCCACGAGGGATCTCGAACCTACCAGATCAAGGTAACGGCAACCGATGCGGCCGGTGCGACCGCGGAGTCCATCTTGGAGATTGTCGTGCAGGCGCCGTACCCTGGCGAAACCCTCGACGGGACGTCGGGCAATGACGTGATCGACGGAACAGCCGGCCCGGACACGATTACCGGCGGGGCCGGCGATGATGAACTCACCGGCAATGAGGGCCGGGACACGTTCATATTCGGGCCCGGATTTGGACAGGACGTCATTGATCGATCCAGCAATGACAGCGGAAACAGGATCGTTTTCGAGGCCGGGATCGCACCACAAGATGTCCAGCTTTCCCGGGCCGGTTCGACGATCGTCTTTCGGGATGCCGATTACTATGCACCGGACCTTCTCATCAGCATCGCCGGTTCGTCAGATCAGATCACCGTCAAATGGCAGTTCGACGGCCTGGTCGACGATTTGCCGGTTGTTTCTGAAATCGAGTTCTCCGACGGAACCATCTGGACTGCGGAGTTCATTACCAGTCAATTGTTGGTCACAACCACCGGTGACGACATTCTGGCTGGCGATGGCTATGACAATGTGATCAACGGCGATGCCGGAAGCGATGAACTGTTCGGTCTTGACGGAAACGACATTCTGAATGGTGGCGCCGGTGACGACATCCTTTACGGCGGCGAAGATGACGACACCTACATCTTCGAGATCGGGACAGGGAGCGACCTGATTGTCGATGAGGCTTTCGCGGTTCAGTACAGCTTCGATACGTTGCAATTTGGTGCGGGCATAACGCCTGAAGATCTTATTTTTACACGGGATTTTGACGATCCGCGGGTTCCCGGTGAGCAGAGTTTTGAGAATGAGAACAATCTGCGTATCGAATATGCACCTACCGGCGACAACGTCGTAATCCTCTATCAATACGAGTTCAAGGACGACAGGACCGGCGGCATTGAGCGTTTCGAATTCGCGGACGGAACGGTTTTCACTCTCGAGGAGTTCGATCGTCTTGTGTCACCCGACGGTCTGCTTTCAGGAACGGACGGCGACGACGAGCTGCAGGGAACGTCTCTTTCGGAGACACTTGTTGGTGGGCTTGGAGATGACACGCTGGATGGCGGCCTCGGCGATGACACCTATCAATGGTCACTCGGCGATGGAAATGACTCAATCGAAGAACACGACATCATAAGTTTCGACATTCTCGAATTCGGAACGGGTATCCGGCCGGAAGACGTTGTTATCTCAAGACCGATAAATCCGTCTGGCGGTCAGGTGTTTGATTTGTATTTCGACATCTTGCCGACGGGTGAGCGCATAACCGTTGAGTCCGGCGTAGTCGCGGATGTGTCGGAGACCGGTGAGTTCGAGAAGCCGATTGATGAGGTTCGATTTGAGGATGGCACCGTCTGGTCGTTCTCCTACATCGCAAGTACTTTCCTCCAGGGCACGTCGGGCGATGACGTATTGCTTGGATATGACCCGCTTATCGACCTGCTCGATGGGGGCGCAGGCAATGACGAGCTGCGGGGCCTGGGCGGCAGCGACACGTATGTATTCGGTCTGGGTTATGGCACCGACACTGTTTTTGATGCCCAAGGTAGTTTCTATATCTTCTTCCCGGTCGATGCTCGCGACTTTGTTCGCTTCAACGAAGGCATCTTGCCGTCGGACATTGAGATTTCGCGCAGCGTTGAGCTGATTGAGGGAGAGTTACAAACCTTCACGGATCTCACGATTTCCGGGACCCAGGACACGCTTCGGCTCACCGGAGATGTCGACTACATCTTGGAGGTCTTCTTCCGGGAAACCGAAACGACCTGGACGCTGGATGATCTGAAAGAGATCTATTTCTCCCAAAACAACACCGAAGGCGACGACACCCTCCTCGGGTTCGGCGATGGCCGGACGATTGTTGCTGGTGCCGGCAACGACACGCTCGTTGCTCAGTATGAGGAGTTTCAGGGACGAGAATGGGATGTTCTCATCGGTGGCGATGGAAACGACACATATGAGGTCGGCAGTGGCGCTCGCTTCGTAAACATCGAAGACCAGGGACAGACAGGCGACTTTGACGTCCTGATCTTCAATCAGGACTTTCAGTCATCATTCGATGTTCCCGACGATGTGAGTTTCCGCCGTGCTGAGAACGGCCAGGACCTGCACATCTGGGATACCTATGCCTACGGCGCACCATCAGTTGTCTTGCGCAATTTCTTCCGAGGCCCTGAGTTCACGGTCGAGGAAATCAGGTTCGATGACGGCACCATCCTCACGATCGCGGACATCCTGGCGCGAACAACCGCGAGCCCTGTGGAAAGCAATATCGTAACCGGTACGGCGAGTGCCGAAACGGTAACGGGCGTCAGCTTTACGGCTGAGACCATTGATGGGGGCGCGGGCGACGACACGCTCATTGGCGGGGACGGTGAAAGCGATGTCTATCTTTGGGGCACAGGGGACGGAAACGACACCATTGTCGAGGGCATCGGATCGGGAAGTTTCAATGGTCTTGATGTTGTGAAGTTCGAAGACGTGAACTCGTCAGATGTTACGCTTCTCAGGTCCGGGCTCGATCTGCAGATCAGGATTGATTCGACGAGCGAGATCCTCACCGTTCAGGATCATTTCAATGCTGCATCAAACAGCAAATACGCCGGCATTGAAGAGATCGCATTCGCTAACGGGGAGATTTGGCGAAAGGACTTCATCGACTCTCAGGCGCTGATCGAGGGGACCGATGGCAACGATACGCTCTCGGGAACGAATGACGATGATCGCTTCCTGGGAAGGGCGGGCGACGATGTCATCAATTCCAATGTCGGCAACGATACGTTTGTCTATCGGTCGGGTGATGGCTCAGACACCATAAATGAAACCGGCAATTCGAGCGGGACCGATACGCTTGAGTTTGCGGACATCAATGCGCCTGGCGTTCAACTGAGCAGGCTTGGCGACGATCTGATCGTTCTGATTGAAGCCACCGGCGATACGATCACTTTCAATGATCAATTCTCCGGCAGTTCCCGTGGCATTGAGCAGATTGTTTTCGCGGACGGAACTGTCTGGGACAGGTCAAGAATCGACAACGAAGCCTGGATTCGCGGCACGAGTGGCGACGATACGCTGGACGGTTCCAGCGACGACGAAATCCTGTCGGGGCAGGGTGGCAATGACCTGCTGAGTGGTGGCAGCGGCAACGATACGTACATCTTCAATCTCGGTGACGGCCAAGACACCATTTCCGAGTCCACCGGTGGCTTCAATACGGATAACGACACCGTCCAGTTCGGCGAGAATATTGCCCCCGGAGACGTCACATTGACCCGTGAAAACGCGGGCATGGACCTCGTGATTGCGATCAACGGCACCACCGACAAGATCACTGTCAGCGATCAGTTTGCCACCGATATCTCAGGCATTGAGAAGATTGCCTTTGTCGATGGAACGGTTTGGTCGCGTGATGAACTGGTGAGCCTTTCGAATCCGGCAACTGGTGGTGACGATACGCTTGTTGGCGATGAAACCGACAACATCATGAGCGGTGGCGCGGGCCATGACACAATCAATGGCCTTGGTGGTGAAGACTCAATCACCGGAGGATTGGGGGACGACGTTCTCGCCGGCGGCGACGGTTCGGACTCGTACTTCTATAGCCGCGGTGACGGGAATGACACCATCAACGATGGCGGCTCCGACGGCGAGATCATCGACAGGCTGTATTTTGCGGCTGATATCCTTCCATCGGACGTATCGGTCGAGCGATCCGCAGATGGCCAAGATTTCATTCTCACGATCATAGATACCGGTGAGACCATCACACTGGAGGATCGCTTGATTGCCGCAACCGGTGGCGTCGATGAGGTCGTGTTCGACGACGGAACACACTGGGATTTCATTGCTCTCGAAAACCTGGCCGCACTCAACAACACAGCGCCTTTGGCCGTTGCCGACAGCGGCTTCTCGACTGATGAAGATACGCTGGTGACGATCCTGGCCTCGGCGCTGCTTGCCAACGACACGGATGCGGACAATGACACGCTGACGATCCTCTCGGTGCAGGATGCGGTCAACGGTTCCGTGCTGCTCAACGCGCAAGGCGACGTCGAGTTCACGCCGGCGGCCGATTACAACGGCCCGGCCTCCTTCACCTATACCGTCTCCGACGGCAATGGCGGGACGTCCACGGCCACCGTCGATCTGACGGTGAACGCGGTCAATGACGATCCGGTCGCGAATGCCGACAGCGGCTTCTCGACTGATGAAGATACGCTGGTGACGATCCTGGCATCGGCACTGCTCGCCAACGACACCGATGCGGACAACGACACGCTGACGATCCTCTCGGTGCAGGACGCGGTTAACGGTTCCGTGGTGCTCAACGCGCAAGGGGATGTCGAGTTCACGCCGGCCGCCGATTACAACGGCCCGGCCTCGTTCACCTACACCGTCTCCGACGGCAATGGCGGCACGTCGACGGCGACCGTCGATCTGACGGTCAATGCGGTCAATGACGATCCGGTTGCAAATGCCGACAGCGGCTTCTCGACCAACGAGGACACGCTGGTGACAATCCTGGCGTCGGCACTGCTTGCCAACGACACGGACGCCGACAACGACACGCTGACGATCCTCTCGGTGCAGGACGCGGTCAACGGCACGGTGGTGCTCAACGCCCAGGGCGACGTCGAGTTCACGCCGGCCGCCGACTATAACGGCCCGGCCTCGTTCACCTACACCGTCTCCGACGGCAATGGCGGCACCTCGACGGCGACGGTCGATCTGACGGTCAATGCGGTCAATGACGATCCGGTTGCGGTTGCGGATTCAGGCTTCACCACGGATGAAGACACACTGGTGACGATCCTGGCCTCGGCGCTGCTTGCCAACGACACGGACGCCGACAACGACACGCTGACGATCCTCTCGGTGCAGGATGCGGTCAACGGTTCCGTGGTGCTCAACGCGCAAGGGGACGTCGAGTTCACGCCGGCCGCCGACTACAACGGCCCGGCATCCTTCACCTACACCGTCTCCGACGGCAATGGCGGCACGTCGACCGCGACGGTCGATCTCACCGTGAACGCGGTCAATGACGATCCGGTCGCGGTTGCGGATTCAGGCTTCACCACGGATGAGGACACGCTGGTGACGATCCTGGCATCGGCGCTGCTCGCCAACGACACGGATGCGGACAACGACATGCTGACGATCCTCTCGGTGCAGGACGCGGTCAACGGTTCCGTGGTGCTCAACGCGCAAGGGGACGTCGAGTTCACGCCGGCGGCCGACTACAACGGCCCGGCATCCTTCACCTACACCGTCTCCGACGGCAATGGCGGCACGTCCACGGCGACGGTCGATCTGACGGTGAATGCGGTCAATGACGATCCGGTTGCAAATGCCGACAGCGGCTTCACCACGGATGAGGACACGCTGGTCACGATCCTGGCGTCGGCACTGCTCGCCAACGATGCGGATGCGGACAACGACACGCTGACGATCCTCTCGGTGCAGGACGCGGTCAACGGCACGGTGGTGCTCAACGCGCAAGGCGACGTCGAGTTCACCCCGGCCGCCGATTACGACGGACCGGCATCCTTCACCTACACCGTCTCCGACGGCAATGGTGGCACGTCCACGGCCACCGTCAATCTGACGGTCAATGCGGTCGTTCCAGGGAACACGGCTCCCGTCGCAGTCGGAGACTCCGGCTTCTCGACTGATGAAGACACGCTGGTGACGATCCTGGCGTCGGCGCTGCTTGCCAACGACACGGATGCGGACAACGACACGCTGACGATCCTCTCGGTGCAGGATGCGGTCAACGGTTCCGTGCTGCTCAACGCGCAAGGGGATGTCGAGTTCACCCCGGCCGCCGACTATAACGGCCCGGCCTCCTTCACCTATACCGTCTCCGACGGCAATGGCGGCACGTCCACGGCGACCGTCGATCTGACGGTCAATGCGGTCAATGACGATCCGGTTGCGGTTGCGGATTCAGGCTTCACCACGGATGAAGATACGCTGGTCACGATCCTGGCGTCGGCGCTGCTCGCCAACGACACGGACGCCGACAACGACACGCTGACGATCCTCTCGGTGCAGGACGCGGTCAACGGCACGGTGGTGCTTAACGCGCAAGGCGACGTAGAGTTCACGCCGGCGGCCGACTACAACGGCGCGGCCTCGTTCACCTACACCGTCTCCGACGGCAATGGCGGCACGTCCACGGCGACCGTCGATCTGACGGTGAATGCGGTCAATGACGATCCGGTTGCGAATGCCGACAGCGGCTTTTCGACTGATGAAGATGCGCTGGTGACGATCCTGGCATCGGCACTGCTCGCCAACGACACCGATGCGGACAACGACACGCTGACGATCCTCTCGGTGCAGGACGCGGTTAACGGCACGGTGGTGCTTAACGCGCAAGGCGACGTCGAGTTCACGCCGGCGGCCGACTACAACGGCGCGGCCTCCTTCACCTACACCGTCTCCGACGGCAATGGCGGCACGTCGACGGCGACCGTCGATCTGACGGTCAATGCGGTCAATGACGATCCGGTTGCGAATGCCGACAGCGGCTTCTCGACCAACGAGGACACGCTGGTGACGATCCTGGCCTCGGCACTGCTCGCCAACGACACCGATGCGGACAACGACACGCTGACGATCCTCTCGGTGCAGGACGCGGTCAACGGCACCGCCGTGCTCAATGCCCAGGGCGACGTCGAGTTCACCCCGGCGGCCGACTACAACGGCCCGGCCTCGTTCACCTACACGGTCTCCGACGGCAATGGCGGCACCTCGACGGCGACGGTCGATCTGACGGTCAATGCGGTCAATCCCAATCTTATCCTCGGGACATCGGGCGACGATACGCTGACGGGAACTGGCGAAAACGAAACACTTCAGGGTCTCGGCGGCAACGACACGCTTGAGGGCGGTCTCGGCAGTGACACCTACATCTACAATCTGGGTGATGGTGACGATGTTATCTTCGACAACGGGATATCATCGAACACGGACAGGCTGACACTTGGAAACGGCCTGAACGCGGTAGACGTCGTTCTCACACGTTCGACGACTGACGACGATGATGTGACGCTGACCTTTACCGGCGTCGCCGGGTCTATTGTGCTCGACGAGCAGTTCCGGAACACGAGCGGCGCCTACGGCATCGAAGAGATCGTATTCGGAGACGGTACCGTATGGAGTGCCCGTGACCTGGAGGATGCTTATCTCAACCAGGTTTCGACGGACGGCGACGACGTCATACTCGGGTTCGGAGGAGACGAGACGCTCGAGGGTGGTCTCGGAAATGACACGCTCGAGGGTGGTGTCGGCAGCGACACTTACGTTTACAATCCGGGTGACGGTGATGATGTCATTCTCGACAACGGCATTGCGGCGAATACCGACAGGCTGATCCTTGGAACCGGGCTGAATGCGGCAGACGTCGTTCTCACACGTTCGACGACCGACGACGATGATGTGACGCTGACCTTTACGGGCGTCGCCGGGTCTATTGTGCTCGACGAGCAGTTCCGGAACACGAGCGGTGCCTACGGCATCGAAGAGATCGTATTCGGAGACGGCACCGTATGGAGTGCCCGTGACCTGGAGGATGCTTATCTCAACCAGGTTTCGACGGACGGCGACGACGACATACTCGGGTTCGGAGGAGACGAGACGCTCGCGGGTGGTCTCGGAAACGACACGCTCGAGGGTGGTGTTGGCAGCGACACCTACATCTACAATCTGGGTGATGGTGATGATGTCATCCTCGACAACGGCCTTTCTGCGAATACCGACAGGCTGATCCTTGGAACCGGGCTGAATGCGGCAGACGTCGTGCTCACACGTTCGACGACTGACGACGATGATGTAACGCTCACCTTTACCGGCATCGCCGGGTCTATTGTGCTCGATGAGCAGTTCCGGAACACGAGCGGCGCCTACGGCATCGAAGAGATCGTATTCGGAGACGGCACCGTATGGAGTGCCCGTGACCTGGAGGATGCTTATCTCAATCAGGCCTCAACGGACGGCGACGACGACATAATCGGCTTTGACAGAGACGACACGATTGAAGGCGGCCTCGGCAACGATACGCTCGAGGGCGGCAATGGCGGAGATACCTACGTCTACACCGCCGGCGATGGCGACGACGTTATCTTGGACAACAGCTTCGACGCATTGGCGGATACGCTGCGCCTCCACAACATCGCGGTTGCTGACGTCACGCTGACCAGCTCGGGTGTTGATCCGGATGACGTCATCCTCAGCTTTGCGGGTGGTGGTAGCGTCATACTCGATGAGCAGTTCAGTGCAATCGGTAGTTCGAATGACCGGATCGAGAATGTCGAGTTCGATGACGGCACCATCTGGACGTGGACCGACATCGAAGACATGCTGCTCGGAACGAACGTGATCACTGGCACGTCGGCGAGCGAAACCCTGAACGGCACCGCAAGTGCGGACGTGCTGCAAGGATTGGCTGGCGACGACACACTGAACGGAAATGACGGGTCGGACGTCTATCTTTATGCCAGCGGTGACGGAAACGACCTCATCAACGACGACGCCTTCGCCAATACGACCGATACGCTCGAGTTCACAGACCTCAATGTCGGTGATCTGACGTTCTCACGCAAACTGAGTAACTCCAACGATCTGCTGATCACGATCGATGCGACTGGTGAAACCATCGATGTCGATGACCAGTTCCGGAGCGGCGACTACGGCTTGGAGCAGATCGAGTTTGCCGATGGCACAGTTTGGGACGAGGCGACGATCGAGATGAACGCCTGGTTCCGGGGAACCGCAGCGGGTGAAACCATCACAGCGTCGGCTGGTGATGATGTAATTATCGGCAATGGTGGTGACGATACGTTGCGCGGTACAGCCGGCAGTGACACCTATCGTTATGCTTCCGGTGACGGAAACGACATTGTTGATGAGGCGTCACAGGTTGGTACCGACCGGCTTCTGCTTACCGATCTGAACATTGCCGACCTAACCTTCACGCGCGTGGTCAGCAATACGAATGACCTGGAGATCCTGGTCAATGCGACCGGTGAAACCATTGATGTCGATGACCAGTTCCGGAGCGGCGACTACGGCCTGGAACAGATCGAGTTTGCTGACGGCACGATCTGGGATGAGGCGATGATCGAGATGAACGCCTGGTACCGCGGGACGGCAGCCGGCGAGACGATCACGGGAACATCCGGCGACAATGTCATCATCGGCAACGGTGGCGACGATACGCTGCGTGGCGCGGCGGGCAACGATGTCTACATCTATGCCTCCGGTGACGGCACGGATTTTCTTGACGACCAGAGCGATGATACGTCGACCGACAGGCTGGTGTTCAGCGACCTGAACATTGCCGATCTGACCTTTGCCCGGAATATCAGCAACACGAACGATCTTCTGATCACAGTCAATGCGACCGGCGCCGTCATCACCTCCGATGACCAGTTCTATGGCGGCAATTGGGGACTTGAGGAAATCGAGTTCGCGGATGGAACGATATGGAATCGCGCGACCATACTCGACAATGCCTGGTTCCGCGGGACGGCAGCCGGCGAGACGATCACGGGAACATCCGGCGACAATGTCATCATCGGCAACGGTGGCGACGATACACTGCGTGGCGCGGCGGGTAACGATGTCTACTTCTATGCTTCCGGCGACGGCACCGATTTTCTTGACGACCAGAGCGACGATACATCAACCGACAGGCTGGTGTTCAGCGACCTGAACATTGCCGATCTGACCTTTGCGCGGAATTTCAACAACTCAAACGATCTTCTGATCACAGACAATGCGACCGGCGCTGTCATCACCTCCGATGATCAGTTCTATGGCGGCAATTGGGGACTTGAGGAAATCGAGTTCGCGGATGGAACGATATGGAATCGCGCGACCATCCTCGCCAATTCCTGGTTCCGCGGAACGGACGGCGATGACTCCATGAACATTGCTGGCGGAGACGACACCTTTGTCGGCGGGCTGGGTAATGACAATATTCGCAGTACAACGGGCAGCGACACGTTCATCTATGCCACCGGTGACGGAAACGACCGGATAGATGAGGAGAACGGTTCGACCACCTACGTCGACACGCTCAAACTCACCGATCTGAACCAGGCCGACATCGAGTTGTCCACGGTTGGGAATGATCTGTTCCTGACCGATCTGACCACAGGCCAGCTTATCGAGATTGACGAGCAATTCTATTCGACATCAGCAAACTACGGGATCGAGGTGATCGAGTTTGCCGATGGCACCACCTGGGATCGTGCGACCATAAAGGCAAATGCGTGGATACGCGGGACTGATGCGAACGATTCCATAGATGTTGCGGGGGGAGATGACACGTTCTTCGGTGGTCTCGGAGATGACAACATCCGCAGTACGACGGGCAGCGACACATTCATCTATGCCTCCGGCGACGGAAACGACCGGATAGACGAGGAGAACGCCTCGACCACCTATGTCGACACGCTCAAGCTCACCGATCTGAACCAGGCCGATATCGAGCTGTCCAAGCTGGGGAATGATCTCTTCCTGACTGATCTGACCACAGGCCACCTTATCGAGATTGATGAGCAGTACTATTCGACGTCATCGAACTACGGGATTGAGGTGATCGAGTTCGCAGACGGCACATCTCGGGATCGGGCAACGATCAATGCCCTCGGCGAAGCCACCACTCTGATCCTCGGGACATCTGCAGACGAAACGCTCAACGGCAGCGCCGGCGACGAGATCATCTATGGGTATGAGGGCGCGGACACACTCGGCGCCGGCGCCGGAGACGACGTACTCATCGGCGGTTTGGGCGCCGACACCCTTGAAGGCGGAGAAGGCGCGGACACTTACATCTACAACGCAGGCGACGGCGCCGATCTCATCAACGACTGGGGTGATCCTGCGGACAACGATGCGCTCCACCTCGGTGCAGGTCTTCTGTCCACAAACGTCGCCGTTGAGCGCGGCTCGGCCTCGATCTGGGACATGGTGCTCGACTTTGGCGCCGGTGATCAGATCACGGCGCAGGGTCACTTCGGCAGCAACATGCAGTTCATCGAACAGGTGAAATTTGCCGACGGGACGGTCTGGTCAGAGGAAGACCTCAGACTGACCTATCTCAGTCAGCACAGCACGAGCGGTGACGACACTATAGATGGCTTCTTCGTCGATGACGTTATCGATGCCGGCGCAGGCAACGATGCTGTCTACGCTTATGACGGCGACGACACGATCACAGGCGGCACAGGGAACGATTACCTTGAGGGCCTGCAGGGAGCAGACACTTACATCTTTAACGTCGGCGACGGATCGGATTTGATTCAGGAGTGGAGCGACCCCACGGCCGCACCGGATGCTATCGAATTCGGCTCCGGTATTACGACAGGCATGATTTCCATCGACCGGGCCAGTGACGGCTTCTTCGATCTCGTTCTGACCATCGGCGTCGGTGGCGATGAGATTCGCGTGGTCAATCAATTCCAGGACGATTGGGAGACGATCGAGCAGTTTCGATTCAATGACGCAACGGTGTGGACCGCGGATGATGTGAAGGCGAATTACCTCGCCGATCAGACAACGTCGGGCGATGACACAATCAACGGCTTCTTCGGGAACGATGTCATCGAAGGAGGAGCTGGAGCAGACAGCTTGTACGGCAGCGACGGCGACGACAGGCTAATCGGTGGCGCCGGCGATGACTACATGGAGGGAGAAAGCGGTGATGACACGATCGTGCTGGCGTCCGGTGAAGGCTTCGATTGGGTCGGAGGCTTTGAGGCCGGGGCAGGCAGCGATGACGTCATCGAAATCGACGGAATCACTGGTTTCACACAGTTCTCGCATGTGATCGCTGCGGCGACGGAAATCAACGGCGATACGCATATCGACTTTGACGCGTCAAATGGTGTCGCGCTTGCAGGCGTGAGCCTCGCCAGTCTTCACGAAGACGACTTCCGGTTCGTGTAGAGCGCCCATGTCTGATGCGTAAATGAGTAGCCAGAGTTCTCAGACGTCGCCGCGGCCCACGCTCGCGGCGGCGCTTGCCGCGTGCCGCGGTGCGCTGATCGGGATCGGCGCGATCAGCTTTTTCACCAATCTCCTGATGCTCACCGGTCCGCTCTTCATGCTGCAGATCTACGACCGGGTGCTCACGAGCCGAAGCGTTCCAACGCTGGTTGCGCTTCTCATCCTGGTGGCCGGGCTTTTTGCCTTTATGGGTCTTCTCGAGCTCGTGCGCTCGCGGCTTCTTGTGCGCGTGGGGTTGCGTATCGATCGCATTCTGAACGGGCCGGTCTTCGATACGATCCTGAAAGGCGGAGGGCTCTCCGCCTCGCGAGCCAACGATACGCAGACCTTGCGTGACCTCGATCAGCTCCGCCAGTTCATCTCCGGTCCGGGTCCGCTCGCCATCTTCGACATGCCTTGGGCGCCGGTCTACTTCGCCGTCATCTTCATGTTCCATTGGTGGCTTGGGATGGTTGCGGTTGTCGGTGCCACGATTCTGTTGGTTCTCTCACTCCTCAATGAGATCGTTTCCAAGAAACCTCTGGCGGAGGCATCAGCCAAAACAGCCAAAAGCTTCGCACTAGCCGAAGCGGGGCGACGAAACTCCGAAGTGCTGCGGGCGATGGGCATGGGGAATGCCTACCATGACCGCTGGGCATCACATCGTCGCGAGGCACTGGGTTCGCACACGCGGGCCAGCGATGTGGCGGGGACCATAACCTCGGTTACCAAGGTGACGCGCCTGTTTCTGCAGTCACTCATACTGGCGACGGGCGCGTATCTTGCTTTGCAGCAGATCGTAACGCCGGGCATCATGATTGCCGCTTCGATTATCCTGTCGCGGGCGCTGGCGCCGATCGAGCAGGCGGTTGGCAACTGGCGCGCATTCATCAGTGCGCGCCAAGGCGCCAGACGCATCAAGGCCGCCCTGGAAACCCTGCCGGCGAACGAGGCGCGGATGTCACTGCCCGAGCCAAAGGGAATACTGTCCGTAACCAGGCTCTATGCGGCGCCTCCCGGCATCATGGAGCCCGTGTTGAAGTCGATAAGCTTCAAGATTGAACCGGGCGACGCCGTCGGCGTTATCGGCCCGAGCGCATCGGGAAAGTCGACACTGGCCCGCGCGCTCGTGGGTGTCTGGCCCGTTCTGAAAGGGGCCGTGCGATTGAACCGGGCGGCGCTCGATCAGTGGGACCCGCAACAGCTTGGCCGCAATATCGGCTACCTGCCACAGGATGTTGAACTGTTCGACGGGACGGTCGAGGAGAACATCGGCCGTTTCGATCAGGAGCGTGACTCGGAAGCCATTGTTGCCGCCGCACAGAAAGCGGGTGTTCATGATCTCATCCTGCACCTGCCCGATGGCTACCAGACCCAGATCGGAGAGGGTGGGGCCGTGCTCTCGGCCGGACAGCGACAGCGGGTAGCGCTGGCACGCGCCCTTTATGGCAATCCGGTGCTCGTTGTTCTTGATGAACCAAATTCCAACCTCGACGCCGAAGGGGAGGATGCACTCACCGAGGCGATCCTGAACCTGCGCGAAGAAGGTTGTGCGGTCGTCGTCATGGCGCACCGGCCGAGCGCCATCGCCGCGGTGAACCTGCTGCTGGTTCTGCGCGACGGCCGGCAAATCGGATTCGGTCCAAAGGACGAAGTGCTGCGCGAGCATGTTCAAGGTGCCGCAGGCTCGGCAGGGCAGGGCAACGTGCGCAAGATCAGGCGACGGAGCGCCTGAGATGGGTCAAAAGAACAAACACGACGACGGCACTATACGCCGATATCTGCTGGTGGGCGCCTTGTTGGTGCTGTTGCTCTTCGGTGGTCTCGGGGCATGGTCGGTTGTTGCGTCGATCAGCGGAGCTGTCATCGCGCCGGGCTCTGTCATTGTCCAGTCCCATCGAAAAAACGTTCAACATCTCCAGGGCGGCATCGTCAGTGAAATCCTGGTCAGGGACGGTGATGTCGTGGCGCCGGGCGATTTGTTGGTCCGTCTCGATGAAACGCTGCCCAAGGCCAATCTTGGCATCATCGCCGCGCAGCTCGACGAGCTTCAGGCGCGCAAGGCGCGCCTGGACGCAGAACGCGCAAACCTGCCCGAGCCGCAGTTCCCTGATCACCTTCTGGCCCGCAAAGATGATCCCGCCGTCTCCGGTGCCCTGGACGGGCAGAAGTCGTTGCTCAAGGCACGCCAGGATTCACTGAACGGCCAGAGATCACAATTGGAGGAACGGATCGGGCAACTCCTGCAGGAGATTGTCGGGCTTGAGGCGCAACGGGACGCAAAGAACCAGGAGATCGTCCTGATCGAGGATGAGCTATCCGGCCTTCGGGACCTTGAGAACAAAGGGCTTGTCCCCAAGTCGCGGGTCGTATCCCTGAAGCGCCAGGCGGCCCAGCTCAATGGTGACCGTGGCCGGTTCATAGCCGAGATTGCGCGTGCGCGAGGCAGGATCGGTGAAACCGAAATCCAGATCATCCAACTGGAAAAGGACCGCAGAACAGAGGTCGTGACGGAACTCCGTGACGTGCAAACGCGGATTTCCGAGCTGTTGGAGCGAAAGGTGGCGGCCGACGATCAGCTCAAACGTATCGAAGTTCGCGCGCCTATCGGCGGCTTCGTACATCAGATGGCATTCCATACGGTAGGGGGTGTTATCCAGGCCGGAGAGACCATCATGCAAATCGTGCCGGCGAAGGACCTGCTGTTGATAGAGGCACGGCTCGACCCTGCGGACATCGATCAGGTTTACATCGGCCAGGACGTTGTCGTTCGGTTTCCGAGCTTCAACCAGCGCACAACGCCGGAACTGAACGGCGAACTTCTCCACATCTCCGCTGATGTCAGCAAAGACGATCATGGCGGGATGGAGTTCTACACGGCGCACGTCACGCTGACAGATGACGAACTCAAACGCCTTGGAGCTCAAAAGCTGGTTCCAGGCATGCCGGCAGAGACGTTCGTGCAGACGGAATCGCGAAGCGCACTGAGCTATCTGCTGAAGCCTCTGTCAGACCATATTGAAAAGGCGTTCAGGGAGGAGTGAAGCAGCTCCCGAGCGATCGTCGCCTGGCGCTTCTGCCGGCGTCCTCCCTTTGGCATTTTGCAGCAACGTCATGCGCGTGTCCGGAACGGTCGCTCAGGCTCGGAACCGATGCACGTTCCGAGAGCTGCAGGGCAACTCGAGCGCGTCATGCGCACTGCTTTTGATCGAAACTATCCCGAGCCGTCTCGTTCACCGCGGTAGTCGGTCAGGGTTCTGGACAAGAAGCTTTTCACCGCTGGAAGAACGCTCAACCGATCATGCGAGATGCCTTGCACGACATCCAGGGAGACGGATATGCCCGCGGACCGGAATGACTGCGCCAGCGCCGTCAGACGGTCAACCCGTGTTTCGCCGGCATCATTTGCGCCGTCCATCCAATAGAGCGATCCGGGCTTGTGGGTGATCTCCCAGGTTTCCAAATCCAGCGCGCCGACGACCATCTGCACCGGCAGGTCCTTCAATGCCGCAAGGTCCAGCTTCCTGCCGAACCTGGATTCCAGATCGCGAACACCCACCCACCAGTCCCGGGTCTCATCGAGCAAGGTCACCGAGCCGGGCGCGCCTATCGAAACGGCCCAAAGGTTTTCCGGCTGAAGGATGGCAAACCGATGTGCAAAGTGTCCGCCACCGGAATACCCGAAGAGAGCAAACCGCGACCAATCCTGATCATACTTGGTGCTCGCTTCCTCAATCATCGCCAGGAGCAGCCGGTCGTAACGCAAATCGTTTTCGATCATGTATTTGTAACCGGACCGGCGTCCATCGCCCATGACGTTGGCCGGGAAGATCGGGCAAAACACGGCGCAGCCGTGAAACTCGGCAAAATCGATAAAGGCCTGACGGAACTCAAAAGCAGATGTACGACCGGTGCCGTGGACGGCAACGATCAACTCGACAGGACCGGCATCGTCGATCGCCTGCGGCACGTACAGCATGTAATGAAATCGCGGATCGCAACTCGCGGCAAAGATTGTCGTCTCGCCGAGATCATAGAGCTGCCGCGAAAGTTCCGCGGCTTCGCCGACCAGTTCATCCATCAGGGTTTCCTACAGAATACCAGACTTCGAATACTGCGTTTATCACATCTTCACTGACGAAACCGAACAAGGCCAAACAACGAGAAGCGCGGGGAACAACGACAACGACCGATCAGATTTGGCAACCGGTCACATATGCGCTGCGTGGGAACTGAGGGCTCAACATGCAACGCCTAAGCTGCGGCCTGGTCCTTTGCCACGCCGATGCGGGTGCGATGCGGCGCAAACAGGCAGGCGAGGGCCAGGATAAGTCCGGACACCGCTGCTATCATGCCTGCCGCGCTCACGGCGTTTTCCGCGCCGAACCAGAGCGGGCCGTATCCTGCGAAGACGTATCCGAGCACGGCGGACAATACCGCGAAGACGACACTCCACCCGACCTGGGCGCCGAGCTGGTTGGTCATCAACCGGGCGGCCGCCGGAGGGCATATGAACATCGCAATGACGATAATCGAGCCCACGGCGTCGAAGGCCGCAACCGCTGCGACTGCCGCGGTGATAACGAGGCCGAGACCTATTGCGGACGTCGGCAGGCCGAGTGCCTCTGCGAAGCCTTCGTCGAAGGTCGAAATCTTCAGCCAGCGCCAGAAGATCACGGTCAGCACGATCATGGCCGCACAGACCACCGCAATGCGCCCCAGTTCAGGCGGTAGTGCTGCAAGCGCGACTGGATCGAGGAGCGAGTGCCAACCTTTCGCCTTGAACCAGATGAGCGATTCCAGGTTGCCCATCAGCGCGTGTTCGACATCGAGGTGGACCGTCGATGTATCGGATTGCTCCAGGAGCAGCACGCCTGCGGCGAAGAGCGTTGTGAAGGTAACGCCCATTGCCGCGCCCGGCTCGATCCGCCCAAGCCGCTTGATGGCCTCGATCAGGATCACCGCGACGACCGCGGCGCTGGCTGCGCCAATCAGCATCGGGACTGCCGTGACGACGCCGGTCACCAGGAAGGCGACGACGATTCCCGGCAGCACGACATGGCTGATGGCGTCGCCGATGAGCGCCTGGCGGCGCAGGATCAGAAAGTTGCCGGGCAGGGCACACGCGACCGACGCGAAAATGCCGATCAGCAGCGGCGTTAAGGAGAGTTGGACGAACTCGCTACCCATCAGCCCGATCCTTCCACGGGTTTGGGGCCGCCGATCCGCCGGTCGAATTCCGCAATCTCGTCCGGTGTGAAAACCTGTTCTATCGGCGTGAGCCCGTCATAGCGGCCCGTCAGTCCGGCGTCCTGGTGCATTTGCCGGGCGGTGTCCCAGCGATGCTCGTCGCGGGCGACCTTGGCGGCTGCCGCACGGCCGGCGTCGGTTGCCACGCCGTCGGGACGGATCAAGCCTTCGGCGCGCAACACCTTCAGCGTCAGATCGTCATGGATCGGCTCGGAGCGGGCGAGGGCGAGAAGCCCCTGCCTGCGGTGCACGCGCCTCTGGAAGCGGCGGTGGCGGATCACCGCGGCGGCAACGCCGCGCGCCGGCGCGAAAAGGAGCGCGAACAGGAACAGGGCGGCGGCGACCAGCACGATAATGGGGCCTGTGGGCACGGCGGGCGCGGCCGCCGAAATGGCCGCGCCGATATAGCCCGATGCAGCGCCGAGAATACCGGCATACCAGATCAGATTGTTGCTGCGCTCGGTCCAGAACCGCGCCGTGACGGGCGGTATGATGAGCATGGCGACGATCAGTATGAGCCCGACGACCTTCAGTCCGATGACCGTGACAGCCATCACAAGCCCCATCATCGCCAAGTCAATCACGCGCACGTCGTATCCGGAGGCCGCGGCGTATTCAGGGTCGAAGGCAACGAGCGTCATGGGACGGCGCAACACCCATGTCGCCAGAACGGCCAGCGTGCCGCCGATTGCGATGATGATGGCGTCCTGGAAGAGCATTCCGGCGGTCGACCCAAGCAGGAAACTCTCAAGCCCGGCCTGCCGGCCCGCGCTCATCGTCTGAATGACCGTCAGAAGCACGATGCCGGCGCCAAAGAACACCGAGAGCACCGCGCCGATGGCGGCATCCTCGCTCAGCCGGGTGCGCCGGGCCATCCATTCGACACTCAGCAGGCCAATCCATGCCGTGATGGCGGAGCCGGCGAGAAGGCCCAGCAGGTTCCGTCCATTGCCGCCAAGCATCACCATGACGATAAAGGCGAGCCCGACGCCGGGCAGCGTCGCATGGGCGATCGCATCTGAAACAAGCGCGCGTTTGCGGAGAAACAGGAACGTGCCGGCGGCACCGGCGGCGAAGCCCAGAAGTGCCGCACCGATACCGACGAGCGCTGCGTTGTAGCCGGCGTTCAGCAGCAGCGCATCGACGAAAGAGGTCACGCGCCGGCCGCCAATTGTAGCTGGTCGATATGCGTTGCGGCGAGGCGGCCGCCATAGGCGGCGTTCAGGTTTTCGCCGGTGAACGTCGTCTGCACCGGCCCCTCGGCGATCTTGCGGACATTGATGAGGAACACATGGTCGAAATAATCCGTCACGGTTGCCAGATCGTGGTGCACGCTGACGACGGCCTTGCCGCCGGCCTTAAGTGATTTCAGGACGTCGATAATCGCGCGTTCCGTGGCAGCGTCCACCCCGGCAAAGGGTTCATCGAGAAGGTAGAGGTCCGCGTCCTGGGCCAATGCCCGGGCAAGAAAGACCCGTTGCTGCTGGCCGCCGGACAGTTGGCCGATCTGGCGATGCGTGAAATCGGACATGCCGACCCGGTCGAGGCACTCCTGTGCCTGCGCGCGCAGGGGCTGCGTGAGCCGGCCCAGAAGGCCGACGCGGCGATAAAGTCCCATCATGACCACATCGATCACGGTGGTTGGAAAATCCCAGTCGACGCTTGCGCGCTGCGGTACATAGGCAATCCGGTCGCGTGCGGATTCCGCGGGTTCGCCGAAGACCACCACCTCGCCGGAAAGGCGCGGGATAACCCCCAGCGCCGCCTTGAGAAGCGTTGACTTGCCGGCGCCGTTGGGACCGATGATCGCCGACATCGCGTTGGCCGGGAAGGTTGCATCAACCGAGAAGATGGCGGGTGTCTCGCCGTAGGAGACGGTCAGCCCGCGGACTGCGAGCGGCGCGTCGGCAGGCACAATGTCGGGATGTTTCGCCTGGCCGTACTCCGCAACCAATTCAACCTGTGCTGTCGATGTCATGTGCGGGTTCCTCAGTTTAACAGTCCGGCCATGCCCTTTTGGGGCACGTCGCCGCCAAGCGCGCGGGAAATGATTGTCGCGTTGTGATCGATCATGCCGACATAGGTGCCTTCATACGTGCCGGGCTCGCCCATGGCGTCGGAGAACAGCTCGCCACCGATGAAGACCTTGTGGCCCTTGGCTGCCGCACCCTCGACCAGCGCGCGAATGTTGCGGTCCGAGACCGAGCTTTCGACGAACACTGCCTTGATGTCGCGCTCCACCAGCATGTCCACAAGCTCTGCAATACGGTTGAGGCCTGCTTCGGATTCGGTCGAGATGCCCTGGATCCCTATGACCTCGAACCCGTAGGCCGAACCGAAATAGTTGAACGCGTCATGAGACGTGAGGAGGATTCGGTCCTCGAACGGCACCGAGGAGAGCACATTGGTCGTGTAGTTCGCGAGCTTGCGCAAATCCTCAAGATGCCGGTCGGCGTTGGCGCGGAACGTCTTTTCCCCTTCCGGCATGGTCTCGATCAGGGCATCCCGGACGGCCACAACGACCCGACTCCAGAGGTTGGGGTTCATCCAGACGTGGGGGTCATATTTGTCATCATAATCGTCGTGGCCGATCAGCATGTTCCTGGGCAGGGTTTCGGCCACGGCGACAACGTTCTTTTCTCCGCCCAGGCCTGTCATGAAGTCCTCCATCTGTGCTTCCAGATAAAGGCCGTGCCACAGCACGAGATCCGCTTTGGACAGGGCGACGATGTCAGTACGGGTCTGGCGATAAGCGTGCGGGTCTACACCCGGGCCCATGAGCCCTTTCACGTCGACCAGGTCTCCACCTACCTGCCTTGCGGCATCGGCGATCATCCCGGTGGTGGCGACCACATCGATTTTTTCACGCGCGGTCGCGATTCCTGCCGTGAACACCATGGTCAGGGCCACAAGAGCAGCGAGAAATGTTCTTTTTGTCAGCATCATTGAAACAGCTCCAAGCAGGTCACTCGGCATCGATACCTTCACCGGCCTCCTACATATTTGCGAGCCATTCGCAAAAGTCAATGCTTTTAAGAACTATTTGCAACAAGGAATTGTGACGATGATGTTGGCCCTGGCGATTTTGACGGGTGGACAGGTCTGCCCACTTCCGCAAGTGGCCGGAAAAAATGCCTGAAACAGGACCGCGGGTCGACTGCTGACCAACGGCAGGCGATCGTCCGTTTTTCTCCGGGGCGCCCATGATGAAATGCACGCAAACTCCAGATAAATCAGACTTTTAGAGAGTTGCGTGTGCAATTTGAGTACAGTGAGGGGACCAGCAGGAATCCGCACCGGACCAAGTCAGTCGAACCGACAGTATCATATGGCCTTGGGCCGGCATCGGCTTGTCCGGATCGTCTGCGCAACTCGTCCGCTCGTCAGCGGGAAGGGGATACTCCCGAAAATGCACCTGGAGTGCCGCATATGACCGGACCAGACAATGTCGGCTGTCGTGACGTCAAGCTGTGAGGTCCGTTGTCGTCCTGCGAGGTCATCGATCCGAATGGGTGAAAGTCAGCTTGATATTCGACAAGAACCGTCTGGTACGTGAGTCCTTTGGTTTCTCAAAAAACAGTTTGGGCGGGGCGATTTCAACGATACTGCCCTCCTCCATATAGACGACCCGATCAGCAACCATCCGTGCAAAACCCATCTCGTGCGTAACTACGATCATCGTCATTCCCGCCTTGGCCAGTTCCGTCATGACATCGAGCACTTCCTGGATCATTTCTGGATCCAAAGCGGACGTCGGTTCATCAAACAGCATGATCTTCGGCTTCATACAGAGCGCGCGGGCGATCGCCGCCCGCTGCTTCTGACCGCCGGAGATTTGACCGGGATACTTGTCGGCCTGATCGAGAATCCGTACGCGATCAAGATACTCAGCGGCTGTGCTTTCAGCCGCTTCGCGCTTGGTGCCGCGTGAAAGGATTTGCGGCAGAGCGCAGTTTTCGAGCACGGTCAGATGGGGAAAGAGATTAAAATGCTGAAAGACCATGCCGGCGTCACGGCGAATGGCATCGAGGTTGCGTAAATCGTCGTCGAGTCGGATACCGGAAACGGTGATTGTGCCGCCATCATGGGCCTCGAGCTTGTTGATGCAACGGATCAAGGTCGACTTTCCGGAACCGGACGGTCCGCAAATGACGACGCGCTCGCTTTCATCAACTGAGAAAGTGATACCTTTCAGAGCCTGGAAGTCGCCGAAGAACTTATCGACATTGTGCAATTCGATCGCTGGCCCAGTCATCCGTGCGTCCTCGCTGCTACGCCCCGTTCGAGATAGTGCGAGTAGATGGCGATCCCGAAGCAGATGACAAAATAGATGGAGGCGACAAACAGGTAGGCTTCCGTCGATGGAGCCGGCCAGGCTGGATCGGTCGTCGCGCTCCGGGCGGCGCTCAGCATGTCAAAAACGCCGACGATGAGAACGAGCGAGGTATTCTTGACCATGACGATGGCCGTGTTTGTCAATGGAGGAATGACATTCTGGATGGCCTGCGGCAGGACGATGTGCCAGATCATCTTCCAATACGGTATGCCGAGTGCTTCTGCTGCTTCGATCTGGCCCTCGTCGAGCCCTTGCAAACCGCCACGAATGACTTCTGCAAGATAGGCGGCTGCGAAGATCGTCAATGCTGCGAGTGTCCGGCCGAGTTTGTCGATCGTCCAGCCAGGCGGCAGAAGAAGTGGCAGAAGTATAGCTGCGACGAACAGAAGTCCGACGAGCGGAAGACCCCGAACGAGTTCGATAATGAAGATGCTCACGGCGCGTGGTATCGGCAGCCTGCCGCGGCGACCCAGTGCAAGAAGGACGGCCAGGGGAAACGCCAGCCCGAGAGAGAGCACCGCAAGCATCAGAGTGACCGGCAATCCGCCCCATTTTGATGTCGGGACCGGCGGCAAACCGGCAACGCCGCCGCCCATCAGGGCAAGCATGGCTCCGACCGCCACGCCCCACACTGCGAGAAGCCGCGCATTCCAAAGTTTCGGCGATAGCGAAACGAGGATCATCGCGACAATCAGCATTATGACCAGCACGGCTCGCCACTGCTCAGAAGGAGGATAGAGACCGAACAGGATGAGCCGCGCCTTGGCGCCAATGAAGGCCCAGCACGCCCCACCGGATTGGCAGTCGGACGGCGATCTCACGGTCCAGTGGGCATCAAGAACGGCCCAGTTGAAGGCCGGTATGAGAGCGAGCAGTAGCAGGACCGTCACTGCGCTGAGTGTCGCCGACAACAAGTCGCCAAACAGCAACTTGAAAAGCGGCTTCCGCGCTGTCTTCGGCGGCGATTGCGGCTCCATGAAGCCATATGTGGCGGTCTGTTCGGACATCAGCGGACAACCAGCGCCACGCGTGCGTTGTACCAGTTCATGAACAACGAAACCGAGAGCGAAATGGACAAAAAGACGCAAAGCATAATGAGTATGCTCTCGATGGCCTGACCCGTCTGATTGATGACGGTATTCACGACCAGCCCCAGTTCGGGATAGCCCACAGCAACGGCGAGGGTCGTGTTCTTGACGGTTGAAAGATATTGCGAGGTCATCGGCGGGACGATGATGCGAAGCGCCTGCGGCAAGATGACCTTGAACATGACAGTCCGTTCGGAAAGTCCAAGCGCCCGGGCACCTTCCCATTGACCCTTGTCGATGGCTTCGATGCCACCCCGAATGATTTCGCCAATGAAGGCCGATGTATATATCGTCAGACCAACAATGATTGCCGCGAATTCCGGTGACAGATTGGTGCCGCCGCTAAAATTGAGGCCATTGAGTTCAGGCATCTCAAGCTTCAATGGTCGGCCGAGCGCGACATAAAGGACCACGTTCGTTGCGGCCCAGAAAGCAAGAGCTGCCAAAAGAATAGGGGCGCCAAAACTCCTTGCCCGCCGCGCAGACCACAATCCCATTGCGAGCGCAACTATGAAGAGAGCGGCGCTTGCGATGAGAAAGAACCAGCCACCTGGCTCAACGATCAACGCCGGTGCGTAGACGCCCCTTATCGAGAGAAAAAGGCCAGGAAGGGGGTTTAGTGCGGCGCGCGGAGCGGGAAAGACGGAGGTGGCGATCGCGTACCAGAACAAGAGCTGAACGATCAATGGAACGTTTCGCAAGACCGTAACATAGACACCCGTCATGTAAGAGAGGACCGGGTGGTGAGAGAGACGGGCAAGGCATACGAAAAGGCCGAGGATTGTTGCGAAGACGATTGAAAGCAGCGAGAGCCAGAGGGTATTGGCAAGCCCGGCTACATAGGCCCAAAGAAAACTGTCTGATGCGTCATAACGAACGATGCTTTCGGAAATTGGAAATCGCGCAGGTCTCCACAGATAGTCAAAGCCGGTACGAATTCCCCGGGCCGTTAGGTTCTCCACGGTATTTCCGACGATCATCCAGAGGAACAGTCCCAGACCGGCAAGAAGCGCGATCTGGGCTGCCCAGGCGCGGACGCGGGCGGAATACCAGAGTGAAGAGATCATTCCTGCCCGCTCCTGTTTATTGGAAAGCAAGTGGGAACATCAGGCCGCCGTCAGTGAACAGGGCGTTGCGACCACGGGTGAGCTTGAGTGGGCTTTCCTTTCCGACATTTCGTTCGAACATCTCTCCATAGTTGCCAAGCGCTTTGACGATCCGGTAGGCGAAGTCATCCGAAAGCCCAAGCGCTTGGCCGTTCCCGGGGTCGGTTCCCAGAAAGCGGCGAATGCGTGGATCTTCGCTCTTCTTGAATGAATCGATGTTCTTTTGCGTCAGACCGAAGGCCTCCGCAGCGATAAGTGCCTGGATCGACCAGTTCACGATGTCGAGCCACTGGTCGTCCCCATGGCGGACCGCAGGTGTCAGCGCGTCCATGTACTTGGTGGCAGGGAAAATGATGTAGTCGTCCGGATTGTCGGCCATGGTTGCGCGGACGGAGGCAAGCGCTCCGGCGTCTGTGATGAGCGCGTCACAACGCCCTGAAAAGAAAGCCTGCCGAGCAGCGGTCGTGTTGTCGAAGACGACGGGTTTCAGACCGAGGTTATTTTTGGTCGATACGTCATTGACAACGACCTCCGTCGTCGAGCCGGTTTGCACACAAACGGATGCGCCTGACATATCTTCGACTTTGGTAATGCCGAGCTTTTTCGGCATCATGAAACCCGTAAATTCATAGTAATTCGGGGTCGTCAGATTGATCCCGTTGGCATCGCGCTGAAGGGTCCAGGTGAGAGTGCGCGGAAGCATATCTATCTCCCCGGTCTGCAAGGCCGGGATACGCTGCTGGCCGGAAAGTGGCACAAAATCCACGGCGTCCTTGTCGTCCAGCACTGCTACGGCAACCGCGCGACAGGTTTCGACGTCGAGACCACGCCAATAACCCTTGTCGTCTGGTGCGCCGAAACCTGGCGTGCCCTGGCTAGACCCGCAGATGAGGCGGCCTCGCTCCTTGACCTTCTCAAGGGTGGTTTCAGCGAGGGCTGGAGATACCAGCCCCAACGCCAGTGCTGCTGTAATCGTGATGAGCTTTTTCTTCATGTTTACCTCTCCTTTGTGTTTGAGGTTCAGGCGGTTCTTGCGACCGCTTCGTTCGTAAGATTTGCAAGGAAGTCGGCAAGGTCCTCCCGCAGGTCCGCAGGGTCTTCCAAGCCAACACTGATGCGAAGAATGGTGCGCTCATTGCGCGGATGACGGGTCTGGCGCGACGCCTTGATCGACATGGGCGCGATCAGGCTGCGTGTCCCGCCCCATGACGCGCCGATCGAGAAGTATCGCAGCCCGTTCAATGCGATATCGAGACTGGCCTCCGACTCTTCCGGCAATACAACCGAAAACAGGCCGCTTGAGCCTGAAAAATCACGTTTCCAGATGTCATGACCGTGGGCTGACGGGAGCGCTGGATACAGGACTTCGCCAATGCCTCTCTCCGCCAGCTCAGAAGCAATTTCCGTGGCAACCTTTCCTACATGAGCTAGCCGCACGGCCATTGTTTCCAGGCCGCGCAGGACAAGCTGCACGGAATCCGGACAGACGCCGAAACCGATCATGCGCATGGTGTCACGCAACCGCTTGCGGAGACTGAGGTCATTCACCGAAACGGAGCCCATCAGAGCATCGGAGTGCCCGCCAGGATACTTGGTGAGCGCTTGCATCGAAAAATCGACGCCATGGTCGAGCGGCTTGAAAAGCAGCGGTGTCGCCCATGTGTTGTCGATGCCCGTGAGAATGCGTTTTGCCCGTGCGACGTTGACGATCGCGGGCACGTCTTCGATCTCCATGGTGGTTGAACCTGGAGATTCCAGCCAGATAAGCTTGGTATTGTCGCGGATCAGTTCTTGTATGGCCGCGCCGACACCTGGCATGTAGACCGACCATTCGATGCCACGTGGCTCTAGATAGTTGCGGCAAAATCCTAAGACAGGCGGATAGGCCGTGTCCGGAACCAGAACATGATCACCTGGCATCAGCACCGACAGGAAGACGACCGTGACGGCTGCTTGACCTGATGGCAACACGACCGAGCGTTTGCCGTTTTCGAGCGCGGTAAGTTGCGCCTCGAGGACGCGCTGGGTGGGCGTTCCGTGAAGTCCGTAGGAGTAGCTGTCGAGGTCACGCTGCCCTCGGGCTGCGTAACTCTGCGCATCAGGAAAAACGATCGTCGATGCACGATGCGTTGGAACACTCAAGGCCGCGTAGGCAGAGTCGTCAACGCTTGGATGATGAACGCTCTTGGTCGCGTCGCGCATGTAGCCTCCTGATGGCCATCTGAATCTCGCTGGCCATCATCGCGCGATGCGTGTAATAGAAAAACTGATCAAGTGACATACATCTATGTTT
Organism: Hyphomicrobiales bacterium; assembly: GCA_965228625.1. Taxonomy (GTDB): domain Bacteria; phylum Pseudomonadota; class Alphaproteobacteria; order Rhizobiales; family Methyloligellaceae; genus UBA2767. Next base: position 1,173,548 of record OZ245829.1, on the reverse strand, counting down.
GGATTTTATAGGTGAATTACCGACAACTTGAGGCTTTCAATGCAGTGATGATCTCCGGCTCGACGGTGCGCGCCGCTGAATTGATGGGTATCACCCAGCCGGCCGTCTCACGGCTGATCATGGAACTGGAAGCCGCCACCCGACTTCCGCTCTTCGACCGTATTCGCGGCAGACTGGTTCCAACGCCCGAAGGTCAGTTGTTCTTTCGCGAGGTCGAAACAAGCTTCAAAGGAATCGATCGATTGCGCAGCGCCGCAGCCAATATTCGCGACTACGGCGCCGGAATCCTCAAGATCGCCTCGCTGGCGGCCGGCGGAGCCGTTATAGTACCAGCAGCCATCCGGTCGTTTCGTGAGACGCATCCGGTGGTCCGTATCACATTTCACATAACCTGGTCGTCGGAGGTCCGAAACGGCATTGCAGATGGTCAATACGACGTCGGGTTGGCGGCCGACGAAATCGACCGCTCAGGGATCGACAGCCAGCTTTTCGGAAACTTTCCCGCTTTGGTCGCTATGCCGCGCGAGCATCCTTTAACGCTCCGTCAGACGATCACTCCCGATCTGCTCAAGGATCATCCGCTTGTTGGACTTGCCCCCGAAGATCGTGCGCGACAGCGATTTGACGATGTGATGGCCAAGGCGGGCGTCGAACCGGATTATGTTGTGGAGACGCCAAGCGCCTCGACCGTATGTTCACTTGTGCTATCAGGCGGCGCCGTTGGGATCGTAAATCCTCTCGTGACTGAATCCTTCAGGAATACCAGTCTTGTCTTTCGCACGTTTGAGCCGAAGGTCATGTTCAAAGTTTACCTGCTCTTTCCAGCGACCCGACAAAAATCGCAGCTCGTCAGGGATTTCACTGCCAAACTCATGACGCATCGCAATCGTTTTGCATCTGCAATCGACGACTTATGAGCAGCAGTACCGATCGGCTTCACCCAGCAAGTCCGCAAATCCCAGCATGTTCCTAGTTTGGTTTTTGCCTGTCGCACGAACGATCATCAGGTTGTCACCTCATTTGACATGGCCAATGTTGGATAGGAATGGACTGCGGCTGTGGACGCGAGCTCCCATAAATACAGCGCCGTAGATCCCCGTTTTTCCCATGATGGAGTGGGCGCAAAATCCCGATAAATCAGATTTTTAGAGAGCTGCTAGCTTTCGCAACGCAGCCGCGGTTCATCTATTCACACCCCTGGTCGCCGCACGACATGGTCTTATGGGACAACCGCGCGGTGCTCCATCGTGCGACGCTATTCTCCAGCACGTCCGAGAAACGCCTGATGGTGCGAACGACAATCGGAGGTGACGCCCCAACGATCTCGCATACCGCAGCCTGACGCGCCGATAGCCAACGCAGCCATGTACCACTGCGTTTCATCCCGATCCCGGCGTGCCGTCAGCCCTGAAGCGAGCTCAGGAACTTCGTCCGTTCCTTTCCGGCGCTCATCATCAACGCCGTGTCTCCGCCGCCCTGGCAGACGCGGGCGCCCATCGTTACGTATTTTTCCATGAGAGCATGGTCGTAAATGCCGCCCATGCCGGGATACTTGTCGTGTTTCCCGCAAGCGGCAATCACTGTCTCGTACGCGGCGGCGATGCGGTCGTGGCCGAGTTCGCCGGGAATGCCCATGGTCGCGGCCAGGTCGTTGCTGCCGATAAGGACGCAGTCCACCCCCGGCACGGCGGCTATGGCGTCGGCGTTTTCGACCGCTTCGGGTGTTTCCACCATTACGATGATGAATGTGGTGTCGTTGAGTGCGGCGATCGCGTCGCGCGCGGGCATGGATTCAAAGCCGAGCTGGGGCGCAGGCGCTGTCATGGATCGGTAACCGATCGGCGGGAATTTGCAGTTGCGCACCACCGCTTCAGCCTGCTCGGGCGTGTCTACATGGGGCACGACAACGCCTTGTGCGCCCCCGTCGAGGACACGCGTGGCGTGGTGCGATTCATGTCCGGCGACACGCACGACGGGCGTGATGCCGAGCGGCAGGGCGGCGAGGCACATCGAGGAGACCGTGTCGAGGTCCATGGTATTGTGTTCGGTGTCTATGAACAGCCAGTCGAAACCGCATTCCCTGGCAATTCCCGGCGTGGCGACGTATCGGGAAATCACGAGATTGAAGGAGAATACCGGTTTGCCCGCTTCGAGCTTCTTCTTCATGGCGTTTTCGATGATGGGCATGGGGGAACTCCTTGTCAGTGCTGGGTGATGACACGATGAACGATGGCGGAACGGCCTCCGGCATTTGCGATACGCACATGCATGTGTACGGGCCGCCGGCGCGCTTTCCAGCCGCGGACCTCGAGCTCGCGGCGACGTTTGAGGACTATGTGGTGCTGCGAAACGGGCTTGGAGTTTCGCGCACCGTCTATGTTCAGCCGAGCGCATATGGGCGCGATCACGCCTGTCTGCTCGATGCTCTGGCGCGCGACCCCGCTGAGGCGCGTGCCGTTGGCATCATCGGAACCGAGGCCGGGATGGCGGAATTGAAGCAACTGGACGCCGCCGGCATGCGCGCTGTCCGGTTCCACGATCTTCGTCCCGGTTGCCTGCCGATGGAGGAACTGGAACCCGTTGCGCGCCACATTGAACCGCTCGGCTGGCACGTCGTCGTGCAGGTCGCGGGTGCCGATCTTCCGGACTACGAGAGCCGTCTTGCCGGCCTGCCGTGTCAGTTCGTGATTGATCACATGGGGCTGATGCCGCCGGGCGCCGACGTCGATCATCCCGCGTTCCGGTCGCTCCTGCGACTGCTCCGGTCGGACAGGTGCTGGGTCAAACTGTCCGCACCCTATGAGGTCGCCGACGATGGTTCGCCGATCTATGTCGATGCGGCCGAACGGGTGAGGGCGATGATCGAGATCGCGCAGGAGAAGCTCATCTGGGGATCGAACTGGCCGCATCCGCGTTTTCGCCCCGGTTGCAAGCCGGACGACGCGGCCATGCTTGCATCGGTCAGGGAATGGTGCGGAGAACAGGTGTGGCCTGCCGTCGCCGCCCGAAACGCCGCGCGCCTTTACGGCTTCGGCAGCGCCGCAACTTGACACTGCGGCAATCATTCGACGCCTGAAAGCTCCTGAAACAGAAGGCCGACCGCGGCGCTGTCCAGGCCGTTGCGCCCGGTCTGGCACAGGGCGGTCAACATTTGCGTCGCCAAGGCCGTTGCCGGAATGAACACTCCGGCATCGCGTCCGGTTCCGAGCGCAAGCTTCATGTCCTTGAGCATCAGCTCGGCGCGAAATCCGGGATCGAGCGTCCCATCGATCAGCCGTTTGCCATGGTTCTCCAGAACGAAACTCTGCGCCGAACCGCCGAGCAACGCTTCGCGCATGGCAAGCGGATCGACACCCATGCGCTTGCACAGGGCCACGGCTTCGCCCACGCCCATCATGGTCGCGCAAATCACGAGCTGGTTGCAGGATTTGACGAGCTGGCCCGAACCCGACGGCCCGGCATGCACGAACTTCTCGCCGATTGCCTCGAGCATGGGCTTGACGCGCTCTATTGCTTCCGCCGACCCGCCGAGCATGCATGACAGCGTGCCGTTCTCCGCGCCGCCCGGTCCGCCACTCACCGGGCAGTCGATCATGTCGACACCCTTTTGCTTCAGCCTGGAGGCGAAGTCCTGTGTCGCCGTCGCCGAGATGGTCGAGCAGTCGATGATAGTGGTGCCAGCCGCAACGGTGTCGGCGACGCCGTTATCGCCAAAAAGGACGCGTTCGACATCGGGCGTATCGGGCAGACAGAGGAAAATGACGCTTGTTTCGCGAGCGACTTCGGCAGGGGACTGCGCGCCGATCGCACCTTCCGCGACCAGCTCGTCCATCTTTGCCGGGCTGCGATTGAACACCGTCAACGCGAAGCCCGCCTTGAGAAGATTGCGTGCCATCGATTTACCCATGACACCAAGGCCGATGAACCCCACGCGCGTGTCAGAGTTAGTTTCCGTCATAGAACCGGCTCCTTGTGCGGACTTGAGTGGTTTCTTCAATTGGCCTGCGGGAGTTTCAGCGCGCCGCTTTTCCGCTCACGCCAGATCGTCGAGGCCACCATGACCACGGCGAGAAGGAGGAAGAACGCGGCGATCGGCTTCTCCAGGAAGACCAGCAGACTACCTTCCGATCCGATCAGCGCCTGTCGAAGGGACTCTTCAAAGGGACCGGTCAGAATGAAGGAGATGAGGAGGGGAGCTACCGGAATACCGAACATCCGCAAGACGTATCCAAGGACGCCCGCGCCGAGCATGACATAGACGTCGAAGACGTTTCCCCGGATGGCGAAACTGCCGGCAACGCACATCACGAGAACGATTGGGAAGAGGATGGCCTTCGGGATGCGCAACACCTGGGAAATGGGTTTGAGCGCGACCGACGCGATCACCGTCATGAACACCAATGCGACGAACAGGACGATGTAGATCGTGTAGACCACGCCGGGATTGCTGACAAAAATCATCGGACCGGTTGTGACACCCTGGATCATCAGAGCGCCAAGCAGGATCGCAGTCGGCGGGTCGCCCGGGATTGCCAGAGCCAGCATTGGAATCATCGCCGATCCCGTGACCGCGTTGTTGGCCGACTCTGCCGATGCGATGCCCTCTGCGGTGCCCTTGCCGAAGCGTTCGGGAGTCTTGGAGGTTCGCTTTGTCTCCGCATAGGCGAGGAATGCGGCAACCGACGCACCCAGTCCGGGCAGCATCCCGACGAACGATCCAAGCGCACTTGAGCGAAGGACAGGGACGGCGCAGGCTTTCACTTCCTTGCGCGTGATACGGTTTGCCTTCGGATCAGCGCCACCGATGTCAATCAACTCGGTACCTGTCCGAAACCGGTTTTCCGCCTGTTCGAACAATTCGGCAATCGCGAACAGGCCGATCAGAACGGGAATGAAGGCAAAGCCGTCAAACAGCTCGTTGTAGTCGAACGTGAAGCGCGGAATGGACAGCATGGGATCGGCGCCGACGGTCGCGAGCAACATGCCCAGGGCCGCGGCGAACAGTCCCTTGAGCATCGATCCTCCCGACAGTACCGCGATCAGCGTCAGGGCGAAAATGAGGAGGGCGGCGATTTCGGCCGGTCCGAAACGCAGAGCGAAGTCAGCGAGCTGCGGCGCGATCAGGACCAACAGGACAATGCTGAATATACCGCCGCAGACGGATGCCCAAAGTGCGATGCGGAGCGCCTTGAGCGGCTTCCCGTTCTTGGCCATGGCATAGCCGTCAAGGCCGGTTGCCGCCGCCGCGGGGGTGCCCGGCGCGTTGATCAGGCACGCCGAAACGCTGCCGCCGTATATTCCGGAGCCATAGAGCCCGAGGAGCAACATCATGGACGACGTTGTATCCATCCAGAGCGTGAGCGGGACAGCCAGCGCGATGGCCATCGTCACGGTCAGTCCCGGGATCGCGCCAATGGTGATCCCACCGAGCGTGGCAACGAAAAGAAGGAGAAGGTTCAGCGGGTCGAAAGCGGATTGAAGCGAGGTGAGAAAAATGTCCATGACCGGCCTCAGATTGGCAACTCGATGAGGCCGGAGGGGAGCTCCAGCGCGAATGCGTGGGTGAAGACCAGTTTGACGAAGACCGGCACGCCGACACCCAAAGGCAGGACGACGTACCAGCGCCGCTCTCCGAAACCGATCAGGAAGGCAACGAGTGCAACCACACCGGACACGACGAATCCGAGCACGTTCAGCAGCACAACAAAGAGGAGGGCAATCGCAAGCGCCATGAGCACGTTTATCCGGCCCTCGAACGAGTTGAACAGCCTCAAACGACTGTCCGGCGCGGGCCGCAATGCGATACCGATTGAGAATATGAGCGTAAGACTCCCGGCAATGTAGGGAAACAGGCGCGGTCCGACGGTGAAATACCGCGCGTCGGGACCGCTTTGCCAGTCCCCGGCGATCGACGGTACGGCGACGAGCAGGAAGAGGAGAGACAAGATGCCCGCCACGATTCCAAACAACCGGTCGGTCATCGCCTGTCTCTCCCCAAACCTGCAGGTGCCGTCATCGTTGTCGCCAGGATACCGGCCTGACTACAGGCCTTTGACGGCCTTGCCGATGTTGCCCGACATGGTCTGCATCGCGGCGGAGAATTCCTCGCCGCTCAGGTAGCCGGTCTCGAGTTTCAGTTTGGCCGCCAGCTTTTCCCAGACCTTGCTGTCGAGCCCTTTCTTGAAGGTGTCGTGCAGGTAGGTCACCACTTCCGGCGGCGTGCCTTTGGGGGCGACGAGCCCTTTCATGTTGTCGACATACACGTCGACTCCCATCTCTTTCAGTGTCGGCACATCCTTGAAACCGGGAAAACGGCTGTCGGATGTCAGCGCCAGGAGGCGGATTTTGCCGGCTGCAAGGTGGGCCTGCGCTTCCTCCGGTCCGCCGACCATGGTGATGTCGAGGTGTCCACCAAGGAGCGCCGCCATTGCCGGTGCGCCACCCTTGTAGGGAACGTGGCGGAGATCGATATCAAGGTCGTTCGCGAGCAACAGCATGGCCGAGTGCAGAATCGAGCCTTGCCCAGAGGTGCCATAGGAGAGTTTGCCTGGGTTTGCCTTTGCCTTCGCCTTGAGGTCGTCGATCGACTTGATGTCACTGTCGGCTCGCACGGCGATGAAGATCCGAGACCGTATCAGGCGAATAACGCCAACGAATTCTTCAATCTTGTAGTTGACCTTGCGGTGGTTCGGGACCGACGTGCTCTCGCTGCCTCCGGCCACGAGAAGGGTGTAACCATCGGGTTTCGCCTTGGAGACGAAGTCGGCGGCCAGCGTGCCGCCGGCGCCCGGCTTGTTCACCACAACGAGCGGTACGGGAAAGAACTCCTGGGAGGCTGCAACCAGCGTGCGTGCAACGATGTCGGTGCCGCCGCCGGGCGAGAACCCGACAATGATCTTAATTGGTTTCGTGGGCTCCCAGGCTGCTGCCGGACCCGTGAACAGGGCAACGGTCGCGAACGCAAGGATCGCCAGATACTTGAACAACTTCATTTGATATTTCCTCCCATTTTTACTGCGGGTTTCTCTTCAGCGGCGTCGTAGGCCACGACACCGGAAAACAGAGTCTCCCCAATCGCGAAGAAGCGGATTTCTTCGGCGCACGGCATTTCGACTTTGTTGAAGTTTGTTGTTGTGCCGGCATATTGCGCTTTGGCGCGGTCGCCGGAACGGCAGTCTAGATTCTAGATTTTTCCAATTCGCAATTCCTCCCCAAATTCGTCCCGCGGCCTCTTGGTTTGTTATCGCCGCTCATTGGTTCGTCTATCCGCCCGGACGGGTCACGATCGTATCCAGCATCCGCTGCTTTCCGGCCACGACATGGCGTTCGAAAGCGCGTGCGGCCTCAAGCTCGTCCCCCGCTGCAATCGCGTCGAGCATGTCCTTGTGCTGCTTGTTCGAAATATCGATGCGGGTGGGGCCTGAAACGCCTCGGCGCAGGAACAGGAACACCTCCCGCTCCGTCTGTTCGTGAAACTCGATCAGTCTCGGATTGCCCGTCATCTCGACAATCTTCGCGTGGAACTTTCGGTTGATCTCATAATACTCGTCGGAATTGCGGCTGGAGCGCGCCTCTTCCATGTCGCACCAAAGCTCGCGGAGCATGTCTATATCGGCTTGTGTTGCACGCAGCGCAGCGAGCCGTCCCGAGACGCGCGCAAGGCCTGCACGGATGTCGTAGACATGCAGCACATCCTCAAGGCTGATTTCACGAACGAAGGCGCCGCGGTTTGGCATGATCGTCAGCAAGCCGGCCTCGGCCAAAACCCGGGTCGCTTCGCGCACCGGACCCCGACTGACGTTCAACTCGGCTGCCAGCGCGTTCTCGTTCAGCCGGTCGCCGGCCTTAAGCTCGCCGCGCATGACCATGTGCTCGATCCGCTCGCGCACGAGTGTGGTGAGTGGACGCGATGCGTCCTGGAGTTCATCGACAGACATCTCTGCTCCTGGTACCGCCGCCGGATAAGTCATTGAGTCCGGGAGATAAGTGGCCTCTGATCCAGCCCCGCCAACTGGTCCGGGTATGGGCATTGTACGCAGCATTGTCAATGGTTCGCACCCGATAGTCTGTATGTCAATTTAAAATGTATATCAAAAAAGCAAAATTGTTGACAATTTGAAACCGCTGCCGAAAGCTGTGGGCGATCGTTCGGATGCAACGGTCCGGCACCGCGCCGTTGCTGTGCCGGCATACATCGTCAGGAAGGGAGGCAAAAGCGGACATGACCTCAGAAGGCGCGTCCGGTCATTTGTATTGCGACGCGGAAGCCCTGCGTCGTTTTACAAGCGAAGTGTTCAGGCATTTCGGCCTTGCGCGGGAAGCTGCGGCCATCGTTGCCGACAATCTGGTCCATGCGGATCTGCGCGGTCACGGCGCGCATGGCGTCACACGTATTCCCATTTACACCGAGCGGCTCCGGCGGGGTGTGGTGAATCCCGATCCGGACATAACCATCGAACGCAGCGGTCCGGCAGTTGCGTTGGTTGATGGTGACAATGGAATGGGCGCCGTCGTCGGAGATTTGGCCATGAAGGAGGCGATACGGATTGCCGCTGAGACCGGTGTCGGCATCGCCTCCGTGAGACACAGCAACCACAACGGGCCGGGTTCCTACTATGTGACGCAGGCGCCCCCCAACGGCATGATCGGCGTAAGCGCAAGCAACTCTCCGATTTCGATGGCGATATGGGGGAGCCGCGGGCGCGCGCTCGGGACGAATCCGTTGTCCGTGGCAGTGCCCGCGGGTCAATATCCGGCGATCGTCGTCGACATGTCATCCTCTGTCGTGGCGCGCGGAAAGATCGTCGAGGCCGCGAAACGGGGCGCGTCAATTCCCGACGGATGGGCGCTCGACACACAGGGGCGGCCCACCACCGATTCAAAGGAAGCCGAGGCAGGGGTTGTCCTGCCGTTTGCCGGGGCCAAAGGCTCGGCGATCGCGGTGCTTGTCGATCTGTTTGCCGGTGTCCTGTCGGGAGCTGCATTCGGCGCACTGATCAACAATCTCTACGCCGACTTCGAGAATCCGCAGGACAACGGCCAGTTCATCATGGCTGTCGATGTTGCGTGTTTCATGCCGCAGGACGAGTTTCTTGCCCGGGTCGACCGGTTTGTCGAGCTCATGAAGGCGACACCCCGCGCCGAAGGCGTCGATGAGATCCTGCTACCCGGCGAGCCGGAGTTTCTCAATGAGGAGCGCTTCAGCAGGATTGGCGTTCCACTTCCGGTCAACGTTGTCGATGACATCAGAAGCGCTGGCGATGGTGTCGGCGTGCCATTGCCCGCCCTGTCGGATGCGCCTTTCGTCGCTGAGGTCGCGACCGCCAAATGAGCCGCGCGAGGTTGTGGCCGGTCGTTCGGTATCCGCGCGTCTCCGATTGCGGGAAGGCCAGGGTCGGGTCGTAGATCCGCGCCTATGTGCACCCATAGTCCGCGTCCGTTTGACAGGGCCACAACGGCAGGCGTTTGGACTGGCCCTATGGACCAGACTTCCTCAACAGATCCGCGGGTGGATAGGCGGTTCTCCGTTGCGCCTATGATGGAGTGGACGCAAATTCTATAAATTTCAGCGGGTTACAAGGCCGCGTGTGCAATATGTATGCACTCACGGGTCAACGGGAAACGATGGAGATCCATCTCGATTAAATTGACGGCAATATGTGGCTGCGGCTGAAACCAAGGCAGCACCTCGCCTTCGCGCAACTGGTTCATTCATGGGCGGGAATGAGACGTTCTCGACGGGATACTTCGACGTGTGCTTGGTATTCCACAGCGGATGCCGTCGCGCCTCATGTACCGCGTGGGATGATCGGTGGGACATGGTCGCCTAACCGAGATGGTCATCCAACCTGGTGAAGCTGCAGTGTTGCCTGTGTGATATCGGAGCTTTCCCGAATGCGCGCCACATCTCTTGCAGGCGGCGCACCATAGAGACGAGCATACTCGCGCGTGAACTGAGATGGCGATCCGTATCCGACCTCAAAGCCGGCAGCCGCCGCGTCGTAACCATCAACCAGCATAAGGCGTTGCGCCTCCATTAACCGCAACCGTGCCCGATATCTGACCGGTGTCGTTCCGACGACCGACTTGAAATGGCGATGAAATGACGAGGCACTCATGCTCGCCGCCGATGCGAGGTCCTCGATTGTGATTGAACGGCAATAGTTCTCGCTCAGAAGACTGATAGAACGTTGGATATTCGCAAGTCGGCTGTCCGACATGCAGATCTGGCGAAGGGCGTCACCGCTTGGTCCGGCGAGAACGCGCCAGACAATCTCTCGAGACACCAGTGGCGCCATCACTTCGAGATCGCGTTGTATGCTGAGGGAGGCCGCGAGACGCGCAAACGCGTCAACTAGTTCGGGCGTCGTCGCGCCGAGCGTCAATCCCTCCAAGTCAGGTTCTTCTACGCGAACGGGCGCCTGAGTGACCAATTCCGCCACCATCATGAGGTCGAGGTCCATGCGTATGCACAAGAACGGTTGGTTCTTCGACGCTTCCACTACGGCACCAAGAACAGGGACATCGACAGCGCCGAGCAGAAAATACTCGGCGTCATAGCGGATGTAACGATTGTCCAGTTTCACTTCCTTACCGCCCTGCGCCACAAAGCACAGTGTCGGCCGGTAGATCACCGGAACAGGGAGTGTGGGCGCAGAGGATCGGATGATGCCAAGACGTGCGGCCGGATGTTCATGGATGCCGTCGTCGGGCGCGAGGTCGGCAAGCGTTCTGATCAAATCCGAGATCGTGCGCATGGCGTTATTCCAAGCCGGTAGATTTTCTGCCTGACGTCGAGGGACGAGTTTTGCAGGATCGTGCAAGCATATCGCAGGAACGGTCTACTCCTTCAAGACATGCGTTCGTTATGCATGACGCCAGGCGGTTTGCGCCTGCATGACGAAACGTGAGTCGGAAACGCCTGCGATGCGGGGAAAACCAAAGACATGGTTGGTGACCGGTGCAACACGAGGCATCGGGCGCGAGATTGCGGCGGCGGCGCTGGCGCGCGGGGCGAACTTGGTTGCGACGGGCCGGCGCCCGGAAAGCCTGACTGCGAGCTTCCCTGAGACGGAAGGTCGCCTGCTCGTTCTGCCGCTGGACGTGACGAACACCACACAGGTTGAGGATGTCGCTGCGGAGGCGGAAGCAAGATTTGGCCGGATCGACGTTCTTGTGAACAATGCGGGTTTCGGACAACTGGGCCACTTCGAGACGATCTCCCCTACACAGATCGAGCGCCAGTTTGCAACAAACGTGTTCGGCCTCATGGATGTGACGCGAGCTGTGCTGCCCATCATGCGGCGGCAAGGTGCCGGACACATCATAAACCTCTCTTCAATCGGCGGACGTCTCGGATTTGCCGGTGCTTCGATCTACTGCGCCAGCAAGTTCGCCGTTGAGGGTTTCGCCGAAAGCCTCTCGCTTGAGCTTGCGGACTTCGGTATTCGAGTCACGATCGTGGAACCGGGATACTTCAGGACGGACTTTTTGGAGTCGGAGTCCGTTCGCTACGGACAATTGGCCGTTGAGGAATATGGCGACCGCGACGTTGCCGTCCGACAGCAGTTCAGCGACTACAGCCACAAACAGCCCGGTGATCCGTCCGCCCTCGCGCACCTGGTGGTTGAGGTTGCCGAGCACCCGGAGCCACCTCTTCGCTTGCTGGCTGGCAGCGACGCCCTTGAGATGGCGCGCACGGCTTTGGAGCGCGCAGATACAGAGATGGAGACGTGGGCTATGAAGTCCACCAGTACCGATTATCCAACAGAGGAGCCTGAAGTCCTATGAACACCAAAATTCGTGTGATGCTCGCCTTGTTTTCATCCTTGATATTGGTGCCGCTCCTCGGTGCGGATGCATCTGCAGACTCCGAAGCCGAGAACCGGTCTGCGGTCGAGAACTCATTCGTGGCTTGGCGCGCCGGCACAGGATCGCCCTTTGGCTTGCTTGCAGAGAATGCCGTTTGGACGGTTGAGGGACTGAGCTCTTCGGCGGGAAGCTTTAGTCCGGATGAGCTAAAGGCGCTCATCGCTCCTTTCAATGCTGCGCTGTCAAGACCGCTCGTGCCGACCGTGCCGACAATCAACGCCGATGGGGACATGGTGATCGCCCGCTTCAAAGCGTCGGCGCCACTGAAATCTGGTGGAACCTATAGGAACACCTATGCCTGGTTCTTGCGCTTTCAAGACGGAAAGATTGTCGAAGTGAATGCGTTTCTCGACCTGGGTGCTTTCGAGGATGTGATCGGCAGATAGTGCGCGTACGGACACGACGTCCAGTTTGGTCAGGTTGCGGCACATACCGGACATAAGTTGGGCATCCTACTGGCGTTCGCAATCGTGCCACTGGCTTGCTCGCGAGCGGAAAGGGGACACTCGCGACATTGTGCTCGAACTTCCGCAAATGACCTTTCGAAGTCCCGATCAGTGTTTTTCTGATGGGATATTGGAACTCGAGAAGAAAGGTTGTCCCGCTGTGCGCTTCTTTCGGATGAACGCTTTGATTGCGTTCAGCTCCTTGATCAACCGTTTGGCTTGTTTCTGGTCAACGCCAATCGCACAACCGAGTCCGTCGGGCACGGAAAGTGCCATCTTGTAGTACTTCTTTCCCTTTGGCGTCAGAAACACCTGAACCTTTCGCTCATCCTCGGGGCTTCGCTGCCGCGTGACGAGGCCGAGCTTTTCGAGGCGCTGGATCAGAGGGGTTGCAGTAGCTTGATCCACTTCGAGGTTTGCGGCGATTTCCTGGACAAGCAGGCCATCACGCTGCCAGAGAACCATCATTGCAAGATATTGCGGATAGGTGACGCCCATGGTGTCGAGCAGTACGGCATATTCCTTGGTGATGGCGCGGGACGTCGAATAGAGCGCGAAGCAGAGCTGGTCCTCGATCCTGAGGAGGCCGTCCTTGTCCGTGACGTTGAATTTCATCGTCGAATATTCCCTATGAATTTGTGTCCTATGTAATTCACGGACTCCGGACACGCAAGTTCGATATCCAATAACTTACTGAATTTCCGTTGATAATATGAAGATCGCTTGTACCTGTTGACTCCATTGGCTATTAAGATCATAAAATATAGGGCACTAAATAATAGAAACCTATAGATAATGGCTTTCTGAAGATGAGCCGGACGACAAGGAGGTGGATAATGAAGCCGTTTCGATTGCTGGCACTGGGCGCACTCGTGCTCGCCGTCACGTTCGTACAATATTCGGCGTCTATGGCGAGGGAACTGACAGCAAAGTCCGTTGTGCTGGTACATGGAGCGTTTGCCGATGGTTCGAGCTGGAGCAAGGTCACGCCGATATTGGAGAAAGCCGGTCTCGATGTGATTGCTGTTCAGAACCCGCTGGAGTCTCTCAAAGGTGACGTGGCATTCACCAATCGTGCCATTGAGCGTGCGGAGGGCCCAGTCGTTCTGGTCGGACATTCGTGGGGTGGCATGGTCATCACGGAGGCCGGAGTTCACGACAAGGTCAAGTCGTTAGTCTATGTCGCGGCCTACGCGCCCGATGCCGGACAAGGACTTGGCGATGCGGCAAAGCTCGACGTCTATCCCGCGCCGGGTATTGCTGCCCTCAAGAAAGATGCCGCCGGTTATTTCTTTCTTCCGGACGATGCCGCCGCGAAATACTTCGCGCAGGATCTTCCGAAGAACACGACCGACTTCATCGCCGCCAGTCAGGGGCTGCTGAACAGCAAGGCCTTGGGCGAGCCGGTGACCAACGTCGCCTGGAAGGTAAAGCCGTCCTTCTATGCGATCGCCGGCGAGGACCATATGACGCCGACCAAGTTGCAGCGCGAGTTTGCAAAAAAGATCGGCGCGAAATCAAAGGAGGTGAATTCGAGCCACGCGATCATGGTCTCAAACCCTGAATTCGTCGCCAATCTCATTATTGAAGCAGCGAAATGAAGCTCACCAAAGGGAGGAAACCGATGAAGACCCTCATCAAGACAATCACCCTACTTGCAATCGGCGCATTTGCGCTGGGAGGTGTGGCTGTTGCAGACGATGTGCGAACGCCCGTCTATCCGGCTGGGAACAAGCCGATCGCACCGTATTCACCCGGAATCAAGCTCTCCAACGGCATGCTGTTCGTCTCGGGACAGATTCCATATGTCAAAGGAGCAATCCCGGACGAGGCGAAGAATGACGTCTCCGCGCAAACCAAGATCGTCATGGAGAATCTTCGCAGCGTCCTGAAGGAAGCCGGCTACGACTTTGATGACGTTGTCCGTGCGACCGTCTTCATGACGGACATGAAGAACTACGGCGCGTTCAACAAGATCTACGGCACGTACTGGGGCGAGGGAAAAGTGCCTCCGGCTCGCGCGGCCGTGGAAGTCGGCGCGCTTCCCGGCAGCAAACCCGGTGCGCCTGTTCTCGTCGAAGTTTCGATGATCGCCGCGAAGTAGTCCTTTGCAGCATAGTCTGGCCCGGAACTGGCATTGACCTGTTGCCGGGCCTTTTTCCGTCTGTGCTAGAGTTTCGTCATACTGCGCGCGCGCTCTAATCAAATTTGGCCGGCCAAAGAAATAGGGTACATCGCCGACAGAGGTTCTCGGCAACACACAGGCCCGCGTGATGGCTGGCCGCGACGGGCGAGTCGCCACACTTGACGGAAGAACGCGCTCCATGTGCACCAGAACCTGATGCAGGTTTGACACGGGCCACAACGGCACGCGTATGGATTGGCACTATGGACCAGACTTCCTCAACAGATCCGCAGGTGGACCGGCGTTGCTCCGTGGCACCCATGATGGTTTGGACGCAGATTCTATAAATTTCAGCGGGTTACAAGACCGCGTGTGCAATATGTGTGCACTCTGGCGTCAACAGAAATCTCTGCACTCGGCCAGGTCAGTCAACGAGATGATGACGGGCAGCTTTGGCGTTAAGTTCACCGGCTTCTTCCGACGGGGTAGCGCCATTCACGCGAATCCATCGAGGCCGTGGCTACGGTAGATTTTGGCGGCATCTTCGGAGGAAAAATAGTCGAGGAATGCCGGGCCGAACGCCCCGCCTTCACCAACGAGGGCCGCGTGATAGATGGTGCAAAACCGAGCGGCATCGGGAAGCTGTGAGAGATCGACTTCGATCATCTCGAAACGATCCGGGAAGATGCGTGTGTAGCGCAATGCGAGATGGGCATAGATCAAGCTCGCATCCGCCGCTCCGGATGCAATGAGTTGTGGAATCTCCCGGTGGTGAATGACCGCACTCTTAATGACCATGTCGCTTCTGAGATAACTCCTGACATCCTGAGAGGCAGCGCGGGCCGGCGCGGCAAGCGCTTCCATCGCCGCTTCATAGAGCCCGAAGGAGGCTGCTTCGGTGACTGGGTTTGAAATCGCCAACACGACGTCGCTCCCGAGCAGGTCGGTGGCGCTTTTGATGCCTTTCGGATTGTCCCTGGCGACAAGTATAGCAAGCCCGCGGCTGCGCATGACGGGTAGCGCCGAGCGGACAAGCCCCTCGGATTCCAGGCCTTTCAGCACCTCCTCCGGGCCGATGAAGACGTGGGGGTGCACCTTGAGCGACAGGTTGCCCGTCGCGAGTTTGCCGGTTTTAAGCGCCTCGACCACCACTCGGGGCGGCGTTGTCGCGTAGAAGATGTCCTGCGCCTCAGGCACGGCCCTCAGAAACGCGGCAAGCGTATCGGCGAGCGCCATGTGGTGATTACCGTCTGAAAAAACCACGAGCTGCGCGACCGTGGGGTCTCCGTGCAGATCAAGGACGAGATTGGATCCCGGGACGCACAACTCCGCAGCGCCGTCGTCTAAGGGGCGGGCCGTTTCGGAGGGCCAGTCCAGATATGAAGTGGGGGATGATGACATGCGCCGTAGATTTCGCCTCCTACAAGGAGTCCAGCTCCGCGATACGCCGCAACTGATCGGGTTGCAGCACATGAAAGTGCCGGTCGACCGTTTCGATAACGCCGCGGCGTTTCAGGCCTGTCAGTATAGAAGTGACGGTCTGACGGCTCGCGCCGATCTGGCTGGCGATGTCCTGATGTGTGACCGACACGTTGATGCAAAGCCCCCCATTCGCCGGCGGATGACTGCAGGGCTCGCGAACACAGATTGCGGCCATGCGCAGCAGAAGACGCACCAGTCGTGTTTCCACGTCGTCCGACGCAAGGTTGACAAGGGAATTCCCCAGCGTTCTTACGCGCGCCGACAGAATGCCGATGGCACGCAGGGAAGCTTCAGGATAGCTGCGCAGGAACTCGAGAATCTCCGGCTGGCGGATGGCGTAGATCTCTGAAGCCACGTTTGCTTGAGCGGTGATTTCCCGTTCGGCACCGGACAATAACTCCGCAAGTCCGAATATCTCGCCGGGAAAGCTAAACCACAGGATGACCTCCTTACCGTCCGGCGCGATCTGGTAGAGTTTGATGCACCCCTTCGAGACGATGAAGACCGCTCTCGCGGAGTCGCCGACTTCAAACAGCGTCTCCCGCCGCTCAAGCTTGATCACTTCGGCGCGGCCGAGAAGTGCTGTTGTTTCCTTTGGCCCCAAGGCCGACAGAAAGTCTGCATGAGCGCTCGACAGGGCGTCTTCCATGGGTCTCCTTCGCCCACCTTATGGCGTTCCCCATCACAAAGGTGACACATCCGATTTTCGGGCGGTACCGAAATCTGTACTTGGGCGAATTCCGAACAAAATGCGCTCTGCCCAAAAATGTGTCAGCCAGGCGACAGCGACCTTCCGACGCAGTGTGCTCTGATAAAAAGAAAAACGGGAAGCACCCATTCGGTGATTCTTACAGACGCGTTGTGGTCGGCACACGGATCTGCTGAGCGGTTGCCGGGCACTGGGAGGACGCAATGGCAAACGTGAGCCGTACCGACGAGCCGTCCGGCATCGTGCAACACATATTCTACAATATCGAAAAAACGGGGCGCGATCCGATGCGCGTTCTCACCGGTTTTGCGGTCGGCTGGGCCCTGTTTTTCTTGATGGTCTTTGTCATTCCGCCCCCCGAAGGCCTCTCGAAAAGCGGCATGGTGGTGGCCGGCGTGGTGGTCTGGGCCTGCGTCATGTGGGTTTCAGAGGCGCTACCCGTGGGCATCACCGGCATTTCGATCCCGCTTCTGCTCATCCTGACCGAAGGCATACCCTGGGAGAACGGCAGGCCGCCTCTCGACGTCGTTTTTGCAGGCTTTACGCGGCACGTGGTCTGGCTGTGCCTGTTCGCTTTCCTTGTCGCCGCCGTCATGCAACTGCTCAAAGCGGACCGCCGCGTCGCACTTTCCATCCTTGACAAGGTCAAGGCCTCGAACGCGGGGCGCGTCATCTGGGGCATGTTCGCCGTCAATATCGTGCTGGCATTCCTCATCCCCGCAGCCAACGCCCGCGCGGCGACGCTGCTTCCGGTCGTCAAGGGCATTTGCAACCTGCTGGGCGATACGCCTGAGGAACGCAGCGCGCGCAAGGCGATTGTCATCCAGTCGCTTGTTTACGGCACCATGATCTGTGGCGTGTTCATCATGACGGCGCACCTGCCGAACCTGATCATGGTCGACATCATGGCGCGCGAAAATTACAACATCAATTACCTCCAGTGGGCGATGTTGCAGTTCCCGTATCTGGGCATGTTCGTGCTGACGCAGATTTGGGTACGCTATTACTTCAAGACCGGCGGCGTGAAGATCGCCGGCGGTCATCAGAAAATTCACCAGATGCACAAGGAACTGGGCTCTATGACCCGTTCCGAGTGGACGCTGCTAATCCTGTTCGGCGTCATCGCGCTGTTGTTCATGATGGGCAAGGGCAGCCCGATCCTCGAACTGCATCGCTACCAGCTCGGCATCATAGGGCTCGCCGGTATCCTGCTGCTGTTTACGCCGGGCCTGTTCCCATTCACCTGGAAGGAAATCCAGGACAGGACGATCTGGGGCACCTTCCTGCTGCTTGGCGGCGCGATCACAATGACCTCCGCGATGTCGAAGTCGGGCTTGGCGCAGTATCTGGCAGACCTCATCCATCACTTCGTGATTGGCTTTTCATGGTGGCAGGCGGTTCTCGCGCTGATGATCGGCACCCACATCATCCGCATCGGGATGCTGTCTAATGTGGCAGCGATCGCCATGCTGGCGCCGATCACATTCGAATTGGGCGAACATCTCGGATTGCACAAGGTCGCCTTCATGCTGCTGGTCTGCGACACCGACACCTTCGCTTATCTTCTGCCTACGCAGATCACGGCGGCTGTGATTGCCTATGGCTCGGACGAGTTCTCGATGACAGATTATTTCCGCGTCGGCTGGGTCTCTGTGCTGATCGCCATCGCCTACGGGCTGTTCGTCATGGCGCCCTGGTACGCGTTTCTTGGCCTGCCGGTCTGGGATCCAACTGCGCCATGGCCATTCTAGAGGCCCATGAGGTGGCGCGGGGCGAGGTGGTGCTGCGCTGCCTGGTCCCGCGGGCGAGCGGAAAATTTGAAAGTGTAAGAGCGCCGGGAGGCAAATGATGCAAGACAGGGTCGAGGGCTGGTCGCAGTCCACAACGTCCGAAAAGCAGATCAAGAACAAGCTCGGGGAGTATGTCGCTCCGAAGGGACTGTACGAGAAAACCAAGAATATGCCCTTCCTCGGCAGCGTCAGTTGCAACGTCGACCGACTTGTCGCCGGCGAGTGGACGGAGATCGTTCTCGACTATGAGGTAGGCGCATCGGGGATCGCCGACGGGGCCTGGATCAAGGCGACGTTCAAGTTCTATTCCGACTGGGCCCTGTTCCAGACCAGCGATCCGACGGCGGCCAACTACGTCTCGGCCGAATATCAGGCGGGTCCCCTATGCGAGGGTCAGAGCCCTGCGACGGTGCAGTCGCTGAAGGTGCGGTTCGACCAGAAAGGCCATGAGCGCCCGTTCCAGAAGGCGGTGATTGTCGACACGGTGGACGGTTACCTGAAACCCGGCGACCATATCATCATCCGCCTTGGCGACAGGCGCGGCGGCGGACCCGGTACGCGCGTACAGACGTTTGTGGAGGAGGGCTTCCGGTTCCGGTGCTACGTCGATCCGCTGGGCACCTCGCGCTTCTGCGATATCCCGGGCGATGTGGTTATCGACATTGTGCCCGGCCCTCCGGCGCAGCTCGTCATAGCCGGTTCGCGCATGCTGCGGCCGCGCGAGCCTCTCACGCTCGGCGTTCGGGCCGAGGACGCGTGGGGCAACACCTGCTTCAACGAATGGGAAACTGTGAGGATCGTGGCCAGCCGCGACGGCAAGCAGGTGTATGAGAAGGAGTTCGATCTCGCCGACGAAGGCTGGTGCTTCGCGGAATTTGACGATCTGCCGACCGACACTGCGGGCGAACTGGTCGTGACCGCCTCGATTGTCGACAGGCCGGAGGTGGCCGACGCCACCTTCTACGTCACGATCGACCCGGACACGCCATGCCCGCGGGCGCTGTTCGGGGACCTGCACGTCCACTCCGACAACACTGTCGGCACCAATTCGACGGTCTACAATCTGAGTTACGGGCGCGACATCGCCCGGCTGGACTATCTCGGCTATACCGCAAACGACTTCCAGATCACCAAGGACAACTGGGACGAGGACGTCAAGCTGATCAACAGCCTTAACGAGGACGGAAAGTTCGTCTGTTATCCGGGCACTGAATGGTGCGGCAACTCATGCGCCGGCGGCGACCACAACGTCGTGTTTCTGCACGGCAAGACGCCGGAGTTCCCGTTCGACGCCAAGGGCAATATCGCCCGCTCTTTCGAATGGAACGAGGATATGGAGAGCGACACGATCCAGCCCGGCGCCTGGCCGCTGGAGGAACTGTGGGCGACCTATATTCATGATCCGGAAGGGCATCTGATCATGCCCCACGTCGGCGGACGGCGTTGCATCATGGACTGGTATCACCCGGTCATGGACCGGCTGGTCGAAATCACCTCCGCCTGGGGCCACTTCCCCTGGCTCTATCAGGAGGTGGCGGCGCGCGGCTACAAGCTCGGCGCGTCGGCAAACGGCGACGAGCATCGCGGGCGCTGCGGCGGCGGCGTCCCGGGCACCGCCGTCTTCGGCACGAAGGGCGGCGTGACGGGCCTAGTCTGCGACACGCTCGACCGCGAGAGCGTCGGCAAGGCGCTGCGCGCCCGCCACACCTGGGCGACCACGGGAGAGCGCATCGTGGCGCTGGCCTGGTGCGGCAATCACATGATGGGCGATGAGTTCGACCATTCGGGCCCGGCACAGATCGAATACCGGTTCCTCGGCGACGCCGGCTGGGACGAGATTGCCGCGTTCGACCACACCGGCCTGATCTGGACGCGCAATCTGTACAGAGAGACGGGGCTTTCCGATCGGCACATTCGTGTCCGCATCGGCGGCGCGCGCATTCGCGACCGTTACCGCTGGGCCGACTGGCGTGGAACGATTGATATCCGTAACGGTGTCATCAATTCCTTCAACGGGCGCGGCCTGGAGCATCTGGAGGAGACCGTCTGGCGGTCCGGCCCGACCAGCATCGGCTTCCGAACCGACACCTATGGCGATGCCGACTCGGTCGAGGTGGATGTCAGCAATCTCTCGCGCTGTAAGATCAGGGTTGCCGGCACCATCGATGGATACGTCAAGGTCGGCAATCCTCTCGAGGGAAACCCCTTTGTTCATTGTCCCGAGTTCGAGCTCGAAGTGTCTGGCGCCGAGTTGATGGAAAAGGGTGCGGTTCGCAAGGAACTTGGCGGCACCGAGCTCTTCGTTGCCGTGGAGCGGATCAGCGACGGCGAGATGCCGCGTGACGTGAGCGGGGCCTTCGAGCTCGATCCGCAAAACGGTCCGCACGGGTTTCGGCCGATCTACCTGCAGGGCCGCCAGGTCGACGACGGCAAGGCGTGGACGTCGGCGATGTATATCGCGTTTGCCTGACCGGCGAGACCGTGGGCGACAATCGACCGACCCCACCGGCTGAGCGGTGGGAAGCCGACGGTCGACGGCGACAGTTGGCTTGCGGGTCTGCTGTCGGCATGGAAGCGTCAATGCGCGACTGCACCAGCCGACTTCCTCTGTGCCCGTCAGGCGAATGCACCGCCTATCATTGCAATGCCGGCTATGAACAGCATCACGTCCATCAGACCGCGAAAATGGCTCTCGTCCATGCGCTGCAGGAACCGTTTGGCAATCCAGGTTCCGAACATCAGTGAAGAGCCAACGATGATCCCGTATGCGATGATCGAATTGGGCAAAACGCCGAGTTCGCGAAATGCGAGCGATTTGGACGTGAACATCGCAAGAGAGCTCATCGCCTCGGTCGAAATGAAAGCTCCTTTTGCCAAGCCGTGAGCAAGAAAGAATGGCGTGTTGATGGGCCCCGTGTTGGCGACGATCCCCGTAAGGAAGCCAATGATTGCCCCTGCGAAGAACAGCCCGAGCAAGGGAACATGCCATCCCTTGGCGCGAAACCAGTGGCGCAGCGGTATCATGGCAATGAAAAAAACGCCGAGCACCAAGTCGAGGACAAACGGATCAAGTGAAACCATGACCTGGGCGCCCATCGCGGCCCCAGGGATGGCGGGGATACTGTAGGCTGCGACCGCGCGCCAATTCACAGCCGACCACCAAACGACAACGCGGGACAGATTTCCCAGGATCGACGCAATGGCCATAATGGGGATAGCGGCCTTGGGACCGAATGACAGGACGAGTATCGGCATCAAGATGGTGGTGCCACCGAAGCCGATTATGCCGCCGAGGGTGCCGGCGGCCAGACCCATGGCCAGAATCAACAGCCATGTCACAGCGCCATAGGCCTTTCCCGAGGCGCTGCAAGTGAGCGCAAGGCGCGGAAACGGCCAGCGCAAAATCCCCCGGTAATGCGATTGGCAAAGCCGTGTGGGTTTGTTGAGTCGCTGACCCCGTCCATGGAAATACACTGTGACGCAAATACCGTCAGGCGCAAGTTTCCTTCCCCAGGTCCATTTTTCCGTTTGTCGCACGTTGCGCACGCCACTCCGGAAGTTCCTGGTCCTTGTTTTTGCCGTCGCGGGCTTCGTCATCCGCATGCTTCGCGCTGACGACGCCCTGTCTTCCCAGGAAGAAAAAGGCCGACCAACAGCCGCGCCCGAACGGATCGCCATAGGGGGAAGCGATACGCCGCCGCTCCACGAAAGGTAGGTGAAAGGTAGCCAGCCCATAGTGACGCTCTCGGATAGTTAGGGGAGAGCGTCATGCAGGTCACCGGGATGCTGTATGGCAGCCGGCTCTTGAAGCATGTCGGATTTCCGACAACCGAAGTTCTCGGGCCGGCAGCGAGCGAAGACGAGATTCAAGATCTCATCGAACGACATGGGCTGATCTTTATCAAACCGCTGTTCAAGGGCGGTGTCGGTAAAAAGGGCAAGGCCGGGCTGATCGGCAAGGCGACCGACCTCGGGACGGCGCTTGCGGAAAAGGAACGGCTTTATTTCGTCGAGCACCGCCACGGCGACGCCACCGCGAAGGCGAACGGCGTGACCTTTGAGGCCGGCGTTCCCGCCGATCACGAAATCTACTTCGCGATCACAGACGACACCCGCTTTCGCGCGCCGACCATGACATTGACGCATCGCGGCGGTGTTGACATCGAGGAACTCGACAAGTCTGAAGTCGCGAACGTGCCGTTCGAGGCCCTGACCGGCCTGAAAGCATTCGTTGTTGCCAATGCGCTGTCCGACATAGGTGCGCCGAAGGAGGTCATCTCGCCGCTGGTGCAGCAACTGCCGAAGCTGTGGGAGCTGGTGCACCACTACGGGATGACAACGCTTGAGCTTAACCCGATCCGCATGCGCCCAAGCCGCGGCGGACGGCTGGTGCCTGTGGCATGTGACTTCAAATGCGGATTTGACAGGGACGACCAGCGCGTGGCGCGCCTCGACCTGCCAGCTCATCTGTTTACTTCGGATGTTTCCGCCTTCGAGCAGGAAGTAAATCAGCTGCGCACGCATCAGGGCCAGTCGGACGTATTCGTCATCAACGAGCAGGGGACAATCCTGGCGCCGACCTTTGGCGGCGGCGCCAACAGCCTCGTCACCGAGGTCCTCGGAGATGCCGCGATCATATCCTCCGATTTCGGCGGTAATCCGCCCTACGAAAAGATGAAATCGGTCGCGAGCATCTGTTATCGGCATTTTCTGGAGCAAGCCAATGTGCTGTTCATCATAGGCGGCAAGTCCAACAACACCGACATATACGAAACCTTCCGCGGTATGGGTGATGCCCTGCGGGAGCACTTCTCGCAGAGTGGTCCGACACCGCTCTATGTCGTCGTGGGCCGCGGGGGACCAAACCTTGTCCGCGGGATGGGAAATCTCGCCGAAACCTGCGACGCGCTCGGCCTGCCATACAGGTTCTTTGGCTTCGACAGTGCGATTTCGGAAGTCGTCACCTATGCAAAGAACGTCGACAATTGGATGCGCGCCGGCGGCAGAGAGGAAATCGCAAACCGGCTTGGTATCAAGTCGGCTGCCTGACGGGAGTAGGAACAATGTATCGACAGGGCGTTGAGGGATTTCCCTACTATCTCGGCATCAACTCGCTCGCAGACGTTGCAACCCGGCAAGATCGGGTTGTGGTGTTGAATGTGATGGGCGGAGAGTCTCGTCAGGTCACGCCCACATCGCATGCCTTTTCGGGCGGAAACGTCGTGTTCGGAACGTCGCCGGGGCGCAGCGGACAGGTGCTCAAGACGCCGGCAGGCGAGGTTCCGGTGTTCAACAATGTGCGCGAGGGTCTGGACGCCGGATATGACTTCAATGCAGGTGTTGTCTATCTACCGCCGACTGGCGTGCGCGACGGTGTCGCGGAGCTGATCCGCGTCAATCCGAACCTGCAGAAGATCATCATCATAACCGAGAAGATCGCCGTTCATGATGCCCGCGAAATCCGCGCGATGGCGCAGGCCAATGCGGTCGATGTTATCGGCGGCAATTGCCTTGGAGTGGCCGACAGTTGGAACCGTGTACGGATTGGCGGGGCTCTTGGCGGAGATCACCCCGAAGAGTCCTTGCTCAAGGGCTCTGTTGCCATCTTCTCAAACTCAGGCGGATTCACCACGACCATCGCCCAGTACCTGGCGACAGAAGGCTGGGGAACGACGACGCTGATTTCTTCCGGCAAGGACGTGTACATACACTACGCTGCCAGAGACTTCGCACACGCTTTCAAGAATGACGAACGATCAAAGGCGGCCGTCCTGTATGTGGAGCCCGGAGGGTACTACGAACAAGGCGTCGACTTCGGCAAGCCGGTCGTCGCGTGCGTGGTCGGACGATGGAAGTCGAAACTCACGCGCGCGGTGGGCCATGCCGGCGCCATGGCTGGATCCGGTGACAAGGCGGAGGACAAGGAACGCTGGTTCATGGAAGCCTTCGGCGTCGACGACCTGTTCACGCCCGACAACCCCAATGTCTCTGCGAAAGGTGCAGTGGTTACTAACATCGCCGACATTCCTGCAGCTCTGACCGCGGTGATGAAACTGAATGGGGTCGAGCCGGACTTTGCGAGCACGGGGAGCCTGGCGCTCAAGGCATGGGTCGCCAATGATCACAACTTCGACCTGCCATCGGAACTGGTTCTTGCACCCGTTGCCGCACCCGAGCCCTATGCCGGTCAGATTGCCTCACTCGATCAGCAGATTGGTGCGGTGATCGCCCGACAAACCATGAAGGACACGTCTGGCGCCTCTGTCATGGATGCCAGGACGCAGGTTACGTCGGTTCATGGCCATTCCGTACTCGATCTGGCGCTGGAGCCGCTGGAAGCGAATTTCGCGCTGCCACTGGTTCACGAAATTGCGACCGAGAACGACCGCGCCATGCTGGATGTGGCAGTGGCTGCGGAAGTGAACCTCGTCGATGACCCGGTTCTGATTGCTGCGGATGCTGCGCGCGACGCCGGCAATGCGCCCAACTCCGTGATGGCTTCGGCCGTTTCCATCGTCGGGCCGAAGCGCGTTGAACGTGCGCTTGCCTGCTCGAAATGCCTCATCGATCTGTTCGTACAGTCGGGTCTTTCAGATGGCCACGATGAGAATTTCGATTTCTCCGGTATCGTCGTCGATGACGCAACGCGCAGGCTCTTTTTGGCCAGCGAAGCCGAAGCCGACGATCCGCGCCCGGAGGCAATGCTCAAGGCGGTCCGGGACCGCGGTGGACGGTCCGTCTTCCTCAAATTCCTGGAAAGCCTTGGTGGTCGTCCCTCGCGTGATGCCATTCTTGCGGCGATTTCGACGACCATCGCCTGGGGTCCGATGATGCGCAAGCGTATCAGCCGGCTGACCGCGGAAACCCTGCCTTGGTATCTGCGCCTATATGGTGTCATGGTCGGCGCCGCGATCCCGGGAGCGCATCACCAACACGGCTCCCTCTGCGGCATTCCGCGGGACGAACGCTTCGGCAACTGGACGATGGCCGATCTTGCATTTCTTGCGATGACCGGCAAAAAACCAACCGAGGCGGAAGCGCGGCCGCTACAGATCCTCATCGGTCTCTTGATCTCGAACGGTCCCGGGGCGATTTCGGCTCAAGGCGCGAAGGGGGCGGTAGCCGCCGACGGACCCCAGACACCGGACCGTGTTCAGATCAACAAGGCGATGGTGGGATTTTTGACCCACACCGGCTATTCCCATGGCGGCAACGGTTTTGAAGGCATCGCTTTCCTGCTCGATCAGTTCAAGGACAGCGGACTGAAAGATCCGACCGATCCGAACCATGGGATCGATCTGAAGAACATGGCGACGAAATTCGCCAAGGCCTATTTGAAGGAAAAGCGGGACGCCAAGGAGACCGGCCAGGGCAGTCCGCGCGCGCTGCCGGGTGTGCATCACCCGGTCTTCAAGGGCAAGCCCGTCAACTACGATCCCCGTGAGCGGTTCATTGCCGAATTCATGGAGAAGCGGGACGACTATAACATCTTCCATGATTTCTATCGCGAACTCGTGCAGGCGTTGTTCGATGTAGGCGCGACGCGCTACGTGTTCTGCGTCAATGTCGATGCCGTTATCGCGGCATTGCTGCTTGCCCTGTTGTGGAAGGACTACACCTCAGGCGAATTGAGCGATCGCGACCTTGAAACGGCTGCATTCATGGTCTTCTTGTTTGGCCGTATGATTGGCGCGGCGGCCGAGATTGATGATCATCTGAACCGGGGCCGCAATATGGACACGCGCACGCCGGCGTCAGCCTGTCAGTTCGTCTCGTGAGTGCAAGGACGACCAATTGTCGGCAACCTATGAGCCGTTGTCCTCGCCATTGCACCTCAAGGTCATCACAAAGCACGTGCTTGGCTCATCATCCATCCAGGCATCACCGTCGTGCGCGCGCGCCACGTCGCGGACGATGGCGAGCCCAAGTCCGCAGCCGTCGCTACTGTTTCCGGCGGCGCGCTTGAAACGCTCAAATATGGTCTCCTGCGCTTTGCCAGGAACGCCCGGTCCGTCGTCGCAAATGGCAATTCTTGCAACGCCGTTTCTGCGCGCCACGCTCACCCTGATGTTCCCGCCATCTGTGAGACCGTAGCGGCATGCGTTGTCGAGGAGATTTTCAACCGCCTCGTGGATCATCGTCTCGTCACCGGTGATGAGGAGCGGTTTGTCGGGTCCGTCAAATTCGATACTTCCGTTGCGACGCAGAACTTCGGGGGCATGCGAACGGGCGACTTCTGCAGTGAGTTTGGCAACATCGAATTCCGCGTCGCCGGCAACGATGCCGCTGCGCGCTTTCTCCGATGACAAAAGCTGGACCGCCAGCCGGCTGGCTGCTTGTGAGGCTTCGACGACACCCGATAGGCGCCTGCGGATCTCCGTAGGTTTTTGTGCGGTGCTGGCCGCCTCCGCTTGGCCGCGTATCGCAGCGATCGGATTGCGGAGCTGGTGCGCTGCATCTTCTATGAAAACGTCCCTTGCTGCGATTGCGTCACGCAGACGGCGAAACAGCGAGTTCATGGAGCCGACCAGCCGAATGACTTCCTCCGGAACCGGCCGTCTTATCGGTCCGAGATTGCTCTGGGAGCGCTTGGCGACCGCGTCCTCAAGGTCCAGAAGCGGTTTCAGCCCGAAGCGCACGCCCACCCAAAGCGCCGCCGCGCCGACGATGACCATTATGCCTATGATCCAGAGGCTCCAGCGCGCCAGCGCGTTGGCGAACCGCCGCCTTTCATTGATCGTCTGCCAGGTTTTGACTTGTACCCAACCGCTCAAGCTGTCAGGGCCGACACCTTCGACCAGCTCGCGGTAAACCGTGACGCGCACGGGCTCGTTGCGATACCGGGCGCTAAAGAAGAACGGCTTGCCCGGTTCGATCTTGCTGCCTTCCGGCGCAACGGGAGCATCTGCATAACCCGTTACAATTCCCTCGCCGGGACCGTCGACGCGGTAAAATATCTGATCGCCCAGATAGTCGGACAGCAAGTCCACTTTTTCGTTTGCCAACAGGTCGCCGCCTGTCGTCGCAACCTCTGCCGCAATGGCAAGCGTGACGGCCATGAGTGTCTTGTCATAGAGCGTCTCCGCGGTTGTCCGCGCCGTATCGTAACGCCAGAGCACCGCCCCGGCGGCGACGATAATCATCGGCGGCAACAAGATGAGCATCAGCCGCTCGCGCAGGGACCGGGACGGCGAGGTTTCAGTCACTTGGCACCTGAATCAAGCAGATATCCAAGTCCGCGGGCGGTTCGGATTTCGACGTCGTACGTCTGGATGCGCTTGCGGAGACGGGAAACGTAGATCTGGACGACCCCTGGGTCGCTGTCGGAACCCACACCATACAGATGGTCGAGAATATCGTCTGTGGAGACGATGCGGCCTCTGCGGTCTATGAGGCACTCGAGCAACGCCAGTTCTTTGCGCGGCAGCGCTATCTCGCCCTCGGGCCCGAATAGTCTTCTGGCAGCCCGGTCGAACTCAAGTTTACCAAGGCGTTCACGTGCTGCACCCAGATCCTGCCGACGTCGCATGAGCGCTCGCACTCGCGCCAGCAGCTCGGCCATTTCGAATGGCTTGACCAGATAGTCATCGGCACCGGCGTCGAGCCCGGCAACCCGGTCCGCGGTCGAGCCGCGCGCAGTCAGGATCAAGACGGGCGCACATTCCCGCCGTTTGCGCATACGTCGCAGGACATCGAGCCCCGACATTTCCGGCAGATTGAGATCAATGATTGCAAGATCACAACCTTCCTGGCTCAGGTAACGGTCTGCCGATTCGCCGTCGACGAAACTGTCGACCGCATGGCCGTTGTCGCCCAGCACGCGCGCGATAGCATCGGCGAGACCCGCATTATCTTCGATCAGCGCAATACGCATCACACCACGTTTTGAAGTCTCCTCCCACGTGCAAGGTTAATGAAAGATTGGCAGCGTAGGAAGAGATTAGCTGGGTCCGCTACAAGAAGAATTCCAACAAGAATTCGGCGTTGCCCGGCAGGGAGGAAGTCGTTGGTGCTGAACGTCGATCGTTCGGCCGGTGAACCGCCATTCTTGTCGACAAGCCTCCGGTAACAGGTTCAATACGGAGGCACTGGTCTCATGATTTCTCATATTTCCCGCCGTGCGTTCATGGCGTTCTCGGCCCTTGGTTTGGTGCTTGCCGCGGCAACGCCCGCCAAGGCTGTTGATTTTTCCGGCGAAACGATCGAATGGATCATCCCCTTCAAAGAGGGGGGTGGTTCCGACAAGTGGTCACGGTTCTACGCTCCGCTCCTGTCGCAGACGCTTCCGGGGAAACCCGCCGTTGTCATCAAGAATATGCCCGGCGCCGGCTCGACCAAAGGCGCCAACTACTTCCAGAGCCGGGTGAAACCCGACGGCCTCACCATTTTCGGAACTTCGGGGTCAACGCAGTTCCCGTATCTGCTCGGCGATCGGCGGGTGCGATACGAATACAAGGATTGGCCAATCGTCCTCGCGACCCCGACGGGAGGCGTCGTCTATGTCAATAAGGACCTGGGCGTGAAATCGGCGGAAGACATCAAGAAGTTGATGGGCACTCAGCTGATATACGGCTCGCAGGGCGCGACGTCTCTGGACCTCGTTCCACTGCTCGCCTTTGAATTGCTTGGGCTCAAAGTCGAACCAATCTTCGGCATGAAAGGCCGTGGTGCCGGGCGCCTCGCGTTCGAGCGCGGTGAGGTCAATATCGACTACCAGACGACCTCTTCGTTTTTGTCCAAGGTGACGCCACTCGTCAAAGATGGGACCGCGGTTCCGCTGTGGACCTGGGGCGCACTCGACGACAAGGGCAACATCGTGCGCGATCCCACATTCCCCGACCTTCCGTCCTTCAAGGAAGTCTTCGTGATGGTTAAGGGCAAGGAGCCCGAAGGTCCGGCGTGGGATGCGTGGAAGGCGTTCTTCACGGCCGGATTCCCGGCTCAGAAAATGGTCTTCCTGCCAAAAGGCACCAAGCCCGAGGTGGTTGCTGCATATTCTGACGCCTTCAAGAAGGTCACGGAGCGGCCCGACTTCGCCGAGATTTCTGCGAAGCGACTTGGCGTCTATCCGCAGCTGACCGGCGACGGAGCAAAGGCAAAGAAAGAGCAGGCCATCAATGTTGCGCCGGAAGCGAAAGACTGGGTCCAGAACTGGCTCAAGGACCGCTTCGGCGTTTCGCTCAAATAGATGCTCGCCGGCGCGGCTCTTGCTTCGCTGATCGAGGCGGGCTGAGAGCCGCGTGCGGCGGCTGACGATCCAGGGGGCACGGTCATGGATTTCTTCACGGTTGCTGTTCCGGCACTCAACGACGCGCTCGGGCTGATCTTCTCACCCCAGCATCTGGTGTTTCTGTTCTCCGGCGTGGTGCTCGGGTTGTGCGTCGGGGTCTTTCCCGGCCTTGGCGGCATCGCCGGATTGTCGCTGTTGCTCCCGTTCCTCTTTGGCATGGATCCGGTTTCCGGGCTCGCGATGATGGTCGGGCTCGTCGCGGTCATTCCGACATCGGACACGTTCTCCTCTGTGCTCATGGGCATACCCGGATCGTCCTCGAGCCAGGCCACCGTGCTCGACGGCTTTCCGCTCTCGAAGAAAGGCGAAGCCGCGCGTGCTCTGGCGGCGGCGTTTACGTCGTCCCTGTTCGGCGGTCTGTTCGGTGCCCTCATTCTTACGTTCTTTGTTCTCCTTGCCCGCCCACTGATACTCAGCTTCCGAACGCCGGAATTGCTCATGCTGACAATTCTGGGTCTGTCGATGGTCGGTGCGCTGGCGGGACGCAGCCTGATCACCGGGCTTGCGGCGGCAGGCCTCGGCCTCGTATTCGGCGCCATGGGTGAGGCCCCGGCCCAGGGGTCGCCAAGAATGGACTTCGGCTCCTGGTATCTTCAGGACGGCCTTCAGCTCGTCATCGTCGGCCTTGGTATTTTTGCCGTTCCCGAGATCATTGCTCTGCTCCGCCAGGATCGGTCGATTTCCGAAACGGGATCGCTCGGTGCAGGTTTTATCGACGGAATCCGCGACTGGTGGCGCAACAAGTGGCTAAGCCTGCGGTGCGCCGGTCTCGGCACAGTCATTGGCGTCATTCCCGGTCTCGGCGGCTCGGTGGTCGACTGGATTGCATACGGACACGCGGTCCAGACCACCAAGGATCGCTCCAAGTTCGGCAAAGGAGAGATCCGGGGCATAATCGCGCCGGAAAGCTCCAACAACGCGAAAGAAGGCGGCGGGCTGGTTCCGACGCTTCTGTTCGGCATCCCAGGTTCAGGTTCCATGGCCGTGTTTCTTGGCGGGATGATCCTGCTTGGCCTGGAGGCTGGGCCATCGATGGTCAGCGCCGAGCTCAACACGACCTACACGATTGTCTGGTCTTTGGCGCTCGCGAACGTGGTCGGCGCGGGCCTGTGCGTGCTTCTGTCCGGACAGATCGCCCGGCTCACGACCATTCCATTCCCGATACTCGCGCCGTTCCTGTTCATGATGATCTGCTTCGCCGCATTCCAGTCGAAGCAAACGCTTTGGGATTTGGTCGCACTTGTCGCGATCGGACTGCTCGGAGTTTTCATGCGCCGGTTCGAGTGGCCGCGGCCTGCTTTTCTGATCGGTTTTGTTCTAGCGAGCCAGGCGGAAGTCTATACCTATCAGGCAGTTCAGTTCGGCATGCGGAGGGGGTTCTGGGAGTATTTTGCCACGCCGACGGTTGGTATCCTGCTGGCGATCACAATTGTATCGGTCTGGCTCGGTGCACGTCAGGTCTCGCAGATCTCCGAAGAGCAGGAAGACGGCGTCGAACAGACGACAGCGACCAACAAGACGCCGGCGCTGATGTTCGCCGGTGTGATCGTCGCGTTTCTCGCGCTCGCCGTCTATAACGCGGCCACGGTCGACGTGCTCATCGACAAGGTCTTCCCGCTTGCCGTTGGAGGGTTCTCGCTGCTCGCCGCCGTTCTCGTCTTCCTTGAGAAATGGCGCGCACCGGTCGCGGCAGACCTGGAGCAAACGGGAGAGGACTCGACCGCGCCGCACGGACTCTGGCAAATGCTGGCATGGCTGGTCGGGCTGATCGTCCTTACCGCGCTGGTCGGTTTCGTCATCGCACTCTCGATCTTCTTTGTCCTGTTCCTGCGCCTGCGTGCCGGGCAGTCTTGGCCGCGTATTGCAATGCTCACCGCGGGAGGGGTCGGTGTGATGCTGACGCTCGCTGCGGCCCTCAACCGGGATTTTCCTGCGGGCTATCTGCAGGAGATCGCCGATCTTCCCTGGCCGTTCAAATAGGGGCCATGCGATCGATGAGGAAGGATGGTTCGATGCCAACTCAACCTGGGAGAGAGTGATGGCGATCAAGGATCTGCTGGTTGCCTACGATGGTACCGCGGCCGCCGACGCTGCCTTGAAACTCGGCGCTCTCATCGCCGGCAAGCACAAGGCGCAGCTCACGTCGCTGCTGGCGCACGGTGCGGCGGAGGACTATGCCGCGAACGCGCGTTGGATCGGCGCGGAGACGCGGGACATTCTCAATGCAGCGAGTTCGCAGGCCCTTGACGAGGCGCGCAACCGATTCAGCGCGCGTGCGAAGGACCTTGGCTTGAAGGACGCGCCGCTGCTGGATGAGGCAGGGCGACCCGATCTCGTCGTGGCTGAATTCGCGAAGTTTCACGACGTGACGGTGCTGGGCAAATACGGCGGGGAAACGAGCGACGCGCGGCTGATCCTGCATCCCGACCGCATTGCCATGAAGTCCGGCCGGCCTCTGATCGTTGTGCCGGAGTCCTTCGACAGGGACGCACCACCTGATCAGCACCTGGTCTTTGCCTGGGGTGGTGGGCGCAGCGCGGCGAGAGCCATCGCGGATGCCACGCAAATCGTCGATTCCGGAACGCGCGTCACAATCGTCACCGTCGGTGAGAGCGTGCCGGCATCGGCGGGCCGCGACATGGAAGCCCATTTGAAGCGACACGGCATGAAGACCGAGAATGTGCGACTGGAAATGACGGGTGAGGTCGGCAGAACAATCCTGGATTTCGCGGAGCAACACGCTCCCGATCTCCTGGTGATGGGCGCCTATGAGTTCTCTAAATTCCGCGAAGATTTCTTCGGCGGTGTAACAGATACGGTCTTGCGACAGACGACCGTCCCCGTGCTGCTTTCTCACTAGAATGACGACGCCTTCCGCAGGCGGGTCCACAGACTTGTCCGTGCTTGGGTTCGACAGCATCTGACATTCGATCGGCGCTGAGGCCGGGAGATCAGGCGGCCTCCTGTTCACCCTCTTCCATCGGCCAGACGGTCGAGGGCACGAAGATCTGTCCGCTGAAAATCGGCCGGGCGGTGCGAACGACGGAGGCTGAATTCACGATCGTCGACGCCCCGGCCGGATCCGCGTCGATGCCGATCTCGATTGCGCCTTTTGGATGTTCGACACGGACGGTCGAACGCTCTGCACCGGCGTGCAACCGGTGTGCGATCGTGCCCGAGATCTGCGCCGCACCGGCAATGCAGATTGCCCCGGTCGCCGCGTGCGAGGCATGACAGCGGTCCGGAACGAAGTAGCGGGACGAAATCCCTCTTGCCCCGCCCGCACTGGCCAGTATCGCGATCTTGGGCAGGACTTTGTCCCTGGCGTCGCCAAGGCCCATCAACTCTGCTGCCTCCCGGCGGACACTTTCCAGCCGACCGAGGAATGTGCTGTCGGCATCGAGTTCGTCCTTCGATTCATAGCCGCTCTTTCCCAGACTTTCCGCAGCGACAAGCACCATAGGAATTGCGACGTCTATGCAGGTGACAGGTATGCCGCAAACCCTGTCGCAAACACGGCCGGTCGGCAGGAGACGGCCGGTCTTGTTTCCTGTGATACCGCGGAATCTGAGCTGTATCGGCGCGGCAGTTCCGGGCACCCCGTCAATCGAAGTCTGCCCGTCGTAGCTAACCTTGCGGCCTGGCGTCTGAACGATGCAATCGACCACGGCGCCAGTATTGACACTGTGAACCCGAACCGTCGTTTCACCCTCCTGGGCCTCCACAAATCCGGACTCTATGGCAAACGGTCCGACGCCAGCCAATATGTTCCCGCAAGAAGGGTCCGTATCGACGATCGGACTTCCAATTCCGACCTGCGCAAAAGTGTAATCCACATCCGCCCACGGATGCGATGTCGGCGAAACGATCGCCACCTTGCTGGTGACGCTGCTGGCGCCGCCGGCGCCATCGATCTGGGTCGGATCGGCCGAGCCCATAGCGGCGAGCAATACAGCGTCGCGCGTTGCGGCGTCTTGCGGCAGGTCGGAGCTGCGAAAATAGAGACCCCGTGAGGTGCCGCCTCGCATCATGACGCAGGGAATGGAACGTTGCATGGCCTCTCCTCCTTTATCCGAGGACAGCTTGCCAGCGAACGATTGATATGAGAAATTCAATTAAATGCAATATTGATGCATATGAATCATGAATGTCACACTAGAAGATGTGCGCGCCTTTCTGGTTGTCGCCGAGTTGGAAAGCTTCAGCCGCGCGGCAGACCGCTTGGCAGTCTCCCAATCCGCGCTCACGAGGCGGATCCAGAAGATCGAAGATCATCTGGGCGCCCGGTTATTCAACCGGTCAACAAGGCATGTGGAATTGACAACGGTCGGGAGAGACTTCGAACCGCTCGCACGGCGCATGGTCGGAGAGTTTGAACGTTCCCTTGCCCGGATCAACGATGTCATTCAGAAGAAAAGCGGCATTGTCACGATCGCCAGTTTGATGACGGTAGCTTTCGGTATGCTTCCGCGCGTGGCTGCGCGTTTCAACGCCGCATATCCGAACATCCGCATGCGTGTTCTCGATGCCACCGGATCAGAGATTGGGAATCACGTCCGGTCGGGTGAAGCCGAGTTCGGTATAGACATGGAAGGCGAACCTGACGCCGAGATTGCCTTCGAACCGCTCACCGCCGAACGTTACGTCCTGGCGTGCCGACCGGACCACGCGCTCGCCGGTGACACGCCAGTGCGGTGGTCCGCGATCAGGGGACATGCCTGTCTTGTCCTTGGAGCGAAGAGCGGTATTGGTCGCCAGCTGCGTGCCAGCGTTCCCACACTCGATTGGCAATTCGAAATGCAACATTTGAGCACCGTGCTGGGGTTCCTCAATGCCGGGATCGGAGTCGCAGCGATACCCGCTCTGGCGCTTACATCAGTCAATCGGGCCAATCTCGTTTACAGGCCGCTGAAGGATCCCGAGGTGACGAGGCGCATTGGCATTATTCGGCGTCGAGGAGCTTCATTGTCTCCGGCGGCGCAGAGCCTGAGGGAAGACGTTATTTCGGAATTCGCTGCTTTCCGGAAGCAAAGAGTCTGAGCGCGCCAGCTTGGAATGTCTGCTGTTGGTACTTGGCTGACCTTTCAGCCAAGTGCGCTTTTAACGATCGTCACAAATGTCCGAAGTGGAGGGGACCGGCCACCTGAATTGGCGCGTCCACCCGCCAGTTCCGCGCCCGCTCCGTGTGTAACGAACCTCCGCACATGTTTGACACGGGCCACAACGGCACGCCTATGGACTGCGGTCATGGACGAGACTTCATCAACATATCCGCGGGTGGATAGGCGTCTCTCCGTTGCGTCCATGACGGAGTGGGCGCAAATCACATATATTTCAGATAGTTATGAGGTCGCGACCGATCAACGCGCCTCTCCCGTGTGGCCAGACGACAACCAAGCCCTTTGCCTTGAACTCAACTCGGCGCGGGACAGCCTATATCGATGGTCGGGTGTGCCCGCTTCGTGATGCTGTCATTGGTGCAGGTGCAGGTCCAATAAAAGTCGTTCTTATCTTTTTCCCAGAATGAATTCGTGCAGGTCTCGTGATCCCCGGGATGACATTTCATACTTGAGTTTTGGTCTGTGACCTTGGTGTTGCCTGTCCCGTCACAATGTCCGTGATACGTCTTGGTCCCAGCCGGTCCGACCTCTTCATTGAATGAGCAACTCGTTGTATTGCAGCTCAATGACGTCGATGCCTTGGCAACCTCCGTGCCACCCCAAAACGACAGGGCGCCGACCATTATCAAACTCGCGACAAGACCTTTCATCGTTATCCTCCGACAATAAACAGAATCTATTTTCCCACTTCGGTATCTATAGGGGATCACTTCGCTCCTAAACGGTAACATCAGCACGCAATACAAGTCGAGATTTTCATCATCATCCTCTGACAATAAGCAGTATCTTGTTTACTAAATCGGTATCCATAGGCGAGCACATCGCTCCTAAGCGACAACAACAGCGCACAATATAAGTCGAGGTTTTCATCGTTATCCTTCGGCAATAAGAAGGATCTAGTTTGCCAAGTCGGCATCTATAGGGGCGCTGCCCTTAAGCCTGGCTGAGGTACGGCTTGTTCTGAAGCTGGCGGATGGGAGGCCTTAAGCTATACTTGGTCAACTGGCCTCGACAGTGTGCGACAATGCGCGCCTAAATGGCATCCCGATAAATGCAATTCCAGCGGAAGAGGTTTTTTGTGACCAACGTAAAGTCGATCCAGGCGGCCCTTTTCATCGGTGTGTCTTTTTTTGTTTTGACGGCGGGCTCCGTTTGTACTCGTGCCGACAACTACCCGTTAAACAGGACCTGCAGTGCAAAGGAATGTACCGATCATTACTCCGTAGACACACCAAACACCGAGTGGTCGGCCAATTATTTCTGTAAAACAGGATCCGTTTATGGCTTTTCGTGCGAGACACCAAATGCCTGGATCACCTGCGAACATTCAGAACCGAACGACTCGGAAATGCAGTGCCATTGCAATTCAGACAAGCAGAAGTATACGTACAAGGTGAATGTATCGATAAATTGCCATTGATCTTGCTCGACGACGCGCCGAGAGGCGGATCACGCGCGCAGCCCTCGCCGACCCGCAAAAACACACCAGACAAGGGAAAGCCATACCGGACGATCCCCAGGGTCCGGACCCATTAAAGGGATCCCCGAACGTTTTCGTTTGAGATTCATCCGGAAAAACCGGGGCAGTCCAATGTGTGCATGCCCTGGTCGCATGCGGCGGAGGAGGGCCGGTGCGTCGTTGTGCCGATACTCTCAGTTGCCGGCCTTAGTAGGCGGACAGGGGTTGCCCATGTGCACGTAAACCGTGTGGGCATCCTTTGCACCGCTATGGCAGGTGCAATTACCGTTGCCTTGTGCCCAGTCGCATGTGACGTTCGTCTGCGGCGAGCTGCAATTCCCCGCCCAATAGCCGCCCATTTGGGGTCCTCCGGGTTTTTTACCATAACAGGTGATGTAGATATTGGTTTCACCCTTGTCTACGGTCGTCGTTTGCTTGCAGTCCTGGCACTTAAAGTCGAAGTGCTGGTCCGGATTATGCTTTTTTCCAACTTGGCTCGCCGCATACGGAGTCGCCCATACCATGGCGCAACCCGCAGCCACGGCTATCAACGCGGCCATCAAAAAGTGAGATTTCACAGCAGATCTCCCTGAACAAATGAAGTTTCGTCGTTGTTAGCTCATCCACAGTTGCGCGTACTGAACCGCCATCGTGTTCCGGGATCGGCCAATGTTCAACCGACATCCACCCGATGGACGGCCTCGTTGACGTAACAGTGCGCGCATTTGAAGCATTTGGCAATATTTGAGCGACGGGCTGGCAGTAACGGATTAGACCGCCTTTCCTGCTTCGCAGGAGCTTTCAGCACGAACCGAATCGACATAGAAACAACGCTAAGGATTCTCTGGCTCAGGCAAGGATTCGGGCAATAAAGACGCCCCCCCGCAGACCGCATGTCGACTGAATGGGCCCCAAAGACATGAGGGTTTACGCATGGCCATAGCTAAGGCGATTGGCGTTGCGCTCGCATCACTGATGTTGGCCGGATGCCAGAACATGGTCGCCAGCAGTGGCGTCTATTACAATGTCGGCCTCGCCGAAGCGTCGAACAATCTACTGCTCGCCAATGTCATCCGTTCCGCCAAGGGATATCCCAATTATTATTCGCTCATTGGCGACTACTCGGGATCAACGTCTTCCGATGTTTCGCCCAGTTTTGACGCCATGATTCCGATACCGAGGCTGGGGCAGTCGGCAAACCTCGATGTCAACGTGTCAGGAAGCAAAAGTCGCGACCGAAACGCCAACGTCTCCTCGCTGGAGACGAAGAAGTTTACGGAGGCAATGCACACTACGGTCACGCCGAAACTGCTGTTGTTTCTTGTCGAGAGCCGCGACGGAGCTCATCTCCATCTTGTATTGGCCATGCTCGTCAAGACGAACCGCGTGAAACTCAAAGACTATAAGGCCATTGTTCTTAAAGCACGCGATGTGTGTAAGCGGCGCTTCGATACGCTTTCCAGCGCTCAACAGGGGATTTGCCGGAATTTCGAAGCTGTGCTTTCGGACGTCACATGCGACTTCGCCCGAGAACCGTCGGAGTTTGGAGGCGCAATTGTAACGCTCAGGAATCTCCCGACGAACAGGTGTGCCTTTTCCCAATTCAGAATGTTCTCCGAGGCCGTAATGCTCACCGGTGGAAAGGTAGAAATCACCGAGGACGGCAAGCTCGATGTGACGTTCAAACGGATCGGTTCCGAACCGCTCAGTCTCTTTAAGGATGAAGGGACCGGCATCACTCTGCGCTCGCCGAATGGCATCGTCCACTACCTCGGGGAGATCGTCAGGGACCAGTTCAGGCGAGACGACGCATGGACACCCACATTGACCACGCGAGCCGGCAGAAGCGTTCCGATATTCAGGGTTGAATCTGGTCGGGGCGGTAGGCGCGCCGCCGTTTCCGCAAAGGTGGATGGTCAGAAATTCTGGATTCGCCGCCAGGAGCTGGGGGCCCACGAGAATGATTTCAGCTATCGCGCCCTGACCATAGTCAAGGACTTTCAGGCGCTCAACACGGGCCAGGAAGCGCTCCCCACCAGCCCGGCGATCATTCTCGGCCCGGGGTCGAGCCTGGCGCGATGATTTCGACCCGCGCGCATCTTTCGTTTGTGCCGCGGACATCCCTTACGAACGCGTAGAACCTTTGCGATCCGCGTCACACCCTCTTCGCCATCGGCGAGGTCCTGAGTTTTAGCGGGCGTCGGCTTGTCCGTCCGCCAAGCCAGGTTACGAATTGCGGTGGCCGAAGGACGTGATACGCTGCTTGGGGCTGGCAGTTGTTGCCAAGAACATCGATAGAAAACAGGAGAAAGCTTTGAAGTATCTGATCAGAACTCTCATACTCGGCAGCGCCCTGTCCGTATTTGCAGGTGCAGCCCTTGCGGCTCAATTGCACTGCAGTCAAACGAAGTGTCAGTACACCGAGACGTTGAAGGGATCGCATTCCCAGACGTTTACAGGATATTGCGATGGAACGGGCAACACCAAGGTCACCGATGACAACTCAAGCATGACTTGTCACAAGCAGAAGGGCATGACATGCACGGGAGCAGAGTGGGTACAAATAGGAAAGCAGAAGATCCCTTACTGGAGCTGCACCTGCACGAATTGGAACACGAAGAAAAAAAGCACATCAATCGATGTGACCTGTCCAGCCCCGAGCTGAGTGCAGAAAGGGCGGGAACATCCGCTTTTGTTATCTGCACTTGTTTGCGAGAATACGGACAGAAAACTATGAAAGGTCTGGTCAAAACTCTCGTACTCGTCAGCGCTTTGTCCGTTTCGGGAGGCGTGGATGCTTCCGCGGTCGAAGATATGCCCTGCGGGGAAGCGAAGTGCGTTTTTCACGTAGAGCTGAAAGAGTCGGCGACCGAGGAAAATCGAGGATGGTGTACTGCGGCAGACATGAACTCGGGCAATTCGTCCATGGTGTGTCATCCCGTGAAGGGTATGACTTGCACGGAGGCGACCTATATAAAGTCGAAGCACCCCTATTGGAGTTGCACGTGCACGAATTGGAGCATCACGAAGAAACAATCGGCAACGATTGACGTTTTCTGTCCCGCTCCAAGCTGAGTGCTGAAGCAGCCACACCATGAGCCGGCTGCAATGACCGACGTCCGGTCACCGGACGGCAGCTTTGTGACGGTCACCGCGTTTGTGTCTCCATTTGCACCATGAACCCGGACAGGTTTGACGGGGCCACAACGGCACGCGTGTGGACTGGCCCTATGGACCAGGCTTCCTCAACAGATCCGCAGGTAGACCGGCGTTTCTCCGTTGCTCCCATGATCGAGTGGACGCAAATCATATAAACTTCAGATGGTTACGGAGCCGTGTGTGCAATATGTGTGCGCTCAGGGGTCAATAGGATTCTACGCTGAGCCAGTTTCAAGAACTCGGGGCCAATAGGTCGCTTCGGTTGAGCTTGGGATGGTGTTTCAGTTCGTTCAACTGGTCTGCTTGTGAGCGGGAAGGGGGCATTCCGGGCGGCACACACTGACTTCCACTTCTGGCCCGAAGGGGACGCGCTCTTCGCCTCGGCAGACAGCCTCAACTTGCACTGTCCTCGATTTCGACATGAGTAAGAACCAAGTCGCGCAGTGTTACGAGACCGGCGAGTTTTTTCCCGTCGTTCACGAGGGCGCGGCCGAGCTCGAGTCTGGCCAGCAGCCGGATCGCGTATTTCACGTTCATACTCGCGCTGATCACCAGAGCCGGCTTGGTCATGATCTCGTAAACGCTGGTGCGCTCAGTCGACTGATTTGTTGCTATGACCTTGGCCGCGATGTCTCGCACGGTGACGACTCCGTACTCGTCGTCGTCATCGCGGCGCTCGATCACCAGAGAACTGACGCCGTGCCGGTTCATTTCCTCTATGGCGTCCTGCACGCTCGCCAGCCCGTTGACGATGTGCAGCGAGGTTTGCATCACGTCCGAAACCCTGACGATGCCGGCCCCCATCACAATTCCTCCTCTTCGATCCCCTGCTGGATGGTCTCGATCTGACCATGTAATCCGATTGCATCCTCAATATCGAGTTGAAAGGCGACGCCGGTTCCGGGATCGACGTCGAAGCGGCACGCGGCACTTATTGCTTCCAGTATCTCGCGGCTGTGATGCTCCTCGACCAGAAACAGGATCATGTCGCGTTGGCCCTCAACCGTTAGCCCGAGAAATGTCTGGGCCGGTTGCAAGCCCTCGCCGCGGGCGCTTGTGATAACCGTGCACCCGGTGGCGCCGTGCGCACGCGCTGTCTCGATCGCCTGGTCGGTGAGTTTGTCTTCCGCCATCACGACAATCAGCTTGAACTTCATGGTCCGTGTTCTCCTTCCACATGTCCCGTCTCAAGCTCCGCGACCGTACGCCGGCGCGCCAGCCAGGCGCTCACCTGCGCGTACCCCATCACGGTGATCATAGGAAACAGGCTGGCGAGGGCAATCAGGCCAAATCCGTCAATCAGAACGCTGCGCCCCGGCACGCCGGCCGCGAGCCCGATCCCCAATGCTGTCACGAGTGGCACGGTTACCGTTGACGTTGTGACACCTCCGGAATCGTAGGCGAGCGGCACGATCATCCGCGGGGCGAACAAGGTCTGAACGATCACGATCACATAGCCGACGATCATATAGATGTAGAGCGGTGTGCCGGTGACAATCCGCAACGTGCCGACGGCAAGGCTGATCGCGACACCGAACGCGACCGCGCAGCGCAATCCCCATGCGCCCACCGCGCCACCCGAGACGTCCCGCGCCTTGAGCGAAACGGCGATGAGCGCCGGTTCCGCAATCGTTGTTGCGAACCCGATCGCGAATGCAAACAGATAAGTCAGGTAGTAGTCATCCCAGCTTGCCCGCTCCCCGGTCACGCCCGGGTTGATCAGTGCAGGGTCGGTAAGCTGGGTCGCCATGGCCTTGCCCAGCGGGAACAGGGCGCGCTCAAGACCGAACAGAAAGAAGGCCAATCCCAGCACCACATAGAAGGACCCCACAAGCACGCGGCGCAGATTGGGGATGCGCTCGCGCAGAACGCCAATTTGAAAACCCAAAAGGATCAGAGCGATTGGCGCGACATCCCACACGGTGGAAAGAATGGTCTCGCCCAGGTCCTGTATGAAAGCGGCGGTCATAGGCGAAGCGCGATGCCGAAGAT
This sequence comes from Hyphomicrobiales bacterium, assembly GCA_965228625.1. Classification (GTDB taxonomy): domain Bacteria; phylum Pseudomonadota; class Alphaproteobacteria; order Rhizobiales; family Methyloligellaceae; genus UBA2767. Next base: position 1,132,105 of record OZ245829.1, on the reverse strand, counting down.
CAGGACAAAGATGATGGGCATCACGCTGGCGAATGCGATCAGACCGAACCCGTCGACCATCGGGTTGCGCCCCTTGATCACACTGGCCAGCCCGACTCCGAGCGCGGCGACCAACGGCACCGTGATTGTCGACGTCGTCACGCCGCCACTGTCATAGGCGATGCCGACGATCTCCGGAGGCGCGAGCGTGGTCAACGCGACGGCAACAGTATACCCGGTGATGATCAGCCACTGTATCGGCCAGCCCTTGAGGATCCGGAAGACGCCAAGAACAAGAGCAACACCAACCGAGAGCGCAACGGTGTACCGCAGTGCCTGCGCATGATGCGCCATGCTGGTCTCGCCCGCGGCGATGAATCCCGCCGCCGACATGACCTCGGCAGCTTCTTCGCTGACGGCAATGAGAGCAGGTTCCGCAATCGTGGTGCCGAATCCCAGCCCAAAGGCAAACGTCAGCAGCCAGAACAGCAGGCCCTTGCTCACAAATGCGTTTGCCAGCGCCTCGCCCAACGGAAAGAGGGCCATCTCAAGGCCGCGAATGAACACCGCGAGGCCGACCATGACGAACAGGAAGCCAACCGCGATATCGCCCAGATTGTGAATCGGCTGGCGAAGGATAGCCAACTCGAAGAACGTGATGGTCAGAATAATAGGCGCGAGATCGCGAAGGGTTCCGCCAAGCAGGCCCGCCGCTTTGAGAGTGGCCTTCAGCATCCGAGCAGGTTTCCCTCTCCCTCCGGTTACCTTTGCAAGCGGGAGATCCGTTTGCGGCCGACAGCCCGAAACAGCGGTTGCATCCGATGCATCACGTCGCCAATCAGGACGACAGGTTCAGACCCGGATCGAGCACTTGGAACCGCGGATGAGTCCGGTTGCATCTGACGCGGACACGTTTCAGATCACAGCAAGGTCTGCTCCCCTGAATATGTGGCATTGAAATTTTCGACAAGAAATTTCGGCAAAAAATGATCTAGATTACGACGCCGCGCGCCCATCTTCGCTAAAATTTCTGACAGAGAGTTTTGACACGTGTCCCCGGCCGGCGCCGGGAAAGGTTGAGTCATGGAAAAAGACCACATTCCGCCAATCAGAAGGATAAGCGTCGAGGAGTCCGTCAATAGCCTTCTCTCTCCCGGGATGAGGCGTGCGGAAACGAAGGCCGATGAAGTCACAAAGGCCGCGAGCAAGTCGCGCAAGAAGGCTTCAAAAGCCGCCGACAAAACGGCGAGCGCAGCGAAGTCCGTTGCAAAGACAAAGAGGGCGACAGAGGCCACTTTGACTGCGGCCGAGCGCGGACATCCGAAGACTGCACTCAGTCGCGCCGTGGCGACCGCCGACAAGGAGGCCAAGGCCGCGGCCAAGGCGGCGACTGCGGCCGAGCAGATGGCGGCGTGCGCGGCAGAGCTCGCATCCGAATGCGAAGTGGCGGCGGCGGAAGCCCGCAAGACGGAATCGGCCGCGATCAAGGCCGCGGCGAAAGCCAAGGGCGCTGAAATCGAGGCGGCCCAGTCCGAGAGGACGGACAAACCGAGTGCGCGATCGATCAAGGCCTCGAAACGGCGCTGCGCAAAACTCATGAAAGACGCGGAAGCCAAAGAGGCTGCCGCCGAAGCGGCGGCGATGAGGGTGGCCGCACTGGCCAGTCAGGCGAAGGCCGAATCTGTTGCGGCGGGGGAGAAGGTCAAGGAAGCCGCGCGTGCGGTGAAGAAAACCGAATTGGCCGCAAGACGGGCGGAGAGCTCGGTCCGCACCGGAAACGATCAGACGGGTGAATCGCTAAGCAAGGCACAGGCCTCGGCCGATGAAGCGCGCACGGTGACAAAGGCGGCGGTGCACGGCATGCGCGCGTCAACCAAAGCGGCCGAGAAATCGGAAGCGGCAGCCGCTGCACACGCGGCTGTGGCTTCGAAGGCAGCTGCCGAACGTGCTGCATTGAAGGCGAAAGAAGCGGCCGACAAGGCGGCCCGCTCGGTCGCCGAGACCGGAAAGAATCTGAAAGCGCCGGAACTCTATCTGAACCGCGAACTCACCTGGCTGGAGTTCAACAAGCGGGTGCTGCACGAGGCCAAGGACAGCCGGACCCCGCTGTTGGAGCGGGTGAAGTTCCTGGCGATTGTCGGCGGCAATCTCGACGAGTTCTTCATGAAACGCATCGGTGGCTTGAAGCAGCAGGTTGGGGCGGGGATTCAGGAGCTGACAGTCGATGGCCGCAGCCCTCACGATCAGATCCAGGACGCAGTCGCGATGGTGCGGGAGATCCAATCACGGGCCAGAAAGATCTTTCTCGATCTGAAACAGAAGCTCCAGGCACGCAATATTGCGATATGCGACTACGCCGACCTGCTCGAGAACGAACAGGCCGGCGTGCGGGCATATTATCTGGAAAACATCTATCCGCTCGTCACGCCGCTTGCGATGGACCCGGCACACCCATTCCCGCATATCTCGAATCTGTCGTTGAACCTGCTGGTATCGCTGCGAACGGAAGGCGAGGAAGCGCCGACCCTCGCCCGTGTCAAGGTGCCGACGGGAAACAATGTGCCGCGTTTCATTCGCATCGGCACATCGAACAGGTTCGTGCTGCTTGAAGATGTCATGGCCAACAACCTCGATGTTCTGTTCCCCGACGTCGAAGTGATGACGTGCGAGGCGTTCCGGGTCACGCGAAACGCCAACACCGAGCGTGAAGAGGAAACCGCGGACGATCTGCTTGAATTGATCGAGAGCGAGGTCCGGGACCGGAAGTTCGCGCCGATCGTGCGTCTGGAGACGGCGACCGACATCAGACCTGAACATCGCGGCATGTTGGCTGCCGAACTCGGTCTTGATGAGGAAGAGGATGTCTACGGGAGCGATGTCATGTTGGGCATGCGCGACTTGTTCGAGATCGCGTCGATCAATGTTCAGGAGCTGCATGACCCTGATCACCACCCGATCGACAATGTTGAGATCGAAGGCGAGTCCAACATCTTCCACGCCATTCGTAACAAAGGACCGTTCTTTCTCCAGCATCCCTACGAGTCCTTCCAAACGTCGGTGGTGCGCTTTGTTCGCGAGGCCTGCCACGATCCCAAGGTGCTCGCCATCAAGATGACGCTCTACCGGACGACGGAAGGAACCGGGATCGTCGACTACCTGATCGAAGCGGCCCGTAACGGCAAACAGGTTGCCGTGGCGGTGGAGTTGAAGGCGCGTTTCGACGAGGCCGCCAATATCACATGGGCCAATCGTTTGGAGGAGGCCGGCATTCACGTCACATATGGCATTGTCGGCCTCAAGACACATTCCAAGCTCGTCCTGGTCATCCGCCGGGATTTCAACGGTTTGTGCCACTATGCCCATGTCGGCACCGGCAACTATCACGCAGATACGGCGCGTCTTTATGTGGACTACGGAATTCTGACCTGCGACGCCAAAACCTGCGCGGAGATCGGAAACTTCTTCAACTTCCTGACATCCGGGTGTCAGCCGCAACGGCATTATTCGAAGATTCTGGTGTCGCCTTCGAACATCAAGGATGAGCTACTCAACAAGATTGATCGTGAGATCTCAAAGAACTCGAGCCGGTCACGCGGACTGATCCGTCTGAAAACCAATGCACTGGAAGATCCGGACATCACCGAAGCGCTGTATCGCGCGTCACGTGTCGGGGTGAAAATCGAATTGATCGTTCGCGACACGTGCCGATTGCGGCCAGGTATTCCGGGGTTGTCCGACAACATCACCGTGATCAGCGTGGTCGGGCGGTTTCTCGAACATGGTCGGATCTATTATTTCCGAAACGGAGGCGATGAAGAGTTCTACATCGGGTCCGCCGACCTGATGATGCGCAATCTGGAGCATCGTGCGGAAGTGCTTGCACCGGTCGAAGACGAGCACCTGCGCGAACGGCTGCGCGCAAGTCTCGACGTGCAATTGAAAGATCAGCGCTGTGTTTGGGAGATGGACTCCGACGGTTCCTATACCCAACGAGTGCCGAAGAACGGCAAGAACCCGCAAGGGTGCCAACAGGCCATGATCGACGCCGCGGAAAGCCGGCACCGGGAGGCGCAGCAGAAAAAGCTGCTCCGACCCAAGGCTATTGCGCGGCGGACGACCCGCTGACGTACGCGGAGAATGCTTGCACAACGACAGATCGGATGTGAGAACTGTGTCACGTTCGCATGGGATTTCACGAATCGTCGCTTCTTCCCATTGTCCGCAAGCATGATTGCCGCTGAAGACCTGATCCTCGCGCCGATCGAGGAATTGCAAGAAATAAATGGGGTGCCATTCCCCAAGGAGCCGAAGTTCCGCCAGTTCCTGGTTACGGGTCCTCCCGGCGCGGGAAAAAGCACGCTTGTCGGAAAGATGCGCGGTTGGCCCTACGAGGGATATCTCGATCTTTCAAAGCCCTATTGGTGGCGCGTTCAGGACCTGACGTTTCGCCCGCGCGAGATTCATCTCGGTGCCCCGTTCAAAGGCCACAAGGACGCGTTGACGGTCCTTGACGAGGACTGGATCAAGAACAGCGACACCCTGGAAATGGATTTCCGACGGGTCCAGATCCCACCGAAAAAGACCTGGATTTTCGGGACCGACTGGCGCGGACGGTATGTCTTCGACTTCATCCTGCCGTCGCCGGACAGGGTATACCGGGATCGGATCGAGCGAGCGAAGACCGGCTTGTTTCCGCACGACCGATACATCACCCCGGAAATCGTGTCCCATCAGATTGCGTTCTATCGGACCATTGCCTGGTACTTCTGGACCTCGGGCGTGTACGTCTATTTGCGCCTGGAGCGTGAGGGCAAGCCGATGAAGATCGTCGAATGCAGGAAGGCGCCGGTGCTGTGAGTGCAACGTCCGACAATGCAGGAAGGATCGAAGCGCCGCCTGTAGGACGCGCGGCGAGGACGTCGCTTCTGGGTCTTCTCGGTGGTTTCTTGAGAAAGACCGCCGATGCCCCGCTCATCGTGCCGGAGCCGGCACCGGTCATTCTCTCAGAAGCCGTCCAGCTTGGGTGGAGCGATCAACCCTTTCAATTGACGCTCGGCAATGTTGCGCTGGAATTTCATCCTGACCTCGGCGTTACAGGCGACGAAGCTCACGGAAACAGGGAGTGGATCGTTCATACCGGCTCGGGTTTCTACGATGACATTCCCGAGTTTGTCCGTCTTGTGTCCGGTGAGACGACTGTCCTGGGACGCGCCGACGATCTTCAGAGGGCGGCGCTAGGACTCAACAAGTCCGTAGCCGGGCGTCATGTCAGAATCTTCAACAAACGAGGCGCACTGATAATCGAGCCCCTCGATCCGGACCGTCGTACCGAGATCGCCGCAATTGCGTCGCCGGCCCACGTGTGGAAAGCGCGTCGTGATTGCCTTGAGCGCCTGCCAGATGTGCTCGGTCATCCCGTCGCCCAGCTTGATGACGAGAAGGCCCTCGAGATCATCAGCGAGGTTAACGCCATTCTGGCTAACGAGGCCTATCGGGAACCGGACGACGAAGGCAATCCTGGCGGGATCATAAAGTTCCCCAAAAGCATGACGGTTGTCATATTGGGCGACATCCACGCCCGGGTTGACAACCTGTTGCGCGTGCTCACGGAAGGGGGACTACTGACGGCGCTGATGGCGAACGAGGCCTGTCTGGTCTTCCTCGGCGATCTGGTTCACAACCAGGAGTCGGGTGAGCTGGAAGACATGGACTCCTCGGTTCTGATACTCGACCTGTTTGCCATGCTGAAGTGCCGTTTCCCCGAAAACGTCTTCTATGTGCGCGGCAATCACGAGAGCTTTTCTTCCGATGTCGGCAAGGGCGGGGTCGCGCAGGGTGTGTTGTTTCGGAAGCACCTGAAGCAGCGGCGCGGCGCGGCCTTTGTCGACGCGGTCGAGACACTCTTCAGCCGTTTGGCCTTTGTGGTGCAGCGCAGGGATTTTGCGGGGTGTCACGGCGCACCGGTGCGCTCGAGGGTTGATCGCAATGCGCTGGTCAACATCCAGCGCTATCCGGGAATTCAGTATGAACTGGTATGGAACCGGTTGAGGCAGAAAAACCGGCCGGCGGGCTACGGCAAGGGAAGCGTCAAACGATTTCGTCAGACACTTGGTCTGCCCAAGCATGCGCCGGTGATTGTCGCGCATACGCCCTTGTCGTCAAAAGAGACCGTTTGGATGAACATTGGCGGTATCGTCGGCCATCATCTTGTGTATTCCGCCCACACTCATCGCCTGATCGCAATGGTCATGAGAGATGGGAAGGTGATGCCAATGGAGTTCGTCCCTGAGCCGGCGCTGGCGTTTCTCAACACACCCCCGGGCGCCGAGATTTCCCAATGACGTCGCAAGTCCCGATCCGCGTGCCGTTTTTCCTGCCTCGTTGCTGCCGTCAGCCCATGAACATGCCGCGGAGCGTGAAATAGAACAGGGCAGCCAAAATCCCTCCGATCGGAAGGGTAATGACCCATGACATGATGATGCCGCCGATCACGCGCAAATCCAGTGCGCCGATCCCGCGTGCGATGCCAACCCCGATCACTCCGCCGACGGCGATGTGGGTCGTCGAAACCGGCATCCCGGTGCGCGACGCCAAAACGACCGTCGTCGCCGCAGCCATCGTCGCGCAGAACCCGCGCGTCGGCGTCAATTCAGTGATCTTGGTGCCGATGGTCCGCATCACCTTGTAGCCATACGTTGCAAGACCCGCAACGATGCCAAGTCCGCCGATCAGCAAAATCCAGATCGGCAACGCCGATTTCTGTGCGACCTCGCCGCCCGACTGAACAAGGCCCACGACCGCTGCCATCGGGCCGACGCCGTTGGCCACGTCGTTCGAGCCATGGGCAAAAGCCATGCCGCACGCCGTGAACAGCATCATCGGCACGAAGACTTTCTCCACGCTCGCATAGTGAAAGTCCTTGTCCGCGTCCTTGTCGACCTCGACCTTCTGGATGAGGAGATAACCGATGAACGCGATGCCTGCGCCGAAGACCGCCGCAACCAGAAAGCTTGCCGGAACGCCGAGTTCGATGTTCAGGTGCTTCAAGCCTTTGAAGATCGTGACCAGGCATATGATGAAGCCAACCAGAAATACGTAGAAGGGGCCCCACCGTTTCGCCGCTTCGAACGGGTGGTCCGCGTTCAGGATGAGCTTACGAATGCTTATCATCAGGACGAAAGATATCGCCCCGCCGAGAACAGGAGACACGACCCAACTGGCGACAATTTGGCCGATTTTCCCCCAGTTGACAGCTTCCAGACCGATCGCTGCGACAGCGAAACCAACGACAGCCCCGACGATCGAATGGGTCGTCGACACCGGCCAGCCCCGCATCGAGGCAAGCATCAGCCAGATGGCCGCGGCCAGCAATGCCGCCAGCATGCCAAACAAAAGAATTTCCGGATTGCCTGTTATGGGCGTCGGATCGATGATCCCTTTCCGGATGGTCTGGGTCACATGACCGCCGGCAAGGGCTGCGCCGGCAAACTCGAATATCGCGGCGATAATGATCGCCGTCGTAACCGTTATGGCGCCCGAGCCGACCGAGGTTCCCATGACGTTGGCAACGTCGTTGGCGCCGATACCCCAGGTCATGTACAGGCCGAAGATGATGGCCATTACGATGAAGAGCGTGCCGTGTACCTGAATGATCTCCATGATGCTTCCCCCGACTCAACGCGCCAGTAACAGTCGCAGACGATTCCCGACCTTCTCGGCGTAGTCGGCCAGCTCGCCGATCATGCGGATGAGGTCGTACCAGAACACGACAGAAACCGGATTCATGCTGTCTTCATGAACGAACAGGCTGCGTGCCAGGTCCAATCCCATCTGGTCCGTGTCGGACTCGATCTTGTTCAACTGATCGACCATCTCGATGACGGCGTCGGCATCCGGGCCCCGGAATCCCGTCTCCACCAACTCATCCAGACGTTCGATGATGAGGGCTGCCTGATTGCACGCGTCGACGCATCGCCGAACGAGATTGAGCAGCGGTTGATCCATACCCTCCGCAACATCCATTTTTCGCTCGACGAGCAGTCCGGCGATATCCTGGGCGGTGTCGGCTATGGAATCCTGCAGATCGAGAACCTCAAGAAGGTCACGTCGGTCCACCGGCATGAAGAGGCTCTTGGGAAGATGGGCACGCAGCTCATTCTTGATGGCGTCGGCTTCGTTCTCGAGCTCGAATATGCGCTCCTTGACCGCGTGCACCTTCTTTTGGTCGTCCTCGCACAAGGCCTCAAACAGCTTGATGACCTGCGCGGCGCATTTCTTCACGACGCGCATGTGTTCCTGCATGGGCTTGAACGGTGAACGTCCAAACAAACTCGCAAACGGGTTGGTTCCAGCCATTGACCAATTCTCCGAAGCTCGGTTCCCCTTTGCTGTTCGGGGATTGTCTTTTCGTTGAGCGGTCCGCTGTTCAAATTGACCAGCGATACCGGATCTCCTTGTTGCCGCCGGCGAATGGGTGCACGGTCGAGGTGTGACACAGGAGGCGACAATGCCGTCGCCGAACCCGCGTCAGATCCGAACGGCAGCTACTACTTTTTCAGTTTCTTTGTTTTCTTTTTCCCCGATTTCTCTTTGGATTTCTGTTTGTTCTTTTTCTTCTTTTTCGATTTTTTGGCCTTTTTTGTCTTCTCTGATTTTTTGTTTTTGGCTTTCGCTTTCGCCTTAGCTTCCTTGCGTTTGGCGGTTTTGCTTTTTGCGCCTTTCTTCTTTTTCTTCGCCTTGTCGGGCGCGGCTAAGGAGCTCGTGGCGCGTGTTGAAGAGCCTGCCTGCGACTGCGCCGGTACGACCCCGGCGGTCTTTGGCCTCGCGTCGGAGTCGTCCATCGGGGCATCTGCTCTGCACGGCGCACCTTGCGCCTTTTTCTCTGCCAGTCCTTGCGGCGATTGGAGCGGCGCCCGGTCACTGCTTGCGGTATATGGTTGAGGTGGTTTCTCCGGCGCGGCGCCATCTGCGAGCAAGGATTTCGCAGATCTGATCAAGTGCACAGCCCGAACCGTGCTCACGCCCGAGACCTTCACCAGGTCGGCTTCGGTCGCATCGGCGATGTCCTCAACGCAGTGGAATCCCTTCTCAGCGAAAGCTCTCGCCAATACCTCCCCGACACCCTTGATCTCGACTAACTTGTGCATGCGGCTCCCTCCCGTCGTTCAGCCGCCCGCATCCGAACGCGCGCGGCACAACCTCTCTCGCCAAGGACACTGGCCCGATCCACGGCCCTTGGCGAATGCATGCCCTCTTACGTGTGATAACCGCGGATCTCCAACATCGACTGTTTTGCCGAAGCAGAGCGACCCCGGTTTCAAAGTGTTTTTCGCGCTTGATGAAGTATGACAAATTTGTGACACCGCGCGATGATGCAAGTCATTTTTTGACTAGAAATTGCATCCGCCCGGACACTTTCGGGATTTATGGCAAAAGCGCATCGGAGCTTTGACGGCATCAGACCGGTGCATCGATCAACAGTGCATTGCGACCGCGGCAACGTGAAAAAATATCTGCGTTCGTGACCCAAGTCATTCGTCCATTTTGAAAACTGCGTAGAATTTCCGCGCTCGTTCAGACGTCAAAATGCCGCGTCCGGCAGTGGCGGCCAACCGAGCGCAAGATTGCATTGTGGCTCGCGCATGCGCGATTGCCTTGGTGTTGACGCGGGGATGCAAGGGGGAACTCGTGTCGGGCATCGATTCCTATTGGAGCCAACTCGCCGCGTTCTTCTCAGCGGATTTTTCGCTGTTGCTCGAACCGGGCATGATCGCTCGGCTGGCCCTTCAGGTTTTTCTGTTCGGCTGTTCCGCGTTCTTTTCAGGATCTGAAACCGCGCTGTTTTCGCTGTCGCGGCTCGACTTGCAGAAACTGCGCCGTGAACGTCATCCCAGATCCGAAACCCTCCATGCATTGCTGGACGAGCCACGCCGACTGATCATCTCGATCCTCTGCGGCAATGAACTCATAAATATCGCTGCAACAATCAACATGGCAGGAATTCTGCTCGTGCTCTACGGGCCCGAACAGGCGGGTTTGATAACCGTCCTCATCATGTTTCCGTTGCTTCTCCTTTTCGGGGAGGTCACGCCGAAGACGATCGCCGCGAGCAACCCCATTCGCGTCAGTACCGGACTCGTTGCTGCACCGCTCGCCCTGTGGAGCCGCCTCATCACCCCGTTGAGACGTGCCGTCCGTCTTGCGGCCGGAAGCATCACAACATGGATTGTCGGTGGTGAGCAGGCGCCGGAGAACATCCTGCGCGCGGATGAGTTCCGCTCGGTGCTCGCGGATGTCGCCGAAGAAGGTGTGCTCGACGCGACCGAGCGGGTGCTCATCGACAATCTTCTTGAAGCGGGCGAAACGGAAATCGTCGAGATCATGACGCCCAGAACCAGGATTGAGTTCCTGGAGATCGGCACTCCGGTGCCGGAGATGTTCGAGCAGTTCAAGGCGCTACGGCATCCGCGCGTTCCCGTTTGCCACAACCGCGCCGACAACTTCGTCGGATTTCTTCATGCCGAAGACGTCCTGAAGTGGACGATGAACGGTGTGGATCTCGGCACGCTGCGCATCGAAGACCTCTTGCATGACCCGGTTGTCGTGCCTCCGACCAAGAATGTCGACGAAATGTTCGATTTCTTTCAGGCAAACAATGCGCGCGCCGCCATCGTGTTGAACGAGTTCGGCGGCGTCGACGGACTCATAACCATGCGGGACATCATCAAGTTCATCTTCGGAGAGATCTCCGAGAGCGTTCCAGGCCAGGCCTACTATCAGGAGGATGACGAGAACGTCTATGAGGTCCCCGGCGACATGAAGCTGACGGACTTCAACGATCTGACCAACTTCGGCATCGAAGATCCTCGCATGACCACGATCGGCGGCGTCGTGTTCCGTCATCTCGACCGCCTGCCTCAGGTCAATGATTCCGTGGTCATCGACGGGTTCGTGGCGACCGTGCTGGAGATGAAGGGACACCGGGTCGCCAGCGTCCGGATCGCAAAAAGCCTGGAATCCGTGGATGTGCCGGCGCCGGATGACGTGGTGGAGACGGAATAATGGATCCGATCCTCGCCATATTGCTCATGGTTTTTCTATTGCTGGCGAAGGGCTTCTTCTCGGGCTCGGAGATCGCCTTGGTCAACGCCGACAAGATCAAACTCCGCCACAAGGCGAAGCAGGGAGATCGAGGCGCCGAGCTGGCGATAAGGCTGTTGCAGAAGCCCGAGGTCCTGTTGAGCACGACGCTTGTCGGAACCAACATTTCCACCATTGCGCTGACGACCATCGGAACACTTCTCATGGTCAAATGGTTCGGCCAACGTGGTGAGTTGTACGCGTTCCTGGCGTATACGCCGCTGTTCCTGCTGTTGGGCGAAATCGTTCCGAAAAGCGTGTATCAGCAAAAGGCGTCCGTCCTCACGCCAATCATCATCTATCCGCTCTCATGGAGCGCCAAGCTGTTCTATCCGGTGATCTTCGTCTTTTCGAGAATCGCCCGGTTTTGCGCGCGCCTGGTTGGCGCCGGCAAGGCGGAGCAGACGTTCTTCATCACACGCGAGCAGTTCCGAACGCTGATCGACATGGCGGAACAGAGCGCCGCATTGAGTGAGTCCAACAGAGGCCGCATTCGCCGGGTTATCAGATTTGCCGACACGACCGTTGCCGAGGCCATGGTTCCGATCGCGCAGGTCGTATCACTCGACCGCGAAAAAATCGGCAAGAGGCGAACGCGCGCAGCGATCGACCTGGTGCGGAAGCACGGTTTCAACCGGCTGCCCGTCTACGACAAGAACACCTCCAACATCACCGGTGTCATCACCCTGACGACGTGGGACATGCTGGCGGTGCACGCCAAGGAAAAACCGATTGCCGGGTTGATCAAACCGGCGTTCTACGTGGCCCCCAATCAGACCATAGACAGTTTGCTCCCGGAGCTTCGCAAGCGGGAGGACCATATGGCGATCGTGGTCGATGAGTTCGGATCGGCGGTCGGCATGATCACGATGGAAGACATCGTCGAGGAGGTGCTCGGCGAAATCGACGTCGGATACGATTTCGAAGAGTACCAGAACAAAAGGCGGCACGATGTGACCCGCTTGGGCGACGACGTCTATCTGATGGATTCGCGGGTTTCCATCTCGGAAGCGAATGAAGTCCTCGGGATCGGTCTGCCGACCACCGAGTTCCATACCTTGGGCGGCCTGGTGATGGCGCGGCTGCGCCGTATCCCCCGAGAGGGAGACTACATCGTCGAATTGGGTTTTCGGTTCAGCGTTGCCGAGGCGACGGAACGCTCGCTGGTAAAGCTGCGAGTCGAGCCCGATGCCGATGCGGAAGCCGCCGAAATGACCGTCGCGCCCGATAAAGATGCATCTGTCGAAGAGGGGAGATTGGCCGAGGTTCCGGAGAAATGTAAGCCGGCGGGAAACTCCAAGCACGACAAAAAGGGGAGACCAAACCTGGAGACCTCGCCGCCACAGCAGGAGGGGAACGATGATCAAAAAGTCAAAACGCAAAGCGAAGTCAACTGACGTCGGTGCTGAAGCGCAAGAGGCCTATCCTGCACCGGGAACTGACGCGACGACATGCCGGATCGAACAGATCGGCCTCGATATCAAGGCGGGAAAAGGCAAGCTCCGGAACAAGCACTACGTAAAGGAGCTCACGGGGTTACAGGCGGAACTGGTCAAGCTGCAGGAGTGGGTCAAGGCAAACGGACTGAGAGTGGTTGTTCTGTTCGAAGGACGCGACGCCGCCGGCAAGGGCGGAACCATTAAACGGATTACAGAGTCCCTCAATCCACGCGTCGCGCGCGTTGTGGCGCTCACCACGCCAACGGAACGCGAAAAGACGCAGTGGTACTTCCAGCGTTACGTGTACCACCTGCCGGCGGCCGGAGAGATCGTCCTGTTTGATCGCAGCTGGTACAATCGCGCCGGCGTTGAACGCGTTATGGGGTTTTGTACGCATGAGGAATACGAGGAGTTCATGCGAACGTGCCCCGAGTTTGAGCGCATTCTGGTTCGCTCCGGCATCCGATTGGTCAAATACTGGTTCTCCGTCAGCGATGAGGAACAGGAACGGCGCTTTCAGAAGCGCATTGTTGATCCGAGGAAGCGGTGGAAGCTGAGCCCGATGGACCTTGAGTCACGCCGCTGCTGGGTGGAGTACTCGAAGGCCAAGGACGTCATGTTCGCGCATACCGACATCAAGCAAGCGCCATGGTATGTGGTCGAAGCAGACGTCAAGAAGCGGGCGCGCCTCAACTGCATCAAGCACTTGCTGAGTCTTTTCCCCTACGAGGATCTGACACCCCAACCGGTTGAACTCCCACCCCGGACCGAGGGCGCAAGCTATGTGCGGCCGCCGATGGAAGACCAGAACATCGTGCCTGATCACTACAGGGAAACCGGGAAGACCTGAAATCGACCGGCAATTGCGCCATGTGTCGGAAACCGCCGAAGTGCGGCTGCGTTGGACTTCGCTAGGCGAATTCCTTTATCAGTTTCTTAGCCTTGTCACGCTGTTTCCTGCATGTGGCCAATTTGGTTTCGAGTTTCTTTCGCTTCTTTTTTGATTTCTCCGACTTGATGTCGCGTCCGAGCTTCCGCTGTTTCTTGTCGAGCTTCTTTTTGACACTCTTTAACGCGTCGAGTTTTTTCGAGCGTTTTTGACCAAAAAACTCCAATACACTGGTCATCTTCATTTGAGCGACTCCCTCTGCGCCGAAAAAGGACGGCGGTTTTTTTAACCCATACCAGAAACGTCTTGATTTTTCGTATCATTCACCGGCTGGCGCGGACTCGAGATCGTCCTGGTCAAGGCCAACAAGTTCTTCAGCTTCACGCTCGGCAAGATCCCGCGATCCAAACAGCGTTCTGGCGATATCGGTGAGTTGCCAGATTGCGTTTCGGACATAGGCGTGATCGTTCATCAGGGATGTTCCCATTGCAGGCGTTATCCTTCCTTCCCGGATGAGCTTATCCAAAGCGCCGTTGACCACGCTGCTTTCATCGTCAATCGCAACCCTGTAAACGTCCAGATCTATGATGTTGCGCTCATCCTCAGGCGTGTTGCGCAAATCGTTGATGTCCCGCAACAGCGATGCCAGTTGAATCCTGAACGCATTGTATTCGCCGCGAATATCATCATCGTCGTCAACCACATAACGGCTGATGTTCTTGCGCAGATGCTTGATGTCCTTCACCGTCATGACGATCTCACGGCACGCTTGACGCAAGGCGAAGAACTGGTCGGAGAACTCTGGCGGAATGTCGCCTTGAGCGCGGCTGATAAACTCCAGGATCTTTGAATAGAGCGACTTGACCTTCTGCTCGTATACGGAATCGAGGTCGAAATCGAAGATCTCGCGGTCATGGTTTATGAGCTCTTCCAGATCGTCCGATTTCAGGATCTGTGTACGATGCAGATTGAGCCCATGGGCAATGATCTCGAAGGCATTGTCGTACAGATGAACCGTCTCCTTGCGCACCGACTCAAGCAGGGTTTCCGGGAAATCAAGCACGGACTCCATGAGGTATTTCGGTTCGACAACGTCGACCTTCGGCGCCGGGATGATCCGCTCGAGAAACTCGACCAACTGCTTCACGAATGGCACCAGAACGGCCACCCCGATGACGTTGAAGATTGTATGGAACACGGCGAGTTTCAGGGTGTAGTCATCATTTGCGATGCCAAGCACACCCGCAGTTGCGTCGACCAGCAAGACGAGCTGGTGGATGAAGATGATGGCGATGGCGCCGGTGATCATGTTGAAAATCAAATGACCGGCGGCGAGCCTCTTGCCCTGGTAGTTGGAGCTCATTGAGCCCAGGATTGCGGTGATCGTTGTTCCGACATTGGCGCCAATAGCCAGAGCTAGCGCATTCTCATAAGTCACCTGGTGCGTCGCCAACGCCGTAATGATCAGGACCAGCGTGGCGTGTGAGGATTGCATCACAACGGTCGCGAAGACGCCAATCCCGGCGAAGAGGAACAGCCCCGCATATCCGGGCATCGAGAAGTCGGTCAGATTTATGGTCGAGCGGAACGCTTCGAATCCTTCTTTCATGTGGTGAATGCCGAGGAAAAGAAAGCCAAGTCCCGCGAGGATGTAGCCGATGCCCTTCAGCGAATGGTTTTTCTGGAAAACCAGAACGATGCCGAACACCAGCATCGGCATGGCGTAGGCCGAGATTTTGACCTTGAGGCCGAACCCGGCAATCAGCCAGGCGCCCGTCGTCGTGCCAACGTTGGCGCCGAAGACGATGCCGATGCCCGAGGTCAGTGAGATCAGATCGGCACTCAGAAAGGAAATCGTGATGACCGAAACCAGTGAGCTCGATTGCATGATCGTCGTGGTCACGACGCCGAAGGAGATCGACTTCCAGAGCCGGTCCGTTGTCCTGTCCAGCAGCTTCTCAAGAACGCCGCCTGTGAAAGCGCGAAAGCCCTCCTCGAGAAACAGCATCCCGAATAGGAAAATCGCGACACCCGCCGAGATCTGCTTGAAATCGGGACTGATCCAGAAGCCATAGACCAGCAATGCAAATATGACTGGCAATACTATGCGCTGGATCATGACGCACCTTTGATGCTGTGCCGATGACCACACGCGTCCGCAAGCCTTGCTTGCTGAACCGCGGCGACACCCCCTCGGGCGACGTTGCCGTCACCACGCGCGCCAGTCTCGTCCCCAGATTGGGAGTGAACAAACGCGTTGACGATTGCAATAAGCGCACATATTGCGCTTTGACGCGATGACCTAAGTCACATGTGCGAGAGTTTCGTGTTTGGGTTCCGTGTCTCTGTCCGACCAGCGTTGAACGGACAGGCACCAAGACAGTGCAAGCAGCAAGACCAATGATGCGATGAGAAAAGCCCGACGGGCTTTGTACGAGCGAAAACCTCTCAGTTCGCGGCGAAAGACGGGAGCTGCGGGTTGCCTTCAGAAGTGACGGCATTGCCGTCAAAGTCCGTCACGCCCTCCTGGATCGCATAGCAGGCAAGCCGGACGTATTTGGGGATCTTAACGCGATCACCGTCTCGTTCACCCTTTTCGTAATACTGGATCATTCGTTTCTTGAGACCGAGTAGCTCCGCCGCCTCACGCTGTCTGAGACCGAGTGAATTGCGCCATTTGCGAAACTGTTTAGGGTTCATCTGACCCATTCTTCGATGTTTCGGGTTGTCCCGATACTCCGGGACGTACGTCGCGCCCTTCCGACTGCGTCGGGCTCTGACGCGACGAGGATTCCGGCTTTTCCTGCCCGTGTTGCGGCTCGCCGGGACCAGAGACGGTAATCCTAACTCTCGGAGCGAATTGCTTCGATGACATAAGTCACTGGCCGTCGTGAAAGGCCGCGATATGGGTTAACGACTTGGAACCGAGATCTCATCGCAATCCATGGCATCGTCTGAGGCGTGCTGGTCAGACTGGCTGTACCAGGGCATTGCTATCGTGAAGATCATTCGCGCGCACCTGAACAGTGATGACGCCTGGCTTCATACAACGCGTGGCGCCGCATGAACGGGGCGGGGGGTGCGCCTACGGATTTCGGTGGAGTTCCTCGACGAGCAGCTCAAGCCGATTGATCCGTACCGTGCGACCCGACAGGCTGATCAGGCCGTCATTCATAAGGTCTCGCATGTTTCGCGATACGGATTCCGGCCGCGCGCCGATCATATCGGCCAGATCGCGCCGCGACATCGGCAGATCAAGAAATATGGTCCCGTCTCTGGTGGTCTTGCCGTAGTGCTCGCGCAACAGAATAAGGATATGGACGATGCGGGTACGAACACTCAAGGCGGCGACTTGAAACAGTCGCGCCTCCGCCCCGCCAAGCGTCTGCGCGGTGAGCTCCAGGAAACGTGCGCCGAGTTTGGGATTGTTCAGGAGCAGACGATTCATCGTTGATGCGTCGACGAAGCAGATCTGCGCATCGTTGATTACCTCTGCGGTGGCGCGATGGTTCTCCTTCGCCAAGAGCGGTCGGTAGCCGAGTGAATGGCCTTGGGGAGCGAGCCGGACAATCGCGGACTGGCCCATCCCGTCGATTTTGCGCACGGCCACCAGTCCACGTTCAACAAGATACAAGCCTTTACATCGATCGCCCTGTCCGAAAACGACGCTGCCCGCCTTGTATTCGCGACATACAACCTTGCGGTTGAACAGATCAATGTCGTCCGCCGTCAGTGCTTCCCATTCTCTGCGAGCAAGAATGTGCGCGTTCAGGCAAGGTCCATTGTTCCCCGATTTTGGTCCATTCGAATTGGTCATTCGTCAGCCAGATGATGGTTCGGTTCAGCCTGCAGTCAGGACGAATGCATTCATGAGTTTGCACTCATGCCGACGTATTAAGCAATTGCGTTGTTTTCAGGCAGATGGACCAGGACCCGTGCGACGTTCGAGTTGGTCGGCCACGAGACTTGCGAAAACTGCTCTGAAACACGGGATCGTCGCGCAGACTGTCACCCAGCTGTCATCTGTCTCCGGTACCACAACCATGATCGTCCCGAACATTTGGTACCGCAGGCATGAGATTCAGGGAGCTTTTCCAAAACGGAGATCGGCAGCCTTCGAAGAGGCGCGAGGCTCTTGCGCACCTTTTGGAGAAGCTCGAGAAGACGAAGCAGAAGCTTGAACGGAAGAAGAAGTCCGAGAGTTCCAAATCCAAACTCAAGACCTTGGAGCTCCGGCTCAAGACGAACAAGCAACAACGCAAAAAGGCGAAGAAGCTGCTCAATCAGCTAGGCTGAAGCGGCGTTGCGCCAACCGGCGCGCCTGCACGCAGATTGTCCAGGCAGCCCGCCCCACCTGTCATGTATATTGTTAAGCAGTTGCGTTCCGCCGCTGTCGATGTGTTGTCGGCTGCGCTCCATCCACCCCATTCCGACAGGCTTCTTCTTTTTGACGTTGTATCGGCTACCCGACCAGATACGGCGACAACGTTTCGTGTTCGCCCGCGGTACGGTTGGCATGCCTGGCGTCTACGGCTAGATCGTCCAGCCCGGCGACCTCAAGAAGCGCTTCGTAGCCGGCCAACACCTCTTTTTCCGCAACGCAACCGTCACGCGCCCGAAGTGCTGCCAGAGACAGCTTTATTGCCGCGCCTTCGACCGTGTGGGCCTTCGCGTCGAGGATCTGTTGCTCGATACTCTCCAGCGCCTCGTACAGCCGGTCCTGCTGTTCATCCAGCGCTTTCACATTGTGCCGATTATCTGCCTCGTCCCAGAGGCGATCCTTTTCCTGTTTTGCCCAATCCGCGACGTCTGCCTGTCGGCGGTCATCCGAGCGGAGCATAACCGAGACGAGACCACGCACGGATTCGAGCTGCTCCTCGGTGAGTTCGACGCCCTCGACGCGGACATCTGGAGTGCGAGGTTTCGGATATGGCCTGTTTCTTGCGACTTCGACGCGCGTGTCTACGGCCTCAACTTCGCTATGCATTTCGCGGTGCGCGGCTCGTAAGGCGCGTTCGTGGCGCTCGCGCGCTACCGAGTGTTTTCGCAACGCTTTGAGATACTCGCGCCACAACCCTTTCAGGTGGCGGTCATCCTTCTGCGCGGCAAGGCCGGACGCCAGGGGGGTGGCAGTCGTCCCCAAAACGGCAGCCGTACCGACCAGCGTGTCGCGTCTTGAGATACTGCTAATGACCGGTCCTCCCGAGCTTGCATGTTGGCCGCCGACAAGATGCCCCGTGATCCTCCATGAATGCCCCGGTTTCGGCTATTGCATTGGCGGACAGCTGTTCACACGTTCGCAGACATCAGGGGCAACTTCGTATCGTATGACATCAACATGACAGTTTTTTAAAGCCGCCCTGACCAACAAAAGCGCGGTGCGGACATGTCGCCGATTCTTGATGCAGGTCATCGCGCAAGCATCACTTGAGCCATATACTTTTTTTGCTCTCCGGGGGGCCTTTCTCGCACGATTTCGCGTAGCGGGATTGCCGCTGCACTCATGGCGTTTCGGGGAGTTCCATGCTGTTTGCGAATTCCGGCCGAAGTTGTGTGAGCGGCATCTGCCTTCGGTTTCGAATTCATCGGACTGGAGCATCCGCATGCCGCCGAGAATTCTCGTCGTCGATGATGAACCAGCAATTCGGGAGATGGTCGAGTTCGCACTATCCCATGCTGGTATCGACCACGATTCGGCAGCTACGGCTGATCAGGCGGAAGAACTGATCGCCGATCACACGCCGGATCTGATCCTGCTCGACTGGATGCTGCCAGACGTCTCCGGCATGGAACTGGCGCGCCGGCTTCGTTGCAACCCGACGACCGAGGCGTTGCCCATCATTATGCTCACTGCCCGCGGCGAGGAGGAGGACAAGGTGCATGGATTCGAAGTGGGCGCCGACGATTATGTCACGAAGCCTTTCTCCCCCAAGGAACTGGTTGCTCGCATTCGTGCGGTTCTGCGCCGTGCGGCGAACCGCGTCCAGGACCAGATCGAGGTTGGTGGCATGGTGCTTGATGGGCGCAGCCGCCGCGTTCGCGCCGATGGCATGGAACTGGATCTGAGTCTGACCGAGTTCGACCTTCTAAATCTTCTGATGAGCAACCCGGACAGGGTGTACAGCCGGGCTCAACTTCTGGACCTGATCTGGCCACGGAACGTCAATGTCGGTGAACGCACCGTCGACGTTCATATGAGTGCGCTTCGTAAATCGTTGAAACCGTCGGGCCGGCACGCGTGGATACAGACCGTACGCGGTGCTGGCTACCGGTTCTCGCCCGACGTCTGATTGGTGCCCGCGATGTTACGGCATGTCGGTCAGGAATTGGCAGGGATTTGTGCCCTTTTGCTGGGCGCATCTGGGGCCGCGATGGTGTTCGGAAACGAGCTGCTGTTCTTTGCCATTGCCGGTGCAGTCTACGTCACGTGGCACATGGTCAACATCGTGCGGTTGAGGTTCTGGCTCGACCGCGGTCGGTTCCGCACACCCCTTTCGCTCGGGCTGTGGGAAGCCATATTCGATGACCTGCAGGCTGTTCAGCTTCGCAACCGGCGCCGCAAACGCGCCTTGCTGGCGCTTGTTAGGCAGCTTCGCGAGTTGGCGGCAAACATTCCGGATGCGGTCGTATTGCTGGACAAGAGATCTCAGGTGCGCTGGTTCAATCCGGCAGCCGAGCATCTGCTGGGATTGCGCTGGCCCAGGGATTCGCTGAGGAGTCTGCCCGACTTCCTGCATCATCCAATCCTCAAGGACCAGCTTGACGCCGGCGGTGCTACGCGGCCCGTGGAAGCGCCGTCGCCGATCAATGGCGCGGTCATGCTGTTGGTCGAGATCTCGGCCATTGGCGGGACCGAACAACGCCTGTTGGTGGCGCGGGATATCACCAAGATCTACAATCTGGAGCGTTCGCGGCGCGAATTTGTGGCCAACGTATCCCATGAATTGCGTACACCGATTACCGTGTTCCGCGGCTATCTCGAAGTGCTGGAGGATCTGGTCAAAGGCAATCCCAAACTCGAAAGGCCGGTCACACTTCTCGATGAACAATCAAACCGGATGCACGATTTGGTCGAAGATCTGTTGGGCTTGTCGAGGCTTGAATTCATCGACCTGCCTCCGGCCGTGGAGCCTGTGCAGGTATCTCAACTGCTGCAAACCATCACCGATGAAACCCAGGGCCTCAAGGAGGCGCGCGACCATCAGATAGAGATCGATGCGGACCCGGACCTATGGCTGGCCGCGGACGAGTCGATCTTGCGGGCAACATTCTCCAATCTGATCGTCAATGCGCTGAAGCACACGCCTGCGGGCACTCAGGTGCGGGTGAAGTGGGGAAGGGAAGACGGCGACTGCGTGATGCGGGTATCGGACAACGGACCCGGCATTGCTGCGTACCACCTGCCGCGCCTGACGGAACGTTTCTATCGGGTCGACTCCGGTCGCAACCGTGAAAAGGGCCGCACCGGTCTCGGCCTTGCAATCGCCAAGCACGCCGTCGAGCGCCACGGCGGCGCACTCAAGATCGCCAGCACCCCTGGCAAGGGAAGCGACTTCACTTGTCAGTTCCCTGATTCAGCCGTCGTCTCCTCAAGTGACAGCCGCAATGGCAAACTGACACGGCCACACGTGTAATCCGACAACGCCGCGACCAACGCAATTCCGATGAATCAATCGCGAATTGGTTGATATTGCTCGGGTTTAACAAGAACTTAACAGTCGCTTTAAACAGGGCTCAAACAAGAGATCTAGGGTTTCCATCGCACTGGGCAGAAGTGTGTTTGTTAACGACAGGGAACCTGAGACATGAAGTACAAATTTCCCGCCATCCTGGTTGCGGCCGGCATGGCGTTCGCCGGCACCACGGCCGACGCCCGAACCCTGATCCAGAACAAGGGCTCCGATACCTTGGTCAACGTTGCCCAAGCCTGGGCCGAGGCATATCAGAACGTCAATGCCGATGTGGCCGTCGCGGTCACTGGCGGCGGTTCGGGAACCGGAATTGCCGCCATGATCAATGGTACGGTCAACATCGCGAACGCCAGCCGCGCAATGAAGCCGAAGGAAATCGAACTGGCCAAGAAAAAGGGCCAGAATCCGATTGAGCATATCGTCGGCTATGACGCACTGGCGGTCTATGTACACAAGGATAACCCCGCCAACTCCTTGTCCATTCCCCAACTTGCGGAAATCTATGGCGAAGGTGGCAAAACTGCCAACTGGAAGGATATTGGCATAGAGGTTCCGGGCTGCAAGGGCCAGGAGATGATCCTCGTCAGCCGCCAGAACAACTCCGGCACCTATGCGTATTTCCGCAAGGCCGTGCTTGGCAAAAAGCGCGACTACAAGCTGGGGACCCGCGACATGCACGGTTCCAAGGACGTTGTCGACCTTGTCGAAAAGACCCCCTGTGCCATCGGCTATAGCGGCCTCGCTTACGCGACCGACCACATCAAGATGGCCTGCATCGCCAAGTCGGACGGCGGACCTTGCGTGTCGCCTTCGGTCAAAACCGCCAGCGACCGCAGCTATCCGATCGCAAGACCGCTGTTCATGTACACCAACGGCGAACCAAAGGGCGAGATCAAGGCCTATCTGAACTGGATCATGAGCGACGTCGGCCAGTGCATTATCCGGAAGAAGGGATATGCGCCGATCAGGAACGTCTCGTGTGACTGATCCCCTGCTGAATCCGTGGCGGTCCTGTCTGCTTCACGCCAGTGAAGCAGACAGGACCGACCTCGCTGCTGAATGATCCGAGTTTCCGTCAGGACACGTCGCCAAGGACAGCCCGCAATCCACAGTCGCGGGTGTGGAGTACGATATCATGGCACTCTATGAGCAACGTCTCGCCAGCGATCTCGATACGATCCATGAGAAGATCGCGGATGTCGGCATTCGGGTCGAAGACGCCCTGAACAGTGCCATCCAGTCCATCACGGCAAAAGACAGGGGCCTTGCCAACGATGTCATTCTCGGCGACTACGAGATCAACCGCAGATTCGCTGAAATCGACCGTCTGTGTCACAGGTTTCTGGCGCTCCACCTGCCTTCCGCAGGCCATCTCAGGCAAATCTCCTCGATCCTGAGGATCAACAGTGAGCTGGAGCGCATCGGCGACTACGCCGCGACGATCGCCCGCGAGGGATTGCAGATCTCAGGGCGGGCCAACAAGAAGACAAAGACATCCCTGGAGAAGACAGCCGGCGTATCGCAGAGCTTGTTGCGCCGCGCAATTCGGGCCTTCCAGCACGACGACGTGGATGCAGCGCGCAAGACCATGTCCAAATCCGCCCGTGTCCTCGTCGAGTTCGACACGGTGTTCGGAGAGCTGCCGGACACGGCGGCTAAAAACCCGGGAAAGGCGCGCGACCTGCTGTTTCTGTCGGTCATTTACAGCAAGCTCGACCGCATTCGCGCCCGTGCCGAGAATATCTGCGAGGAGACGCTGTTCGCCCTGACGGGCGAGACCCCCGCACCAAAGAAGTTCAACATCCTCTTCCTGGATGAGCGCAATAACGGTCAGAGCCGTCTCGCCGAGGCCGTCGGCAACAAAATGGCCAGGGACATTTGCACGTTCTCAAGTGCGGGGCGAAGTGCCGCGGGTGATCTGCATCCCGGACTGCGGGAGTTCCTCGCTTCCCATGGCCTGGACGCCGGCGACGCCACACCGAAAGCGTTCGACCCCAAGACGGAAGCGGTTGCCCGCAACGACATCATAGTGAGCCTGAATGGGCCGGTAACTTCTTACTTTCGAACCCCGCCTTTCCGTCCCGTTCTGCTTGATTGGGACGTGGGCCGGTTGCCCAACGGTCTCGACAAGTCGGAGACCTTGAACCGCTACACCGACATCTACCGGGAACTCTCTGCGCGGGTTCGCGATCTGGTCGAGACCCTTCATGGTGCGGAGGCGTGAAATGAACGAAGCCGCGCCCAAGAGCATCGTCAAAGCCATTCCAAAACCGTCACCGACCGTGGACCGGAAGGTCGATGACGATTTCGACAAGATCAACACGGACTGGATTATTGACAAGGCGGTCCAGGTGCTGGTGTTCGTCGGAGGAATCTCGGTCATCATTTTTGTTGTCGGCATCTTCGTGTTCATTGGCCGCGAGGGTTTCGACTTCGTGATCTACAAGTTGGACTGGAGCGAGTTCTTTACGTCGCCGCGCTGGCGCCCGACGTCCGAATACAACCCCACATACAATATCCTGGCCATGATCGCCGGTACGGCCAGCGTCACCGGACTGGCGATGATCGTGGCTATTCCGTTCTCTCTCGGTGCGGCGATCTACATTGCCGAGTTCGCGGAAGGAAAGGTCGGCGAGTTTCTAAAGGTTCTGGTCGAGCTCCTGGCGGCCATACCCTCGGTTGTCTGGGGGTTTATCGGTCTCACCATCATGAACCCCTTGATCATCGAGTTGTTCGACGTGCCGATAGGTCTCAACGTTCTCAACGCCGGCATTATTCTCGGCCTGATGGCGGCACCGATCATGACCTCGATCGCGGAGGATGCACTCAGAGCCGTGCCGGACCGCTACCGCGAGGCGGCGGAGGCGCTGGGAGCGACGCGCGGTCAGGTCATCTTCAAGGTGGTGCTGCCGGCTGCGAAGAACGGCCTTCTGGGCGCGGTTCTTCTCGGGGTCGGGCGTGGGTTCGGCGAGACAATGGCCGTACTGATGGCCACAGGCCACGCAATCAACATTCCCGACAGTATCTTCGATTCAGTGCGCGCGCTGACAGCCACGATCGCTGCCGAACTGGGTGAAACCGCGGTCGGCTCCGATCACTACCAGGCCCTGTTCACGATCGGGATATTCCTGTTCATCATCACGTTCATCATAAATCTGTGTGCGGACCTGATCGTCCGCGGCATTCGCAAGGGATAAGGGGGAAGCCGTGGCCAGGTCGAAGTCAATTTTCAGGGCAACCCAGCACAATCAGCGCAACGAGCATCGGGATTTCCTGGTCCAGTCGCTGTTCTTCCTGATGACCATGCTGCTGATATTGCCGGTGCTCATTATCCTCGCGACTTTGATCTGGAAGGGAGGACCCGCGATTTCGTGGGAATTCCTGTTCAGCAAACCAACCAACGGCATGACCGCAGGCGGGATTTTCCCGGCCCTGGTCGGCACGGTTTGGCTGGTGACTGTCGCGCTCCTGGTCTCGGTGCCCCTTGGCATCGCCGCGGCGCTTTATCTCAGCGAATATGCTCCGGATAACTGGCTCACCCGGGTCATCAACCTGGCGATCATCAACCTGGCCGGCGTGCCGTCGATCGTGCATGCGCTGTTCGGAGTTGGCGCCTTCGTCATCTTCTTCGGGCTTGGAACAAGCATTCTGGCGGCCAGCCTGACCCTGGCGATCATGACATTGCCCGTGGTCATCGTCGCCACACGCGAATCTCTCCAGGCCGTGCCGCACGCTTTTCGAGAGGCCTGCTGGAACATGGGGGCGACCCGGTGGCAGACGATCCGGCGGGTCGTTTTGCCCAATGCGGTCAGCGGCATTCTCACCGGTGTAATTCTTGAGGTCTCACGCACCACCGGCGAGACCGCCCCGATCATGTTTACCGGTGCCGCGTTCTTTCTGCCGTTCCTCCCGCAGAGCGTGTTTGACCAGACGATGGCCCTGTCATTGCACCTGTTTGTGATTTCCACCCAGGTTCCCCATGTGCCGGAGCAACTGCCCTACGGCGTCGCCCTTGTTCTGATCGCCATGGTGCTGCTGATGAATGCCCTGTCCATCGGCTTCCGGATATACCTGCGGGGGCAAAAGAAGTGGTAGAGGCGACGACCGAACTCGGTGGCAACCTGCAAACTCCGGTGCGCCGGAACCTGTCCGACGCGCCTATCAAGCTGCAGACCCACGACCTCTCCATCAGCTACGGCGGCAAGCTCGCGATCGGCGGCGTCAACCTGGACATTCGTCAGCATGAGGTCCTCGGCATTATCGGTCCCGCCAATTCGGGCAAGACGTCATTTCTGAAGGCCATCAACCGCATGGACATGTTCAACCCGCAGATGAAGGTGACCGGTGAAATACTGATAAACGGACGTGACATCCGGACGTTTCGCAACGTGTATGCGCTCAGAAGCCGAATTGGCGTGGTGTTTCCGCTGCCCGTGGGTTTGCCCATGAGCGTCTACGACAATGCTGCGCTTGCACCGCGTCTGAAGGGCATCACCAACAAGGCGGAACTGGATGCGATCGTCGAGCGCTGTCTGACCCGCGCTGCCTTGTGGGACGAAGTCAAAGACCGGCTTGATAC
Source organism: Hyphomicrobiales bacterium (assembly GCA_965228625.1). Lineage (GTDB taxonomy): Bacteria > Pseudomonadota > Alphaproteobacteria > Rhizobiales > Methyloligellaceae > UBA2767. Next base: position 1,106,389 of record OZ245829.1, on the reverse strand, counting down.
CCTTGGCAGTCTGCTCAGCGGCGGGCAGCAACAGCGGCTGACGATCGCAAGGGCCCTGTCGCAGGAGCCCGATATCCTCGTTCTCGACGAATTCTCCATCGCCGTCGACCCGGTCACGACGATGCGTATCGAGGACGTTCTCAAGGAATTGCGCAACGAGATGACGATCATCCTGGTCACCAATCTCGTTCAGCAGGCGCGGCGTCTTGCCGACCGCACGGCGTTTTTCCTCACCGGGAGTTGCATAGAGGTTGGCAATACCGAGGATCTGTTCACCGGCAAGGTCAAGGACGAACGCACCATCGATTACATCGCCGGACGGTTCGGCTGAGGGGGTGGAGACGATGCACGCGATCAGCCAACCCGAAAACGGCACAGACAGTTTCGCCATCGCCACCCGGGATCTGAACCTGTGGTACGGCGACTTCCAGGCCCTGTTCGATATCAACCTGCAGATCCGGCAGGGCATGATCACGTCTCTGATTGGTCCCTCCGGTTGTGGCAAGTCCACGTTCCTGCGCAGTGTGAACCGCATCAACGAGCGCCTCGGCTATGTGCGCATCACCGGCTCCGTCGATGTGCTCGGAAACGACGTCTATTATCGGGGGGTCGATCTGTGCCAGTTGCGCAAGCAGGTCGGCATGGTGTTCCAGCGCCCCAATCCGCTTCCCATCTCAATCCGTGACAATGTCATCTTCGGCTACAGGATCCACGCCGAGGACAAGCGACGTCTCCACAAGAGCGAGACGGACGAGATCGTCGAGACTGCATTGCGGCAGGTGCTTCTGTGGGATGACGTCAAGGACCGGCTGGACAGGAAGGCAACCGAACTCTCACTCGAGGAGCAACAGAAGCTCTGCATTGCCCGGCTGCTTCCCGTCAAGCCGTTGGTCCTGCTTATGGATGAGCCATGCTCGGCGCTGGACCCCGAGGGAACCAAGGCGGTGGAGGAACTGATCTGGGAGCTTCGGGGCCAGTACACAATTTTGATCGTTACGCACAACATGGCCCAGGCACGCCGAGCGAGCGAGGAATGTATCTTCATGCTGATGGGCCGGGTCGTCGAACACACCTCCACCGAACAGATGTTCGTCACTCCTGCCAAGAAGGAGACGGCAGACTATATCGAGGGGCGTTACGGGTAGCCCCGACCGGCGAATGCCCGCTTACGGCACAAAGCCGACTTCTCGGTCAGTAAGCATTCTTTCGTGATCGTTTCTATTGTCGATAGGGCTGGGGATCGAGCGACAGAATTGGAGCAGTCCGCGACCTGTTTCGCGCCCGCTCCGTGTGCACCCAAGTCCCGCGCACGGTTGACATCGCCGCAGCTCGATGCGTATGGACTGCCACCATGGAGACGAGTTCCCGGAAAGGCAGCGAAGTAGACCGACGTTTGTCGGTGGCACCCATGATGGAGTGGACGTATTATTTATATATTTTTCAGAGAGTTACGGCGAAACGTGTGCAAGGCGTGTGCACTGAGGGATCAACGGAAATCGACGCTGACCCAACCTTGTCCAATTGAAGACGACAGGTCGCGTTCGTACACGCCGGACCGGTCGATTACAACAATGGGTGCTCTCCCGGTACTGCATCGACACGTATGCTGGCTTGCGACTCCCGTGACTGATGGTGCGATACTCACTGCCTAGGAGCCGGATGGTCTCATCGATCGCAGGTCGCCTGGCACGAAACCTTAATGCAACGATGTGCAGCGCGAGGCCCGGCGCGCATCGTTGACAGGGGTCTGTCCCAGTGGTTCGTTGGCAGCAGGTCGGCGCCCAACCGTGACCGGCAAGGACGGAACCATTTTTTTCTCCGGTTCCGCTTGGATGAGCTCTCCCACATCGTACAATGTCAGATGTCTATGCTGTTTCTTGAGATACTCTTCGTACTCCTGCTTATATTCGTAAATGGTCTGCTGGCGATGTCCGAGCTGGCCATTGTGTCGTCCCGTAGAAGCCGGCTTGAGCACATGGCCGGTCTCGGCAACGGCGGGGCGCACACTGCACTCCGCTTGATCGACGATCCGAGCCGGTTCCTGTCAACCGTGCAAATCGGCATCACACTGGTCGGCATCCTCGCTGGTGCTGTCAGCGGAGCGACATTCGCCGACAAGCTCGGCGACTGGTTTGACACTTTTCCCGCGGTCGCACCGAATGGCGACACGATCGCAATTGGTTTGGTGGTGATCGTGATCACCTACATTTCGCTCATCGTCGGCGAGCTTGTGCCGAAGCGAATCGCACTGGCGAATCCTGAACGCGTCGCCTCGCTCGTCGCGAACCGGATGAACCTGCTGTCCCGTCTCGCCGCTCCCGCGGTCTGGCTGCTCAAGGTATCGACCGACACAGTCCTTCGCTTCATGAACATTTCCGCGGCGCGCCGAGAGACGGTGACCGAGGATGAGGTGAAATCGCTGATTGCCGAAGGCACGCTTGCGGGAATCTTCGCACCGGAGGAGCGCGAGATGATTGATGGCGTGCTTCGTTTAGACGATTGGCATGTGCGAGTCATCATGACGCCGCGTTCCGAAGTCTTCTGGGTCGACTCGCAAGCCGATCGCGAGACACTGGTGCGTGTGGTCGAGACATGCCGGTTCTCGCGCGTGCTTGTTTGCGATGAGTCGATCGACCACGCAGTCGGTTTCGCTCACACCAAGGACATGCTCCCGCTGGCTTTGAAGAACGAGCCCATCGACCTGCAGTCGCTGATGGTACCGGCGCTCGTTGTCGCGGATGATATCTCCGTTCTTGAGCTTGTCGACCGGTTTCGTCTCGAAGGCGTACACATGGCCGTCGTCGTCGACGATCATGACAGAACCGCGGGTGTCGTGACGCTGACCGACCTCCTCGAAGCGATCGCGGGTGAAATGCCGGAGGATGGAGAGGTCGTCAAACCGGTTATTGCATGAAGAGCTGACGGACGCTGGCTCATCAAGGGCCTGGATGCGCATCCGAGCAACCATCGATCGCCCATATTCTTCTCGCCAGACCACATTTGAAGCCGCTCACAAGTCTGCGGCTTTACGCGGCGGTTCAACCTGTATGCCAAATGTATATACCCATCCAACACGGGTGCGGGCCACTCAGACCGGCCATACACATGTCCTCGTGACGACAAAAAGGTCCTCCCAGTCTGCGAGAGTGCGCTTGCCATCGCCGAATAATCGGTTCGCGCCGCGGATGACCGGTTCGCAGCGCAAGATCAAGGGTATCCGGAAGCAGCGGCAAAACGAAGGTCGCGCTATGAGGGCGATCATTGAGAGCGGTGAGTGAAGAAACCGATGAACGAGCAAACCCCACCGGCAAACCTCCATGCGGTATCGAAGGAGACCGCGCTCCAGTCCCTGGATGCGGCAGAGACCGGTCTGACCTCCGCCGAAGCGGCCCGTCGCCTGGCCGAGTACGGGCCCAACCGTCTCCCGGAGCCACCGAAGCGCAGCACCATCGTGAGGTTTCTCACGCATTTCCACAATGTGCTGATCTACGTCCTTATCGCATCTGCCGTGGTCACGGCGGCGCTGCAGCACTGGGTCGACACGGGCGTGATCCTCGCGGTCGTCCTCGTCAACGCGCTGATCGGCTTCGTGCAGGAAGGCCGCGCCGAACAGGCGATGGAGGCGATACGCGGCATGCTCGCTCCACACTCGTCGGTGCTGCGCGACGGTCGCCGGCAAAGCGTCGACGCCACCGACCTCGTGCCGGGCGACATCGTGCTTGTCGAGGCAGGCGACCGGGTTCCGGCCGATCTACGCCTTTTGGAGGCCCGTGGCCTCAAGGCCGAGGAGGCAATCCTGACGGGCGAGTCCGTGCCCGTCGACAAGGGTACTGCGCCAGTTGCCAAAAGGGCCGCTTTAGGGGACAGGACATCAATGCTCTTCAGCGGCACCCTCGTCGCCGCAGGCACGGGACGGGCCACGGTCACGGCCACTGCGGCCGCTACCCAGATCGGCCAGATCAGCGGGATGCTGTCGGAGGTGCAGACGCTGACGACTCCGCTGGTTCGCCAGATGAATGTCTTCGCCCGCTGGCTCACGCTGTTCATTCTCATTATCGCGGCCGGCCTCCTCATCTACGGCCATTTCGTCGGGCACCTTCCCTTTGCCGACCTCTTCATGGCGGTCGTCAGCCTGTCCGTTGCAGCGATACCTGAGGGGCTCCCGGCAGTGCTGACGATCACGCTGGCTGTCGGGGTGCAGGCCATGGCACGGCGCAACGCCATTATTCGCCGCTTGCCGGCGATCGAGACGCTGGGCTCGGTCTCCGTCATCTGCTCCGACAAGACAGGCACACTGACCCGAAACGAGATGATGGCGACGACGCTCGCCGCGGCCGAGCACGTCTACTCCGTCGGCGGAAACGGATATGCGCCCGAAGGCGCGGTGCGCTGGCGCGAGGCCGACGCCAACCCGGCCGAGCACGCCGTCCTGATGGAATTCGCCCGTGCCGCCGGCCTTTGCAACGATGCGGTGCTGCATAGCGCCACGGACGGTTGGCGCGTTGAGGGCGACCCGATGGAAGGCGCTCTGATAGCACTCGCGGGCAAGATCACCGGTGCGGGGTCGCAGCCGTTCCGCGACTGGAGCCGCACCGACGCTATCCCCTTCGATGCGGCGCACCGTTACATGGCCGTGTTGCACCACGACCACGAAGGCCATGCCTGCATCCACGTCAAGGGAGCACCGGAGGCTGTGCTGGCTCTCTGCTGTGGCCAGCGCGCTGCTGATGGCGGTACCGCTCCACTCAATAGTGGCCACTGGCATAGCATGGTCGAAGAGCTCGCCGTCGAAGGCCTGAGGGTAATCGCGGTCGCCGTTCGGAGTGTGGCTCAGAGCCACACGATTCTGAACACCGGCGATCTGGAGGACCGGCTCACGCTGATCGGCCTGATCGGCCTCATCGACCCGCCCCGCGCGGAGGCCATCGAGGCCGTTGCCGAGTGTCACGCGGCGGGCATCCGCGTAAAGATGATCACCGGTGATCATGCCGCGACGGCCCGCGCCATTGCCGGGCAGATCGGGCTGAAAAACCGAGAGACGGTGCTGACCGGTGAAGACGTTGTGGCGATGGATGATGCAGCCCTTGCCGACGCGGCGGTGGAGACGGACATCTTCGCCCGTACTTCGCCTGCAGATAAGCTTCGCCTCGTTACTGCGCTGCAATCGCGCGGCTTGACCGTGGCAATGACGGGCGACGGAGTGAACGATGCGCCCGCACTCAAGCGCGCCGATGCCGGGATCGCCATGGGGCAGAAAGGCAGCGAGGCCGCGAAGGAGGCGGCCGAACTCGTGCTGGCCGATGACAACTTCGCCTCGATCGCTGCAGCGGTGCGCGAAGGACGGACTGTCTACGACAACATCAAGAAGGTCATCAGCTGGACGCTGCCCACCAACGCGGGCGAGGCAATGACGATCATCGTGGCGCTTTTCGCCGGGATGGCATTGCCGATCACCGCGGTACAGATCCTCTGGATCAACCTCATCACAGCGGTAACTCTTGGCCTTGCGCTCGCCTTTGAGCCGTCCGAGGCGGGTACCATGCGCCGTCCACCTCGCCCGCGCGACGCGCCGTTGCTCACGGCCGGACTGGTTTGGCACATTGTGCTGGTATCGAGCTTGTTCCTCTTCGCGGTCTTCGGGATGTATACCTATGCCGTGGACCGGGGCTACGATCAGGCGCTGGCGCAGACCATGGCGATGAACACGCTGGTCGTGCTGGAGATGTTCCACCTCTTTTTCATCCGCAATATCCACGGCACTTCTCTGACCTGGAACGCGGTGAGGGGAACGAAGGTTGTATGGGCCTGCGTCATTGCGGTTACTGTCGCACAGTTCGCCATCACATATCTGCTCCCCTTGCAGACCGTATTCGGCACGCAGGGCGTCTCCCTGGCCGACGGCCTCTTGATCGTCGCCATAGGTGCCATGTTCTTTGCGCTGGTCGAAACCGAAAAACAGATGCGCCTCGCGTTCCGTAGACGGAAACCACAGAACTAAATCCGGGGTTTTGCCCCACCGTCGGGCAAATAGTTCTCTTGAGGAGGATTTGGTCGGCCGGGTCGGTTCAGATGCATGGCGGCCTCCGCGCATTACTCGTGCGCGCCAATTCCTGCAAGATAGTTGCTGTAGGTTGCCCGTTTCCTGTGCAGCTAAAACGCACGCACGTTTGACAGGGCCACGACGGCACGCGTATGGACTGCGGTTATGGACGAAAATTCCTCGACATATGTCCCGGTGGACCGCCGCTTCTCCGTTGCGCCGATGATGGAGTGGACGGACCGTCACTGCCGTTACTTCATGCGTCTCATCTCGTCGCGTGCGCTGCTCTATACCGAGATGGTGACCGCCGCGGCGGTGGTGCACGGGGACAGAACGCGACTGCTCGGATTCGATCCGGCCGAACAGCCGGTCGCGCTGCAACTGGGCGGGAGCGACCCGGCGCAGCTCTCCGAAGCGGCGCGCATCGGCGAAGACTTCGGATACCGCGAAATCAACCTCAACATCGGCTGCCCGTCGGACCGGGTGCAGTCCGGCCGTTTCGGTGCGTGCCTCATGGCGGAGCCGGATCTCGTGGCGTGTTGTATCGAAGCAATGCAGAAAGCGGTCGGCGTGCCCGTCACCGTGAAATGTCGCATCGGCATCGATGATCAGGACGCCGAGCGGGATCTCGACCGGTTCGTGTCCATGGTCGCCGACGCGGGCTGCCGCACGTTTATTGTCCATGCGCGCAAGGCGTGGCTCCAAGGTCTGAGCCCGAAGCAGAACCGCGACGTGCCGCCGCTCGACCACGACCGGGTGCACCGGCTGAAACAGAGATTCTCCGAACTCGAGATCTGCATCAATGGCGGCATCGAGACGCTCGACGAGGCCGAGCATCATCTCGGCCGTGTCGACGGCGTGATGATGGGGCGTGCCGCTTATCACAATCCCTTTCTGCTCGCTGCCGTCGATGCGCGCATCTTCGGCGAGGACAGCGGCCCGGCAGGAGATCGCGACGATGTCCTCGAACACTATATCTCCTACACCGCGCGTGAACTGGCGGGCGGTACCCGCCTGCATCACCTGACCCGGCACATCCTCGGCCTCTACCACGGTCAGCCGGGCGCCCGCGCCTTCCGCCGCCATCTCACCGAGCAGGGCGCGCGCGCGGACGCGGGTATCGAGGTCCTCAATGAGTGCTTGGCGCACCTTCGCGATACGCGTATGCATGTGGCTCCGGTGGCGGCTGAATAGCCGCAGGGGTTGAGGGCTTTCATGGATTTCGGATTGCCAGCGGGCGAGATCGCCTGGCTACTGGCGCTGATGCTTGTCGGCGGTTTCGCCACGGGCGTGCTTGCCGGCCTGTTGGGCATCGGCGGCGGTGGCGTCATGGTGCCGATCCTTTACGAGTTGTTCTCCGCCGTGGGTGTGGATGAAGCGGTGCTCATGCATATGTGCGTCGGCACGTCGCTGGCGGTCATCCTGCCGACCTCGATGCGCTCGTTCCTGTCGCACAAGGCGAAGGGCGCCGTGGACATGGACATCATCCGGTCCATGGCGGTTTCGGTCGTCATCGGCGTTGTGATTGGGGCCATCGTGGCGCGCTATTCCAACAACGAGATCCTGACGGCGATCTGGGCCGGCGCCGCGACGGTCATGTCCCTGAAGCTCTTTTTCGGACGTGAGAGCTGGAAGCTGGGCGATGCGATCCCGGGCAATCCGTGGCGCAGCCTCTACGGCCTTTTCGTTGGCGCGATCTCGACTCTGATGAGCATCGGCGGCGGGGCCTTCATCACCATGATGATGACCCTCTACGGTCGACCGATCCATCAGGCGGTCGCGACCTCTTCGGGGTTCGGTCCGATGATCGCCATTCCGGGAACGCTCGGTTTCATCTGGGCCGGGTGGGGCGTTGCCGGCACGCCACCGGGGTCGCTGGGTTATGTCAGCGTGCTGAGCGCGCTGATTATCGTGCCGGTCAGCGTGCTGGCCGCGCCGCTCGGCGTGCGGCTTGCGCACGGCATCTCGCGGCGCAAGCTGGAACTCGCCTTCGCAACGTTTCTGGCGATCATTGCCGTGCGGTTTTTCGCGACACTTTAGGGTTTGGGCCGGCCGGTGCTCAGGCCTTCTGCTCGCCTTGCGGTCCGGAGGGGAGGGGTTTGAACTTCGAGCGCTTTTCCGGTTTTTTCGCCGCCTTGGCCATTCTTCGCGCGCGGTGCTCCTGATAGCGCCGTACGAAGCCGTAGCTCAGTTTGTAAGACAGCCATCCACTGACCACGGCCCACACCGCCGAGCCCATGAACAACGGAATTCCGAAGAACTTCCAGAGCACCTCGAGCTGCGCCGCGAGTGTTGTGAAAATGTCCGCGTCCTGGTTCTCCGAGAGCACAAACAGCGAGTGGAACGCCTCATAGCCGAGCGGGTCGGAGAAATTCCCCATCAGGATCTGTCCGGTCAGGTAGAACAGATAGTAGGCCGGTACGATGGTCACGATGTTCGTGGTCCAGGTCCAGGCGAGGCCGTTCACCAGGCAGAAGTCCCACCCGAACACACGCGTCGCCACAATCCACGTGATGAACACGAGCGCCATATGGAAGCCGAAGAACGGCGTCATGGCCCAGATCATCCCGATCATCACGCCGCGAGCGATGTGCTCCGGAGTTGCCTTGTTGCGGAGCATCGGGATGTGCAGGCGGTAGCGCACGGTTCGCCAAAACTTGTCAATCATGCTGAATTGACGCGGTGCGGTCATATGCGCGTGTACCTGCTCAAACGTGCAACTTGGACGATTAAAGCCCGGACAGTCTCAACTTTTGCCTAACGTCCCCTCCCTAGGTACGAAACCTAGGGCCCTCCTGTCCATATGGTGTCGGTTGATTGTGATTTCACGTCAACCGGGAATGGCCAGAGCGTTCCATGAGGAACTTGCGGCGTTCAGGCGTCGTGGGGCCGACTTGCCCCGTTACCCGCGCGGCGATCGTGACGCATGAAGCGCCACGCGACCGCTTCAGATTTTCTGATTGTACTCGCCGACTTCCGGCTGTTTTGCAAGGTATGCGTCGATCTCACCGAAGATCGCCCGCATATTCTCCTCCGACGTCGGACTTTCGACCACCACGACCAGCTCGGGCTTGTTGGACGATGCGCGCAGCAGGCCCCAGGTCCCATCCTCCAGTACAATGCGAATGCCGTTTACGGTGATCAGATCCCGAACACTCTGGCCGGCGAGCTGCCCGCCGTTCGACGCGACGTCGGAGAAATGCGAGACCGCGCGGTCGACCACGTCATATTTGATCTCGTCGGCGCAGTGGGGCGACATCGTCGGCGACTGCCAGGTCCGGGGCAGGGCGCGCTGCAGGTCCGCCATGGACTGATCGCCCGTATGATCGAGCATGTCGCAGACCGCCAGAGCGGCAACGAGGCCATCGTCATACCCGCGGCCGAGCGGCGGGTTGAAGAAGAAGTGTCCTGATTTCTCGAAACCGACCAGCGCGCCGGTCTCGTGGCTGTAGCGCTTCATGTAGGAATGACCGGTTTTCCAATATGCGCAGGACGCGCCGTTCTCCGCCAGAACCGGGTCGGTCAGGAACAAGCCGGTCGATTTGACGTCCGCGACGAATTTGGCATTCGCATGCCGGGCGGAAATGTCGCGCGCCAGCATGACGCCGACCTTGTCGGCGAAAATGGCGTTGCCTTCATTGTCGACGACGCCGCAACGGTCGCCGTCTCCATCGAATGCGAAGCCGACGTCCGCCTGCGACGCAAGAACCGCCTCGCGCAACGAGTCCAGCATCTTCATGTCTTCCGGGTTCGGATTGTAGTTCGGAAAGCTGTAGTCGAGGTCGCAATGCAGCGGCGTCACATCGCATCCGACGGCCTGAAGGACCTGGGGCGCGAAAGCGCCCGCGGTGCCGTTTCCGCACGCGGCCACGACTTTCAGTTTGCGTTTGAGCGGCTCCCGGTCCGTGAGGTCGGCCACGTAGCGGTCCCGCACGTCGGGATGACAGTGATACGATCCGCCGCCATCGGCATTGAACGCGGTGTCGAACACGATCTCCCTGAGCTCCGACACTTCATCTGGCCCGAAGGTCAGGGGCCGCGCCAGGCCCATCTTGATGCCCGTCCAGCCATTGTCGTTGTGGCTGGCGGTGACCATGGCCACGCCTGCGATATCCAGATCAAACTGGGCGAAATAGGCCATTGGCGAGAGCGCAAGGCCGATGTCATGCACCTCCATGCCACCGGCGAGCATGCCGGACATCAGGGACTGTTTGATGGCCGCCGAATAGGACCGGTAGTCGTGTCCGGTGACGATGCGAAGCGGAACGCCGCGTCTGCGAAACAGCGCCGCAAGACCGAGCCCGATCGCCTGCAACCCCATGAGGTTGATTTCCTCCGGGTACAGCCATCGGGCGTCATACTCCCGAAATCCCGTCGGCTTGATGAAGGGCAATCGCTCGAAATCCGCCGAATTGGGCGTAAGGTCGGTTCGGGGTTGTGGAAACATGGCCTCAGCACCTTTTCGCGCAGTCGAGGATGCTTGATAGCCGAATTGACGCAACGCAACAATGCTGGCGGTTCAGCGCGGTGCGAAGACTACTCGACGAGCACGAGTTTGTTGCCTCGCAATTCGAAACTCTCCAGACGGCGGATGAACTCCATGCCGAGCAGTGTCACCTTCAACCTGCCGGGCTCCAGCACCAGACCGCGCAAGTTGCGCACTTCAACGTCACCGATTTCGACGCTGTCCAGCTCGATTTGTGCAGCCCGCCCGATGCCGTTGGCCGTGTTCACTGTGTGTGTGTAATCGGAGTCGCGTGGTCGCAACCCGAGGCGGTCCGCATCCTCATAGGTGAGTGCTATCGTCGTTGCGCCGGTATCGACCAACACCGCGATGGCGCGGCCATTCACGTTGGCGCGGGTATAGAAATGGCCCTGGCGGTTCGCCGTCAGCGTGACCGATCTTTCAAACCCGTCTTCGCTGCTCACCGGCTCCTTGATCTGGATATCGGGCCTGTGATTATCGCCGATTGTCGCGATCGTGCTGGCGGCGAACCGGCGCATGTCGTCGAAGAAGTAGACGCAGCCAAATCCGATCACGACAACGGAGCCCCACGACACCGCTTCGCGCAAAAAGGTCTTAACGCCGGAACTATACGCCATATGCGGAACCCCCGGGGAGATTGCCTCGACTACCAGCTTTCCATGCTCGGAAAACTAGCTGCGCAGAGTGAGGAAATCTCCAGAGAATTCATAAGAGCGTAAACGGCTTAAGAAACTCATACCGAGCAGGTTTTCGTGGAGCGCGCCGGGCCTGGTCACGAGCGCTTCCACATTGTCGACGGTAACCGCACCGATCGATACGTTGTTAAGCCTGATGCGCGCGGCATAGGCCGTCCCATTCGCTGTTCGCACGGGCACGGAGTAGCTCAGACCGTCGAGATTGATGCCGACGCGCTCCGCATCCGAGGGGCGAAGGACCACCGTGGACGCGCCGGTGTCGACGATCATGTCCACTCTCGTTCCGTTCGTTCGTGTATGCGCCAGGAAGTGGCCGTCTGCCTGTTTTCGGATGCGTACGTCCGTTGTCTGCGCGTCGCCCGTATTGACGCTGACCGGCATCCCGGGGATGAGTTCTCCGCCAATGCGATGAACCAGCGGCATCACCTGATCGCGGTAACTGTATCCCCCGATAAGCACCACCCCGAGGATGGCCCAGAACACGGCATCGCGGACAGCTCCGGTAAAGCGGCCCCGATAGCCACTCAGCATTGAGCCGCCGAGGAACACCAGAAGGGCGAGCGCGGCGACAACCCCGGCGAAGTCGCCCGGTTCGAAACCGGCAATCGTTCCGGAATCATTGTTCAGAACGAGGACGGCGCCGGCGACGATCAGCAGCCCGAGGGCAATCCATGCGCTCATGCCACGACCATCCTTGTTTGGCGCACAGGCGCGTGCTGTGTGCACATTTTCATACCATTTATTTAAGCAGCTCTGGCGGCAAAACAATCAGTATGGACAAAGCGTAACCTGGCGATTCACGCGCTGTGGCGTTCAAGATGCGTCGCATTGTGCCGTTCGCGCCACCCCGACTGCCCTTCGGTTGAGGTTGGTGCGTTCGGAAGCGGGGATTTGGGTTCGCCGGGTTCGGCCAGCCGCGGCAGCGTCTGCATGACGCGTTCGGGCGGGAACGTCACCGTGACCAGCGTTCCCTGCCGCAGCTTGCTCTTGATATCGAAAGTCCCGCCGTGCAATTCCACGAGACCCATGACAATGGGTAATCCGAGGCCGGTCCCGCCTTCCGCCGTTTGATGCGCGAGAGAGCCTTGCCCGAAATTCTTGAGCACGCGCGGAATTTCTTCCTCCGGAATCCCCGGTCCGGTGTCGTTGATGCTGAGGAACTGGCCGCCCGATGGCGTTTCGCCGACGGAAATGGACACCGCGCCATCCGACGGCGTGAACTTGATGGCATTGGAGAGAAGGTTGAGGCAGACCTGCCGGATCGCCCGCTCGTCGACCCATAGTTTCGAGAGGCCGGGCTGAAAATTCTCGATGATTTTCAGACCCTTCTTCTCCGCGCGCAGCTTGAGCAGGCGGTGGCAATCCTCGGCCACGGCGGCGAGGGCAATCGGCTCCTCCTGGAGTTCGTAGCGCCCGGCCTCGATACGCGACAGGTCGAGGATCTCGTTGATCAGGTTCAGCAGGTGCTGGCCGCTCTCATGAATGTCGTTGGCGTATTCGCGATAGGTCGGATTGCTGTGCGGGCCGAGGATCTCCGATTTCATCACTTCGGAGAATCCCAGAATTGCGTTCAACGGCGTCCGCAGCTCGTGGCTCATGGTGGCGAGAAAACGTGATTTGGCGATGTTCGCGGACTCGGCCCGCCGCCGCGCATCGTCGGAAATCGATTTCGATTGCTCGAGCTCGGCGATGAGCAGTTCCTTTTCCGCGCGATATTCAAGCATCGCCATAACGGTTGTGTGTAAGCCCTTTAAAATAAATACAAAATATATATGAACGCCGACCGCCAATGCCGCCATCGCCCAGTAGAACGGCGTGTCGAGCATGACAAAGCGCAGGACCAGCGCCGCGGTCAGCGGAATCGTGCCGACATACACGATCGGCATGACTGTCGAAGCGAACATCATGCGCATGGCGATGACGACGGTCAGGCATGCGAACAGGAAAATGTATGGCGACTGGTCGACGCTGTTGACGCTCACGAAGGCAACGCTCGCCCAGATCATGCCGTAGAGAAACTCGGCTGCGACGAACTTGGAGCGCCATGTATTGACGTTCACCTTCCCGCGCGGGAGTTTGGTGAACTGGCGGCACAAGGCAAGCAGAATGCCCTTCGAGACAAAGACCATCGCCAGCCAGAAGAGAAGCTGGTTTGCCGGGGCCCAGAACATGGACGCCATGGCGACGACGATCGCCAGCAGGGGGATCGCGAGGGCGGCGCTCAGTTCATTGTGAACGAACATGAGCAGCAGCTCATACTCGAAAGCGGGCTTCGAACCTGGTTTGGAGGCAAGGTCCTCGCGCACGTCCTGAAAACTCCGAGCGCGCGCGTTGACGGATCCGGTGTCCGTCATCTCCGCTTCGGCCGCTGCGGCGTTCTCGGCTGTGTTCATGTCGTCTTCCGGATCCGATCCGACGTGGAAACTGGGCAACAAGAAAGACACACGTGTCGCGCCGTTGCCGTCGGCTTGACCCGTGTCCGTGCCCAATTGCTCATTTTCATGTTTCGGAAGAATTTCCTAACTTCGCGTTTACATTTGCCGGAGATCGTACATTTTTGGCGCAAATGGGCGGCAGGCGGTCCCGCGATCTTCTGTGGTTCGCGGGTCGTTGCGACCACATGGCGGCACATGCTGCGGGGGGCCGGTCTTGAGATTTCTGTTGCGCAGGACACGGACCAGCAAATTGCTCGACCTCGCCGTCTTTTTTCTGATCGTTCTGGCAATTCTCGGCGTGCTCTGGCTGCTGCCCGGACCGCAGCCCACAAAAGTCACCGGACTGGCGTCGGTCGTCGATGGCGACAGTTTGCGCGTCGGCGGGACGGAGGTGCGTCTTGTCGGGGTCGATGCGCCGGAGCGCGACCAGATATGTGTGCGCGACGGCACGGATTGGGCATGCGGCGTGAAGGCGGCCTCGGCCCTGCGAAACCATGTGCGGGGCAAGCCCGTAACTTGCGAGGGATCGAAGCGCGATCAGCACGACCGGCTGCTTGCCGTGTGCAGCATTCGCCAGGCCAACCTCAACCGATGGCTTGTCCAACAGGGCTGGGCGGTGTCGTATGGGCGTTACCTTGCCGAAGAAGAGCATGCGAAACAGCGGCGGCGCGGAATCTGGTCCGGTACATTCATCGCGCCGCGCGACTGGCGCGAGGGTACGCGCTAAGCGGCTGACATAGATTCAAGGGAGCTGAGCACATGAAGATTGTCGAGGACGGACGCGCACCCAATCCACGCCGTGTTCGGATCTTTCTTGCCGAGAAGGGCATCCAGATCGATTACGAACAGATCGACATCAATGCCTCCGACCACAAGACGCCCGACTTTGCCGCGCTCAATCCGCTGCAGCGTGTTCCGGTTCTGGTGCTCGATGACGGGACGACCATCAGCGAATCCCTGGCCATCTGCCGCTATTTCGAGGAGCTGCAGCCGGAACCGGCGCTCCTCGGCACGGATGCGCTGGATCGCGCTATGGTCGAGATGTGGCAGCGCCGGATGGAGCTCAACCTGATGTTTCCGATTGCGCAGACGTTTCGTCATCTCCACCCGGCGATGGCCGAGATGGAAAAACCGCAGGTTGCAGCCTGGGGAGAGGTGAACCGGCCGCGCGTTCTGACCATGTTGTCGATCCTGGACAAGGAGCTTGTGGACCGGGAGTTCATTGCCGGTGACGCATTCACGATGGCCGACATCACCGCGCTGGTTGCCGTGGATTTCATGAAGCCGGCGCGGATACCGAGGCCGGACGACCTGCCGAACCTCGACCGCTGGCATGCGTCCGTTGCTTCACGCCCCAGCGCAAAAGCGTGATCTAACAGTGTGATGGACCGAGATCTTTCGTCGTTACTCGAGGATATCCGCAAGTGCCGGCATTGCCTGGAGACGCCGGACGGAAAGCCGTTGCCGCACGAGCCGCGCCCGGTGTTCCAGATCAGCGCGACCGCGCGCATCTGCATTTGCGGTCAGGCCCCCGGCACACGCGTGCACGCATCTGGCGTTCCCTTTACCGACCCCTCGGGCGACCGCTTGCGGGACTGGATGGGCGTCACCAGCGAAGAGTTCTACGACGCGTCGCGCATTGCCATCATCCCAATGGGTTTCTGTTTCCCGGGACTGGATGCGAAAGGCGGCGATCTTCCGCCGCGCAAGGAGTGTGCGAAAGTCTGGCGTGCGCGCCTGTTCGAGCGGCTGCCCCAGTTCGAGCTGATCCTGCTTGTCGGGAGCTACGCGCAATCCTGGCACCTGGGCACCGCGCGCGGTGCGACCCTGACCGAAACGGTCAAGGCGTGGGATCCAAAGAGCATCACCCGGGACCGGCCGGCGTGCGTTCCGCTGCCGCATCCATCCTGGCGCAACAATGCCTGGCTGAAGAAGAACCCGTGGTTTGAGAGCCGCGTTCTGCCGGCGGTGAAGCAGGCCGTTCGGTCGCGGCTCTAGAGCCTTTTCGACAGATGACAGTCTTGGAACAAATACCTAATATGCGCCACGTTGAATGACATAGGCGCAAAATAATTGCCACCTGCCGCCTGCAAGGAAACAAAATTTCACAATTGGAGGAGCCCATGCTCGACAAGATGGACCGCAACATCCTCGCCATCTTGCAAAAGGACTGCACGATGCCCGTCGCGGAAATCGGCCGTCAGGTCGGCCTTTCGACCACCCCGTGCTGGCGGCGCATTCAGAAAATGGAAGAGAAGGGCATAATTCAGCGCCGCGTCGCCTTGCTGGATCCGAGGAAGGTCAGGGCCGGTGTCACGGTCTTCGTATCCATCTCCACCAGCCAGCACGAGCAGAGCTGGCTCGACCGCTTTCACGAAGCCATTCAGGAGTTTCCGGAGGTCGTGGAATTCTACCGCATGAGCGGCCAGGTCGATTACCTCCTGCGCGTGGTGGTGCCCGATATCGAGCACTACGACAAGTTCTACAAGAAGCTGATTGCCAGCATCGAACTCAGCGATGTGAGCTCGAGCTTCGCCATGGAACAGATCAAGTTCACAACCGAGTTGCCGCTCGAATATGCGAGCGAGGAGAAGGGCTCGGGTTAGCGTTCCAATGGCTGCGGGTCACTCGATGTGTTTGCCTCTGGTCAGGCGGGAATGGCCGCGCATCACCGCGATCTTCTCGCCGTCCTGGTTGGTCAGGGTGACGTCGTAGAGCCCGCTGCGGCCACGGCGCCAGATCTCGGAGGTTGTTGCGGTGACCACGTCGCCGATCTCGGCGGGCTTCAGAAACCGGATATCGCAGGAAGCGGCAACCGCGCGGTCATTGTAGGCGTTGCTGGAGAAGCCGAAGCAGGCGTCGGCCATGGTGAAGAGGACGCCGCCATGGCACTGCCGGTGCAGGTTGGCCATGTCGTCGCGGATTTCCATGCGCATGGTGGCCGCGCCGGGTCGGATCGCGACAAGCTCGATGCCCCAGTGATGCAGCACGGGGCTCTTGTCCATCATGTTGTGGCCGACCTGCTCCGCGAGGGCCAGCGCCTCATCTGACTTGGAACCGCTCATGGATCAGGAGCGCTCAAGCAGGGTGATGAGGCTTGAGCTGTCCCAACGGTTGCCGCCGGCGCGCTGGATCTCGGAAAAGAACTGCTCGATCATCGCCGTAACGGGCAGGCTGGCGCCGTTGCGGCGGGCTTCATCCATGCAGATGGACAGATCCTTGCGCATCCAGTCGACGGCGAAACCGTAATCGAACTCGCCTTTGACCATCGTCTCCCAGCGGTTCTCCATCTGCCAGGACTGGGCCGCGCCCTTGCTGATCGTGTCCATCGCCTTGGGGATGTCGAGGCCGGCCTGTTTGGCGAAGTGCAATCCTTCCGCGAGGCCCTGGATGACGCCGACGCAGCAGATCTGGTTGACCATTTTCGTAAGCTGGCCCGACCCGGCCGGGCCCATCAGATTGACGGCGCGCGCGAAGCACTGGATCACAGGCTCCGCCTTCGCGTAGATATCTTCATCTCCGCCGACCATCACCGTGAGCACGCCGTTCTCGGCCCCCGCCTGTCCGCCGGAGACCGGCGCATCGAGGAAGCCTGCGCGCCGATCCTTGGCCGTGTCGTAAAGTTCGCGCGCCATTGTCGCGGACGCGGTCGTGTTGTCGACGACAACGGCACCTTCCTTGAGCGCGCCGAAGGCGCCGTCCGGTCCAAGGGTCACTTCGCGCAAGTCGTCGTCGTTGCCGACGCACACGAACACGAAGTCCGCATCTTGCGCGGCTTCGGCCGGCGTCGCCGCGGTCTCTCCGCCGTACTGGTCGGTCCACTTTTGCGCTTTCTCCGACGTGCGGTTGTACACGGTCAGATCGTGGCCGCCTTTCTCGCGAATGTGCCCCGCCATCGGATAGCCCATGACGCCAAGACCAATCCAAGCCACCTTGCTCATCGCCCGTTCCCTCTTTTCATGATTGCTTTGTCAGCGAGAATTACAGGCAAGCGTTCTATCGGATTGTGACCGGGGCGCAAGGGGGCGTCTGAGATGGGGGCGGCTCGGCCGCGGTCAGTCGGATATGGGCAGGGCGTTCGAGTGCTTGACCTGGGCGAGGGCGAAACTCGACTCGATGCTGGCAACACCGTCGATCCGGGTGAGGGTGTCCTTGAGAAACCGCTCATAGTCGGCAAGGTCGCTGGCCACGACGCGCAGCAGGTAGTCCCGCGTGCCGGTCATCAGGTAACATTCCACGACTTCAGGGCATTTCCGTATCGCGTTCTCAAACTTCTCGAGCGCCTCTTCGCGCTGGCGTTCCAGTTTGATGGAAATGAACACGCTGACCGGAAGTCCGACCTTTTCCTGGGCCACTTGCGCCCCATATCCCCTGATGATGCCCGACCGTTCGAGGTTCTTTAGCCGCCGCAGGCACGGGCTCGTCGTCAATCCGACCTTGTCGGCAAGGTCGGTAACGGGAATCCGGCCGTTTTGCTGCAGGACCGTGAGCAGCCGCCGGTCGATCGCATCGAGTTTCATTTTTGGTTACTTCCCACAAAATGCCAGGCAGAAACGGTGAATAATGCCAAATTCATGTGGATTGTTAGCAATATTTGGAAAGATTGACCAGCGCCCCGCATATATTATGTGCCAGGGGCACGCGAGTCGCGTGCCCGAGACAATCCGTGCGGGCATATGCCCGCCGTTCCGGAGGCCAGAAGAGCGATGACCGCGCCGCAGATCATTGAACCCGTTCAGACGCAAACGATCGCGCCGGACAAGCTTGCGGTGCTGCGTGATCTGCAGCGCAAGATCCTGTGGCTCTCGACATGGATGATTCACAACGCCAATCATCTGCGGGAGAGCACGGACGGCCTGAAGGTCGGCGGCCATCAGGCCTCGTCCGCGTCCTGCGCGTCCATAATGACGGCGCTCTATCTGCACGCCCTGCGGCCGCAGGACCGGGTCGCGGTCAAGCCGCATGCGAGCCCGATCTTCCACGCCATACAGTACCTGCTGGGCAACCAGTCGCTGGAGAAGCTGCGGGACTTCCGCGCGTTCGGCGGCGTTCAGTCCTATCCTTCGCGCACGAAGGACACGGCCGACGTCGATTTCTCCACCGGTTCGGTCGGGCTCGGCGTCGCCATGACGGCCTTCGCCAGCCTTATCCAGGACTATGTTCGCGCCAAGGGATTGGGTCAGGACTGGCCCGAGGGGCGGATGGTTGCTGTTGTCGGCGACGCGGAGCTGGACGAAGGCAATATCTACGAGTGTCTGCTCGAGTGCTGGAAACACGGCCTGCACAATTGCTGGTGGATCATCGACTACAATCGGCAGAGCCTCGATGCGGTCGTATCCGACCGCCTGTTCCACAAGGTCGTCGGTCTGTTCGAGACCATGGGCTGGCATGTGGTCACGCTGAAATACGGCCACGCGCTGCAGTCGGTTTTCGCCGAACCGGGCGGCGCGCGCCTCCGGGACTGGATCGACTCCTGCCCCAACACGCTCTATTCCGCGCTTGCCTTCCAGGGCGGGGCGGCATGGCGCGGTCAGCTCGAGGCGGACCTCTCGGATGCGCCTGACACGCTGGCGATTGTCGCGCGCTATTCGGACGACGACCTCGCCGAGCTGATGACCAATCTGGGCGGTCACGACCTTCCCAGCCTGATCGAGGCGTTCGACGCCGCGCCCGACGACCGGCCGGTCTGCTTCATCGCCTATACGATCAAGGGGCTGGGGCTCCCGTTTCAGGGACACAAGGACAACCACGCCGGCCTGATGAACGCGCCGCAGATGGATAGCTTCCGTGACGCCAACGGCATCGCGCCGGGCGAGGAGTGGGAGCGGTTCGCCGGACTGGAACACGATGCCGCGACACTGCGCGCGTTCCTGGACACGGTCCCGTTTGCGCGGAAGGGCACGCGCCGCCTCAAGGCGGCGCGCATTCCGATCGATGCCATTGAGACACCGGCCGCGAAGGGCGCCGCGTCGACGCAGGAGGGTTTCGGCCGCATCCTGGCGGACATTGCCCGCGGCGAGAGCGAGCTTGCCCGGCGCATCGTGACCACGTCGCCGGACGTGACCGTCTCGACGAATCTCGGGCCGTGGGTCAACCGGCGCGGCCTGTTCGGCCACGAAGCGGAGCCCGATATCTTTCAGGACCGTGGCCTGATGAGCCCGCAGCGCTGGGAGAAGGGTCCGAACGGCCAGCACATCGAGCTCGGCATTGCCGAGAACAACCTGTTCCTCATGCTCGCGGCGGCCGGATTATCCCATTCGCTGTTCGGCGAGCGCCTGATCCCGATCGGCACTTTGTACGATCCCTTTATCCAGCGTGGCCTCGATGCGCTGAACTATGCGTGCTACCAGGACGCGCGATTCCTCCTGGTCGCCACACCGAGCGGCATCACCCTTGCGCCGGAGGGCGGCGCGCATCAATCGATCTCGACACCGCTCATCGGCATGGCGCAGGACGGTCTGGCGTCGTTCGAGCCGGCCTTCCTCGATGAGCTTTCAGTGATCATGCGATGGACGTTCGACTATATGCAGCGCGAGGGCGAAAAGTCGGAGGATCCGGACGTCGAAGCCCGCGCCGGCTGGCTGCGCGACGAGAAGGGCGGTTCGGTCTACCTCAGACTGTCGACGCGGCCCGTGGAGCAGCCTGCGCGTCCCATGACGGCTGAGCTGGAAGCGGCGATCATACAGGGTGGATACTGGCTACGTGAGCCGGAGCCGGGAACGAACCTTGTCCTGGCCTACACCGGAGCCGTTGTGCAGGAAGCGGTTCTGGCGGCCGGCCTGTTGGCGGAAAGGCACCGCGGCCTCGGCGTCCTGGCCATCACTTCGGCCGACCGGCTGTCAGCCGGCTGGCACGCCGCCAGCCGTGCGCGCGAGCGCGGCGAACAGGGCGTTGAAAGTCATGTCGAGCGTTTGCTCGGGAAGGCCTCGCGCAACGCCGATATCATCACGCTGGTGGACGGTCACCCCGAGACGCTGTCGTGGCTCGGCGCGGTCAACGGCCACAAGGTGAGGGCGCTGGGTGTCGAACATTTCGGCCAGTCCGGATCGATCGACGAGCTCTACGCGCATCACGGCCTGAACGCCGACGCCATTCTGAAGGCGGCCAGGTTCGTGCGATAGCGGCTGCATCCGTCATCCGTCGCGGTCTTCCGGCCGATCTGTCAATTGACGGGGCAGAGATTGGTCTGTAGGTGCATGGGCCCATGTGGCCGCTCAGCAACCTGCTCCGGACATTCGTCCGCAAAGGACAATTGACCGTCATCGATGTCGACGGCTCGCCGCACCGCTTCGGCAGCGGCGAGGACGGTCCCGACGTGACCATGCGCCTGCACGACAAGGCGCTGCGATGGAAACTGTTTCTCAATCCGGAGCTGCAGGCCGCCGAAGCCTACATGGATGGCGGACTGACGTTTGAGGACGGGTCGGACTGCTACGACCTTCTCTATCTCTTCTCGGTCAATCGCGGGCCGCTGGCCAGCCACAAGGTCCAGGGCGCGTTACGGCGTGGCTGGCGCGCCATGCGGCGCCGGCAGCAGCAGAACGATGTCGAGAGAGCGAAACGCCAGGCGCGGCATCACTACGACCTGTCGACCGAACTGTACGAGCTGTTTCTCGACAAGGATCTGAACTATAGCTGCGCCTTTTTCCGCTCACCCGAGGACACGCTCGAGCAGGCGCAGGCCGCCAAGCTTACCCGCGCAACCGCCAAGCTGCGCCTGAAACCCGGCATGTCCGTGGTCGAGATCGGCAGCGGCTGGGGGTCATTCGCCATCAAGCTGGCGCAACAGGGGGCCCAGGTCACCGCGCTCAACGTGTCGCCGGAACAGATCGCGATTTCCAAGGAACGGGCCAAGCAGGCCGGCGTCGCGGAGAGGATCGATTTCGTCTGGAAGGACTATCGGGAGTTCAACGGGGAATTCGATCGCGTGGTGTCGGTCGGCATGATGGAGCATGTCGGCATCGGCCATTTCGACGCCTATTTCGGGAAGGTGCGCGATCTGCTCAAACCCGACGGCTACGCCTTTATCCACTCGATCGGCCGCATGACCCAGCCCGGCACCACGGGGCCGTTCTTCCGCAAGTACATTTTCCCCGGCGGTTATGTACCGGCGCTCTCGGAAACCTTCGCGGCGACGGAGCGTCAGGGCCTTTGGGTCGCGGACATGGAGGTGCTGCGGCTGCACTACTATTACACGCTGCGCGAATGGCGCGCGCGATTTGCCGCCAACCGGGACAAGGCGAAGGAGCTCTACGATGAACGCTTCTGCCGTATGTGGGAGTTCTATCTGGGCGCCGCCGAACTCGGTTTTCTGCACGGCTCGAACATGGTGTTCCAGCTTCTGCTCTCCCGCGAACGCGATGCGGTTCCGATAGACCGGAATTTCATCTTCGAAGCGGAGAAGCAATTGATGGATCACGCAACCTGAGCGCCGGCAATCTCCCGGCTGCGTGCGTGGATCACTTGCTGACCAGGAGCCGCGCCAGGTTCGACTGGGCAATCGTCAGACCCTGTGTGGCGGCCTTCCGGTACCACATGATGGCCTTGTCATCGTCCTGCGCGACGCCGCGCCCGTTCTCATAGGCGAGGCCGAGATTGTTCTGCGACTTGGCGTGGCCCTCTTCCGCGGCCATGCGATACCAGTCGGCGGCTTCCGCGAAATCCTGCTCCACCCCGTCTCCGCGCTCATAGGACAGGCCCATGTTGAATTGCGCGAGCAGGACGCCCTGCGCCGCGGCCTTGCGAAACCAGGAGACGGCTTGCTCATGGTCTTGCGCGAGACCGCGGCCGGTCGCGAACATGATGCCGAGATTGCTTTGCGCCATTGCGTGACCGTTCTTGGCGGCGGCGCGGAACCACTTCGCGGCCTCCGCGTGGTCGCGCGGGACACCAAGCCCCTTGTCGTACATGGCACCGAGATTGTTCTGCGCCTGGACATTGCCACCTTCCGCGGCGTGCTTGAACTCGCGTGCGGCCGTCGCGAAGTCGCCCGCCTTGTATGCGTTTATCGCCTCCGCCATGTCCGACAAGGCGGGTCGCGCCGGCAGGCAAAGCAGGAGCAGACAGCTCAGTGCAAAAACAAGGACGTTCGGATTCGTCGCTCTATGCAGCGATCGGCTGTTCCGGGTAGGCGAGTTGCTCGCGGGCGCGCCACTCGTCGGTGACGTAGTTGATGATGAGCGATTTGCGCACACCTTCGATGGTGCGGGGCTCGAATCCGTGGAAGGTGTCGTCTGCGGGCACGAAGACGAGGGCACTGCCCGGAACAAACGGCGAGCGGCCGACATGGTTTTTTTCCGCGTCATAGATATCCGTGCCCAAATCCTTATGCGCCTCGTCCTTCGACAGGTACAAAAGCATGGTGAAGTTCTTCACGCCAAGGTCGGAATGGGGTTCGAGCCAGAATCCGCCCGTGTCCTGCGCATATTCGATACGCAGATACGTACCGTCGAGATTGGTGCCGAAGCGTTTTTCAACGGCGTCTGTCACACGTTTGTCCTGAAACGCTTCGGAGAACTTTGCGCAGCTTGAATACCGGCTGCGGTTCTCGACATCGAAATAAGTGCGTGTCGCGTTATGCAGTTCACGCTTACCGGAAACGCCGCCGAGGTCGGGCGCCTCCAACGGCAGCTCGGTGATGTCGTCGAGGATATCCGCCGGCAGACAATCGCTCAGGAACCAGTGGCGATACGGCGCCTCGTGTTGCGCACCCTGATCAAAGCTGGAGAGCAGCGCCTGGACGACATCGTCCGTCGTGCTGGACATGTGGGTTTCTCCCTGCGGGACGTGTTGTGCCGAACTATAAGCCATCGAATCGCGCCCTCCGAGTTTTTTGGAGCGCGTTGTGTATCACCCGTCGAAAACAGGGGCACATATGACCCGCTGTCGCAGGCCTTCTCTTTACAAGTTCAGGGAGACTCGCGCCGCGCGGCGGGATCAGTTGTAACGAACCCAGCGGATGTGGTTCTTTTCGATGATGTCCTCGAGCGTCTCGGTCGCGTCGTCTTCCGCTGTCTCGCCCGTGGTCTCCTCGCTTCTCAGGCATTGCGCCATCAACTCGAGCAGGGACGCGTGCAGCCGGCGTTCGCTTTCACGCTGGGGGGGATTGTTCGCCAGGAACGCCAACAGATCAGAATAATCCGGCATCAGGTCACCCCGTAAGAATCTTCATCCGTTACATGATGGTTATGCCCCGAGTCCTGTGACCAAACTTTGGCTTTGACATGGAAATTTGAGGGCCGACTGGTTTCGGCGGACCATCTAATACCTTGAACTTTTTCTCATATTTTCTTACCGCTCGTCTCCACAGGGACGAGGTGGAACGCGCTGCTCCCGCACGATTTCATCCTCCGAGCGCTCCCGGCATTTGAAGGTCTGGCTTCGGCAAAGTGGCACTTTTTACAGAAATCCTTGTCACCGTGACGATGCCGATCATCGTTCTGATGGCGCTCGGCAGCTTCATCAAGCGCAAGCTCGACCTCAATGTCAGGACGCTGAGCCGGCTGCTGGTCAATGTCCTTTTGCCATGCGCGCTGTTCCATTTTCTCACCAGCGCCGATCTCCCGCTGACCGAGGCATGGACGACCGTATGGTTCACGATCCTGCAGTTCCTCGTCCTGGTGCTGATCGGCTGGGGCATTGCGGCGCTGTTCCGTGTCAGGGATGAACTGCGGCCGATCGTGGGGCTGGCGGCGGCGTTCGCCAATTCCGGCAATTTCGGTCTGCCGGTCGCCCAGCTCGCATTCCCGCCGGATTACCTGCTGCACCAGACCGTGATCGTGTCGCTGCATTCCATCCTGATCATTCCCTACGGCGTGTTGCTGCTTGCGCGCGAAAGGGGAAGCGTCTTGCAGTCGGTGCGAACGCTTATCCTGTCGCCGATGATGCTGGCCGTGTTCGCCGGGCTCGTCGTCAAGGCCTTTGAGGTGGATTTGCCGGCGATCATCGAGCGCCCGGTCGAGCTGATCGCGCAGGCCTACATCTCGATTGCGCTTTTCACGCTCGGCGCCCAGCTCAGCGATTCTCGCCTGACGCTGCCCCGATTGCCGGTCTGGCTGGCCGTGGGCCTGCGCATGCTGGTGGCGCCGGCGCTCACCTGGGGTGTGCTTCTGGTCATCGGCGTCGAGCCGCAACTGATCGACCTCCTGGTGGTCGCGGCGGCGGCGCCTGTGGGGCTGCTGCTGGCGATTTTCTGTACCGAGTATCAGCGCGCGCCCGATACGGCCGGCGCGATGGTTCTGGTGTCCACGATACTCAGCCCCGTAACCGTTTCCGCCTGGATCTGGCTGATGCGGATCACGTGAGATGCGGCTTGAGACCTTTATCACCGTCCCGGCGGAAATCTTTTGCGGCCCGGAACATTGTGCGGCGCGCCGCCGCTCACTATGGTGAGCGCCGATTTCTTCCCCGAAGGACAGCACGACATGATTGATCTGTATACGTGGTCGACGCCGAACGGTCGCAAGGTCTCCATAATGCTCGAGGAGTGCGGGCTCGACTACAACGCGCACTCGATCAACATCGGCAAGGACGAGCAGTTCCAGCCGCATTTTCTGGAGATTGCGCCGAACAACCGCATCCCCGCGATTGTCGACAACGACAACGGTCTCACGCTGTTCGAGTCGGGCGCGATCCTGATGTATCTCGCGGAGAAGACGGGCAAGTTCTGGCCGCAGGATTTCGAGACCAAGTGGCGAACCGTCGAATGGCTGATGTGGCAGATGGGCGGTATCGGGCCGATGATCGGCCAGGCCCACCATTTCATCAAGAACAACAAGGGCGTCAGCGAGTACTCGGAAAAACGCTATCTCAATGAATCGAAGCGCCTCTATGGCGTTCTCAATGCACGGCTCGAGGACAACGAATACATGGCCGGTGAAGAGTACACCATTGCCGACATCGCGACCTGGCCGTGGATCTCACGCTTCGAGTGGCACACCGTCGACATGAACGAGTTTCCCAACGTGGTGCGCTGGTACAAGGCGATCGCCGCTCGCCCCGCCGTGGAAAAAGGATATCATGTGCCGGTCGAGCAACCCGGCATTCCGATGCCGTAAGGACAAAACCCAAGGGAAGAGCAAATCCGATGACTGGAACCCACGATTTTTATGGCGTGATCTCGCCTGTGCTGACCCCGTTCGGCAGTGACGGCAATCCCGACGCTGAACGTTACCTGGCCCACTGCAAGTGGCTGCTGGCCGATGGTTGCACGGGGCTCGCGCCCTTCGGCACCACCGGCGAAGCCAATTCGCTCGGCGTGCAGGAACGCATGGACTTGCTCGACGCCTTGGTCGAAGGCGGGATCGATCCGAAGATCCTGATGCCTGGAACCGGGCTGTGCGCCCTGTCCGACACGGCCACGGTCACGGCCCACGCAGTGGAGCTGGGCTGCGGCGGGGTGATGATGCTGCCGCCGTTCTATTACAAGGCCGTGAGCGATGACGGGCTGTTCGCGTACTACGCGGAGATCATCGAGCGTGTCGGGGATGCGCGGCTCAAAATCTACCTCTATCACATTCCGCCCGTCGCCCAGGTCGGGCTGTCGACCGCTCTCGTCGGACGGCTGATCGAGGCCTATCCGGACACCGTCGTCGGCCTCAAGGATTCCTCGGGGGACTGGTCGAACACCAAGGCGCTGCTCGACGCGCATCCCGGTTTCACCGTGTTCCCGGGGTCGGAGATTTTTCTCCTTGACGGGTTGCGGAACGGCGCGGCGGGCTGCATCACCGCCACCGGCAACGTGAATGCCCGCATGATCCGGAATGTCTACGACAACTGGCAGACCGATCAGGCCGACGCCCTGCAGGCGGAAATCACCGCGTTCCGCGAGACCATTCAGGCACGGCCGATGATCCCCATGCTCAAGGCGATCGTCGCCCACTTCAACAATGATCCCGAATGGAACCGTCTGCGGCCGCCCTTCCTGCCGCTTGACGAGGCCGACGCCGCGGCCGGCATCGCCGAACTCACAGAACAGTACGGGTTCGAGTTGAAGGCGGCCTGACCGCAAATGAGCGGAGAATGCGCGTCCACGCATCCTCCTGTCTTGCACAAGCAAAAACGGTCGGGGCCTAACGGCGAAGGGGCGGTATTGCCGGGGCGGATTTCGCCAGGCGCACCAGGTTGATGAACTCGGCACGGTAGCCGAATTCGTCCTTGCCCTTCGCGCCCTGCGCCAGCCGGATCACGTCGTCATAGCTGTATGAGCCGGTATATTTTCCGCCCTTGAGAATCTGGCCAAAGGCGGCGACGGCGGTCGCGAACCGGGCCTCGTTCGGTGCCGCATTGACAGATGCGTAGTCATTGTCCGACCCGATCGGCATTGTGATCAGCTTGCTGGTCTGCTCCTTCGGCAGCTTGTAGCGGAGTTTCAGGAACCCGTACTCGTCCGACGTGTTGCCGGTGCGCGAAGCGCGGGTTGTCACGCCGTAACGCAGGGCATCCACCGCCGGCGATTTGCCGCCCGCCGGCGTGATCTCGTAGATCGCCGTCACGCGGTGACCGGCGCCGATTTCTCCCGCGTCGACCTTGTCGTTATTGAAGTCCTCGCGTTTCAGAGCGCGCGTCTCGTAGCCGATGAGCCGGTATTCGGACACCTTCGCCGGATTGAACTCGACCTGGACTTTCACGTCCTTGGCGATCGGGAAGAGGGTGGAAGACGCCTCTTCCACGAGCACCTTGCGCGCCTCGTTCAGGGTATCGATGTAAGCCGCCGTGCCGTTGCCGTTCTGGGCCAGTGTCTGCATCAGCGCGTCGTTGTAGTTGCCGCGGCCAAAGCCCAGTACCGACAGAAACACGCCGGACTTGCGCTGGCGTTCGATGTAACTCTTGAGCTCGTCGCGGTCGGTGATACCGACATTGAAATCGCCGTCGGTTGCGAGGATCACCCGGTTCACGCCGTCTTCCTTCAGGTTCCCGCGTGCCAGCTCATAGGCCTGCCGGATGCCCTCCGCTCCCGCGGTCGAGCCGCCCGAACGGAGCTTGTTGAGGGCCGCCAGAATTTTGGCCTTGTCCTTGACCTGCGTGGGTTCAAGCACCGTCCCGGCGTCGCCCGCATAGGTGACGATCGCAACCGTGTCGCCGGGTTTCAGCCTCTCCAGCAGCAGCTTCATGGAGTTGATCACCAGAGGCAGCTTGTTCGGTGCGTTCATGGAACCCGACGTGTCGAGCAGGAACACGAGGTTCGACGCGGGCTTTTCCTCGCGCTTCAGGTCGTATCCGGCGAGGCCGATATGAACGAGCTTGCGTTCGGCGTTCCAGGGTGCTGGAAAGACGGACACATTCGTCTTGAAAGGCACCGACGTGTCGGCCGGCTTCTCGTAGTCGTACGAGAAGTAGTTGACCAGTTCCTCGATGCGCACCGCATCCTTTTGCGGCAGCACGTTGTTGTTGAGCGAGGACCGCACAAACGCGTAAGACGCGGTATCCACATCTATCGAGAACGTCGAAACCGGATCCTCGCTCACCACCTTGACCGGGTTGCTGGTGACGGTTTCGAACGTGTCGCGGCCCTGTTCTTCATACAGGCCCTGCGGGGGACGGTCCGGATGCCGGGCGGCACGCTCGCTGAGCCGCTGCGGTGCCACGGCTATCTGCCGTTCTGACTTCAACGCTCTGCCGCGATGACCTGGCGCCGCCGGCGGGGCAAGATTCGAAACGGCGCCCGAAGCAGCCGATGGCGCGCCTGCCGGGGGTGCGGGAACAGCGGGCAGCGGCTGCGCATGTGGTCTGGGCGCGAATTGCCTGCGATCGCCAAGCGACTGCGAGGTGGAGCCGGCATCACTCGCGGGTCTACCCGCTTCGCGCCTCTCCGTTTGAGTCACGGGTGATTCCGGCTTGCGCGCCGCGAAGTCGTTCGGCGTCGATCCGAACTCGGTGGCGGAGTTGTGGATATACATGGTGCTTACGACGGCTGTGAGCAGCACGGCGAAGCTCGCGCCACCGGCCAGGGCATGGTTCAGTCTCATGGGGCGTCTCCCGATCAGGGTTTCGTACACAGCGCTTGCTGTGCCCATGAGACGCGCACCGACGCCCGATCCTTGGGGCGCGCGCGTGTTTTCTTCATCAAACGCCGCCATGGCCTGTGCGATCGCCTGCGTTTTCGCGGCCTTTCGCGCGGCGACCGGCGGTTCTTTCGCAAGCGCGGCTTTCAGTCTTTTGATGTCGTCAGTCATCGAACTCATCCACCAGTGCCTTCAGCGTGTTGCGGATCTTGTGCATGCGCCACGAGACGGTGCTCTCGGCGCAACCAAGGGCCGCCGCCGCCTCGCCATGGCTCAGATCTTCCGCGAGGACCAGGATCGCCGTCTCCCGCAACTTCGGTTCAAGCGCGGCAATCGTTTCGCTCAACCAGTCGTGCCGGACCTTGTCGTGCGCTGCATCGGCGATCGCTTGTTCCCGGAACAGCGCGTAATTCGCCTGCAGCGTGTCGGTCGATTTCTGACGTCTGACATGGTCGCGGCAGGTGTTGATGACGATGCGGTAAAGCCAGGTCGAGAAGCGGCTGCTTCCGCGAAACGACCCGATCTTTCGCGCCAGAACAAGACAGATGTCCTGCGCAATGTCTTCGGCATCCTCCGCGTGACGGGTGAAGCGGTATGCGACGCGATAGGCCGTGTCGTAGTGGCGTTCCAACAATTGCTGGAACGCGCCTGCATCGCCCGTCCGGGCGAGGTTCACCAGTTCGTCATCGTCCATCGTCATGGGCCTTCTGGACCGTTAGACGCGTGTGGAGCGCGATTCCTTGGCCGCCGGACAATTTTTTTGCTCGCACAGAAAACGCGAGTCGCAGGGGGTTAGCCCTCGAGCCAGTCAGCGCATTTGGGCGCGGGCTTGTCGCCCCACGGCATGATCGGAGCCGTCGACGTCGAGTTCTTCGGGCTGCCTTCGATCAGCTTGTCGGAACATATCAGATAGACAAGGACATTCCGCTCGGTGTCGCAGTCGTGCACCACGCGCACGCGTTTGAAAACCAACGAACGCCGCTCGCGGTAAATCTCCGCGCCCTGTTCCAACTTTTCCTTGCAGCTCGCCGGCCCGGTTCAGGGTGTGAACCGCGATTGGGCACACGATTCGACGGGCCGCGCGGTTCAACCAAGCGCGTCGGCGCGGATCTCCTCGAGCGTCGCGGTGGGCGTAATCGCCTCCGGGTCCACTTTCAGCTCGATCAGGGTCGGCTTGTCCGCGTTCAGTGCGGTATCGAACACATCGGCGAAATCCTCTGTTTTTGCGACTGTTTCTCCGTTTGCGCCGAAGCTGCGGGCGTATGCGGCAAAGTCCGGATTCTCGAGTTCCGTGCCGGAAACACGCCCGGGATATTCACGTTCCTGGTGCATGCGGATGGTGCCGTACATGCCGTTGTTCACCACGATGATGACCATCGGCAGGTCGTATCGCACAGCGGTTGAGAGTTCCTGCCCGTTCATCAGAAAGCAGCCGTCGCCCGAGTAGCACACGACCTTGCTTTCCGGCGCCGCCAACTTGGAGGCGATTGCCGCCGGCACGCCGTATCCCATGGTGCCTGACGTGGTCGCCACCTGGCCACGATAGCCCTTGTACTGGGTGTAGCGGTGAATGAAGCCGGAGTAGTTTCCGGCGCCGTTCGTGATGATGCTGTTCTCGGGCAGGGTCCTCGAAACGTGGGACACGATCTGTTCGAACTTGACGTCGCCGGGCGTCTCGCGCGGCTCCGAGAACGCTTCGTACTCGGCGCGCGCTTTTGCCGTTTCCTCGGCCCAGGGGATGTTGGTTGGCGGCGCAAGTTCGCCGAGCCTTGAGGTGAACGCGCTGAGCGAGGACACGATGGCAACGTCCGCCCGGTAAACGCTATTCAGCTCTTCCGCTCCCGGATACACGTGAACGAGCTTCTGGTCCTGGAGCGGCGGCGTCAGCAGCGTGTAACCGCTTGTCGTGATCTCACCAAGGCGCGGACCGAACGCCAGGATCAGGTCGGCCTCGCGTATGCGCCGCCCCAGCGCCGGGTCGATGCCGATGCCGGCAAGGCCGACATAGTTCGGGCGGCGGTTGTCCATGCTGTATTGGCCACGGAACATCACCGCGACCGGCAGGTTCCACGCTTCCACGAAAGCCGTCAGGTCGTCGCGCACCTTCTGGCTCCAACCGGGTCCACCCGCAATAATCAGAGGGCGCTTGGCGGCGCTCAGGGCCCGGGCAACGGCGTCCATGTCGTCCGGTCCCGGATGCGCTTCGGCAATCGGTGATGCGGGAACGTTTTCGACATCGGCGGAAGCGGCGAGCATGTCCTCGGGGAGGGAAAGGACGACCGGGCCCGGCCGGCCCGACATCGCCGTGTGAACGGCGCGCGAGACATATTCGGGGATGCGTTCGGTCTCGCGGATTTCCGCCGCCCACTTCGCGAGCGGCGCGAACATGGCCGGAAAGTCCACTTCCTGAAATGCTTCACGGCCGAGCATGCCGCGTGCGGCCTGGCCGACAAACAGGATCATGGGGGTGGAGTCCTGCCGCGCGACATGGACGCCGATCGATGCATTTGTGGCGCCGGGACCGCGCGTAACGAACGCGATGCCCGGCCGCCCGGTGATCTTGCCGTAGGCGTCCGCCATCATCGCGGCGCCTCCTTCCTGACGGCAAACGATGGTGCGAATGTCGTTTTGGCCGTGAAGGCCGTCGAGGGCTGCAAGATAGCTTTCGCCGGGCACGCAGAAGGCCATATCGCACCCTTCTTCCCGCAACTGATCGACGAGGATTTGTCCGCCGTGGCGCATGATTCGAGCGTCTCCCTTTTGAATTCGAACTTCAACTTGAAGAGGTTATGGTTTCGGCTGTTATTCACCATTGCGGCGAAAAACGAAACATCAGTGTTTGATTTTCGCCATCTGTTCCCCATATCCTCGGCATAGAGGGTGTTTGTAGGCGGCAAGCGCCCAATGACAGCGAAGCAATGCGTTCACATCGGCTTCGTGTGTCATAGGTTGACAGCGCTTCGTGGCACGACCTTGAGTTGCGACGAAGCCCCTTACTGCAGGGAAGACTTCCATGGCTCGCA
Source organism: Hyphomicrobiales bacterium (assembly GCA_965228625.1). GTDB lineage: Bacteria > Pseudomonadota > Alphaproteobacteria > Rhizobiales > Methyloligellaceae > UBA2767. Next base: position 1,074,708 of record OZ245829.1, on the reverse strand, counting down.
TTGAATTCAACAGATTAACCCTCGGCGGCGTCGCTTGCGCGGCAGCCCTTTCGGCGTTCCTTGTGATCGGCAGCGTTCCGACTGCCGAGGCCCAGAACAGAGGCCCGACATTGGGCGGCGTTCTCGGTGGAGCGGCCGTTGGCGCCATTATCGGCGGCGCTGCAAGAGGTGGAAAAGGCGCCGCGGTCGGCGCCGGCATCGGCGCAGTTGTCGGTGGAGCTGCTTCGGCTGCTGCTCGTCCCGCACCGCCGCCGCCGCGATACGGTCCCCCGCCGCCGGCCTACAACAGCGGCCTCGTCTACAATATCCAGGTTTCGCTGAGCAATCTCGGTTACGACCCCGGTCCCGTTGACGGCGTCTACGGCCGCCGGACCGCGGATGCGATCAGCGCATACCAGTACAACAACCAGCTTCCGGTGACGGGCCGCCCATCCCAGGCGGTGTACTCCCACATGGTGCAGTCCGGCGGCTAGCGTCGAGGTTGAACTTGTGAATTTCAGGGACGCTGAAGGGCGTTGAAACCCTTCAGCGTCCTTTTTCGTGACCTGGATTTACCGTGTAACGGGTGCGTGAACCGTTGCCGCATCTGGCGAAATTGTCATCAGCCCGTCTAAATTTACCGCTTTCAATACCGTCAACACAGCGTTTAACTGCAAACTTGGCCGTGGGCCGAAATACTGAGCGTCATCTTCGAGTTACGTTTGTCTGGGAGACAGAGCCTATGAAAAAAATCTGCAAATCCGTCGTTTTCGCCGGTGCCTTCGCTGTTATGGCAACGGGTTCTCTTGCCAATGAACCGGCAAAGGAGCGGCAGGAACTGATGAAGTCCGTCGGCGACGCGGTCAAGGTTATCGTGCCGATGGCGAAAGGCGAGACGCCATATGACGCGACCGCAGCGGTCAACGCCATGAAGACTCTCAACAAGGTTCCGGACGAGTTTGTGGCTCTGTTTCCCAAAGGATCCGAATCGGGACACGATACGGAGGCATCTCCGAAGATCTGGGAGGACCCGGACGGGTTCAAAGCGAAAGCCGAGGATATGAAGAAGGCGAGCGCTCAAGGCATCGAAGAAGCCGGGAAGGGTGTGGACGCACTGAACGCCGTCACCTTCGGCCCGCTTCTGAAGACGTGCAAGGCCTGCCACGACGAATACCGGATCAAGAAGAACTAGGCATCGAGACAAAACCGGCCGGTTGCCCGGACAGCGAGGGGTCAAAACGTCATGACAAGCGGCGGATGGCGGGGCGGCATTGCGTCGGGGCTGGTGCGCACTCTCAAAGGGTTCGCACTCGGCCTTTGCGGGGCGGTGTTCGTCTGCTCATCCGCGGCTGCGGCGCCCGATCTGGAGAACGGGCGCACGATGTTCTTCGCCGGCGGTTGTGCATCGTGCCACGCCGCCCCGGCGTCGGACCGCTGCGACGATCCCAAGATCAAGAACGAGTTCGAACTCCCCGGGGGCCGCTGCCTCAAGACGGATTTCGGCACGTTTTACGTGCCCAACATCTCGCCGGACAAGGAAGACGGCATCGGCGGCTGGACGGACGCGCAGTTCATCAAGGCCATGCGCGAGGGGATCTCGCCGGAAGGCACACATTACTATCCCGCCTTCCCTTACACCTCGTACCAGCGCATGCCGGACAAGGACCTGACCGATCTCAAGGCCTTTATCGACACGCTGCCGGCGGTCAAGTCGAAGGTGCCCGAGCACGACCTTGCCCTGCCGTTCCGCTTTCGTGCAGCACTTGCTCCCTGGAAATGGCTGTATCTTGACGGAAAACAATTCGAGCCGGATCCGGCGAAAAGCGATCAGCTCAACCGTGGCGCCTATCTCGTCGAGGGACCCGGTCATTGCGGCGAGTGCCACTCGCCACGCGACCTGCTTGGCGGCATCATCCAGGATAAGAAGTTCTCCGGCGGCCCGAACCCCGAAGGCGAGGGGATCATTCCCAACATTACGCCACACAAGACCGGTATTGCGGACTGGTCGGAAAAGGACATCGCCGACTCGCTCGCAACGGGGCTGACACCGGAATTCGATACCTTCGGCGGATCTATGGTAAAGGTTCAGGAGAACATGGCGAAGCTGGCCGCGGAAGACCGCGCCGCGATTGCGGCCTATATCAAGTCGCTTGAGCCGGTGCCGAGTTCGACGGGAAAGTCTGGAAACAGCAAATAGAAAGACACGCTCGGATACCGTGACGTATTTGGCCCGACAGAAAACCCGTTGGGAGCGGTGGCTGGTTTGCCTCGGCCTGGTGTTCGTATTGGCGGGTCTATCGGCTCATACGGCCCTCGCCCAGGATCGGGCCCTCATCATCGCGATCGATTCCTATGCGGATCCGAGACTCTCCGGCCTGCCGGGCAGTCTGGCCGACAACGACGCGCGTTCGATCCAGCGGCTGCTGATCGAGAAGCTCGGCTACAAGAAAGAAAACATCAAGGTTCTGAAGAACGGGCAGGCAACGCGGGCGGCCATTATCGAAGCGATCGAGACCTGGACGAACCCGAACAATCCGAAGGCGACGAAACTGGTTCAGCAGAGGGCGCAGCTCATCGGTCTGGATGAGAGCGGCGCCCTGAGCGGCAACAAGCCGAAGAAGAAGACCAAGGTGCGGAAGAAGTACGTGCCGCCCCCAAAGGTCCATCGCTCATACATCTATTTCTCCGGCTACGGCTATTTCAGCGCCGACGCCGACGGCGACGAGTCCGATGGGCTCGACGAAGCGCTTCTTCCGTTCGACGCGAAGGTCAGCTCCGACGGCGGACCGACCGTCGTCGATGGCGCCATAACGGACGACGACCTGGCGGTCGCGCTCGGCAGGATGTCGCGGCGGCACGTGACGCTGGTCCTGGATGCGAGTTCCTCCGGCGTTTTCACCCGCGACGACGGTCTCACGTCCAGGACCGTTTCCATGTCCCGCGTGCCGGCGCTTCCGGACGCAGTCAAGAACCTCATGCAGCCGGGCATGGAATTGCACAAGAGCGAGGGCGCATTTGTCGATCTTGCCATTCCGTACGGTTCACTCACGGTCTGGTCGGCGGCGTCGCCGACCCAGGCGGCGCTGATCGCCGGGCCGGACGACAAGCCGCAGGGGTTGTTCACGCTGCTTTACTCCGAGGGCCTTCTGCTCGGCATGGCGGATGCCAACAAGAACGGCATTGTCTCCAACGCCGAGCTTCTTCGGCATATCAGCAGGGGGTCCGCCGCATATTGTTCCGCCTCAAAGAACCGATGCGAAATGGGATTGCGTCCGCGGCTTGATCCGCCGGACGCCTACGGGAAAAGCGTCTGGATCGACCGCAAAAAGGTCAAGCGCGGAGGTGAGCGCCGGCTTTCCGTGGCGCGGCTCGCGGACTTCCTGGGCAGCCAGCCGGACAGCAACATTGAAGTTGAACAGTTTCCTCCGTCGCCACTGGCCGTCGGTGAAGAGAACATCCGCTACGAGGTCCGCAGCCCGACGTCGGCCTTTCTGGTGTTGTTGAACCTGACCGACGACGGCAGGCTGTTTCAGATCTATCCCAACCAGCACGCGGGCAAAGACGCAGACGGATATGGTGGTCTGCTTGCGGCCAACACGCCGCTGAGCGTACCCGCGGAGTCATCGGGAATGAAGTTTGCCGCCACCGAAACGGGCAAAGGCCACATCATTGCGATCGTCACGCCTGATCCGATCAGGTTCGACGAGGCGATCACCGACCGGGTCATTCCTGCGATATCGCCGAATGAAGCGATAAAGATCTATCTGGCGCGGCTTTCGGCGGCGCTGCACTATCCGGCCAACACCCGCTCGATACAGACCAACACGGCGACATCCCGCTGGTCCGTGGTGATGCTGCCGTACGAGATCATGGCCAGGAAGCCGAAAGCCGCGGACAAAAGAGCCTCAAATTAACGCCAGTTCCATCGACCGGGTTTCGGTCATCCCGCCCTTTCGCTATCATGCCGTTATTGGGGTTTGCGCCGCCGCGAAGAAGGCCGGAGCGGCGCGGTGTATTCAAAGCGTCAGTGATGCGTAGGGAGGGGCCTTCATGGCCATGTCGTCCAGGTTGAAACTGGTTCGCGCCTCTGTCTTGATGGTTTTTCTGGCGGTCATCCTTTTCGCGCTTGGAGATCGCGCGGCAGCGCAGGACAACGCAAACCAGGATCACCTGCGCCCCTTCAAACTGGCCCAGTCTTACTACCAACCATTCTACTATCCCTATCCGCAGGTGCGGCGAAAAAAGCGGCGCAAACGCAAACGCGTTGTCACGAAAAAGTGCGCTTCTCCATGGACTTACTCGAGGGGATTGAGAAAGTGCATCTGCGTGCGCAGCGGATATGCGGTGCATGAGGAGAACTGCGTCAAGGTCGCCGAAATCTGTCCTGCAAACGCGCAATGGTCCGAAACGGACAAGGCGTGCCGGTGCAAGGATGGTTTTGCGGATGTCGGTGGCCAATGCGTGTCCCCCGACTCGGGCGTTGCCGAATACAGCCCGGCCGAGGGGGGACAATGTCTGTGGCCCCGGGTTCCTTCCGCACAGGGTCCGGGTTGCACGTGCGCGCTCGGGTATCGCGAGCAGGCCGGATTGTGTGTTGCGGATGGCAACCCGATTCTGGAACCGCGCAGGCGGACGGCTAAAGACGAACTGCTCACGAAGGACGTGTCGCTTGTTCAGGAATGCCTGAAGGAGGCTGGTTATCTCAGGGCGGGCGTTCGCAACCGCATGGGCAAGAAGGCCTGGTCTGCGTACTGGTTCTTCAAGCAGGACCATTCAGTCGGCCGTACGCCGAAGGGGATCTATCACGCCAAGGCGCAGCAGAAGCTGTTCACCCTTTGCCCGACGACGAGTGCCAAGCTCGATGTGCTGCCGGCCGCGGCAGGTCAGCCGGTCCAGGGCCCGGCCGCGGGTGCTCCGCTTCCGGGCGTGGCCGGCAAGAAAAGCGTCAAGGCGAAGTCCGCCGCGCTTTCGGCCCAGCTACGGGCGACCTCGGCTCCGCTCGCGCCGCGAGAGGCAAAACTGACCGCAAAACTGCCTCAGGCACCTGAAGCGCGCGCTCCGGTCAAGAAGGTCTACGCCCGTCCGGAAGCCGGTTGTTTGCCGGAAGATCTCTATCAGATCATCGTCCGCACCTACGGTCCACGCCCGGAACTCAAACGCTGCACAAAAACCTGTATCGCCATGCCGGCGAACATCACCAAGCGCGAGGCGGAAAACTATGAGTCCCGCGGCGACCTGCGGTGGTGCCGGGCCTGTATCGAGATCGGCACGCACCTGCCGCTCGATGACATTCTCAGGATCGAGCGCGGCGCGAATGTTCAGGTGTGCACGCGTCCTCCGTCCCGGTTGCCGAAATGGCTGTCCGGCGCGCAGGCGAAACGGCCTGCCTTCACCCGGGTCCGGGCACTGTATCGGCCACTCCCGCCGGCCATCGACAACAAGAACGCCTTCGCCGTGATCATCGGCAACACCACCTACCGCAGCGGTGTTCCGGAGAATGCAAGCGGGGCTTCGAGCGCCGGTGCCATGTACACGCTGCTGACCGAGCAGCTCGGCTACGAGCAGGACCGCATTATCGATCTGCGTGACTCGACGCTTGAGGACATGAAAGAGGTTTTCGGCACCTCCGAAGATCACAAGGGGAAGCTCTGGAAACTGCTCCAGAACCAGCCCGACGCGGAGGTCCTCGTCTATTTCGCCGGGCATGCCGGCACCCAGGCGGATTTGAGCGCCAGCTATCTGTTGCCGGTGAACGTGGTCAGGTATCGCGAGGATCGTACGGCCTATCCGCTTGCAACGCTCTACGCGAACCTAGAAAAGCTCGACACCAAATCGGTGCTGCTTCTGCTCGAAACAAGTTTCGCCCGCGACCTGACGGGTTTCGTTTTTCCGCCGAACACGCCCGCAGAGCAGGTTCAGGTTCTCCCCGTCGAGCCGCTGAAGGGGGTGACGGTGCTGACCGCCGCTCAGGGCGATCAGAAGACGCTTGACGATCCGAAGTTCGGGATCGGTCTCTTCACGCGCTACCTTGTCGAAGGGCTGGCGGGCCGCGCCGATCTCACACCGATCGGCAACGGCGACGGCAAGATCGATACTGTCGAGCTCTACGCCTACACGTCTCACATGGTCCGTCTGGTGGCCGGCAAGTCGTTCGGCCTGCTGCAGCGGCCCATGGCGTCGCGGAGCGGGAATGTGCACCTCAGCCGGCTGCAGGACCAGGGCCAGTAATCTTCAAACATACTTTTCGGCAGGCTCCAGTCACGGGAATGGACAGTTCGCGGCAATCTGCTATCTCTCGCGCAGATGCAGACCGACCTTGCCGGTTTTCATATGCAGAGGATCCAGGAGACGATGGCGACGACACAGCTCGATGCGACGGGATTCAAATGCCCGATACCCGTGCTCAAGGCGCGCAAGGTCATCCGGGGTCTTGCGCACGGAGATACCCTGGAAGTCCTGTCGACCGATCCCGGTTCGGTTCCCGACTTCGAAGCGTTTTGCGATGCCGGCGGTCACGAGCTCCTCGAACACAGCCGTGACGGAGAAGTGTTCCGTTTCCTGATCCGGATTTCCGGTTGATCGAAAAGGCGCGCCGACGACGCGGCATCGGGTGCAATGCTGCGCCGTCACATCGGATGCGAACCAACATGCGCATGGTGCCGGCGGGCAAAATTCGCCTCGCAACTGGAGATCGGATAAAGTCGGCGCAAATTCAACGGCGGTGGTCAACGCCGCGTGAGGAAACGAACAGGCGAGGGCGGTATGAAAGAAGTCGTCATTCTGGACGGGGTGCGCAGCGCCATCGGCAAATATGGCGGCGGGCTGTCCGGCGTTCGTCCCGACGATCTCCTCGCCGAGGTGTACAAGGGATTGATGGCCCGGACCGGCGTCGATCCGGTCGAACTGGAGGACGTTTATGCCGGTTGCGGCAATCAGGCCGGTGAAGACAATCGCGACGTCGCGCGCATGTCGACACTGCTCGCCGGGTTCCCGAAGGAAGTGTCCGGCGTAACGGTCAACCGGAATTGTTCATCCGCCCTCGAAGCGGTCAACCAGGCGGCCAAGGCCATCATCGCCGAGGAAGGGGATCTGTTCATCGGCTCGGGTGTGGAGAGCATGAGCCGCGCGCCCTGGGCCATGGGCAAACCGGAACGCACGCCGCAGATGGGCAACCCGAAGATGTGGGACACGACGGTCGGCTGGCGCTTCAACAATCCGCGCATGGACGAGATGTATCCGATCGTCAGCCTCGGCGAGACGGCGGAGAACATTGCCGACGAGATGCAGATCACGCGGGAAGACCAGGACGCGTTCGCCGTCGAAAGCCATACGCGCGCGGTTTCGGCAATCAACACCGGCAAGTTCGCGCAGGAGATCGTTCCGATCTCCGTGCCGCAACGCAAGGGCGACCCGATCATCGTTGAGCGCGACGAACACCCCCGTTACCGCGAGAGCGGAAACGGTGCAGTGGAACTCGCCACGTCGATGGCCGACATGGCGAAGCTCAGACCGGCCTTCCGCAAGGGCGGCACGGTCACGGCGGGCAATTCCAGCGGCGTCAATGACGGCGCGGCGGCGCTGCTTCTGGCGAGCGCGGACAAGGCGGCGTCGCTGGGCATGAAGCCGAAGCTGCGCTGGCTCGGCTCGGCCGTCGCCGGTGTCGATCCCGGCGTCATGGGCTACGGCCCGGTGCCGGCGACCGAGAAGCTGCTCAAGCGTTTCGGGCTGCGAGTCGAAGACATCGGCCTCGTCGAGCTGAACGAGGCCTTTGCCGCGCAGACGATCGGGTGCATGCGGCGCCTCGGGCTCGATCACGACAAGACCAATGTGAACGGCGGCGCCATCGCGCTCGGTCATCCGACGGGCTGCTCCGGCGCGCGTATCCTCGTCACCCTGATGCACGAAATGGAACGCCGTGCCCCGGACATGCCGCGGCCGTTCTACGGCCTGGCAACCTTGTGCGTCGGGGTCGGCATGGGTGTTTCGACGCTGGTTGAGTGGATCGGCGACTGAACGCCGGCAGCGAGGGAGCAATGGCACAACAGAAAACCCCGGCAGCCTTTTACCGCGGCGGTACGAGCAAGGGCGTCCTGTTCCAGCCGAAAGACCTGCCGCAGGATCCGGACGAGCGCGACAGGATGCTGCTGCATGTCCTTGGCAGTCCTGACCCCTACAAGCGCCAGCTCGATGGGCTGGGTGGCGGGCTGTCCTCGCTGTCCAAGGCGCTCTGGGTCGAACGCTCGCAGCGCAACGATGCCGACATCGACTACACCTTCGCGCAGATCGCGGTCGATGCGCCCGTGGTCGACTACTCGGCCAATTGCGGAAACATGTCCTCGGCGATCGCACCGTTCGCGGTGGAAGAGAACGTCTTTCCCGTGTCCGATGGCGATGCGATGGTGCGCATGTTCAACACGAATACGGGCATCTGCATTCATTCCCATTTCCGGGTCGAGGGGGGACTCCCTGCGACACACGGCGATCTGGAGATTCCCGGTGTGGCGGGAACGGGCGCGCCGGTCCGGCTCGAGTTCATGGATCCGTCGCGGGTCACCGGCCGCGGGCTGCTGCCGACGGGCAAGGCGCAAGAGGCGGTCGAGGTTCCCGGCTACGGGGATGTGCCGGTGAGCATCGTCGACGCGGCGTCGCTTGCGGTGTTTGTTCCCGCCGAAGCGCTTGGGCTCAAGGCCACCGAACTGCCGGAGGAAATCGAGGTGCAGGCCGACGTGATGGCCGCGGTCGAGGTGATCCGCAGGGAGGCCGCGGTCCGCGCGGGCTTCGCGGACAGCATCGACAATGTGCCGATGTCGGCGCCGCGTTTTGCCCTTGTCGCCGGCCCGACGCCTTTCACGTCGCTCGACGGGCGCACACATGAGGCCGACACGTACGATATCGCCGTGCGCATGGTGTCGCTCTCCACCATCCACCGCGCGGTCATGGTGACGGCGGCCATGTGTCTCGCCGCCGCGGCGAAGATACCCGGTTCCGTGCCCAATCAATACGCCTCTGAAAACGGCGATGGTTCCGTGCGCCTCGGCAACCCTTCCGGTGTTACGGTGATGGGCGCCAATCTGGCTGAGCGGGACGGGCGCTGGTACGCCGAGAGCACGAGCGTGCTGCGAACCTGCCGCCGACTGATGGACGGCTTCGTCTATCACCCGTGAAATCACGTCATGCCCCACCGTGTTGCAACAAGCGCGAGGACCCGCTGAAACCATGAAACGCCCGCTTGAAGGCATCCGCGTCACCGGCCTGGAGCAGTATATGGCCGGGCCTTATTGCACCCTGCTGCTTGCCGACGCCGGGGCCGAGGTGATCAAGATCGAGCGGCCCGGCACCGGCGATCCGCGACGCGCCATGCCGCCATTCGCCGAAAAGGGTAATGCGCGCAAGGCGGCCGGGTTCATGGGGTACAACCGGAACAAGAAGAGCCTTGCCCTCAATCTTCGCGAGGAGCGGGGGCAGGAGATCTTCAGGAAACTCGCGCAGGCGTCCGATGTGGTGGTGGAGAACCTGCGGCCCGGTTCCATGTCGCGCATGGGCGTCGGCCAGCAGGAAATGCGGGATCTGAACCCGCGTCTCGTCTGGGCGATCATCTCCGGTTTCGGACGCCTGGAAGGGTACAAGGGGCCGTACAGCGACCGCCCGGCGTTCGACATCGTCGCCGAAGCCATGAGCGGCATCATGCATCAGGTGGGGTTTGCCGATAAGCCGCCGTCCTGGACGATCTACGGACTGGCGGACATCTATTCCGGTCAGGTCGCCGCCTACGGGATTATGCAAGCGCTGTTCATGCGCGAGCGGACGGGCGAGGGACAGCTTGTCGATTGCGCCATGTTCGACAACATGCTGTCGCTGAACGAGGCGATGGCCGCGGTCCATTCCGTCGCCGGCCAGATCCCGGAACGCGGCAAGCTCACCAACGTCTGGCCGCGCGGAGCATTCAAGGCGAAAGACGGCTACATCGCGCTCAACGTTCCTGACAACATTATCTGGGAGCGGCTGGCCAGGGCCGTCGGACGTGAAGATCTCGTTGACGATGAACGATCCGCGACCGGGCCGGCGCGCTCCGAAAACGCGGATTTCCTCCAGCCGATCATCGAGGCGTGGCTCGCATCGCAATCGCGGGAGGAGGCGGTCAATGCCCTCAACGACATCGGGGTGCCGTGCGGTCCGGTCAACACGGCCGAGGATGTGTTCGCCGATCCCCACGTCAGGGCGCGCGGCAACATCATGACCGTCAATGACCCGGACGTCGGATCATACGGGTTCATGCGCACGCCGCCCTACATGTCGAGCGCGCCGGAACTGCCCGCGGAACCTGCGCCCGCGCTTGGCCAGCACACCCGCGAGGTGCTTGAGGGTGTGCTCGGTTATGATGCGAAGGATGTGGACAAGCTGGCGCAGGACGGCGTGGTGCAGCTCGATGGGCGCTGAGTCGGGACGCTGCCGGTGAAGACTCCGTGGAAACCGATTGCGATAGTGCTGGGCATCGCCTTGGTCTGTTTGCTGATCTTCACGCTTTTTCTTGTGACCGGGATCATGGATCTCGGCTTGTCCGTGATGTGAGGGGTTCCAGCCCGGAGCAATGACCGTCAGAAGCCTGGCGGTTCGGTCTTCCAGCGATATCCCTGCCGTCCTTTCTGGTACGCCAGATCGAACAGCCGGGTCATGTATTCCTTGTCGAAAACCTCTTCGCTCGTGTCCTCGAAGTCCTTCGGGATATAGGCCAGCCGATACTGGATGCCGTTGCGGCGCGCGAAGGTGTTGAGCTGATAGAGATCGCCGATCCCCTGATACTTGATCAGCGTCGAGATCGAGCGCGACGCGATGGAAAGCGTGCGATCCCGCACCGGCTTGGTTTCCGGGCTGACCCGGCCGTTCCGGATGATATAGACGCGCCTGCGCGGCTTGATCCCAAGCCGCCGGTCGATCGACGCCAGCATCAACTGGCTCGGAATCAGGAAGACCTGGGTTGTCGTTCCGCCATCCACGTGCATTTCCTGATAGAGCGTTCCGTCGGCGGTGACGTTGATGAAGACCGGCGGGAACATCGCCGGGATCGACGCGGAGGCCAGGAAGATCTTGCGCATGAGCTGCAGGGATTGCGGATTGCCGCTGGCCGCGATCTTGCCCACATCCCAGATGACGGGACGTTGCGCATCAAGATTGGTGGTCCCGATCAGGAGACGCCGGCCTTTGTTGTGCTCCCGCGCGATTGCGGCCATGAGGTCCTCATCGACATACCGCGCAATGAGCCGTTGAAAGGGGACGTCGCTTGCCAGCGAGGCGCCGCCCAGCAATCCCTTGATCGGCTGCTTTCTCAGGAAATCCCTGGTTGTGTAGGTGGTGTAGATTTTTTTCAGGGTCGGATCGTAGCTCTTTCCGAGAAAGGCGAACGGTGCGATCAACGCGCCGGTGCTGACGCCTGTGACGATTTCAAACTCCGGCCGCTTGCCGCTGGCGCTCCAGCCGACGAGAAGCCCGGCGCCGAACGCACCGTCGGCGCCGCCGCCCGAGATCGCGAGATAGTTGACTGCAGGGCGCGATCCGGGCCTGGCGAGGTGCGGCCGGGTTGCCTTTGTCTGCGCGAACTTCTTTTTCGCAATGTCGTTGATGTTGACCGGCTTCTGGTCGCCCCAGAACCTGACGTGAGAGAAGCCGGTGACGTCTGCCTGGTTGACGAGGCTCGCGGGGACAGCCAGACGGGCGCCTGACGTGGCGCAACTGGTGAGCAGCAGCACCGCAAGCAGGGCGAAAAGGGACCGGCCCCAGTCCTTCAGGAATGCAGTCTTACGCATGTACTGTAGCTGCCCACGTCATCCCGACCAGCGTGTGCGCCAGAGCATAAACTGAACCCGGTTGCATTGCCACGGGCGCCCCATCCCGGCGTGTCCCGCGCGTTATCCGGCGGCGCATGCACGAAAAACGTAGCTATGTGGGATTTCCAAAACCTGAATGGTGGGCGGTACTGGACTTGAACCAGTGACCCCTGCGATGTGAACGCATCGGGCTGTCCTCTGGACCACCGGCTAATTGAACACAACCACAGAGCAGACGCACTTCGTCATGCAGTCAGGGTAGACTGATCGGCACACAGTGAATTTCCAACCGCGTCCCTGCACTATTTGCCACATCCCCTACGATGTAACTTTTCTGCGCGGGCCTTCTGTGTTTAATGGGGGCGCGGCAATAAAAACAAATATATTTCTTGCGGCGTGGCGTAGATCAGTAGCTTAGGGTCAGAATGTCTGTGCGGGCGGACGACGATATTGGGGCAACCGAAGAAACTCCCATTGATACCGGACTTTATTGTCTCATATTAATGTCACAGTTCTTCGGGATCGCGGCCGATCCGGAACAGGTTCGTTACGATATGGGCCGGGTCGAGGGGCACTTCACGCCGAGTGAAATCGTGCGTGCGGCCAAGCGCATGAAGTTCCGCGCGCGGCGCAGCCGCTGCAAGTCATCGCGGCTCGACAAGGTCGCACTTCCCTGCATCGCGGAGATGGAGAATGGCCGGTTCGTCATTCTTGGGGGCGTCGGCCCTGACAAGGTTCTGATCCGCGATCCGCGTCTGCAGGAGCTGAGCGAACTGCCGCGGGATGAGTTCGAAGCCGGTTGGACGGGCTACCTCATTCTGCTGACCACCCGCGCGCAGATCGCCGGCGCCGCGCGGCGGTTCGATTTCAGCTGGTTCATTCCCGAGATCGTCCGGTATCGCCGTCTGTTCGGCGAGATCCTGGTTGCGTCGTTCTTCGTGCAGCTTCTGGCGCTCGTCACACCGATCTTCTTTCAACTGGTCATCGACAAGGTGCTCGTCCACCACGGTCTGACCACCCTGCATGTCCTGATCATCGGGCTGGCGGCGGTCTCGGTGTTCGAAGTCTCGCTCAGTGCGCTGCGAACCTATGTGACCACGCACACCACGTCGAAGGTCGACGTGGCGCTCGGCGCGCGGCTGTTCAATCACCTGCTGGCGCTGCCCATCAGCTATTTCGAGGCGCGGCAGGCGGGCCAGTCGGTTGCCCGCGTCCGCGAGCTGGAAAACGTGCGCGCCTTCCTCACCGGGTCGGCGCTGACGCTGATCCTCGACGTCTTCTTCACGGTCATCTTCTTCATCGTCATGTGGTTCTACAGTCCGACACTGACGCTGATCGTCATGGCCTCGGTGCCGTTCTACGTGGTGCTGTCGATCTTCGTCACGCCAGTGCTGCGCAAGCGGATCGAAGAGAAATTCCAGCGCGGCGCGGAGAACCAGACCTTCCTGGTCGAATCTATCGTCGGCGTCGAGACGCTCAAGGCCATGGCGGTTGAACCGCAGATGCAGCGCCGGTGGGAGGACCAGCTATCGGGCTACGTGCTGGCGAACTTCAAGGCGGCGAACCTCGGCAATGTCGCAAGCCACATCGCACAGTTCATCAACAAGGCGGTGATCGCCGCAACATTGTGGTTTGGTGCGCAACTCGTGATTGCCGGTGAGATCACGGTCGGCCAACTCGTCGCCTTCAACATGCTCGCCGGACGCGTGTCGGGACCGATCCTGAGGCTCGCCCAGCTCTGGCAGGACTTCCAGCAGGTGCGTGTTTCGGTCGACCGGCTCGGCGACATCCTGAATGCGCCGATCGAACACCAGAGCGGCCCGAGCCAGACCGCGCTGCAGGGCATCGAAGGTCACGTGGAGTTCGAACACGTCTCGTTCCAGTACGCGCCTGGGGGGCCGGAAGTCCTGAGCGACATCAGCCTCGAGGTGAAGCCGGGAGAGGTGATCGGCGTCGTCGGCCCTTCGGGCTCGGGCAAGAGCACGCTGACCAAGCTCATCCAGCGGCTGCATGTGCCGAGCAAGGGCAGGGTCCTGATCGACGGTGTCGACCTGGCCATGGCCGACCCTCGTGCGCTGCGCCGTCAGATCGGCGTCGTGTTGCAGGAGAACGTGCTGTTCCGCCGATCGGTGCGCGAGAACATCGCCCTGGCCGATCCCGGCCTGCCGTTCGAAGCGGTCGAACAGGCGGCCACGCTCTCCGGCGCCCACGATTTCATTCTGGAACTGCCGCACGGCTACGACACGGTGCTGGAGGAACGCGGCAGCAATCTCTCCGGCGGCCAGCGCCAGCGCATCGCCATTGCCCGCGCGCTGGTCACCGATCCCAGGATCCTGATCTTCGACGAGGCCACAAGCGCGCTCGACTATGAGTCGGAGTACATCATCCAGCAGAACATGAAGAAGATCGGCAAGGGCCGAACCGTCTTCATCATAGCGCATCGCCTGGCCGCCATCCGCGACGCCAAACGGATCGTCACCATCGAAGCGGGCCGGATCACCGAACAGGGGACACATGCGCAGCTTATACGCCGTAAGGGGCGCTACGCGCAGCTCTACCGGCTGCAGTCGGGCGGCCCCACGCGGGTGGCGGCGGAATAGCGGGAATCAGAAGTGATGTTCGAGAAAGTGAGAAACTACTGGTCGGTGGCGCGTGCCGCGCTTGCGGAACAAAAGGCGCAGGGCAAGAAGCCGAAGCTCACGCGTAATGAACGCGAGTTCCAGGCCGCGGCCATCGAGATCATGGAGACGCCGCCGTCGCCCGGCGGACGCCTGCTCGCCTTTGCGTTGCTGACATTGCTCACGCTCGCCATCGGCTGGTCGATCATCGGGCGCATCGACATCTATGCCACGCTGCAGGGCAAGATCATCCCGTCCGGGCACATCAAGGTCATCGAGCCGCTGATCACCGGGCGCGTTCAGGCGATCCACGTGCGCCAGGGCGAAATCGTCAAACAGGGCGACCTGCTGATCGAGCTCGACCCGACCGAGCACCACGCCGAACGCGTGCGGCTGGACGAGGAGAAAACCATCGTCGAAGCCGTTTCAGCCCGCCTCGGTTCTGCGATGCTGGCCATCAAGAAGAAGACACCCGCCAATGCCATCGCCATCAGCCTGCCCGGAAACGTGCCGGAGGCCGTGCGCAAGCTGCAGCAGCAGGTGCTGGCGCAGACATTGAGCTCCTACTACGCGGAGCAGGAGCGTCTCGGCCGCGAGGCCTATCAGCGGGCCATGGAACTGGAGCGCACGCGCGGCACCGTCAAGGAGCGCGAGCAGCTCGTCGCGGTCATGACCGAGCGGCTGGAGATGCTGGAGAAGCTGGTCAAGCGCGGGTCGGGCTCGCGGGCGACCTATCTGGAGCGCGCCGAGCTCCTGTATGAGCAGCGCGCGGACCTGGCGACCGACAAGGGGCGGCTTGACGAGATCAAGGCGGCGCTCGTGACGCTGCGTCAGCAGGCGATCGAGCGCCGCGAAGCGATCCTGCACGACCTGATCAAGGAGTTGGCGGAGAACGAAAAGCGGTTGTCGTCCCTGCGCCAGGAGCTGCGCAAGGCGCGCGTGCGCGAGGTGCAGAGCACGCTTTACGCGCCGGTCGACGGCACGGTGCAGCAACTCGCCGTGCACACCATCGGCGATGTGGTGACCACGGGACAGCAGGTGATGGTCATCGTGCCGAAGGGGACCAAGCTCGAGGTCGAGGCCATGCTGCAGAACAAGGACAAGGGCTTCGTGCAGGAAGGCCAGAATGCACGCGTCAAGATCGAGACGTTCCCGTTCACCAAATACGGCATCATTCCGGGGGATGTCATGGCGGTGTCCAACGACGCCATCAACCCGCAGCAGCAAGCCGGGCAGGCGGGTGGCTCGGCCGCACAGGTGCCGGCGAGCAGCGCGCAGCTTCTTTTCCCGGTGCGGATTTCGCTCGCGCGGGAAACGATCCGCGTCGACGGGGAGGACGTGCACCTCTCGCCCGGCATGGCCGTCTCGGCGGAGGTGAAGACGGGCGACCGGCGTATCATCGAATTCGTTCTGAGCCCGTTGCTGCGCATGAAGGACGAGTCCCTGAGGGAACGCTAATTGTCGCACCAGAAACAACCAGTGGTTGAATCTTGTTGGTGCGAAAACAGGGAGTTTCGCAGACTCGGAACGGCAAAAACGCGAAGCCCTTCAAGGGGCTGTTGGAGCCGCTGGAGACACAGATTAACCAATCTGAAGTTGAGTATGTGTGGGGTGAATACTGCGAAAATTTGTAATGTTTTT
The DNA here is from genome assembly GCA_965228625.1 of Hyphomicrobiales bacterium. GTDB lineage: Bacteria > Pseudomonadota > Alphaproteobacteria > Rhizobiales > Methyloligellaceae > UBA2767. The sequence continues at coordinate 1,058,648 of OZ245829.1, read as the reverse complement.
TCTATAGACTCTGGCTAGAGACAAAACTAACGTCTCTAATATTGGTGGTGCTCAAGTAAAAAGAGCAACCAGAGGGAAGTGTAGTTTCCGGACCGGTAAAGGTCCGGCGGCGTCAAGTGGGGTACGTGCGGAATGCCAGGAGGGCGGAGCCGCGAGGGGTTCTCTGTCGGCGGCGGTCTCGTCGCCGGTCTCGCAGAAAATGTAGCAGACAGGCTGTCCCGGCTCGAACCGGTTGGGCCGGGCCGTGGCGCGCGTGCTAGCGTGGGCAAGACCGCGCCGGCGCGCAAGCGCGCGGGCGCGAAACAGGCAACGAGCAACAAGGACGAGACACCCATGGCCCCGCGCAGGAGCTCCACGAAGAAAACCACCAAGGCAAAGACCGCCGCCGCGTCGGCGAGATCGAAGGCGGCTGCCAAGAAACCCGCCGCCAAGGCCGCGGCGAAGAAACCGGCGCGCAAGGCGGCGCCGAAACAGAACGGCGGCGGTGCGGCAGGCGCACCGCAGGGCGCCGGCCAGACCGTATTCACCGAGCCCACGCCGGGCGGCAAGAAGAAGACGGTCGCGGAGATGCTGGGCGAGATCACGTGGCTGATGACCCAGTCGACGCGCCACAAGAGCTTCTTCCTGTCGGATCTGGAATGGATGGCCATGGCGCCGATCATGCTCAACCAGTTCCGCGTGTTCTACGCGACCGACACCGAAGCCGAGAAGGCCACCGGCAAACCCACATCCCGCCCCATCGGCGTGGCGCTCTGGGCCCTCGTTAACGAGGACGTGGGGGCGCGCCTGGCGTCAGGCAATTCGCGCATGCGCCCGCAGGACTGGAAATGCGGCGACCGGCTGTGGGTGGCCGACATCATCGCGCCCTATGGCGGGCAGGAGGAAATGCTTCAGGACCTCAAGTCACAGGTCTTCCCGGACCGGACTATCAAGTATCTCGGCATGGTCGACGGGAAACCAGCGGTGAGGGAGGTTTGATTGAGAAATTCGCCGGAAAATCTGCATAAAGAATTTTGGATCATCAAATAAGAGTTATCTATGCCATGGCGAAAGAATTCAAACCTGCGTCTGGTCGATCTTTTCCTATAAAGGAAAAGAAGACTCATGTTGATTTCAATATATCTGATTCCGACAAGGAGAAATTAATAGACAAAATAGCAAATGATGAAGAAATTCGAAATTGGATAATGATCTCAAATGTTGAGAAAATAAGAAATGGAGAATATTCCGGCAATATTTTTGAAGAAAAAGCGATAAAAAAGGCTTCGGCAATGTCAAAAGAGCGTTTTCACTTTGAAAAAGGAATAGATGACGTCGGATCACAAATGAGACTTATTTTTTATGAGGCTGTGAAGAGAATAAAAAGCGAACACAAATATAGTAAGTATGAATTTAATGATTCATTTTTCAGTGAGATAATAAAAAATGTACGAAAGAACTCTAAAATAATGAATATAATTGCGACGAATGAAAGAAATACGAGAAAAAAAATATATCAAGACGAAGATGATTTGCACAATAATGCAGTCATGGTTTCGCATTTATGCAGACAAGAGATCGAAAAGATTTTTCCGTGTAATGATCGAAAGTTTATATACGATTTATCTGAGAGAATACAAAAAACCATAAAAAGCGATTTGCATGATTCGGCAAAAAGAAGATAGATATGATTTTCACTGATCCTCCTGTTGTTCCTCAAACAACATATTTCCCGGGTGTTACGGTCGATCCAGATGTAAGCGGATTGTTGTATGTTGATGCTGATGCGATTGGAAAGCTTTATAAAGCTCAACATACACATCTATTATTTGCGACTGGCCGAAAAATAGTTGTTACGCCAGAGGTATATGATGAAGTATTTCATCTCAAATCTGGCGGAGGCAAAGAAATTACTGATTGGCTCGATGAACTGGAGATATCAGGTAAGGCTGAGCTCCCGGATCCTGGAGACTTTGGGCGGCCTTACATACCACCTGGAGTTGCGGGGCGTGGGGAGTTATCGATACAGCAAGAAATATTCGCCCGAAGATTCGAAAATCACGATATTTTGGCTTTAAGTGAAGATAAAGATCTTATTTTTCAAGATATAGAAGGCTCACAAATTCCTGTTTTAAATTCAAATTATTTAGCAAATACATTATTATTGGAAGGCGCTATTACAGGTGGCGTATATGAATTGTTTGTTGCGGATAGTAGAAGGCCAGCGTTAGGATCCTCAACAACATTAAAATATGGATTTAGTCAAAAATTGTATGGACCACAAGGTGATAGAGACAATACGCCGTTTATAATACCAGGATTCGATTGGACGTTTCGAGACGAGTCGGGAAATCCAGCGTTTCACTATCGAATAGACCCATTGAGCACTACGATATCTGCTGTTGATGGTGCTCCAGTTACGGTTTGGGGTTGGGACAAGGTTGGATTCCGTAACGGACAAGTATATCTGCCTGAGCCGTCTTCATTTACGCAAATCTTGAATTGGTTGAACAACAGCGTTTTTCCGCCTGCGAGTGGAGCGGAGCTTCCTCAGTCAAGCTTTGATGTTGGTGGCTTTGCCGAGGCAGGAGACGCACTGTTTGGCAGCAGCGCTGCAGACCTCTGGTTGTCCAATGTCAGTGACTTTGATCCGAGCAATCTCGCGTCAGAGAACTTTGCTCTGACAGAAGACAGCCTCTATGTAAGCGATAACAATGGCATTGACAGATTTGTTTTTTCCTCAAATTCCGAAGATGGTTCTGCAATTGCCACAAGCTTTGATAGCGAAGGCAAATTTGCCTTTCGGCTCACACACCACGGTGACGGAACAAAGACTCTCGAGCACGCAGCGCCAGATGACGTTGGCGGCGGTGATTTTGAAGCAGAGCTTGGCCCAACCTTCTTCACATTCGATGCTGAAAATGAGCCTTCTGGCTACGAACAGACGAATGACCAAGGCGTTGTAGTCACCAGTGGCCAGGTCACCCGCAACGAGGATACCCAAGAAACCGCTGTCATAACCCGCGAAGGCACCCTGAACGCCGACGGCACGGAAGTCGTCGTGTGGAAAACCAGCGTCACAATAAAGAAACCGGCGACCGAGGCGGAACCGAATCCGCAACCAAAAGAGCTGGTTGACGGCGATATCGGCCGGGTCTTTGGCGCCAGCCTGGGCCGCGTGCTCGGCGGCGACAATCTGTTCGCGCAGGTGGCAACCGGGTCCGCGCTTGCGACCGTTCTGGAAAACGTGGATGAGGCTATTCGGCTTGGCGCCGCGGGCATTAACGGCGCGCTGTCTCAGGCCTTCTCGAACTTCGGCGACGAGCTGTTCGTCAACCTCAGAAACGCTGGCGTCAATGTAGTGTCCTCTTTGCTGGCAGCGGAACTGGGTGAAGCCCTCAATATCGGTGACGGGGTTGGCGCGGACCTCTTCCAGTACGCGGCGAGCAGCACCATCGGCTCGACACTCAATGTCGTCCTCACGAACGTGGTCAAGGGCGAGGCTGACCTGCTGAAAGGCCTGGGCGGTAGCCTGTTCGGGACGACGGTCAATGGCGTCGAGGTGCCTGGAACCTTTAGTGCGGGGAACATTGGGAGTTTCTTCGGCAGTTATCTCGCCAACGAGATCGTCGAGCCTGAAACGCAGGCCGGGGCGATAGGTGGCAGTATCGGTGGTGCAATCGGACGCATGCTGCCCATCCCGATCCCGGGTGTGGGCGCCTTCATCGGCACCATTATCGGCACTCTCATCGGCGATTTCGTCTCCGACGTGTTCGGCTGGGACGACGGGCCGGACAGTTTCTGGGGATGGCAGAAGGTCACATACGACTACGGCCAGAAGCGTTTCGAGCGCGGCGACAACAGGTTCGAAAAGGACATAACAACTAAGGATATCAACAATCTGAAAGCGATGGCCGATGCGGCCATCGACGTGCTCAACAACTATGCGGATGTCGTCGGCGGTACGGTCACACGGGTCAAGACGCCGAAATTCTACATGGCCTGGACGGCCAAGACGCAGAGCTTCCGGATTCAGGCGTCGGTCGACGGGAAGACCTATACGAACAGCACCGGAGACGGCCTTGTCGAAAAGGCGATTCTGCGGTCGCTGAGGACCATGCGCTTCGAAGGCGGCAACCCGTATCTCGCGAAGGTTCTTCGAACATCGAGAGTGACGACCCTGGCGAAGCTCAACAAGCAGCTCAAAGCCATCGGATTCTGGGGTCTGCAGAACGTCGAATTCGACGCCGCGACGGGCCTATTCGTCCCCGGCGCGCTAACCCACGATTCCGATATTCTGGGCGACGACAAGGATGTCCTTCGCGCCATGGCCGACACCGCGGTCGATGTGCTCAACGAGTATGTCGAGCTCATCGGTGGTACGCTCGACCTCAGCGACACGCTCAGCTTCTACATGGCCTGGAAGGCGAGCGACGGTCAGCTCCGCGTTGAGGCGCGCACGGCCGACGGGACCTTCGATCTCGGCAACGTCGAGGAAGCGGTTCGCGAAGGCGTCTTCAGGACACTGAAGGATTTCCGCATCGACGGCGGTGATCCCTATATCAAGCGCGCGCTGGAGAATTCCGAAGCCACCACTCTCGACGTTCTGCTCGGCGATCTTCAGATCGCCGCCGACTATTCCGGCTATCTGAAGAACAAGGGCGTCGTCGACGCGCTCATCACCCAGGATCCGAATTCGTCCTTCTCGGCGGCCTGGATCATTACCCTTGTCCGCGCCGACGAACTCCGGCTCGAGGACTGGAACCGGTCCGACTTCTATGGCGGCGTCAAGGCCTTCTTCGAGAGCTTCGGCCTCGAGGGCGAGGGCTTCTCTCTCCGGGACGTCTCCATCAGCATCGAGGGCACGACGCTCGTGTTCGAGCAATTCGTTGATGGGCAATCCCAGGGCCGCATCGAGATCGCGGAGTTCGCCGACAAGGTCGAGTACCAGCACATCGTCGCCACGCTGGACGGCGCCCAGGTCAACGGCACCAGTGGCAGCGACTTCTGGCAGGCTGCAGATGTCGACAGCATTTTTGTCGATGCAGCGACAGCGGACCGCGCCCTCAGCAACGATATCCTGCTTGGCGGTGCCGGTAACGACACGATCACGGCCGGCGATGGCGACGATTACGTGCGCGGCGGCGCCGGGAACGATGTTCTCGACGGCGGCCACGGCGTCGATGTGCTCATCGGCGGCTCGGGCGACGACCGGCTCGAGGGCGGCCATGGCGACGACATCTATTATGTCGGGGCCGGCGCGGATCGAATCTTCGACGTCTTGGGCCAAAACCGCATCGTCTTCGGCGAAGGGGTCGTTGCATCCGATCTGTCGTTTTCTCTCGACCAGATTGTCTCGGATGGCGGCGCCGGTTTTGCGTCCAACCTGCGGATCGCGATAGCCGGATCCGATGACCTGGTGATCGAGAACTGGTCTCGCGACGCCTTCACCCTCGAACAGAGCGACGGCACGATTATTGAAGTGCCCAAGTTGGCCGTCGGCCAGGTCGATGAGGACGCTATTGCTGCGGCGGGTACGGTCTTGCGGACCTATAACGACCCGACGCCAACGTCGGGTGACCAGTTCGGACATTCGGTCGCGCTGGACAGAGGCCGTGTGTTGGTGGGCGCGCGCTTCGACAACACGTTGGGTACGGACGTTGGTCAGGCCCATCTGCTCGACATGTACACCGGCGCGGTGCTGCAGACATTTGACAACCCGTCACCGGGGGTTGCGGACGATTTCGGGCATGTGGTCGCGCTCGAAGGCAACTTTGCCCTGATCGGCGCCCAGCGTGACAACACGAAGGGCACGGAAATCGGCCAGGCCTATCTGTTCGACACAGTTACCGGCGCTCTGGTACGGACCTTTAACGATCCCACGAAGACGACAAAAGACCGGTTCGGCAGTTCCGTTGCGCTGAGCGGCGACTATGCGTTGATCGGCGCCAGGCTGGACGACACGCAGGCCACCAATTCCGGCCAGGCGCATGTGTTCGATGTCAATACGGGCGCGCTTGTGCGCACATTCAACAACCCCTCGCCGCATGAGGGCGACCAGTTTGGCGTGGTTGTGGCGATTGATGGCAACCTGGCATTGGTGAGCGCCTATCTGGATGATGCCGACGGCACGGATGTGGGCCGGGTGTATCTGTTTGACGTGACGACGGGTGTGCGGCTGCGCACGTTTGTTGATCCGACGCCGACATCGAGTGACCGCTTCGGAAGTGGCCTCGCGATCAAGGGCAACCTCATTGTGATTGCCGCGCAGCTCGACGACACCAACGGCACGGATGTGGGGCAGGTGCATCTGTTCGACGCGACCACGGGTGCATTGCTGCACACTCTTGACGACCCGAACCCGACCTCGGGGGATCGGTTCGGCGGTTCGGTTGCCATTGACGGCGATATCGTCGCGGTCGGCTCCAATGGAGACGACACCAATGGCACGGATGTGGGCCAGGTGCATCTGTTCAGCGCCACGACCGGGGTCTTGCTGCAGACCCTCGATGATCCCACGCCGACCTCGGGGGATCAGTTCGGCCGCTCGGTCGCCATGTCCGACGGCTTTGTGGTGACAGGTGCGCTCAATGACGACACGGCGGGCACCAATGTGGGGCAGGTGCATCTGTTCAGCACCGAGGCGCTGGACTTCACCACGCTTGATCTGCCGTCCCTGATTGACTTTGGTGTCGACGGCCCGGCCGCGGGCGGCGGCTTCGCCCTGAGCAGCGATACCGGCGGCTTGCCGGTTCTGACGTCCAACGGTGAGGCGATCGTCTACAGCATCGATGGCGACACTCTCGCCGGTTATGTCGACAACGGTACGACACCCGGCGTGCTCGATGACGGCGACCGTCGGGTCTTGACCTTGAAGGTCGATCCGCAGGGCTACACCACCTTTGCCCTTCACGATAATATCGACCATGCGGGCGGTCCCGAATTGCTGCCGCTCGACTTCTCCTCTGCCATCGAAGCGACGGACGGCGACGGCGACATCATCACCCTCGACCCCGGGCAACTTGTTTTCAAGGTGCTGAACGCGAATGTGGCCCCGAGCGCGACCGCGGATGCCGGTTTTGAGGCGGGCGAGGATCAGGCGCTGACGATTTCGGCCGCGGATCTGCTCGGCAATGACACCGACGCCAATGGTGATCCGCTGACAATCGCATCCGTGCAGGGCGCGGTTAACGGTACGGTTGAACTGGACGCCCAGGGCAACGTCGTATTCACGGGCAATGCCGGTTACGTCGGTCCGGCGTCCTTCACCTACACCGCCGATGACGGTCGGGGCGGCACGTCGACGGTGACGGTTGATCTCACCGTGAACGAGTCCGTTCCCGAGGTGACTTCCTCAGCGCTGGTCCGTCACGTGAGCGAGGACGACATCGTCGCCTCCGGGGCACTTCTCCAGACCTATGACGATCCGACGCCGACGACATCTGACGAGTTCGGGTACTCGGTTGCGATCGATGGCGGGCGTATATTGGCCGGTTCGCGCATGGACGACACGGTGGGCACGAATGCGGGGCAGGCGCATCTGCTGGACATGCACACCGGCGCGGTTCTGCAGACCTTTGACAACCCCAGCCCGGGAGATACAGACGAGTTTGGCTATTCGGTTGCTTTGGATGGGAACCTTGCTCTGATCGGCGCACAGCGTGATGACACGCAAGCCGTGGATGCCGGTCAGGCCTATCTGTTCGATGCCGATACGGGAGCGTTGCTGCGCACGTTCGATAGTCCGTCACCGGCCACGAATGACAGGTTCGGAATCTCCGTTGCGCTCAGTGGCGGCCTTGCACTGATCGGGGCGCGTCTGGACGACACACAAGGCAGCAATATCGGTCAGGCCTATCTGTTTGACGTCAACACCGGTGCGTTGCTGCAGACGTTCGATGATCCCACGCCGACAGGCGGTGACGAGTTTGGATATTCGGTCGCCATGGACGGCAATCGGGCGGTGATTGGCGCGCGTCTGGACAATACGCAGGGCACGTATGTTGGCCAGGCGCATCTGTTTGATGTGACAACGGGGGCCTTGCTGCACACCTTTGACGATCCCACGCCGACGACGGAAGACTACTTTGGGGATTTTGTTGCGATTAGTGGTGACTATGTCGCGGTCGGCGCGCGTATGGATGACACGCAAGGTACGGATGTCGGTCAGGTGCATGTGTTCGACGCCAATACGGGCGCCTTGCTGCGGACATTCGATGATCCCACGCCGGTATCAAACAACCGGTCCGGATATTCGATTGCGATCGACGGCGATGTTATCACCGTCGGAACGGCCCAGAATGAGATACATCTGTTCAGCATCTCAACGGGTGCATTGCTGCAAACCGTTGAGGGGTCTGGCAGTCTTTCTGGTTCTTTTGGTGCCTCGGTTGCGATGGCCGACGGCGTTGTCGTTGCCAGCGCTCGCAAGAATGACGTCGCCGGCACCGATATAGGGCAGGCGTATCTGTTCAAGGCGAGTGATGGCACCTCTGCTTCTCTGGACCTCACCAGGCTTGTCGATTTTGGCGTGGACGGTCCGGCTGCAGGGGGCGGCTTTGCACTGAAGAGCGATACCAGCGGTCTTCCGGTTCTCACCTCGAACGGCGAGGCGATTGTCTACGACGTCGATGGCGATACGCTGACGGGCTTTGTCGACAGCGGCACCACACCCGGTGTGCTCGATGCCGGCGACCGGCGCATCTTCAGCCTGCAGGTCACCCCGGCGGGCAACGCGATCTTCACGCTGCTCGACAATATCGACCATGCGGGCGGCCCCGAACTGCTGCCAATCGACTTCTCATCGGTCATCGAGGCCACGGACAGTGACGGCGACGTGATCGGCCTCGGCACCGACCGGGTCGTGTTCACGGTGCAGAACGAAAACGTGGCGCCTGTTGCAGCCGCCGATAGCGGCTTTGTGACGGGCGAGGACCAGGCGCTGACGATCTCTGCAGCAGACCTGCTCGGCAACGATACGGATGCCAATGGCGATCCGCTGACGATTGGCTCGGTGCAAGACGCGCTGGGCGGCACGGCCGCCTTGGACGGAAATGGTGATGTCGTCTTCACACCGGATGCAGATCATAGCGGGGCGGCGTCCTTCAGCTACACCGCCGATGACGGGCGGGGCGGCACGTCGACGGTGACGGTCGATCTCAACGTGAACGAGTCCGTTCCCGAGCTCACTGCAGCCGCAGTCGATGGCCAGGTGAGCGAGGACCATGTCGCTGCGGCAGGTGCGCTGTTGCAGACCTATGACGATCCGACGCCGACTTCGGGTGACCTGTTCGGGACTTCGGTTGCGGTGGACAGCGGCCGTGTGCTGGTGGGTGCGCGCGATGACGACACGGTGGGTGCGGATGTCGGGCAGGCGCATCTGCTGGACATGCACACCGGTGCGATGTTGCAGACCTTCGACAATCCTTCGGCCACTTCAGGAGACCGGTTTGGCGACAGTGTTGCACTTCATGGCGACCTCGCACTGATCGGCTCGCCATACGACGATGCGAATGGCAACAATGTCGGTCGGGCCTATCTGTTCGACACCAATACCGGGGCGTTGCTGCAGACCTTCGATGATCCTTCACCCACCAACCAGGATCTGTTCGGTGCCTTGGTCGCCTTGAGCGGCGACTATGCGTTGGTCAGTGCCTATGTGCACGATACGACCCTCACCAATACCGGTCAGGCGCATCTGTTCGATGTCAACACCGGGGCGTTGCTGCAGACATTCGATGATCCCAACCCCACGGTAACCGACTACTTTGGATACGGCCTTGCCATTGAGGGCGATCTTGTCGCGATCGGCGCCTACAGAGACGACACCAATGGCAACAACGTCGGCCAGGTACATCTGTTTGATGCGACAACGGGTGCGTTGTTGCGCACGCTCGATGACCCGACCCCGACGACGGACGACCAGTTTGGTTGGGCAGTTGCGATCCAAGGCGACCTTGTTGTTGTCAGTGCGTATACGGATGACACGAACGGCACGGATGTGGGTCAGGTCCATCTGTTCAGTGCCAGCACGGGCGCATTGCTGCACACCCTGGATGATCCCACACCGACATCAGGCGATAATTTTGGATATTCCGTTTCCGTCGACGGCGATATCGTCGCGGTCGGCACGAACAAGGACCAGCTCTATCTGTTCGACGCCTCGACGGGCGCGCTGCTGCAGACGCTTGATGATCCCACCCCGACGAATGATCAGTTCGGAAGATCAGTTGCTATCTCCGACGGCTTCGTTGTGGTAGGCGCAAGGGCTGACGACACGCAAGGTGCGAACGTTGGCGAGGCACATCTGTTCAAGGCGAGTGATGGAGCGTCTGCTTCTCTGGATCTCACGGGTCTTGTTGATTTTGGCGTGGACGGCCCGGCTTCCGGCGGCGGTTTTGGGCTGAAGAACGACACCAGTGGTCTGCCTGCACTCGCGTCCAACGGTGAGGCGATCGTCTACAGCGTGGACGGGGATACGCTGACGGGCTTTGTCGACAGCGGCACCACGCCCGGCGTGCTCGACGCCGGCGACCGGCGCATCTTCAGCCTGCAGGTCACCCCGGCGGGCAACGCGATCTTCACGCTGCTCGACAATATCGACCATGCGGGCGGCCCCGAACTGCTGCCGCTCGACTTCTCCTCGGTCATCGAGGCCACGGACAGTGACGGCGACGTGATCGGCCTCGGCGCCGACCGGGTCGTGTTCACGGTGCAGAACGAAAACGTGGCGCCTGTTGCAGCCGCCGATAGCGGCTTTGTGACGGGCGAGGACCAGGCGCTGACGATCTCTGCATCAGACCTGCTCGGCAATGATACCGACGCCAATGGCGATCCGCTGACGATTGGCTCGGTGCAAGACGCGGTGGGCGGCACGGCCGCCTTGGACGGAAATGGTGATGTCGTCTTCACACCGGATGCGGATCATAGCGGTCCGGCCTCCTTCACTTACACCGCCGATGACGGGCGGGGCGGCACGTCGACGGTGACGGTTGATCTCACCGTGAACGAGTCGGTTCCCGAAGCCACCACCTCCGCGCTTGTTGCCCAGGTCGATGAGGACGATATTGCCGCGGCGGGTACGGTGTTGCGGACCTATGACGACCCGACGCCGACATCGGTTGACCAGTTCGGGCATTCGGTTGCGGTGGACAGCGGCCGTGTTCTGGTGGGTGCGCGCTATGACGACACAACAGGCATCGATGTCGGTCAGGCGCATCTTCTGGACATGCACACCGGTGCGGTGCTGCAGACCTTCAACAGTCCTTCTGCGGTGCCAGATGACCGGTTTGGCGAAAGTGTCGCGCTTCACGGTGACCTCGCGCTGATCGGCGCGCCGTACGACGATGCGAATGGCAACAACATCGGTCGGGCCTATCTGTTCGACACCAATACCGGGGCGTTGTTGCGGGCGTTTGATGATCCGACGCCGACAACGATTGATCTGTTCGGGACTTCGGTGGCGCTTAGCGGCGACTATGCATTGGTCAGTGCATATGCGCACGATACGAGCCTGACCAATATCGGTCAGGCGCATCTGTTCGATGTCAACACCGGGGCGTTGCTGCAGACATTCGATGACCCGACCCCGACGATAACGGACTACTTCGGGTATGCGGTTGCGGTTGACAGCAACCTTGTTGCGATCGGCGCCTTCAGGGACGACACGAGCGGCACGGATGTGGGTCAGGTGCACCTGTTCGACGCGATATCGTCGTGGTCGGCTCCACCACGGGTGCATTGCTGCAGACCTTCGATGATCCCACACCGACGACGAGTGACTGGTTCGGGATCTCGGTCGCGGTTCGCGGTGATATTGTCGCGATCGGCGCCTATGGCGATGATACCCATGGCAGCGATGTGGGGCAGGTGCATCTGTTCAGCGCCACGACGGGTGTGCTGCTGCATACCCTGGACGACCCCACCCCGACGTCGGGCGATCTGTTCGGCCGTGCCGTGGCGATCGACGGCGATATCGTCGTGGTCGGCTCCAATAAAGACGACACCAACGGCAGCGATGTGGGCCAGGTGCATCTGTTCAGCGCCACCACGGGGGCCTTGCTGCAGACCTTCGATGATCCCACGCCGACGAACGCGGATCATTTCGGAGGATCAGTTGCCATTTCCGATGGCTTCGTCGTGGCGGGAGTAAGGAATGACGACACGCAAGGCGCGAACGTTGGCCAGGTGCATCTGTTCGGCACCGAGGCTCTGGACTTCGCCACGCTTGATGGCTGTCGTCCCTGGTTGACTTTGGCGTCTGTCGCCCTGAACAGCGACACCAGTGGCCTGCCGGTTCTGACGTCGTCTCGACACCCTCACCGGTTATGTCGACAGCGGCACCACGCCCGGCGTGCTCGACGCGCTCGACCGGCGGGTGTTCACCTTAAGCGTCGATCCGCTCGGAAACGGGCTGTTCAAACCAACCTTGACCATAACGGCGGTCCGGAACTGCTGGTTCTGACCGAGGCTCTTGGCTTGTCGACGGCCCGGCGTCGGGCGGCGGCTTCGCCCTGAACAGCGACACCAGTGGCCTGCCGGTTCTGACGTCGAACGGCGAGGCGGTGGTCTACAGCATCGATGGCGACACCCTCACCGGTTATGTCGACAGCGGCACCACGCCCGGCGTGCTCGACGCGCTCGACCGGCGGGTGTTCACCTTAAGCGTCGATCCGCTCGGAAACGGGCTGTTCAAACTCTTTGACAACCTTGACCATAACGGCGGTCCGGAACTGCTGCCAATCGACTTGTCATTGGCAGTCGAGGCTACGGACGGCGACGGCGACACCATCACTCTCGATACCGGCCAACTCGTGTTCGAGGTCCGACGTTCGACCGGAATCCAGGGTACGGACGTCGATGACGTTATTGTTGGAACAGCGGACAATGATGAAATCTATGGGCTGTCCGGCAACGACACGCTGACCGGGGCCGCGGGTAATGACATCCTTGACGGCGGAGACGGTGACGACATCTACAATTTTGGCAATGGCGACGGCCAAGACGTAATTGTGCCTGGCAACGGTGCGGATCGGATCATCTTTGGTGCCGGTATCGATGCGGGTGCGATCGCATTCGTACGTCAGGCCAATGACCTACTCGCTATCGTTTCGGGCTCGGATCAGGTGCGCGTGTTGAGTTGGTTCGATGCGAACGTCAATCGACCAACATTTGAACTCCATGACGGAACGGCGCTCGGCGTTTTGGATCTGCGCGTTGAAGGGACCTCGGATGACGATTTCCTCGAAGGTGGGACAGGCAATGACGTTATCGTTGGAGGCGCTGGCGCCGATCAACTCTCTGGTGGAGACGGTTCAGATATCCTGGACGGTGGCGAAGGCTCCGACGTTCTGAACGGCGGCGACGGTGTGGATACGGCCGATTACTCGGGTGCATCCGGTGCCGTTGAAGTAGATCTCGCGGCCGGTAGCACACTCGAAGCCGATTTGAGCACCGATGTTCTGACAAACATCGAGAATGCGATCGGGTCGTCTCTTGCGGACACATTGATCGGCAGTGAGGGTATCAACATCCTTACCGGCGGGGCAGGAGATGACACGCTTGAAGGCGGTCTGGGCAACGACACTCTGATCGGTGGCTTGGGCGACGACACGTATCAATTCAACCTTGGCGATGCGCAAGACACGATCGTCAATTCCGATTCAAACCTGAGCTCAACCGATACCTTGTCGTTTGGCGCGGGTATCGTGAGTGACAATCTCTGGTTTGCACAATCGAGCAACGATTTGGTTGTTTCGCTCCTTGGAACAACCGATCGCGTGACGGTTGCCGGTTGGTACAGCAACGACGCAAGCAAGATCGACGAGTTCGTCGACGGCACCGGCGAAACCCTGAACCGCAGCGAAATCGACCAGCTTGTCAGCGCAATGGCCGCGTTCTCGCCAAGCGATGGAACGGGGTCCGGCGGTGTCGAGCCCGGCGCGGTTCCGAACGATGTGCAGCTCGCGATAGATAGTGCATGGCAGCCGCCATCGGCTTAAGCGCTCGCACTTGACATGGTGCTTGCACAGATGACGTGGATGGCTCATGCAGACGACGCCGGATCAGGGTTGTCTGTTTTGTCAGGGAATGAATGGTGGGCGGTACTGGACTTGAACCAGTGACCCCTGCGATGTGAACACAGTGCTCTACCAGCTGAGCTAACCGCCCTTCAGGTGATCTCCAGCCGGTATAGCGGTCGCGATTCTGCCAAGTCAAGGCGATGCGCGGTTTCGCGCCGGCGTTCAGATCGGATTCCCGCGGAACAGTCTGCCGGCCGTCGGCGCGGGGCCCGCATGATGGTGGATCATCCGCCATGTCCCGTCCTCAAGGACGAACACGTTGGTTGCCGTGAGATATGACCCGTCGGTCTTCTCGTAGCACAGCACCACGGCACTGGCCTCCCGAAGCAGAACGATCGGCTGGATGGCGTGGATCTCGGGTGCTCCGCCGGACTTGATGATGCGGTGCCATGAGGCCATCACCTCGTCGCGCCCGACGAGCGTGTTCCAGCCGGGATGGATGACCGACACCTTGGTCTTCTTGGCCCAGATGGCGTCCATCGCGTCGAGGTCCTTGTTGCGGAAGGCGACATAGAACGCTTCGTTCGCCTTGAGGACGGCGCGTTTTTGCGCCGCGTCTTCGGCGGCGGACGACATGCCCGCCTGCGCCAGCAGCAGCGCGATCACAAGGGCCAATCTGCGAAAGAGGTCGATTGGCATTACGGCACTGGCATTGCGCATGATCAAATCCTCCCGAATACACACCCGAGCATAGGGAAGGCGCGGTTCAAGCTCATCGCACAATGCCGTGACGGCCGGCGCGCTGCCGGTCTATCGCGTGAGCAGGGTGCGCGCGGCGGCCATGAAATCCGCGTAGCTGTGAATGAGGACATCCGCGCCGAGCTGTTCGTGGGGCACGTCGGAGTAACCGAACGAGACCGCGATCACCGGGATGCCGGCGGCTTTCGCGGTGGCGACATCGGTGTGGCTGTCGCCGACCATGATTGCGCGGTCCGGCGTGCCGCCGGCCCGGCGAATGGTTTCGGTCAGATGCAGGGGGTCGGGCTTGTGCACCTCGAGCGTGTCATAGCCGAGGATCGCGGCGAAATGGTCTTGCATGTCGAGCTCGCCGAGCAGAAGCCTGGCGAAGCGCTCGCGCTTGTTGGTGCAGACGCCGAGCTTTGCGCCTGAGGCCATCGAGACCCGCAGCACGTTCATTACCTCCGGATACGGCGTGCTCCTGACGGCGATGTTGTCCGCGTAGTGATCGAGAAAGTCCCGCAGAATCCCGTCGACATGATCGTCGTTACGGGTTTCGCCGGCATGGACGATGCTTTCCGTGATCATCCGCCTCGCACCGAAACTGATAAAGGGACGGATATGATCTTCCGGCGGCGACGGCAGGCGGGCCCGTCCGAGAACATGATTGAGAGCGCCGATCAGGTCGGGCGCGGTATCGACCAGCGTTCCGTCGAGGTCGAAGACGAGGGTTGCGCCGTCAAGATGGGCGTTATGTGCATTGTCAGGTTGCATTCTTGTGGCTCGCGGCAGTATCCCTAAGACAAATGTGGTCTCCGGTCAGAGTGAAGTGGCCGAGTTGAGGAGCAGACGATGAAATTGAAAGATACGGGCCTTCTGAAAAACCAGTGTTACATCGACGGTGAATGGACAGGCAAGCCGGAGACGCCGGTCATGAACCCGGCGACGGGGAGCGAGATCGCGCAGGTCCCGGATTTGGGCACCGACGAGACGCGCCGCGCGATCGAGGCGGCGAACGCGGCGTTCCGTCCGTGGCGCGGTCTTCTCGCCAAGGAGCGCGCGGCGATCATGCGGCGCTGGTTCAATCTGATCGTCGAGGCGACCGATGATCTCGCCCTGCTGATGACGACGGAGCAGGGCAAGCCACTCGCCGAGGCAAAAGGCGAGATCGGTTACGGCGCGTCCTTCGTCGAGCTCTATGCGGAGGAAGCGAAGCGCATTTACGGCGAGATGATCCCGACCCACCGGCACGACGGCCGCATTCTGGTCTCGAAGGAACCGGTCGGCGTCGTCGGCGCGATCACGCCCTGGAACTTCCCGATGGCGATGATCACGCGCAAGGTCGCGCCGGCCATCGCCGTGGGCTGCACCGTGGTCGTCAAACCGGCACCCGACACGCCGCTTTCCGCGCTTGCCCTGGCGGAGCTTGCGGATCGCGCCGGCATCCCCAAGGGCGTGATCAACGTGGTCACGGGCGACGCGCCGACGATCGGCAAGGAACTCACCTCCAACTCGCTGGTGCGCGCCATCGGCTTCACCGGTTCGACGCCGGTCGGCAAGCTGCTCATGGAGCAGAGTGCAAGCACCGTCAAACATGTGGCGCTCGAGCTTGGCGGCAATGCGCCGTTTATCGTGTTCGATGATGCGGATATCGAAAAAGCGGTGCAGGGCACGATTGCCTGCAAGTTCCGCAACACCGGCCAGGTCTGCGTCAGTGCCAACCGGATCCTGGTGCAGGACGGTATCTACGACTCCTTTGCGGAAAAGCTCGCCAGCCACGTCACCAAGATGAAGGTGGGCGAAGGGACGGAGGTCGGCGTCAATATGGGGCCGCTGATCAACGAGCGTGCCCTTGAGAAGGTCGAGACCCACGTCAAGGACGCCGTCGGTCACGGCGCCCAGGTGGTCACCGGCGGCAGGCGTCACGAGCTCGGCGGCACCTTCTACGAGCCCACGGTTCTCACCGAAGCATCGACCAAGATGCTGATCACGCGGGAAGAGGTGTTCGGTCCGGTTGCGGCGCTGTTCCGGTTCAAGACCGAGGAAGAAGCCATCGAGGTGGCGAACGGAACGCCGTCCGGTCTTGCCGCCTACTTCTTCTCCCGCGATATCGGGCGCTGCTGGCGCGTCTCCGAGCAACTGGAATTCGGTCTTGTCGGCGTGAACGAAGGCGTGATCTCCACCGAGATGGCCCCGTTCGGCGGCTACAAGGAGTCCGGGCTCGGCCGCGAGGGATCGCATCATGGCGTGGATGATTTCCTGGAGATCAAATACACGTTCATGGGCGGCCTCGACGGTTAGCGGTTGATGGCGCCGGGGGGCACAGACAGCGACGCGCTCAAACAGCGGGCCGCGGAGCGCGCGCTCGAGTATGTCGGGCCGGGCATGCGGCTCGGGCTCGGCACCGGTTCAACCGCGGCCAGGTTCGTCGATCTGGTCGGTGCGAAAGTCGCCGACGGGCTCGACGTCGTGTGCGTGCCGACCTCGGAAGCGACGCGCGAACAGGCGGCCGGACTCGGCATCCCGCTGACGACGCTGGAAGAAACGCCCGAGCTGGACCTGACCGTCGACGGCGCCGACGAGCTGGACGGCGACCTGCGGCTTATCAAGGGCGGTGGCGGGGCGCTGCTGCGGGAGAAGATTGTCGCCGCCGCTTCGGCCCGAATGGTCGTGATCGCCGATGCGAGCAAAAACGTTGAGCGTCTGGGAGCATTTCCGCTGCCGGTCGAAATTGTCGCATTCGGATGGCAGGCCACCCTGAATAAGGTGCGCGCCGTCGCGCTTGATCACGGATGTCAGGGGGAGATCAGCTTGCGGGGCGGTCAGGACAGCACGTTTGTCACGGACGGCGGCAACTACATTCTCGATTGCGCGTTCGGATCGATCGCGGATGCTGATACTCTGGCCGTCGCATTGTCCTGTACTCCGGGCGTCGTCGAGCATGGCCTGTTCATCGGGCTTGCAAGCGCGGCGCTCGTCGCCGGTCCTGCCGGTGTCGAGACTCTGGGTGAAGCGCCATGAACGAGACCTACGACTACGACCTGTTTGTCATCGGCGGCGGATCGGGCGGGGTGCGTGCCGCGCGCATGAGCGCGCTCAGCGGTGCGAAGGTCGCCATCGCCGAGGAGTACCGTTACGGCGGCACATGCGTGATCCGCGGCTGCATCCCGAAAAAGCTGTTCGTTTACGCTTCGCATGTGAGCGGTGACATCGAAGATGCGGCCGGGTTCGGCTGGAACGTCGACGGACTGTCGTTCGACTGGCCGACGCTGGTGGCCAACAAGGACAGGGAGATCAAGCGCCTTGAGGGGCTGTACGCGCAGAACCTGAAGAAGGCAGGCGTCGAGACACTTCATGAACGCGCCGAGCTCGTGGATGCGCATACGATCAAGCTTGCCGGATCGGGACAGACGCGCACCGCGCGCTACATCCTTGTGGCGACCGGAGGGCGGCCTTTCGTTCCGGAGATACCGGGCGCGGAGCACGCCATAACGTCAAACGAAGCCTTCCATCTCGAGACCTTGCCGAAGCGGATCGCGATCGTCGGCGCCGGATATATCGCTCTTGAATTTGCATGTATTTTCAACGGACTTGGCGTCGATGTTCATGTGATTTATCGCGGGCCTCAGGTGCTGCGCGGGTTCGACGATGACCTGCGGGACGGCGTGGCAGAAGCCATGCGTGCGCGCGGCATCGACATCAGCCTCAGGACCGACGTGACGGAGATCACCCGCACCAACGCGGCATACGCCCTGTCGCTGTCGTCCGGCGAAACGGTCGAGACGGACCTGGTGATGTATGCGACGGGCCGGGTGCCGAACACGCAGGGGCTGGGCCTTGAGAGCGCCGGCGTCAAGATGGGATCCACCGGAGAGGTCATTGTCGACGATTTCAACCGCAGTTCGGCTGAGAACATCTACGCGGTGGGGGATGTCACCCACGACGTGCAACTGACGCCGGTTGCCATTCGCGAAGGGGCGGCATTCGCGGAGACCGTCTTCAACGGCAATGCCACCAAGGTCGATTACTCCTGCATTCCCACCGCCGTATTCACGGACCCCGAAATCGGAACCGTCGGTCTGACAGAAGCGGACGCCCGCAAGGCGTACAAGGAGATCGATATCTATAAGAGCCGGTTCCGGGCACTGAAACACACGCTTTCCGGGCGCGATGAGCGGATGATGGTCAAGCTGATCGTTGATGCCGAGAGCGAGCGGATCGTGGGTTGCCATATTCTCGGACCTGACGCTGCCGAGATCGTACAGGCCGCGGCGATCGCGCTTCACATGGGGGCGACCAAGGCTGATTTCGACGCCACCATGGCGCTGCACCCCAGCGCGGCGGAAGAACTGGTGACAATGCGTGAAAAATGGGTGCCGGCCGCCGCCGAATAGTTGTGCCCGGCGGATTTTGAGCCGATAAGAAGAAAAAAGGTTTGGGTACGGATCAAATGGGGCGGCTGGAGAACAAAGTTGCGCTGATCACGGGCGCAGGTGGAGGGTTCGGACGGGCCATTGCGCAGGAGTTCGCGCGCGAAGGCGCGCACATCTATGCCGGCGACGTGGACGATGCAAGCAACACCGAGACGGTCAATCTGATCTCGGGCGAAGGCGGGACGGGAACCGCCATACGGCTTGATGTGCGGCAGAAGGGAGACATCGCCGCGGTTCTCGATGCGATCGGACAGGAGCACGGGCGGCTGCATGTCCTGGTCAACAACGCGGGTATCACCCAGCGCGAAGACTTCCGCCACATCTCCGATGAACAGTGGGAGGAAATCCTCGACATCAATCTCACGGCGGCAATGCGCCTGTCCCGTGACGCGTTGAAGCTGCTGAGGGCGGCCGAGGGGGCTTCCATCATCAACATCTCATCGATCATGGAGGGCGTGCACGTGCGCCAGCTCTCGGCCTATTCCACGACCAAGGCCGCGATCGCCGGGCTTTCCCGGAGCATTGCGGTTGAATACGCCGCATTCGATGTACGCGTGAACTATATCTGTCCGGGATACGCGGCGACGGCGATGACGGAGCGTATCCTGCGCAATGAAGCCGTGCGCCAGGGACTGATCGACCGCACGCCGCTGAAGCGGTTCGCGGAAACACGGGACATCGCCAAGGCAGCCCTGTTTCTCGCCAGCGACGACGCCTCATTCATCACCGGTGAGGGGCTCACGGTCGACGGCGGAATGAATATCCAGCTTTAGAGCTTTTTCGAACAAGTCGGAGCCATTCCGACAAGGCTGCACTTCTAGGTATCCGTGAGCGTCTCTTCCAGCAGTTGCTCAACGACGGCCTTGAGTGCGTCTTCTTCGCTCATGCCCTGCGCCTTGGCGTCCTCGAAGCGCTTGACCTGCCGCTCCGCGCTCGTACCGCGCGCGATAACCGTCTTCGCGTGCGTGACTTCAGCCGTGCATCCGAGCGCCTCGGCGTCCTCGGCAATCAGTCCAAGCAATTCCGACAGCAGATCGGCGCTCGGGATCAGTTCTCCACGCCCGAAATCGACCAGCCCTTCCGTGGTTCCGTAGCGTTGCGCCCGCCAGCGGTTTTCGTTGACGAGGAACGGCGCATAGTAGCGCCAGCGCTGGTTATTGCGCCGAAGCCGGTAGAGCAGGCGGCAAATGCACTGGAACAGGGCCACGATGCAAATCGCGTCGTCCAGTAACGGACATACGTCGGTTATGCGCATCTCGAGGGTCGGGAAGCGCGCGCTCGGACGCAGGTCCCACCAGAGCTTCGTTGCGTCCTCGATGAGACCTGCATTGACGAGCGTCGAGACGGTGCGCTCGAACTCGCTGAAGCTGGAAAACTGGGGAGGAAGGCCGGTGCGCGGCAATTCGTCGAACACGGACAGGCGGTATGAGCGAAGACCGGTCTGGTCCCCCTGCCAGAACGGGGACGACGTCGAAAGCGCCAGCAGGTGCGGCAGGAAATAAGCGGCCTGATTCAGGATATCGATCCGCAGATCGTCGTCCTCGATGCCGACATGCACGTGCATCCCGCAAATGACGAGGCGGCGGCCGACCACCTGCAGATCCTGGGCGATCACATTGTACCGCTCCTTGTCCGTGTGGTGCTGCTCGGACCACTTGGCGAAAGGGTGTGTTGAGGCGGCCATCGGCGCGAGGCCGAATTCGCGCGCGACATCCGCGACGGTCCTGCGCAGATGGCACAGCTCCTTGCGCACCTCCGACACAGATTTGCACACGGGCGTGCCAACCTCGATTTGCGATTGCAGCAGTTCCGGGCTGACCTGCCCCTCGGCGAGGGCCGCTTCGCACCTGGTCATGAGGTCAGCGGGGGGCTCGCTGACCAGATCCAGTGTTTCGAGATCGACGAGAAGGTATTCCTCCTCGGCCCCAACCGTAAAACTCGGATGTACAAGTTCCATGGCGTCACCGTGATGTGGCGGGAAGGACCAAACGGATGAACCGGTCCCCGTCACACGATTTGTTTGAGAAAATCACCAACAAGATACGCGACACCGGCAGAAACAAGGCCGATAACAAGGGTTTCCGTCCCCGCCCTCAACCAATGTACTGGAGACCAACGGCTCCGCAAGGAGCCGATAAGGAAAAAGGTGAACGCCGCCATTGCAACGGAGACAACAATGCTGGCGTGCACACCGAACGCAAATGGGGCCACGGGCAGGAATCCACAAGCCACGAACGCCAAAAAAGTCACCAGGCCCGCGGTGACCGGTGAACGGGTCACGCGCGGAAGCCCGTGCTCTTCCGTCATCATCGTGTCGATCCACCGCTCCTTCTCAGCGGTGATGACATCGACGGCATCCTTCAGGGCTCTCCCCTTGAAGCCCTTGGCCATGAAGATCTGGCGGATTTCCTCGCGCTCGCCTTCAGGCTCGGTGTCGATGTGCCGCTCTTCCATTTCACGAACGAGGCTGTACTCCTCGATCTCCGCCTTGGTGCCGGAGTAATTCGCCGCCGCCATGGAAAAACCGTCCGCCAGCAGGTTGGCAACGCCGAGAATCAGCAGGAACCGGTTCGACAGGTCGGCGCCGACAGCACCGGCGACGATGGCAAACGTTGTCACCGTTCCGTCGATGCCGCCATAGACCCAGTCGCGCAGATAACTGATCCTCGGACCGTCCTGCAGCCGGCGGGCGATATCCCCCGGATCGTGCGAATGCTCTGGAAAGGGTGTAACGGGCATGGTCTTTCATCCTTGCGGGTCGTTTGAAGGTCGACACGTACTGGTCACAATGGGGGCAATGGCCTATATAGCGAACACGATCGCGAGGCGTGATCGATCCGGTTGGGATCTCAAACCAGTTAAAACGTTTGCTTAAGCCTCCCCAGCGATCATCCATTCTATTCGGAGTTTAGAGTTATGGCTGCACCCTGGTCCCCCGACACCTGGCGCTCGAAGCCGATCGTACAGGTGCCCGATTATCCCGATGCCGAGAAACTCGAGTCGGTCGAGGAGCAGCTCGCGACGTTTCCGCCGCTCGTGTTTGCAGGTGAGGCCCGGGAGCTGAAGCGACAGTTGGGCAACGTATCGCGGGGTGAGGCCTTTCTGCTGCAGGGCGGCGATTGTGCCGAGAGCTTCGCCGAGCACGGCGCCGACAATATCCGCGACTTCTTCCGCGTGTTTCTGCAAATGGCGGTTGTTCTTACCTTTGCCGGCGGCTGTCCGGTGGTGAAGCTCGGACGTATCGCCGGCCAGTTCGCGAAGCCGCGTTCGGCGCCTACGGAAAAGCAGGGCGACATCGAGTTGCCCAGCTACCGCGGTGACATCATCAACGATATCCAGTTCACGGAGAGCTCGCGCATTCCCGACCCGCAGCGCCTGCTCAAGGCGTACCGACAGTCGGCCGCAACGCTGAACCTGCTGCGCGCGCTGGCAACGGGCGGCTATGCCAATCTCGACCACGTTCACCAATGGAACCTCGGCTTTCTGAAGGATGGCCCGGCGGAGAAGCACTACGAGGAAGTCGCCGACCGGATTTCCGAGTGCCTGGAGTTCATGCGCGCCTGCGGCCTGACCCCGGAGAATACGCCCCAGCTTCGGTCGACCGACGTGTTCACGTCACACGAGGCGCTGTTGCTCGGCTACGAGCAGGCCCTGACACGGATCGATTCCACGTCCGGCGACTGGTACGCGACGTCCGGCCACTTCGTCTGGATCGGCGACCGGACCCGCCAGCCGGACCACGCCCATATCGAGTTTGCCCGCGGCGTCAAGAATCCGATCGGCATGAAGTGCGGACCCTCGACGGACCCGGACGAGTTGATCCGGATTGCCGACGTTCTCAATCCGGAGAATGAGCCGGGCCGTCTGACGCTGATCTGCCGATTCGGCGCCGACAAGGCAGGTGAGGTTTTTCCGGACTTGGTCCGCGCGGTCGAGCGTGAGGGAAAGAGCGTCGTGTGGTCCTGCGACCCGATGCACGGCAACACGATCAAGGCGTCAAACGGGTACAAGACCCGGCCGTTCGATCTGATCCTCCAGGAGGTCGAGGCCTTTTTCGACATTCACCGGGCCGAAGGAACGCACCCGGGCGGCGTGCATCTGGAGATGACCGGCAAGAACGTGACCGAGTGCATCGGCGGCGCGCGCGAAGTGACGGAGACGGACCTTTCCGACCGCTACCACACCCATTGCGATCCGCGCCTCAACGCCGATCAGGCGCTTGAGCTGGCATTCCTGATCTCGGACCGCCTCAAACGGGACCGTGCCGAACCCGCCGCGCCGCGGAAGTCCGCGTCCGGCGGATGACGCCGCGTTCCATGCGTCGATGAGTCAAACGGGACGGCCCTTGCGGGCCGTTCCGGCGCACCGGTAATCTCCGCCCATGCCAAATGATGAGATGGACACGATCCGTATTGCCCTCGCGCAGCTCAACCCGGTCGTCGGTGATATCGCCGGCAATGGCGCCCGGGCGAGAAAAGCGCGCGCGAGCGCCGCGGATCAGAACGCGGACCTCGTCGTCTTCACAGAGCTTTTCATTTGCGGCTATCCGCCGGAGGACCTTGTTCTGAAACCGGCGTTTCGCGCCGCCGTGCGTGCCGAGATCGAGGCGCTGGCCAAGGAAACGGCGGACGGCGGTCCGGCGGTTCTGATCGGTGCGCCCTGGGAAGAGGGCGAAAACGTTTACAACGCAGTGGCGTTGCTCGACGGCGGTGAGATATCCGCCGTCCGCTACAAGAACGATCTGCCGAACTATGACGTGTTCGACGAGAAGCGCGTTTTCTCCGCCGGACCGCTGCCGGGTCCCGTCAATTTCCGCGGCGTGCGGATCGGCGTGCCCATCTGCGAGGATATCTGGGGCGAGGAAGTGTGCGAGTGCCTTGTCGAAACAGGTGCGGAACTGCTGCTCGTGCCGAACGGCTCGCCGTACTCCTCGGGCAAAACGGACGTACGCATCAACCTCGCTGCCGCGCGGGTGACGGAGACCGGTGTTCCTCTCGCCTATGTCAACCAGGTCGGCGGCCAGGACGAGCTCGTTTTCGATGGGGCGTCTTTCGTGCTGAACAGGGACTGCTCGCTTGCGGTTCAACTCCCGGCCTGGGAGGAAGCCATAATCCTGACCGAATGGGTGCGGGACGACGAGACGTGGCGCTGCGAACGGGGCGATCTGGCCACTCTTGAGGAAGGCGACGCGGCGAACTATGCGGCGTGCGTTCTCGGCTTGAGAGATTATGTCAGCAAAAACGGCTTTCCCGGTGTTGTGCTTGGACTTTCCGGCGGCATCGACTCAGCCGTGTGCGCGGCGATATCGGTTGATGCGCTGGGTCCTGAAAAGGTGCACTGCGTCATGCTGCCATACGCCTATACGAGCAATGAAAGCCTGAACGACGCCGCGGAGTGTGCCGAGGCGCTTGGCGTCCGCTACGACATCGTTCCGGTCCACAAGCCGGTCGACGGGTTCACCGAGAGCCTGAAGCCTTTGTTCGACGGCCTTCCCGCTGGGACGGCGGAGGAGAACGTTCAGTCCCGCACGCGGGGCACCATGCTGATGGCCGTTTCCAACAAGTTCGGATCGATGCTGGTGACCACGGGAAACAAATCGGAAATGTCGGTCGGGTATGCGACCCTTTATGGCGACATGAACGGCGGCTTCAACCCGATCAAGGATCTCTACAAGACGGAGGTCTACACCCTCGCGCGCTGGCGCAACGCAAACGTGCCGCGCGGCGGTCTGGGGCCGGACGGCATCGTCATCCCGGAGAACATCATCACCAAGGCGCCCACGGCGGAGCTGAAGCCCGGACAAACCGATCAGGACTCCCTGCCGCCCTATGACGTTCTTGACGATATTCTCGCATGCCTTGTCGAGCAGGAAATGCCGCTTGCCGACATCGTCGCCCGCGGCCATGACGAGAAGACCGTGAGCGACGTGGAGCGACTGCTCTATCTGGCCGAGTACAAGCGCCGCCAGTCACCGCCGGGCGTGAAGATCACGCAAAAGAACTTCGGCCGCGACCGGCGCTATCCGATCACCAACCGGTTCCGGGAAGACCTCTAACTGGAATATTGGAACGCAGACCTACTGGGTCTGTTCAGGCTTGTTCTGGTCGTCGGCGAACTGCGCGCCACTACCCGATCCGGCGGGAGACGGTACTTCCGACTGCGGTGCCTCGGCCTTCTGGTTCGACGTGGCGATTTCGTCGGGGTTGTACTCGGTGGTCTTGCACGAGCAACCCTTCACATACTCCTTGCGATAGCGCCACGCATTGGGAAGATCGTTGTATGCGCGCAACCCGTCGGTGGAGACCGCCTGTTCGGCTTCCTCACCCGGGTTCCGGTAGACGAACAACTCCGCGGGGGCGGCGCATTGCGACTGGCATTGCTGTATGTCGCGTCCGAAATTACTCGGGAGCGTCGAGTAGCTGACCGGGAAGTAGTATCCGTCGCAGGAGCGCACGCACAAGGTCCGGTATGTCGCGTAGTCTTCGATACGCGACGTGCGCAGATCTCGACGCGGTGACGTGT
Organism: Hyphomicrobiales bacterium; assembly: GCA_965228625.1. Classification (GTDB taxonomy): domain Bacteria; phylum Pseudomonadota; class Alphaproteobacteria; order Rhizobiales; family Methyloligellaceae; genus UBA2767. The sequence goes on along the minus strand of OZ245829.1, from coordinate 1,032,955 downwards.
CCCATTCCTCGAACCAGCGCAGCAGTCCGCCACCGCGCCGTGCCTGGCGTTGTCCTCTCGGGGCGCATCCGGCCCGCGCCAGGGCATTTGCCACCTCGGCCTGGCGTCTGTTGCGGCCGCCGCGCGAGGCCTGACGCTGCGCGTGCAGATTCTCAAGCTGGCGCCTGGCCTCTTCGACCTGACGATGGAGCCGCATGCATTTCGGGGTACGTACGAGCGACCGGCCAAAAATGAAGTTGCTCCGATAACACCCCTGCCGGTTCGCTTTTGCCTGGGTGGTCTGGTAGATGCGGTCATATTTGCGGATGTTGCGCTCGATGCTGCGCCTGTCGCCACGGCCCTGCTGACGCTGAACCCACTCGTTCGCCAGTTGATGTTCAAGCTGCGCGCACCGCAGATCACGGGTCGAGGGTGCATTCCCGCCCTGATAGCCGGGCTGCGGATAGGCCTGCTGATAATTCGGCGGCGGCCCCTGATTCGGCTGCGGGTAGGGCGCCTGGCCCGGATAAGGTTGCTGCGCAACGGCCAGAGACCAGGCTCCGGCAACGCCGAAAGCGACGAGACCGCCGCAAAGCGCCGAAACCGACAGCTTGCGATGCCGGGCGATAAACCGCCGGGCCTCCGGTAATTTTCGCTTCAGGTTCAACAACATCTGGCCGCTCGCATCACTCGCAGTTCGCGATTCAGTCAAATTATGGGGTCAATGAGGCACCAATACGTCGGGACCCGGGTTCGTGCAAGGTGGCCTTTGATCACATAATTTGACCGGATGTGGCAATTCCTGCAAATGGTGCACGCTTTGCATTATCGACTAGGCGGTCCGACGTGACCAGTCCGACATTGGGGGGACCATGACACCTGAACAGATTGAGGGCGCGGCGCGTGAGATCGCGGGAGCGCGGGAAGAGGGCCGGCTGCTTCAGGGCCTGGATGAGATATCGCCTGTAAAGATCGGTGATGGCTACAGGATTCAGGATGCTTTCATGGCGTCCTGGAGCAGGCCTTTGGCCGGTTGGAAGGTCGGCGCCACCGCGCCCAAGGTGCAGGAGGTCTACGGCGTCGAGGAACCATTCTATGGACCTTTCTATGCGCCGGATATTTATACGTCGCCCGCGCATCCGCACGCGGCAACGTTCCCGCACCATTGTATCGAGTGCGAGTTCGCCTTCCGGTTCGCACGTGATCTGCCGCCGCGCGGCGAAGCCTATACGCGCGAGGAGGTTCTTGACGCGGTCGACGTGCTCATTCCCGCGTTCGAACTGATATCGCCGCGATTCGATTCCCTTCTGCAGGATAATGTCGGCCTGGCGGCCGCGGATTGCGGGCTCAACGGCGGCCTCGTTCTCGGTGAACCTTGTCAGGAATGGCGCGACCTGGATCTGGCGACGCACCCGGTCGTGCTCACGGTCGATGGCGAGCAGATTGCAGAGGGAACCGGCGCTAACGTGCTCGGTCATCCCTTCAATGTGCTCGAATGGCTGGCAAACACGTTGCCCAAAAGGGGACTGGGGCTGAAGGCGGGTGAGATCGTGTCCACCGGAACGTGCACCGGGTTCCACTACATCAAGCCCGGACAGCGGGCGTTGGCCGACTACGGCGCGCTCGGGCGCATCGAAATCACCTTCGTCTGACGCAATCGGACCCGACCGGCATCAAACGCCTTGACCTGTTAAGCCTTCTTGAGCATTGTCGTGCGCCATGACGGGAAACGCGCGTATACCTGTTGCTATCATTTGCAGCATTATTATCTGCGCCTAGCAAAAAGCTGGCGCGGCCGTTCTCCCGACTCTTCTCGTAATTTGCTGCTGTGAACGCCCCGCCAGCCGGAGACGGACTGTTGGAACTCAAACTCTACAATACGCTCACGGCCAAGAAAGAAACGTTCACGCCACTCGATCCGGACAATGTGCGCATGTATGTCTGCGGGCCGACCGTCTACGACTACGCGCATATCGGAAATGCGCGCCCCGTCATCGTGTTCGATGTACTTTTCCGGCTGCTGCGCCACGTCTATGGCACCGAACACGTGACCTACGCGCGCAACATCACCGACGTTGACGACAAGATCAACGCGCGGGCCGCCGAGGAGGGCGTGCCGATCAGCGAAGTCACGGCGCGCACCACGCGGCAATTCCACGAAGACATCGCGGCGCTCGGCGTGCTTCCTCCCACGATCGAGCCACGCGCGACCGATCACATCGAGCAGATGAAGGCGTTGATCGAACGGCTGGTCGAGAAAGGGAACGCCTACGCGGCGGAAGAGCACGTTCTGTTTCACGTCCCGTCCATGCCCGACTACGGCAAACTGTCGAAACGCTCCGTCGACGAGATGGAGGCGGGCGCGCGGGTCGAGGTCGCGCCGTACAAGAAGGACGCGATGGACTTCGTGCTGTGGAAACCGTCCAAAGACGGCGAGCCTGGCTGGGACAGTCCATGCGGTATCGCGACTCCGGGGCGGCCCGGCTGGCACATCGAGTGCTCTGCCATGTCGGCGGAACATCTCGGCGAGATCTTCGATATCCACGGTGGCGGCATCGACCTCGTCTTTCCCCATCACGAGAACGAAATCGCGCAGTCGCGATGCTGCTTCGGTACGCCGACGATGGCCCAGGTGTGGATGCACAACGGCTATCTGCAGGTCGAGGGTGAGAAGATGTCGAAATCCCTCGGCAACTTCATCACCATCCACGACCTGCTGCAGGAGTGGCCGGGTGAGGCCATCCGGCTGGCCATGCTGACGACACACTACCGTCAACCCTTCAATTGGACGGAAGCCGGTGTGCGGGAAGCGAAGCGCACGCTCGATCATTGGTACCAGTTGACCGCCAACGTCGAAGGCGAGGGTGCACTGTGCGCCGACGTTCTCGATGCGCTGTGTGATGACCTCAACACGCCGAAAGCGCTGGCGGCCATGCACGAGCTGCGCCGTGAAGCGGCGAGCGGAGAGAAAGGCGCCGCCGCGTCCCTGAAGGCATGCGCGCGGTTTATCGGGTTGCTCGGTCGGAGCACACAGGAGTGGGCGGCATGGAGGCCCGCGTCGGTTGACGTCGACGAGCAGAAGATTGAAAGCCTCGTTGCCGCGCGGCTGGAGGCGAGACAATCGAAGGACTTCGCCGAAGCCGACCGCATCCGCGACGAACTTGCCGGCATGGGGGTGGCCCTGAAGGACGGGCCGGAGGGTACGACATGGGAGATCGCACGATGACCGATCCGCTGCACAAGAAGGATCTGCCGTTTCCACGCCGATGGAAGGGGTACGTGGCGATCAAGCTCGTCGTGCTTGTTCTGGCGATGGCCGTCGCGTTTCATCTCGCCGGCCTGATTTAGGGGCATGTCATGAGCAACAAAGAACGCCTCTATCTGTTCGACACCACGTTACGCGACGGTGCGCAGACCATCGGCATCGATTTTTCCCTGGAAGACAAACTCCTGATTGCCGAAACCCTGGATGCGGTCGGTGTCGACTACATCGAAGGCGGATATCCGGGCGCCAATCCCGTCGATACCGAGTTCTTCGCCGAGGCACGCAAGCTCAAGAACGCGCGGATCACTGCGTTCGGCATGACGAAACGGGCCGGACGCAGCGTGTCCAACGATCCCGGTTTCCAGGATCTGCTCCGGGCGGAGTGCGACGCGATCTGCCTTGTTGCGAAATCCTGGGACTATCATGTGCGCGTCGCCCTCGGTATCAGCAACGAGGAGAACGTCTCCGCCATATCGGAGTCGGTGAAGGCGGTGACCGACGCGGGGCGTGAGGCGATGCTCGATTGCGAGCACTTCTTCGACGGCTACAAGGCGGATCGGGAGTACGCGCTGGCCTGCGCCAGGGCGGCCTACGATCAGGGCGCGCGATGGGTCGTGCTGTGCGACACCAATGGCGGCACGCTGCCGACCGAGATCGAAGAGATCGTGCACGACGTCACGAAAGTCGTGCCCGGGGACCATCTCGGCATCCACACGCACAACGATACGGAAAACGCCGTCGCCAACACGCTGGCCGCCGTCCGCGCCGGCGCGCGCCAGATCCAGGGCGCCTTGAACGGACTTGGCGAACGCTGCGGCAATGCCAACCTGACCTCGATCATCCCGACACTGATGCTCAAGTCGAAATATGCGGATCACTATGAGACAGGCGTGACCGCGCATCAGTTGCGCACGCTCACCCATGCGTCCCGCCTGCTCGACGAACTGCTCAACCGCGCGCCGAACCGTCACGCCCCTTATGTGGGCGAGGCCGCGTTCGCAACGAAAGCCGGCATTCACGCCTCCGCGATACTGAAAGAGCCGGAGACTTATGAGCATGTGAATCCCGAGCTTGTCGGGAACGAACGCCGCCTCTACGTCTCCGACCAGGGCGGCCGGTCGAACATCATGGGCGAGCTGGAGCGCATCGGCATCACGGCGCAAAAGGACGATCCGAAACTCGATCGTTTGCTTGACGAGGTGAAACGCCGCGAGGCAACCGGATACGCCTATGAAGGCGCTGATGCCTCGTTTGAACTCCTCGCGCGCCGGACGCTCGGCAACGTGCCGCGCTTCTTCGAGGTCGACAGTTTTCGGGTCATGGTCGAGCGCCGCCACAACGCCGTCGGCGAGCTGGTCACGGTTTCCGAGGCGACCGTCAAGGTTCACGTGAACGGGTCGACGGTCATGAGCGTCGGCGAGGGCAACGGCCCGATCAATGCGCTCGACACGGCACTCCGCAAGGATCTCGGCAATTACCAGGACTATATCGACGACCTCGAACTGGTCGACTACAAGGTGCGGATTCTGACCGGCGGCACGGATGCGGTTACGCGCGTTCTGGTCGAAAGCCGCGACGGGTCGGGCAACCGCTGGTTCACCGTCGGAGTCTCGCCCAACATCGTCGATGCGTCGTTTGAAGCCCTGCTCGACTCCATCAACTACAAGCTCATTCGCGACGGCGCCCCGTCGCCCTAGAACCTTTTCGACCAAATCCAAAAAACCGCTAACGTTCCAAGCCGGATGTACCTACAGTCGTGAACAAAAGGGCGTGCGGATCCCCGCCGTGCGTCTGAAGGGCTGGGTTGTGGCTTTCAAAAGCGTGGCAGACGAAGCGCACATGGACGCGACGCGTGCGGTCGTGTGCATGCTGTTCGCCACGGCGCTGATCTCGCTCAACGACGCGCTCGTCAAGTCCCTGGCCGGCTCCTATCCCGTCGGCCAGGTGCTTTTCATGCGCGGTGTCCTCGTCCTGCCGTGGATCGTGTTGCTCGCCTATTTCCTCGGTGGGGTGGGGTTGTTGAAGGTCAAGAACGTGCGCGGACAGGCGTTTCGCGCCGTGTTCGTCGTGGGGAGTTCGTTTTTGTTCGTCAACGGGCTCATCCACCTCAAGCTCGCGGACGCGATCGCGGTTACCTTCACGGGACCACTGTTCATCACCGCGCTTGCGCCGTTGGCACTCGGCGAGAAAGTCGGCTGGCGCCGCTGGCTCGCCGTGCTCGTCGGCTTTGCCGGGGTGTTGTTCATTGTCCGGCCTGACGGCGGTGTTGTTCACTGGGCCGTTCTGTTTCCCCTTGGCGCCGCCTTGTGTGGCAGCATCCGCGATCTGATTACGCGCCGGATCTCGCAAACGGAAACCAGCGTCGCCGTGCTGTTCTTCACGACCTGCACGGTGATCGCTGCGTCGTCCCTGACCTTACCGTTCGCGTGGACGCCGCTCGGCATGGATGATCTGATGATTTTCGCGATCAGCGCGCTGTTTGTCGCCAGCGGTCAGTACCTGATGATCGAGGCCTTCCGGCACGGCGAGGCCGGCCTCGTCGCGCCGCTCAAATACAGTTTCATGATCTGGGCGGTCCTGTTCGGCTATCTTCTTTTCGGCGAATTGCCGGACGGATGGACGATTGTCGGCACCCTGATCGTCGCCGCCGCGAGTCTCTATGTTCTGCAACGGGAACTGAGGTTCACGAAACGTCCGGTGTCGGCTGGTCCGCGCCCGCCGATGCGGACCTGACTTACAAGACTCCGCCTTCAGAATTGCTCCGGGGAGAGTTTGCCGTCCGCGATTTCGGCGGCCTTGGCGACCAGGCTTTCCGCCACCGGAACGATGTCCTTCACGTCCTTAACCGCGGTTAAGTGGACCTCGTACGGGGAACGGATGAAGGCCTCTCGGCGCATATGGTCGATCAGCACCAGAAACGGGGACCAGAAACTGTTCACGTCTGCGAGAATGACGGGCTTGGTGTGCTGACCGAGCTGTGACCAGGTGAGCTGTTCCACCAGCTCTTCCAGCGTGCCTATGCCGCCGGGCAGGGCGACGAAGGCATCGGACCGCTCGAACATCACCTGTTTTCGTTCATGCATGCTGTGGGTGATGATCAGTTCCTGAACCTCGGTGAGCATGATTTCACGGTCGCTGAGAAATTCCGGGATGATTCCGGTCACGTAACCACCGTGATCGAGGACCGAACGTGCGATTTCGCCCATGAGTCCGATCGAGCCGCCGCCATAGACCAGACCGATCTCGGCATCGGCCATCGCCTTGCCGAGTTGCTGCGCCGCTTCGGCGTAGTCCGGATTCCGGCCCGGGCTGGAACCGCAATAGACGCAGATGTTCTTCACCAGATTTTTCATGGTGCGCATCTGCCATCACGGGCGAAAAGCGTCAAGCTCCGCCCGAACACACCTGTATGCGTATGAGGTTCGAGGTGTCCGAATGGCCGCTCGGCTTGCCGTATGATCCGGGTAGGTTTATCTCTTTAGGGCGTGGGGCAGGGGTGGCAGACCTCCGCCCCTTGTTTTTTTGGCCCCCGGCAATCCGTATACACCGGACGATGGACACTCGGAACGACAACTATAACGAGCCGGATATCTTCTCCGCGCGCGCCGGCCATTTCAGCGTGTTGCGGGAGTTGCTTCCCTATGTCTGGCTCAAGGACAGGCCGGATTTGAAGCTGCGGGTGGTGCTCGCCTTCGTCGCGCTTGTCGCCGCCAAGGCGGTAACCGTCGCCGTGCCTTTCGCCTACAAGGGCGCCGTCGACTGGCTGACAAACAGTGCAACGGGCGCGGACGCGTTCGCATCGCCTCTGGTGTTGGCGACCATTCCCGCAATGCTGATTGTCGCTTACGGCATGGGCCGGGTGATGATGATCGCGTTCGCACAGCTTCGCGACGTGCTGTTCACGCGGGTCGGTCAGAACGCGGTGCGTATGCTCGCCAACCAGACCTTCCGCCACCTGCACCGGCTGTCGCTTCGGTTTCATCTCGAACGCCGCACCGGCGGGCTGAGCCGGGTGATCGAACGCGGTATCAAGGCCGTCGAACTCATCATCCGCATGACGATCCTGAACTCGATCCCGACCGTAATCGAGCTCATGATGATCGCTGTCGTCATGGCCGTGTACTTCGGTTGGGAGTTCCTTGCGATCGTCTTTGTGACCATGGCGGTCTACGTCTGGTTCACCTTCAAGGCCAGCGAGTGGCGCATCGAAATCCGCCGCGACTGGAATGCCGCCGACAATGACGCGAACACCAAGGCGGTCGACAGCCTTTTGAATTTCGAAACCGTCAAATATTTCGGCAACGAGGAGCTGGAGTCGCGCCGCTTCGATCAGTCGATGGCCAAATATGAAACCGCTGCGGTCAAGACCTTTTACTCATTGGGCGTTCTCAACGCCGGCCAGGCACTGATCTTCAGTGTCGGGCTGACCGCCTGCATGTATCTGGCGGCAAGGGGTGTCGTCGCCGGAACACTGACGGTTGGTGATTTCGTGATGGTCAATGCGCTTCTCATTCAGTTGCAGCAGCCGCTCAATCTGCTGGGGATGGTCTACCGCGAGGTCAGACAGGGCCTGGTCGATCTGGAGACCATGTTCGCGCTGCTCGAGCGGAAACCGGAAATCGTCGACGAACCTGGCGCCAGGCCGCTCGACGTGTCCAAGGGGCGTATCGAGTTCAAGGACGTCTCGTTTGCCTATGACCCGGACCGGGAGATCATCCGGAACATCAGCTTCGAGATCCCCGCCGGGCACATGGTTGCCATTGTCGGTCCGTCCGGCGCAGGCAAATCGACGATCTCCCGCATCCTGTTCCGATTCTACGATGTCTCCGGGGGAGAGGTCCTGATCGACGGGCAGAACATCCGCGATGTGACGCAGCATTCGCTCCGGGCGGCCATCGGAATGGTCCCGCAGGACACGGTGCTGTTCAACGACACGATCGAATACAATATCCGTTACGGCGATCCCGAGGCATCCGACGAGAAGGTCCGCGAGGCGGCGAAGCTTGCGCAGATCCACGATTTCATCATGACGTTGCCCCAGAAGTACCAGACGATGGTCGGTGAGCGCGGGTTGAAACTCTCGGGCGGCGAGAAGCAGCGTGTCGCGATCGCGCGCACGATTCTGAAGGGCCCGCCAATCCTGATGCTTGACGAGGCGACCTCCGCGCTCGACAGCTACACCGAGAAGGAGATCCAGGAGTCGCTGGAGCGGGTCGCGCAGGATCGGACAACCCTCGTCATTGCCCACCGTCTCTCGACTGTCGTCCATGCCGACAACATCATCGTTCTCGACAAGGGCGAGATCGTCGAGCAGGGAACCCATGCCGCGCTCCTGCGCGAACACGGGCTATACGCCGGCATGTGGCAGCGCCAGCGCGAGGCCGACGCCGCGCGCGAAAAGCTGGCCACCGCGCTGGGCGACGAAGCGGAAACCGAAGCTGCGGCGCCGGAAACCAAACCGGTCGTGCCAGTCGATTAGTGCGATTTCGCGGCCTTGAAAACTGTCATCGGAACACGGGAGTGAGATTTGCAGGACAAGCATTCGCTGATTGACAGCATCACGTCGATGCTCGCGCCGATCCACAAGGACGGGTACAAGTTCGTCATCGGCGCCGCAGTGGTCACACTTGTGTTGATCACCATATCCCAGTTCCTTGGCTGGCTCGGCATCATCGCGACAATCTACTGCGCCTACTTCTTTCGCGATCCCGAACGGTTTCCGCCGGACCGGGACGACGTGGTGATTGCCCCGGCGGACGGTCGGATCAGTTCCATCGAACGTTTGACTGCGCCGAGGGAACTCGATCTCGACGGGGAATCGCGCATACGCATCTCGATCTTCCTGTCGGTCCTCGACGTGCACATCAACCGTGCACCCGTCGCGGGCAGAATCCGCAAGATCGAATACGTTCCAGGCAAGTTTCTCAACGCCGATCTCGACAAGGCGAGCGAGGAGAACGAACGCCAGTGCCTGACGCTCGAAACGGGTGACGGGACCCGTATTGGCTGCGTGCAGATCGCCGGGCTGATTGCCCGCCGTATCGTGACATTTGTCAGTCAGGGCGATACCTTGGCGGCCGGAGAACGTTTCGGCCTTATCCGTTTCGGCAGCCGAACCGACGTTTACTTGCCGCCGGGATGCGAAGCGCTGGTCAGGGTTGGACAGACGGCTGTCGGCGGCGAAACCGTGCTGGCCGAATTGGGCAGTGCAAGTGGCCAGGCGAAAGAACCGTCTGAAACACAAGCTGCCCAAACGCAGTCTGCATGAACAGTTAGAGCAATGAGCCACGTCTTTCCTCCGTTTGAGCCTGAAAGCCCGGCAGGGTCGGGCAAGTCGCCGAGAAAGGGCCGGTCCATCGGTTTCCGCGGCCGGGAGATTCCGGTTCGGCTCCTCATTCCGAGCATGTTCACGCTTCTGGCGCTATGCGCCGGGCTGACCGCAATTCGCATGGCGATCGAGCACCGCTTCGACATCGCCATCGCCGCGATCGTGCTTGCCGCGGTCCTTGACGGCCTCGACGGTCGCGTCGCGCGGCTGCTGAAGGCCTCTTCGCGCTTCGGTGCGGAACTCGACTCACTCGCCGACTTCGTGAACTTCGGGGTCGCGCCCGCCATCATCGTCTTCACCTGGGCGCTTGATGGTCTGCGCAGCATGGGCTGGATCGTCGTGCTGGTTTTTTCGGTGTGCGCCGCGCTGCGTCTCGCCCGGTTCAACGTGGCCCTGGACGCGGACGAGCCGGACTGGAAGGGAGATTACTTCGTCGGCGTACCGGCGCCCGCCGGCGCGCTGATCGTGATGTTGCCGCTCTATCTGGAAGGCATGGGGGTGCCGGGCGTCGGAGCGCTCACACCGTTGATCCTGGTTTATACCTTGGGCATCGCCCTCCTGATGGTGAGTTTCGTACCGACCTATTCGGGGAAACTCTTCGGGCAGCGTGTCGCGCGTGAATACGTCCTTCCGGTGTTTGTTCTCGGCGCCTTGTTCGTCGCGGTACTCCTGACCTATCCATACATCACCATGACCGTCGGCACGTTGATGTATCTTGCGGTAATTCCTTTGAGCTTCATGAGCTATCGCAAGCGCGAGGCCGAATTCGCCGAGACGGCAAAATCGCAAAACGGCTCGAAAAAGCGTAAAAAGGCGCCGCCGCCGGAGCAACCCGGCGCGCAAGCCTGAACATATGAAGCCCCGGGGGCAATCGATGGACGCAGCCGTAGAGATCAGACAGAAACCGCTTGGCAGGCTGGACGAACTTGCACGTTCAAGCTTGGTGACCGGAGAGACCCCGCTTGAGGAGATGACGAACATGGCCGCGCGTCTCGGCGCCGCGCGCCTTTTCGTGAAGCGCGATGACATGACCGGTCCGGCCTTCGGCGGAAACAAGGTGCGGCAACTGGAGTTTTATATCGGCGAAGCCGAGGCCAAAGGCGCCGACACGGTCCTGATTACCGGGGCCGTCCAGTCCAACTTCGTACGCCTCGCGGCGGCATCGGCCCGGATGAAGGGCATGGACTGTCATATCCAGCTCGAAGAACGCGTGCCCAAGAACGACCCCATCTATCGCAATTCGGGCAATGTTCTGATCAACAAGATCCTCGGCGCCACCCTGCACAGTTATCCGCATGGCGAGGACGAGGCGGGCGCCGATGCGAATCTCGGCGAGATTGCGCAAGGTCTGAAGGCCGAAGGGAAGAACCCTTACGTTATTCACTTGTCACCGGGGCACGCGCCGCTCGGCGCGCTCGGGTATGTGGATGCCGCGCGTGAGCTTCTCGCGCAATGCGAGGCCGCCGGCATCGAGCTTTCGGAAGTCGTCCTGGCGTCAGGCAGCGGGCATACCCATGGCGGCATGCTGTTCGGTCTGCGCGCGCTCGGCCATGAGGCGCTGGTGACGGGAGTGTGCGTGCGGCGCGATGCCGGTCAGCAGCTCGGACGGATTTCCAGCCGCTGCGAGGAAATCGCCGCGTTGCTGGAGATGGACAATCCTGTTGTTCCGGAAGACGACATCGTGCTCACCGATGCCTACCTTGCGCCCGGCTATGGACAACTGAACGACGCGGTTATCGCCGCCATGAAGATGGCGGCCGAAACCGAAGCCCTGATCACCGACCCGGTCTACACGGCGAAAGCCATGTGCGGCTTCATCGACCGGGCCCGGGCGGCGGATGAGGGTCAGGCGATCGTCTTCATCCATACCGGCGGAACGCCCGCCATTTTCGGATACGAACGCGATCTCGGCGCCGCGCTCGGGTCTGAGTCTTAAACCCCGCCGGAGCCCGAAAAATCAGAACGGTTTACGGATGCGCGGGCGCGGAACGTTGCGCTTCAATCTGCGTTGTATGGTCCGGTTGCGAGGCACCACACCCTTGCGCAGCAGCCTGCCGCCGAGCAGGTCGGCATGACGAAACCGGACCTTGGGTGAAATCCTGAGTTGCCGTCCGATGAACGGGAAGGCGTGGCCAAGGTCAATGTGGTTGAAGAATGTTCCATCCCATTTGCGGGGGTCGGAGATGATGCCGTTGCGGCGGATGTGAAGAAAATACCCTCTCCGGTTCAGCCGTTTGCAGGACCGCGCGGAGTTGCAGACGTCGATCTCGCCGTCGAGCAACAGCAAGGCGATTTCGCCGTTATCGTCGACGAACCCGTCGAAGGTCGTGCCGCGGACGCCGATGGTCGAGGCGGGGGTCTTTATGGTGTAGGCGCTCTTTGCGCTCTTGCCCGTCACGAAGCGAAATGCGCCCTTGGCGGCGTTGATAACGACCTCGCCGTTCTTCGTGTCCGGAGCATAGATGAACGAATCGAGGGTGATCCGGGACTTCGGACCGACGGCGAGCTTGGTATCGTCCTCCAGTACGAGTTCGGCTTCGCTCCTGTCGGCGGTCGCAATCACCTCGTTCTGGTGGATCTTGTCGCCCTTCTTGAGCTTGCGCTCCGCTGTTTCGAGTGTTCCGGTGACATCTTCCTTAATGCGCTCCGCATGACCGATCTGCGGTGGCGGCTCCGCCGCATGCGCGGCAGTGGTGAATGCCAGAGTGGCAACGATAACAGAGGCATAAGCTCGCATGTTAAATCCCTCTATTGTTCAGTTCCGGGTGTCTTTCCTGGTCGACTCTTTTGAAATGAACTGTGCCGTAAGACATGACGTCTCAGCGGATATGGTGTTGCATGCGGCCTGCGCCAATTTGACCAGCATATGACCAATGCGCTTTGTGCTAGGTCGCGTCGCCGTTAAGTCAGTTGGGGACTTTCCTGCGGACCGAACCCGGCTTCGTCTATAGTTGCCTCAAACCACGCAGATTTATGGTTTTTTCATGACACAAGTTCTTTCCCGTTATCTCCGGCAACTTGAAGCGGAGAGTATCCATATCCTTCGCGAAGTTGTCGCTGAGTTTGAACGTCCGGTGATGCTGTATTCCGTCGGCAAGGATTCCGCGGTCATGCTGCATCTGGCGATGAAGGCGTTTTATCCGGCGAAGCCGCCATTTCCGTTGCTGCATGTCGACACGACGTGGAAGTTCCAGGAGATGGTGGCGTTCCGGGACGAGACCGTGCAGCGCCTCGGCCTGGAATTGATCGTTCACATCAATGAAGAGGGCGCGCGAGAGAACATCAGCCCGTTCACCCACGGCAGCGCCCTGTACACCGACGTGATGAAGACACAGGCGCTGAAGCAGGTGCTCGACACGCACCGTTTCGACGCTGCGTTCGGCGGCGCGCGGCGCGACGAGGAAGGCTCGCGCGCAAAGGAACGGGTGTTCTCTTTCCGTAACGAGTCGCACGTTTGGGACCCCAAGAACCAACGCCCCGAACTCTGGCACACCTACAACACGCGGATTGCCAAAGGCGAGAGCATTCGCGTCTTTCCTTTGTCAAACTGGACCGAACTCGACGTGTGGAGCTACATCCATATGGAGGATGTGCCGATCGTTCCCCTGTATTTTGCTGCACCCCGTCCCGTTGTGGAGCGCGACGAGATGCTGATCATGGTGGACGACGAGCGTATGCCGCTGCGGGATGGTGAAAAGCCGGAAAGCCGCATGATCCGGTTCCGCACGCTTGGCTGTTATCCGTTAACGGGAGCAATCGAGTCTCAGGCGGCAAGTGTTCCGGACATCATCGCGGAGCTCATGGCGTCGCGTGTCTCGGAACGGCAGGGCCGCGTTATCGATCACGACCAGGCCGGTGCCATGGAGCGAAAGAAACAGGAGGGGTACTTCTGATGCCCAAATTGACGGTCATCGAGCCCCGGACGACGCCCGACAGCGTCGGAGTCGAGGCGCTTCTCGCGGAGGACGCGAAAAAGGACCTGCTGCGGTTTCTGACATGCGGCAGTGTCGACGACGGCAAGAGCACGCTGATCGGGCGGCTGCTTTACGATTCCAAGCTCGTTTACGACGATCAGATCGCGGCCATCGAGTCGGGAGCCGCAAAATACAAGACGAGCATGGGTGAACCCGATCTCGCCTTGCTTGTCGACGGGCTTCAGGCGGAGCGCGAGCAGGGCATCACCATCGACGTGGCGTACCGGTATTTCGCGAGTCCGAACCGGAAATTCATCGTCGCCGATACGCCGGGCCACGAGCAGTACACGCGCAACATGGCGACCGGCGCCTCAACCTGCGACTTCGCCATCGTGCTCGTCGACGCGCGCAAAGGCGTTATCACCCAGACGCGACGGCATTGCTGCATTCTCAATCTGCTGGGGATCAGGAAGGTCGCGCTCGCCGTCAACAAGATGGACCTTGTGGAGTTCTCCAGGGACCGTTTCGAAGAGATTGCGGCCGAGTTCGAGGACTTTGCGCGGTCGCTCGGCCTTGAGGAAGTCGTGTCGGTGCCGGTTTCGGCATTGCGCGGAGACAATGTGCTCGAACCGAGCGGGCACATGGACTGGTATCACGGGCCGACCCTGATGGCGCATCTCGAGACCGTCGACGTGACATCGGACCGGACCGTTCGTCCCTTCCGGATGCCGGTTCAGTGGGTCAACCGCGCCAGCAGCGATTTCCGTGGCTTCGCCGGCACGATCACGGGCGGCAGCGTACGTCCGGGAGATCGTGTGACGGCACTCCCCGGAGGCAAGTCGACAACGGTCGAGCGCATCGTGACGTTCGACGGCGATCTCGAAGAGGCACATGCGGGGGATGCCGTCACGGTCACGCTTGCCGATGAAATCGATGTCTCGCGCGGCGGCGTTCTGTGCGATCCGGACGCCGAAGCGGAGATGTCGGATCAGCTCGCGGCACATGTGATCTGGATGGATCAGCAGCCGATGCTGCCGGGCCGGACCTATATCCTGAGGTCAGGCAGTCAGCATGCCTCCGCGTCGATCTCCACGCTCAAATACAAGCTCAATGTCGACAATCTGGAGCACCAGGCGGGCAAGAACCTCGAGCTCAACGAAGTGGGCTTCTGCAACCTGTCGCTGGACCGTCCGCTGGTATTCGACCCCTACAAGAATGACCGCGAGATGGGCGGGTTCATTCTTATCGACCGCCTGACGAACAAGACGGTCGGCGCGGGCATGATTGAGTTCGGGCTGCGCCGGGCCACCAACATCCAGTGGCAGAAGCTCGATATCGACAAGTCCATCCGCGCCGAGCTGAAAGGGCAGAAGCCCTGCGTCCTGTGGTTCACCGGCCTGTCGGGCTCGGGCAAGTCGACGGTGGCAAGCCTGCTTGAGAAGCAGCTTCACGCATCGGGGCGGCACACCTATGTGCTGGATGGTGACAATGTGCGCCACGGCCTGAACAAGGATCTCGGCTTCACCGATGCCGACCGGGTCGAGAACATCCGCCGCGTCGCCGAGACCGCCAGGCTTTTCGTCGATGCCGGTCTCATCGTGGTGGTGTCCTTCATATCGCCGTTCCGGTCGGAGCGACGGATGGCGCGCGAGCTGTTTGCCGAGGACGAGTTCATGGAGGTTTTTGTCGACACCCCGCTGGAAGTCTGCGAGGCGCGCGATCCGAAAGGCCTTTACAAGAAGGCGCGTGCGGGCGAGATCAAGAACTTCACCGGCATCGATTCCGCCTACGAAGTTCCGGATCGGGCGGACATCATCCTGGAGGGCGGCAAGCACGCTCCGGATGATCTGGTGGCTGACCTTATGTCCTCTTTGCAGAAAAAGGGCTTCATCTGAGACCACTGACGGTGTATCGCGGCAGTTGAGCGGGCCGTCTTGCCGTCGTGCGATCTGTGCGCGCGGGTCTGGAGTCGCGGCAGCACACCCGGTATAAAGCGGTCACCTGTTGGGGCGTCGTATAATGGCATTACGCTCGGTTCTGGTCCGAGATATCGGGGTTCGAATCCCTGCGCCCCAGCCATAGTCACGTTTCCGCAAACGGTTGAGAGGAATGCTGGAGTTGACCGGATGTCATGAGGCTCAACCCGTCATGGCTTTTCTTTCTCATCGGCGCTCTTCCGCTGGTGGCCGTCTACTATCCGCTCAAGGACGCGCTGCCGGCCTGGGTGGTCGTGGTTTGCTGCGTGGCCTATCTGTTCGGCGTCCGCATTCTTTCGGATTGGCTGGCCGCCAAGGTGATGGCCGGCCGCACTGCGCGCAAGGGGCATCAAGAGCGTGAACCAGACTGACTTAGAGGCGGCAAGCGCCCCGAGCAATTTCGTGCGCGACATCGTTGCCGACGACCTGGCGGCGGGCCGCGTGACGTCGGTGATCACCCGCTTTCCGCCGGAACCCAACGGCTATCTCCATATCGGACACGCGAAGTCGATTTGCCTCAATTTCAGTCTCGCCGAAGAGTTTGCCGGTCAGTGCAACCTGCGGTTCGACGATACAAATCCGACCAAGGAGGAGCAGGAGTACATCGACGCCATTCAGCAGGACGTGCGCTGGCTGGGATATGACTGGGGCGACCATCTCTATTTCGCCTCGGACTATTTCGAGCAGCTCTACGATTGGGCGGAACACCTCATCCGCGAGGGCAAAGCCTATGTCGACGACCTGTCGGCGGACGAAATCCGGGACTACCGTGGAACGTTGAAGGAGCCCGGGAAGAACAGCCCGTTCCGTGATCGCACGGTAGAGGAAAACCTCGACCTGTTCCGCAGGATGCGGGCAGGGGAGTTCAAGGAAGGCGAGCGGGTCCTGCGCGCCAGGATCGATATGGCCTCCGGCAACATCAATCTGCGCGATCCCGTGCTCTACAGGATCCTGCATCAGTCACACCCGCGGACCGGATCGAGCTGGTGCATCTATCCGACCTACGACTTCGCGCACGGGCAATCGGATGCCATCGAGCACGTCTCGCACTCGGTCTGCACGCTGGAGTTTGCCGATCATCGCCCGCTCTACGACTGGTTCATTGAAAACCTCCCGGTTCCATCGGAGCCGAAACAGTATGAGTTTTCCCGCCTGAACCTGGGCCACACGGTGCTGTCCAAGCGCGCGCTTATCCAGCTCGTGGAGGAGGGGCACGTGCGTGGCTGGGACGACCCGCGCATGCCGACCATTTCGGGTCTGAGAAGGCGCGGCATCCCCGCGGCGGCCATTCGGGACTTTTGCGCACGGATCGGCGTGACCAAGCAGGACAATGTCATCGAGATGGCGTTGCTGGACTTCTGTGTCCGCGAACTGCTGAACGCGAAGGCGGAGCGGCGCATGGCGGTGCTCGATCCCCTCAAGGTCGTGATCGAGAACTATCCCGAGGGACAGACCGAAGAGCTTGAGGCGATCAACAATCCCGAAGACGAAACGGCGGGTACGCGCAAGGTGCCGTTTTCGAGAGAGCTCTACATCGAGCGTGACGACTTCATGGAAGACCCGCCGAAGAAGTTCTTCCGTCTTGCGCCGGGTCGGGAGGTGCGGCTGCGTTATGCCTACTTCGTGACCTGCAACGAGGTGATTAAGAACGATGCGGGCGAGGTCGTGGAACTGCGCTGCACCTATGACCCGGAGACGCGCGGCGGCAACGCACCGGACGGACGCAAGGTCAAGGCGACCATGCACTGGGTCGCGGCGGAGACCGCCATCCCGGCCGAGGTCCGGATCTACGAGCCCCTGTTCACGGACGAGGAGCCGAATATCAAGGACGGCCTGGAAGCGGCGCTGAACCCGGATTCCCTTAAACGCATGACGAACTGCCGGCTGGAACCTGTGCTCGGGGATGCGGCACTTGGCGTGCCTGTCCAGTTCGAGCGTCTGGGCTATTTCTGTCTTGATCCGGACTCCGACGGCGCAACGCGCGTCTTCAACCGGGTGGTCGCCTTGCGTGACACGTGGGCGAAGGTGCGGGCGAAGAATTAGGGCGTCACATTGCCGGTCCGTACGTTGCCGAACGCAGTCAAGGGAGTGCAGGTGTGAAGATTGGAATGATCGGTGCGGGCTATGTCGGTCTCGTGTCCGCCGCCTGTTTCTCCGAATTCGGATGGCACGTCGACTGCGTGGACAAGGATCCGGCGCGGGTCGAGCGGCTGAGTAGCGGTACGTCGCCGATCTATGAACCCGGTCTGGACGATCTGCTGCAGAGAAACCTGAATGACGGGCGGTTGCGGTTCACGACCGATACCGCGGGTGCGGTATCCGAGTCCGACCTGATCTTCCTTGCCGTCGGCACGCCGATGCGGCGCGGCGACGGTTATGCGGACCTGAGCTATGTGTACAAGGCCGTCGAGGAACTGACGCCGCATCTTGAAGGCTTCACTGTTGTCGTCACCAAGTCGACCGTGCCGGTCGGGACAAGCCGCGAGATCGAGCGGCGCATTCTGGCCCTGCGGGAAGATGCGGAGATCGCCGTCTGCTCCAATCCCGAGTTCCTGCGCGAGGGCTCGGCCATCCAGGATTTCACCCACCCGGATCGCATTCTGGTCGGTTGTGACGACGCCCGCGCGCGCGAGATCATGGAGCGCGTCTACAAGCCGCTCACGCTGCGCAACGCGCCACTGATATTCACCAGCCGCGAGTCGGCGGAACTGGCAAAGTACGCCGCGAACGCGTTCCTCGCGATGAAGATCAGCTACATCAACGAAATGGCCGATCTCTGCGAGCAGGTCGGGGCCAACGTTCAGGAGGTCGCCGGAGCCATCGGTTCCGACAAGCGGATTGGCGACAAGTTCCTGCATCCCGGCCCGGGTTATGGCGGCTCTTGCTTTCCCAAGGATATCGCCGCGCTGATACGCACGGGGCGCGAAGCCAAGGCACCGCTTTCGCTGGTCGAACAGGTGGAGAAGATCAATACCGAACGCAAGATCGCCATGGCCGCCCGGGTCGAGGCGGCACTGGACGGCCAGCTTCGCGGCAAGACGATCGCCGTCCTGGGGGTCACGTTCAAGCCGAACACCGACGACATGCGCGAGGCACCCAGTCTGGTCCTGATCCCGATGCTGCTGGAGCGGGGTGCGGCGGTTCGCGCCTACGATCCGCAGGGTCAGCGGAACGCGAGCGAGCTCGTCGACAGCGTGACATGGTGCGAGAACGCGTTCGACGCGGCAACGGGTGCCGACGCGGTCGTCGTCCTGACCGAATGGAACGAGTTCCGCGGGATGGACCTGGAGGCGCTGAGAGAGAAGATGTCGGGCAATGTGCTTGTCGATCTGCGCAACGTATTCTCGCCCGACGTCGCGCTCAGCTCCGGTTTCAGCTACACCTCGGTCGGCCGCTAGCGCACGCCACGGAGCCCGACGCCGTTATCCATCCGCTCTAATCGCTCTTCCGTGGTCGGAAATCGGCTGATAGAGTGATCTCAACTCAACTTCCGGCAATGCACTGGCGGCGACCTGCTGTTCTGGCTGTTGGTTGGCCGCACGTGCGCTGAGGAGCAGATGGTGTGACTGGGCCGAGCGAGGAAGCGCGCGCGGCTGCCAGCGAACCGTGTGGACCGAAGAGTTCGCGCGACGGTGCAGAGAACCGGCAGTTCTCCGGTGATCGGCCCAAGGCGGTTTCTTCTGAACCGGCCGAGAATTCATCGGCCACCAACGGGAAGGCAGCCGACAACAAGACCCCGGGCGCCGGGCGGCAACGCCATCGGGGCAAACTTCCGGCCTATGGTGCGCTCGATCTCGGCACGAACAATTGCCGTCTTCTTGTCGCGCGCCCCTCGCGACGCGGTTTCGTTGTCATCGACGCCTTCTCCCGCATCATCCGGCTGGGCGAGGGGGTCACGCGCTCCGGCCGTCTGTCGGAGAAGGCGATGGACCGGACCATCCACGCGCTGAAGGTCTGTCGCGACAAGATGCGCCGCCGCGGCGTCAGAAGATCCCGGCTGATCTCCACGGAAGCCTGCCGGATTGCCGACAACAGCGATCATTTCATCTCCCGCGTCTTCGACCAGACGGGTCTGGAACTCGAGATCATCAATCAAGAGACCGAGGCGCGTCTCGCGGTTTCCGGGTGCGCGTCGCTGCTTGACCCCTCGTGCGACGGAGCCCTGATCTTCGATATCGGCGGCGGTTCGTCGGAGCTCATCTGGCTCGACCTCTCGCAGCGCTCGCGGAACTGGCGCGCGTCGGTATACGACCGCCTGGACGCGCAGAACTGCATCGAGGCCTGGACCTCTCTTCCCGTCGGCGTCGTCACGCTGGCGGAGAAATTCGGCGGCAAAGACGTGACGCCCGAGATTTTCGAAGCCATGGTCGAGGACGTCACCGGCCAGCTTGCCCCGTTCGAGAAGCAGAATGCGCTGCGCGACAAGATCGCCAATGGCAGCGCGCATTTGCTCGGGACGTCCGGAACCGTGACGACCATCGCCGGGATCAGGCTGGACCTGCCGGCGTATGACCGCAAGCGGGTCGACGGATGCTGGCTGATGGACGATGAAGTTCGCGATGTGTCCGCATCACTTATCGACATGACGTATGAGGACCGCATCGCACAGCCCTGCGTCGGTGCCGACCGCGCCGATCTTGTCCTGGCCGGCTGCGCGATCCTCGAGGCGTTGATGCGCCTGTGGCCGTGCCAACGCTTGCGGGTCGCTGACCGCGGATTGCGCGAGGGCATGCTGGCAACGATGATGGCGGAAGACGGCTATCGCGGTGGCCATCGACGCCGCCGCCGCAGGTCCCGCGGACCGTCGGACAGCCGGGACTGACCGGCCCCAGACGAGATGAGTGGTCCCCAAAAAAGAAAGTCCCGTGGTGCCGCGGCCGGAAGCGGCGCGCGCGGGCTCGGCGTGCGGGTGAAGACGGCCAAGGGAAGGAAGGTTTCGTCGACGCGCTGGCTCGAACGGCAGCTCAACGACCCCTACGTGCAGGCGGCCAAACGTGAAGGATACCGCTCCCGCGCGGCCTACAAGCTAATTGAGATCGACGAGAAGCATGGCGTGCTGAAACCGGGTGACGTCGTGGTCGATCTGGGCGCGGCTCCCGGCGGATGGAGCCAAGTCGCGGCAGGGAAAGTGGCCGGCGATGGCGGCCAGGGCATGGTGGTTGCTTTGGATCTGCAGGAGATCGAGGCGATCCCGGGCGTGACCGCGCTTCAGGCGGACTTCATGGAAGACGATGGGCTCGCGGGCCTTCGCGCCGAGCTCGGCGGTCGCAAGGTCGACGTGGTGTTGAGCGACATGGCGGCGCCGGCCACGGGCCACAAGCAGACCGATCACCTGCGTATCATGGCGCTGTGCGAGGCTGCTCTCGATTTTGCCGAAGAGGTACTTGCGCCCGAGGGGCGTTTTCTCGCAAAAGTTCTGCAGGGCGGGACGGAGCGTGACCTGTTGGATCGTCTCCGGCGCAGTTTCCGTTCGGTGCGCCACGTCAAGCCCGAGGCGAGCCGCGCGGATTCCGCCGAGCTTTATGTTCTCGCCACCGGTTATCGCGGTGGCAGTTAGAGGGAGAAACACGTGAACGCGAAACCGAACTCGCTGGCTGCGCGGGATATTGAGTATCTCATGCATCCGCACACCAACCTTCGACTCCATCGCGAGGTCGGGCCCAGCCTCGTCGACCATGGTGGAGGCGTGTGGATCACCGATGGCGACGGCAACCGGTTGCTGGATGCCATGAGCGGCCTGTGGTGCGCGTCGCTCGGCTATTCGTCGGATCGGCTGGCGCGCGTCGCCTTCGAGCAGATGCAGAAACTGTCCTACGGTCACCTGTACCGGCACAATTCGAACGAACCCGCGATCGAGCTTGCCGAGAAACTCCTGGAGGTCGCGCCGCCCTCCATGTCGAAGGTGCACTTTCAGAATTCGGGATCGGAGGCGAACGACGTCGCGATCAAGCTCGTCTGGTACTACCACAATGCCATCGGCAAGCCGGAAAAGCGCAAGATCATCTCGCGCATCGGTGCCTATCACGGCTCGTCGGTCGCGACGGTCAGCCTGACCGGCAAGCCGGACATGCATGCCAGGTTCAATCTGCCCCTGGACGGTTTCCTGCACGCGGATTGCGCGTACCACTACCGTGAGGGCAGGCCGGACGAGAGCGAGGAGGACTATGCAACGCGGCTGGCAGAAAACCTCGACCGGCTGATCGAGGAGGAGGGACCCGAAACAGTTGCCGCGTTCTTCGCCGAACCGGTGCTGGGATCGGCCGGCGCGATATCCCCGCCGGCGACCTATTTCGAAAAGATCCAGGCCGTCCTTAAGAAGCACGATGTGCTCTTCGTCGTCGATGAGGTGATCACCGGGTTCGGGCGGACCGGAAACATGTGGGGCAGTGAGACGTTTGCGTTGCAGCCCGACATGCTGACCTGCGCCAAGGCCCTCTCGGCGGCCGCGCTTCCGATCTCCGCCGTCATGATCTCCGACCACATCTACGAAGCGCTGGAGGCACAAAGCGAAGAGCTGGGCAGCTACGCCCATGGCCACACCTATGCGGGTCATCCGGTCAGCGCCGCCGTCGCGCTCGAAGTTCAGAAGATCTACGAGGAGATGGATGTCGTCAGCGTGGTAGGGCGGCTCGGCGTTGCCCTTGAGCAGGCGCTCGGACAGTTCGCCGACCACCCGATGATCGGCGATATCGACCGGACCGGCCTGATGGCCGGCATGGAGCTCGTCGCCGACAAGGAGAACCGCACCCCGTTCGCTGGTGATCTCAAGGTCCCCATGAAGGTTCAGCAGGCCGCCGTCGACAACGGGCTGATTATCAAGAGCATCGGTTCGCGAATCGCCTTCGCGCCCGCGTTTGTGACCAGTGAGGACGAGATCGCAGAAGTGGGGCTTCGGCTCGGAAAGGCGCTCGATACGGTGCACGCGGAAGTCGGCGTCTCATAGCATCCGGTTTTGCCTGCGCGCGTTTCGCTGTTGAAACGTTGGAAATCGGCTGACCCACCGCTTCCCATGACATGGATTGGGTGATAAAGAGGGGCGCCAACCGGGTCGCCGTTTCGTCCAGTTCCTCTGCCGTTCGGCCACCCACTTCAGGAGGTTGGCACATGCCCGACATCCACGGTCGAATCAATCCGGACACGGCCCTTACGTTCGACGATGTGTTGCTGCGTCCGGGACCATCGGAAGTCCTTCCCAATCAGGTTGTCACGTCGGCGCGGCTGACCCGGAGTCTGACGCTCAACATTCCGATCCTGTCCTCCGCAATGGACACCGTGACCGAGGCGCGGCTGGCCATCGCCATGGCGCAGGCGGGCGGGATCGGCGTGATCCATCGCAATCTGACGCCTGAGGAGCAGGCGGGGCAGGTGGCGCAGGTCAAGAAGTTCGAGTCGGGCATGGTGGTCAATCCGCTGACGATCAAGCCCACGGCGAGCCTCGCAGATGCTCTGGAAATCATGGCCAAGTATCACTTTTCCGGAATTCCCGTGGTGGAACCGTCAAAGAACGGCGGTGAAAACGGAAAGCTTGTCGGCATCCTGACCAACAGAGACGTACGGTTCGCATCGAACACGGCCCAACCCGTATCCGAGCTGATGACGCAGGACAACCTGATCACGGTCAGGGAGAACGTCGATATGGACGAAGCGAAGCGGCTGCTTCATCAGCACCGCATCGAGAAGCTCCTGGTCGTGGATGACGATTATCACTGCGTCGGTCTCATCACCGTCAAGGACATCGAAAAGGCGCGCCTGCATCCGGATGCCGCGAAGGACGAACAGGGCCGCCTGCGGGTCGCGGCGGCCACGACCGTCGGCGACGCGGGATATGAACGGTCCGAACGCCTTATCGATGCCGGGGCCGACCTGATCGTCGTCGACACCGCGCACGGACATTCGTCGCGAGTCCTCGATGCGGTCGACCGCATCAAGCGCCTGTCGAACTCGGTTCAGGTCATGGCCGGAAACGTGGCGACGCGCGAAGCGACGCAGGCGCTCGTCGATGCCGGCGCCGACGCCATAAAGGTCGGGATCGGGCCGGGGTCGATCTGCACCACCCGCATCGTTGCCGGCGTCGGGGTGCCGCAACTCTCGGCAATCATGGAATCGGCCGAAGAGGCACAAAAGTCGGGCATCCCGGTCGTCGCCGACGGAGGCATAAAGTTCTCCGGTGATATTGCCAAGGCGCTCGCCGCCGGCGCGGATTGCGCCATGGTGGGCTCGCTGTTCGCCGGAACCGACGAGAGCCCGGGCGAAGTGTTCCTCTATCAGGGCCGTTCCTACAAGGCCTATCGCGGCATGGGGTCCGTGGGGGCCATGGCGCGCGGTTCGGCGGACCGCTATTTCCAGCAGGACATTCGCGACGAGCTGAAACTGGTTCCGGAGGGCATCGAGGGGCAGGTTCCCTACAAGGGGCCGCTGTCGCGCGTGCTGCATCAGCTCGTCGGCGGGTTGCGCTCGTCAATGGGATATGTGGGTGCGAAGACGATTGCCGAACTTCAGGAGAAGGCACAGTTCGTGCGCATCTCCACGGCCTCCCTGCGCGAGAGCCACACCCATGACGTCGTCATCACCCGTGAAGCGCCGAACTATCCCGGACAGTCGTGAAACCGGCGGGACGGCTGCAGGCTGCCATCGAGGTTTTGAGCGAGATTGCCGAGCGGCACAGGCCCGCGGCGCAGGCGCTTGCCGATTGGGGCAGGTCGCACCGGTTCGCAGGCTCCGGCGACCGGGCCGCGATCGGCAATCTGGTTTACGACGCGCTGCGCCACAAGGCGTCGATCGCGTGGCGCATGGGTGGCGACACGCCGCGCAATCTGGCGCTGGGCGTTGCCGTCTATCTCTGGGGGCAATCGCCGCAGGATCTGGCGCAGTCCTTCACCGATGATCGTCACGCGCCCGCACCGTTGGGCGATGCGGAAATCGCGCGGCTGGAAAACAGTGACCTGGCCGAGGCGCCGGGGTGGGTCCAGGCGGAAATCCCGGAGTGGCTCGAGGACGCATTGGCGGAGAACTTCGACGAGGACTTTGTCGCGGAAGGGCAGGCGCTGGCGCTCCGCCCGCCGGTCGACTTCCGCGTCAACACGCTGAAGGCGGATCGCGACAAGGTCGAAAAGGCGCTCAAACGCTACAGGCTCGAACCGACCCCACTGGCCACGAACGGATTGCGCCTTGCGCCCTCGCAAGGCCCGTCACGCGTTCCCAACATCCAGCCCGAGGCTCCCTACCAGAAAGGGTGGATCGAGGTGCAGGACGAAGGCAGCCAGGTCTGTTCGGCCCTGGTCTTCGCCCAGCCGGGCGAGCAGGTTCTGGATTACTGTGCGGGCGCCGGCGGCAAGACGCTGGCGCTGGCGGCGGCGATGGCCAACAAGGGCCAGATATTCGCCTACGATTCCGACCGCACGCGCCTTGCGCCCATCTATGACCGGCTCAAGCGCGCGGGTACGCGCAATGTCCAGGTGCGCGCACCGGATGACAAACTCGACGATCTTGAACAGAAGATGGACCGGGTCGTAGTTGACGCGCCGTGTTCCGGTTCTGGTGTGTGGCGCCGCCGACCCGATGCGAAGTGGCGCCTGACGCCCGATGCGCTGGAGAGGCGCTTCGCGGAACAGCGCCACGTGCTGAGCGCTGCCAGCCGCTTCGTGCGGCCGGGAGGATACCTTTGCTACATCACCTGCTCCGTTCTGGCGCAGGAGAACGAGGCGCAGGTCTATGCGTTTCTCGAAGAGAGCGACGGGTTCGAACTGCTGTCCGCCGGAGAGGTCTGGGAAGACCTCTACGCGCACAGCGATCTCAAGCCATGGTCGTCGGACGAGTGCACTGTCACCCTGACGCCTGCGAGCACGGGAACGGACGGGTTCTTCTTCGCGGTCCTGGGCCGGGCAAGCTGAATGGAGTTCGCCGCGATACAGGACATCATCGCGTGTCTGCCGCGCGGCCGCACGCTGTTCTACTATTTTCCTGACCGCTACGCCGTCTACCTGCTCTCGCGGTACCTCGGCGAGGGGCGTGCCGTCGCGGACGTCAAAGCGTCGGCTTTCGCCAAACTGCTGCAACGCCCGACGCTAAAGTCGATCACCGGTAAGAAGGGCGATGGGCGACTGAGCGCCGATGATCTTGGCGCCGCCTGGGCGGTTGAGCCCGAGTGTTACCTGCTGACGCTCGGGAGTTGGGGTCCGGAGAAACGAAACCAGTGGAGCCACTACTATCACCAGACCTCGCGGCCGGGTGCGAACCTTGTCTTGCAGCTCAATTTCTCCCAACGCCACAACACGTCGTACCGGGCGCTGATCAAGCCGGGCAGGGCCGCCCCATTCCAGACCTCGGTTCACCCGATCGCGCGCCGGGGCTTCCATACGCTGGCCTGGGCCCGCCTTGATGTCGACCTTGATACGGGCGAAGCCCTGATCGAGGAGATCCAGACCGACTGGCTCAGATACGCCCAGTCCGCCAGGAAACGCGCCGATACCTGGCACACGGACCCGGAGATGCGCAGGGCCCTCGAGACGATCTATTTCAACGGCGTCAACATCGACGCCAAGGCCCTGGAAACCTATGTCGACGAAGTGTTACGTGTGCACCTTCGCATCTGGGACGAGGCCATGCTCACCGCGGTTCTCGAATTTCTGCTCGACGAGCTGGGTGTGCGCCGCATCTACTATCATGACTATGACTGTGGCCGGCGCTTGAAAGGTATTGCCGGAAGCGGACCGCCGCGCTCGGTCTACTCGCGTCTGCCGTCGCGTTTCTGTTTTGGAAAGGTCGGCGAGGCGCCGGACTTTCTCATGTCGAGGCCGACGCGGACATTGAAGACACTTGCGCATGCGGAGCACTTGCGGTTCTGGAAGCTGGATTTCGATGACATTGACGCCGACAGGAGCCGGAAGACGCTTCAGTAACGGAAGTGAGCGTACGAAATGCGGTTGAATGGCCGGTGTTGGCGGATAGGAATGGATTGCAGGATATGAACGCATCGATCGGTACATGGATTGCCCTTGCCGTGTTTCTCGCACTGTGCTTCGGCGCGTCCATTTTCGGCGCCACGTTTCGGCCAGGAGAGTGGCACGCCGCGCTGGAAAAGCCGTCCTGGAACCCGCCGAACTGGCTGTTCGCGCCGGTCTGGGCTGTCCTTTACATCATGATCGCCTTTGCCGGCTGGTTGATATGGCAGAGTGCTCCGTGGTCGTCCGCATTCTGGTTCTGGGTGGCGCAGCTCATCTTCAATGCCGCCTGGTCATGGCTGTTTTTCGGGCTGCATCGGATGGACCTCGGATTCTACGACATCGTCCTCGTCTGGATCGCGGTTGCCGCGTTCATCGTCACCGCCTGGCCAATCAGCACGGTGGCGGCGCTGCTGTTCGTTCCGTACCTCATCTGGGTGAGCTTCGCCGCCGCGCTGAACTATTCGATCTGGAGCCTCAACAGTTGACCGGTGGCGGACAGAATGCCCGCAGTGTCGAGCCGTTCGAACGGACGATCCGGGAGCCGCGATAAGCCCATTGCCGACTCACGGGGATTCCGATAACACCCGTCCATGACGGACCGTATTCTCATCATCGATTTCGGCTCGCAGGTCACGCAGCTCATCGCCCGCCGGGTGCGTGAGGCGGGCGTCTATTGCGAGATCGTCCCGTTTCAGAGGGCCGAAGAGGTCTTTGACGACTTCGCGCCACGGGCGGTCATCCTGTCTGGTGGTCCGGCCAGCGTGCATGAAGCCGACACGCCCCGCGTCCCCGAGACCGTGTTTGCATCGCAACTGCCGATCCTCGGCATCTGCTACGGCGAGCAGGCGATCTGCGGGCAACTCGGCGGAGACGTCGAACCCTCCCATGAGCGTGAATTCGGTCGGGCCTTTGTCGATGTGAAAGAGGGTTGCGCTCTGTTCGACGGCGTCTGGAGCAAGGGCGAGCGCCATCAGGTGTGGATGAGCCATGGCGACAAGATCTCAGCCATTCCGGAGGGTTTCAGCGTCGTCGCCACGTCGGACAACGCGCCGTTCGCGGCAATCGCCGATGAAGACCGGAAAATCTACGGCGTGCAGTTCCACCCGGAAGTGGTTCACACGCCGGACGGGGCGAAACTCCTCGCCAATTTCGCGCTGAAGATCGCCGGTTGCTCCGGCGACTGGACCATGGCGCATTTCCACACGGAGGCCGTCGCCAAGATCAGGGAACAGGTCGGCGACGGGCGCGTGATCTGCGGGCTTTCGGGCGGCGTCGACTCCTCCGTCGCGGCCGTGCTCATCCACGAGGCGGTGGGCGACCAGCTCACCTGCATCTTCGTCGATCACGGATTGATGCGCATGGACGAGGCGGACGAGGTCGTGTCCATGTTCCGCGGCGCGTACAACATTCCGCTTGTTCATGTCGATGCAAGCGACCGGTTCCTCGACGCGCTCGAAGGCGTGGAAGATCCGGAAAAGAAGCGCAAGACGATCGGCGGGCTGTTCATCGATGTATTCGAGGAGGAGGCGGGCAAGCTGGGCGGCGCGGACTATCTGGCCCAGGGCACGCTCTATCCGGACGTGATCGAGAGCGTGTCGTTCACCGGCGGACCGTCCGTCACCATCAAGTCGCACCACAATGTGGGCGGATTGCCGGAACGCATGAACCTCAAGCTCGTCGAGCCGTTGCGCGAACTCTTCAAGGACGAGGTGAGGGCGCTCGGCCAGGAGCTTGGACTGCCTGAGAATTTCGTGAAGCGGCATCCTTTTCCCGGGCCCGGTCTCGCGATCCGTCTGCCCGGTGCCATCACCCGCGACAAGCTCAAGATCCTGCGCAAGGCGGACGCCATCTATCTCAACGAGATCCGCGAAAGCGGCCTCTATGACGCGATCTGGCAGGCCTTCGCGGTGCTGTTGCCGGTTCAGACGGTGGGCGTCATGGGCGATGCACGCACCTATGAATACGTCTGCGCCCTGCGCGCCGTGACCTCATCGGACGGCATGACCGCCGACTATTTCGGCTTCGACCACGAGTTCCTGAGCCGCACCGCGACCCGCATCATCAACGAGGTGAAGGGGATCAACCGCGTGGTCTACGACATCACCTCGAAACCGCCCGGCACGATCGAGTGGGAATAGGCCTGTTTTATCCGTCTGCGCTCGGGGATTTAAAAGATATATAGAACAATAATTTACAGAGATTTTGCGACTCAGTACAACATCTGCTCGTAACGTTTGACCATGGCTTCATGAGTTTCGGCTTCGGCATCCGCGTTGCTTTGATCGCGGATCATTTCTCCCATTGTCGGAAACTCGGAGCGGTCAATTTTCGTGTCCTCGTCCCATAGCTTTGAGCGCATCAGAGCCTTGGCGCAGTGTAGATAAATCTCGTTGACCTTCACGACCAGGACGGTAGCGGGAAGCCGTCCGTTGACAGCAAACAGGTCCCGCAGATCGTCATCATCACGAATTTCGGCCTCGCCGTTTATGCGCAGAGTCTCATTGACTCCCGGAATGAAGAAAATCAGTCCGACGGCGGGGTGCTGCAATATGTTGTTGAGGGTATCCAGACGATTGTTTCCGGGTCTGTCCGGGATGGCGAGTGTGGTGTCGTCAAGGACTTTGACAAAACCGGGCTCCTCGCCGCGCGGCGAGACATCGCCAACGCCGTCTTTTCTGGTTGTGCCGATGACCAAAAACGGAGAGTGAGCGATGAAGTTTCGCGAATGCGGCTCAAACTCTTTGATGACCTTGTCGATCGAGCGCCCTTTGGGGAGCTTGTAGAGCTGCCTTAGTTGATCGGCTGTCTTGATAGGGGCCATATGAATCTCTCGAGTTCGTATTTGATCCGGCTATGGAGTGAGCTGGTACTCGACGGGTGCGAACCGCAAATGTGTTCTTGGTTCTAGCGGATCAGTCCGCGGCAATGAATGGTGTTGTGCCTGCCTTTGCAGCCTTTCCCATCACTTTGCATCGTTTTCAGGGTATCGGTCCGGGCAGGCTTGGCCCGGCGTGTTCAACTGGGTCGTTCTCGTTACCGCCCCGCGCAGCGGATGCACTGGGACGCCGCAGGGTCGATTTCGAGGCGCTTGGCGGGGATGTCCTCGCCGCATTCGACGCAATAGCCGTATTCGCCCTCACTGATGCGTTCGAGCGCCTGGTCAATCTTGATGAGCTCGGCGGCGCGCTGGCGTTCTGTGGCCTGCGCCATGGCCTGCTGCTGCAGGGCGTCCATTCGCGACAGGCGCCCGACGCTCTGCTGATCGAGCGTCACCGTCTCGCGCTGATCCGCGCTTCCCGCACTCAGCGCCTGCAGCTCGTCCCGCCGCGCAATCAGAATATCTCGGGCCTTCCGATGGTCCATCGGCTTGCGATCATTCGGTCTTGAAATTTAGCTGGACGACAAGCCTAGCAGACTTTTGGGCAGGCTTGGCAAGTGAGTCCTGCTGTCCCTTTATTGCAGTGCAAAAAAAATGTATAACTCCGGCACGTCGCGGACAGCTTGTGCCGCGCGTCATACCGGACCACATTTCAGAACGGAGGCGAGTACGCTCGTGTCTATTCAAAAACGCGCCAGGCGGAACACCGCGCCCGACATTGCCGGCCGCAAGGGCGGCGAACCCATTGTTTCGTTAACAGCATATCACGCCCACACGGCGCAAATCCTTGATCCATATGTTGATTTTCTCCTTGTCGGAGATTCGCTCGGAATGGTGATGCACGGTTATGAATCCACCGTGCCCGTTCCCCTTGACCTGATGATCATGCATGGCGGCGCTGTTGTCCGCGGATCGTCACGGGCGCTCGTCGTGGTCGACCTGCCGTTCGGCACCTATGAGGAGAGCCCGCAGCTTGCCTTTCGCAATGCGGCAAGGGTGATGAAGGAAACCGGGTGCGGGGCCGTGAAGCTCGAGGGCGGAACGCGCATGGGCGAGACGATCCGCTATCTGACCGAGCGCGGCATCCCGGTGATGGCGCATATCGGTCTCACGCCGCAGTCGGTCAACATGATGGGTGGCTTCAAGACCCAGGGACGCGAGCGCGCCGAGTGGGCCGCGATCGAGGACGATGCATGCGCCGTGGCTGAAGCCGGGGCGTTCGCGGTCGTGCTTGAGGGCATGGCGGAGCTTCTCGCCGCGCGCGTGACCAAGTCGTGCCCGATCCCGACCATCGGCATCGGCGCGTCGGCGGAATGCGACGGCCAGATCCTCGTGCTTGAGGACATGCTCGGTCTTTCGCCGCGGGTTCCCAAGTTCGTAAAGGAATTCGCGCAGATCGGCGAAGCGATCGAGACCGCGGTCAAAGCGTATGCCGATGATGTCCGGGCGCGAAAATTCCCGGCGGAGGAGCATACCTACGCCATGAAGGAAGACGCCGGGAAGGTCACGAAAAAGACCAAAATGACCGGCAGTTAGGCTTCCGAGACACGCGCTTAACCATAATCTGCGGCGGATGCGGGGGCGTTTGCGTCGGCTGGCATCGCACGGTATCAATTGCGGCAGGTTTTTGGCCCGGGCAATCCTCGTGACGAGTGATGCCGCGCGCCTTTCCCATTGCGAGGTACACGGGAAACACCATGAGTGACGACAGTCTTTTTCGCGAAGTCGACGAGGCGATCCGTCAGGAAAAGCTGAAGTCCCTTTGGGACAAGTACGGCCTCTGGCTGATCGTCGGCGCGGTCCTTATCGTCGCTGTTGTCGGCGGCCACAACTTCTGGACCTACTGGCAGGCCGAACGCGCGGATTCGGCCGGAGGGCGTTTCGTCGGCGGCATTACGGAGGTCGAGGACGGCAAGACGGCGGACGCCATCAACGTCTTCAAGTCGTTGTCGGAGGACGGCCCCGGCGGATACGAGACCCTGTCGCGGCTTCAGCTCGCGGCGCTCTATTCGAGCGAGGGGAAGACCGACGAAGCCATCAAGATTTACGAGGATGTGGCCGACAGCTCCGGTTCCGGGACGGTCCTGCAGCATTTCGCCACGATCCAGGCGGCATCGTTGCTGCTGGACGAGGCGTCATTCGAGGATATGCGCAAACGCCTGGATGCGCTGGCGGTGACCGGGAATCCGTGGCGCCATTCCGCCCGCGAGCTACTCGGGCTTTCCGCGTATCGCAACGGCGAGAGCGATGCGGCGCGGCGGTATTTTGACGTTATGCTGTCCGACCAGCAGACACCGGCCAACATGCGCCGCCGCGCGGAGATGTTGCTGTCCTTGCTGGTGCAACTCGGCGGCGAGCCATCGGACGCAGAGAAAAAGCAGTAGATCCGAGATGTTTTTCGCAAGCCTGCGATATGCCGTGGTCCTGATGCTCACAGCGGGACTTGTTGCATGCAGTGGCCTCGGAAGCAGCCGCCTCAATCCCTTCCAGAAGGAAGAGGCCAAACTGGAGGGGGAGCGGATCTCCGTTCTCAAGGCGCGTGACGGCTTCGAGGTCGACCCCGACGTCGCCAAGCAACCGATCACCCTGCCGCCCCCAAGGCGCAACGTGGTCTGGAGCCAGCCCGGGGGCGTGCCCTCGAACGCACCCGGTCACCTTGAATATGGAGGCGCCGCCGGCTCCGCGTGGCGGGCGGACATTGGCCGTGGTTCGAGCGACGAGGGCCGGCTGACCGCGAGCCCGATCATCTATGACGGAAAGGTGTTCACGCTCGACACCAGGGGCGTCGTCTCCGCCTATGCGTCCTCGGGAGGCTCCCGCCTCTGGCAGGTGAACCTCGCTCCCGAGAGCGAAAGAGGATACGAAGGCTTCGGCGGCGGCTTGGCCGCGGTCGACGGACGCGTGTTTGCAACAACCGGCTTCGGATCGGTGATTGCCCTGAATGCTTCCAACGGCTCGATCGAGTGGACGCGAAAAATCGGTGTGCCGCTGCGATCATCGCCGACGGCAATCAAGGGCAAGCTGTTCTTCGTCTCGACCGAAAGCAAGCTGTACTGCCTTTCGACCGTTGACGGCGTCGAGCTCTGGACCTTCCGTGGACTGCCCGAGACCGCGACGCTGCTCAGCAATGTCAGCCCGGCGGTTGCGGACAACACCGTGGTCGTGCCGTATCCGTCCGGCGAGCTGGTTGCCTACAACATCAGCGCGGGACGGCCGGCCTGGGTGGATTCGCTGTCACGCACGACAGGAGGCGGCTCGGGCCTTGCGTCGCTGTCCGATCCGGCCCGCCCGGTCATCGACCGGGGCATCGTGTTCGCCGTCAGCCATGCCGGCCGCATGATCGCAACGGCGCAAAAGACGGGCGAGCGCATATGGACGAAGCGCGTTCAGGGCACACAGATGCCATGGCCCGCGGGGGACGTCGTCTATGTCGTCGACATCAACGGTGTGCTGATGGCCCTGACACGGAATGACGGGAAGGTGCGCTGGCTGACGGAGCTTCCCCAGGCGACGCGGTGGAGCGGGCCGGTTCTCGCCAGTGGCAAGTTGTGGCTCGCCTCGACGGAGGGTGTCGTTGTCAGCGTGGACGCCAAAACCGGGACGATCTCGTCGCAGCGTGACGTCGACTCGTCCATCAGCATCGCTCCGGTCGTGGCCTCGGGCCGCATGTACGTGCTCACCGACAAGGCGCGCCTCGTCGCACTGAATTGACGTGCGCCAAGGGCGGGCTATCACGCGAGCCGCCAACCGGCTAAAAAGCCCCACCGAAATCCGCTCACCGGGCGACATTTCACTTACAACCCCGGAACAACTGAGATGGTTGCGAGAATTGCCATTGTCGGACGGCCAAACGTCGGCAAGTCGACCCTGTTCAACAGATTGACGGGGCGGCGGCTCGCGCTCGTGCACGAGACACCGGGCCTGACGCGGGACCGCCGCGAGGCGGACGCGAGTGCGGGCACCGCGAAGGTGCGGTTGATCGATACCGCCGGGCTGGAGCAGGCCGGCGCGGGAACCATCGAAGCCCGCATGCAGGGCCAAACGGAATCGGCGATCGCCGATGCCGATGTCCTGATGTTCGTCATCGACGCGCGCGCCGGTATCGTCCCCGCGGACGAGGCGTTTGCCGACCTCGTGCGCACATCCGGTAAGCCTGTGATTCTCGTGGCCAACAAATGCGAAGGACGATCCGGCCGGGACGGGGTCTACGAGGCCTATTCGCTTGGCCTCGGCGATCCGGTCGCGATCTCGGCGGAACACAATGAAGGTATCAGCGAACTCGTCCGCGCGCTTGAGGCCGCCTGCGGCGCGCTGGATCAGGCACAGATGCCGGATCAGGATGAAGACGATGCCGAGGCGGACAACAGGCCGTTGCGCATCGCCGTGGTCGGGCGGCCCAATGCGGGGAAGTCGACGCTGGTGAACGCGCTGGTCGGCGATGAGCGCATGATCACCGGTCCCGAGGCCGGCATCACGCGCGACTCCATCGCCATCGAACTGGACTGGAAGGGACGCGACATCCACCTGTTCGACACCGCCGGTCTGCGGCGCAAGGCGCGTGTGGCGGCGGGGGCGGAAAAGCTGTCGGTCGGCGATGCCCTGCGTGCCATCCGTTTTGCCGAAGTGGTGGTTCTGCTGGTCGATGCGCAGGTGCCGTTCGAGAAGCAGGACCTGCAGATCGCGGATCTGATTGCGCAGGAGGGGCGCGCGCTGGTTGTCGCGGTCAATAAGTGGGATCTAGTCAAGGATAAGAAAGGTTTGCTGAAGGAACTTGAGGAAGAGCTTGAGCGCTTGGTGCCGCAGGTGAGGGGGGTGCCGCTCATACCCGTTTCCGCGTTGACGTCCAAAGGCCTCGGCAAGCTGATGGATGCCATCTTCAAGGTTTATGAAACCTGGAACCGCCGCCTTCCGACCGCCGCTCTCAATCGCTGGCTGGAAGAGGCGCAGGAGCGCCATCCGCCGCCAGCGGTGCGCGGCAAACGCATCCGATTGCGGTTCATGACCCAGCCGAACGCGCGTCCACCGACATTCGTCGTCTTCTCCTCTCGTGCGGACAAGCTCCCGGAATCCTATCGCCGTTATCTCGTTCAGGGACTGCGCGAGGCGTTCGACATGACGGCCGTCCCGATCAGGCTCAGCCTGCGCAAGGGAAAGAACCCGTATGCGAGGAAGCGCGCCACGTCATAACTCGCCGCTTCCCCCGCATCGCCTGCGGTAATACACTTCGCGCGATGAGCGACGCGAATCCCACCGACGTCCTTTTCTATCATCTTGAGCGCACGCCGCTCGAGCGCGTGCTGCCGGACCTGCTGGAAAAGACGCTTGCACGGGGATGGCGCGCGGTCGTTCAGGTCGGGTCGCAGGAGCGGCTTGATGCGCTCGACACGTCGTTGTGGACCTATCGCGAAGACTCCTTCCTGCCGCACGGCACGGTAAGCGACGGACCGCCCGAGGCTCAGCCGATCTATCTCACCACCGGTCCCGATACGCCCAATGGCGCGACGGTCCGGTTTTTCGTCGACGGCTCCGACACCGATGATCTCGCGCCGTTCGAACGCGCCGTCTATCTCTTTGACGGGCACGACGAAGAGGCCGTCCAGCGCGCCCGCACCCAGTGGACAAGCGCAACCGACGCAGGCCACGCGGTGACGTACTGGCAGCAGAACGCGCAAGGCAAATGGGAACAGAAGGCGTGAGCGGCGCCGCCGACCAAAGCCATGAAGAGCTGAAACAGAAGGGCCGTATGCGCGCTGACGCGCTCAGGGCGGAATTCGGCGAGACCGATGACCCCCTGGCGTGGTTTGAGGCCTGTTACGACAACGCGGAAGGCGAGTCCGCGCTCGTGCCCTGGGCGCACGAGGTGGCACGGCCGGAGTTCGTCGAATGGCTGGAGCGGCTGCCGGCGACGCGCCGCCGCGGGCGGGCGCTCGATGTCGGGTGCGGTCTCGGGGACAACGCGGTCGAGCTCGCCAAGGCCGGCTTCGACGTCACCGCCTTCGACATCTCGCAGACGGCGGTTCAGTGGGCGGCAAAACGCTTTCCGGAGCACAGGATCGACTGGCGGGCCTTTGACCTCATCGATCCGCCGGACGATCTCGAGGCGGCGTTCGATCTCGTCAACGAAACCTACACGCTGCAGATCCTTGAGCCGCCCTATCGCGACCAGGCGATCAGGACACTGCCGCGCTTCGTGAAACCGGGCGGCACGCTGCTGATCGTCGGCCGCGGCCGGCTCGCGCACGAACCGCTCAATCCGCCGCCTTGGCCGATCGTGCCGGATGAGTTCGAGTGCCTGCCGGAGGTAGGGCTCGAGCTTGTCGCATTCGAGGATTTCTACACGGACCGCAAAGGACAGCCGGTACGCCATTTCCGCATCGAGTGCCGGCGGCCGGCCTCGTGACGGCCGAGCGCCTTCAGCTTGATGGGCTGCAGGTGCACGGGCTGGAGCCTGTTTCGTTCGACGCCAAAGGCGGCGAGTGTATCGCAATCGACGGTGCGTCCGGGGCAGGCAAGACGGTTCTGCTGCGTGGGATCGCGGACCTTGACCCCGCGCCGGGCCGCGTGCTGTTCGCAGGCCGCGAGAGGTCGTCCTACGCGGGCCCCGAGTGGCGGAAGCATGTGCGCTACGTCGCCGCCGAGCCGGGGTGGTGGGCCGAGACGGCGCGGCCCCAGTTCCCGGATATGGACGGCGTCGACGAGTTGCTCGAAGGCCTTGGCCTGAAACCCGGCCAGCTTGATCAGGACCTGCACCGGTTGTCGACGGGAGAGCGCCAGCGCATGGCGCTTGCGCGCGCGATCATCGACGATCCCCCGGTGATCCTGCTCGACGAACCGACGGCGGCACTTGACCAAGAGTCCACGACGCGGGTCGAGGAGTTGATCAAGGAGCTGCTGAAGGACGGCCGGGTCATTCTCTTCGTCAGTCATGATGCGGCACAGATCGAACGGCTGGCCGACCGGAAATTCCTGATCGAGAACGGCAAGGTGCGTGTGGCGCCGGGCAGGGGGGGCCGCAGATGACCCAGTCCGCCTATGTCGCGCTTACATTCTGGGATCTGGCGATCGCGGCAGCGCTGATCCTCATCAACGGCGGCATGTCCCTGGCAATGCAGCTCGGCATCGAGCGGACGCTGTTCTTCAATGCCGCGCGCATGACGGTGCAGCTCATGGCCATCGGCTTTGTGCTCAAGTTCATCTTCGAACAGACGTCGCCGCTTTGGACGCTGGCCCTGGCCCTCGTCATGGTGCTCTTTGCCGGACGCGAGGCGATGGCCCGGCAGACCAGAACCTTCAGGGGTTGGTGGGCCTACGGGCTCGGGACCAGCACGCTGCTCTTCGTGGGGCTGATCGCGGTTCTGTTCGGGGTCGGTGTGCTGATCGGTCCGGATCCGTGGTATGCGCCAAGATACGTGCTGCCCATTCTCGGCATGATCCTGGGCAATTCACTGACGGGGATCAGCCTCGGGCTGGAGACGCTGACCACCTCCGCGCACCGCGAGCGCGCCGCGATCGAGGCGCGTATCGCTCTTGGCGCCCAGCGCAATGAAGCACTCTCGGCCGTCACCCGCCATGCGTTGAAGACTGGCATGATGCCGATCATCAATTCCATGGCCGCAACCGGCATCGTGGCGTTGCCCGGCATGATGACGGGGCAGATCCTGGCCGGTGTCGATCCGGTGGACGCAACCAAGTATCAATTGCTGATCATGTTCCTGATCGGCGGCAGCACCGGCCTCGGGGTGCTCATGGCCGTTCTCGGCGGAGCACGCCTGCTGAGCGATGAGCGGGGGCGTTTGCGCCTTGATCGGCTGACCGAGAACAATTGACCGGTTTTTGTGATCCCCCGGCTGCGGTCAGTTGCTTGCCGCTTCGTAGGCCTCGCTCGCCTGCAGCCACTCCATCTCCGCCGCATCGAGCTGCTTGGCGAGTTCGCCGCGCTGTTTCACGATCTCGGCCGCCGTGTCGGGTTCGCGCTCATAGAGCGCCGCGTCTCCCAGTCTTTCGTCAAGCTGCGCGATCTGTTCGGAGAGTGACGCGACGACGCTTTCCTTCTGCGCGACGCGTTTCCTGAGCGGCGCAAGCTCGGCGCGGCGCGCCGCACCGGCCCGCCGTTCTTCCTGGCGCGAGACGCGTGCGGTGCGCGCCGTGCCATCCGGCTTGCCCCGGCGTTTGCTGCCGCGTTCAGACAGGCACAGGTCGCGGTAGCTGTCGACGTCACCGTCATAGGGCGCAATGGTGCCGTCCTGAACGAGCCACAGGCGGTCGGCGCAGCCGTCGAGGAGATGGCGGTCATGGCTGATGAGAATGACGGCGCCTTCATACGCGTTGATCGCATGGATCAGGGCTTCGCGCGCATCCACGTCGAGATGATTTGTCGGCTCGTCGAGAATGAGGAGATGCGGGCCGTCGAAGGCCGCCAGGGCGAACAGCAGGCGCGCCTTCTCGCCGCCGGAAAGGTCGCGCGCGGGCGTGTCCGCCGTGTCGATGCCGAACCCGAGACTGCCGAGATGCGTGCGCTTCTGCGCCTCGGTCGCATCCGGCATCAGTTCAGCAATCCGTTCATAAGGCGACAGGGCCGGGTTCAGTTCATCGAGCTGATGCTGGGCGAAATATCCGGTGATGAGCTTTTTCGACCGCCGGAAGTTTCCGGATGACGGCTCGAGCCGGGCCGAAAGCAGCTTGGCGAATGTGCTCTTGCCATTGCCGTTCGCGCCGAGCAGGCCGATGCGGTCGTCCTCGTCAAGGCGCAGGTCGAGATCGCGAAGAACCGGTTTGTCCGGCTCATATCCGACGCTGACGCTCTCGAGGCGCATCAACGGGTTGCCGAGGCTCTTCTCGGGATTGGGGAAGGTGAAACCCGTGACGCGTCCGTCGACCTCGGAGGCGATGGGCTGCATTTTCTCCAGCATCTTCACGCGGGATTGCGCCTGACGCGCTTTCGACGCCTTGTACCGGAACCGTTCGACGAACCGCTCGAGCCTGCGCCGCTCGTCGTCCTGCTTCTTCTTGAGCTTGAGCTGCAGCCGTTGTTTCTCGCGCCGCGCCTCCTCGAACGCGTCATAGCCGCCGGCATAGAGACTGAGCCTGCAGCCGGAGAGGTGCAGGATGGACGAGACGGCATCGTTCAGGAGATTGCGGTCGTGGCTGACGATCAGCACCGTGTTCGGATAGCTCTTCAGGAAGTTCTCCAGCCAAAGCGTGCCTTCGAGGTCGAGATAGTTCGATGGTTCGTCGAGCAGCAGGATGTCCGGCGTTGCGAACAAGGCGCTTGCGAGCGCCACGCGCATGCGCCAGCCGCCCGAAAACTCCGCGCAGGGACGCTGTTGCTCGTCTTCGCTGAACCCGAGACCGGAGAGGATCGTGGCGGCGCGCGCCGGCGCGGCATGCGCGCCGATGTCGGAAAGCCGCGTCTGGATCTCGGCGATGCGGTCCGCGTCGCTCGCCGTCTCGGCTTCCTTCAGAAGCTCCGCGCGCTCGGTGTCGGCGGCAAGGACCGTGTCGATGAGGGACTCCGGACCGTCAGGGGCTTCCTGGGAGACAAGCGTCATGCGCGTGTTCTTCGGAAACCGGATTTCACCGCCCTCCGGCGATATCTCGCCGGCGATGAGGCGCAGGAGCGTTGTCTTGCCCGCGCCGTTGCGCCCGACCAGGCCGACCTTGTGCGACGACGGGATTCCGGCCGTTGCGCTCTCGAGCAGGGGCCGGCCGTCGATCCGGTATGTCAGGGCATTGATGTGCAGCATGGCTTGATCTGAAGGTGTGTTCGCACCGGCTCTTAGCACGCCCGGCGTCCTTGACACAAAGCCGCGCTTTGCAGTTGTTGCGGACGCATCACCCCGCCGCTATAAGCCCCTCAGCCGCCGAACGGCGTTCTCCGATATTTCACACAACAGGACGGTACAAATGCCCATTCAACAAACGCTTTCCATTATCAAACCCGACGCCACCAAGAGAAATCTGACGGGCAAGATCAACTCCAAGATCGAGGACGCCGGGCTGCGCATCGTCGCGCAGAAGCGGGTGAAGTGGAAACAGACCGAGGCGCGGAAATTCTACGAGGTCCACAAGGACCGTCCGTTCTACAGGGATCTCGTGAAATTCATGACATCCGGACCGATCGTGCTGCAGGTGCTGGAAGGCAACAACGCGGTTTCCAAGTATCGCAAGATCATGGGCGCGACCAATCCGGAGGAAGCGGAAAAGGGCACCATTCGGGCGGATTACGCGCAGGACATCGAGCGCAATTCCGTGCACGGGTCCGACAGCGCCGAGAACGCGGCCAAAGAGATCAAGCTGTGCTTCAGGAAACCGGAGATCGTGGGCTAGTATTGTCTTCGGTCCCGGGGAGGTGACGATGAAGATCAGAACTTGGCCCGCATTTCTGGGGTTGGCCATCGCGCTCGCGGCAAGCAGCGCGTCGGCGACCAGCGGTCCGGGTTGTTTCGTCGTCGTCAACGTCCCCAACTGGGACGTACTCAACGTGCGGTCCGGGCCATCGGCAAGAAACCCGATCGTCGACGCATTGCCTCCGGGCCGTCACGGCATCATCAGCCAGAACGGACCGTGCGTGCCGTACCACATCGCGCTCGGTTCGCGCTGGTGTCCGGTCACGCACTACAACGGCGACGTCGTGCGGACCGGGTGGATCAAACGGCG
The DNA here is from genome assembly GCA_965228625.1 of Hyphomicrobiales bacterium. Taxonomy (GTDB): domain Bacteria; phylum Pseudomonadota; class Alphaproteobacteria; order Rhizobiales; family Methyloligellaceae; genus UBA2767. The sequence continues at coordinate 993,016 of OZ245829.1, read as the reverse complement.
TTACGTCGCGCCCAGCCAGTGCCCATGAGAATTGGAAGATCAAGATGATCACACCCGACCATGCGGCCAAGATGGCCTCTTACAATCAGTGGATAAACGAGGGCATCTTCGCCTGTTGCGATCAGCTCAGCGATGCCGATCGCAAAAAAGATTGCGGTGCCTTTTTCAAGTCCATTCACGCGACCCTGAACCACATTCTGTGGGGGGACCAGATGTGGATGCGGCGGCTCGCGGAGACCCCGGCACCCATAGCACCGGACATTGCCGGATCGCTTGTCCAGTACGAGGCCTATGACGATCTGAAGCGCGAACGCGTGGCGTTCGATCAGGTGATCCGCGATTGGGCGGCAAACCTCGACCAGTCGGCGCTGGAGGGGGATCTGCACTGGTATTCCGGCTCGGCAGGTCGTGACTTGACGCATCCGCGGTGGGTTCTGGTTACCCACATGTTCAACCATCAGACGCACCATCGCGGCCAAGTCCATGGAATTCTGACGCAATTCGGAATCAAAACGCCGGTCATGGACTTGCCGATGATGCCCTAGGGCGCCGCCCGTTCGGTCCGCCTGTCTGACAGGTACCTTACCAGGGCGCCGCATTGTCCGTTGATGGCGGCGACGCCGATGAGAATAGCGACGAAGCCCGTCACCAGTTGCCAGGTCAGGGGCTCGCTCAACAGCACGACTCCGATAACGACGCTGACCGCGGCGCGGGCATAGGCAACGCTGGAGGTGCCGAGCGCGCCGAGGGTGTTGACCAGCCGGAAATAGAGAACGAACGCCGCCGCCGTGGAGAGTGACGCTAGTGCCACCAGTGCCAGAACCGAGGCGAGAGACGGCGTGAGCGCTGCGGTGTCATCGACGATGACGCTTGCCGGGAGCATGACGATCGCCGCGATGGTGAGCGTGGCGGCGGCGGTGACCTCAGGTGCGATCGATGCGAAGCGCCGGCCATAGATCATTGCAAGTCCATAGCTGATGGTCGCGCCGGTGATGGCCAACTGGCCCAAAACGTCGGACCCAAGACCTTTCAGGGCCTCGAATCCGATGAGGAAGGTCACGCCGCCGAGGCCCACGAGAACGCCGAGCCCCCGCTCAATAGTCACCTCTTCCTGCCGCGTCCATAACAGGGTGATCAGGAACACGAAGATCGGGGTGGTCGAGTTCAGGATGCCGGCAAGGCCGCTGTCAACGAATTGCTGGCCCCAGGTAATCATTGTGAAGGGGGCCATGTATCCGATCACCGCCTGAACGCAGAAGCGCCGCCACGTTTCCGCGTCCGCCGGGACGGCATGGCGGCGCCATAGCACGACCAGCCAAAGGAGCGACGCCGCGATCAGAACCCGAACGCCGACGAGGGTCACCGGTGTGATGGTCGCGACCGCGACCTTGATCAGCCCGTAGGATGCGCCCCACAACAGCGACAGGAGTGCCAGTAGCACAAGCTCCCGGGCAAGCGAGACAGGCTTGGTTTGCAGGGTTTTCATGGTCGGAGCGGCGCTTCGATATGGGCGATCGGCGTTACGTCGGCCAGACGTCCCAGAAGGGCCGTCCGAGTTCGCGCGTGACCTGTTCGCGTGTCAGGCCAATGTCATTGAGCATCCGGTCATCGAGACGGGAGAGCGCGCGGCGCTGGCGCGCCGTTTCCCGCCATACTTCGATCAGCACCAAAGCATTGCGTACGCCTTGTGAGATAAGATCGATGACATCGCCGGTGTCTCGTGTTTCGGCATGGGCGCGAATCCGTGGAACCAGGGCGAACGACCCGGGGGCCTTTTCCTCAAGCGACATGGTTTGATCCTCCGTTTTGACCTCAAGCATCCCGGTCTGAACCGGTGACGTTGCGACAATCATAATTCGTTGATAGTCGAAATATGGTAGCCTTGTCGAGAAAGAACACTTCGGTTATGATCGAACTATGATTGAAGGCCCTTACATCGCCGAGGCGGCCGCGCTGATGGGAGATCCCGCACGCGCCAACATGCTGTCCGCCATGATGGACGGCCGCGCGCGTACGGCGAGCGAGCTCGCCTATGTGGCGGGCGTGTCCCCGCAGACGGCGAGCGGGCACCTGGCAAAGCTTACCGAAGGAAAGATGGTGGCCGTCGAAAAGCAGGGCCGTCACCGCTACTACCGCCTGGCCGGCAAGGACATCGCCAACGCGCTCGAAGCCCTGATGGTGGTGGCGACGAGCGGTGCGCCGCGGCATCGCCCGACGGGCCCGCGCGATGAGAAAATGCGGTTTGCCCGCACCTGTTACGACCATCTCGCGGGCCGCCTGGGCGTCGGTTTGACGGAGTCGCTAGTCGAGAAGGGGTATGTGCGGGTCGACGACGAGGCCTTCCATCTGACGCCTTCGGGAGAGAAGGCTCTGGCCAAATTCGGGCTCGATATCGCGGCATTGCGGAAAAGCCGCCGCGCGTTCGCGAACCGTTGTCTCGACTGGAGCGAGCGGACTCCGCATATGGGCGGCGCGCTGGGCGCGGCATTGCTGGCGCAACTGGAGGCGCGGAAATGGGTATCGCGCAAGAAAGACAGCCGTGCCGTGGAAGTGACGCGCGAGGGACAGACAGGGCTCTACAAAGAGTTCGGCCTGTCGCTTGATGATTGAGGCCGGCGCTCGGGGCTCATTCCGCGGATGTACGCCAACCCGATGACGTCACCGGCCGTCAAATGACGGCATTCATGTTGGTCAGTTACTTGATACGGGCGCAGTCGTTCGGGGCGCGCTCACCTCTGAAACGCGCGCCCATCCAGGCCACGGCCGCGCGCGAGGAACGCCGCGCGGCGTACATGTGATTCACACCCTCCATCTCTTTGAATTGGACCGATGAACCGTGTCGGCAAAGCTTCCTGAGATAGGCGTGGGTGATCCGGGGGTACACGGTCGTGTCGGCCGTTCCCTGCGCGATGAACATGGGAATGTGGCGCGGCGTGGGACCCGGAGAGTTTCGCGACATGATCGAGCGCCATGGCTCGGCCTTCGTCGGGTCGATCTTCATGAACCCGTCGCGCAGGAGCTTGTCCGTGCGGTGCTCCTTAAGGTATTCGCCGAGATTCTGGATACAGTCGGTGGCCACCTTTTCGAAGGCGCGCATTTTCGATGGCTCCACAACCTTCGCAAGCGGTTGCTTGAAGATCCGCGACCATGACCACAGCGCGAGCGAACTCAGATAGGCGCCGGTCTCAGTGTTCCTGTCGGCGTCAAAAAGGGCGATCAGATCGGTTGCCGGCGCCGCCGCCGCGATGCCGACGAGGTCCAGTTCCGGGGCATAGGACGCGGCGATGTGCCCGGCCGCCAGGACGGCGTGGCCGCCTTGTGAATGCCCCCACAGGGCGTATTTCTTGCCTGCACCGCTGTTCGGAACGTTGCGCGCCGCCCGCACCGAATCCAGCATGGCGCGTCCCTCGCTCTCCGAAATCATGTATGGGTGCGTTCCGGGCGCGCCAAGACCAGGGTAGTCGGTCGCGACCACCACATAGCCCGCACGCACCATTTCCGCCATGCCCTCCACGGTCAGGCGAAGGTTCTGCACCAATGTCGGGGCGCAGCGTGTCGCGACCCCGGTGGTCGGATGGGCCCAGGCGACGATTGGCCGACCACCTTCCGGAGCCGGTTCGGGCGGGAAGAAAATAGCACCGGACACGGCGATCGGTTCGCCGTTCAGCCCGCGTGACCGATAGAGGATCCGAAAAGTGCGCATCTTCGGCACGTCCCACCCGACGGGTGGCGCCCAAATTCTGATGACCGTGCCGGGCGGGCCTTTGAGTTCCTCTTTGGACACATTGTACCGGGTATCGACCGGAGGTGCGTTAAAGGCGGCTGTGGGACCGAGGCCCGATTGAACGATGAGCCCTGCGATCAACACGAGCAGCGCGTGCAGGATTCGGATAGGTGCCAAACACATGGGGGAGCCTCTCACGCAATACCTCAAGGGACTGCCGGATAATAACCGGGAAACCGATGTGCTCAAGCCGCCAATCACTTCATTCCACTGGCGCTGTCCCCACAAGTGACGGTAATGTGCCGGGCCCGAAGGAGATCAAGCTTGGACGCCCGCGTACCCATAGGATACAGCGCCTGCCCGCACGACTGTCCGTCGACCTGCGCGCTCGAGGTCGAGCTGCTGGACGATGCGCGCATCGGACGCGTTCGGGGATCGAAGGACAACAGCTACACGGCGGGCGTGATCTGCGCCAAGGTCGCGCGCTATGCGGAGCGCATCCACCATCCCGAGCGCGTGATGTGGCCTTTGCGGCGAAAGGGTGAGAAGGGCGGTGGCGACTTCGAGCGCATCACCTGGGACGATGCGCTGGCGATCACCGCGGAGAAGATGTTGGAGGCGGAAGCGAGCCACGGTGCCGAGGCCGTCTGGCCTTACTACTTCGCCGGAACCATGGGTCTCGTGATGCGCGACGGGATCAACCGCCTGCGCCACGCCAAGCGGTATTCACGTCAGCACACGACGATCTGTACGACCCTGCCGCAAAGCGGTTTCTTCGCCGGGGTCGGTGCGCTCATGGGACCGGATCCGCGGGAAATGGCCAGGTCGGACCTGGTCGTGCTGTGGGGCACCAATGCGGTCAGCACGCAGGTCAACGTCATGACCCATGCGACGCGCGCCCGCAAGGAGCGCGGTGCGAGGATTGCCGTCGTCGACGTCTACGACAACCCGACCATGCAACAGGCGGACGTGCGCGTGATCGTGCGGCCGGGAAGCGACGGTGCGCTCGCCTGTGCGGTCATGCATGTGCTCTTCAGGGACGGTTACGCCGATCGGGATTTTCTCGACACTTCAACGGACTGCCCCCGTGAGTTCGAACAACACCTCAAAGTGAAGACACCCGAATGGGCCAGCGAGATCACAGGGCTTCCGCCTGCGGAGATCGAGGCGTTCGCCAGGTTGATCGGCGAAACGCCACGCAGTTTCTTCAGGCTCGGCTACGGCTTTGCCCGCTCGCGCAACGGGTCGGTCAACATGCATGCGGTGAGTTGCATCCCCACCGTGACCGGCGCCTGGGCGCATGAAGGCGGCGGCGCCTTCTACTCGAACAAGGACATCTACCACTGGGACAAGACCATGATCGAAGGGCTCGATGTGGTCGACACGTCCGTGCGGGCCCTCGATCAGTGCCGCGTCGGGCCGATCCTGCTGGGTGACCCGGATGACATTGGCGACGGGCCACCGGTCACGGCGATGGTCATTCAGAACATGAACCCCGTTGCCGTCGCGCCCGAACAGCGCAAGGTGCGTCAGGGGTTCGCCCGCGAGGACTTGTTCGTTTGCGTTCACGAGCAGTTCATGACCGAAACCGCGGAGATGGCCGACATCATCCTGCCGGCGACGATGTTCCTGGAGCACGATGATTTCTATCAGGGGGGCGGGCACCAGCACATCCTGCTTGGCCCGAAGCTCGTCGAACCGCCCGGGGAGTGCCGTTCGAACCACGACGTGATTTGCGACCTCGCCCGGCTGGTGGGGGCAGAACATCCGGGCTTCGACATGTCGGCGCGGGAGCTGATCGATCACACGCTGCAGGTGTCGGGCTGGGGCAGCGTCGAGGAGCTCCAGGCGAAGAGGTGGATCGACTGCCAACCGGACTTCGAGACATCCCACTTCCGCAACGGCTTCGGGTGGCCTGACGGCAGGTTTCGGTTCAAGCCGAACTGGATGGACGACCCGATCTCGGGAGTTGGTTTCATGGGACCTGCGGAGAGCCTGCCCGAGTTTCCCGATCATTGGGACGTGACCCGCGCTGCCGATGACACGCATCCGTTTCGCCTGGTGACCGCGCCAGCGCGCAATTACCTCAATTCAAGCTTCACCGAGACACCGACATCCGAGGCCAAGGAAGGCGTGCCCGCCGCGATGATCCATCCGGATGACCTGCAGGAACTGGGAATCGACGATGGCGCACGGATCGAGATGGGCAACGAGCACGGCGAAATCCGGCTCATCGCGCGGGGCTTCACGGGCCTGCAGCGCGGCGTGGTGATCGTCGAGGCCATTCCGAAAAACAGGAAATTCGAAGGCGGGGAGGGCATCAACACGCTCACCGGCGCCGATGCCCCGGCACCGTTCGGTGGCGGGGCCTTCCACGACAATCATGTTTGGATAAAACCCATATAGGAAACGAAAAGAGGGAAACTCATGTCAAACGGTGTGACCTATTACAATCCGCCCAGCGCGCGGCAACTGACCAAGCTGTATTCCCACGTCGCGCGCGTGAAGGCGGGTGAGCTTGCCTTCCTTGCCGGTCAGGTGGCGCCGGGAGGTGGCAATCTCGAGGCGCAGTTCAAGTCCATCATGATCGGCATCGGCGAGATGCTCGAAGATCTCGGAACGGACTTCAATTCGGTCGTGAAGTTCACCACCTTCATCGTCGGCGCAGAGCACGTGAACATGTTCAGGGACGTGCGCGACGCGGTGTTGCCGACGCTGTTCGACGGTCCGCTCTATCCGCCGAACACTCTTGTCGTCGTCGAGCGGCTTGGCGATCCTGACTGGCTCATTGAGATCGAAGCCGTCGTGCGCATGCCTGACTGATCCACGGACAAAACAAAAAACACCAATTTCGGGAAGCAGGGCCATGGCAAAACCCAAGGTCGTGGTGTGGCGGCCTATGTACGATCAGATCGGCCACCGACTGTTCGAGGAGGCCGGGGCCGATCTTGTCGTCGTCGATTCGACTGACGCCCAGGCGGTCATGGCCGAGCTCCCTGACGCGAAGGCCATATGGATAAGAACGCCGGAGCGCATCACCGCCGACATGATGGACGCCGCGCCCGAGCTCGTCGTCATCTCGACATCCGGATTCGGCACGGACAATGTCGACATTCCCGCTGCCACCGAGCGCGGCATTCTGGTGGTGAACAATCTCGGATTCGGCCGCAAGCCGGTGTCGGAACACACGGTGATGCTGTTGTTGGCGGTGATGAACCGGCTCACCTGGGGCGACCGGTCGACCCGCGACGCCTCCGGCTGGTTGGCGCGAACCAATGTGAGCTTTCGCGAGCTGGAAGGGACCACGGTCGGGATCATCGGGCTCGGCTATATCGGCTCGGAGCTTGCGCGGAAACTGCATCACGGGTTCCGTTGCACGGTTCTCGGCTACGATCCGCACGTCAATCCGCGCATCCCGCTGACCGTCGGCGCGCGGATGGTCGACGACCTCGATGATCTGCTGAAACAGGTGAGCGTCCTCTGCATCTGCGCCGAGCTCAACGACGAGACCCGGAACATGATCTCGAAACGCGAACTTGCCTTGCTGGCGAAGGGCTCGGTTGTGGTGAACACCGCGCGCGGTCAGATCCTCGATCTCGACGCCTTGTCGGACGCGCTCGCCTCGGGCCACATCTTCGGCGCCGGCATCGACACCACATACCCCGAACCACTGCCGTCCTCGCACCCGATCTTCGAGCAGGACAATGTCGTCTTCACCCCGCACACGGCGGGCCTTACGTCGGAAACGGCAACGGAGCAGACGCGGTTCTCGGTCTCTCAGATCGTGGATGTGATCAGCGGCCGCGCGCCGACTTTTCCGGTAAACCCGGAAGCGTGGGACGGAAAGGCGTCCCGGCAGCCGAAGTGAAAGATCCTATTGAGTTTGCACCGTGTAAGGTAGTCGTTCGGTGAACCTCTGCTTCATCTGCTCCGGGCAAACACCTTGATCTTTTGAGAGTGAGTCGAAGAGCATGCCTTGCTGAATTCCGTGCAGCAAAGCCAGTAGAGCAAGTTGTCGCTCATTCAGTTTAGCTACATGTCGATTGTAGCGCATGAACGGAGAGAAACTCCTTTCTCCCCACTGCAAGCCGCACCACTGCAGGATTGCCGAGTTTACTCCGGCTTTCAAGGCATTGCGCGCCTGATCAACGGAAACTGGAGGAGATTTCAACTCATCCGAGGTTGCCGGTTTGCAAAATGCTACGCCACCGCATCTGCCCCTTTGAATATTCTGAAGTCCCAGCTTAATGAGAAGCTCGACCCGTTCTTGTTCGAGGAGTTTGTCCAACGGGGACTGCGCGTAGACGGGAACGCACCCGAAAAGCAAAACAATGATCGCGATGAGCGATCTCAGGCCACTGTACGGCGCGCATGGACTTAACAACGGTGGCCGAGTTTTCACAGAGCCACGCGTCATCGTTTCTGGCTAGCTCAATTCGCGGATGCGGAACGGCAGCCCGCCCTTCGGGCACAGCGTCACGGTGGACTGGATCTTCGCCGGCACGTCTCCGACATATTCCGGCTGGAAGCGCCGCAGCAGCGTCACCAGCGCCAGCATGTTCTCGATCTGCGACAGCGCGCCGCCGATGCAGGCGCGCTTTCCGGCGGCAAACGGCAGATAGGAATACTTGGTGCGCTTCTTCATCCGCTCCGGCGAAAAGCGTTCGGGCCGGAATACCTCCGGCTCGTTCCAGTATTTCGGGCTGTGGTGCGCCAGATAAGTGCACATGACGATCTTGTCGCCCTTGTGGATCTCGTGACCTTCGATCACATCGTCACCGGCGGCGACCCGGATCAGTGCCCAGATCGGCGGGTAGAGGCGCATGGTTTCCTGGATCACCTGCCGTGTATAGGCGAGTTGCGCGACCTGATCCCAACTCGGCTCCTTGTCGCCGCAGATCTCGTTCGCCTCGGCGCGGATTTTCTCCGCTGCCTCAGGGTTTTGCGACAGAAGGTACAGACACCAGGCGAGGGTGAGGGCGGTCGTTTCCGTCCCCGCCCAGAGATACTGTTTCATCTCGTCGACGACCTGCTGGTGGTCGAACTCCGGGAAATCCGGATCGGCTTCGGCGTCGAGGATCATCTTGAGCAGCGTCTTGTCGCGGTGTTCGAGGATCGGTGCGCCGAGAACGGAGTCCGGCACCGCGCCCCAGTGCTTCATGGCCTGGGCCGCCTTCGCGTCATCGACCTCTTCGAGCTCGCCGGTGACTTTCTTCTGGCGGATTTCCTTGTGGTTCATGACGTCGGTGTAGGTCTTCACCATGCCGAATACGAAATGCGGATTGAACGGCATTTCGCGGTCGAACAGCGCCTTGCACACCATGTCGGCGGCCAGCGTCCAGGTCTGTTCGACCATTTCCACGGTTTCACCGGATTTTGCGTAGTCGGCCCAGATGTCCGACTTGGTCCGAATCGCGTCCATCAGGAACGGAAAATACGCTTCGAACATCTGCGGGTGGAATGCCGCCTGCTGGGGCTTGCGGATCTTCTGCCACAAGGCGCCGTCGATGGTGATCATGCTCTTGCCGAACACCGGGCGCATGCCGTCGAAATACTTGGTGTAGTTGTCGGCATTCTCGACCAGAACGCGCTTGAAGTGCTCGACATCGGACAACAGCACGACGCGCTGGTTCTTCAGGCTTATTGGAACGATGCCGCCATACTTCTCCGACAGACTCATCAGGAGCTGCATCGGGTTGTTGTGGTTCATAAGCGGTGTCAGCTTGAACCAGATGCTCTGCTCATCGCCGAGCCCGTGCGAATGGGAATATGCGACTGACATTGAATAGCCCCTGAATCGTTTCAGGTCTTCAGACCGTGCGCCCGAGAACATACCGGGGACACTTCTTTACGGGCGTTCGGTTTTCTGCCTGATTGGCGACCCGCTGTAGTAGCACCGGTGGTCCGATAAATCCACAGACGCGATGCCGTTAGGGTTAGCGTGGTGCACTGCACCATGGCGATGCGGCCTAATGCCGCCTCACTCGATCCATGGCGAGATATAGGGTGCATGAGCCGTCGGACAAGACCTGAACACGACTCGATCACCTTCGACCCGCGCTTCGCCTGACGCGACAAGCCTTAACGCCAGTGGATAAAGTTTGTGTTCGGCCTCCAACACGCGCGCGGCCAGGTCATCGGGCGAATCACCGGGGAGCACCGGAACCGCCGCCTGGGCGATGATCGGTCCAGAATCCATTTCGGTCCGCAAGAAGTGCACCGTGCACCCGCTCAGACGCACCCCGGTCTCGATTGCGCGTTCATGGGTGTGCAATCCCTTGAAGGCGGGCAGGAGGGACGGGTGGATGTTGAGCTGGCGGTCATGCCACGCCTCGACGAAACTCTCGGTCAGAAGCCGCATGAAACCGGCGTTGCACACGAGATCGACACCCGCATCGCGCAATGCGGTGTCGAGGTCCCGCTCGAACGCTTCGCGCGATGTGTAGGCCTTGTGGTCGATCGTGGTGGTCGGGACGCCGGCCTCGGCCGCGCGTTCCAGTCCCGGCGCGTTCGGAACGTTGGAGATAACATGAGCAATTTCAGCGGGATATCCCGGTTCGTTGCAAGCCTCTATCAGCGAGGCCATGTTGCTTCCCCGGCCCGAAATCAGTACGCCCACGCGTTTCAGATCGCTCATGACCGCGCGCCCAGTGCCCCGTCCATTCGGACCGTTCCGCTGTCGTTCTGCTCGACCACGCCCAGTTCGAAGACCGTCTCGCCGGCCGCTTCGAGGACCGTTCGGACATCGCCGGCGCGGTCGGGGGCTGCAACAATCACCATCCCGACGCCGCAATTGAAGGTGCGCAGCAGCTCGGAATCGGCGATGCGGCCCTGATCGCGCAGCCAGCCGAAAACCGGGAGAAAAGCGAAACTTTCAAGGTCGATTCGCGCGCCAAGCCCGTCGGGCAGCACCCGGGGCAGGTTTTCCGGCAAGCCGCCGCCGGTGATATGCGCCAGGGCTTTCACGGCCTGCGTCTCACGGATAGCGCGCAGCGCCGGTTGCACGTAAATGCGCGTGGGCACGAGAAAGGCGTCGCCCAGGGATTTGGAAGAATCGAACGGCGCGGGTGTGCTCCAGGCGAGGTTTTCCGTCTCGATCAGTTTGCGAATGAGCGAAAACCCGTTCGAGTGGACACCGGAGGAGGCAAGCCCGATCAGCACGTCGCCGGGGGCGATGTCGGCGCGTGGCAGAACGCGATCGCGTTCGACGGCGCCGACCGCAAATCCGGCCAGATCATAGTCCCCGTCCGCGTACATGCCGGGCATTTCCGCGGTTTCACCGCCGATCAGAGCCGCGCCGGCCTGCCGGCAGCCGTCGGCGATGCCCTTGATGACCTCTTCGGCGGTCGCCGGATCGAGTTTGCCGGATGCGAAATAATCCAGGAAAAACAAGGGTTCAGCGCCCTGAACGATGAGGTCGTTCACACACATTGCAACAAGGTCGACGCCGATCGTGCCGTGCCGTCCCGTTTCAATCGCGATTCTGAGTTTCGTGCCCACGCCGTCGTTGGCGGCAACGAGCACCGGGTCCTCGAAACCGGCGGCCTTGATGTCGAACAAGCCGCCGAATCCGCCGATGGCACTCATGACACCCGGGCGTTTCGTTGCCGCGGCCAGCGGCGCGATGGCGCGGACAAGGGCATTGCCTGCGTCGATATCGACGCCGGCTCCTGCATATGTCAGCCCTTCGTCCTTTTTCGTCATGTCGCCAAAAGCTGTTGGAGAGTCACAAGAAAACAGGCGTCGCGCATATGACTTGTGCCGTCCTTCATCCATATGAAGCCCGGTTGCGTCAAGCGGCATGAAAGCGATTTGCGCCGTTGTCAACAGGCGACGGGCGCTTCTTATGGCGCGCAATTCGACATTTAAATGACTGATTGTCCCGTATATCTTGCCGGCATGAAACGGATGATCACATTCGCCAGCCGGCTTCTTCGGCAACCGGTTCTGGTCTTGCTGATCGTGTTGTGCGGCAACGCGCACGCGCGTGAGCCCGACATCTACACCGTGGCCAAGCTCTCCGTCGACGTCCGGGCCAAGGACGCCGTCTCGGCCAAAAAACAGGCGCTTGCGGACGCCAAGATCAGGCGCTCTATACGGTCATGCGCCGTCTGGCGCCCTTCAACAGTTCCCAGACGCTGCCCAATGTCAGCCTCAAGACCATCGACGATATTCTCGAAGGCTACACCGTGCGGTCGGAACGCAACTCGCGGACACAGTACCTGGCGACGCTGGATTTCGCGTTCAACCCGGACGGCGTGCGGCGATTGCTCGTTGATAAAGGCATCGCGATAAACGACCAGCAGGCCGAGCCCGTGACCGTCCTGCCGATCTACGTCAGCAAGGACAAGATCGATCATACCGGCCGGGACCCGTGGCGAAGCGCCTGGAACGGCCTTGATCTGCGCAATGCAATCGTGCCGGTGCGCCTCGTGCGCCCGTCACCGTCCTTCACCGCAGAAAACCTCAAGGACCTGTTCGGTGGCAATGTCGAGACCTATGTCGGCCTGCGCGACCGGTACAACTCGGACAAGCTCATCGTCGCCGTCGCCGAGCCGAGCGCGGACAGCAAGACGCTGACCACGCGGCTGTTCGGCGTCGACCGCGCCGGATCCGTGTCGCTGACGCGCAGTGATCCGGTCCCGAACAAGGGCGTCAAGGCAGGCGCCGATCAGGCGGCGTCGGTTGCTCTCGGGGTGATCGAAGGCCGTTGGAAGCTGGCGCGTTCGCCGGTCGCCGCCGCAGGGGCCGGCGCGACCCTGAACGCGTTCGATGTGGTCGTGGAATTCGGCGGCATGGGCGAATGGCGTGACATTCGTTCGCGACTCAGAAAAGTGCCCGGCGTCCAGGCGCTTGATGTCGGTTCGCTGTCAGCGCGCACCGCCGCCGTCAAATTCCAGTTCCTGGGCGGTCCCGACCGACTCTCCCAGGCCCTTGCCCCGCATGGTCTTGCCCTGTATGGCGGTGAAGGCTCATGGGTGCTGCGCAGCAACTGACATCACAAAAGCCACGATGTTCAGAATTGCTAGTGATACCGATAGTTGCGCGTTAGATTATGTTTGCTTCGCAAATCAATTGCGAAGGAATCCGGCGGGTGCAGTTTTGAACATACCGAATATCATAACCCTGTTCAGGATCTTCCTGGTGCCGCTCGTGGTCTGGCTCATGCTGGATGGGCGCATGCAGACGGCGTTCCTGTTGTTCGTTGTCGCGGGGTTATCCGACGGCCTCGACGGATTTCTCGCCAAGCGGTACGGCTGGCAAACCGAACTCGGGGCCTACCTCGATCCGCTTGCCGACAAGGCGTTGCTCGTCAGCATATACGTGGTGCTCGGGCTGTTTTCGCATCTGCCCGTCTGGCTGGTGCTCGCCGTGGTCAGCCGCGACGTGCTGATTGTCGGCGCCATCCTGCTGTCGTGGATGCTAGCGCGCCCGGTGCCGATGCGGCCGCTCTTCATTTCCAAGGCCAACACGGCCGGGCAGATCATGCTGGCCGCGATTGTATTGGGCAATCTCGGATTTGCGCTGGGACTGCAGATGACCGTGACGTTCCTCATTTGGATCACAGGCGGTCTGACCGTGCTTTCGGCGGCAGCGTATCTCGTGACCTGGCTCAGCTACATGGCGACATACGAGGAGCCGCCCAAAGAGATGCCCAAGCGTGCCCGCACCCGCCGGCGCGACACACGCACGCCAAGCGGCAGTAACGAGCCTGTCGCCGGTTCATGAGCATCAGCCGGCAGACGCTGTTCTGGGTGTCGGCATTTGTTGTGCTGCTCGCCTTTATCGCAATCCTGCGGGATATCCTTTTGCCGTTCGTGCTTGGCGCGGCGATCGCCTATCTGCTTGACCCCCTTGCGGACAGGCTGGAGAAGTTCGGCCTGTCCCGGCTTCTCGCCACGGTCTTGATCATGTTCCTGTTCGGGCTGGTGGTCGTTGTCGGTCTGATTCTCGTGTTGCCGTTGCTGATCGAACAGCTCGTGGATCTCGTCTCACGCATGCCGGACTACCTGCAATCCCTGCGCGACCTGGCGGTGAGCACGCTGCAAAGCTGGTTCGGTGACAAGTGGCTCACGGCCAAGCTCGAGCTGGACGGTACCCTCAAGGACCTCGCCCAGAAGGCGGCGGGCTGGGCCGGCCAATTGCTGACATCGGTGTTGAGCGGAGGACTTGCGGTCGTCAACTTCATCGCTCTCCTCGTCGTCACGCCCGTGGTGGCATTCTACCTGTTGCTCGACTGGGACCGGATGCTGCAGCACATCTCCGACTGGCTGCCGCGCGATCACGCCGACACAATCCGCAAGATCGGCAGTGATATCGATGACGTGATATCGGGGTTCGTGCGGGGACAGTTCACGGTGCTGATGATCCTTGCCGTCTTTTACGTGATCGGTCTGACGATCATCGGGCTGAATTTCGGCCTGCTGATCGGGCTGGGTGCGGGGCTGATCAGTTTCATTCCGTTCGTCGGTCCGGCCGTCGGCTTCGTCGTCGGCGGCATCGTCGCGGTGGTGCAGTTCTGGCCCGACTGGCACTGGGTTGCCGCCGTCCTCGGCGTCTTTCTTGCCGGCCAGGCCATTGAAGGGAATGTCCTGTCGCCCATGATCGTGGGTGACCGGGTCGGCCTGCATCCGGTGTGGCTGATGTTCGCGCTTTTCGTGTTCGGTTACCTGTTCGGTTTCGTCGGCATGCTGCTCGCGGTTCCGGTCGCTGCCGCCATTGGCGTGCTTGTCCGTTTCGGGCTGCAGCTTTATCTGAAGAGTTCTGTCTACCAGGGCGAGACCAAAGGCGGGCAGAAGAAGGCTTAGACCGAGCCTGTAGGACGTAAGTGCAGTCGGCCGGAATGATGAGCGAACAACTGGTTCTCGACCTCCCGCATCGTAGCGCAATGGGGGCAGACGATTTTCTCGTCAGCGCATGCAACACGGCCGCAGTGGAACTGGTCGATAGCTGGCCTCGCTGGGATCATCCGGTTCAGCTCATCGAGGGTCCGGCCGGATGCGGCAAGACTCACCTTGCCAATGTCTGGAGGCATAAGGCGTCCGCGCGGATGCTGGAGCCGGAACGCCTCGAGGGCCCCGGTATTGCGAACGAGGAATTCGGCAATGGCGTCATCGTCGAGGACCTCGATCGCACGCCGTTCGATGAGCAGGCCTTGTTTCACCTGCTCAATCTCGCCAGGGAACGGGGCTTTTGCGTGCTGTTGACGGCCCGGGCCGCCCCGGCGCGGTGGACCGTCAAGCTGCCGGACCTGATGTCACGCCTGCGCGCGACGCCCGTCGCCAAAATCGGCGCGCCGGACGATATGCTCCTGGGCGCCGTCCTCCTTAAGCATTTTGCCGACCGGCAATTGAATATCTCGCCGGCTGTGCTCAAATTCCTGCTGAAACGCATGGTCCGGTCAATGGATGCCGCCCGGGAACTCGTCGTCGCGCTTGATCGCGCGGCGCTCGCAAGCGGGAAGAAGATCACGCGGCAGTTCGCGGGCGATGTGCTGAAGCAGGTGCAGGGTGTCGAGCCGAGATGACGCAGGGCGCCGTCTTGCCGCTGAAGCAAAGCTTACATAACGTAGTCGTATGAGTGTCACGCAGGTCAAATTCGGTTCCGAGGAATTGCCGTCCGATCTCGCGACGAGTCCGGACCGGTTTTTCAATCGAGAGCTGTCCTGGCTCGAGTTCAACAGCCGGGTTCTCGCCGAGTCGGGAAACAAGAAACATCCTTTGCTCGAACGCGTGCGGTTTCTCTCGATTTCGGCGTCCAATCTGGATGAGTTCTACATGGTTCGCGTGGCCGGCCTCGACGGTCAGGTCATGGCCGGTGTCGACACGCCGAGCCAGGACGGCCTCACGCCCTCGGAACAACTCGACCGGATTGGCGAATATGTGGATCAGCTCTCCGCCGAGCAACAGGAGCTCTGGGTCGGACTGAGGAAGGAGCTGGCGGAAAACAACATTCACGTGATCGAGACGGACGAACTGACCGACGCGGAACGGGATTGGCTGGACGACCGGTTCCTGAACCACATCTTCCCGGTTCTGACGCCGATCGCCGTCGACCCGGCGCATCCGTTCCCCTTCATCCCGAACACGGGGTTCACCCTCGGGCTCGAACTCCAGCGGGAGGACCACGAAGACGTCATGCACGCGCTGATGCCGATACCGACCCAGCTCGACCGGTTCATCAGGCTGCCCGAGGCCAAAAAGAACGGCAGCAGCGGTGAGTCCGACATTCGCTTCATCAGGCTGGAATCCGTGGTCGGCTTGTTTGTGACGCACTTGTTTCCGGGATGTCGCGTGGTTGCGCAGGGCGCGTTCCGGCTGCTTCGAGACAGCGACATCGAAATCCAGGAAGAGGCCGAGGATCTCGCACGACTGTTTGAATCCGCTCTCAAACGCCGGCGCCGCGGTTCGGTCATCCGCCTGGAGATCGAGTCATCGATGCCGTCTCAACTCAAGAGCTTCGTGATCAAGGAACTCGAGGTCACGGATCGCGAGGTCTTTGTTCAGAAGGGCCTGATCGGCATTATCGATACCGAACAGCTCATTGTCGCCGATCGGCCGGACCTGAAATTCGAGCCGTTCAATATCCGCTTTCCCGAGCGCATCCGTGAACACAATGGCGATTGTTTTGCCGCGATCCGCCAGAAGGACCTCATCGTCCACCATCCCTACGAGTCGTTTGACGTGGTGCTCCAGTTCCTGCGGCAGGCGGCCGCCGATCCCGACGTGCTCGCCATCCGCTGGACGCTGTACCGCACGAGCAAGGAGTCGCCGATCATCCAGGCGCTGAAGGAGGCGGTGGAAGCCGGCAAATCAGTGACGGCTGTTGTCGAGCTGAAGGCGCGGTTCGACGAGGAGGCCAACATCAAGTGGGCGCGTGACCTCGAGAGTGTCGGCGTCCACGTCGTGTTCGGCTTCCTGGAATACAAGACGCACGCGAAGCTGAGCCAGATCGTGCGCAGGGAAGGCGGGAAACTGGCCACGTACTGTCATATCGGAACCGGCAACTATCACCCCGTCACGGCCAAGGTCTACACCGACCTGTCCTATTTCACGGCCGATCCGGATATCGGCCGCGACGTGACGCGCATCTTCAACTTCGTGACCGGATACGCCGAACCGGCCGAGCTGCAGATCATGTCCACATCGCCGCACGGTCATAAGGACAGGATTCTGGATCACATCCGCGAGGAGATGTACCACGCCAAGGCCGGGCAGCCGGCGGTCATCTGGATGAAGATGAACTCGCTCGTCGATCCGGAAGTGATTGACGCGCTCTACGCCGCGAGCCAGGTTGGTGTCGAGATTGATCTGGTGGTCCGGGGCATCTGTTGTCTGCGTCCCGGGATTCCGGGCTTTTCCGACAACATCCGCGTGAAGAGCATCATCGGGCGATTTCTCGAACACTCCAGAATCTACTGTTTCGGCGCAGGAAACGGCCTTCCCCACGAAGATGCTGTCGTTTACATCAGTTCGGCAGACATGATGCCGCGCAATCTGGACCGGCGTGTCGAGGCCATGACGCCGATCCGCAACCGGACCGTACACGAGCAGGTTCTCGACCAGATCATGGTGGCCAACCTCAAGGACAACGAGCAGAGCTGGGTCAACGGTCCGGACGGGAGCTGGGAGCGCGTGAAGGCGGGGAAGGGCGAAGAGGCGTTCAATGCTCACAAGTATTTCATGACCAACCCGAGTCTTTCGGGGAGGGGCGAATCGCTTAAGGATAGCGTTCCCCCGCGATTTGCCAGGTAACGACACAAGAGCCCGCATCACGTGAAGCGACCAGACGGCCAAGACCGGCGGGACCAGAAACCGGTTGCGGTGATAGACATCGGCTCCAATTCCGTGCGGTTGGTGGTTTTCGAACAGGCCAAGCGCAATCCGGTTCCGCTGTTCAACGAAAAAGTGCTGTGCGGGCTGGGGCGTTCGCTCGGGACCACCGGAGAGCTGGACAAGCGGGGGGTTGAACGTGCGCTGAGGGCGCTCAGGCGGTTCCGGGGAATCTGCGATCAGCTTGACGTCACCAAAATCGAGGTCATCGCAACGGCGGCGGCCCGCGAAGCGGAAAACGGGCCCGATTTCGTCTCCCGGGCGGAGCAGGCGCTCGGGTGCGATATCTCCGTCATCACCGGACGGCGCGAGGCATACCTCGCGGCCAATGGCATCATCTCCGGGTTTCCGGGTGCCGACGGCATTGCCGCGGACCTCGGAGGCGGCAGCCTTGAGATCATCGGCATCCACAAAAAGAAGGGACCGGTCGACGGCGTGACGCTTCCTCTCGGTGGCTTGCGGTTGATCGACCTGTCCGGCGGTGATCTCAAAAAAGCGCGCGACATTGTCGACACGGCCCTCGAAAAGGTCGACTGGCTGAAGAAGGGAAAAGGGCGGCCGTTTTACGCGATCGGCGGAACATGGCGAGCATTTGCCCGGTTGCACATGGCGTACACGCAATATCCGCTAAGCGTCATGCATGCTTACAGGATTTCGCTCAACAAGGCCCTGAAGTTCGCCGGTGTCGTCGACCATCTGTCCTCGGAGTCCCTCGAGCGGTTGGCCGTCATCCCGCGAGCGCGGCGCGAAACGCTGCCTTTCGGCGCACTTGTGCTCGAGCGCCTGCTGAAAAAGATGCGGCCTTCCGAATTCGTGGTCTCTGCATTCGGCGTGCGCGAGGGATTGCTTTTTTCAACGCTTCCCGAAGAAGAGCAGGAGCGCGATCCGCTGCTCGACGCTTGTCACGAACTGGCCGTCTTGAGCTCGCGCTCGGCGGAGCATGCGGGCGAGCTTTGCACATGGACGGATGCGCTGTTCGCGCCTCCTGGCCCTGAGGAAACAGCCGCGGAAAGGCGGTTGCGCCACGCGGCGTGTCTGCTGTCCGACATCGGCTGGCGGACGCACCCCGACTATCGCGGCACGCAAAGCCAAAGCAAGATCGCGCAGGAGAGCTTTGCCGGCATTGACCATCCAGGCCGTGCGTTTCTTGCGCTCTCGGTCTTCTACCGGCACCGGGGTCTTATTCCGCGGGCCGAAACGCCTGATATCCATCAGCTTATCGACAAGGAGACGTTGCATCGCGCCCGTATCGTCGGGGCTGCGATCAGGACGGCGCATATGATCTCTGCGTCGGCGCCGCATGTCATAGACAAGACGCCCGTCTTCTATGAAGACGGAAGGCTGGTGCTGCAGATCCCGCACGAGCTGGCTCACCTTGAGGGCGAACGGCTCGATTTGAGATTTGGCGCGCTGGCGCGCGAGTTGGAAATGGAGTCCGAGATCCGTGTCGGTGCGCAAGAAAAGGAAACCGTGACCGCGTGAACGGTCGCGGTCCCTTGAGGTTAGAGCCTCTTCGACCACATCCCAGTCGACGAGTCGTGACCCTAGTTCGAACAGACTTCGACGTCTGATCCACTGAAACGCGCCGCAACGATACGCCCATCCTGTATGCCTTGGTTGCGCAGTTGCGTCATCAAGAGCGCATTGAGCCCTTGCAGTGGTTCAGTGAGTGCCCGGGAAAAGGCGGTGTTGAATCCATCTCGGAGATCCTCAGTCGGTTCCGTGTTGAAACCCTCAATGCCCGGCCGATCGACGCGCATCCGAATGTCGATTCGCGTGGGCGTTATCGAGAATCCGCCTGAAAAGATCACTGGCGTGATATGCACATCTACTTCCGGAACATCTGCTCCATCCGATGAGACGATTTCGGCGTCACGCGCACCGTTGTCTTCACGAAACTCCGCGCATCGCGAGCACATGCCCTTGAGCTCCGTCCCTTCGTCCTCGAACTGTACGCGCAACATGATCGAATCCGTGCGGCTTCTCCTCTCGGCAGCCGCTGCAGGGCCAACTATCTCGAATGAGTCGGAATTGAAATCATTGAAGTAGTATTTCTTGTCGCGCACGCCGCGCACGATTTCTTCGACCTCGATAGACCCACTGGTGCCGCCGATCTGGAAACTGCTGTCGTTCTGGTACCAAGTGATGCTTCCATCATCATCGCGGCGGCGTGGACCGAAGGTGTGTATGCGCAGCGATGCGCTCCTGACAACGGAATTTAGCAACGAAATATGTGCCATCACATCAACCGACCCACAGGTCTGACGGTCCACAGGGGCCGCGCCGCCATCGACATCTCCCACCCCCGCTAGTGTCCATTCGCCGCCGACCGGGGTATGAATGTCGATGCCGCCGGTTCGCCGCCCGTCCTGCATCGGCCAGTAGTGAACCCGGCCATTGCTGTGCCGCCAGACTATGTCGTCCGTGCCGTCACCATTGACGTCGCCGACGCCAGCTATTGTCCACTCGCCGCCGACCGGCCGGTGAATGTCGATGCCGCCGGTGCGCCGCCCGTCCTGCATCGGCCAGTAGTGAACCCGGCCATTTCTGTGCCGCCAGACGATGTCGTCCGTGCCGTCGCCATTGACGTCGCCGACGCCAGCTATTGTCCACTCACCGCCGACCGGCCTGTGAATGTCGATGCCGCCGGTGCGCCGCCCGTCTTGCATCGGCCAGTAGTGAACCCGGCCATTTCTGTGCCGCCAGACGATGTCGTCCGTGCCGTCGCCATTGACGTCGCCGACGCCAGCTATTGTCCACTCGCCACCGACCGGCCTGTGAATGTCCGTGCCGCCGGTACGCCGCCCGTTCTGCATCGGCCAGTAGTGAACCCGGCCATTTCTGTGCCGCCAGACGATGTCGTCCGTGCCGTCGCCATTGACGTCGCCGACGTCAGCTATTGTCCACTCGCTGCCGACCGGCCTGTGAATGTCGATGCCGCCGGTTCGCCGCCCGTCCCGAATCGGCCAGTAGTGAACCCGACCGTTGTCATGACGCCAAACGATGTCATCAGACGCCTCGGAATACTGCGTTTCAGCCAGCAAAACGCCGATACAAAGAGCAACGATATACAATAAGTATTTCATGACAAACGCCTCACATTGTTTGCCCCTCTGCGCCGAACCGGCATCTTTGTGCCGATGTGGCCGCTATCGGAACGAAGAACCGCCCATCGACGGAGTGGGCAACTCAACAAATGGGAGTTCGTGCCTTCGCCCTGCCTGATTGCGCGGCCTCAGTGTTCGCCGAGGGAGGTGCTACGACTGACCGCACGGCAACCGGGCGCTGGTTATCCCTCTTTCTGACGAGGCAAATACGAGCCGGATGCCAATATTTGCGGTAAATTCCTACAAATATTGTGCGGCTATCTATTCAATAGTATTTCAAATTATAATGTCGTTTGAAAATGACGTAAATTAAATTAATCATAAAATATTTTAAAAATAGATAGAATATTCAATTAAAAGACAAAAATGCAATTCTGAAACAAAAGGGTCGTATCAAAAATACGGTGAATTCTGTAGAATTGAGTCGCCATCAGATGATATGACGTGGATTATCTAGATTGATTTATTTATTATTGAGCGGGCAGTTTGCTCAATGGATGGTTCGACTGATGGGGCTCTTATGAAACAGGCTGAATCAGGTGAATCATCCCGTCAATACTAAGGTTTCGGGCCCGCGTCGGCGGCGGCTCCGTTGCCCGCCGCCTGATTCAACCTCTCGTCGTCCGCTGAGTGGTCCTCGGATCCGCGTGCAAACGACACGACCCGTCCGCGTTCGAGGGCAAGGCCGAGTTTCCCTTCACGCAAGGCCAGCGCATCGGCGCCGAAAAGCTCGTGACGCCAACCCTTGAGCGAAGGAAGGTCGGTGTCGGCGCCGCGGGCGATTTTCTCAAGCTCGTCGGATGTCGCAATCAGTTTCGGCGCGACTCCGTGGCGGCCCGCCGCCGACTTCAACAGCACGCGCAACAGGTCCAGCACCGCCAGCGCATCTGCGCTCAACGGTTCATTGCGTTTGATGGCCGGCAATGTCGCGGGGTCACGCTCAAGGCCGCGCCTGACCGCTTCCACGACACCCTTGCCCTTGCTCGAGCGGGAAAACCCCTGGTGCACCGAACGCAAGCGGTCGAGCTCCTGCGGCGTGGTCGGCGCCTGGGCTGCGATGTCGTAAATGGCTTCGTCCTTGAGAACCCGGCGGCGCGGAACGTTCTGGCGCTGTGCTTCGTGTTCGCGCCATTCCGCCACATCCATCATGACGCCAAGCGCTTTCTTTGAGCGCACCCGCATTTTTAGACGTTTCCACGCGTTTTCGGGATGACTCTCGTATGTGGCGGGGTCTGTCAGAACGGACATTTCTTCGCCCAACCACTGCGCGCGTCCGTTGATTTTCAGTTTATCGCGCAACTTTGGGTAGAGATCGCGCAGGTGCGTGACGTCGCCGATCGCATAATTCAGTTGTTTTTCGCTGAGCGGACGGCGGCTCCAGTCGGTAAAGCGGGATGACTTGTCGAGTTCGCGATTCAGGAGCTTTTTGACGAGCAAACCGTAGCTCGCCGACTCGCCAAATCCACACACCATTGCGGCGATCTGGGTGTCAAAAACCGGCGTCGGGATGATTTTCGCCTGATGGTGAATGATCTCGATGTCCTGTCGCGCCGCATGGAAGACCTTGGTGACGGCCTCGTCGGCCATCAACTCGAAAAACGGTTGTAGATCAATCTCTTCCGACAACGTGTCAACAATGATCTCATCGTCTCCGGCGGCCATCTGGATCAGGCAGAGATCCGGCCAGAAGGTCGATTCGCGCATGAACTCGGTGTCCACGGCGACAAACGCTGCACCGGAAAAGGCGGAGCAGGCGTCGGCAAGCTCTTGGGTTGTGGTGATCAGACGCATGAACAGCCCGTATAACGCAGGTTGTATGAAATGTCGCGCGACTCGGTGGCATTTTTAGGCTTTTTTCAGACGAATCACGCCAACGTCGGAAGCCTCGGGTGCAAGTTTTGGACTCAGATTTATCGAACATTTACACAATAGGCCGAGAATAACGGCCATCAAGGATGGTGGAAATGCAGGACCCCTCGGCAAAGATCGCAGATCCCGAGCATGATGACCGGCGCCGCGAGCGGCGCAGGACGGTGTTTTTGCAGGCCGATGTCTGCCGCCTGGACGGGTCTCCGATCGTGAACTGCGCGATTCAGGACACGAGCCGTTCGGGATGCAAGATTCTCTGCGATCAGGTCGACCAGATTCCCGATGAAGTCCTGCTGACGATTCGCGGACTGAACGAGACCTTCGTTGGCCGAATTATGTGGCGCGCGGAAGGGTCGGCCGGAATCCAGTTCCTGAACGGCGTCTCCGAATAGCGTCAGCCGGACCCCTCCAAACGCGCCCTTCCGTTTTACCGCAGTACCAGAACCGAGCACTTGGCGTGGCGGACGACGCGGCCCGCGGTCGAGCCGAGCAGATAATCCTGTAACCCCGGACGGTGCGAAGCGACGATAATCAGGTCTGCATCGATTTCCTCGGCGGCGTCGAGGATCGCGGTCGCCGGACTGCCGGCACGCACTTCCGTGTCCATCTTTCGGCCAGAGGCGCCCGCCATGTCCTCAAGCTGCGTCTCGGCGTTTTCGCGCGTCGTTTCCAGGATTCCCCGCGGCAGTTCGGAAGCCACATAGGCGGGTATATCCTCGACCACATTCAACAGCAGGATTTTCGAAGAGTCGCCGCTGACCTTCTCGGCGGCATCGATCATGATCTTGCCTTTCTCTGCAGCGGAGAGGTCAACAGGAATCAGGATTTTCTTGAACATCGGCTTTCCTTCTTGCATTGGCCGCGGTGTGCACGGCTTCGTATTGCATCATAAGCGTGGCGCATCCACATGTTTTGATTGCGATCAAACGGTTACCCTTTCCAGGGGCGCGGCCGTTCGGCATCATAGAGGCGGCAAAACCTTGACAAACCAGCGCCTCCATGCGCTTTTCGCGCGCGTCCAGCCGGAACTCTTTCTGGACCGTGATCCGAGTTGAGAGTCCACCTCACGGCAACGGGACAACCGGGCCCGGAGCGGCCCTTCATATGGACAATCAGGACACGTCATGCACGCATACCGGACACATACCTGCGCTGAGTTGAGGAAGGGCGATGTCGGCGCCAATGTGCGTCTTTCGGGGTGGGTGCACCGCGTGCGCGACCATGGCGGATTGCTGTTTATCGATCTGCGCGATCATTACGGCCTCACCCAGTGCGTCATCGAACCCGAGAACGCGGAGTTCGCCAAAGCCGAGCAATTGCATGCGGAATGGGTCATACGCGTCGACGGGCGCGTCGATGCGCGGTCGCAAGACACCGTCAATCCGAAGCTCCCGACCGGTGAGGTGGAAGTCCGCATCTCGTCGCTGGAGGTGCTTTCCGCGGCGGAGGAACTGCCGCTGCCGGTGTTCGGGGAGCCGCATTATCCGGAGGATATTCGCCTCAAATACCGGTTTCTCGATTTGCGGCGCGAGGGCCTGCACGAGCGGATCACGCGTCGCGGCGACATCATCTCCTCGATTCGCCGGCGCATGATCGAAGCCGGCTTTTTCGAGTTTCAAACGCCTATTCTGACCGCATCCTCGCCGGAGGGTGCGCGTGATTTCCTGGTGCCGTCGCGCCTGCACCCCGGCAAGTTTTACGCGTTGCCCCAGGCGCCGCAGCAGTTCAAGCAGCTCGTGATGATCGCCGGGTTCGACCGGTATTTCCAGATCGCTCCGTGTTTCCGCGACGAGGACGCCCGCGCCGACCGCTCGCCGGGCGAGTTTTACCAACTCGACGTGGAAATGAGCTTCGTCACGCAGGAAGACGTGTTCAATGCGGTCGAACCCGTCTTGCGGGGTCTGTTCGAGGAATTCTGCGACGGGAAACCGGTGACGCCGGAGTTTCCGCGCATTCCATACGGTGTTGCCATGCGAAAGTACGGTTCCGACAAACCGGACCTGCGCAACCCGATCGAATTGAGCGACGTCTCGGCCCACTTCCGCGGGTCCGGCTTCAAGATTTTCGCCGGTCTGCTGGACAAGCACAAGGACGGCCGGGAATGGTTCGAGAACGCGGAGGTTTGGGCGATCCCCGCGAAAGGCGGCGGCAGCCGCGCCTTCTGCGACCGGATGAACTCATGGGCGCAGGGCGAGGGCCAGCCGGGGCTCGGCTACATCTTCTTCCGCGAAGGCGAGGGGGCCGGACCCATCGCCAAGAACATCGGTGCGGACCGGACGGAGGCCCTGCGGACAGAGCTTGGGCTCGAGGACGGCGACGCCGTGTTCTTCGTCGCCGGCGTCCCGAAGGACTTTGCCGATTTCGCCGGACATGCGCGCACGCGCGTGGCTGAGGAACTGGAGATCGTCGACACGGACCGCTTCGAATTCTGCTGGATCGTCGACTACCCCATGTATGAGTGGCATGACGAACAGAAGAAGATCGAGTTCTCGCACAATCCCTTCTCGATGCCGCAGGGCGGCCTCGAAGCGCTCGAGACGCAGGATCCGCTCGAGGTCCTGGCGTTTCAGTACGACATCGTCTGCAACGGTGTCGAACTGTCCAGCGGCGCCATCCGGAACCACAAGCCGGAGATCATGAAGAAGGCCTTCGCCATCGCCGGCTACGACGAGAACGTGCTGGAGGCGGAGTTCGGCGGCATGCTCCGCGCGCTCCAGTACGGCGCGCCGCCCCATGGCGGGATCGCGCCCGGCATCGACCGTATCGTCATGTTGCTGTGCGGCACGGACAACATCCGCGAGGTGACCATGTTCCCCATGAACCAGCAGGCGGAAGACCTGCTCATGGGCGCACCGAGCGAGGTTTCGCCGGAACAGCTCAAGGACCTGAACATCCGGCTGAGCCTGCCGAAGGCCTGATATCCGCCGCCCGTCCGCAAACCGATAAGCCCTTGGTGGGCGTAACTATCTCGTAGACGTCATGGATTCGCGCCGGTGAATTCCCTAAGCTCATGATCAGCGCGGGAACACGCGCGTATCAGAAGGGGGGACGCCGCATGCCAAGCCAGATGTCGGATTTGTCGGATGAATTGAAATCCGGCGCGCTTTTCTATCACTCCCAGCCAAGACCGGGAAAACTGGAGATCCAGGCCACCAAGCCGCTCGTGAACCAGCGCGACCTGGCGCTGGCCTATTCACCCGGCGTGGCGTCCGCCTGCGAGGCGATCGCCGAGAATCCGGCCGAAGCGGCCAATCTCACCACGCGCGCCAACCTCGTCGCTGTGATCAGCAACGGCACGGCGGTGCTCGGCCTCGGGTCGATCGGGCCGCTGGCCTCCAAGCCCGTGATGGAAGGCAAGGCGGTCCTGTTCAAGAAATTCGCAGGCATCGACGTGTTCGACATCGAGGTGGACGCGCTCGAAGTGGACCGGTTCTGCGACGTGGTCGCGGCGCTGGAGCCGACATTCGGCGGCATCAACCTCGAAGACATCAAGGCGCCGGAATGCTTCGAGATCGAGGACTGTCTGCGCGAGCGCATGAACATTCCCGTCTTCCACGACGACCAGCACGGCACGGCGATCATCGTATGCGCGGCCATTCGCAACGGGCTGAAGCTGGCGAAGAAGCAATTGTCGAAGGCCAAGATCGTGGCCTCGGGGGCGGGCGCCGCGGCGCTCGCCTGCCTCAACCTGCTGATCGAGCTCGGCGCCAAGAGGGAGAATATCTGGGTCACCGACATCGACGGCGTGGTCTATAAGGGCCGCAAGAAGAGCATGGACAAGTGGAAGTCCGCCTTCGCACAGAAGACCGACAAGCGGAAACTGGGCGACGTCATCGACAAGGCGGACATCTTTCTGGGCCTGTCTGCGGGGGGCGTCCTGAAGCCGGAGATGGTGAAACGGATGGCGAAGAAGCCGCTCATTCTGGCCCTCGCCAACCCGAATCCGGAGATTACCCCGGAGGCGGCGCGCGAGGCGGTGCCCGGCGCGATGATCTGCACCGGACGCTCCGACTACCCCAACCAGGTCAACAACGTGCTGTGCTTCCCCTTCATCTTCCGTGGTGCGCTCGATGTCGGCGCGACGGCGATCAACGAGCAGATGAAGATCGCCGCGGTCGAGGCCATAGCCGCCCTGACACATGAAGCCTCCTCCGATGTCGCCGCGAAGGCGTACGAACAGGCGGACCATGTCTTCGGCCCCGACTATCTCATCCCGTCACCATTCGACCCACGGCTGATCCTGCGGATTGCTCCGGCGGTTGCGCGCGCGGCCATCGACAGCGGGGTCGCGACGCGGCCGATCGAGGATTTCGACGCATATGAAGAGCAACTGAACCGTTTCATCTTCCGTTCGGGCACGATCATGAAACCGGTGTTCGAAGCCGCGAGAAGCGACCCGAAACGGGTGATCTACGCGGAGGGTGAGGATGAGCGCATTCTGCGCGCCGCCCAGGTGGTGCTGGAAGACGGTCTCGCTGTGCCGATTCTCATTGGCCGGCCCGAGGTGGTCGAGGCGCAACTGAAGCGACACGGGCTGCAAATCCGCCCGGGCAAGGACTTCGAGCTGGTCAACCCGGAGAACGACCCGCGCTACCGCGATTACGTCGACACCTATTACGATCTCACGTGCCGCAAGGGCATCACCCCTGAAATCGCCCGGACGATCGTCCGCACCCGCACGTCCGTGATCGCCGCGCTGGCGGTGCGGCGGGGCGAGGCGGACGCCATGATTTGCGGCCTGTACGGGCGCTATCTGCGCCACCTGCATCACATCAGCGAGGTGATCGGCCTGGCGCCGGGCGTGCGTGACTTCTCCGCGCTCAGCCTGGTGATCCTGTCGAAGGGCGCATACTTCCTGGCCGACACCTACGTGTCGGTCGAACCCAATGCCGAGGAGATCGCCGAGATGGCACTTCTCACGGCCGAGCATGTGCGGCGGTTCGGCATCACGCCACGAATTGCGCTTCTGTCGCATTCGAGCTTCGGCAGCTCGAACGCCGCGTGCGCGCAGAAGATGCGTGACGCGCTTGATCTGCTGCACGCGAAAGACCCGGACCTCGAGGTCGAGGGCGAGATGCACGGCGATGCCGCGCTCGATGAAGGTTATCGCATGCGACTGTTCCCGAACTCGAAACTGACCGGTGAGGCCAACGTGCTGATCATGCCCGACCTCGACGCGGCGAATATCTCATATCAGCTCATCAAGGGCATGGCCGATGCGCTGCCGGTGGGACCGATCCTGCTCGGCGCGGCGCAGCCGGCGCACATCCTGACGCCCTCGGTGACGGCGCGGGGCGTGGTCAACATGACCGCGCTGTCCGTCGTCCACGCCCAGGATCGTTCGAAATAGGCAGGCGCAAAGACCGCGCGTCAGTTGCCCGGCTTTGGCAGGCGGGGGCCAACGGCCCCCGCCAAGACCTCATTTGTGCTCGGCTGCTATGCGCACACAGCTTGTCGAGGGGCCGTTCGAACGGCCGAACTCGCCCCGATTTCGTTTGCGATTGAGCTTGCGGTTGCACTGACGTCTCGCACGATCGCACGCCGTGCTCATTTTCTTGCGGTGCGTTCCGGCCGCAGACACACGATTACCGTTGATGTCCTCCAGGGAGTAGACACAATACGCCTTAGCACTGGCTGGCACGCTGGCGAACGACAACATGGCTGTGGCGAGCAGCGCCGCAGCCGCAACTAAAGGGAGTTTTGTCATGAACCTTCCTTTCCGATGCACGTCCACCCCCATTTCTTCGGGGGGCGTCACCCGGTTTAGTCGTGACGGGCCCGCAAAAGGTTCACGGCTAAATCGCCGAAGCCCTTCAGGGGCGGCAAGAGGTGTGGTCGACATCGCCGCACTGTCCGTCGTCTAAGCCCGGGATCGTTCGGGGTAGAAACGCGCGAAAACGACTCTTCAGTCGCCCGGCCTTGGCAGGCGGGTTAGGCGGCGCTATCCCTTTTATGCGATGACTCGCATGCGGACGTGGTGGAACTGGTAGACACACGGGACTTAAAATCCCGAGGGAGGTGACTCCCGTGCGGGTTCGAGTCCCGCCGTCCGCACCATTGCTTGAAATCCGCCAAACCGACGACTCTCTTTCCGATTTGTCCGAGAAAGCAGACGTTGATCGAACAAGGGCAGGGAGTCCGCAAAGCGCCAGAAGCGGTCATTCGTCTGGAAAATCTCATGCAGATTTTGTAACGTTGCCGGGTGTGGAAGAACGGATAGGCGTTCACTGCCGAGATAAGGCAAGCTGCATATCAATTTCTATAAGAGAGCATTTAACAACCGGCAGCCGGCGGCCGTTTCGTCGCGAGATTGAAGGGATCAAATAGTGACACCAACAGAGTTCATGCTTGCCTATGAAAGCGCTTCTGCCGCTCATAACTTAGAGGCCACAATGAGTTTGGTTGATGAAAGCGCAGTCTACTTCTTCAGCAATGAAACATCCCATATCGGCAAGTCAGCAGTCCGAAAGGCGATAAGTGCGAACTTTGAAGCCGTCCAGATGGAGAAGTTTCAGCTTAAAGATGTGGATTGGTTAGTGGAAACCGATGAAGCTGCAGTGTGCGCCTATGAGTATCACTGGTCTGGAAAGATTAATGGACGAGCCATGTCAGGCACGGGCCGTGGCACTTCAGTTCTTCGTCGTGACGGGGCTAGCTGGAAGGTCGTTCATGAACATCTCAGCCGAGGTCCTTTCAGAAACAATATCTCGAATACGTGAAACTGAGACTTTGTAATGCGGATTACCTGGTGTCATCAGATCTCCGCTTTGGGACAGGAGCTGTCGTTTTCGGGTTGAACCGACCGCGTCCCCTTTGACCTGGAAAGCCGTCATTCCAAATACGCTGATTTCAGTCGAAGCAGTGCTTGCCTCGACGGGCGATCAAGTCACATTTGTAGAATGGGACGCCATTGGCCGGGCGTCAGCTCGTCAAGCATCTCGTCGCCAATTGGGCGAGCACAGCTCGACCTCTTCAATCTCGGCGCCAATTCCGACTATGGCCGGCTTCACCCGGATACGCTTGAAATCCGCCGGTCTGTCCGTCCGGTCGCAGAGAAGACCCCGGTATCTCTCCCTATCGGCCGGCAAGCGTTAACCCAGGTCTAAAATTCAACGCATTTTCCGTCATTTATTCTGCCCGCATGGGCTTGTGTTGACATGCAGTTGGTGCAAATCTCCCATGCACGCTCGACATAGGTGGGGCAGGCGGCCAATCGGCTCAACTGTCAGCACCTGAGAGACGTCCTCTATAAAGGGTTAGTTTAAGGAGAACGCCTAAATGTCATTGAAATTCAAGTGGTCGTTGGGCCGGAGTATCGGCAAGCGACTAGCAACCCTCGGTTGTGCGGTTGTCCTGGCTGGCGCCATGATGACCTCATACGCCCGAGCTGAAGTCACCATCCGCGTCGCGTCCGATACGGCGGGCCTGCCGCACCCGGCGGCGATCGCCATGGAGCGGTTCAAACAACGTGTTGAAGAAGAGATCCCGGGCAGCAGCGTCCGGATCTTCGTTTCCTCATCGCTTTACAAGATCCCGGAAGCGGTCGAAGCGATGACGGAAGGCAACCTGGAGATGGCCTGGGGTCAGTTCGGCAAGACTGCGCAGGTCGATCCCTATGCCAACGTTGTGGTCGGCCCCATGCTGCTGACCACGCCCGGCGCGATCAATGAGCTGGACAATTTTGACACCTACAAGATGCTGGTCGACCGCTTCGACAAAATCCACGGTGTGAAGATGTTCGGGACCGCGCACTTGTCGTTCTATATGGGCGTCGGTGCGAAGGCGCGTCGTCTGATCGCGCCCGACGACTTCACGGACAAGAAAATGCGCTCGATGGGTCCGGCTGAAAACGCCATGCTCAGCGCGTTCGGCTCCAACCCGACGACGATGGCCTTCGGTGATGTTCCGCCTGCACTTGAGACGGGTGTGATCGACGGTCTTCTGACCAGCCTCGGCGGCTGGAACCGCGTCAAGGAACAGGCGCCGTTCTTCTCCGTTGCCGGCGTGAACGGCATTGTCGGCGACTACTACTGGCTCGGCGCATCGAAAAAGTGGTGGGATACGGTCAAGCCGGAGCACCAGAAGATCATTGTGGACATCGTCCAGAACGAGGTGCTTCCGCTCGCCAAACAGGGCAACTTCTGCAACGACAAGATGCTCCTCGACAAGTTCGGAACCGACGACCCGTCGAAACCCGGCATCTACGTCATGAGCCAGGACCAGGCTTCCGCGCTTGCAAAGAAACTTGGCAACGCGACGCAGGACTGGATCAAGGCCAACACCCCGTCGGGTGCTGACGAGTGGGTCGACACGTTTGCTAAAGAGGCCAAGGCTGCCGTCAAAGGCAACCCGCTGGGCGAGAGCGAACTTGAGAAGACCGACTGCACCGAGATGAACAAGCTGTTCGCCAAATACCGCAAGAAATAAGCACTATCGAGCGGCCAGCCCCGTAGGGCTGGCCGTTCTCTCACCTCTCCAATTTTACCGGTTGCAAATACGCAACCCGGCCAAGCGAGTACTTTAAATGGATTATGTTTTCGACCGGATCTACCGGGTGTTTCGCTTTTTGCTGGAAAAGGTCATCGGTAATCTGGCGATCCTGGCCATGTTCCTCGGAACCGGCCTTGCGATTCTTGAGGTGTTTCGCCGGTACGTGTTCGGCGTCGTCTATGACTGGGGCCAGGACGCGGTCACGTACGGCATCGTCTCGGCGGTGTTCCTTTACTTTGCCGTAACACAAGCGCGCCGATCGCATCTTCGCGTCAGCTTCGTTGTCGATACGCTTGAAGAAATGAGGATGCGGAAGCTGGTTCTTTTTATCCGAGCGCTGCTCACGGCCGTTTCACTCGCTTTGTATTCCGCACTGGCCTATTGGGGTATCCCGGCGGTCGAGCGCTCCATGATGATGGAACGCACGACCCTCTCCATGGTGCTCGTGATCTGGCCGTTCCAACTCGCTCTCGTTGTCACATTCTTCCTGATGGCGATCGTGACGTTCTTTCAGCTCTATCAGGACATCCGCGCTCTGTTTGGCAAGAAGGTATTCGAGTGGGCGCCCGTGGAAGAAGGAATTGACATCTAGTCATGGCTTTCATCGGAACCGCGCTGTTCACGCTTCTGGCTCTCGGCGCCCCGATCGCAGTCGCACTCATCGGTGCCACGGTCGCTTTCATTCTCATCGATCCGCTCTTGAGCCAGAGCGCCGTCTTTCGATCCTTCTTCAGTTTCGTGAACAGCTACACGCTGATGGCGATCCCGTTCTTTGTGTACGCCGGATTCCTGATGGAACGGACGGGTCTCATCGCGAAGCTGTTCCGGTTCGCCGACGCCTTGATCGGCTGGCTGCCCGGTGGTTTCGCCTACGCAACGATCCTGGCCGCGGTGATGTTCGGCGCCATCTCCGGGTCGAGCACGGCCATGGCAGCCGCCATGGGCGTGGTGGCCTATCCGGAGATGTTGAAACGCGGCTATCCGAAATGGATGGCGGCCGGCGTTATTGCCACGGGCGGAGGCATCGCCATTCTCATTCCGCCGAGCATCACGCTCATCCTCTACGGGGTTCTGACCGAGCAATCTATCGTCAAGCTGTTCTTTGCCGGCGTGGCGCCCGGCCTGATGCTGGCGACGAGCGATGCGATCATCGTGTTGGTGATGGCGGCGATCCTCGGCCTCCCGGCGAGCAAATTCTCGTTGAAGGAACTGGGTGCCGCGCTCGTGGACGCGTTCCCGGCGTTGATGATGCCGGTTATCGTACTCGGAGGCCTTTACGGCGGCGTGCTCACGCCGACGGAATCCGGCGCGGCAGCTTGTGCCTACGCCCTTGCATACGGCGCGTTTGCCTTGCGTGGCAAGTTCTTGCAGGAGGCCTATTTTGCAACCCAGCGCGCCATCAACCTGACAGCCATACTGTTCTTTGTGCTGGGTGGCGTTGGCATCTTTCAGTTCCTGCTTGCAAACCAGGGCTGGCCGCAGGACGTCGCGCAATGGGTCACGGAAATGGGCCTGAGCCCGATCGGTTCCCTGGCACTGCTGATGGTCGTTCTGCTCATGCTGTCGATGTTCCTCACGGGCGTTGCGGTGCTGGTTCTCGTCGTGCCCGTCATCTACCCCGTGTCGATCACACTCGGCATCGACCCGATCCATCTGGGAATCCTGTTTGCCCTGTGTATCGAGATGGGCGCGGTGATCCCGCCCGTCGGCCTCAACCTGTTTGCCGTGAGCGGCACGACCGGCGTGCCGGTCACAACGGTCATGAGAGGCTCGTTCCCGTTCCTTTGCACGGACGGGTGCGTGCTCGTGTTGTGCATGCTGATCCCTGCCATCGTGCTCTGGCTGCCGAACCAGGTGGTTCAATCGGTATTCGGCTGAAGTCAGATATCGGTCAGGAGCAGACACCCGGCCGGGAAGGCACACCGGCCTGCATCGAGATCTGATACGACTTGACGTTCGGGGATCTTCGTCGGCTTGGCTCACAACCACGCGACAGCCTAGTTCTTCAATGAGGCGACGTTTTCCCGAACATAGTCGGCAGTCCGCAGCACCAAAGCGGCCAGGGTCGCGGTTGGATTGACCGCACCGCAGGTTGGAAACAAACTTGCGCCCGCAACGAACACGTTCTCGATATCGTGCGTCTGGCCATAGGCATTTGTCACCGACCGAGATGGGTCGTCGCCCATCGGCGTCCCTCCCATCACATGCATGGGAACCTGCGCGCCTGCCCAAACCTCGGATGTATTTGCCGCGCGAAAAACAGAGAGGCCCTCTTCCTTGGCGAGTTCCGATCGTTTGACGTTTTCCTCAGGCAACTCGTTGATCACCTTGGCGACCGGCATGCCAAAGGCATCCTTTTGGCTGCCGTCCAGCTCTACGCGGTTTTCGAAGATCGGCGTCTCCTCGCACATGACGGTCATGTTGCCGAAGTGCCTGGTGGCCCGGCGCAGAAACTTGTCCAGTGCCTCTCCGTAAAGCTCGGGCCGGCCCATGGCTATCCCCAGCAACCCATTGGGTTTGACCGCCTGCGCAGCCAGCCATGTCCTACTGCCGAAAGCACCGGCCACGGGCTCCTTGTCGTCATAGCCTTCTAGGCACATGACATTTGAAGCGGTAATACCGCGATGGGGTTCGGTTTCCTCTTCGAACATGCCGTAGACAATCGTAGCGGCGTGGGACATGAAGTGGTGGCCGAGCATCCCGCTGCCGTTGGCAAGTCCGGACCGATGGGAGCCGTTGGCC
Organism: Hyphomicrobiales bacterium; assembly: GCA_965228625.1. GTDB lineage: Bacteria > Pseudomonadota > Alphaproteobacteria > Rhizobiales > Methyloligellaceae > UBA2767. Next base: position 959,252 of record OZ245829.1, on the reverse strand, counting down.
GACAACAGGAGCAAACGGATGTTGGCGACGGTGTGACAGGCCACGATAACAATATCTGCCGGCTGGGAATTGAGCTGCCCTTTCTTGTCGTAATACTCCACACCGGTTGCCCGTTTTCCGGAAGCATCCGTCGTCACCCTGGTCACATAGGCATGGTTGCGCAACTTCGCCCCGGCGGCTCGCGCCTTTGGCCACTGAAGCACCAGAGTATTGGCCAGGGCTCCGATCGGGCAGCCCGCATCGCACCAACCATCATGGAGACACGGTCGCCGTCCGTCATAATCTTGGCTGTTAATGGCCACGGTGGTGGGGGCGAGGCGAAGCCCGACCGCGTCGAACCCTTTCCTGATGGCTCTGGATTGCGGGTTTGTCGGCAAGGGCGGCATCGGATAGGCCTCGCCGGGCGGCGACCAGACATCCCGTTCGCGATCGCCGGACACACCGAAATACCGCTGCGCGCGATCATAATAGGACCGCAGATCCTCGTATTCGATCGGCCAGTCGAGACCTCGCCCATACAGCGAGCGAACCTTGAAGTCGTTCTTGTGATGGCGGAACCAGTGGCCGTACCAGTGCGCTCCGGCACCGCCGGTGCCCCAGCCCATGCCAAAGGTCAGTCCGCCGGTCATGTTGCCTTGACCAATGATCGGCGGGCCGCCCCACTTCAGGCGGCGCGCCCAGATCTGTGAACTGATCAGGTCCTCGATGGCGCGTGGCGGCCCGCCCTCCAGCACCAGCACGTCCAGTCCGGCTTCGGCGAGCTCGGCGGCCATGGTGCTGCCTGCGATTCCCGACCCGACCACCAAAATCTCGGTCTTGTCATGGGTGCGCGCGGTCATTGGCCCTTGTCCCGTTCCGGCAGTTCGTTACCAGGGCGTCGTCGGCGCAATGTGTGCCTGATAGGGAAAATCCAGATTCTGAAACCCCTGTTCGGTCCCGTAGACGACGTCCACCGCGTCGCTGCGCGACGTAAGGTAGAAGAGAAACGGATCCGGCGCGGACCAGGCCTGCGTCTTGGACCGGGCAGCCGCGTCAACGATCTGCAACTGCTTGTCGCGTTCAAGCGAAAGAAAGGCCTCGCCGAACCGCGCCTGGCTTTCCTGATCAATTCCCGCGATCCCGGTGAGGTAGAAGGCGGACAATGGCGGAGTCACCAGGAAGCGCGATAGCAACAGGGATTGTTCGTATGGGCCGGATACGTACTTGTCCGCAAAATGCGCAACGCCTGCGGCCGCAGCGCCGCTGGCGAGGAGATCACACCAGGCGGCGTAAGTGTTGCCCTGTACTTCGCTAAAGGTCCGAAACGGCATGTGCGTCTCTTCGCCCGTTGATGCGCTGCCATCCGAACCGATGCGCATGGCACTTGCAACGACAGCCGCGCCGACGATGAACTGTCTGCGACCGACTTCACTCATGGCATCGTTCCTTCGACGCGGACGTTGTCCGTCCTCAAGCGTCCTGAGCACCTGAGCGCCAAAAGATGCGCGTCCAGGGACGTATTCTGTCCAATATGGCGTTCGTTCTCAAGCCAGGACCACCTCCGGCCGGTTCGATTGCGGGGCATTGCGCGTGATCTTCGTGACCCCAATGTCACATCTCGGCAGTGCGACCCTTCGCGGAACGCAGCTCGCTGTCATTAAGCAGAACTAAACAGTCTTTTAAGTTTTCTAGATTGTGCGACTCTCGCGCATCGCGCGACCATGCTTCCTGATTTCCGGACAGAACGAAAAGAAAATCCGGTCCGGGCAAGGGAGCGAAACACATTGAACGACGGGTCCCGTGATACCCGCGGCTCGAACACGAGCCTGGCAAGACGCGCCTGGCATATCCGACGCAACGCCTTGCTCATGGGCGAGATACAAGGGCAAGGCTACATCGGTCAGGCATTGGGCATCGCGGACGTGCTGGCCGTCTCGTATTTTCATGCCCTGAGGTATCGTCCCGACGACCCGGAGTGGGAAGGGCGAGACCGCTTTCTCCTGTCAATCGGACACTATGCCATTGCCCTTTATGCCGCCTTGATCGAGGCCGGCGTTCTCCCCGAAGACGAGATGGAGACATATGGAATGGACGACAGCCGCATGCCGATGTCCGGCATGGCGGCTTACAGTCCGGGCATGGAGATCACTGGTGGATCGCTCGGTCACGGGCTTGGAATCGCCGTCGGGATATGCCTCGGACTGAAGCGCAAGGGCAACCCGGCTTTCGTCTACAATCTCCTGTCGGACGGTGAACTCGGAGAGGGCTCGACCTGGGAGGCGGTCATGTCCGCCACCCAGCACAAGCTGGACAACCTGATCGCGATCGTCGATTTCAACAACCAGCAGGCCGACGGCAAGAGCACGGACATGTTGTGCGCCGAGCCGCTCGAAGAGAAATGGGCTGCATTCGGCTGGCACGTACAGCGCGTCGACGGGAACAACATCCCCGAACTGGTGGCTGCGTTCGACATCGCACGCAACCTGGAGGCGCCCCAACCACGCGCCATCATCTGCCAAACCACAATGTGCAAGGGCGTCCCGTTTCTGGAAAACCGGGAAATCACCCATTTCGTTCGCGTCGAACAGGACGAGTGGGTCAGGGCCCGCGGCATTCTTGATGAGGAGATGCCGGCATGACCGCCGTTCTCTCCCGCCGGAAATCCAAATATGTGCCGCGCAGTGTGCCCGTTGGCGCAGACGGCGAACGGCTTACGACCTCTGCGATGATTGCCTCCCTGGACGCCGAAGGGCGCGGCACGTGCGGCGCGCCCTTCGGGAACGCCCTCGTGGAGCTGGCCCAGTCCCGGTCCGATATCGTCGCTCTCACCGCGGACCTGTCGAAATACACCGACCTGCATGTCTTTGCCGCGGCATATCCCGACCGGTTCTACCAGATGGGCATGGCCGAGCAGGTCATGATTTCCGCCGCGGCAGGGCTTGCGCGGGAGGGCTTCACGCCATTTGCGACAACCTATGCTGTGTTCGCCTCACGCCGCGCCTACGATTTCATTTGCATGGCAATCGCCGAGGAGAGCTTGCCGGTCAAGATCGTGTGTGCTCTGCCTGGCCTGACAACGGGTTACGGTCCGAGCCATCAGGCAACAGAAGACATTGCGATCTTCCGCGGCATGCCGAACCTGACGGTCATCGATCCCTGCGACGCGACCGAGATTGCCCAGGCCGTTCCGGCCATCGTGCAGCATGCCGGTCCCGTCTATATGCGGTTGCTGCGCGGAAACGTTCCCGATGTGCTCGGCGAATACGACTACCGCTTCGAGGTCGGCAAGGCCAAGCTGCTCCGCGGCGGCGCAGACGTGCTGTTCGTTTCGTCCGGCTTCATGACCATGCGTGTGCTCGACGCGGCGAAAGCACTGGAGAAGGACGGAATTGATTGCGCCGTTCTCCACTCGCCGACCATCAAACCGCTCGATGTGGAGACGATCGCGCATGAAGCCGCGCAAGGTGGCCGTCTCGTGGTGACGGCGGAAAATCACACGATTATAGGCGGCCTGGGAGAGGCGGTTGCCGGATGCCTGATGCGGGGCGGCATCCACGTCCCGTTCCGACAGATCGCGCTTCCGGATGAGTTCCTTGACGCGGGCGCGCTTCCGACACTCCACGACCAGTATCGCATCTCGGTTCGCGGCGTCGTCGAAAGCATCAGGTCCTGGCTGTGAACATTGGGGGGTTCATGAAACTGCTGGATGGTCAAACTGCAATCGTAACCGGCGGCGCTTCGCCCCGGGGTCTGGGAAAGGCAACCGCACGCCTGTTCGCCGATCACGGCGCCAGAGTGGCAATCCTCGATCTCGATCAATCGCAAGCGGAGAGTGCGGCGCAAGACCTCGGCGACGGCAATATCGGCATAGCCTGCAATGTCACTGACAAGGCGGCCTGTGCCGCCGCCGCCACGCAGGTCGTCGACCGCCTTGGTGCCATCGACATTCTGGTCAACAACGCCGGAATAACCCAACCGCTGAAGATCATGAAGATTGAGCCTGAAAACTACGAGGCCGTGCTGGACGTGAACCTGCGCGGCACACTCTACATGAGCCAGGCAGTCATCCCGCACATGCGGGAGCAGAAGTCCGGCTCAATTGTGAATATCTCCTCCGTTTCGGCGCAACGCGGCGGAGGTATCTTTGGTGGCCCTCACTACTCGGCCGCCAAGGCCGGCATCCTCGGACTGACCAAGGCCATGGCGCGCGAACTGGCACCGGACGGCATTCGCTCCAATGCCGTCTGTCCGGGCTTCATTGCGACCGACATCACAGCCGGCCGGCTGAATGACGAGATGCGCCAAAGCATCCTGAAAGACATACCCATGGGCCGTGCCGGCGAGGCCGAGGATGTGGCCGGTTGCTGCCTGTTTCTGGCGTCAAGCCTGTCAGCATATGTGACGGGCTCGGAAGTCGATGTGAACGGAGGGTCGCTCATTCACTAGACGGGACATTGGGTTTCCAACAAGGGAGGAAAACATGAAGTTAAAACTGAAATTGACCGCGGCGGTGGCCGCGCTCGCCATCGGCATCAGCGCTCCTGTCAGCGCGGCGGAGTTCGTGCTCGCACACGGGGCCAATGCGGGCAATCCGCGCTACGATGCCGCAAACCTGGTTGCCGATCTCGTCAAAAGCTGCACGAACGGTTCCCTGACCGTGAATGTCGCGGGCTCGGCGAGCATGGGCGATGATGCGGAGATGCTCGTTTCCGCGCAGTCTGGCGTCATCCAGATGACTGCGAACTCGCAAGGGGCGATGTCGCAGATTGTGCCGGAAGTCGGCATGCTTGGACTGCCGTTCCTGTTCGCAAGTCTCCCCGACGCCTGGCAGAAGCTCGACGGAAAGGTTGGCGAACTTATCGACAAGAAAGCTCAGGCAAAGGGCATGAAAGTCGTCGGCTGGTGGGACAACGGCATTCGCAACGTCACCCATGTCAAAAAGCACATCAAGGACCCATCGGCGATCAAGGGCATGAAGATCCGGACTCCTCCGGATGAGGTGACGCTGGCCATGTTCAATGAACTGGGTGCGAATCCGGCGCCCCTGGCATGGTCGGAGCTGCCGACTGCATTGCGTTCCGGTGCATTTGAAGGCCAGGAAAATCCCCTGACCAACATCTACTCGGCAAAACTCCACAAGATCACGCCCTACATCACCATGTCCGGACACAAATACGAGTCCACGCCGGTGATCGCGGGTCTGGCCTGGTGGAAGGGACTGTCCGATGCCGACCGCAACTGTATTTCGGATGCCGTCAAGCAAGCGGGCTGGTACCAGCGCGGCCGCAGTCATCTGGACAATCAGACCCTGCGTGCAAAAATGGAGAAGGAAGGCGCGAAGTTCCTGGACGTCGATCAAGAGGCCTTCGCAAAGGCGACGGCGGGCGTCTATGACAAGTACGCCAAGAAGCATGGAGACGTTATCAAGCTCCTTCGCGAAAACTAGGATGTGCTGAATTGTCCGAACGCGCAGCGGGATCAACGGGGCGTCAGAGCCCCGTTGATTCATTTCTGTCGAGGGCCCGCAGCCTCGTGTACTCGGTTGCCGTCGGCATCTTCGTCGCGACCGTTTCGTTCCTGTTCGTCGCGATATTCGTCAATGTCGTGCTGCGTTACATCTTCAAGCAGGGTATTGCATGGGCATATGAGATACCGGCAATCCTCTTCCCGTGGTCCGTCACGAGCGCCGTAGTCATTGCCACCGTATTCGGCCGCAACATACAGGTTGCGCTGCTGACGAATCTGCTTGGTGCCGGCGCGCGTCGGGTCGTCGGCATGGCGGTCCAGCTCGTCATGATCATCGTGTCGCTTGGCGTCATTTGGACGTCCGGGCCCATCCTGAAATCGTCCCAATACACAAAACTCGCCGAGACCGGAATTGCCCAGATCTACGGCGTCTCGAGCCTGATCTACTGCTTTGCCATGATCGCGGTCATCGCTGCCATCGATTTCGTGCATTTGCTGCGCGGCGCCGACTACATGGAGAAAGACCGGGCAGAAAGAAGTTTCAGCTAAGGCAGCAAAATGTCGGTCATTGTCGCGTGGATTTTTGCGATTTTGCTGGTTCTGTCGGCGCCGGTGGCCATTGCGTTGCTGGGCGGCGCGGGCGTTGCGCTCTACCTTGACGGCAAGCCTCTGGCAGTCGTCGCGCAGCGCCTGTATACCCCGACGCAGAGTTTCCCCATGCTGGCCATCCCGTTCTTCATCCTGGCCGGCAGCCTGATGATGTCCGGTCGGTTCGGCGACTACCTCATCCATTTCGCAAAACTGCTTGTCGGGCGATTTCGCGGCGGCATGGGCCAGGTGTCGATCCTCGGCTCGGTCATGTTCGGCGGCGTGTCCGGTTCCGCCGTAGCTGACGCCTCGGCGCTGGGCAACGCGCTCATACCGGTGCAGAAAAAGGAAGGTTACCCGGCCAGTTTCGCCGCCGCGATCAATGCCTCGTCCTCGACGGTGTCCCTGCTTATTCCTCCCTCCATTCCCTTGATCCTGTACGGCCTGGTGACGTCCACCTCCATCATTGACCTCTTCGTAGCCGGCATTGTTCCGGGCATCATGCTTGGTGCGGGACTGCTTGCCGCCTGCTGGCTGTCGGCGCAGTGGCGAGACCTGCCGACCTCAGCGGCGGAGGGCGGCTTCCGGGCATGGGGGTGGGATGCGCTCAAGGCGCTGCCGGCCCTTGCCATGCCGGTATTCGTGATCGGCACATTGCGCTTCGGTGTGGCGACCCCGACGGAGGTGAGCGTCATGGCGGTTGCATATGCACTGCTTGTCGGTGGGCTTGTGTACCGGGATCTCACCTTCCGGACGATCCTCAATGCCATGGTGCAGACGGGCATCATGACCGGGGCTGTTCTTCTGATCATCATGGCGTCATCGGTGGTGCAATGGATTTTGACACTCGAACGCGTACCGCAGCGGCTGGCGGAGTGGATGGTGGGGAGCGTGTCGGAGAGTTGGATGATCATCCTGGCAATGAATGGCATCATGCTCGCCGTCGGGGCGGTTCTTGATCTTCCAGCAGCCATGCTGCTTCTCGGGCCGCTGTTCGCCGGCATCGGGTCCGCAATCGGCATGGATCCGGTTCAGCTCGGCCTGATGATGGTGATCAACCTGGCGATCGGTCTTTACACCCCGCCCGTCGGCACGACGCTGTTCGTATCCGCGACCATCGCGCGCACGTCGATCGGCAGCGTGGTGGCCGCGCTGTGGCCCTTCTACTTCGTCTCGCTGGTCGTTCTTGCGCTGATCAGCTATGTCCCGGCATTCACGTTATACTGATGTCACTTGCAACAAGCTCGGACAGGCCATCGATCTCCATGGGCCGCAGGCCATGCTTTCGCATGAGCTTGTCGACGTCGCGGCTGTGTTCCTGCGTGGCTGCCTGCAGCCAATCCATGAACACACTCACCGCCCTGCGGCGCACATAACGGTTCGGGCAAACCGCCCAGTAGGCAGGAAACGAGATTACGGAAAGGTCGGGCGTCAAGGGCACGAGCGCGCCATCCCGCATTTCCTGGGCGGCCAACGTGATCGACTCCAGCACGACGCCGATACCATCGACCGCAAGCTGGATGGCCATGGAGGAACGGTCAATCAGGACCGATTTCTCGTTTTTTGCATCGGCGATGCCCTGGCGCGCCAGCCAGTAATCCCACTGGCACAGGGCCCGCGCGCTGTCGATCAGCCTGGCGTTGAGGAGCACCTTGGTTGAATCGTCCACATCTGCCAGGAGGGCTTCGCGATATCCGGGACTGCAGAGAGGGAGCACCAGATCGGGCAGGATCGGCACGGAGTGGTAGCCGGCCCAATTCCCCAGTCCGTAGCGAATGTCGAGATCCATGAGCTCCCGATCGAAGTCCGTCGGATCGGGCGCTGCGTCGACGCGAATGTCCCAGGCAGGATTGGTCGCCAGGAAGGATGACAGGCGCGGGCCGAGCCAGCGCACGCCGAAGCTCGGCGCCACGCGAAGATTGAGCCGACGGGATTCATGCGTCATGCCAAGATGGCTGCGGGCATCACGCAGTGTCCGGAGTGCAACGGAACTCGCCTGGAACAGTTGCTCGCCCTCGAGCGTCAGGCTGAGCCTGCGCCCCAGTCTCCGAAACAGTTTCAGGCCAAGCTGCTGTTCGAGCAGTTTGATCTGCTGGCTGATTGCAGATGGAGAGACCGACAGCTCATCGGCCGCCTTGGACAGTGTTCCGCGACGCGCGACTGCCTCAAAATGTACAAGTCCATTCAGGCTCGGCTCACGGGCCATGGCGCTCCCTTTATTCCGCGCGAACCAGGCGTATCAAAACTAAACCTGGATATTAGAAAAACTGAATAATAGGCCTCCCGTTTTTGACCAGGCAAGACCAACCGTGCGGTCGTCCGGTCATCGCGGCGTGTCGCTCTGTGAAGAGACTGGCGGTTGAACGCACGTCAGGTATCATGTCCGCTTCAGGTCAGAAGCGGACATTTACCCACTGAACCAACAGCGTCTTCGTTGCACTGCCGGTGTTGACGGCTCATCCGCTCACGTCTGCAGGATGGGACGCCATTGGCTGGGCGGAAGCTCGTCGATCGCGCCCGGCTGCGACAGGTCGAGCACAAAGGACTGCATCATGTCGCGCTCGGCCTGACTGTGAACGCCGAGTTTCTTCATGGCGACGGCCGCCGCGCATTTGGCGAGCGCGCCCATGCCTTGCGTCGCCGTCGATCGCGGCTGCCACCCGAGCCGGCGGCGCAGCAGACCGTTGGTGTAGTAGACACCGTATTTCTTCTGCGCGGCGGGGGTGTAGTAGTCGGTCGTGATCGAGACATTGAGGCCGTCGAGGTTGTCGACACGGTGCGGCGCGTTCTGCGGCCAGCTCAGGGCCCAGCCCGGCTCCAGGTCAATGGCCGCGGCTTCCGCATCCCATGCCGGGTCATAAGCAATCTCTTCTTCCGTCTCGCGCAGAACGACGCCCTCAAGCGTCTCGTCGGGCAGGTGTTTCGGATTGTCGGCATCGTACAGCCAGATCCGCTTGCGCCCGCGCACGTGCCAAAGCGCGACCATCGGGATATCCGAGTGATAGAGCACCCGTGCCTCGGGCGAGGAGATCAACAGGCTCGAACGGCGCCGGCTTGTGTTCAGCCCCGGATTTCGCTCTTCGATTTCGTCAAACGCCTCATTGACCAGTGCATCGATTTCGGGCGCCACGAGATCAAGACGCCGCAGGCAGAGCCACAAGTGACCTTCTCGGATGGCATCGAGCACGAATTGACCGCGCGCGCCGTTGAAGTCGCCATTGCGCCATTCCGGATGCTCCCCGGCGCGGGACATGGTCGTGATCATGTAGTATTCGCGCGGATAGCGATCGATCAGCTCGGCCAGCTTTTCGTCCGTGAAAAGCCCGCTTTCGTTGAAGCCATGGCGGAAATGCGAGACGCCCTCACCAAATGCCATATCCTGGCCCGGCTCGAACTCCAGATTGCTGGTCGCGGATTTTGCTGAATTGGTCACGTCTCCGGCTCCTTCGGTGTTTCAAAATGGTGCATTTGAACGCCGCTCACGCTTCCGTGAGCATTTGCACCAATTTGGAGCAAGGAGCGTGCCAGTCCGTCAGCACACAGATTGCCGATGGCCGCGCGTGAAGATGAATCCCCGGAAGGCTCGCATCTTGCGTCGAATTGCGCTGGTCGTCGAGATGGTCCACCTTCGTTAACGGGGATTCCGTCGCCAGGGGGTCGACTTGAACATCTCTCGATTTGCACTGCTGCTCGTCGTCTTTATCGACGTCATGGGCTTCGGTCTGATCCTTCCCATATTCACCACCATCCTGCTGGATCCGACCCAGACCTTCCTGCCCGCGGATACGCCACGCCCTGCCAGACAGTTTGACTATGGCGTCGTAATAGCCGTGTTCTTCCTGTTCTATTTTATCGGTGCGGCCTTTATCGCGAAGGTCTCCGACTATATCGGGCGCAAGCGCGGCATCATGATATGCCTGCTTGGCGATCTGATCGGTTACGCGCTGACACTGCTTGCACTTGCGTCTTCCAGTTACCTGCTGCTGGTACTGGGGCGGGCTATTTCCGGATTCACCACGGCCAATCAGCCGATCGCTCAAGCCGCGCTGATCGACATCAGCAGCAACGATGATGAAAAATCCCGCAATCTGGGGCTGATCGTCGCGGCCTCCGCGTTCGGGCTGATGGGCGGGCCGTTGATCGCCGGCGTGTTGAGCGACAAAAGCCTGCTTGGGTCCTATGCCTCGCTGGAGCTGCCCTTCTACACGGCGATCGGCCTCGTACTGCTCAATATGGCGCTCATCCTCGGCTTCTTTTTCGAACCCGATTTCAAGCGAAAGAAGATCGATTTCGGTCTCACGGACGTCTTCACCAATCTTTGGCGGGTGAAGGACAATCCCGCGATCCTGCGGCTCTCGCTGGTCCTGTTGTTCGGGTTGATGTGCCTCAACGCGTTCTTCTTCTTTCTCGACAGCTATCTTCTCGCCCGCTTCGAATTTGACACCCTGCAAAACTCCATCGCGTTGGTCGTGTTCGGCGGCGCGATGGCCCTCGGCAGTGGCGTATTGTCCGCGCCTCTTCTCAAGCGGTTCGGCAAATTCAAGGTCCTCGGCGTCTCCATCGCTGCCATGGGACTGGGCGTGCTGGTCTTCATCCTGAACCCGATTGCAGACCTGTCGTACCTCCTGATCATTCCCATTACGATTGCCTTTGCCATCATGTATCCGACCATGCTCTCGCTGTTTTCCGCCAGCGTCGGTCCGGCTGAACAAGGCTGGGCGATGGGTGTGACGGTTGCGATCTACGCCCTGGGATCGGGAACGATCACGGCACTTGGCGGAACGCTGCTGGCCATCAATATGCGGATGCCGTTTTTCCTCGCGATTGGATGTTGCATCATTGCTCTCGTATTGATGGCTGCACTGTTCCGCAATCCGGCAATCCGCAAACTGGACACGAAGCAGGCGGGATGAAACAGCATCTTGCGCGCATCGTTCCGGTACAGCCTTGATCGCCGTGTGCGAAGACGCCTGCTCAAAATCACAACCTCTCCTGGCGCTCGGCTCTCTCCGCCGTCCCCATGTGCCGGGAACGCGCGCCTTTCGTATCGGCCCGATTCACGATTTTCCGATTGCACACCTTGCGATACGGTCAGGGGACGTTGCCCGGTCACGTGTTGCACACTGATGTAATGCGTGCGGAATATGCTTCTTCGGAGCAGGCGGGCACGGCAGGGTACGAAACGGTTTTGGAGATATGACGATGAACTGGCGGTCAGGCGTTCTTCTTGTTGGCCTCTCAACGACTTTCCTCACAACGGCTTTCCTCTCACCGGCTCAGGCGAAAGACACAAGCTATATCGGGCAGATCGAGGTCGTGCGCGGGGGCGAGCCGGCGACGCGCGCCAGCGGCACGGTCTTTGAAGACGCCAACCGGAACTCGCGTTTGGATGCAGGCGAGAAGGGCATCCCCGGTGTGCTGGTTTCGAACGGGCGCGAAGTCGTCAAGACCGACGCCGACGGCAGATACAGCCTCCCGGCCTACGATGATATGAACCTCTTCATCACCAAGCCCGCCAACTACGCCACGCCGCTGGACGGGGATCTGGTCCCGCAGTTCAACTACATCCACAAGGTCGAGGGCTCGCCGCCGTTGCGTTTCGGCGGCATCTCGCCCACGGGACCCTTGCCGCAGGCGATCAACTTTCCCCTGATTTCCGATCCCGTCGGCGACAGTTTCGAGTGCCTGATCTTCGGCGACCCGCAACCCTACTCGAACCGCGAGCTGGGCTTTGTACGCGACACCGCCGGCACGATGCTGGCCGCCCGGGACAACAGCAAGACGGAGTGCCTGATCTTCGAAGGCGACGTCATGGGTGACGACCTCTCGCTGTACCCGCGTTTCAAGCGCATGATGGCGGTCGGCGGGGTGCCCCAGTACTTCGTCGCCGGTAACCACGATCTCGACTTTGATGCGACCAAGGACGCCGATTCCTTTGACACGTTTCGCCGCGAGTGGGGACCGGAATACTACTCCTTCGATATCGGGCAGGTGCATTTCGTTGTGCTGGACAACGTCCGCTATCCCTGCAACGGCATCGATCCGCACCCCTTCTGCGATGTTTCGGCAAGGCCCACCTACAATGGTGTGATCTCTCAGCGCCAGTTGGAGTGGTTGAAGAATGATCTGGCCCTGGTTCCGAAGGACAAGCTGATCGTCCTGAATGCGCACATCCCCTTTGTCAGCTTCGCCGATTCCGAACAGCAGAAACAGCAGACCGACAATTTCGCCGAACTCGCCGCCATCATCGGCGACCGGCCGGCCCTTGGGCTGACCGGGCATACCCACACGACGGAGCATATTCTGAAAGGCGAAAGTTATGCCGGATGGCACAAGCACACCGGCATCGAGGGCGCGCCGTTCGACATGATCATCGCGGGCGCGGTCTCCGGATCCTGGTGGACCGGCGATCTGGACGACCAGGGCGTCCCGCACGCGACCCAACGCCTGGGGTCGCCGCGCGGCTACTACGTTCTCGACTTCGACGGCACCAAATATGTCGACACCTATCTGACATTTGGCGGAACCGAGGCCCAGCAGATGAGTGTCTCCTTCAACACGCCACGCTTCCGGCGGTGGGCGGAGTCCCTGTTCGCGTATGCCGACATCTACTTTCCACCCGCCGACATCGTCCCTCCGGTTACCATCAATGATCTGGGGGACCGCAACATGCTCACCACGCGCGACCTGGCGACGGGAAGCTGGGTCGTGATCAACGTCTGGAACGGGACCCGGGACAGCGTGGTCAAAGTCTCGATCAACGACGGCGAGCCAATCGCCGCGGAACGCACACAGAAAGGCGAGGGCGAGGCGGCCAAGGTCGGCGTCGATTTCGCCGATCCCTGGGCGCTGGCCAAGCAATCGACAACCGGCCGGACGGCCTTCCGCAGCACCGAGAACGGCGAGGCAACCGATGGCTTTCAGACCGGGCGCGGGTTCCAGTGGTCGGGTCCGCCCGGGCCCTTCCGACGTCACTTGCTGGCGCGAAAGTCGTCCCACATCTGGCGAGCCGACCTGCCCAACGGCCTGGCGCCGGGCATCCACAAGCTGGAGGTGCTGACGACCGATCGCCACGGCCGGACCTTCCGGGAGGTTCTGAACTTCGAAGTCGTCGAGAAGCTGCCGGTGTTGAACTGGCGCTTCCGTCCGGCGCACCGCGGCACCATCGCGGACGCCGAGTGAGTGAGGTTCGCCTTGCAGCGACCGGGATTGCGCCGTTTGTGACCACCTCAAACAAAGGTGGGTTGCAGCATTTGCGTCCTCGCGGTCTGCAGGAAGCGTGAAATCTCCAGCCCGAGGCTTGCCTCAAGGGCAATCTCGAGATTGCTGTCTTTTTCAAGCTGGGCTTCCAGCTCGGAGAATTTCCAGACGATCATATGAACGGGTTTCGCCGCCGTGACCGTTACCGGTGTGGTGAATGGCATGCCCTTGCTCAGGAAGGCTATGCCACCGAGAAAGCGCCCTTCGCCGAGCGTGTCGACGCAGCTTCCATCCATTTCAACGCTGACTTCACCGTCGACGATAAGCGAGAGGGTCTCGACCGGCTCGCCCTGGGTCAGCAACGTTGTTGTGGCCGCATATGATGACCGGGTGCCCATGCGGAGCAGCTTGAACGCGTCGCGCTCATTCATGTTGCGGAGCGCGAGTTCGTAGAGGCGCCTTTCCTCGTCGGTGAAGGGCACGGGCCGTCGCTCCAGAAAGAGCCGGGTGATCCAGTAGAGGTTGATCGCGACAAAGACGACATTCCACCCCATCGCAGCCCACAAGGGGGTGGGCTGCAGATAGTAGTAAGGCATGAGCAGGGTGGCGCCGACCACGGTCAGTATGCGCAGCCACAATATGTCTCGTACCGAATAGGAAAACAGATAAACGACATTCGCAACGCTGACCAACGCATCGAGCCCGAGCATGTTTTCGCCTCATCCCAACCAGTGTGAGCAATGCGCATCCTAGAGCCTTTTCGACCAAATCGGAGCCATTCTGACGGAGCGATTTTGCGACAAGGTCAAAGCGTGGTTGGGGAACGAAATCTCTAACGTTCTGTTTGATCCTGGCCGGGAACGGCGGCGGCAACCGGCGAAATAACTTACCGCCCCCAACGCATGGAAACGGGATCGAGGGGCCGCGCCAGGTTGAGCAGTTGCGCGCGCGTTTCAGGCCCGAGCGGCGGCAAGGGGTGGCGGACATGGTCCGACTTGATGACCCCGCCTTCCATCATCGCCGCCTTGCATGCGCGCAAACCGCATTGGCGGTTCTCGAAATTGATCAGGGGCAGAATGCGGGCATATTGATCGGCGGCCTCCTCGATACGCCCCGATCCGTGGTGTTCGACGACAGGCTTGATGAGGTCGGGCAGGAGCGCGCTGGACATCGTTCCGGTGGCGCCCGCATTCAGGTCAGCCATCAACGTGATGGCTTCTTCGCCATCGAAGGGTCCTTCGATCGACGGTCCGCCCGCCGCGATAAGGGCGCGCAGCTTGTCGGCAGCCATTGCCGTTTCGATCTTGAAGTACCGAACCTGCTCGATCTCATTGGCCATGCGCGCGAGAAAAGGCACGGAAAGCGTCACGCCGCTCAACGGTGCATCCTGAACCATGATCGGGATGGCCGCAGCGTCGCTGACGCGGGCAAACTGCTCGAATATTCCCTGCTCGCTGCCCGACAGCGTTGCGCCATGATAGGGCGGCATCAGCATGATCATGGAGGCGCCAAGCTCGGCGGCTTGCCTGGCCCGCGTGATCACGATGTCGGTCGAAAAGTGTGAGCAGGTCACGATGACCGGAGCGCGCCCGGCAACATGCTCCAGACAAAGCCGGCCGAGTGCCTCGCGCTCCTCGTCACTGAGCAGGAATTGCTCCGAATAGTTGGCCAGGATGCAGATTCCGTCCACGCCCTGATCGATCATGCAATCGAGGACACGCATCTGTCCCTCAATGTCCAGTGCGCCGGTTTCGGTGAAAGGGGTCGGCGCGACGGGGAAAACACCCCGGTAGGCCTCGGTCATGGTGTTGTTCTCTTTGCCGCTCAAGAGATCACTCCTGAATGTCGAAATCTCCGAGATGTTCATCGGAGATGGTCAGTCCCAGGCCCGGAATGTCGTCCGAAAGGTCGATGAAGCCGTTCTCCGGCTCCGGATCGCCCTTGAAGATGTAATAGAAGAGCTCGTTGCCGACCTCGACGTCGTGCACCGGGAAATACTCCGAAATCGGACAATTCAGGTTGGCCATGGTGAGATGGTAGTTGTGCATCTGGCCCGCGTGCGGGACGACCGGCACCTGATGGGCCTCGGCCAGTGCATTGATCTTCTGTGCCGCGGTGATGCCGCCAACCCGGTTGGTGTCGTACTGAATGTAGCTGACGGCGCCGGCATCCAGGAGCTGTTTGAAGCCCATCAGGTTGAACTCATGTTCACCGCCGGAAATGGGAATGAGTCCCATCCTGTTGAGCTCGGCATAGCCGGCGATGTCGTCGGCAAGGACCGGTTCCTCCAGCCAGCGCGGCCTGTAGGGGGTGAGCCGCGGCAGCATCTGCCTGGCATAGTCGAGGTTCCAGCCCATGTAGCATTCAAGCATGAGGTCGCGGTCGGGACCGATGACCTCGCGCACAGCCGCGACGCGATCGAGGTTCTCGCGCATGCCCGCCGGTCCGTCTTTCGGACCCCAGCCGAAGCGCATCTTGAACATGTCGAATCCCTGATCGACGTAGGATTGCGCTTCCTTCTGCATCGCGTCGATCGGGCCGGAATAGAGTTTCGACGCATAGACCGGTATACGCTCCTTCGTGCGGCCGCCCAGAAGCTTGAACACCGGCTGTCCGGCCGCCTTGCCGAGAATGTCCCAGATGGCGATGTCGACCGCTGAAATCGCGACCATGCCGACGCCCCTGCGGCCCCAGGCGTGGGTCGAGCGGTACATGCGCTGCCACAGATATTCGTAGTCCCAGGGGTCGTGTCCGATGACCAGGCCGGCCAGATAGGTGTCGACGATCTGTTTTGCAATCCGGGGCGCCAGCGCCGCATTGCCGATGCCGACAAGACCCGAGTCGGTTTCGACCTCGCAGGTCATCCAGCCGTGAAAGCGGAACGAACCCATGGCGTCGCCGCGGTCGTACAGTGCATCCATGGCGTTGGTGCAGAAGTTCGACGCCGGCGGGACCGTTTTGCCCTTCCATTCCCAGACCCGGGTCCGGACCGATTGAATTTTCATGGCTGAAGCTCCCGTCGTGCCGGCAATGGGTTCAGTTGGCTGCCGGCGCAGCCTCCCGGCGATGCCGCGCCATCTGACACAGCACGTCGAAGGCCTTGCGCGTCGCGCCGACATTGGCCGTGCCCTTGCCGGCAATATCGAACGCCGTACCGTGGGCCGGTGTCGCGACGGGAATCGGGATGCCGGCGGCGATGGTGACGCCGCGCTCGAAACCCATGAGCTTCATCGCGATCTGGCCCTGATCGTGATACATGGTCACCACCGCGTCGAGCAGGCCGTCACGGCCGCGTAAAAAGACCGTGTCGGATGGCCAGGGGCCATCCACATCGATCTGCAGCTTGCGCGCGCTCTCGATGGCGGGCGCAAGGATATCGGTCTCTTCGGTGCCGAATTTCCCGTTGTCACCCGCATGCGGATTGAGTGCGGCAACGCCGATGCGCGGCCGTGTCTTGCCGGCCGCGATCAGCGTGTCGTTCGCGAGTTTGATGGCCTTGATGACGCCTTCCGGCTCTATCTCTCCGACAACGTCCTTCAGAGCGATATGGCTCGTCACGCGCGTGGTGATGAGCTCGTCGAGCATGTTGACCTCGGAGTGGTGGCCGGTGAAGCCGATATAGCGCGCGATATAGCGATGCTCGTCCTCTGCATTGAGACCTGCCAGATGCAGGGACGCTTTGTTGAACGGGCCAAACAGGATGGCATCGGTTATCCCGGCGGTCGTCAGGTCGATGGCCTTGTCGAGATTGCGCAGAGATGCCCTGCCACCGGCCTCGGTCACCTGGGAGATATGTATGGCGCTTGGGTCAATGGTTTCCATGGCGTAGAGCGGGAAGCCCTCGCCATCCCACCACGCATCGGGTTCGTCCGGGTCGACTTCCCGCATGGTCCATTCGACGCCGGCCTGTTTCTGGCCGAGCTCGAACACATGGCGATCGCCGACGAGAACCACCTCGGCCAGCTCCGAAACATCGCGGTCGGACAGCAATTTCGCGATCACCTCCGGGCCGATACCGGACGGATCGCCCGGGATGATCGCCAAACGGGATTTCATGTCATTGCTCCTGTGCTCGTCGCAGTATTCCGCATCTTCGGGATGTTCAATCGCGTCATTGCGCTGACGGCACGCCGGCTGCCGCGGCTTCCGCAACGAGATAGTCGCGGCCGCGCGCCATGTCCTCGAGCGTGCCGAAGCCGTTGGTGTAGTGGCCGGTGTAGCCCATGCCCTCGATGCGCGTGAACAGGGCACGGAAGTCGATGCTGCCTTCGCCTGGATACATGTGATTTTCCTTGTCGCCGAGATTGTCGGCGACGCGGACC
The DNA here is from genome assembly GCA_965228625.1 of Hyphomicrobiales bacterium. Lineage (GTDB taxonomy): Bacteria > Pseudomonadota > Alphaproteobacteria > Rhizobiales > Methyloligellaceae > UBA2767. The sequence goes on along the minus strand of OZ245829.1, from coordinate 941,697 downwards.
TCACGCATGCGTTCGATACCGAAGGTGTCGAGAAAACCGTCGATACCCTCGGGCACGAGGGTCGCGTGATTGATCGTGAAGGTCCAATGTAGGTTGGGCGATTTCAGATTGTCGAAATAGAAAACGCATTCTTCGAGCGTATGGCCGAGATAGTTGACTTCGGCATCCACCGGTTCGCGGTTCATGTTTTCGAGCAGCAGGTGGACGCCTTTGTCTTCGGCGTATTCCGACGCCCGCTGTAACCGTTCGAGACCGGCCTGCTTGCGCATCTCGTAGTCGGCGGTGAAATGAAACCCGGCATGGACCACGATCCAGTCGGCATCCAGACGCGTCGCCATGTCGATATACGCGCGAATATACTCGTCCGCTGCCTGGCGAAAGAAGTTGCTGTATTCCGCCATGTTCACGCCGGACAGGGTATGGAGGCCGAGTTTTATGTCGCTCTCCCGGCAAAGCGTTTTGACCGCCTCGCAACGGGCATCGTCGAACGTCTCCATGGCGTTTTCGCCGGCGTCGAGCTGAATATCGATGTAGTGGATGTCGTTTTCGGCGGCCCACTTCAGGCCGTCTTCCAGCTTGGCCCGGCGGCCGATATCGACGCCGATCCGATCTTTGAGGGTCTTGCCCATCTTTTCCTCCCCGGCAGGCTATATGTCCCTTTTGGATTGATTTGGCATACAATCGGAAGAGGCGTCAATGACGGCCGTTCAGGGGATGTACCTGCCTCGGCCCCGCGGCGCCGTTTTGCGAACGAAATGCATGGGTGTTATGAAAGCGCGGAACCCATCCCCAAGCTTGAGACGGCAGAACACATGACGAAAAGAAGCTCGCAAGATGAGGACGTCCGACCGCCCGAGGGCCGCGTCGGTGATGAAGACGCACCGGCGCCGGACAATATCGCAAACCTGCCTCTGACCAATCAGGTCGCGACCATCCTGCGCGACATGATCATTCAGGACAAACTCAAGCCGGGCGAACGCATTCGGGAACGCCAGCTCTCGGAAAGGCTCAACGTGTCCCGAACGCCACTGCGCGAAGCGATCAAGATACTGGTGAGCGAAAAGCTGGTTGAAAGCTCACCCAACAGGGGCGCAGTTGTCGCCGATCCGGAACCGGAGAATATCCGCGAACTTCTGCAGGTTTTGGGTGCGTTGGAAGGTCTTGGCGGCCGGCTCGCCGCGGAAAATGCGACTCAGGAGCAGATCGCGGAAATCCACGCGCTTCATTTTGAGATGCTGGCGGCGTTTTACCGAAAGGACAAACTGGCCTATTTCAAAATCAATCAGAGGATCCACAAGAGCATCATGGCGGCGAGCGGGAACGCGGCCCTCGTGGAGACCCACGAGCAACTGAATGCGCGCGTATACAGGTTCCGCTACCAGTCCAACCAGAAAAAAGAGAAATGGCCCGAGGCGGTCGATGAGCACGAGAACATCGTCGAGGCGCTGGAGGCGCGGGACGGGGCACGGCTCGAGAAGATCCTGACGGATCACCTCAAGCAGACCTGGATCAAGGTCTGCGAGGTCAACTAGCGCTGATCTGCCGGGTTGCACTGCAATTCGGCCCCAACAGCATATGGTATACCATTTTTCGTTGACCCTCCTAGGTGCGTTGATGCACTGTATCTGACACACAAAAACACAAGAATTTTTGCGCTCCGCTCAAAGCGGGAGCACTTGGGAGGACAGAACATGCAAATCATCACAAAGAAGAAGTGTGTCAGCGTGCTGGCGGCCCTGGCGGTGACGTTCAGCGTGACGGCGCTGGCATCCTTTGAAGCAAATGCGGATGACAAACCTGCGATCGAAGTCGTTACTCACGCCGGTGCCGGCGGCGGGACGGACGTGAATTCGCGGATGATGATGATCCGCGCGCGCAGGGCGCTGAAACAGGACATGGTCGTTGTGAACAAGCGTGGCGGGGGCGGTGCCGCGGCCATGAACTACTTCAAGTCCCGTCCCGCTGACGGCAACACCATCATGACCTTCACCGTCGGCCACGCGATCACCATGGGCAAGGGCAAGACCGGACTGAAAGTCGAGGACATCGTGCCGATCGCGCGCGGGACCAACGATCCCCAGATCTTGATGGTCAACTGCAAGAAGTCAAAATACAAGACGCCGGAAGAATTCGTCGCCGGGATGAAGAACGGCGACAAGCTGAAATTCGGTGGCACGCAAACCGGGACCATCGACCATCTGACCGTGTTCCTCTGGGCGAAGCGCCTCGGCGTGCCCATGCCGACCTATATTCCGTTCAAGGGCGGCGGAGAACTGGCGACGCAGCTTGTCGCCGGATCGGTCGATGTCGGTACGCTCAATCTGTCCGAGGCCGCGGCGCCGGTCGAGGCGGGAGATATCTGCCCGCTGGTCATTCTGGCGGAACAGGGCATGGCTCCGATTCCGAATGCCAAGACCGCCAAGTCTCTGGGCATCGACCTCGTCCTCTCGACAACGCGCGGGTTTGTGACCCACGCCGGTGTCAGCGACGAGCGCCGCGCCGAGCTGGAGAAGGGTCTCATGACGGCGATGCAACACTCGCTGTATCAGGCCTACCTGGCAAACTCGGGGCTCGACGAGACGTCGCCGCAGCCATCCGGCCCATGGGGCAATCAGATCAAGTCCATGGTTGGCGAGTTCGGCCCGGCTCTGAAGGAAATGGGCCTGGTCAAATAGACCGTCGATAGACCGCAAGGAGGACGGTGCCTCCGGACCGAGGCACCGTTCACGCCTGTCATGCCGCATTTCGCAATACCCGGGATTATCACGGTGTTTGCCGCCGCCGTGACCTGGAGTGCGTTGCATCTCGATCTGTCGCCGCCGATGATCGTCGGTCACAGCATGCAGCCGCGGGTCTTTCCCATCTTTCTCATGGCGATCTGTGTTGTCCTGGCGGGGTTTCTCGCCTGGCAATACCGATCTTCGCCGCCCGAGAAAATCAAGCTTGAAGGCGTGCGGACGTGGGGCTCGATCGCGCTCTTCGTCCTGTTCTACCTTCTCACCACTTACGTCGACATGCTGATCGCAACCGCCGTGGTCGTGTTTCTGATGTGCCTGCTGTGGGGCGAGAGGCGTATCCTTGTCGCGGGGCTCGTGGGCCTGACGACGCCGATCGCCATATTCTTCCTTTTCGACACGGTGCTGCGGGTGCGGTTTCCGCGCGGTCTGCTGACCAACTGGTACTATGGTTAGGGGGAGCGCATGATTGACGCTCTCCAGGCAATGGGGTCCGTGTTTCTCGACCCCTATCTCATATTCCTGATTTTCATCACCACGATCATCGGCGTGGTGATTGGCGTTCTCCCGGGTCTCGGCGCCACGACGGGGGCTGCCCTTTTGCTGCCGTTCACGCTGACCATGGAGCCTGTCAACGCGATCGCGGTGCTGGCAACGATATATGTCTCCGCCACATTTGCCGGCTCGATCACGGCCATCCTGATCAATACGCCCGGAACGGCGGCAGCCGCGGCAACCACATTTGACGGCTATCCGCTTGCCAAACGCGGCGAAGCGGGGAGGGCTTTGGGCATCGCCGTCGTCTCCAGCACGATTGGCGGTGTGTTTTCCGTCATCGTCTTGTGTTTCGCCGCACCGATCCTCGCCCGCGTCGCCTACGAGTTTCGTCCGCCTGAATACTTCGCGCTGACCCTGTTTGGTCTCTCGATGCTCGCGACCATCAGTTCAGGCGGCACCGTCCGGAACCTGATCGGCGGCATCTTCGGCGTCTGGCTGGCGACCATTGGCGCGGAACCGACGACCGGTGTCGAACGGTTCATGTTCGGCAACTACGAGCTTTATGAGGGCCTTGGCTTCGTGCCCGTGTTCATCGGCCTGTTCGCCATGTCCGAGCTGCTGGTTCAGTCGAGGCACGTCAATCTGGCGTTCGATACGATCGTCATGAAGGCGGTGAAACTGCCGACGCGGGAAGACTACAAGCGGATATGGAAGACGGTTACGCGGTCCTGCGGGATCGGCACATTCATCGGCATTCTACCTGCCGAAGGCGCGACGGTCGCTTCAATGATCGGCTATGCCGAAGCGCGGCGCTGGTCGAAGAACAAGGAGGAGTTCGGAAAAGGATCGATCGAGGGCATTGCCGGTGCGGAGGCCGCCAACAACGCGGCGACCGGCGGCGCGATGGTTCCGACGATGGTGCTCGGCATACCGGGTAGCGGAACGACGGCGGTGATCCTTGTCGGCCTCCTGGTCCACGGTCTGCGTCCAGGTCCCTATCTGTTCACCGAGCAGGTGGACAAGGTCTATCAGATCTTCGGCGCGATGATGCTCGCGAACATCATGTTCCTGGCGATGGGCCTCTACGCGGCGAAACTGTTCGCGCGTATTTCACTGGTGCCGTTGCAAGTGCTCTGGCCGGTTGTCTTCGCGCTCGCCACGATCGGCGCCTATGCCCTCAATTCCTCGCTGCTGGATGTCTGGATCGTGTTGATCTTCGGTGTGATCGGGTTCCTGGCCAGACGGCACGGTTTCGCCGTTGCGCCGATCGCCGTCGGCCTGATCCTTGGCGAGATGGTTGAGACGAACCTGCAGAACTCGCTGAAAATGTTCGACGGCCAATGGTGGCTGATGTTCACGCAGCCACTCGCCCTGTTGTTCTTCGTTCTCGCCTTTCTCGGACTGTTCAGCCCGGTCATCGTGAAATGGTTTTCCCGGCGCGAGTCCTGATTGAAGGCGTGCATCCACCGAACGCCCAAATTTGACCAAATCGAAAGATCAGTATCTTCAGAAGCTTGCCGAACACGTTCTGACGAAGCGGTCCAGCGTCATCCGACAACAGGTCCGCAACGGCAGAACGCCCGCCCGGCCTGCTTGAGCAGTCACGCCGTCGCCGACAAGTGGAACTGCGTCATGAGTGAGACCGGCCGCTTACGAGTGGTCATCATCAAGCCGAGCAAATACCTGCCCGATGGATATGTCGAGCGCTACCGGCGAACGACCATTCCCAATGCCACCGCGCCCTATATTCACAGTCTGACCCCCAGCCACATCGATAACTGCAAGATAGAGACCGCGAGCTTCGACGAGCATCTCGAAACGGATCTTCGCTACCTCGATCTCTTGCGCGACCGGGATACGCCGACACTATTGGCGCTCGTCGGTGTGCAGAGTCACCAGTTTCATCGCGCCCTCGATCTGGCGGCATTTGCGCGTGAAAAGGGCGGCGCGCTGAGCGTGATTGGCGGTCCACATGCCATGACGTGCGATACAGGCGACGCCCAGGGCGTCGACGGAATCAGTTTTGCGCTTTCCGAAGCCGAGATGATCTGGCCGGAAATCCTCAAGGACGCGATCCGCGGCGGTCTCAAGCCGACATACGGCCACGACGCCCGCTGGCAGAAGACCCTCGAACCGCCCCCGCTCATGGCGCCGAGCGCCAGGGAGCTCAAACGCAGCCTCTACCGGCTCATCTGCGTCTATCCGGCGCGCGGATGTCCGTACAAATGCAGCTTTTGCTCGGTCATCAAGATCGCCGGCCGTGCGATCCGCAGCCAGCCGGTCGAGACCACGCTCGAGACCCTGCGGCGGGCCAAAGGTGCCGGCGCCAGGATGGTCATGTTCACGTCGGACAATTTCAACAAATACCCCGATGCGCCCGAGTTGCTGGAGGCGATGATCGCGGAGAATCTTCAGCTCCCGTTTTTCGTTCAGTGCGACACGCAGGTCGCGAAGCAGCCGGGATTGATCAGGCTCATGGGACGCGCGGGCTGCTTCATGATGCTTCTGGGGGTTGAGTCGTTCGACGTCGCCGCCCTGCGCGGGGCCGGCAAGAACCACAATCGACTGGAACACTACGAAACGATCATTCAGCAGTGTCGACAGGCGCGCATTCTGACGCTGTTCTCCAGCATTCTCGGCTTTCCCGACGATACGCTGGACAACATCGAGGCGCACATGACGGCGTTGCAGGGCATGTCGCCGGATTTCGCGACCTTCTATATCCTGACGCCGTTGCCGGGCACGGAGCAATATGATGACTTCAGATCAAGGGGCCTGATCACCGAGCCGAACCTCGATCGTTTTGACGCCAGCAGCCTGACCTGGGCGCACCCGCATCTCTCCGAAAAAGAACTGACTGAAAACATGTACCGGTGTTTCCACCGCTTCCACAGCGTGCGTCACATCGCCGGAGCTGTGCGCAGGTGGGGCCTTGGCCGGGATTTCAGGGCGCATGCCCACCGCATGGCCGGTATCGTGGGTCCTGCCATATTCCATGTCTTCGGCAGGATGAGAATGCACCCCGGTGTCGGTGGGGTGGCGCGCGTACGCCGTGATCGACTGTCTGAATATCGTGAACGCAGGCGCCGTGTCTTCGGTTTCGACCTCGCCCCGCTGCCCGACAGCCTCGAACTGTCCGCCGGCGATCAGGCCATCAATCGTCGCGCAAAACTCAAAGCCCCGTCTGCGGCCTTGCAGGTGCAACCGTAGGGCCAGCGAGATGGGCGTCGCTCGACCCCGTCCGAATACCTGAACGCCGAAGCTCTCCGGCGCGTCCATCTTCGACTCTATCCGCACTGACCGAGGAACGAATACGCGCCCGGTTGCCTTTGGCGATGCCCCTGAAGCGCGCACCGGCCTTCGGCCGCGTTGACCCACATCAACGCGCCGGAGCGGGCGCGAGATAGAAAGGCGTAACAGAGGTTGGCCCGCGAGGAGATTGCCCGATGATCATGAGAGCATTCACGCTTTACAGCATAGGCGCGTCGCTGGAAGACACGCCCCCGGGCTTTGGCGTGACGGTGAACTACGAGGTCATCGAAGGGATGATCGAGAAGCTCGTCGAGCAGGAATTGCCCTCCGATCTGGTGGCGGAACTCCAGGAGCTTGCCGACAGGAACAACTGCGAGTTCCGGGACTGGAAGGAGCACCGGTTCGTCCAGTTCGTGCGGCGAAAAGAGGAGCGCTAGCGAAGCGGTGTCCAAGGCCCGACGTTTCGCAAGATGGTGTTCGCGCGTCCGTGAGGAATTGCTCTCACATGACTTGACTTGCGCAATTGCGAATCCTCGTTCAGAGAGGGCGACGGACGAATACCGCAAGGCAAGTATCCAATGAGATTTCCGGTTCGCACTGCTTTGACCATTTGTGGCGCTGCCTTTGTTTTTGGCGGGGCGGCGTTTGCCCACGAAGGCGCCACCGGCGTGGTCAAGGAACGTATGGAGCTGATGAAAGGCATTGCCGCGCAGATGAAGGCGCTCAAGCCGATGATCGAGGGGACGAGCACTTACGACCCGGCAGATGTGGCGAAGGCAGCCGGGGCGATCGCGGACCACGCCACGAACATCGCCCCGAGCTTTCCGGAGGGCAGCACCGATCATCCAAGCGAGGCAAGTCCCAGGATCTGGACCGAATGGAACGGATTCGAGGCAAGCGCACGGGCCTTGCGTGCCCATGCAGCGGCATTGCAGGCCGACGCCGAAAAAGGAACCGACGCCGCCAGGGCCCTGTTCGGTGAGATGGCCAGGACCTGCAAGGGCTGCCACCAGGATTACCGGGTGAAAAAGCAATAGTGTTGTGGTCCGCTGACTAGAAGACGCCCATGCTCATGCCCGCGGCGAGCGCCGCGCCCAGGTCGCGACAGAGGGCAAGTTGCTCCTCGGGGATGGTTTTTTCGGCAAGGATCTGTTCCGGCGTCTGCGCATGGGTGCAGACGATCAAGGGTGGTTGAACTTCCTTGAGCCGCCAGCCTGTCGCGATGCGGGCGGTCTGGCGTGCCGCGTTCTCACCGTCGGAGCCCGCGCAGATCATCTGGGCGTAGGGTCGTCCCTCGATGCGTCCCAGCACTGGGTAATAGCACCTGTCGTAGAAGTCCTTCATCACGCCGGCGATTGCGGCGAGGTTCTCCGGCGCGCAGAAAATGTAGCCATCCGACCGCAGCAGATCATCGGGACCGGCCTGGCCGGCCGCCTTGAGAACGGTCGGTGCCTCTTTGCGCGCGGCCGCCGCCGCAGCCTCGGCCATTTGCCGGCTGCCGCCCGTTTTCGAATGATAGACAATGAGAAGCTGCACCATCGCTCGGCATCTTAGAGCCTTTTCGATACAGATCAGCGAAAAGGCGCTAATCCAGCAACTGAACGCCGAAGTTCTTCTCCTTGTCCATCTCCGGTGCGATGCGTCCGAGCGGCTTCGCCTCGTCTGAGAGTTCACGCTTGGCGATCCGCCCGGAGCCCGGCGTCATGTCCTCGACCCCGTCCCGGACGATGACGCGACCGCGGCTGATGACGCAGGTCGGCCATCCGTCGATGGTGTGGCCGGCGAAGGGCGTGTAGCCGGTGTTGTCGTGGACCATGTCGTCGGTGATGGTCTTCTTTGTCTCCGGATCCCAGACTGCGATGTCGGCATCGGACCCGATCGCGATCTCGCCCTTTTGCGGGTAGAGCCCGTAGAGGCGGGCGACGCCGGTCGATGTCAGCTCGACGAATTTCGGCAGATCGATGCGGCCCTTCTTCACGCCTTCGGAGAACAGGATCGGCATTCGCAGTTCCAGCCCGGGTAGGCCGTTGGGGATCTGCTTGAATGTCGGGTTGTCGCCCATGGTCAGTTTGCCGGTCTCGTCATAGGCGTATGGCGCGTGATCGGAGCTGAGCGCCTGAAAGGTGCCGTCGGAGAGCCCCTGCCACATGGCCTCCACGTCGGCCTCATCGCGCAGCGGCGGGCTGCAGCAATACTTCGCGCCTTCGCTGCCCGGGCGGTCGAGGTCGTCGGCGGTGAGGACAAGGTACTGTGTGCAGGTTTCAGCGTAGACCTTGAAGCCGGCATCCTGCGCGCGCCGGATCTCCTCCATGGCCTCGCGGGTGGTGACGTGAAAGATCTTGATCGGCACGTCGATGAAACGCGCCAGGATAATCGCGCGATGGACCGCCTCCGCCTCAGCAAGGCGCGGGTGGCTGACGGCGTGGAATTTCGGCTCGGTATGGCCACCATTGACGAGCTTTTCGATCGTCCAGCGGATCATGTCGTTGTTCTCCGCATGGGCAACGATCAGCGCCCCGTGCTTGCGCGCCACCTCCATCACCTGAAGCGTCTGGTAGTCATCCACCTTCATCAGGTCGTATGTGAAGAAGATCTTCAGCGTATGAAAACCGCTCTCGATGAGTGGCGGCAACTCCTTGGTGAGAACGTCCTCGGTCGGGTCGGTGATGATAATGTGGAAGTGATAGTCGATTGCCGCTTTTTCCGCCGCGAGCTGACGGTATGCGCTGACGACCTCCGAGATGGATTGGCCACGGTGCTGCGCGGCGAACGGAACGACGGTCGTCGTACCGCCGTGGGCGGCGGTGACGCTCGCCGTGTAGAAATCATCCGCATTCATCAGCCCGAACGAGGACAGTTGCTCAATGTGGCAGTGGCCGTCGATGCCGCCCGGAAAAACGAGCTTGCCGCTCGCGTCGATGTCCGTTGTGCCCGGTGCGAGGCCATCGGCAATCTCGGTGATCACGCCGTCCTTGACGCCGATGTCGCTTTTGGTTTCGCCGGCCGCCGTGACGATGGTTCCGCCACGAACTGTGAGATCGAATTCACTCATTGTTTTTGTCCTCAAGTTCAGATCATTCGGCCCATTTTCGGGTCCGTCGCCCAGCGGTGGACGTGATACGGTTTCTCCGCCAATCCAACACAGAATTGCGAGACGTAGCCTTCAAGCCCGGCCGCAAACTCTCCGGCCTCGGCGTTGGCGGCAAGAAGCCGCTCGCTCGCCGCTTCCGCGTCCCGCCGCAGTTTTTCATAGTCGATCGTCATGAACTGTCGGTCCTTCAGGATGAACCGTCCGTCCACCATCACGCTGTGCACGGCAGAGCTGTCTTCCGTATGCACGAGTTGATTGACCGGGTCGTTCAGTGGCACGAAGTTGATGTTGGCAAGATCGCAGAAGACGATATCGGCCTTCGCGCCCGGAGCGATATGTCCGATCGATTCGCCGAACCCGAGCGTCCTTGCGCTGCCCCGGGTCGCCATCTCGATCGCCTCGGATGTCTCGACCCAAGAGTTCGTATCGGGATGGGCGATGCGGGAGACGAACGAGGCAAAGCGCATGGCCTCGAACATGTTCTGGTGGTCGGCGCATTGGCAACCGTCCGTGCCGATGCCGACATTGACGCCGTGATCGATCATCCGGCGGGCCGGGGCTATGCCGTTTCCAAGCCGCAGGTTGCTTCCCGGATTGTGGGCGATCGAACACCCGTTGTCCGCAAACCGCTTTATGTCATCGTCATCAAGCCACACGCAATGCGCGCCCGTGAAACGCGGGGTCAGCATGCCGAGCTCGTCGAGATGAGCCGTGAGCGTCTTGCCGTACCGCTCAAGGCCGGTCACCACCTGTATCCGGGATTCCGACAGGTGCATGTGCAGTCCGACCTCGAAGTCACGGGCGAGATCGCGGCAGCCGATCATGAAGTCATCGCTGCAGTGCAAGGGAATCGTCGGCGCAAGTGCGAATTTCGTGCGCTCCGGATCGAACGGCCAGTCGTTCAGAAGTGCGCGGCAACTCTTGAGGATCTGTTCGGTGGGCGCTGCACGGATCTCCGACAGCCGTTTCTGCGCCGACTCGGGCAGAGCCTCGAGAAGCGCGGGAATGGCCGTGTAGAGCGTGTGGTCGGCCATCATGGGCGCAAGGGTCGAGCGTACGCCGACGTCTTCATATCCCTTTGCGACGGCGTGCATGCCTTCAAGCGTCGGCGCGGGAAACTCGAAATAGAGATCGTAGGTGGCCGTGCAACCTTTCAGTACCATCTCCGCGGCATTGAGCTGCGCCGTCAGGCGTTTGTCGTCGAGCGTGCGGTTCCCATTAAGCCATGGACCCGCGTGCAAGAGGTGTTCAAGCGTCCACCGGTCGCCCAGTCCCTTGGCCAGGCTGCCATGTCCGTGGCTGTGCGCATTGATCAGCCCCGGCATCAGCAAGAAGTCGCTCGCGTCGAACTCCGTTGCGCCGTCCGGCACCTCAAGGCCAGGTGCGCCGATTTCCACGATTGTTCCGTTCTGCACAATGATGTCGCGTGCGTTCGCGGAACGGTCCGGTACGGAGAGCAGGCGTCCGGAACGTATGACTGTCGTCTGTATCGACATTGGGAACTGGTCCTTGCTCGGTGCTGGTAGGGGCTAGTTTGCAAACACTTGCTTGCTCGACGACCAGGGGAAGAACACGCGCTCGGCGATGCCGACAATCTGAAACAGCACGATCCCCATGATCGAAAGCAAGACCATGGCGCCAAAGGCAAGCGGCATTCGGAAAAACGCCGTCGATGTCTGAATGAGATAGCCGAGGCCGCGGTCCGAGGTCACGAACTCGCCGACAACGGCGCCGACGACTGCCAAGGCGATCGCCGCCTTCAGTCCGGAGAAAATGAACGGAATGGCGTAGGGGATGCGAATGCGCAGGAGCTCCTGAATTCGGTTTGTCTTGTAGGACCGGCTCAGCTCGATGAGATCGGCGGGAACCGACAGCAGACCCGTGGCAATGGCGATCACCAGCGGAAAGAACGCGACGAGAAAGGTCACGGCGACCCGCGGCAGCTCGTTCGCGCCCAAGGCAATGACGAGGATCGGCGCCAGCGCGACCTTGGGGATGGACTGGGTCAGGACGAGAAGTGGATAGATCGCGTTGGAGACATGGCGCGAAGACGTCAGCGCGAATCCGAGCGGCAGGCTGATGAGGATCGACAGGCCGAAGCCGAGCAGGACGGTGACGAGGGTGGCCATGGTGTGGCCCCACACGATGGGCCACTCCGACGAGGTCTCCGCGTAGATCAACGACGGCGCGGGCAACAGGTAGATCGGGATCTCAAAGAACCGGACGCACACTTCCCAGAGAATGAGCAGGGCGATGAAGGTCGCGACAGGCAGCACCACGTCCTGCCCGACATACCAGATCCGGCGAAGCTGATACGCCAGTCCGGATTTGTCACTTGCCGGTGATGAGGAAACGGATGCGCTGGGCGCAGTTTTGGAAGTCATTTCGTGCCTCTGATTCAAATGATCTCGGCCGGTCCACCGGAATATCGATGATCTCCATGATCCGGCCCGGTCTTGCCGACATGACGACGACCCGGTCGGACATCAGAACGGCTTCGGTGATCGAATGGGTCACGAAGACGATCGTCTTCGGTCGTTCGGTCCAGATCCGCAGAAGCTCCAGGGACATCTCCTCGCGGGTGAGCGCATCGAGCGCACCGAAAGGTTCGTCCATCAGCAGGATTTCCGGATCATGGACAAGGGCGCGGCAGATAGCGGCGCGCTGTTGCATGCCGCCTGAGAGTTCGTCGGGGTACTTCTTCTCGAAGCCGTCCAGACCGGCGAGCGCCAGCAGGTCGCGGGCGATCTGTTCGGAGTCCGGTTTCATCTCGTTCATGACGCTGAGCGGAAACAGCACATTGTCGAGGATTGTCTTCCACGGCAGCAGCGTCGCCTGCTGAAAGACAATGCCCGTATCCTTGCGCGGCTCGGTCACCGGCGTGCCGTCGATATCCACGGTTCCGCCAGTGGGCAGGATCAGCCCTGCGAGAAGCCGAAGCATCGTGGATTTCCCACAGCCCGAGGGACCGACAAGGCTGACGAACTCGTTTTCCTTGATTTCGAGCGAGATGTCGTCGAGGGCGACGATCTCTTCCCCATCCCAGGATTGAAAGACCTTGGACGCATTCGTGATCTTGATCGCGGTCACGTCCTGCGTCTCCGTGGAAGGGCTTGTCGCGCGCCCGGGCGCCTGTGACGCCCGGGCTGTCAGTGTGGTGCTCATGGTCAGTTCGGCAGGAGGCTCGTATCAACGGCCAGATTCGCATCGGCGTCCGCATTAAGCTTCTGCGCTTTCGCGGCGACCTGATAGGTGAAGATCAGCCGTTTCGGATCGAACTTGCCGAGGCCGGTTTTTTCCGAGCTGTCATTGAAAACGAAGCCGAGCATGGCTTTCAGGCTGCCCATGCAATCATCAAGCGCGACCTCCGGAACCTTGGCCACGTGCAGTTTGCAGGCCTCTTCCTGATTGTCCTTGGCCCAGTTGAGCGATGTCCACAGACCCGCCAGGAATTTCTTCACCGTTTCCGGGCGCTCCTTGATCGTCTTTTCCGTCGTGATGATCGATGCCGCGTAGATGGCAAATCCGGTCTCCACGAACGGAAGCACGAGAATCTCCTCACCGGCCTTCTTTGCAGCCTTGTTCTGATAGTAGTGGTGGATCGAGTAGAACGGGGCGGCGTCGATCTTCTTGCCGATGAGCAACGCGGCCATGGCCGACGCATCGGAATTGATCCATTTCACTTCGTCCGGATTGAGGCCGACACGCTGTGCGACCGCGGGGAAATGGAGCTTGTGGCTGTTCCCTGGCGTGATGCCGATCTTCTTGCCGGCGAGGTCCTTGAAGTCCTTGATGCCTGAACTTTTCAGGACGAAAAGCGAGTGCGGCGAGAACGTATAGAGCGAACTGATCAGCTTGATCGGCGCCTGGGCGCGCTCGCGTGCGGCGAACACGGCGGCGATGTCGGCGATGCCGAAGTCGGCCGCGTTGGCTGCGACCTTGGCGGCCGTGTCGCCCGAGCCGTACCCGCGGCTGATCTTGATGTTCAGCCCCTGGTCCTTCCAGAAGCCCTTCGACCAGCCCGCATAATAGGCGGCCATTTCACCTGAAGGTATCCAGTCGAGCAGGAAGTGGACGTCTTCGTCGGCCTTGGCCGGGTTTGAGAGTGTCAGGGCGGCGGCAAGGGCGAGGGCGCCACCGGATGCGAGTAGTCCCAGGCGTCGGGTCCAGTCTCGAACGCGCATAATCATTCCTCCAATTCACTAGGGCACTGTCGACAGTGTTCACGGGAGGAGGACGAGAATTTGGAAGGGACGCTCTGTGTCTGTTGACCCCCAACAGTTCGATCTCACTCCCAATTCAAAAGGATGAGACCCGGCTTCAATAAAGTCGAATTAATTATCGCGCGGAGCGAATAATCATAAATTATATAAGGGTTTCCGGCCGCAAGATGAGGCCCGATCCTGCATGTATTGCCGGCGCCTCCAGGTCCTTCGCAGTGTCACTCGGCAGCCGTCTTCCCGGAGTTGTTCCAGAACGCGCCGGTTCTCCAGAGATAGTCCTCGAGAAAGGTCATCGCCAACCGCGACGGCGGCCGCAACCGCGGATAAGACAGCGAGACCTTCACGTCCTGATTTGACCTGAAGGGCTTCACAACGAGATTCGTGAAATTCTGAACGCTGACCGTGAACTCGTCGACGACTGCGACGCCCGCGCCCGCATCCACAAGTGTGCAGGCGGTATAGCAGAACCGGACATCGATATTTATCTTCTGGTACTCGCCGGAGGTGCGAAACGCCTCGTCGACGACCAGTCCGATGGGAGAGGCGCGCGGATAGGAAATCAGGTGCTCGTCGCGAAGGTCCTTCGGTCCGATGACGTTTTTCTTCGCCAGGCGGTGGCCCTTCGGCATAACGCAGACCAGTTTGCCCCTGCGGACCACCTTGGTCTCCACCGCCGGATGATCGATCGGCGTGATGGTCAGCCCGAAATCCGCCTGGTTTCCGGTCAGCAGATCGATGATGTGCTCATGCGGCGGTGTGTCGAACCCGACTTTCACGGCGGGCCGGTCGTGGACAAAAGCCGCGATTGCACCCGGGATGAGCGTTTGGCCGATACTGGGGCTGGCGAGGAACTTCAGTGTTCCCGCCTGCGTATCGCGCAGGTCCTCGGCGAGGTTCCGGATGGCGTCGAAATGGGTGAACAGGGACTCGGAATTGGCGTACAGGGTGCGCGCCTCGGGCGTCGGACGCAGCCGCCCGCCCGTGCGCTCGAACAACGGAAACCCGAGCTGATCCTCGAACTGCCGGATCATATTGCTCACCGCCGGCTGCGAGATAAGCAGCAGATGCGCGGCGTTCTTGGTCGAGCCGCCCTGCATCACGGCGCGAAAAATCTCGAGTTGCCGGAGGTTCATCAGCTATAACCTGCGGAAATATCAAAGCCACAAATCTTAATTCGACATTGTAGGTCGAATTCGTTGTGATTGAGAAGTCCCCGAATATCTGCATGGTTGTCCACCAAGTGATTCACCATTGACTGGAGGCGTTGAGAAATGTCCCGAGTTGTTCGCGTAGGCGGCGCCCAGATGGGTCCGCTGCAGAAGTCCGATAGCCGCGAGGTCGCGGTTTCGCGAATGATCAAGCTCCTGGACCAGGCGCATGAGGCAGGCTGCAACCTCGTCGCATTTCCCGAGCTGACCCTGACCACGTTTTTCCCGCGCTGGGATATGGACGACCAGGGCGAGGTCGACCGGTATTTCGAGGAGGAGATGCCGAACGCGGCGACGCAGCCGCTGTTCGACCGGGCGAGGGAACACGGCATTGCCTTCACCTTCGGCTATGCGGAGATCGCCAGGGAAAACGGGGCGCGGCATCATTTCAACACCTCGATTCTCGTGGACGAGGCGGGAAACATCGTCGGCAAGTACCGCAAGACGCATCTGCCGGGACATGCGGAATTCGATCCCGACCGTGCCTTCCAGCACCTGGAGAAGAAGTACTTCGAAGTCGGCAACACCGGATTCCGTGTCTGGCGCTTCATGGACGGCATATTCGGCATGTGCATTTGCAACGACCGCCGCTGGCCGGAGACCTACCGGGTCATGGGCCTGCAGGGCGTGGAAATGGTTCTGCTCGGGTTCAACACGCCGTCGAGCAACTCGCAACGCCAGAGCGAACAGGAGAATCTGCGCACATTCCACAACGATATTTCGGTGCAGGCGGGCGCCTATCAGAACGGAACCTGGGTCGTCTCGATCGCAAAGGCGGGCGTGGAAGACGGGCACGAGCTGATGGGCGGGTCCGCAATCGTCCATCCGTCAGGGCAGATCGTCGCAAGATCGCAGACACTGGACGATGAGCTGATCGTCGCGGATTGCGATCTCGACGAATGCACCTTCTTCAAGGAGACCATCTTTGACTTCGACCGTCATCGCCGGCCCGAGCATTACGGTCTGATCACGCAACAGACCGGGGTCGTGCGTCCCGACTAGAAGGCCGTTGTCCGGCAAACCGAAAGGTGCTGCATGTCGCTACCAGTCCTGGTGATCAATCCCAACAGCAATCACGAGGTCACGGCCGCAATCGACCGCGCCCTCGATCCGCTGCGATCGAACGATGCACCACCGATCAAGTGCATCACTCTGGAGGATGGTCCTTACGGCATCGAAAGCGAGCGCGACGTGGATGTGGCGGCATCCTGCGTCGGAGCTGCCGTCGAGGAAAAGGCGAGCGATGCCTCCGCTCTCGTGATCGCCTGTTATTCCGATCCTGGTCTCCGCGCCGCACGAGAGATCACGCCCAAGCCGGTTTTCGGTATCGCCGAGACGGGACTGGCGACAGCCATCATGCTTGGTGGACGGATCGGGGTGGTATCGGTGCTTGAGAAGGCTGTCGACAGGCACTGGAGCTATGCGAGAGCCCTCGGGCTCGACAGCCGCATCGTCGGAGATCTTCCCGTCAACCTGACGGTCGCCGAATTGGCGGACGAGGCGTCGGTGACAACGCGGATGCTCGAGGTCGGACGGCAACTGCGCGACGACTACAGCGCCAACGTCATCGTGCTGGGGTGTGCGGGCATGGCGCGCTACCGGCAGTGTATGGAAACGGAGCTGGAAATCCCGGTGATCGATCCCACGCAAGCTGCGGTTGCCGCGGCCCTGTCCGCAATTCGCCTGGAATATCGCGCCAACGGCCACGCGAACGGTCGCTCGGCCGGCTAGTCGAACTGCGGTTTGACACCCGGCGGCACGCTGAAGCCCAAATCGCCCCATTCAATGACCGCGTCGCGTCCGCCGCGCAACTCCATGAGTTTCTGCTGATCGGCCTTGGCTTCCGTGTCGGTCGCTTGCGGATCGCAGATCTTCTTCAGCTCGCCCGTCAGCTCTTCGAGAATGGGCCGGGCGTTCTCATCCGCGGCCAGGTCGTTCAGCTCGTCGGGATCTTCCGCGAGATCGAAGAGCTGCGGCGGGTAGGCGGCATAGGCGACCAGCTTGTAATGCCCCTTACGGACCATGTAAGCGGCGGTTTTCGAACCCATGCCGTGATACTCGGAAAACACCACGCGGTCCGGTTCCCCGCCGTCGATGAGTTTCATGACATCGGTTCCGGGCAGGTCTTCGGGCAGGGTCTCCGGCGACGCCTCACCGGCGCAATCGATGATGAAGGGATAGAGATCGAGCAGGTTGGTCGGCGTGGCGACGGCCCGGCCTTCCGCAATCCCCGGGCCCTTCACGATAAGGGGCACGCCGACGGATTCTTCGAACATGGTCGATTTGCCCCACAGTCCGCGATTGCCAAGGTTGTCGCCGTGATCACTGGTGTAGACGATGCGGGTCGTATCGCTCAGCCCCGCCTTGTCGAGAGCGGCGAGCACGTTGCCGATGTTCTCATCAAGAAAGCTGCAAAGGCCCATGTAGCCGGCCTGGGCCCGTTTCACCATTTCGGGTGTCTCGAAGAACTCGTCGTAGGCGAATGAGCGCCGGTAGTCGTCGAGATAAGGGTGCACCTCCTCGTCCCGCAGCTCATAGAGCTTCGGCGGCGGCAGGTCCTGATCGTAGTAGCGGTAATAGTGCTCGGGCGGCGCGGTCAGCGGGAAGTGCGGGCAGACGAAGGATACGAACAGGACCCAGGGCGTCTCCTGATATTTGTGCGCCTCTTCACGCAGCCAGACCTGTGCGCGCGCCGATATCTCCCGGTCGTAGGTCGTGTAGATGGACTCACCTGGACCGGCCATCCTGGCCATCTTGTAGGCGCCGGCCCGCTTCGGCATGTCCTCGTCGCGCACGAGACCGAGCAGATCGCCTTTGCCTTCAATAACGTGCATGCCGATCTGCTCGTCGGAAAACCCGTTGTCGTCGCCATCGGACCGAAAATGGAGCTTGCCGATCGAGACCACCTGATGCCCGCGATCGCGCAGCACGCTGTGCCAGCTCGGCTCCGACCCGTCGAACGGCATGGCGTTGTCCCAGTGCCGGATCTGGTGGACGTATTTGCCGGTGGCGAAGGCGGCGCGCGCGGGAACGCATACGGGGCAGGGGGTATAGGCCGCATCGAACCGCGCGCCCTGTGCCGCCAGCCTGTCGAGGTGCGGCGTCTGCACGATGTCATGTCCGTAGCATCCGGCGAGGTGCCGGTTATGCTGGTCGGACATGATGATAAGCAGATTGGCCGGCGTCATGAGCGGAAGATGTAAATCGGACTGGACCAGGCCTGATGGCCGTCCTCCTGCGTGACCCGCACATAAAGCGCGTTGTCACCATCGTCGCGCAACGGGATCTCCTCTGCGAGGGACATCTCGAAATGCGGGTTCTCGTCCGGCAGCCGGAACAGGCGCAGCTTTCGTCCGAGCTTCCCGGCGTCGAATACGGTGTCCTCCAGTCCGATATCGGAAATACTCAGTTTCTCGGAAACGACCGGTGTCTCGATGTCGATCGAGCCCGCACGTGCGTCCTTCAGCCAGGCGTCAAACCCGCCATAATTGCCGGTGGTCAATGCGCGCCAGCGCACTTCATTCGCGCCATCCTGGTCGAGTGTCTTGTCGCGGTTGAAGAAGTTGATCGGCGCGACGCGCTCGATCTCGTTGTCCTCGAACGTGGCCGAGCCGTCCCATATGACCTGCCGGAACCGCCCGCGGTATTCGGCCCCTTCCCAGATCACCCGGATGCGCCGCCCAAGGTCGTCCGCCGCGAAAGGCCGGTGGGTCGAGACATGTTCAAGCCCGTTGAAGATGTCGATGCGCTCGATGGGCGCGGATCCGATCGCGTGAATCTTCAGCGTCGCATCCCCCGATCCGAGCTGGACGATGTCTCCCATCACCGCGTCCCGGGCGGGCCGGCCCTCCGCGGGACCGAGGGCCGGGTCGTTGTGATACAGCGTACCGTCGGATTCAAACTCCGCAGTCACGTCGAGGATCATGCGGTTGCCGGTCGTGCCGTAGTGGTGGCGCTTGCGGAAGCAGTCGAAGATCGCGGCGCGTGTCAGTTCCGGTGTGCGGAAGCAGGTGAGCCCGCCGATCGCGCCAAACTTGGACGAACCGGGATAGCTCGCGCCGGGCCGTCCCTTGTGGCCGTCGGAATTGCAGACGACGCCGACGCGATAGCCCATCTCCAGTGCGTCATGGAGGATCCACTCGAAGGTGCCCCAGGACGAATGGACCTCGACGGATTTCTCCACGCGTCCGTCATGCGCCACCTTCACATCCGCATAGCGCCCGCCACAATGGGCGAGACAGACCGTGTCCTCGCCGTTCTCGATCAGTTTCTCGAAGAGTGCTGCCGCCGTCCCGCAGTCGGTATCGATGTCGCTCATATCGTCGACGAGTGCATGAGACGAGCGGTAAATCGGCCGGTCTTCCGTCATGTAGAAGACGTTGCGGTCGCCGCCGAGGAAGGTGTTGCCGGACCATTCATATCCCGGAAGCGTGACGAAGCGGTCCGGCTCGTTGTACTCGCCCATGAGCGCATTGAGATCCGCCCAGAACTCCTTGGTGATCTGGAAGTCGTTGCCCTGATGGCCGATGACGTCGATGAACGCCTTGTCACGCGCGAACTCCATGTATTGCCGCGCACTGTTGGTGCCGATGGTCTCTTCGCTCTGACCGTGCACGTCGCCCCAGAAGTGCAGGGTCTGCCCGTCTTCCTTCGCGACGATCCGCAGAGGGTTGGACACGCAGAGCGGCGTGCCGCCCTCGTCCGTGACGTCGATCCGGTATACGCCCGGCTCACTCACGGTCAGCCCCTCGACGATGTGGGCGAAAGCGCCGGGCGCGAACGAGACGGTCTCCGGCAAACCGGTAATCGCGGGCGTTGCCTTCAGCCGCAAGGTGGCGGAGACCTTGTCGCTCGGATTGCCCCACCTGTCCTCGCCCTTCAGTGAAAGGCGGAAGGGTTCGTCCGCCGGATGCGTCGTCGGCAGCACCGCGCGCCACGTCTCAGGCGGCCCGGGCACGATGTTGATGGTGGGCTGATCCGGGATTGGCACATAGGTGTAGGTGGCAATCGCGTCGACGAGGACGCGGAACTCGAATGTGTCCTCGCAAAAGGTCTGAAGGCGCATGCCGGGCGAGCCGCCGCTCTGTTCACCGAACACGATGGTGATCGTGTCGCCCTCTTTCATGAAGCCGTTCACCACCTTGATATAGAGGGTCGCGTCCCAGGGCCGGACATTGCCCTTCGGGTCGTAGCGCACTTCCAGTTTCGCGTTGTTGCTGGCGACGACGGTGGTGTAGCCGGGGGCCGAGGGGTCGTCGAACTGCGGCGTCGTCTGGTCGGTCGCGAACCGGCCGACAATCTTGATGCTGCCGCTGTCGTCGATCCCGTAGAAGCCGGCGGTGTAGACGAGCGTAATGGTGGCGTAGGAGCCCGCCTCGAACTCCCCTGACGGCTCTAAGGTTGCATGCCCCGCAAGTTCAGCGGGAATGTTGTCAGATAGGTTGCCTGCAAGCAGGACCTTGCTGCCCTCCACGTTACTCTTCCTCCCTCACGGACCGATTGTCGGTGTGCTGCTGCAGTTCAGAAAAACAAAGCACGCCGCCCGGCCTTCGCTGATAACCCGGTTCGCGTCGCTGGTGCGCTTCGGCGCGCTAGGCGGCAGCCTGTTGCTGACGCGAGACTCCCTTGATTGTCGTGCGATGCATGGTGCGTTCGTATTTTTCTGCATCGTAGGTCGTCGCACGATGCATGGTGCAGCGGTTGTCCCACATGACGATGTCGTGGGGACGCCAGTCATGCGCATAGACGAATTCAGGCTGCACCGAATGCTCGTACAGCCGCGTCAGCAGGGCGTCGCTTTCGTCCTGGCCGAGCCCCTTGATCGCCATCGTGAAGCCTTCATTGACGAACAGCGCCTTGCGGCCCGAGTCGGGGTGCTCGAGAACGATCGGATGTTCGACGTCTATCCATTCGGCTAGCTGCTCCTTGGTCGGTTCCGGACGTTTGCCGCCCTCCGCCATCAGCATGTAACGGTGCTTGTAGTTGTGGATGGCGACCGCGTCGTCGACGAGGGCTTTGGTCTCGTCGTCCAGCGTCTCGTATGCCGCATACATGTCCGCATAGAGCGTGTCGCCGCCCTCCGGCGGAACGGTCAGCCCGTGCAGGATGGAGCCCATGGGCGGAACGAGCTCGTAGGTGATGTCGCTGTGCCAGTAGGCGCCGCCATTCTCCAAGGGCTTGACGCCGCCGCGGCCGCGGTTGGAAAGCACGAGGATTTCCGGATGCGTCGGCAGCAACCAGTCCTTGACGGTGTGGCCCTGCAGCTCACCGAAGTTCCGCGAGAAGGCCACGTGCTGCTCCTGCGTAAGGTCCTGGTCCCGGAACACGAGGATCGAATGATCCCACCAGGCCTGTTTGATCTGCTGGACCGTTTCGTCATCGAGCGGTTTCGACAGATCGACCCCGCCGACCTCGCCGACGAACGTCTTGCCGATTTTGGTGACGGATATCGTCATCTCATCCTCCTATCTCTGCATTCCCCATCGGATGACGGTCTTCGTCTCCACGTTCCGGAACACAACATTCTCAACCAGGAAACCAATCAGGATCACCATGAACAGTCCGGCGAACACGCCGTCGGTCTCGATGTTCTGACTGGACTCGAAGATGTACCAACCAAGTCCGCCGCTGCCGGACGATGCGCCGAACACCAGCTCGGCGCCGATCAGCGTACGCCATGCGAAGGCCCAGCCGATCTTCATGCCCGCGAGGATCGAGGGCAGGGCGGCGGGCACGAGGATTTTCCAGACGTACCTGATGCCGTGCAGGCCGTAGTTTCGCCCGATCATGCGCAGGGTCTGGCTCACCCCCTCGAAGCCCGAGTGCGTGCTGAGCGCGACCGCCCACAGAACCGAATGGATGAGGACGAAGACCAGGCTCGCAGTTCCCAGACCGAACCACAGCATGGCGAGCGGAAGCAGCGCGATCGCCGGCAGGGGATTGAACATGGCCGTCGCCATGGCGATGAAATCGCTGCCGAAGCGCGACGCGGTCGCCCAGAGGATCAGAACCGCGGCGAGGAACAGCCCGGCGCTGTAGCCGATGATCAATACCTTGATGGAGAACCAGATCTTGTAGATCAGATCCCCATGGAACAGCGCGTTATAGAGCGTCATGAAGGAGTCGGAAAAGCTTGGCAGCATCAACGGTTCGACGTCGAAGCCCACCGTGTAGGCCTGCCACACGGAAACCAGCGCCAGCAGGATGACCGACTTGCGGACCGCATCGACGTTCCAGATGCGTTCCATCCAGGACAGCTTGATGGCCACCTCGCCGGTTTGCGCCTGCTGCAGGTCCGACACTTCGAACTCGGGCCGAATGACAAGTTCGGGTAGCGATGAGGTTTTTTCGGTGACGTTCGTGGTCATCGTGACTGCATCCCCCAGCGGCGAACCGTCCGGTTCTCGATGTTGTTGAAGATGACGTTCTCGACGATGACCCCCACAAGAATGACCGTGAACAATCCGGCAAAGACGTGAGCGATGCGCAGGTCCATCTGATTGGCGAAGACGAACCATCCAAGCCCGCCGGAGGCGCCTTCCGATGTGTCCGAAATCGAACCGCCGAAAACGAGTTCAGCGGCGATGAGGGTGCGCCACGCATAGGCCCAGCCGATCTTGAGCCCCATGAGGATTTGCGGAAACGCGGCCGGAATGAGCAGCTTGGCGACGTAGATGAGGCCGCGCAGGCCGTAGTTGCGCCCGACCATGCGCTGCGTCTCGCTGACGCTCATAAAGCCGACATGGGCGTTCAGCGCGACCGGCCAGATGACCGAGTGCAGAAGCGTGAAAACAATGGCATCGGCGCCGAGGCCGAACCACAACAGGGCGAGCGGAAGCAGCGCGATCGCGGGCAGGGGATTGAGCATCGCCGTCAGCGTGCTCAGGATATCGCTTCCGAACCGCGTCATGGTGGCGGCGGTCGTCAATATGGTCGCGATGATCAGGCCGATGATGTAGCCGGTCACGAGCACGGTGAGGGAGTTCCACACCATGATCAGCAGTTGCTCGTTGAAAATCCCGTCGAACAGGGCGTCGGCCGTCGAGCTGAAATGCGGAAGTATGAGCTCGGAGACTTCGCTCCAGCGCGTGTACAGCTCCCAGATCGCAAGCACGATCACGAGGATCGTGAGCTTGCGCACCGAGTTCATATCCGAGATGCGTTCCCAAAGCGTCAGCTTGCGCGCGACGTCGCCTGTGGCCGCCTTGCCGAGCTCGTCGGCCTCGAATTCCGGGCGGACATGGATGCTTGGCGCACTGCTCGTCATTGATCGAGTTCCTCGCCCAGGATTTCATCTTCCAGGATCCGGTCCGCGAACAGCATGTCGTGAATGCGCTGCTGCACGCGTGCGAAGACCTTCGTTCCGACGTTTTCGTGATTGAGCTCGTGGGCGTTCAGTTCCGCCTTTACCTGGCCCGGGTGCGGCGACAGGACGAGAATACGGCTGCCGACGATCAGGGCTTCCTCGATCGAGTGGGTGACGAACAACACCGTGAAATGCGTGTCTTCCCAGAGCTGCAGCAGTTCCTTCTGCATCTGCAGGCGCGTCAACGCGTCCAGCGCGGCGAAGGGTTCGTCCATCAGGAGAACATCGGGCTCCATGGCCATACCGCGCGCGATCGCCACGCGCTGTTTCATGCCGCCGGAAAGCATATGGGGGAATGTGTCTTCGAAGCCGGTGAGCTTCACCTTGTGGATGTACTCCATGGCGATCTCGTTGGCTTCAACCGAACTTGACGTCTTGCCGCCGTTGCGCAGCGCAAAGGTAATGTTCTGTTTGACGGTCTTCCACGGAAGGAGCTGGTCGAACTCCTGAAACACCATGACGCGATCCGGGCCGGGTTCGGAGATCTCGCGGCCCTTGAGGCGGATATCGCCCTCAACCGGCTTCATGTAGCCGGCGATGCCCTTGAGCAATGTCGACTTGCCGCATCCCGACGGGCCGAGCAGAACGAACCGGTCGGCCGGGAACACGTCGAAACTGACGCGATAGGTGGCGGTGATCAGGTGCTCCTTGGTCTTGTACTGGAGCGTGACCCCGTCGACCTCGAGGATCGGGTTGGGAGTGTCCGTGGCGGACTTATTGTCCGCCACGGAGTCAGTTTTTGCATCCATCAATCAGCTACCATTCTGATCGTAGTTGTTGTCCCAGTAGTAGTCCTTCCAGCTCGCAGGCATGTTCTTGATGGCGCCGATGGAGTGCATGAACTTCGCGAACTCCATGGTGCGTTCCGGTGTCAGCGAGTAGAGCATCTCGTTCTCGTCACCGACCATCTTTTCGATGTCTTCGAGCTTGAGCTTGGACTTGGTGAAGCGGTGGAAGAGCGCTGCGGCTTCCTTCTTGTTTTCGTTTATCCACTTCGCCGCCTCGCGATAGGAGGTCCAGACGCACTCGTACATTTTCGGGTTTGCCTTCATCCAGTCCTCCTTGTTGTACATGGCGACCGTCGAATGGCGCCCGCCGAGTACGTCATAGGAGGTGAGCACATTGTGGATCTTGTCGCTCTGCAACTCCGCGAACGAGGTCGGCAGCGTCGCAAAGTGGCTCTTCACGGCCTGTCCGCCGGCAAGAAGCGCCGCCATGGCGGACGGATGCTTCATCGACACGGTCATCGGATCGAGCTTGAAGGCGTTATCCGCGCCCCATTTCTTTTTCGCGGCCATCTGCAGAACCACGGCCTGAATCGAGACCTTGACCGAGGGCGTCGCAATCTTGTGGTCGGTCAACCCGACATAGTCCTCGAGCTTCTTGACGCGATCATCGTTGGTGTTGAGCTTCAACGGCATCGCGGCGAGCGTTGTCATCGCCCGGACGTTCAGACGGCCCTTGGTCTTGTCCCAGAGCTTCAGCAGCGGGCCGATGCCGCCCGCGGCAAAGTCGACATTCCCGGAGAGCAGTGCCTGGTTCACAGCGGCGCCGCCGCTGAAGCGGTGCATCGTGACCTTGACCTCGCCGAGACCCTTGTCGTTGGCACACTTCTGAACCAGCTTCTTGTCCACGACCACGTGCATGGGCAGGTACAGAAGCCCGAACTGCTGCGCGAACCGGACTTCTTTGGTTTCCGCGAGCGCACTTGTTGTGGACGCAACGCCCATGCCCACAATGGCGGCAGTGGCCGCCAGAACCCTTACATGGCGTTTCAAAACTGAATGTTTCACTTTGGGTACTCCTCCGTTTCTACGCTACGAGCAGCCTCGCCCAATTCTTGGTTTTGCGGGTTCAGCACTGCACAGGTTTCAATTTAGCCGCATCAAATCCTATCGATTGCCCTTTCCGGTTCTCATGTCATCGATCTCTTATTCCGCCGCCTGCGCGAGCTGACCGGGGCCGGTGACACTCAGCCCCACGCGCAGCGCTTCGGTCTCAAACACATGCTCCGGCATCACGTTCGCCAGATTGACGTCCGGTCCGAACTCCTCGACCAGGAACTTCTTGAGCTGATAGACGTCGCAGTGGTGCGTGTCGGGGATCCACGGTCCGATCAGCTCAAAGATTACGCGTGACGCGTCGAGGCCCTCGCGCAATCCTGCGATCAGTTTGCTGTTGGGCTTGCCGTCGACGAGCAGTTCCGCGCCCTCGACGAGGACAACATCGGCGCCGGCATCGAAGCACTGGTTCGCCTCCTCGATCAGGACTGCTGCGCTCGTCTCGTCGCTCTTGGACCCGACCTCGCCATGCACCTCCAGGCCGCAATCGACCGCCTTGCGGATGAGAGTCTGACGGGTCGCGGCATCGAGTGGAACCACATTGTCGGACACTTCGATCGCCTCGAAGCCGAGCCGCTTCGCTTCCTCGAAGAAAGGCGTCGCGCCGGCGACACCTTGCGTCGCGTACACATATTCCAGGAACTGTCCGCCGATGAAGCCGTGAACGTCGTGTTCCTTGTAGAGCGCGATCTTCTCCTGCAGGTACGGCTCGTCGTACAGCCGCGCCGTCCCGACGACGAATTTCGCGAGGTCGACATGGGGTCCGAGCAGGCCAAGCCAGTCGCGCTGCTGGCCAATGGGCAGTCCCCAGTCCATCATCATGGTGAGGCCCGTCCTGCGCGGTTTCGATCGGCTGCGCATGGTCGGCAGCGGGACCAGAGCAAAGGGTTCGCGTTGTCGGTTTCCGGTCATTCCAGTTTCTCCAGCAATTCGATAGGCCGGTGCCCCGCCGGCAGATAGACGAGTTGATAGGAGGCCGGCGCGTTGCGGTAGGTCCGCCCGAAGATATGCCACACCGTGCCGTAGGCGCCTTTCTCGAGACCCAGTCTGCGGCAGGCGTTTCCTGGCAGCTTCTCGGTCATGATCTCGTGCTCGAAGCGCAGCGTCGGCATGTTGAAGGTCTTGTTCAGGAATTCGCGCAGGGTGACACCACTCAGTTCCTCATGGGACCGGTCGAGCAGGGACCCGTAATGCTCGATCGGCAGATAGAACCGACAAAAGCCCTTGAACAGGTTGGACACCGTCAGGATACGGTCGATCCGGACAAACGATCCGGTGCCGTCGTGAAACCGTTCCCAGGGTTGCCGGGCGCCGTTTCGCCTGCGGTTAACTTCCTCGATCGACTCCACCTGGAGATAAACCGGAAGAAGCGGTCCGCCTGCTTCGGCACGAAAACGGAAATGGATGAGGTCGCGGTTCTCGACCTTCTGGTCGTTGACCACATCGACGGTGCCGGAGACGAAGGTCCCTTTGCCCGCGCGGCGGACAAGGACGCCCTGGTCGACGAGGTCGCTCATGGCTTTCTGGATCGTGCCGAGGCTGAGGGGAAGAACCGCGCTCAGATTCCGTTCGCCCGGAATCTGTGATCCCGGCTTGAACTCACCGGACTCGATCGCATCGAGGACAACTTCAGAAAGGCGGAGATATTTTGGACCGCGCGCGTCAGGACCGGAGGACGATTTCGAAAATCGCCGAACGATCGAAGCCACTTGAAGGCTTTCACTCACGCGTCCGCGCCCTCCCTGCGATCTTGCGATCAGCGCGTTGGTCTTCAAAGCTATATAGCTTTATAGCTTTGGGCGGTCAAACGAAACCGCTGCATCGAGCCGTTTTTGTCAGGCTGAACGCGTCCAGCTATCGCGGCCGAAGCGCGATTTTCACATCCTGAACAGGCCGAAGCGCGTGTCGGGGATCGGCGCATTTCGGGTGACGGCGAGGCTCTGCGCGAGAATGTCCCGCGTCTTGCGCGGGTCGATGATGCCGTCGTCCCACAACCTGGCGGAGGCATATAACGGATGCCCCTGCGTTTCGAACTGGTTGATGATGGGCTGCTTGAAGGCCGTTTCTTCCTCGGCCGACCAGCTTCCGCCTTCGCGCTCGATGCCGTCGCGTTTCACCGTTGCCAGGACGCCCGCCGCCTGTGCGCCGCCCATGACCGAGATGCGCGAGTTCGGCCAGGACCAGAGGAAGCGGGGCGAATAGGCGCGCCCGCACATGCCATAATTGCCGGCTCCGAATGATCCGCCGATGATCACCGTGAGTTTCGGAACCTGGGTCGTGGCGACCGCGCTCACGAGCTTGGCGCCATCCTTGGCGATGCCGCCCGCCTCGAACCGCTGACCGACCATGAACCCGGCGACGTTCTGCAGGAAGATGAGCGGGACGCGGCGCTGCGAGCAGAGCTGGACGAAATGCGTGCCCTTGAGCGCGCTTTCGGAAAACAGAATGCCGTTATTGGCGACGATCCCGACGAGCATGCCCCTGATATGGGCAAAGCCGGTGACGAGCGTGGTGCCGTAGCGCTTTTTGAACTCGTCGAACCGGGACCCGTCGACCAGGCGCGCGATGATCTCGCGGACGTCGTAGGGCATCTTGCGGTCCGCGGGAACGATGCCGAGGATCTCCTCCGGATTGTACAGGGGCTCTTCATACGTTGGTGGGTTGTTCTGGGCCTGCGGTGGCCGGTTCAGATTGGCAACCGCCCGCCGGGCAAGCTCAAGCGCGTGGGCATCGTCGTCGGCGCGGTGGTCGGCGACGCCCGAGAGGCGGGTGTGTACGTCGCTGCCGCCGAGTTCTTCCGCGCCGACCACCTCACCGGTGGCCGCTTTCACGAGCGGGGGGCCGGCAAGGAAAATCGTGCCCTGGTCCCTGACGATGATCGTTTCGTCCGACATGGCGGGCACGTATGCGCCGCCGGCGGTGCACGATCCGAGCACGGCGGAGATCTGCGCGATCCCTTGCGCGGACATGTTCGCCTGGTTGTAGAAGATGCGTCCGAAGTGGTCGCGGTCAGGGAAGACTTCATCCTGGTTCGGCAGGTTGGCGCCGCCGGAATCGACCAGGTAGATGCACGGCAGTCGGTTCTGCTCGGCAATCTCCTGCGCGCGCAGATGCTTCTTGACGGTGATGGGGTAATAGGTCCCGCCCTTAACCGTCGCGTCGTTGCAGACGATCATCACGTCGCACCCGGCCACCCGGCCAATCCCCGTGATCAGGCCGGCGGACGGAGACGCCCCGTCATACATGCCGTGGGCCGCGAACAGGCCGACCTCGAGAAACGTAGAACCGGGATCGACCAGCTTGGCGATGCGGTCCCGGGGAAGCAGCTTGCCGCGCGAGGTGTGTCGCGCCCGCGCCTTGTCGCCGCCTCCGTTGAGCGCGGTTTCCGCGGCGCGGCGAACCTCGTCCCATGCCGTGCGATGCGCCTCGACATTCTTTTTGAACGTGTCCGACTCGACCGTGATCGACGACTGCAGAAGGGCCATCCTATGCGGTCTCCTCGAACAGCTCGCGCCCGATCAGCATGCGACGGATTTCGGAGGTGCCGGCGCCGATCTCGTACAGCTTGGCGTCGCGGAGCAGCCGGCCGGTGGGATACTCGTTGATATAGCCGTTGCCGCCGAGACACTGGATCGCTTCGAGCGACATCTGCGTGGCTTTTTCGGCGGCGAGCAGAATGCAGCCCGCCGCGTCCTTGCGCGTGGTCTCGCCCCGGTCGCACGCCGCGGCGACGGCATAGACGTAGGCGCGGCAGGAATTCAGCGTCACATACATGTCGGCGACCTTGCCCTGCATGAGCTGGAACGTGCCGATGGGCCGTCCGAACTGTTCGCGTTCGTGCACATACGGCACCACGACGTCCAGACAGGCGGCCATGATGCCGAGGGGGCCCGCCGCAAGGACCACGCGTTCATAGTCCAGTCCCGACATCAGCACCTCGACGCCGTCCCCTTCCTCGCCGAGGACGTTCTCGTAAGGCACCTCGCAGTCTTCGAACACAAGCTCGCAGGTATTGGAGCCGCGCATGCCGAGCTTGTCGAGCTTCTGGGCGGTCGAGAACCCTTTCATCCCGCGTTCGATGATAAACGTGGTGATGCCGCGCGAGCCCGCTTGCGGATCGGTCTTGGCGTAGACCACCAGGGTCTCCGCGTCGGGTCCGTTGGTGATCCACATCTTGGAGCCGTTCAGCAGGTAGGCGTCGTTGCGTTTCTCGGCGCGGGTCTTCATCGACACCACGTCGGACCCGGAACCCGGCTCCGACATGGCGAGCGCGCCGACATGCTCTCCCGAGCAAAGCGCGGGGAGGAACTTCTTCTTTTGCTCTTCCGTGCCGTGCCGGTTGATCTGGTTGACGCACAGATTGGAGTGCGCGCCGTACGACAGGCCGATCGAGGCGGACGCCCGGCTGATCTCCTCCATGGCGACGACATGGGCGAGATAGCCCATCCCCGAACCGCCATACGCCGGATCAGCGGTGACGCCGAGCAGGCCGAGTTCTCCCAGTTCCGGCCAGAGATCCCGCGCGAACACATTGGACGCGTCGATCTCCTCGGCCCGCGGCGCAAGCCGTTCCGCGGCCCAGCGCCGCGTGGTTTCGCGGACGGCATCGATCTCCTCTCCGAGGGCGAAATCCATTACCTTGTCGAACATGCGCCGTTTCCCGTTCCGGATGATCGCGGCATCCTAGTCGAGCCCTTGGGATAAACAAACATGCTCCCCGACGCAAAGACCTACGACGAACTTGTTGCGCGCTTCAGGTGGGATATCCCGGAATTCTATAATATCGGCCGGGACGTCTGTGACCGCTGGGCTGACACGGAACCCGACCGGCCGGCGCTCATATTCGTCGATGAGAACGGGCAACCAAACGACGTCTCCTATGGCGAGCTGAAGGCGTCATCCAACCGGCTCGCAAACCTCCTGACGGCAAACGGTCTCGCCTGTGGTGACAGGGTCGGAATCCTGCTGCCGCAATTGCCGGAAACGGTGTTTGCCCATATCGCCATCTACAAGGCCGGTGCGATTGCCGTGCCGCTCTTCACCCTGTTTGGGCCCGAGGCGCTCGAGTACCGGCTGGCGAATTCCGGCGCCCGCATGGTCATCACCGACGCAGAGGGCGCGCGGAAGCTCAACACCATCAGGTCGCGGCTTCCCGAGCTGGAGGCGGTGTTCACGGTCGACGGCAGTTTTGACGGCACGCAAGATCTTCAGGCCGAAATGCAGGCGTATCCGGACGCATTCACGCCCGTCGATACGCGCGCGGATGATCCCGCACTTCTGATCTACACGTCCGGAACGACAGGGCCGCCGAAGGGTGCGTTGCACGCTCACCGCGTTCTGCTCGGCCATCTGCCCGGCGTTGAGATGAGCCATGACCTGTTCCCGAAGCCGGGTGACAGGATCTGGACCCCGGCCGACTGGGCCTGGATCGGCGGGTTGCTCGATGTGCTGCTCCCGGCGCTGCATCACGGGGTGCCGGTGGTTGCCCGCCGGTTCGAGAAGTTCACCGGCGAGGCGGCGTTCGAGCTCATCCAGGCCCATGGCGTGCGTAACGCGTTCCTGCCGCCGACGGCGCTGAAGATGATGCGCTCGGTTCCGGACGCAGCCAAGCGCTGGAGCCTGAACATGCGCACCGTCGCGAGCGGAGGGGAAACGCTTGGCTCCGAACTGCTCAACTGGGGACGCGATGTCCTGGGTGTGACGATCAACGAGTTTTACGGGCAGACCGAGTGCAACATGATCGTGTCCTCGTGCGCCGTGCTCATGCCGCCACGGTCCGGTGTCATGGGTCGGCCCGTCCCCGGGCATGAGGTTGCGATCGTCTCGGACGACGGAACGCCGCTTCCCGATGGCGAACATGGCCATGTCGCGGTCAAACGCCCGGACCCGGTGATGTTCCTCGAATACTGGGACAATCCGGACGCGACCCGGGACAAGTTTGCAGGCGACTGGTTGCTGACCGGCGACACGGGCGTGCGGGACGGGAACGGGTGGCTCCGCTTCGTCGGTCGCGATGACGATGTCATCACCTCATCCGGCTATCGCATCGGACCCGGCGAGATCGAGGACTGCCTGATCGGTCATGCCGCAGTGAGGATGGCCGGCGTCGTCGGCAAGCCGGACGCGGACCGGACGGAAATCGTCAAGGCCTTCATTCTTCTCGAGGACGGCGTGGACCCGTCGCGCGATCTGGAGCGCGAAATCCAGACATGGGTGAAGGACCGGCTGGCCGCCCACGAATATCCGCGCGAAATCGAGTTCGTGGATGAACTGCCGCTGACGGCGACCGGGAAGCTGATCCGCAACGCGCTCCGCGCGCGTGCTTAAGCTTCTTCGTTTTCCCTTGCCACAAGCGCACTGCGTAAGGCGTTGCGGTCGGCCTTGCCGGTGGCGCCGGTCGGAAGGGTCTCCACGATATGCACCGCGTCGGGCAGTTTGTGGCGATCCATCCGACCGCCTGCCCAGGTCCACAACGCGTCAGGGGTGACGTCGGCCTTGTTCTGCAGGACAACGGCGACATGCAGGGCCTCTCCGGTCTCCGCGTGAGGCACTCCGGTCGCCAGGACATCGGCCACGTCCGGATGACCGGAAAAGACGCGCTCAACCTCGAGCGGCGCGATTTTGGTGCCGGCCCGGTTGACCATGTCGCTCAGCCGGCCGGTGATTTCGACGGCGCCATCGACGCGTAGTCTCGCCTGGTCGCCGGTGCGGAAGTAACCGTCCGACAGGCTTGCGTGGGTCAATTCCGGGTCATCGAGATAACCGCGCATCAGAAACGGCGTGCGGATCTGCAGCTCGCTGTCTTTGAGCGACAGACGGAACTCGACACCTGGCGCGGGATGGCCGATCGATCCGGCTAGGCTGTCATACGCGTCCGGCTTCACGTAGAAAT
Source organism: Hyphomicrobiales bacterium (assembly GCA_965228625.1). Taxonomy (GTDB): domain Bacteria; phylum Pseudomonadota; class Alphaproteobacteria; order Rhizobiales; family Methyloligellaceae; genus UBA2767. The sequence continues at coordinate 909,592 of OZ245829.1, read as the reverse complement.
CCGACGTCGCCGTCTCGGTCAGGCCGTAGATGTCCCACAGGCCCGCCTCGGGCCAGTGTCGGCGAATGAACAGGCCGAGTTCAGCCGGCAGCGGTTCACCGCCGGACACCACCACGCCCGCAAATGCTCCCAAACGCCCGCCTTCAATCAGCGGGCGCAGTTTCCGCAGCATCGTCGGCACGACCGCCATTGCCGAGATGCTTTCGTCCAGATGGTCTACGAAACGCTCGGGATCGAACGGATTGGTGATGAGCACTTCACCGCCTTGCAGAAGCGTCGTCAGGGCAACCCACTGGGCGTAGGCGAAGGTCGGCTGCAAGGGGAGCAGGACACGCTGCGGCGCCAGCGCCATCGCCTCATGTATCGCGTCGAGTTTGGCGAGATAGGTGTCATGTGCCTGCACCACCCCCTTCGGGCTGCCGGTAGAGCCGGAGGTGAAAACGATCCACGCCGCATCTTCCAGGAGCTCCCGCCTTGGCGGCGGCGTATCATGCAATCGCTGAACCTCCTCGATCGCGGTATCAAGGCCGGCGAGGCCTTCCTGCGGACACACGTTCACGATGAGCCGTGCGCCGGTTCGCGACAGCAGGCCGGCGACGGTCGCTGAAGACGCGCGCCGGTGCACCGGCACGGCAACACCGCCCGCCCGCCATACGCCGAGTAGCGACGCGAAATCTCCCGCGTGGTTCGACATGGCGACGATGACCGGTTCGTCGCGTTCAAGACCGGCGTTCTGCAAGGCGGCCGACAGTTCCGCCGCCCGCTCGCCAAGCGCGCTGTATGTGAGTGTCGCGTGCGCGTCGGTGACCGCACGCGCCTTGGCGTGACGTCGGCAGGCGTCGTCGATCCGAAGATCGAGCCGCGCTCCGGTCTGGCTGACCTTTGCGTTCATTCAAGCTTGATGCCGTGTTGGGCCATCAGCGCCCGGGCGATGACCACGTTCTGGATTTCGGTCGTGCCGTCCAGAAAATGCGTCATCTTGGCCGCCACAAGATGGCGGGAGAGCGGGTAGGTGTCGCGCAGGCCCGCCGCGCCCATGGCCTGCATGCAGGCGGACACGCCGTCGAACGCGGCGCGGCTGGCGAACTTCTTGGCATGCGCCGCGGGCGTGATCGCCGTCTCGCCGCGATCAAGTGCTTCCGCCGCGTGACGCGTCAGCAGCCGCGCCGCCTCCAGGTCGGTGGCGACGTCGGCGAGCGGAAGCTGGACCCCCTGAAAGGCCAGCGTCGATTTCCCGAACGCACGGCGCGAGGCGGCATATTTGATAGCGATTTCGAGGCTCGAGCCGAGCATCCCGCAGCAGAGTGCGCCGACGAACGTCCTCGCCTGATTGATGCCGGCCATCGCCGCCCGGAAACCCTCACCCGGCGGCAACAACAGGTCATCCTCGGACAGCTTGCAATCGTCGAAGACGATATCGTTGAGCCCGAACGCGGCGGCGCCCGGCAGATCGTAGGCCGGAGACCGGTTGGCGCCGGGCCGGTCAGCAGGAATGAGAAAAGCGGCGATGCCGAGAACGCCGTCCCCGGGATTCGTCTGGGCGAAGACCAGCAGGACATCAGCTTGCGCGCCGTTCGTCACCCAGGACTTGGTACCGTTCAGGATCCAGCCGTCGTCACGGCGTTTGGCATGGGTCGAGATCGCCGCGGCATCGCTGCCTGCTCCGGGCTCCGTCAGACAGAACGCACCGATATGCGTGCCCTCCAACATGTCCGCGAGATAGGCGTCCTTGTGAAAGGCCGATCCCATACGCGCGACTGCGTTGGTGGCGTTGTTGTGGACCCACAGGGAAAAGGCGAAGGCGGCGTTGGCGCTCGCGAGCGTTTCAAGCACCTCGAGGGCTTCGGTGAAGCCGAGGCCGCATCCGCCGAGGTCGGTGGGCACCAGCACGCCCTTCAGGCCCGCGTTTGCCGCATCCTCAAACGCACGCCGCGGGACCGCGCCGTTGCGCTCCCAGTCCGCCGCCTTGGGCGCAATGTAGGCTTCGGTGAATTTGCGCACCGCCGGAAGGACGCCGCCGGGCTGGGATGTGCCAAGTCCTCGGGACCCGGTATCCATCAGGCGCCTCGCTGCCGCACGCGGGAGCGGCCGGTGTCAGCGATGGCAGGAAATCGTGGTTTTTTGTTCAAGAACAGGTCCATGGGCAAATTGTGGACCGTTGCCGTCGAAGAGATCAAGCGTGATTGGCGATTGGATTCACGACACTTTTGACGCTTGTCGTCGCCTTTCGCCGATTGAACCGCAAGTCCTGACAAAGTTGATTTCCGGCCGCCCTTGGTTCTAAGACTTCGTCACGACGACCTTTGCAGAGATGGAGAGCAGACATGACTGCCGCAATCGTTGGCTGGGCCCACACCAAGTTCGGCAAGTCCGAGGGCGAGACGGTCGAGAGCCTCATCACGCAGGTCGCGCAGAACGCCATTCGCGACGCAGGCGTCGAGGCGGGGGATATCGACGAGATCGTCCTCGGCCACTTCAATGCGGGGTTTTCCAGGCAGGATTTCACTGCGGCGCTGACGCTGCAGGCATCGGAAGACCTGCGCTTCAAGCCGGCAACGCGGGTGGAGAACGCCTGCGCGACCGGTTCGGCGGCGGTGCATCAGGGTCTGAAGGCGATCGCGGCGAAACAGGCGCGGATGGTGCTGGTTGTCGGCGTGGAACAGATGACGACGACGCCCGGTCCCGAGATCGGCGAGAACCTGCTCAAGGCGTCCTACCTGCCGGAGGACAGCGAGACGCCCGCCGGATTCGCCGGCGTGTTCGGGAACATCGCGCAATCCTATTTCCAGGCATATGGCGACCAGTCCGACGCCCTGGCGATGATCGCCGCCAAGAACCATCGCAACGGCGTGAACAACCCCTACGCGCAAATGCGCAAGGACCTCGGCTTCGAGTTCTGCCGGACCGAGAGCGAGAAAAACCCCAAAGTGGCCGGCCCGCTGAAACGCACCGACTGTTCGCTGGTTTCGGACGGCGCGGCGGCACTGGTCCTGGCCGATTTCCAGACCGCTCTGGGGCGTCCCAAGGCGGTGGCCTTCCGCGGCGTGGGCCACGCCCAGGATTTCCTGCCCATGTCGAAGCGCGACATCCTGAAGTTCGAAGGCTGCAGCGAGGCATGGAGCCGCGCGCTTTCCCAGGCCGGGATTGCGCTCGATGACCTCTCATTCGTCGAGACTCATGACTGCTTCACCATTGCCGAGCTCATCGAGTATGAGGCGATGGGCCTGGCGGCACCCGGCGAAGGCGCGCGTATCGTCTCGAACGGGGTGACGGACGTGGACGGCAAGCTCCCGGTGAACGTGTCCGGCGGTCTCAAGGCAAAGGGACACCCCATCGGTGCGACGGGCGTATCCATGCATGTGATTTCCGCCATGCAGCTTGCCGGCGAAGCGGGTGACATGCAGTTGCCAAAGGCCGACCGCGCCGGCATCTACAATATGGGTGGCGCCGCGGTCGCGAACTACGTGTCCGTTCTGGAAGCCGTCAAGGCCGCCTGAACGCCGGAAGGGCGCGCCTCACTTCAGCATCTCGCGCATGCGCTTCACGATCCACGACGAGCACACGCGAATGCGCTCGATCGAGGCGTAATCCTCGTGAACGATCAGCCAGAAGGTGCGGGTGAAGGCCACGTCCTTTTCCAGCACCCTGACGAGATTGTCGTACCGCTCCGCCATGAAGTCGTGGAGGATGCACACGCCGCCATTGTTCAGCACGGCGTGGAGCTGCACATGCACGCTGGTGCTGGTGAGATGCGGCACAAGGTCGGGATCGACGAGCGGAATGTAGTCGAGCTGCTTGTCGAAGATGAGATCAGGAATATAGGCGATGCCGCGCAGGCGCTTGAGGTCTGCGACCTCGCGGACCGGGGGCTGGCCGGCGAGGTATTCCCGGGTTCCGTAAAGATGCAGGGTGTAGTCGGAGATCTTCTGGACCTTCAGCCGGCCTGAACCGGGGGTCGAGACGTTGATCGCGAAATCCACCTCGCGCTTGGAAAGGGAGAAGCGCTGGGGCAGGGCAACCATCTCCACCCGCAGCTTGGGGTATTTTTCGCAAAGCTCCTGGGCCGCTTTGGAGACGATGAACGCGCCGACCCCTTCGGGCACGCCGATGCGGATCCGCCCGGCCAGTTTCTCCTGCTGCCCACCCACATTGTCCAGCGCGTGTGCCGCGTTCTTCTCGATGCTCTCCGCGGTCGGCAGCAGGCGTTCACCGGCCCGGGTCAGCGCGTAGCCGCGCGGCGACCTGTCGAACAGCTTGGCGTTGAGAAACTGCTCCAGCGACTTGATGCGCCGCGCAACGGTCGTGTGGTCGACACCCAGTTGCTTGCCCGCGAGGCTGAGCTGTCCGGTGCGCGCGACGCTCAGAAAGTACCGATAATCGTCCCAGCTCATTCTTCCACAATCAGAAATTTCAGATTGGGCATTTTTGCACAATTAATGGGCAATTCAATCCAGTGAATCCTGCCCGGCTCCTTGCTATAGTATTTATGTGAGACTGCCCGCAGAAGGCAGACACTGCAAAGTCTCAAATGTGTAGAGCAGTATCGGGAGGAGGCGCGGCATGAGACAGGTCGGTCATTTCATCAATGGTGAAACGGTAGCAGGCAAGAGCGGACGCGAAGGCGACGTGTTCATGCCGATGACCGGCGAGGTTCAGGCCAGGGTGTCTCTGGCGAATGTCGATGAAGTGAACGCCGCGGTTGCCAACGCCAAGGCGGCGCAGCCGGAATGGGCGGCGATGAACCCGCAGCGTCGCGCGCGCGTCCTCATGAAGTTCATCGACCTCGTTCATCGCGAGTATGACGAACTCGCCGACCTTCTGGCCAAGGAGCACGGAAAGACGGTCGAGGATGCGCGCGGTGACATCCAGCGCGGCCTCGAGGTCATCGAGTTCGCAATCGGCATCCCGCACCTGATGAAGGGCGAGTATACCGAGGGCGCAGGCCCCGGCATCGACGTCTATTCGATCCGCCAGCCGCTTGGCGTGGTGGCCGGCATCACACCGTTCAACTTCCCGGCGATGATCCCGCTGTGGAAGGCGGGACCAGCGATGGCGTGCGGCAACGCCTTCATCCTGAAGCCTTCCGAACGCGACCCGGGCGTACCGATGCGCTTGGCCGAGCTGTTCATCGAGGCGGGTCTGCCGCCCGGAATCTTCAACGTCGTCAACGGCGACAAGGAGGCCGTGGACGCCCTGCTCACACACCCGGACGTCATGGCCATCGGCTTTGTCGGATCGACGCCGATCGCGGAGTACATCTACACGACCGGCTGTGCCCACGGGAAACGGGTGCAGTGTTTCGGCGGCGCCAAAAACCACATGATCGTCATGCCGGACGCGAACATGGACCAGGCCGTCGATGCCCTGGTCGGTGCCGGTTACGGTTCGGCGGGCGAGCGTTGCATGGCGATATCGGTGGCCGTGCCGGTCGGCGAGGAGACCGCCGACAAGCTGGTCGAGAAACTGATTCCGCGTGTCGAGTCCCTCAAGATCGGGCCGTCGACCGATCCGAGCGCCGACTTCGGACCGCTCGTAACGGCGGAAGCCCTAGACCGGGTCAAAGGATACGTGCAGACCGGCATCGATGAAGGGGCCAACCTTCTCGTCGACGGGCGCGACTTCAAGATGCAGGGCTACGAGAACGGCTTCTACATGGGGGGGTGCCTGTTCGACAACGTGACCGAGGACATGAAGATCTACAAGGAAGAGATTTTCGGCCCGGTCCTCTCGGTCGTCCGCGCGAAGTCATACGATGAAGGCCTGCGTCTGGCCAACGAGCATGAATACGGCAACGGCGTCGCCATTTTCACCCAGGACGGTGACGCGGCGCGCGATTTCACCAGCCGCGTCGAGGTCGGCATGGTCGGCGTGAACGTGCCGATCCCGGTACCCGTGGCCTATCACACCTTCGGCGGCTGGAAGCGCTCGGTGTTCGGCGACCTCAACCAGCACGGACCGGACTCCATCCGCTTCTACACGCGGACCAAGACCATGACCTCGCGCTGGCCGTCCGGAATCAAGGACGGCGCAAGCTTCGTCCTCCCGACGATGAACTAGGAGCGTGGTTGAACGGGTAGGGTGCCGCTGATGGACTTTGCGCTCACAGAGGAGCAAACGGCCATCTTCGATATGGCCCGCGCCTTTGCGGAAGACCGTCTCGCGCCGAATGCCATCGAATGGGACCAGACCCACACCATGCCGGTCGACGTGTTGCGCGAAACCGCGAACCTCGGCATGGCCGGCGCCAATGTCGGCGAAGCGTATGGCGGGTCCGATCTCACGCGTCTCGACACCACGCTGATTTTCGAAGGGTTGTCCTATGGCTGCCCGTCGATCGCGGCGTTCCTATCGATCCACAATATGTGTGCCTGGATGATCGACAGTTTCGGATCCGACGACCAGCGCGCGCACTGGGTGCCGAAGCTCTGCGCCATGGAGTCGATCGCAAGCTACTGTCTGACCGAACCGGGCTCCGGGTCCGATGCGGCGGCGTTGCGCACGACGGCGCGGCCCAAGGGAAACGAACTCGTCCTCAACGGCTCCAAGGCCTTCATCAGCGGCGGCGGTTTTTCGGATCTGTATATCGTGATGGCGCGGACCGGGGATGACAGCCCTAAAGGCATATCGGCGGTCCTCGTCGAAAAAGACACCGAGGGTCTGTCATTCGGCGCCAATGAGCGCAAGATGGGCTGGAACGCGCAGCCCACGGCCGAGGTGCAATTCGACGATTGCAAGGTCCCCGCGACCAGCATGCTGGGCGAGGAAGGGGCCGGATTCAAATATGCGATGATGGGGCTCGACGGCGGCCGGCTGAACATCGCCGCGTGCTCGCTTGGTGCGGCCCAGTCGGCGCTCGACAAGGCGACCCGTTACGTGCAGGAGCGCAAGGCGTTCGGAAAGTCGCTTGCCAGCCTGCAGGCGCTGCAATTCCGCTTGGCGGACATGGAAACCGAATTGCAGGCGGCCCGCACGTTTCTGCGCCATGCCGCGTGGAAGTTCGATCACAAGGCGCCGGACGCCACGAAATATTGCGCCATGGCCAAGCGCTTCGTCACCGACACGGGGTTCAAGGTCGTGAACGATGCGCTGCAGCTTCACGGCGGGTACGGCTACCTGACGGAGTTCGGTCTCGAGAAGTTGCTGCGTGATCTGCGCGTGCACCAGATTCTCGAGGGCACCAACGAAATCATGCGCGTGATCGTGGCGCGCCACATGCTCGACGAGGCGCGCATATGACAGGCAACGAACTGCTGGTCTCGACCGAGGGGCGGATTGGCCGTCTCTGTCTCAACCGTCCCGAGGCGCTGAATGCGCTCACCCATGAGATGGTGCTGGGCATCGAACAGGCGCTGCTCGCCTGGCGCGACGATCCGGCAATCGACGCGGTGCTGATAGAGGCAACCGGCGACCGGGCGTTCTGCGCCGGCGGTGACATCCAGCTTCTCTATCACTCCGGACTGAAAAGCCCGGAACCGGGGCGCAAGTTCTGGCGCGACGAATACCGGATGAACGCGCTGATCAGCTCGTACCCGAAACCTTACATTGCGCTCAAGAACGGCATCACCATGGGGGGCGGAGTCGGTGTTTCCTCGCACGGTTCGCATCGCGTCGTCACCGAGAAGTCGATGATGGCCATGCCGGAAACCTCGATCGGGTTTATCCCCGATGTCGGCGGGACGTACCTCCTGTCGCGCGCGCCGGGCGAAACCGGTCTGTATCTGGGGCTGACGGGCGCGCGCATGAATGCCGCCGACGCCATCTTCGCCGGTTTTGCCGACGACTATGTGTCGAGCGCGCGGTTGCCGGACCTTGTCGCATCACTCGCCCGTGGCGCCGCGCCGGATGACGCCGTTGCCAAGGTCGCGGAGGCGGCGTCCGACGGCAAGCTCGAGGCGCTGCAGGACAAGATCACGCAGGCCTTTTCAGCGCCCGATGCGTTAGGTTGTGTGCATGAGCTGAAACGGATGGCGGCCGACGGGGACGACTGGGCCGGGAAGACCGCCAACATGATCGCGAAGAACTCGCCGTTCGCAGTCGCGGCGACGTTCGCCGCCATTCACAAGGCGCGTGACCTCAAGACGCTCGAAGAGTGCCTGTCGCTTGAATACAACTTTGCGTACCGGGCGATTGCCGGGCACGAGTTTCTCGAGGGTATTCGCGCCATGGTGATCGACAAGGACAGGACGCCGGACTGGCGCCCGGCGACGCTGGAAGAGGTGACTGCGACCATGGTCGAGGATGCGCTCGCCCCACTTGGCGAAGCAGAATGGAAGGCCGCTTAAGGGAGGGAGCAATGGCGAGCATCGGCTTTATCGGCCTCGGCAATATGGGCGTCCCCATGGCGCTCAACCTGCAGAAGGCCGGCCATGAGGTGCGCGGGTTCGATGTGAGCGACGGCGCCCGCGATGGCGCGCGCGAAAAAGGCCTGGAGATCGCCGAGAGCAACGCCGACGCCGCCGGGAATGCGGATGTTGTCATACTGATGCTGCCCGACGGGCCTATCGTTGAAGCCGTGGCGGCGGAGGTGCTCGACGCGATGCAACAGGGGGCGCTCCTGATCGACTGCTCGACAATCGACGTGGCGACCGCGCGCGCGGTTCATCAAAAGGCCGACGGGGCGGCTGCCCTGTGCCTCGACGCGCCCGTTTCGGGCGGCGTGGTCGGCGCGGAAGCCGGTACTTTGACGTTTATGGTCGGCGGCTCCGATGCGGCATTCGAGAAGGGCGAGGCGTTGTTCGACATCATGGGCAACCGCGGTGTGCATTGCGGCGAGGGCGGCGCGGGCCAGGCCGCGAAGATCTGCAACAACATGCTTCTCGGCGTTTCCATGATCGGTGCCTGCGAGGCCTTCGCGCTCGCCGAAAAACTGGGCCTGTCCCAGTCGGCCCTGTTCGACGTGGTTTCAACTTCATCCGGGTCCTGCTGGTCGGTGAACACATACTGCCCGGTCGCGGGTGTCGGACCGCAAAGCCCGGCGGACAACGCCTACAAGCCCGGCTTCGCCGCCGCACTGATGCTCAAGGACCTCGGCCTCTCGCAACAGGCGGCCGACGACTGCGACGCGGCGACGCCGCTCGGACGTCACGCCACGGACCTGTATGCCGCCATGGTCGAAGCCGGAAAGGGCGGCACGGATTTCTCCGGAATTATCGAATACATCCAGTCACACAGCCGAAAGGCCCTTGCTTCATGAGCGACACAGTCCTGCTGAAAAGAGAAGGACGGGTTGCCGTCCTGACCCTGAACCGTCCCGATGCGCTGAACGCGCTGAACGGGGAACTGATGACGGCGCTGACCGACCATGTCGATCAGTTGTCCGACGATCCGGACATCGGCTGCATCGTCATCACCGGGTCGGAGAAGGCCTTTGCGGCGGGCGCCGACATCAAGGAAATGTCGGACAAGAGTTACATGGACATGTACCTCACCGACTACTTCGCCCGTTTCAACGACATCGCCACCTGCCGCCTGCCGACCATCGCGGCGGTCAGCGGCTATGCGCTCGGCGGTGGTTGTGAGCTGGCCATGATTTGCGACATGATCTTCGCGGCGGACACGGCGAAGTTCGGCCAGCCCGAAATCAAGCTCGCCGTCATTCCGGGGATCGGCGGCACGCAACGGCTGACGCGCGCCGTCGGCAAGGCCAAGGCGACGGACCTTATCCTCACCGGGCGGATGATGGACGCGGAAGAGGCGGAGCGCAGCGGTCTCGTCGCGCGCGTCGTTCCGGCTGACGACCTGATGAAAGTAACGATGGAGGCGGCCACCGAGATCGCGGGTTACTCGCGGCCCTCGGTTTACGCCGCCAAGGAGGCAATCAGCCGGGCTCAGGAGACCAACCTCGCCGAGGGACTGTTGTTCGAGCGCCGGATCTTTCAGCCCCTGTTTGCAACCGAAGACCAGAAGGAGGGAATGGCGGCTTTCGTCGAGAAACGCCCGCCAAAATTCAAACACCAGTAAGGGGACGCGAAATCCGCCGGTCCGGTTGCGGACGTTGGCAAGAGAGCGGATTAGCGAACCAGCGCCGGCGAGACGCCGTGCATAGGGAGGAAGAAACTTGACGACCGAGATCGTCCTGCCGGACGGGCAGGATACGATTCCGAAATTGCTGGACCGCAACGCGCGTGAATTCGGCGACAGCGCCGCATGCCGCGAGAAGGAATTCGGCATTTGGCAGAGCTGGACGTGGGCGCAGGTCCGCGACGAGGTCGAGCAGCTCGCTCTGGGGATGATCGAGCTCGGGCTCCGCAAAGGCGATCACGTCGCCATCATCGGCAACAACCGCCCGCATCTTTACTGGGCCATGGTCGCGAGCCAGGCCTGCGGCGCCATCCCGGTTCCGCTCTATCAGGACAGCGTGGCCGAAGAGATGGCCTACGTGCTCAAGCACTGCGGCGCGCGATTTGCCGTCGTCGAGGATCAGGAGCAGGTGGACAAGCTCCTTGAGACGAGCGGCAAGACGCCGAACCTGAAACAGATCGTCTATCTGGATCCGCGCGGGCTGCGCAAATACGACCACACGTCGATGCATCCCTACACGGATGTGCAGAAGCTCGGACGGGACCAGGCGGATGCGATACGGGGTCCCAAGGCGCCGACGCTGCGCGAGGAGCTGGACCAACGCAAGGAGGCGGCGAGCGGCGAGGACACTTGCGTCATTCTCTACACATCCGGCACGACAGGCCGGCCGAAGGGCGTGGTCCTGTCGAACTACAACATCATCGCCACCGCCAAGAACTCCTCGGAATTCGACAATCTCTCCCACAAGGACAGTGTTCTCGCCTACCTGCCGATGGCCTGGGTCGGCGATTTCATCTTCTCCATCGGGCAGGCCTACTGGACGGGCTTCTGCGTGTCCTGTCCGGAAAGCCCGGAAACCATGCATCAGGACATGCGGGAGATCGGCCCGACCTATTTCTTCGCGCCGCCGCGTTTCTATGAGGGGCTGATCACCAGCGTCGCGATCCGGATGGAGGATGCGAGCCCGCTGAAGCAGCGCCTCTACAAGTACTTCATGGAACACGCGCGCGCGGTCGGCGGCGCGATCCTCGACCGCAAACCGGTTGGGCTGTGGTCACGGGCCAAGTACCTGCTCGGCAGCGTTCTCATCTACGGTCCGCTGAAAAACACGCTCGGCATCTCGCGGGTGCGTGTCGGCTATACGGCGGGCGAGGCGATCGGGCCGGAAATCTTCGAGTTCTACCGGTCCCTCGGCATCAACCTGAAACAGCTCTACGGGCAGACCGAGGCCGCGGTGTTCGTCACGCAGCAGCCCGACGGCGAGGTGCGCGCGGACACGGTCGGCGTCCCGTCGCCCGGTGTCGAGATCCGCATCGACGATAAGGGCGAGGTCTTCTACCGCTCGCCGGGGGTGTTCCAGGTCTACTTCAAGAACAAGAAAAGCACGGCGGAGACCAAGGACAAGGATGGCTGGGTCGCGACCGGGGATGCCGGCTTCATCGAGCCGTCGACGGGGCATCTGCGCATCATCGATCGCGCCAAGGACGTCGGCAAGATGCGTGACGGTTCGATGTTCGCGCCGAAATACGTCGAGAACAAACTGAAGTTCTATCCGAACATCCTCGAGGCGGTCGTATTCGGCGATGGCCGCGATACGTGCTGCGCCTTCATCAACATCGACCTGACCGCGGTCGGAAACTGGGCCGAGCGCAACAACATCATGTACGGGTCCTATCAGGAACTGGCCGGCCATCCGGAGGTCCTGGACATGATCCAGGGACACGTCGAGGAGGTGAACGAGAGCATTGCGCGCGACGAGATGCTCTCCGGATGCCAAATTCACCGCTTCCTCGTCCTGCACAAGCAGCTTGACGCCGATGACGGCGAACTGACGCGCACGCAGAAGGTGCGGCGCAGCCCCATCGAGGAGAAGTACGGCGATCTCATTGCGGCGCTTTACGACGGATCGAAGACCGTCTTCGCAGACACCGAAGTGACCTACGAGGACGGACGCAAGGGCCGGATTTCGGCGACGCTTGAAATCCGCGATGCCAGGGTCGTCGGCGCTGAAAGGATGGCGGCGGAATGAACGTGATGGACAAGCCCACCATAACCGAGGATCACAGGACCATCGGCGGCGTGCAGATGGAGGTCAAGAACATCACGCTGCGGTTCGGCGGCGTGACCGCCATTCACGGCACCTCGTTCGATATCCGCCAGGGTGAGATCCGCGCGATCATCGGGCCGAACGGTGCCGGCAAGACCTCGATGCTCAATGTGATCAACGGCTTCTACCATCCCCAGGAAGGCACGATCACCTTCAAGGGTGAGGAGCGCCGTGACATGCGGCCTCACATCGCCGCGACGCAAGGCATCGCCCGCACGTTCCAGAACGTGGCCCTGTTCAAGGGCATGACGACGCTGGACAACATCATGACCGGCCGTTCTCTGAAGATGAAGAAGAACATCTTCTGGCAGATCCTCTACGAGGGTCCGGCCAAAAAAGAAGAAATCGAGAACCGCAAATTTGTCGAGACGATCATCGATTTTCTCGAGATCCAGCACATCCGCCGCACGCCGGTCGGCAAGCTGCCCTATGGGCTGCAGAAGCGCGTCGAGCTCGGCCGGGCGCTGGCAATGGAACCGGAGCTGCTTCTGCTCGACGAGCCCATGGCCGGGATGAATGTCGAGGAAAAAGAGGACATGTCGCGCTTCATCATCGACATCAACGAGGAATTCGGCACGACCATCGCGCTCATCGAACACGACATGGGCGTGGTGATGGATCTGTCGGACCGCGTGGTGGTGCTGGACCACGGCGAACTGATCGCCGACGGCACGCCGGAAGAGGTGCAAAAGAACCAGGACGTGATCGACGCCTATCTGGGAGTCGCGCACGACTGACACGACAGGTGCGAGCCGGCGCGCAAGACCGGCAGCCCCTGAGGGAGGAAACATATGCTGTTCTTTTTGGAGACCGTCATCAGCGGGCTGCTGGCCGGTGTGATGTACTCGCTGGTTGCGCTCGGATTCGTGCTCATATTCAAGGCGTCCGGCGTGTTCAACTTTGCCCAGGGCGTTCTCGCCCTGTTCGCGGCGCTCACCCTGGTCGGATTCCTGACCGGTACCACGCCTTTCACCCATGTCGATAATCCGGCGTTCGCGATGCCGGCCTGGATGGCCATCCCGATGACCATCCTCGTCATGATCATGATTGCCGTTCTGGTCGAAAGGTTCATCCTGCGCCATCTCGTCAACCAGGAGCAGATCATCCTGTTCATGTCGATGGTCGGCCTCGCCTACGTTCTGGAAGGCGCGGGCGACATCATCTGGGGCTCGGACGTGAAGGTCATCGACCTTGGTCTGCCGCAGGGAGCATGGGACTGGCTGCTCGACTCCTACGGCCTGTACATCGAGAAGATCGAACTGGTCGCAGCGGGCGTCGCCGGGGCGCTGGTCATCGTTCTCGCCATCTTCTTCCAGAAGACGCGTATCGGCCGCGCATTGCGCGCGGTGGCGGACGATCACCAGGCGGCCCTGTCGGTCGGCATCTCGCTGCGTACCATCTGGATCATCGTCTGGTCCGTCGCCGGTGTCGTCGCCCTCGTGACCGGCGTCATGTGGGGTGCGAAATCGGGTATCCAGTTCTCGCTGTCCCTCATTGCGCTGAAGGCGTTGCCGGTGCTGATCCTCGGCGGGTTTGAGTCCATTCCCGGCGCGATTGTCGGCGGCCTGATCATCGGCGTGGGCGAGAAGCTTGCCGAGGTTTACGGCGGCGAGGTCATCGTTGCCCTGTTCGGGCGCTGGATCGAGATCGATCCCAGCATTTTCACGGCGACCGAAAACTGGTTCGCCTACGTGCTGGCGCTCGTGTTCCTGCTGTTCAGGCCGCAGGGTCTGTTCGGCGAGAAGATCATCGAGCGGGTGTAGGAGGGCGGCATGTTCTATCGCGAGAGCGGACAGTTCAAAACCGGCTACGGCGCCGACCAGGCGGTCTTCCCGATCCTCCAGGACCGGTGGGGCGTGGCGTTGATCCTCATTGTCGGGTTTGTCGGCGTGCCGCTGATCATCGATGACTACTGGGCGAACGCGGTGTTCATTCCGTTCCTCGCCTATTCGCTGGCGGCCCTCGGGCTCAACATCCTGACCGGTTATTGCGGCCAGCTCTCGCTCGGAACCGGCGGCTTTCTCGCGGTCGGCGCCTATTCGTCCTACAAGCTGATGACCGGCTTTCCGGAAATGGACATGATCCTGGTGCTTCTCGGCGCCGGCGCGATCACCGCACTTGTCGGACTGCTGTTCGGGCTGCCGTCTCTTCGCATCAAGGGGTTCTATCTGGCCGTGGCCACGCTCGCGGCGCAGTTCTTCCTGATCTGGCTGTTCTACAAGGTGCCGTGGTTCTACAACTACAATGCGACCGGGCAGATCACCGTCCCGCCGCGCGAGGCGCTCGGGTTTCTGGTCACGACGCAGAAGGCGGATATCGTTGTCCGCTATCTGTTCATCCTGAGCGTCGTCACCGTCTTCGCCATCGCGGCGAAGAACATGGTGCGCGGGCGCATCGGGCGTAGCTGGATGGCGATCCGCGACATGGACATTGCGGCCGAGCTCATCGGCATCCGCCCCTTCGCCACCAAGCTCAGCGCGTTCGCCGTTTCCTCGTTCTTCATCGGCGTTGCCGGTGCGCTGATTTTCAGCGTCTGGCTCGGTGCGGCGGAATCGGGCGAGACGTTCGGCATCATCGAGTCGTTCCTGGTGCTGTTCATGATCATCATCGGTGGGCTCGGCAGTGTGCTCGGGTCGTTCCTCGGCGCGGGCTTCATCGTGCTGATGCCGATCGGGGTGAAGAATGTGCTGGTCGACTGGTTCGGCTTTACGGCGGTTTTCGCGAAGCACGTGGAGATCACGACATTCGGGGTCCTGATCATCTTCTTCCTGATCGTCGAGCCCCACGGCCTGGCGCGTCTGTGGCAGATCATCAAGGAGAAGCTGCGGCTTTGGCCGTTCCCGCATTAAGAAGATTTAATGGAATCCGCGGCTTTCGCGGTCAGGGGAGGCGAAATCGTGATTGAGCTGCGGCTCCGTCACAGTAGACTTGAAGGCAAGGTGCCGGAGCGAATTCGAGCACCATTTAAATGGGAGGAAAGCAAATGAAGTTGCGTAAATGGATCGTGACGGCCGCTGCCGCGGTTGTCGCGATGCCACTCGCGATAGGTTCCGCGAGTGCCTACGAATTGACAATCCCGTCAATGGATTACCGGACCGGGCCGTACGCCCCGAACGGCATTCCCTTCGCGAACGGCTGGACCGACTACTGGACCATGCTCAACGAGCGCGACGGCGGCATCAACGGCGTCAAGATCAAGGTCGTCCCGTGCGAGACCGCCTACAACACCAAGCAGGGTGTTGAGTGCTACGAGAAAACCAAGAACGAAGGCAGCGGCGCGCTGGTCTACCAGCCGCTCTCCACGGGTATCACCTATCAGCTAATCCCCAAGGCCTCCGTGGACAAGATTCCGATCCATTCCATGGGCTACGGACGCACCTCCGCCGCCAATGGCAAGGTCTTCAAGTGGGTGTTCAACTTCCCAGCGACCTACTGGAGCCAGGCATCCGCGCTGGTCAAATATATCGGCGATCAGGAAGGCGGGATGGACAAGCTCAAGGGCAAGAAGATCTACCTCGTCTATCACAACTCGGCCTACGGCAAGGAGCCGATCCGCACCCTCCAGGAGCTGTCGAAGAAACACGGCTTCACCTATCAGGGCCTGGCGGTCGACCATCCCGGTCAGGAGCAGAAGGCTACGTGGCTGAAGATCCGCCGCGAGAAGCCCGACTGGATCCTGATGTGGGGCTGGGGCGTCATGAACCAGGTGGCGATCAAGGAAGCGGCATCGATCCGTTTCCCGATGGACCGCTTCATCGGCGTTTGGTGGTCCGGTTCGGAGAATGACGTGAAGCCTGCCGGCGAAGCCGCCAAGGGCTACCTGTCCGGTGCGTTCCACCAGCCCGGCTCGAACTTCCCCGTCCACAAGGACATCATCAAACATGTCTACGACTCCGGGAAGGCGACCGATCCGGCCTTCAAGAACCGCGTCGGCGAGGTGCTCTACAACCGGGGTCTGGTGGCCGCGATGTGGGCATCCGAGGCGGTCCGCAAGGCCATGGAAATCCACAACACCAAGGAACTCACCGGTGCGATGATGCGCGACGGCTATGAGGCCCTCGACGTCGACGAGGCCCGGCTGAAGGAGCTTGGTGCGGAAGGCCTGACGATCCCCGTCAAGATCACCTGCGAGAACCACGAAGGTCCGCGCAAGGTCGCGGTCCAGCAGTGGGACGGCAAGCAGTGGAAGATCGTGTCCGACTTCTACGATCCGGACATGGATGTCATCCAGCCGCTGATCGACGAGGACTCGCAGAAGTTCGCGAAGGAAAACAACATCACACCTCGCGACTGCAAGTAGGGAAAATAATGGCTCAAACCGAACAGAGCCCGGAGGCGGCGGCGGAAACGCCGCCGCCCATCCTCTCGGTCAACAATATCGAGGTCATCTACGACCACGTTATTCTTGTGCTCAAAGGGGTTTCGCTCGAAGTGCCCCAGGGGGGCATCGTCGCATTGCTCGGCGCCAACGGCGCCGGCAAGTCGACGACGCTCAAGTCGATCTCCAATCTGCTTTATGCGGAACGCGGCGAGGTTACCAAGGGCAGCATCATCTTCAAGGGCGACCGCGTCGACGCGCGTTCCACGAACGATCTGGTCAAGCGTGGCTGCATCCAGGTCATGGAGGGGCGGCACTGCTTCGAGCATCTCACGGTCGAGGAGAACCTCCTGACCGGCGCCTATACGCGCGGCAACGCCCGCAAGGAGATCAGGGAGGACCTTGAACTCGTCTACACCTATTTTCCGCGGTTGAAGGAGCGCAGCAGTTCGCTCGCCGGGTACATCTCCGGTGGCGAGCAGCAGATGACCGCGATCGGACGCGCGCTGATGTCACGGCCGACCATGATGCTGCTCGACGAGCCGTCCATGGGCCTTGCGCCGCAGCTCGTGGAAGAGATCTTCGAGATCGTGAAACTGCTGAACCGCGAGCAGGGGGTGAGCGTGCTGCTGGCGGAGCAAAACACCAACATGGCGCTCAAATACGCGCAGTACGGCTACATTCTCGAGAACGGGCGCGTGGTCATGGACGGTCCCGCCGACGAGCTGCGCGAAAACCCGGACGTCAAGGAATTCTATCTCGGCATGTCGGAGGAGGGGCGCAGGTCGTTCCGCAACGTGCGCTCGTACCGGCGCCGCAAACGCTGGCTGAGCTGACAACCGGAACGAGCCGGGCGGGCGAGGGGCGAAGCAATGGCACAACACTATGACGACCTGGAAACCCGCTCTGCGGACCAGCGCGCTGCCGATCTGGCAAAGGCGCTTCCGGACCTCATCGCCCATGCGCAGGCCGGTTCGATGGCGATGGCGGCGCACCTCGACGGGGTCGACGCCGCCGGCGTCACCGACCGCGACGCCCTCGCAAAGCTGCCGATCCTGCGCAAGTCTGCGCTGCAGGATGCGCAGAAAGACGCACCACCCCTTGGCGGGTTCGGTGTCGGCGCCGTATCCGGCTACGCCCACATCTTCCAGTCGCCGGGTCCCATCTATGAACCCGGACAGACGGCGCATGACTGGTGGCGGATCGGACGGTTCCTGCACGCCTGCGGCATAGGCACAGACGACATCGTGCAGAACTGTTTCTCCTATCATCTGACACCCGCCGGCATGATGTTCGAAAACGGCGCCCATGCGGTGAGCGCGGCGGTCGTACCCGCCGGTACCGGGCAGAGCGAGCTGCAGGCGCAGGCCGCGGCGGCCATCGGCGTCACGACCTACGCCGGCACACCCGATTTCCTGAAAGTGATCCTCGACAGCGCGGAGGAGCAAGGGCTCGATCTCTCGCGCGTGACCAAGGCGGCGGTCTCCGGCGGGGCGCTGTTCCCCTCGCTGCGCCAGGATTACCGTGATCGCGGCATCGCCTGCCTGCAGTGCTACGCGACGGCCGATTTCGGCAATGTCGCTTACGAGTCGGAGGCGATGGAGGGCATGATCGTCGACGAGGGCGTGTTCGTGGAAATCGTCACGCCGGGCACCGGCAATCCGGTATCGGACGGAGATGTCGGCGAGGTCATCGTCACGGGTTTCACCCGCGACTATCCGCTTATCCGCTTCGCGACCGGCGATCTGTCGGCTGTCATGCCGGGCACGAGCCCGTGCGGGCGCACAAACATGCGCATCCAGGGCTGGATGGGCCGGGCCGACCAGACCGCCAAGGTGCGCGGCATGTTCGTTCGCCCGGAACAGGTCGCCGCGCTCGTCGAAAAGCACGCCGAGGTGCATCGCGCACGCGTCGTCATCACCCGCGCCGGAGACCGCGACGAGATGGCGGTCCAGGTCGAGGCCGCCAATGCGGACGCAGCCGCGATCGCGGACTCGCTTCAGGGCATTCTGAAGGTCCGTGGCACGGTCGAGATCGTCGAGCCCGGAGCGTTACCAAACGACGGCAAGGTCATCGACGATCAGCGCAGCTACGAGTGACGCGCGGACGTCTCATGCAGACGAAAACAGGTGCTATTGCGAAATGGCGTGTTCACATCCTGACGCGGCTTTCCTAGCCTTTGCCGGTCGGGAGAAGTGTGAAGTGGAGGTGACCCCATGCCGGAAATCACCAACGTCAAGGCGTGCGTTTTCGACGCTTACGGGACGCTCTTCGACATCCACGCGCCCACGGCGGCAATCGCCCACGACCTCGGCGACAAGGCGCAGTCCGTTTCCGACATGTGGCGCGGGAAACAGCTTCAATACACCTGGCTCCGCAGCCTCATGGGCAGATACACCGACTTCTGGCAGATCACCGGGGATGGTCTCGATTATGCGCTTGCCGCGCACGACATCGATGACCCGGACATCCGACAGCGGCTGATGGACCTCTACATGACGCTGGACGCGTATCCGGATGCAGTCTCGACTCTGGAGCAGCTCAAGGCGGGGGGCTACGCCACCGGCATCCTGTCGAACGGCTCCCACGAGATGCTCGCGGCCGCCGTTGAAGCCTCCGGTCTCGAGCCGTTGCTGGACCACGTTCTGTCGGTTGAGGATGTTGGCATCTTCAAACCGGACGGGCGAGTCTACCAGATGGCCGTGGACCGGTTCGGTGTCCTCAAAGACGAGATCTGTTTCGTCTCGGCCAATGCGTGGGATGCGTCAGGCGCCGCCGATTTCGGGTTCCAGGTGGCGCATCTAAACCGTTTCAGCCAACCGCCGGAGCGTCTGCCGGGCAAACCGAAGGCGATCATGACATCCCTGTCCGAACTGCCGCCGGTGCTGGCATAAATCCAAGGCCTTCGAGGGTTACTCCGCTGCCTGCATCGAGAGTTGGAACGACTTGATGCTGGGCCGTTCCGTGAGTTCCTTCACGAGGGTCAGCAGGGGCGTCTCCATCAGCGGATAGTCCGTCTTGATGGGCCCGGCTTCCTTGAGTGCCGAATACTGGGTGTCGTCGTAGAAGGCCGCCAGCAGCAGGTCATCGTCGGAGGCGAACGGCCCGCGCGTTGCGCGAAGACGTTCGAGCGCCGGTTCGACAAGCGCTCCCGGGCGCTCGGTGATCGGCTCCGCGCCGCGCGTGATCTTGTCGTAAAGGTTCGGGTCGATCTTTCCGGCGATTTCGCCATATCCGCCGCGGACATAGAGGCGCACTTCGTCGGGTACGGTGTCGTAGCGCGCCTTGCCCTGGTCCTTGCCCATCACGTTCAGGACGGACTGGGTGATGATGTACTGCGCGAACGGGCTGACAACGATCGGGTAGCCGAGATCGGCGCGGACGTGGCCCGCCTCGTCCAGGATTTCCTCCAGCCGGCCTTCGAGCCCCATGGTCTCGAGCTGATACTGAAGGTTCGAGACCATGCCGCCGGGGCACTGGTGGTGATAGTGAAACTCGTCATACTCGCACGGCGAGCCCACCGGTTTGCCCTCTCGCTCGGCAATATACGCAAGGCGTTCGGCGGCCTCTTGGATGGGCGCGAGGTCGATGGCGACGTCATAGCCGCGGCGGCGCAGGTTGCCCACCACGCGTTCGGTCGGGGAATGGGAGACGCCGTTGGCAAGAGTCGACGTTGCCGTGTGCACCACGTCCACGCCGTGCTCGACCGCCTGCAGCACGACATAGGGCGCCAACCCCGAATTGCAGTGGGTGTGTATCTGCAACGGCATGTCGCCGATGACCTGCTTCACTGCCGGAACCAGGCTGGCGACCCGCTCAGGCAATAACAGGCCGCTTGCATCCTTGAGGAAAATGGCGTCGACGCCGTACCTCACAAGGTCCGCGGCCTTGCGCGCATAGTATTCATCGGTGTGGACGGGGCTGTGGGTATAGACGAGCCCGCCGACAACGTAGAGCCCGTGGGACTTCGCCGCGCGGATCGGGATCTCGAGATTGCGCATGTCGTTCAGCGCATCGTAAG
The DNA here is from genome assembly GCA_965228625.1 of Hyphomicrobiales bacterium. Classification (GTDB taxonomy): domain Bacteria; phylum Pseudomonadota; class Alphaproteobacteria; order Rhizobiales; family Methyloligellaceae; genus UBA2767. Next base: position 889,126 of record OZ245829.1, on the reverse strand, counting down.
GCGTGTGGTAGCGCATGCCGTTTGCGGCGAACCGCTCCGCCGCCAGCTCGACGACGTCGTCCGCGAAGAACTCGAACGTGAACAGGCTTTGCCCCCGTGTGTGGATGATAAGCGGCGTCTGCGTGACCCACTCGCTCAGAATGCGCATCCGCTCCCACGGGTCCTCGCGCAGATACCGGACGCAGACATCGAACACCGCACCGCCGACAAGATCGATGGCTTCGAACCCGGCCCGGTCCAGGCGCGGCGCGATATCTTTCATCATTGCCGTGGTCATGCGCGTGGCCCACAGGCATTGGTGGGCGTCGCGCAGGGTCACATCGATGAGCTTTATGGGGCGGGTCATTTCACTGCGTTTCGGAGGAGTCTTCCGGAATCAGAGTTCCACGATATAAGACGATTGATTTCATAATATGAGCATCGCATAGTGCGGATTGGCGTCTCGGCCTGTCAAGCCGCATGGTAACAACGCCCTTCAAAAATGACGGAAACAAACCGTGTCTCTGACCTTCAAGGAAGTTGCCGAAATCCTCAAACTGATCGATGCGTCAGAGTGCGACGAGGTTGTCCTGGAACTCGAGGGTACGCGGCTTGTGGTTCGGCGCAATACGGCTGCCACGCAGAGCGGCGGTGCACCCGCGGTGATCGCAAGTGAAGAGCCGGCTCCCGCGCCGCCCGCGCCTGTCGAGCCGGAGAGCCCCGCGGAAACGAAGCCCTCGGAACCCGAGGCGCAGGGTGAACCCGGCCTGCTCGATGTGCGCTCGCCCATGGTCGGCACGTTCTACCGGCGGCCCTCGCCGGATGAACCCGCCTTCGTGGAGGAGGGGACGCAGGTCAAGAAGGGCGACACGATCTGCCTGATCGAGGTCATGAAGCTGTTCACGGCGGTCGAGGCACCCGAGGACGGAACGATCGCCGAAATCGTGCAGCAGGACGGTGCCACGATCGAGTTCGACCAACTGCTGTTTCGCATGCGGGTCTGAGTTCGCCCGATCTGGCCAGTGACGGTTACTCGGCGGCCTCCGGCACCGCGACCTTTCGGGTGCGCGTCGCATAGAGCCAGCCGGTCATGACGATGACGATCCCGATGAGCGACGCATGCCAGTAGATATCGCCGAGCGTCATGGCCAGGAATCCGCATAACGCGCCGACCAGAAAGATCCAACGCTCCCATCCGTGCAGGACGCGCATCAGATAACCATATGCCGCGACGGAAACGGTGAGCTGAATCGCCATGACCTCCAGAATCGCGGGGACAACCGCCCAGGTGAGATTGGGGAACGACATCAGAGACGGCGAATAGACGAAGGCGAACGGAATGATGAAGGTCGTCGCCGCAATCTTCATGGCATCCGCCGCCGTTCCGAGAAATGTCGCATTGGCGAGCTTCCCCGCCGCGAGCACACTGACCGCGACGGGTGGTGTGAGCGTCGAGAACACCGCGAAGTAGAATACGAAGAAATGCGCCTGCAGGGGCGGCACGCCGATCTGTTGCATGAACGGGACCAGCGCGAGCGCCACAATGATATAGGCGACCGGTGTCGGCAGACCCATGCCGAGCACGAGCGAGACACACATGGCGCCGATCAGCAGCAGCAATTGTGAATCCGGCAGGTACTGGACGAGCACCGATCCGAGACGCCCGGAGAGATTGGTGGTCAGCATGACCTGCCCAAGCGGACCGATGGCGATCAGCAGCAGCGAAAGAACGGCGACCAGATAGAAGCCTTCCTCAATCGCTTCATACAGCGCCTTTTTTGTCGGACGGTACTTGCCCTGAAAGAAACACAAGGCCAGCGCCAGAATGATACCCCACATCCCGGCAATGGCGGGAGAGCGATAACCAAGCAACAGCCAGAGCACAACGCCGAAAGAAATGACGAAGGTCGGCAGAAGTCGCTTGATCATTGCCATATCGGCTTTTTCAGCGAGCTTCGGCAGGTGGTGGCGTTTGGCGTAGACGGCGACGGCGATGGCGACGCCGATGAGATAAAGCAACCCCGGAATCATGGCCGAGAGCGCGACGTCGATGTATGGCCGGTTCAGGAACGAGGCGATGATGAACGCCGCAAGGCCAAGGATCGGCGGCATGATCTGGCCCGCTGTCGAAGCTGTCGCTTCAATGGCGCCGGCCATCGAGCCGCGATAGCCGTACTTGCGCATCATCGGGATCGTCAGCCGTCCGGTCAGAACGACGTTGGACACCGCCTGTCCCATGATCGATGCGACAATGCCGGAGCCGATAAGGGCGGGGCCCGCCGCACCACCGGAGATGCGACTTCCGGTGACCTTGCCGACTTCGAGCACCATGTTGAGCATGCCGACGCCGAGCAGGATCGCCGCATAGATAATGAGAAAATAGATCGCGTCCGCGGCAACCTGCGCCAGGTAGTAAAAGCCCTGGTTGGTTCCGAGCCCGATATAGTTCATCACGAATTTCGGATCGTATTTCGGCGTGATGAACAGCGGATTCTCGATCATGTGCCCGAAGAAGAAGTACGCGATCGCGATACAGATGACCGATGTCAGCAACGGGCCCCAGTGAATGAGGGTGAGCGCCAGGATCGAGATCGTCATCATCCAGCCGAAGATCATGTCGATGTCGTTAAAGAACGGCTGGGTCGTTTCCAAATGCACGGCGTTGAAGCGCACATAGCCCATCGCGATGGCGCTCATTACGAGGGCCGTGACAGCGAAGGCGAAGCGGGGCCAGAAATAAGCCTTGGAGTGCATGTCCTCGCCGGTCTCGGACATCATGTCCTTGCCGCCGAGTTTTTCGTCGCACAGGTTCCGGACTGCGAGCAGGCCGGTCATCAGGCAGATGCCCAGAATGAAGTTCGAGTAGTGCTCGGAGGAGTTCTTGACGAAGCCGAATGCGGCAACGCCAATGTAGACGGTCAGCGTGGCGCCGATGATCAGAAACGGTACATCGACCGCAATTCTGAGTTTTTTCCAGCCTGACATAGGTCGTTTCCCCCCGCCGTCCTCTCGGCAATGCGCCGGCATCAGCTCGGAAGCCGAATTCCCCCCGGGCACATGATCCGGGCCGGCGCGAGCGCCGGCCCGGGTGTTGTCACGATAGCAGCAATAGTCAGCCGCTGGGATAGGTCATCGGCTCACAAGCCTTGCGCTTGTCCCACCAGCCGAGTTCCTTGTAGGCCTTGATGGCGCCTGGATGCGTGTTCTCGTCCGAGAGACCGCACGTCATCAGTTCCGGCGACCAGATGCGCCAGAGTGCGTGAAGCTCTTTCATCTGCGGACCGATCTTGGCGACGGCCTTGACGATATTGTAGGCGCGGTTCTCGTCGAACGACTCGTGCGCAGCCTTGAAGCCCTTGTTGAAGGCGACGCCAAGGGGCTTGTCCTGATGCGGCAGCGTGTTCGCCGGCAGCTCGACGTGCTGCCAGGTTGCATCGAATTTCTTGTTGACCTTATCGACGTCCTCTTTCGACACGCCGAGATAGCACATCTTCTTGCCCGTGGCCTCGAGCTGGCGCACCGGACCGGGGATGATGAAGTTCTTCAGGCTCGGCTCGGTGCCGATCGGCGTAACGGCCGCGTCGGTCGCGCCGTCGATCAACTGCTGGGTGAGCTGGCCCGGTGTCATATGGCGGATATCAGCATTGTCAGTCGTCACGCCGAATGCGTGCTCGAGGAACAGGCGGGAGAACACGCCCCAGTCTGATTGGCCGCGCAGACCAAGCGAGATCCGCTTGCCCTTCAGATCCGCCATGGATTTGAGATTGCAGTCGAAGGTGACAAGGAACTTGCCCTGTCCCCACCATGCTTCACCGTAGAGCAGTTTCCACGGAATCTTCACCGGCTCCGGGAGGAATTCCTTCATTTCCGGCGAGCCGCCGGCATAGGCGACCTGGATCAGCGTATCTTCAGTCGAGAAGATTGAGTGTTTCCACTTGTTCTTGTTCCGGCCCATCTCACGGATGTTGTACATGTAGCCCGGCGTTTCCTGCGGAAGCAGCATGACTTCCGATCCCGCCTTGATCATCTGGTTCATCAGGATCGTGTCACCGGCGATCGGACCGCATCCGAACGGGCACAACAGAACCGGCACGGCGTCCGCCGCGCGCGTTGCCGTCGCACTGCCATAGGCGGCCGTCACGGCCACAATTCCGGCGGCGGCTAGTTTGCTTACTGACTTGAAGATCGACATTAACTCCCTCCCTTAAGGACGCCTTCGAGACCGGGTTACGATTCTATGTCTCGCAGGCCACAGAACGATGATAAATCATCGATGCCAACTGGTCTTTGGGTTTTTGGAACGAAAAGTATCATAATACGAAATGGCCTTCGTCAAGCCCACCTCGGGTGGAAGGCGAAAATTTGTGCACTCGCAGGAGCCCGGACGACCGTGCAGCCCGACCCGCTTTTTGAAGTGACCGGCAAGGTAGTGCTGGTAACAGGCGCGGCAGGGGCGCTTGGTTCGGCGATTTCGAAGGCGCTTGGCGCGCGTGGGGCAAGACTTTATCTCACTGATCTCGATCAGGACAGACTGGAGGGCCTGGCGTCAGACCTTGGCGGCCAGACGAAAACGGCCGTCGCCGGCCTCGACATCTGCGACGAGAAGGCGGTCGACGAGACACTGAGACATGTCGTCGAGACCCATGGCCGTCTCGACGGGCTGGTCAATGCGGCAGGGATCTTTCGCACCGCGCCGATCACGGACATGACACATGACGATTTCATGGAGACGGTTTCCGTCAATCTGACGGCACCGTTCCTGCTCACCCGTGCCGCGGCGCGGATCATGTCAGAGGCCGGCAGCGGGCGGATCGTCCATCTTGCGTCGGTATCGAGCCACGTAGCGAACCCGGAATATGCGGCATACGCCGCGTCGAAGGCCGGCCTGTCGCAGATGGTGCGGGTCGCCGCGCGTGAACTCGCGCCGAAGGGCATCACGGTGAATGCGATCGGACAGGCGATGACCGAAACGCCGCTCACCGACGAACTTTTGTCCGACCCGGGCCGCCGGGCCGACGTGCTTTCGCAGATTCCCATGGGGCGTCTGTGCCGGCCGGAGGACATTCTGGCGGCGGTCATTCTGCTCGTGGCGCCGGGCGGCACCTTCATCACCGGTCAAACGATTTTTGTCGACGGAGGGCGCACGCTCGTCTGAGGGGGTCAAGTGGAAGAAGAACTCGTCAAACTGGACGCCCGGTCCGGAGCGGAATCCATAGCGCGCGGTGACATCACGGCCGCGGAACTGGCCGCCGCCTGCCTCGCGCGCATCGACGAACGCGAGAGTGTCGTCGGTGCCTGGCAGATCCTCGACCGGGGCCTCGTCGAATCCCAGGTGAAGCGGCTTGACGGGCTTGCCAAGGAGGCGCGCGGTCCGCTGCACGGGCTGCCTGTCGGGATCAAGGATATCTACGACACGTGCGACATGCCGACGGCCTACGGCTCGGAGATTTACGCCGGCAACAGGCCCGTATGGGATGCCGCCGCCGTCGCCCGCCTGCGCGCCGCCGGTGCGGTCATCCTCGGCAAGACGGTCACGACCGAGTTTGCATACTGGAAAGCGGGGAAGACGCGCAATCCGCATGACGCGTCGCGCACCCCCGGCGGGTCGTCCAGCGGTTCGGCGGCGGGCGTCGCCGATTTCATGATGCCGCTGGCGATCGGGTCACAAACGGTCGCGTCGACCATGCGTCCCGCGTCCTATTGCGGGGTCGTCGGGTTCAAGCCGAGTTTCGGACGCATATCCCTCGCCGGTGTCAAACCGCTGGCCGGCTCGCTCGATACGGCCGGCGTTTTCGCCCGGACCGTCGCGGACGCGGCACTGATCGCCGGTGTCATGGCGGGGCGTGATGACTGGACCGGGGAGACCGGGCCTGAAAAGCCTTCATTGCGTGTCGCGCGTACCCCCGACTGGGACCAGGTCTCGCCTGAGGCGCTCCTGGTCTTTGAAAGCGCGGTCTCGCTACTGCGTTCGGCTGGAGCCGGCGTTTCCGACAGTGACGCGCCCGATCCATTCAAGCCTTTGAGTACCGTTCAGAACACGGTCCTGGCGTTCGAAGCGGCGCGGGAGTTCTCGTCGGAGTGGCTGCATCACCGCGCGCGCCTCAGTTCGCAGATTTCGGAACTCATAGAGGAAGGTCTTGCTATCGAACCGGACCGGTACGAGCGCGCCGTTTCGGCGCGCCGCGTGGCGCTGGAGACCATCGACGAGCTGTTCGCCGGCGCGGACGTCCTGCTCGCGCCGAGCACGCTTGGGGAGGCGCCGCCTATCGAGGATGGGACCGGCGATCCGCTCATGAGCCGGGCCTGGACATTGCTCGGATTGCCCTCGATCACCCTGCCATGCGGAAAAGGACCTGCCGGCCTGCCGCTCGGGCTGCAGGTGGCGGCCCGGCCCGGCAGGGACCATGACCTGATCGCCGCCGCGAAATGGATCGAGGCGCAACTCGCATGAGCGCGTATTTCGACCCTTCCACATGGCACGACATGGGGCTGCTCGATGTCCGCATGGTCCTGGCGCTCGCGGTGGTAGCAGTTGGCGGGATCCTTCGCGGGTTCACGGGCTTCGGTGCGGCGCTCGTTATCGTTCCCGTGCTCAGCATCATTTTTACGCCTCGCGAGGGCGTGCCCATGCACACCATCATGGAGCTGCCCGGTGTGCTGCAACTGTTGCCGACGGCCGTGCGGCACGCGGACCGACCAACCGTTGTGCCGATGATCCTCGCGCTCGTCGTGGCGATCCCGCTGGGCGTCCTGGCGCTGGTCACCATCAATCCCGAAATCATGCGCATCGTGATTTCGGTGATGGTGCTGCTGATGGTCTGCCTGCTGGCGACCAATTGGCGCTACACCGGCCCGACCCGGTTGCCGGTGTCGCTGGGAGCGGGGACTGCCGGCGGGCTGATTCACGGATCGACCGGCGTCGGCGGACCGGCGATCGTCGCGGTGCTGCTGGCGCGCGACGATGTGACCGACACAACCCGCGCCAACATTATCGCCATGATGGGCGCGCTGATTGTCATCGGACTGCCGATCATGTGGGCGTATGGACTGTTGACGCCACGGGTGCTGATCGTCGGCATCGTGTCAGCGCCGATCTATTTCGCGTCGATTTATCTTGGATCGCGGTTCTATCGCGCGTACGGGCAAAGGCACCACCGCCGTGTCTCGCTGACCATGCTGGCGCTCATCGCCGCCGCGACACTGGTTGCCGCGATTCTGAAATAGCGCGTGCCCTTCAGCGCATTTGCAATAGTTCACCCGTGCCCGTCTCTTCGTCTCCGACAGGCGTGAACATGGCAGCCTGCAGGCGGGCGGCGGCCGCGCGCAGCACCGGCGCATAGTCCGGGGCGCGCTCCGCACTCACGCGGGCCTCGGGGGCGGAAATCGCCAGACCGGCGCGCATGCGGCCCGTGGCGTCGAACACCGGTACGGCGATGCAGACGACGCCGTACATGAATTCCTGGTTGTCGATGCTGAAACCGGCTTTGCGGATCTTCGCAAGGTTCGCGCGCAGCGTGTCCGGATCGGTCAGCGTCGCATCGGTGTATTTGGAGAGGCGCAAGGTCTTGAGCAGCGTGTCGAGACTCTCGTTGGACTGCATGCTGAGGAACAGCTTGCCGATGGCGGTGCAATGCAACGGAACCCGGCTTCCCGGTTCGAACCGCAAGCCCAGTGGCCATTCCGCCTCGACGCGGTCGAGATAGACAAGCTCGCTGTGGTTCATGATGCCGAGGTTGCATGTCTCGCCCGTCTGTTCGACCACCCATTCCAGAATGCCGTGCCGATTGGGGCGCTGCGCGGCGGCGAACAGGACGTTCAGCGACAGATCGATCAGGCGCTGGCTCTCGATGAAACGGCGGCCGCCGGTCTCCCGTTCGAGATAGCCGAAGTCCTCCAGGAACGTGGCGATGCGGTGGGTCGTCGGCTTGGAGATCCCGAGAGTCGTGGCGACCTCGGCAACCGAAACAGGCGCTGAGGTTTCGACAATACACTCGAGAATGCGGAGTGCTTTGAAGATGCTGCCGGCGCCGGCCGGCGCGTCTTCGATCACGGCATCCTTTGGCGCAGTGGCTGCATCAGCTCGTACGGCCCGACCTTTTCCACCGGGGTTACGCGCAGGTGTTGAGTTCATGTGACGTCCCTCCAACGGTCAGAGGTATTATAGGACACGTGAGCAAGGCGGGGCAAAAGACCGGTCGATATGCGGGGCCGATGCTCTTGAGTTTGCAAGGGTTTCACAGTCGTTCGACGGATGAGAGTTCAAGAAAGCTGCGCACCAGCCTCAGTTCCTTTTTGTCCGAAGGACAGACTATGTAAGTCCGGAACGTTCGGTTCCAATCCCGAATTGGTATCGAGGTTAAGCGGCTCGATGGCGAGTAGGCGCCCTCCAGGATGATGGCGACCCCGACACCGTGGAGCACCGCTTCCTTTGAGAGGGGAAAGGTCGAGACCGTGGTCACGGATGCCGGCTGCAGTCCGAGTTCGTCCATGCGTTCCTCGAATACGCGGCGGGTCAGCGAGCCATGTTCCGGAAGGATCAGGCTTTCGCGCGCCAGATCCTTCATCGAGACCGACTTCTTTGCGGCGAACGCATGGGACTTCTGGACCAGCGCCACGTACCGTGTTCTCTCGATCTCGATCTTGTGCATGCCGTCGACGTCGTCCGGTTCGGTGATGATGCCGATATCGATTTCCCGTTCCTTGACCTGCGCCATGGTGTCGTTCCACACGCCCAGGGAAAAGTCGACATGCACACCGGGGTACAGCCGTTTGAAGTCCGAGATCAGTCCCATGGCGGGACACGGCGCATTGGCGACGATCGACAACTGTCCGCTGTCGAGCTCCGAGTAGTCCCGCATTCGTTCCGTGAGCAATTGCTCCAGCACATGGATGCGGTCGGAGATATCGAAGAGTTCCTTCGCCGCGCGGGTCAGTTCCAGTCCGGATCGCCGACGAATGAACAGCCGCGCGCCGATCATCTCCTCGAGCTTCGCCACGTGCTGGGTCACGGCGGGTTGGGTCACATTGAGAACGGCCGCGGCCTTCGAGAAGCTCCGCTCGCGCGCGGCGTGGGTAAACGCGGCAATCTGGTGTGGGCTGGCTTTGAGACGTGGACTCATGGGTGACCGCGAAGGCTCTAGGTGTCTGTATCGTCTTGCAAATCGGACCCGGGTGCAGCGACCGGTTCCAGTCCGGCTATTCGATGCATAAGACCAGCTAATATCACTTCATCAATCCGTCAATGAAACTTGCTATTTCGACTCACGCTGTTTTTCACCAGCGCGAGGGCCCAATGTCATCCGTGCATATTCAGAACATCACCAAATCGTTCGGCAAGGTCGAGGTCCTGAAGGACATCAGCCTACAGATTCCCGATGGCGAGTTCGTGTCGCTGGTCGGCCCGTCCGGTTGCGGCAAGTCCACGCTCTTGCGCATCGTCGCCGGGCTTGAGCATCAATCCAGCGGACAGATCCGCATCAACGAGCACGTCATCGACGGCGTGCGCCCGAGCGAGCGCAACATCTCGATGGTGTTCCAGTCCTACGCGCTCTACCCGCACCTCAGCGTGTTCGACAACATCGCCGTTCCGCTCAGGATGGGCCGGCTGAACAGCGTTCAGAGGCTTCCCCTTCTGGGCCGCTTGCTGCCGGGGGCCCGGGCGACGGAGAGAAGCATCCGCGCCGATGTCGAGGAAGTCGCATCCCTGCTCGACATGAAACACCTGTTGAATCGCAAGCCCGGCCAGCTCTCCGGCGGACAACGCCAGCGCGTCGCCGTCGGGCGCGCGATCGTGCGCGAGCCGCACGCGTTCCTGCTGGACGAACCGCTTTCCAACCTGGACGCCAAGCTCCGGGTTCACATGCGCACCGAGATCGCCCAGCTCCACCGGCGTCTCGGCGCAACCTTCATCTATGTCACCCACGATCAGGCGGAGGCCATGACCATGTCCGACCGGATCGCCGTGCTGATGGATGGAGAGCTGGTTCAGGTCGGTTCCCCGGACGAGGTTTACAACGATCCACAGGACATCCGCGTCGCCGAGTTCATCGGCTCTCCCAAGATCAACATCTTCACCGGCGAGATCCGGTCTGACGGCGGCGTGGATCTGCTCGGCGTGCCGACCGGCCTGGTCACGGACGCCCGGACAGGTCCGGCCCAGGTCGGCCTGCGCCCTGAGGCCCTGCGTCTCGCGCCCTCGGGCGAGGGCGTGCTGAGCGGTACCGTCACCCACATCGAGAACCTGGGTGCGGAACTGATGGTCCACTTTGCGAGCGAGACCATGGACCGTCCCGCCATCATCCGCCTCGATCATATCGAACGGCACGGTCTGGATGTCGGAAAGGACATCGAGATCGATTTCACCCCGACAGCGGTCCGGCTCTTCAGCTCGACCGGCGCGAGGGTGCAAACGGAAGAGTTCATGGAGAAGCAGCTTGTCAACGCATGAGGCCATCTACGCGCAAGAGGCCGCGCCCCGTGCGACGTCCGCGGCGAGGGCGCGTGCCCGCTACCAGATCATCGCGACCCTGCTGTCGGCGCCGGCCGTGATCCTGATGTTCCTGCTTCTCATCGGGCCGGTTATCGCGGTCTTTCTGCTGTCGTTCACCGACTGGTCGCTGGGTGACGCCGGGTTCAACTGGGTCGGCATGGCGACCTATGACGAAATGGTCGAGGACGACATCTTCTGGAAGGCGATCGGCAACACGCTGATCTATGTGGGCATCGTCATTCCCGGCTCAATCATCCTCGGCCTCGGCGCGGCCCTTCTGATCGAAAGCGTGACGGTCGGGCGATCATTGTGGCGCGCGGTCTACTTCCTGCCGGTCATGTCCACGCTGATCGCGATGGCGGTGGTGTGGGAGTTCATGCTGAACGCCAAGTTCGGAATGGTCTCGCAACTGCTCGGCTTTTTCGGCGTCGAGGCGAAGAGCTGGTTGCAGGAGCCCGATACGGCGCTGCCCGCGCTCTGCCTCATCGCGATCTGGCAGGCGCTCGGGTTCAACATGGTCCTGTTCATGGCCGGGCTCACATCGATTCCCCGCGAACTCTACAATGCGGCCGAGGTCGATGGCGTGCGCTCGGCCTGGGACCGCTTCTGGCTGGTCACCTGGCCACTGCTGACGCCGGTGACGATGTTTGTCGCGATCATCACCGCAATCCGCTCTTTCCAGGTCTTCGATACCGTCCACGTGCTGACCAAGGGCGGCCCCGACAACGCCACCATGGTGCTCGTCTACCAGATCTACCAGGAGGGCTTCGAGTTCTTCCGGTCGTCCTATGCCTCGGCGCTGACCATGGTGTTCCTGGCGTTCATCTTCCTGCTCACGCTGGTCAAGGTGTTCGTGATCGAGCGAAAGGTGCATTACCAATGAGCCGCGTCCGCCCGGGAGAAGTCATCAAGCAGCTCGTGCTCGTCGTCGGCGCGATCATCATTCTCGCGCCGTTCTACCAGATGATCACCACATCGCTGAAAGCGCCGTCGGAGATCGCCGATGGAACGCTGTGGCCGATCCCGCGCGAGTGGCACGCGCTGGAGAACTACACCGAAGCGTTCACCGCGACGCCGCTCGCCCGCTACATGCTCAACGGCGCCATCGTCACGGCGTCCATTTTTCTGCTGCAGATCCTGATCGCGCTGCCATGCGCCTACGCCCTGTCGAAGCTGCGCTGGTGGGGCCGCGACGTGGTGTTCGCGCTGGTGCTGTTCTGTCTGCTCATTCCGCCCCATGCGGTGGCGATCCCCGTCTACGTGCTGTTCCATAACATCGGGATCCTCGACTCCTACGCCGCGCTGATCCTGCCGTGGACCATCTCGGTCTTCGGAATCTTCCTGATGCGCCAGTTCTTCATGACCGTGCCGGACGACCTCGTCGACGCGGCGCGGATGGACGGCATATCGGAACTCGGGATCGTCTGGCGCGTGATGCTGCCCACGGCGCTGCCGGCACTGACCGCGTTCGGGATCTTTTCCGTGATCGCCCACTGGAACGATTACTTCTGGCCGCTCATCGTGCTGTCGAGCCGCGAGTTCTATACCCCGCCACTCGGCATTTCCGTCTTCCGCAACGAGGAATTCGGCTTCGAATTCGGGCCGCTGATGGCCGCGGCGACCGTCATCATCGCGCCGCTGGTCATCGCGTTTCTCGTGGCGCAGCGGCGCTTCATCGAGGGGATCACATTGACCGGCATGAAGTAGGGAAAGTGCCGGGGACCGGTTTCCCGCCTTGCTCCGCCGAACGGGAAGGGCGCAGAGGGGCGAGAAAAAAACGAGGAGCCGGAGGGTGAAGCTCCAGCTCCTCTGACACCATCAACAGGAGGTAGAAATGAAATTCCGCTCCATCATCGGCGCCGTTGCGTTGACCGCTCTCACCGCTGGCAGCGCGAGTGCGACCGAAATCGAGGTGCAGTATCCATATGCGCACCTGTTTGCAGAAACATACAAACAGATCATTGCCGAGTTCAACAAGGCGCACCCGGACATCACCGTAAAAATGCGTGCGCCATACGAGTCCTATGAGGATGGATCGCAGAAAGTCCTCAAGGAGGCGATCACCAAGAAGATGCCCGATATCACGTTTCAGGGGCTGAACCGGCAGCGCATCCTGGTCGAGAAGGGCATCGCCCAATCGCTCGAAGGCTTCATTGCCAAGGAAGCGGACTTCGAGAAGGACGGCTACCACAAGGCGATGCTGGACCTCGGAACCTTCAACGACAAGGTCCACGGCATTCCGTTCTCCGTCTCCCTGCCGATCGCATATTACAACATGGATGTGGTCAAGAAGGCCGGATGGACCAAACCGCTCCCGAAAACCTGGGACGAGGTGATCGAACTCTGTCAGGTGATCGCGAAATCCGGCCAGGACGTCGACACCATGTTCTGGGGCTGGAACATCACCGGCAACTGGTTCTGGCAGGCCCTGAACTGGTCGAAGAACAACGCCATGCTCGACAAGACCGAAACCAAGGTCAACTTCAACAACGATCACGGGAAATGGGCCATGCGCACCTTCGCGAAGCTGGTCAAGGAGTGCAAGATGCCCAATTACAACCTCAAAGAGGCGATGGGCAATTTCTCCGCCGGCAAGATCGGCATGTACTTCTGGTCGATCTCCGCGCTGCAGCGCGTGACCAATGACAGCGCGGGCAAGTTCACGCTGAAGACGGGGCCGTATCCGTCGGTCCAGGCCGATGGCGGACTGCCCGCCGGCGGCAATTCGGGCATGATGCTCGCCACGGATCCGGAGCGCGCCGCCGCGGCCTGGAAGTTCCTGAAATTCGCAACGTCCGGACGCGGTGCGGCGATCGTCGCCGAGACGACCGGTTACATGCCCCCGAACAAGAAGGCGAACGAGGTCTATCTGAAGGACTTTTATGCCCAGAACCCGAACAAGCACACCGCCGTGGCCCAGCTTCCGCTGCTGCGCGAGTGGTATGCGTTCCCGGGCAAGAACGGCCTCAAGATCACCAAGGTGATCGAGGACGCGATGCAGTCGATCGTGACCGGCGAACGCGTCGATGAGCCGGACAAGGTGCTCGAAGAGATGTCCGAGAAGGTACAGAAGCTTCTGCCAAAGACGTCGAGCTAATCGACGTCACTGTGAGTGCGGGATGCCGGCGCAGGCCGGCATCCCGGTGCTCGTCGGTCTTGCTCACAGAAACGTTCTCAACAGGGGGGTGCCGACCGCAATGCGGCTGGGCACTGCGAACGCATGAAACTCATTCACGTCACCGATATTCATCTGACCCGTGAAGGGGGAACCGTACTCGGCAACAATCCGGGCAAGAATTTCTCGGATTGCCTGGGCCATATCCTCGCGCACCACGGCGACGCGGATCTGTGTGTCATCACGGGCGACCTGACACATTGGGGAGAGCCCGAGGCATACGCCTATCTGCGGGACATGCTGAGCGGATTCCCCATAGAGACCCGTCTCCTGATCGGCAACCATGATGACCGCCAGGCGTTCCAGGCGGAGTTTTCCAACGTGCCGCAGGACGCCAACGGCTTCGTTCAGTGGAGCGAGCAGACCCCTGCCGGACGGTTCCTCTATCTCGATACCAACGAACCGGGGACGCATGCCGGACACTATGGACCGGACCGGCAGGACTGGCTACGGGACGCGCTCCAGGCTGCCGACGGGGAGGTCTGCTATCTCTTCATGCATCATCACCCGTCACCGATCGGAATTCGCGCGATGGATGACATCGGACAGGTCGACGCGCACGATCTCCGGTCGATCCTGTACGACTACCGGGACCGTGTCGGACACATCTTCTTCGGCCACTGCCACCTGCCGCTCTCGGGCAGCGTATGCGGTATCCCGTTCGCCGCCTTGCGCGGCACCAATCATCACGGATGGCAGGACTTCACCGGCAGTCCGTTTCTGAAAGGCGCCGACCTCACGCCCGCATACAATGTGGTGCTTCTGGAAAACGGCGATTGTGTCATTCACACAATCGACTTCAACTACAAGGGGCCCGTTGCCGAGTTCGGCACGCAATTCGAGGACTGGACGCGCGAAAGCGAGGCGGCTGTATAGAGCCTATTCCGCGTAAATCCAGCGCGGGCTCTGCTTCTTCAGTTCGAGCTTCGCGACCGCCGTCTTGTGGACTTCGTCGGGGCCATCGGCGAGCCTCAGGCTGCGCGTCTTCGCCCATGCGTAGGCCAGTCCGAAATCCTGTGCCACGCCGCCGCCGCCGTGCACCTGGATCGCGCGGTCGATGACGGCCTGCGCCATCTGTGGCGCGACCACCTTGATCATGGCGATCTCGGCGCGGGCCTCCTTGTTGCCGACCGTGTCCATCATATATGCGGCCTTGAGCGTCAACAGCCGCGCCTGCTCGATCTCCATGCGCGAGCGGGCGATCTGGTCCATGACGACGCCTTGCTCGGCGAGTGTCTTGCCGAACGCCGTGCGGGATTTCGCGCGGGCGCACATGGCTTCCAGTGATCGCTCGGCCACGCCAATCAGCCTCATGCAGTGATGGATGCGTCCGGGTCCGAGCCGCCCTTGCGCGATCTCGAAGCCGCGTCCTTCGCCAAGGAGCATGTTCTCCGCCGGGACGCGCACGTTCTCGAAAGTGATCTCGAAATGGCCGTGCGGTGCATGGTCGTACCCGAAAACCTTCAGCGGCCGTACGAGGGTCACGCCGGGCGTATCGCGCGGCACCAGGATCATGGATTGCTGGCGATACTTTTCCGCTTCCGGGTCGGTCTTGCCCATGAAGATGAAGATCTCGCAGCGCCTGTCGCCCGCGCCGGAGGTCCACCATTTGTGCCCGTTTATGACGTAGTCGTCGCCGTCACGCTCGATGCGCGACTGGATATTGGTGGCATCGGATGACGCCACGTCCGGCTCGGTCATCGCAAATGCGGAGCGGATCTCCGCGTCGAGCAGGGGTTTCAGCCAGCGTTCTTTCTGCGCCTCGCTGCCGTAACGGACCAGAGTTTCCATATTGCCCGTGTCCGGAGCGGAACAGTTGAACACCTCGGGGCCGATCGGCGATCGGCCCATGATCTCGCAGAGCGGTGCATACTCGGCGTTCGTCAGACCGGCGCCATACTCGGACTCGGGAAGGAACAGGTTCCACAGCTCCGCGGCGCGTGCCTCGGTCTGCAACTCCTGCATGACCGGCGGGCATGTCCAGCGGTCGCCGGCTTCGAGCTGCTCATGGTAGGTGCGTTCGTTGGGATAGACATGCTCGTCCATGAACGCGAGCAATCGCGCGCGATAATCTTCTGTTCTTTTGGAAAATTTGAACTCCATGACAAAACCTGCTCTTTTTTGTCGGGCACCACTCGATACGACGATCCGCCGCCAAGCGCCAGACGTTCGGGGCCAGTCGGGTCGAGTTCAGAATGCTCGCCGAACAAAAAACAAAAGGGTGGAGACCGGCCATGGGGGATGAAGTTGGATATGCGCGCGAGGGAAACGTTGCCGTTATCACGTTGGACAATCCGCCGGTCAATGCATTGGGGCACGCGGTGCGTGTCGGGCTGGTTGAGGCGCTGGAAAAGGCGGATGCCGACGACGACGTGAAAGCGGTCGTCATCATCGGAACGGGACGGGGTTTCAGCGGCGGCGCCGACATCCGCGAGTTCGGAAAGCCGCGTCCGCAACCGCTCCTCGTCGAAGTCATCGCGCGCATCGAAGCCATGCCGAAGCCGGTCGTTGCCGCCATTCACGGCATGGCCGTGGGCGGCGGGTGTGAATTGCCTCTCGGGTGCCATTACCGGGTCGGTGACGCGTCCGCACAGATGGGGTTGCCCGAGGTCAAGCTCGGCCTCATCCCGGGCGCCGGCGGGACCCAGCGGCTGCCGCGTCTGGTCGGTCTGAAACCGGCGCTGGACATAATCGTCAGCGGTGAATATGTCGGCGCCGAACGCGCGAAAGAGCTCGGCCTGATCGACGAACTCATTGACGGCGACCTGCGCAAAGGCGCGATCACGTTTGCGGAAAAGCTCGTGACTGACGGTGCCGCACCACGGCGTATTCGCGATATGGAGCCTGACGCAAGCGGTGCGGAAGAACTGTTCGAGAAGGCGAGGGCAACGGCCGCACGGCGTATGCGCGGCCTCGATGCCCCGCAGCGCTGCATCGACAGCGTCGAGAACTCGACAAGAATGCCGATCGACGATGCGATGCAGAAAGAGCGGGAGTTCTTCGCCGAACTGGAAGGTTCCGATCAGTCCCGCGCGCTGCGCCATCTCTTCTTTGCCGAGCGCGAGGCGCATCGGATTCCGGGCGTGCCCAAGGACACGCCGTTGCGGCAAATCTCGAAGGCGGCCGTCATCGGCTGCGGCACCATGGGCCGCGGCATCGCCATGAGCTTTGCCAATGGCGGCGTTCCGGTCACCGTGCTGGAAGTCGATCAGCAGGCACTCGACGGTGGCCTCGACATGATCGGCAAGACCTATGCCGGAAGCGTGTCGCGGGGATCGCTTGCGCAAAGCGACATGGATGCGCGCATGAAGCTGATCGGCGGCACGACGTCCTACGACGGCATCGCCGACGCTGATATCGTCATCGAAGCGGTGTTCGAGGATATGGACCTCAAGAAGCAAATCTTCACGACACTCGACGACACGTGCAAGCAAGGCGCGATCCTCGCCACCAATACGTCCTCGCTCGACGTCAACGACATCGCCGCCGCGACCAGGCGGCCCGAGGACGTCATCGGTACGCATTTCTTCAGCCCCGCCAACGTGATGAAGCTGATGGAAAACGTCCGCGGAGCGATGACGGCGCCGGATGTGATCGCCACGGTGATGAAGCTCTCCAAGGACATCAACAAGGTCGGCGTCATGGTCGGCGTCTGTAACGGCTTCGTCGGCAACCGGATGCTGTATGCCTACAAGACGCAGGCCGAGTTCCTGCTCGAAGAAGGCGCGCTTCCGCATCAGGTGGACAAGGTCGTCACGGATTTTGGGTTCCCCATGGGACCGTTCGCAGTGAGTGACCTGGCGGGCCTCGACGTCGGCTATCTCGTGCGCAAGCACCGGCGCGAGATCGATCCGCCGAAGTACCGGGAGTCCTACATCGGTGACCGGATCGTCGAAATGGGACGTCACGGCCAGAAGACGGGCAAGGGCTGGTTTCTCTACGAGGAGGGCAGCCGGGCGCCGAAACCCGATCCCGAAATCGAAGAGCTCATTGTCGGCATCTCCAAGGAGCTCGGCATCGAGCGCCGCGAGATCACGGAGCAGGAAATCCTCGAACGCTGCCTGTATCCCCTGATCAATGAGGGCGCGAAAATCCTGGCTGAAGGCATTGCCATCCGGCCAAGCGATATCGACGTTATCTGGATCTATGGCTACGGCTTCCCGCGTGGGCGGGGCGGGCCGATGTTCTATGCCGATGAGGTGGGCACCAAGACCATCTACGACACCATGCAGCGGTTGTTCGAGGAACATGGAGACCTGCTGAAGCCCGCGCCGCTGCTCGCGGAACTGGCGAACGCGGGCAAGAGTTTTGCCGACTATCAGGCGGAAAAGAAAATCAACTGAGTGGAAAGATCATGCGCGAAGCCGTTATCGTCTCAACTGCCCGCACGCCCATCGGCAAGGCCTTCCGCGGCGCATTCAACAAGACCCATGGGGCGGTCATGACCGGCCACGTCATCGAGCACGCGGTGAAACGCGCCGGCGTCGAGCCCGAGGAAGTCGAGGATGTCATCATCGGCTGCGGTTATCCGGAAGGCGCGACCGGCAAGAATGTCGCCCGTCTGGCGGCGTATCGCGCGGGGCTTCCCGTCACCACGTCCGGCACGACCGTGAACCGTTTTTGTTCCTCCGGGCTCCAGGCCATCGCCATGGCGGCGCAGCGTGTCGTCATGGATCAGGTGCCGGTGATGGTCGCGGGCGGCGTGGAGTCGGTCAGCCTCGTCCAGCCGAACCTGAACAGAACCTATTTCGAAGAGGAATGGCTGTACGAGCACAAGCCCGAATTCTGGATGGGTATGATCGATACCGCCGACATCGTCGCCAAGCGGTACGACGTTTCCCGCGAGGCACAGGACGAGTACGCGTTCTCCAGCCAGCAACGCACGGCAATCGCCCAGCAGGCCGGGGCATTCGACGACGAGATCGTTGCGTTGCCGTCGATCATGGAGGTCAAGGATCGCGACACCGGCGAGGTGAGCGAGAAGGGAGTCACGCTGGAAAAGGACGAAGGCAACCGGCCTGATACCAACCTTGACGGACTCGCAGGCCTGAAGCCGGTCATGGGCGAGGACAAGTTCGTCACCGCGGGCAACGCGAGCCAGCTTTCGGATGGCGCGTCGGCCTGTGTCGTGATGGATGCCAAGGTTGCGGAACAGCGTGGGCTGGAGCCGTTGGGAATCTTCAAGGGATTTACCGTTGCGGGGTGCGAACCCGACGAGATGGGGATCGGTCCCGTTTTTGCCGTTCCGCGCCTTCTCGAACGCTTTGGCGTCAAAGCTGACGACGTTGATTTGTGGGAGCTGAACGAAGCCTTTGCCGTGCAGGTTGTTTACTGCCGGGACCGGCTCGGCATCCCGATGGAGAAACTCAATGTCAACGGCGGGTCCATCTCGATCGGCCATCCGTTCGGCATGACCGGCGCGCGCCTTGCCGGGCACATTCTCATCGAAGGAAAGCGCCGCGGTGCGAAGCATTGCGTCGTGACCATGTGTATCGGCGGCGGAATGGGAGCGGCGGGGCTGTTCGAGGTCGCCTAGGGCGGGTGCGGTGGAACCCGATCGCGAAGTCATAGAGGTCCGCGCCGACGAGGTCATTGAAACCGACCGGCTGGAACCCTGGCTCCGCGAGCATCTGCCGCGAGCCGACGGGTCGTTTTCCCTCGCGCAGTTCGGTGGCGGCCACGCAAACCTCACCTATCTGATTCGGTTTGGCGACGATGAATATGTCCTGCGCCGTCCGCCGCTCGGGCCCGTTGCGCCGGGCGCGCATGACATGGGACGCGAGCACCGGGTTCTCAAGGATTTGTGGCGGGCGTTTCCGCTGGCGCCGCAGAGTTACGTCCATTGCGACGACCCGGGCATCATCGGCGCCGATTTTCACGTTCTCGAGCGGCGCCACGGACTGGCCATCCGCACCGAGTTGCCCGCCGGGTACGACTGGAGGCCGGAGCTGAACCGCCGCCTCGGGCAAATGATCGTCGATACGCTTGCGGGCCTGCACACCGCCGATCCCGCAACTGCCCGGCTCGAAGGGCTCGGCCGTCCCGAAGGCTTCCTCGAACGCCAGGTGAGCGGATGGCGACGGCGCTGGGACGCGGCTGTCGACGAAACATCACCAAAGGCAATGCCGGAAATCGGGGCGTGGCTGGAGCAGAACCGGCCGGATAGCACGCAGGTGTCGCTGCTGCACAACGACTTCAAGCTCGACAACATGCTGGTGGCGACGGACGATCCGGGCCGCGCGGTCGCGGTCCTCGACTGGGACATGTGCACCCGCGGCGATCCGCTGGCTGATCTTGGCTACATGCTCGCCTTTTGGGGTCAAGCGGGCGATGATCCGGCCTGGATCAAGGGGGCTTCGATGCCGACTTGGAACGAGGGTTTCCCGACGCGGGATGACGTGATCGACCGTTACGCCCGCAAGACCGGGTTCGATTGCACCCGCGCGGACTGGTATCACCTGTTCGGCGTGTTCAAGATCGCGGTGATTCTCCAGCAGATCTATATCCGCTACCTCAGGGGCCAGACCCAGGACGAGCGTTTCGCCGTGTTCGGCGAACGCATTGCCGGGCTCGCCGACAAGGCGCTTACGCTCGCGAAGCTCTAGTCAGGTGTAGCCGCCGCTGCCGATCGTGGCGCCGCCGTCGACCACGAATGTCTGGCCGGTGACGAAACTGCCCGCATCCGAGGCGAGCAGCAGCGCCACCCCGGCGATGTCTTCCGGCTCGCCGAGCCGTCCGATCGGATAGGACGCAATCGCCTTCTTGTTGGCTTCCGGGTTCTCCCACAATGCGCGGGCGAAATCGGTGCGCACCAGGCCGGGCGCGATGCAATTTGCGCGGACATTCGCGTGTCCCCATTCGACCGCGAGATTGCGCGCAAGCTGCATGTCTGCCGCCTTGGACAGTCCGTAGGTGCCGAGCTTGTCGTTGCCTTTCAGCCCGCCGATGCTGGACACGATGATGACGGCGCCGTCGCGCCGTTCGGCCATTTGCGGGAGCACCATGTTACAGAGCCACAGATTGCTCTTCACATTGGTGTTCATGATCTTGTCGTAGGCGCTTTCGGAAATCTCCGCCATCGGCCCATAGTGCGGATTGACCGCGGCATTGCAGACCAGGACATCGATACGGCCCCACTTTCCGATCGTCGTATCAACAAGCGCCTGAAGCTGATCCTTGTGGGAGATATTGCACGGCACGGCAAGAGCCTCGCCGCCTTTGGCACGGATGGCTTCCGCAACGTCGGCGCAGACGTCTTCCTTGCGACTGGAGACGACCACTTTGGCTCCCGCTTCGGCGAAACATTCGGCAATGGCTTTGCCGATGCCCTTGGTCGAGCCCGTGACGATGGCGACTTTGCCTGCAAGACTGAAGCGATTTTGGTAAGACATGAGCCTCCCTGCTGAATTACGCTCAACGGGCGTTGAACGAGCGCGTTGCGTTTTCCGGCTTATCGCGCATCATGTAAAGCGATTAACCTGCCTGCCGGTCTGATCACAAGACCGGCAACTCACCTCGAAGGATCCCCTTGCCGCAATCCAAGAAGGCATCCGACCGCGCCGCAGGATTGCGTTTCCTGCTTGAGCCGGAATCCGTCGCAATCATCGGCGCGTCGGACGACCCGTCCCGTATCGGCGGACGTCCATTGCGCTACCTGCTGAACGAGGGCTTCGACGGAACGATCTACGCGGTCAATCCGAACCGTGACATGGTGCAGGGCCAAAAGGCGCATCCAAGTATCAGCGACGTGCCGCAAGCCGTTGATTGTGCCGTGGTTTCAGTGCCTGCCAAAATCGTCGTGGAGACTCTGGAAGCATGTGCGGCGAGCGGCGCCAAATCGGCCATCATCTTCAGTTCCGGCTTCGCGGAAATAGGGGACGAAGGCGGGGCGATGCAAGCGGAACTCAAGGCCATTTCCGAACGGACGGGAATACGTGTCGTGGGCCCGAACTGTCTTGGTCTCCTGAGTTTCCGCCACCGGTTCTTCCCGACCTTCTCCAGTTCCGGCGATGCCGGATACCCGGACGCGGGGCCGCTTGCCATTGTCAGCCAGAGCGGCGCCTACGGAACGCATGTGTATACCGTCGCACGAAGCTGGGGCCTCGGCGTCAGCCATGTGATCACCACGGGTAACGAATGCGACGTCGACGTTGCGGAGTGCATTGCCTGGATGGCCGAGGACGACGACGTCAAGGTCATCGCGGCCTATGCGGAAGGCGTGAACGATGGCGGCGCTTTGATCGCTGCCTTCGAAAAGGCGCGCGCGAACGGGAAGCCGGTGGTCTTCATGAAGGTTGGCCGCAGCGAGGAGGGGGCGGCGGCGGCCGCTTCCCACACGGCATCCCTCGCCGGTTCCGATGAGATCTATGATGCGGTTTTCCGGCAATACGGCGTCCACCGCGCCGATACGACCGAGGAACTGCTTGATGTGGCCTATGCCTGCACGGGTGGGATCTTTCCAGAGAGCAACCGTATCGGCCTGATCACGCTCTCCGGCGGCGTTGGCGCGCAAATGGCCGACTATTCCAAAGGGGCGGGGCTCGATGTCGCGCCCATGCCGGATGCCGCGCAGGCCAAGCTGAAAGCGCTGCTGCCGTTTTCATCCGCGCTCAATCCGGTCGATACGACGGCCCATTTCTTCAACGATATGAATCTCGTGCGGGAAAACTTCAACATTATGCTTGAGGAGGGCGGCTATGACATTGCGGTTGCCTTCTTCACCATGGTCGCGGCATCGCCTTACCTGATCGACGATCTCGTTGCCGTGCTGGAGGACATCCGTGCGCGTTTTCCCGACAGGCTCATGTTTCTCTCACTGCTCGGACCGCCGGACGTGGTGCAGAGATACCGGAACGCCGGCTACCTCACCTATGAAGATCCCTGCCGGGCAATCGATGCCGCCGCCGCAATGGTGACATTCGGGCAGAGCTTCGCGGACGATGGCCCGTCGGCGGGTCGGACTGCGGAACCACGGCAGCGCCAAATCCCCGCGCGCGCCGTGAGCGAGTGGGAGTCGCGAGAGCTTCTCGCCAGCTCCGGCGTGCCCCTGGTGGAGGCGGTCCTGGCCACGAGCGCGGACGAGGCTGCTGACGCGGTCGCGGGGTTCGATACGCCCGTCGCCATGAAAATCAGTGGGGCCGATATCAGCCACAAGACCGAAATCGGCGGGGTTGCGCTCAATGTCGGAACGCCGGACGAGGCGAGATCGACCTATGCCGATTTGATGTCGCGCGCGAACGCATCGGCGCCGGACGGGGTCATCGTGTCGCCGATGGTCTCGGGCGGGATCGAGTGCATTCTGGGTGTTCAGGTGGATCCCGTGTTCGGTCCCGCGGTCATGTTCGGTCTCGGCGGCGTGTTCGTCGAGATTTTCGACGATGTCGCTTTCCGGCTGGCCCCCGTCGGGCGGGACGAGGCGTTACGCATGATCGAGGAAACGAAGGGGGCCGCGTTGCTGCGCGGCGCCCGCGGGAAAACGCCGGCCGACCTGAACGCGCTTGTCGATGCCATCGTCGCCTTGTCCGAATTCGCGGCCGGTGCTGACGGCCTGCAGAGCATCGACCTCAATCCGTTCGTGGTATTGTCCGAAGGCCAGGGCGCGGTGGCGCTCGATTGCCTGATCGTGCCGCAACAAGAATCAGAAGACTGAACTCCGGGGGAAAAATGCCGCTCGACAGCGAAACTTTCAATCAATTGACGGACACCGTCGAACGCTTCGTCACCGAACGGCTCGTTCCACTCGAGGCGACGGTCGCCGACAATGACAAGATCCCGGATGACGTCGTCGACGACATGCGGGAGCTTGGCCTGTTCGGGCTGGCGATCCCGGAAGCGTATGGCGGTCTCGGGCTCACGGTCGAGGAAGAGGTGCGCGTCGTCATGCTGATGGGGCTGACGTCACCGGCCTTCCGCTCCGCCTTCGGCACCAACAACGGCATCGGCAGCCAGGGAATCGTCATCGATGGCACCGAAGAGCAGAAAAAGAAATACCTGCCGAAGCTGGCAACCGGCGAAATGATTGGCTCCTTCGCCCTGACCGAACCCGATGCGGGCTCGGACGCGGCATCGCTGCGCACGACCGCGCGCATGGACGGAAACGAATACGTGCTGAACGGCACCAAGCGTTACATCACCAACGCGCCGTTCGCCGACATCTTTACCGTTATGGCCCGTACCGACACGAGCACGCCGGGCGCAAAAGGCATTTCCGCGTTCCTGGTCGACGCCGACAGTCCGGGGATTTCACTCGGGACGCCCTACAGGAAAATGGGGCAACAGGGGGCGCCGGTCTGCGACGTGATCTTCGAGGACTGCAGGATACCCGCTGACAGCCTCATCGGCGGTGTCGAGGGGCAGGGTTTCAAGACCGCCATGAAGGTGCTCGACCGGGGACGGTTGACCATTTCGGGCATGTTCGTCGGCAACGCCGAACGCATGACGCGGGACAGCCTGCGCTACGCGTCGGAACGAAAGCAGTTCGGCAAACCCATCTCGGACTTCCAGTTGGTGCAGGCCATGTTGGCGGATTGCGAAACCGAGATCTACGCCGCGCGATCCATGGTGATCGACGCCGCGCGCCGCAAGGATGAGGGTGAGGATGTGACCAAGCTCGCCGCGATCTGCAAGTACTACTGCTCCGAGATGGTCGGCCGCGTCGCCGACCGCGCGGTGCAGATACACGGCGGCGCCGGCTATGTGTCGGAAGCCGGTATCGAGCGCTTCTATCGCGATGTGCGCCTTTACCGCCTCTATGAGGGAACATCGCAGATCCAGCAGCTCATCATCGCCCGGGAGATGCTGAAGACCCTGTGAGGGTTTGCATGGACGTCCGGTCATGCCGGTCCCGCATATTTGCATCGAACGCCAAAATGCGGCATGTCGAAGAATGGCCGAATTCGTGACGGCAAACTCTTCCGCCTGAAAGGCATAGGGTAAGGTTTGGCATGCGGTGCCACCATATGGTCTCGAAAACAGGACTTGTCTGCGTTTCGCTGGCTGCGCTGCTGCTTGTCGGGTGCGGCGGCGGAAGCGCAACCCGTGGCGGCCCAACGGCCGGCAATACTGCCGCGCCCGTGCAATTGGGCAGGACCACCGCGCCGGTTGGTGGTGCGCCCGTATCGGTCATCGGGCCGCTCAATGATGCGCTCGCCCGGCAGGCGATCGAGAACTATCGTATCTCCAAGGACCGTGCCCCGGGCCGATACCAACTGGTCGGGGCCGATCTGAACGGCGACGGCGTGCGCGAGGCGCTGGTCCTGTTTCAGGGCAAGGACTGGTGCACGCGGACCGGCTGCTCCATGGCCGTCTTCCAGACGTTTGACCATGGCTTCCGTCCTGTTTCGAGAACCGTCCGCGTGAAACCTCCGGTGGAGATCGCCGACACGGTGACCAATGGATATCGCGATCTTTTGGTTCAAACCGGTGGCGGACCCGCGCCTGAGCGCCGCGTGCGGCTGCAGTTCAACGGCGAACATTATTCGCGCAACGCCATGCTGCAGCCGGAAGTGCCGCTCGGCTCGGTCGTGCGCACGGAAATTGCGATCCAGTCCGCTGCACCCCGGCCGGGCGTCGCCGCAAACCCGGCGCCGCGGCGCTAGGCCGATTTATTTGGCCGATTTGTCGGCGTCAAAACTGTACAGCCAGTCGAACTGTTTGAGCAGCGCTCCGGGCGAGCGATGCCGGAGTACCAGATTGCGTGCAAGGCGCATCAGGCCGCCCATGTGGTAGATCTTGCCCATGCGGCGGGACTCATAGCTGGTTCGCGCGGTGCGCTCGATGCGGGCTATCTCGAAGGGTTGAAACGACAACCAGGGATCGTGGTCATTCTCGTCGAGCTTTTTCGCCAGAACCACGGCGTCCTCGATGGCCATCCCTCCGCCTTGCGCCAGAAACGGCAGGACCGGATGCGCTGCGTCTCCAATGAGGGTGATCGCGCCCTGCGCCCAGGCCCGCAAGGGCGACATCTTGAACAGAGGCCAGACCCGCCAGTTGGTCGCGGTGCGGACGACTTCGGCGGGTGTGTCGTTCCAGGCGTCGAAGTGCGGGAGGAGAAAGTCCGGGTCGCCCTCGTGGCTCCAGCCCTCGCTTCCGCCGCCCCACCTGTCGTTGATGACCGCGACGATGTTGATCTTGTCGCCGCCGCATACCGGATAGTGAACGAGGTGCGCCGCCTTTCCGAGCCACAGGCCGGTCCACGGGCCGTGCAGGGGTTCCGGCATGTCGCCCGCATCGATCAAGGACCGCCATGCCAAGCCACCGGCGTAGTTTAGCGCCGCGCCGCGATCGATCTCATTGCGTAGCTTCGACCACAGCCCGTCCGCCACGATCAGGGCGCGTCCTTCGATCTCGCCCTCGTTCGTCGCCACGGTGACGCCGGCGGTCGACTGTGTGAAAGACAGGGCCTCTCGCCCCATCTCGATCTTGAAATCGGCATAGCTGCGCGCGGCGTCCAGCAGCGCGTCATGCAGATCGCTGCGGTGAACGAGAAGGAAGGGAGCGCCATAACGTTCCACAGCGGTTTTGCCGAACGGGACCGTCGCCAGATGCTCGCCCGTCATGCCGTCGCCGATGGCGATCCCCTCGGACATGACGGCTTTCTTTCCAAGGCGGTCAAGCACGCCCCATTCATCGAGGATTTTCGTTGCGTTCGGGCCGAGCTGAATGCCGGCACCCTCGTCGGAGAACGCCTCAACCCGCTCGAGCATACGAACCGGAATTCCCATGCGGCCAAGCGCGATGGACGTGGCGAGCCCGGCGATGCCGCCACCGGCGATCAGAAATTGTTTCTCGGACGCAGGCTTGGACATTGAGGTGAGGGCGCCGCGCCGAGGCTATGCGGCTTCGTCGGCCCGGTAGATGCAGTCCGGCGGGACGGATTCCGTTGGCGCAAGCGTCGGGTCGTACACATAGATCGTTGAGCAGTACGGGCAGATGATCTCGCTGTCGCTGCCCATATCCAGGTAGATGTGGGGATGATCGTGCGGCGGGCGCGCGCCCATGCACTGGAACTCTCTGGCACCAATTCGGATGGTCTCTACTCCGGCATCATTGCAGAAGTGAGGAATGGTCTGTCGTGCCATCAGGCGGCCTCAATTGTTGCGCGTCGTGGGACGCGCGGGAGCATACTGATTGCGTCCTCCAAAAGATAGGGGTAAGCCCCTGTGCGGATGATGGATTGTGGTGCGGACACCGATGCAGACTTTCGATTCAGATGGCGTCGAGATCGCCTTCATAGATGAGGGGAGCGGCGATCCCATATTGCTGATCCACGGGTTCGCCTCCAACGTGACCACGAACTGGGTGGATCCGAGCTGGGTCCGCACGCTCAAGAATGCGGGCCGCCGGGTCGTTGCCATCGACAACCGCGGCCATGGCGCGAGCGAGAAACTCTACGACCCGGAGGTCTACCCGTCGCCGACCATGGCGGAAGACGCGCGCCGCCTGCTCGAGCATCTGGACATCCCACGCGCCGACGTCATGGGTTACTCGATGGGCGCGCGCATCACAGCATTTCTGGCCATGACGCATCCCGAACGCGTTCGCAGCGCGGTGTTCGCCGGCCTTGGCGTCAATATGGTGCGTGGCGTCGGCGGGTCCGGACCGATCGCCAGGGCGCTGGAAGCCCCCACGATCGACGATGTCGCCAACGAGACGGCGCGGACTTTCCGCGCCTTCGCGGAATCGACCGGGAGCGACCTGCTGGCGCTTGCGGCGTGCATCCGCGCATCGCGCGACAAGATCACGGCCGAGGAACTCGGTGCGCTTGATGTGCCGGTGCTGGTGGCTGTCGGGAGCAACGATGTGATTGGCGGCTCCGCCACGGGCCTGGCGGACCTCATTCCCGGCGCCGAGGCGCTGGTTATCGAAGGCCGCGATCACATGAAGGCGGTCGGCGACCGCAGCTACAAGAACGGCGTGCTGGATTTTCTCGAACGGCGCCCCTGACGTCTGGGTTACTTCCCCTTGAAAACCGGCTTTCTCTTTTCCAGGAACGCCGCCTGACCCTCCGCGTAGTCCTCGCTCGCGAGGCACGCCTCCATCAGGCGGTCGAGTGACGCCATGTCCGGGTTCCCGGGCGC
Source organism: Hyphomicrobiales bacterium (assembly GCA_965228625.1). Taxonomy (GTDB): domain Bacteria; phylum Pseudomonadota; class Alphaproteobacteria; order Rhizobiales; family Methyloligellaceae; genus UBA2767. The sequence continues at coordinate 861,405 of OZ245829.1, read as the reverse complement.
CTGAGACAACTCATCGACGCTGCGCTTGGCGGCCCGGACCGCGAGCGGCGCATTGTCCGCGATCATCTGCGCAAGCGCGCGGGTCTCGCCCTCCAGCGCGTCGGCCGGCAGAAGCCTCGTTATGATTCCCATGCGAAGCGCTTCGCCGTCGTCGAACCTGCGGCCCGTCAGCAGTACTTCCTTGGCTTGCGAGGCACTGAGGGTTGCGAGCAGAGGGCGCACCCAGCGGGGGTCGTAACCGATGCCCAGTTTGACGGCGGGGATGCCGAACGTCGCGCCTTCTGCGGTGTAACGGAAGTCGCAGCACATCGCCAGTTCCATCCCGCCGCCCATGCAATAACCGTGGACCATGGCGATGGTCGGCTTGCCGCACTCCATGACCGCCGTGAACGCGCCGTGACTCAGCGCGTCATATTGTTTTGCCGCGTCGCCGGTGCGTGCCGTGCCGAACTCCGAAATGTCGGCGCCTGCGGAGAACGCCTTCTCGCCCGCACCGCGCAGAACCAGGACGCGAATGGAGGGATTCTCCACCGCGTCTGCGACGATTTCCGGCAGGCGTGTCCACATCGACGCATTCAGTGCGTTCATACGGGAGGGATTGTTAAAGGTAATCCAGCATATTGGTCCCTCGAGTTCGGTTTCGATCTGACCTTTCATGCCGGCGGGGCCATCTGCCATGTCGGACCATCACTGGTTGGTGTGGACGGTGATTTGCGCTATCACACTTGCGACGCAAACGCAGAGTTAGAATAGAATTGCCGCTGCCGCAAATGGTAGCTTGCGCACGGACGCGCAATCCGGCAGTGCGCCCCGGCCCGGGCCGAGACGGTGCGAACAGGAGTTTCCGATGGTACGAGACCGCCAAAACACATCCACGGCGCTGAAGACATGCGATCCGGCCTGGCATCGCCTGCTGGAAGAAGCCGAGGAGCTGTGCAAGCAGGAGCCCGTGCTCGCCAGCTTTGTTTATTCCACGGTCCTGAACCAGGACTCGCTCGAACTGGCGGTGTGCCACAGGTTGGCGCAACGGTTGCACCAGGCCGAAGTGGACATGGGGCAACTGTCGAAGACCTTCGAGGACCTGCTCGACGAAAACCCGGAGATGGGCGAGGCGTTTCGCGCCGATCTGGCGGCGGTCTTCGACCGTGATCCGGCCTGCAACCGCCTGATCGAGCCGCTACTGCATTTCAAGGGCTTCCACGCCCTCCAGACGCATCGGTTTGCACATGAACTCTGGAAATCCGGTCGCAAGGATTTCGCTCATTATCTGCAGAGCCAGTCGTCTCGCGTCTTCAGCGTCGACATCCATCCGGCGGCGACCGTCGGGCGTGGCATTATGCTGGACCATTCCACCGGTATCGTGATCGGCGAAACCGCGAGCGTCGGTGACGACGCCTCGATCCTGCACGGCGTAACGCTCGGTGGCAGTGGCAAGGTCGCCGGCGACAGGCATCCGAAGATCGGACGCTGCGTCATGATCGGTGCGGGGGCGAAGATCCTCGGCAATATCAATGTCGGCGATTGCGCCCGCGTCGCGGCCGGCAGCGTCGTTCTGAAGGATGTTCCGAAAAACACCACCGTCGCCGGCGTTCCGGCCCGTGTGGTCGGCAGGGCCGGCTGTCCCGAACCGGCGCGCTCCATGAATCAGCTTCTGGAAGAGAATTCCGAAAAATCAGAGGCTTGAATCGGCGCCTCGCTGTTGCATTTGACGGCGAAAAGCTCCATTGAAGCCGCAATGTTCTAGATGAGGAGGCGATTTTGACTCGCGAGGAAATCGTTCGGCTCGAGACCTATCTGCGCAAGACATTCCAACTGGAAACCATCGAGGTGCGCCAGCGTCCCAACAAGGACGACTCCGCGGAAGTCTACATCGGCGATGAGTTCATCGGCGTTATGTTCCGTGACGACGATGACGGCGATCTGTCCTACCAGTTCCAGATGGCCATACTGGATTTCGATCTGCAGTCCTGACCGCAGGTCAGTCACGCGGGCAGTGCCCGCCTGTGTCACCACGTAACGCGCGTTAACCTTTCGGTAAGAAATGGCATGCGGCAGACCCTCGTGTCCGCCAAGATCATCCCGCGCCCGAGTGGCGCGGGAGGCCGCATGTTCGAAGTGTTTTTTTATGCCTATGTGACTGCCGTCGGGTACTGCATCGCCGGGCTCTGCACCAGCGGCTGGCGGCTCGTGACCGGCAATCCGCTCAAGTTCGGCCTGCAAACCGAAGAGACGGCACCGGCCATCCTCGGTGTCCTGTTCCGTGTCGTGGCCGGACCCGTCATCGTGATGCGCAACGCCATACGGGGGGCGGCGATTGAAGGCCGCGCGCCGCACTGGCTGGCAATCTCCACGTTCATATCGACGGTTTGGAGTTTCTTTTCCGGCGTGGTCATGCTCGAACTCCTGTTTCGTCTGAACGGTATCTGAGCGGCTCGTCACGTTCCTGCTCGTCATTGCAAACACGTTGTGCCAAAGTCCCCGCCGGTTCACGAAGAGGGAAGTGAGATGGCGCTCTACACGATCGACGGCACAGAGGTTCAACTGCCGGAATCCGGGGAGTACTGGATTGCCCCGAACGCTGTCGTCATCGGAAAGGTGAAACTGGGCGCCGATGCCAGCGTCTGGTTCGGGACAACCGTCCGCGGAGACAACGATCTCATCGACATCGGGCCGCGCACCAACATTCAGGATGGCTGTGTTCTGCACACGGATAAGGGGTTCCCCATGGTCATCGCGGAAGGATGCACCGTTGGCCATCTGGCCATGCTGCACGGCTGTACGATCGGTCGTAACACGCTGATCGGGATTGGCGCGACGGTGCTTAACGGGGCGAAGATCGGTGAAAACTGCATCATCGGCGCCCATTCCCTGATCCCCGAGGGCAAGGAGATCCCGGACAATTCGCTGGTCGTGGGAACGCCCGGACGCGTGGTGCGCCAGCTTGAGCAGAAGGATGCGGAAGGCCTCCAGGAACTGGCCCAGCACTATGTCGACAACAGTGCCCGTTACCGCAAGGGTTTCGCGCCCCAGGACGCATAGGACCCTCTGGCTTTGCGCGCCGTGTTTTCCACGCAAAAAAAATGAGCCGGCGTCGGGGAACGCCGGCTCAAGATCAGGCCCGGTAGGGTCGGGGATGGGGGGATGAATCCCGGGCCTTGGGGAACGCCGATTTCACAGGGGGTTCTGGTGCTCCAATCAGTTTGCTCCGGTTCCGGCCAGCGACTTGACACGCCGTTGACCCGGTTTTGTCAGGGAAACCCAGACGCGCGGGTCGCGGGCCGACTGGCGCTTCACGAACGTATAGGGTGAATCGTTCCAGGTCCGGATGTCAGAGCGCTTGTTGTCGAGAAGAAAATCGCCCATCGACGTGCGGACCGTCAGGACCGCGTGACCTTCGTTGTTTTCGTCGAGAACGACGGTGATCAGGAGTGCGCCCGCGGGCCATCCTCGGTCGATCAGCAGGCGTTGCTTGAGAAGCACGTAATCTTCGCAGTCGCCCATGCCGTCGGGATACGTCCAGTGCTCGACGCGGCCGTAAAGACTCATATCCGAGACCGGTTTCACCAGGCGGTTCACCAGATTGTTGATGTCCCGCAGTTCCGCCTTGCGCTTCCACGTCAACTGGACCTTCGGGGCCCGTTTCTTCGAATTGGTCGGCGCGCATTCTGAGGGAAAGTCCTTACAGAACGTGACGTGCCCGATCGGCGGCAGCGAACGTCCGAACACGCGCATATACGGCGAACTCGCGTCCTGACCGACCGTCCTCGCCGGGATATCGGCCTCTGCACCATTTGCGGCAACCAAACCCATGACAAGGACCGTTGCTCCGAGTATTTCCCGTTTCATCTCATACCCCCCGCTTTATCGTTGCGGGGCATTATCGCGAAGACGATTTGAAAAATGAAAAATCCGGGAGCTGGTCTTCTATCTTTATTTGAATACTATTTGGATCAATTTTGATTAGAATTTTAAATATTCAAATTTGAATCGAATTTTATCTATCTGGTTCACTGTCTGTTTGCCATGCCGGAACGGGAATTTCTGTCGGTTTTCCGGGAAAAAGCAAAACTCACACGTGGCGCCGGCGGCGGCAATCGCGCTGCCGTCAAGGCGGACACATACGTCTTGCGCGTTCCCCGCATCTTGCCGGGACCGGCATTGAACGGGCTCAAAAAAAGGACAAAAAAGCGAAAATCACTCCGCCGGACTGGCCGGCTTCTGGTCTGATCTCTAGTCCGATTGGCGCGAGAGGCCGCCCTCGAGAACACGGAAACGGCTGCGCAGCTCCGCCGCGCTCGGCGTTTTTGCGTCGAGCAGGACCGGCGGCTCGCTTGTAAGGGGCACAGGCGGGCGGGTATCCGGCCAGACGAACTCGAACGTCGTCAGCGTCAGATGGCGGATTTCCTGTGTTCCGGTCCAGTAATGATGCGTGAGGGGGGCGATGCTCCCGAGCATGCGGTTAACCGCATTGTCCGTGTGGACCAGTGGCAGGACGAGCATTTCGAAGTGGGCCTGCTCCGAGGAACTGGCGCTTTTGCCCATGAACTCGATGACGACACCGGCTCCGTCGGTGGCCACCGTATGCAGCAGGCTCTGCATGCCTTCGCGGTCTCTCGGGGCCCAGTAGTCCAGCATGTTCTGGCGACGCAACTCATGCCCGAGGCCGGTGCAGATGCGCGTGCCTGCAAGCCGGAAGCGAAAAGTCGCGTTATCCGGGCATTCAAGAATGAAAATGTCGGGAAGAATGTCCGCCACTTGGACGGGCTCGATTTCGAAGCGATTTGGCGCGAATCTGCCGTTTCGCACCCTGTCCCAGTACTCATAAAGTCGCTTGGTTGACGTATGCTCCATATCGAATGCCTCTGACTGTCGCCGTGCCTTTTGACGCTCCGCGATACGGTGAATGTCCGTGAATTCCCACACTGGGACATCCGGCTGATCTGATGCGTTTTGACAGAGGGAAGAGCAGGTCCCGTGCCACTGTAGGAAATCGCGGCATGCAAACGGAAAAAGGCCGCCAGCAAGGTTAACGTTTGAGAGCTTGCCGTAATCTGCCCGGTTCGGTATGGCAGGTTTTTGAGCCTTTTCGACCAAATCGGAGCCATTCTGACGGATCGTACGCACCAACCGGGAAACGGAATTGACGCGGCTTTCGTCGAAGGGGCTCAAGCGTGCGAAGCGGGAATCAAGGTAAATGAGCGGTAGACAGCCGATATTCAACATACCGGCCAGCGTGATCTGGCTGCTGGTGATCATGGCGGGCCTGCACTTCCTGCGGTCGCAACTGCCGGTGGCATCGGAGCAGGAATTGTTGTTGACGCTGGCGTTTATCCCGGCGCGTTACGCGTTTCCCGCACCGAACCTTCCCGGCGGAGAATGGGCCGACGTCACCTCGTTCCTGACCTACATGTTTGTCCATGGCGATGCGACGCATCTCATCGTCAACTCGGTCTGGATGCTGGCTTTCGGCAGTGCGGTGGCCAAACGGATCGGCGATTGGCGTTTTCTCGTGTTTTCGGCGCTGTGCGGAATCGCCGGCGCGCTGGCCCATCTCGCGCTCCATTTTGGCGAACTTGTGCCCGTTGTCGGTGCATCGGCCGCGATCTCTGGGCAGATGGCGGCGGCGATCCGCTTCATGTTCGGCGCAGGCCGGCAAATCATCCCTCAGACCGGAAATCTGGCCTACGCCCCCCTTGCGAGCATTGGGCAGACGCTCACTGATCTGCGCTTTCTGGCGTTTCTCGCGATCTGGATCGGCCTGAACATGCTGTTCGGCCTCGGCGGCGTCAACGTTAACGGGTCGGGCGGCAGCATCGCCTGGGAGGCCCATATCGGCGGGTTTCTGTGCGGTTTGTTCACCTTTGGTTTCTTTGATCGCAGCGCCCGCCGCCGCGACGGCTACGTCTGAACACGATTCTTTGCTATTGCGCAGTACACGGTACGGTTCCATCATAAGGTATCGGTAATGGCAGCGGTTTCGAGCAGTCGAACTGTGCTCGCCATTGTGACTGGGCGCGTGAGGCAGAGGGAGCGCTCGCGGAAATCTCTCCGACGCCGGCTCGCGCCACCCGCAGCGGCCGACTATTGCCGTGCCGCAAGATGTGGGCCGGGTAGGAGAGAGGAAATGAACGTCGCAACGATATTGAGCGAAAAGGGCACGAATATTGTAAGTGCCAAACCCGAAGATACCCTTTTGGACATTGCAAGGCTCCTGCGTGAGCATCGCATCGGGTGCGTTGTATTGACCAACGGCAAGGGCGAAATCGCCGGGATCGTCTCCGAACGCGACATCGTTCGGGCCATTGCAGATGCGGGCAGTGACGTGCTGAGGGCGCCGGCCTCGAGGTGCATGACGAAAAAGGTCGTCACCTGCACCAGGAACGAGCCGATTAACGCCATCATGTCGATGATGACCGAAGGCCGCTTCCGTCATTTGCCGGTCGTGGAAGACGGTGTGCTGATCGGTCTGATTTCAATCGGCGACGTTGTCCGACTTCGCATTGCGGAGGCCGAGCTCGAAGCAGCGGCCATGCGCGACTACATCGCGACAGGCTGAGGCACGTCTGTCGGGCGTGTGCTTTCCCTGTCAGGCGGCGAGCGCACCAACCGCCCGCTGCACGTCGTCAAGCACCTTTTCGGTGGCCGCGCTTCCGTGTGCGATGGCATCTTCGGCCATGTGAAAGTCGAACAGACCCATTTCGCCGAGAATCGGCGTGATCATGATGTCCGGCGGGTCACCGGCAAGGCGCGAACGCGCGATCCGGTCCTGGATAATATTGAAGGCGTCCATCATGACGCTCGAAATGCCGGGCGCACCAGTGCCCTGACCGAAGAACTGCCTGCGCAAGAGGTTTTTTGCAGCGCGCCCGTTCCCGGAAGGAGGCTCGCTCTCGCTGTCCGGGAGCTCCGCTTCGCCGAAGGCGTCCTGGTTTGGAACGACCGTGCCCTTGCCGAAAAAGTCCCAATTGAGGTTGACCGCGATGACGATGCGCGCGCCGAGCGCCCGGCACACGGACACCGGGATCGGGTTGACCAAGGCGCCGTCGATCAGCCAGCGATTGTTGATCCTGACTGGGCGGAAAATGCCGGGAAGCGCGTAGGACGCGTGCATGGCGGGAACCAGCGGGCCCTTGCTGAGCCATATCTCATGGCCCGTTTTCAGTTCGGTCGCGACGGCGACGAATCTCTTCGGCAGGTTCTCGATGCGGACCTCGTCGAGATGGTCGCCGAGCTGGTCGGCCAGACGTTGTCCGGAAATCAGGCCGGAACCCGCAAAATTGAAATCCAGAAAACCGAAGACGCGGCGCCGTGTCAGGCGCCTGGCGAAGTGCTCCAGCTCGTCGAGTTTTCCCGAGACGTAACATCCGCCGACGACCGATCCGATCGAGGTGCCGACAATGATGTCCGGTTCGAATCCTGCCTGCTCAAGTACCTTCAGGACCCCGATATGTGACCAACCGCGCGCTGCGCCGCCGCCAAGGGCTATGCCAATCTTGGGCTTCATTATTTTCGCACCTGCTCTGGCCCCCGCGACAAACGCGGATCCAACGGCACGCGGGCCCTTACCGTGCCTCAATACTACCCAACGGTGATTAACCTTGAGTTAAGGAATGGTAGCGCCGCCATCGCATGCGAACGCGTTACAATTTCGTAGGGTTCGGCGCGTCTCCGTATACCTCTTTCGGATCGAACGTCTTGGAATCTTCCCGGAATTCCAGTTCCAGTCCGGGCGAGGGGGTCTCGCCGGTGGGGATGGAGCGGTAGAAGCAGGACATGTAGCCGACGTGGCATGACGCGCCCGACCCGGCGACGTCGACTTTCAGCCAGACCGCATCCTGATCATCGTCGATGCGAAGGTCGACGACTTTCTGAACAAGGCCGCTGGACGCACCTTTGTGCCAGAGGACGTTTCTTGACCGGCTCCAGTAATGCGCCTCGCCGGTCTCGATCGTCCTGGCCAGAGCCTCGGCGTTCATGTAGCCGAGCATCAGGACGTCGCCGGTTTCCGCGTCCGTGGTGATGGCGGGCATCAGGCCGTCTGCGTCGAACTTCGGCGCAAGCTCGCGGCCTTCCTCCACCTGCTCGACGTTCAGCCGTTTGGCAAAGCGGGAATCTGACATGAGATGTCTTCCAGCGAGTTTGAACTTGTTTGTTGTCCCGGATCAGGACCCATTTCGGGTGAGCATCAGGAACCGTTCCTGTTGCGACGGATCCTCTTTGAAGATCCCGGTGAAATGGGTCGTGATCGTCGCCACATTCGGTTTCTGAACACCACGCAGCGACATGCATTGGTGGACCGCCTCGATCATGACGGCAACGCCATGCGGCTTAAGCACGTTTTGGATCGTATCACCGATCTGCGCCGACATGGTTTCCTGTGTCTGCAGCCGGCGGGCATAGATCTCGACGACACGCGCCAGTTTCGAAATGCCGACGACGGCATTCTTCGGCAGGTAGGCGACGTGCGCCCGGCCGAGGAAAGGGACCATGTGATGTTCGCAGTGGGAATAGAGGTCTATGTCACGGAGCATGACGATGTCATCGTAGCCGCCGACTTCCTCGAAGGTCCGTGACAGCACGTCGATCGGACATTCGTCGTAGCCACTGAAAAACTCTTCATATGCCTTGGCGACGCGCTTGGGGGTGTCGATCAGGCCTTCCCGGGCCGGATCGTCGCCGGCCCAGGCGATCAGTGTGCGGACCGCCTCCTCGGCCTCGGCCCGGCTTGGCCGCTCGACCTCGGGCCCGGCGCCCAACTTTTCGCCGACCGTCGGCATTTTCTTGACAATTGCGTCCATAAGATTCCTTCTCCGCCGGCAGCCAATCGCGCGCCATGCATACCTGCTATGACCTGATCCGGCAATGTAAGCGTATTATAACGGGAAATCGCCCCTTGCGAACGATATCGTTCTATACCGATATATACGTGACACACCGGGGACCGGATTTGTCGCTCCATGTCCGAATGATGTATCCAGTGCCATGCTTGTCATCGCCCGATATATAATTGACGACGCTCCGCTGCAAGGCCCGGTGAATTGTAACCGTTTCAAGAGATCGTAGTGCCCGAACTGGACGACATATACAACCCGCGCATCCTGGAGTTTGCGGCCAACATTCCCCGCGCGGCGCGGCTCGACGACCCGCAGGCGAGTGCAACCGCGCATTCAAAGCTGTGCGGCAGCACGGTGACGGTCGATCTGGTCATGGACGGCGACGTCGTCAAGGACTATGGCCAAACCGTCAAGGCCTGCCTCCTCGGACAGGCCGCATCATCCATAATGGCCCGCAACATTATCGGCTCGACTGCGGATGAGCTGCGCGCCGTCGGCGAGACCATGCGCAAGATGCTGAAGGAAGACGGGCCGCCGCCTGACGATAAGTGGAATGACCTGGAAGTGCTGGAACCTGTCCGGGATTTCAAGGCACGCCACGCGTCCACTTTGCTTGTGTTTGATGCCGTCGAGGACGCCATCGGGCAGATTGAGGCGGATCGGCCCGAGGAAGCGCAGGCCCGGCATACCGAGCCGTGTGCCTGATGTCGAAGTCGGCTCATCTTTCCGCAGTCACTGGACACGATATCGAAACGCCGCGCGATGAGTGAACACTGAACCGGAAAAGACATGCGTTTCTTCAGTGCGGAGGAATTGCGTCGCGCCTTCGACCTGAAGGCCCTGATCGATGCGCTGGAGTGCGGTCATCGTGGCGGCCGGCCTCACCTTGCAGACAGTCTGATCGGCCCCGCGGATGGTCACTTCATGGTGCGGTCGGCGCATAATGACGGCGATCTCATCGGCTCGAAACTCATCACGATCTTTCCCGCCAACCCCGAGCGCTCCGAGCTGCCCTCCGTGCAGGCGGTCGTCGTCCTGTTTGACGGCGAAGATGGCCGTCCGAAAGCGCTGCTGGAGGCGACCGAGCTGACATACTGGAAAACGGCGGCCGACAGCGCCCTCGGCTCGATGTTGTTGTCACGAGAAGACGCCGAGACGCTCGCGGTTGCGGGCGCGGGTGGACTGGCGCCCTGGCTTGTCCGGGCCCATTGCATCGTTCGTCCCAGGCTGCGGCGCGTCCTGATCTGGAACCGGACGGTCGAGCGCGCGCAAGCACTGGTGGATCAATTGTGCGGGGAGGGCATCCAGGCGGAGGTTGCGCCGGATCTCGAAAGCGCGGTTCGTACCGCGGATATCGTCACGACGGCGACAATGGCAACCGAGCCGATTCTTCGCGGAGACTGGTTGCGCCGCGGTGCCCATGCGGACCTCGTCGGTGGCTATTCCATGGAGACGCGGGAGGCCGACGACGCGGTGTTCACGCGCGGCAGGCTGTTCGTGAATTGCATGGAGACGGCGCTCGACGGTGTCGGCGACATCGATGGTCCGCTGCAAAGCGGCGCAATCCGGAAAGAGGATATTTTGGGCGATCACTTCGATCTCGTGTCGGGGCGTGTACCGGGGCGGCAAGACCGGGATGAGATCACGGTCTTCAAGAACGCCGGCGGCGCACACCTCGATCTCATGATCGCGACGGCGCTCGTCGACAGAGCTGAGGCGGGTGCGGCATGACCCGGTCCCGCAAGGCCGTGCTGGCCATTATCAGGGCGCCCATAATCTTCTATCGCTACACGTTTTCCGCGTTTGCAGGCCGTGAGTGCCGTTACCTGCCCACCTGCTCCGAATATGCCGAGGAGGCGATCGAGCGGAACGGCGCGTGGAAAGGGTTCTGGCTTGCGTTGTCCCGGCTCGCGCGATGCAATCCGTGGGGGCCGAGCGGTTTCGATCCGGTTCCCGACCTTCGAAACGAACATCACCCGTGGTGGGCGCCCTGGCGATATGGCCGCTGGGGTGGCGGTCATATAAAACAGCGGCTTGACAAAACCCCGTAGAGTCCCACATTCGGGCTCACGATCCTGGTCCGAATCGCGGACCGATCCGTCTTACCTGCCTGGTTTGCAGTGAGTGAGAGGAAGAAAATATGATTTCCCTAACGTTTCCCGATGGTAATGCGCGTGAGTTCAAGTCCGGTGTGACCGGCGTGGACGTGGCCGAGTCGATTTCGAAGTCGCTGGCGAAGAAGGCGGTTGCCATGAAGCTCGACGGCGAGCTGACAGACCTCGCCGATCCGATCGAGAACGACGCCAGCATCGAAATCGTGACGCGGGATGATCCCGCCGCGCTGGAACTCATTCGCCATGACGCAGCCCACGTCATGGCGGAAGCGGTGCAGGAACTCTATCCCGGTACGCAGGTCACCATAGGCCCGGTGATCGACAACGGCTTCTATTACGACTTTGCCCGGGAAGAGCCGTTCCATCCCGACGAGTTGCCGCAGATCGAAAAGAAGATGCGCGAGATCATTGCGCGCGGCGCGCCCTTCAAAAAGGAGGTCTGGGACCGCAAGAAAGCGGAGAAGGTCTTCAAGGATATGGGCGAGACGTACAAGGTCGAACTCGTCGATGCGATTCCCGAAGGCGATGAAATCCGCGTCTATTCCCAGGGAGACTGGTTCGATCTGTGCCGGGGTCCGCACATGCCGACGACGGCAAAGGTCGGCAACGCGTTCAAGCTCCTGAGCATCGCCGGTGCCTACTGGCGCGGCGACTCCAACAATCCGATGCTCCAGCGCATCTACGGCACGGCTTGGGCCAACGAGAAGGAGCTCAAGGCGTACCTGACGATGCTGGAAGAGGCGGAGAAACGCGACCATCGGCGTTTGGGTCGCGAGATGGACCTCTTTCACTTCCAGGAGGAGGCGCCGGGCTCCGTATTCTGGCACGCCAAGGGCTGGACGTTGTTCCAGGAACTGATCAACTACATGCGCCGCCGGCAGAACGACGCCGGTTACGTCGAGGTGAATTCACCGGACATGCTGGACAAGGCGTTGTGGGAGCAGTCGGGCCATTGGGAGAAGTTCGGCGAGAACATGTTCACGACGGTGACGCCCGATGAACGCGTCTATTGCTGCAAGCCGATGAATTGTCCCGGTCATGTTCAGATCTTCAAAAACGGATTGAAGAGTTATCGCGAACTCCCTGCGAAAATGGCAGAATTCGGCAAGGTGCATCGCTACGAACCGTCCGGCGCCCTGCACGGCCTGTTGCGCGTGCGCCATTTCACACAGGACGATGCGCATATCTTCTGTACGCGCGAGCAGATCACCGAGGAGTGCGTGAAGGTCAACGATCTGATCCTGTCGATCTATCGCGACTTCGGCTTCGAGGACGTGGTCATCAAGTTCTCCGACCGGCCCGCGAAGCGCGTCGGGTCCGACGAGGTTTGGGACCAATCGGAAGAAGCCCTCAAGAAGGCGGTGGAAGCCGCCGGCATGGAGTATGAGTTCAATCCGGGCGAAGGCGCCTTTTACGGGCCCAAGCTCGAATATGTGCTCCGCGACGCGATCGGCCGCGACTGGCAGTGTGGTACGCTGCAGGTCGATCTGAACCTGCCCGAGCGGCTCGGTGCGTTTTACATCGGACAGGACGGCGAGAAGCACATACCCGTTATGCTGCACCGGGCCTTGTTCGGGTCTCTGGAGCGTTTCACCGGCATCCTGATCGAACAGCACGCTGGGCATTTCCCGCTCTGGCTCGCGCCGGTGCAGGTGATGGTTGCCACCATCGTTTCCGATGCCGACGATTATGCGGGCGAGGTTCTCAAGGCGCTGAAGAGGGCGGGCTTGCGGGGCGACATCGATCTGCGCAACGAGAAGATCAACTACAAGGTTCGCGAGCACTCCGTGACGAAGGTCCCGGTGCTGTTCGTCTGCGGCAAGCGCGAGGCGGAGGAGCGGACGGTTTCCATCCGCCGGCTCGGCTCGAAGGAGCAGATCGTTCTGCCGCTGGACGAAGCCATCGCCACGTTCGTCGAGGAGGCGGTCCCGCCCGATCTGAAGCGCCTCGAAACCGCGCAGGCAGCCTAGAGTCCCTCCGATCAAATCGAAAAGGCTCCAGAGGGGGCTGATCTGGAAATCTGGATTTTCGCTGCTATCGTTCCCTTTCATTGAGGTTGTGAATGGAAAGGTACGATGAGTTACCAAGCGTGTGACGACCCGGCGTTCGGGGACAGCGAGTCCTGCAATCAGATTGACCTCGTGGTCGTGCCACGCACGGCCGATATCGGCGGTTTCGAAGTGCGGCGGGCCCTGCCGACGCGGCAACGCCGGATGGTCGGTCCCTTCATCTTCTTCGACGAGATGGGTCCCGGTGAATTCCTGACCGGAAACGGCCTGGATGTGAGGCCGCATCCGCATATCGGCCTGGCCACCGTGACCTATCTGTTCGACGGGTCGATTGATCACCGGGACAGCCTCGGCACCCACATGACGATCGAGCCGGGCGATGTGAACTGGATGACCGCCGGGCGCGGCATCGCGCATTCCGAACGGACCGGTGCGGAGGTTCGCAAGCATCCCTCGCGACTGGCGGGCATACAGACCTGGGTGGCACTGCCCAAGAGCGCGGAGGAAACGGCGCCGGATTTCGTGCATCACGACAAGGCCGCATTGCCGGTCATCGGCGGCGAGGGAAAGCAGGTCCGCCTGATCGTCGGGTCGCTCTTCGGTGAGTCCTCGCCGGTCAAGGCGTTCAGCGAGATGTTCTACGCGGACGCGCATCTGGAGGAAGGTGCGCGGCTGCCGCTCGCCGCCGACCATGAGGAGCGCGCCATCTACGTCGTCTCGGGCGAGGTCGAGATCGCCGGCGACAGGTTCGGCGCGAACCAGTTGCTGGTATTCAAGCCCGGAGACGAGATCACGATCGTTGCCACGCAACCTGCCCGGCTGATGCTGCTCGGCGGCGAGGCCGCGGACGGGCCGCGCTACATCTGGTGGAACTTCGTCTCCAGCTCGAAGGAGCGTATCGAGGAAGCCAAGGCCGATTGGGCAAACGGGCGCTTCGACGCGGTTCCGGGAGACAACGAGTTCATCCCGCTGCCCGAGTGACGTCTACTGGATGACGACCTCGATCTGCTTGACCTCTCCGGGCTCGATGGCGAATTCGCGCGTGTAGTTCTTGCCCTGGTGGCGGGCCAGGACGGAGTAGTTCCCCGCGGCCAGAATGTGCGTCGGCAGGGCGCCTGCGCTCTCCTTCACCACATCGCCGCCCGGCGTCAGGATGTTCCACTGGGTGTTGGCCAGCGCCTCGCCACCCGGCTGGTTGACCAGTTTCAGCGTCACTTTCGCCGCGCTGTGATTGACGATGGCATCCGTCAGCCGGCCCGGCTCGACGGTTACGTCGGCGCGGACGATGGCGTTGGCGTCACCGTAGGTGCTGACCACGTGATAAGCGCCGGCGTTGAGGCGGATCACGACGCCCGGCTTGGCGTCGCGGACGATCAGCTTCCTGTTGCCGTACTGATCGGACTCGGTTTCGTCCGCGAAAATGTCGTAGCGCACCGAATTCGGCGGAATGGTCGCACCGGCTGCCGTCGCTGCCCCGAGCCGCAGCCCGCCGGCGTTCAGAACGAAGGTCTCGCGAACGGCCGTGCCCTGCTGCACATTGATGTCCTTGATCAGATTGACCTTGCCGTATGTCGCGGCAACGCGGTAGGTGCCCGGCGGCAGGGCCGCGGTGGGCGTCGCATCGCGCAGGGATTCGACGAGCTGGTATTTCCCGTCCTTGGTCTTGCCGCTCTTGTAGATCCACCAGACGATGCCGGATTTGATGATCGCGCCACCTTCCACGGTGCGCGCGGCGAGCGTAACCGGCACCGCACCGCCTGCGGGAGAAAGCGCATGCTTTGACTGCCGTGTCGGTGCGGGCGGCGGTGTCGTGACCGGAGCGGTTGTTTGAGGAGCAGGGGTGCCAGCCGTTCCGGTCGTTAACGGATCGCTCTTCGGCATCGCATGTTGTGGCGCGGGGCCCGGAGCCGCCTGTTGCGAGGGCGCCGGTGCCTGCATCCGCGGTTTCGGCGCCGCCGCAACCTTCGGCAACTTCGGCGCCATGGCCGCGTCGATGGCGCGTTTCACGCCGGCAGAGAGTTCGGATGCGTTGCTGGCAAGTGCAAACGTGCCGCCGCCGTTCTCGGCGATGCAACTGAGTTTGGTGAGTTTCTGCCTGGCCTTTGAATCGAACGCGATAGCGTGAATGGTGAGGTCCTTGCCTTCCTGCTTCAACTTCGACGCGGTCGCACACGGGTCCGCCTTGCAGTTGTCCATGCCGTCGGCAATCAGCACGATGCTGGCGGGCTTTTCCTTGTAGCGCGCGGTCTCTGCCGCCTTGATCAGCGAGGCGGCGATTGGCGTCGACCCCTTCGGCTTGATCGTGTTGACCTTCTTGGCGAAACCGGCAGCATTCTGCTTTCCCGGTGAAAAGACCACCTGGATATCCTTGCATCCGGTCGCTTCCCGGTGCCCGTAGGCAACGAGACCGAGAGACAGTTTGCCCTCATGCTGCTTGGCGATCGCATTGACCGCGTTGCGCGCGCTGACGATCTTGTTGACGCTGTTGATCTGCCCCCACATGCTCCGGGAGGCATCGAGGATCATAACGACGTTCGGCGCTTCCTCCGCGGTCTGCGCGCGCACCGTGTCCGCGGCCGTCGCGAAAATCGCAGTCATGGCCAAAACTGATACGTGCCGAAGCAGGGTCTTGGACATCAGGCGTCTCCCGACTTGGGTCTTGCTCAGGGGCATTTGCTGTCAGCTTTGCTCGTCGCGCGGCACGCTCGCCGGTGCCGTATTGCAGCGAGTCAGGAAATTATCACGGCAACGGCTAGCTTCAAACCACGGCGACAAGGTGTCGGGCGGGGGCATCGCCGGGCAAGAGATTTCCATGACACGTGGCGTTGTTTGCGTGAACGATTTGAGCTAGGCAGGGCGGTCTGTGCAAATCTGGACTCGTGGTCGAATGTCTGAAAAGAGCCCATCTGAAGACGCGCTGAACCTGCTTCTGTCGCGCCGCTCGGTCATTGCCAACAATCTCGGCCCACCGGGGCCCGACGTGGATCTGATGCAGAAGATCCTGACGGTTGCGGCGCGTGTTCCCGACCACAAGAAGCTCGTACCCTGGCGGTTCGTGCTGTTCGAGGGCGATGCAA
The DNA here is from genome assembly GCA_965228625.1 of Hyphomicrobiales bacterium. Taxonomy (GTDB): domain Bacteria; phylum Pseudomonadota; class Alphaproteobacteria; order Rhizobiales; family Methyloligellaceae; genus UBA2767. The sequence goes on along the minus strand of OZ245829.1, from coordinate 845,371 downwards.
GGGTGGCATTCGGCGAGGTGCTGGCGAGCGCGTATGAGGCGTCGGATCCCGACCCCAGTGCTTTCCGCCGGGAGACGGAGGCCGGGCGCTTCACCCGGGCGCCGGTCGTGGTGGCGGTGATTTCGAGCATCGCCGACAAGAAAAGCGTACCCGAATGGGAGCAGATCCTCTCCGCCGGCGCCGCCTGCCAGAACTTGCTGATCGCTGCCAACGCCGCCGGTTTTTCGGCACAGTGGATCACCGAATGGTATGCCTATGATGAAACCGTCGGTCGGGCGCTCGGGCTGAAGGACGGGGAACGTGTGGCCGGGTTCGTCTACATTGGCACGGCGAAAGAGGCGCCCAAGGAGCGCGATCGCCCCGATCTGGATGCCATTGTCAGCCATTGGCGCCCCTTGTGAAAGCGCTTGAGAAAATCGCCTTAAAGCATTGAAAACCGGAGAGTAAGCGGTGTTTTACGAAACCGAGACAAATGACCATGGATTGAAACGCAATCCGTTCAAGGCGCTGGTCGCGCCGCGGCCGATCGGCTGGATCTCGACCATCTCGACCGAAGGGGTGGTCAATCTGGCGCCTTACAGTTTCTTCAATGGCGTTTCGGATATCCCTCCATTCGTGATGTTCTCATCCTCCGGCCAGAAGGACAGCCAGCGCAATGCCGAAGAAACGGGCGAGTTCGTGTGTTGCCTTGCGACGTATGACCTGCGCGAGCACATGAATGTAACGTCGGCCGGCGTGGGACCGGAGGTTGACGAGATGGACCTTGCCGGCCTGACGCCGGCGCCGTCACGCCTGGTCAAGCCGCCGCGCGTGGCCGAGTCGCCGGTGGCGCTTGAATGCAAGCATTTCCAGACCGTCCAACTGCCCGCGCCCGTGGGGCAGGACGGATACGGCGTCGTGCTCGGACACGTAATCGGAATCCACATCGATGAAAGCGTGCTGAACGAGGGGCTGGTGGATATGCAGAAACTGCGCCCGATCGCCCGGCTCGGATACATGGACTACACGGTCGTCGACACGGTGTTCTCCATGGACCGGCCCTGAACGCCCGCGTTCCGGGGATCTAGCTCAGGCCGGCACGCTCCAGGAGTTTCCGTGCATTCTGAAGGTGCGGCATGTCCACCATGGCGCCGTCGAGGTTGATCACGCCGGCCCCGGGCTGGGCATCAAAGGCCTCGACGATGCGGCGCGCCCGGGCGACCTCGTCTTCAGCCGGCGTGAACGCCGCATTGATGACCGCAACCTGATCGGGATGAATGGCGAGCTTGCCGGAAAACCCGTCCGCCGCGGCGCGCTCGGCGTCGGCTTTCAGTCCGTCGAGATCGCGGAAGTCCGCATAGACCGTGTCGATGACGTGCACGCCGGCGGCCGACCCTGCCGCGAGGCAGAGGGAGCGCGCGAGCTCGATTGGTGCACGATACGCGCCGGCGGCATCCCGGCTGGCGTGCGCCCCGAGCCCGGTGGCCAGATCCTCGCTGCCCCAGGTGATGCCGCTGACCCGCGGATCGCAGGTCTGAAACGAGGCGATGTTCAGCAGGGCTTCCGGAATTTCAAGGGCGATCACAAGAATTGAGATGCTGCCCTGCTCGAGACCTGCCGATTGCTCAAGGCGATCGAGCATTTGCGCAAGGCGAACCACGTCGTCATGCGACCGCGCCTTCGGCAGCATGATGCCCGCCGGCTGCACCGGGACGACGCGCGCCAGATCCTCCTGCGCCCACTCCGTCTCGAGATCGTTGATGCGGACGTAGAGCGGCATGTCGGCGTTGCGGGCGGCGTCCTGGGCCAGGAAATGTGCAGTCATGTCGCGGGCGGCGGACTTGCTGTCCGGCGCCACCGCGTCTTCAAGATCGATCAGAATCACGTCGGCGCCGCTTGTGAGGCCCTTGGTGAGTTTGCGGTCGCTGTCGCCGGGTGTGAAAAGGAGTGAGCGCATGGAGTCAGCCTTGTGTTGTGTTCTTCTTGCGCAGCAGAACCTGCCGCGTGCACGTCGCAACGAGCGTGTCGTCCTGATTAAACGCTTCGTGGCGAAATTCAACGATCCCGGCGTTCGGCCGTGACTTGCTTTCGCGCTTGCCGACCACCTTCGTCACCACATGCAGCGTATCGCCATGGAAAACGGGCGCCGGGAAGCGCACATCCGTCATTCCCAGATTGGCGATCGACGTTCCCAGAGAGATATCGCTGACGGCGATGCCGACGACGAGGCCGAGCGTGAAGTAGCTGTTCATCAGCGGCTGGCCGAACTCGGTTTCCGTCTCGCAGTAATGTCGGTCGATATGCAGTGGCTGAGGATTGTAGGTGAGGGCGCTGAACAGGGTGTTGTCCATCTCGGTCACGGTGCGCCGAATGGGATGTTTGAACTCCTGTTCGGGTTCCAGCTCCTCAAAATGTAAACCACTCATATCAAACCTCTTTTGCAGATCCTGCCGCGCCCAATTCTGACACAGGAGTTAACGCCGCATTTACCATAAATCTCTAGCTTCGGTTGCATAGACGGCAGCAGGGCGATTCCGGTGTGTCAGGCGTATCAGGTTGGAATCGTATAATTGAACATGTCTCTGGTTTCTTCCGCGCTCAAGGCGCCCATGAGTATCGCGAATGCGATCAAGAAAGCCAGCCGCGCGACCGGAGCGGATTTCTCCTATCTGATGAACACCGCGGCGCGCGAAAGCTCGTTTGACAAGGGCGCGAAAGCGAAGACGTCGAGCGCCGCCGGCCTGTTTCAGTTTATTGAGGGAACCTGGCTGCAGATGGTCAAAGAGGTCGGCAACAAGTTCGGCCTCGACAAATACACGCCGCACATCTTCACGACCCGCAGCGGCAAGTATTACGTGCCGAACCAGAAGCTGCGCGGCGAGATCCTGAAACTGCGGCACAACCCGGAAGTCTCCGCCATGATGGCCGGGGAGTTCACCAAGCAGAATTCCGAATTCATGGAGAGCAAGCTGGGCCGGCGGCCAAGCCAGGGTGAGCTCTACATCGCGCATTTTCTGGGTGCGAAGGGCGCGGCCGAGATGATCTCGCTGGCGGATACGAAACCGAACGCGCGCGCCGACCGGCACTTTCCGAAAGCGGCCCGCGCAAACAAGCCGATCTTCTATTCCCGCGGGCGCCCGCGCACCATCGAGCAGGTCTACAAGAACCTTGTAAGGGATCACGCCGAACTCCAGGCCACCGGGATCGCAAAACCAAACGCCGGCAACCCGGCCGGGCCGGCAAAGGCCAAGCCGGTCAATGTCGCTGATGCGCCTGCCGCTAAACCTGCGGCTGCGAAAATCGCTGCCGCACCGGCCTCCGTTCCGCCGCTCCCGGAGCGTCGGCCCGAACTCGCTCAACCGCTCCCGGAGCGTCGACGCGAACTCGCTCGACCGCTTCCGCAGCTTCGATCCGAGCTCGTTCAACAGGCGGCCCTGAAACCGGAGAGCCAGCCGGGCGTGGTCGAGCTGGAGTCGATTGGTCCCGGCGTAGAAGCGCGCATGATCGGACCGGAGGCGGCAAAAGCCATCGGACTGCTTGGGAACAAAGGCTCTCCCATCGCGCCGACCGCCAAGATCGCGGCTCTGCCGCACGCCACGCTGAAAGTGGATCCGCCGGAGATGGATGCCCGCAATGAACTGCAGGGGATCGGCACCTGGACAACGATCGTCAATTCGCCGCCTCCGTCCACTGCGCCGGTGGCGTCGGCGCCCTTGCCGTGGCACACGTCCGCGCCCGCAGGGTCAGACGCGAACGAGCCGCAACCGGTGCAGAGCAAGAAGTCGACACGCGCGCAAGGGCTTCTCGAGCAGAGCGCAAAGCGCGATGAGGCGGCATCCCGCAGGGTACGAACCGCCTCGGCGTCCCGGGACGGCGACCGGTTTGCCTATTGGGAACGCCAGTCACTTTACGGGAATTGACCCGGATTCAATTGAAGAAGCTCTAGGCGACCTGCTGAAGGAAATCGTTCGTCACGTCGCGTAGCCGTTTTGCCAGGACCGAAGCCTTGGGATTGTCATTCCCCTTGGCGCCTTCCCTGACCAGCGCGCAGACGGCATCGACGTGCTGGTCAACGAGAACAGCCGGCAGCTTCGACTTGTCAGGCGTCTTGTCGATCAGCCGGCACAGGGATGCACAGATCTCGTCGGCGAACGGATAACCGAGGGTGGTTGCCTGTCCCTTGAGATTGTGAGCCGCCTGGAACAATTCGGTCAGCGGCTCCTCACAGAAGCCGGAGGCCTTGGCCGCGTTGCGCGCGGCGCCGAGTTGTGCCGCCTCGGCGGCCATCCAGTCGTCAAAGTTGACGGAGAGCTGCTGAAGCGCTTGCTCGGCATTCGCAATTGCCTCTACCGCCGCCTCCTCGGCGTCGCCGGGGCGCAGGCACTTTTCGCGTAAAAGCTGTTGCGGTCTGATGATCGCCTTGGCGCGTGCCGCGATGTCGACTTGCTCTTGCCGGGCTTGCATGAACCTTCCTTGTTCCTGTTATGCCTCGATGTGCACCTGATTGGGATCGATGATGTTCTCCGATCCGTCGCCGGTCCGGCGCTCGACGCCCGAGTAGTTGGGGTTCACGTAACGTCGGCGGTCAGGACCGAAGTAGGTTTTCGTGCGAATGAAGTCGCGCGGATTCGCGATGACGTTCTGGATGCGACGATAGAGCGCCGTGGCGGAAACGGGCTTGCACAGGAACTCGGTCGCGCCTGCATCGCGCGCGGCGATCACGTGCTTCTTCTCGGAATAGGCCGAGAGGATGATGATCGGCAGAAACGGGTGCCGGCAGCCCTCCGGGTTGCGGATCATCCGCGTGAGTTCAATGCCGTCAAAGATCGGCATGGTGATGTCGGTTATGAGAATGTCGGGCGAATACGCCTCGACCGCCTCGAGGCCGGACGCGCCGTCCTCCGCCTCGTAGATCTCGCGGCATCCGAATGCCCGAAGGAGGGTGCGCACGATCCGCCGCATATGCGCGTTGTCGTCGGCGACCACAAACCTCAGCTCGTCGAACGCGATCTTGGCCATACGCAGATAACTCGATACACCGCGGCCGATCCTGCCACGGTACGCTGATCAGGAAACTCCCTGCCATCGTGTGCGCGTTTGCTTAACAATCACTAAAGATGGTGTGCCGATTTGAGCGAAGCGGCTCTAGTAGAGGAACTGCTCAGCGAGAATGCGCTCATCGAGAGCGTGATCGGAATCGAACATCATGTGCAGGCTGATGGACGTATCCTCCTCGATCCCAACCTCGAGGACATCCCGGAACTCGGTGTGATCGGCGACGGCGTTGACCGGGCGCTTGTTCGATTCAAGCACTTCCAGTCGGACCTTCGCTTCATTCGGCAGCAGTGCACCGCGCCAGCGCCGCGGGCGAAACGGACTGATCGGTGTCAGGGCAAGGAGCTGCGCATTGATCGGGAGAATCGGCCCGTATGCGGAGAGGTTGTATGCGGTGCTGCCGGCGGGCGTTGCGACAAGGACCCCGTCGCAGATGAGCTCTTTCATGCGCAGCTTGCCGTCGACCGAGATCTTCAGCTTTGCCGCCTGATAGGACGCGCGGAACAGCGACACTTCGTTGATCGCCAGCGCTTCGTGTGACTTGCCGTCCACGCCCTTGGCCTGCATGCGCAATGGATGAATAACGTTGACCTTTGCGGCCCCGAGACGTTCGTGCAGTCCGTCTTCGTTATATTCGTTCATCAGAAAACCGACCGAGCCGCAATGCATCCCGTATATCGGCGTGTCGTTGCTCATGTGCGCATGAAGCGTCTGCAGCATCAGCCCGTCGCCGCCCAGCGCGACAATGGCATCGGCGCTGTCGGGATCGGTGTTGCCGTATCGCGCAACGAGCCGCTCAGCGGCGCTCTCCGCGTCGGGATGCTCGCTCGCGACGAATGCGATTTTCTCAAATGTCTTCGGGCGTTCGGACATGACGGTCGTGTTCAGCGGCAATCGGAGGCGCACTATAGACGTAACACGAGCGCCCGTGCGACCGTGTTTGCCTTATCTGTGGCAGGTGTCGCAAGTGAAAGGAGACGACCGAGATGGGGCGAGAGACCGATCTTATCGTGGTCTATACGACGTTTGAGAGTATTGAACAGGCGAAGGTCGTGGGGCATGAGCTGATCAAGCATCGCCTTGCCGCGTGCATGAATATCGTCCCTGCGATGACGTCGATCTACGAGTGGCAGGGAGAACTGCACGAGACATCGGAGGCGGTGATGCTCATCAAGACCAGCCGGAGATGCCAGGAGGAAGTGCTTCGGCGAACCAAGGCGCTGCATCCCTACGACACGCCGGCGCTTTACGTTCTCGACCCGTTGCACACCGACACCGACTTCGGCGCCTGGATTGCCGAGCAAACCGTCACGACCGTGAAAACCGAATCGGCAAAAAAGAAGCGGACGCTCTAGGCGTCCGCAATGTGGGATGATTGCAATTACGCGCGGTACTTAAACGCATAATTCCGTGGTTGCTTGGAGTTTCGCCATTTCTGCCGAAATCGATATGCAGGGTCCTTTGGTCATTCCGACACATCCCGCCACCACGAAACAGGTGTGCCAGGAAACTCGTTCGCTTCAGCCAATCGCACTCCCAAGGCCAAGCAGCGCCCACAACGACGCTGACAATGCCAGCCCGAGCCAGAAGTGCCTCGGGAATGTCGCACTCTCACGCGGCATGAGGGGTGTCGACATTTTCGCCTCCTTCGTCAGCCGACCCGCGGACGAGGGCGCTCTATTTTTGTCTTATCCCCGTTTCGGATTCGTCGGCACCATTTACGTTATCTTAACACAGTTTACATTTGAATCAACGTAGTAAGATCAGGATTCTGTGAAATAATTTTGACACTAAGATGTCTTCACATCGTCAAGTATGTTTCAAATAATTGAATTGTTTCGGGCATAAGAATTATTGAAGAATTTGTTCTTATTTTGATTTTCGCGAATTTTGGCGAAAAATGTCTGATCTTTATTTTTGTCGCCTATTTTGCGCCCTAATTGAGCCACATTCAAACTCTTGGGCGGCTGGCACGTGGTCTTGGCGTGCGTGATTCTATTCTTTGCAATCTATGCGTGTATGTCTGCGCCGTGCGCACACCCGAAAATGAAATTTAACATCCTCGTGCTATCTGAAACGTCGTCCGGGCCCGTAATCCGTCGCACGGACGCCGGGAGCGCTTGCAATCAGGGGATGATCAGCATGACCATGACAGGTGAAACCCTCGATCGCCCGCACCACCGCGCGCAGGGGGCGGACAAGGCACCGAGCGCGTCCGAACCGGTCCTGGATCGGGTCCGGCGTGTGGTGCTTGCAAGCCTCTGGAGCCTGAAACCGCCGCGTCTGTGGGGTGTTCCCAACGTTCTCTGGATGGTGCTGAAGAGCGCATTCAGCCCGCGCGTCGCCGGTCGTCAGCTCCCGGATCCCGAGACGGCGCTGAAAAATCCGGATGGCCTCGTCGGCATTTGTCCTGATCTGCGCGTCGAAACGCTCGTTTCCGGGTATCGGGCGGGATTGTTTCAGCTCTGCCACGTCCGACCATACAAGTGGTGGGCCCCAAGCACGCGTATGGTCCTGCGCATTCCGGATTTCCACATGGAAAAGAACCTCCGCCGTCGGCTGAGGAGCGGGCGGTACAAGGTGACCTTCGATCAGGCATTCGAGGAGGTCATGCGCGGTTGCGCCGAGCCTCGCCCAGGCAGGCTTCGGCTGACATGGATCACCGAGGACATCATCGAAGCCTATTGCGCCCTTCACGCGGCGGGTTACGCCCATTCGGTCGACGTGTGGGACGACGACGGCAATCTTGCCGGCGGCGTTTTCGGGATCTCCGTGGGCGACGTGTTCTTTACCGAATCCCAATTCGCCCGCCAGCGCGACGCTTCAAAAGTCGGATTCGCAACGCTGTCGTGTCATCTCCAGCACTGGGGATATGTGCTGAACGACGCGAAGTACTATTCCGGACATCTCGCCCAGGCCGGATTTCAGTTGATGCCGCGCAGTCAGTTCAATGCGTTGCTGGCGCGTCATTGCGCGGGTCACGGCAAGCCCGGCCAGTGGACCGTCGACGATGCACTCGACGTCGGCAACTGGGATCCGAAGGCGACGACGGCCGATCCTGCCGGCCCGTCGCGCTGACACCGGTCGGGTTAAAGCGCGTCACATACCGCTTTGGTCACCTCATCGGTTCCCGCCTGACCGCCAAGGTCGCGGGGCAGAGACGAACCTTCCTCCGTCACCCGTTCGACTGCGCCGAGCAGTTGCGCCGCGGCGTCCTTCTCGCCGAGATGCCCCAGCATCAACGATGCGGACCAGATCGCACCGAGCGGATTGGCGGACCCGTGACCCATGATATCGAAGGCCGACCCGTGGATGGGCTCGAACATGGAAGGCGCCTTGCGCTCGGGATTGATGTTGCCGGTTGGCGCCAGGCCGAGACTGCCTGACAAGGCCGCGGCCAGATCGCTGAGTACGTCGGCATGCAGGTTCGTGGCGACAACGGTGTCGATGCTCTCCGGATCGGTGACAAAACGGGCCGCCATGGCGTCGACGAGCACCCGCTCGGTCTGAATGTCCGCATAGTCTTGGGACACCTCCTCGAACACTTCGTCCCACAACACCATGGCATGGCGCTGGGCATTGGACTTGGTGACGAGGGTCAGCTTCTTGCGGGGCCGTGCGCGGGCGATATCGAGTGCGAACCTCTGGATCCGCTCAGCGCCTTCGCGGGTGATGACGGAAACATCGAGCCCGACCTCGTTCGACAACGCCTGGTGCACGCGCCCGCCCGCGCCCGAGTATTCGCCCTCCGAGTTCTCCCGGACAATGAACCAGTCGATCGTTTCCGGCGTTCCGGTCTTGAGCGGGCTCGAAAGGCCCGGCAACAGTTTCGTCGGCCGGATGTTGGCGTACTGGTCGAGCCCCTGACAGATGGCCAGCCTCAGCTTCCAAAGGGAAATGTGATCTGGAATCCGCGGGTCGCCGGCGGATCCGAAGTAAATCGCATCGAACCCTCGCAGTCTGTCGAGCGCGTCATCCGGCATCATAGCCCCGGTCTCGAGGTACATGTCGCTTCCCCAGGGCAGGACCTCGAACTCGAGCGTCAGGTCGGAGTGACCGTTCGCCAGGCTTTCAAGGACATGACACCCGGCGGCAATGACTTCCTTGCCGATGCCGTCGCCGGGTATGGCGGCAATCCTGTACGTGCCCACAGGCTGCTCCTTTCGCGTTCTGTTTTCGGCTGGGTTTTGATTGAACTTGCGCCGGGATGATAACAGAAGGGCGCGGCAACCGTTGAAGGGATCGGGAGAAAAACAGCATGGCTGAAAGAGCATCAATCGGTTTTGTCGGGATCGGGATCATGGGATTTCACATGGCGCGCCGCCTCGCGGAGGCCGGGCACCCCGTGATCGCCTGGAACCGAACGCCGGCCAAGGCCGAACCGCTGCGGGACTTCGGCGTAACGGTGGCGCGAACGGCCGCGGATGCCGGTGAAGATGTCGACACGGTGATCGTGATGGTGAGCGACGGCCCGGCGAGTGACGCCGTCATCATGGGGGAAGACGGCGGGGAGGGGTTGCTCGGGCGGATGCGCGAGGGGGCGACGCTGGTCGTCATGAGCTCGATCCCCATGGAGACGGCGTCCGCTCAAGCCGCGGCCGCATCGGCCCGCGGCATCCGCTATCTCGACGCACCGGTGTCGGGCGGCGAGCCGGGCGCCCGGGACGGCACGCTCACGATCATGGCCGGCGGCGATGCGCAGGCATTCGCCGATGTTCAGCCGGTCTTCTCCGTCTTCGGTCGTTCGACCCGCGTCGGTCCGGCCGGGACCGGGTCTCTCGCCAAACTCGCCAATCAGGTGATCGTCGGCAACACCATTCAGACGGTCGCGGAGGCGCTGTTGCTGGCGCAGGCCGGCGGAGCGGATACCGAAGCGGTGATCGAAGCCCTGAAAGGCGGGTTCGCGGATTCGCCGATCCTGCAGAATCACGGGTCGCGGATGGTGCAGGGCAACTTCGCGGCGGGCGCGCGCTGTGAAATCCAGCTCAAGGATACGCGGACGGCGGAACAGCTCGGGGAGTCGCTCGGTCTTGTCATGCCGGTCACGAACGAGGTCCGGAAGACCTTCCAGAATCTGGTCGATAGCGGGCAGGGCGACCTTGATCACAACGCGGCCTGGGTCGACGTCCGGCGGCGATCCGGAATCGGCGATTGAACCGGTATGCGATTGTTCCGGTTGACTGAAAGACTGTCACATAACGTACACGCACCCCGCGTATGACTGAATCGTGACAGTCACAGAGAGCTCGGAGGAGCACACGTGTCAGAGAAAGAAATCAACTACGATATGCTCGCCAACTCCGGCTATCCGGTGCAGGAGCTCGAAGCAGGCGATGAGATTTTCAAGGAGGGTGATGACGGCGACAAGATGTTCATCGTGCGCGCCGGCGAGGTCGAGATCAAGCGCGACGGAAACGTTGTCGCAACCGTCGGTCCGAAGGGGATTTTCGGGGAAATGGCACTGATCGACGGCTCGCCGCGCAGCGCCGACGCATATGCCAAGACCGACTGCTCTCTGGTGGCCGTCAATGAGCGCGGGTTTGTGTTTCTCGTGACAGAGACGCCGTATTTCGCGATCAATGTCATGCGCACGCTTGCCGATCGGCTGAGGGCCATGAATTCGCTCATCTGACGGCTGAGACGAAGGCTCCGGTCGGTTCAGTAAAGGTTGCCGTCTTTTTTTGCTTGCAATGTAAGGCCTTGCGCGGTTCATCTTTGGGCTTCCCGGTCCTGAGTGTGTGATCCGACGCCTTGATACAACTCCGTAAACTCGGCCATCGGCCCTTGCACGGCCTGAGCGGCACAGGCTCGGCAGGGCTTTTCCGCGATTGCGTGAGCGGTCTCGTATTCGCGCTCGTTATCGTCACCTATTGTATCTCGTTCAGTGCCCTGATCTTCCAGGGTGAGCTGGTCGGCGGTTTGAACCTTGGCCTGTCGGCGCTGCTGACCGGCACGGTGATCACCTGTTTCATCGTTGCCCTGACCAGTACGCTCTTCCCCGCGGGCGCGGGACCCGACACGCCGGCGGTCGCGGTCATGAGCGTGCTGGCGACGGCGCTTGCCGCGAACACGTTGCTGCGCGGCATGGACGCCGAGCAGACGGTCCTCCACGTGATGATCGCGATTTCCGTCGCGACTCTGCTGACCGGATTCCTGTTGTTCGCCATCGGCGCGTTCCGTCTCGGCGTGTGGCTGAGGTTTGTTCCATATCCCGTTATCGGCGGGTTTCTGGCCGCCTCCGGGTGGCTGCTCACGACCGGCGGTATCGAGGTGATGACAGGTGTTGCGCCGCGCCTTTCGTTCAACTCGATCGTGTCACTGGTGTCGCCGGACGTCCTGCCACAGCTCGTTCTCGGGTGTGTATTCGCCGTCGGTGTTTTCATCCTGCGGCGGATGATCAAGAGCTTCCTTGTGTTGCCCTTGACCTTCTTCGCCTCGGTGCTGGTCGTCGATTTCGTCCTGCTCGGCATGGGCATGGTTGATGATCTCGGCGGCCGGTCGGCCTGGTACCTGTCGGGGGCAACGGATGTGAAGTTCTGGTTGCCAATTCCGGCCCTGGTCGAACACGACATCGACTGGGCGGCGCTGTTGCTGGTGGCGGCGGAGATCGGCGCGGTCTGCGGCGTGACGGCGCTGTCGGTGCTGCTCGACGTCTCCAGCCTCGAAGTGGCGCGTCAGCAATCCGCGGATCTCAACAAGGAGCTCAAATATAACGGCATCGCGAACATCCTGAGCGGGTTTGCCGGGGGCGCGGCCGGCAACCTGTCGCTCAGCGGAAGCATTCTCATTCAGGAGGCGGGCGCGGTCTCGCGGCTGAGCGGCGTCGCTGCCGCAGCCTTCGTGGCATGCGTCCTGTTTTTCGGCGCCGATATCGCGAGCCTCATTCCTACACCGCTCCTCGGCGGCCTGCTGGCCTATCTCGGCCTCGTTGTCCTCACCGAAGCCTTGTTGCGGTCACCGGCGCAGCGCTCGCTGACCGAGGGGCTGCTGGCGGGGGCGATCATGGTCGCGATCGTGTATGCCGGATACCTGCCGGGCGTGATGCTCGGGATCGTCGGGGCGTGCCTCTTGTTCGCGATCAGCTACAGCCGTATCGGCGTCGTGCGCCGCCACCTGACGCGTCTTGATTTCGCCAGCGATGTGGAACGGTCCCCACACGACGCGGCGCTGCTGAGACAACACGGCGCGCAGATCCATGTGCTGTGGCTCGCGGGCTTCATCTTCTTCGGCTCGTCAAACCGGCTGTTCGAGTTCATCAGACGGACGATGGACGCGCAAACGGATCCGAACGTTCGTTTTCTGGTGCTGGATTTCAGCAGTGTTCCGGGTCTCGATACGTCGGCGGTGCTCAGCATCGTAAAGATCAGAAACTATTGCGACGAGCGCGCCGCGTTCATTGCGTTCGCGGGTTTGAACGAGCAACTCCGAAATGCGTTCTCGGCGGCCGGGATCATTACGCCGGACGGCCCCCACCAGGAGTTTCCGGACCGCAACGAGGCGCTTGAATGGTGTGAAAACCGCCTGTTGAGCGAGTACGCAAGCGACGATGCGACGGAGGACAGATTCGAGGATTGGCTCAAGGGTGTGTTCGGAGACGAACTGGAGCCGGCGCGCCTGATGTCCTACTTCACGCGCAAGAGATTCAAGGAAGGCGAGGTCGTCCTGAAGCAGGGTGGACGCTCCAACTCGGTGGAAATCCTGGCGACCGGATGCGTCGCAATCACGGTGACCGACGAAAACGGACATCCGATCCGCCTCCGGCGCATGGCGGCGCAGACGGTGATCGGCGAGATGGGCTTTTTCCGCCGGGCGCCGAGGGTTGCCGCCGTGATCGCGGAGCAGCCCACGGTCATCTTCAGGCTCACGCGCAGGAACTTCGAGAAGATGCAGGAAGAGGACCCGAAGGCGGCGGCGGCATTCTACCGTTTGATCGTACGCGTGTTGTCGGACCGTCTGGAATTCGCGAACCGCGAAATCTCGGCCCTGATCTAGAGCCTCGTCGCAAGATCGCTCCGTCGGAAGGGCTCCGATTTGATCGAGAAGGCCCCTGGGCCCTACGGAATCAGGATCGCGATAATCACCAGATAGGTTAGCGAGTGCCCGAGTTGGTCGAGGCCGAAGAGGTGCCAGAACCAGGGGTCGGCCTGGGTGAGGTGGTAATGCTTGATCAACTGTTCCTTTGACCAATCGAGGTGATAGTGGACCACGAACTCGCCGGCCAGGATCGAAAAGACCTGCAACATGGATGCGGGAGGAAGGACGAGGAAGACGGCCGGCGTAAGCGCGACATGCAACCCCGCATGAATCAGCCCGCCGGGATGGCCGTAAGTTCCCTTGTTCTTGAACATGTATGCCGTCTGCAGAAAGTAGTCGGCGATGGTGTGTTTCACCGCGAGAACGGCGAAACCCCAGAGAATCGCGGTGGAAATGTCCCCCATTCAGACCGCCTTCTTCATTGCGCGTGCGGGCCCTTGCGGCCCGCGCAGTTCTCGTTCTACGCGGCTGATTTCAATATCGTATCTACGCATGGTGTTTTCAACGAGTCACGGCTCTTTTGAGATGCGCGCGCGCCTTTGGCGCCGGCAGGCGCCGCGCGCCTCGCTACCGCGTGGGTCCGAGGGAGAAGGTCTTGCCCAGTCTGGTCGCGGCCTTGCGCATTTGCGGGACCATGCGCAGGGCGTCGTCCATAGTGACCCGCGCCTGCGGCGCCGAGACCGCAAGCCCGCCGACGAGGTTTCCATCCTCTGCGCGAACGGGCACCGCCACACAGACGACCCCGTCGATGGACTCCTGATCGTCGATGCCGACCTGAGTCTTACGGATTCGGTCAAGGTCCTGGATCAGTCCCGAGACTTTGGTGATCGTGTTCCGGGTTTGTCGCGTGAGAGGCATGGCGCGCAGCAACTCATCGCGCCGGTCCGAGGTTTCGAGGGCAAGCAGAAGTTTGCCGATGGCGCTGCAATGCGCCGGCACCGGGCTTCCCGGTTCGAAGCGCAGGCCAAGCGGCCATTTGGCCTCGACCCGGTCGAGGTAGATCACCTCCGCGCCGGCGAGAATTCCAAAATTGCAGGTTTCGCGGGTGTCGTCGGCAAGGGCGCGCAGTATCGAATGACGGATGTTGCGTTGCGCGGTCGCTTTCAGCGCGTCGAGCGAAAACTGGATCAGTCTGGCACCCTCGACATAACCGCGTTTGCCCTGATCGCGCTCAACGAACCCGAGTTCGGCCAGGACCGAGATGATGCGATGAGCGGTCGGTTTTGTCATGCCGGTCTCGCGCGCGAGTTCCGCCATCGACAAGGGATGAGAGTTGCCGGTGAGCGTCTCGAGAATCGAGAACGCCTTGCCCATGGCGCCGAACCGCAAAAGCTCGTCGCCCGCTTCAACGGGTGCCGGGGCCTTGCGAGCGCGGGATGAGTGACGATAGGCTTGACTGGCCTTGGTTTTCGGCATGTGACCGGGTGATGGATAAGCAAGGTTGCGTCGTCAGCACTATGCCGGTTCCGGAATATCAAAGCAATCGTCTTGCATAGTGAGACGAGCACAGATTCAGGACCGGTCGAACCGTGATCCTGGCTCCCAAAGATCGCAAGATCGATGAATGAAAAGGGCCGACTTCGCCCGTCGCAGACTATTCGGCGGCGGCCTTCGAACGGGCGAACTCGTCGCCGACGGCGCCATCTGCCTTTGCCGCTGCGATGTCATCGCTTCCCATGTTCAGCACCTCGGACAGGATCTCGTCGGTGTGTTCCCCGAGAAGCGGCGACCGCGTGACCTTGGCGGGTGAATCCGAAAGCTTGACCGGGTTGCCGACCGTGAGATACGCGCCGCGGGTCGGGTGGTCGACCTCGACGATGGTGCCGGTCTCGCGCAGCGAAGGCTCCTCGGCGAGCTCTTTCATGGACAGGATCGGACCGCATGGAATATTGAGCGGATTGCACGCTTCCATGACCTCGAGTTTCGTCTTGGTCTTGGTCCACTCCTCGATCCGGTCAAAGATCTGCGGGATCTTGTCGAGACGAGCCTCCGGTTTGGCGTAGTCGGGATGCTCCTTCCAGTCCGGCTCGCCGATGAGGTCGCAGATATTGCCCCACACGGCTGCCTGGGTGATGAAGTAGACATAGGCGTCCGGGTCCGTTTCCCAACCCTTGCACTTGAGAATCCAGCCCGGCTGCCCGCCACCGGAATCGTTCCCGGCGCGGGGCGTCGCTTCCCCGAACTCGATGCCCTGACCGAACTGGCTGTACTCTTTGAGAGGCCCGTGCTGCAGACGCTGCTGGTCACGCAGTTTGACGCGGCAGAGGTTCAGCACGCCGTCCTGCATTGCCGCCAGAACGCGCTGTCCTTTTCCGGACTTCTCCCGATGGAACAGCGCCGTCACGATGCCGAGCGCCAGATGAAGGCCGGTTCCGGAGTCGCCGATCTGCGCGCCCGTCACCGTCGGGGGGCCGCCAAGAAAGCCAGTCGTGGACGCCGAGCCGCCTGTGCACTGGGCCACGTTTTCGTAAACCTTGCAGTCTTCGTAGGGACCGGGCCCGAACCCTTTCACGGACGCATAGATCAGCCGCGGATTGATTTCCTGAATGCGTTCCCAACTGAAACCCATCCGGTCGAGGGCGCCCGGAGCGAAGTTCTCGACCATGACATCGCAAGCCTTGAGAAGTCCCTCGAATATCTCCTTGCCCTTTTCCGACTTCGTGTTCAGCGTGATCGACCGCTTGTTGTGATTGAGCATGGTGAAGTAGAGGCTGTCCACGTCCGGAATATCCCGCAACTGTCCCCGCGTCGCGTCGCCGACCCCGGGGCGCTCCACCTTGATCACATCGGCGCCGAACCATGCCAGCAGTTGGGTGCAGGTCGGGCCCGACTGAACGTGTGTCATGTCCAGGATGCGGACGCCTTCGAGAGCTTTCATTGTATGCCCCTGTCCTTGAAGCGTTGTCTTAGTGGAGCGGGATTACTTTTTCGAAACCACGCTCTGCGGATTGAGATTGCCGATGCGCCCGCTCTCGGTCCCTGCGGCCGGATCGATCACGGCGTTCACGAGCGACGGCTTGCCAGAGTCCATGGCCTCGTTGACCGCCTGTCTCAGCTCATCGGGGGAGGTCGCGTGGTAACCGACGCCGCCGAACGCCTCCATCATCTTGTCGTATCGCGCGTCCTTGACGAACACGGTCGGCGCCACATCCGGACCGCCGGTCGGGTTGACGTCCGTACCCCGGTAGATTCCGCTATTGTTGAAAACGACCACACAAACGGGGAGGTTGTAGCGGCAGATCGTCTCGACCTCCATGCCGGAAAAGCCGAAAGCGCTGTCGCCCTCGACCGCGAGTACGGGATGGCCCGTCTCGACCGCCGCGGCAATCGCCTGGCCCATGCCGATGCCCATTACGCCCCAGGTGCCGACGTCCAGGCGTTTCCGCGGTTTGTACATATCGATGACGCCGCGGGCGAAGTCGAGCGTGTTGGCACCTTCGTTGACCAGGATGGCGTCCGGCCGCTCTGCAACGATCGTTCGCAAGACGCCGAGCGCGCCGTGAAAATCCATCGGTACATTATTGTTCTGCAACTTCGGCGCCATCCGCTCGACATTCGATTGACGCTTGGTGTTGACGGCCTCGGTCCAATCGGCGGGCGGTGGTGTCCAGTCATCGCCCATGGCTTCAAGGAGGGCGGAGACGCAGGAGGCAATGTCACCTACGACGGGCGCGGCGATCTCGACATTGCTGTCCATCTCCTTCGGCTCGATATCGACTTGGATGAACTTCTTCTCATTGTTGCCCCACGCCTTGCCCTTGCCGTGCGAGAGAAGCCAGTTGAGGCGCGCACCGATCAGCATCACCGTATCGGACTCCTTGAGCACGAGCGATCTTGCCGGACCGGCCGACTGCGGATGGGTGTCCGGGAGCAGGCCCTTGGCCATGCTCATTGGCAGATATGGAATGCCGCTCTTTTCCACCAATGCGCGGATGTCCTCATCAGCTTGCGCATAGGCCGCACCCTTGCCGAGAATGATCAGGGGGCGTTTCGCTTCTTTCAGGACCTCGAGAGCACGTGTGATCGCTTCCGGGGCAGGGATCTGTGCTGGCGCCGGGTCAATGACTTGGACCAGTGACTTCTCACCTGCCGCGGCATCCATGGTTTGCGCCATCAGCTGCGCCGGCAGATCGAGATAGACACCGCCGGGACGACCGGACAGCGCCGCCCGTATGGCGCGAGCAACCCCGATCCCGATGTCCTCGGCATGCAGGATACGGAATGCGGCTTTGCACAACGGCTTGGCGATGGCGAGCTGATCCATCTCTTCATAGTCGCCCTGCTGCAGATCGACGATTTCGCGCTCCGAGGAGCCCGAAATCAGGATCATCGGGTAACAGTTGGTCGTGGCATGGGCCAGTGCGGTCAGGCCGTTGAGGAAACCCGGTGCGGAAACGGTCATGCATACGCCGGGCTTTTTCGTGAGGTATCCGGCGATAGCCGCCGCATATCCCGCGTGCTGCTCGTGCCGGAAGGAGAGCACGCGCATACCTTCCGCTTGCATGATGCGGCCCAGGTCTGTGATCGGAATGCCGGGAACATTGTAGATCGTGTTGATGCCGTTCAGCTTGAACGCGTCGATGATGAGATGGAACCCGTCCGTCAATTCCTGAGGCGCCGCTTCCTCATCCGAACTGGCCTCTATGTTCTCGGCTACTGACATTGAATTCACTCCCCAATAAAACGTAGCGCCATCGCGTGCTATTGCGTGGCGGATCAGTCGATGTCCACGTAGCGCTCAACATGCGCCCGCAAATTCATTGTGTGTTCGCGCACGAGCCGTTCCGCCAAATCGGTGTCACGCGCCTCGAGCGCTTCGATGATGTGCATGTGATCCACGATCGAGCGGTCCGCGCGGTCCTTTTCGGAGATGGTCCGCGCGCGGATTGCCCGGACGTGCATGAACAGTCCTTGCGCCATCTCGTTGAGCAGTTCGCACTTGCTCATCTTCAGGATCGCCTGATGGAACTTGATGTTGGTGTCCGAGTACTCGTCGATCCTGGCCTTCACGGCGTCGCCGTCGAAAGTGCTGCACAAGGCGCGCAGGCTGGCAATCTCCTCGTCGCTCGCATTCTGCGTGATCAGCCGGGCGGCCATGCTCTCAAGCGCGGCCCATACGGTGATCATTTCAAGAATCTCGGCCTTCGACTTGCGGACGATGTAGATGCCGCGGCGCGGAACGATCTTGACCAGGCCCTCCTGGTCGAGCCGGGCGAGGGCCTCGCGCAGCGGAGTACGGCTGATGCCGAACTGCTCCGACAGACGCCGCTCGTCGAGACGCAGATCGGCGCTGCTGTCATAGATGTTCATGTCCATGATCGCGGCTTTCAGGGAATCGTAGATTTTCGACTTGAGAGAAAACCCGTCCCCGATGGGCTTTATTTCCAATTGCAGGTTCGACATGGCTGGGTCTCCGCAAGGGCGCGAAATTGCACCTCCTATTGATCATAACCCCTGGAACAGGAATGCCGCTTGGTCAACTGGTATACCATACACCAAGCCCATTCCACGACGCAATATCAAACGGGCTTGCGGGGACTATCCCGCACGCGTCAGGCCTTCGCCTTCTTACCACTAATGAGCCGCATAAGGGGCCTCAGAAGTGGCAGCGCCAGGAGGATCAAGGCCGTGATCATGATGGGCGCTGAGTAAGGCCGGGTAAAGAAGATGTCGAACGAACCGTTGTTGATAAGCAGGGACTGGCGCAGCGCCGGTTCGGCGAGGGGACCGAGAACGATGGCGAGGACCGCGGGGGCCAGCGGATAGTCCAGCTTGCGCATCAGGTAGCCGACGATGCCGAACAAGAGCATCAACCAGACATCGTGCATGTCTTTTGTCGGCGCATAACCGCCGACGAGGCAGAGCACGAAGATCATCGGCGCAAGCAAGGTGAACGGCAGCTTCAACACCCAGATAAAGGCGGGGATAAACGCGACGTTGATGATGACCGCGAACAGATTGGCGGCATAGAGGGAGGCGATCAGGCCCCAGACGAAATCGGCGTGATCGGTGAACAGGCGCGGGCCGGGTTCCAGGCCCCAGATGACCATGCCGCCAAGCAGGATGGCCGTCGTCGGAGATCCGGGGATGCCGAGCGTCAGCATCGGCAGCATCGATCCGGTGCTTGCGGCGTTGTTGGCGGACTCCGGCGCGACGACACCGTCGACCGAGCCCTTGCCGAAACGTTTCGGATCCTTTGCGATCTGCCGGGCGACACCGTAGGCCATCAACGAACCTGGCGTTGCGCCCGCCGCCGGAAGAATGCCGACGAAGTATCCGAGGACCGACCCCATGACGGCTGTCTTCCAGGTGCCGAGCAGTTCCTTGAGGTTGGCCATCGTCCGTTGCACGCTGACCACCGCCTTGGAGAGCATCGAGGCACCACCCGCCTTGTAGTTCTCTTCGACCGTCCACAGCATTTCGCCGATGCCGTAGATACCGATGGCGAGGACGAGAAAATTGATGCCGTGCAGGAAGCCGGGAATGTCGCCGAAAATCAGCCGCGGCTCGCCGGAGATGATATCGAGGCCGACGGCCGACAGAACCAGACCGATACAGATCGAAAAAATCGTCTTCGGAATATCGTCCCCGCCAAGCCCGACAAAGGTCGCAAAAGCCAGCATCATGAGAGCGAATTCTTCCGGGGCGCCGAAGAACAAAGCGACGTGTGCGAGTGGCGGCGCGAAGAAAGTGAACAGCACAACGGAAATCGTGCCGCCGACGAATGACGCGACGGCGGCGGCCGTCAGTGCCTTGTCCGCCATGCCCTCCTTGGCCAATGGTCGTCCGTCAAAGGTTGTCGCCACCGCCGTCGACGCGCCCGGTATTCCCAGCATGATCGAACTGATGGCGCCGCCATACATGGCGCCGTAATAGATGGCGGCGAGGAAAATGATCGCGCCCGTCGGCGGGACAAGGAAGGTGAGGGGCAGCAGAATGGCCACGCCGTTCACCGAGCCCAGGCCGGGCATGGCGCCAATAAACAACCCGATCGTGCAGCCGACCAGCACCAGCATGAGATTCAACGGTTCGAACGCGACCAGGAAGCCGCCCCAAAGCTGCAAGAGAATCTCAGTCATTGCCCTGTCCCGAAGCCGTTTGCATATCCCTCTGCTTCATCTGGCTCGCCCCTTTGCGCCGATGCGAGCGCGGTCCGAAAAACGAACAGCCTCGCAACGGCACGAAATGCCTCAAAAGAAAATTCTGTAGAGCGGGAAGAAGACCGTTTCCTCGATCCAGGGAGCCCCCTTCGGAAGCGTTATCTTCAGCGCAATATCGAAAAAGAAAAACAGTGCGACCGGTGTGACCGTCGCCATCGTCGCCGTCGTCGTCCACGAGTGACGTCCGAGAAACCTTACGTAGAAGATCATGAACAGCGGGATCGCCCCGTACACACCGATTGCCGGCAGGATCGGAACTCCGGCGATGCTGATCCCCTGAATCAGCGCAACGGTCACGATCAGCGCGCCGGCGACCAGCCCGACCGCGATGACGGTGCCGCGGTCCATGTAAACTTCATCGGACTGTGAAGGCGGTGACTTCCGGCGGTACCAGTTCACCAGGATCATGATGCAGCAGAGCAGCATGATGGCCGAAAGCCAGAAAGGCCACGCCCCACCACCGGGGCCTTCGTCCGGAATCCAGCCGATGGGAAGTTCAGCGCTCTTCCACATCAGATAGAGGGAGAAGATGCCCATCGCGACGGCCATGACGAATTCAGCCTTGCGCATGACGTGCGTCTCTCCCCCCTCTATCGATCGTGTTACGGCTCCAGACTAGCTCTTGATGGCTCCCATCTTGGTGAGCATCTTCTTGTGAACGTCCCGCTCGTTCTTCCAGTAATTCATCAGCTCATCACCGGTAAGCGGGTCACCCTGAAGGGCCTTCTTCTTGCGGTAGGTCTGCCACTCCTCGGAGTTGAACACCTTGGTGAACAGGTCCTTGTAATAGGCCTTGGCTTCAGCGCTCATGCCCGGCGCGCCAACCACGGTGCGCTGCATGAAGTACACGAAGTCCTTGCCCAGCTCCTTGAAGGTCGGTGCGTCCTTGAACAGACCAATGCGGTCTTGTGTGAAGCAGGCGAGCGGTTTGGTCGTGCCGGCTTCGAAGAAGCCGAGCTGTTCTGACGGATTGTTGACCGTGGAATCGGCGTTCTTGCCGGCCAGTTCCTTGGCAACCTTGCCGCCGCCCTTG
Source organism: Hyphomicrobiales bacterium (assembly GCA_965228625.1). Lineage (GTDB taxonomy): Bacteria > Pseudomonadota > Alphaproteobacteria > Rhizobiales > Methyloligellaceae > UBA2767. Next base: position 824,110 of record OZ245829.1, on the reverse strand, counting down.
TAGGGAATGTACTTCATCTTCAGACCGTAGGCCGAATTCAGGAAGTCGGTGAGCAGGTTGTCTTCAGATGCCTTGCCGGTGCCGGCCATGATCCAGCCATCACCCTTCGCTTTCGCCGCCTTGACGAAGTCGTCAACGTTGTTGATGTCCTTGCGGTCTGAGTGGACCCAGAGGCAGAAGGTGTCTTCCGCCATCCGCATGACCGGGGTGAATTCCTCGATATTGACCTTGAGGGCGGGCTGACGCAGCGGCGTAGTGTAGAAGCTGTTCAGGGTGAACATGATGGTGTGGTCGTCGCCCTTCTTGCCTTTCAGGTAGACAAGAGCTTCCGCGCCGGAGCCGCCGGGCTTGTTCACCGGCGTGAACGGAACCGATGCAAGCTTGTTCTTGGCGATGATGCTCTGCATCAGGCGCACGGCCTTGTCAGCACCGCCGCCTTTACCCGCCATGACGACGAATTCAACCGGCTTTTTGGGCTCCCAAGCGGCGTTCGCGGCTTGCGGTAGGCCCACTGCGGCCACGCCCAAACCGACCGCCACGCCAAGGCCAAAAACTTTGTGCTTCGTTTGAATCATTATTCTCCTCCCTTGGTGGTTGAGCGCAAAGCGCTCGACTGTACGCCTGCGCGTAAAGTGCTCAATTTTTATGCCCAATTCCCGCAAGCGGCAACTTAGGCCGGGCTCTTATGGTCAAAGTTTAATCTTTGCGGCCCGTAATGGTATTTGGTCGAATGTATACCAATAAAATTTGCTTGGCAATCTTGATGACAGCGCCCCGTCGGTGAGCCTAATTTGATCTGAAGGAACGTCGCAAGTGCCGGAATCGGGCAGTTGGTTCGGGCGATGAGGCGGCTCGACAGAGATTGTGCTCTGGTATATGGTATCTGGCATACCATGAATCGCCCGCATTGACGCCAGGGAGCAAAAAACCGGGCGCGACGGCACCGTTGAACCCTCGGCGATCGGAGAAATCGCAAGGCGGCGGTGTCGAGACAAGGTGAGGAAAAGGCGCGTATGAACCTTCATGAGTATCAGGCGAAGGACCTCCTGACCGGGTTTGGCGTACCCTTTCCGGTTGGTGATGTTGCGCAGTCGTCTTCCGCTGCGCAAAACGTTGCCCGGCGCTTGCCCGGAGAACGGTATGCGGTTAAGGCGCAGGTACATGCGGGGGGGCGCGGGCGCGCCGGTGGCGTCAGGATCGTCGAATCCGTGGCCGAAGTCCGGCAGGCGGCCGAAGAGCTGTTGGGACAAACCCTGGTGACCGAGCAGACCGGACCCGAGGGGCGTTCAGTCCGCGCGGTCTACGTTGAAGAAGCGATTGACTCCGAACGCGACGCATACATCGCCGTGCTCGTCGATCGTGAGTCCGGAAGGCTGGCCCTGCTTGGAGCGCGGCAGGGGGGTGAAGACATCGAGGAGCGCACCGCTGCGAAACCCGCTACCATACAGACCCTGCTCCTGAAACCGGATGGGTCGCCCGCGAGGAGCACGTTCGAGGCGTTTGCCAAGAAGATCGGTTTGACCGGCCCGTTGACGGCAAAAGCCGTTGCGCTGTTCGAGGGCCTGATCAGCGCCTTCCTGAAAAACGATGCGAGCCTGATCGAGATCAACCCGCTTGCGGTGACCGCGGACAATGAGCTTGTTGCGCTCGACGTGAAGATGGTGATCGACGACAACGCTCTGTTCAGGCATCCCGAGATGAGGAATTTCCAGGACCGGGACGAGCACGATCCCGTGGAACTGAAGGCCCAGGAGAACGAAATCAATTTCGTCCGAATGGACGGCAACATCGGCGTCGTCGTCAATGGCGCCGGACTGGCGCTCGCGACGCACGACATGTTGAGCGACGTCGGCGGGGTGCCGGCCAATTTCATGGACATCCGAACGACGGCGACAAGCCTCGACATTGCCGCCGGCTTTGATCTGCTGCTTTCCAACCCGAACGTCTCCGCGGTGCTGGTGAACGTTCACGGAGGTGGCATGCAGCGCTGTGACACGATCGCGGAAGGCATCGGGATCTCCATGAAGCGCAACGACCGGGTCGTGCCGATCGTTGTCCGGTTCGCGGGAAACAATGCCGACTACGGCCATACTCTCCTGCGCAACTACGGAATCTCGTACTTGCTGGCACAGGATATGGGTGATGCGGTCGAGCGGGTTGTCGCGCTGGTGCGTCCGGAGGCGGCGTGATGGCCATTCTCGTCGGACCGGACACCTCCGTGATCTGCCAGGGCATGACCGGACGCGCGGCGTCATATCATATCGAACGCGCCATGGCGTACGGCACGAAGGTCGTCGGCGGCGTGCGCCCCGGCAAGGGCGGTCTGAAACACCTCGATGCGCCGGTCTTCGACACCGTGGCGGAGGCAGTTTCTGAAACCGGAGCCAATGCGTCCATCATTTTCGTACCGCCGGAAAACGCGGCCGCAGCGATGATCGAAGCGATCGAGGCCGAGGTTCCGGTAGTCGTTTGCGTAACCGAGCGCGTCCCGGTTCTCGACATGGTGCGCGTCAAGGATGCGCTTGATGGGTCGAAGACAAAGCTCGCAGGGCCGAATTCTCAAGGCGTCCTGACACCAAAGGTGTGCAAGCTCGGCGTGATGGCGACGGCCCATGAGCGGCCCGGTTCGATCGGTATCGTCTCTCGGTCCGCCACTCTGACAAGTGAAGTCGTGGCGCAGACGAGCGCTGCCGGGCTTGGCCAGTCGACCACGGTCGGTATCGGCGGGGATCCCGTGCATGGCATCGGGTTCGTCGACTGCCTGAAGATGTTCATGGAGGATCCCGAGACCGAGGGAATCATCCTGATTGGAGAGATCGGAGGGGCAGAGGAGGAAATGGCGGCAGACTATCTCGGATCGGCAAAGGCTTCGAAGCCAGTGGTTGCGCTCGTCGCCGGGCGTCATGCTCCTCCGGAGCGGCGGATGGGGCATGCGGGTACGCTGACGCTCTTCGGCCGGGCTGATGCCAACCAAAAGATCAAGGCGTTGCGATCCGCCGGCGTCCAGATCGCGCCCAATTCCCATCAGGTGGCGGAAACGATGCGCCAATCTTTGAGCACTTAAGGCACATGAACGATATGTCGAACGGCGGCGGAGACCGCCGAATTCACCCCGGTTCCGGCCGCCGGAATGCGCCGGTCTTCCCCAAGGGGCGTTTGCTCACGGATGAGGAGCGCAACGCCGTCGCGCAGCTCCTTGGTGATCGCCCGCGCCGGCGGGACTTGCTCATCGAGTATCTGCATCTCATTCAGGACCGAGAAGGCTGCCTGCCTGCCGGCCACCTGCAGGCGCTGGGCGAGGAGTTGCGCATTCCCATGGCGGAAGTCTACGAAGTGGCCTCGTTCTACGCCCATTTCGATATCGTGCGCGACGGCGAGGAGCGGCCGGCGCCGCTGACCGTCAGGGTATGTGACTCAGTCAGTTGCATGATGGCCGGCGCGGAGCAGGTCATCGCGGAGCTTGAGAAAGACGCACCGGGTGACGTGCGCATTCTGCGCGCGCCCTGCATGGGGCGCTGCGATACCGCCCCCGTTTGCGAGGTGGGGCACAAGCATCTCGACTGCATCACCGCAAGGGACGTTCTGAACGCGGCGAAGGCCGGCGACACGCATCCCGAGATTCCCGAATACATGAACTTCGACTCCTACGTGAAAGAAGGCGGTTACGAGCTTCTGAAGCAATGTGTTTCAGGCGAGCGCGATATCGAGCAAGTGATCGATATCCTCTCGGACGCGGGGCTGCGCGGGCTTGGCGGCGCCGGGTTTCCCACGGGACGCAAATGGGGGTTTGTCCGGGCCGAGGCGAAGCCGCGGCTCATGGCCGTGAACGCGGACGAGGGTGAGCCCGGGACGTTCAAGGACCGCTACTATCTCGAGACCAACCCGCACGCCTTTCTGGAAGGTATGCTGATCGGTGCGTGGGCGGTCGAAGCGGAAACGGTCTACATCTATCTGCGCGATGAATATCCGGCGGCACGCGAGATTCTGCTGAAGGAAATCGCCGCCGTCGAGGCGGCGGGCCTTGCGACACACACGGTCATCGAATTGCGGCGCGGCGCCGGAGCCTATATCTGCGGCGAAGAGTCGGCGATGATCGAGTCGATCGAGGGCAAACGCGGCCTGCCGCGCCATCGCCCGCCCTATGTCGCCCAGGTGGGCATCTTCGACCGTCCGACGCTCGTCAACAACGTCGAGACGCTCTACTGGGTGCCGGATATTCTGAAGAACGGCGCGGAGTGGTTTGCATCTCAAGGAAAAAACGGCGCCAAGGGCCTGCGCAGCTATTCCGTCTCCGGCCATGTCAAGGAGCCGGGCGTCAAGCTCGTCGCCGCCGGCACCACGGCGCGCGAGCTCATCGAGGACCACTGCGGCGGCATGCGCGACGGGCACGCCTTCAAGGGCTATCTGCCCGGCGGCGCATCGGGCGGCATCCTGCCGGAATCCATGGCCGACATCCCGCTCGATTTCGGAACGCTTGAGGAGCACGGATGCTTCGTCGGATCCCATGCCGTCGTGATCCTGTCGGACAAGGACGACATGAAAGCGGTGACGCTGAACCTGATGAGGTTTTTCGAGGATGAAAGCTGCGGCCAGTGCACACCGTGCCGCAACGGCACTGAGAAGGCCGTCAAACTCATGTCGAACGGCAACTGGGATCCCGCGTTTCTCGAGGACTTGTCCAGCGTCATGGCCGACGCCTCGATTTGCGGTCTCGGACAGGCAGCGCCGAACCCGTTGCGCTGCGTGATCAGGTATTTTCCGGAGGATTTGAAATGAGCGACCGGATCAAGTTCGAGCTCGACGGAAAGACGGTCGAGGCCGACGCCGGCGAGACGATCTGGCAGGTAGCCAAACGCGAAGGCACCCGCATTCCGCATCTGTGCCACCTCGATGAGCCGGGATACCGGCCCGACGGCAACTGCAGGGCCTGCATGGTCGAGATCGAAGGCGAGCGCGTGCTTGCCGCCTCCTGCGTGAGGACGCCGAGCGAAGGCATGAAAGTCAGCACGGCGACCGACCGCGCCAAACATGCCCGCGAGATGGTGTTCGAGCTACTGCTGTCCGACCAACCCGGCCGCGACGCCGCGCACGATCCCGATTCCAAATTCTGGACATGGGTCGACGACATGGGCATCGATCAGGTGAGCCGCTTTCCCGCTCGCGAGCAGCCTGCGCCTGACGTCACCCACTCTGCCATTTCCGTCAATCTGGATGCGTGCATTCATTGCAATCTTTGCGTCCGGGCCTGCCGTGAGGTCCAGGTCAACGACGTGATCGGCATGGCCTATCGCGGCCATGGGGCGAAGGTCGTGTTTGATTTTGACGACGGCATGGGCGTGTCGACCTGCGTTGCCTGCGGCGAGTGCGTACAGGCGTGCCCAACCGGTGCGCTTATGGAAGCCAACCTGCTGAACGAGCAGGGCGTGCGCACCGAGTTCGAGGACAGGTCGGTGGACACGCTCTGCCCTTACTGCGGTGTCGGATGCCAGACGACCGTGCACGTGAAGGGCAACGAGATTCTGTATGTCGACGGGCGCGACGGTCCGGCCAACAACAACAGGTTGTGCGTCAAGGGCCGCTTCGGTTTCGACTACATCCATCACCCCGACCGTCTGATCAAGCCGCTGATCCGGCGTGATGACGTCCCCAAGGACCCGCTGATGAATTTGCGGGATGAAGACGCTTTGAGCGTATTCCGGGAAGCCTCATGGGAAGAGGCGCTCGACAAGGCTGCCGGTGGCCTCAAGCGTGTCTTCGAGGCGAACGGTCCTTCCGGTATCGCCGGGTTCGGATCCGCCAAATGCTCCAACGAGGAAGCCTATCTTTTCCAGAAACTGATCCGGCAGGCTTTCAAGACAAACAATGTCGATCACTGCACGCGGCTTTGCCACGCCTCGTCCGTGGCGGCCCTGATGGAAGGCGTGAACTCCGGCGCGGTGACGGCGCCGTTTACCGCGGCGAAGGACGCCGACTGCATCATCGTGATCGGCGCGCGTCCCGCGGAGAACCACCCGGTGGCAGCGACGTTCCTGAAGAACGCCGCCAAGGACGGCAAGGAACTGATCGTGATCGATCCCCGCGGGCAGACCATGGGCCTCGGGCGCCATGCAACCCGGGTCTTGCAGTTCAAGGCGGGCAGCGACGTTTCCCTGCTCAACGGGATGCTGCACACGATCATCGAGGAGGAGCTTTACGACCTCCAATATGTGCAGGCGAATACCGAGGGCTTCGACGCGCTCAAGGAGAACATCAAGAAGTTCCCGCCGGAGAAGATGAGCGAGATCTGCGGCATCCCGGCCGAGACGATCAGGGAGGTGGCGCGCGTCTACGCGACGTCCAACCGTTCGATCATCTTCTGGGGCATGGGGATTTCGCAGCACGTACACGGCACCGACAATTCCCGTTGCCTGATCGCGCTTGCCCTGGTGACGGGGCAGGTGGGTCGTCCGGGAACCGGGCTGCACCCGTTGCGCGGACAAAACAATGTGCAGGGTGCATCCGACGCGGGTCTCATCCCGATGGTGTATCCGGACTACAGGTCGGTCGAGGACCCGGCCGTGCATGACGAGTATGAGGCTTTCTGGGGCACGGAACTCGACCCCAAGCGAGGCCTCACCGTCGTGGAGATCGTACACGCCATTCTGGAGGACGAGATCAAGGCGATGTACATCCTCGGAGAGAACCCGGCAATGTCCGACCCGGATCAGGCGCATGCGCGCGCCGCGCTTGCCAAACTTGAGCACCTGGTGGTCCAGGACATCTTCCTCACGGAAACCGCCTGGCACGCCGACGTTGTTCTGCCTGCCTCGGCCCATGCGGAGAAGTGGGGGACCTTCACCAACACCAACCGCGAGGTGCAGATGAGCCGGCCGGTGCTCGATCCTCCGGGAGACGTGCGTCAGGACTGGGCCCTGGTGCAGGATATCGCGCGGCGTGTTGGTCTCGACTGGAACTACACCCATCCGAAGGATGTTTTCGCGGAGATGGCGCAGGTCATGCCGTCGCTCGACAACATCTCGTGGGAGCGGCTCGACCGCGAGGATGCCGTCACCTATCCGTGCGATGCACCGGACCAGCCCGGCAACGAGATCATCTTCTCCTCGGGTTTCCCGACCGAGAGCGGACGGGCGAAGATCGTCCCGGCGGACATCGTTCCCCCGGATGAACTGCCCGACGAGACCTACCCGATGGTCCTGTCGACAGGACGCTTGCTCGAGCATTGGCACACCGGCGCCATGACCCGGCGCGCGGACCGGCTCGACACCCTCGAGCCGGAGGCGGTCGCCGGCCTCAACAAGCATGATATCCGACGCCTCGGCGTCGAGCCGGGCGGCTACGTCACCGTGACAACACGGCGCGGCGAAATCACGCTCAAGGCGCGCCAGGACCGCGATGTGCCAGAAGGCATGGTTTTCATCCCGTTCTGCTTTGCCGAAGCCGCCGCCAATCTTCTGACCAATCCGCAACTTGATCCGTTCGGGAAGATCCCGGAGTTCAAGTTCTGCGCGGCGCGGGTGGAACCGGCCCGGGCACCGGCGGTGGCAGAGGCGGCGGAATAGGTTCACGCGCGCACCGCGAGCGCGCGATCAAAAATCATCTGAATTGACTCGATGCGCCGTTCCGGTGCGGTCTTCGATTTTTGCTGCCCTGCACAATGCGCATGGCTGGTATGCGCAGAAAACCTCTATTTTTTGACAAATTTTTTGGCGATGCTGTTGTGCAGCGCCGAATTGGTACTATGTATTTGGTATACCAGAGAGCCCGAGGAGGGCAGAGACCATGGCCAAGACGAGCACATTCGAGACGACCTACACCCGCTATCCCTTTGCGCCGCTCGTGGCGCTGGGCGTGGCGATTGCGGCCTGGTTCAAGACGGATTTCGGCGGGACCAACAACGCGGCGGGAAATGGCCGCAGCACAGGATCCAAACCGGAAGCCCTTGGTCACGCCGCGTAACGACATACATATAGAGTAGAGCAAGTTTCTAGCGCACGCTTCCTCCCTTGCATGCGCTTTCCTGGCCGGACCTAGGGGGCACCCGGGTCCGGCCTTTTTCGTGCGCGCAACGATCTGGACACGCGCGACCCCTCCCGCGCATGCTTGATCGACGGGCCGGGCCCGATTGCCGGACACGTAGCGAGGCAGCGCACATTATGTACTACCTGTTCTTTGCGGGTGTCGGGATCCTCTTCGTGATCCTCGGGCTGTTCTGGCTGAAGGACAGGCTGCGCAGCCCCCGGCTGGCACGGATCGCGTATTCGGAGCTCATCGCCCGGCTCGCGCTCGCCGGCGCGGCCTTTTCGATACTCGGCCTGCTCTTGATCCTGGGTGACCTGGTTAGCGGTTAGCTTCCAACCACGATCCTAAAATGCGTTCGAGAACGCCCGCCTGGTGAACGCGGTCATCAGGATGATCTGGATGTCGAACCAGATCGACCAGTGGTCGATGTAGTAGAGATCATGCTCGACGCGGCCGCGCATCTTGTCGTCCGTGTCGGTCTGCCCGCGATAGCCGTTCACCTGGGCCCAGCCGGTGATGCCGGGTTTGACGTTGTGCCGGCGGGCGTAAAGCGCGATGCGATTCCGGAACTCGTGGTTGTGGATGAGGGCGTGCGGCCTGGGGCCGACGATCGACATCTCCCCTTTGAGCACATTGAGAACTTGCGGCAGCTCATCCAGGTTCCAGCGGCGCAGGAACCGGCCGATCCGCGTGATACGCGGGTCATCGCGGGTCGCCTGGCGGAAACTGGCGCAATCCTCCGTGACCGTCATGGTGCGGAACTTGATGATGCGAAACGGCTTCTGGTTGAAGCCATGACGGAGCTGAAAGAAGAACACCGGCCCGCGGCTGTCGAGCTTGATCAGGAGGGCCACGATCGCAAGCACCGGCAGAAGCAGAACGAGCGCGGCCGAAGCGACGAGAATATCCATGGTGCGTTTCGCGAACGTGTCCAGATTTGAAAGAGGCGCACGGACCAGATTGACGCCGGCTGTCGGCCCGATCCGGCACAACCCGGAATCGAGCGCCCGATCCAGTACATGCTCGGGGCCAAGCAGCGTCGCCGCCGGGACTTCCAGGAATGCGTCGCGGCAGGCACCGATCGTCGTCGTGTCCGACCAGGGGACCAGAAGCACGATGTTGTCGACCTTGAGCGAACGGGCCTTCTCGACCGCACGCTGGAGCGTCACGCTCAGGCGGTCGGCAAAACGCGCGCCGCCTTCGCCCTTGATCTTCTCCGGGAGCAACTCTGCGTCGGCGATCTGCAGTCCGAACTCCTGCGGCGAAATCCGGTCATGGAAAGCCCTGACCTTGGACTCGGTTCCCAGGACCATGAGCCGCTTGGAGACGAGCCATCCATTGCGGAACCCGCCGAGGACGAAGGAGACCATTGCCGCGCGAAGCAGCATCAGGCCGACCATTCCGCACGCGTAAAACAGGAGGATGGAACCTCGCGAGTAGACGTCGGTCAGCTTCGAGACGAAGCCTATGGCGAGCACGCAGAAAAATGCGAAGTTCCAAAGGTAGAAGACGCGTTTTATCGCCGAGGGATCGGTGCACATTTCAGCGACGTCATACTGTTTCAGCAGAATGCGCGGAGCGACGTAGAAGAACGCCGCGAGCAGACCGATGCGCACGGAGTTCTGCAGCACACCGAAACTGTCGTAGACGGCGCTGTGATAAAGAACGCCGGCGGCGACCGACAGGGCGAGAATGAGAAGGGCGTCTAGCGCCGCGGCGAGCGGAGCGAAGCCGTCGCCCAGCACGAACGCCGGCTTGTGCCGGAGCCCCAGCTCTTTGTGTATAACGTGTGTCGCTTCCGACATATCGCCGCCGTCCTGACGCATCCATGCGGTCCTCCGCATGGCATCTTCAGCTTTTGTTAACGCCATTTTGGTCAGTGGCGGCGCGCACTCAACTCTGCCGTGTGATTCACGTTAATGCTCAACCAATTAAGGTAAACCTCGGTTCCGAGGACGGATTTCAGAAGCGGTTATCTCGCGACCCAAACTGGTACGCGCCTTGCGTACGAGCAGCAAACAAGCAGAAGACTCTTGGTCCTGGTGTCAGTTTGAAACACTCGCGTCCTCCGGGGCGTCAAACGGCACGGAGAGCGTTTTCGAGAGTTTGGGAGCACAGCGAAATGAAAACTGCATTGGTTTGCGGGGCGGGCGGCTTCATCGGATCGCACCTCGTAAAGCGCCTGAAGCGGGAAGGCTTCTGGGTGCGAGGCGTCGACCTCAAGTTTCCCGAGTTCGGCGAAACCGAAGCCGACGATTTCCTTATTGCCGATCTTCGCGAACCGCAGAATTGCCGTGAGATCGTCGATCGCCGCTTCGACGAGGTATATCAACTGGCCGCCGACATGGGCGGCGCCGGCTACATTTTCACCGGGGAGCACGATGCCGGCATCATGCACAACTCGGCGATGATCAATCTCAACATCCTCGAGGCGTGCAAGAACCGGAACGTGAAGCGGGTGTTCTATTCATCCTCCGCCTGCATGTACCCCGAATACAATCAGCTCGATCCCGACAAGCCCGTCACGCGTGAGGACAGCGCTTATCCGGCAAATCCGGACAGCGAGTATGGCTGGGAAAAGCTGTTCAGCGAGCGCCTTTACATGGCCTATCGGCGCAACTACGGCATGGAGACGCGGATTGCCCGTTACCACAACATATTCGGGCCGGAAGGCACGTGGAGGGGTGGCAAGGAAAAGGCTCCCGCCGCGCTATGCCGCAAAGTGGCCGAAGCGCCCGATGGCGGCGAAATCGAAATCTGGGGCGACGGCGAGCAGACGCGTTCGTTCCTCTACATCGACGAGTGCCTGGAAGCGACGGTCCGTCTGACCCGTTCCGATATGGCCGAGCCCGTCAATGTCGGCTCTGAAGAGATGGTGACGATCAACCAACTCGCCGAGATGATCAAGAAGGTGGCGGGCAAGCAACTCGCGCTCCGGCATATACCGGGGCCGCTCGGCGTACGTGGCCGCAATTCGCACAATGAGCTGATTGGCAAACGGCTGGGCTGGAAACCGTCGGAGCCGTTGGCCGAGGGGCTGCGAAAGACCTATCCATGGATCGAGCGGCAACTCCAACTGCTGCAGGGCAGCAACAGTGTTGGTGTCGCGGCGGAGTGATCTCATCCAGAGCTGAAAGACAGAACGGCCCTGCGGGATCGGCAGGGCCGATTGCCGCTCGGCGCTCCGTTACTCCCTGACTGTCTTGGCCGGGACAAATGTCTCGATCAGACTGAGAAAAACAAACCGCGGCGCGTAAATCAGGTAGCGCCGCCACAGCCGTTTCGGCTCCGAGGCGAAGCGGTGCAGCCATTCCAGGCCGGCTTTCTGCATCCAGAGGGGTGCGCGCGCCAGGCGTCCGGTGTGGAAGTCGAATGCGGCTCCGACGCCGATCAGCACCGTGCCCTTGAAACGGTGGACGTGGTCGTGCATCCAGATTTCCTGTTTCGGACAACCAAGACCGATCCACACAATGTCGGCTTCGGCGCCTTCGACCCGTTCGACCATGCGCTCCACCTCGTCGTCGGTGAGCGGCCGGAAGGGCGGACATTCCGCACCGGCCACCTGGAGACCCGGATAGCGCTTTTTCAGCTCGTTCGCGAGTTGATCGGCGACACCCTCTGCACCCCCGTAGAAGTAGTGGCGCCAGCCTTCGCGTTGCGAGCGTTCGCAGGCGGCAAGCAAGAGGTCGGGCCCGCACACGCGTTCGATCCGTCTGCTGCCGCGCAACCGGCCGATCCACGCCAATGGCATCCCGTCGGGAATGATCAGATCCGCACCGAGAAGCGCCGCCTTGTGCCGGTCGTTCGTTCGCGCGCTGGTGACATTGTAAACGTCGGTCGCGCACAGATATCGGCTTTTTCCGCCTTTGATCCATGCGGCGAGCGTTTCCAGGGTCAGCGGCATGTCCACGGCACCGACCGGTATGCCGAGAATGGAGATTGTCCTGAATGGTCGGGATTGGCCCACCGACTTGGTCCTTCGCGCACGCTCGAAAGCTCTCACGAAGTCTTGGACGCGAGCCTTGTTAAGTCGACTCAAGATTCGCAGAAACGCGTCTTAGGGTTAATTGCTAATGCTGCGTTCTAAGCGCGGGAAAAGCTGCCAAGATGGCCCGGACCTTCGCAACTGACCCGCAAAGCGGCGAAAGCAAAAGCTCATGTCCAGGATATTTCCGATCATACTGTCGGGTGGCTCGGGGACCCGGCTTTGGCCGCTCTCGCGCGCCAAATATCCCAAGCAGTTCATCCGTTTCTCAGACAATCAGGAGCTGAGTTTTCTGCAGGCCGCCAGCTTGCGGCTGCCCGAGAAGGATGGCTTCGAGGCGCCGACCTATCTTTGCAACCAGGAGCACCGCTTTCTCGTCCGTGAGCAAGTCGAGGACATCGGCATTACGCCGCGGGCCATCATGCTCGAACCCGTCGCCCGGAACACGGCGCCGGCGATCACCGTCGCTGCCCTGTCGGTCGTCAACGAGGACCCCGGCGCGATCCTCATTGTCATGCCGTCCGATCACGTCATCGAGCAACCCGAGCGGTTTGCCGAAGCGGTGCGGGCGGCGGCAAAGGTCGCCGCAGGGGGGCACTTCGTGTTGTTCGGCATCGAGGCGACATCGCCGCACACCGGCTACGGTTACATCCGCAAGGGCAAACCGCTGGGTGGCGGTGCGTCCGGTGCATGCCAGGTCGAGGCCTTCTTCGAGAAGCCGGACAGGAACACCGCGCAGCGCTATCTCGATGAGGGCGGCGTCTTCTGGAACAGCGGCATCTTCGTCCTGCCGGCGGCGGCGTTTCTCGATGAAGTGGGGCGGCTGGAACCGGAAATCCTGGCCGCCTGCGAGGGAGCCTGCGCGGCAGCCCGGCGCGATCTGGAATTCATTCGGCTCGACACGGGGAGTTTCATGACCAGCCCGGCGGTTTCTGTCGATGTCGCAGTCATGGAACGCACAAAGACGGCGGCCGTCCTCCCGTTCGATGCGGGATGGAGCGATGTCGGCTCGTGGTCGTCATTGCTGGACCTCGCGGAGCGCGATGACAACGGCAATGCGATTGTTGGCGATGCGTTCCTGGAGGACGTGCACAATTGCTACATCCACTCCAACCGTTCGGTTGTCTCCGCGGTCGGCGTCAACGACCTGATCATTGTCGATACGCCCGATGCGATCCTTGTCAGCGACGCCGGACGTTCACAGGACGTGCCGAGGATCGTCGAACGAATCGCGAAGAACAATCGCAATGAGCACGAGCAGCACGTGCGTGATTACAGGCCCTGGGGATATTTCGAAACGCTGAATGCCGGCCCGCGCTTTCAGGTGAAACTGCTGCACGTCAAGCCGAAGGCGAAGCTGTCGCTGCAGATGCACCACCACAGATCGGAGCACTGGGTCGTGGTTAAGGGAACCGCGCTCGTGGTGCGCGGGGAGGAGCGCAAACTCGTCTGCGAGAACGAGTCCTTCTACATCTCCGCCACCGAGTGGCATCGGCTCGAAAACCCCGGAAAAGTGCCCCTCGAGATCATCGAGGTTCAGATTGGCACATATCTCGGCGAGGACGACGTCGTGCGCAGCGAAGACGCGTACAACCGCGCCGCCGAGTAGCCGAAGATGCGCGGTTTTCAGCCGGATCGGCCGTTAACCGCAAACGCCATACACCGTTGAGGCGGGCACCACGTTTGCATAGCTTCAATGCGGAAAAAAGCTGGATTTACAGGGCGGTGTGAAAGGTTATGGAAGAGAATCTGCAGCTCAAGGACATTCTGGTTACGCTGCGGCGCTGGCGGCGCCTCATCGTCGGCGTCTTCGCCGCCGGGCTCCTCGCTGCCGTCCTCTTCATCATGCTCGTGACGCCCAGGTTTACCGCCGAGGCGACCCTCAAATACAACCCGAACAGATTTGAGATCAACGAGCAAAAGCTGTCGGTCGGAGCCGATCTCCTGGACCGGCTGATCTCCGGTGAACTCGCCGCCATTGAGTCGCCCGCCGTTCTTCTGGAAGTGATCGAACGCGAAAAGCTGTCCGATGATCCGGAACTGAACCGGACGGATTTGCTAGGCGCGCTGACGGGCGTTTTCGCGGGAGGCGCCGCCGCAGACCGCTCGGCCGCGGATCGGCAACGAATGCTGCTTCTGGAGCGTTTCAAGAGAAAGGTCACGGTTGCGCATCCGGACCGGACGAACCTCATCACCGTGTCCTACCAGTCAGAGGATGCCGTGAAGTCCGCGCGCATCACCAACGCTATCGTCAATATCTTTCTTGCCCGGCATCTTGAGAGCCGGGCGAGTGAGACGCCGCTTGCCACGCAGTGGCTCGACGAACGGACCGAGAGCCTGCGCAAGCGCTGGCGGGACTCCGAAGATCAGGTCGAGAAGTTCACGAGCGAGCACAACCTGAGCTACGTGAGCGGTGAGAAACTGCGCGAGCAGCATGTTGACCGGCTCAACGAGCAACTGGTGCTGGCCGGGACCAAGACCGAAGAAGCACGCGCACGGGTCGACCAGGTCCGTGAACTCCTGAAGTCACGTGACTATGGTCAGCTTGCGAACGTCGCGCAGTCGGAAACCATGACCCGACTGCGCGATCGACTGGCCGCCGCATCGCAACGCGAGGCGTCTCTGAACTCGACATTGCTGCCCAATCACCCGCAGCTCAAGCAGGTACGGGCCGAGGTGGCGAGCCTGCGCCGCCACATCGACGGCGAAGGCCGGCGCGTGCTCGACAATCTTGAGGTCGAATTCCGCGCCGCGCGCGATCGCGAGGCCTTGATCCGGGGCAATTTCGACAAGACGATCGGCGGCATCCAGGACAAGAGTTCAGCGCTCGTCAAGCTGCGCGACCTGCAGCGCAAGGCGGCGTCGGACCGGGCGATCTATGAGGCATTTCTGAACCGTTCCAACGAAACCCTCGAGCAATCGGCGGGTGACTTCGCAAACTTCCACCTCATTCAGTCGGCGCAGGTTCCCGTGAAGCCCAGCTTTCCGTCGAAACGCAGGGTGCTGTTGCTGGCGGCGGTCGGATCGCTGGCACTCGGCATGGGGCTTGCCTTCGTTCTCGAAATGAACCGCGGCACGTTCCGGTCCGGGCGCGATGTCTCCGACGCGCTAAAACTCCCGACTGTCGCCGCACTGCCGCGAATATCCGCCGGCGACGCGGAATATGCCCAAACGCGCCGCAACATCGAGCGTGCGGTCATCGATGCGCCGAACAGCGCGTTCGCCCAGAGTATAGCGTCGCTCGAGCTGGGGTTGGGGCTTGCCGATGATTACAACCCGGTTCAGGTGCTCGCAGTTGCTTCGGCGGTGGAGTTTGAGGGCAAGACCCTTGTCGCAGCGAGTCTCGCGCAGGCCGCCTCGGCAGACGGCCTGGAGGTCCTGCTGATTGACGGCGATTGGAGAAAGCCGGCTCTGCGCCGCGTCTTCGGCGCCTCGGCCTTCAGCCACAACGGAACCCGGGAAGACGAGAGTTCGCCGGTCTATCAGGACGCGGTGACGGGACTGGACCTGCTGCCGCCTTTGGCCGGGACTCAGGGCAGCAGTGGATTTGCCGGCTCGCGCCAGTTCACCGACCTGCTGGCGTCGGCGCGTGAGCACTACGACCTTATCATCATCGACACCGGCGCGGTGACCGCGAACCCGGACGCGTGCGTGCTGGCCGGTCAGGCCGACGCGACGCTGCTGGTCGTGCGATGGGACAAAACCCGGCAGCACGTCGTTTCGCAGGCTCTGTCGGCGCTCAACAACTGGGGCGCCCGGGTCGTGGGTGTCGCGCTCAACGGCGTGGATTTCGAGGACCTGGCGATTGCCCGCGAGGACGTCTCGGCCGGTGTGGTGCAAAAGGCGCTGGATCCGGACCTTGACGACGAAGAACGCGCTCGCAAACAGGCCGGGCGCCGGAACGAAGCCGGTGCGACAACCGCCGGGATTGCCGGCGGCCGCGGCACGGACCGTGTCGGAGCCGGCGCATAAGGCAGATCCAATTCGACGGGCCGCCCTGTCCAGGTCAGGCCCGATGTGAACAGAGCAGGCGCCGCAAATGGTGACAAGCATTGTGGAAAGCCAGACTCGCGGGGCGATCCGACGCCTGCGAGCGCTCGCGCAGCGGCTGAACCATGTGAACTGGGCGCTGGCGGACCAGGCCATTGTCAGTGGGACGAATTTCGCCACGACAGTGATCCTGGCGCGGTTTCTGGGAGTGGAGGAATTCGGCCGCTTCGCCCTGGCGTGGCTTGCCGTCTTCTTCGCGCAGAACCTGCAGATCGCGCTCATCGTCCAGCCGATGATGAACATCGGCGTCAAGCAAAAGGCCTCCGACCGCGCCGCCTACACCGGGACCGTCGTGCTGCAACAGTGTGTCCTGGCGTTGGTGGCGACGATCCTCGTATTCGGCATTCTCGCGGGCAGCAGCCTTTACGTTTCCCAACTGAATCTTGCCGAACTCGCCGTGCCGGTCGCCCTGCTGGTACTGTTCTCCCAGGCGAGCGAGTTCCTGCGCCGGTACTATTTCGTTTTCTCGCAGCCGCGCTGGAGCCTTGTGGTGGACGGTGTCCGCTACTTCGGGCAGCTTGCCATGCTCCTGGCCGGATTTCTTTTCATGCGCGATCAGATGACGACGGGCGTCGCGATCGGCGTCATGGCCGTCGCATCGTTCATCGGCGCGGGTGCGGGAGCCGTCGCGCTCCGGCGCATGCGGTTCGACCGGGACGTGTTCCGCAATGTCACCGCGCGGCAATGGCGTTTCGCGCGCTGGCTTGCGCCCACCGTCTTCTCGGTGTGGGCGCGCGAGAACCTGCTTTACACGGTCATCGGGGCGACCTTCGGTCTCGCGGAGGTCGGCATCGTGCGCGCCGCGCAACAACTCGTCACCATGGTGAACGTGCTGATCCAGGGTTTTGCGAATGTCGTCCATGTCCGCGCGGCCGCCGCCTACGCCAGACGGGGATATGCCGGCCTCGTCGGTTTCGTCGGCACGTTCGTGCTGCGCTACAAGTTGGGCATCGCCTGTTGCCTGGGCCTGATCGCGCTCTTCGGCGGCCCGCTTCTGACGCTCGTCTTCGGTCAGGAGTACTCGGGCCACGGCGCTCTGGTCGTCGCGTTCGCCTTCATCATGGGGCTCTACCTCGTGCGCAACGCGGTCTCGATCATGGTTCAGGCGATGGAGGCGACGGCATACGACTTCTACGCTGCAGCCGCCGGCATTTTGCTGATGGGCGTGACGATCATGCCGCTCGTGGACGCGTATGGGGTCGCCGGCGCCATCATCTCCTACGGGCTTTATGAGTGTGCCGCATTGGCCGCTATCTCGTTCGGCATCCACGGCCGGAGTGATGGCCGATGAACCTCTCCGTCCTGCGCGCGCAATTCGTGCTTCTGATCATCGGCGCGTATCTGATCCTCAACAGCGGTTTCATGTTGGTCCGGTTCCCTCCGGGCACGTCGGTGGGCGTGCCCGTGGCCGAACTTATCGTTCTGTTCTTCCTGGTGTTCCTTGTCTTCGATCTGAGACGACTGCAAGGGTTCGCCGTCGTGGCTCCGCTCACGCCCTTGCTGATCTGGTGGACGGTGGGCACGCTCCAGGCGTTCCGCGGCCTTGAGCTGCATGGCATCTGGGCCCTGAGGGACGCCTCTCATCTCATCGACTCCTTCTTTCTCTGGATTGCCTTCGTTGTCGCGGCAAGCCCCAACTTCTTTGAGCGGTTCAGCTCTTGGCTCCGGCTGGTGTTGAATCTCGGTGTTGTTTACGCCCTGCTTTACCCGTTCAAGGAGACGTTGAGGGAGTTGTCGCCCAAGATCTGGGCCCCGGCGGGATACAGCGCGCCGCTATTCTTCAACTACGTAGGGACGAGCCTCGTTCCGCTCACGGCGGCGATGGCATGGCTCGTCGACCGCGTTCGCTTCCTGGCGCTTCCGGCGATGGTGCTCGCGGGCGCGTTGATCGTCTACAGCATCGTCATCTTTCAGGCGCGCATCACCTATCTGCAGGTGATCATGCTGCTCCTGGTGTTCGCGTTCCTGCGGCCGCGGGACGCGGCGCGGATGACGGGGGCCCTGCTGGTCGGCGGCGTCCTGCTGGCATTGGTCCTGACCGCCGGCGTGGAGATCACCGGCCGCCTCGGCGACAAGTTCTCGATCGATTTCCTGTTCGATCACTTCGCATCGATCTGGGGTGAATACGGCGGTGGCCAGGTCTCGTCCGCGGCCGACGGCGTCGCTTTGCGGCTCGGTTGGTGGGTACGGATCTGGAACGACCTGACCGCGAACCCGATGAGCTTTCTGTTCGGTCTCGGTTACGGCATCCCGTTGACGGAGCTGCGCACGCCGAACGGCGCGATCGTGCGCGAGCCGCACAATTCGTTCATTTCCCTCGTGGCGCGGCAGGGAGTCGTCGGCCTTGCCGCATTTGTGTGGGTGCAGCTCGCGCTGATCGGATCCTGGTTCCGCGTCTACCGGCATTTCGAGCGCGAAGGCGACACGCGCTGGCGAAACAACCTTCTGATCATGGGTACGTTCTTTGTCCTGCTGACAATTCTGGCGCTTGGTCAGGACGGATTTGAAAAGCCCTTCAATGCGATTCCCTACTACTTCTTCTGGGGCGTCATCCTGCGGGCCGAGTTCGAAATCCGTGCCCGGTCGGGAGCCTTCGCGGGACGCGCGGCCGTACCCCGGCGCGCCGTCGCGGGAGACTCTGTATACAGTCCGGCCGGCGCTGGCGGCGCTCGAGGGGGCATACGATGAGGGTCCTGATGAGCGCGTTCGCCTGCGGTCCGAACAGCGGGTCCGAGCCCGGCGTCGGGTGGTCCTGGGCGATCGAGGCGGGCAGGCAGGGGCACGCGGTGACCGTGCTGACGCAGACTTACCAGCGTGACCTCATCGAGCAGAAAGTCGCGCGCCAACAGGTTCCCGATAGCGTTGAGTTCGAGTTCTTCATGCCCTCATGGCTGGAACGTTTTCGCCGGCTGGGGCTGCGTGTCGGACTGGAGGGCCGTGCATGGCTCATGGTTCATCTGCTTTGGCAGATTGCCGCCTACTTTCATCTGCGCCGGCGCGACCTGTCGGACCGGTATGACATCATCCATCACATCACCTACGGAGGCATTCGCCACCCTACTTTGCTCGGGCGCCTGGGTGTTCCTTTGGTTCTCGGACCGCTGGGTGGCGGCGAGCGGGCACCCATGGCATTGCGCAAAAGCCTGTCGTGGCGGGCCTGGCTCGTCGAACTGGCGCGTGACGTCCACACCTGGCTTCTGCGCTTCGATCCGATCACGCGGACGGCTTGCCGGAATGCAATCGCGATCTACGCGAAAACGGGAGAGTCCGCGCGCGCGCTCCCGGTGCCGAACGGCCAGGTGGTTCAAGTCCACCCCGATATCGGGACGGCCAAACCGCCGGCCGAGCCGCACGTTGAGAGGAGCGCGAATGAGCCCCTGCGGCTGATCTATGTGGGGCGCCTTGTCTCCTGCAAGGGTATGGTGCTCGGGCTTCGCGCGGTCGCCGAAGCGCGGCGCCACGGTGTCGACGTCCGCCTGACCATGGTGGGCGCCGGACCGGAAGAAGCGAACTGGAAGCGCCTTGCATCCCGTCTGGGCCTGCAGGATGCCGTGGCCTGGAAAGGGTACGTCGCACACGAGGAACTTGGCCGGATCTACAGATCTCACGACGCGCTTCTCTTCCCGAGCCTGCACGATTCCAGCGGAAACGTTGTGCTCGAGGCCTTCGTCGAGGCGCTGCCGGTCATCTGTCTGAAACTCGGCGGGCCGGCGTTTTTGGTGACGGAGACATCCGGGCGTCTGGTCGAAGTCGAAAACAAGAGTGAGGAGGACGTCGTCTCGGGTTTGGCGGACGCCATGGGCGAATTGGCAGCCAACCCGACGCTGATGCGCAAACTCTCGCTGGGCGCCACACAGCGTGCGCGGCGTTTCGACTGGTCCAACATTGTTCGCGGGCTCTATGCCGATGTCGAACATCGTCTGGCGGAGCGGAATGTCGCCCGGCAACTGCGCAGCCGCAACGTCGCGCGCGCTTAACCCTCAATTTCTTGAGATGCCGGGTGACACACCCGTATCGGCTCAGTTCCCGAAATTGCCGCCGGTGTGAACGATGCGGCGCATCCACTCCCGGTCCGCCCGCTGCGAACCCGGCCGTTCCATTGACGCGGCGGACTGAGACGCACAGGCCTCGGTATAGATCGCAACGAGTTGTTCGAGGTTCTTCTGGCTGGTGTACTTGCCCTCGTACATGGCGCGGGCACCACGGGAGAGCTTCGCCAATGCTTGGCGATCCTCAAAAGCGGCGCGAACCGTTTTGACAATGTCATGAGAATTGCCCGGCTCGAACGTGAAGCCGTTCTCGCCGTCACGGACCAGTTGCTGCAGGGACCCGATTCGGGACGCAGCGATTGGAAGCCCGCAGGCCAGTGCTTCGACCAGCGTCACCGGGAACCCTTCGTACCAGTTGGACGGCATGACGAGCAGCGCGGCGCGGGTCATCTCGACGTGGACCTGCTCGCTGGGGAGGCGGCCGAGGAATTCCACATTGTCCGGGGCGCTTTTCCGAAGTTCGTCGAGCAGGGGGCCGTCGCCGGCGACGCGCAGCGGAACCTGAAGCTCCCGCCAGGCTTCGATCAGCGTATGCAAGCCCTTTTCGCGGCTGAGCCGGCCGACATACAGCGCGCCGCTCGGTTTCGATCGGTCGCGGCGGCCGGAGGTCCCGGGATCGGGAATGAAGTTCGGCTTGATCCGTATCTTCTCCGGCGGAAAACCCGCTTCGATCAGCTTGTCGCGTTCGAATTGCGTCAGCGCAATGAAAAGGGACACCTGCCGGTCCCAGGTTCCCCAGCGCCGCTGTGCGCTGATCATACGCGCCACGGCGAGCGACCCGGCGAACGAATTCCGGTAACACCGGTGTGCCGCTGCCCAGAAAGGTGAACCTGAAACGCATTTCTCGCAGACTCTCCCGTCGCGCAGCAGAAGGCCGTTGGCGCACGTCATGCGGAAATTGTGCAGCGTATGGACAACGGGCACGCCTCGCGCGGTGCAGGCATAGAAGACCGCCGGGGTGATCAGGGGGAAGTAGTTGTGGACGTGCACAACGTCCGGATCGGCCGCGTCGAGCTGTGCCTCGAAGAGCTTTCGCGCGGCGCGGCTGTACGGCACGGTCAGAAACGCGCGCACCTTGTCGGAAGCGCCTGCGATGGCATCGTTGTGCACCTCATAGCGATGCACCTCGTGACCCGCCTCTTCGAGAAGCGCGGTCTCGTTTGCGAACACGGCGTCCTCGCCGCCGTGTTGCTGGTAATGGTTATGCGCAACAAGTATCCGCATCGTCCCTTTGCCGCCTGAAGCGGGTACCGGATGGCGCCACTACAGAATGCGGCCGTTCAGTTCCACCTGTGACACGATCCGCTGGGCGTCGAGCAGGTGCCGGTACCATTCGACCGTGACCGTACGCGAACCAAGGTCCACATCGCCCTTCTTGATGGCCTGGTAGATCTCGTTGACGGCGAACGCCACGTCGTATTGTGCCTCGAATCCCAGGACCTTGCGCGCCTTCTCGAAGGAGGCGTTGTAGTTGCGCCGGTCGTTGTTGTCGGGAAGCGTCTCGACCGTCACCGGGAAGGGGAGGTTCTCGCGCACGATGAAGGCGAGCGCACGGATCTGGTAATTGTCGCGGCCGATATTGAACACCTGTTGGTTGACCTTGCCGACGGGCTGCTCGGCAATCGTGATGAACGAGCGCGCCACGTCGCGGACGTGAACCAGGGGGCGCCATTGTTTGCCGCCGCCCATGACCGTCAGGCTGCCCGTCTGGACGGCATCGCGCGTCATCTGGTTGACCACCAGATCGAACCGCATGCGCCGCGACAGGCCGAACACGGTGGCGTTGCGTGTCGCGGAGACGCAGAACGATTGATCCCCCATCTCCATCACATGCCGCTCGGCGCGATAGGTCGATGTTGCATATTCGGTGAGCGGGTTCGCCGGGCTCTCCTCGGTGAGATCGGTGGATTCCCCGGAACCATAGATGGAGCACGAGCTCGCCAGGATGTAGCGCGGGACGCCGGCGGACTTGGCCGCCTCGGCAAGATGGGCGCGGCCCTTGTAGTTGATCGACGTGGTCAGGTCGGGGTTGAGATTTCCGGCCGGATCGTTGGAGAGCGCGGCGAGGTCCATGACGACGTCGAAGCCTTCGAGGTCCGACGGGCTGACATCCCTGATATCGGCCTTCAGAACGGAGAAGCGGTCGTTGGCGAGGAAATCGCGCATCAGGTGCTCGCCGAAAAAGAAGCGGTCGAGCGCGGCGACTTCGTGGCCCGCGTCGAGCGCCATGTCGACGAGCGTCGTGCCGATGTAACCGCCGGCGCCCGTTATCAGAATTCTTGCCACAACTTACCTCCCACTCATGCCTTGTGCCGCTTCATTGCGTTACGCGGCCTTGCGCGTGAGACGGTTAAGCTCGCGCCGGAGCGTTTCGATAACGTGTTCCTGCTCGTCGCTT
Source organism: Hyphomicrobiales bacterium (assembly GCA_965228625.1). Lineage (GTDB taxonomy): Bacteria > Pseudomonadota > Alphaproteobacteria > Rhizobiales > Methyloligellaceae > UBA2767. The sequence continues at coordinate 801,609 of OZ245829.1, read as the reverse complement.
TTCAGCGTGGGATAGAGCGGCAGGCTGATCGTGCCTTCTCCCCATATGTGTGCGTGGATGTGGTCATTCGGACCGTACCCGTATCTCTCGCGGTAGTATTTGAGCGTCGGCACGCTGCGGTAGTTGACGGTGCAGCCCACGCCGGCCGCGTTCAGCGCCAGGATGAGATCGTCGCGGATCGTCTCGTCGACACAGATTGGAAACAGATGCCGCGCATGACGTGCCCCCGGTACCGGCGACTGGAGGCGTATGCGTTCATCGGAAGCGAAGGCCGTCTCGTAGGTTCGCGCGATCTCATCACGGCGCGCGAGCTTCTCCTCGACAACGCGGATCTGATGAGGCAGCAACGCCGCCTGAAGATCGGGGAGGTTGGCCTTCACGCCGAGGCTCACCATGTCCCAGTGATTGTATTTCTGCTTGCGAAACCGGTCGACGGCACCGGCCGACATGCCGTGCAGGCGGGTGGTTGCCAGCCTGGCCGCCAGGGCGCCGCTGCGTGTGATGACGGCGCCGCCTTCGCCGCAGGTCACATTCTTCGTGGCATAGAATGAAAAGATCGCCGCGTCGGAGTATGCGCCCGGGCGGTCGCCATGGAGCGCACCTTCAAAGCAATGGGCGCAGTCCTCGACGATGTGAACGTCCGGCCCGACAACCGCGCGGACGGCAGCGATATCGACCATCTGGCCGTAGAGATGGACCGGTATCACGGCCCGCGTCTTGTCGGTCAAAGCCTGCTTGATGGCGTCCGGCGTCATCAGCAGGGTCTCCGGACAGACATCGGCAAAGACGGGTTTGGCGCCGAGAAGTTCGGCCACGTTCGCCGTGGCAATGAACGTCATGGCCGGGACGATGACTTCATCGCCGGGCCGGATACCGAGCGCCAGCAAGGTCGCCAGTGCGCCGTTCGTCCAGCTATTGGTCAACAGGGCATGAGGCACGCCGAAGAACGCGCTGAGCTGCGCCTCGACATCGCGTCCGACCTGGCCTGACGTCAGGATCGGCGTCTCGAGAACCGCGGCGACGGAGTCGGCATTTTTCGCGCTGAGCTGATGCTTGTAGAACGCAACCTTCATGGGCCCCAACTTCATATGATCTTTGTGCCGATCAGTGATGTTTCGACCCTCGGATTCCGCACAAGGAACGCCGCCGCTCTAGCGAAAACGACAGCTCAGGTCGGCTCAAATTCAACCGGGAATTGCCGGGTTTTGTAAGCAGTATCCGGCGTTAACATTAATCGTGAAAGCGAAGCAGGGCGTGGCCCGGCAAGGGGATCGCCGACGCTAACATATGCGTCGCCGCCGTCGCGTCCGGTTCAGGGACGTTTCGTCGGTGCCGCCTCGCGGTCCGCTGCACGGATTGTCGTGTAGTCGGGAATCCATAGTCGTTCGGGAATGAGCGCGACCGCCTTGTCGACGAGCGGCAGGAGAAGCTTCGACACACGGTAGGCGAACGGGGTTGCACAGACCCATGCGACCACGATCAACGCCGGCGCGATGCCACCGACGATATCGTCCGTGAGCCAATGGGCACCTCCGACAAGTCGCGGCAGGCTGAAGGCAATCGCAATGGCCAGCATCGCCAGAGTGAACCTGCGCGCGGCATAGAACCAGAAGAAGAACGTGATCGAAAAGAGAATGAAGGCATGGTCCCCGGGAAAGCTGTAGATGGAGATGTCCTTCGTCCCGAGGCCCGGCGCCAGCTCCGAAAAGCGCAACGCATCGTCGATGACCAGTGTGGGTGAGTGACGCTGAAACGGGAGAACGGTCCTGATCAGGAGATGGACGGTAAACGGGATGACCAGAAGGGGAATCGCCAGCGCACCAAGCGATGCCGCGCGCATGTTCTGGACCTCGCGCCGTTCGCCCCAAACCCACCAGATGATGATCGCTGCGCACAATGAGCCGGAGAACAGGTCGACGGATCGGTGATTGGCCGCGGCCCAGAACACCAGCCATCCATCTCCAAGTGCCAGTAAGCCGTTCAGCGCACGAAACACGGCAACGTCAAGCAGATTCCATGCGGACCGGGTGACCGGCAGGATCCAGCTTGCAATCAGCAACCCGGCGATGACGTGGAGACGAACAAATACACCCCACGTCCAACGGTCCGCCGGGATGCATGGACCCTCGGATCGCAGTCGCGTTTCGTCGCGCACATCCGTGCCGCGATTTGAAGCCGCCGACACAGTTTTGCTCCCCGCAACTCGCGTCTGTTCGCGCCCTGACCCGCGAAAGCGTCAGCACGCGAGGTCAGGTTTGTCACATACACGTCATGTTTTGCAACTGCTACGTGCGGCCGCAGCGTTCGTCGCGGAATGAGATTGGAGAGAGGGTGATGGTGCCGGCTGGAGGACTCGAACCCCCGACCTACTGATTACAAATCAGCCGCTCTACCACCTGAGCTAAGCCGGCAGATTTCTGGTTTCGAACTTTGCTGGCCCGTTTTCGAACCCGTTTGCGGGTCGACGGGCAACGTTTCACCGTCGGTGCGCCTGTGACGACCTGTTAGTTCAAAAAAGTGCCGCTCACAACACCTGTTGTCCTGGATGGCTGAGATTCTTCACGTTTCTAAGCTTTTTTCGTACGTATGCACGACGCGTCCGACATTTCACATCCCGAAATATTGATCAATTCGTTCACCAAATGCGGGGGGTGGGGGCGACTCGGGCCGCCGCATCGGCTAGTCTGATGGTGCCGGGGGTCAAACCTTGATGCTGCAGGGAGGCGTCAATGAAGTTGCGAAGCGTTCTGTTCGCGCTCGCGTTCGTGCTGAGTTTGGTTGTTGCTAAACCAGAGAAAGCGGAAGCGGGTGTCTATATCTCGTTCGGATATGGTGGTGGTTACGGCCGTTCCTACTACCGGCCGTACTATGGCTATGGCTACTACTATCGTCCGTACCGCCGGCACTACTACGGATATTACACTCCGACCTACCGGTACTACGGAAAGCGTCGTTACTACGGAAAGCGTCGCTACTACAAAAAACGGCGATATTACGGAAAGCGCAAGTACTACAAGAAGCGTAGGTACTATGGAAAGCGCAAGTACTATAAGAAGCGCCGTTATTACGTGAAACGCAAGCGCCGCGGTTCTCGGAGCTACTACCGTTACTGGTAGGCCGAAACGGCGCAAGCTTCGCCATCTCGTTTCGAACGTTTGACCTTTGTGCGGGTCCTGATCCCTGAGTGATCAGGCCCGCACCTTACCCGTTTGTGCGTAGCACAAGCGCGTACATCGCGACGGCGGCCGCATTAGAGACGTTCAGGCTTGAAATCGGCCCGGGCGTTGTCAGCCGGCACAGCAGATCGCAATTCTCCCGCGTGAGGCGGCGCAGGCCCTTGTGTTCGGCCCCGAGCACGAGGGCGCAAGGGAAAGAAATATCCGTTTTTTCAATTGCTTGTTCGGCCGCGCTGTCAAGGCCGATACGCTGAAATCCCGAATCCCCGATCTCGTCCAGCGCGCGCGCCAGGTTGGCGACAAGAACGATCGGGACATGCTCGACCGCGCCACTTGCTGCCTTGGCGACGACACCGTCCAGCGGCGGGCTGTTGCGGCGGGTCATGACGACTCCCAGCGCACCGAAGACGGCGGCGGAACGCAGGATCGCCCCCAGATTGTGCGGATCGGTGATCTGGTCCAGCACGAGTAGCGGACCCTGTGCTGGCGCAGTGAGGAGAATATCGGAAAGCAAAGGCTGCGCAAGTGGCGCCGTTTCGAGCATTACGCCCTGGTGGACGGCGTCGCGTTCGAGCCTGCGCGTCAGGTCGTCTGGCCTGACTTCGGTGACGGAGGTGTGCGGTTCAATCGATTCCGTCAGCCGCGCCCGGCCGTTGCGGGTGGCGAAAACCTCGGAAACCTGCCGGTTCGGATTGGCGAGGGCGGCACTGACCGCGTGCACGCCATAGATCCTCTCCGTCGATGAGGGCGTTGCGTCGGCCTTTTTGGGGCCACGGGATTTCCTTCGGTTTTTCATGGAATTGAGTGATAGTGCTGGCAATCGCCAAGAGCAAGGCGGACGCAGCATCGCGCTGCGCTCGCGGCCGATCGCACGGACGGCGATATCGGCGCCGTTCCGGCTCGCATAAGCGACAGCGCCGGACAACTGCATCGTCGCAGTGGTCAGATTGGCGATTTTTTGATTGTTTTCTTTGTTTTGCGGTTGACAGGAGGGCCCCCAATTCCGATAACGCTCTTTGCACTCCCCTGCCGGTCTCCGGCGGGGCTTTTCTGTGTGGACAAATTTCCGGTTTGAGGAGGGGTGCCCGAGTGGTTAAAGGGGACGGGCTGTAAACCCGTTGGCTATGCCTACGTTGGTTCGAATCCAACCCCCTCCACCAGCTCGGAGGACAAAACGAAGAAAACGGCCTCGAAAGGCGGAATGAGGTCGGCACAGGCCCAGTTGAGGTTTCGGAATTCGGATTCTCTTGAAGTAAGCGGGTGTAGCTCAATGGTAGAGCAGCAGCCTTCCAAGCTGACGACGAGGGTTCGATTCCCTTCACCCGCTCCAAGGGACACGGCGAGCCTGATCGCAAACAGAACGGACAACAGTAGGTACGAAGAGATTACACACGATGGCTAAGGAGAAATTTGAGCGTACGAAGCCGCACTGCAACATCGGCACGATTGGTCATGTTGACCACGGCAAGACGACGTTGACGGCGGCGATTACGAAGGTTTTGGGCGAGGCGAGCGGCGGCGACGCGGTTGCGTTTGACGAGATTGACAAGGCGCCTGAGGAGAAGGAGCGCGGGATCACGATCTCGACGGCGCATGTCGAGTACGAGACGGCGAACCGCCACTACGCCCATGTCGACTGCCCGGGCCATGCGGACTACGTGAAGAACATGATCACGGGTGCGGCGCAGATGGACGGCGCGATCCTGGTGGTGTCGGCGGCCGACGGCCCGATGCCGCAGACGCGCGAGCACATTCTCCTGGCGCGCCAGGTCGGCGTTCCGGCTCTGGTCGTGTACATGAACAAGGTCGACCAGGTGGACGACGAGGAGCTGCTTGAGCTTGTGGAGATGGAGATCCGCGAGCTTCTGAGTTCCTACGAGTTCCCGGGCGACGACATTCCGATCGTGAAGGGCTCGGCACTTGCCGCCCTTGAGGGCCGTGACGACGAGATCGGCAAGAACTCGATCCTGGAGCTGATGCAGGCGGTTGACGACTATGTTCCGCAGCCTGACCGTCCGAAGGATCTGCCGTTCCTGATGCCGATCGAGGACGTGTTCTCGATTTCGGGGCGCGGCACGGTTGTGACGGGCCGTATCGAGCGCGGGATCGTGAATGTGGGCGATGAGATCGAGATCGTCGGCATCAAGGAGACGCAGAAGACGACGTGCACGGGCGTTGAGATGTTCCGCAAGCTTCTGGACCAGGGCGAGGCGGGCGACAATGTTGGCGTTCTGCTGCGCGGCACGAAGCGCGAGGAGGTTGAGCGTGGCCAGGTTCTTTGCAAGCCGGGCTCTGTGACGCCGCACACGAAGTTCAAGGCGGAAGCCTACATTCTGACGAAGGAGGAGGGTGGCCGTCACACGCCGTTTTTCTCCAAGTACCGTCCGCAGTTTTACTTCCGCACGACGGACGTGACGGGCGTTGTGACGCTGCCGGACGGCACGGAGATGGTGATGCCCGGCGACAACTGCGAGATGGAAGTTGAGCTGATTGTGCCGATTGCGATGGAGGAGCACCTCCGCTTCGCGATCCGCGAGGGCGGCCGCACGGTGGGTGCGGGTGTCGTCGCCGGCATCATCGAATAGGGAACCACGATAAAAAACCGGCCCCCGAAACAATGAGCCGGGATCGAGCAAATGTGTGGTTCAAGTGAGGCCTTTTGTTGGGACAATAGGAGTGTAGCTCAATTGGCTAGAGCACCGGTCTCCAAAACCGGGGGTTGGGGGTTCGAGTCCCTCCACTCCTGCCAGGCGGCAGGTCGCTCCGGCGGAGCGTAAACAAGAAAGTTTGAGTATCGCCTCGGATATGCCGAGGCAAACAGGTGACAGGACGCAAACGGAAATGGCCAAGACAAACCCGATTGAATTTATCGAGCAGGTGCGGTCGGAAACCTCGAAGGTAACGTGGCCGACGCGGAAAGAAACGATCATCACCACGATCATGGTGATGATCATGGTGTTCCTCGCGGCCATTTTCTTTCTTGCGGCCGATACCGTGCTGAACATGGTCGTGAGCGCGGTGTTGGGCCGGTAGGTTTCAGGCAGGCGCCGCGGCGGCAGAGCGAAGCAATGACGAAACAGTGGTACATCGTACACGCCTACTCGAACTTCGAGCGCAAGGTGGCCGGTTCCATCAAGGAACGGGCGCTTGCCGCCGGTCTCGGCGACAAGTTCGAGGAAGTGCTGGTTCCGATGGAAGAGGTCGTCGAGATGCGCCGCGGCCGCAAGGTCAACGCGGAACGGAAGTTCTTTCCCGGTTACGTGCTGGTGAAGATGGACATGGACGACCAGACCTATCACCTGGTCAAGAATACGCCGAAGGTGACCGGCTTTCTCGGAACGGACAAGAAGCCGATCCCGATCTCGGAAGACGAGGCGATGCGCATCCTGCAGCAGGTGCAGGAAGGCGTTGAGCGGCCGAAGCCGTCCGTGGCGTTTGAAGTTGGCGAACAGGTGCGCGTGGCCGACGGCCCGTTCGCATCGTTCAACGGTCTCGTCGAGGAAGTCGACGAGGAACGGGCGCGGCTCAAGGTGGCCGTGTCGATCTTCGGCCGGGCGACACCGGTCGAGCTTGAGTACGGTCAGGTCGAAAAGCTCTGACCGGTTGCGTGGGAGAGTGATCGGAGTGCTGCCACACTCTGTAAGCTCGCGACCACAAACCCTTGAAATAGAAGCCGCCACGTCGGCTCAACAGGGAAAGAGAAATGGCAAAGAAGATTGAAGGATATTTGAAACTGCAGGTCCCGGCGGGGCAGGCGAATCCGTCGCCCCCGATCGGTCCTGCGCTGGGTCAGCGCGGCCTGAACATCATGGAGTTCTGCAAGGCGTTCAACGCGGCCAGCCAGAACATGGATCCCGGCGCGCCGATCCCGACGATCATCACGATCTACCAGGACAAGTCGTTCACGTTCGAGACGAAGACACCGCCGGCATCCTACTTCCTGAAGAAGGCCGCGCGCCTGAACAAGGGATCGCAGACGCCGGGCATCGAAGTGGCCGGCAGCGTTACGCAGGCGCAGCTCAAGGAGATCGCCGAGGCGAAAATGCAGGATCTGAACGCGAACTCGGTGGAACAGGCGATGAAGATCATTGCCGGATCGGCCCGTTCCATGGGTCTTCAGGTGCAGGGGTAACGGCGATGGCACATGAAGGAAAACGCATGCGCAAGTCGCGCGAGGTCGTCGACCGCAACACCCAGTATGCGCTCGAGGAAGCAGTCAAGCTGGTCAAGGAGAATGCCAAGACGAAGTTTGACGAGACCGTCGAGATCGCCATGAACCTGGGCGTCGATCCGCGCCATGCGGACCAGATGGTGCGCGGCGTGGTGAACCTGCCGAACGGTTCCGGACGGTCGGTGCGCGTTGCCGTGTTCGCCAGGGGCGACAAGGCGGAAGAGGCGAAGGCCGCGGGTGCCGACATCGTCGGTGCCGAGGAACTCGCCGAAGACGTGCAGAAGGGCAAGATCGATTTCGACCGCTGTATCGCGACGCCGGACATGATGCCGGTCGTCGGCAAGCTCGGGAAGGTGCTGGGTCCGCGCAACCTGATGCCGAACCCGAAGGTTGGCACGGTGACTGCCGACGTGACCGACGCCGTGAAGGGCGCCAAGGGCGGCGCCGTGGAGTTTCGCGTCGAGAAGGCCGGAATACTCCATGCCGGGGTCGGCAAGGCGAGTTTTTCCGAAGATGCGCTGGTCGAGAATATCAAGGCGTTCGCCGACGCGGTGGCCAAGGCCAAACCGTCGGGCGCCAAGGGAACGTTTGTCAAACGCGTGGCCATCAGTTCGACGATGGGGCCGGGCGTGAAGATCGAGCCCTCGAGCGTGATGCCGGGGTAAGGAGGCTTTTTGAGTTTCAGCGGCGCATTGCGCCGTCGAAACGGTCTGAAGACATTACACGAGTCTTGCTTCAGACCGGACCTGTCCGAGATTGCGGGTGCTGCAACAAGCAGCTTAAGCCAAGTCCGAGTGCCCACGGGCCGTTGCCCTGAAAGCACGAAGACGGGCCTGCATGAGACGGGAGACGAACTGAATGCCGGACGAACCGGCTTTGGTTTGAACCTCGTAGAACGCGCCGCGCCCGGCAATGTGTCGGGGCGGGGCGGACAGGCAAACGAGCGCCATTGGGGCGTCTCGGCTGCCGGCCAGAGGCGTCATCAGTGGCAACGTGAAACGCAGGCATTGGAAGTTGTCCGGGCCTGCACAACTGGAGAGAGCAGTTGGATAGAGCGCAGAAGAGTGAAGTCGTTGCTTCGCTTCACGAGGTGTTTTCCAACACGGGCGTCATTGTCGTCGCCCACTACTCGGGCCTGTCGGTTTCCGAGATGACCGATTTGAGGCGTCGTGCCCGCGAGGCCGGCGCCCAGGTCAGGGTTGCGAAAAACCGCCTTGCGAAACTCGCGCTCGAAGGGACCGAGGTAAGCGGTATCTCGGAGTTGTTTGCAGGCCCGACCTGCATCACCTATTCCGAAGATCCCGTCGCCGCACCGAAGGTCGCCGTCAATTTTGCGAAGGAGAACGAGAAGCTCGTGATCCTCGGCGGCACCATGGGTGCGACAGCTTTGGACCCCAACGGCGTGAAATCGCTGGCAAGCCTGCCCTCGCTCGATGAATTGCGCGGCAAGCTGGTCGGCCTGTTGCAGGCACCCGCGGGCAAGATTGCCCAGGTTGTCTCTGCACCGGGAGGTCAGTTGGCGCGCGTGCTTTCGGCGAAGGCCAGTCAAGGTGAAGCGGCGTAATCCGATCCACTCGCTACTGAACCAGGTTCAAACCTAAAAGGACTAAGAGTATGGCAGACTTGGAGAAAATTGCAGATCAGCTATCCGAGCTGACAGTGCTGGAAGCAGCCGATCTTGCAAAACTGCTTGAGGAGAAATGGGGCGTTTCCGCCGCTGCTCCGGTTGCCGTCGCCGCTGTCGGCGGCGCTGCGGCCGGCGATGCGGGCGCCGCCGAGGAGAAAACCGAGTTCGACGTCATTCTGGCGACGATTGGTGACAAGAAGATCAACGTCATCAAGGAGGTGCGCGCGATCACGGGCCTGGGTCTGAAGGAGGCCAAGGATCTCGTCGAGGGTGCGCCGAAGCCGGTCAAGGAAGGCGTGCCGAAGGAAGAGGCCGAGGAACTCAAGAAGAAGCTTGAAGAAGCGGGCGCGACCGCCGAGCTCAAGTAGCAATTTGCCGGCCGGGATGCCGGGCCGGGCATTGGCCTGGTCCGGTCATTCCGCCGGTGTGCCATGAGAATGGCGACGCTTCCCGCAAGTGCCATCCGGCGTTTGCGCGAGCCGTCACCGAGCGAGATGAGGAGCCCCCATGTCGGAGCATAACTTTGCGGGTCGCAGACGCGTAAGGAAGCAGTTTGGAAGCATCCAGGAAGTGGCAGCGATGCCCAACCTGATCGAGGTGCAGAAGCACTCCTACGATCAGTTCCTGATCGTGGACGATCCCGAAGGCGGGCGTCCGGAAGAAGGCCTGCAGGCCGTCTTCAAATCCGTTTTTCCGATTACGGATTTCTCCGAGCGTGCCCAGCTCGAATTCGTCAAATACGAATTCGAGGACCCGAAATATGACGTCGAAGAGTGTCAGCAGCGTGGCATGACCTATGCCGCGCCGTTGAAGGTGACGTTGCGTCTGATCGTTTTCGACGTCAACGAGGAGACCGGCGCGCGGTCCGTCAAGGATATCAAGGAACAGGACGTCTACATGGGCGACATGCCGTTCATGACGTCCAACGGCACCTTCGTCATCAACGGAACGGAGCGCGTCATCGTCTCGCAGATGCACCGCTCGCCGGGCGTATTCTTCGACCACGACCGCGGCAAGACGCATTCGTCGGGCAAGCTTCTGTTCGCGGCGCGCATCATTCCCTATCGCGGGTCGTGGCTCGACTTCGAGTTCGACGCCAAGGACCTCGTCTATGTGCGCATCGACCGCCGGCGCAAGCTGCCGGTCACCACTTTGCTCTACGCCCTTGGTCTCGACGACGAGGAGATCCTGGCAACGTTCTATGACTCGCTCATTCTCAAGGCGGACAAGGACGGCTGGAAGATGCCGTTCAAGCCCGACCGTTTCCGCGGTTTGAAGGCGCAGACGGATCTGGTTGACGCGAAGACGCGCAAGGTCGTGATCGAGGCAGGCCGCAAGATCACCGCGCGCCTCGCCAACAAGGTTGCGTCCGAAGGGACCAAGGAACTCCTGATCTCCGACGAAGACCTGGTCAACCGCTATCTCGCCGAAGACCTGATCAACATGAAGACCGGTGAGATCTACGGCGAGGCCGGCGAAGAGATCACGCCGGAGTTCGTCGAGAAGATCCGCGAAGCGGGCGTCAAGCAGTTCCCGATCCTCGATATCGACGACGTCAATATCGGATCCTTTATCCGCAACACCCTTATGGCCGACAAGAACTCGGGCCATGAGGACGCGTTGCTCGACATGTATCGCGTCATGCGCCCGGGCGAGCCGCCGACGCCGGAAACGGCGCAGACCCTGTTCGACGGTTTGTTTTTTGACTCCGAGCGTTATGACCTGTCCGCGGTTGGCCGTGTGAAAATGAACATGCGTCTCGATCTCGAGTGCCCGGACACCGTTCGCACGCTGCGCAAGGAAGACATTCTGTCGGTCATCAAGACGCTGGTTGATTTGCGCGACGGCAAGGGCGAGATCGACGATATCGACCATCTCGGCAATCGCCGCGTGCGCTCCGTGGGCGAGCTCATGGAGAACCAGTACCGGATCGGCCTGCTGCGCATGGAGCGCGCGATCAAGGAGCGCATGAGCTCGGTCGACATCGACACGGTGATGCCGCAGGACCTGATCAATGCCAAGCCGGCGGCGGCCGCGGTTCGTGAGTTCTTCGGCTCTTCCCAGCTCTCGCAGTTCATGGACCAGACCAATCCGCTCTCGGAGATCACCCACAAGCGGCGGCTCTCGGCGCTTGGACCGGGCGGCCTGACGCGCGAGCGCGCGGGCTTCGAGGTGCGCGACGTGCATCCGACCCACTACGGCCGCATCTGCCCGATCGAGACGCCGGAGGGTCCGAACATCGGCCTGATCAACTCGCTCGCGACCTATGCGCGCGTGAACAAATACGGTTTCATCGAAAGTCCGTATCGCAAGGTCGAGAAGGGCAAGGTCACGAACAACGTGGTGTATCTCTCCGCGATGGAGGAGACGCGCTATCACATCGCCCAGGCGAACGCGAAGATTGCGCCGAACGGCACCTTCGTGAACGACATGATCAACTGCCGCTATGCCGGTGACGCGCATCTGGTTCCGGCGGACCGCGTCGAGTTCATGGACGTTTCGCCGAAGCAGCTCGTTTCGGTCGCCGCGGCGCTGATCCCGTTCCTCGAGAACGACGACGCCAACCGCGCGCTGATGGGGTCCAACATGCAGCGCCAGGCGGTGCCGCTGATTACCGCCGAGGCGCCGCTGGTCGGCACCGGCATGGAGTCGGTCGTGGCCCGCGACAGCGGCGCGGCGATCGCCGCGCGGCGCACCGGCGTTGTCGACCAGGTCGACGCCACGCGTATCGTCATCCGCGCGACGGAGGAAACCGATCCATCGAAGTCGGGCGTCGACATCTACAATCTGCGCAAGTTCCAGCGCTCCAACCAGAACACCTGCATCAACCAGCGTCCGCTGGTGCGGGTGGGAGATCGCATTCAGGCCGGGGAGATCGTGGCCGACGGGCCGTCGACGGATCTCGGCGAGCTGGCGCTTGGCCGGAACGTGCTCGTCGCGTTCATGCCGTGGATGGGCTACAACTTCGAGGACTCCATCCTGATCTCCGAGCGCGTCGTTCGCGACGACGTCTTCACCTCGATTCACATCGAGGAGTTCGAGGTCATGGCGCGCGACACCAAGCTCGGCCCGGAGGAGATCACGCGCGACATTCCGAACGTTTCGGAAGAGGCACTTCGAAACCTCGACGAGGCCGGCATTGTCTATATCGGCGCGGAAGTGAACCCGGGCGATATTCTCGTCGGCAAGATCACGCCGAAGGGCGAGAGCCCGATGACGCCGGAAGAGAAGCTCCTGCGTGCGATCTTCGGTGAGAAGGCGTCCGATGTCCGCGACACGTCGCTGAAGCTGCCGCCCGGCGTGACCGGAACGGTGGTCGAGGTGCGTGTGTTCAACCGCCACGGCATCGACAAGGACGAGCGCGCCATGGCGATCGAGCGTGAGGAAATCGAACGCCTCGCCAAGGACCGCGACGACGAACTCGCCATTCTCGACCGTAACGTGTACGGGCGTTTGCGCGAGTCGCTGCTCGGCAAGCAGGTCGCAAAAGGCCCGAAGGGTGTCAAGAAGGACGCCAAGATCACCGAGGCGATCCTGGACGACATCCCGCGCAGCCAGTGGTGGGAGATTGCTCCGAAGAACCCGAAGGCGCTCGAGGAAGTCGAGGCGATCGGCAAGCAGTACGAGTTCGCCAAGAAGCAGCTCGAGCAGCGTTTCGTCGACAAGGTCGACAAGCTGCAGCGTGGCGACGAACTGCCGCCGGGCGTCATGAAGATGGTCAAGGTGTTCGTCGCGGTGAAGCGCAAGCTGCAGCCGGGCGACAAGATGGCCGGCCGGCACGGCAACAAGGGCGTGATCTCCAGGATCGTGCCGATCGAGGACATGCCGTATCTCGATGACGGCGCGCCGGTTGATATCGTACTCAATCCGCTTGGTGTGCCGAGTCGTATGAATGTCGGGCAGATCCTCGAAACCCACCTCGGGTGGGCGTGCCGCGGGCTTGGCACCAAGATCGGAGACGCTCTCGACGCCTACTATGAGTCGAACAAGATCAAGGAGCTCAAGGATCTGCTGAAGTCGGTGTATAGCGATGACAAGGCGGTTACATCCTTGGCAAGCGACGACGTGGTCGATTTGAGCGAGGGATTGAGGACCGGTGTTCCGGTCGCGACGCCGGTGTTCGATGGTGCCCACGAAGCGGACATCATCGAGATGCTGGATGGTGCCGGGCTCGACTCGAGCGGGCAGGTCACGCTCTACGATGGCCGTACCGGCGACGAGTTCGACCGCAAGGTGACCGTGGGCTACATCTATATGCTGAAGCTCCATCACCTGGTTGATGACAAGATCCACGCCCGGTCGATCGGTCCATACAGTCTTGTGACGCAGCAACCGCTGGGCGGTAAGGCCCAGTTCGGCGGCCAGCGCTTCGGCGAGATGGAAGTGTGGGCGCTCGAAGCCTACGGCGCGGCGTATACGCTGCAGGAGATGCTGACCATCAAGTCCGACGACGTGGCCGGACGAACCAAGGTGTACGAGGCGATCGTGCGCGGCGATGACACGTTCGAGGCCGGCATACCGGAATCGTTCAACGTGCTCGTCAAGGAGATGCGCGCGCTGGGCCTCAACGTCGAGCTCTTGCAGTCACGTGCCGCGCAGGAAGCGGCGCGGAACAACCCGAAGCTGCCACCTCAGGAGGCAGCGGAGTAACAGTGCTTGTGCGTCGCCGCCTCCGGGCGGCGGCGCGAATTCGCGCGGTGTGCGCGGAACCGAGATTTTGACGGCGGCCTCCAACCAACCCGCCAGATGGGAGACGAACGGATGAACCAAGAGGTTGTAAACCTTTTCAATCCCCAGACGCAGACCCAGACGTTCGACCAGATCAGGATTTCAATCGCGAGTCCTGAAAAGATCTTGTCCTGGTCGTTCGGCGAGATCAAAAAGCCGGAGACCATCAACTACCGGACGTTCAAGCCGGAGCGCGATGGCCTGTTCTGTGCCCGCATCTTCGGTCCGGTAAAGGACTATGAGTGCTTGTGCGGCAAGTACAAGCGCATGAAGTACAAAGGCGTCATCTGCGAGAAGTGCGGCGTCGAGGTCACGCTCGCAAAGGTGCGGCGCGAGCGCATGGGCCACATCGAGCTGGCGGCCCCGGTCGCCCATATCTGGTTCCTGAAATCCCTGCCGAGCCGTATCGGCCTGTTGCTCGATATGACGCTCAAGGATCTGGAACGGGTCCTCTATTTCGAGAACTACATCGTTGTCGAGCCCGGATTGACGACGCTCCAGGAACGCCAGCTTCTCTCGGAAGAGGAGTATCTCCAGGCGCAGGACGAATTCGGCGAGGACAGCTTCACCGCCGGCATCGGCGCAGAGGCCATCCGCGAGCTCCTGGTCAATCTCGACCTTGAGAAGATCGCCGAAGACCTGCGTGTCGAGATCGCCGAGGCGACGACCGAGCTCAAGCCGAAGAAACTCGGCAAGCGTCTGAAGGTGATCGAGGCGCTGATCAATTCCGGCAACCGGCCGGAATGGATGATCCTGACCGTCGTGCCTGTCATTCCGCCGGAGCTGCGCCCGCTGGTGCCGCTGGATGGCGGCCGGTTCGCGACGTCGGATCTCAACGACCTTTATCGCCGCGTCATCAACCGTAACAACCGTCTGAAGCGGCTGATGGATTTGCGCGCGCCGGACATCATCATCCGTAACGAGAAGCGCATGCTTCAGGAAGCGGTCGATGCGCTGTTCGACAATGGCCGCCGCGGGCGGGTGATCACCGGTGCCAACAAGCGCCCGCTGAAGTCGCTCGCCGACATGCTGAAAGGCAAGCAGGGCCGCTTTCGTCAGAACCTGCTCGGCAAGCGCGTCGACTATTCCGGCCGTTCCGTGATCGTCGTCGGTCCGGAGCTGAAGCTGCACCAGTGCGGGCTGCCGAAGAAGATGGCGCTCGAGCTGTTCAAGCCGTTCATCTATTCGCGGCTCGAGGCGAAGGGTCTTTCCGCGACCGTCAAGCAGGCCAAGAAACTGGTTGAGCGCGAGAAGTCCGAGGTCTGGGATATCCTTGACGAGGTCATCCGCGAGCATCCGGTGTTGTTGAACCGCGCACCGACGCTCCATCGTCTCGGCATCCAGGCCTTCGAACCGGTGCTCATCGAGGGCAAGGCCATTCAGCTTCATCCGCTGGTCTGTGCCGCCTTCAACGCCGACTTCGACGGCGACCAGATGGCCGTGCACGTACCACTGTCGCTCGAAGCGCAGCTCGAGGCGCGCGTGCTGATGATGTCGACGAACAACATTCTGCATCCGGCGAACGGCACGCCGATTATCGTGCCGTCGCAGGACATCGTTCTGGGTCTCTATTACATGAGCCTGATGATGGAAGGCGAGCCGGGCGAAGGCATGGCCTTCGGCAGCGTTGACGAGATCCAGCATGCTCTCGACAACGGCGTTTTGACGCTCCACACCAAGATCAAGGGCCGTTTCGAGACGGTCGACGAAAAAGGCAAACCGGTCAGCGAGGTGCACGACACCACGCCGGGCCGCATGCTGATCGGCCAATTGTTGCCGCGCCGTCCCGGCGTGACCTTCGATCTCGTCAATCGCCCTCTCACGAAGCGGGAAATTTCGCACATGATCGATGTGGTGTATCGCCATTGCGGTCAGAAAGAGACCGTCATCTTCTGCGACCGCGTGATGGGGCTCGGCTTCAGCCATGCCTGCCGCGCGGGCATCTCGTTCGGCAAGGACGACATGGTTGTCCCGGACAACAAGGACAGCCTCGTCGACGAGACCCGTTCGCTCGTGAGCGAGTATGAGCAGCAGTACTATGACGGCCTGATCACCCAGGGCGAGAAGTACAACAAGGTGGTCGACGCCTGGGCCAAGTGCACCGATCGCGTCGCCGACGAGATGATGGATCGCATTTCGGCGGTCGCTCACGACAAGAAGACCGGCCGCGAGGCGCCCATCAACTCGATCTACATGATGGCGCATTCCGGTGCGCGTGGTTCTGCCGCGCAGATGAAACAGCTTGCCGGCATGCGTGGCCTGATGGCCAAACCGTCGGGCGAGATCATCGAGACGCCGATCATCTCCAACTTTAAGGAAGGGCTGTCGGTGCTCGAGTACTTCAACTCGACCCACGGTGCCCGGAAAGGCCTGGCCGACACCGCCCTGAAGACCGCGAACTCGGGTTACCTGACCCGCCGGCTCGTCGACGTGGCGCAGGACTGCATCATCAACGAAGAAGACTGTGGCACCAAGAACGGCATCACCCTTCAGCCGGTCATTGACTCCGGTGAGGTGGTGGTCTCGCTCGGCGACCGCGTTCTCGGTCGGACCACGGCGCAGAAGGTCGTGGACCCGTCTTCCGGAGACG
The DNA here is from genome assembly GCA_965228625.1 of Hyphomicrobiales bacterium. Classification (GTDB taxonomy): domain Bacteria; phylum Pseudomonadota; class Alphaproteobacteria; order Rhizobiales; family Methyloligellaceae; genus UBA2767. The sequence continues at coordinate 785,317 of OZ245829.1, read as the reverse complement.
TCATCCTCAAGGAGGGCGAGCTTATTGAAGAAAGCCACGTCGAGCAGATCGAAGAAGCCCAGGTTCAGGAAATCAAGATCCGCTCGGTGCTGACCTGCGAGACGAGCAACGGTGTGTGCTGCAAGTGTTACGGCCGCGATCTGGCCCGCGGCACCCCGGTGAACATGGGCGAGGCCGTCGGCGTCATCGCCGCGCAGTCGATCGGCGAGCCGGGAACCCAGCTCACCATGCGGACGTTCCATATCGGTGGCACGGCACAGGTTGTCGACCAGTCGTTCATCGAGTCCAACTTCGAAGGTACGATCAAGATCCAGAACCGGAACGTCGAGAAGGACTCGCAGGGACGCCTGGTTGCCATGGGCCGCAACATGTCGGTCGCCGTGATCGATGCGGACGGCAATGAGCGTGCGGTGCACCGCATCGCATACGGCTCACAGCTCCGCGTCGACGAAGGCGACAAGATCAAGCGTGGCCAGCGCCTGGCCGAGTGGGATCCCTACACCCGGCCGATCCTGACGGAAACGGATGGTGTGGTTGAGTTCGAAGACCTTGTCGATGCTGTTTCGGTGAACGAAAAGACAGACGAGTCGACCGGTATCACCAACCGTGTGGTCGTCGACTGGCGTGCCAGCACACGCGGCGAGAACCTCAAGCCCGCGGTGGTGGTCAAGGATGCGAAGGGCAATCCGATCAAGCTGGCGCGCGGCGGTGAGGCCCGCTACCTGCTGTCGGTCGACGCCATTCTGTCGGTCGATCCCGGCCAGAAGGTGATCGCCGGTGACGTGTTGGCGCGTATTCCGCTGGAGAGCGCGAAGACCCGTGACATCACGGGTGGTCTGCCGCGGGTGGCCGAGCTGTTCGAGGCGCGCCGTCCGAAGGATCACGCAATCATCGCCGAGATCACCGGTACGGTCGAGTTCGGACGCGACTACAAGAACAAGCGCCGGATCGCGATCATTCCCGACGACGACAAGGCCGAGCCGTCCGAGTATCTGATTCCGAAAGGCCGCCATCTGGCGGTCCAGGAAGGTGACCGGATCGAGAAGGGCGAGTTCCTGCTCGATGGGCATCCCGCGCCCCACGACATCCTTGCGATTAAGGGCGTAGAGGAACTGGCGGCCTATCTCGTAAACGAGATCCAGGAGGTCTATCGGCTTCAGGGCGTGACCATCAATGACAAGCACATTGAGGTGATCGTCCGGCAGATGCTGCAGAAGGTCGAGGTCGAGGAAATCGGCGATACCGGGTTCCTGAAAGGCGAGCAGATCGACCGGATCGACTTCGACGAGCGAAACGAAGAGGTCAAGGCGGAAGGCGGCAAGCAGGCCACGGCAACACCGGTTCTGCTCGGTATCACCAAGGCGAGCCTGCAGACGCGCAGCTTCATCTCGGCGGCCTCGTTCCAGGAAACCACCCGCGTGCTCACCGAGGCATCGGTGAACGGCAAGGTGGATACGCTGGAAGGTCTGAAGGAGAACGTCATTGTCGGCCGGCTGATCCCGGCGGGCACCGGCGGCATGCTCAACGATCTGCAGCGTGTCGCGGCACACCGTGACGAGCTCATTCTCGAAGAGCGCGCGCGTATTGCGGCGGAGCGTATGGCGGAGCAGGGTGCTGAAGCCCCCGCGCTGATCGAGGAGGGCACCGCGGAGAGCGAAGCGCCGGCCGAATAGCCGCGCCGGAACCATGTCATATGCAAAGGGCCGCCCCTCCGGGCGGCCCTTTCGCTTTGCAGATCCGAAACCTGCCGCCTCAGACGAATACGCTGAAAAGAATCCCCGAGATGACGGCGCCGGCGAAGGCCAGGGCGAGATAGGCGAAGAACACCGGCAGTCTGACCAGAGCGAACACCGCGATGGCAGCCGGGAAGGAACTCACGCCGCCCGCGATCAGAAACGCCATCGCCGCGCCCGGATCCATGCCGGCATTCACAAGTCCGGACATCAGCGGCAATGCCGCGTAGCCGTTGAGATAGGCCGGCACGCCGACAAGCGCCGCGACGAGAATGCCGACAAAACCACCCTGACCGAGGAACTGGGCAATCCATTCGCCGGGCACGTATGCGAGCATCAGGCTTTCCAGCAGAAACGCCAGAACCAGCCACTTGCCGAGGAACATGAAACTGCGCCCGAGTTCCTGGCCGAAAGCCGATCTGCGGTCCTGCTCATGCCAGAACTTCCAGTGGATCGGCCGTGTTTCGCGAACGGCCGATGCACCGCATCCGCCATCGCCGATGCCCGGCTTCAGGGGATTGGCGAAAACCGGTGAACTGTTGAGGGCGAGGACGGCGAAACCGCCCATCAGCCCGACGCCGACGGCCGCGGCGGTCTTCGCCAATGCGAATGTGAGGCCAAGCGTGCCGACGGTCAGCGCAAACATTGAAGGGTCCATCAGCGGGGAGGCCAGCCAGAATGCCATAACCGCCGGCAGAGGAACGCCCATCGTCAGGAGCGCGGCAATCAGCGGGATGACGCCACAGGAACAGAATGGTGAAAGCCCGCCCAGGAGTGCGGCCATGACAATCATCAGGACGACATGTCCGGAGAATGCGTGCGCGATGAGCCGGTCAGCACTGCTCGCCTTGGCATAGGCGGCCAGCCCGATCGCCAGTGCCAGGAAGGGAAGGACGTGCGCGAATTGCACGGCGACGAACCTGACGGATTCGGGAAGTTGTTCCGTGTCGAACACTCCGACGGCGGCCAGGATTAGCGCGGTCGCGACCCATGCCCCGTCCACGGACAGGGAGGGCATACGTTGCCGCAATGTGGAAATGACATCCGCCGTGGTCATGTCTCTACAAGCTCCGGTGTGTCGGTGGTTGCGTTCTCGAATGCACTGTCCGGCAGCCCCTCGCAGCACTTCTCGGTGAGGTAGTTGGTGAGCGCCAGAAGCGACTTGTAATCGGCTGTGCAAATGACCTCGCGCCCGACCTTGTCTTGAGCGACCAGGCCCGCCCGGCACAAACGATCGAGGTGATGGGCAAGGGTCGACAGGGGGATGCCGAGTTCGCGGCCAATATGGCCGATCGGCGTTCCGTGTTCGCCGGCCCGAACAAGCAAACGGAAAATCGACAGCCGCGTCTTGTTTCCAAGCGCCGAAAAGCCCTGTACCGCTTCAATTTCGTCCATGGGAATGCTCCCGAGTCCGGTAATTTCGATATAACTAGTTTTATAGTTATTTCAACCACTGTCAATCACTTTCTCGCTCGCTGGATCGGCGCGTTGTGGCTCACGTCAGGTCACTGGACGGGGCATGCGCGCACCGAAATGCGGAAGGCGAAACGGCGCCGGACCGAAAGGCCGCAACCCGTCGGGATTCTTACAAAAATTCCACGAATTAGCTGTTGACGGAAATGGGGCACATAAGTATGTTGCGCCAACTTTGCGGCAGGCGGTAGGTGCTTCGCCTGACAGTGCTGTTTGCACTGGGTGCCATCTAAACGCTGCCGTCAAACAAAGCTGATCAAAACTGGGACATGATCTCCGGACGGAACGTCCGACAGATCCTCTGGTTTTTTCAAGGTGCTGAGCGACGCACACGTGGTCGTCTCGGCTTTTGGTGCATGAGGCCGTCAGATAGCGCCGGCGTCATCATCCGCGGAAGTCACTGAAGGCGCCTTCGGTTGAAGAAGGCAAGGATTGAAAAGGCGTAATATGCCGACGATACAACAGCTTATTCGCAAACCGCGACAGGCGCAGCTCAAGCGCAACAAGGTTCCGGCAATGGAGGCGTGCCCGCAGAAGCGCGGCGTGTGTACACGTGTTTACACGACCACACCGAAGAAGCCGAACTCGGCGCTTCGCAAGGTCGCCCGCGTTCGCCTGACGAACGGTTTCGAGGTGACGAGCTACATTCCGGGCGAGGGCCACAACCTGCAGGAGCACTCTGTCGTGCTGATCCGCGGTGGACGTGTGAAGGACCTCCCGGGCGTGCGCTATCACATCATTCGCGGCGTGCTCGACACGCAGGGCGTCTCGGACCGACGCCAGCGCCGGTCGAAGTACGGCGCAAAGCGGCCGAGATAGCCTTGGGCGAACGCAAGCGACACGAGATCAAGGAACGAGAACGACATGTCCCGCCGCCACAGAGCTGAAAAACGAGAGATCATTCCTGATCCGAAATTCGGCGACGTCATTCTGACGAAGTTCATGAATTCGGTGATGAAGGACGGAAAGAAATCGGCCGCCGAACGGATCGTCTACGGCGCGCTCGATGTCATCGAGGGCAAGGCCAAGCAGAACCCGCTGGAAATGTTCCATCAGGCGCTTGAGAACGTCATGCCGACGCTGGAGGTTCGCTCCCGGCGTGTCGGCGGCGCGACCTACCAGGTGCCCGTCGAGGTTCGGACCGACCGGCGTCAGGCGCTTGCGATCCGCTGGATCATCGCGGCAGCGCGTGCCCGCGGGGAAAACACAATGGTCGAGCGGCTTTCGGGTGAATTGCTCGATGCCGCAAACAATCGGGGAACGGCAGTCAAGAAACGTGAGGACACACACCGGATGGCGGAGGCGAACCGCGCCTTCTCGCATTACCGGTGGTAACCGACAGCAAGAGACGAGACTGAGATCATGGCACGCACAACCCCCATCGAAGAGTATCGCAATATCGGCATCATGGCCCACATCGATGCCGGGAAGACGACGACCACCGAACGTATCCTCTATTACACCGGCAAGAGCCATCGCATCGGCGAGGTGCATGACGGCGCGGCCACCATGGACTGGATGGAGCAGGAGCAGGAACGCGGCATTACGATCACCTCGGCGGCGACCACGACCTACTGGAACGACAAGCGCGTCAACATCATCGACACACCCGGCCACGTGGACTTCACCATCGAGGTCGAGCGTTCGCTTCGCGTCCTCGACGGCGCCGTGGCGCTCCTTGATGCCAATGCGGGCGTTGAGCCGCAGACCGAGACGGTCTGGCGGCAGGCGGACAAGTATGCCGTCCCGCGCATGATTTTCGTCAACAAGATGGACAAGATTGGCGCCGATTTCTTCAAGTCAGTCGAAATGGTTGAAGACCGTCTGGGCGCCGTGCCCGCGGTCGTGCAGCTTCCGATCGGTGCGGAGAGCAAATTCGCCGGCGTTGTCGACCTGATCAAAATGAAGGCGGTCGTCTGGGACGAGGAGACGCTCGGCGCGAAGTTCCACGAGGAAGACATTCCCGCAGATCTTGCCGACCAGGCGGCGGAATACCGCGAGAAGCTCATCGAGCTTGCCGTCGAACAGGACGAGGCGGTGATGGAGGCCTATCTCGAGGGCAACGAGCCCGACGAGGAGACCCTCAAGAAGCTGATCCGCAAGGGCACCTGCGAAAACGCCTTCGTGCCGATCTTCTGTGGATCCGCGTTCAAGAACAAGGGCGTGCAGCCGCTGCTCGACGGCGTGGTCGACTACCTGCCGTCACCCATCGATGTGCCGCCGATCAAGGGTATCGACGTCAAGTCCGGTGAGGAGACGGTCCGCAAATCGTCCGATGATGAGCCGCTGTCGCTGCTGGCGTTCAAGATCATGAACGACCCCTTCGTCGGTTCGCTCACCTTCGCACGCATCTATTCGGGCAAGCTGGAGGCGGGTCAGCAGGTTCTCAATACGGTGAAGGAGAAGAAGGAGCGCATCGGCCGGATGCTGCTCATGCATTCCAATTCACGCGAGGACATCAAGGAGGCCTATGCGGGCGACATCGTCGCGCTTGCGGGTCTCAAGGACGTAACCACCGGCGACACCCTGTGTCAGGTGGATTCACCCGTCATCCTCGAGCGGATGGAATTCCCGGAGCCGGTTATCGAGGTGGCTGTGGAGCCCAAGACCAAGGGCGATCAGGAAAAGCTCGCAACCGCGCTCAACCGTCTGGCGCAGGAGGACCCGTCCTTCCGCGTATCGGTGGATCCGGAGTCCGGACAAACGCTGATCCGCGGCATGGGCGAGCTTCATCTCGACATCCTCGTCGACCGCATGAAACGCGAGTTCAAGGTCGAGGCCAATGTCGGCGCCCCGCAAGTGGCCTACCGCGAAACCATCACCAAACCCACCGATATCGACTACACCCACAAAAAGCAGACAGGCGGCTCCGGGCAATTCGCCCGCGTCAAGTTCGACGTCGAGCCTGGCGAGGCCGGATCAGGTTTTGAATTCGATAGCAAGATCGTCGGCGGTAACGTGCCGAAGGAGTACATTCCGGGCGTCGAGAAGGGCATTCGCAGCGTTCTCGATCACGGTATCCTGGCCGGGTTCCCGATGCTCGACGTCAAGGTGACGCTGAAGGACGGCGCCTACCACGAGGTGGACTCAAGCGTCATGGCGTTCGAGATCGCATCGCGTGCGGCGTTCCGCGAGGCGGCCCTCAAGGCGGGTCCCATCCTTCTGGAGCCGCTCATGAAGGTCGAGGTCGTGACGCCGGAGGAATATGTCGGCGGCATCATCGGCGATCTGACCAGCCGGCGCGGCCAGGTCCAGGGACAGGAAATGCGCGGCAACGCGGCAGTGATCAACGCCAAGGTGCCGCTCGCAAACATGTTTGGATATGTGAACACGCTTCGGTCCATGAGCCAGGGCCGGGCCCAGTTCACCATGCAATTCGATCACTACGCCCAGGTGCCGCAAGCGGTGGCCGAGGAAGTGCAAGCCAAGTTCGCCTAAGCGAGCGGCGCGTGATCGGAACGGATTAGCTGACCACAAATCGGAGTGACACGATGGCTAAGGAGAAATTTGAGCGTACGAAGCCGCACTGCAACATCGGCACGATTGGTCATGTTGACCACGGCAAGACGACGTTGACGGCGGCGATTACGAAGGTTTTGGGCGAGGCGAGCGGCGGCGACGCGGTTGCGTTTGACGAGATTGACAAGGCGCCTGAGGAGAAGGAGCGCGGGATCACGATCTCGACGGCGCATGTCGAGTACGAGACGGCGAACCGCCACTACGCCCATGTCGACTGCCCGGGCCATGCGGACTACGTGAAGAACATGATCACGGGTGCGGCACAGATGGACGGCGCGATCCTGGTGGTGTCGGCGGCCGACGGCCCGATGCCGCAGACGCGCGAGCACATTCTCCTGGCGCGCCAGGTCGGCGTTCCGGCTCTGGTCGTGTACATGAACAAGGTCGACCAGGTGGACGACGAGGAGCTGCTTGAGCTTGTGGAGATGGAGATCCGCGAGCTTCTGAGTTCCTACGAGTTCCCGGGCGACGACATTCCGATCGTGAAGGGCTCGGCACTGGCGGCCCTTGAGGGCCGTGACGACGAGATCGGCAAGAACTCGATCCTGGAGCTGATGCAGGCGGTTGACGACTATGTTCCGCAGCCTGACCGTCCGAAGGATCTGCCGTTCCTGATGCCGATCGAGGACGTGTTCTCGATTTCGGGGCGCGGCACGGTTGTGACGGGCCGTATCGAGCGCGGGATCGTGAATGTGGGCGATGAGATCGAGATCGTCGGCATCAAGGAGACGCAGAAGACGACGTGCACGGGCGTTGAGATGTTCCGCAAGCTCCTGGACCAGGGCGAGGCGGGCGACAATGTTGGCGTTCTGCTGCGCGGCACGAAGCGCGAGGAGGTCGAGCGTGGCCAGGTTCTTTGCAAGCCGGGCTCTGTGACGCCGCACACGAAGTTCAAGGCGGAAGCCTACATTCTGACGAAGGAGGAGGGTGGCCGTCACACGCCGTTTTTCTCCAAGTACCGTCCGCAGTTTTACTTCCGCACGACGGACGTGACGGGCGTTGTGACGCTGCCGGACGGCACGGAGATGGTGATGCCCGGCGACAACTGCGAGATGGAAGTTGAGCTGATTGTGCCGATTGCGATGGAGGAGCACCTCCGCTTCGCGATCCGCGAGGGCGGCCGCACGGTGGGTGCGGGTGTCGTCGCCGGCATCATCGAATAGGGAACCACGACAAAAAACCGGCCCCCGACAAAACGGGCCGGTTTTTCTTGAGGTACACAGGACATGCAGAGCCAGAACATACGCATTCGGCTTAAGGCGTTCGATCATCGCGTTCTCGATGTGTCGACGAAAGAGATCGTCAATACGGCGAAGCGGACGGGCGCGGAGGTGCGCGGACCGATCCCGCTGCCGACACGCATCGAGAAGTTCACGGTGAACCGCTCGCCGCATGTCAACAAGAAGAGCCGCGAGCAGTTCGAGATGCGCACGCACAAGAGGCTGCTGGATATCGTGGACCCGACGCCGCAGACGGTGGACGCGCTGATGAAGCTCGACCTCGCAGCCGGTGTGGACGTGGAAATCAAACTGTAGCGCCGGACCTTCCGGCGTCGCTTGGAGAATGAAGCAATGCGCTCAGGCGTCATAGCACGCAAGGTGGGAATGACCCGTCTCTTCACGGAGGCCGGCGAGCACATTCCCGTGACCGTGCTTCAGCTCAACAACTGTCAGGTGCTTGGCCACCGGACCGAGGAGAAGAACGGCTACACCGCGCTTCAGCTCGGTGCGGGCAGCGCCAAGGTCAAGAACGTATCGCGCGCCGAGCGCGGGCATTTCGCCATTGCCAAAGTGGAACCGAAACGGCGCGTCGCCGAGTTTCGCGTCAGCCCGGAGAACCTCATCGATATCGGTGCGGAAATCACCGCCGACCATTTCGTCGAAGGCCAGTATGTGGACGCCAGCGGCGTCAGCATCGGCAAGGGGTTCGCGGGTGCGATGAAGCGCCACGGATTTGGCGGCCTGCGCGCCTCGCACGGCGTTTCCGTCAGCCACCGCAGCCACGGATCGACCGGCCAGTGCCAGGATCCCGGCAAGGTGTTCAAGGGCAAGAAGATGGCCGGCCAGATGGGCAATGAGCGCGTCACGACACTCAATCTCAGGGTGGTGAAGACCGACGCCGACCGCGGCCTGATCATGGTGCGCGGCGCGGTGCCGGGCGCCAAGGGCGGCTGGGTGCTGTTGCGCGATGCGGTCAAGAAGACGCTGCCCGAGGAGGCGCCATTGCCGGGTGCGTTCCGCGGCGGCCAGGGCGGAGACGCTGCGCCGAAGGCGGATGACGAAGCTGCCGCAGAAGCATCCGACGCGCCGCAGAACACGGACGCACCTGCCGAGGACGCTGCCGAAGCGCCGGCCGCCGAGGCGGCGCCGGATGCTGCCGATGCTCCCGAGGCCGAAACCGCCGACAAGGCGAAGGACAGCGCCGAGGGCGGCAAGGAAGAAGGTCAGGACAAATGAAGGCCGACGTAACCACATTGGAGGCGAAAAAGGCCGGGACCGTGGACCTGCCGGACAGCGTGTTCGGGCTTGAGCCGCGCGCCGATATCCTGCATCGCATGGTCCGCTACCAGCTCGCCAAACGCCGGTCCGGAACGGCGTCCGTGAAGGACCGTTCGCAGATCAACGGCAGCACCGCAAAGATCATGCGTCAGAAGGGCTCCGGCCGCGCGCGCCACAGCACGCGGAAGGTCAACCTGTTCCGCGGCGGCGGCAAGCAGTTCGGACCCAAGCCGCGCGATCATTCGATCTCGCTACCGAAGAAGGTCCGTGCGCTGGCTCTGCGCCACGCGCTGTCGGCCAAGGCAAAATCCGACGAGATCGTCGTGCTCGACAAGGCGGCCGTCAAGGACGCCAAGACCGGCGCGTTGAGGAAGAAGTTCGACAAGTTGGGTCTTGCATCGGCGCTGATTGTCGATGGCGCGGAGGTTGATGCGAACTTCTCGCTCGCGGCCCGAAATATCGTCGGCGTCGATGTACTGCCGGTCCAGGGCATCAACGTTTACGACATTCTGCGCCGCGACAAGCTGGTCCTGACCAAGGCGGCGGTTGAAGCACTGGAGGCGCGTTTCAAATGAACCGGCTCGATGCATATGACGTGATTATCAGCCCGACCATCACCGAGAAATCGACCATGGTCTCGGAGCACAACCAGGTTGTCTTCAACGTGCGCCGCTCGGCGACGAAGCCGGAGATCAAGGCCGCCGTCGAGCAGCTCTTCAGTGTGAAGGTCAAGGCGGTTAACACGTTGAATCGAAAAGGAAAAGTCAAGCGGTTCAAGGGTATTCTCGGGAAGCGCTCCGACGTCAAGAAAGCCATCGTGACGCTCGAGGAAGGCCAGAGCATCGACGTGACGACCGGACTGTAGACGGAAGACATCTCATGGCACTGAAAACGTTCAAATCCATTACGCCCGGTCAGCGCAATCTGGTGCTTGTCGACCGGAGCCACCTGTGGAAGGGCGCACCGGTCAAGACCCTGACCGAAGGGCTCAGCCAGAAGGGCGGGCGCAACAATGCGGGCCGTATCACCGCGCGCCGGCGCGGCGGCGGCCACAAGCGGCTATACCGCTTGGTCGACTTCAAGCGCACGAAGGCGGACATGGAAGCTACCGTCGAGCGGATTGAATACGATCCGAACCGGTCGGCGTTCATTGCGCTGCTGCGGTACGAGGACGGCACGCAGAACTATATTCTCGCGCCGCAACGGGTATCCGTGGGCGACAAGGTGATTTCCGGCAATCAGGTCGACGTGAAGCCCGGCAATGCCATGCCGCTCGCCAACATGCCCATCGGCACGATTGTGCACAATGTGGAGATGAAGCGCGGCAAGGGCGGACAGCTTGCCCGTGCCGCAGGCACATATGTGCAGCTTGTCGGCCGCGACGCCGGTTACGCGATCCTGCGTCTGAATTCGGGTGAGACGCGGATGGTGCGGGCGGAATGCATGGCGACCGTCGGCGCCGTCTCGAACCCGGACAACGCCAACATCAAGCTCGGCAAGGCGGGACGCAAGCGCTGGCACGGCAAGCGCCCGCAGGTGCGCGGCGTTGCCATGAACCCGGTCGATCATCCCCATGGCGGCGGTGAAGGCCGCACGTCCGGCGGACGCCACCCGGTGACGCCGTGGGGCAAGCCGACCAAGGGCAAGCGTACGCGCTCGAACCGCCGTACCGACAAATACATACTCCGCAGCCGTCATCTGCGGAAAAAGAGATAGGAGTTCGCCGGTGTCACGTTCGGTTTGGAAAGGCCCGTTTGTCGACGGGTATCTGCTCAAGAAGGCGGAAGCCGCGCGGTCAAGCGGCTCCAACGCGGTCATCAAGATCTGGAGCAGGCGCTCGACCATCCTTCCCCAGTTCGTCGGGCTGACGTTCGGCGTCCACAACGGGCAAAAGCATGTGCCGGTTCTGGTGACCGAGGACATGGTCGGCCACAAGTTCGGCGAGTTCGCGCCGACCCGGACCTATTACGGGCATGCCTCCGACAAGAAGGCGAGGAGAATCTAAGCGATGGGTAAGACCAAACGCGAACGCGAGTTGCCGGAGAACGAGGCAAAGGCCGTCACGCGGCTGATGCGCGTTTCGCCACAGAAGCTCAACCTCGTCGCACAGCTCATTCGCGGCAAGAAGGCGGAAACGGCGCTCGCCGAGCTGACCTTCTCGCGCCGCCGGATCGCGCAGGAAGTGAAGAAGACGCTGCAATCGGCGATCGCGAACGCGGAGAACAATCACGACCTCGACGTCGACTCGCTCGTCGTGTCGCAGGCGTTCGTGGGCAAGAACCTCGTGATGAAGCGCTGGAAGCCACGTGCGCGTGGCCGCGTCGGCCGCATCATGAAACCATTTTCGCAGCTGACCGTCGTGGTCAAGCAAGTTGAGGAGACCGCCTGATGGGTCAGAAGGTAAATCCGATCGGTCTGAGGCTGGGCATCAACCGCACCTGGGATTCGCGCTGGTACGCGGACAAGGGCGAGTACGGCAAGCTTCTGCACGAGGACATCCGGATCCGCGACCACGTACTCAAGGCACGCAGCCAGGCTGGGATCTCGAAGGTGGTGATCGAGCGTCCGCACAAGAAGTGCCGGATCACGGTGCACACCGCGCGTCCCGGTATTCTGATCGGCAAGAAGGGGTCGGACATCGAGAAGCTGCGCCAGGAACTCTCGTCGATGACGGAGTCCGACGTGCAGCTCAACATCGTCGAGGTGCGCAAGCCCGAGATCGACGCCACGTTGATCGCCGAAGGCATCGCCCAACAGCTCGAGCGTCGTGTCGCCTTCCGCCGCGCCATGAAGCGCGCGGTGCAGTCGGCCATGCGGCTCGGTGCCCTCGGCATCCGCATCAACTGCGCGGGCCGTCTGGGCGGCGCCGAGATCGCGCGAATGGAATGGTATCGCGAAGGCCGCGTGCCGCTGCATACCTTGCGCGCCGACATCGACTACGGAACCGCGCTCGGCCGGACGGCTTACGGCATCATCGGCATCAAGGTCTGGGTCTTCAAGGGCGAGATCATGGAACACGATCCGATGGCGCAGGAGCGCCGCGCCATTGACGCTCAGGAAAGCGGACGGATGCGCGGCGAAGGCGCAGGCGCAAAGGCGCCGGCCTGATCGAAGCGACGAACACGAGGAATGTGAACAATGCTGCAACCGAAGCGGACAAAGTTTCGCAAGATGCAGAAGGGCCGTATCAAGGGCGTCGCCAAAGGCGGCTGGGCGCTCAACTTCGGCTCCTACGGACTGAAGGCGCAGGCGCCCTCCCGCGTCACCGCCCGCCAGATCGAGGCGGCGCGGCGCGCGATGACCCGCCACATGAAGCGTGCGGGACGCGTCTGGATTCGCATCTTCCCGGATGTGCCGGTTTCGAAGAAACCGACAGAGGTGCGCATGGGCAAGGGCAAGGGCACGCCGGAGTTCTGGTGCGCCAAGGTCAAGCCCGGGCGGATCATGTTCGAGATCGACGGTGTGTCGGACGCGGTCGCGCGCGAGGCGCTTCGGCTCGCGGCAGCGAAGCTGCCCTTGAAGACCAAGGTTGTGATGCGTGCGACCGACGCCTAGGGGCGCTCGGCTGAGGTAGGAACGATGAAGGCAAGTGACTTGCAGGTAATGACGCCGGACCAGCTCGACGACGAGTTGGAGAAGCTGAAGAAGGAGCAGTTCAACCTGCGCTTTCAGGCAGCGAGCGGCCAGCTAGAGAATACGGCACGGATTCGTCAGGTCCGCCGTGACATCGCGCGGATCAGGACGATCGGTCATGCAAAACGGACCGAGACGGCAGAGCCGGCCGAAAAAGGATAACGACCCATGCCAAAGCGAATTCTCCAGGGCACCGTCATCAGCGATGCCAACGACAAGACCATCGTCGTGCGCGTCGAGCGGCGGTTCACGCATCCGCTCTACAAGAAGACGGTTCGGCGCAGCAAGAAGTACCACGCGCATGACGAGGCGAACTCGGCGAAGGCCGGCGACAAGGTGCGCATCGAGGAATGTCCGCCCATCTCCAAGAACAAGCGCTGGACGCTTGTGACGGGCTGACGAGGAACAGCAACAAGGCGTCGGCAACGCGCATGCGGTCCGGCGGCGGCGTCCGGGAGACGCCGGAAGAATAAAGGGCGAGTGCCATGATCCAGATGCAGACAAATCTCGATGTCGCCGACAACTCGGGCGCGCGCCGGGTTCAGTGCATCAAGGTGCTGGGCGGATCGAAGCGTAAATATGCGTCGATCGGAGACATCATTGTCGTGTCCGTCAAGGAGGCGATCCCGCGCGGACGCGTCAAGAAGGGCGATGTCATGCGCGCGGTCGTCGTGCGGACGGCAAAGGGCGTGCGGCGGCAGGACGGCAGCCTGATCCGCTTCGATCGCAACGCGGCCGTGCTTGTGAACAACCAGGGCGAACCAATTGGAACACGCATCTTCGGACCGGTGACGCGCGAGCTGCGCGCCCGCAAGCAGATGAAGATCGTGTCGCTCGCGCCGGAGGTACTGTGACCATGGCGAGACTCAAGATCAGAAAGGGCGATCATGTCGTCGTCCTTGCCGGCAAGGACAAGGACAAGAACGGCGAGGTTCTGAAGGTGATCCCGAAGGAGAACCGCGTCATCGTGCAGGGCGTGAACATGGTGAAGCGGCATCAGCGTCAGACACCGCAGCAGGAAGGCGGCATCAAGCTCCGCGAGGCGCCGATTCACATTTCGAACGTCGCGCTGGAGGATCCGAAGGACGGCAAGCCGACTCGGGTCGGGTACAAGTTTTTGAAAGACGGCAGGAAAGTGCGTTTCGCACGGCGTTCCGGGGAGGTCATCGATGGCTGACGGATATGTGCCGCGCCTCAAGCGTCATTACGAGGACACGCTGCGCGCGGAGCTGACCAAGGAGTTCAACTACGCGAACCCGATGCAGGTGCCGCGGCTCGACAAGATCGTGCTGAACATGGGCATCGGCGAAGGCGTCGCGGACTCCAAGAAGGTGAAGGCGGCGGCCGACGACCTGGCGCTGATCGCGGGGCAGAAACCGGTGATCGCCAAGGCGCGCAAATCCATCGCGACCTTCAAGCTGCGCGAGGGCATGCCCGTCGGCGTCAAGGTGACGCTGCGCAAGGACCGTATGTACGAGTTCGTCGACCGGCTCGTCACGATCGCGCTTCCGCGTGTTCGCGACTTTCGCGGGCTGAGCCCGAAGAGCTTCGACGGACGCGGCAACTTCGCGCTCGGCATCAAGGAGCACATCGTCTTTCCGGAGATCGACTACGACAAGGTTTCCGACATCTGGGGCATGGACGTCGTGGTGTGCACGACGGCGCCGAACGATGACGAGGCGCGATCATTGCTCAAAGGATTCAATTTCCCGTTCCGGACCTAGGCCCAGGGAATACAGGACCGGACGCAAGGAGAGGACAACATGGCCAAAAAGAGCTCAGTTGAGCGTAACAAGAAACGGCGCAGATTGGCGGCAAGGTACGACGGGCGCCGCGCGCGCCTGAAAGAGATTGCAAGCAATCGCGAGCTTCCCGCCGAGGAGCGTTTCGCGGCGCGCCTGAAGCTGGCGCAGCTTCCGCGCAACTCTTCGGCGACGCGCATTCGCAACCGGTGTGACGTCACCGGTCGTCCGCGCGGTTATTACCGCAAGCTGAAGATGTCCCGTATTTCGCTGCGTGAATTGGCGTCGCAGGGTCTGATCCCTGGAATGATCAAGTCGAGCTGGTAGGAGAGCGCGTCCATGACGATGACTGACCCGTTGGGGGATATGCTGAGCCGGATCCGCAACGCCCAGATGCGGAGCAAGGCAAAGGTCGCGACGCCGGCGTCCAAGCTCAGGGGCCGCGTGCTCGACGTGCTTGAGGAAGAAGGCTTTATCCGCGGATATTCGCAGATCGAGTATCAGGGCGGTAAGTCGGAGTTCGAGATCGAGCTGAAGTACTACGATGGCAAGCCGGTCATCAAGGAGCTGCAGCGCGTATCGACGCCGGGACGCCGCGTGTATTCGTCGGTTCGTGATTTGCCGACGGTTGCGAACGGCCTCGGTGTGACGATCCTGTCGACGCCGAAGGGCGTGATGTCGGATGCAAAGGCCCGCGCCGAAAACGTGGGCGGTGAGGTTTTGTGCAGCGTATTCTAGCCGTTCGCGGTCGGATACGCGCCGGAAAGGAAGCAAGGGGATAAACGATGTCCCGTACAGGTGCAAAGGCAGTTGCCGTGCCGGACGGCGTCAACGCCAATGTCGACGGCCAGAGCGTTTCGGTGAAGGGGCCGAAGGGCGAGCTTTCGGCAATTCTCGTTGACGACGTCGAAGTACAGATGACGGACGACGGGATCAAGGTGACGCCGCGCAGCGAGACAAAACGCGCGCGCTCCATGTGGGGCATGTCGCGCACGCAGGTGGCGAACCTGGTCGACGGCGTGACCAATGGCTTCGAGAAGTCGCTCGAGATCATCGGCGTCGGCTACCGCGCGCAATTGCAGGGCAAGACCCTGCAACTGCAGCTCGGCCTGAGCCATGACGTGAAGTACCCGATTCCCGATGGAATCGAGATCAAGTGCCCGTCGCAGACCGAGATTGTGGTTAGCGGAATCGACAAGCAGAAGGTCGGCCAGGTTGCCGCCGAGATCCGTCGGTTCCGTCCGCCGGAGCCGTACAAGGGCAAGGGCATCAGATATGCGGGTGAGTACGTCTTCCGCAAAGAAGGCAAGAAGAAGTAGCGGAGCCGGGAATGAGCGAATCCAGGAAGAATTTCGGCAAACGCGCGAACCGCGTCAGGCGGTCTTTGCGCCGGGTGTCGCAGGGACGGCCACGGTTGTCGGTGTTCCGGTCCTCGAAGCACATTTACGCGCAGGTCATCGATGACGTCGACGGCAAGACGATCGCCGCGGCGTCGAGCCTGGAAAAGGATCTGCGCAAGTCATTGGCCAAGGGCAGTGATGTCGGCGCAGCCCAGACGGTAGGAAAGGCGGTCGCGGAACGCGCGGTCAAGGCCGGCGTCAAGGATGTTATCTTCGACCGCGGCGGTTACATCTATCATGGCCGGGTGAAGGCCCTGGCCGACGGCGCGCGCGAAGGCGGGCTGAATTTCTAGAGATTTCGGACAACGAAAAGGAACGCAACAAGTGGGACGAAAGTCGGGACAGTCACGCGGACGCCAGCAGGGCCGTGATCGCGACGACCGCGAAAGCGAGTTTGTCGACAAGCTGGTCCACATCAACCGCGTCGCGAAGGTGGTGAAAGGCGGCCGGCGGTTCGGCTTTGCCGCGCTGGTGGTCGTGGGCGATCAGAAGGGCCGGGTCGGGTTCGGCCACGGCAAGGCGCGCGAAGTGCCGGAGGCCATTCGCAAGGCCGCGGATGCGGCGAAGAACAACCTCATTCGCGTGCCGTTGCGCGAAGGGCGGACCCTGCATCATGACATCACCGGCCGCCACGGCGCCGGGCGTGTCGTCTTGCGGGCGGCCCCTCCGGGTACCGGCATCATCGCGGGCGGACCGATCCGCGCCGTGTTCGAGACTCTCGGCGTGCAGGACGTCGTCGCCAAATCGCTCGGCAGCTCCAACCCCTACAATATGGTTCGGGCGGCATTCGAGGCGTTGAAGGACCAGGACAGCCCGCGTGGCGTCGCCGCGCGGCGCGGCAAGAAGGCCAGCGAGATCGTCGCCCGCCGCCGTGACGGGATCGATGCGCCCGAGGCCGCGGCCGACGCCTAGAGCAGCAGAACAGACAACCAGGGACCGGGAACGATGGCAGAAAAGAAGTCCGGAAAAACCGTAACGGTCGAGCAGATCGGGAGTCCGATCCGCCGGCCCGCGGACCAGCGCGCGACCCTCGTCGGACTCGGGCTGAACAAGGTCGGGCGCCGCCGTACGCTGGCTGACACGCCCGAGGTGCGCGGCATGATCGGCAAGGTTCACCACCTGGTGCGCGTTGTCGAAGAAACGGCTTAAGGATCTGAATCGATGAGATTGAATGAGCTCAGAGACAATCCCGGCGCGACGCGCGCGCGAAAACGCGTCGGCCGCGGAATCGGTTCCGGCAAGGGCAAGACGGCCGGCCGTGGACACAAGGGACAGAAATCCCGTTCGGGCGTGGCCATCAAGGGCTTCGAAGGCGGGCAGATGCCGATTCACCGCCGTTTGCCGAAGCGCGGGTTCAACAATCTGTTTGCCAAGGACTACAATGAGGTCAATATCGGCCGGCTGCAGGCGGCGGTCGACAAGAAGACGCTTGACCCCAAGAAGCCGGTGACCGTCGAAGCGCTGCGCGAGGCCGGCCTGATCCGCCGTGTCAAGGACGGCGTGCGGCTTCTGGGTCAAGGAGAGTTGAAGACAAAGTTGAACATCGAGGTGACCGGCGCATCCGCGGGTGCGGTAAAGTCTGTTGAGAAGGCCGGCGGATCGGTTACGATTGTTGCGTTGCCGAAGCGCGCCCCGAAGCCGAAGCCTGCGGAAGCCAAGGAAAAGCCGAAGGCTGCGGCCGAGAAGCCGGCGAAATCGGACGGTAAGAAACCCGCAGCTGCAAAAGCAAAGTCACCAGCGAAAACTCAGAGCAAGGCGGAGAGCAGCGAAACGGCGGCCAAGAAGCCGGCCAAATCTTCGGCAAAATCGTCGGGCAAGACGACGACGAAGAAGGACTCCTAACCCCCTTTGCGGAGCGGGTCATAGGGCTTCGGGCCCCACCGGTTCCGCAGGAGCGCAAAGATGGCATCTGCTGCAGAACAACTTGTTTCCAATCTGAATTTCTCGGCCTTTTCAAAGGCTACAGAGCTCAAGAAACGAATCTGGTTCACGCTTGGAGCGTTGCTGATTTACCGGCTGGGGACGTACATCCCAATCCCCGGCATCGATCCGCAGGCCCTGGCCGACATCTTCCGCCAGCAGCAGGGCGGCATTCTCGGCATGTTCAACATGTTTGCCGGAGGTGCGGTCGGCCGTATGGCGATCTTTGCCCTCAACATCATGCCGTACATCTCGGCGTCGATCATCATACAACTGCTGACGACCGTCTCGCCGCATCTGGAACAGCTCAAGAAGGAAGGCGAGCAGGGGCGCAAGCAGATCAACCAGTACACCCGCTACGGGACTGTCGTGCTCGCGGCCCTGCAAGGCTACGGGATAGCCGTCGGTCTTGAAGGGGCCGGCAATGTGGTAACCGATCCCGGCATGTTCTTCCGGCTGACAACGGTTATTACGCTCGTCGGCGGAACCGTGTTCCTGATGTGGCTTGGTGAGCAGATCACGGCGCGCGGCGTCGGCAACGGTATCTCGCTGATCATCTTCGCGGGCATCGTTGCGGAGCTTCCATCCGCCATCGTCGGGACATTCGAGCTCGGCCGGCAGGGCGCGCTGTCCACGCCGCTCATCCTCGCCATCATGGTCATGGCCGTCGTCGTCACCGCGTTCATCGTCTTCATGGAGCGCGCACAGCGGCGTCTGCTGGTGCAGTATCCGAAACGGCAGATGGGCAACCGCATGTTCCAGGGCGACTCCTCGCACCTGCCGCTCAAGCTGAATACCGCCGGCGTCATACCACCGATCTTCGCGTCGTCCCTGTTACTGCTGCCGGTCACGGTGGCGAACTTCTCGACCGGGCAGGGACCCGATTGGCTGACCACGATCACGGCCCTGGTGGGCCACGGCCAGCCGCTCTATATCGCGCTCTATGTTGTGATGATCGTGTTCTTCGCCTTCTTCTACACAGCCGTCGTCTTCAATCCGAAGGACACGGCGGACAACCTGAAGAAGTATGGCGGGTTCATACCAGGAATCCGGCCGGGCGAACGCACGGCCGAATACATCGACTATGTGCTGACGCGGATCACCGTGGTCGGTGCGGCCTATCTGGCGCTGGTCTGCGTGATACCCGAGTTTCTGATTTCCTATGCGGCTGTGCCGTTCTACTTCGGAGGCACGTCGCTGCTCATTGTGGTTTCGGTGACGATGGATACCGTTGCCCAGGTCCAAAGCCATCTGCTCGCCCATCAATATGAAGGGCTGATCAAGAAGGCCAAGTTGCGAGGCGCGCGACGCGGATGAATCTGGTCGTGTTCGGACCGCCGGGAGCCGGCAAAGGGACGCAGGCGAGAATGCTGGCGGAGACGCGCGGACTGGTCCAACTGTCAACCGGCGACATGCTCCGAGCGGCGGTCGCGGCCGAGACGGAAATCGGCAAGCAAGTGAAGAAAGCAATGGAAACGGGGCAGCTTTGCCCTGATGAGATCGTGATCCAACTCATTTCCGATCGTGTCGAAGAGCCGGACAGTGAAAACGGCTTCATTCTCGACGGGTTTCCGCGAACGGTCGCTCAGGCGGAAGCGCTCGATGTCCTGTTGAAGGAGAAGAACAAGTCGCTCGATGCCGTTGTCGAGATCAACGTCGACGACGATCTTCTCGTCGACCGGATCACCGGACGGTTCACCTGCGCCAATTGCGGCGAGGGATATCACGAGACGTTCCGCCGTCCGAAGCAGGACGGTGTTTGCGACAAGTGCGGCAGCACGGAATTCACGCGTCGCGAAGACGACAATGAAGAGACGGTGCGTAGCCGGTTGACGGCCTACCACTCACAAACGGTCCCGCTCATCGACTACTACAAGGGCACGGGCCGCATGAAAACGGTAGACGGATCGCAGGACATCGCCTCCGTCAGGAAACAGATCGAGGAGGCGCTGAACGGACTGTAATTCGGGCGCTATGCAAGCGATTTCAGCTGTTTACGGGTTGACGAAATCGGCGGGAATCCGCTAGAAACCACCCATCTTGTGCTGGATGAACAAATCGGATCCGGGGCGTGCGGCAACCTCCGGCGGCCGGTTTTTTGCGTTTGTTAAATTGTCGTTCCGATTCAACAGCTTACGTCCGTCGCGCGCAGCGTTTACGGGAGATTGAACAGTGGCCCGAATTGCAGGTGTGAACATCCCGACCAACAAGCGTGTCGAGATTGCACTGACTTACATCCATGGTATTGGCCAGCATTTCGCGAAGGAAATCTGCGAAAAGGCCTCGATTCCACACGAGCGCAGGGTCAATGAACTCTCCGAACAGGAAGTCATCCAGATCCGTGAACTCATCGACCGGGACTACATGGTCGAAGGCGACTTGCGGCGCGACGTGGCGATGAACATCAAACGCCTGATGGATTTGGGCTGTTATCGGGGCTTGCGCCACCGCCGCGGTTTGCCGGTTCGTGGTCAACGTACCCATACCAATGCCCGCACCCGCAAGGGCCCGGCCAAGCCGATCGCGGGCAAGAAGCAATAGAATTGAGGTTCCATACGGTTCGGTGTTGCCCACATGCGGTGCAGCGACGGAACCTGAGTGAGAGGCTGAAGAATGGCTAAGGAAAAGACGCGCGTCAAACGCCGGGAAAAGAAGAATATCACGTCCGGCGTGGCACATGTCAGCGCGACGTTCAATAACACCATGATCACCATCACCGACGCGCAGGGAAACACCATTTCCTGGTCTTCGGCAGGTGCTCAGGGGTTCAAGGGATCGCGCAAGTCCACGCCCTTCGCCGCGCAGATGGCGGCCGAGGATGCGGGCAAGAAGGCGATGGAACACGGCATGAAGAACCTCGAGGTTGAGGTGCGCGGTCCCGGGTCGGGCCGGGAATCGGCACTTCGGGCTCTGCAGGCGGCCGGCTTCACGATCACGTCGATCCGCGACGTGACACCGATCCCGCACAATGGCTGCCGTCCGCGCAAGCGGCGGCGCGTTTAACGGATACGCCCGCGCCGCACGGAACAGGTCGGCGCGGCGTCTCAATGATCGACTGTTTCCCGTGCGTGCCTCCCGCCACGGGACACAAAACGAAAAGGTGCTCAGGTGCTTCAGAAAAACTGGCAAGATCTGATTAAGCCCACGAAGCTGAACATTACGGCAGGGCGAGATCCGCAGCGGACGGCAGTGGTCATCGCCGAGCCGCTGGAGCGTGGATTTGGTCTGACGCTCGGAAACGCGCTTCGGCGCGTGTTGCTGTCGTCGCTGCAGGGCAGCGCGATCACGTCGGTTCAGATCGACGGCGTGCTGCACGAGTTCTCGTCGATCGCCGGCGTGCGCGAGGATGTCACGAACATCGTTCTGAACATCAAGGAGATCGCGCTGCGTCAGCACTCGGAGGGTCCGAAGCGGCTGGTGCTCAAGAAGGAAGGACCCGCTGTCGCGACGGCGGGTGACATCGAAGGCACCGCGGACGTCGATATCCTCAACCCCGATCACGTGATCTGCACGCTCGACGAAGGCGCGTCGATCCGCATGGAGTTTGTGACCGACGTCGGCAAGGGCTACGTGCCGGCTGACCGCAACCGTCCGGACGATGCGCCGATCGGCCTCATTCCGGTGGACAGCCTGTTCAGCCCGGTTCGCAAGGTGTCCTACCGCGTCGAGAACACACGTGAAGGGCAGATCCTCGACTACGACAAGCTGATCATGGACGTCGAGACGGACGGCTCGGTAAACCCTGACGATGCGGTCGCCCTCGCGGCGCGCATTCTGCAGGATCAGCTCAGCATCTTCGTGAACTTCGAGGAGCCCGAGAAAGAGACCGTCGAAGAGCGCCAGCCGGAGCTTGAATTCAGCGCCGCGCTTCTGAAGAAGGTGGATGAGCTCGAACTGTCCGTTCGTTCGGCCAACTGCCTGAAGAACGACAACATTGTCTATATCGGCGATTTGATCCAGAAGACCGAGGCGGAAATGCTCCGCACGCCGAACTTCGGCCGCAAGTCGCTCAACGAGATCAAGGAAGTGCTCGCCGGCATGGGTCTGCATCTCGGCATGGAAGTGCCGAACTGGCCGCCGGAGAACATCGAGGAGCTGGCCAAGCGCTTCGAGGACCACTATTAGGCCCGCATGTCCCCGCCAGGGCATGCGCGCAGGAGAGTAGAGAAATGCGTCACCGTCGATCCGGCCGCCGGCTGAACCGGACACCGAGCCACCGCCGCGCGATGTTCGCCAACATGGCCGCAGCGCTGATCAAGCACGAGCAGGTGGTCACCACGCTGCCGAAGGCGAAAGAACTGCGCCGTTTCACGGATCGCCTGATCACGCTGGCCAAGCGCGGCAACCTGCATTCGCGCCGTCTCGCCGTGTCGCGCATCCGCGACGAGGCGATGGTCAAGAAGCTGTTTGACGTGCTGGGGCCGCGCTACAAGGAGCGGTCCGGCGGTTATACGCGCGTGCTCAAGGCCGGTTTCCGCTACGGCGACTCCGCGCCCATGGCGGTCATCGAGCTTGTCGACCGCGACGAGGATGCGCGCGGGCAGGACTCTGGCCCGACCCAGTTCGCCGATGACGAGACGGTGGAGGAACCGGCAGCGGCGTAGTGGCGCTTCTCGTTTCGCGTTTTTCCGAGGGCGGCGTATGTGCCGCCCTTTTTTGTCCCGCGGTGCCGGCGTCTTTGAAGCGTCAGCCGAAAGCAATATGATTGCGGGCAGTGAGTCGAGGACCTGGCTTTGAACGCGCATTCACTCAAGACCTTCCGCGCAGTCGTCGCGCTCCTGGTATTTGGCGCCGTGGCCGTTGCCGATCTGGCGTGGGCGCAGCAGCGCCAGGCGCCGACGAGCAAGGCGCAGATCCAGCTGTCCTACGCACCGGTGGTCAAGCGCGCG
Organism: Hyphomicrobiales bacterium; assembly: GCA_965228625.1. Lineage (GTDB taxonomy): Bacteria > Pseudomonadota > Alphaproteobacteria > Rhizobiales > Methyloligellaceae > UBA2767. Next base: position 762,510 of record OZ245829.1, on the reverse strand, counting down.
GCTCCCGCCGTGGTCAATGTCTATGTGCGCCGGAAGGTGCAGGTACGCTCATCGCCGTTTTTTGACGATCCGTTCTTTCGCCGGTTCTTCGGCGGCGGGTTCGGCATGCCGCGCGAGCGCGTCGAAAGTTCGCTCGGGTCCGGCGTGATCGTCACACCGGACGGGGTGATCGTCACCAACTACCACGTCATCAAGGCGCGCGGCGAAGCGGAGATCAAGGTCGCGCTGGCCGACAAGCGCGAATATGAAGCCCAGGTCATTCTGAAGGACGAACGGACCGATCTTGCCGTGTTGCGCCTCGATGCGCCGGGCGTCACTTTTCCATACCTGAATTTCGAGGACTCCGAGGGGCTTGAGGTCGGCGACATCGTGCTCGCGATCGGCAATCCGTTCGGCGTCGGACAGACGGTGACGAGCGGCATCGTCTCCGCGCTCGCCCGCACCCAGGTCGGCGTGTCCGACTACAAGTTCTTCATTCAGACCGACGCGGCGATCAATCCCGGCAATTCCGGTGGCGCGCTGGTCGACATGGAGGGCCGTCTTGTCGGCGTCAACACGGCGATCTATTCCCGCACCGGCGGCTCTCACGGCATCGGCTTCGCGATCCCGTCCAACATGGTGCGGCAGGTCGTCTTGTCGGCGATCAGGGGCAAACCGGTACGGCGCCCGTGGTTCGGCGCGAAACTGCAGAACGTCACCCCGGATATCGCGGATTCGCTGGGGCTCGACCGTCCTTCCGGGGCGCTGGTGCAACAAGTCCGCAAACGCAGTCCGGCGCACAGGGCGCAATTGCAGCCCGGAGACGTCATCACTCAGGTGAGCGGCAAGGCCATCACCGACCCGCAGGCCTTCCGGTACCGTTTCTCGACGCGCCCGCTCGGTGGCTCCGTGCCGCTGGTGGTCATTCGCAGCGGGCAGGTCGTCGAGGTCTCGGTGCCGCTTGAAGAGGCGCCGGAAGACCCGCCGCGTAACGAGACGGAGATTGCCGGCCGCAATCCCTTTTCCGGCGCGCGCGTGGCCAATCTGTCTCCGGCGCTGACGGAAGAACTGTCGATCCATGAGGACGCCTATGGCGTGGTGGTGCTGGATGTGCGTCGGGGAACGCCGGCGAGCAGCACGCGGTTCCTCAAACCGAACGACATCATCGTCGCCCTGAACGGCGAGCGCATCGAGTCCGTCCGCCATTTGCGGGACGTCGTGCAGTTTCAGACGCGGCGCTGGCACGTCAGCCTGAAACGCGGGGGGCGCTTGCTCAACGTGGTCATCGGTGGTTAGGAAACCAGATGCCAGCCCCCAAAACCGCCACACTGTTCGAAGCCGGCGGCCTTGACGCGGACGCGCCGCGGCCCCTGGCCGACAAACTTCGCCCGGACACGCTGAAAGACGTCGTCGGACAGGACCATCTGCTCGGTACGGACGGCATCCTGTCGCGCATGATCGGCGCGGGCCGGCTGACGTCGATCGTATTCTGGGGCCCGCCGGGCTCCGGCAAGACGACCATCGCGAGGCTGCTCGCCGAACATACGCGGTTCCACTTCGAGCAGCTTTCCGCCATCCACTCCGGTGTGCAGGACCTGCGCAAGGTCTTCGACGCGGCGCGCACGCGCCGCCGCGATGGCGTGGGGACGGTGCTGTTCGTGGACGAGGTGCACCGTTTCAACCGCGCGCAGCAGGACTCGTTTCTCCCCGTGATGGAGGACGGCACCATTGTCCTGATCGGTGCGACGACCGAGAACCCGTCCTTCGAACTGAACTCGGCCCTGCTGTCGCGCGCGAGCGTGCTGACCCTCAACCGGCTCGATGGCGAGGCTCTGGATGAGCTTCTGGGCCGTGCCGAAACGATGGAAGGGCGGACGCTGCCGCTCCAGCCCGACGCCCGCGAAGCGTTGAAGGTCATGGCCGACGGCGACGGCCGGTCGCTGTTGAACATGGTGGAAGAGATCTTCCTCGCGAACCCGTCGGACGCGCAGCCGATGGACCTGGGCGCGATGACCGCTCTGGTGCAGCGCCGCGCACCCCTCTACGACAAGGGACAGGACGGCCATTACAATCTGATCAGCGCGCTACACAAATCGGTGCGCGGGTCCGACCCCGATGCGGCGCTGTACTGGCTTGCCCGTATGCTCGCCGGCGGTGAGGACCCGCTCTACATTGCGCGGCGGCTCGTTCGCATGGCGGTCGAGGACATCGGCATGGCCGACCCTCAGGCATTGGTGCAGGCGAATGCGGCGAAGGACGCTTACCACTTTCTCGGCAGTCCGGAGGGCGAACTGGCGCTTGCGCAGACCGCCGTTTACCTCGCCGTAGCGCCCAAATCGAACGCGTCCTATGCGGCCTTCAAGGCGGCGTCCGCCATGGCGCGCGAGGAGGGGTCTCTGCCGCCGCCGAAACACATCCTCAACGCGCCGACCGACCTCATGAAGGCGGAAGGATATGGCGCTGGTTACGAGTACGACCATGATATCGCGGGGGGTGTCTCGGGACAGAACTACTTTCCGGACGGTCTGGCGCGCGGCGAGTTCTATCATCCGACCGACCGCGGCATGGAGCGGGCGATTGCCGAACGGCTCGCCGCCTGGCGGAAGCTGCGGTCATCCCGGGAGCGAGACACGTGAAGACCGCATTGATGGTTGCGCTGGGCGGGGCCGTCGGCGCGCTCGCCCGCTATATGGTCGGTGTCGGCGCGATACGTTTCATCGGCACCGGATTCCCGTGGGGCACGCTCATCGTCAACGTCGTCGGCTCGCTGATCATGGGGCTGCTCATTGCCGCCTTCGCCTTGCGCTATTCGGTGTCGAACGAGATGCGCGCCTTTCTGACGGTCGGCATTCTCGGCGGGTTCACGACATTCTCCGCGTTCTCGCTGGACTTCGCCGTTCTTATGGAGCGCAAGGACTACGGGCTGGCGGTGCTTTACCTCGGATCCTCCGTCGGCATGTCCATTCTTGCCCTGTTCGTCGGGCTCAGCATCGCGCGGGTCATCTTCCAATGAGCACGGTGGATCTGGTGGAGGTGACGCACGAGGAGACGGGCATGCGGCTCGACCGCTGGTTTCGCGCGCATTATCCCGATCTCAAGCACGGCCAGCTTCAGAAACTCCTGCGCTCCGGCCAGGTGCGCGTCGACGGCGGGCGGGCCAAGGCGAATGCGCGGCTCGAGGCGGGGCAGACCGTGCGCGTGCCGCCGATGAAGCTGGAGCGTCCGGCCGCTGATGCGAGGCGGCCGGCAATCACCCGCGACGATATCCGCTTCATTCAGGGCCTCGTCATCCACAAGGATGACCAGGTGCTCGCACTCAACAAGCCGCCCGGACTGGCGGTCCAGGGCGGCACGAAGACTCAGCGCCACGTCGACGGCCTTCTGGACGGCCTCAAGTTCAAAGCGAGCGAGCGCCCGCGGCTGGTGCACCGCCTTGACAAGGACACGAGCGGCGTTCTGCTGTTGGCGCGCAACCGCCGGGCGGCCACGGCGCTGGGCGATGCCCTGAAAGGCCGCGAGGCGGTCAAGACGTACTGGGCGCTCGTCGAGGGCGTGCCCGCACCGGCGCGTGGCGAGGTTTCCCTGCCGCTTGCGAAAAAGGGGGCCCCGAATTCGGAGCGCGTGCAGGTGTGCGACGCGGACGAGGCAGGAGCGCAGCGCGCAGTCTCCCGCTACGCGGTGATCGAGACGGCGGGGCGGAAACTGAGCTGGGCGGCGCTGTGGCCGATCACCGGTCGCACGCATCAGCTCCGCGCGCATATGGCGGCGATCGGCCATCCGATTGTCGGCGATGCCAAGTATGGGTCCGGGGACGCGGTGTCGGGCGGTGAGATCGAGAACCGGCTTCATCTGCACGCGCGCGAGATCAGCATTCCCCATCCCGCGGGCGGGCGTCTGAACGTGTCCGCGGCGCTGCCGGATCACATGCGCAAGACGTGGCAGCTTCTCGGTCTTGATCCAGAGCGCTCCATGGCTGAGTTCGAGGGCCTGCTTTAGCTCATGACACGCTATCTCGTCATATTCGATTGCGACGGAACGCTCGTGGACAGCCAGCATCTGATTGTCGCTGCCATGGAACAGGCGTTCGACGCCGTGCGCCAGCCGCCACCGCCGCGTGACGTTATCCTCGGGGTTGTCGGCCTGTCGCTGCCGGAGGCGATCTGGCGGCTGACGAGCGGAGCCGACGAGACCACGGTCAACCGGATCTCCGATGGTTACAAGAACGCCTTCGGCGAGCTGCGTCAGGATCCAAACCACTGGGAGCCGATGTATGAGGGTGCCCATGAATGTGTGACGGCGCTATCCGGCGACGACCGGTTCGTGCTCGGCATCGCCACGGGCAAATCGCAGCGCGGCGTGGAACGGGTGCTGGAGCGTTACGAGCTGCACGGCCACTTCGAGACGATCCAGACGGCGGACGATGCACCGTCAAAGCCGCATCCGGGCATGATCGAGCGGGCGATGGCCGAGACCGGTGCGGAGAAAGCGCATACGGTCATGATCGGCGACACCACCTTCGACATGGAAATGGCGCGCAATGCCGGGGTCGCGGGGATCGGCGTGTCGTGGGGGTATCACCCGCATGACCACCTTCATGCCGAGGTGTCGCACGGCGTCGCCGATGATTATGCCCATCTCATGCGCCTCCTACGGGCGCATTTCGAAGAGCGGGCGGCGGAGTAAGGCTGTTGGACAACAATGCGCTGCCCAAGCGGTTCTACAAGACCGTCGCCGTGACCCCCGGCGACGGCGGCTTCGGCATTTCTCTTGACGGCAAGCCCGTCTTCACACCGGCGCGCCATGAGCTGGCCGTTGCGTCGCAGGTTCTGGCCGATGAGATTGCCGCCGAATGGGAGGCGCAGGGTGAACGGATCGACCCCGCAACGATGCCCATGACAAAGCGCGTGAACACGGCGCTCGACCGGGTTCGTGGCCGGGAAGAGGACATTGTCGAGGAGATCGTCGACTATGCGGGCAGCGACCTGCTGTGCTATCGCGCCGATATGCCGGACGGCCTGGTCCGGCGGCAACAATCACACTGGGACCCGGTCCTGGAATGGGCGAAGGACGAGCTGCATGCGCCTTTCACCGTCGCGACCGGCATCAACCATGTCGCGCAGAGCGATGACTCTCTTGCGCGCGTCCGCGACGCCATTGCCGAGAACGATTTCTACGCCCTCACGTCGCTTCATACGATGACGACATTGACCGGCTCCGCGCTTCTGGCGCTGGCGCTCGCGCGCGGCCACCTCGAGCCTGACGCGGTTTGGGATGCCGCGCACGTGGACGAGGACTGGCAGATTTCCCAATGGGGCGAAGACGCGGAGGCCAAGGCACGCCGTACGCTGCGTCGCGCCGAGTTCGACGGAGACGTGCGGTTCCTGAATATCCTGGCGGCATAAAGACGGCGCCTGCGGACGGGCGCCGAAGCATCTTGCGCCATCATTACTGCCGCATAGGTTGTATTAGAATCGTCATGCAACCAGATTCTGCAGAATTACTTTCACAATAGAATATTTAATTTGCGTCTTATCGCTGGTCGTAGATAACCTCCAATGCAACTGACAATTGCTGGGGGGCTTTGTCGTGTACCTTCGCGTTCGTTCGATTTTCCCAGTCATTCTGGTGTTTTTCTTTCTGTCGGGTTGCACCACGACGCCCTACAGAGAGCAAACTCTCACCAACCGGATTTTGTTTGGCTACAGCGGCTTCAGTGAGCTGAAGCCCGAAAAAAGTGTATTGCGAATTGCGCTGGTCATTCCGGGGCATGCCCGCAGAAAAAGAGCCCGACAAATGATGTTCCTCTATGCCGCGGAGCGGACCCTGGAGAACGGATATCAGAACTTTGTCTTCATCGATTACCGGAAAGTGCCGAAGGATCAGTACTGGGGCGGGAAACTCCGCGAACAGATCCTGTCCGGGAAATATGGACTGGGCCTGTCAGACCCGACGGAGGTCTATTTGAGGGCGAATTTCGGCACGGGAAACCGATCATCCGCGGCCTTTATTCTTATGCTCTCCGCCAACGAGAGGACAAACCTCATTGCGCACTCCGCACAAAGGATGTCCGAGCAACTCAAGCCTTTGGTCATTCGGAAAAAGCAGGGCGAGTCATGATCATTCAGTATCGATGCGACAGAGCGGTCTCATGAGGATCCTCAAGAAAGAAGTGATCCTGCTGATCGCTTGTGGCGTGCTTGTCTCCGCCTGTGCCGGAAACAATGCGGCACGTTATGAGCGATCCAGCGATCGAAGTTTCCTCGGCAACATAATGATGGGGTCAAATGCCCGGGAGCGGCAGATGGCTGACGGGATCTACCACCTTACGGTGCGCGATAGTCGCGACCAGCATGAAATCTCGCCGACAAATATGATGTTCTTCTTTGCAGCGGAACTCACCAGAGAGCAAGGCTACGAGTCATTCGTGGTGCTGCCGAGTGAAGAAAAGCCTTATCAGCCGCGTGACGTCAGCAAAGTGAGAAAACGTGTTCTCTCCGGTGAATTCAACGAGTTCATGAAAAAGCCGTCGATCAAGGTGAGGACACGAACGGTGTGTCAGGGTGGCGTATGTGGTGCGACATACTCGAGCCAGGCAATTGTCGTCATGCTGAAGGGGGATGAAACAAAGAAGGCGCGTTCTCTTGATGCAAACAAGGTGTACGCCAAGCTGAAGCCGAAAATGCCGTCACGGCCCAGGCAGGGTAGTTGATCAGCCGTTCTCGACACGGCTTTTTCACGCCCCGGATCGCGCGCCTCAAAAACCCGCACTTGTTCGACGCCATCTCCAAAGAAGCAGTCAGTTCAGGATTTTGAGGCTTGAGAACAAAAGCTCCATGTTCTTTTGGGTTTGCTCCACCGTAGTTGATCTCGACGTCAGAATGATCGATGTTTTATCCGTGAAAAGTGTTCGTGCCAGTTGATATTGTTTTTTTCGAAATCCACCGCCTTTGCTTAACATTATGTCAGATCCGGCGTATTTTTTATTTCGCATCACCTTCGAATATTCATACTTTACGGCTTTCTCCCGAGCGACCGTCCTGCCTTTGTTCTCGACGTAAGCGGCATTGATTTCGCCATCTGCAATTCGCTTTTTTTCCCCGGGAAGTGCAGCGCTAAGCCTTGCGCGAAGGGTCGAACCTACTCCGCAATCGGCTTTCTCGCATTGATACTTCTGAAATCCGTTTCTTCCTGGAATCTGTTTCCATGACGGGTTGCTGAATGTCAGCTTTACCTTTGGATCTTCATATCCTCTGGCGCTGGGCGATGGCGTCCCTGCCGTTGCACAGGCGACGACAAGAACTGATACCAGTGACACACCGCAGAATTTAAGAAACACGCTTCAGCCCCCCAAGGATTCAAAAAAATCTATTCGAAATACGTTTGGACTCTGTGACGATACAATAGAATCCTCTTTTGTTTGGGTCCAATATGAGATCTAAGAGGCGACCTGGAGCAAGAAACACCGAAATGAAACACAACAGACCCTTCGCTTTTTATTCCTGTGCAATTTTCCTCTCGATTTCAACTCTTTTGACGGGATGTGCGACAACGTTTAACAGCACCGGGGTTCAGTCTAGGCTGGGAGTGCAACAGATTGATTCCGGAATTTACCGGTTGAGTGTACGCGAGGGTCATTTCACGAGTTACACGGCAGTCGAAAGAGCGGTGCTCTCCAAAGTCGCAGAACTTGCATTGCAGGATGGATATCAACGATTTGTCTTGCTGCCTGATGACGAGAAAGTTCGCGGAGCCGAAGCGTCAAATACACTTCGGCAATACGCGCAAAGTGGCAATTGGGGTGGCCTTGAGGGGTTTTCGACCGTGAAAGTCAGTCGCCAGCATCAATATATTGGCGGCATACACACGAACGCGAAGGGCACGAAAGGTTCAACGGTTGCCGTGATGTTCAAGCAAAACGAAAAACGCGTAGCAAAGGGAATTGACGTAAAGACGACCTTGGCGCGACTGAACGCGATCAAAGACGAACGGGCGCGTAGAACCGGGTATTGAGGGGGCAGCACGGCTTGCAGGCTTCTTTGTTGTGTCACGCAGTGCTCGCTTTTTCGGCCAAAGTGCATTGAGTTAGGTTCAACGTTGAGCCCCTCCAATAACCCGCATTTGTCCGGCGCCTTCCCCGTGCTATTCACGATGGTCATGTGACGTTGTCACCACCACGCATCTATGGGGATGGGGCATTTTATGAAAGACATCATCGAAGAACTGGAACAGCGGCGCGCGGAGGCACGTCTCGGCGGCGGCACGAAGCGCATCGAGGCGCAGCACAAGCGTGGCAAGCTGACCGCGCGCGAGCGCATCGATTTGTTGCTCGATGAGGACTCGTTTGAGGAGTTCGACATGTATGTCGAGCACCGATGCACCGACTTCGGCATGGAAACGCAGAAGATCCCCGGCGACGGCGTGGTCACCGGCTGGGGCACGATCAACGGTCGTGTCGTGTATCTGTTCGCCAAGGACTTCACCGTGTTCGGCGGTTCACTCTCGGGCGCGCACGCGGACAAGATCAACAAGGTGCAGGACATGGCGCTGCAGAACCGCGCGCCGATCATCGGCCTGTTCGATGCGGGCGGCGCACGCATCCAGGAAGGCGTCGACGCGCTCGGCGGCTATGGCGAGGTGTTCTGGCGCAACGTGCATGCCTCCGGTGTCATCCCGCAGATTTCCGTCATCATGGGACCGTGCGCCGGCGGCGACGTCTATTCGCCGGCGATGACCGACTTCATCTTCATGGTCAAGGACACGAGCAACATGTTCGTGACCGGTCCCGACGTGGTGAAGACCGTCACCAACGAGGAGGTGACGGCGGAGGAGCTTGGCGGCGCCAGCGTTCACACCACCAAGTCCTCCATCGCCGACGGCGCCTATGAAAACGACGTGGAGACCCTGCTGCAGATCCGCCGGCTGATGGACTTTCTGCCCTCCAGCAATGTGTCCGGCGCGCCGGAGCTGCCGACGCGCGACACGGCAGACCGCATTGAAATGTCTCTCGACACGCTGGTTCCCGACAATCCGAACCAGCCCTACGACATCAAGGAGCTGATCCACAAGGTCGCGGACGAGGGGGACTTCTTCGAAATCCAGGAGGCGTTCGCGCGCAACATCGTCACCGGGTTCGGCCGCATGGAAGGCCAGACGGTCGGGTTCGTGGCGAACCAGCCGATGGTGCTCGCGGGCGTGCTCGACGCCGACGCCTCGCGCAAGGGCGCGCGCTTCGTCCGCTTCTGCGATTGCTTCAGCATCCCCATCGTCACCTTCGTGGACGTACCCGGTTTCCTGCCCGGCACGGCGCAGGAATATGGCGGGCTCATCAAGCACGGCGCCAAGCTGCTCTATGCCTATTCCGAAGCGACGGTCCCGAAGGTCACCGTGATCACGCGCAAGGCCTATGGCGGCGCCTATGTCGTCATGGCCGCGAAACACATCCATGCCGACGTCAACTATGCCTGGCCGTCAGCCGAGATCGCCGTCATGGGCCCGAAGGGCGCGGCGGAGATCATCTACCGGTCCGAGCTCGGCAACGCGAAGAAGATCGCCAAACGCATCGAGGAATATGAGAGCCGATTTGCCAATCCGTTCATCGCCGCCGAGCGCGGCTATATCGACGAGGTGATCCAGCCGCACAACACCCGTAAGAGGGTTGCGCGCGCTTTGAAGATGCTGGCCACGAAGGAAGTCGAGAACCCGTGGAAAAAGCACGGGAACATACCGCTTTGAACTTGCAAAAACCTCGTTCAAAAGCACCCCGACTCTGACCGCAGATATGAAAGTTTTTTTGCCTGTCTTTGTGCTGCTCGCTGCAATCTTGCAGACGAGTTTGGGTCTCGCGCAGACCGGTCTAAAGCTAGATCCCGGTGATGTAAGGCTGCCATCTGGGGTCGTTGTAAGGACGCCGGACGCTCCGTCGACAGTTGCTGCTTACAAAAACCAGCTCCAAAGGGCCTTTGACGAAATGGTCGCGCAAATCGCCAAGAAGTCGGCAGAACAGCGCATGGCTGAAATGACGAAAAAAGCAGCCGCTGTTCAGAACTGGATGTTGAAACTAGCTGTGGTGAAGCGGCCTCCTGATCATGCGCTGGAACTGATATGTGACGAGTATGTTGGATATGTTCTTCAGCCAAGAATGAGGCCGCTGTCTCCAAAAATCGATGAGCTGACCATAGAGATCAGAGATCCAAAGCATGAGCAAACCGAGAAATGCGAATACCAAGTGAAAAATCGCCTCGGGCTTTTCACGTTGGACGGTTCGATGCTTCCGAGAAATGGGTACAAATTTGCATACATGGATCTCGCCGAGTCCGGAAAGGTACTCTTTGCCATCCTCACAATGACCCGCGATTTGTTTACACCGAAATTGGTGACGGATGTACTGATCATCGTTCCCACCCCTGTGACAGACACATCCAAGTTGAGCAAGTACCTGACTGCTGCAGCCCAAAAGTTCTATGCTGATGTAGAGGACAATAACTACGTCTTCAGGTTTCAGGCACTAACGGCTGGCAGCCAACCGGGTCGTTTCAGGTTACCCGGACGAACCGTTACTGCATACAAGGACGGGAAAGATCAGCTCGTTCTTGTGCAATCGATTGCCTACAAGTTCTCAAACTTGCAGAAGTCGGACGGCAATATGGGAAAGATGCAGAACTTCATTGAGATCCTCGCTCTGAATCAAAACCTGTCCAATGCGCTGGCCACAGGCGGCGGTGGGGCTGAGGCGAAGCAGTATGTAAGCGCGGGGATATACGAAGACTCGCGCGCCATTCTCAACGCGGCCGGGGTATACGCTGCAGATACGTTTGACGTAAATCGCGTGATTGTAGTTTCCAAAGAACCGTTTCCTGGTCGGCGGCAGGGGATCAGGATTCCGGTCGTATTTGAACGTAGCGGAGGAGCCTGGGTCGCAATCAATCGCAGAAAACAAAACTGAAGATCCGTTACTCCCCATGGCCGAGCTGAAAACCAAGCCCACCGGCGCTTCCGTCAACAAGTTCATCGACGGCGTGGAGCATGAAAAGCGCAAGGCCGATGCGCGTGTCGTTAACAAGATGATGGAGCGCATCACCGGTGAGAAGGGCAAGATGTGGGGCGACAGCATCGTCGGCTTCGGCACCTATTCCTACGCCAACACGGCGGGGAAGGATTTCGAGTGGTTCGTCACCGGCTTTTCCCCACGCAAAACCGCGCTGACACTCTACATCATGCCGGGCTATGGTGAGTTCGACGACCTGATGGCGCGGCTCGGCAAGCACAAGACCGGCAGGGCCTGTCTCTACATCAACAAGCTGGAGGATGTGGACCTGGGCGTGCTGGAAGAGCTGATCGACAAGTCGGTCGCGTGGATGCGTAGAAAGTACGGGAGTTAGGAGCAAAAGCCATGGCCACCGGCACATCGCCGTCACCGGCACGCGCGCTCGGTTTCAACCATATCGCGCTCGAGGTGGGCAACATCGACGAGGCGCTCGATTTTTACGGCAAGATCTTCGAGGTGAAGCTCAGGGGCCGCGGCGGCAACATGGCCTTCATCGACTTCGGCGACCAGTTCCTCGCGATCGCTGCGACGGGCAAAACCGATAGAGACAGCGAACGCCATTTCGGCCTCGTCGTCGACGATCAGGCAAAAGCGCTCGCGGCGGCGCGAGCCGCGGGCGCGAAGTTCCTCAGCGACGGCGGCAACACCTTCTGGGACCCGTGGGGCAACATGTTCCAGGTGGTCCAGTATTCCGAGATCCAGTTCCTCAAGGCGCAGCCCGTGCTTCAGGCCATGGGGATGGATGATATCAAGAAGTCGGACAGCGCGATCGAGGAGCTGCGGCAAAAGGGCGTTGATCTGTCCTGAGGCGGGGAGGGGCGCGCATGGGGAGTGCGCAGGTTACGCTTTTTGGCGCGGAGTACAGCGTCTACACCCGGATTGCCCGGCTCGCCCTGGAAGAGAAGGGCGTGCCTTACGCGTTCGAGGCGGTCGACATCTTTGCGGCGGACGGTCCGCCCGACGGTTATCTGGAGCGCCACCCCTTCGCGCGCATCCCGGCTTTCGAGCAGGACGGCTTCCAGCTCTACGAGGCGGGTGCCATCACCCGTTACGTGGACGAGGCTTTTCCCGGCCCGGCGCTGCAGCCGGACGCGCCGAAGCAGCGCGCCCGCATGAGCCAGATCATGTCGATCCTGGACTCGTACGGGTTCCGCGCACTGGTGTGGGACGTGTTCTTCGAGCGTGTCCGCGCGCCGCAGACGGGCCGCGAGTCCGACGAAGCGAAGATCGAGGCGGGGCTGGAGATGTCGGGCGCGTGTCTGGCGGCGCTCGACGGCATCAGGGGCGATCGATCCTGGCTCGCGAGCCCTGAGGTGTCGCTTGCCGACTGTCACGCCTATCCCATGTTCACGCTGTTCCGTCTCGCGCCGGAGGGGCTTTCGCTTCTCGAGGAGTATCCCGGGCTGGTTGACTGGTATCTCTGCTTCGGCGAACGTGCGAGCGCTCAAGCCACCCGGCATCCTTTGGAAACCTGACACGAGGGGACAGGCGACATGTCCGAACCATCCTTCCGCATGATCGACGGCGCGCCGCAACCGGTCGCACCGTTCTCTCACATCGTCGAGGTCGATGGATGGTACTTCCTGACCGGACAGATGCCGACGTTCCCCGACGATTCCGAAAAGCCGCTGCCGGAAGGCATCGAGGCGCAGACCCGGCGCGTGATGGACAATCTCATCATCGTGCTCAACGGGGCGGGCCTCGACCTGTCCCACGTGGTGCAGGCGCGTGTCTATCTCACCGATTTCGACCGCGACTACGCGGCCATGAACGACACCTACCGGTCGTATTTTCCCGAAGGCCGGCTGCCGGCGCGCACCTGTGTCGGGGTCTCCGGTCTCGCCGTCGGGGCGCTGGTGGAAATCGACATGGTGGCGCGCAAGGCCTAGGCGCTGAAACGCGCGCAGCGTCACCTTTGCGTCACATCAATTCCCCATCCGTGCGGTTCTCTAATCTGGCGCCCCTTTATCGGGTTGGGAGAAGGAGACTGCCATGGCGAAAATCGCCATCATCGTCGGCCACGCGCGCAAGGATTCATTTTGCGAGGCGCTGGCGAAGGCCTACGAGGAGGGCGCGAAGGCGGGCGGGCACGACGTCAGCCTGTTCGTCACCTCGCGGATGGAATTCGATCCGATCCTGCATTACGGCTACGAGAAAGAGCAGCCGCTGGAGCCGGACCTCGAGGTCGCGCACGAGGCCGTCTTCGCGGCCGATCACCTCGTGCTCGTCTTCCCGCTGTGGCTCGGAACTCTACCCGCGATCTTCAAGGGATTTCTGGAGCGTATCCTGATTTCCGGCAATATCGCGCAAATGAAGCAGGGCAAGTTCCTGAAACCCCTCAAAGGCAAGTCGGCACGGGTGGTCATGACCATGGGTATGCCGGGGTTCGTCTACCGGTGGTATTTCGGTGCACACTCCCTGAAGATGCTAAAGCGGAACATTCTGAAATTCGTGGGCATTTCGCCCGTTCGCTCGACCATTTTCGGATATATCGAAGGCGTGAACCAGGATTGGCGCGAAGCCTGGCTGGAGCAGATGAAAGCGCTCGGAAACCGCGCGCAATAGGAGAGGTGCTGAAGATGCTTGTAACGACGACACCGACGATCGAGGGCCGCGAGATCGTCGCCTATCTGGGCCCGGTTGCCGGGGAATGCGTGCTGGGCGCGAACATCGTTCGCGACTGGTTCGCCTCGATCCGCGACATCGTCGGGGGACGTGCCGGCGGATACCAGCGCGTGCTGCGCGACGGGCGGCACATGGCCACCGACGACATGGTCGAGGAGGCGCGGGAACTCGGCGCCGACGCGGTCGTCGGCGTCGATATCGACTACGAGAGCCTGGGCGAGACCAACTCCATGCTGATGGTCTCGTGCAACGGCACCGCGGTTAAACTGCGCTGAGCCGCAAGGCGCGACAGATTGCCGTTGATACGGTCGCATGTCCGCATTGACATCCGTGCCGCACTGGCAGCTTATTAGGGCAAATGAGGCCCTAGATTCCGACCCTCTGGCAGGAACCGCATATGAGCTTGGCGAGCGTAGAATCCGAAAGTCCGCATCCGGCGAAACTGACGAGCCGCGGCGAGAAGGTGCGCGATCACGTGGTCGCGTCGATCGACGCATGCGAGGCCGAGGACGAGCCGTTCAGCCATTGTTACTTCGAGAACGTCTTTCCCGAGGACTTCTACGCCGAAATCCTGGAACGCCTCCCGAGCCCGGAGGAATACCACGCGCTCAATCTGAAGGCCTGGTCGCGGGCCAATGGCGAGAGCACGCGCGATCGCATGTTCCTCTCGAAAGAGGGCCTCGAACCGCTGTCCGATGACCAGCGGGACTTCTGGACGACGGTGACGAACGTGATCCTGTCGGAGGAGGTCAAGCGGACGATCTTCGCCAAGCTGTGGAAGGACATTGCGTACCGTTTCAAGGTCGAGCGCGATGAGGTGCCCGATCTGACCGGCTATCCGCGCGGGGTGCTGTTCCGCGACACGGACGAATACCGGATCAAGCCGCATCCGGACGGGGAAAGCCGCATCGTCACCATGATGTACTATCTGCCGCGCGACATGAGCCAGGAATCGCTCGGCACGTCGCTCTACGTCAAGAACCCGCTTCACAAGCGTCTGTTCGGCGACAAGTTCGAAGAGGTGAAGCGCTTCCCGTACCGTCCCAACAGCGGCATGGCCTTCGTTATCAACCGGCTCCCGGAGAAGACAAGCTGGCACGGGCGTGAGCTCATTCCGTCGGGATCGGGTGTGCGCAATTCGATCCTGACCCAGTTCCGGACCGACGCCGACGGCCAGGACTACTGACGCCTTTTTGCGTTGGTCGCGAAGCGGTGATCGTTTCTCACAAGCATAAGTTCATCTATCTGAAGACCATCAAGACCGCGAGTTCGAGCATGGAGATCGCGCTCTCGCAACTGCTCGGCCCGGACGACATCATCACGCCGGCGCGACCGGACCTGGAGAGCCAGCGCGAGCAGGGCGTGGGCGGCCAGAACTACAGGCTCGATCACCCCGATGTGCCCAAACGCCCGCTTTGGCGGCGCGTTCTCGGGCGTCCGGAACGCTACTACCACCCGACCGTCGGCTATTACGAGCACATGCCGGGGTGGCGCGTGCGCAAATATGTGGGTGAGGACGTCTGGAACAGCTACTACAAGTTCGCCTTCGAGCGAAACCCGTGGGACCGGCAGGTCTCGTTCTACTTTTACAAGACCAGAGGCAAGGATAACCCGCAGAGCTTCGAGCAGTTTCTGAAGCGGAAGGACAAGGCTTATGTCGGCAACTACGACATTTACGCCATCGATGGGGAAATCGCAGTGGATTTCGTCGGGCTCTACGAGAATGTTGACAAGGACTTTCAAAAAGCCTTGCAAGGTATTGGAATAGAAGAAAAAATAATGCTGCCTAAGGCGAACGTTTCGAAAAAGAAGGACGGGGCGACTTATAGGCAATTCTTCACCGACGAAACGCGCGATATGATGGCCGATTGGTATGCGCCCGAGATTGCGAAATTCGGCTACAAGTTCTAGCGCCATAGGCTACAACGGGCGGGAGAAATCCGGTCGCGTTGGATCAACAGGGGGGCGGCGCACGGCTCATGTTCAAGAAAATCCTGATTGCCAACCGCGGTGAAATTGCCTGCCGCGTTATCAAGACCGCCCGCAAGATGGGCATCAAGACGGTCGCCGTCTATTCGGAAGCGGACCGCGATGCCGTACATGTCGAGATGGCCGACGAGGCGGTCCTGATCGGTCCGCCGCCTGCCGCGGAGTCCTATCTCGTCATCAAGAACATCGTGGCCGCCGCCAAGGAGACCGGCGCGGAAGCGATCCATCCGGGCTACGGGTTCCTGTCGGAAAACGCCGCCTTCGCCCGCGCGTTGGCACGCGCCAAGATCACGTTCATCGGCCCGCCGGAGAAGGCCATCAAGGTGATGGGCGACAAGATCGAGTCGAAGAAGTTCGCCGCCAAGGCGAAGGTCAGCACCGTGCCCGGCCACTTGGGCGTCATCGAGGACGAAACCGAAGCGGCGAAGATCGCCGCCCAGATCGGTTATCCGGTAATGATCAAGGCATCCGCCGGCGGCGGCGGCAAGGGCATGCGCATCGCCTACTCGCAGGACGAGGTCGCCGAAGGTTATGCGTTGTCGAAGTCAGAAGCCAAATCCAGCTTTGGCGACGACCGGGTCTTCATCGAGAAGTTCATCGAGGAGCCGCGGCACATCGAGATCCAGGTGCTGGCCGACACCCATGGCAACGTGATTTATCTGGGCGAGCGCGAGTGCTCCATCCAGCGTCGCAATCAGAAGGTCATCGAGGAAGCGCCAAGCCCGCTGCTTGATGAGGAAACCCGCGCCGCCATGGGCGAACAGGCCGTGGCGCTCGCCCGCGCCGTCGACTACACCAGCGCCGGCACCGTCGAGTTCATCGCCGACAAGGACAAGAACTTCTATTTCCTGGAAATGAACACGCGGCTGCAGGTGGAGCACCCGGTGACCGAGCTCGTGACCGGCGTCGATCTCGTCGAGCAGATGATCCGGGTGGCCGCAGGCGAAAAGCTCAAGCTGAAGCAGGACGACATCACGCTGAATGGCTGGGCGATCGAGTCCCGGGTCTATGCCGAGGATCCGTTCCGCAACTTCCTGCCGTCGACGGGCCGGCTGACGGCCTATCGCCCGCCGCGCGAGGGAAACTATTACGGGTTGACCATCCGCAACGATACCGGCGTCGCCGAGGGCGGCGAGATCTCGATCTATTACGATCCGATGATCGCCAAGCTGATCACGCACGGGCCGGACCGCAACGCGGCGACGGATCACATGATCGGCGCGCTTGACGCCTTCTATATCGACGGCATCCAGCACAACATCCCGTTCCTTTCCGCACTCATGCAGCATCCGCGCTGGCGTAAGGGCGCGCTCACGACCGGGTTCCTCGCCGAGGAGTATCCGGACGGTTTCCAGCCGCGCGCGCCTAGCGAGGCGGAAGCGCAGACGCTCACGATGGTGGCTGCTGCCATCGACCATCTGGGCAACCAGCGGCGGCGCCAGATCACCGATCAGATGGGCGGCGAGGCCGTGCTGTTTCCCGACGAGCGCGTCGTGCAACTCGGAGACAGTCATCGCAAGGTCAAGGTCGCCGGCGGGTTCGGCGAGGATGTCGAGGTCATGCTGCTCGATGATCGCGGATCAACGATCGAGAAGGCGCTGCTCGTCTCGGACTGGTGGTTCGGAGAGCCACTGTGGAGCGGCGAGATCAACGGCGTCGGGACCACCGTGCAGGTGCGTCCGATCCTGAACGGATACGATCTCTCTTACCGCGGGATCCACGTTCCCGCCTACGTCTACACCCTGCGCGAGGCCGAACTCGCCGCTCTGATGCCCGTCAAGGAGGCGCCGGACACGTCGAAACAACTGCTTTGCCCGATGCCGGGGCTGGTGGTTGCCATCCATGTCGAGGAAGGGCAGGCGATCAAGGCCGGCGAAGCGCTGTGCGTCGTCGAGGCGATGAAGATGGAGAATATCCTGCGCGCCGAGAAGGATGCGACGGTGGCAGCGATCCACGCCGAGCCCGGCGACAGCCTGGCGGTCGACGCCGTCATCATGGAATTCGAATAAGCGCGCGGAAGGATTTCCCATGCGCCTCTATTTCGCCTACGGATCGAACATGTGTGCCAAGCAGATGGCGTTTCGCTGTCCGGGTGCACGCGCCGTCGGACGCGCGGTGCTCCATGACTGGCGCTTTCACACCAACACCCGCGGTTCGGCCGCCATCAGGCCGCACGAAGGCGGCATCGTGCACGGCGTTCTCTGGCGCTGCACGCCCGCCCATTTCCACTTGCTCGACAGATTCGAGGGGGTCGCCTGGGGCAATTACCTGCGGCGCCATGTGGAGATCCGGATGCCCTGCGACACGCAGGCTTCGGCCGTAACCTATATCGGCACGCGAACCCGCGACGGACAGGCGCGTGTGCGCTACATGATGACCGCCGTCCTGCCGGGAGCGGAGGCCTTTGGGCTGCCGTCGCATTATGTTGAGGAGCTGCGTTCCTGGCTCCCGAGAGGCGCGATCGGCGAAAAACGGGTGCCCGTGCGCCGGGCCGCACGCCCGATTCGGTTCCTGCGTTGAGTGGCCAGCCTCTTGTTCTATGATTTAGCCATTTAGTGCCAAAAACTCCTATTATCTGGCACAAAATAATAATGAAAACCTAATAAAACATGAGATTGTAGAAAAACAGAAAACACATTCCAATGGCGCTGCGCTATCCTTCCTGACGCAACACTGTCTCAGGAGCGTAGGCCATGAAGCTGTTCACAGAACACCCGAATTCCGTTGGAGAAACCTATTTCGAGCACATGGCGTCTGCGGTGTCCTTTTCGGCGCGGATGTTCGTTGGCGCGATCTGCTGCTTGCTGCACGCTGTCTTTCCGTTCATATGTGTGCGCACCGGAAGCGGCATCATTGCGGACCTGCACGACCGGATGATCACCAACAGGGTCCGGACCCGGACGGACGCGGTGAAGGCAAACAGTTGAGGCGGAATGATCCCACGCGGCGGCCGCAACCCGTATCATCAGATCGAAACGGTCAAGGTGTTGATCACGGGACGTGTGCAGGGCGTGTGGTTTCGGGGCTGGACAGTTGAGAACGCGCGCGAACTCGATCTCGACGGCTGGGTGCAGAACCGGCGCGACGGCACCGTGCAGGCGGTGTTTTCCGGACCCATTGACCGGCTCAATGAAATGCTGCGCCGCTGCGAGGAAGGTCCGCCGCTTGCCCAGGTAACCGGGATCAAGACGCAGCCGCACGCACACAGCGTGGAACGCGGCTTTCGCGTCAGGCGCTCACGGTGAAGTCAGGTGAATGCACCGGTCCGAACCGGGCCTCGAACGTGTCGCGCAACACCTCGTCCACTTCTTCCATGTCGACGGATACGCCGAGATCGGCAAGACTCGTGACCCCATGGTCGTGCACGCCGCAGGGAACGATGCCCGAATAGTGCTCCAGGTCCGGATCGACGTTGAGGCTGAGGCCGTGAAAGGTCACCCAGCGGCGGACACGCACACCGATCGCCGCAATCTTGTCTTCCCGATTCGGTCCGAGCTCCGGACGCGGCACCCACACGCCGATACGGCCCTCGCGGCGTTCGCCGGTGATGCCGAAGTGCTTGAGCGTTGCGATGATCCAGTCCTCGAGCGCACACACGAAGGCGCGCACATCCCGGCCGCGCGCCGTGAGATCGAGCATCACATAGGCGATGCGCTGGCCCGGACCGTGATAGGTGTATTGGCCGCCGCGTCCCGTCCTGAACACCGGAAACCGGTCGGGAGTGAGCAGATCGGACGGCGCGGCGCTTGTTCCAGCCGTGTAAAGCGGCGGGTGCTCCAGCAGCCAGACGCACTCCCGCGCGGTCGCGAAACGGATGTCCGCCACGCGCCGTTCCATGTCCGCAACCGCATCCTCATAAGCCACGGGCGCGGCGCTCGCGCGCCACTCCACCGGCCGGATGGCAAGCTCCGTCACGGCGCCTTCTGAACAAATATCCTGCGGCTTTACCAAGCGGTAACCTCAATCGTGAAAAGTGGATGCCATCAGGACGAGCAATTCATTGTTTCGCGTCTGCTCACCTGTGCATCGACAGGCAGGCAAGAAGAGTTTGTGACGCGCAATGGATTCAATCAATACCATACCCATAGAACTGACCGTCGTTCTCGGCGATTCGACGATGCCCGTGAACCACCTGCTCAAGATGGGCCGGGGGGCGGTCATCGAACTCGACACGCTTGACAACGAGCAGGTTCAGATCCTTGCGAACAATACACCCATTGCCATGGGTGATGTGGTGGTGAAAGGCGACAAGATCGCCGTGACGATCACCAAAAAGATCCCTGC
Organism: Hyphomicrobiales bacterium; assembly: GCA_965228625.1. Classification (GTDB taxonomy): domain Bacteria; phylum Pseudomonadota; class Alphaproteobacteria; order Rhizobiales; family Methyloligellaceae; genus UBA2767. The sequence goes on along the minus strand of OZ245829.1, from coordinate 742,589 downwards.
CAAAGACCACTAGAGCTGCAACCGCAGGCAGGCTATGCGATCGCACGCGGTCGCGCTTGCCCGCTCTGGCGTGGTTTGCTACATGGAGCGGCGGCTCGCCGTTGGCGGGCTTCAACCAGTGCGGTCGTGGCGGAACTGGTAGACGCGCAGCGTTGAGGGCGCTGTGGGCATTGCCCGTGGAGGTTCGATTCCTCTCGACCGCACCATTCCCCACATATGGTTCTCGTCAGCGCTTGATCGGCGTGGCCGCGTCGCGAGCGCTTGTCCCTGGCGGCTCCTTGAGGTCGGCCACGGTCGCGGCTTCGGGCGCGCCGGAGGGGACATCCCTCAAGGCGTCGTATGTCTGATGCGGGACGATATGCACGATTCTGTATCCACCATTCTTCAACGCCTTGAGCAAACCGGGTAGGGCGGCCGCCGTCGCGTATTTCGTGTCGTGAAACAGGACGATCCCGCCCTTCTTACGGCGCAGGCGCGCCATGGTCCGGCGGATGATGGTGCGGGCGCGGATACCCCGCCAGTCGTCGGAGTTCACGTCGGTGGAAAAGACCGCGTAGTGTCTCCGGGCGGCGTGGGCGATCACCGCCTTGCTGTCCCTCAGCCCGGGAAACCGGAAGAACGGCGCAATCTGGACGTCCGCGGCCGCGTCGACCGCGCGGAAACCACGTTCGATCTGCCGTGTCGCGCGCGCCTTGGACAGTCTGCGCATGTTCCGGTGCGACCAGGTGTGGGCGCCGATCGTATGCCCGTCGGCGGAGACCTCCCGCAGCACCTCGGCATGTCGCTCGGCCATGTTTCCGACCGGAAAGAAGGTCGCCTTCACGCACTCCTTCTTCAGTGCCGCGAGGACACGCCGGGTCGTATAGGGATGCGGTCCGTCATCGAACGTAAGGACCACTTCCTTCGGTTCGAGGTCGAGCGTCTGCTCGTATTGCAGCGTGCCGAACAACGGACCGTTCGTCGTATCGACATGAAGAACCCGTGAGACGCCGAGCGCGGTCTCGTCGTGATGGCATTCGCTAGCAGTTGCAGGTGGGACGCTCAGAAACGCAAGCGCACACATCGACAGGCTAGCCACCCTATAACGCATTACACCCCCCTGGTGGCCGGGATACGCAAACCGACGCCGATATTTTTGACTGGAGATATTCCGGAAACAAGCGTTAATACCGCCACGTACCGGGACGGGGAGACGATTCTCGAAGACTGTTTCGCTTGTGCAACACTCGACCTTGAATAACCGGATTGTCGAACTGTATGACGCAGGAAGCTCAGGCCGAATTGGATATCCGCGATGCGGAAGGCGCGCTTCTTCCGAAGTTCGTTCGCTCGGTCGAGAAGGCGCTGGATGCGGGCAAGACGAAGAAGGTCCGCAGGCTCGCCGGCAACATTCATGACGCCGACCTGGCCGACCTGATCGAACTGCTGCGGCAGGATCAGCGCAGTCAGCTCATTGACGCTCTAGGCGACGATTTCAATCCCGAAACGCTCAGCGAACTCGAGGAGCCGGTCCGCGACCAGGTGCTCGAGGCGATGCCGAACGAGCAAGTCGCCGAGGCGGTTCGCGAGCTGGAGTCGGACGACGCGGTCTATCTCCTCGAAGACCTCGACGAAAGCGAGCAAAGCGAGATTCTCGCGAAGCTGCCGCGCCCTGAACGCGTGGTGCTGCAGCGCGCGCTCGATTTTCCCGAGGACTCGGCCGGCCGCCTCATGCAGACGGACTACATTTCCGTTCCGCCGTTCTGGTCGGTCGGTCAGACCATCGACTACATGCGCGAGGAGGAGGACCTTCCCAATACGTTTTCGTTCATCTGGGTCGTCGACCCGGCGCATCACCTCATCGGCCGGGTGCCGCTCGATCGGCTGCTCCGAACCAAGCGCCCGGTCGGGATCAAGGACATCGCCGATCAGGAGCTGCACCAGGTCACGGCGGAGGAAGATCAGGAAGAGGTTGCCCTCGAGTTCGAGCGCTACGCCCTCATCTCGGCGCCGGTTATCGACAACGATGGCCGAATGCTTGGCGTGGTCACCGCGGACGACGTGATGGAAGTCCTCAAAGATGAAGCCGAAGAGGACATTCACCGGCTCGGCGGCGTCGGCAACGAGTCGATATCCGACACTGTGTTTCGGACAACGCGCAACCGTTTTCTCTGGCTCACTGTCAATCTGGCGACCGCCGTCCTGGCGTCATGGGTCATCAGCCTGTTCGGCGCGACCCTGAAACAGATGGTCGCGCTCGCCATCCTGATGCCGATCGTCGCGTCCATGGGCGGCAATGCCGGAACGCAATCCATGACGGTCGCCGTGCGGGCACTGGCGACCCGCGAACTGGGCCGCGTCAATGCCCTGCGCGTCATCATGCGTGAAACGCTGGTGGGGTTTCTCAACGGCCTGTTGTTCGCCGTCATCGTGGGCACGGTTTCGTTCTTCTGGTTCGGCAGCGACACGCTGGGCTTCGTGATTGCGGCAGCGATGATCATCAATCTCATCGTCGCCGGCCTGTTCGGCATCCTGATCCCCATGGCCCTCGACGCGCTGGATATCGATCCCGCCATCGCCTCCGGCACATTCGTCACCACGGTCACCGACGTGGTCGGGTTTTTCGCATTTCTCGGGCTTGCCGCGATCTGGCTTGTATAGAGCCTTTGCGATCAAGTCGGAGCGATTCCGACAGAAAGATTTTGCGACAAGATCGAGCACGGGCTCTAATCCAAACGGCGTCAATCTGACGTTGATTGTTTGAGGGATATTCGCAACCTGCCCTCTTGTCGGACGGAATTGAATGAAAGGACATGACGCATGACACTCAGCGAGAAGCAGGAAGCCCTCTGCACCCAGTCGACATGGGATTTCTCCGGGCTCAAGGCCCTGTTCCTGAATTGCACGCTCAAGAAGTCGCCCGAGATGTCGCACACCAATGGCCTGATCGACGTATCGCAGGCGATCCTGGAAAAGAATGGCATCGAAACCACCAACATCCGTCCGGTCGACTACGATCTCGCCTTCGGCGTCTATCCGGACATGACCGAGCACGGATGGGCAAAGGACGACTGGCCCGAGATCTACAAGAAGGTCAAAGAGGCCGACATCCTGATCATCGGCTCGCCCATATGGCTCGGTGAGAAATCGTCAGTCTGCACACAGGTGATCGAGCGGCTTTACGCATCATCAAGCGATCTCAACGAGCACGGCCAGTATGCGTATTACGGCAAGGTCGGCGGGTGCCTGATCACGGGCAATGAGGACGGCGCCAAACACTGCTCCATGAACATCCTGTATTCGCTCTCGCATCTGGGATGCGTCATCCCTCCGCAGGCCGACGCCGGCTGGCTCGGGGAAGCGGGGCCGGGGCCGTCTTACATGGACGAAGGATCGGGCGGCCCCGAGAACGACTTCACCCAGCGCAACACGACCTTCATGACGTGGAACCTGATGCACCTTGCGCGCATCCTGCGCGATGAAGGCGGCATTCCGGCGCATGGAAACCAGCGCTCCGAATGGGATGCCGGGTGCCGCTTCGATCATCCGAACCCGCTGTATCGCTGACCGGCGGCGATTGCCGCTCAAGCAGGATTGAACAGGTCGTGATTGAAGGCGGTTCGTGCGTCGACGGTATAATGGGCTGTCGATCCACGACACGCCGCAGGAGCGACCCATGAACCTGAAACGCGTGACGTGCCGGTGCCGCGGGTTTGCGCTCGCCGTGCCGTTTCTGGCCGCGCTTGCGTTCGCCCTCTGGCAGAAGCCTCTGGCGGCAAGCGATCCCGATGCCACAAACGCCATAATCGCCACCTGCGTGGACGCCGAGCGCGCCGCTGGCCGAAGCGGGCGCGACTGCATCGGCCGCGTCGCCGGTCCCTGCAAGGCGCTGCCCGACAATGCGCATCGCGAGGACCAGATGGAGTGCGATGAGCGCGAGTTCGTCCTGTGGAGCCAGCTTCTCCAAAGGGAACTCGCCAGACTGGAAAAACTGGTGACACCACGCCAGCGCGAGGCACTGCGCAATTCCCAGTCCCTCTGGGTCCGCTATCAATCCGACGATTGCCGCGTTCCTTACATTCTCTTTTCCAAGGACCAGGCCGACTTTGCGGGCCCCGCCTGCACCATTGAGTTGAAGGCGGCGCGCGCTTTGCAACTGCGTGCGTGGCGCGACGTGCTCGCGGACCTCTGACGTCCAATGGCCTGAAGTTGTGGAGGAAACGTCGCGGCGGTACTGTGGACTCGGCCCGTGTGGTTTACCATTCGCGCCGTTGAACAAATCCGGAGCGCGGCCTCTTGAAGACATTGCACACCGAGATCGGGATCGGCGCGCCGGCCGCGGTGGTCTGGGACGTCATCAGCGATCTGGACGGCTGGTCGGACTGGAATCCGGTCATGAAGGTGGCCGGCGGCCTGGCGCCGGGAAACTCCATCCGCGTGAGTATTGCCGCGCCGGGCGGGAAGGAGATGTCCTTCGAACCCGAAATCGTCGACGTCGACGACGGCCGGGAGTTCCGATGGCGCGTCAAGAAATATATGGGGCTGTTTGATGCAGAACACGGATTCCGCATTGTGCCCGAGGACGTGGGGCGGTGCCGATTCGAGAATTTCGAGGTGTTTCGGGGGGTGCTCGGCGAGGCCATGTATCGGCGCGAACTGAAGGCACTCGAGACGGGATTCCAGGCGATGAATCGTATGTTGAAACGCGAGACCGAAAAGCGTGCTCGCGAGCGGGCCTAACGCCCACACGGTGTAATTTGATAAAAGAAAAGGACAATCTGCCGTCCATCGTGGGAGTTTGACTGGATCGTGTTTTTCTATCTGTCAAAAATCCTCTGGTTCGTTCTCCAGCCGTCGAGTGCGGTACTGATTCTGCTTCTGGTCGGCACCGCCATGCTGTGGAGCCGGTGGGCGCGGGCGGGCCGCAGGATCGTGCTTCTCGCCGGTATCCTGCTTCTGGTGATCGGCGTGTCGCCGGCCGGGCACGCGCTCATTCTGCCGCTCGAGGAACGTTTCGCGCGCGCGGACCTGACAGGCAATGCGCCGGTCGACGGCATCATCGTCCTCGGTGGCGTTCAGAACATGTCGGTTTCGGGAAGCCGAAACGTGATCACGCTGAACGAGGCCGGCGAGCGGCTGGTCGAAGCGGCGGCGCTGGCGCGGCGCTATCCGAATGCGAAGATCATGCTCACCGGGGAGTCGAGCGCGTTCCTGAAGACGAAGGAGAGCGAGGCGGAGGGCGCCGCGGACCTGTTGCAGAGCCTCGGTATTCAGCGGGAGAGGTTCGTGCTTGAGACGCGCGCAAAGAACACCTTTCAGAACGCGCAATACAGCGCCGAACTCATGGGCGACGACAAGGACCAGCGCTGGTTGCTGATCACGTCCGCGAGCCACATGCCGCGCGCCATCGGCGTGTTCCGCACAGCCGGCGTCAAGGTCGAGCCATGGCCGGTCGACTACCGTACGCGCGGGAAGACCGACATCTGGCTGTTCTTTCACAGGCCGTCCGAAGGCTGGCGCCGCATGGACCTCGCCATGCGGGAATGGATCGGGCTCCTCGTGTACTGGCTGACGGGCCGCACACAGGTGCCGTTTCCGGCGCCGGATGAGAAGCAGTTGTAAGGGGGAGTTCGCAACATGACACAAGACATCACGACGCCGGTCCGCCAACTCGTCGAGGACGCCAAGAAGGTGATCGAGGAGATTTCCGCGGAGGAAGCGCTCGCAATGCATAATGACGACGGCGTCGTCATTGTCGACATCCGCGACATCCGCGAGCTGCACCGTGACGGTAAGATACCCGGCGCCTTTCACTGTCCGCGCGGCATGCTCGAATTCTGGATCGATCCGGCGAGTCCGTACCACAAGGACATCTTTGCGCAGCACAAGAAGTTCGTGTTTCACTGCGCCTCGGGTTGGCGTTCCGCTCTTGCGGCGGAGGTGGCGCAGCGCATGGGCCTGAAGCCCGTCGCCCACATCGAAACCGGGTTTTCAGGGTGGAAGAAGGCCGGCGGGCCGGTCGAGATGCCGAAATAGGTCTCAAGGCAGAAAACAGGTTCAGCCGCGCCGGCGCCACACCAGCCAGACGCCGAAACTCGCAAGTGCCAGACCGGCCAACGCGGTTGCGCTCAGAGTCTGGTTGAGGAAGATCCAGCCCATCAGTGCAGCCGATCCCGGGACAATGAAGAACGCCGACGCGGCGCGTCCGGCCTCGCCCCGCAGCAGCATCAGGCTGTAGATCGTCATCCCGACGATCGAAACGAGCACGGTGTTCCAGCCCATCATGGCAATCAGGGACGGCGTCCAGTCGGCGAACGGCTTCTCGAAGAGCACAACCGCGAATACGGAAACCAGCGCGCCGCCGACGAACTGTACCGCCGTCGACGAAAACGGCGTGACCTGAGGTGAGAAGCGTTTCAGATAGAGCGTGCCGCCGGTCAGGCCCAGCAGGCTCAGGAGGACGATTGCAATGACCTGACCATCCGTCGTGGCAATCGGAAATGCGATCACGACGCCGGCGAGCCCGAGGGCCATGCCGAGCCATTGCCGCGCCGTGAACCGTTCGTTCAGAAGAGGCACGGCCAGTGCGGCCGTCAGGACGGGATGAAAGGCATGCACGAGCGCGAGCGGGGCGGCGTCCAGGGTCTGGAGCGCGACATGGGCGGCGCAAAGCGTCACGCCGTGGACGAGGCCACCGCCGACCAGTAAATGCGGCCAGTGTCTGATTGCGGGGATTGCTTCGCGCATTATCACCGCACAGAGCAGCAACATCACGGGCGCCGCCATCACAAGGCGTATGGCGACAAACAGAAGCGGCGAGATGTCTTCAAGGCCAATGCGCGACGTCACATAGGACGACGCCCACAACAGGGCGAACGCCACCGGCAGCAAGGGAGATAGGCGGTACGGGCGGGTCATACCGCCTTCTTAGAGCGGGATCAGAAAAAGGGGAATCCGGTTTTCCGTCCGGTCGACACTAAGGCGTCTGTTTCACCAGCAGGCCGGCGAACATGACGGGGCCCATGGGTTGACCCTTCGGCGCACCGCCCTTCGGCTCCATGCTGACGGCAAGCTCGACGCCCTTGTCGAGTTCGTCGCGGTCGAGCATGGCCGGCGCGTCCATCATGGCGTAGGCATTCGTTCCGACGACACCCAGCGTCATCGGCGTTTTCTTGTCCTTCATGATGGCCCAGAGCTCGTAACTGCCGTCCGCCGGCTGCGTGACTTCAACGGGCTTGATGGCGAATTGCTTGCCGGACATGTCCATGGTCACCACGAAGCCCATCTGGCCATCCTCGCTCTTCAGCATGGCGACGTAACGTTCTTCCGGCGCGGAAGGCGCCTCGAATGGCGACTGAAGCCCGCCGAGCCAGACGACTGCGAGCGCGACCGCTGCCGCCATCGCCGTCATTGTCGCATAACGCCACATGGAAAGGCTTCGTTTCAGCTCGACCAACTGGCTGGCGAGCTCTGACAGCGGATTGCCGGCCGAAATAGGCGCCGCTGACATCGCGGACTCGATCCCTTTCCACACTGAAGCGGGCGGCTGGACAGGGTCCGCCGCTTCCGTGAGCGGCGAGAGACGCTGCTCCCAGTCGCGGACGGTTTGCGCGAAGTGCGGGTCTGACTGCAACAGGCTCTCAGCCTCGCTGCGCTCGTTCGCATCGAGGGTGCCGAGCACGTATTCGCCCGCGAATATGTCAAGATCGCGCTTAGCCATCATCCAAGCATTTCTTCACACGTGCGAGAGATCGCCTGATCCAGCTCTTGACGGTGCCGACGGGCGTCGACATGCGCTCGGAGATTTCCTCATGCGTATAGCCGTAATAATACGCCAGCAGCAGGCATTGTCGCTGATCCGGCTTGAGCATCTCCATACAGCCGAGCAACGCCTTCAAATCCCGACTTTGTGCCGTCAGTTCATATGGATCGGGTGTCTCGTCTTCTTGCTCTCCAACCTCGTTCTGGTCGTCGACTCCGACTTCGGTACGCTTGCGCAACACGTCGATTGCGCGATTTCTCGTAATCGCAACCATCCAGCTCATAGGCGAGCCGATATTGGGACTGTAACTTGGCGCTGCGTCCCAAATCTTCAAGTAAGCGTCCTGAATCACGTCCTCTGCCAGATCGCTGCGTTTCAGTATACGAACGGCAACCCCAAACAGTTTCGCGCTGGTGGCGTCGTAAATGGCCCGAAATGCGTCCTGGTCGCCATTGGCGGCGGCGCGGAGGAGCTGATCAAGTTGTGGTTGGGCCATTACGGTCTCACAGGCGCGCGTATCGCGGAACGTCTGATGGTTCACGGATATAGCGAATACAACCGCGCAGGGAAAGCGTGGGTTCAAGGAGCATCAGCGATGATTGGCGTCGATTTGAGCTGATGTGGTGGGATATCATGTTGTGCGCGCCGGCGCCGAATTGCCCACATGCAGTGAAAACCGGTGCATTGCCAGGCAAACGGTGATCCCTGTCAGCCTGATTGTGAGCACGCTGTGGGTAGTGCGCTGGTCGGGTTTGCCCATTGCGGGCGCAATTTGTACCAAGAGCGTTACCAGGGATTTTGCATTGCGCGGATGCAAGGATACCCGGTGAAACGGGCAGGAAGGACGAAACGGGCGTGGGCGTACACCTCATCAAACTGTGTGTCGGCATCGACAGCGTCGCGCATTTGCAGGAGGTCCAGGCCCGTCGTCTTGTGCAGCAGAAGAAAAACAATCAGAAGCCGGAGCTGTTTCACCGCACGCGGCAGATGCCACGCCGGCGTGACGATGTCCTGGACGGCGGTTCACTCTACTGGGTGATCAAAGGTGTCGTTCAGGTGCGCCAGCGCATCGTCGACTTGCGCGAGGTGCGGGGTGATGACGGGATCCGGCGCTGCGACATCGTTCTCGACAATGAATTGGTGGCGACGCGTCCGCGTCCGCGTCGGGCGTTCCAGGGATGGCGCTACCTGCATGCGGAGGATGCGCCGAAGGATCTGGGTCTTCTGTCCGGTGACATGGACCAGTTGTCTCCGGAAATGCGGTCCGAGCTGCTCGAGCTCGGGCTCATCTGAGTCGGTCAGGAACGGGAACCCGGCACTTCGACATTGTCGATGAGGCGCGTCTTTCCGAGCACGGCGGCCCCGAACACGCGCATGGTCTCGCGCTCCCGGTCTTGAACAGGCTGTAGCGTGTCGGCGTTCAGCACCTCGAGATAGTCCAGCTCGAACCCGGCAGCGACAAGCCGTTCGCGGCCAGCTTTCAGAAGCGTCTCGGCGTCCTCGCCATCCGCAAGTCCCGATGCAATGTCGGCGAGTGTCCTGTACAGCTCGGGCGCGCGGCTGCGCTCGCCTTGTGTCAGGTAGGCGTTGCGCGACGACATGGCGAGGCCGTCCTCCTCGCGCACAATCGGTCCGCCCAGGATCTCCGCCCCCGTATCGAGATCGCGCGCCATGCGGCGAATCACTAGCAATTGCTGGTAGTCCTTTTCCCCGAAGATCGCGATGTCCGGCCGGCACTGATTCAGCAGTTTGGCGACGACGGTTGCAACGCCGCCGAAGAAATGCGGACGCGACACCCCGCACAACCCTTCGCTCAAACCCTCAACCGTCACTCGGGTGGAGAAATCCTCAGGGTAGACCTCATCCCGCAACGGCGCGAACACGAGGTCCGCCTCCAGCGCGGCGAGCTGCGCGAGGTCGTCTTCAAATGTCCGCGGGTAGCTGTCAAAATCCTCGTGCGGTGCGAACTGGGCGGGATTGACGAAGATCGATACGACGACGCGGCCGCTGGTCTCCTTTGCAAGACGGACGAGGGACAGATGGCCTTCATGAAGCGCACCCATGGTCGGCACCAGGACGATCTTCTCGCCTGATGACCGCCACTTGTCGACGGCCTTGCGGAGATCGGATACGGTTCTCACGGTTCGTATTGGTTTGTCCTGCATCATGATCGCCTTGGTTGATGCGGCACGCAATCACGCCCATTTAATTAAGAGTGCGGTACGGAAAGGGATTATACTGTTTCGCCGCAATCGTTTTTCAGAATCCGCGAAATCGATTGGTTCACGAGGCGGCAAGTTATGGCCAAGGACAAGACAGAGCACAAGGACCGGAGCGTCACCCCGGCGGATCAGGCGGACCAGGTACCCGAGGCGCAGTCAAGCGCCTCAGAGATCGACGCCTTTCTGAACAAGGTGAAAACGCTGCAGCAGTCGGAGGCATCCGGCGCGCGCGGGCGGCTGATATTCGCCATGGATGCGACCATGAGCCGCCAGCCCACATGGGATATGGCGCTCGGACTGCAGGCGAACATGTTCGCGGCCGTGAAGGCGGTTGGCGGGCTCGACGTCCAGCTCGTCTATTTCCGCGGGTTCGGCGAATGCCAGGCCAGCAAGTGGGTAAAGGATCCGGAGGCACTCGCCGGGCTGATGACACAGGTGTCGTGCCGCGGCGGCCATACGCAGATCGAACGCGTTCTCAAACACGCGCGGAAGGAGACCAACAAAACCAAAGTCAACGCGATGGTGTATGTGGGCGACTGCATGGAAGAAAGGGTCGACGATCTGGCGGCCGTCGCCGGTGAACTCGGCTTGCTGAAGGTGCCGGTCTTCCTGTTCCAGGAAGGACGCGAGCCGGGAGCGGAAATGGCGTTTCGCGAGATTGCGCGTTTGACGGGCGGGGCGTTCTGTCGTTTCGACGCCGGGTCCGCGTCGCAACTGAAGGAGCTTTTGGCGGCGGTGGCCGTTTACGCCGCCGGGGGACGCAAGGCGCTGGAGAACTACAGCGGGAGTGGCGGCGGCGCACGCGCGTTGCTGGAGCAACTGAACTGAGGCGCCGCGCAAGAAGCGTATGCAGTACTTCCTTCTCGGCATTCTGATCCTGTTTCTGGTGATCATGGGGTTGCGTGCGTTTCTCAACGCCAATCCCAAGGATCTGGCACGCACCGTGCGCAAGTTGGCCGGCGTGGTCGTGCTTCTCCTGGCCGGATTTTTCGCACTGACCGGCCGGTTCCTGTTCGCCGTTCCGCTCGGAATCCTGGGAATGTCGCTGCTGGGCCGAAGTTTTCCGGGTGCCGGCGGATTCAATCCGTTCCCCGGCGGTGCCAACAAGAGTGCCGGCCAGCAGTCGCGCGTGCGTACGCAGAACGTGGAGATGGAACTCGATCACGATAGCGGAAACATGGAAGGCACGGTGCTGCAGGGCAGATTTGCGTCGCGTCCGTTGTCGTCTCTCGACGAGCCGGAGCTCCTCATCGTTCTGGGGGAGTGCCGGACGTCTGACCCTCAGGCCGCGCAACTGCTCGAAGCGTATCTTGACCGCCGCTTTCCGGACTGGCACGTCCGCGCCGGGCAAAGCCGCGATTCAGGCCAGGCTGGGGGCCAGACCGACGGTCCCATGAGTGTCGAGGAAGCATACGAGATTCTCGGGCTTGAGCCGGGCGCAAGCAAAGCCGACATCCGTAGTGCACACAGAAGCCTGATGAAGAAAATGCACCCGGACCACGGCGGTTCGACCTACTTCGCCGCCAAGATCAATCAGGCCAAGGATTTGCTGCTCGGCTCCTGAGCGATCCGCCCGTTTATTCGGCAGACATCACGATACAGGTGATCGCGCGCTGCTTGAGCTGACTGCAGGCCGTCACCGCTGCGCTGCGTGTAAAACCGGCGAACCGGGCGCGATACAGGCTGCGCTTGGGCTCCACCAGCGCGGTGGTCAGCGGCGGATGGCCGCGAATCACGTCGCCGGCCTCGGTCTGGATGGTTGCGAGGCGCGCCATCGCATCGTTTCGGTTCGAGTAGGCGCCGACCTGAATGTGATAGCCGCCCTTCTTCTGTGGCCGCTCGCCGGTGTCGACTTGCGACCTTCGGGGCTTTTTCGTGGGTGACGGCGGGACCATGTCCGCCTGCACAGACCCTTGCGCCAACGTGTACTGCCCTGCTGCGGTCGTACCCGTCTTTTTCCGGGTGGCGGAAGATGCCACCACAGGCTTTTTGGTGCGCTGATGTTTCCTCGGCAGGCGCGCGCTCGCACGCGGCAGCGACTTGTTGAGAATGCTGCGCATGTGCGCATTGCGCCGTTTCGACGTCTTGCCGCCGAAGACGACCGCGATCAGGTGCTTGTCGCCGCGCCGGACATTGGCGAGCAGATTGAAGCCGGACGCCCGAATGTAACCGGTCTTGATGCCGTCGGTGCCCTTGTAGTCGAACAGAAGCCGATTGTGGTTCCGGTACTTCTTGCCCCGGTACGAGAAGTATTTGTGGCTGAAATAGCGGTATCGTTCGGGATGGTCGAACATCAGGCGGTTGGCGAGCGTGATCATGTCCCGCGCCGTCGTCACCTGGTCGTTATTGGGCAGTCCGGACGCATTCTTGAACACCGTCTTCTTCATGCCGATGGCGCGCGCCTTGGCCGTCATGAGCTTTGCAAAGTTCGCCTCCGTCCCGGCAATGTTCTCGGCCACGACCACGGCGACGTCGTTCGCCGACTTCGTCACCAGGGCCTTGATGGCGTCGCGGACGTAAATCGTCTGTCCGGGCTTCAGGCCGATTTTCGACGGCGGCTGTTTAGCCGCTGTCTTGCTGACGGTAAGCCGGGATGTTTCCTTGAATTTGCCGGCCTCGATGTAATCGAAGAGCAGAAACAGCGTCATGATCTTGGTGAGAGACGCCGGGTATCTCCTGGCATCGCCTTGACGGGAAAAAAGGACCTTGCCGGTGTGACCATCGACGACCATGGCGGCATACGTCGCGGCATGCGCACCGCCTGTCCGGCCCGCGGACATCGCGAAGACCGTGATCAGACACAAAAGAATGGTTACCGTCCAGCGCCGGCTCGGCGACCGGCGCAGCCGCAAGCACCTACCCACAATGACCCACGAGGCGCTAGCCTCGAACCCCTAAAACGTTAAGCAGAGCCGGCACGCATGATTTCCGGCCTGAGAACACCTCCACCAGCAAGCGTCCAACCCCACCAGCGTATGGTTGTGGGTGTTACCAACCGGTTAACCGCTGCGTGCACTACACCAAAATATGGTGCAGTGCAAAAAAATTATTGACAAATTTTGTGCAGCGCATATATCAATTGTGCGTTGCAAGATATGCGCGGATCCGCAGACCAAAGAAATGCGGTGCGGGCCTCCCAATCAACACGTGGAGATTAGACAATGGAGATGGATATGAAAGGCTTTGAGGACTTCCAGAAAGCGGGCCAGCAGAACTTTGACGTGGCCGTCAAAAGTTTCGGCGAGTTCAACAAGGGCGTGCAGGCGATTGCCACCGAGGTGACCGACTACACCAAGAAGGCGATCGAGGACGGCACCGCGGCCTATGAGAAGCTGATCGGCGTGAAGTCCGTCGAGCAGGCGATTGAAGTCCAGACGACCTATGCCAAGAAGGCATACGAAGACTACGTGTCGCAGGTCACGAAGCTCGGTGAGATGTATGTCGACCTCGCCAAGGAAGCCTACAAGCCGGTCGAGACAGCGCTTACCAAGAAGGCCTAACTGGCCTCATACTTCAGGACGTCAAAGTCCTCCTTCCAAGATCTGACCCGGCGTTTGCCGGGTCTTTTTTTTGGGAGTTTGCTTCGGATGTCACATTAGGGTCGCATATGAACATGAGCGTACATATATCCATGTGCAGTGATTGCAGGCGGGGCACGGCTTCCGCTAAAATACGCCGAATTGCGGGCGCGTTGACGTCTGCTGCGTGGGCAATGTGAGCGACCTTTGAGGTCTTCGGAGAGTCGGCGGGAAGGACCGGAAGCGAGACTCTTGAGATGTCGGAAAAAGATCCAAACAATCGGCCAGTCGATGGCGGGACCGGTGTTGTCACCGATACCAAGCCGAAGACCAAGAAGCCGAGCCTCTACAAAGTTCTCCTGCTGAACGACGATTACACGCCGATGGAGTTCGTCGTTTACATTCTGGAGCGATTTTTCAACAAAACGCGCGATGACGCCACGCGTATCATGTTGCATGTTCATCAAAAGGGTGTTGGGGTATGTGGTGTCTACACCTACGAGGTGGCAGAAACCAAAGTTGCCCAGGTGATGAACTTCTCCAGGCAGAATGAACACCCGCTGCAATGCACGATGGAAAAGGAGTGAGGCCAACCCGTGACGTCTTTTTCGTCCAGTCTTGAACAGGCGCTGCACCGCGCGCTGGAATACGCCAATGAGCGCAGCCACGAATATGCCACGCTGGAGCACCTGCTGCTGGCGCTGCTCGACGACAGCGACGCCTCGGCGGTCATGCGTGCATGCGATGTCGATCTCGACGAGTTGCGGGACAAGCTGGTTGACTACATCGACAACGAGCTCGAAGGCCTGATCATCAACGACAGTTCCGAGGCGCAACCGACCGCCGGCTTTCAGCGGGTGATCCACCGCGCCGTCGTGCACGTGCAATCCTCGGGCCGCGAGGAGGTCACCGGCGCCAACGTGCTCGTCGCCATATTCGCGGAGCGCGAAAGCCACGCGGCGTTTTTCCTGCAGGAGCAGGACATGACGCGTTTCGACGCGGTCAACTACATCAGTCATGGAATCGCCAAGCGCACCAGTATGTCGGAACCGCGCGAGGTGCGGGGCGTCGACGAGGACGCCGCGACCGTCGACGGCGCGGACGACAAGAAGCGCCGCGCCGATGCGCTCGAGGTGTATTGCGTCAATCTGAATGACAAGGCGCGAAAGGGCCGCATCGATCCGCTGATCGGCCGCGATGCCGAGATTCACCGTACCATCCAGGTGCTGTGCCGGCGGCAGAAGAACAATCCGCTGTTTGTCGGAGACCCGGGCGTCGGAAAGACGGCCGTTGCCGAGGGCCTGGCGCGCCGGATCGTGCGCGGCGAAGTCCCGGACGTCCTGGAAACCGCGACCATCTTTCAGCTCGACATGGGCGCGTTGCTTGCCGGAACGCGCTATCGCGGTGACTTCGAGGAGCGACTGAAGGCGGTCGTCCGCGAGATCGAGGCATATCCCGGCGCAATCATGTTCATCGACGAGATTCACACCGTCATCGGCGCCGGCGCCACCTCCGGCGGCGCGATGGATGCGTCGAACCTGCTCAAGCCGGCATTGCAGAGCGGCACGCTGCGCTGCATCGGCTCGACGACGTACAAAGAGTACCGCCAGCATTTCGAGAAAGACCGCGCCCTGGTGCGCCGTTTCCAGAAGATCGATCTGCAGGAACCGAGCATCGAGGACACGATCGCGATCCTCAAGGGGCTGAAGCCCTATTTCGAGGAGTTCCACAAGATCCGCTACACCGTTCAGGCGCTGAAGTCCGCGGTGGAACTCTCGGCGAAGTACATTCACGACCGCCGCCTGCCGGACAAGGCCATCGACGTGATCGACGAGACCGGCGCATCGCAGATGCTGGTTCCCGAAAGCCGCCGCCGCAAGACGATCGGCGTGAAGGAAATCGAGGCGACCGTGGCGACGATGGCGCGCATACCGCCGAAGACGATCACCAAGTCGGACTTCGAGGTGCTGCACAATCTTGACCGCGACCTGAAACGGGTCGTGTTCGGACAGGATCAGGCGATCAGCGCGCTTTCCGCCGCCATCAAGCTCTCCCGCGCGGGATTGCGCGAGCCGGAGAAGCCCATCGGCTGCTATCTGTTCTCCGGTCCGACCGGCGTCGGCAAGACGGAAGTGGCAAGGCAACTCGCCCTGCTCCTCGGCGTCGAACTGCTGCGCTTCGACATGTCGGAATACATGGAGCGCCACACCGTGTCGCGCCTCATCGGCGCGCCTCCCGGATATGTCGGCTTTGATCAGGGTGGACTGCTCACCGACGGTGTCGATCAGCATCCGCACTGTGTCCTTCTCCTCGACGAGATCGAGAAGGCTCACATGGATCTGTTCAACATCCTTTTGCAGGTGATGGACCACGGCAAGCTGACCGATCACAACGGCAAGAAGGTCGACTTCCGCAATGTCATTCTGATCATGACCACCAATGCGGGCGCCGCGGATCTCGCCAAGGCGCCGATCGGGTTCAACCGGACGAAGCGCGAAGGGGATGACGAGGAAGCGATCAACCGCATGTTCACGCCCGAGTTCCGCAACCGGCTGGACGCGACGGTTGCGTTCTCGAACCTGCCGCCCGAGGTGATCTCCAAGGTTGTCGACAAGTTCGTGTTCGAGCTCGAGGCGCAACTCGATGACCGCAATGTCACGATCGAACTCACCGAGGACGCCAACACGTGGCTCGCCGCCAAAGGCTATGACGAGAAGTTTGGCGCACGGCCGCTCGCCCGCGTCATTCAGGAGCACATCAAGAGGCCGCTGGCGGACGAACTGCTGTTCGGCAAGCTCAAGGGCGGCGGCGTGGTGCGCGTTGTCGTCGAGGAAAAGGATGGCGAGAAGGGTCTGGGCTTCGAGTATCTGACCGGCGCCGATGCCAAGAGCAAGCCGAAACGTGGTGGCGGCAACGGCAAGGGCGGACCGCGCAAGCCCAAGCCGAAGAAGGCATCCAAGCCACGGCGCAAGACCGCGACAAAATCAAAGCCAGGGAAGCCCAAGCCGCCGAAGTCCAGCGGCTCAAGCCCCGTGCCGAAGGTGCCTCTGCCTGCCAAGTAAGACTCACACGTGTCCGGTCGAACTCGTGGTCACGCGTTTTCCATGAGCTGACATCCGGTTCCGCGTATGTGCTGGGTACTGATGCGGATTGGGAGCTGCTGAAGGTAACGCGCTGATACGCTTTATTTTTTCAGCTTTCGCCGCGCTGTTTGTGGTCTCAGGCCTGGCCGGATCCGCGCATGCCGAGAAAGGCGTTCTCGTCTCTACAGCGCGGTCGGCGATGGCGCCACGGGTCATCATACGCGTGTTCACGCAGCGTCGATGGCCGCCCTGATTTTCTCCGCGTTGACCGCAAGGACGTCTGGGTCGCCCATGTCGCCGGCGTGGGGCTTGAGGGCGACGCCTTCAAAACGGGGCACGATATGGAAATGGACGTGGAACACGGTCTGTCCCGCCGCCGCGCCGTTGAATTGCTGGATCAGGATGCCGTCCGCCCCCATGGCATCGCGTATGGCCGGAGCAATGCGCTGCACGGTGGCGACGGTATCAAACAGGGTCTGCGGCGAGACATCGTAGATATCGATCGCCTGGTCCTTGGGTATGACCAGCGTATGACCGTGCGAGCGGGGCATGATGTCCATGAAGGCGAATGTCTTGTCGTCCTCGTAGACCTTGTGGCAGGGCAATTCCCCGCGCAGGATCTTCGCGAACACGTTGCTCTCGTCGTAGGTCATGAGTGTACCCTGGCTACCGTCCATCACTGCTCTTGCTCCGGTTTTTGCTGTTTCTCAGGTCTTTCCGCGCAGGTCAAGCATCGTCGCCGTCCACCGTGTCCGCGCCGCGACGATAGGGCGCGTGACGGGCAAGTTGCTCGTTTTCCATCTCTACGTAGCGACGCTCCTGATCAAGAAAGCGGGCCACCGCCGAACGCAGGGACGGGTCGGCGATGAGGTGCGCGCTGTACGTCGTTTGCGGGACATAGCCGCGGGCGAGTTTGTGAGGACCCTGAGCGCCGGCTTCCACGCCTGCCAGGCCGTGTTCAATCGCGAAATCGATGGCCTGGTAGTAGCAGGCCTCGAAATGCAGGAACCGGTGATCCTCGACGCAGCCCCAGTACCGTCCGTAGAGCGTATCGCCCCCGATGAAATTGAGTGCGCCGGCAATGGGCCGGCCATCTCGCTCGCACATGATGAGCAGAACCCGGTCGGCCATGGTCTGACCGATCAGGCTGAAGAACTCGCGGTTGAGGTATGGCTGTCCCCACTTCCGCGAGCCCGTATCCAGATAGAATGAATAGAACGCGTCCCAGTGCGCCTCGGTGATGTCGCTGCCGGAATAGTGCCGGATGCAGACGCCGTCGGGGCACGCCTCACGCCGTTCGCGTCTGATCAGTTTGCGCTTGCGCGAGGTGAGGGCGTTCAGGAAGTCGTCGAAGCTCCCGTAGTCCTGGTTCTGCCAGTGAAACTGCTGGTCGGTCCGACGCAGCAGGCCGAGACGCCCCGCGCGCTCCCACTCGCATTGCGTCAGGAATGTGAGGTGCAGCGAGGAGGCCCCATGACGCTCCAGCAGGGTTGCCGCGGCATTCAGCAGGTAGCTTTCGCGCGTCTCGACATCCTCGCCATCCGGGACCAGCAACCTGCGGCCGGTTACCGGCGTGAACGGCACCGCCGCCTGCAGTTTTGGATAGTAGCGCCCGCCCGCGCGTTCAAACGCGTCCGCCCAGCCATAGTCGAACACATATTCACCCTGGCTGTGAGACTTCAGGTAGCACGGCATGCACGCCAGGACCCCGCCGCGCCCGTCGTCGAGGATAAGATGATGCGGGGCCCATCCGGTCGACGCGGAGGCCGAGCCGCTTTCTTCAAGCGCGGAGAGAAACGCATGACTGATGAATGGGTTATAGGGTCGGCCGGTATTGTTCTCTGAAGCCGGTGGATTGGCGCAGGCGTCCCACTCCGCGGCATCGATCGCGGTGATGTCCGGCTCGACACGCACGAGGATCTGTTCCGCGTCACCCATCAGCAATCCATCTCTTCCGTGCCACTCAGGGCCGAAATCCTTCGAATATCATTGCGTCTGCAAGCCTTGCCGCTCGTTCCCGCTGGGCCTTGGTCCGTACGGTCCATGTCAGGAGCGGCCGGTGTAGGATCTGCCGCCACACCCTTGGGCCCGGCGCCGGCAAAGCCTCGATATCATAAGCAACGAAGTGTGGCTTGGCGATGAATGCGGACAACAGATGGCGCATGATGAACCGTCGCATGGCCGGGATCTTGCTCCAATAGGTGGGGTCGCGGAACGCACAGGCCACCAGGCCGCGGGGGAGGCCGGGGGCAGCGTTGCCGAACGCCGTCGTGACGTTCGGGTCGAACGACATGACGGCGGCGTGGCCGTCATAGCCTTCCAGATGCCGGGCCACGGTCTTCTCAAAGGGACCGCGCGCACGCCAGTCGCTCTTGATCTCGATGATGAGCGGAACGCGGCCGGCAACCTGCTCCAGCAGCTCGGGCAGGGTTTGCATCCGGTCGGAGGTATCCTTGAAACGGATCTGCTGCAGTTCGCGCACGCTCTTGGCGATGATCGGGCCGCGCCCGTGGGTCAGCCGGTCAAGGTCGGCGTCGTGAAACACGACCGCCTCGCCATCGCCGGCGGGCTGGATATCCACCTCGACGGCATATCCGGCATCGATCGCGGCCTTGACCGCCGACGGGGTGTTCTCGATGAGGCCGTTGCCGGCATCGTGCAGGCCGCGATGCGCGATCGGGCGGATCAACCAGCCGAGATCAGGCACAGCCGCCTATTCGATCGCGAGCAAGGCGTCGATTTCGACCGCCACGCCGAACGGCAGCGACGCGACGCCGACGGCGAAACGCGTGTGCCGGCCCTTGTCCCCCAGCGCTTCGACCAGAAAATCCGAGGCACCGTTGACCACCTTGGGATGCTCCGTGAAATCGGGTGTGGAGTTGACGAATCCGCCGAGACGCAGGCATTGCGTGATCCGGTCAAGATCACCCAGAGCAGCCTTGGCCTGCGCGAGGATATTGATCGCGCAGGCGCGCGCCGCCTGTTGTGCCGTCTCGATGTCGATATCCCCACCAAGCGCGCCCTTGTAATCCGGTCCGCCCGCGATGAGCGGCAACTGGCCCGAAACAAAGAGCTGATTGCCGGAAAGATGGTATGGAACATAGTTGGCGGCGGGTGCGGCTGCATCCGGCAGTTCCACACCGAGCTCTTTGAGCTTCGCCTCGATTACGCCAGTCATCGGTCGGTCTCTCCCTCAAGGTTTTCCGGATTGTCCATGGCCGGTGGTTTTAGCCGGTTCCGCGACACCCGGCGAGTCCCCGGGGCGGCGGTGTTTAGATTATCGTCACTTCTCCGTTGCACAACGTTCAAAATAGGCGCATTTTTGGCCGTAATCTTGAGCAATACTGCCGAAGTCGCCGATCCGGACGGGATCGCGCGCCGAGGGGGATGAAAAAGTAAGCCGGACGACAATGAAATTGAGCAGGACGATCTTCAAGCCCGTGCTGTTGGGTTTGGCGGTGGTTGGCGCATTCGCCAATACATCGTTTGCATTCGGGCCGGGCGCGGCCATCAATCTCGTGCCGCACCGCGCGGTCTATGAAATGACACTCGACCAGAGCCGCCCGGCAAGCGGCGTGGCTGGTGTGCAAGGGCGCATGGTGTTCGAGTTCGCCGGTTCGGGCTGCGATGGATACACGATGAACATGCGCCTCGTGACACGCATCGAAGGCGATACCGGGCGGTCCAGCACCACCGATCTGCGGTCATCGACCTGGGAAGAGGGACGCGGAAAGCGCTTCCGCTTCAACTCGAGCCAGTATCGCGGTGAAAAGCTGGAAGAGTCGACGAGCGGCGACGCGGAACGGGCGGCGTCCGAGACCGATGTCGATGTGCATGTCGGCGGCCCGAAGCCCAAGGATCTGAAAGTGTCGGGCCCGGTGCTGTTTCCGACGCAGCATTCGCTGGCCATTCTCGAAGCGGCGAAGCAGGGCAAAACCGTGCTGCAGGCGCGCGTCTATGACGGGTCGGGAAAAGGCGACAAGGTCTATTCGACCACCGCGTTCATCGGCAAGCCCGTCAAGCCCGGTGCAAAACGGCCCGAGAAACGCGTGAAGAACGACGAAGCTCTCGACAAGCTCGTCTCCTGGCCGGTGTCGATCAGTTATTTCGACCACAAGGAACCGGGCGAAACGCCGGTCTATCAGCTTGGCTTCCGGTTCTACGAAAACGGTATCAGCCGCGACCTCGTCATCGATTACGGAGACTTCGCAATCAAGGGCGATCTGAGCTCGCTCGAGTTGATGCCCTCGCAAAACTGCGATTAACGCAGCTAGCTGACCGATAGCGGCTCCCACAACCAGGCGGCGCCGCGGACGCCGCTCTCCGGCCCATGCACGGGCGGACGAATGCTGACGCTTGTATCGTCGCTGAAGATGTGCGGCGCGATGAGATCGGGAAGCTCTTCGTACAAGTGGGGCATGTTGGAAAGCCCACCGCCGAGGACGATCCGCTCCGGGTCGAACATGTTGACGACGCTCGCGAGGCCGCGCGCCAGCCGCGACGCATGGCGTGCCAGTGACCGGCGCGCATCGGGCTGCCCCTCATATGCCGCATCGGCAATGGCTTCGGCGCTCAGATTCTCGTGGAAAGATCGGCGATGATCCTCCGCAAGCCCGGGTCCCGATACCCATGTCTCGAGGCACCCATGCCGCCCGCACCAGCACAGCGGGCCCGGGAGTTCGTCCGGCTCCGGCCGGGGAAGGGGATTGTGCCCCCATTCACCGCCGATGCCGCGCGGCCCGTCCACGATGCCTCCCTCGACCACGAGGCCGCCGCCGCATCCGGTTCCGATGATGACCCCGAACACACTCGCCGCGCCGGCGCCCGCGCCGTCGGTCGCTTCGGACAGTGCAAAGCAGTTGGCGTCGTTGGCAATCCTTACGGGCTGGCCGACCGCGTCCTCTATGTCTTCCTTCAGCGGTTGACCGTTCAACCACGTCGAGTTGGCGTTCTGCACGCGTCCGGTTGCGGGGGAAATCGAGCCGGGGATGCCGATGCCGATACTGGCCCGCCCATCCGATTGCCGCGTCAGGTGTGCGACGAGATCGCGGACGGCTTCGACGGTCCGGGCATAACTGCCCCTTGGCGTATCGACGCGTGCCTCCGCCGCGATCGTCCCGTCAGGCCGCATCACGACGCCGGCGATTTTCGTGCCGCCGAGGTCGATCCCGACGCGTTCAACATGCGCCGGTCCGCGGTCAGTCTCGATCATTGTGTCCCGCGTGCCCCGGGGGCGTTCTGCAGCACATGATGCGCACGCGCCACGTCCGCCGGGTCGATGCCGGCGTTCGCTGCAAACGTCAGAAGCAGGTCATCCGCCCCCATCAGGTACTCGAGTGCGGCTGGCGGCAAGGTTTTGCGGGTTTCCGGTTCCTGCAGGCTTTGCGCCGTCCAGCCGGTCGTTCCCAGAAACCGGCCGAGAACGTCCGGATCGCCGGCGATGAATGTCAGCGCCTGGACGGCAATATCGTGCGCGGCATCGGCGGAGAGGGGGGCTTGCCTGGTCATCAGCGCCAATCATTCGGGCCAATGCCTCGGTTTTGCAAGGAAATGTGGGGCGGCCTTAAGACTTAATTACTGGTTTCTGGGTCAAATGAGAAAAATAATTCATGGACGCGACGTCAAGTCGCCAAAAAATCAGGGGACCGTTCCTGCGGGTGGATGGCATGGAATATTCTGGCGGCATGTCCGATTATGAGGTCACCGATTCGACGATGGCCGGGCCCATGACGAAAACAGTACTGATTGTCGAAGACAACGATCTCAACATGAAGCTGTTCCACGATCTGCTGGACGCTCATGGCTATCAGACCCTTCAAACGCGCGAAGGGTTGAAGGCGCTGGAGCTTGCGCGTGAGCATCATCCCGACCTCATTCTGATGGATATCCAGCTTCCCGAGGTCTCGGGGCTCGAAGTCACCAAATGGCTCAAGGAAGACGATGCCCTGCGCGACATTCCGGTTGTCGCGGTGACGGCTTTCGCCATGAAAGGTGATGAAGAACGCATCCGTGAAGGCGGGTGCGAGGCCTACATATCGAAGCCGATATCCGTGACCAGCTTCATGGATACGGTGCGCGAATTCATCGGTGACGCCTGAACGCCCGGGGAGCTTGAGATCACGCCATGACAGCCCGGGTTCTCATCGTCGATGACATCGAAGCGAATGTGAAACTCCTCGAAGCGCGGCTGACGGTCGAGTATTTCGAGACCCTGACCGCACGCTCGGGTCCCGAGGCGCTTGAGATTTGCGCGAATGAAGGACCTGATGTCGTTCTGCTCGACGTCATGATGCCGGGCATGGACGGTTTCGAGGTCTGCCGCCGTCTCAAGGCGGATCCGAAAACTCACTACATCCCGGTCATCATGGTCACGGCGCTCGATCAGCCGTCCGATCGTGTTCAGGGTCTCGAGGCGGGCGCGGACGACTTTCTGACCAAGCCCGTCGACGATATCGCGCTCATTACGCGTGTGAAGAACCTGTCGCGGCTCAAGACGCTTACCGACGAAATGCTCATGCGGGCGTCGACCAGCGAACAGATGGGCGTCGGCGCCGACGCCCTCGCAAGCGATACGCGTGCGGGCCTGGGCGGAAACATCCTTCTTGTCGAAGACAATGACCGTTCCGCCGAGCGGATCATGGCGACCCTTTCGAAAGAGCAGCGGGTGCAGTTGCAGCGCGACCCGCAACAGGCGATCCTGAACCTTCCGGATGGCGACTACGATCTGCTGATCGTTAGCCTGAGCCTGTCCGAGACGGACGGCCTGAGGCTGTGCTCGCAGGTGCGCTCGCTCGACCGCACCCGTCATCTGCCGATCCTCATCCTCACTGAGCCCGGCGAGGATGCGCGGCTTCTGCGCGGTCTCGACATGGGGGTGAACGACTATCTCGTCCGCCCGATCGAGAAGAACGAACTGCTTGCCCGCGTGCGGACGCAAGTCAAACGCAAGCGTTACTCGGACAGATTGCGCAGCAGGCTCGAGGAGAGCGTGGAGTTGGCGATCACGGATTCGCTCACCGGCCTCTACAATCGCCGCTACATGGAATCCCATCTGAGGACGCTGTTCGACGAGGCGATGCAGCGGGGCAAACCTCTGTCCGTACTGGTCGCCGATATCGACTACTTCAAGTCCGTCAATGACACCCATGGCCACGACGCGGGTGACGACGTGCTCCGGGAGTTCGGCACGCGTGTCCGCAAGAACACGCGCGGCATTGATATGGCGTGCCGTCTTGGCGGTGAAGAATTCGTCGTGATGATGCCGGACACCGATCTCGCCAAGGCCTACATGGTGGGCGAACGGCTGCGCCAGTGTATTGCCGCCGCGCCGTTCCAGTTGCCCGGCGGCTCCCAGATCAAGATCACCGCGAGCGTTGGCGTCGCGTCGCTGGAGGGCCTTGAGGACACGCCGGACGCGATCATCAAGCGCGCCGATCAGGCGCTGTATTGCGCGAAGCGCGACGGCCGCAACCGGGTGGTCGCGGACGCCGCCTGAGCGGTCGCAAAACGACCGGGCGCACTATTTGCGCTACATCCCCCAAAGATTGTGGATAACTGCGGACTTCGCTCCGAGGGCCTGCTAACGTGGCGTGTGAGAATTTAAGGTTAACACTTTACTTTGACAGGCCTTTTCGTTTAATGGCAGGGTAAGATCGATTGATTTTGGCGGGGCGCAGGTTACGCTATGTTTGGCGTCCAGTCTGCGTTGAAAAACGGGGAGGCGTTTGAGAGTGAGGGGTCGCCACTCCGCGAGATTTGACTGGCGTATCCTTCAGTAACCGTCGCCCCAAAACGAGATAACCCTGCGGAGTGCTCAGGTCCGCCGCATCTCCTGGGTCCGTGGGGTTTGGCTGGCCGGTAGACGGTATGAGTGGCCTCCTCGTAAACGCCGTTTGCCGGCCGGCCACCAAGTCAGATGACCAAGGCCCTCTTTGGTCCATTTGGCTTGTTGGCCAGCCCTGTTGACCAATTCGGATCTACCCCGCTACCGAATGGTTGCGGGGCTGGCCTCACCCTCAATTAGCCGCAAAAGAATGTACAGGCGACGCGCACGCCGAACCGGTGCGCCTGACCGCCTATTTGATCTTGGTTTCCTTGAACTCGACGTGCTTGCGCGCGACCGGGTCGTACTTCTTCATGGTGAGCTTTTCGGTCTGCGTGCGCGAGTTCTTCTTCGTCACGTAGTAATAGCCCGTGCCGGCGGTGCTCTCGAGCTTGATTTTCAGTGTGGTCGCCTTGGCCATGTCGAAGGTCCTTCGGGATCTCGTGAAGTGAGCAGGAAACTACCGGGAAAGCCGGGGAAGTCAAGCACTACCGGGGCGGACGCCCTATGCCGTCGCCACCTTGCCTCAGATTAATTTTGGACTCCGCTTTGGCGGGCGCGCAGCCTTCCGGCCCGGCGCGATGCGAACCCGGCCCCGCACGAAAAAAGGGGGGCGCCGAAGCGCCCCCGTTCGAGGAACCATGGGTGGGAAGTCCATGGGTAGGCATGCGGTCTAAACACAGGGCGGCCCGCCGTCGACGATGACGACACCTCCGATCTCCAGGGTGCCGACGAAATTGCCCGCGCCTTCGCAGAGGTTGTCGCCGATGATCGCGTTGTTGATGTTGCCGGCGCCGTTGATGGTGTTGCCCGCACCGTCCACGTCGAGCAGGTCGTCGCCGATGGTCCCAGCGAAGATGTTGTCATCGATTGTGACGGTGTTGTTTGCACCGAAGTTCAGTGCGTCCGTCCCCACATCAGTGATCGTGTTCCCTGTGATCACGATCTCGGTGTTGTTGTCGGCGAATTCGATGCCGTCGTCGTCGATATTGGTGAGCACGTTGTTGACGATGGTCACGTTGCTGTTGCCGTCGCCATCGAAGTCAATTCCTCCGCCACCGACGTTGGTCACGGTCGAGTTCGCAATCGTCACATTGGCGTTGTCGCCGTCGAAATTGATGCCGTCAGCGTCGATGTTCTCAACGGTCACGTTGACGATGACGACATTGGTGTTGCGGGCATCAAAATCGATGCCGTCATTGTTCGAGTTCCGGACCGTCACCGTGTCGATCGTGATGTTGGAGTTGTCGTCCGTGAATGAGATCGACTCGCCGTCTGTCCCATCTACGAGAGTGTTCAAGATCGCAATGTTGGTGTTGTCGTCGTTGAAGGCGATGGCGCTGCTGCCGCTGTTGTTGATGATCGCGTGATCGATCCGGACGTTGGTGTTGTTGTCGCGGAAGTCGATGCCGTTGTCGTTTACGTTTGCGATTGTCGTGTAACGGATCCGAACATCATTGTTGCGGTTTCTGAACCTGATGCCTCTCTCGGCATCCGTGATGGTCGTGTGATCGATCCGGATATCGCTGTTGCCGCTTCTGAACTGGATTCCCTCGTCCACATTGGCGATGTCGGTATGGCCGATCGTGATGTTGGAGTTGTTGTTGTTGAACTCGATGCCATCCTCCACATTCGCGATGCTCGTTTGAGTGATCGAAACGTTCCGGTTGCCGTCACTGAAAAGGATGCCGTCGGAGAAACCGCCGTCGCTGCCCGCGTTGTCGATGCGCACATCGGTGATCGCGACCTTGCTGTTGTCGTCGTCAAATCGGATGCCTTCCGCGGACGTGTCTTCGATGGTGGCGTTTCTGATCGTGACGTTCGAGTTGTTGTTGTCGAACTCGATGCCGCGGCTGCCCGCATCCTGGATGCTGACGCCGTCGATCAGGATCTTGTTGTGGTCACTGAAGAACCTGATTCCACTCCCGCCGGTGCCATCGGTTGTCGTGTCCGTGATGGCGACGTTGGAGACGCCGTCCGCGGCAGCCTCGA
The DNA here is from genome assembly GCA_965228625.1 of Hyphomicrobiales bacterium. GTDB lineage: Bacteria > Pseudomonadota > Alphaproteobacteria > Rhizobiales > Methyloligellaceae > UBA2767. The sequence goes on along the minus strand of OZ245829.1, from coordinate 716,211 downwards.
TGCCCGTATTACCCGCGCCCGCCGCCAGGCCGCCCTCGATGCCGAGACCGGCCAGATGGGTGTTGTCGTCAACTGTCAGGATCGCCTGGTTCAGGTTGCTCACGATGAAGGGTTTCGCGCCGGGTGCGGTGAAGTCTGCCGCGGTACCCGACTTGACGCCCACCACCCGGATTGTCGAGGCGCCGCCCTGCAGCGTTTGGTTCGGTCCGACCTGGAAGTTGCCGTTCGTCTCGCCGCCGTCGAGGACGATCAGGCTGTTCGCGCCATTGGCGTCGAGCGTGCCCTGCAGATCGCCGCCGCCCTGCACAACCTCTGCGCGGTCGAAGGTCACGCCGGTGAGGACGTCAAAGACATTCTCTTCCTTGCTCTGGGCGGTGACGATGTCGGTGTCACGCTCAAGGCCGTCGATCATGCGCAGTTCCTGGGGCGTGAGGGAGGCCGTTCGAAGCGCCGCGACGGAACCTCTTGCGCCGAAGGGAATACGCAATCTGGCGCCGATCTCGAACTTGGTGTCGCGGACCTCGTCATAGGAGAGTTCGCTTTCGAGAGTGAGGCGCGAGCCGGGCAGCGAGGACACGATATCGTTGATGCGGTATTCGAGACGGCCCTTGGGACCTGCCACCTCTTCCAGCGCATCGTCGGCGTCGAACCAGAATCCGCCCGCATAGGCGCGCAGTTCATGGCGTTTCGCCGTCGCCGGGGCGCCCTTGAGACCGCCACCGCCGCCGCGGGTTCGACCGAACAGCAGAACACCCACTTCACCGTCGACACCGTAGAGAGGCACTTCCTCGCCGCCGATCAGGAAGATATTGTTGCCCTGGAGGAAAACCTCGGCCAGCTCCGGCGACGCCTTTGGGTCGGTGACCGGCACATAGCCGTTCACGCGCAGATCAAAACGTTCCGACAGTGCTTCGACGCCGAACGACACCTGATGGAAAGTGTTGTCGACTTCTGTGTCGCGAATGTCCCAGCCGGCCCACAGGCCCAGGTTCCAGCCTGACGGCAGCATCTGCCGGTAGCCGAGTGCGAGGTTGGCTTCCTGCACGTCCTCTTCGAAGAGTTTCCCTCTTGCATCGAGGAAGAACAGGGTCGTGGCCGACTGCATCAGCGGCGTGAACAGGACGATCTCGCCGCGGCTTGAGTCATCGGTGCCGTAATAGCCGCCGAGTTCCCACCAGCCGATGAACTTGTTCGTCGTGCCGATGTCATTCGTATCCGTCTGCGCCTGCGCGCCGTGCGAGTGGGCCGCGGCAACGATGCCGAGGGCGAGGGCGCAGACGCGCAAAATGGTGGTGGGGGTGTTCATTGGCTCAGTCCTCCTGGCCGCGTGTTCATTGGTTTGGGTGCAGGGAGCGCTCGCGCCAGTCTGTTTGCGAAGAGCGTCGCCGGTGCGGGATTGCGAGATGGGTTCGCCATCGTCTCCGAACCTCCGGTTTCAGATTTCAGTGATCAAATCTGTCGGCGAGCGTAGGTGGGGAATGCAGAGCCCAACTAGTGGATACAGTATGCAGTTTCGGGGAGTCGAATACTGTTTTCGATTCCATGTGGCGAAAACGCAACAAGTATTGATTAAAAAATGTGCAATTTAGACTGGGGTTCTATTTCAATTGTTTCTATTGTTTCTATTGGAGTTTTGTTTGTCCAAACAGCTTTATGCGTCTGCGCGAATCAGCAGAGGTCCTTCCGTCTCCCGACTTGATGAACCGGGTGGCCGCGCGAGCCGTTACCGGTCGTATGCAAGATGTACAACCGGTGGCGCATGAGTGCCTGCTCGTCCAACGGGTCGTCTTGGAGCGGTTCCGCCACGTCACCAAAGCTGCGGAAGCGTTTCCAATTCCGTGAGATCTGAGACGACCACCGTTGGCGCCTGATCCCAGGGATCGAAAACAATGTCAGGGTTGCGTCTGACCCAAACGGTGCGCCAACCGCAGGCCGCTGCACCGATCACATCGAACGGATTGCTGGAAACGAGCCAGGTGGCTTGAGGCGCCGCTCCGGTCCTTTCTAGAAAATGCGCGTAGAGGCGCGGATCGGGTTTGAAGGTCTGCACGTCATCGGCGCTGACAATTGAAGAGATCATGTAACTGAGCCCCGCGTGGTCGAGCAGTTCCGCGACGTCTCCGGCAACGCCATTGGAAAAGGCGTGGAGCCGCGCGCCCTTGCCCTTGAGCGCGGCCAGAGCCGGGGCGACGTCCGGGAACGCGTCCAGTTTCCGATAGTGATCCATGAGGGCGGTCTTTTCGTCGTCGTCGATCTCGACGCGATGGGTCTGACAGGCGTAGTCGAGCGCGTCGCGTGTCACCACCGTGAAGTTGCGGTATGCCTTCATGAGCCCGCGGCGGAAGCTGTATTCCAACTGTTTCGTACGCCAGGTCTCAACTAGCGCACCGGCCTTCTCGCCGGCATGGGCAACGAGTGCGGTCTTGACTGCGAGGGGGTCGATCAGCGTTCCGTAGATATCGAGTGCAAGTGTCGGTACCATCCCTCAATACCTCCCTATTGTGTGACAATGGTCTGCGTTTCGGCCGTGGACGCATTCTCGTTCGCGTCGGGCTCGTCGAAGTCCGTCTCATGGGGAACCTTGATGCCCTTCGCGGCCGCAGGGCGCACCGCGATCTGATCGATCCACCGTTTCATGTGGGGAAACTCATCGATCCCGACCCCGGCCCAGTTGTGCATGCGGGCCCAGCTCCAGTGCGCGATATCGGCGATCGAGTAGTCGCCGACGAGAAACTCGCGATCTACAAGACGGGTATCAAGAACGCCGTAGAGCCGGCGGGTCTCGTTCTGATAGCGCTCGATTGCCGCCGGTATCTTCTCGGGAAAATAGCGGTGGAAGACGTGCGCCTGGCCCTGCATCGGACCAAGGCCGCCAACCTGGAACATCACCCATTGCAGGACTTGCGAACGGCCTTTGGCGTCCGCCGGCAGCAACCGGCCGACTTTCTCGGCGAGATACATCATGATTGCACCGGACTCGAAAACCGCGAAGTCGTCATTGTCACGATCCACGATCGCCGGGATGCGCCCGTTCGGATTGATTGCCGTATAGGCCGGTTCCTTCTGTTCGCCCTTGTTGATGTCGATCGGCTTGACGGTGTAGGGCAGACCCAGCTCTTCGAGCGTAATGGCGGCTTTCCAGCCGTTTGGCGTGGCCCAGGTGTAAAGATCAATCATTGTCTCAGCTCCACTTGATCGAGCAACCCATGCTGGGATGCTGCTCGCGCGGTCCTTCGCCGGTCTCGGCGATCTGGCGCATTGCGTTGAGAAGTTCCGGTGTCCGGTTTGTCGGATCGCTCATGCCGGCGCTGTCGAGGCGGCCGCGATACTGCAACTCGCCTTTCTTGTTCAGGCCGAAGAAATCGGGCGTGCACACCGCGCCATATGCCTTGCCGACCTTCTGTCCCTCGTCGACCAGATACGGAAACGGGAAGCCGAAGTGGGCCGCGAATTGCTTCATGTAGGGCGGGCTGTCTTCAGGCACGTAGCGGTAGTCATTGGACATCACGGCCAGAACGCGCACACCCTCATCCATCAGCACGCGGGCGTCTTCCGCGAGGCGCCTGCCCACGGCCTGTACGTAAGGGCAGTGGTTGCAGATGAAGGCGATCAGCAGGCCCTTGTCGCCGAGATGGTCGGACATCCTGAAGCTTGTGCCGTCGGGATCCTTGAGGGTGAAGTCCGGCGCTTTCCAGCCGAAATCCACCAGGGGCGTGTCGAGTAACATTGTGTTGCCTCTCCGAATTTTCCGGTGATTTGCGGCGGGCCGTCATTCGATGGCCGAAGCAGCCCGCCGTCATGCGCTTGACTATTTTTTCTTGTCGATCCGGCGGTACCAGTCGGAGATCGCGCGACCGATTGCGAACGGCTGATCTTCCTGCACGTAGTGAAGACCGGAGCCGATATAGACGGTCTCGATATTCTTCGCTCTTGACGCCCAGTATTCCGCCGCCTCCGGCGGGTTCAGAGCACCCGGCGTTGCGTAGAGGAAGAGCCACGGGATGTCGGTTTCCTCGAGCCAGGCATTGTAGGCGGTGACGATGTCATGGGTCGCCTGCGGGACCTGTCCGATCGGCATCTCGTTAGGCCATTGATTGACCTGAATGCGCGATTTCTTCGTGGTGAAAGGTGCGCGATAAACATCGTGCGCTTCTTTCGCCAGCGGCCGCACAATGAAGCCCGGCAGCGCGCCCTCGACGAAATAGTTCTCGTCGATAAGAAGCTTGCGGCCATTTTCGGGGTCACGAACGGTGCGGAAGAAATCGCCAAGGTCTTTGGGAAGCGCATCATAACTCTTGGCCGGGATCAGCGGCGCGATGATGGATTCCATTGTCACGATGCCCTTGACGTTGTCCGGGTTCAGCCGCGCGTAGTGCAGACCAAGTCCGGACCCCCAGTCGTGGACCACGAGGGTGATGTTCTTCAGTCCTTTCGCCTTGATGAAGGCGTCGATGTACTTGTAGTGATCGCCAAAAGTGTATTTGAGGTCCGGCTGATCCGACCTGCCGAAACCGACATTGTCAGGTGCGATGACACGCCCTTGCTTTTCCAGATGGGGCATGATGTTCCGCCACAGGTAAGACGACGTCGGCTGTCCGTGCAGAAACAGGATCGGATCGCCTTGCCCGGCTTCGACATAGGCCATTTTCGAGCCCAGAACTTCGATGTACTTGGGCTCGTAGCGCGTCGTTGACGGCACTTCGAGTGGGGGAACCTTGAAGCCTTTGTAGGGATCGGCCTGCTGGGCCGGGGCGGGCGCAGCCAGCAAGGTCGCAAATGCGGCCGCGATCAGCGAAATGCTCGGTCTGAACATGATTGTCTCCATTTTTGTGAGGGTCGAGGGTCCACACAGCCGTGTGGACCCGTGTGATCCTGTCAGACGGCGGCCGCTTCCACCGGCGCCCAGGTGTTCGTCGCGAAGGCGTCGTCGACCTTGGTTTCAGCAATGTGGTTCGTGTAGTTCGACATCACCTTCAGGCTCGTGCCGAGAATGACCTCGAGCACCGTCTGGCGGGTGTAGCCGGCAGCGAGGAAGGCTTCGACCTGCTCATCGGACGGCCAACCGCGCGTCTCATTGATGATGGCGGCAAAGGTGCGCAGCGCTTCAAGCTTGGGATCAGCGATCGGCGTATTGTTGCGCAGAGCCTCGATCACATCAGCCGGAACCTTGGCCATCTGAGAGATCGTCGTATGCGCGGCCATGCAATATGTGCAGCCGTTCAGTCGATTGTTGGTCATGAGAATGATCTGGCGCTCTGTCTCGCTCAGATCGGTTTTGTCGAAGATGCCGGCGAGCGTCATATATCCCTCAAGCAACGCGGGAGCCGCTGCCATCGTACCGAGAAGGTTCGGCACGAAGCTGTAGGCGTTCTTGGCGCCCTGCAGGAATGGCTTGGAAGTATCGGGGGCGCTTTCAATGGTGTGAGTTGTGAAATCGGTCATCGGTTCGGTCCTTTGTTATCTGCCGCCGACCGCGCTTGTTTATAACGATCGGTATAAACCCATATAGAAAGTCTATACCGGTCGGTCAAGAAAATATTTTTGATTTGATTCAGGCTAAAAGAACGAACACGTGGGTCGGACTGTTCAAATGTTGAACGATCGGTATAAACCGACTATATGGATACGCGAACGTTCAGAAAGGACGAGCAGGAACAATGCCCTGGGAAAAATCATTCGATGTCGATGACGCCGTTGATCGCGCCATGAAAGTATTCTGGGCCAAAGGCTATGAGGCGACATCCATTGCCGATCTTGTCGACGGGATGGGAATCAACAAGGGCAGCCTCTACAACGCCTTCGGCAGCAAGAAAGAGCTCTTCACGCGGGTCGTGCTGAAGTATGACCGCGAAAATCAGCAGGAGACCATCGCTCATCTCGAGGGGCTTGATGATCCGATCGTGGCGCTGACGACATTGTTTGACGGACTGATTGCGGAAAGCGCATCGGACACCGAGCGCAAAGGGTGCTTCCTGGTGAACACCGCGCTGGAGCTGCCGAGCCATGACGAAGACATACGCAAGATGATCATCTCGGCGTTCGGCGACATGGAAGCGTTCCTCAAGGGTCAGATCGTTCTTGGCCAGAAGCGGGGAGCGATACCCGAGAGCGTCAAAGCCGACGAGACGGCTAAATCTATTCTGTCGCTGATCGTCGGTCTGCGCGTTCTGGCGCGCGGCGTGTTCGACGTTGCCGCACTTCGCGCCATCAGGAACGATGCACTGAGGCTGATCTCGGCGTGAATTCGGACGAGCGCCAATGGCCGCTCCGGGTCGAAAGCAGACACTCGCTGCGCAAACACCGGGCGTTCATCCCGCCCGGAATCCTTAAGCGGCGGAAGAGGAAAAGGCGTACCGCACGACCTCACGATAGATGTGCAACTGGTTGTGCATCATGGCCCGCTCGTCCAACAGGTCCGTCATGATGATACCGCCCTCGACGATGGCGACCGCCAGGTTTGCCAGATCGATCACGTCAATGCCGGGCCGGGGCCGGTAAATTTCGGCCACCCTGACCAGCCGGCCGAGAATCATGTTGCGGCGATCCAGCATCGATCTTTGCACGAGATCGCGCACGGTCCTGTTGTGGTGCTGATCCTGAAAGGCATAGGCGGAGACAAGAACGCCTTTTTCCGTTTCCCGCGCGTTCTCCATCACGGGAAGAAAGAGCTCCGTGAAAACGAGATAAACCTCCAATGGGTCGTCGTGGAGCGATTCAGCCTCCGAAAAGAGCCTGTGCAGAAGGCTGATGTTTCGTTCGCGCTGGCGTTGAATCAGCGCGACGGCGAGTTCGTCCTTGCTTTTGAAGTGATAATACAGGCCGTTTCGGGAGATTCCGGCCTCGGCGATGATCTCTTCAAGCGATGTGTTGGCAAAACCTTTCGTCAGCACCGCTGCGTCCGCAAGGTCGAGTATGTGGTTGCGGACCGCGCCGCGTTTCGGTTTTGTTTTCGTCATGACTTGAGGCCCCTGACTTTCACGTGCATTTCCCAACGTGTTCTTCACCGCATAAACACGTCAGGCGTGAAATTATTCGATTCCGATTTTGCCGACTGGCGCAGGCAGCGCGTCATCCGGGTTCATGCCGGCGATCAGCAGAACCCGGAGACCGGCTCGGATTTGACCGAAAAGGCGCTAACCCTGGTGGGCTGAAGCGGGCTGAAGAAGCGAGACCAGAATGATGCCGAGAACGATCAGGGCGCAACCCGCGTAGTGGTACCACGCGAGCGTTTCGCCAAGGATGAGCCAGGCAAGCAGCGCGGTGAAGACCATCTGGGAATAGATCAGGGTTCCCGCGCGGCCCGCGCCCAGAAGATCGATGCTCCAGTTGTAGCAGAGATACATCAGCGCACCTCCGAAGCTCACCGTGTAGGCCAGCGCCAGGTAGCCGTTGGTCGTCAGCCCGTCATGCTCACCGCATGCCAGTTCATAGGTGAAGAAGGGAAAGGCCGCGATCGCCCCGCCCGCCATGAGGACGACAAGGAGCGCCAGTTGGTCGAGTTCGAATTTGGCCCGCTTCAGCAACACCGTGTAACCGGCGAGCGCCAGGGCCGCGGCGATCGTCAGCAGATCACCGGTGCCGAAGCGCAGCGCCATCAACAGCTCCGGTTGCCCCTCAATGGTGATCACGACAATGCCGGCAAAGGCGACGAGCGAGCCAAGTATCTGCCAGGGCCCCATGGCTTCCCTGAGCAGAAACGCCGCCAAGACCAGCGTCATGATGGGCGCAGTTGAGATGATGATGCCGACATTGATCGCCGACGTGAACTCGAGCGCCGTGAACATGAGGCCCTGTGTGATCCCGAGTCCCAGACCGCCGACGAACAGCGCTTCCACGCCGCGATGTTGAACGAATTGCCAAATGTCGTCGAAATGCCCTCGCACCAGCGGCAACAGGATCAAGGTGGCCAGAAACACCCGCGCGAAACAGAATGTCCAGGGCGGCAACTGGTCGGCGATGGCCTTGCCGGCAACGAAGACGCCAGCCGCCAGGACCCAGGTGAGCAGGCCGACGCCATAGCCCACCATGTCCGAACGGTGTGCGGCCGGTCCCGGGCTGTCTGCCTCGTCCACCATCTGCTCCTTTCGTCCGGCAAGATCGTGCAGGTCCGGACCTGCGGTCAGGAGGTGATAATAGAGTTCATGGCCGACACGGTGCGGAAATTTGTGAGCCTGCCAAGGATGCTGCCGGCGGACGTACGCGCCGATGGCAATTCGCGCCTGTCAGCGCATCTCCACGCGCCAATGCACCTTGAAGGTGGTCAGACCAGATCCGCCCCGAAGTTGCGCGCCGTGTCGTGAAACACGGCATGGAGGTGGAGCGGCTGGTTGAAAAGGCTCGCGAATTCAATGAGCAAGTCCGGCCCGGTCAACCGATAGTAGATCGAGCCGTCGAGATCTTCGCCTCCCCAGGCAAAGCGCACCGCCGCCATGTCCTGACCCTTCAACCGTGCTGTCTGCGAACCCGCCAGGGGTGCAGGCAGAACTTCCGTTGTGTAGACCTCGATGAGGCGTGCCGCCATGTCTGCCTGCGGTTGAGTCAGATCGCCGAGCGGAACGCCCGCAGCCTCCGCGGCGATCCGCTGTTCCGCGCCCCGGTTCGACTGGATGTTCCCGGGCGAGCCGGGCCACACCAGCGCCTTGCGTCGGTTTGCCCCTTCAAGGTCGCCGAAGAGCCGCCGTCCGAGCGTTTCCTCTTCCTTCAGCACCACAAGACCGCGATGGGGCCCAGACGGGACGGTGTTGGGCTCGGAGGAGAAAGAGCTCGGGGTGGTCGAAATCACCATGTCGTCGCGCAGGGTGAAGGTCAGCGACAGATGGTGTCCTTCCCAACGCCACGACCAGGCGCCGGTGCTGGCCGGGGCGCCATAGATCTGTATGCAGAACCGCTCACGGTTCCGACTTGGCGAGCCTTTGCCCCATTCATCCCGCAGGATGTCCTGCTGGAGCATGATGTTCATCGCCTTTTCGAGGCCGAGCTGACTGGTTCCGCTTGCCAGCAGATGAAGCGCCAGGTCCTTCTGGGCGGCGGTCATCTGCTCCAGGGCGAGGCCGGGTGCGCGGAGCGAGCCAAGCATGAAGTTCCATGCCTTGCGATTGCGGCCATCGAACGGGAAAAGGGCCGCGTCGCGTTGTTCTTCGTCAAGCTGGCTCACGAGCGCGGTCGCCCGTTCCCGCATTGTGGCGCCAACGGAAGCGCCCTGGGCGCCTGCCGAAGGGGAGATTGCGGTCGACATGGCGGCAGCGGCGCTCGCCGTCAGGAAGGCGCGGCGGTCGATACCCACTTGCGGTACCTCCAATTGATCGGTTTTCCCGGAATCTGGGGGCTCACCGCCGCGGCGCCAAGTCAAATGTCCGCGAGCCGCGCCGAGATGCGGGCGCCGGCTGCGCAGTGACTCTCCGAAGGATTTAGTGTGGCTTGTCGCGTTCCCGGGGATCGAACCCGTGCATGTAGAGCGCCCACTGATAGTTGACGAGGGCGCCCTTGACGACGGGCAGGGCGGCGATGGCGGTTGCGACCGTGACCGGCAACCAGACCGCGGCGTGGAGCCAGAAAGGCGGCTGATACGCTAGCTCTATGGCCAGAATCAGGGGAACGAGGATGTGGCCGTTGATCAGAATGGTGAAGTAGGGCGGCGCATCGTCGGCGCGGTGATAATGCAGCTCTTCGCCGCAGTGGCTGCAGGTATGGGCAACCTTCAAATACTTTGTGAAGAGCGATCCGACGCCGCAATTCGGGCAGCGTCCGCGCAAGCCGCGGGTAAGCGACTGCATCAGGTCGCGCGGTGGATTGGGTGCGTACTCGACAGCCATTTTCAGCTTCTCCTGCGCTGCCTGCGCCGCGCCGCACGGCTCTTGCCGGCGGTTCTGCGACCGGCGGGACGCTTTCGTTCGCTCCTCCCGCTTGCCATATACGCTCCATCACTCAACATTTCAAACCGAAGAGCGCCTGCGCTGGGAACTGCTTCAATGAGCCGCACCGTGACCGCATCACCCAATGTGAAGGATTGGCCGGTCCGCCGGCCGACGAGCGACTGGCGGCGTTCGTCGTGCTCGAAGTAGTCGCCTTCGATGGACGACGCGGAGACAAAACCGTCGGCGCCGGTCTCGACGAGGCGCACGAACAGCCCCGTCCGCACGATCCCGGAGACGCGCGCGGTGAAGTCGGCCCCGACACGGTCGGCGAGGAAATTGGCGATGAGCCGGTCGACCGTCTGCCGTTCGGCGGAGACGGCGCGCCGCTCGAAATCCGAAATGGTCTGCGCGACATCATCGAGCGCGCCGATTTCCGCATCGGTCAGGCCGTCCTTTCCAAGGCCGAGTGCGCGGATCAGGGCGCGGTGCACGACAAGGTCGGCGTAACGCCGGATCGGCGACGTGAAGTGCGCATAACGGCGCAGATTGAGGCCGAAATGGCCGAAATTGGAGGCGCTGTACTCGGCCTGCGCCTGGGACCGGAGGACCACTTCGCTGACGAGTTCGGCGATTTCCAACTGGCGCGCCTGTGCCAGAATCCGGTTGAACTGTTCAGGCTTCAGTCGTCCGGCCTTCGGCAGGCTGATGTCGAGCGTCGTCAGGAACTCCGCCAGCGCGATGATCTTCTCCGAGGAGGGCGCATCGTGCACCCGGTAGATCAACGGCGTGCGGTGTGCCTCGAGCGTCTCGGCGGCGGAGACGTTGGCCTGGATCATGAACTCCTCGATCAGGCGATGCGCCTCAAGACGCGGCGGCACGACGATCGCGTCGACCTGTCCGTCGGGACCGAGCACGACCTTGCGCTCGGGAATGTCGAGGTCGAGCGGCGCACGCCTGTCGCGCGCCGCCGCGAGCACGCCGTAAGCGGCCCACAGCGGCTTCAGAACGGTTTCAAGGAGCGGCGCCGTCGTCTCGTCCGGTGTGCCGTCCATGGCCGTTTGCACCTGGGCGTAGGTGAGGCGCGCACGAGAGCGCATCAGCGCGCGGGAGAACGCGTGCGATCGTTTGTTGCCCGTTTCATCGAACACCATGCGTACGCACATGCAGGCGCGGTCCTCACCCTCGCGCAGCGAGCACAGATCGCTCGAGATGCGTTCAGGCAGCATCGGCACCACACGATCGGGAAAATAAACCGAATTGCCGCGCCGCCGCGCTTCGTCGTCGAGGCCGCTGGTGGCGCGGACGAAATGGGCGACATCCGCGATCGCGACGCGCACGACCCATCCGCCCGGGTTGTTCGGATCCTCGTCGGGCGCGGTCCAGACCGCATCGTCGTGATCGCGCGCATCCGGTGGATCGATGGTGACAAACGGAACGTCGCGCAAATCCTCGCGGTTCCCGAGCGTCGGCGGTTTGAGCGCCTCGGCCTCGTCAAGCACGGCTTGCGGGAACTCGTCCGGAATGCCGAGGGCGTGCAATGCGATCAGGCTGACCGCCGCCTCCGCATCCGGGTTGCCGAAGATCTCGACGATGCGTGCGCGCGAGGCGCCATACCGGCGACTCTTCTCGATCTCGAAGCGCACGAGATCGCCGTCCTCCGCACCTTCCGTATCGCCTTCGCGGACTGCCCATTCGCGCAGTTGCTTTCGGTCAATCGGATCGATGATCCCGCCACCGTCGCGTATGGCCCGGAAGATGCCGAGCAGCCGGACCGGCTCGTGGGGCAGGCGTTTGATGATGCTGGCCGTGTAGCGCACGTCCGCATAGTCGTCATCGAGCGGTTTCAGACGGGCGAGCACCCGGTCGCCGATGCCGGGCGTCGGTCCGGTGTCTCTTGCGGATGTCGGTACGAGGATCCGGGGCGGGGGCATATCGTCCTCGTCCCAGCGCGTGGGCAACGCGATGAATTCGCCGTCGTCGTCGCGCGTCACGATCTCGATAACGGTCACCGACGGCAGACCGCCCACCTTTGAAATGCGTTTTCTCCCCCGGCGGATCAGACCCTCATCGGCCATTTCCCGCAGCAGCCGTTTGAGCTCGATCCGGTCCGCGCCCTTGACGCCAAAGGCGCGCGCAATCTCGCGTTTGCCCGTATCCGCGCCTCCCTGCTGGATGAACGCAAGAATGTCGTCCTTGGTGGGAAGGGCGTGAGTGGTGCGTCGTGCGCCTTTGGCGCGGGATTTTTTGATGGCTTTCTTGCGGGGCACGCCCTGTTTAGCCAGCGCCTACGGCGTGGCCTCTTTGGCTTTGGCTGGAGCCTTTTTCTTCCGTTTGGCTCCGCCTTTGCCCTTTGCCGCGCGCTCGGCGATAAGGGTGACCGCCTGATCGACGGTAACGTCCTTCGGCTCCAGCGACTTGGGCAGCGTGGCGTTCACCTTGCCGTGCTTGACATAGGGTCCGTACCGCCCATCGAGCACCTGTAAGGGACCACCAAGTTCGGGATGCTCGCCCAGATCCTTCAGAACCGTCGCCTGGCGCGGAGCACGCTTGGTCTTTTTCTCGGCCAGTGCGGTCACCGCGCGGTTGATGCCGACCTCGAAAACCTCCTCGGGACTGTCGAGATTGGCGTACACGCCGTCATGCTGCACGAACGGGCCGTAGCGGCCGATACCGGCGAGGATCGGTTTGCCGGTTTCGGGATGCATACCGACTTCCCGCGGCAGGGACAGGAGCGCCAGCGCACGCTCCAGATCGACGGTGTCGAGATCGAACGTCTTCGGCACCGAAGCGCGTTTCGGCTTTTCGTCCCCGTCCGCATTGCCGAGCTGGACGTAAGGACCGAAACGGCCGGACCGCAGGGTGACATCAAGACCGGTCTCCGGGTCCTGGCCGAGCAGCTTGCCTTCACCGGACGGTGTTTTTGCCGCTTCTTCCGTGCTCTCGGCGAGCTGACGCGTGAAGCGGCAATCGGGATAGTTCGAGCAACCGATAAAGGCGCCGAACTTGCCGGTCTTGAGGCTCAGACGGCCGTCTTCGCACGCGGGACATTTGCGTGGATCGGCCTGCGGATCGTCACCCGGTGGGAAGATGTGCGGCCCAAGCATTTCATTGAGCGCTTCCAGCACCTCGGAAATGCGCAGATCCTTGATTTCGTTGACGGCGGCAAAAAAGTCGCGCCAGAAATCGTGCAGCACGTCCTTCCATTCAAGCTCGCCGGCCGAGATCAGATCGAGCTTCTCCTCAAGGTCGGCGGTAAAGTCGAACTCCACGTAACGCTTGAAGAAGCTTTCGAGGAAGGCGATCACCAGACGGCCCTTGTCCTCGGGAAAAAGCCGTTTCTTCTCGAGTCGGACATATTCGCGGTCACGCAGAACGTTCAGCGTGGACGTGTAGGTGGAGGGCCGGCCGATGCCGAGTTCCTCCATCTTCTTGATGAGGGTCGCTTCCGTGTAGCGCGGCGGGGGCTCGGTGAAGTGCTGCTTCGCCTCGACGGACCGCAGGTTCGGCGTCTCGCCGCGCGCCAGCGCCGGCAGCCGGCGGTCGCCGTCGCCCTCGCCATTGTCGTCCTTGCCTTCCTCGTAGAGTTTCAGGAAGCCGTCGAATTTCACGACGGAGCCGTTCGCCCGAAGCCCGTACGTTGTTCCGTCACTGCCCTGGACCTCGATCTCGGCGATCGTACGCTCCAGTTCCGCGCTCGACATCTGGCTGGCGACGGCGCGCTGCCAGATCAGCCGGTAGAGCTTGGCCTGATCGGGCTCGAGCATATCCGCGATGCTCTTCGGGTCCTTCGTAAAGTCGACCGGGCGAATGGCCTCGTGGGCTTCCTGCGCGTTCTTTGCCTTGGTCTTGTAGTCGCGCGGCTTGTCCGGCAGGTAGGTGGCGCCGAAGACGTCGCCCACCATGTTGCGGCAGGCGGTGATGGCCTCGGGGTCCATCTGCACGCCATCGGTCCGCATATAGGTGATGAGCCCCTGGGTCGTGCCGCCGATATCGATGCCTTCGTAAAGCCGCTGCGCCACCTGCATGGTGTGGCGGGCGCTGAAGCCGAGCTTGCGTGAGGCTTCCTGCTGAAGCGTCGACGTGGTGAAGGGGGGCTGCGGGTTGCGCTTCTGCGCCTTGCTTTCGACCGAGGCGATGGTGTAGCTGCCGCCTTCGAGGCCGGTTTTGTATTTCGTTGCGGTCGCTTCGTCGGGAATGTCGTAGCGGTCGAGCTTGTTGCCACCGACCGAAACCAGCCTGGCGGCGAAATCTTCACCTGCTGCATTCGCCAATCCGGCCTCGATCGACCAGTACTCGCGCGACTTGAAGAGCTCGATCTCCGCTTCCCGGTCACAAACGAGGCGCAGCGCCACCGATTGCACGCGACCAGCGGAGCGCGCGCCCGGCAGTTTGCGCCACAGAACCGGCGACAGCGTGAATCCGACGAGATAATCCAGCGCGCGCCGCGCCAGATAGGCCTCGACCAGGGGTGAGTCGATGCTGCGGGGGTGCGCCATGGCCTCGGTCACCGCCTGCTTGGTCACGGCATTGAAGACCACCCGTTGCACATCGACGCCCTTGAGCGCCTTCTTGTTTTCCAGCACCTGCAACACGTGCCAGGAAATGGCCTCGCCCTCGCGGTCCGGGTCGGTGGCGAGGATCAGCTTGTCCGCGCCTTTCACCGCCTTGGCGATCTCATTGAGCCGCTTGGCGGATTTGGCGTCGACTTCCCATTCCATATCGAAATCGGAGTCGGGATTGACGGAACCGTCCTTGGACGGCAGGTCGCGTACGTGGCCGTACGATGCCAGCACCTGATATCCCGAACCGAGATACTTGTTGATGGTCTTGGCCTTCGCCGGGGACTCGACAATGACAACGTTCATATATTGCGTTTCCGGAAACACCGAAGTTCGAGGTTTGCGTCCCTAGACCATATTCGCCGACGGATGCAAGGGACTCGCCGCGCGGGCGCCTGAAAAATGGTGAATCGCATCATCGCTGTCAATTGGCCGTGCGTATTCTTCCCATTGCGATTTGGTGAACAGGACAGGCCCGCGAACGGGACATGGGGACGTCTGATCGCAGATCAAGCCTGCATTTGGGTGGAATTTCGACGATTTTCCAAAAAAAACCGACGCGGGTCTCAATTGCCACTGCCCGTCAACGACACCAGTTGACCGCCGTGGCGTTGCAGCCGGCCCGCGAGATCAAGCTCAAGAAGCACGACCTGGACCTGACGCGCCGACAGACCTGTCACGCGTACAATCTCATCGATATCGACCGGAGAGGGGCCGAGAGCGGAAACGACCCGTTCGCGGTCGGGCGCGCCGATTGCCGCAGGTCTCGCGGGGACGGCCTCCTCATGTGATTTGGCATCTTCATTCGCCTCGGGCGCGGCGAAATCCTGGCCGAGGATCGGCGCCAGCGTCTGCAGCACGTCGTCCGCGCATGTCACCAGTCCCGCGCCGTCCCGCAACAGGCGGTTGGTGCCTTCGGCGCGCGGGTCCAGCGGGTTGCCGGGAACGGCAAAGACCTCCCGGCCGAGCTCCCCGGCCAGTCGCGCCGTGATGAGCGATCCCGACCGGGTCGCCGCCTCGACGACGACGATGCCAACCGAGACGCCGGCAATGATCCGGTTGCGCCGCGGAAAGTCCTGACCCCGCTGGCGGTAGCCGAAGGGCATTTCGCTCACAAGAACGCCTCGGGCGCCGATGGCGTGATGCAGCTCCTCGTTCTCCGGCGGATAGATGGAGTCGATGCCGCCCGCGAGCACTGCCACCGTACCCCATTCCAGTGCAGCGGTATGCGCCGCCGTATCGATGCCGCGTGCAAGCCCCGAGGCAATGACAAACCCCTGATTTCCAAAGTCCTCGGCGAGCCTGCGGGTGAACTTTTGTCCGATGGCCGACGCGTTGCGCGAACCGACAATGGCGATGACGGGTCGTGACAGAAGACCGGTCTCTCCTTTCATGTAGAGGAGCGGCGGCGGCGCATCGGCGCGGGCGAGCCACGGCGGATAGGCCGGCTCTCCCAGCGCGACCAGCGTCGCGCCCCAATGCAGTGCGCGGTCGAGCTCGGCTTTCGCCTTGTCCGGTGGGCAAACGGTGATCGCGCGGCGCCCGCCGCTGCGAGAGAGTTCGGGCAGGGCGTCTATGGCGGCGGAAGCGGTGCCGAAATGGTCCAGAAGCTCATGGAAGGTGACCGCGCCCACACTGTCGCTGCGGATCAGTCGCAGCCAGTTGAGACGCTCCTCGTCGCCCAGCACCCGGCCACGCCCGGACCGCCCGGGGTTGGAGGCATGTTCAGGATTGGCCAATCTTGGACTCCGTGCCCGAAATGAGCCGGCGAATGTTCGCCCAGTGGCGGATATAGACCAGGACCGAGAGGAGCACGAACAGCTCGGCAATCTGCCATTGCCCGAAATAGGCGAGCAGAGCGGGCGTCGCGGCCGACGCCGCCAATGCCGCGAGCGAAGAATAGCGGCTGAGGCCCGCGACGAGCAGCCAGACGGCGCAGAACGCGACAGCCGCGGGCCAGAAGAGACCGAGCAGAATGCCGATGTAAGTCGCGACGCCCTTGCCGCCGCGGAACTTCAGCCAGACGGGCGCCAGGTGCCCGACAAACGCCCCGAGCCCGGCGAGAACGCCGGTATCCGGCCCCCACTGCAGGCCGATGATTGCAGCCACGGTCCCCTTGAGCATGTCGGCCAGTAATGTCAGGGCTGCCAGTCCGGTACGTCCGGTTCTTAAGACATTGGTTGCGCCGATATTACGGGATCCGATGGTGCGGATGTCTTCGGTTCCGGCAATGCGGGTGAAGATCAGGCCGAACGGGATGGACCCCAGGAGGTATCCGACGGCCAGGGCGGCAAGATAGTACGGAAGCGCGACGCCCCAATCGATCGGGTCCGGCATGACATGATCCCCCACATTGCGGCCGCATCTTGCGCGGAACCGCGCGGCTCGGGCAAGCGCTCAGTTCTCGTCGTTCAGGGCGTAGACGGTGTTGCCGTTCACCAGTGTGCGCACCACGCGGCCCTGGAGCTGGCTTTCGTCGAACGGCGTGTTCTTGGATTTCGATTGCAACAGTTCCGGATCGACGACCCATGGCGTGTCCAGATCGACAAGGATGAGGTCGGCCGGTGCGCCTTCCTCGAGCCGTCCGGCCGGGAGATTGAGCAGGTCCGCCGGGGTGCTGGTCATGGCGCGGAGCAGGGGGGCGAGCTCGATGTGTCCCCCGTGAAAAAGCCGCAGCGCGGCGGGAAGCAGCGTCTCCAGGCCGATGGCGCCGTCTTCGGCCTCGGCAAAGGGACGGCGTTTCACGTCGGCATCCTTGGGGTTGTGACCGGATACGATAACGTCGATGTCGCCCGATGCGAGACCGGCGACCATGGCCATGCGGTCTTCCTCACGCCGCAATGGCGGGCGGACTTTCAGGAACGTCCTGTACGAGCCGATGTCGTTTTCGTTGAGGGTCAGGTGATTGATGGAGACGCCACAGGTGACGTTGAGCCCCCGGTCCTTGGCGCGCCGGATAACGTCGAGCGACGAGGCGGTCGAAACCTGCGCCGCGTGGTAGCGTGCGCCGGTGAGCTCAACGAGCTCCATGTCCCGCTGCAGCATGATGACTTCCGCCGAGACCGGTATGCCCGGCAGGCCGAGCCGGCTGGAGACTTCGCCCTCGTTCATGACGCCGGACCCGGCAAGCTCCGGTTCCTCGGTGCTGTGCACGACGAGGGCGCCGAAATCCTTGGCATAGGCGAGCGTGCGGCGCATGACCCGCGCATTGGCGATGCTTCCGGCGCCATTGGTGAAGGCAACGGCGCCGGCGTCCCCGAGCAGACCGATCTCCGTCATTTCCTTGCCCTCAAGCCCCCGGGTGGCCGCGGCCATCGGGTGCACGTGGACAATGGCGGTGTCGCGGGCGCGCCGCTCGATGAAATCGACGAGCGCCATGTCGTCGATCACCGGGTTCGTGTCCGGCATGCAGATGATGGTTGTCACGCCTCCGACGGCCGCCGCGCGGCTTGCCGTCGCCAGCGTTTCGCGATGCTCGAACCCGGGCTCACCGGTGTACACCAGCATGTCGACGAGCCCCGGGCAGAGCACATGGCCGGCGCAGTCGATGACCTGGAAGCCGTCGGGCGCGTTGCGCCGCAGCTCCGGGCCCATTTCCGCGATCTTGCCTTTTCGGATCGTCAGGCCGCCCGCCGTGTCGAGGCCCGAAGCCGGATCAACGAGCCGCGCGTTGATCAGTGCGATCTTGTCGCCGGGCTTCGACCCGACCTTTTTCTTCTTTCGTTTGGCGAGAAGCGGCTTTGTCATCGGCTCACTGGTTCGGCAGGTGCTGGCTCAGGGCCTGCAGCACGGCCATCCGCACGGCCACGCCCATCTCCACTTGCTCGGATATGACGCTGCGATTGTCGTCGGCGACGGCGGAGTCGATTTCGACGCCGCGATTCATGGGGCCGGGGTGCATCACCAGTGCATCGGGTTTCGCCAGCTTGAGCTTGTCGTGGTCGAGACCGAAGAAATGGAAGTACTCGCGCACACTGGGCACGAACGAGCCGGACATGCGTTCAAGCTGGAGGCGCAGCATCATGATGATGTCGGCGCCGTCGAGACCCTGCTCCATGGACGTAAAGACCTCGGCGCCGAGGCGGTCGGCGAAGGGCGGCAGCAGCGTCGAGGGCGCGACAATCCGCACGCGCGCACCGAGCGCATTGAGCAGGATGATGTTGGAACGGGCGACGCGGGAATGGAGAACGTCGCCGCAGATGACCACGGTCAGGCCGGCGATGCGGCCCTTGTTGCGGCGGATGGTGAGCGCGTCGAGAAGCGCCTGCGTGGGGTGCTCGTGGCTACCGTCGCCCGCGTTGATCACCGAACAGCTCACTTTCTGCGACAGCAGCTCGACCGCGCCGGCGGCAAAATGCCGGACGACGAGGATGTCCGGACGCATGGCGTTCAGCGTCATGGCCGTATCGATCACCGTCTCGCCCTTCTTGATCGAGGACGAGCCCACCGACATGTTCATGACGTCCGCGCCAAGCCGCTTGCCGGCCAGTTCGAACGAACTCTGGGTGCGCGTGGAAGCCTCGAAGAACAGGTTGATCTGGGTGCGGCCGCGCAGGCTGTCCTGCTTTTTGCTGACCTGGCGGCTGAGCTCGACCGCATCGTCGGCGAGATCGAGGAGTCCCTCGATCTCCGCGGGCGTCAGACCTTCAATTCCGAGAAGATGGCGGTGCGGATAGAAAAAGCTCGTTGGTGCGGCCGCTATGCTCATTAAAGCGGACTGTATAGGCCGAGTCCCGATATACGGCAAGCTCCTGTTGCAGCCATGTTAGACTGTGGTTAGCGGACAGGAGGCGCATATGGATCAGGTTACGCCCCAAACCCCGAAAAACCTCAATCAGAGCCCGCCATTCGCGGACATCAACCTGTACGAGACCGATCTGGTTCTGCAGGGCTGTGCGGCGCGTGAAGGTGCGGCCGATGCGGAGGACGAGTTGCGCGCATTCGGCGCGGTCGCCGGCAGCGCGGAGAACCTGGCGCGCGGCGTGCGGGCCAACACCCATCTGCCGGTGCTCGAACGCGATACCGCGTTTCAGGGCATTGGCAATGGCGTGGTCGCGTACGATCCCGCCTATCACGAGCTGATGACGATCAGCACCAAGGCCGGGTTGCACTGTTCGACATGGCAGCAGCTTGTAGCGGGCGTCGCGCCGAAACCCGGCGCGCATGTTGCGCGTGCCGCAACGTTCTTCATGGCGGCGCAGATGGAGGCCGGCCATTGCTGCCCCATCACGATGACCCATGCAGGCGTCGCGGTCCTGCAGCGCCAGCCGGAGATCCTGGATGCCTGGTTGCCGAAGATCCTGACACGCGAATACGACCCCGCGTTTGCGCCGGTCGCGGACAAGACCGCCGTGACACTGGGCATGGGCATGACGGAGATGCAGGGCGGGACCGATGTCCGCGCCAATCTCACGCGCGCCGAGCCGGTTGAAGGCGGTGGTCCGGGCTCGCTTTACGCGATCACCGGGCACAAATATTTCATGTCGGCACCGATGAGCGATGCGTTCCTGGTGCTGGCGCAGGCGCCTGCCGGGTTGTCCTGTTTCCTCATGCCGCGCTTTCTGCCCGACGGGACCCCCAATGCGATCGACTTCATCACGCTGAAGGACAAGCTCGGCAACCGCTCCAACGCCTCCTCGGAGGTCGAGTTCCACGACGCCCAGGGCTGGCTGATCGGACGGGAAGGGCGCGGTGTGCGCACCATCCTCGGCATGGTGACGCTGACCCGGCTTGATTGCGCGGTGTCGTCGGCGGGACTCATGCGCTTCGCGCTGGCGGACGCGATCCATCATTGTCGCCACCGGTCGGTGTTCGGGAAGAAGCTCGTCGAGCAGCCGATGATGGCGCGGGTGCTGGCGCACATGGCCCTGGACAGCGAGGCGGCAACCATGCTGGCGATGCGACTGGCGCGGTCCTATGATGGCGTTCAGGACGAAAAGGAAGCGGCGTTCCGCCGTCTGATGACGCCGGTCGTGAAGTACTGGGTGTGCAAGACGGCGCCGGCCTTCGCCTATGAGGCGATGGAGTGTCTCGGCGGTATCGGTTACGTGGAAGACGCCTCACCCCTGGCGCGCCTCTACCGTGAAGTGCCCGTCAACGCGATCTGGGAAGGCTCGGGCAACGTCATGTGTCTCGACGTCCTGCGCGTTCTCAAGCGCTTGCCGGAAAGCGTCGAGCTGGTCCTCGGAGAGTTCGCGGACGCGCCGGGCGGCGAACGCCGCGTGCGGGCGCAGCTCGGGCGGTTCAAGGATCTCGTGTCGAGGCCCGACGCGCTCGAAGGCAATGGCCGGGTGCTCGCCGGGCTGCTCGCGGACCTCGCCATCGCCACGCTGATGGTCAGCCACGCGCCGGAGAACATCGCCGATGCGTATCTTTCGGCTCGCGACGGCGCCTGCGACGGCGCGTTGTATGGGTCCGTCGAACTGGCGGGTGACGATTCCGCGATACTGGAGCGGGCTCTGCCCGGGTGACGGGCGGATCGTCCGAGCGGTCGTATACCGACTTCGACCAAGACATCCTCAACAACGCATCAAACCCGTACAAAAATGAGTTGCGGACCAAAAGCCAATTTCGTATATTTCTGTTATGACAGAAATAACTGGCAAAAAAGACACGAAATTTGAGACTCCAAACGCCCTGGAGACGTTCGTCCTGCAATGGGGAGATTTTGGTGGTCAGTGGGGCGTGAACAGGTCCGTCAGCCAGATTCACGCGCTCCTCTACGTTTCCGACTACCCGATGACCGCCGATCAGATCTCGAATGAACTCAAGATGGCGAGATCCAATGTGTCCAACTCCATCAGGGAGTTGCTCATGTGGAAGCTCATCCATCGCGTGCCGATGCGCGGCGAGCGGAAGGATCATTTCGCGGCAGAAACCGATGTCTGGGAAATTGCGACGCGTATTGCAGCCGTTCGCAAGGCGAGAGAAATCGACCCTGCGCTCAGCGTCCTTCAGACGTGTGTGGAGGAAGCGGAAGGCGATGCCAGTGTGAGCGAGAATCAACGAGAAAAACTGCGAAACATGCTTGAATTCACACAAGCGGTGGATCGCTGGTACAGCCAAATGCTCGCCGTTCCTCAATCCAAGCGAACGTTAATTCTCAAGCTCGGGTCGAAGATCTTGTCATACCTGCCCAACAGCAAGTGATGTCCCATGGATGACCTGAAGAGATCGGATCGCGCCAGCTTTGTCTTGCTCACACTGATCGCGATCGGCGTTTCCGTTCTTTTGATTCGAATTCTCATTTTCACGAACACGTTTCATACCGCGCTGCTGTACATCGCGTGGCCATTCATCCTCTCCGTCATGATCTACTACTTCACGCCTCAGACCGACGGCACGACGTGGAGGAAACGCTTCTGGAACAATGTGCGGATGAGCATGATCGTGCTGTTCGGCTCCTCACTTGTCCTGATGGAAGGGTATATCTGTGTCATCATGTTAATGCCGATTTTCTTTGTTGGCGTCCTTGTCTCATTTATCTCCCAGTATCTGAAGCATCGCTACGGCGGTGGTTCCATCAATGCCCATATAATCCCGATTTGCGTGGCTCTCATTTCGCTGGAAGGCGTCACCGAAGCGACCACGTTCGATCGATACAATGAAGTCTCCCACACCGAGTTGGTTCAGTCGGACGTCGAGACAATAAAGCGAAGACTCTCGCGGCCCCCGAAGCCGGAAGGCGACCGCCACTGGCCTATTTCAATCTTTCCGATGCCGAAGAAGATCGGAACCGTCCGTCTGGGCGAAGGTGAGGTCCGAACATACGAATTCGAGTACCATCGCTGGTTCGCCACGAACACGCATCGCGGGAACATTCGCGTCACGTTAGCGAAAGTGGACGATCATCATCTGACGACCACAATCGAGGATACCAGCTACATCGCCAATTACCTCAGGCTCCACGGCACGGAACTGATGTTGGAGCCCGTCACCGATACGCAAACCAGGGTCACATTGAAAGTCGCATTCGACCGGATGATCGATCCCGTTTGGTACTTCGGACCGCTGGAGCGCTTCGCCGTCAGAAAGAGCGCTCAGTACTTCATCATCAACCTTCTGGGCGAAGAGGCTTAGGCCGGCAAGGGGCCTGCTAAATGGGGGGCAAATGGACGCTCTGACCGCAACTGACACAATCATCCTGAAACCGCGCCGTGGTGGCGAGTTGCACAATGACTTTCGGTCACATGTCGAAGGTGGATGGCAGAGCGTGTATCCGGACATCCGCGCGCGCATGGACCGATTGCTGACGTCACGGACGGAGACGGTGTTCGAGGGGAGCGGATGTGTGCGGCGCTCTCCAGTCGGGTGGGTCTTTGCCCAGCTCAGCCGGCTGCTCGGCGCGCCTTTGGTGCGCGGGCAGGGCGAACGGGTCAAGATTCGCGTGCGCGTCGCTCCGACAGCGAATGGGCTGCGGTGCTGGCATCGCGAGTTCGAGTTTGCTGATGGGACCCGGCAGCTTGTGCAGACCACGAAGACCGTTCATCCGAAACTTGGTTTCGTGGATGCGGTCGGCGCAGAGGGTGAGAAGTTGTTGGCCATGAAAATGCACGTCTGGTCGCGGGGCAAGAGCCTCTTCTTCAGCAGTGATACCTACATCTTGCGCTTCCGCTTTTTCACCATTCGCCTTCCGGCAATTCTGACACCTGGAAACCTGTTCGCGGAGCATCGCGACGAAGGCAATGGAGTATTCCGATACATCCTTGCGTTTCGCCATCCGATTTGGGGAGAGACGTTCTATCAGGATGGCCTGTTCAAGCAGGTGGAATAGCCGGTTGGGGTATTGACCCTCGGTTGGGCGCACAGTCCGCTCGTCGGTTGTGGGCAGAGCATCTCTGCCCGTGTAGGCCTCTGCGTTTAACCGCGCTCTTCACCCGAAATGGTGGCAAACGCTTTCGACCGGTATTCGCGGCGATAGACGATCAGGACGACGGCAAGCGTGGTGAGCATGAAGACGAGCGGGTGGATGAACCAGCCGAGTGTCGCGATGCCGAAGTAGTAGGCCCGCAGGCCCGAATTCGCATGGCGGCCGACGTTTCCGGCGAGGTCCGCCGCGCGGGCCGCGTGGTCGGCGCATTGTTTCTTGTTCTTTGCGGTCGGGATCGGCGTCGCGCCGATCATGATGCCGGTGTAGTGAGACAGCCGGTATGCCCAGGCAAACTTGAAGAACGCATAGATGAAAATTCCCATCAGGAACAACGTCTTCATCTGCCACATGAAGACGGTCGTCTGGCGCAGGAACGGAAACTTTGCGGCCAGCAACTGCAGCTCGACAACGCTGCCGAACAGGGCGGCGAGCGCACCGGTCACGAGGACCGATGTCGAGGCAAAGAACGAGTTGCCGCGCGCGAGATTGGCCAGGACCTGTATGTCGACCATCCGGTTGTCCCGCATGGCCATGTTGGCCATCCATTCCTCGCGTCGCTGGTTGATGGCGCTGACAATTCCGGCCTGGGACAGAAAACCCTTGTTCGTGGCATAGCCGTATCCCACGGTCAGGACAAAGAACCAGACCACTGCAATGACGTCGACCACCGTCAGGCCTGACATAACCGTCTCCCTTCAGCCCTGCTGTGCCGCTGCGATGTTGCCGAGCCGGTCAAGCGCCCCCTGCAGGATGAAAGCGGCGGCCATCTTGTCGATGACCTCGGCCCGGCGCTTGCGGCTGGCATCGGCCTCGAGCAGGGTCCGTTCCGCCGCCACGGTCGACAGGCGTTCATCCCAATAGACGATCGGCATATCGGTGTGCTGCCGCAGGTTGCGCACGAAGGCGCGTGTCGCCTGGCTGCGCGGGCCCTCAGAGCCGTCGAGGTTCAGCGGCAGGCCGATCACGAGCGCCGAGACGTCATGTTTTTCAATGACGTCCAGGAGTAACTTGACGTCCTGTGTGAATTTCTTCCGCGGAATGGTCTCGAGCGGCGAGGCGACGCTATGGGACGTATCGGAGAGGGCGAGACCGATGGTTTTCGTCCCGAGATCGAGACCGAGAAGTCTTGTTCCCGCCGGCAGATGCGCAGCAAGGTCCTCAAGCGTCAACGTTTCGGTCTCGGCCATGGGGGTCGTGTCCAAACGAGGTGCGTCACAACGCGCCGATTAAATCCGTGAGCTTGTTGTTGGAACCGGATGCGGCTTTATACTGCACGCAATACCAAAGACAACGCCAACCATCCTACATCGCATTGGAGGGACTTATGAAACTGACCTGGCTTGGGCATTCGGCCTTTCGCATGGAAACCGGATCGAGCGTGGTGCTCATCGATCCGTTCCTGACCGGAAACGGCGTCTTCGAGGAGAGCGGCACGCCGATCGAACAGGCGCGCGACGGCGCCACGCATATCGCGCTCACGCACGGCCATGACGACCATGTGGGAGATACGGTCGATATCGCGAAACGCAACAATGCGGTCGTGATCGGCGTGCACGAACTCGTCAGCCACCTCGCGAACAAGGGCGTGGAGAAGATCGATCCGGCAAACCCGGGCGGCACGATCGACTGCGGCGACTTCGACGTCAGTTTCGTCAAGGCCTATCACTCTTCCAGCACCACGGTGGACGGCGTGCCGATCTATCTCGGCAATCCATGCGGTGTGGTGATCCGGTGCAAGGACGGACCGACCGTCTATCACATGGGCGATACGGAGATTTTCGGCGACATGGAACTGGTCAACGAGATTTTCGAGCCGAAGGTGGGGCTGGTGCCGATTGGCGACCGCTTCACCATGGGTGCGAAGACGGCGGCGATGGCGTGCGAAAAGTACTTCAAGTTCGACACGGTCATCCCGATCCACTACGGCACGTTCCCGATCATTGATCCAACGCCGGACAAGTTCATCGCCGAATCCAAGGGCCAGAACGTGGTGGTGGCGAAAGTCGGCGAGGCGATCGAGTTCTAGGCAGCGGTTCGGCGATTGCACCGAAAGATCTGCCCGCCGGCGCGCCGCGAGCGCCGGCGGGGCCAAAACATCATCATGCCGTGTTGCGTGCACCGCGCTGCGAATTGGTTCCGGGGCCAGACGGAATTTGTCGAACGTTTCCGGGTTAGGCCGATTCAGCCCGTCCGATATCTTCCGTGAATGTCGCCAGACTGGTTTTCTGCCGGCCGCGCTCATCGAAATTCCCAGGATCAAGCCACCGGCAAAAGGCGGGCTCGAGAAGGGGCCATTCGCGGTCAAGAACGGAATACCAGGCGCTGTCTCGATTGCGGCCCTTGTAGACCGTCGCCTGGCGGAAGATGCCTTCAAATCGAAATCCGAGCCGTTCAGCGGCACGCCGTGACGGCGCATTGAGCGCATCGCATTTCCACTCATACCGGCGATATCCAAGTTCGTGAAAAACCCGGCGCATCATCAGGAACATCGCCTCGGTGGCGGCGGGTCGGCGTTGCAGCAGCGGTGAATAGTGAATGTGCCCGGTTTCGATGACGCCGACTGCCGGCTCGATCCGGAGATAGCTCGCCACCCCTACGGCTTGGTCTGTCTCGTTGTCCACAATTGCATGAAAGAGGGGATCATCGCCCATGCAGGTTCTCGCCATCCACTCGCGGAGATCGGCCTCGGTCTCAAAAGGGCCATAAGCCAGATAGGTCCAGTTGCCGTTATTCGTGTCCTTGCGGAATGCCTTGAACAGGTCGCTTGCGTGAGCATCGATATCGAGTGGTTCGACGCGGCAGAACGTCCCTTCCATCGGAGTGCGAGGTGGTGGCGAAACGGGCTGCCAGTCGGGGATTGGTTGGCCAATGGGCTGGCCGAGAGAGTTTGTAGACACATTCGCTCCGTGATGGTTTTTCGCGCGGTAAGGCATATACGGTATCTGCTGTTTTGGTACCTCGAAAAGTGCCATTTTCTGGATTCTTATGGGGCCAATCAGGCGGAAACCGGCCATTTGCTTCACGCGACTCAAATCAATCCATATACTCCCGGAAATTGGGGAACGCGGGCGCCTAGTCCTTCCAGGTCCCGTTCCATCGACAACGGGTACACGGTTGCAAACAGCGGATTTCATTCAGGAATGCCCGGTGGGCGCGTCGCCGCGGCAGAACGCCTTTTGGAGAGACCGACATTGCGTGTGAAGCCGAAGATTGCATAAGGAGCCAAGATGCGAGTCGCCGACCAGATACTGCAGGTTCTAGCGGATGCGGGTGTGGAACATATCTTTGGCATTCCGGGCGGGCAGGTCGATCCGCTGTTCGATGCCATCAATCAACAGGATCGAATCAAGCTGATCCTGATGCGGCACGAGGAGATCGGCGCATTTGCCGCGAGCGGACAGGCGAAACTCACAGGCAAACTTGCCGTTTGCGTGGGCTGTCAGGGGCCCGGCGCCATTCATCTGATCAACGGGCTGTATGATGCGACCGTCGATCGGGTGCCGGTTCTGGCCATTACCGGACAGATAGACCGGGACATCGAGAATGTTCTCGGCGCGCAGGACATCAATCAGCTTGCCCTATTCGAGTGCTGTACCGTTTACAACAGGGAAGCGCGCAGCGCTGAAAATGCCGCGGCGGTCTTGCCCGTGGCCATCAAAACGGCGATCGCAACCGGAGGCGCCGTCAACATTACATATCCATGCGATGTATTGATGAGCAAGGCGGCGCCCATCAAGCAAACGCCGAACTCGGTCTACTACGAGAGTTTCGAAGTCTGCCCCGGCAAGACCGCGCTGGAGGCCGCCGCCGAGTTAATTGATAAGCACACCAAGATTACGGTTCTGTACGGTGGCGGGTGCCGCGGCGCGGAAGCCGAGCTGATGGAATTCGCAAAGCGCGTGAATGCGCCGCTCGTTCACACGACGCGGTCCAAGGATATCCTGGACAATACGAACGACCACTATGTCGGTGGTATCGGAATGATGGGAACGCAATCCGGCAATCATTCGATCACACATTGTGACCTGTTGATCATGATCGGCAGCAATTTTGCCTTCAAGGAGTACTACCCGAAAGAAACGCCCATTCTGCAGATCGACCTCGATCCGAATATCATCGGCCGGCACACTCCGGTCACGCATTCATTGATCGGCCATGCCGATGTCGTGCTGAGAAAGTTGTTGGAACTGGTGAAGCAGAAAAAGGACCAGAGCTTTCTCGAAGACGCACGTCGCAGGTACCACAAAAACATGGAGGTCCTGTCGAAATATGAGGGCAAGCCGGGCGAGAACGAAAGCCCGATCACCCCGCAGGCGCTTGTCCATACGGTCAGCCAACATGCGGATGACGATGCGATCTACTGCATCGATGCGGGCCTGGAGATTCTCTGGGCGAACACATATCTGAAAATGAACGGCAAGCAGCGGCTGATCTGGTCGTGGCACCTCGGATCTCTCAATTGTTCGACAGGGTACAGCATCGGCTGCCAGGTCGCCGCGCCGGACAAGCAAGTGATTGTTCTGACCGGTGACGGCGGTTTCACGATGATGCTGGGGGACTTCGCGACCGGCGTTCGTTACAACCTTCCTTACACGGTGATCGTCTTCAACAACGGCCTGTATCAGTTCGTGCAACTGGAAGAACACATTGCCCAGGGGTTCGCGGATGCGGGCGTTCATTTCGACAGCCCGGATTATGCAAAGTTCGCCGAAGCGTGCGGTGGCGTCGGTTATACGGTGAAAGACCTGAACACGTTGAATGACGTCTTGCCGGAAGCGTTGTCGAACGGCCGGCCGACAATAATTGACGTTGCCGTCGATCCGAAATCACTCCCTGATGCAAGCGCGCCGGTCACGATGGAAGAAGCGTACAATTACGTCCGCTCCGGCGTTTACGGTCTCCTGCAGAAGCACCATGAATAGGCCGTCCTGGCCGCCAGGGGAGTCAACGTCTCAGTGATCCCTTCCGAGCTTGAAGTCGAACTCCTGCAACTCGACGTGTCTGGGTCGGAAGGCTCACCTCACGCCCATCGAGAAGCCGTTTGCCACCGACCCTATCGTGAAGGCGGTCTGCGACTGGAGGCCGAGCAACAGCCGGACGGACGCTGCCTGATCCATTGTTATGGTCACGGTGGCAGTGGCTGGACGCTGGCGCCAGGCTGCGGAAAACGCATTCTCGAACTGGGGCTCGGGCACTTTGAAGGAATTGAACCCCAGTCCCGCGACGTGACCATTCTCGGCGGCGGGGTCATCGGCCTGTTCGCCGCCTATGCAATGTCGGAGCACCGCGAACGAAATCCCGGAAGCCTCGGCACGATAACGGTCGTTGCCGAGCGTCTGGAAGACCTCACGAGCCACAATGCGGGCGGCTTGTTCGAGCCGTTTTCCATAGGCGGTGAACCGGACGTCGAGCTGCTTGTCGACTCCTTTTCGTTCTACCATCAGATTGCCATCGGCGAAGCCCCGGCTCCGGAGTTCGAAACATTCGATATCGAGCTTCTGTCGATGTTCTCTTCCGAGCGTGACCCGATGCCTTCACTTGCCGGTCTTGGCTATGTTCCACACGGCTTGCAGGGGCACATGCGTATTGGCGATGTTCGGCACGAAATCTTCGTGCACCGCATCTTCTTCATGGACGTTCCGCTTCTCATGCGGCACCTGCTCGACGTGGTCGTCCGTCGCGGCGTCCGGGTCATGCGCGGCGTTCGCATCCGGGATCTGAACGAGTTGACGACGCCCGTCGTTGTCAATTGCGCCGGTCTGGCCGCGCGGGAGCTGGTGAAGGATGCGAGCCTCCGCCCCATGATTGGTCATCTGATCCGCCTGCAGAACCAGTCCCGGGCGTTACTGGATATTGAACACGATCTTCACGTGATGGCCGGCCAGGTCGAGCCCTGTCGTGCCGCCGTCTCCGCTTTCCTTTCCGTTCCGATGGAGGACGTATTGGCGGTCCTTTCGTCCGGCGGTGCAGCGACGAACGATGTTGTCGGCATCCGTTTTCCCGAAGGCTCGGATGCACTGCTTCGTGCCCGCCTCGAACCGTTTTACGACCTCCTGCAACGCGTTCGGGGGCATCTCGAGACGGACGCGCCACTGCCTGATCCTGATTTCGAGGGCCAGAGCCGTATACGCGTGTTCGAGTCGGGCATCGAGCGGAACCGCTTTGTCGATGGTATCGCTCTCATTTCCAGGGTTGCCGAGGTGCGCGAGGCGAACGCTCTGCGTGACCTTTGCAGCCAGATGTTGGCCGCATTCATTCCCCGTTTTGCCAAGCGCTTCGGGTTTCTGGTCGAGAGACCCGCGGGGCTCTCATACTTCCTTCCGATCCTGCAGGAGCCCGTTGTGCGCGAGCCCGACGGCAAGTTTCGCTATGTATCGGAGAAGACGGCCGTCGGTCCGGTTGCGGCCGGCGTCGTAGGCGGCACCACAATCGATGCGGAGGACCTCCAGTTCGATGCTCACCAGCGCGAGTTGGAGGGCCTGGTGGACCGTTTTCAGAAATTGGGGTTCCGCTAGAATTACGGCTGCGCTCGGTTGAGCGGACTTGCCGGCTCAATGCATCGCTGTATGGGCAGAAATCAACGAAGGACGCGAGCCACATGCCTCACGACGGATCACCTCTGGAACGCCCGCTGGAGACACGCGAAATCCTGTCCCGGGGCCTCGCCGGCAAGCCCGACGAACCGGCGATCGTCTCGCGCGGATCAACGTGGACCTGGCGTGAGCTGGACGAGGCATCGACGCGCCTGGCGGCAAACCTGCTCAGCCTCGGCTTGCGCCCTGGCGATCGGATCGCCTCCCTGATGCCGAACCGGACCGTGCTCCCGGTCTACTACCTCGCCTGTATGAGGGCCGGGCTGGTCGTCAACCCGCTCAACTACCGCTACACGGCACCGGAAATCGATCACGTCCTCGAAGCCACCGGCGCCTCGATGCTTGTCGCGCACGCGGAACGCGATGCGGACATTGCCGAAAGCGTGGTTGCGTCCAAACTGGCAAAAGGCGTGGTTCGCTGCGGCGCAGAAAGTCCGGACGGTTCAAGTCTGGAGGCCCTGCTCGAAAGAGAGTCGGATTCGCAAGACCTCCCGGCATGCGATTCCGGAAGCCCGAGCGTCATCATTTATACATCGGGCAGCACCGGCATGCCCAAGGGTGTCACGCACAGCTTCGAGACGTTCGGTTGGGCGTTGGCGAGCATCGTCAAGGGTTACGCATTGTCAGAAACGGACGTGGTCTTGCCGGCCGTATCGCTGTCGCATGGCGGCGGCATTCACATCACCTTCGCCACGCTCGCCGCCGGCGGCAAGGTCCTGATACCTCGCACCACAGACGCCGATGAGCTGCTTCCCCTCATGCGCGAACACCCGCCCACCATTATGGGCATACTCCCCGCGCCACTGTTTCGGGTTGTCCAGCATGAGGATGCCAGATCATCGGACTTCGCGTCCCTGCGTTGTCTCCTGTCGGGTGGCGACCAAGTACCGGCCGAGCTGGAGCGTGAGTTCGAACAGCTTGCGCAGTTCGACATCCGGGAAGGCTATGGCGCAACCGAGGTGGGTCTTGTGACCTTCAATCATTCTGGCGAAGTGAACAAACCGGGTTCGGTTGGAACTGCCAATCCCGGTTTTTCTCTTTCGGTTCGTGACGATGATGGAAACGAGGTTCCCGATGGTCAGGCGGGCCGGTTCTGGATCAAGTCACCGACACTCATGACCGGATACTGGAACGATCCGCAGGCCACGAGCCAGACAATGGATGGCGCGTGGTTCGACAGCGGTGACGTGATGCGGGCCGACGAAGACGGGTATTTCTGGTTCGAGGGCCGTAAGAAACAGATCATCGTCCACGATGCTTCGAACATCAGCCCACAGGAGGTCGAGGCGGCTCTGCTGGAACATCCGTCCGTGGCCCTCGCGGGTGTCATTGGCATCCACAATCTGCTGCACGGCGAAAATGTCCGGGCCTATGTCACCTTCAAGGATGGGGCGGAGCGCCCGACCGATGCCGAGCTGATCCGATTTGCCCGTGAACGCGTTGGCTACAAGGCGCCGGAGGAGATCATCGTGCTCGATGAGATGCCGATGATCGCCGACGGCAAGGTCGACCGCGCCTCGCTCAAGAAGTCGGCTGCCGACGAGGTCAACGCACATCACGAATGATGGCAGGCCGGCGAGCCTCTCAAAGGCTCTAGCCGCCGGACAATATGCTCGTCATTTTTCCGAGCGCCGCATCAAGCTGTGGATCCGCGCCATTCGCGTAACGGAAATCGAAAGGCACACGGAGATCCGGTT
The DNA here is from genome assembly GCA_965228625.1 of Hyphomicrobiales bacterium. GTDB lineage: Bacteria > Pseudomonadota > Alphaproteobacteria > Rhizobiales > Methyloligellaceae > UBA2767. Next base: position 684,639 of record OZ245829.1, on the reverse strand, counting down.
GCACGGGATTGCCTTCGAGGCGCAGACCGTCGACAGACACATCGGCCACAGCCAAGACCAGCAGGCTGTCGTCGGGCAAAAGGAAACCCCGCCCCGCAACGACCGCGCCTGCAGTTTCGGTGCCGACCAATGGTATGCGGTTGTTTTTGAGCGCATTGGCGAAGAGTTCCATGCCGCTTCTCGATCCTTCGTCGATGATGGCGACAACCGGTTTACGCCAGCGGCTGTTGATGTACCGGGATTTGCCGTCACGCTCGATCATTGTCATTGCCGGCGTGCCGCCGACGAACATCTCGGCCGCGTCCGCCGGGGCACCGCCCCAACGGCCGCGAAGATCGAGGATAAGTCCGTCACTGTCGGCAAGACGGCCCCCACCGAGCTCACTGGCGAGAATCCGTTCGACGTTTCGGTCCGTAAAGGACCAGATGCGAACGTATCCAATCCGCTGTCCATTGCGGTCGAAGACGCGAATGCTGTCCTTGATCGCTTCGACCAGCGACTCGGACGGACGCAATTTCTCGACCCCGACTTTGATGCTCAGTTCTGGCCCGTCGGCCTGCCGACGTAGCGTCAGAACGACGTCCTTGCCGGATTTGCCGCGGAACGAGTCGACTTCCCGGAATGCCGCACCATCGACGGCCAAAATCTCGTCGCCGGTCATCACGCCGGCCCGTGCCGCCGCGCCGCCGTCATAGACGTCAGCGACAAACGGCTTTCCGTCGACCACGCGCGTGGCCATGCCGACGCCCTCATAGCGAACCGTGCCGTCGGGCGGGAACATTCTTCTGAGACTCCGCCTGTAGTTGTAGCGGAAGATGTCGACAAGCTCGTAATAGGCAATACGGTCCGGCGTGTATCGCGCCGTGTGAGATGTGCGGAGGCTGGCGAGAAGGGTGTCTATCGCGGAGTTCACCGCTTTCGGTTCCGCGCCGGAAAGCCCGGTCGGGGCGGTCAGGATCTCCTTCACCTTGTTGTTGAACGCATCGAGCTCTTGCGAGCGATAGAATTCCTCGTTGACGATTTCGACTGTTCGGTCGAACACCGCGTTTCCGGACGTTTGCGGTGCGCCGGTGGCGATGCCGCTCAGAACCCCCGATCCCAGAAGCAGTGCGATCAGGGCAGGTTTCCACATTGGCGCCATCCGAAATGCCTCCGTTTCTCCGTGTATGAAGTCCCGATAGCCATACCGAAAATGGTCGTTGGCAGCCAGTGTCAGTCAATACAACCCTGATACAGAATCTTGTGATCGTACCGCCCCACAATTGTCCACTTGTGGCGTGTTTCGACCGAATTCGGGCTCATCGATTTCGGGCCGCTGCGAGGGGCAATCCAGACATGGCTCGAGCCAGCGTCACCGCCTAGTTTTGCGTCTTGCCGGCCCTGAATCGCTCGGTCCAGTCGAGGCATGACCGCATCAGCTTCAGATAGAGCTTGGGCGGGTAGTAGTCATGGTCCGATTTCGGGTAGCCAACCAGTTTCACGTCGACGCCGACCCGTTTCAGCGCCCTGTAGAACTCCTGGAGCTGGGTATGGGGAACATTGTCGTCCAGAAGCCCGCCCTGAATGAGCGTCGGTGTCTTGACGTTCCTGACGTGGAAGATGGGTGAGCGCTCGAGGAAGGTCTGCAGGTGATTGATGAAGCTGCCGCCCAGATACCAGCTCGTCTGGAAATACCCGTTCGTTCCTTCCAGGCTGATGTAGTCGGTCTCCCCGGCAATCGGACAGGCCGCCTTGAACATGTCAGTCTGCGTGATGATCCAGCCGGTCAGGGTGCCGCCGTTGCTCTGGCCGATGACGAAGAGCTGGTCCGGATCGACGAGGCCCCGGTTGATGACATGCCCGACGCCCGAAATGATGTCCTGGTAGTCGAGTATGCCGAACTTGCCGATCAGATCCTCACGGAACCTCTGGCCGTAGCCCAGCGTGCCGCGGTAGTTCACGCGCAGGACAAAGTAGTTCTTCGCAGAGTAGGCGGCGGTCGGGAAGAATTTCATCAGCGGCAGATACTCGTTGAAATCCACCCCGTTCGGCCCGCCGTGGATCTGCACGGCCATGGGATACGTTTTGCCCTCGTCGTAGTCGGCCGGATAGGTCAGCAAGCCTTCGACCTGGGTATTGTCCAATGAGCGCCATTGGATCAGTTCGGTCCTGCCGATCGGGATGTCGTAAAACGCCTGGTTGGCGGTGCTGATCTTTTTCGGCGAAAACTGATCCACGCCGCTCACATATATCTCCGGCGGCTTGTTGTACGTCTGGCCGATGAACGCGATCTTCTCGTTGTCGCCGCTGACGTCGACCATCGGCGTGACAAGATAGGTATTCAAACCCGGCACGCTCAGATCTTCCGGGGAGCCGAATACCTTTACAGGCGGCTTGCCGTCGATCGGCATGCGGTAGAACGAATAGGTCGCCCGGTCGTTCTCGATGTAATAGAGGCTTTGTGAGTCCGACGCCCATTCCCACGGAAAAGGCAAACGCCTTTCGGAGTCCGCCAGCCGGACCGGCGTTCCGCCTTCGGACGGTACCAGCTTGATGTCCCACAGGAACGACCATTTGAATGCACCGGGCGCGTTGATATAGGCGATCCATTTGCCGTCGGGGGAGTATTTCGGGAAGTACTTCCAATGGCGGTTGTCCGTCGCGATAGCGGTTACGCGTCTGGTTTCCACCTCCACGACCGAGAGCTGCGCCCTGGTCCAGGCGTCGAGGCCCGGGTCTTTCTGGTGCGCGAAGACGATTTTTCTGCTGTCCGGCGCCCAGTCATAGGCCCAGTTGCCGGACCAATCGCTCACGGTGAAATCCTGGCTCGCGGTGAGATTGACGGCGTCCCCGGTCCCTTTTCCGTCTTTGAGTTTGATCAGCCAGAGATGGTTCCTGTTGAACACATCCGGGTTTTCCACGACCGGCTCCTTGTAATCCGGATCGGGCATCACGAACGCGATGGCTTGCGAATTCGGCGCCCACTCGAAGCTGGAGATATCCAGTTTTACGTCGGTGATCTGCTTTGCCTTTTCGCTGCCGTCGGCCTTGAGGATCCAGATGTTGCTGTGGCCCGTCTGCGTTGACAGATAGGCTACGGACTTTCCATCCGGCGACCACTGCACGGCCGAGATATGCGAGGACGGCTTGATGAGCGTCCGCACGCTGCCGCCGGCAAGGTCCGAGACCACATATTCGTTCAGGTAAACATCGTTCTTCAGATCGATGGAGTTGATGCCGTACAAGATGTGCTTGTTGTCCGGCGCGAAGGACAGATCGGAAAGCCGTTTGACGGTGACGCTCAGTTCAGGGGTCCAGCGCTTCTGCGCCTCCGAGGTTTGCGGCAGCAGGACGAAGACTGCCAACAGCGCCGCGTAGAAGAGACTGAATGCTGCTTTCTTCATGTTTTTCATCGCCCTATTGAATGATCTGAAGTTCCGGTCCGAGTGAACGCACGGTTCTCTCGCGGCGCGATCATGGTTGAACGGGCCGCAGACGTCGTGGAGGTCGCGGAACTGGAAGTTGCAGCCAGCATCGCTTTGCCGGCGCCAGGTCAAACGCGGCAATTGCCGTCCTTTTCGGACATCATTGCACACATGTTGCGAATTTTTTCGGACAATCGGCAGAGCCGGCTGAACGCGCCTGAGCCGAGATACACCGGAAGGACGGCAGGGAGTTTATGTGCCGCAGTCGGATGGTCACGGAGCCGCGACCGTCAACTCCATGTCCGGGGTTTCGGACGGTTGTCTGCGGACATGTTGCGGGGCTTCCACGCGCCGGTCGTCCGGGTCGGTCAGCCAGAACGGTTTCGCCTTGCGGAAACGGCTCCAATGGGGCCGCGCGGCGTCGACGCGGTTGCGCGTGCGCTGTTGCGACCAGTCGTGAACCACCTGCACCAGCTCCGCGTCCACCCGGCCGGGCCGAAGGGTCAACAGAATGTGGCCGGCCACGCAGGCGTCATTGGCTTCGCCGAGCCGGTCCTGCAGGCGCTCCATCATCCTGAGATACGGTCTGGTTTCACTGTTGTTCCAAAGGGAACTGAACGACTCGATCGCGTAGCGCGCCTTCTTGCCGCGTTTGCGGACGTCATGCAGATCCTCCAGCGTTATGCTGCTCAATGGCCGGGTTTCCCGAAGCAGGTCGCGCCGCGTCTTCCGCATCACCTGCCGCGCGAATGGAACCAGCGGCTGATCGAGGATCGATTCGGCCACCGTGTTCTCCAGAGTCGCGATCCATTTTTGAAACTTCAGGATGAGACGCGCGTAACGCCGCGACTGCAGATACACCAGGGCAGCTTTTGTTGCGCGGCGGCGCTCATAGCGGGCCAGCTTGCGCAACGTGTCTGTCTGCTCCTCGCGCGCCGATCCACTGGCGGCGATCAGCGGTAGCGTCTCGGTCAGGAACACATGCCAGTCGCGGGCGGGCGCCAGGCGCCTCTGGAACCAGCGGAACTCGGAATTGAATGCCTTGCGTTCGTGGTATGGCAGGATCTTCTTGAAGGCGCGCATGGTCGCGCGCAACCGCCGCATCGCGACCCGGGTCTGGTGCAGTCCGGACGGATGACCCCGCAGTGTCGGCGGCTGGTTATCAAAAAGGTGTTTCAGCGCATCGCCGATGATGCTCTGAAACGCCTGCATGGCGTTTTTTTCCGTGCGAAGCGGCGCCGGTTTGGCCTTGCGCGCCCTGGGGCGCAAGGCCTGTCTGGACAAGGCATAACCGCGTTGTGCCTTTGTCACGTGGATCGGCCGAGCCTCGAGCGTCTCGCAAACGTCCAGCGCGAGCTCCAGAATCTCGGTCGGGTCGCCCGACAGCAACTCGAACTCGGCTTCGCAAATCGGCTCCATCCGCGTTCCACCGTTGTGTCCGGCCTTGATGATGCCTTCGTCGATTGCCAGCTCAACCTGCGCCCGGCGGGTTTGCAGGCGCACGATCGTGCGTTCGACTTCAGTGGTGAATACGGGCCGCAACCGGTCCTGGCCACGCCGCCGCGACAGGCTGGGCGGCAGTCGGGCCTCGCGTGCGCCTCTCAGGTCCGGGCGGTCGCCCAAGACCGGAACCGTCCACTCCCTGTAGTTCTGAAGGCCGGCCGGGCCATGAGTCGGCGTCTTGATGGTCTGTATCTGGTGATTTCCGTCGTTTCGCAGCCGCAGCGCGATACCCGACTTGCGAAGCACGTGACGCGGCGTATCGAAGTAGGTGCTGACCAGCCGTCGGTGTTTTGCCGGCCCGACCTGCAGACGCTTCACTCGCTTTGCTTTGAGCAGTTTTTTGGCCGCATCGGGCGACAAGGCCAGTTTCAGTTCGGTCTCTGTTGTACCCAAGAATAGACCCTCGAGATCACGCGGTCCCCGTCACATATGCCCTGTCACATAATTGTCATTTCACCACCGGTTCGTCAAATCCCGACGGTTGCTCGCGATTTTACCGTGTGAAGCGGCTTGGACGGACAAGAGGTGTCGGGGCGCGGCGGATGCGCGACGGGCTCGATGGCGCGTGTTTTGCGGGGAGGGGGCGATCGGCAGGGGCGCCGGAGACTCGGGTGCTACTTCCGGAGTTTCGCCGTTTCCTTTTCGCCGTCGAAGTCTGAAACGCCGTTCTGGATCGCGAAGCACGCAAGGCGGATGTATTTCGGGATCTTGACCTTTTTTCCGTTCCGCTCGCCGTTCTCGTAGTACTGGATCATCCGCTTCTTGAGCCCAAGCAGCTCGGCCGCCTCGCTCTGCTTAAGACCCAGCGATTTCCGCCATTTGCGAAACTGGTAGGGACTCATCTGCACCTGTCTTTTCCTTACCCGCTGGCCTCCTTCTTCGATCAGCCGTTCGCCTCGGTTGACGATCCGCTGACCACTGAGCCCGATGCACAAATTGCGCCAGTTATGCACAGAGTGCGCTTCTGCGCTTGACCAATACGCACTAAGTGCACATTTTAGGAGTCAAAGACGCAATATGTGCGCTCAAAAGGTCCGGCCAGTCATTCGGATCGTGAGCGGAGCAAAGTCGAGGTGAAGTGCCATGCTGCAAGATCTCGTTCTCACAAGGAGCATGTTGGGTCACTCGCGTCCCGATCTGGCACGCCACGCCGAGCTTCAATGCACTGCAAGCAGGGTGCGAGAGAGCTTTGGCGATGCCTGCCGGTTCCCGATTGACTGGATTTCGGATCGAGTCAACGGGTTCTTTCAGGATGTGAACCCGGTGGAGTTGAAGAAGGCCTAGCCTGGTCCACAAAACTCGAACCAGCCAAACGCTTGCTTCGGAAGCAGAAGCGGTCGTGCGTCTCGCACGAGATCACACTCTGTGTCGTACCAAAAGTGGGCGCGTTCAGCGAAGCGAGGCTTCCAGGTCGGCAATGAAGTTGGTCGCCAGTCGCGACAACGGCCGGATCGTCGAGTGGACCACATAGGCGCTCACCTGGATTGTCGGCACGAAAGCACGAACCGCCATGGCCTCCTGCGGAACCTTGGCGATCGTATACGGATCGACGATGGTAACGGCGCCGATTTCCAGCGCCAGGGCGCAGGCGGCATTGCAATAGCGCGTTTCCACGTGCCAGCGATACGGAACGTCCGCCGTCCGGAATGCACTCTCAACCAGCGCTCCAAGCGGGGTGTTACGTCCCAACGCAACAAATATGTGCGGTTCGAGGTCGGAGGGCCGGACACTCTTCAGTTCGGCAAGCGGATGATCGGCAGGCATGACGCACGCCATGTTGCCCATGTGGATCGGCATGGCGGTCACCGAAGGATGCTCGAGCGGCTCCATGGACACGGCGACTTCCGCGAGCCCGGAATCGATATGCTTCACGAGGTTGTCGCTGCCGCGAATGTCGACCGTTGCCTTCACCTTGGGTCGATCGGCGAGAAACCGCTTCAGAGCCGCGGGCACGAGTGCGAGTCCGACACTCGGCGTTGCGGCAATGCGTATGGAACCGACCTTTGCATCGCGCAAGTCTTCCGTCTTCTGCTGCACGGAGCGGAACATGATGAACATGGCCTCCGTCTCCCGGTACAGCGCTTCCGCCTCGGCCGTGCGCCACAAGCGTCCACGGCTTCGCTCGAACAGCTTGAAACCGAGCTGGTCTTCCGTCTGGCGGATCATGTTGCTGACGGCGGGCTGGGAGATGTTCAGGAGTTCGGCAGCCGCCCCTGTGGTGCCGGCATCCATGACGGCGCGAAAAACCTCCAACTGCCGCAGGTTCACCATGGACCATCTCCCGAATGCGATTGCACGGCATCGGCCGCGCCGATCCGTGTCCTTTGTCCCGGACTATTCATGCAGATTATAAGCGGGACGCCAATACCAGGCATTAGTGATGGAGTTCGGAGCGTTCCGGCTGCGTTCCCGGACGTTTCGATGAAACACGATAATTTGGCGTTATCGGCTTGAAGCGAATGATTATTCGACTCAGCGCGCATTCGTTTCCAACATTGGCCATGCCCGACGCACGACCAGTCCGAGTCGATGACGGCGTGGATGCCGATTGCATCGCCCGTATCGACCGGGGCATTTCCGCCGCCATGCCGGAGGCAACGCGCATATTCGACGAACTCCGGCGCGTGAGCGCCGACGGCCCCGGCGTGACACGGCAGGCGTTCGGTGCTGGTGAACAGGCCGCAGCCGAGGTCATCGCTGCCGCGGCGAACAGGCTCGACCTCGAACTGGATCATGACCCCGCGGGAAACCTGTACGCGACGCTTCCCGGCAGGGATCGCTCGCGGCCTGCGGTCATTCTGGGCTCACACCTCGATTCCGTGCCCGTGGGCGGAAACTATGATGGAGCGGCAGGTGTGGTCGCCGGCATTGCGGTCCTCTCGGCCCTGCGCTCGCTCGCTCTCGAACCCGAGCAGGACGTTCGCGTGATGGGCATACGCGGCGAGGAAAGCGTATGGTTTGGCACCGCCTATCTCGGCAGCAGCCTGGCGCTGGGGCTCTTGCCCCACGAGCGGCTCGACGATCTCGTCCGATCGGACACCGGCAAGACGCTTGGCGATCATATCGATGCGCTGGGCTATGACACCGGAAAGCTGCGCGACAACCCGCCCTATCTTTCGCCTGAAAACGTTGCTGCATACTACGAGTTACACATCGAGCAGGGGCCTTTCCTCCAGGAGCGCGATCTCCCGGTCGCCGTCGCAACGGTCATACGCGGGAACGCGCGGTATCCTTATGCGCGATGCGAAGGCACACATGCGCATTCCGCGGCCGTGCCGCGCGCGTTCCGGCGTGATGCGGTGTTGGCGACCGCTGACCTGGTCATGCGGCTTGACGGTTTTTGGCAGGAACTGGAAGCGGCGGGAAGTGCGGACTCGGTGCTCACCGTCGGGGAGTTCTTTACCGATCCGGGGGCCCACGGCATGACGACGGTTCCGGGGCACGTGACGTTCACGCTCAACTTCGGCACCACCCGCGCCGCGGATATCGATGAGTTCCATCGCCGCGTTGCAAATGCCGCAAATGACATCGAGGCGCACCGCCGCGTGAAGTTCGAGCTTGGCCCGGCCACGGGAACGCCGCCGCGCCCCCTCGACCCCGAAATCCGCGCAGGACTGACGAAGTCGTGCCGGACGCTTGGGCACGAGGCGCTGGAGATGGCGACGGCCGGGCACGACGCCGCCATGTTCACCAAGGCCGGCATTCCCTCCGGCATGGTTCTGGTGCGCAATGCCAATGGCAGTCACAATCCGGACGAGGCCATGGATATGGGTGATTTTGCCGAGGGCTGTCGGGTCCTGCTGACGGCGCTTGCCCTGCAGAGGTGTATTTAGGCGGCAATGCCGCGTGATGTTGAGGGCCAGGAACGGCGGCAGGCGACGAGAAGTCAGCCTTAGGCGACTTGCGATGGTGCGGCGGCGTTTTCGATATTCGCAACGATCCGATCAATGGTATCGAACTCATCGAAGCCGATGTCCAGCGGGTTGATTGTAACCCCGATCTCCTTGTCGATGAATGAGATCAGCTTGATCAACTCGATCGAGTCCAAAAGTCCGGTCGAGAAGATGGGCTGGTTCGCTTCTATGCTCTCTTTGTTGATCCCGCATTCCTGGGAGAAATAGGCATATAGCTTCTCTTTGATGTCGTCGGCTTTCATTTTCCGTTCCTGTGTGACGAGTGGCCAAGCCGCAAGGTGCGGTCCTTTTGTCCCCGCTTCGATCCGATGCCAACCGGCGGCAAGCTACCATCCGATCATCCTGGACGTAAGCTCCAAACCGGCGTCGAAGGTCGAGAGGTTCGCGAACGTTTGCAACCACGCAACGTAACAAATGGTCATGATGCCGCCAATCAGACCAAATGGTACGGCGATTACCCGCATTCGCTGAATCCGGCCGTACAGTTCGGCATTGCGATAGAATTGGTAAGTCGCAATGGCAAGCCCGTGCATGATTCCCCAAAACAGGTAGTTTGGTGTGAAGGCGTGCCACAACCCGAACATCACAAACGAGAAAATACTGGCGACATAGACCGCCCAGTCCGTCCGCAAGACACCGACAACGGGAAAGAACAGATAACGGGTAATCCAGTTGCCCATCGAAATGTGGTACCGCCGCCAGAAATCCTGAATGTTCCGCGAGATCAGAGGCCAGTTGAAGTTCTCGACGATATGCATCCCGAACAGTCGGCATGTGCCGATGGCAATTTCGGTAAAGGCAACGAAATTCAGATACGTGTAGAGAAATCTCAGAAACACGTATGACCACGCGTTCGAGACGGTGAAATCGGCGAATGCTCTTTCCCCGCCCGGCAGCCAATTGTTGATGACGTTCAGAATGAGCGAGTCGCAGACGAAATGGGCCAGAAATACCCCGTAGGCCATGCGTGTAAGGCCGACATACACGTTCTCAAGAACAAACGGCGTCGTGAAGCACCTCGCCTGGAACGAGTCAAACTTCTCAACGGGACCGACCGCATACAGGGGAAAGAAGAACAGATAGAGCCCAACACGAGCCTTTTCCAACACGTTGCGACCCGCATAGGAATCAAGCACCAGGCCGATGCTCCGGACCGTTGCGAAAGCGATGCCGAGCGTGAAGACGAAAGTCAGGTCTCCGAGGGTGCGGCTCAGAACAAGCGGGAGAACGGCGAGGCCGAGAAAAATCGGAAGGATGTAAGGCGTCTTGAACCGCACAAAGACCCTGTTGGCGACAATGACAACAACGAACAGAGCCAGCACCGACAGGAAGCCGCCGGGCGAAACGAGAAAAATGAACGCAGCGGAGACGCACAGGAGGATCGCGATGCGAATGTTCGGCCGGTCTCCCGGCGCGACCCAATAAAGGCAGAACGCCAGCGCTACGAAGATCGCATAGAGAAGAACGTCACCAAGCATGGTCGGACTGCCCCGTCACTATGAGCTGGGGCACGTCGCCCACGCCAAGTTGCGCAGGTCGGAGAATTCAGCCCATGTGGTGAGTCCGGACGTTTCCTGACCTCTCACGATGCGGTCTCGGAAGTCGCGGTCAAAATAGCCGAGGAGCCGAGGCGCCCGCGCATAGTCCGAGAACCTCCGGTCAGCAACAACGACGACCGGGACTGCACTGTTGCGAAGCTGTCTTTCAACCTTCGTCCAGTTTTCGAGGTTGGGATCAGGCGTCGAAATCTGTGGCGGGAAGTCCGGGGGGCGTTGCGGATCGGATGTGTCCAGCTTGGCCGGTCGGGTCCGTGCCCATTTGGTCAGCGTCTGGAAAAAGGTCTTTGTCGACCTGTTCGGTATGAATGGCGGACTTTTCTGCTCCAGCGCGCGCAAATATGTCACGTCTTGGCGGCTTCCCCGATCCCGCATGCGCGCCACAAAGTATGGTGAGACCTGCAGGACAAGCCTGCAGAACTGAACCTTGTTTTCTCGCTTCCTGTTGTGCCGTGCAATCGCGCTGAGTGCGGTGGTGATATCGTCCGGGTCAAGCGCATCAATGGTCAGAAATTCGGTATCGGACCTGGCGTCATCAGTTTTCCGGAGGCGCGCCACGAACGCACTGTCACCGATCACGAGAACGCGCTTTGCCGTGTCGGCCGTGCTCATGACCAGGTTCTGCGTGCCGTATCGCTGGTCCGCGGCCAGGCGGGGTGAAAGCACGTCCCAGAGGAATCCGGACTTCACCGCCAGCGTCAGTACCACGCTCCAGAGAACAACAAAAACAGCCAGGATTACGAGCGGCTTGGCAAAGCGCCATGAGACAACGGATGCTGACTTGAAGATTGCGCGCACACCCACCTCCCGGGCCCCCTATGCGAGCGGCAGCTCATCGGCACAGAACATTCCAACATCAATACCGTTCATAGACCGCCCTGATCTCACCGAACGGCCAGTAATTGACGGCATAAATAACGGCAATGGCGAGCACGCTGTATACGCAGAAACTGCGAATGAGGTGAAGGACGTTTTTCCGTGTCGCCAGTTTTCCGATTTTCAACTTCATTTTCCGACCCGACTAGAGACATCCGTCAGCGCGGGGGCATCTGGATTTGATTTCGGCGATCATCCAGGGGAGGAACAGCGCGCGCCCTTTTGAATTCATGTGCGTTGGATCTCGTCGTCCATCGATTGCGAGCTGGCTGACCATGTCCCTGGGCGGTATCAAAAGCTCCGCGCCTGTTTCCATCTTGAACCGCTCGCTCAACCCGTCCGGCAAGAACGGCTTGCCTGTCCGGTACAGGAACAGAAAGAACACCGCAGTGTCCTTTGATGCGGCGAGCGACTGGATTCTTTTGATGAAATGCAAAGTGAAACGGTTTTCCAGGGAGGTGGGGTCCCATTCCCTGATCTGCGTTGACATCTTTTCCACCCGACTCTCTGCATCCAGAAGGCGATCAAGGTCGGCTCTGTAATCTCCCGGATGGCAATTGCGTGTCGGATCTTCGCGATGAACGGCGACCTTGCAAAGTCTTCGTTTGGCATTCTTTTTGTCGTGACAGGACGGAACGGGCTCGGGAAGCTTCAGTCTTTCGCTGAGGACCTTGAAAGATGTGGCTACGCCTTCGACCAGGCTTTCATGGGCAACCGCGTTGACAATGGTCGGAATGTCCCGAACGCGTGCGATGGATTTGAAATCACGGCTGATGAGGGCGTAGTCCATCGCGCGGGGTTGCAGCATCACGACCACGGTCTTCACCTGCCGGGTCTCCAACAGGTCGCGTACCAGCACATACTCCTTCTCTATGGAGTAATGGCTGTGCCCGCCATTGTAGACAATTGCTTCGGGATGCCCGCTGTCTCTCAGGATCCGCGCGAGGTCGTCGGCGTCAAACGCCGTCCGCATGCGTGAGCCGCCAAAGCCCGCCAGACTGATGGGTCCGGTGTTCTCGTATGTCAGATAGTAGTTGCAGTCCGAGCCGCGATATCTGACCTCTGCGCTGTCGCCGCGAACGATCAGAAAGCCAAGAACGAGGCAAACGACGAGAGTTGCTCCGAAAAACTTCTTCATCGAAAGTTGCACACCGTTGGCATTGCCTGACCGAGCCTCCGCCAGTTAACTCGGCTTTGGCATTTTGGCAAGTTCATGCGATTTGACTTTGCCGGAACGTGTTCGCGGAATCTCATCCAAAACGATGAACTCGGCCGGAAGATGTTTGGGCGACAGTCGGGAGCGAAGCGCCCCTAGCACGTTGGACCGATCAACCTCTTTTTCGTTTTTCAAGACCACGTAAGCCACCGGGACAGCGCCCTCCAGATCATCGTCGCGCGGCAAGACCGCGACGTCGGCAAACGCGTCGAGCTTCATGAGTTCGTCTGCGATCGGAATGCACGAGACCTTGAGGCCGGAGCGCTTGAACACGCTGTCCGATCGCCCCGCAAGGAACAGATCACCGTCTTCGTCGAGCATGCCCATATCGCCGGTGCGAAATCCATGCGGCGTCACGGCTTTGCGCGTCGCCGCCTCGTTGCCGATGTAACCCTCGAGACAGCACACGCCTTGCGCGTAGACATGGCCAATCTCACCGGTGCCGCACTGTCGCCCGTCGTCATCGAGCACGATCACGGCGAGGCCGGGAATCGGACGGCCGACGGACCCTTTTTTGGCGTCGATCTGTTCCGGCGGGAGCATGCAGAACCGTCCGGCCAACTCTGTCAGGCCGTACACGGTATTGATATCGACCTCAGGACGCGCCCGGCGCATCGCCTCGATGATCTCCTCGGACAGATGGTCCCCGGATGACATGATCCAGCGCAGGCGCGGAAACATGTCCTTCGGCGCGCTGCTGATCAACCGCACTTGCAACGGAGACCCGCCGAATGCGGTGATGTCGGCGGAATGCAGCGCCTGTATGAAGGCCTTGGGCATGAGGTTCCGTTCGGTCGCGACAAAGCTCGCTCCTGAGAGGATTGTCACCAGAAAATGCGAGATCGAGGAGATGAACCGGAAAGGGATCGCCATGAAGAGTTTGTCGGAGCGCAGCAGGTTCACCCGAGCCTGTGTCGCGTACATGTTCGCGACAAGCATTTCGTGACGGATCATGACGCCCTTGGGCAGGCCGGTCGATCCTGAGGTGAAGAAGAGACCGGCCAGTTCACCTGGCTCCACCGGTTCAATTTCGATGCCGCCATAAGGGTCCCGGTCGCCCTCGACGTCTTCTTCGGGCTCGCCGATTTGTTTCAGGCCGTCGAGAGCTGCAGGCGGAACCTTGAATTCTCCGATGATATGCGTTGGACGGGCTGCGCGAGAGATCTCGCTTGCGTGGCGTTCGTCTATCGTTGGATCCAATGGAATGGCGACAGCACCAAGCGACCACAACGCAACGAAGTCGGCCCAGAATTTCGAGCCGCGTCCGGAGACGAGAATGACGCGGGTGTCGCGACCGACATCGTTGTGACGAAAGTGCGCCCGCCTTGTCGCAATCTCACGCAGGAATTCTTCGCGCGTGTAGGCGTCACCCTCGCACGAAATTGCGTGTTTCGCGCCATGCCCGAGAAGGGCGCCCGACACGATCGATGCGCAGTTATGACCTGGATGACGCTTCGCCATCTAGACGTCCGGTACAAAAGTTGATTCGCCTGACAAAGACGATAGGCTTAAGTCTGAGTTCGATTGCACTCCAAGAATTCTGACCGTACGACCAATCTCAACCCCACTTTTCATGGTCTAGAAGTATCTGCTGATGAGCGAGAAAGGCACCTTTGTGCGCCTGGCCGGGGCGTGGAGTTTGAGTTTTGCGGTCATTTTGATCGTGTGCTTCGCGGTATGGCGCGCAGTTTCCGTATCAGAGAAGTACTTTCCTGTCAGCGGTGAGGATATTGCCGAAGGTTACATTGTCAAATTGTCTCCGGACGGGGAAATAGTCGCACCCGGGTGGAGCGCAAATGTTGGCGATACGCTCGGGCTCGCTTTGAGCGCTCAAAACATCAGAACGCAACTCCGTCGCCTCGCAATCACCGACGTGCATGGCGACACGCGTCACTTGACGCCCCCCGTAGCACTGAGGCGGCAGGAGTACAAAGGCTTGAAGCCATGGTTGGACGGTGCGGGTTTCGACGTCACGGCAAAGATCGATACATCGACATTCGGCCCCGGATTGTATTTTGTTGCCGACTCGCCATACCTGTTCTTTGTCCTGAATGACGAGCATTCCCTGAAGCGGGAAGCGCTTCCCCCGAACCAGAATGCGTGCTGCAGGAATATCGCGATTCTGATCGGGACAAATACCTTCAATGCCTACGCCACAACCCTTGGACGGAGCCTCTACTCTCATCCCGTGCGCGTTCCGAAAGTCTCTTTCTACAGGCCAATGCACAGGTCGCATTCCGTCTTGTGGCTGCCACTGGTCAAGTGGGTCGCGAATGACAAGCCATTCGGTGAAGAAACCAACATTACATTTCTGACGGACTGGGAGATGGACGATCCAAGAGTCCTCGATGGAATTGACGTCCTGATGGTCGTCGGACATCCCGAGTACTGGACACGGCGCGCCCGCGAGACCTTCGACGGTTTTGTTGCACGCGGCGGTCACGTGATCATCGCCGGCGGGAACGCCCTTTGGTGGCAGGCACGATATGAGGGAGATGACCGGTCGGTACTGGTATCGTACAAGACCGGCTCGATACATAACGATCCGTTGGCGCGCACGCCCCTTGAGACGACGAACTGGCACCAGAAGCGACTGGACTATCCGATTTACCGAAGCACGGGCGCCGACTTCAAGAAGGGTGGATTTGGGAAATTCCGCAGGCCAAAGGAGGCCAAGGGCTGGGGTGGCTACATTATCACCCAGCCCAACCATCCTCTGTTCAAGGGCACCGGCCTGACGCGTTTTGATTGTTTGCCGCTACTCGCAACGAGGGAGTGGGACGGTGCGCCCCTGATTGGTTTCGATTCTCTGGGCCTTCCCGTTCCCGACCGGCAGAGGATTGGAGCGTACAAGTACGAAATACTGGGATTCGAGCTTGGTCATCGAGTGGGACACACGCTCGGCACAATGTCCGTGATGCAACGCACGCCAGGCTCGGGCTACGTCCTCCATTTCGGTTCAAAGGACCTTGGCAGAACATTTGGTGCCACAGACAAAGAACCTTGGCGCTCCAGCGAAAAGCGTATCAAGCAAATCATGGTGAACTTTGTAGAGGGTGTGCGAAAAAAGGCGCCGCTGTTCTCCGACCCGATCAATGAGACCGAGGTCGCCGTTCCATTTCACACGCCATGGAAGGGAGCATTGCCTGTGGAGCTGGAGACACTCGTCGTAGACAAGAACAGACAACGCTGCAGCGCCAGCTAGTCGGCAAACGTCTCGAGCATATCGTGCAATCTGTGCGAAAACCGGCGCGACGACACCGGGTGCGGTGCCGACGGGCGAAGGGCATGAAAGCAACTCGAAAGCAGGGAGCGAAACCAAAGCATGGGAACCGAAGTGTTGGATGAGACGGCGAAAGGGGTTTACGTCATCGCGGCGACGCCGTTCACCGAGACGGGTGCGGTCGATTTCGACAGCGTCGACAGCCTGACGGACTTTTATATCGGCCAGGGCGTGCACGGTATGACGGTCCTTGGCGTGATGGGCGAGGCGCCGAAGCTGACAGATTCCGAGCAGACCCGGCTCATGCAGCGTTACATCAAACGTGTCGGCGGACGCGTTCCTGCAATCGTGGGAGTCTCCAATCCCGGGATCGATAATCTGGTTGCGTTGTCGAAGGCGTCGATGGATGCGGGCGCGGCCGGTGTGATGATCGCCGGCATCGGCGGTCTGAAGACCGACGAGCAGGTGCTGGCATATTTCGACAAGGTGATGTCCGGGCTCGACGATGCGACGCCCGTATGCCTGCAGGACTACCCGCCTACGACCACGGTTTATTTCTCCAACGGCGTGATCAACAAGCTGATCAGCGATCATCCGCGCATCAAGATGTTCAAGCACGAGGACTGCCCGGGACACCGCAAGCTGACGGCGCTCCGCAACGCGCCGGATACGCAGGGCGTGCGCCGTGTTTCGATCCTGACGGGCAATGGGGGGCTTTACGTCCCGCAGGAGCTGCATCGTGGCGCCGACGGCATCATGACCGGGTTTGCCTTCATTGGCGCGCTGGTCAAGGTTTACGAGCTGTTCGCCGCGGGGAAGGCCGACGCGGCCGAGGACTTGTTCGATCTCTACCTGCCGTTGATCCGGCATGAACAGCAGTTCGGTTTCGGTCTGGCACTCAGGAAAGAGTCGCTGAGGCGGCTTGGCGCGCTCTCCTGTCCGCTCGCCCGCGCTCCGGGCCCGGCCATGGACGCCGATGATACGAGAGAACTTGAAGCCCTGTTCGAGAGGCTTCGAGCCAAACTCCAGGATGCCGGCGAGACGGTGCCGGACGGAATCTAGCGCACAAGTGGCGCGAACGGATGCCGGTGCCGAATGGTTGCACTCGCAATCCCAAAAACAGCGTGATGTCCATTACGTGACGTTAATCTGCGCGGACGAACCCTCTGCACCGCTCTGTTTTCAGCCAAAAAATGCACTCACAGAATTCGCGCGGCCGTTTCCATTTCTTGTCTTCCAGGTACGCTTTTTCGCTTCAACGCATCGGCGGGACAACAATTATGACACGCCCGCGAGATGTCCTTCTTTCCGTGCCGGCCCTTCCCAAATGTTAGGGCACGCCGGCGGGCTTCCTCCCAACCGCCTAGAGCCGGTGATGTGAATGTGAATGGAAAAGATCGAAGGAGTACATCTCATGAAGACCACCCTCACAGCTCTCACGTTGACCGCTTCCGCGTTTGTCATGACCAATGCCGCATATGCCCTGAGCAAGGCGGACAAGTTCTGGTACATCCAGTCGCTGGTCGGCAACTAAGCAGTCCTTCAGGGTTGCTTTGGGAGTTGAGGCGGGCCGGTTGTTTCGAAATCGGACGGCCCGTCTCGACCCCAGGAACTGACGACATCTTTCCCGTCGTTCAAGCCGTTCATCCTTCGGGGTGGGCGGCTTGAGTCGTTTTGAGGGTTGCACATTCAGCCGCCGGTCGCGTCAGCACGCCGACGTCCATCACGCGCGCGCGTGCCGGGTTACTTCGCGGCGATCATCGAAACTTCCACGAGCACCGGGGCATTGGGCTTGCTGCCAGGGAGCTCGCCAACCTCGACGGCGGCACGCGCCGGGGGTGTCTTTCCTTCGCCCCAGTACGTTCCATAGACCTTGTTGAACGCGCCGTAGTTCTTCATGTCGGTCATGAACACGGTAACGCGGACGGCGTCGTCGAAGGTGTAGCCGGCTTCGCTGAGAACAGTTCGCAGATTCTCCATGACGATTTTCGTCTGATCGGCCATGTCATCCTTGCCGTCACTGGCATGTTCCGGAATGGCGCCGTCGACATAGGGAATCTGGCCGGAAACGAAGAGCAGCCCGTTTGACAGTTTGATCCCCGGCGAATACGGCGCGATCGGTTTCGCGCCTTTCGGATAGACGGGGGTGCGAACATCGCTGGCTTGGGCAAGCCCGCCCATGGCAAGTGTCGCGATGCCCAGGATAGCTGTGGTCTTTGCGATAGAACTCATCATGTTTCCTTTCGTTTCTGGTCTACTTGGCGGTCATCGATGTTAGTTTCGCAAAGTTTCGAGCCGTTTCTATCTTTGACATCGAATTAATCTATGTCCGCGATTTAATTCATGACATTCGCTATTCCTGCTTTCGCTTGATTGACTGATCCGGTTACCGGTTTCGGTCCGTATCGAACCGGGACCACGCAAGGACGGCGGGAGGCTGGCGAATGAGCGGCGACAAATTCACTTTGAGCAATGAATGGCCCGTTCTCAACTACAAGGCGTGGCGTGAGACGGGGACGGCACTTCACTTGTGGTCGCAGGTCGTCGGGAAATACCGTCTCGCCCATACGCCATGGGTCAACCATTCCTGGCATGCGACGTTTTATGTGACGCCGAGGGGACTGACGACCGGGCCGGTGCCCGATCCTTCCCGAGAGATCTCGCTTGATTTCGACGTGATCGACCACAGGCTGATTGCGCGGGCTGATAACGGTGCGGAGGAGAGTTTCGGCCTGAAAGCGATGAGTGTCGCGGAGTTCCTGGATCGCACCCGCCGCCTCATCTCCGCGGTCGGCGGTACCCCAAAAATTCACGGCGTACCGAACGAAATGCCCGACCCCGTTCCGTTCGCCGAGGACACGCAGGAACGGCCCTACGATGCCGAAGCCGTGGAGAAACTTCATCGCGCGCTATTGCAAATCGAACGCGTGTTTCAGCACTTTCGCACCGGCTTTGTCGGCAAGGTCAGCCCGGTTCACCTGTTCTGGGGCGCGTTCGATCTGGCCGTGACGCGGTTCTCGGGGCGGCCTGCGCCTCTGCATCCCGGCGGCATTCCGCACCTCCCGGACAGCGTCACGCAGGAAGCGTACAGTCACGAGGTTTCCTCCGCCGGGTTCTGGCCGGGCGGAAACGGGGTCGATGAGGCCATGTTCTATTCCTATGCCTACGCGACACCGGAGGATTTCAAGGATCAAAAGGTCGGGCCTGCGGGTGCGAGGTTCGACGACACTCTGGGCGAGTTTCTGCTGCCTTACGAAGCGGTGCGCACTTCAGACGATCCGGCGGCCGCGCTTCTGCAGTTCCTGATCTCAACCTATGAGGCTGCCGCCAGCACCGGAGGCTGGGACCGCGAAGCGTTGGAGTGTGAAATCGGACGACCGGGGGTCCCGCGGGCAGTCGTATCGGCTGTGTGAGCGCGCCGGCGGCCACCACGGCGTGCACAGGCGCGTCGAAATGGAAAGTCGAAATGGAAAACTGTGACACGGGATTCATGAAATGAGCAGCACGATTTCCGGTCTGCATCACGTCACGGCGATTTCGGGGCCGCCCCAGGACAATGTCGATTTTTATGTCGGTGTCCTGAAGCAGCGGCTGGTAAAGAAGACTGTCAATTTCGATGCGCCTGACACTTATCATCTCTATTACGGGGACGAGGCAGGTACTCCCGGATCGATCCTGACGTTCTTTCCCTTCGCCGACGCCGCACCCGGGCGCGCCGGCCACGGAATGGCGAGCACCGTTGCGTATGCCGTGCGGCCGGGCGGGTTAGAGACGTGGATGGCGTATCTTGCCGAAGCGGGGCACGATTTCGATGGACCGGACGGCAGGTTTGGCGAGCAATTCATCACCGTGCACGATCCCGACCGTTTTGCGATCGAACTCATCGAGACGGCGAGCGCGGACAGTCTTCGGGCGAACGGCCCGACTGTCGCCGGATTTCACTCTGTCACGCTTCTACTGAACAACACCGAGCCCACGGCGCGGCTCATGACTGACCTGTTCGGCTACCGGCAGGGGCCGGAAACAGTTGAACCGGCCGGGCTGCGGCAGCGCTTCACCGCACATACCAACGGGCAGGGCACGCACGTGGATCTGGTGCACCCCAATGGTCAGTCGATAGGCAGACAGGGAAGCGGCACCATCCATCACGTGGCGTTTCGGGCCGAGGACGAAGGCGCTTTGTCGCAGTGGCGCGAACGGGTCAGGGAGTTCGGCCTGGACGTCACGCCCGTGATAGACCGTCAGTACTTCAAGTCGATCTACTTTCGTGAGCCGGGCGGCGTCCTGTTCGAGATTGCGACCGATCCACCCGGATTCGCGGTGGACGAACCAATTGACGAACTCGGCCACGCGCTCAAACTGCCGCCGCAGCACGAAGACAAACGGGATCAGATCGAACGTGTACTGCCGCCGATCCAGACGCGCGGCCGCTAGCGCATGTCTCAAGGCCGGCGACGCGGTCGCCCACCCGTCACGTCGATGACCTCGGCGCCGGCCGCGCTTCTGCAGTTCCTCACCTCGACCTATGGGGCCGCCGCCAACACCGGAGGCTGGGACCGCGAAGCGCTCGAATGTGAAATCGGACAACCGGGGGTCCCGCGAGCCGTAGTATCGGCCGGGTGAACCGTCAGCCGGACGCCTCCGGAAGCATCAAAAACACACGTCCATCACGGATGAGCGCGCGCGAACGGATGCCGGCGCCGAATGGTTTCATTCCGGTCCAAAATTCAGCGTGATCACTGTTACATGACGGCAGTCCGCACGTCAGGCGACCCTGAAAGGCGCGGATTTCAGCGAAAAACGCGCTCCGGCGGAAGCTGCTTGTTCATATTCACTCCGTTACGGTCAGGTGACATTTTCCGCTCACGCGCACCGCGCGGACAACAATTATGACACGCCCGCGAGATGTCCTTCTTTCCGTGCCGGCCCTTCCCAAATGTTAGGGCACGCCGGCGGGCTTCCTCCCAACCGCCTAGAGCCGGTGATGTGAATGTGAATGGAAAAGATCGAAGGAGTACATCTCATGAAGACCACCCTCACAGCTCTCACGTTGGCCGCTTCCGCGTTTGTCATGACCAATGCCGCATATGCCCTGAGCAAGGCGGACAAGTTCTGGTACATCCAGTCGCTGGTCGGTAACTAAGCAGTCCTTACGGATTGCATTGGGAGGTCGAGGCGGGCCGTTTGCTTCGAAATCGTACGGTCCGTCCCGCCCTCCAAAATCTGACGCACTTCATAGAGTCGTCGAGCCGTTCACCCTCACGGGTGAGCGGCTCTTCACCTTTTGCAGGGCGCGGCCGTCAGCTACCCGTTACGACAATGACCTCCGCGCCGGCGGCGTCGCGGAGGGTTTCGGGGGCAACCTCGAACACCGCCTTCGGCGTGCCGGCCGCCGCCCAGACCGTTTCGTGGGTCAGCAGGTCGCCGTCCATATAGGTCGCAAGCGGCGTCTTGTGGGCGAGGGGCGGGATGCCGCCGATGGAATAGCCGGTCGTCTCCCGCACGAAATCCGCGTCGGGCCTCCGGAGTTCCTCGCCGATGATCGCCGCGACGCCTTGCTCGTTCACACGGTTGGGGCCCGACACGAGAAGAAGGTACGGTTTGCCTGTCTGTCTGCCCTGGAAGACCAGTGACTTGACGATCCGTTCGACGGTGCAGCCACACGCCCGCGCCGCATCCTCGGCAGTGCGCGTGCTGTCCGCCATGACACGGATTTCGACGTCGATGCCGCACGTCTTCGCGCCGTCGACGAACCGCTTGTTGGCATCGCTTAATTCGGCCATGTCCCGTTCTCTTATCAGCCGTGTTGCGCAGGGGTATCGCGCGAGCTATGAGTGCACCCTCGACAACCGACATTCAAGAGTGAAGGCGACTTCATGGAGATTGACGACGCGACGGTGCGCAAAATCGCCCGGCTCGCCCGCATCAAGGTCGACGATGCGGAGGCGAACACGCTCAAGGGCGAACTCACCGGCATCCTCGATTGGGTCGAGCAACTGAATGAAGTCGATACCAATGGTGTCGAGCCGATGACCTGCGTCACGGAAATGCAGATGCACATGCGCACCGACGAGGTGACGGACGGCGGGTATCCGCAGGAAATTGTCAGAAACGCCCCGGAGCACAAAGGCACCTTCTTCGTCGTGCCGAAGGTCGTGGAGTGAAGCGGTGAGCGATCCCACGCGTCTGTCCATAGCCGAAACACGCGAGGCGCTGGCGGCGAAGAAATTGTCCGCCGTGGAGCTGACACAGGCGCATATCAAAGCGATCGAGAGCGGCAATGCGGCGCTGAACGCGTACATTCTGCCGACGCCTGATCGCGCGCTCGATATGGCGGGCGCAAGCGATCAAAGGCTCGCCAACGGGGAGGTGGGACCTCTGGAGGGCATCCCGCTCGGCATCAAGGACCTGTTCTGCACGAAGGGCGTTCGCACCACCGCGTGTTCGCACATTCTCGACGGGTTCGAACCGGGCTATGAATCGACCGTCACGCAGAATCTTTGGAACGCCGGCGCCGTGATGCTCGGTAAGCTCAATTGCGACGAGTTCGCCATGGGGTCCTCCAACGAGACGAGTTACTACGACCCGGTCATCAATCCGTGGCGGCGCGCGGGAAGCGACGCGAAGCTGGTGCCCGGCGGCTCGTCCGGCGGCTCGGCGAGCGCGGTGGCGGGCTGTCTGGCTCAGGGCGCCACGGCGACGGATACCGGCGGTTCGATCCGCCAGCCGGCTTCGCTCACCGGCACGGTCGGCCTCAAGCCGACTTATGGGCGCTGCTCGCGCTGGGGCATCGTCGCCTTTGCCTCCTCGCTCGACCAGGCCGGCCCGATCACGCGGACGGTGCGCGACTCCGCGATCATGCTTGGCGCCATGGCCGGTTACGACCAAAAGGATACGACCAGCGTCAACGTGCCCGTTCCCGACTATGAAGCGGCGGTCGGACAGAGTATCAAGGGCCTGAAGGTGGGCATCCCGAAGGAATACCGTATGGAGGGCATGCCGGAAGAGATCGAGGCGCTGTGGCGCACCGGCATCGACTGGCTCAAGGACGCAGGCGCCGAAATCATGGATGTCAGCCTGCCGCATACCAAGTACGCGCTGCCCGCCTACTACATCGTCGCGCCGGCGGAAGCTTCCTCGAACCTGGCGCGTTATGACGGCGTGCGCTACGGCCTGCGCGTCGAGGGCGCTGATATCATCGACATGTATGAAGAGACGCGCGCCGCCGGATTCGGCGCGGAGGTCAAACGGCGCGTTCTGATCGGCACCTATGTGCTGTCCGCCGGCTACTACGATGCCTATTATCTCAAGGCGCAGCGGGTGCGCACGCTGATCAAGCGGGACTTCGAGGATGCGTTTGCGGATGTCGACGTGTTGCTCACGCCGGCGACGCCGGGACCGGCATTCGCACTCGGCGAGAAGTCGGGCGATCCGATCGAGATGTACCTGAACGACATCTTCACCGTGCCAGCGAATATGTCCGGCCTGCCGGGCATCTCGATCCCCGGCGGGCTGTCCGGGGAAGGCACGCCACTCGGGTTGCAGCTCATCGCCAGGGCATTTGACGAGGAGATGCTGTTCCGCGTGGGGCATGTGATCGAGCAGGCCGCCGGAAAGCTGCCCGAGCCGGAAAACTGGTGGAGCAAGTCATGAGTGCGGATCGTCAACTGGTTTCCTCCGGAAGCCCATTTGAGAAACCGATCGGGTTTTCACGCGCGGTGCGCGTCGGCAACATGGTGTTCGTGAGCGGGTCGGCACCCATCGGGCAGGACGGCAAGACTGTCGGCGTCGGCGATGCGGGCGCACAGACGCGCCGGTGTCTGGAGGTCATTGCCGCGGCGCTGCGCGAAGCGGGCGCCGACCTCAAACATGTCGTACGCACACGCATGTTCCTGACGGACGCCTCGCTTTGGGAGGAAGTTGGCCGCGCGCACGGCGAAGTGTTCGGCGACATTCGCCCGGCGGCCACCATGGTGGAAGTGTCGGGACTGCTCGATCCCGACTGGGTGATCGAGATCGAGGCGGACGCGCTGATCGTCGAGACCGATGAAAGCTGGCAGAACGCCTGGGCGCCAACGGACTAGAGGGGAAACTGGAGTTATGGCACCGCGCAAACCGGAAGAATGTGAAAGCATGGATCATGTTCGCGTCGAGATCGACCGGCTCGACCGGATACTTGTCGAGCTGATCGCCGAGCGCTTCGGCTATGTCGACCGGGCATGGCAACTCAAAAACAACCCGGAAGACGCGGTCGTGCCGTGGCGCATCCAGCAGGTCGTCGACAAGGTGCGCGCCCAGGCGGAAGAGAAGGGCCTTCCGCCGGAGCTTGCGGAGGCGCTTTGGCGGCAGATGATCGGCTGGTTCATCCAGTACGAGGAAGAAAAGTTGCGTGAGGCCACCGATGGCAAATGACAGTGTGCCGGCGCACCTGATCAATTCCTCGACCGGCGACTGGGAGATGGTCATCGGCATGGAGGTCCATGCGCAGGTGACCTCGAATGCGAAGCTGTTTTCCGGCGCGTCGACCGAGTTTGGCGGCGAGCCGAATGCCCAGGTCAGTCTCGTGGATGCCGCCATGCCCGGCATGTTGCCGGTCATCAACGGGGAATGCGTCGCGCAGGCGATCCGTACCGGGCTCGGGCTCAACGCGAAGATCAACCTGCGCTCGGTGTTCGACCGGAAGAACTATTTCTATCCCGACCTGCCGCAGGGCTATCAGATTTCGCAGTTCACCCAGCCGATCGTCGGCGAGGGCGAGGTTGCGCTCGACATGGAGGACGGCGAGGAGGTCCGCGTCGGCATCGAACGGCTGCACCTGGAACAGGATGCCGGCAAGAGCCTGCACGATCAGGACCCGAACTCGTCCTATGTCGATCTCAACCGGTCCGGCGTGGCGTTGATGGAGATCGTGTCCAAGCCTGACATCCGGTCCTCGGCGCAGGCACAGGCCTATGTCTCCAAGTTGCGGTCGATCCTGCGCTACCTCGGCACGTGTGACGGGAACATGGAAGAAGGCTCGCTGCGGGCCGACGTGAACGTGTCGGTGCGCCGCCCCGGCGAGGAGCTCGGCACGCGCTGCGAGATCAAGAACGTCAATTCCATCCGCTTCATCGGCCAGGCCATCGAGTATGAGGCACGCCGGCAGATCGAGATCATCGAGGACGGTGGCGAAATCGTGCAGGAGACCCGCCTGTTCGATCCCAGGACCGGCGAGACCCGGTCCATGCGCACCAAGGAAGAGGCACACGACTATCGCTATTTCCCCGATCCCGACCTTTTGCCGCTCGAGTTCACGCAAGGCTATGTCGACGAGCTTGCCGCGCATCTGCCGGAGCTGCCGGACCAGAAGAAGGCTCGGTTCATGAAGGAGTGGAACCTGCAGCACTACGATGCGGAGGTTCTGGTCGCGGAGAAGGAGCGGGCGGACTATTTCGAGGACATGGTCCGGCTGGGTGCCGATCCGGGTGCGGCGGTGAACTGGGTGCTGAACCAGCATCTCGGCCGCATCAACAAGGAAGGCATCGACTTCGCGAGTGCGCCGGTGTCCGCCGAGGCGAACACCGCGATCCTGAAAATGACGGCCGACGGAACCATCTCCGGCAAGATTGCCAAGGATCTCTATGACCTCGTATGGGAGACCGGCGGCGATCCGGAAAAGCTCGTCGAGGAAAAGGGCCTCAAACAGGTCACGGACACCGGCGAGATCGAAAAGGTGGTGGACGAGGTCATCGCCGCCAACCCGAAACAGGTCGAGCAGGTCAAATCCAAGCCGCAAACGCTGGGCTGGTTCGTCGGTCAGGTGATGCAGAAGACCGGCGGCAAGGCCAATCCGCAGATGGTCAATCAGATGCTTCGGGAGAAACTGGACGTGGGCGAGGGTTGATTGGCGCTCACGCCCGTTTGCCGACGAAACGGAGTACCCTTCCGTCCACCAGTGCCAGGCCGATGAAGATCAGCATCATCCCGGCGAGATGATGCGGTTCGAAGCTTTCCTGCAGGAACAGCACACCCAGCAATATGGCCACCGGCGGCTGCACGAACGTCACCAGCATCGCGTTCGTGGCGCCTGCACTGGCCAGCACGCGGAAATAGAGCAGGAAGGCGAGCGCCGTCGAGAGCAGGGCGAGGGCGGCGAGCGCGGCAAGTCCGGACGGTTCGGGCAGGGGAACGAACGGGCTTTCGAACAAAAAGGCGAACGGCGCAAGGATCAGCGCGGACAATGTCAGCATCCATGCGGAAATGCGGGCGGGCCGCATCTGCCGCAGGCGCCGCGCATAGAGCGCCGAGATCGCATAGATCAATGCTGACGCGAGCACCGCCAACTGGCCGAGAATAGTTCCCGAAAGCCCTGACAGAGCGTCAGCGCCCATCAGCACGGCGACACCGAGCATACCGGTCAGGACGCCGCCGAGCTTCGCCGGTGTCGCCGGTTCCATGCGGCCCCAAAGATGACCGAGCAGCACGGTGAACAGCGGGGTCGAGGCGATCAGGATGGCGGTCAGCCCGCTGGTAATCTGGACCTGACCGGCTGCAATCAGCGTAAATGGCAGAACGCAGGCGAGCACGGCCAGGACGGCGAGTTCGCGAAGTTCCCGCGCGTCGAGCATGATCGGGATACCGCGTATTGCGCAATAGATCATCAGTGCGGCCGCGGCGAGGCCGACGCGGGCCAGTACGATGGTCAGCGGTCCCGAGAACTGCAGCGCGATCTCGATATAGAAGAAGGCGCTGCCCCACAGCAGCGACAGCAGCGATATCCGGAGCCAGTCGGCCAGTCCCACGTGTTCCTCCCGATCATGACCAGACCGACAACGGGTACTGCGCGATGAGGCAAAACGCCACCCGCTTCTTGCGAAGCTGGGACCGTGCCGGATAAAGCAGTTTTTCGCATGACACACGAACGGGGCTAGCGCGCAATGCGGCCAATGCTGCTAATGTCGACGGCAAATCGAGTTCAAAAAGAGGGTGTTCGTACCATGACGCATGCAATTCAGATCCATGAGACCGGTGGCCCCGAGGTCATGAAGTGGGAGGAGGTCGAGATCGGCGACCCGGGACCGGGCGAGGCCCGCCTCAAACAGACCGGCGTCGGGCTGAATTACATCGACGTCTATTTCCGCACCGGAACCTATCCCCAGGAGAAGATGCCGTTCACGCCGGGAATGGAAGGCGCGGGCGAGGTCGTTGCGGTCGGCGAGGGCGTCGCCCACGTCAAGCCGGGTGACCGGGTCGCCTATTGCGGCGCGATTGGGTCTTACGCGGAAGACCGGATTGTACCCGCCGACAGGCTGGTCGTGCTTCCTGACGGAATCGAGGACCAGACCGGTGCGGCGATGATGCTCAAGGGCATGACCGCGGCTTATCTGTTGTTGCGGACCTACAAGGTGACGTCGGACACGACGTTTCTGTTTCACGCGGCCGCGGGCGGCGTCGGGTTGATCGTCTGTCAATGGGCGAAGAAGCTCGGCGCGACGATGATCGGCACCGTCGGCTCCGCCGAAAAGGCCGAACTCGCCCAGTCGCTCGGGTGCACGCACACGATCAACTACCAGGAGGAAGACTTCGTGGAGCGTGTCAGGGAATTGACCGACGGCAAGGGCTGCGACGTGGTCTACGATTCCATCGGCAAGGACACGTTTCCGGCGTCCCTGGATTGCCTGAAGAAGTTCGGCCTTTGGGCCACGTTCGGCCAGGCTTCGGGCCCGCTGCCCGACATCAATATGGGGCTTCTGGCGCAGAAGGGATCGCTCTACGCGACCCGCCCAACGCTCTTCACCCACATTGCCGACCGCGCCGACCTCGAAGAGCTCTCGGGCGCCCTGTTCGACGTGGTGAAATCGGGCGATGTCAAGATCGAGATCAACCAGACCTATCCGCTGGCCGAGGCTACCCAGGCGCACATTGATCTGGAGGGCCGCAAGACCACGGGCTCGACCGTGCTGCTGCCTTAGGCGTTGGCACGCCTCGAAGGGCGATGCCGCCAGAGCTGAATCACTCTCTCAGATGTAGGATCCAAACGAATGATTGACCTGTATTTCTGGCCGACTCCGAATGGCTTCAAGATCACTATTTTCCTGGAGGAGACGGGCCTTCCCTACAACGTCAAATACATCAATATCGGGCGTGGCGATCAGTTCGAGGATGACTTCCTGGAGATCGCCCCGAACAACCGCATGCCGGCGATCGTCGATCACGACGGTCCCGGTGGCGAGCCCATTGCGATCTTCGAGTCCGGCGCGATTCTTCAGTATCTCGGACGCAAGACCGGTCAGTTCTATCCGCAGGAGGAGCGTGCCCGCGTCAATGTCGAGCAGTGGCTGTTCTGGCAAATGGCGGGCCTTGGTCCGATGGCCGGACAGGCACACCATTTTCGCCAATATGCGGATGAGCAGCACGAATACGCCGTCAACCGTTATACGGACGAGGTGAACCGGCTCTATGGCGTCATGAACATCCAGCTCAAGGATAACGACTATCTCGCGGGCGACTATTCGATCGCCGATATGGCGGCCTATCCATGGGTCCGCCCCTATAAGCGCCAGGGTCAGGACCTGAAGGATTTCGCCTATCTCGAAGAGTGGTACGTGCGCATTCACGACCGTCCCGCCGTGGCGCGGGCCGTGGAGATCGGCAAGGATGAACGGGCCAAATGGGATTTGCGCAAGGACAAGGACGCCAAATCCGTGCTATTCGGTCAGCGCGCCCGCCAGCCGACCTGATGTGCGGTGGGGCCTTTATCTGAATATCGAAATTCTGG
Organism: Hyphomicrobiales bacterium; assembly: GCA_965228625.1. GTDB lineage: Bacteria > Pseudomonadota > Alphaproteobacteria > Rhizobiales > Methyloligellaceae > UBA2767. The sequence goes on along the minus strand of OZ245829.1, from coordinate 656,190 downwards.
TCGATGAGAACTTCGTGCGGGGTTATGAGCATCGTGAAAACGTCTGAGAAGAGCGGAAAAACCGCCGAGATTCAAAAAGCCGTGTGCGTGCTGGCCGGCTTTCTCGCCGCCATGATCCTTTCCGGAAGCGGAACACCGGTATCGGCGCAGTGGACGAACTGGTTCACCAGTCCAGGTGAGACACCTGCGCCGGAGCAGCAGCAGCGTGCTCCGGCACCCGTGCCGGCCCAGCAACAGCGTGCGCCGGCACCCGCTCCGAACCGCAAGCCCGCCGTCGCGCCAGGCGCCAATCCGGCCCCGGCACAAACCGCCCAACCGAAGACAGCACAGGCCGCACCCCCTGCTCAGGGGTCGGACTGGAACATCCAGTGTCAGAATGCGGCTGGTGGAGGCGGTTTCAACTGTCAGATGTCCCGCGCCGTCGTGCTGAAACAGAACCGCAAGCTGTTGCTCAGGGTGACCGTGACCTTGCCGGCAAACACCAAGAAGCCCTCGCTCCTCGTGCAGACGCCGTTCGGCCTGTTCCTTCCTGCGGGGGTCCGGCTGCAGATCGACGATCAAAAGGCGCAAGCCATGGTGCTGCAGACCTGCAATCAGAGCGGTTGTTTCGCCAGTGGGCCACTTTCGAACGAAATGCTCGCGGGCATGAAAAAAGGCAACCAGCTCAAGGCGGTTTTCCAGAACCTTCAGAAGAAAGATATTGCTGTGCCGCTGCCACTTGCCGGTTTCTCCAAGCACTACGCGCAGATGGAAAGCCGATAAGGTGCCTCGAAATGTATGCATGCTCGCCACACTGCTCCTTTTGGCGACCCCGGCATACAGCGAAGAGGCCAATCTGACCGGCTCCTACAGCGGCGTCGTCGCCTGTGACCGCACCGATGACGGCCGGCCCGGGGCATTCCAGTTGCGCCTGAACATTCGGGTCCTGCAGGACGGCGATCGCCTTGACATCGCAACATGGACGGCAAAAGACGAGGCTCTCAAGCGGCGCAGACCCTCGCTGTACACGGGCAAGGCGGCAATCGCGGACGGCCGCGTGTCCGGGTACGTGACCGCGTGCAGGCCCGATTTCGACTATGAGGAGGCGGTCCGCATCCTGCCGGCCCTGCCGACGAAGGACGGGTTGAGCTTTTCGGCAGATACCATTTTCATGACAGAAGCGCTGCCCGGGCGGGAAGGGGAATTGATTGTTGAAAGCTGCCGTTGGGTGATGGTCCGCGAAAACAAAGACCCTCCCGATATGGAGCGGTGCGCGGGCGAATGATCTCGTGGCGTGCATGGGGGCTGGCCAATTGAAAAGACCGTCGCGGACAATTCGCGGACATGCTGAAACCTCGGGCGTGCGTTCATGAAACTCGCACGTGCATATATTCGCGTGGTCGACGCCGTGAATTACAGGGTTGGCCGGATCATGATGTACGGGATCTTCGTCATGATCGGCATCCTGTTGTGGTCTTCGATCTCGAAGACGTTTTTTCTGCCTTCGCTCTGGACGCTGGAGATCGCGCAGTTTGCCCTGGTTGCCTATTACATCATGGGCGGTCCCTATTCGATGCAACTCGGATCGAATGTGCGGATGGACCTTTTCTACGGGCAATGGTCGGCGCGCAAGAAGGCCAGGTTTGATGCGTTCACGATCCTGTTCCTGATCTTCTATCTCGGCGTGTTGCTGTATGGCGGGCTGGAGTCCACCGCGTATTCGCTGGGGCATTTCGGCGATGAACCGTTTCAGTATCTCACCGGGTTGATCACCGGTTCTGAAAGCGCCGGCCGGCTGGAGCGCAGCCCGACCGCGTGGCGGCCCTATCTCTGGCCGATCAAGACCCTGATGTGTTTCGGAGTCTTCCTGATGCTGCTGCAGGCGGTCTCCGAACTGCTCAAGGACATCATCAGGCTGCGCGAGGGTGATGCGTGATGTCGCACGAGATGATCGCCCTGTTCATGTTCGCCTCGATGATGCTCATGCTGTTCACCGGGCAGCGGGTGTTCGGAGCCATCGGCGCAGTCGGCGCCATTGCGGCCCTGGCGCTCTGGGGGACGGGTGGTTCCGACATTGCCTTCGCGTCCGCCATGAAGCTCATGAAGTGGTATCCGCTCCTGACACTGCCGATGTTCATTTTCATGGGTTACGTCCTGTCGGAATCGAAAATCGCGGACGATCTCTACCGGATGTTTCACGTCTGGATGGGCCCGGTGCGCGGCGGCCTCGCCATAGGCACGATTGGCCTGATGATCCTGATCTCGGCGATGAACGGCCTCTCGGTAGCAGGCATGGCCATCGGTGCGACGATCGCTCTGCCGGAGCTGCTGAAACGCGGCTACGACAAGCGGATGGTGACCGGCGTCATCCAGGCCGGCTCGTCGCTTGGGATTCTTGTTCCGCCTTCGGTCGTGTTGGTTCTTTACGCCATGATCGCGCGTCAGCCCGTGGGCCAGCTCTGGCTCGCCGGCGTGTTTCCCGGACTGATGATGGCCGCCCTGTTCATGATCTACATTTACATCCGGTGCCGGACCCAACCGCAACTGGGACCGGCTTTGGCTCCGGAGGATCGAAACATTGCCCTCGGCGAGAAGCTGCGCCTGCTGCGCGCAGGGCTTCTGCCGTTGTTCATATTCGCTGTGATGATGGTGCCGTTTGTGAACGGCTGGACCTCTCTGGTGGAGAGTTCGGCGGTGGGGGCGACGGCGGCGTTTCTCGCAGCCGTCCTGAAGGGGCGCATGACGCGGGAGGTGTTCGAAGTCTCTGTCCGTCAGACGCTCGCCGTGTCCTGCATGTTCATGTGGATCATCCTCGCCGCGCTGGCATTCGGCGCGGTGTTCGACGGTCTCGGGGCGGTGCGCGCAATCGACAACCTCTTCACCGAACAGCTTGGCCTGAACCCGTGGATGATCCTCATCCTCATGCAGCTTTCGTTCCTCGTCATGGGCACGTTCCTCGACGATACCGCCATGCTGGTCATCGTCGCGCCGCTCTATGTGCCGCTGGTCAAGGTGCTCGGCTTTGACCTCATCTGGTACGGTGTTCTCTATACGATCACGACGCAGATCGCCTACATGACGCCGCCCTTCGGTTACAATCTGTTTCTGATGCGGGCCATGGCCCCGCCTGAAATCTCGCTTAGGGATATCTACAGTTCCATCACGCCCTTTGTTCTGGTGATGGCGCTGGCGCTGGGGCTCGTCATGACATTCCCGCAAATCGCGCTTTGGCTGCCGAACTACATCTACGGGAAATAGCGGGAGCTTGAGATCGACGCACAGGTGCGTGTTAAAAGGGACATTTCAGGGAGGAAAACAGGACCAATGACGACACGACGCAAGTTTCTCAAAGGCGCGGCCGTTGCCGCACCGGCCGCGGCGCTGGCCGCACCCGCGATCGCCCAATCAAAGATCAAATGGCGGCTACAGACCTATGCCGGTCCGGCGCTCGCGGCACACGTCATCAAACCGGCCATCGACAGTTTCAACAAGATCGCGGGCGATCAGATGGAGATCGAGCTGTTTTTCTCCGATCAACTGGTGCCGACCGGCGAACTTTTTCGTGCCATGCAGAAGGGGACGATTGACGCGGTTCAGTCCGACGACGACTCCATGGCCTCGCCGACGGAAGTGACCGTCTTCGGCGGATACTTTCCGTTCGCCTGCCGCTACTCGCTCGATGTGCCCGTCCTGTTCAATCAGTACGGCCTTGGCGAAATCTGGGACAAGGAATACGCCGCCGTCGGCGTCAAACATATTTCCGCGGGCGCGTGGGACCCGTGCCACTTCGCCACCAAGGATCCGATCCGGTCGCTGGCGGATCTGAAGGGCAAGAGGGTCTTCACGTTTCCCACCGCCGGACGCTTCCTCAGCCAGTTCGGCGTCGTTCCCGTGACCCTGCCGTGGGAAGATATTGAAACAGCGGTTCAAACCGGAGAGCTCGACGGCATCGCCTGGTCCGGCATCACGGAGGATTACACCGTCGGTTGGGCGGATGTGACAAACTACTTCCTGACCAACAACATATCGGGTGCGTGGATCGGATCGTTCTACGCAAATGCGGATCGCTGGAACGAGCTTCCCGACAATCTGAAGGAACTGCTGAAGGTCTGCATGGACCAGAGCCACTATTATCGCCAGTGGTGGTACTGGGGTGGCGAGGCAGACCTGCGCGTCAACGGCACGAAACTGAAGCTGACGAGCATTCCCGACGAGGAATGGGCAACGGTGGAAGAAGCGGCGGTGAAGTTCTGGGATGAGATCGCCGCGGAATCCGAAACCAAGGCAAAGGTCATCGGCATTTTCCGCAAATACAACGAAGATATGCAGAAGGCCGGCCGGCCCTATCGTTACGCCTAGTTAAGAGCCACAGAACGGCGTGCCGTTGCCGGATAACAGTCTATCCGCCGGTCGCGGCCTGTCTGCGCGCGGGGTTCCGCGGCGGCAGGCCGCTCGAGCGGAGATTATCGATCGCTGGCATTGTCGATCTCTGCCCGCATGCGCTCTATGGCATCGCCGATTGGAGTGGGTGACAGCGCCTGCGGTCCCGAGAACGGGTAGTTCAGTATCAACATCAGGAAGAAGATCGAGCCGATGATTGCAGCGAGCCCGCCGGTCATGAGGATCTGGGCACCGACACGCTTCGTCGCGAAGAACGAGCAATAGCCCAGAGTGATGAATGCCCCCAGCAGCAGCACCGCCCACACAGCGGGCGTCACGTGACCGCCGACATCGGACAATCTCTCCATTCTGTGATCTGCGATCTGCTGCAGCAGATTGAGTGAGTGCATGACGCTCGGAACAAACTGGATCTCCGCGGGCCGTGCCTTCCCGACAATGAAGCTCAGCCTGGTATACGCTTCCGCGGTGGACGTGCTGCCACGAACCCCCTGTTGCATTTGCGGCCACTCGTTGTCGCGCACTTCGATCGCGTAGTCGATCAACGCATCCTGCATTTTGGCAGCCGTTTTCGGGGGATAATTGTAGGTGTTCCGAAACAGGTTGTAGAACCGCTCCGCTTCGGCCTCCACGGAACCCTTGGTTTGCTCATACTCGTCCCAGACGCTGAGGACGACGAAGGCCAGGAGCACACCGTAGGCGACGCCGACCACCGCAAATTTGAAACCGGCGACTTCGTGGTTCGACTCGACAAGGTCGACGCCGAAACGCCAGCGTGTGAACAACTGCAAACCGACGCTGAAACCGATGGCCAAAATGATTACCAGGAGAGCGAGCGTCCAGGCCGGAGTTGCATTTATGAAATCGAGACCACTCATGAATACCCCCCGTTTTGGCAATGCTTCGCTCGACCGATTCCGACAACGTCAAACATGCGCCAAATCATTGCCGAAGCCGGGCAAGCCGATCACGGTGAACGCATTGCCCGACTCGCTCTGAAGCTTTCAGTTTGATCATAGTCGAGCCCGCGCTGTCTTCACACAAGACGCGAGGGACGTTCGAGGACGACGGCGTCGCGCAGACGCCACGGTCCGGAATGACGGTACAAAACGTCCACGCCCTCTTGACGAAGAAGTCGTGGCCCTCGCTATCGTCGGAGGAATTGACGTGCCTTTATCTCTTTGCCAAAGACGCGGTCGATACGGAATCCGATACGGACGGAGGAGTTGAAGCAGACCGATGGGAACAGGGTCCGGAGCGCGCATCCATGTCGCGGGCGTCATCGATCTGGCCGAGGCGCAGTTGCTGATCGACTGCGGGATCGCGCATATCGGGTTCCCCCTTGTGCTGGGCTACCACAAGGAGGATCTGACGATCGATGCCGCGGCGTCGATCGTTGCCGAACTCGGCAACGAGGCGACCTTCTTCCTGATCACCTATGCGAACGAGGCGGGAGACATCCTTGAGCTTTGTCGTGCCTTGTCGGTCGACATGGTCCAGTTGCACGGAGAGACGAGCCTCGAGGAAATAAGAGTGTTGAAGCGAGAGGCGCCGAAGCTCAGGATCATCAAGAGCCTCATCGTCCGTGGTCAAAACACGGATACCTTGATCGACGAGGTTCAGCGCTATGGAGCGCACGTCGACTCGTTCATCACCGACACGTTCGATCCCGCGACCGGTGCATCCGGCGCGACCGGTAAAACGCACGACTGGGAGGTCAGCCGGCGGCTGGTTGACGCATCAACCCGGCCCGTCATCCTGGCAGGCGGCTTGAACCCCGGTAACGTACGCGAGGCCATCCACACCGTCCGCCCGGCCGGGGTCGATGTCCACACGGGGATCGAAGGCCCGGACGGGCGCAAACGCGCCGATCTGACCCGGCGCTTCGTTGAAGAGGCACAGGCCGGATTTGCCGAACTTGATACGCTGGAAAGCGGCCGTCTTGGTTGAGGCACTCCAGGCCTGACCGTCGTATCCGAGACAAGAGCCTCACCGGAGTCGGACGATGCGGCCGCGCCGAACACGGCTTGGTCCGCGTCTGCGCATCACGTATGCTCGCGCCGTCAAACTTGGCTTTTGTGGCCAACGAAGGATCACGTCCGGGGGGATGCGCGCTATGACCGCAATGGCCAAGATCACACTGATGTTCGTGGTCTTCGTCGATCTGATCGGCCAGGGCCTCGTCTTTCCGATCATCAATACCCTGATCATGGACCCGTCGTCCGGCTTTCTCCCGCAAGACACGACCATGGACAGGCGCCACTTCAACTACGGGCTGGTGATCGGGACGTTCTTCCTCTCCTGGTTTCTCGGTGTGGTTTACGTCGCCAAGGTGTCCGACTCGATCGGCCGCAAGAATGCCCTGCTGGTCTGTCTCGGCGGGGCGCTGGCTGGTTATGCGCTGACCATTGTCTCGCTCTACGTAAACAGCATGTGGTTGCTGATTCTCGGCCGCGCGATCACCGGGTTCACGGCGGGCAATCAGCCGATCGCCCAGGCAGCGATGATCGACGGCAGCACGGACGCGGCCGACCGTGACCGCAACATGGGTTTTATCGTCACCGGTGTCAGCTTCGGCCTGGTCGGCGGCCCGATCATCGGGGCGTTGCTGTCCGACCCCGCGCTGCTTGGTGGGATCGCAAGCCTGAAGTTACCGTTCTACGGTGCATTTGTGTTGGTCCTGATCGCGATCGCTCTGGTCGTCATCTACTTTCATGACATCCGCACCGAGCGCACGCATTTCGTTTTCCGGCCTCGCGACATCACCGACGCGCTCTGGCGGGTCACACAGCATCCGGTGGTGATGCAGATCATGCCGGTCTACGCGCTGTTCATGTTGGCCAACAGCACCTTCTACATCTTCATCGACAACTACCTGACCAGCGCCTTCGGATACGGCGTCATCGGCGGCAGCGTGGCGATGCTTGTGATCGGTATCGCATTGGCGACGAGCAGCACGTTCCTGGTGAAACCGGCGCAGGCGCGCTTCGAGAAGCGGAATATCATCGGTGCGAGCCTGCTCACAATGGCCGTCAGCTCTCTCGCCTTCGTGCTGCTGCCGAATCCCGTCCTGACCTATGTTCCCATCTTCTTCTTCTACTTTCTGTTCGGCATTTCGTACCCGACGCTGCTCGGACTGTTCTCGAGCAGCGTGAGCGAGGCCGATCAGGGCTGGGTCATGGGCGTGACGACCGCGGTGTTCTGCCTTTCGGGCGGCGTGATGTCCCTGGTCGGTGGCGGCCTGATGTCCGTCGATATCCGCCTGCCGTTCTATATCGTCACGGCTATAGCGGGGCTGGGGCTGGTGCTCGTGATCCTGACCTGGGGCGGTGCCGCGATCGCCAAGTTGACCGCGCGTCCGTCCTGATCCGCGTCAGGTCTTCTCCCCGATGGCTTTCGTCAGGAAAGTCAGAAGATCGGCATGATGACCGATCATCTTCCAAGTCCCGTTCTCCTTGCGGAACAGATTGGTCGCCCGCAGGGATACCGTCTCGTCCTCTCCCTCGGGGTCGGCGACGTGTCCGATCTCAAGGTTGTGCGCCACGGCGATATCATGGCCCACCGAAATGCGAATGTTCTCAGGCGTCACCTTGCCGCCCATCTTGAGCGCGGCCTGCGCCCGCCAGTTCTCGAGAACCTGCTCCCATCCGTGCTGATAGCCACCACCCGGGCCCATATAGGTAACGTCGTCCGCATGCGACCAGAGCTCTTCCATCGCGTCCGTGCTGCCTTCGAAAATGACAGCCAGGGCGTCGTAAAAGCCCTTCACGGCCTGCATGACGGCTTGTTCTTCATCACTGCCCATGGTGGTTACTCCTGTTCAATACGCTGAAAAATGAGTTGTAAGTTCGTTAGATCGCCCGGTTGCCCGGCTGTGCCCATTATTGCGGCCTTGGTCATCGCGGGTGCAGTTTATTGGTTTGTCTGCCCTTGATACCGAAATTCCCGCGAAAGCGGGAATCCATATTTTCATTCACTGTGCGCTGGATCCCGGATCGCGGGCCGGATCAAACGCAACGGCACACAGACCGCGGCGGCCGGCCCTTGTCCGGGATTTCGCGTGTTGGTCTGGCCGCGCCGCTAGAACGTCCGCGTGCCCTTGACGAAGAAGCCGTGGACTTCGGTGTCGTCGGAGAAGCGGCCCTCGTAGCCGGCGGACACGGTGTGCTGGTCTCCATGGAACAGGGTCACGCCCGCCTCGATGTCAGCGAACACGTCGTCGAACTCCGAAGTGGAGGTGAAGCCGCCGGCCGCCGCCGGCGCGCCGACGAAGCGCGCGGTAAGCGATTGGTCGGTGTCGCCATAGATGGTCACGCCGGCGCGCACGTATGGCCGGATGGCGCGCCCGTCGCCTCTGTCGATGGTGGTGCCGAGCTCAAGCGCGGGCGTCACCGAGAAATAGGTCTCGTCCGAGCCGGAAAGATTGAGGTTTGCCGCCCCGCCGCCGGTCTCGGTCACGCTGTCCCTATCGATATGGGTGACGTTTATGTCGACGAAGGGTTTCGCGTACCAGCTACTGCGGTCCAGAAGATAGGCCGCATGGAAGGTCGCCCCCACATGATCGACGTCGTAACTGGAACGCGCCGTGGCGTTGAAGCCGCCGAAACTGATCTGCCGCGTCATGTCGACTTCGCCGGTGCCGATGGAGCCGGCGAGCGCCATGAGCACGGGACCCGACTGATACTTGATGACGCCGCCGAGCATGTAGCGGTCGGTGTCGGCGGACGCATTGGTGTCGGTATCGAGATCGCTATCCTCGTAAGCCGCGGCGAGCCCCACGAACCAGTTGGGTGCGACGGCGACCTGGCCCCCACCTGAAATCCCGTGCGTGTCCTCGTCATAGCCGATGTTCTGGCGGGTGGAGTCTCTATCGAGCCACCTTCCGTCATAGCGCACCCACATGCATTGCCCCTGGCTGATGGCTGTGAAGCCGGGGCCGGCCTTGGGGCAGCTCAGGAGGTTGTTGTTGAACTCCTCGGCCGCGAACAGCGAAGCCGACTCGGTGTTCAGGTAGCCTTCGGGAATGAGCTGATCCAGCGCATTGAGATAGGCGGGCACGCTCTGAACGTCGTTGAGCAGCGCCAGCAGCAGCGGACCGACCGTGCCGCCGCCGGAGCCCAGTATCGCGTTCAGGTTGTTCGCCAGACTGGTCTGGTTCTGGTTGAGGGTCACGCCGGGCGGTGCGAAGCCGATGACGGTGGTCGTCAAAACCACGTCGGTGGCGTTCGGGAAGGACAGGGACGCCTCCAGGAGCGGACTCGAGACGAGCCCGAGTCCGTTGTCGGTGACACCGCCCGCAGCGGACAGAATGACATTTGATTGGGTTCCGAACGTGGGGTCCTGCACCTGCGCCTGGACGGTGCCGGCAAGGTTCGCGGATCCGCTCACATTGACCCGGTCCGCGGTTGCGGCCACTCCGTTCACATCTACCTCGAACACGCCGGACGCTGTCTGGTTGATGTTGCCAGTCAGCGCCGTGGTCTGGACCGCGGCGGAGCCGCCGGGCGACAGCGTACCGGCATTGTTGAGCAGGTTGCCCGCGCCGAGATCGACAGTTGCGCCCGAATTGAATTGCCCGCCGGCGAGATTGTTGAAAGCGTTGGTTCCCGCTCCGAGCGTGACGTTGCCGGTCACCGTGCCGGCGTTGTTAACCTCGTCGTCGCCGTCGTTGCTGGTGACGGCAATACCGGACAGGGCCCAGAGCGTACCGCTGGCGGCAATGTTCAGTTCGTTCGACGTGCCGCCGATATTTGAAATATAGACGCCTGCGGCGTCGTCGCCACCGCCCTGGACCGTACCGCCGGAGAGATTGACTGTGACCGCACCGCCGTTGGCGTACACTCTGACGCCGTCAGCATCGTCGCCGCTCGCCGTCAGGCCGCCGGTCTTGTTGATTGTAATCGGGCTTGCGCCATAGGAACGCGCAAAGATGCCGAATGATCCGGTGCCTTGCGTGGTGATGTTGCCCGATTGCGTCACGGTGACTGGGCCGGAGCCGTAGGAAACCGCATAGATGCCGGCTGCAAGCACTCCGTCCGTGGAGATGTTGCCGATCTGCGTGACCGCCACATTGCCAGTGCCGTCCGAGCCTGCATTGATCGCCGTGAAATTCGATGATGTAACGTCCCCTGTTTGCGTAACATCCACGTTGCCGCCGTTGGAAAATGCACGGATCGCGGCGGCATTCTCGGTGGTGATGCTGCCGGTCTGCTCCACGGTGACGGTGCCCGGGCCGTAGCTTTCAGCACTGATTCCAAAACCCGTGGCTCCGGTGATGATCGTCCCTGTCTGTTCGACCGTTACGTTGCCGTTATCGGAGCGGGCATCGATCGCGCCGCTGTAACTGGCGTTGTTGCGGATGTTGCCGGTATGGACAACCGTGACCGCCCCGTCGGCGGCATAGGCGTATATGCCGTAGCTGAAATTGCCTTCGGTGCGGATATTCCCGTTGTGCGTAATCGAGACGTTTCCGGAGACCTCGGAGTAGGCGTATATGCCGTACGTATCGCTTCCCTGTGTGACGATCTCGAAGTTACCGGTGTCGGAGTTGATGGTGATGGCGTCGTCGGACCTGAAGTAGATGCCGGAAACGCCCGCAGCCGGCGCGATGTCCTGGTTCAGGGTGTTGACGTTCAGGACGTTGACGACGGCCGGATTGAAATCGGCGGTACTGGTGATGCCCGCCGACTGGTTTCCCGTGCACGTGGCGACATTGGCGACGGTACCGCAGGCGTCGGGACCGGCCTGGGTCGTCCGGCCATAGCCGAATATCGCGGCGCTCGCGGCAAGCGTACCGAGAGTGGTGGCACGCAGGAATCCGGGCGCAGACACTTGCGCCCTTCCGCGCTCCTTGCGTGCAAGGGCGGCGGCCCTGCGCCTTGCCGTCCTGTTCCGGCTCACTTCTGCCCCCTGTTTGCTTGGCCCCATGTACGATTTGGGTCCGTTACAACAAGAAGCTAAGGCCCGGATTTTTGTCACGGTCCAGCAGTCGGGAAAAAATTTTCTACTGCAAGTTGCCGTTTTTTTTCAGATGTGGCGGTTGCGCAACAGAAAGACCGATCAATAGTTGCAGTAATGGATGCGCACAACATTAAGTTGTTACGACGTATTTATGACAAAGAACGCACGAAGGTGCGAATATCGTCAATCAGTAGGTCCGGTTGTTCCATGGCTGCGAAGTGCCCGCCGCGGGGCATCTCGGTCCAGCGCGCAACGTTGTAGACGCGCTCGACATAGCTGCGCGGCGGCCATTCCAGGAGCTCTTCGGGAAACACCGCGCAGGCCGTGGGCACCTCGACCCGTTTGCCCTCGGGCGAGAGCAACCGGCCGCCTTCCGTGCGCCGCCCGGCGTAGATCCAGCTCGCGGTGGCGAATGTGCCGGTGACCAGATAGACCATGATGTTGGTGAGCAGCCGGTCCTTGGTGAAGACGCTGTCGATGTCGCCGCCGCGCGTGTCGGACCAGGAATTGAACTTCTCGATGATCCACGCCGCTATACCGACCGGACTGTCCATCATCGCATAGCTCAGGGACTGAGGCTTCGTCGCCTGTTGGGTGCGGTAGCCTTCCTCGAGCTCCTGCTCCCTGGCGAACCGGGCGGCCCAGGCTTCCTCTTCCGCGCCCTGTGGCCCGTCCGGGTGTCGCATCATCATGATGTTGACGTGAATGGCGCGGCAGGCGGGTGCATGATCGAAGCCGAGCCATGCGGACACCGCGCCGCCCCAGTCGCCGCCCTGGGCGATGTAACCGTCATAGCCGAGGACGTCGGTCATCAGCGTGGCGAAGTGGCGGGCGATGGCCCGCGGACCCATCGGCTGCTCCGGCTTGCCGGAAAACCCGAAGCCCGGCAGCGAGGGTGCGATCACGTCGAAGGCATCCTCCGCGCTGCCGCCGAACCGTTCTGGATGCGCCAGCGGCTCGATAATCTCCAGGAACTCGACGACGGACCCGGGCCAGCCATGACTGATCAGCAGGGGTCGCGGCGTCGGGCCGCTGCCTTTCTCATGGATGAAATGGATGTCGAGGTCGTCGACCGGGGCAGTGAAATGCGCAAAGCGGTTGATCTTCGCTTCCTGGGCGCGCCAGTCGAACTTGTCGAGCCAGTAGGCGCACAGCTCCCGCATGTAGTCGATGTTGGCGCCAAGGGCCCAGCCATCGAGCGGCGGCATGTCGTCCCACGGGAAGGCGGCGACCCTGGTGCGGATGTGCTCCAGCGTTGCATCCGGGACGGCGAGTTTGAAGGGACGGACAGCGCCCATGTCATTCTCCGCATCAGTGGCAGCTTCTATTTTGTCTGCCTCAAGGTGGGCCGCCGGCCGAAGTCTCCGGAAAAGACTGATCTATCGCGGACCAAGATCCGGCGGGTAGTCGCGCGCGTCGAGGCACCGGGTCCCGTTCCAGTACCTGTATTCACCACAATTGGCGGGCCGGGCCCACACCCAGCCGGGCGGCAGGGTGGTGGTCGACGGAGACGTGGTGACGACGTGTGCGTTCGGCGCAACGACGACCGTGACCGGTGAGCCCTGTGGGATGATAACTTTCGGTTGGGCAGGTGGAGTGTAGACGGGCGGATAGGGGTAGGGGTACGGATTTCCGTATCCTGCGGAGTTCGGGTCTGCTGACGCGGTTGCGGTGCCGAGCAGGACAGACGCGGCAACAAGCACTGCGAGGTGCGATACGCGGGACATGACGCTCTCCCTTGTAAAAAACGCATTATAGCATGGGCGAAGGCCCGTGCTTGCCGATTCCCGGGTTGGACCAGCTCGGCCGGATATCGATCACACAAGCGTGGCGACGAATTCCTTCATGGTTGCGAATGTCGCCATGGGTTCGGCGAGTTCCGCCCCGAAGCCCGCGTGCCCCAGTCCGCGGCCCGCGCGGTTGATCCATACGACGTCCTGGCCAAGCAGGTTTGCGGGCCGGACATCGGCGCGCAGGCTCTGTGCGACGTGCAGGACGCGCTGCGGTGGAATATCGCGCGCGGCCAGGTCGGTCAGCGCGAGGACGAAGTGCCGAAGGGACGGCTTGTAGGCACCGGCGCGTTCGGCGGTCACGACGATCTCGAAGCAATCGCCGAGTTTGGCGTGGCTCCTGGCGAAGGAGGCATCATCCATGTTCGTCAGCGCGCCGAGGGCGAAGTGTTTGCGCAATTCCGCCAGTGCGGCGACGCTGTCCGTATAGGGCTCCCAGTCGCCAACGCAATCTCCGAACCGCCGCCGCGTCTCAGCGTCCAGGTCCAGGTCAAGCTCGTCGGCAATATAGGCGAAGGACGAGCGGAGGATTTTCGGATAGGGGCGGGCCGGTGCGAGCATCTGATAGTGCGCACGGGCGCGGTCGAACGCATCGAGCAGGGCTGCTCTTTCGATTTGCGTGCCCCTGGACGTTATCCAGTCGTCGAGCGTGGAGAGAATTGCGGGCTCCCAGTCGATCAGCGTCCCGTAAACATCGAACGTGATGGCGTCGTAGTCCTGCGCTTGCATGAATGACCCGATGATGACATTATTATCGATAATCGATAATATGGAACGGAAGCATGACCGGTCAAGGCCAATGACGCCTGGTGCGACTGAAACGAACGGTGCGCAGCGGGCGCACCGCAGGTCCATCGCGGATCAGATTGCGGCGCAACTCCGCAATGATATCCTCTCGGCGGTCATCGAACCGGGCGCGCCGCTCAGGCAGGATCACGTCGCGCAACGCTTCAGCGTCAGTCAGGCACCGGTGCGCGAGGCTTTGCGGCAGCTCGCCTCGGAAGATCTCGTCACGTACCAGGTGAACTGCGGCGTGCGCGTGCCGCTGCTGGAGCGAGCGGAAGCGGAGGAGACCGCGCGCCTGCGTTTGAAGCTCGAACCCGATCTCGTCGCGGCCGCGACGCGAAACTTCAGCGTGGCAGATCGCCGGCACGCGGAGACCGCCATTGATCTCATAGCAAACGCGAAGAACGTGCCTTCGCTGCTTCAGGCAAACGAGGCGTTTCACGACGCCATCTACCGCCCGGCAGGACGTCCCGTCACGCTTCACATGGTGCATCAATTGCGCCAACGCTATGCGCGTTATCTCGGTTTCATGTGGAAGCACAGCCGGCATGCGGAAGCATCGCTCGACGAGCACCGCGAGCTGTTGGAGCTGATGCGGAAAGGTAAGGCGAAGGCGGCGCGAAAGCGATTGAAGGCACATATCGGAGCATCGACCGACGCGATTCTTGACGCTCTGGCGGGGCACCACCCGTGAGCGGCTTGCCGGTTATCCGTCCCCGACCGATGCGCGGTAAAGCGCCTCGATATGAACCTCCGCGGCGTCGATGACCGGGAAGCCGCAGTCCTGGCCTTCAAAGGCGAGAAACAGGTCCGTGCCGCCGAGAATGACGGTTTCGGCACCGTGTTCGCGGCAAAGCGTCTGCCCCACCTCGAAAAAATACGCGCGCTGCGCGTCGCTCACGGATGCGGACGATGCCATGGCGATATAGGTGTCGTGGACACGCTCCAGGTCGTCACCTTGTGGCAGGACAAACTCGGTGGCCGGGATACCGCCATAGACGGCGGTTTCCATGACATAGCGCGTTCCGATGAGTCCGGCCCGCTTCACCCCTGACTGCGTCAGATGGCGATCGAGCGCCGGAATAGCGTTGATGACCGGCAGCGGCGAAACCTGCTCGAGCTCCTGAATGCAGAAGTGTCCGCCCATCGAGGTGACCGCCACGGCCTCCGCGCCCGCCGCCTGAAGCCGGTTGACGAATTCCAGATAGATCTCGGTCTGCTCGCGCTTCGCACCGTTCGCCGCGTTGCGCTGAAGATCGCGTACATCCGCGTGAACGATCGTCAACTCCATGCGCTTGCCCGCCGAGGCATGAGCCCTGGCAAGGCCGCGATAGTAGAATTCGGTCGCGGCGGGACCGATGCCGCCGATCAAACCTATGTGCATATCGTTCACTCCACGCTGGAGGCCGATCGTCTAAGGAATGAGGCGGCGGTCCGCAAGCATGAAAATACGCGTTGCAGCCTGTGATTAAGGGAAAAGGCGGGAAAACCGGCCGGTCACCCGCCACAGATGCCGGCCGATCCCCTGATCGCGGTGCGGGGGAGGGGGGGGGGAGAGCGCCGCACACGCGTCTTTTCTACGGGGTCCAAAGGCATGTGGATCACTTCCGTCAATGCGCGGCTGATCTGAGTGGCGGCCCGGATCGTAAGCTGATGGCCGATGCGGACATCGCGTCGTCAAAATTCGGGGACAATTCCTTTGTTAAACTGGGGCTGAGGCAAGATGAAACAGTTGCAAAAGGGCTGCGCCGCGGAGTCGGCGGGCGTAAAGAAGCAAAACGGTATGGCAGGTTCGGTTCTCTCAGCCTTGTCAATGTTGCTCGCACCGAAGCAGGCGATTCTCGATCCGGCGTCGCCTGACAGCCAGATTGGTGAGGTGACGTTCACGCATGCCGGCGGCCGGCCGCTGACGCTGTCTGGTCTCGCGGGAGAGACGATTCTGGTTGTGAACACTGCGTCGAAGTGCGGTTTCCGTAGCCAGTTCGCGGACCTCCAGTCTCTGCATGACGATCTGGCCCACCATGGATTGGTCGTGCTCGGCGTGCCGTCAAACGACTTCGGGAGTCAGGAACCCGGGGACGACCGGACCATCCACGAGATCTATCGATCGCAACTGCATTTGACTTTTCCGATTACGGAGAAGGTCTCAGCCAGGGGTAAGGCAATTCATCCTTTCTTCTCTCATGTCAGCTCGGTGGCCGGCGAGCATGCCGCGCCGAAGTGGAATTTCTACAAATATGTGATCGCACCGAACGGCAATCTGGCGGCGTGGTTTTCAACGCCGATCAGAGCCAGTTCACCCCGTGTCAGGCACGTGATCGAGAATTGTCTGCAGATGGAGGCCGTCGGAGGACTTGCATATAGTTGACGCTGACGTCCCTGGTGCACCGGAACGTGCGGCGCAGCGGATTGAAGCTCATGCCGGTTCTTTCGAACTCATGCAGCCCGTGCGGTTCGAGGCCGCGTCGCAATTCATCGGGGGAGATGAATTTTCGCCAGTCGTGCGTGCCTTTCGGCAGGAGGCGAAGTACATACTCGGCGCCGACGATCGCGAACACGAATGACCTGAGGGTCCGGTTCAGCGTGGCAAGCACCAGCAGCCCGCCGGGCGCCACAAGCTGGGCGCAGGACGCGAGAAACAGCGGTACGTCGGCCACGTGTTCGACCACCTCCAGGGAGAGAACCACGTCGAAGGTTTCACCGCTTCGGGCGAGATCTTCCGGCAGCATGTTTCGATAATCGACGGTTGCGCCGGATTCCGTCAGGTGATGCCGCGCGATCTCGATGTTGCGTTCCACCGGGTCGATGCCGACGACCTGGGCCCCGGCAAGGGCCAACGGTTCCGCCGCCAGTCCCGCGCCGCAGCCGACGTCGACAATATTAAGTCCATCGAGCGGCCGGTTGCCGTCGTGCCGCAGCTCAAACGCCCTCGGCAACAGGTCCTTGAGATAGTCGAGCCGGGTTTCGTTGAACCGGTGTACGACCTTGAAGGCCCCATCCGGCCGCCACCACTCCTGCGCCAGCCGAGTGAAACTGGCGATTTCCTCCTCGCTCGCCGTCGAGCGGTCGAGAGCGAAAGGTTTCAGGATGTCCTTGCGTAGCACGTGATGCCTTCGTTCGGTTTCTCTCTGTCAATACGGCATTTGTTGCGGACCGGATCAACCCGTGCAGGCGCCGTGAAATGATCCGCGGATGGGCAGGGTCCGTAAAGGTGAACATCGGAACATGAGGCGATTTCAACGAGATGAGCGATCTTTCCGCCTTTCCGCAGGGCTTCAATGCGGTCGTGGTCGGCAGCACGGGCGGTCTCGGAAGCGCGTTTGCCGATTTGCTTGAGCGTGATCCCGGATGCGGGCAGGTTTTCCGGTTCAGCCGCTCGTCCAGCCATCCGCTCGACCTCGAGGACGAAGCATCCATTGAACGCGCGGCCGCCTCGCTCGCCGACCAGGGCGAGATTCACCTGATCATCGACGCCACAGGCATCCTGCATGACGCGGCGATGCGCCCCGAGAAGACGTTCAGCCAGATCGATCCGGAGGCTGTCGCACGCGCATTCGCCATCAACGCGACCGGGCCGCTGTTGCTGCTGAAGCATTTTCACCACCTTCTGCCGCGTACGGGACGTGGTGTCTTTGCCACCGTTTCCGCCCGCGTCGGCAGCATCGCCGATAACCGCCTCGGCGGATGGTACGGCTATCGCGCGTCGAAGGCGGCGCTCAACATGTTTCTGCGGACCGCCGCCATCGAGATTGCGCGCAAACGGCCCGACGCGGTCTGTCTGGCGCTGCATCCGGGAACGGTGAAGACCCGGCTCTCGGACCCGTTTGCCGGGGACCGTGAACGGTTCGAGGCGAAGCAGTCCGCGCAGATGCTGCTCGAGGTGATCAACCGCGCCGCGCCCGCCGCCGGGGGGGCGTTCCTCGCCTATGACGGGTCCGAGATCCCCTGGTAACGGCCACCGGGCCGATTTCGAACGGCCTTTCACTACGAACGTTCCCTTTGGCCTGACGGCAAAAGTTGCTAGCATTTCAGGTGACTGGGGAAACTCATTCGATCGGACCCGTGCTGTGGCAGGCTTGAGCCTCGTACACGACTCTCTCAGGGCGCCGGAAATCTCGACGCCGTGGTCAGTGCGCGTCGGTCGCCACGGATATCACCGCCTCCTCACAGTCCGCGCGAACATCGATCTCCATTACTTCTGGGAAAAGCGCTGGTTCATCTTCGCGATGGCCATCGGCGCGGCCTTGCTCCACGCGCCGCAGCCGGACGGACTGACCCGTGACGGCATGATCGTGCTCACCATGTCGGTGGTCGCGACAATCCTGTTCATTACCGAGCCGGTTCCGCTGCCCACCGTCGCGCTGCTGCTGATCGTCGGTGAGGTGCTTCTGCTGGGTCGAAACTCGACGGAAGTGGCCAAGAGCCTCATGACGGATTCGGTACTGTTCATCATGGGTTCGCTGATGCTGGCGGTGGCGGTTGTGCGGCAGAAGCTCGACCAGCGCATCGCCTGGTTCATCGTGCGCCTGACCGGGACCAGGACCTCCCGCATCTGTTTCGGTATTTCCGTGGTTTCCGGCCTGCTTGCCTCTTTCATCGGCGAACACACCGTGGCCGCGATGATGCTGCCGGTCGGCGTCACACTCATTTCACTGACATCCGAAAACCGCGAACGCGTGCGCAATCTTGCGGCGGTGCTGCTGTTTTCCATCTGTTACGGCTGTTCGGTCGCCGGCATCGGCACGCCGTCCGGCGGCGCCCGCAATGCCATCATGATCGGGTACTGGCGGGACTTCTTCTACGATCCGACCAACCCCGAGACGTACAAGTTCCTCATCGACTACGTGAAATGGGCGGCCTACGCCTATCCCATCTTCCTGGTGCAGCTTCCGCTGGTCACCGCAATCCTGCTTTTCACCTTCAAACCGGAATACAACGACCTGTCCCGCGCCGTTGCCAAGCTGCGCGCCGGCATCCGCGATGAAGGCCCGATGACCTTGAGCAACTGGGCGGCCATCGTGCTGTTCTTCCTGATCCTCTATGCGTGGATTTTCGAGTCGCAGGACGTCGGCATGGGGACCATCGCCATTCTCGGCGCCGCGGCCTTTCTCGCCGCCGGTCTGGTGCTGTGGGAAGACGTGAACACGGGGGTAAACTGGGGTGTCGTCCTGCTCTATGCCGCCGCCATTTCACTCGGCGTACAGATGAAAGTGACCGGAGCAGCGGCGTGGGTGGCTGACGGGTTCCTGTCGGTTCTCAAGCCGCTCGGCGCCGATGCCGGTGTCGGGCTGTGGGTCGCTATATCCGCCCTGACGACATTCGTCACCAACACCATGTCGAACGGCGCCGCGGTGGCGGTGCTCGGCCCGATTGTGCTCAAGCTTGCGGTGGCCGCGGGTGAAAGCCCGATCGTCATTGGTTTCATCACCGCGATCTCCTCCGCGTTCGCATACCTGACCGTCGTCGGTACGCCGGCATGCACAATCGTCTTCGCCGCCGGCTATCTCACCCCGAACGACTTTCTCAAGGTGGGCTGGCGCATGGTCATCATGTCGACCGTTGTGATGATCGCCATGGCGGCCTTGTACTGGCCGTTGATCGGGGTGTGAGCGATGGCGGCTTGGCGCATCTCTCCGTCGCAGCGCAAACGCGCCGCACAGGAAGAGGCGCGCGAGGAACGTGACCGCCGCCGCGAACGCTTCCGCATTCTCGTCTGCGTCAACGGAACGGAACCGTCGTATGAAGGTGTCCGCGTCGCCGCCGAAATCGGGAAAAAGGGACCCTGCGACATCGTGCTGCTCTATGTGCGGCGCATTGATCAGGGCTTGAATTCAGGCGGGCTCCAGGTGCGCGTGGCGCGGCAGAACATGCTCGATTGGGGCCTCGAACTGCCGGGGATCCAGTTTCTACGCCGCGGCCTCGATATGCTGGGCGACCTCGGCTACATGACCAAGGAGTGGCGGGCGCGCGCCAGTCATACCGATATCTTCGGCGACCCCCTCGGCGACAACAAGGTGGAATACCGGTCAAGCCGGCAGAAACGGATCATCCTCAAGCTCAAGACCGCACCGACTGTCTCCAGCGGTATCCTGGATCAGTATGAACTGGGTCCGTACAATCTGATCATAACCGGACCGCCAAAACGCTGGCGCGGCGAGTTCAAATCCTTCCTGGAGCCGAGCACGGTGCAGAAGGTCGCGATGCTGTCGCCTTGCTCGGTCCTGACCATGCGCGAGAGTTTTGACGCCAAAAAGGGTTTTCTGATCGCGACCGACGGCAGTCCCCACAGCATCACCTCCCTGAAGCAGGCGGCCGTCCTCGCCTACAATCTCGGACGGCCTATAACCCTTACCTCAACCGCACTGGACGAGGACTCGCATCTCATGGTGAAGAACCGGCTCACGGCGGCTCGCAAGGAGCTGAACGCGATGGGCATCAAGAACGTCAAGACGCTGACGCGGGTCGGCGACCCGGTCGAAACGATCGTCGCCGACGCAAAACGACATGCGGTGACCGTGGTAGCGGACTCCGGGAAATCCCGGTTCAAGCGCTTCCTCAAGGGATCGGTCGCCTTCGACGTCATGGGCAGCGCCACGTCGTCAGTCATGAACGTGCGGTAGCCGCCGGGCCGAATTTCTGCAATCGGAGCTCAGTCGAACGGCACCCTGTCGGTGAAGTACTTGGCGTAGAGGTTCACCGTGGCCCGCTTGCCGACGCGGGACAAATGTGTTTCGCACCATTCAATTGCGGTCTGGCGCCCGAGATCGCGCAGGCTTTCGACCATATGCCAGTCGGGCCTCAATTTGGATGCGCGCGCCAGCTTGAGCGTGTGCGGGCTTCCGTCGATCAGATGAAAGCGATGGCGCCCCATGCGGCTGACGGCATTGTCGGACAGCAACGGAATACGCGGAATGCGCCGGCAGACCTCGATCTGCTGAACCTGCGTGCGTAGCGGATGATTGAAGGTGAGCCGACCGATGTTTCCGGAAATATCCTCTTCGCTCGCCGGCAGGTCCGGATCGCGGTCGGGGCTGATCTGAACCAGCAGCGTGTCGTGAACGTCCGTTTCGGAGATCAGGGTCAGGAGGTCCGGATTTGCCGAGAAGGCGCCGTCCCAATAGTAGAAACGTCCGATGCGGACCGCGGGAAACAGGTTCGGCAGACAGGCGGAGGCGACGACGGCGTCCGCGCTCACCTCGTGTGTCCGGAAAACGCGGCCTCGGCCCGAGGCAACTTCGGTGGCCGCGACAAACAGCCGGACCGGCGCCTCGCGCTGCAGTTTCTCGAAGTCGATCTTGGCCAGCAGGATGTCGCGCAGGGGATTGAGGTTCAGCGGATTGACATCGTATGGCGACCATCCGCCTCCCATTCGTTTGAGGCTGCGTTGCATGAGAGCGCCGGAGAGCTTCGCGGTCGCCGAGTAGGCAAGCGGAGAGGCAGGATGCGAGTCCGGCGCGCCCGCGTGGCTGATCGCACTCCAGACCTCGTGCAGGCGTTCGCGTGCGCCATCCGCCCCGCCATCCATCAAACCGGCGGCAAGTGCGACGGCATTGACGGCGCCGGCGCTCGTCCCGCTCACACCATCGAAGTCGAGAACCCCGCGCTCCAGCAAGGCGTCGAGAACGCCCCACGTGAAAGCACCATGCGCCCCGCCGCCCTGCAGCGCGAGATTCAAGCCTCGCGACGGTGAACCGGCGCGCTGCGCGAAGGGCAAGCGCCGTGCAATGGACGACCAGCCCGTACTCGCTCGCGAGGCAAGTCCAAGGGAGCGCAGGGGCGAGCGCACGGGCCGGGTTGCGCCCGGCATCAGCGTATCGTTGCTCATGGATCCTCTCTGTCGGCGCGGTTGCCTGTGTGCCGGCTCAGCGTCGCCGCTTTTCGTGACAAACGCTCATATGAGGATCAATTTGGGCAGATTTGTGCACCGCACAAAAAACGCACACCGACGCAGGTTTTCGGCCAATTCCAGCACTTTAACTCTGATAGGGCTGGAACGTATAACCTTTACCGTCTTTCAGAAGCTTACCGGCATTGGGAAAACCAAAATGATAGCCGGAAACGACAGTCTGGTCGGCAACGATCTGGTCGAAAATACGGCGTCTGGTTTTCTCTGCAAGCGCCGGATCCGCGTCGAAGACCACCTGCCAGCCGGGATTCGCAACAAACAGGGCAGGCGTGATCGCGACGTCTCCGGCGACGATCAGTTGCGTGTCGCCCGAACTCACGTGATAGGCGGTGTGACCCGGCGTATGGCCCGGCGCGGACAGGCTGCGGATACCCGGCGCGACGTCGCTGTCCGACGCGACGCGTCTGACATTTTCCCATTTCGGGAACGTCGCCTGTATACCCTTCGCCAGACCGTGCCAGTCCTTCGGCAGCTTCGCGAAAACGCCCGGGTCGGTCCAGAACGCGTATTCGGCCTCCGGCACGATGATCTCGGCGTCCGGATAAATCTGCTTGTTGGTGTGTTTTTCCATCAGCCCGAAGATGTGATCGGGGTGAAAATGCGAGATCAGGACGGTATCGATATCTTTCGGAGCAAAGCCCGCACGCGCCATGTTGTCGAGCATCACGCCGGCGGTCGGCGTCCACTGGCCGCCGGTGCCCGGATCGATCAGGACCTTTCTGCCGCCCGTCTCGATCAGTGTCGCCGAAAATTCGATCGTGACAAAGCGATCGCTCAGCCCGCCCTTGGTGAGCGCGCCCTTCGTGTCTTCGATGGAGGCGTTGCGGATGAAGTCTTCCGCGTGATCCTTCTTCCAGATGCCGTCATAAAGCGCGGTGCAGGTAATGTCGCCGATGGCGTAACGATAGGTTCCAACCTCGCGCGCCGTGTCCGCGAGTGCCGGCTTCGTCAAGATCGACGTGCCGCACATGACCGCGCCTGCCGCGGCCGCACCGTGAATGACCTCGCGTCGTGTCAATTCGCTCATGGGTTCGTCTCCAGGTTTGCGTGTCCGCCGCGCAGCGCTTGCGCGGCTCAGTGTGCCTTTCGCGCGATCGCGCAAATGCCGCCCGATTCGATGTCCGTCGCGCCGGCGCGCGAAAGGCGTTGAATTGTGCGATCGCGCACAATGGTCCGTTCTTCGGGCCTGAGTTGTTCAATCAGGCCACGAAAGCCCGATCCGAGCGCGATTGTCCAGAAATCCTCCGGCTGTCGCAGAGGTTGCCGGTCGGGAATGCGCTCGACCCGCGGTTCGGGTGCCCCGCCGTCCAGAAAGAGTTGGCGAAAGTTCCGCGGTTCGGTAAGGCGCTCCCACGGCGCAGTCGGGAGAGGAATGTCAGGCCGTTGCCGTGCAATCTCCTCGCCGAGCATTGTCGCGCCGGGCTGAAACGGATCGGCGCCCCAGACGGTCACGGCGAGGCCGCCGCCGGGCGCCACCAGCCGCCAGAGCTTGCCGATGAGGCTTTCCATGTCCTCGACAAAGAAAATGGAGAAAACGCTGACAACGGCGTCGAAGCTCTCATGCGGAAACTCCGCGGCCGTCATGTCCGCCAACTCGAAAGTCAGGTTGGCGAGGCCTTGCCGTTCGGCCTTCGCGCGGGCGATCTCGAGGAGTTTTTCCGCGACGTCGATGCCCGTGACCCGGCCGTTCGGCCCGGCGGCCAGCGCGGCCGGTATCGCCGACGCGCCGGTGCCGCATCCCACGTCCAGAACACGGTCTCCGGGTGCGATCCCCAGCATGTCGACGGTCCGCCGCCCGTGCCGGTTCCAGAAGGAAAGGGGTTCCGCGTCAAAATGGTCCGAGGCCGCGTTATAGGTTGCGGCGGCCTTCAGCGGTGCCGCATTCGAGCTCATGGTTGGCGTTTGCAGGGCGTGCGTCCTGGTATCCATCGCGCTCACTTCGGTGTAACGGTTCCGTGAAATTGGGGTCTTCTCGTACAAGCGCCGCCGGGAAAACCCGGCGGCGCGGTTGCGGTTCAATGTGCGCGGAGGCGCGTGCGTTCGCGCTTCCGACACCCCTATCCCGGTTGCTGGACAATGCGCATATAGGGCTTCGGTGCGTCCCAGCCGGACGGGAACATCTTCTTCGCGTCGTCATCGGGGACCGCCGGCACGATGATAACGTCCTCGCCGTGCTTCCAGTTCACCGGGGTCGCGACCTTGTGGTGCGCGGTGAGTTGCAGCGAGTCGATAACGCGCAACAGTTCATCGAAATTGCGTCCGGTGCTCATCGGGTAGGTGATGACCAATTTCACCGATTTGTCGGGTGCGATGACGTAGACGTTGCGGACGGTCTGGTTGTCGACGGCGGTCCGGCCCTCCGAGGTGTCACCGGCGTCGGCGGGAAGCATGCCGTAGAGCTTCGAAATCTTGAGCTCAGGATCGCCGATCATCGGATAGTTGGGAGCGATGCCCTGGGTTTCCTCGATATCCTTGGACCACTCGGCATGCGACTCGATCGGGTCCACACTGATGCCGATCACTTTGACATTTCGCTTGTCGAATTCGGGCTTGATCTTGGCCATGTAGCCGAGTTCCGTCGTGCAAACGGGCGTAAAGTCCTTGGGATGTGAAAACAGCACGCACCAGGAATCGCCGATCCAATTGTGGAAATTGATGGGGCCTTCCGTGGTCTCGGCCGTGAAATCAGGTGCGATATCTCCAAGTCTAAGCATTGCAACTCCTTTTCAGAGCAAGGTAAATTAGGGGGCGGTTATTGATCGCTGCGCAGAATTCATCACGAAGAATTCAGTTCGAAGCGACCGGCGCGCGGAATTAGCATCCGGCCGACTTGCAACAAATGATCAAATCACCATTTGACTTGATCGAACCGCCACATCATTACCGGGACCAGATTGCATGGACGCTTTGTCAGAGATTCTGCGTTCGACACGCTTATCCGCGAGCATGTTTCTGCGCGGCGAGTTTACCGAGCCGTGGTGTCTGTCGACGGAGATCAGTGCTCCCGATTGCGCTGATTATCTCGGGCCGATCGATCACCTGATCATCTATCACTACATCCTCGAAGGGATGATGATCGTCGAGATTCCGGGCAACGTACCGGTCGTCATATCGCCCGGTCAGGCCATCGTGTTCATCCGCAACGATCCGCACACGATGGCCGGGCGCGACCGTGTTCCGGCGGTCTCGGCGCTCGATGTGGTGCAGATACCCGAGCGCGGCAGCATGATGGTTATTGAACATGGCGGCGGTGGTGCAAAAACCCGCACGGTTTGCGGTTTTCTCGGGGGGCTGGCTCTTGGCGAGGAACCACTGCTGGCTGCCCTGCCGCCTTATATCATCTATGACAGTGCGGTCGCCCGGTCCGGAGAGGTGGTGCGCTCTTCGCTCGAATTCGCGGCGGCCGAGGCCGCCGACAACCGGCCCGGAGCGGATGCCGTGCTCGCGGGCCTTTCCGAGTTGCTGCTCATCGAGGCGATCCGGTCCCACGTCGAAACGCAGGGCCGGGAGATGGAAGGCTGGTACAGCGCGCTCAGGGACCGGTCGGTGAGCCGCGCGATTGCGCTTATCCACCACGAACCTCAGAAGAACTGGACCGTCGAACAGCTCGGCCGGGATTCCGGCGCCTCGCGTTCCGCGCTCGCCGACAAGTTCAAGCGATACCTGGGATGCGCTCCTGCCGAATATGTGACGCAACACCGGATGCGGCTCGCGGCGCGCGAGCTTGCCGAGGGTGACGTCGGCATTATGGAAATTGCCGTTTCGGTCGGATACGGGTCGGAGGCGGCCTTCAGCCGGGCTTTCAAGCGATGCTTCGGCGTATCACCCTCGCGCTGGCGCGAAACTCACGATATGCGGTCCTGACTGTTCGCGAACGTGCAAGACTGCGCGGATCGGAGCCGCAGGCGGTGGCTGCGAAATGGTTCCGCCGTGTTCGCGGTGTGATAGGCTGTTTTGATCGAAAGGGCCTAAATGCGCGAAATCATTGAAACCTTGACGGGTGGCGTTTCAGTCGCAGGCTACGAGATTTCGATCGTCGCACTTGTCGGCATCGGTGCATTGGCGATCGGACTGGTCAGCCGAAATCTCTGGTTCAGCATTCTCGGCGTGTTCCTGCTCTTCTTCTTCTACCTCCTGCTTCCCGCAATCCGATATTGAGCCGGCGATGAGGCCGCTCCGACACGCAAGGTGACCGGTTGCCGGGAATCGCCGCGCTCTCTAAAACCGTGGTTTCAGGGTGTTTGTTTCTGGCGTCTTTGGAAACTCCGTCCACCGGGAGCCGAATACGATGACGGGAAGCTTTCTTATTCAGGCCGCGGTCTTCCTGGCCGCGGCCGCAATTGCCGCGCCGATTGCGAAGAAACTGCATATCAGCTCCGTGCTCGGCTATCTCGCCGCAGGCGTGCTGATCGGGCCATTCGGCCTTGGCTTCGTCTACACCGTCTATCATGTCGAGAGTATTCTCCACATCGCGGAATACGGTGTCGCGCTTTTGTTGTTCCTGATCGGCCTGGAGCTCAAACCCAAGCGCCTCTGGACCATGCGCGGATCGGTCTTCGGCCTGGGCGGAAGCCAGGTGGCGATTACGGCGGCTCTGCTGATACCCGTCATCGGGTTCATGGGTGTTCCGTGGGACGATGCCGTCCTCATCGGATTTGCGCTGGCGCTCTCGTCGACCGCTTTCGTGCTCCAGGTGTTGGAGGAAAAGGGAGAACTACGACTGCGCCACGGCCGTGCCGCGTTCTCCGTACTTCTGTTTCAGGACATGGCGGCCATTCCGCTGATTGCCATCGTGCCGCTGCTCGGCGCTGCGGGCGCGGACGAGAGCGTTTCACTGGTCAAGATCATAAGCGCCATCGGCGCGATCCTGTTGGTCATCATCGTTGGCCGTTACGCGTTGTCCACGGTCTACCGGCTTGTGGCCATGACCGGCGTCCGGGAGGCGATGACCGCCAGCGCCCTGCTGACGGTTGTCGGCGTTGTCCTGCTGATGGAGTTTGCCGGTCTGTCCGCGGTGTTGGGGGCATTTCTCGCCGGTGCCTTGCTCGCGGACTCGCCGTATCGTCACCAGATTGAATCCGACATCGCACCATTCGAAGGTCTGCTTCTCGGGCTTTTCTTCACCGCCGTCGGCATGATGCTCAATCTCCAGCTTCTGGTGCAGCAGTTCGGGTTGATCATCGTATGTGTCGTGGGCCTGCTGACCATCAAGGCCATCGTGCTCTATGGGCTCGGCCGCTGGAACGGTCTCGACAATCGCGCCGCGCGCCGGCTGGCACTGGCGGTATCGCAGGGCGGTGAATTCGCCTTCGTCATTTTCACGACCGCGCTTGGCGAGAACGTCATCAGCCGGGATCTGGCGGAACTGCTGACCGTTATCGTCACGTTGTCGATGCTGTCGACGCCGCTGTTGTTGCTCGCGGACGAGCTGCTCACACGCGCCGGCGAGCCGGAGGACCGCCCCTACGACGAGATGCCGGATGAGCAGGGGCATGTGGTCATCGCCGGTTTCGGGCGGGTCGGACAGATCGTTGCCCGCGTCCTGCAGGCGCGCCGTATTCCGTTCACCGCACTCGACGGATCGGCGGAGCAGGTTCAGTTCGTGAGTCGTTTTGGCGGTCAGGCGTACTATGGAGACGCAACCCGTCTCAGCATCCTTGAAGCGGCGCAGGTGGGCAAGGCGCGCGCGTTTGTTCTGGCGATCGGAGATGAGGAGAAATCCCTGAAAACGGCGGAGTTGGTGCGTCGCCATTTCCCGCACGTGCCGATCTATGCCCGGGCGCGAAACCGCGACCACGTGCATCGGCTCATGGATGTGGGGGTCGAATTCATTCGTCGGGAAACGTTTCTCTCGTCGCTGGATATCACGCGTGAAGTCTTGCGCGGTCTGGGCGATTCAGAACGGGCGGTGACACGAACGATCGACACGTTCCGCGAGTTCGATCGCCGTCACCTTTATGGCGACTACGAGCACTATACGGACCAGCAGAAGCTCCAGGTTCTTGCGAGAGAACGCTCCGAAGAGTTGAAGGATCTTTTTGAGCAGGACGAAACCGATCGCAGCGATGCGGTCGTGGACGCAGACAACAAGGTGGTCTGACGAGGCCCATTGCCCCTGGGTGTGCGTCAGGCGGGCTGCATTTCAAGCGAAAGCACCTGTGTGACCGGGCCCTCCGCTTCGTATCCTTGCGCGATCGCTCGGCCCTGCGCGGCATCGGCAACCATCGCGAGACGGGTAAGGTCGTTCCTGACTGGCGGCTCAAGCCAGGCAAAGCCATTGTCGAGCCGTCGCTCCTGGGCGGCCATCATCTCACGCCGGCTTTCGTTGTTTTCGCCACGCACAAGACCGCCCCATTGGCTGTTCTGCCAGGCGTTCGCCGCGCTCGCCGGTCCCTCGACGATGTGAGTGCCAGTTTCGGTGCGTTCAATGACGCAGGCTTCGTCGGGAGCGACGCCGCTCAACGTGTAGATAGCGCCGACGCAAAGCCGTGTGCTCACGAGCATCTCTTTTGCTTCGCGAAAGCTCTTCGCGGTCTCGAACACGCGCCGCAGAAGATGCTCCGGTGTCGGCTCGGCGCTGCGCCAGATCTTTGCCCGGTTCACCATCCAGTCGAGGGCGAACAGGCCCACGGGCCGTTCCATCGGCGCCTGGTTGATGGCGGCGGCAAACCGCCCCGGAGCCATTGCCTGTAGCACGCCGGTGTAGCCGGGCCATGTGAAGGTAACCCAGGGGCCCGCTTCGCTGGTAACACGGGCGGCGATCACGTGGCGGCCGAGGCCCGGAGTCTGCCAGTCAAGCACCCGCATCAGCCGCGCCGAACCGCCGTCCGGACCGGGTCCCGCGCAGGTGCTGCACGTCCATTCATAGCTGGCATTGAAGTAATACGCGCCGGGCCGGGCGATGATCTGCGATATCCGGTCCATTTCGCCCAGATACGGGTTACGCGCACGCTCGAGCCAGCGCCGGGAGATCGAATCGCCAAGTTTGAGCGCGATCGCCGGGTAATCGGCGGCGGCCTCATCCAGCAGCGCGTGGGTTTCTTCAAGCGCGAGCCGAAGCGTTTCGACCGGCCAGTCTTCGCTGACATCCAGCACCGCGATCTGCGGCAGCGACTCCTCCGGTGTCTTCAGCATCATCTCAGACGTGGCCTTCCGTGGGTTGCACTTTCATTTGGTTGCGGCGGGGCACGTTCGCCACACTCCGGTTTCACTTCGTCGAGCGGGCGCGATTTGCCGTCGCCAGGAGAACGAGGCCGCACGCGGCCAGGAAATAGAAGAACCCGTAAATGACCGCCGCGCCGACCGGTGTCGAAAAAGTATCGGTGACGTATGGCCCAAGCACCGCCTGCAACACCTCGCCGACATGGGTGTGCAAGCCGTACGCCATTTGCGCAGCCGTGCCGGCGACCGCGAGTCCGATAAGCAGAAATCCCAAAGCACGCTGCATTATGTCCCCATGTTGCGCGGTTTTTGTGACCTCGGTGCTGTCAGCCAAGCTTGCATATTGGACCAAACATAGCATGGAGTCAGTCACATATCGTGCCGCCCAAACCGCGTCCGGGCCGCCGAAATGTCATGCGTTGCTTGAGGCATGGATACGCTTCGGCCTCCATCAGCGCGCGATCCAGGACAAACGAATCCTCATCGCCAGGGTTCATGACGATAAACAACGCAAGTCGAGCAACCAATGATTGCAACAATAAAGAATACACAATCATTGATTGGTCAAATCTGTAGCTATTCCGCAACACAACCTGAGCAAAGAGCACAAACGCGGACCACAACCGGATATTTCAACTCTGAGTTGATAGCTTGGCGGCACTGTTCACGAATAAAGTGCACAAAGAATAGGCAGGAAAGAACTGGCTTCTGGGGGGAAATCGGTTGACGGCCCGGTTCAAATCTCTGACAGCATTTCTCGCGCTTGTCGCGGCGATTGTGTTTTTCTACACCGGTTCGGCGCGCGCTTCGGACGTGACCGCCGGCTCGCCGAACAAGTTCATCGGATGGTGGGAGCTCGGCGGCTATTACGGCACCGACGACAGCAGCCGCGGCGAGATCGTGCTGTTCACGCCGCTGATGCAGTCGGCGACAACCCTGTTCTTTCTCGATGCGCGCGGCAAGCTGTTCGAAGAGGATGTACAGGAAGCCAATATCGCGCTCGGCTACCGGCAGATGATGCCTTCGGGCTGGAATTTCGGCATCTGGGGCGGCTGGGATATCCGCGATACAACGAACGATAACACGTTCAACCAGATCTCATTCGGTCTCGAGGCCTTGAGCGAGCGCTATGATCTGCGCGTCAACGGCTACGTGCCGATCGAAGACGACGAAACGGTCTCGAACACGACGACGTTTGCGGCACTGCTTCAGGGCAACAACATCTTCGTGCAGCAAACAGATACGCTGATCCGCGAACTCGCCTATTACGGGGTCGATGCGGAGTTCGGCGTTCTCCTTTTTGGCGGTGCCCGCGGTGGAACGGCCGGGGGTTTCAAGGACGGCCTGGCACCGTCCAGGCGCCATGAACTCAGAGCCTATGCCGGCGGCTTCTGGTTCGATCATGATGACGCGGACGACGAAATCGCCGGTCCCAAAGGGCGTCTTGAATACCGCATCAATGACGCGATCGCGTCGCTTCCCGGATCGCGCCTCACCATCGAGAGCGAGCTTTCCTACGACGACGTACGCGAAACCAGGTTCGAGATCGGTGCGCGCCTGCGCATTCCCTTCGGGTCGCGTGGCGCAGACGCGGCGTTGCGCACCGCGTCGTTGACACCGCAGGAATTGCGCATGACCGATGGCCTTGAGCGCGACACCGACATCGTCACCAACGAGCAGACCGACATCACGACGGCGACGGAAGGTGCCATTGACGACGCTACCGACGTCGCTCTCAACTCCGTGAGCTTTGCCACCAACGCGAACCAGCTCGGAGATGCGGTGAACGCTGGCGGCAACCGGCTCATCATCGTGCAGCGCAATGGCGCGCAGATCGACCTCTCGGGCACCGATGGCCAGATACTGCAGGACAATCAAACCGTGCAGGGCGGCGGCAGCACGATTCTCATCCGGGGCAAGAATTCGGGTCAGGTGGTGCCTTTTACCGCTCCCGGCAATACGCCGACGCTGTTCTCAAATGACACAAATCCCGATACCGGCGTGTTCAACGTCGCGAACAACACCCATATTGCCGGATTGAACATTGTCGGCGACCCCGGGGTCGGCGCGGACAACCACGGTATCCGCGGTCGCGATAACCTGACCAACATCGTGATTGAAAACAACACGATAACCGATACTGGCGAAGATGCGGTGTTTTTCGACGACGATAACTCAAACGTCCGCATCATCGACAATACCCTCACGGATATCGGCGGTGACGGCGTCCATTTCCAGCAGCAAAACGCCAATATCACGATTGCGCGCAACATCATGACCAATCTCGGATCGAACGGCGCGTTCCTGCAGGATCGGGACAACGTGAACGTGGTCATATCTGACAACGTTTTGACAAACACACAAGTTGGCGTCTTCCTCGGCTCCAACAACGGCAACACCAATGTGACGATTTCGAACAATACGATCGTCGATACGCGCGACGATGCGATATTCATCAACGACAACAACACCAACCTGACGATCTCGGGCAACACGATTAACGGCACGGCAAATGTTGGCATCATCATAAGCGCCGGCAATACCAACGTCCTGCTGGCGGACAACACGCTCACAAACATCGGCAATGGCGGGGCCAATGACGACGCCTTCTTCTTTGATGCGGCGGGCACGACCCTCGCGGCCGGCAGCACGGGCAATCAGGTCACCACAGCGCCGAACGCCGGCGTAATTTGCCGCGGCACCGGCAACTTCGCCGGAATTCTCGAAGTGACGGATCAGAACGGCACGTTGCTCAGCTTCGAGAACGTCGACGCCTGTAACTAGCGCTTTGCCAGATCACGCGTCATCGAAGCGCGAGATTGCATGCGCTGGCTGATTTTCGGGCAACACCTCCACGACAAAAGTCGCAGAAGACTATTGACGCATGTCAAAGCGCGAACAGGCGTGCGCGCTAGCATTTCGTGCCGACGTGCAAGATGTGTCCGCGGGGCGCTTTACTTCGCCTCCCGCAAGGAGCCTGCAAATGTCATCGCGAGATGTGACGCCATCCGCGCAGGAGAGCACACCAGAGCTGGTCCTGAATTGGCTGAAGAGTTTTCCGTCCCGGGACTTCGAACGTCATGACATCGTGGTTGATGACCAGACCCGCGAAGACGGCCTGCTGATGGTTACGCGCGGCGTGCTGATCCTTGAAACGGTTCTCATCGACGGGCGGCGCCAGGTGCTCGGGTTCCGGTTTCCCGGTGATTTCCTGTGCACCGCGTTCAACTATCTTCTGCCGAACACGACGGCACGGGCGCTCAGCGATGCTTCGCTGACCAAGGTGCCGCATCGCGAGATCATCGCGCGGGCGGGCCAGGACCGGAGGTTGGGCCGCGCCCTGGTTCGCGTTTCCGCCTATCAGACCGAGCGGTTCGCGCTGCAAAACGTCTTGCTCGGAACACTCGACCGGCAACAGCGGGTTGCGTCTTTCGTCCTCGAAATGGTCCTGAGGCAGGGGCGCAAGATGGTCGATGGGGTCTCCATTCCGCTGCCCATGACCCGCGAGGAAATCGGCGGTTATCTCGGTCTCAACGCGGATACGGTCAGCCGTGCCTTGTCGAACCTCAGGAAGCAAAAGGTCCTCGGTCAGATCAACCGTCGAGAAGGGTTCGTGAAGGACGTCCAGTTGTTGCGGAAGAGCACGCCGTTGGCCGGCGTTCTGACGCGGATCTACGGTGAGCGAAACGCGCAGGATCTCTCTACGCTGCTTGATTATGTGCGCAGCAACGGGGCGGACATCGCAACCCCGGGTCAACTTGGTTTTCACAAGGCGCCGACATAGACGGACCGTATTGCCGGGCTGAGCGTCGGCTTTCGCGCCTGCGATTGTCCCTTGCCGTCCACCACCGTTGCGGGCATATGCTGATGCCACGGCCTGTGTGGCGTCAATCGGGCGACCTTTTCATGACCCAGTGCGATGTGTATTTCATTTCCGGTTCGCCGCCGTGTTGGACCGTCATGCTGGCGCTGGAGGTCAAGGGGATCGGCTATACACCCCGACGGCTCGACAACGCCAAGCGCGAGCAAAAGGCGCCGGAGTTTCTGAAGATCAATCCGCGCGGCCAGGTTCCGGTCCTCGTCCACGACGGCACCGTCGTTTGTGAGACGTTCGCGATTCTCGCCTATCTCGACGCCATTGCGCCGGAGCCCCCGCTGTTTGGAGTGACGCCAGCACAGACAGCCCGCATCTGGCAGGTCATCAGTGAATGCGACGGTTACCTGCGGGAGTGCATCGGGGATATCTCGCGTCCACTCTTTCGCGGAAAAGGCGAGGAGTTCGCAGATCGGATTGCCGCGGCCATGGCGCGCGTGCGTGATGAGCTTGTATTGCTCGAAACGGGGCTTGCATCCGAGCCGTGGCTTGCCGGTGAGACTTTGAGCGCCGCGGATCTGGTCGTTTTCCCGGTCGTCATGCAGCTTTGCCGTGCCGCCGCGCGTCCCGAAGCCGAGCCGATGAAGCTCGGCGTGGTCCCCTTGAGGAAGCACTGGCCGAACCTCGACGCGTGGCGCGAACGCATCGAGGCGGTCGAGGGTTTCGACAACGCGTATCCGCCGCACTGGAAGTGATCGTCTGGATCCTGAGGGAAGCTAACTGAGCGCTTCGAGCACCTTCGCTGCGCTTTGCCGCGTCTCCGCCTGACGCGCCGGCTCCATGCGATCCCACGTGCGATAAGGATGCGCCAGCCGCGGGTTGCCTCCCAGTTTCTCGCGGTTGCGGGCGAGGAAATCCCAATAGAGTGGATTGAAAGGGCACGCCCCTTCGCCGGTTTTCTGCTTCACGTCATAACGGCATCCGCGGCAGTAGTCGGACATCTTGTTGATGTAGTTGCCGCTGGCCGCATAGGGCTTTGAGCCCAGCAAACCGCCATCGGCGAACTGGCTCATGCCGAGCGTGTTCGGCAGCTCCACCCACTCATAGGCGTCCGCGTATACGGCGAGGTACCACTCATGCACGGCATGGGGGTCGACCCCCGCGAGCATCGCGAAGGTTCCCGTGACCATGAGGCGCTGAATATGGTGCGCGTAGGCCTCTTCCCGGGTCTGGGCGATGGCGGCGTGGAGGCACGCCATATCGGTATCGCCGGTCCAGTAGAAATCCGGGAGCGGCCGCACCGCGCCCAAATGGTTCTGCTCGCGATAGTCCGGCATTTTGAGCCAATAAATGCCGCGTACGTATTCGCGCCAGCCGATGATCTGCCGAATGAAGCCCTCCGCGGCATTCAGGGGCGCCTGACCTTCGTGAAAGGCCGCCTCCACCCGGCGGCACACATCCAACGGGTCGAGAAGCCCGGCATTGATATAGAGCGAAAGAACGGAGTGGTAGATGAACCGCTCGTCCTGAAGCATCGCGTCCTGGTAGTCGCCAAAACTCGGGAGCGCGGCGTTGATGAAGTGGTCGAGCGCGGCTTCCGCATCCGCGGGCGTTACCGCGAACCAGAAGGGCTGAAGGTCGCCGAAATGGTCAGCAAAGCGCGCGCTCACGAGGTCCAGGACCTCGTTTGTCGTTGCGTCCGGCGCCACGCGGTAGGCTCGCGGAAAGGTGAG
Source organism: Hyphomicrobiales bacterium (assembly GCA_965228625.1). Lineage (GTDB taxonomy): Bacteria > Pseudomonadota > Alphaproteobacteria > Rhizobiales > Methyloligellaceae > UBA2767. The sequence continues at coordinate 621,663 of OZ245829.1, read as the reverse complement.
TTCACCGCGGGCCGGCTTGCGGTTCTCGACGTCGTAGTTCCATCGCCCGCCCTCCGGTTCCGCGCCGTTCATGAGCAGGCCGGTGCGGCGGCGCATGTCGCGGTAAAAATACTCCATGCGCAACTGCTTTCGCGGCGCGGCCCACTCGGCGAAATCCTCGCGCGAGCAGATGAAGCGGTCATCGGTGAGAATTCGGACCGGCACGCCGAAGCGGTCCGGCCAGGTGCGCATCGCTTCCAGGACCCGCCACTCGCCCGGTTCCGTGACGATGATTTCATTGCAGGCGTGACGTTCAAGGGCGCGTGCGACTTCCCCGGTGAAGGATCCGGTGTTCTCGCCGACATCCAGCCGGGTGTATTCGACCGTCCAGCCGGCGTCGTTCAAGCTATCGGCGAAATGGCGCATGGCCGAAAACAGGAAGGCGATCTTCTTCTTGTGATGCGGCACATAGGTTGCCTCTTCCATCACCTCCGCCATGAGCACCACATCACGGGTGTTCGAGCCGGCGGCCAGGCTTGAGATGTCGGCCGAGAGCTGGTCGCCGAGAACGACAATCAGCGAGCGGGTATCATTGCCGGACTGACGGGACGGTCGGGGTTCTCGGTTCGCAATATCGGAGCTCATGTTTTGTCTGGCCCGTGTGCCGGTTGCCGAGCGCGGTGCCGTCCCGCAACGCGCATGAAGATTTGGTGTTGATTCCGCTTCGTTACGAAGAGCACACCCTCTCAGATCATCCTGAAGCCAGCGGGCATCCCGTCGGGAAAGGCATTGAGGCAGGTCAATGTCGGCGCGGCGGCGCCCATTCACGATTGTCTTCTGGAGTTGACCGCTGAAGAAAGGCATGCGGGGACGGCGAAGCTGTGAAAACTCTCATCGTCTACTATTCACGCACCGGGACCACGCGAAGGCTTGCGTCGGCGCTTGCCGATGCTCTGCATGCGGATGTCACCGAGATCAAGTGTGATCGATATGGTTCTGGCGCGTTGCGCTATCTGCGTGCCGGTTACGACAGCGTCAGGGGAAACCTCCCGCCGATCGATATCCCGGAGACCAGATATGCCGACTATGATCTGGTGTTGCTCGGTGCGCCCATCTGGACGAGCTATCCGGCGCTGCCCTTGCGGGCTCTTCTGGCCGGCAAGCCCCGGCTTCCGTCCAGGGTCGGGTTGTTTTTGACCTATGGAGGTCACTCGGCGGCCGCGCCGGCGCAGGCAATGGTTGATGCATTATTGCCGCAGCCGGTCGCAGCCGTGCTGGCGGTCAAGGCCGACCATGTCGTTGGTGCGGAACTCGCGGCCCGTATCGCGGATTTCGTCAGGCAACTCACGCAGAATTAGATCAGCCAAAAAAACGGCCCGGTCAGAAGACCGGGCCGTCCTGGCATTGAGGTGAGGCGATCGGCAGTGGATCGCCCTGGGTCTATTTGTACGGTCCGGGCGCCATCGGGGCCGGGCCGAACAGGTTGAAACGTCGGCCGACGGCGGCCGTGAAAAGCCAGGGATCAAGGTCCACGTCGGCAGTGACATTGGTTCCTTCCCAGCTCGCGTCGGTGTCGAGGAAGGTCTTCTTGACGTCGCCGTTGAGGAACCAGCCGTTGCCGATGTCGATATCGACACCGGCCTGCAACGTGAATCCGACGGCATCGTCAATGTCCAGCCTGGCACCGCCGGCGAGATCGCTCCTGCTTTCGTCAAAGAAATTGATGTACTGGATGCCGGCGCCCACATACGGCTTGAAAGCGCCTCCGGTGTCGAAGTGGTACTGCAACGTCAGCGCCGGTGGGAAGATCCAGGTGTCGCCAAGGTCGATGCCGTTGAGCGTGCCTTTACCGTCCACCTCGTGCTTCGCAAAGCAGCAGAACAGCTCCACAGCGACGTTGTGCGTGAAGAAGTAGGCCAGCGTGAGCGAGGGTACGACCTCGGTGCTGACTTCGGCATCGGCGCCTGCGATCCGCGCGCCGCCGGCAAATACGTCCGCGCTCGAGTCCGGATCGACCACCGTGGCTCCGACGCGCACCGTGACGCTGCCGGTCCTGTCTTCTGCCAATACGGCCTGGTTCAACCCGAGCAAGAGCCCGGCGCCCAGAACGACTGACGCAACTCGATTTGCTATTCCCGTTTTCATTTTCTGGTCCCCCAAGTCCCGACCATTTGCTTTGCGCGACGCGCAAAGACCACGTTGTTTCAGACCCGATACGGTGCAAAAGAATCTCCGAACCGCAGGTGTTTCGAAACAAAACTAGCTGTTGGTTTTGGTTAGTACAAAGCGCATCCGCACCACAAATCAAAATTGATACTTATGTGTGGTATAATTGTCGCAGATGCTCGTTGTGTGGATACCCCCACGTCTATCTGATTCTTGTCCCAAGGCGTGTCGGTACACTCGCGCACCGCACGCGCCCCCATGAGCAGGATGCTAGCGCCAAACAATCGTCGCGTATCTGATTTACATCAGACACCCACTATCTTGTTTTCGGCAGGCGTGTTGAAATGGCGAGATAATTCAACTTTAGGTTGTGGAGACACCTCATGAGCATCTTTGGAAACATCATGTCGGCGATTTTCGGCAAATCAGCCGAAGCCGCGCCGCAGGAAGCGGCAGAAAGCGATTCGGCGGCGCCGTCGGTAGCCCCCGGGACGGAAGTCGACGTTGAGGTAATTCTTGACGACCTTGCCGGCAAGGCAAATCAGAAACTCAACTGGAAGACGTCGATCGTCGATCTGATGAAACTGCTTGATCTGGACAGCAGCCTGTCGGAGCGCAAGGAGCTTGCGCAAGAGCTGGGGTATTCCGGCGACATGAGCGACTCCGCTTCCATGAACATCTGGCTCCACAAGCAGGTCATGACGAAGCTCGCGGAAAACGGCGGCAAAGTGCCGGACGAGCTCAAGGACTAGCAGTTTGTCCGGGGCTGGCCAGGTCTAACGCGGCAGCAGAACAGCGCAGATCACGGCGACCATGCCGCCGATCGCGAGAACGGAAAACGCGATGCCCCAGGCGGACGCTTTCGGGGCGATATCGAGTGCAAGCCCGAAAGCGATTGGCGCGACGGCCCCGGCACCGACCCCCAGAACCGACCTCAGGCCCAGCGCGCGTCCGAGTCGGTGAGGGGGGACGGCTCGCGTCATTGCCGCCGAGAGAACGGATGAGTCGCCGATTGTGGCGAACCCGTAGACCGCGGCGATGATCAGCAGCAGCGCGATGTTGATGTCGCCCAGCCAGCCAATCGACACGGAGCAGGCTGTACCGAGCACCGCGAACACGATCAGGACGCGCCGCATCCCGAACCGGTCCGCGGCGTACCCTGAGAGGAATGAGGAGAAAAAGCCGGACATGTGCAGCGCAAGCGCAGTCCAGAGGCCGAGTTCGATTCCCGACATTGTGCCGTTCGTCAGAATCGCCGCTGCCAGAAACGCAGGGATCCAGGCCCATGCGCCGAAGAGCTCCCAGCAATGGCCGATATATCCGAGTGTGAGCAGCCGTGCCCGGCGTGGCAGGGAGCCGTCCGCCGTCGTTTCAGCGGTTCCTTTTTCCTCGAGCTGGTCTCGGGCGTGGCGAACGGCGAGAAATCCGAACACCCAGCCCGCAATGGTGATCGCCGCGGTCGCCATGAACGCCGTCCGGTAGCCGTGCGTGGGCAGCAACGCCATCGACAGGAAGATGGAGACGACATAGCCGGCGGACATGCCGGCGAGTATCCAGCCGACCGCGGATGCCGTCCGTGCCGGCGGCGTGTTTGCCGAAACCAGCATGATGGCCGGCGTATAGGTCCCGCCCTGCGACAGGCCGACAAGGGATATGAACACGAGCGCGGTCTCGAATGATGTGGAAAAGACCGCGAAAAGAAGAGCGGACGCGGCGGCTAACAGGGTTGCCGTATTGAATACGCGCTTCGCCCCGATGCGATCACACAGGAACGAGGCAACAAGAAGAGACACGGCGAAAGCGGCCGTGAACGCGCCCTGCACCATGCCGCCCTGGGTTGCGCTCATGTTCCACTCGACGAGCAACACGGCCAGGCACGCCGGATAGGTCATGAAAATCGTGGTGGTGCAGATGCGGGCCAGCACCATCAGCGGCAGATTGACGGAACTGTCCCTAGGGGTCTTTTCTGGTTGGGGCGTCATGGAAGCGGCCTGAACGGGCTTCGCGGCTGAAAAGGGAGTCCGGCGGAAAGAACGGGACTATAGGCGAAAAACCAGGTGTGAGACAGCATGGGTTGCTGCCGGATCAGCCGCCGCCCGGACGAGCCGTTGATGTTCCACGCCGATAACGGCGGCGGCCCGGAGCAAACTGCTATCGCACGTCACAAAAAATGTGTAGGTCTGCCGACTGGTGAGTGCGGCGCGTCGGTCTCGGGGGAGTAACGGAAGTTGGAAAAGTCTGACCGGAACACGCGCGTGCTGATTGTCGTCTTCGATGCCCTGCGCCCGGAATTCGTCACCCCAGAATTGATGCCCTACCTGCATGCCTTTGCCCGGGGCGGTGTGTGGTTCACGAACAGCCGGTCCACTTTCCCGTCCGAAACCCGCGTCAATCAGTCGGCCGTGATTACCGGGTGCTATCCGTCCCGTCATGGCGTCGTCGCCAACAATTTCGTCGTCTCCGAAAACGGCAGGGGCGTTGTGTTGAACACCGGAGATGACGTTGCGTTCGAAGCGGCTCTCAAGCGAATGACCGAGCCGTTCTTCGATGTGCCGACACTCGGTGAGTGGCTGAATGCGGCCGGCAAATCCTATGCGACTCTGAGCGCGGGAACATCCGGCGGTGGCCGTCTTATCAATATTGCCGCCGAGAAGACGGGCGCGTTCCGCTTCGCCATGCGGCGGCCGGAAGCGTCGGTCCCTGCCGGCGTCGAGAACCGGATCATGGAACGTGTCGGACCGTTGCCCGAGTACACCCGGCCCGCGCTCGACTGGATCACCTATGCGGTCGATTGTTACCTGGAGTTCGTCGAGCCGGAAATCCACCCCGATGTCATGCTGCTGTGGCTGTGCGAACCGGATGAGTCCTTTCACCATCTGGGTATCGGCTCGCCGGGCGCGCTTGAGACAATCCACCATGCCGACTCGCAGTTCGGGCGTATCCTCGCGATGCACGAAGACGCCATCGCCGATGGCTCGCTGCAGATCATCGCAATGTCGGACCATGGCCAGATCACCATCAGAGGCGAACCGCTCGGGCTGGACACGAGATTCCGCGAGGCGGGATTCGACGGGGCGAATATCGTCGTCGCAAATGGCGGCGGCGTGTGGCTCGACGACCCCGCGCCGGAGCGGATCGGCGAGATCGTCGAATGGCTGCAACAGGAGGAATGGTGTGGTCCTCTCTTCACCCGCCATGGCGCCGAAGGCACGCTGACGCTTGATCTCGTTCAGGTGGCGCACCGCCGGTCGCCCGACATCGCGCTGGTGCTGCGCTATGACGACAGCACCAATGAATGGGGCCGGGACGGCATGTCCCTCCATGATTCCATCTATCCGCCGGGGGGAGGGTGCCATGGTGGGCTGAGCCCATATGAGATGCGTAACGTACTGATCATGGCGGGTGGCCGCCTCAAGCCGGAACAGGAGATCCCCGTGCCCGCCGGGAATGTCGATGTCATGCCCACGGTCCTGCACATGCTGGGGGTCACGCCGCCCGAACATCTTGATGGACGCGTGCTGCATGAGGCGCTGCGGGACGGTCCGGACCCGACGCGGATCGAGGTCGGGGAGAGGGTCTTCTCCTCAAGCAACGCGAATGGACCGCTCACGCACCTTTCGATGTCTGAGGTCGGCGACACGCCCTACATCAATCGGGCGTGGGTGGAATGAGTGTCAGTGATTTGCCGCCGGACCGGTCGGAACGTATGAACAGCGCTTCGTTGTCGAGGTTTCTGCTAATATTTCGAACGCGCGCCCGTGACCTTGTTACGTAGCCCGTGTGCAAATTCAGGGAGAGGTACAAATCCAATGTCTGTCGAATATCTCAAAAAGGCGCCCAAGACGTCGACGAGCGATGCGTCGGACGTCCAGGCGACCGTCCGCGCCATCCTCGATGATATCGAGCAGGGCGGCGAAGAGGCGGCCAAGCGCTATGCGGCGAAGTTCGACAAGTATGACGGCAACATCGTCCTGACCCGCGACGAGATCGATGCGGCGACGCAATCGCTTTCGCAAAAGGTGAAGGATGATATCCGGTTCGCGCGCGATAACGTTCGCAAGTTCGCGGAGGCGCAGAAGGGCACGATTTCCGATATCGAGGTTGAGATCATTCCGGGGTTCGTCGCCGGTCAGAAAGCGATCCCCTGCCAGGCGGCGGGATGTTACGTGCCCGGCGGACGCTACAGCCACGTGGCTTCCGCGATCATGACCGTGACCACCGCCAAGGTTGCCGGATGCGGGCACATCACGACGTGTTCGCCGCCGCGGCCCGAAGTCGGGGTCAACCCGGCGATCATCTACACCGCCGACGTCTGCGGCGCGGACTCGATCCTCGCGCTCGGCGGCGTGCAGGGCGTGGCGGCTATGGCCTTCGGCCTGTTCGGGCTGCCCAAGGCGGATATTCTCGTCGGTCCGGGCAACCAGTTCGTTGCCGAAGCCAAGCGCATTCTGTTCGGCCGGGTCGGCATCGACATGCTCGCCGGGCCCACGGACAGCCTCATCCTCGCCGATGAGACGGCTGATCCGTTCATCGTCGCGTGGGACCTCGTCGGTCAGGCGGAACACGGTTACAACTCGCCGGTCTGGCTCGCAACGACGAGCCGGCCTCTGGCGGAGAAGGTCATGGAAATGGTACCCGGGCTGATCGACAGCCTGCCGGAGGTCAATGCGCAGAATGCGGAAGCCGCATGGCGCGACTATGCCGAGGTCATCGTGTGCGACACGCGCGAGGAGGTCGCCGAGGTGTCGGACGGCATCGCACCGGAGCACCTCACAGTCATGGCCGGCGATCTCGACTGGTGGCTCGACCGCCTCAAATGCTACGGCTCGCTGTTCCTCGGCGAAGAAACCACCGTGGCGTTCGGCGACAAGGCATCGGGGACGAACCACGTGCTCCCGACCTCGGGCGCGGCACGCTATACCGGCGGGCTGTCGGTGCACAAATACATGAAGATCGTCACCTGGCAGCGCGCCACCCGCGAGGGCGCCCGACCGGTTGCGGAAGCGACCGCGCGCATTTCCCGGCTCGAGGGCATGGAAGGCCACGCAAAAACGGCCGATATCCGGCTCGAGAAATGGTTCCCGGAGGAGAGCTTCGACCTCACGGCGGCGGAATGACGGACCTGTTCTCTCTGGAGGGCCGTGTTGCCTGCGTGACGGGCGCGAGCAGCGGGATCGGCCGGTTTCTCGCGACCTTGTTTGCGCAATCCGGAGCCTCCGTCATCGGGCTCGCACGAAGGGAGGCGGAACTCAAGGCCTGGGCCGGGGAGGCCTCCCGGGACGGAGGCCGGGCCACCTTCGTCGTTGCCGATCTCGCCGATCCGGCTCAAAGCGGCGAGGCTGCCGCGCAGGCTGCAGAACCGTTCGGACCGCCGGATATCCTGATCAACGCCGCCGGTGTCAATCCACGCAAGCACGCGGACGAGGTCGATCCGGCGACCTGGCGGCAGACGGTCGACCTCAATCTGAGCGTGCCGTTCTTTCTTGCCCAAAAACTCGTGCCGGAAATGGCCCGGCGCGGCTGGGGACGGATCATCAACATTGCTTCGCTGCAGTCGTACCGCGCCTTCGAGAACGGACTGGCGTATGGCGCGTCAAAGGGCGGCATCGTACAGTTGACGCGCGCCATGGCCGAGGCCTGGTCAAGCCGGGGCATCACCTGCAACGCGCTCGCGCCCGGGTTCTTTCCGACGGAACTGACCGGTCCGGTCTTTTCGGATGGACAGATGTCGAAACGGATGGCGGAACAGACCTGCATAGGGCGCAACGGCGAGATGAGCGACCTCATTGGTCCGGCAATCTTTCTGGCCTCGCCGGCATCCGACTATGTCACCGGGCAGGTGCTGAACGTCGATGGCGGCTTTACCGCCAAGTGAACGTGTCATGAAAGCTCTTGTCTATACTGGTCCGAAGACGCTTGATTTACGGGACACGCCGGACCCGGTGCCGGAGGATGGCGAGGTCCTGATCAAGGTCGAAACGGTGGGCATCTGCGGTTCGGACATGCACGCCTATCTGGGGCACGACGAGCGCCGTCCGGCACCGCTCATTCTCGGTCATGAAGTGGCCGGTACCATTGTCGAGGGCCCGGATGAGGGCACGCGCGTGGTGGTCAATCCGCTGGTCACATGTGGCGTGTGCGAGGCGTGCCTCCAGGGCCGGACGAATATCTGCCCGCACCGGCAGATCATCTCGATGCCGCCGCGCGAGGGGGCATTCGCCGGCCTGCTGCGCATGCCGGAGCGCAACCTGCATACGATCCCGGCAAGCTTTTCGGCGGAAAGCGCTGCCTTGACCGAGCCGATCGCCTGTGGATGGCACGCAATCCGCCTGGCGCGGGATGTGAGCCGCACGCCTCTGTCCGCGTGTCGTGCGGTTGTCCTCGGTGGCGGCGCAATCGGGCTCGGCGCAGCACTTGTTCTCGCGGCGCGTGGCGTGCAGGAGGTCTTCATTGCCGAAACCAACCCGGCACGCCATGCGGCATTGAGAGAAGCCGGGCCGTTCACCGTCTATGATCCCGTTTCGGAAGGCGGGCCGGAGCCGGGAACAGCCCATATCGTGGTCGATGGCTTCGGCGGGGCGGTGACGCGCAAGGCGGCAAGCGCCCTGGCGTGTCCGGGCGGGGTGATCGTTCACATCGGACTCGCCGACGGCGAGGGCGGGCTCGACATACGGCGGATGACCCTCCAGGAAATCACATTCATCGGCACGTATACCTACACGGCAGCCGATTTCGGCGACACGCTGGCCGCGATGATCGCGGGACAGCTCGGCGCACTGGATTGGGCGGAGACGCGCCCGCTCGAGCAGGGTCAGCAGGCATTCGCGGATATTCTCGACGGCCGCGTGACGGCGCCGAAGGTCATATTGAGGCCGTGAGCTGCGTCATCGCAGCACCGGACTCTCGCGGAGACGTTCGACCATGAAATCCACCACCGCACGCACGCGTGCGGATGTCTCGCCGGGCTCCTTGTGGACCACATGCACGGGAACCTCGGGAGGCACATAGCCGTCGAGTACGGTCTCGAGCGCGCCCGACGTGAGATGAGGCGCCGCCTGGTAGGACAGTACGCGGGTGATGCCCCGACCCGCAATGGTCGCGGCAAGAGCGGCATCGGCCACATTGAACCTGAGCCGCGAGCGGACCTTCACGCTTTCGGGACCCGATTTCCCCTGAAAGATCCACTCGCCCCGGCGTGCTTCGTGCTCGAAATTGATGATCTCGTGATCCGAGAGATCTGTCGGCGTCGCGGGTCGTCCGTGTTGCGCCAGATAGGCCGGCGATGCGCACAGGATACGACGGACCGAACCGACGCGGATGGCCGTCAGGGACGAGTCGGGCAGTTCGGCTATGCGGATCGCGACATCTATGCCCTCGTCGACGAGGTGAACGACGCGATCGAGAAACAATGCGGCAATTTCGATGTCGGGGTAGCGCGCCTGAAGGTCGATCAGGATTGGTGTCAGGACAATGCGTCCGAACATGACCGAGCCGGTGACCGACACGAGCCCGCGGGGCTCGGCATGCGCCCCCGTCGCATGCCGGTCGGCTTCCTCGATTTCGGCGAGTATCCGGCGGCAGTCCGCGAGATATCGTTCGCCCGCATCGGTCAGGGTTACCGACCGTGTCGTGCGGTGAAGGAGCAGGGCGCCAAGCCGCGATTCCAGATCCGAAACGGCGCGCGTGACGGACGGCGGCGACATGTTGAGGCGCCGGGCAGCGGCGGCAAAGCCTGTTTCCTCCGCCACGGCAACGAAAACGGACATGGTTTGCAGTCGGTCCATCACTATTCCTGAAAGTGGAATAATCAATTGCATATTATGCGTATTCCGTTTCGCGATGGAAAGTATCAAATTCGACCTCATCAAACCCAATCGGCCCGTCCGAAGACCCGGGCCCGCGATCCGGCTACCAGCGAAGGAGAGAACCCATGTCAGACTCAGCGCTTACCGAAGGCGCCCACCATATCGGCCTCACCGTTCCGGACCTCGATGCCGCGCGATCGTTCTTCCTGGATACGCTGGGGTTCGCCCAGGTCGGTGAGAAGCCCGACTACCCGGCGGTTTTCGTCAGTGACGGCACCACCATGATCACGCTTTGGCAGGTCAGCGACCCGGGCACCGCAGTCGCCTTCGACCGCAAGAACGTCATTGGCCTGCATCACCTGGCCCTGAAGGTGCCGGGCAGCGATGCGCTGGACGCGCTGCACGAGAAGCTCAAGGAAACGAACGGTGTGGAGATCGAGTTTGCGCCCGAAGATCTCGGCGGCGGACCGATCCGTCACATGATGTGCACCATTCCGGGCGGCATTCGCACCGAGTTCATCGCGCCGACACCGTAGCGGAGGCGTTGACGCAGAAGACATGGAGCCGAATGCCGTGACAACCCCGCAGACCTCCTCGCCGTTTCACAGAGGCGAACACGACGTCCAGGCGCGGCTTGGCGTGCGCGACATCGAAGCGTGGGCCCGCAAAGTCGTTCGCGATCATCTGCCGGATCAGCACCGCGCGTTTCACACCTCGCTTCCGTTTCTCGTGGTTTCCGCGCGGGATGCGAAGGACCGGCCCTGGGTCACGTTGCTCGAAGGGCCGGACGGTTTCGTCACGTCGCCCGACGACCAACAACTGGTAATAGATACCCGGCCGGCAACCGGTGATCCGCTGGAGCACGCGCTTGTCCCCGGCGCCGATGTCGGCATCCTCGGTATCGAGCTCGCGACCCGACGGCGCAACCGTGTCAACGGCCGCATCGCCGGTAACGGTTCCGGCGCCATCGTGTTCCAGGTGGATCAGACCTTCGGCAACTGCCCGCAATACATCCGGGAGCGCACGTGGCGGCGCGTCGAAGAGGCCGTCCCCGGTGCTGTCCGGCAGAACGCACGGTTGAGCTCGTCGCAGCGCAAGTGGATCGCGGCGGCGGATACGTTCTTTATCGCAAGCGGCTATCGTGGTGACGGTGAGAGTGCGACCTACGGGATGGATGCGTCGCACAGGGGCGGCGACAGGGGCTTTGTCCGCGTCCTGAGCGACACCCGGATTCAATTCCCCGACTACGCCGGCAACAATCACTACAACACCATGGGCAACCTCGTCCTCGATCCGCGTGCCGGATTTCTTTTCGTCGATTTCGAGACGGGCAGCCTGCTGCAACTCACCGGCCGCGCTTCCATCGACTGGGACTCCGACGAGGTCGCCAGGACTCCGGGCGCGCGCCTCCTGGTCACCCTCGATGTCGAGGAGGTCGTGGAACTGCGACATGCCGTGTCATTGCGCTGGGACGCGGATGCGGAATCCGTGCGGGAATTACGGCTCGTGGAGAAGCTGCCCGAGAGCGCGGACGTGACCTCTTTCGTGTTCGAAGCGCGCGACGGCGGCCCGCTGGCGGCGTTCGAGCCCGGCCAGCACCTGCCGATCGAGGTGAAGATACCGGGCAAAGACGAAACGGCGCGGCGCACCTATTCCCTGTCGAGCGCACCGGGAGACCCACGCTACCGAATATCGGTCAAGCGCGAGCCGCACGGCCTGGTGTCACGTCACCTGCACGACGCGGTCGAGCCCGGCGCCATCATCGAAAGCCGCAAACCGGCCGGTGAATTCATGATGACCTGCAATCTCTGCCCGCTCGTGCTCGTGAGTGCCGGCGTCGGCGTCACGCCGATGATGAGCATCCTGCACGCGGTGGCGGAGGAGGGCGGTGACCGGCCCGTATGGTTCGTCCACGGCGTCCGCGATGGGTCGCATCATCCGCTGGCACGCGAGGCGCGCAAGCTCGCGGCGGACCGTCCGAACATCAACCTGCATTTTGCATACAGCCGGCCGCGACCGGAGGATCGGCTGGGACGCGATTTTGACGGTGAGGGGCGTGTCGACGGAGCTTTGCTCAAACGGCTCGTCAACGAGCCGAGCGCACATTACTTCCTGTGCGGTCCGACGGGTTTCATGAGCGACATTCAGGAAGCGCTCGAGCGACAAGGTGTTCCCGACGAACACATCCACACCGAGACCTTCGGACCCGTGGGCTGACGTCGATCCCCGCCAGGCGCGTCACACGACACGCACAACCGTGAGATTCTGCGAATGCTTTCGAACACTCCGTACGCAGACGGCCTTACAGCGTGATACTTCAATCTCCTGCGATCAAAAGCTTCAAAAAACTAGATCTGCAAAATTGCACAGAGCGGTGCAAACTTTCGATATTGAATTGCAAATTTGCTAGGGGCAAGATTTCGTCTTCTGCCGTCCTGAACACGAGAGACGACGGCTGTTATCGGGGGCGTAATCGCAGTGGAACTCGTCGCTGCACTTGCCATAAACGGACTGGTCTGGGGGCTTATTATCGCCCTCATCGCGCTCGGCCTCTCAATCATTTTCGGGTTGCTCGATATCATAAATCTCGCCCATGGAGACTTCTTCATGGTGGGCACCGTGCTGACCTGGTTTGTGTTCGCCTCCACCGGGAACTACTGGCTGGCGTTTCTGATCGTGCCACTGATAGGGCTTGTGCTCGGTGCGCTGGTCGAGCGCTCGGTGATCCAGCCGATCCGCGGAACCGCTGCCCTTTCGATCGCGGCGACCTTCGGACTGTCCATCATCATTCAGGAGACGGTGCGCGCGACCTTCGGGGCGGCGCCCAAGCGCATCCTGCCGCCGATCGAGGGAACCGTGCCGCTGTTCGGCATCGAATACGATCTCTATCGCGTGTTCGCGGCGGGGATTTCCATTCTCGCCATTGCCGGGTTCTTCGTTTTCCTCCATCGCACCAAGATCGGCACCTGGATGCGCGCGGTGCGTTTCGACCGCGAAACGGCGCTGGCCATGGGTGTGCCGGCGACGAATGTCTACATCTTCACCTTCGCGATCGGCTTCGCCATGGCGGCGCTCGGCGGTGTGGTTGCGGCGCCGATCACAACGGTCGAGTTTCAGGCCGGTGTCGATGTCCTGCCGTTCTGCTTTATGGCCGTCATCATCGGCGGCCTCGGAAACCTTCCGGGCACGGTCGCCGCTGCCGTTCTTCTCGCGGTGACGGAGGGCATCGTCACCAGCTTCACCGATCCGACCGTTGCACGTATCACCTCGCTGTGCCTGATGTGCGCGGTTCTGATCGTGCGGCCGCACGGATTGTTCCAGGGGGCGACGCGATGAAGAACGCCATCAACGCGACGATGCTCTGCGTCCTGATTGTGTTTCTTGTCGGTGCGCCATGGATTCTCGAGGCGTTTGGTGTCGACTTCTGGCTCGACATTCTGACTGAAATCCTCATCTGGTCCTTGTTTGCGGCAAGCGTGAACCTGCTGTTCGGCTACACCGGGCTTCTTTCCTTCGGCCAGGCCCTGTTTTTCGGCTTCGGGATGTATGGTGTGGCGTTGGGCATAGCGAAACTGGGTCTCGGGTTCTGGCCGGCGCTCGGCCTTGGCATGGTTCTCTCGGTCTCCATGGCGGCGGTTGCCGGCTCGCTCGCTGTTCGGCTGACCTGGCATTACTTCGCGATCATCACCGTCGTCTTTTCTCTGATCTTCTATTTCTTCGCGCTGTCGGCCAAACCGCTCACCGGCGGGGACGACGGAACCCCATTCTCCATGCCGCCGATGTTCACCTTCGGTGAGACGGAAATTTCCCTGGCGGATTTCCTGGTGCAGTACTACTTCGTGCTGTTCGTGGTGGCCGGCGCCTTCTACCTGAAGTACCGGCTCGTCCGCAGTCCGCTCGGGCTCGCGTTCATTGCCGTGCGCGAGAATGATGCGCGTGCGGAGATGATCGGGCTCAATGTCTATTTGCTGCGACTGACGTCGTTCATTGCGGCCGGCGCGCTCGCAGGATTGTCTGGCGCCTTGTTCGCACTGTTCGGGCGCTACGCCTCGGCCAGCTACATGTTTTACCACGTGTCCGGCGAGGGCGTCGTCTGGATGCTGATCGGTGGTGCCGGGACAATTCTGGGTCCCGTACTTGGGACCGGTCTGATGATCGTCGTCCGCGAAGAGCTTTCCAATGTCTGGGAGCACTATCCGATCCTGGTCGGCATCATCGTCATACTGACCGTGGTGTTCGCGCCGCGCGGTCTCATGGGGGCATGGAACACGTTGCTCGACCGGATCGACGCACGCTTTTCATCGCCTGCGACGCATGAGCGCGCGGAGGCGAAACCGAAGCAGGCACCCAAAAGCAAGCCGCAACGCTCGGGGGTCCGCGCATGACCCCACTGTTGCAAATCAACGGCCTTTCAAAGCACTTCGGCGGCCTCAGGGCTCTCGACGATGTCAATTTGGCCCTGGAGCCGGACCGTCTGCACGCCATCATCGGTCCGAACGGTGCCGGCAAGACGACCCTGTTCAACGTCGTCACCGGAACGCTTCCCGCAACGTCGGGCACGGTCACGTTTCGTGGCCAGGACATCACGGGCCTCGCCCCCCATCGGATCAGCCAGCTCGGCCTGGCCCGAACCCTGCAGATCAAGAGCGTGTTCGACGCCCTGAGCGTTGAGGACAATATCTGGATTGCTGCGGAGACGCGCCGCGGCGTGTTTCGGCCGTTCTCCCGCGTGCGCGATGACCAGGAGACGGCGGACAAGGTCGAGGCCGTGCTTGAGGAAACAGGGCTGGACGCCATGCGCAATGAAATCGCCGGGACGATGTCATACGGCGACGTGGCGCTTCTCGAAATCGGCATTGCGTTGGCGACGGAGCCGACCCTTCTGCTGCTTGATGAACCGATTTGCGGAATGGGGCCTGCTGAAACCAAGTCCACGGTGCGCAGGATTCGTGAGCTCTCCAAGCGTGTCGACGTGATCATCATCGAACATGACATGCCGACGGTTTTTGACCTTGCTGACGAGATCACCGTGATGGTGCAGGGGCAGGTTCTGGCCAAGGGTTCGCCGGAGGACATCGCGAAGGATGCGTCCGTCCGCGAAGCCTATCTTGGAGATGAGGAGCTGGAAGATGCTTGACATCACCTCCATGCGGGCCAGTTACGGCAAGGTCGAGGTTCTTCAGGATGTGACACTGTCGGTGGGTGAAGGCGAGATTGTCGGCCTCCTCGGCCGCAACGGCGTCGGCAAAACGACGACCCTGAAAGCCATACTTGGTCTCGTTCGCAAGACCGGCGGCAGCGTGAGCTTCAACGAACGCGACATTACCGAGTTATCACCGCACAAGATCCCGGGCTGCGGTATCGGTTATGTGCCGCAGGGTCGGGGCATCTTTCCCAATCTGAGCGTTGAGGAGAACCTCTTCATCGGCCTGGCCGGCGGCCCTGACGCGGAAATGAAGAGCTATGTCTTCGAGCGCTTTCCCCGTCTCGCCGAGAGACTGGATCAAAGCGGCGGTACCCTGTCGGGCGGTGAACAGCAGCAACTGGCGATCGCCCGCTGCCTCGTAATGCGCCCGAAGCTCATTCTTCTTGATGAGCCGACCGAAGGCATCATGCCGATCCTGGTCCAGGAGATCCGGCGCGAAATTCTCGAGATTAACGCCACGGGCGTTTCGATACTGCTTGTCGAGCAGAACCTCTCAACAGCCTTCAAGATATGCAAGCGCGTGTACCTGATGGAGAAGGGCGTTGTGGTTCGGGAATCGACGACGGACGAGCTGAAGCGGCAACCCAAGCTCGTACATCGCTACCTCGGCATGGCCGCTTAGGGCCGGGGACATACAAGGAGTAAGTAGAATGAAGGGCAAGAAACCGAACGGGAAGGCTGTTCAATCCAAATCCAGGTCTGTGCGTCCTTCGGGTTTGAACCGGCGTAGTTTTCTGCAGACGGCGCTCGCGGGAGGCGCGGTCGCCTCGACCGCCTATATCTCGCTGGCGCGTGACCTGTTCGCGGCAGATGGCGGTCCCATTGTCATCGGCCATCAGTGCGAGCTGACCGGCGGGTTTTCTTCATGGGGATACTGGCATGACAAATGCGCAAAGGCTGCGGTCAAGCTGATCAACGAGGGTGGCGGCATCGCCGGGCGCAAGCTGGAAATGGCGGTGGCCGATACCGAGTCGAACCCGGCTGCAGGCGCGCGCAAGCTGCGCTCGCTGATCCAGCGTGAGAAGTCCAGTTTCATCGTCGGCTCAGTGCATTCGGGCATCATGCTCGCGTCGATCCCGGTCGCGACCGAGCTCAAGATTCCGTACTTCTCCGCCGGTGAGGCGACCGAGGCAACCGGATCGAAAGGCACCCGCTACAGCTTCCGGACCGGCACGGATACCTATGCGCTTGCCGCCGCCGGTGCGCCATGGGCGTTCGAAAACCTCGGCAAGAACTGGACCATGATCTTCCCGGATTACGCCTGGGGTCACAGCCATCATCAGGAGCACCGCAAGCTGATCGAGAAGATGGGCGGCAAGGTGAATGATCCAATCGCCGTTCCTCTCGGAACCAAGGACATCGTGCCGTATCTGGCAAAGATACCGGAGGAAACCGAAGTTCTGTTTTCCGTGTTCTTCGGCGCGCTTTCCGTCGCCTTCTACACACAGATGAAGTCGATGAAGCTCGACGAGAAGATGAAGCAGTATTCCGTCAGCGGCACCATTGAGGCAATCAGCCCGCAGCAAATCAAGGGCGCCGCTGAAGGTGTCTATTTCCTCGAGAACTTCCCGCGGCCGCTCGAATACAAGAATGATGAGTACCACAAGACCTTCATCGAAATGATGGAAATCGATCCGGTGCACGCACAGGAGAATGGCTCTGACCGCATCATGGCCAAGAGCCATGCCTGGCAGTCCTATGAGAACTTCTTCGCGTTGAAAAAGGCGATCGAGGAGTCCGGCTGGAAAACCAAAAAGGACACGCCCGGTGTCATCGAGGCGCTCGAAGGCCTGACGATGGACAACTCCATCGCGCATCCGCAAGGCGCCAAGGTCTTGCGTGCGGAGGACCACAGCGGAATGATCGATTGCTACATCAGTCGTGTCGAAAACGACAAGTTCGTCGTGAAGAAGCACATTCCACGCGCCGAAATGGAGGCGTTACTGCCGCCGCGCTACGACTTCCGCAAACAGAAGATCTAACGCCATATCAACAAAAAGAAGCGGCGGAGTGGGGTGCCGGTTGCGCCCGCTCCCGCCGCCTCCTGCAACACAGCAGAGCACTTCATCATGAGGCATCAAAAGGCCAAAGTTTGTGCCGCGCACGTCGCGCCGGTCTATCTCGATGCAGAGGCGACCGTCGACAAGGCGTGCGATATCATTGCCGATGCCGCCTCCCGCGGTGTCGACCTTGTTGCTTTTCCGGAGTCCTTTGTTCCGGGTTTTCCGGTATGGCCGGCGGTGTCGCCGCCCGTTCACAATCACGCCTTCTTTGAGGAATTCGTCTCACAGTCAGTCAGGGTGCCGGGCCCTGAAGTGTTTCGGCTGTGTCAGGCCGCCCGGGCGGCGAGCATTCTCGTGTCCATCGGTATCAGCGAGGCCACGGAGGCCAGCGTCGGGTGCATCTGGAACACCAACCTGCTGATCGGCCGCGATGGTTCGATCCTCAACCATCACCGCAAGCTGGTGCCGACTTTCTTCGAGAAGATGGTCTGGGCCAGCGGTGACGGTACAGGCCTCCGAGTCGTCGAGACCGACGCCGGTCGAATTGGCATGCTCATTTGTGGCGAGAACACCAATCCACTGGCACGTTACGCGATGATCGCGGAAGGCGAGCAGATCCACATCTCTTCCTATCCTCCGGTGTGGCCGACCCACGAGCCGCGCGCCAATGATGCCTATGACCTGGCGAGCGCCGTTCGCATCCGCGCAGGCGCGCATGCCTTCGAGGCGAAGGTATTCAATGTGGTGGCATCTTCGGTGGTCGATGAGACAATGATCTCCGCCTTGTCGTCGCTGGAGCAGGAGCAAATCGACATCGTGCGGAATTCGCCGCGGCCGCCTTCAATGATCCTGAATCCGCACGGGCTATCGATTGCGGAGACATCCGCGGGCGAGGATGAGCTTCTCATCGCAGAGATCGATCTGGAGGATTGCGTGGTTCCGAAACAATTCCACGATCTATCAGGTTACTACAACCGGTTTGACATATTTGACTTTAAAGTGGACCGGACGCGGCGCTTCCCGGTTGAACACACCGGGGCAGATGCGTTTTACTCATATCCGTACGAGGCCATGGAAAAACTGGAATCGCGGTCTGACGCGGCGGAGTGAAGCCGTTCCAGGCCATGCGGAGCCTGACTGGACGAAGACGGAGTGGCAAAGCGCCGCGAACTAACCGAACCGCTGAGTAATCTCCCGGGCTCTGCGCGCCTCGACTGGAACGACCTCGCTGTTTTTCTGGCGTTGACCCGCCATCGCAACCTCAGCGAGACGGCGCGGTTCCTCGGCGTCAACCACACGACCATTGGCCGGCGCATCCGCGCGCTTGAAAGCCAACTCAACCAGCGCCTGTTTGAGCGCAGCCGCCTTGGTTTCCTGTTGACGGAAGCCGGTCACAATCTTCTCCAGCATGCGGAGGGCATGGAGGAGCACGCGCACTCCATAGCGGTGGAGTTCTCCGAGACACGCGCGGCACCTGGCGGCATTGTTCGCCTCGCGACAATGGAGGCGCTCGGCAGTCTTTATCTCGCGCCCCGCATGGCCCGGCTCTACGAAGAGCAACCTTCGGTGCGGATCGAGCTGGTGACGGCCTCCCACTGGATCAACTTGTCGAAGCGCGAGGCAGATCTCCTGATCTCGTTTCCCAAACCCCAGGGGCGGCGCATCGAGGTGAAAAAGATCGGCGAGTTTGCGCTGCACCTCTATGCGACACCGGGATACCTCAAGGAGCGGGGGGTTCCGAAGACAATCGACGACCTCAAGCATCATCGCCTGATCGACTACATTGATGAGCTGGTTCAGATATCGGCAGTGCGGTGGTTATCCGACGTGATCCACGAACCCCCTGCCGATTTCCGCTCCACCAGCCTCGTGGCGCAATACAATGCGGCTGCAGCCGGGCTCGGGGTGGCCATGCTGCCCACATTCGTTGCCGGAAACGACAAGCGTTTGGTGCGGGTCCTGGAGAGGCAGGTCGTGGTGAAGCGGGACTTCTGGCTCACGGTTCACCAGGACCTTCTGCATCTTGTGCGGGTCCGCGAGGTGATGGCGTTCCTGACCAAGCTGATCGAGGATGATCGAACATTCCTGCTGGGTGATCCCTAGCATCGGGTCAGCGGTTGCGGACTGTTCTACTGATCAGAGTTTCGCCGCCGCTTTCTGCACCTCCGCGAGGCGTTCTTGCTGACGCGTATGGGCCGCGTCGCGGGCCGCCTGCTCAATCTCCTGTCCGGCCGTCTCAGGGACCCCGGCATCGAACGGCGGAGAAGGCGCATACTCGATGCCCAGTTGGATGGCCTTCGCCTGTTCCTCGCCGAGAATCTCCGCAGCGACAGCGAGACCGAAATCGATGCCTGCCGTCACCCCGCCGCCGGAAATGAACTTGCCGTCGATCACCACGCGGGAACTGTCAGGAATGGCGCCAAACTCCTTGAGCATGTCCCGTGACATCCAGTGACACGCCGCGCGTTTGCCCTTCAGCAGGCCCGCAGCTCCCAGAACAAGGGACCCGGTACAGACGGAGGTAATGTACTGCGCCGTTTCCGCCTCCCGACGGATGAAGTCCAAAGTCTCTTCATCGTTCAGCAGCGGGTTCATGCCCGCGCCTCCCGGCACGCAAATCAGGTCGAGGGCAGGGCAGGTGTCGTATGTCACGTCGGGCAGAATGCGCATGCCGCCTCCGGCGGTGACGGGATCAAGCGACTTCCATACCGTCATGACCTCCGTGTCCGGCATCTTAGTGAAGACCTCATGCGGCCCGGTCATGTCGAGCTGCATAATGTCAGGAAAAATCAGTATGCCGATACGGAAAGTCATGGGAGCGGTCCTTGCTTGCCTGCGCTCCGAAGGTATCCTTTGACGTATCGATTTGCGAGAATCATTCGTTGTGCACAAGCAGCGATGACGCGCACATGGCACTTGGTGATGCCCAACCGGTATTCCGGCCGCTGAAGGCAATGAGTGCAGCCTTCAGCGGACGCCCACAATCGTTCCCCTGAGCGTCCGCTTCAGACCCCGGCCATTCCGGAAGCTGCCGTTATGCGTCGCAGGCGGCAACTTCCCGCGGTTTGGCCGAAACCGGAATCTGGATGTCGATCTGAAGCGTCGAGAGCATCTCGCCGCGCTGCATGTTTACGTCGACCTGCTCAAGGTCCACCGGAATGTACTTCGCGACGGCCAGCAGGATCTCGTTCCTCAGCAGCGCTATCAGATTGGAGCTTCCCGTCACGCTACGTTCGTGTGCCAGCAGGATGCGAATTCTGTCCTTTGCGACGGCGGACGGATTTTCGCGTTTAAACAGACGAAACCACTTCATGCTGCCCTCCCGCCGAATATCCGGCCAAACAGCCGGGTCTTCTCCTTCGGGATCGTCAGTTCGATGACTTCGCCGTTCAGCCGCCGGGAAGCCGCGTTGTACGCCTGCGACGGCGCGCTCTTCGGGCTGCAGACCGTGACCGGCGAACCGAAGTTCGATGCCCGGAGCACTTCCTGGCTTTCCGGCACGACGCCGAGCAGCGGGATCGACAGGATTTCGAGAATATCGTCGATTTCCAGCATGTCGCCGGACGAGGCGCGGGCCTCATCGTAACGGGCGATAAGCAGATACTTCTCAACCGACTGGCCCTTCTTCGCCTTCTCCGTCTTGGCGTCGAGCAGGCCGATGATGCGATCTGAGTCGCGCACCGAAGAGATCTCCGGATTGGTGACGATGACGGCGATGTCGGCATGCTGCATGGCGTACACGGCGCCTTTGCCGATGCCGGCGGGGCTGTCGCAGATGACCCAGTCGAAATTGGCGCTCAGCTCGTGGATAACCTTGGCGACTCCGGCCTCGGTCAGCGCGTCCTTGTCGCGTGTCTGCGAGGCGGGCAGGAGGAACAGGTTGTCCAGCCGCTTGTCGCGGATCAGCGCCTGGGCCAGCTTGGCCTGGCCCTGGATGACGTTGATCAGGTCGAAAACGACGCGGCGTTCCGCGCCCATGATCAGATCGAGATTGCGCAGGCCGACATCGAAGTCGACCATGGCGACGGTCTGGCCACTTTGCGCCAGGGCGGCTCCCAGCGCGGCGGTGGATGTGGTCTTTCCGACCCCGCCTTTTCCGGATGTTACGACCATTACTCTGGCCATTTTATCCTCTCCTCCGTTTGCTTAGTCGAGCTCTCTCAGGTGCAGTGAGTCCTGCTCCAGCCAGGCCTGAACGGGTCTGCCACACAGGTGAGAGGGTGCGTCCTCGACGGTCGCATATGTCCCGTCGATTGCCACAAGCTCGGGGTTGAAGTTCCTACAGAAGATGCGCGCCTGGGCGTTCCCGGCCACACCGGCCATCGCCCGCCCCAACAGCGTCCCATAGATGTGGATCGATCCGCCGGCAATGACCTCGGCGCCCGATGCTATCGAGCCCAGAACCGTGACGTCGCCGTTCTTGCAGACAATCGACTGGCCGGAGCGAACCGGTTTGTCGATCACCAGCGACGTCAGTTTGGGCGGATGGTCTTCGGCCGTGACCTGGGCATCAACCGTTGAATCATCCGCAACCTTGATCATCTCACTCGACCGTTTGCTGCTGCTCATCAAGGGCGGCAGGTCCGGATCGAGCAACGACGAGTCAACACCGTCAACCGCAACTACAGGTATGTTGCGCTTCTTCAGTTCGGCAATCAGTGCGGTGAATTCCGGTTTGGCCAGTGACACTTGAGACAGATCGAGGACAATTGGTTTGCCCTCGAAAAACCCCTGAGAGCGCTGGACCCAGGCGTCCAGCTCCGTCAGCCAAAAGGCAAGTGGTGGCTGGGGCGTCAGCACGAAAAGAACGTGTGAACGTCCAACCAGTCTAAACGGGGTGCAAATGTCAGCCAAAACCTTCACCGCTATGCTCAAACCCTCGCAACACCATCTGGATTGAATATGGTTAACGGATCGTTAAGGGTCTGAGGCAGCATTAAGAATTCTGCATTTGAGAGCGCCGCACGGCGAAAAACAGCGGCGTTTTGCGAGCGGTGCGGGCTGAATTGGAACCTGGATGCGTGTGTCGGCGGGAATCGCGTCAGCGCCGATTCTTTTCCGCACGGCCACGTGATTCCCTTTGATAGGCTCTCAGCACGGCATCCAGCGACTTGTATACACGTGCGTCTTCCGACAGCGCTTCGAGTTCCTTGCGGCTCTTGCTGTTGATGTCGTCTACGTCCTGCGCGAACACCAGCCTGATGGACTGCCCCTGCAGGTTGGCCATGATTTCCGTCAACGTCCCGGCGGCGGTGTAGTCCACGTCATCAACCGGTGAGGTGTCGATGCAGAACCATTTGAGAGGTGGCTTCGCATCCCGGACCAGGCAATAGATCTCCTCCTGCATCCGTTCGGCGTTTGCATAGTACATGCTGTGATTGAAACGGTAGATCAGCAGGCCCGGCGCCGCCTGCACGCCACTGTCGAGTTGTCTCGCCTGCCACTCACCGGACGAGCTGTGCGCAATGAGGAGGTTCTTCGGCCGGTAGCCATGGCGCGTATGTACGATGAGCGAGAACAGGATAGCGAACAGGATTCCCTTCTCTACGCCGAGCGCGACGACGACCGCCGCCGTCGCGATCGCGAGCCAGAACTCCATCCGCCGCTGCCCGTAGATGTTCTTTAGTCCGGTCACATCGACCAGCTTGACGCCGATCAGAAAGACAATAGCCGAAAGAACCGCGTCGGGGAGATAGCTCAGCGGTCTCGTCAGGAACAGCAGCGTGAGCAGAACGACGACGGACGCCACGATGAGCGACAATTGGCTTCGACCTCCCGCGGCATCAACCATTTCGGTCTTGGTCGGGCTGCCGTTGACGACAAACGTCCCGCTGAAGCCGGCGCCCAGATTGGCGAGGCCGAGGCCGAGAAGGTCTTTTTCCTCGTTGAGCCGTTCATTGTAGCGCGCCGCATAGGCGCGGGAGGTCGCCGCGCTTTGCGCCAGGACGACGACCACCATGGAGAAGGCGGTCGGGAAAAGCTGCCAGATCAGCGACAGGCTCCAGTCGACATCCGGCAGTGTGAAATCCGGCAGCCCGGCAGGGACGGTACCGACAACCGGAAGATGCGCCTTGAGGTCGAACATCCAGCTCGCGAGAACCGCGCCGACGACGGCGATCATCGGGCCGGGAACGCGAACGCCGACGTACTTTGAGGCAAATGTGCTCGCCCCGATCACAGCCAGCACGGCCGCGGCCACCATCAGTGCGGCTGCGTTCAGTTTTACGCCGCCGGCCCAAAGGGCCGCGAGCAACGTTGCAATGTCGTGATGTGCCGCCTTGACGCAGAGGAGTTCCGACAGGGCGTGTGCGGCGACCTGTATGCCGACACCGGACAAGAAACCGACGAGCACTGTCCTGGACAGGAAATCGGCCATGAACCCGAGGCCGACCGCGCTCGCGACAACGAGCAGCACGCCGACCATGAGGGCGAGCAGGCTCGCAAGCGCCAGATATTCACCGGTTCCGACCGCTGCCACGCCGACGAGGCCGCTCGCCAGGATCGCTGCCGTCGCCGAATCCGCGCCGACAACCAAATGGCGCGACGAGCTGAAGATGGCGAACAGGCAGGCGGGAACGAGCAGCGTGTAGAGGCCGGTGATAACCGGGGTGCCGGCGATCTTGGTGTAGCCCATGACTTCGGGGATAGCCAAAGCCGCAAGCGTTATTCCGGCGATGATCTCGGTCGGGATCTGTGCGCGGCGGAGGGGAAGAACACCGCCAAGGACGGGCAGCCGAAACTTCGCCAAGGGCTCCTGATCCCTGGTCATCCGTTCACCTCGATGCCCCTGTGCATGATTGTGTTGTTGAGCATAGCCCCGCCAAGGTCAAGCTACAGGCGCACCCAGTGCGTTTGCGACTTTTCGGTTGAGCCCACCCGTTATTGGAGTAAGGTCAAGTACTTGGGTGCGGCCGGCCGCGGTCGGGGACGGTAAGCTTGCCCGATTTGTGGAGCGTGGCGTCATGGCAGAGACGGGAAAGGCGGCTGACACAAAGTCGATTTCCGAAACTCTGAAACAGCTCGACGTCGACCCGGCAAAGGGCCTGTCGGGATCGGAAGCCGGAAAGCGCCTCACGCAATACGGCGCCAATGCTCTCGCTGAAGAAAAGACCAGCCTGTTCCAGAAACTGAAGCCGTTCTTCTGGGCTCCGATCCCGTGGATGATCGAGGCCGCGGGTATCATGGCGCTGGTCGTCGGCGATATCGGCGACTTCGTGATCATCCTGGTGCTTCTGCTGATGAATGCCGGCCTCGGTTTCTGGGAGGATCATCAGGCGTCGGACGCGCTGGACGCGTTGAAAAGCTCGCTTGCCCTGAAGGCGCGGGCGCTGCGCGACGGCAAGTGGTCGGAGGTTGCCGCCACATCCCTCGTGCCCGGAGACATTGTCCGCATCCGTCTCGGTGACGTGGTGCCCGCGGACACGCTGCTGATCGACGGCGACTATGCCAGCATTGATCAGGCCGCGCTTACCGGTGAGTCGCTCCCCGTAACCCGGAAACCCGGCCAGGTCGCCTATTCCGGCTCGATCGTGAAGCAGGGCGAGATGGTCGCGGTGGTGACGGCCACGGGCAGCAACACGTTCTTCGGCAAGACCGCGAAGCTGGTGGAGAGCGCCGGCGCCATTTCGCATTTCCAGAAGGCGGTCATCCGCATCGGCGATTTCCTGATCATCTTCGCCGTGGCGCTTGCCGCAATCCTCACCATTGACCGGCTCGCCGCCATGCATGGTGATATCGACCGCGACGGGCTCCTGCGGCTGGCCTCGTTCGTCCTCATCCTCCTGGTCGCCTCGGTGCCGGTGGCGATGCCGGCCGTGCTGTCCGTCACCATGGCGTTGGGAGCCAAACTGCTCGCGCGCAAGAAAGCAATCGTATCCCGGCTGGAATCGATCGAGGAACTCGCCGGCATCGATATCCTGTGTTCGGACAAAACAGGGACACTGACCCAGAACAAGCTGACGCTTGGGCAAATTCAACCCTTCGGCAAGACAAAACCCGACGACGTGGTTCTGGCGGGCGCACTGGCGTCACGGGCCGAGGATCATGATCCGATCGACGATGCGGTGCTCGCGGGACTGAAGACGGCATCCGTGCTTGATGCCTACAAACAGAAGGCCTATGTGCCGTTTGATCCGGTGGGCAAGCGCACCGAAGCGACCGTCACCGACGCCAAGGGCAAGACCTTCAAAGTGAGCAAGGGCGCGCCGCAGGTCATCATCGCGCTGGCAAAGCTGAAAGGCGCGGAGCGCAAGAAGGTTGAAGCGCTGGTTGACGATTTCGCCGGTAAGGGCTTCCGGACCTTGGGCGTCGCTCGCGCCGACACCGGCAACAGATGGTCGTTCCTTGGAATTCTGCCCCTGTTCGACCCGCCGCGGACGGATTCGAAGGAGACCATTGCCCGCGCAAGGGCATATGGCGTGGCGGTCAAGATGGTCACCGGCGACAATGCGGCCATCGCCCGCCAAATCGCCGGCCAGCTCGGCATGGGCACCAATATCGAACCGGCGGGCCAGTTCTTCGCCCAAGATCCGGTCAAGGGCGTCATTCCTCAAAGGGAAGTCGAGCAAATCGAGAAAAGCGACGGGTTCGCGGAAGTTTTCCCCGAGCACAAATATGCCATCGTCAAGGTGCTGCAGGAGGACCACCACATTGTCGGCATGACCGGTGATGGCGTTAACGATGCGCCCGCGCTGAAACAGGCCGACGTCGGGATCGCGGTTTCCGGGGCGACCGACGCGGCGCGGGCGGCCGCCGCGCTGATCCTGACCGCACCGGGTCTGTCGGTCATCATTGACGGGATCGAGGAGGCGCGGCGCATCTTCCGCCGCATGACCAGCTATACGCTCTACCGCATCGCCATGACCATCGACATCATGGTGTTCGTCGTGCTCGCCTCGATCACCTACAACTTCTTTCCCCTCACGCCGGTGATGATCATCGCGCTGGCGCTGCTCGACGACGTCCCGATCATGACGATCGCGTTCGACAATGCGGCGGTCGACGAAAAGCCGGTCAAATGGCAAATGGACAACATTCTCATCGTCTCGACGGTCCTCGGCCTCGCCGCGGTGGTCCAGAGTTTCGGCCTTCTCTATATCGGTGACACGGTCTACGGGCTGAGCCAAGACAAGCTCCAGACGCTGATGTTCCTGCAGCTCGTCGCCGGCGGCCACCTGATGCTGTTTCTCACCCGGTCGACCGGATTCTTCTGGAAGCCGCCTTATCCGAGCCGGTCGCTGTTCACAGCCATCGTCGCGACCCAGATCGTCGCCGTACTCATTTGCGCCTACGGCGTGCTGGTTCCGGCGCTGGCCTGGTGGGGGATCGGTCTCGTCTGGATCTACAACATCGCGTGGATGTTTGTGCTCGACGTCATCAAGGTCGGCGCCCGGCGGTTCGTCCTGCATCGCCGCAAGAGCGGCCCCTTGCTTCGCCTCGTCGTGCGTCCACTCGACAGTTTCGGTGGCCTGCATCATCGCCGCCGGTTGAGGGAGTAGGGGCGATATGGACTACCGCAAGCAATTCATGGTGACGCCCGGGTCGAAGGTGAAACTCGCCAAGATCGATCCGTCGTTTACCGGTCACCACAAGAACCGCAAACAAGCCGACGCCGAGATCGAAAAAGACCGGCAGCATCTCGCCGACCTGCAGTACCTCATGTACGCGGAGGACAAGCACTCGCTGCTGATCGTGCTCCAGGCACTCGATGCCGGCGGCAAGGACGGTACCGTGAACCACGTGCTGAGCGCCATGAACCCGCAGGGGTGCTCGGTCGCCGGATTCAAACAGCCCACGCCGCAGGAGCTTGCGCACGACTTCCTGTGGCGGGTCCATCCGCATGCGCCGGGCCGTGGCCGTGTCGCCGTGTTCAACCGGTCGCACTATGAGGACGTTCTCGTTGTCAGGGTCCACAAGCTCGCGCCGAAGTCGGTGTGGTCGAAGCGCTACGACATGATCAATGACTTCGAGGCCACGCTTGCGAGCAACGGGACGAAGATCCTCAAGTTCTTCCTGCACATCAGCAAGGAGGAACAGCTCGAACGGTTCAAGCAACGCATCGATGATCCGGCGCGGAACTGGAAGATAAGCGACTCCGATTACACCGAGCGCGACCTGTGGGACGACTACACGAAGGCCTTCGAGGATGCCCTGTCCAAGTGTTCGACCGATCACGCACCCTGGTTCGTGATACCCGCCAATCACAAGTGGTTCCGCAATCTCGCCGTCGCGCGCATCGTCGTTGAGACCATGCAGGGCCTGAACATGAAGACCCCGGAACCGACCGTCGATCTCGCGGACATCAAACGCCGCTATCACGCGGACGTTGAGGAAGAGAAGAAGGGCTGATCTTCCGACTAGACGTGAACGGTTTCGCCCAGGCTCGCATAATCGTCGTTGCGCAGTTCCTGAAGGATCTCGGTGACCTCATCGGGCCGCGCGCCCATCGACGTCATCGCGATCGCGCCGAGTTGTAGGCTGGACTCGAGCGTTTCCGGCACGGCCTGCGTCGCGCCTGCCTCTTCCAGGCGGCGGCTGTGCGGCAGGTCGCGGGCACGTACGACGACGGGCAGGTCGGGCGAGGACTCGTGGAGCGCGGCAACGATCCGGTCCGCAGTCGCCGTTTTGTCGATCGTGATCACCGCACCGCGGGCGCGGCCCGCCCCCGCCGCGTTGAGAACCTCGACCAGGCTCGCATCCCCGAAAAAGACCGGCAGATCTCGCTCGCGGCAGGCGGCAATCCGGGGCGTGTCCATGTCCAGCGCAACATAGGGAATGCCGCCGGCGGAGAAGATCTTGGCGACCGTCTGCCCGACACGCCCGAAGCCGGCAATCAGGACGTGACCCTCTAGGCCCTCGGTAATGTGCTCGACGCCGGCAACGCTCTCTTTTTCCCGGCGAGACCAGGCGGCGGAAAAGCGCTGACCGGCCCAGGCCATGGCCGGTGTCGCCGCCATGGTCAGCGTCACGCTCGCGAGCAGGATCTGGGTGAGTTCCGGACTGAGAATGCCAAGAACGTTTGCCTTGAGGAACAGGATGAAGCCAAACTCACCGCCCTGGGAAAGCAGCAGCCCGACCTGAACCGACCGTCCGACGGGCGCGCGGAACGCGTAACACAGCAATCCTGTGACGATGGTCTTGCCGACTATGAGGCTGACGACGATCAGGGCGATGGTGGCCAACTGGCTGTAGATCAGCACGATGTTGATGGACATGCCCACCGTCATGAAGAACAGGCCGAGAAATATGCCGCGAAACGGTCTGATGTCGGCCTCGACCTGGTGCCGGTATTCGCTCTCCGACAGAAGCAGGCCGGCGAGGAATGCGCCCAGCGCCATGGAGATGCCGACGAGCGACATCAACCAGCCGGCGCCCAGAACCACAAGCAGGGTCGTTGCGACGAACAATTCGGCGCTGTGTGTGTTGGCGATGATCCGGTAGATCGGCCGCAGCACCAGCCGTCCGACACCGACGACGAGAAGCAGGGCGAGCGCCGCCTTCAGGACGGCGATGCCCACGGCCGTGACGAAGGAACTGTCGCCTTGGGCGAGCAGCGTCACCAGCATCAGCATTGGGACGATGGCGAGGTCCTGGAACAGCAGGATCGAGAACGAGACCATGCCGAAGGGTTCCGCCCGTTCGCCGCGCTCGATCAGCAATTGCAGTACGAACGCCGTGGACGAGAGGGCCAGGCCTCCGCCGATGACGATTGCGGCGTTGGTACTTGCCCCGAATGCGAGGGCCACGCCGGCAATCAGGCATGCCGTGACCGTGACCTGAAGTGCGCCGAGACCGAACACATAATGCGCCAGGGAGCGCAACCGCTCGAGCGAGAGCTCCAGTCCGATCATGAACAAGAGGAAGACAACGCCGAACTCGGCTAGCGTATGCGCTCCGGCCGAATCCCTTATGAGCGCCAGCCCGAACGGACCGACCAGAATACCCGCCGTCAGATAGCCCAGAACAGGGCTTGTTCGCAGCCGCCTGAACGCCGGAACGATCAGGACGGCCGCGACCAGCAGGACCAGAACGTCATAAAGGATTTCCGTATGGTGCAACCCATCTCTCCCCTGCACGGTGCGCGATGGTTACGTCCGTGGCCGACCGCCAAACAAGTCGACAAGGCTCTACCCGAGTTTCTCGGCGGCCTTCTTGCCCTTCTCATAGGTCTCGTAGACGATCACGGGGATTTGCAGGTCGCCGAGTGACTTATCGATGAGCGGTTCCACGTCACTCCATTCCAGCCCGCCAACGCCGGTGGCGAGTCGCGGCAACGCAATGGACGTGATGTTCTGCTTCTCCAGAACGCCGCGCAGTGCCCTCAGCGCATGATTGATGTTGTGGGAGGTCGCCTTGCCCGGATGCGCATTCTTGCTCGGCGCCGGCTCCTGGGTCATCAGGTTGATGATGACGCGCTCCGGTCCCGCCCAGAGCCACGCGCCGCCGGGCTTCGGGTTCTGCTGATGGCAATAGTGACGAAAATCCTTGGCCATGGCGGGGAAACGCTCGCGCAAGGCGAGGGCAAGTCCCTGGTTGAAATGATCATGGGGGGCGACGCCGTGGGCGATCGCCTGAGCTCCGGTCAACAGGATGTCGCCGCGTACCTTGGAAATCATCAATCGGTCCCGTGCTGAGAATTGAAGGGTGAATCATCCTGCGGCAGATTCGCGGAATTGAACTTGATCTAGCGCAATTCCGTGTGCGTGGTTGCCGTTGATCGATATCAATCAGTTGACATGCAATTCCAATACGATCCGGACGATCGCCGTGGCCAAAAGGCGTCGATCACACCTTTCGGGCGCGTTCCCGGAGCCCTCCTGACACACAAATCGGGGTAACATCGAAATCGTCCGTGGGGAGCCATGAAACACGAGAAGATAGAGCCTGCGTGGTATGCGCGGACCGTAGCGGACACGCTCGCAGACCTGGAAGCGGATGCGAATGGCCTTTCCGCGAAGGAAGCCGGAAACAGGCTCACGCGTTACGGACCGAATACGCTGCCCGTCGCCGCGGGCAAGAGCGTCTTTGTTCGCCTGCTTGCACAGTTCAACAATCTTCTCATCTTCGTCCTGCTCGGCGCGGCGGTCATATCCGCCATGTTGGGCCACGCGATCGATACGTCGGTCATCCTGGCCGTCGTTATTCTCAATGCGGTGATCGGCTTTGTGCAGGAGGGCCGCGCCGAACGGGCGCTTGAGGCCATTCGCAGCATGATTAGTCCCCGGGTCTCGATCCTGCGGGACGGGCGGAGAGTAACACTCGATGCCGCGGAGATCGTGCCGGGCGACATCCTGCTGCTCGAGGCCGGGGGTCGCGTCGGCGCCGACGTCCGGCTGATGAAGGCGCGGAACCTGCACATCGACGAGGCGGCCCTTACAGGCGAGTCCGTGCCCGTCGAAAAGGGTACGGACGCGGTCGACCCGAACGTGCCGCTCGGCGACCGGACATCCATGGCCTATGCAGGCACACTTGTGACGTCCGGTCTCGGGACCGGCGTCGTGGTTGCAACCGGACTTTCATCGGAGCTCGGGCGCGTCAGCGCGCTCCTCGGCCGGGTCCAGGAACTGCAGACGCCGCTGATCCGGCAGATGAACGGTTTCGCGCGCCTGCTGACATTCGTCACGCTTGCACTGTCCGCCGTCACATTCGCATTCGCCACGCTCGTCCGGGACTATCGGCTGGACGAGGCGTTCATGACCGTGGTCGGCATGGCGGTGGCGGCCATTCCCGAAGGCCTTCCGGCAGTCATGACGATCACGCTCGCCATCGGTGTGCAGCGGATGGCGGCGCGCAACGCCATCATCCGGGAGTTGCCGGCCGTGGAGACCCTCGGCTCCGTGTCAACGATCTGCTCCGACAAGACCGGGACCTTCACCCGCAACGAAATGACCGTCATGAAGGTCGTCCTGTCCGACCGCGCCATCGATGTCAGCGGCTCCGGCTATACGCCGGAAGGCGGGTTCAGCGTCGGGGATCGCAAGATTGATCCCGCCAAGGAGAAAGCTCTGTTGCAATTCACGCGCACCGCGCTTCTGTGCAGCGACGCTGCGCTCCGGCACGCGGATGGCAACGGTTGGACTATCGATGGCGACCCGATGGAAGCCGCGCTCGTCGTCCTCGCGGTCAAGGCCGGTCAGGATCAGGACGAGCTGCGCGAGGAATTTCCCCGCCTCGACGAAATTCCCTTCGAGGCCGAGCATCGCTACATGGCCACGCTGCATCATGCGAAGACCGGGCCGGCCATCGCCTGCGTCAAGGGCGCGCCGGAGCGCGTTCTCGAAATGTGCGATCGCGAGGCGACAACCTCGGGGCCGGCGACAATGCAAACCGCCTATTGGGAAGATGAAATCGAACAGTTGGGGCGCCAGGGCTATCGCGTTCTGGCGGTCGCGTCCCGGGAGATCGCGGCGACCACCCGTGATCTTGCACCTGCGGATGTCGAACGCGGACTGACGTTGCAAGGCGTCGTCGGACTGATCGACCCGCCTCGGCCTGAAGCCGTATCCGCCGTCGCGGAGTGCCAGAGTGCCGGCATCGTCGTGAAGATGATCACGGGTGACCATGCGACCACGGCGAGCGCAATCGCCGAAAAACTCGGGATTGGGTCCGCCGATGTGGTTGCCACCGGCAAGGAGCTTGACGGACTGAACCAGGCGGCGTTGCGGCGGGTCGCTTCGGTCACCGGGGTGTTTGCCCGTACCAGCCCCGAAAACAAGCTTCGTCTTGTCGAAGCGATGCAGGCCGAAGGGGCGGTGATCGCGATGACCGGCGACGGCGTCAACGATGCGCCGGCCCTCAAGCGCGCCGATGTCGGCGTCGCCATGGGCGTGAACGGGACCGAGGCTGCCAAGGAGGCCTCCGACGTGGTGCTGGCCGATGACAACTTCGCCTCGATTGTTGCCGCTGTCCGGGAAGGCCGGACCGTCTATGACAACCTAACCAAGGTGATCGGCTGGACGCTGCCGACCAGCGGCGGCGAGACCCTGATCATCATGGCCGCAATCCTGTTCGGACTGACCGTACCGATCACACCGGTGCAGATCCTCTGGATCAACATGGTCACCGCGGTTGCTCTGGGGCTTGTTCTTGCCTTCGAACCGGCCGAGCCCGACATCATGAAACGCGCGCCGCGGGACGCCGATACGCCGCTGCTGTCGGGTGAGCTGCTGTGGCGGATCGTCTTCGTGTGTTTTCTGTTCGCCATCGGCGGGTTCGGCCTGTTCGCCTGGGCACAGCAGAACGGGGCCTCACTTGAAGAGGCGCGGACGATTGTCGTGAACGCGATCGTTGTGATGGAGATCTTCTACCTGTTCTCGGTGCGCTATCTGCACTCGACCTCATTCACGTGGCAGGGCGTGCTCGGCACCCCGGCCGTGTTGATAGGCGTCGGCACGACCGTGCTGGCGCAGATCGCCTTCACATATCTTCCGGCCATGCATGTGCTTTTCCAGACGCGGCCGGTCTCGATCGCCGAAGGTGCGGTCATCATCGGCACCGGTGTTGTCTTCTTTGTCATCATGGAAGTCGAGAAGAGGTTGAGACGCCATGTGATTTCGCTCGGGTGGTTCGTTTTCAGGGCAAAACCCGCTTGATCGGAACCGGCAGTGCCGTTAGGCAGTTGCAACGCGTCAGGGGACGCGGCAGAGGGCACACGGTGAGCAAGAAGATCAAGGTCGGCATTCTGTTCGGCGGCAAGTCCGCCGAACACGAGGTGTCGTTGCAGTCGGCGAAGAACGTCGCCGAGGCGATCGACAAGGACAAGTACGACGTCGCGCTGATCGGCATCGACAAGTCCGGCAAATGGCTGTTGCCCAATCAATCCGAATTTCTGCTCAACGCCGGCGACCCGAAACTCATCGCGCTGAACCGGCAGGACGAGGAGAGCGTGGCGCTCGTGCCGCAAAGCGGCGGCGAGCTGACCGACATCGCAGCCGGTGGGTCGCATTCCGCCGTCGGCGTTGTCTTTCCCATTCTTCACGGCCCCTTTGGAGAGGACGGCACGGTGCAGGGGCTGCTGAAACTCGCCGGCGTGCCGTTCGTCGGCGCCGGTGTGCTGGGTTCGGCCGTCGGCATGGACAAGGACGTGATGAAACGCCTGTTGCGGGACGCGGGCGTCCCGATTGGCAAGTTCCTGGTTTTCCGGCGCGGCGACACGATCGATTTCGATGCCGTTGCGGCGGAACTCGGCAGTCCGGTCTTCGTGAAACCGGCCAATCTCGGATCATCGGTCGGAATCCACAAGGCGGGCGATCAGGCGTCGCTAGCCGAGGCGGTCGACGATGCCTTCGCATATGACACAAAGATCCTGATCGAGGAGTTCATCGAGGGCAGGGAGCTGGAGTGCTCGGTGCTCGGCAATGAGCAACCGATCGCCTCGGTCGTCGGCGAGATCGTCCCGAGCCACGAGTTTTACTCCTACGAAGCGAAATACATCGACGAGCAGGGGGCCGCGCTCGAAATCCCGGCGGACCTTCCCGACGAGGTCAGCGAGCGCATCCGCGAGCTGGCGATCCGGTCGTTCCAGGTGCTGGAATGCGAAGGGCTCGGCCGTGTCGACTGTTTCCTGACCGTCGACGGAGATGTCGTCGTCAACGAGATCAACACGATCCCGGGCTTCACGCGGATCAGCATGTATCCGCAATTGTGGGAAGCGAGCGGCATCTCGTATTCCGAGCTCATCAACCGGCTGATCGAACTCGCCATCGAACGCTTCGAGCACGAGCAGACACTCAAGACGTCTTACTAGGCCGCGGCGCCAGCGCCGCCATTGGATGTCTTAGAAGTGCCAGCAGCGCGCGTTACCATCCTCAGGATCGGCTTTTTTCGTGCGCGGGCGTGATCAACGCGGCCAGTTTGCGATTACAATGTCTGTCTTGGGAATTGGAACGTCATCATGGGCATGCGGCTGACAACTTGGAACATCGGTTGGTTCGGGCAGTTATTGCAGGGCAAGACGCGGACATTGCCGAAACTGAGCAAGAAGGTGACTTCGCAGTCGGGTAAGGCGTTGCAGCGGCTTCAGCGCCAGCAGATTGCCGAGGAGATCCGGCGCGTCGACCCCGACGTGCTGTGTATCCAGGAAGGTCCGTCCACCGGCAATATCCAGCGATTGCATGACTTCTGCGCGGAGGATCTGGGCGGGCAGTGGCTGGCGATCGACCGGCCCGCTGGCGACACCTGGCACATTCGTGGTTCCCAGGGCATTTTCTTTCTGGTGAAGGCGGCCCGCATGCAGGCGCTGCAGCCCAGGCTTCTGGCGCAGACGGTCTGGTTCGAGGCCACCGAAATGGAGAGTCGAACCGATGTTTCCAAGGTCGACACGGGCGAGCACAACAAGAAATGGAAAATCATCCATCCGCTGTTCAAACCCGAGGGTGCGGAGACACTGGAAGAACCTGAAGACGAGCCGGAGGGGGCGGAGGATGCGCCGGTTCTGATGGACCGGGAGCATTCGCACTATCGGCATCCTCAGGTCCTGGTCCTGACCGTGGACAACCGGCGCGTCGATATCATCGGCTGCCATCTGAAGTCGAAGTTCGGCGGTGATGACTACAAGGAGGCCGGTGAACTCAACCAGCGCCGCGAGACGGAAACGCTGAGTGCCGACGAGATCAAAAAGATCCTCAAGGTCGAGCAGACGGCGGTTGAGGCGCGGATCAAGCTGACGACCGAAGCGACGAACGTGCGCTACTACATCGAGAACCGGTTTCGCAACGAGCCCGAACCGGTCGTCTTCGTCTGCGGTGATCTGAATGACGGTGTCGGAAAGGAGATATTCGAGCGCAAATATCTGTTTCACGACGCCATCTCGAACCTGCAAGGCGATGTGTTTTTCGCCGACCGCTTTCTGAATCACGCCCTGTTCGATTTCGGGGAAGAACATCGCTGGACGGCATCGTTTGTCGATGTCTGGGATCCGCACCGCCCGCCGGAGATCCTGCTCGACCATATCGTCTTCACCCAGGGCGTGACGGGCCGCGAGGCGCTGGACAGGACGGGCATGCGTGTCGCCGCGGGAGCGGGCCGGGTTGAGCATGAAATCCATAATGCGGTGAATGCCGTATTCGATAAGGCGGAGGATTTCACCAGCGATCACCGTCCGGTCAGCGTGGACATCCAGTTCAAGAGCGACCCCGTCGCCTGAGGCAGCGTGCGAAGCGACGTGCCGAACGGGATCGGTAACAGGCAGGTTCCATGTTTCGTAACGCAGCACTCTACTACGCGGCGGCATCTCTCGGCGGACTCGCCGTGGCCCTGACGGCCTGGCTTTTGGGCACGATCGGCGTTCCCGCAATCATGGGCGTCGATCTGCAGCCGGCGCTGGAGCGCGCAACCATCTACCGGTTGATGGTGTGGGGCGGCATCTGGGGCCTGATCTTCCTGTTGCCCATCGCCATCAGGCCGCTTTGGCTGAAAGCGCTGCTTCTCACGCTTGCGCCGGTTCTCGTCGCCTTGCTGGTGGTCGTGCCGTCGAGGGGCGGCGAGCTTCTTCTGTTGGACAAAGGCGCGCTCGCGCCGCTCTACATCTATCTGATCAACATCCCCTGGGGCCTTGTCACGGCCTATCTCGGCAGGATGCTCGGCGCCGATGGCTCAACCCGAGCTCGCCACACAAGCAAAGAATGATCCGCCGAACACAGACCCCATTCAAAGAGAGGTTCACAAAATGAGATTTCAGTTCTCCATCGCCGCCCGGCTTGCGCTTGCACTCGTGCTGTTCGCGTCAGTCGCGGCGGCGCAGGCCGCGCCGAAGAAACTGACACTCGGCACGGCCACACCGGGAGGCGGTTTTGAGCTCTATGGCGGCGCGCTGGCTGACGCGGTCAACAAGACCGGTTCGGATGTTCAACTGGTTCCGACAGCCACCAGGGGCAGCCGCCAGAATATTCCGTTCCTTAAAGAGGGGAAGCTTGACGTCGCCCTCGTCGCCAGTCTGCCGGCACAGGAGGCACTCGCAAGCGAAGGGTCTTCGCTGAAGATCATCACCGCAATTTATCCGACCTTCGGCGTCTTTGCCGTGCGCGGCGACAGTCCGGCGACGACCTTCGACGATCTGATTGGCAAAAAGGTCGCCTGGGGGACGTCAGCATCGGGCCTGACGCTGCTCGGCAAGTATGTCACGGAGGCTCTGAATCTGGACCGCGACAAGGACTTTCAGGCCACATATCTCGAAAAGGCTGGGCTCGGCGCGCCCATGGTGCTTGACGGAAAAGTCGACGCGCTCTGGGGCGGGGGTGTCGGCTGGCCCAATTTCACCAAGATCATGGAAGGCGGCGGCAAACTGGTGGGGCTGACCCGGGAACAGGCGGAGAAGGTGGGCAAGGCCTATGCATTCCTGACACCAATGACGGTGCCAGCGGGCGCCTATCCGGGCCAGACGGAGCCGGTTGAGAGCGTCGGGTCCTTCAGTTTCGTCCTGGCAAGCAGCGACCTTCCGGACGAGACGGCCTATGAGCTGGCCAAGGCCATTCACAAGGCGCAGCCGGCGCTTGCCGAGCGCCTGGCACAGGGCCGTGAGACGCTGCCGGAGAACACCGCGAAAGCCGCGGTCAAACCGGAACATATTCACCCGGGCGCGCGACGCTATCTGGAGGAATTGGGCCTCATGCCGCGCTGAACCAAAGCGACACGAGAGGCCGCGGCTCCAGTCCAGGTCATATTCGCGGCGTCCCGAGAAAAAAGCGACAAAGTGTGATCATCGTCACTTTTTGGTGCCGCACGCGTCACCACATTGTGCATGACGCTTTCGAAGAACTCAGCCCGAACACGGGAGTTGGACATGACCTACACCTCAAAAAGGAAAACCAGATATGGCCGGCAGGCGGCGGCGAAGCATGCTCAAGCGCGATCGGAGGTCGCCAGCTTGACCGCGGATCAATTGAAGAAGGCTGGCGTCGACGTCTCCAAGGGTCCCCATCCACCTACGTTTCCGGTAGACGCAAGGACGATGACCGCCCTGATGTCGCTACGCTGAACAACGTTGCACCCAACTGCAGGTGCGGCTCGCCGTCTTGTGACTTTGCAAGGCGGCGAGTTTTTTTTGGGCAAACCTGAAACGCTCTGGTGAGCAAGAAATTTCCATGCCGTGCCGGCAAATACCACGCGTCTTTCCACGGCGGTTCACCGCGAAGGCAATTATGTCCAATTCGACGCGCTTTTTCGCTTAAGCGCTGCAATCGCGAACCGGAGGATACCGCGATGTTGACGCATCTTTTGTTTTATCGAACGGCGTTGGCGGCCGAAGCCAGGTCAGCACCACGAGACACGGCACGTTCCGGCGAACCGGATTTCACGCCAATCGGCGAAAGCGTGATTGCCCGAGGCGCCACGCGCGCTGCCGGGATCGCAGCTTAGACGCGCCGGAATTCCGTCCAGGGCAACGGCCCTGGCGCAGACGTTATTTGCGTGCGCAGCATCACGGTATCGGTGCATCGGCCATACTTACTGCCGCGCACACGCCATAACCCGAACAGCGCTGGAGGTTGGCATGATTGGTGCCGGAGCCATCGCGCTTGGTTTGGGGGTTTTCGGTTACAGCCTGGGATCACCGCTTGCATTGCTCTACGCAATGCTGGTCATCCCGTTGAACTGGTGGGTTTTGATGCTCGACGAAGACGAGCAGGGACCCGTAACCGGATTTCAGAGTACGAATTGGGGGTTCGTGCTTGCCCCCCTGGCAGGCGCTACCGCATTGGAATTTGCATTCGCATAGGCTGCCGCAGAGTGTGGTCCGTCACCGGTCGCCATGCCGGTCGGTCAGGAGCGGTGCACCTGAAGCGGGGCAAAGCTCTGCGCGACAGGCATGACCTCTATCGCGTTTACGTTGACATGTGCGGGTTGCGACGCCGCCCAGTCAACCGCCTCGGCAATATCTTCAGGCGAGATCGGGATCAGCCCTTCATACATGGCCGCTGCGCGTTCCTGATCGCCCTTGAACCTTACGGCTGAGAATTCGGTGCCGCTGCAAAGTCCCGGTTCGATTGAGGTGACCCGGAGCCCGGTTCCATGGAGGTCGCTTCTCAGATTGAGGGAGAAGTGCCGGACGAACGCCTTGCTGGCGCCGTACACATTGCCGCCAACATAGGGATATGTTCCGGCGACGGAGCCGATGTTGATGACATGGCCCCGGCCGCGAGCCACCATGCCGGGCAGGACGGCACGGGTGACGGCTATCAAACCACGGCAATTGGTATCGAGCATCCGGTCCCAGTCATCCAGATCGGCTTCGTGCGCCGGCGCAAGGCCCAGCGCAAGCCCGGCGTTGTTGACCAGGATATCGATCGACGCAAACCCGGACGGCAGTCCGCCGATTGCCCTGGCAACGTCGTCCCGGTCGGTCACGTCCATTTGCACGGCGTGTACCGCTTCGCGACCCATATCTTTTGCAATGCTGGACAGGCGCTCCATGCGCCGGGCCGCAAGGATGACCTTGTGACCCTCGCAGACCATGCGCCGGGCGATGGCCTCGCCGAAACCCGAGCTCGCCCCCGTGACCAGTACTGTTTTTGCATCGTTCGAGCGCACGGTCACTGTCCTGTGCGTGCGCGGACCCGATCGAGGTGCCGGCGCATCGCCTCATTGAATTCGGCCATGCGTTCCAGGTTCGGCATATGTCCCACGTCCGGCATCCACAGGAGTTCCGAGCCCGCGATCAGACCGTTCATCAGGTCCGCATCGCTTCGGGAGGTGAAGGCGTCGGCGTCACCGACCACGATGAGTGCGGGGCAGTTCAGCTTGGACAGTGTCGGCTCATATGAAGGCCGGTCGGCCCTGGCGCGCTGCGCCGCCGCCGCCCCCGCCGGATCGGATCCGCGCATCATCGCGAGCACGAATGCCGCGACGTCGGGCACTTCCAATATGCTGCGCGCCGATACCATTTTCGGCAGGACTTCTTCCGCATAGGGGCCCATGCCCTCGCGTTCAAGGCGATCCGCCATGGCGAGTCGGGACTGCCGGCTCCGCGCCGTTTCCGCCTGTGGTGCGGTCGCGGCAAGGACCACGCCCGAAACGCGCTCCGGGAACCGCTCGCAGCAATCCATGACGATCTGGCCGCCCATGGACAGTCCGCAAAGAACGGCCTTCTCGACGCGAAGATGGTCCATGAGCGTCTCGATGTCCTGCGCGAATTGCCCGAAATCGAACGTGGTTTCCCCG
Organism: Hyphomicrobiales bacterium; assembly: GCA_965228625.1. GTDB lineage: Bacteria > Pseudomonadota > Alphaproteobacteria > Rhizobiales > Methyloligellaceae > UBA2767. The sequence continues at coordinate 582,352 of OZ245829.1, read as the reverse complement.
GTGCCGGTGGACTCGCCGTATCCCCTCAGATCGAACAGGATGCTGCGCCATCCTTGCTCGGCGAAGCACGCCGCCTGTTCCGCCCACATGGTCCGGTTGAACGGATGTCCGTGCACGAAGACGATCGTATTGTCGCCTTCACCTTTGACGTCATAGCGAATATGGGCGCCATCATGTTTCAGTTCAGCCATCGCGACTCCTCATCCGGTCCTCTTGTGCCGGTTGACACACAGATGACGCGATCGCATGCTCAGTGCAATCGATATATTGCACCGAGGGCAATAATGACGTCCGACTACCATCAGCTTGCGGATGAGATCGCCTCGGATATCTCCACCGGCCGGTTGGCGCCCGGCCAGAAACTTCTGCCGCAACGTGAATACGCCTATCAGCGGGGCATCGCGGCCTCGACCGCCGGCCGGGTCTACAAGGAGCTGGTCACACGCGGTCTCATCGCCGGCGAGGTGGGCAGGGGGAGTTACGTGCGCTATGCGCCTGCGTCCGGCGTTGCGTCATTCGCGGAGCCACCCGACGCGCCGGTCAACCTTGAACTGAACGTGCCGGGTGCGGTCGGAGAGCCGCACAAGCTCGCAGGCGCGTTTCTCGATCTTGTTCGCAACACGCAGGTCTTCGCGCAAAGCATGCGCGCGATGTCGGCGGATGGCTGGGATACGGCGAGACAGGCACTTGCCGCACACATTGCCACGCCCACCTGGCAACCTGCACCGGACCGAATTCTGGTCACAGGCAACGGCAAGCAGGCATTGTCCGCGGCCATCTCAGCCTTTGCCGGACCGGGGGAACGGCTCGGCATCGAGGCCCTGACCTATCCGGTGGCCCGCGCCATTGTCGAAAAACTCAAAATCGTACCGGTGCCGCTCCGGATGGATGAGTTTGGAGTCCTGCCCGGTGAAATCGACCGGTTGGGCGCGGGTGGCAACACCGGGGTGATTTATCTTCAGCCCTGTCTTCACAACCCGACGGGCGCGACCATGCCGCCGGAACGGCGCCGTGAGATCGCGGAGCGCCTCGAGAAATACGGCATTGTCGCCATAGAAGACCGCGTCTATTCGTTCCTGTCGGCGGACCGCAACCCGCCGCTTTCAGCACTCGCTCCGCAAAACGTGGTTGTCGTGGACTCGCTCTCGAAAAGACTGTGTGCGGGCCTCAGCGTCGGTCTGATCGTCGTGCCGGCGCAACTGGTTCGGCGTTGCCGTGAGTCGATCAATGCATCCGGCCTCACGCCACAGCGGATCCCGCTCGAAATCGCGGTCCGCTGGATCCTGTCCGGTGTCGCGCAGGAGGTCGAAGAGGACAAGCGAAAGGACGCGTTAAACCGGAACAGGATGGCGAGAGAGGCCTTGCAGGGCTGGACGGTCGCGACGGACGAGAGCAGCTATCACCTGTGGCTGACGCTGCCTCGGGAATGGCGTGTGGAGAGCTTCGTTGCGCAAGCCAAGGCGCGCGGCATCGCCATTGCTCCGGCCACCGCCTTCGCGGTCGAGCGCGCCACGGCCCCGAACGCCGTCCGCATCGCCCTTGCAAGTCCGGCGCTCGATGAGCTTGCCGTGGCGTTGAAGGAACTGGCGAAATTGCTGGAGAGCCAAAACTGAAGGGCCTGACGCCCGCGGCGCTGTTCCGTCACGCGGAGCCATGATGGAGGTGGCGACCGGTCAGGTCTTGCGGTTGGCGTTCCACCCTTCGGGTCCGGGCATAGATCGTCCAGAACCGAGCAGTGCCAACCTGACCTCAAAACTCTAAGGCCAGTAACGGGTGCAGAGATTCCCAAACCTCGTCAGTACGATTAACCGGACTTTCGTTCGCGCTGGTCTCAAGTCCTCGATCAAAGCGGCCGTTAGGCAAAGTGCTGGCTATGCCGCGCCACTGTCACGGTTACTTCTTCTGAGACTACTCAATGATCAGCTCAACCTCGCCAATCTGCACCTTGTCCTCTTTGCCGAGATAGCGCGTGAAACTTGACACAAAAATCCTGTTCTCTGATCTGAGAACCTCTAGGATTTCATCGGACGCCTCAAACGACAGCTCGTCATATACAACGTCACCTTCGCGCGAGGGAATCGTGTTGATCGTGCCGAGATAGCGGCCACCATCCTTGATCGCGGCAGAACCCGGCTCATCTACATTGATAAAGAAGTTGACCTGTGAGTTCTTGCCCGGAAGAACAACGTCGCGCAGCACCAAGCGTGCGGAGGGCGGCTTGGTCCGGCTGAAAGAGAAATTCTCCAGTGTTTTCACACCTCCTCCCTGTTCAGTCTTGCCGATGAAATTGTTCGTGACGGCCCGAGCTGCATCGTTGATTTCGAAAGTTGAGGTGGAACCCTGACCGCCCGCAACCTCAAGCGCACCGAGTGAGAAGGATTGGGACGGCGGCTTCACCCGCATTTCGACTCGGGTAAGCGCGTTTTCGGTCACGTTCGGCTGTGAAAATGCAATCAGACCAGTATCAGTTGCTGCGATCTGTGTCTTTGGAACGTCGTCATAGACGAAGCCGAGCTCTATGCCGTCCACGTCGACGATTTTCGACGTGTCGATCATGTCCGCAGCGCGATAGCGATAAACTCGGTCGTCGCTGAAGGCAAACTCGAAGATCTGATCCTTCCAAGCAGCCGGTGCATTGGCGAACCAGTCGGTCGGCGCCTTATTTGCCTTCCAAAGCTCAAGCATGCGGTCAACATTGGCGTGGTGCGAATAAAAACATGTATCCAGCGAGGAGGTATTCAGACTTGCCATATCGCCGCCGACCCAATTGTGTATTCCGCCATGTCCGCCGTATTCTGGTCGACCAGCCCTGTTGCTAAAGGGGGCATATTCATGCCCGAAAAAGCTTGCACCTGCGTCAGGCCCGAACGCCTCTGTCACGTTGTAATTGTTGAGTTCGGTGCGACCTTTGTCACCGGGATCGAGGGGGCGCGAGGGAGTTCCCGTTTCAGAATCAGCGCCAAACGTTCGTCCAGGATGGTTGAGCGCACCCAATGTGAACGCCTTGGGCAACGCGTTGGACTTGAACCAATTCCAATAGGGCAGCGCGACTGTCTTGTCAGAATGCTCTTGAAGAATCCGCTCATAGGTCGCCAGATAGGCCCGATGCCACATGATGAACCGCCAGTTCCAGTGAACTTCGCGGGCACCGGCACCGGTCGCGCAAAACGCGTCATGGAATCTGGTCACTGCGTGCCAGAGTATAGGAGATGAATTCTGTGTCTCAGCGACCGCGTCCATATAGGTAACGAGGTCGGGGTCCAACGTGCCATCTGAGCCGACAAGGCCATGTACCTCGCGCCGTACCCTGATACTGCCTTCGGCAGATGCCCGCTGTGCCCTGAGATTTGCCAAATAAGGCGTGGATGCTGCCGCGGCAACGCCGATCAACACATGCCGCCTGCTGAGTTTACCTACCATGGTTCCTTCTCCCATTTTTTCGCCGTATGGCTCCGGCAACGAGCTGCTCAGTCACTAATTGTTGTGGTCCTCCGTAAGAGTTCAAATTGCTGCCGGCTCAGGCACGAACGGCAATTCACGAAGCTACAAGCCTGCCTCTGCTTCGCCGTTCCAATGCGGTTCGGTCCGGACAATCGTACCGACAACTTCGTCGACCTGATCGACACCATTCGGCCAGTCAGGAACGACATAACCCAAGTAATCGCAGACCTAGGCCTCACGACCGATTTCCCCGCGACCCTGCTAGCGGAACGGCATCGGGTCGCCTTCGGTGACATCTACATCAGGCTCGAGCGACCAATCCTGACCGCCAAGACTTCCTCCAGATTTTCCAGGCTCAGGTTGGTTCCCTCATGATGTCCTCGAGCACGTTAGGGTCTTCCCCCGGCACCCACAAAATGTCCAAGGCCGGCGCTTCGGCGAAGCTCGCCCGAGCCTTAAAGCGCACGCCGTTGAATGATTTCACAGTGTCGCCGTCGGAGGAGACCAGAAGCGGCTTGAGATTATTCCGGCCCGCCCAATGGGACATCTCCAACGTCCCGGCCACGTCGAGGAGATTTACGCCGTCATAGATGGGAATCCCGAGCTTCATGTGGGAATTCTTCCACTTAAATGGACAATAACTATAAATTATCGAACGGTATAGAACACAGTACAAATGCAAAAAACGAAGAATTAGAAGTCCTTTTTTATTATATGCGTATGAATGAATGATGTGAAGACTGAATATAGAAATTTGTCAAAATATCGAGTTGTTATATTTTTTAGATCGTGTAATTGGCCTGTCGAAATATCGAATTCTCGTTGCAAAAAAATTGTTGTAAGAAGGCATTCAGGAAACAAGTGTCTGAGTGAAGCAAAAGGCAAAAAGCGGTCGCATTTTGGTTTCAGTATGAAGGTCTGGTCATCTGCCTAGAGACGGGCCAATCGCGGCATTGGCGCCTGCGGCGCTTTTCCGTCACCGGGAGACATGATGGAGGTGGCGACCGGTCAGGTCTTGCGGTTGGCGTTCCATCCTTCGGGTCCGAAGATGAACGGACCCATCCCGCGGTCTTCGAGTTCCTTTGGAACCATGTGCAGGTGGAAATGCCCCTTGTCGGCATCCCCGATCGCCAGCAGGTACATCTTTTCGAAACCGTCGGTGCCGCTGACGTCACGCGTGTGCTGACCGATCAATTCGCCGATCGCCAGCCATTCATCCGGCGTCACGTCGACGAGGTCCTTGTGTGCGGTCGTCGCAACGACGAGGTGCCCGTCGAAGGCCGGCGCGGGAAAGCGTTTGGCATGAGCAAGCCCGTTCGCGGCGGCCTGGACGCTTTCCGCGCTGCATATTCTGCAATCGTCTGCCATTGATCTGTTTCCTTCGGCCCATAGTCAGAGGTCCCGAGGATAACAGAGCACTCCCGGTTTGACATTGAAAGCAGAGGCGAGGTGTCCGGCAGCCGCCGCCCAATGGGCAGCGGCTATCGGGTTTCGATCTCTAGAACGCGAGGGCGTCCTGAGCCTCGGCGGCTTCCTCAGGGGTCCATTGGCGTACGGGCGTCGGCGCGGCGACGCGGGTGAGGGGCAGGAAGGTGCCTTCGCCCGGTTCGTCGAGCACGACCGATCCGCCGGGGGAGGTCACCTCGATTGAGCCTTCGGTGATCTGGAAGCCGTAATGCGGCTGGCCGGGCGGCATGCCGACGGTGAGTTCACCACCGACAAAGACGGTGCCGCGGATGCCGACGGTTGCCACCGGTGTTGTGAAGGCGATATTGCCGGGCGTCCGCTTACCGATTTCGCCGGTGGAAAAGCGGAACACGCCTTTCAATATGGCCAGCCCTTGATTTGAGTCGCCGTCAGGTTTGTAGACGAACCGGTTGATGGTGATGCGGGCATTCTCGCCCAGGGTCAGGCTCGACTGGTCGCCGAAACGGATTTGCAGCCGCGCACCCGCGCCGGTGCGGATCTCGTCACCGACAAAGACACGGCCGCCCTGCGCCAGATCGCTGGTGCTGCCGGCCGCAGTGCGGCTTGCGGTGCCTTTCTGGCGCTCGACTTCCCCGGCCGCCTGTTGGGCCTGCGCCGGCATGCACCACAACAAGCCGACGATCAGCAGGGCCGTCAGGATTCCGAGACGGTGTTTGATGCAGGTTCTTTCGGGTGGTTCAACTTGCGGCAGGTCATGTGAGTTCGCATTTCCACGCTCGTAACACAACATAGCATCCCTCCACTCGATACTTCAAAACTCAGCCAGTTATCATCCACCTCGCGGTTACGCTCCACGCCGCCCCAGGTCCGGGAGCAGCCGCTCAATGCCACAATCGGACATTCTCACCTGATTTTCCCGATAATACGAAGCATTAAACAGCAAGTTGCTTTGGATCGCGGCCCAGATTGGTTAGGATGTATAAGCTGAACGGGCAATACGAATTAGTGAGGCCGATCCTAAATGGGACCCGCGCGGCAGTGGATCTCCTTGTTTATCGCCATGTCTCTTGCCATTGCGATGTTGAGCCCGCCTGTTGCCCGCGCCGCCAACGAGAATCTGGAAGCGATGTTTGGTGCCTGGGGAAAGGTCGATGACGACCCCCAGGCGCGTGGTTGCCGTTTATATGCCAACCGAGCAGATGGCGACTATTTCGTTTTGAGCAAGGGCTACGTTCAGACCGGCGGCGGTTGTGTCTGCATTCTCGAAGGGTCAAGCCCTTCTGACAGTTGCTTCGAGATGAGCCTGTTCTGCCGCTGCGACGACGGGATGACCGTCCAGCGCCGCAATCAGCGTTTCTGCTCGACCGAGACTCGCTCACGGCTCGACGTGATCGAGGACGGCGAAACCTTATCTTACGAGCGGTGCAGAAGACGCTGAGGCAATTGCAGTTGATCACCACAGCGTGGTTGACGTCGTCGGGTTACGGAAGCTTAACCGGATCGTGCGGTCGGGTATCGGACGAGAGATAGACGTCGAGAAGCTGCTCGGCGGTCAGCGCTTGTGAAACATCGGAGCCCCACGGCATCTCGTGGCACCCGAAAAGCCTGCAGTACATTTCGTAGATACCGAATTCGAATTCGCCCTCCGCGCCGCTCGCACACTTGTCGCGCCACTCGAGCATGCTCTGCCAATCGGCTAGTTGGTTGCGCGATCTGGTGGGCAATTCGATGCTGACGACGTCTCTGAGATGTCTGACCACGCGTTTCGCGGCATCGGTTTTCGAGAGCCCGTATTTCTGTTCAAGAGCGGTTATGACTGCCGATGCCAGCGACAGGAAGAATCTGTCTCGGCTAGGCCGCTTCGGTCCACCCGATGCGGACGGTTCGAAAGCGTCCTGGAAGAACTCGGGCACTTCACGGTCGTCGGCTTCCCGGAGTGCTTCCTGCAACATGAGAACCGGCACGACCGTTTCGTACCCGGAGTCGCCGGTTGCGTGCATTCTGAGTGAGGGGTGGGCATCTTCTGCCGCTTTGTAGAGCAGCCCGAGATACTTCCACAAAAAGTCTCTCTTGGTGTGGGGGTTTGGAGCGTGCGCGATGCATGACGCCAACAGCTTCAGTTCGGTTCCTTTATCGACTGTCATTGGCGGGACTCCGTTAGTTGCCCACGTTCCCGGAAAGTCTGAATCAGGAATCCTGCTTCTGATCCGATTTGGGTTCGCGAACCGGCGCAATCGCCGCGTGCAGTCGGATGAAGCCGTAGAAGAAACCGATCCAGAGCACGAGGGAACCGGCGTAGAAGATGATGGTTCGCGGCGACCACCAGGGCCAGGAACCGGCGGGGCCGATGGCGATCAGGTTGGGGTACCAACTGAAGAGCGTGGAGCGCCACTGGTTCCACATCAGTGTCATTTGCGTGTTGCGAGACTGGGCGGTCTTGGCGTCATTGAATGCCCGTTCGCTGTTGCGCTTCAACCACCACCATGAATCCTCGTTGTTGAGCTCAAGGCCCCTGTCGGACCGGTTGCGCATATAGATGTACTGGTCGTCGGTTGTCTTGCCGCTGGCGTCGGGATCGCTGCGGCGCACTTCGGTCCCGGTGACGACGCCCGTTGTCCATGTCGGACGTGCATATTCCCACCCGAACCAGAGGGGGACACCCACCACGAGCGCGGCGATGGCGAGTAGGGGGCTCTCCTTGCGCCACAAGATGTAGGCAAGCAGGAGGATCGCGAGCAGGACGATGTAACCGATAGACAGCCAGGCCTCGAGCATGAAATCAAACCGTACCGTTTATGAATTCCGAACCAGTCGAGCTGACGCAAATGTTGCTCATTTCCATGGCCTTCTTTGTCTTGCGGGCCCCTGGAACGATGGAGGTATAGCCGCTTTCTCGATGCGAAGGAATGTCTGCCCGGGGTCAATGGCGCGACGAATTTCGCATTCGTTTGGTTCGAACGAAAAATCGCGCGCCGCCGACTGACAGACAAGCAGCTCGGCGGTTAAGATCCGGCAGGTTCGCAGACTGACCACCAAGGGGGGAGCACGCCGCATGGAACGTAAGGTTGCCATTGTCACTGGAGGAAGCAGAGGCATAGGTGCCGCGACCTGCAAACTCCTGGGTGCCCAGGGTTGGGCCGTTGCAGTCAATTACCACACGAACAAAGAAGCAGCCGAAGAGACAGCGACAGCGGTGGAGGCGGCAGGCGGACATGCGCTGACGATACAGGGCGACACGGCGTCTGAGAGCGATGTGACCCGTCTCTTCAACGAGGTCGAGTCTGCCTGGGGCCGTCTCGACGGACTGGTCAACAATGCCGGCATCATCGGTCCCCGGGGGAGATTTGATGCCCTGACCGTCGACGACATCGAGCGCGTTCTGGCCGTTAACGTCACCGGCTACATGCTGTGCGCGCTGGCGGCCATAAAGCGAATGTCGACCAGGCATGGCGGCAATGGCGGGGTGATCGTGAATGTATCCTCGGGTGCCGGGCACCGTGGGGGTGCCAACAGGAACATTCTCTATGCGGTCTCGAAAGGCGCGGTGAACACGCTCACCATCGGGCTGTCGCAGGAGGTCGCGGCTGAAGGCATTCGCGTCAACGCTGTTGCCCCGGGCCTCACGCGCACGGATATGACCGGCCCTGACGTCGACGAACAAGGTCCGATGATACCGATCGGCCGCGTGGGCGAAGCAGACGAGATTGCCGAAGGCATCGTCTGGCTGATGTCGGATGCCGCAGCGTATGTGGCCGGTGCAAACGTCAGAATTGCCGGCGGTCGGCCATAGCGACTTACCGCTCGCAACGACTGATCAGGAGATCGCGGAACTCCCGGAAGGCCGGCCGCGCCAGCCTGTTCGTCGGGTAGATCAGGTCGAAGTGACAGCTTTGGGCGCCGATTTCCGGCAACAGACGGTGCAGTTCGCCGTCAGCCAGTTCCCGTGTCATCAGGCACTCGATGCCGACGGCCACACCCATGCCCGCCGCCGCCGCATCGGTAAGCGTTCCCATTGAATCGAAACGGCAGTCCTGGGGAGGGTCTGGAACCGGTTCGCTGTAGCCGGCCGCCGAGAGCCAGTAACGCCAGTCCTGGGGTCTTGAGTCCGAGTGGAGCAATGGCAGCGCCATAAGATCGGCGATCGTCTTCGGCATGCCGTGACGTTCGATGAACCCCGAACTTGCCACCGGGAACATTTGTGCCTCCAGCAGACGCTCACAGCACAGATCCGCCGATGGCCGGCCATTGGTTCGCACGGTGGCATCGATTTCACCGGCGTCGAAATCGACTTCACCGAGGATCGATACAAGACGGACTGCAAGCGGCGCCATTTGCGGCCGGGCCTCAGCCCAAAGAGGCAACAGCCAGCGCTGCAGCACACCACCAAATGCGCCCACCACAACGCTCGACCCTGCGGCGTCGACGCTCAAGACGTCGTCGGTCGCGGCCGAGATTTCGTCCAGCGCCGGGCCTAGGCGCGTCAGATAGGCGCGACCGCCCTCCAACAGCCGCACCTCTCGGGGGCTGCGCTCAAAAAGGGCTTTGCCGAGATAGTCTTCAAGGGCGCGCACACCCTGGCTCACGGCAGCCGGGGTAATGTTCAATTCGTCGGCGGCTCGGGCGAAACTGCCATGGCGCGCTGCCGCCTCGAACACCCGGATTCGGCTTAATGGTGGCAAGCGCCGCCGCATATTGGTCCGTCCAGAGCACCCTGAGGATAAGATTGGATTATTCTAACCTTTAGATTTTGTCGTTTGTAGAGATAGTTTCAATTAGCCATCGTAACGACATTCGCAACAGGTTGAGTTTGGGAGGGCGCTATGCGGCGGCGGAAGATTCAAGGATGGGGCTACGAAGACGAAGGCTTGACGCCCGAGGAAACCAGCGAGCTCGAGGAGAAATGGGCCGGTTTCTTCAACGTTGAGTCTTTTGACGTCACACCGCCGCCGACCCTGGACGAGATCGAACTGCGCGAGCCCCGCATCAAAGCCCCCGCCGCTCTCAGTTCGATCTGCAGCACGGACCGGTACGACCGTGCCTTTCACAGCTATGGCGCCTCGTTGATGGACTCCATCCGGGCCTTCCAGCGCGATTTCTCCAACCCGCCCGACATCGTCGCCTATCCGCGTACGGAGGACGACATCAGCGCCCTGATGGACTGGTGCGGCGACAAAGGCATCGCGCTGGTGCCCTTTGGCGGCGGCACCAGCGTCGTCAACGGCGTCGAACCACCAAAGGAGGGCTTCGGCGCAACGATCAGCCTGGACATGAAGAACTTCAACAAGATCGTCGAGGTCGACGAAACGTCACTTGCTGCGCGCATCCAAGGCGGCATCCAGGGCCTGGATCTGGAAGCGCAATTGAAGCCGCATGGCCTGACGATGCGTCACTACATGCAATCCTATGCGCTTTCGACCTTCGGTGGCTGGATCGCCACGCGGTCCAGCGGCCACTTCGCCACCGTCTACACCCACATCGACGACATGATCGAAAGCATCCGTACTGTCACGCCGGAAGGTGTCATGGAAAGCCGCCGGCTTCCCGGTTCCGGCGCCGGACCGAGCCCGGACCGTATGGTTCTTGGCTCGGAAGGATCAATCGGCATCATCACGGAAGCATGGACCCGCGTTCACCGGCGCCCGACCCACCGCGCATCCGCTTCGGTCTTGTTTGATGATTTTGCCACGGCGTCCCGAGCCGTCCGAGCCATATCGCAGGCCGGGCTGCATCCGGCCAATTGCCGGGTTGTCGATGGAACCGAGACGAAGATTGCCGGTGCCGGGGACGGTTCGCAAAGCATGCTGGCCTTGTCATTCGAGTCGGCTGATCACCCGGTCGAGCATTGGCTCGATCTGGCGCTGTTATGCTGCCAGGACCATGGAGGGACACCGATCGTCGAGACTGACGAGGACGCGCGGCGCAGCGGTGCAGCCGGCAAGTACCGAAACTACTTCATCCGGCTGCCGTTCCAGCGGGAATTCATGACTGCGCGGGCGATCCTCAACGAAACCTTCGAGACCGCCATCACCTGGGACCGCGTGGAAGACTTTCATGCCAAGGTGAGCGCGGAAACCGAGGCGGCCATCCGCGACGTCACCGGAGGCCCGGCCTATGTGACCTGCCGCTACACGCATATCTATCCCGACGGGCCGGCGCCGTACTTTACATGGCGCGCCCTGGGCCGTAAGGAGGCGTTGCTCGAACAATATGCTGAAATCAAAGCCCGAACGGCCGACATCGTCGAGCGCCTCGGCGGCACGGTCACGCATCATCACGCAGTCGGCCGCCTGCACCGTCCATGGTACGACAAACAGCGACCGAACCTGTTCGGAGAGGCTTACCGCGCCGCCAAAAAACGGCTCGACCCGGCAGGCATCATGAACCCTGGCATCATTGTCGATAGCGCGTAGCGGCGAACCCGTTTGCCGAGGATCAAGGAGGATCAGAAGAATGGTCGAAGGGCTCAGCCATCTGACGTTCATCGTCAGCGATCTCGACAAAATGGAAAAGCTGCTGATTGAGGTCTTCGACGCGAAGAAACTCTACGACAGTGGCGACAACACCTTCTCCCGGTCGCGCGAGCGGTTCTTTGATATCGGCGGTCATTGGATCGCGACGATGGAAGGTGATCCTCTGCCCGACAAGACATACAACCACGTGGCCTTCAAGATCCCCGTTTCGGAATTCGACGACCGTCTCGCCCGCATCAGGGCGTTGGGACTTGAAGTGCTGGAGGGCAGGTCGCGCGTCGAAGGAGAAGGCCGCTCCATCTACTTTTACGACTACGACAACCACATGTTCGAACTTCATACGGGCACGCTCGAGGAGCGCCTGGCCAGATACGCGCAACGATAGGGACGCCGCCCCGAAAGCCGGCATCACCCGTGTTGCGGTCGTTAGGGGGACTCCGCTAGAGCCCGAGCCGCCTTCGCAATGCGCGCGCGTGCGCTATTGCCGGTGATAGAGGTAATCCTGCCCCTTCTGCTGGGCATGGCAGTCGCTGCATGGAGAAACGGTGGTGCCGACCGGCGTCGCCCCTTTCGGGACCGCCATCTTGCCTTTCGGGTCATAGGCGACCCACATCCAGTCTCCGTGCTCCGGGTCATAGCCGGGCTTGCGCTTGACCATCACATTGACCGCCTTGAGATGCTTGCCCGGGTCTTTCGCAATCTCGTCGGGGCTCGTTCCCTTGTCGCCATAGACGTGTTGCACGGCCACTTTGCCCGTATGGCCGCCGACCGTCACCTCTGAGACGGTTGTCGATGCGGCGGGACCGTGGGGCTCCTTCGCGGCCTTCGGCGCTCCGGGATTGGCGGACGCTCCGGTCAGCCCTTTCTTCTCAAGCGCGCCCCACAGCTTGTCCGCGTAGCCCTGGTCTGCTTGCTGGGCATCTTTCGCATTGCCCGGAAACGTTGCGGTCAACGCGAGACCGACGGCCAACACCAACCCGCTGGAAATCCAGACCGTGCGCATGGGGAACTCCTTTTCCAAGGCCTTTTCAAAATCAAAATGGTGCAAAGCAGTTGCAATCTCAAGACGAGCACACTTTTAGTGTAACGATCAGATGTTCGTGGCGTACCTCAAGGCATGTCGCCTGTCCGCCGCCGCCCAACCAGGGGGATCAGCAAGATGAGACTTCGCAACTCGGCCTTCGCAGCTTTCCTCGCCTTGACACTTGCCGGGACGGTGTCGGGCCCTGCCGCCGCGGACAAACAGAAACCGGCCGAACTGGTCGGCGTGCCTCTTTCCCTCGTCTATGCGGCCAAGATGGACGGCCCCAACAACCACATTGCCTTCACCGTCATGCTTCAGGTGGCGAACAAGCGTGTGCCGGTGATTTTTGAAGGCAAACCCCAGCACCCGGTGCTGGATGCTCTCTCGGCGATTCAGGCCGAGATCAACGATGGCGACGAAGAGACCATCACCATTAACGCGACGCTGCTCGGCTCGATCCCCAATGCCACCTATCCCCATGGCGTCTATGTCATCAAGGACGTCCGGGTGGGCGACTATTTCTGGCAAGGCGACTATTTCAAGTACAAGGGCTGACACGCGCTCACGCGTCGCAGGTTGCGAATGCTAACGCGACAGGATGGGTTATTCGGTGGGGCCGGTTTTGGACAGATGGAGGTCGGGTTGTCGGCACAGCAACTGCCCATGGATGGTTTCGCGATTTTCGTAAAGGCCGAATGCGAAACGTGTGTCATGATCGAGCCGGTGCTTGCAGGGCTCAAGGAGTCGGACGCCGAAACCGTGGTCATCACACAGGACGACCCGTCATTTCCGGCGACTGTGCCGGCCATAGACGACACGTCCCTGGAACACTCATATCGTTTCGATATCGAAGCAGTTCCCGCGCTCGTCAAACTGCGCGACGGGGATGAGGTCGGACGCACATATGGCTGGCATCGGGTGGAATGGGAACACCTCACCGAGCAGCGCAATCTTGGTCCGGATCTACCCGCGGAACGGCCCGGTTGCGGCTCGCGTACGCGCGAGCCCGGTGCATGGGAAAACCTCGTGTCGCGGTTCGGCGATTCCGGAATCACGGCGCGTCCGGTCAGTCTCGGAGAATGGGATGACGAGATTGAAAGCTGTTTCGAACGTGGTTGGTCCGACGGATTGCCGGTCGTGCCGCCAACGGATGCACGGATCATGCGAATGCTGCAAGGCACGAGTCGCCCGCCTGACGAAATTATCGGTGACGTGCCGCCCAATCTTACCCCGATAACCGTCGAGAAAGTTGCGATCAATGCCGTGATGGCTGGGTGCCGGCCGGAGTTCATGCCCGTGGTGCTCGCGGCCCTTGAGGCAGCTCTAGTGCCGGAAGCGACGATGCATGGCGTGTTATGCACGACTTGCTTTTCGTCTCCGATCCTCATCGTAAACGGTCCGATCGCGAAGCAGATAGGCATGAATTCGGGCATGAACTGCCTGGGACAAGGGAACCGGGCCAACGCCACGATCGGGCGCGCGCTGCAGCTCATAATCAGAAACGTCGGTGGTGGACGGCCAGGTGAGATGGACCGTGCGGTTCTCGGTGGCCCCGGAAAGTACACGTTCTGTTTTTCAGAGGACGAATCCGATCCCACATGGACACCCCTGAACGTAGCGCGGGGGTTTGCACCGGGAACCAACACCGTCACTCTGTTTCAAGGCGACGGCATTCAGGGCTTCATAGATCAACGTTCGAGAACGCCGGAGGAATTGACCCGGTCATTGGCGCGATCGTTGATGGCGGTCGGGAACTGGAAGCTCTGCGAGTTCACCAATGCCATGCTTGTGTTGGTCCCTGAACACTACGCGATTTTCCGGGAAGCCGGCTGGGACCGGGAACGTATCGTTGCCGAGCTGCATGCAGCCCTGCGACGGCCCGGTTCGGATGTCATTCAAGGCGCGCATGGTATAGGCGAGGGTGTCAGTGCTTCTCGCCGCGACGAGACCGTAGACAAATTCTGGCCGGAAGGTCTTCTTGTCGTTCATGCCGGCGGTCAGGCGGGGCTGTTTTCCGCCATTTGTGCCGGCTGGACCGGCGGCCGGTTCCGCAATGAGTCCAAGACAGTGACTCGGGAGATACAACTATGACCATCGTTCTTCGGGATCCAACGGGTGAAACGGCCTCGATGCTGCGCGAGAGGGTCTCACCGCTTGAGGGTTATGACGGCAAGACCATCGCGCTCATGGATATTGGAAAGATGCGGGGCGATGAATTCATCGATCGACTGGAACAACTGTGTTCGGCGCAGGGCATCAGGACCCGCAGATACAAGAAACCCACCAACACCCGCGTCGCGCCGCGAGAAATGGTTCAGGACATTGCCCGGACTTGCGATGCGGTGATTATTGCGCTCTCGGATTGTGGCTCGTGCACGTCGTGTTCCACCCATGACCTGAATGACCTGGATCGGAACGGTCTCGCCGGCGTCAGCGTGTTGACCGAAGAATTCCGGAATGCATTTGAGTCTCAAAAATCCGCGATCGGCCTTGAAGCTGCATCGATTTACGTTCCCCATCCCATGCAGAATAGAACGACCGAGGAACTTCACACCTTCGCGGAACAGCACTTCGAGACGATTATGAGAGAAATCTGCCGCGAAGAGGTTCCGAGACCAGTCGAAAACGTCTCCGGGTCATAGCCGACGCCTTTGCCGCATATTCAATGCTTCCGCAAAGTGCCGGGGCGCGTACAACGCGCTTACGCGGATACCTCTTGTGCGCTCATTGTTCAGTTCGCGCCACGTCATAATTGGGGCTTGCGCTGCTGAGCTGACACCACCACGGCATATCATCCGGCAGGTTGAGCGCGCGGCGCTCTTTGGTGCTCAAACAGCCCTTCGTGGCGCGCAGGACGTCGTCCAGAAGCCGGTTGGTCGTGAGGGTGACCGGCCAGATGGACACCGTGCCGTCGTCCGAGACGGTCCGCAAAAACCGCCCATCCGACGTGAGCTCGGCATGACGCATTTCACCACCACTGGAGTTGAAATCCGCAGTCTTTCGGCCGGTCGCCAACTCCCAGATTCTGGCCGTCCCGTCAAACGATGCCGTCACCAGAAACATCCCGTCATTGCTGAACCGAGCGCTGAAGACGGTTGCCGAATGCGCCAGAAGCTCCGTGATCCTGCGGCCGGTGGACGCCTCCCAGATAATGACCGACCCGTCGCGGGATCCGGTCGCGATCTTCTTGCCGTCCGGACTGAACGATCCCGTCACGACATCCGCCTTGTGACCTTCGAGTTTCCTGACAAGGTGACCCGTTTCAGTGCTCCAGATGCGTGCCGTCCTGTCCTTGGAAGTCGTCAGGACTTCCCCGCCGGTGTCGCTGTACACGGCGCTCCAGACCGGTCCAAGATGCCCCTTAAGTGCTCTCAGTTTCTCGCCCGACTGCGTGTCCCAGATGATTGCAAGGCCGTCGGCCGAGGCGGTCACCACCTGCGTTCCGTCCAATCCGAAGGATGCGCGGTAAACGGCACCCTTGTGGCCCTTCAGCACGGTGTTTTCGGCGCCCGACTTCGTGCTCCAGATACGCGCCGTCCGGTCACGTGAGGTCGTAACCAGCCTCGATCCGTCGCGGCTGTAGGCCACGCCGTATATCTCGGCGGTGTGGCTGTCGAACGCACCGATCTCCGCCCCGGACTCCACATTCCAGAGACGTGCGACGCCATCCTTCGACGCGGCGGCCAGGAATTTGCCGGTGGGACTGAAGCTGGCCGCAAACACGCGGCCGTCGTGAGTGCGAAATGATCTCGGTTGCAGATGCCGTTCAAGGTTCTCCTGTATGACCTGCCGTAAACGCGTCCCTTGTTGTCCGGTCAGCAAGGATGCCTTCGGATGCAGCAGCGCCTCTAGGGCAAGCAGCATTTGCGTTGTGCCGTTTTCCGACGCCGGTTGCGTGCGAACGAGTTCGAGCAGGTCGGGCAGCTCGACGGGTGACGTCTGCCCGGAGCCGTCTTCCATCGTCCGTTGCGCCGATTGCGCTCCGGACGCCTGCGGAGGATCGCTCAGCATGATCTTCAACAGGACGTCGGATGGCAGGATTGGTGGCTGTAGCACGGGCCCAAGCATCTGTTGTGCCGTGGTGTGCGGTGGCTTCATGTCCGCAAATGCTTCCGGAGCCTGAGCCTTCCCGCCCGCGGGCTCGGTGACAGGATTGTCCGTCTCGCCGCGTTGCGGCGCGGATGGCGCCGGCGCGAGATAATCGATCGGCGAGGCCAGGCTTGCGACGATGTGCGGGCCGGATTCGTCTCGCGGCCCGTCTGTCTGCAGCGACCCCATTGCGACGAGTCCCACCAAGACGCACAACGCGCCCGTCATGGACTCGCTGAGCAAGGATCCTGCTCGATGCCAGAGGCCCTTCGGTGAAACGGTCTCCGTTTCAGGCTGCAGAACGACGCATGAAACTTCCCGGCAATGGGAAACAACAATGTCCGGGCCCTCTGATTGCGCCCGCAGCAGCCTCTCAAGGCGCGGCCAGCGTCGGAACAAGGCATCGGAAGAGATTTCGCCAAGATGCTGTTCGCCGACCTTGACCTTCGAAACAAGGCCGGCCTGCTCCATGCGGTCCAGAACCTCGATCTGCTCCCTCGGCACTTCCTCCAGCGCAAATGGCGTGCGGACCGGGTTCGAGTGGACGTCCCATCGCACGGCCAGGTTTGCCAGCATGGGACCGACGCTCTGCCGCGCCTCAAAGCCGGCCTCCGCGTCTTCGATGGCGAGCTCCGCACCGACCGCGATGGCCGCCTGGAGGGTCGGCATCTCGAGGTCGCCGTTGCTCAGCCTGTCATACAGGTCATGCGAGAACCGCCCGAAGGGCGACTCCAGGCGCCAGAAAAGACGCAGCAGATAGGCGACCAGCGACAGCCGGTCTTCCTCGAGTTCCGCCGCATCCGCGACGATTCTTTGCACCAGGTCGTCCTCGATATCGAGGCCGGCGCGCTGCGCGGGTTCGCGTATCAACTCACTGTAACGCTCAAGCGGAATGGGCTCGATCGTGATCGGCTTCCAGTTGCACACCCCGAGGCGCGAACGCTTGAACGTCCTGACTTGCCCGGAGCCGAGCGTGGAAACCACGTGAATGCCGAGGTCGCTGGCGGACGCGACGGCAATGAATGCCTCGAAGCTACGCGCCTGCTCGGGCTCGGACACCTCGAACAGTTCCTCGAGCTGATCGACCGGCAAGAGAATCCGGGCATTCGGGTTTGCTGCATGCTCGCGCAGTTCCGCGACGCATCGTTCGATGAAACCGGCGAGGTCGTCGGAGGTGGCGCGGGTCAACCGGTCGGACCAGCGGCGCCAGTTGTCCGGAGTGTTCATGGCGGTGGCGATGGAAACCGCCAGGGCATCGATCGGCCGCACTCTCGGCCGCATGACCGGAAGGATGAAGTTGTCAGCAGAGTTCCTGGCCAGGGCCGGCAGAACGCCGGCCGACAGAAGAGACGATACGCCCGAACCCGTGGGGCCGACGAGAATTGTCATGTCGTTGGTTTCACGGAGGAGCTGCGCGCTGATGCGCGCCACGACAATCTGGATATCGCTGTTCCGGCCGAAGAACACGCCGGCCTCATCGCAATTGAACGCACGCACGCCGGGGTAGGGGCGCCGGCCGGGCGTCCACTCGTAAGACTGCGGGTCGGCGCGTTCGAACGCGGTAAGAACGCCGATCAGGTCCGCAAGGTCGTGTCCGACCTTGTCGATGGTGAAGCGCGGGATGTCGGGGGCCAATGCCAAATCCTGGCCGGCCTTCTTGATCATCAGCGCGATAACGAATTTGCCCGCCGCCTGCGCGGCCACATACTCCGCGTAACACTGCTTGCATGCGGCCCAGTTCTTCGAGCATAACATGACGACGGCGTCGCTTTGCCGGATCGCGTTGACGGCCTGCGTCGGATGGTTCTGGTTGTCCGTGAAGCGGGGTGTCTTGACGAAGGTCGACACGCCGGACGAGAAGGCGTGCTTCTTCAGCCAGGCGATCAACGTGTTGGCAAATCCCCGGTCTTCATATGCGTGGCTGACATAGAACTGTGCCATGCCCGACACCACTGCCCGTTCTGCCGCGTCTACACGTTATGAGAGAAACGGCAGCACCCTCCATACCTCTTCATGCGGAGTTTCACAATTTTTTGTCAACTTCATGACTTTCCCAAGTTTTTTCGAACGGGAGGAGACCGTCGCGGCGGCGAGGTCCGGTAACAACTTGCTAACCAAACGCGCCGACACCACGCCCGCAATGCAACCAATTGTTAAAGCCGGCCGACGACACTCGAATGAACCATGTGCAGTCGATGTACTGGAGGGGATGCACGTCTCTGCTTACGCCGGTCACGCCCATGTCGGGTCAAACGGTGTCTGACTGAACCGTGTATTGTATTGAGTGGGTCATTTTGTAACGCGTAGCGGCGCATCACGCGCCGCGGTCCCGCAATGCGGGGGCCGACAGATCGCGCGGCGCACGGTCGCGACGATGGCGGCGGTGCTCGTTCCTCTATGCATTGTCGGTTGTGACTATCAGCAGGTGTCGATCCGCGAGGCCTATCAAATTCCCCAGCCCCAGGTCGCATTGCTTCAACAACATGCGAAACCCAGATGCGATTTCGGGGCGCCGAACCAGTTGCCGGCCAATACCGGGGACACCTGGACACCGTATTCCGGCCAACCCCAGACCCAGCCGCAAAGCGAAACGCCTCCACCGGCACCTGCAGATCATGCAAACACCTATGCGCTGCTCGCCAAGGAGCGGGATTGCTATCGCCAGGCCGAGGCCAATGTTCGAACGAAACTGCGCCGGCTGCAGACATCGGTGGACAACACAATGACTGCGCTCCAGCAGGAGACCCGGCATCGTGTGCGGGCCCGGCAGACCGGCCGTCTCAACGCACCGACGCAAAGTCAGTAGTTCCGTTTCTCACGATTGACGGCTGCCACCTGGCTCTAGATCTGGGTTTTGAACTGGGTCAGGTGCGTGTTGCAGATTGTCGCCGCGAGGTCCCTGATCGCGCCGTCGACCAACTTTGCATTCTTGGGATGCAGGAAGATGAACGTCATGGCAACGAGGTCTGCCGCGGCGGCGCCGGCCTTGTTGCGCTTCTTCTTCGTCGTCTTGCGGTAGTCGAGCAACTGGTCCACGGCCTTGTCGTAATTCTTGCGACTGAGCGTTTCCGGCAGCTCATGCAAGGGCACCTCCCGCAAATCGACATTGGATTTCCGGTGTTTGATGCTCGACAAGAGGTAGTAGCAAATACTGCCGATCGTATCGTTGAACTTCTTTTTCTCTTCCTCGCTCAGCGTCTCCGCGAATTTGATGATCGCCTTGATGCTGTTGCGCGCGTCGGTTGAATTCAGCTTGCCGGCCGAATAGTCCTTGAAGAATCGTTCTCCCATCGCACAGCCCCTGACTGTCTCCAGCGGCGCGCCCGTCACGGCCACGCCGAGCTGTCGCATGTTTTACTCCAATAAAACACCCCAAGTCACTGCGAAAGCTATGTAAAGTTAAGAGCAAGCAGATAACAAAGAAGCACCGAAACCGGAGTCATCAACGGTGCAGGGGCATGAAAACCGGCGTTCGCTGCGCCCGCAGGAACACGGCAACACAAGATGATCCGGCTTTGTCTCTGTTTTGATCCGATGGTCCGGTCCCGACCGTACGGCACGGTCACGGATCCATCACTCTCGCCAAAGTTGTAATTCTGTGTCCGCTTCGGTTCAGATGGGGAACCGCCCGCGCATTCTGAAACAAGTCCGGAAGATTCCCGTAGGTCGAAGATCTCACAGCCAAACGTTCGATCAGGGTGTCACGCCAAGGAACTTTAGAGCTTCTTTGCTCTGTCTTAGTTTCGGATTCAGTTCGAGCGCCTTGCGGAAGTCGGCAATCGCAAGATCACGTTGGCCCTTGTTGGTGTAGGCGATACCGCGATTTTCATAAGCGACTGCGTATGCAGGGTCGAGCTTGATGGCTTTGCTGTAGTTGGAGATGGCACGGTCATACGCGCCCTTTAGAGAATAGATGGTGCCAAGATTCTCATGCGCAGCGGCGTTTGCAGGATCGAGCTTGATGGCCTGGTCAAAATCGGCGAAGGCGCGCTCATAGTCCTGCATTTGGACGTAAACGCCACCGCGGTTGTTATAGGCGTCGGCGTGCTTCGGGTTCAACGCGATGGCTCGGGTAAAGTCTTCGATGGCGCGCTCGGACTGGCCCATTCTGGAATATGAATTGCCGCGGTTGTTATGGGCGTCGGCGTATCTTGGGTTGAGCGTGATTGCCTGGGTGTAGTCGGAGATCGCGTGCTCATATTGGCCCATGCTGGAATGTGAATTGGCGCGGTTGTAGTAGGCCAAGGCATATTTCGGGTTTAACGCGATGGCTTGGTCAAGGTCAGCCATGGAGCGCGCATGATTCCCCATCTTGGCGTACGCACTGCCGCGGTTGGTGTAGGCTTGGAAGTTTCTCGGGTTCAGCTTGATGGCCTGGTCGAGGTCAACAATAGCGGGCTCATATTTGCCCATCTTGGAGTATAGGCCGCCGCGGTTGTTGTACGCGCTGGCGAGGTTCGGGTTGAGCCTGATCGCTTCACTGAGGTCGGCGATCGCGCGATCGAATTGGCCCCTCCAGCCGTGAATCGCGCCGCGGATGCTGTAAGCGTCAGCGAGTTTGGGATCGAGCTTGATGACCTGGTTAAAGTCATCCATGGCGCGATCGAGTTGACCTTTCAAAGCGTAGGCTCTGCCGCGATTGAAATGGGCAGCGATCAGCCCTTTCGTGTTCGATCCGCCTTGTTCGATGATCTGCGTGCAGCCCCGTATCTCGCGATCAGGATCACTCTGAAGGTTGCAGTCTTCGAATGGGCCGGCATGCGCCAACATTGTTCCAAGCGCAATGCCGAGAAGAAGGGTCACGACCCGGATCACTATTTGCGTTCCTCTTTGTCTGTATTCAAAGGTGCCAGCCTATATTGGCAACACCGGATTTGTCATTATCCGGCAATCGGACATCGTGCGAAGTCAATACCGGCTGAAACACACGCAGACCATGGTTTTTTGAATGCGCGAACTCCAAATGGCTTGAGGATGATTTGCACGGCACTCGAAAAACTGACGATGTCAGAGCGGGAACGGAAATGCCGTTGCACTCCAGGAAAAGGCCGCAACGCGCCGGGAGCAGGTCCTCGATTTTCGGAGTAATGAAGGCGCCATCCTTGTTGGCCGGGACGGAAAAGGCCCGAAGCATCTTCTCGAGTTCGACGCGGCTCCGCTGTCTCATCTTGGCCACGCTTCCGGCGAAAAATTGGCTCCGAGCGTCCGCTTTCGCTCAGTGGATGCAACTATCGGGTGTAGGGTGCACTTGGCTGCACCTCAAGATTGGGGGCCGCCCCGCCAACCGGGGATTGAGTCATATGCGTTACTGGATCTCATCTTTCGCCGTCTGCATCGCCATCATGGCGTGTGCTGCCTCGACGTTGCTGATCAGCGCGACACCGACCCGGGCTGCGGAAGATGCAGCCGGCATTTATCTGCTCGGCTCCAAGTCTTCCATGGCCGGCGTGCTGCCGCCGCCGGGAACCTATTTCTCGTCTCTCAGTTACTTCTATACCGGCGACGCCTCGGGCCGCGCTGCGGCGGGCGTTGCTCTCGATCAAATCGGCAACATTTCGCTGGAAGCAAATATCGACGTCGACGCGGACGCTTTTATCAAAATTCCGACGCTTCTTTGGGTGACCCCGCACAAGTTCCTCGGCGGCAATATCGCTTTCGGCGTTGTCGGCGTTGTCGGGTCGAAAGACATTTCCGTTGATGTTGATGCCCTGGCCACGCTCACGTTGCCGAACGGAACCGTCCTGCAGCGGGGCCAGCGCTTCTTTCTCGACGATGATGTCTTCACTGTTGGCGATCCGCTGGTTACCGCGGTGATTGGCTGGCACCAGGGCAATTTCCACTGGAACGTGGCCGGGCTCCTCAATATTCCAATCGGCGATTATTCGGACTCCGATCTCGCCAATATCGCGTTCAACCGCTGGGCCTTCGACATCACCGGCGCGGCAACCTGGCTGGATGCCGCCAAGGGCCACGAGCTCTCCGCTGCCGTCGGATTCACGTTCAATGGCGAGAATCCGGACACCGACTACAGGACCGGAACCGAGTTCCACGTCGAGTTCGCCGCGATGAAGCACTTCTCCCAGTCCTTCGCCGCGGGCGTGACCGGATATCATTATGACCAGATCACCGGCGACAGCGGAGCCGGTGCGAGACTCGGCAGCTTCAAGGGAAAAACCACCGCGATCGGGCCGAACATCAACTACAACTTCACCCTCGGCCAGACTCCCGTGTCAACCTCGTTCCGCTGGCTGCACGAGTTCGACGTCGAGAACCGCCTCGAGGGCGATGCCTATCTATTCTCCGCGGTGATCCCGCTCGGGATCGGAGGGCAGGCGACCGCGCCGGCGAAGTAACCGTCCCGCCACGCTAACGCCGATTGCCGGAAGTGGTCCGGGCTCCCTTTGGCCGACTTCATGGCCGGATATTCAGGGCATCCGCAACATGCCGGGGGCGGACATCGAATTCCCGTCAATTGGCCACATTGCTTTGCCGTTGCCGGTGCCTGCACGGCACGACGGTCGGGCTGTCGGAGGTAAGGGAACTGCCGCCGGGGAGACGGGTCAGTTCCCCGCCGGCTCCGTCAATCTGACGCACGACAAGGCCGCCAGCACGTTCAACCCGACGATGGCAAAAAGCGGCCATGCGGCGCCCTGAAGATGCGCCAGGCTGCTGAACGCGAACGCGAAAAGGATACCGACGACGCCGGCGCCCATATTGGCGATTGCCACGTAATACGGCCGTTTTTCTTCGGATGTCGCATTCACCAGATGAACCAAGCGTGCGCCAACCACACCTTGTGCCCCGAGAGCAACGAGCGCAAAGACGAGCCCATGTGGAATCGGATGTTGCAATGTGGGTGTCGCCTCGATGATCAATGCCCAAACGCCGGCACAAGCCGTGATGCCCGCACCCAATGCCATCACGTAGCGCTCTGATATCCGGCCCAGTAACCGCCAAATCGGCCCCCCTATGATGACGGCCAGGCTGGTCGAGATCACGAAAATGCTCAAGCTCACTTGCTTGTGGGAATGCAACGCTGCCGCATGGATGGCATAGAACGGCATGGCGAGTTCGACCGATACCAGAAGACACCGCGCAACAACATACGAGCGGAACCACGGTACGCGCGCGACCTCGTCGAACCCATCGCGCAGCGTTGCAATATACCCCTTTCCGACGGCTTCCGAATTGCGCGCCGTGGTCTCCCGGTAGTCACCGTCACTGGCAGCTAACGGCTCGCGTATCGTTATGGTGAAAAGCGCCGCCAGGATCGTGACCGCAATGCCGCCCCACAGCAGATCAACATGCCGATCCAATGGCGTCGACGCGGCCGTGAAATGATGAGCGGCCCACGTCAAAAGAATGGTCACCATTCCGCCAATCATGGTCTGGGTGAAAACCAGCGTATTGCGGCGCTGATGTCGCAGGCTGCGACCGATCAGGTCATTGTAGGCGAGCGTGTTGAGAGCCCGAAAAATTCCCAGAACAAGCGCCACCAGCAAAAAGATGACGACAACGACAAAGGTCGATCCGGATTGGGCGGCCAGCGCGACAATTGACAAGGCTGTCGCGGTAGCAAGTGCTGCAAGCATGATGAACCATTTCCGGGTCCTCGCCGCCGTGAGCACGGGCGCCGCGACAAGCTCCGTCACGAACCGCGCGAACTGAACCAGTGGCACAAGCAGGCCTGCGAAGAAAACCGGCGCGCCAATTGCGAGATAGAGGAACGGGATGACAAGGCGAGGGCTGGCGAGGACTTCGGCGGTTTCAAAGCATACCCCCTGGCCCAGCAGAACACCAAAGTTCCACCTTTCACGCTCCAACGGTGCCGTGTCACCAGGACCTTTTGTTGGACGGGGATGTTCGGCGGACATTGGCAACACCGGATTGGTCTTGATCCGGCAATCCGACGTCGGGTCAGTTCAATACCGGCTGAAACAAACGCTTGCATCGGCGCATTGAGTAGATTGCCGATAAGCTATGGTTCTTGAATGTGCAATTCCTAAAGACTTGAGCATTAATCGCACTCTACTCGAACGATTGAGCGCTATGGGTCAGAGGCCGATATCTCGAACAGCCTGACGGTATGTCTGCACTGCACTTTTTTGTTTGCTGAGTGGCCTGTCAGCGAACCAACGCTCGGGTGCACCCACTCTAAGCAATCAGGACGGCGCAAAGGCTCAGCAGACCCACCAGGACCATGGCCAGGGCACCGATGCGCCGTTGCTCCGTCGCGTCCGGCCAGCCGGAAATGATTGCCGGACGCACCGCCGTCGCAAGGACGACCTGCGCCAGGGCGACGCCGGTGAAATTCAGCGCGATATCCGCCATCTCGAAAAACCGCCCCGGGGTCAGCCATTGAACGATCTCGTCGAGGGTGCCGATGGCGGTGCCGATGATGAGCGCCAGGGGATAGATGCCGTAATTGCGGATCCGATGCGACAACGCCCGGAACAGCAACACGCCGAGCACGCCATACTGAACATAGTGGAGCGTTTCCGCCGGGTAGGGGGATCTGAACCATGTCAGGAGCAGAAGCAGCACGACGCCGGTCGCGGTCAGCCAGATGTAGCCGGAACGATCGGTCCGGCCGCGTCGGATGAGAAGTGCCACGATCACGATGAACGCTACCGCTGAAATGGAGATCGACGTGGCGACGATGGCCTCACCGCCGAAGGTCCGGCGGACGGCGCGCACAATGTCGGGGGCGAACGGGATCGACACGAAGATGATGCCGGACCAGACGGCAACATAGAGCCAGGAACGCGCCTCGCGTTCGGCCGGTAGCCGGTCAAACATGGCTGCGGTTTTCCCCCGTCCTGCGATCTTGCATTCACTCAGCCCGATCGCCACCTTACCAGACGACGGCGTTCATCATCATGAACAGGAATGGTCCGTGTTCGGGCCACGGGGCGGCCGCCAATTGGAGGAAAGTCAATTGATGCGTTTTCTTCTCCCATGCCTGCTCCTCGCCGCCGTGACAATCGGTTCCGCACCTGCAAGCGCAAAGATCCTTGCTCACATCGACATTTCCCAGCAGCGTTTGCATCTTTACGTGAATGGCGCCAAACGGGCGACGTGGCCCGTGTCCACGGCACGGCGCGGCTACCGCACGCCAGTCGGGACGTTTCGGCCCTATTGGTTGAACAAGAACCACCGTTCCAGCATCTATAATGGTGCGCCGATGCCGTATTCGGTCTTCTTTCGCGGCGGCTACGCCATCCACGGCACCAATGAGGTGAGCCGTTTGGGCCGGCCCGTCTCTCACGGCTGCGTTCGATTGCATCCGTCCAGTGCCGCGGTCCTGTTCAACCTGGTTCGCCAGCACGGTTACGCCAATACGCGGATCAGGATCACGTACTGACCGATCACGGGATCAGCACGGCCGCGCCCGTCAGATTGCCGGTGCGTAACGCCTGCAAGGCATCGTTCGCCTCCTGAAGAGGGAAAACCTCTATGGACGTGCGGACCGGCACCTTCGGCGCGAGCTCCAGAAACTCCTCGGCATCCTGACGGGTGAGGTTGGCAACCGACCGCACGACACGTTCGCCCCAGAGAATGTCGTAGGGAAATTGCGGAATGTCGGACATGTGGATGCCGCCGCATACGACGACGCCACCTTTGCGGACGGCGCGAAGTGCCGCCGGCACCAGCGACCCGACGGGCGCGAAAATGATCGCGGCGTCGAGTTCGACCGGGGGAGCCGTGCCTGAATCCCCCGCCCACACCGCGCCGAGATCGAGCGCGAACTTCTGGGCCATTTCGTCGCCGGTCCGTGTAAAGGCATACACCTTGCGCGCCTCATGGCGCGCCACCTGGGCAACGATGTGCGCCGCGGCGCCGAAGCCGTAGATCCCAAGGTTCTCGATGTCGCCGCCGCACATGCGCAACGACCGGTAGCCGATCAGGCCCGCACAGAGCAGGGGGGCCGCCTCGGCGTCCGTATAGTCGCCATGAATGGGGAAACAGTACTGCGCATCGGCAACCGTCACATCGGCATAGCCGCCGTCGATCTGGTAACCGGTAAAACCCGGGTCGTCGCACAGGTTCTCCGCGCCGGACAGGCAGAAACGGCAAGCACCGCAGACATGGCCGAGCCAGGGAACGCCGACCCTGTCACCAGGCCGGAAGCGGTCGACCCCTTCGCCGAGCTCGGCAACCCTTCCGACGATTTCGTGTCCCGGAATGATCGGCAGTGCGGGGTCAGGAAGCTCGCCGTCCACGAGATGCAGATCGGTCCGGCACACGCCACAGGCGGCGATCCTGATCAGGACCTGTCCGGGGCCGGGGCGGGGGTCCGGCCGTTCCTCGAACTTCAATGGCTCGCTGGCCGCATTCAGCACCATCGCCTTCATGGGTGCATCTCCTTTCGCGCAAGTTGATCCACGACAAAGCAGTTGGCAAGCCGGTATGCTGGGCTTGTTGGCCGGGCGCCATGATTTGGGGCAATTCGTTTGCTGTTCTGCCGGTCAGGCAATGCGCCGCGCCGGACACGGGATGCTGGGGGACGTTATGCACGCAGGTTGGATGCCATCACGAAAAGCAGGCTTTGCCGCGGTTCTCGTGATGTTGTCGGTTGTCATCACTCCGTCGGTTGGCGGGCGACCGGTGGCGGCAAATGTCGGCGAGGCGAAGAGCATCATCGCCGAGCATTGCATCGAATGTCATCGCGTCCCGGGTTTTGCCGAAGGGAAAGGCAGTCCCACCGTCGAGGCGCCTGATTTCCAGACCATAGCCGATGATCCGAAAACCTATACCAACGAACGGATGCAGGCTTTCCTGCGCAATCCGCATTTTCCGATGCGTGCCCTGATCCTGTCGGAGAGCGATATTCAGAACCTGATCGGATTCATCCAGGGCTTGAAGAAAAGTGGGTCGGGCGCAAACTGATCTCTCTCAAACCCCGGGCGCGTGCGGCTGACATATTCAAAAATTAAGATGCAAGGCGCGCTGGCTTATCGTTAGAATGACACCCTCAACCGGTCCGAAGAATCCGGGAACGATGAGCTCGAAAGGGAGGCAGCTATGCGTTTTTTCACCCTTATTGCGACCGCAATTCTGGCGATTTCCGTCTTCGCCGGAGGCGCGCTCGCGCAAGGCTACGGTAAGCAAAAGGTGGTGTACCACATCAACTACGACAATCCGGAAGCACAGGCCGGCGCGATGCGGAACATCCAGAACCACATCAATGCCGTCGGCAAGGAGAACCTCGACCTCAAGGTGGTCCTGCACGGGAACGGCCTCACGCTTCTGCTGGAGCCGGACATGCAGGGGAACACCAAGTTCCAGGCAGGGAATGCAGATGACAACATGACCGCGAGGATCGAGGGCTTGAAGCAGCAGGGCGTCAAGTTTCAGGTCTGTGCAAACACCCTGAACGGCAAGAAGGTCGATTACGAGATGGACCTCTATGATGTCAGCAAGGCAGACATCGTGCCGAGCGGCGTGGCCGAACTGGCGAGGTTGCAGGCAATGGGGTACACCTACATCAAGCCCTAGCGGCCAAAGCAAGCCGGACTGAATTGACCTCCGTCGCGGTCCGCGGCGGGCACGCCTTCTCACGCGGATCGATACCGTACGATGCCAATCCCGATGGAATACCGGAGCGCGTCGAAGGACTTTGATGCGTTTCTGCTCGACGTTCGCGACACATGCATGCTCGACACGTTGCACCAAGCGTACCATACGCTGCGCGCCGTGCTGCACGTGTTCCGTGCCCACCTTACCGTCAGGGATGCGCTCGCCTTTGCCGCCGTTCTGCCGCCGGTGACGCGCGCGATCTTTGTCGAAGACTGGGCGCCGGACGATGACCCGGACCCGTTTCCGGACCGTGACGCACTGCAGCGGGAAGTCAAGTCGGTGCGGCCCGACCACAATCTTGCGCCGGAAAGCGCAATCGGGGACGTTGCCGCCGCATTGCGCCGCTCCTCGATCGACACGCGTGTCCTGGACCGGGTGCTCGGCAAGCTGCCGGCCGGTGCCGCCGCGTTCTGGGAGGCGCCGGCGTGACCCGTGCCCGGTCGCCTAGTCAGCTTCAGCGAACAGTGCCTTCAGGCGTGCGGGGTCGTTCCCGTGCCGCATGAGCCCCAGTATGAGCAACAGGCGCGCCTTCGTGCCCAGTAAATCGCCTGCGAGAATGCAGCCGGCGTCCTGAAGCATCTTTCCGCCGCCGACATCGCCATAGAGTGGTTCGACGGATCCGTAGTAGACGCGGCTCGACACGACGACGGGTATGTCCTTTGCCAACGCGTACTTGATCGCCTCGAACATCTTGGCGTCGACGTTGCCGGAGCCGACGCCGTCAATGACGAGCCCCTGCGCGCCGTTTTCGACGGCGTGTCGAATAAACATGCCGTCGGATCCGGCATACATCGAAATGAACGGGACCCTCGGCAACGCTTCGGGAAGGTCGTCCGGCAGCGCCAACCGAAGGCGGTGCAGGCGATCATTGATGCGCCTGACGGCGTTGCCGTAGACGTATCCGAGGTATCCCTTCTCGCCGGACGTGAACGCCTGGACGTTGGTGGTGTTGGTCTTGCGCGCGGCACGCGCCGAATTGACATATCGGTTGAGCGTGACTGTCACGCCCCACCCATGCGTCTTGTCCGACAAAACCTGAACGACGGCGTTGTAGAGGTTCGCGGGGCCGTCGAGCTCCCGGCTTTCGGCGTTGTCCAGGGCGCCGGTAACGACGACCGGCTTGTCGCTCTTCAGGGTGACGTCGAGAAAGTAGGCCGCCTCCGCCATGGTGTCAGTGCCGTGGGTGATGACGGCTCCGCGAATGTCGTCGCGTGCCAGTACGGTGTCGGCGGCCTGGCTGAGACGTGCCCAGATCTGAGGCGTCATCTGCGAAGAGTCGACGTTCGAGAACTCCATAATGGCGATGTTCGCGATCGCCTTCAGCCCGGGTACCGCGTCCACCAGATCGCGTCCCGAGAGTGCCGGTACGACGCCTCCGGTCTTCGGGTCGGTTTTTTCGGCGATCGTTCCGCCCGTTGTGATGATCGCAACCGTCGGGAGGCCTTCAGCTTTCGTAATGACTTCAAGCTTCGGCGTTGCGTCCTGAGGGGCTGCCGCGATTGATCCGGCAGGTGTAACCGCCAGAACCACGACCAGGCAAAGAAGTGCGCGAATCCACATGATGAGAAGTCTCAGCCGTTTCGAACGTGGGTTGTGTTGATTGCGTTCCGAAAGTGTATCGAATGATTTGCCGCGCAGCACAAACGTGCACGCGGTGTTCCGGAGAGCCCGGCATCGCGCCGTGGCTCAGGGGACGAGCCTTATCCGGTCAAGGAGACGATATCGTGACCCAGAAGCCTGTATGTTGATATCGGTCAAGTGCGAAGTGCATGCGAAGACGCTAGTCGGTGCGCCCGGCGGTCTCGGCAACCAGTTTCAGTTCTTTTCCGAACAGCTCTCGCGCCTCGCGCTCGACATCTTCTTCAAGCGGCGGCGGCTCCAGATTGACTCCTTCGGAGAGCCGGTCGGTGATGATGTTCAGTGCGGCGATGCGCGCATACTTCTTGTTGTTGGCCGGAATCGCATACCAGGGCGCCCACGCAGTCGATGACCGGTCAAGCATGTCCTCAACCGCCTCTTCGTTGGTTTCCCAGTTGTTCCGGTTTCGGAAGTCTTCGTAGCTCAGCTTCCAGCGCTTCATCGGGTCCTTCATCCGCTCCCTGAAACGCTCGAGTTGAACTTCAGGGGAGATGTGCAGGAACAGCTTGACCACCCGCGTGCCATTGTCGGCCAGCAGCCGCTCGAAATCGTTGATCTCCTGATAGGCGCGCTGCCATTCCCCGTCCGAGGCGAACCCCTCGACGCGTTCCACGAGCACGCGTCCGTACCATGAACGGTCGAACACCGATATCGCGCCCGTCGGCGGCAGCCGCTCCCAGAAGCGGGCCAGGTAATGGCGTTCGCGGTAGTAGACCCTCGGCGCCGATATCGGCCACACCTTGAACCCGCGCGGGTCGAGAACCGCCGACATGCGTCTGATGGTGCCGCCCTTGCCGGCAGCGTCCCAGCCTTCGAAGACAATGACTGCGGAGTCGCCGGAATGCAGGTAAGCCTGCTGGATGCGGCGCAGCTTGAACTGCAGCTTGTCGAGCATCTTGAAATATTTGTCCGACTTGAGACGCTTCGACATATCGAGTGAGCCCAGTATGGGCCGCGACGACTTCAGAATCGCCTCGACGGTGTTCGGCATAACGACTCTCCGATCGGCAAATATGACAGTTTTTTATAGTGCGAATGACCGCAATTGCTCAAGTTCCACGGGGCATCGCAGGCACCCTACCTTAGGTGCAGTTGCGCCCGATTCCCGGTCCGCGGCCGGCAGCACCCGGTTAGGAATTTTGCAGATAGTTCGGATTCTGTGGTTACCCGCGAGTGAGCGGTAATGGTCAAGAAAACATTGCCAGAGCCCGGATGTTTACGGAATCGGGGCTGAATCCGCCCAGATGTAAACCAAGATTACCGCGCGTTAGGTTTTCATTGACGCCTCGTTAAGTCTGCAATTTTACAGAATTTTGAACGATGACATTCAAACTCTCACTCGTGTTCGGGTGGACTCACGCCGCGAATACACGAAGAAGCGAAATAGTCACTTGAATTGCCGCGAAGACGGCAAGCAGCGACGAAACACATGTGGGGAGAGTTGAAGATGGCTCGGATGAATTTGAATGCCGTAGAACAGGCAGAACTTGCCGCTCAGTCCGGAGCGCCGGACGCGCTTTTTGAGCTGGGTCTGCTCTACAGCACTGGACGTGATGTCGAAGCGGATCTGGTTTCGGCACACAAATGGTTCAACCTCGCGGCCATGCGCGGCAACAAGGCGGCGCTTGAGTATCGCAAGGAACTGGCGAACGAGATGTCGCAGTTCGATGTGGCCGAGGCTCAGCGGCGTGCCCGCGAGTGGCTGACGAAGCACTAGGCTGCGGCCGCGCCTGGGGAGGCGTTCAAAAGCTGACTGCACAAAGGGTCCGCCGCGTTGCATGCGCGGCGGGCCCTTCGCGATTCCGGGCGCACTACGACTGCGCGCCAAGCCCGCAAGCCGGCGCACCAATCTGGTTCAGCGGATCGGCAGACGCGAAACCGCCATCACTGACCTGTGACTCACGCCTATTAGTATTTAGTCGAAACGAATATTGACTTGGACGCGCCTCGTTCATATACAGAGCGTATCGACTCGATACAGTCTATTCAGAAGGAGTGATGAACATGCTCAGCTCAATCAGACTTTTCGCCATTGCGCTCGCTGCGCTCCTGGTTGCCGGAACGCCCGGCATCGCCCAGGGCATTCAATCCACGTCTTCGGTTCCGGAACGACCGGCCTTCGATATTCAGAAGGCATCGGTCACGCGCGATGACAACAAGCTTGTCTTCCGCATGGAGGTCGTCGGGAACGCCGGCTCCGACATGCCGAAGGAAATCGGCAAGCTCGAGGGCTCATCGGTGTATTCCTACGTCTGGCCCACGAGCTTCGATCCATCGGTTATCGGTTTCACGCAAGGGTCGGGCATTCTTGCCTTTGCCGTGACGTCACATCCCGACTTCGATGACACGCCGTGGTTCGATGAGGACGGGGACGGTGATCCCGGGAACGACGGCCGCCTCTGGCATTCGCACTGGGTCGTGCTCGCTAAGACGGAGGAATGCGGCCCGTCGGGGCTCAAGGTGCGGGATATCAAGAAGGGTGAAACGCACGATCTGCCGCACACCTGGCCCGAACTCCCGATCCTCATCGACAGTCCCGGCTGGCATCCGCGCTTCACGTCCAATTCCGTTGAGGTGACGGTTCCGTTCGAGAAGACCGCGAAGCTCACCGGTGTTTCTTTTGACGGGGTCACGTCGGCTCTGCGGGTGAACGCCAACGCCCATGTGCCGTTATTGTGCGTGAACGCCGTATTCGACGTGGCGTCCGGTGACCTGACCCTGCCGGGTCTGATCAATTGAGGGGCGCCACCGTGTGCATAATGGCCCTCCGGCGCCGTTGCGCGGTGCCGGAGGGAGAGGAGAGAAACGATGTCTGAACCCTGGTTGGATACCCTGATCACGCCGGATCCGGAATCCGGTTACGCCCTGGCGATCAAGCTTTCGAGGATGGCAGTGAAGATGACCCAGCCTTCCGCCGAGGTGCGGGAGCGTTTGCGGGAGGTCTACGACAAGGATGCGGATGCGCTGGTGCGCATTTCCGCTGTCGTCGCACAGAATTTTCAGACGGTTGCGGCCGCGAACGACTACTGGCGTGGCCAGCGCTAAAGCCGGGATTCACTGTGGTTGATCGGATGAGCGGCAGTCCCGGAACAGGGACCGCACGCAGTTATATGCTCTTTTTGTGGCACCGCCCACGGCGCTCCCGGTCTTTTTCGTGGCGCTGCCGACTCTGCCCGCAGCCTTGCCCATGCCGCGCGCCGCCCCGCCGACCGCCTGACCGGTGGATTGAATCCCGCGTTTGGACGCGCCAACCACTGTTGCGGGCGTGTCCTCTCCGGCGCCGGGCGCTTCGGCGGCTTCCGGATCGCTCGTGAAGTTCTGCCGATCCTGCTCGATGGTCGCCTGGGTGCCGGACGGCGCCGCGGGAGCGGCGAAAGTGTAGGACTTCAACTGTCCGGCGCAGTTCGCCAAGGGGGTACTGTCGACGGCGCAGGAACGATGGCCGCCTTCTTTCGAGGTCCGCACGATGCAATAGAGCTGAAGGCCGTCTGCGCGCGCAACCGGTTGCGTGGTGTCGACTTGACAGACATAGGTCTGGTCCGGGTCCACGCATTTCACGCAGAATTGCTGCGGCTCCGCGTGGACGTGCGTCAGCGCCAAACTGCTCAGTCCAAGGCTCGCAATCAGTGCAACCCTGAGTCTCATCGATCTCTCTTGCGTTCCCCGGGGGCGGACCCACGCAACAATCCGCTAACGCTCACGGGTGCGCGGAGTATTGCGCCAAAACGGGGAATTGGCAAACGCCGCGATGCCGCAACCGTCGGCTTCCGCCGAAGGATGCGTGTTTGATTGTGACGCCGTAAAGGCGTTCGCCGCGGCCCTCAGTCCCGGCGTCCGTCCTGATGAAGGGTCAATCCCCATCTCGCGGCCCGGTGGGCGGGCACATCGAGGCCATGCTGCTCGGCGAGTTCGCACAGGCGCGCTGAGAGCCAGGGAAGCTCAAGACGGTTGCCGCGCTCCAGATCTTCCAGCATCGACGCCTTGAAGCCGTGTGGCAGGCCGTCGAAGAAGGTCATGGCCGCTTCGACATCGCTCTGTGTGAAATTCTGTCCGTCGGCATTCGCGGCGGCGACGGCTTCTTCCAGCAGTTGGCGGAAAAACCCGCGCGTGATCTCGTTACTCAGAACCGCGCCGATGGGTGCGCGGGTGAGGGCGGTCGCGGCGGAGAGGGCGACGAGGCGGATGTACTTTTCCCAGATCGTGCGCCGAGCGTTTGGTGTCAGTTCAAGATCGATGCCGGGGGCTTCCGCAAGGAGCGCGGCCAGTTCGGCGATATGCGCATCACCGCCATGTTTGCTGACGATCATCCGGTGCACGCCACCGGAATTGCTGATGACGCCCGGCTCGGATATGACCGCAAACAGGTAGATGACGCCGCCGACGACCTGCTCAGCCGGCACTTGTCGGGAGATGGCGGCGACGCTGTCGATGCCGTTCTGGACGGTGATGACCTTCGTGTCCGGTCCGACGAGCGGGGCCATGGCGCGCGCGGCATCGTCCGTGTCCCAAAGTTTGACCGTGAAGAGGACAATGTCCACGCCACCGATCTCTTTGGGGTCGTCGGTCGCTGCCAGTTTCAGATCCTTGACGGAGCCGAGCGGGCTGTCGATTGACAGTCCGTTTTTCCTGAGGGCGTCGAGATGCGCGCCACGCGCAATCAGGCTCACTTCCGCGCCTGCCTGAGCCAGACGTGCGCCGAGATAGCCACCCATCGCACCGGCACCCATAACAGCTACTCTCATGATTTCCTCCTCACCATTTCATATCACTTCAGGTCCGGCGATGCTGCCCCCGGCCGTAGCCGGAGACAGCACGCTGGACAGGAGATGATTTCCCGCCGACCTCACGATCTGTTGCGGCGGCGCGACTTGCGGTTGCCGCTTGGGCGCTGGCCGGTCAGGGCGCGTGGCTTATGCACGGCGCGGCCCTGCATGCGACGAGGCGGACGCACCGCATTGCGGCTCGACGCGCGATTGTCGCGACGAACCGCGCGGCCAGGACGCGGCGCCTTGCGATGGTCTCGCACGATCCGCTTTGTGGCGCGATTCGCCGGACGGTGGTCGCGG
This sequence comes from Hyphomicrobiales bacterium, assembly GCA_965228625.1. Lineage (GTDB taxonomy): Bacteria > Pseudomonadota > Alphaproteobacteria > Rhizobiales > Methyloligellaceae > UBA2767. The sequence continues at coordinate 547,616 of OZ245829.1, read as the reverse complement.
ATGACACGGCGCACCTTCAGGCGCGACGGTGCCTTTGGCCGCATGACGCCAACCGGGCGGCCCCAGACCGTACGGTCACGCGCAATGTTCTCCCGCGTTTCGCGACCACCACCGGGCTTGAGGTTTTCCTTACGGATGCCTTGAACCGGGGGACGCTTGCCGCTCCTGCGTATCGGGACAACTTCGTTGCGGCGTCCGCCGCGCTTGATCGGAACCACTTCATTGCGGCGCTTCGAACGCCGGATGGGTACGACCTCGTTGGTGCGTCCCGCCAAGCCGGGCCGTGCGGCCTTGCGGACCGTCGCCCGGCTTGAGCCACTGAAATTGCCGGGATTGCGGGGCGGGCCGCCCCAGGACCCGGGGCCCGTTGACGGAACGTTCGGGCTGGGTTTGACCTGCGGGGACTCATAACGGCAGTCGTACTTGCCGATATTGTCGCCGATATTGTCGAGGCCGCATATCCCCGTGGTTAGATGAGGAGTAACGAAAAAACCGGGAGCGATCGCCGACCGGATGACGTTGTGATCATACGCGGCAGACACTCCATCCTTGACGTGACCGCCGATCTTTTTGCTGTCACGTTTGATGGCGCTGCCCAGATCCTTCGCGTTTTGGACGGCGCCCTTGCCTGCATTCTTGATGTGACCGCCGATCTTCTTGCCGTCGCGTTTGATGGCGCCGCCCAGATCCTTGGCGTTGTCGACGACGCCCTTGCCGACGGATTTCGCGGCGCCACTGACGTCGCTCCAACTGATCGCATGAGCCTGACTGCTTCCCATGAGTGCGGTGGCGGCAATCAGACCGACAGCGACGCCGACCTTGATGCCGGCGCCAAGCGCGGCGGCGCCAACGCCTCTGCGTTGCCGATTGCGCACACTGGAAAGTGCGCCAAGGTACCGTACGGTCGTAGCGGATCGCAAGGTGAGTTCTCTCTCTGACATTTGGAATCTCCATTCGATTGCCCGCGTGCGGGCGGTTTGTGTTGGGGGGGGATGTCCTGGGGAACAGCGACTAGGCCGTATCTGCGACCACGCCGGAGGCCGCCTGCAGCATCGTGCCTGAGATGAATGCGTAGGCGGCGGTCCAGGCTGACCGGACCGGCTCCGTAAAGGCGGAGCCAAGTCCCTGATCGAGAGTGGCAATGAGAGCAGTGCCCACCGATGCGTAGTGGTGGTCGTCGACGCCGTAGTGCACGTGGCGACGGCCCAGTTCCTCGAGCACGGGAACGAGAAGCTCGGGTTGGTCAACGTTTTCCACCACCTGACAGAGGGCCCTGATCAGCAATGTGTGCTGCCGGTCCATGTCCGTGCCGGAGAACAAGGCAGCCGCTGTCGGATCAATCTCGAAAAGATTTTCGTAGAACCGCCTCGCGACCGCTTCCGCATTGGGAACGATCACGTCCCATGTTTCTCGGATCAGTCTGGCCTGTTTCGGTGTCATCGCTCTCGCGTCCTTGTGTTTTCTGTTCACCAGGTCTGCGAGCCGTTCAGCAAACGCTGTAACTGCCCACGATTGGTATTTGCGGACGCGGGATGATCATTTAAAATGAAAAATTGAGATATTTTCGTTCTCTAGGAGAGATGGATGGATTTGAGTGATTTGCGTATCTTCCGGGCGGTCGTCGAGGAGGGCGGTATCACGCGCGCGGCGAAGAAGTTGCACCGGGTGCAATCCAATGTGACGACGCGCATCAGGCAACTCGAGGACGACCTCGGCACGCGTCTGTTCATCCGTGATGGCAAGAAATTGTACCTGTCCGGGCCGGGGCGAACGCTGCTGGACTATTCTGAGCGACTGCTGTCGCTGGCGGAGGAGGCGCGCGCCGCGGTGCAGGACCCCCGTCCGCAAGGCCTGTTCCGTTTGGGATCAATGGAAAGCACGGCGGCCGTGCGGCTGCCCGGACCGCTCACGGAGTTCTACAGCCGGTACCCGGACGTCGAGCTGCAGTTGCGGACCGGCAACCCCGTCGAGCTATCGGCCGCGATCCTGAGTGGTGAAATCGATGCCGCGCTTGTCGCGGAGCCGGTGGCGCAGGAATCGTTTGAGAGCATCGTGACCTTTGAGGAGGATCTGGTCATCGCCGCCAAGCAGGATCACCCGCCAATTGACGCGGACAGTCCGGTCCCGCCCACCATGATTGCGTTCGAGCATGGCTGCCCGCACCGCAGACGCATGGAAGCGTGGTACGAGTGGCGTGGCGCAGTGCCGACGAACACCATCGAGCTGTCTTCGTACCACGCCATGTTCGGGTGCATTGTCGCCGGTATGGGCGTTGCGCTCGTGCCCAAGTCCGTCCTGGCGAGTTTTCCGGAGCGCCACAGGTTGAGCGAACACGCTTTGCCGCCGGACCTGGACAAATTCGATACGTTGCTGATCTGGCGGCGTGGCGCCATCTCTCCGAACATCGAGGCCCTGAAATCGGTTCTTGAAGGAACGCGCGCCGGTGCGACCGCGCGTTCGGCATGACTGCCTCGGAGGTTTGGCTCCGCCGCCGATCATCTTTTCAAGTATTCGAAAATTTATTTGGCCACTCGGCTTGAATCTTCCGTTCGCGGACGGCAATGTTGTGCATCCGCGATCTACACGCCGGAAGGCTCACGGAATGTGGGATTAATGTCCTGAGCCTGGCAATCCCAAAATCAAGGGTGTGAACTGTGGCCGATACAGACTACGCGCATGAAGCTGGCCTGGAAGAACTCCGGGAACGCCAGGGCTTTTGGGACAAGTGCCGCTACCTCGTTCGCAAGCAGCCGATCGGCGCGTTCGGACTGGCAATCGTGGTGGCCATCATATTCATGGGCGCCTTTGCCCCGATTATCAGCTCTCACGATCCCGTTCGGGTCGCCTTCGAAGACATGCTATTGCCGCCGGATGCCGAGTTCATTCTCGGCACCGACCAGTTCGGGCGCGATATTTTCACGCGCATTCTGTATGGCGCGCAAACGGCGTTGTTCGTGGGTTGTACGGCAGCGTTCATAGGTTCGACCGCCGGCCTCATCCTTGGCGTCACAAGCGCCTATATCGGCGGAACGTTCGACCTGATTTTCCAGCGCATATCCGACGTGATGCAGGCTTTCCCGCTGATCATCATGGCCCTGGCGATCGTCTCGATCTTCGGGCCGAGCATGGTGAACGTCATCATCGCGATCATAATCCCGTTCATTCCGGATTGCGCGCGCGTGGTCCGCTCCAGCGCCCTGTCGCTGCGCCAGATGCCCTATGTGGACGCCGCCCGTGCCAATGGTTTCTCCGCCGCGCGCATCATTCTGCGCCACATTGTCCCGAACGTCATGGCGCCCTATCTGATCATGATCACCACATTTGTCGGTCACGCGATCCTGCTTGAGGCCTCGCTGTCTTATCTGGGGCTTGGCGTGCAGGAACCGACCCCGGCTTGGGGCCTGATGTTGCAGGGCGGGGCAGAGGAATATGCCGAAAGCGCGCCCTGGCTGGCGATCTGGCCGGGTGTTGCCATCAGCCTCGCCGTGTTCGGTTTCAACATGTTTGGCGATGCCGTGCGCGACGTTCTCGATCCCAAGCTGCGCACCGAATAGGCCGCACACTCCCGGATCAGGCGCCGCGGCGGGCTCTCAGCCGCCATTAACGGTCACCTTTGGTCATCATTAGGACATTTTTCACGTGCATTTAGTGCGTTCAGTCTTGACTGAATGATTAGAACGAACAATATGTATTGTCATGACCAACGATACTGATCAAACGATTGAGGACTTTGTGGAACGCCTCGGCCTGGTGACGCAGGCGGACGGTTTGCCGCGCATCGCGGGCCGCATTATGGGCCTGATGGTGATCTATGGCGGCCCGTTCAGTTTCGCCGATCTGGCGGAACGGCTTCAGATCAGCCGGGCAAGCGTCAGCACCAACACGCGTTTGCTCGAGAGTCTGGGCGTTATCGAGCGGACGACGATACCGGGAGAACGGCAGGACTACTTCAGGATACGGCCACACCCGTATTCACCGCTGATGCGCGGTTACGTCGAGCGAATGCGCCGCGCCCGCGACATGGTTGGCGGCACGCAGCATGAGCTGCCGCACGAGTTTGGAGAGGCCCATGAGCGCCTGCAGGAACTCAATGAGTTTTACGAGACGATGATCGACAGCTTTGAAAAGGTGATCGAGAAGTGGGAGGCGAGGTCCAGGACGCCGTCTCCAGAGAGGCCACACGAACCGGCAAAGGCAGAAGAATCGGCCTGAGTTCGCGCTGACCAATCCAGCAACCAATTGATTCGGAGTACAGGGCTTTGAAGAAGTCATACATCATTGCTGTGATCATGACTCTGGGTATTGCCGCCTGGATGCTGAGCGGCCAGCTTTTTCAGTCGCCGGTAACGGCGAATGTCGCGGCGGACGCAGCCACGAAGAACGTGGCCGAGCCGATGCGGGTTTCGGTCCGGGAAGCGAAGGCGCAGTCCGTGGAGCGCCATATCGTGGCGCAGGGCCATGCCGAGCCGAACCGGACCGTGGTCGTGCGTGCGGAGACGTCAGGCCAGGTTGAGAAGATCCTGAAGGACGAAGGCGCAAAAGTTGCCGCCGGCGACATCGTTGCGCACCTCGAAGTCAAGGACCGCGAGGCGCTGCTCGAGCGTGCCAAGGCGCGGGTCCGTGAACAGGAAAACGCCTATGAGGCCTCCCAGTCGCTGGGCAAGAAAGGATTTCAGACCCAGCGTCGGTCCGACGAGACTTTTTCCGCGCTGCAGACCGCGCGGGCCGAGATGGAAGAGGCCCGTATTGCACTCGAACATACGGAGGTCCGCGCGCCGTTCGGAGGTGTCGTCCTGACGAGCGATGTCGAGATCGGGACCTATGTCGAGGTCAACGGTCAGGTCGCAACGATCGTGGACAACGACCCCCTTGTCGTACGCGTTCAGGTTCCCCAGCACGACATATCAAATGTCGTTGTCGACCGGTCGGCGGAAATCACGTTTGCCACCGGTGAGAAGCGTGAAGGAAAGGTGAGCTTTGTCGCGCCGCGCGCCGATGTGGAGACCCGGACGTTCCGCGTCGAGGTCGAGGTCGCCAATCCAGATGGAAAAATCCCCTCCGGGATCAGCGTCGAAGCACGGATTCCGACCGGTTCCGTCATGGCGCAATTCGTGTCGCCCGCCGCACTCTCCCTCAACGACAAGGGTGTGCTCGGTGTGAAGACCGTCGACAATGACAACAAGGTCGAATTCCACGCTGCGCAAATCGTGCGTTCCGATGTCGACGGCGTCTGGCTGACCGGACTTGAGGACGAGGAGCGCATCATCACCGTCGGCGCCGGATTCGTCCGGGTCGGTGAGGAGGTGCGCCCGGTTCTCGAGAAGGATACTTCGGGCGCTGACGACGATGTGCGCGGCTCGGTCAAGGTCTCGAAAAAGAACGCAAGGACACAGGGAACCTCGCAATGAAATCCCTGATCGACGCCGCATTCACGCGTACGCGCACGATTGCGCTTGCCTTCGTGATGATCATCACGATGGGCGCGTTTGCGTATGTGTCGATCCCGAAGGAATCCGAACCGGATATCCCTATTCCGACCATCTACGTGTCGATGACCCACGAGGGTATCTCCCCGGAGGACGCCGAGCGGCTGCTCGTGCGGCCGATGGAGAAGGAACTGCAGTCCATTGAGGGTCTGAAGGAGATGCGCGCGACGGCGGGTGAAGGCTATGCGTCGGTGACGCTCGAGTTCGACGCGGGCTTTGACGCGGACCAGGCCTTGCTTGACGTGCGGGAGAAGGTGGACCGGGGAAAAAGCGAGCTGCCCCCCGATACCGATGAGCCGCGCGTCACCGAGATCAATGTGGCGCTGTTCCCGGTGCTGAGCGTGGCCCTGTCCGGGGATGTGCCGGAACGCACGCTCGTGCGGCTGGCACGTGACCTGCGCGACAGGCTCGAGACCCTTGGCGGGGTGCTTGAGGTGGATATCGGCGGCGACCGCGAGGCCGTGCTGGAGGTTCTGGTCGATCCGACGGTTCTGGAGACATACAACCTCTCCTTTGCCGATGTGGTGAATTCGGTCCGCCGCAACAACCAGCTCGTTGCGGCTGGTGCGCTCGAGACCGGGGCGGGCCGCATGGTCATCAAGGTCCCGGGCGTCATTGAGGAAATCGACGACATTCTGACGCTGCCCGTGAAGACCGTCGGCGACACCGTCGTCAAGTTCCAGGACGTGGCCGCGGTACGGCGCACCTTCAAGGACCCGCAGGGTTTCGCGCGCGTCGGCGATCGTCCCGCGCTGGTTCTGGAAGTGAAAAAGCGCGTCGGCGCCAATATTATCGAGACCATCGAACAGGTTCAGGAGGTCGTGAAGGCGGAGCAGGCCGCATGGCCGTCGGGCGTCCAGGTCAGCTTCATGCAGGACAAGTCCGAACAGATCCGGACCATGCTCGGCGATCTGGAGAACAATGTCCTGACGGCGATTGTCCTGGTGATGATCGTGATCGTCGCGGCCATGGGCCCGCGTCCGGCCATCCTTGTCGGGCTTGCGATCCCGGGTTCGTTCCTGGCCGGCATTCTGTTCCTCAACACCATGGGCTTCACGCTGAACATCGTCGTGCTGTTCAGCCTGATCCTGGTCGTCGGGATGCTGGTTGACGGCGCAATCGTCACGACCGAGCTGGCCGACCGTCGCATGGCGGAAGGCCTTTCACGCAAGGAGGCCTATGCGGCGGCAGCGAAGCGCATGTCTTGGCCGATCATTGCGTCGACGGCGACGACGCTCGCCGTGTTCCTGCCGCTGCTGTTCTGGCCGGGCATCGTCGGCGAGTTCATGAAGTATCTGCCGATCACGGTTCTCGTGACGCTTTCCGCCTCACTGGCGATGGCGCTCATCTTCATTCCCGTGCTTGGCGGCATGCTGGGCGGTTCCGCCACCGGCGACAAGAAGATGCTGGCAACGATCAAGGCCGCGGAAACGGGCGATATCAACAAGATCGGCGGTGCTTCGGGCGCTTATCTCGGTTTCCTGGGGCGTCTTCTCGCCCATCCGGGAAAGGTGCTGGCGGTGACGATCGCGCTGCTGATCGGCACCTACGCGGCGTTCGGCACCTTCGGGCGTGGCGTGGAGTTCTTCCCCGACGTGGAGCCGGAGCTGGCTCAGGTGCAAATCCGCGCCCGGGGTGACCTTTCGGTGAAAGAGATGGACAGCCTGGTGCGCCAGATTGAATCGCGCGTCGTCGGGCGTCCGCACCTCGAGACAGTCTATACGCGTACGATGGGTCCGGGCGAACGCCAGTCCCAGCAGGAAATGGCCGAGGACGTGGTTGGCGTGATCCAGTTCGAATTCGAGAACTGGCGCACGCGTCCCAAGGCATCGGAAATCCTGTCGGAGATCCGGACCCTGACATCGGATATCCCGGGCGTCGTCATCGAAGTGCGCAAGCAGGAGAGCGGACCGTCCGGCGGCAAACCGGTTCAGCTCCAGATCAGCTCACGTGAGACCGCACTGATGCCCGAAGCCGTGGAGAAGATCCGCGGCGTCATGAATGATATTGGCGGGTTCGTTGACGTTCAGGACAGCCGGCCGCTGCCGGGTATCGAGTGGCGGCTCAAGATCGATCGCGAGAAGGCCGCGCGCAACGGAGCCGACGTGACACTTCTCGGCGATGCGGTCAAGCTGCTGACCAACGGTTTGCAGCTTGCCGATTACCGGCCCGACGACGCCGACGAAGAGGTTGATATCCGCGTGCGCTTCCCGGCCGCCGAACGCAATCTGGAACAGCTCAAGCGCTTGCGCGTGCCGACCGCCAAGGGGCAGGTCCCGGTCGGCAATTTCATCACCTTCGAACCGGCCCAGAAGACCGGCACGCTTAGTCGTAGTGACAGCCGCCGCGTGGTCACCATCCAGGCCGACGTCGCCGAGGGCCTGTTGGTGGACGACCAGGTCAGGAACCTGAAGGCGGCGCTGCCGGGAGCCGGGCTCGACACCGCAATCAACGTGCGGTTCAAGGGCGAAGACGAGGATCAACGGGAAGCCGCGAATTTCCTGATGAACGCTTTTGCCGTCGCGATTTTCTTGATGATCGGAATACTCGTGACGCAGTTCAACAGCTTCTATCAGGCCGGACTGGTTTTGAGCGCGATCGTGTTCTCCACGGCCGGTGTTCTGCTGGGCCTTCTGGTGACCAACCAGCCGTTCGGCATCGTCATGTGCGGCATCGGCGTCATCGCGCTCGCCGGCATCGTCGTGAACAACAATATCGTGCTGATCGACACATTCAACGATCTCAAGTCGCGGGGGTTGGCGCCGCGCGAGGCGATCATGCGCACTGCCGCGCAACGTATGCGGCCGGTGTTGCTGACCTCCATCACCACCGTGTTGGGATTGATGCCGATGGTGTTCGCGCTCACCATCGACCTGATCGGTCAGGATATCGCGATCGGCGCGCCGTCGACCCAATGGTGGACGCAGCTTGCAAGCTCGATCGCCGGTGGACTGACCTTCGCCACGATCCTCACGCTGGTGCTCACGCCGTGCATGCTGATGCTTGGCGAGAACGTGTCGGCCTGGGCGCGCGGACGCGGCAAGGCGGAGCCGCCGGCACCGCCGCGCAAGTCCGGACGCCCGAAACTCAAGGCGGCCGCGTGATCCGCTGCCGCGTTTGAGCCGGCTCAGCCTGCGACGAGTGTGATGAACTTCTTGTGGACCCAACCGGTTTTGCCCGGCCCCTTGTAGGGCCTGTCGGCCTTGACCGGCGAGCATTCGACCTCTTCGACGCCGTAGACGATCCCGATCCAGTCGCCCTTGTGCGAGAACAGCCAGACCTTTTCGCCCGTATGGATCTTGTCCAGCATCCGGTAGTTGGTGCCGGGCCCGGCGCGCACGGCCAGAAAGTTGTCACCTCCTGGATTAAGTCCAGAGACGTTTCCGAATGCGCAGGTGTCGAGGTCGCCGTCCGCGATTTCCATTACCGGAACAACCGGATCGGCAGCGAAAACAGGTCCGCCGGCAAGACCGGCGGCTGCCAGAGTGGCAATCAAGGTTACACGTGTCGAGCGGCTCATGATGACCAATCAACCGTCTGATGGACCACCACAGTAAGGTCAGGCTGCAGGCAACACAATCGTCAACGCGCCCCGCAAGACATCTTCGCCAGCGCCAAGCTCACGCAAAGTTTAAGCCCCCGGCAAATTGACAGTCCGCGTAGCTGTCATTCTTAACTTGTACGAAATGCGGTGCCTTGCGGAAGGGCACATTGAGCGACGATTGCTGCCGCCTGTCACATGGCAGACCATGCGACGCCTGCGGCGCTGCCTGTTTAGCGAAGGAGTTTTTGATGACAACGTTGCGTGTCAACGGCGAGGCGGTCGCCGTCGAAGCAGACCCGGCCACGCCGCTATTGTGGGTTCTGCGCGAGCATCTTGGACTGACGGGTACCAAGTTCGGATGCGGTGCCGGCATGTGCGGCGCCTGCACGGTGCATGTCGATGGTGAGGCCGTGTTTTCCTGTCTGACACCTGTCGGCGACGTCGAGGGTGACGTGACCACGATCGAAGGCCTGTCGAAAGACGGCAATCATCCCCTCCAGCGCGCCTGGATCGCGGAAGAAGTCCCGCAATGCGGCTACTGTCAATCGGGTCAGATCATGCGCGCCGCGGCATTCCTGACTTCGAACTCCGATCCGAACCGGGAAGAGATCGCCGCCGAAATGAGCCAGAACCTGTGCCGCTGCGGCACGTATAACCGCATCTTCAAGGCCGTCGCCCGCGCGGCGAAGGAGGCCTAGATGTCAGCATCAACAGCTACGACTTCGGCCTTCAAGCCAAGCCGCCGTGCCGTCCTTGCCGGAACCGGTGCGCTGGTTCTGAGTATCGGTACAACGGGCCTTGCCGGTATCGCGCGCGGCGAGCCGGCGACAAGCGGCGTCGCACCCAACATTTGGGCGCGGATTTCAGCCGACGGGACCGTGACCGTCGTTTTCCCGGCGACCGAGATGGGGCAGGGCAGTTCGACGAGCCTGCCGCTCATCCTTGCCGAGGAGATGGATGCGGACTGGGACCAGGTACAGGTCGAGCAACTGGACCGCGACGACCGCGCCTACGGCAATCCGATTTTCGGCAAAGTGCTCTACACCGCCGGCAGCACCGCGGTGGCCGCATATTTCACGCCGCTTCGCCTTGCCGGTGCACAGGCGCGCCAGGTTCTGATCCGTGCGGCGGCGAAGCACTGGGGCGTGGCACCCGATGGCCTGAAGACCGAGCCCGGTTTCGTCATCGACCCGGCCAGCGGAAAGCGCATGGGTTACGGTGAGATTGCAGCACTTCCCGACGTGCCATTGGACGTGCCCGAGGTCACGGAGGCCGACCTGAAGCCGCGTTCGGAATACCGGCTGATCGGCAAGGACATTCCGCGCCGCGACGCGCCGGCAAAATCCCGGGGGACGGAAACGTTCGTCATCGATGTCCGCGTGCCGAACATGGCCTATGCCAGCGTTCTGCGTGCACCCGTTGAAGGCGAGACCCCCAATTCCATCGACGACGCAGACGCGCGTGCCATCAATGGTGTGCTCGACGTGGTGCGGCTGCCCGATGGTGTGGCGGTCGTTGCCGAACGGCTGGAGACAGCCTTCGCCGCGCGCGATGCGCTGTCGGTGACGTGGAGCGAGACGGCTCCCGCGCGCAAGTTCGATCATGAGGCCGATCTGGAGGCTTACGCGCAGGCCGGGGCGAATCCGCCGGAGAAACCGGCGGAATGGCGTGCGGAAGGCGACGCGGAAAACGAGCTTGCCAACGGCGGACGGGTGATCGAGGCCGAGTACCGGTCCGATTATGCCTACCACGCACAGATGGAGCCCATGGCGGCGGTCGCATCGGTTACCGATCAGGGTGCCGAGGTGTGGGCCGGCACCCAGACCCAGAGCTGGACCACGCGGACCGTCACCGAGGTTCTCGGCATCCCGGCGGGCAAGGTGCGCGTGCACATGATGCCGATGGGTGGTGGGTTTGGACGGCGCACCGCCCTGATGCAGGAATATTTGCGCGACGCGCTTCTCTCTTCAAAAGCCGTTGGCCGTCCGGTCAAGGTCGTGTGGACGCGCGAGGACGACCTGCGTCACGGCTGGTTCCGTCCGGCAAGCGTTCAAGCCATGAGCGCCGCATTGACGCCGGAGGGCAATCTCACAGCTTGGCGGCACCGCGTCGCCACACCGTCCGTGATCAAGTATTTCAATCCGCTGCGATGGAGCCAGGTCGCGCCGAAGGACATCGTTTCGATGCGCGGCTCTGAGAGCAAGCACTACAAGATCCCGCATTTCGTTGCCGAACACGTCATCACCGAGCGGCGCGCCCGGATCATCCCGTGGCGCGGAATCGGGGCGGCTTATACAAGCTTTGCCGCCGAGGCGTTCATGGACGAGCTCGCAACCGCGGCGGGCGAGGATCCGATTGCGTTCCGCATGAAGCTGCTTGCGCACAATCCGCGCGGCGCCCGTCTGCTTGAAAGGGTGGCCGAGATGGCCGGATGGGGGCGCAAGCCCGGTGAGACGGCGCTCGGTGTCGCCTTCGCCGGATACGGCAATACCATGGCAGCAGGTATCGCAGAGGTGGCCGTGGACCGCGAAACCAGCCAGATCCGGGTGCCGCGGTTCTGGGCGGCAATCGACGGCGGTTTGGTCATCTCGCCCCGCAACGCCGAGGCACAGGTCGAAGGCGGTATCGTGTTCGGGTTGTCCAGCTCTCTGAAGGAGCGGGTCACGATCCGCAACGGCGAGGTCGAGCAAAGCAATTTCCATGACTATGAGATCCTGCGCGCCGACGAGGTGCCTGTGATCGAGATCGCGTTCGAAGAGTCCGATGCGCCGCCATCGGGCATGGGGGAGACCGGCACGCCAATGGTGGCGGCGGCGGTCGCCAACGGCTTTCATGCGCTCACCGGCCGCCGGCTGCGCCATATGCCGTTCACGCCGGAGCGCGTGCTTGCGGCGCTTGCCTGACGTGAACGCGCCCGGGTTTGCCGTCGCGTAGCTCGGCTTTTGCCGACACAATGTGTGCGTAGACTGCACGCCGGACATGCGGCAGCTCGAGATGATATGCATTCAACGCACCGTGGCGCGATCATGTGCGCGCACTGGCCTGGCGCTCGTCCTGTTTCTGGGATTGCCGGGTGGTGCGATTGCGGAGGAAGACGAGCCAGAAACGGAGGCCGACGCGCGGGCGGCCTTCGTCGCCGACGTCTGTGAGCGCATCGAAGGTGCGGCGCAGGAGTGGAACCTGCCGCCGGCCTTCTTCGCACGGTTGATCTGGAAAGAGAGCCGGTTCGATCCGAACGCTGTAAGCCCCAAAGGCGCGTCCGGCATCGCCCAGTTCATGCCGGGGACTGCGCGGATGCGCGGGCTGGACGACCCGTTTGATCCCAGAAGCGCGATCCCTGCATCGGCCCATTACCTGTCCGACCTGCGCGATGAATTCGGCAATCTCGGGCTTGCCGCTGCCGCATACAATGCGGGCCCCAACCGGGTGCGCAAGTGGCGCGCCGGGCGCAGTGGCCTGCCGTATGAAACGCGGGATTTCGTGCTGACGATCACGGGAGTCGAAGCAGTGGCGTGGAACGCGCCGGAAACGCCCGACGCCGTATTCGAGCTCGATCGGGAGCTGACCTTTCTTGAGGCCTGCCGCCAGTTGCCGGTCCGCCGCTTCAAGCCGCAATTCCGTTACGCCAGCTACGCCACCGCCCCGTGGCAGCCCTGGGGCGTGCACCTGACCTCCGCGTGGACACCGACGCGTGCGCTCGCGCAGTACGCCCGTATTCAGCACAGGCATGCCGGCCTTCTGGCCGGCAAGGATCCGATGGTGTTGCGAACCGTCAATTACACGCGCGGACGCGCGCCGCGGTTCCGCGTGCAGATCGGACAGCCGGATCGCAAGAAAGCGCAGGCGTTCTGCAATCAGCTCAAGAAGCAGGGCGCCGTATGCCTTGTTTTTAAAACGAAAAAGAGATGAGACCCGTGGCAGGCCCGGCAATGCTCGCGACACGTCGCGGGCGGGCGCTCTTGGGCATTGGTCCGAAGCGCCGTGGCCATCGTATATCCCCACGAGAAACGGCAGGACTGCAACCTCGGACGAAAACTGGAATGGCCTCACACGTGCTTCCAAAGGGCGACACGCCCCGGGACCCGGCGCTCAAGGTGTTCTATGACGGGGCCTGCCCCCTGTGTCGCCGCGAGATCGATTTCTATCGACGCCGCCGTGGTGCGGACGTCGTGGAGTGGTGCGACGTCAGCCAAACGAATCGGGCTGCCGTTGCACCCGGGCTCGACAGGGACGCCGCACTCGCCCGGTTTCATGTCCAGCGGCGAGACGGCTCGCTTGTTTCCGGCGGCGATGCGTTCCGCGCGCTCTGGATGGCATTGCCCGTGTTCCGGCCGTTTGCGCGGGTGCTTGGTCTGCCCGGCCTGCGAACGCTGGTGAACGTTGCATACGATCGTTTCCTGTCTCTTCGCCCCCGGCTGCAACGCCTCGTATCGAGGTCGTGAGAAGTCCGGCAGCGTGCCGGAGCTGGTCGCGACGTGACTGTATTGGCCGTTCGTGCGAATGGGCCGCGTCACGTGCGGCGCGACCGCGCCTCGTTTCGGCAGCGCCGCGAGCAATACCGGACTTCCTCCCAGTTGCGCGCCCACTTCTTTCGCCACGTGAACGGCCTGTTGCAGACCGGGCAGCACTTTGACGGAAGAGCGGCCTTTTTTGCTTTGGCCACGTGTCCCATTACCTGGCCAGCCCGATGATCGCTGCGAGGGCCACCATCTGGGACAGATTGATAGCGACGCTTGCACCGTGCAGCGTGCCGAAGCGGCGCTTTGCCTCCCCGTCGCCAGCCAGAGACGCGTCACGCGCCGCGTTGATCTTCGGCATCAGCCAGAATCGGGCGGTGACGAAAAGGAGCACCACCACCGCGAGGACCAGTCCGCTCCAGGAGCCGATCGCCAGAAGGGCAGCGATCACTGCCGTCACGGTCAGCACGTCGTAGTATCGCGGAAAGATCCGGCGCAGAAACGTGCCCGCCGCATCGGCGGGGAGGGCCCTGAACACCGTCGGCGCCACGACGCCGCCGAAGAACATCATCACGCCGAGCATTGCGGCACACAGAAGCGTCACTGTCTGCAGAAAATCAATCGCACTCATCGCAAATCCCCTTCATGACAGGCCTGCTGATCCGGATCGGGCCGTGCAGCGTAGCGTGAAAGAACGTTCTACGCATTGTGCGTCAGGGCGGATCGTTTCGATCTCCCGCAGGATGGATTTCCGGCCCATGACCCAGACGGCGCAAGGAGAAGCGCAACCGGACCGTAGCGGCTTACCCGGAGTGCCGAAGCCGGCGCTTGCGCTCGGATTTGCCGGACTTCTTCCGTTCATCGCGCTTTCGGGGGCCATGCTCGCCGGACCACCCGATTTGGCGTCGGGTGCGCGTCCGGTCCTCCTCGGTTACGCCATCGCCATTCTGTCATTCATGGGCGGCGTTCACTGGGGTCTCGCAATGGCGGGTTCCCGCCGTAAATCCGAGGAAGAGGTCTGGCGCAGATATGGGATCAGCGTGCTTCCGGCACTCGGCGGAGCTGCCGCGCTTCTTCTCGCGCCACAGTTCCAGTTTCTCTGGCTCACAGCGTGTTTTGCGGTTTTGTTGGCCTATGATCTGAGGGCGAGCGCCCGCGGCGAAACGACCGGCTGGTATCCCGCACTACGCTCGCCGTTGACGGCGGTGGTCTGCGTCTGTCTCGGCGCTGTGGCGCTGTTTGGGTTCTGACGTTTCGCCCGCCGGATTCACCCCAAAAACTTTGATCCAACCCTGCAGCTCAATCGTAACATTTGTGCGCCTGCGAAGAGATCTCCCCTCCAGGCGCACGAGTGAGATCGGCCGGAATTTGCGCCCCCCGTGCATCCGGCCGGTCTTCGGGAGGAGATCGCCAGGAAAGCCAATTGATCGGCCCGAGAAATGAGCAACCGCCTTCAACCCGCGCATTACAACGATCTTGACGCGATCCTGCCGGCAGCGTGGGACCTGCTGACCCAGGGAGCGCGTGATCGCAAGTCCGATTTCCACATTATGCATCTCGCCACGATCACGGCGGACGGGTTTCCCAACAACCGTTCCGTCGTTCTCCGCGACTTTGACACGCAATCGCGCACGATCCTGTTTCATACCGACTCGCGGTCGGACAAGGCCGCCGAGATTTTCGAACGGCCGCATGTCGCAATTCACGCATATTCGCGCGCGGAGAAGGTGCAGTTGCGGATGCAATGCCGCGCGAGCTTCCATCACTGCGATGTCGTAACCGGCGCGGCATGGCGCACCATGCACGACATGAGCAGGCAGTGCTACAAGCAGGCCGAGGCTCCGGGCTCCCCGATTTCGGCGCCGGCGGCGGGCTCACTTCAGGCTGATGAAGGAGAGACCCAGCCCTACGAGAACTTCGCCGTGGTCATGGCGATGGTCCAGAAGCTCGAATGGCTGTATCTGTCCGCTGCCGGACATCGGCGCGCGCTGTTCGACTGGCGCCATGGAGAGGTCCAGAAGACATGGCTTGCCGTCTGACGCATCACGCGTCCTGACCGGAAAAGCTGCCCGTATCAGGCACGTTCGGCTACGACCATGATGTATCGGAGCCGGTTCTCGGACAGGTTGCGGACGATGTTGCTCTGACGCACCGGATAGTCGTCGCCGAGTGCCACGTGGAGGCCGAGCGGACCCGGCCTCGTTTGGGCATAGGACGCCTTTGCCGCGGCGGCCAACACCATGTCGGAGCGGTCAATCCACTCAACGATACGCAATCCGTTCCGTTCGATCACATCGCGCATATCCTTGGGCGCCAGCAGATGGCTGATGTCTGCCGTGTCGGCCCAGCCGGTCGGGTAGTGCGGATCGGCGACACCACCTTCCACATAGTCCAGCGACGTGAACCGGCCGTCCGGCTTCAGGACGCGCGCGACTTCGCGGTACATGGTGCCCTTGTCCGCAATGTTCATCGACAGGTTCTGCGACAGGACGACATCGAACGTCTCGTCGCCAAACGGCAGGTCGAGCACGTCGCCGCGCCGGAAGGCCACCTTGTCGGTGAGCCCGCACCTTCGGGTGAGTTCGCTCGCGACGTCGATGAACTCCGCCGTAAGGTCGATGCCGGTGACACGGCATCCATATGTCTCCGCCAGACAGCGCGCCGGACCGCCGATGCCACATCCAAGATCGAGCACATGGTCGCCGCCGGTGAAACCGACGGCCTCGGCTTGTGCATTGGTGGTTGCCGAACCACCGGTGTGCAGATGATCGATCGGGGCAAGGATTTCCGGGCTCAGTGTATCAGCGTTGTGCTCGGCCTCCGCGAGCGCAGCTTCGATACGTTCAAGCAGCCCGCCCTGCGTGTAATGGCTTTCGACGGAGTCGGGGGTGTCGGTCATGGGCTTCAGCCTTGTGTTCCGCGATGTGCGTTTCCGGACGGTTGTTCGTTGCCATCACATATGGTCTGGCGCGGCTTCGGGAAAGGCCGAACCGTGCGTTGACCCGATACAGTTTCTGAATCTCGGCAGCGGCAAATATCCGGCATGGTCGATCGTCCGCGTCGCGATGCTCCGGAGATGCGGGAATAAACCCGTGGCTCGCTCGTTGTTGCACTGACAACGCGTCTCCAACCGGGACCATTTTCGGGTCGGGTGTGGGGCGCGTCGACAGGCAGGGCGGGCGCTTAAGGCAGCCTGCCCGAGGGACCAAGGCGAGAACGATCATGTCAAACAAAGACTCACTGGCGCGAAACTGGAAAGCGAAAGCCGCGGCACGCATGCCTAAGGCCTTGAAGCCTTGGGCGTCACGTTTTGGACGGCTCGGAATATTCAAAAAGGAAAACAGGATATATGTGGCATCTGTCGGCGCGGGCCTGACGGCGATTACCGTGTTTGTGGTCGCGACCCTGCCGTATGCAATCGATGAGGAGTTCGTCACCAAGTCCGTCAACCGTGACACGCTCACCCGATGGATCGACACAACCGGCACCGTCCAGCCGAAGG
Source organism: Hyphomicrobiales bacterium (assembly GCA_965228625.1). Classification (GTDB taxonomy): domain Bacteria; phylum Pseudomonadota; class Alphaproteobacteria; order Rhizobiales; family Methyloligellaceae; genus UBA2767. The sequence goes on along the minus strand of OZ245829.1, from coordinate 530,627 downwards.
TCTCGATGCGCGTGAGTTCGTCGCTGTCCGGCGAGGTGACCCAGCTCTATGCGGACTTCAACGACAACGTCAAAAAGGGCGACCTGCTCGCCGTAATCGATCCGTCGAATTACATCACGCAGGTGCTTCGCGCCAAAGCCGGGGTCGAAATCGCCAGGGCGGAGCTCGAGGCCCATAAGATCGCCATCGAGAAGGCCGTGAAGGTCGCGACGCACTCCAGGCGGCACTATCGCGGACAACACTACTTCAAATTCGTAAGAAACCGGGATGTGTCGGCCGTTGCCCTGCAGGAAGCCAGGGCCCGGATGCCGCAATTCGAGGGCAATCTAAAACGCGCCGAGGCGGACCTTGCGCTCGCGGAAGCGGCGCTGGAAAGCACGCGGATAAGAGCGCCAATCGATGGCGTCATCATCTCGCGCTCCGTCGACCTCGGCGAGTCCGTTTCCGCCAGCGTCAAGGCGGCACGCCTGTTCCGGATCGCGCAGGACATGAGCACGATTCACGTAGAGAGCCATGTCAGCGAAGCGAACATCGGCGAGGTCGTTGTGGGACAGAAGGTACGGTTCAGCGTGGACGCCTATCCCGACCGTCGCTTCGAGGGGCGTGTCGCGCAGGTTCGCAAGGGCGCCGTCGGCCAGCAGAACGTCGTCACCTATACGGTGATGATCGACGCCGAGAACAAGGACCTCTCGCTCCTGCCCGGCATGACGGCCTTGGTGCGCATTCGCACCGCGCAGCAAAAAGATGTGCTGCGCGTACCGGTGGCCGCCTTGCGCTTTCGCCCGCGCGACGTTGACGAACACAGGCTCGTCAGGAACGGCTCGGCTGCTGCGAAAATGGTGTTTTCCAGGCTGACGGGAAGCGGAGCCGGCAGCGCCAGTGCATCACCGCGCGCCGGTGCGGAGTCTGATCGGGCTGAGCTGGAGAAGCGCAAGAAGCGGCAGGGCAGGCGGGCCAAGGTCTGGCGTCCGGACGACCGCGGCAGACTTGTCGAGCAGCGGATTCGCGTCGGTATCCGAAACGATCTGTACGCGGAGGTGCTGGGTGGTGACCTGTCTGAAGGCGACCGCGTCATTGTTCGCAAGCGACGTGAGAGGACAAACTGATGCATGCCAATCCCAACCGGGTCCCGGAACCGGATCGGCCGGTGCCTTCCGCCGCGGTTTGCGCGAGAAACCTGCGCAAGACCTACACGGTCGGCGGGCAGAAGACCCACGCCCTGAACGATGTGTCTTTCGATATCGAGCGTGGGGAGTATGTCGCCATAATGGGCTCGTCGGGATCCGGCAAGTCGACGCTGATGAACATGATGGGGACGCTGGATGTGCCATCCTCGGGAGCCCTGTCGCTTGACGGCACTGACCTGTCCACCATGACGCCGGACGAGCTGGCGCATATTCGCAACATCAAGGTTGGGTTCGTCTTCCAGCAGTTCAATCTCCTTCCGGGCGTCGTGGCCCTGCGGCAAGTCGTATTGCCGTTGCTCTATGCCAACCCGCAACGGCCCGACCCACTGGAACGCGCCCGTGCGTGTTTGCAGGTTGTCGGCCTGGAGGACAAGCTCGATCACACCCCGAACCAGTTGTCGGGCGGCCAGCAGCAACGCGTCGCGATTGCGCGCGCCATCGTCAACGAGCCGGATCTGCTCCTTGCCGACGAGCCGACCGGGGCCCTCGACAGCAACACGACCCGCGAAATCCTGGCTCTGTTCGGCGAATTGCACGCGTCCGGACTGACCATCGCGGTCATCACCCATGAAGCCGACGTTGCGGCGTGCGCCGCACGCACGATCGTTCTGCGGGACGGCAAAATCGAGCGCGACACCCGCAAGTCGGACGATCAGCGACAGGTAATGCCATGAGGTTTCTCGATTCGCTGGCGGTCGCCTTCACCGCCCTGATAACGCATAGCATCCGCAGCCTGCTGACCACGCTCGGCATCATCATCGGCGTTGCGTCGGTCATCATGCTTGTCGCCGTCGCGGAAGGCGCGCGCAGCGAGGTCGAACGCCATATCGCCGCGCTCGGTACGCAAATGCTGATGATCTCGCCCGGCGCCAAGCGGGTTCGTGGAAGAACCACCGGCGAGGGCAGCCAACTGCCGCTGACGGAAGCCGATGTCACCGCACTGTCCAGCGAGGTCGCCGGTGTTCAGGCCGTATCCGGCCGGCTGAGTGGTACGGTGACCGCGATCCGGCGAGAAGCAAACTGGATTACCAGCACCTACGGCGTCCATTCCGGCTATCTGGCGATACGCGACTGGCCGATTGCGGAGGGGCGGGGCATCATGATCGACGATGTCCACTCCCGTGCCCGGGTCGTCGTGCTCGGCGAAACCGTGCGGCGTGAGCTCTTTGGCGAGGAGCCCGCCGTTGGCAGGTTCATACGTGTCGCCAAGTTTTCCAAGCAACAGGCGGAAGTCCTCTCTGCAATTGGGTCCGGGACGGGTATTCCGCTCAAGGTGGTCGGTGTTCTCTCGCCCAAGGGCCAATCCAGCGGCGGCCGCGATCAGGACGACGTTCTGTTCGTGCCCTTGCGCATGGCGCGCGGCCAGATCGTTGGTTCCAGAAGCGGGCAGGCAAACCGGGTCGGGCGCATCTATCTGAAGGTAGGAGAACATCGTGACCTGGCGCTCGCCGCCGAAGACGTGAAGGATCTCCTGCGCGAGCGCCGCAGCGTGCGACAGGGCGCGAAAGACAATTTCCTGGTCCGCGATCTGGCGGCGGCCATGCGGGCGCGAAACGAATCCCGGCAGACGCTCGGTTGGCTGCTGGCAGCGACGTCCGTCATCTCGCTCGTCGTCGGCGGCATCGGTATCATGAACATCATGCTGGTATCGGTGATGGAGCGGACGCGGGAGATCGGACTGCGCATGGCCGTTGGTGCAACGCGCCGCGTGATCCTGTCCCAGTTCCTGCTCGAATCCGTGCTGCTGGCGATACTGGGCGGCCTGATTGGCGTGGTCTTCGGTTTGGCGGGCACGGTGCTGATTTCCTTCTATGCCGAGTGGCCGGTGCTGATCGATCCGCTGATCGTCGTGATCGCCCTCGCCGCTGCGGGTCTCACCGGTGTTCTGTTCGGGTATTTGCCGGCGCGGCGGGCGGCTCATCTCAATCCGATCGATGCCCTGCGCAGTGAATAAAGGATTTGTCTGTTTTGTGCTGACCGCGCGGTCCGTGCTCATGACATAGTGCAATGATCCGGCGGGCCGACTCGACGCTCGCGAATGCAGGCTCGTTCAATGGCGCAACCCTTCACTGAACCTTGCGACGAAGCGCTGATCGAAGCCGAGCCGTGTCCGCGTGAGCTCGGCCGCACCGTCCCGAGGCACACCCAGCGGGCCGTGCTTGCCGCATGCGTTCTGGCTTCCTCCATGGCCTTCATCGACGGATCGGCGCTCACCGTGGCCTTACCGGCGCTGCGCGCGGATCTGAATGCGGAGTTCGCGGCGCTCCAGTGGGTGCTGAACGGCTACGTCGTCGCGCTCGCCGCGTTGACTCTCATCGGCGGTGCCTTGGCGGACGTCTATGGCAAGGCACGCATGCTGGTGATCGGCTGCGCCGGATTCGGCATCGCCTCGGTGGCATGCGCCCTGTCGCAGACCACGGAAGCGCTTGTGGCAGCCCGCGTCGTCCAGGGGGTATCCGCGGCGATCCTGACGCCCGCCAGCCTCGCGCTCATCGGCGCCGTCTTTCCCAAGGATGAGCGCAGCGCCGCCATCGGCGTCTGGGCGTCGGCCTCCGCCTTGACGACCGCCGGCGGACCCATCCTCGGCGGCTGGCTGACCAGCACATTCGGATGGCAGGCCATCTTCTGGATCAATCCGCCGCTCGCCATCGCCGTGGTGCTTATCCTGTACGTGTGGACGCCGAGAGACGATGTCGAGAACCGCTCCTTCGATGTTGTCGGTGCGGCCATTCTCGTCGGCGCGCTGTCGGCGCTTGCCTGGGGCCTGAGCCAGATCGGACCCGGGGAGGGCGCCGGTCACAGGGCCGGCGCTGAGGTCCTGTCCGGTACGGCCGCCGTTTGGACCGCAATCGGACTGTGCGGGCTCGCCCTGTTCGCCGCATGGGAACGACGGACGGCCCACCCCATGACGCCGCCATACATTTTCAGAAACCGTAACTTCTCCGCCCTCAATGCGGCAACGCTGCTGCTTTATGCGGCGCTGTCGATCATGTTCTTTCTGTTGCCGTTCGATCTGATCGACCGGCGCGGTCTTCCCGAGGCCTATGCCGGTTTTGTGTTCCTGCCGTTTACAGTGGCGGTCGGGGTGCTCTCACGCCCGTTCGGCCGGTTGGCGGACGCGATCGGTCCACGGCTTCTGTTGCTCTGCGGTGCCCTTGGTTCCGGTGCCGCGTTTGTCGGTTTTGCCGCCGGCGCAAACGCCTCGCTGGGTCTCGGCATCATCGCGCCGATGGCAGTGCTCGGCGTGGCGTTCGCGGTTGTGGTGGCGCCATTGACCGCCAGTGTCATGTCGAGTGTTTCCCCGCGCGACGAAGGGCTTGCCTCGGGCATCAACAACACGGCAAGCCGGATTGCCCAATTGATCGGTGTCGCGCTTGCCGCCGGGCTGGCCTCGTTCGAACTCGGCTACGACGACGGGATGTGGGTTGCCACGGGCGCATCACTGGCCGCTGCGTTGGTGGTCTTTGCCGGCGTGCGAAATCCGCAGAAGGCCGCGTAGCCGTGGCAAGGCCGAAGAAAGAGCCTCAAAACGCGTAATCGGGCAGAATCTCCTCTAATGCCCTCGCATCGATACCGAGGTCGGCAAAGGACAGGGCACCTGCGGCCACCACATTGTCGTCTTTCATGAGCGCGACCTGGTCGCGCGTGATCGGGGAGGCAGGCAGCAGGGTGGACGCCGCCGCCAGCGCATCCCAGAGCGGGAACGGCAACGGCAGCAAGACCCGGCGCTTGTTCGTTCGTTCCATGACCAGCTCGAGGATTTCCCTGTAGGTGAGGATGCTTGCGCCGCCCAGCTCATACGTCTGACCCGTGGCCTTGGGGTCGACAAGCGCGCGATGAGCGGCCGCCGCCACATCACCTACATAGGCCGGTTGCAGCCGTGTCAGCCCGTTTCCGAACATTGGCACGACGGGCGCAGTTTTGATGATCTGTGCCAAAGTGTTGATGAACTTGTCGTGCGGCCCGAAAAGTACGCTGGGACTAAGGATCGTCGTCTCCGGCATGACATCGCGGACAAGTTGCTCGCCCCGGGCCCGGGCGCGGACATAGGGAGACTCGGAATTCTCCTCCGCGCCGATGCCGGAAACGTGGACCAGGCGTTGAATTCCAAGGGCGGCGCACTGGCGTGCAAGATTGGCCGCACCGCGTTCATGAACGGCCTCGAAGCTCTCGGTCCCGTGTTCGACATAGAGGCCGACCGCGTTGACTGCCGCGTCGCATCCTTCGAGTGCGATCGCGAGGGAATTCTCATCCCGGACGTCCGCGTAAACGGGTTCGACTTTCGCGCGCGTGTCTTGCTCTGCCGGGGTGCGGACCTTCTCGGGTTGCCGGACGCCGACCCGGACGTCAACGCCCTCGGACGCGAGCCGCGCAACGATCTCGGTTCCGAGAAAGCCGGTGCCGCCGAGGACGGCCACGCAACTGATTTTGTGTTTTGCTTCTGCCATGGCGATCGAGACCCTGTTCGATCATAGCGCGGAAATTGGTTACCGTGACGGGTGTGCTTCGGGCTGATCAGCGATTTGCACGGCGTATGCGTATGAAATCACCACTTGTCATGATCGCATCTGCAGTTCTCGCCACAACCATCGTGTTGTTCGGCGTAACCGGTTACGCGGCTGACGGGCGCTGGAGTCGAACCGCTCCCATGCCGACGGAGCGCTCCGAACTTGCCGTAGCCGAACTCGACGGGCGCATCTACGTTGCCGGCGGTGTCGGTCAATGGGGTACGTCCGATGCGTTCGAGGTGTACGACACGGTCAAGGGCACCTGGACGCGCCTCGCACCTCTGCCGAAGGCAACCCACCACCCGGCCATGGCCGCGCTGGACGGCCGGGTTTATCTTTCCGGCGGCTACGGTGACATCTTCTTCCGGCGTATCCTCAGGGGCGTATGGGCATATGATCCGGACACGAAGCGCTGGCACCGGGTCGCTTCGATGCCGGAGCCGCGCGCGGCCCACAAACTTGCCGCCCTTGGAGGCAGGCTCTACGCGGTCGGCGGTCGCGGTCCGAATGCAACCGCGCTCTGGGCGTATGATCCGGTTTCAAACTCCTGGGAAACGTCGCGCCCACCGCTCCCGACCGCGAGGGAGCATCTTGCGATCGCCGTCTTGGACGGCATGCTCTATGTCGTCGGTGGCCGGCGCCGCGACCACGTGAACCTGGCCACGGTCGAGGCCTACGACCCGGCAAGCAACACATGGGTGCGCAAGGCCGACCTTCCGTCACCGCGCGGCGGCCACGCGGCAGGAGCACTCGGCGGAAACATCCATGTGACCGGCGGCGAGGACATCGATGCGGGTACGGTGTTCGCAGAGCACTGGGTCTATGATCCCGGCACGGACCGCTGGAGGTCTGCGCCGGGCATGCCGACCGCACGTCATGGTGTCGACTCGGCCGTCTCCGACGGCAAATGGTACGTCATCGGCGGCGGCAAAACGGCAGGCTACCGGACGATCTTCTCGCTGACAAAACGCGTGGAAGTCTATTCGCCGCGCTGAACGGGCTGCCTGACTATTTGGAGTCTTCCGACGGTCCAAGTTTCCGGAACGCGTCCTGCATCTGCTTGAAGGCAGCGTGCATGTCATTGGCGAATTCGGAACTCTTCTGCATCGCCGATTCCTGCTGTTTCTGGAGGTTGTCGCGGAACTCTTTCACGTGCCCGAGCATTTCCTGCTGTTTGGCCTGGAAATGCGTATGTTGCGACTCCGCCTCGTGTTTGAAACGAAGCGCTGCGAGTTCGAGTTGATGGCGAAGCTGCTGTTCCGTGCCGGCCCACGCGGTGAGCGCCTTCTTGATCTCGTCATTGACGTTCTGACCCATCTGGTCGACCTGGGCCTCAACGCGTTTCACCGCATCCTCGATCTCTTTTTGCTGAGTCGTGGCTGCATCCGCCGCATCGGCCTTGCCGAGTGCGAGCTGCACCTTGAGATGATCAAGATTGGTGGCGATCTGCTGGCGCGTTTCGGCCGGTACGTGCTGCGCCTTCTCGACGGCCTCTTTCAGCTTGTCGGTTGCGGCGGCGGCCATCTGCTTTTGGGTCTGGATTTGAGCCGTCATGGCGGCGGTGGTGCCGCGGATGCTCTCTTCCATTGCCGAGGCCGCGGATTCCCACCGGTCCAGCGTGTGGTCGATCGCCTCGCGAATGTTCTTTGTCGTACTCATGATGTCCCTCCGATGTGTCGGACCGAATACTACACCGGATTCCGGGCGGGCCAAGTGCGATGACGGGCGGAAGCCGGTTCCATAGCGTATGGCCGCCGGCGAGCTTCGGCATCCATGGCGGGACGCAAATGGCCGTCGGCCAAGGGTGGGCGACGTTGATACGCGTCAAGGCAGGCAGGCGCGTTGCATCCTAGGGTCTCGGCAATCCGGCAAGTACGACCCGGCGGAACGAGAGTTTCGCGTGGTTGCGGAGCTGTTTCATGACCCGTGCTGCACCCAGTGCCGACGGCCGGCCATCTTCGATTGCGCTCTACAAGATCGGGTGTGTCTCGGTCGTGCTGTTTGTGATTGTCGGCATGATCATTCCGCCTGTTCTGCTCAACAGCGTCGATTACGACACCGAACTGGCGGGCCGCGAGATTCTCGAGTTCATCGGCGCGCACCGGGCGTGGTGGATGTGGCTGCAGACGCTGACGATGGGCTCGATGATCTTCATGATCGTGCCATTGATAGCGCTCTACCCGGCACTGATGCATGTGAACCAGGTCTGGGCGGGGATCGGCATCGTGTTCGCCATCATCTGCCAGGTTCTGTTCATGGCCTACTTCCCGATCGTGAACGGCTTCATCTGGCTTGCAGACCGGTACCACGAGACGGCCGACCCGCTATACAGAGCGGCACTCGTCGGCGGCGCCGAGGCGCTTGTGGCACAGAACAACGTCTACGGCACCAGTGACGGCATTTTCGCCCTGAGCATAATCGTCATCTCGGCAGTCATGCTGCAGGGCGTGTTCCATCGCGCGGTGGCGGTGCTCGGCATCGCCACCGGCATAGCCGGTATTATAGGCGCGTTCCTGAAGCCGACGCTCGGCATCCACTATCTCTGGTGGTGGCTCGGCGTCACGCTCTGGCTCATGGCAGTCGGCTGGAAATTCTACCGGCTCGGCTGGCGGGGCGACGGTCACGCGCGCGCAAGTGCGCCTCTGGCGTGACCGCCTCGCTTAGGAGAGCGCCCATCACTGACCAAGAAGATACTCCAGGGTGCCGTCCCAATAGGAGACGATCACCACCAGTGCAATCAGGGCGAGCCACGCGGCGACGGCGAATAGCAGGGCCGCCGAATAGCGGAACAGGCTGTTGATGATCTGCATTTTCACGTGTTCCCGTGTCGGCCGCTCAGTGAAAACGGCATCTTTGGAAAGATCTTCGTGGACTTGGCGCGGGACGCCGTGCTCTTCGATTGTTGCAAGTCGCCGGGGGGCGTGCGCTTGGATTGGCTGCGGGATGGCGCAGCGCCACGGGCCTCCTCACGCTGGTGTTCCGTCGATTTGCGAAACTGATCCAGATTCCGTGTCCGCATTTCCGGGTCCTCCTGCCGTTGATGCGTGTTGCGCATGCGCGGTTGCGCATGCCATGGGCGGAAGATGGCGAAGCCTTATTGAAAGCGCCGTTGGAATCCGCGCGGAAATTTGCGCTGCAGGCCGTGGAAAATGCCGGAGATACGCGAATAGCGTGTGTGTGGACCGCCATGCAACCGTCAAAGGGCGTGACCGGTCCAGGTGCAGCGGCGCCCCTCAAGCCCGCAAATGGGATCGCAGGACGCGATGAACAAGGGGAGGGGCGTGCCTCACGACCGAAACACGCCCCAGTCGCACGGTGAGGGAGGAACTCACCGCATGGGCAGCTTGAAGGGTTCGCCCACCAGGTTTTCGCTGTCGCTCCAGAGTTTGCGTGCAGCACCGCGATTGAGCGCATGCGTGGCAACAATTGCATCGCTGACGGGACCGCGTGCTTCGCGCATTTTCGTCGGCCCGTAATAGGCGCCGCGACGTGCCTCTTTGCCGGCCGCGGCCAGCACGGTCGGGATGGCGCCGGCATGGGACGACTGCGACAGCAGCGGGTTGGTCAGGGCGTAAAGAAAGCTGAGTACGCCGGTCGGGCCGGTACTCTGCAGATTGGTGTTCGAGTATCCCGGATGGCACGCGATACAGATGGCATCATTGCCGTTCTTCTTCAGACGGTGGTCCAGTTCAAGGGCGAACATCAGGTTGGCCAGCTTGGAGCGTGCGTAAGCCCGCGAGGGCGTGTAGCCGTTCTCGGACATCAGGTCCTCCAGTTCTTCAAGCGAGCCGAACTTGTGGGCGATGCTGGAGACGACCACGACGCGGCCCTTGGCCGCTTCGACCAGATCGAGCAACAGGCTGGTCCAGAGAAAATGACCGAGGTGGTTTGTGCCGACCTGAAGCTCCAGGCCGTCCCGGGTTTTGCGCTCGGGTGTCTGCATGATCCCGGCATTGTTGACCAGGCCGTCGATCTTCTGTGTGATGCGGCGGACTTCTGTGGCCGCAGTGCGAACCGAGGAGAGATCTGAAAGATCGAGCTCGACGATGTCGATCCTGCCACGGATATCGCCTTCAAGATCGCGCCGGGCCGTTTCGGCTTTTTCCACGGATCGGCAGGCAAGGATCAGATCCGCGCCGGCCCGTCCGAGCATCCGCGCGGCCTCAAGGCCGATGCCGCTGTTGCCGCCGGTGATGACATAGGTCTTTCCGGTCAAATCCGGGAGTTGATCAGGCCTCCAGTTGGTGAAGCCGCTGTCGGTAATGGGTTTGCCCATCGTCGGTCTCCAATCGTCTTTGTGCGTGAAGTCGCCGCCTTGTTCCGTTTCGACCCCTGGCTTCAGTCCCGTCCCGAAGGTCGATGCGAGGCATTTCGCCTGTAACGCGTTATGTAAACGTTCGTTTAATTAATTCAAGAGGAGACATATACGATTGTATAAACAAATGTGAACGGATGCCGACTTATGGGGCGTGGTCCGTTCGCAATCTGTATGTATGCGCGCGTTGATATGCAAAGTCGGCATGCGTTCACTCGTGAGTCGCCGAGTGAACACGCGTATAGGGATGCCGGCTAGATCAGGTTTGCGAACAACCTGACCACTTGCTCCAGGAACGGAGTGGCGCCGTCCACGAGCGACGCAAGGCCCGTATCGGCGGTGAAATCCGAAACGTTTCGGCTCGCCGTCGCTCTGGCCTCCAGGATGCAGTCGATGGCCGATGCGAGCTGACGTTCGCCGAATTCGCCGAGCAGGAATTTGACGCTTTCCGTTCCGAATTCGCTTGTGAATGAATAACCCAGGCCGGTCGCGCTTCCTGTAAGCATGACCGATTTGTCCCTCAGAATTCCCATGACGTGCCCTTTCACCGCGTGTTGTTGCGCCCGCCAGCCGCGATTGATACGTTTGGTCCGATCAATAATCGTTTGTTTACATGTCTGAGATTATAAGTCAACGAACGTTTATATAAATTGGAGCCGATATGTCCGCAACAATGACGAGGAAGCGCGACGCCGCGGCGACGCGAGATGCCATTCTGACCGCGGCCAAGCGCGCGTTCACCGAAAAGGGTTTCGACGGTGCCGGCGTGCGCGATATTGCCGCCGGCGCCGGCGTGACGGCGGCGCTGGTGAACCGTTACTTCGGTTCAAAGGAGGCCTTGTTCGAGGAAGCGGTCATCCCGGCACTGAACATGGATGAACTGATGGCCGGAGACCGTGCCACGTTCGGAGAACGCGCGGCTCATTACCTGATCACCAAGTCCCACGAAGGTTCGGATCTCGATCCGACTCTTGCTTTCGTGCGCTCCGCCGGCAGTCCGACGGTGGCGTCCATGGTGAACAAGGCGATCGAGGCGAACGTTGTCGCCAGGCTCGCGCAGTGGCTCGGCGGCAAGGACGCGGAGCAGCGCGCCGGGCTGATCGTGGCGCATCTCGCCGGGTTCGACATGATGCGGCGCATCGTCAATGTCGGCTCGCTGGGGCCCGAACATCTTGAGGCGATCGCCCCCCGGTTTGCCCGTACGCTTCAGGGTTATGTGGACGACATCTAGACCTGTCGGGATCACGAGCCGGAGACCTCACGCGCGACCCTCACCCAGCCGTCGTTCTGATCGGGGACCTCTGGCCGCCAGCCGGTCGCGTCCCTGAAGCGTTTTGCTGAGACCCGCTGACTGCGGCCCATGAGCTCCCGCAGCTCTTGCGTGAGCGCGAAACGCAGCAGCCAGCGCGGCAACCGCCAGAGCGAGTTGCGTCCCACCGCCCGTGCCAACGCCTCATGCGCCTTCCGTTGCGTCAGCGGCGTGTCTTCGACCACATCGTAAATGCCGGAGTCGGCCCCCTCCAGCGCCGCAACGACGGCCGTCGCCGCGTCACCGATCCAGATGAAGGATTTGTAGGCGTCATCAGCGGCCATCGGCAGCACCAGACCCTTGCGCGCCATGTTCAGCATGTCGCGGCTGTCGCGCGAGGTGGGCCCGTAGAAGGCCCCGAACCTCAAGGCAATGCCGCGCCGCCGCTTGTCGACGTCCGCGAAGGCGGCCACGTGGCGCTCGGCCGCTAGAGTGGACTGCAACGGGCCGGGCGCGCGGATTTCGGCATTCTCGGCCGTAAGCCAGGCATCGCCGCCATCATCGTACATGAAGCAGACGCTGGGATAGACGAAGACCCTGACGGTCTTCGACAGCCGGGCGGCCTCGACGAGCGCGTGCGTGCCGGCGTCGCGGATTCGGTCGTTCTGGTCCCACGCATCGGGCGCGCGCAGTTTCGAGACGGGTGGAATGCTGGTGGCCAGGTGCAATATGGCGGAGCAGCCTTCAAGCTGCGGTGCGAGGCTTTCCGGGTCGAACAGGTCGGCCTCGACAGGCCGCGCGCCCGTGCGGCCGATCACCTCCCGGTTCATGTCCGACCGGGACAACGCCAGAACCTCCGCCCCCTTTCCAACGAGGGCAGTGACCGTGGGTTGGCCAAGGACACCCGTCGCGCCTGTAACGAACACTTTCATGACGATCACCCCGAAAAGGGTCCAGCTTGCCGGCGGCCTGTCTCCGGTTTTGCCCGGGTAACGTGGCCGGTTTTTGGAACTGTTGCGGGCGGGCGGACACAGCCACGGCATCAGACCAGTGTCCACCCGGAACCTGCGGTTCACGCCTGCAGGCCGAACCGGATCGGGGCCCATAAATTGGTCGCGTAGAGGGCGAGCGCAAGCATGGCAAAGGATAGCACTACCCAAAGAGCCGCCTGCCCGGAGGACAATGTGCTCATGTGCATTGATTTGCGCGCACCGCCCCCTTCCGGAGACGCGTGCCCCAGTCCCGGCGCCGGACCATCCGCGCCCGGCAGGGTCATGCAGCCGTGCTTCAGATGATTCTTCACCAGCCAGAAGTTGATCGGGTAGGCAAAAACACCGCCGACGATAGATGCGAGGCTCATGCGGAACCAGAAGGACGGCTCAAGCGGGTGCTCGGAGCCCTCCCATAGGTTTGCGAGCACGACCATGGTGGGAATCATGCCGGCCATGACGAAGTTCATCGATACGGTTTCGGCGAAGATGGTCTTGCGCACTGCCATCAGATAGTTGCCGCCGTACATCGGCAGCATCATCAGCGCCTGAAAGACGAACAGCCCGCACACGAACCCGGCCAGATACTCAATCGCCGCATCCCAGCCGTTGGTCAGTCCGAAGGCGGGCACGATCATGGCCGCGAAGAGAATGCCGGTCGCGTCGCCGGCCAGGCAGTGCATTTCGGAGTTGAGGCCCTGCTTCCAGGTGGCGCGGGTGTAGCGGTCGTGCGCGCCGGGAAACGGGCGGCGGCAGGCCAGAATATAGAAGAAAAGACCGACCGGTCCCGTATACGCAGTGACAAGGATCCAGGCGAGACGCTGAACCCAGCTCGTGACGCCGTTGGTGAGGGAGTCCCAGATAACGAACGCCAGACTTGCGCCCGTCAGCACAAACCAAACGAGAATTGCCCCGTCCAGCATCGTCCCCAGCTCCCGGTCGCGGCGCGTCCCGCCGCACCGCGGTCATAGCACGAACCTGCGAAGACTTGGATCGCGCTGGACCTTTCGATCGACTCTATTAATTGCAAATTGTTGTCATTTGCAAAACGAGAAGGGGAGACCACCGGTCACCAATCGCCAAAAAACCGTAAGCGCTGTCGTGGTCGAATCTGAAGTGACCCGCGCCGCATTTGCCTGAAAGGCACACTGGGGTCCCCTCCCCGTCTTTGGCGCACGGTCAGTAAGGCCCGGGCACCATGGGGCTGCCGTCGAAGAACCGGCCCAGTCTGAAACGGGACAGATCGTGTCCGGGGCTGCGGCCTGTCAGGATGTCCGCCATGATGCGGCCGACGGCCGGGCCGATGCCGAAGCCGTGTCCGCTCAGCCCGGTCGCATAATAGAGGCCCGGACGATCATCGACCTCGCCGAGGACGGGAACGGCGTCGGGCGTCACGTCGATCATACCCGCCCAGGCTTCGGCCAATCCCGCGTCCCGCAATGCGGGAAAGCGCTGCGGCAGGCGTTTTTGAATATCCCTGATGACCACCGGGGACGGTTCGGGGTTCACCACGCGCATACGCTCGAACGGACTGATCTCGTCCGCCGACCATCGCCGCGGCATGCCCCAGGAACCGGGAAAATCGCGCGGCGCGCGCGGGTAGACGCGCACGTCCCGCGCGGTCGCCTTCAACAGCTTGATGTACTTTGCGAAATACCGGAAAGAGCCCGCCGAGAGGTAATGCTCGGCGCGGTCACCGGTGGTCACCGTATAGCCGCCATCGGATCGGCGTCGCAGGCACATTCCGGGACTTGAGATGTTCGGACCGTAGACGTCCGGCGCGGACCCGGTCCGCGCCACGGTTGACCGCACGGCAAGCTGAGGCAGGGACAGACCGGCATTGGCGGCGAAATGGGTCGACCAGGCACCACCCGCCAGAACGACCTGAGGGCAGCGCACCTTTCCGTTTTCGGTGACAACGCCGGCGACGCGGCCGTCCTCGGTTTCGAGCGATCGCACGGCACACCGTTCGACGATCTTGACGCCGGCGCGCTGCGCTGCGCGGGCAAGTGCCGGAACTGCCACGAACGGTTCGCCGCGGCCATCGGTATCGGTGATCATGCCACCAACCCATTCGCCGCTGATGCCGGGATACCGGCTTTGAATCTCTTCGACCGAGAGCATCTTCGTCGAAAGCTGATGCTGCTTTGCCAGGTTGAACCACGCCTCGAACTTCTCGAGTTTCTCCTGCGTGTCGGCGAGATACAGGCAGCCCGCCTGCGTAAAGGTCAGGTCTTTCTCACCGGTTTCCTTCGCCAGTCCCTGCCAGATCCGGTTCGACTCCATCATGATCGGCAGCTCGGCCCAGTCGCGCCCCTGTTGCCGCACCCAGCCCCAGTTGCGGCTGGACTGCTCGCCGGCGACACGGCCTTTCTCGCAGACGACGACATTCACACCACGTTTGGCGAGGAAATAGGCGGTTGCGATCCCGGCGATACCGCCGCCGATAACGAGGACGTCGCATTCGGCAGGCAGGGCATCAGAAAACTGGACGGGGGATCTGTCGGTGATCATCGAGGTCATCTGCGTTCGCCGCGCGGCCAGGCGCCCGGCCGTCATGTGTGGGTCTCGTTCTCTATAGAGCAGATGTTCACGTCAAAACCCAGACTGTTTGCCGCAATCGCCGTCATCTTCAGGATGACGGCGGGCTGCCGGGTTTGTACTGTTCGGTGTCATGGTGGCTTTGCGTTGGTTCTTCGTGGTCTATTTCGTGTTCGCCATTGCGGGGTCCGTTGCGCCAGAGGCGGCGGACACGTGGCCGGCCACGAACGACGAAATTCCGCCCGGATACTCCGGTCCGATTTTCAAACCGAGTTTCGCATTTCCCGCGTCGGCACCTGAGAACGAACCGCGTCCTTGGGAGAAGTTCGATTTCAAGACACAGCCGCGCGCGTATCTCGAGGCCGTCCTCGCCTATGTCTACGAGGGCATGGACAAATCCACTTGGCGCGTTCAGGACAACCCGGTGCGCAAATGGTACCACGTGCCGTGGATGCACGCGGGCAAGGACGGGCGCGAGTTCATCCACGGGCTGACCCGCGAGCGCGCGTCCAAACCCGGAGAACTCGGTCCCGGTCTGAAGCGCTGCGTCCAGAACTGGGCAGTCGGGTTCTACAATCCGCCGGGCGGCATGACCCTTAATCAGATCTGGGGGGATGGTTCGCAACCCCCGGATCCGTCGAGGGCGGATTTTCCGGTCGGCACAGTCGCCGCGAAGCTGGCCTTCACCCATGCGACGCCCGAGGAAGTGCCGTTCCTCAAGGGCGCGCCAGCATGGCGGGCGAACATCAACGATCCGTCGGTGCGCGACCATCGCGGTTGCCCGGTTCACGGAAAGCGAAAGATACAGACTGTTCGGCTGTTGCAATTCGACGTCGCTGTGCGTGACGCCCGCGCAGACAGCACAACGGGCTGGGTGTTCGGTACGTTTGCCTACAACGCGGAGAAGGGCGGGGATGATCCCTGGGCGCGGCTGGAACCTGTCGGCCTGATGTGGGGCAATGATCCGGATCTCTCCGATCAGGACGCGGCGAAAGGCGCGAAGCCGAGACAGGGCATCGTGCTGTCCACAGTGGGACTGAACAGGAATTTCGGGCGCGGCGGGCGTATGAACGGACTGATCGATACCAAATGGTCGTCCTGCCTGTCGTGCCATATGTCGGCGCAGTATCCGAGTGCTTCGCACACAATGACGGCCCCCGCGTCCATGACCAGTTGGGACCAGATCGGGTGCTGGTTCCGAAACCTCAAGCCTCGCCAGGCCTATGGCTACGCGCCGGTCCACGGGCACACATGCGGCGAGGGCGCCGACAGGATGCAGTCACAGAACTACTCCCAGTCTCTCGCTGTGGCACTCCGCGCTTACGCCGCCGCGAACCCGAGCACCACGGGCGCGGCGTACCATCCCTCCGTCGCCAAATCGCCGGGCACGGAAGAGCTGGACGTTCACGAGACGCTCGTCATCGACGGCGTCACGAGCATCCCGGTCAAGCGTTCGTCAGATTAGAGCAACGGCCGACCCAGCAAAAAAAAATCCCCGCAAGAAGCGGGGAATTGTTTTTTGATTGAAGGGTTATGCGCCGCGCCATGTTCTGCACGGCCTTTTTCGCCAACATATGCTGCTGCGGGGACGCCAACCGTCTTGCCGTCTGAACGCGCGGGCACGGTACTCAGGCACAAAGAGTACCAACACGCTAAACTATCGCCGTCAGATGGTCGGGACGGACCGTCGTCCTGGAGTCCCCTGATGCAGCTAGGTACGCAGTACAGAATCATACGTTTAGCCTGAACCGGGTGATTCTGCCAGTCCGCGTGCTGCATTATTAGGCAAAAGTATTATGACCGAAACTATCGGGGGCGCCCGATGATCAGGGTCCAGTAGGTTTCCCTGCCGGAGTTCGGGCGGTACACCATGCCCATCCCCATATGCCTGGCTCCGCGGCGCAACAGGTTGGCATTGTGCCCGCGGCTGACCTTCCAGCTTTGTATGACGTCGGCGGTGTTGGTGTAGCCGACAGCGACGTTCTCCGATGCCAGGCGCGGGTTGTAGCCGGCGCGGCGCGCGCGGTCCTTCGGGTAGGAGCCGTCCGAACCGCGATGCGAGATCGCGTTGCGCCGCGCGAGGTCGCGGGAATGGGCCTTTGCCGCTCTGTTCAGCCGGGAATCGATTGCCAGCGCGTTCAGGCCGTGGCGCGCGCGGTGCGCGTTGATCATTTTCTGGGCGGCGGCAACCGAGAAGCTCGGCGGCTTGTCCGAAAGCGCCTGAGGCGTGGCACCGGAACAGAGCCCCGTCATCACGGATACTGCCGACAGCATGTTGCAGATCATGTCGCGCCCCCCTTCCTTTTGGCGGTCCAGACGAGTGGTGAATCCGCCGCATCGCCCGTCCTTATGGAGTCAGCACGGGGTGAAAATATGGCGGGAATGTGTGTGCTGTCAGTTAACACATTTCCGGTGCGTCATGATGTGTTAAACGTGTCTGCGGGCGGAACCGCCGGCGATTCATGGGAGGGAAAACGCGTCATGGACCAGATCTTCGTCTACCTGCCAGGCATCCTGCTCGCCTACTCGGCCTTCCTGCTTTCGATCATGAGCCCGGGACCGAATGTGCTGGCCATTATGGGCACGTCCATGAGCGTGGACCGAACCTCCGGCATCTCGCTGGCAATGGGAGTCGCCACGGGCTCGTTCGCATGGGCCGTTCTGACCGCAACCGGCCTTTCGGCATTGCTCGCCGCCTATGCCGCCGTGCTCACGTTCATCAAGATCGTCGGCGGACTGTTTCTGCTCTGGCTGGCGTACAAGGCGTTCCGCTCCGCGGCGTCCAGCCATGACATCGAGGCAAAGTCGCTGGGAAATGGCGCATTGACGCCGCGTGGTTACTTCCTGCGCGGGTTCATTATCCAGATGACCAATCCGAAGGCGGCGCTTGCCTGGATCGCCATCATTTCGCTCGGACTCACCGCCGGGGCGCCGTTCTGGGTTGCCTTCGTGGTTGTCGCCGGTACAACGTTGTTATCGGTCGCCATCCATCTTCTGTATGCGATTGCATTTTCAACGTCGCCCATGGTGCGCGCCTATGCGCGTGCCCGACGCTGGATCCAGGGCGCGCTTGGCGTGTTCTTCACCTTTGCCGGCGTGAAGCTGCTGACAAGCCGTACGTAGACTCGCGCCCGTGCGGCTCGTCGCATGGAATTGCAGCATGGCGCTGCACCGCAAGATCGAACCGGTGCTCGCCCTCAAGCCCGATATCGCCATCATTTGCGAGACGGCCGAGCCCGAACGTCTGCGCGAGCGCTCGCCCACGGACTGGATTGAATCGGAACCGATATGGGTGGGCGACAACCCGAACAAGGGGCTGGGTGTTTTCGCCTTCAACGGCTACGGCCTGACGCTCGCGCCGAACCATAGTGCCCGGTTGAGATACGTCCTCCCCGTACGTGTTTCTGGGGCAGTGGATTTCAATCTTCTGGCGGTGTGGGCTCTGAACCTGAGTGGCGGCATCACACGAAAGCACCAGCCGGGCCCGCTTCGTCTTGCCATCACCCGGTACCGGGAATTCCTGACCGACGCGCCCGCCATCATTGCCGGCGACTGGAACTCGAACGCGATCTGGGACAAGCCAGGGTGGCGCATAAACCACATGACCAAGGTGCGCGTCCTTAACGAGATGGGGATCACGAGCGCGTACCACGAAATTCATGGTGAAGCGCACGGCAAGGAAAGCGTGCCCACCCATTACTGGCGTGACCGCCGCGAAGACGGGCCGACCTATCACATCGATTTCGTCTTCCTGCCGCGTCTATGGCTCGACTGCGTCACTCATTTTGAGGTCGGCACGTTCGCCGACTGGTGCGGCAACGGCCTGTCCGACCACGTGCCGATCGTGATCGACATCGAGCCGTAAGCTCGCTTTTCACTGACTGAATTGTGATCCGCCGGGTCTTGCCGGTGACACAGCCGCGCGACACGGTGAACTCAGTGTGTGCGGTGCGAAGCATGTCCTCCCGACAGCGGATGATCCGTCGGCATACCAAATGCGTAAATTTTTCGGGATATGTGCGAACTACCGCTTCCATAAATGAGGCTTATTCCATGACAATCAAACTGAACATCAACGGCGAAGAGCGGACACTCGACGTCGATGAAGACATGCCGCTGTTGTGGGCGTTGCGCGACGTGGTCGGGCTGACTGGCACGAAGTTTGGCTGCGGTCTCGCCCAGTGCGGCGCCTGCACCGTGCATATGGACGGCATGCCGATACGATCCTGTCAGACACCTGTGTCGGATGCAGTCGACGCGAAAATCACCACCATCGAAGGTGTCAGCGGAAGGGTTGCCGAGACCGTGCAGACGGTCTGGGCGGAACTCGACGTCCCTCAGTGCGGCTACTGCCAGTCCGGGCAGGTGATGGCCGCGGTGGCGTTGCTGACGGAAAACTCCAAACCAAGCGACGGCGACATCAACGATGCGCTGGCGGGCAATCTGTGCCGCTGCGCGACGTATCACCGTATCCGCGCCGGTATCCACGAGGCGGCGAAACGGCTGGAGGCGTAGTCCAATGTTGAACAAGCTTATCCCCCATCTCGGGCGGCATGCGCTCGGGTACGAAACCGACCGGCGGACTTTCCTGTTCGGCGCAAGCGCTGTTGCGGGCGGACTGATGGTCGGTCTGCACGCGGGCCCGCTCGCGGCTGCATCCGGCAAGAAGGCTGACGAAGCGGTCAATCCGCTCACCGGTTACATTCACATCACCCCGGACAACAAGGTTACGATCCTGTCGTCCCAGTTCGAAATGGGGCAGGGACCGAGCCACGGTCTCGCCACCCTCGCGGTCGAGGAACTGGGTGCCGACTGGTCGCAGGTCGAAGTCAAACACGCTGCGAACAATCCCAAGCTCTACGGCAACCTGGCCTGGGGCGGTACACTTCAGGGAACCGGTGGATCGACCTCGATCGCCGCATCGTTCGACCGTTACCGGCAGGCCGGCGCGGTGGCGCGCGAAATGCTGGTGGCCGCCGCGGCGGCAAGCTGGGGCGTGCCTGCAAACGAGATCAGCGTTTCCTCCGGCAAGCTCGCGCATTCTTCCGGCAAGTCGGCCCCGTTCGGAGAATTTGCCGAGAAGGCAGCGGCCATGCCGGTACCGAAGGACATCAAGCTCAAGGACTCCGAGGACTGGAAGCATATTGGTGACGAGAAGCTGCGCCGCTTCGACGGCAGCACGAAGGCCGACGGCACGCATCCGTTTACCATCGACATCAAGCTCGACGGCATGCTGACGGCGGTCATGGCCCATCCGCCGAAATTCGGCGCCAAGGTCGCGTCTGTCGACAAGTCGGAGGCCATGAAGGTGCGCGGCGTTGTCGACGTGGTTGAAATCCCACGTGGTGTTGCAGTGGTGGCCGAACACATGTGGGCGGCAATCAAGGGACGTGACGCGCTGACCATCGACTGGGACGTTTCGGGCACGGAAAACCGTGGTTCCGCGGAAATCCTGGCCGAGTACCGCGAACTGGCAAAACAGAGGCCCCAGGCCATCGCCCGCAACGAAGGCGACGTTGCGGCAGCCCTCAAATCCGCCGCAAAAATCGTCGAAGCGACATACGAGTTCCCGTATCTCGCACACGCGGCCATGGAGCCGCAGAACGCGGTGGCGCGCATGAACGACGACGGCACGCTGGAAGTCTGGGGTGGCCATCAGATCCCTGATGTCTACCAGCAGATCTCGGCTGAGATAGCCGGCATCGCGCCCGACAAGGTGATCATGCACGTGATGGCGACCGGCGGCAGTTTTGGACGGCGCGCAGTGGCCGACGGTGACGTCGTGGCCGAAGCGGTGTCGATAGCAAAGGCCATCGGTTTCAAGGCGCCGGTCAAGGTGCAGTGGACGCGCGAAGAGGATATGCGCGCCGGGCGCTATCGCCCTGCCTACGTGCACGCCTTCAAGGCCGGACTCGACGCCGACGGCAATCTGATCGCGTGGCAGAACCATATCGTCGGCCAGTCCATCGTGGCGGGCACCCCGTTCTCGGGGCTGATCAAGGACGGCGTCGACGGCACGTCCGTCGAAGGTGCGTCCAACATTCCCTATGCCATTCCGAATATCGAGGTCGGACTGACGACGACCGAGGTGAAGGTGCCCGTATTGTGGTGGCGCGCCGTCGGTTCGACGCACACGGCCTATGCGGTGGAATCGTTTCTCGACGAGGTGGCCAAGGAGGCGGGCAAGGATCCGTATGAATTCCGCATGTCCCTTCTCGAGAAGCACCCCCGCCACACCGGGGTGCTCAAGCTCGCCGCCGAAAAGGCGGGCTGGGGCGAAAAACCGCCCGAGGGGCGGTTCCGCGGCCTTGCCGTTCACGAGAGCTTCTCATCCTATGTGGCGCACGTTGCCGAGGTGTCACTCGAAGACGGGGAGCCGAAGGTTCACAAGGTCACGGTCGCCGTTGACTGCGGCATTCCCGTTAATCCGGATACGATCAAGGCGCAGATGGAAGGCGGCGCCGGTTTCGGCCTCGGATCGATCCTGTCCGAGGAGCTGACGCTGACCGGCGGTGAGGTGGAGCAGAGCAACTACGACACCTATACACCGCTGCGTATCGACGCCATGCCGCATGTGGACGTGCATATCGTGCCGTCGACCGAGCGACCCACCGGCGTCGGTGAGCCCGGCGTGCCATCGATCGGACCGGCGGTCGCCAATGCGCTCGCCACCGGCACCGGCCGCCGCATTCGCGTGCTCCCGATGTCCAAGTCGACAGGCGCCTAGACACGATTTTGAAGGAGGTCACGAGCTGCCCGGTGAAAACACGGGCCAGCTCGTGATCTCGTGCTCTCTAGGACTCCCGGAATGCGCGCGCCATGCTGTCCAGCAACGGCTTCGTCAGATATTCCAGAAACGTCCGGTCCGCCGTCTTGATATAGACCTCGGCCGGCATACCGGGCGTGGGCGAGAAACCCTGAACGTCCGCGGCCTCGCGCGCGTTCAGCTTGATCCGGGCGACATATTCATCGGTCGGATCCGACCCCACGCTTGAGTCCTGCCGGTTGCCGCCGAGCGAATCCGCGGAGACATAGACGACCTCTCCGGCGATCATGGGTGTGATCCGGCGGTTGAGCGCCGTCAGCCGAACCGCAGCCAGTTGGCCCAATTTGACGCTGTCGATGTCCCTGGGCTGGATGCGCGCCTCGATGATCAGCTCCTCCTGAAGCGGGAGGATTTCCATGATGTTCTTGCCGGCCTCGATCACGCCGCCGGGGGTGTGGTAGCGCAACCGGACAACCGCGCCGTTGACCGGTGCGGTGATGTTCACGCGTTCCAGCACTTCGCGGGAGGCGCGGATGCGTTCGCGGACGTCCTTCAGTTCGGCGGTCACCTCGTGCATCTTTTCGATCACGTCCTTGATCGCGTTGTTGCGCACGCTCATGATCTGTTCGCGAATGCGCGAGATGCGCTCGCGCGCATCCCCGATTTCGCCGTTGAGACGCCCGATCTCACCCTGCATGTTCGCCTTGGCGCGCTCCAGCGCCAGCACATCCGGTTTGCGGATCAGGCCACGTAAGAGAAGTTCGGCTTTCGACTTCAGCTCCTGCTCGAAAAAACCGAGTTGGGCGTGAACCGACTGCAACTGAGTTCGACCGCCTTTCACCCGTTGTTCGAGCGCATCCATGCCCTCCTTCAGCGTGGCGATTTCCTGTTTGACGCTGTTTCGGCGCGCTTTCAGGACCTGGCGCTGGGTGGCGAGGATCGAGGCAAAATCGGGATCGTTCTTGTGGGACCGCAGTCGTTCGGGGAAGGTGACGCTGTCCTTTTCGTTCATCTCGGCCTTCAGGCGGGCCTCCATCGCCATGGTGGTCGCCTCGCGCAACTCGAGTCGCCGCAGCTCCGCCTCGGGCGCGGTTTCATCGAGACGGATGAGCACCTGACCCTTTTCCACGACGTCGCCTTCACGCACGAGAATTTCCTCGATCACACCGCCTTCCAGGTGCTGCACGATCTTGTTTTCCCCGGTCGCGACGAAAGAGCCGGACGAGACGATGGCGCCGGCGATCAGCGCCGTAGACCCCCAGTAGCCGAAGCCGAGAACGGTGACGGCGATCACGGCGATGCCGAACAGGGTCGCGCCACGCGACGAGCGCGGAACCTCGGAATACCAATGGTGCATATGCGAGCCGTTTGACATTTGCCTTGCTCCCGTTGGGCCGTCACTCGTTGGAATCGATCATCTTCGCCCCACTTCCGTTTGCCGCGGAGCCGTTTGCCGGTTTGCGATTGGTGATCAGGGGGATGATGTCTTCGCGGTCGCCGAGCGCCTGAACAGTGCCGTTCTTGAGGATCATGATCTTGTCGACGCTGTTGAGCAGGGACGGACGTTGCGTGATGGCGACCACGGTGATCTCTTTGTCCTTTGCCACGTGCAGTGCCTTGGCGAGCGCGCGTTCGCCGGGCGAGTCCAGGTTCGAATTCGGTTCATCGAGCACGACGAGGCGCGGGTTGCCGAAAAAGGCGCGCGCCAGGCCGATGCGCTGTTTCTGACCGCCGGACAGCGGGCTGCCGTCCATGGCGACCTGGGTCTCGTAGCCTTGCGCGAATTCGGAGATCATCGCGTGGACGTCGGCCATCTCCGCCGCATCGAAGATGTCCTGATCGTTCGCGTCATTGCGCATGCGCGCGATGTTGTCCTTGATGGAAGCCGGGAAGAGCTGGACGTCCTGCGGCAGATATCCGACGTTCTCGCCGAACTGCCGCGAATCCCAGTTTCGCAGGTCCATGCTGTCGAGCCGGACGCTTCCCGATGTCGGGAAGATGGAGCCGACCAGCATCTTGCCGAGGGTCGATTTGCCCGTTCCCGATGCGCCGACAATGCCGAGTGACTCGCCCGGCTGCAGGTCGAACGAGACGCCGTTGAGAATGACCTTCTTGTTCGGCGGCGGGACGTAGAGCACACGCTCGACGTTCAGATGACCCTTGGGCCGCGGCAGGCGCAGCCGGTCGAAGTTGAGAGGCGAGTTGAGCAAAAGGGCCTTTATTCGCGAATAGGCGGACCGGGCCTGCACGAAGGCCCGCCAACCCTCGATCGTCCCTTCGATCGGCTGCAAGGCGCGGCTGCCGATGATCGATGCGGCGATGATCATTCCGCCCGTCACCTCGCCGAGGATCGCCAGATAGCCGCCCCAGCCGAGAACCGCGATCTGGGTTCCCAGCCGGATGAACTTCGACGTTCCGGCCATCAGAATGTTGCGGTCCTGTGCCACGACCTGCGACTTGAGAGACTGTGCCGTCTCGCCGCCCCAGATGTTCACGCCTTCGGGAATCATGCCCATCGCATTCATTGCCTGTGCGTTTCGGGCCATGGCATCCGCCTGCAGGTTCGCACGTGCGGCGAATGCGTTGGCGCGGCCAAAGGGAACCGCCGTGGTCCGCTGGTTCAGGCCGGCAATCACCAGCAGGACGATTACGGTCGCGCACACGATGAAACCCAGATGCGGATGGATCAGGAAAACCGCGAACAGATAGAGCGGTGCGACGGGCGCATCGAACATGGTCAGAATGACCGGTCCGGTTATGAACGCGCGCAGGTTCTGCAGCTCGCCGAGGATCTGAAACTCGCGGCTCGACCCGTCCTGGGCGGCGCGCGCGGCGGCGCTCAGAACCGGCGCGCCGAGCTTGCTCTCCATATCCGTCGCCACGCGCAGCAGGATGATCCGGCGCGCAATGTCGAGCAGGACGTGCATCAGAATGGCGCCGACGACGACAATGGTCAGCATCATCAGCGTATCGACGCTCTGGCTCGACAGCACCCGGTCGGCGATGTTGAAAAGGTAGATCGGGATGGCAAGGACGAGCACGTTCACGATGAACGAGAAGATGCCGACGGTGACCATGTTGCGCCGGCAGACAGCCAGGCCCTTGGTCAGGATCTGGCGGAAGTCCGCATTCGAGAACCGCTGTTCCATGGTCGGGCCGCCGCCCGATCCGTTGGCGCCGTTTGCGCCCGCGGCGCTGCCGTTGGCGCGGCTCTTCCCGCCGCCCGACCCGTTGGCGCCGCTTGCGCCGTTCGTCTTGCCACGGGCCTGAACCGCCTCTTGCGTATCGTCGGGCTCGGGACCGCGACCGTTCGCACCGTTTGCGCCATCGGTTTCGTCCGCAGGCGCTGCCTTTTTCTTGCGCGTGGTGCGCCGTCTCGTGCCTTTCACGGATTTGGGGGTGGTTTCGTCGCTTTTTGTTGCTTTTTGTCTTCCGGCCATCTGCCCGCCAACTCCTGAAAGAACACACCTGAATTTGCAGCCCTGAACGTTAGGTCAGCGTACCGCCGAGAAGGTCGGAGGTTGCATAGTCGTTCACCGGGTGGAACGTCTCCGGGACGTCGTCGTCTTCCGAATCCGGGGACGTGAAGACGACCAGTTCGGTCGCGAGAGCATCGGGATCTTCGTGGACGATTTTGTCATCGTCGGAAACAAGGATTTCCGCCTGAACGAGGATCTCGTCGTCGTATTGATCGCCGCCGACATAGTAGTCCGCGGCCGGGCCGGTCGCGACGATCGCGGCGAGATTCGACAGAACGTTGCCTCCGGCGTCGGCCTTCTGCAGATCGTCCGCGTCGTCTTCTCCGTCGCCGGGCAGGAACTGCATCAGAGTGTCTGCGTCCGCGACCACGATTTCCTGATCGATGACATTGAGGTCGTAGTAGCTGCCGGAGATCACCAGCACGTCGAAAGACGGATCGCCGAAGTTGGGCAGCCCGATACCGGCGGACGGATCAAGCAGACCGTCCTGGGCGTTG
This sequence comes from Hyphomicrobiales bacterium, assembly GCA_965228625.1. Classification (GTDB taxonomy): domain Bacteria; phylum Pseudomonadota; class Alphaproteobacteria; order Rhizobiales; family Methyloligellaceae; genus UBA2767. Next base: position 505,096 of record OZ245829.1, on the reverse strand, counting down.
AGACTGTCAATGAGGTCCTGAAGGTCGTCGGTCAGCTCATTGACCGCGTCAGTCGAGAAATTTTCGATCAGCGCGTCATTGATCAGGAAGTTTTCGCCGGTTACGGCGGAGGATTCCTGCTCATCCTCGTCGTCCTTTGGCGCACTGCTCCCGAGCATCTTCAGCGTATCCGGATCCAACAGGACGATCTTCTGAAAGATGAGATTTGCCTGATGATAATTCCCGTTGACGATCACGAGGTCGTAGTCCGCGCCCAGGGCCTCGAGTGTCGACAGGTTGAACTGGCCATTGTCGCCGGCAAAGAGCTGGAAGTTGGTTTCCGAGGTGTCCTGAAACGAGATGTCGTTGTCTTCAAGCCAGTTCGACTGCGTGACCGAATGGACGTCGTACAGATCGCCCTCGAACACATCGACGTTCCATTCGAGTCCGGCGAAGATGTCGCTGCCGGCGAAGCTCGGCACGCCGAAATCCGTCTCCAGGAATGTCGCAACGTTGTAGGTCTCGTTCCCTTGGGTTTCGATGATGAGGTCGCCGAGACCGGCATGGGTAACCGCATCGTCATCCATGAGCACGGTGACCTGGACGATCGCGTCGGTGGAGAAATAGTCGCCGCCGATGGCCATGGTCCCGGTCACATGGTTGATGTCGATGATCAGGGCGATGTTCACCGCCTCGTTTCCGCCGGCCTCGACAATCTGTGCCGTGCCATCGGGGTCGGTGATGTCGCTGACGATTTCGCTTTCCGGTTCGGCCTTGTCCTCTTCGGGCGCTTCCGGGAGTTCGGCGTCCTCGGGCTGCAGCTCACCGTTGACATAACTGCCTGGCTCGACCTGACCCTTGACGGTTTCTCCGGCTTCCGTCGAGGCGGCGTCGCGTTCGGTGATGAAATCAATGAGAGCCTTGGTGCCGAAGTCGGTAATCACCAGGTCGTCCGGTATTTCCGCATCGGCTGTCTCGTTCATTTCGGCGATGGCGTCATCGATCTCAGCGGGTGTCAGAGTTTCGACCGTCTTTCCGTCGGGAATGCCGAACGTGTCGTTGTCCAACAGAAAGTTCTTTTGCTGGACCTGACTGACCATCTGGTCGCCGCCGTCCTTGTAGGACACGGTGATCTTCAACTCGGTCGCGGTCAGTGTGATCTGTACCGGCGCCACCGGCAGCTTTGACTGGATCTTGGAGTCGAGCAGATCGTGCGGATTGTGCAGGGAGGTGGGGCGGTCGAGCTCCAACCTGTCTCTCAGGAAATCGCGAAGCGGCGAGGCGAGTTCTTCCGCATAGCTGAACGGAACAGGGTCGCTGTCCAGTTCGTCCAGGTCGTGACGTTTGCCGGCCAGATTGTCCGGTGTCGGATCGAGCTGCTGTTTGAGGATTGTGGGGGAGAAATCTTCATACTCGACGCGAACCCGGCCGATTTCGCTGAAGATGTGGAGATAGCCCGCAAAGTGATAGAGAATTTCGGTAACCGCCCCAGAGCTCATTGCCGTCTCCACCTGGACTGCTGCTGCACCTCTTGGGCCCCGGTTCAGGCCCCAAAATAACTCTCTTGTCTCCCCGTGCTTTCGTTCTTGGCCCCCGTTTGCGTGAGAAATCCGCGCGGCTGGCGCCGCGCGGATCCCGAAATGTGAACTACATCAGTACGCTGTCTTCCATGTCTTTGCCGACATGAGAGATGGCCGACTCGTTGAACTGGATGTTCGCGCCTTGCGTGATGTTCTGCGAGAACACGTTCTGGTCGAGCGCCGCATCGGCGGACGCGTTGCCGACGTTCTGGATGACGCCGGACTCGTCGATTTCGGCCTTCACGTCGTCGACCTTGGCGTCGCCACCATAGGCCTTCGCCTTGACGTCACCATCGAAGTCGTTGTCCTTGATGTTGAAGTCATAGGCCTTGTCATTGTCCACCATGTTGTTGATCTGCTGGACATTGAACGCACCGTCGTTGCCCTTGCCGGACACGTCCTGGTAGACGTTGTTGGCAACAGCCGTGAAGGCGCCGTCGAGATCGTCCTTGAACATGATGTGATCGATGTCGAGCACATCATTGTCTTCAGGCTTCCAGCCGTCGAGATCGAGATCAACCTTGACGTCAACGTCGATGTCGTTGTCGATCTTGTTTTCGACCTTGTTGTCGACCTTGTTTTCAAGCTTGTTCTCGACCTTGTTTTTGTTCTCGTTGTGGTTCTCGTTCTTGTTCTTGTTTTCGTTCTTATTCTCATTCTTGTTCTTGTTGTAGCTCTCGGCCTTCTGCTTCACACCTTGCATCGCGAACTGGTCCTGGTGCTGGTGCTGGGCCTGGCCCTGATGCTGGCCCTGGTGCTGGCCCTTGAAGTCGAACTTCTTGTCCCAGTCCTTCCAGTCCTTGTCTTTCCAGTCCTTGTCTTTCCAATCCTTATCGCGACCGTCCTTGTCGCGACCACCTTTCTTATCTCTGGACATGATTGTCTCCTGAGGTTGGAGACCGGAGATGCATCACTGCGGCGAGAGTCACCAATCTTCTACGTCGGCGACCACTGCGTGGGCGCTGCCGTTCCGGTCAGGCTGTATTTCAGTCGAAATGACCGCCGATATGGATGATCTGTCCCGCACCGACGATCTTCTTCAGGTAAAAGCCTAATTGACTATTAGTCAATTGTATAATGCGTACCCGATTGACGCCGTAAGACAAATCAACAAGTCTGTTGCATTCACATGATCGCAATAATAACGCCCTGCAGACAATCAAGTTACATATATAGCATTCCTATCAGATATATCTGGACGATTTATATACTTAGCATACCCAATCATATTCGAATTTGTACTTCACGTACCCACCATTGAATTATAACTGTGCATGTTTTCTGATTGTATCAATCCTGTCATTCTGGCACTCTAGGACTTGGCGCCCCGTAACGCGGCGGGACGCCACGCGCCTGATGCGAGACGGTGCCGAAACGGAGGTGCCGAGATGGAAAGGGATGCGAACGACAAGTTTCGCGACGAGGAGGCCGCTTACGAGTATATCGAGCGGCATGTCTGGCCCGATGGACCCGTCTGTCCCCATTGCGGGGCATCAGACCGGATCGGCAAATTGCAGGGCGAGAGCACGCGTATTCACACCTACAAATGCTATCACTGCCGCAAACCCTTCACGGTGAAGATCGGCACGGTATTCGAAGACAGCAAGGTGCCTATGCACAAATGGCTGCAGATGATCTTGCTGGCATTTGCTTCAAAGCGCCCGCTCAATGCAAATGCGGCAAGCTCGGTTCTCGGCGTGAGCTACAAGACGGCGGCTGCGATGCTGCAGAGGGTCCGGGGCCGTCGCCACTGAAATTTGTCTATCACAGGCGGGTAGTGAAACAGGGTCTGTCAAAAAAATGCTACTAAAGTCGTACTAATGTGTTATCGTTTAGATTGTACGGGGGCAACAAGTGCAAGGAATAGTTGTGCGTATGTCGCCACAATCGTACTTCAAAAGTCCACGGGAAACTCAATTTGAGCGCTTTCTTGAGGCGTTGGGCGTAGCGGAGGATCAGTTACCGCTCGAACAGTTCGATCTGGCGTTCCGCCAGCTCGTTTCCGGTCACGTCAACACCCCCATGCAGAATGGAGCCGATCTGTCCGGTACGCCCGTCGAGCCGCAGTCGTTTCCTTTGGCTGCGCCCCGATCGCCACGTTCTAGCCGTGAGGCCCGGGAGACACGTTAATGTGGGCGTCGAAGTAGTCGGCCCACAAGGTCTGCGCGATAGCGGGATGACCCGTTGCGTCGTTCGCGAGGGCGTCCTGTGAGCCATCCCTCGCGTGTACGTGCACACCGGCGTCCTCCAGTGCGGTCAGGAACCGTTGGGCGCTGGCGCAGCCTTCCTCGAAATCACCGTTCCTGGCCGTGCTGAGAAAGCAGATGTCTTCCCCGATCGGATGCTGCTTGTACCCGGTAATGCTCTGCCAGGCTTCGACCTGCACGCTACCGAGGGCATCGGAGCTGAGACCGTTGGCCGCGCGCTCCGCGACGAGCGAAATCAGCATGGCCATGAAACCCACCATGTAAGGTGTCAGCCAGGCCCGCTCCGGTATGTCTCCCGGTGTCGCATGCCGGCTGGCCGCGACCAGCGGTGCGATAAAGGCGACGGCTGCTCTCTTGCCCCGGTGAGCCCGCACGAACTGGAACATCGGCGTCGGTCTCCTCTCCGAGCGCCCGCGGAGAAACAAGCGTGACCGGTGAGGCGCGGACAGTCTCACTCCGCGGGGTTGCAATTGTTACACCGAGATCGTGTAAGATGACAGAAATGGCAGATCGCCAATCCGAGACCTCCGAGCTCAAGGCGCGCGAGCCCGCTGCGACGCAGTCGCTCGACCGTGGAACGATGGTCCTGGCGCTGATCGGCAATCTCTTCGTCAACTGGTCGAATAACGAGAGTCTGCTGGTCTACCTCATTGACCTGTTCATGGACGGAAATCGCCCGTCTGCCGAGCCTGCGGCTTTCGACGATGAGCCGTCACCGTCTTCCGTCATTGTATTCTCCACGCTGAACACGACGCGTGCGCGCATTGACCTCATAAAGCGGCTCTCGCGGTTCAACATCGCCGACCCGCATTTGCAGAATGAGCTGGACCGCCTACTGGCGCGGTTCGAGGCGACCACACGCGTCCGCAACGAATTCAACCACGCCATGTATCTCGTCGATGAAACGAGCGGCGAGCTGACGCACACACAATCAACGCGGATCGTTCAGCAGGGCGGCAAGCTCAAATTCGGGGCGAAGAAAAAGATCGATCAGGCCCGCATCAGGACGCTCAAGCAAACGATCCAGGAAATGTGCGATCTCAATCGCGACATTCGCGACCTTCTTGGACGGCTCGGCCCGTACCTGGCGTCCAAGGGTCGGGGGTAGCCCCGGCTCCGGCCATCCTGCGATCACGCGGTTTTCTACACAGCCAGCACGATATTCGCCAACGCTCCGGTGATGAGCACCGCGAAGGTGGTAGCCATGCCGATCACGCGGCAGCGCATCGGTTCGGGCTCCTGGCCGAGCCCATAGGCGTGTATGGCTCTGGCGCCGATCAGGGCGAGCCCCATCACATGCAGAAACCAGATAGGCGCGCTCTGCAGTTCGGCGAGCATCATCAGCACCAGCGCCAGCGGAACGTACTCGGCAAAGTTGGCGTGTACGCGCGTGGCGCGCAGGACGTTTCGATTGCCTCCGTCGCCGAGGCCCACCGCCGCGGCGCGCCGCGCTCCGATCACGCGCACGCTGAGCGCGATATAGATAATGGTGAGAATGCCCGCATAGAACGGAGTGATCATAGTCATGACGACATCCGGAAGCGCTGTTGACCAGTTGCTGTTCTTACGCGGCGTTGGCGCAATCGGATCGCATGTCGGAGATGGTTGCGTTCGCATGGCGTGACTGGCACGCGTTTGGTACGTTGCCGCAGTCCGTTTCAAACGGTGTTTCGACGAGTTCTTGAGGGCGAAGGAACATCATGACCAAGTCTGACACGCCAACCTCACTCAGCGATGCGAGCCATCTGTATGAGGTGGAGCGCCGTGCCCGGCACCTCGAGCGGCCCGGTTTTCGCATCACCGAACTCCAGCTTTCACCGACGCAGACCGTTCCCTGGCACTCTCACACCCATGTCGGCGATACGTTCTACGTGATCGACGGGCGAATGCGTCTTTTCCTCCAGAACCCGAAGGAGGAACGCGTCCTCGGCCCGGGTGAGAGTTACGCCGTGATCGCCGGACGGCCTCACCTCGTCACGAATGCGGGCGATACATCAATGACGATCCTGGTCCTGCAGGGTGTCGGCGAATACGACTACGTGCCGTTGGTGTAAGGCGCCGTACTCAGGGAACGAGCACCGTCGCGCCGAGCGTCGTGCCGCTCTCGATCGCCTTGTGCGCCGTGACCGCGTCCTTGAGCGGGTATTCGTAGTTTATGTTTGCGTCGAGCAATCCGTCGCCGATTGCCTTGAAAAGATCCCGCGCCGTCCACTCCAGGTCAGACCGTTTGGCAACGTAGTGCATGATCGCCGGCCGGGTGATGAACAGCGAGCCGCGTGCGCCGAGGTCCTGAATGATGTCCACCGGGTCCGGCGGGCCGGAGACGTGGCCATAGGCGGCGCAAACACCCATTGGTCTCAGGCAATCGAGGGATTTTTGCAGAGTGTCCTTGCCGATGGCTTCGTAGACCACAGCGGCGCCTTCGCCATCGGTGACCTCGCGGACTTTGTCCACAAAATCGCGTTCGGACCTCACAACGGGATGGTGACAACCGGCGGCGCGCGCCACGTCCGCCTTCTCCTGCGTGCTGACCGTTCCGACAATCGTCGCACCCAGAGCCCTGGCCCACTGGCACAGGATCAGCCCCATGCCGCCGGCGGCGGCATGCACGAGGATGGTATCGCCGGGCTCGACCTTGTAGGTGCGGTGCAGGAGATAGTGCGCCGTCATACCCTTCATGAGCAAAGCGGCGACCTGACGTTCGTCGAGTCCGTCGGGCAGGTGCAGGAGCTTGTCTGCCGGGTAGTTTCGCACCTCGGCGTAGCTGCCGAGCGGCGGAATGCCATAGGCGACGCGGTCACCGGCCTGAAACGTGGTGACACCGGTACCCACGCCTTCAACAACGCCGACGCCCTCGAAGCCGATAACCACAGGGCAGGGCGGAACCGGCCAGGGATGTGAAATGCCGCCGCGGTGATAGGTATCCGCGAAGTTGACGCCGATTGCCGTATGCCGAAGGCGGACCTCGCCGGGCGCCGGATCCGGCACGGGCCAGTCCTCCCACTGCATCGCCTCCGGAGGCCCGAGTTCGTGGATCACCTGGGCTTTGGTCATGGGACTCGGGTTTGGTGCTGTTCGTCCATCAGTTCATCGCATAGACGTAGCGGGCTGAGACATAGACAATATACGCCCCCAGCATGATGGCGGCCTCGATGCGGTTCAGCCGCGCCCCGGTCGACATGAAGATCAGCATGACGGCCGTTGCCGCCACCATGAATCCTCCGTCCGCGTAGACAACGGTTTCCGGCACCTGCATCGGACCGACCATGGTCGCAACACCGAATATGCCGAGCGTGTTGAACAGGTTGCTGCCGACAATATTGCCGTAGCCGATCGTCGTCTCGCCGCGCAACGCGGCAATCGCGGTTGTGGCGAGTTCGGGAAGGGACGTTCCGACGGCAACGATGGTCAGGCCGATCAGGGCGTCGGATACGCCCAGCGCCTGGGCAATGTGCACCGCGCCTCTGACAAAGATATCGCCGCCAACGGGCAGGGCGACAACACCGATCAGGATGTAGACGAACGGTTTCAGGCTATTGAATGAAAGGGGTGCAACGGTTTCGACCAAGTCCTCGGTCGCTTCCCGACGGTCTTCGGCGGTGCGGTCCTCCCGGAACTTCATGGCGATGATCGCGATCATCAGAAGCACCATTGCCGCTCCTTGCCAGCGGGGAATCGTGTCCTGCAGACCGAGCGCCATCACGCCGGCGGAGACCGCAAGCAGGATGATGCCTTCAGGGTCCAGCCGCCGGCCCGGCAGATCGATGGGACGGATCAGCGCTGCGATCGCCAGGATCAGCAGGATGTTGGAGATGTTGCTGCCGACCACATTGCCGGCCGCCAGGCCGGGCGTGCCCCCCAAAACCGCGCGCACACTCACCACCATTTCCGGCATCGACGTGCCGAAGCCGGCGATGACCATGCCGACCATGAGGCGTGAAAGGCCGTAGCGGACGGCAACCTGAGCCGCGCCGCGCACCAGCGTCTCGCCGCCGAGCAACAAAAGCGCCGCACCGAAGACCAGTTCGAAACCTGTCAGCATCCGGTTGATCCAAAGACCGTTGGATGGGGCGGTTCAGTCGCTCTTGCTTTGGTCGAAGATCTCCGCATTTCCCCCCTTTTGCTGCCATTTCAGACCGGATGGCATAGGTGTGTTTCAGCTTCCCGTCCCCGCGCGACACGACCGACGGCCGGCCGCTTCGCCCGGGTCAATCCAGCTCGGGGTCATCCAGATTGGTCTGGATCCACCGGTCGGAAAGGTGGATATCCGTTGTTTCGAGCAATCCGGGCCCGAGATTATGGAACTTGTGTGGCACATCTGCGGGCCCAAGCACGACGTCGCCGGCCTGTGCTTCGATTTTCTCATCGCCCACCGTGAAAAGAGCGTGGCCGGTCCGGACGATGAACACCTCGTCATAGGGGTGCACATGCCAGAGCGGGCCCTTGCCGATTTCTTCTGTGGCATAAAAGAACACGGTTACGCCGGTATCCATGTCCTTGCCCTCGAAACGGCCCCTCCAGAACTGTTCGGCGTCTTCGTAGGCCCAGTCTTTGCGCTCAAGACGGATTGGTTTACGGCTCATCTGGCATGTTCTCCGGAGGGCAGGGGGCGGGTGCGAGACGGACGTCCAGTGATGCATGGGGGCGGTGAGCTGGTCAACCGGAACCGGCACACCGTCAATCCGGCCTGATCACTCCGAAGCCTCAGGTCCCTGACCCTGAAACATGGCCCTGAGATCGACGGTGGAATGTTGACCGATGGCGTCGAAATTCTCTGTGAGCCAGTTATCTGCGGCGTCGCGCCCGATCATGAACAGGTGCTTCAGGAAAGCCCATTCCGCATTGAGTTTGCTCGAAGCCCCGAAGGATCGCATTTCACTCCCGGCCTCGACCATATGTATATTCACCTTCGAATAATGACCCGGTTCGAGCCGGCCGTCCTCCAGAAGCCGGCGGACGAAATCGATTGCACGGAGTTCCTTGAGAAGGCTTGAATTGAAGGTGATCTCGTCAACCCGGTTGAGTATTTCGCGCGAGGTCGTTGGCACGCCCTTGCGTTCAATCGGATTGATCTGGACGATGAGAATGTCGCACGTCCCGGAGTTGCCGAAGAACGGGAACAGAACCGGATTGCCCATATAGCCGCCGTCCCAATAGGGCACGCCTTCGATTTCCACGGCCTTGAACATGAACGGCAGGCAGGCCGACGCCATCACCATCTGGCAGGTCAGCCGATGGCGGTCGAACACCTTGACGCGGCCGGTCTCGACATTGGTGGCCGACACGTAGAGCTTGACCTTGTCGCACTTGCGCACGAGCTCGAAATCGACATGGTCTTCAAGGATCTCGCGCAGCGGGTTGATGTCCAGCGGATTGAGCTCATACGGGCCCGCGACCCGGCTCAGCATGTCGAAGAACAGGTATGCCGGTGAGGTATCGAGACTCCAGTTGCCCATGAACATATCGACCGGGCTGCGCCTGAGCGGACTGAATTGCGCCGCCTTGCTGATGTCGCGCCAGAAACGATTGAGCGCCGCGCGCGCGCCTTGCGTGCCGTCACGCATCAGCCCATCGGCGAGCAAAACCCCGTTCATTGCGCCGGCGCTGGTGCCGCTGATGGCCTCGATTTCGATGCGCTCGTCCTCCAGCAGGCGGTCGAGCACGCCCCAGGTAAAGGCGCCGTGCGCGCCGCCACCCTGAAGGGCGAGGTTGATCTTCTTCGTATTTGATTTCGTTGCCTTCATGGGATCTGTAATAGCGCGCAGCCCGAATTGCGTCGATGGCCGGGGTTATGCCGATTATGTGAGCGGGAGAAAGCGCCAATGACCCAGCCTCTTGATAACGGCTGGTCAAGACTTGGGTGCATTGTGACGTATTTCGGATCAACCCATGGGCGCATGGCGGGTGCAGCGTGACTCTGTTACGCTCGGGACGCGCAACAGCCGGGTCTTCGGACTCGCACAGGCAGATGAGATCGACCAATGCTGCTCCCGTTGCAGACACTGTATTTCGAGGACCTCTCCGTCGGGATGACCGAGAAACTGACCAAGGTCGTCTCGACCGACGATGTGGTGGGGTTTGCGGAGATCACCGGGGATCGCAATCCGATACATCTGTCCGAACATTTCGCCGCGAAAACGCCCTTCGGCACCCGCATCGCCCACGGCCTCTACACCGCCGGGCTGATCTCGGCCTTGCTCGGCACGCGGCTGCCCGGACCGGGCGCGATCTATATCGCCCAGTCGCTGAATTTCCGTGCGCCGGTGAAGATCGGTGACACGGTGGACGTGACGGTCACGGTGGAGGAACTGGTTCCTGAAAAGTCCCGCGCGGTGCTGAAATGCGCCTGCAAGGTGGGCGACACGGTCGTCCTCGACGGCGAAGCCATGGTCAAGGTTCCCCGGGCACCCGCCGCGTAACGCTCCCGGAGCTTCAGTTCAGAAGCGCCCGCGGCAGCCACAGGGCGATCTCGGGAAACGCCATGACGAGCCCCAATCCGATGAGCTGCAGGATCACGAACGGAATGATGCCGCGGTAAATCTGCTGGATGCGTACGCTCGGCGGCGATACCGCCTTCACGTAGAACAGGGCGAAACCGAACGGCGGCGTCAGGAACGAGGTCTGCAGGTTGATCGCCATGAGGATTGCGAACCAGTAGACGACGTCGATCCTCTCGACATGTCCCGTAAAATCCATCTGCATGATGACGGGTGCGAATACAGGCAGCACGATCAGCGTTATTTCGATCCAGTCGAAGAAGAAGCCGAGAATGAACACCAGCCCCATGATCAGGAACAACAGGCCCCAGGAGCCGAGGCCAAGCGAATTGACCATGCCCACCACGAGGTCGTCACCGCCGAGGGCCCGGAAGATGTAGCTGAACATGGTGGCGCCGATGAAGATGCCGAAAATCATGGCATTTGTCTGCGCGGTGCGGTCGACCACATTGGCAAGGATGCTGCCGAAGTGACGCAACTCGCTGACGAATCCGCCACCGACCGGGCGATCGTCGAGTTCGGTGGTTGCCTCGGTATGCAGCCGGAACTCCCTGACGCCGATGCTCGGGAGAATGACGAGATTGATGAAGCCCAAAAGCACGGCGCCGAAGGCTCCGACACCGGCGGCTTCGGTCGGGGTTGCCAGTCCGCCAAGGATTGAGCCGAGCACGAGCGCGATCAGGATGACCGGCGGAATGAAACTGCGCAGAACCATCACGATCATACCGCCGGCGGATTGCGGTCCGATGCCCTCTCTCAGCGGCGGCGCCAGCAACGGGTTGAGGCCGCAGCGGATGACAATGTGCACGACATAAAGCCCGGCGAGGATCAGACCCGGAAACACTGCCGCCATGAAGAGATTGCCGACGGAGCGCGAAAGCAGGTCGGCCATGATGACCAGCATGATCGACGGCGGGATCAGGATGCCGAGGGTCCCGGACGCGGCAATCGTGCCGGTCGCCAGCTCGTGGTTGTAGTTGCGGTCGATCATGATCGGCAGGGCCAGCAGCGTCATCATGATCACCGACGCGCCGATGATGCCGGTCGAGGCCGCGAGAATTGTGCCCATCAGCGTGACGGCGAGTGCGAGTCCGCCAGGCACCCGCCGCATCAGCACCTGAAGGCAGTTCAGCAGGTCCTTGGCGATACCGGAGCGTTCAAGCATCGTGCCCATGAACACGAACATCGGGATCGCCGTCAGGATCAGGTTCTCCATGATGCCGCCGAAAATGCGGGAGGGCAGGGTGCGGAACTGAATGAACAGGAACTGCTCGGTGGCAATACCTATGAGGCCGAAAGCAAGCCCGACACCGCCGAGCACCCATGCGACCGGGAAGCCCGAAAACAGGCACACCGCCAGGGTGATGAACATGAAGACGGGGAGCAACTCGAGAAGGTCCATCAGTGCCCCGCGCCGATGGTTTCGTCTCTCAACTCCGCGGGCAAGCGCCCGTTGATCCCCGCTATCGCCTTTATGAGCTGGGAAAGGCCCGCCAGCCCCATCAGCACGAACAGGACGATCAGGCCGCTTTTGAGGATCCAGATGTCGCTCAATCCGGTTTGCGATTTGGAGATCTCATTCGAAACATAGGATTGGACCGCATAGGGCCAAGCGAGCCACGCACCGAGAACGGAATAGGGGATGAGTGCAATCGAAATGCCGATCGCCTCGATCCAGTATTTCGTCCGGTCGGGCAGACGCTCGCGGATGAGGTCAATCCGGATATGGGATTGCCGGGTGTAGGCGTAACCTACGACGAGAACGATGAGAAAGCTGTGCAGCCAGTATTCGGATTCCTGAATCTTGGTTGAGGTCAGGCCCCAGATTTTCGGAACGCCGAAATAGCGCGTCACAACATCGTAGACGACGACCGTGACGAGGACGGCGCCCAGCCATCCGCCAATCTGTGCAATCAGGCGGAGTGACCTGTCGATGATGCGGCTAAGCGATAACAGACCCTGCACCGTGGATCTCCCCCTTCATCTCGATCGAAATTGTAACAGGTGAAAACGGAACGACCGCGCGAGGGAGGTCCGGCCTCCGTCGGCCGGACCTCCCGGTCTTGGGTGAGGAAGCTACTGCAAGTAGCCGAGATCACTCCAGATTTTGTACTGCTTGCGGAAGTTCTGCAGGCTGTCCCAGACCTTCTTGAAGTCCGGGTTGTTGGCGGCCTCTTCCGCGGCGACTTCGTTCCAGGCCTTCTGGTAGGCGGCGAGCATCTCGGGCGGCCACCTGTGAATGTTGACGCCTTTTGCCTTCATCTCGGCCAGAGCCTTGCCCTGGATGGCCTCGCCTTCCGAGAACTGGTAGGCGACATTCGCCTTGCAGGCGGTCTTGATCAGCTCGCGCTGCTGCTCGGTCATTGCGTCCCACTTCTTCTTGTTCAGCAGCAGTTCCTGGATGGTCGATTGCTGATGCCAGCCGGGGAAGTAGTAGTGCTTGGCGATGTTGTAGAACCCGAGGTTCTGATCGATTGCCGGCATGGAAAATTCGGTGGCGTCAATGGTGCCGCGCTCGAGCGCCGGGAAGATGTCTCCGCCCGCAAGGAGCTGCGTGTCCACGCCCAGTTTCTGCATCACCTTCGCGCCAAGGCCGAAGAACCGCATCTTGAGGCCCTTCAGGTCTTCCGGGCTCTTGATCTCTTTCTTGAACCATCCCGAAGCCTCTGGCGCGAGCACGCCGCAGGCGAGTGAATGCAGGCCGTGCTTGTTGTAGATCTCGTTCATCAGATCCTCGCCGCCGCCATGCCACATCCATGCGAGGTACTCGCCCGCCGCCGGCCCGAACGGAACGGCCGAGAAAAGGTTGAGGGCGGAGTTTTTCGAGCCCCAGTAACCGGATACCGACCACCCGGCGTCGACCGAGCCGTTGGAAACGGCATCGAAGATCTCGAGCGGTGGCACAAGCGCCTTGGGCTCGAAGAACTTGACCGTGATATCGCCCCCCGAGATCAGGTTGAGATTGTTCTGGAGCCGCACACCGGCCTGACCGAGTTGGATCAGCGAACCCGGAAAAGTCGAGGGCATGTTCAGCTTGACCGGCTCCGCATTTGCCGGCGCGGCCATCGGCGCCGTGAGGCAGACCGCCGCGGCTATGGCCAAAAGCAGTTTCTTCATCTGTGGTCCTCCCTGTCGGACATTTTTGGCGTCCGTTACCGCACGTGACGTGAAATCACATAGTGTGCATTCATGATAGTATGCCACAATGCATACATTATCAAATCCACACGGTTATGCAAATACCGCGAACGGCTCCGGTGTGTCGCAAACCTGCTTCGTCGCGGTGTCAGAGGAGGGAAATGCGGATTTTGTCGAGCAGTGCGAGGATTTCGGTCGAGCCACGTTCGCGATGCCGGCGGACCAGATTTCCGGTCTTCTCAGCGTCACCTTTGGACAGTGCGGCAACAATTGCGCGATGTTCCTTGTTGGAAACGGCAAGGCTTTCACGCAACCCGATGGTCGCCATTTGCGCGCGGTGGGCCTGGTCGAACAGGGTGTTGACGATGCCCTTCAACCGGCTGTTGGTTCCCTGGTTCACCAATGCCCGGTGGAACCTGTCGTCGGCGTGTGCCCAAGCGTCGAGATCGTCGGCTTCAAGGGCGCGTTCCATATCGTCCGCTGCCGATGCCAGCGGTTCGAGCGCCGCCTTATCGGGTTTCGCGCCAGCGACATCCGCGGCGGCGAGCGGGTCGAGCGCGGTCAACAGTTGGTAGATCTCACGAATATCCTTCGCGGCGATCGGCAGAACGCGGGCGCCGCGTCGTGGGATCAGCTCTATCAGCCCTTCGCTCTGCAATTGACGCAGAGCCTCGTGGACCGGGGTGCGGCTCATGCCAAGGCGCGTGGCGATCTCGGTCTCGGCCGCCTGCGTCCCTGGCGGCATCTCGTTTTCCAGGATTTCCTTTTTCAGTTGCCGGTAGGCGTTCTGCGCAAGGCTGGACCCGGATGACTCGTTCATTTCGCCAGTGCTCCCATATCGGCGGCATCCGGCTCCAGGACCGTTACCGGATCCGCATGCAGCAGGACGACAGAATCATCTCCTTCCATCAGAGCCGGAAAATACCTTCGGACCAAGGGGTCGTGGCCCGGAATAACATGGTCGTCGCTGTCCGCAAGCGCGCGGATCGTTCTGAATCCGGTGAGCATTTCGGCCACGTCGACAACTATCGGGAAGGGCTTGGCGTGCCGGTAATTCTCATAGTAGTGGGTGGCGTCGGATGCGAGCACCACCCATCCACGGCGGGTTCGCACGCGCACGCATTGCAGGCCGCGGCTGTGGCCGCCGACCAAATGGGTCTCCACGCCCGGTGCGATCACTCTCGATCCTTCGGTAAACTCGACCCGGCCCGCGTAGAGGGCCCTTACCGCGTCGCATACATGCTCCCCGGTGAACGGTGCGCGCATATGGTCCTGGCACATGCACGAGCCCGTTGCGAACGCCATTTCCGCCGCCTGAAGGTGGAGCGTCGCATTGGGATAGCTCTTCAGCCCGCCGGCATGATCATAATGCAAATGGGTGAGGATGACCGTGTCGACGGCGTTCGCGGCTACGCCCATCGTTTCGAGCATGGTTGCCGGGTTTTGGAGGATCGGCCGGTTCCGTCGGGCCGCCTCATCGGGGTCGTAACCGGTATCAACGAGGATCGACCGATCGCCCGATTGCAGCAGCCAGACATAGTAGTCCATCGCATGCGGACTGGCATGGTCGTCGTCCATGATGAAACTGTCGGCCCGCGTCCGCCCGTTGCGCTCGGCGTATTTCAGGGCATAAATCTGCCAATGATCGGTCATCGCCTTCCATCAGGCCCGGTTCCATCGTCACGGAAACTCCCGACAATGGTCTCAATGCCTTACCCGTTTGCATTTCAAGTCGTATGCAAATATGCATGCGTTGTCAATTTGAGGTCCGGTTTGGCCGCGGGCACGGATGCATACGACGGGTCGCGGCGGATGTGAGGAGAAACCCGCATGAACGGTAAAGACGCGATGACCGTTGCGTGCCTGGGTGCCGGGTACTTCGCCCAGTTCCACTATGACGCCTGGAGACGGATCGGCCGGGCCGAGATCGTCGCCGCTGTGGACACGGACCGGCCAAAAGCCGAGGCCACGGGACATCCCGCCTATGAGAGTCTCGAGGACGCGCTTGCGGTTGCCGTGCCCGATATTCTCGATGTCATCACGCCGCCGCCGACGCATCTCGAGACCATCCGCGCGGGGCTGAATCAGGGCGTCAAGACGATCATCTGTCAGAAGCCGTTCTGCAGCAGTCTCGACGAGGCGTGGCAAGCCGTGAAGATGGCCGAAGCCGCTGGAGCGCGGCTTGTGGTGCATGAGAACTTCCGTTTCCAGCCCTGGTACCGGGCGATCAAAAAAGCGATCGATAACAAGCGCATCGGCGAGTTGCTTCAGATCACGTTCCGCCTGCGGCCAGGGGACGGCCAGGGACCGGAGGCCTATCTCGACCGCCAGCCCTATTTCCAGACCATGAAAAAGTTCCTCGTCCATGAAACGGCGATCCACTGGATCGATACGTTCCGCTTTCTCGCCGGTGAACCGGAGAACGTTTATGCCGACCTGCGACAACTCAATCCGGCGATCGCCGGGGAAGATGCGGGGTACTTCATTTTCGGCTATGCGAACGGCATGCGTGCGCTGTTCGACGGCAATCGCCTGCTCGACCACGCGGCTCAGAACCACCGTTTGACCATGGGCGAGGCGCTGATCGAGGGAACCGCGGGTACGCTGTCGCTGCTCGGGGACGGGTCCGTGACATTTCGTGCCTTCGGAGACCGGGGCATCGAGACCGTCCTGGAGGCGCGTGACTATGAGGGCTTCGCGGGCGATTGCGTCCACGCCCTGCAGTCCCATGTGGTGAACGCTGTGCTGGACGGCACGGAAGTCGAGAACCTGGCCGCCGACTATCAACGCAACCTCGCGCTTGAGGAGGCCGTCTACCGGTCGAACGAAACGGGCGCCAAAGTCGACGTCTAGCGAAGTCCGGCGAAGTGCAGACTTCTTCTCTCCACGTCGGCGAACCGAGCCGCTATAAGGAGTGCTAAGGAGCGCGCAATGCGGACATTTTCAAAACCGTTCACCCAGCAGGAACCGATCAGCGAAGAGGCGATCTCGCGCGCGGTGGAGGTGATGCGCACGGGCCGCCTGACCCGGTACAACACGCTCGAGGGCGAGGTTTCCGAGGCGGCGCTGCTGGAGCAGGAATTTGCCGACTATATGGGCGTGCCCTATTGCCTGGCCTGCGCTTCGGGCGGCTATGCACTCCATGTCGCACTGAAAGCGATCCGACTGGAGCAGGGCGCCGACGTGCTGTGCAACGGTTTCACACTCTCACCGGTACCCGGCGCGATCGACAATGCCGGCGGACGGCCTGTCCTGGTGGAGATCGATGAGAACTTGAAGCTCGACATAGACGACCTTGAGAGGAAGGCGGATGCGAGCGGCGCCAGGGTCCTCATGCTCTCCCACATGCGCGGCCACATCTGCGACATGGACCGCGTCATGGAGGTGTGCGACGCGCGCGGGATTACGGTCATCGAGGATTGCGCCCACACCATGGGCGCGCGCTGGAAGGGACGGCTTTCGGGGACGTTCGGCACGGTCGCCTGCTTCAGCACGCAGACATACAAACACATGAATTCGGGCGAGGGCGGCTTTCTCACCACATCAGACGCCGACGTGATGGCACGGGCCGTGGTCCACTCCGGTTCCTACATGTTGTACGACCGCCATCTTGCGGTTCCGGACCCGCAGGCCTTTGCCGAGGTGCGGCTCGAGACGCCGAACTATTCCGGCCGCATGGACAATCTGCGCGCGGCGATCCTGCGGGTTCAGCTTGAGCATCTCGATGAGAACTGCCGCCGGTGGAACCTGCTCTACGGCGTGTTGGAACAAGGCTTGCGCAATATCTCCGGCGTACGCGTTCCGGAGCGTCCGCAGCACGAGGAATATGTCGGCAGCTCGATCCAGTTCTCGCTTCAGGGTGCGAATGCCGACACCATGCGCGCCTTCGTCGGCGCGTGCGGCGAACGCGGCGTCGAAGTGAAATGGTTCGGGGCCGACGAACCGGCGGGCTTCACCAGCCGCTTCGACAGTTGGCGCTATATCGAGGAGATGGACGAGCTTCCCAACACACGGCGTATTCTGGCGACCCTGTGCGATATGCGCATTCCGCTCACCTTCGACGAAGAGGATTGCCGGCAGATCGCGGCCGTGATCGGCGAGGCTGCCGAGGTTGTGACGGTGCCTGCGGCTTAACCGTTCGCTTCCACGACCGTCCTCGCTTCAAGCCTCAAACCGCCGACGTCAGTTTCAGCCCGACAATGCCGGCGAGGATCAGGCCGATGCAGCCGAGCCGGACGGCGGTTGCCGGGTCCTGAAACAGGAAGATGCCGAGGATGACGGTCCCCACGGCGCCGATGCCGGTCCACACCGCATAGGCCGTGCCGAGCGGCAGATCACGCAGGGCAAGGCCGAGCAGGAACAGGCTGACAATCATCGCCGCAACGGTTGCGACCGAGGGCCACAGACGCGTGAAGCCCTCGGTGTACTTCAAGCCGACCGCCCAGCCGATTTCAAACAGTCCGGCAAAAAACAGATACGTCCAGGCCATCGTTCCCATCCTCCCCGAAAACCGCAGTGCGAAGCCGGGTTATGAGAGATCGCCGCCCGGCATGTGCGGACCTTAACGCGAATTCGTGTCCTGTTTGAATGCCGGTTGCCCGACCGATCCCGATGCGTCAGCGTCCAGATCCGATGACCGCCAGAAACAGATGGCGCAGGCGCTGCGGCACCGTCTCGAACGCGGCCTTGGCGGTGTAGGTACACGCCCCGAATGCGGCGTAGGCATGGCCGCGCGAGGTCAGAGGAACCGCATAGTCGCAGACCTTCACCGCGGCATCCGTCCACTCGTATTTGTACGCATCTCCAGGTGCCATCAGATCAAACGTGGCCACATCCGTATCGAGGCAATGGCGTATGGTCTCGTCGGTGATCATTCCGCCGGCGCCGGATTGAACGAATTTCTGATCGAGGCTGTAGACGCAGATGTGGCTTGCGTGGCGGCCCTTGCAGACAACGCCAATGGCAATGGCCGCCGTTTCCTCGCCGACTTTCAGAATGCCGACGTCGCAACCGGCAGGCCGGTTGCCCGACGCGAACGCACTGGCAAAGAACGCGTCGATCCGGCGGTCCGAGAAGGCCTTCGAGACGAGCGCCTGTTTCTCCAGCCAGCGCCGCTTCATGTCGATCGCCTGTTGCGCGGCGGCGGCGGCGGCGGGGCCTTCGGTCATGACCGTGAAGCTGATCTCTCCATGTTCGGATAGGCGGCGGCGCTGACGGCGGCGGTTCTTGCGCTGACGAGACGAGAACCGCGAAGCGTAGACGTCGTAGGTGCCGGACTTCGCGAGATCCGCGTACGGCGCCTCGGTTTCCTGGTCGGGCCTGACGCCGAGTTCCTGCAGCAATGCGGACAGGACAGAGTCTTCCCGAACCTTCGGGATGCAAACCATGTCGCCGGCGAGTTCAGAGCAAATGAACCGCCAGCCGGCTTTCAGCCAGTCCATTCTCTCAGGCGCATCTTCGACGAGCACGTCGCTGTACTGGCTGACAGGCGCGCCCATCCAGCAGACGTAGCGCACACCCATGTGCCGGTTGGTGATGAGCGGCCAGATCATCACGGCGCGGCCATCCCGCCGTCCGACCACCACGCTCAGTTTGAGGTTGGTGTCCGGTGCGTCCGATGCGAGGTAACTCTGACACCAGTGCCAATTCCAATTGAAGGTCTGGAAGAGCTGATGAGACTGACCGGCGCGTTCAAACAGATCGTTCCATTCCTGCTCAAGTGCTTCAAACCCCGCGAGATCGCGGATCACGTCGAGATCGATGCCGCAAACCCTGTGGCTCGCGGCCTCAATGTCTGTGTGGGCAGCATCGTCCGATCCGGCCTTCTTTCGGAAGGTCCGGGACGCTTGTTCCGGATACAGATCTGTCAACATGGCTCTCGTTCCCGTCTGTCACTCATGCCGGTGCGCGGCAGGCCAACCTACCTGTGAGCCGCGTGGTGTTCTGCATTGGTCGTCGCCCGCCGGCGCGGCGCGGGTCCTTTCGGGCCTTGTGCCTGCCAGCTCTCCAGCCGCGCCCATTGCGGACGGACGAACAGGAAGGCGAGTGGCGTGTTGCGGACGATCCAGTGGAGGATCAGGGCGCCCATGAGCCCGGCCACGGTCACCAGCAGCGAGACCGTGCCGAGATCGGATATCCAGCCGAGCTTGAGCAGTATGATACGCGTGGCGGCCATCGGGATTGCAAAGGCGAGATAGATGACGATCGAATTCTCGCCGCAGTATCGCAGTGCCTCGCCCCACGAAACCCGCGTCAGCAAAACCGAAGCGGCGACGATCGCGCCGACGCCCGCAAAGCCGAGGGCCAGGCTGACAAACGGCATATCCGCGTACCCGGCCTTGACGAACAAGCCGTTGACGATGCCCCACAGACCAAGAGCGACCATCGCCTTGGCGGGCGCCTTATCGACGTGCTCCGCGAGCTTGAATATGTGCGGTGCCAGAACGTAGCCCGAATAGAAATAGACGAAGCGGCTGGCGAACTCGTCGATGATCGTGCTGCCCGTATGGATATCGGAGATTTCCAGCGCGGCGGCGAAAAGCCAGACGATCACCGGTGACGTGGTCCTGAGACACTTTGTGAGCACGAAAAAGACCGGCAGCAGATAGATGAACCAGAGGGTGCCGAAGGGCTGAATGTAGGCCTGGAGGTAGCCCGCAACGACGCCGCCGGGGCCCGCTTCCGACATGATCATCGGCGCTTTCAGGGCGAACTGTATGGTCAGCCAGAGCACGTAAAAGTAAGCAAAGTGCAGAACCTTCCGGTCGAGATAGTCGGGCCAGTCGCGATCTATGCGCCGCGCCAGAAACAGACCGGCAATGAGGAAGAAGTCGGGCATCCGGAACGGCTTGGCGAAGGCCACCAGCTCGTGCATCCAGCCCTCGGCGCCGGCGGCCGCCTCGACGCCGAGCGTCGAGTGCATCATGACAACCATGACGATACAGATGCCCTTGGCGTAGTCGACCCAGGGTACGCGGGCAGGGTGTGTTTCCGAATGCATGAGTGACGTCCCCACGAAAATACGACCAACACGCCGCGAGGACAGCCGTTTCGATCAACCTCCGGCGGTCAGGCAGCGGCATGCTGCCCGAGGCGCGGGAGTGAGAAGATTGGCCCTGCCGTCTTTGCGACGCTATCCGTTCGTACCAAGAGTTTCTTAAAATTCCCTGCTCGGCCGGACGGTTTGGCGGCTCGGGTCTCGTGAGGGTGTTGCAAAAGCGTACAGATTGCCCGGGGCAAGAAAGCGGTTCTTAACCCTGTTGGGCATGGCCTCAGCGCAGGAAGGCCCGTTTCATCATTAATCTGCGGAATTGATCTGCGGAAAAGAATTGGGGACGCCGACGCAAATCTCGCCGTCCGCATGCGTCTTGGCGTCCCCAGTGTCATGGAGCGGACCCCATGACGATGTACGAAAACACGCCCCGGCCGGAGAACCGGACCAACACCGAGGCTGCCGTCTCGCCGCCTGTGTTGATTACCGTGTTTTCGCCCCTTCGATTCGTCCTTAATATAGCGCACTTTAGGCCGACCCGCCACGCTTTCGCCCCAATTCGGACACGCCAACGTCTCTTTTATGGCAAGCTGTTGCCGAAATGCGACAGGGGTGACGGGCGCGTCCGGACGTGGCAAAAGCTGCCGCGCCGCAGGAGCCGATGGGTAGGGGTCAAAACATGGCAGATGAGTTCCGCATCCGTGCCTTTAAACCGGCGGACCGTGACAGGCTGCACGAGATTCGCGAGGCGGCGTTCAAACCCGTCTTCCGGTCGTTCCGGGATATCGTCGGCAAAGAGATCGCGTCGGTCGCCATGGTGAACGCCGAGAAGGAGCAGGCCGAGTTGCTCGACAAGATCTGCAAGGCTGACTCGTCCTACGACCTTCTGGTGATCGAGCAGGCCGGAACCGTCGTCGGGTTCTGCGGCCTCGAACTCGACAAGAAGACGAAGGTCGGTGAAATCGAACTCGTCGCCGTGCATCCCGACGAACAGGGGAAGGGCCTCGGGACCGCGCTCAACGATGCGGCGCTCGAGTTCATGCGCAAGGCGGGCATGCGCGTGGCAACGGTTGGCACCGGTGGCGACCCGAGCCACGCAGCCGCGCGGCGGTCATATGAAAAGTCCGGGTTCGGACCCGTCATCCCGAGCATTTGGATGTTCCGAACGCTTTAACGCACATTCCCCGTCGAGCCGCGGGCAATCGAGACATGAGTCCGGAATCCGTACTCCCCCCTCTGTGATATCCTGTTGCCCGTTGGAAACAGGTCTGAAAGGGGGTTCACATGACGGCAATCAAAGAAATCATCGAAAGCCCGGACATGCCGCAGGCGCTCGGGCCATATTCTCAGGCCGCGAGGGTCGACGATCTGGTGTACGTGTCAGGTCAGGTCGGCATCAACCCGGACACGGGCGAGATCGCCGGACCGGATTTCGAGGCCCAGGCGCGGCAGGCGTTCGAGAACATGCGCGCGGTATTGGCTGCCGCCGGCTGCGGCATGGGCGACGTGGTCAAGACAATCGGCTGGGTGGCCGATGCGGACGCCTTCGCGGACTTCAACGCGCTCTACGCGGAGTTTTTCCCCGACGACCCGCCGGCGCGTTCGACACCGATCGTCGCCCTTCCCAAGGGGCTCAAGTTCTCGATTGAGTGTGTTGCGCGCATGCCCGACTGAGGCCGCTCAGGCCTTCCTGGCGACCACGAACCGGGCCGGCGGCTTGCGCGGATAATAGCCGGTTTCGATGATCTCGAACCCGGCGTCGGAGATCGCGCGTTCAACGTCGTCCGCCGTCAGCAGGGCAACGTGGGGCGCGTACCCGAAGAACCGCATGACGGCGATGGGAATGCCCCAGAGGCGCGTGTGGTCGGCGATACAGACGGTCTTCGAGATCAGCAGGCCGTCTGGTTTCAGTAGGGCGTGAATGCGCCTCAGCGTTTCCGGCAGATCCTCGACGAGATGCAGGAAACTGAAGCCCATCACCGCGTCGTAGGATCCAGGCTCGAAGGCGTCGGAGAACGGTGTGCCCACGACGAAGTCGATGTTCTCCGTTCCGGCCTCCTTCGCCTTTTTGCGGCCGATCTCGATCATCTCGCCCGAGAAATCGCTGGCGGTTATGTGCCCGACGCACGGGCTGAGCAGCAGGGCGGTCGAGGCCGTGCCACATCCGACTTCGAGAACGCGGTCGTTCGGCTTGATATACGATCGGACGCGGTCCATCGTCTGCTCGTAAGCCGGGATGTTCTTGATCGGCCGTTTCGAGTACTTCTCCGCGTGCCGGTCCCAGAATGCAGTGCTGTCGGCCATCTCGTTCCCGTTCCTCGTATGCGGTTTCTGAATAGATGTCGCGGTCGATGTTGTCATGAAAATGTTCCTTTCAACATGGTGGCGGCGCTGCGCCGTTTCATCCAGATACATGCGCCCGCCGTTGCCAGCGCACCGAGGGCGTCGGCGATCAGGTCAAGCATGGTGTCGGTCAGTCCTTTCTGGGTCCGAAACAGGCCGGTCCGGTCGATGGCAAACTCGAAGACCTCCCACAATGTGCCGAGACTGATGACGATGCCGACGGCAAGCGCCCAGAGAAGCGCCGTCGGCAATTGGACGCGTCGCCGCTTGCAGTAGCCGGAAGCGCTCCAGCCCACGATCCCTGCAATCGCGCTGCAGCCGAGCAGGTGCATCATCTTGTCGTAGACGGCGGACGTCTCGTAGAGGCCCGCCTGCATGCCGAACACGATGTGGGCGAAGAGCAGGGCCGTCACGCACAGGCTGATCGCGGCCCGCAATGCCGGGTCTTCGACGACCGCGCTGAAACAAAGGGAAAGCACGACGCTGACGGTTCCGACGGCGAACCAGAGCGGTCTGCCCGTCAACAGCCAGGTCAGCGCGACCACCGCAATGCCGAGACGCATGGCGATCACCACGCGGCCGACGGTGCCAATGAGCGCCGTGCGGGCAGGCATTGCGCCGTGGAAGGATGGGGACATGAGCAGGCTCCTTTCGGGGCCTGTTTACATATGCGTATATCAAATAGGAATTGCCAAATTTTGCAGTTTGGATATAGAAAAATGCATGAAATGGGAGACCGTATCATTCGACTGGAACCAGGCGCGCGCGTTTCTCGTGACCGCCGAGGAAGGCTCGCTCTCAGCGGCCGCACGCGCGCTCGGGCTGACCCAGCCGACGCTGGGGCGCCAGGTTGCCGCGCTGGAAGAGAGCCTCGGCGTCACGCTTTTCGAGCGCGTGGGCAAATCGCTCGCCCTGACCCAGCCGGGCCTGGAGTTGCTCGACCACGTTCGCGGAATGGGCGAGGCGGCGGGACGGTTCTCGCTTGCGGCGTCCGGGCAGTCGCAGACCATCGAGGGGCATGTCAGCATCACCGCGACGAACATGATGGCGACCTATCACCTGCCGCCGGTCTTCAGGAAGATCCGCGAGATGGCGCCCGGCATCGAGCTCGAGATCCTGGCGTCGAGCGAGGTCCGCGACCTGCGCCGCCGCGAGGCCGACATCGCCATCCGCCACGGGCGCCCGGAACACCCCGAACTGATCGCCAAGCTCGTTGGCGAAACCACCGCGCACCTGTATGCCGCGCGCACGTATCTTGATGCCGTGGGCCGCCCGGAGAAACCTGAGGATATCGCTGATGCGGACTTCATCGGCTTCGGGGACCCGACGGAGTATATGAGCTACCTGACAGATATCGGGCTGCCGATCAGCCGTGAGAACTTCAAGACCACGACGAACAGCGGCACAGTGATCCTCGCGCTTATGCGGCAGGGTTTCGGGATCAGCGTGCTGACCAAACAGGACGCCGATCGCGCGGACGGCATCGAACAGATTCTCTCTGATCTCCAACCGATCCCGATCCCCATTTGGCTCGTCACGCACCGCGAGCTTCACACCAGCCGTCGCATTCGGCTGGTCTTTGATTTGCTGGCAGAGGAAATCCCGCGCCTGAAATGATCGAGGTCATGCCTTCGCGAAGCCGCGCGGCGGACCCCGTTAAGGGCTGTGCGTTCGCGCTGCGGCTCGTGTAGCCGCGACCTTCTCCAGGAGATCGGCCGTTGCCTTGGGCGCTGACACCATCGCGTCGTGACCTGTGGCCAGTTCATGCATGCGCCAGCCGAGCGCCCGGGCGCGCTGGTGCGATCCGGCGGCGGGCGGATATTCGGGGTCGGTGCAGACGATGTAGTCGATCGGAACGCTGTTTCCTGGCGGACCGTCGAGGTTGAGCGGCGTCGTGCAGGTGCCGAGCGGGTGCGGGGTCATCAGCCTTTTGAGATGCGCGACCTGGTCCGGTTCCGTCACGCCGAACGTTCGCGGGTCGCCGACCGGCAATGACAGTCCCCCGCTGCTCTCCTGCGCCGCTGCCAGGCGTTCGTCGGCGATGTCGCCCGGAAGCTTCCCAAACCACGTCTCCGCATTGTCCATGACCGCACCATCAAGAAAGATCAACCGGCGCAGGCGATGCGGCACCCGGTCCGCCACGCCGAGGATGACCGCGCCCGCGAAGCTGTGTCCCACGAGCGTCACGTCCTGGAGTTCGTGCCAGTGAATATGGTTGACGATATCGCTGATAAAGATGTCGAGCGTGATCTCTTTCGACATCAGATGGGAACGCTCGCCGAGCCCCGTCTGCGTCGGTGTCGTTACCGTGTGGCCGCGTTTACGCAGGGTATCGGCGACGTCGTTCCAGCACCATCCGCCGTGCCACATGCCGTGCACCAGCACAAATGTGTCGGGTGTTCTCGTCCGCGTCTTGGTTGTCTTTCGTGCCACGAGACTCTCATGCCCCGACCGCGCGAAAGAGGCAAGAGGGCGAGAAACGAGGGTGTCATGATGGCCGTGGAGGTGAGTTGCTCAAAAAACGAAGGCGGACCGCATTTCGCGGCCCGCCCGGTATCGATGAGACAGTCGTGCAGGGGGACGTGTGAGATTGGACTGTAACCGCCCGTGCCGCTAAGCCGCTTTGAGCGGTATCGGCACGGCCGTCTTCATCGATGCATCCTTGGCCACCTTGAGTTCGAGCATTCCGTGTGTGTAGGTGGCTTCAATCTGGCCTTTGCTAACCTCGAACGGCAGGCGGAGGGACCACCAACCCGCGCCGCCCGGCGGGTTGCCAAGCACAATCTTCTCATTCTTCGTGACCTCCGGCTTGAGATATGTGCCTTGGATCGTCACCGTCGAGCCGTTGGCGGACAATGACAGGGACGCGGGATCCAGCGCCGGCATCGTGAACCAGAGGCGATAGTAGCCATCGCCTTCTATGGCATAGAGCGGACCATTTACGGAGGGATATCCTCCGGGTCCATGTACCGGGGTGCCTGCTGTCATGGACGTCGGTGCGCCCAAAATTTCGTTTGCCACGGTCCAGCCGTCGAGTTGGATCTGATTGAGCATGTTACTCTCCATCATTCTTGACTTGTTGGTTTGGAGGGCGGCCGACCGGTCGCGCGGCGTCAAGCCTGCGCGCCCTGGACGAGGTTTCCCGCACCTGGACCGCGCGCCAGGGTGCGCGCAAGACCCCCGACGAGTGCCAGCTCTTGTTCCGCCTTTGATTTCCGTCGGGCGCGCCGAGGCTTTTCGCCAGGGCGCAGCCCGACAGCGAGGGCGATCCTGATGCCGACGGGAAGATCGTCCTCACCGCCCGGCGAGACATTGTCGAGTCCCGCCCGGACGTCATTCTGGCCGCCAGGGACTTCAAATGCGGGCTGCAGCTCGTTCAACATGGGAACTTCATACTCGGCCTCTAAGCGATTTGACGTCTGCGTCTGCATTTGAGCCTCCCTGTGGCTGGCTTCTCGTCTGGGTTGTCCGGTCCGGCGGACTGCCGCCGTGTTCTAGAGATGGGCTGACCCGAGCCGGAATGCCAATGGAATTGGTTGTCGAGAGAGATAGAAAAAAACTATCTATTCTCGCAACTACAATAGAAAATTGATTGAACGTGATCGGGCGGCATCCCGCGTGTTCGGGGGTGGCATTACGCTTTGCTACCCCGGCTATTTCAGGAAGGTCAGCAGGGTGAAGCGCTCGCCCGCGGTGATCAACGTGCCAAAAGGATCTCGGCAGTTTCGGATTTAACACGCCGATGAAACACCTGATAAATCAAAGTCTCTGGAAAATTGTTAAGCATATAGATGCAATGGAGAATGACGATACCAATTAATTATTTCCAAAAACGTCTCTAGTAGAAGTATTGCGGCTTTATATCGCACGGGACAATTTGGGCGCGCAATGACTTCAATAGAGGCGTATGACTCGTATCGCTGTGTTTGCGATTGTTGCGTTGTTTTCCAATTACACACTGGCTTCCGTAATGCCTCCAACACCCGAGAGGTGAGACTGCCATGACCTGGCTCTTGAATCTCTTCACCACATTCGACGGCCGCATTTCGCGCAAGGACTGGTGGATCGGGACGTTGGTCATCGTTGCGGTGACGTTCATCGGGCAATGGATCATGGCTCCATCTTCGTTCGAGCCGAGCGATGATCCCGCCGCCCGGCCATCACCGATCCAAACCCTATTGAGCATCATTGCGTTCGTCCCAACGCTGGCAATCACGTTCAAGCGGCTGAACGATCGCGATCAGCCCCGGGTGCTCGGCTATCTGTTTGGCGTTGTGTATGTGGCCTGCACGGTCCTGTTTCAGTTCATGCCGGAAGACTGGGCGCACCTGGGGAGGCAGGAATGGGCAATGGCTCTTCCGTTGCTGCTCTTTTCATTCTGGATTCTTATCGACAACGGTTTCCTCAAGGGTACGCAGGGTCCGAACCGATACGGCCCAGATCCGCTTGATCCGGGTTCCGGTGGGACATCGGCGGGCGCCGTGCCTCGGGTCGGACGCACGCGTTACACAGCCGGGACCTTCCTGCGTGACGCGACTATTGGAGCCGCGGCGCTTATCGGCGGCGCATACCTTCTTGTCCCTCAGGTCAACATGGAGAACACAGTCGAGCTGATGGTCCGCTTAACGCTGGGAAAGGACTACGAAGATTACCAGCGGCGAAAGCTTGTCGACAGACATCTGGCGCAGTTCGACCCCGAGAGCGAGGAAGAACAAGCCGAGCTGGACGAACAAATGCGGGCCCATGCGCAGGCCTGGCAAGACTATGACGAGGGTTGGAAGGCCGCCATTTACGACAAACACGCCGAGGCGGTTCGGGACTTCACTCTGGCAATCGAACGGTACGGTCCCGAGAACAAGGTTTCCGCCGAAATATTCCGACGCCGCGCCGGATCCTATGAGGAGCTGAATGAGCCCGCCAAGGCGCTCAAGGATTTCAGCATTGCTATCACGCTGCGTCCCGACTGGCCCGAAGGTTACGCCTCAAGGGGCAACTTCAACATGAGGCGCGAGCATTACGAAAAGGCCCTCGCGGATTTCGACCGGGCCATTCGTTTATCGCGTGTTCCCGAGGCGTACTTTCAGAAAAGGCGCGGAGATGTGCTGCGCAGGCTCGAACGACCGGCGCAAGCCCTTGGCGCGTATGGGAACGCTATCGAAAAGGCAAACACAAGGTATGAGCGACTGATGAAGATTGATCGCAACATGCCCGACCTCACGAAAGAGCAACGCGAGACCTTTGAGGAGTGGGCGTCAGAGAAACGCGATCAGTCTATCCGCCGCGCCGAGATCGGGCGCGGCAAAGCCTTGCGGGATCTTGGCCAGCTTGACGACGCGCTTGCGGCCTTCAATCAAGCCGTAGAGCTCGATCCGGAAGCCGCGTACACCTACGTCGAACGAGGTTGGATTCATGAAAAAATGGGGCAGCTCGATTTGGCGATGGCGGACTATGAACGCGCTCGGGAATTCGGCAACACGTCAGGCTGGCTGAAAAAAGCCATTGCGAGAGTCAAATCGAAGCTCAATTGAGCTTTTTGCCGCAATCTACCCGGGCTGCTTCAGGAAGGTCAGCAGGGTGAAGCGCTCGCCTTTCGTGACGGGCAGCACCTCGTGCAGCATGGAGCAGGAGAAGACGATGGCGCCGCCGGCGGGCGGGCAGAACAGCTCGTTGCCGTATTCCGGGAAGCGCAGGTTTCCGCCTTCATATTCGCCGGTGTTCAGATTGATGGTGACCGCGTATTTGCGTTTGGCGACGGACGGGTTGCAGTTGTCGCGGTGGACATTGAAGAAACCGCTGTCGGTCGCCTTGTAGCAACCGACGCGCAGGGCCTCCATGTCCCAGCGGTGAAAGTGCAGGACCTTTTTCAGTTCCGGTACCAGGCGCGGCATGACGCGGCTCAGGATGCGCTGTTCGATCTCCGGGTCCTTGACGATGTAGTCTTCGCGGCGCTTGATCTTGTCCGCGACGCCCTCCCGGTTGCTGGCCTCGGCGCCGTAGCTCACCTGGCCGGTCTGCCGCTCGCCTTCGCGCCAAAGACCAATGAGCCATTCACAGTCTTCCGGTTCGAGAACACGGGGAACCGTCAGGACCGGCACGGTGCGTTTCACCGCCTGCGGCTCGCCGGAATAGGTCGCCTTGAGAACCTGCTCATCGAGCCAGCCGGGCAGGGCGTCACCGCTCTCCTCGATGTTCGCAATGCCGACGATGCGCTGGTTCGGGTCGAGTACGAAGACGGACGGAACGGGCACGGCCGAGAACTTGGCAAAGCCTGACGTGATGTCGCCGTCCTCGTCCACCATGGTCCGGAACGGCCAATCCGCCACGCGCTTCTGCGCGGCGATTTTTCCCGGGTCACCGACACAGAAACTGGCGACCTGGACCCGGTCCTCGTCCAGTGCCTCGGCGAGCTTCGTGGCGGCCATGTCCTTCAGATCGCGGTCACCGCAGAACACCAGCACGATCGGTTTGCCGGTCACGGCGACATAGAAATCGAAAAGGTCACCGTCGGAATCCGGGCAACTGAAAACGGGGGCGTGATCACCCGGCCCGAGACGCGGCTTTGCTTCAGCCCGTTGCGATGTCGACATGTTCCTCCCCAGGAAATCGCGCGCAGTTTGCCAGATGATTGATGGCCCGTACACTGTAATTTGTGCACGGAAGAGGGACGTGTCGTCGCTTGAAGCGATTGTTCTCTGCACTGGAGCAAGCGTGGCCCTGGGCCTAAGATCGTCGCTCCGAACAATCCACCGGGAGCAATCATGAGCGAGCCAACCGTGGCCCTGGCTCTGGGTGCGGGCGGCGCCCGCGGCCTCGCCCATATCCACGTCCTGCAGGCGTTCGACGATCTCGGGCTCAAGCCCGCGATTATCGCCGGCAGCTCGATCGGGTCGATCATCGGTGCGGGCTATGCCTCCGGCATGAGCGGGGGCGACATGTATGCCTATGTGCGCGAGCGGTTCGAAAACCGGTTCGAGCTGCTGGCCTCGCTGTGGAAGCTGCGGCCCGACGACGTGACCCAGTTCCTCGCCGAAGGCGGCCTGAGGCTTGGCGAGATCAGCATCGAACGCGTGGTCGATGTCTTTCTGCCGGAACAAATCGCTCGGAATTTCTCCGAACTCAAGATCCCGTTGCGGGTGATCGCGACCGACTACTACGCCCAGCGCGAGCATGTGTTCCGTTCAGGGGCGTTGCGGCCGGCATTGGCGGCGTCCTCGGCGATCCCCGCGGTGTTTCTGCCGGTGAAGATCGGCAGTGACGTCTATGTCGATGGCGGCATGATGAATCCGGCACCGTTCGACACGCTCAAAGGTCACGCCGATATCATCGCGGCCATAGACGTGTGCGGCGTTCCAACCGGGGAGCGCGGCACGCGACCGGGCAAGGTGGACATGATGTATGCTGCGACGCAGTTGATGCAGCACGCGATCATCGAAGCGAAGGCGGAAACCCATCAGCTCGACATCTGGCTGCGTCCGGACGTGGGGCGTTTCCGCGCCCTCGATTTTCTGAAAACGGACAGCATCCTCAAGGCATCCCTGCCGCTGCGTGAAGACTTCAAACGTGCGCTCGGCGCGGCGATGGAGAGTTTTGGCAAAAGCCCGAACGGCTCGCCTTCATAGGTCCACCAACAGGGGTTTCGCTGCACTCCCGGTTTGCGCGCAAACCGTACCACCCGACGAGAACACAACCGGCAACAAGGCCTGCAACATGCGCGCCGATATGCGGCGGCCATGCAAGAGCGCTGGAGAAGATCGGGCCGACAGTCGCCTCCCAGGCGATCTTGGCAATGGCGACGCCGAAGGCGGCGAGCCAGAGTTTGTGTCCCGTCTCGCGCCACATGCCGAGCGTGGTCGCGACATAGAGGGCGTTCAGCACCGCCGACAGGCCGCAATAGTAGGCCGTTGCGGGGAACCCGAGAAAAAGCGCCGCGGAGATCGTCAGGACCGACAGCGCGAAGACGCCGACCGCGAGCCGCGCCGGGCCGCCGAAGTCGGACGTCTCGTAGAGCAATCCAAGGGCAAGCAGGGCACCAACATTGGTGGCGAGGTGCTGGAAGTCCAGGTGAGCGAGATGTCCGGTCAGGAGCCGCCACCATTCACCAGTCACGATTTCGGCACGGTCATAGACGAGCAACTTGGGAGTCCCGCCGAACACCGCATAGAGCGCGAGACAGATGCCGGCGAGGGTCATGGTCACCCACGGCAGACGGAGTCTGCCGTGGGGTTTGGTGCGGAAGGTGGTCATGCGGCGCTCCGCGCAAAGCGTGTCCGCAGCCCGGCGAGCAGTGCAAGAAGGGCAAGGATCAAACCGGGCAGACCGAAAGCGCCCGATCCACCACCGCCGCCACTGTGGCTCGGCTGCGGCGAGTTGAACATCGGCTGTGACTTGTCAACACGGACCGACTGGACCGGTTGCGTCTTGCGCTCCGCCTTTGCCTTGGCTTCGACGGCGAGACGATCACGGTTGGTCCGTTTCACGGCCAGCTCCTGGAACCGCGCATCGCGCACCACCAGCATCGAGGTGAAGGGTGTGACGATGCCGTACTCCTTCGACGTATCGATGACCGACGACTTTATATCGGCGTCCGGGCCGAGCACCGCGAGCTGATTGAGATCGCGCTCGATCTGTGCGTAACCCCACAGCCGTTCGATCTCCGGGTTCCGGTGAGCCGTTTCCGGGAACGAGAAGCGCGTCTCATACTTGACGGGGTTGCCGGAGATCTCGCCCGATAGACGCACCGACGTCTCGCCATGGCCCCAATAATGGCCGAACAGGACGAGCTGCTCGCCACGATAAAGCGTCGGATTGTCCTTGCGGCGGATGTCGTCGATGCGGAGTGTCGATGCGGAATCCCCGAAGGTCAGCTTGAGACCATGCAAAGCCTCGTGGGTCACCTTCGATGTCGCCTGAAGCAGCGTGCCGACAATGTCGTCGGAATTCGAGACAGCGACCGCAAATCCGCCCGACGCATTGGTCATGGGCTCCAGCAACGGCACGTTGGCGCTGTTGCCCATGATGGCCGTGAAGAGTCGCACGTCTTTCTTCTGGGTCAGCTCCAGAAAGTCGCGGGTTTCGGTGATGCCCACATTGGCCACGCCGTCGGTGACGAGCACGATCGCACCGGTCCGGTCAGAGTCGAGTGAATCAAGTCCGAGCTTGAGACCTGCGTAGAGGTTGGTCCCGCCCTCGGCCTGGACCGAACGCACGTCGTTGATGGCCTTTTGCACGTTCTCGGGAGTTGCCGTCAGAAAGCCACGGGTCAGTTCCATCGACGTGTTGTTGAAAAAGACGATACGAAACCGGTCCTCGGCGCGCAGCTTGCCGAGCGCCTTGGCGACACCTTCCGCAAGCGTTGCGATCTTGGCGTTCATCGAGCCGGACCGGTCGAGCACGAAAACCCAGTCGCGTCCCTCGGCGATCGGTTTGAGATCCATTCCCGGCGTCAATGTCAGCATGAACGTACCGCGGCCCGAGGCATCCCGTTTGTAGGGCACCATCTCGACCCGGCCGGGCTGGCCGGCCTTCTGCCGCCAGTAGACGACGATATCGGTATCGAGCTTGACCGGATGAGCCTGGGGCCGCACCGCCTCCTCGGTGTCGGTCTGGCCGGCAATCGGGGTTGCGCCGGCATCTGGCGCAGGTGCTGTTGGATTGAAGCTCGCGTTGTCCATGTGGACGCGCCAGCTCCCGTCCGCCTCCTGTGTGATCTTTGCCGCCGTATGGGCGGGCAGGCGCAACGCTTCGACCGGGTAGGCCGTGCGCAGACGCAGATCGAAGCTGAAGGAGCCGGTGGCCGTCTGCTTCGCGGTCCAGAAGGCCAGTTTCCGCTCATCCACACCGCCTTCCTCGAGCGGGTAGACATAGCGGCCAATGCCGGTGTCGAGCTTGGCCGGCTGCATGTAGGCAAGGCGGACCTTCACATTGGAATTGGCGCGCACCGGCCACACCTTGATATCGAAGGTGCGGTAGTCATCCTGTTCGGCCAGGGCGGTTTCGCGTCCGGCCTGTTTCTCCTGATTGTAGATTTCGCGCGCCTTCTGTTTTTCGAAAACCTCGCCGGTGACGGGCTGGCCGTCGATCCAGTAGGTGAATTCGGAAACAGCGGCGTCTTTCGGCACCGGGAAGGAGTAGGTGGCTTCCAGGTCCTGTCCGTGCGGGTTGGCGAATGTCTGCTCGATGGTGGTGACGGCGTATCCATCCTCCACGATCACATCGACATTGTGATCACGCAAATCGAGGCTGGGGGCGCCGGTGGCAGGGGTCAGAAGTCCCACCGCGCGCGCGTTAGTTGCCCCGGCAAGGGCGACAATGAGCGCCAAGATGCAGGCGATGGCTATGCTTCCGGTTCTCGATATCCAGGTCATGTCTCGCTCCTTTCTCTCAACATGACGCCGTCTCGTAATGACGGCGCTGCTCAGCGCATTAATTGAGCAGTGATTATTTATTTAGCTTGTAATTGATCAATGGTCAATATATTTTTTGATCAACGTTCAGAACGGCGTTGAATCAAGGGGATAGGAATGGCGCGACGGTCGGATCACACACGGGAAGAGCTCACGCGAATGGTGCTCGATGCGGCCCACAGCATCACCGCGCGGGAGGGATTGAGAGGACTGCGCGCCCGGCAGATCGCGCGTGATGTCGGCTACACCATCGGCACGCTCTACAACCTGTTTGAGGACCTTGACGATCTGATCCTGCACATGAACGGCGAAACGCTCGATGCGCTGTATGCGGTGTGCGCCGAAGTTCAGCTAAAGGGCGAACCGGTCCACGACCTGGAGGCCCTGGCGGACCGCTACCTCGACTTCACTCATGGCCATCCGCAGCAATGGAGCGCGGTGTTCGAGCATAAGCTCCCGCGCGGGCGTGCATTGCCGGCATGGTACTCGGACAAAGTCGCGAAACTGATGGCGCTCGAGGCGAAGGCCCTGGCCCCGCTGTTTCCGGATGCCAAACCCGATGAGGTGACGCACCACGCCCGCGTCCTCTGGACAAGCCTGTTCGGGATGGCGGTTGTCGAAAGCGCGGGGCGCCTGCCGGAGAGCGAGACCGCGCGTTCGCTGGTGCGCTCGCTGATTGAAACCTATGTGGCCGGACTCGCAAGAACGCGAGCGCCGTGACGGTGCCGGATAGCGGGTGTGTGCCGATTACGGCGGACAGTTCTGCGGTCCGTCCGGGAACAGGAACTGACCGGTCTGCGCGCCGGTGACGTTGCAGAACACGCCCGCCCCGATCAAAGTGCCATTGAACACGTTGCCGTCGCCGCTCAGCGTGTTGCCGGCGGCGTCAATGTCGATCACGTCCTGGCCAAAGGTGCCGGAAAACCTGACGTTCTCCATCGATATCACGTTGTCCGCGGCCATTTCGAGACCGTCTCCGTCTGCATTCCGGATGCTCACATTTG
Source organism: Hyphomicrobiales bacterium (assembly GCA_965228625.1). Classification (GTDB taxonomy): domain Bacteria; phylum Pseudomonadota; class Alphaproteobacteria; order Rhizobiales; family Methyloligellaceae; genus UBA2767. The sequence continues at coordinate 470,954 of OZ245829.1, read as the reverse complement.
CGATTTTCGCGGAGTTCCTGTTGTCGAAATCGATAGCGCGGAATCCGATATCGCGGAGCTTTGTATTGGTTATGTGGACGTTCTTGTTGTCATTCCGAAAATCGATGCCAAAGGACGTGATGTTGGACAGTGTCGTGTGGTCGATGGTGATATTGGTGTTGTCGCTCTGGATATCGATACCTTCTCCAGCAACGTTGGAGATGGTCACATGATAAATCGCGATATTTGAGTTGTTGTTGTCGATCTGGATGCCGCGGGTCACGGCGCCGGAGATCGTCGTATAGGCGATCTTGATGTTGCGGCTGTCGTCCTCGAACTCAATTCCGTCGCCGCCTGAGTTTCTGATGGTCGTATCGGTGATCGTGACGTCCCGATTTCCGTCGTCAAAGTCGATGCCCCGGCTGCCCGCGTTCGTCACCCTCGTATTGGCAATCCACACATTGCGGTTGTCGTCCCGGAAATCGATCGCAATGGTTCCAGTGTCGGCAACGCGTACATGGTCGATCGTGATGTTCCGGTTATCGCTTTGGATGTCGACCCCTTCACCGACCCTGGTGAATGTGGTGCCGTAGACCGCCAGGTTCCTGTTGTTGTCGTCAAAGAACACGCCGGCGTCGCTGATGTTCTCTATGTTCGAGTGTGTGACGCGGATATTCGAATTGCCATCTCTGAATTTGATGCCCTCGTCGCCCAAGTTGCGGACATCCAGTTGTTCGAGCACCACGTTGTTCAGACCATCGATGCCGCGCACGCCGTGATTGCCGGCGACGGCAATCGTCCGGCCACCGGCACCGCGAATATTGAGTCCCGCCAGATGAGTGTTGTTGCCATCGACGGTAACCACGCCGCGAAGCGCATTGCCGTCACCCGAGAACAGCGTCGGACGGCTGCCGGGTGCTTTGAAACCCGTGACCGTGCCGGTGCGGGCACCGCGCATGAGGATCGTGCTGGCACCACCCTGGACCGTCTGGTTGTTCTTTACACTCTGACCCTCAGTCGCCGACACGTCGATCTGTGCGCCGTTGCGCTGCAGGATGATGAGGCGGTTGCCACCCTTGTTGACGGCGTTCGCGAACTGGTTCGCGTTATTGGCGAAGCTGACCGCATTCATCGCCACATTGGTGGCGTTGTCGATGACGCTCTCTTCCTTGCTCTCAACCGTGATGATGTCAGTGTCGCGCTCAAGGCCCTCGATCATGCGCAGTTCCTGCGGGGTCAGCGACGCGGTCCGCAGCGCTGCGTCGGACCCGCGTGCGCCGAAGGGAATGCGCAGTCTGGCGCCGATCTCGAACCTGGTGTCGCGCACCTCGTCATAGGAGAGTTCGCTCTCGATTGTCAGGCGGGAGCCGGGCAGGGAGGAGACGATATCGTTGATACGGTATTCGAGACGGCCCTTGGGACCGGCCACCTCTTCGGTGGCGTCATCGTCGTCGAACCAGAAGCCGCCGGCATACGCCCTGAGCTCATGGCGCTTCGCGCGCGCCGGGGCGCCCTTCAATCCGCCACCGCCGCCTCGACTACGGCCGAACAGGAGCATGCCGACTTCACCGTCGACGCCGTAGAGAGGAACCTCCTCGCCGCCGACCATGAGAATGTTGTTGCCGCGCAGGAATACCTCGGCCAGTCCAGGCGAGGCCTTGGGGTCGGTGACGGGTACATAGCCGTTGACGCGCACGTCGAAACGCTCGCTCAGTGCCTCCAAGCCGAAGGAGACCTGATGGAATCTGTTGTCCTCTTCCGTGTCGCGGATGTCCCAGCCGGCCCAGAGGCCCAGGTTCCAGCCTGAGGGCAGCATCTGCCGGTAGCCAAGTGCGAGGTTGGCTTCCTGCACGTCCTCTTCGAAGAGCTTGCCGCGTGCGTCGAGGAAGAACAGGGTCGTGGCCGACTGCATCAAGGGTGTGAACAGGACGATTTCGCCGCGGCTGGAATCATCCGTGCCGTAGAAACCGCCCAGCTCCCACCAGCCGACGAACTTGTTTTGGGCCTGAGTGGATGTCGGGGATGATGTAAGGAACACGCACGCGACCAACAGGACGACCAGCATCGCCCTCAATTCCCACGTCCGTAGTTTCGTCAAACGGACCGTCACTGCGGCACCCCCCGGAACGCAGTCGTTTGGTGTGTCAGATTTTATCCGCCGGCAGATCGTTCATGCAATGGAGCGGGTGCGGATTTTCCGAGTTATGAACCGTCCTTCGGAAGCTTTTTCATCGGTTGTGGCAGAAAAGAGACACAACCCACAGTTTCAGTTGTCTCGCAGGGGAACAGCGACCCGAATTTGCGCCAGATCCTTTCGTCGGTGGGCAAGTTGACCCACGTCAAGGCATACGGGCGTGCAGAGGAAAAGCTTTGGTGCCGCGCCGTGTGCCACGTGCGTGTGCCATGTGATTGGTATCCGGGCGCGAAATCCACATGACGGTGGCGGTTTGTATTATTCCCGTCATAGTCTAAAGGCATCTGTTCAAATTCAGTGACAGGGATCGGAGGAAGCCGGAGATGAACGACAAACCGAGCGACGACGGCCAACACGAATGGGTCGAACGGGAACTGGAGGATAGCCTCGACGAAGAGCTTGAGATGGAGCTCGACGATGAGCGGATCTACGGTGATTTCCCGAAAGTCGCTTTCAAAACGCGGGAGTCCACACTGCCGCGGCGGGATTACTTCCGCGAGCTGTTGCGGCTGCAGGCGGAACTTGTCGAGCTGCAAGACTGGGTGGTGAACACCAAGTACAAACTCGTTGTCGTGTTCGAGGGGCGCGACGCCGCCGGGAAGGGAGGCGTCATCAAACGGATTACACAGCGGCTCAACCCGCGCGTGTGCCGCGTGGTCGCCCTGCCGGCCCCGACCGAGCGCGAGAAGACACAGTGGTATTTTCAGCGCTACGTGCCGCACCTGCCGGCGGGCGGCGAAATGGTCCTGTTCGACCGCTCCTGGTACAACCGCGCCGGTGTCGAGCGCGTCATGAATTTCGCCACCGAAGATCAGGTCGAGCAGTTCTTCCAGGACGTCCCGGAGTTCGAACGTATGCTGGTGCGTTCCGGCATAATGCTGATCAAATACTGGTTCTCGATCACCGACGAAGAGCAGCAATTGCGCTTCCTGATGCGCATTCACGATCCGATCAAGCAGTGGAAGCTGAGCCCCATGGACCTGGAGTCACGGGTCCGGTGGGAGCAATACACCAAGGCGAAGGAAGAGATGCTCGCGAGGACCAACATCCCGGAGGCGCCCTGGTTCATTGTTGAGGGCAACGACAAGAAGCGGGCACGGCTCAATTGTATCGAGCACCTGCTCTCGCAGGTCGACTACAAGGACATTCCCGCCGAACAGATCAGTCTGCCGGACCGGGTGTTCAACCCCGACTATGAGCGGCAGGTTCTGCCCACCGATCTCTACGTTCCGGAAAAATTCTGACGGCCGTTCTGCGACTTGGCCATCCGACCGTTGTTTGGCAGGCGCGTCCGAGTCACTCCGGCAGCCCGGCGCCGCGAAGCGCGCCGGCCATGCGCTGCCAGTCGGCGTCTTCCTTGAAAGGATGGATGCCGGCGAAAGTGGAAATCCGCATGCCGGGATCGACATCGAGCGCATCGCGAACCGCTTGTTTCGCCTGCTTAATTTGGCCGGCTTCCCAGTAGGCGAAGGCAAGATTACCATACCCGATGGCCCGAACGGTGGAGCCGCTTGCACGCTGGAGGCCATCCTTGGCCCACTTGATGGCCTCACGCGTTTCGCCTTTGAAGGCGTAGGTCCGCGACAGGGAATAGGCAAACCAGGACGGGTAGACCGGGCTGAGCCGCATCGCGCGTTTGAGCATCCGGATCGAGCGATCGTAGTCGCCGACATAAAGCAGAATGGCTCCGAAGCGCGCAGTGATTTCGGCATTGTCGGGGACGAGGTCCACCGATTTCTCGGCGCTCCTGACGGCGGCATCGTAGCGGCGCGCAAGGAGGTCCACACTGGCATCCACGGACAGGATTTCGCCGCGCTCGGCGTCGGTGATGTTGCCATCGACATTGGCGGCTTCGTTCAGGATCTTCGACGCCTCAACAAGGGATTGCCACGAGGATCCTGTGTGGCCCAGGCGTGAATCGACCATGTGCGTCTTCGCTTTCAGCGCCTTGGCCGGGCTGAATTGCGGATCAAGCTCCAGGGCCTGGTTCATCAGGCGTCGAACCTCGAGCATCGCGTCGCGGGTGAAGGTCCGATACAGCTCCTGGCCCCTTGCGTACAGAAGGAACGCGTCCAGGCTGTGCGTGCGCTGACCCCTGATTGCCGCCTGCAGACCTTCGGTAAGCTGGACCTGAAGCGCGACCAGGACCTCCAGGGTGATTTCGTCCTGGATCGCGAACACCTTGTCGCTCGCGCGATCGTATCTCTTCGACCACAGCAATCGGCCCGTGTTGATGTCGACGAGGTTCGCGATCACGCGGACCCTGTCGTCCATCTCCTGGACGCTGCCATCCAGCAGGTAGTGCACATTCAGATTCTTGCCCATGCTGGCAAGTGCGTCGGCGCTGGCAATGCCGGCGGCCCCCAACCGGTGCCAGACCACCACAAGATCGGGAACCTGATCGAGACTGTTGGAAATCGAGGCCTGCAGTCCATTGGCGAGAATTTCGGCATTCGTTCCCGTACCGATCGCGCGGAACGGAAGCACCGCGATAGAAAGCTCCTTCATCTGCGGCGGAGAGATGGAATCGGTCACCGTGGACGAAGTGCTCGTTTGCGATTGCCACCAGAAATAGCCGCCGGTTCCAATGGCCAACAGAAGTATTGCTGCGGCCGCAAGATACCGGAATCCGGAAGAGGGTGCGTTTGCTTGCGACGCAGAAGGGGGCGGGGATGCAGACCAAACGGTCGGACGCGGGGTCGCAATCGATTTCGCTTCGGCCGGCTCGAACTCCAGAGATGGACCATTGGTGGGCCATTTGACGTCGTTGAGCTCAAGATAATCCTTGAGACAGGCGGCCGCATATGTGAACGCCATGGCCCTCTGGTTCGGCGCAATGCCACGATGGGTGAACATCAGACCGACCGCGATGCGTGCGAGCAGGTATTGGCTCTCCATGTTGGACAGGCGGTTCGGTTCATGCCGGTCGACCCAGGAGAACCATGTCTGCCGTATGGCCCGAGCCAGTTTGATGAGCCCCATATCATCACCCTTGGGCGGGGCCTTGCGAGCCCGGCTGCGCGCCAGATTGTTGAGGATCGATTTCCATTGCGCGTCGGTCGCCTCGCCGCGCGAATTAAGCAGATAGGTGAACTCGAAGTAGGCGTGATCGTAGAAAAGGAAATCGTCCTGCCGGTACAGATCGAGGTCGATAAGATAGTACTCACGTTTCTGCCGCGGCGGCGCGGCGATCAGGATATTGCGGCCGTGCAGGTCGCCGTGGCTCTGCCCGCGCACGGTGCGGAGTTGGGTCCTTTTCGGCAGCGGCAGGGCCCTCCGGGCAAAAGCATAAGGGTTGGGATACCACTCGCCCTGGAAACTGATGCTCGGTTGTTCGGGGTCTATGCCATGTTCGGCGAGGAAGGACCCGATACGGCCCTCTTCCGGATCGAGACGGTATTCGAGCCAGTCTTCCAGCAGTGCCTGAGGTTCAAAAAGACCATCGGCCAGCCTGTACTGCGCGTTCCATTTCTCCAGCAGCTCGTCACAGACCCGTCGCCCGAATGACAGTTGCTGCGCGTAAGGGCATTCGATCCAGGGACTCGCATACTCCAATCCGCGGCCGGCGATGGAGGACAGCATGGCGATCTCGTTGTCCTTGCGCGATGCGTGCAGAAGGCGCGGCAGATGCTCGGCGGCGTATTCCGGCGCCGCTTCGACGGCGGCGCGGTGTTTATCGAATTCCTCATCTTCAGACCAGTCGGCCGGGTTTGCCGTATCCAGTTTGAGGATTGCCTGTCCTGCGAATGCCCGGCAGCTCAGGTCGGCCACATAGACCATGGCACCCGAGAGACCACCGCCTAGCGGCCGGTTCAGGTAAAGCTCGCCGGTGATGTCCCATTCCTCACGGATGACGGGCAGAAGCGCCGCATAGGCGTCCGGCCACGGAAGGCCGGTGTGCTGGTCTGGTGGGCCGGTTTTCTTACTTTTGGACGTCGTCACAGATCACTCGCGATAAGCCGGCATAACGCGTGGCTGGAACGAATTCCGCCATATGACGATCAGAGTTACAGCGTCAAGGCGTACGCAACAATAGCAGATGGCGGATTACATTGAAGTTACGGTCCGTACATCGATTGTCCGAGACAAGCGCCCGAAAGCCTCAAGCACAACCATTGGGTTAAATACGACGATACTGCACGCAGTGGTCGAATACGGCCTGCCCGCGAACCGCCTAGTTCGCTGTTCGAAACCGGGCTTCGAACCCGATCCTCCGCCACACGGCGAAGACAATGAGCGGGTTCAGCAGCACAAGCAGTGTCACCCACCATGCGAAGGCGTGTTCGATATTGTCGAAGTCGGCATAGAAGCCCCACATCAGCAGGCTGACAATTCCGAGCAGAAAGGGCAGGCCGGCTGCGGTCAGCAGAAGCCGCGCCGCCCCGGTGAGGTTCATTTCCGCATGATCGCGCGCGGCGGCGGCGACCTGTATGGCCATCAGCAGTTGCGCCAGCACGGTGAACCCGTAGAACAACCGCACGCCGATGCGGCGTTGCAGGGCGAAGGCTTCGCCGATTTCGCCCAGAACCGTGGCGTAGATGATGAGACCGAAACTGGCGATCAGTCCGAAACCGAGCATGGCGCGCCTCAGACCTGTCATGCGGTTGAGTAGCGTTCTGAGCCATGCCGAAACAAGAACCCAGTACACCATCATCAGTGCCCCGCTCGGGATGATCGTGGCGCGAAAAACAAGGCTCTCAGGCATCTGCCGTCCGGTGGCGCTAATGGCGGTGCATGCGTCGAGATACGGCATGCACCACGGCACATGACCGTGAGAAGCGGCGATGACATAGGACACGTGAATGGCGCCGAACGGCAACAGTGCAACGACAAGGGGGACGAAGCTCAGTTTCATGGGCCAGCGCCGGTGCTTCAAATGGAGGTGGACCGGGCTCCGGTGTCCGCGGCCACGCCGTCAGTTATCTCATCACCAGCATTTTTACCCCGGCTTCACCAGGCGGGCCACAGGTGCCCGTGGAGCGCGCCGGTCAAACGCGCCCCGTGCACTGCGGAGCTCGCGCGTACATTTCCCTTGGGTATGAGCCGACCCAATGGGTACCATCGCGACCTGCGCCGCACATGGGGGAGGGCATGGAACGCTCCGATGAACTGGATCCGGTCTTTCGGGAAATCCTCAAGGACCACGATGAAAAGGCCGCGTTCGTGCTCGGGGAAAAGTTCCTGCGCGATCGCGGTTCCGCCGGGGACCCGCCGCAGACCGTGCTGGTCTTGAGCGACAAACGGCTCTACCAGCTCGGACCGCGCTATGAGCGCGACACGGCAGGCAAGTTCCGCAAGGCGCACGGAAACACGGTCGTTCCTCTTGCCGACCTCACGGGCGCCGACACCATACATGTGCCGGTCGCGCGATGGATCTCGGCCATCGGAGTCCTTCTGCTGGTTCTCGGGCTTGGCATCCTTCTGGTGGGTCTGATCGACGGCAGCGGTGTCGGACTGGCGCTCGGCCTGTTCATCGGCGCCGTTTGGATGGCGGTTCCCGGCGGCCTGATGTTGTTTCACGCGCGGACCGGTGGCGAGAACTATCTGGACGTCGCATATACCGGCGGTTCGCTGGCCGCGCCGTGCCGCGCCTATCCTGAAAAAGAGCTCGATGCATTCAAATCAGCTCTCGGTGCGGCTATTCACAAATAATCGGATTATGCCTCATTTGCCCTTTTTTTGCCGTTGTCTCCGGGTGATTTCAGGAACCGGACCTCACGGAGAATCGATCACCGCTCCGCTTGAGTTGCAGCCAATCCGACAAGTAGTGTCCGGTTTTCGCCTGAAAGGATGAAGCAACACGGGTTTTTTTGAGTGACCCGGCGCGGTGCGCAACAAAAACAACCAGAAACATGCAGGAGACTTCCGGATATACAGCCCGCTCCGAACTGGGGGGCTGGGCGGGGCACGACCAGGTTCGTTCGGACGACACGGACAGCGATGATCGTGCGCGCGGCGCGGGCGCACTCGCGCGGGATGTCTATTTCATTCTGCACATTCCGAAATGCGCCGGTCGGACGGTCCAGAGCTTCCTGATGACGAAATTCGGCGACGGTGCATCCGCGCCGGTAAGGAAGGGGCGATCCGCCCGGTACATCGGCCGACGGATTTTGTTTCCGGGCCGACGCAAGGCGCCGTTCCGGTTTTTCGGAAAGCGCTACCAGAGCCTGGCCGCCGTATCGTTTGACGCTGTCGACTTCGTGTTCGGTTTCTATGTCACCAGGTCGATGAGGACGTATTTCCCTGACCGCAACGTGAAGCAAGCCGTTCTCATTCGCGATCCGGTGAGCCATTTCTTCTCCCACTACAACTTCCGGATGGGCAAATACGCCGGACAGGGACTGCGGCCGTTTGGTTTCGACTTGTGGTACAAGAGCCGGCGGCCCAACCCGATCAGCAAGTACCTGTTCGCCTACCTGGAAGTGCCGTTCGTCAGGCACATCTTCATGTCCGACCAGAAGAAGCTGGACGTTATTCTGGATGGACTTGCGGACTTCTGGCACGTCGGATTGCACAATGAATGTGGCGACCTCATTGCCCGGATTGCGAAGGAGCAGGGCGTTTCGGCGGATTTCGAACCGCGAAACGTGACGCAAACGCAGTTCATGCCGTTCGCCGAATTCGAGCAACGCTACGCCCGGAAAATCAGGGAAGAAAACGGCCTTGACCAGGCGATCTTCGAGTTCTTCGCCTCCGACCTGCCGATCGGGCAGCGCCCGCGTCCGAAGGTGCGCGGCCGCGAATGGCGCAACATCCTGAGGGGCGGCTTCGTGCCCTGGTACATTCTGCGCTATCGCATCAAACGGCGCTTCGGGGTTTGACCGCGGCCGCGGCATGGCGACCGATCTGCGCACTTTCTGCACAATTCTCCTGAAAGTCTGAATACCTCGGCGATTGGATCTGCACCTGTTCCGGCGATAACGCCGGTCATGGAACGCCGCGAGTCATCCACGTCGAAGCAACCACCGGAGATACCGGACCGCATCCGGTTTGATGGTTGGTGGCTTGTCGACAGCGGCGACGCACCAACCGCGCAGATCATTCAATTCCCGCGCACATCGCGACTGACCTCGCAGACGCAAGACGGTCCTGTGCGCGAGTGACCGCTCAAAGGGGGGCATCAGCAATGCAAACGAGAACGATTGCCGCGCCAACGGTTCCGGTTGTCCTGAGGGGCGTCAGAAACAATGCGCTCTTGTCGTTTCTGATCGCCGGTCTCGCAGATTGGCTTTTCTTCAGGCATCCCGTCGGCGTGTCCGTCGCTGTTTTCCTCTGCATCTTCGTTACCGTGGTCGCCTTAGCCCACGGCAAGCTCGTAAGGGGACGCACGCTTTGGGCCTCGATCGGAGTGCTCGGAGCGTCACTGCTGCCCGTCATCCTGCAGTATGGCATGCTCCCACTTCTTGTTGCGCTCGCAGGGGCTTCATTCTTCCTGCTTGCAGCCACAGGTCATGTCAGCTTCGATTTCCTGGATGGCCTCCAGAAGTTCCTCCGCCTCCTGTTCGGTGGACCGTTCCAGATGGTTCTTGACCTGACGCGCGCCAGCGCATTGTTGCGCCGGTCCGATACTCCGGTTTTCGGCCGGAATCAGTTCATCACCTGGGCCACGACGCTCGGACTTGGAACAGTCTTTCTGGTCCTGTTCGCAACCGCCAACCCGTTGATCGAGAAGTGGGTCAATGAAATCGACATCCTCTCGATGGTCGGCCAGCTCGACGTGGTCCGTGTTCTGTTCTGGGTCGTCTGTATGGCGCTCTCGTGGCCCTTCCTGCGGTCGCGCTTGGGAGCTATGGGTATTCGCAAGCCAAACCGTTGGAGAGACCTTTCTCGCCCGAAGAAGAGCCCGGCAACCAGTCCAATTGACGCCGATCAACTGGTCTGGCCGTTGGTCGCGTTCAACATTCTCTTCCTGGTGCAGACCTGGCTTGATCTGACGTATCTGTGGGGCGGTGTGGACTTGCCGTCGGGACTCACCTACGCGGAGTATGCTCACCGGGGTGCTTACGCGCTGATCGCGGCAAGTGCCCTTGCGGCTGCATTCGTCCTGCTGGTCATGCGAACGGGCAGCGACGCAGAGCACATGCCGACGGTTCGCATGCTCGTATTCGTCTGGATGGGGCAGGGCATTTTCCTGGTCTTCTCATCCATTCACCGGCTCTCGCTTTATGTGGAGGTCTACGCGCTGACATATTGGCGGGCATTCGCGCTTGTCGGCATGGCCTTGATTTCATTCGGACTGGCAAGCATCGTCGCTCGCATTGCACTCCATAGGTCAAACGCCTGGCTGGTGACACTGAACTCAGCCGTTGCCGCGGCGGCGCTTTACGTCTGCAGCCTTGTGAACACGCCGGCCGCGATTGCCGATTACAACGTCGCGCACAGCCATCAATTGACGGGTAAGGGCGTCCGGCTCGACAGGGCTTATCTTTGTTCACTCGGACCCCAGGCTCTGCCGGCCATCGACAGATTCACAATCGGCACAGGGATCACAACTGAGAACGTGATTCCCTGCCGGGCGAAGCTTGTGTTGGAACACAAGAAACAGATGTCGAACTGGCGCGGATGGAGCTTTTACGGGTGGCAACTGACGAAATACCTAAACAGTCAAGATCAGGCTAATCTACCGCGCGACTCGCAAGACTGACCGCCGGCAAGCGGCAGCAGGGGCACAAACGTGACGCATCATATACTTGTCGTAGACGACGACCCGCATATCCAGGAAGTGATTTCCTTTGCGCTGAAGCAGGCCGGCCATTCGGTGGTCGTCGCCCGCGACGGGCGTGAGGGGCTCGAGATGTTCTCCAGGGAGAGCCCGGACCTGATCGTTCTGGACGTCGGCATGCCGGAAATGGACGGTCTGGAGATGTGCCGGGAGATCCGCAAATCGTCGGAAACCCCGATCCTGTTTCTTTCCGCACGGGATGAGGAAATCGACCGCATTCTGGGTCTTGAACTCGGCGGGGACGACTACGTCACCAAGCCATTCAGCCCACGCGAACTGGTGGCGCGCGTTCGCACCATCCTCAAACGGCTGTCGAAACGGACGCCGGATGAGGAGCACGGCGAGCAGGCGTTCGTACATGGCGGGCTGACACTGGACGCGGCGCGACACATCGCGGAATTCAACGGTACGGCGTTGAACCTGACCGCGATCGAGTTCGCGATCATGAAAGGCCTGATGGCGCGGCCGGCAATTGTGTTCACGCGCGAGCAGATCATCAACATGGCCTACAGTCATAACATTCACGTCGCGGACCGCACGGTCGACAGCCATATCCGGAACATCCGGGCAAAGTTCTCCTCTGCCGGCTGCAAATCCGCTATCGAGACCGTGCACGGGATCGGCTTTCGCCTCAGCGCATGCGAGACCGAATAGGTGGCAAAACCAAGCGCAGCAAGAAAGTGGCGTCCGACGCTCGGCATGGTGGTCTTCGCCGTCCTGGCGGCGATGTTGATCCTGCCGCTGGCCGGACTGATTTTCTTTCGCCTGTTCGAAAACGAGCTGGTACGTCAGACCGAAAGCGAGCTCATCGCGCAAAGTGCGGTGCTCGCCGCGGCGTTCTCGGAACAGGTGAGGGCGGACTTGCCCGACGGGATCAGGCTCGGTGCCGTGCAGGCGGAGAGTGCCCGTCCGCGGCCGTTGCAACGATATACCCCGCAGCTTCCGACAATCGATCTTTCACGCGACAACATAAAGGGGCCGCGTCCCGACGCCACGATGGCGGTCGATGAACTGGGTCCGCAATACAGGTCGATCGGCATTCAGCTCAATCCGCTTGTGCAGGAAACCCAGAAATTGACGCTGGCGGGATTCCGAATTCTCGATCCCCAGGGGCGAATCATCGTCGGGCGAGGCGATGTCGGTCTTTCTCTTGCACATGTCGCGGAGGTTTCGGCGGCGCTCAACGGCAAGTACGCCAGCGTATTGCGCGAGCGCATATCCGATAATCCGGCGCCGCCGGTGTATTCAATCAGCCGGGGAACCACGGTTCGCGTATTCACCGCGCTGCCGGTGATTGTCGATGGACGGGTCGCAGGTGTTGTTTACGCCTCGCGGACGCCCCGGAACATTGTGAAGTACTTGTATGGCGAGCGCCGCAATGTTTTCTTCGCGGCCCTCGCCGTCGTTCTGGCGGCGGTTGTCATCGGCATGATTTTCCTGCGCACGGTTACGCGTCCGCTGATTGAGCTCATCGCGCGCACGGATGCGATCAAGGAGGGAGATCGCACCGCGATCCGTCCCCTGGCGCACAATGGCACAAGGGAGATCGCACAACTCGCCAACAGCTTCTTTGCGATGGCCCGCAGTCTGTTCGAGCGGTCGGATTTTATCGCGAACTTTGCCGCCCACGTCTCACACGAACTCAAGTCGCCGTTGACGTCGATCCAGGGTGCGGCGGAGCTGTTGCGCGATTCCGAAACCAGGATGAAGCCACAGGAACGCAATCGGTTCTTCAACAACATCATCGACGACACACAGCGCCTGTCCGTATTGCTGCAGCGCCTTCGCGAGCTGGCCAAGGCAGACGGGCCCCATGCAATCGGGAGTTCAAGCCTGCAGCAGATGCGTGATGATATCGGAAGTGCTTTCCCGTCGATTGACGTCGAGATTCATGGAGAGCGCGACGCGCCGATTCCGATGTCGTCGGAGAACTTGGCGATCGTCGTCTCCCATCTCCTCGACAACGCGGTTCAACACAATGCGAAGCACGTGTCGATCAGACTGGATGAGGATGTGTCGGATCTGGTGCTGACGGTGAATGACGACGGCGACGGCATTACCGAGCACAACAAGCCCAAGATATTCGACGCGTTCTTCACGACCAGGCGCGAGCATGGCGGGACCGGTATGGGCCTCGGGATCGCCCGCACGATACTCCACGCCCACGGCGGCACAATCGCGCTGGTTCCGTCTGAACAAGGTGCGACTTTCGAAATCCGCGTCCCGAAGGACGTCTAGCGTGAGCAGGTGCGATCAGTTGCGTATCGGAATGCGTGTCAGTTCCGATCATCTTCCGGTTATTGCTGAAATCACGCTGACCGGTCGCCGGGCTGAGGGTGATCGAAAGCAATGACACAATCTCGGTTGCCCGCTGGATCCGACAACGGCACGGTCCCGCGCCGCCGCCGGGTCTTTCGCTGGCTCCTGCTTGCGGGCGCCGTCATCGTCGCGTGCATAACGGCGGCGTTGTTTTACGCGCCGTATCTGCCACGCCTGCTCACCGAGCGATATCCCGAACCCGGTTGGCCGGCCAATGGGAACTTCGCGACAGTCGATGGCGGGAAAGCCTCATCGCTCAAACGTGACCCGAACAGCCGAACACGGAACCTGAACGGCATGGCTGAACGTCTGTTCGCGGAAAAGGCGGGAAAGGCGCTGCTCGTTTATCAGGGTGGCGTTTTGAAGTTGGAGCATTACGCGGACGGTGTCGGCGCCGGTGCACGCTTCAATTCCTACTCAATGATCAAGAGCCTGATTGGCGCGCTGGTGCTGCGCGCGCACGCCGACCGCAAGATCGCGAACCTGTCCGATCCGATCGGGGCCTATCTTCCGACGCTCGGCAATGACGAGCTGCGCCGAACACCCGTTCTGGCGTTCCTGAGAATGAGGAGCGGCGTAGTCTTCGAGGCGGATGATGCGAAGGACACGGTCGGGCAGGGTGTGAAAGATATCGAAGCCATGCGCATGAATCCGTTCGGACCGATGGCGCGGCTGCATATGCTCGGCATTGGGGACATTGCCGACAGCCTGCGCATCGGTGCGCAGGAGCGCGACCGATACAAGTACCAGAACGTCAACACATCCATCCTGGCGCGGTTGCTGGAGACCGTCTACGGGAAGCCGGTCGAGACACTCCTGAGCGACAAGATCTGGCAACCGGCGGGCGCCGGACCGGCCTACTGGCGCCGCCACGGCGCCGCATCTCCGGTGACCGCCTATTGCTGTCTCTACGCGACGCCCATGGACTGGATGCGCGTCGGCATATTCCTGATCAGGAACGGCGGCGAGAGTGGGTCGTTTCTTCCCGATGAACTGTGGAAGCACTTCCTCGGGCAGCATCTGACGTATCGCGAGATACAAAACGGGCATTACGGTCTGCACCTGTATCACAACGTGCTCGACCGCAAGGACGAGAACCTTCAGGGACCGTTTTCTTACATGTTCGGCAGCCGCGGTCAGGTGGTCTACCTGGTGCCCGACAAGGATCTCGTGGTCGTACGGTTCGGCGAGCAGATCCAGCTCCTCCACTCGACTCTCTACTCGGCCTGGAACACCGTTCATCCGGACTCAGAAAAATCTGCGAAGAAACCCTGAAAGAGTCCTAGGGAACCGGTGAAAGTCTGCAACGCGTGAAGCCACAACGCTGTGCATGTACCGCCGGCGAATGGACAACAACCCTGAATGTGCCGCAACGGCTCAGGTTCTGTTGGATCGCGACACAACCACACTCGCGTTCCCTCCGGCCGGCAGGCTGATGAACGGGACGTTGCGGATCAGGCAGATGCAAATGCTCGCTGGATACGTTTGCATCCTGGCGGCTGCAGGGAGCCTGACGATCGTTTCCGATGATCCGCGCGCGAGTGCCTTTTCCCTCGGCCTGATGGCGCCGGGTGGAGGCTTCCTTTTCTGGGCCGACCCCGCGCATTCGCTGCAAGTCGTTGCGTTGGGTCTGTTCGGACTCTGCGCACTGCTGTTTGTCCTGGCTCTGGTGATCTGGTTCGCCACCGGCAATGCCGTTCTTCCGGCATTTGTCTGGCTGTCGAGTGCGGTTGGCAGCGCCTTCTTTCCTGATGGCGGGGATCATGCAACGTGGGACGGTGCGGTCCAGTCCGTGGCCCTTGGAATCCTGATCGCCTTGTTCATTGTCGGGGGATGGTCCATGTGGGGTCGGCGGCGAGGCCTCCACCACCGTGCCAGGCTCAACGATCATCTGAAATCGGTCTGCGCGGCGCGCGTGACGTCGACCAGTCCACTTCCGGCAAACGCGGAGCTCAGTCCGGACGAGTTGCGATTGATGCGGCTGCTGCTGGACCGAGCGCTGCAGCCGGTCGACACCTTCAAGGGGTTTGAATGGATCGATCAGTTCCAGACTGCGGCCGTGCGCTACCAGGTCAACTTCATGTCCTATGCGCTTTCCATGGCTCAGGCGGTCCATCTTCCGGCGTTCTCGGGATATCTCGAACTTGCGCAGCAGAACCTGATTGCCAAGCAACAGGACTATCGGCTGTGGCGCTACTGGCAACTGGAAAATTTGTGGGGCAACCTCTGTGTCGAGGCCGATCCCATCCCCCGCGACAACATCATGCTGACGGGATTCCTGGCTGGTCAGCTCGCTTTCCGCCGCAATGCATCGCGTGCCGCACATTCGGACGCGCAGGCGGTCCTCGTGTTTCAACACCCGTCCGGGGATGAGTTTGTCTATTCCGAGCAATGCCTCATCGACGTGCTTTGCAAATCATACCGGACGGCGAAACATGGCCTGCTCGCCTGTGAGCCCAATTGGATCTATCCGCTGTGCAATCTGATTTCGGTCTCGGCCATCAGGGCGCACGACCGGGCAGCGGGTACGTCGAATTGGGACGAGATCGCTCCTGCTTTCCGGCATCAGCTGGAATCCCAGTTTGTTGCGGCTGACGGGTCGCTTGTTCCGTTTCGCTCAACCCTTACCGGGCTCAGCGCGCGGCGGCTTGGCGGCGCCGTCATGCAGGCTTTCCCGTGTCTCTTTCTCAATGCGGTATTGCCGGATATTGCGAAACGGCAATGGGAGACCTTGAAGTACAATCTCAAGGGGCGATCCTGGCAGGATGTGCTCTGGCCGGTCGATGTCGGGAACTATGGTTTCTCGCGCGCATCAAGCTATGCCGCAACTGCGGCCGCAGCAGTGGAGATGGGCGACACGGAAGCGGCCGGTCAACTGCTCGAACTCCTCGATACCGAATGCCCGATTTCCGCGTCGACCGGCGTCGCGCATCGCTTGAATGCGTCGTTGTGGGCACATGCCGTCGAGTTGATGGCGCGATACAGCAAACCGGGCGCATTTCATGCATTGGTGGCCGGGCGGCAAGCGTCCCTGCGGCAGGGACCATATATCAAGGAGGTCCCGTATCCCGACGTGCTCGTTGCGGCAGCACATGTGAAGGGTGAGGGGCTCTGCGCGGTTCTTCGAGCCGATAGAAACGGCGCATTCAAGAACATCACG
Source organism: Hyphomicrobiales bacterium (assembly GCA_965228625.1). GTDB lineage: Bacteria > Pseudomonadota > Alphaproteobacteria > Rhizobiales > Methyloligellaceae > UBA2767. The sequence continues at coordinate 454,580 of OZ245829.1, read as the reverse complement.
ATAGCGGGGCTCGTCCCCCGGCGGTCATACATCGTCGACTTCGGTCAGGAAACTCGCGTTACGTCAGACAACGCTGGCCAAGCACGGCTCAATCTGCCATTGAGCGGCCGCACCCATTTGCGCGTGGTACCGGCGTCCTGAGGAATTCCCATGGTGTGCTGCATCGCGCTTTCGTTCCTGATCGCAAGTGCCGCACTTGCCTTTCGCGCGGTGCGGTTGACCGCATTTGAAAAAGACAATCCGCTGACCTGGCGTCTTCACGGCGCGGAACCACGGCGCATCGCCGTCCGCCGCCCGGACACTGTCTTCACGTGGCGTGCGCGCCTGAGGAGCTTTGCTTTCGCCATCGATGGGCTGCGACGGATGGTTCGCAACGAGCACAACGCCCGGCTTCACCTGGCCGCGACCTTCGTTGCCGTGGCGGTGTCCATTTGGCTCGGGATCGATTATTCGGATTGGAGGTGGATCTTTGTATCCATCTGCTGGGTCTGGTTTGCGGAAGCGGCCAACACGGCGCTTGAGCATTTGTGCGATGTGGTCTCTCCGGAGCGCAACGAAACCGTCCGTTTCGCCAAAGACATTGCAGCCGGCGGCGTACTGATCAGTTCAATTGCTGCCGCCATCATAGGTGTGGCAACGCTCTATCCTTACTTTGCCGCAGAGGTTCTTCCGGGTTTCGACGCATTGCCCATATGCCGCGGGCGATAGGTTTCTGCGGATTGCACGGTTGGAACCGGTGCACCCGAGGCAAAAACCAAGACCCGACCATTGACGTACATACCAACTGATTGGTATGAATTCATCATGATGCCCAGACCCACCAAGCTTCAGCCGGAACGGGGAGATGCGCGGACCCGTCTGCTGGAGTCTGCCCGCGACGTCATCCGGTCCCGGGGGTTCGCGGCCACGACGGTCGATGATCTGTGTAAGGCGGCCGGGGTCACCAAGGGCGCGTTTTTCCATCATTTCGAGAGCAAGGAGGCGCTGGGCGTCGCTGCCGCAGCGTTCTGGGCCGAGACAACCACGGCGTTCTTCGCGAGCGCGCCGTATCATGACCACGCCGATCCGCTGGAGCGCGTGCTGGCCTATGTCGATTTCCGCAAGTCGATCATCGAGGGTGATCTCGCCGAATTCACATGTCTTGTCGGCACCATGGTTCAGGAGACCTACGGTTCAAATCCGATGATCCGCGACGCCTGCGCTGCGAGCATCTTCGGACATGCCGCGACGCTCGAACCGGACATCGAGGCGGCGATGAGCGATCGCGGCCTCAATGCCGACTGGACCGCTGCGAGCCTCGCCAAACACACCCAGGCCGTCCTGCAGGGCGCCTTCATTCTTGCCAAGGCCACGGGGAACCGCGCGGTGGCGCGCGAGAGCGTCGATCACTTGAAACGGTACATCGAGGCTCTGTTTCAAACACCTGAGTAGGAGGGAGTCAGACGATGTCAGAGAAACCGAAAGTGCGAACCTGCCTCTGGTTCGACAAGGAAGGAGAGGATGCCGCGAACTTCTATGTGTCGCTGTTGCCTGAGAGCTTCATCGAGAGCGCGTCTTATCCGGTGCCGGACCAGCCCGCATTGGTCGTCGAGTTCACGCTCGCGGGCGCGCCCTATATGACCCTCAACGGCGGCCCGATGTACAAGCACACGCCGGCCGCATCCATCTCCGTGCTCACCAAGGACCAGGCGGAAACGGATCGCTTGTGGGACGCGTTGCTCGAGGGCGGTGGCGAGGAGCACATGTGCGCCTGGCTGATCGATAGATTCGGGGTGTCCTGGCAGATCATCCCCGAGGTTCTGCCCGAGATGATGGAGGCGGACGACAAGGCGGCCGCCGGACGGGCGCGCGACGCAATGATGCAGATGCGCAAGATCGACATCGCGGCGCTGGAAACCGCGTTTCACGGTTCGTAACAGGAGGGAAAAAACATGACCTATGTGGATGGGTATCTGCTGGCCGTGCCAACGGCAAAGAAGGATGAATACCGGAAGTTTGCCGAGGATGTCTCGGTGATCTTCAAGGACCACGGCGCGCTCACGGTGGCCGAATGCTGGGGCGACGACGTGCCGGAGGGAAAGGTCAATTCGATGCACACGGCCGTTCTGCTTGAGCCGGACGAAACCGTTGTGTTCTCATGGGTCACCTGGCCGTCCAAAGCGGTGCGTGACGACGCCTTGCCGAAGATCATGGAGGATCCGCGCATGCCGAAGGACATGAAATCGGCGCCGCTCGATGGCAAGCGGATGATCTTTGGCGGCTTCGAGATGATCGTTGACGCGTGACCGCGGAGGATCAACGACTGCACTGATTTTCCCGAGACATAGGAAAGAAAGAAAAAGCGCGCCGCGAGCGGGTCGTGGCGCGCTTTCGTGATCTTGAGGTGTGTTGCGATCTATTGCATGTCACCTGACGGCTGGAACATGGTCGCGAACAGCATGAGGCGGGACAGGCCGACCGCCGGAGCGGGACAGGGAATAGCCGGACCGTGCTCCAGGCTCTCGAGTTGTTGCGCCCGGGCCTGCGCGGAAACTTCCTCCCACCAGCGAGCCCATGGCCCCGTGGACTGTTCAGTGTTCTGGTCTGCGAATGTCATGCCTTCTCTCCCTTTCTGGCGGACAGGCGGAACGGTCGCCCGTGCAGCGTGCCCGCATAGATTTGCGAGATGCTCAATCGCTCCGGTGCGGGGAGGAAGACATCCATGGCGTCCGGCCGCTTGGCCAGCAATGCAATCACCATGATCAGCACTTCCGTGTGTCGCATGGAATTCCCCCCACGCACGCGCCACTCCTCCCGATCCCGCTCAGGCGATCGGGCCGTCTGACATGTTTCCCTGTATGGTCTTTGTATGCGCTGCCGCGTTGCGGACCGGGCGCTTTACTGCCCGGGTCTTCCAGACACGGGAGGCGGTGAGATACGTCTTGAGCAAGTTCCCATGCGCGCACCGCATCTTTTGGGCATGGGTAGTGTTAAGGTTACCGTAACCATTGCGAGCCGGCCAGTCTCACCTTGCGCATTGGTTAACGCGCGGTGCGATTCGGGATTCTGCTGCCGGGAACTTTCAGAGCCGTATCAGGCGCCGGCCATCCGCAAATACCTGCGACCACTCAAGAATTCGAACCGACTTGCGCAGGCCCGTCGGCCAGAACGGGTCCTCCTCGACGAGCCTCCGGACGTCGTCTGCTGCGTCCGCATCAACCAGCCAGAGCCCGCCAGCCCCTTTGCCGTCTTGATCCTTGAGCGGCCCCGCGGCTGAGATGTTGTCAGTGTTGCGCTCCAGAAACGCCAGATGATCGTCCATATGCGCCGCGCGCACGTCATCGCCGGTTCCGGGATTGTCCTCAAACAGCACGACATACTTCATCGTATCGCTCCCCTGGTTCGGTTTGGACCAGTATCGGTCCGCGTTTCTGCGGATTGAAGGCGAATTCATGCAGCCATAAACTGCAACTATGCAGCTCAAGAACTGGAACGATCTGCGCTACCTGCTGGCCATCAAAAGAGGGCGCAGTCTTGCCGCAGCGGCCCGGCTGACCGGTGTGGACGACACCACTGTCTCGCGCCGTCTCGCCGCGCTGCAATCCGCATTCGAGACACAACTATGGCGGCGGTTGCCGGACGGGTCGCTGCAGCTCACGTCGCGGGGCGAGCAAGTCGTCCGGCGCGTGGAGTGCATGGAACACCATGTGGATGTGATCTCGGACATTCTGGGTGCGGAAGGAGATACGTGTGTCGGCATCGTGCGCCTGACTTCCGTGCCGATGATCGTGAATCGCCTCCTCACGCCTCAACTCGGCAGGCTACTCGATGCGCATCCGGAACTGGAAATCCAGCTCGTGCCCGACAGCCGTGATTTCAGCCTCACGCGCCGCGAAGCCGACCTCGCCCTGCGCTTCGCCCGGCCAAAGACCGGCGGGACCAGGGTCAAGGCACGCCGCATCGGGGAACTCGCGTTTGCGGTTTATGCCGCGCGCGATCCCAGGGTGAATGACGGGAAGGAAATGCCCTGGATCACATACGACGACACAATGGACCACCTGCCGCAGGCGCAATGGGTTGCCCGGGCCGTCAAAAACGGGAACGGCGGTCTCGCCGGCTTGAGAGTCCACGATGCGGAGGCCGCTCTCGAGGCAGTCCGGGCGGGCCTCGGGCGCGCGCTGCTTCCGAGAGTGATCGCCGACCGCGAGGAGAGCCTCCGGGAGCTCGATGTCGGCGATACGCCGGTATCGCTCTCACGGGAAATCTGGCTGCTTGCCCATGCCGATCAGCTTGCGCTGCGCCGGATCGCGGCCGTGATCGCATGGGTTGAGACGGTCTTTCGTACGAGCCCGAGGTGATTGATCGGTCCGGCAACCGCGTTCCGGGCGCAGCGAAAAGATGTTGCAATTGGGCCGGATTGCGATGCTAAGACGTAACGAAATCCGCTCGCATGATAAATGACCTCAGGACGGATGGAATGACGACACCAGGACTGTTCGTATTTGCGCGCATTGCGCCGAAGCCCGAACATCTCGACGACGCCCGGGACGCCATAAAGGGCATTCTCGACGCCACACACGCGGAACCGGGCTGCCGGCAATTCGTGCTGCATCAAGGTCAGGATGACGGGTGCCTTTATCTCTACGAGGAGTGGGACAACGAGGCGGCACTCGCCGAGCATTACGACCAGCCTTACACCAAAGCCGTGTTCGAGAAATACCAATCCTGGCTCGCCGAGCCGGTCGAGGTCATCCGTATGATGCGGAACGGGTGACTATCCGTTCAACGCGATGACCACCAGCCCAAGGGCGAGAAGGCCGGCGGCGCAGAAACGCCGCACCATTGCGCCTTCGCGCAGGAACAGCCCGGCGAGCGCGACGGAAATGGGGATCGAGGCCTGGCGCAGCGTCGTCACGGACGCCACGTCCGCCCCACGCTCATAAGCGAGAAGGATCAGATAGTAGGACAGATAGGCGAGGACGCCGGGCACCAGCAAATGGGTCGGCGTAAAGCCGCGTATCGGAGCGCGCGGAACAGGTTCGCCCGCACGTCGCCGCCACCACAGGGCGGCATAGACGGGTACCAGTATCCCGTTGGCGACGACCATCTGTGCCTGGGCCGAGATCGTTTCCATCAGCCTCGCGTCCGCGAGGGAATAGATGCCCGTGCCGGACATCGCCAGCAGGGCGAGCCCCAACGTGCCTGGGTCTTCGAGGAAGTTGGTGCCGCGTTTGTAGAGCAGTAGAAAGCCGCCGGCGACGGCCAGAGCGATCCCCAAAAGAACGATCCAGGGATAGGTCTGGCCCAGGAACAACACGCTGAACACGACAATGAACACCGGGGAGGCCCGGATGATCGGATAGTAGGCCGAGACATCGCCGCGCTGCAGCGTGGCGATCAGACAGAGACCGTAGAGCAGAAGCCCGCCGACCGACACGGCCATCAGCGGGAGAACGGTGAGCACGAGGGCAAAGTCAACGCCCGCGTAGACGCCGTGTGCGAGGGCGCAGAGCGTGAGCAGCGCCATCAGCGCCGTAAAGCCGAGATACGGATCGGGATTGGCCTTGAGGATGACGTTCCATGCCGGATGCAGCACGGATGACACCAGCACCATCAGTACGATTTCCAGTGGCATGTGGTCGTCCTTGAGGGCTGTCCGTGCCGGCCGATTCGCCGTGGCGGTCTCACCCTTGTGGACAGGGCGAAGGAATCACTGACGATATCGGCAGGGTACCAGATGGTTTGGGCTAACATGTCTAGCTGAGTATTCGACCACATACTGCAGGACGCGTTGATTTGCAGTTGAAGAGGGGGCAAGTGCATGAGTAACGGGATCCACATGGCCGTCGTCGGTCTCGGATCGATGGGTTTCGGGATGGCGACGTCACTCTTGCGCGCCGGCCATATGGTCAACGGCTTCGACGTGACGAAAGGCGCCGTCGACCGGTTCGTTGCCGAGGGCGGCGGGTCCGGAGAGATCGGCGAGGTTGCGCCACAGGTCGATACGCTTGTCGTGGTCGTCCTGAATGCGGCGCAAACCGAAGAGGTCCTGTTCGGATCCGACGGCTGGGTGCCGCGCATGAAAGACGGCGCCTGTGTGATCGCCTGCGCGACCGTGCCACCGCAATTCGCAAGGGATATGGCGGCGAGGGCATCGGAGCACGGCGTATACTATCTGGACGCGCCGATTTCCGGCGGGTCGGCGAAGGCGGCCACGGGACAGCTTTCGATCATGGCATCGGGATCGGATGATACCTTCACGGCGGCCCGGCCCGCACTCGACGCAATGGCCGAAACCGTTTTCGAACTCGGAGCCGAACCGGGCGCCGGGTCGGCAATGAAGGCTGTGAACCAGCTTCTTGCCGGCGTGCACATCGCTTCCATGGCCGAAGCCCTGACCTTTGGCATGACCCAGGGCGTGGAACCGGCAAAGTTCGTCGAGGTGATCTCGAAGTGCGCCGGGACGAGCTGGATGCTGGAAAACCGCGCGCCGCATATCGTCGACGGCGATTACACGCCGCACTCGGCGGTGAATATCTGGCTGAAGGATCTCGGCATCGTTCTCGATATCGCCAGGGACGCCGGTTTTTCGGCGCCTCTGACGGCCGCCGCGCTGCAGCAGTTCATCGCCGCGTCCGGATCCGGGCTCGGGCTGGAGGACGATGCCGCCGTCGCCAAGGTCTATGCGCGCAACGCCGGGCTGAAGCTCCCGGAAAGCACCTGACCGTACCCCTCTGAGCCGGGCATTTTCCCTGCGATCATCGCGGCGCATCAAGGCACTCGGCAGTCGGGTTGCGGTTTGCTATGCTTGTATTCCCGGGCTGAAGCCAAACAAGAACAAATTCGACACAGTCCATGACAGACGAACACGATCTGCGGTCCCTCGTGGCGGACTCCGCCACACGTATCCTCCGCGACAAATGCGATCCGCAAACGATCAACGCCGCGACGGACGACGGTTGGAAACAGTCCCTCTGGAACGAGCTTGAAGAGAGCGGGCTTACGCGCGCCTGGGTCCCGGAGGACAAGGGCGGGGCCGGCGTACCGCTGGCGACCGGCTTCGAGGTTCTGTATGTCGCCGGGCAATTCGCGATACCCGTACCGCTCGCCGAGACGATGATTTCGGCCTGGTGCTTGTCCGAGGCGGGAATTCCAATCCCGGACGGGTCCATCACGCTTTCATCGCGCCCGCCGCCCGATACGGTGACCATTGACGCCGCGAACAGGTTGACGGGCACCGTGTCTGAAGTTCCGTTCGCAGGGGAGGCCGGTCACCTTGTCGTCACCGCGCAAGGCGCAGACGGGCCCGTCGTCGCCCTGGCCGACATGCAGCAGTGCCATGTCACGGCGGACGCCTCATTCTCCGGCGACCCGAAAGGCGAGGTGAGCCTGGATCAGGTGGCGCCAATCGAGATTGTACCGCTGCCGTCGGCGATGGGTGGGGAGGGGCTCATGCTGTTCGCCGCAACCGCGCGGTCGCGCCAGATCGCCGGCGCCTTGCAGGCGATCCTCGATCTTGCGGTCGCCTATTCCGGCGAGCGCGTAGCCTTCGGCCGGCCGATCGGCAAGTTCCAGGCAGTGCAACACAATCTCGCACGTCTGGCCGGCGAGGTTGCCGCCGCGGATGCCGCTTCCGGTTCCGCTGCGGATACGATTGCGCATTGTGACATGTCCGATGACGCGGTGTTCCTGGAAGCGGCTTCGGCGAAGATCCGGGCCGGCGAGGCCGCGGGCGCGGGCGCGGCCATCGCGCACCAGGTGTTCGGCGCCATCGGCTTTACCCGGGAGCACATCCTGCATCGTTACACGCGCCGACTGTGGGCATGGCGCGATGACTTCGGCAGCGAGAGCGAGTGGGCCGAACAACTCGGCCGGCGGGTCGTCGCGGCAGGCGCCGACGAGCTGTGGCCCATGCTGGCGGCGCGGTGATCATGACTGGCGACGGCAAACAAACGCTCCAGTTCGATCAGATCCGGCTGCCGCCGGAAGCGCAAGCGTTGCGCGAAGAGGTGCGCGGGTTCCTTGCCGATGAAATCGCCGCCGGCACCTTCGATCCGCATGGCGGAGAGCAGGGCGACGGCTTCGACCGCGAGTTCAGCCGCCGGGTCGGTGCACGTGGCTGGATCGGTATGACATGGCCGAAAAAGTATGGCGGTCACGAGCGCAGCTTTCTGGAGCGTTATGTGCTGACGGAAGAGTTTCGTGTCGCAAACGCGCCAACGCGCGGCCATTTTGTCGCCGACCGCCAAAGCGGACCGATGCTCATGAAGTATGCAGGCGAGGACATCTGCATGGATGTCCTCCCGCGAATCTGCCGCGGCGAATGCTGTTTCTGCATCGGCATGAGTGAACCGGGATCGGGTTCGGACCTTTTCGCAGCCAAAACCAGGGCGGAAAAGGTCGACGGCGGCTGGAAAGTGAACGGCGCCAAGCTGTGGACGTCGGCCGCACAGCACGCCGACTATATGATCGGCTTGTTCCGCACCTCGCCGCCGACGAAGGACAATCGCCGCCACGGGCTGACGCAGTTTCTCGTGGACATGTCCTTGCCCGGCATCACCGTCAATCCGGTGCCGCAGATGACGGGGAGCCTCGATTTCAACGAGGTCGTTCTGGAAGACGTGATCGTTCCCGACACCCATGTGCTCGGCGAGGTGGACATGGCGTGGACGCAGGCGACAAGCGAGCTCGCTTATGAACGCAGCGGTCCGGAGCGGTTCCTCGAGACCTTCTATGTGCTCGTCGGGCTCGCGCGGGTGCTGGAAGACAATTCCGATGTGCGCGGTATGGAGGGGTTGGGGCGTCTCGTGGCCCAATTGCACACGTTGCGCCGCATGTCGGTCTCGGTGAACGGCATGCTTCAGGCCGGCAAGGAGCCAGTGCTGGAAGGGTCGATTGTGAAGGACCTCGGCACCGCCTGGGAGCAGGCGCTCCCGGCCCGCGCCCGTGATCTCGCGGCATTCGCCGATCCGCAATCCGCCAACATCTTGCCGTTCCGCGAACAGCTCGAATATGCCACGCTGATTGCCCCGAAGCTCACCATACAGGGCGGTACGACCGAAATCCTGCGCGGCATCATCGCCCGCGGGCTCGGCCTGCGCTGACGCCCATGGCCGATCTCGACGCGTTACTCAATCCCCGCACGATTGCGATCGTCGGCGCCTCGCCCGACACGACGCGGCTGCGCGGCATGCTCCCGGAGATCATGCTTGCGCACCCCTATCCCGGGAAGATCTATCCGGTCAGCCGGTCCCACGCTGAGGTGCAGGGACTCAAGGCCTATCCCTCGATCCGCGACGTACCGGAGCCGGTCGATCTCGCGATCCTGACGATCCCGTCACAATACGTCGCCGATGAACTGGATCGCTGCGGCAAGGCGGGCGCCCGCGCGGCGCTCATCGTCACGTCCGGTTATGCCGAACAGGAAGACGCGGAAGGCCGAGGCGATCAACGGCAACTCGCGGAGATCGCGCGTGCGCATGACATGGCTGTGCTCGGGCCCAATTCCGAGGGCTTTGCCAACACGGCGCTTGCCATCGCCGCCACCTTTTCACCTACGCTGCATGCGCCGGAGACGCCGCTCCTGCCTCCCTGGCACGCGGAGGGCAGGGTTGCGGTGGTGGCCCAGAGCGGCGCCGTCGGTTTCTCCTTCTTCGACGTGGGACGCCACAAGAAGCTGCCGTTTCGCTACGTCGTGACAACAGGAAACGAGGCCGTCACGGAAGTCTTCGACCTGGTCGATTTCATGCTCGACGAAGGCAAGACCGATGTCTTCCTCCTGTTCCTCGAAGAGATCAAATCGCCGGACAGATTCAGGGCGACAGCACGCAAGGCTCTGGAACAGGGCAAGCCGCTGATCGCGGCCAAGCTGGGCCGCTCCGAAGCGGCCGTGCGGGCGACCGCATCGCACACCGGCGCATTGGCCGGGAGTTACGATATCTACGCCGCAATGTTCTCCCACTACGGCATCACTCTTTGCGACGATGCGGAGCAGATGGTCGATGCGGCCAATACGTTTTTGTTGAACAAGGGCCGCCTGCCCGAGGGCCGCCGTGTTGCGATCACGACGGGTTCGGGAGGTGCGGGAGCCTGGGTTGCCGACACCTGTGCTGCGTTCGGCCTCGAGGTGCCGGAACTCGATCCGGCGGCGCGAAAGGAAATCGACGCCCACCTGCCTGCGTATGGCACATCGCAGAACCCGGTTGACGGCACGGCTCAGGCCATTCGCGAGATCGGTTATATCCGCCTGGCACAGCTCGCGACCCAGGCAAAAAACGTTGACAGCGTCATCATGGTGGCGTCCACGGCCAGGAAAGACAGCTTCGAACGGGAACGTCCCGAGTTTTTCGAGGTGGTCGGGACGCTCGAAAAACCAATCGCCTGCTGGAGCTACACCTCACCTCACGAAATTTCCTCGGAGATCTTCGCCGAGACGGGAATCCCGTTGCATACAAACATGCGCAATTGCGTGCACTCCATCGCCGCTCTTGCCGATTACCGGACGGCACTGCAGCGTTTTGCCGAAGCCGACGGGGCGAGCCACGTTTCGCACGAGAGTGCCGCGCAAGTGCGCGCGCTTGTTCGGGCGTGCGGACCCGTGCTGTGCGAGGCCGACGCGCGCCCGGCGCTGGCGCAATACGGCATCGGTACACACCCGGCAAGTCTCGCCGCGAGTGCGGATGAGGCGGTTGCCCTTGCGGCGGGAATCGCCGGCCCGGTTGCCCTCAAGGTCCAGTCTCCCGACGTGCTGCACAAGAGTGACGCGGGCGGCGTGGCGCTGGATCTCGATGGCGACGACGCGGTGCGGGAAGCGCATGACGCGATCCTGGACAACGTCAGATCCCGCGCGCCGAACGCGGAAATCAAGGGCGTGCTCGTGGAGCCCATGGCGGACGACGGCGTCGAGTTCATTCTCGGCATCAAGCGCGACCCGACCTTCGGCCCCATGTTGCTTGCGGGACTGGGCGGCATCCATGTCGAAACATTCAAAGATGTGGCGTTCGCGCCCGTGCCGCTGACGCCCACCGGAGCCCGCGCCCTGCTTGCGCGGCTCAAAGGTGCTGCAATTCTCAACGGGCAGCGCGGCGCACCGCCCGCCGACGTGGATACGCTTGTCGACGTGATGGTTGCGTTGTCCGGGTTTGCGGCGGACCTTGCAGAGGACATTGAAGAGATCGACCTGAATCCCGTGATCGTACATCGCGACGGCGATGGTGTTTCTCTTGTCGATGCCCTGATCGTCAGGACATCGTAACAATCTGCCAATGAGGTGGTGATGGCACTCTCCGAGAAGAAACTGGACATCAACGTGGAGCTCGCGGACTTCGTCGCGACGATCGAAATCGCCCGTCCGCCCCACAATTTCTTCGACTATGAGCTGATCCAGCAGATCGCCGATGCGTTGGAGGGCCTGGATGAAAACCCGGACTGCCGTGCGGTCGTTCTGGCGGCCCAGGGCAAATCCTTCTGCGCCGGCGCCAACTTCGGCGACGGCAGCGACATCACCCGTGACGGCTCGGTCGCGGGACAGGGCAATCGCGGAAGGGCCGGACATCTTTACGTCGAGGCGGTGCGCCTGTTCCGGACGGCAAAGCCGATCGTCGCCGCGATCCACGGCGCGGCCGTCGGCGGCGGGCTGGGGCTGGCCATGGTGGCGGACTTCCGCGTGACCTGCCCCGAAGCGCGCTTCTGCGCCAACTTCACGCGTCTCGGTTTCACGCCCGGTTTCGGGCTGACGACGACCTTGCCCGAGGTCATCGGCAAGACCAACGCCGCGCTTGTGTTCTATACCGGGCGCCGCTTCAAGGGTGACGAAGCCCTTGAGATGGGGCTTGCGAATGTGCTGGTTCCGCAGGCGGAGGTGCGCGGGGCGGCATGGAATCTTGCGCGCGAAATTGCGATCTCGTCACCGCTCGGCGTGGTCGAGGTGCGCAAGGCGATGCGAGGTGATCTCGCCGACCGGGTGAGAGCCGCCACGGACCGAGAGCTCGAAGTGCAGACGCGGTTGCGCAAGACGGAGGATTTCATCGAGGGCGTGAAGGCCATGTCGGAACGCCGCGACCCGAACTTCGTCGGCCGGTAAATCGATCATGTCACCGTCAGCAAGGTCATGCCCGCAAGCGTGATGATTGGGGCGATCTCGGCCCAGCGCGGGTTGCCTTCGTAGTGTCTTGCGGACCGCCACACCCCCACCGTGGCGATCACGTTGTACGGCACGGAATAGGCGTATCCGGCCAGGAACGCCCAGAGTGGTTGGTCCTCCATGATCAGCACCAGGAACAGGACGCTCGATATGATGTTGACGATCAGACCGCCGAACACGGCCCAGTTCCAGAAAGCGGTGTCGAGCGGCAGCTCGCCGCGATACAGGCGAAGGAGAGCAGACATCTTTCAGGTTCCCAGGAGCCGCAACTAAGGCGGCTATTTCCCGCACCGCGCCTCGGCGAGCAGGCACAGGATTTCATACATCATGGTGGCGCCGACGAGTGCTGTGTTGCCGGACGGATCGAACGGCGGCGACACCTCGACCACGTCCGCGCCGATCAGGTTCGCCCCGCGCAGCCCGCGCAACATCCGCTGGGCTTCATGGGTCGTGTAGCCGCCGATTTCCGGCGTGCCGGTGCCGGGCGTATAGGCGGGATCGATCCCGTCCACGTCAAAGCTGATATAGGTCGGTCCGTCGCCGATCACCCGGCGCGCCTCCTCGATCACCTTGTCGACACCGAGGTCGTAGAACTCCTCGATATAGATCACGCGCATGCCGCTCTCGTGAGAGAAGTCGGAATAGTCGGACGACGAGCGCGCACCGCGGATGCCGATCTGGATCGTACGCTTGGGGTCGAGCAACCCTTCCTCGACGGCGCGCCGGAACGGCGTGCCGTGGTGGTATTTCTCATCGCCATAGCCCGCATCGCCCGTGTCCGTATGCGCGTCGAACTGGACCATGCCGACGGGGCGGTCTTTGGCGATGGCGCGGAAGATCGGCAGCGTCATGAGATGATCCCCGCCGCAGGAAAGAGGCGTGACGCCGGCTGCCGCAAGCGGCTTGTAGAAGTCCTCGATCAGTTCGAGGGATTTCATCATGTTCATCGGCACGACCGGCGTGTCGCCGACATCGCCGATCTTGCAGTTTTCATAAGGGTCGATGCCGGTCGCGTGGTGCACGCGGCGGATCAGGCTCGACATGTTGCGCACCTCGCGCGGTCCGTGCCGCGTGCCCGCGCGATTGGTGACCGCGCCATCGAACGGCACGCCGATTAGCGCGATATCGAGACCTGTCGGATCGTCGACATAGGGCAGCCGCATGAAGGTGGGGATGCCGGCGTAGCGGGGAACGATCGTGTTGTCGAGCGGCTCGAAGCGGGGCGTGTCACTCATCTCATGGCTCCGGGGGGTATTGGATACAGGGAACCAGGAGATTAGAGCAGTCCCGGCGCGGGTTCCAGCGAAGGCACCTGCAACATGCGAGGGCCCGCAGTCAGTTGCCGGATTTCTCGGCCCGGAACATCTGCACGACCTTGTAGAGGCTGCCGAACCAGACGCACACGGCGATGAGCGCGATCAGGTAGATGTCCGTGGAGGCGGTGGCGCCGGGGGGCAGCTTGCCGGCGCTGCGCCAGCCGACGGTCACCTCGCTGCTCATGAACTGCTCGACCGCAATCGCGCACAGGACCAGCACGATCGGGGTCATGGCGACGAGGCCGGTGACATAGAGCCATTTGCTGCTGAGCATTCAAACCTCCAGGAGTGAGACGATCCTCAGTACAAAAGATGCGGGCGACGCATCTCCGCCCACTTCTCTTCGTCAGGCGAAAGGCGGGCGTCGAAATCGGCGGGCGTGGCAGATGGATCGTCGACCCATTCGCGCAGGAACGTGCCGCCGCTGAGCAGATCGATGGCGAGGCGTTCGGTTTCGTATTCGTAGGGGAAGTCGCGCCAGATCTCGTAACCGGGATGCATCTGCCGCATGGCCTTGAGCAGCAGGACGACAAGCCTGTAGGGGCGGAAGGCGTCGTGGGCATAGGCAGCCGTTTCGGTGTGGATCTGCAGGCCCGAGCAGAGCGTGCCCACATGTTTATGAAAGGTGGGCTCGAAGAAGCACGGGCGGATCAGCGCGCCTTTCAGCCAGTCGTCCGACAGCCCGCGCATGGTCTCCAGAACCTTTTCGAAGTCGATGTCCGGTGCGCCGATCACTTCCAGTGAGACCGTGGTGCCGCGCCCTTCCGACAGGGTCGTGCCTTCGATGAGCACCGTACCGGGAAAGCAGCGCGCCATGTTGAGGCTCGACGCGTTGGGCGAAGGATTGACCCACGGCAACTCGAGCAGCGGCCAGCCATGGCCCGGCGCCGCGTCGGGGTCGTAGCCGGTCATGGGGATAACGGTCAGATCGACGTTGAGCTTTTCATGCGCCGCGCACCACTTGGCGAGTTCGCCGAGAGTCAGTCCGTGACGCATCATCAGCGGTCCGGCGCCGACAAAACTCTCCCAGCCGCCTTCCAGGATCGTGCCCTCGACGGGCCGCCCCGCGGGATTGGGGCGGTCGAGCACCCAGATGGTCTTGCCGTGCTCCGCGCAGGCTTTGAGGAAATAGACCAGCGTCGTCACATAGGTGTAGATGCGCGTGCCGATGTCCTGCAGGTCGACCAGCAGCACGTCGAAGCTCTGCATCATCTCGTCGGTCGGATAGCGCACCTCGCCGTAGAGGCTGAACACGGGTATGCCGTGTCGCGGATCCGTATAGGTATCGGACTCGACCATGTTGTCCTGCTTGTCGCCGCGCATGCCGTGCTGCGGCCCGAAGGCGGAGGCAAGGGAAATCTCCGGTAAGTCGGCGAGGGCGTCGAGCGCGTGATGCCCCTCGCGGGTGAGCGAGGCGGGATGGCCGAGCAGCGCCACCCGCCTGCCTTCAAGCGGCTTTCGCAGCGCCGGATCGTCAATCAGGTTTTCGAGCCCGAGTTTCATGCGCGCCCCTCATAGCAGAATTCACGCGGCTCTGCCTGCTCCAAACGGATGCAATTAGCAGTGCTTCACCGGTGCCAAACCGGCCTAGCCGCACAGCGCCGGTGCGCCTGCATCGTGCGCATCCTTGCCGTAGACCAGCCTGGCGACGCCGGCCCAGTAGGCGGCGGCTTCGCACATGGGGCAGGGCGGGGAGGAGGAGTAGAGGATCGCGCCTTGCAGGCGTATGTCCTTCACCCGGCGACACGCGTCGCGAATGGCGGTGAGTTCCGCATGGGCGGTGGGATCCTGATCGCGGATCACGCGGCTCGAGGACTGGCCGATGATCTTGCCGTCGCGGACCACCGCAGCGCCATAGGCCCGGTCACCGGCCTCGACTCCCCGCTGTCTGAGCTCGAAGGCGCGCTCGATGAAAGCGGCCGTCCCCGGAGTGGCGGGTTGCGCAATGGGCTGGATCTGGTCCGCGCCGGTTGTTGCCAGCCCGGGCGATGCGGCGGGCGCCAGCAGCACAGGCGTGCATCCGAGCGACGTGATGAGGGTTCGTCTGGTCAGGTGGCGAGGCATGGATGCGCTCCTTTTTGATAGGACAGGGTCACCGCCATCATGACATGTGAGAACTGAAAGAGGCAGTCGGAGAACTCTTGTGGTGGTTTTGCTCGCTCACGAAATCCCGGACCGTGCGCGCGGAACGCAGCGCACGTGATCCGGGATCCACAAAGAAGTTTTGCGAACAGGTAAATGGATTCCCGCTGAAGCCTGCCCCCGCGGAGGCGGGGGCCGGAATGACGATGGAGTCGCATGGCTCGCTAGATACCGCGGCGCATGCCCCCAAGGCATCAGCGGGGACTGGGGCGGAACGACGATATTGCAAACGCCCACTCAGATGATGATGTTCTGCGCCACCGTCATCTCGGTCCCTCCGGGCGTGATGCCGGACTCTTTCAGGATCGGCGCGATCCGCTCCCGGTAGGCGTCGAGCTCCGCTTGCGACTGCCAGACCTCCAGCATGCGCAGATGGTCGCTCTCCCCGTAGCAGAGATGATAGAGCCGCCCGCGCGGTTTGCTCAGGCCCGCCTTTTCGATGCTGCCGGCGACCGCGAAATACTGCTTCAAAGTCATCTCTTCCGGCGTGTAGATGGCAACGATGGCCATGGGTCTTCCCTCCTCATGACGGTACGCCCATCTTACCAGACCGCACGACCAACCCGGCATGGTCGACCCATAACCGGCAAAGAAAAAGCCCCGCCGCTCAAGTGAGGGGCAGGGCGTATCAGGTCGATGGATCGGCTGGATTCACGGACAGGTCGCCGCGGGGTTCACGAAAGTGAACGCGCCGATCTGGCCGCCGGCGGATTCGCAGAAGGTGCCGAAATTGGTCGCCGTGTTGCCGGCGCCGGACAGATTGTTGCCGGCGAAGCCAATTTCGATGACATCGTCCCCAATGACGTCGAATGTGCTGTTGTCCAACGACACCGTATTGTTGCCGTTCATATCAATGCCATCGTCTTCCACGTCCCGGATGACGACATCCCGGATGACAACCGTATTGTTGAAGGACATGTTGATGCCGTCGAAATCCGTATTCGTGATGTTGACGGTGTCAAACGTGAAATTCGTATTGTTGCTGCCAAAGTCGATTGCGTTATCGCCAATATTCGTGAGGTCGACGCGCCGGAACGAAAAGTCCGTATTGTCGTCGTTCATGATAATACCGAAGATGGCCGTGTCGGAAACAGACACGTCCCGGAACGCGAAGTTCTGGTTCTGACTGCCAAAACTCATGCCTTGATTGTTGATGTCATCCAGTGTGACCCGCCTGAATGTCACGTTCTCGTTGTTGTCATCGAAGTCGATACCTATGAAGCCGGTGTCCCTTATGGTCACGTCGGTAAAGGTGAACTCCTCGTTGCGGTTGCTGAAGCTGATGCCGGCACTGCCGGTGTCGCGGATGTCGACGTTGGTGAAGGTGAAGTTGGTGTTGTCGGACGACCCGTCTATGCCATTGAACCCGGTATCTCTGATGCTCAGATTCTCCAATGTGAAGTTGGAGTTGTTGGTGCCGATATCGATCCCGTCAGAGGTGGTGTCACGGATGGCTACATCCCTGAATGTGAAGTTCGCATTGTTGTTATCGATTTCGATGCCTACGTCTCCCGTATCGGCAACGGTCACGCTATCGAAGGTGAAGTTCTGGTTGTTGTTGTCGATCAGGATGCCTTCATCGACGGTATTGGAAATATCGACGTTCTGAAACTTCACACCCTGGTTGTTGTCATCGAAACTGATGCCCCGCCCGTTCACGTTGTCGATCTTGACATTGTCAAGCGTAACGTTGCGGTTGTTGTTCAAGAATACGATGCCAATGTTGCCGGTACGCCGGACGTTCACATTGTCCAGGATGATGTTCCGGCCGTTGTCTGCGAAATTGATTCCCTGGGCCCCGGTGTCGACGATCGTTGTGTCGGAAATCGAGAAGTTCCTGCTGCCACTTCCAATGTCCATACCGAGACTGCTGACTGTTCGGACGTTGACATCCTTGATGACAACGTTGCGGCTGTTTTCGCCGAATTCGAAGGCACTGTCTCCGCCGTTCCGAACGACCACGTCCGAGATCTCGATGTTCCTGTTGTTGTTGATGTAGCGGATGCCGATGCCGCCGACGTCCGTCATCTCGACATGGGAAATCACCGTGTTGGTGTTTTCATCGCGCAGATCGATGCCCGTGCCGCCCACGTCGGAGATATTCAGATGCTTGAAGGTGAGCTTGTTGTTGCCGTCGTCGATATCGATGCCATCCGAACCGATGTTCTTGATCACCGTGTCGTAGACGCGAAGGTTGGAGTTCCCGCTTCCGAAAACGATGGCCTCTTCACCGGCCTTGCGGATGTCCGTCTGCTCGATGACGATGTTGTCGAGACCATCCAGGCCACGGATGCCGTTGTTGCCGTTGATGGAATTGCCGTTGCCGCCACTGCCGCGGATATTTAGGCCGGCGACGTGCGTATTCGTGTTGACTGTGATGACACCGGTAAGTTCGTTTATGTCATCTGAGAACAATGTCGGACGGCTGCCGGGTGCGGTGAAGGGGGCGACGACGCCGGATTTGGCGCCCCGCACGAGTATGGTGCTGGCGCCGCCCTGGACCGTCTGGTTCTTCTGAAGCTGCTGCCCGTCGGTGCCTGAGACATCGATCTGGGCGCCATTACGCCGCAGGATGATGAGCCGGTTGCCGCCCGCATCGACCGCGTTGGCGAACTGGTTGGCGTTCTCGGCAAAGCTCACAGAATTCAGCGACACGTTTGTCGCGTTGTCGATGACATTCTCTGCCTTGCTCTGGACGGTGATGATGTCGGTGTCGCGCTCGAGCCCCTCCGTCATGCGCAATTCCTGGCCGGTGAGAGAGGCGGTACGCAGGGCTGCGTCTGACCCGCGTGCGCCGAACGGGATCCTGAGCCGCGCGCCGATCTCGAACTTGGTGTCGCGGACCTCGTCATAGGAGAGTTGGCTCTCGATCGTCAGGCGGGAGCCGGGCAGGGAGGACACGATGTCGTTGATGCGGTATTCGAGCCGCCCCTTGGGTCCGGCCACCTCTTCGATGGCATCGTCGTCGTCGAACCAGAAGCCGCCGACATAGCCCCGGAGCTCATGGCGTCGGGGACGCGCGGGCGCGCCTTTGAGACCGCCGCCGCCACGGGTGCTGCCGAACAGGAGCATGCCGATTTCACCGTCGATGCCGTACAGGGCCACTTCCTCGCCACCGATCAGGAAAATGTTGTTGCCCTGCAGGACAACCTCCGCCGTTGACGGCGAGCCCTTGGGGTCGGTCACCGGCACATAGCCGTTCACGCGCAAATCGAAGCGCTCACTGAGCGCCTCAACGCCGAAGGACACCTGATGGAAGGTGTTGTCGACTTCCGTGTCGCGGATATCCCAGCCGGCCCAGACGCCCAGGTTCCAGCCCGAGGGCATCATCTGCCGGTAACCGAGCGCGAGGTTCGCTTCCTGCACATCCTCTTCGAAGAGCTTGCCGCGGGCATCGAGGAAGAAGAGTGTGGTCGCGCTTTGTGCCAGCGGCGTGAACAGGACGATCTCGCCGCGGCTGGAATCGTCCGTACCGTAGAAACCGCCGAGCTCCCACCAGCCGACGAATTTGCCTGGAGCGCCCAACTCGCCGCCCGCGCGCGCGGGCAGGACGCTCGCTAAAAACAGCACCATCGCCAGAAGCGGCCAGAACACCAAAGCCTTGAACCGAGTACGCAACTATTTTCCCCCGATTCTCATTTAAATCCTTACGGGTAGGTCGCCGCCGGATTCACTGCCGGCCGGTTGAGTCGCATCAGGTGCACCCCGCGCCGTTTACGAAAGTCTGGTTGCCGATCTCGAGCGTGCCGACGAAGCCCGCCCCGACGCCATTCAGCTCGCAGAGCGAGCCGACGACGACCGTGCCCGGCGCGAGCTGGTTGCCGCTGCCGTCGAGCAGCGTGTCGACCACGCCGTCGAACTCGACCACGTTACCCCCGATGGTGCCCGCGAAGGTGTTGTCGGTGATGGAGAGCGTGTTGGCCGCGCCGCCGCCGACGTCGATCGCATCACCGCTAATGTTGGTCAGCGTATTGCCGGCGATCGTGGCGCTGTTGCCGCCGTCGAAGCGGATGCCGTCACCGGTCACGTTCGTGATCGTGTTGCCCGACACCGTGATGCCGCTGTTGTTGTTTCTGAAGATCACGGCGGTGCCGTTCACGTTCGAAATCGCGTTCCCCGTAATAGTCACGTTGCTGTTGTTGTCGCCGAAGCTTACGGGGGGGTCGCTCGTGTCCAAGATCGTGTTACCCGAGAGCGTGATGTTGCTGTTGTTGTTGACGAATAAGATACCCTCATTGCCTGTATTCGCGATGGTCGTGTGAGTGATCGTTACGTTGGAGTTGTTGTTGAAAAAGGCGATGCCCTGGGATGCGGAATTCCGGATCGTCACGTCCTTGAACGTGAAGTTGCGGTTGTTGTTGCCGAAATTGATGCCCGATCCGCCCGCATTCGTGATGGTGATGTCCTCAAACGTGGAATTGCGGCTGTTGTTGCCGCCATCGATGCCGGTTCCTGTCACACGATCAATGCGGACATTCCTGATCGTCGCGTTCCTGTTGCCGGAACCAAAGACAATACCAATGATCCTGTCGGCGATGGTGGCATTCTCGACCGTGAGATTCCTGTTTTCGTCAGCGAGGAGGATGCCGATGTCGTTGCCACCGGCAATGGTGATATTCCTGAAGGTGACGTTTGTGTTGCGGTTGGTGGCGAGGGCGCTTCGTCCGGTCCGCAGAATGGTGGCGTCTTCGACCAGGATGTTTCGGTTGTCCCCGTTGAAATCGATGCCTCTACCGTTACTGCCTGTGTCGGTCACCGTGATGTGCTTGAGGGTGATGTTAGAATTGTCGTCCCCTATTACCTCAATGGCATCATCAAAGAGGTTCGAGACATCGGTGTGATAGATACGCACATCCGAGTTGTTGTCGAAGAACTGGATGCCGTTATCACCCATTTTGCGGATGTCGGTCTGCTCGATCACGACATTGCTGGCACCGTCGGCGGAGATGCCGTTATTCCCGTCAACCTGGGTGGTCGTGTTGCCAACACCCCGGATGTTCACGCCCGCGACATGCGTGTTGCTCGCCATTGTGATGGCGCCGGTATTGTTGTTACCGTCATCGGTGAAGAGGGTCGGGCGGCTGCCCGGCGCGGTGAAGGGCGCGACGACGCGGGACTTCGCACCCCGTACCAGGATCGTGCTGGCGCCACCCTGAACGGTCTGGTTCTTCTGGAGCTGCTGACCGTCGGTGGCTGAGACATCGATCTGGGCGCCGTTGCGCTGCAGGATGATGAGGCGGTTGCCGCCCTTGTCGACCGCATTGGCGAACTGGTTGGCGTTGCTGGCGAAGCTCACCGCGTTCATCGCCACGTTGGTGGCGTTGTCAATGACGCTTTCTTCCTTGCTCTGGACCGTGATGATGTCGGTGTCGCGCTCCAGACCCTCGATCATTCTGAGTTCCTGGGCATTAAGAGAGGCCGTCCGCAGCGCCGCGTCGGAGCCGCGTGTGCCGAAGGGGATCCTGAGCCGCGCACCGATCTCGAATTTGGTGTCGCGCACCTCGTCATAGGAGAGTTCGCTCTCGATCGTCAGGCGGGAGCCGGGCAGGGAGGAGACGATATCGTTGATGCGGTATTCGAGACGCCCCTTGGGACCCGCCACCTCGTCGATGGCGTCGTCATCGTCGAACCAGAAGCCGCCCACATAGCCTCTCAACTCATGGCGCTTCGCGGCCGCCGGGGCGCCTTTCAATCCGCCACCGCCGCCTCGAGTACGGCTGAACAGCAGCATGCCGATCTCACCATCGATGCCATAAAGGGCCACTTCCTCGCCGCCGACCATGAGAATGTTGTTGCCGCGCAGGAACACTTCGGCCAAATCCGGCGAGCCTTTCGGGTCGGTGACCGGCACATAACCGTTCACGCGCACGTCAAACCGCTCCGAGAGGGCCTCAATGCCGAAAGAGATCTGGTGGAAGGTGTTGTCGACTTCCGTGTCGCGGACGTCCCAACCGGCCCACAGACCCAGGTTCCAACCCGACGGCAGCATCTGCCGATAGCCGAGCGCAAGGTTGGCTTCCTGCACGTCTTCTTCGAACAGTTTTCCTCTGGCATCGAGGAAGAACAGCGTCGTGGCCGATTGCATCAAAGGCGTGAACAGGACGATCTCGCCGCGGCTGGAATCATCCGTGCCGTAGAAGCCACCCAGCTCCCACCAGCCGACGAACTTGCCGGAACCGCCGAACTCGCCGGTGGCGCGAGCAGGCAGGCTCACGCACAGCACAAGCAGCAGGGCGAGGGAGAGCGTCGCGATCCGGTTGAGCCGCATCAGTTACACCCCGCGCCGTTGACGAAGGTCTGGTTGCCGATGGAGAGCGTGCCGGTGAAGCCGTTGCCGTTGGTGTCGCAGACAAAGCCGCCGACGGTGGCGTTGTTCGGATTGTTGGCGCCGTTGATGACGTTGCCGGCACCACTTACTTCGAGAATGTCGTTACCGATGGTGCCGTCGAAGGTCGTGTTGTTGATGTCGACCGTGTTGTTCGCACCGAAGCTCAGCGCGTCGTCGCCGAAACCGTCACCAACATTCGATATCGTCGTATCGGAAATGACCACGCGGTTGTCACTGGCGAAGTTGATCCCGTCGTTCCCGACATTGTCGACCGAGACCCTGCGGAACGTGACCCTGTTTCTGCTGGCGAAGTTGATGCCTGTGCTGAAAGTAGTGTTCCTCACACTCACGTCCTCCAATGTGGCCGTGTTGTCGCTATTGAAGTTAATGCCGGTGGTTCCAGGATTGATGATGTCGACATTCATGAAGGAAATGTCGGTGTTGCGGCTATTGAAATTGATGCCGGAACTGCCAGTGTTCAGGATTTTCACGTCCATGAACGCGACGTTCGAGTTGTCGTTGGAGAGAGTGATCCCGGCGCCGCCGTTATCTCTGATATCGACATTGTGGATCGCGATGTTACGGTTGTTGTTGGTGAAGCGGATACCCGCGCCGCCGGTATCGGTGATGTTTACGTTCTCGAACGACACGTTGTCGTTGTTGTCTCTGAAAGCAATACCGTTGCCGGCGACATTGTCGATGTTGACATTACGGAACGTGAAGTTGCGGTGGTTGCTGCCCAAGCTGATGCCCGCCCCGCCCGCATTCGTGATGGTGATGTCCTCGAATGTAAAATTACGGCCGTTGTCGTTGCCAAGGATGCCGCTTCCTGTGGTGCTGTCAATTCTGACATTCCTGATCGTGACGTTCCGGTTGTTTGAGGAAATGGCGATACCATTGAACCTGTCGGTGATGGTGGCGTTCTCGATCGTGACATTCCTGTTCTCGCCATTAAGGTCAGTAAGGAGAATGCCGAAGTCGTCGCCACCACCGGCAATGGTGATGTCGCGGAAGGTGACGTTTGTGTTCCCATCGGTGGAGAGGGCGATTTGTCCGGCTCGCCGGATGGTGGCGTCTTCGACCAGGATATTCCGGTTGCCGAAGTCAAAGTCGATGCCTCTGCCACCGGGGCCCGTATCGGTGATGGCAATGTGTTTGAGGGTGATATCCGAATTGTTGGTCCCGTCCACCTCAATGGCTTCATCGCGGATGTTGGACAAATCGGTGTGATAGATGCGCACATCCGAGTTGTTGTCGAAGAGCTGGATGCCAACGTCACCTATTTTGCGGATGTCGGTCTGCTCGATCACCACATTATTGGCACCGTCGGCGACGATGCCATTATTCCCCGGCACGCTGGTATTCTGACCGCCAGCACCCCGGATGTTTACCCCGGCGAGATGTGTGTTGCTGGCCATCGTGATGGCGCCAGTGAGCGGATTGACGTCATCACTGAAGAGTGTCGGGCGGCTGCCGGGTGCCCTGAAGCCGGCGACGGTGCCGGTGCGCGCGCCGCGCATGAGGATCGTGCTGGCACCGCCCTGGACGGTCTGGTTTTTCTGAAGCTGCTGGCCGTTCGTTGCTGAGACGTCAATGCGTTGGCTGCCCTTCTGCAGGATGATCAGCCGGTTGCCGCCCTTGTCGACCGCATTGGCGAACTGGTTGGCGTTGCTGGCGAAGCTCACCGCGTTCATCGCCACATTGGTGGCGTTGTCAATGACGCTTTCTTCCTTGCTCTGGACCGTGATGATGTCGGTGTCGCGCTCCAGACCCTCGATCATTCTGAGTTCCTGGGCATTAAGAGAGGCGGTGCGCAGGGCCGCATCGGACCCGCGCGTGCCGAAGGGGATCCTCAGTCGGGCACCGATCTCGAATTTGGTGTCGCGCACCTCGTCATAGGAGACTTCGCTCTCGATCGTCAGGCGGGAGCCGGGCAGGGAGGAGACGATATCGTTGATGCGGTATTCGAGACGGCCCTTGGGACCCGCCACCTCGTCGATGGCGTCGTCATCGTCGAACCAGAAGCCGCCCACATAGCCTCTCAACTCATGGCGCTTCGCGGCCGCCGGGGCGCCTTTCAATCCGCCACCGCCACCGCGATTACGGCTGAACAGCAGCATGCCGATCTCACCATCGATGCCATAAAGGGCCACTTCCTCACCGCCGACCATGAGGATGTTGTTGCCGCGCAGGAACACTTCGGCCAAATCCGGCGAGCCTTTCGGGTCGGTGACCGGCACATAACCGTTCACGCGCACATCAAACCGCTCCGACAGGGCTTCGACGCCGAAAGAGATCTGGTGGAAGGTGTTGTCGACTTCCGTATCGCGGACGTCCCAACCGGCCCACAGACCCAGGTTCCAGCCCGAGGGCATCATTTGCCTGTAACCAAGCGCCAGATTGGCTTCCTGCACGTCCTCTTCGAAGAGTTTGCCTCTGGCATCGAGGAAGAACAGGGTCGTGGCCGATTGCATCAAAGGTGTGAACAGGACGATTTCGCCGCGGCTGGAATCATCCGTGCCGTAGAAGCCACCCAGCTCCCACCAGCCGACGAACTTGCCGGAACCGCCGAACTCGCCGGAGGCACGCGCGGGCAGGCTCGCGCACAGCATGAGCAACAGGGCCACGGAGAAGACTATGGCGCGACGGATCAGCATCAGGTGCATCCCACGCCGTTCACGAAGGTCTGGTTGCCGATCTCGAGCGTGCCGACAAAGCCCGCCGCGCCTCCCAACTCGCAGAGCGAGCCGACGACGACCACGCCCGGCGCGAGCTGATTGCCGCTGCCGTCGAGCAGTGTGTCGACCACGCCGTCGAACTCGACGACGGAGCCCCCGATGGTGCCCGCGAAAGTGTTGTCGGTGATGGTGAGCGTGTTGGCTAAGGCGCCGCCGACGTCGATCGCTTCACCGTCAATGTCAGTCAGCGTGTTGCCGGTGATCGTGGCGCTGTTCCCGCCGTTGAAGAGTATGCCATCGGCGGCGACGTTCGAGATCGTGTTGCCCGACACCGTGACGTTGCTGTTGTTGTTGTCAAACACGATGCCGAAATTGACCGTACCGGCGATGCTCGAATTGCGGATCGTGACGTTGCTGTTGTTGTTGTTAAACACGATGCCGAAGTTGACCGTACCGGCGATGCTCGAATTACGGATCGTGACGTTGCTGTTGTTGTTGTCAAAGCCGATGCCCTGGAACGTGGCGTCCCGGATGTCCACGTCGCGGATCGTGATATTCGAGTTGTTGTCCCCGAAAGTAATACCCTGCCCGCCCACGTTGTCGATGTTGATGTTGCGGAACGTGAAGTTGCGGTTGTTGTCGGTGAAGTTTATGCCGGGCCCGCCCGCATTCGTGATGGTGACATCCTCGAACGTTACATTTCGGGTGTCCTCATCGCCTTCGATGCCGTTTGCTGTGGTGTTGTCAATGCGGACATTCCTGATCGTGACGTTCCTGTTGCCGCCGTCAAAGCTGATACCAAACACCCTGTCGGTGATGGTGGCGTTCTCGATCGTGACATTCCTGTTATCGTTATCGAGGAAGATGCCGTTGTCGTTGCCACCGGCGATGGTGATGTCCCTGAAGGTGACGTTTGTGCTGCCGAGGGTGGAGAGGCCAATTTGTCCGGTCCGCCGGATGGTGGCGTCCTCCACCGTGATGTTCCGGTTATCGCGGCGAATGGTAACACCTCTGCCGTCAACGCCCGTATCGCTGATGGCAATGTGTTTGAGGGTGATGTCCGAATTGCCGCCGTCCAGTTCAATACCGTCATCGAATATGTTCGAGATATCGGCGTGATATATGCGCACATCGGAGTTGTTCTCGAAAAGCCGGATGGCATCCTCGCCCATTCGGCGGATGTCGGTCTGCTCGATCACCACATTGCTGGCGCTGTCGACAGTGATGCCATTGTTGCCATCGACCTGGGTGGTCGTGTCGCCAACACCCCGGATGTTTACGCCCGCGAGATGCGTGTTGCTGGCCATCGTGATGGCACCGGTGAGCGGATTGACGTCATCGGTGAAGAGCGTCGGGCGCTTGCCGGGCGCGGTGAAGGGAGCGACGACGCCGGACTTCGCGCCGCGCACGAGGATCGTGCTGGCGCCGCCCTGAACCGTCTGGTTGTTCTTGAGCTGCTGACCGTCCGTGGCCGAGACATCGATCTGTGCGCCGTTGCGCTGCAGGATGATGAGACGGTTGCCGCCCGCATCGACCGCATTCGCAAACTGGTTGGCGTTCTTGGCGAAGCTCACCGAAGTCAGCGCCACATCGGTGGCGTCGTCGATGACGTTCTCTTCCTTGCTGCGTACGGTGATGATGTCGGTGTCGCGCTCAAGACCCTCGATCATCCTGAGTTCCTGGGCATTGAGCGAGGCCGTGCGCAGGGCCGCGTCGGACCCGCGCGCCCCGAACGGAATTCTGAGCCGCGCGCCGATCTCGAACTTGGTGTCGCGGACCTCGTCATAGGAGAGTTGGCTCTCGATCGTCAGGCGGGAGCCGGGCAGGGAGGACACGATGTCGTTGATGCGATACTCCAGACGGCCCTTGGGTCCGGCCACCTCTTCGATGGCGTCGTCGTCGTCGAACCAGAAGCCGCCGACATAGCCACGGAGCTCATGGCGCCTTGCAGGCGCGGGCGCGCCCTTGAGACCGCCACCACCACGGGTGCCGCCGAACAGGAGCATGCCGACTTCACCGTCGATGCCGTAGAGGGCCACCTCTTCGCCGCCGATCAGGAAAATGTTGTTGCCCTGCAGGACAACTTCCGCCGTTGACGGAGACCCCTTGGGATCCGTCACCGGCACATAACCGTTGACGCGCAGATCGAAACGCTCGCTCAGAGCTTCAAGCCCGAAAGACACCTGGTGGAAGGTGTTGTCGATCTCCGTGTCGCGGACATCCCAGCCCGCCCACAAACCGAGGTTCCAGCCCGACGCCATCATCTGGCGGTAGCCGAGTGCGAGGTTGGCTTCCTGCACGTCTTCTTCGAAGAGTTTTCCTCTGGCATCGAGGAAGAACAGCGTCGTGGCGGATTGCATCAAAGGCGTGAACAGCACGATCTCGCCGCGGCTGGAATCGTCCGTGCCGTAGAAACCGCCCAGCTCCCACCAGCCGACGAATTTGCCGGAGTTGCCGAAATCGCCCGTGGCGCGGGCAGGCAGGCTCGCGCACAGCGCAACGCACGCGACGCACATCCAGATCGCCAACTGTCTGAGGCTGACGGCCATCCCAGCACCCCCCGAGGGTAGCTTCTTGTTTTCTGGTAGAGAAGATTACGGGCGTGCGCGTGTCGCGAGCAAGAAAGTGCAGTGCTATATGACCGGTTTCACCTGTTTAGCGTGCCGATTTTTTGGGCAGTGTGGCTTTTCAGGCACAATTAGGCAGTAATATTACGAGTATTTTCAACGAGTTGCACGCCATGGTTGTATCGCACTGCTTTGCGCTGTTTGCGGGATTCGGGCCGGCAATCATCCGGTAAGCCGCCCCAAACACATGAGAACTGCGGGACATCATGCTGGACAATCCAGAAGTCGAAGTGATGCGCGTGCCGCGTCGCGTACGGCGTCAAGATCGCGGTAGGCTCGGTGCATCACCGCCATGCCACGGGACACGCCGAGATAGAAACGGGCCAGCTCGGTGACGTTTGCGGTCGCGGCAAGCTGGCCGCTGTCCTGTCCGGCGCGCAAGGCATCGCCAAGAGCCGTCTCCGTCCGCTGGAACTGCATGCGCACCTTGTCCGCGATTTCACTATCCCGTTCGCCGAGCTCAAGCGCCATCTGGCACATCAGGCACCCGCTCGGGTTGTCTTTGTTCGCCATGCGGGCGATGTGCGCATCGAGAAAACCGCGAATTGCCGTGCGTACGTCCGATGCCGCAAGCGCATCTCGGGCCGGGGCACCCTGCTGCTCGGCGTAGCAGTCGAGCGCCCGCAACAAGATGCCGTCCTTGTCGCCATAGGCGTTGTACAGGCTGCCGCGCAGGACTCCCGTGGCCTCGGCCAGATCGGACATGGTCGTGGCGCCGTACCCCTTCTCCCAGAACAGCGTCATGGCGCGCGCGATGACCGTGCCCTCGTCGAATTTTTTTACGCCTGACATGCGCCTTTTCCGGTTTGCAGCAGCTTCACGAAACCGTGTGTGAAGTTCAACATCCTCATCTTTGACATTTGTGTCAAACATTCAATATCTTTGACACTACTGTCAAACATTGTGCCGCGCGCCTGTGCAGGGGGACGGTCACGAACCGAAAAGGAGTACAAGAAAATGGCAACGAAGACCGACAGGCCGCTGGAGATATCGCTGGCGGTCATGCGCCTTTCGATGGGCGTGTTCTTTCTCATCTGGGCAAGCGAAAAGATCTTCGCCCCGGAGATCGCCCGCCGGGTTGCGGAAACCTTTTACTTTACCTCGCCGTCCAACGAGGCGCTGCTCATCACCGGGCTCGCCCAGGTGGTGCTTATCGGCGCATTCATGGCGGGCCTGTTCCGCTTCTGGACCTACGGCGCGCTGCTTCTCATCCACACCATGTCCGTGCTGACCACGTGGAACCGGCTGATCGACCCGTTCACGCCGCCGAACCACCTGTTCTGGGCGGGCGTACCGCTCATCGCGACCCTGCTGGCTCTGTTCCTGCTCAGGGACCGGGACAATTTTCTTGTCTTCAGAATGGGGCGCACAGCATCCGCCTGACGGCGGCCGCTGCACCTCTACACTACGGGGCGTAATCCATGCATAGCACAGCCATGAAACTACTCACTCATTCGGATGCTCGCAGGGACTTCCTGAGACAGGCTGGAGTTCTGGCCGGTATCGCCGCAACGTCGCCATTGGTGGGCCCGGGAGTTGCCGCCGCCTACCAGTCGAACGCGCAAGACCTGATGATCACGTCCTACGCGTCTGATCCCAAGGACGTGGACAGCGTCAATACGCATTGGATCGAGACCCCGGCGGGCCTCGTCCTTTTTGATGCGCAACGGTTGTTGCCCGAGGCAGAAAATGTTGTGCAGGCCATTCGAAAATCAAACAGGCCGGTGATCGCGGTTTTCGTCACTCATGCGCATACTGACCATTATGGTGGTTTGCCGGTTCTGCGGCGCGCGTTTCCCGACGCAACCGTCTACGCGACGTCGACCACGATAAGGACGATGGGCGACGATGTTCACGGTTTCAACGCCGCACGCAAGAAACGACATGGGGCGCGGTTTGCGTCACAGGACCAGATCAATTCGAGCTTGCCGGACACGACCGTGGCGCACGGGCAGCGCCTTGTGATTGGTGGCCTGACGCTCGAGATTTTGGAGCTCACGCCCGGCGAAGCCGACGCGACTGCAATCGTTCACATCCCCGAACACAACGTGATCTTTCCCGGCGATCTTGTGCAGGGAAACAAGATCCCCATGCCCTTCCATAGCCATATGACATGGCTCGCTCAGTTGGACGCATTGGCGCAGCGGATGCCGCGCGAAACGGTTGCATACCAGGGGCACGGCGCGCCAGCGTCGCTGCACAAACTGGTTGCCGCAACGCGCGAATACCTTGTTACCGCGCGTGAGCTCGTCCGCTCAACCCTCGGGTCAAACGCGGATTTGACGAATGCGGCAAGAGCGGAGATTGCATTCGAACTGGCAAGCCGCTTTCCCTTTCATGCTCCGGGCGGTGGTAATACGCGCGCACGTGTCTTGAATGGTCTGATATCTCGGCTGTCGAAGCAGATCGCAGCCGGTGATCGCGCAGGCCCCGTGTTCAGGACGTGATGCGGAAAGCGATTCCGTTGACCGGCGCGAATATCAACAGGTTGTGCGGAGCCGTGTTGCGGCGATAGGGTCCGCGCGCCTCGCGCGTTCCGGGGAGGAAGCCATGACCACACGTTTCAATCCGCCGACGGGCTGGCCGCAGCTCGGCCGCGCCTTCAATCACGGCGTCGTTCAGCCCGAGGGCAGGACGCTGCATATGACCGGACAGGTCGCATGGAACGGCGACGGGAACCTCGTCGGCGCGGGGGACTGCGAGGCGCAGATCCGGCAGTGCTTCGACAATGTGGAACACATCCTCAAGGCCGTCGGCGGGCGCTTCGAGGACATGGTGTCCTTGACCATCTATTTCCTCAATCCTGACGACCTGCCGGTGATCCAGAAGGTGCGTGCCGAGAAACTCGCACCGGAGATCGCTCCGGCCAGCATCCTTATCCAGGTGCCGGGTCTGGTGGCGCCGGAACTGTTGGTGGAACTGGTGCCGATCGCTGTCATCCCACACGACCGCTATCAACGGCCGGCGTGGTGAGACGGAGCGGCGAACACGCAAAGAGGGCGGGAGCGGCCCATCTCGATGATCCCGAGGCCCAAAACCGCAAGAACCAGGCATTTGGCGCACTCGAGGACGACGAAGGTGAGATGAAGCGAGCTCGGTTCAAGCGCTGCGCCGGTCATGATCTGCACCGTGCGGGCATCGAGTGGCGGCATCACGACCAGCCTTTGGACCGCAAACAAGAGCACGGGCAGCAAGGCCAGCCGCCATCTCACCGGACCGGCAAAGAGGAGGCTGGCCAGGAAGCAGGCGCATAGGACGGCTTCCCCAACGGCCACCCAATAGAACTGCGCCCGGCCCACGTCGAGCGCGACCGCCAGCGTGAGCGACGGCGCGTCGAATTTCGCCGGGGCGGCAATGATGGCTCCGCCGAGTGAAACGCCCGCCCAGAGCGCCGCGAGGCCGTTTGAGAGACGCACGTTCAGCTCGCCCTCCGCTGCCTGCGAAGCGTCTTCATGCCGAACATGGCATATCGCAGGCTCGTCGCAATCCTCTCTGCGCGCTCCATGAAATACGGAACGGTTTCAGGTGTCGGGGCTGTGTCTTCAAGGGTTTCGCGGAAAAGGCGGAGCCAAAGTGCGAAGTCCTCTTCACGCACATTGGAGAGCGCCTGGTGCTTCGGTACGGGCGTGCCGGAATAGCGTCCGGCGTTGAAGGCGACCGAGGCCCAGAAATCCTTCATCTTTGCGAGGTGTTTATCCCAGTCGTCACCGATCACGTCGTCGAAAAGCGGGGCCAGCACCGCGTGGGACCGGACGCGCGCATAGAATGTCTCGACCAGGAGCGAGACGTAGGCGTCGTCGATACCGAGCCGGGCGGCATTCTCCTGAATGTCGCGGCGGCGCTGCTCGGCGGTTCGGCGGACACGTTCCATCACTCAGCTCCGAGCCGACGAAGAGAACCGGGGACGTCATTGCCGTCCGCGAACATCGGCGAATCCGTCTCCAGGGCACGCAGGGCAAAATCCGTCTGGATCGTCTGGCGCATCGGATCAATCCTTAAAGATGGACTGCGTATACATCTTTGAAAGCAAAATGCCTAGGTCGTTGCGACGTTTTTGCGCAGCCGTTGTGAGAACGGGTGCGGACCAGCGACGGGATCAGTCGTCAGACATGTCGATGAGGGTGCCCATGGCCTCTGTTTCGATCAGCGCCATGCCGATCAGGTAGCACAGCATCACCCATTTCTGCTTTCGACAGATCTGGTGCGCCGCGAGGAGCAACCCGTAGACCTCTTTCAGGGCCGCATCCTTTGGCGGCGCCGTCGGTTTGCTGGTTCGGCAGGTCCGCCTGCGCCTGTAAGTTCCCCATGCCATGCGTGTGCCCCCGCCGGTTCACCGGTGATTTTGAGATGCCTGCTACACGAAGACAAAAACAGACACTCCAGCCCGGGCAATCCCGGACCGATGACGAGACTATGACAGTTAGATAACAGAATGATGACGGTCCGGGTGCGCCGCCGCTATTTCACCCGCTTTATCTGGACCGTGCCGACCGGCACCAGGCCGCGCCTCCCGAGGAAATGCCGGGTGGCAACGAGGCGGACGGATTCACGCGGTTGCGTGTCGGCGTTGGGCGCTACGTAGCTCTTGCCGCTGTCGCTGCCCGCATCCCATGCGACAAGTTGATGGTCTGCCGTCGCCACCCACTGGTTGTCGATCAGCAGGGGAACGGCGCTCAAGCCGGTGAACCAGTCGGGACTGGGCGCGAGCATGGTGACGAAAGAGAGCAGGGGATACTCCTTCGTCGTCTCGACGACGGCCTTCATCGAGCCCGGCACCTTGTCGAGGCGCGGCAACTCGAAGATGGTGCCGACCCGATTGCGGCGCTGCGCGTCAGCCAACTCGGCCTTGAGAATATCGGGGCGTCCGATCTCGGCGAGCGCCTCCAATCCCGACGAGGCCGTGTGCCCGTCGCGGAACATGGAGTAGCGCTGGCGATGCGTCGCACCGATGAGCCGCGACAGGTGGCCACCCGCTTCGGGAAACTCGTGCGGCGCCGTCTGCGCGCTCCAGGTGATGTCGATGGTCAGTTCGAACGTCGCTTTTTCGTCATCCGCCCATGCCGTTGCGGCGAACGCCATGGTCAGCGCGAAAGCAAGGAGACGCGAAATCAAAGTCGGAAGCGAAGCGGACATACACATGTTTCCTTTGCAAAAACGTACAGAAGACCCGGGGCGCCAATACCGCGCGCCTCGGCGTCACATGGTCAGATTGAACGCGATGGAGATGCGCTCGTCACCTTGCTTGCACTTGGTCGGTTTGACCGAGTGCTTCACGTAGCTCCGGAACAGGATCATCTTCCCTTCCTCGGGCTTGATCGGGATCATCTTCATGTTGAAGCCGTTCACCCTGGCGTGCGGCGGATCGAGCATGGTGTCGTTATAGGGGGAATGGATCAGCAGGTCGCCGCTGCCTTCCGGCGCCCTCGCATAGTAGATGCCGCTGATGACGCAGTTGGCGTGGGTGTGCACCTCCTGGGCGTGGCCGTCGCCGTAGATGTTGAGCCAGCACTCCGTGAAGATGAGCGGACGGAACTTGGTGTCGAGATCGAGAATGCCGGCGAAGGTGTTCGCCTCCTCGACGATGACATCGCACAGCGGCTCGAATTCCTCGTGGTCCTTGAGCGTGCCGGGCGCGCCGATGGTGGTGTAGAGCTCGCAACTCCACGCCTCGGGGAGGGTGTTGGGCTCGGTTTTTCGAATCTTCTCGATGCCCGCTTCGATCCGGCCGTTGATCTCCGCCGCGTTTGCGATTTTCACCTCGCGAACGACGGTCGGGAAATACAGAAGCGTCTCGCCCTTGTTCTCGCTCATGGGGACCCCGGATATGCGCACAAACGTCACTTACCGGTAAGTTACGAAATGTACCGGGTGAAAGTTTCGTTTGGAAGGGCACGTGCGTGCGGGCCATTTTTTCCCGAGAGCAGAAAATCGGCCTGGTTTCGGATTGATCTCAGAAATCCGCCAAGCAGCATTGGACCAAGGCGACAACTCGTGCTTCGGCCAGTGTGCCGCCGCTAACCGGGCGTGCCCACGCCGTAACGCATGACTTCGGCGCGGGCACCATTCAAGTCAGCAATCGCCCAGCGTTTTCTGCCAGCCGATCGTGAAGGTCCACTCGGTCTTCATTTGCGGCCCGTTGAGATCCTGATAGATCGGCGCGCCTGCTTCTGCCGCCAGACGATGTCCACATATTGCTCCGTGTTGGCCGATAAGGTTCACACCGACGAGGAGGTCAAGGCGCTCGCCACCGTAGTTATCAGGGTCGGCCGTTTGAACAGGTGCAATAATGTTCGGGTCAATTCCGCTGATGGTGTCTTGCGTCCGGCCCGCGAGACGGACCGAAGTGGCGACCCACGGCGCCCACTGATATTGCGCCCAGACGGTGCCCTGGTGAATGTCCCCAAGCGAATATCCCTCGTCGTTCTCGTCTTCCAGGCGCAGCCATGCCCGGTATTGCCCCCCGAGCGAGAGATTGCCGACCCGCTTGGTCGCGGTGACGCCGGGTAGCAGGTCCCATGTCCCGGAACCGAGCTGCATGGCGTAAGGGAGCCGAACGTTGGGGCGCGTGTTGTTTGGGGCGAGAACGGTGCCGCGCTCCGTGATCGATCCGGTGGGCGCGCTCACTCCCAACATCAGATTGACGTGGGTTTCACCGTCCGGGGTTTTCTCGTCATAAAGCCCAATCAACGCGCTCAAAGATACGTCGCCGATCCCGTCGGTGCTGGTTTTGAATGTCCCCAGCCGGGTGGTCCCGGCACCGCCCTGAAAAGTGATGTGGTCCATCTCTTTTTCGATATAGGGCAGCATCCCCATGAGAGTTACGCGGTCGCTGATACCATACATGGCACCAAACATGTGCATGTCCATGCTCATGTCCTTCGGCACGACCCGAAGTGTCGGCGGTTGGCCCGGTGTTCCGAAGAAGCGGTTCGGGACGGTGGTGACGATGGTTTCGGGCGAGACATTGTCGTCGCCGATACGGTTTCCCTCCATCCACATTCGCATGTAGCGATAAGAGAGCATCAGCTCGCCTGTGTGATGGCGGTGGTCGCCCATCACGCCGATTGGCCCGTGACCGTCGGCACGGGGAGCGGCATGGATTTCACCGTCCTTGTAGGTAACGTTAAGGCCGCCAGGCGCCGGACTGTCGGCGCTCGCCACGCCGGAAAAAGCGAAAAGACAAACAACGGCGGCGCCTGTTGTCGTGCGCAGCCGCGAAAACGGATTTGTGAGATACATGATCGTTGAACCCTGAAAGCTGTGAATGTGCATCCGCACCGGTGGCCGCAATGCCTGATGACAGCGGCGGCAGCGCGAGACGAAGTCGTTTTGAGCGTGTCAGAGTTCGAGAGGTGGCGCTCGCTTGTGAGCGTGAACGCAGCCCGGATTGCGAATATGCGTCTGAGCCAATAATGGCGTCAGTGATGCGATTGGATGCGCGATTAACAACGCGACGGAGACAGACGGAGGGAGGAAAACAGTGCTGCCCACAACCTTACAGGCGAGGCACGGATTTGAAGGAGGATCTTCCTCGGACCCACCGACCGGCGTTCCGTCGGCATCCACGATGATCCGCTTCATGCCGTCGCCGGTACAGATGATGATTGTGGAGTAACCCTCCGGCAGGTCACCGGGATGCATCGCGGCGAAAGCAGCAGGAATCGCCAGTGCCGTCACAATGAGCTGGCAGAACAATCCTGCAATTGCCAGACCAACGGCAAAGCGCTTCCGGTATGTGTCCCGGCGTCGCGTCACGGTGAGCCCCCCATGAACCCACCGGGACCGTAACAGTCTGGATATAGCGCCTAAAATGCGGCCAGTTGCCGCGAAACGGCAGGAAGGTTGTGGCGCAGGACCTCACTACAACCGATTTGGAACGCTTTGTGGCCGATGCGGCGTCACCGCCCTGAATGTCCGGCCCGTGCCTTGTGTCACTGCGCGTGCCTAACCATCTAAACTGTAGGAGAAAAAACCAGCACGGGAGGACTCCGGCGATGATCACCGAAGAGGACTACAGACAGTACATAGCCGACTTCAATGGTGCCTGCGCCGGGACCGGCATGAGCCACGCTGAGTTCTACGACAAATGGTATGAGCCCGACGCCACCTTTGAATACGTTCCAAAGGCCGCGATAAACAGCGGCAAGGAAAGCACGGTCGCCTTCTGGACCGGCGTAAAGGACATCATGGAGGAGACCATTCGCGATCACACCCGGTTCGTCGCGTCGGGTTCACAGTTCGCCAGCGAGGCTCCGATAGATTTCCTATGCAAACAGGACCTGGAATGGGTCGGTGTCCACTACAAGGCGGGGACTTCGTTCCGGCTGATGATGGCGGCTTTCTACGACGTCGGCGAAAGTGGAAAGATCAAATACACGCGCGTGTATTCGATCTACAACGAGCACTACCAAGTGAAGTAGCGCGCCGGATCGGCAGTTCTCCAAGTGGCTGCAAAGGAGGAGCGGCGTATGTGGCCGGCCGTTCCGGAATTCGGTCTCCGGACTGTCTGGCGCCGGTTGAGGGGCAAGAAGGCAGGGGTGGCCCCCGCACGCATGCGGGGGCCTTCTGATCAGCGTGAAATCTCGGCGGTCGGCCGCGGTGTGGTCGCGGTTTCCGCTGGCAAGATGGGCAGCGTGACGTCGGGGGCTTTGCCTGTCAGGCTTTCCAGAAAGGCGACCAGGGCGTCTGCGTCCTCATCGCTCAGTTCCTCGCCGAGTTGCGATTCCGCCATGATCTGGACGGCGACTTTCAGATCCCACACCTTGCCGGAGTGGAAGTAGGGCGCCGTGATCGACACATTGCGAAGCGGCGATGCTCTGAACACATACTCGTCATCGATCGTCTCGGTGACCTGGAAGCGTCCCTTGTCGCCCGCCGGCAGGATGTCGGCGCCCGGCTTCTCGATGAGACCGAACGGGTAGTACCCGTGGCCACCGAGATTGACGCCCTTGTGACAGGCCGCGCAACCCTTGTCGATGAAGACCGCCAGCCCCTTCTTCGCTGTGGGCGTCAGCGCGTCGTCGTTGCCGTTCAGGAAGGCGTCGAACGGAGCCGGCGTCAGCAGTGTTGCTTCGAAGGCCTCGATTGCCTTGGCCATGTTGTCGAAATTGACGGGGCCCGTCTCTTCCGGAAACGCTTCCTCGAACCATGTCACGTATTGCGGCATGCTTTTCAGGGTTTTGACGACATTCTCCGGCGTGTTTGCCATTTCGACACCGGCCTGGATCGGTCCTTTGGCCTGTGCCTTGAGGTCCTCGGCGCGACCGTCCCAGAACTGTGCTTCGTTGAGCACCGAGTTGAAGACGGTTGGTGAATTTCGCGGACCCTTCTGCCAGCCGTGACCGATGGACGTTTCCAGGTTGTCGTCGCCGCCTGTCGTCAGGTTGTGGCAGGAATAGCAACTGAAGACGCCGGACGCCGAAAGCCGTGGGTCAAAGAAAAGTGCCTTGCCCAGTTCGATCTTTTCGGACGTGATGGGGTTGTCCCTTACGCTGGGAATCGTGGACGGCAGCGGCTTGAAAAGCTCAAGAGCTTGTTCACGCAATTCGTTCGCTTCCGCCGTGCCGATCCACAATGTGGATGCCAATATTATTGTGATGATACGTTTCATCCATACCTCCTGTGGGTGGGGCGAGGAGGCTCTCAAATTCAATGGGTAAGGGCCCTGATTTAGATCAGTTCTAAACTGCGGCACCGCGCCGCAAGGCGCCTCGCGGCCAGCACTTCAGGCGTGTTCAAGTCGCGGGCCGTACCGATTGGCCTGTCCGAATATCGGGAATAAAGAACGCCAATCAGCGTTGTCTCGTCGTGACACTTTCGTGACATGGAAAGGGTGCAACGTGACATCAACCGCATATGCCGCTGAATTCACGGACGGAAACCAGACAGGGCCCGGTTGGCAACGCAGGCGGGCCGGGCGCCGCGGAACGCCGTTTCCCGCCTCAATCGCCCGCCATTTTCCTGCAATAGCGCTTGCTACCGCCATCGTTGTTGGCGCGTGGTTCCTGCCGGACAGCGTCGGCACGAGCGCGAAGATGGCGCTTGCGATCACCGCGCTTGCGATCGTCGGCTGGACGGCGACACGGCTGCCCGACTCCGTGGTGGCCGTCACTGCGGCGTTGCTTTTGGTTGTCACCGGAGTCCTGCCGGAAGAACAGCTCTACAGCGCTCTCGGCAGCGAACTGATCTGGCTTCTGGTGGCCGCCTTTGTGATCGCTGCCGTCGTCAAAGGCAGTGGATTGATGGAGCGACTGGCCTTCGCCGCCGTCCGGCCGTTTTCCGGCATCACCCCATTCTTTCATGTGATCGCGTTCGTCATTTCGATGACCGCGTTTCTCATTCCGTCCACGTCCGGCCGGGCGGCGCTGCTGCTTCCCGTCTACATGGCGCTTGCCGAGCGCATGCCTGGTGTGGCGTCGCGGCGGGCGCTGGCGCTTCTGTTCCCGACGGTGATCCTGCTTTCCGCAGGCGGTTCGATGATCGGCGCCGGCGCGCACTTCGTCGCCGTGGAGGCGATCTACCGTGCGGCGCATGTGTCGATCGGATACGTGGACTGGTTGCTGCTGGCCTTCCCGCTGACCTTTCTGGCGAGCCATGCAGCCGTGTGGCTGATCACTGCCTTGTTCATTCCGGCGCAGGAACGGCGCATCCTGCTGGCGCGTCCTTCCGGCCCGTCAGCACCACTCAGCAACAAGGAAGTCCGTATTGCCCTCGCGCTGACGGTCATCGTCGTCCTGTGGCTGACCGCACCCTTGCACGGCGTGGGCATTGCGCTGGTCGCGTTCGGTGGTGCGGTCATGCTGCTCACCAGTCTGTTCAACTCCGAAAAGCCGAAAGACGTGTTCAGGAAGGTCGAGGTTGAACTGCTGATCTTTCTCGCGGCCACCTTCGTCATCGCGGATGCCGTTATCCTGTCCGGCGCAAGCACCTGGATGGCGGAAGGAGCCATGGCGTTGTTGCCGGAGGGCGCAACGGCGTCGTTGTCACTCATTGTCGTCTTCCTGACCGTGATCGCGGTTCTTTCGCATCTTGTCATCAATTCGCGCACCGCCCGTGCCGCCGTGCTCATTCCCGCGCTCTCATTGCCGATCGCGGGCTTTGGACATGACGTAACACTCATGGTCATGGTCACGGTACTCGGCACCGGGTTCTGCCAAACCCTGATGGTGAGCGCCAAGCCGGTGTTGATCTTCGGCAATGCCGAGGGCAGTTCCTTTACCCAGGCGGATCTGACGCGGCTGGCGATCCCGCTGCTGCCGATCAAGGCGCTTCTGATCATTGCTTTCGCGCTGCTTGTCTGGCCGCATCAGATGCCTGCCGCACAACCTACGGACAATGAGACTGCGCACGCCGAGATCGTTGCCGCGCCTGCGGCGGCGCGTGTCGTGGTGGAAGAAAAGGTTGAGCCTGCTCTGACAGGCGCCCTGTGCTCGCGGCCGCAACTGGAGACAGTGATGCTGGCAACAATTCGCGATCGGAACATGTGGGCTTCCGGATGGTGGCACGTTTGGGACCGACTGCGGCGCGACGGCTACAGGGTCGAACGCATGCCCGTGAAGGACATCTATCTCAGCGAGAACATGGTGCTGCTGCGCGCCAACTCGATACGGCTTGCGGCGAGCGATCTCACACCGCAGGCGATCGGTGCAGCCCGTGCCGCATGTTCGGGTCCGATCCCTTTGCCACGCCCAAACCCCCGGCGGGCGTGAATGAGGGCGAAGGAGGGCCGCCTCGCGGAGAGACATCCGCGGGGCGGTTTTTTTGCCTCTCCCGGGAATAACTCCCGTGCCTGGCCGTTGTCATTTCAAACAGCACAGGAGAGCAAAGGTCCATGTCTATCAACATCTTGATTGCTCCGTCCGGGTTCAAGGAATCGCTCGGTGTGGACGAGGTCGTCAAAGCGATATCCAAAGGCGTGAAGGCTGCGTTGCCCTCGGCCCGGGTCATGAAGGCGCCGATCGTCGATGGCGGCGAAGGGTTCACCCACGGGCTCGTCAAGGCGACGCGCGGAACGGTGAAAAAGGTTCGGGTGACGGGACCGTTGGGCAAACAGGTCGACAGCTTCTTTGGCTTTCTCGGAACAGGGGGACCGAAAACGGCCGTCATCGAAATGGCTGCCGCGGCGGGCCTCAGCCTGGTTCCGCGCGATCTGCGTGACCCGACGGCGACCACCAGCTTCGGCGTCGGTGAACTCATTCTGGCCGCGCTCGAAACCGGTGCGGAACGCATTCTGCTCGGCTGCGGCGACAGCGGGATCAATGACGGCGGGGCCGGCATGGCGCAGGCGCTCGGCGCGCGTCTTCTCGACGAGGCCGGAGAGGAGATCGGGCGCGGCGGTGCGGAGCTCGTTCGCCTCGCCCGGATCGATACGGACGGACTGGACCCGCGACTCAAGGACGTGCCTGTCGACGCTGCGGTCAACTGGCACAATGTGCTGCTGGGTCCTCGCGGTGTCGCGAGGGTGTTCGGGCCCCAGAAAGGGGCAAGTGAGGCGCAGGTGGTCGTCCTCGAGCAGGGTCTGGAGACCTATGCCCTGAGGCTCAAGGAGGATCTCGGTCTCGACATCGGTCACGCCAACGGGTCGGGCGCGTCCGGCGGCCTCGGTACGGGGCTCGTCGCCTTCGCCGGCGCATGCCTGCATCCGCGTTTCGACATTGTGATGCAGTATCTGAACTTCGAAGCCATGCTCGGACAGGCCGATCTGGTGATTACCGCCGAAGGCTCACTCGATCGCCAGAGCCCATACGGCAAGGTGCCATGCGAAGTGGCGCGTCGCGCGCGGGCCCACGGCATTCCCACCGTCGCGCTCGCCGGTACGATCGGACCTGGCGTCAGGCAGACGTTCGCCGCCGGCATTGATGCCTGCGCGTCCATCATCAAACGGCCCTGTACGCTGGAGAAGGCCATCGACAAGGGTGAGAAGCTGCTGCGCCGCGCGGCGGAAGACGCGATGCGGATGATCCTTGTCGGTATGCGACTGCATACGGACGTTCACCTGAAGCGGGAGGCGTTTGACCGGGCGCACTTCAGCGCGCCCTCCGCTCCCGTTACGCGGCATTGAGGTCGCTCCCACTCCTGGAGCATGAACCAGGCTTCAATGACGCAATTGTCCGCTTCTCCTCGGAAGCGGGCAGGTGAGGGGGAAGGCCAGGGCGTGGACCTGTCTCGCGCCGATACCGCGCCCTGGCCGACCTCCCGATGATGCCCCGGTGGAAACCGGCTCCGCCTCCGCGAAGGCATGCGAGGCAGGCCTTGCACGTTGTCTCATTGAACCTCTTGCGACGTCGAGGCGACCAACCCACATGCATTCAGAACAAAAAAGGCCAAGGACATGTACAATCTGCTGCTCGTACTGGCGGAAGTGGTTCACGCGGTGCTTCAGGGCAATCAGCCGGTGAAATTGAGAGACAAATCACGGCGCGACGGGAAGCGCCGGGGCGACTGACGGTGGTTCGACTGCCGCAGGTGTTCAGCCTTGCGCCAATTCACCGGCTCTCTTTTGGCAAGGCTGATCGGGGCTGAGCGTGCCGCGGTAACGCACGATCAGTCCCTGCCCAAGGGGTGCGCGCAGGGCGACGTCGAAATGGAACGCGCCGTCTTCGACATATTCCCGGCTTTCGCTTGCGGGTAAGAGCACGCGCGGGATCGGAATGCCCGCGAACCAACCCCGCCGCACGGGCAAATGCATGGCGCCGTTCTCCACCGGCAAATCCTGCTCGAAGGTGAGCAACCAGAAGCGCTCCCTGTAGCGGTAAGGTTGCGAGGAGGGACCGAGATAGGAGCGGAAGACATGCCCGTTGAAGTCGCGCTCCCAAATCTCTCCGTTCTCCGTCCGTGTCTTGGTCACCGTCAAAGACACGTTGTCGCCAGCTGTGGGAAAGCCCACGAACCACGCGATAAAGCGTGCGAGCAGCGATGTGCCCCGGGTGACCTGAGCTGTGCCGGAAAAGCTCTCCATGTCCTGAACATCGTGCAGCGACCGCGCTTCCGGGGCCAACATCGCCCATCTGTCCCGAAGCGCCGACTGGAACAGGCCCGGACGCGCCTCCTCGCTGGTCGCTGTCGATACCGCGATGTCGGACGCGGCGGCCTCGATTTCGTCGAGAGGGACCTCGTGGAGGCAGGGGCGCGCGCCTGCCGGGACAGTCTCGGCGCGGCGCAGCAACGTCCGGGCGACAATGCACGGGACATAGGGCCCGTCGCCCGCCTCGGCGATGAGCTGCCAGACGCGTTGGCGGACGGTTCCGTTCGCCCGCCCGGTGACCGCAACCCGCATGGCGCCCCGGTCGGTCCCGAAAGGCAGCAACAGGTCTGAAAGCCATTTCATTAGGCGCGCGCGCGCCGGCGTGATCCTGACGGGAACAAGACGCCTGAGCCGGGCGAGCGCGGATAGTCCGGCATTCAGGATGCCGAGCTCCATTCCGGCGCGGAACATCACCGAGCGCGCGCCGAAGGCGTCCGGAAACAGCTTGATGTCCGGGACATTGATGAAATAGCCGGTCCGTGTCAGTCCGGAGGCTAGGTCAAAGACCCGCTTGTCGGTCCAGCAAACGGTGTCCCGCCACATTCCGCCACGCCATACCGGTGAGGCAAGACCCACCTGACCGGCTATGCTGGTGATAACGGAAACACCGCGCGGGGCCCTGTTGCCCGGGAGGATCGCGGTATCGATCAGGAGAATTTCGTCAAAACCCGGCGCCAGCGCCGCAACCACCGCCGAAGATAAACCCGGTACGCTCGAAGCGCCGGAAAGTACCCAGCATCCCGCCCGACGGGCCTCGCTGTCGAGGGCGGCGATCCCGGCGGTGAAATCGGCGTCATCGCTGAGATCCAGATAGTGGGCTCCGGCACGTATACAGGACTCCGCAACCCGATAAGGCTCGCGGCCATAGAGCTGATACGGCCCGGCGGCGTCGATCACGACATCGGGTTCGTGGGCGAACATCGGCTCGAGATCTCCACGTAAATCGATGTACATGGCCTCCGCGCCGAGTTTATGCGCGCAGGTCTGTGCCTTTTGCAGGTCGCGCCCGGCGATCCAGACCGTGTGACCGTCCCTGATGAGAAGCTCTGCAAGCAGGGCACCGAAGACCCCGTAACCGCCAAGGATGACGACTTTCATTCAACCAGCCGTGCGCGAAGATCCGGATCGGCGACCGCGCACATGTCGGTCTCGCCGAACAGCCGGTACCGGCTGCGGGCCAGCCGGCGGTAGAGCCAGTCCTGGGCGGGCCGGGGAACGATGCGCAAGAGCTGCAACAGCCATCCGGGACCGCCGAGCCGTGCGCCGGCGCGGATCATCCCGTCCAGGGACGTGTAGGCCCTGCCATTGACCAGATAGAGCCAACTTTCGGGGTCGTCGGCGTCGAGCCCGTAGTGCTTCAGCACCGCTCCTCCGGTCTCTGACTGGACGCGGATGATCCTGAATTCATTGGCGCGGTCGAACCGGGCGATCAGACGTGCGCCCCTGGTGCAGAGGGCGCAGTTTCCGTCCATGAAGACGCGTGGACCGTTGTCATCAAACGCGGGCACCGACGGGTCGTGCTTGTACGAGTACGCCTCTCTTCGGGCAATCGCTTGCATCGGTCACCTCAGCGTGTGCTGCGCCGGAAAAACCGGGCGGCAATCGGGCCGTCGAGGGATGGTGTCATGTTGCAAGAAGATTTCAAGTCGTCTGGTTCCCTACATGGTTGCATTTTGGCGTCACACACCTTGTTTTTGGCCGTTTTTCTATCGATTTGTAATATTCGGACGCTCGCATTCATGCTGCAGATGTGATTGACTTTTCAAGATTCGAACAAGGTGCCGGCATGAGCCAAAATGCTGCAGCTGTGATGAACCCGCTTCACGATTTCCTGGCCAGCCTGGAAGACGCGAAGACGGTCGACGAAGCCTGGATCACGACGGTTGCCCATGTCCGCAATCTTGGCGCCAACAATGTGGGTATCCAGGTCTATGCGGGAGAGTCCAGATCGCTTCGCAAATGGTCGTCCCCGGACTGGGTGGCGGAGATGTACGAGGAGATTGTCTATCCGAGTTATGATCCCAAGCTCGAGCACTGTCGCCGAAACCTGACACCCTATTTTTGCGAGAAGGAGTTCTGGGACCAAGACCCGAACCTGCCGGAGCCCAGGCGTCGGATGGATGAAGAGATGGTCGCTGCCGGCAACCGGGCGGCCGTGGCCTTTCCCATTCACACGGGGTCGCGCCAACGCTGGGGGTGTTTTGCATTCACAGGCAATATGGGGCGGGCGGAGTTCGAACGGCTGTATGCCGACCGTGGTGCGGAGATTCACCTTGCCGGTATTGGGGCGTTCAACCGCATCCGGATGCTGGCCAACCAGGAAAAGGCGGTGCGTGTTGGTATCACCAGCCGCGAGCGCGAATGCCTGCTGTGGCTGAGCCGCGGCCTGCAATACGATCAGATCGCCGACCGGTTGGGGCTGCGGAAGGTCACCGTTGAATTTCACATCGCAAAAGCCAAGCGCAAACTCGATGCGCGCACGCGCGAGCAGGCGCTGGTCAATGCGGTTCAGTTGGACCTGCTGGACGTTTGAGAAGTGCCTGCCCGTGGCGGCAGACGCGTGTGCCGCGCCGATTACAACACGACGTCGAAGCCTTCGAAGTTGGGATGGCCCTGGTAGAGGCCCTTGGTGTTGCCGGCGTCGCGATGCGCGGCGCGGAAATGTTCCGACCGGGTCCAGTCCTCGAACGCCTGTCGCGAGGCCCAGATCGTGTGCGACGAATAGAGCGTGTGGTCATCCGCTTCCGGCCCGCGAAGAAGACGGAACTCGACGAACCCCTCGACCTGATCGAGACGCGAGTCGCGGGACTTCCATACCTCCTCGAAGTCCTCCTCGCGTCCCTTGGTCACCTGGAAGCGGTTCATGGCGATAAACATGCGCAAACCTCGTTATCTGTGTTGTGAATTTCCTGGCGTGGGTTGATCGCTGCCGGGTGCGAACCGGGATTTAAGGCGCACCCTTCCGGGCGGTTGTTCAGTTGACGGACTGTGGTTTCGACCACCATCTGTCGGCATAGGAAGGATACACGCACGG
Organism: Hyphomicrobiales bacterium; assembly: GCA_965228625.1. Lineage (GTDB taxonomy): Bacteria > Pseudomonadota > Alphaproteobacteria > Rhizobiales > Methyloligellaceae > UBA2767. Next base: position 410,311 of record OZ245829.1, on the reverse strand, counting down.
GACCTTTTTGGGATGGGCAAACTTGTCCCAGTGCGCGATCCAGACTTCGTTGGTTCTCCATAGCGGCAATGCGTATCGTTGCCACCTCAACGTCCTGTCGAACAGGTTCGCCGCCGCCTGCAGCGACTCCTTGTCCCTCGCTTCCAGCATGGCCGTAATCGCCTTGTCGAGAATCGGATCCTTGGAGCCGGCAAGCGCGTACGACCCTGGTCTGTCGGCGAGTGCGCTGCCCCATAACAACCGTTCCGCATTTCCCGGGACGAGCTTCGGCGTCAGCGTAAGGTCAGCAAGGTCAAAGTCGTGATCGAGGAGCTTCCTGACGGCGGAAGTGGGCTCCAGCATCGGGTAGGAGAGCTTGATGCCGAGACGTTCAAGATTGCGGGCAAACGGTCCGAAAACGGGCACAAGAGACGGATTGTTGAACGTCACGTTTATGATGAGCTGCTTGCCCGTGGCGGGGTTGATGCGTTTGCCGTCGATGACCCGGAAACCCGCTTCATTCAATAACGCGTCGGCGCGCCGGAACGCGGCGCGATCGGATGCCAATCCATCCCGGACATCCGGGCCGGGCCGCACCACCGCCTGTTCGGGCAGCGCATCCGAGGTGCCGTCGAGCAACGCCTTTTCGGCCTGGGTGATCGGACCGCGCGCTGCCAGCGACGTATTGCCGAAGAAGCTCCCGACCGGTTTGTAGTGGCCGGCAAAAAGCACGCGGTTGGTCCATTCGAAATTGTAGGCGAGCGTGACTGCCTCACGGACGCGACGGTCGTCGAACGGGCTGCGCCGCAGGTTGAATACCAGCGTGGCCATGGTTCCCGGAGTGGAGAGCGTGAATGTCCGGCGGACGATGCCGATCCCGTTTCTCTTGATGTCCTTATAGGCATTGGCCCATTGGGCGGCGTCGCGCTCGCGCCAGACGTCAAACTCGCCCGCGGTAAAGGCCTCCCGCGCGACCGTCTTGTCGCGGTAGTATTCGACCCGAACGAGATCGAAGTTGTATCGACCGGTATTGACCGGATGGGATTTTGCCCAGTAGTCGGTCACACGTTCGAGTACCAGCGAGCGGCCTGCGATGACGCTGGCGGCACGGTATGGGCCGCTTCCAAGCGGCAACTGGAGCGATTTTCCTTCCGCGTCGCGGTCCTTCCAGAAATGCGCAGGGTGGATCGGCAAAGTGCCGACAATGCGCACGAACTCTCGGTCGCCGGGCTTTCTCGAGCGGAAGAGGACGGTATCGGATGTCTCTTTTTCGACCGTGAACAGGCGCAAAACCTGCCGATAGTATGGCGCACCCTGTTCCGCGAGCGTATCGAACGTAAAGACCACATCGTCCGCTGTGACCGGGCGTCCGTCATGCCACCTCGCATCGGGGCGAAGCTTGAAGCGGGCCCAGCTCAGGTCTTCGGCAACGTCCACGGTTTCGGCAAGCAGTCCGTAGTAGCCCGCCGGCTCGTCGGCGCTCGTGACGACCAGGGTGTCGTAGATGTAACCGCGCATGTCCGCGGGCGTGTTGCCGGGGTAGCGCAGCGTGTTCAACGAGTCGAACGTGCCCACCCGTCCGATCCGGATTTCCCCGCCTTTGGGCGCAGCCGGATCCACATAGTCGAAATGCGTGAAATCCGCCGGGTATTTCAGGGCATGGATCGGCGAGTAGCCGTGAGCCGGAGCGGCGGTCACGGCACGGACCAACAACGGTACGCTGCACACAAGAGCCGCAATCAACCCACACAACAGCGAGAGACGAGATGATCGCCCCATTGGCGTTCTCCGGATCTGTTGAAATTTTCCGGAATGTTAGGGCGAAGCGTGAACGCGAAATAATGCAAAGTATCCAGCTTCGTTGATGAGCGCGGTGCAATAACAGGTGCCGCAAAAGAGCGCCCGTTCGCATGTCGGGGCCGGATGATTGATGAATGGGATTCAATTATTGAATTCCGAACATTGCACTGGAGAACAAGGTCCGGCTCTGGCTTAGTGACATGGGATGCCTGCCGCCCGCGCGGCAGCGCAGGGGATCATGTTGGACTGCTACGATGTGCCGGGCCTGTTCAGAGCTTGCCAGTGACGGAAAGCCACTCGCCACGCGACGCAAGAAGCTCTGGGAGATCGAGGAGTGCTATCACTGCGCGATCCTCGGAACATGTCTCAGTATGAGGGATCTTGAGAAGCTCAGGCCCAAAACAAAAATCCGGTTCAAGCCCGACGCAAGTGAATACATCATCCACGGAACATTCGTAGCCTGCGTCAAGCTGCACTCGGATGTGGCGCGTGTTCTGCATCGTGCACTCGACAAGAAGTATCGCTCCGCCATTGATCATCTTAAGAAGGTCACATGCCGCAACGAATTGCGGAGCTACTGGCAGGAGAACCTGAAACGCGGCAACGTGCCGTCGGCGTTCTGGGCCGTCATGTCGCACCCGCTCGCGGATGCGAAACTCTCACAGGAGGCTTTTGGCGACGTCCATATGCTGTCCCATATGGTCGGTGCCGCCAACCGTGAAGCCCTGCAGCGTCTTGATCAACTCGAAGCGCAGTCGCGCGCTGCCGCGGTCGCTCATGAAGAGGAACGGCTCCAGAACCGCCGACAACTCGATGAGCGCAATGGCATGATCGCGAATCTCACATCGCAACTTGAGTCGCAGACCAAACTGAAAGGCCGGCTCGTGGCACTGGAGGCGCAGATTGCGCAGTTTGAGAGCGATGAAAGTTATCGCAACCTCCAGGCGGCATTGAAGGAGCAGGGTGCCGAGGTTATCGAAAAGACAACGGCGCTGAAGCGGGCGAGCCAACGGATTGCCGAACAAAACACAAAGATCAGCCGCTGCGAGTCGGAAATCCAGACATTGCGCCGTTCGCTCGATGAATCCCGTGCCAGGGTCGACCGGGTCGAGCAGTTTCTCGAGAGCGCCTTGTTCCGGTCCTTTGAAGGGGCCTTGTTTCCGGCAAAGCGGAAGGCTGCTGGCGATGCTCAGGCGTCAGACGAGGGGCTGGATCTCGACGGCGCCACGGTCGTCTATATCGGCGGACACAGATCGCAGGTCCGGTATATGAGGACGTTTGTCGAATCCGCGAACGGCGAGTTCATTCATCACGATGGCGGGCTGGAAGAAAGCGGTCCGCGGCTCAGCCAAATCCTGAGTCGGGGTGATTTTGTGATGTGTCCGGTGGACTGCATCAGCCACAGCGCCTGCCTGCGCGCGAAGAAGTTCTGCAAACACGCGGGGAAGAGCTTCGTACCGCTACGCGGTACCGGACTGTCGTGCTTCGTCACGTCGCTTCATGAGGCAGTCTCGAGCGAGCCGAAGCACTGATTTGAATGCGGCAGTCATGAGCCGCCGTACAGGGCTGAATTTACGTTTTGGCGATCGCACCGCCCAACAGGCGGCTCCGGACCCATTCGTGACACTCATCGCGGTCCATGCTGCGGTGCCAGCCGATAAACGTCTGAACACGAAGCAGGGGAAATGGCGGTTTGATCTCCGCCATGCCCAACCGATTTCCCAAAGTGCGAAAGGTGGATGCCGGCAAGGTTGCAAGGCTGTCGGATTCCAGTGCCAGCAACAATGCGGTCAAGGCGGATGGAACGATCTGAAGCTTCTCGGCCGCGATATTGTGATGCTCGAAGTGCGCAAGGACGGGTCTGGCACCGCCCGCTTCGGGGGCAACCAGGATGTGCTCTTGGGCGGAAAACGTGGTCTTGCCGAGCTTCCGTCCCGCATGGGGATGTGTGCCGGCGGCGGCGGTGACGTAATGATCCTTTTTGAAGGGTTGCCAGACAAAATCGGCGACGTCTTCGCGCGGGGTTTCCTGCGTCACCACGAACTGAACCTTGTTCTGCCGCAGGTCCTCCAGACTCTGCTCGCCGTCGAAGGGCCGGCACTCGAGGTCTATGCGCGGGGCCTCGCTGCGAACAGCCCGCCGCGTTTCGCCAAGCACCGACATTTCATGTGTCTGCGGACAGGCAAAAATAAAAGTCCGTTCCTGAAGATGTGGCTCAAACGGAACGGTCGGACGCAACAGCCCCTCGATGCCTGAACAAAGAACGTGCACTGTCGGCGCGAGCTCCTTCGCCCTTGCCGTTGGGACGAGACGTTGCCCCGCGCGAACGAACAGATCGTCCCGGAATATCTCACGCAGGTTCGCCAAGGCGTGGCTGACCGCGGACGGGCTGCGTCCGAGCCGTTCGGCCGCCTTGGTGACGCTGGCATCCACAAGCAGGGAGTCCAGGACGACCAGCAGGTTCGCGTCAATCTCTTTAAGGTGCATGGCTTACGGCCGACGCTGCACTAGTCAGGCTCCACGGGCCGTTTGTGTGCCTTGGCGTGATTTCTCATCGGTGCCGCATCTTGCTTGCTGATAGCAGCACCATGTTGGTCACGACCCGGACGCTTGCGTCGCCGCACGAGCAACCGGCGCAACCGCTCAAGCCGGTCTTCCCGCAGCAGAGATGCGATCCGCGTCCACATGAGCGGTCCCAACCTGCTGCCGGAGACATCGATGCGCAGGTTCAGCGCGTTTGACCGGACCCCTCAATCGAGGCTTCTTGTCCCTCGGCATGCGGAACTTCGTGCGCGTCATCACGCGTGTTTTCGTTCGCTGTTGCATGAGCGGAAGTGTCGTCGAGGATTTCCCAGTCGAACATCTCGGCGAGTGTGCACTGGCTGTTTCCGAGAAATTCCGAAAAAAACGATGCTGCGGCCTCGCCGCTCAGTGCCGTTCTGACAATCTCCATAATTGCTCTCCATCGGTTATTGAATCTGCAGGCCATCGAATCGGCCTTCTGCCGACACGCCATCAGTGCCCCGGTGTCTGCGGCCGTGATGGATGGTGCCCCAACTGAAACCGCTCACTCCTACCCGCCTGAATGGGCCCCGACTCAGGCCACTTCGGGCGCGCAGCCCGCTTCCCCTTGCTGTGCGTACCGTTTTGCTGTTGCGAGCGATTAGCAATTCAGCATCGCTTCATCCGGAAGCGGCTGTCAATTGGAGATGGCAGTTTAGAACTATTAAAACTCTAATCTATTCAATCGGTTAGAGGAATTCTAATTCTAAACTGGCGGCAGGGTTGAAAAGAGTTTTCGGGAAATCAATTGGTTACGGACGAGGCATCCGTGACCTGTCCTGAGGCTGTCCATGTGCGGATACGGCTTCACAGGCGGATGAATGTGACGAACTGCCACAGCCCCGAGGGCGCGGCTAGCCCTTTGGGCCGATTTCGCCGCGTGATTGACAACAGAGGCACTTGTTGCGACTCATTCTCTCAACCCCTATGGATATCCATAGGTTGTGCCTCTTTACGCCAGCCCGCAATCTGGCAAAATTGGCAATCTATGCACAGGCGGATTCGCAGATGACATCGCGGCAGGACAAGGCCTTCACCGAGTTGAATATCGGTTCTGAACGCGATACGTCGGCCCAGGCGGAGGCGCTGGCGGAGCTCATCAAACGGGTGCGCACGCTACGCAGCCAGGCCGCGTATCACGACCTCGATATGATCGCGTATCTGCTGCACATGGCTGAGGTCGAGGCGCGCGACAATCTCGTCCGTATGGCCAAAAAAGACCCGCGCGAAATACCCACACCGAAGGACTAACCCGTTCCGACAAACAGGATTGGCCGTGCCGGGCCACCGGCGTAGCGTCGATGTGCCTGCGTTAGATGTTGATCGTAACGCAAAAGGTCCGGTGCGATGGACCGCCCCGGAGGGTGGACGTCGTGAGATTGAGGGAAGGTGCTGTCAACAGGCAAAAGGAAAGGCAGGATTTCGCCGAAGCTCAATCCCGCCTCCCTGTAACCGAAAAATCGATGACAACCGAAGTTTTCTTCGCTCTTCCGATCGACTGTAGTTTGTACCGTCCCGGTTGAGCGTGCAATCCGCGTGTTCGACTTATCCACCCAGGTCCACAGAAAGATCCATGCTGTGGATTGTCAGGCCGCAAACGCGCTGCGCGCGCCCCCTGATTTCTGGGTTTTGAACAGCGAACCCGAATCCGGCGCCGGAGGCAGCGGCACGCGCACCGGCACAGCCTCGCAGCGCGGCACGGCGGTCAGTTCGCCGGTAATCACCGACTGTTCGAGATGATCCCAGATCGCCTGCAGTCCGTCCTTGGCGAGCTTTGAATAATGAGAGGATCCGACCAGAGGCCATGCGTCCGCGGCACGGCATTCGTAGAACAGGATGAGCCGGTTTCGGTCGGACCTGTTGGGTGCCGAGCCGTGCAGCGCACGTGCGTGATGCACGGTCATCGACCCGGCCTTCCCGGTGAGAGTCACGGCCTTGTCCTGATGGAAATCGGGATCGTCGGGATCAATGGCGCCGCAGAAGATGCCGTCCGGATTGGTGTGGGCGAGAACCGGGCCCTTGTGCGTTCCCGGAATGACCTGGAGCGGTCCGTTGGCTTCGTCGACATCTTCAAGCATGAGCCCGAAGGCCAGCATGTCGTCATTGGTGTGGGGATAGTAGGCCCAGTCCTGGTGCCACTCCACCGCGGCACCGCCACCGGGCGCCTTGGTGTTCAGCTTGCTGTTCTGGATGACCGTGTCGGGACCCAAAAGCGCGTTGAGAACTTCGGTCATGTGGGAGTTCTTCAGAACCTCCCAGTAAAAGGGGTGCTGCTTGTGCGGTAGCTTGATGCGCGTCAGTCGGGGCTGATCGGCAGAATGGCCATCGTCAAGGTCGTAGACAGTATTGCTCTCGGTCACGCCCCGCGACTTTTCGATCAAGTCGTAAGTAATCTCGCGCAGCGTGGCCAGTTGTTCGGCGCTCACGGCGTCCTCAACCAGCAGGTAACCAGACTCCCTGTAGGACTCGATCTCGCGTTGGCTGAGCATTGCGTTTCCCCTTTTTTGTCTTCGGCCGATAGTGATTTAAACCATAATGGTATCGGTAACATTGCGTTTGTGCGAGAGTCAATGTTATCGATGTCATTCGCAGCTTGAAGCCTGTTGGTTTCTGATTCGGAGGCGGAAGGGTATTGGTCGAAACGGTTGAAAAAGGACGGATAAAGGCCCGCGGGGATTGGGTGACGATGGGCGACGTCGCGGAGCAGGCGAACGTGTCGAAGATCACTGTTTCGCGCGTCCTTCGGGACCCGGATAAAGTCAAGGCCACGACCCGGGAGCGGGTGATGGCCGCCGTCCGCGAGCTCGGCTACGTGCCGGATGACGCCGCCGGCGCGCTGTCCTCGCGCAAGAGCCGCATGGTCGGTGCGCTTATTTCGACACTGGCCGGATCGACCTTTGCGTCCACTGTTGACGGGCTGTCTGATCGGCTCAGGCAGGACGGCTATCAGTTGCTGTTGGCAACAACGGATTACTCACCCGAGACCGAAGCCGACATTCTTGCAACGCTGCTTGGCCGGCGGCCCGACGGGATCGTCATGACCAGCACGGAGCATACGGATGCGACGCGCAAGCTGCTGGCGCGTGCGCGGGTTCCGGTGGTCGAGCTCTGGGAACTTCCGAAACAGCCGATCGATTGCGCCGTCGGCTTTTCCAACTTCGAGGCCGGTCAGGCGATGACCCGGTTTCTGTTTGAGAGAGGTTTTCGCAAACCGGCATTTGTCGGCCACGTGCGCAGGATCGACGGCCGCGCGGCGATGCGAGAGGACGGTTATCGAAAGGTCATCGCCGAGAGGGCGGCGGGCGAACCGCGTGTGATCATTGCCGAACCCGGCAGCGACAGTCCCATCGAGCGTGGCGCACAAGGCCTCGCCGCGGTCATTGAGCAATGGCCCGATACGGACGCCGTTTTCTGTTCTTCGGATTCTGCGGCCCTGGGCGCAATCAACGAGGCGCGCCGGCGCGGCTTGCGCGTGCCGGATGATATCGGCATTGCCGGTTTCGGCGATTTCGATTTCGCCGGCTCGTGCGGGCTCGAGCTGACGACGGTCCGGATCGCCGGGCAGGAGATCGGTGCGCGTGCCGCGGAACTGATCCTCCAGCGTTCGCAAGGCAGCAGGCCGGCAAATCAGGCCATCGATGTGGGCTTCGAGGTCATCGCCAGGGCCACGGCCTGAAGGATATCTCGGCAAGGGATAAGAATGCGCAGGATCATAACAACGTTGATCGTGGTCGGAGTGGTGGCGGCGGCCGTCCTCGCCGCCGTCCGGTTTTGGCCGGGGACACCGTTACCGGCGGACGCAAAGGCTGACAAAATCGTTGTGCTGAAAGGCGATCGACGTCTGGTTTTGCTCAAACAAGGCGCGCCGCTGAAGAGCTACAGGGTTTCACTCGGCTGGGCGCCTGAGGGGCATAAAGTCCGCGAAGGCGACGGCAAGACGCCGGAGGGTCTCTACCGCATCGATTACCGCAAGCCCGACAGCAGTTTCCACCGCGCTCTTCACATTTCCTATCCGAACGCTGCCGACAAGAAGAAGGCGCGCGGACTTGGCGTGTCGCCGGGTGGCGCGATTATGATCCACGGCCTTAGAAACGGGATCGGCTGGATCGGCGCCCTGCACCGCCTGACCGACTGGACCCATGGCTGTATTGCGGTGACAGACGAGGAAATCCGTGAAATCTGGCGCGCGGTTCCAAACGGCACACCTATCGAGATCAGGCCATAGACTCTGCGGTGAATGTTTGACGGAAAACGTGCGGCGTCTTCATTGCCTGGCGCCGGAACCGGGCGCGCCCGGCAATCTGTCAGCGCGCGGCATGGCCTGGCTTTCCTCCACGACCGGCTCGGCCGGTGCTGCGGTCTGCGCCCCTTCAGCGCTGGTGTCGAAGGCCGGTATGCCCGCGCCGGCCGCCCCGCATTCGCAGCCTGGAACGAACTCTTTCTGGTACCGGAACGCGTTTTCCAGGTCGACGTAGCGCTTGCCTTTGAGATCGACCGCATTGGAAATTTTCTGTCCGGGATTGCGGTGCACGAAAAGCCGGCCGATGGTGCCGCAACGCTGGACGCAGGCCTCGCTGTCGGCCTTGAACTTGGACCGTCCGACCTTGAAGTTGATGGGGAAGAAGAAGCCGTCGCAGGTGCGTACGCACAGTGTGCGGTAGGTTCCTCCGCCCGGACGCGTACTGCGTCGCTGAGTGTCCGGCGCCGATCGTCTCGGTTGCGGAGTCGACTGGGCGGGCGGCTGCTGCCTCTTGCCCCAGGACCAGGGCCAGAAGCCTTGCGCCTGAGCCGGTGTCATGCCCAGCATCAATATGGCGGTAGAAGCACATATGACGCCGGAGGCCGTCCAGAGCCGGTTTTGCATATCCGCGTTCCCTTCAGAGCCCGCCCCTTGCAGGGCACAAGAGCAAAGTCGGGCTCTAGCGCAGTATTTAGGAACGCGAACGCCGACCGCAAGTGGTGGTCGCTGCCGCAACCGTTCCGGGGGAGGGCGGACTATGCCCGCTCGAAACCGCGGAAGATCTCCCAATCGGTGACGCGGCGGTCATATTCGAACTGTTCCCATTCCGCGGCGTGCACGTAATGATCCACCACGTCGTCGCCGAAGGCGGCGCGCAACATCTTCGAACGGCCGAGCGCACGGGCCGCATCGCGGAGGGTCTTCGGGATGTCGGGAGCCCGTTTCGCGGCATAGGCATCGCCTTTGAACTCCGACCCCAGGTCGAGCTTCTGCTCGATCCCGGCAATGCCTGCGGCGATCAGCCCGGCGAACGCGAGATACGGATTGAGATCGGCGCCGCCGACCCGGCATTCGACGCGGACCGCTTCGGTGCCCGTGCCGCAGATGCGGTAACCGGCGGTCCGGTTGTCGTTCGACCAGACGGCCTTGGTTGGCGCGAACGTGCCCGCCTGGAAGCGCTTGTAGGAGTTGATGTGCGGCGCGAGGAACAAGGTGAACTCCGACGCGTGCGCCAGCAGGCCCGCAAGATAGTGGCGCATGGCATCGGACATGCCGTGCTCTGCTTGCTTGTCGTAGAAGACAGGAGTTTTGCCGTCTTTCGACCGCAGGGACTGGTGGATGTGGCAGGACGAGCCGGCGGCGGTGTAGTCCCATTTCGCCATGAAGGTGACGGCGCGGCCCCGGCTCCAGGCGATCTCCTTGCAGCCGTTCTTGGTGACAACGTGGTCGTCGGCGGTTGTCAGCGCATCGGCATAACGGAAGTTGATCTCTTCCTGTCCGGCCCAGGCTTCGCCCTTCGTGTTCTCCACCGGTATGCCCGCGCCATAGAGGCCGTTGCGGATCGCCCGCATCACGTCCTCTTCCTTCGCGGTCTGGAAGATGTGGTAGTCCTCGTTGTAGGGACTGATCAGGTGAAGATCGCGGTACCCTTTGCCGTGCGCTTCCTCGAAGGACTCCTGGAACATGAAGAATTCCAGCTCCGAGGCGACCATTGCCTCATAACCCATCGCTTCGAGCCGCGCGATCTGGCGTTTGAGGATCGCGCGGGGAGAGACCGGTACCGCGTCGTGTGTGTCGTGATCGAGCACGTCGCACAGGACGAGCGCGGTCCCGTCGAGCCAGGGAATACGGCGCAGGGTCGAAAGGTCGGGCTTCATCGTGTGGTCGCCGTAGCCCTTCTCCCAGCTCGCCGACGCATAGCCCGGCACCGGCTCCATCTCCATGTCCACGGTCAGCAGATAGTCGCAGGAATGGGTCTCCTCTATGCCGGCATCGAGGAAGTGCCGGACATGAAACCGCTTGCCCATGAGCCGCCCCTGCATGTCGGTTTGGGCCATGATTACGGTATCGATCTCGCCCGTGTCGGCGGCCTTGCGTAGATCTTCGATTGTCAGATTTCCCGGCATGAACCGCCCCCTCGGTCTTTGCGCAGGATGTAGAACTCCCATCTGCGCCGCCCAATCAGCGGACGAGCCTAGAAAGCACGATGCGCCGTGGCAAGACGCTTTTCGGTTCTGAAACAGATCAGCGAAGTGACCCGGGAGCTGCCTAGGTCTTGCCTCGCCAGGGAACGAGCCACTTCTCGAGCTGGCGCATCAGGATCTCGATGGTGAACCCGATGATCCCGATAATGATGATGCCGATGACCACGGTATCGGTCTGCAGGAAGTTCTTGGCGATCATGATCATCGAACCGACACCGCGATCGGCGGCGACCAGCTCGGCGGCAACAACCGTTCCCCAGCACACGCCCATTGAGACGCGCAGACCGGTGAAAATCTCGGGCAGGGCGTTCGGCAGAATGACCCGCGTCAGAATCTGCCATTTCGATGCGCCGAGGGAGTAGGCCGCGTGCACCTTGGAAATGGCCACGCTGGAGACGCCGGCGCGCGCCGCAATGGTCATGATGAAAAGCGACGCGAGAAACAGCAGGAAAATCTTGGCGAACTCGTCAATGCCGAACCAGAGGATGATCAACGGAATGAGCGCCAGCGGCGGGATCGGACGAATGAATTCGACGACCGGATCAAACACGCCGCGTGCGACCGAGGACAGACCCATGGCAAGGCCAAGCGGGATGCCGACAAGGGCACCATAGAAGACGCCGGAGAGCACTCGGTAGACGCTGATCGCGACATGATCCCACAATGCAACGTTGCGAAAACCGTCGTTCCACAGTGTTTCCAGCCGTGTCGCAACCGAGCCGAAAGAGGGCCAGTAGATCGGCTTGATCCAGCCGAAGGCGGTGGCGACCCACCACAACAGCAACAATGCCGCGATCGTGATAATGCCGTAGCCGCGCCCCGAGTTGACCGCCGACGCATCGCCGAACTTTACCGTTTTCTGGCGCGTAAAACTGTTGTCGGCGAGGCCGAGCCAGACTGCCAGATTGGATGCTGCTTTCTTCTCGGACATTGTTCCGCGCCCCTTAGTGTGCCTGCTCCTGACGGCCCATGATTTCTTCCTCCATCTCCCAGATCATCGAGAGGATTTCCTCGCGGTTCTTGATGAATGCCGGCGCCGCTTTCACGTCCCGGGGGCTCTTTTTCAGGCCCATTTCCGCAAAGGGCAGGCGATACTCCTTCTCGATGCGCCCCGGACGAGGCGCCATCACAATCAGGCGCTCGCCGAGGAACAGGGCCTCCTCCACCGAGTGGGTGATCAGGATGATGGTCTTGCCGGTCTCTTTCCAAAGCTTCAGAACGAGACCTTGCATCTTCTCGCGCGTCAGCGCGTCGAGCGCGCCGAGCGGCTCGTCCATCAGGATGACTTCGGGATCGTTTGCGAGACAGCGGGCAAGGGCCACGCGTTGCTGCATGCCACCGGAGAGCTGGTAAACCGGTTTCGCAGCGAAATCCTCAAGGCCGACAACCGACAACAGATGGTCTACGGTCTCTTTGATTTCCTTGCGCGGCTTACCGGTCACGCTGGGACCGAATGCAACGTTTTTCTCGACCGACATCCATTCAAACAGAGCGCCTTGCTGAAAGACCATGCCGCGTTCCGCACTTGGTCCCGTGACGGGATCGTCGTCCAGGAAAACCTCGCCGTGGGTCGGCGACAGGAAACCGGCAATGATGTTCAGCAGCGTGGTTTTCCCGCATCCCGACGGTCCGAGAACGGAAACCAGTTCGCCGGGTTCAAGTTTCAGATTCACATTCTCCAGCGCGTGGACGTCCCCGCCGTTCGGCACCGCAAAGACCATTGAGACGTCGTCAACGTTTAGCGCCTTCATTGGATATCCCCCCTTTCGAGATTCCAATCCCGGGTGAACCGGGCGCACCCATGGGGCCGCCCGGTCCGTCCCGTCTATTTCACGAACTTCGCGGTTATGTTGCCGTCGTAGCTCGGCAAGGCCTTGTCCATCTGCTTCTGCTGAACGAAGAAGTCCGCGACCTGTTTCGTGAACTCCTGCACCGTGCCACCGAGCCACGCGTCCGACGCCTGGTCCGCCTTCGACGGGAAGGCGAACATCTTCAGCAGGTTTTCAGCCGCGCCTTTATCCATGCCGGCGGCCTTGGCGATCTTCGGCAGTGCGGCCGCCTTGTCCTTGTAGTAGGCCGCGTTCGCCTTGTCGGTGACGTCGATGAATTTCTGCACCAGTTCCGGGTGCTCGTCGGCGAACTCCTTGGTCACCGAGATGACGTCGAACACGCGGATGCCGATGTCCTCCTGCTCCTTGGCGGTCATCAGGTATTCACCGGTTTCCTTCATACGAAGCATCGGCCCGCCGAACGCGCATCCCATCACGATATCGCCGCGCGCAAAGGCGACCGCCGCGTCCGCGCCGTTCATCTGCACCATGTTGACCTTGGTCGCATCGACGCCCAGATGGTCGAGCATGCGCAGCAGCTTGTAATGGGTGACGTTACCGATCGGTGTTCCTATCTTCTTGCCTTCCAGTTCCTTTGCGTTCGCCTTGGTGATGCCGGACTCCTTGCTGACGACGCAATTGTCGGCTTCCGCATAAGAAACGGCGACACCCACCAACTGCAGCGGCAAACCGCTGGATACCGCGACGACGTAAGGCACCAGACCCTGGCTATAAGCGATCTGGACCTTGCCGGAGGCCATGGCCTGGGTCATCTCGTTGCCGTTTCCGAACGCACGCCAATTGACCGTGACACCCAGTTCTTTGTCGTACGCTTTCTCAAGCTGGGCCACCTGGTTGGCGGTGGGCCATTCCAAGAAGTAGGCGACCGTGATTTCCTCCGGCTTGTCCGCTGAGAAGGCCGCACCAAAAGAGATCGATGCTCCGACGGCCAGAGCTGCCGTTGACGCGAGAATTCGTTTCATTTGCTGGACTCCCTTTAAGACGCTGCACGCTTCGTTCGCGAAGCATGGTTCTCCCCGATTGCCGGTCGCCTGGACGTATACCGCGCCAATTGTGACGGTCGAGCAACCAAAATGTAACCGTTTTCACAATTGTTACATTAGAAACGTCATAAAAACCAGCAAATTTTTGGGACCACAGATTTATGTATGCTGTTTCGACTAAAACGGTTACATTGTTGGCAGATATCGATCAGGTGAGAGATGACTGACGTGTCGGAGCATAATTTGCGTCCAAGGCCTTCTCCCAGACAGGCGTCTGGCGGAATCCGTGCGGTGGCCAGGGAGGCGGGTGTATCGACAGCAACCGTCTCGCGCGTGTTCAACCGTCCTGAAAGTGTGACGGCCGAGACGCGGTCGAAAGTGATGGAGATAGCCGATCGGCTGTACTACGTGCCGGACAATGCGGCACGCGCCCTATCGTCACAACGCAGCCTGCGTATCGGCGCTCTGATCCCGACGATAGATGACTCGATCTTTGCCCAGTTCGTCACGTCGCTGCAGCGCGAACTCGGCAAGGCCGGATACGCCCTGATACTCGGCATTGACGAATTCGATTCCGATCTCGAGTTCAAGGAAATTCGCAGCCTCATCGAATCCGGCGTCGACGCGGTCGTGCTGTGCGGGGCCAACCGCAAGTCGGTGGTCTATGACCTTTTGCAGGCGCGGCGCATTCCTTATCTGCTGACAAATGTCTATCAGCCGTCCGGGCCACATCCATGCGTTGGGTACGACAATCATGAGGGGGCGGGCTCCGCCACGCGCTACCTTCTCGAACAAGGTCACCGGCATTTCGGGATTATTGATTTTCCCGTTGAGTCCAACGACCGCGCCGCGCTGCGTGTCGCCGGAATATCTGCGGCATTGGCGGAGAGAGGATTGGAGCTGAACTCCAGGGCCAGGGTTCATCGCTCTTACAGTTTCGAGGATGGACGTATCGGCCTTCGCACGCTGCTCGACAACGCGCCGGAGACAACGGCGCTTCAGTGCGGCAACGACGTTCTGGCGATCGGCGCTCTGTTCGAGGCCCAGGCGCTGGGGGTCAGGGTCCCTGAGGAACTCTCCATCGTTGGCTTTGATGATCTCGACCTGGCGTCACAGATCACGCCCAAGCTGACAACGGTCAAGGTGCCCACCGACGTGATGGGTAAACGCACGGCCGAGACACTGCTGCTCACCCTGTCCGGCGAGCCGGCGCCGCATGCCACAAGGATCGATACCAATCTGGTCATACGCGGCACGACCGGTCCTGCCCCTGCGTAGGGTGTGTGGTTTGCTGCGTACGCGCCAAGGGAGGACGGGGGACATATGGCAGAGCTACCGAGCCACAGCCGGGTTGTGATCATCGGCGGTGGGGCCGCCGGTTGCTCGGCCGCGTACCATCTCGCGAAAATGGGCTGCACCGACGTGCTGCTGCTGGAGCAAAACGAGCTGACGTCCGGCTCGACCTGGCATGCAGCCGGCAACTGCCCTAATTTTTCGGCCAACCGCGATATCATGCGGATGCAGGCCTATTCGATCCGCCTGTACGAACGCCTGGCAAAGGAAGTCGATTACCCGATCAACTATCATCAGACCGGCGCCGTCCGGCTGGCCCGCACACCGACACGGCTCGACGAGTTCAAGCATGTCGCCGCGGTCGGCCGGGCAATGGGAATCGACTTCGAGGTCGCGACGCCGACGGAGCTCAAGGCTCATATGCCCTACATGGAGCTCCATGATCTCGAGGGCGGGTTGTGGGATGCGAAGGACGGCGATATCGATCCGGCGCAACTCACCCAGGCCTTTGCCAAAGGTGCGCGTGCCCTTGGCGTTGTGATCCGGCGATTCTGCGCGGTGTCGTCAATCGAAAGGCTGCCGTCCGGCGATTGGCAGGTGAAAACGCCGCATGGTGACGTCACGGCGGAAAAGGTGGTCAACGCGGCCGGTTACTATGCTCCTGTCATCGGACGCATGGTCGGGCGCGAGGTGCCGTCCACGGTCATGGAACACCAGTACATCGTCACTGACGATCATCCGGACCTGGCGGGCGGCGACGGCAGCTTTCCGATGCTGCGCGATCCCGACGACAGCTACTATTTGCGCCAGGAGGGCAAGGGTCTGCTCCTCGGACCGTATGAAGAGAAGGCCACGCCGGCATGGAAAGAGGGCATTCCGGAAGACTTTTCCTTCGAGCTCTACACCGAGGATCTCGATCGGCTGGAGTGGTATATCGAAAGTGCCTGCGCGCGCGTCCCGATCCTGGCCGAGGCAGGGGTTCGCAAGGTCATCAACGGCCCAATTCCCTACACGCCCGACGGCAACCCGCTGATCGGTCCGGTTCCCGGGCTCGAAAACTTCTTTGAATGCTGCGTGTTCACTTTCGGAATTGCCCAGGCAGGCGGTGCCGGCAAAGTGCTTGCGGAATGGATCGTCGAAGGCCGTCCCGAGTGGGATATGTGGGCGTGCGATCCCCGGCGCTTCACGGATTACACCACGGCGCAGTATTGCGAGGCCAAGGCGGTCGAGGTGTATGCGCATGAATACGCCATGCATCTGCCGTACCTGGAGTGGCCTGCCGGCCGGCCCATGAAGACGTCACCTCTCTTTGACCGGTTTGTCGAGAAAGGCGCACAGTTCGGCGACCGGGGTGGCTGGGAGCGTGTGACATGGATTCCCAAAAACGGCGCTGATCCTGGACAGAGCAACGGCTTCCACCGGCCGGACTGGTTCGATGCCATCGGCGAGGAATGCGCCGCTGTGAGCGAACGGGTTGGTATCCTGGATATGCCCGGCTTCACCAAGTTTGAAGTATCCGGTCCGGGGGCCACCGCGTGGCTCGATGGTCTGATTGCGGGCGTGCTGCCGAAGCCCGGACGCATCGCGCTTTGCTACTTCTGCAACGAGGCGGGAATGATCGTGACGGAAATGACCGTGACGCGGACTTCGGAAGACGCCTTCCGTCTGATCGGGCCCGCGCCCGGCGAATGGCAGGACCGGGACTGGTTGCTCAACCATTTGCCGTCGGATGGCAGCGTGACGCTTGAAAATGTCACAAGGGACTTCAGCACATTGGTCCTCGCCGGTCCGCACGCCCGCGCGACTCTTGCGAAAGTGACCGATGCCGACCTCGACAATGGCGCGTTCCCCTGGCTCTCGGCGCGCGAGATCGACGTTGGCGGCATCCGCGTCCACGCCTTGCGGGTGAACTATGTCGGTGAACTGGGCTGGGAGCTGCACGCGCCGGTCTCGGACATCGTGACGCTGTACGACCAGCTTGTAGCGGCGGGTGAAGAGTTCGGGATCCAGGATTTCGGTGCCTACGCCATGGAGTCCCTGCGGCTGGAGAAATGTTACCGCGCCTGGAAGCAGGACTTGCTCGGTGAGGTTTCACCGTTGACCGCGTCGCTCGATCGCTTCGTCAAGCTGGACAAGGACGACTTTCTGGGGCGGACGGCACTGCTTGCGGAAAGGCAGCAGGGTTCCGGGCAGCGTTTCGTCCCGCTTGTTGTTGACGCGGGCACGGCCGACGCGCCATTCGCCGCGCCCGTCTGGCACAATGGCAGCCGTGTCGGCTTTGTGTCTTCTGCCGGTTACGGGTTTCGTATCAAGAAGGCGATCGCCCTTGCCTTCATCGATGCCGAGCTCAGCGGTGAGGGAACGGCGCTTGAACTCGAAGTGCTGGGAGAGCGCATCCCGGCGGTGGTGTCCAGAGAGCCTCTTTTCGATCCAAAGAACGAAAGGCTCCGGGCCTGAACGGGTCCGCATGACGGTGCGACGGGGAAGGTGAGAACATGCGCGAATTGCCCACAAATGCACGGGTCGTAATCATCGGCGGGGGCGTTTCGGGGTGTTCGGTTGCCTATCACCTGGCGAAACTCGGCTGGACGGATATCCTCCTGCTCGAACGCAAACAGCTCACCAGCGGCACGACCTGGCACGCAGCCGGGCTGATCGCGCAGTTGCGCGCCTCCGCCAACATGACACGCCTGGCAAAATACAGTCAGGAGCTTTACGGCACGCTTGAGGACGAGACCGGTGTGGCGACAGGCTTTCGTCGCTGCGGCTCCATCACTGTTGCCCTGACCGAGGAACGTCAAGAAGAGATCTCGCGTGGTGCCTCCATGGCACGTGCCTACGGCGTCGAGATCGAGCCGATCTCTCCCGCCCGCGCGCAGGAGATGTATCCCCATCTCAATATCGAGGGCGTCGTCGGCGCGGTCTATCTGCCGAAGGACGGGCAGGGCGACCCTGCCAATATCACCCATGCCCTTGCCAAGGGGGCGAAGGCGCGCGGCGCGTCGATCCATGAAAACGTCAAGATCAGCGAAATCCGCACCGAGAAGGGGCGGGTGGCCGGTGTCGTCGCGGAACGCAACGGTGAGACGACGGAGATATCATGCGAGCACGTGGTCAACTGCGCCGGCATGTGGGCGCGCGAAGTGGGTGCGATGGCCGGGGTCGCGGTACCGCTGCAGGCCTGTGAGCACTTCTACATGGTCACCGAGTCCATCCCCGGCCTGACGCAACTTCCGGTGCTGCGCGTCCCCGATGAGTGCGCATACTACAAGGAAGACGCCGGCAAGATGCTGTTGGGCGCTTTCGAACCGGTCGCCAAACCGTGGGGGATGGACGGCATTCCGGAAGACTTCTGTTTCGACGAGCTGCCGGAAGACTTCGATCACTTCGAGCCGATCCTCGAAATGGCCGTGAACAGGTTTCCCGCGCTTGCCGAGGTCGGCATCCACACCTTCTTCAACGGCCCGGAGAGTTTCACACCGGACGACCGGTTCTATCTCGGCGAAGCGGCCGAGGTTGAGAATTACTGGGTGGCATGCGGGTACAATTCGGTCGGCATCCAATCCGCCGGCGGGGCCGGCATGGCGCTCGCCCAGTGGATGGAGGATGGCCAGCCGCCGTTCGATTTGTGGGACGTGGACATCCGCCGCGTGCAGCCGTTTCAGGCCAACAAGACCTATTTGTATCACCGCGCCACCGAGGCCCTTGGCCTGCTCTATGCGGACCACTTTCCCTACCGGCAGATGGCAACCGCCCGTGGCGTACGCCGTTCGCCGCTCCATGAACACCTGAAGAGCCGCGGCGCGGTCTTCGGCGAGGTGGCGGGCTGGGAACGCGCCAACTGGTTCGCCGACGACGGGCAGGAGCCGGCATACCGGTATTCCTGGAAACGGCAGAACTGGTTCGACAACAACCGCCGCGAACACCTTGCGGTGCGCGAGGGCGTCGGCCTGTTCGATATGACGTCCTTCGGAAAGATCCGGGTATCGGGACGCGATGCATGCGCGAACCTGCAGAAGCTGTTCGGCAATGATGTCGACGTGGCGCCGGGACGGATCGTTTACACCCAGATGCTCAACGACAGAGCAGGCGTTGAGAGCGACCTCACCGTCACGCGGCTCTCCGAGACCGAATTCCTGCTCGTCGTTCCGGCGGCGACGGTGCAGCGGGACCTGGCATGGCTGCACCGACACACCGACCCGGAGTCTCATCTGTTTGTTCACGATGCCACGAACAGTGAGGCGACGCTGTGTGTCATGGGGCCGAAGGCGCGCGAGCTGCTGTCGAACATTTCGTCAAACGACTTCTCGAACGAGGAGCATCCGTTTGGAACCATGCGGCAGATCGAAGTCGGCATGGCTCAGGCCCGTGCGCACCGCGTGACCTATGTCGGTGAGCTGGGGTGGGAGCTCTATGTGCCGGTGGAGATGGCGGCGCATGTCTTCGAGACGCTTGTCGAGGCGGGCGAGGATGTGGGGCTCAGGCTCTGCGGCCTGCACACGCTCGACTCCTGCCGGATAGAAAAGGCCTACCGGCATTTCGGCCACGATATCACCGACGAGGACCATGTGCTCGAAGCGGGTCTTGGTTTCGCCGTGAAGACCGGCAAGGGCGAGTTCATCGGCCGCGACGCGGTGCTTCGGAAGAAGGAATCGGGTCTTGAGCGCCGTCTTCTGCAATTCAAGCTTCGCGAGCCGGAACCGCTGCTGTTCCACCACGAACCGGTCGTGCGCGATGGCGAAATCGTCTCTTACCTGACATCGGGAAATTACGGCCATCATCTGGGTGCGGCAGTCGGGCTTGGTTACGTGCCATGCGTGGGCGAGAGCGTTCAGGACGTCCTGGGTTCTTCCTACGAGATCGAGATCGCCGGAAGCAGGGTTGCCGCAGATGCATCGGCGCAGCCTCTGTACGATCCAAAATCGGAACGCGTGCGGTCCTGACCAGGCCCGCGCTTCAATCCGGCGGCCCGTGATCAGTTCATTGGCGCAGAGTCATCTCCAGCGCGAAACGCGCTGGGCGACGCCCCGAACTGCCGCTTGAAGGCGCGGCTGAAAGCGGCCTCGGAGTCATAACCTGCAGCGAACCCGATCTCGGCGATCGAACGACAATTGCCGGACAGCTCGTCGGCCGCCCGGGAGAGGCGCCGGCGGCGGACATACTGCATCGGTGAAACGCGCATTGCGTACATGAACCTGTTGGTGAGCTTTGAGCGGGACGCGCCGACAGCGCGCGCAAGGTCTTCCAACGTCCATGGATGGTCAAGACGGCTGTGAATGAGCGCGAGCGCCTTGGCGATGACGGGCTCGCGCAGTCCGGCGATCCAGTCGCCCTGATCTTCCGGCAGGTCCTGGAGGTACGCACGGATGGCTTCTCCGAACAGAACCTCGGCCAGCTTGGTGAGGTTCGACGTCGCCGCCTGATCGCCCGCCGTCGACCCGCGCATGGCATGCCGAATGGAACCTTCGACCCATGCCGCGGTGGATGTATCGGACAGATCGAGGTGAACGAGTGCGGGCAGGTGCATCAGCAACGGATCGCTTGCGTCTTCTGTGCCCAGATAACCGCATAACAGGTGTGAGCGTGAACCGCCTCCGCCGTGGCGCAACCGGCCAATTCCGTCATCGGCGTCGAACTCAATCAAGGCGGAGTTATCAATCGGATCGAGACCGGCAGTGCTGGTGAGCACATGCGGATCATTGCGCGGCAGCAACAACAGATGGCCACGCCGGGCGAACACCGGCTGCTGCTCGCGGACCTGGAGCAGGAATTCGCCCTCGACCACGTAGTGATAAGCAATCATGTGTGCCGGAGGTGACATCCGAAATGGGCAATCCTCGGGCGTCAACCGGGATGCCACGCACCAGGGCGCGGTAAACTCGGCCTCAAGAAACGCGCAGGCCGACAACCTCATCGCTCGCAGCAATTCACCGAGTGTGTCCATCTCACAATGGTTGCGGCTAACGATGCCGACCTGTCGACAGCTTTCCGACCCCACGCCAGACCCTTCCGCGCCAATACTGTTTGCCATCGCAATCTTCCGCCTGTATCGGCCTCAATGCCGGGCCGGCTCGTATTCGAACCAGATATGGAGCCGCGAGGGGCGCTTCAGGGCAGGACACCGGTGGTCCGAATGAAATGTGCGCTCCTCGCGGCGCCTTCATCTGATGTATTGTGCACCGGTAAAATCAAGAATAGGCTCATGTCCCAATTCTGTGTTGCAAAAAACGGGATAATTGAGTGGATACGCTCAAGGCATTGCAGGTGTTCGTGGAGGTGTCGCGGCAAGGCGGCTTTGCCAGTGCCGCCAAGGCGCTCGGCCTCTCGCCGTCCTCTGTCAGCCGTCATGTGGTCAATCTTGAGGATATGCTGGGCGCCCAGCTCTTCCACCGCACCACCCGCAGCCTCAGCCTGACGCCGGCCGGCGAGGACGTGCTCGGCCAGTGTCAGGGCATCGTGCAGGAGTTCGATGCGCTGGTAAAAACCGGACGCCGCGAGCGCGCGCAACCGGAGGGCCGGTTCCGGGTGACGATGCCGGTATTCGTGGGCGATATCCTGATGGAAGATGTGGTGGCGGGCTTCGTTCGGGATTTTCCGCAAGTCGACCTCGACCTTCTTCTCGTCGATCGCGTCGTCAATCTGGTCGAAGAAGGGTTCGACCTTGCCGTGCGTGTCGGACGCTTGCAGGATTCAACCCTGATCGCACGCAAGTTTCTTGACCTGAACCTGGCGCTGGTCGCGTCCCCTGCGTACCTGCAGCAGAATGGACAGGTTCTCAGACCGGCTGATCTGCGCAAACACAATTGCATCATCGATACGGCGGCGCCCTACAAGGATCGCTGGCCGCTTCTGCACGACAAGACGACCAAACGTCATCAGGTGAAGGGCAATGTCAGCGTCAACAGCGGGGCGGCGGCGCGTGATCTTGCGGTTGGCGGTGCGGGTCTGACACTCCTGCCCGAGTACCATGTCTTCGAGGATGTTGTGCAAGGGCGGCTGGTCACGGTTCTCGGTGACCACATGATCAACTATGGCGGGATCTTCATCGTCTATCCCAGGAGCCGGCACCTTTCGATCACCGTGCGGCGGTTCGCCGATCTTTTGGTCACGCACTCAAGACCGATCAGCGCTTATCGCGATCACGTGCGGGGGAAGACATGACGGTCAAACGGCCGGTTGAGCGTTATGGTGCGCCGCGTCGATGTCTGGACATTCGCCAAGTTTGTTCGCTTCGCCCTCCGGGCGTCCGCCGGCACGGTAAGCCTTGGGAGATATGCCGAACTCACGCTTGAAGGCGCGGCTGAACGCCGTCTCCGACTCATAGCCCGCGGCGAAGGCGATCTCTGAAATGGACCGGCCGTCGCAGGTGAGCTGCTCGGATGCCCGCAGCAGACGGCGGCTGCGCAGATACTGCATCGGCGACGCATCGACCAACCTGACGAACTTCTCCATGAGTGCCGAGCGTGATGTGCCCACTTCCCGCACGAGGTCCTCAAGAGTCCAGGCCCGGTCAAGCTGCGTGTGGATAAGGGCAATGGCCTTTGACGTGACCGGATCACGCAGGCCTGCGAGCCAGCCGGTCTGGCCGTCCGGCAGATCCTTGAGATATGCCCGCACTGCCTCGGCAAACAGCACTTCCGCCAACGTGGCCAGGTTTGCCGCAACGGCAGGCCCGCCCTGGGTCAATTCGCGCATGGCATGGCGAATGGCCCCTTGGATCCAGGCGGCTGTCGACGTTTCGTGCAGATCGAGCTGGATGACGCTCGGCAGGCTCATGAGCAAAGGGTTGTTGACATCGTTCGTGCCCAGATAGCCGCACAGAATATGCGTAGGGGCACCACCGCCACCGTATCGAATCCGTGCGATGCCGCCCTCGACCTCGACCGCATTCATCGTTTCCTCTTGCGCGGGTTCCAGACCGAGATTGCTGCCCAGAACATGGAAATCGTTGCGGGGAAGGAGAAGGAGTTCACCCTGGCGTGCACGTATGGGAGCACCACCATTCGATTGCAAAAAGAACTCTCCGTCGATGATGTAGTGGTATTCCATCAGATGTGCCGGAACCGGCATATCAGGCGGCAGGTCCTCGGGCCGGGCCTGACCCGCCACACACCAGGGGGCGGTGAATTCCGCGTCGAAAAACACGCAGCCGGAAAGCCGCATTGCACGGAGCAGCTTGCTTAGTGCATCCATCTTGTCACCCCACCTTCCGGAATTGAACGTCGGTTGGCGACTCACGTCTTGCGTGCATCGTTGAGGTCATCGTCGTCCTCCCTGATCCGACTCGCTTGCACTTCTTGCAATCCTAGGGCCGGAGCGTTCGATTGCTTGGTGAAAAGGTGGAGATTTCCTGAAGAAGGGCCGGATTCGCGTGCGCGACGGGCATTTGGCCATGTCTCGCGGCGCGGCCGGTTCCGCTTCGCGGGCCGCGCAATCCTTTGATTTCTTTGTCCTCAACGACACGCCCAAGGAACACACGATTTCAACGCTCTCCACAATATCCGGCATTTCGGACAAGTTTTCTGGACTTCCCGTCATTCATGAAGCCGGCAACCTTAACTATCTGTCCGTCAAAGTTAGCGGCCGCCGGTTGTGGTCTGAAATAGGATTCGAAATGGAACAAATCAACACAGAACAAATTGACGAGAGCAAGCTGAACGAATTCGTCGGAAAGATGCTTGTCGATCTCGGCAGAGCGTTCTGTGTCCCGATTGTACACATTGGCGGGGAACTCGGGCTCTACAAGCTGCTCAAGGCGCACGGAGAGGGATGACGAGGATCGCCATTTCAGGAGAACACGATGTTTGAGCTTCAACGGTTCATTGAGGACTGCCGCGCGGCGTTGACCGAGGATCAAACCCACAAGGCCGTTCGCGAAACTGTCGCCAGAGCCGTTTCGGAGCCGGGGCAACTTGTGAATGCCCTTGGTTCACCGCGCGTCGGCGGTGTGCAGCGACTTCTCCATACGCCTGACCTGACGATCCTCAATGTCATCTGGGCGCCCCGCATGACCCTGATGCCTCACAATCACAATATGTGGGCGGTGATCGGCGTCTACACCGGTCGTGAGGACAACATCTTCTGGCGCCGGGTGCCCGACCATCCGGATGGAAAGATCGAGGCGGCCGGCGCCAAATCTCTCGCGCCGGGCGATGCAGCTCCGCTTGGCAGTGACATCATCCATTCCGTGACAAACCCGACGGGACTGTTCACCGGCGCGCTCCATGTCTATGGCGGAGACTTTTTCGAAGCCCACAGGAGCGAGTGGGAGCCGGAAAACCTCTCCGAGAAGACCTACGACGTAGAGAAGAACATGCGGCTCTTTGAAGAGGCCAATTCACGCGTCGGCTGAGTGTTGCGACTCAGCTCTGCGTTTCTCCGTATTCATACGCAAAGGACAGCAAGACCGATGAAGTCGACCGCGCAAGATGCACGGCGTCCCCGTCCACTGGTGATCGCACTGCGTTGCTCCGGCGGCGGGTCGGGCCAATGGGGTGCGCTTGCCGGGAGACTGGAAGAGGTGTTCGACCTTCACGACCCCGAATACTTTGGCTCGGGGAGCGTTGGCCCCTGGACCGGCGCGCACGCATTCACCCTTGCCGATGAAGCCGCGCGCTCCATTGCGCTTATCGACGGGTGCGACGCCGACATTCACCTGGTGGGCCATTCATATGGTGGCGGGGTCGCGCTGAAGGTCGCGCTGGCCAGACCCCATCGCATCCGGACGTTGACGCTTTACGAGCCATCCGCGTTCCATCTGCTGCTGCAGATGGGCGGAGACGGCGCCGACGCACACTTTGAAATCACGAACATTGTCGAACTTGTGCACGAAGGAGTGCTGAGCGGCGACTACCGCGGCGCCGTCGCGCGCTTCGTCGACTACTGGAGCGGCCCGGGTGCCTGGGAGGCGATGCGGGAGAGCACGCAAGGCGCCCTGATCGCCCTCGCGCCCAAATTGCCGCTGGATTTCCGGGCGCTCCTGGAAGAGCCCACGCCCTTGAAGGACTATCTCGGGTTCCCGTTCCCGGTGCACGTGCTGCGCGGTGAACATGCGCCCCGGCCGACGCGGTTCATAGCGGAACTGCTGTCGCAGACCATGTCTCGCTGCCGCCTTTCTGTCATTCCCGGCGCGGGTCATATGGGGCCTGTGACGCATGCCGATGAAGTTGCGAGCCGGATTTCCGATTACATCACCTTGGGCGAAACGACGGGCGCGCGCCATATCCCGGCCAGTCCCGACGATGCGCGAAGCCACCGGAAACAAAAACAAGAAGTGAGAACCGAATGAACACCCATGCACGCATTCAGGACGTCGACAAGATGGATGGCCTTCTCAACCGGGCGGTTCACGACGACCCGGAAGTCCGGAGCGGTGTCCTCCAGATAACCGCGCCGTCATTTTCCTGGAGCGGAGCGCGGGGCTTCGCGGATCCGCAGACGGCGAAGCCGATGTGCCCCGACGACCAGTTCCAGATTGCGGGCATAACGAAGATAATGACGGCGACGACCCTGCTCTTGCTCGCCGAGGAGGGCCGGCTCGACCTTGATGCGGGGATTGGCAGCTGTCTGCCGGCGGCGGTGACGGAAGGACTGCACGTCATCGCGGGGTACGACTACGGGCCGCATATCACGCCGCGCCAACTGCTCAGCCACACCAGCGGCCTCGCGGACTTCTTCGGAGACGGCGAGGCGAGGGACGACGGGGTCATGCCGTTCGTTGCGCAGATGAACGCAAGGCCGGACACGCTTTGGGAACCATATGAGATTGTAGACTGGACCAGTCAAAACCTGAAATCGCGTTTCCCGCCGGGTGAGGGCTGGCACTATTCCGATACCGGACTGCTGCTGGCCGGGCTCATCATCGAGCATGTCACCGGCGCGGCGTACCACCGCGTGTTGCGCGCTCGTCTTTTCGACCCGCTCGACATGCCGCACACCTACCTGCTGTTCCGCGAACCGATACGTTCGAGCGTGACGTGGCGTCGAGTGTCCCGCGCCTTCACCGGCGGGAGTGGGTATGGCGATACCCGCAGCGTGACCGCACACTGGGGCAGTGGCGGGCTTGTTTCGACGGCTGCGGATCTGAAACGTTTCATACGCGCCATGGCCGACAACCGGGTTTTCCGCGACCCGGCGACCCGCGCGCAGATGCTGACCCTTACGCCGACCGGCGAACCCGGCGTCTCCTACGGTCTCGGGGTGCGGCACTTCGATCTCGCAGCGCTCGGCATGCCCGGGGCGGGCGAGCTGTGGGGCCATACGGGGTTCCTGAAGAGTTTCATGCTCTATTGGCCGCAACAGGACGCGACCATCTGCGGCACCCTGAACCAGTCGCAGGCGCAGGGCGTGTTCTCGGAGCTGCGCCCCGTCGCGGCACTCGTCGCGGATGTGCTGAAGGAGTTGCGCCGCCGTACGTGCTGAACCCGTGGTGCATTTGAAAGCAAAGTTGCCTTTGTGTTTGTCACCTGTCCCGTGCCCGTCTTGACAGAGCGGTCGTGCATGGCGATATACCGGGCATGATCCTTGACTGCGTGACATCAGCGAAATTGAAAAAATCCCCGGAAACGGGGATCGGCCGACGTCACGCGCTGTAAACGGCAGCACCAAACGGATCGTGTTGAACCCCGCCGGTTTGGACGGGGTTTTTTGCTGTCTCGTCTCCGGCTCGCAAAAGAAACAGGAGACGATCATGGAAACCGGACAACCGAGACTGCAGGGGCTGTGGCTGCCCCTCATAACGCCGTTTCGCGACGGCGCACTGGATGATGCATCACTGGGCCGTCTCATACGGCACTACGCCAACGAACCGATCGACGGCTTCATCCTGGGCGCGACAACGGGCGAGGGACTGACGCTTGATGAGAGCGAGCTGGAAACGCTCGTCGGCGTATGCACAGACGAACTCGAGAGGATTGGCCGGGAGGTGCCGGTTTTCCTCGGTGCGTCGGGCAGCGACACGCGCAGACTCGTGAAGGCGCTGGAACGCACGGAAGAGTGGCCGGTCGACGGCTACCTGGTTGCCTGCCCTTATTACACGCGCCCGTCGCAGGACGGGCTCCACGCTCATTTCAGCGCACTGGCGGACGCAACTACGCGGCCCATTCTCATTTACAACATCCCCTACCGGACCGGCGTCAACATGGAGAACGAGACGATGCTGCGGCTCGCGGCGCGCGAGAACATCGCCGGCGTCAAGGATTGCTGCGCCGACCCGGTCCAGACCTTCGACCTGCTGCGGGCCCGTCCGGAGAGCTTCGCGGTGCTGACGGGCGAAGATGCGCAGTATTACGCGGCGCTGACATGCGGGGCCGACGGGGCCATTCTCGCCTCGGCTCACATCGAGACGCATTGCTTCGCGGAAATCCGCAACCGGCTGGTCGAGGGAGATCAGGCGGGCGCGCTGGCCGCGTGGCAGGCCCTAGCCGATTTGCCGCGGTTGTTGTTCGCCGAACCGAGCCCATCGCCGATCAAGCACTGGTTGTGGCGCGCGGGGCTCATCGAAAGTCCCGAAGTGCGACTGCCGATGATCCCGGTGAGCGACACGCTGGCGGCGCGTCTCGACAGAGAGATGGAAAGCGACGGTAAGCGGGCCTATGGCTGAGCGCGCGGACCGGTTGCCCTGCCGTTTTCACTTGTCCTTTCCCGGCGAGCTGCACTACGACGGATAGCCAAACATGTATTCAGGAGTTCATCAGTGACGCTTTCCAAAGAAGACCTCAAGGCACAGGTGAAGGCGGAAATCGACCGGCGCGCCGACGAGATCATCGATATCAGCACCGACATCATGTCGCATCCCGAGACCGGGTTCTTCGAAACCCGAACCTCGGAGGTGGTGCAGCGCAAGTTCACCGAGATGGGACTCGCGTACACTGCGCAACTTGCCCGCACCGGCGTCAAGGCGAGAATGACGGGCCGCACGCCGGGACCCACGGTGGGCATTCTGGGTGAACTCGATTCGATCATCACGCCGGCCAGTCCGGTTGCCGATCGACAGACCGGCGCGGCTCATGGCTGCGGCCACAATGCGCAGATCGCCTCCATGATCGGCGCGGGGTTCGGGCTGCAGGCGGTCATGTCTCATCTCGACGGCGACGTCGTGCTGTTCGCCGTTCCGGCGGAAGAATGCATCCAGATCGGCGAGAGGCTGGAGTTGAAGGCAAAGGGTGAGCTCGAGTTCGTGATCGGCAAGCCGGAACTCGTCCGTCTTGGGGCGTTTGACGACATCGATATGATCACGATCACGCACACGCCGAACGGCCTCGACGACAGTCACGCGAGCGTCGGCGACACGCACAACGGGGCCCTCGTCAAGAGAATCCGTTTCAGCGGCGTGGCGGCACACGCGGGAAGCTTCGCGCACAAGGGGGTCAACGCGCTCAAGGCGGCGACCATTGCCCTGTCCGCGATCGACGCCCAGCGTGAACGGTTCCACGAGAACGATCTCGTGCGCATCAGCCCGATCATCACAAGAGGCGGCGATGCCACGAGTTCCGTTCCGTCGGACGTGCGCATCGAGACGATGGTGCGTGCCCGAACCGTCGAAGCCATGCGCGAGGCGAGCGAGACGGTCGACCGCTGCATGCGCGCCGGAGCGCTTGCCGTAGGCGCACGGGTCGAGATTGAGACCGTTTCGGGTTACATGCCCAACAAACCGGACCAGCGGCTCATCGAGCTGCAATATGCCAATTGTGCAGAGATCGTCGGCGCGGACAACATGGGAGGCGCCCGCCACCAGACCGGATCGACCGACGTTGGCGACCTAAGCATGCTGATGCCTGTCGTCCATCCGCGCAGCGGCGGAACCAAAGGCGCGCCGCACAGCGAGGAGTACTACGTCCGCGATCACACGCTGGCAGCCGTGAACCCGGCCAAGTCCATGGCCATGCTCGCAGTTGATCTGCTGTGTGACGGGGCGGCCGAGGCGCGTGCCGTGATCGAAGGGGCCCCGTCGAAACTCGACCGCGACGGCTATCTGAAGCTGCGCCGGTCATTCGACGGTCACGAGGTGTTCGACGGCGCGGCGCACTGAAGCGGGCGTCAATCGGCCTTACGTTGCCTTGCGCCGAGCGTCGAGTTCGGAGAAGGAAATGAGCCGCTGTGCCGTCTCGTCCCAAAGGGTGAGGCGCACGCATTTCAGGCTGTCAAACATCGTGATCCGGCCAATCGACGCGAGTTCGGGATGGTCGCCCAGCACCCGCGGAAGCCGGTAGAACGGAATTCGGCTGCATAGATGGTGGACGTGGTGCACGCCGATATTGGCGGTGAACCATTTGAGAACGCCCGGCAGGTCGTAGTGGGAGCTGCCGTGCAGGGCCAGATCATGAACGTCCCAGTGCTCGTCCTGGGCCCATGCCGTTGGGTCGAA
The DNA here is from genome assembly GCA_965228625.1 of Hyphomicrobiales bacterium. Lineage (GTDB taxonomy): Bacteria > Pseudomonadota > Alphaproteobacteria > Rhizobiales > Methyloligellaceae > UBA2767. The sequence continues at coordinate 381,035 of OZ245829.1, read as the reverse complement.
CTGATGCTGTACGTAGAACAGCCAGACACCGATTGAGGCGGCGAGCAGCGCGACCGGCACGTGAACGGCGAGAAAATCGGCGACACCCACGGCCCAGATCATAACTGCCGCTGCGGCTGCAATCGCCGCATTCGTCGCCATCGGGCTCACCCACGCACGCCAGCCATCGCGCATAAATCCGACAGGCAGACGGAATTGCAGCGCGAACAGATAGGCCGGGCCGATGCCGAACATGACCAGCGGGTTGCGATAGAGCCGGTAGGCCAGCCTTCGCCACCAGGGAAGCGCGAGATACTCGCGTACCGTCAGGGTATCGATGTCGCCGATACCGCGACGGTCGAGGTTGCCTGACGTCGCATGGTGAATGGCGTGGGAGCGTTTCCAGTAGTCGTAGGGCGTCAGCGTCAGGACGCCAAGGACGCGCCCGGTCCAGTCGTTTGTGCGCCGCCACCTGAAAAAGGCGCCGTGGCCGCAATCGTGCTGGATCAGGAACAGTCGCACCAACAGGCCCGCCGCCGGCACCGCCAGCACCAGCGTGAACCAGTAGCCGAGGCCGAGCGTCATCCACATCGCCAGCCAAATCAGCACGAAGGGCACGAGTGTTATCGTAAGCTCAATCAGGCTGCGCGCGGCGTTGGCGCCGCGATAAGACGCGAGATTTCGGGCCAGCGCGCGAGCATCTTGTCGTGACGCACCGCCATCGGGCGTCCAGGAAGTTCTCGTCATCTGTGATGCTGCCGCGCTTTAGCGGCTGCCCCGGCCGCGGGACCGGGTAACGCCGGCCTCGCGCTGCGCCTGCTTGCGCGCCAGCTTCTTGGCGCGCCGGATTGCTTCCGAGGCTTCGCGTGCGCGCCGTTCGGATGGTTTTTCATAGGCGCGGCGGCGCTTCATTTCGCGGAACACACCTTCGCGCTGAAGTTTCTTTTTCAGGACCCGAAGGGCCTGTTCGACATTGTTGTCACGGACGAGAACTCGCAGGTGCTTTCTCCTATCGGGTAGGCGGAACGGAGCGCGGGAGGACGGGTGTCCTGCCGCGCATATATGTTGGCGCCGGTGGCCGGCGCCATACTGCAGCGTCAGGCTTGCGCGAGGTTTACGGCGGAGGACTTGCCTGAGCGTTCGTCGGCCTCGACCTCGTAAGAGATCTTCTGACCTTCCTCCAGCGGCGGTATGCCGGCTTTCTCGACAGCGGTCACATGGACGAAAACGTCCTTGCCGCCGTCATCCGGCTCGATAAAGCCGTATCCGCGTTGTGCGTTGAAGAATTTGACAGTGCCAGTAGCCATCGTGAACTCCTGAAGTTTGAAAGATAGTGTGTGGCGCCCGCCACGACCATCGCGCGAGTGCCGATCCGAAGTTGACGATGTCTTGAGAGTGGCCGGCTATGGTCTTTATGCTCACAGCGGCCGGTGCAGCAAGGCAGAGTGCAATTCCGAATACGCGTGTATGGGCGCTGCGCGGAAAATTGTCAAACGAAGGCCTGCGGAAATCGCCTGATATGTCCGCTTTCGCCTTGTTGGTCATGTGTCCAGATAGCTCTCGGGGACGGGAATGCCCTGAAGCCGGAAGAAGGAGAGCTGATCGAAGTAGCCCTTCTGGTGAACGATCCGGCCGTCCCTGACCTGGAAAAAGCCGCATCCGCGTAACCCGACCGGATCGCGCCACTGCAGAATGGCCGTGTCTCCGCATTCGTAGAGGCGTTCCTCGATGCACGTCATGCGCGCCCGGCCGAACTCGATCTCGAACATCTTGCGGATCGCCTCGCGTCCGCGCAGCGGTTCCGGGAAAACCACCTGGTCGTTGACCGCGTGAGGCGCGTAGAGTTTCGCCAGGGTGTCGATGTCCGCCGCGTTGAAGGCCTCGATCCACGCCCCGACCACGTCTTTGGGAGTCATTTGCATTTCCTGACTGTCTGCTGCGGCGATGATGGCGATTACACTTGGCATTGCAAGAGCGCAACTGTGGTCGGCATGATGACACACTGGTGTCATTTTGCCGTGGTCCGTGGCTTCTTTCCGTTTTTCAAGTCTTTCGAGGATGGGAGAGCTGACAATGACCCCGACACCTTATCTGTTCTTCAACGGCGAATGCGCCGAGGCCATAGAATCCTATGTCGCGATTTTCGGCGGCGAAACCGTGGAGAAGATGCTGGCGTCCGACATGCCGCCGGACTTCGAGGTGCCGGAGGACCGCAAGGACTGGATCATGCATGCGCGCATCAAGATCGGCGACGGTTATCTGATGGCGTCGGACAACGTAATGAGGGACAGCCCGCCCATGGCCGGTGCGTCGGTGATGGTGAGCTTTCCCAACGTTGACGCGGGCAAGGCCGCATTCGATACGCTGGCCGACGGCGGTGAAATCCAGATGCCCTACGCCCCGACGTTCTGGAGCAAGGGCTTCGGCACGCTGACAGACCGTTTCGGCGTCAAGTGGATGATCGGCTGCGACGAGGTGCCGGAAGAGGATGCCTGAGGGGACAGGACTATGATGTCGCCACGGCGCCCCCCGCCCGGCGTTCGGCGATCGGCCAGTGCAACAAGGCCGAGATGATGCCAAGGGCAATGCTGATCCACCACATGACGTCGTAGGTTCCGAACGTGTCGAAAGCCGCGCCGCCGAGCCACGCCCCGAGGAAGCCGCCGAACTGGTGGCCCAGGAAGACGATCCCGAACAGCATCGCCATGTAGCGGGTGCCGAACATCTCGGCGACCAGCCCGCTGGTGAGCGGCACGGTTCCGAGCCACAGGAATCCCATCGCGGCACTGAACAGGAGGACGGAGACCTCGGTGATGGGAAAAACGATGAACAACAGGATCGCGGCAGCGCGCGCGAGATAGAGCAGGCTCAGCAGGTTCTTCTTCAAATAGTGTCCACCAAGCACGCCGAAGCCGTAGCTTCCAATGATATTGGCGAGGCCGACGACCGAAAGGGCGGCCGTCGCAAGCCCCGACCCGAAGCCTTCATCCTGCAGGAAGGCCGGCAGGTGAAAGCCGATGAACGCCAGGTGAAAGCCGCACACGAAAAACCCTGCATTGAGCAGCCAGTAGCTCGGGACGCCGAGTGCCTCGCGGAAGGCTGAGCCCATACTTGCCTGCGATGCGCTCGGCGTTGGAGCTGGCTTTTCCGCGAGACCATAGGCGAGCGGCGCCATGATGAGCGCCGATGCGGCAAGCGCCAGCAGCGCAAAGGACCAGCCGAAACCAGCTATCAGAGTGTAGGTGTAAGGCAGCGCCATGAACTGGCCGATGGAACCGCCGGCAGCGACGAGCCCAAGCGCCGCGCTTCGTTGGGCTTCGGGAACGACACGGCCAACGGTTCCCAGCACCACGGTGAAACCGGTGGCGCTGAGCCCCAACCCGACCAGCACACCGCCTGCAATCATCTGTCCGCCATCCCCGGAGATGGTGAGAACCGCAAGACCTGCCGCATAAAGCACGGCGCCGGCCACGGTGACCCACCCTGCGCCGTGGCGGTCGGTGAGGGCGCCGGCAAAAGGGGCGCCCAGCCCCCAGACCAGGTTCATGAGCCCCATACCGAGGGCGAAGGTCTCGCGGCCCACGCCGGCCTCGGCCGTGATCGGCGTCAGAAACAGTCCGAGTGCCTGGCGAAAGCCAAGGGAGATGCCGAGCACCATGCCGGCGCAGCCGAGAAGCAGAAGAAGGGGGCGGGTCATGTGCCGGGGGGTCTCCTGAGAGGGACTCTGATGGTTCCGCCTTGCAGGATACGGAGGGCGCAGTTATCACTAAAACGAATTATATTGATAAATGCATTTGCAATGGTGATGAAAGACGCAATCCAGGAAATCGACACCTCACTTCTGCGCACGCTCACGGTCGTGGCGGAGACGCGACACTTCACAAGGGCTGCGGAGAAACTCAACTGCGTGCAGTCGGCAGTCAGCATGCAGATCAAGCGGCTCGAGGACATCATGCAGGTGCGGCTGTTCGACCGCACCAACCGCAAGGTCAAACTGACACGCGACGGCGAGATCGCCTTGCGTTATGCGCGGCGCGTTCTGCGCCTGACGGACGAGACACTGGCCGAACTCGGTCATGACGGCGTATCGGGCCGGGTCAGACTGGCGACGACGGACATGGCCATCTGTTTCGTGCCAGCGGTGCTTGAACGGTTCGCGCTCGATCATCCCCTCATCGAGATCGAGTTGTTGTGCATGCAGAGCCGGGGTGCGCTCGAGGCCCTGGAAGGGGGTGACGCGGATCTCGCCTTTGTGACACAGCGCTGCGGCCGGAGCGGCGGGCGGCTGGTCAAGACGACGCCGCTCGTCTGGGTCGGTGCGCATCAGACGGACGTCACGGACGTGACGCCGCTTCCCCTGGCGCTGTTCGGTCCGGAGTGCATTTATCGCGATGCGGCGATCGCCGGGCTCGAGGAGCACGGCATCGCGTACCGCCGGGCCTATGAGAGCCCGAGCCGGGCGGGACTTGAATGCGCCGTCAAGTCGGGGCTCGCACTCTCCGTCCTTCCCGTGGAAAACCTCGGGCAGGAGCTGAGAGATGTCAGCGCCGGGCTGCCGCCGTTGCCGGAGATGAAGAACTACCTTTTCGGTCTCACCGCCGGCAAGCCGCCGGAGGTGCAGGCCTTCGCTGCAGCCTTTACCGAAACGGTGAGCTAAACGCGGATTGTTGTTGCGATAGACAGTCACTGATATTTAGTTGTATCATACAACTATTATGCAGCAGATCCCGACATCCGAAGTGGACGCCATTCGTTCCGCGTCCCGCACCATCGTTCGCGAACTTGGGTTCATGAACGCCCACCTTGCAGATACGGACCTTTCCGCTTCAGGCGTGCATGCCGTCATCGAGATCGGCGCCCGCCCTGCAGTAAACGCCAGGGACCTTGCCCAGGCATTGCGGTTGGAGAAGTCGACCGTCAGCCGGATGGTCAAAAGCCTCATCCAGCGCGGTCTGGTCCGCTCCGAGGCATCTCGCGCGGACGCCCGCCAGCAAGATCTCTATCTGACGGGCGAGGGGAGACGCATGTTCCGTCAGATCGAGGCGTTCGGACGCAACCAGGTACGCACGGCCCTCGGCGCCCTCCCGTCGGATGCACGCGGCGCAATCAGCGAGGGGTTGTCGGCCTATGCGGACGCCCTGAAAGCGCGCGGGGCTAGCGGAGCACGCGCGCAAGATGAGAAGGTTGAACTTGTGGAAGGCTACACGCCGGCACTGCTCGGGCGCGTGACCGAGATGCATGCCCGGTTCTACTCCAGGCATCATGGCTTTGGCCCGTTCTTCGAGCGCAAGGTCGCGGCGGAAATGGCCGGGTTTCTCGGACGTATCGACCGTCTATGTAACGGCGTCTGGTCGGCGCACCGGGGGGATGAGCTGATCGGTTCGATTTCCATCGACGGTGACGACCTGGACGAAGGCCAGGCCAATTTGCGCTGGTTCATCGTCGACGAGGCTGCGCGGGGCTCCGGGGCAGGCAAGATGTTGATATCGGCCGCCATGGCATTCGTCGACCAGTATGGTTTTGCCGAGACCCACCTGTGGACCTTCAAGGGGCTCGACACGGCACGCCGGCTCTATGAGCGCGCCGGCTTCATGCTGATTGAGGAAAAGCCCGGCACCCAATGGGGCACCGAGGTGCTGGAGCAGCATTTTATGCGCCCGGCTCGCACATAGGGGAGAAAGCCATGGCGAATGGGGGGCCGATGATCATCGACGGGCTGGTGATCTCGAAATGGAGCCGCGAGGTCTTCGCCGACATGCAGCGCGGTAGTTTGACGGCGGCCAACTGCACCTGTTCGGTGTGGGAGGGATTCCGCGACACCATGGAGAACATCGCCCAGTGGAAGACATGGTTCAGGGAGAATGACGATCTCATTCTGCAGGTCTACACGGGCGAAGATATTGCGTCGGCGCATGAACAGGGCAAGGTCGGCATCATCCTCGGCTGGCAGAACACCTCGGCCATCGAGGACCGGATCGACCTGCTGCCCCTGTTTCACGAACTGGGCGTCCGGATCGCGCAGTTCACCTACAACAACCAGAACTATGCGGGCAGCGGGTGCTGGGAGACGCGCGACGGCGGCGTCACGGATTTCGGCCGCGACCTGATTGCAAGACTCAACGAATTGCGGATCCTCATCGACCTGTCCCATGTGGGGCCTGTCACCAGCCGCGAGACCATCGAGATCTCCGAACAGCCCGTGGCGTATACCCATTGCAGTCCGGCCGCACTGCTCGACTACCCGCGCAACAAGTCCGACGACGAGCTCAAATTCATCGTGGCACAAGGCGGGTTCGTGGGCTTCGCGCCTTATCCGCGTTTCATGCCCAAGGGCGACGACACCACGCTCGAGGACTGCGTCGAAGCGATGGAATACGTCATTGGCGTCATCGGCGAGGACAATATGGGCATCGGCACCGACTTCACCCAGGGTCACGATGCCGACTGGTTCGACTGGCTGCGCCGCGACAAGGGCGTCAACGCCATGCGCGTGCCGGGCAAGGGCACCGTGAGCAAGCCGGCGATCGGGTTCGAGAACCTGACGAAATATCCGGCGATGATCGAGGCCATGGAGAAGCGGAAGTGGCCGACGGAGCGAATCGAGAAGGTGATGGGCCGCAACTGGTTCCGCTTCCTGCGCGACGTGTGGGGCAAGTGAAGCGTTTCCGGGCAATATCGTCTGCTTTTTGAGGTTCTTCCGCGGATTTTTTTCCTCAAGTGTGACGTTCGTCACTTTCATTCCCGCGCGGCGCTTCTACCTATTAGGGTGATAAACCGAGTGCAAACTCCGCGGGAAGTCCCCCACCGGGCATCCTCCCAGCCCAATCCTCCCGCGTCTAGGCCGCCCGAAAGGGCGGCCTTTTTTGTGCGTCAGCCATGGCAACCGGACAAGTCCGCTTCGCCGCTACTGCCCCTGCAGCGTGAAACTTACTGTGGCGCCCGGACCGAGCGGCAGGTCGAGCGCGGTCCAGCCGATGATGATGGCGATGCCGGTGATCATCAGCCAGATCGAGTAGGGGATCATCACGGCCATCAGGCTGCCGATGCCGAAGTCCTTGTCCCAGCGCTGGCAGAAGATGAGGATCAGCGGGAAATAGACCATCAGCGGGGTGATGATATTGGTGGCGGAGTCGCCGATGCGGTAAGCCGCCGTCGCCGTTTCCGGGCTGATGTTGAGCAGCATCAGCATGGGCACGAGGATCGGGGCGAGCAGCGCCCATTTGGCCGAGGCCGATCCCACGAACAGATTGATGACGCCGGAAAGGATGGTCAGGCCGGCAAGCAGCAGCGGTCCCGGCATGTTGGTCCAGCGCAGGAACTCCGCCCCGTCGATGGCAAGGATGAGCCCCAGGTTCGACCACACGAACATCACCACGAAATGCGCGGCGGCGAAGGCCAGCACCAGATAGTAGCCCATCTCGGCCATGGATGCCGTCATCAGCTTGACGAGATCGCGATGGCTCTTGATGACACCGGTCTTGGCGCCATAGACCCAGCCCGCCAGCAGAAATATGAAAAAGAACCCGGCGACCAGGGACTGGTAGAAGGGGTTCATGCGCGCCTCGGGCCGTACCTCTTCGTCTATCAGCGGCGTGCCCGGGCCGATTGTGAGCACCACCCACAGGAGAATGACGCCGAGGATGGTGAGAAGGCCCCATTTGAGGCCGCTGCGCTCTTCGGCAGAGAGCGGCCCCTGAATGGGCTGGTCCGTATCGGCCACGGTCCCGCCGGTCCATTTGCCGAGGCGCGGCTCAAGCTGCCGGTCGGTGATGTACCAGATGACGGGGAGATAGACGAAGAACAGCGCCATGAGCAGATACCAGTTGCCGGCGATGTTGGCGTTCCACTCCGGATCGAGGATTTCCGCCCCCGCTTCAGTTATGCCGAACAGCAGCGCGTCGAGTTGGCCCGGAAACAGGTTCGCCGAAAAGCCCCCGGAGACGCCGGCAAAGGCCCCGGCGATGCCGACTATCGGATGGCGTCCGGCGGCGGCAAAGATGACCCCGGCCAGAGGAATGAGCACCACATAGGCCGCGTCGGCGGCCAGATTGCCGATCATGCCGATGCCGACGACGAAGGGGGTGAGCAGCAGCTTCGGCGCATCTGCGACGCCCGCGCGCATGGCAGCGCCCAGAAATCCCGTGCGCTCCGCGACCCCGGCCCCCAGCATCACAACGAGCGTGTAACCGAGCGGGTGGAAATGGGTGAACGTCTTCGGCATGTCGGTGAGGAGGTTGCGCAGGTTCTCCGCTGACAAGAGGCTCTGGGCGTTCACCGGTTCGTTGGTCACGGGATGAACGGCGGAGAGCCCGCCGAGCGAGGCCACCACGGACACGCCCATCAGGATCCCGATCAGCCAGATGAAGATGAACACCGGATCGGGCAGGCGGTTGCCGGTGCGCTCGATCGCGCCGATGAAGCCCGTGTTCTCCTTGGAGGTGGTGGTCTCCGTCATGGGGCGTCGGGCTCCTTGGAGGCATGAGTTGGGCGATACGGTTCAGAGCCCCCGTACCACCCACAATACGACAGCAAGGACAAAGAGCCAGAAAAAGTACCCGACCCAGCCTGCCGTTGGTGAATCGAGCAGGATCGTTCCGTCTTCCTCACGGCGTGCGCCCAACCAGTTGTACTTGTAATCATCTTCACTGATGGTCGCGGCACGGACCTTGCCGAAGGTTACGATCGGCAGCAGCACCCGCGCGGTCGCGTAACCGAAGACGTCCAGGATCGTGTCCATGATCACAAAGGGGGCCTTGAGGAGGGGCATGGCAAGGGTTTTCGAGTACTTCGCCGCCTCACTCCACCCGCCAAGAGATCGTAATTCCCTTCCCCTTCTCGTGGATGAAGTTCACGGTGTCACCGTTTAGGGTGACGGTCTGGCAGTCGCGGGGGAAGCTTGTTCCGTCGACGGTGATCTCGCGGCAGTAATAGGTGCCCTCCCACGTCCAGTTGCCGGAGATCGTGCCCTTGGCCGGGCCCTCGCCGCGCACCGTGCCGTCCGGCGACAGGATCACCCAGTTGTCCTTCTGGACGAGCTTCTTGCCGGCGATCTGCGCGAGGAACTGCTCTTTGGTGTTGATCTCTTCGGCCATGGCGGGTGTTGCTCCCAAGGTGAGTCCGATGGCAAGGCAGGTGCACAGTGTTACGCGTTTCACGGGACGTCTCCTCTTTGCTCGTACGCAACACTAGCAAAGCGGCACGCATTGTCATGCCGCCATGCAGCGCGCACCTAACCGGGTTTGCGCGCTGACACGATTTGCCAGTAGCCGAACGCCGGATCGACACGGGCGTCAGCAAAGCCGATCTCGGTGAGGAGTTGCTCATATTCCGCGGCCGTGCGCTGATGCCCTTCCGTCCAGGCCAGCATGACGACACTGAATGAGGCGGCGACCAGCGGGCCGGACTTGTCGTCATCATAGAGAATTTCATGGATCATGACCTGGCCGCCGGGCTCAAGCGCCTCGAAGCTCTTTAACAGCAGCGCCCGGCACTTGTCGTCGGGCCAGTCATGGAGTGTATCGCCATAGAAATGGAGATCGCCTTCAGGAAGCGGGTCGTTCCAGAAATCACCGCCGCGGGCTGTGACCTGACCGGTGACGCCGTAGCGTTCGATGAACTCTTCTGCGACGGGCACGACGCTCGGGATCTCGAACACTTCGGCGGTAAGCTCGGGCCAGCGCAACGCCGCACCGATGGCATGGGCCCCGGACCCGCCGCCGATATCAATCATGCGTTTCGTCTGCGACAGGTCGAACTTCGTTGGCCAGGTGAGGGCGGAGCTGATGCTGTGGCCATGCATCATCAGAGTGAATACGCGAGCACGTTCCATGGCCGCCGCGTTGGTTTCGAAGAGGTCCTTGCCGTCATAGATCTGCGTGCGGTTTTCGACTATCGACCGCCGGACCGTCGAAAACGCGGTGAGGTCGGGCTGTGTGATGTTCGCCGCCCGCAGATAGTCGCCCATATAGGTGGGGCTGTCCGGTGTGAGGTAGGCGGTGCTGAGTGCGCTCAGCTCATAACGGTCGCCGTCACGTTCGACCAGCTTCAGTGCGACGCAGGCATCCAGCATGGCGCGTGTACTGCGCGGCGCCAGATTGAAACGTCCGGCAATGGTGTCGAGGTCTGCCGGTCCTTTTTCGAGAAGGTCAAAGACGCCGAGATCAAGCGCGACCATAGCCGCCTGCACACCGACGATACCGAAAGCCATATCGTAAATTGCGGTGTCATTAACGGTTGGAACCGGGAATTTCTCAAGGTTCTTCGGGTCGGCCATCGAGAGCTCTTCGCGTGCATTGGAAACAGGAGATGCAGGTCGCCTGGCAGTTCATACAATTACGTATGGCAGATGAACAAATTTTGGCGATTCACTGTTTGCCAGCGTATGGATATACCGCCCCTGACTTGGTGAGACGTACCGCAAGCGAAGGGGCCACCATGAAAACCGTCAGCAGGCGAGAGTGGGCGTTACTCGCGATCATTCTGATCTATTCCTTTGTGCCGGCTTTTGGCGGACTGTTCCGCGTCATCGAACTGGGAGGCGGCCCGGCGATCATCCCTGAAAACCCGCGCGCCCTGTCCGATCCGCTGCCTGTCGTATTGCACATTCTGAGCAGTTTCCTGTTCTGCATCGTCGGTGCGTTGCAATTTCTGCCGAGCATGAGGCGCCATTACCCGGCGATGCATCGCACGGCCGGCCGCGTAATCGCCGCGGCAGGGTGCGTGAGCGCTTTGACAGGTCTCTGGATGACCCATTTCTTCGCGTTTCCGGATGAACTCCAGGGTCTTCTGCTGTACTGGGTGCGGATTGCGCTGAGCCTGTGGATGGTTGGCCTGATTGCGTGGGCCGTCATTGCAATCAGGTCGCGAAATGTCTCGGGACACAGCGCCGCCATGCTCCGCGCCTACGCAATCGGGCAAGGTGCGTCCACGCAGGCGGTTCTTGGTATCGTATGGATGATTGCTCTTGGGACAGAACCACTGGGGCCTCTCCGAGACGGCATGATGGTTTTTGCCTGGGGGCTCAACCTGCTGATCGCCGAGCTCTTGATCAGAACCATGCTCGTGCCACGAAATCGGCCGACCGGCGGAGTGCGCCTCAGACACGAGGCGTCTGCAAAGTAGCTTCTTACCCCGAAAAAAATCGGTGCTGCCGACGGTACTATGCACTTCCCACGTAAACCGCAGTTATCAAGAAAGACTCTGCCCATGGGGAAGACCGACACGAACACGAAGCTCTCTGTCCGGCGGCTTCTTGTCGGTGGCACAGTCTGCGTTGTGCTCGCTCTGGGCGGGTACGGCCTGCTCGACCAGTGGGACGCGCTCGTCGATCTCCAACGTCTCCTACGCGATGTGATGCTGGACACAACAACACTGATCGCGCTCTTCGGGATATAAGAGATCCTGCTTACTTGCGCGTTCGCAACTCTGGCAAAGCACCGGAGGCTGTCATCTGCCTTTGTTCATTGTGCGACGCGGGTGCAGCCGACGACGCTTCAGCCGTCATCGTTCCTGTCATTGTCTTGCCACGAAGTGACGATCAGTTCCCCCGCTTCGCCCGAGCGGCGACCTCCAGCACGCACAGTCGGCTCAAGGAGACACAGAGTGGCTGATCCGAAAAAAATAAAGGACCCCGTCGCGCATTGCACGGGGCTCGGCATGGCGCTTGGCCTCTGCTTTGGAGCGGCTTTCGGTGCGGCCCTGGGGGATACGGGAACAGGCGTTGCCGTGGGCCTGGCCATTGGACTGGCTATAGGCGTCACTGTCGGGAAGCGCATCAAGGAAGAACAGAAAACGGGCGGCTCAAACAAATGAGCCTGAAACTGACCTGAGCCGCGTTGGCGGGGTGCCTTTCGAGGCCTGAGAGCAACCGCCGCCTCACGCGACCAACTCCTCCGCCTTCTTCTCTTCATTCTTGCCCGCGATCGGCGCACTCAGGCTGGTCGCCAGGCGCTCCAACCTCTCATGCCGTCCCGGGTCATAGGCCCAGTGGCCGGAGCGGCCGCGTTGCGCTTCCGCGCCCTCAGCCCGTTCGACCTTGTCCAGCAGCGTCGCCCGGCCCTCGGACGTATGACGGGCCGCAAGCTGCTCCCGCGTGAACAACAGGATGACGTGCGGGTGGGTGAGGTCGCGGTCCTCCTGGGACATCTGGGTGCGGAGCTGAAACAGCAACATGCGGTCGAGCAGGGAGAGAGGTTCGGTCTGCTTCCACAAGGTGGAGGGAAGTTCTGTGTCGTGGGAGATTTCACTCATGAGTGACCGTTCCTTCTCTTTGCATTTTCGAAATTCCCGCGGAAGCGGGAATCCAGTTGCGGCTTCGCCGCTTTTTGCGCTGGATCCCGGATCTCGTGATGCGCCTGCGGCGCACACGGTCCGGGAATTCAGATCTTTGGTTCGGGGTCGGGCACGGGCGCCGTTCCGTCCCCTCGCGTGAGAAAGAGGTGTCCCCGGTCCGGCGCCGTGGGGAGGAGCGCGAGCGGCCGGACCGGGGACGCGATGCTCGCTTGGGAGGAGCATCCGTCGCACCGCCTCAGAGAGCGTGGGGCCCGCGCGCCAACGGAGGGGGCGTCGGCATCGGCGGGCCCGAAGGCGGCCGGCGTCCGCCTGTCAGCCCGGCGGTCCGGCAACCGCGCACTCGACCGGGTCAAGGGAGGCGCGATTCCCTGTAGAATACCGAGTATTCGGTAATAATCAACCGTTAATTCGGTAATCGTTACAATTTTCTCGGCATCTGGCCCAACATCTTTTTCGGTAGCGGGAGAAAAAGTGAATGAGAACAGGCTCTTGGCTTCAGGGTGTGTGCCTCAAAATGTTGAGCAGTCTTCCGGCCGGGTCGCGCACATAGAAGCGGCGTACACCCCACGGCTCGTCGGTCAACGCATACGCGATCTCGTGGCCCAGTGACTGCGCACGTGCATGCACCGCATCAACGTCGTCGACTTCGATGGAAAGGTCCGGCACGGGCGTGCCCGAGCCACCTTCGGACGCGATGCTGATCTGCGCCGGCGCCGTTTCGCTCGATGCAAGGGTGACGATCCAGCCGAGATCCATGACGACGTCGAGGCCGAACAGGTCCTTGTAGAAGTCCCGCAGGGCAGGGACGTCGTCGGCTGCCAGATTGCAGACGATCCGCTTCACAGTCATGGGGTGTCCTCCTGGACAGTCGACAAAACGAAAACGCCGGCCTCAATCGACCCTGGCCGCGATGGCTTCGATTTCCACCTGAATGCCGGCGCGCGGGAAACCGGGGACGATCAACAAGGTTGCCGCCGGATTATGCCCCGCCAGGACGCGCTGGCTGATGCGTTGATAGTGGTCGAGAATACGCTTGTCGGTCACATAGACGGTGAATTTCACGACATCACGGAAATACATGCCGGATGCGGTCAGAATGGTCTCGAGCCGCTCGAAGATGACCTCGACCTGTTCGGCCGGGTCGTCGGGCACCGAACGGTCGGGCCGGGCGCCAACCTGGCCGTTGGTGTAGAGGACCCGGGCGCCGGGCGGAATCTCCACGCCGTGGGCCGCGTTGTTGGTGTGGGGGCAGATTTCGTCGTTCAGGGTGTGGATCTTCAAAGCGGCCATCTTCATTGCTCCATTGACTGCAGAATTCCGCCGACTGTCCGCTCGGCCGCGTCGAAGGCGCCCTCTATGAGGCCGGGGCTGATCCGCGCGGTTTCTGAACCGGCAAACCATACGCGGGAATTCCCGTACGGTTCGCGCAACACGTCCGGCCGGACCTCCGGGTGCGCCATAGGACCGTTGAGGTCGGAGGATGTGGAGACGCGCGGGTCCAAGGCCCAGTCCTCGATGTGAATGGCGCGCGGCTCGGGACTGTCGGCGCCGAAACAGCGCGTGAGCTGCTTGCGGATTTCTGTTCCAAGGTCCTCGCGCAGTTCCTCGCGCATCTGGTGCGGCCACCCGATGAAGCCCCACAGCGCGGCGGGCGATCCGTCGGGGCCGACATGGTCGTGCCCCTCCACGACGGGGCCAGCACGGCTGGCGATACGGCCCGAGAGACCCATGTCGCGCCAGAAAGGCGTGTCATACACAATCGCGGCCTTGGCATGGGGCGCCATCCAGGTAGGCGTCTCCATGAGCGCTTCGGCGAGAGGGGCGGGAAGGCCGGGCGTCCAGGTGATGCCGAAGGCAGCGACGCGCGGCGGGGTGGCAATGATCACACGGTCGCAGGTCAGTGTCGGCGAGGTTTCGTGCGCAAGCTCCAGTTCCACGCCCGGATCGCTCACCGTCACCGTCCGGACGGGCGCGTTCGTCCGAAGCGCACCGTCGGGCAGACGCGCCGCGAGCACGTCGATCAATGCCTGCGACCCGCCGACGACCCGTTCATTGCCTTCCTGCCCGGGAATGACGTGATACTCCGGCGTGGCCTCGGCGCCGAATTCGACGACCGCCTTGCCCGCGTCGAAATGCGGGAACGTCTGCAGATCGAGCTTCTCCAGCCAGCGGGCAATCACCGGCTGATATCCGGGCCAGATCCAGGTGGGCCCAAGGTCGGCCACGTAGTCTCCGGTCTTGTCGTCGAACACCGAACGGATGCGCCCGCCGGGTTTGTCATGCGCCTCGAGCACACGCACCTGCCGGCCCGCTTCGGCGAGCAACAGAGCCGCCGCGAGGCCGGAAAGGCCGGCGCCGACAACGATGTTCTCGATGTGCGTGTCCGGGGTGGTCATGGCGTCCGCAAATCACGCGGGATTGCGCGCGATGTCAATCGATGAAGCGCGCTGCGGGGCAGACTGTAATCCGGGATCAGCCGCAGGCGTCGGTCGGGCAGGCCTCGCTGAAGGCGCAATCCTTAACCGCGCACCCCTTGCCGAGGAACGTCTGGTCCGACAGATAAAAGGCCGAGAAGACGTCTTCGAAGTCCGGTGCGACGGATCTCTCCGCCAGTCCGGTGGAGAGCAGGGCCCGCTGCCAGTTTTTCAGCTCAGGCCGATTGCCGAGGAAATCGTAGCAGGCACGGCGCGCGATAATATCGGCGCGGTGGAGAAGGGGCAGCCAAGCAATGTCGACGATACCCGGCGTGCGCCCGTTGAAAAATCGGGTTTGCCCGAGTTTCTTCTCGATCCGGTCGAACGCCTTGCCGAGTTTCGCGCTGCGCTCCGCCAGCACGTCAGCGTCCGGGCTGCGTTGAGCGCCACACTGTACCAGGTAGTGCTTCGACGCCAGATAGCTCCAGGCGCGGTTGATCGCCCGGTCTTCCGGCGAGAGGTCCGGCTCAAGGGCGGGGTAGGCGTCCTCCAGATATTCGGAGATCGCGTCGGACTCGAACAGCGCCGTGCCGTTCTCCGTGATCAATACCGGAACCTGCCCGTGAGGGGAGATATCCAGGAACCACTGCGGTTTGTCCTTCAGCGAGATGTACTCGATCTCGTAGGGAATGCTCTTCGCCTCGAGCAATGCCGTGACGCGCTGCACGAAGGGACAAATCTTGAAACTGACGACTTTCATGGGCCTCGGGCCTGTTGCCGCGGGCCGTCGCGGGGGTTGATGGCAAACGTGATGACGCGTATACAGTCATCAATTCAACAATTCAAGAGACGTTGAAATATGCAAGAGCATCAGGTTCTCGATATGCTGCATGCCTTGTCGCAGGAAACGCGGCTCCGGATCGTTCGCTATCTGGTGCGGCGCGGTGAAGACGGCGCGACGGCGGGGGAGATCAGCAGAGAAGTCAAGGCGGCCTCGTCGCGCGCGTCGTTCCACCTGTCGGCGCTGGAACATGCCGGTGCGGTGACGTCCGAGCGCCAATCCCGCAACGTCATCTATCGTGCGAACATCGGCAGGCTCGGGAACCTGATGTCGTTCCTTCTCAACGATTGCTGTGACAACCACCCGGACATTCGCCAGTGCTGCGTTGGGCCTGGGACATGCTGTTGAGATTGACCATCAGGCCCGGGCGGTGATCGGCCAGCAGGCTGCGTTGTCGCAGATTCCTGGAAGACTATCTTCGCGTTCTCCCGAGGAATAAGGTGTAACGACCGTCTGAACGGCGGCATCGGGGCGCTTCATGAATACCGCATACAGATGAGCATCGAAATCGCCGCATTGGTTTTGCTGGCCGCTGCCCTGCATGCAGGGTGGAACACGCTGATAAAGATCAGCGGCGACCGCGTCGCCGTCATGGCCTTTGTGACCCTGTCGGGCAGCCTGTTCTCGCTGCCATTTCTGTTTTTCGTCGACAGTCCCGACCCGGCAAGCTGGCCCCTATTGGCGCTGACCATCCTGCTGCACACCGCATATCATTTCTTTCTGCCCATCGCGTACGATCACGGTGATCTGGGCCAAGTCTATCCTATCGCGCGCGGCTCCGCGCCCTTGCTCGTAACATTCGGAGCGGTCGTATTTGCCGGCGAGTATATTCCGCCTCTCGCGATGATAGGTGTTATCTGCCTCGCCGTGGGTGTCATGACCCTGACCTTCGACAGGACGTCGGCCACGAGCATCAACCGTAAGGCCGTCCTGTTCGCTCTTGCCACAGGCGTTTGCATCGCATCCTACACTGTAGTTGACGGCCTCGGCGCCCGGCAGGCGGGTTCAATTCTCGGATTTGCGGTGTGGCTGACCATTGGCGATGGTTTGTTGACGTTCGCCATTGCGCTCGCATGGAAAGGGCGCTCGGTCTGGCGCGTGGCGCAGAACAATCTGGCCAGCGGATTTGCCGGAGGGGTCATGCAGGTTGGCGCCTACTGGATCATTATATGGGCGCTTGCTCTGGCGCCGATGGGGATGGTGTCCGCCCTGCGAGAGACGAGCGTGCTGTTCGCGGCACTGATCTCGACCTTCATCCTCAAGGAGGGTTTCGGCGTCTGGCGTTTCATTTCGGCAGGCCTTGTGACTCTCGGCCTCATGCTGAGCCGTTCCAACAGATGAAACGCCTTCGCCGCAGGCGGACCAACCAGTGCTACACGGCCACGTTTCGGGCTCCAATAAGCCAGCACGCGGCGGTAAACCGAACGCTGGCGCCGTCTATGAAGGGCTGAAACGCCGCACTGGCCAGCTTGATCACCTGTGTGCGCGTGTCATCGTCCGCCTCGTGCAGGACGCGGCCGATCGGGCCGAGCAGCGAAATGTACCGTTCGAGCTCGCTTTCCGGGAGAGCACAGTCGAAATCCACGGGGCGGATGTCGATGTTGCCCCACCCGCTTGCCTCGAGAATGCCATGCACGTGCCCGTGGTCGGCGAAGGCGAACTGACCGGGCCCGCCCGGTTGTCCGCGCGCGGGCAGGTTCGGGAGAAGGTGTCCCGCGGCGCGTTCCGCGGTCGTCATGAACGGGTTCTCTGCCGCACTGCGCCAGGCAATGACACGCAACTCTGCGCCCGTGGTGGCCGCGCGTCGCAGGTTGATGAAGGCCTGAACGAAATCCTCGAAGAACATGACGCCGAAGCGCGAAATGATCAGATCGAAGCTCCCTGGATTGAAATCATGCGCCTGTGCGTCGGCCTGTATGAAGTCGGCCGCGGCCCCGTGCTCTTCGGCCCGCGCGCGTGCCGCCGTGATCATTGGGTCCGAGAGGTCGATACCGACACTGGTCCCGCCAGCGCCCAGCCTCCGAGCGGCGGCGAGGGTGGTTCCGCCGGTGCCGCAGCCCACATCCAGCACGCGCGCCGACGATCCGGAGACGAGCGGCGCGACAAGGTGTTCTTCAAGCGGACCGAAAACCTGGTCGAGGAGATCCTGCGCCTCGACCCAGTTGCGGCCGCCGACGCCGCCCCAGTCCAAATTCAGGTCGCGCGCTCGCGGGGTTACATCAGCCATTGTCGTGTCCTTTCGATCTCCTATTAAGGCAGGGATCCGCGCCGTTTGCCAATCCGATGCCATGTGCGGCCCGTAACAACGGTACACGCAATGACTGCCAGACTTCGGGCGAACATTCGAATAGGAAGGCCGGTCATGCGCCGGTCTCGGCGTGTTGTCGGGGAGGTTGAATTGACATGATCATCAAGGCATTTGCATTGTTGGCCATCATGGCCCTCACATCCCCCGCGCTGGCGTTGACACCGCCGCAGGCCACAAAGGCGTTCACGGACACACTGAGCGCAGATGAGCGCACAGCGCTATTGCCGTTGGACGCGCCGGACCGGAAACAATCCCGGCTGACGCCCGGTTCCCGCGGCGGCGTGATGCTGCGTGACATGGATGGCGAGACCCGCGCCGCGGCGTATGATGTGCTCCGCAGCGTGCTCAGCGAGAAGGGGCTTGCAATCGTCAAGGCCGTGCGGGAGCGCGAAGCAGAGCTCGCCCGTCTTGAAGGACGGCCCGACTATCGCGATCCGGACGGCTACGCGCTGGCGATTTACGGTGAGCCGGGCGCGGGAGAATGGGCGCTGCGGTTTGAAGGGCATCATCTCTCCATCAACGTGGCGCTGGAAGGCGAGCGCATCGTCTCAGTCATGCCGTTCATGATCGGCGCGAACCCGCGTCAGGGTCCGGAGGGCGACCCGCTGTTCCCCTTGCTGCAATCCGCTCAAGACTCCGAAACCTTCGCAACTGAACTTGCGAAGCTGTTCCCGTCGGGCGCGGAGGTGCCGCGGCCGGAAGAGCTTGATATCGATCTTTCACGGCTCACCGGATATGGTCATCCGCATCTTGTCGTGCGTGGCAGGTAGAACCATGAGCGCAACCACGGTTCTTTTGATCCCAAAGGCATGATATACGCGCATGATGTATGACTTCGAGACCGCCTCTGCCGTCCTGCGCGACATGGAACGCGACCGGCGTCATTTCCGCATCAAAACCGGGAAACGGCTGGAACAGACCGCAACGCGCTTTGCGCGGTTTCGGGTGCGCGCCGGCGCGGCGTGGCCGAGGCTCGCCACCCTGGTCA
The DNA here is from genome assembly GCA_965228625.1 of Hyphomicrobiales bacterium. Classification (GTDB taxonomy): domain Bacteria; phylum Pseudomonadota; class Alphaproteobacteria; order Rhizobiales; family Methyloligellaceae; genus UBA2767. The sequence continues at coordinate 362,214 of OZ245829.1, read as the reverse complement.
GCCGCATCAGCTCCCGTTTCTGATCCGAAGCGAAGCCATCCGCACCCAGGCGCTTTGCCGAAATGCCGTCCATCCGGTAAAACTCCGGCATGAACATCCATGGCTTCGACCACATCGTCCTTTGCGTCCGCGACGTGGAGGCCACGCTCGAGTTTTATCAGCGCGTCCTTGGTCTGGAGGCGCGCGAGGAACGCGCCGGCAAATGGTCGCTTCATTTCGGATCAAATAAAATCAGCGTCCAGGACGCCAACTCTGTGCCCGGTCTCGCAGAGAAGACGGTGCCGGGCAGCGGGAATTTCTGCCTCCTGACCGATCTGCCCATTGAAGATGTGGTCGCCCGGCTTCGGTCGAACAATGTCGAGATCGTCGAAGGGCCCGCAGAGAAAGCAGGCGCGGTCGGGAAGCTGATGTCGGTGTATTTCCGGGATCCCGATGCGAACCTCGTTGAAGTCAGCAACAGTCTCTCCTGACTGCCCAAGCACGCGTGACGGTTCGGAATTTGATCGAAGAGGCTCTAACGCGCGGCCCTCTGGTTGAGCTGATCGTGCCTTTTCCGGATGTTCTCCGGCCAGCGCGACTTGATGTAACTCAGAATGGCGACGATCTGCTCGTCGCTCAGAATATCAGCATAGGCGGGCATTCTGGTCTTGTATCCCCCACCGGCGATCTCCACGAGCCCGTGCTTGGTCATCCTGAACAGCAGTTCGTCCGCGTGGTGCCAGGTATGGCCGGTTTCGTCGTGTGGCGGGGCCGGCAGGTAGCCTTCCGCGTCCCGCTGCCGCCAGTTCGGCTGTCCCTCAAGGTTCTCCCCATGGCATTCGGCGCAGTGCAGCACATAGAGCGCTCCCCCGTCCTTGACGAGCTTCGTGTTATCGGGACGCAATGCGATGCCAATGGGAACCTCGTCCGGAATATTGACGTAGACGTAGCCGATTGCCGCGGCCAGAACTGCCGCAAGCAACACGGCCACTGCCGTCCGGCTCATGGTCGTGAACCTCCCGTCTTCTCTCCGCACCGCGCCATTCTGTCGGGATTTCTGCGACAGGCGGAGGACTGCGTCAAATCAAAGAGTGTCGCAGGGACGGGCGCTGCGCTCGATGCATCCTGGACGTCCGCAGCGGGCAAGGTGTCGGGACGGCGCTGGTCGAGACCTGTGTACAGTCCGCGCGGGCCCGCGGATACGAGGCCATCACGGTCATCACCACCAATCACAACCTTGATTCATTGCGCTTTTACCAGTCTCGCGGTTTCGTGTTGCGCGACGTCCGTATCGGTGCGATGGATGCGGCCCGCGCCCTCAAGCCGGAACTGCCACTGACGGGAGCTTACGGCTTGCCGATCCGTGATGAGATCGAACTGGTTCGTCCGCTTGTCCGATCGGTACATGCCCCTCGCGAGTTTCCTCATGCTTCAGACCGACAGACTCATTCTCAGACAGCCCAGGCGCGATGACCTGCAAACCTGGCAGGCGTTCTTTATCTCAGACCGGGCTGTATTTGTCGGTGGCGGCTCCGATCAGGACGAGGGACGAGGATGGCGCGCATTCGCCGGCATCATCGGGCACTGGGAGCTGAACGGGTGTGGGCCATTCGTTATGGAGCTGCGGGAAACCGGTCAGCCCGTGGGTTCCGTCGGCCCGTGGTATCCGGCCGGCTGGCCCGAAAAAGAGATGAGTTGGTCGATCTGGTCGCAGGCACATGAGGGTGCGGGTTACGCGCTGGAGGCCGTGCGCCGTGTCCGGACACACGTGTTTGAAGATCTCGGCTGGAGCACCGCCGTCAGCTACGTGGCGGCTGACAATGAGCGCTCCATTGCGCTCGCCGAACGGCTTGGGTGCACGCGCGACGCGAACGCACCCGTGCCGGAAGACTGGAATGTCATCATTTTTCGTCACCACAAGCAGGCCGACTGAACCGGCCTCCCGCTGTATCCGGCGGGACACGTTGTCCCTTTCGCACGATCCGGCGGAGTGGCAGGATATGCCTTAAGCTCATTCTGACGGTATGGGGGAGGGCGCGTCCGCCATGATCATCCGGCGGCTGCCAGAGATATCTGCAAGTGTGTTTGCCGCGGCATGTGCATCGGTGCTCGCCGGCGTACTGATCTACGCACTTTCCGTGTTGCCTGTCAGTGGGCAGACGCCAACGACACCGCAAGTCCGGCCGGGAGAGGCGGCTGTGTTGAGCCTCGGTGGTCGTCTCTACGACAATCATTGGGCCCTTCTCGGGCGTCAGCCACCCGCCAAACGCCACCCGGAGTTCCCGGCCGAGGTGGAGATTGCGCCTGCTACCACGTGGCGTTGCGTCGCCTGTCACGGCTGGGATTACCGCGGCGCGGAGGGGCATCTCGGCAACCGCTCGACATCTCCGGTTCTGAAGAGCCTGGCCGATGTCCGGGGCCTGGATCCCGAAGAGCTGGTGGCACGCATGTCTGCGCCGCCGCACCGCGGCATGACCACACCGATTCCGGGCGAACTCTTGCTCGTACTCGCGAGGTTCCTGAGCGCCGGACAGCATGACATGAGTGTCCTGATGGACGCGCAAGGAAAAGCCACAGGCGATCCGCTGCGTGGGAAGGACATTTACGAAGGGACATGCGTAAGGTGCCATCAGGCTGACGGGAAGGCCCCGCTTTACGGCGAGCCGGGCGACAAGTCCTCGCTCGGCTGGATTGCCCGCAACCGTCCCGCACAGGCGGCGCACAAGATACGGAACGGTGCACCGCTCGCCGACATGCTCTCGCTTCGATGTGTCGACATGGACAGCCTGGCCGGGCTGCTCGCCTATCTGCAGACTCTGGATCCGCCGCAGTGAGAGCCTTTGACCTGTCGCAAATGAGCGGGTGCGCAGCCCGGATAAGCTCAATATGATCCGGGCCAGTCCGCCTCGGATATCGTGCAAAGTTCGCCCGCCGCATTGGCGCCGAAATGGGAGAGACCCACGTGAACATCAAGATTTCCGACCTCATGGCCAAACGCGTGATTAGCGCCGAGCCGCATCACACGGTCGGGCGCCTGCGCCGCATCATGGAGAAGAACCGCATACACGCGGTTCCGATCGTCGGCCCCGACAAGGAAGCGGTCGGTATTGTTTCGTCAGCGGACCTGGCGCGTCGCGTCAAGGATGAGTCCCCGGTGAGCCGCATCATGTCCAGCGATGTCATCACGGTGCCAGCATATAACGATGCAAGCGTTGCCGCGCGTATCATGCGCAGGCGCAAGATCCATCACGTCATCGTCACGCATGAAAAACAGGTGGTGGGCATCATCAGCTCTTTCGACCTGCTGAAGCTGGTGGAGGGGCATCGGTTCGTCGCCAAGAATGCGCCGACGCGGTCCAAGCGCACACGCCGCGCGGGGTGAACATGGATCGGTATCTTGAGGGAAAGACAGCGCTCGTCACGGGATCGGCGCAGGGGATAGGTCTTGCGATTGCAAAGGAACTGGCAACGCTCGGCGCGCGAATAGCAGTGCATGGTCTGGCTGATACGGACACGCTGGCAGAAGCCGAGGCGGAAATCACCGGTTCCGGTTCGCCCGAATGCCGGAGCTTCGATGCCGACTTGCGCGACATCGCGGCGATCGACGCAATGATGGGGGAAATCGCCGAGTGGGGCGGCCCCGACATCGTGGTCAACAATGCCGGGATCCAGCAGACGGTGAGTTTCGCCGAGGCGACGGTCGAGATCTGGGATGCGATCATTGCCGTCAATCTCTCCGGCGCCTTCCACACCATGCGCCAGGCACTCCCGGCCATGGGCGCGCGCGGCTACGGCCGCGTGATCAATATCGCCTCGGTCCACGGACTTGTCGCGTCGGTCAACAAGGCGCCCTATGTGGCCGCAAAGTTCGGGCTTGTGGGCATGAGCAAGGTCGCGGCGCTCGAATATGCGGCGCACGGTTCCCGCGACACCGGCGGCGTGACGGTCAACTGCATCTGCCCGGGCTGGACGGAGACCGCCCTTGTCGAGCCGCAGATCGCGGACCGGGCCGCGGAGGGCGGCGGCGACCGCGAGGCCGGCATCGCCAGTCTGCTGGCCGAGAAACAACCCAGCCTGCGCACGTCCGACCCTGCCGAAATCGGCATGCTGGCCGGGTGGCTGTGCCATCCACGCGCCCACAACATCACCGGTGCGGCTATTCCCGTGGACGGGGCCTGGACCGCACAGTAGGCAGAGACGGTGCGGTTCCTTATTCCGTGGCGATGAGGCTTACAAGCACCGGTTGAGCCAGCCCGCCTTTTCACCGAAGATCGGCGGACGAGGAAGTGAGCTCCAGGTGCCATGCGGATGACCACTCTTTCCGGACTGCTTCGTGGTCTGGCGTTGTTCCTGCTTTTCGTGGCGATTGCGGAGACAGCGTTCTCACAAACAGCGGAGCCCGAGCCGGCGGCGCTGATTGCGAAGCTGCGCGTGGGCGGGTTCAACCTGTATGTCCGCCACGCGGCAACCGACTGGTCGCAGCGCGACAAGATCAACGCGCGCGGTGAATGGACCAGTTGCGACCCGGCGAAGGTCCGGCAACTCTCCGATGTGGGCCGCGATCAGGCCCGGCGGTTCGGGGCCGCATTGCGCGCACTCGCCGTGCCGCTGGGCCGCGCATATGCCAGCCCCTACTGCCGAACCATGGAAACGGCCCGGCTCATGTCCGGCCTCGAGGTCGAAGCGACCACGGACATCATGAACCTGCGGTCTGCGAACTATTTCGGCGGCCGTGACGCTGTCGTCGCCCGCGCCCGCAACCGCCTGTCGCTGTCCCCGCCCGAAGGTGTCAACATCCTGTTCGTGGCCCATGGCAATCTCGGCCGTGCGGCCACGGGCGAGAGCCTGGCGGAGGGCGAGATTCTGGTTGTCGGTCCGCGCGGCGAGAGCCGGTTTGTGATCGAAGGCCGGCTCAAACTGGATGATCTCGAAGCCCTCGCCAGGTAAAGGCGATATCGAGGCCACGAATACCACTGTCGAAAGATTGGTCAGAGAACGATCCCCATTTCGTCAAAGACCTCACGTTCACTACGCAGTCCTTCGGTAATCAGATCCGAAACAGCGCTTCCAACCGATATCCGCTCAGGGTTGGCCAGAACATCGGCACTGGCGTACGCAGAAAAAGTGAGCCCAGTGCGTTTCTCGAGAGCAGATATGGAAACCTGAAACAAGCGAAATGGATCGAAGTCAATTGTTTCAATATCTTGCAGCATATTGTTCTGTGAAAGTACGAATGACGCAGAAGTCAATGCGCCATCGGGTCCGCGATACGCGATCAACTTCCAGAACTCTCGCGGAATACTGGCACCTCTGTACTCAGGATCATCATCATGAAACACAGGCCCACTAATCACCGAGACGCGGATGTCCTGTGTGGTTGCCTGTTCCAGAACCAGGTTTTCCAGTCTGCCCCAAAGCCCCCCTCTTTTTGATTGATTAAATCTCTCGTGCTGGGGCGCAACGTTCGTGAAGAAAAAAGAGTCCTTGTTCGCCTGTCTTGCTTCCTTAACCGCACCCCATGCCAAATCGGCGCGGCGAGCAATGTGGCCACGGTCAAGCTTGTTGTTTTTGTAAAGGGAGTCATCGTGCTGAAAAGATGCATCAATCCGATTATCTAACCGGAACTTGTGCCGACCAAGCACTACCTTGCGCGCACCGTCTATGTTCCATGCAACAAATCGAGCAAGACGACGATTTGCACTGAGACATACCGAAAAATGAGTGTACGGGATCGTCTGGTTGCGGCCGAAATTCACAGCATCTCGTTTGATGGCCAGAGACATCTCGGGCATCGGCGCGCTTATGCCCAGGAAGTCCGTATCAAATCCGTTGCGCCGCCCAATTGCCTCGACATCATCGTCATCAAAACTGAGATCACCCGGCGGCTCCAGGTCAAAACGTAGCTTCTTCTGCACTGATCGGGGATAACATGCGAGCGCATGCTCATCTGGGTTTCCAGCGCCCTCACCGGCAAAGTGTAGTCCCGCAAATACATCCGTTGGTCCGCCATTCTTGTCCGCTATCATCCACGCTGACCCTGAATCGCCACCCATGCTGATTTCGTGATCCGCGGGCAGATTCATGGAATCAACTCCAATTTCAAAACCACCTATTGCGACAATACCTGTCGGAAATTCGTAGTCGATCTTAGCCATTACATCGATGCGACGGACGATCCCGTAGGTAACATCGGTTGTTCTGCCGGACTTAACGACCTTATCGTCTATGTCGACTTCCGCCATTCTGCTTGGCACAACCCCCAGGTCGAATATTTGCCGATCGAAGTCACGCATTCGAATGCGCGCGATTGCACAATCTCCGGCTGCACCGAGATGGCTCCGCAACAAGGTGCCGCAATGATTGGCTGCAGTGTCGTTATCGTCGAATGGGCCCGGTTGAACAACGGAATCACCGACAGCTCCTGTGTTGCCGTGAAGTACATGCCAGTTCGAGAGGATGCAGGGAGCGCCTGTTTCCGCATCAAAGACAATCATCCCAATGGTTCCAGCGGATCCATCGGGATGGGAAACGCTGACGCCAGGCAACAATGGGTCGACGCGCATTTTGCGAACGTCTGTGGCCTCAGTTTTGACGAGCTCAAGGGAAGACTCATAGCTACGCTCAATTACATCTGTTGGCACCGTGAAACCCTCAACATCAATGCTTGTCGGGAGCTCCTTGGTACCGAGGGCCTCCAGAACAGATGTTTCGGCTTTTTGCTCCACGGTGAATACCAGACTGATATCACCATCCCCGTTTTTGCGGCCAACGCCAATTGAAGTCACATTTGGATCACGGAGGTATTCGGCTCCCCGAACGCGCACAAACCGGCGTAGTGCCTTCTTGAGTTCGCCATCTTTGGAACTCAGAGAACGAGAATTTGCCGGCTTCTTTGCCATTAGAATGTCCCCCATTTGTTTAACTGTTTGAAACAAGTTCTAATTAGAAAATAATCACCGATAAAAGTATATATCTTACGTTTTTATAATACAATGGATGATTTATTTTAAGAAAAAAATTTCTTGTTTTGATAGTCTGCTTTGGAATGCGTACAGGTCGCTCTTCCAAGACAAGTTCATAGATCAAACGCCCCTCAAAAGGTCATGTGGAAAAACAAACGAATATCGACGGGCCCCGCTTTTGCGAAGGCACCTACGCCCTACAGACTTTTCCGAGATCCGACTATGTCGGATCGAGCGCCGCCATGAGGCGTTTGTAACGGGGAGACGTGCGCAGCGGTTCGAGCGTCGGATCGGCCCGCAGCCAGTCCGCATGGCGGAATCCGCGGTCGACGACCCCCTCCAACCGGTCGAGGGCGGTGTTCACGTCGCCTAACAGGGCATATGCGGAAACGCCGTAATAGAGCAGTGCATCCCGCGTGCTTTCCTGCGCGGCAATCGCGCGACGGGCCTCTTCGTGTCGTTCGAGGAGCGCCAGGAAAAGACTGAGCGCACTTGCGGGACGGTTACCTGCCGCGCCTGAAGCGAGCTGGATACGCAGCCGCGCGAGGCCGGTGACGGCTACCGAACGGGCCCGCTCCGCATTTCCGAGCGCAGACCAGGACGAGGCCGCGAGGAAAAGGGGGCGGTAATCGTCCGGGCGCAGGCTGGCGGCGCATTCGGCCATGCGACCGGCGCGAGCCAGATCGCGGAAGGCAAACAGCGCACGTGCAAAATGATAGTGCGCCTGAAAATCCTGCGGGTCGCGCGAAATCGCGTTCAGGAAGGCTGCGCAGGCTTTGGTTTTGTGGCCAAGCGCAGCCAGAACCACGCCGCGGGATACGTGCCCGCAGGCGAGGTCGGGCCGCAGATCCGCCGCGCGATCGGCCAGGTCGAGAGCATAGTCCAGTGCGTGCCCATCGCTCCTGGAGTAGAGCTGACGCATCGCAATCAGGGCCGCATGTTCGGACAGGATCGGTGCGTAGTCCGGCGCCCGCGCAGCGGCCGTGCCGCAAAGCTCCACCGCCTCCGGCAATGCGCGCTCTCCATCCCGCTCGCACAGACGGCGCGCCTCGCTGAAATCCAGATAGGCGTCGAGGTCGAAATCCGTTCCCAGCTCGAGCGCCTTCGGCGGTTCATCGCCGGAGACCACACGAACCGGTTCGCGCAAACGGTAGCCGGTCCCGTGTACCGTTTCGAGCATCACGCGTGCCTTGCTGTCGCCCAGGGCCCTGCGGATTTCAGCCACAGAGTGGGTCAGGGCCTCTTCGCAGATATCGGCATCAGGCCAGACCCGATCGAGCAACTCTGCACGGGTCACCAATTGTCCGTCCGCCTCGGCAAGCATGGCAAGCACCGCCGCAGCCTTCGGCGTCAGGCGTCGCGACCGGACCCCGTCGCCGAGGTCGCGAGCGGCGGTATCAAATCGCCAGCAGCCGATTTCAAAGATGACCGGGTCGCTTTGCCGGGATGTGTTCTCGCGCATCCGAATACTCCAATGATGGACGTTCCTGAATCAGTGACGTGTCGGTGCCGCGGCCACAGACGCGCAAGCCATAGAGGTTGCGCGCGCGGCACAATTTACTTCGAGACGTTTGTTTTTTCGACATCAATTCTTCGAGAAATCCCATCGAATTCCTTCAGGAATCGAAATTGGAGCGCCTGCTAGGTTCTGCGCCACGTCGTCCGTGACCGGGATGCGCGCATTGCGCGGGCGATCCCGGTGCGCGGCTGAACAATCCATTCCATTCACAGGAGAAACCGGAAAGATGGAACATCCCCTCAAAATCATCCGCTCGGGTTCCTTCGCCCTTGCGACCCTGCTTGCCCTCACGCTCGCCCTATTGCCCGCCCGCGCCGCATTCGCCGGTGGCTATGCGAATGCCGGGCTGCTGGTAGAGACCGATCAACTGGCCGGCAGGCTCGGCGACGACAAGCTGCGGATTATCGATGTGCGGCCCCGCGAAGCCTATGCCAAGGGTCACATTCCAAGTGCGCTCCACCTTGGCGCCGACGACGTGATCGATCCGCAAAGCCATGTGAGCGGTCATCTGTTGCCCAACGCCGTGCTCGCGGAGAAGCTGGGCAAGCTTGGCATCGACCGCGATACGGAGGTCGTGCTCTATGACGACAAGGGCGGCTTCCACGCCGCGCGGCTGTTCTGGATGCTGGAGTATTTCGGGCACCGCAAGGCGGCGGTGCTCAATGGCGGCATTCCGAAGTGGGTGAAGGAAGGCCGCAAGCTGAGCAAACGTCCGCCAAAGGTCAGGCCCAAGTCGTTCGCGCTCAACCTCACACCGCGCCGGATGGCAAGCGCCGACTGGCTGCTCGATCACCGGGGCGACCAGTCATCGGTATTGATCGACGTGCGGCCGGCGAAAATGTACAAGGACGGCCATATTCCATGGGCGCTTTCCATGCCCTGGAAACAGAACCTGACCGCCGACGCAACCATGAAGCCGGCCGATGAACTGCTCGCGCACTTTGCCGCCAAAGGCGTGACGCCGGACAAGAACGTCGCCGTGCACTGTCAGGACGGAAAGGCGGCCGCGCACTCCTACTTCACACTGCGCCTGCTCGGCTTCCCGCGCATCCGCAGCTATGACCGATCCTGGGCGGAGTGGGGCGCGTCGGACGATCTGCCGAAATCCAAAGGGTAGGCGAGCATACCCAGCCACGCCGCTTGCTATTTTGCCGATGGAGACCCGGCCGCCGTCCGCGCGGCCGGTTTTTTATTTCTGGCCTGTATTCAACGCTTGACGGAGAAGCCGTCGTTTCAGGCCGCTTCGCCCGCCACGGATTTGTGCTGTTTGGGACCGTCGACGGGCAGCCGGACCGTGAAGCTCGTGCCTTCGCCCTTTGTGCTTTCGACCGCCACCGACCCGTCGTGCATTTCAACAAGCGTCTTGACGAGATTGAGGCCGATGCCGGTCCCGGCAATACCCGCCGATGTCTTGGCGCGAAAGAAGCGGTTGAACATGTGGGGCAGGTCGTCCCGGTCAATGCCGAGGCCCTTGTCTTCAACGACAATCAGGATGTCGTCGCCCGTGCTGCGCACATCGACCCGGACGTCCGGCGCGTCCGGTGCGTACTTGATGGCGTTCGAAAGCAGGTTGGTCAGCATTTGTTCAATCGCGTTTGCGTCCGCCATGATCGTGTCGGGCAGATCAATCAGGTCGCAGGTAATGATGTGGGTGTCGGTGATGTCCTGTTGCCTGGCGCACAATTCACGGACCAACGGGCCGATCTCGCACGGGGCAATCTCGACATCGACCTTGCCGTCTTCCATGCGCGCGACAGTGAGTGTGCTGTCCATCAGTCGCGTCATGCGGGCGACCGCCTTGCGGATTTTCTCGATCCGCTTCAGCGCGGCGTCCGACGACAGTTCGCCCGCACGTTTTTTCAGCCGTTGCGCGGATGAATCGATGATTGCGAGCGGCGTGCGGAACTCGTGGCTTGCCATGGAAACGAACTGACGCTGTTGCTCGTTCAGTTCCTTCTCTTTCGCCAGAGCACCCTCGAGTTGATGGGCCTTGTTTCGCAGGTCGGCGGTGGCCTGTTCCACCCGCTGCTGAAGAAGGTCGCGATGCTCGATCAGGAGTTTCTCGCTTGCGATCTGCTTCTCGTAGGAAATCTCCAACAGGCCGTAAACCGAGATGAAGCCATGATATCTCAGGCCCCGGGTCACGATGACGCCTTCGAAGCCGGCGTCGAAGCTGGAGTTATCGAGCACAAGGTCGGTCAGGTCATCGTGCTCGACGCTGGGACAGCTTCGCATGAAGTCTGAAATGGTTCTGGGATAGGATGAATTTTGCAGCAGTTCGCGCCCGAAGGGCGAATAGTTGTATTCCTTGAAATCGCTCTCGACGATGATGCCGGCAGGGTGCCGGAGGTCATTCACGACCGGCAGGATCGACTGATCCTTGTTCTTGCGAAAGACTTCGAAGACTTCATCCAGTCCGGCCGCAAGAAAGACTGTAGGCAGAAGCTGGACCCGGTCCAGCGCGAGCTGCTGCGCGGCATCGGGACAACAGCGATGGTTACGACTGGTCCAGTCAGATGACATGGCGGCCCCCAGAAGAATACTCCGCCAAACTACCGGACAGAGAACAAGATTCGGTAAACGGGCGACCCTGACATTTGTCAGTGCGGGATGCCTGTGTCTGGGACGGTGACGCCCCGCCCGGATCGAGATCAGAGTCTCGACAATCCCCAGCCGACCCCCGCGAGGAGCGCCAGGATCAACAGGATCGGCACCAGCGGGTGAATGTTGTTCAGCAGCCGCATAACGTTACAGACATACCCGACAACGTGCTGCAATGGCGTCTTAGGGCTTTTGGAGTATTCCATGGCCGCCTTGACGACATAGAACACGCCCGTGTTGGCGCCGAGCAGGGCCTTGGTGATCCAGACGGCATTCCTCGGTGCGACGAGGTAGTTGCACTTGAGGAGGATGCGTTGCTGGTCGTCGGGATTGTACTCACCCTCGACCCAGTGCAGTTCCTTGTGGAAGTCGAGCAGGCCGAAATCATAGGTCTCGAACGCTTTCGAAACCCCGCTGTCGCCGAACACCACCTTGTAGGTCGCGTCCGACTGCAAATAGATGAGCGACCGGACCACCGCGCCGACGGGCATGAAGCGCAGATTTCCGTCATAGTGCTTGGCGAACAGCCCGTGATCGCCACCGAAATCCCGATTGTAATGTGAAAGATAAAGCTCGTCGGTGTGCTTCATCGGCGTGATGACCGTGCCTTCCGGGAACTGTTCGGCAATCGCCGACAGGATCACGTCCGCGTCCCGCAGGCGGTCGATCTTGGCGGCAATGTCGGCGGGTAGCTTCCGCACATAGACGTGCATCGACGACCGTTCCTTCAGCTCTTCGCGGAAGGTGTCTTCCACCCACCTTGACAGTTCATCCATCAGCGCGCGCTGGTTGCGGTCCTCGAACCGTCCGATACGCGCGTAAAACATGCGTTTGCGCGGCCGGGAGTGTCCCTGGCCGACCTCAATGGCGGCGCTCTGGCTTTGCTCGCTCACGTTCGCCTCTCCTTCAGTCACATTTCGCGCGTCTCGATCGCGTAGCGGCGATAGAGAACCGCGGCAAAAACGAATCCCATGACAATTGTGCTAAACGCGAACTGCCACACCTGTGTGAAACCGATGAGAAACAACACGGACCCGACAACGAGTATGAATGCGGTCCAGAGTGCCCCGGCCATCAGGCTTTGGCGTCCGCGCGCCTCCATGAACAGCACCAGAAGATTCAGGCAAACATGCGCGGCGGCGAGGGGCCACCAGTGCTCACGAAAGGACTGATCGAGCAGCGGTCCGCCGTAGGCGACAATGTTGCCGATGAGCATGGGGTGGGACAGAACGTTGAAGGGAAAGGTCGTGATCCGTTTCGCGGCAAGTCCACCGAGTTCGAAGCCGTAATAGGTCCGGTCGGGGCCGAGGGCACGGAAGGCGGCGATGTTGAGGGCAAAACCGGCGGCCGTGACGACGAGCGCCGGCAGGTTGGGCCAGACGGACCAGAGCACCCATGCGAGGGCGACCAGCGACACCGTCTTCAGCAGCATGGAATCGCGCTTGAACCGCTCCAGCGACACGCGCCGCCAGAAGAAGGCGAGGGCGTAGGGGAGATAGTACCAGAAGCTCAGCGCATAGATGGCGAGGCCCCATTCTCCCGCGATATAGGAGAGGCCCAGGACCGTGGCGGCAAATAACGCGGTAAAAGCGGGAAAGAGATCAGGGGCGTGCGAAGGTCTCAATGTGGTCGTGTCTCGTTCCGTCCCTCGAACACTGTGATCGCGACTCACATGGTCCATCCGGGATGTTAAAGGCTAGGCGTGGCGGGACCATAGAGCGCGGCGTCGCAGGGACCAAGTCGGTGTAACGGTTCGGGAGATGTAGGCCTGGCCAAGCCTCTAAGACGTCCACGTCCTTTCTCTACTCGTCATTCCGGCCCCCGCCTGCGCCGACGATGCACCCTTCGTCATTCCCGCGAAGGCGGGAATCCATGCGGCTTTTGCCACATCATATCTGGATCCCGGATCACGTGACGCGCGCACTGTCTGGGATCATGGTTTGAAACCTCCGCGTGCCTTTCACGAACAGCCCGTGCACACTGTCATCGTGCCGGCTTGTCGGCAGCCATGACCGAAGGGAGGTCCCCATGGATATGAAAAAGATGCTGGAGGACTTTGACGCGGCCTACAACGAGGCGTTCAACCGGGGCGATGCCGCAGGGTGTGCCGCATTCTTCACCGATGATGTGATCCTGCTGGCGCCCGGCGAACCCATGGTGCGTGGCCGAAAGGCCTTCGAAGATATCTATCGGACCCGGATGGCGCAAAGCACCGGCGGCACACACACCAATGAACTGGTGGAGTACGGCGTCGACGGCGACACGGCCTATCAGGTGGGCAAATTCGCCGTCGAAGGCGTGGAGCCCGGTGAGCAAGGCTATTTCGTCAACGTCCTGAAACGTCAGCCGGACGGTACATGGAAGGTCGCCGTCTCCATCTTCAACAATGCAAAGATCTAGGTTGAGTTGATCGCGGAGCTTGAAGGCCACGCAAGTCCGGTGTCGCCTCTAAAACGTCCGCGTGCCCTTGACGAAGAAGCCGTGGACCTCGGTGTCGTCGGAGAAGCGCCCCCCGTAGCCGGCGGAGACAGTGTGTTGCTCCCCGTGGAACAGGGTCACGCCGGCCTCGATGTCGGCGAACACGTCGTCGAACTCGGAAGTCGTCGTGAAGCCGCCGACCGCCGTGGGAGCGCCGACGAAGCGCGCGGTGACCGACTGGTCGGTGTCGCCATAGATGGTCACGCCGGCGCGGACGTAAGGCCTTATGGCACGCCCGTCGCCCCTATCGATGGTGGTGCCGAGCTCAAGGGCAGGGGTGACGGAGAACCAGGTCTCGTCGGAACCCGAGACATTGAGATTGGCCGCGCCGCCGCCGGTCTCTTGTGCAGACTCCCGGTCGATGTGGGTCACGTTCACGTCGACGAAGGGTTTCGCGTACCAGCTACTGCGGTCCAGCAGATAGGCCGCGTGGAAGGTGGCGCCCACATGATCTACGTCGTAGCTCGATCGCGCCGTTGGTGTGAAGCCGCCGATGTTCAGCCTTCGCGTCATATCGACCTCACCGGTGCCGATGGAACCGGCAAGCGCCATGAGAACCGGACCCGACTGATACTTGATGACGCCGCCCAGCATGTAGCGGTCGGTGTCGGCTGACGCATTGGTGTCGGTGTCGAGATCGCCGTCTTCGTAGGCCGCGGCGAGCCCCACGAACCAGTTCGGCGCGACGGCGACCTGGCCGCCGCCGGAGATGCCGTGGGTGTCCTCGTCATAGCCGATGTTCTGGCGTGTGCTGTCTCTGTCCAGCCACCTTCCGTCATAACGCACCCACATGCACTGACCCTGGGACACGGCCGTGAACCCCGGACCCGCCTTGGGGCAGCTCAGCAGGTTGTTGTTGAACGCTTCCGCCGCGAACAGCGAGGTCGTCTCGGTGTTCAGATAGCCTTCCGTAATGAGCTGATTGAGCCCGTCGACATAGTCGGGAACCGTCTGCACATTGTTGAGCAGCGCCAGCAACACCGGCCCGACCGTGCCGCCGCCGGCACCGACAATGGCATTCAGATTGCTCGCCACATTGTTCTGGTTCTGGTTGAGGGCGACACCAGGCGGCGTGAAGTCGATATCCGTGTTCAGCACCACGTCGGTGGCATTGGGGAATGACAACGACGCCTGCAGGGCGGGGCTCGCCAGAAGCCCCAGACCGTTATCGGTGGTGCCGCCGGCCGCCGACAGGATGGTGTTGGACTGCGGCCCCAATGCCGGGTTGACCACCTGCGCCAGCACATTGCCGTTGAGGTTGGCGGTTCCTGTGACATTCAGCAGGTCAGACGTGCCCGCCGTCGAATCCACATCCACCTGGAAGATGCCCGAAGCGGTCTGATTGATGTTCCCCGTCAGCGCCGTGGTCTGGAGCGCGCCAGAGCCGCCAGGCGCCAGCGTGCCGGCATTGCGCAGCAGATTACCCGCGCCGAGATTGACGATTGGCCCCGAGTTGAAAATACCGCCGCCGTTGTTGTTGAAGGCGTTGTTTGCGCCGCCACCGTTGAACAGCACGCTCCCGGTCACGGTGCCGGAATTGTTCACGGCGCTGCCCGTGGAGCTGTCGCTCTGGATCGCGTAGGTGCCGCCAGTCACCGTCCCGCCGGCCAGGTTGGTGATGGTGACGCCGGACGTGTCCGTGATCGTGTAGATGCCATTGGCCGGCCCGTTGACGGTGCCACCCGACGTGGTGACGGTGACGTCGCCGCCGCTCGAATAGACCAGGATACCGTAGTTCGCACTGGAGACATTGCCGTTTGAGACGACGTCCACGCCGCCGCTCAGGGTCTTCGCATAGACGCCGATGCTGGTGGTCGAGGTCACATTGCCGGTCGTGGTGATGTCGACGGCGCCGTTCAGGGCGTAGCCGAAGATCCCGACGCTGGTGCTGTCGATGTTGCCTTTGGATCTGACGGTGACATCGCTGTTCGTCGAAAAAGCGCGGATTCCGACGGCGGCCGAGGCAACATTGCCCGTCGAGTCGACGTTCGCATCCTGGTACGCGTAAGCGAGGATACCGTAGCTGACGCCGGACACATTGCCCCGGGAGGTGATGCTGACCGACGCATTTCCGGAGGTGCCGTAAATGCCTTCATTGGCATTCCCGCTGACATTGCCGGTGGAATTGATAGCGACCGCGCCATAACCGGCCGCGACAATCCCAAGCGCGCCGCCGCTCACATTGCCGATGGAGATCACGTTTGCGGTGGAACTGGCTGACTGCGCGGAGATGGCGACATAGGTATCTGAGCTAACATTGCCGGTGGAGGTGACACTGACCGCCTGGTCGCCCTCAGCGAAAATCCCGTACCTGTAGCCCCTGACCGCTCCTTTGGAATTGACGGTTGAGGATGAACCCGTCGACTCCGCGGCAATGGCATTGAACCCGCTTGATGTGACGTTGCCGGTGGAACTGACGTTCACAGCCTGCGCGCCACGCGCGAAAAGCGTGGCGGCGTTGAGACCCGACGTGAGGTTCCCGTTCGAAACGACGGTCACGGTTGAGTTGATGGAGCGTGCGTCGATAGCAGGGCGCCGTTCCGAGGTGATATCGCCGGTCGTCGTGACGCTCACCGCCTGATCTGCCAGGACAATGATGCCTTCCAGCTCAGACGAAATATTGCCGGTGTGATTGACCGTTGCGCTGCTGGTGACCGAAAGCGCATCGATGCCGAACGCGAGACCGGTGGTGTTGATTTCGAACGGGCCCGTATCGGAATTGATCGTGACATCGCCGATACTCCGGAAACGGATGCCACCGACGCCATTCGCCGGGGCGATGTTCTGATTGAGCGTGTTGACATTGAGCGTGGTGTAAGGGCCCGCACCATTGTCGAGACGAACGCCCGGCTGCAGATTGCCCGTACAGGTGACGGTGGTCCCGCCGCCCGAAATGGCATCACAGGGCGGGGCCGGAGGTACGATCTGTGCCCGTGCCGTGCGGCCGTAGCCGAACATCAGCGCGCCCGCCGCTACCGCGCCCAGAGCAGCAGTTCGCCGCCGGACCTTCCTGTCGTGGACCACCAGAGCCCCCTGACGTCCCCGCGCTGTTTAGTAATGCCGCCGAAATCAAGCTTAGGACGCAAGGAAACAACCGGTCCAGCAATTCAGGCCAGCAACACTCGGATGCGGCGTAGTTTTTTCGCGGATTGCTGCCAAACGGTCACGAAATCGATTGCAGATTGCAGTTGTTTTGCATCTGAGCTCGAAGACGTTGAAACATCCAACAATGAACAGTTTTCGGCGTTACGAGTTCGTTCCGCCTGACGATCTTGTAAAAGGTGGCACATGATCAGAACGCCGATCCTCGTCGTCGGAGCCGGGCCAACCGGGCTCATGTTGTCGGCGCAGCTTCATCGCTACGCGGCACCACACACGATCATCGACCGTAAGGAAGGGATCACCAAACTGAGCAAGGCGCTTGGGGTCCAGGCACGGACCCTCGAGCAGTACCGCCAGCTCGGGATCGCCGATGCCGCCACGCGCGAAGGCTTCGTCGCCCGGAATGTCCGTTTTGTCGTCAAGGGGCGGACAAGGGCGTTGATCCAGTTCGGCGAGATCGGGGCGGGCCTCAGCCCATATCCCTATCTGTTCATCCTCGAACAGTCCCGCAACGAGGCCCTTCTGCGCGACCACATCACATCTGGTGGCGGGTCCATTCACTGGTCCACGGAACTGGTTGACGTCAGAAGGAACGGCGCGGGCTATGCGGGCACACTGAAACACGGCGACGGGCGTACCGAAGGCTTCGAATGCGATTATCTCGTCGGCTGTGGCGGCGCCCGCAGCCCCGTGCGCCACTTCCTCGATATGCCTTTCAAGGGCGGGACCAACGAACAGATGTTTTTCGTTGCCGATGTCACCATCGAACTGGATGTCGACAAGCAGGGACTTCTTCTGGCGATCAACCAGAAAGAGTTCTTGGCCTTTTTCCCGATGTCCGGGAACGACCAATACCGGGTGATCGGGATACTGCCACCCGCGGTGAAAGACCCTGCGGACTTTCCGTTTGACGTGCTGAAAACGCATATTCACGACGTGCTGGACATTCCGGCCAAGATCACAGGCCACGCCTGGTACTCCGGCTACCGTGTGCACCATCGCATCGCCGACAGCTTCCAGTCCGGCAACGCGTTCCTCGCCGGCGACGCCGCGCGCATTCACAGTCCCGCAGGCGGGCAGGGCATGAATACAGGCCTTGGCGATGCCGTGAATCTGGGTTGGAAGCTCGCCGCCGTCGTCAATGGCTGGACGGACCCGAAGATCCTGGACTCCTACAACGAAGAGCGCCGCCCGTTCGGCGTGCAACTGGTCCACACCACCGACCGGGCCTTCGGCGTGATGGTCTCGCCCGCCTGGCTTGCCCGGCAGTTTCGAACACGGGTACTCCCGGTCCTGCTCGGTACGGTCCTGAAGTTCGAGCCGGTCCGGCGCCAGATGTTCAAGACCATCTCGCAGACGCGCATCTCTTACCGGGGAAGTTCGCTCAGCGACGGGTCGGGATCGGGTGCGTTGCGAAGCGGCGATCGTTTTCCGTGGTTCGAATGGGAAGACGGGAACAGCTTCGACTGGCTCTCCGACGTCGGTTACGTCATCCTTCGCCTCGGTGACGCGAGCCGTATTGATGTTGCAGGATGGAGCGGGCCAGTGGTGCAGGTGGAGGTCAAAGGCCCCGCAGGAGATGCGGCGGTCCGCGCCGGGCTGCCGCGGAATGGCGTCGTCGTCATTCGTCCGGACATGCATGTGGCCAGCGTGGTCGCGGGCTGAGCCGCGCGTTCACAGTGTTTGCTTCGAACTCTTGCCCCGTTCAAAAAGGTGGATCGTCGCCGCAATTGCGAAGCAGACCATGCTGGCGATCCAAATCCAGTAGCCTGTTACAACTCCGGTGATCGGCCGGGCGAACCCGGCCTCATTGGTGATGACGGTTTCGTCGAAATAAAACGACACCGCCACGGCGAGTGCCCCATAGGCGAGGAGGGCCGGGATGATGCGGGGCACGCGAAAATACCGCCAGTCCGGGCGGATTATCCCCGCCCACCCGAGGAACAACAGCGGGTTCGCCAGCCAAGTGGAGTTTGCGCCTCCGGAGCCCGCGAGCATCCATCCGAACAACAGCGTGCCCCACGCCGGCCAGTCGTCGCAACCCGACGGTATGCAAAAGGCCTCAAACGGCAGGCACACGATGTAGATGACGATACTCAAACCAAGAAGCTTCTCGGATAGAGTCAGATCGGGCATGGAGGTTCTCGCACGTTGCGTCCGTCAGGCCACGGGTGTGGCCCAGACTTGGATAAGGTCACGCGAAAGCGAGGAGAACGGACAGCACGGCCTGCGAATGCGTGACAGCGATATCGCGCACAAATAACATCCGTCGACGCAAAACTGTAGTATCGCAGCGGTTGAAACCGCAGCCTACCTCCACCGCACGACGCAATTGGGGCCGGCATTGCGATGCCAGGCGGGCGTGCCCCAGCGGTGAACCATTTGACACTGGCGGATCTGGCGGCAACCCGGTACCGGGTCCGCCCCGGCTCGGTGTTCACGACAGATTAAGATTAACCGGCCACCCTCAACCTAGAGATGTATATGGATTCGTGCACAACTTAGCCTGCAGACCAAAGGGCGGCCATTCTGCGATGACGGCACAACAGCATTCCCTCAACATCGACCTTCAGGGTCGCGCGGGCGAGCAGTTCCTCGCAATGCATGACGACGTGGTCATGGCCGTGCAGAAGACGGTCCTGCCGTACCGCTTCGATGTTATCCCCGCGGCACAAGGCGTCCAAATCCGTGGTGATGATGTCGGCGTTCTCGTCGCATCGCGCGTGCTCGATCGTATCGCGCGCGAGACCGGCGCACCGGATGTTGCCGATGCATCATCGACGAGAGCAATTGTGTCCGCTGTCGTCTCGAATATGCTCAAAATGGACCTTGCGTTTCGCCTTGAGGGCCTGTCATTCCCCATAACGCCGATGTCGTTCAGTCAGGTCGCGTTCATGCGATCGCTGCGTGAACCGCTCCAGCAGCTCATCATCGGCATTGGCCCGACGGGGACTGGCAAGACCCATCTGGCGATCGCGGCGGCGCTCAACCAACTCGCGGAGGAAAAGGTCAAGCACATTGTCATCACCCGACCCCACGTGGTGATGGAAGGCGAAGTCCTGACGCCCGCTATGCGCCAGGAGCTGGAGAGCGACAGCCAATTCGACTTCTTCGAGGATATCCTGCGCGATCTGATCGGCTATCAGCGCTTCACGCAACTCGTCGAGCAACGCAAGGTCGAACTGGTTCCGCTTGGCCATATTCGCGGCAGAACGTTCAACGATACGTTCATTATCCTCGACGAAGCGCAGAACATGACGATCCGCAAGATGCGAATGGCCGTGACACGGATCGGCCGGGCGTCGCGCATGGTCGTCACCGGCGATCCGACACATGTCGACCTGCGTGGCGACGAACCGTCCGGTCTCGTTCATCTCCTCAACCTGCTGCAAGGGACGGACATCGCCAGGATCCATCACTTCGAGAGCACCCAGATCATCCGCAACAATCTCGTGGCACGGCTGGAGGAGCTCTACGCCGGGCAACAGGGCACCAGCCAGGCCTTCGCCGCGTAAAGAATCCGGCGCCTGACCCGCTGGACGCAGGCCCACGGATCGGGGAAAACTAGCCCCCGGAATTCCGGGCTGCGGATTGCACTATGAAGGTCGAGCACATAACCCTGAGACGGTTGCGCATTCCGTTGCGCGCGCCCTACAAGCTGGCCATCGGCGACGTCACCCATTTCGATACGATCCTTGTCACCACCTTGAGCAACGACGCCGAGGGAATTGGCGAAGCGACGATCCTGACCGGTTATACCGACGAAACCATTGCCGAGAGTTGGGGGCGGACATGTGCCATGGCGCGGCGCCTCGCGGGAAAAGACGGGCAGGCGGCGAAGTCCATGATCGCAGATCAGATGGCCGATGTTCCGTTTGCGGCAACGGCTCTTACAACCGCTATCGAGATGGGCGAAGGCAACCCCGATCTTGCCGTCGAGACGGCAGTCGACGTGCCACTGCTTGCCGGCATAAACGCGACGGACAAGCGTGGATTTGAAAAAGAGATCGATGCCGCAGTCGCCCAGGGTTTTGCGACGTTGAAGATCAAGGTCGGATTTGATGTCGCGGCGGACCTGGAGCGTGTTCGGGCCATCCAACGCTGCAACGCGGGACGCGCGCGGCTGCGCATTGACGCCAATCAGGGGTATGACCGTGACGACGCGTGCCGGTTCGCCTCTAGCGTTGATCCCGCCGACATCGAACTGCTCGAACAGCCATGTCACGCGCACGACTGGGCGTCGCTTGAGGCCGTGAGCAATGTGACCAATGTACCGCTGATGCTCGATGAGTCCGTCTATGGCGAAACCGACATCGATCGCGCGGCCGATATCGGTGCCGCCTTCGTCAAACTGAAACTCATGAAGTTCATGAGCCTCGACCGGCTTGCCCATGCTCTTGAGCTGATCCGAACTCGTGGCATGGAACCGGTGCTCGGCAACGGCGTCGCCAGCGATGTGGGATGCTGGATGGAAGCCTGTGTCGCCGCCCGGCTGATCGGTAACGCCGGGGAGATGAACGGCTTCCTGCGGCAGTCCACGCCGCTTGCATGCCCACCATTGGAAATGAAGGCGGGTGCCTTGCGGCTTTACCCCGGCCAGCCCATCGCTCTTGATATGGCTGAGGTTGAGAAAGTCACGCTGGAGACGGTAGCCTTCGATCGTGCGGGCGAGGCGGCGGCTCTTGCATGATTGAGCTTTTGATGGTTTTGACACCTGGACGCGCGCTATGGCGTGCCACGGCGTATCAAGATCCCATTTCGTATTTTCGCAAAAGGCGATCGCGCCGGGCCGATGCCAAGCTGCCAGGCAGCGCCGCAAAAGATAACGAGGAACACCAATGGCACTGGACACCCCGATCTGCGAATTCGGCTGGAAAGCCCCCGACTTCACGCTTAAGGATCCTGACGGCACGGCCTTCGCCATGTCCGACCACCTCACCGGCAAGGGATTGCTGGTGATGTTCATCTGCAATCACTGCCCCTATGTGAAGGCGATCGCCGACCGCCTCGCAACCGATGCGAAACTCCTGATGGACGACGGCGTCGGTGTCCTTGCCGTCATGTCCAATGACTATCAGCAAAAGCCTGCCGACAGTCCGGAGAACATGAAGCTGTTCGCGGCGCAGCATGGTTTTCCGTTCCCCTACCTCGTCGACGAGGACCAGAGCGTCGGCAGGGCCTATGGCGCGGTGTGCACACCGGACTTCTTCGGGTTCAACAAGGACGGCGAGCTTCAGTACCGCGGGCGTCTCGACAGTGCGGGGATGAACGATCCGGAAGGCCGCACGCCGGAGCTTCTGAACGCCATGCGCCAAATCTCGGAAACCGGGGAGGGACCGCGCGACCAGCATCCCAGCATGGGCTGCTCCATCAAATGGAGCTAACCGCCATTCGCGCCGGTTCCAGGCCGAACTTCGTCCGCTGCGCAAGAGACATTGCCCCATGACCGGCTACATCGATCCGACCAGGGAGACTTTCGCCGCTTTTCGCGAGGACGACCGTGAGGGACCCATCCATATGCTGAACCTGGTGCGGCTGCGCGCGCGGGCGGCTTATCCGGATGGGCGCGAGTCAACCGGCGTGGAAGCCTATGCCGCCTACGGGCGCGAAAGCGAGCCCATCTTCACCCGCCTCGGCGGGCGCATTGTCTGGCAGGGCCGGTTCGAGCTGATGCTGATCGGGCCGTCGCAAGAGCATTGGGACCATTGCTTTATTGCCGAGTACCCGTCCGTCGAGGCTTTCGTTGAGATGATCCGTGATCCGGTTTACCGCGAGGCGGTCAAGCACCGGCAGGCGGCGGTGGAGGACTCCCGGCTGATCCGCACCGCGCCGCTCGCCGCCGGGAAGGGTTTCGGCCAGGTGGGTGAGTAGGACGGCAAATCGGCACCGGCCGCTTGCCGATCGAAAACTCAATAGACTGGCTGGTTTGGCGCTTCGGTGATGTCACTTTTATGAACCTGTCCGATGAAACGGTTCCCTGTTAACGTGTTCTTCCGACGGCTATTTCAATCGCCCGCGTGACACGAAGGGACCCCCCAATGCCTTTGAACAATGGTCCGGCGCGCCCGGCCTACCTTGCCGGCAAATGGATGCCGTCCGATCAGGCCGTTCTCGACGCCTGGTCGGAAAAGATCATGGCGAAAGCCGAGAAGGATACCAGCGACCTTCTTCCCGTCGTCCAGGATCTCAAGACACTGATCGAGACCGACGCGAAAGCCTACATGTTCTTCAGCCAGATGTTCGAGGACGTGCCGTCGGGTCGCAAAAAAACTCCGACTGGCAAGATGCAGGTGCGCGACTACGAACACATGCTGAGGCTGTTCAATACCATCATGACCCATGCGCCGGAATTCAACGAATCCGGCCTTGTCGGCTTCCCCTTCAACGCCATCCTCGACTGGTCGATGGCGAACATTGGCGGCTGGGGTGGATTCCTGGACGAGAAAATAGATGCGCATCTGCGGGCGATGCTTAACGAGTGGGGCGTGTTCCTCCAATCTCCGGAGAGCGCGTCCGTTCTCAATGACGATCCAAGAACCGGCTGGTTCGGTGCGGACGCCCAAAAGGCGATGCCGACATTCGTCGATGACTTTATCTGCGACCCGTCGCTGCCCCACCACGGGTTCAAGTCATGGGACGATTTCTTCACCCGACGGTTCCGGGAAGGCGTTCGGCCCGTTGCCGAGCCCGACAACGACGCCATCGTCGTGAATGCCTGCGAGTCAGCGCCCTATCGCGTGGCGGAAGGGGTGAAATTGCGCGACAGGTTCTGGATCAAGGCGCAGCCCTATGCGCTGCAGTTCATGCTGGACAATGATGCTTATGTGGATCACTTCGTCGGCGGGACGGTTTATCAGGCCTTTCTCAGTGCTCTCAGCTACCACCGTTGGCACGCACCGGTCTCGGGCCGGGTGGTCAAGACGCGCGTCGTCAATGGAACCTATTATTCCGAGACACTGGCGGAGGGGCTCGACCCGTCAGGACCGAATGAGTCCCAGGGCTATATCGCAGAAGTCGCGACCCGCGCCCTGATCTTCTTCGAGGCCGACAATCCGGATATCGGACTGATGTGCTTCGTAGGGATCGGCATGTCCGAGGTCTCGACATGCGAGATCACCGTTTACCAGGGGCAGCACGTCAAAAAGGGTGATCAGATCGGCATGTTCCATTTCGGTGGATCGACCCATTGCCTCGTGTTTGCACCCGACGTCGCCATCGAGTTCAACCTGCACGGTCAAACACCGGGGCTCGACAGTTCCAACATTCCGATAAATGCGCACCTTGCAACGGTCGGATCGAGGAAGTCGAAATAGGGCCGGGTGTCTGCGGCGTGTTCCGGACCTGCGCGTCCGGTTTCACGCCTTGTAGACCTCGGGCAGGCGACCGTCGAACAGCATCCAGATCGCCACGACCGCGAGCCCAAGGAGCACGGCCGCCACGCCGAGTTCAACCTTGTTGAATGCCGGCTCGTGCGGCGCACCCTGCCGGCGCGCCCAAACGAAGACGGGCAGTCCGAGGGCGTAAATGACCGCTGCGGCGAGCATGAATTCCAACCCGGCGGCGAAGACCAGCCAGAATCCATAGAGCGTCGCCAGAACGCTGACGGTCAGAGCCATGGTCTTGCCGACCCGCGCGGTGTCGGGATACTTGCCGGTCCACATCACTTTCCAGAGAAAGGCTGCCGATGCCACATAGGCTGGGAGGACGACCACACCGGTAATCGACAGCATCACGTTCCAGGCGTTGTTGGAGAAATAGACGAGGATCATCGCCGCCTGCATGATGAGCGTCGAGACCCACAAGGATATCGATGCGATCCCTGCCTTGTTGGTCTTCGCGAACACCTTCGGGAAGGTGCCGTCCTTGGCACAGGCCCATGGGAGTTGGGCAACCAGCAGCGTCCAGACCAGCCAGGAGCTGAGCAGGGCGATGACCATCCCCACATTGATGAAGACCTCGCCCCACAATCCGACCAGCTTGCCGAGGATCGCCGCGGTCGAAGGTGGCGCGATGTGCGCCATCTCGCCCTGTGACATGACGCCGAAGGGGACGACGGACACCAGGACGAATAGCCCCGTCGCCACCAGATAACCGAGCAGCGTGGCCCGGCTGACCGTCGCCGGATCCGCCTTGTCCGACATGACAACCGCGCTCTCGATGCCGATATACATCCACAGCGTCACGAGCATGGTGCTCTTCACCTGATCGAGGAGGCTGCCGAGCGGTTTATCCTGTAGCGGCCGGTTCGTGATGTCGCCCCAGAAGTCGGACGTGAAAAGGTCGGTGCGGAACGCGAAATAGCCAACCACAAGAATGAACACGGTGATCGGCACGAACTTCGCGATCGTTCCGATGTTGTTCAAAAGCGCGGCGCTCTGGACGCCGGTCATGACCAGCAGACACAGGCCCCAGATGAGCACAGAGGCGACGATGATGGCCTGCCACGTGTTTCCGCCCTCGAAATAGGGCGGAAAGAAATAGTTCAACGCGTCCATCAGCAAGACGGCGTAGCCGACATTTCCGAAGGCCACCGAGAGCCAATATCCCCAGGCGATAAGAAATCCGGCGAACTTTCCGAAGCCCGCGCGGGAATACATGTAGATGCCCGAGGTGAGCTCGGGGCGGATGTCAGCCAGGACCTGGAAGCTGCGCGCAAGGAAGAAGATACCGAGACCGGAAACCAGCCATGCAATCAGGATTGCGCCGAGCGCGGCCGATTGCGCCATATTCTGCGGAATGTTGAAGACGCCGCCGCCGAACATCGCGCTGACCACGATCAGCGTCATTGCAAAAAGGCCGAGTTTCTTGTGCGCCGGTGTCGAATGTGACGCGGCGCCTGCGGGCGCCGGCGTGCCGGAGGTATTGGTGGATGTCATTGTGCCCTGTCCCCGCGCAGCAAGTGGCGCTCAGTACGAACCGCGAACCACACTACTGCCTGGATCGCGCGGTCTCGATAACACGCACCTTGACTGTCATCCGACATGCGTATGACACGTTTGTGTCGAGGACCTTTGTGCTGGATTGATTGGGGGTGTCCTTTATGCGATGGCGAAACGAGAGCGCCGATGGTTTTCGACGGAGCTTCTGAATAACAGCATATCCGTCCGCTTCCTGATGAAATTTCGATAGTCCATTAAAAACTTTCGATCGAATTTGCCGACGGATTGATTTCCATCATTCCGGTACCCGGCGCATACCCTGTAGCGTACACCGGCCGATACCACCTAATAACAAGAATGGAGCCCCTGCAATGGACGCCCACGTCATCGACAGCACCCTGTTTCGCAACGACTTTTCCACCAAAGAAACCCGCGATCTCTGGAGCTCCCGGAGTGTCCTGCAATCTTGGCTCGACGTCGAGGCCGCGCTGGCGAGAGCCGAGGCCGCTGTCGGTATCGTGCCCGAAGACGCCGCAGCGGAGATCACCCGCGTTGCGGACGCCGAGCTTTATGATCTCGATGCCCTGCGGGAGGAAATGGAGCGCACGGCGCACCCTATCGTACCCGTCGTTCGCGCCATGACCGCGCTGTGTGAAGGCGAGGCCGGGCATTGGGTCCATTGGGGTGCGACTACCCAGGATATTACCGATTCCGGGAACATGCTCTTGATGAAAGGGTCGCTCGACCTGATCTCGGACACGCTGGATGCGGTCACGGGCGAGGTCCGCCGCCTGTCCAGGGAGCATCTCGACACGGTGATGGCGGGACGGACCCACGGTCAGCAGGCCCTGCCGATTACATTCGGCTTCAAGGCCGCGGTCTGGCTGGACGAACTCAAACGTCACTCGGCACGCATCACCGAAGCACGGCCGCGGCTTCTCGTCGGGCAGTTTGCCGGTGCAGTCGGCACCATGGCATCAGTCGGAGAGGCCGGACCTGACGTGCAGCGCCGGATGATGAATGATCTCGGCCTCGGCATACCAGACATTGCCTGGCATGCGTCGCGCGACCGGACGGCCGAGTATGCGTTCCTGCTGGCGCTGATCGCGGGATCCATGGGTCACATCGCCCGGGAGGTTACGATCCTTCAGCGTAGTGAGATCGCCGAACTCGAGGAGCCGAACCCGAAGGGCAAGGTCGGCAGCTCGACAATGCCGCACAAACGCAACCCGCACATCTCCGAGAATGTCTGTGCGTTGGCACGGCTCACCCGGGCGATCGTCGTCAGCGCCCTGGACGGCGTCGTCAATGAGAACGAACGCGACTGGACCGCCTTGCAGTCAGAACGCGAATTCCTGGCACGGCTTTCCTGTCACACCCATGCTGCGCTCGTGCAGACCCTCCATGTCCTTCAGGGTCTCTCGGTTCGCACCGCCAACATGCGCCGCAACCTGGACCTGACAGGCGGTATGCTGTTGAGCGAGGCGGTGATGCTTGCGCTCGGAAAGACCCTCGGTCGGCAAGTTGCGCATGACGTGGTCTACGATGCGTGCATGAAAGCTTTCGAGACTGAAACCACCATGAAGGCCGCTCTGCTCGCCGACCCGCAAGTCGCCGAGCATTTCGACGAGGCGGCGATTGACGCGCTGATGGACCCGGCGGGCTATACCGGCCTTGCGGACGCATTCGTGAATACGGTGACGCGCAACTAGGGCGGGTTGCCGACAGTTTGGAAATGGCAGGCGATCAGACCCCGTTGAAACTATCCATCGTGGGTCCGTCTAGTATCGCGGCATGGCCGGGTCGATCTGCTCGGACCACGCATCGATGCCGCCTTCCAGGTTCCAGACATTGTCGAAACCGTTGTTGCGCAGGAACTCCGCGACCAGCCCGCTGCGCATGCCGTGGTGACAGACCAGAACGAGACGGCGCTCGCGCGACAGCACCTCGAAATCGTCCATGACCTGCTGCATGGGGATCGTGACGCTGCCCGGGATCATGCAGACCGCGAGTTCGTCCGGACGGCGAATGTCGACAATGGTGTGCGCTTCGCCGTTGTTGCGCATCTCGGCAAGCGCGTGAACGCTGATATCGAACTCCACCTGCTGCGCCTGTTCTGTCCCGGTCATGCCCGTTTCCATGAATTGTCAGTTCCTTTTATGTTCGCTCAACATACGGCGCCGGCTGCTTCCCGGATTTCCGCCGTGCCCTGACAGGCCCGAACAGCGGCCAGTTCGGAGGCGTGATAGGCGGCTTCATCGAGCCCTGAGGGGGCGCCGTCAAAGCGGCCGAGTTCGTGCGCCAGCTCGAAGAAGCCCGGGGCGGGCAGACCGCTCCGTGTCCGGCTGATCACCAGCGCCGCGATAAAGGGTCGGTCATCGGCGGCATCGTCCCGCATCAGACATTCGAGCGCCTGCGTCACACGGTGGATGGTGTTGGGCGGGGTCAAGCCCATGGCATTTGCAAGCGCCTTGTAGGTGATCGGTTCGCCGTTCACAACCAACCGTTGAAGGTGGGCGCGGATGCGCCGCGCCAACGCAACGCTCTCCTGCGTTTCGTCTGCGGAGGGACTGGTCACGACGCATCCTCGAGAAGATTGACGAGACGAAACGGGTCGGCCCCGCGCGGCCCCTTGGCACCGGGCACCGGGTCCTCGACAAGGCTTCCGTCGGCCTCGATCACGACGCGCCAGACGCGTGCGCCGTAGCGGAAGGTAAGACGGGTTCGGCCCGCATCCTCATCGACACCGGTTTCCGAAACACTCGTCACGCGGCCGTGCGCCATCTCCTGTTTCAGGGTCTCGAGCGTGAGCCCGAGCCGGGGCGCCAGAAGCTCGGCATTGATCGTGATCTCACCGTCGCCAACCTGGACGGCCTTCGGGGACAGGGGTGTCATGGTCTCTATGCCGTCCCTATGCCCGATCTGCGCGTTGGGGTGGATTTGCCGGAAGCGAAATTGATACAGAGCCCGTCGAGCTCCTGTTCCAAAAGCGCTTCATCGAGGAACCTGCACTCACAGGCCTTGCTGCCGTCCTGACAGCAGCCGTCACCTTCAAAATGAGTGCAGGTCTCGCACGTTCCGAACGACGGCTTGCCGCTGTCCGAGGCGATACCGCCGAGCACGCGCTGAAGCGTGGCGAAGAAGGTGCCGCGGACGCCCGGGGGGAGCGCGTCCGCGGCCTGAACCAGGGCGTTGACGGGGTCTTTGGCGATGAGCGCCCCGGCCTTTTCAGTAAGATCCAGCCTTATGCTGCGGCCGTCGGTTTCGGATCGTGTCTGCTTCAACAGGCCTTGTGAAACGAGACCCTTGATGGTCTGCGAGGCGGTGCCACGGGTTGTGCCGTGGAATGCCGCAAACGCGGACGGCGTGCGTGAGAAACGGTTGGCGCGGGCGAAATATCTGAGCGCCGCCCACTGGACCGCGGTCAACCCGCCAGCGGGACCGTCACCCGACGCGGTGCGTCCGAGATACACAATCATGTCGGCGATCGTCCGGCTGTCCATTTCGCTCTCAATCCACAGGCCGATTTTGTGTCGAGATAGTAGCGTTTCGAAACCAATAGGGCAAGAAAATGATTTCGTTTCGAAACTAAAAACACCGTCAGCCAGCCAACCGCGCCAACGCCACTCTACGCGTAGTGCTCATCAAGGTGCCGCTCCGCCGGTTCGGCAATTTCCGGGTCTGCGTCTTTCGCAAGGCGTTTCAGCACCGGCTCCATGCCCTCGACCTTTTCGTGGATTTCAGTCGCGCACATCATCGCAAGCCACGGGCGGTCCCTGTCGATGAACGTCATCACCATGTCCGGGGTGAAGCAGTAATGCTCGTGAATGTAGAACCACAGCGCCTGGGCATTCGGCAGATAGGGCTCGTAATCGTCGTGGGTCACGATGTGGAGGATCCAGTCGTCGAGCACGAAGCCTGCTTTCTTCAGGCGGCCATCGGACTGAAACGCGTGAAGCCCCGAGCAATCCGTATCGAAACCGCAAACGAAACCGCCGCAGGCAATGGCGCGGTGCACGTCGAGATTGGCCAACATCTCGAGCATGTTCTTGAGATCGGGCGCCTGCGCGTCGCCGGCAAATGCGTTCTGCGCGTAGAAGGAACCGAGCACGCGCGCCGCACCGGCAACGACCATCGGATGCGGGCCCTTCAGCAGCGGGACGAGATCCTGCTTGCACTCGCCCCAGGTTAGCGGATCGTCTCCTTCCGCCAGGATAAGCAGCTCGTCCGCCTTTGCGAACGCGGTCCGTGTGCCGGGCGCCCCAAGACCATGCGCGTCGAGATCGCGCAACCACTCCTCCATGATCTCGTGATACACTGGATAGCCGGTGCGCATGACTTTCCAGGCCAGGTTGAGATGCGCCGTGGGGGCGTCGGCGAGGGTTTCCCTCCAGAAGTCGAGGAGCGGCGCCACCCGCGCACGGGCTGTTTCCTTGTCCCACGGAATTGTCAGTGCCGGTGGCAGATCGTTCTTCAGATAGTCCTCCGGCACCTCGCGCCCGTTTTCCTCATGCCATTTGATGCGCTCGGCAATCCAGGCGCGGCTCTCGGCGTTGCGGTCGTACATGATGCTTTCAATCTGCTCACCCGCGCAGGCTTCCAGATGCCCGGCGCACCAGTCGTCCATGTCCTGGTAGAGCCGCGCGTTGAAGCCCGTTTTTTCGAAGTCAAGGATCCGGAAGCAACAGGCGAAAAGCCGCGTCAGTTCGTCAGCATCAGGCGATGCCGGCACTTCGAGGTCGCGGAATATGGAAATCAGCGCGTCATAAACGAGCGGCCGGTCGTCGAGCGCCGTTTCGAAGCGACCAAGCGTTTGAGCGAATGCATCGGCCATGAAAGATCCGAAAGCAAGAAACGGATACGGCACCGGCGCGTGAAGACCGCCGGAATGTTACCCAACCCGGCATGTAGTGACGGCCTGACGTCCAGACAACGGTTGCCCGAGCTTTGAGCGCTGCGCCCGGACATGCGGTGCCGAAAACCGCCCGGCCGGGACCAGGCGGGGCACGTCGCCTATTCTGCATCCACCTCCTACGTTATTTGCATTCCGGCAGAAGATTGTTGAGGCACTGCGCACGCCATTGCAGGTACACGCTGAGCCCGTGGAGGCTGGCGCCGGCATTGGCGGAAGGTTGCTGCTGACCGTTGCTGAGCTTCCGCGACCCTCGCGGCCCGGACCGCTTGCCTCTGGTTCCGACGTTGCCCGTACCGGCGGAATTGTTCATGTGCGCCCCACCGTCTTGCCGGAACTTCTGTGCGTCCGCGGGAACGCCGGCGAGCAGTGTCAGTGCGGCAAAAGCCGCCAGGCCGGAAAGTATGGTGCGTGTCATGTCTTCTCCTCTTTTGTTGCGGCCACCGCGCATCACGCGGCCAGCCGGATCGGCGCAAGCCGGTTGAACACACCGTTGGTCGCGGAGGAGTGCGGAAAGGTTCAAATTCGGGTGGGCGCGGTTTCGAAGACGCTGACCTGAGCAGCATCTACCGGGGACTGGCGTAGACTCCGGCATAGTAGGGATGCAGCCAGAAGAACGCCGCGAAGACAGCCAGGCTGATCGCCAGCCCCCTGACCTCAATCGCCATTGACGGCACGGCCGGTTTCACCCATTCGCCTTCGCGGGCATTGATCGCGAAGATCTCGACCAGGGCCCAAAGCCCGAGGCCGCCGAACAGGATCAGCGAGCGGCTGGCTCCGTTGGAGAGCAGGTGGGCAACGGCCCAGATAATCAGTCCGGTTAGTTGAGGGTGGCGAACGACCTGCTTGATCCGCGTCGGCTGTTTGGCGGCGCCGAACAGGATGAAGGCCACGATCATCAGTCCGAACGTGACCGTATCGGTCCAGAGCGGCGGCCGATACAACGGGGAGGGCGCGGTCGAGCGCCAGCCGACCACCATGAGGGCAACCGCGATGACGATCGCGATCGTGAACGCGATCTTGTAGCCGTTCTCGCCGAACGCCGACATCAGCCGGGCCCGCAGCGGGCGCGCCATGCCGGGGATCAGGTGCACGGCGCTCCAGAGCAGAACACCAAGGCAGAGCCAGAGCATCTCATTCTCCTCGCAGTGATCACCTCACAGCGTGTTGACCGGTACCTTAAGCATCTCGTTGCCGTCCTCGTCGGTCGGCACCTCGCCGGCGCGCATGTTCACCTGGAGCGAAGGGATGATCAGTTTCGGCATGTCGAGCGTCGCATCGCGTTCGGTCCGGAGTTTGACGAACTCCTCACGCGTCTTGCCGCCTCCAACATGAATGTTGTGGGCCTTTTCCTCCGCGACCGTGGTCTCCCACTGGATTTCGCGCCCATTGGGTCCGTAGTCGTGACACATGAACAGCCGCATGGCGTCCGGCAACGACAGAACCTTCTGGATTGAGTCGTAAAGCTCTCCGGCGGAACCGCCCGGAAAGTCGGCCCGCGCCGAGCCGCCGTCAGGCATGAACAGCGTATCTCCCACGAATGCGGCGTCCCCCATCACATGCACCATGCAGGCCGGCGTATGGCCGGGCGTGTGGATCGTGAAACACGGCATTTCGCCGATTGTGTACGTATCTCCGTCCTTGAACAGCGCATCGAACTGGCTGCCGTCGCGCTGAAATTCGGTTCCCTCGTTGAAGACCTTGCCGAACACGTCCTGCACCACGATGATCTTCTCGCCAACGCCGATCTTTCCACCCAGCTTCGACTGGATGTAGGGCGCCGCGGAGAGGTGATCTGCGTGGACATGGGTCTCGATCAGCCATTCGAGCTCGAGATCGTTCGCCTCGATATAGGCAATGATCTCGTCGGCATGTTCCGACGTGAGGCGGCCGGACGCGTAATCGAAATCCATTACGGAATCGACGACCGCG
Source organism: Hyphomicrobiales bacterium (assembly GCA_965228625.1). GTDB lineage: Bacteria > Pseudomonadota > Alphaproteobacteria > Rhizobiales > Methyloligellaceae > UBA2767. The sequence continues at coordinate 329,850 of OZ245829.1, read as the reverse complement.
CAACTGTTCGACCTGGGATCCTTCACGACATAGCTGATCGTGTTGGTCGCCGGATCAAAGAAGGCTTTGACATCCGGCTTGATGTCCAGATTGACGGGGTAATCAGTCATCATCTCCTCGTGAGAAGGCGTATGTGCTGTCCGGGCCGTTCGGGCCGCGCTTTGCAAACATGCGCCGATAATGCGACGGCCGGCAATGGCGCGCTTTGATCTGCGACAACAGCCGATCTCGTATCTACGCCGGACAGGTGCGCAGGCCAAGAAGCCGGTAAAGGGGGCAGAAACGGATGGCGGCCGTGGCGACAAGCACCGCGCCGATGGCAACGGCCACATATTTGTAGGTAGCTGCGTCGAAAAGCGGGAGGCCCGACACAAACGGCACGATAATGAGCGCGATCCCGATGATGAGCCGCGCGATACGGTCAAGCGTTCCAACATTGGCAGTCATGAGTGAACTCCTGCGGTGTGACAGGACCGGCCTGTCGGACAAAAAGGCGCACCGACCATACGGTTGTGCCGACGCAAGGTCTGTGACTTAGTCACTGTTCCGCGGCCGAACGGCGGGTCCCGTGCAACGAGGGTTCAAATATGACTGATGCCTGGGTCGACCGGTTCTCCGACCTTGCCGCCTTGCCGGAAGACGACAAGAGGCTTCTCTCGGAACGGGCGGCCCGCGTCTCGCTGCCGGCTGGCACCACGGTGTTTGCCCCCGGCGCACCAGCGGAGAGCTTCGTGCTCGTGCTGGAGGGCACCATTCGCGTTCAGCAGGTCTCCCCGGGCGGACGGGAAATCGTCCTCTACCGCGTGAGCGGCGGAAATAGCTGCATCATGACGACGTCCTGCCTGTTCTCCGGAGAATCCTATCTGGCGGAGGGCGTGACCGAAACGGACGTTGAGGCCATCGCCATCCCCAAGGCCGCCTTCGAGGACGCCATTGCCCGGTCGCCGGGCTTCCGCCAGCTCGTCTTCGCGGACTACTCGGATCGCATCTCCGATATCATGCATGTGGTGCAGGAGGTGGCCTTCGAGCGACTGGACAAGCGCCTGGCGCAGAGGCTCCTGGCCCTCGCGGATCCCGACAATGTGGTGAAGGTGACACACCAGGACCTTGCCGCGGAATTGGGAAGCGCCCGCGAAGTCGTCAGCCGGCAGTTGAAGGAGTTGCAGCGCCGCGGATGGATTTCAGTCGCCCGGGGCGAAATCACCCTGATCCGGGGAGACGACCTCGAACGCCTTGCGGCGAGCGACTGAGAGCTTCAGGTCCCGCGGACGCGTTCGCGCCAATGCACGAACAGGCCGGCCAGGACAATGACCGCGCCGCCGGCAATGGTGGCGGGCTGCGGCACTTCGCTGAAAATGAAGTAGCCGAGCATGGCCGCCCAGATCAACTGAACGTAAAGGAACGGCGCCAACAGGGACGCCGGCGCGAACCGCATGGCGAGTATGAGCAGCCCCTGGCCGACCGCGCCGAACAACGCGGCCGCAACGAGCAAAGGGGCGTCCTGAAGTGCCGGCGTTTTCCACACAAATGGCACAGCCAGGCTGGCGAGGACGGCGCCGACGGCGCTCGTGTAAAAGAACGTGGTCCAGACGCTGTCGACGCCGCCAAGGAAGCGCGTTGCTATGCCGAAGCTGGCAAAGGCCAAAGCACCCCCAAGCGGCAGCAGCGCGCTCAGGCCATATGTCCCGGTTCCCGGATGCACGATGATCAGGGCCCCGCAGAAACCCAGGACGACGGCAATCCATCGGTAGATACCGACATGCTCACGAAGCACGAGTGCCGCGAGGGCCGTGAGCAACAGAGGTGAAAACTGTGCAAGCGCTGCGACTTCGGCGAGCGGCATGATCGCGAGCGCCGAGAAGAAGCAGACAGTCGCGGTGAACAGCAGGGCCGATCGCAGGATCTGGATCGGCAGATGCCCGGTTCGGACGATCGAGGAGAGCTTCGGAGCGAACAGAACGAGCGTGCCGATGGCCTGTCCGATGTATCGCGCCCAGACAATGAAGACCGGATCGAATGTCGGCGACAGGGCCTTCACCGCGGCATCCATGGACGCGAAGGCGAGCGTCACCCCGATGATCGCCAACACACCGTTGCGCACTGCAGTCTGGGTTTCGGACACGACGAGGGAACCTGGCGCTCGGATGTGGAACGGGCCGCGACATGGGACACGGTTCCCAACACCTCGCACGGAGTAGGGTCGACCTCAAGCCTGGCAGCGCCCAGGAACGCCGTCGGGAAATCAGATTGGCGCCATTCGCGTGTTGGCGCCAACAGCCATATGACCTAGACGACCGCGGCGGCGATGGCGCCGTCGTCGGCGCCAGGGTCTTCAGACGGCGCATCCGCCATGCCGACAATGAGGATGAACTGCGCCATCGCGTGCGGCACGGGCGGCTCGGGCGCGGTCGGTGTCTCAACGCCGTCCGGCGTTCCACCCGGATCATCCTGGTCCGTTTCCGGCTGTGCAAACTGATCCAGCAGCTCTCCAAGGGTGAACGTGTCGTCTTCGAAGTCGACCAGAATGCCATGGCCGGCCAAGCGTCCCGGATCTGCTTGCGTACCGGGGTCCGGCTGTTGAGCGGGTGAACCGGAAAAGTCGTTTATCTCGCCGAGGTCGAAATCCTCGTCGTCGAAATAGACCGGTGAGGTGCAGATGTGCCCGGGTACCGTAAGGCTGACCTTCATTGCGCCGGCCTCACCGGCGTTCAGCTCTTCACTCGTGCGGCCCGGGTGTCCCGGATCCGGGTCGGTCCACTCCGGCGTATGCACGGGCAGCAATGACGCCGGGGGGCCGGTGTCCTCATCATTCGGATGCGGGAGTTGCGTGTTCACCTGTCCGGAAATGATCAGGCTGACGTTGCTTTCAGGTGCAGGGCCGCGGGCCACGTCATTCACAGCGTGGTCATGGCCCGGAGGGGGCGGCAGTTTCTCGCCCACCTCTGCAAGAAACGGCATAAAAGGCGCCTTCGCCACCGGGATCGGGCTGATCGGCTCCAGCCGGTCCCAGTCCGCCCACTCGATGGTCCCCGTTACGTTTGTCTTTGCCATGTCATTCTCCAATCATCGACCTGGTCGCGGTCTTATGCGTGACCGCGTTCACGCGCGGAGTGCCCCGGAGCTTCCTTCTGTCAGCTAACACCCCAGGACCGGATCACTTCGAATGTGGAGATAGGTCGCGCCGTGCCGCCGAAAGGTTCAACAAATCCCGATCAAATCAAAATGCGCTTGACATCCGTCGTGTAACAATAAAAATAGCCATATGGCTATACATTATGAAACGCCGCTCGACCGTACCTTTCACGCCCTTGGCAATGGGACGCGCAGGGAAATCATCAGGATGTTGGCGACGCAGGGGGCCTGTTCGGCCAATGAACTGCGCGCGCCATTCGATGTGGCTCAGCCGACGATTTCCAAGCACCTGAAGGTTCTGGAAAAGGCCGGACTCGTGAAACGCCAGATCGATGGACGGGTGCATCGCTTTTCTCTGGACTCCAATCCGCTGGATGACGCCGAGGACTGGATCTCCCGGCACAGAGCTTTCTGGGAAGGCACGCTGGATCGCCTGGGAGCATTCCTGGACCGCACGAGCCGTCCGATTGAAGCGGCGGAGAATGATGAATGAGCGCGTCATTGAAACCGGTTGCCGCGAAGAGGGGGGCGGTGCTCCATGCTTGACACACCGGTACCGATCACCTCCGCACTTGCGGGCAGTCTCCTCATCATGCTGGTGGTCGTGAGCGCCATGGTCACCGAACGGCGCGCACGCCTGGGCGGCATTCAGTTTGGCGACGCGGGCGATGCGACCTTGCGGGCGCGCATTCGTGCGCATGGCAACCTGGTCGAGATTGCGCCGATGGTGATCATCGGCATCGGGTTGATGGAGATTGCCGGCGCGTCAGCAACGCTGTTGTGGTGGTTCGCAGCCATCTTCTTTGCGGGCCGCGTGTTGCATGTGGCGCGCATGTATATCGGCAATCCCTTCATCGGGCTTTTTTCCATTATCTCGCAGCACGTTATTTGCCTGTGGGCCGGCCTGTGGCTGATCGATCACTTCCTGATAGGAGACTTCCTTGAAACTCTATGACGCCAAAGCCGGAAACGCGAAGCGGGTGCGGATCTTCATCGCCGAAAAAGGGATCGAGGTGCCCCGTGAAGTCATCGAGCTCGGGACGGATACGAGATCGGCGGAGTTCCGCAAGCTGAATTCGCTCAGCGAAGTGCCTGTGCTCGAACTCGACGACGGACGTATCATCACCGAGAGCATTGCCATCTGCCGCTATCTCGATCTCGCCTTTCCGCAAGTCCCGCTTATGGGAACGGACGCGGTCGAGCAGGGCCACATCGAGATGTGGAGCCAGCGCATCTACTCGCAGATTTTCCTGCCCGTCGGCCTCATGATCCGCCACACACTGCCGCTTTTTGCCGATGTCATGGAGCAGGTTCCGGAATTCGCAGACGCACAGCGCAGGGCAATGCCCGAGAAGTGGCGGTGGCTCGATCAGGAGATGTCCGACGGCAGACCGTTCGTCGCGGGCGAAACGTTCACCTTCGCCGACGTGCACGGAATGACAGCGCTGACCCTCGCCGACCTGTTCGAGGTCAGCGTCCCGGAAGAGTGTGAACACGCAGGGGCATGGGCCGCGGCGATGCGCGAGCGCCCGAGTTGGACTGCGTGACGCAGTTTCCCCGCCTAAGAAGCAGCACGAATGCTGCTGCGATGCGCAGTCAGACGCTGCCGGGAAAGACGAGCAACCTGTTGTCCGCATGTCGATCCGAAACTGTCATGTCTCACGCCGCAAGCGCCGTGGATGACCGCAGGTTTTCTCGGGAGAGCTCGCCGATGGAGCGTACGCCCATGAGTTGCATGTTGCGCTCGACCTCGGTGCGCATGAGACCAAGCGCGCGTTCGACGCCGGCCTGTCCGGCCGCCGCAAGCGGATAGAGATATCCGCGCCCGACGCCCACCGCCTTCGCGCCCATGGCAAGAGCCTTTAGGACGTGGGTGCCCCGCTGAACGCCGCTGTCCATCAGCACGTCGATGCGGTCGCCGACGGCGTCGACAATTTCGCCAAGCTGATCGAAGGGCGTGCGCGATCCGTCAAGTTGCCGCCCACCATGGTTGGACAGGACGATGCCCGTGCAACCGATTGACACGGCTCGCTTTGCATCCTCCACGGACATCACGCCCTTCAGGCAGAATTGTCCGTCCCATTCCCTGACCATCTCTGCCACGTCGTCCCAGTCCATCGACTTGTCGAGCATCTCCGTGAAATACCGGCCAATCGACAGCGCCCCATCACCCATGTCCACATGCTCGTCGAGCTGCGGTAACTGAAAGCGTTCATGGGTCACGTAGTTTATGCCCCACGCGGGCTTCAGCACGAACTGGGCGATGCCGCTAGGCGTCAGTCTGAATGGAATTGAAAAACCTGTCCGCAGATCCCGCTCGCGGTTACCGCCGGTGATGCTGTCCACGGTGAGCATCATCACTTCGACGCCGGCTTCCTTGGCGCGTCGAAGCATTGCCCGGTTCAGCCCGCGATCCTTGTGGAAGTAGAACTGGTAGACCTGTGGTGTGTCGAATTTCTTGCGCAGTTCTTCGAGACTCACCGTTCCAAGCGAGGAGACACCGAACATGGTCCCGTATCTTTCCGCGGCTGCGCCGACCGCGCGCTCACCGTCATGGTGAAACAACCGTTGCAACGCTGTCGGCGAGCAGTAGAACGGCATGTCGAGTTTCTGCCCGAGCACCGTCACCGACATGTCCACCTCCTCGACCCCGCGCAACACATTCGGGACAAGATCGACCGTCTCAAAGCTGGTTGTGTTCTTGCGATGCGTAACCTCGTCGTCCGCGGCGCCATCAATGTAATTGAAAATCGGTCCCGGCAACCGGCGTCGCGCCAGCTCGCGGAAATCATGAAAATTGTGGCAGTGGTTGAGGCGCATCTTGTAACTCCTGTTGACGGCTCGGCACTGGTCAATTAACTTAACCAGTATGAGTGGTCAAGTTTATTTACCATAAATGATGAGGCTGGCATGACGACCGAGCAGGCGACGAACCCCGACGAGCGATTGTTCGACCCGATCCCCGGCGATCCGCTCGCCGAGCGCGCAGCGACGCAGGTTGAGACACTCATTCTGAACGGCGTCCTGAAAGAGGGCGCGAAACTTCCGGGCGAGCGTGAACTGGCAGCGCAGCTCGACATTTCGCGGCCGAAGGTGCGCGAAGCACTCCAGTTGCTCGAGGAGCGTGATCTGATCCGCATTGTGGCCGGGGAGGGCGCCTTTATCGCCACCCTGTCCGGGCCGGCCATGTCACCGGCGTTGATTGCGCTCTACACGCGTCATCCTGCAGCGCTTGACGACCATCTGGAGTACCGCCGGCATCAGGAGAGCTTTGCCGCGCGGCTCGCAGCAGAACGTGCGACCGCCGGTGATCACGCGCGGATTTCCGAGATCGTCAATGCTATGAAGAAGGCGCATCTCGGCGGCGATCAGGAGCATGCATCGCATCTCGATGCGGAGTTCCATATGGCTATTGTCGAGGCCAGCTACAATCGCACGCTGATACACACCATGACGGCATTGTACGACCTCAATCGCAGCGCCGTGTTCTTCAGCCGGAAGGAATTGCTGACCAGCGCGACGGTGGGCACGGCGCTGCTGCGCCAGCATGAAGCGATCGCAAGGGCGGTCATCGCCGGCAAACCGGATACAGCGGAACAGGAGGCCGCTGATCATATCGATTACGTCCGCTCGGCGATTGCAGAAGCGATCGTCGAGCAACGCCGCGAGGCCGTGTCTGTGAAACGCGGCGCGGTCTGAACGCCACAGACAGCTCGGCGCGAGATACGTGCGGTATAGATGCCCAACACCTACCGGGGCGTCTCGGCAACCGCATTGCGGGCCGAGATGCGACCGAAGGCCAGGCATTCCCCGATATTGCCGGTGCCCTGATAGAGGTAGCTGAAGATCGAGCCGAGCTCGCCGGCGCTGTAAAGGCGTGGGACCGGCGTGCCGTCGGGCCGCAGGATCTGCCCCTTCTCGTTGCGCCGCGGACCGCCTTGCGTGTTGATCATGGAAGGCGAGAGTTCCATGGCGTAGTAGGGGCCGGAATCGAAGGGTGCCAGCATCAGCTTGCGTCCGAAGTCCTCGTCGGTGCCGGCCTTGGCAAATCCGTTCCAGCGTTCGACGGTGTCTTCGAGCACCTCCGGGGCGAGTCCGATCACTTCGGCGAGAGCATCGATCGATTGCGCACGGCTGATCCAGCCTTTTTCCAGTTCGGCGGAATTATCGTCGCTCCAGTCATAGGCTTCCATGATCGCGGTCCAGCCGCGATTGGGGTTCTTGTTGTAAAGCGGGGCCGCCGCCATGAGGGTCTGATCGAAAATCATGTACATGGGGCAGGGGACCTGGAGTGGCCGCCAGGTCCCGTTCACCGCCACCTTGCCGTGCCGGGTCTTGAATTTCTCGTCCGCGAAGCGCCGCGCGTCCGGCCCGACGATGATCATCGCACCCGGGAAAACCTTGGAGAAGTGCAACGCCTGCATCGAGAATGTCGAGGGGATGTCCGGCACCTTGAGCGCCATGGAGGGTCCGGCGTAGTTGTTCATGTGCCAGAGATCGGCGCCGACGCCGAGTGCCATGGTAACGCCGTCGCCCTCGTTGTAAGGCGTGCCCGAGGGGTAGCAATAGGGTAATCCGGGAAGATAGTTGCGGATCATCTCCTGGTTGTTCTCGAAACCGCCGCAGGTGAGGATGACGGCCTTGCGCGCTCTGACGAACAAGGGTTTGCCGGCGTGCTCCGCGCGGACACCGAGGACCTCCTTCGTCTCGGGATGCTGGATCAGTTCGCGCCCCGGCGTCTCGTAAAGCACCGGGATGTCGCGATCGCGCGCAAAACTCTCGAACCGCTTCCAGGTGAGCGAATAGCCGTAGGTCGGCCCGTCATGGAACTTGTGGACGCAGTCGGACCCCGGCAGCTCGGGGAACTCGATGCCTTCGGGCTGAAACTGGTGCTCTTGCGGATCACCGCCGAGCCCTGCCACCCAGGCCGTGTTCCGGGTCATTTCGTCAGCCCACACCCGGATCATTTCCTCCGGCACCTTGTAGGGGCCGCAAAGCCCTCTCAAATAGGTGGCTGCCTTTTCCGCGCACGAGGTGTTGAGATATCCTTGGGCGGCGATGCGTGTGTTGCCGCCGGCATGCGCCTCGGGTGCCTTTTCCAGCACCAGCACCTCGGCCCCCAGATCATGCGCCGTCACCGACGCAGCGATACCCGCACCGCCGTAGCCGATCATCACGACGTCGGCTTCCCTGTCCCATGCCTGCGGGGTCACGTGTCCGAATTCCAGCTTTCCGGCTGCGGCGCGCGCCGGATCAGACGCGCGCCGATTGATGAAACGTTCAATGCTGCGCGGAACACGTTTTGGCGGATATCGAATGCCGGTTCAAGGGGCGGTGGCGGCTTACCTTTCTTTCAAAGCTAAACGATGTCTCGACGGCGCGTCTTCAGCACGCGCCGAAGGTCAGGCGGCGCGTGCCCCTTCGATGCGTTCGACGATCGCCTCGCGCTCGGCGCGGCTTGCCCGGCCCCGGTCGCGAACCGTCTCCAGCACCGACGCAGGCGCCGTCTCCGGATCTCCCGCCGCGAAAGGCGGCTCGGGCGTATATTCGAGATTGAGCTGAACCGCCTCCGCTGCCTCCTGGCTGAACATTTCCGCGACAGCCGTCAGCGCCATATCGATACCGGCCGTCACGCCGCCGCCGGTGAACAGGTTTCCGTCGCGCACCACACGCGCCTTGACCGGTGTCGCCCCGAGCCGGGCGAGAAAGTCGTGGCTTGCCCAATGGGTCGTCGCCTTGCGGCCCTCCAGCAGGCCCGCCGCACCGAGGACAAGCGATCCGGTGCAGATCGACGTGATGTAACGGGCCCCAGTGGCCTGCCTGCGGATGAAGTCCAGTGTATCCTCGTCTTCCATCAGTGGATTGACGCCCGGACCTCCAGGAATGCAGAGCACATCGAATTGCGGGCTGTCGTCGAAGGTGACATCGGGGGTGAGGGTGAGGCCGGTCACCGCGCTGACAGGTTCGATGGTCTTCCAGACCAATTGCACATCCGCTTCCGGAACGGACGCGAACACGTCGAAGGGTCCGGTCAGATCAAGCTGCTGGACCTTCGGAAAGACAAGTATGCCGACACTGAGTGTGCTCATGGACAATCTCCTGGGTTGATGTGCGTACTCTATCCCTGTAAGACTTTGGCTGAAATGACAAAGACCCCACAAAACGCGCCAAAAGGACAAGAGACCGCCGCGCCGAGGTCAATCGAGTTCCTCGTCTACGACAACGCCAACCTCCTCGACATCGCCGGGCCATTGCAGGTTCTGACGTCCTGCAATGAGCTGCTGGTCCGTCGTGGCGATGAACGGGCATACGAGCCACATGTGGTCTCGGCGACACCGGGTCTCGTCCGGACCTCTTCCGGTCTCAGCGTTGCGGCGGGCGAATTGCCCGAGGTCTCGGCTCCCCTCGATACGCTGGTCGTTTGCGGCGGGCATGGCGTGCAACGCGCCGTGGAGGACGCCGAGCTGGTCGAATGGCTGATTGCGCGGGCCTCCGGGGCAAGACGTGTCACCTCCGTCTGCACGGGTGCCTTTCTGCTGGCGGCTGCCGGTCTGCTCGAGGGCCGCCGGGCGGTCACGCACTGGGCGTATTGCGACGACCTCGCCGCCATCTATCCAGATATCGATGTCGAAGCCGATCCGATCTTCATCGAGGACGGGAAAGTGTGGACGTCGGCCGGTGTCACATCGGGGATCGACCTCATGCTCGCCCTGGTAGAGCGCGATCACGGCCGGAGCCTTGCTCTCTCCGTTGCCCGGCAGATCGTCGTCTATCTCAAGCGGTCGGGCGGGCAGGCGCAGTTCAGCGCCGAGCTCGAACTGCAGGACCGGTCCGACAGGTTTGACCGTCTTCATGCCTGGCTCAAGGACAATCTGGACGGCGACTTGAGCGTCGCCAGACTTGCCTCCAGCGCCGGCATGAGCGAGCGCAGCTTCAATCGCCGTTACAAGGAAGCAACCGGCGTCACGCCCGCCCGCGCGGTCGAGCGTATTCGCGTTGAGGCGGCGCAACGTTATCTGTGCGGCAGCGACTCGTCGGTCAAGGAGATTGCCCGGCGCTGCGGCTTCGGGTCCGAGGAAACCATGCGCCGCTGCTTCATCCGCCAGGTCGGCACGGCGCCGAGCGAGTTCCGCAGGCGTTTCGGGGCTTGACGAGCACTCGCCAGTACCGCGAATAGTCAGACATGTCCGCATCCCACAACACCGCCCAGCACGAAATTGTCGTGCGTAAGCACACGGCAGACGATCTCGACCTGCTTGCCCGGATGAACCACGAGCTGATCGAGGATGAGGGACATCGCAGCCGCCTGACGGTCGATGAACTGAAAGAACGGTTCAAACGGTTCGTGGGGCAGGATGGATGGAGTGTCGATCTCTTGATGTCGGATGGCGAGATCATCGGGTACGCAACGCATCGCTACGAAACCGACGAGGCCGCCAGGACCGGAACGAGTGTCCATCTCCGACAGTTTTTCATCTCCAGGGACCATCGTGCTCAGGGTATCGGACGCGCCGCGCTGCAAGCGCTGATACAAGCGCGTTTCAAACCGGGTGAGCGCATTTTCCTGAACGTGCTCGAAGACAATCTCCGGGGCAAGGCGTTCTGGTCGCGCACCGGATTTGTGCCCTATGGCACGATCATGGAGATGAATGTCTCGGAGGTTGGAGAGAGCTGACCGTTTGGGCCCTCGACGCTGAATTGCTCTTATCCTTATCCGGCGATGCGCTTCAAGGTGGCGACTGCCAGTCTTTGAGCGGCGCCCGGCATGAGATGCAGGTGCAAGTCGGGGTCGGTCAACTCCAGCTCGGTGCAGACGAACGAGTCGCCACACATCACCCCGTCGATGCGGCAATACAGAAGCGGGGAGCCAATCCAGGACAGAATTTTGAGAGCGGCGGATTCCGCTTCTGGCGGAGGCGGCTTGATGTCGGCTGTCGGATTGAACCGGCTGTTGATGCGAAATTCACCACGTGCCGGGATCGCATGATAGCTGACGGCGATTTCTCCATCGATGTATGTCAGCTTCCATTCACCATCTGCAATTTCCGGGAGGAACTGCTGGGCGATGAATGGGCGTCCGGGAGCGTCCGTTTTGGCCTCCTGGAGCTCTTCTTCAAAGGTGTCCCGGTCGCACAGCTTCACACCGACACCGCTTCCACCAAAAGCAGGCTTGAGCACCAGTTTCTCAGCTCCGAGTGAAGCAAAAACCTCCGCAGGCGTCTGATGTTCAATGGGACAGGTTTCAGGAATCTGGACGCCGGCACCCGACAATTCGAGTATCGTACGCTTGTCATTGTTCCAGACTGCAAGCTCCGGCGCGTTTTCAATTCTTGCGCCTAGCCGCTGCAGTCGGGAAAGCCAAGCCGCGAATCCACCAGGGTCATTCTGATAGTCCCAGGTTTGGCGCAGGACCACGAGGTCTGAATTGCGAAATTGTTCGAGTGGCGCGTGGTTCCATGGGTGAACCTCAACCTCCGCTCCATGGCCGTCTAAAGCCTCGAAGTAGGCCAGGTTCGACTCTGACAATTCCGGATGCTGTGCACAGCTGGCAATTACAATTTTGGGCACTTCGTTTGCTCCGCCTGGGAGTTCTGTTGCCGCCTATACGTCCTCCCAAAGCCTGCATGTCAACGCCTCTGAAAGCGGCATTGGACATGCGCCCGGGCTGGGCCGACAGTTCGAATCGGTCGAAATTCATCGCCCCTGTTCACAACGTTGCAATGTGACTCGCGAATTTCTGTTGCGTGTTCTCACAGACATAAACGTCCGCGCTTGCATGCAGCCTTACGTTCTCATTGAACACAAGGGCGGCGGTCATGGAGCATGATTGCATGAGTGATTTGTTTTGAGGACCGGTCAACCGTGGTGGCTTGTGACGGCGCCAGCTTCGTTCCTGCTGCTCTGGTCCACGGGATATGTCGCGGCGAAACTCGGTCTCGAGTTCGCCGAACCGATGACCTTCCTGGCGCTCCGCTTTGGCAGCGTGGTCGCAATCATGGCCGTGGCGTTCGCATTTCTCCGGCCCCCGTTGCCAAGCAGCGGCATGGACTGGATGCATCTCGTTATCGTCGGTTTCCTGATCCAGTCGCTGTATTTCGGCATGTGCTATATGGCGTTCAGTTCAGGTGTCGCCGTCGGAACGCTCGCCCTCATACTGTCACTGCAGCCGATCCTGGTGGGCTTCGTGGCACCGCGCTGGGCGGGCGAGAGCATCGGGTGGCAACGCTGGTGTGGCCTGGTGCTCGGGCTTCTTGGTACGGCCACCGTCATCATGGCACGATCGGAGATCGAGCCTCCCTCATTTGCCAATCTCACATTTGCCACACTCGCCCTTGTCGGGATTTCCGTCGGATCATTGTGGGAGAAACGTTTTGGCATATCGCATCATCCGGTAACGGCCAATCTCATCGGGTATTCAGCCGGACTGGTGGGGATCTTGCCGTTCATGCTCATGTTCGAGTCCATGCATGTGGACTGGACCTGGGAGTTCGTTGTGTCACTCGCCTATCTGGTTATCGGCAGTTCGGTCGTCGCCATCGGGTTGCTTTTGGCGATGATCCGGGCAGGGGATGTCAGCCGGGTGTCGGCATTGTTCTTCCTGGTGCCGCCGCTTGCGGCCCTGCTGGCGTGGATGGTGCTGGGCGAGGTGATGCCGACGCCGGCCTGGGCGGGGATGGCCGTTGCGGCGCTCGGCGTGTTCATCGCGACGCGAACGTCCGGCTCGAAACTGGCCTGACCGATCTCGGGCGTCTGAAGAGCACGCATTACCCAAGACAAGAACGGCGCCCCGGATTTCTCCGGGACGCCGCGTTGATCGTGTGTCGGCGTTGTCGTTCAACAACACCCGAATGTCAATCCGTTGGCTCTAGGCCGCCAGATCGAAGCGATCCGCGTTCATGACCTTGGCCCAGGCCGCCACGAAGTCGTTGACGAACTTCTCGGCGTTGTCGTCCTGGGCATAGACCTCTGCGTAGGCGCGCAGGATCGAGTTGGAACCGAGCACCAGGTCCATGCGTGTCGCCGTCCACTTGACCTCGTCGGTCTTGCGGTCGCGGACCTCATAGACACCTTCATCGGAAGGCACCCACTTGTAGGCCATGTCGGTCAGGTTGACGAAGAAGTCGTTCGTCAGCTGGCCCTCGCGTTCGGTAAACACACCATGCTTGGTGCCGCCGTGATTGGTACCAAGCATACGCATGCCGCCGACCAGGATCGTCATCTCGTTGGCGGTCAGGCCCATCAACTGCGTGCGGTCAAGCATGAGCTCTTCCGGGCTGACGATATAGTCTTCCTTCAGCCAATTGCGGTAACCGTCGGCGACCGGCTCTAGCACTTCGAAGGAAGCGGCGTCGGTCATCTCGTCGGCCGCATCGCCACGACCCGGCGAGAAGGGAACCGAAACGTCATAGCCGGCAGCCTTCGCGGCCTGCTCGACGCCGACATTTCCGGCCAGGACAATGACGTCCGCGATGCTGGCGCCGGCTTCTTTCGCGATCGGTTCGAGAGCGGACAGCACCTTGGACAGGCGTGCCGGTTCGTTGCCTTCCCAGTCCTTCTGTGGTGCCAGTCTTATGCGGGCGCCGTTGGCGCCACCGCGCATGTCCGATCCACGGTAGGTGCGGGCACTGTCCCAGGCGGTGGAGACCATTTCGCTGATGCTGAGGCCGCTATCGGCGATCTTGGCCTTGACCGCGTCGACATCGAAGTCCGTGGAACCAGCCGGGACCGGGTCCTGCCAGATCAGGTCCTCTTCCGGGACCTCGGGGCCGAAATAGCGCACCTTCGGACCCATGTCGCGGTGAGTCAGTTTGAACCACGCGCGGGCGAACGTGTCCTTGAAGTAGTCGGGATCATCGCGAAACTTGTCCATGATCTCGCGATAGATCGGGTCCACCTTCATCGCCATGTCGGCGTCGGTCATAATCGGCATTTTGCGGATCGAGGGATCCTCGACATCGACCGGCATGTCCTCTTCGGCGATTTCCACCGGCTGCCACTGCCGGGCGCCTGCCGGGCTCGACTGGATTTCCCATTCGTGATCGAGAAGCATGTCGAAATAGCCCATGTCGAACACGGTCGGGTGGGTCGTCCAGGCGCCTTCGAGGCCGCTGGTGATCGCGTCACGGCCCATGCCTTCGCCTCCGGGGTTGTGCCAGCCGAGACCCTGCTCCTCGACACCAGCCCCTTCCGGATCCGGCCCGAGCTTGCTCGCGTCGCCATTGCCGTGGGTCTTGCCGACGGTATGACCGCCAGCCGTCAGGGCCGCGGTTTCCTCGTCGTTCATCGCCATGCGGGCAAACGTCTCGCGGACGGCCTCTGCCGTCTTGTGCGGGTCCGGCTTGCCGTCAACACCTTCAGGATTGACGTAAATCAGGCCCATCTGCACCGCTGCGAGCGGGTTCTCGAGCGACGTCTCGTCTCCTGCGTCGGCATAGCGCTCCTTGCCGAGCCACTCCTTCTCGGCGCCCCAGTAGATGTCCATTTCCGGGTGCCAGATATCCTCGCGGCCGAAACCGAAACCGAACGTCTTCAGGCCCATGGACTCATAGGCGACATTGCCGGCAAGGATGATCAGATCGGCCCAGGAGACCTGGTTGCCGTATTTCTTTTTTGTCGGCCAGAGAAGGCGCCGCGCCTTGTCGAGGCTAACGTTATCCGGCCAGGAATTAAGCGGAGCAAAACGCTGGTTGCCGGTACCGCCACCCCCGCGGCCATCGGCCACGCGGTAGGAACCGGCAGCGTGCCACGCCATGCGGATCATCAGACCGCCATAGTGACCCCAGTCGGCCGGCCACCATTCCTGGCTGTCGGTCATCAGATCGGTCAGGTCCTTCTTGAGCGCCTCGACGTCGAGTTTCTTGAGTTCCTCGCGATAGTCGAAGCCCTTGCCCATGGGGTTGGTCTTCGTGTCGTGTTGATGGAGAATGTCCAGGTTCAGGGCATTCGGCCACCAGTCCATGTTCGACGTACCGACCTCGGTGACCGCGCCATGCATTACCGGGCATCCGCCCGCATTTTCAACTTTTGCGTCCATTTTCTTCTCCCAGTAAAACTGCGTTATTCAACCCGTTTCGCGTGGGGCTTTCGTGACAGGCTCAGGGAACGTTCTCGCGGCCTTGAGCGCGGCAAAGCCTGCGTGCGATTTGCACCGTTTGCCCACTTCTCGATGCTCATGTGATTTGAAGCCGCGGGAAGGAACCCATTGCTTTGAAGTGAAGGGAGACGTCAAGTCGCATGTCCTCAGGCCGGTCCAGATACCGGCTACAGCCGCGCCGCCCATCCACATGGCGCGAGATGCTCTCGACATGGGTTACTCCTCGACTCCGCTGAAGTTGTGATAGCAAACACCTCAAATCAGATGAAGTTATATCTGCTGATATCTATGATCAGATAATCTGATGGCGTCCGGCGGAGGCGTTTCACCGCCCGACTGGAGACAAGTGACAAGGGTTGGAACACGATGCCAGATCCTGAAACAAAGGTCGACAAATGCCGCAATGCTTATGGTGAGGCGCGAGTGTTCAGGCACTCCAGCCATCTCTTTTGCAATGGTTTTTTCCGCCAGGCAGATTTCAGAACCACGAGCATGCAAATGATGTAGGACCTCTCCTCGCTTGCAAGGTCGACGGAGAGATTGTCGAAGTAATAATCGGCCAGTTCGGCAAATCGTTCGTGTTCCAGCGTGTCCCGGAACAGCGTCACGAGATCGAAGCCCACCGGCGCAAAGCCAAATCTCTCCCAGTCGAAAATGGCGATATCGCCGCCAGATGAAACCGCCATGTTTTGATCGTGCAGGTTGCCGTGCGTGATCGCCTTCGGGAGGGCTTCATATCGCGAATAGTGATCGTTCCACGCCTTGTAGAGTTTCTCCAGGCCGGAGACGAATTCCGTGTCGTCTGTGTTCAGCGAAATCTGGCTCTCGATGTACGGCCGAATGTCCCTCAAGGCGATCAGCCGTTCAGACCGCGTATCGGGCCAAGGCCTTTTTACGGCAATCCCGGTGTGGGCCAGCTCGATCAGGACGTCGACGATACGCCGACCGAACCGCGGATTCTTCAGTGCTTTCGCCTGAACCATTCCGGGTCCGCCGGCAAGAGCGTTTTCGACGTAATCATAAAGGAAGTAGCCGTAGCTTTCCTCAAAGGAGTGGAAATGGAGTCTCGGAACAAATTGTGGAAACGTTTGTGACGTGACGGCCGCAAGACCTTCGTAAAACTCGACAATGCGCTGATACTGGCGGCGGCCGGTTCGCGCGTGCTCGAAATAAGTTCTCTCACCGCCCGCACGGGAGGCGATCGAGACCTTCCTTGCCAGTATCGTATGCGAGCCTGAAACGAATAGAACCTTTGCATTCGGATGCACGCCGGCAAAGCCGTTTTTGCGCGCGCCCGAAAGAAACGCGCCCAACACGGCATTGTTGCGGTCAATGTTGGGCTGAAGGTGTTGCAATGCTTCGGTGTCGTTGCCCGACCGTGAGAGACAAAAAGCCAGCCTGTAACGCACCTGATCGTTCTCCGGTTCCGCGATGAGAATTTCTTTCAGGCTCGCGGATGCATTTCGCCAATCCTGCGCCCTGGAAAGCGCACGGCTCAGGCGCTGGCGCAGTTCCGTGTTTGTTTGATCTCGCGCGATAGCGGCCTCGTAGGCGGCAACGGCGCCCGGCCAGTCGCCGAGTTTTGCCCGCACCGATGCAAGCCGCGCATGCCACGTCGGGTCGGTCGGATCACGCGCAATCGCAGCCTCGTACGCCGTCTCGGCCGCTTCCCAGATCCCCAGGCGCGTCTGGACGGTTGCCAGACCCAGATGCCATTTGGCGTTCGTATCGTCTCGGGCGATCGCCGCTTGGAATGCCGCGACCGCCGAGGTCCAGTCGCGTAGCCTGGCGTGCACTTCACCGAGGCGCCAGTGCCAATTTGCATCCGTATCATTCCGGGCGAGCGCGGAGCGATATGCCGCCGACGCTTCGTCCCAGCGTTCCAGCCTCTGACAGGCGAGGCCCAGGTCGTAGTGACAATCCGCACGGGTGTTGTCTCTCGCCAGCGCTTTCCTGAAAGCCACCCTTGCGGCCGGCCACTCTTCCAATCGGACGTGCGCCCAACCCAATTTGTGGTGCAACGTAGCGCTGCCCCTGGCGCAGGTAAGCGCAAGGCGGAGGAACGCCTTCAGTGTACGAATGAAGAACACCTTTGATGCGCGGATACAGACGGACGACACATCCATATCGCGCCATTAGGGTCAAAAATTTCGGGCCGCAACGCCCAGAAGGGTTAAAAACCGTCGAAATTTACGTGGAAAATTGAGGTCGGCTCCTGGTCAGGATGTGCAGTTTTGAAGGCGGTCGCATCGCGTAACGAGCGCGAGCTCCGCTGAGAATTGCAAGCCCGGCCGGCTGAGCGATCGTTGCAGGACTCGTGACCGTAATATCCCTGAAAAGGCGAGCACGGCTCCGCTTTGGTGCCCTTTTTTAAGCGCAATAACAGTTTTTTAGGGGCTTTTTCTAACAGGATAGGTTCACACGAGGGCCTGCGCTCTCACAGCATGACTCCGAGGGTGGCACAATTCCTGCTCGTTTCCCGTTGATCCGGCCGGGCCGGCCAATTTGGGACAGTCATCATGACTTCGTGACGTTCCGAGGGCCGATCAGGCCGACAAAGCGAGTTGGGCCAGAGTTGACCCGTTCATCGGGCGACCGCGGTCCTTGAGAGGGAGGCGGCGCCCATGCGTTCAACCACCATCACGGCGAATGTGATTAGCGACATGCGCGCGACATTGCAGGAGACCGCGCGCGCCACGGCGTATGGTCCGTTGATCTGGGCGCTGACGCTGCTCCCCCCACTGGCGCTGATGATCGGCGTTTCCGCCCAGCCCTGGGTTTCCCCTGCGGATCTGCTGCGCGATCCGCTGGCCGTCGCGGAAACGATCACCGCATGCTGCAAGGTCTATCACGGCGCGATCTCCAATCTCGGCGTTCTGCTATGGGCCGCGGCCACTGCGGTTTGCCTGTTCACGGCTGCTGTTCTCTACACGCGGGGGCGCCCAACGGCTGAAGCGGCGTTTATGGCTTCGGCCGGATTGCTGACCGGATTGTTTACGGTCGATGATCTTTTCCTCGTGCATGACAACGTGCTGCCGGCATTCGGTGTCTCACAGCCGGTTACGTATGCGGCGTACGGATTGTGCGGTGCCGCCTATCTTCTGCTCTCCTGGCGGCAGATCCTGAAATGCCGTTATGGACTGCTCGCAGCCGCCATTGTGCTGCTTGCGATCAGTGTTGTCGTTGACTCTCTGTTTCACAGCGATGCCCCGGTGCGAATTCTGATCGAGGACGGCGCAAAGTTCGGCGGCATATTCGCCTGGGCTTCGTTCCACGCAACCGCCGCCTGGCAATTGCTCATGCGCAATTCAGGAGCGGTGCGATGACCGATGCGGATGCAATCCAGGCCGGACATGCGCCGAGGCGGACTGTCCTCCTTCTTGGAAACTACCGCCCGGCGATAGCGGTTGCGCGGGCCCTGTCCGCGGACGGCATCCGGGTCATGGCGGGCACCGGGGGTGAGCCGCTGGGCGCTCATTGCAGTCGGTATGTAGACGAGCATTGGGACCACCCAGCGCTCACGGATGACGAAGCGGGCTTTCTTCGAGCGTTGATGGAGTTGCTCAGCGTCCGGTCCGATATCGAGGCGGTCCTACCGGTCACGGAAGAGTTCACGCTGTTTCTGGCGGCACACGAAGAAGAGATTCGATCCCGTGCCAAACTCGCATCGCCACACTGCGCCGTGGTGAGAACATTTACCGACAAGCCTGCCGCCCTCAAGCTGGCACAGGAGCAGGACGTTCCCACACTGCCTTTCGCTCACGTCGCAGACCGGACATCGCTGTTGCGCGCTGCGCGGGAGATCGGTTTTCCGCTGACGGTACGGGGCACCGGCACGACGGCGCGTCTTGCCGGTCGCAAGGCGCTCATCTGCAGGGACATGGCGGCACTCACAGACGCATTGCCGGGCTGGCCTGAAGGTCATTCAGCCCTGCTGCTCCAGCGGTTTGCTACCGGGAGGCGGCGCAACATCTACTTCGCCGCGCATGAAGGCCGTCTCATCGGCGTCGGTCAGACGCAAATCCTGCGCACAAACGCTCCGGATGGAACTGGCCTTGCCGTCGACGGACTGACCGAACAGCCCGACAGCGCGCTCGTCGCGGATACGGAGAAGCTCGTCGCCGCGACGAACTACACCGGGATCGGCCTCGCGCAGTTCATTGTCGATCCGGAAAGCGGCAAACGGTGTTTTCTGGAACTCAATCCGCGCGTCTCCGGCAGCCACGCCGTTGCGGAACGCGCCGGGTTGCCCTTGAGCCGGCTGGCCGTCGAACTCGGCCGGGGGGCGTGCGATCAGACATCCCCAACCCCATCGACGGCGTCCTGCGTTGCGAAGCCAGGTCTGCGCTATGCCTGGAGCGATGGTGACTTGCTCGCCGCCAAATATGCCGCGCTCGACGGAGCGGTCTCGCTGCGTGAAGCCGCAGTCTGGACCTTGAGCGCCGTGAGGTCAGCGCTCGCCGCCGACATTCAGATGGTCTGGAGCTGGCGTGATCCCGGACCCACACTCATTTCCCTGCTGCTTCTGCTGCCGCGGTGCCGGCCTGTCCGGCGCGCTCTCCGGGCCTGGTACGCGCGCCGACGCGCGGCCCCGGGCGTCCGCACGGCATCCAGGCGTTCTCGTCCCGTCCCGCTTCCGTTTCCATTCCCAAGCGTTGCCCCTGTCCGACGCCCACAAAACTGAAAGGTCTGTCCCATGAGCTATGCCGACACCATTCCGGCGCCCCGACTGCTGCGCGCACCCCGCAACGAAGCGGGTTTTGCGTTTATGCCCGCCTCAGACGCCGCAACCGACATCCGGGTCGAGCAGATCGAAGCCGACGCCTGGGATCGCCTGGCCGAAGGCTTTGTCGATGTGAACCAGGAACAGACCAACTGTTTCTGCGCCGCAAAATGGGGCGCGGAACGGCTCGAATATGCGGTCGTACGCAAGGGCAACGACATCCTGGGCGGCGCGGTGGTCATCGTTCTGCCGGTCCCGGGAACCGGCTCCGCCATGTCGTTGATCAAATGGGGTCCGTTGTGGCGCCGCCCCTGCAGTTCCGCCGATGCGGAGCGTCTTCGTGACGTCCTGACGGCGCTGAAGGACGAGTACGCGACCCGCCGCCGTCACTATCTGTCCATCCACCCGCACGCCGATCCGGCCTGCCGGGAGATGACCGAGCAGATTCTCGATGATCTCGGTTTTGCTCCGAGCTGGTCGCTCAACGACCCGGATCGCTATCTGGTCAATGTGGCGCTCACGCCGGATGAACTCAAAGCCAGCTTCAACCAGAAATGGCGGTACAACCTGAAGAAATCGCAGGCCAATGATTTCCAAATCAGTCTCGTCAATTCCGACGAGGGACTGACTCAGTTCATGAACCTTTACCGGCAAATGCTCGAGAGAAAACGATTTTTCGACTCGTCGGCCATCTCCACCTTGCCGGCTCTGATGCGCGCGCCAACCGCTTCGTTCCGGCCGGAGGTCATCATCGTTTCCCATCAGGGCGAACCGACGGCGGGCGCCGTCATCGACGTGTCGGGGGAACGGGCGGTCTATCTCTACGGCGCGACCGACGAACGCGCGCTCGGCCTCAAGGCCGGATACGCGATGCACTGGTGGATCGCCGAACGCCTCTGCGAAAACGCGGGCATCCGTTGGTACGACCTCGGCGGCAAGGACGGCGATCAGGGCCTGCACCAGTTCAAGAAGGGGTTCGTCGGCAAGCAGGGTGTGATCCTGCCCACGCCCCCGAGCTTCGAGTACGCCCCGTCCCGGTTCTCGCGCACCCTGGGCCGTGCGGTGTATGCGCTGCGCGACGCAAAGGCCGGCATGGAACACGCGGTCTACCGCGCGCGGCAAGTACTGGGACAATGAAACGGCTCGGCCTCCTCAGCCTTGTTACGCGGTCATCCTTGTTGATGGCCGCGCGCGTCTGCGGCGCGGTCATCGCGTTTGCGGGCACGCTGGCGATCGCGCGCCATTTCGGCGCCGAGGCACTGGGGAGCGTCGCGATAGCCCTTGCGGCCATGGGACTCCTGTCGCAGGTGCTTTGCGCCGGGCGGCAGGCGGTCGGACCTCTGTTCGTCTCCGAATACCTGGTGCGCAACCAACCCGGGCGGATCCGCGGCTTCATCAAACGCGGTTATCGAATGATCGCCGCTCTGGCGCTCATCGCGTTTGGGCTTTTCGGGGCCGTGACTGTCGCTCTCGGCGAGAGGCTGGGCGGCGAGCTGACGAGCGCGTTTGCCTTCGCCTGCCTCGCGGCGCCGCCGGTCGCCCTGATCAGTTTCAATGGCGGCGTGCTGACCGGATACCGCCGGCAGTTGCTCGGTCTTGTGCCGGACCTGCTGGTCAAACCGTTGCTGGTGCTTTTTGCCATCCTCGCAACCGCCGCGCTGGCGCCGCAGGCTTCGGTATTTGCGTTGCTCGGCGGCATGTGCGCGGCCCTGTGGGCAACTGCCGGATTGCAGGCCTGGTTCATCCACCGGCGGAAGCTCTATCCCGACGTTCCCGCGGACGAGCAGGACGGCTCGACCTGGACCCGGAAGGCCACGCCCTGGATCGCGATTATCCTGCTGGCCGATTACCTCGTTGAGTTGCACCTTTTGCTGGCAGGCTGGCTTCTGGCTCCGGCGATTGTCGGCGTTCTGCACATCTGTTTCCGGCTGAGGATGCTGGCGAGTTTCGGCATGCGCGCGCTCTACTCGGTCGTCCTGCCGGATATCTATGCCGCCCATGCACGTGGCGATACGGGCGGGCTCGCCCGCGACATCACCAGGGGCAACGCGCTTGTGCTGGCCTATTCGGTTGCTGTTTGCGCCGCCTGTGCTGCCCTTGGCAAGCCGCTTCTCGGCATATTCGGGGAAGCTTTCACGGCCGGCTATCCGGCGTTGCTCGTCATTTGCCTTTCGATGATCCCGCGCGCGATATTCGGCCCCGCGACGGCCATCATGGCCGCGGCCGGGCGGCAGAAACCGATGATCGTCATCCTGATCGCGGCAGTCGTCCTTTCCGCGCTGATCATTTTCCAGAGTTTCAGCATGCTCGGAATGATCAGCATTGCCGTCGGCTACACGGCGGCCATCAGCTTCGCGGCGATCGCCCAATGGTGGTGGACGCTGCGCGAGACGGGCATCGATTGTTCGGTTTTCTCGATGCTGACCCACGCCCGGCGCGGCACGAACGGGAACGCCTGCGCCAGCTCAGGTCTCCCGGCGCAGCTTTGACTGACCTGTAATCAGCCGCCATCCATAGTAGAGCAGAGCGCCGTAGATCAGGATTCCGATCAGAAAGCGAACAGGCGCGCGTCCGAAGCTGAGTGGCAGATCGGGATTGTAGCCCAGCGCCGCCAATCCCCCCATGTCGTTTGTGATGACGCCAACGATGAGGGACCACCCGCCATAAAGCACCATGAGCCAGCCGACGGTTTTATCCATGAGCGATATCCCTTCCTTGCACTCGCGCGATGAGTGTAACGAACCAAATGCCCGCCACAAGACCAATCCACTGGTTCCGCCGGTGGTCATGAGGGAGCGCAAACATGCATATGATCTGCGCGTTTTCATGATCGGATTGTGTTTGCAACCTTGACCACTGGTGGCGCGCTCACCCCAGTTCTGTCAATTCTCGCACTCGCCAACCGGTGAGCTGGCACTTACATGCACACTCAACGGACAATACGGAGCAGGGCCATGGATGCTGGAAATGTCACAATCGCAACGGCTTCGGACCGGGATCGGGCCATTCAGACCGTTACACTCGGTTTTCTGTCCGATCCGTTCTGCCGGTGGACCTGGCCGGAACCCGATGTGTATCTCGAGGTGATGCCCAGATTTGTGAACGCCTTCGGTGGCAGATCCTTCGAGTGCGGCTCGGCCTATATCGCCGACGCATATAGGGCTGTGGCACTTTGGTTGCCGCCCGGTATTGCTCCTGACGATGACACGATTGGCGTCATTCTCGCGGAAACCGTCGCGCCGGACGTGATGTCCGATTTGGAGTCCATCTTTGAACGGGTGGCGGAGTTCCAGCCGAATGATCAGCCTTACTGGTATTTGCCGCTCATCGCCACCGACCCCGGGTTTACCGGCCAGGGACTTGGATCAGCCATTCTGGCTCCGGCACTTCGCCGCTGTGATGAAGACGGAATGGTCGCGTATCTCGAGTCTTCGAATCCAAGGAACCTGTCGCTTTACAAGCGCCACGGGTTCGAGGTCATTGGAGAGATACAAGCGGGCACGTCGCCGAAGCTCTATCCAATGCTCAGACAGCCAGCGCAGTGACGACAGTCCATGCCCTGCGCGCTGCCGAAACTTAGACCAACACACAAACGCCCGCGGCTCATATGCCGTCCGATTTTCTGGCCCCGCGCAGACCGGTGAGGTATGCTTGGAGGGGGTGCGTGCTGGACCTATTGAGCATGACAGGGGCTTCCTGAAGCCGGGAGGACTGTTATGGCAAGTTGGCAACCTGACCCCTCATTTTATCCCTCACCGAGAATGGCGGCCAAGGCGCCGGGTGAAACGCTTGCGTATGTCGCGGCGTTTGATCCCGACCGCAAGAAACCCGATGCCATCGCGGTGGTCGATGTCGATCCCAAATCGTCGAGCTACAGCGAGATCGTGGGCCAAGTGGAGATGCCCAACGCCGGCGATGAGCTGCACCATTTCGGCTGGAACGCATGCTCGTCATGCCTGTGCCCGAACGCGCCGCATCCGCATATGGAGCGGCGTTATCTCATTGTGCCGGGTCTGCGTTCCTCACGGCTGCACATCATCGATACCAAGCCGGACCCCCGCAAGCCGAAGATCGTCAAGGTGATCGAACCCGAGGAGATTGCCGATAAAGCAGGTTATTCCCGGCTGCATACCACTCACTGCGGACCGGAGGGCATCTATATCAATGCCCTCGGCAATGCGGAAGGGAAGGCGCCCGGCGGTATCTTCCTGCTCGAGCCGGAGAGCTTCAACGTGCTGGGCCAATGGGAGATGGACCGCGGCCCCCAGACACTCGCATATGATTTCTGGTGGCACCTCGGCCACGACACCATGGTGACCAGCGAATGGGGAACTCCCGACACATTCGAAGACGGGCTGGTGCCCGAGGTCCTGCTCGGCGGCAAATATGGTCGCCGGCTCCATTTCTGGGACTTGCACAAGCGCAAGCACCTGCAGGAGATTGATCTCGGCGAGGAGCATCAACTGGTCTTCGAGTTGCGCCCTGCGCACGATCCGACCAGGGCCTACGGTTTCGTCGGATGCGTGATCAGCCTCAAGGACCTCTCGTCCTCGATCTGGACCTGGTACCGCGACGGCGACAAATGGGCGATCAAAAAAGTCATAGAAATCCCGGCGGAACCTGCCGATGAGGATGACCTGCCGCCATTGCTGAAGGGGTTCAAGGCGGTGCCGCCACTCGTCACCGACATCGATCTGTCGATGGACGACAAGTATCTCTACGTGTCCTGCTGGGGCACCGGAGACATGCAACAGTACGACGTCTCCGATCCGATGAAACCGAAACTCACCGGCAAGGTGCGGATCGGCGGCATCGTTTCGCGGGAGAGCCATCCCAAGGCCAAGAACGGCGCCCTCAATGGCGGACCGCAAATGGTTGAAATCAGCCGCGACGGCAAGCGCGTCTATTTCACCAATTCGCTCTATGGCGCAATCGATCCGCAGTTCTATCCCGAAGGGATCGAAGGCTGGATGGTCAAGCTCGATACCGGTGAAAACGGCGGCATCGCATTCGACAAGGATTTCTTCATCGACTGGCCGAAGGGGCACCGTCCGCACCAGGTGCGTCTGGAAGGCGGTGACTGTTCGTCCGATTCCTACTGCTATCCGTGATGCGCACCGCACCGAATATCGCGCGGTAACGGAGAATGACGGACCTCTCGCCCTGGCTGCTGTTGGCGGGCCTTGGTGCGTTTCACGGAGTCAACCCGGCCATGGGCTGGCTGTTCGCCGTCGCCCTCGGCATGCACGGCGACAGCCGGCGCATTGTCTGGCTGTCGCTCGTTCCGATCGCAATCGGTCATGCGATATCAATTGCCGCCGTGGTGGCGGCGGTGCTGGTGTTGGGGCTTGTCATCGATCAGCGCCTGCTTGAGTGGGCATGCGGTGCGGCTCTGTTGGGCTGGGCAGCATACTTCGCCGTATATGGCCATCGGCATCGCGTACGGGTGGGCATGCAGACCGGCCTTGCGGGCCTCGGTGTTTGGTCGTTTCTGATGGCGACCAGCCATGGCGCGGGGTTGATGCTCCTGCCGGCCGTCATTTCGCTTTGCCTCGCCGCGTCGCCAGGAGCCGAGCTGACCGCCGCCGGGTCGATACCGATTTCGCTTGCAGCGATCGGCGTTCACATGGCCGCGATGCTGGTTGTGACCGGGGTCATTGCGGTCCTTGTTTACGACTGGCTCGGCTTGTCGTTTCTACGCCGCGGCTGGATCAATCTCGACTATCTCTGGATCGCGGCCTTGACCGTAACGGGCCTCATCCTGATTTTTTGACTACCATCGATCTTCCGGGGCCTCCGACGCGTATCTGCCACACAGCACAACAGCCAAGAGAGACGACATGGCCAAGAAGGTGCCATCACCGTGCATCGGGATCTGCAAGTTCAGGGACGAAGGTCACTGCATCGGATGCGGGCAAACAAAGAAGCAGAAGAAGACGTTTAAGACGCTCCGCAGCAAGAAGAAGCGCCAAAAGCACCTGAAGGCATTGCTCAATCAGCAACGGCGGCTCGGTGGCCGGCCGCGGTGGGAGCGCGTCTATCGCCGCCGTTGCGCCAAAAAGGGCGTCGACTGCCCCTTGGACACCATGTCTGAATGATCCGCGCAGCCCGGCTGCTCAGAATCGTTTTGCAAGGGCCACGGCTCCTGCCGACCCGGCATTGACCATCCTGGTCCAGACCCGCGCTGCGATCCCCAATGATCCAGCGTGCAGGTGGCGCGCCTCGTCGCGGTGCTCCACTTCGTCGAGGCGGCAATGCTCCAGAAGCGCCCGGATCTCGGCATGTTTTCCAAGGCGATCAAGGGCACCGATCTGGGCCTGGTAGTGCTCGTCGACAAAGGTCTCGACCGCGTCAATGGTCACATGGACCGCGCGCGTGCCGAAAAGCGCGGGAAGGGCGCCCGTGAGCCAGCCTGCGACACGCCACACGGGCAACAGGGCACTGCGCTCTTCTCGCGGCAAGACCTGCTCCAGGGCCACGAGGTGTCCCTGTTCGGTCTCCCGATGCCGGGCGGAAAAGCGGATCAGGTCCTCGTCGCGGGTCACCGCGAGAATGCCATTATAGATCGCGACCGCCCCGGTTTCGCCGGCATGGTCCGAACGCAGTTCACCGATCAGCCAGGGCGGCAGAGCCTCGTCGGCGGTTGTGGCACGACTGATGACGGACATTTACGAACCGGTGGGTCGGGTCTTCGAAAGTGCGTCTTCGATGGCCTTGATCATCTTCGGGGACGTCGGCTTGACCGCACTGGAAAACCAGCCAACCAGCGTGCCGTCGGCATCCACAAGATACTTGTGGAAATTCCAGCGCGGCTTGGCGGCATCGCCAAGAACGTCACCCGCCCACTGATAGAACGGATGCGCGTCTTCTCCTTTCACTACCGTCTTTGAGGTCAACGGAAAGCTGACGCCGAACGCTCCACGGCAAAAGCCGAGTATTTCGCTCTCGCTTTTCGGTTCCTGCTCGCCGAAATCGTTGGAGGGAATCCCTATGACGACCAGGCCCTTGTCTTCATAACGTTCCCATAGGGACTGAAGCCCCTCATATTGCGGAGTGAAGCCGCAGAAGGACGCCGTGTTGACGATCAACAGCACCTTTCCGCGATATTGATCGAGCGGCAGCGGTCCGCCACTGATGGCCTCGAACGTGTGGTCGTACGCCGAGCCGGTCTCCGCCGTCAGGGTTGCCGGCGCGGTGCCGGATGTGAACAGAAAGACCGTGGCCAGTGCAGTGGCGGTAGCGAATTTTCCCATGTCACGTCCTTTCCTGTCATGCGAGCTGGACCGTATGGGTTGTCGATGCAACCGGTGGCCGGTCCTGCGGCCGGCCGGCCCGTTGAAGCAACATGACCGGCCGGTCTTATGCGGCGCCTGCCGATGGGAGGATCATGCAAGCGTCTAAACGCTTACGTACCGGCGCATTCTTTGGATTTGTCCGCCTCTACGTCCGGTGATCTGGTCAAATTGGCAATGTGCAACCCGCAAGGTCAGGGGCACCAGCGTTTTGCAACCACTTGTGCGCAAAGGCGCGTCCAACTCCTGTTATGAAGCCGGTACTCGTAAAAGAGCTCGTCTTCGCCGATGTGGCTCCACGAGGCGGTGTCCCGAAACAGGACATTGAGATCATCAATCCAGAATGCGGGGTCAGGCGTTGATGTGACGCGGAAATCAAACGGAGACGACAAGAGCAACAGGCCACCGTCGTTCATCAACCGCTCCAGGGCCTGCAGGAGTTCGGGCGGATTGGGATGGCGGTCAATCACATTGAAACACGACACAACGTCGAAACCACGTTCGGGGCTGTACGACTCAAGCGGTACGTTGATGATGCTCAATCGATCGCAAGCGCGTGCGATCGGACGAGGTTTCGACACGGGCGCGACCCATTGCGGTGCGCCGATCCGGTCGACGGAAGGAACCTCTGGCAGGGTGTCGTCGCACGACAGGAGACGAGTTGCCCAATCACAGAACCTCTTTGACGGTTCAAGCAGAGCAAGCCGCTCCAGATCCGGAAAACGCTTGTCGAGTTCGAACACGGCCCGTCCGGTTGCACCGCCGACGTCACAGACGCTGCTCGGTTTCAGCGCGATGGCCTTGGTCCATTGCCGCGCCAACTTGACGGCAGAAATCGGAAAATCCGGAAAAACACGATGGCGGCGCGGGCTCGGATAGGTCGACTCCTCACCGGAACAGGTGGATTGCGGTGTTCCGAAGAGATAATCGGACCAGCCGATCTCCAGATAGATCGCGAGCCGATCGGGTGTGGCATAGTCGTCATCGCCAGAGGTCATGGCGATGGACTAGCACGTTCCAGCGGTTTTGCGTGCTTTGCGGACGCGGCTGTAATCGCTGCATGGCCTTAAGGACCTCCGCGAGTACGGCGACACCTATCATGTCTGGCGGATTTTCATGGCTGAGCGGATAGTGTCGCCCTCAAGACTCCCAAGTGGAAGCCAGAGCAAATGACAAAGACCATTCTTATCACCGGAGCCACGGACGGCATCGGGCTGGAAGCAGCGAAGATGCTGGCGGCGCGCGGGGCGACCATCCTGCTGCACGGGCGCAACCCGTCAAAGCTGGAACATGTCGAAAAGGAGCTCTCCGGCCTTTCCGGCGGCGGGCGCATTGAGAGCTACGTGGCCGATCTGTCGCGCATCGCAGATGTGGAGACGCTCGCGCAGGACGTTGCCGCGAAGCACGATCATCTCGACGTTCTGATCAACAATGCCGGCGTCTACAGCGCGCCCGAGACGGTCACGCCGGACGGCCTCGACGTACGCTTTGCCGTCAATACAGTCGCCCCCTACCTGCTGGCGCAACGGCTCTTGCCGCTGCTCGGCGAAACGGGCCGCGTGATCAACCTGTCTTCCGCGGCGCAGGCGAGCGTCGAACCGGATGCCCTGGCCGGACGAACCGGTCTGTCCGATGCCGCGGCCTACGCGCAAAGCAAGCTCGCCCTGACCATGTGGTCGCGCGCGCTCGGACTTTCGCTCGGAGAAAACGGCCCGGCAATCATCGCCGTCAATCCCGGGTCGATGCTCGGCAGCAAGATGGTCAAGGACGCGTTCGGCGTCGAGGGTGGTGATCTCGCGATCGGCGCGGGAATTCTGACACGGGCCGCGCTGGACGACGAGTTTGCCTCTGCCTCGGGCGCCTATTTCGACAATGACAACGGGGAGTTTGCCGCGCCTCATCCCGATGCTCTCGATGAAAGCAAAGTCCGGGAGGTCGTCAATACGATCGAAGCGGTGCTTGGAGAAAAGGCAGGGTTGTAGGCGAGCCCGTTTTCGTCTGATGCGCCGGCGGCGCGGTGTGCGCTAGGCTGCCTCGTTCTCGATGCAATGCAATTCGCTGTCATCGTCGGTCAAAGGCGCATTCAGAAGCGCGCACCGGTGCGGCGCTCCGTTATCCGTATTCCGCCTGAAATGCCGGCAGGTCTTGCAGACCCCGAACGCGGCCCCGTGCCTTGCATCCAGCGTTGCGCGGAGCAGGTCCTTCAGCCCGCCCGCCAGTGCGATACGGTCGGGTTTGTCCAACTTTTCCGCTGTTTTGCGAACCTTGGAGATCGGATCTTTCTTCAACAGTGAACGGCCGGCGGGTGTCAGTTCGATCTGAACGAGACGCTTGTCCTTGGGATCGGTCTTCTTCCTGATCAGCTTTTTGCGCTCAAGCGCAATGATGGTCTGCGAGACCGTTCCCTTGGTCATGCCCAAATAGGCCGTCAACGCCTTCGGACTGCGGGAGAACTTGTTCGCACGCGCCAGGTACCGAAGCGCCTCCCATTGCGTAGGTTTGAGCCCGGCAACATGCGCGTCGTTCTGGAACACGCGCCCAAGTCGCTCAAGGATTAGGGCAATATCGTCTGGTTCCGACATGATCGTATCGTATCGACTAAATACTTTTCTTGCAACCGCTGAAAAAATTGTCTATCGACCTGTAGCGACTCGAAACATACCGCGGAATTGGAAACACAAGATTAAGGCGCGCGAACTTGCTCGCCACGACCGAATACGAGGTACAGACAATGACACTTCCATACCAGATGGCACCGGAGCTGATCACGGATCAGTGGTTCAACACGCAGGAACCCGTCACGCTTTACGGATTGCGTGGCCGTGTCGTCTTGATCGAGGCGTTCCAGATGCTATGTCCAGGGTGCGTGTCGCACGCGCTACCCCAGGCTCAGAGCATACACAGGACCTTCAAGCCGGAAGATGTGGCCGTGATCGGCCTGCACACCGTCTTCGAGCATCACGAGGCCATGACGCCAACGGCGCTCGAGGCGTTCCTGCACGAATACCGCATCGAGTTCCCGGTGGGGGTCGACGCCCCGTCGGACCCGCCCGGCATTCCGCAGACCATGGCGCGTTACCACATGCAGGGTACGCCGACGACGGTCCTGCTCGACCGGATGGGACGCATCCGGAAGATGAACTTCGGGCGCGCGAGCGATCTGGTCATGGGCGCGGAGATCATGTCACTGGTCATGGAGACCGCATCCGACACGAGAGATCTCGCCGCCGAACCGCAGGCCAAGGACGGTACGGCGGTCGACCTGTGCGATGAAAACGGCTGTCCCGTCGCGTAAAGTGGGTCACGCATGAAACAGGTCATTGCATTGCGTCATGTCGCCTTTGAAGGTCTCGACGGGTTTGAACCCGTCTTTCGCAGGCACGGCTACACTGTCGACTATTTCGACATGTGCGACGGTATCCACACGGTCGAAGACATGCGTAGCGCTGACATTCTGGTCGTCCTGGGTGGCCCCATCAGCGCGAATGACGAGGCACGGCATCCGTTCCTGACGAGCGAACTGAAGGCCATAGAACAACGTCTCAAGGAAAACCGGCCCCTGATGGGCATCTGTCTCGGCTCGCAACTGATTGCCCGCGCCGCCGGCGCGCGCGTTTACGCAAGCGGCGCCAGGGAAATCGGGTTTGGCAACGTCACGCTGACGGCGGCAGGAGAAAAGAGCCCGCTTGCACCCTTCGCGGGCGACCCCGTCACGCTGCATTGGCACGGCGAGACCTTCGATCTGCCCGACGGCGCCATCCTGTTGGCGTCTTCCGATCAATGCGAGAACCAGGCGTTCTCGATGGGCGACGCGGTCATCGGGTTCCAGTTCCACCCCGAAGCCACGGGCCGGAACATCGATCACTGGCTCGTCGGGCATTGCGCGGAACTGGATGCCGCCGGCATCGACCCGCGCCCCATTCGCGAACATGCAGCCCGGTACGGAGACGCCTTGACCGCGAAAGCCGGACGCGTGGCCGAGCTTTGGCTCGGCAAATTGGCTGCACGCACTGACGGCACCTGCTGAAACGCAGGAACAACAATTCCGCAGGTGTCACATCACCCCACGGGTCGGGGGCAGGGCGCGGGTTTCGCCCGAGCGGGATTCTCGATCGAAGAGGCTCTAGTTTCCGGACGACTTCTTCAACACTGCGCTGAAGGATACGCCGAATTCTATGCCCTTGAATGTCACGTAAATCTTGTCGCCATCCAGCTTGCCGTCGATGAGGCCCTTGGCTCCCGACTCACCCGGAGCGGTTTCAACCATGATGAGCTTGCTGGAATCGTTTAAGTCGAAACTGCCCGTGGCTTCGACGTCATTCCACTTCTCTCGCCCTTCAATGCGCCATTTGCTGACGCCCCAGAAAACATTCTCTTGTTGTTCCTTGATTTCGAGCTCCCACTCCGCCTTATCGAAACTGGGACCGGGATTGGCTCTACTGCTCGGGGCGACGGCCAGGTAGCTGGCCTTCCACACCCCACGCATATCCGGGAAATCCGCGGCGGTGGCTGGATGTGGTGCGAACGTGACGATCACTGCAAACGCAGCGGCAATAGCGGCAAGTCTTTTTGTCATGACGTCCAAACTCCGTTTCGGGTGCTACATGTCTTTCGTACAATACAATTTTGGCACAATTACTTCGATGGAAGGTCTTCTCGTGTATTGACAGACGGTCGAAAGTGAAGAGACCGCGTGCTAGGCTGGTGAGCGACCAGGGCACGCGACATTCAGATCGGAATATAAATGCCGAAGACCATGCGCACGAACAGCCACCCGAACGCGGCAACCGTCGGATAGAAGGTGAGGCCGAATCCGAACGCCCGCACAAGCGGATTCTTGTGATAGCCCACCCAGAATAGGACCCGTCCCGTTATGAACATCCCGGTCAGAATGGGGATCGTGGCGGCATCGCTGGATGTCACAAAAGCAGCCATGCCGCTAATACCGACGAGAAACAGCACGAACTGTTCGACGGTGTTCTTGATGAACCGCGTGTTGATATCGACCGGCGAATAGGCTTTCAGCTTCCGCCCCACCTGACGGTCGGGGCGCAGGCGTTGCGACGCCACCACCACAACCGCCGCCACCGCCGGAAGAATTGCCAGGATGGCGCACTGGATAACCAGCGTCAGGCGATCGTCCGGCATCCAGCCCTGAGGGCGCCAATTGATCACGAGGTCTGCACAGATGTAGATCGTCAGGGACGACGTGATGCAGACCACGAGGACCTTAACGAAAGGCGATGTCGCGCGCGACAACCGGCGCAATCTTCGCGCGAGGCCGCCCACATATGGTTGCGTTTCCGACTGCATCTGCAAGCCAATCAAGCTGTGACCATCGCATAACGTCGTCATGATATGTGACATGCGTAGGCCAGAGGTCAAAAAAACAGGGTGAACGGCGCGGCCCGTACCTTCGGGACCCAAACCGCGCAATTGGTGATCCGGATCACTGTCATCCGCTTGCGCCGCCTCCATCTCAAATAAATCGCAAATCACCGCGCCGCCAAGGCGGGGAAGAGTGGATTGAACTTTTTCTCCCGCAAAGGCGACCAAAGGATAAGGGTCCAATGACCGGGCCCGTCGAGGAGCCGATGCAATGACCTATGTGATCGTCACCCGGAAACGAAAAGTGATCGGAAAGCCGATTGCGTCCTACAACGAGGCTTTCGAGATGGCGACGCGCCTGTATGGCAACAACGTCCAGGATTGGCTGAAACACAACCTCCGCATTGAGGAGAACCGCTAGCTTCGCGGTTTTTTCAGATCAGGGACGCAACAGCCATGTTGTTTTCAGCACAAAACATCGTTTCAGCCGGACCAGGTACCTGGGGCAGAAAGTCATCGGGCAACGTGCTTGCGATCATGCACCAGAGGCACTCATCGGCCGGTCAATTGGGGAACTGGTTTGCAGAGCAGGGATTCTCCCTCGATATCCGCCGGCCCCGGTTCGGCGACGCACTCCCCGAAACCCTGGAAGATTACGCCGGCGCCGTGATTTTCGGCGGTCCACAGAGCGCAAATGACAATGACGACTTCATTCGCCGTGAAATCGACTGGATCGGTATTGCGCTCAGGGAAGACAAACCGTTGCTCGGAATTTGCCTCGGAGCGCAGATGCTGGCGTTGCATCTGGGTGCAGAGGTCCGTCCGCATGCGCAAGGTGCCGTGGAGCGGGGTTACCATCCGATCCTGCCGACGAACAACGGCAACGATATGATGCACTGGCCCGAGCGTGTCTATCAGTGGCACGAGCAGGGTTTCAGCACACCGCAGACAAGCATCGTCCTGGCTGAGGGTGAGACGTTCCGCAATCAGGCCTTTCGGTCGGGTTCCGCCTTCGGTTTGCAGTTCCATCCCGAAATCACGCGAAATGCGATCATTCGCCTGGTGTCCGACTCACCAGCCGGCGCCTGTTCGGCCACCGAACACCTGCGTGATCACTGCCACTATGGTCCGACCCAGCGACGCTGGCTTGATCGCTTCATGACACGGTGGATTGGGTTGGCACACGCTGACCAACCTGAACTGCTCGCAGCCGCATAAACCCACGGAGTTCCGGTGCGCGCAGGTCGCGCCGATCAACGACTAGCCTATGGCGACAAACGAGACGATGAGCGCACCCATCGCTGTGGCGACGGCGAGTATGATATTGGCCTTCCTGTTTTCTGTCTTGAACTGCCGCACCCGTTTTTGTTCGCGCCTGTCGAGCCACTGTTGCGCAGCCGCCAACTCCTCCCCGGTATATTTGCCGTGGGCGACGGCCGCGTTCACATCCTCCTCGCCCAGTCGTTCGAACGCCTTGAAACGGCGGTTTCTACTTCTGATCATTGCCTCATCATTCGCAGTTGTTGTCCGAATCATTTCGGAGATTCGGAAACATTACCATGACTTTGTGGCCGAACGGCACAACGGGCGCCTCGTTCAGGCGAAAATTCGCATCTGGGACGCGAGCAAACACCGCAAGCACGCTGCCTGCCCCGGGCGTGAATTCTCGAACCGTACGATCTGTGATCCGAGTCACTTCATTCCACGAACCCCGTCTCCATTTCAATTGCATCGCACGAACAGCAACTGGATGGAGAAAACGATGCTGAAGCAGACATTTAAGCTAACCACCACGCGTCTCACTGCCGCAGCTGCTCTCGTCGGTGCCCTCGCAATCAGCGTGATCGTGAATACGCAGAATGCCGAAGCGGCCTCCGCCCGGGTCACTTCGATTGAGACCAACGAACTTGTGGATATCGTTGAGCATCGCTGGCGCGGACCGCGTCACTGTCACTGGCGCCTGCGCCGCGGCCACTGGGTGTACATCTGCCACCGCCACTGAGGTTTCGCCGGGGCATCGGTACGAAAGCGTTTTTTGGAGTACGTGCCGCCCCAATGCCCCGCGAACGGAGCCCGCGACTGTTTACACGGTCGCGGGCTCCACATTTTCCCAGACCCACCGGACCAATGCCGTCATGCGCGCATCCTGGTGTTGCTGACCGATAACCTGGACGCCCGCTGGTCACCTCAGCACACTACGGAGATATAGCGATAGAAGCGCTATGCCTATGACGAGGGCGGCTGCATAAATGAGCTTCTTGGTCTTATGCTTGGTTGCCAAGCGGGCGGCAGCCTCCGGTGTGTCTCCGGACCGGAGCGAAATCTCCGGCGCACCGTAAGCCTCTCGCCATCGGTTCAGTTCATCTGCAAACGCCTCTGCAGCCTCTTGAGTGCGCCCCACTGTGAAGGCTTCGAGCGGAAAGTTTATCTCCGCAGTCACCGGTGATGGCGGCACATTCTTGTCGTGGGCTGTCAGCAGGTCATGATCGGCGTCGGAATTCGCAACGAGCCAGATTGTCTTCGGCGTTCCAAAAATGCTCCGCGCAGCTCCATGATGCTGGAGATAAATCGAAAATGGGCCGACCTCACGCCAAGCCCACGCCCGAGTCCTTGGCCAGTTGAACAGCGTCAGGCCCTTTTGGTCCAATACAATTTTCGGCAGGCCGCGAATGACATTTGTGTAGCCGATCAGTGTCGCGATGCCGAAAATGCAAAGTAGCACCCAATAGAAAGATGAGTTTCGAGATAGCGCCTCCGGTGCGAAGCCGCGAACATCGGAAAATATCAGCAATATGAGTGCTATCAGACAGACATTTGCGCCCCAAATGTATGAGGTCTTGCATCTATGTATGACGCGTTTTTCCGGAAGTACATCCTCAGGCGGAGAGGCGTCCATTGGTGGACCTCCAACGCTCAAACGGTCGCGGGCTCCACATTTTCCCAGACCCAGCGGGCCAAAGCCGTCATGCGCGCATCCTGGTGTTGCTGACCGATGACCTGGACACCCACCGGCAGGCCCGACACGCCGAGCAGAGGCACGCTCACCACCGGGGCAAACAGCATCGATGAGGCATAGTTGAAGACGGCGTCACCGGTCGGCCGCGCCGCGGTGCACTCCTCCGGCGAATTGCCGCTCCACTGAGGTGCGGGGCCGGGACAGGAGAGGGTGATCATCGCGTCCGCCAGACCGGCGACCGCCGCATGGGCAAGTTGCGCCTGTTCGCGCTCCAGAAGCAGGGCCTCATAATCAGCCAGTGTCATGGCTTCGGCGCGTTCCAGCGTGGCCATGGTCCGCGCGCTCAGGCCGCCGCCCTTTTCGTTGACGATGTTGCGCTGGGCCCAGCGGTTCTCCCATGCCGTGATTGAGGGGGCGATCCGGGACCCTTCCGCGACAGCTTTCTCGAGCGCTTCAATCAGGGGGTGATCGCTCCGGCGCAACAAGGTTATGCCGGCGCCTTCCAAGTTCCCAAGCACGGCGGCGAACGCCGCCTTCGTGGCGTCGTCGACACCCGACCAGCCTTCGGTTTCAAGCACGATCAACCGTTCCGGTTTGACCGGTTGCGGTGGCGCGTCCGGACCGGCCAGCGCCCGGCAGCCGCGATCGCCGCCCGCCCGTTTCGCGATCTCGATGGCCACCTGCCACATATCCTCGATGGAGCCTGCGTGGGGCCCGTGCGTGCTCATGCTGGTGGCGTTCCGCTCGCCGCGATTGATCGCGCCCTGGGTCGGCTTGAGCGCGAAGTTGCCACAGAAACCGGCCGGCCGGATGATCGAGCCGCCGACCTGGCTGCCGATGGCGGCCGGCATCATGCGCGCGGCAACGGCGGCGGCGGAGCCGGATGACGAGCCGCCGGGCGTGCGTGTCCTGTCGAACGGGTTGGTCGTGGGCCCCGGGTGATTGCCGCCGAGCTCCGCCGTCACCAGCTTGCCGAAGGGAATGGCGCCGGCCTCGCGCAGGGCCGAGACGGCGGCACTATCCCGCTTCGGGAAATTGCCTTCCAGGGCCTTGCAGTTCATCTGCGTCGGCATGTCCTTCGTCTCCAGCAGGTCCTTGATGCCGACCGGCATGCCGTCGATGGCAGAGAGCGGCTTGCCGGCCTGCCATCGCTTCGTGCTTTCATCGGCGGCGGCGCGTGCCGCATCCGCATCGAGAAACGCAAAGGCGCGAACCTCTCCCTCGCGCGTGTCGATCGCTTCCAGACAGCGCTCCAGATAGGCTCGCGGGCTGCTTGTTCCGTCCCTGAAGCCCGAAACTTCCGAGTGGTAGGTCAGCGCCTTGAATGTTTTTGGGTCATATGTCTCGGCTGTGTCGCGGGGCATGCGGGGTCTCCCTTGGTTCTTTGTTTTTTGTGTTTCCGGATTTCGGCAATAACGTTAGCAGCCGGAGTGCCGGCTTTATACATACTCGGCACCGGAAAGACGCCGCAGATGTCATCGCTTCAATCTCACATGTCATCTGCTATCAATGCGGCTGCATTCAGATCAAGCCAATGCAAGGACCTTCGCGATGGCGGCCGCCGAGATTCGTCTGGCTACGTACGGCACGCTGGCACCGGGCCGGGTGAACAACGGCCAACTCGCAGAGTTGAAAGGCGTCTGGCTGAAGGGAACGGTGAGGGGACAGCTTCTGGAAGCGGGCTGGGGCGCCGACCTTGGCTATCCCGGATTGATCCTCGATCCCTCCGGACCGGTCGTCGATGTTCAGGTCTTCGAGTCCGCGGACTTACCTGATCACTGGGCGCGGCTCGACGTTTTTGAAGGACCGGGTTATCGCCGGGTCGTCACGCAGGTAGAGACGTCGAAGGGGATCCTGGACGCTTTCATCTATGTCATCGACAATTGAGGGCTCATTCTTGTTTCATTGCCAAACCTGGAGGGGAGACATGCGGAATTTCGCGGTTTTGGCAGCGCTGGTCGGGCTGGCGGGGACGGCTCACGCCGAGAATTTCTCGCTCACGGGAAGCTATGAAGGCCTCTATGCCTGTGACAGCACCACCGCCGGTGTCCCGACAACCTGGGCCCGCCCGATGGAGGCAGGCATCGTCCAGGACGGCGACAAATTCACGATCGACCTCAGATACACCGACCGCCAGGAACGCGGGCACGAATACAGCCTCTATGCTGGTCAACTGGCGCTCTCGCCCTCCGGCGAGCTGCTGAGCGGGTATTTCGGCGCCTGCGGCGGCACGTTTCCTTCCAGGGAACTCGCCCGCATCTTCCCGTCGGCGACCGGCAGCACGCCCTTTTCGATGTCGATCACCAGCGTCTGGGCCTCCGATCAGGTGCCCAACATCCCCGGCCTGACGGTGCAGACCTGCAAATGGAGCCTGACCCGAAAGAGCACTGCCAAACCGAACGTCCGCCCCTGCAAACGCGCTGCAGAATAGCGTCAGAGCGAACCCTGTCGTGAAAGTCATACACCGACGTGAAAAGGAAACTTTGTAAGATATACTGCCGGCGCGTTTTCGGTTCGGTATCTGCAGGGAGGTCCAGGCATCGCCATGGTCAAGACAGTCACACATGAAGTCCAGACGACCGTAGGAGCCTATTTGAAAGAGATTCCCGGCGCGCTTGGCGCCATGGACTATGAGGTGCGCGGCAACCGCGTCTTTGCACACTCCGAGGATGGCACCGTCGTCATCAATCTGACCTATGAGGGCGAACGCCATCTGGGCTCGCTCGACCTTCCCATGACCAGGGTCGAAATCGTCTGCGTCGGGTTTTCCGATGACAAGGCCGACGCCTTCCTGAAACACTATGACCAACAGATGTTGCGCACGGGAGGCGGCTGAGCTGGCCAGCGCACCCGGCGTCGCATGGCCGTTTCGCAGGTAGAGCGCGCACGCGAGTTCGGAGGCGTGACATGACGGAAGCCTCGCGGCTCTACATCTTCCTTTGCGGTTACGAGATCCTTCCCAAGACGGTTTCAACCCGCGACCGGGGCGCCCGCTTCATCATGAGCGAACCGGTCTGTGCCTATCTGATCGAGACGGCGGGTGGGCTTGTGCTGTTCGACACCGGGATCAACAGCGACAACATCAACGATCCCGAACGCCGCGCGCACTATTACCCGGAGGACGTGTTTCTCAGGACGCCAGTGGTCCTGCCGGAACACGAACTGCTGCCCCAGCTCGATGCAGTCGGCGTCGCGCCCGACGACATCGGTCATGTGATCCTGAGCCACAGCCACTGCGATCACACCGGCAATCTGAAGGACTTCCGCCACGCTAAGGTGTCGATCCAGCGCCTAGAGTATGAATACGCCTTCGGCAACAACAACGATCCTGCCGTCTTCCGCACCGATTTCGACTTTCCCGACATCAACTGGAACATCGTCGATGGCGACTGGGACGTGGTTCCCGGCGTGCGCGCGCTCCTGACCCGCGGGCACAAGCCGGGACATCAATCGCTGGTCGTGGATCTTCCAAAATCCGGTACCAAGGTCCTGGCGGCCGACGCCGGCGATCTTACGGAGAACTTTGAGCAGGAAATCCTGCCCGGCGAATCCGTCGACGATGCGGCTGCGCTGGCGAGCATCCGCAAGCTCAAGCGGGTCGCGGAAGAGACCGGCGGCGAGATCGTTCTTCTTCACGACCCCGACTTCGTCCAGCGCGCCCGCCTCGCACCGGACTTCTACGACTGAGACGGCGCGTGAACCCGCTCGCCAACCAAATCCGATTGTGGGCCGAGCCCGGCACCGATAGGCTCATGCCAGATTCGTTGGGGGCGGCGGCTGGCACACGCCAGCCGCCTGCATGAGATGCAACAGCGGGCTGACAAATCTTCTCTCTGGCTGACGATCGTTGTGCCGTTCGCGCTGGGCTTTTTCGTCTCGATGGCCCTCAAGAGCGTCAATGCCATCCTGGCTCATCCTCTGGAGCAGGAACTGCACCTCACCAGCGTGGAGATCGGCTGGATCACATCGCTCTTCCTGCTCACCTTCGCCCTGATGCAACTGCCTGTGGGGCTCCTTCTCGACCGTTGGGGGCCGTGGAAAACCCAGAGCCTGCTGTTCGCCCTGGGCGCTGTCGGCATCATCCTGTTCGGCCTTGCGTCGGACGTGACCATGCTTGCTGCCGGCCGGGCCATCATGGGCATCGGCATGGCCAGCGGTCTGATGGCGGCTTTCAAGGCCACGGCGGACTGGTGCGAAACGGAAGAGATTCCTTTCTACAACAGTATCATTCTGGGCGTGGGCGGACTTGGCACGCTGATGGTGACCAGCCCGGCCAAGCTCTTCGAGCTCGAGTTCGGTTGGCGTAACCTCTGCTTTGTCATAGCAGCCCTGACCCTGGTGGTCGCGGTTATGGTATTCTTTGCCGGCAGAGACAAACCGACGCCAAACGAACCGACCAGCGATCTTCGCCGCGACCTGGCCGGTCTCAAGTCGATCTACACAGACCCGTTCTTCTGGCAGGTCGCACCCCTGATCGTCGTCTGCAACGGTGGTCTCATCGCCATGATCGGCCTCTGGCTGGGGCCCTGGCTGCAGCACGTGGTGGGGTTTTCACCGCTAGAGAGCGCACATTACCTGTTTGCGATTTCCCTCGCCATGACGATTGGCTTCGTGTCCGGCGGCCTCATTGCCCGTCTGGCACAACGCCTGGCGCAGCCTCTCATTGTCGTCGTTGTCTGGGGCATCATGATCTACGTTGCCATCCAGGTCATCATTGTCCTGAACATTGCGTCGCAGAACTATCTGATCTGGGCGGCATATGGCATTTCCGCCAAGGCTGCCGTACTGGGTTTCGCCATACTCACCCGCCATTTCGGAGCAAAGCTAAGCGGCCGGGCCATGACCGGCGCCAACATCTTCGTCTGCCTGTTCGCCTTCGCCACGCAGTATGTTTTCGGCCTCGTGCTGCATGTGTGGCCTGAAGGCAGCAGCGCGGGTCCGCCAGTGACCGCCTATCAGGCGGCATTCGCGGGGCTGGTCGCCCTCCATCTTCTCGCGCTCGCGTGGTTCATGTACATGGACCGGATATCGCGTTCACGGGCAGCCGACGACAGACCGGCGGCGTGATCATTCAAGTTCCGTGGGATGACTCACGCGACGCGAACCGAGGTCCCGGCGTGACCCGCCCATTTCGGTAATCCATCGTCCATGTCGAAAACCCGGGACGCGTAGAAGATGTGACATGTCGGCCTGAACGCCTCCGGCACGTTCGGGGGCGTCCCGAAATCGAACAGCGAGGGAAACGCGAGCCACATGTTCCGGCCTTCATCGGCGATCGGGGTCCCACAAAGACCACAACTCACCTTGCAGGGGAGAATACGCTCGGCCCGGTTCAGCTCGCCGTTGAAGAATTTCAAATGATCAAGCCCGGCGCTGAACCTCACATGGTGCTTGTGGAAGATGGCGGCCCATTGCATCGGCGCGCCGTGCAGCTTCTGGCACATGATGCAGTGACAGACCTTCGCGTCGACCGGGTCCGCGGAAACGCCGTAGCGAACCGTCCCACAGTGGCAACTCGCCCGGTAGCGGACCTCGAAGTCCGTCGCATCCTTGCCCGCAAAGAGGTCTTTGAATTCGTCCATGCCTTCACCTCACCGGTCCGTCGCGGGGTCCCAGTATGCGTGTCGGCACGCCCGATGGCGATATGAGCCGGCCATACATTCGGGCACGCCACGCCTTAGTGTACTGCAGATGTTTCGCCATCAATGATGTCGAACGCGGATTGCGCGAGACTGCCGAACGCCGCGATTTCGTTGTCACGCCGTCTTGTCATGATTTCCTGGCTGAGCGTTGCCAGTTCATCGGGGATGTTCCCGAGTTCGCTTTGGCGTGTCACGAGCCAGATGGTCCGCGATAGCGAAACATATGGGAACGCGTGGATACTCAGATCGCCGGGATGCAGATGGGCTTCGAGCAGGCAGAGTGGCGTCATGATCGCCCATCCCTTGCCGGCGCGGATCATTTCGCCGATCGACCAGGAACTGTCGAATTCGGCCCGGCGGGGCACATCCACACGCAGCCGGCGCAGATGCTGATCAACCGTGCGCCCCATGGTGTTGTGCGCGTTGTAGCGCAGGAACGGGAGGTCCTCCGAAAGGGCCACCAGGTCACCGGGCGCCACCGTCATGGCGGCCGGACCAACGACCAGAAAGGTCTCCTTCAGCAGGGGCCTCCGGTCAAGGCCGGCAACGCCTTCCATAGGATCCGAGGTCATGACCGCGTCGACCTCGTGGTTCAACAGCGCCTCGTTCTGATCGAAGCTGAGCCCGGTCCGCATCGAAAAGCTGTCCTGCCACATCCTGACGGCCGACTGCTCAAACAGGTCGGGCAACAATGTGCCAGCAAGTGAATTCACAACTGCCAGGCGCAAGTCGAGCAGCCTGCTGTTGCCTAGCTCCCTGACCGTGCCCCAGGTCTCGTTGGCGATCCGGAGGAGGTGATGGGCCCGTGCTTGCAGAACAAGACCCGCCGAAGTCAGACGAAATGGCCTTGCACTGCGATCAAACAGGGCAGTATCCAGCGCTTGCTCGACCTGCTTGATGTTCTGTGAAATCGCCGCCTGTGAAATCCCGAGTTTCTTCGCTGCCTTGGACATGCTCCCGGTTTCGGCCGCCGCGATAAAGATCTCCATGAAGCGTAACGTGATGGGATGTTTCATCTTATCGACCCTTTCACAACGGCACGTCTCGCATTGTCCGAATGAAGGCACGAGTCACGCGCGCGGCAACGAAGTTAAGCAATACTTATACTCTGTCGAAGTGCGCGTTTCAGGCCCGCTGATATACTTTTCCATCCGCCGGGACGGGAAGTCATGCCAATGGGCTCTGAGCCGGGTCAGGAGGAATGGAAAGCCATACAAGGGTGGCCGTGATCGGCGGCGGTGTCGTCGGATGCAGCGTTCTCTATCACCTCACGAAAGCGGGGTGGTCAGACGTCCTGCTGCTCGAACGCGATGTGTTGACATGCGGTTCGACATGGCATGCGGCAGGCGGCATGCATACGCTGAACGGCGATCCGAACGTGGCCCGTCTGCAACGCTACACCATCAATCTCTATAGCGAGATCGAGAAAATCTCCGGACAGGACTGCGGTGTCCACCTGACTGGCGGTCTCCTGCTCGCCGACACGCCCCAACGTCTCGAATGGCTGAAGGCCGCTCGTGCCCGCGGGCGCTACCTCGGAATGGACACCGAACTCATTTCGGTCGAACAGGCTGCCGAAATATTCCCGCTGATGGACCCGGATCATTTCGTTGGCGCGCTCTACGACCCCTTCGAAGGGCACGTGGACCCGTCCGGGGTCACCCAGGCCTACGCCAAGGCCGCCCGCGTCAACGGCGCGAAGGTTCACGAAAAGACCTTCGTTCGGGAACTCTTGCAGCACAATGACGGCAGTTGGGACGTGGTGACCGACCAGGGCACGGTGCGCGCCGAGCACGTGGTCAATGCCGGCGGGCTTTGGGCGCGGGAGGTCGGACGGATGGCCGGCCTCGAGCTTCCCATCCTTGCC
Organism: Hyphomicrobiales bacterium; assembly: GCA_965228625.1. Lineage (GTDB taxonomy): Bacteria > Pseudomonadota > Alphaproteobacteria > Rhizobiales > Methyloligellaceae > UBA2767. The sequence continues at coordinate 286,816 of OZ245829.1, read as the reverse complement.
ATGGAACATCACTACCTGGTGACGGAAGACATGCCGGAAGTCGAAGAGATCAACGCCCAAACTGGCAAGGAGATCGTCCATGTCATCGACTTTGGCGGCGAAATCTATATGCGCCAGGAACGCGGCGGCATGCTGATGGGGACGTACGAAAAAGCAGGGGTTCCCTGGTCATCCAGGGAGACACCATGGAACTTTGCCGCCGAATTGCTGCCGCCCGACATCGACCGCCTGCTGCCCTCGCTGGAGGTCGGGTTTTCGCACTTTCCGGCATTCAACGACGTCGGCATCCGCGAGATCATCAATGGACCCTTCACCTTTGCGCCCGACGGCAATCCATTGGTCGGTCCCGTCCAGGGTCTTAGGAACTACTGGTGCGCGTGCGGGGTCATGGCGGGCTTTTCGCAGGGCGGCGGCGTCGGTCTGGCGTTATCGAACTGGATGGTCGAGGGTGACCCCGGCTTCGATATCTGGGGCATGGATGTGGCCCGCTACGGTGACTGGGCAACGCCTGCATACACGAATGCAAAGGTCAGGGAGAACTATTCGAAACGCTTTTCAATCGTTTTTCCGAACGAGGAGCGCCCTGCCGGACGCCCGCTCAGAACGACACCTGTCCATGACAGGTTGGTCGCACGCAATGCCGTGTGGGGAGCGGCTTACGGCCTCGAACATGCGTTGTGGTTCCAGGAACCGGGTAAGGAACCGCAAGAAGAGTTGACCTTCAGGCGATCAAATGCCCATGACCGCGTCGCACAGGAATGCGCCGCGGTGCGCGGCGCGGCGGGACTGCAGGAAATCTCCACTTTCGCGAAGTACGAAGTCACCGGATCAAACGCGGAAGGCTGGCTGTCCCGCATGCTCGCCAACACGATGCCACGGGAGGGTCGGCTGGGACTGTCGCCGATGCTCAACGCGGACGGCAAACTGATCGGAGACTTCACCGTCGGCAAACTGGAGAACGAGCGGTTCTATGTGTTCGGGTCAGGCGTGGCTGAGCACTATCACATGCGATGGTTCCGCGAGCATCTGGCAAATGGCGGGGTCGAGGTCCGTCCGTTCGGCCTGGACCTTGTGGGACTCTCGCTGGCGGGTCCCAGGGCGCGGGACATTCTCCAAGGCGTGACCGACGAGGACCTGTCGCCAGCCATTTTCAGGTTCCTGGACTTCCGCAAGATCGACCTCGGCATGATCCCGGCCGTTGTCGGCAGGATCAGTTTCACCGGTGATCTTGGCTATGAGCTCTGGGTCAGGCCGGAGTATCAGCGTGTGCTGTTCGACATACTTGTCGAGGCGGGCCGGCCCCATGGTCTGCGGTTGTTCGGTGCGCGTGCCCTCAATGCGCTTCGGCTGGAGAAGAGCTTCGGGTCCTGGGCGACCGAGTTCCGGCCGATCTACGGTCCCTATGAAGCTGGTCTCGGCCGTTTTATCGCGTTGGAAAAAAACGACTTTGTCGGTCGGGATGCAGCGGCTTGGGAAATGCTAAAGGGGCCCAAACGGCGGCTTATAACGCTCACAGTCGATGCAAGCGACGCCGACGTGATCCGTGATGAGCCGATCTGGCATGACGGAGACGTGATCGGCTGGGTTACGTCCGGCGGCTTCGCGCACCATTCCGGCGTATCCGTCGCAATGGGCTATGTCCCTTCGGACATTGCGGATCGGGCAAACGGTCACTTTGAAATCGAGATTCTCGGCGAACGCCGAAACGCCAGCATGTTGCGCGAGCCTCTTTTCGATCCGGCAGGCGAACGCATGCGCGGCTGAGAACTTCCGTCTTGCCGCCCGGATCCAGCCCGTTTCCGCAGTCCGCATCAGCGGTGGGCCCGCCTAAACGATGATCGGAGATCCGGTTTGACCCTCGTAAAGCTATGATCTTGAATACGTGCCTTCGCCAGCACCGTGGGCCAAGATATGCGTTTGTTATGCCTGGTTTTGCTGCTGCAATGCGTGGCTTTTGTCGGCGCGCGCGAGGCGTTCGCGCAGCGCGAACGCCTGACCGTTCTCGAGGACACCGACATTCCCGGAGGTGACTTCCGTTCGATCAAGGACACAACACTTCAAGGCTGCCGAAATGACTGCCTGGAGGATAAACGCTGCAAGGCCTACACGTTCAACCAGCGGGCAAAGGTCTGCTTCCTCAAGGCGCGCATCTCAAAACGTATTCAGTTCAAGGGCGCCACGTCCGGCGTCAGGTTCACCCACGGCATCCTTGTGGCACCTGCGGACCCGGGACCGCCAATCAAGGCCATCATTGATACCTGGGCGAGGGCAACCGCGCTCTGCCGCGGCGAGTCGAAAGCAAATCCCGAAACCTGGGCATGGTGCGATGTGAGCGACTCCCTCGGGGTTGTCCTGCAGCTTCGCAATTGGTGCCGAGGCAAGAAGGGCGAGGACAGGGCCAAAATGGTCTGGCACGAGTGCGAGGCCACATCCCTTCGCACCCAAATACCCAAATCCGTCTCGTCCCTCGGCCGCGAATAGCTGTCTCGCCGGGCCGAACGCCTCACCAACCAGAATATGCAATTCGAATAATTTCGCGTCTCGCGTGTTTACACCGAGAAGTCGCCAACACGTTGGCGTGCTCGTAACGGTGGAGGCCCGAGCCAATGTGGAATTCTGTCTTTTCTCTTTTTCGCGGCGTGGCTCGTCGCACGGTCTCAGGCTTGCTTGACACGAACACCCTGACGTTTCGCGATCCGCAGACCGCCCAATATACCGAAGCGGTAGGCTGGGCCCGAAAGGCGGTCGTCGTGGCGGTCGCGAAAAACCGGCAGGAGCAGGCGTATATCGAAAAATTGTGCCGCCGGATTACCGACCTGAAGAGGCGTGCGGGATTGGCTCTCAGTGCCGGAAACGAGCGATCGGCAAGGGAAGTCGCCGAAGCCATCGCGTCGCTCGAAAACGAGCGGGATCGGGTCATCAAGACAATCTCAGGCTTTTCCGCGGAATTCACGCGGCTTCGGCGAATGGTTGGAACTGCCGAGCACAGGCTCAAAAACCGCCGGAACATGCGCGAGGCTGCAAAGGCGAACGAAGTGGACCCCAAGCGGGGATACCAGGCACAGACCACAGGAGGAGGCGACCGGGACGCGCACTGCGAGGCCGAGACGGCACTTGCAGTCCTGCAGTCCCGGCAGGACGAAATCCATCGCGCGAATGACGTCCTGGACGGATTCGGCGCCGAGCCTGATCCCGTCACGATCATGAGAAAGATGGCAGATGCCGGATTTGGCCTGCCGGCGAAAGGACACGCCGATGAGGTCTTTGCGCGTCTGCGGGCGCACCACAAAACGCGGCGCCAATTGACGCCTTCTGCTGGCACCGCGTCCCGCCGGCGCCTGCATCAGGCGAAGCCGTAACAGGATCCGCTAACAGCCTGCGCTGATACATGCAGAGGAGCAGTACATTGAAAACACCTTGCCTTGTCTTTGAGGCGCGCCCCGGCTCGCATTACGTGCCTCACCGCGTCGATGCCGCGACCCTGATAGACGATCCGCACGCGGCCTTCGCCGCACTCAGATCCGCTTATGGCGTCATTCAGCTCGGCGAAAGTCAGTATCTGGCCTTGCGCGCCGCGGACGTCCAGTCTCTGCTGACCGACCCGCGCATCACGCAGGTGGAAGGCGTGGACTATGCCCGTCTGAAACAGATTCCCGACGGCGTCACCTCACGCTTTCTTTCCGACTTCTTTCTCTTCTCCAATGACGAAGCGCACCGGAAGAAACGTCGCCTGTTTGCGCTCACCTTCACGCATCGCGCCGTCCGCGCGCAGCAGGCAAAGATCCGCGGCGTCGCGGACGAGATCGTTGCAGGACTGCCGCGCGGGACGACATTCGACTTCATTGAACGCATGGCCGCCCGCGTGCCGGCCGAGATGATCGCGGGCATTCTCGGCCTGCCCAGATCGGAAGCATCGTTTTTCGCCGGCTGCGTCTATGATCTCTCGCAGGCCGTGACCCCGGTCTATCCGATCGACCGACACGACGAGATCGAGGGCGCGGCGGGCGAATTGTACGGCTATGTAAAGTCGCACCTGAAGGCTCGGTTGAAATTACCCAAGGGCGATCTTCTTTCGACCCTGGTCGCGGACTGGCAGGTCAACCCGACCATTTCCTTCGAAAGCCTCGTCAATCAGATCCTCGGTGTCATCGTCGGCGGCAGCGACACAACACGCGCCGCGTTCGCCATGCTGGTCAGCCTCCTGCTGGAACACCCCGAGCAGTGGGCGGCGGTACAGGCGGACCCGACGCTGATCCCGGGTGCGATATCGGAGGCCATGCGCTACGAGCCGTCCGTCGGCTCGATCGCCCGGTTCACGACCGAGGAGCTCGACATCGGCGGCACCACCGTGCCCGCAGGCGTGTTGCTTAGCATCAGCACCCTCTCTGTGATGCGCGACCCGGCGCTCTACGCTGAGCCGGACCGTTTCGATGTCCATCGTAGTGATCATCCGCGCCTCCATCCGGTATTCGGGCATGGTCCGCATCGTTGCCTGGGCGAGATGCTGGCGCGATACGAAATGCAGGAGGCACTGGCCGCTCTGATCGCATCGGGGTCCGAGATCGAGCTTGTGACACCGCCCTCGATGCTGGGCTTCGGCGGTATCCGGCAGATCACACCGATGGAAGTCCGCCTTTACTGAAAAGACAGAACCGACGGCCTCACGCATATTGCGCGAGGCCGTGGCCGATGGACCAGTTCTCCTTCTCCACCTCGACCAGGCTGACGAACACATCCTCGGGCCGCACGCCGGGGCTTTGCCCAAGCAACTCCGCAATCCGCCCGTAGAGCGCCTTCTTCTGCTCCACGCTGCGCGTGTTGTTCGCGGTGATCTGGATGATCACGAGGTCGTCGCTGCGGGCGACGTCGAGATAGGACGCACCGTAGCGGAAGTTGGCGGCGTCATGCTCGGTGATGGCCATGAACTGGTCGTCCTCCGGCACGTCGAAGGTGTCCCGCAAGGCGCGGTAGACGCCGTCGAAGATCGCCTGCCGGTAACTTTCGGGCTTTCCGGTGCGCAGAGAGATGTGGGCAAGGGGCATGTTCGGGTCCTTTCAATGATGTTCTCGCCTTATGTACGCGCCGGCTAATTATTTTTGTATGCTATTGATCTTGATATCAGTGATAATGGTCTGAAATGGCAGACCGTCCCCTCGATCTCGATGCCGTCCAGGCTTTCGTTCGCATTGCCGAACTCGGCAGCTTCACGCGTGCGGCCGAAGCCATGCGCACCACGCAGTCCGCGGTCAGCCTGAAGCTGAAACGATTGGAGGAGCGGCTCGGCTGTCGGCTCGTCGAACGCACACCCCGTTATGTGCAGCTTTCCGCACGGGGTGCGGCTTTTCTCGACCATGCCCGCGAGTTGCTCGAGGTGAACGACCGCGCCTTCGCGGAGCTTGCAGCGACCCGGCAGCGCCTCACGATTGGTATCAGCGACCATGTCGCAGGACCCGAGCTTCCGGCGCTGATCGCGCGCATGAACGCCCAGGACCCCCAGTTGCTGATCGAAGTCCGCATTGGGTCTTCCTGCGACCTGCTGCAGAGCTTCGACCGGCGCGAACTCGACACGGTGATCGTCCGTGCGCAGCACGACCGCGGCGACGGGGAGCTCCTCACCGAAGAGAAATTCGGCTGGTACGCCGCCCCGGACTGGAAACCCCGTGCCGGCGAACCGCTGCCTGTGGCCACCATGCCCGAGCCCTGCGGCGTGCGCGTCATGGCCGGAGTCCTTCTTGACGAAGCGGGCGTGCCCTGGACGGAAGTGTTCGTCGGCGGTGGTGTCGCGGCAGTCTCCGCCGCCGTCATGGCCGGGCTGGGAGTTGCCGCACTGGCGCGGCGCATGTTGCCGTTCGGCGCGGTCGACGTCGGCCCCAGGCTCTCACTTCCGGACCTACCGCGCCAGCCGGTAGTGCTGCACACGCGGGTTGGCGAAGGCCGCGCGGGCGATGCGCTGGCCGCGCTTTCCGCCGCCTTCAGGAGCGCGGTGCGCGAGTAGGGCGTGGTTGTCCCTACAGCCCGGACTCTATGGCGCGAAGCAGTCGGAAACGCAGTCCGCCATTGTTGCTCCGCAGCGCGATCACGAAGCGCACCTGCCCGTGCTTCGCGGTGTCGGCGTAACCCGCCAGCGTGCGGACCCCGGAAAGCGAGCCGGTCTTGTGTGGTCCGCCGTCCTGGCCGTAGAGCAGGCCGGCGTGCGGCGCGAAGTGGTGGAGCAATCGCGCAAGGCCACGCGCCGTGAAGCGATTGCCACGGCTAAGGCCGGAGCCTTCTTCGAGCCGGATGGCGCCGTCGAGGCCATTCGCGGCGAGAATCTCGTCCGCGACCTTGAGTGACTTCTCCAAGCTGACGGGGCCGCCATGACGGTGGCCGCCAATCTCAAGGAAGACCTGATTGGCGATGTAGTTGTTCGAATAGCGGAGCATCTCGGTGAGGATCTCCGAGAGCGGGCGCGACTGGCGATGAACGTAGACCGGTTCCAGACCCTCGGGAACGGACCCGGTCGTGATCTTGCCGTTGAGGTTGACGCCGGCGCGCTTGAGGAAAGCGGCGAGCAATTCGCCGGCGTATTGCAGGCTCACCGCGGGGTCCTGGGTCAGGCTGACGCGACCACGCCCGTTCGGCCCCCGCTTGCGGAACTGGCTGATCGCCAGCGGGGTGATCGGCGTCTGTTTTTCACCGGATCGCACCTTCTTACCGCGGCGCACGGCATGGATCGTATTGAAGTTCACAGCCAGCGCGGAGTTCAGCGCGTCATAGGCTTCGCTCGTGTGCTCGACGCCCGGAATAAGGAGGTCTGAAGGATAGTAGCTCGCGTCAAGCACGATGCCGTTGAGCGGCGCCTTGCCGATCGCGGCGGCGAGCTGCGATGCAAGCGACGCCAGTTCTTCAGAAATCAGGAAGGGATCTCCGCCCCCGCGCACATACAGCACTCGGTCGGGGCCCAGGTAAAAGCGGGTCTTGAAGCGGTAATCCCCGCCCAGCACCTCCATCGCCAGCCACGCGGTCACGATCTTGGTAACGGACGCCGGAACGAACGGCTTGTCGGCGTTCTGGGCCACCAGCTCATTGCCTTGAGCATCCATCACCAGCACCAGGCCCGAAGGCGCGAGCTTCGCGACCTTTTCTTTTGCACCGGCCAGGGCGGAGACGGGGAAAACCAGCAGGGCGAGCGCGAGCGCGCCAAGCCACATTGCCACGTGCGCGCGGGATCGGGTCAGCACCCGGTTCGGAAACATAGGGCGGTACTGCACGGCTTGAGCAGGGTCCTTGTTGGGCAAATCGCGGCCGAGCTCGTTTGGTGCAAGCCCGCGCACTCCTACTTACACGGCAAGCACGGAGACTGGCAAACAGGTCCGGTCAGTGCGCGATCTGTTCCAGTGATCCGTGGATCGATCGGCTTCCGCCTACGCATCGCCCTCGTCAGCCACGAGGTCGAACGTGCCGATGCGGAACCGGTCGGTGAGCCACAGGGCGAGGCGCTCGGTGGTCGAGAGCGCGTTGCGCGCGTCCATGACCTGGCGCGCCAGCGCGGGCTTGTTGGTGATCAGGCCGTCCACGCCCATGGAGATCAGGCGGGACATGGTCATCGGGTCATCCACCGTCCATACATAGACCTGCTTGGCATGGGCATGGGCGCGCCGTATGAGCGCCAGTGAGACCTGTCCGGTGTTCACGGCGATGAAGTCCGCCTTCAACGCGACGAGATCGCCGATCGCGCGCGCGGCCAGCACGCCATAGCGCCAGTCCGGCCGCAGCGCCTGCATCTTGCGGATGGCCTCATATTTAAGCGACATCACGGCGATGTGGCGGGCCATCCCAGCCGCTTCGACGACGCCGACCACGCGCGCTTCCAGGTCCACATCGTGCCCGTAATATTTGAGCTCGATAAGCAGCCGGGATCGGCCTCTCACCGCTTCAAGCGCCTGCGCAAGCGTCGGCGTGCGCTGGTCCGCATAAGCCGGATCGAATGTGCTGCCAATATCGATATCCGCCAGGTCTTCCATGGTGGCGTCCCAGACCTTCAGATCGACACCGGCAAGTTTCATGAAGTCGCTGTCATGAGCCACGATCACCTGGCCGTCAGCGGTCTCCTGCACGTCAATCTCGACCCAATCGGCTCGTTCCTCAACCGCCCGCTCGATCGCGGCGAGCGAGTTTTCGGGGCGCACGGCGGACGCGCCACGATGGGCGATGATCTCGACCGTTCGCTTAGTGCCGATTTCGTCCAACAGAAGGCCCCCGGCAAAAAGACCAAAGCCCGCGGCAAGGAGCGCGGCGGCGATGAACGCGGGGACGGGGATGCGTGTCGGCACATCCGTCGTATCGTCGGTTGCGGCGGGTTCTTCGCCTCCTCCCGTGACGCGCATGTAGAGCCCGTTCAGCACATCCGCGAGCGCCCCGTTGGACAGGGCCGAGACAATTGTATTGGCGAGAGCAAGCAGGAAAAGGATCACGAGGGCGGCGCCGGCGGCAACATGCAGACTATCGCCGGAAAAGAGCGGCACGATATTGAACAAGACGCCGGCGATGGTCGTCACGACGAGACCGAGGCCGGCCCGCGCGCCGGCCCACATCACGATGGTCGCGAGCACACGCTTTCTGTGCCCGGAAAGCTGTTGCGCGCTCAGCCGGAACGCATCGCGCGGAGACACGTTTCCCCACAAGACCAGATTCAGCGCAATCGCCCATCCCGCGACCCGGCGTAGCAGCACGATTGCGCCCGCGGACAGAGCCACAGCGATCACCGCGACGGATGCCAAAAATTCGGGCGGCCAGTAAGTCAGATAATAATTGATGTCATACTGTCGGAGCGCGAACAGGGTGATCAGCCCGGCAACCGCCAGAAACGGTGCGGCGATGAGCAGGACCTGCAGCACGAGACGCAGGCTGAACCGGGCGAGCGCCGGGAAGCGGACAAGGACCGGACGCACGCCATGTGTGATCACGCCGGCGATGGTTCGGTTGCCTCCACGCAGCACACCGGTCATGACCGCCACGTCGAGAATGGCACCCACGATCAGCAGGCAAGCGACCGCGAGACCTCCGGCGAGGCCCGCCGGCGTCAGCAGAAAGAAAGCGATGTCCTGGTCCGTGAGAGCGCGTTCGCCGCGCACGGCTATGGCAAGCGACAGGATCAGGCTCGACACCGGCGCAAGGACCGCAAGCACGAGCAGACGCACCAGGAGATGGGCGACAAGCAACGGCCAGCGGAACCGCCATGCGGTACCGAAACCGGCAAGGACGTCCTGAGGGGCTGATGCAGGTGCCGACGGAATGGCGGTCGCCTCCCAAACGAGCTAGCGGGGGCCCAAGTCTTACATCGGCCGAACGTGCCGGACCAGTTTGGCAGGGAGAGGGAGGAGGCTCCGGCTAACGAGGATGGAGGGTCTTGCTCTCTCGAATGATTGCGTCGAGTCGTACAGCGACACCTCCGTGACGGCCGCGCCCAAAATGCACTCCGATTACGCCGTGATCCCGCGCTGAAATCACCGGCGCCCCGGACGACCCGCCACCAGTGTCACATATGTGATGAAGTACGTTTGGTTCGACCTCTTTGATCTCACAGTCCGGCGTACCCGCAACGGCAAGTTTCTCTCGTCCAGTCCGAAAATAGACTATGGCCAGCGATTGACCGACTCGGGGAGTAATAGCCTTGAATGGAATTATGCCGTGCTTGGCCCCGGGATTGTCTTTGAGTTTCAGCAGAGCGTAATTGAACCCTCTCATGTGTGACTTCTGTTCAACGGCAGGGAGCACAACGTCATACCTTTCCGGAAGCTCGCCAGCGCCATTGTCGAATTCGATTTTCGCGGCTGTCGCATCCTTGACGCAAAAACCGGATGTAATTGCCAAATCTTCGGCGACCAAGAATGCGGTGCATTTGGGCTGAAATCCCGAGTTTTCACCCTTTGCGTAGAATCTGCCAACGGCACTCGCCAGTTTTCTGATTGGACTGTTTTCCGGTAGTTGGTGAACCGGAACGGCGTCATCTCTTCCAACAATGCCGGGTGAAAATGGTGAGCCCGTAGCCGCCAGGGCCGGTCCCGTGCCGGGTTTCCGTTTTTCCAGATACTCCGTGAGCCTGACCTTGATATCGTCGCTCACGATCAAACCTGCATCGAGAAGGAACTGGAGGTTCTCAGCGGCCTTGTCGGGGTCGCCAGTCTTGATCATCTCGAGTATCCGCGTCTGTTCGGCTTTTTCCTCTTCAAGTGCTCTTTGCTGTTTGCCGTTCAGATCGGCGATATAGGCGTTGCCCCCGGCGGCGACGGCAGCCGCGATCACGGCAATAACCAGCGGGTTCAACCATCCCGATCGTTTGGCCTTGTTGCGTTCAAGCTCGAGCTCGGACTCCCGGGTCGCCTGTTCGCGCTCCAGAACCGCAACCTCGCGTTCGCGGATTGCAATCTCAGCCTGCCATTTCTCGCGCGCGCTTGGCGCAGATCGCCGCGACGCCCCTTTTTCTGTCATCCTTAGAGTTTCCCCCGATGCAACATAAATGCATATTGTAAATATTTGATGTTATGTAATTCTGTCGAATAAGCAACAGTGAACTGGTTATTTGTTTCTAATTCGGTTTTATTCAACTATATTCTGTGGAAATCAGAGTTTGCAGTCTTTCCAGGAGAATGTTCGATGAGCGACAAAGCCGCCGATATCCTCGATGGTGCCGGAGAAGATCCTGATGATGGTCTTCTGGATGTTCCGCTAAGCGAAGAAGCGTTGAGCGGTCTTCTCCAACCCGGAGATATGTCGCTCCGGGAAGACGCGCGTGGGCTTCTGAGGACGCCGTTCGACTATGATGATCTCGATCCGGTTCTGGCGGAAGCGGTCAGAGAGGTGATCGCCCGCTGCAAATCCGACGGTTATGTACTCGTTCCCTATTTCGGCCTGCGCACGCCGTGGGAGCAGGCCAAGCTGTACCGGCAGTCACGCTCGACGGCGCAGATCAATAGGAAAATCGGCGAGTTGCGCGACGGCGGCGCGCCGTTTCTGGCAAGTGTCCTCGACGAGGTTGGCCCGCAACCATCCGGTCCCAATGTCACAGGCGTGCCTCCCGGACTCAGCTGGCATCAATGGGCGGAAGCGGTCGATTCCTACTGGCGGGTCAACGGGAAAATCGAATGGCACAAGCCGGAGGGCTACAAGGTCTACGCCGATCATGCGCGGGCCTTGGGGCTTACGGCCGGATTTTATTGGCGCAACCCGGACATGGGCCATCTTCAGCTGCGTTCCGATTCGAACCCGGGAAAACTCTACTCATTGCCGGAAATCGACCGGACGATGAAGGAGCGTTTTGGGCAGGCGCAGGTCGCATAACGGGGTCTGTAAATCAGAACTAGATTTCAGGGAGAGATGAGATGGCAAAGAAGACGCAAAAGAAGTCGCGGGGAATGCCCTCGCGCAGTTGCGCGGTCATGGAGCAGCACAACTACCTGGCCGAAACAGACGAAACATACCAGCGAAATCGCCGTCAGATCGAAGCGTTTTCTGCCGTTGCAAGGTTGCGGCCGCGTACGAACATCGTGCGCATTCCCGTCGTCGTCCATGTGATCTTTCACAAAGACGAGGAGAATCTGGAGCGCAGCCAGATCGACAGCCAGATCGCCGCGCTGAACCGGGATTTCCGGGCTAACAACGCAGATATCGTTGATGTTCCCGAGCCGTTTGAGCCAACAGTTGCCGATCCGCTCATCGAGTTCGCGTTGGCGGTGCGCGATCCGATGGGCAACGAAACGACCGGCATCACCCGGACGCGAACTTCGCTAAAGGAGTTCCCCTATAACCGTCTTGACCGACTGGCCACGAAGAAGCTCGACGATTTGATCAAGCATGATGAGTTCGGCAAGGCCGCATGGCCGCGCGACCGTTATCTGAATATGTGGACATGTTCGATCGAGAGCGGACTTTTGGGATATGCACAATTCCCTGGCGGGCCTGCCTCGACTGACGGCGTGGTCATCAACAACACCGCTTTCGGCTCAGGGGGAACCGCGCAGGCACCCTTCAATCTGGGCAGGACCGCAGTTCATGAAGTTGGGCACTGGCTCGACCTTTTGCACATCTGGGGAGACGACGGACAGGGGTGTAGAGGCTCCGATAATGTAACCGACACTCCAAATCAGGCCGGTTCAAACGGGTCAGATGTTCGCAAGGAAGATTTCCCGCATATCAGCTGCGACAACGGACCCAACGGCGACATGTTCATGAACTATATGGATTATGTCGATGACGACACCATGGTGATGTTCACCAGTGGTCAGGTGGCGCGTATGAATGCGGCGCTGGAGGGCCCGCGAAAGGCATTGACCGAATCCGACGCCCTGATGCCGATCGTCACCGAGAGCATGGTGTTGAGCGAGGCCGAAGGTCCCGGTGCCGAACTGCGGGCCTCCGCAGCCGCCGAGAAAGGCGATCGGGCGGAGCTGGTGTTTGATGGCGTATCGTGGGTGTGAGATGCTCTCCACGGACGGCATTGCCTTTGACCCATCCCCACGGCACGTGGCTTGCCTCTTATAAAGGACCGTATGAACAGCAAGAAGATCAACCCCGAGGCCTTATACGGGAAATGGGTTCATTCAAAAGAGGAAGATACCCCCGAAGAAACGGTTTTCCGGTCTCCGGATTATGAGTTTCCGCCGAGCCGCGGCAGGGCGGCATTCAAACTCGGCCCAAACAATTCCTATGTCGGGTCGGGCATTGGACCAACGGATATCAATACGGTCACCGAGGGTCAGTGGAAGCTCGAACCGTCCGAAGAGCCCCGCATCGTGATTGAACATGACGGGAGACGGGAGGAATATCTCCTCAAATCGGCCGAGAGCGGAAAACTGTCACTCCGCAAAATCCAGGATATGTGATCGAGGCCCTTCGTATCGTTCGTTGAAACCGGTCCATCTGTGCGAGTGGAAGGGCAGGGGTCGCCCCCGATAGAGCGACGACACTCATTTGACGACCACTACGGAGACCATGTGCTCAGTTGGCGCCAATTGAACCGCTTGGGAGCGTTCATCTACGCACTCCAAATCCAGCCACTATCGCAAGTTTCCCGCGCAATTGTGTCGATCGCCAATCAGTGTGGTACCCATGCTGGTGCCCGGTCGATGGTGAGAAAAAGATGACCCCGCGAGAGCAGGAAGAGCGCGTCAGGACGAGTTTTGCCAAACAGGGGCTGATGGCCACCTTAGGCGCGCGACTTGAAAGCGTGTCGCCAGGTCTGGTCGAGATCGTGCTCAATCCCCAGCCGGCTGTATCGCAACAGCATGGCTTCGTGCACGCCGGCGCCGTGAGCGCCATCGCCGACAGCGCGGCGGGCTACGCCGCTTTGAGCCTGATGCCCGCCGGCACCGGTGTTCTGACCACGGAGTTCAAGATCAACCTGCTGGCGCCGGCGGCGGGCGATCGTATCCTTGCGCGCGGCCGCGTGGTGAAGGCCGGGCGCACGCTCACCCTTGCCCAGGCCGACGTGTTCGCGGAATCGAATGGACAGGAAAAGCTCGTCGCGTTCCTGACCTCAACGCTGATGGCCGTTGAGGGGCGCGACGGCATAACCGACTGAGACAACCCGCCTTACTTGGGTCGCGGAGACACCCTATCTTGACGCGGGCTGCACGGGCCTTCCTACATGGAACGGTCAAACCCAACCTGATATAGAGAAATTGAGTTAGTGTCCTGTACGGCACCCTTGGTTGCAGGTGACGGTAATGAAAGACCTCGTTCGTTGGCTCGAACAGATTGGCCTGGAGCAATACGCTCCGGATTTCGTTCAGAACGATGTCGATCTTGAAATACTGCCCGATCTGACCGACGAGGATTTCAAGGAACTGGGCCTGTCGCTGGGCCACCGCCGCAAGATCCTTCGTGAAATCGCGAAACTCCAAGACGCCGGCACTTCGACCCCAAGCAGGCATGACGAGCAGGCCGGGCCATCGCCCGCCAAGGCATACCGGGAACCCTCGCGCCGAACCGTCACCATCATGTTTGCCGATCTCGTCGGATCGACGGCGATGTCGACTCAGCTCGATGCGGAAGATTGTGGCGAGGTGAACGCCGCGTTTCGCGACGCCTGTTCGCCGTGCATTGAACGCTTCGGCGGTACTATCGACCGCTTCCTGGGCGACGGCATTCTCGCGACATTCGGTCTTCGCAAGGCCCATGAGGACGATCCCGAGCGTGCAATTCGTGCCGGTCTCGCGGTTGTCGATGCCATGGCCCAGCTCGACGCGACCGTCGGCAAGGCGAAAGGCGTGAAACTGGCGGTCCGCGTTTCCGTCGCCACGGGTCTCGTTATTGGCGGTGATTTCGTTGGTGAGGGCTCCTGGCAGGAACTGGACGGCGTTGTCGGAATGGCGCCGAACCTGGCGGCCAGGCTTCTGGGAATTGGCGACCCGAACACGCTCGTCGTCGATCCCGAAACCAGACGCCTCGTGCCCGGCGCCTTCGAATATAGGGACCTGGGCACGCACGAACTCAAGGGCTTCCGCGAGCCCATACCCGTGTGGCAGGTCCTGGGCGAGACATCGATCGAAAGCCGGCTGAAGGCGCGCGGGGCAAATCTCAGCCCGCTGATTGGGCGGGATGAGGAGGTCAATGCCCTGTTGCGCCGTTGGGAGCGGATCAAATCGGGCAAAGGACAGGTCGCTCTGATCAGCGGCCCGGCCGGCATCGGCAAATCTCGTGTCGCCGATACAATTCGCGAACGTGTCGCGACCGAACTCGAAAACCCCGCCAGTTATCATTGTTATCAGTGCTCGCCGTACCACACGAATACGGCGCTTTACCCGGTCATCAAGTTCCTTGGTCAGATGGCGGCATTCGACACGGCCGACAGTGACGAGGAAAAGTATGAAAAGCTGAGAAGCTTGCTGAACGTCGCCAACGGCCAGCACGAGGATATGTTGGCGGTTATAGCGGACTTGCTCGGCATCTCCAGCGCCAAAGACCATCCCGCACTCGACTGCAGCCCGCAGCAAAAGAGGGAGTACGCGCTCGCCGGCCTGGAGATGTGGCTCAAGGCGCTGGCCTCGCGTCAACCGCTCCTCCTCGTGTTCGAGGATCTCCAGTGGATGGATCCGACGTTACAGGTTCTGCTGCGCAGGCTGGTGAGTTGGGCCAGCGAAACACATCTCCTTTTGATTATGACCTTGCGGACCGACAGAACGGACCGGGCGGAGCTGTCCAATCTCCAGGAACTCGCGCCCTCGCGCTGGCTCGATGAACCGCATGTCACGCAGTGCGAACTGCGCAAGCTCGGCAAACCCGCGATCAAGCAGCTCATAGCGGAGTCGGCCAAGGGACATGCCTTGCCGGCCGCCGTTGCGGCGATCGTCCTGCAAAAGGCGGAGGGAATTCCTCTGTTCGCGGAGGAGTTGACCAAGGGATTGCTCACGTCCCAGCAGCTCCCGGAGGCAAACGGCGGAAACGTCCCCGTGAATGTGGCAGCAAGTTCAGTTGGCATTCCAAGTTCGATTCAAGGCGCGCTCATGGCCCGTCTCGATCAGCTTGGTTCCGCAAAGAGGGTCGTTCAGCTCGGAGCGGTGATTGGCCGTGAGTTCACCCGTAGCCTGCTGCAGGAGGTTTCGAACCTGCCGGAACAGGAACTGAGCGACAGTCTGGCGAATCTGACGAACTCGGAGATCATTTTCGAACGGGCATCGGGCGCCGAAACGATTTATGTCTTCAAGCATGCGCTTCTCCAGGACGCTGCGTATAGTTCTCTGCCGAGACGCACACGCAAGAAGGTCCATTTCCTGATCGCGGAGGGACTCAGAAAACGCCAGGGGAGTGACAGTGGCGTCGCCGAAGAAGAAATCGCCAGGCATTACTCGCAAGGCGAGGCGGTCCGTGAAGCCATCAAGTATTGGCACCGCGCGGCCGAACAGGCCTTTGCCCAATCGGCGCAGCTCGAGGCGGCGCACCATCTGGAACAGGCATTGGGATTGCTCGAAAGGCTCGACGAAAATGCCGACCGGCAGACAATTGAGCTCGACCTCGTTGTGAAGCGGGCGGCCGCGCTGCGCGCCGTCCATGGTTATGCATGGAACGAGCTTGAAGACCTGCACGTGAGAGCCGGTGAGCTTTTTGAGCAAATCGGCGAAACATCGGAACGGTTCGGCGTCGAGTGGTCGCGGCTCCTGTTCTTCCTGGTCCGCGGAGATCTTGATCGCGCAAGCGAAGTCGCGAAGGGGCTTTTGGCCTATGCCGAGCAGCACCAGGAAAGATCATTCTTCATCGATGCTCATCTGGGCGAGGGGATCGTCAAGTTTCACTGGGGAGATTTCGAGGGCGCACGCGCCAGCCTGCGGCAGGCTTCGGACCTGTGCCGTCCGGGGGAGGATCAAGCGCACCTCCTCACGCATGGTCACCTTCCAGGCGTATTCTGCAATTCCTACCTTGCCTGGACCTTGTGGTTTCTTGGCTTGCCCGATCAGGCGAGAGACCTGATTGACAGCGCGGTCGAACAGGTCTGCGGTGACACACAGACATACAGCTACGTATCCGCTCTTACATTTGCCATCCGGATCTATCAGTTCCGCGGAGAGACGGTTGCCGTCAAGCCGATGGTGGAAAAGCTCATGTCGGTCTCGCGCCAGGCAAGTTACGCCTATTACGTGGCACAGGGCACGATCCACGAAGGATGGGTGTTGGCCGCGGAGGGCAAGGTCGAGGAAGGCGTTGACCGGATGCAGACCGGCATGGACCTGCTCAGGGAAACCGGGACCGTCCTCGGCATACGCGGCTTTCTGGTGCAGCTCGCCGAGGGATACGAACTTCTGGGCCTCCATGACAAGGCGTTCGAGGCACTGGAGGAAGCAGACCGCGGAGACGACGGTCCGGGAACACGATGCTGGGATGCCGAGATCGAACGGTTGCGGGGCGAGTTGCTCGCCGCCGGCGATGAGGAGGAACAGGAAGAGGCCGAGATCGTATTCCGGAAAGGCCTCGAAATTGCCCGCGGCCAGAAGGCGCGCGCACTGGAGCTCAGGATCGCCAAGAGCTACGCGCAACTGTTGAAGCGCAGGTCCAGGAAACAGGAGGCGATCGAGCTCCTGAACGGCTGTCTGAGTATTTTCGATGAGGGCGTTCAGACGGTCGATGTTAAGGATGCAACCAATTTGTTGAATGAGTTCAACGACGGGTCTGTCTCAATCACGAGATGAAATTGGCCGGATGACCTAAAATATTGTTCAATCGGGAGTTGCCGGTCTGTAAAACGGACAGCAACGCGGTTGGATGTTCCACCGTGATGCGAGAAAGGGAGAAGTGATGGCTGCGATTGGACCCAGGGATATAGTGGCGAAAGGCCCGGTGACGCACTGTTTGGATGTGCTGTCGAGAATGCGGGGCGGAGCGTCCAAATTGAAGAAGCTTCGCGACGCGGTCGTGGCCCGCCGGTCAAAAGATTTCACCGGCCTCGAAAAGGTTTTCGAGGAGCACTTGTTCAAGCCCGCCGGCATGAAGCAGGAAAAAGTCAATCTGGCTTCGAACTACCTGAAGAAATACTGGTTTGACGAGGACAAGGGCTGGTGGCAAGACGCGCAACCGATCGCGGAAACATTCGCCACCGGCTTGATCACGGCCATAGACGCATCCATCAAGAAGGGTTCGCAAAAAAAACCGATCCCAATGGACTGCTACTGGGTCGTTGGCCACGACGATGTGCAGATCGTCACGTTGCAGAGTCCGGACCAGGTGACGCTGTTGTTCGTCACGCCGACGCCGAAGAACCGGAAGCCCGGAAAAATCTGGAGCGAATGGGCAAAGGTCTCCATTACGGCGCGCGACAGCAGAGGCAAGGTCAAGACGAACAACGTCAAAAAGATCGGCTGAGAACCCGCCCGGAAAACACGCCAGAAAGCACGCGACGCCGCGTTTCGCGCGCAGCGCCGTCGGGCGGATTCCGCTTCAACGCGGTTTGACGGAGATGTTGACGTCGGTCGTTGTCTTGCCGCTGACAACCGCGACCGGCCGCATGCGATCCGTTCTGCCGAAAAATCTCGGGGGCTTGAACCCGCCGGTCCCGACGTCTTCATGACACTTGGTTCGGAACTTGACGAAAGTGTCACCGGACTGAACGGAAGTTGTCCAGTTGTATGCGCCTTCCGAAGGGGTCACCCTGTCTTCATCGCCGGTGAGGCTGCTGTTCCGCCAGGGCTGCACGCACACGAAGTATCGCCCGGGCGGGATACCTTTGAAACTGTAGTCACCGGCCGTCAGGTTTTCTGAGTCCGCGCCCGTGGCGGTGAAGGTCTCGTATAGCGGGACAAAGATCCGTTCCTCATCATACTTGGCGGCACCGGACGCGATATCGACCAGACCCTCGTTGGCGTCATACAGCCAGACACGCACCCCCTCAACGCCCGTGCCGTCCTCGGTTGCGATACGCCCTTTGATTTCACCTGTCCGGAAGGGCTCTGTTCCACCCGGAAAGAACCCCTTGCCGGGATAGGCACGGCCTGCCGCGGCGATGTCGTCGGGACCAAGCGAGCGCATATTGAGTTGAAACCTGCGGTCCGGAGATCTCGGGTCGACGGGATTGACGGTCATGGTCGGCGTGTTCGTCCCGTGAGGATCAAGGCTTACTTTCAGGCTCGAATGTGTCAGGCCCAGCATGTGGCCGAACTCGTGTGTCGCCAGGGCCTGCATGTCGAGTACGCCTTCCTGCGGCTCCTTGCTGAATGACGTTACGAAATCGAACCCCCGACTGTTCCAGACCATGTCCATGTCGAGGATCGTTCCGGTTCTGAGGCGCATGCCGTTCGGAAAGCGGTCCTTCGGGAGGTCGACATGTTCAACAGCTCCGGCGCGGGACTCGCCCGCGCTGCAGGGCACGCCTTTTCGGTTGTCGTCGTCGAGTATGATCTCGGGGCCCGCATAGAAGGACGTCAGCCCGCGGGCAATCCTCGGGTCGTCCTGCGTGAATGAGTTCGTATCGGACCAGGTGACGATATTCTCCAGATCGCAGGCGGCCTTCGCGGTCTCGGTCTCGCCACCATACTCGACGCTTATGCTGGCGGTTTCGATGTCCGCCCACGGATGGAAACCGGCCTCAAGGGTGATGCGGGCCTCTTCATTCGTAACGGGCCGGGCCGGCTGATGTCTCGCGTTGTTGTTGACCACGCCATCCTTGTGAAGGTGCCATTTCAGGGGAAATGCGCTTGCCGGCCAGACCCTGTGAAATATCGTTGTGCCCGGCTCCGGCGCTCTTTTCTTCGCTTCCTTGAAATCGCCGGCCCAAGCCGAATTCGCAATCACCGCACTCACGAACATGGTCGTGGCGCGAAAACAAAATGCGAAACACTTCGGGCGCATTGGTTGTGTATCCTCCAAGGTCTGCTTGCCGCTTTGATCCGGATGTTAGCAGCGGACGATATTGTCCTTCAAAAACTGACCGATTTCCTTCTCTTCAAAACCCGCGACATCGCGCAGAATCTGGCGGCTGTCGGCGCCCACGTCGTGACCGAGCCAGCGCACCTTGCCCGGCGTGGCACCGAGTTTCGGTACGACACCCGTGACCGTGACGCTGCCCAGGTCCGGGTCCGGCAGTTCGAGGAGCATTTCGCGCTCCGCAAAATGCGGGTCATCGTAGATGTCCTTGACCGTGTATATGCGCGCTGCCGGCACTCCGGCTTTGATAAGCATGTCCTCCAGGCCGTGCAGCTCGTGCTGGCATGTCCAGTCTCTGATGATTGTTTCGAGTTCCTCTACGTTCTCGTTGCGCGCAAGCGGCGTCGCAAAGCGCGGGTCTTCGGCGAGTTCGGGGCGCCCCATGAGTTCGGCGAAGCGTCCGAAAATGGGCTGGCTGACCGCGGCGATATGGATATAGCCGTCCCGAGCCGGATACAGATTGTTCGGCGTGGTGTTCGGCAACCTCGATCCCGCCCGTTTCGCGACAACGCCGAGCGCCGCGTAAGCGGGAATGTGGGGCTCCATGAAGCTGTAACCGGCCTCATAAAGCGACGTGTCGATGACCTGACCTTCCCCGGTCTTCTCACGCGCCAGCGCGGCCATGACCGCACCGAAAGCGCCGTAGAGGCCGCTGATGTAGTCCGTCAGGGAAACCGCCATGCGCGGCGGTGGCCGGTCGGGGTCGCCGGTGATCTCGCGCAGACCGCTTACGGCCTCGCCGATCGGCCCGTATCCGGGCCGCTCACGGTAGGGACCTGTCTGGCCGAACCCGCTGATCCGGATCAGAATGATCCGCGGCTGGATCGCCTTCAGGTCCTCGTATCCCAGCCCCCATTTTTCCAGGGTACCGGGGCGAAAGTTTTCCAGAACGAAATCGGAGTTCGCCACCAGACGCTTGACGATCTCCTGCCCGCGCGGCGTCCGGATATCGAGCGCCAGAAGCTTCTTGTTGCGCAGCATGCTGGCGGCATAGAGCGACTTTTCCTGATGGCGGCTGCCCATAAACCTTATCGGGTCGCCGTCGAGGGGCTCGACCTTGATGACCTCGGCCCCGAAATCCGCCATCAGCCGCCCGCAGAACGGACCGGCCACCATCGAACCGAGTTCCACGACCCTGTAGCCCGACAAGGGCCCGTACTCGCCACAATTATCCATGGAACACTCTGAGTTGGGTGGTGCACGACATGCGAGGTTAGCCCGTCGACGGAATGACCTCCAGTTACGAATGACGAGGAAGGAGGGTGCGGGTTGCCGCGGGGAGAGGTCGGAGTTGCACCGCGGAAAGACGCCGCTCGCCCGAAGCGGACAATTGGTGTAGTGCGTTCACATAAACGCACGGGCGGACGGCGGACCGATCTCGCTGTTGTCGGCCTCAAGTCATTCAACCCATTTGAGAGGGAACGACCTCACCGGATGTGAAAGCCCGTGACCGCTGAAAAGACAACTGAAATCGATGCCAGGGCTCTGGTTGAACCAATAGACGACGTGCCCCGGCTTGCCCTCATTTCCGCGTTCGGCCCGGAGTGGCAGATTGTTCGCGAGCGGCTGAGTGATCGCCGGGACTATACCCTTCTCCACAAGGAATTCTCGGTCGGAAGGCTTGCCGGGAGACCTGTTCTCCTCTTTCTTTCCGGTGTTTCCATGGTGAATGCCGCCATGTCGACGCAACTCGCGCTCGACCACTTCAACATCGAAGGCATTATCTTCTCCGGCGTCGCAGGCGGTGCCGATCCCAAAATGGGGATCGGCGACATCGTGATCCCGGAAAAATGGGGCCAGTATCTCGAGATGGTCTACGCGCGGGAAACCGACGACGGCTACAAGCTCCCGCCGTTTCTGTCATCCGCGTTCGCGAATTACGGGATGATGTACACGCTCAATATCGGGACGTTCGAGGAACTTGCAGGCGATGGCACGAGCCGGTTCTGGTTCCCGGTCGACGCGGAATACTACGCCGCGGCGGAGCGTGCCGCAGCCAGGTTTTCGATCGTTCCGCAAGACAAGACCGGACGAAGGCTGCAGCGCACCCCCAAAGTGCATGCGGGTGCGGCGGGCCTCTCCGGCTCCGCCTTTGTCGACAATGCGAAGTTCCGGGAATGGGCCCATACGACCTTCGACGCCTGCGTACTGGACATGGAGACGGCGGCGGTGTCCCAGGTCGCGGACGAGAATGCTGTTCCGTTCATAGCCTTTCGCGCCCTGTCGGACCTGGCCGGCGGAGAAGTCGGGGCGAACGAGTTCGACATCTTCATGAATATCGTTGGCGACAATCTCGCCGCCCTTGTCGAGGTCTTTCTCCAGGAGTTGAGCCGGTAGTTCGGTTGCCACGCAAAGGCGTGGCGGGTGCAGCCGTGACCATCCGGTGCTGCACTTGCGATGTCGCGATGCTCCGGGCCATCCTTCATGCGACAGATGCATTTCTGTCGCATAGTGCGCGCTTCAACCGTAGTCAGTCAGGGATCCAAATCGTGGACAGTTTTCTCAACAAGCTCCGTCGCGCGACCATCATGCTGGTCGCAGGTCTTTTCGTGCTTTCCTCACCCGTTCTCGCGTGTACCGGGATTACTCTCAAGGGAGAAGATGGCACGCTGGTCTTCGCCCGCACCCTGGAGTGGGGAACATTTGATCTTCAGGGCGAGTTCATCGTGATCCCGCGGGGTATGGAGCTGAACGCGACTCCCATGCCCGATGGCAGTGCGGGCATGCGCTGGACCGCGAAATACGGGGTTGCCGGAACCACCGGAATGAAAAAACTCATCATGGCCGATGCCGTGAACGAGAAGGGCCTGACGGTGGGCATGTTCTATCTTCCCGGCTACACCAGGTACCAGACCTATGATCCGAAACGGGCGGATATCTCGATGGCATCCGTCGATGTCCCCCTGTACCTCACGTCCCAGTTCCAGACGCTTGATGAGGTGCGCGCCGGTCTGGAGAAGGTGCGGGTCGTTCCCGTCGTGGAGAAGATCATCGGTATCGTGCCACCGGTCCATTACATGGTGACCGATCCGAGCGGTGATGCGGCCGTCATCCAGTACATCGACGGGAAAATGACCGTTTTCGAAGCGCCGCTCGGTGTGGTCACCAACTCGCCGAACTATGACTGGCACATCCTCAATCTGAACAATTATCTGAACCTGTCGGCCGTAGGCCTGTCGCCGGTAGAGGCGTCCGGAGTGAAGTTCGCGCCGCTTGGCGCGGGCAGCGGAATGACCGGTCTTCCAGGCGACTTCACGCCACCGTCGCGTTTTGTCCGGGCCGTCGCGTTCACGCAGACCGCGCGCAAGACGGAAGGCGGGTACGACACCGTGCGCGAAGCGTTTCGGATCCTCGACAACTTCAACGTACCCGCCGCAGCCGCGGAAGGTTCCGCCGGGCACGCGGAGGGTGTTGGCCTGGTCTACAGCGCCACCCAGTGGACCATCGCCACCGACATCACCAACCTGCGCGTCTACTATCACACCCAATTCAGCCGGAACGTCCGAATGATAGACCTGAAGACGATAGATTTCGGCGATACGGCGGCCGGGATCAGGCGCATCCCCCTCGATGCATCGCGAGAACCGGCGATAGAGGAGGTCACGGCTTTCAGCCGGTAAGTAGCCGGTCCGATACCCGCGATTGCAGGACCTCAGCGCTCGGGGTAGGGCGTGCCGTCCTTGCGGACGAAACGGCCGTCCGCGTTGGTACTCTTCATGTCGATATCCGAACACGTCGTGACGTCGTCGGGGTGTCGCGAGCCGATCTCGAGATACACCGCAACCGCTGCCGACCTGTTGATCAGATGGTGGCCGTCGCCGGAATTCTTCGGGAAGGCCGCGCAATCGCCGGCCCGCAGCACCGTATCGCCGCCATCCTCGACCAATGTCACCTCGCCCTCCAGGACGAATACGAATTCGTCTTCATGGCTGTGCCAGTGGCGTTGGCTCGACCAGTTTCCGGGCGGAAGCCGTGTCAGGTTGGCACCGAACTCAACGAGCCCTCCGGCATCGCCCAGCCGCTGCCGAAGGCGCTCGGCACAAGGCGCGTCGAATTCTGGAGGGTAGCCGGTGCCTTTGCGCGCTGGCACGGTAGCAGTAATGATCTTGGGCATTGTTGCTCTCCCGCGATGCATTAGTGAATGGTGTGGGTGATGCGAAGCGCTTTCCTGGCGCGATGGCGGTAGGTGTAGACGTAAACCACGAACCGTGAAACGAACACGGTCCGCCAGCCGGCATCGAGAACCACGGTGTCGGTCCAGACGGTTTTCCCGTTTTCGGGCTGGATCGAAATTGTGTGATCCCAGCGCTTGATCGCCGGGTTGTGCTCACGGCTTTGCGCGATCCTGCTTTCGTAATCGACCGTTTCGATCTCCATCACGTGTCCCCTGGTCTTGAGCCATCCCCACATCGTCACATCGACCACATGCCGCGCGCCCTGTTCCGCCAACCCGTCCGCCGGGAGCCCTTCATAGGTCGCCAGACCCGACATGGCATCACGCAGTTCCGCGAATGACATCGCGTCCGCGAACATCTCGTCCGCGTCTGCGGCATAGGTCGCCTTCACTTCAATGGTGCGCATGGATTTCGCTTTAACCGACAAACACCGACCAGCCGGATTTGGCCGCCAGGTGCTCAAGCGCAAGGGTCCCGGCGAGGGAGTTGCCGTTGGCGTTGAGGCCGGGGGACCAGACGGCGACGGCGCAGCGGTTCGGCACCACCGCGAGGATGCCGCCGCCGACGCCGCTCTTGCCGGGCAGCCCGACGCGAAACGCGAAATCGCCCGACGCGTCATAATGCCCGCAGGAGAGCATCAGCGCATTGATGCGCCGGGCGCGTTCCTCAGACACGATCCGCTCGCCGGTAACCGGATCCTTGCCCCCGGCTGCAAGAAACAAGGCGGAGCGTGCCAACTGGACGCAATTCATGGCGATGGCGCACTGGCAGAAATACACCTCCAGGACCTCGTCGACCGGGTTCTTGAGATTGCCGAAGCTGCGCATGAAGTTGGCAAGGGCGGCATTGCGGTAGCCGGTCTCCCGTTCCGACGCCGCGACCTCCGGGTCGACATAGATGGAAGGATCCCGGGCCAGCGTCCTTATAAATCCGGTGATCTCGTCGACCGTTTCGGCCGCCGTCCCGCCGTCAAGCAGCATATCGCTGACCACGATGGCGCCCGCGTTTATGAAGGGGTTGCGCGGGATGCCGCGTTCGTTCTCGAGCTGCACGATCGAATTGAAGGGGGAGCCGGAGGGTTCGCGACCCACGCGCTTCCACAGGCCGGCGCCGCGGTGGCACAAGACAAGGGTCAGGGTGAAGACCTTCGAGATGCTCTGGATCGAGAACAGATCATGGGCGTCCCCGAGGCTGGTGACCTTACCCTCCAGATCGACCACGGCGATGCCGAATTTGTTGGGATCAACTCGTGCCAGGGCAGGGATGTAGTCGGCGACTTTCCCGGTTCCGATCTTCGGAGCGATCGCCGCACGGGTTTCTTCCAGGATGGCCTCGAGATCGGACATGGGCGCATCTTATTGTGTCAGGCGCCCGCGAATACAAGCGGGAATGTTCTCGTGAACCTGTCGGTGCACTTCTCCGATACGGCCGGTGGCTTGCGTTGGACCGAGGCGGAGCCAGCGCCTTCACGTCGCACCTGAGCGCGCGGGCAAAGCGCTCATGCAAATCAATAGGGCTTTTCCGCGCCCGTTCGGCTTTGCTCGCAGGCTGCGAGGCCTGTGGCCCCGGGAATATCCGGGAAGGAGCCATAAGACTTGAGTTGCGTGCTCCGCCGCGCCCGGTTCTCCGGCGACACCACGTTGTCATATAACAATTCGAGCACGTCACCCTCCCATTCCAGGATCGGCAGGACCGCCTTGAGGGCCTCAGGGCTGCTGAGGGGCAGGAATTTCCGCCCCTTGGCCGGAACCGCGTCGACGGCATAGGTCTTGCCGTCGACGGTCAGAGGTCCGAAGCAGGACACATAAAGCTCAATGAATTCCGGCTGCGGACCGTCGAATTGATATGTGGCGCCTTCAAGTTTCGACCTGACATAGAGCGGTCTCCGTGCGGGGTCTGCACGCTCTGTCGCATCCATCGCCTTGACGGCTTCCTCGTCCAGCCACGTGATCCACACGTCCACTTCGGTTCCGGGCGACCGGGTGATGGTTGACGGCATGGCCCCGTAGGACACGAAGACCGGGGTCCAGGCCACGTCGAAGTCCTTCAACCGTCCTTTCATGACGGGAACCACAACATCACCCTTCAGGCTTTTGGCGCGGAACTTTCGTTCGAGCTGAGCGGGTGCCGGATTGGAGCCATAGCCGACAACCGGCGCGAGCGTGATGTCCGACTTTTCGGGAAGGCCGAGTTTCGCGAGCAGCCTCTCGACCGTGATGACGCTGTCATCCGGTAGCCTGACCGTTGAATCGCCGAGCAGGTTGTCCGTGATCGTGACATACGGATACACGCCGGCATTGACGTAGAGGTACGACGTATCGAGCCGCTCGTAAGGATAGGTGAGGCCCCGGTAGACGAGGTGTGAGCAGTTTGAGCCCTGATCCAGACAGGTATTCTTGGCGCTCGCCGTGCTTGGAGCCATGAACATCAGGGCGGCACCAAGAACAACGGCGCAGAAAGGGCGAGATGTCATTTCCGCTTCCTTCCCGTGAATGTCTCACGAGCGTACCAGAGTCGGTCAACACCTGCTTCGAAATCTTCCCTGAAACGGCCTCACTACTCCGCCGCCAGGACTCAAAATACCGTACGACACGTCGGAACGGCTTTTCGTCGACGAGGCGAATGCCCCGTTCCTTGTTTCCGGACCGGTCAAAGCAGGTCCATTTACCGTTGAGATAAAACACGACGTCATTGTCGGCGAAGAACCGGTTATGGACAGTCCAGGCCGCTGCCGATCAATAATCCCTACCTGAATTTTTTGAGCGTCGAGTTGGACAGCACGTTATCGAAGTCCCACTTGTCGTCATCGCGGGAAGAATTGCGCGTGCCAGTGCGGGGTTCGTCTTTTTTGTCATTGTTCTTCAGGTACTTGTCGCGAACGGACTCGAGCCCGTATTTGTCGACGAGGCTGTCGATCTTCCCGGAATGCTTCGAGAGGAAGGCGCCGAGGTCGAGTGCGGAACCCGCCTGCGCGGTCTCGACGGTGACGGACTGGCTCATTGCGAAGATGGCGCCGGCGACTGCGATCATCCGGAAAAAGTGCGTGTTCATGGCTATCTCCTCGGTTCGGGATCTGGTCGCTTGATGCGCCCCTGTACACCCTCTTTAATAGTCACCCGCCACATGATTTCCGGTGATCCGCATCACAGTTTTGCGCCTTTATCGGTGGCGCGCACGATTTCAAGACACGGAATTTTGGAATATCGTGGGCCAGGAAACGCAAACTTTGGACGCCACTGCTACTCGGCAGCGGCGTGTCATTCAAAAAGGGCAGGTGACGACAATGAAAAAAAGAAAGACGACGGTTCTGCGCGAGCTGCTGTCCGAGGGCAAATCGATATACGTGCCGGGGGTTTATAACGCCCTCAGCGCACGCATCCTGGACCGGGTCGGGTTTCCCGCGCTCTACATGACGGGCTACGGCACATCGGTCTCGCTCTTGGGAATGCCGGATGCGGGTCTCGCCACGATGACCGAAATGCACATGAATGCGCGCTACATCGCCAATGCGGTCAAGGTTCCGGTCATCGCGGACAGTGACAACGGCTACGGCAATGCCGTCAATGTGGTGCGCACCGTCAAGGAATATATTCAGACCGGTGTCGCCGGAATTCACATCGAGGACCAGGCGATCCCGAAACGTTGCGGTCATGTGGCGGGCCGCCGCGTGATCCCGATCGAGGAGGCCTGCGGAAAATATCGCGCCGCCGATTATGCGCGCAAGGAAATCGATCCCGACTTCGTGCTTGTCGCGCGGACCGATGCACGCGGCGCCCATGGCGGGAGCCTCGATGATGCAATCGAGCGGGCCAACGCCTATCTCGCCTCCGGCGCGGACCTCGCCTTTGTCGAGGGACCGACGAGCGTGGACGAGGTCAAGCGCATCTGTGAGGAGGTCAAGGGTCCGATCTTTTACAACCAGACCGGCATATCGCCACGCTTCAGCCAGCAGGAGCTGGAAGAGCTCGGCATCGCCATTACCATTGCGCCGGGAGCAACGTTCAGGGCCTCAATGGTGGCGATGTATGACCTGGCGATGGCCATGAAGGAAGACGGCCCGACGGGCGAGACAAAGTTCATCGAGCGGTTTGCCGACCACCCGGTTGGCGATTCTCACACCTTCACCGGTTTCGATGAGATCATGGAGCTGGAGAAAGAGTTCATGCCCGACGATGAACTCGAAAAATACGACGGCTCGGTTGGCCATCGGCCTCAAGCAGCCGAATAGCGTGGGGTGGCAAAGATCTGAAATGGCTGGACAAACCCTATTCGAGAAAATCTGGAACCGGCATGTGGTGACCGAGCGGCACGGACAGGAGCTGCTCTATATCGACCGGCACCTGTGCCACGACGGCTCCTATGGCGCCTTTGACCGGCTCCGCGAGAGGCGACTCGGCGTGCGCCGGCCGGACCAGACCTTCATGACGCCGGACCACTACACGCCGACCCACTCGCCCTCGCTGGACGATGTGCCGGACCCGCGCGCGAAAGAGCTGGCGGAAGCGATCAAGGTGAATGCGGAAGAGTTCGGCATCACCGCTTTCCCGTGGGGCGACCGGCGGCAGGGCATAGCCCATGTGGTCGGGCCCGAGCAGGGCATCACGCTGCCGGGCCTCACCATGGTCTGCGGCGATTCCCACACCTCGACCCATGGCGCGCTCGGCTGCATCGCCTTCGGCATCGGTTCATCGGAAGTGAGCCACGTGCTGGCGACACAGTGTCTCTGGCAGAAACGCCCGAAGACCATGCGCATCACCATCAATGGCAGCCTTGGCTTCGGCGTGACGGCCAAGGACGTGATCCTCGCCATCATCCGCAAGATCAGCGCCTTCGGCGGTACCGGCTACGCCATCGAGTATGCGGGGCAGGCCATTCGCGATATGTCCATGGAAGGGCGCCTGACGATTTGCAACATGACCATCGAGGCGGGGAGCCGGTTCGGGATCGTGGCGCCGGATGAGAAGACTTATTCGTATGTCGAGGGTCGTCCTTTCGCGCCAAAGGGCGAGAAGTGGGACGAGGCGCTCAGCTTCTGGAAGACGCTTCCCTCGGACGACGATGCCGCATTCGACGCCGAAGTCTCATTGGAAGGTGACGACATCGCGCCCATGGTGACCTGGGGCAACAGCCCCCACGACGCGATCGAGATCACCGAGCGCCTGCCGGACCCGGACGCGGAAGGCAATGCGGAGCGCCGCGCGGCGATGATTTCCGCCTATGAATACATGGACCTGAAGCCCGGCATGGCCGCCTCCGATATCCGGCCGGACCGGGTGTTTATCGGCGCCTGCACCAATGCGCGGATCGAGGATCTGCGCTCGGCCGCCGCCGTCGCCAAGGGCCGCAAGGCGGTGATCCCGGCCATGGTGGTGCCGGGCTCGGGGCTGGTCAAGGCGCAGGCGGAAGCCGAAGGCCTCGACAAGGTGTTCACCGACGCCGGTTTCGAATGGCGCCTCGCAGGGTGTTCCATGTGCGTCGGCATGAACGGCGATACCCTCAAACCCGGCGAACGTTCCGCCTCGACCAGCAACCGCAATTTTCGCGGACGCCAGGGGCCGGGCAGCCGGACGCATCTGGTCAGCCCGGCCATGGCGGCGGCGGCCGCGGTCACGGGCACCTTCACCGACGTGCGCAAGCTGATGGAGGACGCGTGACATGGAAGCGTTCAAGACACATGCCGGTGCGGGCATTCCGATCGATATTCCCAATTGCGATACGGACCAGATCGTTCCGGCGCGCTTCCTGCGTCGCGATCGCACCGACGAGGGCTATCACCGGTTTCTGTTCCACGACTTGCGGTTCCACGAGGACGGGTCGGAAAAGCAGGACTTCATCTTCAATGACCCCCGCTATGAGGGCGCGAGCGTCCTTGTCGCGGATATCAACTGGGGCTGCGGGTCGTCGCGCGAACACGCGGCCTATGTTCTCGTCGCCAACGGCATCAAGGCGGTCATTGCGCCGAGCATCGGCGATATTCACTACAACAACTGCACCAAGCACGGCATTCTGCCCGTGCGCCTGTCGGAGGAAGACTGCAAGACGCTGCGCCGGCAATTGCGCGAGTCTCCGGGCGCGGAAGTGGCGCTCTGCCTGGAGACGCAGACTGTGACGGGGCCGGACCAACAGAACTACAGCTTCGAGATTGACCCCTTCGACAAGCACCGGCTGCTGAACGGCGTCGACGAAATCGGCCTGACGCTCGGCCATGACGAGGACATCTCGGCCTTCGAGAAGGAGCACGCCGAGCGCCATAACTGGCTTGGGTGAGCTTGCGGATGGCCGAGCATGTCGACCATCAGGACGTGTGCGAGGCGTTGCTGGGCCGGTTCATGGCCGCCCTAAATGCCTATGACGCATCCGGCATGGATGCATGTATGAATTTCCCGCATATCCGGATGGCCGAGAACAAAGTGACGGTCTATGACGCTCCGGGCGCCAATCCCATGGATCTGTTCGATCGGCTGAAGGCGCAGGACAACTGGCATCACAGCGCCTGGGACCACATCAAGGTCGTGCAGCACAGTGACGACAAGATACATCTGGATGTGCGTTACACGCGCTATCGCGAAGATGGCAGCGTGATCGGGGTTTACGACTCACTCTACATCGTGACGCTTAAAGACGGCCGCTGGGGCATCCAGGGACGATCAAGCTTCGGTCCGTGAGATTGTTCGAGTAATGGGTTCAAGTGGCCCACATGTGTGGCGGGCGAATGCTAAAGTCTCTGGAAATTCTGGGAATTGTCCTGTTGCGTTTCCGCGCCGTACCGCGCGCCTGGGCGATTGCGCTCATCCTGGTCAATCTCGGCTCCCTCGTCTTTCTCGATACGCGCTACGGCCTGCTCAACCTTCTGGCTGTACTGACCGGCATCAGCGTCATGGCCGTCATCTATGCACGGCTTGGTTTCGTCCGATTGCTGGGCATCGGGCACATTTTCTGGATACCGATACTGGTCTGGTTTGCCTTCGACCTCCCGGACAAAACGCAGGACCCGGCGCTCTACTATTGGGTCTTGAGCCTGATCATGTTCAATTCGATCAGCCTGGTGATCGACACGATCGACGTCCTCAGGTTTGCAGGCGGCGACCGGAAACCTCACTATGTTTGGCGGCCGTCAGACATGAGTCCGTCCGCACATTCAAGTGAAAGGGAGGCATGACGTGATCAAGCCGCATGCCCCAATGGAGATGGCTTTCCCGTGCCGCGACAAGCTGTAAGAACCGGCCAACGCCTGTTTGCGCCGGACTGGCGCCTGAGGTTTCTGGCGTCAGAACGCGCTGAATGGTAGGAACGCCCGGACCATGAAATCATTGCCGCCACGCTCAGCCTGGACATACCAGCGCCTGACTCACCCTTTCGGGGTGGAGGCGTCCGATTGGCTCGGTGTGCGAAGCCCGTTTCTCTCCGCCCACCTGCATGAAGAGGCTCAGCTCTCGATCGTCTATTCCGGGCTGCGGCGCTTCGGTATCGGCGAAGAAGTCCTCAGCGTTCCCGCCGGATCATTCATCGTTATTCCGGCAGGCGTCCCGCACATGTCAGTCGGCGTCGGAGGCGTGAAGACGTGCAGTCGCGACATCTTCCTCAGCCCGGACTGGATTTGGTCCCAAGGCGCTTCTCACGCGCTCTTTGGCGAGGTACCGTTTCCGCTGGCCTCTGCGCAAGACATCGATACCGACTCATTGCTGGATGCCCTGTCCCAGATGGATTTCTTGCGGAAGGCCCTGCGGCTTGAAACAAAATTACCTGCAGGGGTCGTCGAAGCCGTCCGATGCGGCAACGACTCGGTTGCCGAGATCGCGCGGGAAGTCGGGTTGAGCCGGGAGGGCTTTATCCGGAAGTTCGCACGGGAAATCGGCATGACGCCATATGCCTACAGGGTCGCCCACAGGGCCAGTCGCGCCCGAGCCATGTTGCGGCGCGACTGCGCGCCGGCCGAAGCCGCCCAGAATGCCGGTTTTGCCGACCAGAGCCACCTGGGCCGCGTCTTCCGCAGGAACTTCGGAACAACCCCTGCCGCCTATGCCCGCGTTTGGCGCGCGCAATAGACGTCACTTTCGTTCCAGACTTGCTTTCTCCGCCATTCTAGCCTGCCGCACCTGGATCAAGCCATCTGCCTTGAATAGGGCGGATGAAACACGGAGGTTCGCGATGCACGCTCTGTTGTTTGAGATGAAGCCGCGCGACGGCCATGAGGAACACTACTTCAGACATGCGGCCGCCCTGCGCCCGCGCCTGGAGCAGCATGACGGCCTCATCTACATCGACCGTTTCAAGTCCCTTGTGCGACCGGGCGTCATTCTTTCGCACTCCATGTGGCGCGATGAAGCTTCGCTTGCAAAATGGCGCACCGACACGCACCACCACAACTCGCAGGCCGCAGGGCGGAACAAACACTTCGAAGACTATCGGCTGCGCATTTCACATGTTCTGGAGCATGCGGAGAAAGAGCGGGACATGCGCGAATGGTCGGATGAAGGCGCCTACAGCGCTCCAGACTCTCGGACCCCCAGATTTCTCGTGATCGTGGCGAGCAAAGACAAGCCTTTCTCCGATTTGGGAGAGGCGTATCTGAGCGTCAATTTCGACGACGCCTATGTGAATGTAATCGATGCGGGAAGCAGGTCAGCCGGGCGCGAGATCAGGGCGTCCGCGGACGAGAACCCCGCGGTCGAAAAGGCGAGCCTCTGCATGGTGTCCCGCGACTACGGCATGTTCGACCGGGCAGAGGCCCCGCAATACTTTTCACCTGTCGGGGGAGAGCCGCATCGGCTGCGGAGTAGCGGACGTACCGCTTAGCTGCAATTGTCTGCTCGTGGCACCGAGCCAATCGACAAGGGACATCACCCCCGATGCCAGACTATTCGCCTTCAAACTTGAAGGAGACTTTGACCTTGCATCTGAATCCCTTGACCTTGCCGTCCTTGAGAATCATGTCCTGTTCCGTTACCTCGGCCACACGCAGGTCTCTTAACGTTTTGCCCGCCCTTTTCACCGCTGCCGTGGCCGCTTTTTCCCACGACTCCGTGCTGGTACCGACAAGTTCAATCACCTTATAGACGCTCTCTGCCATGTCAGTGTCCTCCCAAAAAATACAATTGGATCGAAATATTCCGGACGCACGCATGCATCCGTACGAATAATAGCCGAAGAGAGCGGATCGCTGCACGATAAAGCCGTTGCCGACGCGGCTTCATCTTGTCAAAGGGGAGAAATTTACCGGCTGCGGTGCCGGTTGTTACAGCGGTCAACGGCCGGTGTGCTAGCGCCTGCGAAGCCGGATACTGCCGGTACCCCGCGAACTGGTTGCGCGCACGGTTTGGCTGTTGCCACTGAGCGATATGCTGAGCTTGCCGGATACCCTGCTTTGATCGTTGAATATGCTGCCGCGGTAGGTGTTCGCGGAGCGTTTTGAGATGCGGCCGTACAGCAGAAAAGTGCCCGCGGAAGCTGCGCATTTGGCGTTGAACACGAAAGTCCTGCCTGCGCTGTCACCCTTTTCGTAACGGACCCTGCAGCTGACCGGTTCGACTTGACCTGACGTCAAACGCACTGTGCCCCTGCCGCTCCACGAGCCGACAATTGAAGGTGCTGCGGTCGCGGTCGCAATCGGGGGCATCCAAAGTGCAAACGCCAGTACTGCTGCGCAAATGATACGCATGGTGGGCTTCCTTATTTGCACGTCCGGTCTGACGTTAGGCCATTCCCGGCCTGTTCGTTTCAGTACGACTTCCGGACTCACGACCCCCTTGTTCAGGAGCGCCGCTCACCGACGCTTGGATTTCCCT
Source organism: Hyphomicrobiales bacterium (assembly GCA_965228625.1). Lineage (GTDB taxonomy): Bacteria > Pseudomonadota > Alphaproteobacteria > Rhizobiales > Methyloligellaceae > UBA2767. Next base: position 253,470 of record OZ245829.1, on the reverse strand, counting down.
TTGCGCAAATCGCTTTGCACACGTGACTTGATCTTATCAAACGTCGCAATGTTACCGAGCGCAACACTCTCTTCCGCAAACAGGCCCAGCTCCCGGTTGTCAGAAATCCGACAATGCGCATACTTTGCTAGATCACGCCTTCAAGGGATCCAGGTTATGAGATGTGCAGCAACGATCTGCGTTGTAAGCGGATTGCTGATTTCTGGATGTCAGGGACATAACGACAGTATTGCTCGAAAAAATGACATCAATCGGAGCGCGAGCACTCAAGGATCAGCAGCCGGGAACACTCAATTAAAGGTGGGCTTTTCGGGTCCTGGTTACTTCAAGGTCCCTGTCGTACGCCCCGGCGATGGCGGTAAGGCGCTTGGTCTGACTCAAACGGGCGAGTCCAGACGCATGGACGCTTTTGCGCCTTTTGCCTCTTTTGAACCTGTACGCCCGCCCTGTGTCGGTCGAGTAGCTGCCGTTGGACTTGCGGCCCAAACGATTGCAGAGACACCACCCAGACACTGCGACTAATCGATCTGGCGGTTGAATAGGCGCCGGCTCGTGCGCGTTTATGCGGATGCGGGGGCGCGTCAGCTCCTGACCCCGGACATCCGCAACTCGTTGCGTCCGACAAACGGCACTGTTCACTTGCTCACCTTGCATTCCATCTCCGGGCTGTCGGCGCGCCAGGTGATCCGCGCCGTGCCCTGGTGCTCCCACAAGGCGACGTTCTGACCGGCGTACCTTATGCCGCTGCCCGAGCGCTGCTGAAACAGCAGGGCGGTTCGATCGCCGAATTCGGCAAGTGCGGTGGCAGGCTCGGTCTGGAAATAGGTGGCGATCACCTCTTTCGCCGCGTTCCCGTCGCAAACGTATCTGGCCGTCCCCGCGACCGGAACCAGCCGATACCTCGCCTGCAGTTCGGCGATGCGGGTCTGGTACGATTGCTCGACGCACAGCCGTTTGTCGTCGCTCTTCCAGCAGTCGTCCCGTCCCTTGATCCAGCCGCGCTGCTCGGCCTTCAGCGTCGGCGGGTTCTCATCGACCGCTTTCTTGGTGGCCGCCGCGTAGACCGTCGCCATTTTCCGGTCCAGGGCCGACAGCGCATCGTCCTTGCAGATCAGCTCCTCGATGCTGCCCGCCTCGACTTTTGCGCAATCGAAGGACGGGCTGGCCGCCCGGGCAACATCAATGGCCAGAGTGAATGAGGCGGCCGCCACCAGCGGACCGACTGCCCTTTTGGCGGACGTGCTCATGTTGCTGTCCCGGCGCCTTTCGCCTTCCAAACGGGGATGCACAGGCGCTTACGAGGCGGGGGCACCGTTTTCAGGCAGGCCCGCAAGAAAGTCGTGTTTCATCCAGCCGGATTTTCCGGACTCAGGATCCTCGATCTTCGTCCAGCCGGCGCCGCGCTCGATCACGACGAGGCGCGTTCCTTTCGGAAAGCTGCCGATGCGCGACGCGGAAGCGCTTGGACCGGAGCGTACGTTCACAACCGATCCGCTGACCTGAACCCATTCCTTCTGTTCCACCTTGTCCGCAAGGTCCACGGGTGTGCCGGCATCGCCGAAGCTCCCGGCTGCGGCCGGGTCATAAGCCGGCAGAGCCGGCGCCGCGGCCTGAATGTCGGAGGTCAAGGCGCGAGCGGCAGGTTCGTCGGTGCTGATCAATGCCCCGGGGGTCGGGCGTTCGCGCCGCGTGTTCTCGACGTCAGTCGTTTGCCACTCGGACTCGGCCTTCGAGGCCAATCCGCCATGGGTGAAACTGGTGTCTTCGATCTGTGTGTAGAGTGCTATTCCGGCAACGGCCACGAGGCCGACCGTGAGTATCGAGGTGGTTTTGTGACTGCCCATTTGACTACCTCATCCGGGTTCGGGGCAGCAAGCGCGTCGTTCCGGCCAACGTCTTTCGCCTTGCCGCCAAATCACCAGCCCGCATCCTCAATAGATAGGTACGATTTCCGCGCATTGAAGTGATGCGCACCTCGACCGTGCCAATATTCCGGAATTGCAGCGATTTCTGTTTTCAGTTGGTAAATGACCGTCTTCACCGTCTGCGGCCCTTGGACCGGATTGATCCGAAGGGCAACAAGCAGCGTAACGATGCATATAAACAGATTCGCGCATCGATTTGCACGGATCGGTGTCACAGACGGCCCGCAACCTGTCGCAAACTTGTCACACCGGGTCCGAAAAACCACATTAACTGTCGCAGAAAACCAATAACTGCTGCGTCCTCAGCCATCGAATCAGGTTTACTGCATCATAAGTCTCGCCGATTGCGTTCAGCGCACCCGTGCCCGGGAAAAGATGGGACAAAGAGGAGACTATGGCCACCATCTTGCAATTTCGTCGCCCGGAGGCCTCTCTGCGGCAGGACAACACCGAGCCTGCCGTCGAGGATAACCGCGGAAAGGCCGAAGTCGTCGTCTTACGAAAGTTGAGGGTCACGCCGAGGCGCGCCGCCACGAACTAGGCGACGTCCGGACGTTCTGCCTCCACGCAATGCGAGCCAGCGGTTCGCATTCGTCCGGTTGCCCGTGCCGGCTTGACGTTTGGCCCCGCACGGACCGTTCCCGCTCGACACGCCGGAATTTTGGTTGTCTAATGGATATTGTTGGCGAGTTGAATGAGGCCCTCGCCAGCTCCTCGAAACAGTATGACGTGATGTCACGCCGCGGGCAGCGGTGGGCCACATGAATGTACCGCTGCTCCGGCCGAGGCATGTAAAGGAGCGGGAAATGCCCAAGCAAAAAAAGACAAAAACAGAAGCGGCACACACGACACCGGCGGCGCAGGCCGGCGCGGAGGCGATGCCGTCGATCACCTTCCTGTTGGACTGGAACGCGGAAATCATGCGGTTCTACATGTCCCGGTTTCAGAAGATCGGAATGCTGCCATGGCGCCTGCAGTCCTGCAGAACGCCGGACGAATTCGACGCCTTACAGGCGGATTTTCAGAGCCAGCTGGCGCAAGACTACAAGAAGGAGGCCGCACGTCTGTCGCGCCTTGCCGGCGCGGGCGAGCGATCGGCCGGCGCCAGCGCAGATGATGAGTATGCCGCGACGCTGCTGAAGGCGCAGGAGGACGCGGCGGCGATCATCGAAGAAGCCAAGGGGCAGGCGGAGTCCATCGTCGCGGAGGCGCGGAAGCGGGCCGACGAACTCACCGAGACATCGCAGACGGAGTCCAAGAAAACTGCCTGACCGCGAGGGGTGAGGGGACAATCTGTTCTTGACGCAAAGCGGGCCGGAGGCGCGCGCCTCACATCGCCCGCAGGTGCCGCACCACCTTGCCGACGATGTGGCCGGGATTGTCGGCGTCGATGCGGATCTTCGGCCAGTCCTCGTTGAGGGGCACCAGGTCGATGATCTCGTTGCCGTCGGCATCGGGCCCCACGGGGCGGTACTTCTTGAAAGTGGCCTGTTCGTCGGTGTCGCGCTTGGCGATGACGAGGTCGCCGGGCTTGAACGTGGCGTCGGGGTCGCAGACGATGAAATCACCCGGATTGTAGGACACTTCCCCCGCTTTCGGCGGGTTCACCACCATGCTCTCGCCCTCGACCTCCACCGCGAAAGCGCGCGGCCCGACATCGCCCGCCTTGTAGACGGTGACGCCGTGGGCGCCGTCGCCTTCCGTGTAGACATCGGAGATTTCGGAGTACTTTCCCGCCCGCACCAAATCGATAACCGGAAAAACGCGTGACTCTATCAGGGAGCCTGACCCCGAAATCATACCGCCTATTTGGCCGGGAAGGGAAGGATCATCGCTTTCGCCAAGCAGATAGTCTTCCGTTGTTTTGAGTGCACGCGCGATTTCTCGCAACTTACGCGGGCGTTCCACCTCGCCGGCACAGATCGACTGAATGCCTTGAGGCTTCATGCCAACTTCGCGCGCCAAGGCACTCTGGGACAAGCCCAAAGCCCTGATGCGCGCCTGCACCCTTTCGCCGAGAATACCCATGGACTCAACCTACCGCATTTGCCGAGATTTCGGTATCTACAAAGATTTCGGTTGATTTTTACCAACAAATCGGTATTTTGCCCGATTATGACGCGGGCGGCCGCGAACGCACGCGCAACACGCGAACATGGTGAACGTTTTCAACGCACTCCCTTAGCAGGGGAGCACCTTCCACCACCACATATCTGGAAGCCGAGTACGCTCTCGGTAAGGGAGAACGCGACCATCCCGAAATCCCGGACAAGGGCCGGCCCCAGCGACAGGTCAGCCCGGGATCGTGATCCGGTCCGCGATCCGGGATCCAGATCTTGGCGGCATCGCGCGTGGCACATCACGCATGGATCCCGCTAAAGCCTGTCCCCGCGTAGGCGGGGACGGGGATTTCAAGAATGCAAGCAATCCAGCTGAGGCCTGTCGCCCCGCAGGCGGGGACGGGAATGTCTGGCAGATGAGAAACCGGCAACTCTTCTGCGTCATCCCGGACAAGGGCCGGCCTCGGCGACTGGTCAGCCCGGGATCGTGATCCGGTCCGCGATCCGGGATCCAGATCTTGGCGGCGTCGCGTGTGGCACATCACCCATGGATCCCGCTAAAGCCTGTCCCCGCGTAGGCGGGGACGGGAATGACGACTGATACCCCCGTACGAACCTCGAACTCACCCAAAAGGAGACCCACCCCCATGACCGAAGCCCGGCTCTACCGCCAGTTTAAGCCCGCCCGCATGCCCGACGATGGCGAGACCATCGAGGGGCGGATCCTCACCGCACTCAAGACCCTGCGCGCGCTGCCCGACCCCGACGCGCGGGTGCTGGCCCAGTTCAAGGGGCAGGCGGTGTCATGGCCCGAGGTCGTGCGCGAGCACCGCGAGGCCTACGGCTATGGCGAAGTGAAGACACGGCCCTTCCGCCCGAGCCCGCGGGACGTGTCACGCATGCTCGGCGATCTCGCCTGGCTGCAGGGGATCGACAAGCCGTTGTTCCGGCTGATCTGGTGGCGCTCCTTCGACCTGCCGTTTTCCTTCATCGCCGCGCGGATCGGCCGCTCGCCGGAAACCGCACGCCGGCGCTACCGCGAAGCGATCATGGAGGTGACGAAGAGGGCGGCGTTGGGAAACGAGGGGGACGGTGACCGCGACAAGGAGAGCGTTTTCAGCTCTCCGTCAGCGTGAGCGTTTCTTCGGCGAACACGTCCTCGAGCGAGAGCAGCCGCGTCGAGAGATGCTGTTCGTGGGAATAGCGGAACAGGGTTTCCAGCTCCGCCCTGTTCGCCTCCGCGCCGTACGACCAGTAGTTCTCGCCCATCAGCGCTTTCGTCTCGGCCAGGTCCGCGGCGTAGAACGGCAGCATGAGCGTGCTCGACGAGTATTCCGCCATCTGCTGCAGCTCGGCATAAGCCATATCCCGCGCCTCGATCAGCGCCCTGTAGATCGGTGCGGCGAGCCCGGGATGTTCCTCCAGGATCGCGGTGCGCACGGCCATCACATGCATGATCGGGAAGAAGCCGGTCTTCCGGTAATAGGCCCGGGCCGCCTCGGCCGGGTTTTCGAACAGGCGGCGCACATTCGGGTGTCCCTCTGCGAAGGATTTCAGCATTTGCGGCGAGATGACCGCGTCGAGGTCGCCGCGCACAAGCATGCCGTTGAGCGTCTCGCCTTCGGGCACCGGCTCGATGTCGATCTCATCGGGCAGTTCCAACTGCAGACGCTCCTTGCGGCCGGGCCGGTTGATGCCACCGTTGCGATATCTGAGCCTGGTGAAATCGACCCCGTGCTCGTCCTGCAGGATGCCGCGCACCCACACGACCATGGTCGCCTGATATTCGGGCACGCCGACGCGTTTCCCCTCCAGATCCTTTGGCGTCTCGATGCCGCTTGCGCTGTTCACGTAGATGCAGTCGTGCCGAAAGGCGCGCGAGGCGAAGGCGGGCACGGCGGTGTATTGGGACGTCCCGTGTGAAACCTGCATCAGATAGCTTGAAAACGACACTTCGCACACGTCGAACTCGGCGCGCTGCACGGCGCGCGGAAACAGGTCTTCGGAGCCCAGAACGATCGGTGCGATCTTCGCGCCATCGACCCCGACGCGGCCGTCGAGGATGGGTGCCATGCGGTCGTAGGTGTAGGTGGCGAAGGTTAGTGTTACGGGCCGGGTCATGGCTGCAGGCCTCTCACGACGCCCGCACGGGCGACAGGAGAACTTCCCCGACATTCACCTCGGCCGGCTGCGCGAGGGCATACATCACCGCATTGGCCACATCCTCGGCCTTCAGCCCCTGCGGCTTGGGCTCGTCGAAGAAGGGGGTGTCGACCATGCCCGGCGCGATGACCGTGCAGCGCCCGCCCCATTCGGCCATCTCGGCGGCGAGGTTCTGGCCATAGCCGTGCACGAACCATTTGGTGGCCCCGTAAACGGAACCCGGCAGCGTCACGCGTCCCGCCCGGCTTCCGGTCAGGAGAATGTGGCCGCCCTTGACCTGTCTCAGCACCGGCATCGCGAACTTCACGGTGAGACACAAACCCCAGATGTTGACGTCGATCATCTCGCGCCAGTTGTCCAGTTCGCCTTTTTCGGTTCCGGCGGCGGACGCCCCGAGGCCGGCATTGGCGAACACGGAGGTCAATTCGCCGAAGTCGCTTGCCCTGGCGACCATGCTCTCGACCTGGGCGGGGTCCGTCACATCGGTTGGAATGGCCAGCGCGCGATCCGCGCCCAGCGCCCCCACGAGCTCCTCCAGCGTGTTCCCGGAACGCGCCGCAAGCGCCACCTTCCAGCCCGCCTGCACGGCGGCCTCGGCGGTTGCCCGGCCAATACCCGTGGACGCGCCGGTAATCAGTAACGTCTTGTCAGCCATTCTCCCTCCAGTCGTCCCGGCTCGTGTTGCGGGATGTGATGGGGGATCGTTTAGCAGGACGCGCCGTGTTTGCTAAGGGGAGGTGGCGTGGTTTGTGGGGGCGTGGTGATGCCGACCTTCTCCGCTTCCCACGACTTGCCCTTCTCGGTCATCGCGGCGCGCACGTCCCGAGATGACGGCAAACCTCACACCCCCCGCAACCGCTCCACCTCTTGCACCAGCCCGGCGTTCTCCGCCAGCAGGCGTTTTGAGATGAGGTTGAGGAAGTAGAAGCCGAATTCGGGGTTCTGGAAGTAGAGCTCCTTGACGCGGTCATAGCTGATGGCGAGGAGCTGGCCGTCGGCCAGGCAGCGGAAAGATGCGGTGCGCCGGTTGTCCGGCTCCACCAGGCCGATCTCACCGATCACCTCTCCGGGGTGAACCTTCCGTCCCAGTTCCACCAATTCGAAGCGCCCCTCGCGCGTGTAATAGAGCGTATCAGCCGCATCGCCCTTGCGGAACACGGTCTCGCCGGCGTTGAAGCGCCTCGTCTCCGAATAGGGCATCAGCGCATCGAGGGCGAGGTCGCCGCGCGCCGATTTCTTCACATCGGCGATGAGTCGCATCATTTGGCGAAGCCGCACCGCGTGCACCGGCACCAGCACCCCGTGCACCAGCACCTGCGGATAGGAGGGGAGGACGGCGCCATAGATCACGAACAGAACGCTGGCAACGAGGTTTGCGATCCGCAGCGGGATCATCGTCTTCATGGCGTTGGCGGCAATGGCCAGGATTGCGCCCGTGAAGCCCAGCACCTCGATGACAAGGCTGTGGCGCTCGATGAACGCCGAGAGATCTTCTGCCAACATGTCTCCCCCAATCGCAAGACAGGCGGTGCACGGGCACCGGCCCGGCGCCTGCAAGGAGACAGCTTAGCGTTATTCCTTCGATGACGGACAGACGGCGGCGCGGAGAGGTGAGAAGCGGGTCATTTGCCCCTTACGCCTCCGCCTTCACCCCTTGTTCCGCGCGCAGCTTCTCCACCTCGGCCACGAGCCTGGCGTTGTTGGCCATCAGGCGCTTGGAGATGAGGTTCAGAAAGTGAAAGCCGAATTGGGGGTTCTGGAAATAGAGCTCCTTGACGCGGTCGTAGCTGATGGCGAGCAGCTCGCCGTCCTCCACGCATCTGAACGTCTGGGTACGCCGGTTGTCCTCCTCGACGAGGCCGATCTCGCCGACGACCTGCCCGGGCGAGATGTCCACGCCGATCTCCACCAGCTCGTAGCGACCGCTCCGGGTGTAATACATGCTCTCGGCGTCGTCGCCCTTGGCGAACACGGTCTCGCCGGCCTTCGCCGGGCGTGTCTTGGCATAGGGCAGCAACGCATCGAGGGCGAGGTCGCCGCCGGCGGACTTCCTCACGTCGGCGATGAGCCCGGTCATCTGTTTCAGGCGCAGCGTGTGCAGCGGCAGCAGCACGCAATGCACCAGCGCCTGTGGGTAGGAGGGCAGCAGGAAGCCATAGCCTATGAACAACACGCTGGCGATGATGCTCATGATGCGCAGCGGGATCATCGTCTTCATGGCGTTGGCGGCGAGGGCAAGCGCCGCCGCGGTGTAACCCAGCACTTCGATGAAAATGCTGTGACGCTCGATCAGCCCCGACAGATCAATTCCGAACATGTCATCTCCCGCGACATCGCCGTCGACACACAACCCCGACGGGTACTCAAGACACTACTATAGCGTCAGTTTTCGGCGAACGGACAGCGCAGGGTGGAAGAAAAGAGGCCGCCGACAGTTATATTCCTGCCGCCTATGTCGTATTTCATGGCGGCTTCTCGCGTAGCCGTTAGTCAACTGGCGCCCACCAAGAGGAAACCGATATGGCGGACAACAAGACCAGGCCCACCTCCGCGTCCGTCGAAGACTTCATCGCCGGGATCGAGAATGCGCGGCGTCGGTCGGACGCCCTGGTCGCCCTTGAGATGTACAAGGAAATCACCGGGCTCCCGCCGGTCATGTGGGGACCGTCGATCATCGGTTTCGGGTCACGGCACTACAAGTACGAAAGCGGCCGGGAAGGGGATATGCCGGCGGCGTGCTTCTCGCCCCGCAAGGCAAACATGACCTTCTATGTCGGCGACGAGTTTGAAGGCGCCGCTGAGCTCTATGCCCGATTGGGCAAGCACAGGAAATCGGTTGCCTGCCTCTACATCAACAAGCTGGACGATGTCGATCTGGATGTCCTGCGGGAAATCATCGTCCGGCAAATCAATGCCAAGACGCACGCATGCTGACGCGCCGTGTCATCGTCATGGTCAGCCCATCCGCTTCACCTGCCACCAGCGGATGAGACCGGCAATCAGAATATAGGGAACCGAGAAGAGCAGGGCGCGGGCGAGGAAGACGGGCGTGTAGTTTGCGAGGTTGAGGATGCCGGGGAGACCCAGTCCGCCCATGAACACCCCGACAGCCAGGGGAAGCGGCCAGAGATTGGCGATCAGGATACCGGCCGGGATCGCGCGAAGGATGCCGTCCGCCGGTTGCCGGAACAGCAGCCGCCAGATGACGAACGCGGTCAGCCACAGGCTCACCAGCGCCGGCGCCACGAACCAGTGCATCAGAGACGGCAGCGTGGTGACGAACAGGTTGACGGCGAGATAGACGCCGAGGGCGATCGCGCAGAACACGCCCGCCGCCTGCAGCGCTTGTCGGGTGCGGAGCGTCATGGAGTGTCGTTTAGCAGGACGCGGGGCCGATTGGGAGGGACCAAAGGGGAGTGGTAGCTGTCGCGCGCTCACTTGGGCGCCATTGGACCGGCGCGGCGCGATGGCTACCCCTCAGGACCGGATTCGGACAGCGCCACTGATGCCGACTTACCGACATTCATCTCCGGTCCGAGCACCGCGCCGCCCAAAGCTCCGACCAGGAAAGCGAGGGCGAGCAACAGAAACGACTTGGCACGCATGTCATCAACTCCCTCGGCGATTTCCTTCACGCCTGCGCATAATGCACTCAGGCACTGTAAGGAAACAGTGAATCGGATTGATGACAGAGGCGCGGAGCGTGTTTCGGCTATCAAGCACCTGGTCGCGTGCAGCGTCTGCCTGCGCAGCGTCTCATGGGAAAAAAGGCCTGCATGTAATTGAACCGAGATGGAGAAGGCAGTTTCTGCCTCGGTTTGTTCATCCTGTTTTCCGAAATGCGAGAAAAATAACAGCCCAATACATATAAACTGATGCACGGGTCGAAATTGTGTGCAAGATCATCACATGAAAGATATTCGGACAGGACATGCTTATATTGTGGCACCGGCCCTCGCGGTTGGCGGGCTACTGTTCTTTGCCAACCCGTCGCACGCCCAGTCAGAACGCGTCGAGATAAAGAACGGCGTCGATTTCGTTCAAAAGACCGGCATGACCAAGAACCTGCAGCAATTGGCGATGAACGTGATCGCCAAGACCACGACAATGAAGACCATCATCAACAAGTGTGGTGTTGAGCGCGCCACTCAAATGCTCAAGGCTAACTTGTTCAAGTCCATGGACCAACACCGCCAGACCTGGGACACGAACATGGGTGCGGTTTACGCAGAGCATTTTTCCGTTCAGGAGATGAATTGTCTGTACACCCAACGGGAAAAGTGCACGTCTGCCATCGGCAGGTTCAGAAGTTCCCAAAACACGATCTCTGCCGAAATAGGGGAAAAGAACAAGGACGTGCTCACCTCGGTGGTTCAGGACACCCTGATGCCGATGCTCACTGAAGCATCCCGGCAGTGCCAGTAGTCACTCCGCCCGGTCGCGGACACTGGCGACGATGCGGTCGGTGACCGCCTTCAGCTTGGGGTACCTCTCGTCGTGCATGATCAATACCTGGAGGCTCTTTTCGCCGTTCAGAACATAGATATTGCGCACGAAAACGCTGTGTCCCGACAGTTTCTTCCAACGGCGCGCGAACATCACGGCGTCATGCTTGCCGGCCTTGAACTTTTCCGGCGTGAATGGTTCGACAAACTCAAATCCCTGCTTCTGGTATCTAGGCCTGTTGCTTTCAAGCAATGCACTGGAGAACCTCTCCAGCGTCTTCATCGAGGCCTTGGCCATTCTGTCGTACGATCGAGGATTGTGGGGTGATTCAGCCTCGACAAGGACAAGGCCAATCTGCACGCCTTGCGCATTCTTCAGCTCGGCCATGAAAACGAGTTCGGTGAGTTTCAGGAGGCGGGTCTTCCGCTTTTGGTGAAGTCCGCCGAACAGTTGTTTCCTGTAGGCTTCGGACTTCACGTCCCAGTTCCTGGGCACGTCGATCGCGTATTCGCCGGCGATCTGTTCCGTGGTCCAGCGTTCGGCGAGGGCCGGGGCGGCCAACACAAGAAGCGCCGCAACGCAAACCACACGCGTAAGTTGCAACAAGACAAACCGGCGCATTTCTGTGTCTCCGGGAAGTAAAGGAATGCCCATAGCCGCAAGAGGACATTAGGGTAATCTGCGCAGGCGACAAGCCTGTAAATGAAATGACGGGGCAGTCAGCGTGGGCTAAGCCGGTTGAACGACATGACCGACCGACCAGCCGCGCGATGGGTTGAAATGGAAACAGGCGAAAAGGTCGACACGAGCTACGAGGGATTGGTGGATGTCCTGGCACGCCATGTCCACAAATACTGGCGTCTGGATACGCATCCTAACCAAATCCATTCGTGGAGTTCGTCCCAGTACCAGATACCGGCCGGCGTTCTGGCGAAACTCGGCATCTTGAAGCCTCTGGACAAGATTGGAGCACGCTACGCGTTCACCTGTACGCCGGACGAGTTCAAACGCATCGCGACTGAAAACAAGGACAGGGGCTGCAGCTACGATACGGTGGTATTGGCGCTTATCGAAGTTACGGAGATCATGTATCCGTCTCCCGTCGACGAAGACCTCGTTGCCTGCTTATCGAAGCTAGGCGTTTGCGCAGCGCGTACTTTTGACGGGCCGTTGCCAGGGACGCTGATTGATGCGGTCGGTCATACCCATCATTGGCCAACCGATGAGGTGATGAGACAGCTATTTGAACGACGAGCGAACCGTCCGTTGTGGTTCAAGGTCGCTAAGGGCGGTTTTGAGATCTTCAGATTGGTGCTTCGTCGAGTTTTCCGGCCTGTCATTCGGATCATGAGACCCTCTCAACCAGTGAGGATACAGGCGAAACAGACTGGGAAACCAGAAAAAGCTCAGCCGGATCACGCCCGCCGTCAGGTCGGCGTCCTCGTGGGCTCAAACCGAATTGGCAAAATCCCACGGTGGGTGCGCCTTAGTCGTTACGCATGGACGGAGAAGAAAGAACACTACGAGGAGCTAGGCAAGAACGGGAAGTGGGCGGAGCTGATCAAGTGAGATGATGCAGTGGGTGGAAAACATCGTTCTCGTGTTGTGGTTCGTCGGGTTCGTTGGGGCGCTTGGCGCAATGTTTTCCCACTGGATGAAGGCCGGTCTATCGACTCTGATCAAGTACAGAACCGACTTCGCGATCACAAGGATTGAGCGTCTTTTCCGTCTTGGGAACAGACCTGACCCGGACGAACCCAAACACTATGGTTACGGCGGAAAGGTGTTGATGTACTCATTGATCCTCGTGGCGGTGTGCTCCGTCCTCCTGATAATCCTTGGGGACAGATGAGGGGCGGGAGCAGGGGTATGACCGAAGCCATTGGACTATCTGCGATGGGTGCGTCGCTTGTCGTATCGAGCGGCTATATCGGTTTGCGTGACTACCGCTACTACAAACGCAACGGCTGGAACTTCGACGAAGTCCCAAAGAAATGGCAAAACAACCCGATATACGACCGCTATCCGGGCGGCGACCCGCGAGACATCGTCAAGGGGCGGGGACGCTTCATTGTGGCGGTCTTACAGTTTGCTATTGGACTGGTCTTTTTGGTCGCCGGCGCTGCACTTTTCTAGCTCAAGTTCATGACCGCAGAGCCCGACTACATCGATCTCACCATGACCGAAGAGACGACTTCGGGCGATGTGTTCTGGCCGCTCTTGGGGCTGGCGGGGTGTACCGGCATCTGGATCGTCTACGCACCGAGGAACCTCTTCCTCATGCTCATGACTGTGGCCCTTGCGGCCATGACGCTCGTGAACTTCTACAGGTTCCGGCGCGGACCGCTGCGGCACCGCCTCACCGTCTCGAGGACGGGCATTTATGAAAGCCGGACCTGCAAGGAAGAGATCCCGTGGGCTGACATCGAAAGCCTGCACGCCGGTGCAACGCTGAACTTGCTTTGCTGGGACCGGAAACGGTTCGCGAACGACACCTGGAAAGACCGGCTGCGGAACAGGCTTTGGCATCTGTTGCCCGCCCGCAGGACGCGGCCGATTGACATCCAAACACGCGATTATCTCGGCGTCGATCAGGAGCGATCACGTCTTGTTCCGTTGATCCTAAAATATCATCCGCCGTCACGGAGCGCCTCTATGAACCCGACGCCGCCGGGCATGCTTTAGGGCGGGAAGGCCCTGCTCACGTCTTCCCGGCAGCCACGTCGCACTTTCCGTCGACGCGCACATGGATGATGCGGTCCGTGCCGCCGTTAGGTACAAATCGGGCCCTTAGGCACACCCAGGGACACCGCGTTTCAGTCAGATGGCGCCGGAGCGTGGCCTCTCCACTACCGGTTTTCCCGGCACACTCCCGCCACATCTCTCCCTCACTCCCGCCGCAATGTCTGCGTAGCGTCCGACTCGCAACCGATCGTGTGGCGGACCCCAGAAGGGGAGGGGGAGCCCGGTGAAGATCGACGCGCCCTTGGTGTCGCATGCGTTTCCAGAAGGGACGCGCGAGGGACGATGACGCGACAGCCAGGGGCCCGGAGAGCGTCGATTTTCCTTTCAAGCCGGAGTTTGCCCCGCTGACGGCCTCCCGCGCCGGCGTACCGCTGCCCTATTGCGGGAGGAAACCCCCATGCCGCGTACGCCGTTTAAAACCACCCCGACGTTGATACCCTCCGGGCCGCTCGCCCCCCATCGTTCGCTCACGCCTTCGGGCGTGGCGTCACCACGTGATGCGCTCGGCCCCATCGCCCCGCCGCGCGCCAAGAAACCGCTGGGCCCGCGCCTCGCGCTCGCCGTTGCGCTGGGCCTGAGCTTTGCCCTGATCGGCGGCATCACCCTCGGCCTCGCGCCCGTGGGCGAGGCGCCGCAGCTCGCCAAGAAGGCGCCGCCACCGGATACGCCGGTCGCGAGCGAGGCGACAACACAGGCCACGGCCACGGCGGTGCCGGTGGTGAAGACCAGTGCGCCGGTGAAGTAGGGGACTTAGACGCTCGCTGCCGCAACTTCACACATGAAATCCCGGGCGGTGCGCGCGGAACGCGCGCCACGTGACCCGGGATCCAGGGAACAGTTCGACGAACGCGATAGTGGATTCCCGCTTTCGCGGGAATTTCGGAAAGGACGGATGACCACACTGATCCACACGCAATAACCCAACACGGACCCGACACGCGCTTGTGACTGGCGCGTGTCCACAAACACCTCTTAAAGCCAAGGCCGTTCGCCGCGTTCGGCGCACCGCCCGTGCCCGGGCTTTATCGACGACCTGAAACGCGACGACAAAGACCGAAGAGGGAAACCCCATGAAGAAGATGCTGACCACGACCGCCGGCCTGAAATCCATCATGGCGCTGGTGCTGCTCATGACCGGGCTCGCCATCGGCGGCTGCCAGCGCGAGGCCGGCGCGCGCGCCGAGCCGATCGACACGACCCAGCCCACACCGCCGCGCCGGGGCAGTTACTGAGGCGCGCCTTTGCGCGCGCGGTTGCTAAAATGCGCGGCAATTCCGCAAGCGCCCTTTAAGCACGCGGACGTCCGGACATTCGGTCTTTACCCTTCGTTCAGCTTGCCAAGCGAGACTTGGGGAAGGAACGGTGAAAAAGGACGGCAACCTATGGCATCGACCGACAAACGCTCCGGGCGCGACCGGCGCGCGGAGCACGACCGCCGTCAGGGCGGACCTGACCGGCGCTCGGAAGCCGACAAGCAGGCCCAGGGCGAGCGGCGCTCGGGCGTCGACCGGCGCATCCTGACCGACCGCCGCGCCGGCGTTTGAGGCTGCGGCGCCTGCTAGATCACGCAGCACTGGATTCCTGCTTTCGCAGGAATTTCGGTTGGCTTGAGAGCAGAAGAAATCTGAAATCCCGGACACGCGGCGGCCTGTGTCTTGGGTCTGCCCGTGCGCTCGATCCGCCGCACGATCCGGGATCCAGTCTTTTCGGCGTAGGATGGGGCACGGCTGTAATGGATTCCGGCCGAAGCCTGTACCCGCGAAGGCGGGGACGGGAATGACGTGTGGTCGAGCCTACAGACTGGATTCCTGCTTTCGCAGGAATTTCAGATTGCTTGATAGCAGAAGATATTCGAAATCCCGGACACGCGGCGGCCCGTGCGCCGGGTCTGTCCGCATGCTCGATCCGCCGCACGATCCGGGATCCAGTCTTTTCGGCGTAGGATGGGGCACGCCCGCACTGGATTCCTCTCCGTCACCCCCGGGCCTCGTCCCGGGGGTCCATTCCATTGGCGGTGCACCGTGCAGAGTGGTCACGGCATGGATCACCGGAACAGGCCTGTCCCCGCGAAGGCGAGTATCCGGTGATGACGTAACGAGCTCGATTCCTGCCTTCGCAGGAATTTCGGTGAAGGCGCAGCGGCACGCACAAAATTCGAGCAGAAATCCCGCCCCACACCGGTTGCGCACCCGCCAGACTCCGCGCAAGATTTGCACAACCCGCGGTGCGGCGCCCGCGCAATCATTCCCGCCCTCAGGAGAGCCACATCACATGAAAATGCTCGAAGGCTACAGCGCGCAGTTGTTGAGCGTGCTGCGCATCATGACCGGTCTGCTGTTCCTGCAGCACGGCACCACCAAGTTTCTCGCCTTTCCGGAGTCCCGGCACACCGGCGTCGAGCCCTTCAGCATGAGTGGTATCGCCGGCATGCTGGAGCTCGTTGGCGGCGTGCTGATCGTCATCGGCCTGTTCACCCGACCCGTCGCCTTCGTGCTGTCGGGGCTGATGGCGGCGGCCTATTTCATCGCCCACGCACCCAAAGGGTTCTTCCCGCTGCTGAACGGCGGCGAGCTCGCCATCATGTACTGCTTCGTTTTCCTGTATCTCTCCGCACGCGGGGGCGGCCCGTGGAGCGTCGACGCGATGCGCGGCAACGAACGATAGCGCTGCACGAGATGCCCGCGTGCGTGCGTTGCGCCACGGAAACTGACGGGTTGGCCCCGTGATTCCAGCCCTTTTCATTGTCGCATTCGCCGTGACCTGGTTCGTGGTCCTGTCGCGGCGGGCGGAAGCCTTCGCGTCCGAGGCCGAGCAACGGTTCGGCGCGCGCGTCTTCCCCAACTGCAAGGTGATCAAACCGAGCTTTACCAACGAGCAATGGGAGGGCTGGGCCGACAAGCATTATGAAGACATCCATCCGACCGCGTCCCACAACGCCCTTTGGGAGGCGGCCAAAAACCCGGACTTCCGCCAGATGCACTGCGCTTACTGCCGCATGATCCGCCGAACCGGGATTATCTTCGCCGGGGTGTTTGCGGTCCTCTACTTCCTTTATGTGGTCCTGCGGGAAAGCGGGACCTTCACGGCGTAGACGCGATAGGGGAGAGCAAGTAAACGTCTGATTATCGGATCGCGCGGTGGCCCGGATGGTCACGCTCGAGAAAGTCAACATGCGTTTATTTATGATGCGCAAGAACCGGGTGGAACGTCGCGCAGCGCGCGCTTACGTCCTGCGCTCCTGAAAACAGTCAAGGGAGCGGACAGACATGTTGCTCGACAAGAAAACCATCATCGTCACCGGTGCCAGCAGCGGCATCGGCGAAGCGGCGGCACGGCAATTCGCCCGCGCCGGGGCCAACCTGGTGCTCGGCGCACGGCGCGCCGACCGCCTCGACACCTTAGCATCCGAGATCGCCAGCACCGGCGGGCGGGCCGCGGCGCTCGCGGGCGATGTGCGGGACGACAGATATGCCGCCGAGCTTGTGGCGCTTGCCAGGTTCGAGTTCGGCGGCCTCGACGGCGCCTTCAACAATGCCGGAATCGTGGGCGAGGCAGGGCCAATAACCGAGATGGATACGGCGAACTGGAACGCGGTCCTCGACACCAATCTGACAAGCGCGTTCTTTGCCGCCAAGCACCAGATCCCGGCGCTCACGGAGCGGGGCGGCGGGGCGCTTGTGTTCACGTCGTCCTTCGTGGGTCACACCAACGGCGGCCTCGCCGGCATGGCGGCCTATGCGGCGTCCAAGGCCGGCCTCATCGGGCTGACGCAGGCGCTGGCGCGCGACCACGGGCGCGACGGCATCCGCGTCAATGCGTTGCTGCCGGGCGGGACCAAGACGGAGATGGCGGGCGATGATCCGGACGCGCACGCGTTCATTTCCGGTTTGCATGCGCTCGGGCGCATGGCCGAGCCCGAAGAGATTGCCCAGGCCGCGCTTTTTCTGCTGTCGGACGGGTCTTCCTTTGTGACCGGAAGCGCCATGCTCGCCGATGGCGGTGTGTCAGTGCGCCTCGGCTGAGCACCGGGACGCGGGCCGCCTCAGTCCAGCGCGCCCAGCTTCCTGAGCATGGCGCGCACCTCGTCCCGGCCCGCACCGGAGAGAGGCGCTTGCGGGGGCAGCGGCGCGCCGACCTCGTAGCCCTGCAGCTCGAGCCCGCCCTTGATGCAGGCGGCAAGGTTGTGCTTCGCGAAGGCCTGGTTCAACGCCCACAGATCTTTCTGCGCCGCCATGGCGTCGTCCCACTTGCCGGCACGGCACAGCTCGTAGAGCGCGACGCTTTGCGCCGGGACAAGGCAGGCCGGCCCGGCCATCCAGCCAACGCCGCCGATCAGCATCACGCAGGCCGGGATATGCGCGGAGGCGGAGAACACCTGCATCCGGCCGCCGACGCGGTTCAGGATCGAGAGCAGGCGACCCGTGTTGCTGGACGCATCCTTGATGTGTCCGGCGTTTTCAATTTCGGAGAGCTGCTCGATGACGTCGAGGCTCAAATCGCTGCGCTGGAAGTTCGGGTTGGTGTAGAGCACGACCGGCAGCGACGTGGCACCCGCGATCGCACGGAAGTAGTCGTACGTCCCGGCATCGCCGACCGGAAAATAGGCCTCCATGATGGCGAGGATGCCGTCGCACCCCATTTCGGTGAATGCGCGGGTCTGGCGCTCGGCCTCGGCAATTGTCGTCGCCGCAACGCCCGCGACCACCGGCACGCGACCGGCCGTCGCCTCGACCACCGTTTGGACGACCGCCTGCTTCTGTTCCCAGGTGAGGTAGGCGAATTCACCCGTGGACCCGAGCGGGGTCAGCCCATGCACGCCGGCCGCGATGAGATCGTTGCAGAGCCGCGCGAGTACGTCGCGCTTGACCGCGCCGGCGTCATCGACCGGTGAGACCAGATAGGGAAAGACGCCGTGAAAGGATGTCCCACTCATGGGCGCACCATAAGCGCGGGACGCGCCGCGCGCTATCGCTTAGGGCCGCATGCGGCCATGAGGCGCAAAGAGGAGGCGGTTTACGATGCGGGCACCCCGTGGCGGCCGTCTCCGGCGATCCTGGCGATCCAGTCTCGCAGGATCTCCCCGAGCGGCCGCTTCTGGCGACGCCGGATGTTGGTATGCGGCCTCCAGACGTAAAGCGGCAGTTCCATGGGAATGCCTCTTTCCAGAAAAGGTCAGCGTCAAATGATCAGGCTACGCCCTTGTTGCCGCTTTGCACAGCCCGAAGGACGATCCGGCATCCCAGTCTCTACGAAGTTGCGAGAGGCATGTGTGAACTGGATTCCGGCTTTCGCCGGAATGACGAGTGGGTTGGGGCTTCCTGACCGGATTCCTGCCTTCGCAGGAATCTCGGAGAGCGGTAGCATGACCGTACAAGATTCCTGAATCTGCCTGCGAGTACGAAGCCTTAAACCCGCCCCATTGCCGCCATTGACCTGTGTGTAGCATGACTCACAGCCGCACGGCGTATGAGTCGCCGCCGATGCGGCAGGCCGGGGCCGATAGTACAAACGAGGGTTGTGCACGCCGCCCTTGCAAATGCGTAATCCCGACGGGCTAAAACCAGTACGGCGCCTGCACTTGACCATGGGGCGACGTCTTGCGCCAGGAACGCACGAAGGCGAGGGCCGCGAACGGCAAGAGGAGCTCATGAGAAACGACACCCGGTTGACAATTGCCCTGGCGGCCCTGTGCGCCACGGCTTTGACGGTTGGTGTGGAGATGTCCGCGCACGCAGCCGAAAGCAAGGCCGCGACAACGCCGGTCCGCCTGCAGGGAGACGAGCTCGCCAAGGCGGTGGCGGGAAAGGTCGTCTACATGAAGACCGACGGCGTCACGGTGCCGATACACTACAAGGCGGACAAGACCATGACCGGCAAAATCCAGTCGGTGAAAGCCATGCTGGCGATCAGCACACCGAAGAGCGACAGTGGCAAATGGTGGATCGACACGGACCGGTTGTGCCAGCGCTGGAGCCGCTGGCTCGACGGCAAAACCCACTGCTACAAGCTCGAACGCAACGGCAGCAATGTCCTCTGGGAACGCAATGACGGACGAAAGGGGCGTGCCCGACTTGGCAACTAGCGCGCGTCGTGCCGTTCCGCACTCCGCGATCATGACAAAGTCACCATGGCAAACGAGGTCAGCACACAAGGACTGGTTGAGATCGCCAGCCACGAGGGCATCGTGCCGATGCCCTATTTCGATTCCGTCGGCGTGCTGACTTTCGGCATCGGCCACACCCGCTTCGCCGGACCGCCCGATCCCGCCGATCTGCCACGCGGTGTCGCCCAGCCGCTGGAGATGGTGTTCGACCTGTTCCGCTCCGACATCGTCAAATTCTCGCGCCAGGTGGACACGGCAGTCACGGTTCCGGTCGAACAGCACGAGTTCGACGCCCTGGTCAGCTTTCACTACAACACCGGCGGGATCCGCCGAGCGAGCCTGACCCGGGCGCTCAATGCGGGCAATCGCGCGGATGCCGCAAACCGTTTCATGAATTGGCGAAGACCGCCGGAGATCATCGGCCGACGCCGGCGCGAGCAATCCCTGTTCCGCGACGGCACCTATACGAGCGGCGGCTACGCAACCGTATTGCGGGCGACCAAACAAGGACGTGTTCTGTGGTCCAGCGGCAAGCGGGTCAATGTCATGGAGCTTCTGGGCGAAGACCAGGCGGAACAGCCGATTACCGCCCTGTTGCGCCCGGGCAGCATCGGCGCCGACGTGCGGCGGCTGCAGAAGGCGCTCTCCATCCTGGCCGACGGCAGCTTCGGCCCCCTGACCAAGGCCGCGGTGATGGATTATCAGGAACGCAATGGCCTCATTGTCGACGGCATCGCCGGCCCACAGACGCTTGGGCATCTCGGACTGGCGTGAGGCCGGCTCCCGGACGAATCCCAATATCCCCGCGAATCCTGATGTACTTTTGTTTACATCCGTCGGTAGACTTATAGCGTCCCGACGGTATTTGCTGGTGCAGCACGCGCGCATAGCCCGTCAGGGCTTGGTTGATCAGTTGGGGGGTTCGATGGGCGGAAAGGTGCTGGAGGCCATAGTCGGACGGCTCGCCGCCTATCTCGGCCGCTTTCGCATCTGGTTCCATTGGCCGTTCGTGATCAAAGTGATCATGCTGGCCGGGCTGCGCAACAACATGCGGACCGAGAACCTCTACGACACGCAGCGAAACAGACGTCAGCCGGATACACCCGACTTCGACCCACGGACCCAACGCAGCGCGGACGGCAGCTTCAACGACCTGTCCGAACCCTGGATGGGCATGGCGGGCGCGCGTTTCGGGCGCAACTTCCCGATCGAACACACTTATGCGGAAGAGGCGCCGCGGCTTTACGAGCCGAGCCCGAGAGAGGTCAGCGTCAAGCTGCTGGCGCGGCGCGACTTCGTGCCGGTGCCCTATCTCAACACGCTGGTCGCGGCATGGATCCAGTTCATGGTGCATGACTGGCTGAGCCACGGGACCAATCTGCGCGACGACCCGCATACCATTCCGCTTGCCCCCGGCGACGACTGGCCGGGCAAGGAAATGACCATTCTGCGCTCCCGCCCGGCAGAACGCGTGCAAGCCGACGCCGAACAGCCCGACACCTTCGTGAACATCGAAACCCACTGGTGGGACGCCTCGCAGCTCTACGGCTCGTCCCGGGAGCGGCAACACCGCATCCGCAGCAATCCGAAAACCGGCAAACTCCTGCCCGACGGAAAGCTTGGCCTGATGCCGAACGGTCACCTGCCGATCGAGAAGACCAAACTCGAGATTCCCGACGCGGAGGGCAAACGCTTCCCCAACCTGGAACTCACCGGCGTCAACGGCAACTGGTGGATCGGACTGTCGGTGTTGCACACCTTGTTCGCCCGCGAGCACAACGCCATCGTCGACAGGCTTAAACTGGCCTATGCCGACGCCTCAGGCGAATGGCTGTTCCAGAAAGCCCGGCTGATCAATGCAGCACTGATCGCCAAGATCCACACGGTGGAGTGGACGCCGGCGCTGATGAATTCACTGGAGGGCCGGTTCGTCATGCGGGCGAACTGGTGGGGGGCCTTCGGGGAACAGTTCAAGATCGCCAATGGCCGGGTCAGCGAGCTGGAGGAGATCTCAGGCATCATGAGTTCGCAGACGGATCACCACGCGGCGCCCTATTCGATGACCGAGGAGTTCGTCGCCGTTTACCGCATGCACTCGCTCCTCCCCGACAATTTCTCGTTCCGCCGCCACGGCGACGACGAGGAACTGCTGCACTCCGAATTGTCGGACGTCGTGCATTCCGGACCGCCGAAGATCTACCGGAAGGTTCCCTATGACGACGTCCTCTACTCGCTCGCGACCAGCCATCCCGGCGCTCTGACCATGCACAATTATCCCAATCATCTGCGGTTCCTCACCGAGGACCGCAAGAAGGGCATTCACGTCGATCTGGCGGCGATCGATGTTCTGCGTGACCGGGAGCGCGGTGTGCCCCGCTACTGCAAGTTCCGACGGTTGCTCAACATGCCGGTGCCGAAGAGCTTCAACGAACTGACGACCGATCCCGAATGGCGCCGGGAACTCAGCGAAGTCTACGAAACGGTCGAGGACGTGGACTTGCTGATCGGCACCTTGGCCGAGAGCAAGTCGGCGCTCGGCATGCCGCCGGGATTCGGGTTCTCGGACACGGTGTTCCGAATCTTCATCCTGATGGCGTCGCGGCGCCTGAAAAGCGACCGTTTCTTCACCGACGATTTCACGCCCGAAGTCTACACGCCCGAGGGCTGGCAGTGGATTGAGGACAATACCCTGCGCAGCGTGCTGACGCGCCATTGTCCGGACCTGGCACCGGCATTTGCCGATGCCAGGAACGTCTTCTTCCCGTGGCAGCGCGGGGAACCGGGGTAGCGCCATGGCAAGACCGAACATACCGGGCGTCGTCGACATTCTGCGCGTCAACGACCCGCAACTGATCGAAACGATCGCCGACGATGACGCGCTGGACCGGGACTACAAACCGACCGGACCCGGATTGAACCGGTTTCTTGTCAAACGGATCCGACAAGTGTTCGCGCTCGACGGCAAGCCGCTGCCGGCCGTCTGCAAGCGCGACGACGCCGCACGTGCCAAAGCGCAGACCGCGCTCGATAAGCGGCTGACGGCTCTGGCGCGGAAGCTCGTCCCCGAAGACGATACGCTGGAGCCCCTTGCTGCCTATGTGCGGGGCGCGGGCAATGCAGACAGGGCCGGGCCGCTCGCCCAGGACGCCGTCGGAAGTCTGTTCGATCCGGATTTCAAGGCGACACCGGAGTTGTGGCAAATGGCGGAACTCTTTGCCGCCGCACCGCGTTGCCTGAACCCGGTCAAACTGTTGCGGTGGGCGATCACCGGCGAGGTCAAAAAGGCGCGGCGCACATTGAGCGAGGCGGTGAACCACGACCCGGCCGCCCTCCATGGCATCGGCATAGCAGTTCACAATATGGAGCGGGGATTCCGGCAGATGCGCGCCCTGTGGAAGGATCCTGCCGAACGCGCAAACCTCTCGGTCCGCGCGGCCGTCGCCCGGTGTCTCTTTGCGCCCTCGGCGGTCCTGCGCCAGCCGGTTCGGCCAGGCCGCGCGGGGACCGAAGACTTCACCGCCAACACCCTGATCGTCATGGAACTCGATGCTGCACGCACGCGCAGACCCGACCGCACGATCATCTTCATGACCGGGCGCTGGAGCCAATGCCCCGCCCATGCGTGGGTGCCGGCGTTATACGAGGCCGTCTGGCGCCGCGCCTGCAGCGAGGAAAGTGACGCGCAGTGAGGGAGCACGATGGCAGATAACGGCCTCAGCCTGAGCTGGTCGCGCGCGCGGGCGAAACAAAGGCGCAGCACCTATCGTTCCGCCATGACGGCTTACGTCCTGCTGCAGGCGGCCGCCGGCATATTCGCCGTTCTGTTCGGCAAGACCACCGCTCAGGCGCTCGACATCACCGCTTCGCCGGGAATCGTCCGGGTCATGGGAGGCCTTTTGCTGCTGGCTGCGATCCTGTCCATCCCCGCCTGTTACAATCCTGTCCGCTCCAGGCCCACCGCCATCGTCGCGCTGCTGGGCGGTCTTGTTTTCGGGATCCTCTGCCTCACCGCCGGAGCCGGTCTGGTCTGGATCGGCGTGATCCAGCTCATCCTCGTGGCCGTGCTGGTCATCCTGTACAGCCGCTTCTTTGCGAGCGAGATCCAGTCGCGGCCTTAGGGCGGCAGGTATTAGAGAGAAGCACCCGCGATCCGCAGGACCTCGTCCATATCGCGAATCCGCACCCGTCTGTCGTCGAACTGCAACAATCCTTCGGTGCTGATCGACTTGATCAGGCGCGAAATGGACTCCGGACGGATCCCAAGCAACTCCGCCAGTTCACTTCGCTTGATTGGAAGCTCCACAGCCGGTCGGCCGCCATCGTCCTGATAGCCAAGCTGCTCATAGAACACCATGAGGATGTGCAGGAACCGGGCTCTCATTTTTTTGGTCAGGACGCGTGCATATTCGGCTTCTGTCTCACCCAGATCTTCCATGGCGTGTTGCAGGAAGCGTTCGCCCAGGTGGGGGTTCCGCGCCAGGATGCGCGACACATGTGCACGCGCTATAAAACAAACGACGCTTGAGCTCAGGACTTCCGCTGAATTGAGATGGATCTGTTTGCTCAAAAAGGCGCGATAGCCGAGCGTCATGCCGCCCTTGCACAGCCTCAGAAGAACCGAATTGCCATCTTCGTCCAGCCGCCTTAAGCCGATCAGACCCGACTGGATACAATAGACACCCGCACTGTCCGTACCCTGATCGAACAGTATCGCACCGGCTTCGTATTTTTCTATGTGTTTTGACTGACTTACCAGCGCAAGCTCGCCCGGGTCCAGATCGCGCCACTCGGTTGTTTTGCGCGAGGGACAATTCGCACAGTCATGGTTCGGATCGCATGTCTGCGATTGCATCCAAGGATCATACCACAAATGCGCGTCAGCCCGACGAAGGGAACCAGCGAGAGAGATCCTGCACTCGCATGAGCCTGACCATAATCAAGGCGTGCCGCCCCGGTTCCTGCCAGAATAGGATCGACTGGTCTTTTTTTGTCTCAGCCCATGGCTCGAAATGCGAGATTGTCAGAC
Source organism: Hyphomicrobiales bacterium (assembly GCA_965228625.1). Lineage (GTDB taxonomy): Bacteria > Pseudomonadota > Alphaproteobacteria > Rhizobiales > Methyloligellaceae > UBA2767. The sequence goes on along the minus strand of OZ245829.1, from coordinate 229,002 downwards.
CAAGGTCCAGGAAGCCGCACGGAACATGGTCCGAAGGTACGACAACAACGCCCTGGCACAGGTCGACCTGCGCATCGCCGAGTTGGACGCTCTGGGCGAAACCGAAACACGGGACTTCTGGAGGCAGATACGCGAAGAGGTTGAAAGGCTCCTCGGACGAACGCCCGGCGATAGCGGTTAGTGGCGCGTAAGGTGTTGTATCATGCGCAGGATCTTGTGACCTGCACCTGAAGCCAAGTGATCATGAACTGCATGCACACGGTTTGGCACGCCGCACGCCCTCATCGAACATTAAGCCTTTTGCGTATAGGGTAATGCTCAACACCATGGGCGTTTGTTGTTCAGTTGAGTGCGTATGTGCCGATGAAGAAGTTCCTGGCCGAGTCCGCTGTTGCCAATCTGGCGCTGATCGCCTTTCTGTTCGCCTATGTGTTCGTCGAGCGCGTCTACGGGCCGGAGGGCAAGTTCGTTCTCGTACTCGTCGGCTGCATCGCCGTCGGTATCTATGTCTACCGGTACTGGAAGTCGGGCAGGGGCCTCTGACGTCGCGTCGTCGCAGATCAGGAAAAACGCTCCCACGCGGCCTGACGGGAAATCCCCAACGCGTCGCCGATCTTCTGCCAACTCACACGGCGCGCGCGAAGCTCGTCGATCTGGGCCTGGAGAACCGCGCGTGTTGCTTCCACCGAGGCCTCCGACACTTGCAGTGCAGTCAGGATTCGCGCGTCGCTCATGTCGCCCCAGCCGGTGAACTGACGCGGCGTCGCCTCGAGAATGTCGTTACACACCCCGACGCACTCGTTGCAGATATAGGATTTCGGACCGCCCATGAGCTGGGCAACCTGATCGGCACGCTTGCCGCAGAATGAGCATTTCAGGCGCTTTGCCGGGACGAGTTTGGTCAGCATGGATATACTCCAACTGTCAAGGATGTCCTGACATAGACCTGTCACGAATATCTGTCAAGGCTCTCTTGACAGTTGAGGCGATCGGGCTTTGCGCCGGTGTGATACCGGCAGGCGCAGCTAGCCTTTTCCGCTGCGATGATCGGCGTTGAAAATGGCGGCAGCGATAAGCCATCTGCCGTCAGCCTGTCGACGGAATTTCAATACCTGGCGGCCGTACTGCTCGATTTCTTCACCATCGGTTCCCGCAAGCACACGGACGAAATGCGATATCAACACCGCGAGATCGCCAATGCCCTCGACCTCGGTGTCGATGACGTCGAACCGCTTGATCTTGGGCCATGTCCGCATCCAGTCCTTGAGCGCATCGTGACCGACCACGTCCGCCATGTTCGGGGGCATCAACCGCGCGTCTTCCGTCCAATGTACGAGCCAGTCATCGAAATCCTCTTCCGGGATATCCAACAACGTCGCCCGGAACTGGTTGACGATGGTATCGATATCGTCCTGCATGAAGTCATTGCCCGTCATCGTTACCCCTGTTTGTCTCTGCTGCGACTCCGTAATGCGAAGAATAGCTTGCCTTCCACTGCAGGCACAGTTCCCGAGGCAAACATTCACATTTGCGGTGTATCCTGAGAAGTGATGGCACCCGATTCGAAAGCGATTGGCTACCGGATCGCCCGGAGCGATACCTCCGTGCAGTCCGCAATCCGGCGGATCGCGTGCGAGCAGATCAGCACGGCCATCGCCGAAGTCGACGATCCCGACCTGGACACGGCCCGGACGGTTCATCAGGTGCGCAAACGCTGCAAGCGGGTGCGTGGCCTGATCCGGCTGGTGCGCCCCTGCTTTCCGGACTACGGCGAGGAAAACCGCACGTTTCGTGATGCAGCGGCCACACTCTCGCGCTTGCGGGACACCCATGTCTTCATCGAAACCTATGACGAGCTGATGGCACACGCCAACGGACAGGCCGCAGAGCACGACTTCGCCGCGATCCGCCGGTTCCTCACCGACCGATACACCGATGGCTGCAACGGCAAGGGCGCGCGAAAACGGCTGAACGCGTTTCGCGAAACAATGGTCGCCGCCGCCGACCGGGCTGCGCGTTGGCGTATCGACAGGGATGGATTTGAAGCTGTTGCCGGTGGCCTCGGTACAACTTACGGCCGTGCCCGCAAGGAAATGAAGCAGGCTGCCGAGGCGCCCGGGAACGACGAGATGCTGCATCGTTGGCGCAAACGCGTGAAGTATCACGGTGATCACATCCGGCTGCTGCACGACATGTGGCCGACCGGTTTGAGACCACACGGCGAAGCTGCCGGGACGCTCTCAGACATGATCGGTTTCCATCACGACCTTGCCGTGTTGCGCGTCGAGCTCACCGACAAGGCGCGGAAGATCGAGAACCGGTCAAGTGTCCCCGTCTTCGTCGCGCTCATCGAGACGCGCCAGACCGACCTGGAGAACAAGGCGTTTGCGCTCGGCCGACGCCTGTTCGCGGAGAAGGCGCAAGCCCTGGTCCGCCGCTGGGGCACCTATTGGGCAGCCTGGCGGGCGGAGTAGGCAGCATCCCGCCTCCGGCTTTTTTTCACTTTCCGGTGGAAAATCCGTGCAGAATTCAGGACAAGAACCCTGCTGAGGTCGGAACGATATCTGTCATCCTGAACGGGAGCCAGAAGGGCCGATCCAACCAGCGTTCGAGTGAGGCATCCGGTGCGTCAATGGCGGATGCCGGAGTAGTGTATGTCGCCGCGAGATCAGCACACGAATGGAGAGGCCAACGGACGGAGTAACGCCGTCTCCGAAATCCTGCTGCCCCGGTCGGCATGCGAAAGCGGCGATCCCGGGGCGATCGTCGCCGCGAATGTCCGCTTCCTGAATGCGCTGATGGGTCAGGGAACGTACCGGCCGGACGAGCTGCCCATAAATGCAATGCGCAGCTACCATATCGACTACTACATGACCCAGGTGAACAATGGCGGGCACGGCCAGTTCGTGGGCAACAGCGGCTGGGGCGAGCAGACGATCCGCAACATTTCCGCCGGGCTGCGCGCGATGGGCGCGGGTCCCTATACCGACATTTTCGATGATCTGCGCCGGCTCATGGAAAGGGATCCGGAACGCGCAAACAGAATTGCGGCCGGCGGCAGGTTTGGTGAGATTGATCCGGCCATCAAGGTGCTCGACGACCGGTTTTTCACACTGAACCGGACCAACCCCTTGTCGGACACCAATGCGCGGTGGCTGCGCAGTCTTCCGGAGTTGTGCATCATTCCCGACAAGGACTATCCGCGGCGACTGGAAACCCTGGTCGACGCCAATCTGATGCGCCAGCAACGGTTGGCGGAGCGGCGCGGCACCTCGCTGGATACAGCACTTCTGGACCGGTTCACGGTCGCCGGCCGATTGTTGTGTGCGAAGGCGCAGTGCCTGCCGATCCTTTCGATCGGTGCGGGCGATCCCGCGCTAACAACACCGGATGGCCGACAGGCCATCGGATGGCACATCACGACCGGCAAGGGCCGTCAGGTGCTTTTTCTTTTCGACAACATTGCCCTTTTGTGCGAGCCGCGCCTGGCGGACGGACGGCCGGTGACCGACGAAGTGGTCGCCGCATTCAAACAGGACGTCGAGGCCGGAAAGATGGACGAGGGGGCGCTTTGGGCCGGCATCAAGACAATCGAAACCGCACGGATTGAAATGGACCTCGTGCACGATGCCATCGAGGCCGCCAGGAAATGGCCGGTCGTCAAGATCGCCGACGCCCTCCTTGCGAAGCTCCCGGATGGAGACACGCTCAAGAACGTGTTCGCGTATGTCAAACATCCATCAGGGCAGTGGATCTGGGCGGTTGAAACGGACAAACGCCTGGCAACGTTCGGAATAACCGGCGACGGTATCGGCCTGTTTGATCCGGCCATGAAGCCGCTCGCGAAGCTGTCCGCGGATGAACTCCGCTCAATTGTCCCGGGCGTGCCGGCCTTCGCGAGCGCGCCCCCACCGGATGTGCAGCCTCAAACTGCGCCGACCGGCGACAGCGCGCGGCCGAGACAGCGGGAAGGACACCCCGGACCGGTCGCGATGGACGCTTTTCTCGCCAAGACCGTTCAGCGCTACGCCAGGTTGGGGTTCTTCCTCTCAGTCGTCATGCTGTTTCTTTTCGGTCTCACATTGAACTCCATCGTCGGCATCCTGCTGGCCGTGTTTGTGTTGGCCATGGAGATCTATGGCATCGTCAAGCTGAGAAAGCGCACTGCAGCTTTTTTCAATGATCCGGCGACATTGAGGTCACCTCAAGTTGCATGGCTTTCCGACCAGCTCCGCACGGTCAGGCTCGCCACATTCGCCGGACTCGGATTCATGACCGGGGCAGCGCTTGTCGGTGTCGGACTTGCGAGCAACGGCATTCTTGAGCTGATCTTTGGCGAGGTGCCGACCTTCAGCCTCTCCGGACTCAAGATCCAGTCCTCGATCCTTGTCGTGCTCGGAATGCTTGCGCTGATCATTGTCGGCTACACCTACGGCATCAGACTCTGGGCCAAACGCAAGGTTTCCGTGTGGACCCGAACGCAGGCGGGTCCGAACATGCTCGCCGAGCCGCCGCGTGATGGCGCGTGAGCGTCTGTTGTGAGCCGGTTGGGCTCCGAGGCGGCTTGTTTCTGTCTGCTCTTTGCCACCGGCACCCTCGGCTCCGACTCCGAAGTGTCACATACGCCCGATATGCTGCAGCGCAATATAAAGAGGCGAGACATCACCCCCCGTGTTTTCACTCTCCGGCAAGAAGGCGTTGGTCGTCGGCATCGCCAACGAGGATTCGATCGCGTATGGCTGCGCGGAATCGTTCCGTGAGCAGGGCGCCGAGCTTGCCGTCACCTATCTGAACGAGCGCGCCGAGGCTCATGTGCGGCCGCTGGCGGAAAAACTTGGCGCGAAGATCATCGCGCCCCTCGACGTCCGCGAGGACGGCCAGTTCGGCCAGCTTTTCGACCGCATTCGCCAGGAATGGGGGACGCTCGACGTGTGCCTCCACTCGATCGCGTTCTGTCCCAAGGACGACCTTCACGCACGCGTGGTCGATTGCTCGCGCAAGGGCTTCACCACGGCAATGGATATCTCGGTCAATTCCTTCATCCGCATGGTGCGCCGAGCCGAGCCGATGATGCCGAACGGCGGCACGTGCCTGACCGTGTCGTTCTTCGGCGCGGAGAAGGTGGTTGAGCACTACAACATCATGGGCCCGGTCAAGGCCGCGCTGGAGTCCGTAACACGCTACATGGCCGCGGAACTGGGCCCGAAGGGCATCAGCGTCCACGCGCTGTCGCCCGGCCCGCTGAAAACGCGCGCCGCATCGGGGATCGACCATTTCGACGAGTTGATCAACAAGGCAACGGAACGTGCCCCGACCCATCATCTCGCCACGATATCGGACGTCGGCGCTTATGCGGCATTCCTGGCGAGCGGCGAAGCCAGCAACGTGACCGGTGGCGTGCACTACATCGATGGCGGCTACCACATCGTGGGGTAAAGCGATGAAACAGGATGTCGAGACACAGACGAGCCGGACGGACCAAACGTCCGATATGAGCGGCGCCTTTGGCATCGCCGAGCAGCAGATGGCCGTCCTCGGCGACCTCGGCCGGCACCACGGGCAGATGCTCTACCAGGTGCACTGGGATCGGGTCGGCCAGACCATATCGGCCTTCGGCACGCTGGCGCCGAAGCTGGCGGGTCCGGACACATTCGACGCCTATCGGGATTATCTGAGCGATGTCGCGCAACGCGGCGTTCTGTTCATGGACACGCTGCGCCGGCGCGGCGACTCCTATATCGCCCGCGAGCAGGAGGGGTTCAAACCGGTCCTCGTGTTCGATTACGACTTGGTGATCGACGGGCGCGAACTGGAGCGTCCCGTCAACTACGCGCTGGTGCGCATCATCCCGCCCGACGGCTTCCCGCCTCAGCGCGATGACGGGCGGCCCTGGGTGATCATCGACCCGCGCGCCGGGCACGGCAGCGGCATTGGCGGTTTCAAGAGCGAGTCGGAGGTTGGCGTTGCCCTGCAGGACGGCCATCCGGTCTATTTCGTCATCTTTCACCCCGATCCGGAACCGGATCAGACGCTGGCCGACGTCTGCACCGCGGAGGCCGCGTTCCTGCGCGAGGTGCGCGCCCGCCATCCGGACAGTCCTCGCCCGTTGGTGACGGGCAACTGTCAGGGTGGCTGGGCGGCCATGATCCTGGCCGCCAACCATCCCGATCTCATGGGGCCGGTCGTCATTGCCGGAGCACCGCTTTCCTACTGGGCCGGAGAGCGGGGCAAAAATCCGTTCCGCTATCTCGGCGGTCTGTTCGGCGGCGCCGTACCGGCATTGCTGGCGTCCGACCTTGGTGCGGGAAAGTTCGACGGCGCGCATCTGGTGCTCAACTTCGAGCACCTCAATCCCGGCAACACCTGGTGGCGCAAGAACTACGACCTGTTCTCCGATGTCGACGGGCAGGCCGAACGGTTCCTCGATTTCGAGAACTGGTGGTCCGGCTTCTACTTGATGAACGAAAACGAGATCCGCTGGATCGTCGAGAACCTGTTCATCGGCAACCGCCTGACACGCGGCGAGGCCATCCTGAGCGACGCCACGCCGGTCGACCTCACCCGCATCGAGGCGCCGGTGGTCGTGTTCGCGTCGCACGGCGACAACATCACGCCGCCGCAGCAGGCACTGAGCTGGATCCCTGACCTGTACGGCTCGGTCAATGAACTCCGCGCGCGGGGGCATGTCATCGTTTACACGCTGCACGACAGCATCGGCCATCTGGGGATCTTCGTATCGGCCAAGGTGGCCAGCAAACAGCACAAGCAGATTACCTCCATCGTAAAGACCATTGAGGCCCTGGCACCCGGCCTCTACGAGATGCAGATCGATCAGCGCGACGACGGCTATCATGTCTCGTTCGAGGCGCGGACCATTGACGATATCCTGGAACTCGGTGAAGGCCCTGAGGACGACGACAAGTTCGCCGCCGTCTCCGCCTGGTCGGAGTGGGCGACCAAGACCTACGAGCTGACATGGCGGCCCCTGTTGCGCCAGATGATCACGCCGAAGATCGCGGAAAGCCTGATCCAGGCCCATCCGATGCGGCAGCAACGCTACGCTGTTTCCCGCAAGAACCCGCTGATCAAGGGTCTCGAAGCGATGGCTGAGAAAGCCCGGGATGAACGCGCGCCGGTGGCACCTGACAATCCCTTTCTGGCGCTCGAGAAAGTGTGTGCCGAACTCGTCGAGCACAACTGGAACATGTATCGCGACATGCGTGATGCCTGGGTCGAACTCGCTTTTCACGGCATCTACGGAACACCATGGATGCGCGCGCTGGGCGCCGATACGTATCGCCACGCAGACGCCGTGGACGTCCAGAAACTGCCGCAGGTCCGCGAGGCTGCCGCACATGCCAGGGACGGCGGATACGCGGAAGCCATCATCCGCATGCTGGTTCTGCTGGCCCGGGCCCGCGGCTCGGTCCGGCGGGACCGGCTGGAGCGATCGAATAAGATGCTTCAGGCGCGCGCGCCGTTCGACACCATGCCGCTCGAACACCGCAGCCAGATGATTCACGAGCAGTCGATGATCGTGGAATTCGCCGGCAAGGAAGCGATCTCCACTCTGCCGAAGCTGCTTGTCGATGAGGTTGATCGCATCCGCGCGGTCGATCTGGTGTTCGATATCGCCGGCCCGGTCGACGAAATGGACGCGCCCACGCTGGCCATGTTCCGCCGTCTGACCACGGTGCTGCGCACGTTGCCACGGGACTGGAAGGACCCTGAGCACGAGATCAAGGCGCACAAGCCGGGTGCCTATCCCGGCGAGACGAAGAAGAAGAAATTCTCCAAGGGCGAGAGGAAAACGCGGAGGAAAGCGCGCAAGAAGCAGGCGGACGACACCGAGACCGTCCATTCGGAGACGGCAGGCGATGAATGAGGCGACGACCATGATCCGCGAAAACAAGCTCTACGACGAACTCGATGTCGGCGACAGCGCATCCATCACGCGCGTCTGCACGACCAACGATCTCTACGTGTTCGCTCACGCGTCCGGCAATCTCAACCCGATGCACGTGCCCGTCCACGATGGCGCGGAGGAGGGCCCGGCGGAGGCGGTCGCGCCCTCCATGTGGGTCGGCGCGCTGGTATCCTCGGTGCTTGGTAACGTGCTTCCGGGTCCGGGCACGCTCTACAAATCCCAGTCCTTCGATTTCCTGGAGCGGGTGCATGTGGGCGATGAACTGACCGTGTCGGTCGCGGTTAGTGAGAAGAAGCCCGACAACCGTGTCGTCCTGGACACGAAGGTGACGGGTCGCGGCGGTGACGTGGTCGCCGAAGGGGTGGCCGAGGTCCTGGCGCCGGTGCGTAAGATCCGCATCGACGACGAGGATCTGCCGAGCCTGATGGTGCACCGTCATCGCCAGTTTGGCCATCTGCTCGAGGCATGCCGCGCCCTGAGCCCCCTGACCACGGCGGTCGTGGCCCCGGAAAACGCCCGTGCCCTCGGCGGAGCCGTGCTTGCGGCGCAACACGAGATCATCCGGCCCATTCTGATCGGTCAGGAGGACGCCATTGCCAAGGCGGCGCGCGAAGTCGACGCCGATCTGACCAATATCGAGGTCATTGACGCGGGCAGTGGCCCGGAGGCCGCCGCCACCGCGGTCGAACTGGCAAACGCGGGACGCGCGGATGCGATCATGAAAGGCCATCTGCACACCGATGAACTGTTGCATCACGTGGTGAAGCGGGACGGGGGTCTGCGCACCGCCCGCCGCCTCAGCCATGCATTCGTGATGGACGTGCCGGGGCTCGATCAGGCGCTGATTATTTCCGACGCCGCAATCAATATCGCGCCTGATCTCAAGGCCAAGGTCGACATCACCCAGAACGCCGTCGATCTCGCGCGGGCCCTCGGCATGGAAACACCCAAGGTCGGCATCCTCTCGGCGGTCGAGACCGTGAACCTGGAGATTCCCTCAACCCTCGACGCGGCGGCGCTGTCCAAGATGGCCGATCGCGGCCAGATCCACGGCGCGCTGGTGGACGGCCCATTGGCGATGGACAACGCCATCGACATGGACGCGGCGGCGACCAAGGGCGTCTCGTCGTTGGTCGCGGGCCGGGCCGATATCCTGATCGTGCCGAACCTCGAGGCCGGCAACATGCTCGCCAAACAACTGACTTTTCTCGCCCACGCGGACGCTGCCGGGCTCGTGCTCGGCGCGAAAGTGCCGGTCATCCTCACCAGCCGGGCCGATGACGAGAAGGCGCGGCTCGCGTCATGCGCCATCGCGGCTCTGTACGACAACTGGCTTACCAGCGGCAAACCTGCGCCGCGCAACATTGCGGAGGCTGCGGAGTAGTGCACCACATCCTGACCCTGAATTCCGGTTCGTCGTCGATCAAGTTCGCCTTGTTCGAAGAGGGCGTCGAGCCGGTGGAGCGACTGCGCGGCCAGATCGAGGGACTGGGCGCCGAACCGAGGCTCAAGGCCGAAGCCGGTGGCGAGACGATCGTGGACAAGTCGCTTTCGAGCGACGAGATCACCGACCAGCAGTCCGCACTCGCGGCGGTCCTCAGCTTCTTCGAGACCAGAATGGGCGATGTCACGATTGCCGCAGTCGGACACCGGATCGTACATGGCGGTCCCGACCGCACCGAGGCCGAGGCTCTCAACGAGCGTTCGATCGCGGCGCTGGAACGCTACAACCCGCTGGCACCCCTTCATCAGCCTCACAATCTGTCCTGCGTGCGCGCCGCCGAGAAGGCGTTTCCTGACGCCTTGCAGGTCGCGTGTTTCGACACCGCCTTCCACCGCAAACATCCCTGGGTGGACGACACCTACGCGCTGTCGCGCGATCTCTATGACCAGGGCGTCCGCCGCTACGGGTTTCACGGCCTGTCCTACGACTATGTGGTGGATCAGCTCTACAAGATCGCACCGCACCACGCGACGGGCCGGGTGGTGGTCACCCATCTCGGCAACGGCGCCTCCATGTGCGCCATCCGCGGCGGCCAGAGCGTCGGGTCCAGCATGGGCTTCACCGCCCTGGACGGGTTGCCGATGGGCACCCGCTGCGGACAGCTCGATCCCGGCGTCGTGCTCTATCTCATTTCGGAGAAGGGCATGACCGCGGATGAGGTCACGGAGCTCCTGTACAAGGGCTCCGGACTGAAGGGCCTGTCGGGGCACTCCCACGACATGCGCCAGCTCGAGGCCGCGGGCACCGCGGAGGCGGCCGAGGCAATCGATTATTTCGTGTTTCGCGTGCGCCGCGAACTCGGCGCCATGACGGCGATCCTGTCGGGCCTCGATGCCCTGGTGTTCTGCGGGGGGATTGGCGAGAACAGCGCCCGCACCCGGGAACGCATCTGTCAGGGCTTCGAGTGGGTTGGCCTGGAGCTCGACGAGATACGAAACCGCGCCAATGAAGACATCATCTCGGCAGACCGTTCGCGCGTGCGCGTGTTCATCATCCCAACCAATGAGGAACTGATGATCGCACGCTCCACCATGCGGTTGCACGAGGCACAGCGCCGCGCGACCGCCGCGGCGTAGGTCGGCAAAGAGCCTGCACACGCCTGCATATCCGGCACATCCGCAGACCAACTGATTTGCGGGCTGTAACCTCCTCACCCTCCGGTGCATCCAACCTTACGTGGCCATGATGGGAGCCGGGGCATTTCGCTCCGGCGAAGGGCCCGGGTTTCGGACGCCGCCCGCGATTGACCGGCTTTCGAAGACGGCTGGTCGATCGGCGCCCTCCGGATGCCGGGGCCCTTTCTTTTTCGCGCTGCGGCGCGGACGCCCGTCGTGGTCACGCCATACCAGGTCACGCAACGAGGACGGAGGAGCAGGGAATGGCAAGTGACGAGTTCAAACAAGGTGATCACGCATCCTGCACGGACCCCGGATCGGACCCGCTCGCATCTCTTCTCACCGCCACCGGGAAAGGTGACCGCGTAGCCTTTGAGAGGCTCTACCAGACAACACGGCGCAAGCTTCTCGCCGTTGCCGTGAGATTTGTCTCCCGCCCGGACATTGCCGAGGAAATCCTGCAGGATGCTTATCTGCTGATCTGGCAGAAGGCGCACCTGTACTGCGCGGTTTCGGGGTCGCCCATGGGCTGGATGAGCACGGTTGTGCGCAACAAGGCCATCGACCATTTGCGCGCCGGCAAGCGGCGGGACCAACCGGCGCATCTGAGCGATGCGGAGGTCGCGCAGTTTCACCTGACCCGGTGGGGCAAGAGCGAAACGGAGATCGTCGACGAACAGACCGCCTTGCGCGGTCTGCACGACCTGCCGGAGATCTACCGCTCCTCCATCCTGCTTGCCTACTGCGCGGGGATGTCTCACCGGGAACTGGCATGCGCCATGGATGCACCGCTCGGAACCGTCAAGTCGCGCCTGAGAAAAGGCATTGGCCGGTTGCGGGCAAGCGTGGAAAGGGCCTGAAAGACCGACTGACGCGTTCTCGGAAATCACCCTATCTGTTACGCTCCGAAACGGCTCGCGGTGATCATCACCATGGCATCCGACACTGACGCCGAAATCCGTTCTCTATCGAGGCCGCACAAAGCAATGAGCAGCCATGACCACCGGGCTTGATATTCGCGAAAGCTCGCCGAACGACCGTGAGGCACTGGAGCGGCTTTATCCACAAGCGTTTCCCGACGAGGATTTGGTTCCCCTCCTTCGCGACCTGCTGAATGCGCGGAACGACGTTCTCTCACTCGTTGCCGTGAGAGACGCAGAAGTGGTCGGCCATGTCGCATTCACCCTGTGCGGTATCGACGAACTCAATGTGAAAATCGGCCTGCTCGGGCCGGTGGCCGTGAGCCCGCGTTTGCAGAAGCAGGGCATCGGCAGCGCGCTCATCCGGGAAGGCCTGAACCGGATGAAGAGCGGGGGTGCACTGCAGGTTCAGGTGCTTGGCGATCCGGCATACTACGGTCGTTTCGGCTTCACGTCGGACGACAGCGTTGCGCCGCCTTACACGCTGCCAGAGGAATGGCGATCTGCGTGGCAGACGATCCGCTTCGACGGCGCCGAGGGAAACCTTGAGGGCACGCTGTCCGTACCGGAACCATGGCGGCAACCGGTGCTTTGGGGACCATAAATCACGGAGCATGCCGCGGGCAGCCGTCCTGGCGTTGATCGCCGGGCGAAGCTCCCGTCTTGAGCAGGCGGGGTGATGGGTGTTAATGGAAGTCGGCCTCGCAAGAGGTTGTGGACCTTTTTTGCGCCCTCGCATCCAATCCGCGATGCAGTGCGGCGCTTCCCCGGACGTCGAGGTGGTGTCATATGGCCGTGGATCAGGCGGTTTCGCTTGGCGGGCTGTTTCTGGCGGCGTTCGGGGCGGCGACAATCCTTCCCTTTCAATCTGAAGTCGTTCTCGGTGCCATGATGGCGGCCGATGCCGCGCCCGTCTCGATGCTCTTTGTCGCCGCATCGGTGGGCAATACGCTCGGCTCGGTGGTGAACTATCTGCTTGGATCGGGGATAGATCAGTTCGAAGGCCGCAGTTGGTTCCCCGCGACCAAACAGCAGATGGCCCGTGCTCGTCTCTGGTACCAGCGCTGGGGCGTGTGGTCGCTGCTCATGTCCTGGGCGCCTTTCGCCGATGCGCTGACCCTCGTCGCCGGCGTCATGCGCACGCCATTCTGGCTGTTTCTCACGCTTGTTGCCGTGGCGAAGACCGGGCGATATGCCGTCCTCATATGGCTTTGCGGATCTGTTTCGTGGTGTGCGGGCGTCTGAAATCCACGCTGCGCGAGATCCAAATGAGATAGTTCAACCGACCGCTTTCTCTGGCGCCTGGAACCGCGTCCGCCGTTATCCCACAGGTCCCAAATCGCCCACAATGTGACTCGGATCACTTCAGATCCGCTCCTCCGTCTCCAAGTCAAGGCGAGGCACCCATACCCGCGAAGAAATTCGCGCAAAGGCCCAGGGCACATGGGCCTGAAAGAGGAGAGCGTCATGATCAGCCCCACGGCATTCACGACCGGCATTTCGCGTGCGCAACGAATCAGGAGCATTGCGTCCGCCGGCTTTTTCGCAACCATGGCACTGGCCATCGGGACAACCGGCGTTTCCGCGCAGAGCTTCCTTGAAGGCAAGTCAAGCGGCATGCGCCAATGCGTTGAGACAATTCTGGACCGGCAAGGTCTGGCCCAGAAGATCAACGTGCACGGCCATGACTTCATCTGCCGCCGCATGGACGGAAACACCAAGGCGCACGGCAATTTCCGCCAGATTCTCCTGGAGCGGTCACGGTTCGGCATCGACGATGCCTATGTGGTCAATTTCCGCGTCGACGGACGTCATGTGATCGTGCCGGGCACACTCAGGATCCGCACGACGAACGGCATTTCCACAGAGCGTCTTCTGTCGCCCTGGAAGGTGCAAATTCTCGCCACGACTTCGGCAATGGCGTATTTCGCATCCCATTATTACAACCAGACCCGCGCATACACGGGTCCGGGTTCTTACAGGGGCCTGACCTATACCCAGGTCGCGAATATCGCGCACACCGTGCCCGCCGTCGACACCAAGACGTGGGAAACGGCCGCCTTCCAAATCGCACTTCTGACGATTGCCGAGTACGGCCGCGCTGCCGCGCGCCGGCCCGCGCTCACGTCGAGCGCCAACCACCTGAAACGGTGAAGGAGATCACAGTTGAAAAAGTTCGCAGACGTTATGGAGCCTTTTGGAGAACTGATCGCACCAACGGAGGAGATGATGAATTCGGCCACAGCAACAATGCACACACGCTCAATCCTGCAAAACGGAGCCGCCGTGGTCATCTTCATTGCCGGTCTGTGCATGCAGGCCATGATTGCGTCTGCCCAGAGCTTTCTCGAAGGTCCATCTTATGACGGCTTTGCCGAGATCACGCTCGTCACCAATACCGACCACGGCCGCTCCTTGATGCACCGGCCGCACTTCATATCAACCACAACGCTGTTGCAGCGCTAGACCGATCTGCCCCGAGCGTCCGTCCACCGCAAACCGGCAGCATCGGAAGCAGGGCCCCGCGGTTCATTTGAGCCGCGGGGCCTTTTTGTAAGATCAACCAGAAGCTTCAGTCGTTTTGAGCTGTTTTCGCGGAGTTGAATTCGGACTACGTTGCGGTCCTTCCAGTGGCCGCCGCTATTTCACGAGAGACACGTGCCTGCATTCACCACACGAGACCAACTGCTGAACGGTCTGGCGCATATTCTCGCGTCGCCGTCCGATGAAGGTGTGCTGCAAGGGATTGTAACACGGCCGGAGAAAGGCCAACGCGTCGAGGTGGATGCGTGTGCGCTGAGCGGCAAAACCGGCGTAGAGGGAGATCACTGGGCGAATGGCTGCTGGATGTCGACGGATGACGGAGAGCCGCACCCGGATGTTCAAGTCTCGCTCATGAACACGCGCTGCCTGGGGCTGATCGCCCGCGAACGCGACAGGTGGGCGCTTGCCGGGGATAATCTCCTCGTCGACTTCAACCTGTCGCCCGAGAATGTAACGCCAGGCCAGCGCCTCGCGGTCGGCTCCGCCATTATCGAAATCAGCGACGTACCACACATGGCCTGTGCCAGCTTCATTGAGCGTTATGGGCGGGATGCGGGAGTATTTGTGAACACCGGCGATGGCCGCACCCACATGTTGCGGGGCCGCCTCGGACGCATTGTACAAGATGGCCATGTCAGCGTGGGGGACAAGATCACCATTGTCCCTTAGCAACAAAGGCCGGAATAATCTCAAACCGGCGGACACGTTCGCGCGACAGTCGTTCCCCGCCGGGAAGATTGCTAATCTCGCCCGCGGAACGCCATAGGGAGGAATATACAATTGCGCGTCATGACATGGATTTCAGGATGCGGCGTCGCCCTTTTTCTCATCGGGCTGGCCCCGGCGGTGGAGGCGGAACCCTGCGCCTTCGACAAGGGCAGTTTCAGGCTGGTGGAGGACAAGTCCTTCACCTTCAGCATGCTGCCACCCCCACCGCAGTCGGCGGCCAAGATCGCGCTCGCCGAAATCAAGCAAGGCGGCAAGACGGTCCTCAAGGGGTACCTGACCGCCAGTCAGGGTTTCTCGCGGATCTATTTCGTGCCCGACAATCCGGCGCTGAAGAAAAGCAATCTGGCGCTCACCTTCCTCGACAAAGGCCTGCTCAACAGCACCGACAAGTCCGAGTACATGCTGATCCAGAACCTGCCGGCGGACATGTATTACAAGACCCGCAAGCTCTGGACCGACCACCCCATCAACGGTGAGATCTGGATTCGGGCGCGCTGTCCGTGAGCGACGTCATACGCGCTTAAAGTGGCACCCGCACGATAATTCCGGCATTGACGATCACGACCGTGTCGCCGCCATCATCGCGGGGGACGTTAAGGCCGCCCTTGACCGCCTTTGTCGTGACCGTACCGAAGGGCAACATCTTCGCCACCTCGTCGAGGTCGATCCTGTCCGGCTCCTGCGCCGCGAGCGTCAGCTCGATCTCGGCCGTGCTCCGATCAATGCCGAGGCTTGAAAACATCGAGATCGAGGAGTGATGGACCGCGTCGTCGACCGCGCGCCGCGCCGCCTTGGTGTAATCCTCGCTGTGCAGCGACTTGCCGACCCCCATCTCCAGGATGATGCGCTTGAGGTCCCGGCCGCTCATCCGGCACCCCCGAAGGCATCGTCATCGACGTCGAGATAGACGGTCAATGCCGCGTTGGCGAGCACCACGGACCCTTCCTTGTTTTCCAAGGGCGAGTCGAGCCCGCCTTCCACCACGTCCACCTGCGCCTGGCCGTAGGGCAACATGGCGGCGACGGCGGCCTTGTCGACCGCGTCAGGCTTGGCGACGCCGATCAGGATATCCACCTGCATGTCTTCACGCGCCTTGCCCAGCGCATCGGCCACGGCAATGGAATTGTGATGGAGCGCATCGTCCACCGCACGCATCGCGGCCTTGGTGTAATCCTCGCCGCGAATGTCCGTGCCGCTGCCGAACTCCATGATCATGGGTTTGCGTGCCACGGGTCTCCTTACACTCCTCAGGTCATGCGGTGCGGGATGATGACGTGTTCACACCCTTGCGGTCAATTCGCTGTGCCATCCGGGGTCAGGAAAGGCGGAAGGGCGCAGGACTTGCCCATGGCTTTGCAAACGCATCTCCCGGGAAAAAAGCCCCGCCGCTCGAGAGAGGGGCAGGGCCTAGAATTCCAACCGTTGGTCACAGGGTTTACGGGTTACACCCGGCGCCATCCACGAATGTCTGGTTGCCGATTGTGATACTGCCGGTGAAGGCGCCTGCGGCCGCGTTCAGGTTGCAGACGAAGCCGTTGACATTGGCGTTGTTCGGGTTGTTGGCGCCGTTGATTGTGTTGCCGAGGCCACTCACGCTCAGAATGTCATCGCCGATCGTCCCGGCGAAGGTCGTTCCGTTGATATCGATTATGTTGTTCGCAGTGAAGTCCAGCGCGTCGGAAGGGCCGCCGGCACCGATATTCGACAGTATCGAGTCGGTGATGGTCACGCGGTTATCGGAATTAAAGTTGATGCCAGTCAACCTGGCGTTGTCGATCGAGGTATTGCGGAACGTGACCCTGTTCCTGCTGTTGAAATTGATGCCGGTGCTGTCGATATTTCTGAGGTTTACATCCTCGAATGTGACGATGTTGTCGGAATTGAAGTTGATGCCGGTGCTGCCGGTGTTCCTGACTTTAACATCCTCGAATGTGACCGTGTTATCGCCATTGAAGTTGAAGCCGTTGCTGTTGGTGTTGATGACGTCGACACCCATGAAGGAAATCTGGGTGTTACGGTTACTGAAGTTTATGCCGGTGCTGCCGGTGTCGCGTACATTCACGTCCATGAAGGAGATGTTCGTGTTGTCGCTGGTGAAATCGATGCCGGTGCTGCCGGTGTTGCGAACATTCACGTTCATGAAGGAGATGTTCGTGTTGTCGCCGGAGAAATCGATGCCGGTGAAGGCGGTGTTGCTGACGTCGGTATTGTAAATCTTGACGTTGCGGTTGTTGCTCGCGAAATCGATGCCATCGCTGCCGATGCGCCGGACGTTGACATTGTGCAGCGTGATGTTCCGGTTGTTGCCTGCGAAATCGATTCCGTCGTTCCCGGTGTCGACGATCGTCGTGTCGGAAATCGAGAAGTTCCTGCTGCCACTTTCAATGTCGATACCGATACTGTCGACCGTTCGTATGTTGACGTCCTTGATGACAACGTTTCGGTTGTTGGCGCCGAATTCGATGGCGCTGTCCCCGGCGTTTCGAATGGTGACATCGTGAATGACAATATTCCTGTTGTCCGCAGCTTGGAAATCGATCGCCTCGAAGTTCGTACCGATGCTCGTCACTTGGTAAATCTCGATGTTGCGGGCACGGTCGTCGAACTCGATGGCATCGGCGCCGATCTCCTCGAAATTCGATGTCCAGACACGGACGTTGGAGGCATCGTCTTGGAAACGGATCGCATCGTCACCGATGTTCCGGAAATCGCTTTGCTCGATGACGATGTTGTTGAGGCCGGCGGCACCGAAAATGCCGAAGTTATCGCTAACTTGAGTGTTGCTGTCGCCAACTCCTCGGAAATTCAGCCCGGCCACATGGGTGTTGTCGGCGACGGTGATTATGCCAGTGCCAAAGTTGATGTCATTACTGAAGAGCGTCGGGCGGCTGCCGGGTGCCCTGAAGCCTGCGACGGTGCCGGTGCGCGCGCCGCGCATCAGGATTGTGCTGGCACCGCCCTGGACGGTCTGGTTCTTCTGGAGCTGCTGGCCGTCCGTCGCTGAGACGTCAATACGCTGATTGCCCTTCTGCAGGATTATGAGCCGGTTGCCGCCCTTGTCGACCGCATTGGCGAACTGGTTGGCGTTGCTGGCGAAGCTCACCGCGTTCATCGCCACATTGGTGGCGTTGTCGATGACATTCTCTTCCTTGCTCTGGACGGTGATGATGTCCGTGTCGCGCTCCAGACCCTCGATCATTCTGAGTTCCTGGGCATTAAGAGAGGCGGTGCGCAAGGCCGCATCGGAGCCGCGTGTGCCGAAGGGGATCCTGAGCCTGGCGCCGATCTCGAACTTGGTGTCGCGGACCTCGTCATAGGAGAGTTCGCTCTCGATCGTGAGACGCGAGCCCGGAAGCGAGGACACGATGTCGTTGATACGGTATTCGAGACGCCCCTTGGGACCCGCCACCTCGTCGATGGCGTCGTCATCGTCGAACCAGAAGCCGCCCACATAGCCTCTCAACTCATGGCGCTTCGCGGCCGCCGGGGCGCCTTTCAATCCGCCACCGCCACCGCGATTACGGCTGAACAGCAGCATGCCGATCTCACCATCGATGCCATAAAGGGCCACTTCCTCACCGCCGACCATGAGGATGTTGTTGCCGCGCAGGAACACTTCGGCCAAATCCGGCGAGCCTTTCGGGTCGGTGACCGGCACATAACCGTTCACGCGCACATCAAACCGCTCCGACAGGGCTTCGACGCCGAAAGAGATCTGGTGGAAGGTGTTGTCGACTTCCGTATCGCGGACGTCCCAACCGGCCCACAGACCCAGGTTCCAGCCCGAGGGCATCATTTGCCTGTAACCAAGCGCCAGATTGGCTTCCTGCACGTCCTCTTCGAAGAGTTTGCCTCTGGCATCGAGGAAGAACAGGGTCGTGGCCGATTGCATCAAAGGTGTGAACAGGACGATTTCGCCGCGGCTTGAGTCATCGGTTCCATAGAAACCGCCGAGTTCCCACCAACCGACAAACTTGCCGGAACCGCCGAACTCGCCGGAGGCACGCGCCAACGGTGCGCTGAGAAGCGTCGCGGCCATCAACAGGATGGAAAACGCTGTCAGAATTTTAAGACGTACCGTCAAGGTCCACCCCCCGTGCAAGCAGACTTCTTTTGATCACATGCGCCCGTTTCTTGACCGAAGATAGCCCCGAGTCGGTTGTCTGAACAACAGACCGCAACCCGAAAATACTCCAAAACACTGCCACAATTGTTGTTTTTCCAACGCTGTGTTGCGGGAATGCTACAGACGAATAGATCGGCTATCGGATGTGAGGGTCTTTTCTATCAGTCTTTTCTATCAGCGCAGGATCATTCGCTCATTTGCAATGCCGGAGCTGACCTGCGCAGTAAAACGCCCCGCCGCTCATCCGAGCCGCGGGGCATTGAAGTGTCCCTCTGGTTCGCGCCTTAGCGGCGAATTCCGTCATGCAATTCAAAATAAGCCGGTGACAGGTCCTTGAGCGGTTCCTTGAGCTTCGCCAGCTCCTCCGCCGGCCCGTGCACCTCGAGTCGCGTAAGGTCGGCGATCTGGAGCGCTTCCTGAAGCAGCTCGCCCACATTGTCGAGATGCGCGAGCACGCCGTCCGCATTCTCGTAACCCTCCCGGCAATGCGCCTCGTCGCCATTGAAACTGAAGGCGTAGTGCACGCAGCCGGGCTCGTTGCTCGTCTTCTCGATGAAAGCCGCGCAGCCGTCCTTGAACTGCTGAAGCTTGCCCTCATGCACCTTGAAATAGGGTACGAGGGTCACGCAGGTGTCTTTTCCAGCCATGTGATGAGTCTCCCTTGTTGTCCGGCCCTTAGAGTGTGCCCTTGGCCATGCGGTCCTTGATGTGGTGCGCCTGCCGGAGCGCCAGCGATACGATGGTCAGCGTCGGGTTCTCCGCCGCCCCCGTCGTGAAGACGCTGCCGTCGGAGACGAACAGGTTCCCGATATCATGCGCCTGACCCCACTTGTTAACGACACCGTCGCTCGCTTTTTCGCTCATGCGGTTGGTGCCGAGATTGTGGGTCGAAGGGTAGGGTGGTGTCGGGAAGGTTCGCGTCGCGCCTACCGCATCGTAGACCGCCGCGCCCTGCTTATAGGCGTGATTGCGCATGGCCACATCGTTCTCGTGATCGTCGAAATGCACATTCGGGATTGGCAGGCCATGCGCATCCTTCTCGGTCTTGTGCAGCGTGATCGCGTTCTTCTCCTGGGGCATGTCCTCGCCGACGAGCCACATACCGGCCATGTTCTGATACATGTCCATGGCGGAAGAGAACTCACGGCCCCATGCGCCGGGATCAAGGAAAGCAGCCATGAATGGAACACCCAGGGAGAGTGTCTCCATTTCATAGCCCGCCGCGAAGCCGCGTGACGGATCGTGCTTCGCTTCGTCCATGATGATCCCGGCCATGGTTGTGCCGCGATACATGTGCACCGGCTTGTCGAACACGGCATAGACGGACCCCGTCATGTGCCGCATGTAGTTCTTGCCGACCTGGCCGGAGGAGTTGGCCAGGCCGTCCGGGAACATGCCCGAGGCGGAATTGAGCAGAAGGCGAGGGCTCTCGATCGAGTTGCCGGCGACGCAGACCGCGCGGGCCTTCTGGCGCTGCCGCTTGCCGTCCTTGTCGGCGTAGACGACGCCCGTCACCTTGCCGGACTTGTCGTGCTCGATCTTCAAGACTTGTGAATTCGGGCGCACTTCGAGTTTGCCCGTCGCTTCGCCGCGCGGGATCTCCGCAACCAGCGTCGACCATTTCGCGCCCGTCCTGCAGCCCTGAAAGCAGAAGCCGATCTGCTGGCAGGCAGCTCGGTCATGGCGGGCTTTCGAATTGATGGCCATGCGGCCGGTATGGCACTCCTTGTAGCCGAGCTTGTCCGCGCCCGCCTTCATGATCTTGAAATTGTTGTTGCCGGGCAGGCCGGGGATGTCGTTGGTGCGTGTCACGCCCATGCGATCCTCGGCCTTGGCGTACCACGGCTCCATCTCCTTCAGGTCGATCGGCCAGTCGAGGAGCGTCGCGCCGGCGATGTCGCCATAGGTGGTCCGCGCCTTGAACTCGTGCGGCTGGAACCGCAGCGAGGCGCCCGCCCAGTGCACGGTCGAGCCGCCGACCGCTTTCACGATCCACGCCGGAAGTCCGGAGAAATCCTGTGCCACACGCCACGAGCCCGAGGTGGTGCGCTTGTCCAGCCATGAGATCTTGGAGAACATCGGCCATTCGTCATTCTCGAAATCCTGCGTCTCGTGGCGTCCGCCGGCCTCGAGGATCACCGTATCGACGCCGTTGAGGGCGAGTTCGGTTCCGAGGGTGCCGCCACCGGCGCCGGATCCGATGACGACGACGACGCTGTCATCATTCTTGTCGTATGGTGCTGCCATCGTCTCTCTCCCTAGAGCCAGTTGATGTCGTCGAAGCCGCGCTCGATATAGCCTCCCTTGGAGGCGGACTCGCCTTCATAACCAAGGAGCGTCCAAACCTTGGGCTGGTTGTAGAGCCCGGTGACGAGATGGCCGCGCACCTTCTGGAAGAAGGGATCTTTTTCGATTGCTCTCAAGAGCATCACCCGGTCCAGCTCCCAGCCGACCTGGTCGTAAGGCACGTCGTACGCCTTCGTGGCGGCTGCGTTGAGAGACGCGACGCCGTCCTCGAGCTGCTTTTTGGTCTCCGCATCGCCCGATGCCGCCTTGTCCAGACCCTCGACGGCGGTGGCATAGAGCGCGTCGGCAAAATTGTCATGCGGGTAGATATCCCGCGACATTTGGACCAGCGTTGCGAAAGTCTCGGGCTTGAGGGCCGCAGGCGTCGCCGCCCACGCCTTTCCGGTGACGACGCCGGCGGGGGTAACGCTGGCGGCGACGAGGGCCGCACCACCGGCCGCCAGCACTTCGCGGCGGGAAACTTTCGGTCGTTTGTCGACTATTCTCATGTTCTTCCTCCCTAAAGAACGGTTTCACGTCCGGGCCGGTCAGAGATAGCGGCCGTGACGCTGCAAAACCTCGATCTGGTAGCCGTCCGGGTCCTGAACGAAGAAGAACTTCGCCAGCAGGTTACCGTCACGCTTGAACTCGACCACGTCGCGCGGGTTGAGACCCTCTTCCTTGAAGCGGGCATGCTCGGCATCGACGTCGTCGACGGAGACGGCGAGATGGCCGTAACCGTCGCCATGCTCGTAGGGCTTTTCGCGGCCCTTGTTGACGGTCAGCTCGACCTCGAAGTCCGTCTCGCCATTCTTCATGTAAACCAGCGTGAAATCGTCGAAATCCATCCGTTCGGCGACGTCGAGCCCGAAGGCGCGCTTGTAGAAGTCGACGGAACGGTCCTCATCGAGCACGCGCACCATCATGTGGATCGCTTTGGCCATAAATCTCAGGTCTCCTTATTGTCCGTTTTTGCAATCCCGACAGGAAAAACCCGCCGGGCCCAAAGGGAGAAGGGCACCGGCGGGAGTATCGGCATTGCCCATGGCAATGCAGGTGGCCTGCCTTTGTAGGTGATTGCAGGAATTCCGGTATGAGGTGTTCCACGGGGCGGTCGGCCGCCCTCGTGGCGGGGGGCACCCATCGGTGGGGCGCGGTTATCCATGACGTGGCGCACACGCACGTCGGACCTCCTCCCGATCGTCGCGGTTCTTCGACCGCTTGCATCAAAGTAAGTGTAACCGGCGTAACAAGGCGCCGGGTAGTATGGAGATACTACACGGCGATCTCTCGGATCGCCTGGGCCCTGAACATCGTTTGGGGCAGGCTTCTCACACGACGCTGTGCCGGGCCTCTTCCTTGAGCGCGGCCGTTTCAGCCGCATTCCCCTGGATCTGCTCCACATACGTCAGACAGGCGCAGCGCAGCAGCGAGGTGAAATTCTGCGTTTCCCCGCCGAGCTCCAGTACCTCGTCGTGCAACGTGGTCAGAAAGCGCGCGAGCGGCATGTCCTGCGCCGCGGCAATGTCCTCGAGCATATCCCAATAGGCTTTTTCGAGCCTGACGCTGGTCACATGGCCTCCAAGGCGGACGGACCGCGTCTCATACGCATAACGCTCCGGCGATTGGCCGGCAAAAATCTGGCACATCTCCTTACCTTCCCGATGTAGTGAAGCTTCAGCCTACCACATCGGCGCCGGGCGTGAAGATTGTTGGGCTGCTGGTCCAGGATGACGGTTGCACCATTTCCGCGATATCCTTGACCCAATGTTGAGCCCGCTGAAGAACTCCGTCTATGCCCGCCTGTTTGCCGCCCAAGTGATTGCACTGCTGGGCACCGGGCTGACAACCGTAGCGCTTGCCCTGCTGGCGTTCGAGCTTGCGGGAAACGACGCCGGTGAGGTGCTTGGGACCGCGCTCGCGATCAAGATGATCGCCTATGTGACGCTCGCCCCGGTCGCCGGGAGCTTCGCGCACCTTGTGCCGCGGCGCGCACTGCTCGTCGGACTGGATGTGGCCCGCGCCGCGTGTGTCGCCTGTCTGCCGTTCGTCACCGAAATCTGGCAGATCTACGCCCTGATCTTCGTGATGCAGGCCTTTTCCGCGGGCTTCACGCCCACCTTTCAGGCGACGATCCCCGACGTGCTGACTGACGAGGGGGAGTACACCAAGGCGTTGTCACTGTCGCGGCTTGCCTACGATCTGGAGAACCTGCTGAGCCCGACATTGGCGGCGGCCGCGCTTGTGATCGTCAGTTTCAACGCTCTGTTTGCCGTCAACGCCGTCGCCTTTCTGATCTCGGCCACGCTCATACTTTCCGTGCTGTTGCCGGCACCCAAACCGGCGACCGAAACCGAAGGCGCCCTTTCGCGCGTGACCTTTGGCGTGCGCGCCTATCTTGCCACGCCGCGCCTCCGCGGGCTCCTGGCCGTTTCCATGGCGGCGGCGGCGGCGGGAGCCATGGTAATCGTCAACACCGTCGTATACGTGCGAGGCAATCTCGGTCTTTCCGGACAGGACACGGCAATCCTGTTGGCGGCCTTCGGCGGTGGCTCCATGGTCGCGGCCTTGTCTTTGCCCCGGCTGCTCAACGACCTGCCTGACCGGCGGGTCATGATCGCCGGGGCGTTGCTCACGGCTTTTTGCCTTGCCACCGGCACGCTTATGCCCGCCTTCGGTTGGGCGATGGTCCTGTGGTTCGCGCTTGGCATCGGATATTCCGCCGTACAGGTGCCCTCGGGGCGCCTTTTGCGCCGGTCGTCGGGGGAGGGCGACCGGCCCGCCATCTTCGCCGCCCAGTTCGCCCTGTCGCATGCCTGCTGGCTGCTGACATATCCCCTTGCCGGGTGGCTCGGCGGAGCGTTCGGGCTCGCGACGGCCTTTGCCGTGCTGTGCGCCGTCGCATTCGCCTCGACAATAGCGGCGTTGTGGCTCTGGCCCGCTCACGATCCGCACGATCTGGCGCATGTGCACGAGGAACTGGAGCACGAACACATGCACGTGCATGACGAACACCACCAGCACGAACATGAGGGCTGGGAAGGACCGGAACCCCACTCGCACCCGCACCGGCACGCGCCGATCCGCCACAGCCATGCTTTCGTTATCGACGCGCATCACCGGCACTGGCCGAACTGAGCGGCGCAGTGCAGGGACCCCAGGCTCCACAAATCATGCGAATCGCTTGTACAGGTTTGTCCGCGAATCGGGCAGGAAGAGCGCCGGACTTCGCGTCTTTTTGACGTTTAGTTCCAGTAGGTTCGCAACAAATCGGTTGCTTTGGTTGCATGAATGCCACAGCGGGCGAAGAAAACGCCGGTTTTGTCGTGCGACCGCACCGGAACCACTGGACCATCCGCCAATATCATGGCTAGGCTTTCTCAAAGGCGGCGAAACTACGCCCGATGGCGCGGGGAAAACGACGGGCCCGACCGGCTCGTCGGATGAACGTAGTAACGTAGTAAAGGCGCATGGAGCGGGGCCATGCACCGACAAGCGTAAACAGGAGTGGTCCGTGGGCGAAAGCAGGTTCGGTTACGAACTGTTTGAAAGCCTCGGGCATCGGGTTGAAGAGTTCGCGGTGGGCGCCAAGCGTCTGCGCACCGCGAACGGCTTGTTTTAGGCGCACCGGGACGCCTCTTCACTTACGCGCTTGCGGTTGTTGCCGTGTGGCGATCGCGCGGGATGTCCGCGCCGCACGTTTGACCGGTGCGGGCGTTCGGCAGGATGCGGGTGCAAAAAGCGGTGTGAGCCGATCAGGGTCCTGTCGTCACGAACCGCAAAAGAAGACACGCTGCGACACACACGCCGCGGTCCGATGATGGTAACAGGCGCGATAATCCGCGTCCGTCTGCATGTCCACGAACGCCTTCATATCAGGATATTGGCCGACGGCGACGAGGTCCCAGTCCTCATCCGTGCCAACAAATCCCCCCTGAAACGGCCCGACGAAGAGAAACGTCCCGCGGTTGCGTTGCATGGCCGGGATGCTGACCGACGAGTATCGATTGAAAGCATCCGCGCCACTGATGTCCGGTCCGCCCTCGGAGTAGACCGCCTGGGGGCGAAGCTTGAACAGATTGACCATCGTGATCGGCTGATCGTCAGGTCGTGCCAGTACCCGCCCCCATTGTTCGGGCGTCGGGCTGCTGCCATCGTCACCGGACCCGTACCAGTCAGAGAAATTCGAGATCAGTTGATTGACGTTCATGAATGGCCTCCATAATTTGACACGTGTAACATAATTGGAATTTGACACGTGTCAAATATTGGAAAACTCGAACGAACGCGCAATCTCATCCTCGATGCCGCATGGAGCCTGATTTCCGAAAAGGGCGCCGAGGTTTCAATGTCCGAGATCGCGGCGGCCGCCGGAGTCACGCGGCAGTCGGTCTATGTGCACTTCGGAACGCGCGGCGGCATGTTGATGGCGCTCGTGAAACGTGCGGATGAGCGTTTTCGGATCAGGGAGCTGATGTTCGAGAGCTTCGAGATTGCCGATCCCAGAGCCAGGCTCGATGCGACAATCGTCGTTTGGCTTGATTTTGTCGTCAAAATCTATCCCGTCGCTTCCGATCTGGTCCGCCTGCGGCAAACCGACGAGGACGCCGCTTCCGCCTGGGAGGACCGCATGTCCGATCTGCGCTCCTGGTTGAATGTCCTCGTTCGGTCGCTGGCGAAAGACGACGCGCTTTCTGCTGAGTGGCGGACCGAAGACGCAGCGGAATACCTTTGGGCTGCCTTCAGCGTTCAGACCTGGGGATTGCTGGTTCACGACTGCGGCTGGGAGATCGAGAAGACCAGAGAGACACTTCGACGAACGATCCCGCTCGCGCTGTTTGGCACCGCGCATCGATGTTGAGCCAGTTTAAAATATCCGTTATTCTCGATATATGGATAAAAAACGCGCTCTCGATATGCTCTCCGCTCTTGCACAGGAAACCCGGCTTGAGACGTTTCGTCTTCTGATCAAGATGGCACCGGATAGCCTTCCCGCCGGAGAGATCGGCAATCGGCTCGGCGTGGTGCAGAACACGATGTCGGCGCACCTGGCGGTCCTCCAGCGCAGCGGCCTGGTGTCTTCAAGCCGGAAAGGCCGTTCGATCGCATATGCGGCGAATTTCGAGCAGATCCGCGCGTTGCTGCTTTTTCTCATGCAGGACTGTTGTCAGAGCGCCCCGGAAATCTGTGAGCCTCTGATTGAGCTTGTCTCGTGTCATTCAACAGGGGAGGTCTAAGGTGATGGCCAAGCGCAAAAAGAATGTTCTGTTTCTTTGCACCGGGAATTCCGCCCGCTCGATTTTTGCCGAGGCCATTCTGGGCCGGCAGGGCATGGGTACCTTCAATTCCTATTCCGCCGGTTCCCAGCCCAAAGGCGAAGTGCATCCTTACGCCCTCGACTTTCTCAAGAACCTGAACTTCAAGACGGACAATTTCCGCTCCAAGGACTGGGCGGAGTTCGCCGAAGACGGCGCCCCGGAAATGGATTTCGTCTTCACGGTCTGTGGCAACGCTGCCAACGAGGTTTGCCCCGTCTGGCCGGGCCAGCCCCTGACGGCGCATTGGGGCGTGCCGGACCCCGCCGCCGCGGAGGGCAGCGAGGCGGAACGGCGGTTTGCTTTCTCCGAGGCCTTCCGGATGCTGAACAACAGGATATCGATCTTCGTAAATCTGCCTCTTGACCGGCTGGACAGGCTCGCTCTGCAGAAGGAACTGGAAAAGATCGGTCGTGGCACGGACGCGGCCGCCCGCGAGGCATCCTGACGTGGCGCGTTACGATCTTGCGCGCCGCCTGACAGCCGAAGCGCTCGGGACCGGCATTCTGGTCTGCACCGTCGTCGGCTCGGGCATCATGGCCGACCGGTTGACGGACGATGAGGCGCTCGCGCTCCTTGCGAACACGTTGCCGACGGGCGCCATCCTCGTTGTCATCATCACTATGTTCGGCACGATTTCCGGGGCCCATTTCAACCCCGCTGTGTCCATCGGCTTCGCCATCAACCGAACACTCCCGCTGAAGGAGACAGGTCCCTATATTGCGGCGCAGATCGTTGGCGGCGTGCTTGGCACCTTTTCCGCCCATCTCATGTTTTCACTGCCCGTGGTTCAGATTGCCGTCATCGAGCGCACCGGGCCCGCGCAATGGTTCGCCGAATTCGTCGCCGCGTTCGGCCTCATGGCGGCCATCCTCGCCAGTGTCCGGTTTCACCCGAAGAGTGTCGCGTGGGTCGTCGGCCTCTACATCACGGCGGCTTACTGGTTCACGGCGTCGACGTCATTCGCCAATCCGGCGGTGACGATCGCACGTGCCCTGACCGACACCTTTTCGGGCATCCGGCCGATCGACGTTCCGCCCTTCATCCTGGCGCAGATCGCCGGGGCTGCCGCCGCGGTCGTCCTCCTGTCCTGGCTTCTCGAACCGCAAGGCAAGGAGGAGCCGGTCTCGGCACCCAATCCCGGCGAGTGATCCGGGCACCCGTCTGAGTGCTTCAGGACATATGAAGGTTCACACGAGCGGCCCCGGGCGTCTGAAAACGCCCGGGGTGTGACGCAGCGGCGCGCAAGCCGAACTGGCCGCCTAACCGCTTGGGTATTCCAGAGCCTTGAAGCTGATTTCATCCACTTTTGGCGCACGGCCGATGCGGCGGATGTTCGCCCACACATTCTTGTAGTTGGGAATGATCAGCTCGTTCGTGTGCTCGGAGATGACGTTCCCGACCTGACCGAGCGGTGAGCAGAACAGCATGAAGCACTGTTTCGGCTTGGCGGTGGCGATCGGGTAGACCATCGCCTGGGTCGAGCCCACATCATTGTAGATCTCCACCAGGTCGCCTGCCTCCAGGCCCAGCTCCTTCATGTCGTCCGGGTTCATTTCGATCGGCGGCGCCGGGAAGCGCTCGCGCACGAACGGTGTGCGAACGTCATAGAATGCGTTCTGCCAGATCATGTTTTTCCGGCCATTGTTGATCAGGAACGGATACTTGTCCCGTTGCGCCTCGCGGCCCTTGGCCTGGATCCCGCGCCATTTGGTGGCCTTGAAATGGGCCTTGCCGTCCTTGGTTCCGAACTTGCCGTCCGTGTAGAGACGCTTGGTGCCGATGAGCTTGCCGTCCTTGAAACCGGTGCACGGTTCCTGGACGCCGTTGGTGCCCATCGCCCGAAGACGGTCGTAGGTGACATGTTCGCCGCCACCCGCGTTCTTGTGGTACCCGTCCATGAAGGCGTCTTCCTCGGTCTTCCAGTCGAACTTGCCGGCGAACTTCTTGGCCATTTCCTCGTTGCCCGCTTTCCTGAACGAGGCTTCGAGCGCGTTGGCAAGCCGCGCCGCGATCAGACAGTCGGGCAGGGAGTCGCCGGGCGCGTCCATGTATTTCTCGGTCAGGCGCAACCGCCGTTCACCGTTCATCGAGGTCAGGTTCATCTCACCCGACGTGGCCGCCGGAAGCACGACGTGACAGGCCTCGCCCATCGGCGTCGGCAGGATGTCGACATGGACGGCGAACAGGCCACCGCGACGGATGGCGTTCATGATGGCGTCGAGTTGCGCCTCCCTGTCGCCGTAGGGCTGCGCATCGATCGCCTCCTTCACCATGTTGGTGCGGCGGCGGTAGGCGCGCCGGAACTCTTCCGCATTCAGGGTGGACTTGAAGTGATCCGTCGCCCAGGTGTGGTGGACGCCGCCCTCGCCATTGATGATCAACTGGTCGATATAGGCGGCGGGGCGTCCCACATGTGCTTCTGAAGGACGCACATAGCCTTCCTGGTGGCCGCCGAGGCGGACGCACCCGGTCCCCGGACGACCGACATTGTGGGTCGCGAAGCACAGGTTCGCCATGGCCGCGTTGGTGCGATAGTTGTCGTTGCCCCAGATGAGGCCTTTCTCGTAGCACAACATCGTGCGGCGCAGCTTTCCACCGGCCTTCGGCTTGGCGATCCATTCCGCAGCTTTCCGGATGTCATCGGGCTTGAGGCCGGTGACCTTGGCCGCGTCCTCGACACTGGTCTTGTTCGCGGCGAGCGCCTCGTCGAACCCGCTGGTGTTCTTGGCGATGAAATCCTTGGCGTGCCAACCCTTGGCAACCACCTCGGTCAGGATAGCGTTGAGCAGCACAAGGTCGGTGCCCGGATTGATGGCGAGGTGCAGGAAGTTGTCCTTGCCGGCCTCGATCTCGCACACATTGGCGGTCACCGTGCGCCGCGGATCGACGATGATGACCTTGCAGGGTGCGTGTTCTTCGCCCGGGATCATCTTCGTCTTCTTGTCCTCGCTCGTGCCGCGCATATTCGGCACCCAGTGCGCGAGGAAATAGTTGGTCTGGTTCTCCAGCGAATTAGCGCCGACGCAGAAGATGGTGTCCGCGAGCTCGGCATCCTCATAGGAGTTATTGAGCTCACCCATCCCCATGTCGCGGGTCGCGTGAACCTCGGAGTTGTACGCCGGGCGGTTGTGGATGCGGATGTTCTTGATCTTCAGTGCATCGAAGTAGAGCTTGCCCGTGCCCCAGGTGTTCTCATAACCGCCGGCCGCACCACCATGATCGAAGGCAGAGACGAGGACGCCGTCTTCGCCCATCTCGTCGATCACGCGCCGCGTGACGTCCGCGACCAGTGACAGGGAGTCGTCCCAGGACGTCGGCATGTGCTGCGAATAGCGCCACACCATCGGATGCAGCAGCCGGTCGGTCATCGTTCCGGTCTGCGTTGAGTACCGGGTCTCGGCGTGGCGTCCGCCACGAACCGAGTTGAGGCCCTGGTTTACGACACACTCCTTGTCCGGCTTGATGACGAGATGCACCGGCCGGCCGTCCTGCTCGACGATGTTGTACATGGACGGCTGGTACCAGGCGGCAGACTCAGCGCCCTGCTGTTTGGAAAGGTCCGCGCCGAAAGCATTTTCCGAAGCGTTCTTGCCGCCCTGTTTGTTGAGATCCCAGCTATACGCCTTGTAACCGCAACCGACGATGCAGAAGTCGCAGGTCACGTTCTGAACCTTGGCGTCCTTTGGCGGGATCGGAAGCTGATCAACTCCACGTTTGTAGGTCATGTTTTCCTCCCTCGCGTCCTAGAGCACGTTCGACGTGCGGCCGTAGATCAGCTCGTCCACGCCTTCGGCATAGATGTCGCCCTTGTCGTCGACCCGCAGGGCAAACTGCGGCAGGCTCTGGTTGGCCATGCCGAAAATCTGCTGGCCTTCCTTTTCGCAGTCGAAGCGGGAGTAGTGCCCCGGGCAATTGAGGGTCTTGTCGCCGGCATTGTAGGTCAGCGGATATCCCTTGTGCGGACACATCGTCGAATAGGCGACGATATCTCCGTCCGGTCCCGAACCGCCGGGAACCTTCGTGCCGAGCTTGATCAGGACACCCGGCGAGTCGGCATCGGGATAGGTGATGTCGACGGGGTCGTTGACTTTCAGATCCTTGACGTTGGCGAGCTTGTTCGACGGATAGTCGACACGCGCCTTGGCGGCAGCGTGCGCCTCGCGCGGCATCACAGTCGCCGCCGCCGCGCCTGCCGCGGCGGCACCGGTTCCGGTCAGGAACTGGCGGCGGCCGACATCGACCAGCCTGTTGCAACCCTTCATGGTCTTCCTCCCCTTACGATTGTTGTCTGCGATGCGGGGATGGGAGCAAACGGCGTGCCAGCCGTTAACCAAAGAGGAAATGCAGAAAACTCAGAGGTTTAGGTGGTTTCACCTGCGATCATGTGTTCGGATTTCCGAACACGGCAATGGCAGGGCGTTCGGAATTGCGAACACGTCAGGACTTCACGACAATCCGAGTTTGCGCATCTTCTCCCACAAGGTGGTCCGGGAGACGCCAAGCGCCTTGGCTGCGTCGAGAATCCGTCCGTCATGCTCGCGCAGAGCGGCCTCGATCCGGCGCCTTTCGGCATTTTCGCGGGCATCGGCCAGCGTCAGGCCGTCAGGCGCGGCCACATCCGCCGTGTGCCGCTCGGGGAACAGGTCGGCAGGCATGATCCAGTCGCCATGTGCCAGCGCCACGGCGCGCTCCATGCGGTTCCTGAGTTCACGGACATTTCCAGGCCAGTCATGGTCCGCAGCCGCGTGCTCCGCGAGCGAGCTGACGCCCCGCAACGCATTCGGCCGCGCCCCAGCGAATTCGAGGAAGAACAGATCCATGAGCCAGGGAATGTCGGCGGGACGCATGCGCAGAGCCGGCACGGGCACCTCGACCACATTGATCCGGTAATAGAGGTCTTCGCGAAACGAACCGTCCTTGACGCGCGCCGCGAGGTCAGCGTTTGTCGCGGCCACCAGACGGGCGCGGAACTCCACTTCGGTCTCGCCGCCGAGGCGGTAGAAGGATGAGGACTCGATCAGCCGCAGCAGTTTGGCCTGCAAGGCGAGCGGCATGGCGCCGATTTCATCCAGAAACAGAATACCGCCCTTAGCACGCTCCGCGTATCCAAGGTGGCGGCGGCCGGCGCCCGTAAAGGCGCCGGTTTCGTGTCCGAAGATCTCGCTCTCGAGAAGGTCCTCCGGGATCGCGGCGCAGTTGACGGCCATGAACGGTTCATGCGCCCGCCCGGACAACCGATGCAGCAGGCGGGCGCAGACGTCCTTACCGCTTCCGGTCTCGCCGGTGATCGACACGGTGCTGTCAATGTCCGCCAGCCGGGCCAGGAGCGTCTCGACCTTACCCATCTGTTCCGAGACGCCGAGAATGGGCGGCTTGCCGAACAGCGGTTGCCGCTCCACCACATTGCGAACTTTCTCCAGGAACGTGCCCATCTCGAATGGCTTCGTGACGTAGTCACACGCCCCGGCACGGATGAGATCGACGGCCTGATCGATCTCGCCATAGGCGGTCACGAACATGAAAGGCGGCGCCTCGCCCTCGGCCGACAATCTGGAGAAGATCTCGCCGCCGTTTGCGTCGGGCAGCCGGATATCGCAAACGACAAGGTCGGTTTTGCGTTTCGACAGCCAGGAGACGGCCTCCGCGCCGGTCTCGCACCAATGCACCGAACAGCCTTCGAGCGTCAGGCTCTGGACCAGGGATTCCCCCATGATGGGGTCGTCTTCGACGATCGTGATGGTCCGGCCCTCAAGCTGCATGTTGCATCTCCTCACGCGCCAGGGGCACGTCCAGCGTTATCCGCGTTCCGCCGCCGGATGGCTTTTCGACTTTGATCACACCACCGACTTCATCGGCCAGGCGGCGGATCATCCAGATCCCCAGACCGGCATTGTCCTTTATCGGGGCGGAACCCGCCTGTTCCGACTCCAGATAGGTCTTGAAACGCTCCGGAAGGCCCGGGCCCTCATCCGACACGGAAACCGTCAGCACATGGTCCTCGGCTTTCGCGCACACGCGAATCGTGGACCCTTCCGGCGCGACCGCGCATGCGTTCAGCAAC
Source organism: Hyphomicrobiales bacterium (assembly GCA_965228625.1). Classification (GTDB taxonomy): domain Bacteria; phylum Pseudomonadota; class Alphaproteobacteria; order Rhizobiales; family Methyloligellaceae; genus UBA2767. The sequence goes on along the minus strand of OZ245829.1, from coordinate 196,472 downwards.
ATGTTCAAGACCGCCTGCCGCACCGGATGCGCCGAAACCGCAACCTCGCCCTTCAACGTGTTGTCCCAATCAGCCTTCAGGTTCTTCCGCTTGAGTTCCGGGCGAATGAGAAACCTCAAGTCGTCAATCATCTCCTTGCTGACCGGACGCGTTTCGGCTTCGCCGCGATACGAAAACAGCGCCGCGCGCACCACATCGCGAATGCCGCGCAGACCCTGTTCGATCAGCCGTACCGACGTCTCGCGTACCGTGGCGCTCTGCCCGTGGCGTTTTACGGCATCGACGGCATTCAACATCCCACCCAGCGGATTGTTGATCTCGTGCGCCATGCCGGAGGCCAGCCGCCCCAGGCTCGCGAGCTTCTCTTCGTTCGCCAAGCGCGCGGACAGGGCCTGCCGCTCCTTCACGGCCTTGACCATGGCGTTGTAGCGGCGGAAGAGGCGGCCGAACTCGGTTCCCGCATTCCTGATCTGCCGTTCCGGAATGGGCTCCGCGGCGCCACGGCGCACATGATCGAGGTGACGCGCCAGAACGCTGACCGGGCGCAACAACCGGCGGACCGAGAAGTACCCGATTGCCGCCAGACCAAGCGCCAACAGCGTGTTGGTGATGATCAGCGTGCGCAGCACCTGTGTGCGTTCCACCATAAGCGGTGAGATGTCGATCTCGGCGAAGATGGTTCCGATGTCGCGTCCCTGATGGTTTATGCGCCGCCAGGAGAAGGCGCGATTGGTCTCCGGCGCCAGCGTCAGTTCCTGTTGGCTGGGAAAGTTGGCCTTGAAGGCATTCGGAAGAGACGTCTCAACCGGTAGGGAGTTCGGATCGGACGCAGCGATCACCTCGTCATTCATGTTGGCGACGACCGTACGCAAGGGCTTCAGGCCGCCCTTGTGATCCCTGGAGCGCTCCAGGATATCGAATACCTCCCAGACATCCTCACGCAGGACATGTGGAACAAGCGAGGAGGACAGACCATCCAGATATGTGGCCGTCAACCCGGCGAGGTTTTCGTTCTGGATGTGCGCCAGCCGGTTCAGGACGCGCTCCGACACAAGCGCGCTCACTGCCAGCATCAGGATCGCCACGAGCAACGGCGCCTTCAGGCTGATCGGCCAGGACATCGGGCGGGGCATGGAGTGGGCGCGAAACCGGTTCATCCGAGCCTCTGCACCTGAGAGACCTTTTCGCCAATGAGATCAAAAATGTCGGGTCCGCGCTTTTCGAACCGGTCGAGCCGCAACATCTTCAGGATCGCCTGTCCCTCCTTGTCCTGATCCATCTGCTCTAGCGCCGCGGTGATCCGGCGCACGGCATCGGCGTCGCGCGGTTCCGCGGAGGCGGCCACCGGGGGAAACCCCAGCCATTCGGATTTGCGCAGGATGCGGGTGCGCGCGGTGAGCTCCGGCTCGGTCTCCTTCATCACCTCCCAGACATACCCGTCCACACTGCCGCTCTGTGCGAGCCCCGCCGAAACGGCGCGCACCACATTGCGGTGACCGTAAGTGTAAAAGGTGCGGTTGAAGAACTCCGAGGGCCGCTCGCCGCGCTCGGCGATCAAGGCGGTTGTCACCAGGTAGCCTGAATTGCTGTCCGGGTCGGAGAAGGCGTGAATGTCACCACGCAGGTCTTCGACCGTCTTCACGCTCCGGTCGGGCGAAACGATCAGGTAGGACTGGTACAATGGCCGCCCACGCCAGGACGGCACCGCGAGCAGATCGAGCCGGTTGCGATAGCGGATAAACGGGTAGCCGCAGATCCAGGCGGCATCGATCTGGCCGCTCAGCAGAAGCGTCGTGATTTCCTGATAGGTGCGCCGCTGCACGAGGCGTACCTCGCGCCCGGTCACACGGGAGAAATAGCCTTTCAACCGCGTCAGCAATTCCAGATCGTTGGTGAGAAACACTGGAGTCAGGCCGAAGAGGATCTCCTTCTCCGCCGCCAATATGCGGGGAGAAGGCAGAAAAGGCGCCGCGGCCGCGGAGCCCACCGCACTCAAAAGCCACCGACGCGAAACGTACCGAAACGCCACCAAACCGCCGTTGCACGCCCGGCTCGCGGGCGATGCACGCCTCCCTGTCGCGAATGTGCCGGATTCAATCGTCCGGTTCTTGATTGCTGCTGGTCAGAAGATCATAGGGACAATCGCGGAAATGGGGAAGGGCCGCGGTCGGCACGGCAGAGGCAGGTCGCGGAGGACCGGTGGGCCCAAGAAAAATGGCCAGCCCGGGGGGTGGCTGGCCAAGGCATGTTCGCAACACAAAAAAACGGCCCTCAGCCTTGGGGTGGGCTGCGAGAGGGCCGTCTCGTGATGCTCTACTACTATAGTGGCACAATGCGGCGTGAAAATGGCCGTTTTACTTGGTTTTCAGCTCCTTCAGCAGCTCGGCGAGGAGTTCCATGCCGGCGCCCCAGCCCTTGTCGAGATTGGCGATCGCCGCGGCGAAGCCGGCCACCTCTTTTTCGCTCGCCTCGTGCGGCACCCAGGTGAGACGCATGCGCGTACCGTTGCCTTCTTGCTCGAATGTCACCGTTGTCAGCAGCACTTCCGGCCAGTCCGGCATCATCGGGTTGGGCGCCACGTTCCAGTCCGCGTCTGTGTTCGAATGCAGCCAGACGAGGCGTTCAGGCGGCACGACCTCCGTGTATTCAACGCGCTGAAAGTTCGAGTTGTCACCCCACTTCATCTCATTCAGCCACAAGCCGCCCGGCGTGACGTCCAGCTTGTGTATGATCGTCTCCACACCCGGTCCGTACCAGCGCGACAGAAGCTCAGGCTCCGTCCAGGTTCGCCACACCAACTCCCGCGGTGCGTCGAAGACCCGCTCCAAAACGTACTCCGGCAAATCACTCATGGCTTCTCCCCGTTGCTGCGTGTCTGTTTGAGTTCTTCCAGCAGGCCGTCGAGCTGGTCGAAACTGCCCGACCAGAACTGCCTGAATTCCTCCAGCCATTCGACCGCCGCCGCCATGGGCTCCGCCTTCAGCCGGGCCGGGCGGCGTTGTTTGTCGATCGCGCGCTCGATGAGGCCGGCGCGCTCAAGCACCTTGAGATGCTTGGAGACCGCCGGCTGGCTCATTTCGAAGGGTGCGGCGATCTCGTTGACACTGGCCTCGCCAGATGCGAGCCGGGTCAGAATCGCCCGGCGCGTGGGGTCAGCAAGGGCGGCAAACACGGCGTCCAGATTCTGCGATACACCCGTGCGGGCACCTTGTTCATAACGACTTAGTTCCATAACTTGTTAGTTATATACAAGATGTCGCGGCGTCAAGCGGAAACCGCTAAAGGGCGGACGCAAAGACTTGGACGCCGTATGACCGTTTGGTAGATTCGCGCCGACGGAACGCAGTCACGCCAGTCTTCAGACCTCAACGCATCCATCAAGAACAACAGAAGAGGGAAACGTCATGGGCAGTTCGGACTACAGCCTGGAGCAATATGTCGAGGATCTGCGCGGCATCACGGCGGCGGAGACGGATCACACCAAAATCACCGAACGGGTGAGACCGCTGGCCGCGAAACTCGCGGCGACGCCGGGCTTCATGAAGGACGAATTTTACCGATGCAACGAGGAGCAGGGGTTCTCGTTGCATCTTCTGCACGAAGAGGACAATCACGATCTCGCCGTGTTCGTCGCCTCATGGCTGCCTGACCGCGGTACACTCGCGCACAACCACAAGACCTGGGCAGTCGTCGTCGGCATGCACGGCCAGGAGCAGGAGACCGAGTGGCGGCGGCTCGACGATGGTTCGAAGGAAGGCTATGCGGAGCTGGAACAGACAGGTCAACGGGTGATGACCGCGGGCGCGGTCTCCACATGCATGCCGGATGACATTCACACGGTCTGGAACGTCGGCGACGATGTCGCGATCTCGCTGCACACCTATGGCCGCCACATCAATTATACCGGGCGCTCCGAGTTCGATCCCCAAGCCAATGTCGAGCGCCCGCTGACGCTCATCATCGACTGAGAGTGTATCGGATTATCTTCGCTGCCGGCCCTGCGCCCGCAGACACAACGTAACTGGTTCACTCGCCTTTTTTGCGCGTCACTGCGGCTGCGACCAGAATAATGACAAGGGTGACGGCAATGCCCACCAGTGGATGAATGTCGAACTGCCCGGTGATGAGCGCACCGGCAATCACAAGCAAAATCGAAATGATCACATACAGCAGGAGTTTTCGGCTCATACCTGACCTCTTGTGGGTGCGCGTCCGTCTTTACAACCATTAGCGGTTTTTTACGGCCGCCCGGTTGATCCTCCTCAATGCCGACTGGGCAATGCCGCGTTACTTTCTCTCCGTCACTTGTCGGACAAAGGGAGAGCGCCATGGACATGTCGCAAGTGCACAACATCGCCAAACGCCTGATAGATGCGCACGGCGCGAAGGCCGAGGCGGAGGCCGCCAAACAGTTCCAGGATGCGGAAGACGCCAAGGACGACGACAAGATGGAGCTGTGGCGGCGCGTGCGTTCAGCCATCCGCGAGATGAAGGCTGCTCACGAGAGCTGAGTCACGCGCGGGATTGGCCACGTTCCGGAAGACCCGGATCACTCCTTCGGCGTCAGCCGGAGGTTGGCGCCGGGGCTCGGAATGTTCGTCTCCTTCTCGTTGATGACCGGGTTCTTCTTCCACTGCTTCCCGAGTGCGGCGAGCGTGCGGGCGCGCGCCTCCAGTTCGTTGCGCCATCTGGCCGACGGCTTGTAACTCGGCGGTGTTTTCAGGCGTTTGAGGTAGGCGTCATAGGGCTCGGCCAGTTCGCCGTCTCCCGCCCACGCTTCGGAGAATTCGATGAGCTCCTCTTCGAGCCGCGACATGGCCACGAGCAGCCGCCGCCAGCGATGATCGTCGAAATCGAACCCGCCCTTTGTCGGCGCCGATGTGACGATCCCGCCCGCTTCTGCACCGTATCCGATGAGGCCGTGAATGGTCTCGTCATCCATGTCGAGGTTGAGGCCGCCCTCATCTCCCTTGAGCGCGATATGGGCAATGCGTTCGCGGTACCCCGGAAGCGTCGACTGCATATTGTCCTGCCAGTCCTTGGCCGCATCGAGCAGCGTCATCGTGAAATCGAGCACCCCGGAAATCTCGTGCATGGGAAGAAGCTGGCCGCTTCCGGGCTTCGGGTTCATCCAGACGCGTTTCCTTTCCGAATGGCGCTCCTCATGAAACGGCTGCAACGCGATCGCGAAGGTCGGCCAGCGCGGCAACAGCCGGTCGAAGAAATGAATCGGGAAATTGGAACTCAGACCGCCGTCCGTGAACAGGCAGCGGATCATCGGGTGGGTCCCGGCGTCCGGGCTGGCACGCGTGAAATCCCGCTTCCACAGGGGCACGGCACGGATGAGCCCGGGAAAGCTAAGGCTCATGCGCGCCGCGACCACAACCGGCAAATCCGGCGCCGGCGGAACAGGATAGAGATCATCCGGCACGCCGGGTTCCGTTTCACGCGGCTCTCGATTGCCGACGAGTTGCGCAATAACACGTGGCGGGAAGAGCTCTGAAAACTCCGACTTGCTGAAGAAGTGGATGTTGTCGCGGAAAGGCAGGCGATAGGGCCGCCGTGACATCAGGTCCGTGGTCATCACCGCCAGAGCGATCGCGTGACCCGAGGGATGGGCCGCACCGTCGGGGCGGTCGTTCGCCGCGCCTTCATCGCGCGCCAGATCGCCGAACGTCAGCGGACGTGCATCGTCGCCATCGCGCACGCCTCCAATGCCGGCGACCTCGTCGATCTTGTCGGCAAGCCACTCGGTGAGGGCAGGCTCGCTGTATGCGTCCTGGCGCAGGCCGGGGCAGATGCCGAAATCACTCGCGGGCAGGTCGCGGAGGACAAGCCGACTGAGCTTGCGGAAGAACCCGTAGGCCGCGCCGGCAAGGGCGAGAACCACACCGAGGACAACCAACCAAGCCGGTCCGACGATAACGCCGCCGAGGACCAGCACAAGGCCGGGGAGGGTCCACGGCGCCCAGGCGCCGGGATAGCCGCGCAACAGGACCCAAAGGCCGGACATCATGCCGCCTGTTCTGCTTTGGGCGCGCGCCGCACCGGTAAACGCGTCGTACAGCGGGCGATACCTGGGTTCCGGCTGGAACAGCGAGAACAGCACGCGGGCGATCTCTTCGGGCAGTGCAGCGATCCGCTCGTAACCACCCGAGGCGCGTGCATATTCAGCCGCCGCCACGATGGCTGCCGCAAGCGCCCCGGCGGACGTCCCGCCGACCGACTTAATGCGGTATTTCTGGTGCAGCTCAACGATCGCCAGCGGATAGACAACGCCGGACGTGACCCCGCCCTTCATGACAATATCGCAGTATGGCAAGTCCTTACGCTTCGCTGTACGCGCCATCGCTCTCTCCCGGCAAACTGACCGGCAAAGAGTGCCCCCAAACTGTGTCGCGGCGATGCCGACGCGAACGCAATGACGTCCCGTTTGGAATGGATTTCGCCTTATGGCAGTTTGCTGCGACGGCTACACGCGTGGTGCTCAGTCCATATGGCAAACGTTACACTGACTTTCGACAACGGGCCCGAAGTTGAGGTAACGCCCCACGTCCTGGATGTGCTGGCGGCCCACGACATTCGCGCCTCGTTCTTCGTGGTCGGCAAGAAACTGGAGTCAGACGCGGCCCGTGCTTGCGCTGTCCGTGCCCGTGACGCGGGGCACTGGATCGGCAACCATACCTATTCTCATTCCGTATCCCTGGGAGAAGCGCCGGAGGGCGCGTTCGACGCAGAAGTCGTGCGCACGCAAGAGATCATGGGCGATCTCGTCCATGCTGACGGCTTGTTCCGCCCTTACTGCAATTCGGGGGTGCTCGATCACCGGGTCTTCAAGCCAAGCGACGTACTCCGGCTGGAGCAGGGCGGGTTCACTTGTGTCTTGTTCAATGGAATTGCCCGGGACTGGGAAGACGGCGAAGGATGGCCGGAGAGAGCGATGACCGAGATCCGTTCGCGAGCCTGGACGACGCTCGTCCTGCACGATATTCCCCGCGTCAACGCCATGCGCCATCTCGACAGCTTTATCAAACGCGTCAGGGATGAAGGTCACAGTTTCGTTCAGGATTTCTCACCAGATACCGTCCCGATCCGCCGCGGCGAGCGGCTCCTGCCAATCGACAGCTGTGTGAATGACGGGACCATGCCGTGTTGACACCACTTAGTGGCGCACTGAAGGTCGCGTCATGGAGACCGCACCGCCGTCACAAACGCTCCGGATCGGCACCACAGGTGATTACAAACCGCTGACCTGGCGCGACCCGGAGACAGGGGCGTTTTCGGGCCGTGACATCGATACGGCAACGGCGTTTGCACGGGCGCAGGATCTTGCACCCATCTTCGTGCGCACCACCTGGACGGACATGCTGGACGATCTGACGGCGGGCAAATTCCAGATGGGCGCGGGCGGCATCTCAAGGACAGACGCGCGCGCGAATGCTGCACTCCTGTCCGATACGATCGCGACGACGGGCAAGGTGGCGCTGGTGCGCTGCGGCGAGGCGCAAAGCTATCGCACGCTTGACGCCATCGACCGGGTGGGCGTGCGCGTCATCGAAAACCGTGGCGGCACCAACGAGCGGTTCGGGCTCGAGGCCATCAGGCACGCAGAGATCATCCTCGTGCCGGACAACCATGAACCGTTCGACTTCCTGCGCGAAGGGAAAGCGGACGTGATGTTCACGGACTCTCTGGAAGCGCAATACCTGGAGCAGCAGAACAGCGGGCTGTGCGCCGCCAATCCGGACGATCCCTTCACCCATGTGGAAAAAGTGTTCCTGTTCCGCAAGGAAGAGGAGTCTCTGCGGCAAGCCTTCAACCACTGGCTCGCGGCGGGCAGAAGCTAGCCATCACTCCAGCGGTTGAACGATGGTAAAGGCGCCGCGGAGCTCTCCGAGCTGAAACCCGACTGCCTGGTCCTGCGGGTAGAGTTCGGTGATCTGTTTCCGCAGGGCGTCTTTCACATTTGGACCGTGGCAGGTGAGGCATGGTTTCTGCGTCGGGATCGCCTTCATGTAGCGAAACACCCGCTTGCCGTCCTGAACCGTGGTCTCGTACCGCTCGAGCTTGGCGGGATCGGCACCCTGAGCGAGCTGTGCCTGGAACGCCTCCAGCACCGACCGTTCCCACGCATCGGGCGCGTTTTCAGGATTGCGCAGCTTCAAGGCCGTCCGCCCCACCGACCAGTTCTTTTCGGCGGCCTTTTCCCGCGTGATCGCGGGGGCGGCGGTGTGGCAGACGGGAATGGCCTTTTCCGGGCCGCCCGCCGCCATGGCGGCCTTGAGTTCACCCTGCAGCCGACCGGCGAAGCCCTTGATGAGCTGACGGGACTGCGCCGCTCTCTCGGCATCCGTGGGTTCAGCATTTCCCGGGCCGCCGGTGAGGACGCCGGCCAGAACCATGGCGGCGGCAACAAACAGAACACGTCTCGGCTTCATCGAGGCTGCCTCGTCTTTCGATTTCGTCCGGCCGTCACTCTATTCTGCCGCATGGCCGAAAAGGAAGGTCTCGACGGCGCTGGCCGCGGCGGCAGCGATTTGCTTCTCGTCCGGGATATTCCCGTTGAGAACCGCCATGAGGTGCAAGTCTCCGCGGAAAGCGCCAAGAAGTTGAGCGGCCGCGCGTTCGGGATCCGAAACGTCGAGCTGACCCTCACGCGACCGGGACTCCAGAAAATCAGCCAAGTGGGCATCGGCGCGGCCGGGCCCATTGGCGAAGAAGGTCCGCGCGAGATCCGGAAAGTGCGGCGCCTCGGAAACCATGGCGCGGTAAAGGGCAATGCCGTCCTGTGAGGTCAGAACCTTCAGATAGTTTGTACCCATGGCGATGAGCGCGCTTTTGATGTCGCCCTGGTCCAGGGGAGGGGTAAGGGCGGCGAGCACCCTGTCGGAGACCTGTTTTACGATTGCCTCGAAGAGCTCCTCCTTGCTCGCAAAATTCCTGTAGAGCGTGCGCTTGGATCCGCCCACCTCTGCACGGACCCGGTCCATGGTCGTGCGACCATACCCTTCATTGAAGAACAGCTTCGTTGCGGCAGTGAGGATTTCCGAGCGTTTTTCAGCCTGTTGCTTCTCTCGTCCGCTCAACGTCTCCGCCATTTTCGGTTCCTTTCACGCAATCACTTGACCGGTACGCTATCGTACCATATATAGCATTTCAAATCGGTACGCTATCGTACCATAATTAAGGACCCATGACATGAATTCACAGACGGAACATCCCGAGACAGGAGTCGGACAACCCATCGTACGGCGTGTGGCAGAGATGCCGGAGCCGATTTCGTTTGACATTCAGCCCGCGAAGAAATCCAGGAAAGGCCTCGATCTCGAGGTTCACGTTATCGCCGAGCTTCTGGACGGCCCGGGTATGGTGAAGCGCGGAACCGTCAAGCCCAACATTCCGACATTCGGTGCCTTCGAGCTCCTCTGTGACGAAGGCACCGTGATCGGCGGCACCGATACCGCACCCGCGCCTTTGTCCTACCTCGCGGCGGGAATTGCCTTCTGCCTGCTCACCCATCTCAAGGGCTATGCCGACAGCCAGAAGCTCGATGTGTCGTCGATCAGGGTCGAGCAGAAGATGAAATTCCAGTCGCGCATTCCCGGCATGACCGCCGATATGGGCGGAGAAATGGAAGGTCTTTCCAAAGGCATCGAGACGTTTGTTCTGATCGAAACCAAGGAAAACGAGGACGTGATCGCAAAGATGGGCGAGGTCGCGGAGCGCGCCTGCATGGCGGCGCAGACCGTCGTCAATGCGGTGCCCGCGTCGACCACGCTCATCGTCAATAATGGCGACGGCGCAAGTTTTCGTGCGACCAGACGCGCCTTGAATACCGCGACCTGACCGTCTTCAAATCGGTGGAGTCTTTCGCACAGAACGAATACCGGCATGGAACACGTAACGCCTTTGGCCGATGCGCACCGGGCCGTCAGCAACGCCGTTGCCTCGGGAACGGCGCCGCTCGGGCTGCCGGCAGCGCTGTTACGCGAACACGGGACGCTGAAGCTCTACCTTTACAAGCCGCGCGGTGAAGACCACCAGCCGCCTCATGATCAGGACGAAGTCTATGTCGTGATCAGCGGATCGGGCACCTTCGCAAGCGGAAAGAACGAAGCCTCGCTCACCCGCGCGGACTTCGGGGCCGGCGATGCGATTTTCACGCCGGCGGGCTCCGTTCACCGCTTCGAGGATTTCACCGACGACTTCGCGACGTGGGTCATCATGTATGGCGCGGACGGCGGAGAAACGGATCCGCGCGTCTAGCTTTGGCAAAGTGCATCCGAACGGCAAGTTGCACCGCGCTCGAAAGAACCTGCGTGGCCTCTGTTTCGCGAAATCTTTGCCGCCGCCCGCCCGTATCGCCGCGAATCCCTCAAGAGCGAAAAGCACGCGGACACGCTCCACCATCGAGAAGCCGCCACCACCATTAGTTGCATACAACTCATTGCGCACGGATAGATAGGCCTTTTCGTAACTCTTCGGCAACAGGTCCGAAAAAACAACCGGCGATTCGGCGAAACGGGAGACCGATTCCGGGACAAAAACCCTAGTATTCAAGCCGAAGTTGCACCCACGCTCCCACGCGTGACGATGAGTATATTCTGCCCGGGGGGCATACTGATGAGCCGTCTCAAACAACTTGCAACGCTATCGTGCGTCTTGATATGCGCCGCCTTCATTGGTTTGGCGCCCGCACGCGCGGGCGGTGACGTAGCTGCACCGGTCGCCTCTCACAACAAATTCGTGGGCTGGTGGGAACTCGGCGGCTTCTACGGCACGGATGACACAAGCCGCGGTGAGATCGTCCTGTTCACACCGCTGGCTCAGTCGGCGACGACGCTGTTCTTCCTCGACGCACGGGGCAAGCTCTTCGAAGAAGACGTGCAGGAAGCCAATCTGGCGCTCGGCTACCGGCAGATGCTCCCCTCAGGCTGGAACCTGGGCCTGTGGGCGGGATGGGACATCCGCGACACGGAAGAGGACAACACCTTCCACCAGGTGTCGTTCGGCGTTGAGGCGCTCTCGGAACGCTTCGATGTGCGCGTGAACGGCTACGTGCCCGTCACCGACCCCAAGGCCTCGCCGGGACTGGCCGAGGTGGTCCTGCAGGGCAATAACATTTTCCTGATCGGTGGCGAGGAAGTGGCGCTTTACGGCATCGACGGTGAGGTCGGCATGCTCCTGTTCGGCCGTAGTCGAGGCGGCGGCGGTGGATCGAAGGACGCCCCGGCGCGCGCGAAGCGCCATGAGCTCAGGGGTTATGTGGGCGGCTTCTGGTTCGACGATGACGACGCCGTCGAAGAGGTTGCGGGCCCCAAGGGGCGTCTGGAATACCGTATCAACGATATCGTATCTTCGCTGCCCGGTTCACGGCTGACGATCGAGAGCGAACTCTCCTACGACGAGGTCCGCGACACTAGGTTCGAGATCGGCGCCAGACTGCGAATCCCCTTCGGCGCCAGAGGGTCCGACGCGGCCCTGCGCACAGCATCATTGACCGCGCAGGAGTTGCGCATGACCGACGGTCTTGAGCGCGACACCGACATCATCACGGTCCAGAGCAAGGAAGAGAACGTCTTTGACGCCCTGACGGGCGTGAACTTCGACCGTGCCGCCGTGTTGCAGGGCGGTGGCGATCTGCAGGGCACCATTGACGCCAACGGCGAGAACAGCTTGATCATCCTCGACGGCGGCACCACCAATGGCAGCTTTATCGTCGGACCGAACCAGACGCTGCAGGGCGGCGGCTCGACCATCAGGGTGACCGGCGTCAGGTCAGGCACCACGGCAAACTTCAAGGCGCCGGGCGCCAAGCCCACCATTACCAGCAATCTGAATCAGGCGATCTTGAAGATCGACAACAATACGCATCTGGCCGGCCTTGGCATTGAGGGCGGCCTGGGCGCAGGCGGAAACAATAACGGTATCGAGGCCGCCGCAGACGGCGTCTCCAACGTCGCCATCACGGACACCATGATCATGGATGTCGGCGGCGACGGCATCCAGTTCAACGACGACCACAAGAAGGTCCTGATCAAAAATGTGACGATCGAAAACGCCAACGATGAAGGCATCTTCTTCAATGACAACAACAGGAACGTGTCGATCTATCACACGAACATCGCGAATGTGGACGACGGAATCGAATTCGACAACGACAACTCCAACATTACAATCGAGAACACGACGATTACGAACTCGGACAGCAACGCCATCGACATCAACAATAACAACGCCAACATCGTGATTACCAACACTGTCATCGACACCACTGACGGCGAGGCGATCTCGTTCACGAGCGGCAACTCCGGCGTTACGATCGACACCGTGACGGTCCGGAACTCGGACAATGACGGCATCGACTTTGATGACAGCAACGCCAACGTCTTGATCACCAATGCGACAGTTGAGAACATCGACGATGACGGCATCAATTTCGGTGGCGACAACACCAATGTGACGATCGCGAACTCGACCGTGACCAACGCCGACGACGATGGCATTGACTTCGAAGCCGGCGGCAACAGCAACGTCACCATCGTCAACAACGTGCTCACCGACATCGGCAACGCCGGCGACGACAACGGCATCGAATTTACGGACTTGAACACCAATGTCGTCATAGCGGGGAATACGATCAATGGTGTTTTTGAAGACGCTCTGCAGTTCGGCGCAAACAACACCGTCACCATCGATGACAACATCTTCGCCGGGACCATCGGCGACGACCTGCTCGACGTAAACGGTGGGGGCAACACCATCAACGGCGCCGGCAACATCAACAACGCGGTCATCGGTGGAAACCTCTGTGAAGGCGCCGGCAATTTCGTCGGCACCCTGGAGATCGGTGGTGTCGTTATCGTCGACGCCGGCCCGCCGTGCGTCTGATGGGGCCCTCCCGTGTCATAACCCTGCACATCAAAGGTTGATCCTCAAAGCCCCGCACTCGAAAGAGACCGCGGGGCTTCTTCTTTGCCGCAGGACCGGCTCAACCGAGCCAGTAGACGAGGGCGGACAGGGAGAAGATCGATAGCACCGTGGTGACGAGGATCGCGGCCGAAGCGCGGACCGCGTAGGTATCGAACTCGTCGGCCAGCACGAACACCGTGTTCGCGATGGGAAGGGCCGCAAACAACACCCCGGCCTTCGCCCACGCGTCGTCGACCGCGAAGAGGGTAACGAACAGAGCGACGTTGCCCGGATGGATCGCCAGCTTGCCGATGGTAAGGAATGCCAGTTCGCCGCGGCGCTCGTCTGCATTGCGGCTTGCGAGCGCAACCCCGAGGGCGAAAAGGGCGCTCGGCGCGGCAGCCTGTCCGAGCGTCTCGAGGAAGCGCTCGATCGGCGCCGCAAGGTTCAACCCGGTAGCCGATATGGCGAGGCCAACGAGGATCGCAGCGATGAGCGGCGTCAGCAACGAGTCCCGCCAGGCATGCAGCACCCGGGTAGCAATCGATCCGCTGCGCTCCGGCGACATGGCCTGGAGCCAGACCGTGGCCAGCGGAATCAGGATGACCATGTCGATGGTGAGCGCAATCACGAAAGGTCCCGTTGTCCAGTCTCCATAAAGCGCCACCAGCATGGGAAAGCCGAGGAAACCGGTGTTGGAAAAACAGCAGGCAAGTCCCTGCACGGCGGATTCGCCGGCGCTGGTACGGAACATCACCCGCCCCAGGACTGCACAGGACAGAAACGTCAGCAGCGCGGCACACAGCCATGCAAAGAGAAACTCCGGGTGGAACAGCGCCGGGAGCGGGGTCTGCGCCAGCTTCAGGGCCACCAGGGCCGGCAGCGCGAAATAGAACACGAAGGTGTTGAGCGCACGCACTGCCTCGCCGGTGAGCAATTCACGCCGTCCCGCAATCATTCCGCAGAAGATGATGGCGAAGAACGGCAGCACGGTTGTTAGGACAATGCTCATCGGGCGTGGGCTTTCAGGATCGGCTTCGTCGAGAGGAGGGCGGTTGTCCTTTAGGCGTTGCCCCGACTGTACACAAGCCAGGGCCATGGTGCGATTGCCCAGCAATCCGCGCACATCCGGTCCGTCTGAAATTGTGATCTCGCCGTTAACCTGACGACAATCCCTGTGTGCGAGCGTCATCATGCTAACGCACGCATGGGTTGCAGATGGACTGCAGTCCGCGGGGCAGAACGCGGGCCGAATCCAATGTCGAATGTGACGGACCAGAGCACAGCGAAACGCCTGTTCCTGAAGGCCGTGGAACTCATGGCCGATGCCGGCGCGCTTCTGATTCCCCGCTACTTTCAACTCTTCTACGAATATGTGGAAGGTTCAAACCGCGCGCTTGCCAACGCTTTTGCCGAGCTTTTACAACGCAATCCGCAGCCGGCGCCGTCCGAGCTGGACTTCCTTTTCGAGCTTCACCTTTCGGAAGCCAGTTGCGCCCACGATTACAGCGGCATGGGCGACAAGCTGGGCAAGGAAGTTCACCAGGCGCTGGAGGTGGTGCACGACGCGGTCTCGACGACCCGCAGCTTCGGCGACTCGGTGAAGACGGCAGAAGCCAGCCTGGCGAACCAATCCGACCAGAGGAAGGTCCGGGAGGCCGTCGTCGCCCTGCTGCGCACGACGCGCGCAATGACCAAGAAAACCAAGGAGATGGAGACGCGGCTGACCGCATCGGCTGACCAGATCGAGCAACTGAAGTCCGCCCTCAACAAGATCAAGCTTGAATCCCAGACCGATTCGCTAACTGGTGTCGCCAACCGCAAGCAGTTCGACGAGACACTCGCCGGGGAAATACAGATAGCGCAAGAGACCGGCGAACCGCTTGCCCTTTGCATGTTTGACGTCGACCACTTCAAGGCGTTCAACGACAAGTATGGCCACCGCGCCGGCGACTCCGCGCTCCGTTTCGTAGCCAACATATTCCATCACAGTGTGCGGGATGGTGATCTCGTGGCCCGGTATGGTGGCGAGGAGTTCGCGATCATCATGCCCGGGGCGGATCTTGCGGTTGGCGTAAAGGTTGCCGACCGTATCCGCGAGGCCATGGCCAACCGGGAACTGGTGAACCGCACATCTGGTGACAAACTCGGATTCGTCACCGTCTCGATCGGTGTGGCGGAGTGTGAAGCGACCGATACAACGGGAACCCTGATCGACCGCGCCGACAAGCAGCTCTATGAAGCAAAGAACGGCGGACGCAACTGCGTCAAACCGGATCCGGAGAGCTTCGTCGAACAAGGCACTTCCGAAAAGTCCGTCGCATGACACCACAGTAGGCGGACTATTCCGCGATGGCCGGCGCGCATCCTGGCGAAGACGCGCAAACACGCCATCACTGTGGCACAAAAATCAGCTTCACTCGCAAAAACGGGTTCCTTTGCGAGACCTCCTCTTGCTATCGCTCGGCGAATCGGGCCCCATCTAACCTTGGGGGTGTATCCAGATGCGTTACATTTTTGCAAGTATGATTGCAGCGGTCTTTGCCATCGCCATGGCCGTGGAAACGGCGAATGCCGCGCCGATAACGGGAGCATGGCGCGGCAACGGGCTGGTCAAGCTGACATCCGGGAAAGCCGAGCGCATTCGCTGCCGAATCCGGTATGAGGAAGGCAGCGGCCGAACCTTCGTCGTACACGTCACGTGTGCTCACGCGCACGGCGTTTTCAAGACGTCCGGGCGTGTCGTCAAGCGCAGCAATACGCGCTACACGGGTCGCCTTTACAGTGAGCAGCACGATGTAGCGGGTGACGTCAGCATCAGCGTGAATGGCAGTCGCCAGCATATCCGGGCAACCAGTTCCAAGGGATCGGCGACCGTTACCCTGACACGGCAATAAACCGGCCAGGAACCGCAAGACCTGCGCCGCTTCCCGCGGCGCCGGTTCTTTGTGCGGTCAATGGTTTGCGACCGCAGCGCCAGACTTGCGGCAGGAGCTGGCAATTCCCGCAATAGTCCCCACCTAAGACCTGTCACCTTCTTCGCCTGACGAACTCAAGGGGGGCAGCCATGGGCCAGGAAATGACGCTCGCCGACGGGCGAACGCTGAGCTTCGACAGTTTTGGCGATCCGGACGGGACGCCCGTGATCTTCAATCACGGTTTTTCGGATTCCCACGTCATCCGCAATCCAGACGATGCGCTCACAGCGTCCCTTGGCGTGCGATGGATCTGCGCCGACCAGCCGGGTGTGGGCGGTTCGTCCCCGAAACCGGACCGCAAGATGGTCGACTGGGGTCCGGACATGGAACAGCTTGCCGACCACCTCAACCTCGAGACGTTTCATGTCGCCGGTCATTCGGGCGGCGGGCCGCATGCGCTCTCGATCGCCTATCACATGCCCGAACGCGCCAAAAAGGTGACGCTGGCCTCGCCGGTGGCCCCGTTCGACGCGCCGGGCGTCACCGACATGCTGGTGATGAAGAACCTGAAAATGATCGTCCGCATCCGCAACCATCACCGGTGGCTGCGCTGGGGCATGCGCATGGAAGCGAAAAGAATCGAGAAAGACCTCCCATCCTATGTCGCGTCGGCCGGGGACGATCTGCCCCATGATGCCGCGACCTTCACCCGCACGCCGGAACAGGAAGCCATGTTCGAGGAGAATTTCCGCCTGGGTTACATCCAGGAGGAAGAGGGGGTGTATGAGATGACAGAGGCTCTCTGGGGCTGGGGGTTCGACCCCAAGGACGTGAAGCAACCAGCCGACGTTTTCTACGGAACCGCCGACGACATCATTTCACCCAACATGCCGCGCTACCTCGCCGAGCAACTGCCGAACAGCACGCTTCACCAATGGGACGGCGCAGGGCACTACGGTTTCATCGACCGCGAGCACTGGACCCAGTTCGTGACCGCGGCACGGGGTTGAGTCAGCAGGAACCCACCCAGCCGAAAAGGACACAAAGCGCTTTCAGAAAGCACTTTGTGTCCCATGCAACGACAATCAGACTCGATGCCTCAGACCCGATCAGGCTGCGGCAACGTTTGAAAGAAAGTTATCGACAGTCTTCTTCATGTTTTCAGACTGTTCGGCGACTTGCGTAGATGCCAACCGCATCTGTTCCGCCGACTGGCGTGTTTCCTCAACGGCACCATTCACGCCTTCGACATTGGTGGTGACTTCTTCCGTTCCGGTCGCAGCTTGCTGAACGTTGCGACTGATTTCGGATGTCGCCGCGTTTTGCTCCTCGACAGCGCTGGAAATCGCGACGGTGTATCCGTTCACTTCCTCCATGGTTTCCGTGATGCCGCGGATGGACGTCACAGAATCGCTCGTGGCAGCCTGGATTTCAGTGATCTGTTCACCGATCTGTTCGGTCGCCCGCGCGGTTTGTTCCGCCAGCTCCTTGACCTCGGAGGCCACAACGGCAAAGCCTTTTCCGGCATCACCTGCGCGCGCGGCCTCGATGGTCGCGTTGAGCGCCAGCAGGTTCGTCTGCTCGGCAATCTCCGAAATGATGGTGATGACTTCGCCGATCTTTTGCGCAGACGTGGCAAGTCCCTCGATCTGCTCGTTCGTGGTATTTGCCGCCTGGGTCGCCTTGGCCACGATTTCCGAGGCCTGGGTCACCTGGTTGCCGATCTCCTGGATGGAGGAAGAAAGTTCCTCCGCCGCGCCGGCAACAGTCTGCACATTCGACGAAGCTTGACCGGACGCCGTGGCGGCGTTGCTGGCCTGACCTGACGCTTGCTCGGAAATGCTGTTGAGTGCGTCGGCGGTCTTCTCCATCTGCTCCATGTTCGAAGCGACGCCAGCCAGAAGGTCACCGACATCGTTGCGGAAACCCGAGATCAGGTCGTCGATTTTCTTCTGGCGTTTCTCACGCTCCGCCACTTCCGAACTCGTCTGTTCCTCGAGACGTGCGCGTTCGATGGCGTTATCACGGAAAACCAACGTCGCCTTGGCCATGTCGCCGATCTCATCGCGGCGGTCCGAGCCTTCAATCTCCACACTGGTGTCACCATCGGCCAACTTTTGCATAGCCCCGGTGATGCGATTGATCGGACCCGAGATCCCCGTACCGATGAGCCATGCGGCAAAGGCGCCAATTATCACGCTGACCACTGATACGCCAACAGTCGAGTACTCCGCAGTCCTCAGGGAGGACACCATCGCCGGTCCGAGCGTGTCCTGCTCGTTCTTGACGGCAAGTTTGAGCTGTTCGATCTCGCCGGCAACTCTCGGACCGATCACGTCCATCGTGCCCGTGATGATCTCATTGCGGGCCAAAATGGTCTTGTGCACGTCCTGAAAGGCCTTGGAGTATCCCTCGAGCAGGGTCTGAAATTCCTCAGCGAGCCTGCGCCGCTGCGGATTCTGCAGATTGGCATAGAGCGTGTTCCGGTTCTCGGCAGTGTTCGCAAGCTCCTTCGTCACGCGCTGGTACGACGGTTCATCGTTCTCAACGAGAAACTTCACCGCATATAGCCGCGCAAGCAACAGGCTGCGGAGCGCCAGACCCGCGCGGTAGGCAGCTTCCGCATCGGAGTCCCGAAAGGCGCTTTCCATGATGGATGTCAGCTTGCGCTCCATCTGCGGGCCGTCCTTGTTGAGGATGTCGTTGACCAGGTGATTGCGATGGTCCTGTTTCTTCGTGACCTCATCGAACGCCTTGAGATAGTCATGCATCGCTTTCTCGGAGTCGTTCACAATCTTCTTTTTTTCCGGATCGCTGACCCGAGTGCGCAGGTACTCAATCAATTCCAAAGTCTTGCCGGCCCGGTCCTTGACCCTGTCGATATTCTCCTGACTGGCGTTGATGATGTAGTTCTTGGCTTGCAAGCGCGCTTCGAGCAGATTTGCCTGGACCCGACCGGAACCGTTTGTCTGCAGCGCCAAGCTGCGGTATCGCGTGAGATTGTCTTCGGTCATATACATGTTGACGAACGCCACGGATGAAATCAGCAGCAGCAGTGCGAGCACCACGCCGAAACCTCCGAAGACCTTCTTTGAAATCTTGATGTTTTGCAGCCAAGTCATACCGTCCTCCTAGTTGCCCTACCTCGCATAACGGCAATCCGCGACAGATCTCTGCCCGCCGGAACGAACCGCTGGTTCGGGAATTCTCCCGAGATTGGATGAAGAAGCGGCCTGGCGCCGCGGGAGGAGCCGCGCCGAACCGCCAGTGGATGTTTCTGTTATCTGGCCATGGAAATCAGTCCATTTACTCGCCGGCTCAGAGCACAATCAAAGCGCGTAATGATTCGCGACTTCAATGTTTAGTTGTAGATGATTTCCGTAAATCACAGATTAACCATGCCCAGATGCGCGGTATCGTTCCGTCGCGGCAGCGCAAGTCTGTGACGGTCGACCGGACGCGAGCGGAAAGGACCGGTGCTAGTCCGGCGTATCCCCGGCAATGCTGGTGCGATGGAAATGCCGACGCTCGTTCATGTCGTAGTCGGCGATCGCGAGATGCCATGTCGCGCGGTTGTCCCACATCACCAGATCGCCCGGCGCCCATGTGTGGCGATAGATGAAATGCGGCTGCTGCGAGTGAGTGAACAGGAGGTCCAGAACGGCACGGCTTTCGCTTTCCGTCAGCCCGACGATGTGGCGGGTGAAACCCGGATTGACGAACAGCACCTTGCGCCCGGTCTCCGGGTGGATGCGGACAACCGGATGTTCGACCGGCGGCACCTTGGCTCGATCTGCATCCGACAGGGCAGGACGGTCGGCGACCCGGGAAAAGAACACGTCCCAGGCGTTGGTATAGTCATGGACGGCGGTGAGACCGGTCAGAAACGCCTTCATGGGCTCCGACAACTCGTCATACGCCGCGGCCATGCTCGTGAACATGGTGTCGCCGCCGGTGCTCGGCACCTCCAGAGCGTGAAGCACCGACGCCATGGTTGGTCTGGCCATATAGGAGCAGTCAGAGTGCCAGTACTGGCCGGCGCGGATGGCACCGATGGGTTTGCCCTTTTTCCTGACGTTGGAAATCAGAAACACGTCCGGATTGTCGGGATGGGCGAACTGTTTCAGCACATGTTGCTCGAGCGGGCCGAAACGGCGTGAGAAAGAGACGAGTTCATCCGGCTCCAGGTGCTGATCCCGAAACACCAGTACCGAGTGATCATTGAAAGCGCGGTGGACCGCGTCGAACCGGGCATTGGTGAGACCGCCGGCGAGCGACACACCGGCAACCTCAGCCCCTATATTGCCCGACAGGCGGCGGACGGTCATTTCACTCGGATCGGACATCTGGTTCCCCGATAAGCGCGGTCCATGCACACGAGCTGAACCCAATCACATGATCCCCAAGGCCTGTGCCGGGCTTTGCGGATGTCAGTGGCGGCAACAGGTTATTGCAGCTATTGGATGCGTTCAATTTCGGTGATGAAACGGCGAGACGATTGTGCGAATGTCCCGCCAATGCCATCCCGCCTCAAAACCCGCTTCACGGAATTCTTCGACGTCGACCACCCCGTGATGCTCGCACCCATGGACAGGGTGGCCGGTGGCGCGCTTGCCGCAGCCGTAACCCGTGCCGGCGGGTTCGGCATCCTTGGCGGCGGTTACGGCGATGCCGACTGGATCGAGCAGGCCTTCCGCGAGGCGGGGAACGAACGTGTCGGGATCGGCTTCATCACCTGGAGCGTGTTGCGCAAACCGGAACTTGTGGATCAGGCGCTGAGCCACGACCCGGCCGCGCTGATGGTGTCATTCGGAGACGCGGAGGACATCGTCGCCAAGGCCAAGGCGCAGGATACGCCCACCATCTGGCAGGTGCAGACCGTCGCGCAGGTCGAGCAGGCCACCCGTGCCGGTGTCGATGTCGTCGTGGTGCAGGGACAGGAGGCGGGCGGTCACGGCATGGACCGGGGACTGATGGCGCTGCTGCCCGCGGCGCGAGACGCGGCCGGTCCTGACCAGATCATTCTCGCCGCCGGCGGCATCGCCGACGGACGCGGCCTTGCCGGCGCGCTCATGCTCGGAGCGGACGGCATCATGATGGGCACGCGCTTCTGGGCAAGCGCCGAGGCCGACGGGACCGACATCGCCAAGGCCGGGCTGGTCGAAGCGACCGGGGACGGCACGGTCCGATCAAAGGTGTTCGACATTGCCCGCGCCGTCGACTGGCCGTGGCACTACACCGGCCGCGCAGTCCGGAACGCCTATGCCGACGAATGGGTTCAGGACATCCAGGACATGAAGGTGAGGGCCGGCGAAGCGCAGGAGGCCTATGACGCGTCCGACCCGGACGATCTTTCGGTGCGCGCCCTGATCGCCGGCGAGGCCGTCGATCTCATCTCGCGCATCGAGCCGGCAGGCGACATTGTCGAGCGCGTCGTGCATGAGGCATCCGACCTGCTGGAGCGCGCGCCGCGGTATCTGCGCTAAATCTTGATACAACATGCCTTGCCGACCCCAAGTGTGTCTCTTTTGACACCGCCAAACCCAAAAAATGTCCGATGTTCCAATGAGCTGGACATTCATCCTTTGTGCTCGCCCGCCGACGGTGCCATGATAAGTGCGTGCGGGTGCTGCAAACCAATTGGGGGTGAGCTCAATGACACGACGTGTATTGGGGACCGCACTGGGTGTTGCGCTCGTCGCATCGCTCATGGGCACCCAGGCCGAAGCTCGGGGCGCGAAATGCCGCGTCTATGTGAAAGTGCCCATATCCATGGCGATCTCGAGTGCCAAGGCGTTTGCCGTGCTGCAGAACCGTGTAGCGCTCCAGCGCAATCCGCTGCGCGGTGAACTCGGCCCACACCACTATGCCTATTATCCGGTCTTCAGGCCGGGATGCAGGACGAAAGTCGCGCATCGGGCACGCAGAACGCACAAACGCTAGAGGCGTTCGTCTCAGAAACTCGGAATGGAGAGGCTCAGGAGGCCTTGCGGGGCTCCTCCGGGCGACCAAGCCGCTTCATCACTTCCTGCGGCTTGAGTTCCAGCCGGTAGTAACCCGCTTTCCAACCGAAGGCGGCGGCTTCATCCTTGTTGAGCTTCATGACCGTATGGCGATAGCCGCGCAGGGAGCCGAGCGTGTTGCCGACGTTGAACCTCGGCACTTCGGACAGGTCCGAGCAGAACCGGCTTCTGAACACGTCGAGTTTGTCGATGCACTCTGTTACGGGCAGCCGGTATGCGGGTTTTCCGTTCGTCGGCTGCGGTCCGTCATATAGGAACCAGATCTGTGCCACCTCGCCCCCAAATGCGTCTCAAGCGTCAGCTCAATGCTACCATGACGCAAACGCACCTGCACGGCGCACACGCGAGAAGCCCGTTTCGCGTGTGACAATTCTGTGGAAAAGACGACTGGCGGACGGAACCACCAAAATGATCAGTTCGTTTCGGCCACCGCTTCGGGCCGCGAACAAACTTGTACTGCCATGTTGTGCCCGCAGATCCGCGCAATCTCGTCCGCATAGTCGACGAGCGCGCGCTCCCCGTTGGGGCTGAGCGCATAGATGCCGGTCTCGACCCGTTCGAACCAGCCATAATGGTTGTCGGCCATCAGCCGCCGCGCCTTGCTGACGCCGGTGTGTTCGGCGACGAGTGCCGCTTTCAGCGGACCGGAAGCCTCGAGACAACTCAGGCAGCGCAGGGCGTCCTGCCGGTATGCGGTCATCAGGCGCCGGCGTGTCGACCCGCCGGGATTGGGATCACCGGCCAGGCGCGCAAACTCCCGCAACAACCGGGCCTTGCGCACCTTGATTTTGCGGGGGCGGTAGGGCGCCGGGTCGAGATGCACCTCGACGAAGCCGTCTCTGAGCCGGACCGTCATCAGGCCCAGCCCCAGACGACGGCAGAGCTGCATGTTCTTCTTGAGTGAGCCGCGAAACGTCCGACCCGTTCCACGCGGCACGGCGATATAGACCGCATCGCTCAACCTCTGCCGCTCCACCCCCTGGTGAAACAGGCTCAAGGCAAAGCCGCGCTTCATCTCGACGATCACCGGCTCTTCATCGCCGCGAACCGCCATGATGTCGGCAGGCCCCACTTCGCCCTTCACATCGTAGCCTTGCGACTCCAGCAGGGCCTTGATCGGCGCATAGAGCTCCGTTTCCTGAGTGGGGGCGTTCGGCATATTTCCGTTGTGCCGGAAATTGGTGAACAAAGTGGGAAGTGCCGACCTGACGTCTTACTCGCGGTCAGCAGGATGATTGACACCGTCAAACACCGGAACCTCGCCGAGATCGAACGGGTTCACGCCTTCAAGACATCCGACATTGTAGCCGTATTCCTTCGGGTTCGAACGGCGTTGATGGTGGGTATAGATGCCGCAGCGCGTGCAGAAATAGTGCTTCGCCGTCTTCGTGTTGAACTGATAAACGCCGAGCATGTCCTCACCTTCGACCACCTCCAGATTGGCGAGGACCACGGACGCGACCACGGCGCCGCGGCGGCGGCACATGGAGCAGTCGCAGCGCCGCGGGTTCTCGATGCCGTTCGGCAGGGTCAGGCGCAGCCGCACGGCGCCGCAATGGCAGGTGGCATAATGAACGGGATCGACGTGAACGGACATGGGCAACTCCGGGATAGTTTCTGGCTCTCCCGGATGCTTACCACGTCCATATCGAAACCGCGATTTCCGCACCATGGCCGGGGAGGGGCCCGCCAAAAGAGTGCGGGGCCCCTTGCGCGAAACTTCACGCCACGGCCGGGAACGCGTTGCGGATCCCGGTGATGATCATGTCGATGGCGATGGCCGCGATGATCATGCCACCAATCCGCGCCATCACCGTCAGTCCGGATGACCCGAGCCAGCGCGCAATCGGTTGCGCCGCGATCAGGGTGATCAGCACCAGTATCGCAATCATGGTGACTGCGGCACCGACGACCATACCGCCACCCGTGGTCGACACGGATTCACACTGGATGATGATCGTGGCGATGGCGCCGGGCCCCAGCAGAAACGGAATGGCCAGCGGCGTGATGATCTTCGAGCGCCGCCTTTCAGCACCGGCCGCGTCGCCTCCCGCAGCCGCCAGATCCGACATTTCCGCCTGCAGCAGTTGCAGCCCCATCAGCAGGACAATGATCCCGCCGGCGATACGCAAGGTATCCACGTTCAAAGAGAAGAAGCCGAGGAACGACTTGCCGAACAGTGCAGCGACAATCGCCGCAATGAGCACGGCCACCGCCGTCAGAAACGCCAGTTTGCGCCTTTCGCCAACGGAGCTGTCCGAGGTGAAAGCAAGAAACAGCGGAACCGCGGCAACCGGATTCACAATCGCAAGCAGGGATGCGAAGAACACACCGAAAGCGTCCATATCGAAGCCTGCAAGCCACGCGGGCACCGCCGTCGCCATGATGCTTCCTGTTGCTGCGTCGGGGCCGCCATACGACAGCAGGAGCCCCGTGGCGGCAGCAACCGGCGCCGCCGCTGAGAGGCAACCGGCTATTCGTATCGATCTGACCATCGAACTGTCCTCCTCGTTCCACGATCCGTTTCGGGCCAGACCCGCGGCTGGTTTGCCGCGGCGCCCATTTGGTCATGTTGAAGAGTTAGGAAGACGGTGTTTCGCCAAGATGTCTTGAACGGGTGAAAAGTGTTTCACTTGTTACACGGCCGCCGCGCCGGCGCGGACATGGCATGACAGACGCCGGACGACCTTTTCTGCAAATCGGCGGGTCAGTCGTTGAGCCTGAATTCCGGATAGGCCGGCGTGCCGAGTTCGATCCGGTCGAGCCCCAGCACCTCCTCGGCCTTGCTCAGCCTCAGGCCGATGGTGAGGCGGATGAACCACCACAGGAAATAGCTGGTGCAGGCCGTGAACGCGCCGATCGCGGCAATACCGGTGAGTTGCACCAGCGGATCCGCCTGGTTGTGGCTGAAACAGACCGCGAGGGTTCCCCAGATACCGGCAAAAAGATGCACCGGAACCGCGCCCACGACGTCGTCGATGCGGAACCGGTCGAGCAGCGGCGTGGTGACGACCACGATGATCCCGCCAACCGCGCCGATCAGGAGGGCAAGCCACGGATCGGCCGTGTCGGGGCTCGCGGTGATCGAGACGAGCCCGGCCAGTGCACCGTTGAGCGCATGGCGTACGTCGATCTTGCCTACGAAGATCTGCATCAGCACGATGGCGGCGAGGATGCCCCCCGCGGCCCCCATGGTCGTATTGACATAGATATGCGCAAGGCTCACCGCATCCTGGAACGTGCTCAAGGTGCCAAGCGAGCCGCCGTTGAAACCGTACCAGCCGACCCAGAGAATGAACGTGCCAAGCGTCGTCAGGGGCAGGGCGGACGCGGTCATGCGCCGCACCCGGCCCTCGTCATCATACTTGCCGCGCCGCGCACCGAGGACCATCGCCCCCGTGAGAGCAGCCCAACCGCCGACCGAATGCACGATGGTCGACCCGGCAAAGTCGATGAAGCCCATTTTCGCCAGCCAACCGCCGCCCCAATGCCAGGCGCCGGCAATGGGATAGATGATCGCCGTCAGCACGAACACGAATGCGAAGAAGGGCCACAGTTTCACCCTTTCCGCGACAGTGCCCGACACGATCGAGGCCGCCGTGGCCACGAACACCATCTGGAAAAACCAGTGCGCACCGGGAACGTGGCCGGTGGAGCGCGCCATACCGTACATGGCTTCGGGAAACGTCCAGGGTCTTAGCGTCCCGTACAGCCCGCCATCAACGTTGTCATACATGAGATTGTAACCGAGAAGCGCGAAGGCGACCGAGGCAATCGCGACAACAGTGATGTTCTTCAGAAGAATGGTGCTGACGCTCTTGGTCCGCACCAGACCCGACTCCAGCATTGCGAAGCCCGCCGCCATCCACAGGACGAGCGCACCGTGCAACAAAATGTACAAGGTACTTATCAGAATGGTAATTTCGTCACCCGGGGCAGCATGTGCAGGCCCGGAAAACACGGCAAGGACACAAGCTGTGCTTGCCGGAACGGCGAGATACCGGATCCACTTCGCGCGCTGGTCTCTGATCATGTATTCGCTCCCCTCCATACAGGAGTTGCCGGCGGATCAAATCGCGTTCCCCGTTCCGTGCGGGAGAACGTCCGGTATCTTGATTTCAGTTGGATTTCCGGAGGAGTCCGCAAGTGTTTCAATTGTTGCAGCGGGCAGACATACGGCTGAAACGGTGAGGCCCCATTTTCCTGCCGCTTCGGGCACGGACGCTGACGGGCTGTCAGCGGCGCATGTGTCAGTGTTAAGTTCGATCGCGTCCGGTAACTCGCTGAGTAAATGCAGTTTTCATGGATCGCACCATGCGAATGGACAGCGCAAAAGGCCGATCGCTCCTTGAGCACGCGACGGCGCAGTCACCCGTGATCTACTATCTCGCGGAGGCAAAGCGCGGCTGGCCGCTCACCTATGTCAGCGAGAATGTCCGGGAGATTGCCGGGTACAAGCCGGCTGCGCTGCTGAAGCAAAGGGACGGACTGACCACACACATCCATCCCGAAGATCGAAAGGCAGCGCGCCCGACACTCAAGACGTTGCGCGAAGGAGGCGCTCATTCCAGCGAGTACAGGCTGGAAACGGCAAACGGCGATTATCTTCCGGTGCGCGAAACGGTCGAGCTGAAGAGCGAGGACGGTCAGGATTGGATCGTCGGATCGCTGGCACGCGTCGACCAGGAGAGCGCAACACGGAATGAGCGCTCCGGCGATGAGCTGGTCCGGCGTGTGCTGGAGGCCTGCCCGGTTTCCATACGCATGACGCGTCTCGAAGACGGTGAAATTCTCTATGAAAGCCCGTCTTCGCGTGAAGCCTATGGCGGCGATCCCGACAACGCACCGAAATCGGCGATTGACCATTATGCGGATACGGCCGACCGCAAATCCTATGTGGCGGAACTGAAGAAGCACGGCCAGGTCAAAGACTATGTGGTGCAGTTCCGCCGCGCCGATGGTGAAAAATATCCCGCTTCCGTGGTTGCCAAGCGCATCGACTTCAACGGCCAACAGGTCATTGTGTCCACGACCCGCGATCTGACCGAGGAGCGCCGTCGCGAAAACGAAATCCGGCGCATGCAGGAAACCCTGGAAGACGCCATCGAAGCTCTGTCCGAAGGGTTTGCACTGTATGATGCGGATGACCGGCTGGTGATATGCAACCAGCGCTACCGCGATTTCCATTGCGTCGGCTCCGTGTTTCTCGAGCCAGGGGTGAACTGGTTCGACCTCATCAAAAAGGAAGCACGAAGCGGCTTTTATCCGGCCGCGGTTGGCCGCGTCGACCAGTGGATTGCGGAGCGCGTCCGGGAATACCGACAGATGTGCGCCGGCCAGGAGTACCAACAGGCCGACGGCAGGTGGGTGCAATGCGGCCACCAGGTTACGCGACAGGGTGGCATCGTTGTGACGCTCACCGATATCACTGACCGCAAGACCCGCGAACAGGACCTGCGCACGGCGCGCGAAACCCTCGAAGACGCGATCGAGTCCCTGCTCGAGGGCTTTGCCATCTGGGATGCAAACGACGCCCTTGTCATGTGCAACTCCACCTACAAGGAGTTGAACTCGGTTTGTGCCGACATTCTGCAGCCAGGGGTCAAATGGTCCGATCTGATCCGCACCGGCGCCGAACGCGGCCAGTTCATGAACGCCGAAGGCCGCGTCGACGAATTTGTGACGGAGTGGACGCGTACGCGTACGCGGGATCACACCGGCTTCGAGATCCAGCACGCAGACGGACGCTGGTTCGTTGGCTCGAGCTACAGGACCCGGCAGGGGGGTCGCGCCGGCGTTCGGATCGAGATCACAGAACGCAAGGAGATGGAGGAGACGCTCCGCGAGAGCGAAAACCTCGTGAGGCGGGTGCTCGAGGCCTCGCCGGTACCAGTCACGATGAACCGGGTGGAGAGCGGAGAGATTCTCTACGAGAGCCCGTCGTCGAAGGAACTATACGCCAAGGGCAAGAACCGGCATCAGCCCGGTGTTCTGGGGCGCTGGGCGGATATTTCACAGCGCAAGAACTATCTCGACGCGCTGCTTGACACCGGGGCGATCGACAATTGGGAGATCGAGCGGGTCAAGCACGACGGTTCCACTTTCTGGGCACTGGAATCCGCGCGGATGATCGAATTCCAGGGTGAGCAGGTGATCGTCTCCAGTGTTCTCGATCTCACGGAGCGGCGCGAGAAAGATGCCGAGATTGAACGGCAACGCGAAGCGCTGCATCAGAGTGAGAAGCTGAGCGCCCTGGGCGAGTTGCTGGCCGGCGTCTCGCACGAACTTAACAACCCACTTTCGGTGCTTGTCGGACAGGCGCAACTCCTGGCGGAAACCGTTTCGGATTCGGAAATCACGCATCGTACCGAGAAGATCAGCGAGGCCGCCAACCGCTGCGCCCGGATCGTCAAGTCGTTCCTGGCGATGGCCCGGCAGGAACCGGCACGGAGCAGGCCGCTGGACATCAATACGGTGGTCGAGACGGCTCTTGAGGTCACCGCCTATGCGCTGAGATCAGCGGATATCTATGTGGAGCTCAAGCTGGCCCCGGACCTGCCGCAGGTGATGGTCGATCCCGACCAGTTCGGTCAGGTCGTCACCAATCTGCTGGTGAACGCACAGCACGCACTCGAAGAGATTGAGGCGGAGCGCAGATTGACCATCGAAACGCATGCCAATGCCAGCGGCGGCAGCGTCTTTCTGATCGTGCGCGACAACGGGCCGGGCATTCCGGCGGAACTGCAGAAACGCATTTTCGAGCCGCTGTTCACGACAAAGGACGTCGGGGCAGGGACGGGACTGGGGCTGGCTCTGTGCCATCGCATCGTCTCGACACATGGTGGCTCTCTCGGCGTGGAAAGCGAACCGGGTGAGGGTGCGAATTTCATCATCTCTCTGCCGCGCTCGGGGGCCAAGGCAAAGCCCGACAAACGCCGCGCCGCACCGAGGCGGGCCGACGGCAGCGCCCGAGTGCTGGTCATTGACGATGAACCGGAGGTCGCCACGGTCATTGCCGAGATCCTTCAGGTCGACGGCCATCAGGTCGATATCGCCCACTCCGGGAAACAGGCCCTGCAGGCAATCGCCCGGACGGATTTCGACGTCCTGTTGTGTGACCTGCGCATGCCGCATCTCGACGGGCCCGGCCTGTTCAGACGTCTTGAAAAAGAACGCCCCGAACTGCGCGACCGGATGGGCTTTCTCACGGGCGACACGCTTGGGCGGCGCGCCCGGGAGTTCCTGAGAACCGCCGGCTGCCCGTTCATAGAAAAGCCGGTCATGACGGAGGAGGTGCGGGAGCTGATGTCGGAACTCATGAGCAATATGCGCAAGAGATGAGTGCTTGAGTTTGATCTATCAATAACGAGGGTCCCAAGATGGCGGACGATAAAGAGGCAAAACACGTCGTTGTTGTCGATGACGAACAGGATATTCGCGAGACGGTCCGCGACTATCTCGAAATGCACGGATATCGCGTGAGCGAAGCCGATGGCGGTGTCGCGCTTCGCGAGATCATTGCCGACGAAGACGAGACGGTGGATCTGGTCCTGCTCGACATCACCATGCCGGGCGAGGACGGTCTGTCGCTTGCGCGTTTCCTCACCGAAACCACCAATATCGGCCTGATCATGATGACCGCGTCGGGCGAGATCATCGACCGGGTCGTCGGTCTCGAGATGGGTGCGGACGACTACCTGCCGAAGCCGGTCGACATGCGCGAACTGTTGGCACGGACGAAAGCGGTCCTTCGGCGCGTCCAGAACCAGGAGGCGACCGGCGCCGCCGCACCGACCGGCGAGCCGACAACGCGTGTCCAGTTCGGTACCTGTGTCCTCGACCTCGACGCGCACAAGCTGTTCAATTCTGAAGGAGAAGAGGTCGAGATCACGGCCATGGAGTTTGATCTTCTGAAGGCCTTTGCCGAACGGCCGAACCGGGTGTTGAGCCGGGACCAGTTGCTCGAGCTGGCGCATAACAAGGGCTGGGAACCGTTTGACCGGTCCATTGATGTGCGCGTGACGCGGCTGCGCAAAAAGGTGGAAAAGGATCCGACGAAACCGCAGGTCATCAAGACCGTGCGCGGGGCGGGTTACGTGTTCGAACCGCCGAGCCGTCAGGGTGCAGTTTAGAGAAAGGGCCCGGCTGCGTTCATGCCGCGGCGACAGTGCGCGCGTTGCGTCAGACCCGCCCGCGGATCATGGGAAGGGCCATCGGCAACGCGCGTTCGACAATTCGGCAAATCATCTCATCCGGTTCCGGTGACAGTGATGATAGGGAATATCGGGATAGTCGACCGAATGAGTGGCGACCGATTTGAGTTCACCGCGGCTGATTCCGATGTCCTGCAACGTATGATCATCCAGCTCGTTCAGCATGTCATAGGTGCGGCGGATTCTCACGGCCCGGACGATCCTGTCGCGAATCGTCCGGATTTGCGAGGCAACGCGTTCGAAGACACTTCGCGACGCCGTGCCTCTTGCAGGCAACGGCCCCGGCAAATGCGAGACGGTGTTGGTCATGTCCGGCACTCCTTCTCAAATGTCAGATCCATCACAAGCGACCCATCCTGTGATGCGTCACTGCCCTGATCTAAGAAGCGCAGGTTTCAGGTGAATTGCGCGCCGGGCGCCAATTGGTTTCATTTGTTGCCGTGTTTCGCGGGAACTCTCCGGCGCGGCAACAACTGAAACCAAATCCCTCTCTATCGGACATCAAGCGGAAACGGACGGTGCCCATTTCTCATGCTGCGTGATCAGCGGTGTTTCCGCACACGTCCGCCGGAGACTGAATGCCCGGCGGAACCCCCGATGATGGAGAATGACAATGAGAGAACGTTACAAGTCGCCTGATTTCGACGAGTACACGTACTACGTCATGAAGGCCCGCAGCTTGCGCGGAGAACAGTGGCGCAGGTTTTTCATGGCGATGTTCCGGGCGCCTGCCCGGGTGTTCGGCAAGGTCGCGTCGGCCTTCACCCGCAACTCCGACGGCAGGCGGGTCACGTCATGAGGCGCCATGATGTGACGCGCGATGTGGAGGGCCGGACTGCTTCCACACAGTCCGGCTCGTCCACCATAGTAAGTGGATTGCGCGAGGCGAGAGAGGCCTATCTGGATGCGATCAATATCCATGGTCCGGACAGCGCCGAGGCCCTCGCGGCACGCTTTTATCTCGCGGAGGTGTCGCGACTGAAGAGACCGCGACGTGGATTCTGAAGCTCCTCAGTCCCACCTCAACCAGGCGCGCGGGGAGGCCGCACCGGAAACGCTCGCGATGGAATCCGCGGCCTCATCGATCGAGTCATCGAGCTGCGAGAGCCAGTCGCTCCAGGCAATCAGATCGAGGGTCGGGGTCAGTGCGGACCTGTCTTTTCCGAAGCAGGCCGCGAGACACGTCCTGAGCTCTTGCTCTACAGTCTTGCGCGCAGGCAGTGCCGGACGCTCCGGTTTTGCGCCCTGCGCGCTTGTCAGTGTTTCGGCTATAAGGTCGAGCCGGCGCGTTGCAGCCTTGCCCTGGGCGCGCACGGCATTCGCTGCGGTTTCGAACGGGGCAAGCTTCGACTTCGGGAATTCAGGCAGCAAGTCCTGCAGCAAGGAGAGCGCCATCGCCGGCGGCCGCTGCAGCGAAGCCCATTCCGGCACATCGAGCTTCTCCCCCCGCTCACTGAGCGCGGTAATGAAGGCCGCCCGTCCACGATGCCGTGCCGCCTGAAGCGCACCACCTGCCGCGCGGCGCTTGCGCTCATCGCCCGTGAGAGCGGCATCGAGTGCATCGGCCGCTGCCTGGTACACCTCTGCCATCGTACGTCCCAACTGCGCACGGGCTCCCCTCGGCCACATGAGAAAGCCGACGACCGCCGCGCAAACAGCCCCCAGTGCAACTGTCTCGACGCGTGCAATATCCACCTCGAGCCCCGCCGGTTTCACAACGCTGAAAAGGACCACGACCATCACCGTGAATGCCATCTGCCCGACCGAGATACCCCAGATCCCGCCTGAATAGGCAGCAAAGAAAACGAGGGGCGGAATCAGCCATTCAAGTCGCGCCGGACTGTCACCCAGCGAAAGCACCACTGCCGCCGCAGCCAAGAATCCGATCAGATTGCCGGACAGGGCCTGAACGGCCGTGACGGTTGTGGATGCGGCGCTGGTGCGGAGGACGGCGGCCACGCCAAGCACGACCCAGAAGCCGTGTCCCGTGGGCACGATTTTGGCGACGAGCACGCCGAGCGCAAATGCAGTCGCCGAGCGCAGAGCGTTGCGGAAGATCACGCCACCCGTATCAAAATGGGTCCCGACTACAGCGCGGACGCGCGCAAAGCCAAGAGATGCAGACGAGAATTGTGGATCCGCGTCAACCACATCGGCGTTGCGCCCCTGGATCTGCATCGCATCGACCTCGATCCACAGCGCCATATGGGCGAATGCAAGGACCGGGAAAGACGTGTGCAGACTGTCGATCGCCTGGTCGACTTGTGATTCGTCGAGAGCGCCGATCCGCGCGCGCGTCTGTTTGCGGTACTGCACAAGCAGCCTGTCGAGCGCCCGGGTCTCATCACGCATCACGCCGGGATCCGCTTTGCCGCGCAGCACATCCTCGGCCCGCCGAATGCCTTCGATCAGTTGTGCGGCAAGGGCGCGGTCGCTGTCACGCGCATTGTTGGCAACAACCTGTTTTGCTGTTGCCGACGCCGCGACCAAGCTCTCCATCATATGCACCAGCGCGACGTCGCGTGTCCCCATTGCGGCTGGACGAAATGGCGTCAGGGCCACATTGCTACGCAGGTCGCCGAGCTCCGCCATAAGCCGGTTCAAGTGCTCCGAGCTGTCCTGACCGGCCACCCATGCAGTGAGTGCCTCGGCGAGGGTCGCAATGCAATCAGCCAGAGAATTCCGTAACTTCGCGCGGGCATCGCGTGGCCACAGAAAGACACCGCCGATCAACGCGACAAGACCGCCGAATGTCCATGCCATCAGCCGGTCGCTCAGGCCGATGGCCTCGATGGGAATGAACACCGCACAGGCGTAGGCGAGCGCGAGCGGCGCAACAAAGGCGGGCGCATAGCCTCCGAAGGCGGTTGAGAAGACCGCCGTGAACATGAGGATGAACATGCCGACTATGGCCCAGCCGACCGTTCCGGCGAGCAGTGACCCAACGAGTACCAAAAGCGCGGTCAGCACGATGGATGCCGCATATGCACATGCGCGCTGCCCCCTCGGACCTCCAAAATCGCCGAAAACCAGATGGCTGAAACAGGACAAAAATCCGAGCGCCGCCGCCAGAGGCTGGTCCAGAATGTGTTGCAGCAGGAAAAACGTCGCCGGCGCGAGAATGAAGGCGCGTATCGCTTTGCGCAGATTGATCCGGTCCGGATCGTGTATCGATACGAACGGCCATTTTTCCGACAGAACGCTCAACCGCTTCCTCCCCCGAACGGCGTCAGCGTCGGTCATCTCTGCATATTTGTCACGGGGAAGGCGCGTCAGCTCCCGTCGGTGACCGGGTCAATCGATGAGCCTTTGAGGCGTTGAATCACGGCTGTCACTGTCCTGCGAACAGGCCGCAAATCGAGAAGATATTGGCCTTACCCTTTGCTGAGTTTGGCGCTTTCGCGTTTCAGCGGTCGAGAGACGGGACAGACTTCCTGCACAAACCCGTTGAGCGTGTTGGCCAGGCTCTCCTGCACGATCGAGTAGTGCACAAACTGTCCTTTCTTCTCTTTTCTCACGAGCCCAGCCTTCTCCAGCACACTCAGATGCTGCGAGATCGACGGCTTCGACATGTCGAAGCGGTCGGCAATTTCACCCGCGGTCAACGTACTGTGGGAAAGGTAAGCCAGGATCTTTCGTCGCGCAGTTGAGGCCAGCGCCTCGAATACCCGCTGCATTCCACCCGACTCCAGTTCACCTTCCGGTATCGACTTTTTCGTCATCTGGGCCATTTCTCCCGACTTTCCGTCGTGCCTGAAAGATATGTTATTTTGGTAATTGCCTAATTATATAAATGATGATAATTAGCTTATTACCTAAATATCAAATTGGTGCGCGAATGGCAAGCAGGACAATGAACCAGGCCTTGCCGCAAACGGACGCACCCAGGAGGGAATACGATGCAGGTTCAACCACGGACCATTGCCATAGATCGCCACCCTGTATTGGAACCATCACTATGGCGCGCGCCATACAGCCGCGGCAATCAGTCGGGCCACGGCGTCGAACTGGAGCACGCCGGCGCATCGGAACAAGACGCCACGAGCGTCATTTCCACCGAGCGTGTTCTTTCAAGCACGAGCAGCAGCGCGGTAAAGGGGATCGTCCGTTGGCGCCCGGCAAAATCGCTTTGGATCACGAGCATGACCCTCATTGCCCTGATTGGAGGGCCCTTGACATTCACATGGGGTGCGCTGGCCGTCTTTGTCGCAACCTGTGCAATCACAATCTGTGCTGGACACTCGGTCGGTATGCACCGCCTGCTCATCCACCGGTCGTTCAAGACGCCTGTGTGGGTGGAGCGGATGCTGGTTTACCTCGGCGTTCTCGTGGGCATGGCCGGACCGTTCGGGATGATCCGTCTGCATGACTTTCGCGACTGGGGGCAACGGCAGGCCGATTGCCACGACTTCTTTTCTCATCGGGCGGGTTTCTTCAAGGACGCCTGGTGGCAACTGCATTGCGGAATCGATCTTGCCCAAGAGCCCGAATTCGTGATTGAGGAGCGGGTGAGGGGCGATAACTTCTACGCGTTCGTGGAGCGGACATGGATGGCGCAACAGCTTCCATTGGCGGCTGTTCTGTTCATGATCGGCGGATTGCCTTGGGTGGTGTGGGGCATCTGCGCGCGGGTTTCCGTTTCCCTTATCGGACATTGGCTCGTGGGCTATCTCGCACACCAGCCGCGCCCGCACCTGCTTTACGTGAAAGGCGCGTGTGTTCAGGGATACAATCTGCCGAAGCTGGGCATCATCACCTTCGGGGAAGCCTTTCACGAAAATCACCACGCGTTCCCAAACTCCGCCAAGCTTGGCATTCTCCCGGGACAACTGGACCCCGGCTGGTGGCTCATTCGGACGCTTGAGAGTTTTGGGTTGGCACACCACATCGGAACGCCGGACAACCTGGAGCTGCGCAACGGACTGAGCATCAATGACGGCGCAGGACGGCTGCACCCCGATTTCAAGCCATCGTGGCTGAAACGTATCGCGCAATCTCGTACGCTCGCGTAGAACCAGTCGCCACAGGAGCGTCCCCGCCCATGTTGTCTATCGAGATCAGGGAACTGTCCGCATCCGACCTTGCGTTGATGCACGACTTGCTCGACGTGTTCGGGACGGCTTTCGAGGACGCCGACACGTATGGCCGCGCGCGGCCCGACGATACCTACCTGCGGAAATTGCTCGCATCCGACACTTTCATTGCGCTGGCGGCAGTGCATGACGGCGCGGTCGTCGGAGGTCTCGCCGCCTATGTGCTGGAGAAATTCGAGCAGGTACGCAGCGAAATCTACATTTACGACCTTGCGGTCCTCGAGACGCACCGAAGGCGGGGCGTTGCTACTGCACTCATCGAACACCTGAAAGAACTGGCGCCGCGACACGATGCTTGGGTCATCTTCGTGCAGGCCGACTATGGAGACGACCCCGCCATTGCGCTTTATGAAAAGCTCGGCGAACGTGAGGACGTGCTGCACTTCGACATCAAGCCAGCGTCACAGGATTGTCGTTGAGATTTCCGGCCGTTACCACGGCCGGCTACCATCAGACTTTCGACGAACCGCAGTTCAGCCTTAAACGTTCATTCACCACTCCTTGCAAGCATGGCGTTTGTTTTTTTGTCTGTGCAACCGGCTGATCCCCGGATGTGCCGAAGCGTCCGATCGACGGCGCCGAAGCGAGCAGGCAACGGCCGTACAATTGCAAGGGGGGTGAGGCTCGATGGCGAGATCCGGGCTCTTCAGTTCATTGAACAATGTTTCCGTAGGCAGCCGCGTCATACTGGCGCTCTCCATACCGGTTCTGGCCTTCGTCGTCTTCGCGGCAATATTCGTCTACACGAACTGGCAGCGGTCCGCGGAAATGAAGCAGATCACCGATCTCGCGCGCGTCGCCCCGGTCATATCCAACGTCGTTCATGAATTGCAGAAGGAGCGCGGCGCCTCCGCCGGTTTCATCGGGTCCAACGGCGCGAAGTTCGGCGACAGACTGAAATCGCAGCGCCAATCCACGGATGAAAAGCTGGTGGATTTCAAGACCGAGCTGGCGGCGTTCGACATCGCCGCACATGACCCCGAATTCGCCGCGCGGATCAGGGCGGGAGAGGCGGCCCTGGCGGAGCTCCCTGAAAAACGCGGCGGTGTCGACGCGCTGAACGTTTCGGTCGGTCAGATGGCCGGCTACTACACCCCGACGATCCGCAAATTGCTGACGGTCATCGAGCAAATCACGGTCCTGAGCACCAATGCCGGCATCTCGAACAGCATCAGCGCCTACACCAGTTTTCTGCAAGGCAAGGAGCGTGCAGGCGTAGAACGGGCAATGGGTGCGGCCGGTTTCTCTGCCGGCGCGTTCAAGCCCGCCATCTACAACAAGTTCGTCAGCCTGATCGCCCAGCAAGACGCGTTTCTGTCGCGCTTTGATGTGACAGCGACACCCGAGCAACGCAAGTTCCTCGCCGATACCCTCAAGGGGCCGGTCGTCGACGAAGTGGAGCGATTGCGCAAGATCGCAATCGACAGCCGCGAAACAGGGTCGACACAAGGCATTGAGGGCGGACAATGGTTCAATTCCATCACCGAGAAGATCAATCTGCTGAAGAGCGTTGAAGACCGTCTCGCATCGGATCTGGTGGCAGGCGCGGATGCCCAGGGCGCGGAGGCGGACAGCCAGCTCATCATCACTCTTGCGGCCACGCTCGCTGTCCTCGCGATCGGCGGATTGTTCTGCTACATCGCCATCACGAGCATCACACGTCCGATCGCCGGCATGACCGGCTCGATGAAGCAACTGGCCGACGGCAACACCGACATTGACATTCCGGCACTTGGCCAGAGCGACGAGATTGGCGAGATGGCGAATGCGGTTCAGGTCTTCAAGGACAATGCCATCGAACGTGCCCGGCTGATGTCGGAAACCGACAAGGAGCAGGAGGCGCGGGCCGCACGCCAGAAACGCGTCGACGAGTTGATCTGCGGCTTCCGGCAAACCGTTCAGAACCTGATCGAAACCGTCTCTGCCAACACCGGCGAGATGGAAAGCACCGCAAAGTCGCTGTCGTCGATCGCGACGCAGACCACGTCGCAGGCGACCAGTGTCGCCGCAGCGTCGGAGGAAGCGTCCCAGAATGTCCAGGCCGTCGCCGCGGCATCGGAACAGCTCTCTGCGTCGATCCGCGAGATTTCACGGCAAATCGTGCAGACCAAGGACGTTGTCGGCAAGGCAAGCGCCGCAACCAGTGAGACTGACCAGAAAATCGCAGGTCTCGCTGACGCCGCAACGAAGATTGGTGAAGTGATCACCCTTATTCAGGAGATCGCCGAACAGACCAACCTGCTCGCGCTCAATGCAACAATCGAGGCAGCCCGGGCAGGCGATGCGGGCAAGGGCTTTGCCGTGGTCGCCTCCGAGGTGAAGGAACTGGCGACCCAGACGGCAAAGGCCACAGATGCCATCTCTGAACAGATCAACGCCATACAGACCGAAACAGACAGCTCGGTTGACGCCATTCGCCAGATCGCGTCGACCATGTCCGAGGTCTCATCCGCGACCGAAGCCATTGCCGCGGCGGTCGAGGAGCAGGGCGCCTCGACGGCCGAGATCTCATCCAACGTCCAGCAGGCGGCCGCCGGTTCCAACGAGGTATCGCAGAACATCACCGGTGTCAGTGAAGCTGCGGACGAAACCCAGAAATCGGCGGACCAGGTGCTTGGCACGTCCCGGAACGTGACAAGTGATGCGAACAAACTGCGCGGCGTCGTCGACGACTTCCTCAAGGATGTCGCCGCGGCCTGAGAACCAGTCCGTTTCGCGCATGCCCGAGCTGAAGCACTGCATGGCAGTGCTTTCTCTCAGCCACGCGTTACCCTATACCCAACAGCAGACGCGCCTCAGGGCGCGCCCGAACGTCCCTTCCGGAGGTTGCGACGATGGATATTGCCGGGCTGCTCTACACCGGTTCGACATGGATTGTGCCCGTGCTGATCGCGATCACCTTCCACGAAGCCGCCCACGCATACGCAGCCTGGCGGCTCGGTGACGACACGGCATTCCTGCAGGGCCGCGTTACCTTCAACCCGCTGAAGCACGTTGATCCGTTCGGAACGGTTCTGCTACCGGCGCTGTTGTTGTTCATGCGGGCCCCGTTTTTGTTCGGCTGGGCGAAGCCTGTGCCCGTCAACTTCGCCGCCCTGCGCAATCCACGGCGCGACATGATCATCGTCGCCGCCGTCGGACCCGCCATCAACCTTGCGCTGGCCGCGGCATCCGCGCTGCTGTTTCACATTCTTTGGCTGGTGCCCGACGTCGCCGCGCAGTGGGTCGGACGAACACTCGCCAACTCGATCATCCTGAACCTGGTTCTGGCCGTCTTCAACATGCTGCCGCTGCCGCCGCTCGACGGCGGACGGGTGGCGGTCGGGCTTCTGCCGCCCGCACTGGGACGGCCGCTCGCGCGCCTCGAGCCCTACGGCCTGTTTATCCTCATCGGGTTCATCTTCATCCTGCCGCTTGCCGGGCGGCAGCTCGGCATTGATCTCAATGTCTTTCAATGGCTCGTCTGGACGCCGGTCACATGGCTGCTCCCCTTTTTCCGAGGGCTGGCCGGCGTCGGCTGATGCGGATCGAGCTGCCCTGTGCCGGATGAACTGACCATAAGAACCGCCCGCGACGACGATCTCGACGCGCTTATCCCGCTGTATGGGCATCTCGTGCCCGAGGATCCTCCCCTGAAACGGAGCGAGGCCTCCGTCATTCTTGAGCGGTTGTCCCGATACCCGGGCAGCGCCGTGCTGGTGTGCGTGCGCGGGTCCGCCGTCGCCGCCACATGCACGCTCGTGATCGTCCCGAACATGACAAGGGGAGGTGCGCCCTTCGCGCTGATCGAGAATGTCGTAACGGATCCCGAACACCGCAACCGCGGATGCGGCAAGGCGATCATCAAGGAGGCGTTGCGGATCGCCTGGGATCACGACTGCTACAAGGTGGTGCTTCTGACCGGCACCAACAACCCGGCGACGTTGCAGTTCTATCACGATATCGGTTTCGAGCAGACCAAGAGAGGCTTTCAGATCAGGCGCATTCCGCCGACCGCGGACGAGCAGGAGCCCATAAAGCCGTTTGAAGGATAAACCATCCCATGCCCGCACCGCAGACACCGCTGCTGGCCGCCGACTGCGCCTTGTTTGACCCGGCGCGACGCGTGTTGCTGGTCACGCGTGCCAACCCGCCGTTCAAGGGTCACCTCGCACTTCCCGGCGGGTTCGTCGAAATCGGAGAGCGCGTCGAGGACGCCTGCCGGCGCGAGCTCGAGGAAGAAACCGGCATCAAGGCGGACAAGCTGACGCTGCTCGGCCTCTGGTCGGATCCGGCGCGCGACCCGCGTGGACATGTCTGTTCGGCGGTCTATGCGGGAACCGTCTCAGGCGGTAGCCCGCGCGGCGGGGATGATGCGGCGGACGCAGCGTGGATCAGCGACTGGCGCTCGCACACGCTCGCTTTCGACCATGCCGACATATTGCAGGCGGCGGAGGCGCTTCTGTTTCGTGCCTAAGGTCCGGGCCGGCACGTGCCCGCCATCACCAAGCCTTGACCGCAAGGACGTCGCAAGGCGGGTTTCCCAAGAGGTCTTCGGCCACACTTCCGAGAAATGCGCGCGCAATACCCGTTCTGCCGTGCGTGCCGAGGGCCAGGAGGTCCGGCTTTACCCGCGCGGCTTCCTTGCGGATGACCTGCGTAACGTTTCCACGTTTGAGAACCGGCTTCACCTTGGCCATGTCGAGACCGAGAGGACCAAGAATGCTCACCATTTCCTCCTTCACCATGCCCTTGATCCGCTTCTCCGCTTCCTTCTTCACGCGAGCACCGGTATCGGTCTCATACACGAGATCCGCGAGCGGAATGTCGTAGGCGTGCACGAGGTGAAGCTCGGCACCCGGAACGAGATCGAGCACGCATTGCACGGCGTAGCGTGAATGAATCGAGAAATCGACTGCGGCTAGAACACGGCGGTACTTCTTGCGCGCACGTTCACAGACAACCAGGACAGGGATGTCGCCCATGCGGATGATCTTCTCCGACGTGGTTCCGCGGAACACGTTTTCGTATTCCGCGTTGTGCACGCCGAGCACAATAAGCTCGGCGCCCACGCTTTTGCCGTATTCGACGATGCCGGCACTGGGCTTGCCGGTCTTCACATCGGCCTTGACGATCCGATCCGCGTCGTTGGAGAGGGACTCAATGTGCTTCAGGATGTTCTCCGCTGCCGCTTCCTTCTGCACCTCCACGATCCGCTCGGGCAAAGACTGATCGACAATGTGCACCACATAAAGCTGCGCCTCGTGCGCGCGCGCCAACATCACCGCCCGGTCAAAAGCGCGATCGGAGCGCGCCGACAAGTCGGTTGCCATCAACACAGTTTTCATTCTTGCGTCCTCGATTTCGGGGGGAATTGATGAATGGGCCCGGGCGGACAATGGTCCACCGAACTTTTGTCCGGGTCAACGGCGACGACGTCATGAATGTACGAGAGAGGGGACAGCCCAGCATGCGGGCAGGTTCACGACGTATCGGTTTTCACGCGGGTGCAATCGGCAGCAGCCCTTCAATGGCCGGAATCTCGGACTGCATGTGCGCAATGAACCTCCGCAACCGGAGCGACTGATGCCGGCCCGGAAGGTAGGCGATATTGATATCCAGCGCCGGCGCCCTCCAGTCTGGAAGGATGTCGGCAAGACGCCCTTCCGCCAGATCATCGGTCACGAACCACCGCGGCATGACCGCGGCACCCGTTCCCTGCAGCGCCGCGCGATACAACGCGAAGATGTTGTTGGTCGAGACCGCAGCGCGTGGCCTTATGGCACACGACCCGCCAGCGCCTGACGTCAACGGGATACGGCTGCCTTCGAAGGGTTCAAGCACTGCAAACGGCAGCGTCTCGGCCTCGCGCGGGGAGGCGACCCTGCGCCCGTTGGTCAAGGACTTCGCCGCAACCACCAGACGTTCCACGCGAGCCACCGGCCGAACCACGAGACTTTCGTCCGGCACGGGACCAATCTTGATCCAGCAGTCGCAACCTGTCTCCGCGAAACGGATCGGTGCGTCTTCAAGCTCCCAGATGACCGACACGCCGGGATGGGCACCCTGGAACCGGAGCATTGCATCGGCAAGGTACAACTGACCGAGCGCAACCGGCGCAACCACCTTCATCCGCCCCCGCACCTCGTCGGCTGACCTTCCATGACGTTCCTCAAACGCTTCCCAATCCCCAAGGAGTTGACGCGCATCCCGGAGAAGGTCCGAGCCGGCTGGAGTCATTGCGAGCGTGTGGGTCGTGCGGCGCACAAGTTGCGTGCCGAAGCGATCTTCCAGATCCGCGAGTTGGCGGCTGACGGAAGGCTGCGACAAACCCAGATCACGCGCCGCAGCGCTGATCGAACCGCGTTCGCAGATCCGGACGAATGTCTCAAGGAGCGTCAAACGATCGAGGGCCTTTGCCATACGCAAAACGAATAACAGAAAGCTATGTCACTCGTCTACCAAGTTTACCGCCAGGGCGACATCTTCGGTCCATCACTTGCGCACCAGAAACCGGAGAAATCTCATGAAGATCACTCGCCGCCAAATGCTCCATACCGTTTCCGCAACGCTCGCGGCCGCAAGCCCCGCATTGTCCAGCTTGCCCGCCTCCGCATCACCATCGGCAAATGCTGTTGGCCTGACCGGTTTTGATCACATGTCCATCAATGTGAAGGACTTCGACGCGGCCGTTGCCTGGTACCGCGATACGCTCGACCTGGAGGTCGATGTTTCCTGGAACGTCGCCGCGCTGGACGGCAAAAGGCTGGCCTATCTGTCCCTCGATGGTTCTCGTGTCGTCGAGATCGTCGCTGCCGATCCGGGTGGTGCGGGATTGCCGGCACCATCGACATTTGGCGAACATTTCGGACGGACCGGCTTCGGTCATCTCTGCTTCGCCACGGATGACGTGGACGCGACCATGGCTGCGTTGGCCGACCGCGGCGCCCCCGCCTTTGTCAAGGCGGAGACATATCCGCTGGATGGTACGATATACGAACGCCGCGTCGCCTTCATAACCGATCCGGAGGGCAACGTGATCGAATTTGGAGAGCCCTTGAGGAAACGGGGTTGAACACTCCACGCGCTCAGTGCGGACATAGACAAACAGACGCCCCGATACGGAGGTTTGTATGGAGAGGGGACGGCCCCGCGTCGGTTTTGGGAGGACTCCAGCGGGGCCGTCTGGAAGCACACTGGTAAGGCGACCGCAAGCTACGCAATGCGTATGACACACCTGTGACTTCCTCCGGCGCAGGGCCGAGCTTTATCCCAGTGGACCCAGGCCCGGACACGTTTGTCTTTGCCTGTTGCGCAATCTACAGTTGGCTTCGAGTTTCCACAGGTAAGCCTCCATGAACGCGGCCAGACCAAACATACCCGACGCCATGATGGAGAAATGGCAGAGGGTGGTCGACCTCAGCGCCGAACTGATGGATGTGCCGGCCAGCCTCGTGATGCGCACCGAGCGGCCCGACCACGCCGTGCTGGTGTCGAGCACGGGGGAAGCAAACCCCTACCGCGTCGGCCAGTCGTTCGAACTCAATCCCAAGCTGTACTGCTACTCGGTCCTTGAAAGATGCGATGAACTGGTCGTACGCGACGCATATGCCGATCCGGAATGGAGCGACAATCAGGACCTGGAACACGGCATGGCGTTTTACGTCGGTTATCCGCTCGTTTGGCCGGACGGTGTGCTGTTCGGCACCATCTGCGTTCTGGACCGGCACGACAATGAGAAGGCGCTGGCGTGCCGCGAACTGCTGAAGGCGTTCCGGGAGGTGATCGAAGGGGATCTGGAACTGCTGTCCGAGGCGGCACGGCGGCAGGATGTGGAGAACGAGCTCCACGTTACGCTCGAACACCTGGAACAACGGGTTGCGAACCGGACGCGGGAACTCGAGGAGGCCAACACGGCGTTGCGCGTGCTTTTGTCAAATGTCGAAGCATCGCGGTCGGAATCCGAGGAGAAAATCCTGCGCCAGATCAAGGGGCTCGTGCTCCCTCATATCGCCAAGTTACGGGTGGCCCTGAGCGGCGGCGACGCTTCATCCGTTTATCTCGATCTGATTGAAGCCAACCTTGAACAGATTACATCGTCCTTTGCCGGACAGCTCGTCACCGCTTTCGAGGACCTGACGCCAACGGAAGCCGAGATCGCGCAAATGGTGCTCAACGGGCAAACCACTAAGGACATTGCCCGGGCCCTGTCCCGCGAAACCAGCACCATCGATTTTCACCGCAACAACATCCGCAAGAAGCTCGGCATCGAGCGCCGCGACGTCAATCTGCGGCAGCATTTGCTCTCCCTCCAGTAATATGGGGATTCCCCCCATATAAACCCCTGATCTTACCCATATCAGCAGCGAGACGCCCCGGTGGTACGCTCGTCCCGCAAACCGTGTGAGCCAAAGGCTCAGACACCAGATGCGGGAGGAAAGCGATGAAGAAGGAGCATCTCAAACCCACACTTCTCAATGGACAGAAAGACAAGATGACGCCCGGCCTTTCACGACGGACATTCTTCCTTGCCGCCGGCGCCGCCGGTGTCGGCACTGCCGTCGCCGCGCTCGACCCGCGCCCGGCCGAGGCGCAATCGACCGATTGGAAGCAACCCGGCAACAACAACCATGTCATCGAACTGCAGGGGAAGGACAGCTTTCCCGACGGCGAGGTCGGCATCGACTTCTACGGCCACTGCGCAATGAAGTTCACCTCGCCCGGCGGAGCGACCGTCCTGTTCGACCCCTGG
Organism: Hyphomicrobiales bacterium; assembly: GCA_965228625.1. Lineage (GTDB taxonomy): Bacteria > Pseudomonadota > Alphaproteobacteria > Rhizobiales > Methyloligellaceae > UBA2767. The sequence goes on along the minus strand of OZ245829.1, from coordinate 152,582 downwards.
CGCGACGACCCATCGGGCGCCTGGGGCTTGTGGTTCAAAAACAAGTTTCCGGAAACGACGGTCGACATAACCATGTCGACGCACACGCATTTCGATCACGATGCCATTGACCGTCCGCACTCGACCATGGTGCTGGACAGGATGGTCGGCGATTTCGAGTTTGCCGATCTGAAGATCACCGGATTCGCCGACAAGCACGCCTGCGTGGCGCCTGGCTGGTATCCCTGGACGGACGCGCTCAAGGAGTTCGGTGCGGAAGCCTGTCCGCCCAACAATGTGGGTCACATGGACATGGTCGTTTACGTGGTTGATGCTGGCGGCATCCGCACGCTGATCTGGGGCGACAACCGTCACAATCCGCCGGATGCATTCTGGAGCGCTATCGGCAAGATCGACGTCCTGACCCTGCCGGTTGATGGATCGGAACACATTCTGTCCTACGACCAGGCCAATGCCATCGTCGATCGGCTCAAGCCGAAGGTGGTCATCCCGACCCACTATCTCAGCGAGGCAACGACCTACACCCTGTCGACGTTGCAGCCCGCCGATAAGTGGGTGAAGGCGCAAAAGAGCTACAAGATGCTCGACGGCAGCAACCTGAAGCTCGCCGCGGCGGATGTGGCCAAGATGGACCGCGAGTTCTTGTATTTCGGCCACAACGCACAGAAGAGCTGAGTTGCAACTCGCGGCGTTGCGGGCGTGCCGGCCGGTGCGTCGGCGCTAGGCACCCGAAGCGCGTTTCTTTGCGATCTTGTGCTGCGCGCCCGCGTCGTCGGCCCGAGCCTCGGCGGCCGCGACAATGCGCTCAGCCTGCGCCTTTGCCTCGTCAATGATGTGGGCGGCGTCTGCCTGCGCCCTCTTCAGGGCCGCCGCATAGTCACCGTCGATTGATGTCCCGGGCGCCTTTCGCGCGCCGCCTGTGATTTCCGCCAGTCTGTTCACCTCGTTCCGGTACTCGTCGGTAAGCTGGCGGAGAAAGTCACGCTGCAACGTCTGCAGATCCGACGTGTTCGAACAGGCCATCAGCCGTAGCGGCAACTCACCGTAACGCACCGCGCGCTGTGCATAGAAGCGCAGGAGGTCGGCGTTCCAGCCAAGGAGAAGTTTCACCGCCTGGAAGAGTTCGTTGGCCGTCGCGTCGCCCTCGGGCTGCCGCACGTCTTCGTTCTTCCGTGTATTCTGTTCGGGCATTTGCTCGCTCCCATCAGGCGCCGCTGCGAGCCAGGTGCTGCCTCAATTGTTCTCATTACCTGTGCACCACGGTTGCAAGCGGCGCGACCAAGTTATGGCTGCGCCCGTGACCCGAGGCGCGAGCCGTAATCGATACTGAACTGAGTAGCCTCCATTAGACACCCGCTTCGGCGGACCTGTCCAGCGAAAGCGCAAAGCACCGCGTTTTCCACTCCAAGTGTGATGTTCATCACTTTTCTCGACGTGACCGCTCCCCAAGTTTGGACCAGGCAAGAGAGTACCGGGATGAACGCAGAGGTCGTCATCTCGGCAACACCGACGAAGTCCTCATTTCGGCGGTCGCGGCGCGAACGTTACGCAGCAGTGACTAAAGAAATGAGAGCAGCCGCCCCGTTTGATGGAGACGGACAGTCTTGCGAGCCGCGCGCGGGACCGTCCGAAAACGGGGCGGCAACTCTTTTTTGCGGAGATTGGCGGAGCACCGTCAGGACTTCGCTAAACGTTCCAGTTCTTTCACGTTTTCCAGACGGTAATGAACGCCGCTGCGGCTGATCAGGCCGTCGCGCCGCCAATTGACGATCTGGCGGTTGACGTTTTCCCGCGCCGATCCGGTCATGCGCGCCAGTTCGGCCTGCGTGAATTTCTGCCGGATCACTATTCCCCCATCGTCCTCTCGCTCCCCGAACATGTCCGCAAGGCGCAGGAGCACCTGGGCCAGCCGGCCTCGCAAAGGAAGGAACTGCTGGAGCGAGACAGCCACGTTCGACGCACGCAGCCGACTGCACAGGATTTCCAGCATATGCTGGTAGATGTCCGGGTCGGCGTGGGCGGCGCGCTTGAAGTCACGCGATGCAAGAAAGGCGAGGGTGCTCGGCTTGAGCGCGGTTGCAGACGCCGAACGCGGCTGGGCGTCTATCAGTCCCATTTCGCCAACCACCTCACCGGCCCCCAACATGGCGACGAGGGTTTCCTGGCCGTCGACGGATGCCACCGACACCTTGAGAATGCCGTCCAGAATGGCATAGCACCCGTCCGACTCGTCGCCCTCTGCAAACAGCCGTTCGTTTGCGTCGAGCGAAACCAGCCGCGCATAACGCGCCAAGTCGTCGAGCACCGGTTGCGCCAGCCCGGCGAACAACGGTGAACTCTGCAAAATCGATCCATCCAGTTGTCGTGTCGTCATGGAAGTGATTTTAACACGCAAGGCGAGAATTCGGCTTGCTATAGGTGTTTTTCAAAAGTGGAATACTGCAGCAAGACTCAGGTAATCTCCCGGTCCATGATCGAATCGGCTCTTGTCGCTTTCACGACTTTTTTTGCCACAGTCGGCCCCGCAAACCTGGCAGCGCTGTTCGCCGCGCTGACCCACGACAACACGCCGCGTGAGCGAAAGGCGATGGCGCTCAAGAGTTCGCTCATCGGCGGCGGCGTCCTGTTGTTCTTCACGCTTCTGGGCGAGTCGGTGATCGCCACGTTCGGGATTTCGCTTGCCGCCCTGCGCACCGCGGGCGGCATTCTCCTGCTTCTGATCGCCATCGATATGGTCTTCGCCCGGCCCTCCGGCGGCACGACCACGACGGAAGAGGAAAACGTCGAGGCCGCGGAACGCGCCGATCTCTCGGTATTCCCCCTGGCCACGCCGCTGATCGCCGGTCCCGGTGCGATCGGCGCCGCGATCCTGCTCGGGGCCGATGCGGCCGGCGATCCGGCAATTCTTGCAGTTGTGGTCGGCGCTCTGCTGTCGAACATTATCCTGTGTTACGTGTTGATGCTGATGGCCACACAGGTCCAGCGTATCCTGGGTGTAACGGGGCTGCAGGTCCTCACGCGCATTGTCGGTATCCTCCTCGCCGCACTCGCCGTCCAGTTCGTGTTTGACGGCATCGCCAAAAGCGGACTGGTGGGGTGAGCGGAGATCTCTGGTGCTTGTCTGATGACCCGGTCCGTATCCATCCAACAGATCGAGACGTTGTGGGCGCGTTACGCCGAGCAGGGCCCGAGCAGCGAGGAGATCGTCACCCATGACGCGTTGCTGTCCGTCATCGCCGAACTTGGTCTCGATGCGGGTGCGGGCCACGCGCAGCACATGCTCGAGAATACAGCCGCACGCGATGGCCTGCGGCGCGGTCCATTTTTTGCCCTCGTTGCCACCCTGCAAGGGGACCGCGACGCCCGGGCGCGGATCGCGTTTGACATGCTGGACGCGGACGGTGACGGGAAGGTGTCGCAGCACGAGTTGTACGAGCTGCTGAAGCATTTCGGCATGTCGGAAACGGAGTGCGAGCGGCTGTTCCATGAAGCCGACCGGGAAGGGGCGGCCGCCATCTCGTTCGAGGACTTCCGCGCGCTGTTGTCCGGCATCGAGCCCGTGGCTCTCGCCGGGTACCGTGACAGCCATATCGCGCCGGTGACGAGACCGGCGTTTGCGAAGGAGCTTGCGTCGCAGCCTGGCGTCAGGAGCGCCGACAAACCGCAACACCACCGCAAAGCACCGGGGCAGGGCACCTCACGACTGCAAATGCAAATCGGCCTCTTCCGGCTCCTGCAGGGCGCGGCCTATCGCAGCTTTCGCGAGAACTGCGCCGCCAACTGCGAAACGCATCTGCGCGCCAAGGCATTGCCGTACACGATCACCCACTTTGTGGCGTTCGCCGACGCCGCGATTGACCTGTACAAGGCGCTCGGCATCGTCGAGCCGGCGTGCAACACGGTGCTCGACGGTGTGAAACAGTCGCTGCACGACGAGTTTGCACGCCTTCAGGACCGGATCGCCAACTGGAAGGTGGTCGAGAAGACGCCGCAAATGGAAGCCGCCGCGGCCACGATGGCGGCGGAGCGGTACGGACGCAGGTCCATCCATGATGTCCTCACGGCCGGCATCGAACTTGCGCTCACCCTGCAAAGGAAAGAGCTGAAGCTTGATGACCTTGAGCAGGGGGCGCTCGCGGCGCACGAGCTGATGCGCCAACGCGGTCTCGACCTGCACCTCGACAGTGCGCCGACAGACGAACCCCGGGACGGGGCAGCCGGCGATTACCTTGAAACGTGGTCCCACGTGATCCTTGAAGACACCGACGAGGAGATCGACGGTGCGATCATGCCGGCAGCGTACTGGTACGAGGACTTCATGCCGAAGCTGCTGGCGGCCTGCAGTGTCTCAACGGCAGCGGACATTCCCGCAAACACGGAACCCGACGAAGAGGCGCTCGACCGTTGGTTTCACCACGCCGACACGGCAGGCGAATTCCACCCCTTCGGCGAGGCCGTCGCGGCGCGTTTCAAGACATGCACCCCTCGGCAAAAGCTGGAGATCCGGCAAGCATGGCGGTTGACGCGCCACTATCTCAATGGCGTTCAAAAGCGCCGTGAGCGGCTCGAATTCGGGCGCGAGACCGGTTTCCTCTCCGAATACGTGGCGTTTCTCGACGTCTATCTCGGGCGCAGCGATGTGCGCGACGCCCGGATGCGGGTGAGTTTTCCGTACTTCATCGGGCCACCGACCTGGCGTTTCCTGCACACCACGGCCGAAATCATCTGCAGACGCGACGCAACGGAACAGTCGCGTCTGGTCGAACTGTTCAAGGATTTCTTCCGCCTGTTCGCGACCATGTACCCATGCCCATACTGCCGCTATCACCTCAACAGGTTCGTGGTTTGCAACCGTGAAGTGGACATGTACCCGCTGGAGTATCTGATCCTCGGGTCGCATCCGGAAGATGGCGGTTTCGAGGTATCGATCGAAGACAAGCTGAACGCGATCAGCGATGGCGCTTCGTTGCGTCTGTTCCTGTGGAAGCTGCACAATGCCGTGTCGTCGTCCATCGCACGCACCGAGGCCTGGTATCATCGCGAGGAAGATGCGCCTTACACCACACGCTTCTGGCCAAGTCTCGATGAAGAACGCGCGCGCATCCGTGCGTTCGGGCTGGAGGAGCTCTCCGAAACGGACATCGACGCGCTGGGGGCGCTTCAGCGACCGGTCGAGGAGCTTTCCGGACTGCGCCGGACGCTCGCAAGTGTGCCGGGATCAGGCGAGGTGGAACCGCTCGCGAAGCTCGTCGGCCAGGCGCATGCGGCAACCGGATCACTTGAACAGGCCCTCGCAAAAACCGGATATCTCGAGAAAACCTACCGGTTCGATCCGGCTCTGAAGGACGACGCGCCGCATTTCACGCCTGATGAGGTGGCGTTCAGCCGGAGCGGGCGCTTCGTGGAAGCCTGAAGGCAAACCAAACGGCGAGCAGACCGCCGAGACCGAGAGTCGCAAAGGAGACGCCCCACACGACAGAGTCACTCACACCGTCCGCTCGCAACCAATCTATGATCCAGCCCACGAAAGCGGGCGACACGGCTCCAGCGAGGAAGCCTGTCATTGACCGGATTGCAAGCAGCGAGCCAAGCGTACCGGTGTCCGCCTCCTCGGTCATGGCGGTGGACAGGACCGGGGAATCGCCGATGGCAAAAAACGAATAGATGATGACCAGTATGGCGAGAAGATAAGGGCTGACCCCGACAAACCAACCTATGCCGAGCGAGAACGCGGACGCGACCGCCGCGGACCAGATCAGAACCGTTCGTCGCCCCAGAGTATCCGACAGCTTCCCCATGGAATAGGCGGCAAGCCCGCCACACAGATGCAAAATGGTTATGAACTGTGCGCTCAGGAGCGTGGCGTTGACGGTTGTCGCACCACTCAGGACGAAACTGGCGGCAAGGAAGGCCGGGGCCCACGTCCACATGCCGATCAGCTCCCAGTTGTGGCACGTGTACCCGGCAAGCAGCCGCCTGGCACTGACATTCCGCTTGAGCTGGGCCCACAGTCCATTTCCGGGAGCACGTGTGTGGATGACGTTAGGCAGGTCTCGAATGGCCACACCAAGCAACGCCGCACCAGCGACCGGCAGAAGGCCGGTCGCCAGGAAGGCCAGTTCCCAGCCTGACACGCCAACGGCCATACCCGTGATTCCGATCGATGCTGCATAGCCGATGGAGGTAGACGCTATCAGCCAGCCGATCACCGCTCCCAGCCGCCCCGGCGGTGCGTTTTCACCGAACAGCATGATCACTGGCGTATAGACGCCGCCTTGAAACAGCCCGACGAGGCTGTAGAGGAAAAGCGTGGATGTGAAGTCCCGCGCAAACAGGCCGAACCCCGCGCAGGCAACCCCGGTCATGCAAGCGGAGATAAGGACCGTGCGCTGCGCACCGATGCGATCACCGAGCCACGAAAATCCGAACAGTGAGAACGCATAGGTGAAATAGAAACCGGAAACGATCGTGCCGACCTTCGCCGCGCCGATATGCCATTCCTCGATCAAGACCGGGATGCAACCAGCGATCGTCATGAAGGGCAGGAAAAGCAGGACCCGCGCCACGCAGACGATCAGAACAGTGCTCTGGCTCATAACGGCGTATTTTCAATGGTTTATTGCAAATTGGCCAGCGCGGAGCGGCGAGCGGGCGGGTTTACTCCACATAGGCGATCATGCGTCCGGCCGTGATGACACCGACCCACAGGCCAATCGACAAGAGCGCGGCGACAATCGAGGCGATCCCAAAACCGCGGGCCTGCGGGCGATACGAGCATTGCCGCCGGGCTACCGGCCAAGTAAGAGTGCCCGGATGGAACATGTGACTGACAAGGACACACCGCTTCGCGACGATATCCGCCTGCTGGGCCGCGTTCTCGGCGACACCGTACGCGACCAGGAGGGACAGGACACCTTCGACGTGGTGGAGAAAATCCGCCAGACCTCCATCCGCTTTCACCGCGACGACGAAACCGAGGCGAAGCTCGAACTGGAGGACATCCTCGCCGGATTGAGCCACGAACGGGCCGTCCAGGTGATCCGGGCCTTCAGCTATTTCTCGCACCTCGCGAACATTGCCGAGGACCAGCACCACATCCGCCGCACCAGAGCACACGACATCGCCGGGTCTCCGCCACGTCCCGGCACCATTGCGCTTGCGCTGAAGCACGCTGCGGACGCGGGCCTGAGTGCGACCGACCTGCAGGCCTTCTTCAATGACGCGCTTGTCAGCCCGGTGCTGACGGCGCATCCCACCGAAGTGCGCCGCAAGAGCACCATGCAGCGAGAGATGGAGATTGCCGGGCTTATCGATCAGCGCGAACACGGGCCATGGACGCCGGAGGAGGCCCATGAAATCGACGCCAAGATCCACCGGGATGTTCTCACACTGTGGCAGACCAATCTGCTGCGGCAGACCAAGCTCGACGTCGAGGACGAGGTCGAGAACGGCCTGAGCTACTACGACTACACGTTCCTGCGCGAACTCCCGCGTCTCTACGGGCGCCTGGAGGACCGCATTTCCGGCCTCGACCCGACTTCGGCTCCGGCGCGGATTGCGTCTTTCCTGCGGATCGGGAGCTGGATCGGCGGCGACCGGGACGGCAATCCGTTCGTCACCGCCGAGGTCATGGACCGGACCTTGCGGATGCAGAGCAACCGGGCGCTTGCGTTCTACCTGGAGGAAGTGGACGCGCTTGGCGGCGAACTCTCCCTCTCGACCCGGATGGTCGACGTGTCCGATGCCGTTACAGCACTGGCCGACCAGTCGCCCGACACGTCGCCGCACCGCGATATCGAGCCTTACCGCCGGGCGACGCTGCTGATTGCCGCACGCCTGGAGGCCACGCGGCGCACGATCCACGAGACGACATGGCCGGGTGCCGAGGTGGGTGGCCTGGCGCCGTATGATGCGCCGGAGTCTCTGCTCGCCGATCTCGACGTCATTCATGACTCGCTTGTCGTCAACCAGTCCGGCGCGCTTGCGGAAGGGCGGCTGCGCCGATTGCGCCGGGCCGTGGACTGTTTCGGTTTCCATCTGGCGAGCCTCGACATGCGGCAGAACTCGGATGTGCACGGCCGGACGGTGGCGGAGCTTGTCGAGGCCGTTGCGCCGGGCACGGGCTATGGCGAGCTGGATGAAGACGGGCGTGTCGCGCTGCTGACGGCGGAGCTGACCAGCCGACGGCCCTTGCTGCGTCCGTTCTGGACTTATTCGGACGAGACGGTGAAGGAACTGACCATCTTTCAGGCCGCCGCCACGGGGCACGCGCGTTATGGCCGCCGCGCCATACCCAATGCCATCATCTCCAACACGCAAAGCGTTTCCGACATGCTGGAGCTGGCTGTGCTGCTCAAGGAGGCCGGTCTGATCACGCCGGACGGGCACAGCGCGGTCAACATCGTGCCCCTGTTCGAAACCATTTCCGACTTGCGCAACTGCGTGCCGATCATGGACCGCTTGCTCTCGATCCCCGCCTATCGCGCGCTTTTGGACAGTCGCGGTGGCGTCCAGGAAGTCATGCTCGGCTATTCCGACAGCAACAAGGACGGCGGATACGTGACGTCCGGGTGGGAGCTCTACCGGGCAGAGGTCGGCCTCATCGAGCTGTTCCAGAAACACGGCGTTCGCCTGCGCCTTTTCCATGGCCGCGGCGGCACGGTCGGCCGGGGAGGGGGCCCGAGCTTCGATGCAATCCTGGCCCAGCCCGCCGGTGCCGTGAACGGCCAGATCCGGGTCACCGAGCAGGGCGAGATCATCTCCAGCAAATACACCAATCCCGATCTCGGCCGGCGCAATCTGGAAATCCTCGTCTCCGCCTGCCTGGAGGCTTCGCTGCTGCGGCCGGAAGACGAAAACGTGCCCCAGCGCTACCTCGATATCATGGCGGACCTGTCGGGCAGGGCGTTCAAGGCGTATCGCAACCTGGTCTACGAAACCCCGCGTTTCGATGAGTATTTCTGGGCCTCCACCGTGATCAACGAGATTGCGACGCTCAACATCGGGTCGCGTCCGGCCTCGCGCAAGAAGCTCGGGCGCATCGAGGACCTACGCGCCATTCCCTGGGTGTTCAGTTGGTCGCAGTGCCGGCTGATGCTGCCCGGCTGGTACGGGTTCGGCAGCGCCGTCAATGCATGGCTCAAGGAAAGCGGGGAGGAGGGGCTCACCCTGCTGCGCGAGATGTACCGCGACTGGCCGTTCTTCCGGGCGCAGCTCTCCAACATGGACATGGTTCTGGCGAAAACCAACATAGCGATCGCCTCGCGCTATGCGGACCTGGTGGAAGACGAAAAGCTCAGGGACGACATTTTCGGCCGTATTCGCGCCGAACGGCAGGCTTCAATCGACGCGCTTCTGCAAATTACGGAGAACGACACTCTGCTGGCCGGCAACCCGTTGTTGTCGCGGTCGATCTCGAACCGCTTTCCCTATCTCGACCCGCTCAACCATCTGCAGGTCAATCTGCTGAAGGCGTACCGCGCAGACTCTGAAGACCCCAAGGTGCTGCGCGGTATCCAGCTCACGATCAACGGCATTTCCGCCGGTTTGCGCAACAGCGGCTGACGGTGCGCCTGCCGGCGCGAGCGCACAAAAAAACGGGCGGCTCCTTTCGGAGCCACCCGCTGGTTTCTTATCACGGGAGGATGATCAGAAACCTGGTGAGATCAGACACATGCGTGCGTTACTGGATCTTGACGCACTTCTGCTGGTTCTGGTCCCAGACCTCGCCGTCCTTACACTTGGTCTGCTGCTCGGCGACAACGGCGGAGCCGCTCAGTGCAGGGCCGTTGAGAACCGCTGCGCTCACAGGGCTCGAAAGGCCGATGACCAGACCAAGAACAGGCAATGCAAGTGCATACTTCATTTTCGCCTCCTTTGGCGTTCCGGCAAGCGTGCGCCATCGCGCGCGCTCACGCGGAAAACTGACGTATTGGTGAGGTTTGTGCCGGGCGGCCATATGCGGCCTGCCCGACGGTCTTGGAACCGGACCCGGGAGCAACCCCGGGCGTCACGCTTTAACCGGCTCACGATGAGGAATTTAGTCAGCCAATCTGGCTCCGACCTGACGGAAATTTGGAATTTTGGAGAAAGTCTGGGAGATTTCTGGACGCCGTTGCATGAGGAAAACGGCGCAACGCACCAATCTTAAACCGCTGAAACACATACAGATTTCTCAACCTCGCACGTGCTGTCGGTGACACATTCCGGCCATGACCCTGAACGCAGCCTGAACAGCTTTAGAACCGGTAGATGGCTTTGGCGGCGCGATATGTGTTCGCATAGGCCTCGACCGAGGTTTCGATGGGATCGCAATATCCACCGCCGAGCGCCATCGCGACCGGAACGCCATGCAGAAGGCACGCCCGAAGCACCATTTCGTCGCGTCCCCTGAGCCCGGCATAGGTCAGAGCCAACCGCCCAAGCCGGTCCTGCTCGAGAGGGTCGACGCCTGCCTGATAGAGCACGAGATCCGGCCTGAATGCGAACACCGTAGAGAGATGTTCATCAAGCGCCTCCAGATAGGCCACGTCGTCGGTCCCGTCAGGCAGGGCCACATCCAGATCGGACGTGCTCTTGCGGAACGGGAAGTTCTTCGCGCCATGCATGGAGAAAACGAAGACGTGTGGATTACCGGTCAGGATCGCCGCGCTGCCATCGCCCTGATGCACATCGAGATCGATGATCGCGACGCGCTCGACCCAATTGCCTGCGAGTGCGCGCAAGGCCGCTACGGCCTGATCGTTGTAAACGCAATAACCGGAACCGAAATCGCGGTGCGCATGATGAGTGCCGCCGGCAAGCTGCCCGGAAATGCCGTCGTCGAGTGCGGCGCGGGCAGCCGCGACCGCGCCGCCAACGGTCGCGCGTGACCGGCGGACGAGATGTTCGCTCCAGGGAAAGCCGATGCGCCGCATCGCCTCCCTGTCGAGCGCGCCGGACTCGAATTGCGCGACATAGTCCGCATCGTGGGCCCGGTGCAGGTCGTCCGTCGAAGCGAGAGGCGAGCGGTGAAGCTGTTCCGACTTCATGACGCCTTCGCCAAGCAGGCGTTCGCGCAGCATGGTGTATTTGCCGCCGGGGAAGCGGTGGCCCGCCGGCAATGGCAGGTTGAACGTATCGGAATAGAAGAACCGCATGGACCTGCGCGTAACTGTGCCGAGGCACGCCTTGAAATCAAGCCCAGGGGGTGACATGGATCGAGGTTTGCGGGGCATCTGGTATCGAGTGCCGCGCGTGATCTAACCTAACCCCTGCCACACAGCCGCGCCGAAACGGGATCAGCCATGAGCAGCCAGATACTTCCGGAAAACTTCGTCCGCACCGTACCTGAAGGCGACACCCATGAGCGGGACGTCTGCGGCACCTGCGGCTTCGTGCATTACCAGAACCCGAAGGTCGTCGTCGGTTCGGTTGTGCATCATGACGGGAAGATCCTGCTTTGCCGGCGCGCCATTGAACCGCGCTCGGGCTACTGGACCATTCCCGCCGGCTACATGGAACTCAGCGAGACGGCCGCGGAAGGCGCCATTCGGGAGGCGAGGGAGGAGGCTTGCGCCGACATCGTCATCGAAGCGGTGCTCGCGGTCTACACCATCACCCGCATTGCCCAGGTTCAGGTGATGCATGTCGCCCATCTCGCCACGCCGCACTTCGAACCGGGGCCGGAAAGCACCGAGGTCGACCTGTTCGCCTGGGACGAGATTCCCTGGGACGATCTCGCGTTTCCTTCGGTGCACTGGGTCCTCAGGCATTTCCGGGAGGTGGAGGGACAGGCCACGTTCCCGGCCTTCACCAATCCGCCGGGCGAGTTCGGCGACTTGCGATAGCACCGAGCGTGCAGATCAGGCGCAGCGCGGCAGGTGCTCGGTGCGGTTCACGATGTGATCGAGCACAAGCGCGGCGACGTCCGATGCATGGGTGAGGGGAGACATGTGCCCGGCACCGGCTACGACCTCATAACGGCAATCGGCCAGACTGTCGGCGAGGATTTCCGTGATCTTTCGTTCAGGGCGGGTCGTTTCCGCACCGCAAATGACAAGGGTGCGCACGTCGATCATCCTGCAGTCCGCGATCGTCGTTCTGTTGTTCATGTTCGACAAGAAGGCGTCGACGGTCTGGTCCGTTTGCTTCAGCATGCGCGCCCGCCGGTCATCCGACATCGCATCCCATGTCCCATCACCGTTTCGCAGATCAATGAATGCCTTCCACGCCACCTCGCGACGACCTGAAGAGACGTCGTCAATGAATGCCGTCGCGAACCTCACATACTCATCGAACAGCTCATTCTCGCCGGCATCGGCCAGCAGGGGAACGACATTTGGCTCGATCAGCACCAGGCTCCGGACCCGCTCCGGGAAGGCGAGAGCGAACCGCACCGCGGTCGAGCCGCCGTAGGAATGGCCGACAAGATGCACTGGACTTTCACAGTGCCGCTCGACAAGAGACAGCACCACATCCGCCTGATGATCGTGCGTCAGCTCCCCGGGTCCGGGCCACGCCCCGGTCTGTCCAAACCCGATCAGGTCGGGAGCCAGAATGCGGTATCCGTCAGGGAAACGGGCGCGCGCCTTTTCCCACTGTTTGCCCGAACTGCCACCCGCGTGCAGCAGCACGACCGGCTCGCCCTGTCCTGTGTCCAGGTATTGGACGGAAAGATCCTGTTGATCAAATGACGGCATGGCACGTGGACCTAACCGCTCATTGTGGCCGCGCCGACGAACGGCAACCGGGTCTCATCCAGGTGAGCCCGGATCGCGGCGTTGACCGCATCCGCGTGAGTCAGAGGCGACATGTGGCCCGCCCCGGAAATGCGGTGGACGCGCGCACCTCCAATTGAAGAGGCAAGCATCTCGACGATGCGCCGGCTCGGCGCGGGCGAGCGGTCCCCGCACACAAGCAATGTCGGCATTGTCAGTTTCGCATGATCCAAAAGCTGGGCGGGCTCATCCAGCAACCCGCGAAAATCGAGCGCGACCTTTGCAAGTCGGCGGGAAAACGCCATGCGCGTTGCCTTTCGCATGTCCATCCAGGCGCCGTCTCCGTTCCAGTAGTCGAAGAACGTCTGCATGCCGTCCTGATAGTCACCGCAGCCAACGGCCGACCAGACAGTCCAGGCGACGTTCGCAATATCTTCCAGGAGTTCACGCTCGCGTTCGCCGGCGCCGCGCAGCAGGTAGAAACAGGACGGCTCGATCAGCGTCAGGCTGCCAATGAGATCAGGACGCTCGCCGGCGACTCGCAGCGCCACTGCACCACCGTAGGAATGTCCAATCAGGTGCGCCGGTTTGCCCAGCGCCTCGATCAGATTGAGAATTGGCGCGGCTTCGGAACCAAGGTCAAACAGACCTTCACCCGTCCAGGGATCGCTTTGTCCGCAGTCCCATTGATCCGGCATGATTGACCGGAACCCGTCGCCGAGATGCTCGGCGAGGCTCTCCCACGCACGTCCCGACGCTGTCGAGCAGTGAATCATGACCACCGGCTCTCCGGATCCCGTTTCCGAAAAGGCGATGCGTGCGCCGCCGTGGTCGATGGATTTCACGTCCCGCATGTACCGGACACCTTGCTGCCGTTCCGTTCGTTGGATTGGCAGTAGATGGGGAGCCGACGTGCATAATCCAAATAAATGTTACAAATGATACGAATAGACCGCGCCGATATTGTTCGGGACGCGTCGCGCGATCGCAAAGGGGGTATCAGGCGCCGGCGATCCGGGACTCGGTGACGAACGATCCATCCGCATGGAAGCGATGGATCTGATAGACGGCCCGTCCGGCCATATGATCCGGATACTCACCCTTGCGCAGCGTCGTCGACACCGCAGACATCACGCTTGCCGGCACACCCTCAATGTTACCGAAGGTGGCACGGTGCACGTGCCCGCTGAACACGGCCGCGGTACGGCCGCCGTGGAGGAGGGTACGGCGTAGCGCGTCCATCGTCTCACGGCTGTCGAAATGGAGCGGGTCGGGTCCGACAGCCACCTCGAAGGCAGGGTGGTGGGTGAACATGACGATCGGACGTTCATCCCCCGCCTCGATCATGCCGGTCAGCCGCGACACACGTTCGGCGCAGAAATCACCCTTGTTGCTTTCCGGATTGAGGGTGTCGAGCATGATCAGCCGCAGGGGAAAGTCCTCGACCGCGTAGTCAATGAAAGTGGATTCATCGTTCAGAAATCCGCGATCTGCAAAAGCGGTGCGCAGATTCGCCCGGTCGTCCTTGTTGCCGACCATCGCGTAGACCGGGGCTTTGGCCGACTTCAGGATGCCGGCAGCCGCCGCATATTCGTCCGCACGGCCGTTGTGCACCACATCGCCCGTATGGACGATCACGTCCGGTGCCGGGTCGCGCGCGTTGATGTCTTCGATCACATGCGCGAAGTCTCTCAGACGCTGGTCGGAATCGGCCTCGTCAAGCGCAATGTGCGTGTCGGAAATCTGCGCGATGATCATGCGATCGCGTCTCAGCCCGCCGATTTCAACGTGGCGTAATAATCTCTGAGAATGGCTACAACTTCCGGCCGGCTGAACTCAGGTGGGATGTCCGCATTCGTCGAGAGCAACTGCCGCTGCTGCGTACCCGAAATCGAGATGTGGTATTTCGGATCGTGTGGGCAGGTCTTGGCGGTCGCCATCCCGTGGCATTTGCGGCAGTAAAAAGTAATGTCAATCTTGAGCGCACGGGTCTCAAGCGCGCCATCCCACAGCTCATCGAAGATATGATGCGCGTCGAAGGGACCGTAATAGTCGCCGACGCCGGCGTGGTCACGGCCGACGATCAGGTGCGAGCAGCCGAAGTTCTGCCGGATCAGTGCGTGCAGCAGCGCCTCGCGAGGTCCCGCATAGCGCATCTCGATCGGGTAGCCTGCCTGAATGACGGTTCCGGGGCGGAAGTAGTTGTCGATCATGGCCTGGATCGCCTGAGTGCGCACCTCGGCCGGAATGTCGCCTTCTTTCAGCTTGCCGAGCACCTGATGGATGAACACACCATCGGTGACCTCGACCGCAATCTTGACCAGATGCTCGTGACTGCGATGCATGGGGTTTCGCGTCTGGAAGGCGGCGACGCGCGACCATCCTTTCTCCAGAAACAGGGCGCGTGACTGCGCGGGTCGGACATACAAGTCAGTGTACTTGGTCGGATATTCGCCTTCACTCAGCACCGAAACACGGCCTGCCAGATTGACGTCGCCCTGCGCATATACCTTTGCAACGCCGGGATGCTTGCCATCGGTCGTGCGGTAGACGTGCTCGGCCTCGATCTTCTTGTCGATCGGATATTTCTCGCTGACACGCATGACGGCGAGGATCTCGCCCGAGTCGGCGTCAGCGAGTGCCACTTCCTCTTCCACACCAATGGAATCGGCCAGCTCCTTGTCGACGGGCAGGGTGATCGGGATCGGCCAGAACACGCCGTTGGTCAGCTTCATGTCGAGGCAGGAGCCGCGCCAGTCGTCATGGCCCATAAAGCCGTCGAGCGGCGTGTAGGCGCCCATGGCCAGCATGAAAACATCAGAGACGGCACGGGAATCCAGTGGCACGCGCTTGAGTGCCTCCGCGCGCTTCAATTCGTCGGCACGCTCCGCCTCGGCCAGCAGCAGGGGCTTGACGGTCTCCGAAGCGTGTGGCGGGACAAGTTGCGGCATGACGCCTACGGCTTCTTCGGAGTCTTGTATTTGACTTCCTTCTGGAACGGTTCCCAGATGGTGTCGTACCCGACGAAACCCTTACTGTTCGCCTTTTTCTGCCGCGTTTTCAAAAAGCGCGATTTGCCCTCAGGAACCTTCTTTACCTGCTTTTGCTCGGCCATAAATCACCTCATGTGTCATGGATGTTTCCGTTTGCCCTTCAACTTAGATAGGTCGGGTGAGCGACGGGTCGATTTCCGGCTGCGCACCGATCGACCCGCCCGCTTTCATCTCTTCGTCAGTCGCATCGCGCACGGTTAGTATCTCGAGCGTAAAAACGACCTCTCTGCCGCAGAGCGGATTGTTGCCATCGACCGTCAGCGTCTTGTCGTCCATCCGCGTCACGATGAAACTCCTGGTCTGGCCCTTGTCGTTTTCCATCAGAATCGCGGTGCCGATTTGCCGATACTCTTCCGGAACATTCTCGATGCGGTCGGTGAATACGAGCGACTCGTCTCTCGCGCCGTAGATCTGACTTCCGTCGATCGACACTTTGATCACCTCGCCGACTGACTTGCCCTCCAGCTCCTTGTGGACATAAGGCGCCAGAATCTCGTTCTGACCGTGGATATAGCCCAACGGGAACTCGACCATCGTGAGGACATGCCCCGACTTCTTGTCGGTCACCTTGTAGGTCAGTTCAACAAACTGGCCGTCCCGGATGGTTTCGCTCATATCAAGTCCGCGCCGTCGTCTCAGAATATCGTTGCGCCAAAAATCCTGACCTCTTCATTTTCAAATCCGAGGACAAGCCTGCCAAGCCATTCGCCTTCCCTGTTGGTGCTCCGCTGACGGTATAGAACCGTCACATGTTCGCCCCGGCGAATGATGCCGAGATAGTCGACGTCTTCAGACAGGTTTCTGGCCAATTCGCTGTTTGCGAACTGGTGGCCCGCCTCGATCTGATTCATGGCGAGCGCAAAGGAGCTGGAGAAATTCTTCACGAATTCTCCGTATTGGCCCTCGTTGGAATGCCTGACGAGATCGCGCCAAAGAGGCGCGGCTAACGCAACAATCTCGTCGTCGGTCTTTTCAATGATGTTCATCGGCAAACTCATCATGCTACGCGTCACCCTTGAGCGAGAACACGCGCTCCATAAAGGTGGCATATGAGTTGCCGATCTCTGCAAGCTGCAAACAATCGCCAAGCTCGATAAGCGTCCCGGCGCATACCGCTATCTTGCTGCTGCCGTGGCTTTTGCTGTCGCGGGCTTCTTTCTGGGTGCTTTTGTCGTCTTCTTGATGCTGGGCTTGTCCTCGTCCGCATCAACCAGATGATACAGCGGCGCCTTCTCCATGGTGTATTCTCCGGTTTCCGGATCGCGCCGGGAAACGGTCAGAACGTGCCAATTCTCGTCGTCCAGTTTCATGCAGTCCCCACGATAATAGTAGCCGGGCCAACGCGTTTCCTTGCGGAACAGAGTGTGTTGCATGACGCACTCGGACGTCCGATGACGGTGCTTCAATTCCCAGGCACGCAGCAATTCGTGAAGGTCCTTTGCAGCGAGGCTCTCGAGATCCTCCTCCATGATCTTCAGCTTCTTGAGGCCGATATTCAGGAGCTTCTCGTTGGTCATGTAGTTGACCGTCACTCCGGCACAATACTCGTCCATCAGCTTCTGCAAACGGTCGTGAGCCTGCTTGGGATTGATGTAGTGCGGGTTGACGTCACCGGCGACGATCTCGTTGCGGTAGATCTTGTAATGCTCCAGCGGCTTGTAGATCTCCTCTCTGCGGCGCTCGATCTGCTCATCGGAAACAACGATACCTTCGGCCTTTCCGTCGTCGATATACTTGCAGGCGGCCTTTGCGGCGAGACGACCCTCGGTGAACGAGCCGGATGAAAAAGCGTGCGGAGTGCCGCCGCATGCGTCACCGGCGCCAAACAGGCCTTCGACGGTCATCATGCGATTGTAGCCCCAGAAATACTCCGGAGGAGACAGATCCTCAGGACCCGAGCACCAGCCGCCAGAGCCCGTTGCATGGGACCCCATGACGTATGGCTCGGATGTTGTGAGTTCGGGATTCTCGTTTTTGGGGTCTACGTCCGTCGCGGCCCAGAGGACAGCCTGGCCGACCGTCATGCCGAGGAAGTTCTCCCAGCCGACCTCTTCCAGATGAGGATCCTGGAAGGCCTGCATTGTCACCATATGAATGGGGCCGCGACCGGCGTTCACTTCATTGATCAATGCGTGGTTACGCAGACAGGTCGGGATGGGCCTGTGGGTCAGGTGCGAAACTTCCGGATCCAGGTATTCCTTGCCCACCATTTTCTGAAGGGCAGGGAACCAGTTGGATTCATATTCTTCGCCCAGACCGTTTTGCGTATAGGTTTTCAGGTGCAGGAAGTAAGCGCCGACCGGGCCGTAACCGTCCTTGAAACGCGCCAGCACGATGCGGTTTTCCATCTGCGTCATCTTGGCGCCGGCCTCGATCATGAGCCCATAGGCGGACCCGGACGACCACGGCGCATACCAGGTGCGTCCCATACCTTCGCCCGTTGAACGGGGCTTGAAGATGTTGGAGGCGCCGCCTGCGCCGCAGATAACGGTCTTGGACTTGAAGACGTGGTAGTTGCCCGTGCGGACGTTAAACCCGACGGCGCCGGCAATCCGGTTTTCCTTTGCGTCGTCCATGAGCAAGTGGGTGACACAGATCCGGTTGAATACTTTGTCCGCGGACTTCTTGGCGGCTTCGGCGACAATGGGCTTATAGGATTCGCCGTGAATCATGATCTGCCATCGCCCTTCACGCAGATAGGTCCCCGTCTTCGGGTTCCTCATGATGGGCAGGCCCCACTCTTCGAACTGGTGCACGGTCGAGTCGACGTGACGGGCCATATCGAAAGCAAGGTCCTCGCGTACCATTCCCATCAGGTCGATGCGCGCGTACCGGACATGGTCCTCCGGATTGTTCTCGCCCCAACGTGTGCCCATGTAGCAGTTGATCGCGTAAAGGCCCTGGGCGACCGCGCCGGAACGATCGATATTGGCCTTCTCGGCAATGACGATATTCTTGTCCTGCCCCCAGAACCTCGCTTCCCAGGCGGCACCAGTCCCGCCGAGGCCCGCGCCGACGACCAGAATGTCGATATCGTCTTCGATGATCGTTTTGTAAGCCATCAGTAGTACACGCCTTCTTTCAGCTTGAGACCGTTGGATTCCAGGGTATGGAGATCGCCATCATCCATGCGGATAAACCCTGGCTCGCTGTAAAGCAGTTCGCCGTCACGCTGTTCCTGGCTGGGCGCGGGAACATCAGCAAGCTGAGGGATGGCCGTGCCCCAGGGTTTGGTGGTTATGGGCGACAGGAAGTTCTTTTCCGTGCCATCCCGGAATTTGATCCGCCAGGCAATCGTACCCCTCTCTTCGTCGCGCTTCACGCGGACGCTATGACCAAGCGGGGCGAAGTCGGCATATCCGCGCACGTCGATCGCGTTCTGCGGGCAGGCCTTCACACACGAATAGCACTCCCAGCACATACTGGGTTCGATGTTGTAGGCACGGCGATAGGTCTTATCGATGTGCATGATGTCCGAGGGACAGATATCGACGCAATGTCCGCATCCGTCGCACCTCGTCATATAGACGAATGTTGGCATTGTTCGGCTCCTTCTCCGTTCAAAAAACTTGCGCGCTGTACCTCTAATAGTGTCGTGGCGCTTCGCGCTTGATACCCAGACCCATATCCATCGGCGCATCCACCAACAGCTCCATGGAGTGTCTTTTCCGCTGCTCGGGATCGTCGCGGGTCTGCGTCGGCAGATTCTCGGCTGAACCGTCCGCCTTGGACATTCTCTTCTCGAATGCCGCAGCCGGCTTGAAGAACATGTGGGAGAACTTGGACCAGGGGACCCCCGCAAACAGTACCGTGGTCGCGATGAGGTACAGGATCAGCAGGAGACCGGAACCGGGGCTGCCGGCGGCCTGCGACCAGGCCCAGAGAAGGCCAAACGTCGCGCTCAGGACCAACGAAACGATGAACAGATCGGCACGCACGAAGCGGAACGGTGAGTTCCCCTCAGCGGCAACATCAACGCGTATGAAGAACCAGAACCAGTACCCGCCAACGCAGATCATCAACGCTCCGATGTGCCAAAGCACCGGCCAAATCGCGGGCGTATCAGCCCCGGGACTCGCATAGCTGAAGACCAGGACAGCGGTCGCGACGACATAGGCCACGAAACCGTACATGCCCAGCAGGTGGGCGATCCTGCGGTTTGTGGTGCAGAACTCTCCGGAGGCCATGACGTCAACGACGGCCGTCTGGACAGCGATGGACATCTTCTCTCCGGCGCCAACCTCTTTCTCGGCATTATCCCGGCCGCTGCGCCAATTCTTGAAGAAGTAGGCAGCACTGCCCTTATGGATAACGTCGTACAGCGTACCGCCGACAACCAGCAGCGCCATGATGACAACGTATGCCTGCATGACGCCCGGCGAGATTGTCGCCGAGAGTTCGGCGAAAGGATTGCTGGTGAACATTATCTGTTATCCCCCATGAGCCCCCGATACCGCAATGTGCGTCAAGATATCTGATTGGGCCACATGCGGCAATCCACTATACGAGCCGGTTTTGTCCGCTATACGAACCGTTTCATTTCGGTTGGCGAGACCGAGATCCGCTTCGATACTCATGAAAACTCCCCGTTTTTTCGCGCTTGCCAACCGTGTTGAGCGCTGCCTCCGCGGCCGACGACGAGGTACGACATGTCGTCGCGGGAAGCATAGGTGAAGCCTCGCTTCTGACACAAGGGGAGGTAAGGTGCCGGCGGTCGATGACCGCCTGAACCAGGCGTAGCGAAAGGGCAACCATGCGCATCAAGCTCAACGAGGAACGCAAAAACCGGATCACCTCCGCGCTGGTCGATTTCTACGCGACCGAGTTCGATGAGGAGCTGAGCACGTTCAGGGCGGAACGCGTCGTCGAGTTCATGCTCCACCAGATCGGGCCGTCGCAATACAATCAGGCGATCGCCGATGTCCGGAAATACATGGCTGAGAAAATCGATGACCTGGACGGTGAGTTCTACGAACCGGAAGTGCGCACCGGCAGCATCGACACCTGATCAGCCGGGCAGACGAACGTCAGCGACCGTCTCGTTCCTCAATGAAGGCCCGGTTCAGCTCCGCACCGAAAACGAAGATCACTGCCGAGATGTAAAAGAAGAACAAGGCAATCATCACATTTGCCAGCCCGGCATACATGCTGGCGTAATAGTTGTAGTAGGCGAGGTACGTCGAGTAGGACACCCCGGCGATCAACCAAAGCGACACCGTGTGCAGAATGCCCGGCCAGATGTCGAGCAGCCGGCGATGGCCCGCGGGCAGCCAGAAATGCATGGCAAACAGCATCATGAACAAGGCAATGGTGCCGATCAGCAGCCGCAATTGATCGAGCAGGGCAATGACGGGGCCAAGCCGCTCGAAATGGTCGCCCGCGTAGGTCTGGATGGCCGGGGCGAGGATGATCGCGAAGCCCACGATCAGCATGGCCGCGGCCCCGCCGATCACGAAACCGAAGCTCTGAAGCCGGCGCCGCCAGAAGGAGCGGTCCTCCTCGACCCGGTAGGCGCGATTGAGCGCGGTGCGCAAGCTCTCCACGCCGCTTGAGGAAATGAAGAGCGCAAGGGCGAAGCCGAGGGTCAGGATATCCCCCCGCGTTTGTCCGAGCACACTGCGCACCGCCGGTGCAAAGGCATCGGCAACCTGATGCGGCAGGGTTCGGAACAACTGCGCGACCGCCTGGTCGGCCGCATCCATGCCGCCGAGGAAACCTGCAAGAGCCGTGACAAAGATGAGAAACGGGAACAGAGCCAGGACCACGGAGAAGGTGACCGCGGCGGCGAGATCGAGCCCCAGGTCGCCGTAAAGGCGCAGGAAGGCTCCTTTATAGGCGCGGATGAGTTTCACGGAACCTGAGTGCTTCTCGTAAACCGCTGATGAGTCGTGACAACACAGCGTGCGGCTTCGATCGTGTTGACGCAAGGGTGGCGAAGGGAAGGGCGTCCGGGACCATTACGCAACACCCAATAGGATTTAGGTCTGTACCCAATTGGATGGTTCCAATTCATGTTTGGATTTCATTTAAGCTCTGTGAAGAGAGGGGGCTTAGATGGCAAGGCACTTGTTTTGGCTCAGCGATGAAGAGTGGTCTGTTTTGTGCCGACTTTATTGAAAAAAATCGGCACTCTGCGGACGATGCGCAGTCGTTGGAATACCGGCTGCTCTTGGGTCAAGAGCGGACATTGTTTGATTTCCATCTCACTGATTGCAAGACTACTTCAGGGTTTTCCGATGATCGGAGAATTGTCGGCTCGGAGCTATTGGTATGATGAAAAGATCAACACGAACAATCGAACATGCAGAGCAGCTTGAGTTTGAGATACCGAAACAGCTGTTAAAGTACACTCCAACAGCAATTATGCGGTTAGAGTATTTGTACGCTGACGTCACATTCACTTATGACGATGTGAAAATTATTGCGGAGTCTCCCAAGCCGATACAGAAAGAGCAGCTTACCAAGGAAATCGCTCACTCCTTGTATCGAGAGAAAATCTACCAAGAAACTCTGCCTGCCCGACTTGCGCTTGTCCGAACGTTGACTCAGGGATGAAAGTCGCGCCCCTCAGATTCCGGGAACTCCGGAATGGATTCCTCTTTGCAGACGAGGCAGGCCAGTTTTTCAGTTCCGATTCGGGATTCCTCCAACGGTATGTTTTTGACCGTTTGTCACCTGCCGATCTTTCTTTCCTCAGGTCTAATGGACAGGCGTACAACAAGGAAACTGACTTCTACTTTTTCTCATATCTGCGCCGCTGGGCGGCACGCCAAAATGACAACAAGTCGCTTTCATATGTAATTCTAGTCCCAACTCTTCGGTGCGATCTCGCATGCAGTTATTGCCAAGTATCCCGTGTATCCGAACGTGCTCGCGGATTCGATTGGGATGATGAGCAACTAAAACGCGCACAGGAATTTCTGGCTCAGCTTGAAACCGACGATATCAAAATCGAGTTCCAAGGTGGTGAACCGCTGTTACGGCTTGACGTCCTACAGGCCGTAACGAGCTTCTGCGAAACCCATTTCTCAAAAACAGAGATTGTCATCTGCACAAACCTCCAGCACCTAGATGAGGAAGCGCTCTCGTTTTTCGAAAAGGATAATGTGTTCATTAGTACGTCGCTCGACGGTTCAAAGTTGTCTCATGAGCGGCACCGAACGCAAGATGCAACGCTCACCAAAAAGTTCTTCGCAAACCTCGAGCTAGTGCTCAGGCGGTTCGGAACCGAAAAGGTTTCCGCTCTGCCAACTATCGATTATTCGCAACCTCCTGATCTTGAGGGTTTGCTCCGCACTTACACATCATACGGGCTCCGCTCGATCTATCTTCGCCCGGTCAACTATCAGGGATTTGCTCGAAAAAAATTCTCATTCGTTCAAGACGACGCAAGCGGCTGGAATGAGATTTACGATCGATTTATCGACTTGATTATCGAGCACAATTCCGACAATCGGGACTCCGTGGAGGAGTACTATTTTTCGTTATGTCTACAGCGCATTTTGCAGGCCGGACTTGACTCTCATGTTGACCTAAGAAACCCCAACCCTATTGGAATTGACTACGTCGTCGTAGATTTCGATGGAAAAATCTATCCCAGCGACGAAGCCAGAATGATGGCTCGCGTAGGTCAGATCGATCTATCTATCGGTGACCTTGAGGAAGGTCTAGATTCAACGAAGATTGACGCCTTCAATCTCTCCGCGCTGAACAATTTTCACGAAGACTGCATCCATTGTACATACCAGCCGTTTTGCGGTGTTGATCTCACAGATGACATCTCCCGTTACGGGCGGATTGATCGTCCAAAAGCGAATACATGGTTCTGCAAGCGACACCTTGCGATCTTCGATAAGATCTTTGAGCTGCTCTATGCCGATGACAAAAAGGTCCGATATTCGTTAGCACGATGGCTTCGGGTACCGGATTTTCCGAGTGGAATATGCGCGAGGCGCCATGATACCGCTACGTCTTAGAGCGGAGCTAGATAGCAATCGGCGCGCTCCGTTCGTGGTGAGGCTGCAGGACAATCTCTCTACGGACCGCGCGGGGTTTGCAGACATGCAGCCTGAGCAGCATTTGGCCGAACTCGTTACTTCGACGGACGATCTCACCTTTCACACGCAGTTCGGCACGCTGCGACTCCGGAATGTCCGGTTCGAAGATGTCAAAGACGACGTTCTCCTGGTCGTACCTGATAGAGGCATCGCCCACCGATTGATCCGTTCGAACTCTCAAGACAATACACTCCTTGTCACGGAGCAATGTGATCAGCTCTGCATAATGTGTTCCCAGCCTCCTAAGAAAGACCATGTTGACCTTTTCGAGCACTTCCTTGTCGCTGCAAAGCTTGCACCAAGGAATGCTCTCATCGGGCTGTCGGGAGGCGAGCCAACGCTTCACAAAGAAGCGTTGTTTGATTTTCTTTCCCACGCGTATGAGGTTCGATCGGACTTACGTTTCCATGTGCTTACCAACGCACAGCATTTCTCAGATGACGACCTGGAAACGTTAGCTACGCCCGCGTTGCATAATGTTTGCTGGGGCATACCCATTTATTCAGCTGATCCTGCCCAACATGATGCCATCGTAAAAAAGCCTGGCGCGTTTGAAACGTTGCTTCATTCCTTCGCCATTCTGTTGCAAGCAGGAAGTCATATAGAGCTTCGCACTGTTCTTTTGCGAGAAAACGAACCCGACCTCACCAGCCTCGCTGCCTTCATTGCGACGCACCTATCCTTTGTTGCGGTATGGGCCATCATGCAGCTTGAGAACATTGGATTTGCACGCAAGGAATGGGATCAGATCTTCTTCGATAACTCTCAGGATTTCTCTCAGATTGCATCTGCAATCAACGAAGCCAGAGCCAGAGGAGTCGCTGTCGAGCTTTACAATTTCCCACTTTGTACAATTCCGGCTGCCTATAGGGATTACGCAGTTCAATCAATTTCCGACTGGAAAATGCGCTATCTCGAAACCTGCCAGTCTTGCTCGAGTAAGCAGTGTTGCTCCGGGTTCTTTGAATGGTATCTGGAAGACAAAGGATTTGCTAATATACGTCCATTATGAGCGGCAAGGATTTGTTTGTTATTCCGTCGTTGGTAGCGGCGGGATTTGCGGTTGATGACGCAAAAGCTCTTACAAAGCCTGATCATTCTGCGCACGATTCCGGAAAATCGACGCTGATTGACACCTTGCGGGTGCGCCACCTTTACCACTTGGCTGGACATCGTTCGCACAAAAGCCATGGATCCCATCGCAGCCACCGTTCATCTTCTGGTGGTGGGTATCGGGTGCCGTCGCCCACTAATCGTCTGATCACACCGCCCGCTACCCGGAACCGCCAAAGCACACCGCCCAGCGCCGTACTTCCGAGCTCGCCAGCAATCGCCCCCAAACAGACAGCTCCAGAGTTCGAGACCGAAACCAAACGCACTCCGGACGAAAAGGTGGTACTGCCAGGTCATACAAAGAAATTCGAGGAAATCCTGAAGCGGGTTCAAGCCGCTCTCTATGTGTACGGGTATTACACGGGCGCCGTGGACGGCAGGATGGGACCTGAGACGCGTACCGCAATTAGCAAATATCAAAAGGACTACAAGCTGCCGGTGACCGGCACAGTCACTCCGGAGGTTCTCAATGCGTTTGGTATCGTTGCGCAATAGCGTTCTAGTTTCTGTTGCATTTCTGATCGGGTTGGCGTCATTCCCAATATCATCTCCGCTCTGGAAGCAGGTTGTGATGTGGTTCAACTACGATCAATACGCCAGCCTTGTTTTTGAGTGCGATGATGCCATGCGGGAACACATGCGGGCCAAGCAGCACGTCGCAAGGAATCCGTCTGAAACAAGTGTCGAAATTCTGCAGGCGGCCGAGCTAGGGCTGCTTGACTGCCAAGACTATGATCTGATGCGAAAGCGCTTAATTCAGTTCGGACTTACAGAAAACGAACTTGCCCTGATGGGGCTACAGGCAATCGAAGAGCGCGCCACGAGCTTGCACAAGGTCATTCAGATTCATGAAATACGCTACTAGGCTGCTCGCGCTCAGTCTGGTCTTTATGTTGGCAGCACCGGCTCTGGCAGACATGCGCGTTAAACTGCTGCGGGACTATGCGATTAGTGCCGGGCTTGTCGAGCCGTCAGGGCTCGTGCCACATTTTTCGACCGAGAAAGCTAAAGTTGGGAAGCAACTCTTCGAAACCACCACACTAAGCTTAAACGGCGATACTTCCTGTAAGACATGTCACTTGGATGAGTTCTCTTCTGCCGACGGTTTGCCCAATGCAGTTGGTGTTTTCGGCCAAGGCAAAGGTCCAAGCCGAATGCGTTCAGGGGGTGCGATCATCCCGCGAAACACGCTTCCCCTGTGGGGGCGCGGCTCAGTTGGTTTCAACGTGTTCTTCTGGGACGGAAAGGTCGATGCGAGCAGCAATGAATTGCTGAGCCAGTTCGGAAGTCATGCCCCGTCAGATGACCCGCTCGTTGTGGCAGTGCACCTTCCATTCGTTGAGATTCGAGAGATGCTTGTAGATACGGGCGCCGTCGCGGAATCGTTCCGGAAGGAAAACGTACAAGCAGCTTTCGACATTTACGAACTGCTGTCAGAGCGCTTGCGCGCAAATGATGACCTCGCAGGGCCGCTAGCAAAAGCTTTCCAAATCGCAAAACGAGATATTGAGTTTCGACACATTGCTGAAGCCATCGCAGTGTTTGTTCGAGACAAATTCCGCGTGCGCCAGACAAAGTTCCACAAATTCGTCTTTGGCAACGGAACGTTGGATTCAGATGAAGTTGCCGGAGGTCTGCTCTTTTACGGTAAGGGTAGATGCGCAATTTGTCACAACGGTCCCTTTTTCAGTGACCTCAAGTTTCACGCCATTCCGTTTCCGCAAGTGGGATTCGGCAAGAACGGTTTTGGGATCGACTATGGCCGGTTCAATGTCACTTTCAGAGGCCAAGACACGTACAAGTTCCGGACGCCACCGCTCTATAATGTTGTGAAGACAGCACCATATTCGCACTCAGGTTCGGTGGCAGGGCTGAGGGACGCAATTCGTTACCACTTCGACCCGCTGCGAGACATAGATACCGAGAATATGACGCTCGTCGAACGTACCGAATTCTACAAGCGACTCAAGGCATGGGGATCAGAGAGCGTCCAGCCGAACGTGCTAAGCGATGACGAGATCAAAAATCTCGTTGCATTCCTCCATACGCTCTCATTCTAGGACTCAGCTGTCGCGCTCGGAAGCTAACCAGCACGTTTGAAATTGTAACTGGAAAGAAGGGACAGCGAATCAAGCAAAGGCTCGCGGCGACTTACCAAAGCGGTTCCTTGTTTACCGTTGAGACGTGCGCCGCAACGACTTTCCATCCCTCGTCCGGAAACCGCACCCATGTCTGGCTCTGCCGGCCCACCAGCTCCTTGCCGCGCACCTTGAATTCCAGGTTCACGGTCGCGAAGTCCTCCCCAAGCGTCAGGATTTCCAGGCGCAACCGCTTTTCCTTGATACCGGGCCCGGCCGGCCGGCCGACCCGATGCCTGTGGATCTCGTCAAAGCCGTATCCGTTCTCATGCAGGGCATACCGAATGGTGTGGGGGCTGCGCCAGAAGGTGTCGTCAAGCACATCCACGTCCTTGTCGACCAGGGCGGTCTCGTAACGTTCGAAAAGGCTACGGACTTCATCGACGACATTCGGGAGGTTGGGCGTCAGGTCGGGGGGCGTCATACGGCATTCTCCATCTGCTCGGATTCCGGAGCGCCGTCATATCACGTCCTCCCGTGAATATGGCCGCCAACACGCCTTCTCCGACGCCGGAAAAGATCTCGGACCTTTTTGAACCTTTCGCGCCGTTCGCGCGACCAACCGGACGTAGCCGATCAGTTCCGGCACATGCACACGGTCGGAACTGAAAAAAGGAAAGGTGCAGATTTGCCAACTGATCGGTTGCCACACAGCCAACTGCCACACGCCGGCGCGGTTTTTTTTCGCAACTTCGGGGCCGAACCGGAAATTACCTCGCTGATTACCACGGCGATTTCGCGCGATCGTTACCACATATATCGCAGACGAAGGGTCAGCGGCCTCGGGCTCTTCAAACACCAGATGGAGTAAAGTCCCGATGCTGATGAAACAATTGTTCATTTTCCGAGCGACGCTGGCGCGCGATGCCGCGGCAGCGAGGCTCGATCCGCTTCCGAGCCATGACCCCCGGTTTGAGCCCATTGGCCATATGCCTCAGGCGAAGGGCCGCACGCCCTGCGCCACCGCGCACTCCGGCAAACACAGCGCCGAGATCATCCGGTTGGAAGAGGTAAAGCGAACCAGGCACTAGGCGACGATTGCCTCGATAACACCCGATTGTTTTCGCTTCCGGATCTGAACGCACTCCGGATATCCCTGCAGCGAAGAACATCAATCGGGCCCCCGCCGGCGGACGTGTCGGACCGAACGCACCGACATGTCCGCCGGCATCAGATTTTGCGCTTTGAAGGCGCCAACAGCCAGAAAATGCATATTCTTTCAGGACGAGCGTCCGATGGTCGCGGCTTTCGAATGATCCTCGTGCATGACCTGCATTGCCGCCTATACTGATGTGCGGGCCGGGAACGGCCGCATGGTGTGTGCTTTCACCGGAGATGGGGGACATATGAGCACCGCATCCGACTCATCGACAACAATTCGCGAATTGCTGGACGAGAAGGGCAGTGAAGTCTGGGATATCGATCCGGACGATTCCGTGTTCAACGCCGTGACGAAGATGTCGATCAAGGATTGCGGCGGGCTGCTTGTCGTGGAGGACGAGAAAATCGTCGGCATCATCACCGAGCGTGACTACACGCGCAATGTTATCCTCAAAGGGAAGACGTCACCGGAAACACCGGTACGCGACATCATGACCGCCGACGTCATTTGTGTGACGCCGGACAGAACGGTCACCGAATGCCTGGAAATCATGACGGAGAAACACGTCCGTCATCTGCCTGTCGTGGAGGACGACCGGCTGGCCGGCATGGTTTCAATCGGCGACCTGGTCAAGCGCATCATCGCCGACCAGAAAACCGCGATTGAAGAGCTCAAGGGCAGCAAAGGCGAATAGTGCCGCGCATCGACGCAAGGTGCGGTCGCTCCAATTTGTCGCAGCGTCGATAGGCGGACTGGCCAACGGCCGTGTCCGGTCGTCTCCTTGGTCAAAAAACTCAGGGAGGATGCCATGAGCCAGACAATGACCGTACTGCGCAACGAGCACCGCAGTATTTCTTTTCTTCTCGATCTTCTCGAACGCCAGGTTGATCTGCTGGAGAAAACCGGTGAACCGGACCTTCAGCTGATTGTCGAGATCGTTGACTACTTTCGCAGTTTTCCGGACATGCACCACCACCCGAAGGAAGACCTCGTGCTGCGGCGGCTGCGCGAGCGGGCTGAAGGTCTGGACGGTGAGTTTTTCGGGCTGGACGAGGAGCACGACAAGCTGTCCAGCGAGCTGCACGCTTTCTCGCGCACGACGGCCGACCTCATGACCGATCCAAGCCCGATGACCCGATCCACGTTCATTCTCTCCGCCCGGTCCTTCATCGAGCGCGAGCGCCACCACATTGACATGGAGGAACGCTACTTCTTCCCGGCCGCAGAGCGATGGTTGACGGACGAGGACTGGGACGCGCTCGACGATGCCATCAACCAGTTCGCCGACCCGATCGCGACGCCTCAAGCCCTGCAACGGTTCCAGAACCTTTCCGAACAGTTCCAGAAGTGGCGCAGCGCAGCCGCCTGACGGCCGTGTAGCCGCTCAATCGTTGACGGGAAGGGCGCGTGTGCGGCGCACCGGAAAGCCGATCCAGCACGGATCAGCGTTAGCAAACGGTAACGGAACGTCCTTAACACAGGGCCGGCGGGGTCCCGCCAGCCGGGAATCCGCGGACGGCGCGTCCACCTCGAGCCAGAACCTTCCATCTTTTCAGATATTTGCGGTCTTCCGCCGGTTCGCGTCAATTCAACGAAAAATTAGACATCCGCCCAAACGGAAAATTAGAAGATTCTTGTAACCATGCATTGGTCTACGTTGGGCCACTCAACAACCCGGTGATGTTGCGTGATGACATTTCTTTATCTTTCGGATGATCCAAAACGGTCGGAGCCCGCCGCGAAGCGTCTCGGTCAGTGGCTGCCCATGCGGCTCATGGCGCTGGAAGACTACTGCCCGACCCGCGTACACGCACTGTCCCCGATCGTGGTCGATATCGACCTCACCGATCAGGACAGCGTCAAGGAATTCAAGGACAAGTTCCGCGACCAGAAACGCGGTCTGGCGAAGGTGTTCGTCATCCGCGGAAGCTCGCGCGCGGAACCCTACCAGGCCGACGCGCTTGGCGCGGCCCTCACATTTCCCGCGATGCCGCGACGCAACGAGGCGGTCAAACTGATCACCATGCGCGCCCAGGCGCAGGGCATCGGCGCCGTCGGCGTCGCACCCGAGGTTCCCGAATTCGTCGTCAATGCTACCGAGGAAGTCAGCTCCCTTCACGACATCTTCTATGAGACGGTTGCCTCCGGTCAGCCACTGCCGCGGGCCCAGGTGGTCAGTGCCAGCGAACTGCTCGCCGAGAGCCTGAAAGAGAGCTCGATCGCTTTGTGGCTTGAGGCCGTGAAACAGCACAACAGTTATACATATCGACACTGCATGACCGTTTCCGGACTTGCCGCGGCGTTTGCCATGCATCTCGGGTTCTGCGACTCCGACGTGCAGCGGATCAGCGTTGGCGCCCTGATGCACGATGTCGGCAAGGTCAAGATGCCGATTTCACTGCTCGACAAACCGGGAAAGCTGAGCGCGGCGGAACTCACACAGATCCGTACGCACGCGGCGCAGGGAGCCGAGATACTGCTGGACGATGCCCATTTCAGTGACGAGGTGGTCGACATCGCGCGCCATCATCACGAGTTGCTCGACGGAAGCGGGTATCCGGACGGCATTTCGGGACGCGCCATCAGCGACCCGGTACGGATTATGACCATCGTCGATATTTTCTCCGCACTGATTGACAAGCGCTCCTACAAGGAGGCGTTGCCGGCCGGGGAGGCGTACCAGATCCTGCTCGACATGGAAGGCAAACTGGAGCTCGCTCTGGTGAGGGCCTTCGAGCCGGTGGCGCTCGCCGCGCAGTCGGTCAAGCGCAATGTCGAACTTCGCGCGGCCGTCGCCTGACGCATTCAGACGACGCCATGCGGCCGCATGGTTTGCGAATATCCGGAAAAACAGCCACCCTGCGTGCTGCGAAGCCGAACTGGGGCCAGCATGAGCGAAGACGCAGGGAACATCTTCGTCCTCGCCTTCTATGTGGCAGGCATCCTCACCTGGACGGTTTTACTACTCACCGTCCATGACTGACGCGGCCACGAAGGTCGGGCGATCAAACAGATAAGCCTTGAACCGTTGCCGGCTTAGCGCCGCCGGAGCGTGACCTGGCCGGTGCCGCGGTCGTTGCGCACGCGGGCAGTGTGGCTGTTACCGCGCAGTGTGATGTCGACATTTCCAGCCATTGTCGATTGTTCGGAAAACAGGACGCCGCGATAGCTGCTGGCGCCGCGTTGTGAAATCCGACCGTATATTGAAAACGTTCCGGCCGCCGCCGCACATGTGGCGTTGAGCGTGAAGGTCCTGCCGGCGTTGTCGCCTTTCTCGTAACGCACGCGGCAGCTCACCGGTTCGACCTGACCTGTGTTGAGCTTGACGGTGCCGCGCCCGCTCCAGGAGCCCAGAATCGAAGCGGCCTCGGCCGCGCTACTTGCAACGCCCAGGCCAAGCACCAGCGCAACTGCTGCCGCAGGAATGAACCGCATTTAAAACATCTCCTCAGTTTGCCCGGCGGGCAAGCGCCGGTTCGTATGTCAGCGCCTCGGTATCGTCAAGGTTTGCACGCGCCGCGAAGAGGACGCGGAAGGATACTCAAGTGGTACCGCCGGTCGAACGTACATATGGGGGTTTTTCCGTCGCTTTCCATATAACAGTGACGTGAAGCGTTTCTAGATGGCAGACGCCCGTGTCACTAGAATGAAAACCATGCAACAACTTGCCGAACATCTGCGTGACGTGCCCGCTGATACTGGCTCACGCCCGTTGGTCGCATGTTTGCAACAAAAGCCTCGGAAAATACGAAAGAAATTGGAGCGGGTCAGCTTGCGAAACCCCGTCTGTGAGGTATGGCGGACCGAGAGCCGCAGGTGTCACTTTTTTGCGTTCTTGCACCGTCTGATGTAAGAATAACGACAAAATTGACATTGGCGGTTGCAGGGAGACGGCCACCACCGCCCGCCGGTCGGCGAAGGATGGAGCAGCACATGGGCGATACCTTGGAGCTGGAACAGACCTCAAATCCCGGATTGCAGAGCCGGCAGACCGAGATCCTGGAGCGCGTCCGCCAACAGGGTTTCGTCGCCATAGATCAATTGGCCAAGGCGTTCCGTGTCTCGGAGCAAACGGTACGGCGCGATATCAAGCAGCTCGAGCAGCGGGGACTCGTTGCCCGTTATCATGGCGGCGCCGGTCTGCCCCGCGCCCTCTCGGTCATGGACTATGGCGGGAGGCGCAGCCGGTATTCGGCAGAAAAGCGGATCATCGGCGGGCTGGTCGCCGCGCAAATCCCGGAACGAGCAACGATCTTCATCGATATCGGGACGACCATGGAAGCAGTTGCAGAAGCGCTGCTCGGCCATCAAAGCCTGACAATCGTCACCAATCATCTCACCGTTGCCTCCATGATGAGCCGGCGCGGCTCCTTCCAGGTGATCCTTGCCGGCGGCCTGTTGCGCCACAACGACCATGCGACCACCGGCGAAGCCACGCGCGAGTTCCTCGAACGCTTTCGTGTCGGATACGGCATCTTCGGCGTCGGTAGCATCGATACCGAGGGTGAACTGCTGGACTACGATTACCGGGACATCGGGGTTTCGAAGGCGGCGATGGGCATATCTCGCCGGAAGTTCGTGGCGCTGGACCACAGCAAATTCGGATCAGACGCGGCCATCAGGGTCGGGCACGCATCCGAAATCGATGCCGTCTTCACCGACCGGCAACCGCCGGAACCGTTTGCGGGCATGCTCGCGCGTGAAGGCATAACGCTTCATGTTCCCGAATGATCAGGTCCCGCGGATGACGCCGGGGCCGCCATTTTATGTATGAAACGTAACAAAACTGACATAACATGACATTAGATGTCGCGGGGCATGTTTGCTTCGCAGCGGGTAAGGCGTGATGCCGGCGATTGAGCTGAGAGGGGTAACCAAAAGCTGGCCCGGAACGGTGGCCGTGGACGACGTGTCCTTCACCGTTGACGAAGGGAGCTTCGTGGTCCTGCTCGGGCCTTCCGGATGCGGCAAGTCGACCACGCTCCGCATGATCGCCGGCCTGGAAGACGTCAGCGCCGGCACTGTCCTGATCAACGGCGAGGACATGACCGGCGCAACGCCGGCCGAACGCCGGGTTTCCATGGTTTTTCAGTCCTATGCGATCTTCCCGCATCTGAACGTGCGGGAGAACATTCTGTTCGGTCTTAAGGTCCGCAAGGTCTCCGCGCCCGAGCAGGCGGAGCGGCTGGACCGCGTCGCCGGCCTTGTCGGGCTCACCGAACTGCTCGACCGAAAACCGGCGCAGCTTTCCGGCGGGCAACGCCAGCGCGTGGCCCTGGCGCGCGCGATCATCGCCGAAAACCCGATCTGCCTGATGGACGAGCCGCTGTCCAACCTGGACGCCAAGCTCCGCCACGAAATGCGCATCGAGCTGCGCGCTCTGCAGCGCCGCCTCGGCATGACCGTCGTCTATGTCACCCACGACCAGACCGAGGCCATGAGCATGGCGGATCGTGTCATCCTGATGCGGGAAGGGTGCATCGAACAGATCGGCACGCCCGGCGAACTCTACGACACTCCGGCCACGACCTTCACGGCGAGCTTCATCGGAACACCGCCCATGAACCTGATCACGCTTGCCAGCACCCAGGGCGGTGCGGTGGTGGCCGGGACAGACCGAATGGTGGTGGCGAGCGCACACGGTAACGACCGCATTCTCGGCATTCGTCCCGAACACATCACACTGACAATGGCGGCCCGGACACCCAACCGGAGGAAAGCCAGCCCGAAGGGCGTGCCGGCGCAGGTCCAGTCCTGCGACTATCTCGGCGCCGACACCATTGTCGAAGCGCTTTGCGGTGATCAGACGGTGCTGATCCGCGTGCCGGGCCGAAGCGCTGTCAGTGACGGCGATCACGTCGGCCTGACCTGGTCGAACGAGAATGTTCACGTCTTTGACGCGGAAACGGGGCAGCTCGTGCCGGATGCCGAGCCGCTCAGCGTCGCGGCGTGACGGCCGGACCGGCATGAACTGGCCCGGACGGGGTCGAGCGCGGTTCGTGCGAACGAGTTTTGCAATTCGGCAGCTCAGAGAAAAGGCTGCCAAAAAATGGAGGAGTCAATGATCAGAAGGATCAAGAGAGCGATAAGGGGTCTTGCAATCGGCCTTTTCGCAACGTTCGCCTACGTGCAATCAGCGTTGGCGGTCGAGCTGACGATGTACTATCCGGTGGCGGTCGGCGGGCCGCTCACCAAGATTGTCGATGGCCTCGTGGCCGACTTCACGAAGGCCAACCCGGACATCAAGGTCAACGCGATCTATGCCGGCAACTACAACGATGCCCGCATCAAGGCATTGGCGGCCCTGAAGGCCGGCAAGCCGGCTCAACTGTCGGTCATGTTCTCCATCGACATTTATGAGCTGATCGAGCAGGACGCGATCGTGCCGTTCGACGACATTGTCGAGACCGATGAGGAAAAGGCCTGGCTGAACAGCTTCTACCCGGCACTCATGGGCAATGGCCGCACGGGCGGGAAGACCTGGGGCATCCCGTTCCAGCGCTCGACCATCGTCATGTATTACAACAAGGACGCGTTCCGCGAGGCCAGCCTCGATCCCGAGAAACCGCCGGCGACCTGGGAGGAACTCGTCTCCATGGGCAAGAAGCTGGTCAAGAAGGACGGCGACAAGGTCGACCGCTGGGCCATCATGATCCCCTCGACCGGCTACCCGTACTGGATGTTCGGCGCGCTTGCCATGCAGAACGACCAGTTGCTGATGAATGGTGAGGGCAACCGCACGTTCTTCAACGCGGAGAACACCGTTCAGGCCCTTCAGTACTGGCAGGACCTCGGCGCCAAGCACGGCATCATGCCGAAAGGCACGATTGAGTGGGGCACGCTGCGCAAGAACTTCCTGGAAGGCAGGACAGCCATGATGTGGCACTCCACCGGCAATCTGACGGCGGTCAAGAAGAACGCCAAGTTCGATTTCGGTGTCGCCATGCTCCCGGCCGAGAAACGCCGTGGCACGCCGACGGGCGGCGGCAACTTCTACATCTTCAAGCAAACCACGCCGGAAGAGCGCAAGGCAGCGATGAAGCTGATCCGCTTTCTGACCGAGCCCGCACGGGCCGCGGAATGGAGCATCAAGACCGGCTACATCGGAACCAGCCCGGCGGCCTATGAGACACCCGCACTCCAGAAATACGTCGCGGAGTTTCCGCCCGCGGCCGTCGCGCGCGATCAACTCAAATATGCCACGCCGGAGTTGTCGACCTACCAGGCCGGCCGGGTTCGCAAGGCCCTGGATGACGCCATTCAGGCCACGCTGACCGGCAAAACGGCCGCTCCGGACTCGCTTGGATCCGCTCAGAACCAGTCGGATCGCCTGCTCAAGCGCTATCAGTAGACGAAGCCGAGAAGGATCCGGGAGCGGTGTGTTCCACTCCCGGATCCGTTGCCACTTGCAACCCGGGAGCGCCATGAAAAGCGCCCTTAACATCAAGAACCAGATCTACGGCTGGCTGCTTCTGACACCCGCCGCCATCCTGCTGATCACCTTCACGCATTATCCGGCGGCCGCCACACTCGCGCAGAGCTTCTTTTCAACCGGGACCGTAACGCGCCCGTCCAAATTCATCGGATTGGACAATTACCGGTTCATGCTCGAGGACCAGGTTTTCTGGAGGGTGCTCGAGAACAATGTCTGGTACGCGGTCGGCACCATTCCGGCCAGCATCGCCATCGCCCTGCTGATGGCCGTTTGGGTGAACGAAAAACTCCCCCTGCGCGGACTTGTGCGCATGAGCTATTTCACGCCGACCATCCTGCCGATGATCGCGGTGGCCAACATCTGGCTGTTCTTCTACACGCCGGAAATCGGACTGCTGGACCAGGTGGGCGACCTGTTCGGCTTTCCCTCGCACAACTGGCTCGGCGATACCAATACGGTGCTCGGCTGCATCATCGTCATAACGATCTGGAAGGAAGCCGGGTTTTTCATGATCTTCTATCTGGCGGCGCTGCAGACCCTGCCGCCCGAGCTTGAAGAGGCGGCCAAACTGGAAGGGGCGAGCCGCTGGACGTTCTTCAGGCGCGTCACGTTTCCGTTGTTGATGCCGACAACGCTGTTCGTGCTCATCAACGCGGTGATCAATTCGTTCAAGCTCGTCGATCAGCTCTTCATTCTCACGAAAGGCGGGCCTGACAATGCGAGCTCGCTGTTGCTTTATTACATTTACGAGAACGCTTTCAGCTTCTTCGATCCGAACTATGCCTCGACGCTGACAGTCGTCCTGCTGCTGGCGCTCGCGGTGATCGCCATCGGCCAGTTCGTCATCCTGGACAAGAGGATCCATTACCGATGACGGCCGCATCGCATACGGCGAGCATCAAGGCCGGGGGGTGGGCAGGGCGCACGAGCTTCGGCAGGGTCCTCGAGGTCGCCGCCGCGTGGCTGCTGGCGTTTCTCTGGCTCCTGCCGCTGATCTACGCCTTCTGGAGCGCGTTCCATCCGCCGGAATTCGCAACCCGTTTCGACCTCGGGGCACCGCTCACGCTGGAGAACTTTCGTGAAGCGTGGTCGCAGGCCCCGTTCGCGCGGTACTACCTCAACACCTTCATGATGGTGACCTCCATCCTGGCAGCGCAGTTCGTCCTCTGCACGCTTGCGGCCTACGCCTTCGCGCGGTTCGAGTTTCGCGGCCGCGATGTCGCCTTCGCGCTCGTGCTGGTGCAACTGATGATCATGCCGGAAGTGCTGATCGTCGAGAACTACCGCACCATGAGCGAGCTTCATCTGGTCGATACCATCACCGGCATTGGATTGCCGTACATGGCCAGCGCCTTCGGCATATTTCTGCTGCGGCAAACCTTCAAGACCATCCCCAAGGAACTGGAGGACGCAGCACGCGTCGAGGGTTGCGGTCCGATGCAGATCCTGTGGCGCGTCTACGTGCCCCTCGCCAAGCCCACCTATATCGCCTACGGCTTGGTGTCGGTCAGCTACCACTGGAACAATTTCCTCTGGCCGCTGGTTATCACGAACTCCCAGACCACCCGGCCGCTCACCGTCGGCCTTGCCATCTTCAGCGCACCGGAATCCGGCGTCGACTGGTCGATCGTGACCGCGGGCACGCTGCTCGCGGTCGCACCGCTGCTCGTCGCCTTTCTGCTGTTCCAGCGTCAGTTCGTGCAGTCCTTCATGCACGCCGGCATCAAATGATCGAGATTCTGACCTGGAATATTCAGGCCGGGAAAGGCGCCGATGGAAGGATCGATCTGCCCCGCATCGCCGATGTGATCCGCTCCATGGGCGACGCGGACGTGATCTGCCTGCAGGAAGTATCGCGGTTCATAAACGAGCTCGACGGCGGCACCGACCAGGTGCGGCAGCTCGCGCAGCTCTTTCCCGCGCATTCATCGTGGTTCGGCGCCGGGGTCGACATGATCGCCGAGGATAGTTCGACCGAATATCGGCGCAGCTTCGGTAATATGATCCTGTCGCGGTTGCCGGTTATGTCCGTCTTTCGCCATGCCTTGCCGCAGCCGGCCGCCGCCGGCGTCAAGCACATGGCGCGACAGGCGATGGAGGTGACCGTTTCCACGCCTGCCGGTCCTTTGCGCATCATCACCACGCATCTGGAGTTCAACGCACCGGGGCAACGTAGCGCACAGGTTGCCCGGCTTCGGGATGTTCATTTCGAAGCCGCGCGGAATGCACAAGACCCATCCGTGGAGGCGCGCGGACCCTATGCGCCTTTGCAGCGTCCGGAAGCGCTTGTGCTGTGCGGCGATTTCAATTTCGAGCCGGCGAGCGATGATTACGCTGCGGTTCTGGCGTCATTCGACGATGGCGTGGCACCGCTCGTGGACGCCTGGCGCTGCGTTCACGGGGATGCACCCCATGACCCCACCTGCGGCATTCACGATCACGAGCAATGGCCGGACGGAGCGCACTGCCGGGACTTCTTTTTCATCACGCCTGACGTCTGCACACGGACGACGGCCGTCCGCGTCGACACGCAGACCGATGCATCGGACCATCAGCCGCTGCTTCTCTCTCTGAGAGACTAGGTTGATACAAAACGGCGGGTAGGGCACTGCCGTCTGCCCGTGACCCTTGCCGCGCTACCACGCGGTTCGATGGCCGGGACCGGTCCGACCGTTCCTCATCTGGTTGAGTGCCGCAATGGTCTCGGCGGACGAGGTCTGCAACGCGTTCAGGCGTTGACGCGCCAGTTGCTCGGCCCGCTTGTAGCAGTCGCGCTCCTGTTTGAGGCGTTCAAGCTCGGTCTCGCGCGGATCCGGCGCGGCTTCCGCATTTTCCTGTGGTTCGACGGCCTCTGGGGAGACAGCCGTTCCGGCATCCGCGGGTTCGCTCCGTTCCGTATTTTCACCTGCCGTTTCATTCTCGAAGTCGGCGCCCGCGGCATCCGCGGCCACGCGTTTCGTTTCGGAGGCCTTGGAGACCGTCTGCTTTGCGGGAGCAGATGAAACCGCCTTCTCCACGGCAAGACGACAGTCCGGCTCGTCGGCTCGCGCCATCAGAACCGACGGCGGCATCGGAACACTGTCCAGCCGCGCCGCGTGGTAGGCATGTGGCGGTGCGCAGGCGGCGAGGCCTGCGAGCAGCCCGCAAACCTTCGCGGTCAACCATACGATCCCAGAGAGATGGCGCGGCATCGTTTCACCTGTCTGCTGATGCGCGCCCCCAGCGGTGACCAAGTCTGCACACGCGTTTGATGTCAGTATGGTGCTCCGATGGCGCGCTTGCGCAGAAATCTGGGCATTTCCTCGGCGAAAAGGGCGTGTACAGACGGATATTTCGCTATCGGGACCCGGCCCGGGGAGGACCTTTTTCGGCCCGCCGATTCGCCAAAACGGCTCGGGCGACTGTTTCAGCACCACAACCAGCAGACGCTCAAGGGTCAAAAACCCCCAGATTTAGGGGGTCATACCGTATATAGTGGTTTTCTTCTTGACTTCGTGTGTGGTTTGTGGTTTATGAGCGCTATTCTGACTTAGCATCAGGCTTGTTGCGCCCGCTCGGCACATGTCGCGGCGGGTGTTTCTGTGAATGTGCCTAACTCCGTGTCGGAATCGGGCTCAACTATGTGCGTAAGTTCTTTCGCAGATCGTTGTTAAGCCTCGTCTGCCAGCCCTTACCAGTGGAGCGGTAGTAGCTCACTATGTCGGCATCCAGTCGTATCGTCACTTGATGCTTGGTCGGGGCTTTCTGCTTACCCCTGGTTCGCTTATATGCCTCGACGAATTCAGGATGCGCGACAACGGTAGGCTTCAGTTTTGCGAGCAGTTCATCTGAAAGCTCAGGCGAGTCCACTGCATCCCAATCTTCCTGAGAGATATGTTCAGGCTTGCGCTTTGGCATAGGCTTCCTGCTCTTTCCTGGTTGAGCGCCGCAAACTGATGAGACGGCGGCGTTCGGGGTCTGCTTCAACATACACCATCGTGTACAGCGTCAGGCCGATGAAGCTAATCGAAACCCATCGTTCTTCGCCTTGGGTATCGTCGAGAGCTTCAAGCTCGACCGCAACGTCGAACTCATAAGCCATATCGAACGACACGCCATGCTTGGCTTCGTTGGCCTTGGCTTTGTTCTCGTCCCATTCATATAGCACATTTTTATTGTAGTTACAATTAGATGCCTTTCAAGGGTTAAAACCCGGAAAATTCTTGTTTTTCAACGGGAAGCCATAAAGGGCTTTGGCCTGTGAGGAAACCATGAGCAAAACAGACGCCTTCGAGAATGCTCTTCTCGAACTGATCTTCAACGGCACCGCCATAGCCGACATTGCGGAAAACGACACGACGTCACCGGCGACCAGTCTCACCGTCAGCTTGCACACCGCCTCGCCCGGCGAAGCGGGCGACATGTCCACCGGCGAGGCCGCGTATCCGAGTTATGCGCGGGTCTCGGTCGACCGCAATGCCGGCGGGTGGACAGTCACGGGGAACTCGGTCTCACCCACCTCGAACATCGACTTTCCGACCGCGACCGGCGGCGCGGAAACGATCACCCATGTCGGTATCGGCTCGGGCGCGGGTGACAATCTCATGTATTACGGCGCACTCAACCCGACCATCGCCGTCGCCAACGGCGTAACGCCGCGCATTACCACAGCCAGCACCATCACCGAGGACTGATCCCGTGATCGGCGGGCCAATCGGTCTCGGAGTCGGCCTCCCGCTCATCACTGGCACAACGGTCTTCCAGTCGGGCTCACTCGACGTCCATGGTGCCGCGCTGGCCAATCTCGCGGGCGGGTCAACCGCCGCGGCGCTGTCTGCCATCGCCGGGGCCTCGCCCGCATTGTTGGCGGGGGGATCAACCGCGGCGGTGTCTTTTGCTGTTGAGAATGATGCGACAGTCGTCGGTATCGGCGGCGCGATCGGCGGGGCCAATACGGCGATCGACGGGTTCACGGTCATCGGGTTTTCAGCGCTTTCAACAGCGCAAGGGAACCTCTCCACAATTGGTGGCGCGGCGTTCGATTTCGCGGGCGGATCGACGGCGCAATCCGCATTCGATATTCAGTTCGACGCAGCCATCTCGTTTGCGGGCCGGTCGACCGCGAATGTGTCATTCGATCTCGCGGGCGCGGGAACGCTTGCCGCAGATGCGCTCACGACCACATTCTCCGCTTTCGGCGTCACCGCGACGTCCGGTTTCGATTTCCACAATGTTCCGCTGCTGGCGGGCCGAGCGGACATACAAGGGTTTGCTTCCCCGAACCTCATCGGCACCTTTTCCGTCCTGCCGATCAGGGATGCGGTCCTTGAGATCAATGCGGGACAGGGCCGGGCAGGTGCTGCTGCCGGACAGGCGCGCATGTCCGCCACGGCCGGGTCGGGGTGCAAAACTATCAGGGGCGGACGTGGGACGTCATCCGCCGCGGCTGGCCGCGCGAACAGCAAGCTCGGCTCATAAACAAATCGGCCACCTATGCCATTGCCAGCGCGTCGGCCGGGTCCAGCATGACCCTCTTCGGACGGCAGCCAGGTTTCTTCGACATCGGGATGGTGATCGTGGGCTGATACTTGTTCATAGCGCCCGAAGACGCGTCGATAATGAAGCCCACGCCGCCGCCGAGAATGATGTTGCCGGCGGTCATGGCGGCGAGCCTGGACTCAATTACGCCATGGGCCTCGCCGTAGCATTCCTTCTTGCAGACGACGTTGATGTTCTTGCGGCTCTTCGGAAGATTGATCGACCCGGGCGTCCGCACGGTGTGCGTGCCGATCGACGGTGATGTCAGCTCACAGATGGCGCCGTCGACCCCCGGCGTGTTGACCGCGACAAGCTGGTCGCTCCCTTTCACCACGGTTGCGCAGCCGCCCAACGCAACCATAAGTAGCATTCCAAAACAAGCAAATAGAACTCGCATGATTGTACCCCCCAACTCTCGCCAATTGGGGCATACATCTCGGAATTAATCGAGTCGTTCTTGGGAAAAACTCTTCATTTTAAGCTTCTCTGAGACAATTGGACACACAGATGGCCTCAATTCTCACGCGCGCCAACACGGTCGCGCTGTCTTTCACTTTCAGGGACGCGAACGGCGATGAGGCGAATGTCGCCTCGGCCAGCGTCCAATTGGTCTATCGGGGCCGCGCCGCCCTGCAGACCGAGACCATCCCACTCGCCGAGAACGCCGGCGCGTGGGAGGCCGACTGGGATTCCTCCAGGGCGCGCGGCGGATGGGTCGAGTTTCACGCCCATGCGTTGTCCAGCGGATCGCCGGTGACACGTTACGCCGAGGACGGCCGCTTCAAGCTGACGAGCAATCGTGCAAACCTTGAGCACGCCGAACTCCCGCAAGACACGAATGACCTGAAGGATACGGGCTGATGGCGGCGCGATCAGCGGATGCGGCAAAAGAACCCCTTCGCGCCCGGCGCGCACGCGACAAGATCCCGGTCGCCGATCTCATTGCCCGGATGGCCGACCACGCCCTGGGCAAGGTGGAAATGACCCCGAGCCAGGTCTCGGCCGCCCTGGGACTCCTGAAAAAAGCTCTGCCGGATCTCAGCACGGCGGGCATCAGCGCCGGCGCTCAGCGCCACAAGGACGACATCAGCGACGATGAGCTTATCGCTATCGCCCGCGCAGGCGGCGCAAACAGTCCTCGAAAGGCGCCGCGCACGTGAGCGGCTGATCCCGTTCACGACCTATACCTATCCTTCCTATGTGGAGACCGCCCTGCACGCCAGGATCGCCACGGCCTTGGAACGGGTGGAGCAGGGGGCATGCGACCGGCTGATGCTGCTGTTGCCGCCGCGTCATGGAAAAAGCGAGCTCGCCTCGCGCAGGTTCGGCGCGTGGTATCTCGGACGGCGGCCTGACAGGAGCCTGATCGCCGCGTCGGCCTCCGCAACACTGGCCGAAGGCTATGGGCGCGATGTCCGCAACATCATCAACTCGCACGCCTATGCCGCACTGTTCGATACGCGGATTTCCGAGGATTCCAAGGCCAAGGGCCGCTGGCACACCAATGCCGACGGCCAGTACTACGCTGTCGGTGTCGGTGGCGATGTGATGGGCCGTGGCGGGGACGTGTTCCTGATCGACGATCCCTTCGCCAACATGGCCGACGCCCAGAGCGCCCTCAAACGGGAGCGCGTTTGGGAATGGTACACGGGCACCGCCTACAACCGGCTCGAGCCCGGAGGCGCCATCATCCTCATCAACCACCGCATGCACGAAGACGATCTGTCCGGGCGCATTCTGGCGCAGCAGGCGGCGGGTGGCGACACGTTTGACGTGATCGAGTTTCCGGCCATCTCCGATGTCGGCGAGGCGCTCTGTCCGGAACGTTACACCCTCGATGAACTCCGCCGCATCAAGGCGAACACGCTGCCGCGCTTCTGGTCCGCCCTCTATCAGCAGCGCCCGGCACCGGAAGACGGCGACTATTTCCAGAGCGGCTGGCTGCGAAGCTACGCCGAGCCACCACCGCGCGACACGCTGCGCGTCTATGGCGGGTCCGACTACGCGGTGACGCGCGACGGCGGTGACTACACGGTGCATGTTGTCGTCGGGCTCGACCCCGGGAGCCGTATCTATCTGCTCGACCTGTGGCGCGGACGCACGGACTCGTCCGTCTGGATCGAGGCGTTCTGCGATCTGGTCGATGAGTGGGCGCCGATCGGCTGGGCCGAGGAGCGGGGCCAGATCCGCTCCGGCGTCGGTCCGTTTCTGACGCGGCGCATGCGCGAGCGAAACACGTTCGTGCACCGCGAAGGATTTCCGACACGTGGCGACAAGTCGATCCGCGCGCAGTCCATTCGCGGCCGCATGGCGCTTGGCGGGCTTTATGTGCCGGTCCATGCCGACTGGTATGCAGATTTCGAAACCGAGCTTCTGAGCTTTCCCGTGGGAAAGCATGATGACCAGGTCGACGCCCTCGGCCTGGTGGGTCAACTGCTGGACAAGATGACGGCGGGCAGGATGCGGCCCGCCACGAGAGCCGTTGCCGACCGCTGGGACCGGCTGTTTGCCAAACGCGACGCGGGAGACATGAGCTGGAAGACCTACTGATGGCACGAAAATCCGAAAAAACCACAATGAACGCCGATCCCGAGACGCTGAACCGCCTCGTCGACTGGTTCGAGGAAGCGGAAGAAGCGAATGAAGAGGCGCGGCAACTCTCATTCCGTGATATCGACTATTACGACGGCAAGCAGCTCACCGCGGAGGAATGCGCGGCACTGCGCAAACGCGGGCAGCCCGACACCACCTTCAATTTCATCGGCGGCAAGATCGACGTGATGCTGGGGCTGGAAATCCAGCAGCGCGCCGACCCACGCGCCTGGCCCCGCACCCCGGGTGACGCCAAGGCCGCTGAAGCGGCCACAGATGCGCTCAGATATGTGGAACGCAAGGAAGACCTCGACACGCTGTTCAGCGAGTCCTACGAGGATCTGGCCAAGGGCGGGTTCGAGGTCATCGAGGTGCTGGTGCGCCATGCCACAAACGGGCGCGCGGAAGTGGACCTCAAGCAGCCGAAATTCGACCGCGTCTTTTTCGATCCCCATTCGGCGCGACGCGATTTCACCGACGCCCGCTACATGGGATACGTGTTGTGGTGGGACCGCGACCAGGCGGAGAAGAAATGGCCGGACAAGGCGGAGAGCATCGCCGGCACCATCTCAGAGGTCGAGACCGGGGATTTCGACGACAGGCCGAGTCACAAGGTCTGGGCGAGGCCCGGCGACCGCCCGCGGCTGCGCATCGTCACCATGTACTGGCTCGACGGCGAGCGGTGGCACATGACCAAGTTCACCAGGCAGGGCGTGCTGGAGACAGACCCGGTGCCGTTCGTTGACGACGACGGCAACTCGGTCAACCCGATGATCATGCAGTCGGCCTATATCGACCGCGAGAACGCGCGTTACGGCGCCGTGC
The DNA here is from genome assembly GCA_965228625.1 of Hyphomicrobiales bacterium. Lineage (GTDB taxonomy): Bacteria > Pseudomonadota > Alphaproteobacteria > Rhizobiales > Methyloligellaceae > UBA2767. The sequence continues at coordinate 108,052 of OZ245829.1, read as the reverse complement.
GCCGCCTGGTCGGACCGCAGGACGAGGAAAACAAGCGCCGCTCCAAGCTGCTGCACATGATCACCGTGCGTCAGACCCGGGCGGAAAAAGGCGCGGTTGACGACGTGGCGGAAATGAAGGCGCAACTGGCGCGCCCCGACGGGCATATCGAGACCAACCCGGGCTTCCAGTTCGAGATTATCGACCAAAGCGCGCAGGCGGCGGGACAGGCAAGCCTGATGGAGTATTCCGCCGCGCGCATGGAGAAGATCGGTGCCAACGCCGCATTGCAGGGCAAACCCGACGGCACGCCATCGGGCCGCGCGATCATCCTGACTCAACAGGGCGGCATCGCCGAGCTGACGCCGCTCTCGGAACGCCATCGCAATTTCAAGGTCCGTGTCTATCGTGCAATCTGGCAGCGCATCCGCCAGTTCTGGACCGAGGAACGTTGGATCCGCGTCACCGACGACGAGGACACCGTGCGCTTCACCGGCTTCAACCGGAAGACAACGGTCGGCGCCGAGTTCGCCCGCGAGCTGACGGAAGAAGAGGGCCTGCCGCCCGAACGCGTCGAACAGGAGCTTCAAGGGGCACGCGAGAAAGGCGAGAACCTCGACGCGCCGATCACCGTCAATGTGCCGGCGGCGATGGATATGGATGTGATGATCGAGACCGCGCCGGAGACCGTCACGATCGAGCAGGAACAGTTCGCCGAGCTCGCGAATGTTATCAGCAGCGGCCTCGAGCTTACCGACCCACGCATGAAATTGCTGATCCGCGCCTCGCAATTCAGGAACAAGCGCGAATTGCTGGACCTCATCGACGGGGCGAATGAACCGTCCGACGCGCAGCGGGCAGTGGGCGAGATCGAACTCGCAACCCTCAAGGCTCAACTTGACCGGCTGATAGCGGGAACGGAAAAGACCCGCGCGGAGGGCCTAAAGAGGCTGACCGAGGTCGACGCCATGGACGGCGTGATCGACGGACAGGTGGAGAAAGGGGGAAAGGCGACCCCCGTGAAGAAGCGGATAAAGAGCTAGAAACCCTTTTTCATCACCCGGCGCAGCCGTGCCTTCACCGACGCCGCTTCGTGATGCATGGCGATTTCGCAGAGCCGTTCCGCTTCCGCGCGATACTCGGGGAACTGCCGTGCCAGCTCCCAGTAGTCGCCATAGGCCCACGCCCGGACGAATTTCACTTCGTCGGTCATATTCGTCCTCAGGAACGCTTCGACGGCCTTCCGGTGCGAGGCGGGAACGGGGACGTGGGGCAGGCATTGGAGGATGTGCAATCGGCTTTCCCAATGGGTGAGGTCCGGCAGGAGCGCACAGACCTTCCCGATTTCATCGGGTTGGAGTGCGTTCGATGCCTCCAGATGATGCTTCAGCAGCCATGTCGCGCCATTCTGCAGCGATGCGTCCGCTGCCAGGTCAAGCATATCGGAAACGAACGACGGCCCGCCGCAATACCGGTCGTAGACATCCCGGATGTCGTCGGCGGATTTGCCGTCCCAGGCCGCAAGGTCTGCGCGCAGTCCCATGGTTCGGCCGGATCAGGCGGCCCGCGCGGTCCCCAGATCCTCCTCTTCGCGCAGCATGGCGATGGAGGCCCTGAACGCGTCCGCGGTCGCTTCGATATCGGCGCGGGTATGGGCGGCGGAGACGAGCCCACCCGGCTTGCCGCTGATGTCGACACCATTCAGCAACAGCGCGAGGCGGAGCTTGTCGGCAACCGGGCTCTTGGCCTTAAAGACCTCCGGTCCGTAACGGCCGGCGTCAAAATTGCCGGGCCCGATGGCCAATCCTTGCGGATTCAGGAACAGATAGAAGCAGGAGAAGTCCCCGTGACAGGCCCAGGACAGGCCCTCCTCGGCAATGACCTCGTTCATGAGCTGCATCAACTCGCCACAAAGCCTGTTCGCCTGCTCGCAGGCATCGCCGTCCTTGATGAGGCCGAGTGCGGCAACACCCGCGGCCGCCGACAGAGGATTCGCGTTGTAGGTCCCCTGATGGCCGATCTTCTCGAAACCTTTGGCGTCCGCGGCGTCGAAATCGAGCAGCTCCATGATGTCCGCGCGGCCGCAGACAGCGCCGCCGGGAAGACCGCCGGCCAGGATCTTGGCCAGCGTGGTGAGATCCGGCGTGACGCCGAAGTGTTGCTGGGCTCCACCGGGAGAGACACGGAATCCTGTGACCACCTCGTCGAAAATCAGGACGATGCCATGTGCTTTCGTGAGCTCCCGCAACGCCCTGTGATACTCCGCATCGAGAGGGATCTGTCCCCCGCTGGCGCCTGTCGGTTCAAGAATGACCGCTGCCACGTCGCCGTCGGCCTCAATGATCTTTTCAAGTTCGGCGATGTCGCCGGCAGGTGCGAGCAGAGTATTGCGTGCGATCTCCGCCACCAGACCCGGCGTGGGCGATCCGTCAAAATGGTCGCTCACGCCGAAAGCCATGTGATCTGACCAGCCATGGAAGTGGCCGAGGAAACGCACGATCTTTCGTTTACCGGTGAAAGCCCGCGCCAATCGCAGCGCCATGAGATCGGCCTCGGTTCCCGATGACATGAAACGCACGGTTTCGGCACTGGGGATCATCTCCGTGACCAGTTTGCCCCAGCGCACTTCGACATCGTGACAGGCGCCGTACTGGGTGCCGCGCTCCATCTGCTTCTGGACAGCCTTGACCACCTCCGGGTGGCCATGACCCAGCAAGTGCGCGCCGTGGCCGCCGTAGTAATCGATGTACTCGTTTCCGTCGACGTCCCACTTGCGGGCTCCTTGCGCCTTGGCGATGTAAACGCCATACGGCGAGATGCGGCGGGAGTCGTGTGTGATACCGCTGGGGAAGACATCGCGCGCCGTCGAGGCCAGGTCGGCGGACTTCGGCGTCCGGTTCCGGTATTCGGTCACGATGCGGGAATTGGTCAGTGGGGTTTGGACCATCGGTGCGCTCCACGGTTTCGGCGTTTTGATCCTGTCTACACCCTTCCGCGCCTCGGGGCACTCTACAAATGGTCGTCCGAAAAGGCGTACCAGTGGTAGAGCAGCCTTTGACCCATGCGGCGGAACGGCGCGAGCGGATGCGTGGGGAGGGGAGAATTGAAAATCGGCAGATCGGGTACCTCGTTGTCCTTGCCGGCAACGATCTGCGCCATGCGCCGCCCGGCCTGGGTCGAGTACATCACGCCGTTGCCGCCATAGCCGAACGCATAGGCAATGTTCTGACGCGGGTGGGGCCGGAAGATGCGCGGCATCATGTCATGGCTGACGTCGACCCAGCCCCACCAGTCATAATCGATGTCGATGCCCTTGAGCGCCGGGAACTTGCCGTGAAGTCCTTCGTTGATCAGCAGGTCGAGATGCTTCGGGTTGGCGGCATCGGCGCCGGTGATCGCGCTGCGGCTGCCGATCTGCAGACGGTTGTCAGGCATCAGACGATAATAGTGGCGCAGAACGCGCGTATCGGTGATCACCAGATGGGTCTTGAACCCGCACGCATCGAGTTCCTCATCCGTGAGCGGCCGCGTGACGAGGGAGTTCGACAGGACGGGCATGTAGCGCTTGCGCACAAGCGGGTTGAGCGGAGAGGACGTATAGCCGCCCGTCGCGACCGCGACCGCGTCTGCCTTCACCCAGCCGCCCGGTGTTCGCAGATGGTGCTTGCCGTAACGGGGCTCCCAGTGGATGACAGGGCTCGCCGGGTGGATCTTCGCGCCAAGTTTGCGGGCCCGGTCGATGTATCCGAAAGCGAGCCTGAGAGGGTGAATGCCGATGCCCGACGGCTCGATCATGGCACCCGCCGCACCGTTTTCGTTGAAGTATTCGGACCTGAGCTGCTCCGCGCTGATTATCTTGCAGGGATATCCGAACGTGTTGGTCAGCAGTTCGGCTTCCGCCGTCAGCCGGGACATGACAGAGGGTTTGTGTGCGACGTAGATGTGTCCGCCGCGCTGGGGCAGGCAGTCGATGCCCTTGATCATGTCGCGGAAAACGTCGAAGCCCTCGTCGATTTCGGCGTGCATGCCCTTTGCAACATCGAGCCCCCAACGTTTGATCCATTGCGAACGCGATAGCCTTCCGGACGCATTCTGTGCCTGGCCGCCGTTTCGGCTGGTACAGCCCCATACGGCGCGGTTCGCTTCCAGAACAACCGCCTTGATGCCGTGATCCCGGGCAAGATGAATGGCGGTCGAAAGTCCGGTGAACCCCGAGCCGATGACGGCCACGTCGACCTCCATGTTTTCGGTGACGGGACCGTCGTCTTCCGGCGTGTCGCCCGCGGTCGCGACCCAGTATGTGGGTGCATACTCCTTGCCGTGACCAGGATCGTCCATGACGAGCGGATCGTACGCCGGATCGTACGGCATGAACGCCGCCGTGCCTTTGTCAGCCATTCGCCGTCCCCCTTACACGAAACTGTCATGGACGAGTGTAGGGGGCGCGGCCTCAACATTCGAGACGATTTTTCGCCGGCGACGGCTGCGAAGGGTGCAGTGCGCAACTTGCGCTCGTTTAAGGTAGAAGCACCAGTCTGAAGTCAGCGTTCCTTCGACACCTAGGCGTGTCGCTGCTTTAAGCCGTGCTGCGGAATGCTCATGCTGACGCCTTGCACATTGCCCAGGACGAAGGGGTGCTGGGCTCTTGCCTTGCGCCGGCGACGCTGCTCGACAGCGGTCTCTGGCCCGATCAGGCGCGTCAGCGCGTTGAACCCCTTCACGGCCGCGCGGTGCAAACTCTCGCGCGCATCGGCCGCCAGTCCGCTGAGGTACTCAGCACGCAACTGTTTTGCCTTTATCATCACGGCAGCAGGGTCAGGTCTCTTCCGTTTGTTATCGACATATCTCATCTCAAACTCCTTTCGCCGCCGCCCGAGAACTCTCGGGTGCGGTGTCAGTTTTCAATTGTCTGGGGATACTTTCTATATGGGGAGTGAGGGCTCGTTTTTGAAGTGGGATTCGCAAGAGAATTGTGCAATTTGCACCGCTGCCGGAGGAGAATTCGACAATTCAAAGCGCGAATGACCGATTGTTCACGCGTTCGCCATGATCCAGTCATGTTGTGCGATTAGATCAGCGTCATGCGAGAACTCATTACACTTTGGCGGATTCACGTGGTCGGCTGGTTGGCGATCGCCACCCTGGCACTGGGCGCTCCTTTCGCTCTGGCGCAACAAACCGCACCCGCGCCGCAGACGGCTGCCGTGGCGGACCAGGATGAAGAGGACGAGGCGCCGCTGTCGCAGGCACAGCTCGAGCAGCTCGTTGCGCCGATTGCCCTTTATCCGGACGACCTCCTTTCCCAGGTCATGATGGCCTCGACCTATCCGCTTGAGGTGATCGAGGCGGCGCGATGGGTGAAGGCCAATCCGGACATGAAAGGCGACGCCCTTAAAGACGCCATGGAACAGCAGAGCTGGGACCCGAGCGTGAAGGCGCTCGTGCCGTTTCCGGAAGTGCTGGAGATGATGAACGACCAGCTTAGCTGGATGCAGCAGCTCGGAGACGCGTTTCTTGCGCAACAGGAGGACGTGCTGGCTGCCGTCCAGTCTCTCCGCGCCAAGGCGGACGCCGAGGGCACACTGAAGACGACCGAGCAACAAACGGTCAAGAAGGAGACCGTGGCGTCAACGACCGGCACCGCCGAAAACGTCTACGTCATCCGTCCGACGAACCCGGACGTTGTCTACGTGCCTGTCTACGATCCTCTTGTGGTCTACGGGACCTGGCCGTACCCCGCCTATCGGCCGTACTACTGGTATCCGCCCGCGTATCCACGTGGTTACGGCGGCCTGTGGTTCGCTGCGGGGGTCGCATTCGGTTATGCGCTCTGGGGCGACGTCGACTGGCGGCGCCGGAATGTCTACATCAACGTCAATCGGTACAACCGCTACAACCGCGTCAAGATCAACAACAGGAAGTGGACGCACAAGCCGCGGCACCGCAAGGGCGTACCCTACAGGCACAAGCGCGTCGCGAAAAAATACGGCAAGCCCCATCACTACGCGCGCAACAAGCCGCGGCGTGATTATCGCGGACACCCACCTCGCGGAGGCAAACCAAACAGGCCACCGCCCAAAGGCGGAAGGCCGCCGAAGGACCTGGCAAAAGTCCGGCCCGTTCAGCCGCTGCCCAAGGACAAGAGGCCGGCAAAGGTTCGACCTGCCCAACCCCGGCCGAAAGACAGCAGGCCGCCAAAGGCAAGCAAGCCGAACATCAAGAAGCCGGTAGCGAAGGCGAAACCAAAACAGACCAGGCCGGCAAGACCCAAGGCCAAGGCGCCACCCAGAAAGAAAGCAGCCAAACCCAGGGCAAGGCCGAAACAGCCCGCCGCTTTCAAAGGCGCCGGCAAAGGCCGACAGGTGAAAAGGAACAGCGCCCGGGGCAAGGCAAGCCGGAACTCCGCAAGGTCACGTGGCGGCAAGGGAAGAGGCGGCAGGAGACGTGGATAAGGGGGTTACATGAGTTGGATGTTCTCTCAAGGACAGACCGTCCTGGTCCGCAGTTTTTTCGGCCGGCATGTTATTGCCCTGACGCTTCTCATCCTGATGAGCCTGTCAGCGACGGCGTTTGCAGCGCCCAAGACCTTCGGCTCTCCCGATGAGGCTGTCGATGCGCTGATCGGCGCCATCAAGAACAAGGATCTTGCGGCCATCACGGCTATTCTCGGCGAGGCAACCGAGCAGTGGATCGTCTCGGGCGATGCGGTCCAGGACGAAGAAGCCCGCATTCGGTTCGTCACGTCGTTCGACGAGAAGCGCGAAATTGAGCGGGACGGCGAGGACAAGGCGGTGCTCGTCGTCGGCATAGACGGGTATCCGTTTCCAATACCCGTCATCAAAGGCGCGGACGGCTGGGCCTTCGATCCGGAGCAGGGCCGCGAAGAGATTCTCGATCGCCGCATCGGCGGAAACGAGCTGAATACCATCCAGGTTTTGCTGGCCATCGCCGAGGCGCAACGCGAATACGCCAGTGTCGACCGCAACGGCGACGGGCTGATGGAGTACGCGGCCAAGTTCAGGAGTAGCGAGGGCGCGCGTGACGGCCTGTACTGGGCAACGTCGGACGACGAGCCCTTGAGCCCGCTTGGCCCGCTAGTCGCCGAGGCAACAAGCAAAGGCTACAAACCGCAAACGACCGATGACGCTGACGCCGAGACGAACGCCTATTTCGGTTACCGTTTCAAGCTGCTTGATCGCCAGGGCGAAAATGCGCCCGACGGCCCGCACGATTATCTGGTCGACGGCAAGATGGTCGGCGGCTTTGGGGTGCTGGCCTATCCGGCAAAGTACGGTGCGTCAGGCGTCATGACCTTCGCCATCAATCACGTCGGCGCGGTCTACGAGACTGATCTGGGCCCCGAAACGGAAACGATGGTCGCGAAAATCGTCGCCTTCGATCCAGGCCCCGGCTGGGAAGAAGTCAAGCCCGAGTAACCGGCACCGCACCCTACGGATAGGCGTGTGGTGCGCAGTGGCCGTAGAGCACGTGGTTGGTCTCGCCGCTATTGACGTTGGCGGTCATGCGGCCCGACTTCCGGGATACGATTGCATTCCAGGCCCTGTGGTCGCCATGGCCATAAACGATGTGCTCATCCGGTGTCGTGACGTGGCCTGTGATCTTCTCCGTGCGTCCGCGGTCGTCCATGGCAGCGGAGACAATCACCTTTTTCGCGAAATCCAGCACGATGAGAGGCGCCAGGAAGATGTCCGTGAGTTTTACCTTCCTGCAGGGGCTGGATGGCGTACACTCGCGTGCCTCGTTGATCGAACAGATATAGGGGGCATCCTCCGCCGCGACGGCAGGCTGGACGAAGGCCGCACCAATCATCATCACTACCGCAACACTCAAACCAGAGAAGAGACCTCGATTCATCGTCTGCCTCACTTCAGGAGCCTCTGCCGCAGGAGCTCCGCGCCCTCGGCATAGATCTTTTCAAACTCGCGCAACTGCACGGGCGTGAGCACTTTCTGGACCTCGGCCCGCGCCCATTGCACGACGCTGTTGAACTCTTTTTTCAATGTCATGAGTTGGAACAGGCCCGGTTTCTTACCCGATTGCTGGCTGACGCCGTGCTTTTTCAGGATGTTCTCTCCCTCGGTGCGAGAGCGCTTCATGATCGCAGTGACAGCCGGTTTTTGGGTGTTGTTCAGATTCAGCCGCTGCACGTACTGATTGATTTCCCTGTCGCTTAGCGGGATGACGGAGGCGGCCGTAGCCGCGGACACAAACGACATGCACAGGACGCAGGCGACCAAAAGAAAGGTGCCTGCCAGTCGCGGTACGCTCCGACTTCGCCGGACTTCATCCCAATACGCCATACTTGTCTCCAGCGTGACGGTTATCAATTAGATTTAGCGCAGCGCAAGGAGCTTCATCAATACGTGCCCCGCGAGATCCGCCTGCGTCGGTTAATAAAAACCGCCCGCTTGTCGATGCCCACGGGCGCATGGTATCCGACCGGGCCTTCAGGTCTCAGTGCGGAGCGAATATGCCGAAACCGGAGCTTGTCACGTTCGACGTCTACATGGCGCTTCTCGATATCGAGGGCAGCCTCGTGCCTGTTGTTGCGGAGACGTTCGGCATGCCAGGGGATCAGGCGCTGGCGTTCGTTCGGGTCTGGCGGGCCAAGCAGCTCGAACGCGCCGCGACGAGCAATTCCCTTGAAGGGGAGCGGACCTCGTTCAGGGACGCCACCGCCATGGCGCTCGACTACGTTGCGGGGCGCAACGGTGTCGCCATGGATACCGATACGCGCGATCGGCTGATTGCCGCCTGGGATACGTTGAACCCCTGGCCGGAAGCCAACGACGCTATCGCCGCCGTGAAGGGCAGGGGATGTCAGACGGCAATCCTCTCCAATGGCGATCAGGCCATGCTCGAGGCCGTAGCGCGGGCCTTTCCGGCGGGTTTCGATCACATTCTGTCATCAGAAACGGCGGGCAGGTACAAGCCGCACCCGGCCATCTATGCGCTGCCCACCTCGGCTCTCGGAACCGACAAGGACCGCGTCCTGCATGTCGCCGGTAGCGCCAACGACGTGCTCGGCTGTGTCGCCGCCGGCATGGCATGCGTCTGGTCGAACCGGCACAGGGATATCCTGCTCGATCCGGCCTATCCGCCGGCGAAGGAACTGCCCGATCTGAGCGGCGTGCCCGCGCTCCTTTAGAAGTACCGATGCGCAGACGCGCCTATTGCGTTTGCGCCGCCGCCGCTTTGGCCGCTTCCTCAAGTGCCTGGATCTTCGATTTCTGGTCAGCGATCAGCTTGGCCTGAGCGTCCATGTCAGCCTTCAAGGAGGAGACGTCTGAGAGGGCGCCTTCGGCTTTCTTCAGGTCCGACTGAAGCGCGGTGATCGCCGCCTTTTGCTCCTCGATTTGCCTGGCCTTGGCATCGACATCGGCCTTGAGCGTGGCAACCTCTGACTTTGCGCTCTCAGTTTCCTTCGCGGAAGCAGACTTCTCGTTTTCCGCGGATTTGGCCGCCGCGTTTGCCGATTTGACCGCCGCTTCAAGTTCCGAAATCCTGGACTTGTGCGTCTCGATCATCTTGGTTTTCTCGTCGCTGCTGGCCTGCAGGGTCTTGAGCTCGCCCACCGTCGCTTCGGCTTTCTTTGCGACCGCTTCGAGGTCTTTGATCGTGGTATCCCTCACCTTGATCAGCTCGGCCTTCTCATCCGCCTCGGTTCTTGCCGACGCCAGGTCCGCAACGCCTTTTTCAGCCTTCTTGACCGCTTCGGCGAGCTGGCTTTCCAGATCCGAAACCTTGCCGGCCATCTGAGTCTCTAGCTCGGACACCTGTGTCTCGAAGCTCGTGATCTGCTGCTTCAGCTTGCGCGTTTCACTTTGTGCGAAGAAATATCCGGCGACGACGCCAACAATCAGGGCGACGACGCCAATGACCCACGTTTTGTTTTGTTCCATGTCCAACTCCCAACAGTGCCCGTCCCGAGAGGGTTTCTCACCTTTACCATGGATTGAGTGTCACATTCCATTTCGGCACGCGCCGATCGGACATTGCGTCACGCGGCACGGTGACAAACAGCCTCGATGCGGTTGCCGTCCGGATCAAGCAGGAACGCGGCGTAGTAGGCAGGATGATAGTCCGGTCGCAGCCCAGGCAGACCATCATCGCTTCCGCCCGCCGCAAGTCCGGCGGCGTGGAAAGCATCGACCGCCGCCCGGTCCGGTGCACGGAAACACCAATGGCGCCGGTCCGCATCGATTGCCTTTCCGGTGGCGATGATCGAGATGTAGGAGTGGCTGTCGTCGTCCGCACCATTGCGAATACCGAACCCGAGAAATCGATCTTCCCGCCGCACACACGGATGGCCGAGCGCGGAAAGCACCGCGTCATAAAACGCGCCTGCCCGGGTCAGATCGGACACGGTGATGGAAACATGATCGAGCATGCTTCGGGCCCCGTTCGGCCTCTCACGTCTCTTTCGCGCGGGCTACTGGGAGCGAGGTTGACCGGGCGGCGGCGGTGTCGTCGACGCCGGCGGCGCCGGGGCTGCCGAGGATGAAGCCTCGAGCTGCTGGATCTTCGCCTTCAACTCGTCGATCTCCTTCGCCTTCTCACCTACATCGGTCTTGAAGGTGCTGAGTTCGGCAGTTGCGGTTTCCGCATCCTTTTTGGCCTTGGCGAGCTCGGCTTCCAGTCCCGAGACCTTGTCGGACATCTGCTTCTCGACGCTCGAAACCTTCTCCGACATCTCCGCCTGGAGCTTGGAGACCTGATCCTTGAGATCGCCTGCTTCGCCTTGCGCGTACATGAATCCGATCACGCCGCCCACGACGAGGGAGACGACTCCTATAAGCCATGAATTCATCTGTTCCGGCTCCTTCTTTTTCTTTCAATACGGGCATCGGCCCAAGACTCGCTCCTTCAATTACCATGATTCACGGCGAAATCGCACTCCGGCATTGCCGAGCCGGAATTCGGGTTCGCAAAATGCAGGGGCGGGGACCGGTTGATCCGCGTCAATACGGGCGTCAGCCTCCCGGGTTAGAATCCGATTGGTGTACAGCCGCGACGGTGCGACCGGCGCACTTGCCGGCGCAGTGGGCTTGGCGTTTGCCCCCTCCTTACGTTGTTCGGCGATGTACGCCTCGCGCGCCGGGAACCCCCTTTCCCGGCGCGTCGGCGGTTCAAGAGATCGCCGTTCTTTCCGCGATCGATACGATCCGGTGCATTTCGCGCAGGACCGGCTTTTCAACCAGTTTTCCGTCAATAACCACGAGCCCGGTTTCAGCCGCTTCGAACTCGGCGATGATACGGCGCGCCCGTGCGATAACCGCTTCGTCCGGCGTGAAGATCGTGTTCAGCGCCGGAATCTGCTTGGGATGGATCGCGCCCTTGCCTGAAAAGCCCAGGTCGCGCGCTTGCGCGGCTTCGCATTCCATGCCCTCGCGGTCCTCGAGGTCGAGATAGGGCACGTCGATGACATCCACGCCGGCGCTCGCCGCCGCGTGCACCACACGGGAGCGCGCATAGAGCAGGGGCTCCCAGGCATTCCGGCAACGCAGATCCGCGGCCATGTCAACACCGCCGAAGAACAGGGCATCGATGCGGGGGCTGGACCGGGCGATGGCAAATGCGGCCTCGAGCCCGGCATTTGTTTCGATGATGATATGCAGCCGGCATGGGTGGCCGCGCTCACTTAGCAGGTTATCCAGCCAGACGACTTCGTCGGGCGTGTCGACCTTCGGCAGCATGAGTGCGGGCGGCGGCCTCTCGGCATCGAGAATGGCCTGCACGTCCGCAAGGCCGAAGGCGTCGCGCAGACAGTTGATCCGCACGATCCGCTCGACGCCATCCTCCGCCTGCTCGGCTTCGAAGAGGGACAGAGCGCCTGCACGGGCGGCTTCCTTGTCCTTCGGGGCGATGCCGTCCTCAAGCTCGACGCAGACGATATCCGCACCGCAAGCCAGCGCCTTGGGAAACATCTCCGGGCGCAAGCCGGGTGTGAAGATGAAACTGCGGCGCGGCCGCACCTGTCGCTCGACGGTCATGGATCCTCCGGATACGGAACGAACAGCGTCTATCACCAGTGCCATACGCCACAAAGACCGTTTTCACTGCGGGCGGTGTGTACGGCAATCAGATATGGTCCTGAACCGTCTTTTTTCTTTCACAAAGAGTTCGTTAGAAGTTCACACTCACAGGTTACCCTAAATTGTTCGTACGAATACTGTGACCCGCGTCTTACGGCCCCGGTGGCGCCCCCGCTGTTGGGGCCGTTCGTTATTCAGGCACCCGAAATCCCGGACCCGCGGATTCAAGTGGCGCGCCGCCCATCCGGCGCGACGAGTTCGGTGTCCTGGCCAAAGCAAAGCAGGCGCCCGTCACCGTCCTTGACGACGAACTCGGTGAAACCCCAGGGTTGGTCGGCAAGTTCCCGAAACATCTCGATACTTCGGGCTGCGTACTCGGCATGCAGACCGTGAACGTCGCCGACACGGACATAGGCGTCGAGCAGCTCCGCCTCGTATTTGTTGTCCGCGCTCGGCGGCATCACGTCCACATGGCGGAAGAATATCGAGAACCCGTCACGGATCGCTCCGGCATAGAATGCCGGCTCGCCATACTCGAACTGGGTCTCGAAACCGAGCGTATCGCGATAGTAGGCCAGGGTCGCCTGGAGGTCGGTTGAAAAGAACTGGGGAACGATTGCAGCGATCATGATGCCGGGTCCTGTTTGCGAAAGGGGCTTGCGGCAGCAATGCCCAAAAGAAATGGCCGTTCGGTGACGGCGCGAGCAATAAAGTTTCACACCAACCCCGCCCGGAACAACCCGGTGCGGGGTTTTTTGATGGCGACGCCGGCCTTGCGGGCGATGACGTGACGCCGACGATACGGGCGACAAGAAAGGGACGACACATGGAACAGGAACACACGGAATTCAGGCCCAACACCCTCGACGACGTCTTGACCGAGGACACCTCTTCCGCGCCGGCCGGCGCGGCGGATCCCGACACCGGCACCCCCAATGAGGCCGCACCCCAAGCGCGGCAAGTTCACGGCGCTGAGCCGAAGGGGGACGGGGCGGGGAACCCGTCCACGGGCGAAGACCTGAAGGATGCGCCGCCGGCATCGGAGACGTCGGACGGGGAAGAGGGGCCGGAACCGACGGTTCCATTGGCGGCCCTTCAGGATGAGCGCCGAAAGCGCCAGGAGCTGGCCGAGAGGCTCAGCTCGATGGAGCAGCAGGCGGCGGCCGACGCCCCTCCGGATCCCTCAAAGGACCCGGAGGGCGCGGCCGAATTCGACCGCCGGGAGAAAGCGGATTCCGCGTTCCGGCTCAGATGCGACATGTCGCAGGAAATGATGCGTCAGACCCACGCGGACTATGACGAGGTCGAGTCCCTGTTCGTGGAAGCGGCGCAGTTGAACCCCGCGCTTGCCGTGCAGCTTGCCAACCATCCGTTTCCGGCCCGCTTCGCCTACCAGCAGGGCACGCGTCTGCGCGCGCTCCTGAATGCAGGCGACCCGCAGCACCACCCGGCGCTGCCTGAATCGTTGGCGGAAGCACCGTCTGCCTCGCCGCGCGACGCGGCGAAGTGGAACGGTCCGAAGCCGCTGAAGCAAATCCTCGGCTGACCCGACGCGACGGAACCGTCCGGGTGAGCCTCAATCTGGAGACACATACATGACCGACACAACCGTCGCCACGGGCCTCAGGGTCCAGGAATGGGACGACAAGTTCTTCACCGAATACATCCAGCACAATCTGTTCAAGGCCGACATGGGCACGGACGAGAACTCGATCATCCACGTGAAGGAGAACCTGACCAAGAAGAAGGGCGACTCGATCACCTTTGCCCTCGTCAACCGCCTGACCGGCGCCGGCGTGACCGGCTCCAACACGCTGGAAGGCAACGAAGAGGACATGGGATCACGCTCCCACCAGGTGGCCGTGGACAAGATCCGCAACGGCGTGCGCGTGTCCGAGGTGGACGAGCAGTTCTCGGCCATCTCGTTGCGGGATGCGGCCCGCACGACGCTGAAGAACTGGGCCATGGAGGAAACCCGCGACCGGGTGATCTCCGCGCTCGGCTCCATCAACGGCGTGGCGTATGACGCCGCGTCCGAAGCGAACAAGGACGCATGGCTGGCCGACAACGCCGACCGAGTATTGTTCGGCGACGCCATCGGCAATGGCGGCTACACCGACCACTCGGCCGACCTCGCCACGGTGACGGCTGCGATGACCTTCAACACGTCCATTGCCGGGCTGATGAAGCGCATCGCGCTCACCGCCAATCCGAAGATCAAGCCGATCCGCCTGGACGAGGCGGGCGGCAAACGCTTCTTCAAGGTCTATTGCGATCCACGCACCTTCCGCGACCTGAAGGCCGACAGCGTCATCCAGAACGCCCAGCGCGACGTCAGCCTGCGCATGCAGAACGTCAAGCTGTTCGAAGGCGGCGACCTGGAATGGGACGGAATGATCTTCAAGGAGGTGGACGACATCGCCTCGCTCGGCGATGTAGGCGCGGCCTCCGCCGCGGTTTCGCCGGTTTACCTCGTCGGTGCGCAGGCCCTCGGACTGGGCCTGGCGAGACGCTGGCGCTCGATCACCGAAGTGTTCGATTACGGCGACAAGCACGGCGTGGCGGTCGACGCCATCTACGGCCTCGACAAGCTGACCTTCGGATCCGGCGCCAACGATACCGACGATCCGAAGGACCACGGCATCGTCACGGCCTATGTGGGCGCGGAGGCGGACGCCTAGGCTGCGAACGCCCACCTTCGAACGCAACACCAGAGCGGGGGCTCCGGCCCCCGCTCGTTCTTTCCGCGAAAAGGAACTCCGATGCCAAACAGAACTCAGAACCGGCTGTTCAAACCCACGTCTCTGGAGGACATCCTCGCCGGACGTACCAGCGACAGCGCGCTCTCCGACACTGACGATCTGCCGCCATCCGGAAGCTCACAACCGCGCGTAATTCAGGTCCGGGAGGCGGGGAGAGGGTTCAGCCCGGAATTCAAAGGAGCGCACAACGAAGAGACGAGGTTCAGACTTCTGGATGGTACGACTGATGATGACCCCTATTGGTTGCGCATCGTCGAAATCATCCAAAAACTGAGGGGCGCGAGAATGAGGATTAAAGAACGGGAGGAAAATGGTCTTCCGCCGAACCCCGCGGATGTGCACGATCTCAATCACAATCAGCTCGGTTTGAACGAGGCGTTGCCGAACTTTTTCCGGCATGGAAAGTGACGAAATCGACAACGTTTGACGTAACGGAACAGCTCATTCGATCTACAGAATTTCGCCTGTAAGTTGAAGGGCTGTACTTAACTAAACCTTCGGATTTATTTCTGTGATACTTCGAGCAGAAATGCTAGAAGAAACATGGCGTTCGGGCTGCAAGGCGAGTCGGGGAATCGGATGATGAAAAAGTTGTTCTTGTCGCTGCTTCTGTGCCTCATGAGTCCGGGGTACGCGGCGACATCCAATGCCGCTGATCAGCTTTTGCACCACGGACTCCTCCACAACATTCTGCCCTACGGACCCTTGGACGACACAATCTGGATTTCCGCCGCCAGTCGAGAAAGTCTGCAGGCCGATCGCCCGGAAAAAGCCGTGCGCGAGAACGGCGAGGTGATTGACATCCATTTTTTGGCGTTTTTCCAATTTCACGATCCGCCCGAAAGTGGTTACAGCATCAAGGTCCGTGGGTGGAATGGGAACGACAACTCCTACGTGAATAGCTCTGCGACGCTCGTTTCAAACGGAGAGAACAGCTTTGTCTATACCGAACACTCTGACCGACCCCTCAGTGATTTTTCCGGCACAAAGGGGCACGGCATTCTCAGGATCATCGACACGGACACCGCGGAACTGACCGACGTGAGACGGCTTGCCGACGGATCGGAAAGCACATCCGTGATCACACTCCATCGGGTGGACAACTCTCTCAGCGAGCACCTTGGCCAACTCGGCCCTCCCGCGCAGTAGCAAATAGGGCCGAAAAACTGCACCGCGTTCGGGTTGCAAGACGAGTCGGAGAAACGGACGATGAAGGAGTTGTTCCTATGGGTGTTTCTGAGCGTGATGACTCTGGGTTACGCAGCGACATCCATCGCCAGCGACGGGAGTGCGCCCAGCCGATCCCTGAAAGGTACGATCTGGATGTCTGCGGAAAGCCTCGACCTGTCCGGGGACGACCACCTGGCCAAATTCACCCGCGATATGGGCACGGATATCGTCATCTATGTTTGGAGCACTTACAGCGATAGTTACAGCGTCAAAGTCGATCGGCTGAATGTGGGTCCCAAGACAGACTCCAACATGCTGGCGCATCTCATTCAGAACGGGAAAAACAGCTACATCTATAAGGAGGTCCACCATCGGCCCCTCACTGATTTTCCCAGTCGAAAAGGGCACGGCATCTTCAGGATCATCGACAGCAACACCGCGGAACTTAGCGACGTGAGACGGCTCGACGACGGATCGGCGCACACATTCGTCATCAAACTCCATCGGCTGGACACCCGGTTCAGCAATCCCGTCGCCCAAAACCGCCCTTCGGGACAGTAGCGGACAGGGTTGAAGAAGAGCATCGCGTTGGGGCTGCAAGACGCGTCGGAGAATCGGACGATGAAAAAGGTCTTCTTGTCGCTGTTTCTGTGCCTCACGAGCCTGGGGCACGCGGCGACATCCGACGCCAGCGACGAGAGTGCGCCCAGCCGATCCCTGAAAGGTACGATCTGGATGTCTGCGGAAAGCCTCGACCTGTCCGGGGACGACCATCTGGCCAAATTCACGCGCAACATGGGGACGGATATCGTCATCTATTTTTGGCACAGCTACGGTGATCGTCACAGCGCCAAAGTCGACAGGTTGAATGCTGGTCCCAATACGGACTTCAACACGGGGGCGAGTCTCATTCCGAGCGGGAACAACAGCTACATCTATCAGGAAGATTACCCTCGGCCCCTCACCGATTTTGCCAGCCAAAAAGGGCACGGCATTTTCAGGATCATCGACAGCGATACCGCGGAACTGACCGACGTGAGACGGCTTCACGACGGTTCGGCCCACACATTCGTCATCAAGCTCAATCGGCTGGACACCCGGTTCAGCAATCCCGTCGCCCAAGACCGCCCTCCGGGACAGTAGCGGATAGGGCTGCCCGGAATCCCCTGGTCCAACGCGCAACAAGCGCACGTTTGCAGACCCGACATGTAGCTTCCGATTTTACATGCGATCAGGCAGCATCGCGGAAACGCAGAACGGGAGTGGAGGACATGGATCTGGGGAATTTCTCGCTCAGCCTGGCGGTCAGGGATCTGGCCGCGTCGCGGGCCTTCTATGAAAAACTTGGTTTCGAGGTGTTTGCCGGGGATGAAAGCCAGAACTGGCTGATCATGAAATCACCGACCTGCGCCATAGGTCTGTTCCAGGGCATGTTCGAGAAGAACGCGCTGACCTTCAATCCGGGCTGGGACGCGTCCGCGCGGAAGCTCGACAGCTTCACCGACATCCGCGACATCCAGAAGAAGCTGAAGGCCGACGGCGTGGAGTTCATCACCGAGGCGGACGAGTCGGGCACGGGGCCGGCAAGCTGCATGGTGCTCGACCCCGACGGCAACCCGATCCTGATCGACCAGCACGTCTGATCCTGCGCGGTCGAACCGCCGCACCCGAAAAAGCCGAAAACCCTTCGCTCCAACTCAGGAGGTCACTCCCACATGCCCAAAACCAGGCAAAAACTCGCCGAGGAGGTTCTGCTCGAACTCGGCCGGGCCGACGCCGCCAACCCGGCGGAGTCGGCGGAAGACATCGACCTCGTGAAGCGTCGCTATGAAAGCGTGCTCGGCGAGCTGGAAGACGCCGACCTGGTGTTCTGGGACGCGGACGCGATCCCCGAGCGCGTGTTCGCACCGCTGGCGAAACTCATCGCGGCGGAGTGCGCGCAGGCCTTCGGCACCGTCTATGACGGGCGCGACGCCAACGGCAGAACCCCACTTCAAAGGCTTCAGGCCATCGCCGCGCGGGACAACGCGCCGTGGCCGGTCAGGTCGGAGTACTTCTAGTGACGACGCTGGATCTGCCGAGACAATCGAACCCCGGACGGCACGGGGCGGACGGGGCGGCGCGGCTCATCAACTGTGCGCCGGAGGACCGGGGCGCGGAGGGCAAGAGCAATTTCGGGCTCTACGCCGCCGACGGGCTGAAGCTGTTTTCCACCCTTGAAGGCGGCGGCGAGACGCGCGGCATGATCGTCTCCGGCGCGAGCCTCTATGTCGTTTCGGGCCGGCAGGTGTTCAGGGTGAACGAGGGGGGCGGGGCGAGCGCGCTCGGCCCCTTCACCAGCTCGGGCCGCGTCTACATGGCTGTGAACCTGAAGGCGACCCCGCAGATCATCATGGTGGGAAGCGGTGTGCGCGGGCTGATCGAGAACGACGTGGTGATCGGGCTGATCGACACGGACCTGAGGCCCTCCAATTCCGTGACCTTCATCAACCAGCGGTTTGTGCACACCATGTCGAGCGGCACCGGCCAGTTTCAATGGTCGGCCATTTCCGAAGGAACGGACTATAACGCACTCGACTTCGCCACGGCGGAATATGCACCGGACGGGCTGGTGCGCGCGGTGACGCGGCAATCGGAGCTGTTGCTGTTCGGCCCGCAGACCATCGAGCCCTGGTACACGCCGGAGACGGGCAGCAACGTGTTCGCCCGTTCCGGCTCCGTGGTGACGCGCGGATGTCTTTCGGGCGCGTCGGTGGAACTCATCGGCGACACGCCCATCTTCGTGGCGGACGATGCGACCGTCAGGACGCTGGACGGCTATCAGACAACCCGCATTTCCAACCACGCAGTGGAACGCGCCATCCGCGAGACGTCCGACCAGGGCGCGCTCGACGCCTTCATCTATGAAAAGGACGGGCACTCCTACTATGTGCTGAGCGGCGCGGACTTCACCTGGAGCTACGACCTGACGACGGGAAGCTGGGTCGAGCGCAGATCCTACGCGCTGCCGCGCTGGCGCGCCTGCTGCGCAGCGCGTTTCGCCGGCAAAACCATCGTCGGCGACTTTGCCACGAACCGCCTCTACCAGATCGACGCGGATACCTTCGACGAGAACGGCGACCCGCTGGTGATGGAAGCGCACATTCCCATCCACGCCTTTCCTCGCAGGGTGCGGCTGGACGAACTCAGGATCGACACCATTCCGGGCGTGGGCACGGCCACGCTCGACCCGCTTGTCATGGTGAAGCTATCGAAGAACGGCGGCAAGACGTTCGGGAATGCGCGCCAGGTGCCCATGGGCAAGGTCGGGGAGTGTTTCAAACAGGTGCGCCTCAACCGCCTCGGCACCAGCAACGAGGACGGGTTCGTCGTCGCGGTTTCCTCATCCGCGGCGGTGGTGCGCGCAATCGTCTCGGCCTCCGCCGAGTTCCAGATCATGAGGAACTAGCCGGGCGGGACTGACGGTTGAGGATTTACAACTTTGAGACGTCCCGGACCGCGCCGACAAAGAAGCAGATCAGAGCGCAGAGTCCGATCGTCGCGGCAGCCGAAACACCATCCTGGAGCGTGAACGTCGCCGTCCACGGTTCCAGTTTATTGCTGCCCAAAAGATGAAAATACTCGATGGCGGCTAGGACAACTCCCGCAAAAGCACCGTAGGCCGCCCAGCGTCGTCGTACCGACTTCGTGAGAACACGTTCCGTCGGACCGGAGTTCTTGCTGTCCCGCAGCGACCCGAAGGCGTAAGCCGACACCGCGAAAAATCCCACCAAGAATGCTGCGGCCATCAGATTGTGAATCCAAAGCTCTGGCGTCCATTGAGACATGGAAGCGCCGCCCTGACCAAGAACATAGTGGCTGAAGACAAGAACAATTCCGACGAGCGCACCAATCGTGGCAAAGCGCGAACGAACCGGTTGGTAGAGAACCGTCTTACTGTTCATACCAATTCACATGGTGACTTGGAAAGGTGATCACAAGATCAATACTTCTGAATTCCAAAAATACAAATCAAAATCTGTTTTTGAAACAACTTTTACGCGACACTTCTGCGCAATACAATTATGAGAGCATCGTTTTACGAACCCAATACAGATCCAGACGTACAAACTCGACGCAGGACCCGCCAATCGATTGAAGAAATTTTGGCTGGTCCTGATCGGGAAGAGACGTCAAGGCCACCACGGCCGAACGCGGTTTTCGGTGCACCAGATGTGGTTCCAGAAAAACCCATCATTGGTCCCACCGCAATTGACAGGATCCTTAACGCCGCCGCACAAGGCGCCCATCAGGCGATCACAGAAGGCGGCATCTCGGCAATCGGACAAACCGCGCGCGAACTGGGTCAGTCACAAGGAATGGCAAAGCGACTAGATCGGGATCTGCGGATGACAACGGAAGTGGTCCGTCGACGTTAAAACTCGGGCACTCGCAGCCGCTCTTCCACGCAGGGTGCGGCTGGACGAACTCAGGATCGACACCATTCCGGGCGTGGGCACGGCCACGCTCGACCCGCTCGTCACGGTCAAGCTATCGAAGAACGGCGGCAAGACCTTCGGCAACGCGCGCCAGGTCCCCATGGGCAAGGTCGGGGAGTATTTCAAACAGGTGCGCCTCAACCGCCTCGGCACCAGCAACGAGGACGGGTTCGTCGTCGCGGTCTCCTCGTCCGCGGCGGTGGTGCGCACCATCGTTTCGGCCTCCGCCGAGTTCCAGATCATGAGGAACTAGCCGGGTGAGACTGACGCGGCATCAAGACCGGCTAAGTGCCGCGAAGTTTGGAGGGAATTGGTTCGAGCACAAACATCACTCAGGACAAAACCCATGAACCCGACACTCTTCATCTACAACCAGGCAGCTAGAGAGTTGCTGAAACGATTGGCAAAGGAACTTCTCCCCACCCCGGCAAGCGAACCTGAACGCTTTGTCGATCGTATGGTGCGTGATTTTCCTGATGAAATGAACCGCGGGCGAGCGCTTGACGAATTCGTGAGGAATCCAGGCTTTTGGAGGAATTTCTACGAGAATGACCCTCGCGATCTCTCCAAAGGCGGAGAAAGTCCTCCGGACGGCAATTTTACCAAACCTGTACGGCCTTTTCGGCCAACCCCGCTGGATGAAATTCTTGATCCTTCCGGCTCCTGAAAGCGGTCCGGACTGCTGAGATAAACTCGAACGCATTGGGATCAGTTGTCGCTCTTTGAATAGACAACAGCGACGTCAAACACCTTAAGCGCTACGGGGACGCGAGGAACTGCGCGACAGCCGGAAGCCCATCATTGACGAGATACCAAACAGTCGGCGCCAGAATAATGCAGACTGCAACCTTTGCGGCCAAGGGATAGAAGGCAGTTCCTTCATGTGCATTCGCGCTTCTCCAAACACCGGTTGCCGCCAAGAATGGATACAAGAGGTTGAGAACAAGAAGCGGCAAAAGGCCAAACGGAGCAAATCCAAAATAGAACAGCACCTTGTGAAGGACTACTTCGATGATCATGGATCCGATCCATATCAAGATGAAATAGATCCAGAACGCACGACCCAAAGGCTGCTCACCGCGCCACAACTTTATGAAACCGTCGATGATCCTGGAGATCACGTTTGACCCGTGCAGTGATCTCGCACACGCCCAATGATGCAAAAAATGAACGTGAAGATCGCCGTCGAGGCGAGAGGCGAGATGAGAGTCTGGCTGGCTGCCGCTTCGACGCCGGATTGAAAATTCCCGTCGCCGCTCAGGTCAACGAACTGGGCCATCCCCAGCAGAAATCCTGTGACAGCGCCGTAACAAGCCCAGCGTTGCCGAACCGGGAACTTGGCGACTCTGACTGTTGGGCCGACAGCATTTCGATCCTTGTAGGAGCCAAACGCATAACCGCAGGCGGCAAAGACCAGCAGAATGAATGCCTCTGCCATCACACGATTAAGCCAGAGTTCAAAGCTGCCGGAGTAGGCGATTTCATTCGCCTGACCGGAGACGTGGTTCACCAAAATCATAAAAAGCGCGAAGAGAGCGCCGTTTCTCGCATAACGCACTCTGCCAGGACGATAGAGAACCGTCTCGATGGTCATACCGAGTTAGATGGTGATCTCACGAGAAGATCACAAGTTTAGCTCTTCCCATTTCCTATAAATACAAATTGAAACGATTAGTATCTGCAACTTTTTGGCGAAAACACTATGGAAATACAGAATGGAAGTCGTTTTTTGACGAGCCATCGGAACGAACTGCGGTGTGATCAGCCCATGAAGTCGAGAATGAGGCCTTCGAATCCACCGTTCAGAAAGTTCCATGTCATAGGGACCACGACAGCCAAGACAGCCAATTTCGCAAGGGCCGGTGCGACGTTGGGAAATGCACCATCAGACCGATGGGCATTCGCGCTTCGCCACACACCGATGCCGGCAAATACCGGATATACGAGCATGGAAAACGCGGTCACCACGACCGCGAGCGGTCTTATGCCGATCACGAGAAGAGCCAAACCGACAAGGAAGGACAGAACAATGAACCCAATCCACCCAATAACGAAATAAACCCAGAACGCACGACCCAACGGCTGCTCGCCCCGCCACAGTTTTTTCAATCCATTGATGGTTCGAGTGATCATTTTTGTTTTGCGTGTTTCACCGCAACCGCAATTCCCAGGAAGTCAGACCGTCGGACGATCTTCAAGTAATAGGGGTCAGATTCGAAAAATCTTCTCAATAGAGATATGTATCTGTAGCCGTTTTTCAAGAATTATCAATATTTAACAACCAGTACGCGCAACGCGAAACCAATTCTACTGTATCGCAGGCGGCGTTTTTTACAGGAAGATCATGGAAAGATTTGTTGACAAGCCCGATCAAAATTCAGACGCGGGCGCTCCGCGCAGGACCCGCAAATCGATCGAAGAGATTTTGAACGGACCTGACGAACAGGATGCATCAAGACCGCATCGGTCGACGTCAGTATTCGGCACGCACGAACCTGCACCATCCGAGCCGACCACAAGCTCCACAGCACTTGGTCGTATCTTGAACGAGACGGCTGGTGGCGTGGCGAAGAAAATACGCAGGCACGGCCCGCTTGGACTAACGCCCCAGCAAATGGAGGCTTTGAGACGGCGTGGCGTTTTCAACAGCGAGCCGGACGTTTCAACATCATCAGACATTTTTGAGCGGTTGTTGCATGAGTCTCGCGAACTTAATGAGGTGGTGATTCCGCGCGCTGCGACTTTGATGGATGGCGGTCAGTTGGCGGCAGAGGCAGCCATGCATGGTATTCACGACGGTGGATCGCAGGCGTTGCAGGAGCTTGGAGTCTCACCCTCAACCGCAGATCAGATCATGAGAGAGCTACTCGGTATGGTTGAGAGTCGAATGCACCGACGCCGCTAGGTCGGGGAAGCTGAACGCCCAATCATTTAAAGACGCGGTTCCGGTCGACGGTGGATCGGTTCCACCCGAAATCCTGCGCAACATGCCCCGTCAATGTTGCGGACATAGCAGGAGCGGGGCCTGCCTGAGACCTGGCAGCCGCTCGCCCGGATGCCCCAAGGGAAACCCCATGCCAGCCCCGAACATACCCAACGAACCGGTTCTGCTGCCGGACGGGCGGATATCGCCTGCCTGGCGCAACTATTTCAACGAGATCAACCGCTTGATAGCGCAGCTTCTAGGAGAATGAGACGTGTCATTTCTTGACAAGATTTTCGGCATTGACGATGCGCGCGACGACCTCGCGCGCGGACGCATCGAGCACGACGCAAACCTCGACAAGGGCGCGACGCGCTCGCGACACCAGTTCCGCAGGGCGCGCGGCGACCTGACACGCGGCGCGACTGCCGCGCGCGAGGACCTGTCACGGGGGCGCCAGGAGGTCGCCGGGGGACGCGACGCGGCGCTCGGTTTTCTCGGCGCGGACATCGATGCGGGCGACGCGGCGCGCGAAAACCTGCTGGTGGCGTTGGGGCTGCGCGGCCTCGATGCGCAGCGCGACTTCTTCAACGCCTTCGAGGACGATGCCGGCTTTCAGGCGACGCTGGGCGCGGGGCTCGACGCCATCGATCAGTCCGCCGCGGCGCGCGGCTCCATTTTTTCCGGCGGCACGCAGAAGGACCTGTTTGCGTTCGGCCAAAGGCAAAAGGCCGGTCAGTTTCAGGACCGGCTGAACCGGCTGACCGGACTTTCCAATCTCGGCTCCACCGCGCGGACCAATGCGGCGAACGTTTCCACCGGCGCCGGCAACCGGCTCGCCGATCTGCGCACGCGCGATGCCGACATTGACGTCGGCATGGGGCAGCGCCTCGCGAACCTGCGGACGGGCGAGGGCGATCTCGCGTTCAACCTCGGCCGACTGAAGGCCGACAACGCCACCAGTTACGGCAACGCGATGGCCGATACACGCGGACAGGGCATCAACAATCTGTTCCGGATCGGCACCGCGGTTGCGAACTCCGCCGCCAAATTCGTCTAGACGAGCCCATTCAATGACCGACAATCTTCTGCTCCCCCTTTCGCTCGACCGGCTGGTCGACACCGACGGCGCGCCGCTCGGCGGCGGCAAGGTGTTCGTCTACGACGCGGGCACCACGACCCCGAGGGACGTCTTCGCCGACAACGCGCTGACCGTGCCCGTGGCGAACCCGATCATCGCCGACGCGGGCGGCTATATCGAACCGCGCTACATCGGCACCGGCGACTACCGGCTCGTCATCGCTGATGCGAACGACGTGACCATCAAAACGGCCGACAATCTGAGCGGCGCGCTCGCCACGAGCGCCTTCGAGGACGACGAGGCGCTGCCCGCCACCCCGGTCATCGTCAGGTCCGCCAACTACACCGTACAGGAGGGCGACAAGGGCAGGGTGATCCATGCCGACGCCACCGGCGCAAACGTCACGATCACGCTGCTGGACGCGACGGTCGCCGGCGACAATTTCCGGATCACGGTCAAGCACACCGGCACGGCCAACGAAGTCATCGTTGCGACCAGCGGCGGCGACACGCTGGACGGCGCGACGAGCTTCACCCTCGACAGCCAGTACGAGGCCATCACCTGCGTTTCCGACGGGGCGAACTGGAGCATCGTCGGGGACGCGCAGATCTTCACGGCTCCATTGCCCGTCGGCGTCATTCTTCCCTATGGCGGGACGTCGGCGCCAATCGGCTGGTTCCTGTGCAACGGGTCGGCGATCAGCCGCACCGGAAACTCGGCCCTCTTCACCGCCATCGGAACCACATTCGGTGCGGGCAACGGCAGCACGACATTCAACCTGCCTGACATGGGCGGCCGGGTTCCGGCCGGCAGACAATGGCCGGCCACACGCCTCACTCCAGGTGGAAGCGGTATCAACGGTGCGATATTGGGCGCCACTGGCGGTTCGCAAACCCACGCCCTGACAGTCGCGCAGTTGGCGGCGCACAATCACGGAGCATCCGGCCTCTCGACAGGCTCCGCCGGTAATCATGATCACGAACTGAATGTGCGCGCCTGGCCGGTCACGCCGGATGCTTCAGCTTCTGATCCGGACCGCATTTCGCGGGGCGGTAATACGGGTGGTACCGGCGCTGACCGCGACGCGATAGACAATGACGGAGCGCACACGCATCCGATATTTGGCAACACGGCGAATACTGGCTCGGGAGCTGCTCACCAGAACACCCAGCCCACGATCGTTCTGAACTACATCATCAAGGCGACGTAATGCCCGCAATAGATAACCTCGTCCACGAAACCAGCGCCTCCAATGGCGCCGGCACTCTCTCGCTCTCGGCTGTGGACGGACGCCAGACATTCGCGAGTGCGTTCGGCACGGGCGGAACAGACGTCTTCTACTACTTCATTTCCCACCGGACGGCAGGCGAGTGGGAGGTCGGAACCGGCCATCTCGGCAATTTGACCACCCTTGTCAGGGATACGGTACTTGCCAGCAGCAACGCGGGAAGCGCAGTCCCATTCAGCGCCGGGCTGAAAGATGTATCCAATGACATCCCCGCAATTCACCTGCCCATGGTTTCAGTCGGGGATGTGAAATTCGCCTATCGGCAGGCTCCTGAGCCGCGGTGGGAAGCGATGGACGGGTCGACGATCGGCAGTGGGGCGTCCGCTGCGAACCTGGCGAACGATGCCTACGAGGCCCTGTTTCTCCACCTCTGGAACGAGGACAGCGGCGTCAACAATCTGTCGGTCTCACCGTTCAGGGGCGCCAGCGCCGCGTCCGACTGGTCTGCGAACAGGACCATCACGCTCCCCGACGCGCGGGCCCATGCGTTCGGAATGATCAACAATTCGAGCCTGCCGAACACGAACAGCGGCTCCTTCACCACGCGTGACATGGGCGACACGGTGGGAACCGAGACGCATACGCTCACGGAGGCGGAACTCGACGCGCACAGCCACAATGTCCCGAACGCCGCGCGGCAGAACGCGACGAACCTGCAGGGTGGCGGCACCAACACACGCTGCGTTGGCGACGCAAGAACGGCGACCAACACCGGCGGTTCCAGCGCTCACAACAACATGCAGCCAACATTCTTCATGAACGCTTTCATCTATTCGGGAGTGTAATCAATGTTCAAGTTTCACAGAGGTGGCGACGGCAAGGTGAAGGTGGGGAATGAGGTCTACCGCTCCGATGAGTTTTACGAGCAATACCCGGAAGCCCCCCGCATCAAGCCGGACGTCATCACAATGGAGTACTTCGTCGATGACGACGGGCAGGCCATCTACCGGGAGTTTTACATGACACCCAAAGGCATGAAGCAGCGCGGCACCATCGGCCAGAAATGGCCCGAAGCGGAAACGTTCATCCAGGACCGGAACAGGGTGAAGGGTTCCATCGAACAGGAGCGTGAGCGCAAACGCCGCTCAGCGCAATCCGCGGCTTAGGGCGTTTAAGGAGCCGTTTGTGCTCTGTCGAAGTTCCCCGCGGCACAAGTCCAAAGATTTCAGTTTCCAGAACGCGAAAGGTCCGGTGTTTCATGCCCGCAATAAGACAGGAGCTTCACCGCGAGCTTGGCGAGCTCGATCAACGAATGATTGCGCTGGAGGAGGCGACCAGAAAGAACACCGCCAAGCTCGACGAATTGGTGAAATGGAAGAACCAGCTTGAAGGCGGCAAGCGGGCGATCGTCATTGCAATCAGCGCCGCCGCCGCCGTGGGCGGGCTCATTTCGTGGGCCGCGTCCCACCTCGCCTGGAAATAATCCACCCAACCACCGGAGACCCTCATGAACCCCAAGCCCTTCGGGCCGGGCCGCGGCCGCGCGGCACGGCGCAAATTCGCGCGCGGCGTTAAGGCCGTTCAGACGGCCAAAATGCTGCATCAGGACGGCGGTGTCGGCATGGTCTTCATGCTCACCGCGGCGGCGGTCTTGTCCTGATGCCCCGCTTTGAAGACATGGAGACGGGCTACCGCAATCTGTGGGCCCGGATGCAGGTCGTCCGCACCGAAGAGGCATTGCAGGCGGCGCAAGGCATACTCGAAGACCGGGCGCGCTATGAGAACGTCGAGGAGGCGACGGGCGTCCCCTGGTTCTTCATGGGACCTGTCCATCACCGGGAATCAGCTCGTTCCTTCGCCGGCGTTCTGCACAATGGCGAGCGCATCATCGGCACCGGCCGCAGGACGCTGCTTGTCCCAAAAGGGCGCGGTCCGTTCGCGAGCTGGGATGAGGCGGCGATCGACGCGCTTCAACTCCAGAAACTCCATCAGGTCGACGACTGGACGCTTCCCCGCATCCTTTACGAGTTCGAGCGCTACAACGGCTTCGGTTACGTCAAGCAGCGGATGAACTCGCCCTATGTCTGGGCTGGAACCAATCTGCAGCAGCCGGGCAAATATGTCCGGGACGGCGTGTTCGACCGAGGCCATATGGACCGGCAACTGGGCTGCGCGGCGATGCTGGCAAAGCTCATGGAGCTGGATGACGGCATCGCGGTGCGTCTCGGCATCAAGGGTGAGGGCGAGAGCGCCTCAAGCGACGACGAGCCCGGGCCGTTCACGAGCATCACGGATTACGACACGGACGTATTGATCACCGAACTCACCTCGCGGCCTCACATCGCAAGCGTGAAGGTCAGATATCGCAAACCGCCCGGCCCGTGAGCCGGGCTTTTCATTGGAGAATCCCCATGAACTTTCTGTTCGAGATCCTGGCCAAGGTCCTGCTCAAGGGCATGGGCCCCATCGACGGCTGGAAAACGGTCGCGGGCTTCGGCCTTGCGCTCGCCGCATACGTCGCCGGCGAGTTCGGCATCGAGGTTCCGCAACTCGGCAATGAGTGGCTGGAGATCATTGGCGTCGTCCTCGGCGCGTTCGGCCTCGGGCACAAGGGGGGAAAAGCAATCGCGGGCTGAGCCCGCGTGACCCCTTCAAGCCCTTTGACGACAACCTGGGATAAGATGATGACCCTTCGGGAATTCATGGCGGCGCTGGCCGCCTTTTTTGTGCTCTACGTGCTGTTCGTGTTCGCCGTGATCGCGGCTCCGACCTGGAAGACAGAAGTCGGCATCGCGTCCTGGTGCCACGATCTTGAAACCATCCGGGAAATCGTGTCGGCGGATGCCGCGGGCAAGCCGGCGGTCGGAGACGAGCTCGCGGCCGGGGCCTTTCACGCGGGCCGCTGTATCCGGATTCCCCTTGCCATGGCCGCCTTCCGTCCCTCCGGCATCGTGGCGGCGTTCCCGTCCTTCCGCGGGCGACCGGTTACGGTCCTGCGCGGTAACCTCGTCATGCGCGATGAATCTCTCGGACGCCAGGTTTCGTCGTCGTTCCTTCGGAAATGGTGGACTCGTTTCGTCAGACGGATGATGCGGACGCCGGCCAACTGCGTTCCGAGCCCACGGCAGGGCAGGACGTGTGACGACGAGCAGGCCGACATTGCTTGACCGTGACACGCTTCGGGTTGAAGCTGAACCGACGACCGATACGTGCAAAACAGGAGAAAAACCATGATCGGACGTCTGTCAGCCGCCGCTGTTCTTGCTCTCATCTTCGTCACACCCAACACGGCCGCAATCGGCGCCGAAGCCTTCCCGAACGTCATCGGTGTGTGGACCGGCACGTACGACGTTGCGTTTTCGAAGGGTCACGGACACTTCGACGAGGAGGCCCAGGGAGCTCAGATGGAGCTCCATATTACGAAACAACACAACAACCTCGTCTGGGCAAAAAACCGGTGGCGGGTGAACAAGCACGGCAAGTGGCACGACGAGCATACGACCGGAACCTTCGATCTGCTCGAGCGGACGAAACTCAACATTGTCGAGGTTGCACCGACTCCGGAGATCGGCAGCACCGGCGTCTTTGAAGGCCATGTGAAGGACGGCAAGATGTACCTGACCTACAAGGGCATCGGCAGTGGCATCTCGTTCGCCGTTTTGCTGGAACGCAAGTAACCTGCCTGGCGTGGCTGAAACCCGGCACGTCTGAAAGCAGGCGCCTTCCCCAGTGCGCGGCGTGTTTTGCCCCAAAACCGGAACCGACCAATCTCAGACTCATCCGCTGGCTTTCGGGCGTCGGCACATCCGACCTGCCGACTGCACACCCGCATCGCTTGACCGTGACACGCTTCGGGTTGAATCTGATCCGACGACCGATGCGCGTAAATCAGGAGGAAAAGCCATGATCGGACGTCTGTCAGCCGCCGCTGTTCTTGCTCTCATCTTTGTTACGCCCAACACCGCCGCGACCGGCGCCGACGAGTTTCCAAATGTGGTCGGGGTGTGGTCGGGCACCTTCAACACCGCCTTTTCCAAGCCCAACGAAGAGCTCGGCCAGATCAATCATGACGCGCAGATGGAGCTGAACATCGTCAAGCAGGAAAAGAACCTGATCTGGGCGAAGAACCGCTGGCGGGTGAAGGACTACCGCGAATGGCACAACGAACGCACGACCGGAACCTTCGACCTGCTGGAGCGCACGAAACTGAACATCGTCGAGATCGCGTCAGACAACACGTTTCGCGGCACCGGGTTCTATGAAGGACACGTCAAGGACGGCAAGATGTACCTGACCTACAAGGGCATCGGCAAAGGCGTGTCCTTCGCCGTCGTACTCGAACGCAAGTAGGCCGTAGCTGGTTCCGGGCCCATTTGTGGGAGCGGGCGCCACCCGCCGCCAATCAACCGGGGGACGTGACAGCGGCGCCCGCGGGTGCGGCTTGGAACCAAGTGGAAAGAAGACCAGGCCGCACATCCACAGATATCTTCGCGCGCAAAGCCAAAGCTGAGGTTAACGCTCCGCTGCCGCATTACCCTTCGTCCTTCGTCTCTCCGGTATGCACCACATGCATCCGGTTCGAAGGAAAGGGGCGGGCGAGGGCGAAGGCTTCCCCCTGCGAACCTTCCAGCCACGTTTCGAACTGATCTTCCCCTGAGAGCATGACCGGCATCCGGCTCGGATGGATCGGCCGGACCACCTCGTTCGGCGTGGTCGTCAGGAACGCGTAGACGTTCAACTCCTCCGTCTCGGCGCCCGGTTTCAGCGGGCCCTTCCAACTGCGCCAGAGCCCGGCAAACGCAAATGGCGGGCGCGGCTCCTCTCCCTTCAAGGCGAACCAGTGCCAAACGGCCGGTTTGCGGCCCTTCGGCTCGGCAAACGACGTCACCGGCACCAGGCACCGGCGCTCCTCGAATGATCCCTTCCAGAACCTGCTCATCCGCACTTTTTCATCACGCGCGTTGGTCACGCGTTTCGCCGCCTTGTCCTTCTGCGGCAGGACGAATCCCCACGACATCATGACGAGTTCACGCTCGCCATCTGTCAGGCGAACCACCGGTGCGGTGTAGCCCGGAAAGATCGCCGACTGCGCCGGCAGGTTGCCGGCACTCGGATCGATCCGGATCACACCGAACAGCCGCCTGATGGCCTCGACGTTCGTTGTCTGGGAATATAGGTTGCACATATCTCGCCCAAGCACGCGAAAGTAGCAGCCTTTGCGCAAGCATCAAGTTCTCACTTTTGGTCGTGTTGTCGCGGAAGATCAGTTGATCTGGCTGCGTTGCCAGTCCTGTCCGCGCGGCGTCGAGATTCTCGCCGGCGCCATTGTCCCCGGCATTCCCCCCGAGACACCGTTCCCGAAGATCGCCAGCTATCTGAAATGCAGCCGATGCGGCGGCAGGGACATCGATGTCATGCCGCAGATTTAT
Organism: Hyphomicrobiales bacterium; assembly: GCA_965228625.1. Taxonomy (GTDB): domain Bacteria; phylum Pseudomonadota; class Alphaproteobacteria; order Rhizobiales; family Methyloligellaceae; genus UBA2767. The sequence goes on along the minus strand of OZ245829.1, from coordinate 76,946 downwards.
CCGGGCGGCTTCCTCGGCAGCCACGCCCGGTTCGGTGCGTCGGCGCGGGCTCTGGTGTTGTGGAAGGACATGGGCAAACACGAGCCCGTTTCCGTTCAGTCTTTCCAGAACGCATCGCTGTAGGCAGGCAGCGCCTCGACCATGCGCATCGCCTGAATTCGCCCCTCCCGCACGTCCATCAGAAACGCTGCGTAGTTATGCAGCGCTCTGCCCTTCCGCTCCGCCTTTATCTCCACCATGACAAGCACCTGATCGGGCTTCACGGAGAGGATCTGCGTGATCGTGATGCTCGGCCCGACCGCCTTGTAGTCAACGCTTTCGATCGCGGCCATATAGGCTCCGCGACCGCGCAGCAACGTCGATCCTCCTTGAGCATTTGTCACGTAACTCTCAACGTCGTCGGCAAGCAGATTTGCCATTCTGTCGTAGTTGCCCTGACCGAATGCCTCGATGAAGTCCGTGACAACGGTCTCCGCGGCACTGCTGTTTTCGATCGCCATCGTCAAGCGTCCTCACGCCAATCGACTTCAAGACAATTCCATACACTGAAGCCACAACGTGTCACACGCAACGCGCTCCACATGATCGCATGTTGATTGACCGCGACATTGCGGTCTCACCACAAGAACCCGTGAGTTGGCGACGGAGAAGCGGGCTGCTAAAAAGGGCGCTTCCATTCCCGCCTTTGGTTTGCCGCCGTTGGAAGGCATCCTGCAAACCGAACGGCATGCCTGCGCCGGCAGGCAGACGTGCGTCTTGCCGACGCGGACAAAGTCAGACAGCAAACAGACACGCAGGACACACCGGGCCACAGGGGCCACGCGGACATCGGCGCGCCGACGAACTCGCGTCCAACGAAATCGAGGCTCAGACTTGCCTACGAACGAAAGGCCACACAACGACCGCGCGATCCCCGGGGACCGTGACGAACTCGGCCGGGAAGAGTGGCGTGGAACGTTGCTCGTCCTGATTGCCAAGGGCGTCATCATCGCCGTGATGGCGCTCTTCCTTGTCGTCAGTTATGACCCGCCCGGTCTTTACTGGCCTTTGCTGTTCATTGTCGGCTTCACGCTCACGGGACTGGTTCAGCTCTGGTTGAACTCGTACCGGCCCGACTGGGCAATCGCCCGGGCCCTGGTCATCGCCATCGACTCCGTCGCGCTCGCGGTCGTCATCGCGGTGCCGAATCCGTTGTCCGGCTTCGACCTTCCGCCGCAATACCCATACCGGGAATCGTATTTTGCCCTGCTGATCGTCTATATCGCCAGCGTCGGCTATAGCTACAAACCATACATTGCACTTGTGGCCGGTATCGCTTGCGCGTCTGCGTGGGCAATTCTTGCGCTCCTTGTCCAGTGGCAGCCGGAAACGATCGACTGGTCGGCGCTTGAGCCCGCCGGCACAACCCGCACACAGATCCTTGAGTTGGTCGGCAATCCCTACTTCTTCAATTCGATCGGGCGAGTTGTCGAGGTGATCCTGATCGGCATCTCGGGGGTGCTGATTGCCGGACTGGTCTGGCGGTCCAGGCGTCAGGTCCGCAGGTTGCTCGCAGCCGAGCGCCGGCGCCAAAGCGCCATCGAACAGCAACAGTTCGTTCGGGAGACGTTAGGCAAGTACGTGCCGAGGTCCATTGCCAGGCAAATCATCCTGGATCGCGGACAACTGGTCCCGAACAAGCGAGAGGCCACCGTTCTTTTCGCTGATCTGGAAGGGTTCACGAATCTGAGCGAGACGATATCGCCGGACGAACTGCTGCGGGTCCTCAATCTCTATTTCGAGGCGGCCGGCGAAATCATCACGGCGCACGGCGGAACCATCAATCAGTTTCAGGGAGACGCGATCCTCGCAAGCTTCAACGTCCCCATCGCCGACAATGACCATATCGCGCAGGCGGTCCGCGCCTCGAAGGCCCTGGTGGACATGGTCTCGGGCCGCACGTTCGAGGGACAAAAGCTGCGCGTTCGCGTGGGCCTGAACACCGGCGAACTCGCAGCCGGGGCCGTCGGCAGCAGCGACCGTCTGTCGTACACGGTGCACGGCAAGTGCGTGAACATTGCCGCCCGCCTTGAACAGTTGAACAAGGAAACCGGGACCAGCGTCCTGATGACGGAAGGCATTGCCGAAGCGGCACGGGACGCCGTTGACGTGAAGCGCGTCGGGGAATTCGACGTGCGCGGCGTCAGCGAGCCGGTGATCCTCTACACGACAGCCTGAATCGCATCCTTTCGCGCCGGCGCCGATTGCACGCGCCGTGCGTTTGCGGCACTCTTACGCAATGCCGGTTGGCAACAGTTGAGGGGAGACGCGAGGTGGCTGAAACCGATATTCGAATAGAACGTCTGACGAGCGCGCTCGGCGCCGAAATCCATGGCATCGACCTGTCGCAATCGCTTTCGAACGCGGAAGTCGATGCCATTCACCAGGCGTTTCTCGACAATCAGGTCATCTTCTTTCGCGACCAGACCATCACGCCGGAACAGCATCTGCGGTTCGCGCGACTGTTCGGCGAACTCGACATTCACCCGTTCGCCGCCGGGCTAAAGGACCATCCGGAAATCATGCCCGTGGTGAAAGAGGCCGAGGACAGCGTCTCGATCAATTTCGGCGGAACCTGGCACTCCGACGTGACGTTCTACAAGGAACCTGCGCTCGGTTCGGTCCTGTATGCCCTGGATGTGCCGGAGGCCGGCGGCGACACCATGTTCGCCAACATGTACCTGGCGTATGACGCGCTCTCCGACGGCCTGAAGGAAACGCTCAACGGCCTGCGTGCGGTCCACAGCGCATCGCGCTCGTTCGGCCTCAACAGCCGCACCACGCTGCGCTCCAAAGAAGGCGGCGACATCTCCATGAACGTGCGCGCAAGCGATGAAGCGGAGACGGAGGTTGTTCATCCCGTCATCCGCACTCACCCCGAAACCGGCCGCAAACTCCTGTTCGTCAATTACAACTTCACGCAGCGCTTCGAAGGCTGGACCAAGGAAGAAAGCGGGCCGTTGCTGGCCTATTTGTGGGATCACGCCGCGCGGCCGGAATTCACCTGCCGTTTCCGCTGGCGCAATGGGTCGATCGCCTTTTGGGACAATCGCTGTACGCAGCATCTTGCCCTGAACGACTATCACGGCCACCGCCGCGAAATGCACCGCGTCACCATCTGCGGCGACAAGCCTGTCTAATCGCCGTCGCCACACGGAACCTGTGTAGGAGCACCCACCGCAAAATTCAGAGATTTCCCGCGTCACGCAGAATACACGGGGAGACGAACCGCAGACCCAGGAGACAGACGTGGGCCAGCAGCACGAACCAGAGAACAGCACGCGTGCGCTGGCAATCCGGCAGATACTCGAGCGTTACCCGTGGCGTGACTTCCTGTCGAGCCTGACTGCCGGCATTGTATGTGGACTGCTTGCGGTCGTGTTCTCTATTTCAGATGCGGCTCTGCTTTTTTCCGGCGCATTGAGCGGCTATGTCGCGGTCGGCATTGGCCTTTGTCTGTTCAGCACCATCATCCTTGCAGCCGTTACGGCCTACGGCAGCTCATATCCCGGCATGATCTCGTTGTGCCAGGAAGTTACGGTGGTGACTCTGGCCGTGATTGCCACATCGATGCATACGGCCATGACCGGTATCCGCAGCGAGCATGAGATATTTCTGACAATCATTGTGGCGATCGGGCTTGCAACATCCTTTACCGGCGTCTGCCTGCTGGCGCTCGGGCACTTCCGGCTCGGACGCTTCATAAGGTTCATTCCCTATCCCGTCATCGGTGGATTTCTTGCGGGCGTCGGCTGGCTGATCGTCCACGCGGCTCTCGGTGTAATCGTCGGCGAAACGCTGACCCGGAACAACTTTCCCCTGCTGATGACACCTGTCAGCATCGCAAAATGGGCGCCCGCAATAGTGCTTGCCGGCGTTCTGTGGGCAATCTCCCGCCGTGGCGACAACGTTCTCGCCTTGCCTGTATCAGTCTGTGTCGCGTTGGCTCTTTTTCATCTGGTTGCATGGAGCCAGGAGCTGAGTTTGTCCGGACTGCAGGCCGAAGGCTGGTTATTTCACCCGCCTGAACAAACAAACCTCTGGCCACCGTTCAGTGAGAATCCATTCGCCAGCATCGACTGGCGTGTGATCTGGGCCGAAGTTCCCAAGGTCATGACGATGGTTGTCGTGACGGCGGCGTCGGTTCTCCTCGCGTCAAGTGGGGTGGAGTTGTCGTTGAGACGCGACATCGACCTTGACCGTGAGTTTCAGGTAGCCGGTCTGGCCAACCTGGTCGCCGGCGCGGGGGGCGGGACAGCGGGTTTCCAGGGGCTCGGATTGTCCCTGCTCGGAAACAAACTCGGGGCGCCTTACCGGCTCACCGGTTTCATTGTCGCGGCGGTATGCGCGGCAACGCTGTTTCTCGGCGCACCGCTTCTCGCCTACATGCCAATCCCGCTGTTTGGCGGCCTGTTGCTGTGGATCGGCTTTTCCCTGATGTACGACTGGCTCGTCGACGCCTTCTATAAGATGCCGCGGCGGGAGTACCTGATCATCATTCTCATCGTCCTCGTCATCGGCACCGTAGGTTTTCTTGAAGGTGTGACGGTCGGCCTGATATCCGCGGTCGTCTTGTTTGCGCTCGACTACAGCCAGGTCAACGTCGTCAAATATGCGGTCTCAGGAGAGGACTTCAACAGCAGCGTGGAGCGATCGGATGAGGACCGGCAATACCTTGTTTCGAGGGGAAATGAGATTCTCATCCTGCGGCTTCAAGGCTTCGTGTTCTTCGGGACCGCACACAGTTTGCAGAGATTTGTCCGGGCACGGTTGGGCGAGGGCGCTAAACCAAAACTCCTTTTCCTTTTGCTCGATACCCGCGGTGTCACAGGTCTTGATTCATCGGCAGTCCTCAGTTTCATCAAGATTGGCCAGCTCGCCGAAAGAGCAGGCACGACATTGATCACGACGAACCTCCGGCCGGAAATCCAGCGGCTGCTTGAGGAAGGCGGATTTGGCTCCGACAGTGGATTGCCAGTCCGGTCTTTTGACGACCTCGATCGGGCAATGGAATGGTGTGAAGAATGCCTGCTGGATGAAAGTACGCACCCGCGACCGCCAGCGCGGGATGACAGCATCAAGGGGCAACTCTCGCGAGCTCTACGCAGCCCGGACGCATCGCAAACCATGCTGAAATACCTTGAGAAGATGGAGCTTGAACCCGATACCGTTCTCATCACTCAGGGTGAGGAATCGAAAGACCTTTTCTTTGTCGAGCACGGCAAAATCAGCGTACAACTCGACACGCCGGAAGGACCGCGAATTCGTGTCAGCACGATGGGTGTCGGCACAATCGTCGGAGAACTCGCCTTCTATCTGGATCAACAACGCTCCGCGTCGGTCGTCACGGAAACCGATGTGACCGTCTGGCGTCTGAGCCGCAAAGCTCTTGAGCGAATGACGGTCGAAGCTCCGAAAGTGGCAGCGTCTTTCCACGAATATCTGGTTCGCATTCTAGCCGATCGCCTGACGCGCACCAACAGGCTGGTGAGATCGCTGTCCGATTGACGCGCCAGCCTCTCGCTTCTGCTGCCCCCTCGACCTAAGCCCAAAACACGGTAAGCTGCGTGTCCCCGAAAACAGGAGGCGCGTGTTGCCGATGACCGCAGAAGTCAAAATGTACTCCGATTACAAGAGCCCCTATGCCTTTCTGGCGTTCGACCCGGCCTACGAACTCGAAGACCGCTACGACGTTCGCATCGAATGGCGCCCGTTCCAGTTGCGGCTGAAGGGTAAAGGCCAGCGCAGCATCTATTCGGAATGGAAGGTTAAATACTCCTATATGGATGTACGCCGGAACGCCAACATCCTCCATGGCGGCAAGATGCTGCGCGGCCCTCTCAAGATTTTCGACACCACGCCCGCTCTCATCGGCGGCCTGTTTGCCGAACAGCATGACAAACTCATCGATTACAGCCACGTGGTTTTCGAGCGATTCTTCAAACGGGAACTCGCCGCCGACGAGCCCGACGCCATCGCCGACGTGATCGCATCGCTCGGCATGTCGGATGCGGATTATCGCGACTACCTGGACGGTGCAGGGCGCGAAGATTACGAGAAGGCCCAGGAAGAGGCGGTCGAAGACCACGTGTTCGGTGTGCCGCTGTTCATCTTCGAGGGCGAACAGTTCTGGGGCCACGACCGGTTGTGGCTGCTCGAGCACCGCCTCAAGGAAGCCGGGTTGGAAATGCCAAGCACCCAGCAACCGGCCGCCCGCGCATGACGCCCATGCTGACAGCGTACCGCGTTCTCGACATCACACAGTTCGTCGCCGGGCCAACCTGCACGCGAATCCTGGCGGAGATGGGCGCGGACGTCATCAAGGTCGAGCTGGCGCCCCAGGGCGACCACGGCCGCAGGTCGGGCCTGCGTGCGCAAGGAGATGAAAACCGGGATTGCACCCAGAGCACTTACTTCGTTCAGCACAATCATTCCAAGCGCAGCATCGGAGTCGATCTGAAGAGCGAACAGGGGCAGGCCCTCATCAGACGGATGCTTCCCAGGATCGACGTGCTGGTTGAGAACTTCGCCCCCGGCGCCATCGCACGCATGGGCCTGTCTTATGAGGACGTGAAGGAGATCAATCCGAAGCTCATTATGTGCTCCATTTCAATGGCGGGGCAGAACGGTCCGCTTGCCGGCCAACCTGGGTTCGACTACATGGCGTCCGCCTATGCGGGTATCACGGCGCAAATCGGGGAGGAGGATGGCGCGCCGACACAGGTCCCGGTCGCCATGGGCGACAGCGCAACAGGTTTGTCCGCAGCCATGGCGATTGGCTTCGCATTGCTGCACCGCGAGCGCACGGGAGAAGGGCAGCACATCGACTGCTCGCTGCTCGACACCTATGTGCAGATGCATGAGGACTATCTCGCCCGCGTCGGTTTGCGTGGGAAGGTCGCCCAGCCGCCACGCTCAGGCTCGCAACACCCCAATGGCGGGCCGACCGGCGTGTTCGACGCCGGCAACGGTGAATACGTGCAGATCATGGTCATGCCGTATCAGTGGGGGCGAATGGTTGCCGCACTCGGCCAGCCGGAGCTGCTCGAAGACGAGCGCTTCGCAACGCCTCGCGCCCGGCGCGCCAACAAGAGTGAACTCAAACAGATTATCGAAGACTGGATGGCGACGTTGCGGGGCCGCGATGCCGTGCTCGAGGCGCTGCAGAATGAACGGGTGCCGGCGGCGCCGGTGCTGGACCTCGAAGACGTCATTGCGCACCCGCATATGCGTTCACGCGGCACTGTCCGTCACGTCGACGATCCCTATCTGGGCAGGTTTCCGATTCCTGGACCACCGGCGCGGTTTTCCGGATGGTCGATCGAAGAGCAACCGAAGGCAGCATTGCTCGGTGAGCATAATGAGAGCGTGCTGAAGGAGCTGCTCGACCTCAAGGACAAAGATATTCAGGCTCTCTACGACGCCAAGACCCTCGTGGCGGATGCGCGCGTACGGCGCTAACGGGACGGCACCCATTTCGTCTCCCCGAAAATAGCGAAAGGACAAACCATATGGTCCGGCTGATTTTCCTGACCCTGATCGTGGCGTGCATTGGCATTTCCACACCTGTCTCCGCCCAGTCGTCCACGCCGAACCTCGTCGGCACATGGGTTTCCGTGACGGGCGAGGTGGGCCATTGGAGCGGCACGCTCAAACCATTTGGCAAGCAGACCGGCACGTTGGTGGTTGAAGAGCAATTGGGCGGTGTCTTTCGCGGAACCATGACCTATCACAACGAGAAAGACGGCCCGAAGTTCGAAGGCAAGGAAGGGGTGAAATACGTGCTGGTGGAACCCGTCTTCGGGGTCGTCGATTGGGATGGAAAGACAATTGTCTGGGTCGACCATGACGACGAGACGGTCCACCGGGCAAAGCTGGTAAACGAATCCACCATGCAGGTCATCGCCTATGAACCGGGACCTTACGCCGTGGTCAATCGGATGATCATGATCCGGAAGTAGGATCGCGCACGTATCAACGGCAGATCCGAGAGGCTTCGCCGTGCCCGACCATCCGCCCGAATTCGAACCGCGCCCCCCGTGGTGGGGCGGGGATCTGCAAACTCTGCGCAACCGGATCCTGCCGCTTGTCTCTTTTCCCTCGAATGCGTCAGAACGCATCCACCTGCCGCTTGGAGACGGAAGCGGGGACGAGCTCGCGGCGCTGCTGCAGGAGCCATTGGGCACGCCGAATTTGACCGGGCGCGGACCGCTTGTCGTCCTCATTCACGGCCTCGCCGGGTCCGAAGACAGCGTCTATATGCGCGCGAGTGCGGCCTTTCACCTGAAGCGCGGACGATCGGTTCTCCGCATCAACCTGCGCGGCGCGGGCGCCTCTCGCGCCACCTGCGGCGGCCACTATCACGCCGGATGCGGCGGCGAGATTCATCAGGCGTTGACAACCCTTAACGACGCGCATCTGTCGCGCGGGCTTGTGCTGATCGGCTATTCGCTCGGCGGCAACGTCCTCATCAATCTGCTCTCCGAGAAGGTTGATGATCTCCCCATCGTGGCTGCGGCGGCCGTATCGCCACCCATCGAACCGGCGCAAGCCGCCCGCCGCATCATGGCACGGCGCAACTGGCCCTATCATGCGTGGTTGCTGCACGCCATGAAGGTCGAAAGCCGGGCGCCCGGCGCGCGGCTGACGGACCGTGAACGTGGGGCAATCACCAACGCACACTCGATCTACGAATTCGATGATCAGTTCATTGCACCGCGAAACGGATTTGACGGCGCCGACGACTATTACGCCCGGACGGCCGGCGCGCGCGTCATATCGAAGGTCCACACTCCGCTTACAATCATCCACGCCCTCGACGATCCGTGGATTCCTCCCGAGCCCTTTCTGGAACTTGCCGATGAGCCTCGCTCGAACATCCGCATCGAACTCACAAGAAGCGGCGGGCATCTCGGCTTTCACGCGCGCGATGCAAAAGAGCCCTGGCATGACAGATGTATCGACGCGTTCCTGAGCGGGAATTGATGCTGGTCGGCTGACAACAACCGCTGGCTCTAGGCCGCCTTGTTGAAACGGCTCGCAAAGCTCCGCGTGATGTGTTTGGCGAGCTCCAGCGCGATGGCGCTCGGATCGGTCGGTGCCACGTACATGTTGATGTAGTAAGTGGGCAGAGGCGGCAGCCCGCAGTCCGCGTCGAGGATCGCAAGCTGTTCCGGTACCGTCTGCGACAGCAGCGGCGCGACCGCAAGGTCGGCCTCGAGCGAGGCGTGAAACGCCGACATCTCGCTGGCCGCGCAGGTGAAGCGCCAGTCCCGCCCCGTACCGCCAAGCACCTTGACCGCCGCCGCGCGGAACGCGCATTTGTCGTCGCCGAGCGTGACGGGCAGAGGCGTGCGCTCATGTGCGGACCCGCCGGGCGCACCGACCCATACGAGCTGATCGGCCAGCAAGAGAGTGCTCTTGTCGTTCTGCTTGGCCTCGGTGGTGAGAATGACGTCGGCTTCGCCCTGGTCCAGCGAACGCAGCAGCGACGTCGTCGGCGTGCAAATCAGCGAAATCTCCACGCGCGGCCACGCCTTGGAAAACTCCCGAAGGATCGGCGGCATATACACGCCGATGATGTCGTGGGGCACGCCGAGACGCACTTGCCCCTCGTAACCGCGCGAGGTCATCAGGCCCCATAGCTCCTCGTTCAGCGAGAGCATGCGTTCCGCATGCCCCAGCAGTCGTTCGCCCGCGTGAGTCAGGACGGGCTTGCGCTGGCTGCGGTCGAACAGTTCGGCATCGTAGAACTCCTCCAGACGCTTGATCTGCTGGCTGATTGCCGCCTGCGTCAGGTTCAGGTGCCGCCCCGCCGCCGTCATTCCGCCGGTCTCCGCAACGGCCACGAACGCCCGGAGCAAAGAAAGATCAACCTCGCGTGTCATATGAACACTCCATAATGGATCATTATCATTAGTATTATAAACATTCGTTTCCATTATGCAAGAAGATGCCCTATCTAATGGCTCAGACACGGACATATCCGGTTCATTCGAGGAGATTCGATCATGTCTGTAGAGACCTATCAAAGCAGCGCACGCTTTCCCCGGCGCGCAGGACATACACGGAGCATTGGACAGCGACTGGCCCAGTTCGTTTGTTATCTGGTCACATGTCTTGATGTCGCCCGGCAGCGCCGGCGGCTCCAGTCACTCGACGAGCGCATGCTGAAGGATATCGGCATCAGCAGCCTCGACGCCCACCAGGAAGCGAACCGCAGCTTCTGGGACATCCCGGGTGAGCTGAAGCGCTATCGCTGACCGACCATCGCACGCATATCCGGCACGGGCCGCTCAGGGACAGGAGGCGCCGGCCGTCAGTTCAAGCCACTGGTCGATCGGGACCGCCACGGAGTGCTTGCCGAGGATTGCGCCGACCATGATCGCGGCAAGGACCGGTTTGCCGTCCCGCTCGACGAACACGGGACCGCCGGAGCCGCCGAAATGGGTGTCGCAGTCGGTAAACCAAAGGCCCGACTGGCGCCCGCGCAGCTTGCAGTCGGCATCGCGCTTGATGCGGTGCCGGCTATCGCGGGAATACCCCAGATGCTGAAGCGCGAGCGGCGCGTCGGCAATCCGCGCGCCCATCAACGGGGCAGGGGGGATATCGAGCGGTTCCTTCAGAATGATCACGCCTACGTCGGTGCGGAATTTCTCAGCCGCGTCTTCCAGGTCATGCCGGTAGGCCGGCGCGAAGCGGACACACTCTGCCCGTCCGTGCGCCAATGCTCTGCCGCCTTTTGTGCCGGGGAGGAAATGGATGTTGCCGGGCGCGTGTTTTTTGCCTGTTCCTTTGGCGACCAGGCAGTGCGCGGCCGTGATCACCATGCGCGGTCCAATCAGCGTGCCCGTGCAGTACGCTGTCCGGCTGGCGCCGCCGATGTTCACGCGCCCAATCGCCGTCCACGGCGCTTTCAGCTCGGGGAGGAACTGGCGATCGTCGTCACCGATCACACCGGGGAAGACGCGGTTCTTGGAAGCGGGTTCGGCGAACGCCGCTTGCGTCAGCGCAAACAGGGCAAGAATGCAAACGGCAAGGACGACGTGTGAACGAGGAAACAGCGATGATGAAACGGGTGAATCTGTCATTGCCCGGATCATCGGCCAAACCGCCCGTTTCGACAATCAGAAGGCGCTAATCGCGTGCGCGCTCCGGCTTTGACCCGACGCGGAGTCGCCGGGTCATGGCCGATTTCAATCATCAGCTCTTCGTGCGCGACAGGATGTTGAAGTCCTTGTCGAGCTTGAAATCAAAAACGCCATCGGGACAGACCGCGTCCTCGACTTCGAAAGCGACGTTGCCGTTGCTTTCCGTTTCCATTTCGCCGCCAAAGCAGTTTTCAGCAACGATGGAGGCCTGGATATTGCGCGCCTGGTCGTGGGTAACCGGCCCGGCCAATGCAGCCGAGGCAGACATGCCCAAGGCAAGCGCCATGATCGCGAGAATCTTCATGATACTCTACTCCTTCGATTCAATTGTCAGGGGACACCCCGGATATGGGGAGGCCGGCCCCGCGAACAAGTGCGGGCATCCGCGACATCCTGTCCTCCTGTTTAATTGCGCCTTCGCAGGCTGTTAACGCTCACCCTGGGGGCGGGCGCCGCGGCGGCCTCGACGCATCACATGTCTGATCGCGGGAACGAAGGGCGCAACCGTGTTCGCCGGAAAAGCAGCCGATGATCTGGTTCGCCCCCGGCTCCGCCGCATGATAATGGTAGCCGATGCCCGGCGCATCATGCCCGCGGCAGGCGTCCAGGCCCTTTGGCTCCGATCCGTCGGCGTTCAGCCGCGTGTGGATGCCGAAACCGTCGGTGGCTATGCCGATAAGCGGCGCATGCCCGTCCGGCTGCGGCACTTCCTTCGTGCATCCGGTCACCGCGTGGTAGTGGTAGCCGACATGCAGGTTGACGTGCCCGCCGCAATCGTCGAACGGCGCGAGCGTATGGGCGTCGAGGATATCCTTGACCGGTGCCGGCGCATCGAACCGCACCCCGTTGAACGCGAGCCCGGCACCCGTGAACTGCGAAAGCGGCGTCGTCTTGGCGGCCTTCACCGGATGCGCGGGGATCACGAAGGTCAATGCAGGCTGCGGGTTCAGATATGACGTCAGGCATTCAACACAATGATTGCGGAATTTCGGGTCGACGTCAGGGCGCGCCGCGCCGGCACACGACGCCCGGGTGTCCGTGACGTTGACCTTGCCTGTCGCCGGATCGTAGAGCTGCCAGCGCGGATCATTGTAAAAGGTCGCGAGGTTTTTGACGAACGCGCCGTCGGCATCATAGACCTTGCCCTTGTCGAGCCAGATGCCGCTCTTGTCGGGACCGTCGGTGATGTTGCGCGGACACCACGGCCCGGGCGTATACCGCACCGGGGTCGGGGTCATGGTGACGCGAAAGCACTTGGTCTTCGTGCCCCCCGACAATGTGCAGTCGACGATATCCGGCTCCCCGACGATGGAGGACTTTTCGAGATTGGCGGCAAAAGCGGCGAGCGCAGCCGTAGCCTCCGCATCGGTGATGTCATGCGCCTGAGCCGGGAATGATGAAACAACCAGTTTTCCCAGTGCGAGGCCGACGGCCAGTGCAGAGATACGCGTCGCAAACATGATCCAATTCTCCCTCGGTCGTGTGACGTGCGCCTGACACGCCGGTGCCCCAGTGGCGATCGATAATACGGGACAATGGCACGGTTCAGGCAGACACGTTGCCGATTTCTTCCCGTATGGCACGTATCAGGTTTTCGTCCGCCTGCAGAAACGGCTCCTCCGCATCGAGTATGGCCAGGAACAGGCGGCGCTTGATCGACTGCACCTCAAGGTCGTGGGATACGCCGCTCTCGCCGACCGCCGAGACGATGATATCGACCAGCCGGTCGGCAGCGTTGAGCCTTCCCCACAGATAGTCGTTCTCGCGGTAGCCGCGATTAAAGAACCCGCCGAAGCGGCGCAGGGCCGTGCCTTGAAGAACTTCACGCGCGCCGCCCTTACGGATTGCCACCGCGTCCGCCGGACTGATCCTGTCGATCAGGATTTCCTCGAACTCATCGAGGTCTTCCCACTGGATCATCGGGTAGCTCATCACGTCGAAGAACGAAAAGCCGATATAAGCGGCAAACAGATCACGGCGGAGTTCCTGTGGAATGTAGTTCAGCACCATGATCGCGAACACCTCGTCGATCGAGCCGTCGAGCTTGTCGAGCGCCATGGCATCCGATATGCGCCAGAACACCGGTGTGAACGCGTCGGGTCCCGGGCCGGTACGCCGCTTCTTCTTCAGTCCCGTGATGGTGCGCGGGGCATAGTGATCCGGCGTCCAACGTCCTTTCGCCTCCGCCAGCAGCTCATAGAGGGTCGTCTTGAGATCATCGAGCCGGTCCGTCTGATACCGGATCTCCGGCGTCGCCAGGGCGACCTGGTAGAGTTCGTTCAGACGTCGGATGACGAAACGGATCCGCCGCACCCGGAAATCGACGTCGAACGATTTCAGGAACTGGATTTCCGGCTCGCTCACCGGATCTGCGCCGGAACGGTCCCGCCAATCGATCTCCCCCACATTGTACTCGCTGAGTGCCGCGAGAAACCCCAGCCGCGCATGCTCCGGCACCTCCGGTCCGTTCCCGGGCCACGCCAGGGTCGAGATCAGGGATTCCAGATGCCTGGCGACCCCAAGCACCTTGAGCCGGAAATAGGTGTGAAAAGCGTAGCCCGCCTCGCGCGCCGCCTGATCGTTGGCCTGCTGGCGCCATGCAGCAATTTCCTCCGCGGTCGGCCGCATGTCCTCGCCCGAGGGTGGCAGGATGGTGTCAACAAACCGGTCTATGACGGGTGCCGTCTGGCGCACCACCTGCCGGATCAGCCGAATATTGCCGTTAAACGCGTTGATGCGGGCAAGGTCGTCGTGGATCGGCTCGTTGCGCGGAATTTCCGCAAGCGACGAGATGATCGTCCGGAAGAATCCGGGTTCGCTCAGGTCCTGCGCCATCGCCGTGTCGAGCGGGTTCGGCTCCACGAACACAATGCGCCGCGAGACTTCGCGATGCGCGGCGCGCCCGGCGATCGACGCGACCGCCGCCCCGAACGGCTTGTCGTTGACAACGCTCCCGTCGATGAACCGCACCGCATCGATGTCCTTCCCCTCTGTCGCGAATGCGCCGAGCTGGTCATCGACGAAACGCGTCCTTGCCGGCCAGGTTCCGCCACGGCGCGCGAGCAATGAGTCGATTTCACCGAGCGACGCCGGAGGAAACGCACCCGGGAAGCACGAGGTCGCGCGCGCGGCGAACACCAGTCCCGGTGCCGAGGAGGCGTCGAAATCGGATGCGATCGTTCCGTCCGCCGACTTGAGATAGGCAAATTTCAGAACCAGCCGGTGATCCCGCTCTTCGATCTCCGGCGGATCGTGCAGGGCAATGCGGTTGGAGTGACCGTGAAAATCGGTGACGCTGACGGAAAGGTCGAGTGCATGCCCTTGCGGCAGCAGTGAACCGTTAACGGGCGCCTTGCGCTCCATCGCGCTGGAAGCATCGAGAAGCCACGACGTATAGCGCTCCCCGGAAAACGGGGGATGGAACCAGCGCGAGCGCAGGAACGCGCTCAGCTTGGTCCGCGTCTCCTTTTCCGGCGCCATTGCGTGAAGCTGCCGGCCGAGCAGCAGGCCGGCCATCGGCCAGACATACAGCTTGCGCCAGCTTCTGGCCGAGGATTTTTCGTCAATGAGCTGGAGGACGTCGGCGTGGTCGAGCCACATCCGGCGGTGGGGGTCGATATCGAGATCATGGGCGAGGGCGCGCGCCAGCATAATCCCGTTCACCCCTCCCGCCGACGCGCCGGCAATCACGTCAATAACGACCCGAAGATCCAGTTCCGGCGCAAATGACCTTAACAGGTCGAAATACACGGCTTCGGTATCGACTTCCCGCCCGGTGCAGCTATCGACATAGGTTTCAGGTGCGGCGCCCTCCGCGTCGCTGCGCTTGTGGTAGGAGCGCGAGGCACGCACGAGTTTCAGCAGTTCCTTGGTGACCCCGTGCATGTAGATCGCGAGCGAAACGCCGCCCGTAAGGACGACCGCGAAACGAACCTCCTTGTCCTGCATTCGAGTTCGCTCCCGAACGTGCCGGGCGAGCGCATGGCACGGCTCGCCTTACAGGCAATCCCGGCTTTGCGTGACCTCCCATCATAGCGGCAAATGCCGCACGACTCGGAGTTCAAAATAGCTACGCCTCGACCGCCGAACAGGTTGCAGCCCGCCATCGCACGAAAAGTTCAGCGTTCGCGTTGAGCGGATGGCTTCACCGTTTCCAGATCACCCGGCAGGTCCTTTCCGTTGAGCCATGCACGCAGCGTTCGGGCAAAAAGGTCGGGATCCTGTATCGGCCAGGCGTGACCGGTCTCCGGAACGAGGCGCGCGTGACACGCCTTCACCTCACACGCCATGATCTTGAGGGAATCGCGGATCAAGGCGTGTTCGCGGCCTCCCGCGATCGCCAGAACCGGGGACCGGATGCGTCCCAGGTTTGCTCTCTGATCGAAGTCGATAGCGGCCCGGTTCACGGTGCGGATGGTGCGGCCGTTGGTGCGCGCATCAACCAGCTCGTCGGCGATGGCAACACCGTCGGGCACGCCCATCGATTTCACCATCCGCCGCCGGAACCACCGGGTCGCGGCGATGGGCGAAATCGCGTCTCCGAATATCCTCATGAACCCGGGCTTCGGCATATTGCCGACATGGAAACCGCTCAGGAACGCACTCCTGACCCACTCCGGGTGCCGCAGCGCCATCAGCATCCCGACATAGGCACCCAGTGAAATCCCCGCGACATGCACAGGCCCGGAAACGCCGAGTTCCTGAAGCCTAAGCACGAGTGCATCAGCGGTATTCTCGAACGATGTAAAACGGCGCGCGATGCTCTGCCCATGGCCTGGAAGATCAGGAATGAGGAGCTGCAAATCCGCAAGCTCTGTCGTCAAGGGCCGCCACATGGAACCGGCGAACCCTGCCGCGTGAAGCAGGAGAACGGGCGTCCCTCCGGCGATGCCTTCTTGCGCCATATGCATTTGGATATGCTCCTTGGGGAGTTGTGAGTCGACTTTCCGGCTGCGCATTTGGTGATGAAGTGGGGCGAGAGTGTGTTTGCTCTGCACACGATCGTTTTGGTGTATGTTCCGGCGGCAGAGCCCTTGACCCGGACGATGGAGAGCGAGCTGACACATATCGAAGATCAGGAGAGTGCGCTGAAGCTTGTTGATCTGAATGCGGGCAGCGCAGAGTTCGGGGCAGACCTCGGCACGCTGCCCTACAGCCTGCGCGTACTCTTTGAGAACGCCCTGCGCCGCGAGGATCGGCAGAGTGCCGAGCACATTGTCCATCGCAAGGTCGGCGAGCCGGTGTCATTCCTGCCCGCACGTATTCTGCTGCAGGACCTGCTGGGGGTGCCGGTCATGGTCGACCTGTCATCCATGCGCGACGCGGCAAAGGCGCACGGCACGGCACCGGAGCGCATCAATCCGCGGCTGCCCGTTGACCTTGTCATCGACCATTCCCTGATTCCGGTGCATTTCGGTGCGCATGGCGCGCGCGAAAAGAACGAGGCGATCGAGCTGGAAATGAATCGGGAGCGCTATCGCTTCCTGCATTGGTGCCAGTCGTCCTTCTCCAATGTCCGGATCATCCCTCCGGGCAAAGGGATCATGCACCAGATCAATATCGAGTTTCTGGCGCGCGGGTACCAGATCGACGACGCATCCGGCGTGGCATACCCTGATACCGTTTACGGGACGGACAGTCACACGCCGATGGTCAACGGCATCGGCGTCGTGGGCTGGGGTGTCGGCGGCCTGGAAGCCGAGATGGCGATGCTCGGACGGGAGACATCGTTTCCCGTGCCGGAGGTCGTCGGCATCAAGCTGGTCGGCGCGCGAAATCCCGGTATCACGGCCACCGACCTCGTGCTCACGATCACCGAGCGCCTGCGCCGGCTCGGCGTCGTCGGCAAGTTCGTGGAGTTCTGCGGCGACAGCCTTGACGAGTTGCCGGCAGCCGACCGTTGTACGATTTCGAACATGGCGCCGGAATATGGCGCCACCTGCGTGTACTTCCCGATCGACCGGCAGACCATTGACTATCTGTCGCTTTCAGGGCGTGACGCGGAACACGTGGCGTTTGTCGAGCGCTGCGCCCGCGCGCAGGGGCTCTGGCGCGAACCCGGTTCGGTTGTGCCGGAGTTTGATGAACTCATCGAAATCGACCTGTCGGCGATCGTGCCGAGCATCGCCGGCCCGCGCCGGCCACAAGACCGTGTCGCCCTGGGCAACGCCCACGAGAACATCGAGGAAGAGTTTCCACTCAGACCCGACAGCGAGAGATATGGCGTGCCGGAAAAGGACTTCGATCTCGGCGACGGCGACATTGTGATCGCCGCGATCACGAGCTGCACGAACACGTCGAACCCGGCGGTGGTGATCGGTGCCGCGTTACTCGCCCGCAACGCCCTCGAGCGCGGCCTGACGGCAAAGCCCTGGATCAAGACCAGTTTTGCGCCGGGATCCCAGGTGGTGGCCGACTACCTGAAAGCGGCCGGCCTGCAGCAGCATCTCGACGCACTGGGCTTTCATATCGTCGGGTACGGCTGCACCACGTGCAACGGCGGATCCGGACCGCTGGCCGAGCCCATCGCCAGCACAATCGATGAGCACGACCTGACCTGCGCCGCGGTCCTATCGGGAAATCGCAACTTCGCCGGCCGCATTCATCCCCATTGCCGCGCGAATTACATCATGTCGCCGCCGCTGGTTGTCGCATACGCCCTGGCGGGCAGCATGCGGACCGATATATCGTCCGCTTCCCTTGGCACGGGACACGACGGCAAAGAGGTCTACCTGAAGGACATCTGGCCTGGAGACGAAGAGATTGCGGCGATAGCTGCCAACGCCGTGAAGTCGCATCTCTTTGCCGACTCCTATGACAAGGTTCTCGACGGCGGGAGCGGCTGGGATGCACTCGGAACGTCGGCCGGCACCACTTACGAATGGGACGAGGACAGCACCTACCTCAGGAGCGCGCCGTACTTTGACCTTGGCAATGAACCGCCAGGGCCGGGGAGGGACCTGTACGGGCTTCGTCCACTGGTCATGCTGGGCGATTCCATTACCACCGACCACATCTCGCCGTCCGGTGCCATTCTCGCCGCGAGCGCCGCCGGAGCCTATCTGAAGGCGCGCGGCGTGGCGCCGGTCGACTTCAATACGTTCGGCACCCGGCGCGGAAACCACGAAGTGGCGATGCGCTCCGCCTTCGCCAACAACCGGCTTCAGAACGAGATCATTCCCGGCAGCGAAGGCAGCGTCACGCTGCTGATGCCGGATCGCGAGCAAATGTCCGTGTTCGAGGCTGCCAGCACCTATCGCGACCGGGATGTCGGGCTGATTGTGATAGCAGGCAAGGAGTATGGCTGCGGTTCGTCGCGCGACACGGCTGCCAAGTGCGTCAAACTGCTCGGCGTCCGCGCGGTCATTGCCGAGAGCTATGAACGCATCCACCGCACCAACCTGGTCGGCATGGGCATCCTCCCGCTTCAGTTCATGAATGGCGAAGGGCGATCAAGCCTCGGTCTCACCGGGGAGGAGACCTTCGACATCCTCGGTCTGGAGGACGGCTTGCGGGAACGGTGCGAACTCACCCTCACGATACACTACCCCGACGGCCGGTCGCACTCGACCTCGGTGCTCGCCCGTCTCGATACGCCCGACGATGTGAGTTATGTCCAGGCGGGGGGCGTGTTGCCTTTCGTCCTCAAAACGATGGTAAGGCCGGGCGCCGTGGCGTAGTTCACAAACACCGCTATTGCAGCTTGAATCGGGTCATGACGATCGACGGTTCGTCGGTGACCCGGTCAATATCGAAACCGATCTTTTTGCATAGCCTCAGCATCGGCTGGTTTTGACTGAGCACGGCACCGTAGACCTCCTTAATTCCGCGATCCCTGGCGTATTCGAGGATCTTCTTCAAGAGCAGCGTCCCGAGGCCCTGGCCCGTCATTTCGTGGCGCACGATCAGCGCATACTCCGCCTTTTCATTGTTGGGGTCCGCCGAGATGCGTGCCACGCCGAAAATCTCCGCCTGTCCCGGCGCGCCCGGACCGGTCAGGAGCAGGGCCATTTCGCGGTCGTAGTTGATCTGGCTTAGCCGTGCGGCCATCAGATGGTCCATCGCCTTCATCGGCACGAAGAAGCGCATCTTGATCTCTTCCGGCGTCAACTTGTCAAAGCCCTCTCGCAACGCCGGTTCGTCCTCGGCCATTATGGGGCGCAGCAGAAGCGTCTGCCCGTCTTTCAGCTTGACGGATTCCTCCAGCTCTTTCGGGTACGGCTTTATCGCAAGCCGATGGTGCGGATGCCCCTCGTAAGGCGCGACCCGGACGCGTGCATCGAGCGCCGCGACTCCATTTTCGTCAGCAAGAAGCGGATTGATATCGAGTTCCTTGATCTCGCCGATGTCGATGGCCAGTTGGGATACCTTGACCAGGACAAGCTCGAGCGCCTGCATGTCGATCGGCGGGCGATGACGGAACCCTTTCAGGAGATTGTAGATCCGCGTCGAGGTCAGCATCTCGCGGGCGAGGCGTAGATTCAGCGGCGGCAGACCGAGCACCGTATCTTTGAGCACTTCCACGCCCGTTCCTCCCTGACCGAACAGGATGGTCGGACCGAACTGCGCGTCCTCGTTGATACCCACGATGAGCTCATAACCGCTGCGGCGTTTCAGCATTTCCTGAACCATGATGCCGTCAACCCGCGCGTCGGGAGCCGCATCCGCCACACGCTGCAGCATGTCGGCAGCGGCCTTCTCGACCTCTTCGGGCGTTTCCAGATCCAGCACCACGCCGCCCACATCCGACTTGTGCGAAATGTCCCGCGACAGGATCTTGATCACCACCGAACCGTCGAACTGCCTTGAGAGTTTGCCTGCGTCCCCGGGATTGGCCGCGGTCAGGGTCAGTGTCGTCGGGATCTGATAGGCCCGCAGAACCTCCTTGGCCTCGGGCTCGGTCAACAGATCGCGCCCTTCCGACAGCACGCCCTCGATGATCGCCCGCGCCTTTGCGGTGTCGGGCGCGAACTCTACCGGGATGGAAGGAGGCGTCTCCGTCAGCGAGATCTGGCCTTTCCGGTAATTGATCAGATGCATATAGGCGCGGACCGCGTCGTGCGGCGTTTCGAAGGTGGGCACCTGGTGATCGGAAAAGAGCTTTCTCGCGTCCTTCACCGACACGCCGCCAAGCCAGTTTGTCAACACGGGCACGTTCTTGTGCTGCTTGGCGGTCCGGATGACCGCTTCGGCGGTGTCGGTGCCGGACGCCATGGCGGTCGGGCAGCTCAGAACCAGGACCGCGTCGGCGTCATGGTCTTCCAGCAAGACCTTCAGGCTGTCTTCATACCGCTTCGCCGGGGCGTCGCCGATGATGTCCACCGGGTTGCCATGTGACCAGTTCTTCGGGAGCACCTTGTCCAACGCCGCGAGCGTATCGGAATGCAATTCCGCCAGTCGCCCTCCTCGAGCGGCCAGCGCATCCGTTGCCAGAACGCCGGCGCCGCCGCCATTGGTCAGAATGGCGAGCCGGTCGCCGCCAGGAACATTGATCTTGCTGAGGGTTTCGGCGGCGTCGAACAGTTCATCCAGCGCGAATACGCGCAGCACGCCGGCGCGCCGGAACGCGGCCTCGTACACCGCATCCGATCCGGCCATGGACCCGGTGTGCGACGCCGCCGCCCGGGCGCCGGCCTCCGACCTGCCGACCTTTACGACGATGACCGGTTTTGCGCGCGAGGCGGCGCGCGCCGCCGACATGAACTTGCGGGCATCCGTGACGGCCTCGACGTATAGGAGCACCGCACGCGATCTCCGGTCGGTCGCGAGATAGTCGAGCATGTCACCGAAGTCGACGTCGGACATGTCGCCGAGGGAGACAAGGTGGGAGAACCCGATGCCGCGCTCGCGCGCCCAGTCGACCACCGCGGTGGCGACGGCGCCGGATTGCGTCACAAACGCCACCCGTCCGGGCAGCGCATCCGTCTTCGCAAAGCTCGCATTCAGTCCCGCATGCGGCGCCATGATCCCGAGACAGTTCGGGCCGATGATGCGCAGCAGGTTGGGCTGCGCATGGTCGAGCATTTCCTGTCTGAGGTCGCGGCCCTTCGCTCCGCCGTCCGAGAAACCGGCGCTGATGACCACGGCCGCTTTCGTGCCCTTGACCCCAAGCTCCTGAATGATGCCCGGGATCGTCGCCGGCGGCGTCGCGATAACCGCAAGCTCCGGCGTCTGCGGCAGGCTGGCCACGTCCGGGTAGGCGGGCAGGGCGAATACGTGCTCGCGCCTTGGGTTGACGGGAAAAACCGGCGCATCGAGCGCGCCCCGCATGAGGTTCTGCACCAGCACGGCGCCAACCGATCCTTCACGGCTGCTGGCGCCGATCACGGCGATCGACTTCGGTTCGAAGAAATAGTTCAGATTGCGTGTTGTCATCTTGCGGACCTGTCTTGCCCGAACGACAGAGGATCATTCTGGAAGTGCCGGCACAAGACCGCACGGACGCGATCCTGCCGTACAACTGCGATACATGCATGCTTTTCCGGCATCTACGGGTGCCGCGCATAGCCGCACCCGACGCCAGCTCAAGCGGGATACGGTGCAGGGAGAATGAGCGGTGCCGTTAGACGGTCACTTCTTGGCCTCGAGCAGGGTGTCATGTTCAGGAAACTTTGAGTGAAAGTTGCTGCGCTTCGTGAGCTTGCCCTGCGCCGGTGCGTTGAGGGACACGTCGATCATATAGTCGACGGCAGCGCGGATCTGTGCCGGGGTGCACGCGTGGCACATGCCGTCGAACGGCATGTCGCCGCTGCCGTGTACCGCGACGGCATACAACCGTTCCCGGCCCTGGTCGACGAGCCGCAACCAGGCTTCCCGATCGCCGACTTGCGGCGCTCCCAGTCCGCCGAAGCTGTGGCAGTCCGAGCAAACAGACGTGTAGATCTTCGCCCCCGCGCTTTCAGGGAGCTTCTCCGACGTGATTTGTTGCGGCGGCGTCGGCTCACTTTTTACCGTCTTCAGATAGGTGGCGATCGCAGTCTGGTCCTCTGTCGTGAGGAGACGCAGGCTCTCATGCACGGCTTCGCGCATGTCGCCTTGAATTTGTCCGTTCCACAAGCCACGCTCACGCGCAAACACGGACACGATGTCCTCGACCGACACATGCGCAAGTCCGCGCGATGTGATGTCCGGCGCCCAGTAGCCATTGATGAAGGCGCCGGAGAGATAGTGCTTTTTCTCTTCCGCACCGGCCACGTTCATGGGGCTGTGACACATGCCGCAATGACCGGGACCATTGACGAGGAAACGGCCCCGGTTCCACGTTGATGATTGTTTGGTATCGCGCCTGTAACCGTTTTTCTGATTGTCAAAATAGAGCAGTCGCCAGCCGGCCAGGAGCTCGCGCTCGTTGAAAGGGATTTCCAGGGTGTTCGCGGGAGGCCGATTGGAAACGGGCTCGATACTGTTCAGGTAGGCGAATATCGCGTCCACTTCGCTGTTGACCAAGAGATTGTAGTGCACAAACGGCATGACCGGGTACAGGTAGGACCCGTCGATGCGGATGCCGTTGCGAAGCGCGTTGCGCAACTGCCACTTCTTGTATTTCCCGATGCCGGTTTCCTCGTCCGGCGTGATGTTCGGCGAATAGATGTCGCCGAACGGTGTTTTCATTTTCAGCCCGCCCGCGAAGGCCGGGCCTGACTCTTGTCGCGTCTTGTTGGTGTGACAGGATATGCAGTCGCTGGCCTGCACCAGATATTCGCCCTGGCGGATGACTTCGGGGGAGGCGACCCCGCTGTCGTAGTTGACCTTGGGATAGGCCGGGTATCCGATGGCCTGATCAAGCAACTGCGTCGGTGACTGCGGCGGTCGGGGCGCGCTGCGCCCCTTGTAAAGCCGGAACCGGCCACCGTTTGGCAATCCGCCCTCGACGGGTCCCGCGCCGGGATACGCCGGGGGTTTGTCCTGCGCGGTCGCAGGCGCAATCGTGGCCGTCAGAGTTATCGCCGTGGTGACTGCCGCGAGCCCCACCACACGCGCCTGCATCTGCCAGTTCCATTTGTTCCGGCGTGTCATGCTTCACCCGCTCAGTCTTTTCTTCAGCGTGTCGGCAATCCGTATCGCGAACGCCGCGATGGTCAGAGTCGGGTTGACGACCCCTGTGAAGCACTGGACCGAGCTCGACGCCACATAGAGATTGTCGTGGCCGAACACCTTGCAGTCCTTGTCGACCACGGAGTCCGATTCCGCTTCGCCCATGATCGTCGTGCCCATCATGTGGTTGTTGGGACCGTATACATTTTGCGGCAACAGGGACTTGTTGAACGGTGACGTGCCCGGCGTGAAGTTGCTTCCCCCGCACATCTTCGAGATCTTCTCGAACTCCGCCTGACAGACCTTTGCCGCGGCAAAGCTCCACGGTCCAACGCGGTAATCGATCTTGGGACGCGGAATGCCAATCCCGTCCGTCAGCTCGCTCAGCATCACACGGTTGCGCGGCTCCGGGAGCTGCCCGAGGTAAGCGTTCACGTTGACGACGTGGTCCATCAGATACTGCACGCGATCGCTGAGCTGCTGGCCAAGACGCCCTTCGCTGAGCGCCTGATCGACATAGATCTCGGGCGACAGCCGGTTGTAGAAGTTCAACCGAAAGCCCGAGTGCTGACGCTTGAAATCTCCCTGGCGGAATTTGATGATCCTTGCGATCGCCTCGGGACCGCGCCCGCTGTAGACCGGTTCCGGCGCAAGGAACGAGGCGCTGATGCCGGGATGGTCCATGAGATTTCGGCCCACCTGGTCGCTCGCATTGCCGACGCCTTGCGGCGTGGTCTCCTGCCGCGACAGCAGCATCAGTTTCGGTGTTTCGATCCCGTTGGCCGCCAGAACGAAGTATTTGGCTGCGACCCATTTCTGGGTCCCGTCCGGCGTCACATAGGCGACGGCCTCGACACCCCCGTCCTTCTTGACCCGGATAAAGTCCACCACGGCACGGGAAATCAAACGGGCGGGTTTCGGCTGCCGTTCCGCCTTTCGGATGTGGATGTCACCGCTGTACATGGCGCCGATCGGACAGATCGGCATGCAATTCCCGTTTCCACAGCACTGGGGTCGCCCATCATACACGGCACTGTTGCGCGCGACCGGCGCGGAGATCATCTCCAGGCCATCGGATGCAAGTTTGTCGCCGATCCAGCGCTCATAGTAACCAAACGGGATCGGGCGCATCGGGTAGGGAGCGTTGCGCTTGACCATGTAGGCCATGGGCTCCGAATGGCCCGCCACACCCAGCTCGACCTCGGCGCGGTTGTAATAGGGTTCCAGATCTTCATAGGTGACGGGCATGTCACGGCCCACACCGTAGTTTGACTTTTCCTTCAACTCCTCCGGCGTGTAGCGCCAGCACTCCGCGCTCCAGTGCCAGGTGGTGCCGCCGACACCGCGTATGTAAAGACAGCCATAGTTGTTGGGGCCCACTTCCTCGATATACGCACCGGGTTCGGTCTGGGACGGATGGGGCGCGTAATCGGTGTTCACGTAAGGGGCCTGCCAGTCGTGCGTGACCGAGTTCCGGTACCGGTTGACCGCCGCATTGCGGTTGATTGGCGGTCCGGCCTCGAGGCAGATAACATCGACACCGGCCTTGGCGAGCTCATTGGCGACGAGACCGCCGGCGACGCCCGAGCCGACCACCACCACTTCGCTCGTGAAATCTGCGTCTTCGGCCATCTCCTGCTTCCCTTACGCGGTTCCCGATGCGCGCGACTATTGCTGTTCGTCCTTGCCGACCTGACCGCCGACATATTCCGGAAAGACGCGGCCACCCCATTTGGGGTTCTTTTCATCCTTGGCCCAGGCGTCGCCGCAGCACCGGTTCTCAGGGGACGGCTCGAACGCCCACCAGCCGAATTCGCCGCCACACGTTGTGGGAATATTTCGGTAACCGCGGCCGGGGCGATACATCAGCGCGTCGAAATAGGTGATGCGTTCCTCGCGCGCGCCGGCAGCGCCCTCGATACGTACGACGCCGGTGAACCAGGACCGGGCGATCTCCGTGACGAGGTTCTTCGCGCCCGCATTGCCGAGCACGCCGGACGCGGCGAGCTTCGAAATGTCGAGGGTCGAGCTCTCCTTCGACACGGCATTGGCAATCTCGCGATAGGTGCCTTCAAGCGGCAGATCGGTACCTTCGGTGAAGAACTGATAGAAACGTCGACCGACGTCGAGCGGCAGGTCGGCATCGCCGCAGATCAGCTTGGAAAGCGCCATGAACTGATCGAACGAGACGCTCGCACCGTTCTCAAGCGGTGTGAGTCCGGACACGCTGTCGGAGGAAATCGCAAGCGTCGGCCAGTGCGAGACGGTCGCCGCCGCGGCAGCAGACATGAAACAGTGCAAAAGGCTTCGGCGGCTAAGGTCCATGGACAAACACGCTGGATGACGTGGAATGCAACAACGCAGAAGTAGCGAGTTTACATGAAGCCTGTATGGCTTGCTACCTGAGGAACAGCCAATCTACCCGGCGAGTTATGCACCCCGCGGGCGCACAGAGCCGTGTCGTCACTGGTCGGTGGGCGTCTGGAGCTTCTGTTCGTCGATCGCCAGAACGACCATTATCCCGATGGCTGCCGATATCACGGCCGGCCAGTAGGCCAAGCTCATGCCATGCGTGAAGGCCTCGCTCAAAAGAACACCGACTTTCTCCGAGTCCGCGGCGCTGAAGTTCGAAAGGACGGACCGCGCCGCTTCCGTGTTAACGGATCCTCCGCTCAGGACCGATTGATCGGCGGCTGACATCTTGATTCCCGCCCGCACCAGTCCCGCGGCCAGGGATGACAGGTTAGTGGTGTACATGATGGCTGTGGCCACCGCGACCCCGATGGCGCCATATGTCAGATGCAGCATGAACGAAAGCCCGCCCGCCAAGCCGGCCCGCTTGGGTGCCACCGCACTGACGGTTGCCGTACCGGCGGTTCCGACCGCAATCGAAGCGCCGAACCCAATCAGGAGCATCGCGGGAAGCAGACCGAAATACCGCCAGGCGCTGTCGATAAACAGAACCGTCGCTCCGCCGAGCGTAACCAGTGTGTAACCGGTCAACAGCAGCCGCTTTGGCCCATAGGACTTGTAGAAGCGACCGGAAACGATCGAGCCGACCGACAAAAACACCATTAACGGCATCATGCCGATCGAGGCTTCAAGCACCGTCCAACCCAGCACCTTCTGCAGATATTGCGGGAAATAGAGAAAGGCGATGAATATCGACGGAACCAGCAGAGCATTGGTGCACAATGCGAGTATGAATTCCCGGTTATGCATCAGGACGGTTGGGACGGTGGGATCCGCAACGCGTTTTTCGACCTGTGGGAACACAACGAACAGAAACAAGCCGAGCGCAAACAGGACGAGAATTGGGGTCGAGCTCCACCCCCAATCGGCGCCGACGTCGAGAGCGTAGAGCAGGGCCAGCGTCGCCAGGGAAAGAGTGGCAATTCCGGCCACGTCAACACGTTCATTGGCCTTTTCCAGCCGCTCTTTCGGCAATACACGGCTCACAAGAACCGCTGCCAGACTGGCGAAGACCGCGTTGACAAGAAAAAACAGGCGCCAATCGCCCAGCGACACGACAACGCCGCTGATCAACGGACCGATCACGTTCCCGGTCGTAATGCCCGCCAGGACCAGTCCCATGACCAGACCGCGGTCATCCTCCGGCCCAATCGTCGCGCCGTAAGCCAGAATGCACGGCCACATCATGGCCGCACCGACGCCCTGCAGGGCACGTGCACCGATCAACCAGCCGATCGACGGTGAAAACAGGCATGCTACCGATGCCACGATAAAGATGGTCAGGCCAACCAGCAGAAAGCGCCGCCGGCCATACATGTCGCCCAGCCGGCCGCCAGCCACCATCCCCATCGCAAATACGAGGGCGTAGATGTTCAAAACCCATTGCGTGGTCGTTATGTCGGCACCGAAAGAGTTCTCGATGCGCGGTACGAGCAACAGGGCGCCGGTGAAATCTGTGCCGATCGTGAACGCCGCGATCATCAGCGTCACGACGCTCAGCTTGATGTCCGTCTTCACCGGCCCCCCTGGCTATCGATTGCGACTCATCTCGTTGATTGCAACCTACCAAACTCACGGAGAAAGCCGAGTCTGCTATCTATGCTCCAGGCGGTCTCTTCGGCGGGAGGGCGGCGAGATGGCCGGTCTTGATCCACACGCGGACCCCGTCAGGGCCCGTGTTGAACGTGGTGCGGGCGCCTTCGGGCAGCCTCAGCCATGACTGCGGCTCGAACATCTCGCCGTTTTCGGTAAACGACCCGTCGAGAACGAACAGTTCCGCGCCTCCGACCGCTTCGAAGGACACGGTGCTGTTGGCTGCCCACTTCTCCAGCCGTACGTCTTCGCGCCCGTCATTGAAAAGCGGCATGACGTTGACGTCGGCGCGTTCGGCATCAGGCATATATGCCATCTTGTTGGTATCGACCCGGACGTGTGTGCGGTCCTCGGGGTCGAACTGCCAGAGCTTGACGAAGATCGTGCACCCCTTGTCCGAGCCGGGCGTGTGTTTCGACTCAGGAGGATTACGGATGTAGCTGCCGGCGGGAAAGTCACCGTGTTCGTCCTGAAACACGCCGTCGAGCACGAGGAACTCCTCGCCGCCGGTGTGCACGTGCGCCGAGAATGTGCTTCCCGGCGCATAGCGCACGATGGTCGTGGCGCGCGCCACTTCGTCGCCCAACCGGTCGAGCATGCGCCGCTCGACCCCGGCCATCGGCGACGCCTTCCAGGGGATCTTGGCCGCGTGCACGGCGACGCGCTCGTCGAAGTTCGCATTGAGGTCCATGACCCGCTCCTTCCTCAGCCACCGATGCTTGGCCGCGCGGCAACACGTTCGCGCCAGGCAATCAGATTGCCATGTTCTTCGGGAACCGGCACCTCGGCAATGTCTGCGAACATCAGCCCCGCGAATGCGGTGATGTCTGATGCATCAAACCACAGAGAGCAGTGCACCGAGGTTCCGCGCGACGCAATTCATGTCAGGCAACCTGCATCTCATCGCGCTCTGATTCAATTCGTTGCTTGATAACATCCGGCGCAAGCCGAAGTCTTATCGCCAGCCAGAAGATGGCAAGTGAGAAGACTGCCAGAATGACCATATCCATGACATTCGGTATCACGCCCAGGCCGTGTCCGTAGTTGCCGAGATAAGAAATCGCGGCAAGACCGGCGTAATAGGGAAACACCCACGCTGATGCTCTGAGTTCGAGGCCCTGGCCGCCGCCGTGACCCAATCCGCGCATGATCGCCATGACAACCAGACCACCGAGCGCGATCAGGAAAATCTTCCAGTTTGTTTCCCAGCCGGTCCAGTAGACGATGAAGCTCGACATGACAAAGGCTGTCGCGGAGAGAAGCATCGGCGCGGGGTTCCGGAAAGGGCGAGGGCGGTCAGGGTCCTGCAACCGCATCACGATCAGGGCGACCGGCCCGAACGCAAATGAAAGAACGGCGGCAGTGCTTATGAACTCCACGAGCTGGTTCCAGCCGGGCAAGGGCAGTACAACAACCAGCCCCACGAGGAAATTGAACACCAGTGCCCAAACCGGGACGCGATGACGGTTCAGATGCTGAAAGATCGATGGGATCTCGCCGGCCTTCGCCATGGAATAATTGAGGCGTGCGGTCGACGCGACGAACGACAATCCGGTTCCGCTCGGCGACACAACCGCATCGGCATAGAGCAGGATGGCAAGCCACTGCAGGCCCAGGATCATCGCGAAAGCGGCAAAAGGCCCGCCGGGGGCCGTTTCCGTGATCCCGGCCCAGCCGTCCTTCAGGTGTTCGGGTGGAATGGCGCCGATAAAAGCCACCTGCAGAAGCACGTAAAGAACGATACAAAACAGGACCGTCCCGATGATGGCCATGGGCACGTCGCGCTGCGGGTTTCGAGCCTCGCCCGCCATATCAACGACACTCCGGAAGCCGTAATAGGCGAATATGATCCCGCCGCTCGACACCGCGCTGAATATGCCCTGCATGCCGTAGGGCGCGAAGCCGCCGAATTCGTAAACATTCTCCCAGCGGAACCCGACGACGATGAGCACGATCACCGCAATGACGGGTACCGTCAGCTTCCAGAAGGTGATCATTGAGTTGGTGCTGGCGAAAAGCTTGACGCCGAGCAGGTTTATTCCGGTGAAGGCGGCGAGCATCACGACCGCAACCGCGACGCCCGCAGGCGTGAGGACGCGTTCGCCATGCTCATTCACCGACAACCACGGAAGATAGTTCGATGCATAGTCCAGAACCGCGATCACCTCGAGCGGTGCCGTTGCAACGAATGCGGTCCAGCACAGCCATCCGGCCATGAAGCCGCCGAGGGGCCCGAAGGTCATAAAGGGGATGCGCGCCAATGCACCCGCGACGGGGAGCATGCCGCCGAGTTCCGCATAGACGAGCGCGATCGCGAGGGTTACCGCGCCACCGATGAGCCAGGAGATGACGCCGGCCGGTCCGGCAAGCTGGGCGGTGTAAAGGGCTGCGAACAGCCATCCCGAACCAATGATGCTGAGGCCCGTGAACAGCATCGCAACCGGCCCCATTTGCCGGTTGAGCGTGACCGCCGCGCCCTGAGTCTTCGTCGCCATGATCTCACCCCCCCTGATCGGCGTTTACCAGTGACCGGGGTCCGAGGCTACACTTTCGAACACCTGGTCCGTCAGAATTCCAGCGGCGCGTTGTCGATGACCTCCTTCATAACGAAGAACGTCCGCGTCTGCCGCACACCCGGGATGGCGATGAGCTGTTCACCGTGCAGGCGATTGAAATCGGCGATATCACGCACCCTGATTTTCAGGAAGTAATCGAAATCTCCGGCGACCAGGTGGCAGTCGAGGATGAAGGGCAGTTTCGTGACGGCCTCCTCGAAAGCGCCGAAGCTCTCCGGCGTCGAGCGGTCGAGAACGACGCCGACGATCGCAAGCGCACCGCGGTCGACACGCTCCGGCTCCACTTGCGCCCGAACCGAGCGGATGAAGCCCTGCTCGAACAGCCGCTGTGTGCGCCTGTGACAGGTCGCCGGGCTGACATTGACCCGCGCCGAGAGCTCCGCATTGGTCAGGCGTCCGTTCTCCTGCAGGAAGCGCAATATCCTCCGGTCAATTCGATCAAGGTCGGCTGTCATGAAAGAATCTTGCGTTGCAATGCTTGATTCCGAATATCTTATCAACAATTGGCATCGTGGAAAGCGGAGTTGAAATTCTCGATACACAATATCGAAGCACCTTTCACGCCAATTCCGATAGCCTTTTCCCGATTTTCGGACCATCGGGAGATAGACGATGCTGGAGAAATTCGAGCGCTACCCGCTCACATTCGGACCGACCCCCATCGAAAAGCTGAACCGGCTGACCGAGCACCTCGGCGGAAAGGTCGAGATTTACGCCAAGCGCGAGGATTGCAACTCGGGACTCGCATTCGGCGGCAATAAGGTGCGCAAGCTCGAATACATTGTACCTGACGCGATTGCCTCCAATGCCGACACGCTCGTCACCATCGGCGGCGTGCAGTCGAACCACACCCGACAGGTTGCCGCCGTCGCCGCCAAGATCGGCATGAAATGCAGGCTGGTTCAGGAAAGCTGGGTGCCGTTTGAAGACGCCGTCTACGACCGGGTCGGGAACATCCTGATGAGCCGCGTCCTCGGCGCAGAGATCGAACTGGTCGACGAGGGTTTCGACATCGGCATCCGCGAGAGCTGGGAACGTGCCATCGAAGACGTGAAAGCGAAAGGTGGTAAACCTTACGCCATTCCGGCGGGCGCCTCGGTGCACAAACTCGGCGGCCTCGGATATGTCGGGTTCGCCGAGGAGGTCCGGGCCCAGGAACAGGAACTGGGTTTCACATTCGACTTCATCATCGTCTGCACCGTCACCGGCTCGACCCATGCCGGCATGCTGGTCGGGTTCGCCAAGGACGGACGCGCCGACAAGGTGGTCGGCATCGACGCGTCGGGTACGTTGGATCAGACACGCACACAGGTGATGGATATTGCCCGCAACACGGCCGACCTCGTCGAACTCGGACGCGATATCTCGGACGACGACCTGGTGCTCATTGCCGACTACGCCTATCCCGCTTACGGCGTGCCGTCGGCCGAGACCAACGACGCGATCCGTCTCGCCGCCCGCACAGAAGGCATGATGACCGACCCCGTCTATGAGGGGAAATCCATGCAGGGCATGATCGATATGGTGCGCAAGGGATATTTCCCCGAAGGCTCGAAAGTGCTCTACGCGCATCTCGGTGGCGTGCCGGCGATCAACGGATACAGCTACATCTATCGAAACGGGTGACGGCGCGGCTCGCGCCGAAGCACTCTTTACTCTAAATTCGCTCGCGCAAGTTTGGCGTCAGCGTAGCGGTGGAGTGCATGAGCGCAGCCAAGGAAGAACCCGGCAACACATCTCGTCCGTCAGCCGACCGGTTGGTCCGGGACCTGTCGGATATGGTTGCGATCGCGAGCGTGAATCCGTTCGATGCGCCCGCGAGCCCCGGCCATCGCGAACAGGAGTTCGCCGACTACTTCCTGGGGCGCCTCGACGATCTCGGTCTCGAGACCGGACGGCGCGACGTGGTCGACGGCCGACCGAACGTCTGGGGACGGCTGAAAGGCAGGGGATCGGGGCCGAGCCTCATGCTCGCAGGTCACATGGATACCGTCGGCGTCGAGGGATACGACAACCCGTTCAAGCCCGTCGTCAAGGACGGCCGCGTCTATGGCCGCGGGTCATGCGACATGAAGGCGGCGCTTGCGTGCTACCTGGAGGTCGTCCGATGCCTTCAGGAGTCGGGCACTGAGCTGGAGGGCGATCTCCTGATTGCAGGCGTCTGCGACGAAGAGCATGTGATGATCGGATCGTCGGAATTCGGGCGCAACGGCCCGACGGCCGATTTCGGGATCGTCGGCGAACCGAGCGAGCTCAAGCTCTGTCCGGCGCACAAGGGCCAGCTCGGCGTACTCTTTCGCACCCGCGGCAAGGCGGTGCATTCCAGCGTGCCGGAGAAAGGCGTCAACGCCATCGAGCATATGGGCGAGGTCATCCATGGCTTCTCCACTTACAATGGTGAACTCCAGAAGGCCGCCGATCCGCATCCTTTGTGCGGAACGGGCCGCTTTTCCATGAACGTCATTCGCGGCGGCGACATCGTTTCGGCGATTGCGGACGTCTGCGAGATGGAGGTGGACCGGCGTTACCTGCCGGGCGAAACCGTCGAACAGATCGTAGCGGATTACCGCACGCGTCTCGACGCGCTGTCGAAGAAGATCCCCGATTTCACCTACGAGATTTCCGAGCCGACACTCGACGTGAAACCGCTTGATACGCCGGTCGACTCCGCGCTCGTAGCTTCGGTGAAGGCTGCCGCCGACGAAGCCCTCGGCCATCCGGTCGAGGTCGCCGCCTTTCCCGGCGGCACCGATGCGCCCAACCTCGCGATCCCGTGCGTGATCCTCGGTCCCGGATCACTCGAGCAGGCCCACAGCCTGAATGAATTCGTCGCGATCGATCAGATGGTCGACGCTACAGCGATCTATCTCGGCGCGGTTCGGAGGCTCTGCAACCGCGCCTGATGGCGTGGAAAACGACCCCCCGTTTCAACTGTTGCCAGTTGACCGGCGCGCCGCCATTGTAGCGCCCGACGGCGGGAACATGACGCGCTCGGCGCGAGGCGAATGGCGATTTTCGAAACACAGACATTGCGAAACCGACTGCGGCTGGGCAGCGGCATCATCATGTTCGTTTTCGTGACCGGACATCTGATCAATCACATGTTCGGTCTCGTCTCGATCGGCGCGATGCAGAACGCAACCGCGATCCTGCTTGATCCGTGGCGGACCTGGCCCGGGACCGTGCTGCTGGCAGGCGCATTCCTCGTTCATATCTACATCGCCGTTTCGGCGTTCTGGCGCCGGCGCACATTGCGTATGAAGCGCTGGGAGATGGTCCAGCTCTATTTCGGCCTCGCCATCCCGCCGCTGCTTGCCGCCCACATCGCCGCGAACGGTGTATTGCCCGATATCAGCACCTATGACGCGTCATATATCGAGACGCTTGCGACCTTCGCGGTCTACGAGCCGTGGCGGGGCATCATGATGGCGTTCGCTGTGGTCATTGTCTGGACCCATGCGTGTGTCGGCCTGCGCAGCGTGCTGCGGCTTCAATCATGGTACCCCCGCTTTCAGCCGATTGCCTTCGCGCTGGCGCTGATCGTGCCGGCCGTTGCTCTTGCCGGCTATCTCGCCGCCGCCATGCGCGTGCGCCAGATAGCAATCGAACCCGGCGGGCTGCAGCGTGTCTATTCCTCAACCGTCCAACCCTGGATGGTGGAGTTCGTCCACGACACCGAGAACATCGTGGTCGCGATTGTACTCGCACTGCTGGTTGCGCGGGCCATCAAGGGCTTCGTATCGAAGAAGGCGGCGAAGGCGCGTCTCACCTATTCCCCCGGCGATCGAAAGATCGAACTCCACCCCGGCGCAACCTTGCTGGAGTCGATCCGCGCGGCGGGCATCCCGCATGCTTCGATCTGCGGCGGGCGCGGGCGGTGCTCGACGTGCCGGGTGCGTATCGGCCGCGGCCTCGAAGAGCTGCCCCTGCCGGCGCCGGCCGAGCAGAAGGTTCTCGCCCGTGTGGCGGCGTCGCCCTCGGTGCGTCTCGCCTGCCAGATCCGCCCGCGAACGAACCTCGACGTGGTTGCGCTCGTGCCCGGTCACGCGGATGCGGACGCCGTCTATGCCGAGCATGGTTACCGGCAGGGCCAGGAACTCAAGGTCGCCATGCTGTTCGCCGATCTGCGCGGTTCGACCAAGCTATGCGAGGACCGCCTGCCGTTCGACGTGGTGTTCGTGCTCAACCAGTTCTTTGCCGAACTGGCGCAGGCGCTGAAGGAGACGGACGGTCACTACGCCCAATTCAACGGTGACGGGCTGATGGCCATTTACGGGCTGGAGTCCGGCGCGGAGCAGGGCGCCGCGGACGCGATCCGTGGCGCGAGGGCCATGCTGGCGCGCCTTGCGAAACTGAACGAGAAACTGGAAGGCGAATTGCGCGAGGAACTCCAGATCGGCATCGGCATCCATACCGGCGAAGCCATTGTCGGCTCCATGGGGCCACCCGCGTCACCGATCATTTCCGCCCTCGGGGACAACGTGAATGTGGCGGCGCGTCTCGAGGCGCAGACCAAGGAGTTCGGTGTCCCGCTCGTCGTCTCGGCGGAAACGGCGGAACTCAGCGGAATCGATTTTTCCGGTTTTCTCCGCCGCCAGGTCAGCGTCAAGGGCAGGGAGCAGATGATCGCCGTCTATGCTGTCGACGCGCCGCAAATTCTGCGGGTCCGCTGATCTACACGGCGCGCCGCGTTCTGTATCATCGCCGGCGCCGGTAGAAACACATCACGACGCCGTTTGTGTTCGGCGCGCTCTTCACCAGTTCCCATCCGTGCGACCCGGCTCCGGAACCGAACAGGCGTTTGCCCGCACCCACGACCACCGGAAATATCCACAAACGCATCTCATCGATCAGACCCGTGGCGAGGAGACTCTGGATCAACGCCGTGCTCCCGTGGATCTGTATCAGCGGCCCGTCCTGCGCCTTCAGACTTTCGACTTCCGAAGCGATGTCACCGCTTACAACAACCGCATTTTTCCATTCGAGTCTGTTCAGCGAGTTGGTGGCGACATACTTCGTCGCTTCATTCATCATTTTCGCGTCCGGATTGTCATCGCCGATTTTCGGAAAGTGGCCGGCGAAGATCTCGTACGTCTTGCGCCCGAAAAGAATGTCATAGGGCGCGGACATGGCCTCCGTCCGCACCTGGGCCATCACATCCTCCCAATAGTCGGCCGCCCATCCGCCGCCTGTGAATCCGTCCGACGGGTCTTCCTGCGGCGAACTCGGACTCTGCATTACGCCGTCAAGCGTGACGAACGACAGGATAGCCAGGTTGCGCATCGGCTCATGCCCTCCGGAATTGATTTGTGGTCACACCGCGGCCACGATCCGCCGCGAAAAGCGTCGCGGCGCGGCATCTACATCTGTATATCAGGATGTGCGGTGACTATATGACCGCTCTGACCGTTTGCCCCGCCATGCGTCGGGGCAGGTGATCGAGTTTTTCGCGCATGAAGGCGCGGATCCGAAAGAAACAGACAAATGGGCAACACTGCGACACTGCGGGCGCAGCGGCACAAGCTGCTCCCGGAACGATGGCGCTCCGAATTGGCGGCGCTGTTCCGCCT
This sequence comes from Hyphomicrobiales bacterium, assembly GCA_965228625.1. Classification (GTDB taxonomy): domain Bacteria; phylum Pseudomonadota; class Alphaproteobacteria; order Rhizobiales; family Methyloligellaceae; genus UBA2767. Next base: position 41,513 of record OZ245829.1, on the reverse strand, counting down.
TGCCGCGCCCATTGTCGCGACCCAGTTCGCCTGGGTGACGATGCTGATCACCGATACGGCCATGATCGGACATCTGGGTCCGAAGCCGCTTGCCGGCGCAACGCTCAGCCTGATGACGTTCTACCTCGGCTACGTGCTGTGTTTCGGGGTGACGATGGCGACGGCCGGCCTCGCGGCGCAGGCATATGGCGCGCGCAAGCCGCGCCATGTCCGGCGCGTCATCCGCCAGGGATTGTGGGTCACGATCATCCTTGTGACACCCTGTTTGCTCCTGTTCCTTAACGTTAACTGGCTACTGAGCGCTCTTGGTCAGCCGCAGGAGCTGATGGGCTACGCCGAGGCCTATATGAGCACGTTGATGTGGTGCCTGCTGCCGGCGACCGCGTTCAGCGTGTTGCGCAACTTCGTTTCCGCCCTTGGACGGCCCGCACCTGCGTTCTGGGTGATGCTTGCCGGTGTTCCAGTCAACGCGTTCCTCGACTACGGGCTGATTTTCGGCAATTTCGGCCTGCCGCGCCTCGAGCTCGCAGGCGCGGGCATCGCCACGACGGCGGTAAACGTTCTAATGTTCCTCTCGCTTACGGCCATCGCCCTGTGGCGCAGGCCGTTCGCGAAGTACGAGATATTCTCGCGCTTCTGGCGGCCGGACTGGGCCTACTTCCGGCAAATCTTCGTCATTGGCACGCCGATCGCCGGGATCAGTTTCATGGAAGCCGGGTTTTTCATTGCCGCGGTGTTCGTCATGGGCTGGCTCGGCCCCGTCGCCATCGCCGCCCACATAATCGCGATCCAGCTTCCGCACGTCACGTTCATGGTGCCGATGGGTCTTGCCCAGGCCGCAACCGTGCGGGTCGGCCAGGCTGCGGGGCGGCGCGATGTCGACGGCGCGTATCACGCCGGACGGGTCGCGTTCGCGGTCACGTTTGGTGTCATGACGGTCACAACGGTCGTGATCCTGAGTATCCCGGAGCTGTTCGCCTCCCTGTTCATGGATCGCGCGCATCCCGATTCCGAGGAGGTTCTCGCACTTGCGGTCTCCCTGCTGTTCCTTGCCGCGTTCTTCCAACTCGCCGATGGCCTGCAGGCGGTAGCCGCGGGTGCGCTGCGCGGGCTCAACGACACGGCCGTTCCGATGGTGATCGCCGGGCTCAGCTATTGGGGGTTCGGCGCGGGCGTGGGTTTGTGGCTGGCCTTCGCGCAGGACATGGGGGCACACGGAATCTGGATCGGCTTCATTGCCGGCCTCACCTGCGCCGCGGTCGTGCTGTTGTGGCGGTTTGCCCGCCAGTGGCGGCGCAGACACCTGCCGCCGCCCGTCGAGTCGCACGAGGAAAAGGCTCACGGCCATTGACGTTCCGGTCGCACAGGTGTGACGCGGATTGATTTCGCCTGTTGTGCGCGCGGCATTATTTTACGCGTGGGGCACGCCAGCAGGAGGCGCGAGCCGTGCGCCGCGGGCGACACATCACGGAAATGGATTTGGATTGCCATCATCGGATCGGTGCGACGCGCCGCCGGCGGTGCGTGCTCGCCGGTGCCGCGGTGTTGTTTCTTTTGCCGCTGGTTTTTGCCGGCGTCTTCCGTCCGGCGGCCGCACAGGCGCCCGAGTTCATGTCCGAGCCGCCTGACGACTCGGTACGGTCCGGGCCGGTTGTCCCCGCAGACGACCCGAAAGCTCCACGCCGCCATTTCCGTGTCACCGACCCGGCGCGCTTGAGCGACGGGGACGCCGCGTCGGCGTATGCGCGGGTAAAGGACCGGATGTCCGCCGGTTACGCCCTTTCGCGGCATCCGGGCGCGATGGAATACCAGGGCTGGGCGCGCATCAACCGGGTTCCCTATCGCAGCGCCTCGCACGGCCAGCGCTATCTGAACAATTATGTCAACCAGACGGGGCGGGCCTATCGCCGGTTCGAGGGTGCCGGTGCATTGCCGGTCGGGGCCGTCATCGCCAAGGACAGCTTCACGGTGCGCAGCGACGGATCGACCATGCCCGGCGCGCTCTATCTGATGGAGAAGATGCCGGACGGCTTCAACCACGCCAGCGGCAACTGGCGGTATACCATGATCATGCCTGACGGCAGCGTCTTCGGAACGACACGTGGCGTCGGCGCCAGGCAGGTCCGGTTCTGCGTATCCTGCCACCTCGCCGTCGAGCACCAGGATCACCTGTTCTTCGTACCAAAGACCTATCGGTAGGCGGACAAAGTTCCGCAAGCCTTGGGAATACGCCCCATCGAGCGTTGGCGGGTCAGCGGTCGGTGTTACGCGGGGCGCAACCCGAGCGTGATGGCGCGTGACGTTTCCACGTCCTGCGTGATGAGGTTTATCGCCTCGTCAATGTCACGGATTTCACAGGCATCGAGAATTTTGAGATGGTGCTCGAGGGAAGGGGCGAGCTGCTCCTTGATGCGGCTGCGGTAGGTGTAGGAGCGGAACAGACGGATCCGGGCGGAATTCAGCCGGTAGTGGTGGCTGATGATCTGGTTGTCCTGATAGTCGATGATGGCCTCGTGGAAATCCCATGCCGTCTGCAACGAGGCATGCAGAACGCTGTCGCCGTCCGGGGCGCCTTCCAGCGCGGCGATGGACGCCTTCATTTTTGCCCGCATGTCTTCGATCAGGTCCTTCGGCGCCTCGGTCGCGAAAACGCGTATGGCGGTGGTCTCCAGCAACAATCGATAGTCGTGCGCGTCATTGATGGTCTTCGGATCGCCTTCGACGATCTGAATGCCTTTCTTCGGATAGACGTTGATCAACCGCTCGCATTCGAGCTGGCGGATGGCCTCGCGGATCGGGTTGAGCGGCACTTCCAGCAGACCCGCAAGCTCGCGCTGCGACACGAACTGCCCGGGCCGCAGATCTCCCGAGAACAGCAGGTTCTTGAACTGCCTGTAGGCATCCATGCGCATCATGGCGATCAGGTCTCCTTTGCTTGCAGGCGCTTTCCCTGAACTAAGCACCAAAAATACCACTTTACAACATACTGACCTCTATCTAACATGTCAGTTAGATATAAGAATGAGATTAACGGGATTTCGGGAACGTTCACAGGTGGCCTGCCTCGACTTCAGGAGCGACACGCTCACCCTGCCGACACAAGCCATGATGAATGCGCTCAACGCCGCGAAGCTTGGCGATGCCGCGCGGGGCGACGATCCCGCGACCGATGAACTGGAGGCCGCCGCAGCGGAAATCACGGGCAAGGAGGCCGCGCTGTTCACACCCAGCGGCACCATGGCGAACCTGGCGGCGATCCTCACCCATGTGACGCCCGGCCAAGAGGTGATCGTCGAGCACAAAACGCATATCTACAATTCGGAGGCCGGCGGCCTGTCCGCCCTGGCAGGCGCCATTGCCCGACCCGTCGTGGGGAAAGACGGCATCCTCGACCCGGACGATGTGCGCGCGGCGATCCGGCCCGAGCGGGCCGACCATGTGGCGCCGACCGGTCTGGTCTGCCTTGAGAACACGCTGAACAGCGCCGGTGGAACGGTACTTCCGCCTGACCGCATGGCGGCACTCTATGACGTGGCGCAGCAGGCAGGCTTGCCGGTGCATTTGGACGGCGCGCGCATGTTCAATGCGGGCGCGGCGCTCGACGTGCCCGTGTCCGACATCTGCCGGTTTGCCGACAGCGTGATGTTTGCACTGTCGAAGGGCCTCGGTGCGCCCGTCGGCTCGATCCTGGCCGGACCTGCTGAGTTCATCGAGAAGGCGCGAAAGAAGGCCCGCATGCTCGGCGGCGGCATGCGAAAGATCGGGCTGGTGACGGCTCCCGCCCTGGTGGCGCTTCAGGACCCGTATCCGCGTCTGCGCCGGGACCACGAAATGGCAACCCGCCTGGCGGAAGGGCTCGCCGCGATCGATGAGTCGCTCGTGCGCCTCGAAACCGTTCAAACGAATATCGTCAACTGCTTCATCGACCGGTTCGCCGGTACCGCTGACGGGATCGTCCGCGATCTCTCCGACAATGGCGTGCGGGCGAACTTCGCCGGCACGAAAATTCGTTTTGTCACGCATGCGCATATCGACGAGGCGTCGGTCGTCGGCTGTCTCGAGGCGATGAAGCGCGTCCTTAAATCCAAGAAGAAGGCCGCCTGACGGCCGGGAGCAATGCCTTGGAGATGCAATTCAAAAAACAAGCGCCGATCTTCTATCCCGGTGACGAACTGCACCGGGTCAAGCAGGAGAAGGTGCAGCGCGAGATGGCGAGGGCAGGGTACGACGCTCTGCTTCTCTTCAAGGCGGAAGCCGTCCGGTACGTGACCGACTTCTACGTGAAGGGCTTCCGGCCGTTCATGGAACCGGAGTATCTGGCGCTGGTGCCGAAGGACAAGGCCCCGGTGGTCGGGCATACATCGGGCAGCGACGACCTGAGAATCCGGTTCAAGTCCGACATCGAAGACCACCGACGCCTGCCCGAAGTGCAGCGCTGGGCCGACGTGATCGGCGGGATGATCGAGGACTACGGGCTGCAGAATGCGCGGATCGGCACCGATTTCATCCCCTTCATGGTGCACGAGGCACTGAAGGCAGCCTATCCGAAGATCACGATCGAGGATGCTTCGGACATCTGGGTTCGGGTTACCGCAATCAAGCATCCGCTGGAGATCGAGCTGATTCGCAAGAGTGTGCGCATCGCCGACCTCGGCGCGCGGGCGGCAATCGACGCGGTCCGGCCCGGTATCCGGGAGTTCGAGGTCGCGGCGGAGGCCGAATACGCCATGCGCCGGAACGGCTCGGAGATGACGCCGTTCATCACGCTCGTCGCCTCCGGCTACAACACGTCGATGTTCGAACGGGTCGCCACCGAGAAGACAATCGAGGAGGGCGAGATGGTGATCATGGACATCGGCTCCGTGGTGAAGGGCTACACCGGCGATCTCGGGAGAACCGTCATCTGCGGCACGCCATCCGCGACCCAGAAGGAGATCTACCGGGTGACCTACGACTCGGTGCGCGAGGCGGCGAAATGCGTTCGTCCGGGCGCAACCTGTCACGACGTGGACAAACGCGCCCGCGACGTTATCGAGGACGCCGGGTGGGGCGACTACCAGCACGCGGGAAACACAGGCCACCAGCTCGGCTTCGGGCTGCATGGCGAACCGCTCGTTCACCGCGGCGTCGACGTGCCTCTTGTCGAGAACATGGTGATTTGCCTGGAGCCACGAGTGGTCTTGCCGGACCGGCCGGCGGTCGGCGGGGCGCATCTCGAAGACGTGCTCGTCGTCACGAAGGACGGCGCGGAATACCTGAACGACACGCCATACGACGAACGGCTTTTGAACTGAGACCGTTCGCGTGTGTTGGCGGCGAGACGTGGAGGCGAAAGCCACTCCGAGGGCCGGAAATCAGCCCTCTATGTGAGTTCAAAAAAGGGAGAGGACCGATGACGAAAACGAGCAAACTCAGATTGCAGTGCATGACGGCAATACTCGGCGCGGTGCTGGTCGCGCTGGTATTCGGCACGAGTGTGAATGTGCGTGCAGAGGATTATCCGAACAAGCCGGTGCAGTTGATCGTGGCCTATGGCGCCGGGGGTGGCACGGACCGCCAGGCACGCCTGCTTGCGCCGGCGCTGGAGAAGGCACTGGGTCAACCGGTCGTTGTGCAGAACCTGCCTGGTGGCGGAGGTCAGGTCGCTGCCACCGCGTTGCTGCGCGAACAGCCCGACGGCTACACGATCCTCGCAACCAACCAACCGGACCTGAACATGTCGTCTGTGCTCAAAGGCGCACCGTACAAAGTCGATGATCTGCAGGTGATCATGGTCGACCTGTTCGACCCGCGCATCGTTCTCGTCAAGAAGGATTCGCCGATCCGTACGTTCGATGACTTCGTGAAGAAGGCGAAGGCGGAACCTGGCAAGCTGACTGTCAGCATCTCGCAAGGCGGCGCCCAGGAGCAGTTCGCCAAATGGCTGTTCTCCAAGTTGGGCGTCGATGTCCGCCTCGTCGGTTACAAGGGCGGCAGCAAAGCCGCGAACGCTATGGTCGGCGGTCAGGTTGACGCTACGGTCGGCGACGACTCGGCGCGGCTGAACATCCGGGACAAGTCCCATGCCCTGCTTCTCGGCGCCCCGAACAAGAGCCCGCGCTGGCCGGAAGCCCCGACACTGGTCGAAACGCTCAAGACCTACGGCGTGACACCTCCCACACCCGATTTTCTCGGGCGGTATGGGGTCTACGTCGTCCCGAGCGCTTTCAAGGAGAAGCACCCCGAACGCTACAAGAAGCTTCAGGACGCGATGATCAAGGCCCGGCAGGACAAGTCCTTCCAGGAGTTCATCGCAAAGCGCAAGATCGGAGACCTCTCGATCGGCAAGGCCGGCGAAGGCTATACGGATGCGTTTGCCAAAGGCACCGACGCGGTCAAGTCTATCGCACAGTAACGGACCTGCAGATGCAGAAACCGGTGCGGGCGGCAGGCATGCCGTCCGCATCACTGTGGACAGGAAACCATGAAAATGCGCATCACCAAGGATCAAACTCCGATTGGCCGTGAACTCGTCGTGCCGGCGATCATGCTGGCTTGCACCGCCTTCTATTGGAACGACGCCTACAGCGTCTCGCCGGAAGCCAAGGCCTTCCCGCTGGCGCTGACGGTGGTGCTACTGGCACTCCTTTCGGCGATTGTCGGCCGCGTGGTCTGGATCCGTTTCGCAAGCCCCGTATCGGCTGAAGAGACAGAGGGCCCGGCAAAGGAGACGCCGGAGGTCCATAGCGCCATGGACATCAGACGCTGGTCGATCGTTCTCCTCGCCGCGGTACTCGTCTTGGTCTGGTCGTATGTCGGCGCAGCCCTCGCGATCTTCCTCTACGCGCTGGCGTTGCTTGCAATTCTCGGCGAGCGCCGCCCGCTGCGCCTTTTCGCAATTCCCGTCGTGCTCGCGATCGGTCTGACCTATCTGTTCAAGACCATGCTTTATCTGCGGCTGCCGGACGCGCCCTGGTTGCCCGGGCACTGGCTGTAGCGCTGGCGCATCGGGATCATGGAACTCCTGACGAACATCCAGATCGGCCTTGAGGGCGCCATCGGCATTACGCCGATCGCGTTGATGTTGCTCGGCACGTGTCTCGGTATCGTCGTCGGCGCTATGCCGGGCCTGTCGTCGGGCATGGCGGTCGCTGTCCTGCTGCCGCTCACATTCACCATGTCGCCGCTCAACAGCATGATTTTTCTGACATCGATCTATGTGGCGGTAACCTATGGCGGCGCTATCACGGCGATCCTGCTCAACACGCCGGGCGCGCCCGAAAACTCGGCAACCGCCTTCGACGGTTATCCGATGACCCAGAAGGGTAAGGGCAGCGAAGCGCTGGGCGCCGCGATCCTCTCCTCCGCGACCGGCGGCATCCTGTCCTACCTGCTGATGCTCGTCGGCATCGCCGGAGTTGCCGCCATCGCCTTGAAGTTCGGCGCGCCGGAGCTTTTCCTCATCGCCATCGCCGGCGTCGCCGTGCTGGGTGCCGTCGGCAAGGGTTCGCCCGCCAAGATCTTCGCCTCCGGCGCCTTCGGCCTGCTGATGGGAACGATCGGCGTGGTACCGACCGGCGAGTGGCGCGCGACCTACGGCTATCCCTATCTCGCGGAAGGCGTCCAGGTTCTGCCGGTGCTGATCGGCATGTTCGTGGTGTCCGAGCTGATGGAGCTCGCGACGCGGGAATATGTCGTCGACGCGAAGGTCAAAGGGCAGCGCAACCTTAAAGGCATCCTCAAGGGCTTCGCCGTGCCGTTTCGGCGCCTGGTCACGTTGTTCCGATCCGCGATTATCGGCATCGGCGTCGGCCTGATCCCGGCCGCCGGGGCAACGCTGGCGGCGTTCGGGTCCTACACCATGGCGCGCCGATCATCGAAAAAGCCCGAAACATTCGGGGAGGGCAATCCGGAAGGGATCGTTGCATCGGAAAGCGCAAACAATGCCTGCTCCGGCGGCGCGCTGATGACGACGCTCGTTCTCGGCGTACCGGGAAGCGTCACGACGGCCGTCCTGCTCGGCGCGCTGACGATGCAGGGCCTGCAGGCCGGGCCGCAGTTCGTGGCGGAACAGACACCGCTCGTTTACGGGCTGATCATGGCGGCGATTATCTCGCAAGTGTTCATGGTCGTGGCGGCTGTCGGCGCGGGGTACGGCCTGTCGGGGGCGCTTGCGGTCCCGACGCGCATCCTCATCCCCGTCCTCATGGTGTTCGCCATCCTCGGCGCCTTCGGGCCGCGCAACGCGGAGTTCGATGTCTATCTCATGCTGGGATGCGGCGCGTTCGGGTTCATTCTCAAACGGTGCGGCTACTCGCCGGCGGCCGTCGTCATGGGTGTCATCCTCGCATCCATCGCCGACAACGAACTGATCCGGATGTTCCAGCTCTTCGGCGGCGACTGGCTCTGGGCGTTCGTTCAGCGGCCGATTGCTGCAGGCATTCTGGTGGTGCTGACCGCTGTGATCGGCTTCAGTCAGCTCCGGCGGCGGAGTGCGAAATCGGTTGCCGCGCCCGACCTCATCCAGGAATAGAGCCCGCGTCGGCGTCCGGCACCGACCTCGAACACAAAGACTTTCCTCCCTCCTGGGGCCGAACGGCGTTCATGCCGTTCGGCTCTTTCTTTTGCCGGCATCCAGACGACAAAATAGACTGCTATCCTGATGACGTGACGAAGCATATCCTGCACGCATCAGTCGAAGCGGCACGCACCCCCGAGGAGAGAAACGATGATCAAGGTTGACCTGAATGAGGCCGATGGGATTGCAGTTGTTCGGCCCGAGTCGATGACCGGCCTGACGGAAGATGATTTCAAGAAACTCAGAGAGACCGTCGACGGTTATCTGAAGGACCATGACGCGCTGCGCGGGCTGGTCATCGTCGCCGACCATTTTCCGGGGTGGACCGATTTCAAGGCCTTCACGTCCCACTTCGAGTTCATTCGCGATCATGAGAAACACATTGAGAAGGTGGCCGTCGTCAGCGACAGTCCGTTCCTCTCCGGCGCGCCGCATCTGATTGAGCACTTCGTCAGCGCAAAGGTCCGCACGTTCGGGGCGGACGGACTGAAGGACGCAGAGAGCTGGGCCGCAACGCAAGACCCGCGCTCGGGCCGCTTCGAGATTCTGGATGGCTATCCCGACGACGTCATCGCATTCCGCGCCGAAGGCGACATCACCCGTGAGGACTACGAAGAGACGCTGATCCCGCTCGCTCAGGAGAAGATCAAGACCCACAAGAAGATCAAGCTGCTCTACTGGATCGGCGAGGGGTTCGAGAGTTTCTCCGCCGGGGCGATGTGGGACGACGCCCGTTTCGGCCTCTCCCATTTTTCGGATTTTTCAAAGATCGCCGTCGTCTCCGACGTCGACTGGATACGCACCTCGGTCAAGGTCTTCGCCCCGCTGATGCCGGCGACGGTGCAGGTGTTCCACAACGCCGAGATTGACGACGCCAAAGAATGGATCAGCAAAGACTGACGTCACGGACAAGCGGAAGCAGACCTGCCGGCGTTGGAAGGCCCGAATATGTCGCGCGTTGCATTCAGCGCGTCTGTGCCGGGTTGGCTGACGCCGCAATCCCAAAAAGCTGCCAGCGGTCGCCGATCCACTGATATGCAAGATCGAAGTTCACGCGCAGCGGCCGCGTCGGAAAGTACCCGGTCGCCCGCAGCATGCCTTGTTCGCCGAGCGCCGGTCTTTGGGTGAAGATCGGAGCAACGACGGCGACCGGCCCAAGATCAAGCTTTTGTCCCCGCAGCTTCGCAAAGATGGCGGCGAGTTTTGCCGCCGAGTTGGCCTGCCGGAATCCCGGTGCGCCGAGATCGCGCAGGACGGTGTAATTGCCGGTCCGGTTCGCCTGATCGAGCGCGATCAGGGTCGTGCGCACGAGGATCATGACACCGTTAGCGTCCGGCATCTTGGGTGCCGACTGGGCGTGAGCCATGCCCGAACCGCACAGGATTGCGCTCAACACGAGTGACAGAAATATGAAGCCGCGACGCATACAAAACCCCCACATGGACGACCTTGAACAATATCCTGCGCGGCGGCGACTGCCAGTTCTTTCTTCACCCATAAGCTGTATTTGGCACGCTCCACACCTTGATAAACAAGGACAAAACCGTGGGCTGGATGCATCGGCTCAAAACTGCACCGGGAAGGCAAGGCGCCCAAATACACACATGAAGATTCAATCTTCGCGGGAGCTTCAGGCTGAGTTCGCGTAATAGTACTGTGTCGATACGGCCACCCTCGCAAAAAAACTGAACCACGCCCTGCGGTTTTCTGCATGACACACTGCGTCGGCATACTACGCTGAGTTGTCACTGCGCGGACCAGCCTGAAGAAACGGGATTTCTTCAAAGCTCTTTTGGGCCCCTTGGCGGGGCGATGTGGCAGACACAAAGAAGAACAAGACACTTCGCCAGGGGGAGATTTCGCGGATCGCGCGCGGTTTTGGGGTAACCGCGCTCAGTTCGGTGCTGCGCAGACCAATCTTGCGTTGAGTAGCCAGTATCGAGTCACGTTATGTTGTACACCCCCTCGTTGAATCTCCGCGCGTTGCGGCGCGCGGCGATGTTTGCCGTCCTTCCAATGATCATCGCTGCACCAGCATGGTCGCAAGGTCCAAATACCTCAAATCCCGCTCCGACACCTCCGATCCCGCTACCGGTCATTACCGATCAGCCGCAACTGGACGCCAGCGATCTGAGCGGTTGCCAGCAGCAATACACTGAGGCGCTGCAGGGTCTTGCGCAGTCGGCGCTCACGGCAAACATCCAAGGCTTGAGCGATTCTCAGTCCGCCTTCAATGCCCAGGAAAGTGCTCTCAACTCCGAGGCGGCCGCTGTTACCGCGCAAGCGGTAGGCTTTGCAGCCACCGCCGTGAGCCTTGAATCCGCTGATCCGATTGCCGCCGGCATCTCCATGGCGGCAACCATTGCGGAAATCACCGCTCAAGCGACAGCGATCGGTCAGCAACAAACTGCTCTTACGAACAACGCCAACGCCTTGCAGGAACAGATTGATGCAGCCGCCATAACGCAGGATCAGCTCGACCTGGAAGTCGCGGTATCCGCGCGTCCGCAGTGTAACGAGACCTTCACCGGAACTGTCCTTGTCGAGGATGGCGGCGTGAACGTCACCGGGGATTCCTATTTCCAGGGCGACATCGGCCTGGTCGGCGACCTCGCGCTCACCGGCAACGTCACTTCGAGCACGATCACCGCGACGCAAGGCATTTCCGCCGACGGGGGCTCGATCTTTCTCGGTGACACCAATCTGGAAACCTTCTCGGACGGTATAACCCTCGGCGGCGGCGCGCTGTCGGGCGCGGGCGACCCGAACAGCGATGAAGCCGTGACCGGCGATGTCGATGCAATCGCCATCGGCAATGGCGCCAATGCCTCTGACGCGAATGGGACCGCACTTGGCACCGGCGCGAACTCGGTCGGTGTCGGCGCCACGGCGATCGGCGCCAATTCATCCGCAACGGAAGTCAACGCCACGGCGCTTGGCAACGGCGCGGACGCAACCGGCTTGGGCGGCACCGCGCTCGGCGCCAATTCGTCGGCCACGACCGGTGTCTCCGCCGGTCTCGGCGCGACGACGACCACCGGTGTCTCGATCGGCAATGCGGCCGGGCAGGCGGGCGATGCCGGTGTCGCGGTCGGTACCTCGTCGCGCGCACTGGAAACCACCGACACGGCGGTCGGCAACAATGCGACCGTCAGCGCCGCAAACGGCGCGGGCTTCGGTGCCAATACCGAAATCACGTCGCTGTCCGACAATGGTGTGGCCATTGGCGAGAACACCACCATAGGCGGCGTCAATGCCGTTGGCTCCGACAATGTCACCGCCGTCGGCCGGAACATCGACATCCTGGACGGCATCGACAATGCGGTCGCGCTCGGGACGGAGGCCAATGTGCAGGCCTCGGGCGGCATTGCCATCGGACAGGTCTCGGACGCAGTTGCCGCTGATGCCATTGCCATCGGCCGTGCGGTCAGCACCGACGGCCTGCGCGGCATCGGCATTGGCCTTGGTGCCGATGCCGACGGCATTGAGTCGCTTGCAGTCGGAAATGACGCCAATGCCGTCGCACTGCAATCGATCGCGCTCGGCAACTTGACCAACGCGAACGACATCGGCGCGATTGCCGTCGGAAACGGCACCACCGCGGATGCGCTCGGCGCGCTGGCCCTGGGCAATGTCGCAAATGCCAACGCGATCGGCTCGATCGCACAGGGGAACCTGGCGACGGTCGACGCCGGCGCGACGAACGGCATTGCCATCGGCAGTGGCGCGGACACCGATGGTGCACGCGGTGTCGGCATCGGTTTGGCCGCCGAGGCCGATGGGGAAGACTCCCTCGCCATCGGCAGCCTTGCGGTGGCGAACGCCACAGGCTCAATCGCCCAGGGGACCGGCGCGGCCGTTGGAACCACGGCAGCGAACGGCATCGCCGTCGGCACGGGTGCCGTGACTATAGGCTCGAACGCAACTGCCATTGGTCCGCTTGCGCTGGCCTCCGGTGAGGACGCCGGCGCGTACGGCCAGGGCGCCAGCGCGGCCGCGAACCGCTCCACGGCACTCGGCCACAATGCGACGGTGGCCCCCAGCCATACAAATTCGTCCGCATTCGGAACCGGCGCCACGACAACGACCGACAATCAGGTGGTGATCGGCACCACGCGCCAGACCTACACGACGCCCGGCATCACATCGAGCCTGAGCCGGTCGCGGCAGGTCGGCCTCACGCAGGTGGTAACAACAGACTCGGCGGGCAACCTGGCAAGCGACCAGGGGGCAATCTTCCGCGGACTGGCGACCGTGCAGGCCGGTGTGGCCATCGCGACCGCGATCGAGACCCCGGAACTGGCGACGGGCGAGAAATTCGGCATCCGGTTCGGCTGGGGCGGATTCGACAGCTTCGAAGGCGATACCAATGCGGTCGGCCTCAGCGCCATCGGGGTCGTCGCCCACAATGTGTTCGGGCAGGGCGACCGGCTTGCCGTCGATGCCGGCATTGGCTGGGGCTGGTCCGAGTTCCAGGACTACAGCGAGTCCGGCGTCATCGCCGGGCGGGCCGGCATGCAGCTCACCTGGTAGCTGCCGAGCTCCTCGCGGAAGCATCAAGGGGTCAATTGGCCGCCGAAACCGAAACGGCATGGAACCGGCGCCCGGCTTGTCGGATAATGAACCGGCAACAGTCCGGGCGGTTCGATGACCCCATCCACCTTTCCACACAGGCCGGGACAGGCGCGCTATGACGTGATCATCGTCGGCGGCGCCATCTACGGCTCGTCGGTTGCGTGGTTTCTCTCCAGCAACCCGGATTTCGACGGCTCGATCCTGGTCGTCGAGCGGGATCCCACCTACGAATTCGCCTCCACATCCCACACCAATAGCTGCATCCGCCAGCAATTCTCCAACGAGATCAACATCCGTGTGTCCCAGTTTGGCGCCGAGTATGTGAAGAATTTTCGCGCGCATCTGGGAGACGATCCGCGGGTGCCTGAAATCGGCATCCAGAGTTTCGGCTACATGTATTTGGCCGACACCGATGTCTTTGCCGAGGCGCTTCGCGAAGCTCAAGCCGTGCAGGCTGCGTGCGGGGCCGCGACGCGCATAATGACCGCCGAAGGCATCAAGCGGGAATATCCGTTCTACAATGTCGACGACATCGTCGCGGGGAGCCACAACCCGGTCGACGAAGGCTATTTCGACGGCAATACCCTGTTCGACTGGTGGAAGCGACTGGCCCGTGAAAACGGCGCGGAATACATCTGTAACGAAGTCGTCGCGATGACGTGCAACGATCCAGAAACGCGGGTGGAGAGCGTCACGCTCAAGTCGGGGGAGGTTGTGTCCTGCGGCACCATCGTGAACGCATCGGGGCCGCGCGCGGCTCACACGGCGGGTATGGCCGGCATCAAGATTCCGGTTGAGCCGCGCAAGCGCTACACCTTCATCTTTGCCGCCGAGACGCCGCTCGACCAGGACCTGCCGCTCACCATCGACCCGTCGGGGGTGCATATGCGGAGCGACGGCATTTACTACCTTGCGGGATGTCCTCCCGACGACGACCATGCCGTCGACTACGGGGATTTCGTCGAAGACCACGGCATCTGGGAGGAAAAGGCGTGGCCCGTCATTGCGCACCGCGTGCCGCAGTTCGAGGCCATCAAGCTCACCAATTCCTGGATCGGGCACTACGCCTTCAACACACTGGATCACAACGCGATTCTGGGACCCCATCCGAAGATCGAGAATTTCATTTTCGTGAACGGGTTCTCCGGCCACGGCCTGCAGCAATCGCCGGCCATGGGGCGCGGCACCGCCGAGTTCATCACCTATGGCGAATACCGGTCTCTTGATCTGACCCCGTTCGGCTATTTGAGGATTGCGGAAAACAGGCCGTTCGTAGAAAAGGCTGTCATCTAGGACAAGACCACAGGAGTTGCACACATGGCAGACAAGCCGGTTGCGCTGATTGTTGGAGGAGGCAGCGGCATCGGTGCCGATGCCGCGCGGAAACTGCATGACACGGGCTACGATGTCGCCGTGATGTCGTCGTCGGGGAAGGGTGAGGCTTTGGGACAGGAACTCGGCGGTCTCGGCTTCACCGGATCGAACCTGAAACCGGACGATCTGCGGAACTTCGTCACCGCCGCGTGGGAGCGCTTCGGTCGGATCGACGGCGTGGTCAACTGCACCGGACACGGTCCGAAGGGCCCGATCATGGAGATCAGCGACGAGGACTGGCATCTGGGCATGGACTATTACCTCCTGAACGTGATCCGGATGGCGCGGCTCGTTCTGCCCGCGATGCAGGCGCAGAAGTCCGGGTCTATCGTCAACATCTCGACCTTCGCCGTGTTCGAGCCCGATCCCGACTTTCCGACCTCAGCCGTGTTTCGCGCGGGCCTTGCCGCCTACGCCAAGCTGTTCAGCACAAAGTTCGCAGCCGAGGGTATCCGCATGAACAACGTGCTCCCGGGCTTCATCGACAGCCTGCCGGAGAAGGACGACCGCGTGGCGCGCATCCCCATGGGCCGCTATGCCGAAGTCGGAGAGCTGTCCGAAACCATCGCGTTCCTGGTGTCGGATGCCTCGAGTTACATCACGGGCCAGAACATCCGCGTCGACGGCGGGCTGACCGCCTCGGTTTAGGGCTGCCAAAACCATCGGTGACGATTGAAAGCGCCGCCCAGCCGCACCATTTAACGTCCTTGCGCAACGTACCGCGCGACAACGCTCAAGGGGTGCGACGATGGCAGCCGGTTCCGACATTCACACATCGCGGCTTCATCTGCGCCGCTGGACGGGCGACGACTCGGACGCCATGGAGCGGATTCTGAGCGACCCCTATGTCGCGATCTGCATCATGAGTGACTCTTCAACGCCCGAGAAATGCCGCGCGGCAGCAGAGCGCCGCATCGACTGGTTCAACAGCTATTGGGACGCGGGCTACGGCGTACGCGCGGTCGTGATCAAGGACCCCGCGCTCGGACCCCCAGGCGAGGTTATCGGGTGGTGCGGCGTCGCCGGATATGATGGATCACAGGGCGAGCCTGAGATCCTATATGGCATTCGGCGCGACTTCTGGGGCAAAGGCGTGGCGACCGAAGCCGGCCGCGCCGCGATCGACGACTTTTTCCGCTCAACCGACGAGCAAAGCCTGTGCGCGATCATCTTCGAGCAACTCAATACAAACTCGGTGCGCGTTGCCGAACGTCTCGGCCTGACCGCGCGCCGCCGGGTCCAATTCGCCGAGTTTTCTCCCGGTGCGGAATTTCGCGCATTGGCGCTCGATTACGCCATGTGGTGCATCGGGTGTTCGAAGGCTCGCGAAGAAGAAGGCCTGATGATCCATGCCGCCGCGAAAGCCGGACTGATCGTCGGGTCGGGCGTCGGCGATCCGAAAGATGTCCATGAGGTCATGCACGGAGCGGTGCCGGATTCCGACGCGCTGGTGAAGCTCGAAGCGGCCTTTGCCGGCACGTTTATCGATCCAACCTGTCCCTACCTGTCCGTGGCACGAGCCTGACCTCTCGCCTCAGCATCCCGCGGTCGCTAAGATCAGGAGAGGAGGCGATCGACGCGGCGTTCGCGGACGCGGATGGCCGCCGTCTTCGGGGGGCAGATGATGGGCGAAGTCGCAGTCAAGACGTTCGAGGTGCCGGATTTCCTGTCGGTCACGCTCGGCCTCATCGTGTTCTTTCTCGGTGCGTTCCTCACCAGGCACGTCGCCTTCCTGCGCAACTACAACATTCCCGAACCGGTGTCCGGCGGGCTGACTGTTGCGCTTGTGACCTGGGCCCTGTTCGCATGGGCGGGACTGGAACTCACCTTCGACCTCGACACCCGTGACGAATTGCTCGTTATGTTCTTCACCACCATCGGGCTGAACGCCCGCATGGCCGATCTGATTGCCGGGGGACGCGCCATCCTCATTCTCCTGGCTCTCACCATCGGATTCATGCTGCTCCAGAACACGACCGGCCTGATCGGCACCATTCTGTTCGACCTGCCCAGACCCGTCAGCGTTCTGCTCGGCTCGGCCTCCCTGATCGGTGGTCACGGCACAGCGATTGCCTGGGGACCGACTATCAAGGCCGAGACCGGATTTGCCGCGGCCGAGGAGATCGGCATCGCCTCGGCCACGCTCGGCCTCGTGTTTGCAGCGCTCATCGGCGGGCCCATCGCCAAGTATCTGATCGATCGCGGCAAGCTGGAACCGTCGGAGTCGGACGGCCCCGTCGTCGGGCTGCCTTACGAGGAAAAGGAAGGTGCACGGGAGGGCATCAATCACATCAACCTGATGCGTTCGTTTCTGGCGGTGAACATCGCGATCATCATCGGCTATTTTGCCAATGAAGCGATCAGCGCAACCGGTTTGAAGCTTCCGCTTTTCGTGAGCTGCCTTCTCGTAGGCATCATCATGTCCAACACGATTCCGGTGCTTTTTCCGCGCCTTCCATGGCCGGCGCGCTCGCGCTCCCTTGCGTTGATATCGGATTACACGCTGTCGGTGTTTCTCGCCATGTCGCTGATGAGCATGCAGCTCTGGACGCTTGCAGGTCTCGGCGGGCCGTTGCTCGGCGTACTCATGCTGCAGGTGCTGGCCACCGTCGTGTTCATTCTGTTCGTGGTCTTCCCGGCAATGGGACGCGACTATACGGCTGCCGTGCTGAGCGCCGGCTTCGCCGGGTTCAGCCTGGGTGCCACACCGACGGCGATCGCCAACATGTCGTCCGTGACGAAACGCTACGGCCCCGCGCCCCTGGCGTTCATCCTGCTGCCGCTCGTCTCGGCCTTTTTTGTCGATCTCGCCAACGCCTTCATCATCCGCTTCTTCGTTGCGCTCTGACGGGACGACCGACGGCTGCCCTGTCATCCCTCGATCGGGATCAGAATTCGGGCGGTCAGCCCCTTTCCACCGGCACCGTCGGCGAGTTCAAGCCGACCGCCATGCAACGCCGCCACTTCACCGACGATTGCCAGCCCGAGGCCGGACCCGTCCGCGTCATGCTCATTGAGCCGCACGAACCGTTCGCTTATCTCCTCGCGTCGATCCTCCGGAATGCCCGGACCGTCGTCTTCCACCTCGAGAACCGCGTCCTGACCGGCCTTTCGCGCGCGGACCGTAATGCGGGCTCCGTCGGGGCAATAGGTCATGGCGTTCTGGATCAGGTTCTTCAGAGCCTCTGCGAGCAATGCGCGGTGACCGAACACCATGACCGGCGCGTCATCGGCCTCGAACCCGAGATCGAGTTTGCGTTTCGGTGACGCGCCGGCAAACTCGGTCGCGGTCTCCCGCGCGAGGTCTACAAGATCAAAACTCTCGAACCGGCCCTCGGCAGCGCTTTCGGCATCGACTCTCGCAAGGAGCAGCAACTGTTCGACCAGCCGCTCGCTGTGCCGCGTGGCGCGTTGCGCCTCCTCAATGGCCCGGCGCATCTGTTTCGGGTTCTTCTCGCGCATCGCGAGTTCAAGCTGCGCTTTCACGACCGAGAGCGGCGTGCGCAATTGATGGCTGGCATTGCCCGTGAAGCGCTTCTGCGAGTCCAGTGCCGCCGCGAGACGCGCCATCAGGCTGTTGATGGCGCCGACAAGACGCTCAACTTCTCGCGGGACGTCGTGACGGATCGAGCGCAGATCATCCGGATTTCGCCGGCCCAGCGCACCTTCGAGCCTAGCGAGCGGGCGTAGTCCCCAATTGACACCCAGCCAGACGATGAGCAGCGCGGCCACGATCGTGGCGCCGAGCCACCCAGCCGAAGAGAGGAGCATCTGCAGGACGAGGTTTTGGCGTGCCTGCGTGGTCTCGGCCACATAGACCGTGAACGGTATCGACTTCTGTGCGCTGGTCGATGCGCCGGCGAGTGCAATTACCCGGATTGGCGCATCCCTATAGGTGGCGTCGTAAACGGTCGATTGGCCGGGCGGCAGGCCCCGGCTCGCCGGTGACGTGGGAAGATCGTCGTAACCGGTGATCAGTGTGCCGTTGCTGTCGACCCGGTAGTAGACGCGATCCTGCGCGGCGGAAGTCAGCATCTCCAGCGCGACATAAGGGAGATCCACATCGATCTGGCCGTCATCGGTCACAACCACGCGCTCGGCAATGGCGAGCCCTGATCCGCGCAATACGCGATCGTAGACTCGATCCGCCATCTGCTGCGCGGAGAGATAAACGTGGACGAGGATCAGTACCGACAGTCCGACCAGAGGCGCCGCCAGCCACGAGACAAGACGGCGCTTGAGCGACGCCGGCCGCGCCTTCATGTTTCCTCCAGGACGTAGCCGAGACCGCGCACCGCCCGGATCGCCAGCCCGGCGGGACCAAGGCGCTTCCGCAACCGACTGATGTAGAGTTCGATGGCGCTGCCACTCAGTTCGCCGTCGAACTCGGTGACGCTCTCGGCGAGCTGATCCTTGGAAACGATCTGACCGGTCCGGTACAGCAGCACCTCCAGTAGAAGAAGCTCCCGGCGCGGCAACTTTACGGGTTTTGCGTCGATCTCAACCGACCTGTGCACGGTATGAAACGCGATTTTTCCTGCATGGAGTATCGCGTGCTTTCGGCCATGGCTGCGCCGTATGATGGCGCGGAGGCGCGCCTCGAGTTCGGTGATCTCGAATGGCTTCGTCAGATAGTCGTCGGCGCCGAGGTCGAGCCCGTTGACCCGTTCGTCGAGCGTGTCGCGCGCGGTTAGGATCAGGACCGGAAGTTCGCTGCCACGCTCGCGGATGCGCGCCAGCACTTCGAGCCCGTCCATATCCGGCAGATTGAGGTCCAGGACGATTGCGTCATAGGGGAAAGCCAAAGCAGCAACCTCGGCATCGCCGCCACAATCCACCACGTCAACCGCATAATCCCATCCGCGCAGAGCCTTGGAAATGGCCTGCGCAAGGCTTCTCGTATCTTCGACGACCAGAACGCGCATGGTCTGGGCGCCCCTCCCAAAGCACCGCCCGGCCCCGTTGCCCGTGGCTTTCATCGGGGCGTCGGGGTCTGTAGTCTTGTCGACATGTTAGCTCATCTGCGCGCCATCATCATCCTGACGCTCATCATGGCGTTTTCCGCCCACGCGGAGGAATTCCGCTTTCCGTCCGTGGAAGCAGGGGGCAGGGAAGACGGTGATACGCGGCCCGTGGTCATCTACAGCTCGATCGATATCGAGGTTGCGCGCCCTCTGATCGTCGCTTTCCAGGCCGCACATCCCGCCACGGAAGTCATCTACCATGACCTGCAGACCGTCGACCTGTTCGAACGCATCCTGAGGGAATCGGACGAGCGAAAGCCGACCGCGGACCTGGCCATCAGTTCGGCGATGGACCTGCAGATGAAGCTTGCAAATGACGGATACGCGCAATCGTTTCCGGTGAGCGGCAGGACCGAGCTGCCGTTATGGTCCGTCTGGCGCGACGAGGCTTTCGGCATCTCGTTCGAGCCTGCGGTGATGGTTTATCACAAGCCGTCCTTTCGCGACATCGAACCACCGAAGACACGAGCGGAACTCATGACATTTCTGGAGAAACGTGATCCAGAGATCTTTGGACGCGTGGCCACGTACGATGTCGAGCGCAGCGGGTTTGGTCTGCTCTTGCTTGCCCGCGACGCTCAGCACTCTGAGTCCATTTGGCGGCTCGTTCGCCTGTTCGGTGAAAACGGCGTGAAGCTCTATTCGAGCTCGAATGCCATCATCGATCACGTCTCTACCGGCAAATTCGTGCTCGGCTACAACCTCGTCGGGTCGTACGCAATGGCTCATGCGGCACAACATCCCGATTTGGGAATCGCCCTGCTTGAGGACTACACGATCGTCATGTCGCGCATCGCGCTCATCCCGAAGTTATCCGCCAACCCGGAAGGTGGCGCACGGTTCCTGTCCTTCATCCTCTCCGCAGACGGCCAGAGGGTCCTCGCGGAGAAAATGCACATGAGCGCGCTCAGCTCCGCCGTCACGGGACCGAACACAGCGGCGGCAATGCGCCGGCAGCTTGGAGCCCGTCTGCGCCCGATCCGCATCGGCCCGGGACTGCTGGTCTATCTCGACCGGATCAAGCGGCGCAAACTTCTCCACAGCTGGAACCGCGCTCTTGGCGGACGCTGACGCCCGCCACGACAGGCTCGTGACAGCTTGAGCGGCTATTCTGCCTAACTGCTGTGCAAACTGCGAACAAAGTGAACAACAAAAACACTCGCGGTGCGGCTGGGAGGAAGGCCATGCGTCGGGCTGACGAACGCTCATATCCAATCTTGTCTTTGCCTCCTGGCGGCAGCACGTCGCGAATTCGCTCATGGAGAAGGCAAGATGATACCGATCCACAAATTCCTTAGAAACGTCGCGGCAGCGTCCATTGCCGCATTGGCTGTGACGGCTTTTGCGCCGGCGCAGACCCACGCCGCAGATGTCGAGAAGCTCCACTTCCTGATTCCCGGTGGTCCCGGCGGTGGCTGGGACGGAACCGCGCGCGGAACCGGCGAAGCCCTGACGAAAGCCGGCAAGGTCAAATCCTCGTCCTACGAGAACATGTCGGGCGGCGGCGGCGGCAAGGCAATCGCCCACATTATCGAGACCGCCGACCGGCAGGGCGCGACCCTTATGGTCAATTCCACGCCGATCGTGCTGCGGTCATTGCGCGGCCGCTTTCCGCAATCCTTCCGCGACCTGACACCGATTGCCGGCATCATCGGCGACTACGGTGCCTTTGTCGTTCCTGCGGACTCGCCCTACAAGTCCTTTGATGACGTTCTGAAGGCCTACAAGGAGAACCCGCGCAAGGTGAAGGTCGCGGGCGGTTCCGTGAAAGGCGGCATGGATCACCTGGTCGCATCGCAGGCGTTCCAGGCGCACGGCGCCGACCCGGCCAAAGTCCGGTACATCTCGTATGACGCAGGCGGCAAGGCCATGGCCGGTCTGCTGTCGGGCGAGACACAGCTTCTTTCGACCGGTCTCGGCGAAGCTCTCGAACAGGCGCGCGCAGGGCAGGTGAAGATCCTGTGCGTGACCGCCAAAGAGCCGGTCGAGAACATCCCGCCATGCGGCGAGGGCGCCGAATTCGTCAACTGGCGCGGATTCTTCGGTGCACCCGGTCTCGATGACGCGACCGCGGACAAGTACGCCAAGATCCTCGGCGACGTTCAGGGCACCCCGGAGTGGGAAGAAGTCCGCAAGCGCAACGGCTGGGTGAACATCTACCGGCCGCGCGCCGAGTTCGCCACCTTCCTGGAAGACCAGGAAAAGCTCATGAAGGACCTCCTGACGAAGCTGGGCGTGAAAACCGTCCGCTAGCACAGATGTCCACCACCGCACTGCGGTGACAAATACGGTCCGCGGCGAGGGGGCGCCGCGGACCGGATCAGCGGGGAGGAAGACGCCATGACCAAGGACCGCGTATCCGGATTCGTACTTCTGGTGATATCGCTGGGATATTTCCTGTCGGCGT
The DNA here is from genome assembly GCA_965228625.1 of Hyphomicrobiales bacterium. GTDB lineage: Bacteria > Pseudomonadota > Alphaproteobacteria > Rhizobiales > Methyloligellaceae > UBA2767. The sequence goes on along the minus strand of OZ245829.1, from coordinate 19,576 downwards.
ATCAGATCGAACTCTATCCGGGCTCGGAGGAAGACTTCATCAACGCCCAGACCTTCCCGAAGGCCATTGGTCTGGCGGCGATCTTGTTTGCGTTTCTCATCATGGTGATGCCGGGCAAGGACGACGAAGGCTTCGCGTCCTGGAAGACCATGGACTGGCTGCGGCCCGCGGCACTCTGCGTCCTCATGATTTTCTACGGACTGACCATCAAGTCCGTCGGCTTTCTGATCTCCACATCCGTATTCCTGATCGGCGGTTTCCTGCTCCTTGGCGAACGGCGGATCTGGTTGCTGCTGCTCGCCTCGGTTCCGATCGCGGCGGGATTTGAATTCATCCTCGACGGCCTGCTTGGCATCTACATCGCCGATCCGTTCCTGGAGTGGGTGGGGGTCAAATAACCATGCTCGAAGGTATTCTCACAGGCCTGACAACGGTCATCCAGCCGGTCAATCTGATGATGGTGTTCGTCGGCTGTTTCGCCGGGACGTTCATCGGCATGCTTCCCGGCCTCGGGCCGATCTCGGCGATCGCGCTGATGATCCCCGTCACCTACGGGTTCGACCCGGCATCGGGCATGATCCTGATGGCGGGCGTGTATTACGGGGCGATCTTCGGCGGATCGACCTCCTCGATCCTGCTCAACGCCCCCGGCGTGGCCGGGACCGTCGCCACCTCCTTCGACGGATACCCCATGGCGCGCCAGGGTATGGCGGGCAAGGCCCTGGCCATCGCCGCCTACGCCTCGTTCTCCGGCGGAACCATTGCTGCAGTCTTTCTGCTGCTTGCCGCGCCGGCGCTGGCCGCCGTGTCTCTCAGCTTCCAGTCGGCCGAGTACTTCGCGCTGATGGTGCTGGGACTGACCGCCGTCTCCGCCTTTGCGGGGAGGGGGCAATTCCTCAAGGCGATGCTCATGACGTGCTTCGGGCTGGGGTTGGCGACCGTCGGACAGGACGCCGCCTCGGATATCACGCGCTACACGTTCGGCATGGTCGACCTGCTCGACGGCATCAGCTTCCTGCTTCTGGCGATGGCGACGTTCGCGCTTTCCGAAGCCATCATGACGGTCCTCAAGAAGGACACGACGGACGCAAAGGCTCAGGAAGCCGCACGGGGCAATCTGGGGTCCATGAAGGTGTCCAAGGGCGAAGTGAAGGAAATGGTGCCGACCATCGGCCGCTCGTCCATTCTCGGCTTCTTCATCGGCGTGCTGCCGGGTGCCGGCGCGACCATCGCCTCGTTTCTCGCCTACGGCATGGAGCGCAACCTTGCGAAGGGCAAGGACAAGGAAAAATTCGGCAAGGGATCGATCCGCGGCCTTGCGGCGCCGGAGACGGCAAACAACGCCGCCTGCTCGGGGTCTTTCGTTCCGCTGCTCACCCTCGGTATTCCGGGATCCGGCACGACCGCCGTCATGCTCGGCGCACTGATTTCCTACGGCGTGCAGCCGGGTCCGCGTCTGTTCGTCGAAGCGCCGGACGTGTTCTGGGCGGTGATCGTGTCGATGTATATCGGCAACATCGTTCTGTTGATCCTGAACCTGCCGCTGATCCCGTACATCGCCCGGCTTTTGGCGTTGCCCGAGCAGATTCTCGTGCCGCTGATCATGTTCTTCTCGCTGTGCGGCGTGTATCTGGTCTCCTTCAACACCTTCGACATTCACCTCATGGTGATCTTTGCGGTCCTCGCCATCATTCTACGTCTCACCGGATACCCGATGGCGCCCCTGATCCTCGGATTCGTGCTTGGAAAGCTGATGGAAGAGAACCTGCGCCGCGCACTTGAAATCGCCGACGGGTGGAACTTCGTCTGGGAGCGCCCGATCACACTGGCAATCTTCATTCTCACCGCCTTGTGTCTCATCGCTCCCTTCCGCGAGATGATGGTGGCGCGGCGCGGCGCGAAGGATGAGCTGGCCGGCGAGGGGGGATAGTCCAACGGGACACCGGGGAGGGTGATCAATCCGCTTCGGCTCGCGGAGCGTAACCCCGCACACGACCTCTATTCGGGCTGAGTTCTGGCGTTCCGGACAGGCACGGGCTAGCTTGGCGTACAGTCGTAACCTCAGGTGTTCCTCCCATGTCATCTCTTCTCAACCGCATCGCCAAATACACCTCGGAGCGGGAGCTCGACCTGGTCCGGGATGTGCTCTCCAAGGAGCTTCGCGAACTGGACCGGTCGACACTGCGCAAGCGGATCACGACCTTGCGCCGCCATTCCGACAAGGCGCGCGAACGCGCGATTTCCGAAGCCCGCAAGGGCCAGTCGGGCGAACTCTCGAAACGCAAGGCGGAGATCTTTCGCGAGGCGCTGCGGCGGTGCGAGCGACGCTTGCTGGAAATTGAGGTCAAGGAAGCCCGCGAACTGCACAAGGCGGCGGCGCTCAAGGCGCTCGAGAAGAAACGCGCCAACAAGAAAGGCAAGAAACGTCCCGCCACGAAAACGGCATCGAAAGGCATGGCCGCGAAGCCCCGCAGCAAGACCGTCGAGCGGCTCACCGCGGGACGGGAGAAGGGCCACGTTCTCGCTGTTCAGCGCCGCGGCCAAGCGAAGCGCGACAGCCGTTAGGCGGCCGCTTCTTCCTTCGGCATCAACGGGCGATCACGTATCCCGCGCGGCGAGAACGGCCTTCACGAGATCGTCCGGCACCTCTTCCGGGGGACCGTCCTTGTCCGCCGTCAGGGCATCCTTCGCCAACTCCATCGATGCGCGATAGGCGCTCAGATATTCCCGGCACTCGCGGCACATCTTCAGATGAAGATCGAAGACGATCTTCTGCCGTTTCGGCAGTTCGTCTTCGAGATAGGCAAGGATGAAGTCCTCAAACTGCTCACATGTGATCATCAGGGGCAGCTTGAACATCATCCCATGGATGCGCCGCATAACGGAATTGGGTTTCTTGCTCATATCGCTTCTCCCCGTAACAACGGTTCAAGTAATCGTTTCAAGGCGGCCCGCGCGCGGTGCAAACGGACCTTCACATTGGCCTCGCTCAGGCTCAGCGCCTCCGCCACGTCGGCGGTCGGCATCTCCTCGATATCGCGCAGGATCAGGACCACGCGATAGGCATCCGGCAACTGGTCGATCAGCGCCGTGATGTGCTGCCGCGCCTGAGATTGCTGAAAGATCGTCTCAGGCGTTTCCAGAACGGACCACGGGTCCTCAAACCGACATCCGTTCTCGTCGAACACGGGCAGCAGATCGTCGATCGGTTCTTCCTGCAGCCGATCACGCTTTCGCAACAACATCAGAGCCTGATTGACGACGATACGGTGGATCCAGGTTTTCGGCGCGGACCGGCCTTCGAACGACCCGAGGTTCTGGAACACGCTGGCGAAAGCACTTTGCACCGCATCTTCCGCCTGAGCCTCGTCTTTCAGAATGCGGCGCGCAAGCGCCAGCATCCAGGGGGCATGATTGCGGACGAACGCCTCGGTCGCCTTAACGTCACCGTCGCGAAGCGACTGCATTTCTGCGCTGTCATCGGTCTTTTCTCGATCGGGAGAAAGCGGCGAAGCCAACCTCAAATCTCGCTCGAATGATCGCACAGTGCGGCCCGGCTGAGCTGGCCGGTGCAGATTAAATTCAAAATCGCATGTAACCTTATCCAGCACCCGTGCATCTGACAAATACATGCAACGGTGACTCGGGACGAAGATTGCACATCAAGGGGGCGATCAGATGACAGCAGGCCTGCTACTTTCCGCGATATTCATGCTCGCCTTCACAATGGTCGCCAAGCGTCTCTCGTCGACCATGCTCACGGCGCCCATGGCCTTCCTCGCCTTCGGCTACCTCCTGTCGCAAACCGGGATCATGCCCCACAGGGAGGTCGAGGAAATTCTCCACGTGACCGCCGAGATGGCGCTGGTCATTCTGTTGTTTCTCGACGCCGCACAGATCGACTTCGCCGCATTGCGCCGTCGGCATCTCTGGCCGCAACGCATGCTTCTTATCGGCCTGCCCCTGGCGATCATCTTCGGCGCGCTCGCCGCATGGGCTCTGTTCCCGGGATGGCCGGTCTTCGCATTGCTGCTCGTGGCATCGGTCCTCGCGCCCACCGACGCCGCTCTCGGTCAGGCCGTGGTGTCAAACCCGCTCATTCCGGAACGCCCGCGCCGGGCGTTGACGGTAGAGAGCGGGCTGAACGACGGGCTCGCGCTTCCGGCCGTGCTGCTGTTCGCCAGCCTGACCGCGGAAGAGATGAGCCAGAACAATGTTGAATGGATCCTGTTCGGCATCAAGCAGGTGACGCTTGGACCGATCGTCGGTGCCGTGATCGGCTTCGCCGGCGCCTATGTCCTGCTGAAAGCCACCGCGCGCGGCTACACCTCGGATGTTTATGAGGGCGTCGGCGCCCTCGCGCTGGCGGGCACGGCTTATCTCGCGGCAACGGCGGTTGACGGCAACGGCTTCATCGCCGCGTTCGCCGCCGGCTTGTGCTTCGGCAATCTGGTTCAGGGCAAATGCCGGTTTGTCTATGAATTTACGGAGAGCGAAGGCCAGCTCATCACCTGGAGCGCTTTCCTGCTGATCGGGCTCGCCCTGGTGCCCGAGGCGTTGCATCATCTGACGCCAGCCGCGCTGGCTCTCATTCTGCTCAGCCTTTTCGTTGTGCGCCCGCTCGCCATCTGGATCTCGCTTATCGGCACGGATGCCTCGCCGGTGACGCGCGTCTTCTTCGGGTGGTTCGGTCCGCGTGGTCTCGCAACAGCCCTGTTCGCGCTTCTCGTGGTCGGGCAGACGGTGGAAGAGCTCGGGCAGCCCATCCTGATGCTGGCCATCAACGCGGTCTGGATCAGCGCCCTGCTGCACGGGCTCAGCGCCGCACCCGGGGCCCGCTGGTACGCGGCGAAAATCAAACAGAAGGGCGAATGCGCGGAAACGAAGCCGGTGGAAACATCCGCCAATTCGCCGGCGACGTAGAACGGTCAACCCGCACCAGCACAAGGAGAACTCCGTGCCACTGATTTCGGTACGGCGTTGTGACGAACTCAGGGACGGGAAGCAGATTAACTGACCTCTAAAATGTCCGACGGATTTGTCCTCGGCAATCACATGGAGCCATGCAATGAATGAGCAGCAACTGGACTGGATCAAGGTCGGCGAAGTCGACGATCTGGGGGATGGCCGAGTGAAATCGGTCACCGCGCGCAACGTTTCAATCTGTCTCGCCCATTTTGACGGCCAGTGGGCGGCCATGGACAATCACTGCCCACATCAGGGCGGACCGCTGGGCGAGGGATCGATCGAGCGGGGTATCGACGGCAAATGCTGGATCCGATGCCCCTGGCACGGCTGGGACTTCGATCCGCTGACCGGCGCGCCGCCCGGCGGACACGAGGACACCGGCCAGACGCTTTACCCGGTCGAGGTGCGCGAGAAAGAGGTCTTCGTCGGCCTTGAACCGGAGCCGGAGCGGGAACGAACGGTCACGGACGTCATGGCCGAAACCATGGTCAACTGGGGCGTCAAACGTGTCTTCGGGATGGTCGGCCATTCCAATCTCGGTCTTGCCGACGCGATCCGGCTGCGCGCGGCGGACGGCGAGATCGGCTATATCGGCGTCCGGCACGAGGGCGCCGCCGCATTTGCCGCCTCCGGCTACGGCAAGCTGACCGCCATGCCGGCAGCGTGTCTCACCATTGCCGGCCCGGGCGCCACCAATCTGCTCACGGGCATGTGGGACGCAAAGGTGGACCGTGCGCCCGTGCTCGCACTCACCGGTCAGGTTCAGACCCAGGTGTTCGGTCCCGGTGCATTCCAGGACATCGACCTGCATTCAGCGTTCGAAAGCGTCGCGCGGTTCTCGCAAGCGGTCCTGCCGAGCTCCAACCATGCCGAGCTGATGTCGCTGGCCTGCAAGACCGCCATTGTCGAGCGCGACGTCGCGCATCTCATTTTCCCGGACGACGTGCAGACCATCGCGAACAACGAAGAACCGGCCCGTCCGACGGGCCGTCTTGGTCGGTCAGTCGTCGTACCTTCACAGGAGGACATTGACGAGGCAGCCGAGCTGATCAACGGCGCCAAGCGGCCCATCATCGTCATGGGCTACGGCGCCATCGCGGCGCGCGAGCAGGTCGTTGCCCTTGCCGAGGCCATCGGCGCGCCCGTCATGACGACGTTCAAGGGCAAGGGCCTGATTGCCGACTCCCATCCCAATGCCGCCGGCGTGCTCGGTCGGTCGGGAACGCCGATCGCAAGCTGGTTTATGAATGAGGCGGATCTCATTGTTTCACTTGGATCTTCCTTCGCCAATCATACCGGTATCGAGCCGTCCAAGCCGATCATCCAGGTCGATTTCGAACGCATGCAACTCGGCAAGTTTCATCCCGTCAGATTGCCCGTCTGGGGCGAGATTGGCGCCTTCTGCCAGGCGATCGGGCCCAAGCTCCAACGGCCGAAGGACGCGGCGAACCAGATTGCCGAGCTTGTGGAACGCTGGAAGATCTGGCGCGCCGAAAAGGCGTCGCGACGCGAGGAAGACCAATCAGGCGGCGTTCATTCCGCGGCGATTTTCGAGGTTCTGACGGAGCTGTGTCCCGAGGATGCGATCATTGCCGTCGACGTCGGCAACAACACCTATTCGTTCGGCCGGTATTTTGAGACCAAGGGCCAGCGCGTGCTGATGTCCGGTTACCTCGGCTCAATCGGATTCGGCTTTCCCGCCGCCATGGGGGCCTGGTGCGCAACACAGGATTTCGATCAGTTTGCCGGACGCAAGGTCATTTCCATCTCCGGAGACGGTGGGTTCGGCCAATACGCGATGGAGTTCACCACGGCGGTCAAATACGGCATGAACATCACGCACATCCTGCTCAACAATTCCGAGCTCGGAAAGATCTCGAAGGAGCAGCGCGCTGGTGAATGGCCCGTCTGGGAAACCGCATTGCATAACCCCTCATTCGCCGCCTTCGCGAAGCTGTGCGGTGGGCACGGCAAGAAGGTCTCGAAGTCGGAGGACCTGAGTGAGGCGATTGCCGCTGCACTCGCCCATGACGGGCCGTCGCTGGTTGAGATCATAACCGACGCCGAGCTTGTTTAAGTTAAGCCAGAACAAAAGCTTACAGGAGCACCCTTCGATGTCAGTCGAGAACGATTTGCGCCGGACATCACCGTGCGCTCTCGGCCCCGCACGGGCAATCGCGCACAAGGCCGTTCAACTCGCAACCATGGCGGCGCGTGCCAACCTGCCGTCCGTTCCCGACGACAGTCATTCCAATCTGGGATGGGATAGCCGAGGGCGCCGGTTCCTCTCTCAACCTGTTCACGGTGACGCCGTTGAATGGTTCGTTGCCGTGTCTCTCAGCCCACTGACTGTCGCTCTCGTTCGGGACGATGAGCCGGTTGCACACAAAAGGCTCAACAACACGTCCATGGCGGATGCCGTCGCATGGCTCGACGCCAAACTGGAGAAGGGCGGTTTGAAACCCGCATCCGGCGCAGAGATACCGTATACGCTTCCGGCCGATGTGGATGCGGTCGAGGTTTTCGGGACGAAAGGGCAGGACGAAGGCCTCGGCGCCCTGTCGTCCTGGTTCGATTTCGCCAACACCCTGATCAGCGATTTCGCGGCCCAGCACGGCAATATCGAGCCGGGTCCGAGTCCGGTTCGCTGTTGGCCGCACCATTTCGACATCGCCACATATGTGAGCCTGGAGGCGGGCGATTCCGAAACCGCACGAGGCATCGGTGTCGGTATGTCGCCGGGCGATGAGAGCTACGATCAGCCCTATTTCTACATGAATCCTTGGCCGCATCTCAAACCGGACAACCTGCCGCCGCTTCCTGCGCCAGGCCATTGGCACACGCAAGGGTATGTCGGCGCGGTCGCCAAAGCGGACAGAATTCTCGAAGCCGACGACCCGTCCGAAGACATGCGCAACCTGATCGAACGGACTTTCACGTTCGGGCGCAACGAACTGGGGGTATGACCTGCCATGGCCGCCGCTTTGACAATCGCCGTCCTTCTCGCCCTGTCGGTCTCCGTCGTCCGCATTGCCGGTGTGGCAATGCGCATGACAGGGCTGCCGGAGAACGTCGCGCGCTTTCAGTGCCTCTCTGCACTGACCGGCACCGGGTTTACCACCCATGAATCGGAGATGATCGTGAATTATCCGATCCGGCGGCGCATTCTCGTGGCGCTCATGATCATCGGCAATCTCGGCCTCGTATCCGTCGCGGCGACCTTCATCGTTGCGCTAGTCGACGCCGGGCAGGGGGTCGGATCGATCGCCTGGCAGGTGTTCACGATCGTCGCGGCCATCGCGGTCATCTTTGTCATGACCACCTTCAAACGGCTCGATCGCACCATGTGCGACCTGGTCGGTGTCATTCTGGCCAGAACGACGTCGCTCGGGGACCGCAAGTACCACCGCATGCTGCAGCTCGACGATGGTTACAGCATTGCCGAACACACGGTCGTCAGGCCCCATGGCAAGGACGGGGACGACATCTGGGCAGACAACAACGACCTCAAGATCCTCGCCGTGCGGGATGGCGAAACGCGCGCCTTTCATCAACTGAATGGCGCGGTCGAGCTTTCACCGGGCGACGTGTTGATCTGTTTCGGACCCGAACGGGCCCATGACGCCTTCGAGCAGGATATGAACAAGCCTGTCGGCGCCTGAGGTTGCCTGGTCTGCCGGGCGCGCCGGTAGATCCTCGAGGCCAAGCCAATCACGCCTCGCGGTAGCCCAGAGTATCGATCAGGTCGCCGGCGATGCGCTCGAATTCCCGCAAATCCTCTTCCGACAATTCCTGCTTCCACGCGCTCACGCGTGACGCATCAATGCGGAAACCCTTGTCCTTGTATGTTTTCACGACGTCGTCCGCGCAGGGTTCCTCACCCAACCAGTTGAACACCCGGTTCAATTCACTGCGCGGATCGGTGAGGAGGTTCTCGTATCTGACTTCGAGGAACTGGTCGCCATACTTTTGCGCGTATACGCGGCCCTGCCGGATGACGTTTATCCAGGAGGACGCGCCTTCCCGTATGTTGCGTGATCCCCGGCGCATGTTCGAACACGCCACGTCACGACCGTCCCGCACGGAATGGATGAACTTCATTCCGGGCGTGGCCGCGTGAAGGCGCGGTAGCACATTGATGTTTCGCGGCGTCTTGTTGACCCACCGGGGTTTGTTGTCGGCCTGGCAGTGCTCGTCGAACAGCGTGATGATGAAGTCATTCAGCGCCTGATTGTGGCCGCCCCACCTTACAGTTGTCTCGAGCCTTGCCGTCTGCGCCATGACGAATTCCGGCTCGAGCAGCACATGGTTCGGTCCATGCAGGAACGTCTCGCCCGTCCCGCGGGGCTCGGTGTGCCTGCTGGAGGGGAGCAAGGTGCATGCATCTTCCATGATCTCACGAATCCGGTTCGGGCCGTGAATGCGCGCCAACCAGCCATACTTCGTCAGAAGGTTCGCGATCCGGACGAGGAAATTGGTCTCGTAGATCGGCGAGAGCCGCGGATGCAGTCCGATAAGGTCGATCAGGAGGGTCGTGCCCGACCGGGCGTCACCACCCAGAAAAACACCGTTGGACTCACGCATCGCAGAACTCTCTCACCTGAGCTTTTTGGTGCCGTCCGTCCGCGCCAACACGACGATGAACGTATCCGACGCAGTCATCCCATAGCGGAACCCGGTTCGGTATCATGTAACGGCGCGACACGAAACCGATCTGCGTTCGCGCAAAGTGTTTTTGTGTGCGTGTAGGCATCGCACCGATGATTGTGTAGGTTATGGTCAGATGTGAGATATCTGATGATCCGGTGGTGCAACCATGAGTTCAAAGTCTAAGAAGAAATCCAAGACCGAAAAGAAGCTTCACAAGAAGAACGTGAAAGCCGAATTGGGCGAAAAACAGATGAAGAAGGCCAAGAAAGAACACGGGGCCGCCGGTGCCGTGCCTCCGGACTGGGCACAGGACACGCGCTACAACGCGCGCTTCACCTGGGTCTCAACCGAATAGCGAACGTCTATCGGCTTTCGTGACACTGCCAGGACGCACCCTTTAATGACCGATGACGAGGCCAAGGCCTTTTTGCTCGGGCTCTACGATCAACTGATCCGGAACACTCCCGACGCGGAAACGGTCTCACGCTATATGACGGATGATTTCATCGCGCACTCCGACGGAGTCACCATGAACCGTGAGGAATTCGAAGCGCACCTTGACCTGATGCACCAGAAGCTCAGTTCTTTCGAGGTCAAATTTAAGAAGATCGTCACGTCGCCGGACTGTATCGCCGCGATCCTCAACGTTGACTTTTTCACCGATACCGAGAGCCACTCGATCATCCAGGTGAACGCATTCTATTCCTTGCGCGAGGGAAAGGTCGCCGGCCTCGACGAGATGAGCCGGCTCGTCAGCGGCAACGAGGCCGACCGAGGTCTCGTTGCACGGTCAACCTGACGGTGGCTCCCAAGGCCCTCCAGCCATATGGGACCGGCACACGCGCCAGACCGAACCGTGCTAACCGAAGATGTTTGCAACCACGAAGTCGCGCCAATTGACATCCGGCACGCGGGTGTACGGCGGGAAAAAGCGGCCGTGCCGGGAATAGAGGCCGATTACATAGGTGAATTCGCCGGTGAAAATCCGGTTTACCCGATCCTCGTTGCGCGCGCTCCATTTTGTTCCGGAAGCATGGGTGTTCCGCAGGGTCTCCATTGAGACCGGCAGGTTGTCGCGCGTGAGACCAATCCAGCGGTCGTTGGAGTCGACGACCATCCATCCCTTGTTTGTTTTCACCTCGCTCACCGCGTGAGACATGACCTGAGGCGTGAGCAGAGACACAAGCGCGGAACCCGTCTTCCTGGTCGAATAGACGGCAATGTGCCGGGTCTCGAGCCCCAGCATCGCAAGGATCTTCTCGATGGCGCGACTGCGGTCGAAACAAAAGCCCATCTGCATGCGCAGCAGGTCCGCCGGTTCACGAGGCATGTCGAACGGGATATCGGTGTCGTTCGGGGATGCTTTCAGCACCGCGTCCTGTACCGCAATGATCGCCTCCACCTGGCCGTCATAGGTCGCGAGATCCAGCTTTGAACGCCATTCCTGACCGTAACCGGCCCGCTCGAGGATCTCATGGGAAGCTGTTCGGTCGTCATCCGACAAGGCCGTCGGAACATTGTGCAACGCAAATACCGCGATGCTCACCAGCACGATGCCGGCGACAACACCAAGCGCCAAACGCTTGCTATCCAGACGGATGCCCACAGCGGACCCCTCGTCAACCCCGATCTTCCCAAAATCGATGACATCGGACACGCATGTTTGCAACAGGAATGCGGCCGGTCTTGCCGGTTCACGCGGCATCTCGCGACATCGTGAACGCGCGAAGACCTGCCATCAGTTGTCGGTCTTCCGCACGACCCGCTGATCCAGCATGCGCTGCACGACCGGCGCCAGTCCTTCCGGTTCGAATACCGGCAGCGAGCAAATCTGGTTGGCGCAGGCGAATGCCGCAGGTTTTTCGAGCGGCGGATAAGTCACATCCGGGTTGGGCGGCGTCTCTTTGTCCGGATCCCAGAAATCGATGCGCCGATAGCTGAACGGCAGTTTCAGCGCTTCTCGAAGAAGCCTTTTTGACTGCGCGTGCTCCTTCGCACCGACAATTGCGATATGCGGCGGTTCAACCGCAAGCTCGTCATCGGCAAGGACGATGCCCACAAGGAACCGTCGTTCCGTCGTCACCGCATCCGTTGTCAGGTACCGCATGGCATGAACCACCATGTCACGAAATCGCGCCTTGCCCGATACACGGTGCAACGCGTTGGCAAATCGCGCCAGACGGGTGTTCTCATCGATGTTGAAATACGGCTGTGCAAATGCCGCCGCCTCGGCTGCAGGTTTCGCGGTTGTGACGAAACCCGCGCCGGGGTGGCGGAAGGTGCTGTCCAAATAATCGCCGGCACGTTCGGCCTCACGCAACCAGCGCGCATCTCCGGTTGCCGCGTACAGACCAAGCAGCGCACGCGCCATTGCAAGAGAGTCTGAAAGAAACGGACCGCCGCGGTCGTTGACACCATGTGTAAAACCGCCGCCTGGCAATCTCCGGTTCTTCAGAACCCATTCTGCCGCCGTGATCGCATGGTCGAGCGCCGCCTCATCGCCCGTCACATCGTAAACCGCGAGCAGACCGGTAATTGCCCACCCGTTTTCACGGGCATAGCGATTCGTGTCGATCGGCGGGGATTTGGGCTGGCGTGCGCGTTCGGCTGCCGAGAGCCTGTAGAAATCCTCACCAAGCGTTTCGGCGTCCACGTCCGCATCCTGGCTTGTGTAGAAGGCGCCCTCCGGACTGCGCAGATATGTTGTCAGATACCCGTACAGACTCTGCACCGCCTCAAGGTATTTCGGGTCGCCAAACTGCCGGTAGGCGAGGGCGTATGCCCGCATGTTCTGTGCCTGGAACCACATCAGCTTTTCGAAGTGGGGCGCCGACCAGTCGCGTTTGTGGGAATACTGGTAGATGCCGCCCCACTCAGGGTCGATCAACACAAGAGCCGCGTCGAGCGACGCCCTGACACGTTGCTCCAGCTCCGTGTTTCCGTGGCGCGCTTCTCGCAGCGCATATTCGACAACGTCCGGCTGCAGAAACTTCAAGCGCCGGCCCCAGCCCGCATGCTCGGTGTCATAGGAATTCTTCATGAGATCGAGGATGCGGGCCCGTTGCGCCGAGTCGAGAAACGCGGTCGTCGACTTTGCGAAACCACGCCTGGTCGGCAGCTTCGGAATCTGCTCAGGCTGATTGCGGATGATGTAGAGAATGGTCGACATCAGGCTCGGGCGCTGGAAGCCTTGCAGTTTTGCGACTTCATTGCCTTGCGGATCAAAGATGATTGTGGCAGGCCAGCCCCAGTCGCCATAGCGCGACGCGAGATCGGGGTTCGCGTCCTGATCGACGCGCACAGCCAGGTACCCGTTGGCAACCAGCTCACGGACATCAGGATGAGCGTATGTCCGTCGCTCCATGAAGTGGCACCAGTGGCACCAGCGCGCGTTGAGGTCGAGCAGGATATGGCGGTTTTCCCGTTTCGCGGCTGCGAACAGTTCATTTCCCCATGGGTGCCATGTGATCTCCGGGGGTTCTGTCGCCTTCACCTCGGTCGCGTCCCGGTCCTGCGCAAGCACGTATGAGGGCGTGAGCACCATCAGCGCGCCCAAGACAGCGAGCGCCCTTGCGATCCAATGGCTGACGTGTTGCATGCGCGGACTCCGGCATTGATGGGCTTGGTGAGAGTTTACGTCCATCGGCGCGTCTGAGCGCCGCACGACATTTGGCAAACCATCAATTTCGCGTGACGGTTCCCACGCGACTCCGCGCTATCGGTGAGCGGCATAAACCTTGCGTCGCGTTTCGCAACGTGTTGCCGCTCGCGACATCGTGAACACACGGCAACCTTGAAGGCAGCATCTGTAGCCGGGTCCCGCACGTAACCGTCGCGTATCTCTCCAAAGCCAACACACAGGGAGCTTGTAATGAAATCAATTCGCTCAAAGATCTTTGCCGCCGCGGTGGCACTACCGCTCGGCTTCGCGGCAGCGCCGGCGTTCGCCAAGGATATCGTCGATACCGCCGCGGCCAATCCGGATTTCACGATCCTGGTCAAGATGATCAATGCGGCCGGCCTTGCCGAAACGCTCAAGGGTCCGGGGCCATTCACGGTCTTCGCCCCGACGGATGCGGCATTCGCGAAGTGGCCCAAGGCGGAAGTGGACCTGTTCCTGAACCCTGCCAAGAAAGAGCATCTCGTGCGCCTTCTGAAACACCACGTGGTGCCGGGCAAGGTGATGGCCGCCGACCTCAAGGGCAAGAAGACGGACGCCAAGACCGTCGAAGGCACCATGGTCATGGTTGACGGAACCGGCGATGTGATGGTGGACGGCAACAAGGTCGTCAAGGCCGACATCGTGGCCGACAATGGCGTGATCCATGTGATCGACACGCCGTTGCTGCCGGAAAAATACCGCGGTTCGTTCTAACCGTCGGACGACATTCCACAGACTGCTGGCGGGCAGATACCAGGACCTCGCGTCTGTAGCCCGCCAGCGCGCACGGTTCTTGCCTGACATCGTGCACGCGCAATTGCACTCACCTCGATCTGAACAATCAGTTTGTTTCGCGATGCTATCGCGCGCGACGTGTACGGCTGGTAGTTACGTGCCGCCGGGCAGCGCCGCATTCCGCGCAAAGGAGTGATCGACCATGAGTGAGTTGTTCCAACCCCTCGCGTTGCGAGGCGTAACATTCAAGAACCGGATTGCTGTCTCACCGATGAGCCAGTACCGCGCGAAAAATGGCTACGCGAACAACTGGCATCTCGTCCATCTGGGGCGCTTCGCTCTCGGCGGTGCGGGCCTGGTGTTTGCCGAAGCCACGGCGGTTGAGGCCGACGGCAGGCGTACGCACGGAGATCTGGGCCTTTGGGAGGAGGGACAGGTCGAACCGCTCCGCCCGATCACCGCGTTTCTCGAGGCGGAAGGTGCAATGCCCGGGATTCAGCTCGGCCACGCCGGGCGCAAGGCCTCCGAACGCCGCCCCTGGCACGGCGAAACGCCGGTCACGGACGACGATGAACGAGAGCGTGACGAAAAGCCGTGGACGGCCGTTGCACCGTCTGCGGTTCCTTACGCCGACGGATGGCCAACGCCTGCCGAAATGGGCGAAGACGACATCAGACGGGTGATTGCCGCCTTCGGCCACGCGGCAAGGCGCGCCCTCGAGGCAGGCTTCAAGGTGCTTGAGGTTTACGGCGCACATGGATTCCTGATCCATCAGTTTCTCTCACCGATCGCCAATCACAGAACGGACGCGTGGGGTGGGGACGACGCTGGACGGCAGAGGTTTGCCGTCGAAGTGGCCCGGTCCATACGCAATCACTGGCCTGAAGACATGCCACTCATCTTCAGGCTTTCCGCGACCGACTGGATCGAGGGCGGGATCGAGGCCGACGAAACGGTCGAGACCGCGCGTGTGCTCGCGCGGGAAGGGGTGGACATGATCGATTGCTCCACCGGTGGCGTCGGCGGACGAGAACGTCCCCGGCGCATGAAAATCGAGCAGGGATTTCAGGTTCCGTTTGCCGAGCGCATTCGGCGCGAAGCCGACGTGGCGTCAATGGCCGTCGGCTTTCTCTGGGATGCCCAGGCATGCGAGGAAATTGTCTCTGAAGGGCGCGCCGATATGGTCGCGCTCGCGCGCGAAATGCTCGATGACCCGAACTGGCCGCTACACGCCGCGGCGCAGCTCAAGGCCGACGAAAACCACGCCATGTGGCCGCCGGAGGCCGGCTGGTGGCTGATGAAACGCGCACGGCTGATCGACAAGCTTGGACTGCGCTGAGTCCGCAAATCGTGGTCCGGACGGACCGCACACGACCTGACACAAACGGCCGAGATTGGCCCGCCCCGCAGGATTCGAACCTGCAACCTTCGGATTCGAAGTCCGATGCTCTATCCAGTTGAGCTAGGGGCGGGTGTCACGCCGGTCTCGGCCTCATCAACCTGAAGAACCGCCGGATGTCAATTTTCCAGCCGGCACCCGCGCCCGGCTATAAACGTTTGACCGCAGCGCCGTGCGACCGCCACGCGGCCGGCGGCAGTTGAAATGAACGGGAATCCCCTGTATTCCCAGCGACGGAGAGGTGGCCGAGTGGCTGAAGGCGCTCCCCTGCTAAGGGAGTATACGGGAGACCGTATCGAGGGTTCGAATCCCTTCCTCTCCGCCAGATTTTGCAGATAAATTATTGATATATAACGTTTATCCAGCATTAGCGAAGACACCACCCACCATTTCACCAACAAAAACTCTTTTGCTAGGCGCTTGTTTTGAGGAACAAATCTGATTTCCGTGCCTTTGCAGAAATCAGTAATCGGAAAGCGCCACCCTGGTCTTGCGACCGGAATGGCGCCATCCTTCCGCTCTCCCCATATTGGCATCGGCAGATCAGCCGCGACGTTTTCCGCCTCGTTGCATGCGGACGTTGGTTTTGGTGCTAGAGCGTTTCATCGCTTTGCCGTTTCCATGCATCTTCATCGGCACGGCCTTATTTCGAACCTTGCCTCTCCAATGTTTGGTCTTGGTCTCACTTCCGCCGCCGTAGCTTTTCCGGGATCGTTGCGACTTCATCCGAACCGCCTTCTTGGTGATCGGCTTCCACCTCATTGTCTTGACCTTGCTGCCGCCGGACAGCCCGACCCTCTTTTTTGCGGGCCGCTTTGACGACACGGGTGCGGTTTTTACACGCGTGGCCTTCACGGTTGACTTTGTGGTTTTCGTTTTTGCCTGTCCGACGGGCCTGCCCCAAACGGACTTGTCGCGGCTGATTGGTTTTTTTACGCCGACAGGGCGGCCCCAGACGGACTTGTCACGCCCAATCGGATGATTTCCAACACTGTTGACCGGACGAACCGGTTTTGTGCCAACCCCCGGATCGAGAGGTTTCGTCGGGACGCTACTCTGCGCCTTCGTCAAAGCGAGATTGCCTTTCTGTTGGAGCACCGTGTCGAATCTCTGCTTCGGCACAGGACGTGGCCCGACCGGACCAGTTCCATCGCCTGGATCAAGCGGTTTATCCTGCGGCCGGCTCTGCGCCTTTTTCCGGGCGAGACCGTCTTTCTTGCGGAGCACCTTGTCGAAGTCCGGCAGCACGCCTTCTGGCGGCGCCTTCATGGATCCCGGAGTATAGGGCCTCTGTCCCCATTGCCCTGGCCTGATCACCGCCGGCGCACCCGACGCACTCGGCGAAAACGAAACCCCGAAACTGCCGTCCAGGCCAACCGCGTCACCAACGACTGAACCGACGCGCACAGCATTGCGCCCAAAGTGCTCACCAGCATCGACCACTGTTCCACCGACATGGACCATACCGTCGGCAACATCACCACCGATACGCACGGCATTTCTGCCAAGCGCCTCGCCAGCATCGACGATCGTGTCCGCGACATGTGCAATGCCTCCGGCGACCGCTGTTCCAAAGTCGTCGAGCGCGCCAGTGATATCACTCCACCCGAAAGCGTGGGCGCTTGATGCCGTCAATGGCGCCGATATGGCCGTGATCGCGCCTGTGGAACCCAGCGTGATGCCGAGCATAAGGGCGGCGCGAATTGCCCTCATTTTGATCGTCCTTGTCATTCTCTTCTCCTGTCAGTCCTTTGCGCCGCCTTAAGCGGGCCGTGTTGTGTTGAGCAGGAGATAGGACGCGAACCAGATACCGAGTACTGGAATTGAGGTCGGTTGGCCGATGGGGTTTTTTCTTGATACTTTCCCGGAGCTTAGCTGAGCATCACGTACTTCGCTCCGCTTCCGGCAGGCCTGAACAGAATTTCAACTGTACTTGTGATCGGTGAAATTGATACGGCTCTGCAGACATGTGGCGACCGCATCAGAAGCTGCAGTGTCAAACCCCATGGGCCGGAGAGGGGGCTTCTTTCTCATTTCCCGATGTTTGAGCAATTCTATTGCCTGTCACGATGACCTTCAAAAGGTGCTGGACATAAAACCAAGCAAGTGACAAGCTCGTCCAAACAAAATATGGGGGCTGTCATGAAACAACTTGTGGTTGTATCAATTGTTGGCGCCACACTACTTTCTTTTTCATATCAGTCATTTGCGGCCTGTCCTTACGATCCAAACTGTCTGGACAATCCGTACGGTGCCGGCAGTCCCTATAAATCAGACGGCCTCATGAACCCGTACAGCGAGTATGGGAGTCGCTACAGCAACAAGTCTTGGACCAATCCGCATGCGACAGATGCGCCCAAAATCTACGACCAGCAGGGAAATTATCGTGGTCGCCTGAGCACTAATCCGTACGATCAGGACTCTGTTTCCAACCCTTACGGCCGATATGGAAGCCAGTATTCGCCTGACAGCCTCAACAATCCATATGGCGCCGGGAATCCCTATTCAGGAGACAGGTTTAACGTCGTGCCGTCACGCTAACGATGAAACGGCTCCGTTTCAGCGTAGCTATCAAGCGTTGTAATCCATTGCTTTGCATGGTTCTCGTTACCGAAGTCTTCGCCTTTTACGTGAACGTTGCGCCGCGGATTCGAACGTGGGCGCATCTTTGTGTTTGCCGTCGCGAACGGTATTGGGGTCAATGCCTGCCGTCCGGCCCTGCGCATTTCCTCGGCCTTTCGGCTTTCCCTTTGGTCTCGTATCGCTCAAAATGCCGCAAGGTCAATGATCGCATCCTCGGGTGGGCGTACCCACCACTCCAACCATCATTACATCGTGGCTTCAGATGGACGGCAGCGGACGCCTATGGACAACACACAGGGAATGTACATTGAGCGTCAATTGGAACGCGGACGTGTATGGACACGTCCGGATTTGGGCACGGCGGCCTTCCTCTCCGCCAGCCGCAATATTTTGCAAAAATCGTGGCGTGCCATTGCCATGAGCGGAATTGTGCGGTTGCATGGAGGCTGCCCGATTCGTTCTGTTCGGAATGACGGAATGGGGAGTTGAGAGTGGGTTGCAGACCTGTGAAGTGGCTGTGGGGATTGCCGGTCGTCGTTCTCGTCGGCGTCTTGGCCCAATATGCCACCAGCACGCGCGTGGAGCGCGATCTATCGGAACGAACCTCGACAGCGTTGCGCGAGGCGGGGTTGCCTTGGGCAATCGCGAGCTTCGACGGCCGCGACGCGGTTCTTGAGGGGCTTTCGTTTTCGCGCGAGGAACGCGATACCGCCCTTCGGATCATCTCCAGCATCTGGGGCGTTCGCAATGTCGTCGACAAATCCGACCTGATCGCGTCGCCGGACACCTATACCTGGCTCGCCGCGAAAGAGGACGGCCAGATCAAGATCAGGGGCCACGTGCCCACTGCGGCGGATCGGCAGGCCGTTGTCGGTTTCATCAAGGCTGCCATGCCCGATATGGAAGTTGACGACAAGTCGATGCTCGCGGGCGGATCGCCGCCACGCCAGGAGTGGCTCGGCTCGGTCAGCTTCGCCGTCATCCAGCTCGGACAGCTCAAGAAGGGTTCGGTCCATCTGGCCGGCACGAACCTCTCGGTTCGGGGCGAGGCCGAGACGACCATGGCCTACCGAAGCCTTGTGACGCTCCCGGCCGGGCAACTGCCCGTCAGCATGGAATTGAACGTCGACAAGGTGGAACCGCCGGTGATCAAGCCATACTCCACACGCGTGAAGTACAATGGCAGTACCTTGTCATTCGGTGGCCACGTGCTGAGCGAGGACGCCCGCGAGGAGATTTTGCGGCGTGCGCGCAGCCTGTTTCCGGACAAGAAGATCGACGATGCCATGCAAATCGCATCCGGCGCGCCCGACGAGTGGCGATGGGCACTTTCCGCCTCGCTGATTCAACTACGCCGGCTCGTCTCCGGCCGTGTGAAGATGGAGGGCAATGACCTGGAACTGGAGGGAATTGCCGCGGACGAACGGACTGCAAACGAGATCGTCGAGGCCATCAGTTTCAGCTTTCCGTCGGCTTTCAAGGTGAGTGACAAACTAAGTGTTCGCGAAGAACCGCCCGCCGAAAAAGCGCCGGTAAATTGAGCCGCGTTTCCGGTTGACCCCAGACATATGCATGGTTGA